>NZ_OZ481790.1:0-4800000 GCF_984798905.1 Paenibacillus sp. SRL342
GTGGACAGCCATACTTCTGATTTATGGCAGCAAATTTTATCAATCATACAAAACAAACTCAGCAAACCCAGCTTTGACACCTGGTTCAAAGCAACCAAAGCGACCAAGCTGAATGACCGTTCAATCGTCATTTCCGCACCAACCACGTTTGCCGTCGAATGGCTGGAGAGCCGTTACACCAAATTGGTTGGCTCGACGGTATACGAGCTGCTTGGCAAGCAAGTCGATGTGAAATTTGTCATCGAAGAGAACAAGCCTGTTGAACCGGATCCGCAACTGCCAGCACCAACGCCTACAGTTGTCCAGGAAGAAGCGGTACTCAGCATGCTGAATCCGAAATATACGTTCGATACATTTGTCATCGGGCCGGGCAACCGTTTTGCCCATGCCGCATCGCTGGCGGTCGCTGAAGCGCCCGCCAAAGCTTACAACCCTCTCTTTCTGTATGGAGGGGTAGGTCTCGGTAAAACTCACTTGATGCATGCGATCGGACATTATGTTCTGGAGCATGATCCGGGCAGCAAAGTCGTTTATTTGTCGTCTGAGAAATTCACGAACGAATTCATTAACTCGATCCGTGACAACCGCGGGGAGAGCTTCCGTAACAAATACCGGAGCGTCGACATTTTGCTCATTGATGATATTCAGTTCTTGGCGGGAAAAGAATCGACACAAGAGGAATTTTTCCATACGTTTAATGCGCTGCATGAGGAACGGAAGCAGATTATCATCTCCAGCGACAGACCACCGAAGGAAATTCCGACACTGGAAGAACGTCTTCGTTCTCGCTTTGAATGGGGGTTAATTACGGATATCCAGCCTCCAGATTTGGAGACGAGGATTGCAATTTTGCGTAAAAAGGCACGTGCGGAAAACTTGGATATTCCGAATGAAGCGATGATGTACATTGCCAACCAGATTGACACCAACATCCGTGAACTGGAAGGCGCCCTGATTCGGGTCGTTGCTTATTCTTCACTGACTAATCAAGATGTAACCACTCATCTGGCAGCTGAAGCACTGAAGGATATTATTCCGTCCAGTCGTCCCAAAATGATCACTATTCACGACATCCAACAAAAGGTCGGCGAGTATTATAGCCTTAAACTTGAAGATTTCAAAGCACGGAAACGGACCAAGGCAGTTGCTTTTCCAAGACAGATTGCCATGTATCTCTCTCGTGAACTGACAGACTTTTCTCTGCCCAAAATTGGGGAAGCATTCGGAGGACGAGATCACACCACTGTCATACATGCTCACGAAAAGATCTCCCAAGCGATTAAAAACGATCAGGATCTCTATAAAGTTATCAACAACTTAACCGAAAAAATTAAGAATCCAACCTGAACAAGTCCCAAGCCTATGCACAACGTATACACATGTGGATAGGCTTGGGTGTACGGGTTTATACCCACTTATCCACATATTCAGTGCCCCTATTACTATTATTACTAAAAAGATCTTAAAGATATCATCTCCAAAATAGCCATTTCGGAGCTTAGCCTTCGGCCTTGAAAAACACCTTTAAACACCCCAACACCCAAAAAAAATCAGCTAGGAGTGAAACCATGAAAATCA
Source organism: Paenibacillus sp. SRL342 (assembly GCF_984798905.1). Lineage (NCBI taxonomy): Bacteria > Bacillati > Bacillota > Bacilli > Caryophanales > Paenibacillaceae > Paenibacillus > Paenibacillus sp. SRL342. Next base: position 1,579 of record NZ_OZ481790.1, read on the forward strand.
GCATAATGAAAAACTACTTAAACGATTCCATACAGCAAGTATCCAAAGCGATCTCAAGCCGTACAACGATTCCGATTCTGAGCGGTATCAAATTCGACGTGAATCATCAAGGTGTAACGTTGACAGCAAGTGACACCGATATATCCATTCAATCCTTCATCCCGCTTGAAGATGGGGATAAAAGCGTAGTTCAGGTAGATCAACCCGGCAGTGTAGTTTTGCCAGCCAAGTTTTTCGTGGAGATTATCAAGAAGCTGCCATCACAGGAAGTACACATGGAAGTCAAAGAGAACTTCAACACCTTTATCTCCGCAGGTGCTACCGAGATTCAACTGGTAGGTCTTGATCCGGAAGAATTCCCGGTACTGCCAAGCATCGAAGAAAACCAAACGGTCTCCATTCCAGGAGATTTGCTGAAAAATATGATCAAACAAACGGTCTTCTCCATTTCCACACATGAGACTACTCCAATCCTGACAGGTGTACTCTGGAGTTTGGGTGACAACGAATTGAAATTTGTGGCAACAGACCGTCACCGTCTTGCTACTCGATCAGCAATGCTGGATAATGCAGAAGGTATCCGCTTCAACAACGTGGTCATTTCCGGTAAAACGCTGAACGAGCTCAGCAAAATTGTTCCGGATCAAAATACCCTTGTGGATATCGTTGTTGCAGATAACCAGGTCCTGTTCAAAATCGACCGTGTATTGTTCTACTCCCGTATTTTGGACGGAACATATCCGGATACTTCTAGAATTATTCCAACGTCATACAAAACAGAACTTGTTTTAGATACAAAAAAATTAAGTGAATCCATTGACCGGGCTTATTTGCTGTCGCGTGAAGAGAAAACAAACATCGTGCGTATGCAGACGATGGATTCGGGATCCGTTGAAATTTCTTCAAGCTCTTCCGAGCTAGGTAAAGTAAGAGAAGAAATCGAACCTGCCGAGTTTACAGGAGATCCGTTAAAAATCTCGTTCAACTCCAAATACATGCTGGATGTGCTGAAAGTTGTTGAAAGTGAGCAGCTGATGATCGCTTTTACAGGAGTCATGAGTCCAATTATCTTGAAACCGCTGGATGACAGTCACAGCCTTTACGTGATATTGCCATATCGGACGACCAACTAACGAAAGGAAGATCACAGTGAACCAAGTTACGATTCGTACGGAATATATTAAGCTTGATCAATTTTTGAAACTGGCTGATTGCATCCCAACTGGAGGTATGGCCAAAGCTCTGCTTCAAGAAGGACTTGTACGTGTGAATAAAGAGCCTGAGGAACGTCGGGGACGGAAGTTATACCCTGGGGATATCGTTGAAGTGGACGGAGAAGGCACATTCGAAGTTGCTGCAGAATAAGAAGACCAGTTCGATCCTGCTGCCTCCTGACGGACGGGATAAAAGGGAGGTTACCGCGTGTTTGTGAACAGCATTGATCTGCAGAATTTCCGCAATTATGAACATCTGAGACTGGATTCTTTTGGTCCCGTAAACTTGTTGATCGGGCAAAATGCCCAAGGCAAGACCAATCTTGCAGAGGCGATTTTTGTACTCGCACTCACCAAAAGCCACCGTACATCCCGTGACAAGGAACTGATTCGTTTCGGTGAGGAACGTGCCAGACTTGCAGCAGAGGTCGACAAAAAGTACGGATCGGTCAAGCTTGAACTATCTTTGTCGCAACAAGGCAAAAAAGCAAAGATTAACGGCTTGGAGCAGCGCAAGTTAAGTGATTTTGTCGGAGCGCTCAATGTTGTGATGTTTGCACCGGAGGATCTGGAGATTGTAAAAGGCACACCGGGGGTCCGCCGCCGGTTTCTTGACATGGAGATCGGACAGGTTGCACCAGGCTACCTGTATCACCTGCAGCAATATCAAAAAGTGCTCGTACAACGAAATAATTTGCTTAAGCAGTTATGGGGAAAAGGGGCATCAGCCCAGACCATGCTTGAGGTGTGGAACGAGCAATTGGTGGAGCACGGTGTTAAAATCGTCAAAAAAAGGAAACAATTCATAAAGAAACTGCAAAAGTGGGCAGAAACGATTCATCAGGGGATCACCGGAGGCGGAGAAGTCTTGCGGCTGGCCTACCTTCCTTCCTTCAGCGAAGCCGCTGAGGAAGATGAAGCTGTCTTAATGGACCAATTTATGATAAAATTATCACAAATGAAAGAGCAGGAGATTCGCCGAGGCACAACCCTTAGTGGGCCGCATCGGGATGACCTGTCCTTTTTCATTAACGATCGGGAAGTACAAACATATGGCTCGCAGGGGCAGCAGCGCACAACGGCGTTGTCCCTTAAACTTGCGGAAATTGAACTGATTCATGAAGAAATCGGAGAATATCCAGTTCTGTTGCTGGATGATGTTCTGTCTGAGCTGGACCCTTTTCGCCAGACGCAGCTAATCGAAACGTTCCAGAGCAAGGTGCAAACCTTTATTACGGCTACGGGGATCGAGAGCCTGAACGTTGACAAGCTCAAAGATGCCAGTATTTATCACGTTCATGCCGGACAGGTTGAACGCTAAGGAGTGAGGGCTTATGTACATTCATCTGGGCGGTGAGAAGATCATCCGTTCTTCCGAATTGGTCGCTATTTTTGATATATCGATTGAAAAATCCTCAAAGATCTCCAAGCAGTATGTCACGCATGCCGAGCAGGAAAAAACCGTGGAACATATCGGCGAAGAGGAAGCCAAGTCCATTGTGGTGACCAAAAACATTGTGTACTACTCGCCTATATCCTCAGCCACGCTGAAGAAGCGGGCTCACATTTTTCCGGATCTCTAGCATTGTATGGCATAAAAGATATCTCTTTTGCTGCTTGTCTTTAAATTTGGATAGCTGGCTGAAATGAAGGACGTAGCCTATTTCAGCAAACATTATTAGTTAACGCATATTTACGATATTGAATCTATAGAAGTAGGTGAAAGGCATGTCTATGAATCAACCGTCATATGATGCGAATGAAATTCAGGTCCTTGAAGGATTGGAAGCCGTACGGAAGCGTCCGGGCATGTATATCGGTTCCACCAGTTCCAAGGGCCTGCATCATCTGGTCTGGGAAGTAGTGGACAACAGTATTGACGAAGCGCTTGCAGGTTACTGCGACCACATTGAGGTCAGTATCCATGAAGACAATAGCGTAACTGTCGTCGATAACGGACGGGGTATTCCTGTCGGCGAACATACCAAAATGAAACGTCCTGCACTTGAGGTAGTTATGACTGTCCTCCATGCAGGGGGAAAATTTGGCGGCGGCGGATATAAAGTATCTGGTGGTTTGCATGGTGTTGGTGTGTCCGTTGTGAATGCACTCTCTGAAAAAGTGGTTGTAACGGTTAAACGTGAGGGACATATCTATCAACAGGAATATCGCCGTGGAGCTCCACAGTACGACCTGAAAGTGATCGGTACAACCGATGAAACAGGAACAACGGTTAGATTCCATCCGGACCCAGAAATTTTCACGGAAACAAGAGTTTATGAATATGACATCTTGCTGGCCCGTATTCGTGAGCTGGCGTTCCTGAACAAAGGTATTGGTCTTACACTGACGGATGAGCGTACAGGTGCAACCAACTCATTCCTGTACGAAGGCGGCATTATCGAATACGTCTCCTTCCTCAACCAGAAGCGTGAAGTACTGCATGAGAATCCAATTTACGTTGAAGGTTCCAGAGATAACATCCAGGTGGAAGTTGCTCTGCAATACAATGACAACTACACCGAGAATATCTATTCCTTCGCCAACAATATCAACACCCATGAGGGTGGAACGCATGAATCAGGTTTCAAGAGTGCCCTTACGCGGATTATCAATGATTATGCCCGTAAGGCAGGGGTAATCAAGGACAGCACGGGGAACCTTTCCGGGGATGACGTGCGTGAAGGCTTGACAGCTATTATTTCGGTCAAGATTCCAGAACCGCAATTTGAAGGACAGACCAAGACCAAGCTGGGCAACAGCGAAGTGCGTGGGATTGTCGAATCATTGTTTGCCGAGAAGCTGCAAGAGTTCCTGGAAGAGAATCCTTCCGTATCCCGTCGCATTTTGGAAAAAGGACTGCAAGCAGCACGTGCGCGTGAAGCTGCCCGTAAAGCCCGTGAACTGACACGTCGTAAAGGTGCACTCGAAGTAAGCTCACTTCCAGGTAAACTGGCAGACTGTTCATCCAAGGATGCTTCAATCAGCGAATTGTACATCGTCGAAGGTGACTCTGCAGGCGGATCAGCGAAGCAAGGCCGGGATCGTCATTTCCAAGCGATTTTGCCGCTGCGTGGTAAGATTTTGAACGTGGAAAAAGCCCGTCTCGACCGGATCTTGGGTAATGCGGAGATTAGAGCAATTATTACGGCAATGGGTACAGGTATTGGTGATGACTTTGATATTGCCAAAGCACGCTATCACAAAATCATTTTGATGACCGATGCCGACGTCGATGGTGCTCATATCCGAACACTATTGCTGACATTCCTGTATCGGTATATGCGCAAAATCATTGAGGCAGGTTATGTATATATTGCACAACCGCCATTGTTCAAGATTGAGCGTAACAAAGTGATTCGTTATGCCGGTTCCGAGAAAGAGCGTGATGAAATTATTGCAACGCTCGGCGAAAATGCAAAATTCAACGTTCAGCGTTACAAAGGTCTTGGCGAGATGAATGCCGGACAATTGTGGGAAACGACGATGGATCCGGAGAGTCGGACCATGATGCAAGTATCGATTAATGATGCCATCCTTGCTGATACCATGTTTGACACCCTGATGGGGGATAACGTTGAACCCCGTCGTGACTTTATCCAGGAAAATGCAAAATACGTGAAAAACCTCGACATTTAACATATTCAAAGAGGCGCCTGAGAGGGCGCCTTTTTTTATATTAGGGAAAGTATGGAACAGATAAGTCGTATACTTAGACTTCCGTATCCCTTTGTTATCTGCGTACACGTTTTTTGGCAGACGAAGCCTGTGCTTTAGGGGATGGACGGGAGCTCTTACCCTTTTTGGAGGGCAAACGACCGTACGCAATGGCATAACGTTTGATCTTCCGGTATGCCTCCTTGTCCGGTAATAAGCCAAAGGCATAAATGCCTGGCAGTGTGTTGACTTCAAGAATCCAGGGACGCCCTGCTTCGTCTAGTGCAATATCAATACCGATCTCTTTGAGCCTTGGAAATGATGTTTGCAACTGCACAGCGGTATGAATACCTAAGCGGTACAGCTCAGTACGAAGTTTTTTGAAGCCATCCTGGTGAAGATGGGGGAGTACGAGTTCTTCATACGTGGCCAATCGTCCACCACCATGAATGTTGGTGATGATTTTGCCCGGGGCAGCTACACGTCCCAAAATACCTGTTGTTTCCCAGTTGTGTTGCAGATTTTTCTGAGTTAACACACGCAAGTCAAAAGGTAATTCTCCATGCTTCATCAGCGAGATTCCCTGTTGAATGATATAATCACGTTCCTGAATGCGATCATTCAGTGCTCGTTCGAGTTCGTCTAGGGAATGAAATGATCTCTCCTCTGTACCGTATTGGAGATGATATGTTGTTGTGAGATAGGTAGCTCTGGAGATAACAGCACTTGCTTCGGGTTCATCAGGCAGGCTCCGATCATTGGTTTCTTCCGGAACCTCTGCATCTGTGGTGGAATCCTCGGAATGAACGACAGGTTCGTATAGACGGGTTGTTTTCACCCGCATGACCCCATTACCGTAAGTACCACGGTCCGGTTTGATATAGTTGGACTCAAATAACTCAGTCATTCGTTCCAGAGTTTGACGGCTATATTTTCGGGTCACTGGGATATATTCATTCACAATGCGACTGCGTTGTAACACAGCTGTTTTGGCCCATTTGCTGGAGACGCGTTGGATACCCAAGATTCATCAGTCCTTTCATGTTTTGTTCAGTTCTAAAGAGGGACAGACACGGAGAAATCAAAGGACAAGAGACGATTTCAGTGGTATAATAGAGAAATATGGCGTTTTGTGCGATGAGCTGCACAATTTGCAGTTTGGTCGTAGGACGGGAATAGCTTTAGCCTCTGTAGGCACAGTACATATGCCGTTTTTCTAGCATTGTATGTGCAATTGGGGAGGAAGGCAGGGCGTATCCCCAGACACGCAGAAGTTCCCGGAAGAAAGGCTATTGCCCAGCGGACGTTTAATTGTGTAACTTTTGTGAAAGTAATATAATAAAGAGTAGCGTTCTTGCGCGGTTTTAGCCTTGTTAGGCTTTTCACATATAATCAATTTTTTTGCATGACGGAATGGAACGTTTGTTGAAGGACAAGAAGGAGGTCCAGCATGGCGGAAGAAATGAACTCTCAGATTACAGATCGGGATATAGGCGTCGAGATGCGTGAATCGTTTATGGATTATGCGATGAGCATCATCGTTAGCCGTGCCTTACCTGACGTGCGTGATGGATTGAAGCCGGTTCACCGGCGTATTCTGTACGCGATGTCAGAGCTCGGCATGACACCCGATAAACCACATAAAAAATCAGCCAGAATCGTCGGCGAAGTTATCGGTAAGTATCACCCACACGGTGACTCTGCTGTTTACGAGACGATGGTACGGATGGCACAGGATTTCTCCCTGCGTTATATGCATGTAGATGGACATGGTAACTTTGGATCAGTCGATGGTGATATGGCCGCAGCCATGCGTTACACCGAAGCACGTTTGTCCAAGATTGCTATGGAAATGCTCAGAGATATCAACAAGGATACAATTGATTTCCAGCCGAACTATGACGGTGAAGAACATGAGCCAATCGTTCTGCCTGCTCGTTTTCCTAACTTGCTTGTCAACGGGGTCGGCGGAATCGCGGTAGGTATGGCCACCAATATTCCTCCTCATAATCTGGGTGAGGTCATTGATGGTGTACAGGCCATGATTCAAAATCCGGACATTACATCCATGGAGCTCATGGATTACATTCAAGGACCAGACTTCCCTACGTCCGGCTACATTTTGGGCCGTTCAGGCATTCGCCAGGCGTATCAGACCGGACGTGGTTCAGTAACGATGCGGGCCAAAACCAACATCGAAGAGAATAACAACAAGGCGAGAATTATCGTTACGGAGCTGCCTTATCAGGTAAACAAGGCGAGACTCGTTGAGAAAATCGCCGAGTTGGTACGTGATAAGAAGATTGATGGCATTACTGACCTTCGTGATGAGTCTGACCGTAATGGTATGCGGGTTGTAATTGAGCTTCGCAGAGACGTGAATCCGGGGGTTGTCCTGAACAACTTGTACAAACATACATCGATGCAATCCACTTTCGGTATTAACATGCTTGCGATTGTTAATAAAGAACCTAAAATCCTGAACTTGCGTGAAGTGTTGTATCACTACCTGCAGCATCAGATTGAGGTTATTCGCAGACGTACACAGTTTGAACTGAAAAAGGCTGAAGCTCGTGCACATATTCTAGAAGGTTTGCGTATTGCACTGGATCATATCGACGAGATTATTACGTTGATTCGTTCATCCAGTAATGCGGATGCAGCCAGAGAAGGTTTGATTGAGCGCTTCTCACTCAGTCACGATCAGGCTCAAGCTATTCTCGATATGCGTTTGCAACGCCTCACAGGTCTGGAACGCGAACGTATTGAAAATGAATATAACGAACTGATGGTCAAAATCAGAGAGTATCGCGAAATTCTGGCCAACGAGCACCTTGTACTTGAGATTATCAGTACAGAGCTGCAAGAAATTCGTGATCGCTTCAGCGATGATCGTCGTACGGAGATCACTGTAGGTGAAGAAAGTATTCTGGATGAGGACCTGATTCCACGTGAAGAGGTTATCATTACGATTACTCATACAGGCTACGTGAAACGTCTGCCGGTATCCACATACCGCAGCCAGAAACGTGGTGGACGTGGGGTCGTGGGTATGGATACGAAAGATACCGACTTTGTCGAGCATCTGTTTGTGACCAACTCTCACAACTACCTCATGTTCTTCACCGACAAAGGTAAAGTGTATCGTCTCAAAGCTTACGAGATTCCAGAGCTTGGACGTACCGCACGGGGAACGCCGATTATCAACCTGATCCAGATCGAGCAGGGCGAATCGGTCAATGCCGTAATTCCGGTTCAGGAATTCGAAAGTGACAGATACTTGTTCTTTGCTACCCGCCAAGGGGTTGTGAAGAAGACGCCACTTGAGGATTACACCAATATTCGCAAAGGCGGCTTGATCGGTATTTCCTTACGTGATGATGACGTTCTGATCGATGTTAAGCTGACCGATGGATTGCAAGAGATCATCATGGGTACAGCTCACGGAATGTCTATTCGATTCTCGGAAGGTAACGTACGTTCCATGGGACGTAGCGCAACCGGAGTTAAGGGGATTACATTGGATGCACAGGATGCTGTTATCGGCATGGATGTAGTTGATAAAGAGCTTGATGTTCTGATCGTTACAGCCAAAGGTTACGGTAAACGTACACCTGTCAGTGATTATCGGATGCAGACTCGTGGCGGTAAAGGGATCAAGACTATTAATGTCACAGAGAAGAACGGCTCAGTCGTCAGCCTCAAAATGGTTAAAACCGAAGAGGATCTGATGATTATCACGTCTAGCGGTACGTTGATCCGGATGAGCATGGAAGGCATATCCACTATGGGTCGATACACGCAGGGTGTGAAGCTGATTCATATTCGTGATGAGGATTCAGTGGCTACAGTCAGTCGAATTGACAAAAATGAAGAGGAACCAGACGATGAGTCGCTTGAAGGCTTGGAAGGCGAGGAGTCCCAAGCTCCAGTAGTAAGCTTGGAAGAAGGCACCGTTTCTGACGCTGACGTTAATGAAGTTGAAGGCGACGACGATTCCGGTTCGGAAGCATAAAATAGAATTTTATAAAGACCAATCTCTTGAGATTGGAAGAAGATTGTGAGGGCTCCCGGTGGGAGCCCTTTTGTTTGTATAAAGGAATCTCTTCTTTTATTCTTACGAATCTGGGATGTACAGCCTGATTCCTGAGTAATATAATGGGAAATATCATGAAAAACCGGGACTATGGTCTTGTTTGTTATTAACATAGAAGAACGATGAGTGAGGGGAATATACATGGGATTAATCACCCTGTCAGAGGTCAAACCAGGACTCAAACTTGGGAGTGATGTGCAAACACTTCGCGGCAACGTTCTGCTTCAGAAGGGAAAAGTCATTTTACCCAAGGACATGGAAGTGCTCAGAGCCTTTATGATTCAACAGGTAGATATTGAACAAGAAAGATTGGGGTCGAGTAGTACAGGCAGCAAAGGTGCATCTGTGTCAGCAGGAAGTTCTGCCAATGACAACAATGGTGAACGGGCAGGGAAGACAGGGAACGTCACTACAGCTCCTGTAGTAACGTCTTTGCAGGATGAGTATGAGAAGATGGTCGGACTAACGAAAAATGCTTTCCTGTCCTCTCTGGCGGCCGAATTACCGGTCTATGAGTTACGTACACAGTTGGAGTCTGTGTTTGCACATCTCAAACAATATAATGTGCTTACCTTCACTCCACGAGTAATACAAGAACATGATTATGTATATCACCATGCCGTACTGAGTGCAATCACATCCTATCAACTGGCACAATGGATTGATCTCCCCTCCAAGGATTGGATGCAAGTGGCCTTTGCAGGCTTGTTCCATGATATTGGTAACAACAAGGTAGATCCGCAGATTCTCCATAAACCATCCACGTTGACCGCTGCAGAGCAGGAAGAGATTCGTCAGCATACGAAATATGGGTATCAGATCCTTAAACAAGCAAAGGCCATTAATGAGGGAGCCAGGCTTGCAGCTTTGCAGCATCATGAAAAAGTGGATGGATCAGGCTACCCGTTGCAGCTTAGTGGGACGCAGATTCATATTTATGCCAAGATTGTAGCTATCGCTGATATTTTCCACGCCATGACGCTGGAGAAGATCTACCGCAAGGCTCAATCACCATACCTAGTCCTAGAACAGATCCAAAGTGAGGCATTTGGGAAGTTGGATCCTGCAATTGTAAGAGTATTTGTTCAACGGTCAACCCAGATCCATAATGGCATCCGAGTAAAACTCAGCAATAACCAGATTGGTGAGATCGTATTCTCTGATCGAGATCATCCTACACGGCCTATGGTGTCAGTAGAAGGAAACATTATTAACCTGATGCAGCAACGGCAGCTTCACATCCAAGAGGTTATCGGATAACAATAGATATTAAAGTAACTTGATGAGAGGGCCTTTCTTTTATAGAGAGGCTTTTTACGTGAGATAAATGTGGAAGTGTAGAAAAAACAGAAAGATTGTAGAGTTATATATAATTACTCGAAAAAAGACTTGCAATGTAAATCTGTACATGGTATATTCTAATTCCGGCCAAGAAAACACAGTTTACACGGTGCGGCAAGCGAATGAAATAAGCTTCGAAAGAAACTTAAAAAAAGAGCTTGCAAAGTTGGTTCGGATGTGATAAGATATAAAAGTTGCTGAGGAGAACAACGCTCGGTAACAAAATAAGTTTGATCTTTGAAAACTGAACAACGAGTGAGTAAACATTCTGCTTGCAGAATGAACGCGAAAGTTAGAGACAAGCCTTGGCTTGGATCGACTGGAGCACAAATGAGATTTTTAATCTCGTCAGATTCAAAATGAGCTTATCGCTCTTTTCAATACTTTATTGGAGAGTTTGATCCTGGCTCAGGACGAACGCTGGCGGCATGCCTAATACATGCAAGTCGAGCGGAGTTGATAGGAAGCTTGCTTCCTTGATACTTAGCGGCGGACGGGTGAGTAACACGTAGGCAACCTGCCCTCAAGTTTGGGACAACTACCGGAAACGGTAGCTAATACCGAATAATTGTTTTCTTCGCCTGAAGGAAACTGGAAAGACGGAGCAATCTGTCACTTGGGGATGGGCCTGCGGCGCATTAGCTAGTTGGTGGGGTAACGGCTCACCAAGGCGACGATGCGTAGCCGACCTGAGAGGGTGATCGGCCACACTGGGACTGAGACACGGCCCAGACTCCTACGGGAGGCAGCAGTAGGGAATCTTCCGCAATGGGCGAAAGCCTGACGGAGCAATGCCGCGTGAGTGATGAAGGTTTTCGGATCGTAAAGCTCTGTTGCCAGGGAAGAACGCTTGGGAGAGTAACTGCTCTCAAGGTGACGGTACCTGAGAAGAAAGCCCCGGCTAACTACGTGCCAGCAGCCGCGGTAATACGTAGGGGGCAAGCGTTGTCCGGAATTATTGGGCGTAAAGCGCGCGCAGGCGGTCATTTAAGTCTGGTGTTTAATCCCGGGGCTCAACCCCGGATCGCACTGGAAACTGGGTGACTTGAGTGCAGAAGAGGAGAGTGGAATTCCACGTGTAGCGGTGAAATGCGTAGATATGTGGAGGAACACCAGTGGCGAAGGCGACTCTCTGGGCTGTAACTGACGCTGAGGCGCGAAAGCGTGGGGAGCAAACAGGATTAGATACCCTGGTAGTCCACGCCGTAAACGATGAGTGCTAGGTGTTAGGGGTTTCGATACCCTTGGTGCCGAAGTTAACACATTAAGCACTCCGCCTGGGGAGTACGGTCGCAAGACTGAAACTCAAAGGAATTGACGGGGACCCGCACAAGCAGTGGAGTATGTGGTTTAATTCGAAGCAACGCGAAGAACCTTACCAGGTCTTGACATCCCTCTGACCGGTACAGAGATGTACCTTTCCTTCGGGACAGAGGAGACAGGTGGTGCATGGTTGTCGTCAGCTCGTGTCGTGAGATGTTGGGTTAAGTCCCGCAACGAGCGCAACCCTTATATTTAGTTGCCAGCACTTCGGGTGGGCACTCTAGATAGACTGCCGGTGACAAACCGGAGGAAGGTGGGGATGACGTCAAATCATCATGCCCCTTATGACCTGGGCTACACACGTACTACAATGGCCGGTACAACGGGCTGCGAAATCGCGAGATGGAGCCAATCCCAACAAAGCCGGTCTCAGTTCGGATTGCAGGCTGCAACTCGCCTGCATGAAGTCGGAATTGCTAGTAATCGCGGATCAGCATGCCGCGGTGAATACGTTCCCGGGTCTTGTACACACCGCCCGTCACACCACGAGAGTTTATAACACCCGAAGTCGGTGGGGTAACCGCAAGGAGCCAGCCGCCGAAGGTGGGATAGATGATTGGGGTGAAGTCGTAACAAGGTAGCCGTATCGGAAGGTGCGGCTGGATCACCTCCTTTCTATGGAGAATCGTTTCCCGAGTGGAAACATTCAAATCGCAGACTAGATCTGCACAAACTACTCACTCGTTGTTCGGTTTTGAGAGCTCAAACTCTCAAAACAGCTTGCTTTTGCATGGAGCTTGTTCTTTGAAAACTAGATATCGAAACGAAACAAACGCGAATTAGAACATTCCTTTTTAGCTGAACTTGTGTTAAACAAGTTTAAATAAAAACGGTAGATTGCACGTACGATGGTATCGGGTGAGAGCGACTTTTGGCTTTGCGCAAGCAAAACAAGGGAAGCGAGCAGTCGAAACCGGAGCACGAGGTTAAGCTACTAAGAGCACACGGAGGATGCCTAGGCGCTAGGAGCCGATGAAGGACGTGGCGAACAACGAAACTGCCTCGGGGAGCTGTAAGCAAGCTTTGATCCGGGGGTGTCCGAATGGGGAAACCCAGCTGGGGTAATTTCCAGTTACTCATAACTGAATACATAGGTTATGCAGAGGCATACCAGGGGAACTGAAACATCTAAGTACCCTGAGGAAGAGAAAACAATAGTGATTCCGTCAGTAGCGGCGAGCGAACGCGGAGAAGCCCAAACCAGAGAGCTTGCTCTTTGGGGTTGTGGGACGTCTCACATGGAGTTACAAAGGAACCGGTTAAGCGAAGAGGTCTGGAAAGGCCCGCCAAAGAAGGTAAAAGCCCTGTAGTTGAAAGTCTGTTCCCTCCGAGACGGATCCCGAGTAGTGCGGGGCACGTGAAACCCCGTATGAATCCGGCAGGACCATCTGCCAAGGCTAAATACTTCCTAGCGACCGATAGTGAAGCAGTACCGTGAGGGAAAGGTGAAAAGCACCCCGGAAGGGGAGTGAAATAGAACCTGAAACCGTGTGCTTACAAAAAGTCAGAGCCCGTTTTAGGGGTGATGGCGTGCCTTTTGTAGAATGAACCGGCGAGTTACGTTCCCGTGCAAGGTTAAGGTGAAGAGCCGGAGCCGCAGCGAAAGCGAGTCTGAATAGGGCGACTTAGTACGTGGACGTAGACCCGAAACCGGGTGATCTACCCCTGTCCAGGGTGAAGGTGCGGTAACACGCACTGGAGGCCCGAACCCACGCATGTTGAAAAATGCGGGGATGAGGTGGGGGTAGCGGAGAAATTCCAATCGAACTCGGAGATAGCTGGTTCTCCCCGAAATAGCTTTAGGGCTAGCCTCGGAAAACAGAGTCGTGGAGGTAGAGCACTGATTGGGTGCGGGGCCCGCAAGGGTTACCAAGCTCAGTCAAACTCCGAATGCCATAGACTTACTTCCGGGAGTCAGACAGTGAGTGCTAAGATCCATTGTCAAAAGGGAAACAGCCCAGACCATCAGCTAAGGTCCCCAAGTGTGTGTTAAGTGGGAAAGGATGTGGAGTTGCACAGACAACCAGGATGTTGGCTTAGAAGCAGCCACCATTGAAAGAGTGCGTAATAGCTCACTGGTCGAGTGACTCTGCGCCGAAAATGTAACGGGGCTAAACACACCACCGAAGCTATGGCTTGATGCTTTGCATCAGGGGTAGGGGAGCGTTGTATAAGGGTTGAAGGTGTACCGTAAGGAGCGCTGGACATTATACAAGTGAGAATGCCGGTATGAGTAACGAAAAGATCAGTGAGAATCTGATCCGCCGAAAGCCTAAGGGTTCCTGAGGAAGGCTCGTCCGCTCAGGGTAAGTCGGGACCTAAGGCGAGGCCGAAAGGCGTAGTCGAAGGACAACAGGTCGAAATTCCTGTACCACCGTAAGCCGTTATGAGCAATGGGGGGACGCAGTAGGGTAGTGACGCGGACTGATGGATGTCCGTCTAAGCAGTGAGGCTGATGTGTAGGCAAATCCGCACATTGTAAGGCTGAGCTGTGATGGGGAGCGAAAATTATAGTAGCGAAGGTCATGATCTCACACTGCCAAGAAAAGCCTCTAGCCAGGTGATGGTGCCCGTACCGCAAACCGACACAGGTAGGCGAGAAGAGTATTCTAAGGCGCGCGGAAGAACTCTCGTTAAGGAACTCGGCAAAATGACCCCGTAACTTCGGGAGAAGGGGTGCCCCGGTAGTGTGAATAGCACGAGGGGGCCGCAGTGAAAAGGCCCAAGCGACTGTTTAGCAAAAACACAGGTCTGTGCGAAGCCGTAAGGCGAAGTATACGGGCTGACGCCTGCCCGGTGCTGGAAGGTTAAGGGGAGTGGTTAGGGAGTAATCCCGAAGCTGTGAACCGAAGCCCCAGTAAACGGCGGCCGTAACTATAACGGTCCTAAGGTAGCGAAATTCCTTGTCAGGTAAATTCTGACCCGCACGAATGGCGTAACGACTTGGGCGCTGTCTCAACGAGAGATCCGGTGAAATTTTAATACCTGTGAAGATGCAGGTTACCCGCGACAAGACGGAAAGACCCCATGGAGCTTTACTGCAGCTTGATATTGAATTTGGGTACGATCTGTACAGGATAGGTGGGAGCCTTTGAAGTGTGAGCGCCAGCTTGCATGGAGGCAACGTTGGGATACCACCCTGATCGTATCTAGGTTCTAACCTGGTACCGTAATCCGGTGCGGGGACAGTGTCAGGTGGGCAGTTTGACTGGGGCGGTCGCCTCCTAAAGAGTAACGGAGGCGCCCAAAGGTTCCCTCAGAATGGTTGGAAATCATTCGAAGAGTGCAAAGGCATAAGGGAGCTTGACTGCGAGACCTACAAGTCGAGCAGGGACGAAAGTCGGGCTTAGTGATCCGGTGGTACCGCATGGAAGGGCCATCGCTCAACGGATAAAAGCTACCCTGGGGATAACAGGCTTATCTCCCCCAAGAGTCCACATCGACGGGGAGGTTTGGCACCTCGATGTCGGCTCATCGCATCCTGGGGCTGAAGTAGGTCCCAAGGGTTGGGCTGTTCGCCCATTAAAGCGGTACGCGAGCTGGGTTCAGAACGTCGTGAGACAGTTCGGTCCCTATCTGTCGTGGGCGTAGGAAATTTGAGAGGAGCTGTCCTTAGTACGAGAGGACCGGGATGGACGTACCGCTGGTGTACCAGTTGTTCCGCCAGGAGCACCGCTGGGTAGCTATGTACGGACGGGATAAACGCTGAAAGCATCTAAGCGTGAAGCCCCCCTCAAGATGAGATTTCCCAGTATGTAAGACCCCTTGAAGACGACGAGGTAGATAGGCTGGGGGTGGAAGTGCAGCAATGCATGGAGCTGACCAGTACTAATCGGTCGAGGGCTTATCCAATAGCAAGTTGTAAATCGCATGTTTCGTTTCGAATCTAGTTTTCAGAGAACAACACTCTGAAATGTAAGCTACGCGTTTGGTGGCGATGGCGGAGGGGTTCCACACGTACCCATCCCGAACACGACCGTTAAGCCCTCTAGCGCCGATGGTACTTGGACCGCAGGGTCCTGGGAGAGTAGGACGCCGCCAAGCAAAGAACCACTGCCGATGTTATTCGGTGGTGGTTTTTATTTGTTTATAAGGATTAAATATGATAATCGGAAGCTCTGACATGATCGATACTGGAAGGTAACATTTTTGTTACGGATAACAGCGGCAAAACCAGTATAATAGGACTATGTTAAATATGCTAAAAGTACCTGACCACAGAGCTGGAATGTGCAGCTGTGAAAAGGAGGGTGTGTGTGTTAAGTTGGCGGAGACTTGGATTACAATCATTTCTGTTGCTTTGTTTGACCGTTGTTCTGGCAGGATGCGGTGAAGCTTCAGGATCTGTATGGACTTCATATGAAGGTGCGGTGAACGAGAAGAGTTTTCCGGTACCTAAAGTAGCGAATAAATCTGACCAGTCTGAAAATAATTCGGATATGGATTATGTTCGGTATACGCTGTCTGGTATTAGTGAAAGTACTAGCTTGCCTGAGGTATATCTAGACGAGATTAAAAGCTGGGGTTGGACAGAGAGGCAAGCCAAGGGTACATCCAATGAATCCAGTACCTTGCGTGTATTTGCAAAGGAAGGACATACTGTGCATTTAGCAGTACATGATGGTTCCTTTACACTAATGGTTCCTAGAAATGATGCTACTCAAGCGACAGTTAAATCATTGGCTGAAGACGATTGAGCTGTTGCGGGTAAGGTTGTATATGATTAATTAACGTTGTGATGTTCCTTATAATATAGTAAAGCTCCCGTGTACTTGATCGGGGGCTTTTTGTTATTTAGCGAAGTAGGCTTTAGTAATGATGGGAGAACCTATGACGTATGGTGGATCAGAGGTCATAAAGGTACAGAAGGAATGAAGTAATGAACGCTGATGGAAAGCAGCTAGAAGACAGATAGAGCTCAGAGTGAGCAACAGATCGGTCAAAGGTGTAAGATCTGCGAGATATCTGGAGTTATGAGGATATGGAACGCTGGAGGAAAAGAGGAGAAGAATGGAGCCGCGAGTGGGGATAACTCATTTTACTATACCCATACTGTGGATAAGGGATAAGAAGGGACGACAAATAAAGGTTATCCACAGTGGATAACCTTTATTTGAGCATATAAGGCTGAGTCAACTGAACGATACAAGATCATGTTTTTGCATCAGATTATCCGTTGGGCTCAGCGGTTATGTATTGCAGGTTAATGAAGTACATTTAGTATTGCATAAAAGAGGGGGTGTTATTGCAGATAGTATGAGACATCTTGTTCATTCAATTTGATGAGTCCATCTTTGCGCTCACGCGAGAGTACCATTACAACATACAAGCGAGGACCCAGCAACCACAAATGCCAGAAGATCAGCGAGAGGGTGAAGGACAATGGGGACCATATCAAACATACTGTAATGATACATAGTCCAATCCAGCTCATATTAAGGTGTACCCGGACAAACATACGGAAGCTAAAATGCTGATCAGGGATATAACCTAACCAGGGCATACGCAGATTCCAGCGCCAGCGCTTGGCGTAAGAGGTACGGACCAGCAGTAATATCGTTCTGGCGATGACATAATGAATCCAGATGGTGATTGGACCTGCCAGTACAAAAAAGAAGAGGCCAGTCCAGGAGAAGGCGAGTAGATTGAATAAGAGCATGATGACCGGCAGACACAGATAGCTGTAAATGACACTGCGGGCGATAGCCTTTTTTTTCAGAAGCCGGTATTGATAAAATGTTGCTTTATTCTCCGGTTCGGCGATCATACGATTATATATCCTCCTTCGGATTCACGTTTGTGTGGGTATTCGTTTTCTTACACGAGTAAAAGGAAATGAATCATGCATGTATGTATATATGAACCTTGTATCTCACGCCATGACAATTGTACAAGTTATTGAGATTCGACGGAACTTATCTCAGTATACTCCCGAATACACGGACTGTCAGGCTTTGATATCGTTATCATGTATTATATATCGGCTGAGATTCCAAGTTTTTTTAAGGAAATTGAATATAAGTTTGATTCAGACCAAGGGATACGTGATGTTGAGGTAAATGCAATGGAATATAGGATAACTGTATATACATAAGCAGGAGATATTCTTGTAGGGAGAATGAACGTATTTTTCGGTACAGACACCCAAGAGGTGGTGGGCGAATATATATATTTTATAGAAAGAAAGAACTATGAAAATGTTTAAAATAATAGAAACTGTGCAATACTGATAGTAAACGTAAAACAAGGTGGGATGGTTCATGGAAGAACATGCCGAACACACATGTATTATCTGCGAGCAAAGAAAAAGAGAAGGCATTTTTATTGTATCTGAATTCATATGTGACACTTGTGAAGCAGAAATGGTTCATACCGACGCGCAGGATGCCAAGTACAATTATTTTATTCATCAGATGAAACAGATTTGGGTACAAAAGAACGCATAATAAATGTTGCTAATAGAAGTAGAAGCGAAACATCACATTGTTAACGATGCTGATGTGTATAGAGGCCCGATGGGCCTTTTTCTGTTTGTATGAGGAGAGATTGTCTTGTATGCCATCTTGGGAAGGCGTATGCTGATATAATGGTATAGATCATTTGCAGTAGAGCGTGTGAAGATAGGGAAGAAGGGCGTTCCTTGGATTAGAAAGCATTTTGGAACGCATAGGACGCACATAATATATGTACAGGATGGTTATTTCATGGATCATAAAAATAAATCTAGTAGAGCCCCTTTATATGAAGCGTTGCTTGCGTATCGTGATTCGAAGCAGCGTTCTTTTCATGTGCCTGGGCATAAGAATGGACAAGCTTACCGACATTTGCTGGAACAAGCAGAAGCAGGGCAATTTCCCTCTAAATATATCGTCAATGAGGAACATCAACACAACGCAGAGATTCAGAGCAATGCAGGGGGGAA
Organism: Paenibacillus sp. SRL342; assembly: GCF_984798905.1. Taxonomy (NCBI): domain Bacteria; kingdom Bacillati; phylum Bacillota; class Bacilli; order Caryophanales; family Paenibacillaceae; genus Paenibacillus; species Paenibacillus sp. SRL342. The sequence goes on from NZ_OZ481790.1 coordinate 20,132, forward strand.
CGTTAACCGAAGGATAGAACAATTCAGTTCGATGGATGAACATGGGACTGATCTGGAGAGCGGGAAACGTTTTGATGGCGAAGGGAATCTGTCGGAAATAGGATTGGTGCCGGATCGTTCATTTCTGGAGATGATGGAGATGGATGTTACGGAGATTACGGGCACCGACGATTTGCATCATCCAGAAGGTGTGATCAAGGAAGCACAGGAGCTTGCGGCAGATTGTTTTGGTGCTGAGGAGAGTTTCTTCCTTGTAGGAGGCAGTACGGCAGGTAACCTGTCTCTATTACTAACTGTGTGTGATGAGCCGAACAGTATTGTGCTGGTGCAACGGAATGTGCACAAATCCGTTATTCACGGGTTAATGCTGGCAGGCGCAAGAGCCGTATTTCTGGAGCCGTGGGTCGATCCAGCGTCTGGACTTGCAGTCATGCCGTCGGTGGAGACGGTGCAGGCTGCTGTCCAGGCCTATCCTGAGGCAAAGGGTGTGTTAGTCACTTTGCCCAATTATTACGGCATGGGCGCTGATCTGACGCCCATAGCCGAGGTATGCCACGCCGCTGGCATGCCATTGCTCGTGGATGAAGCGCATGGCGCACATTATGGGCAGCATCCGGAGCTGCCTGTCTCTGCACTGTCATGCGGAGCAGACGGTGTCGTGCAGTCGACGCATAAGATGCTGACGGCTTTCACCATGGGTGCCATGCTGCACATTCAGGGATCACGGTTAAACCGGTCCCTGTTAAGGCAGCGCCTGGCCATGGTGCAAAGCTCAAGCCCATCATACCCGGTGATGGCTTCGCTTGATCTGGCGCGCCGCCTGCTGCACGTGCAGGGCGCGAACACCCTCACGGCGGGACTCGCCGCTGTGAATGCCTTTAAGCGCGGCCTCGCGGAGCTGCCGCGCTTCCAGTTGCTGCAGCCTGCACAGCCGCTGCAGCCAGAACCGCCAGCCGGAACAGCGAAGCCGGCTGGCATGTCCGTGTCCGCTGCGCAGCAGACACGGGAGGACCTGACCGCGGCGGAGCTGCCAGCTGCCGCGGGGTATACCGCTCAGGACCCATTCAAGGCCGTCATCTATGACAGCACAGGGGTGCTGAGCGGTTATGGGCTACAGCAGCAGCTGGAAGCATGCGGCTGTGTGCCCGAGATGAGCGACGAACGGTACGTCGTCTTGCTCTTCAGCCTGGGCTCAACGGTGCAAGATGCTCAGCACCTGTTGCAGGCTTTACACCATATCAGCTCTGCCAATGGGCATGAGCAGGTTCAATCTAATGCAGAGTCATCGCAACAGCTTGCGAAAGACTCGGCCCATTATATTTCCACGTGGAACAATTTACAAGAAAACACTCACTACTCGGAACCAATCTCCTTTACACTGCAACCGATTGTGGAGACGGATACGATCAATGTCCTGATAGAAGAAAGCGCGGGTTGTCGATCAGCCGAGATGGTTATTCCATACCCTCCAGGGATTCCGCTTGTATATCCGGGTGAGCGTATTAGTCCATCGATGGTGGCACGTATACAACTCCTGCGGGATGAAGGAGCAAAGTTTCATGGAGTATCCGATGTATCTCTACAGTCATTGAAGGTCATGAAGGATTGAAGGACAGATAAAAACTGAATTGCATTCACCAATAGGTAGGCAATATGACCAATACGGATAGCGATACCGGACCCTACACATGTGAGGGTCTCTTGGTCATTAATTTACTTGCTAGTTCAACCACCTATAAAGATAGACATAAGAAAGAAGGGAACACTTTGGGTATTCCGCTAAAAAAATATACAGGAATAGTCCTGCAAGTTTTGTTGATGTACGGTTTTTACTGGATTGGAAACTTGATTCAAGCTGTATTACATCTGCCGTTAACAGGCAGTATTGTGGGCATGCTGGTATTGTTTATCACCATTCAACTGGGATGGATCAAAATGAGCTGGGGAGAAGAAGGGTCGACGTGGCTTCAATCTCATCTGCAATTGTTGTTCATCCCGCCAACTGTGGGCATTATTAATCATTTTGATTTTTTTCGAGCTAACACATTATTATTGGTTCTGGGGTTGATCGTTAGCACATTAATCACATGTCTGATATCTGCCAAATTAAGTGAGTGGCTTATGACATGGAGATCGTCTCATTCAGGCAAAAAGGAGGCGATTACTTGTCAACATTCATCCTCGGAATTGGAATGATCGCGCTAACCATCGCTGTATATATTCCAGCCACTCGTCTATATAAAAGGTTAAAATGGCCGATACTGATGCCTGTACTCACAACGACTGCCATACTGATCCTGATTTTGGTGATCTCCAATATAAAGCTGGATACATACATGCTGGGTGGCAAATGGATACAGGAGCTCTTGGGTCCAGCAGTTGTATCTCTCGCTTTTCCCTTGTCCAGACATCTGAATGTGCTGAAGCAAAATGTCATTCCCATTGTGGGTGGAACAATCGGAGGCAGTATTACAGGTGTTTCCACAGGTGCTTTAATCGCCATTCTGCTTGGCTATCCTCAAGAGATGGTCATCGCTTTATTGCCAAAATCAGTGACAACTCCTGTCGCTATTCAACTCGCTAATCAGGTTGGAGGGAATGCCTCATTTACATCGCTGTTTGTGATGATTGCAGGATTCTCAGGGATATTATTGGGGCCGATGCTCTTGAAATGGGCCAAAGTCCGCAGTAAACATGCCTATGGAATTGGACTGGGTTCAGCATCTCATGCCCTCGGCATGGCAAGGTCTTTTGAATATGGAGAGAATGCGGTAGCCCTCAGTTCAGTTTCCATGATTGTCAGTGCCATTGCCGGATCAATTATGCTTCCATTATGGGTGTGGATTATCTACGGTTGAACGCTTTACTTTGTTGTTCATGTTGGAGTAACTGCTGACCTATAGTATGATAGAAAGAAACAAGCTTGTATGATCTTGGTGTTATTAATACGTACCGATATAGCTGTAGCTATACACCTCTGGGCAGGGGATATCATATCTTGTAGCAAGAGGGTCTAAGCATATTTCATTACAGCAGCAATAGATGCAATTATCGACATAGAAAGCAGGGAAGCATATGCAGGGCAGAGGTAAATTCATTACGCTGGAAGGGGGAGAGGGTTCCGGTAAAACAACGATGATCGGTAGAATAGGTTCTTATTTTGAAGAACGGGGTATACCTTACGTAGTTACGCGAGAGCCTGGCGGAATTGAGATTGCGGAGAAAATACGTTCAATTATACTGGACCCTCTTCATACGGCAATGGATGCTCGAACCGAAGCGCTATTGTATGCAGCTGCACGCAGCCAGCATCTGGCGGAGAAAGTAGAGCCTGCGCTGAGAGCTGGAAAAGCAGTCATCTGTGACCGATTTGTCGATAGCAGTCTGGTCTATCAAGGCTACGCCCGTGGACTCGGGATAGAGAATGTATGGGCCATTAATCGCTTTGCGATTGGTGATCTCATGCCGGATGTGACCTTATATTTGGACATTGAGCCTGAAGTGGGGCTTGGCCGGATCGATGCTCATGATGGCAGGGAAGTGAACCGTCTGGATCTGGAAAATCTGGAGTTTCATCGTAAAGTCCGAGAGGGTTACTTCCTATTAAAAGAGCAGTTCCCAGAACGGATCAGGGTTATCGATGCTTCCATGAAGCAGGAGGATGTCTTGGCAGCAATGATTTTGTCGCTGGAAACAGGAATTTTGAAGGATTTTGACGAGTAATTGTCTAATATGTAGACAGGGCATTTGATAAAGGTGCTTATTCTAAAGGAGGTTATGCAGGATGAAACTGATTGTTGCGATTATACAGGATAAAGACAGCAACCGATTATCCAGCGCATTGGTCAAAGCAAACTTTCGGGCAACGAAGCTTGCCAGTACGGGTGGATTTTTGAAGGCAGGCAACACGACGTTTATGATCGGTGTCGATGATGGTCAAGTCGAATCCGTAATGAACGTCATTCGCAGCAGCTGTAAGGTTCGTGAACAGCTCGTGACTCCGGTCACACCGATGAGTGGAACAACCGACTCTTACCTGCCGCTACCTGTTGAAGTTCAAGTAGGCGGAGCTACTGTATTTGTTCTCCCGGTAGATCGCTTCGAACATTTCTAATTCAAACTATTGCATGGATCCCATGAGGGTCCTTCATGATCGATAGCATGTAGGAAACGATGGATGCAAGAAGAATTAACAGAGTTCGTGCGTGCCACTTACGGAACGCCTTTCTTGATGAGAAGAATCAGCATACTCTTTCCGGATGAGCATTTCCCAGCTGGGGAATGGCTCATTTCGGGAAGAGGTTGAATACAAAGAACAAGTCCTTGATGGTGATGTGTATCTACCATTATATATAGAGTGTGATCAGCATATATAAAAGCCTCATTCTCACGCACAGGCGCAACGCGCACTGTGCTGATGGGCGATTGGCTAACTATGATAGAAAGCGGGCGTATCCATGAAAATCAATCCTGGATTCAGACCGATTCAGAGCGGGATCAGTACTACTGATTCAGGTTCCAAACCGGTTCAATCCAAAAATTTCTCTGATATGATGAATCACCAGGGGGAACGGGCCTCACAAGCTGAACTGAATCGCCGGTTTAGTGAAATCCAGCTTCAGGGCGATCGCTTGGCACGTTCCATGACGATTCGTGAACTGAAGGCGTATAAGCAACTTGTTAAAAGGTTCCTGGAAGAGACCGTTCGTCGCGGTGTATCCATGAAAGAGACAAGGGGTTGGGATCGTCGTGGCAGAGGCAAGCGGTATAAGCTGATTGATGAAATTGACTCCGCTCTGTTATCCATGGCTGATGAATTGCTGGATACAGAAGAAGGAAAAATCTCTCTATTACAACAAGTAGGCGAAATTCGGGGGATGCTTATTAATTTAAGCTTCTGAGGAGGAAGTATGTCCTTTCAACAGATTATGGGTCAACAAGCGGCCAAGCAAATGTTACAAAGCAGTTTAAGACGTCATGCAATAAGCCATGCGTATTTGTTTAGCGGTCCAGCTGGTAGCGGGCAACGGAAGACGGCAATTACCTTTGCCAAGGCAATATTCTGTACAGAGCTTGAAGATGACGCTTGTGGGCAGTGTCTTGAATGTCGTAAGGTGGATCATGGTAACCATCCGGATCTAACCATGCTTGCGCCAGATGGAAACAACATTAAAATAGATCAAATACGGGATCTGCAGCGTATCTTTTCATACCGATCAGAGGCAGGTCATCCCAAAGTATATATTATAGAACAAGCCGAGAAAATGACGGTGCAGGCAGCAAACAGTTTGCTCAAATTTCTGGAGGAACCGCAGGTACCAGCAGTCGGCATCCTGATTACGGATAATGGACAGGCCATGTTGCCAACGATCCGCTCACGCTCCCAATTGGTGCCGTTCAGTGCACTGAATCCGGAAGATATGCTGCAATCTCTGATCGAGGAAGGGCACCCTGCCAATCTGGCCCGCTCTGCCGTCCATTTAGCGTCAGGATTGGAAGCATGTAGAGAAATTCTCCAGCAGAATTGGTTTGCAGAAATTAGAAACGTAATGTTACAATTAGGGAAGGAGTCCCTGGGTAGAGGAAGCACATCATTGATCTCTGCACAGCAGAAGCTTTTTAAAACCGGACTCTCTGAACATCTGGACATGTTGCTTAGTTTGTTCCATCTATGGTTTAGGGACATGCTGTATGTTCAGTACGATAGGCATGAACATATCGTTTTTATAGATCAGTTAGACATGTTATCTCAGTTGGCACATACCCGCAGCACAGAGCAGTGGGTCTCCTATATGGATATGGCCGCAGGATGCAGAAAAAAATTGCGTTTCAACGTCAATGGCCAGCTTTGTCTGGAGCAATTTTTGATCGGTTTGGCATAAGACTGGGAGAGGGCAGAGTTAGCTCCAATCATATGCAAACGGTTATAACTTCGGCCGGTTCCCTAAGAAGACAGGGCTTCAGACGAAGTGGGGTTGGCTTACAAGGGGGTTAATTTTTTGTACAGTGTAGTGGGTGTCCGTTTCAAAAAAGCGGGCAAAATTTATTACTTCGATCCCCTGGACCTTCCCATTGAGAAAGAAAACTGCGTTATCGTGGAGACAGCGCGGGGGGTTGAGTACGGTAAGGTTGTCGTAGGTAAGAAGGAAGTGGGCGAGTCCGATGTGGTGTTGCCGCTGAAGAAAGTCATCCGCGTTGCGGGCGAGACAGATGCTCGTGTGGTTGATGAGAACAAGCGTGCAGCCAAAGAAGCATTCGGTACTTGTTTAAATAAAATCAAAGACCATGGCCTCAAAATGAAGCTGGTCGATGTGGAATTTACGTTTGATCGCAATAAAATTATATTTTATTTTACAGCTGAAGGAAGAGTTGATTTCCGGGAGCTGGTCAAGGATCTGGCAAGCATATTCCGGACACGAATCGAGCTGAGACAGATTGGTGTACGTGATGAAGCGAAGATGCTTGGCGGAATCGGACCTTGCGGCCGTGTGTTGTGTTGTTCTTCCTGGCTGGGAGACTTTGAGCCGGTATCAATCAAGATGGCTAAAGATCAGAGCCTGTCACTGAATCCGACGAAAATTTCAGGGTTGTGCGGAAGACTCATGTGCTGTCTGAAATTTGAGCATGATAACTATGAAAGTGTGAGAGAAGAACTGCCAGCTGTAGGCAAATTGGTCGTCACCTCATTGGGTGAAGGAAAAGTTGTCGGAATTAATGCCGGTAGCCGCACAGTCCATGTTCAACTGTTCGACATCAGTAAAGTCAAAGAACTTCCGCTGGATGACGTCGTTATCAAGTAAACCATAAAGGTTGCTTCGGGGTGGAAACTTGGAAAAGAAAAATCTGTTTACGCACATTCATGAAATGGAAACCCAACTGGGTCAGTTGCACGGTGATTTAGGAGAGTTAAAAATGATTGTGAAGGAGCTGCTTGAGGATAATCAGCGGCTTACCATCGAGAATGAGCAGTTACGCAAACTGCTCAAACGTGAGGCTCCGGCAGATCTGCCAATCTCCTCAGCACTCGCTCCTGTAGCGAGGCCAGCAGGTCCGGCTACAGGCGAGGATGTTGTGGGTGAAGGGTATGATAATCTGGCTCGGTTGTATCACGAAGGCTTCCATATCTGCAACGTCTATTATGGACATTTGCGGACGGAAGGCGATTGTCTGTTCTGCCTGTCTTTTTTGAATAAATGAAGTGACCGTAGGGATCCCCTACGGTTTTTTTTCAAGGTTATAAACCTAAACTAAACGAACATGAGATACAGAGTACCGGAGGATGAGCGTAACATATGAAAGCAAATGAAGTTGTGTTACATGAGTCAGAGCGGATTGATGATCTGCTCTCTCATGATCTGAGAATCATTCAAAGTGATGAAGTGTTTAGTTTTTCGATGGATGCCGTATTATTAGCCCGATTTGCTTCCGTACCTAAACGGGGGCGTGTACTTGATTTGTGTACGGGTAACGGGGTGGTTCCCATTTTGCTTACAACGCGTACGCAGGCCAATCTGGAAGGGGTCGAGATTCAGCCACGTTTGGCTGATATGGCGCGTCGAAGTGTGCAATTGAATGAACTGGACGAGTCGATTATGATTCGTGAAGGTGATTTGCGAGAATTGGTGAAAGAAACAGGACATGCTGTATACGATGCAATAACGGTTAATCCTCCATACATGCCTTTGAATGGCAGTGATCTTAAAATGAACACACATCAGGCCATGGCACGTCATGAGATCGGATGTACGCTGGAAGAAGTAATTCAGGCTTGCAGTCGACTTGTTCGTAATGGCGGAAAAGTATCGATGGTTCATCGTCCACAACGCCTTGCAGAGATTATCTCGCTCATGCGCGAATATAAGCTGGAACCCAAACGGATTCGGATGGTGCATCCCCGTGCTCATTTGGAAGCCAACATGGTATTAATTGAAGGAATGAAAGATGGTAAACCCGAAGTTAGGATGCTTCCTCCACTCATTGTCTACAATGAAGAGGGGACATACTGCGAAGAGATTATGGATATTTACTATGGTCAGCAACATGCTGAGCGTACTACGAAAGGAGGGCTTTAGATGACTTTGCATATTCAAAAAAGCTATGCGGAGCAGCCTGAAGGATCAGGCAAGCTATATCTGGTTGGAACACCCATTGGTAATCTGGAGGACATGACCTTCCGGGCGATCAAGACATTGCAGAGTTGCGACATCATTGCAGCAGAAGATACACGCCAGACCCGAAAGCTGCTTACGCATTTTGAAATTACACCTTCGATGCTGTTTAGTTATCATGAGCATAATAAGGGGGCGAGTGGACCTGAACTGATACGCTATATAATAGAAGGAAAAAATTTGGCACTCGTCAGTGATGCCGGTTTGCCAGCCATTTCGGACCCTGGTTCTGACCTTGTACAGCTTGCACTGGAGGCCGGAATAACGGTCATTCCCATCCCTGGACCCAACGCTGCGTTGTCTGCTCTGATCGTGTCCGGATTACCGACGGAGCGTTTTACATTCGGCGGTTTTTTGCCGCGGGAGAAAAAGGACATGCGAAAAGTGCTGGAGGCTTTTGACGAATCCAACGGGACTTTGTTATTCTATGAATCGCCTCACCGTATTCGGAAAACATTAGTCCACCTCGAAGAGATTCTGGGTGATCGTTCGATTGTCCTGGCTCGTGAACTAACCAAGCGTCATGAGGAATTCGCAAGGGGCACCGTGAAGGAATGTATAGACTGGCTTGAAGAACATCCGCCTCTTGGCGAGTACTGTTTGCTGGTAGAAGGCATTAAGGAAGAGGAGCGTAAGGCTGAGCGCGAAGCATGGTGGCAGCTCATGTCACTCGCGGATCATGTCAGCCATTATGAGGATGAAGGACATAACCGCAAAGATGCAATGAAAAAAACGGCTACTGATCGCGGTCTGACGAAGCGTGATGTATATAATGCATTAATTGAGCAGTAATCTAACCAAATATCTTCTGTTGTGGGGAACATAACCTGAAAAGAAGCTTATAACCAACCTTAGTGGAATATTAAAAAGAGCAGAGTGACTCAAAAAAATTTCATCGTTTCTTCCGGTTCTCGTGTGACAGAATTATTTTGGATAATGGAACCCATAACAAGGCAAAAAAATACCTTCCTCGGTGGGGTTCACACCGGGAAGGTCATTAAGGAATATTAAAAAGGTTAGAAATAACAATTTAGATAAGTCCAGTATACCTGTATTTTTTATTTTGCTACAGGTGCAGGGATTTCGGAAATACATTCGTTACAAACAATTTTACCTTTGAAGTAAGTAACGTTCTCTGCATTACCACAGAAGATACAAGCAGGCTCGTATTTTTTCAACATGATGCGCTCGCCGTCAACGTAGATTTCCAGAGCATCTTTTTCACCAATACCGAGCGTACGGCGCAATTCAATTGGAATAACTACCCGTCCCAGTTCGTCCACTTTTCTTACAATACCTGTTGATTTCATCATTATAATCAGTGCTCCTCTCAGCTAACTATCATTGTCATTATTCGACATTATTTTATGTTTTATGATACTCATCATACCAACGATTCCCAAATCAGTCAACCTTAAAATTAGCTTAAAATTAAGGCTGTTTTTCACAAGGTTACGGGTGGTAAGGGATTGGAAGCTGTTTTTCGCATTTAAACCTCAATGTCAGCTTTGTCGATTTGGAAAACGACAAAACTACTTCATTCGACAAAGTTCGTCATGTCGTGTCGAATCCTAGGTGAATCGTAGAGCTCAAAGCGTTAATATAAAAGAAATTAAAGGAGTGAGTCGACATGGAACAACGTTTAACGGAAGAGAAAGTATTCAAAGATCCGGTACATAATTATATCCACGTGCAAGATCCGGTTATATGGCAGTTAATTAACACCCCGGAATTTCAGCGTTTACGCCGGATTCGTCAGCTGGGTACTTCTTACCTTACCTTTCACGGAGCAGAGCATAGTCGGTTCTCACATTCACTAGGTGTTTATGAGATCACACGCAAGATCATCTCTCAATTTGAAAGAAGTCATTATTCGGATTGGCCGAAGGAAGAAAAGATTGTAGCTCTGTGTGCAGCTCTGCTTCATGATCTCGGGCATGGGCCATTCTCTCACTCCATCGAGGAAGCTTTTGACATGAATCACGAAGATTGGACTTGTCGCATCATTACAGGTGATACCGAAGTAGGGGCGATCTTAAGACGGTATGCTCCTGATTTTCCTGAGAAAGTAGCATCTGTCATTCAAAAAACGTATGAAAAGCCGATTGTTGTGAACTTGGTGACCAGTCCGCTTGATGCAGACCGAATGGATTATTTGCTCAGGGATGCCTATTTTACAGGTGTAAATTACGGCACGATTGACCTTGATCGTATCCTTCGGATGCTGCGTCCTTATCATGGGCGGATTGTAGTCAAGGAGTCAGGCATGCATGCTGTGGAGGATTACCTAATGTCTCGGTATCAGATGTATTGGCAGATTTACTTCCATCCGGTAACTCGTAGTTCTGAAATTATATTGCGGCAAATATTCAAGCGAGCGAAAACACTCATACAACATGGTTTTCAATTCCGCTTCATGATTGATCCACTCCCTCAACTATTTGAAGGGGAATTATCCGTAGATGAATATTTGCAGTTGGATGAAGCATTAATTCAGACGGCATTTACGCAGTGGCGCAAGGAGGACGATACTGTTCTGAGTGAGTTATGCGAACGTTTTATGGATCGCAAGTTATATAAGTATGTAGAGCTTGAACAGGTCGACTTGACAATGATGGAAGAGATTCGGGAAGCTTTTGTACAGGCTGGCCTCGATCCCGAATATGATCTTGAAATTGATTTTCCTTCGGATAATCCGTATGATGTGTTTCGTCCGGATGAATCCACAGATAAGCAGATTCTTCTTCTGGATCGACAGGACAATTTACGTGAGTTGTCAGAAGTATCTGACATTGTCCGTTCCATCAGTGGGCTTCACCGAGGGAAACATCATTTGTATTACCCGCAAAACAAGGTGGATGCGATTATTCACGAATTACCGTCACATATACGCCCCTATTTCTTGTAATCGTGTGGGTATAATCCGATGAAGAATTTTGATATCAAAACACTTTCTAAAAGAGCTATTTTTCATGATACAGTAATCTGCTTTAATGGGGAGTATATGTAGATCGACATAATTTTGTAAATGCAAGCAGGCAAAATGAGCGCAATTAGCAATATATAGATCAGAATATCCGTATCTCTTCTATATATTGTAGTTGTGAAGAAACAAACGTGATGATGTAATACACAGATTACCCAAAATGTTTTATGTACGAGTCATTAAATTATTGGAATTTACAAATTAAATTTACAAAAGAAGATAGTCGTTATTTCGACATGAAGGGAGATACAGACATGATGCTGTTCGACACACATACACATCTGGATGCACCACAATTCGACGAGGACCGCGAGGACATGATTCAGCGTGCTGTGGATGCAGGAGTTGGTCGCATGATCAACATTGGCTTTAACCGGGAGACGATTCCAACCACAATGAAACTCGCTGAAACATATGATTTTATATATGCAGCTGTAGGGTGGCATCCCGTAGATGCGATCACAATGCAGGAGGGCGATTTGGAGTGGATTGCATCTTTATGCAAGCATGAAAAAGTGGTTGCGATTGGTGAGATTGGATTGGATTATCACTGGGACACTTCACCAAAGGAAATACAGCATCGCGTATTACGACAACAAATTGCTTTGGCGCGTGAAGTGAAGATGCCGATTGTCATCCATAATCGGGATGCACATGAGGATATCATAAGAATTTTGCGTGAAGAGAAAGCGGGTGAGGTTGGTGGTGTGATGCACTCGTTCTCGGGCAGCTGGGAAACAGCAAAAAGTTGTCTCGATATGGGCTTCCATCTCTCCTTCGGAGGACCAATCACATTCAAAAATGCAAAGCAGCCCAAAGAGGTGCTGGAGAAGGTTCCTATGGACCGGTTTTTCATTGAAACAGATGCTCCATATTTGACACCTCACCCTTATCGTGGGAAGCGAAATGAGACAGCGCATGTACGTCTGGTTGCAGAGGCAGCTGCGGAAATTAAAGGCATTTCGGTGGAGGAAATTGCTGCAATAACAACCAAAAATGCCATGGAACGATTTGGAATTCGTTAAAAAAACGAGTAAATGAGGTGAAAAAGGCAGGTAAGCGGAGTTAATTTGCCCTTTGATCCAAATAAATCAAGAATATTACAATATTTTAACCAAATATTCAGAAAAACGTACTTGATCAACGCTTTACAACATGCATCAAAACAGGATATCATCTTTTCAGTGAATTGTTGTGCGGAAAATTGGACAGATGTTCGGGGGATGAACAAAGGGACACTTTCCGATGAAACAACATTACTTTCATGAATCAGTCTCGCTGAGTCTCCGTTAACGGAGAGCGGGGGAACCAATAGGGCTTAAACATCGGTGTATTTGGCCGATGCGCAACGTTCGCTGACCCAAAAGCAGCGAAGGGAACTGCGAAGCCGTATTTGATTTCTTCTTTGGGTCTCGGGGTGAATTCAAGGGCGTCCGCCATGAGCGGGTGACCCAAGATAGGGCGGCTCTCTTTCGCCCGAACCCGACAGCTAACCTCGCAAGCGGAAAAAGAGAGGTAACCTCGTGCATGAATTTCCGATATTCAAAATCATTCGGAAGCCACGAAAGAGTTCCTCTTACACTCTTTCTTTGGCTTTTTTGTTTTTGAATAAAAGAAATATTGTCATCATACGGTAGGTATTCAGGAGGATGACATCATGTTGCGAAGATTGATTCATGGTGCAGAACCGGATTATGTTGGTCCAATCTGTGTTCTGTAGAAAATTTGGTATAGTCACGTCAAAGACATCATGCATTACTTTAGACGGCGAGGCTATGAAGGAGGACGGAGAAGTGGGCACATTCCAACCAGAAGAGACCCATGAGTCACGATCATCCAGTAAGTCTTTCGCGTTGCGGTGGAAGCATGAGAACATGCGTCAAATGGCATTGATCGCGATTTTCTCAATTGCGCTTACAATCATGATCTTGTTAGTCGTTTACGGTCAGGCCGGGAAACAAATTTCGCTGGTTATTGATGGCAAAGCTCAGGTGGTAGAGACTCGTACAGGAATGCTTCAGGAAATGCTGGAGGAGCAGTCGATCACAGTCAGCCCTCACGATAAGGTATCCATGTCCATGAATGGGGCGATTACAGATGGAGACCGAATCGTTATTGAGCGGGCCGTTCCAGTTAACATTACGGCAGACGGAGACACCAAGACTCTGTATACAACCGATTCATCGGTGGAAGATGCAATTCAAAAATCAGGTATTCAAGTTGAAAGTAATGATAAAGTGTATCCGGCGCTCGGAACTGCGATCAAAGCGGAGATGAAGATCCGTGTAGTGCGCGTAACAAAGCGTACAGTGGAAGTAGAGCAACCGATCGCTTACAAAGTTATTAAAACGGCTGACCCTAGCTTGTACAAAGGGGATAACCGTGTCGTTGTAAACGGCAAAGAAGGCACACTTGTACAGCATATCGAAAAGGTATTTCAGGATGGAGAATTGGTCTCCAAAAAAATGGTCGGCAAATCTGTCGCGAATAATCGTGTAGATAAAGTGATCGCTGTCGGCACCAAAGCAAAACCGGTCGTGAAAGAACCTGAGATTCAGACTGTATCGGCTCAAACTTCAACAACCAAAAAGGCTACAACAACGAACTCGAAGAAAACATCTGCCTCGGGCAGCAAAGTGATTACTGTATCCGGGACTTCTTTTAAATACTCCAAAGTACTTAAAAATGTATCCATGACTGCCTACTCTTCCGAAGAGCCTGGCATTGGTACTAAAACAGCTTCCGGTACTCGTGTAACGGAAGGTCGCACCATTGCGGTTGATCCCAAAGTCATTCCAATTGGCTGGTGGGTATATATCGAAGGTCTGGGATTCCGTCGTGCGGAAGATACAGGCGGTGCCATTAAAGGCAACAAAATTGATGTATATTATGACAGTGTGAAGCATGCCCTGAATTTTGGACGTAAGAAAGGCAAGACGGTCTACGTGATCGGTCCGGTGAAGCCGGAAGCGAACTAAAATCGTTTTACTTTGAAATGGGAATGCTATAAAATAGTTGCATGAATGATTCATGCGGAATATGCGGCGGAGGAGTCTGAATTCAGTCTCCCCCGCCGTTTGGCAGAGAAGAGGATATTCCTCTTCTTTTTGCGTTAGAAAGGAAGAAATGGAACATGATAAAAGAAGTCATTGTGGTGGAAGGCCGTGACGATACGGTAGCTATCCGTCGGGCCGTTGAAGCCGATACAATAGAAACAGGTGGATCAGCAATCAACCAACGCATTCTGAAGCGGATTGCGCTTGCTCAGGAGAGACGGGGAGTCATTGTACTGACAGATCCGGATCATGCTGGCGAACGCATTCGTAAAATTATTGCGAATAAGGTGCCTGGCTGCAAACATGCCTTCATTCCGGAAGCCGATGCAACGCGTAAAGGGGACATTGGGGTGGAGAATGCCTCACCTGAAGCGATCCGTCATGCTCTGGCGCGCGTACATACTTCATACGAAGGTGCTCCGAGCCTGATCGATTGGGAGGACCTGATCGCGGCAGGACTTATCGTGCATCCGCAGGCTGCTGCACGTCGCATGGAGATGGGCAATCTGCTGGGCATCGGTTATTGTAACGGTAAGCAGTTCCACAAACGTCTCAGTGTATTTCAGATTACACGGGAAGAGTTCTCTACAGCATTAGCGCAAATTGAACGTGAAGGAATGTGAGCATATGAAGGATATGGAAGAGACGATAGAAATTGCAACGCCCAAGCGAACCAAAGAGATTATTCAAAGACACGGATTCTCATTCAAGAAAAGTCTGGGTCAGAACTTTCTGATCGATCAAAATATACTGAACAAAATTGTTAATGCAGCCGATTTGGACGAGTCCAAGGGCGCGTTAGAGATCGGGCCGGGTATTGGAGCCCTTACGGAGCGACTGGCTCGGGTAGCAGGTCCTGTCACAGCCGTAGAGATTGATCAGCGCTTGATCCCAATCCTGGGAGAAGTGATGCAGCCTTATTCGAATGTACGTGTTCATCATGGGGATGTGTTGAAGCTTGATCTGGCTGAGTTGTTTAATACGGATTTTGCATCCGTGGACAAAGTCAGTGTCGTGGCTAACCTGCCTTATTATGTAACGACTCCAATTATGATGAAACTGTTGGAAGAGAAGCTGCCGGTAGACAGTATTGTTGTCATGATCCAAAAAGAAGTGGCTGAACGCATGGCTGCTGCACCAGGATCAAAAGACTACGGCAGTCTGAGCATCGCAGTTCAGTACTACAGTATGCCGGAGCTTGTGTGTATTGTGCCGCCTACAGTCTTCATTCCGCAACCTAATGTGGAATCAGCTGTCATTAAGCTGAAAGTGCGTGAGAAACCACCAGTGGAGATTCCGGATGAAGCACACTACTTCGAAGTGGTACAGGCTTCTTTTGCCCAACGGAGAAAAACAATCTCAAACAACTTGAAGGCACGTTTCTTCACAAAGGAGAACCGGGAACAGGCAGACATTCTGCTGGAGCAGGCAGGTATTCAACCGTCCCGACGTGGAGAGACGTTGAGTCTGCAAGAGTATGCCACACTCAGCACCGTAATGTGGGAAGCAGGGGTACGTGCAGCACTGTAAAATTTGAATGAACCAAACCGGGTCTCTGCCCATACGATGGGGTAGAGGTGATTACGTTGATGAATATCGGAGACTTGGTCGTTCGGAAGTCATACGGCGGCGATGTGACTTTTCGGGTGGAAGGCCTCCAGTTGGATGCTGCGGTCATTAAAGGGACTGAGTTCCGGCTGATTGCCGATTCCCCGGTGGACGATTTGATACAGGTTCCCTACGAACCACAAAGCGCCAAGACCAGACAGGCGCATATTAAAGCACATCAGACCCTGTCCCGTCTGCAGCAGAATCGTATGGAACAGGCTGAGCGGAATCGGGAAGGTCTGGTACAGGATTGGTCTGCTCAGCAGGAACCGGCTTATTTTGAAATGCCTGGAAAGGTGCTTCATCTGGATGGAGATCCGAACTATTTGAAAAAAAGTATGGATCTCTATGAGCAACTTCGTGTGCCCGCAGAGGGACAATATGTCCATGAATCGGCAATGGCAGATACCCTATACCGTTTATTACCCAAAGTACGTCCGGATATCGTAGTCATTACGGGTCATGATGGGGTCCTAAAGACACGTCAGCCCTATGACTTATATAGTCTTGGTAGCTACAAGAACTCGCAAAATTTTGTGTCGGCCATTCAGGTGGCCCGACAATATGAACGCCATCTGGATGCACTGACTATTGTGGCAGGGGCCTGTCAGTCCCATTTTGAGGCACTGCTGCGCGCTGGAGCGAACTTTGCCAGTTCTCCAGGGAGAATTCTCATTCATGCACTTGATCCGGTCTATGTGGCAGCCAAGGCCTCCTTTACCTCTGTGCGGGATACGGTCAACATGAGTGATGTTCTGCACAATACCATCAGTGGCAGCCAGGGTGTGGGTGGTGTCGAGACACGGGGGAGTTATCGAGTAGGTCTGCCTGGACTGAATGATTTATCTACGTTAAAAGTGAACCCCTCGGCAGTCTGATGTAGGCCATTTAAAGTCCCAATTTGGGGCTTTTTTTGTTTGCAAAAAAATTCATTGACAACAACTTTTTGATGCTGATATAATAATTAGTTTTGATTTGACAATGACTGTAAAAACCGGTATAATGGACAAGAAAAGAGGTGGTCGTCGACAATGGCTAAAAACACGCTGTTGGATATCAAACGCAATCTCGATGCACATATTGGTCAGAAAATTATGTTGCGGGCTAATGGTGGCCGCCGTAAGACCATTGAGCGTACGGGTGTATTGGAAGAAACGTACCCTTCTGTTTTTATTGTTAAGCTTGATGAGGAGCAAGAAACCTTCAAGCGAGTTTCTTATAGTTATGCGGATATACTTACGGAGTCGGTGGAAGTCATGGTTTATGACCCGGGCAGCCAGACGCATAGCTCCTATATGGAGACGTAAGTATCGATTTACAGGCGATTCGCCCCACAAGGCGGATCGCTTTTTTGTTTTTTTAAAATCAATTCGCCCTCTAACGTAACCCATACATACTCAGGAATGAGCAAGGAACGGTCGCGGCATACTATATGGACAGGTAAAGAGTCAGTTTCTGAAGCAATGCAGGGAAACTGAATTTGGCCTGATGGCAAGATGTCCAAAACGTGAACGAACTCATCACATTATGAAGGATACTTTGGAGGAGGATGGTTTCATGAGTCGCAGAAGAAGAAGTGTCATGTCAGAGGATCTGAAGAATGAACTTGCGAAAGACCTGGGCTTCTACGATACGGTCCAACAGGAAGGTTGGGGTGGAATCAAAGCCAAGGATGCAGGAAACATGGTGAAAAGAGCCATTCAACTCGCTGAGCAGGCTGCCCGCAAATCTTAATCTGGTTCAAGCTGACAGAAAAGCGGGGGAAATCCATCAGGAACTACCCCGCTTTTTCCCCTTAGATGCGGAATAGAAATGACTTGACAGCCCCATTTTGATATAATATGTTAAGTTGTCTTAGGGAAAAGGTGAGGACGGGTGAACGCCTTGAAAATTTACGAAAAAGCGCCTGCTAAAATTAATTTGATGCTGGACGTTTTACATAAAAGAAGCGATGGGTTCCATGAAGTTGAAATGATCATGACCATGGTCGATCTGGCTGATCGGCTGGAAATGTCGGAGCTGCCGCGAGATACTATTTTCATCTCCAGTCAGGCGGGGTATATCCCGCTGGATGAGAAAAATTTGGCTTTCCAGGCAGCTCGGCTTATTAAGGAACGCTATAACGTGCGCACGGGAGTTCATATTCATCTGGACAAAAAGATTCCAGTTGCAGCTGGACTTGCAGGCGGTAGCAGTGATGCAGCAGCAACTCTGCGCGGATTGAACCGTCTCTGGCGGCTCAATATACCGGATCACGAACTACAGGAGCTTGGAGCTGAACTTGGTTCGGATGTTCCATTCTGTATCACAGGAGGGACAGCGCTCGCTACAGGACGTGGTGAGAAATTGACGCCCATGCCTAATCCGCCGCAATGCTGGGTTATTCTGGCCAAGCCTCCTATTAATGTGTCTACAGCCGATGTATACGGACGGTTTCGTAGTGACAAGATTGTTCGGCATCCGAGTGCGAAGAAAATGGAGCAGGCTATTCGTGACCAATCATTTACGGATGTATGTAACCAGATGGGCAATGTGCTTGAAGATGTAACGTTGAAGCTGTATCCGGAAGTTCAGCATCTGAAGGATGCCATGATTCGTCTGGGTGCAGACGGTGTGCTGATGTCAGGCAGTGGTCCAACGGTATTTGGTTTGGTGTCGAAAGAATCCAAGGTTGCCCGGATATACAATGGTCTGCGCGGCTTCTGCAAAGAAGTGTACGCTGTACGTATGTTGACGTAAAATTCGCTTTTATAATGTACAAACACGTATAAAGGTGGTATATTTTTAAATAATTATTCGGATTTAGATGTTTCCGTGATCGTGAGGATGGATCTCTGTGAAGAAGTTAAAACGAAGCGCAAGGCTGGTTGAAATGACGCAATACTTATTGTCCAGACCGCATACGGTTATTCCGCTCACCACATTTGCCGAACGCTATGGAGCCGCGAAGTCTTCGATTAGTGAAGATTTGGCGATTATCAAGGAAGTGTTCGAAGAAGGTGGGTCAGGAGAACTGAATACACTGGCTGGAGCAGCCGGGGGAGTTAGATGGATTCCGAAGGTGTCCCGAGAGCTGGCATTGGCTTTTGCAGAGCGACTCTCGACCCAGCTCGCGCAGCCTGATCGGATCTTGCCTGGAGAATACCTGTACATGTCTGATCTGCTCGGACAGCCCGCATTGATGAATGAAGCCGGCAAGATCTTTGCAACGGCCTTTGGCAACATGAATATTGATGTGGTTATGACGGTAGAAACCAAGGGAATTCCACTGGCTTATGCGACCGGAGCCCAGCTCAACCTGCCTGTTGTGCTCGTACGCAGGGACCATCAGGCTACAGAAGGATCGGCCGTAAGTATCAATTATGTATCGGGGTCCCATAAAAGTCTGCACACCATGTCCCTGTCTCGCAGGGCGATGCGTGAGCACTCCAGAGTACTTATTGTGGATGACTTCATGAAGGCTGGGGGTACGGTGCAAGGAATGATCGATCTTTTGGCCGAGTTTAATGCTACGGTAGCCGGGGTAGGGGTACTGGTTGAATCTGGTTCTGTAGATTCAGAAGAACGCCTGCTAACAGATTACGTATCTCTGGCGAAACTGACAGCGGTTGATGCCAAGAGCAGACAGATTTCCGTCAAGCCGGGCAACTATTTTGACCTGTAGAAAGATGACGAATGTTATGTCGTTAAAAGGTCTTTTCCATCGACCTGGCACTAACGTTGTCGAATTGTGTATTAAATAAAAAAATTCCTGAAATTAGGAAATTTTTGTGGTTATAAAAAGAAGGAGTTCGTATATGCTGTGTGGAATTATACACCAAGTTCTGATGGAAAAAGGTGGTGAACACACACATGCAAATTACGGATGTCAGACTCCGCCGTGTTAACTCGGAGGGGAGAATGAAGGCTATCGCATCCATTACCATCGATAACGAATTCGTCGTTCATGACATTCGTGTCATTGATGGTAACAACGGAATGTTTGTTGCTATGCCGAGCAAGCGTACTCCTGATGGAGAGTTCCGTGATATCGCCCACCCGATCTCTTCCGGTACGCGTGAGAAGATTCAGGCAGCAGTTTTGACTGAATACGATCGTGCAGCAACTGAGGAAGAAGTCATTGAAGAAGGTGCCTGAGAACATTATTGGGGTTCGAAGGAAAAGAGAGCCATGTCTTATGGCTCTCTTTTCTTTTTGACCGGAATAAGATATATTCAGTATTGAGTTTATTAGCAGAGAACAAAAAGCGCATCGTGCGCTTGGTGGCAGGGCGGCATCTTAGGAATCATTGGGATTCGGTTAAGCTCGCAGGTACACGGCGTATACATATAGGTCACGATTCGTTGGTGTCCGCGTTGTTACGTGTGATTACAGAGACAGCAGGCGATGAACAGGACCGGCTTGAAGCCGGCTGAACGATACTCATTGGATATGGATCAGCAATGCATTTCAATGGGATTTTCAGAACAGGAGGTCGTTAATTTTGAAACGAATGGCAATCGTTCTTGCCGCAGGGCAAGGGAAACGAATGAAATCAAAATTGTACAAAGTACTGCATCCCGTATGCGGTAAACCTATGGTTGGACATGTGCTGGATGCAGCACTCAGCGCAGGCGTTGAACGCAGTGTAGTTGTAGTCGGTCATGGTGCCGAAGCGGTGCAGTCATTTTTGGGTTCCAGAGCAGAGTATGCACTCCAGGCAGAACAACTGGGTACAGGTCATGCAGTGAAGCAGGTTAAATCTTTGCTTGGCGGCGAAACAGGCTCTACAATTGTGGTCTGTGGAGATACACCGCTTGTAACCAGTGAGACGTTGGAAGGTCTGATGAAGCTCCATGAGAGTAGCGGAGCAGCAGCGACAGTTCTTACGGCTCAGTTGGACAATCCCAAAGGTTATGGCCGCGTTATTCGCGGAGAAGATGGATCTGTACAACGGATTGTGGAACAGAAGGATTGCACGGAGCAGGAAGATGCTGTGAATGAGATTAACACGGGCACATACTGTTTCGATAATGCAAAATTGTTCGCTGCCCTGGAGAAAGTGACGAACCAGAACGCTCAGGGAGAGTATTATCTCACAGACGTAGTTGGCATTTTCCGCAATGATGGAGAAGTAGTTGAAGCTTACATGTCGGATGACATCGCAGAATCTATCGGGGTTAATGACCGACTCGCACTTTCGCAAGCCGAAGCCTTCATGCGTGAACGTCTTGCCGCACGTCATATGTTGAACGGTGTTACGATCATTGATCCGTCATCGACATATATCGGAGCGGATGTTACGATTGGATCAGATACAGTTTTGTATCCGGGGACGATTCTCAAAGGCACAACTTCCATTGGTGAAGCATGTCATATTGGTCCTCAGGCAGATGTGGAAGACAGCGTTATTCAGGACGGAGTTACGATTAAACATTCGGTAGTATCCAATGCCGAGGTTGGTTCTGATGCAACGGTTGGTCCATTTGCTAATTTGCGTCCAGGGACTAAACTGGGTCGCAACGTAAAAATTGGTGACTTTGTTGAAGTGAAAAATGCTACAATTGATGAAGGTTCCAAAGTATCTCATCTCAGCTATATTGGAGATGCCAAAGTAGGGAAAAACGTAAATGTTGGATGCGGGGCAATAACTGTCAATTATGATGGTTATAATAAAGCTGTGACAACGATTGAAGATGATGCTTTTGTAGGCAGCAACGTCAATCTGATTGCACCGATTACGGTAGGAAAAGGCGCTTATGTGGTTGCTGGCTCCACCGTTACCCATTCCGTTCCCGAGAATGATCTGGCCATTGCTCGTCCACGTCAGGAGAATAAACCTGGTTATGCGGAGAAGATTCGCGGACGTGCCAAAGCCAAGAAACAAAATGCCAAACCCCAATAAGGGGTTTTGATAACAAGATTGCCTCCCGAAAATCGGGGAGGTGCCGACATGTCGCAGACGCTTATTGATTCCAATGAACCAGCACGGAGGGTTTTTATTTTATGACTTATTTTGATTCGAAATTAAAAATATTTACTTGCAATTCTAACCCCAAGCTTGCCCATCAAATTGCTGATTATATCGGGATCCCTATGGGTGAATCTCACACAACCAGCTTTAGTGATGGCGAGATTCAAGTGAAACTCTCCGAGAGTGTTCGGGGTTGTCACGTTTATATCGTGCAGTCCACTTGCTTGCCGGTTAATGATAACCTGATGGAAATGCTCGTTATGATTGATGCACTCAAACGGGCATCTGCCAAGACGATTAACGTCGTTATTCCTTACTATGGCTATGCAAGACAGGATCGCAAGGCACGTTCGCGTGACCCGATTACAGCGAAACTGGTTGCCAACCTTATTGAAAAAGCGGGTGCAACCCGTGTCATCGCGATGGACTTGCATGCAATGCAGATCCAGGGATTCTTCGACATTCCGGTTGACCATTTGCTCGGCGTGCCAATTCTGGCTCAATATTTCCGGTCGAAACAGATCGAAAATCCAGTTGTTGTGTCGCCTGATCACGGTGGCGTAGTGCGCGCACGTAAACTGGCTGATTTCCTGAATGCGCCCCTGGCGATTATCGATAAACGTCGTCCTGAGCCAAATGTGAGCGAAGTGATGAACATTATCGGTAACATCGAGGGTAAAACAGCCATCCTGATCGATGACATTATTGACACGGCGGGAACGATTGTACTGGGAGCGAATGCTCTGATGGAAGGCGGCGTAAAAGAAGTATACGCGTGCTGTACTCACCCGGTATTGTCCGGACCTGCGATGGAACGTTTGGAGAATGCACCGTTGAAGGAAGTCATCGTAACGGATACCATTCCAATTACGCATGCTAATCCGACAAGCAAACTCAAAGTGTTGTCTGTAGCGCCTTTGCTCGGAGAAGCGATTATCCGGGTTCATGAGGAATTATCAATCAGCAAGCTGTTTGAAATTGAATAAGGATGTCTGCATAAAGTAGTAGAGGGGTTACGTTTTCCGGTTCAATGGAAAATGTAACCCCTGTCGGCGTGCCGTTTTATTAAAAGTGAAACAGACGCTGGTCAGTCCATATAATTTGAACTACTAATTTACACAATAATGGAGAGGGCAGAAAAGATCTGAAGAAGTGAAGTTAAAAGCTTTCTGAAAGAAAGCTGCTTCGGAAGATGTTTCTGCACGCGCAGTAATCCAGTGTAAAATGGTTCGTTCATCTTATATGGTTAATACCCGGGGCGGGAGATAAATCGGAAACGACGCCGATGAAAAAGCGTGTCAGCAATTTCGACGAATTGATTATCGAAACGTGTGATTAGACCAATCTCAATATGGGTGTCGCGGTCGTATACCTGTACAGGTACGTGATATTCGAGATGATAGATAAAATCGCTATGTTGAGTCAGTTGTCCATTGTCTTCGCGCAAAACCCGCTCACCTTCCTGGGTCGATAAAATATTAACTGTGAACACTACAGTAAATCGATCTTTACTTTCTTGATATTATATGAAATATAACATTCGAAGTCTATGCCTCACCTCAGGCTAATCCGAAGGAGGGAACAAGATGAAGTGGATTGTTGGACTTGGAAATCCAGGCTCGAACTATGCCAAAACTCGTCATAATATCGGTTTTATGGCATTGGATCGGTTGGCTAATCGTCATAATATCTCCATTACACAGAATAAATGTAAGGCGCTGATTGGAGAAGGCAATATTGGCGGTGTGAAAACCGTACTGATCAAACCAATGACCTATATGAACTTGTCTGGTGAATCGGTTCGAGCCTATATGGATTTTTATAAAGTTAGTCTTGAAGATCTGATTGTTGTGTATGACGACATGGATACAGAGATTGGCAAAGTCAGATTGCGTTATCAAGGTAGTGCAGGCGGACATAATGGAATCAAGTCCATTATTCAGCATACCGGTACACAGCAGTTTAACCGGGTACGCATGGGAATATCCCGGCCCGAACCAGGACATGCCATTGTTGATTATGTACTGTCAACATTCATGAAGAAAGAAAAAGAAGCCCTGGATCAGACCATTGAGCAAACGTGTGATGCCTTGGAGCATAGCTTGACTCATACGTTCGAACAAACAATGGCGAAGTTTAACGGTTAATTTTGTAGACATACTTGGTAAAATAATCATAAAAGACGGGTTCGATTCAGCCATACTGGACATACTGGATGTATAAACCATGTTCAGGAGGCATAAACATGTCAGTGAATTACGTATGTAGGCATTGCCGTACCTTTATTGGACGAATCGATTCTGCCCAGATAACGGAAGTAGAGCTCGGCTTTCATTTCTTGACCCCCGACGAGCGGAGGGATATAATAGCGTATAATTCCGGTGGTGACATTACCGTTCGGATTACATGTGATTACTGTAAGGAAGCCCTGGAGCATAATCCGGAGCTTAGCCTGCTCGCGAGTCCGCTTCAGTAGACATCGCCTGCACAGGATCGAATGACAGTTGAGGGTGGTTGCGTAATAACGCTCCACCTTTTATAGCCTTGGCAGCCTGCTGAGGCTTCTTTTCAGTTGGCATGAAAGCCATAGCTATCTCGAAATCAGGCTCAGCCGCATCAACAGATGTGGCAATGTTGCGAGTAATCCGATATGATGAAACAGGACAAAAAGGAATTTGTATCCATTTTAATAGTGATGCTACGCGTATGCGTGAGATAATCAAGTAAGTTATAAGAGAGGTGCCCCTTTTGTTACAAGCACTTATACAGGCTTTTTCCAAAGATCCGGACTTCGGGTCCATTACAGCCGGAATCAAGTCCGGCATGAAGGAACAATTGGTTTCGGGTCTATCCGGCTCGGCGCGTCAGATTATGCTGGCTGCTCTGCATCAGGAAATGAACCGACCATTGCTCGTAGTAACACATAATATGTTTTCAGCTCAAAAAATTGCAGAAGATTTACAGGAAGCGCTTTCACCTGATCAGGTGTTGATCTATCCTGCCAACGAACTTGTCGCTGCTGAAGCTGCTGTTTCCAGCTCGGAAACATTGGGTCAGCGCATTGATGTGTTGGTCCGCTGCGCCCAGGGATTCAGGGGCGTTGTTGTTATTCCTTTTTCCGGGGTAAGACGTTATGTTCCGCTTCCGGAAGTGATGGCCAATGCTCGAATTTTGATTAAACAAGGCAACACACTTCAACTGGACTCCTTCCTGCTGGAGATGGTAAAGCTCGGATATGAGCGTGTGGAACGCGTGGAATCTCGTGGTGAGATGAGTGTACGCGGAGGTATCATCGACTTCTATCCGGTTACTTCATCGATCGCATATCGGGTGGAGTTATTTGATGATGAGATCGACTCCATTCGGACATTTGATCCAGCAGATCAACGTTCGATTGAACGGATTGAAGAAATTACGGTTTTACCATGCAAGGAGTTAATTGCAGATCGTGAACGTATGGAAAAGGCTGCCGATGCGGCTGCTCTTTTGCTGGAGCAACAGCTGGAGAAAATGACGGACCGGCAGGCGAAGCTGCGTCTTCGTGAAGAAATTCACCGGGAGATCGAGCTTTTGCGGGAACACGTGTATTTCTCCGAAATGTACAAATATATTTCTCCGCTCTATCCGGAGAACAAAACGATCTACGACTATATGCCGGAAGATACCCTGCTGGTACTAGATGAGCCTGCCAGACTATCGGAGACATCGAAACAACTGGACCGTGATGAATCGGAGTGGAACCTGCATTTGATGCAAAACGGAAAAACACTTCCGGATCTTCCATTATCCGCAGACGGTGATGAACTCTTGTATGAGCGTCCATTCCAGACGCTGTTTATGTCGATCTTTTTGCGCCAAGTTCCACACACTCAACCACAAAACATTCTGAACTTCATCAGTCGTGGCATGCAGGATTTCCATGGACAGATGAACGTACTTAAGGCAGAGATGGAGCGTTGGCAGAAGGCCGGAGTCAAAGTGCTCATGCTGGCGAACGGTGAAGAGCGACTCGAGCGGATGCGCCGGGTACTGATGGACTATGATATTCCAGAGCCAGAGATGATGATCGGTAATTTGCAAACGGGATTTGAAATGCCGTCCATTCATTTGGCTGTTGTGACCGAGGGCGAGATGTTCTCGCAAAAACAGCGTAAAGTACGCAAACCGATTCGGAATGTAGATAATGCTGAACGGATCAAATCCTATAGCGAGCTAAAAGTGGGCGATTATGTCGTTCATCAGAACCACGGGATTGGTAAGTACCTTGGGATCGGCACGCTCGAGGTTGGCGGTATTCATAAGGACTACATGCATATTCTCTATGCGGGTGGAGACAAACTGTCTGTACCTATTGAGCAGATCGATCTGATTCAGAAATATGTTGGTTCCGAAGAGAAAGAACCGAAAATATATAAGCTGGGCGGCAATGAGTGGACACGGGTTAAAAATAAAGTCCGCACATCCGTACAGGATATTGCTGATGATCTGATTAAGCTGTATGCAGAGCGTCAGACCTCCAAAGGTTTTGGATTCGACAAGGATTCCGCGGAGCAGCAGGAGTTTGAGGACATGTTCCCTTACGATGAGACGCGTGATCAGGTACGTGCGATTGAAGAAATCAAGAAGGACATGGAACAAAACCGTCCAATGGATCGTTTATTGTGTGGGGATGTTGGTTACGGCAAAACTGAGGTCGCTATTCGAGCTGCATTTAAGGCAGCTATTGAAGGTAAACAAGTGGCTGTACTTGTTCCAACAACCATTTTGGCACAGCAGCATTTTGAGACATTCCGTGAGCGCTTCTCCGGTTATCCGTTCAACATTCATGTGCTTAGCCGGTTCCGCTCCCGTAAAGAGCAGAATGAAACAGCCAAAGGCATCAAGGCAGGCACAGTGGATATTGTCATCGGGACGCATCGATTGCTGTCGCAGGATCTGGTGTTCAAGGATCTGGGACTACTCATTGTTGATGAAGAACAGCGCTTCGGAGTAACTCATAAGGAAAAACTGAAGAAGCTGAAAACCAATGTGGACGTGCTGACGCTGACGGCAACGCCGATTCCGCGTACGCTTCATATGTCCATGCTGGGTGTGCGTGATCTGTCCGTTATCGAGACTCCGCCAGAGAATCGGTTCCCGGTACAGACCTATGTGGTTGAACACAGCCAGGCGCTTGTCCGCGAAGCGATTGAGCGTGAACTTGCCCGTGGTGGGCAAGTGTATTACCTCTACAACCGTGTTCAGGGAATCCAGGAGATGGCTGCCGAAATTTCTGAACTTGTGCCTGAGGCCAAAGTTGGTGTGGGACATGGTCAGATGTCGGAAACAGAGCTGGAGAAAACGATTCTCGACTTCCTGGATGGTGAATATGACGTGCTTGTGAGCACAAGTATCATCGAGACCGGGGTAGATATTCCGAACGTAAATACACTGATCGTACATGATGCGGATAAAATGGGACTCTCCCAGCTGTATCAGCTGCGCGGACGTGTGGGTCGTTCCAATCGTATTGCGTATGCCTATTTTACGTACCAACGGGATAAAGTCCTTACTGAAGTTGCTGAGAAACGTCTGCAATCAATCAAAGAATTTACCGAACTGGGTTCAGGATTCAAAATCGCCATGCGTGACTTGTCGATTCGTGGTGCGGGAAATCTGCTAGGAGCGGAGCAGCATGGTTTCATCGCTTCCGTCGGGTTTGATCTGTATTCCCAGATGCTCGCAGAGGAGATCAACAAACGCAAAGTTACGATGCTTGGCGAAGAGCCGGTACTTTCAGACCAGTGGAACACAACTCTGGATCTCAGTATCGATGCCTACTTGCCGTCCGATTATATCTACGACAGCATTCAGAAGATTGAGATCTACAAAAAAGTGGCGGTCATTGCATCCTTCGACGATGCGATGGAGTTGGAAGACGAATTGGTTGACCGATTCGGTGATCTTCCGGAGGCCGTTATCAACCTGCTGGCTGTTGCACGGATGAAAGTATACGGCAAGATCTACGGTATTGAGTCGATTTCCCAACGTGGTGAGGACATTACCGTGAAGTTCTATGAAGGGCGTGAACATGCCTTTGAACTCTCGAAAATCGCGCACATTGGAAATCAGTTCGAAAGACGTGTACAATTTGAACAAGGACCCCATATGCTGATTCACGCTAAAGGCAAGGGGCTTGGGGATAAGCAACTGATGGAGCTGGTAGAGAAAATTCTGGAGTCCATGAAAACTGCTTTTAAATCAAAGGGGGAACTAAAGGATGTTACCAAAGTATAAAAAAGTAGGAAAAGTACTGTCTGTGAGCATGGTCGCAGTACTATCCTTATCACTGCTTGCTGCATGTGGCAAGAAGGAAGAAGCAAAAGCACCTGAATCGACGGATACAAGTGCTGTAGTCGCTACGTATGATGGTGGTACCATTACAGCCAATGAATTCGACATGGAGCAACGTGTCATGAAATTCCTTTATCCGGAGTATGCACAAATGATGGATATGGATGATTTCAAAGAGTATCTGGTGAAACAGGAAGTTGCTTATGAATATCTGAGTGGCAAAGCAAGTGAAGAAGCCAAAACAGCAGGTACCAAAACAGCAACCGAGCAATTTGATAAAATGAAAGCTTCTGTTCAGGCAGATCAATGGACTGAGATGCTGAAAGCTCAGAACCTGACTGACCAGAACATTAAAGATTATATGACTCGCATCATGACGGTAATCAAAGACAAAGAAACAGGCGTTACGGAAGATGCCATCAAGGCTGAGTTTGAGAAAAACAAAGATCAGTTCACTACGGCTTCCGTTCGTCACGTGCTGATTAACTTCACAGATCCAAAAACGCAAAAAGAACGTAAAAAAGAAGATGCACTTAAAATTGCAAAAGAAGTAAAAACCAAGTTGGATGGCGGAGCTGATTTTGCTGAAATTGCAAAAAAATATTCCGAAGATCCAGGTTCTGCTGAAAAGGGTGGACTGTATGAAAATACACCTGTAGGCAGCTGGGTAGAGGCATTTAAGGAAGCTGCAAAAACATTGCCACTGAACAAAATCAGTGATCCAGTAGAGACAGAGTACGGTTACCACGTCATGAAAGTGGAAGCTCGTACAGAAGCTGACTTTGCCAAATTGACGGCTGAACAAAAAGAAAGTTTGAAGAGCCAATTGGCTGCAGCCGAAATCGATACGTTCATGCAAAATGAATTGGACAAAATCGTAAAAGAAGTTAAACTGCCAAAAACAGAAAAAGCTGAAGAAGGTAAGACTGAAGGCACAACTGAAGGCACTACGGGTACAGGAACTGAAGGAGAGAAAACAACCGAACCAAAAACGGATGACTCCACAGGTACGGATACCAAGACTGACCAAGGTACGACTGGAACAGACAAAGATGCAACTACAGATGAAGGTACAAGCAGCAAGTAAGCTGGTAAAATTGCTGTGTTAGCATACGTTCAGGGGTTAAATTTGCCCGAATGAATGCTTTGTATGACGCAAATATGGACAACCATACAGAGAAGCAAGGGGAGGACTTAGGACCTCCTTCTTGCTTCTTCTTTTATATATTCAAGTCGTATGGGTACATGGTCGCCTTCTTCGAAAGTTACACAACTATATTCTCCGAAGCATGTATAAGGAAATGGGAACAGATGAATACTATGGTCAAGATATCACACTAAACGTTCTGGGACTTTCCTCTACCCATTAAGGAACAGTAGTTGAAAAATCTTCTCGAGAAAGTGGGGCAACATGTGAAATGAAAGCTACTGGTATTGTCCGCCGTATAGATGACCTTGGTCGTGTGGTCATTCCAAAAGAAATCCGCCGTACGTTACGTATTCGTGAAGGTGATCCACTGGAAATTTTCGTGGATCGTGATGGAGAAGTTATCCTTAAAAAATATTCGCCAATTGGTGAACTTGGTGATTTTGCCAAAGAATATGCAGAATCCCTGTATGAAAGTACAGGACATGTAACGATGATTTCGGACCGTGATACTATTATCACGGTGGCAGGAGGCTCCAAGAAAGAATATTTGGACAAACAGGTGGGTCAACTGTTGGAAGGTTGTATGGAAAACAGAAAGACCATTTTGGAAACAAACAATGGTTCTTATGAGCTTAGCAAAGATCATGACGAGACGTTATCCTCTTTTGTTATTGCGCCGATTATTTCAGGTGGTGACCCCATCGGAACGGTTATTTTGTTCAATAAGGACGAATCAGTTAAGATGTCTCAAATGGAAGTGAAGATGTCTGAGACGGCTGCTGGTTTCCTTGGCAAGCAAATGGAACAATAGACCGCAGACCAACTCCTGGTGCCCTGTCTTGGGCATACGGGAGTTTTTGCATTTTAAAGGTACAAAGAAGTAGATCCGGCTGATTGTGATGGGGAAGGGTTAGTCTGTGTGCCTTCAGGCAGGTATAATAGCAAGGTATGCTTAAAAGGATTACGCAGGAGGGACTTATGAAACAGCCGTCTACAGGCTCAAGGCTGCTACAGGGTGCATTTATACTTGGGTTTGCTGCCATTATCTCTAAAATTATTGGTGCTTTTCAGAAGATTCCGCTGCAGAATCTGGGGGGAGACGGTGTATTTGGCATCTACAATACGGTATATCCGTTATATATGCTCATTATCACACTTGCTGCTGCAGGACTGCCGCTGGCCGTATCCAAATTCGTAGCAGAACAGAACGCACTCGGAAGACCAGACGAGAGCAGAAGAATTATTCGATTATCTTCCCTTCTGCTCGGGGGAATTGGAATTATAATGGCGCTCTTGATGTATGCAGGTGCGCCGCTGATCGCTGACATGATTGGCAACCGTCATGTGGTTCCATCGATTCGTGCAGCTTCATGGGCCTTGTTGTTCGTACCGGTGATGACAGGGCTGCGTGGATATTTTCAGGGATTACAGCAGATGGTGCCAACAGCGGTATCACAAGTGGTGGAGCAGACGATACGTGTTACCGTCATGATTGTTCTGCTTCTGTGGTTGATGAGACGGGACGCTTCGCTTGAGACTATTGCCGCTGGTGCCATGATGGGCTCTGTTGCTGGTGGAATGGTTGGTCTGTTAACCATGTTAGGGTACATGGCCCGACATCGGCGGAAAGACAAGGAAGTGGTCACAGGGCAATTGAATTCGGAATGGAGCAGCAACGTTGGAGAGGTTGGATCAGACAGGCATGAACGTCAGGAGCATAGGTCGGTTACGCCGCAGAAGAAAACGGTAAGTACTATTAATCCCGCTCTGGGAGAACGGTCACGATCCAACGGGGAATGGATCAGGACGTTGCTCATGTATGCCATTCCAGTCTGTCTCGGTTCACTGGCTGTGCCGCTGATGAATCTGGTGGATACTTTCACCGTGCCACGGCTGCTGCGGGGAGAAGGACTGGATGAGCTTCAGTCGATGGTTTCCTTCGGCATCTACAACCGTGGATTGCCGCTGGTTCAACTGGTGACGATGCTTGCCACGTCACTATCTGTGCTGTTTATTCCGGCGATGGCGGAAGCCCGATTAAAGGGCGGGCCAGAAGCCGTCCGGCAGCAAGCAGGCCTCGCGCTGCGCTGGTTCTGGTTGATCGGCCTGGCGGCATCCGCGGGTCTCGCGGTGCTGGCGGAGCCGATTAACCGCATGCTGTACGGAGATGCCGCAGGCACCGAAGCACTGCGGTACATGGCGCTGACGGCTGCGGGCAGCACCGTCAGCATCATTGCAGCGGCGCTGCTGCAAGGCCTCGGCGCCGTGCGTGCACCCGCGTTCAGCATGCTGGCCGCCGCAGGCGTCAAGGCGATGCTGAACGTCATGCTTGTGCCGGCGCTGGGCATCAGCGGCGCGGCTCTTGCAGGCGCAGTCGCCTACATGCTGGCGGCTGGCCTGAATGTGGCGCTGCTGGCGCGACTTGTCGCCCTGCGCCCTGCCCCTGGCGCCGTCCTGGCGAAGCCAGCGCTGGTGATCGCCGCCATGAGTCTGGCGGCGGTAGGCACGGCCTGGGCCGCCGAAGCGGTACTCGGCGGCATGGGTATCGCGGCCGATCGCAGGCTGGCCGCGATGGGCGTGAGCCTGCTGGGCATTGCCGCAGGCTCGGCCGTGTTCTTGCTGGCGGCGGCCCGGACAGGGTTACTGACCGCCGCGGAGCTGGCGGCTGTGCCCAAGTTGGGGCCTCGCCTTGCCAAGCAGCTGCGCAGACTGCGTGTGCTGCGCTAGCTCCATGCTCACGGTGCTTCTACACCTGGCACAGCGAATATGCAATTATAGGATATCGAATGATTCTGGTATAATACGTGTAATTAGTCCTGTTCAGACACGATGATTATGAGCCTGGACAGGATAGTCCGGATGGAGGTTTACGTAATGAGTGCAGCTTTAACCGTAGTGGGTCTTGGATCTGGAGATGCAGACCAACTGACCGTAGGTATTATCAAAAAAATGAAACATGCAGCTACACTGTATGTACGTACCCTGGATCATCCCGTATTGAATGATCTGCAACAAGAGGGGCTGGGGATGACATCATTTGATGCTATCTATGAGGCGAAGTCCTCCTTCCCCGAAGTATATGATGAGATCGCGAATCAACTGATAGAAGCCGCTCGCAAGGGGGAGGCCGGAACGGAGATTGTGTATGCCGTACCCGGTCATCCGATGGTGGCAGAAGCAAGTGTACGCCTGCTCAAAGAACGTTGTCCGCAGATGGGTATCTCATTGCGTGTCATGGGCGGGGAGAGCTTCCTAGATGAAGCTTTTATACGACTTGGATTCGATCCAATCGAAGGGTTTCAACTTCTGGATGCCAGCAGCTTGAACACAGAACTGGTACAACCACAGCTACATACGTTGATCGGACAAGTCTACGATGTGTTCACTGCTTCGGACGTGAAGCTGTGCTTGATGGAAGTTTACCCGGATGATTATCCGGTATTTGTTGGTCACGCGTTGGGTGTACAGGACCAAGAGGTCATTCACAAGATTCCATTGCATGAACTGGACCGGATCGAAGGGTACGGCAATCTGTCACTGATCTATGTGCCGAAGAACACTGATGATGCCCTGCGTCGCCGTTCCTTTGCGCGTTTACATGAGATCGTCAATATTCTTCGCAGTCCGGGTGGCTGTCCATGGGATCAGGAGCAGACACATCAGTCCATTCGCAAAAACCTGATTGAAGAGACCTATGAGGTCATTGAGACGATCGATGAGGATGACCCCGACCATATGAAAGAAGAGCTGGGTGATCTGCTGCTGCAGATTTTATTGCACTCCCAGATGGAAGAAGAAGTGGGCACATTTAATGTGTATGATGTCATCGAAGGCTTGAACGATAAGCTGATTTTCCGTCATCCACACGTTTTTGGTGATCATCAGGCCGAAGATGCGAATGAAGCTCTTCAGAACTGGGAACAGATGAAGGCAGAGGAGAAGAAGCGCAAGGGCCAGGATCAGCAGAAGGTTTCCGTGCTGGACGGCATACCGCGTGATTTGCCTGCATTGATGAAGGGATACAAGCTACAGAAGAAAGCAGCCAAAGTGGGCTTTGACTGGGATGATGTTGAAGGTGTGTTTGCCAAGATCGAGGAAGAATTGGCGGAGTTGAAAGAAGCGGTGCAACAAGGCCAGTCTGCGGAAGAACGGAAGCTAGAACTGGGTGATTTATTATTTGCAGCCGCAAACGTTGCAAGATTCATCGATACGGACCCGGAAGAGGCGCTTGCTGCGACCAACCGCAAGTTCGTCGGGCGGTTCCAGTACATCGAGGAGCGTTTACGTGAACAGGGAAGAACACCAGTAGATAGCAATGTAGAAGAGATGGAGCAATTCTGGCAGGATGCGAAGAAGGCAGGATTATAACGGGTTCAATTTTCTGGGAAATACCGATAAACCTTATTCCATCATGTTATGCAGTGTGTTATGATAATACGAACATGTGTTCATCTGTGTAAACTGAGGTTGGTGTTTAGCGACAGATGGTTTCGGGTACTGGTCTTAGACTGTCCCTGCGGACCATCGACAAAAAGCTAAAAAAAGTCGCGGACCAAGGCAGGATTTCAGATACCAAGCCAGAATACATGTGTAGTAACCTAACGCGAAACCAGCGGCAATAACCTATTGCTCAGGCTCGCAGATACTTTTTTTTCAATTTGGGAGGCTTTTAAAAATGAACAAAACAGATCTGATTAACAACATTTCAACCAAAAGTGGTTTGACTAAAAAAGACGTTGAGTCCGTATTAAACGGCTTTTTGGGAGAAATTACAGATGCACTTGCCAGCGGAGACAAAGTACAATTGATCGGCTTTGGCACTTTTGAGACCCGCAAACGTTCCGGTCGTACCGGACGTAACCCACAAACAGGGAATGAAATTGTGATTCCTGAGTCCACTGTTCCTGCATTCAAAGCAGGCAACAAACTTAAAGAAGCCGTAAAATAATGCGTCTTGATAAATTCCTGAAGGTCTCCCGGCTAATCAAACGCCGCACTGTGGCCAAGGACGTCTCTGAACAGGGACGTGTTCTGGTGAACGGACGTGAAGCAAAGCCTAGCGCCGCTGTTAAAGTAGGCGATGAGCTGACGGTTCAGTTCGGTCAGAAACTGGTCACCGTGAGGGTGGAACGAATTGCCGAGAGTACCAAGAAGGATGAGGCGAGCAGCCTCTACACCTTGGTGAAGGAAGAGCCGATCGCCAAGGATAACGGAATGAACTGGTAACAGTACATCTGGTATTGAATATTCATTCAATGCAAGTTGAATCGAAACGTCCTCCTGTAACAGGGAAGGGCGTTTTTGTTTTTACTGGATGCCGGTTATTTGTTCAACAACGCTGGTTCTATTCCAACCTCCACACCCATAAGCTAGGTGTAAGAAGGAGGGGTACATGCCATGGTTGAGCACGGTAAGGCCAAACAGCATCATCTGAGCATGCAGAATCGGAAACTGCTGGATCTGACGGGTGTCTCCAACGTGGAGAGCTTCGACAGTGAGGAATTTTTGCTGCAGACTGAACTTGGGCATCTGACCATCCGGGGGCACAATTTACATATCAAAAACCTGAGCCTGGAGGAAGGTTTGTTATCCATTGAAGGCACAGTCAGTTCGCTCCAATATCTGGACCCCGGTTCCCAGCCCAAAAATGGTAAGGGCCTGTTTGGCAAGATGTTCCGATGAGTCCGGATACTCAATGGATCACATTGATGTGGATGCTTACCTCGGGGGTCGTGATGGGAATGGCCTACGACAGTTACCGGGTACTGTCCGGACAGCTGCGGTTTCCGAGATGGAGTATTCACACGCTCGATCTGTTGTACTGGGTTGCTTCCGCGCTGTTCGTTTTTCGGATGCTATACGCCGGAAACCACGGACAGTTGCGGTTTTATGTCTTTTTGGGGCTGATTATAGGGGTTTGCTTCTATTTTTGGCTTTTAAGTGTTACAACCCAGCGTTTTGTGGTAATGTTAATTAAACTCGCAAGAACGCTGATTCATTGGTGTGGACATATCCTTAACATCCTGATCGTTATGCCGGCTAAAGGAATTTATAAGTTAATTCGCGTATTATTCGGTTTTGTAATTGCGATACTATTATTCCTGGGCAGGCTGGTGCTGCAGTGTTTGGTACCTTTCGGCAAGTTGTTCCGCTGGATGTTTAGGCCGCTCCTGAAACATTGGGTAACGCCACGCTTCATGATCCGTGTGGGTACAAGAATTGCAGCGATATGGAAACGCTGGTTTTAAGGAGGTCCGTAATGGGTAAAACACCTGTGGGCAGATCAAAGGCTCCAACTAACCAAGGAAAATCTGCCGGTGCAAAAAGGCGCCTCATGCTTTGGATGACGTTTATGATTGTATTTGTAATATGGGCAGGATATACATTCCTTGTGCAGACTGCACAAATTTCGGACAAGAGTTCTCATCTGGCCACTCAGCAAGCTTCAAAGGAAGATACGTTGAAGAAGCTGGAACAGTTGAAGTACGAAGTCAGCCGGTTGAATGACCCTGAATACATAGGACAGCTGGCACGGAAAAAAGGATATTATCTTCCTGAGGAAACGCCGATCCAGGTTGAAGAGTCAGGGAACTGATGGAATTCGGTCTATTACCGAGCTAGGTTTGTTATCCGTGTGTCTGAAGCCGTTAAACCGGAAAAAATAGGCTCTCTGATGGGGTAGTGTTCAGTTGACCTTGGTTTACGGCATAAGGTATAATTACATTAGCGCAGCATTGATTTTGGCATTCAAAAAATCGGGTTGTATATTTTTAAGGGAGGATCATTTTATTCTATGGCAATTGAAGTGGGCACCAAGTTAGAGGGCAAGGTGACAGGAATCACGCATTTTGGAGCATTTGTGGATCTGTCAGGAGGTGTCACGGGTCTCGTTCACATCTCGGAAATCGCCGACAATTACGTCAAAGATGTCAACGACCACCTGAAGCTGAATGACCTCGTTACAGTGAAGGTTATCAACGTTGACAAGGATGGCAAGATCGGACTTTCCATTAAGCAAGCTGTTGACAAACCGGTTGAGCAACAAACCCAATCTAGACCCCCGAGAGCTCCTAGACCGGAACGCAGTGGAGGAGATCGCGAACGATTCAGCGGCGGAGGCCCAAGTGGTGGCCAAGGTCGTGGTGGTGGCGGCGGTGGATTTAACCGTGGTGACCGCGGAGGCCGTTCTTTCAAGCCCGCAGCAGGCAAACCTTCATTTGAGGATAAAATGTCACGTTTCCTGAAAGATAGTGAAGAGCGGATCTCTTCGCTTAAGAAGAACACAGAAGGCAAACGCGGAGGCCGTGGGGCCAAGCGTGTGTAATCTGTCACAACCTGATCTAAACATATAAGTAAAACCGTTAGCCCATGGGCTAGCGGTTTTTTTGCGTTTCTATCACAGATAAGGAGTTGAATAGCTTTTTTTGTAAGGTGAAGCTCCATATCCCCAGTTTTTCTGCACGACAAAATGGAACCATAAGAACATTTGTCGTCTACCATTTTTTACCGACAGGTTTCCGTGGCATTCCACAGTTATCCTGCTCAAATGATGGCGAGACCAAACCATCGCCGGTTCAAAATCAGACATTCCGATTGTCGGAATCAAGTAGGAGAATGAATGAAACCACAATAAGGCCGGGGGTTTCGCTCCACCGCGCCAGGCTTGTTTCTTTTGTCGTAAACTTTTTGGACCCTGCCCACCTATTCTGACAAACTACGTCTTCTAATCTATCTATAATCAGAACCATCGAGAACGAAACACGAAAATTCAAATTAATCGAATGGGGTGCCTTGAGGATGATGGAAAAGTGGAATGTCATTCAATTTCCGGGAATGAAAGCAGGTAAAGGAGGTACGGAAGCTCGGGAGGAGCTGTCGGTACGTCTGAAACATTGGCTTGGCTCCCGCAAGGCTGTCCAGATGGTTGCTTCCCGCAAATGGGTACTGCTGCTCACATTCATGGGATTTCTGCTCGGAAAGGCGATGATCCTAAATGAGTTATCTCCCTTTGCCATTGCTTATTTCGCTGTAATTGCTTTCATGCGCAGGGATTACATCATTCCGGTAGGCGCTGCACTTCTCGCAGGCAGTCTCTTTGCACCGTTTCCGGTACCACTCATTGTTGCATCGGAGATCGCCATCTTTTATCTGCTCTTCCGTGGACTGGAATCGTATGATCGTGCTGAATTATCTTATGCGCCAACGATGGTGTTTACGACTACATTTATGGTCAAATTATTCGCGGTTGTGATTGGACCATCCTTCAGCTGGTACGCGATGCTGATGCTCACGATGGATTCGGTATTAAGTTTCGTGCTCACCCTAGTTTTTATACAAGCCATACCGATCTTCACCTACCGCAAAAAAAAATTCAGCCTAAAGAACGAGGAGATCCTCTGCCTGATCATATTGCTCGCTTCCGTTATGACGGGAGCCGTAGGGTGGACCATTCAGTCTTTATCCGTCGAGCATATGCTCTCCCGTTATCTCATATTAATCTTTGCGCTGGTGGGCGGAGCCCCCCTTGGAGCCTCAGTTGGGGTCATTACCGGCTTGATTCTGAGTCTGGCTGACATGTCAGCGGTGTATCAGATGAGCCTGCTTGCTTTTGCCGGGATGCTGGCGGGTATGCTTCGAGAAGGCAAACGTGCGGCGGTTGCACTGGGCATGCTGCTGGGTTCGTCCATTCTATCCATATATCTGGGCGGACCGGGCGATGTGATGAACTCATTATGGGAGACGTGTGCAGCTATCGTACTATTCATGTTAACACCTAAAAGCCTGATGACGGCGATATCCAAATATGTACCGGGTACGCAGGATCATACCAAATCGCAGCATGAGTATGCCAAACGAATACGGGATATCACGGCAGAACGGGTAACCCGGTTCTCACAGGTATTCCGTCAACTGTCACGTAGCTTTGATCAGATGTCCGGTGCAGG
Organism: Paenibacillus sp. SRL342; assembly: GCF_984798905.1. Classification (NCBI taxonomy): domain Bacteria; kingdom Bacillati; phylum Bacillota; class Bacilli; order Caryophanales; family Paenibacillaceae; genus Paenibacillus; species Paenibacillus sp. SRL342. The sequence continues at coordinate 58,331 of NZ_OZ481790.1, forward strand.
GGAGCAGGTACAGAAAGAAGGTGGAATGGACCATTTCATGAATGCGGTTGCCGAGGGCACATGTGCAAGCTGCTTCAAGCGTACACAATGCTGGGATGCGAAGTTTATTCAAACCTACAAATATATGACGGACGTGATGAGTACAATTGAAGGAAACCCGGAGATCTCAGGCAAGCAGATTCCAGTGGACTGGAACAGGGTGTGTGCAAAACCGGAAGAGGTCCTTGAAGTCATGCGTGCCCAGTATGGACTGCATCAACATAACATGCAATGGAAGCGTCAAATTATCGATAGCCGGCAGCTGGTTGCAGAGCAATTGTCCGGTGTATCTCAGGTCATGGAGGACCTGGCCAAAGAAATTCAGCGGGAAAGTGATGAGATGGTACAGCAGGAGGAGCAGATTCGGGACGCACTGGAGTCATTGGGCTTGTCCATTCACTCCATTGAGATCATCAATCTGGAAGCGGGCAATGTAGAGATTGAGATTGTACATGCATATACACGTGGATTCGATGAGTGCCGTAAAATGATAGCTCCGCTGATCTCGGATGTACTGGACGAGCATATTGCTGTCTTGCATGAGACCATGACTGATCCTCGTCAGGGATTGGCGACCGTTACGTTTGGTTCAGCCAAAACGTTCGAGGTAACCACGGGTGTTGCTGCCGCTGCAAAAGGGGGAGATGTGATGTCAGGCGACAGCTTCAGTACGGTTGAGTTAGGCAACGGTACATTCGCGGTGGCGCTCAGTGATGGAATGGGCAATGGGGAACGGGCACGCATGGAGAGCAGCGCGGCTCTGAACATATTGGAACAGTTGTTACAGTCCGGCATGGATGAGAAACTGGCGATCAAATCCGTGAACTCCGTTCTGATGCTGCGCTCCCCTGAAGAGATGTATGCCACAGTGGATATGGCGCTGATCGATGAATATACGGCAGAGACCACGTTTATGAAAATCGGATCGACGCCAAGTTTTATCAAACGAGGACAGGAGGTTATTCAGGTTTCGGCCAGCAATTTGCCAATCGGTATTATTAAAGATATTGAAGTGGATCTGGTAACGGTACAGCTTCAGCCGGGGGATATCCTCATTATGATGACGGATGGCATCTATGACGCACCGGGGTATGCGGTGAACAAAGAGTTATGGATGAAAAGGCTCATTCAAGAGATTGATACAGAGGATCCGCAAGATTTGGCCGATTGCCTGCTTGAAAGTGTTATAAGATATCAGCAGCATGAGATTTTGGATGATATGACCGTTGTTGTTGGAAAAGTAGAGCATTTCCGCCCTGAATGGGCCACACTGCGTGTGCCTGGCATCAACCGGATGGAGCGTCCACGGACCGTCAGTTAATTGCATATTCTTCTGTTTGAAGTCTCTTCATTCTGGCAATGCTAGTCATAGAGTTGGAGAGTAACGAATAACGGAGGGATATCGGATGAAGCAAATCTTATTGATCACCGACGGTTGTTCCAATGTAGGACCAAGTCCGGTGCTGGCAGCGGCCGAAGCGCTGGAAGAGGGGATTACGGTTAATGTGGTTGGCGTGATTGATTATGGAACCATTGGTGAGCTGGGTAGTCGGGAGATTGAGGATATTGCCAGAGCCGGAGGTGGAATCAGCCAAATTGTAGGTACACGTCAGCTTGCCCATACCATGCAGATGATGACAAGGAAAACGGTGGTTCAGACTATTCAGCAGGCGGTTAATAGAGAGTTAACACAAATTTTGGGAGAGAAGGAGCCCAAAACGGTAACGGATCTGGAGCCTTCACAACGCGCCCGGGTCGTGGAAGTGATGGATGATATGGCTGAAACTACAGCCTTACAGGTTATATTGTTAATCGACGTAAGTGCCAGCATGAAGCCCAAACTGGCTGCGGTAGAAGAAGGCATTCGTGATTTAATGTTAAGTTTGCAGGCGCGTATAGGTCAGAGCAAGCTTTCCGTATTTCATTTTCCGGGGCGACACAGTGGAGAAGATGCGGTAATGGATATTGACTGGACAACGGATCCAGGCCGTGTTCGGTCCTTGTTTGGAAGGTTGCAGATGAAGGGTGCAACGCCGACAGGTCCTGCAATTCAGAAGGTGATTGATTTTTACCGTTATGGTACACTGGAGAAACAGCAGGAAATAGAAGGGAACTATCGCATTGAAAGAGAAGGGATGCTCGGTGACAACGTTGTCTGACGCCTCTTTCCCGCCAGGAACAGTGGTTACAGGGAAATGGAATCGCAGTCGTTACACGATTCGGAAACTACTGGGCAAAGGAGCTAATGGCATCGTTTTTCTTGTCCAACGGGGTGAAAATGGCAAACACTACGCGCTAAAAATGGGATTTGATCCGGTTGATCTGCAATCGGAAGTTAATGTACTCAAATCCTTTCAACTACAGCGTAATCATGAGGCCCTTCGGCAGAGCGGCATTCCTTCCTATCTTAAAGATGTGGATGATTATGCCGTTCGCGGCCGGGATATTCCCTTTTATGTGATGCGTTACGTTAGAGGTGAGGCACTTCATCACTTTATTCGGCGTCAGGGGACAGACTGGACACTTCTGGTGGGACTTAGACTCTTGCAGAAGCTGGCACAATTGCATCAGGCGGGATGGGTGTTTGGTGATCTCAAACCTCAGAATGTGTTGGTATCCGACTATGGGCAGGTGGAATTGATTGACTACGGCGGAGTTACGTCGATTGGTCGAAGCGTCAAACAGTTCACCGAATGGTATGATCGGGGCTTCTGGAATGCAGGCAGCCGAACTGCAGATGGTACCTATGATGTATTTGCATTTGCATTATTATTGATTCATGTACTTGAAGCAGACGCGCTCAAGGCACTGGCGGCCGAGGGATTACCGCAACTGCGAAGTGTGAATCAGCTCGTAGCGCTGGTGGAGCGCAGTGAACGACTGGGTCCTTTTCGCAATTGGACGACTCAGGCATTACGAGGTCAGTTTCGTGATGCAGGTCATGCGGCACAAGGGTGGAAGGAAATGATGGCACGCCCCACGCCTCTCCGCCGTCGTTCCAAAAGTACAACACCGCGCTGGCTTAAAAATGCATTCGCTGTATCTGTGATATTACTTATTGGAGTGCTCATCTATGCACTACTTTTCTGATCTGTGAGAGTGCATATACATAACGCAAGGAATGAGGAACAGGTATGGAGGCTTTACGCTGGAACATGCTGGTGAAGAATGTGCTGGATGCAGCGGAAGAGCATCAGTTATGGGTTCCCGGGGATCGGATTGTCGTCGCAGTATCGGGCGGGCCGGACTCGGTAGCTTTTTTGCATATCATGCACGAGATCAGCAAGCAGCATGTGCCACTTGAATTGATCTGTGCCCACGTGCATCATGGCTTCCGGAGTGAATCTGATGATGAAGCGGAGAAAATGATGGAACTGGCACAGCAGCTTGGTATTACATTTGAATGGACCAAGGCCGATGTACCTTCATATATGGAGCTTACGGGTCAAGGACCACAAGAAGCAGCTCGCAACAAGCGATATGCCTTTCTGCACGAAGTGGCTTCCAAATATAATGCGGCAAGCATCGCTTTGGCACATCATGCCGATGATCAGGCGGAGACGGTCATGCTTCATTTGCTTCGTGGAACCGGCTTGTCGGGACTCTCAGGAATGAAGTTTAAAAGAAGAGAAAAAAATGTGGAACTTATTCGTCCATGCCTTCGTATAAACAAGACAGACCTTGTAGAAGCTTGTAATACCCAGGGTTTTATGTATTTCAATGATGAGAGCAACGCCCTGCGTAAATATCGGCGTAATGCCATTCGCTTGGATGTGCTTCCTTTTTTGGGGCAGTATAATGGACAACTCACGCCGTCATTGAATCGGCTTGCCGAAATTGTGGGTGATGAAGACGATTTCATGGAGCAGAGTGCATATGACACATACAGGTGTCTAGTGCAGGTGAACGGCGGAAGGCAAACCTTTGAGGTGCCTTCCTTCTTGAAGTTACATGTCGCTTTACAACGAAGGTTGATTAAACTAATATTGAATTATCTGCCTTTGGACAGTGATTTTGTCGACTTTACCCGTATAGAAACCATTCGGCGCAAGGTCATAGAGACCCATGTGACGACCTGGAGCCTGGATATAGGACAGACACTCGCCTGCACTCGGGAGTATAATCTGATTTCTTTTGGCATACGGACGGACGTACAGGATCAATCTTACGAGTATCGTCTTGCGCAATGGAGTGGAACTTATGAGCTTTCACTCACCCCAATTAACCGGTATATTCGGTTGATGACGGTGAGTCCCGAGGACTATCATGTACCGGAATCGGCGGATCAAGCCGCGTTTGATGCGGATCAACTGCTTATGCCGCTGGTTGTGCGTTCACGGTTACCTGGAGATACCATTAAAGTGATGGGATTAAACGGAAGCAAAAAGGTGAAAAATATTTTCATCGATGAGAAAATCCCCCCATCTGTCCGTCCACGTATTCCTGTGGTATGTGATGGAGCAGGTCATATCATCTGGTTACCGGGTGTTCGACGGTCCAGTGTGGCTCCTGTCAGGGAGGGCACTTCCGCAATCCTGTACATGACTGTAGGCGATTCAGCGATTCAGGGGTAGTGGTTATGGTTCAGGTAAGGCTTTCATAGTATAACTTAGGAGGTTCGCACAGTTGCAGAACGACATTCAGGAAGTATTGATCAGTGAAGAAGAAATTCAGAGTAAAGTCAAGGAATTAGGCGCAACACTAAGTGCCGAATATGCAAATCGCAATCCTTTGGTCATTTGTGTGCTCAAGGGTGCGTTTATATTTATGGCTGATTTGGTTAAAAACATAACGGTACCTGTTGAAATGGATTTTATGGCAGTATCCAGTTACGGCGCTTCCACCAAGTCATCAGGTGTTGTCAAAATCATTAAGGATCTGGATGTATCCGTTGAAGGACGGGAAGTTCTGATTGTCGAAGATATTATCGACAGCGGACTTACACTCAGCTATCTGATTGAACTGCTAGAAAACCGCGGCGCCGAGTCGGTGCGTGTGGTTACGCTGTTCGACAAGCCTTCAGGCCGTAAAGTTGAGTTGGAAGCTCATTACACAGGCTTTGACATTCCTGACGCGTTCATCGTTGGTTACGGTTTGGATTTTGCGGAGAAGTACCGGAACCTGCCCTATATCGGGATTTTGAAGCCGGAAGTCTATAGTAGCTAATATCCTGCCCGACCCAAGCCTTGAGCTGTTCTTGGCTTCTGTTGAGAAGCCATGTCGGGCTATGTTAAAATAATTAAAGTGTCTCGAGAGGAGGTAGGGGATGAATCGGTTCATCCGGAATTCTGGTTTTTATTTGATTCTTTTTTTAGTTGTGGTGGGGATAGTCCAGTTCGTCAGCAATGGCGGCGAAGCCACCGATAATCCTAGATATGATCAGTTGCGTGCAGCGATCAAAGCCAACAATGTCTCTGAATTGACGGTTCAATTCAACGGTCAAACGTATCTCGTGACCGGTCAATACAAGAAGGCACCTGATGGCGCCAAATCAGAAAATTTCTCAACGTATATTCCTCCTACGGATGAGGCAATTAGTGAGCTTGTAGCTGCAAGTGAAACTAACAATTTCCAATATCATCAGGAGCCAATGAAAGGTGACAGCATCTGGTTGACGTTGCTGACTTCCTTTATTCCTTTGATCATTATGTTCCTGCTGTTCTTCTTCCTGTTTAATCAGGCTCAAGGCGGCGGCGGTAAAGTAATGAACTTTGGTAAAAGCCGTGCTCGTCTCTACAACGAAGAGAAGAAGCGGGTTACATTTGAAGATGTTGCGGGTGCTGACGAAGAGAAACAGGAACTTGTTGAGGTTGTAGACTTCCTCAAGGACCCTCGTAAATTCGCAGCAGTAGGTGCGCGGATTCCTAAGGGCGTATTGCTCGTAGGGCCTCCAGGTACCGGTAAAACATTGCTCGCTCGTGCCGTAGCCGGTGAAGCGGGTGTACCATTCTTCACTATTTCAGGTTCCGACTTCGTGGAAATGTTTGTCGGTGTCGGTGCATCACGTGTACGTGATTTGTTTGAAAATGCGAAGAAAAATGCCCCATGTATCATCTTTATCGATGAGATTGATGCTGTAGGACGTCAGCGTGGTGCTGGTCTCGGTGGTGGTCACGATGAACGTGAACAGACACTCAACCAGTTGCTCGTTGAGATGGACGGATTCGGAGTTAATGAAGGTATTATCATCATAGCTGCAACGAACCGTGCAGATATTTTGGACCCTGCCTTGCTGCGTCCTGGACGTTTTGACCGTCAAATTACGGTTGACCGCCCTGATGTAAGAGGTCGTGAAGCTGTCCTGAAAGTACATTCCCGTAATAAACCATTGACCAAAGATGTGAAGATGGATATTATCGCGAAGCGTACAACAGGTTTCTCTGGTGCAGATCTGGAAAATCTCTTGAACGAAGCGGCATTGCTTGCAGCGCGTCGTAACCGTAAAGATATTTCCATGAAGGAAGTTGACGAAGCGATTGACCGTGTCATCGTTGGTACGGAGAAGAAAAGCCGTGTCATCAGTGATCGCGAGAAACGAATCGTTGCTTATCACGAAGCAGGTCATACCATTGTAGGATACTTCCTCGAACATGCTGATATGGTACATAAAGTGACCATTATTCCGCGCGGACGTGCGGGTGGATATGTAATCATGTTGCCAAAAGAAGACCGTATGCTGGTTACCAAGCAAGAATTGCTGGATAAAGTAACCGGACTTCTCGGGGGTCGTGTAGCTGAAGAATTGTTCATCGGAGAAATTGGTACTGGTGCATACAGTGACTTCCAGCAAGCGACAGGTATTGTTCGCAGCATGGTTATGGAATACGGTATGAGTGAGAAATTGGGACCTATGCAATTCGGAAGTTCACAAGGACAGGTATTCCTTGGTCGGGATATCGGTCATGAACAGAATTACTCGGATTCCATTGCTTACGAGATTGATCAGGAAATGCAACGCTTTATCAACGACTGTTATGAGAAGTGTAAGGACTTGCTTGTTAAACATTCAAAAGAGATGCACCTGATCGCTCAAACTTTGCTTGAGGTTGAGACTTTGGAAATGGATCAGATCAAGCAATTGATCGAAACAGGTTCTTTGACTCCAAAAGCAGAGAATGACAATGATGGTGAAGGCACACCAACTGAAGGCGGAGAGCCAATCATCGACACCATCGGTGATGTGCGTGTTCGTATTCAAGGTAAAGATGAAACGCCTGAGCCACCAGCCGGAGATATTCCAAACGAAGCTCCGAATCTGGAAAAGGGTAATAACAATAACCCGGATGATGGCGGAACTAAGCCAACGTCTTAATGCACAATACATCTGGCTATGATAGCAGGTGAAATCAAGAGAGCCCTCGAGGCTCTCTTTTTTTATCCATTATTTTAAAAGAGGATAGATAAAGATAAACGGGAGTTAGATGGCGAACCAGTTAGCAAACAGGTGGTTACAGCGCTGTTCCGGGCCTTTTTCATTTATTGACAGAGTCGTGAACGTTGTGTAAATTAGTTGTTAAACCGCTTGTGATTCGTTTCTCAAGCGAAGATAACGACTTAGGTTAGCCCACGAAACAGCGCATGACGCTGTCCCGATAAAGGAGAGGATCACAGGTGGAAGCTCTGGCTTTAGAGCGCAAGGCTGAGATGAACCGCGAGCTGCGTGCGCGGCTTATGGAGTTGAAGAAGGAACGTAATGCCATTATTCTTGCCCATTATTATCAACGTGACGAAGTACAGGAGGTTGCCGACTTCCGTGGAGATTCGTTTCTATTAGCCCAGAAGGCAGCCCAAACAGATGCGGATGTGATCGTTTTCTGTGGTGTTCATTTTATGGGTGAAAGCGCTAAAATTCTGGCGCCAAATAAAACAGTTATTATCCCGGACGAACGTGCGGGCTGCCCAATGGCAGATATGGTGAATGTGGATGGACTACGCAAATTGAAAGCACAACATCCTAATGCCAAGGTGGTTACGTATATCAATTCCTCGGCTGAGATCAAAGCAGAGACTGACATCTGTTGTACATCGGCGAACGCAGTCCGGGTTATTCAATCGGTGGATTCCGACGAAATTATCTGGGTCCCGGATAAAAACCTGGGACATTATGTGCAGCAGCATACAGACAAGAAAATGATTATCTGGGAAGGTTACTGCAACACTCACGATATGCTTACAGTCAAAGATGTGGTGGAGATGAGAGCCAAGCATCCAAATGCAGAGTTTGTTGTCCATCCAGAGTGTCGCCCTGAGGTTGTAGAAATGGGTGATTTTGTAGGCAGCACAACAGCTATTCTGGAGTATTGCAAAAATTCATCAGCGAAGGAATTTATCGTAGGTACCGAAGATGGTACAGGATATCAGCTTCGTCTGGATAGTCCGGATAAACAGTTCCACTTTGCTACCAAGTTCCTCGTATGTCCCAACATGAAGGTGAACAACTTGAAGAAACTGGTAAAATGCCTGGAAACGATGAAGCCGCAAATCTACGTGCCACCGGCCGTTGCCGACAAAGCCAGAGAATCACTAGAGCGCATGTTGTTGGTAAAATAGGATGCGCTACTCTTGCTCCAAGACAGGTGAATAACATGATACCGCAATATTTAGTTGATTTTGATCTGTCTGCACTACCCATGGTAGAGACGGATGTACTGGTTATAGGCTCAGGGATTGCTGGTTTGTTTACTGCCATTAAGGCAAGTGAACAACAACGTGTATTAATGATCACGAAGAAGTCATTACTTGAAAGTAACACCAGATATGCGCAGGGAGGCATCGCTGCGGTTATTGCTGAGGATGATTCACCTGCTTACCACTTGCAGGACACACTTGTAGCAGGAGCGGGCTTATGCCGCTCCGAAGCGGTAGAGGTATTGGTGAATGAGGGTCCGGACGGAGTGAAGGAACTGATTCGTTTGGGTACTTTATTTGATCTGGAGAACGGCGAGTTGGCGTTGACGCAGGAAGGTGCGCATAGCCACCGCCGTATTTTGCATGCCAACGGAGATGCAACGGGATATGAGATTGTACGTGCGCTTGCTGTTGAAGTGAATGAGCATCCCGGGATTGAAGTATGGGATGAGCATTTTGTTGTTGACCTGGTTACAGATCGAGATCGAGGGGAATGCATTGGTGCTCTGGTTCAGAAGGATGACGGATCTCAAGTGTTCGTGAAGGCACAGGCAACTGTTCTTTGCTCTGGTGGAGCAGGGCAGCTGTACCGATACACGACGAATCCGGATGTAGCTACTGCCGATGGTGTAGCCATGGCCTATCGGGCTGGGGCTATTGTTCGTGACATGGAATTCATCCAATTCCACCCCACCTCTCTTTGTTACCCGGGGGCCCCGCGTTTCCTTGTGTCAGAAGCCGTACGCGGCGAAGGAGCATATTTGCGCAATGTGAAGGGTGAGCGCTTCATGGATCGTTATCATGCCCAGCTTGAACTGGCCCCACGAGATATCGTGGCACGAGCGATTGTTAGTGAGATGGAGTCCACCAACAGTACCTTTGTGTACTTGGACATTACACATGAACAGCCAGAGATGATCAAGCATCGGTTCCCTACCATATATGAGACTTGTATGCGTTATGGATTGGACATGACAACGGACTGGATTCCCGTTGCACCTGCTGCCCATTACATGATGGGTGGAGTGAAAACGGATTTAAGTGGAGAGAGCAGCATCTCCCGATTATTTGCTTGTGGCGAGGTGTCTTCTACAGGAGTGCATGGAGCCAACCGTCTGGCAAGCAACTCCTTGTCAGAAGCGATTGTATTTGGCCGGAGAATTGTTGATCGCATTCAATCACTTTCCCCGCTCGGTTCATTACAAGTAAGAGGGGCTGCGCATTCATCTGTGGGCATGAATAACAAGATCAACAAGATCAACAAGATCACGGAAGAGCAAAAGCCGGTATCCGAACGACGCTTACGACTACAGAAAATGATGGTTCGTCAGGTAGGCTTGCGCCGGAATGGTGAGGACCTGCAGAAGGCCATGGACAAGCTGCAACAGGAATTGCAATTTTTTGATCAGACACTCACGCATAAGGAAGAGCTGGAGTATGCCAACCTTCTGACCTGTGCCTGGTTAGTTACCAGCGGAGCATTACACCGCGAGGAGAGTCGGGGGGCTCACTATCGTGAGGATTTCCCGGCGCGTGATGATATCGTGTGGCAGAAGCATAGTCTGCAGCAGCGAGAACAAGCGATTGTGGAGGAATTGATGTCATGATACTGAATGGATATAATGAAGGGCTTATCGAATCAATCAAAAACTGGCTTCGTGAAGATGTTGGTGCAGGTGACGTTACAACAAGTGTGACGATCCCGGCAGGCAATCAATCCAAGGCCATTATACACGCCAAAGACAATGGGATTATTGTAGGCATGACCGTGGCTGAACTTGTATTTCAGGTCGTTGATCCTGATCTTGTATTTACACCGAAGGTAACAGACGGAGACCAGGTTACCCATGGCACGATTTTGGCCGAGGTAGAGGGAAGTACACATTCACTGCTTACGGGGGAACGACTGGCACTTAACTTGCTGCAACGTATGTCCGGAATAGCTACGCGTACGCGTGCCTACGTGGATGTGCTGGATGGTCTTGAGACTAGGCTCGTGGATACACGTAAGACAACGCCGGGCCACCGATTACTTGAGAAATACGCAGTGCGCGTGGGTGGTGGAGCGAATCATCGATTTGGACTGTACGATGCCGTTATGATTAAGGATAACCACATCAAGGGTGCAGGCGGAATCACCGAGGCGGTACAGCGTGCGCGAACTGTTATCCCACATACGATGACGATTGAAGTGGAGACTGAAAATCTGAAGCAGGTGAGAGAAGCCTTGCAAGCCGGGGCAGATATCATTATGCTGGATAACATGCATCCAGAGCGGATGCGTGAAGCGGTTGAACTTATTCGTGAACAGGCTCCTCATGTGAAGGTTGAAGCATCCGGTAACGTGTCTCTTCAGACCATTCGTGGTATTGCAGAGAGTGGTGTGGATGTAATTTCGGTTGGCAGGTTAACCTATTCCTTTGAGAGCCTGGATATTAGTCTGGATTTAAATGAAAAGAAAGAGGGGTGAACCTCTTTGATTCTAGTTGTAGACGTGGGGAACAGCAATATGGTGCTCGGCGTATATCAAGGCCGGGAATTGCTGCACCACTTTCGTCTGAGTACATCACGTCAGTCAACAGTGGATGAATACGGCGTATTGATTTATAATTTATTTCATATGTCCGGCATCAGGGCAAGTGACATCGAAGGTGTCATCATCTCATCTGTGGTTCCACCACTGGTGAATGTAATTGAAGCGATGTGTGAGAAGTATGTAGGCAAAAAAGCTTTGCTCGTTGGGCCTGGTATCAAAACTGGCTTGAATCTGCGATACGAGAACCCTCGTGAAGTGGGTGCAGATCGTATTGTTAATGCAGTGGCAGCCGTTGAGAAGTATGGCGGCCCTCTCGTCGTGGTTGATTTCGGTACCGCAACGACCTTTGACTGTATTGACGAGAAAGGTCACTACCTGGGGGGAGCTATTGTACCTGGCATTCAGATCGCCACTGAAGCGCTCTATGAGCGGGCATCCAAGTTGCCTCGTATAGAGCTGGAGAAACCTAAAAAGGTTATTGGCCGTAATACTATTCATGCCATGCAAGCAGGTATTATATTTGGCTATGCAGGGCAGGTAGATGGTATTGTAGAACGTATTCGCGAGGAGATGGGGGCGAAGCCCCGAGTTATCGCGACGGGTGGTCTCGCTACACTTATCGCAGAAGAAACCCGTAGTATAGAGGAAGTTGATCCGCTGCTTACGCTTGAAGGGCTGCGTATTATATATGAGCGGAACCGGGAAAGGTGAGCATAGTGACGGCATACAGCGGGCTGAGATTACAGCTTAAGTGTTGTGCCGTTTTTTCTGTGTTACGACTATTATGGCGATACGCCAAAGGAGGCTGAATGACTTGGAAAACAACAACAAGCATGACCGGTTAATTCGTGGTACAGCAATGAATGGAAAGGTAAGAGCCTTTGCTATCCAGACTACGGAACTGGTTGAGGAACTACGCAGAAGACACGATACGTTTCCCACGGCTACAGCTGCCATGGGGCGTACGGTTACAACAGCAGCCATTATGGGTGCAATGCTCAAAGGTGAAGAGAAGTTAACGGTACAAGTCAACGGTGATGGGCCCATTGGACAGATTGTAGCTGATGCCAATGCGAAAGGCGAAGTACGAGGATATGTTTCTAATCCGCATGTACATTTGCCAAGCAATAGTGTGGGTAAACTGGACGTTGCAGGCGCGGTTGGAACGGAAGGTTTCATCAACATAACGAAGGATTTGGGACTGAAAGAACCATATCGTGGCAGTGTGCCTATTATTTCAGGAGAACTGGGCGAAGACTTCACGTACTACTTTGCGCAATCGGAGCAAACACCTTCTGCTGTAGGCGTTGGTGTGCTCGTTGATACGGATAATTCCGTTATTGTCTCAGGTGGATTCATTATGCAGCTGTTGCCGGGATTGACAGATCCAGAGATCACGGCGATCGAAAACGCCATTAGTACGTTGCCGCCAGTGACGACGTTGCTGGAGCAGGGACTTGAATTGGAAGAGTTGCTTCGCCAATTATTGCCAGATGTACAAGTGATGGAAGGATTGGATATTCATTTTAGCTGTGAGTGTTCACGTGAGCGGGTAGAGAAGACACTAATCAGCCTGGGCCAAACGGAGATGGAGCAATTAATTGAAGAAGAGGGCCAGGCTGAAGTGGTCTGCCAATTCTGTAATGAAGCCTATGACTTTAACAAAGAACAACTTGAGACCATCCTAGAGCAAGCCAAGAACTGATCTATGCGGGGACGGGATGCGGAATGACAAGACAGGAAAAAGGGTTGTGGACGGCTGTAATTGTCTTGACGCTAGGTATGATGGTCATGGGTAGTGTGATGGCTATGCATGGTCTCAGACAGGGCAAAGACGAGGCAGATGCATCCCATGATGCCAATACGGAAGAAGGAAGCACCGTAGCGACGATCAACGGAGAAGTCATCACGGACAAAGAGTGGACCGATGCGCTGAAACGACGTTACGGCAGTGAGTTATTACTCCAGATGTTAAACCGTAAAGCAGTATATGCCGAAGCAATCGAACGCAAGCTGATCGTCACTCCCCAAGAGATTGCAAGAGAACTTGCCGCCGCGATGGATGGGTATGATTCAGAGAAATCATATTTTGACGAAATGAGGTCTCAATTGGGCCTGTCGAAACAGGAACTTGAGTTGGAAGCCGGCTACAGGCTGCTGCTTGAGAAAATCGCAACGATCGGCATACAGATCAAGGATGCAGATATTGAGCATTACTGGACTGAACACCGTGAGGATTACGTTTCCCCCGAGAAATATGACTTGTCCATCATCGTAGTGAAGGAAGAAGATGAAGCCGATTCCTTACTGGATGCGTTGGAGAAGGGGGAGGACTTTGAAGAAGCTGCTCGCAAGCAATCGACAGACAGCTTCTCTCGTGATGCTGGTGGGAGGCTGGGGTGGATTGAGCGGAATGATCCATTCCAGTCAGAAGAAATCCTTCAACTTGCTGCCGGGCTGGATGTAGGCGATATTGCCGGACCGGTTCGAGTGGAAGAAGGTTATGTTATTATCAGACTTAATGATAAAGAAGAACGCCAGGTGCAATCTGCCGAAGAAGTCCGTGAGGAGATTCGAATGGAACTGGCTCTGAGTCAGGCTGATCCGTTGCCGCAGGTAGAGCAAATGCTGCGTAACAAGTATGAAGCCGTAATCCTGTCCGAGATTCCTGCCTCCTGAATTCAATGGAGAAGATTGTATAGTACTGCTGCATCTTGATAAAAATACTCTGTCTGCGGTCTTAGGGCCAAAGGCAGAGTATTTTTTTTGAGTACTCATATTGACAATAAGGGTTAACGTTGATAAGATGAAAATAATAAATACCTACTCGTTTACTCGGATATAAAAGATTTATTTATGAACAAAGAAACTTTCGGAAACCTCCGCCCTGCTAGAAATCTTGGCAGTAAGGGATAGGATCAACAGGATTTCCGCAGTTCTTCTATAACAGCTAGAGGCTATCGGCCGCACAGTATAGGTTAACAGGACTCAAGTTTTATTCATCCACTAAGGAGGGCATTCATATGGCTAAAGTAGTTAATAACGTAACAGAACTCATCGGAGGTACTCCGCTTGTTCGTCTGAACCGTATCGTACCTGAAGGCAGTGCTGAAGTATTCGTGAAGCTGGAGTACCAGAATCCAGGTTCAAGCGTGAAAGATCGTATCGCAATTAGCATTGTGGAAGAAGCGGAAAAAGAAGGCAAGCTAAAACCAGGTGATACCATTATCGAAGCAACAAGTGGTAACACGGGAATTGGACTCGCGATGGTGGCTGCAGCCAAAGGCTACAAGTCTGTTATTGTAATGCCTGAGACGATGAGCTTGGAGCGTCGCAACTTGCTTCGTGCGTATGGTGCTGAGCTTGTGCTTACACCTGGAGCTGAAGGCATGAATGGTGCTGTTAAAAAAGCCGAAGAACTGCTGAAAGAAAACCCTTCCTATTTCATGGCTGAGCAATTTAAAAATAAAGCCAACGTGAAGATCCACCGTGAAACGACTGGCCCTGAGATTGTTGAAGCAATTCAATCTGTAGGCGGTACGTTGGATGCTTTTGTTGCGGGAATCGGTACAGGTGGAACAATTACAGGTACAGGCGAAGTGTTGAAAGAAGCTTTTGCTGGTATTAAAATTGTTGCAGTTGAGCCAGCAGCTTCGCCAATTTTGGCGGGCGGCAAACCAGGACCACATAAGATCCAGGGGATTGGTGCCAACTTTATCCCTGAGATTCTGGATCAGGAAATCTATGATGAGATCATTCACATTGAGAATGATGATGCATTCGAGACGGCTCGTCAGGTAGCGAAGGAAGAGGGCATCCTGTCCGGTATTTCTTCCGGTGCGGCGATCCGTGCAGGTCTTCAGGTTGCGAAACAGTTGGGTGAAGGCAAGCGCGTTGTGGTAATCGTGCCAAGTAACGGCGAACGTTACCTCAGCACACCTCTTTACAACTTCGAAGGCTAAGTCTACAAATGACAAAACCAATCCTCCTTGCCCGTATGACGGGTATGGAGGATTTTTGGCGTAATGCTTTTAAAAGGCGCGACGCTTTAGTATACTATCAGACAATAGAACTAGCGACAGATGGAGGGCGGCACACCGCAATGACACACCTGATGACAACATACGCCGACTGGATGGAGTGGGCTGAACAAGGCTGGACCATGATGCCTTATATCACCAAGTCGGATGAGGGGCCGTATCATGGCGGTTTACCGTTATCGTGGGAGGCAGCCTGGGAGCAGGCGTCACCATACGCAATTGTGCTGGAGAATGGCAAAGGCGGGAGATATACATTTCTGGGGTTAGACCCCGTATCCGTTATTTCCGGTAAAGGTCAAGAAGCGGTCATTCATGATGTGACGCAAGGAACCACCTCGACGGACAGCGGCAAGCCGCTTGATGTATTGAAGAGATGGACTGCCCCGTATAACGCACCCAAGGTTAATGGGGCTCCGGACTTTGGGGGTGGATACGCAGGTTATCTCAGCTACGATGTAGCAAGATCATTGGAGAAGCTCCCAGATTTGGCTGAAGATAATCCGTCCCTACCGGATTATTGGTGGATGCGCTTTGAAGAAATATGGGCTTATGACCATGAGCAGCAGGCGCTTTTCTGCATGGTTCATCTGGCTATAGAGCCTAACCGGAACGAAACTGATATCCGTAGTCTATATTCAGCGGCAGAAGCACGAGCGACAGCGATGCAGCAACGTTGGCTTCACATTATGGGATTTGCACAGGCCGAGGAACAGCAGCAGGCAATGGAACGTCGCAACAAGCGGGTCAATCGTACCCCGCAGCCTGAAGATGCGGAAAGGGAATCGGAAGGATGGGAGACCTCCTTTCCCCAGGAGGACTTTGAACAGGCTGTACGCACGGTGCAGGAATATATCAGGCAGGGTGACGTGTTCCAGGTGAATCTGTCCTTGAGACAGGAGAAGCGGCTTCATTCGAGCGCTGAGCATATTTATGAATGGCTGCGCCTTGTGAATCCATCGCCGTATATGGGTATGCTGCGTAGTCCAGACTTCCAACTGGTAAGCGGATCTCCCGAGCTTCTGGTCAAAGTGGAGAATGGCAAAGTCAGTGCACGTCCCATTGCAGGGACCCGAAGAAGGGGCCGGGATGAAGCAGAAGATAAGGCTATGGCGGATGAACTGCTCAGCAGTGAGAAAGAACGGGCGGAGCATATTATGCTCGTTGATCTGGAACGTAATGATATCGGACGGATTGCGGCCTATGGTTCGGTTCATGTACCTGAATTGATGACCATCGAGAAGTATTCCCATGTCATGCATCTCGTTTCCCAGGTGGAAGGCAGGCTGGCAGAAGGGTTATCCATATTTGATGTGATCGCTGCGACATTCCCGGGTGGAACGATTACCGGAGCGCCGAAAGTCCGCACCATGGAGATTATCGAGGAACTTGAGCCTGTACGGCGTGGGCCTTATACGGGTTCCATCGGGTGGATGGATTACAGTGGAAATATGGCATTGAACATCGTCATTCGTACACTTGCCATCAAGGATGGTATTGGTTATGTACAGGCCGGGGCAGGAATTGTCATTGATTCCGATCCATATCGGGAATACAAGGAATGCCGCAACAAGGCAAGAGCCATGATGAGAGCTGTGAATTACAGCGAAGAGGCGGAAGCTGTTAAAATAAAATAAAACGAAGCAACCGTCACTTGCATTGACGGAAGATGAGGAGGAGCAGGCATATGATACTGGTTATCGATAATTACGATTCCTTCACGTACAACCTGGTTCAATATCTGGGTGAACTGGGTGAGACGGTGGAAGTTCGCCGCAACGATGAGATTGATCTGGCAGGCATAGAGGCACTGGCACCTGATCATATTCTGATCTCTCCGGGCCCGTGTACACCGAATGAAGCAGGCATTAGCTTGGCAGTCATTGATCATTTCAAGGGAAGCATTCCGATCTTTGGTGTTTGTCTGGGGCATCAGTCCATTGGACAAGCGTTTGGTGGCAATGTCATTCGTGCGGAGCGCATGATGCACGGCAAAACATCCGAGATGCACCACAATGGAACATCGGTATTTGCCGGATTGCCATCCCCATTTACAGCTACCCGTTATCACTCCCTGATTGTCGAGCGCAGCAGCTTGCCTGACTGCCTGGAGATTACAGCGGAGACAGCTGAAGGTGAAATTATGGGTCTGCGCCACAAAGAATATGCGATTGAAGGTGTTCAGTTCCACCCGGAGTCCATTATTACAGACCATGGTCATCAGATGCTTCGTAACTTTTTGTCCCAACAAGTGAAGGTATAACATGCAATATGCCGCGATAAATGGAGAGTTGGTCAATATGGCGGCGGCCGTGGTTCCTGTAACGGATCACGGCTTTTTGTACGGACTGGGACTGTTTGAGACGTTCCGGACGTATCGAGGTGTCCCATATCTTTTGGAACGGCATCTGGAGCGCATGGCCTCGGGGTGTAAGGAACTGGGCATTCCTTTTACAACGACCGCGGCAGAGGTGACAGATTGGATTCAACGTTTGATGGATGCGAACGGACTTCGGGATGCGTATGTACGTTATACGGTATCAGCCGGTGAAGCACCGCTAGGCCTACCTTCTGGTGATTATTCGAAGCCAAATCATATCGTACTGGCAAAAGCATTACCTGAACCATCTCCTTCTTTATATGAGTGCGGCAAAATGCTTCAACGGTTGTCTACACCTCGCAACACGCCCGAAGGGGAAGTTCGGTTCAAGTCGCTGCATTACATGAACAGCATTCTGGCAAAACGGGAGCTTAATGGGTACGGGAAGCATGTGCAGGGTGCGGAAGGGTTACAATTAACCCGGGATGGTCATATAGCGGAAGGGATCGTCAGCAATGTGTTTTGGGTACGGGAAAATGTGCTCTACACGCCAGCACTTTCAACCGGCATTCTGCCGGGTATCACGAGAGCTTTGGTACTGGAAATTGCCTCGCAGCAAGGAATCCCCTGTATAGAAACGTTAGATGCCTGGGAGGATCTCCTGCAAGCAGATGAAATATTTCTAACAGGCTCGGTGGCTGAACTGGTTCCGGTGACAACTCTGCGGGATCAGGACGGAGCCGAAACGATAATTAGCAACGGACATATTGGCCCGGTTACAGCAGTCCTTCTGGGTATGTACCGGCAGGAAGCGGGGTATACTTCATGACACTTACACCTGTCATCTATGAACGGAAATATGCATGGGGGCCAGCTGAATTAAAGCTGGGTACAAGAACACAGATTATGGGCATTCTTAACGTCACGCCTGACTCATTTTCAGATGGTGGAAGTTATACCAACGTGGAGCGGGCGGTTGCCCATGCCAAGCAGATGATGGAGGATGGAGCGGACCTGATTGATATCGGCGGGGAGTCTACCCGGCCAGGTTCAGATGTCGTGAGCGCCGATGAAGAGCTTAGCCGGATTATTCCGGTTATTGAAGCATTGCATCAGCAAGCCCCACACATTCCGATATCGGTAGACACGTATAAAGCCGATGTTGCACGTCAGGCTATTCTGGCAGGTGCTCATATTATTAATGATGTGTGGGGTGCCAAGGCAGATCCAAATATGGCCCGCACGGCAGCAGAGCTGGGGTGTCCCATCATTCTGATGCATAATCGGCAGAAGCGAAACTATACCGATTATCTGAGTGATGTCGTCAGTGATTTGCAGGAGAGCATACAGATTGCATTAACAGCCGGCGTGAAAGCAGAGCAAATTATCCTGGACCCGGGCATTGGTTTTGTGAAGGATCTCGGAGAAAATCTGAAGCTCATGTCATCGCTCGGTTTGCTCAATGAAATGGGGTATCCCGTTCTGCTAGCCACCTCACGCAAAAGATTCATCCAGAACACCCTGAATGTCGGGGCGGATGATGCGCTGGAAGGAACGGCTGCCACCGTTGCATTTGGCATTGCCCAGGGCTGCCAGATGGTTCGGGTTCATGATGTGAAGCCGATTCGGCGGACGGCAGACATGTGTGATGCCATGTTGTATGCTTCTCCGGGTCTACGGAGGAAATAATGCTGGGGGATCCGAGTGACCCGTCCAGTGAAAGCGAAGCGTTTTTCAAAGGCGAAGCTAAGGGATGACTTCAAATAGATTAAAATTTCAATATATATAGAGGGCAGGCGGACGTATGGATAGAATGGTATTGCATCGTATGGAGTATTACGGATATCATGGCGTTTTTGCAGAAGAACGGAAGCTTGGGCAGCGGTATTATATTGATCTGGAGATTGATATGGACCTGGGTGAGGCTGGACGTAACGATGATCTGACCAAAACGATTAATTATGCGGAGATCCATGAGCTGGTAAAACAGATTGTAGAGAATAAATCATTCCAGTTAATTGAAGCTTTGGGCGAACATATTGCATCTTCTTTACTAGACACTTATACTATTATCAATGCATTGACAGTCAAGGTGACGAAGCCACATCCGCCATTCGATATTCATTTTGAGGGCGTAACGGTAGAGCTTCGCCGCACAAGAAAGTGAGAACCGATCATGATTGCACATTCGACCTCTGAATTCTCAGAGGCTTATATTGCTTTAGGGGCCAATTTGGGTGACCGGGAACAGACGCTGTTTGAAGCATTGTCTTTGCTGGATGAACACCCTCATATATCCGTTCTGCGTTGTTCTGCACTATATGAGACGGAGCCTGTAGGATATGTAGATCAGCCTGCGTTTCTGAATATGGCAGTCGCCGTACAGGTGATGCTGACACCAGAGCAATTACTCACGGAATTACTGGATATCGAGAACCGGCTCGGACGTGTTCGTGATATTCGCTGGGGACCGCGCACCGTTGATCTGGATCTGCTCTGGATGCAAGGTGAGACGCGTGATACGGAATTACTTCAATTGCCTCATCCTCGTATGGGAGAACGCGCTTTTGTACTGGTGCCACTGTCGGATATCGTACCGGAGGGCGAGATTTCAGGTTTGCATACCTTTGTACACGCATCGTTGTCTGTACTGGATGGAAAGGATGGAATACAGCTTTGGAAAACATGCAATTGGCCAATCGAATTCGGGCATTCCGGAAGCTGAAAGGTTTAACACAACATGAACTTGCGGCCGAGACCGGCATCTCGCTGGCCATTCTGGGAACCATTGAACGGGGAAACCGTAAGGTATCACAGCAGGAGCTCGATCGAATTGCTGGTGTACTGGCAATTAGTATCGAGGAGTTGCGGGGTAACTAGGACCGTTTCGGTTTCGCCATGTTACAACAACCAAGACACTGATCGAACTTTATATCGTGATATATACAGAATTAAAAAAGGAGTGGAACGACTACCGTGCTTAACATTGGTGGCATTGAAATGAAAAACCAGGTCGTACTTGCGCCGATGGCTGGCGTATGTAATCCGGCTTTTCGTTTGATCGCAAAAGAATTCGGAACAGGCCTCGTATGCGCGGAGATGGTGAGTGGCAAAGCCATTGTCCATGGCAACCAGCGTACACGTGAGATGTTGTTTGTAGATGAGCGTGAGAAACCGCTGAGCCTTCAAATTTTTGGGGGAGATCGTGATTCCCTCGTAGAAGCAGCCAAAATCGTGGACCAAGAAACCAATGCAGACATCATCGACATTAACATGGGATGCCCTGTGCCAAAGGTAACGAAATGTGATGCAGGCGCACGTTGGTTGCTTGATCCAAAAAAAATCTATGAGATGGTATCGGCTGTCGTGGACGCAGTTGAGAAGCCGGTGACGGTCAAGATGCGCATCGGCTGGGATAACGAGCATATCTTCGCGGTGGAGAATGCGCTCGCGGTTGAACGTGCTGGTGGACAGGCGGTAAGTGTACATGGACGTACGCGTGAGCAACTCTATACAGGCACAGCGGACTGGTCACACATCAAAGATGTAAAAGAGGCTGTCTCTATTCCGGTGATCGGCAATGGTGATGTCCATACACCAGAGGATGCACGCCGTATGCTGGATGAAACGGGTTGTGACGGAGTTATGATCGGCCGTGCCGCCCTGGGTAACCCCTGGATGCTGTATCGTACCATTCAATACTTAAGCACGGGTGAATTGCTTCCTGACCCGAATGGCGAAGAGAAGATCCGTGTTGCCATCCTGCATATGGATCGCCTGATCGCATTGAAGAATGAGACGGTTGCTGTACGCGAGATGCGCAAACACTTGGCTTGGTATTTGAAAGGCTTGAAAGGATCTGCTCGCATCAAGGACGTTATTATGGAAGGTACCAAGCGTGATGAGATGGTACAGATTCTGGAGAACTTTGTGAGTCAGCTGAAAAGCGAAGGCAATTTGGAGTCAGAACCGGTAATTGCCGGAAGTGCATCGTAATTAAGACTGTAAAACGTTTACAGCTATAGAGGACGTAACATTGACTTTTCGAGATCGTTCCCCTATACTTTCACAGTATAAATTCGCCATGTGCGTTAATTAAAGGCTAGTCATCAGGAGGAATATTCTATTTCTCTGGAGAACTTCATATAGTTTTGAAGATGTATGCGGGCGGAGCTATGTAAGTAGCACTGATTCCGTTGCCGTACAATCCAAATTATTCCCATGACAGGAGAATCGGTTGAGATGAGCGACAAGGAAGTTATCCTTACACCAGAGGGACTTAAGAAGCTGGAAGAAGAACTGGAAACATTGAAATCAGTGAAGCGCCGCGAAGTGGCTGAACGGATTAAGGTAGCCATCGGGTATGGAGATATCAGTGAGAACTCTGAATACGAAGATGCCAAGAACGAACAGGCTTTCATTGAAGGTCGTATTATTACTTTGGAGAAAATGCTTCGGAACGCACGCATTATTAACAGTGATGAGATTGACACCGATGTCGTTAGTGTAGGTGCAACAGTTACTGTGGAAGATTTGGAATTTGGTGATATCACAGAATATACAATTGTAGGTTCTGCTGAATCTAACCCGCTTCAGAACAAGATCTCAAACGAAAGCCCTGTTGGTAAAGCGATCCTGGGCAAGAAAAATGGTACAGTGGTTGATGTAAGTGTGCCTGCTGGCGTAATTCAATATAAAATTGTAGATATTAAAAAGCTATAGTAACGAAGCAGTTGGGCACGGTAAACAAAAGCTTCCCTTGGGAAGCTTTTTCAACATTTGAGGAAGAGTGTCCTCACGGGATGCCTGCAATGTAAATAAGGAGATGAATACAGATCATGACGGATGAAGTCTTGAATCAGGAAACCGAACTTAGCGAGCTTTTACAAATTCGCCGTGACAAATTGGACGAGCTCCGCAAATTGGGAATCGACCCTTTTGGCCAAAAATACGTACGTACCGAAGAAGCCGGCTCCATTCTGAAGAAGTATGAAGAACTGACCAAGGAAGAGCTGGAAGAGAAGCACATCGAAGTCAGTATTGCCGGACGGATTATGGCGAAGCGGGGAATGGGTAAAGCAAGCTTCGCACATATTCAGGACCTGAGCGGCAGAATCCAGATCTATGTTCGTCAGGATAGCGTGCCTGAAGACAAGTATGCGGCATTTAGCCTGCTGGACCTTGGCGATATCGTTGGGGTAACGGGTGTGATCTTTAAGACCAAAACAGGTGAAACTTCTGTCAAAGTTAAAGATCTTGAAGTGCTGTCCAAATCGCTCTATCCGCTTCCGGATAAATTCCATGGTCTCACCGACGTAGAGCTGCGTTACCGCCAGCGTTATGTTGACCTGATTATGAGCCCGGACGTACAACAGACCTTTATCGCACGTTCCAAAATCATTCAATCGATGCGTCGTTATCTGGATTCCCTTGGATATCTGGAAGTGGAAACACCTACGTTGCATACCATCGCAGGAGGAGCGGCAGCACGTCCGTTCATCACACATCACAACGCGCTGGATATGGAACTGTACATGCGGATTGCAATTGAACTTCACCTGAAACGTCTGATTGTTGGCGGACTGGAGAAGGTATATGAGATCGGTCGTGTATATCGGAATGAAGGTATGTCCACACGTCACAATCCGGAGTTCACAATGATTGAATTGTATGAGGCATATGCCGACTACAAGGATATTATGCAATTGACGGAGAATTTGGTTGCTCATATTGCACAGGAAGTACTGGGTACGCAAGTGATCCAGTATGGAGATTATGAAGTGGATCTTACGCCGCAGTGGCGCCGTGTTACGATGGTGGATGCAGTTAAGGAAGTTGTGGGTGTAGACTTCTCCGTACACATGACGGATGAGGAAGCACATAACTTGGCGAAGGAACATAAGGTTCCGGTTGAGAAACATATGACATTTGGTCATATCCTGAACGCGTTCTTTGAAGAGTTTGTAGAAGAAACGTTGATTCAACCGACGTTCATCATGGGACATCCTCTTGAAATCTCACCACTGGCGAAGAAAAATGATGTAGATCCACGCTTCACGGATCGCTTCGAATTGTTCATCGTTGGACGCGAGCATGCCAATGCCTTCACAGAGCTGAATGATCCAATCGATCAGCGTCAGCGCTTTGAAGCACAGATGCTGGAGAAAGAACATGGGAACGACGAAGCTCATGAGATGGATGACGACTTCATCCGTGCGCTCGAATATGGTATGCCACCAACAGGCGGATTGGGAATCGGAGTTGATCGTCTGATCATGCTGCTTACTAACTCCCCGTCGATTCGTGACGTACTGCTCTTCCCACACATGCGTCCTCGTACGCAAGATTAAATAAGGAACGTAGAATACGTTCATAATAGAAGAGGAACCTGCCGTTCAGTATCATGCTGGGGCAAGTTCCTCTTTAGGTTTACATAGACGCTAAAAATAAAGTTTGTCAGATGGCCCTTGCTCTCAGCACACCATTAGGGTAACACCGCGTCTTGAATTTGTTAGATTAACCTGTTCGTATTTTGTTAAAAGAGGTGCCCTTCATGAAGTTCAGGCTTCACTTTGCCAAATTCTTATCTCCTCCGTTAATTCTGGTCGGTGGTTTTCTGCTTATCATTGCGATGGGAACGGTGCTTCTCATGTTGCCAATCTCCAACCAAAGCGGTATGCATTTGGCGTTTATTGATGCGCTCTTTACATCAACCTCTGCCGCTTGTGTGACTGGACTTGTCGTTGTGGATGTAGGGACGACCTTTAATTTGTTTGGTCAGATCGTCATTATGGTATTAATGCAGCTTGGTGGACTCGGCTTCATGACTATGGCTACTCTCTTTGCGCTAGTGTTGGGCAAACGAATCTCGCTCAAGGACAGGCTGTTGCTCAAAGAAGCCATTAATGCAGACAGTATGGAAGGGATAGTACGCATTATCCGCAAAGTGTTGATTTTCTCCTTTACCATTGAAGGGGTGGCTGCCGTCATACTGGCGCTGCGCTGGGCAACGGAGATGTCATTTGGTCAGGCTATATACTATGGAATATTCCATTCTGTTTCACTGTTTAATAATGGCGGATTTGATCTGTTCGGTAACAGCTTCCAATACTACACCGGAGACTGGGTATTCAATGTGACCGCTTCTGTGCTCGTTATCTCTGGTGGACTTGGATTTGTAGTATTGAATGACCTGTTTGAGTATCGTAAACGCCGTCGTCTATCTCTTCAGTCCAAACTGGTGCTGTCTGTATCCGGAGCACTGATCGGTATAGGAGCGATTGTGTTGTTTGTTTTCGAATTCACCAATGGACATACACTGGCTTCACTCACCTGGAGCGAGAAGATCTATGCGTCCTTCTTCCAGTCTGTCTCTACACGTTCGTCGGGAACAAGTACAATCGATATCACGGAGATGAGGCAGGCTACCCAATTTTTCTTCATTCTGCTGATGTTCATCGGCGCTTCCCCGGGATCGACAGGGGGTGGGATCAAGACGACTACATTCCTGATCATGATTGGTGCAGTGTATGCCATGATTCGGGGAAATAAGGATATTGTGTTTTTCCGCCAGCGTGTTCCGAAAGAACTACTAATGAGGGCGCTGACCATTATTATGGTTTCTCTGATCATATTCATGATTGTGGTGATGCTTCTGCTTACGACAGAGGATGCGCCATTCCTTTCACTGATGTTTGAAGCTGCATCCGCAATCGGTACCGTGGGTCTTTCTGTAGGAGTGACTAATGAGTTGACCAATTGGGGCAAAATCATTATTACCTTTACCATGTTTGTAGGTCGGATTGGGCCATTAACCATCGCGTATGCCCTTCGTCCGCGCAAAGAGAAGAAACTGTATCGTCATCCGGAAGGCCGGATCATTATCGGATAAAAAGAAAAACCGCCAGACATTCAGAACTAACTCCTGTTATCGTAACGGGCCTTAGTCACAACGAATGTGCTGCGGTTTTTTTGGTTTAACGACACAAGGAAGCAAGATGTAAGGTGAGAACATCGTCCATGAGCCTGCCATTCATCTGATCTGGTCTAAGCACGGTATGGATACCCAAGCCATCCACCAGTGCATACAATCTCTCGATCTCCAGTTCTTTGTCCAGATCAGGTTTGGAGAGATCGAGTTTAATCAAGTAGGTGATAACAGAACCTACAGCTTTTCTAAGTTCATCATATACGGTATTAGCAAGTCCCTTGAGTGCAGGATCGGTTTTCGATCTGGCTGTAAAAGCGTACCACACCTCCATTTCGGCCAGTTTTTCTTCCGTGTTTGGTAAGAACTCGAGCAATAAGCATTTCATATTGTCCATGGGAGAGCCGGTGAAGGACATTTGTTGGACTCGATGAGACACCCGTTCAGATACCAAATTCATAGCATATAGTAGTAATTCCGATTGAGTAGAAAAGTAGTGACGCATCGAACCGACCGAAACTCCAGCTTCTTCAGCGATATTCCGAACAGAGGCTTGTTCCATGCCATCTCTCCGTATAATACGCCATGCTGCCTCGGCTACGAGCATACGCTGTTTATCGTGATCAACAATTTTAGGCATAGGCATAGTATATCACTGTTGATTATTATAGTACACACGTGCTAAATTATATTTAATACATTTGTATCAAAAAAAGGAGAGGCTGAAATGATTGGTTATTTCATTATAGGTTGTGAGATTGCCTTTTGGGTGTTTGTGTTCACGGGTCTGAGTGTAAGGTATCTCCTTGGTATGAAGCGGTTAGGTATCGGTTTGTTAATGGCGACGCCGGTTATTGATCTGTTATTGCTGGTAGCTACAGTTATGGATCTACAGCGAGGAGCTACAGCAAGTATGATTCATGGCATAGCTGCGGTGTATATAGGAGCAAGCATTGCTTATGGTCACCAGATGATCGCTTGGGCGGATCGATATTTCCTATATTGGTTCAAGGGTGGAGAGAATCCTCGCAGAAACAAGTTATATGGTAGAGAACATGCGAGTCGTGAGCGTAGTGGATGGTTTAGACATCTATTGGCTTGGGCTATAGGAAGTGCTTTTCTATTCGCCATGATATGGTGGATCGGAGATGCTGAACGTACAGCTGCCTTCGATAATCTGATCAGAGTGTGGGGAATAATACTCGGAATCGATTTTCTGATAAGCTTTAGTTATAGTTTATGGCCAAGAAAGGTTCCTGCTAGGAATGTTAAACATTAAAAAGCTGGGTGAGCGTGCATACGAACTGGCTAAGTTGGGAGAATCCCGTATGTACGCCCCGTATTAAATCGAACCGATTGTTAATATAGATTCAAAAAAAGACTTGCAATGCAAATCTGTACATGGTATATTCTAAATCTGGCCAAGAAAACACAGTTTACACGGTGCGGCAAGCGAATGAAATAAGCTTCGAAAGAAACTTAAAAAAAGAGCTTGCAAAGTTGGTACGGATGTGATAAGATATAAAAGTTGCTGAGGATAACAACACTCGGTAGCAAAATAAGTTTGATCTTTGAAAACTGAACAACGAGTGAGTAAACATTCTGCTTGCAGAATGAACGCGAAAGTTGAGACAGGCCTTGGCTTGGATCGACTGGAGCACAAATGAGATTTTTAATCTCGTCAGATTCAAAATGAGCTTATCGCTCTTTTCAATACTTTATTGGAGAGTTTGATCCTGGCTCAGGACGAACGCTGGCGGCATGCCTAATACATGCAAGTCGAGCGGAGTTGATAGGAAGCTTGCTTCCTTGATACTTAGCGGCGGACGGGTGAGTAACACGTAGGCAACCTGCCCTCAAGTTTGGGACAACTACCGGAAACGGTAGCTAATACCGAATAATTGTTTTCTTCTCCTGAAGGGAACTGGAAAGACGGAGCAATCTGTCACTTGGGGATGGGCCTGCGGCGCATTAGCTAGTTGGTGGGGTAACGGCTCACCAAGGCGACGATGCGTAGCCGACCTGAGAGGGTGATCGGCCACACTGGGACTGAGACACGGCCCAGACTCCTACGGGAGGCAGCAGTAGGGAATCTTCCGCAATGGGCGAAAGCCTGACGGAGCAATGCCGCGTGAGTGATGAAGGTTTTCGGATCGTAAAGCTCTGTTGCCAGGGAAGAACGCTTGGGAGAGTAACTGCTCTCAAGGTGACGGTACCTGAGAAGAAAGCCCCGGCTAACTACGTGCCAGCAGCCGCGGTAATACGTAGGGGGCAAGCGTTGTCCGGAATTATTGGGCGTAAAGCGCGCGCAGGCGGTCATTTAAGTCTGGTGTTTAATCCCGGGGCTCAACCCCGGATCGCACTGGAAACTGGGTGACTTGAGTGCAGAAGAGGAGAGTGGAATTCCACGTGTAGCGGTGAAATGCGTAGATATGTGGAGGAACACCAGTGGCGAAGGCGACTCTCTGGGCTGTAACTGACGCTGAGGCGCGAAAGCGTGGGGAGCAAACAGGATTAGATACCCTGGTAGTCCACGCCGTAAACGATGAGTGCTAGGTGTTAGGGGTTTCGATACCCTTGGTGCCGAAGTTAACACATTAAGCACTCCGCCTGGGGAGTACGGTCGCAAGACTGAAACTCAAAGGAATTGACGGGGACCCGCACAAGCAGTGGAGTATGTGGTTTAATTCGAAGCAACGCGAAGAACCTTACCAGGTCTTGACATCCCTCTGACCGGTACAGAGATGTACCTTTCCTTCGGGACAGAGGAGACAGGTGGTGCATGGTTGTCGTCAGCTCGTGTCGTGAGATGTTGGGTTAAGTCCCGCAACGAGCGCAACCCTTATATTTAGTTGCCAGCACTTCGGGTGGGCACTCTAGATAGACTGCCGGTGACAAACCGGAGGAAGGTGGGGATGACGTCAAATCATCATGCCCCTTATGACCTGGGCTACACACGTACTACAATGGCCGGTACAACGGGCTGCGAAATCGCGAGATGGAGCCAATCCCAACAAAGCCGGTCTCAGTTCGGATTGCAGGCTGCAACTCGCCTGCATGAAGTCGGAATTGCTAGTAATCGCGGATCAGCATGCCGCGGTGAATACGTTCCCGGGTCTTGTACACACCGCCCGTCACACCACGAGAGTTTATAACACCCGAAGTCGGTGGGGTAACCGCAAGGAGCCAGCCGCCGAAGGTGGGATAGATGATTGGGGTGAAGTCGTAACAAGGTAGCCGTATCGGAAGGTGCGGCTGGATCACCTCCTTTCTATGGAGAATCGTTTCCCGAGTGGAAACATTCAAATCGCAGACTAGATCTGCACAAACTACTCACTCGTTGTTCGGTTTTGAGAGCTCAAACTCTCAAAACAGCTTGCTTTTGCATGGAGCTTGTTCTTTGAAAACTAGATATCGAAACGAAACAAACGCGAATTAGAACATTCCTTTTTAGCTGAACTTGTGTTAAACAAGTTTAAATAAAAACGGTAGATTGCACGTACGATGGTATCGGGTGAGAGCGACTTTTGGCTTTGCGCAAGCAAAACAAGGGAAGCGAGCAGTCGAAACCGGAGCACGAGGTTAAGCTACTAAGAGCACACGGAGGATGCCTAGGCGCTAGGAGCCGATGAAGGACGTGGCGAACAACGAAACTGCCTCGGGGAGCTGTAAGCAAGCTTTGATCCGGGGGTGTCCGAATGGGGAAACCCAGCTGGGGTAATTTCCAGTTACTCATAACTGAATACATAGGTTATGTAGAGGCATACCAGGGGAACTGAAACATCTAAGTACCCTGAGGAAGAGAAAACAATAGTGATTCCGTCAGTAGCGGCGAGCGAACGCGGAGAAGCCCAAACCAGAGAGCTTGCTCTTTGGGGTTGTGGGACGTCTCACATGGAGTTACAAAGGAACCGGTTAAGCGAAGAGGTCTGGAAAGGCCCGCCAAAGAAGGTAAAAGCCCTGTAGTTGAAAGTTGGTTCCCTCCGAGACGGATCCCGAGTAGTGCGGGGCACGTGAAACCCCGTATGAATCCGGCAGGACCATCTGCCAAGGCTAAATACTTCCTAGCGACCGATAGTGAAGCAGTACCGTGAGGGAAAGGTGAAAAGCACCCCGGAAGGGGAGTGAAATAGAACCTGAAACCGTGTGCTTACAAAAAGTCAGAGCCCGTTTTAGGGGTGATGGCGTGCCTTTTGTAGAATGAACCGGCGAGTTACGTTCCCGTGCAAGGTTAAGGTGAAGAGCCGGAGCCGCAGCGAAAGCGAGTCTGAATAGGGCGACTTAGTACGTGGACGTAGACCCGAAACCGGGTGATCTACCCCTGTCCAGGGTGAAGGTGCGGTAACACGCACTGGAGGCCCGAACCCACGCATGTTGAAAAATGCGGGGATGAGGTGGGGGTAGCGGAGAAATTCCAATCGAACTCGGAGATAGCTGGTTCTCCCCGAAATAGCTTTAGGGCTAGCCTCGGAAAACAGAGTCGTGGAGGTAGAGCACTGATTGGGTGCGGGGCCCGCAAGGGTTACCAAGCTCAGTCAAACTCCGAATGCCATAGACTTACTTCCGGGAGTCAGACAGTGAGTGCTAAGATCCATTGTCAAAAGGGAAACAGCCCAGACCATCAGCTAAGGTCCCCAAGTGTGTGTTAAGTGGGAAAGGATGTGGAGTTGCACAGACAACCAGGATGTTGGCTTAGAAGCAGCCATCATTTAAAGAGTGCGTAATAGCTCACTGGTCGAGTGACTCTGCGCCGAAAATGTAACGGGGCTAAACACACCACCGAAGCTATGGCTTGATGCTTTGCATCAGGGGTAGGGGAGCGTTGTATAAGGGTTGAAGGTGTACCGTAAGGAGCGCTGGACATTATACAAGTGAGAATGCCGGTATGAGTAACGAAAAGATCAGTGAGAATCTGATCCGCCGAAAGCCTAAGGGTTCCTGAGGAAGGCTCGTCCGCTCAGGGTAAGTCGGGACCTAAGGCGAGGCCGAAAGGCGTAGTCGAAGGACAACAGGTCGAAATTCCTGTACCACCGTAAGCCGTTATGAGCAATGGGGGGACGCAGTAGGGTAGTGACGCGGACTGATGGATGTCCGTCTAAGCAGTGAGGCTGATGTGTAGGCAAATCCGCACATTGTAAGGCTGAGCTGTGATGGGGAGCGAAAATTATAGTAGCGAAGGTCATGATCTCACACTGCCAAGAAAAGCCTCTAGCCAGGTGATGGTGCCCGTACCGCAAACCGACACAGGTAGGCGAGAAGAGTATTCTAAGGCGCGCGGAAGAACTCTCGTTAAGGAACTCGGCAAAATGACCCCGTAACTTCGGGAGAAGGGGTGCCCCGGTAGTGTGAATAGCACGAGGGGGCCGCAGTGAAAAGGCCCAAGCGACTGTTTAGCAAAAACACAGGTCTGTGCGAAGCCGTAAGGCGAAGTATACGGGCTGACGCCTGCCCGGTGCTGGAAGGTTAAGGGGAGTGGTTAGGGAGTAATCCCGAAGCTGTGAACCGAAGCCCCAGTAAACGGCGGCCGTAACTATAACGGTCCTAAGGTAGCGAAATTCCTTGTCAGGTAAATTCTGACCCGCACGAATGGCGTAACGACTTGGGCGCTGTCTCAACGAGAGATCCGGTGAAATTTTAATACCTGTGAAGATGCAGGTTACCCGCGACAAGACGGAAAGACCCCATGGAGCTTTACTGCAGCTTGATATTGAATTTGGGTACGATCTGTACAGGATAGGTGGGAGCCTTTGAAGTGTGAGCGCCAGCTTGCATGGAGGCAACGTTGGGATACCACCCTGATCGTATCTAGGTTCTAACCTGGTACCGT
This sequence comes from Paenibacillus sp. SRL342, assembly GCF_984798905.1. Taxonomy (NCBI): domain Bacteria; kingdom Bacillati; phylum Bacillota; class Bacilli; order Caryophanales; family Paenibacillaceae; genus Paenibacillus; species Paenibacillus sp. SRL342. The sequence goes on from NZ_OZ481790.1 coordinate 89,645, forward strand.
AATCCGGTGCGGGGACAGTGTCAGGTGGGCAGTTTGACTGGGGCGGTCGCCTCCTAAAGAGTAACGGAGGCGCCCAAAGGTTCCCTCAGAATGGTTGGAAATCATTCGAAGAGTGCAAAGGCATAAGGGAGCTTGACTGCGAGACCTACAAGTCGAGCAGGGACGAAAGTCGGGCTTAGTGATCCGGTGGTACCGCATGGAAGGGCCATCGCTCAACGGATAAAAGCTACCCTGGGGATAACAGGCTTATCTCCCCCAAGAGTCCACATCGACGGGGAGGTTTGGCACCTCGATGTCGGCTCATCGCATCCTGGGGCTGAAGTAGGTCCCAAGGGTTGGGCTGTTCGCCCATTAAAGCGGTACGCGAGCTGGGTTCAGAACGTCGTGAGACAGTTCGGTCCCTATCTGTCGTGGGCGTAGGAAATTTGAGAGGAGCTGTCCTTAGTACGAGAGGACCGGGATGGACGTACCGCTGGTGTACCAGTTGTTCCGCCAGGAGCACCGCTGGGTAGCTATGTACGGACGGGATAAACGCTGAAAGCATCTAAGCGTGAAGCCCCCCTCAAGATGAGATTTCCCAGTATGTAAGACCCCTTGAAGACGACGAGGTAGATAGGCTGGGGGTGGAAGTGCAGCAATGCATGGAGCTGACCAGTACTAATCGGTCGAGGGCTTATCCAATAGCAAGTGATAATTCGCATGTTTCGTTTCGAATCTAGTTTTCAGAGAACAACACTCTGAAATGTAAGCTACGCGTTTGGTGGCGATGGCGGAGGGGTTCCACACGTACCCATCCCGAACACGACCGTTAAGCCCTCTAGCGCCGATGGTACTTGGACCGCAGGGTCCTGGGAGAGTAGGACGCCGCCAAGCAAAGAACCACTGCCGATGTTATTCGGTGGTGGTTTTTATTATATAGTTATATTATGCAGTATGGTATTAAAATACAGATTGAATTTGGTGATTTATCAGCACAATAGTATGTATAAAAGTAACGTTATTCGATACGAATTGACGTTTTTTTGCGTAACAACTAGACTTGTCCGCTCTGGAAAAACAGTTGTGTTCATCAGGCAATACACCTGATATAACCAAGTACTTTTCCTTGACAGTCTAAATATCGCTTTGCTAAGATGGCAATAATAAATTTTTCAGAAAACGTATTTTCGGCGTAAAATACAGCCTGGAATCTTCGGGTTTTGGACCGTAAAGCTGAGCAAACATAAGGAGGAACACTTGCGTGTGGGAAGATAAATTTGGTAAGGAAGGCCTCACCTTTGATGATGTATTGCTAGTGCCACGGAAATCCGAGACACTGCCTAAAGAAGTAGATGTATCTATTCGTTTGAGCGATACTGTAAAGCTAAATATTCCTTTGATCAGTGCGGGCATGGATACGGTAACTGAAGCGACATTGGCTATTGCCATTGCACGTGAAGGCGGTATCGGTATTATCCATAAAAATATGTCGGTTGAACAACAGGCAGAAGAAGTAGACCGTGTTAAACGTTCGGAGAGTGGTGTTATTACGAATCCATTCTCACTGACTGCAGATCATCTGGTATCTGATGCGGAAGCAGTAATGGCGAAATATCGGATCTCCGGTGTACCTATTATTGAAGGAGATCAGAAGCTGGTTGGTATTTTGACCAACCGCGATTTGCGTTTTATCCATGATTACGGCATCAAAATTAGCGAAGTCATGACTCGTGAGAATCTGGTCACCGCTCCTGTTGGCACCACATTACAAGAAGCTGAGGGTATCCTTCAGAAGCACAAGATTGAGAAACTTCCATTAGTTGATGAGACAAACACATTGAAAGGTCTTATCACCATTAAAGATATTGAAAAAGCCATTCAATTCCCTCATGCAGCCAAAGACGCTCAAGGACGTTTGTTGGTTGGTGCAGCGATTGGTATTTCCAAAGATACATTTGAACGTGCAGATGCTTTGGTACAAGCTGGTGTCGATCTGATTACGGTAGACTCGGCGCACGGACACCACATCAATATCATTGAAGCTGTACGTCAGCTTCGTGAACGTTTCCCTAGTCTGACTATCGTTGCAGGTAACGTTGCTACTGGCGCAGCCACTCGTGATCTGATCGAAGCAGGGGCTTCGGTAGTCAAAGTGGGTATTGGTCCAGGTTCGATATGTACAACACGTGTAATCGCTGGTATTGGTGTACCTCAAGTAACTGCAGTCTACGACTGTGCAACAGTGGCACGCGAATATGGAGTTCCGATTATCGCGGATGGCGGAATTAAATATTCTGGTGAGATTACGAAGGCACTGGCTGCAGGCGCACACGCGGTGATGCTGGGAAGTTTGTTTGCCGGCACAGCGGAAAGCCCGGGGGAAACTGAAATCTTCCAAGGACGTAGCTACAAAGTTTATCGCGGTATGGGTTCAATGGCTGCAATGAAACAAGGTAGTAAAGATCGTTACTTCCAAGATGATGACAAGAAACTGGTTCCGGAAGGAATCGAAGGTCGTGTCGCTTACAAAGGACCACTGTCTGATACGATCCACCAACTGATTGGTGGTCTGCGTTCGGGTATGGGATACTGTGGTACAAGTAACTTGGAGCAACTTCGTAACGATACAGGCTTTATCCGAATTACAGGTGCGGGACTGCGCGAAAGTCATCCCCATGATGTACAGATTACCAAAGAAGCACCTAACTACTCGTTGTAATCGGAAGAGAGTTAATCATTTCCAGGACAGGCTCGGTGATTTTCACCGGGTCTGTCTTTTTTTGCAGATACCCCTGTGATAGAATAGAACAAGCGGTGACGATCCAAGGGTGGATTAAGGCGTTGCGGCGGCTATTTGACGTGAATCTATGAATATGGTTTTGAAAAGCAAATGCAGTGCCAGAAAAGGCTGCCAGTTAAACAGAAGCGCGGACGTCCTTTTACATAAGCATTTGCAAAATGCGGACTAAGTGACAATCGATAACGAACTTTAGGAGCAATAATATTGCTCGTTCGATACAGCGCATATAGTACACATCTCATACATCAACCACGCAGGTTAGGGAACAAGAAAATCGCAGCATAAGCTGCACTGAAGCAATTAACAATGCTTTGGATCGAAGGGAGTATTCATCATTGAAAGCCAAACACATGAATAAAAAGAAACACCAAATGCTCAAAAAGAGCGTAGCATCGGTAATGCTAATTAACATGCTTTGCATGTCTGCAGTAATGCCGGTCATGGCTGCTGCGGATAACTCCGGTCAGGTTCTGACTGCTGCGGCAACAACAACGAAGACGGAGAAAGCTGTACAGGTGCCTGGGGTAGACTCACTTGGGCTTGAGGTTAGATCAGCGGTGCTTATGGAAGCCTCAACGGGACAGATTCTACTTAATGTTGATGCGGATAAAGCGATGCCACCTGCAAGTATGACCAAGATGATGACAGAGTACATTGTCGCAGAACAGGTCAAACAAGGAAAATTCAGCTGGGACGATATTGTAACTGTCAAAAAGAATGCTGCACAAAGTATCGGGTCGCGAATTTTCCTCGCGGAAGGTGACCAGCACACAGTTAAGGATCTCTATATTGCTATGGCTGTTGGCTCTGCCAATGATGCTACGGTTGCTTTGGCAGAACATGTTGCCGGTTCGGAAGAAGCTTTCGTGAAAATGATGAATGATGAAGCGAAGCGTATGGGCATGAAGGATACCTTCTTCATCAACTCTTCCGGTCTGGATCGAGCAGATATGCCTGCCGACTTCCGCCCAGCTGAAGACAAGGAAACTGTGATGTCCGCTCTGGATGCTGCAATTCTATGCCGATACATCATTATGGATCACCCGGACTACACAGAATTTACAACGATTCAATCCTACAAGTTCCGTCCAAATGATAAAGCCCCAATTATCAATTACAACTGGATGCTGGAAGCGAATAAAAATATAACCAATTTCAAAAGCTATGCCTATGAAGGTCTGGATGGAATGAAAACAGGCCATACCACGAACGCAGGTAATAACTTTACAGGTACAGCAGAACGTAACGGTATGCGTCTAATTAGTGTTGTTATGGGCACAGATTCGGAATCCGCACGTTTCAGAGAAACTAAAAAGGTATTGGACTATGGATTTAACAACTTTGAAGTGAAGCAGGCTGTCGCAGGCAAGACCAAAGTGACGGGCTGGGAAGCGGTACCTTTGAAAAAAGGTAAAGAAACAACGGTTCCTGTCGTAACAGATAATGCGGTAAGTTTCGTTGTTCCCAAAGGTACTCAGAACCTGGATGTGACCTTCAAAGCTAACGTAACTGAGGCTGACAAGCTGGTAGCACCAATCAAGGCAGGTACAAAGGTTGGTACAGTAACGTACACGTATAAAGCAGAAGGAATTGAACCTCAGGAAAAAACAGTGAACTTGATCACTGCTGAAGAGGCTGAAAAAGGCGGATGGTTCCGTTTGTTCTTCCGTGCTGTGAAAGATTTCTTCGTGGATCTCTTTGACGGAATTAAAAATCTCTTTTAGTCTATATTTCCGACCGGATGGATTGTATATTTACAATTTTTCCGGTAAAATATCAAGTTAGAATTCACGTATGATGAAGTAAAAAAAGTACAATGTTCGTTTACCATATGCAAGATCGTGGCTGGTAAGAGAAGGGGAATGAGCGTATGAAGATCGGCGTTTTAGCACTTCAAGGAGCTGTAACAGAGCATATTCGAAGTATTGAACGTGCTGGAGCAGAAGGTATAGCTATCAAACAGGTCCAGCAATTGGAGGACTTGGACGGTCTTATCCTTCCTGGCGGGGAAAGCACAACGATCGGTAAACTGATGCGCAAGTATGGGTTTATGGATGCCATTCGCGCGTTTGCTGCTGAGGGCAAACCGGTATTTGGTACCTGTGCTGGCTTGATCGTTATGGCTAAACACATTGCAGGGCAAGAAGAAGCTCATTTGGAGCTAATGGATATGACTGTATCCCGAAATGCATTTGGACGGCAGAGAGAAAGTTTTGAGACGGATTTGCCAGTCAAAGGCATTGAGGAAACGGTAAGAGCTGTATTTATACGGGCACCCTTGATCGAGAGTGTCGGAGACCAGGTCGAAGTTCTCTCCACATACAAGGATGAGATTGTTACTGCTCGTCAGGGGCATTTGCTGGCTTGCTCCTACCATCCGGAATTGACGGATGACTATCGTCTGCATACTTATTTTGTAGACATGGCCAGATCCTACAAACATACGGTAGACTCTAAATAATACATGATGTACAACCTATGATCTCCCGGTCATCGGATCACTTCCCCAGAAGCCTTGTAAGGCCACTGGATGGCAGTTGCATCTGAACGGATGCCTGATGTTGCTTGTATCTGCTTCAAAGCGGGAATCGCAGCGGAGGGTGACACCGGGGATATAGGTTGTTTTTTGGGTTACAGGTTCCGATAAGTATATAGTAAGGTATATACAGTAGAGTTTTGAGAATGGATTTAACATAAGGCTTCACGTTGTGAGGTTATTTAGGAGGGGTATATCGTGCTTGATGTGAAAATATTGCGGAATGAGTATGCACGTGTAGAAGAAGCATTGACTAAACGTGGCAAATCTCTGGATCTTATCGCTGGATTTACCGAGATGGATGCCAAGCGTCGGGAATTGCTTCAAGAGAGTGAAACGCTGAAGAGTCGTCGGAATACAGTCTCCGCGGAAGTTGCTAGACTGAAGAAGAATCGTGAGAATGCTGATGATCTGATTGTGGAGATGCGCGATGTCTCTGATCGAATCAAAGCTATGGACGAAGAAGTTCGGGAACTGGAAGTGAAGATCAATGATCTCACAATGGCGATTCCGAACATTCCTAACGAAAGTGTACCTACTGGAGCTTCTGAAGACGACAATGTTGAGATTCGTCGTTGGGAAGAGCCGAAGTCATTTACTTTTGCACCGAAAGCACACTGGGAAATTGCGCAGGATCTCGATATTCTTGATTTTGAGGCGGCTGCCAAAGTAACAGGTTCCCGTTTTACCTTTTATAAAGGTCTGGGTGCGCGTCTGGAACGTGCATTGATTAACTTCATGATGGATCTGCACAGTGATCAACATGGATATGAAGAGATTCTGCCTCCATACATCGTTAATCGGGACAGCTTGTTTGGAACAGGTCAACTGCCTAAGTTTGAAGAAGATCTGTTCAAGTTAAAAGATACTGAATATTATCTGATCCCTACTGCTGAAGTTCCGGTAACGAACTACCATCGCGAAGAGATTCTGAATGTAGATCAATTGCCTAAGCACTTTGTGGCATACAGCTCTTGTTTCCGCTCTGAAGCCGGTTCCGCTGGACGGGATACACGTGGATTGATTCGTCAGCATCAGTTTAACAAAGTAGAGCTGCTCAAGCTCTCTACTCCAGAGACTTCGTATGAAGAGCTGGAGCAAATGACTCAAAATGCGGAGCGTGTGCTTCAATTGTTGGGCTTGCCGTATCGTGTTCTGACATTGTGTACCGCAGATATGGGCTTCACTTCAGCTAAAACGTATGATATTGAGGTATGGTTGCCTGAGAGCAATACCTATCGTGAGATTTCTTCGTGCTCCAACTGTGAGGACTTCCAGGCACGTCGTGCCAATATCCGTTTCCGCAGAGAGCCAAAAGCCAAACCGGAATTTGTTCATACATTGAACGGGTCAGGATTGGCCGTTGGACGGACGGTAGCCGCTATCCTGGAGAACTATCAACAGGAAGATGGTACGGTTGTTATTCCTGAAGCATTGCGTCCTTATATGGGTGGCACAAGTGTAATTGCACGTCGCTCTTAAGAGTTAGTTAACCATCCTCATCAAGAGGAATACAAATTCAATCCGTCATTTCTGAATGGCGGATTGGAGTGTTTTGTATAACGGAGGCAGTTGTCTAATACAGGATCATCATTTTTTATATAAAAAAGGTTGCATTATAATGTCGAGATGTGGTATGATACTTTTCGTGGCAAGTTTATAAAAGTTAATTCCCTGGAGAGGTACCGAAGCGGTCATAACGGGGCGGTCTTGAAAACCGTTAGGGGGCAACTCCACGTGGGTTCGAATCCCACCCTCTCCGCCATACTACACTTATAACAAGGACTCGAGCGATCTCGCTTGGGTCCTTTTTTGCGTTGTGAGTTTGTTAAATGTAGTGAGTATACAGGTTGGTGACTGATGTATACGTTGCACAGTACAACATTATATTTGGAATGAGGTTAATATGTATAAAAACATCCTCATCGCCGCACTTTAAAGGAGTGGAGGTGGTAAGATGAACCGCGAGTTAAACATCGATCAGACAGACCTTGTAGGGGCTTGGCAAGAACGTTTGCCTCAAGTCCTGAATGTTGGAGACCAGGCTCAGGTAATGGCCGATGAAGCCGATCAGCAGGCGATTCGGATACACATTGCTACAGCAGGGCACGAGATGTACTCTTTTGATTTCAAATGTGCATATGTCGATTCCCGTGAAGTCAGCGTACAGCTGATTGATGTGGAACGGGATGGACGAACGACGGATGAGCGTACAGAACCGATTCAGGAACTGGCTCACGATTATACACGGCACATTCATGAATGCGCCCAGTCGTTACAATCCCAGACGAGATAATAGCCTGAAATCTGAAGGAGTGAACTCAATTGACTAAAGCCAAAGCGGGAGTAGACAAAAACCTGCAAAATGTAGTCGATGATCTGGAGCAGCCTGCCGTAAACAGTCATCATGCCCAGCAAATTCAGCAAGATATTAATGATCGCCGTCATCAGGATGCACTGAATCATGACAAAACGGAAGATAGGGACCCATCCCATTCCTAACAATGATGAGGGGGCAATAATATGAGTAAACCAAAAACAATTCCCGTACCGGAAGCGCAAGCATCCGAACAGCATCGTCATTCATCCAAACGCTCTTCCATGCAGGAACCATTATCCGGTTCTAAAAAAGTAAAAAATCAAAATCATGTGGATCATTTGAATCCCCAAGGTTAATAGAAGAAACAGATTCACGCAAAAGTCCCTTGTTACCTAACAGGGGGCTTTTGCGTATTCATACATATATAAAGACAAGGACATGCTTATTCCCAAAGCTGACATAGGTCTTTGTAGCCATTTTAAAGAGGAAAGATCACATTTTTCCCAAATTAGGTTTCGGTATCTGACGATATGGTATATCATTGATATTGAATTACTTTTTTTGGGGTTATCACGAGAGGAGAGAAACAAATGACTAAACGTATGGGGGCGCTTCTTCTTACGTTGCTGTTGACCGTATCTATGGCATTGACAGCATGTAGCAGCAAGCAGGAACCAAAAGAGGCATTGAAGACGGCTGCGGCCAATGCTTCCAAATTGACTTCGTATGAAATGAGTTCCAACTTTACAATTAATGAATTGAGCTATAAACCTGGGGATGCTTCACAAACGGATCCTACTATGACTCAGTTTATGAGCATGCTGAAGGATGCTCAGTTGAATGTAACAGGTGTATACCAAAGTGAGCCAATGCAGACCGAGATGACTCTTGGCATCGAGCTTAAAGGCGATATGGGTATGACCTTTAACATTCCAATGGTGATGACGGCAGAGAAACTCTATGTGAAAGTGCCGAATATTCCGTTCTTCCCGATTCCGGAGAATGTTGTTGGCAAATTCCTGGAGCTGGATCTGAAAGAACTGGCTGAGCAAGAGGGTACGGAATGGAACCCGGATGCTATGGACGCAGCCAAAACTCAAAAGCTGAGCAACGAAGTTATGGACGCAGTGCTGAGCGAGTACGATCAAGCTAAATTCTTCAAAAATCTAGACACCAAAGATGCACAACTTCCTGAAGGTGTAGATGCGAAGCAGGTTGTACAATTCTCGGTGAATAATGACAATGTTAAAGAAGCAGTTACTGTACTGGTAACAAAAGCAATGCCTAAAGTATTGGATATTCTGTCCAAAGAAGAATATCGTGAAATGCTGCAAATGGATCAGGCTGATATCGACAAAGCTAAAGAAGATCTGAAGATCACTGAAGCGGATCAGACTGAAATGGCTAAAGACTTGGACAAATTGAAAGATGTTCTGACAATTAACCAATTCAACATCGATTTCGCATTGGACAAAAACGACTTCCCGGTATATCAAAAGATGGTCGCTGATGTGCTGATCAAGCCAGAAGATACAAAAGACGAAGTGAAATTGGCATTTACCGGTTCCAATACGTACACCAAGATTAACGAAAAAGCAGCATTCAAAATCAACATCCCTACTGGCGATGACGTAATTACTATGCAAGAGTTCGAAGAACTGATGAACGCTTCATACGGATACTAATCTCGCTGAGTTCAAACCGTCTGTGATTCAAGTGAAGGATAATCTCCTTCCGCTTGGATACAGGCGGTTTTTTTTGCTACACAGCGTAAGGGGATATCCGCAAAATAATTGATCTTTGAAGTTGAATCGTGGCTGGCGATCTATACAAATAAAACCGCACTCTCTCCTACATAACTAGAGTAGTGCGGTTTTGTACATTAAATTTTTATATTGTTGAATTGGAAATACAGACAGCTTTGTGGTGGAATTCTAAATCAATTAATTCGCAAGTTCGTCCAAGTCTTCAGCAAGTACAGCATAGATCTGATGATCCTGATATTTGCCGTTGATCTTGAGGTATTTGCGAGCAGTACCTTCAAACTGGAATCCGTTCTTCTCCAGTACGCGCTGTGAACCTTTGTTGGAGGGCAATACCGCAGCCTGAACCCGATTTAACTTCAGCGCACGGAAGCCATAAGCTACTGCCAGTTTAACCGCTGCTGTCATTCGTCCTCCACCCTGATAATCTGGATGGATAAAGTAACCCATATCCGCATAATTGGCAACGCCCAGTACGACATTGTTGATACTTACTTGTCCAATCAACAGGCTGTCTTTAATGGTATAGATTCCAAATTGATATCCTGTACCTTCTTCTGCTGCCTTGACCCGATCCTCAATCCGCCGAGTCTGAGCATCCAGTGTATAGAATTCATCGTCTCGCACGGGTTCTACAGCCTGGTAGGGGACGCGTGTGATCTGAATCAGGTCCAGATAGGACTGTGTATCCTGGGGTGTGAGCAACCGAAGGCTTATACCGTTGGCTGTATCATAGAGTGTTAGTGCCATTACAGCACACTTCCTTTCCGATTGGAATGTTGATATTCAATGATTAATGTTATTTTTTACGCAGACGTCTGAAAAATTGAGTTAGCATCGTGGAGCATTCAGGCTGAAGGATATCCTGGATCACCTCGGTGCGATGGTTAAAACGAGGCTCCTGTAGCAGGTTCATCAGTGTACCTGCACAGCCTGCCTTGGGATCAGCCGTACCATAGATTACGCGGGGGACCCTGGATTGTACAATTGCACCTGCACACATCGGGCAAGGTTCCAGTGTGACGTACAGAGAACAATCCAACAAACGCCAAGCTCCGATGGTCTCGCTGGCCTGACGAATAGCCACCATCTCTGCATGGGCGGTGGAATCCAGGGTAGTTTCACGCAGATTGTATCCCCGACCGATAATTTGGTTATTTTGTACGATTACAGCTCCAATCGGCACTTCCCCAAGAGCCTCAGCTTTGTAGGCCTCGGCAATGGCCTCCCGCATCCAGTGCTCATGTTGAGCCTCCTCAGATAAATTCCCAAGATCGGGCTGGAGAGAATGGTCAGTCATTACTTATATAACTCCTTCCAAAATCGTTTATTCAGCGAACAAGTATTCGGGTTGTTAACATGTTGTGTATAGAATTGTGGATAACCGTGTAGTTGCTCACATAGTTATAAACAAACTATCCACAAGCCTGTGGGTATGTGGATAAATATAGTGTTTAATTTCATTGTAGAGTTCAAAAATGCAAAAAACAACGAATTTCAAGCTTTTCAGTCATTCGGTAACTTTTGGGCACAGGTCAATTATCCTTTTCAAAAAGACATACAAGCGTTATGATGGAGATAGGTTTTGCCATATATCGCCAGAGGGTACAAGCCGAGAGGTGAACAAAAAAACTTGTCTATTAAAACGAAATTATCCATGATTATGTCGTGCTCAGTGCTCGTTATTTTAGTGTTGAATATCGCATTGAGTTATTATACTACAGAAGAGAATCTGAGGCAGGACAGTGAAAACAAGATGGTGCTCACTGCAAAGCAGATTGCAATTGCTGTCGAACAGAATCAATACAGTTCGGATTATGTAAAACGGCAGATTGGAAACAATCTGTGGCTTGCTGCTGTCATGGCAGCGGAAGAGTTGGACCCGGATATTAATAATATCACAAATGAAGAACTTGTACGCTTGAGCCAAAAGGTCGGCGTCTCACATATATCGTTAATGGAGCAGACGGATGATGACATCGTTGTTAGCCGCTCTTCAGATCCGAGAGAAATCGGGCTATCCACCAAATCCATGACCTATTGGTATCAGGCCTTTAAGCAGTTGTTTGAAAAACAACAGGTGACGATTCCCCAAGGGCAGAAGCTGGAGCATTTCTGGTCAGATGGATTCGAATATTCGACATCCAGTCCTTCGGATATTGATATCTGGGGTTACTACCATGATGGAAAGAGAAACTACATAATCAATCCTTTCTATAATAATACGGAAGTTGATGACTATGTGAAAATCTCTAGTCCGGATGAGATTTTAAATAAAATTCGTGAGGTCAATCCCTCCATTCTGGAGATTACAGGCATCAATCCGTTGACTTTTGGCAGCCCGAACATGGGTGATGACGGAAGAGATTCGAACTTTAGCAAGTTGAATAACAGACCGATTCGTTTTGGTACATACCAGTATGGTTCTACGGATGAGGATCATCGTGCTGTGGTGCGCGCCATTCGAACAGGGCAAAATGTATCTTTTGTCAGTGAAACGCACGAACAGAAGGTATTGAAGAGTTTTATTCCCATTTTCACACCCAATCAGTCTTCCTATGTGATCAGTATTGTCATGGACTATAAGCAAATATCCTCCATGGTATCTGAGCAGTTGGTGAGCCATGCCTCCATATCGTTGGTTTTGCTGGAGATCGTGATCTTTGGCAGCTATCTGCTCGCAGGGTATATTACGCGTCCGATCCAATCCATACTGGGCAAAGTGAATGATGTAGCGGAAGGGCACTTTGATTTCCGTCTGAAAGTACGGAGGAAGGATGAACTTGGTCAACTGGCCAATCGTATTAATGCCATGATTCGTAATCTAGGCCATTATACGAGCCGTCTGAAACAGATGTATGAAGAGAATCGGGCGGTGAAAGAACATCTGGAGTCCATTATCAATCAGACAGCGGATGCCATTCACATTACGGATCTTGAAGGAAAGGTGCTTCGGGTTAACCGGGCATTTGAACAATTATATGGATTTCGAAGTCGTGAAGTGGAAGGTCGTAATCTGAAGATCATCCCGCCAGAAGCAGAAGAAGAAATGAAACGTCAGCATGCCCAACTCGTTGAAGGGATGTCCATTACGTCCAACGAAACCACCTGGATGAAGAAAGACGGGACCCGAGTAGAGGTCAGTGTCAGTACGGCTCCGGTGCGAGACGAGGCTGGAGAGATTACAGCGCTGATTAGCGTCTCCAGGGACATTACAAGTCGTAATCGGATGGAAGAGTTGCTCAGGCGTTCTGAGAAGCTAACAACCGTGGGCCAGCTTGCAGCAGGTGTGGCACATGAGATTCGTAATCCACTGACCACGCTGCGTGGATTCCTACAGTTACAGCAAGAGAGCAACAAGCTGAATCATCGTCATCTGGATCTGATGTTATCGGAGCTGGATCGAATCAACCTTATTGTCGGTGAATTTCTGATTTTGGCGAAACCGCAGGCGGTTCATTTTCAGAATCGGGATATTCGTTTTATTCTTGGCGATGTCATCTCATTACTGGATAGTCAGGCGCATCTGCATGGTGTAGAATTTGTACTGCGTGCCTCATCCGATTCGGCTATGGTACACTGTGAAGAGAACCAATTGAAGCAGGTATTCATCAATTTGCTGAAAAATGGTATGGAGGCCATGCCAAATGGAGGAAGCATCCATATCAAGCTCAAGCATGACGAGCAGTCGAAACGCGTCAGAATTGAGATCAGGGATGAAGGCATTGGTATCCCGGAAGAGATGATGCCCAAGCTTGGGGAGCCTTTCTTTACGAATAAAGAGTCTGGGACAGGGCTTGGCCTGATGGTCAGTCAGCGCATTATTCAATCACATAAGGGCATGATGGATATTAAAAGCATCATGAACAAGGGAACAACGGTTATTATTGAACTGCCTGCATCCGAGCAACAACCGGAAGTTATTGAGGTAGATCAGATAACGGATGAACCATTTACAGATGAAGAGAAATAGATGAGGTGAGATTACCTTTTGCGTATTAATAAATTTATTAGTGAAACAGGTTACTGCTCCCGGCGCGAAGCAGATAAGTTGGTGGATAGTGGTCAGGTAACCATTAATGGAGTTAAGGCTGAACTGGGCAGTCAGGCAGAAGAAGGCGACGATGTACGAATCAACGGCAAGCCAATCAAGGAAAAGAGAAAACACGTATATATCGCGCTGAATAAACCGATCGGGATCACAAGCACAACCGAGCAGCATATTCAGGGCAATATCGTTGATTTTGTCGGACACGATGAACGTATCTTTCCAATTGGGCGCCTGGATAAGGACTCAGAAGGTTTGATCCTGATGACCAATGATGGTGATATCGTTAACCGGATTCTTAGATCAGAAGGACGCCATGAGAAAGAGTATATCGTTACTGTTGATCGATCTGTAACCCCGAGTTTCCTTAGAGGTATGAGCACTGGGGTGAAGATCCTGGGTGAAATGACCCTGCCTTGTACAGTGACCCGGATGACGGATCGAGTATTCCGTATCATCCTGACTGAAGGAAAGAACCGTCAGATTCGGCGGATGTGTAGTGCCTTTGGCTACGAGGTTCGTAAGTTGAAGCGTGTTCGGATCATGAATATTCATCTTGGAGAAATGGCGACAGGTGCATGGAGAGAGCTTACCGCTGCTGAAAAAGCTGAGCTGGGCGGTCTGTTGGACTATTCACTGGAATAGTTGATTCGACTTTGACTAATTAACTGATTGAAGCCCTGCTTTCCGAAAAGGAGCGCAGGGCTTTTTGGTATAGGGTCAATAACGACAGGGAACCTTCGCAAATAGTGTGAAAAAATGTAGAGATAAACCAAAGCATAAGCATTATATAAACCAAAAAGGCCGTTCTCCTTGTACCTGGAGAACGGTCTTTGGTTAATGAATCGCTGCAGGCCTCTAGTTTCCTTCGCCAACAGCTTTTACATTTGTATTGTTACTTTGATACTTCCGAATGATAGATACCTCTACACGTCGATTCTGTGCCCGTCCGGTATTGGTGTCATTGCTGGCAATCGGGTGATACTCTCCATAACCACTTGGTGTGAATTTGGAAGGGTCCAATTGCGTGTTCAGCAACAGGATTTTCAGGAAGTTGAGCGCACGATCTGCGCTTAGATCCCAGTTATCCTTATATTGGTTGTTCGAAATGGGAATATTATCGGTATGACCGGATACAACCACTTCATATTCAGGGAACTCCTGCAGCATGCTTGAGATTGCTTTGGCCAGGGATCGTGATTCAGGCTTCACATCTGCTCGGCCTGAGGAGAACAGGGCGTTATCACTGATGGTGATCTTCAATTCAGACTGATTCAGCTTGGTGTTCAGCTGGTCCGAGAGCCCGTTCTTCGAGATATATTTGTCGAGTCGCTCTTTGAGTTTCTCCAGGTCTTCTTGTTCTTTCTTAGCCATCTGTGCATCTGTAATCTGAGCTGGTGTTTTCTTGGTGATTTCTGTAGGTTCCTGTTTGTTCTTACCTAAATCGGCACCTGGCGTATCCGGATTCATGGACGAATGGTCCAGAATTCCGGAACCTCCATTTAATGCACTGTTTAGTGCGGAAGCCATCTGCTCAAACTTAGCTGCATCGATTGAACTCATGCCGAACAATACAATAAACAGAGCAAGCAACAAGGTCATCAAGTCGGAATAGGGGAGCAACCAGCTCTCGTCTATATGCTCTTCATGTGGTTCGTGCTTCTTAGCCTTTTTCACCTGATGATCCCTCCTTCTCTTCCAGTTGTTTACGTTCGGAAGGTGTCAGGAATACGGATAACTTTTGGTTGATGGCGATGGTGGAGACACCGGATTGTATGGATAACAGTCCTTCAACCATCATCAGCTTGATCTCCATTTCTTGCTTGGACATCCGTTTCAGCTTGTTAGACATCGGGTGCCATAACACGTAACCACTAAATATACCAAGGAGTGTTGCGATAAATGCTGCCGCAATCGCATGGGAGAGTTTCTCCATATCACTGAGATCGGCAAGTGCTGCGATGAGACCTACAACGGCCCCGAGAACCCCAAGCGTTGGTGCGTACATCCCCGCCTGAGCGAAGATCAAGGCACTGCCACGGTGGCGCTCCTCTGTAGCATGAATATCTTCCATGAGTACATCACTTACAAATTCCTGATCGTTGCCGTCTATAATCATACGCATACCGCCACGAAGGAACTGATCGTCAATCTCTTCTACTTTTGATTCCAGTGCAAGCAAACCTTCACGACGGGTAGTGGAAGCCCAATCCATAAATGTGCCGATCAGGGATACGCGATCAATAAGTACTTGATTTTTGAAAACAATCCCGAAAAGCTTAGGGATTTTTTTAACTTCAGACATCGGAAATGCGATAAAGATGGTTCCTGCCGTACCAACAAAGATAATAATGTAGGCTGCGGGATTGTTAACCAGGTTGATTAAGGGCGCACCCTTCAAGAACATACCAAATACAAGGGAGACCAGCCCCAAAATTAGTCCAATAATCGTTGAAATGTTCATCATACACCTCATCCATGAGATAAAATTGAATCCTTTCAAGCGGCTGTGTTCGGGCTTCCGGACGAATTTTTGGCCGCAATCCGTTCAATGTTAGGCATTCCTTACGGTTGCTAAAACAGTTAAAACGGTCATATATGTATTTATCGACCAGAAGGCCTTTTTTTTTAAGGGCTATTTTCAGGTATAATAAGATCAAATCCGCTCCTTAGGGGCCGAATAGGAGTGAAAAGCCAATGGGCGTAAAGCATGGACGGGATTATGAAGGAATTTTGACAGATCTGACAACGGCAATCGGACGCATACCGGATCGGTATGTTTTCTTTGAAATGGACGCGGAAGAGTGGGAGAGACTGGCTGCATCTGACCAACTTGAAGTGGATGAGGCGTTGGCTGAGGATCTGTTCTATGCGCTGGGCGAGGAGTCCGTTATTCCGGTTGGAAGTGGCGTGGTCATCCATGATAAGGAACAGCACCGCATTCATATTTTGATCGGGGAAGAAGAGTTGACGTTTGTACCTTTAATTTAGTGCGTTTATATGCATTTTCAGGGGTGTAAATGGAATTGGAATTTCCCTCAAAGCCTTATGGTTATTGGTTCTAAGCCACGTAGTTGATTGGATTTTGAAGCTAGTCCGTGGTAAGATGTTAGTCGTGAAATGGGCCAACCGCATGGCGGTGAGCCTGGCCTTTGAGGTTGCTGTTGATCGCACCGAAGGTGTCGGTGGTTATACGGACACACGTCTGTAATGTACCATCCTATGGGGAGGAAGATAACGCATGGTTTTTTCGCAAGAGGAAGTCGAAGCTCATCTGGGAAGGCTGGAAGGCTGGGAACTGGAAGAGGGACGGTGGATTGTACGTAAATTCGTGTTCTCCAACTACATGAAAGGGATTGCATTTGTGGATGAGGTCGCTGCGATCTCGGAAGCATTCAATCATCATCCTTTTATTACGATTGACTATACAACGGTTACGCTGCGTCTGACGTCATGGGATGCGGGTGGTATCACATCTGTAGATATCAAGGAAGCAGGACAATATAACGAAGCTTATGACAAAATGAGGTCGGAATAACGAGGTCAGTTATTATCGCGCGGCCAGAAGTGAGTGAACCATACATGTCAGACTATAATCAGAAACAACCTCTCATTGCTGTCGTAGGCAGTCTCAATATGGATCTCGTGGTGAAGACAGACATGATTCCGGAAGAGGGAGAGACTGTGAGCGGTGAGGAACTGCATTATCTCGCTGGTGGCAAAGGGGCCAACCAGGCTGTTGCTGCTGCGCGTCTGGGTGGACAGACTACGATGATTGGTGCGGTGGGATCGGACGGTTTTGGCGAACGTCTGCTGCACAGTCTGACGGAAAGTGGTGCAGATGCCTCGCAGGTTCGCGTATTGGAAGACACGGTTACAGGGACGGCGTCCATTTGGCTCTCTAGGGGAGACAACCGGATTATTGTTATTCCTGGTGCGAATGGGCAAGTGGTGCCTGAGATGCTGGAAGAGGCGGATACGGTAAAAAGCCTGACTGCAGCCGCAGCGGTGCTGCTACAGCTGGAGATCCCGCTGCCAGCGGTTACCCGCGCCGCCCAACTGGCGGCTGAAGGCAGCGCACTGGTGGTGCTCAACCCGGCTCCCGCGGTGCCGGGTCTGCCCCAGGAGCTCCTGCGGTGCGTCGACGTTGTCACGCCGAACCGCAGCGAGCTTGCCGTGCTTACCGGCCGGGATCATCTCCGGCCGGAAGACCTGGATGCGGCGGTCGCAGAGCTCGCCGCATCCCTCGGGGCCGCTGTCGTTACGACGCTCGGCCCCGAGGGGGCTGTGTACGCGGCGGCGCCTGGTGGCCGCGTACAAGCAGGGCGTGCCGGCGCGTGCCGTGCGCCCGGCTACGCCGTAAGCGCCGTCGATACGACCGGCGCTGGCGATTGCTTCAACGGCGCGCTGGCGGTAGCCCTCGCGCGCGGTGAGACTTTGGACGCGGCCGTAGGCTTCGCCATGGGTGCGGCCGCGTTATCCGTGACGAAGCTCGGCGCCCAGTCCGGGATGCCGTCCGCAAGTGAAGTTGAGGCCTTTCTGGCCGAGCACGCGGCAGATGCCTAATAATTGGTATAACAAAGAGGCTCTTATTCTCCCAAAAGGGGATTAAGGGCCTCTTCATTATGTAGTTCGTGCAGAGATTATTTCTTCTCTGACAGCCATATGGCGATATTTGCAATCTCTTCATCCTGCAGTTTGCCCTTGAAGGAAGGCATACCACCTTTACCTTTGACAATCGTAGAATAGATCTTCTCCAGATCATCCTGACTGCCGATGTTTGCCAGAGCAGGTCCTACGCCACCTTGAAGCTGATCCCCGTGACAGGAGATACAATTGGCTTTGACCAGTGCCTCAGCCTGTCCGGCATCCAATGTTACTTCCGGCATGGTTGGTTTGGCTTCTTCAGCCACTTCTTCTTTCCCTGGAAGCGTAAACATTAAAACAATAGCTAAAGCGCATGCTGCAAAAAATACTCCGCTCATGATCCATTTGTGCATCCCTTATGTCCCCTCCAGAATGAAAGATCATCTAACCTGAAACTATCCATATCATTATAACGGAACCTGTACTGACATCATAGCATTTTGTGGGAATTTTTTGAACTAATCACATAACAAGGGGCAAATTTGGTTGTTTTACAATGGATTCTAACCGCGAGGCCCTTCATAAACCATACAGTGAAAGGGCTTCAAGCCGCTTGGGGTCTGTCGTTCGTAGGTATCATGGGTGACAAATCCACTCTTCAGATAGACTTGAATGGCACGAGCATTCCAAGTGAGTACTTCCAGATCAATCTCATTCGTGGGATTTCGGCGAATGGCTTCCTGTACAATGGCAGTGACAAAATCTGTCCCTTGACCCTGACCACACAGCTCTGGATGCATGCCAAGGCCAATCCGGGTTACCCCTTGAAGTGGGAAGTATTGAGCAAACCCGCATATACGATCGTTCTGATCCAGGACGATCGCGTATTGCTCCTGCCGCAGCTGCGCATCTCCGAATTCCACTTCCAGAGCTTTCATCTGCTCCCAGGGGAGCCAGCTGTAGATATTGTAAGGCGGGTCATACTGCCAACTGCAGATAAGCTCCGCATGTTCTTCTCGCATGGGTACAACGTGAAACGTCACAGGGGTTTCCTTCATACACCCGCATGCTCCTTTCCTTGAAACAGAACTCTTTGTCCACTCTACAAAAGAGATGTTCATTTAGCAAGTCTTCCTTCCCAAGAAAAAAATGAAACAAAAGTTCCGGTAATTCCGTTTATATTATAACGGGATGGGTAAAAACATCATAAGGGCACGGACGAACGAACGCAAAATGAACCTGTTGATGTCGCAGGATATGCCCTGAGTAACTTGCAACATGAATAAGGATTGAATCACAAAAAAACCGCCGGATACATTCCTGCGGAGAATGTACCGGGCGGTTCTGTTATGCTTCTTGCTTCGTTCCAGTATGGTTAATGGTTACAGCATCATGTTGCTCAGCTTGTCCCTAGTCAAGGGCCAGTGATTCATATGCGTCCGTGCTCATAATCCGTTTCGCGCCAACATAACGATTGGCCCAATAGTTTTCACTCAATGCACTGATCGTAACGCCTTTGGAAGAAGAGGAGTGTGCAAACTTTCCATCCCCTACAAAGATTCCTACATGAGATACGCCTTTACCTGTTGTATTAAAGAACACCAGGTCACCAGCTCTCATTTCCATGCGGGATACGGAATCACCCATATCGAATTGGGAACTGGATTGACGTGCCAAATCAATACCCAACTTGTCGAATACATACCGTGTAAATCCGGAGCAGTCAAAGCCGTTAAGCGTTGTTCCCCCACTTTTGTATGTAGTTCCCATTGCTGAATCAATTACTGTGTCCATCTTTGAATCTGCGAATGCGCTACCTGCACCAAGCGATAAAGCGAATGTGATGCTAAGTACAGCTGCGGTTAATTTCTTCTTGAACAAGAGATATTCCCCTTCCAATGCCTGCGAGGTTAGCTTAAGGATTCGGTTGAAGGTCCCCTATGATCCCTCTGTAGCAAGATCAATTCACCCATAACTGGTTCCCCCGCTTCCCAGGTGCCAGGAATTTGGCTATGCTAGTTATGCACCTGCGAAATCAAGAAATGACGATTTAATTTTAAGTAGTTACAAATATGAATGTAAAGATTACAAAGTTGTTACTAAAAACTCACTGCGATTATTGTAACAGAGGAGTACGGCTTTGGCAACGTTTAGCAACAAATTTAGCAAAAAAAACCTCGACCTTTGACGGGGAAAGGTTGAGGTTTGCCTATTTATAAGTACATATTAGGCCATGAGTTTAACATGTGATGGTAACAATTTTTAAACTATCTGCTCTCACCTTTGGATATTTTGGACTGCCATAATCGGAAATGGCTGCATATTTTCCACAGACTCAATAGACATCTGGCAAGTGGATACGTCTGTTGTAGTATAAGTCCGGTAAGTCCCGTTAATAACCATGAGGCTGAAGTGAAGGCCCCAAAGACGAGCAGGTGTACTCCGCCCAGCAGGAGTGCAATGCCGATTACAGCGATGAGATGACGCATTGCAATCCAGAGTGCTTTGAGGGTACCGTGAGCCCCGCCTTCTCCTTCTGGTGCCGACACACCGAACTGCATGTAGAGTATGACATGGTGGATGATCCAACCATATACAATCCAAGCAGCAACATAAGGTATACCAGGCAAAAGTAATTGAAGCGAGTGAAATCCGTCCATGAGAATGGAGTAGAGCTTCGGTATGAGCCAGTAGGCGGGCAGAAGGATCAATAATGTACGTATAGTGTGGAGAAGCAGCATCGGTTTCCACAGATTTTTGATTCCGCGGACAAAGGGGATGCGCTCTTCTGTAGAATTAAAGTGCTGAAGTGAGTAGAGCAGTCCTGCCTGAATGAGGGGGCTGATCAACATGCGAACTAGCAGCATGCCCCCTAGAATCCATAGATAACGATGAACCTCCGGATGGGTAGACAGGTTAAGTTGACTTTCCATTTTGAACAAAAGTGTACTCAGCTCACCGGCATCAGCATCTGGATAGCGAAGGAGTAGTGGGATGACCGCCGACTGTACCATTCGATAGAAGAAATATCCCCAAATGAGTTGATAGAGAAATAAGAGTGCGGCAATGAACATATGCTGACGGACGAGAAACCAGCCTTCACGTATTTTCGCTTTCACCGTTTCCACCTCACCATGACAGACCTCCGAATATGGCTTCTATTAGTTTGGTTACACTCATGCTCCAGCGGGACTTTGCCTGCTCATCCAGTCCGGATTTCAGGAAATTGTTCATATGGCGGTTCTCCAGCACGATCGAGTACAGGGGATCGGTCATGGCCCAGGATACGGGGGATGTGTGAGTTAATTTATACGTGATGCGATCTTCTTGTCCATTCCATTGCTTGGTGAGGATATGCCCGTCTTCAAAAGCAATGCGAACAGGAACGGCGCTGTAATCACTGCCCTTTTTTGCGATCGTCACGGATGACTCGTACAATGTTTGACCGTCTTTCTGTACGGGCGTAACACGAATCTTCTCTACAGCAAAGTCAGCCATCCCGTTACCATAGACGTATTGATCAAAATAATCAGACCAGGAAGTGCGGGTCACTTGTTCCACAACGTTCTGGAAATCAGCCGAAGTGGGATGTTTGAAGCGGTATTTCTTCACATAGGTAGAGAGAATGCGTTCCATCTTTTTGGCACCGACTTGATGTTCGATACCAAGCAATACAAGCTTGCCACGTGTATAGACATTGGCGGCGTACTCATTCTGTGAATCGAACTTCCAAGATTCTTGTGTTAAGGATGAAGGAGACGTAATCAGTCCCGATTGTACCGGCAGATTCGGAATCAATCCGTATTCCTGCTCCATCAGTTTGTCTTCTGCATAAGAGGTGAATCCCTCATCCAGCCAGGCCTCCTCGAATTCGTTGCTGGCAACCATGCCGTAGAAGTACTGGTGTCCGATCTCGTGGATTACGGTACGTTCCAGGTCATAACCTGGCGTAGTGTCATCGGCTCCAAAGGCCGTAACTAGCGTAGGGTATTCCATACCTCCAGCACCGTTCCCCGCTTTGGGTGGAACTACGATGGATAAGGTAGCGTAAGGATACGGGCCAAACCATTTGCTATAATTGGCTAGAGCGGCCTTCGCAGCATGGAAATAACGTTCTTTCAGATCCTGATGAGCTGGGTCCAGATATAACTTGATTCGTACACCAGGCACATTGGGTGCGGAGAATGGCTCCTCTGCGTACACAAAATCGGGTGAGGCTGCCCATGCGAAGTCATGCACATCATCGGCGTAGAATTGATAGACCTTTTCTCCATTCTTCACCACGGCTTGCTGCGTTGGAAATCCGGTAGCAGCAACTTTGTATGTTTCAGGCACCCGAATACGCACACTATATATACCGAAGTCGGCGTAAAACTCTGAATTGCCATGGTATTGGTGCAGATTCCAGCCTTCCGTTGTTCGTCCACGCCTGCCTACAGGTTCATAGGCACTTAATTTGGGAAACCATTGACCTGCCATGACAAAATGATCAGCAGTTCCCATCCGGGCAAAAATCTTTGGCAGATTCACTTCAAATCGGGTGTGGAGTGTGATACTTTCCCCGCCTTTGACGGGTTTGGGCAGGCGTACTTTAATGAGGGTGGTGTCCTTGATATTTCCGTCATCTGGTTGCACGTACTGCATCCGGTGCAGCAGAGAGAGCCCGTCCTCCGTTTTCATTTCGGTAATGTTCATGGAGCCGTAACCATTGGTAGGCATGACATCACCCCGAAGCTTTCCGCCGGATTCCTTCATAAAGGTGGTGTCAGCAGAAGAGAAGGCGTTGGGATACATATGAAAGTAAAGCTCGTTGACGGTTTTTTTGCCTGGATGAGTCCAGGTGATCGTCTGAGTCCCTTCCAATACGTTTCCTTCGACCAGCTTCACATCCATGTGGTATTCCACAACACGGTTGCTGTACACTTCGGCTGTAGGGGTCTGTACACTCTCTGGAGGTGCTGGAATTGGAGCTATTGCCTTGGGCTTGCCCGATTCGGGGGCGAGTACTGGCAATTCGGAATGAGTTGAGCGATTATAACCCAGAGTGATCCATATCCCTCCGGCAAGTACACACAGGGCCAGGGATGCAGTGAGCCAGCTCTTGGCGCGTCGTGGAATCATCGTTAAATACCTCCCGTTGACAAGCATCTACAGCATGTATATGTTTGCAATGGGGCAATTATTAGTTAAAATATTTGTATCAACCCTTGGAGGCTATAAACATGGACCAAAACGAGCAAAACGGCAAAAAACAGATTGCCTTGAATATCGTTAGTGCAAAAAGCAAGCATAAAGGCTTCGGTGCAGGTTCCATTGAACTGAATAACCTTTCCCCGGTCATTATTGATAATGGCGAAGCCAAAATCGATATTGGTGCGATGCATGCGAAGAGTAAAGTGGAACGCAATATCAAGTTCTCTACCAATCGTGAGGATGTGCCCAACGGACGCCAGGTATGGCTGGTGTGGGTAGCTGTCGATCGCACGGAGGAAGGCCAACTGTATGGTGGAGCAACGGCATGTGAGATGTGGATTGATACAGAAGCAAGACGTGGATGGAAACTGCTGGCCGAACATGTGAATCGCATGGATTATGCCTTGAAGCGTCGCTTCATGCTGGATGAGCTTGGACCTGAAGCTCGAGCTGCACTTAAGACACTGCTGATCTCACACAACGAAGAGTGGTGGAATGCTTCTCCAGATGTATTGAAGGAAGCACTCGCCTAAGGCAAATCATTTTCAACAAAGTTATAAAAGCAAAAAAAAGCAGAAGGCCCCTTGACCGGAAAGTTCGGTTGGGGGTCTTTTGCTTGTGAAATAATCGTATTCATCGATCTGAATAATTATGAGTTTTTCATCCAGAGAGAATTTCCAATTGTTCAATATAATCAGGGGTTATAGGTGGCGCAACTAAGTCATAGCGCATTTGCGTCATTCTACCCACCAACGTTTGAAATCTCCCCACCATGAATGTTTCTCTTCCTGTATGCCTTGTTGATTCTGTACCTGACGGGTCTTCTCATCTTCTCCAGAATCCGAATCATCCGTCGTACCATGACAAACCTCTTTTGGTTCAGTGCCATCAATAAAGACTTCCAATCGTTTCTCTTCACAGCCGTTGCCTGCCAGCTTTCCGGATTCCGGGTCGATATAGACACTTACAACATGATCAGGCACGGTGAAAATTTTGGGTGGTACGCTCGCAAGAGCCTGCTCTGTGAATTGGGCAAAGATCGGCGCCGCCCGGCGACCATCCGAAGTCGAGATGGCTTTGCCTTGGTCGTACCCTACCCATACAGAGGTGGAGAGCTCGGGTGTGAACCCAACCAGCCAGGCATCCGTATTGGTCGTCCCTGTCTTTCCGGCAACCGGACGTTTGATCGCCTTAGACACCCGGTTGCCCGTTCCTCCATTTTCGAAGACACTTTCCATTAAACGAGTCAGGACATAAGCTGCTGCAGGTTCCACGACGGTCTCAGCTTTGGTTTGAGGCGATTCATAGAGTACACGTCCTGCGGCATCTGTTACTTGCAGAATGGCGACAGGTGGCGTCCGTTGTCCACCAGCAGCAATGACGGAAAAGGCTGACGCCATCTCCAGCGGACTGACAGGTGACGTTCCCAGTGCAAGAGAAGGTACGGCGCTCAGGTTGCTTGTAATGCCAAGGTTTTTCGCCATACTCACAACCTGTTCAGGACCGATCTGCATAATGGTGTTCACCGCATAGATATTATCTGAAGCGGCGATCGCTTGTCTTAGATCAATCTCACCCAGATACTTGTCTCCAAAGTTGCCGGGTTTATAGGTTTTGCGGTCATTGTCATAGTGAAACAGGGTAGGTTCACTGTTAAATATGGATGCGCTGGTGAGCTGCTTGGATTCCAGGGCTGCCAGATACATAATGGGTTTAAACGCCGAACCTGGCTGGCGCGTTGTCGCCAGTACATGGTTAATCTGATTGGTCCGGTAATTCTTGCCGCCTACCATGGCTTTGATGTAGCCCGTACGAGGGTCGATGGACACGAGAGCCGTCTCCAGCTCGCTTTTGGCATCCATACCTTTTGCTACAGCATCTTCAGCCGCTTTTTGTACACGCAGATCCAGGGTGGTGTAGATATTTAATCCCCCATGATCCAGCATTGCCTCACTGATTCCCAGCTCTTTGATAGCCAGACTCCGGATATAGTCACGGAAATACGGGGCACTTTCCACCGTTTTACGCTCACTTTCCGGTTTGAACGAAAGCATTTTCTCATAGGCCTTATCGGCTTCAGCCTGGGTGATCTTGCCGATATCCGCCATGGCATTCAGCACAATCTTCTGTCGGTCTTTGGCATTCTTCATATGGTTATAGGGTGAATAGTAGGTAGGTCCTTTCGGGATTCCTGCCAGCATGGCGCTCTCTGCAAGATCCAGCTGTTTGGCTGATTTGCCAAAATACATTCGTGAAGCCGCTTCAATTCCGTACGCACCATGCCCATAATAGATTTCGTTCAAATACATCTGCAAAATTTCATCCTTGCTATATTTCATCTCCAATTGCGCCGTGTACATGGCTTCCTTGGCTTTGCGAGTCCATGTTTTCTCATGAGACAGATACAGGTTACGCGCCAGCTGTTGAGTCAATGTACTCGCACCCTGCGACATCTGCATATGTTCGAGATTAACAAGCACAGCCCGTCCCATCCCTTGCACGTCGAACCCGTAGTGATTATAGAATTTGCGGTCCTCTACAGCCAGAGTGGCATTGACCAGATCTGGAGCGATATCCTCCAGTTGAACGGGTACAGAGTCTTTGCCACCTGCAGAGAAGGTAGCGATGACTTCACCTTGACTGTCCAGTAATCTGGAATTCCGATCAGAGTCTGCTAGGGGCAGGCTGGTTGCGTATAGGTAAACCAATCCCGCAGCGGTAGCAAGTATGGCGAGCACGGCGAGCAGAGACAGGTTTTTAAACAATTTTTGTATACGGAACCCGCGTTTGCGGGTCTTTTGATTTGGCTTGGTCATGGAACGGGCTCCTCTCTTTTCTTCCAGTATGGGACTTGATTGGCAGGGATATTCAATCGGGTGCATAAGCAAACAAAATGTAGCATTTTCGCCTTAAAAACCGTTTTGCAGTATAAACGTCAATCGCGTATAATGCAAAAGGGTAATGAAAAGGTAAGATTCGGCACAAGATACTAAAGCGCGTAAGGACGAACAGACGAATGGTCATTGATTCATTGATTAGTCAGACGCTCTGCACGCTCTGGTCAATTTAATCTATATAATGAAGTGAACCGCGGACCTTTCCCGCAGGCCAGCAATGATAACGCGATATGGCGCCGAACGCTGGACGTGCTTGGGCGAACCGATTATAGTGCACAGCACTTGGTCGGGTATGGCTGATCATTAACTTTACGGAAAGAAGGTAGAGATTATGGAATTGTGGTTTACGGAGAAACAGACCCCGGTATTCGGGATCACCGCGAAGATTAAGCAGACCTATGTTACAGAGAAAACGGATTTTCAAGATTTGGCCATGGTAGAGACCGAAGAATTCGGTAACATGTTGCTTCTTGATGGCATGGTGATGACGACTGTAAAAGACGAATTCGTATATCACGAAATGGCGGCACACCCTGCGCTGAACACTCACCCGAATCCGAAAAAAGTTCTGGTTGTCGGTGGTGGCGATGGCGGAGTCATTCGTGAAGTCATTAAACATGCAGCTGTAGAAAAAGCAGTTCTCGTCGAAATTGACGGTAAAGTCATTGAATACTCCAAAAAATATTTGCCTGAAATCGCCGGAAAGTTGGACGAGCCTAATGTTGAAGTGCTCGTAAACGACGGCTACATGCATATTATTGAACATAAAAATGAATACGATGTGATCATCGTAGACTCGACGGAGCCTGTAGGCCCGGCTGCGCCATTGTTTGAGCGTGGGTTCTATCAAGGCATCTACGAAGCATTGAAAGAAGACGGAATCTTCGTTGCCCAAACGGACAACCCTTGGTTCAAGGCCGATCTGATCCAGAAGGTGAACAAAGACGTCAAAGAAATCTTCCCGATCGTACATGTGTACGGCTGTAATATTCCAACCTATCCAAGTGGTTTGTGGACATTCACCATGGGTAGCAAGAAACATGACCCGCTCGAAGTGGATGAGACACAAATCCCGGAGATGGATACCAAGTATTACTCTCCGCGTCTACACAAAGCAGCATTTGTACTTCCTAAATTCGTGGAAGATTTAACGAAATAAAAGGGGAAATCATTAATGAAACTGGATCAAGCTTATTCAGGAAACGTATTTATTTGCAGCTCTGAGGATTATGAGAACTCCAAAGCGGTTATCTATGGTATGCCAATGGATTACACCGTCAGCTTCCGTCCGGGTTCCCGCTTCGGCCCATCTCATATCCGTCAGGCATCGGTTGGACTTGAAGAGTACAGCCCATATCTCGACAAAAGCATTGTAGACATGACATACTTTGACGCTGGAGACCTGCTCTTGCCTTTCGGTAACGCGGGACGCAGCCTTGAGGTAATTCATGAATACATCGGCAGTCTGCTCGCTGACGACAAATTCCCAGTGGGACTCGGTGGCGAGCATCTGGTAACTTGGCCAGTCATCCAACAGATGTACAAGAAATACCCGGATCTTATCCTGATTCATATTGATGCTCACGCTGACCTTCGTGAAAACTATGAAGGCGAGCCATTGTCCCACTCCACACCAGTGCGTAAAGCGGCTGAGTTGATGGGGGGCAAAAACATCTATCAGTTCGGTATCCGTTCCGGTTCCCGTGAGGAGTTCCAGTATGGTCGCGAGAACATCAACTTCTATCCATTTGAAGTGGCAGCTCCGATGAAGGAAGCTCTTCCGAAGATGGGTAATCGTCCGGTATACGTAACTATCGACATCGATGTGCTTGATCCGTCAGCAGCACCAGGAACAGGTACGGCAGAAGCGGGCGGCATTACGTCCAAGGAACTGCTGGAAGCCGTTCATATGATCGCAGGATCTGATGTGAATGTCGTTGGTTGTGACTTGGTTGAAGTTGCACCAATCTATGATCCAACACAACAGACACAGATTGTAGCTGCAAAGCTGATCCGTGAAATGCTGCTTGGATTCGTGAAATAATCACAGAATAACCGATAATTATAACGCTCTCTGTCTGCGCGGTTTCAACTTTGCGCAGGGGAGAGCGTTTTTGTATTGTTAACTTTTGGACAGAGCTGTGCTATACTGACTACATAAGTATTCAGTAGTATATTAATTGATATATTACATTCGTGAAGTATATGGTGATTCGGTTCGGTCATATACTAAAAAGAGCCTTTACCGCTGCCAACGGTAAAGACTCTTAGGACCCGAAAGGCTGTGGATTGCCACGGCGCGCATGAACTAAATACTGTTATTCAAGCGAAACCCACCGTCAGGCATCCAACCTTATGAGGTGGGTTTTCGCTTGCTACGAAACTTTTTGCGCAACCAACGGTAAAGCTTCCGCCCACTCAGTACAATACTGAGGATCGCAGCAATCCATCGGATTACATCAAGCGCCACAAGTTTGACCATCGACGGTCACCCCCTTTCGGGAAGCTGCGCCGTGGTCTGAAAAACATCCACCAATATTCAAAAGTCCATAACATTAATTATAGCACGTATGTTCCCGTGTCTCTACCATTTTTTGCTTGTGTTAGTATAGCTCGCACATGCAGGTTTCCTGCCTTGGCATGACTCCATCTTAATATTTATGCCTTTTCTTAAGTGTCAGTTTTGTTATCCTTGCTGTGGTGACGTATCCCATTTAACTTAGAGTACACAATGTTTGGTGATGAACCACCCTTGCCTACATGATCCAATCATGGGTAAAGGTGGTTTTTTTCTTGCGAAATTGTCATCGGGGTTAATCAGATTGTTACGTTAGAACCATCAAATTTGGGTAAAACCATAAAAGGAGGTGTTACGATGACAACCAAGAGTACAATGACATGGAAACGGATTGGTGCACTCGCATTATCGTTAACACTGGCTTGGGGGATGGGACCGGTACATACGTTATCAGGTGCTAACGCTGCATCCTCACAGGCATGTGGAAAGGGAGATCATGGACTATCTGCTACATTGAAAAAGGTCAGCGGTGTGGAAGAGCAACACCTGCAATTTACTGACATTGATTTTCTTAATGATACGACTGGACGAGCTGGGGGTGAAGGCTTCCTGATCGGTACTTCGAATGCAGGATGTACGTGGCAGTCCATATATACCGGGCAGTGGCAATTCACTCAGCTTGATTTTCCGAATAATGTGAACGGATATGCGCTGGCGCGAGTGAAGGATTCACCTGCAACCTATCTGATCCGTACCCATGATGGGGGATCGCACTGGACGCGGCTCGATACGCCGGGCATTCAATTCAAGCGAATTGATTTTCGCAATAAAGATGTAGGTTATGGTTACACCTATAATGGTGCATATCAGACGAAGGATGGCGGGGTAACCTGGAGTAAAATGAATACACCTGCCAACACGCGTGCAGCTGCCTTTGCAACAGAGAAACAAGGGTATGCCGTCGTGGTTGTACCTGGATCGGGATATCATCTGAAGCAAACGAGTGATGGCGGCAAGAAGTGGACCACCTCTCTTCGAGTTGTCTCAGACACATGGAGCGGAGGGGATCTGTATGCACATGGCCAGCAAGTATGGGCCCTTTTGTATGGTGATGCAGGCATGTCCCAACAATCGTACTCCCTCTATGCGAGCGGTAATCAAGGCAAGAACTGGACCCAAGTATTTGCACAATCCACAGCAGGGGGAGGTCCTGCACCGGGTACAAACAGTACGGGCAAAGGAAACGGACCAGCCAACCCGGGTGGTCATCCCGGCAACATGGCGTTGATTGGTAATCAGACGGCGTATCTGTCTGCAGGTTCACCCGCAGCTGGCAAAGTGGGTATTGGACGTTCTTATGATACAGGTTCCACGTGGAAAAATATTGACCTGAAAGATCCGGGATACAGTTCCCGTATCTCGTTCCCATCGGCCAAGACGGGTTGGCTCGTAGTCACAAGTGATAACTCTCCTGTGATCTATCAGACTACAGATGGTGGAACGACGTGGACACAAAAAATGTTGTTGCCTTCAGAGCAGGATTAAGTAGTCTCTTATTCTGAAATAATAAACGGGCAAATCCAAATTAGAAATGTATAAAAATCA
Organism: Paenibacillus sp. SRL342; assembly: GCF_984798905.1. Classification (NCBI taxonomy): domain Bacteria; kingdom Bacillati; phylum Bacillota; class Bacilli; order Caryophanales; family Paenibacillaceae; genus Paenibacillus; species Paenibacillus sp. SRL342. Next base: position 119,891 of record NZ_OZ481790.1, read on the forward strand.
ATTTGGTAAGTCTCTGTATGAATTTCTATAACAAACAAGCCTCTTCCTAATCAATTACACAGGAAGAGGCTTGTTTGTGTAGAAATAAAAACGGTTGAAACCTACTCTAAAACGAGTTATTGTAAGCGATAACAATACATTATATGGAGGTTGAAATCATGGTTGATGTTATTTTAAAGGCGGATTCTGATAAAGGATTAATAAATCGCAATATATATGGTCACTTTTCCGAACACTTGGGACGTTGTATTTATGAGGGGCTGTGGGTAGGAGAAGATTCACCTATTCCGAATACGGATGGGATTCGAAATGATGTATTAACGGCCTTGCAGAAGCTTAATATTCCAGTACTTCGCTGGCCAGGCGGTTGTTTTGCCGATGAATATCACTGGAAAGATGGTGTAGGTCCGAAGAGTGAGCGTGCTCGTATGATCAATACACACTGGGGCGGTGTGGAAGAGAACAATCACTTTGGTACACATGAATTCTTGAGATTATGTGAGTTGCTCGGCACGGAGCCATATATTAGTGGCAATCTGGGTAGCGGTACAGTGCAGGAGATGCAGGAATGGGTGGAGTACATCACATTTGACGGCGAATCCCCGATGGCGAACTGGCGTAAGAGTAATGGTAGGGAAGAACCGTGGAAAATGAAGTATTTTGGCGTGGGAAATGAGAACTGGGGATGCGGCGGCAATATGCGCCCTGAATATTATGCGGATGAATATCGCCGGTATGCTACATATGTACGTAACTATTCCGGAAACGAGATTTATAAAATCGCTTGCGGACCGAACGAAGGTAACTATGAATGGATGGAAGTCCTGATGCGGGAGGCTGCTCGCTTTATGGATGGAATCAGTCTTCATTATTACACTATCCCTACAGGAGAGTGGAATGATAAAGGCGCAGCTACAGGATTTGGTGAAGCTGAATGGTTTACCACCTTGAAAAAAACGCTCCATATGGATGAATTACTGGTGAAGCACTCCGAGATTATGGACAAATATGATCCAGAGGGCAGAGTCGGCATTATTGTGGATGAATGGGGTACGTGGTATAACGTTGAGCCGGGAACCAATCCAGGATTCCTATATCAACAGAACACGATGCGGGACGCTGTGCTTGCAGGTGTTAATCTGAATATTTTCAACCAACATAATAAACGGGTACACATGGCAAATCTTGCGCAGATCGTCAATGTGCTTCAATCGCTTGTGCTCACGGAAGGGGACAAAATGCTCCTGACCCCTACGTATCATGTATTTGATATGTATCAGGTTCATATGGATGCGCAGCGACTGGATTTGAATTATGAAAGCCCTGGGTATACCTTCGGAGAAGAAACCATTCCTCAGCTCAGCTTGTCAGCCTCCCGCAACAAGGATGGGGTCATTCACGTGACGGCTTGTAATCTTAGCCACACGGATGAGTTGGAAGTTGTATGCCAGCTGGACGCAGCTCAAGCCGCTAAAGTAACCGGGCAGATTCTGCACCATACTGATTTTGGTGCATTCAATACCTTTGAACAGCCGAACCGAGTTCAGCCTGTGGCGTGGGAAGGACTCACACTGGAGAATAACACCTTGCGTTTTGTCCTTCCACCAGCATCGGTTGGGGTCATCGCTGTCGAGGGTTAATGATGAAAAGGCAGGAACCTTGCAAGGGCTGTAATGATCAGTACGATGTGAAGATTAGCGATGCCAAAATGGCCAGACTTGTGGAGATTGCCTCGCGTTCGCGTCCGACGGTACAGGATGAGGAATATGAACGTCGGCTCTCCATCTGCTCTGCTTGTCCGGGATTGCAATATGGCACAACTTGTCGGCATTGTGGTTGTCTCGTACAGGTACGAGCGAAGCTGAGTGAGTCAACATGTCCTTTTCCTTATGAATCGCAATGGGCCTGATCGGATGAACGAATCTTATTATAATGAAGCAAAAGGGAGTTGCACTTTACAGGTGCGGCTCTTCTTTTTTGGCTTGATGAGGAAAAAACTCTGAATTTGGATTTGAATTGAGCGAGGGAACTGGATATAGTTATACAGTAGAGTGTAGGATAGCGAGCTATCCGGGAATATGAGCGCGTATAGCGACACAACAATACGGGAAGGGCTGTTCTCACCAGCCGTGCCTGATTTTGCGTCGCCTCGAATATAATGGAGGTTAACATTCATGTCGAACATGCGACCGGTACACATCCGGCTGCACAGCCGTTATGAAGGTGAAGATGTGCTGCAGGAAATGCAGGGTGAAGCTGTGTTAAAAGGGTCCGTTCTTTATGTTCGTTATGAAGAACCGCAGGTTGGACCTGAGGGAGGTACAACCCGTACAACATTGAAGTTGGGCGGACAATCCATCAAGATTATACGTCACGGTGAGGTGGAATCGGAGCAGACTTTTGAGTTGAATCGGAAGCTTCCTGGTTTCTACCGATCACCATACATGTCGTTTGCCCTGTCCACGCATACACAGAAGCTGGAACTTTCCATTCAGGGATTGAGCGCACGCGCAGCGTGGAGCTACGACTTTTACCGCTTTGATGAAGAATCCGGACATTTCGCGATTAGTTTGCATATACAGGAGGAACCAATTTCATGACACGTAATCCACTAGATACGATTAACGAACGGGTAAGCACGGCCATCGGCAACGCCATTGTGACGGCCGGAATTGTTACGCAGGAGGAATTGCCAGCCATCACATTGGAAGTGCCGCGCGAGAAAACACATGGGGACTTGGCAACCAATGCTGCCATGCAGCTGACCAAGATTGCCAAGCGCAATCCGCGTCAGATTGCTGAAGAGATCATTGCCAATCTGAATCTGGCAGAAGCCGGAATCGAGAAGGCTGAGATTGCTGGTCCAGGATTCATCAACTTCAAATTGGACAAGAGTTACCTTTACCCAGTACTTGCGCTTGTGCAGGAGCAGGGTGAAGACTACGGAAGAATTAACATCGGAGAAGGACGCAAAGTCGAGATGGAGTTTGTCAGTGCCAATCCGACAGGCAGTTTGCATCTGGGCCATGCCCGTGGAGCAGCTGTAGGTGATGCACTATGTAACATCCTTGACTACGCAGGATATGATGTAACCCGTGAATACTACATTAATGATGCAGGTAATCAGGTGTTTAATCTGGCTCGTTCCATTGAAGCTCGTTATCTGCAAGAGCTGGGTCAGGATGCTGAGATGCCTGAAGACGGTTATCACGGTGAAGATATCAAAGGATTCGCCAAGCAACTTGTTGCTGAAAAGGGTGACGAATTGCTGTCCATGCATCCGGGTGACCGTGCGGCTTATTTCCGTGACTTTGGCCTGGAGAAGGAACTGGACAAGATCAAACGTGACTTGAATCGCTTCCGTGTTAACTTTGACATCTGGTTCAGCGAAACTTCCCTGTATGACAACGGAGAAGTGCTGCGAGTACTTGATGAATTGCGTGACCGCAATGAGATCTATGAGCAAGATGGAGCAACTTGGTTGAAAACGATGCAGTACGGTGACGACAAAGAACGTGTATTGATCAAGAACGATGGCACGTATACTTATCTGACACCAGATATTGCTTATCACCGCGACAAATATGCTCGTGGATACGACACGATGATTAACATCTGGGGTGCCGATCACCATGGATATATTCCACGGATGAAAGCCGCGATGCAAGCACTGGGCAATGACCCTGAGAAACTGGTGGTCTTGATTGCACAGATGGTGAGCTTGTTCCAGAACGGTGAAAAAGTGAAGATGTCCAAACGGACAGGTAAAGCTGTAACGATGGAAGATCTGATGGATGAAGTCGGCATTGATGCCATCCGTTACTTCTTCACAATGCGCAGTATGGACTCCCATCTGGACTTTGACATGGACCTTGCGATTTCGACATCCAATGAGAATCCGGTATTCTACGTACAATATGCGCATGCCCGTGTATGCAGCGTATATCGTCAGGCTGAAGAACAGGGTATTGAGCTGTTGCCACTGGCACAGATTGACCTGTCCAAGCTGACAACAGAGCACGAGTATGACCTTCTCCGCAAAATGGGAGAGCTGCCTGAGGAAATCTCGGCAGCAGCAACAGGATATGCGCCTCATCGTATCATCCGTTATGTATACGAGCTGGCATCCCTGTTCCACAGCTACTACCGTGCAGAACGTGTCATTACGGAAGATGCGCAGCAAACTCAAGCACGTCTGGCACTGATCGGTGCTGTACGTACCGTTATCGCAACAGCGCTTCGTCTGGTAGGCGTGACCGCTCCTGACAAAATGTAAATTCCAGGCTCGCGGCCTATCCCGCTCTGCCTAAGGCAAAAAGTCTCCATGTCCACGTTGAGTGCCTTCAACGTGGTACATGGAGACTTTTTTTGTTGTGTACCCTGAGTTGAAGAAAACGGAATGCCTGACCCATCCAAGGCACACTAGCCTGCCCTGACATCATAGCAGGCGTAATCTAGGGTCTCAGCCGCTACGTAATACTCCCTCGTGCGTACTGCCTGGGCCGGGCTACTGCGTTTCGCCACGAGCCTCAATCAAGTTCTGCTGACGGCTGACAGAGCTGGCTCACTCACCGCCCTCTTGCATTAGCTTCAGGGCATCAATCTCACCACCGCGCACCTTGCTTTTTGCGGTGGTGGTCTTGCGGGCGCGCAGCGGGATCGTAGCACGTTTGACGAGTGTCTTGATTTCACTAGGGGATAACCCCGGATGTTTGGAGAGCAGCAAGGCGATAGCGCCACTCACATGGGACGTCGCCATGGATGTGCCGCTCATCTCGTGATGTTTGCCTTGTACCCAGGAGGAGACAATTTTATCACCGGGTGCATAGACATCCACATATGCGCCACGATTGCTGAAGGATGCAATACGTCTGTTTTTGTCAGTTGCCCCAACAGATATGGTCTGGGGATACCGTGCAGGGTAATCAATACTGCGGCGTTTGCCGTCATTTCCTGACGAAGCAACAATAACGATTCCAGCATGGTACGCACGATTGACAACGTCAAGAAGCGCCTTGCTGCGTGTTTTCATGCCAAAGCTCATATTGATGATATCGACCTTGTTGCGCACACACCAGTCGATGCCAAGTACAATATCGGATACATAAGCCGATCCGTTGTGGTCAAATGCTTTTACTGGATAGATCAGGGAGCGTGGCGCTACACCAATCATGCCTGCGGTACTGTTGGCAGCAGCGATAGTCCCTGCAATGTGGGTACCGTGTCCGTTATCATCATGAGGAAGCAGGCTGCGGTTTAACAGATTGATTCCGCGTGCCAGGGAATAACGAAGATCAGGATGGTGATAATCAGCACCTGTATCAATCACACCGATTTTAATCCGGTGTCCGGTAGAAACAGACCATACTTTGGGCGCCCGAATCTGCTTCACTCCCCAGGGTATGCCCTGGGCATTGCTTGGTTTGCTGTGGAGTGCGGTGGCATGGAGGGAGATGGGTACGTCTGCTTCAATTGTAATCTCATCCCCATAGCGGTATAGGTCCTCCGGGCGTTGGACTGGAGCGATAATGGAACGAGCCAGTCGCGAGGAACGGACAACCCCAAGATCGGTGAATTCATTCCGCATTCGGGACAATTCTACGAGACAGGCCTCGTACTGCTGCGGTTTGGCAAATCGGATCAAATATCGCCCTCCTTGTTCTGGTTCAGGGCGTCGCATTCCGTCAATCAATTGATGCAATAAACCAGTATAGTCCATAATGGGCAGCCCCCTTCGGGATGAACATGCTGAGGTATTCTATGAATGCGCTCATCCCGCCGCATGGGGAACTTGCCCTTTTTTTACAAAAACACATTCTCTTCGTGTCAAAACGGGCGCAGAGACATATGATGGATGGAGAGCTAGAGGGCTCTTGCGGGGAACCTGGTGAGGAGTAATCCTCCAAGGGTATACAGTCAGAAGGCGGAGGGGACTCCGTCTTTTTTATGATGGAGTTGTCTCTTTGGCAATAGAGGATATTTCTGTGGGATCGATGCCACTTCACGTTTAATATATGGACATATTGTTGCTGCTCTCCGCATTTGCGTCACATCCGTACATAAAAACTTGCTTTTTAACGCTAAATAGGTTTTACTTAGGTTTGTTAATGGATATGTTATACGTAACAGTCCAGTTCGTAGGGGTTAAAAAGTGAATTTTGTGTGAGAGGAAGTGTCTGCAGTGAGTACCTCGCTCAATTTGAAAATTGATAAAGAAAAGGTAAAAGAGATCCCTTTGGTGGACCTTGCCTTTATGGTGCTGAAAGCGGCTAATACGCCGTATTACTATCGTGACTTGATGAATGAGGTAGCGAAGCAGCGCGGAATGACTGATGAAGAAATCAACGAGTTTATCGCCCAGCTATATACCGAGATTAATATCGATGGCCGTTTTGCTTGCGTCGGTACAAGTCTGTGGGGCTTGAAGCGCTGGTATCCGGTAGCTGGAACAGAAGATTCCATGACGGGTGCGAAGCGTCCGCGTATCATCAACGATGAAGACGATGATCTGGAAGATGAAGACTTCGGTGAAGAAGACAGCTATAACAGTGATGAAGACTTCGACAGCACGGATAAAGAAGAAGAAGAAGAAGACGAAGAAGATGAAGACGAAGATGACATCTTTGACGAAGAAGACAGCGAAGAAGAAGTGCTGGTTGAAGATGATGATCTGGAAGATGAAGACCTCGAAGAAGACGAAGAAGAGTCCGAAAACGAGGATGAATTTGACGACGATTCTGATAATCGGTAGTCATTTTTGACGTCTATAATTTACCCGTTTCCCCGGAATAGTCAGCCTTGACAGCAGACGGGGTAACGGGTAAACTATTGCATGGGCTTATGAATGAGCGACAATATATTTATGTTTTTTATAGAAGGTGCCCCGTCCTGCGGGAGTACTTTTTTTTGTATTTTTAGAGGCATAATTTTGCAAAATGTTTTCAATTCCACATGCTCCCGGCCAACATTTCGTGGCCCGTTTTTGTATATCAAAAACACGAAATGGAATGAAGGCTACCGGAATGTTTGCACCATTTTTTGCTGTAAAACAATGTTTATTTAAACCGTCTTCGCAGAAAGAGCAGTTCGCAGATGCAGGGAATTTCTGCCATTGCTCTTTTTAACGATGATTACCTGGGAAACAGGTTACGATAACACCATATATCGCCTGAATTTCTGTACTTATATTAGGAGGGTAATAACAGTGACAAAGTATATTTTCGTGACGGGCGGAGTTGTGTCCTCCCTGGGCAAAGGGATTACGGCTGCTTCTCTGGGCAGATTGCTGAAAAACAGAGGGCTTAAGGTAACGATCCAGAAATTTGATCCATATATTAACATCGACCCAGGGACAATGAGTCCTTATCAGCATGGCGAGGTTTTTGTAACGGATGATGGCGCGGAAACGGATCTGGACCTTGGCCACTATGAACGTTTTATTGATATCAATCTCTCCAAAAACAGCAACGTCACGACTGGTAAAGTATACTCTTCCGTCATCAGCAAAGAGCGGCGCGGGGAATATCTGGGCGGAACGGTACAAGTTATCCCACACATTACGAACGAGATCAAAGAGCGGGTATTCCGCGCTGGGCGTGAAGCGGGTTCGGATGTGGTTATTACGGAAATTGGCGGAACAGTGGGCGACATTGAGAGTTTGCCTTTCCTGGAAGCTATCCGTCAGATCAAAAGTGATGTAGGTCGCGACAATGTGATGTATATCCACGTAACACTTATTCCTTATATCAAAGCAGCTGGTGAAGTGAAAACAAAACCAACGCAACATAGTGTTAAGGAATTACGAAGCATCGGTATTCAACCAAATGTGATTGTATGCCGTACAGAGTATGAATTGTCTAAAGACATGAAAGCCAAGATCGCTCTCTTCTGCGACATTGATGAGAATGCCGTGGTTGAATGTCGTGATGCAGACACGTTGTATCAAGTACCTCTGAACCTGCGTGAAGAAGGTTTGGATGAGATCGTGGTAAATCACCTGAAACTGACTACTCCTGCACCGGATATGAGCGAGTGGGAAGGACTGGTTGACCGGATCAACAAGTTGGAGCATACAGTTGAGATCGCTATTGTTGGTAAATATGTAGCGCTTCATGATGCATACCTGAGTGTTGTTGAGTCGTTGTCTCATGCAGGATTTGCATCCAATGCCGATGTGAAAATCCGCTGGGTTCCTTCTGAAGATATTACGGATGAGAATGTAGGCGACCTGTTGCATGGTATTGGCGGTATCCTTGTTCCTGGCGGATTCGGAGATCGTGGTATTGAAGGTAAAGTATCGGCAATCCGTTATGCTCGTGAGAAACAAATCCCGTTCTTCGGTATTTGCCTGGGTATGCAGGTTTCCGTTATTGAATATGCACGTTCCATCGTTGGTTTGAATGGCGCGAACAGTTCCGAGATTAATCCGGCTACGGAATTCCCGGTGATCGATCTGTTGCCTGAGCAAAAAGATATCGAGAATCTGGGTGGAACGATGCGTCTGGGTCTGTATCCTTGTAAGCTTCAAGAAGGTTCTTTGGCGATGGCTTGTTATGATGACGAACTGGTATATGAGAGACACCGTCACCGGTATGAGTTCAACAATGAATACCGTGAAACGATCGAAAAAGCAGGACTGGTTATCTCGGGTACATCTCCGGATGGACGTCTGGTTGAGATCGTTGAACTTCCAGGACACCCATGGTTCCTGGCGGTACAATTCCATCCGGAATTCACTTCCCGTCCAAACCGTCCGCAACCATTGTTCCGTGAGTTTGTAAAAGCTTCTCTGGAGAATGCGCAGAAGTAATACATGTTTTTAGTGTTAATGTAATAGATTATTGGGGATGTTCCTGGCAACCATAGCGGCTGCCGGAACATCCCTTTTTTTTGTATAAAGAGCAGATGGAAATGCTTTTTGTCATTTTGTGAAGGTAGCAGGATTTTAATGGAAGAGGTAGAATACTTATCATGACGACTATGGGATAGTTATCCAGATTCGATGATGTGCATGCTTTCCTAATTCTAGGAGGTTACAGAGTGGAAGATAAAAAAGTTTTGATTGTTGATGACCAGAATGGTATTCGAATCCTGTTAATGGAAGTGTTCAGCAGTGAGGGGTATAACACGTTTCAAGCACCCAACGGCAAGGTTGCTCTGGAGATTGTGAATAATGACAAGCCTGACTTGGTATTGCTCGATATGAAGATTCCTGGGATGGAAGGTCTTGAAATCCTGAAGCATATTAAAGAGATTGATCCGGGTATCAAGGTGATCATGATGACCGCTTATGGTGAACTGGACATGATTAAGGAAGCAACAGATCTCGGAGCGCTCATGCACTTTACGAAACCGTTTGATATCGATGAGATGCGAGTGGCTGTGAATATGCAACTTCGCAATGGTACTGCCAATAAATGCAGCTGAATCCTGTTGATACAGGATTTTTTTGCGTGTGGAGAACATAGAAGGTGCTTGGTGGGAGAATTGGGTAATTCACTCCTACATCCGGGGAATATTGGAAATGTGGAAGTTATAAAGCGGTGTCTATGAAAACTGTGCTGCAAAGCACAGCATTTTTGCAAATGCTTGTTTAGTATTTGACATGGGATGTGGTATAATAAGCCCGTATGTGATTTCGGCTAAAAACCATAGACACAACCCAAACCCCTAGGAGGATTGAAACCATGCCATTAGTATCTATGACAGACATGTTGAACAAAGCACTTGAAGGAAAATATGCAGTTGGTCAATACAACATCAATAACCTTGAGTGGACTCAAGCGATTCTTGGTGCTGCTGAAGAAGAGAAATCCCCAGTAATCTTGGGTGTATCCGAAGGCGCAGCACGTCACATTGGTGGCTTCTACACTGTAGTTAAAATGGTAGAAGGACTCATTCACGACATGAAAATCACCGTTCCAGTTGCAATTCACCTGGACCACGGTTCAAGCTTCGACAAGTGTAAAGAAGCGATCGATGCTGGATTCACATCCGTTATGATCGACGGTTCCCACCACTCTATCGATGAGAACATCGAAATGACTAAAAAAGTTGTTGAATATGCACACGCTAAAGGCGTTTCTGTAGAAGCTGAAGTAGGTACTGTAGGCGGACAAGAAGACGACGTTATCGGCGGCATTATGTATGCTGACTTGAACGAGTGTATCCGTATCGTTAAAGAAACAGGTATTGATACATTGGCACCAGCTCTTGGTTCCGTACACGGTCCTTACCATGGCGAGCCTAACCTGGGCTTCAAAGAAATGGAAGAAGTTCGTGACGCGGTACAAGTTCCACTCGTATTGCACGGTGGTACAGGTATTCCTAAACACGACATCGACAAAGCCATTTCCCTGGGTACATCCAAAATCAACGTAAACACAGAGAACCAAATTGCTTTTGCAAGAGTGGTTCGTGAAGTGCTTGCTGCTAAACCAGATGCTTACGATCCACGTACATTCATCGTACCAGGCCGTGAAGCAATCAAAGAAACCGTTAAAGGTAAAATCCGCGAGTTTGGTTCTAACAACAAAGCGTAATTTATCTTTACCAGTTCCATACTGTGAAATGGAAAAACACCGCCTAGCCGGTGTCTTTCCATTTTCACACCTTATTTCTACATCGGAAGCCAACAGCACGTATTGCCGTTCATCGGCTGCAAAACACGTAGGGGGACATTAAGCTTTATGGAAAAATTGATGATTAGTGGCGGACGTCCGTTACAGGGAACTGTAACTATAAGCGGCGCCAAGAACAGCGCCATTGCGCTTATTCCTGCAGCATTGCTTGCCGAGTCAGAAGTCGTGTTGGACAACCTGCCACTTTTGAGTGACGTGGCGGTTTATGCAGAAATTTTGGAGGAACTCGGAGCACGTGTGACTTGGGAAGGCAGTCAGATGAAGATTGACCCTTCTGACATCAAATCCATTCCTATGCCGAATGGTCCCGTGAAGAAGCTTCGCGCTTCGTATTATATGATGGGTGCATTGCTAGGGCGTTTCAAAGAAGCGACCATAGGTTTACCAGGGGGCTGTAATTTTGAGCCTCGGCCAATTGATCAACATATCAAAGGTTTTGAAGCGCTTGGCGCAACAGTAACAAACGAACACGGCTCCATTCATTTGCATGCCAAAGAGCTGCGCGGAGCAAAAATCTATCTTGATGTAAGCAGTGTCGGCGCAACCATTAATATCATGCTGGCGGCTACTCGTGCCAAAGGCTCTACAATTATCGAAAACGCGGCTAAAGAGCCTGAGATTATAGATGTAGCAACACTTCTGAATTCCATGGGTGCCAGCATCAAGGGTGCAGGTACCGAAACGATCCGTATTGAAGGGGTCTCGGAGCTTAAAGGCTGCCGTCATTCCATCATTCCGGACCGTATCCAAGCAGGTACGTATATGATCGCTGCAGCGGCGACGCGCGGAGATGTTCTGATTGACAATGTGATTCCCAAACATCTGGAAGCTTTAACGGCAAAGCTGCTGGAAATGGGTGTTGGTATTGAGGAATTGGATGAAAGTATACGTGTCATTGGTAAACCAAGCTATAACCACGTTGACGTGAAGGCACTTGTATATCCTGGTTTTCCAACGGATCTACAGTCACCCATGACCAGTGTTTTGACACAGGCAACCGGTGTGAGCGTCCTGAGCGACTTTGTATACAGTAATCGGTTCAAGCATGTGCCTGAGTTAGTGCGGATGGGTGCAAAGATTCGAGTAGAAGGACGGTCAGCGATTATTGAAGGCAGTGCATTAAACGCAGCCAAAGTAAAAGCATCCGATCTTCGCGCTGGGGCAGCGCTGGTAATTGCAGGTCTCACTGTCAGTGAAGGTGTGACTGAAGTAACGGGGGTCGAATATATCGACCGCGGTTATGATCATCTGGTGACTAATCTGCGCCTGCTCGGTGCAGATGTATGGCGGGAAACTGATTAATAGGAAGCGTTATGCATAGTTCGGTCCTACACATGTTTTTTTTAACTGAACTGCATATCTTTTTGTTGATTGGGTAAACCTGTTTTAATAGAGTTCTCAGTCTCTCCGGCATAAGACGAAATGTTTCTGTTTCCTTTACCGGAGGGTCTTTTTTTGAATTAAACTTCATATGGCTGTAAGAACATCATTTCTCATCCCCAACCCCCGGTTTTGTTTGAACTGCGCTCCACAGCCGGTCTATCCGGATTGATCGCCTCAATGCATCGTTCACTCAATAGCGGATCTGCCGAATGTTGGCCATCCCACCCGGAAACTTACACTCAAAGACAAGTATTTGCATTATAACGGTTACATTCCGTACAATGGACAGAAGAGATTGTGGCAGACGCTGCGCTCTATAGCCGAACATCTAGCGAAACTATCCATTTCACACGGACTTATTAATTGAATAGGTGGTTATTATATGGATCTACAAATTTCCGATTTGGAAGAAATGAAACTAACGGACCTCTACAAACTGGCCAAAAAATATCAGATACCTTACTATGGTACGTTAAAAAAGAAAGAATTAATCTTTGCTATACTACGTGCACAAGCTGAACAGAGCGGCCTGATGTTCATGCAAGGCGTACTCGAGATTTTACCTGAAGGTTACGGATTCTTAAGACCTATCAACTACTTGCCAAGTACGGAAGACATCTACATCTCAGCTTCTCAGATTCGCAAGTTTGACCTCAGAACAGGTGACCTCGTATCAGGTAAGTGTAGAACGCCTAAGGAAAATGAGAGATACTTCGGTTTGTTGCAAGTCAACGCTGTAAATGGTGAGAATCCATCGGCGGCTGCAGAGCGACTTCACTTCCCGGCACTAACCCCACTGTATCCGCAGAAAAAACTGGTTCTCGAAACATCCCCCAGCCATTTGTCCACACGCATTATGGATGTGCTCGCCCCGGTAGGATTGGGACAGCGCGGATTGATCGTAGCACCTCCCAAAGCGGGTAAAACGCTTCTCCTCAAAGAAATTGCCAACAGCATCTCAACTAACAATCCTGAAATTGAACTGTTTGTCCTGTTGATTGACGAACGTCCAGAGGAAGTAACGGATATGTCGCGTTCGGTAAAAGGGGAAGTTGTGGCTTCAACATTTGATGAACTGCCTGAGAATCATATTAAGGTGGCGGAATTGGTGCTTGAACGTGCGCTTCGTTTGGTTGAGGCCAAAAAGGATGTCGTTATCCTGCTGGATAGCATTACACGTCTTGCCCGTGCATATAACCTGGTTATTCCACCATCCGGTCGTACGCTTAGTGGTGGTATTGACCCAGCTGCATTCCATCGTCCGAAACGTTTCTTCGGTTCTGCCCGGAATGTGGAAGAAGGCGGAAGCTTGACCATCTTGGCAACGGCATTAATTGATACTGGATCACGTATGGATGACGTCATCTATGAAGAATTTAAGGGTACAGGTAATATGGAGCTTCATCTAGACCGTCGTCTGGCAGAGCGCCGCATATTCCCGGCAATCGACATTCGTCGTTCGGGTACACGTCGTGAAGAAGTGTTGCTTAGCAAGGAAGAGTTGGATACAATCTGGGCGATTCGTAAAAACATGAATGATTCCCATGACTTTGTTGAAGGATTCCTGAAAAAACTTCGTAACAGCAAGACAAATGCAGAGTTTTTGGCGGCATTTGATTCAGCTGGTAATAGTCCAACAAGCAATTCCGGGACAACAACAACCCGTCGTTCACCTAGACAGACAGCTACGTCAGGTACATCGACGTAATTGCCGTTTGACTAATCACTTTCTTTTTGCAGCATTGCTGTGAATGTTACAATACACTCGTCGTTAGGTTTAACCCATTAGATGTGAGGAGAACATCATGTATTTAGTATACGCAGATGAAAAAGGTAATGTATTTGATCATCCTTCCCTGTACGGGCTTGCCCGCAGTGGAGATATGATCGTTGAGATTATGGAAGACGAACTCATCCCTTTGCCAGAGGGTGCAACGTTGGTTGGACTCCCGAGTACCCGGCCGATTGGTATGGACCCGGACACAGGTGAGATGCTTCCAATGCCAACGGACACACAGGCGGTAGGTGCTTTACTTCCACAGGGATTCACTCGTTTGTGTCTCCCTGGTTATGTGAAGACGGATAAAGAGTATAAATTGCCGTTATTCGGCTATTCCGCAGTAGTTTGGAAAGATGGCGGTTTCTATGTCACGGCTGCGAAGTCAGATAGTCCTGACCAATGGAATCCGCTCAACTGTGATCGTGACGATGTACGTTCCGGGGTTAAACGATTGACAGAGCAATATCCCGAGAACCGTCTTTATACCCATCTATCCAACTGTGCGCTTGGATATGAATGCCTAACTTCATCAAACACGTTCCTGAATCGTTGGGAAGGTGGAGTACCGGTATCCTATTCTTGCAATGCGGGCTGTTTCGGGTGTATCTCCGAGCAACCGGATGATAGCGGCTTTGTTTCCCCGCAGACACGTATGAACTTCCGACCACGTGTGGATGAGATTGTGGAGGTTATGCTGGAACACCTGAAGACGCCGGAGTCCATTATTAGCTTTGGACAAGGTTGTGAAGGGGAGCCTTCCACGCAGGCCAAGCTGATTATTGAAGCGATTCGCGAAGTGCGTTCCGTAACGGACATGGGGTATATCAACATTAATACCAATGCCGGACTGAACGATCACATTAGAGGTATTGTAGATGCTGGATTGGATCTGATGCGCGTAAGTACAATTAGTGCACTGGATGACCACTATAACGCCTACTATAAACCGCGTGGTTATACCTTAGCCAATGTTGAGAAATCAATGAAATACGCAGCGCAGCAGGGTGTATATACGTCCATTAACTATCTGATCTTCCCAGGCGTAACAGACCGAGAAGAAGAGATTGAGGCGATGATTGAGTTTGCGAGAAGAACCGATCTACGCTTGATTCAGATGCGTAATCTCAATATTGATCCAGAGAGCTATCTGGAATTAATTCCTCCTGCTCAAGGTGATATCTTGGGCATGAAGCAGATGATTGAGATTTTTGAAGACGAGCTGCCTGATGTTGTGATCGGATCGTATACCCATGTTCCACCCGCTGGAATGGCACGTCCAAAACGGTTGATTACCTCATAACAATAATGGATTGCAACAGGCACAAGGCCGTGTTATAATCTCAGAGTTGTGCCATTTACTCTGGGTCCGCTTGAGGCTCAGGGCGGAAAGAGGTGAAAGGTAATGAAAGAAGCAATTCATCCTAATTACACGATTGGTCAAGTATCTTGCGCTTGCGGGAATACTTTTGAGACAGGTTCGGTTAAAGACGGACTTCGTGTAGAGATTTGCTCCGCGTGCCACCCGTTCTTCACAGGTAAACAGAAGTTTATCGATGCTGGCGGCCGTGTTGATCGTTTCAAGAAGAAATACGGAATCTAATTGGACAATTCTTGGAGTTGTCTGCTAATTGCATCCAACACACCCCTGCTGATCTGGCAGGGGTTTTTATATATTTTATAGGTAAGCATGTTTGCTTACGAGTTCCTCTGGTTGCAATTTGGATAACCTTACGTTATACTATTTCTTACCGTGCTAGATGGGGAGGTAGCGGTGCCCTGTAACTCGCAATCCGCTATAGCGAGGTTGAATTCCTGCTAGAGGTTTTGCCGATGTGAGGTTTGGTCCCTAAACGTGGTGTTGACGGTTGGGTCCTCCGCAATGAGTACTCATGAACCTGGTCAGGTCCGGAAGGAAGCAGCCATAAGTGAGATCACTCTTGTGCCGGAGGGTTGCCTAGCCCGAGCTATTGTTCAGGGGTGCCACTTGGATCGCAAATATCGATAGCAGGTGCACGGCTTACCTTTTAAATGTAGAGACCTTTGCAGTAGTATGTATGCAGAGGTCTTTTTGATATGTCTTAATAAACCGCATGAATGAGTCAGATAAAGTTTGGATTCACCCTAGAATATAGTATAATAGGGGAACGACAAAGGACTCGAATGCGAAGTGGAAGGAAGGTAACGCATCATGGAGCATATCGCGTTATACCGGGCTTGGCGTCCCCAGTCGTTTCAAGATATGGTGGGGCAACAGCATATTATTCAGACCTTGCAGAACGCGATTCGTGAACAGCGGACTTCCCATGCCTACTTATTTAGCGGGCCCAGAGGAACGGGAAAGACAAGTGCCGCCAAGATTTTGGCCAAAGCTGTGAACTGCGAACGTGGGCCTGCGCCTGAACCTTGTAACGAGTGTGAAGCTTGCCGCAGAATTACGACTGGCGCTGTGATGGATGTGCAGGAGATTGACGCTGCATCCAATCGGGGCGTTGAGGAAATCCGTGATCTTCGGGAAAAGGTTAAATATGCGCCAACCGAAGTCCGGCAGAAAGTCTATATTATTGATGAAGTGCACATGCTGACAACGGAGGCATTCAATGCTTTGCTCAAAACATTGGAAGAGCCACCGCCACATGTGATGTTTATTTTGGCAACAACGGAACCACACCGCCTTCCGGCTACCATTATATCGCGCTGTCAGCGATTTGATTTTCGCCGGGTATCCCTGGAAGAGCAGACAGCAAGACTTACACTGATTTGTGAACAGGAAGGCATGGAAGCTGACCAGGATGCGCTCCAATACATTGCCCGTTTATCGGACGGTGGAATGAGGGATGCACTTAGTGTGCTGGATCAGATCTCTTCATTTACGGATGGACGAGTAACGTACCAGCAGGTTATGGACATGACGGGTGGCATTGCTTCAGAGCAATTTGCCAAACTGGCTACTTCGCTGCTCAAAGGTGATGTTGGTCATATTTTACAGATGATTGAAGGTTTCATGCATGAAGGAAAGAGTGCAGACAAGTGTATGGAGAATTTGCTGTATTATTTCCGTGATTTGCTTATGATTAAGATGGTACCTGATGCAGATAAACTGACGGACCGGGTACTTAATCCGGAATCTTTCCGTGATATGGCGGAGTCATTCACCAGGGAACAACTGTTCCACATGATTGACACCCTTAATCGGTACCAGAGTGAAATGAAATATGCAGTACAACCACAGACATTATTTGAAGTTGCATTGCTTAAACTGTGTAGTATTCCAGCTCAAGGTGAGGCTTCTATTCAGGTGGGAGCTTCAGCTCATGCAGCACCTGCCGATGGAGGAGAGATCAACCGCTTGAAGCAGCAGCTTGCTGAGTTGGAGAAGAAGTTGGATCGTGCACTGAAAAGTGGTTTGTCTGGTGGAGAAGGTGCATCGAGTGCTCCATCTCGCCCGGCAACAAGAGCGCCGGTATCGAGAGGCAATTCGCCTGCGAAGCTTCCTGCACAGTTGGATCAGTATGTTGCACGCAAGGGAGCCCCTGAGTTCGCAGAGATCAGCAAAAAATGGAGTCAGATCCTGCAACGAGTGAAGGAAGAGAGGGTTACCGTCCACGCCTGGTTTGTGGATGGTGAGCCGGTATCATTGCTTGAAGACAATGTGTTGGTTGCTTTCAAAAACAACATTCACCGTGAAACAACGGAGAAGCAGGCTAACCGTGAAGTCATTGAGCGGGTGTTGTCGGAACAGCTTGGGCGTCCTGCACGATTGGTGACGATGATGCTCAAAGATTGGACCGGAGCAATGGAGGGAGCTTCTGAAGCGCCAAAGGAGGACTTTAAGCTTGAACCTGAGCATGAAGACGGCGGTTCAGGCAACAAACAGCCTTGGATTGATGAAGCTATCCAGCTCTTTGGTGAGGACCTTGTAGTGATCAAAGAATAATGCGCATAGCGCGATAACCATAACAAAGGAGATGAACAATTATGAACAACATGAACCAAATGATGAAACAAGTGAAGAAAATGCAGGAGCAAATGCTGAAAGCACAAGAGGAACTGGCGGACAAAACAGTCCAAGGTACTTCTGGTGGCGGTGTAGTGACGGCTGAAGTTAACGGACACAAGAAATTGCTTGCTATCACGATTAAACCTGAAGCGGTAGATCCGGAAGATGTTGAAATGTTGCAGGATCTCGTTATGACAGCTGTTAATGATGCAATGGCCAAAGCCGATGAGATTGCCAACAAGGATATGGGCAAGTTCACAGGCGGCATGAATATTCCGGGATTATTTTAATTAAAAATTGATCCTGTCAAAGGAGACACAATCGATTGTATTATCCCGAACCAATAGCCAAGCTGATTGATGCCTTCACCCGGTTGCCGGGTGTAGGTCCCAAGACGGCAGCGCGTTTAGCTTTTCATGTGCTTAACATGAAGGAAGATGACGTTATCGATTTTGCCAAAGCGCTCGTAAGTGTGAAGCGTAATCTTCATTACTGTTCTGTATGTTGTAATATCACTGATACGGACCCATGTCGCATCTGTCAGGATAAGTCTAGGGATGTCTCTGTAATCTGTGTAGTTCAGGATTCGAAAGATCTGGTGGCCATGGAGCGCACCAAGGAATTCGATGGGTACTATCATGTGTTACAGGGCGCGATTTCACCTATGGAGGGAATTGGCCCAGACGATATTCGTTTGAAGGAACTCCTGATTCGATTAAGTGATGAACGTATAAAAGAGATCATCTTGGCGACAAACCCCAATATTGAGGGGGAGGCTACAGCGATGTATATCTCCCGCTTGGTGCGTCCGTTTGAGATCAGTGTGACCCGGATTGCGCATGGATTGCCTGTAGGTGGCGATCTTGAGTATGCGGATGAAGTGACCCTTTCCAAAGCGTTGGAAGGGCGCAGGGAGATGCGTTAGTGTGTTCAATTTACGCAGCGGACTTCCTTGGTAACTTCGGATGCTAAATAAGTTTCGATGTGCAAAGAGAGCCTTAGGGCTCTCTTTTTTTTATGAAGAAAATGAATGTCCGAGTTCTAAGTTTGTCCTTTCCCTGATAAGTATGAGAATATGCTGTGCTGATCAGGAGGGGGAGAGTTTATGTTTTTGTGGCGAAATACACGGAACTCGGTAGAGAAACACAACAGAATGTTGAAGGAACTTGAGGCGGATCAGATCTATGCAGATATTCAGATGGCTAAGCAGGAATGGGAACGGGCTATGAGACAGTTTGAAGATGCACAGGGGCAGGATGAGATTGATTATGCCATTTATGTATTGGAGGCAGCTGAGCGGAAGTACCAGATCCACTTGAGAAGAGCAAAGCGAGCCAGAGCTAATGATGATGTTACATCACAACGGGGGATTAGTATGTAGACGCGTTTACATTAAACATGGAGGTGTAACATATGAAGAGTATCATACTGGGAAGTGTATTGGTTATATCATTACTGGGGCTTATCGTTATTTTATTCAGAAAGCGGATAGGGTTATCGTTTTTCACGTCATTTGGAATTCATCTGGTGTTGGCTGCAGTAGGGATATATATCGTGAATTATTCTGGCTGGATTACAGGAACCTACATCCCGCTGAACCCTGCAACGATAGGGACTGTAACTGTTTTGGGATTGCCAGGTGTGGGGCTATTATTAGGGTTGAAAATTTCTTTGTTCGGATAGTTGACTCGCAGGATATTTATATGGTACATTATATCTCGTTGCTTTGCTTGCTTGGTTAGATGCTTTAGATGAAATGAAGGAGCTCATTACGAACTTCGAAAAAGAATTTCAAAAAAACACTTGACCAAAACAAACGAAGTATGATATATTATAAAAGTCGCCGCTGAGAGAAAATGGTGACGAAAAAACGAGTTTGATCTTTGAAAACTGAACAACGAGTGAGTAAACATTCTGCTTGCAGAATGAACGCAAAAGTTGGAGACAAGCCTTGGCTTGGATCGACTGGAGCACAAATGAGATTTTTAATCTCGTCAGATTCAAAATGAGCTTATCGCTCTTTTCAATACTTTATTGGAGAGTTTGATCCTGGCTCAGGACGAACGCTGGCGGCATGCCTAATACATGCAAGTCGAGCGGAGTTGATAGGGAGCTTGCTTCCTTGATACTTAGCGGCGGACGGGTGAGTAACACGTAGGCAACCTGCCCTCAAGTTTGGGACAACTACCGGAAACGGTAGCTAATACCGAATAGTTGTTTTCTTCGCCTGAAGGAAACTGGAAAGACGGAGCAATCTGTCACTTGGGGATGGGCCTGCGGCGCATTAGCTAGTTGGTGGGGTAACGGCTCACCAAGGCGACGATGCGTAGCCGACCTGAGAGGGTGATCGGCCACACTGGGACTGAGACACGGCCCAGACTCCTACGGGAGGCAGCAGTAGGGAATCTTCCGCAATGGGCGAAAGCCTGACGGAGCAATGCCGCGTGAGTGATGAAGGTTTTCGGATCGTAAAGCTCTGTTGCCAGGGAAGAACGCTTGGGAGAGTAACTGCTCTCAAGGTGACGGTACCTGAGAAGAAAGCCCCGGCTAACTACGTGCCAGCAGCCGCGGTAATACGTAGGGGGCAAGCGTTGTCCGGAATTATTGGGCGTAAAGCGCGCGCAGGCGGTCATTTAAGTCTGGTGTTTAATCCCGGGGCTCAACCCCGGATCGCACTGGAAACTGGGTGACTTGAGTGCAGAAGAGGAGAGTGGAATTCCACGTGTAGCGGTGAAATGCGTAGATATGTGGAGGAACACCAGTGGCGAAGGCGACTCTCTGGGCTGTAACTGACGCTGAGGCGCGAAAGCGTGGGGAGCAAACAGGATTAGATACCCTGGTAGTCCACGCCGTAAACGATGAGTGCTAGGTGTTAGGGGTTTCGATACCCTTGGTGCCGAAGTTAACACATTAAGCACTCCGCCTGGGGAGTACGGTCGCAAGACTGAAACTCAAAGGAATTGACGGGGACCCGCACAAGCAGTGGAGTATGTGGTTTAATTCGAAGCAACGCGAAGAACCTTACCAGGTCTTGACATCCCTCTGACCGGTACAGAGATGTACCTTTCCTTCGGGACAGAGGAGACAGGTGGTGCATGGTTGTCGTCAGCTCGTGTCGTGAGATGTTGGGTTAAGTCCCGCAACGAGCGCAACCCTTATATTTAGTTGCCAGCACTTCGGGTGGGCACTCTAGATAGACTGCCGGTGACAAACCGGAGGAAGGTGGGGATGACGTCAAATCATCATGCCCCTTATGACCTGGGCTACACACGTACTACAATGGCCGGTACAACGGGCTGCGAAATCGCGAGATGGAGCCAATCCCAACAAAGCCGGTCTCAGTTCGGATTGCAGGCTGCAACTCGCCTGCATGAAGTCGGAATTGCTAGTAATCGCGGATCAGCATGCCGCGGTGAATACGTTCCCGGGTCTTGTACACACCGCCCGTCACACCACGAGAGTTTATAACACCCGAAGTCGGTGGGGTAACCGCAAGGAGCCAGCCGCCGAAGGTGGGATAGATGATTGGGGTGAAGTCGTAACAAGGTAGCCGTATCGGAAGGTGCGGCTGGATCACCTCCTTTCTATGGAGAATCGTTTCCCGAGTGGAAACATTCAAATAAGTAGGTTCTTAGAACCTACAACAGCGATTCATTTTGGTCTATCACTTCGGTGTGGATGAAATGAAGAGCAAAGCAACTCACTCGTTGCTCAGTTTTGAGAGCTTAAACTCTCAAACGTTTGGTGGCGATAGCGAAGGGGTTCCACACGTTCCCATCCCGAACACGACCGTTAAGCCCTTCAGCGTCAATGGTACTTGGACCGCAGGGTCCTGGGAGAGTAGAACGCCGCCAAGCGTAACCCATTTTGGGTTAAAATAGTATATGTAATGTGGGCCCTTAGCTCAGTTGGTTAGAGCGCACCTCTGATAAGGGTGAGGCCGGTGGTTCGAGTCCACCAGGGCCCACCATCTATACCTTTAAACTTTATATGGGGCCATAGCTCAGCTGGGAGAGCGCCTGCCTTGCAAGCAGGAGGTCAGCGGTTCGATCCCGCTTGGCTCCACCAAAAATGTTTTACAAGTTTGTTCTTTGAAAACTAGATATCGAAACGAAACAAACGCGAATTAGAACATTCCTTTAAGCTGAACTTGTGCAAACAAGTCAAGTGTATAAAGGTAGTTAAATTGCTTTTGTGATGGTATCGGGTGAGAGTGACTTTTG
The DNA here is from genome assembly GCF_984798905.1 of Paenibacillus sp. SRL342. Classification (NCBI taxonomy): domain Bacteria; kingdom Bacillati; phylum Bacillota; class Bacilli; order Caryophanales; family Paenibacillaceae; genus Paenibacillus; species Paenibacillus sp. SRL342. Next base: position 141,914 of record NZ_OZ481790.1, read on the forward strand.
GCTTTGCGCAAGCAAACCAAGGGAAGCGAACGACCGAAACCGGAACAAAATGGTTAAGCTACTAAGAGCACACGGAGGATGCCTAGGCGCTAGGAGCCGATGAAGGACGTGGCGAACAACGAAACTGCCTCGGGGAGCTGTAAGCAAGCTTTGATCCGGGGGTGTCCGAATGGGGAAACCCAGCTGGGGTAATTTCCAGTTACTCATAACTGAATACATAGGTTATGTAGAGGCATACCAGGGGAACTGAAACATCTAAGTACCCTGAGGAAGAGAAAACAATAGTGATTCCGTCAGTAGCGGCGAGCGAACGCGGAGAAGCCCAAACCAGAGAGCTTGCTCTTTGGGGTTGTGGGACGTCTCACATGGAGTTACAAAGGAACCGGTTAAGCGAAGAGGTCTGGAAAGGCCCGCCAAAGAAGGTAAAAGCCCTGTAGTTGAAAGTTGGTTCCCTCCGAGACGGATCCCGAGTAGTGCGGGGCACGTGAAACCCCGTATGAATCCGGCAGGACCATCTGCCAAGGCTAAATACTTCCTAGCGACCGATAGTGAAGCAGTACCGTGAGGGAAAGGTGAAAAGCACCCCGGAAGGGGAGTGAAATAGAACCTGAAACCGTGTGCTTACAAAAAGTCAGAGCCCGTTTTAGGGGTGATGGCGTGCCTTTTGTAGAATGAACCGGCGAGTTACGTTCCCGTGCAAGGTTAAGGTGAAGAGCCGGAGCCGCAGCGAAAGCGAGTCTGAATAGGGCGACTTAGTACGTGGACGTAGACCCGAAACCGGGTGATCTACCCCTGTCCAGGGTGAAGGTGCGGTAACACGCACTGGAGGCCCGAACCCACGCATGTTGAAAAATGCGGGGATGAGGTGGGGGTAGCGGAGAAATTCCAATCGAACTCGGAGATAGCTGGTTCTCCCCGAAATAGCTTTAGGGCTAGCCTCGGAAAACAGAGTCGTGGAGGTAGAGCACTGATTGGGTGCGGGGCCCGCAAGGGTTACCAAGCTCAGTCAAACTCCGAATGCCATAGACTTACTTCCGGGAGTCAGACAGTGAGTGCTAAGATCCATTGTCAAAAGGGAAACAGCCCAGACCATCAGCTAAGGTCCCCAAGTGTGTGTTAAGTGGGAAAGGATGTGGAGTTGCACAGACAACCAGGATGTTGGCTTAGAAGCAGCCATCATTTAAAGAGTGCGTAATAGCTCACTGGTCGAGTGACTCTGCGCCGAAAATGTAACGGGGCTAAACACACCACCGAAGCTATGGCTTGATGCTTTGCATCAGGGGTAGGGGAGCGTTGTATAAGGGTTGAAGGTGTACCGTAAGGAGCGCTGGACATTATACAAGTGAGAATGCCGGTATGAGTAACGAAAAGATCAGTGAGAATCTGATCCGCCGAAAGCCTAAGGGTTCCTGAGGAAGGCTCGTCCGCTCAGGGTAAGTCGGGACCTAAGGCGAGGCCGAAAGGCGTAGTCGAAGGACAACAGGTCGAAATTCCTGTACCACCGTAAGCCGTTATGAGCAATGGGGGGACGCAGTAGGGTAGTGACGCGGACTGATGGATGTCCGTCTAAGCAGTGAGGCTGATGTGTAGGCAAATCCGCACATTGTAAGGCTGAGCTGTGATGGGGAGCGAAAATTATAGTAGCGAAGGTCATGATCTCACACTGCCAAGAAAAGCCTCTAGCCAGGTGATGGTGCCCGTACCGCAAACCGACACAGGTAGGCGAGAAGAGTATTCTAAGGCGCGCGGAAGAACTCTCGTTAAGGAACTCGGCAAAATGACCCCGTAACTTCGGGAGAAGGGGTGCCCCGGTAGTGTGAATAGCACGAGGGGGCCGCAGTGAAAAGGCCCAAGCGACTGTTTAGCAAAAACACAGGTCTGTGCGAAGCCGTAAGGCGAAGTATACGGGCTGACGCCTGCCCGGTGCTGGAAGGTTAAGGGGAGTGGTTAGGGAGTAATCCCGAAGCTGTGAACCGAAGCCCCAGTAAACGGCGGCCGTAACTATAACGGTCCTAAGGTAGCGAAATTCCTTGTCAGGTAAATTCTGACCCGCACGAATGGCGTAACGACTTGGGCGCTGTCTCAACGAGAGATCCGGTGAAATTTTAATACCTGTGAAGATGCAGGTTACCCGCGACAAGACGGAAAGACCCCATGGAGCTTTACTGCAGCTTGATATTGAATTTGGGTACGATCTGTACAGGATAGGTGGGAGCCTTTGAAGTGTGAGCGCCAGCTTGCATGGAGGCAACGTTGGGATACCACCCTGATCGTATCTAGGTTCTAACCTGGTACCGTAATCCGGTGCGGGGACAGTGTCAGGTGGGCAGTTTGACTGGGGCGGTCGCCTCCTAAAGAGTAACGGAGGCGCCCAAAGGTTCCCTCAGAATGGTTGGAAATCATTCGAAGAGTGCAAAGGCATAAGGGAGCTTGACTGCGAGACCTACAAGTCGAGCAGGGACGAAAGTCGGGCTTAGTGATCCGGTGGTACCGCATGGAAGGGCCATCGCTCAACGGATAAAAGCTACCCTGGGGATAACAGGCTTATCTCCCCCAAGAGTCCACATCGACGGGGAGGTTTGGCACCTCGATGTCGGCTCATCGCATCCTGGGGCTGAAGTAGGTCCCAAGGGTTGGGCTGTTCGCCCATTAAAGCGGTACGCGAGCTGGGTTCAGAACGTCGTGAGACAGTTCGGTCCCTATCTGTCGTGGGCGTAGGAAATTTGAGAGGAGCTGTCCTTAGTACGAGAGGACCGGGATGGACGTACCGCTGGTGTACCAGTTGTTCCGCCAGGAGCACCGCTGGGTAGCTATGTACGGACGGGATAAACGCTGAAAGCATCTAAGCGTGAAGCCCCCCTCAAGATGAGATTTCCCAGTATGTAAGACCCCTTGAAGACGACGAGGTAGATAGGCTGGGGGTGGAAGTGCAGCAATGCATGGAGCTGACCAGTACTAATCGGTCGAGGGCTTATCCAATAGCAAGTTGTAATTCGCGTGTTTCGTTTCGAATCTAGTTTTCAGGGAGCAATCCTTGAATGATGTTGATGATTGTTATTCGGAGAGATACCCAAGTGGCTATAAGGGGACCCTCTGCTAAGGGGTTAGACTGCGTAAGCGGTGCGAGGGTTCGAATCCCTCTCTCTCCGCCATCTTTACCTAAAGGTGGACAAGCAATCAAGACATAATTAATATGGCGGTGTAGCTCAGCTGGCTAGAGCGTACGGTTCATACCCGTAAGGTCGGGGGTTCGATCCCCTCCGCCGCTACCATATTACCCAGGAGGCTTAGCTCAGCTGGGAGAGCATCTGCCTTACAAGCAGAGGGTCGGGGGTTCGATCCCCTCAGCCTCCACCATATACGCCGGTGTAGCTCAACTGGTAGAGCAACTGACTTGTAATCAGTAGGTTGGGGGTTCAAGTCCTCTCGCCGGCACCATTAATGCCTGGAACCGTGGTGTAGTTGGCCTAACATGCCTGCCTGTCACGCAGGAGATCGCGGGTTCGAATCCCGTCGGTTCCGCCATTAATCCTAAAAATTAAATATGGCTCGGTAGCTCAGTCGGTAGAGCAGAGGACTGAAAATCCTCGTGTCGGCGGTTCGATTCCGTCCCGAGCCACCTTTAATCCCTGGAGGATTAGCGAAGTGGCCAAACGCATCAGACTGTAAATCTGCTCCCGTACGGGTTCGGTGGTTCGAATCCATCATCCTCCACCAGTTTTATGAGTCATTAGCTCAGTTGGTAGAGCACCTGACTTTTAATCAGGGTGTCGAAGGTTCGAGCCCTTCATGACTCATCTTTAAGAAAAGAGTGATTAATCATTAATTTGATTAGTCGCTCTTTTTTGTTATGTGATTTTAACTCAATATGGATTTTTATTAATACTCGGCAAGATATGATAAACTAGTAGAAAACATGCAGAGTGGTGACGTTCATTATATGAAGCTCATACCTGATCTAAAACAGCAAATTGAAGTCATTATTGGCACAACTTTGGACGAATATGAAATTACAATAGAAGAATGGATGCAATCCGTGGAAAATCTGATTGGTCATCATGAGAATTCAGAGACTTTTGGTGATGATGAAGGTGAGAGTCAGGAGTTATCTGATCAATCTGCATCTCCAAGTTCATCCGATGTGATCAGTTTGAATACGGGAGAGCGTATATTTTTTAAGGTTCGGATGAATAAGAAAGAAGAGACCGTCGTGTGTTGGGGATGCGCTGCAAGATCTATTACCTTGGAAACACGGCAATTGATCGAGCTTGTAATCCGTACTAACACGGCTCTACCCGATGAGGTACAACCTGTTGTATATGAGAATGATAGGGAGCAGTATTTGACTGAATTGGGTCTCTGGCTTAAAGAGCAGGTTGAACAACCTACCGAAAAGGAAGCTGAAGCTGTTCCTGATCGCTTTGTAGTGGCAGCAGAGTTGAATACGGAGAAGATTCTCTTCTTGCTGCAAGGAGATACACCGGATGCCCATCGTTTACGATCCAAGGAGCTCAACAAGTTGCTTGAGAGTTACTTTGGCGAGGAGATTGTCTTGATTCCTTTGGGGGAGCAAGAGTGGATTTTCATGGGTGATAAAGAAATTGTTACAGAAGAAGCCGAGGAAGATACAACGGAGGCCAAAAAGGACTCACTGAACGCTTTTTGTCTGGGGTTGCATGAATTGGTTGCCAGTGAGTGGGCTGGGGTGTTCCATCTGTCTGCATCTCTGCCATGCATTCCTGCGCAACAACTTGTATCGGTCACAACTCTTCTTAGAGAGAGTGTTCACTTAGGGAGAGCATTCCATGTTACGCAGCATATTCATCTCCCATGGGATCTTCACCTGGAGAGGTTGGTAGCGAGCATTCCAGATGATCAACGTATACGTTTTATAAAGGAAACTGGCAAAGACACGGTTATCTTCAATGACAGTGAGACACTTGCTACGCTGGAGACTTTTTTTAGCCTGGACTGTAATGTCAGCGAGACAGCGAAACGACTTTTCATTCATCGTAATACGTTGGTATACCGTCTGGACAAGATCAAACAGGAGATTGGCTATGATGTGAGGCACTTCGAAAGTGCCGTTCTAGTGCAGTTTTTACTACTAATGTACAAAGTGACGAAAAAGCATTGATATTTTTGTGCAGTTTGCGAATAGTCAAACCTCACGTAGATAGGGTATTATAAAAATACAAATTGTATTCGATTACAAAATGATCTCTGAGGAGGCAACAATCATGGCTGGAGTACGTTTAGAGCATATTTTCAAAAAATACCCGGGTTCTGATAAAGCAACTGTAGTTGACATTAACCTGGACATTAAAGATAAAGAATTTCTGGTACTGGTAGGTCCGTCCGGTTGTGGTAAATCAACAACACTTCGTATGATCGCAGGCCTTGAGGAAATTTCTGAAGGTAAACTCTATATCGGTGACCGTGTCGTTAATGATGTTGCACCTAAAGACCGCGATATCGCGATGGTATTCCAATCCTATGCCTTGTATCCGCATATGAGCGTATATCAAAACATGGCGTTTGGTTTGAAATTGCGTAAGGTTAAAAAAGATGAGATCGACAAACGTGTACGTGAAGCAGCTAAAATCCTGGATATCGAGCATTTGCTTGAGCGTAAACCTAAGGCACTGTCCGGTGGTCAACGTCAACGTGTCGCTTTGGGACGTGCGATTGTCCGTGATCCACAAGTGTTCTTGATGGATGAGCCTCTCTCCAACTTGGATGCCAAACTGCGTGGTCAAATGCGTGCAGAGATCACTAAACTTGCGAAACGTTTGGAAACAACCGTTATCTACGTAACGCATGACCAGATCGAAGCTATGACGATGGGTGATCGGATCGTTGTTATGAAGGATGGTATCATCCAACAAGCAGCTTCTCCGGAAGAGTTGTATAACCTGCCGGCTAACCTGTTCGTAGCTGGTTTCATCGGTTCCCCGACAATGAACTTTATCTCGGGTAAACTCGCTGAGCAAGGTACTAGCATGCATTTCATAGCTCCTGGTGTGGATGTTGAAATCCCGCAAGGTAAAGCACAAGTGTTGAAATCTAGAGGATACATTGGCAAAGAAGTGATTCTGGGTGTTCGTCCAGAAGACATTCACGAAGAGCCAGTATTCCTGGAAGCATCCCCGAACTCTGTATTCTCTACACACGTAGATGTTACAGAGAACCTGGGTCACGAAATGCTCCTCTACTTGAGCGGTGTTGGTAATGATACAACGATCGCACGTGTAGACGGACGTTCTAACACTCGTGATGGTTCTACAGTTAAAATGGCCATCGACATGAACAAAGTTCATATCTTTGACAAAGAGACTGAAGTGAACGTACTTCTTCAAGACAAATAATACTGGGATTCCTCGGTGACGATGGAACCTGACAGTTAACGCAATTATACATTGTAATGAGAGCCCCTTCCGTTATTGCTGGAAGGGGCTTTTTTAAGATTAATGAATTTATAAGTTTCGGCAGAGTTGAAGGATTAATAATCGTAAGAAAAACACCCCTTAAACTCCGAATGTAGTATCCCAGAAGGTGCTTCGATCAGAAGACTTTTCTTACTAATGGTTGTCGGAGGCTGCGATTGCATTCATCCCGGAATTCATTTAAGATTATTTGAAGGTCTGTCTTCATTTATTTGAGAGAATCGACTGTTGGAAGGGTATGTATTCTGTACCCCATGTTGTGAATGCGCTAATAATGGAAATAACTGATACACGATCTGATGTACATAGAGGGACAGCTAATGCTGAAAGGAAGAGACAAATGGCGAAAAAAGTGAAAGTATCTGAACTCGTGCAGCAATTTCAGTTGGAGGTTGTTTCTGGATCTCACGGATTGAAAAGAGTCATTACGGTAGATGACCTGAACCGTCCTGGTCTGGAAATGGCCGGTTATTTTGAATACCATCCACAAGAACGGGTACAGCTGCTTGGAAGAACGGAGTTAGCTTTCTTTGCAATGTTACCTGAGCAAGAGCGGCGCGATCGTATGCAACGTCTTTGTACGGAAGAGACGCCGTGTATCGTTGTCACGCGTGGACTGGAAGTTCCGCAAGAGCTGATTGATATTAGTGAAGAGCAGAATCTGGCTGTACTTCGCAGCAATATGGCTACAACGATTCTATCCAGCCGGATCACGGGATTCCTGGAAAAGAAATTGGCACCAACAGCAACCATTCACGGTGTACTTTGTGATGTCTATGGCGTAGGTATGCTGATCACAGGTAGTAGCGGTATTGGTAAGAGTGAAACAGCACTTGAACTGGTGAAACGTGGACACCGATTGATTGCCGATGATGCGGTAGAGATCCGCCAAACGTCAGATTTTCAGCTGCACGGTACTGCACCAGAATTGATCCGCCACTTACTCGAAATTCGAGGTGTCGGTATTATCAACGTCATGACATTGTTCGGGGCTGGTGCGGTTCGGAATAACAAACGGATTACCTTGGTTGTACGTCTGGAAGCATGGCAGCAGGATAAACAATATGATCGTCTGGGTCTGGATGAAGAAACTACACGTATCATTGATACGGATGTACCTCTCGTTACGATTCCAGTTCGTCCGGGACGGAACTTGGCAGTTATTATTGAAGTGGCAGGTATGAACTATCGCCTGAAACAGATGGGTCTTAATGCTGCACTGCAGTTTACAAACAAGCTGACAGCAACCATCTCGGAAGATATGGAAGACATGGATTAAGAAATATTTTATACAAGGAAATGAAGATAAATGGTTGACATGTACTGCTTCTCTTAAGGCGCAGGGCATGCCAACCCTTCGTCATGCGTGCGATTGATTGAATAAATAGGAGTGTGAATGAATGGATACATTATTACTGTTGAACCCGATTGCGTTCTCTATTGGAGCGTTAAAGGTTCACTGGTACGGGCTTATTCTTGGTGCCGCGGCACTTATAGGACTCCTGCTCGTGATCCGGGAGGGCAAACGATACAATATTCCACAGGAAGTGTTCATGGACATGGTCCTGCTGGGCGTGCCTTCTGCCATCATTGGTGCCCGCATCTACTACGTCGCATTTAAATGGGAAGATTATAGGGATAATTTCTGGGATGTCTTTAAGATATGGAATGGTGGTATAGCCATCTATGGTGCCCTTATTGGTGCAATCATCTGTGCAGTTATTTTCTTCCGTCGTAAAGGGTATAACTTCTGGCGTATGGCCGATATCTGTGCGCCTGGACTGCTCGTTGGACAGTTGATCGGACGTTGGGGGAACTTTGTGAATCAGGAAGCCTACGGCGGTCCTGTAGAAGAATCATTTTTGAGAGACAAGCTTCATCTGCCGGACTTTATTGTGAATCAAATGAACGTAGAAGGCGTATTCCACCACCCTGCATTTTTGTATGAATCGATGTGGAGTCTCGTTGGTCTGGTCTTGCTGCTGGTTCTGCGTCGTCAGAAGTTTCTGCGTTCAGGTGAACTGTTCATGTCTTATTTCATCTGGTACTCTATCGGTCGCTTCTTCATTGAAGCTTTACGTACAGACAGTTTGGGCTTTCAGGCCCCGCAGTGGGTTGCTTCATTAGTGAACGGGCTGTGGTCTCCAATGACTGCAATGGGCTTTGAACAAGGATATCTTGATCCTGCTTACGGTAACGTAAGAATCTCGCAACTGCTCGCGATTGGCATCATTATTGTTGCTGTTATATTCATTGTGGTGAGAAGAGTGACAGGTAAAGCAGATGTTCGTTATAGTGATCCGATTGTATCGTCCAAAGTTACCTCAGATGATATGGAGCATACGGGAACAGTTGCTGGCAAAGAGAACAAGATAACACCTCCAGCCAAAGATGAATCCAAGCAAGTTGATGATAAAAAGGAGTAATGCAACATGATTGACACGGTATTGTTTGATCTGGACGGAACGATTATTGATACCAATGAGTTGATTATCAGCTCATTCCAGCATGTCATGGGGGGATGGGAGCATTCAGCTCCATGGACACGGGAACAGATCATTCCACATATGGGTGGCACACTGGAGCAGCAAATGCGCACTTTCTCTGGCCAGGAGGAAGTCTCCGAGTACGTGAAAGGTTACCGTGCTTATAATGATATCCATCATGAAGCGATGGTTAGACCTTTTCCACATGTTATTGAGGTAGTAGAGGCGCTGCATCAGGCCGGCATTGTGATGGGTGTGGTCACAACCAAAATTCGCCCATCCACATTAAAGGTGCTAGAACGTTTTGATCTACTGAAATATATGAAGACAATTGTAACAGTGACCGATGTAACGAATCCAAAGCCGCACGCTGAACCTGTACTGAAAGCGATGACGGAACTGGGTGCAGATCCTGCTAAAACGCTGATGGTAGGTGACAGTCCAGTGGATATCCAATCGGCACAAAATGCGGGCGCTCTTTCGGCGGGGGTTGCATGGTCCCTTAAAGGGGAAACAATCCTGAACGGATATGGACCCGATCATATGTTGCACGACATGAGAGATTTGTTGAAACTCATCCGTATTGAAACGGGACGTTCATGAGAAAAGTAACCCGCTATCCGGTAGAGGACCAGAATGCACTTTGGCATATCTACAAGACAGTGAGTCCGTGGAAGGGCGTTCGTAATTTTATCTGGATCCAGTTGTCCCGCTATTGTCCGGTCCTATCGGTGAAGAACTGGATTTACCGCCGAATGCTCGGTATGAAGGTGGGAAAACACACGGCCTTTGGCCTGATGGTGATGGTCGATGTGTTTTTTCCGGAGAAAATAACGGTCGGCGAAAACTCGGTCATCGGTTACAACACAACGATTCTCGCTCATGAGTATCTCATTAAGGAGTACAGGCTCGGTGAGGTGAATATCGGCGAAAATGTACTGATTGGTGCTAACACAACGATTCTTCCCGGGGTAACCATAGGAGATGGAGCCGTTGTGGCTGCTGGAGCAGTCGTACATAAGGATGTTGCACCAGGAGCTTTTGTTGGAGGTAATCCACTTCGTGATTTATCCCGTGCGGCAGCTTCTACGGAAGAAACGGTCTTTAACACGGATGATTCTTCTCAGGGTAGTGTGCATTGAGTCAATAAAGTAATGAGCCAATAAAGTAAGTAAGGAATGAAGATGGGTTGAAGTAAAAAGCTGCTTATGGCAGCTTTTTTCGTATATAAATACCGATTGGTAGGCGTAACGGTGTGTATATAAAACGATATGTCGTTCCATGGGCAATCAAGCTTTGGTATTGTTGACGGTAGTGCGGATTTCATGTTATCATATCCCATATCCTTTAGTTTGTTAGCACTTTACCATGTGAAAGTATTTCGAGGGAATTTAACGTGATAAAGGTTGAACTAAACCAATAGTTGAAGGTTTTTGCAGCAATACGGTGATTCAGGGTTACAAGATAGAATGGGGATTTACACTACATAAATCCTGTTGAAATAGAACGAGCACTACTCTTAAACTACTGACTCGGGGTGAATATTACCAATGTCCAAACCAAAAGGTTTTGAAAAACCGACCGGATTCCGCGACTATACACCACATGTAGTATCCAAGCTGCGGACGATTGAACGCAATGTACTGGAATGTATGGAACGCTGGGGTTACCGTCAGATCATCACACCAACGATTGAATATTACGACACGGTAGGTGTGGCAAGCTCTACATCAGATCGAAAATTATTTAAATTGCTAAACAGCCGGGGAACCACGCTGGTGCTCAGATCGGATCTAACGGCTCCGATTGCACGCGTCGTTTCATCCATGCTCAAAGATGAGCAGTTGCCGCTGCGTCTGTCCTATCATGCGAACGTATTTCGTTCTATTGAAGAGGAAGCTGGGCGTGAGGCTGAATTTTTCCAGACGGGCGTGGAGTTGGTGGGAGACGACTCACCTGAGGCGGATGCAGAAGTTGTTGCGTTAGCAATTGCCTCTTTGCAGGCAGCGGGCGTGTCTTCTTTTAAAATAGCGATGGGCCATATGGGATTCCTGAACGGATTACTGGAGGAAGTGATTCCAGGTCAGACCGCTGAGCAGGAGCAATTGAAGGAAGGTCTGCTCGGACGCGATTATGTCGGCTACCGCCAGTCCATTGAAGCATTGAATCTGGAGCCTAAGCTGAAAGAACAGCTCGAAGCGATCCTTCGTCTGCGTGGTGGCAAGGAAGTATGCACACATGCGGTAGAGCTAAGTTCAAGTGCTGAAGCAGCACAGTCAATTGCACATCTGTGTGCCGTATTCGAAGTATTGGAAGCGTACGGTGTATCCGATCATGTGCTGATTGATCTGACGATGATCGGTGATTTCTCCTATTATACGGGCATGACCTTTGAAGGGTATGCAGCCGAACTGGGATCTCCGGTATGTAGCGGTGGACGGTATGATAATCTGTTACAACAGTTTGGTCGTTCATTGCCAGCTACAGGATTTGCACTGAAAACAAACCGGATTATTGATGGTGTTCATGGCATTACGATTGAAGAGAAAAAACCGGTACTTATCCAATATACCCCGAAACGTCGGGCTGAGGCACTAACAGAAGCGGCAAGATTACGCAGTATGGGACAAAATGTAGTGACACTCCTTCTTCCTGAAGACGGGGCTGGGGCAAGTGCCGTATCGGTTGAAGCAAGAACCGCTGAGGCTGAGCAGGTTATTACTTACGGATCTGAAGAAGGAGGACGCTGAGATGTCGGATATTCTGAAGGTGGCCATGCCGAAGGGCCGAATCTATAAAAAAGCCTCCAAATTGTTTCGTGAAGCGGGGCTGGATATTCCAGAAGACGTGGACGATACACGCAGATTGGTCATCGAAGTACCGGAAGCGGGAATGGAATTCATTATGGCTAAGCCAGTAGATGTTCCAACGTATGTGGAGTACGGTGTTGCCGATATCGGAGTTGTTGGTAAAGATGTGCTGCTGGAGGAAGATCGGGACGTGTACGAACTGTTGAATCTGGGAATCGCCCAGTGCCGTATGTCTGTGATCGGACTCCCCGACTGGAAGCCAGGCATACAGCAACGTGTTGCAACGAAGTATCCAAGGATTGCTTCACAGTATTTTCGGGAGCAGGGGCAGCAGGTCGAGGTGATCAAGCTGAATGGTTCCATTGAGCTTGCGCCTTTGATTGGTCTGGCAGACCGGATCGTCGATCTGGTGGAGACAGGTCAGACGCTGCGCGAGAACGGACTGGTGGAGATGACAGGCATTCTGGACATCACTAGCCGTCTTATCGCCAATCGGGTAAGTTATCGGATGAAAAATGCACGAATCCAGGCTTTGTGTGATGCACTTCAACAGGTCATTCCGGCATCGAATGAGATTTCTGCGGGAAGCTTTCGGGGATGAAGTACTGCGTTGGAAACATAGATGAGAAACATACAAAGCAGAAGCAGAAGCAAAATTAAGAGTAAGAGACAAAATAAAGAAGCAAATCGGCCACAAGAAGGCAGGTATTACAGAGGATGAGGAGGTTGTACGTATGAAAATTGTACCTGCACGGGAGTTTGATCTGAAGCGGGAAGTGGAGTATGGCACGCCGGAGCAAAATGAGACGGTACGGCGCATTGTCAGCGACATTCGCCGTGAGGGTGATGCGGCCCTGCTGCGTTACACAGAGCAGCTGGACCGCACAAAGCTGACGGCCGCGGATTTGCGCGTGCCGCAGGAAGAGCTGCAGGCGGCTTATGCAGCCGTGGAGCCATCCTTTGTGACGGCGATTCGGCAAGCCGCCGCCAACATTCGTGCGTTTCACGAGAAACAGAAACGCAACTCGTGGATGGATTGGCAGCCGGACGGCAGCCTGCTGGGCCAGGTCATCCGACCGCTGAAGCGAGTCGGGGTCTATGTACCTGGCGGCAAAGCAGCATATCCATCGTCTGTGCTGATGAATGTGATTCCGGCACAGGTGGCAGGTGTGCCGGAGATTGTTCTTGTGACGCCGCCGTCAACGAACGGTGGCGAAGGTATAAACCCGTACATTCTCGTTGCTGCTGCGGAAGCAGGCGTGAGCGAGATGTACCGGGTTGGCGGCGCTCAAGCTATCGCCGCCTTGGCTTACGGCACGGAGAGTATTGCACCGGTCGACAAGATCTGTGGACCGGGCAATATTTACGTGGCGCTCGCGAAGCGCGAGGTGTACGGTGCGGTCGATATCGACAGTATCGCCGGGCCGAGTGAAATTGTGGTGCTCGCCGATGATACGGCGAATCCGGTGTATGTCGCCGCCGACCTGTTGTCGCAGGCGGAACATGACGAGATGGCATCGGCCATTCTCGTCACGAATTCGGCCACGCTGGCGGAAGCCGTGCAGGGCGAAGTGCAGCGGCAGCTTGAAGTGCTGCCGCGGCGGGATATCGCTGCTTCATCCGTGGAGCAGTATGGCGCTATTATTGTGGTTGATTCCATCGATGAGGGAATCGACGTGGTGAACCGGCTTGCACCGGAGCATCTGGAGATCATGGTGCAGGAGCCGATGGCTTATGCTGGCCGGATCGAAAATGCCGGTGCGATCTTCCTCGGCCCGTACAGCTCGGAGCCGGTAGGGGATTATTTTGCAGGACCCAATCACATTATACCGACCAATGGCACTGCGCGATTCAGTTCGCCAGTGGACGTGGATGATTTTATCAAGAAATCGAGTCTGATTTATTATAGTAAAGAAGCGCTGCTGAAGAACGGAGCGGCTATTATAGAGTTGGCCCGCCATGAGGGTCTTGAAGGGCATGCCCGTGCAATTGCTGTACGGTTAGAACAGGAAGGAAAGGCGGAATCGGACAATGGATAAGCAAAATAATGGTGTGGAACTTGAAACCAAAGGTGCAGTGCGCCAAGCAGAGGTTGACCGCAAAACAAATGAGACCAATATTCAATTGGCCTTTAATGTAGATGGAACAGGACAATCCACGATTGAAACGGATGTACCTTTCCTGAACCATATGCTGGATCTGTTCACGAAGCACGGACAATTCGACCTGAACGTGCAGGCCCGTGGAGATATTGATATCGACGATCATCACACGGTTGAAGACATCGGAATCTGTCTGGGACAGACGTTACGAGAAGCGTTGGGTGACAAACGCGGAATTAAGCGTTACGCCAGTGTTTTTGTACCGATGGACGAGGCACTCGCTCAGGTCATTATTGATGTGAGCAACCGGCCTCACTTTGAATATCGTGCAGAATACCCTTCCCAACAGGTAGGCAGTTTCTCCACGGAACTGGTACATGAATTCCTGTGGAAATTGGCGCTGGAAGCTCGGATTACGTTACATGTCATTGTGCACTATGGTCAGAACACCCACCACATGATTGAAGCGATCTTTAAAGCATTGGGACGTGCACTGGATGAAGCAACGATGATTGATCCACGTGTAACAGGTGTGCCTTCCACGAAGGGAGTGCTGTAGACGATGGCGATTGCAATTGTCGATTACGGTATGGGTAACCTGCACAGCGTCGGCAAAGCGGTCGAACGTCTTGGCTACGAAGCGCTGGTCACGGGTGACCGGGAAGAGATTCTTGGCGCAGATGGTGTCATTCTGCCAGGCGTAGGTGCTTTTGGTGATGCGATGGTTCATCTGCGGGAGAGTGGATTGGATACGGTGGTGAAGGAAGCCGCTGCCGGGTCCAAGCCACTGCTCGGTATCTGTCTGGGCATGCAATTGTTGTTCAGCTCAAGTGAAGAGCATGGCGAGCATGAAGGACTGGATATTTTGCCAGGTAAAGTGGTGCGATTCGCACCAGGAGAGCTGAAGGTTCCTCATATGGGATGGAACCGTTTGGAATTCCTGCACGCGGAAAATCCGCTATTTAAGGGGCTTGAGGCAGGTCACGTCTATTTTGTCCATTCCTATCATGCGCTTACTGAAAACAGGGACGATCTGCTGGCAGTAACGGATTATGGACATCCGGTGACAGCCATTGTAGGCAGAGGATCCAACTTCGGCATGCAATTCCACCCGGAGAAAAGTGGAGAGCTTGGTATGAAGCTGCTCGGCAACTTTTTGGCTCTGACAGGATCACCTGTACAAAGGTAAAATATCATCTCTTCTTAACTATAGAAAGCGTACAAATCTAATTCATATTCAGGAGGCCTTGTATGTCATCTTTTATCCTATATCCGGCGATTGATATCCGGGACGGCAAATGTGTAAGACTGGTGCAGGGAGATTATAATCAGGAGACCGTGTATAACGATGACCCGGTTCAAGTGGCTCTATCCTGGGAGAAGCAAGGCGGTACATACGTTCATCTGGTGGATCTGGATGGTGCGAAAGCAGGGCGCCCTGTTAACGATGAGCTGATCGGGCGGATTGCCTCGGCTGTGAACGTACCTGTTCAGGTGGGCGGCGGACTTCGTACGGTAGCTGATGTAGAACGTTTGCTGGGTCTGGGTGTTAGCCGGCTGATCATTGGAACAGCAGCGATTGAGGATCGTGCATTTACAGAGGAAGTACTGGGACGTTACGGTGACAAAGTGGCAATTGGCATCGACGCTCGTAATGGTTACGTGGCAACCCGCGGATGGCTTGAAACATCGGAAGTACAAGCAGAGGTACTCGCGAAGGAATTGGCGGCATATGGGGCAGAAACGTTTATCTTTACGGATATTTCCCGTGATGGCATGATGCAGGGTCCTAATGTGGAAGCGATTGTATCTCTAGCCAAGACAAGCGGACGGACGGTTATTGCTTCCGGCGGTGTGAGTGTAATGGATGATCTGCTTCGTCTGAGTCGCCACGCGGATGATGGTGTTGGTGGAGCAATCGTGGGTAAAGCACTGTATACGGGAAGCATCGATCTGTCTGAAGCAGTACGTGCGGTAAATAAGTAAGAGATATTCGGATAGAGAGGAAGAGGTAACATGCTGGCAAAAAGAATCATCCCCTGTCTGGACGTGAAGGACGGACGGGTCGTCAAAGGCGTCAACTTCGTTAATCTCCGCGATGCGGGTGATCCGGTAGAGCTGGCGGCACTATATGACCGCGAGGGCGCGGATGAATTGGTGTTTCTCGATATCTCCGCTTCAGTGGAAGGCCGCGAAACGATGGAAGAAGTCGTGCGGCAGACAGCGGGCGAGATTGCAATTCCCTTTACAGTAGGCGGTGGCATCTCCAAGGTAGAGGACATGAAGCGGATTCTCCGTGCGGGAGCGGATAAAATTGCAGTGAATACAGCCGCGGTACTTAATCCGCAGTTGATTGCCGATGGTGCACGTCGCTTTGGCTCGCAGTGTATCGTGGTAGCGATCGATGCCAAGTATAACGAAGCTTGGGGCGAGTGGGAAGTCTATACCCATGGTGGACGGAAACCCTCCGGGATCAAGGCACTGGAATGGGTTAAAAAGGCTGAGAGCTTGGGCGCGGGGGAGATTCTTCTCACCAGTATGGACGCGGACGGAACAAAAGACGGCTTTGATCTGAAGCTGACGGCAGCGGTATCCGAATCTGTGCGTATTCCAGTCATCGCATCGGGCGGTGCGGGCAAGGAATCTCATTTCTATGATGTATTTACCACAGGCAAAGCGGACGCAGGGCTGGCCGCAACGATTTTCCATTACAAAGAAATCGCCGTACCGGCGTTAAAACAACATTTGAGAGAACAAGGGGTGGAGATCCGTGACTAAAGTGAGCGATGAAATCAAGGAACAGCTATCCTTGGAGCAGGTTGTGGAACACATTCGTTGGAGTGACGGATTGGTTCCTGCCATTGTGCAGGATATGGATACTCGGGAAGTCTTAATGATGGCTTATATGAATCGCGAATCTCTGAAGTTGTCGCTAGAATCCGGTGAGACGTGGTTCTGGTCACGCTCGCGTCAGGAGTTGTGGCATAAAGGGGCAACATCTGGCAACGTGCAGACGATTACTTCCCTAAAATATGATTGTGACGGTGATACCTTGTTGGTTGAGGTGAAACCGAACGGTCCGGCTTGCCATACAGGGGCGGTAACTTGTTTCCATAATGAAATCATTGGTTTGCCAGAGAAATCGGCAGACAAGGCTTCGGATGAAGCGGGTGCGGCATCTGCTTCTGCAAGTTCCGGTTCCGAAAGTCGCTTTGAGGTATTGGCTGAACTGGAATCCGTTATTGCAGAGCGTGAACGTGAGCGTCCTGAGGGTGCATATACAACGTATCTCTTTGATAAAGGTGTAGACAAAATACTGAAAAAAATCGGTGAAGAAGCGTCCGAGACAATCATCGCCGCCAAAAATAAAGATAATGACGAGCTTCGTCTGGAAGTCAGTGACCTGATGTATCACCTGCTCGTCCTGTTACAAGAGCGCAAGCTGCCGCTGGACGACATTATGTCAGAGCTGAGCCGCCGTCATGAACGGCCTCGCCGCGATTAGGAGGCGAGTTTCGTGCGTATAGACTATCATACACACCATGAGCGGTGTGGACATGCCGTTGGCAAACTGGAAGAGTACGTGCAGCGTGGTGTGGAGATCGGACTCTCCCAGATTGGATTGTCCGATCACATGCCATTGTTGCATGTCGATCCGGCTCAATATTATCCGGAAATGGCGATGCCTATGGATGAACTGCCGCGTTACGTGGAGGAGTGTTTCTCCCTGAAAGAACGTTACCGCGGGCAGATTGACGTACGTGTTGGTCTGGAAGGTGACTATATTGAAGGCTGGGAAACAGAGATCCGTGCAATCATTGAGCGTTATCCATGGGATTATGTGATTGGCTCTGTTCATTTCCTCGGGGAATGGGACATTACGGATTTCCGCCAGACCCATCACTGGGAGGGCAAAGACATCCTTGAGGTATATCGTCAGTACTACGATGCCGTAAGCAAAGCAGCCGCCACGGGCATGTACGATATTATGGGTCATACGGATGTCATTAAACGGTTTGGTTTTGTTCCTTCAACAGAGCAGACAGAAGAACGTATCTCACTGGAGAACGCAGCGCTGCAGGCTATTGCCAAAAGTGGCTGCGCCATGGAGCTGAATGCCTCCGGGTTATCGAAGCCTTGTGCCGAGATGTTCCCTAGTCGCAGAATGCTGACGGAAGCCATTCGCTTGGGTATTCCATTAACCATGGGCTCTGATGCACATGACCCAATGAAGCTGGGCGATTATTTGCCTGAAGCTGAAGCACTTTTACATGAGTTGGGCTGTACGGAAGTCGCTGTTTTCGAAGGCCGTCATCGCTCGTTCATTCCTTTAAATGTATAAGCCATTAGAGTATAATGAGGGTAGGAAATAACCTTTTAGAGGTAGTTCAAAAAGTCCGCCTTTGATTACGAAGGATGCCTAATGGCATCTTCAGCATCGAAGCTGGAATTCAGCCGAAATGTCCGTTGCTCACGTAGTTTTGCCTACGCTCCGCTACTCCATTTCTAGCTTTATCCCATCTTCTCGGTACTGAAATCCGGTCTTTTTGAACAATCGCTTTTAGATAAGGGATTATATAGGGATTTCAACCCTCGGGAGGGCATTATGCAGCATTCGTTACGTATTTTTTCCGGTTCATCGAACCCTAAGCTGGCAGAACAGGTATGTGACAAGCTGGGTGTACAACTGGGCAAGATCAAGCTGTCCAGGTTCAAGAGCGGAGAAATATACGTTCATTATGAAGAAACGATCCGTAATTGTGATGTGTTTCTGGTACAGTCGTTGTCTCATCCGATCAATGAGCTGTTTGTCGAGTTGCTTGTGATGATTGATGCCGCAAAGAGGGCTTCCGCACGCACTGTGAACATCATTGTTCCTTATTATGGTTATGCTCGTCAAGAGCGTAAATCCGCTCCACGGGAACCAATCTCGGCCAAGATGGTAGCAGATGTATTAACGACAGCTGGCGCCAATCGAGTAGTAACAATCGATTTGCACGCAGCGGCCATTCAGGGATTCTTCAACATTCCGGTTGACCATATGACATCACTGGATCTAATTAGTGATTATTTGTTAAGCAAAGGAATTGAGAACCCTGTTGTAGTCTCCCCTGATGCGGGACGAGCATCGATGGCAGAGAAGCTGGCGAACCGTCTGGATTCTCCATTTGCCATTATGATCAAGAAACGTCCAAGCCATAATGAATCGGTGATTACCCATGTCATTGGTGATGTAGAAGGGCGGACACCTATTATTATTGAGGATCTGATCGACACCGGAACAACCATTCTGAATGTTGTGGAAGGGTTGAAGGAACGTGGCTCCAAAAATGTATATGTATGTGCAACACACGGATTGTTCTCCGATGGGGCAGTGAGTAAATTGAATCACCCGTCAATTGAAGAGGTGGTCGTTACGGACTCGATCGCACTGCCAGATGACCACCCCGAATGCTTCAAAGTGTTACCTGTTGCACCAATGCTGGCCCGCGCCGTACGCATTATTGTGGATGGTGGCTCTATGGCCACATTGTTTAAAGATTCTGGCATTTAGAGCATCGAGGATATAACGGTGTGCTGCCAGATGAACTGTCCCGTGTCTGAGTTGTTGTCTGCTCAGCACGGTTTTTTTTGTTTTGGCTCTTTGAATTCAATTCTTGCTTTGCTGCTCAGAGGCTTGTGCTATAATAACATAAAATCAGTTATGATAGCGTTATCATATAGTATTCAGCCTCTAAGGCGAGATGGATGCTGAACAGTAGAACCACGGCTGAGAACATTGGCATCGTGGAGTGAGGAGTGGGGTCTATTGTCTCGTAATTGGTACTACCGGTTATTGTTTTCGTATTTCCCAATTTTTTTTCTTACGGTGACCATACTCATTTTCATCGCGTTTGTATTCATCAATGACATCTCTAAAGAAGAAACAAAAAAAGCAGACCGGATCTCCTCCAGTTATATGATCGACACAGTGGATCGCACAATCAGGGATATTGAACTATCCATTCTGGAGACGGTACAGAGTCAGCAGGCATACAAACTCTATTTTAATAACACAAACCTAACTAGCTCGGACACGGTGTATGCAATTGCGCAGAATTTACGTGAGCTATCCAATTCGTCCTCATGGATTCAGTCCATCTATCTATATGACAAGCGAAATGAACATGTTCTGACTGTAAGTGGTTCCAAAGAAGCAGAAAGTTACTCGGATAACGCATGGATTGATCAAATGGTTAACGGGTCTATAGGTTCGGGCTGGCAGCCGGTTCGGGAATTTGATGCGGATTCTGTCCAACGTACTCCTATTCGCGTATTAACCGTGAACAAGGACATGCCTTTGCCTTTTGGCTCGCAGGGCACATTGGTCATTAATATCAAGATGAGCAGCATTGAACAGAGTGTAGATAGTATGGTTAATGGTCAGCTCTCATTCCTGACGATTACGGATCGGGACGGTAAGGTTGTGTATAATGCACACTCGGACCAAGAGGGCTCGATAGACGGTCAGGAACTGAATAGGCTATCGCTAGAAAGACTGGGCTGGACAATATCCAGTGGAATTAAGGCCGGCAACTTATTTGGCTGGGTATCTGTTATATCTTATGTATGGGTAATCATTGCTATTGTGACTGTTATCTGTGCAATTGTATATATCGTGTACATTACTCGCCGTAACTATAAACCCATTCAGATCATCATGAACCGTATTGAGTCTCATCAGATTCGGGCGTTTGAACACTCAGGTGCTCGCACGGATGAGATGAAGATGATTGACGGTGTGCTTGAGAATCTGATTAATCATATGATGGATTATGACAAAAAAAGCAGGGAAAATGTACTCATGCAGCGCAGCAAGTTGTTCAATGCCCTGTTGCATGGTGAACACATGGAAAATGCAGCAGAGCAATTAAAAGAGCTCTCACCACTGAATGAAGTGCGTGACTCGTCGCGTTTTGTCGTTGTTGTTGGAGAGATTAACCGTTATGAGAAGGGATTTCAGGAGAGATACACGAGAGGCGAACAAAATACGCTGAAGTTTGCCTTGATGAACGTTTTGCAAGAGCTGTCACGTAATACGGGAGTCCAATGCTGGACGGAATGGATTAGTGTAGATCGAATTGCAATCCTTTTTGTGTTCAAAGAACAGAATGATAACAACATGGATATGTCTGGGCAGATTCTTGTTGTAGCTGAGGAATGCAAATCTTGGGTAGAACAAAATCTACGCATTTCCTTAAGCTTTGGCATTGGACCTATCGCTCAGGGAATCGGTACAATACGAGATTCCTATGCAGCTGCAGAAGCGGTAATGCAGCGTAAACTGTTGATGAATGGAGATGTCGGCCAAGCCGACTGCGGTGAAACACAGCATCCTTTGCTGGATACCTATACCTATCTGCAGATGATTGCGGACTTTGTTAAGCGATTCCGGATGTCGAGTGGACAGTGGCGGGAACAGTTGGAGGAGATCTTTACGGCATTTGAACAGAACAAACTGCCGGATGATGAGATTCGTTCTCTGATTCAGGCCATGTTACAGATGCTTAGCCGAGAAGTGGCCATGATGTCGGAAGGACTCCAGGAAGAGCTGTCCGAAGAAAACATCAACAGATGGTTGAGTGCTGTGGAAGAGGCAGTGACGCTTACCGATGTGAAAAGTCTTTTGTTTGATGGTCTGACGGACTTGTTCAGAACGTATGTAGCGGTAACGGAAACCAAGAGTTACAAAGCCATGGTTAATGAAATGAAAAATTATATCGAAGAACAGTTTGCAAATCCTGATCTTTCATTGAAACATCTGAGCGATCGATTCCAGATTACGGGCAAACATGCGAGTTATTTGTTCAAGACAGAATTCAACATGAAGTTTGTTGATTTTGTTACAGAGCTGCGCATGAAGGAGACGGAGCAGCTTCTGCTCAATACCGATTACTCTTTGCAGGATATTGCCCTGAAGGTTGGGTATGCAAATGGAATTACGTTGGGACGTGTATTTAAGCGGGTAACGGGTA
This sequence comes from Paenibacillus sp. SRL342, assembly GCF_984798905.1. Classification (NCBI taxonomy): domain Bacteria; kingdom Bacillati; phylum Bacillota; class Bacilli; order Caryophanales; family Paenibacillaceae; genus Paenibacillus; species Paenibacillus sp. SRL342. The sequence continues at coordinate 163,773 of NZ_OZ481790.1, forward strand.
TTACACCAGGAGATTATCGTCGTTTGAAACGTGAACATCGAGAACCCGAAGAGTAACGCAAAAGTGAACATATTCTGAGAATTGTACATCAGGATAACACAGGGTGAATTTCATGCAGTCACTTTCCACTTAGGAGAGAGGTTTGCAGAGGTTCGCCCTGTTTTCGTTGAACAGTTCTCTGCTGCCCGAGATCGGATGCAACTGTTTTCGCAGGATAGCAAGCTAATATTCCTGTTTTTTTCCCGTTTACGAATATAGGCAGTGTGTGAAAATGGTTTATCCGACTTGGGACAGGCATTTCCAGGTCGTGAGGCGTTGAGAGCAATTACAGCCTAGAGCGGCACAGCTTCGGGAAAATAATCAGTCTGAGAAAATGGGCTTAATGCATAAACTAAATTCCGTTTGTAAGCGCTTCCGAAATTGGTTTATTGCTAGAGTTCGGAAAGATGTGGAATACTCGGAGCAAGCCTTAACATTCACGCAAAGTAAAAGGGGATGACAAAATGATTGGAAAAGCAACCAAGGGGAGTAAGAAGAAATGGATGGGTCTGGCACTTACGATGGTAATGGGAGTGTCCTTACTTGCAGGGTGCTCGTCTGCATCAGAAAAAGAATCAGCAGAAGGCGGGGCAACAACTAATGGTGAGCGTGTTACTTTGAAAGTGGAGGTTTTCGATCGTGGTAACAGTCCTTCTCCACATACGATCACGAACAACTATTTAACTAAATTTGTTCAAGAGAAATTCGGCGATCCGAATAACATTGATGTGCAATTCGTACCTGTTCAACGTTCAGAAGAAACAACCAAGCTCAACGTGTTAATGGCCAGCCCAAGCGACGTTCCAGATATTGTGTTTGTATACGACTCCAGTGTGTTCTACCGTTATGCTCAGCAAGGTGGTCTAACTGAAGTAGGTGAACTGCTTAATGAACATGCACCTAACTTAAAAGAATATCTCGGCGAAGACCTGTTGAGATTCGGTCAGCTTGAAGGTCAGCAATTCGCTATTCCGGGTAAACGTGCCATTACTTCCCGCTACAATTCTTATATTCGTCAGGATTGGCTAGACAAAGTCGGCATGAAGGCTCCAACGACAACGGATGAGCTGTACGAAACGCTGAAAGCATTCAAAGAGAAAGATCCGGGCAATCTGGGCAGCAAAAACATCCCAATGGGTATGGCACTTGCCCCAGCGCAGTACGAAACATTGATTTACTCCTTTATCAAACCCGTACAAGATGGGCTTACGTACAGTCAGCGTTACGAACTACCATTGCATGATGGCTTCAAAGATGCGATGCAGTTCCTTAACAAACTTTACAATGAAGGTCTGATCAGCAAAGACTTCAGTCTGGATGAAGAAAAAACGCAATTGGTCAAAGACTTCCAGAACGGTAATATTGGCTACATGTCTGAGGACGTAGGTCAGATTCTGTATGCAGATGGTATGCTTGATAATTTGCAAAAGAATGTACCGGATAGCAAAGTTGTAGCAGTTGACGCTTACACCAATTCGAATGTGGACAACAAACACATCAAATCACGTTATGGCAGCAATGGTATGTACATCATGATTCCGAAAAGCAGCAAACGTTCGGTTGAAGCAGTGAAATACCTAGACTGGATGGCTTCTGGAACGAACTTGCTGGAGATGAACACCGGTGTCGAAGGTGAAAATTACGATATGGTTGATGGTGTTCCAGTTGTTAAAGATGATGCACCACAGGATGTCAAAGATCGTATCTACAACGGTGGTGACATGGCCATTATTGCCAACGGTAAAGTTGTTGGAGATCAGGCAGCCAATGAAGCCGCATGGATTGCAGGCTTCCCAGAGCGTAACCAAGAGCTGATGAGACAGTCCATTGATATCGCTAATACGGATACGATTGGCCCGGTTATCTTCAGCAAACCAATTGAATCAGAATCTAAATATGGTACAGCGCTAAATGATAAGTTGAAAGTGCTTATTGTGAAAACTGCGATGGCTAAACCGGCAGACTTCGAAGCTGTATATGAAAAAGAAATGAATGATTTCATGTCACTCGGTGGAACAGAACTGAAGAAAGAACTTGAAGCAGCACTTCAGTAAGCGTTAAACAGATTCATCTTGTGATTACTAAATCAATATGTAATTTACCGCATAACTTTGGAAGGAACGTGTGCCGCCAGTATGGCGGCACAGCCGTTTCTCTGTTGATAGGAGGAAACCGACTTGACCATCACATACTTGAAAAGGTATTGGCAATTATATGCGCTCATCTCACTGCCTCTGATCTACTTCTTGATCTTTCGTTACGGCCCAATGTACGGGGTTCAGATCGCTTTTAAGGATTTCAACTTGTTTCAGGGCATCAACGGGAGTGAGTGGATCGGTTTCGATGCTTTCCGTGAAGTATTTGGAATGAGGGACTTCTACACCACATTGCGAAACACCTTTATGCTAAATTTCCTCGACCTGCTTGTTTCGTTCCCTGCTCCAATTTTATTGGCCATCATGCTCTATGAAGTTCGATTCAAATGGTTCAAAAAAATATCGCAAACGATTCTGTACATTCCTCACTTTATCTCCTGGGTTATCATCGGGGGAATTGTATACCAATTGTTCGGTAATCAATCCGGTATGGTTAACGGTGTACTGGAGAGTATGGGCTTTAATTCGATACCATTTTTGACAGAGAAAAATCCATGGCTTGTGACGTACCTATTCACAGGTGTCTGGCAAAGTGCAGGGTGGGGAACCATTCTATATCTGGCCGCATTAACCGGCGTCAACAAGGAATTGTTTGAAGCAGCTGAGATCGATGGAGCATCGCGGCTGAAGAGAATCTGGCACATAACGCTGCCAAGTATCAAACCAACCATCGTGACCTTGCTCATTCTTAATCTCGGACATATGGTCAGCATTGGCTTTGATCGACCTTATATTATCGGTAACACAGCGGTACGTGAATATTCTGATGTACTTAGTACCTTTGTATACAGGGTCGGCCTTGAATCAGGACAATACACGCTTGCAACTGTCGTAGGACTATTCCAGGCTGTTGTAGGGCTAATCTTTGTACTTGGCTCTAACTATATTTCAAAAAAGGCAACCGGCGAAGGCATCTTATAAGTTATCAAAGCATGAAAGATACGCCAATCGGCTTGTATGTATAGACCATCAGTAAAGGAGCTGTGCGCATATGAGTGAACGCACCTCAAATCGGATTTTTGATATCGTTAATATCTCCTTTATCAGTTTGTTTGTTATATTCTGTCTGGCTCCATTTTTACACACCATTGCGATATCTCTAAGTTCTAACCGGGCTATTACTTCGGGAGAAGTGACCATTTTTCCTAAAGAATTTAACTGGGATGCGTATATTCAAGTATTCTCTGATCAATCTATGCTCTACTCATTGGGCTTTACGTCTGTGTTGACAGTGGCTACTACAGTGTTGTGTATGTTATTCACACTTGCTGCTGCATACCCGCTAACCAAGAAAAAATTAAAAGGGCGCAAGCTCTTTATGTATGTCATCATCATTACGATGTTTTTCAGTGGCGGGATGATCCCCGAGTATTTGCTCATTCGTGATCTAAACATGCTCAATTCAGTCTGGGCACTGATCTTGCCAGGACTGGTTAGTCCATTTAACCTCATTATCCTGATCTCATTTTTCAGAGGCATTCCTGAAAGTCTGGAAGAATCAGCAGAAATTGACGGCAGCTCGCATGTACACACGCTATTCAAAATCATACTGCCATTATCCATGCCTGTACTTGCCACATTAGCGCTATTCTATGCGGTTGGTCGCTGGAATGGATTCCAAGATTCACTTTTGTATATTAATGATCCAAAGTTGTATCCACTACAACTGAAGCTCTTCCAAATGGTTCAAAACAATATGGTGAGTGAGCTTACATTAATGGAAGGTGCTAACCGCACACCACTGACTCCGGAAAGTCTCAAGGCAGCAACAGTGGTATTCGCAACTGTACCGATTCTACTCGTCTATCCGTGGCTGCAAAAGTATTTTGTCAGTGGTGCGATGCTTGGCGCGGTAAAAGGTTGAGTTAAGGCTGGTGCAAGAGTTATAGCCATTTCGCCAGAGGGAAGGAGAAGGAAAACAGATGCAGCACATAGATAAGGGTATATATTCGTTCTCCACATGCTGGAATATCCGAAAACATGATGTCGGGGAAGCCATGATTCGGGAGATTGCCGAACTTGGCTTTCGCCAGGTCGAACTCAACTATAACGTAACGAAGGAAATGCTCACGACGATTGAGCCCATGATTGAACGCGGAGACATCGGTATCTCCAGTGTCCATAATACGTTTCCACATGACCCTGATCCCGATTATGGTACGGATTCAGTCCTGCTTGGATTCAAGGATGAGGTTAAACGTCAGCGCGCAATAGAGTTACTTGTTGAGTCGGCAGAATGTGCCCATCGTTATGGTGCTAAAGCTGTAGTCGTACACCCTGGGGAAGTACCTTTTCCTGAGGATATCAGCAAAGATCTTGGAAAGCTCTATCACGAGGAAGGTCCGGATTCCCCGAAGTATCAAAGCAAATGGGCAGAACTGATGGAACGGCGGGAGGCACTCAGCTCTGATTATGTACAAAAGATTATTGTTAGCCTGGATGAGGTCTGTAATCGAGCTGCAGCCAAAGGTCTGGATGTTCGTTTCGGAATCGAGACAAGATCCAGACCACAACAGATTCCTACCCTGGCCGAAGCGAAGACCATCATCACGGCCCTTAAAGGGGCTCCAGTTGGTATCTGGTACGATACCGGTCATGCCATCATGATGGATCGACTGGGCCTCTATGACAGTGTAGGGGAAATGCAGGGCCTGATGGATGATATCGTTGGTGTTCATATTCATGAGACACTGGGTCTCTCTGACCACTGGTGCCCTTATGTACACAGTAAGGACATGAATTTCTATGATGCCTATCTGCCTATGATTCGCCGGGCACAGGTGAAGGTATACGAGTTAAAGTCTGCCTGTAAGCCAGAAGAGATCCACGAGAGTCATGACTTGCTTATGAAGAAGCTTGGATTGGCAGAGTAGCAGAATAGGAGCCGTGAAGTTAGGAACATTCTGCGTGTTAAAAACGTGTGTTGAACGGCGGTTTTCTCGGTGATGAAAATCACATGAAGTTTGGTGAAACAAGAACGGAATTCTAGCGACTTTTGTAAAAATATGATAAATACAGACGAGAAAAAATGAACTCACGTTACGGGCGGTATGGGAAGCAGCTCCCGGTCTGAATCGAAGAGCTGAAGCAACATACTTTGCACATCGGGAGAATGCATTGGTATGGAGGGACTGCACATGTACAAACAACTGGTGGACAGTAATGACAGAGCGGTAGAAAGAGGCATAACCCGGCAAATGCTTGATCCGGAAAGCCGTTACTATGGAGGGACAATTGATCCCTTCACAGGTGTTGCCTGGGTCAACCATACGACAGGAACGCCCACGGATATGTGTTACTGGGGAGCTGCGATCTCCAATCCGGACTCCGTCTATTACCGGGATGAGGCATTGTTAAATCGACTGCTGTTAGCTACGGAATATGTACTTCGCTTCCAGCATGAAGACGGCTCAATATCACCTGGCTGGACCAATTACCATTCCCCTCCGGATACTGCATTTGTCGTTGTAGGGTATTCGCAGTTGTATCAGCTTCTTCTGCAACAGGAATGGGAGCCGCTGCAACCTGTATTGGACAATATGAGGCTGTTTCTGGAACGGACAATCCCAACCATGCTAACGGGAGGCTGTCATACGCCAAATCATCGCTGGGTGCTATGCGCGGCGCTTGGTTTCCTGCATGAACTATTTGATCTGGAGGAAGCTGTGCAGCGCGCAGAGCAGTGGATGGATGAAGGCATGGATATTACACCCGATGGAGAGTGGACGGAGCGGAGCAATGGGATATACAGCGCTGTTAGCGACATCATGTTAATTCATGCAGCGCGTCTGCTCAATCGTCCTGAACTGCTTGAACCGGTGAGGCTCAATCTTCGCATGATGGTGTACCTTGTGCATCCTACAGGTGAGATTGTTACGGACTATTCAGGTCGACAGGATCTGGGCAGTGTTCATGATCTGTCACCTTACTATCTGCCGTATGCCATTCTGGCGCGGTTGGACGGTGATCCACTCTTTGCTGGCATGGCAGCCTGGGCGGGAGATACATTAACAGATCCGGGAGTTTGCTCAGTGAATACGCTCATTCGGTTGATGCTTGAGCCTGAGCTTCAGCAGACAATTGAGGCACCTGATGCATTACCGGAACAGTATGAGGTCATGCTGAATGAACATTTTCTCCGGGGAGAATATCTGGAGCAGATGGATTTAATAGGACATCACGGACGTATCTCTCACAGTCGGATGCATACGGATTTTGGTGCTCCGGTAGCTCGAATTCGGGATGGCGCTACTAGTGTGACTGTGATGACAGAAGTTCCTTCTTTCTTCGCACTTCGTCATGGCAAGGTGCGCCTGCTGGCTGTGCAACTGGCTTCTTACTTTAATCCAGGGTATGTACCTATGCAGCAAATGACGAGGTTGTCCGAAGGGTATCGACTAACTGGTGAGCAGAAAAAAGGTTACTACGGCCCAATCCCTGCAAACCTGCTGCCAGAATCGGCTGCATCAGCCATCAGTCCATGGTACTTGTTACCTCATCAGAGTCGTCAGCTTACTCATGAGCAGACCTTCCGTGTAGGAGCAGAATTACTGCCAACTGAAAACGGATGGAGCATGCATCTATCTGGACAGGAACCGGCGGACATCATGATGCAGTTATCCTTTGTATTCGGAAGCGAAGGTGAGCTGATCTGTGAAGACTCGATTGAAACGAGTGAGGGTCATTATTTGTGGAAAGGCGGTACATTACGCTATACCTGCGGAGAAGACTGGCTGGAGATCACCGGGGGCGAACTGGGTCATCTGGCGGCAACGGTACGTGAGGCAAAACTGCCGGACAAATGCAAGGTTGTGCTGGTCAATTTCATGACGCCTTTTTATAAGACCCTTCATATTTCACTTTCACCTTCGATGGCGTTGAAAAATTAAAGCGATTGATACTCTATTCTTCGGATGTTAACAAAGTCTATCGTTTTAGTTGATCTAATGCAGTTTCAATTGATGTAGTTACCTGAGTATTATCTGTTTACAAAAAATAAAGATGGCATTTCATCCGTGTATGATGGAATGTCGTCTTTATTTGCATTTTTTTCATAAACGACATGAAACTACATATTGAGAAGTGGGCCTTAAGATGTGGTATACTGAAGAGTATGAATGAAATGCAAAGAGGAGGTGCCTTGGAAGATGAAGGGCAAGCTAGTGCGGGCTGAGGGACACCTTGCCAATATTATACCGATTCACTTGGATGCTTCTTTCTTCTTTGAAAGAGCTGTCCGCTCGCTGGACCGAAATCATGTCGACAAGGCATTAAAATATTTTCGCAAAGCTGTTGAATACGAACCGGAAAATCCGGTAAATCATTGCAATATGGCGGGTATATTATCGGAGAAGGGGGATTACGAAGCCTCCAATGCCATTCTGGCTAACGTGCTGGAAGTGGTAGATCCGTCAATGACGGAATGCTATTTTTATATGGCGAACAATTATGCAAATATGGATCGGTTTGAGGAAGCCGAGCAAGCACTTGTTACCTATCTGGAGGAGGACACCCAAGGTCAGTTCATGACGGAAGCCGAAGAGATGATGGAGCTTCTGTACTATGAGCTGGATCGTCCGACCAAACTGAATCGAATCAAATCACGCAAAGGTGTAGTGGAGCACGATCAGGCACGGGAACTGCTGGAAGAAGGGAAATTTGCACAGGCTGCTGAATTGCTCGAAGGCATGTCTTCTGATTATCCTGATTACTTGGCTGCCCGTAACAATCTGGCACTCGCCTACTATTATATGGGCCTGTTTCCCAAAGCAAAAGAGACCATTGCCGAAGTGCTTGAACAGGAACCAGGTAATCTGCATGCACTCTGTAATCTGGCCATTTTCCATCAAAATGAGAACCGGGCTGATCAAGTGCTGCTTCTGATCAAAAAATTGCGGGTCATCGTGCCATTTCAGCACGAACAAGTCTACAAACTGGCGACAACAATGGGAATTCTGGGCCAACACGATACGGCTTATGTTCACTTCCGGCGTTTGCTCAAGGACGAAGAGACAGCTGCTGATCCGGCACTTGCTCACTATGCAGCCGTGGCGGCTTATAATACAGAACGGTACGATGCTGCTGAGCGTTTATGGCATCATGTGTCCAAGCTTGATCCGGGTTCCGAAGTATCCCGGTATTATCTGTCAGGTCTTAAGGCTGTAAGACAAGGCGAGCAAGAGCCAGAGAAGCTGAGTTATCACTATCATCTGCCATTTGATGAGCAGTTCAGACAGTGGGAGAACTATGGTAGTGGCATACCTGAAGAAATGAAAAATGATCCACTGATTCGCTCATCTTTCTTCTGGGCATTGCGTCATGGTGATCGGGCAACCAAGCTACAGGTAATTCATGCGCTTGGGATGATCGGTGACTATGAGGTGCAACAGGCTCTGCAATCCTTTATTGAAGAGCCAGGAGAAGAACAGGATCTGCTTGAGGCAGCACAAGCTGTACTGAACGGATTGAAATCGGCTGAACAAGAGGATCGGAATTCTCAGGTGGTTCGTCCCTTTTCTCCTGTAGCCTTGAAGTCTATTGGGAAGGTTCAATCCACTTCAGAGCAATCGGACAATGGATCAACCTCCCATTGGCAGGCTGTTGTTGATCGTGCGTTACAGATGTCTGAAGCCAAGGCTGAGTTGCAGCAAGAGATGGAACGGCTCTGGACGGATTATGTATCCCGGGTACATCCGGAGGTTCCAGGTACGAAGCAGATTGAGGGTTGGGCTGCAGGACTGGAATATTTGGCAGCGAAGAATCACAGACGGCCCGTTACCTATCAAAGCATTGCTGAGCGGTATGGGATATCGGCATCAACGGTTAGCAAGTATGCTAAACAGATTCATTCGGTTTGTAACAGCAAGCCACCACTTGTATAGAAAAAGTTCGCTTTAACTCGTTTTCAGAAAGACATCATCAGGTGAAGGATACAACAACCGGGAAAACGGGTAAACTTAACGAATGGGCCTCGTAAACGCCTGTAGGATATCATCTTGGCAAGTTCATCGCTAGTACAACACATTCTCACCTTAATTAAGGAGGCTGTATCTATATGTCTAAATACAGAACGATTGTGATCGGAACGGGACCTGCGGGTCTGACAGCAGCGATATATCTGGCTCGTGCTAATCTGAAACCACTGGTTATCGAAGGTCTTCAGCCGGGTGGTCAATTGACGACGACAACGGAAGTTGAGAATTTCCCCGGTTTCCCGCAAGGTATCATGGGTCCGGAACTGATGGACAACATGCGTAAGCAAGCTGAACGTTTTGGAGCAGAATTCAAAAACGGTTGGGTAGAAGAGGTTGATTTCAGCAAACCACCCTTCAAGGTAAAAGTTGGAGGAATTGGTGAACTGGAAGCTGAATCGATCATTATCTCCACAGGTGCTTCCGCTCGTTATCTCGGTATTCCGGGTGAGCAGGAAAATGTGGGACGTGGTGTAAGTACATGCGCGACATGTGACGGCTTCTTCTTCCGAGGCAAAAAAATCGTGGTCGTGGGCGGCGGAGACTCCGCGATGGAGGAGGCGAGTTTCCTGACTCGTTTTGCAACAGACGTGACATTGGTTCACCGCCGGGATGAATTGCGTGCATCCAAGATTATGCAGGATCGGGCTCGCAGCAATGAAAAGGTGAAGTGGGCGCTGAACCGTACTCCACTCGAGGTCGTACCAGAAGCTTTGGGTGTCAAAGGACTGAAGGTGCGCAACAACGAAACGGGGCAGGAAGAGTTGCTCGAAGCAGATGGTGTATTCGTTGCCATTGGTCACACACCGAATACAGGATTCCTTGGGAATGCGATCACTCTGGACGAACATGGCTATGTTGTCGTTAAACCGGGAACAACGGAGACCAATATTCCGGGTGTATTCGCCTGTGGTGATGTTCAAGATACGAAGTATCGTCAAGCTATTACAGCTGCAGGATCAGGATGTATGGCCGCGATGGATTGTGAGAAGTTCCTTGAAGGAAGCATTGTTCATGATTGGAGCGAAACGTTGGATAAATAAGCATTACATGCTTGAGGTTAGGCATATGTTAGGAATAAGAGACAACGGGAAGTCTCATGAATGAGAGAAGCCGGAAGGCTTCTCTTTTTTTGAAACTACAGTGGGCATGAGTTCGTATACATATAGGGCATATTAGCTGTGAGGTGAAGATTTTGGGGGAAATGATAAAAGATTGGTTACAGAATGCGACAGTGAGACGGTTTTTGATCTTGCTCTTGTTCTGTTTAATTTTGTTCAGTATGGGGAGTATGCTGCACATGATTCTGCTGTTGTTCCTGGTGACATATGTCATGAACAGGTTACAGCATTTCATTACAGGTGGTCTGAATCGATTGTTTCCGATCAATTATAAAGTTGTGGTCATTCTGCTCTATATGATCGTGATCGCAGTCATTGTGCTTGGCATATCCAGATATTCACCACGGATCGTGGATCAGGTCGTTCAGTTGACCAACGAGATTATGAAATTTCTGGATAGTGCAGACGGTGATAATTTTGCATCCAAAATTGCGGGTTATCTTCAATCCTTCGATATTAAAAATTACACCAATGATGCATTGAAATATATTTTCGCTTTGAGCAAATGGCTGGAGTTTATTCTGCTCGTCATCATTCTGAGTCTGTTCTTCTTGTTGCAGAAGCAGGAGATATCCAAGTTCACGTCCAAGTTCAAAACAAGTAAAATTGGATGGTTCTACAATGAAGTGGCTTATCTGGGAGACAAATTCGTGTCTTCTTTTGGTAAAGTCATTGAGGCACAGCTTCTTATTGCGGTGTTTAATACGGTGCTGACGATACTTGGCTTATGGATTCTGGGCTTCCCGTATCTGTTCGCTCTGACTATTCTGGTGTTCATGCTCAGTCTGGTTCCCGTTGCGGGAGTTATCATCTCACTTGTACCGCTCTGTCTGATCGGGTATCAGATGGGTGGACTGAAATTAAGCATTATTGTAATTATCATGATTATTGTTATTCATGCTTTGGAGACGTACTTCCTGAATCCAAAACTGATGGCACACAAGACCAAATTGCCAATGTTCTACACCTTTATCGTACTAATTCTGTCGCAACACTTCCTGGGGATCTGGGGACTGATCATTGGTATTCCGATCTTTGTCTTCCTGCTCGATATTCTGGATGTGAACAAGATGGAGAAGACAGAAGAGCCGGTACGTGTGGAAACGAAGTTATAACGCAGAAAAATCAACTGAGTTTAACCCCAATTCTACAACTTCAGAATTTTCATAAAAGTAAGGGTGCCTTCTATATGTAGAAGGCACTTTTTTGTTGGCAATACCGTCATTAGATAACTTTCTGCATGAGAATGACAGGTGGCGGGTGCATAAGACGAGTCACCACTATGAGGGGACGATGTTGATCTTTTATGAATGGAACGAGTGAAGATGCAATATCATGAGTTGAGGCTTCCTCTGTTATGGAGGAAGGAATAAAGCGTGCGTTTATAAATGAAGGTAATGAGGATGTATACGTATTCAAAAATGCTATGTGATGTGGTTCACAACCCTGGTGAAGCATGATGTATACAAGCTCTTATCGTCTTGACCCAGGCGTATCCTTCAATTATAGTTGGTACGTAGGACTTAAACTATTTTAGATAGATAAAGGTGGCTTGCAGCATGTCTGAGAAAATCTACGTTGGGGTCGATCTCGGCGGAACAGCAATCAAGGTCGGTATATGCGATGAACAAGGTCAGCTAATGCATACGTATGAAGGACCGACTGAAGTGGATAAGGGCGTAGACACGGTCATCGCCAACATCGAGAAGTATGTCCGACATATCGTAGCCGAATCACCGTACAGCTGGGAACAGCTTGAGGGTGTAGGTGCTGGAGTGGCCGGTTTCACGAATGTACGCGAGGGAATTATCGTTCATGCCCCTAACATCGGATTTCGGAATGTGGCCATTCGTTCGATTCTGGAGGAACGTCTGGGCAAGCCAATCAAAATAGATAACGATGCAAACGTGGCTGCACTGGGTGAAGTATGGGCAGGTGCTGGCAAAGGCGTAGACAACTGCGTATGTTATACACTCGGTACGGGTGTTGGCGGAGGCTTGATCTTGAATGGCAACATCTATCAGGGTTTCTCCGGTATGGCGGGAGAACTGGGTCATATCAGTGTTGTACCTGATCTGGAGGCCATCAAGTGCGGTTGTGGTAAAATGGGATGTGTAGAAACAGTATCGTCTGCAACGGGTATTATCCGTATGGCAAAGGATGCAGTAGAACGTGGTGATCATACGTCACTGGCTCTCGTCGACAAGATTGCAGCCAAAGAAGTATTTGATGCTGCCAAGGCAGGCGATGAAGTGGCACAGCGCATTGTGAATCGTGCGGCCTTCTACCTGGGCAAGTCCATGGCTACTGTAGCGGCTGTCATTAACCCGGAGATGTTCATCATTGGTGGTGGCGTATCCAAAGCAGGTAATTTCTTGTTCGATGAAATCCGTACCGTATTTGCTAAGTTGACACCGGAACCACTCCAAGAAGGGGTTCAGATTCTGGAAGCTACACTTGGTAATAATGCAGGTATTGTAGGTGCGGCAGGTCTTCTCTTGCGTTCCTAGTGACCTCGTAACAATATATGAAGACAGCAATATGATAAGGAGGGGACATTTATGCTTGAAGGTGAAGGCTCACCAGGCACAGGCGCCACGCTCATTATCATTACGGGTATGTCCGGAGCAGGTAAAACCATTGCAGTACAAAGCCTGGAGGATCTGGGTTTCTTCTGTGTGGATAATCTGCCGCCGGTATTGATTCCGAAATTTGCGGAACTAATTGAACAGTCAAACGGCAAGATTGGTAAGGTTGCATTGGTTATCGATCTGCGCGGGCGTGAATTCTTTACGGCTCTGTCCGAGTCTTTGAACTATATTAAAGATCATTTTACCATTCATTGCGAGATTTTATTCCTGGATGCTACAGATTCTGTACTTGTTCAGCGTTACAAAGAAAGTAGGCGCAGACATCCACTGGCTCCTGAGGGCATGCCGCTGGACGGCATCCGACTGGAACGCAAGATGTTGGAGGAACTCAAAAACTCTGCGACTCAGGTACTGAATACAAGCACAATGAAGCCTGCTCAACTGAAAGAACGCATCATATCCCGCTTTTCTCATCTGGAAAGCCAAATGCTGTCGGTGAATATTACGTCGTTTGGATTCAAATATGGCATTCCGATTGATGCTGATCTCGTGTTTGATGTACGTTTTTTACCGAATCCGCATTATATTGATCATTTGCGTCCGAATACGGGGCAGAATAGTGATGTCTATGAATATGTCATGAAATGGCCAGAGACACAGGCCTTTCTGACGAAACTGCTGGATATGCTGCATTTCCTGATTCCGCAATACCGGAAGGAAGGCAAAAGCCAGGTTATTATTGGAATCGGCTGTACCGGAGGCAAGCATCGTTCGGTAGCAATATCGGAATATTTGGGCAAGATGTTGGGAAGCAGCGAGACAGAAGCTGTCACCGTGAGCCATCGCGACGCTGACCGGGACCGTCATTGAAGAGGGTGAAGGGATGAAAGAGGCCGGACCACGAAGAGAACGTCCGAGAATAGTTGTAATGGGCGGCGGAACCGGATTATCCGTGATGTTGCGCGGTTTGAAAGAAAAGCCGCTGGATATCACGGCCATCGTCACAGTTGCAGATGACGGTGGAAGTTCAGGCATCCTGCGCAATGAGCTACAGATGCCGCCTCCGGGCGACATTCGCAACGTGCTTACGGCACTGGCTGATGTAGAACCATTGCTTTCAGATATGTTAAAGTATCGTTTCAACACAGGCGCGGGGCTTGCAGGCCACAGCTTGGGGAATTTGATTTTGGCTGCAATGACGGATATTTCGGGCGACTTTGTGACCGCAGTGCGGGAGCTTAGCCGCGTGTTTGCCGTTCGAGGTGAGGTGTTGCCAGCAGCCGGTCAGGCCGTTGTGTTGCATGCGGAGATGGAAGATGGGACAATTATTACAGGTGAGTCCAAAATCCCTGAGGCGGGTGGACGCATCAAACGTGTTTTCCTTGAACCGGATCACGTGGAGCCGTTGCCAGAGGCAGTAGAGGCCATTCGTCAAGCTGACGCCATTCTAATCGGGCCGGGCAGCCTCTATACAAGCATCCTTCCCAATCTGCTCGTACCTAAGCTGGCTGAGGCTGTGGTAGAGGCTGATGCGGTGAAGATGTTTATCTGTAATGTTATGACACAGCCGGGAGAAACAGATAACTATACGGTAAGTGACCACCTTAAGGCGGTACACGAGCATATAGGTCATCAGCTCTTCGACTATGTTATCGTAAATAATGGTGATATTCCGCTGCAAGTGCAGAATAAGTATGCGGAAAAAGGAGCAAAACCGGTTGTACTGGATATGAATGTACTCGAAAGTGCCGGCTATCAGGTGGTTGCAGATACCCTTGTTCTGTTCAAAACCTATCTGCGTCATGATGCCGACAAGTTGAGTCATCACATCTACCAACTGGTACAAAATTGGATGTTACGGAAGAGGTGAAGTCCCATGTCGTTTGCAGCACAGACCAAAAAAGAGTTAACCATGATCGAGAGCGAACCGTGCTGCGAAAAGGCGGAACTTTCAGCCCTCATCCGTATGCTTGGTGCAGTGCAGTTATCGAATAAAAAAGTGATCTTGGATATTTCGACGGAGAATGCCGCCATTGCAAGACGGGCATACTCTCTGCTTAAAAAGCATTTTCAAGTGCATACGGAATTACTGGTCCGCAAAAAAATGCGGCTGAAAAAGAACAATGTATATATTGTTCGTATTCCAACCATGGTACAGGAGATTCTCAACAGTCTTCATATTGTATCGGAAGGTTTTCTGTTTACGCCAGGAATTAATACGGAGTTGTTTCAGCAGAACTGTTGTAAACGGGCCTATCTTCGCGGTGCATTTCTGGCCGGTGGATCGGTTAATAATCCGGAAGGCTCCTCGTACCATCTGGAGATTGCGTCCATGTATGAAGAGCACTGTCAGGCACTCGTTGACCTGGCCAATGAATTTCATCTGAATGCCCGGTGTATAGAACGGAAAAAAGGATTCATCCTATACATTAAGGAAGGCGAGAAAATCATTGAGCTGCTCAGCATCATTGGTGCTCATCAGGCCTTGTTCAAGTTTGAAGATGTACGAATTATGCGAGACATGCGTAACTCCGTTAACCGAATTGTCAATTGTGAGACCGCCAACCTGAACAAAACCATTGGAGCGGCGGTAAGACAAATCGATAATATTCGGTTATTGCAAAAGGAAGTTGGTCTGGAGTCGCTGCCTGAGAAGCTTCGCGAAGTGGCGGAGGTTCGACTGGCTCATCCAGATATCAATTTGAAGGAAGTGGGCGAACTCCTTAAAGGTACAGTTAGCAAGTCAGGAGTGAACCATCGGCTTCGTAAAATTGATGAGCTGGCTGAGAAAGTACGCACAGAACGTTATGGTTAAGACGGAGTAGGGTAAAGTAACAAGGTCGGCTGTTTCTGCTGAACAGAAAGGTCGGGAAAGTCAACCGTTAAGGGTCTAGAGGACTTATTTAGGATATTGGATGCGCTGTGCAAAAGATGAAATAGGGCAAGATAATGTCCATCAAAGCACCCTGAGTTTTTTCTTCTAGTGTCCTGCACGGGTTAATGGTATAATGTTGTATAAATATAATTGTGTATTTAATGTCCAGATTTCATAATAGGGGGTAAGTTTCCATGACAAAGCACCCGGTAGTTGTCCGTTTGAAAACGGGTCTCCATGCCAGACCTGCGGCACTGTTCGTTCAAGAAGCGAATAAGTACTCGTCTGAAGTGTTCGTCGAGAAGGACGACAAAAAAGTTAATGCAAAAAGTATCATGGGGATCATGAGCCTTGCGATTAGCACAGGTACGGAAATCCAGATTAGTGCAGAAGGCGCGGATGCCGAACAGGCTGTAAACGCTTTAGTTAGTCTGGTAAGCAAGGAAGAGCTCGAAAACCAATAAGATATGATCAATCCAATGAAGAAGTCCCGAAAGGGGCTTTTTTGCGTTTTTCACGTTTATGCTATCGTCAAGTGCAACATTATGGAATTTGTCCCGTCTGTTAAGGTATCAAATCGTTTAAAGTTTGAGATGTTAACACATAAGGAGGCTATCGTAATGGGTAAACAATGGATGAAACCGTTTGGTGCGGTGCTGGTGGCAAGTACGTTGCTTGTTGGAGGAACGGCATGGGTTGCACCAGGTAACTATGCTTACGCTGCAGAGGTTCAGGGAGTACAACAGAATGTGATTAATGTTGTGGGTAAAGGTGAGATTCAAGTGAAGCCTGATATCGCGTATCTGTCCATTGGTGTGAACAGTACTGCAGAGACAGCTGCATCTGCTCAAAAAGCGAATGCTGCCAAAGTTCAAAAGGTATCCAACTTGCTGAAGAATACGTGGAAGATCAGTGCAGACGACATTCAAACGAGTCAGTTCTCTGTACAACCCAACTATACGTATAGCGAAAAAGACGGACAACAAATTAAAGGATATACAGCGCATCATACGCTGACTGTCACATATCGTGAGATGGACAAGATCGGCGAGTTGCTCGATGCTGCTTCGGGTGCGGGTGCCAACAATATTGAAAATGTGCGCTTTACTGTAGAAAACCCGGAAAGTTATGAGTCCCAAGTGATTGAGAAGGCTGTTGCCAATGCAGATGTGAAAGCTGGCGCCATTGCAAAAGCAGTTAAACGTCAACTGGGTGCTGTTCTTTCCGTAAGCCAAGGTGATGCCAATGTGCCTGTGTTCTATGCAAGTGAGGCATTAATGTCCAAAGCACAAGATACAGCAGGTGGCACTGAGATTGAAACAGGCCAGGTTAAAGTAAGCACAATCCTGAATATCACGTATGAAATGAAATAAACAAGAGGCAACTAGGATTGTAAGCTCAAGTAACCTTTATTTGAAGGGTACAACGGAATAATGACAAAGACTTTGTCCTGTGGACAGAGTCTTTTTTTGTTGGAAAGGCAAACTTTGATGAAGTTAGATAGGAGGGTACCTTTTTGAAGCAACATGAAATGCTGTATATTGGTATCTTTTTTGTATAGTTGTTCGTGACAAAAAGGTCATATCCCCATATATTTTCCGCCTGATATTCATCAACATTGTAACTCGAGCTGTAAACCTTTCCGAAATCGGGTTAATTATAATAGAGAGGTGAGCGTATGAGATATGCGATCAGGTCAGGATTACATACGCAATGATCCCTAATTGTGAATTCAGAGAGGAGTTTTATATATGACATCATGGAAAAAATGGACAAGTGCATTGCTTGCGGCAGGAATTATTGTAGGTAGCGGTTCGGTGTGGCAGGACAGCTCGGTTCAGGCAGCATCGGTATCCTCTAAAGTGACAACCCCAGCTGAGGTAACTCTGAAATCGGGTGGGAAAACACTGACTCAAAAAGGACTTCTTCAAGGTGGCTCAACTTGGGTATCTCTTACGGCAGTTAAAGATGTGGCAGGTGGAACGCTGAAATATGATGCCAAAACCAAAGAGTACGCTTTGACAGCAGCCAATAACACGATGACGATCAGCCTATCGGATGGCGAACCGAGTGTTCGAATTAACAACTATTATCCTCAAGTGGACGCAAAGCTGATCAACGGCAGATTGTATATTCCATTCTCAGCAATGAGAGATTATCTGGGTGTACAGGGGAACTGGGATGGCAAAACCAAAACGTTGACACTCAGCAAGGTGAAACAAAATAACGTAAAAATTAAAGCGGCAACAGTTAATGTCACTGTGAAAAATGCCGAAGTAGATGTTCAATATCCGCAGGTGAGTGGACTTGCCAGCAAAGAAGCTGAAGCGGCGATTAACAAAGTGCTGAAAGATGAAGTGGATGCTTATGTAACTGACTTCAAGAAACAGACATCTGAATTCGGCGGTGCAACAGCCAACCGTCCATATGCATTTGAGAGCTCCTATGTAGTAACGTACAACGAAAAAGGCGTGCTGGGACTCATTACACAACGATACGAGGATTATGCTGGCGCTCATGGTATGACATACCGTACGGGCCACACCTTTGCACTGGACACAGGCAAGGAGCTTACGTTAGATGATGTGCTGCAAAATAATAAAACCATGCGCGAGACGTTGAGTAAAAAAGTGGGTGAACAACTGAAAGCCCGCGGTGGATACCTCGACGGTTACAAAGGATTGAATAAAGATCAAGATTTCTATGTGACACCAACGGGTGTAGTCGTGTTCTTCCAGTTGTATGAATATACGGCGTACGCAGAGGGATTCCCTGAAATGCCATTTACGTATAAAGAGCTTCTCCCTAAAGGCACAGAACCTTTCAGTAATGTATCTAAAACCAAATAAAGAAATCATTATTATGCACTCTTAAGTTATCTTCCTTATTCCTTATAAAATGAAAAAAAGAAGCCCTCATCATGATCATGATGAGGGCTTCTTCTCGTATAGACAACACACGAAGTGTTGCTGATTACGCGGGTGTTGATGATGTTAACGCATAGACCGTGGTCTACGTCACACTTAGATGCCTTGTGATCCTACGTTTTCGATAACTTTATCAATGATACCGTAATCGGCGGCTTCAGCAGCACTCATGAAGTAGTCACGATCTGTATCTTTCTCAATCCGCTCCAGCGGTTGACCTGAACGCTCAGAGATGATGCGGTTCAACGTATCACGCATTTTCAAAATGCGACGAGCACGGATTTCGATGTCAGAAGCCTGACCTTGTGCACCACCAAGTGGTTGGTGAATCATAATTTCACTGTTTGGTAATGCAAAACGTTTACCTTTTGCACCGGCATTCAACAAGAATGCACCCATGGAAGCCGCCATACCTACACAGATGGTAGATACATCCGGTTTGATGAATTGCATTGTATCGTAAATCGCCATACCGGCTGTAATCGATCCGCCTGGGCTGTTGATGTATAAGTGAATGTCTTTCTCCGGATCTTCCGCAGCCAGGAACAACATCTGTGCCATAATGGCATTAGCCACTACGTCATTAACATCGCTACCAAGGAAAATAATACGATCCTTCAGCAATCTGGAGTAGATGTCGTAGGCGCGCTCACCCCGGTTGCTCTGTTCAACGACCATTGGAATAAAACTCACGTGAAAAACCTCCTCGGAATGTAAATGTTATTGGTGTTTATACTTAAACTGTTACCGTATTACCCACATAATAAACAATTCCAAACAAAAAGTCAAAGAAAGTCAAACTAACTTGCAAAAAAAAGAAACCTTTCCGGTTTCATTGGTTAAATGGGTTATGAGCTGTTAAATAAAAATGGCGCGCCCGCCAAGAATCGAACTTGGATCTCAGGCTTCGGAGGCCTACGTCATATCCATTGGACCACGGGCGCACATTATGTGACAGCAATAATGATTATAGCTCATGAAATATTTAATTGCAAGCAGTTCGTTGTGGTATTGGTTTGGATTAACCTAAAAATGATCATGATGAAGAAGAGTGGATAAAGAGTGCATTTAAGTAAATGCTATTAGAGGTTTTGGACATGCCGTATGAAATGTGATTCTGAGCGATATGTAGATTGAATTCATTTGTTTCTTCTATATATGGTATGCGTGAGCTAGTCCTTGATCATGGAAGTCTAGGATTGTGAAAATAGGCGCGTACAAACGCTGAATGCGTGTCGAAATAACACGTTGAAACACTTGCATGTCACGTCAGTTTTAGGTAGAATAGACGTGGGACTTAAAAAGTTAACCCGGGACGTTTTAGGGCCACGAAAGAGAGCTTAGAACGAGAACTTGCGGGAGTGGAAAGCATGCGAACGATTTTAGAAGTACAAAAGCAGCTTCTGCCTGATCTCATGGATATCTTGAAAAAGAGGTATACGATTCTGCAACAGATCATGTTATCGGATGTGATCGGACGGAGAACGTTAGCTAATTCCATGCAGATGACCGAGCGGGTTCTGAGGGCTGAGACCGATCTGTTAAAGGCTCAGGGACTTATTGAAATTGACAGTGCAGGAATGAAGATCAGCGAGGCAGGGTATGATTTGCTGCAGCAGTTAGAGCCCGTAGCCAAAGAGTTGTTCGGATTATCCGAGCTGGAAGAGCGCATCAAGCAAGCCTACGGTCTGCAAAAGGTAGTTGTGGTTCCTGGTGATTCGGACGTTTCTCCATTTGCCAAAAGGGAACTGGGCAGAGCCGGAGCGAAGGCTCTCGGCAATATCATGAGTGACAACGACGTTGTCGCCGTTACTGGCGGATCAACAACGGCTGAAGTCGCAGAGCAACTGACTCCGCCAACATCGCTCAAAGGTGTCTGGTTCGTACCGGCACGCGGTGGACTTGGAGAAAGCCTTGAAATTCAGGCGAATACGATTGCATCCACAATGGCAAAACGGGTTGGAGCGCAATACAAACTCCTGCATGTACCGGATTTGCTTAGTGATCATGCCTATGAATCATTAATCCAGGACCCCAGTGTTCAGGAGATTCTGCAGCTGATTCGGAAATCGCGGATTGTTATTCATGGAATTGGTGATGCCGTGGAGATGGCTACAAGACGTAAACTTGCGACGGAGATTATAGATGAACTTCAGGAGCAAGGAGCCGTATCTGAATCTTTCGGTTATTACTTTAATGATCAGGGTAAGGTGGTACATACCATGCTTACACTGGGTATGCGACTTCAGGATATTGAACGAACCGATGTTGTGATTGGAATTGCAGGTGGCAAAAGCAAAGCTGCTGCTATACATTCCGTGTTGCGATTTGGACAGGAAGATATTCTGATTATTGATGAGGCTGCTGCCGAAGTCATCGTTGCTGAAATGGAATAAGGTTTTACTTTGCATCACAACTATTGTTGTCTTGACGGACTTCACCGTCTGTCTTGAATATATAAGTTTCATAAAAAAATTAATCAAAACTTGGGAGGAACTTACTCATGATTAAAGTAGGTATTAACGGTTTTGGACGTATTGGACGCTTGGCATTCCGCCGTATTCAAAATGTAGCAGGCATCGAGGTAGTAGCAATCAACGACTTGACTGACGCTAAAATGCTCGCTCATTTGCTCAAATATGATACAACTCAAGGTCGCTTCGATGGCGATGTTGAAGTACACGATGGCTTCTTCAAAGTGAACGGCAAAGAAGTTAAAGTATTGGCTAACCGTAACCCGGAAGAACTTCCTTGGGGCGACCTGGGCGTAGATATCGTTCTGGAATGTACTGGTTTCTTCACAACTAAAGAAGCAGCTGAGAAACACTTGAAAGGTGGAGCTAAGAAAGTTGTTATCTCCGCACCAGCTACTGGCGACATGAAAACCATCGTTTACAACGTAAACCATGAAATCCTCGACGGTACTGAAACTGTAATCTCCGGCGCATCTTGCACAACAAACTGCCTGGCACCTATGGCAAAAACATTGCAAGACAAATTCGGAATCGTTCAAGGTTTGATGACTACAATTCACGCTTACACTGGCGATCAAAACACATTGGATGCTCCACACCCTAAAGGTGACTTCCGTCGTGCTCGTGCAGCAGCTGAAAACATCATCCCTAACACAACTGGTGCTGCTAAAGCAATCGGTCTGGTAATCCCAGAACTGCAAGGCATCCTTGATGGTGCAGCTCAACGTGTACCAGTAGCTACTGGTTCCCTGACTGAACTCGTAACTGTTCTGAACAAAAAAGTAACTGCTGAAGAAGTTAACGCAGCTATGCAAGAAGCTTCCGATCCAGAAACTTTCGGATACACAGAAGACGAAATCGTATCTTCCGATATCCAAGGAATCACTTTCGGTTCCCTGTTTGATGCAACTCAAACTAAAGTTCTGACTGTTGGCGACCAACAATTGGTTAAAACTGTAGCTTGGTATGACAATGAAATGTCCTACACTGCACAATTGGTTCGCACTTTGGAGCACTTTGCAAAAATGATCAAGTAATATCTGCAATAACATAGAGCGGAAACAGATGCTATATTGTTTCCGCTCTTTATATATCTACATTTTGCAAATTTCTCAAAAACACCAGGATTGACGAGGGATTTTAGCTCTTGATTGGTCCACCAAATACATGGGTGCGGAGGAAATACAGATGAACAAAAAAAGTGTACGCGATATCGAATTGACAGGAAAACGGGCTTTTGTCCGTGTAGATTTCAATGTGCCGCTCGAAGATGGTAAAATTACAGATGACAAACGTATTCGTGCAACGCTTCCTACAATCAACTTCTTGATTGAAAAAGGCGCTAAAGTCATTTTGGCAAGCCACATGGGTCGTCCTAACGGCGAAGTGGTTGAATCTTTGCGTTTGACTCCAGCAGCTGAGCGTTTGTCTGAATTGCTTGGTAAAAAAGTTGTTAAAGCTGACGGTTCTGTTGGTGACGCTGTTAAAGCTCAAATCGCTGAACTGAACAACGGCGACGTATTGTTGCTTGAAAACGTTCGTTTCCACGCAGGCGAAGAGAAAAACGATCCGGAACTGGCAAAACAATTTGCTGAACTGGCTGACGTTTTCGTTAACGATGCGTTTGGCGCGGCTCACAGAGCACACGCTTCGACTGAAGGAATCGCTCACTTGCTTCCAGCAGTGTCCGGTTTGTTGATGGAGAAAGAACTTGAAGTGTTGGGTAAAGCAATCTCCAACCCTGAGCGTCCTTTCACAGCTATCATTGGTGGATCCAAAGTTAAGGACAAAATCGATGTAATCGACAACCTGCTGAACATTGCAGACAACGTAATCATCGGTGGCGGTCTGACTTACACGTTCTTCAAAGCACAAGGACATGAAATTGGACAATCCTTGCTGGATGATTCCAAACTTGATGTTGCTCTCGGTTTTATCGAAAAAGCGAAAAAACTGGGTAAAAACTTCTACCTGCCGGTAGATATCGTAGTATCCGACGATTTCAGTGCGAAAGCAAACACACAAATCGTTGACATCGATGGTATCCCAGCAGATTGGGAAGGTATCGACATTGGTCCTAAAACACGTGAGATCTATGCTGACGTAATCAAAAACTCCAAATTGGTTGTGTGGAACGGACCAATGGGCGTATTTGAAATCGAGCCATTCTCCCACGGTACTCGTGCAGTAGCGGAAGCTTGCGCTGAGACAGAAGCTTACACTGTAATTGGTGGCGGGGACTCCGCAGCAGCAGCTGAGAAGTTCAAATTGGCTGACAAAATGAACCACATCTCTACAGGTGGCGGTGCATCGCTCGAGTTCATGGAAGGTAAAGTACTTCCAGGCGTAGTGGCATTGAACGACAAGTAAGTTTTAGTAGTCTATAGCATGAAGGAGTTGAAACCCATGAGAACACCGATTATCGCAGGTAACTGGAAAATGTTCAAAACGGTTTCCGAATCCAATGACTTCATTCAGGAAGTTAAAGGAAAAGCGGAAGTTGAAGGCGTGGAGACTGTAATCTGCGCACCGTTTACAAATCTGCCATCCCTGGTAGAAGCCGTTAAAGGCACAAACATCAAAATTGGTGCACAAAATCTTCACTTTGAAGATAACGGTGCATTCACAGGTGAAATCAGCGGTGTGATGCTGAAAGACCTGGGTGTGGATTATGTCATTATTGGTCACTCGGAGCGCCGTCAATATTTTGCGGAAACCGATGAGACTGTTAATAAAAAGTTGCATGCAGCATTCCGTCACGGATTGACTCCAATCTTTTGCCTTGGTGAGACGCTTGAAGAGCGTGAAGCGAACCAAACAAAAGACGTATGCAAAGTGCAAACAGTAGCTGCTTTTGCAGGTCTGTCTGCAGAGCAAGCGGCACAAGTTGTTATCGCTTATGAGCCAATCTGGGCGATTGGTACAGGCAAATCATCCACTTCCCAAGATGCGAATGAAGTTATTGCTTACATCCGTACGCTGGTGAAGGATCTGTACAACGAGACGGTTGCGAATGCAGTTCGTATTCAATACGGCGGCAGTGTTAAACCGGAAAACGTAACAGAATACCTCGGACAAAGCGACATCGACGGCGCACTTGTTGGCGGTGCCAGCTTGCAGCCGGCTTCGTTCATCGCGCTTGTTGAGGGGGCGAAGTAAGATGACAGCTCCAAAACCTGTAGCACTGATCATCATGGATGGCTTTGGTCTGCGTAACACGGTGGAAGGCAACGCGGTAGCGCAAGCCAAGAAACCGAACTACGACCGTTTCATGAGCCAATTCCCACATACAACTCTGACTGCTTGCGGTGAAGCTGTAGGTTTGCCAGAAGGGCAAATGGGGAATTCCGAGGTAGGTCACCTGAACATTGGTGCCGGCCGGATCGTATACCAGGATTTGACCCGTATATCCAAATCCATTCGTGACGGCGAGTTCTACGACAATGAAACACTTGTCAAAGCTGTTCGCGAAGCGAAACAAAGCGGCAAAAAGCTTCATCTCTACGGTTTGTTGTCCGATGGCGGCGTACATAGTCACATCGACCACCTGTTTGCTATGCTGGATCTGGCCAAAAAAGAAGAAATGAACGATGTATATATTCATGCCTTCATGGATGGCCGTGATGTTATGCCAGACAGTGGTAAAGACTTCATGCAGAAGCTGATCGCCAAGATTGAAGAAGTTGGTGTAGGGAAAATCGCAACGGTTCAAGGTCGCTATTACGCGATGGACCGTGACAAACGTTGGGAACGGGTTGAGAAATCATACCGCGCCATCGTTTATGGAGATGGACCAAAATACACTGACCCACTCAAAGCGGTTGAAGAATCGTATGAGAAGTCCGTATTTGATGAATTCGTTGAACCAACGGTTATCGTCAAAGCGGATGGTGAGCCGGTAGGTTTGGTAGAAAGCGGCGATTCCGTTATCTTCCTCAACTTCCGTCCTGACCGTGCGATCCAGTTGTCGCAAGTATTCACCAACCAGGATTTCCGCGGTTTCGATCGTGGTCCGAAGTTCCCTGTGGGCTTGCATTTTGTATGCTTGACTTTGTTCAGCGAGACGGTTGAAGGTTATGTGGCTTATTCGCCGAAGAACCTCGACAACACCCTGGGTGAAGTTCTGGTACAGAACAATAAAAAACAACTGCGTATTGCAGAAACTGAGAAATACCCGCACGTTACCTTCTTCTTCAGCGGCGGTCGTGATGTGGAGCTTCCGGGCGAAACTCGCGTACTGATCAACTCACCAAAAGTTGCAACGTATGATCTGCAACCAGAGATGAGCGCGTATGAAGTGGCTGACGCATGTGTTCGTGAGATCGAAGCAGACAAACATGACGCCATCATTCTGAACTTTGCTAACCCTGACATGGTTGGACACTCCGGTATGCTGGAGCCTACCATCAAAGCGGTTGAAGTAACAGATGAGTGCATGGGCCGTGTTGTAGATGCAGTACTTGCCAAAGGCGGCGTTGTACTGATCACTGCGGATCATGGTAACGCGGATATGGTGTTCGATGAGCAAGGACGTCCGTTCACAGCTCATACAACGAACCCGGTTCCATTCATCGTTACGGATGCAAATGTAACCTTGCGTGAAGGTGGAATCCTGGCAGATATCGCGCCTACGATCCTTGACCTTATGCAATTGCCTAAACCGGCTGAGATGACAGGTACATCCGTTATCTCTACCCGTAAATAAGTTACGCAACAACATATATGAAATTGGGAAGTTTGGAGTTTACCCCTGAACGAAGGAAGCAGAAATTGTCTGAAGAAGCGTTAGCGTTCGCCTTTATCACATGATTCCAACTTATGAAAATAAGTTCAAAGGAATCAGGGGATAACAGCGATCAGAGGACAATTCTGCTAACGTAGTGGAAAAGGGAAAACACAAGTGGTCCTAATTTATAATAAATTTAAATTTAAAGGAGATTATAACAAATGACTATTATTTCTGACGTGTACGCTCGCGAAGTCCTCGACTCCCGCGGTAACCCTACAGTAGAAGTTGAAGTATACCTGGAGTCCGGCGCAATCGGACGCGCAATCGTTCCATCCGGTGCATCCACTGGTGCCCACGAAGCCGTTGAGCTTCGCGATGGCGACAAATCCCGTTACCTCGGTAAAGGCGTTCTGCAAGCTGTTAAAAACGTAAACGAAACAATCGCTCCAGAAGTTATCGGTATGGATGCATTGGATCAACTGGGTATCGACAAATTGATGATTACTTTGGATGGTACGCCAAACAAAGGTAAACTGGGTGCTAACGCAATCCTGGCTGTATCCATGGCAGTAGCTCGCGCAGCTGCTGACGCTCTGGACCTGCCATTGTACGTTTACCTGGGCGGATTCAACGCTAAAGCATTGCCAGTTCCAATGATGAACATCATCAACGGTGGTGAGCATGCTGACAACAACATCGACGTTCAAGAGTTCATGGTTCTTCCAGTTGGAGCACCAAGCTTCAAAGAAGCTCTTCGCGTAGGCGCAGAGATCTTCCACAACCTGAAATCTGTATTGAGCTCAAAAGGCTTGAACACAGCTGTAGGTGACGAAGGTGGTTTCGCACCAAACCTTGGTTCAAACGAAGAAGCAATCACTACAATCATCGAAGCAATTGAAAAAGCTGGTTACAAACCAGGCGTTGACGTATTCCTGGGTATGGACGTTGCTTCCACTGAGTTCTACAAAGATGGTAAGTACACACTTGCTGGCGAAGGTAAATCTTACACTTCCGCTGAGTATGTTGACCTTCTGGCTTCATGGGTTGAGAAATACCCAATCATCACAATCGAAGACGGTATGTCCGAAGATGACTGGGATGGTTGGAAATTGCTCACTGAGAAATTGGGCGACAAAGTACAACTCGTTGGTGATGACCTGTTCGTAACAAACACTGAGCGTCTGGGCAGAGGTATCGACGAAGGTATCGGTAACTCCATCTTGATCAAAGTTAACCAAATCGGTACATTGACTGAAACATTTGATGCAATCGAAATGGCTAAACGCGCAGGATACACAGCTGTAATCTCCCACCGTTCCGGTGAGTCCGAAGACAGCACAATCGCTGATATCGCTGTTGCAACTAACGCTGGTCAAATCAAAACGGGTGCTCCTTCCCGTACAGACCGTATCGCGAAGTACAACCAATTGCTCCGCATTGAGGATCAACTGGGTGAACTGGCTCAATACAATGGTCTTAAAGGATTCTACAACCTTAAAAAATAAGCTGGATATCCAGCTGTTACAGGCAAGCCGGGTAACCGGCTTGTCTTTTTTATTGCAACGATGTAATGGCATAACGTAAGGAGCGAGCAGATGGTGAAATTTAGGGCATTGTATAAACTGTACTACTTGTAGTACAACCATAGCTATGTTACAATTAAAGTAACTGTTTTTATGGTGAGATGTATGCCCACATGGGTAGGAGGTGGAAAGAATGGATATTGCTTTGAAATTGCTGCTCGTTGTTTTCTCGATCGGTCTAATCACTGTAGTATTGCTGCAGCACGGGAAAAGCGCTGGTTTGGCGGGTGCCATCTCCGGTGGTGCGGAACATCTTTTCGGTAAAACGAAAGCGCGCGGATTGGATCTCTTCCTGCAACGTGCAACGGTGGTACTGGGTGCAGGATTTATGATTTTGTCTATTATTGTTACGGTGGTTTCCAAGTAAGACTTGGATCAGCACGGCAATGAATAGCTTTTAAGCTAATGGCTTAATTGATAAACCTTCGTTTCGTGGAGAAACGGGGGTTTTTTAATAAATTCTTACGCGTCCAAACTTTTCCAATGACTAATAGACTCCATGATTTCGGTCTTCTTCTCAACTTCTGTTCAGAATTCCTTCCTTAGCGTGAAACACCCCTATCATGCATGGTATGTCCCTCGCTTATTCGTTACGCGAATTCACTCCTTATAATGAATGTCATGTGTACAGAAAATTTTTCGGGTCTAGTCCTTTTCCAGATGCGTACTGTATATGTGCCGCATAAAATGTCTGTAGAGATATGTGAAAGCGTGATTATAACGGAGCGTCAGGCCACTGTGGTTTTTTTGCGAGGTACGGATGGTCCGGATTGAATTCGTGTATACTAGGGTATGAGATAGTATGGTTGCACTACTACACTCTACACGACAACGGCAATATGTATCATGAAAATGGTAAGAATTCCGATACATAAAGAGATGAGACTTGATTACACTTTTATGTTTCCCGAGGTGAATATATTAATGATAACAGAACAACAATTGCTCGACTTCATGCGGGAGACCGCTTATAAACCCATGACTTATCAGGAGTTGGAACAGCACTTCGCGATCGAAGATGCAGCTGATTTCAAAGCCTTTTTGATTATGCTTAATACGCTGGAGGAATCCGGTAAAGTTTTGCTGACCCGTAACAATCGCTATGGTATGCCAGAGCGCATGGACTTGGTACGTGGACGTTTACAGGCTCACGCCAAAGGGTTCGCTTTCCTCATTCCTGAGGATCGGGAGCACCCGGATGTGTACATTCATGCCAATGATATGAAGAGTGCGATGAATGGTGATACGGTATTGGTTAAAGTCACGTCTCAAGGACCTTCTGGCGGTCGCCTTGAAGGTGAGATCGTTCGCATTGTTACTCGTGCTGTAACACAAGTCGTTGGTGTGTTCCAAAGCCATGAAGTGTACGGATTTGTCATTCCGGATGACAAACGGATTAATCGCGATATTTTCATCCCGCGTACCAACTTTGCTGGGGCGGTTGATGGACAGAAGGTCGTAGCAAAGATCGTCAGCTATCCGGAGGGTCGTGCGGCAGCCGAGGGTGAAGTGATCGAGATTCTCGGTCATAAGGATGAGCCGGGTATTGATATTTTGTCCGTCATTCGCAAGCATCAGTTGCCTGAAGCTTTCCCTGATGAGGTGGTAGAAGAGGCGGAGAAAGCACCCGACTCCATCACGGATGAAGAGATTGTACAACAGGGTCGCCGTGATCTGCGCGGACTTAACATTGTCACGATTGATGGCGAAGATGCCAAGGATCTGGATGATGCTGTTAACGTAGAGAAGCTGCCTAACGGTAACTATCGTCTGGGTGTTCATATTGCTGACGTTGGCTATTATGTGCAGGAGAATTCCAAGCTTGATCAGGAAGCTTACAACCGTGGATGCAGTGTGTATCTGGTGGATCGGGTTATTCCGATGTTGCCACAGCGTTTGTCCAACGGGATCTGTAGTTTGAACCCACAGGTAGATCGTCTGACACTGTCTTGTGAGATGGAGTTTAACGACCAGATGAAGGTTGTAAAACATGACATTTTCACAAGTGTAATCAAAACCAAAGAGCGGATGACGTATTCTAATGTCCGTAAAATCCTTGAAGGTGAAGAGCCGGAATTGCTCGAGCGTTATAAGGATCTGGTAGATGATTTCCATCTGATGAAAGAGATCGCTTTGAAGCTGCGTGCTATGCGTATGCGCCGTGGTGCGGTTGACTTTGATTTTGAAGAATCCAAAATCATTGTGGACGCAGAATGTAAACCGATAGATATCGTGAAACGGGAGCGTTCGATTGCCGAGCAAATCATTGAGGAATTCATGTTGGCAGCGAACGAAACAGTGGCAGAGCATTTCCACTGGTTGAAGGTTCCGTTCATTTATCGTGTGCACGAAGATCCGGATCAGGAAAAACTGCAAAATTTCCTCGCCTTTGCGGCGAATTTTGGACACCAGGTCAAAGGACGTGGCAATGCGATTCATCCACGGGCGCTTCAATCGTTGCTTGAGGATATCAAAGAAACGAAAGAACAAACCGTGATTAGTACGATGATGCTCCGTTCCATGAAACAGGCGAAGTATGATTCTGAAATGTCAGGTCACTTTGGCCTCGCGGCAGAATTCTATAGTCACTTCACTTCTCCAATTCGTCGTTATCCCGATCTTGTCATTCACCGGGTGATTCGCGAAGTCATTGAAAATAATGGTGCTTTGCCGGAGAACCGTCAGGAATATTTGGCAGCACGTATGTCCGATATTGCGCAGCAGTCTTCGGAACGTGAACGTGTGGCGGTAGAAGCTGAGCGGGATACGGAGAAAATGAAAAAAGCCGAGTACATGCTCGATAAAGTAGGCGAAGAGTTCGAAGGTATGATCAGCAGTGTAACCAGCTTTGGTATGTTCATTGAACTGGAGAACACGGTTGAAGGTCTGATTCGCCTGAGCGCGCTCACGGACGACTATTACCATTTTGACGATCAACATATGGCTCTGATTGGTGAACGTACCTCGAAAGTCTTCCGCATCGGTGATGAAGTGAAGATCCGTGTGGCACGTGTAAGCATGGAAGAGTACACGATTGATTTTGAAATGGTGGATATGAAACCTCGCGCTGAACGTCCTGGCGGCTTCGGTGGTGGACGTGGCGGTAAAGGTGGACGTCCTAGTAGCGGCGGCGGACGCGGCGGTGCCAAGGGTGGACCGGGTGGTTTCAGCGGTTCGCGTGGCGGCAAAGGCGGATCATCCGCTGCTGGCGCCAGCCGTGGTGGCAGATCAACGGAAGAAAGCAGCAAAGGTGGACGTGGCGGTCGCGGTGGAGCAGCGAGTGCAGGCGCGGGCGCAGGCTCATCCGGTGGCTACGCAGGTAAAGGCGGCGGCAAACCTAAAGGTGAGCGTCGTGCGGGTGATGCTGGTGGATCAACTGGCCGGGGCAAAGGCGCGTTGAGCTTTGGTTTTGGCTCAGGTAAAGGCGGATATAGCTCTACATCGGGTGGATCGGATAGTAGTTCAACCGGTGGACAAGGAAGTGGCCTGAACAGCGGCAGCGGTCGTGGCGAAGGAAGCTTTAAGTCCGGCAAGGGCGGCGGTAAAGGTGGCAAAGGCGGAAGTGGACGCAAAAACACTTCGCCGAGCGGCGTATTTATTGGAGAAAATGCAACTCCTGGTGGCGCTCAGGAAGGTGGAGCACCACGACGCAAGCGGAAGAAGAGCAAAGGTGCAGCTGGTAACGGTACGGCAGCTTTTGTACGGAAAAAGAAAAAATAAAGCTAACGTAACTTGGAGAAATGGATTACAATTCGTTCCTCCAGGTTAAGCGTTGGAGAAAATAGTCACTTCAGCCGGTGTGTTGTTTCGCACAGTCTGAAAGTGGTGTAATGAGGAGGGGCGGCAGAGGTCGCCTCTTTCTTGATTTTAACAGCCGTACTTGCTACAATTAAGGTCTGGCACGTGGTACCTTGGTGCAACATTAGGTGCGCTGCTATAGAGCATGGTACCGGCTTATTTTACGGAGAAGGAGTGAGGACATGGGCAAGAATGATGGACAGAGTAAAGTGCTCGCACAGAATAAAAAGGCTTCCCATGACTACTTCATTGAAGATACGTATGAAGCGGGCATGGTGCTTACCGGAACGGAGATCAAATCTCTTCGTAACGGCCGTGCGAATATTG
The DNA here is from genome assembly GCF_984798905.1 of Paenibacillus sp. SRL342. NCBI lineage: Bacteria > Bacillati > Bacillota > Bacilli > Caryophanales > Paenibacillaceae > Paenibacillus > Paenibacillus sp. SRL342. Next base: position 195,364 of record NZ_OZ481790.1, read on the forward strand.
GTGATGCATTTGCCACGATTCGAAACGGTGAGATTCATATTCACAATATGCATATTAGTCCTTTTGAACAAGGGAACCGAAATAATCCGCTCGATCCAACGCGTACGCGCAAGTTGCTGATGCATAAAGTGCAGATTCACAAGCTGCTCGGACTGTCGAAACAGGATGGGTACAGCATTGTGCCGCTGAAAATCTATATCCGCAACGGTTATGCAAAGCTTTTGCTTGGACTGGGTAAAGGTAAGAAGCAATACGACAAACGTGAAACTGCCGCGAAGCGGGATGCTCAACGTGATATCCAACGGGTACTGCGCGAGAAGCAGAAGGTTGCGCGTTAAGCGGAGCGCTGGGCTAAAGGCTTTACTTTTCAGTGTAGAAGATATTTTTTGTGATGAAGTTAGGAAGATTGATGTATGAGTTAAGGAGTCTCAAGGTTTGTCCTGCAATGGGCAAGATTGAGGCTTTTTTATTTGTAATGAGAAAGGTAATGTGATGTGAGTTGCTGAAGTGTATTATGTGGTGATTTCCTTTGATATGTGTTGAAGGGAATTCGGTAGGAGCATGGAGCTTGGCACGTTGATGAATCTAAATTTTTAGCCTTTGCGTAGTTTGCCTGAAACGTGGGTAAGATACTAAGGTGCCGTTGTTCGTGATCCAATCTGGGTAAACTTTACTTCCGATTGGTGACGCGGTATAATATGTAGACGATTGAGCCTGTTGTATTGGATAACTTTGTACACGTGCTCAGCATGCTGGAATGTCTTCCAGCAATCTGTACTATTTCGGTGATGTGTCCTGTGTTATGATTACTCATGTAGCAGACAGGAATGCCGAGTTTGAAAGAAGCATCTTTTTACCTTGGAGGAAAAAGATGTGCAGCACCTTTGCTCCGTATTCACGGATTAATCCTGGAGCCCTTCTTCATTGAGGGGGCGTTTATGGATTCGACGGGGATAGTTCGAGCATGGGTAGCGGGTAGTGGGGACGCGTCCGCTTTATCAACGCTAAAGCCTATTAAACGGCAAACAACAAACAAACTACGCTTTCGCAGCCTAAGAAACTGTGTGCGTGCTTCTACCCTGCATCGCCCATGTGACAGGGATAGGGGCTAACAAGTAGTGGGATACGCTGTCACATCTCCGCCTGGGGTGTGCTGAAGAAGACAATCAGGCTGACCCAACGTATAGCCGGTTACGGGGCGATACTCGGGTGACATCAAAACTGTGACTACACCCGTAGAAGCTTATGTGCCGTTATCTTCGGACAGGGGTTCGACTCCCCTCGCCTCCATTCAAAAAGCCCGCTTACTGAGCGGGTTTTTTTATTTCCAGGGATAAGATTGTAGACAGAAAGTAGACAAGGGCTTAAGATTATAGTGGAATTCTAGAATTAGTAGACGGGTTGACTACATTAACTATGGGTGCATTATCTTTATTAGTTTAAAATGACAGAGATATCTTAGCTAGTGAATACTTAGTGAGGTGAGATTTTGAATAGAAAAGCAGAATTTACATGTGAGCCAATCGGTCAAGGTTTATTTTACAATGGAAATATACAAGATGCGTTAGTCGTGTATGACTGTGGTTCTCATAATATTGAGAGGCTAGAAGAGACTATTAAACAATTTGATCTGAGATCAAAGGGAAAACAGATTGATCTACTAATGATATCTCATTTTCACGAAGATCACATAAATGGAATTGAGAAATTATTAGTAAATTTCGAAGTGGATACTGTAGTTTTGCCATACATAAATAATTTAGAAAAAGCTATCTTGTTAACAAAAGACCGACACGGTAAGACCAAAACTACTTTTGATATTATTATGGACCCTGTTAAATTTTTTTTGAATGACAAAAGGGTTAAGAGAGTTATTCTTATCGCTCCTGGTAAAGGGGAACCAAGCTCTACGGACTTTGAAAGTCTCGATATTGAAAATAATGAAGAAAACGAAAGATTCAATTTCAGTAATATGGAAAGAGACACCAATCTCACAGAAGAACTAGCGCAACAAGATAAAAACTACAAAGATAAAATTGATGATAAAAGTCTTTTTATTTTAAAGCATAATAATTACGCTTTGCTAAATAAAACTTGGAAATTCAAGTTTTTTAACGTAGAGGTTAGTTCTAAAGCATTGGAGAATTTTGAAAAAAAAATTAGCAAGATATTGGATGTTAAAAATAGAGAGAAACTTAAAATTCAAATAAAAGTGAAAGAAAATAGAAAGAAAATTCGAGATTGCTATACTAATTGTTTTAATGAGAATATAAAAGATTTTAACAATACTTCACTTGTTGTTTTTCATAATCCAATGGAAAACACTATTAGTTCTGTCGAATCAAAAGTTAAAGGTTGCTCCTCTGTTATTATATCAAGTAATGAACACTGTATTTTCTGGCGTATTAGTAATAGGGCTGGGGATTCGGAATTATATACTGGGCAAATGCTCTTAGGAGATATATGCTTAAAAAATAGTAATATTTACAAAGAGTGGAAATATCACTATAGTAGGGAACTAAGCCAAATAACATACTTGCTATTACCGCATCATGGCTCAAAGCATAATTGGAACTCAAACATAATTAATGATTGTAGTAGTTTAGATGTATTTATGTCTTCTTCTGCATTTTCGAATAGGTATGGCCATCCAAGTATAGGTATACTTAATGAAGTAGTAGCCAAAGATAAAATATTTGTTAATGGAAACGAATTGACCGGCTTTAGGATGTTATTGTATTAATAAAATAGTTATCGGATACTTAAGGAGGCAAAAGATCTATCGAGGTTACTGAAGAACTTTTGCTTACTCGAAAATACAAAGCAATACGTCTCTTGGAACGCGAAATGAGCCTTAGAAGAAATTCTAGAGGCTCGGCCTTTTTGACGGTTTTAGAGAGACTTTTTCTGTGGCATAGATCCATGTATTATCTTACTAACTAAAAAAGTATTATTAGATTTAGTTATATCATTACAATTTTTTGATTACAATTTCAGTCGAACTTGTAAAAACTATTTCTACTCTATCCCCAGTTACTGCATTCACTTCATGAAACCAATCCCCAAGTAATTTCAAATCACCGCTACCTTGAAACTGTTTTGCATATGGGTCTCCTTTAGAAGTAGAGCCAGAAGCTTTCAGAGATACACTTCTTAGAAATCCATCTACAGAGGTACATATATAGATTGTGTTTGCACTAGCCTTATTACTATTGAAGATATCATAAGCTGTTGCAACATGTTTGGGTATTTGAAGATAACCCTCTCCATAAACTGTTCCCCTTGTAGAAGTGTGCCTATGACTTCCCCATTTTAAGTGGGCATCCTGTAATGTAATTATAAATGAATCTCCAGCATTAGGCATATTTTCCCTCCTTTTGAATAACTTTCTAAATTTCATGAAACATCAACAATAAACTATTCGACATAATATGACTGAATCCTTTTTTATAGGGCATATATATCATTTTTTGAAAATTCAAGGGCATTACCACTTGAAATTTGTAGGAAATAAAAGAAAAGTGTAGGATAATAGATATAGAATATTACATATTGATGGGAGTTCCTAAAATGAATTTTGATAGTATGTCTTCTACGGAAAAAATGTTTTTAGTGAATTTGTATTTTTCTAAAAAAAAATCAAGTGATCCAGAATATAAAAGAAGTAAAACGTGTTATGAAGAGTTATCAAAGCGATATGATAAAAACTTACGTACTATACGTAATAATCAAGATCGATTAGATCCCTTATTTGATAATGGGAGAAAGGGTTGGCATCAAGAACCTTTAGAAAAACAAAATAAGCAAATGTACAATCTATATATGAAATATCGTGATATTAGTGATGAAAAGCTTAAAGAGACATTTGATAATATAATGTTGACTGATAGTAATAAAATGAACTTTTTCAGTATTAAAACTAAGACACCTTCGATTGTAAATGCAATAAAGAATAAAGAGTCAAATATTGAAGTTGATGGGTTAAATATTTTTAGTGATCAACTTAAATTAGGACAGACAGTCTTTATTGTATTTGGGGGAGATTCGGGTAAAGCTGAAGTTACTTGGGATACGGGGTTAGCTGGAATAGGCCATATTGTTTCGGAACCTTATGAATTTGGAGGTAAAAAAAACAAATATTTTAAGATAAAAATTGATGTTGATTATCTTTTAGATAAGACCATGAAGCGAGAAGACCTCTTACAATATCGTAACGCATTTAATATTATTGGGATTGGTCCTATAACTAAATGGGAACCTAATCAGGCCATTTCGCAGATTTCGGAGTCTAAGGTGTCTACATTGGTAAGAGCAATATTGGATAAATATCCATTGAGCGAATCCTATCTTGAGGCAATATTCGGAGAGGCATTTATTGGAGGCGTCAAGGATGATGAAGAATATCTGCTTGTTCAATCGGTTCCTTTTGGTTCCGCTCCTTTGACAAATTCTATTATGGTTGAGGAAGATGAGCTAGAGGAAGTTCCAATTAGTTTTGATCCAAATATATCAAATATCATGTTTAATTTCGAAATGAATGAGCGACCAGTCCATAGTCTTCGAAATTTTATTAATATGGGTAAACATATCATTCTAACTGGTCCGCCAGGGACTGGAAAGACTACGATAGCTGAACGTACTGTGGATGAAGCTGTTCAAACTAATTTTATTAGTGGAAGTATAATTACAACAGCGACTTCTGACTGGAGTACTTTTGATACAATTGGAGGCTTTATGCCTAAAGAAGATGGAAAGCTTGATTTCCATGAAGGAATTGTACTCAGAAGTCTTCGAGAAAATAAGTGGATAATAATTGATGAGATTAATCGTGCAGAAATTGATAAAGCCTTTGGTCCGTTATTTACTTTACTTTCAGGCAAAGATGTAGAGCTCCCTTTTGAAGTTGATGGGCAATATGTAAAGGTTATGAATAGCAAGGAACCGAAGAGTTATTTCAAGTCAGGAACATATTATATGGGTAGGAACTGGCGTATCATTGGGACTATGAACACGTACGATAAAAATAGTCTGTTTTCTCTTTCTTATGCGTTTATGAGACGTTTTGCTTTCATTGAATTACCAATTCCAGAGAAAAATTTTATACACACTTTAATAGAATCATCTAATATCAAACCCAAAGGTATTCAGTTTGTCAAAGATGTATTTAGTGTATCTCCAAGACCTTTAGGACCATCAATAATCCTAGAGCTTATTAATTACTTGGAAATAACTGATTCCGAAGGTTTTTTGGATGGACTTTGTGGGGTTGTTACTCCACAATTCGAAGGTTTGACTCCAGAAAAGCTGAAGATATTTTTCGAGAAAATCATAAGGTATTTAAATGAATCTGAAAAAGTTGAATTCCAAAAATACTTATGTGATTTTTTTGAAATTAATCAGAATTATTTAGTAATTCCGGCTCTTTCTATAGAAGTAGAGGATGAAAGTGATGAGGATTTAGAGGATGCTGAATAATGGAGTAGATTGTTGGGATAATCCTACTCACAGAAAGATGATTGATTCTACATCAAAGTACTTATGGAGATATATTCAGAGTAATGGAAGGATAGGTAGCCCCGAAGAGGCTTTTTTGAAGCTTACTAAGCTCAATCTTAAAGAGCTAGGAATGTTAGCGGAAATTCATTTTCTCATGTCTGAAGAAGCAAAAAACTTTTTGACTGACGTTGCACCTGCGCTGATAAATCGCCTTAAAAAAAAGTCGAATAATCAATCTTATTCTACAAGAGGTAAAATTACAGGGAGAGTCCTTTGGCAAAAAACTTATATAGAGCGAATGGCTAGAGGAAATGATCCGTCTACGTTTGTAGTCGATAAACGTTCTATAGAGTTTGATCTTCCTGAAAACCGGCTTCTCTTGTATATGATAATGGAAATAGAATCTCTAACTTTAATTTATGGGAAAGTTAAACGGAGTGATTCGTTGATTGTGTTTGACAAAGAGTTCATAGAAAAGAGTTCTTGGAGCGAATATCTTCAATGGATGTACACTAGTTCAAAAAAACTGCTGAAAAATCCCTATATGAAGAGTATTGGACAGATGCTTGATCTGAGTGAACAGTTTATAGGTAACGTCCATAAGACGAGAGGGGTATGGTTTTCAAAACTTGCTGAGATTGCAATGGATTATTATCTATGCAAAAGAGACCCTCTGAAATATTTGTTTAAAAAGGCACCGCATAAAGTTCTTGAGCCCCTTGATAAAAATACACTCTATGAGTTAGCCGTGTTGTTTAAAACAATGGAGATATTAAATGAAAATGGATGGAATGAAAATAATATTGGATTAATTGGTGGATCTTCAAGAATTGTGAGTGAATTTTCTAAAAATAATTCTATTTTAAGGTTATATTATCAAGGTTTACCGCAGCTCTTTTCTTCATCAAGTCGTTATAAGGATATTATGGGAAACTACGGATTAAGCAATAAATTACGAAGACCTGATATCATTATAGAAATTAGTGATGAAAAATCCACAAGTAGAAAATATTATATCTTAGAGGTGAAACGATCTAAAAAAAGAGAATATTTAGTGGATGGAGTATATAAGTTACTTGGTTACTTTAAAGATTATGAATCGATTTACTTGAATGACGAAAACGTACTAAGAGGTATTCTGATTGGTTGGTCTGGCATCAAAAAGCAAAATACATTTAAAGAGCAGGAAATTTACATGAGTGGATGGTTAGATTTAAAAGAAACTATACATCACCTAATGGAAATTCAAGAGTCGCAGATATAATCTGCGACTCTTCTTTTTCGAATACCTTCGTATCTCTGGAATAAAATCACTGTTTAAAAGAATCAACTGCAAACCTACAACATTTAATTATATATTATTATATTGATAATCTAAATATGGTATAAAATGTATTATATAAACAACGGTGCTTAAAAGTATGGTATAATACGATAATCTAAGTTGGCAGGAGGGATGTATCTTGATTTTTAAAAAGGGCGAGTTATTTAATGGCCCGGGCGGCTTCGCGTGGGCTGCAAAAAATGCCAAAGTAGAAGCAAATGGTGAAATATACTCAATTGAACATGCATGGTCCAATGATTACGATATCAGTGCTTGCGAAACCTATAGACATAACATCTGTCCGGATAAACCAGAGACTGTATATCATGGAGATGTAGTTGAATTAGACTTAAATAGTTTAAGTGATATTGATGCTTTCATATATGGTTTTCCATGCAATGATTTTAGTGTTGTTGGTGAGAAAAAGGGATTTAATGGTGAATTCGGACCTTTATACACCTATGGGATCAAGGTTCTAAAAAAGTATCAACCAAAATGGTTTATTGCAGAAAATGTGGGTGGTCTGCAAAGTGCAAATGAAGGACAAGCATTTAAGCAGATTTTAAGAGAGATGATGGAAGCTGGTTATCGAATAACTCCTCATTTGTACAACTTTGCTACCTACGGTGTCCCACAGTCTAGACAGCGCATTTTAATTGTAGGTTTTAGAAATGATTTAAATGTACAGTTTAAAGTACCTGCGCCAACTCATGGTCCAGGTCGTCAATTCCCTTTTAAAACTGCGTACGAAGCAATAACGGATCCACCAATACCTGATGAGGCTTTGAATCACGATATGCCCAAGCATACAAAAAAGGTAATAGAGTTTCTAGAATCTATCCCACCTGGACAAAATGCATGGTATGAAGGTGTCCCTGAACATTTAAGGTTGAATGTAAGGGGGGCTAGGATGAGTCAAATTTATCGTAGACTTGATACAGTCTCACCATCTTATACAGTCACTGGTAGCGGAGGTGGTGGTACTCATATGTATCACTGGGAAGAACCACGTGCATTAACAAATAGAGAACGCGCTCGACTTCAGTCTTTTCCTGACTCTTTCGAATTTAAGGGGCCAAAAGACAAAGTTCGCCAACAAGTAGGAATGGCTGTTCCTCCTGAGGGGGCACGAATTATTATTGAAGCAGTCTTGAAAACATATGCTGGTGTACCATACGACTTTACAGCCCCTAAGTGGAATATTGATGAGCTTCTTAATCTAAATACTATAGAGGTATGATAATAGGACATGACCTAGCTCTTTGGGTCATGTCCCTTTTTATTTAACGCGTTTTGGAGGAGGGTTCAAATGAATTCAGTCCTGAAAAGTTTACTTGCTATTTCTCTTGGAGAAGAGGAAGAATGTGAACTTATCAATAATGTATCTAGAGTACTGCCTACAAAAGCACTACTAATGAACGTTACAGAAAAACAGTTGTTACAAGCAACAAGCGCCGATATGCTAACAGTAAAGAAAATATTAGCTATTGTGAAACTTGTTGAAGAAATGATATCCCCTGAGGAGCAACTGTTTACATTTCGTAAACCGATCGATATTTTTAATTATTTAGGTGTTGAGTATAAGTTTCTGAATAGAGAGAGTTTTGTATGCCTGTTGTTGAATAGTAAGAATCAGCTTATTCATAAAGAGGTTGTCTCAGTCGGCACACTAAACGCATCTATCGTACATCCTAGAGAAGTATTCAATGCAGCGATCAGGCATTGTAGTGCTTCTCTTATTTGTGTTCACAATCATCCTAGTGGAGATCCTACACCTTCTCAAGAAGATATTCAAACAACAAAGCGATTGGTTGAGGCAGGAAATGTCATTGGTATCGACGTGTTGGATCATATAATTATTGGAGAAAATCGATATTATAGCTTGAAGGAACACGGACATATGTGACGTGTTCTTTTGTTTTATGGAAAGGAGGTGAGGAAACTTGATTAAAAGGCCTGTATCAGTAATTGTAGAGACATTAAATGTGGCATCAGGGACATTGGTTGGTGGGGCCACAGGTGCAGCTGTTGGGACGCTGGTTTTACCTGGAGCTGGAACAGCACTAGGTTACATCTTGGGGGCTGGCGCAGGTATATCAGTTGCAACCAAGTCTAAAAAAACAGGAGAGTGATAAATTGATTAATCGTTGGAAACAAGCACAAAATGCGGCATCTGATGCCATTATCAAAACGTTGGAAAATGGATTCGACGTACTCAAAACTGCAAAAGATTTGCACGAGAAGTATGCTGATGAACACAATCGAAGTAAAATTTCCGAAGTGAAGAGGAAATAATAGAATAGTCATAAGAGAGTTTCTATGTCGATTAGGCAACTCTCTTTTTTTTGGATATTGTTATCTAACAATAGGGGATAGTTATCTATAAACAGAATTTAGTTTGATAATAATTATGCATAAAAGAGTTGATGTAGTGGTTCTTATTACCTATAATTGTATGATGCTGTATTATTATTACATATTATCTTGACCAAAATTACAGATAACTTTATATAGAAATATATGCTTCTGAATTGACTTGTTACTCTTGTAACTCATCGACATGTGTCAGCATTACTCTAAGGACATCTAATATCATTTTTTTCTCTTTAGTTGAACGATCTATCATGATTTTTTTAAGTTGATTCAAGAATTGGTCATCGTTCAAATCTATTGAATTATTTAGAAGATAATCAACTGTTACGCCAAATTGATCCGTGATTTTTAACAGCGTGTCAAGGGACAGAATTCGTTCCCCTCTTTCGATTTGACCAATATACGCTTCAGATAAATCTATTTTTTCTGCCAGCTTTTCTTGAGTAAGATTAAGTCTTTTTCTTTCTTCACGAATTCTCTTTCCCAAAAGCTCGTAATCCATTTTTGTTTCAGCCCCTCTCAATACAACAGTAGATAAAATGAGGAGGAAACATAACAAACCATAAGCTTTTTAAATATTTACTATAAGCTTTTAATTTCGTATAATTAGTGCATCTATAGGACTAGATCTTTTAATATCTGTAAGTCTAGTACGTACTGAAACACTATTAATTTATATATTATAGTTTTGACATCTTGCTAGAAGATGATCAGGCATTTATATGCTGGTTTCTAGCTTTATTCCTTTATGTTAGGAGGGAGGACAATCTCATACATAGCAGTGACAGGATAGAGAAATCCAAATTATTAATGAGGATTCTATGGAGGTATTCATTTGGTTAAGAAAATAGTTTCTCAATTACCAGGATTCAGATCCAACAAAAGATGGAAGAAGATTGTATCGATAATTCTATATGTTTGCATAGTTCTTTTAGCTATTGTACTCATAGGGACTGGAGATTCGACAGTATCGGCTTTGGATAATACCGTCTCAAGGTGGCAGGGGTTTGTCATATTTGTATTCCTTGTTTTTATTCCGTTTGTACTTATATCAAATTTAGGGAATATAAAAAATAAATTACCTCTATTTAGTAACGGCACTGTAATTAAGAAAATAATGGCATGGATATTGTCGTTAGTAATAGTGCTAACAGGATTGTTTTCTAGCATGGCAGCTCTAGACGGTATGCACTCACCTGAATTCATTGCTAAACAAGAGGAGCAACGTAAGGATAAGGCTATCCAAGTACAAAAAGATAAGGAAAAAAGAGAAGCTGAAAAGCAAGTCGCTCTAGCAAAAGAAGAAAAGATCCAATTAGAATTAGAAGGAAAGGCCACTAAAGAAAAAAGCATAAGTACATTGGATAAACAATTAGAGCAACAGGCGGAGGATGAAGAAACTGTAAGTACAGTGGGAAATCAAACAGAGCAAGAAGAAGTATTACCAGAGCAACAACCTGTTGAGATGAATAACACTAGTGAAATAAAAGATAACACAGATAATGAATCATCTTTTTCTAATTGGTTCAGCAATTTATTTAATTCAGAGCCAGAAGATACTTATCAGAAAACTATAAAGGAAATCGACAAGAGTCTAAAAAAGGAGAAAACTGAGAAGCTTCTGGAGATATATAATTCATCAGAAAATTTAGAAATAAAGAAATACATTGAAGAACGCACGAAAGAAAAATACATTCAGATTTTTCAAGAAAACAAGGATTTATATACTAGTCCAAAAGTTGATAAGCTGGAGAAATTATACGATAAGATAAATTTTATAAATGGAATTACGGGACTCAAAGACAGCAATGTTGGTATTATTGTTGATGAGACCCAAAAATTAATTAAAGCAAACAAAGACTTTGTAAATTTCCAAAAGGAACATCCACGGCTGTTTTACGGTGCTATAAAGGATGAATCTGAAATACAGACAATAAAAGGATATATCGGTTACAGAATTAAGGATGCGGATACCAAGATTGGGGATCTCACAATCTCCAATGGAAATTATTCAGACAGTTATTATATCTCTAGCTATTCTTACTCTGAACTATTTGGTTACTCTGCTTCCGAGGAGTGGGGAGCTGTTTTGCGATTGAGCGAAGGCTCTAATTTATCTGGAGAAGGAATCTATGAAACAAGCGTAGTGCCTAATGGAGTAACTAAACTTGTAGATAACAGAGGGTTTGAGAAGGAGTACCCTATATACCGGGAAATATCTCAGACGGATTATGATAAATACTATCAGGTAAAAGAGTTGATGAAGGAGCAAGATAGACTTAAAAGATTGATAAGCCAAAGCACCAGCCGTATTCTTAAGTATCTTTAATTAATTGATGATGTGTAGACAATGCTTATATACTCAGGGGGTAAAAATGAAACTCACATTTAGGAGAGCTATTGTATCTATATTGACACTAAGTTTTATGGTGTTTAACTTTTCAGTAAACACAAACATAGCTCGTGCAGAAAGTGTCGATAGTATTCCAGTTCATGTTGTTCTTCATGTCGGCTCTAATAATGTTATCGTTAATGGTCAAAATCAAGAGCTTGATAAGCGTGGTAGTACTCCTATCATTAAGAATGGTTCAACTTACTTGCCAGTAGCCAGTGTGATGAAGCTTTTTGGTGGGAAAAGTGGATGGAACAGCGTTAGTAAGGAAATTACATTGCAGTACAAGGGCAGTACTGCGGTACTGAAACCCGATAATTTAAAAGCACAAGTAAACGGGAAACCAGTATCGCTTTCTGTGGCACCTACCGTTATTAATGGAACCGCTGTTGTTCCTCTGAGGTTCTTAGAGCAGTTTAAAATTGTTGTTACTTGGCATGGAGCCAGCTCATTCATTAGTTTGATGGAGAAAACTGAAGGCTATACTCCTTGGTATGCAGGCCAGCATATTGGAAAGCAAAATAATAAGGAGGGCATTTACTATGATGGAGGAAAGCAATATTACTCCTACAAAACAACATTTCTTAATTCATGGGGAACTCCTGTAGTAATACCTTTCGGAAAAGGAGTTATTTCAGGAGCAGATGAAATTGAAGGTAAGGTCGATGTTGATTATTATACGATATTCTACTATACCGATAATGCTTCAATTATTGGAACCGTATGGGAAAATTATGATGGAATCAAAGGGGAGGACTTCTTAGAACTTTTAGGTATGACATACAGCGGGACTCTATCAAGTTTAAAAAAAGTATCTGTAAAAGGAGCTGAGAGTGCGTATATTGTTGAGGAACGTTTTTATGACTCAGGAGTGAGTAGTGATTCTACAACACTTATGGCCTTTGTTGGAAATAAGGTATATTCTATCAATTTTACTCAAGATATTTATGATGCATATCAAAAATTAGATGATGAAGCGTATTATTATTTCCTTGAGAAAATGATTCCTAATATGAGCTTAGGACAAAACGCTGGAGCGGCTGGATAGAAAAATATAAAGTTTGAAGCTTTGATGTACTTAAGAGGTGTTCTTTCTGAACACCTTTTTTTGTGGTTTTCATAGTTGATTGAGAGTTTATCTCCAAATAATGTCTAGCTGGTCTTTGAAGGCAATGATATATTTTTTGTTAAAAAAAGAACGGATGAATAAAATTGCTACGATATGATGCAACTTCTATGAAACTTCTTATGTCAGTTTTGGAATTCAAGTTAGAACTAGGGAGTGAGCAAAAGCCCAAAGATCTAAATACCTTGATACATTCTATTCGTTTTGGAAATGAAGTAAATCGTATATTGGGTGTTTTGGATCTAGATAATCAGAAATTTAAATTGTCATTAATTAAAAGTGCTATTTTTATGTTGAAAAAAAGTACGGAAAAAGAATTGCTAGCACACGAAAACATACACGAAATTGATGATTTCGATGAAGCAGATGTATATGATGATCTTCTATTTACTTCTGTAGATGATTACAGCGAAGTTTACGGGGATATTATCCAGGAATATCTAACTGAGATATGGGGTAGTGATGTATACATACATAGAGATATTATAAAACTAATGCAAGGGAATAAAATTGTGAAAAATGGCTCGATATATAACGTTTATGTAAATACATGTATACGTCATAAAAAACCTTTGAAGAAAATTATGAATTCTATACGACTAACCCAATCTGATTTAACACTAATTAAAGACAATACAGAATCTTTTTTAAGGATGTTATGTAAGTTAGAAGACATATCAGTTTTAGATGAGATCTACGCATTTGAATCAGATACTGGTGTATTCTTAGGCCTGGATCTTCTTTCAATATTTAATGAAATTGATGAAAATGATCCAGAAAAAAAAGTGAAAATGAGAGCCTTAGCTTCTGTATTTATCATTGAATCCCCCTTTCTAAGGGGAGAGATTCTAAATTCAATAAAAGAAAATGGTTTAGATTACTTAGAATTATTTGTTCTAGTTTTAATGAAAATTAGATATTTTATATTGCCATTACTAAAAGAGTTTATTAAAGAAGAAATCTTAGATAATTTTTATTTGAAGTCAGAGAAAGATTACACAGATATAGGTTCTTCTGCGTTCCTTTATGAATTCATAAAAATGAGTGATGTTTGGGGAAATAATTTAATCCATGAATATACTGAGTATATTAGGAGTATAAGACTTGGCTCTATAAACGATAAAATGCTTACGAGAGTTCCTTATAATATAAAATTGATTAGAAATGATTTAGAAACTATTGATAATATCGTATTGGATGATATCTCCACATACGTTGAGACGATATTCAAAACTGGTAAGGAAAAAAATGATATTTTAGATCTTTTAACTATAACAGCATATAACTCGTTTATTACTACAACATTAGGTATGAAAGATTAAGTATTTTCTAATACACTAATTAACAATAATTAGTGTATTTCCCTTCTTATTTTTTAGTGTATAAAAAATGATTTTACCTTTCTTACAGTTAAAAATGATAGGGTATACTCCAATTTGTAAGTTGCTAAGACAAATTGAGAGGGGTTTGTAAAAGATGAAAATACCAAATGTACATGAGAACGAAATTAAACTATTCGACAATAAGAGAATTGATCGAGATGATATCCAGTGTCACATGATTGAAAAGGAGAAATCAATGATGTATATCAATGATTGTGTCTTAGCCCAAGGACATTTATTCATTGGATTGGTAGAGGGTGACAATAAGGTTATAATGACACATCAATCTAATTCCTATTGGTCTCAGGGCGTTGATGAAGGTGACTTTTTAAGGGTTACTTTCGATTGCAGAAAAAAAGATATAAAATTACATGTTGTTCAAAATGATAGGTATTTAAAGCTGAAGAACGATGATGATTCTAACAATATATTTATGGTCGTAATGGTTGAATGTGCAGAGTTTCTTCAACTAACAATTTATGATGGAAGCCTTGAACAAAAGATTAGTCATATGTTTGTAACAGCAGCAAATTTAAGAGATAAGTTAAGAGTAATTGCTTTTAGTATGATGAATAATCGATTCTCTTCTTTTTACGAAAATCTAAAAAACCAAGTGGGGGTCAATTAAATGAGTCAAAAGAAAAATCATTTTAGTCTCGATATCTCTAACACCATGAGAACTGTTAGTTCAGGGTATTTGGAAAGAAATGAAACATTGGATAATAACTATGTAAGAGTAGTTAGAAAGGAAAGTGTACCATCAGAAGTTTTTATACAGAAATTTAGTGATGAAGAAGAGTTCAACCTAGACAATACCAAGAGTTTAGGAAAGGGGCAGTCTATATCGCATCTCGTTAAAGATAATGACAGTCATGTCAGTAACAATCAGATCAGTGACATACCAGACCATCGTCTATATCAGAATAGAGGTGACGATGTTACTTATAAGGTAGCGACTGAAATTGTTAAAAAACTTATCATAAAGTGTAGTGATAAAAAAATATACGTATATAATGATTTGTACGGATATTTTCAAGAGGTGACAGAATTGCAATTGGCAATTCATATTCGAAGAAACATTCCTACTGACGTTGATAAAAAGATGAATAAAAACAGAATGATTGAAGTGATACATCGAATAGAAAGTAATCCCGAGTTACAGATAGAAGGTAAAAAATTCAACAGGTACAGTCATCTGATTAATTTTAGAAATGGTGTTTATAACTTGGAGGATAATAGTTTCCAGGAACACCATTCGGATTATCTATTTACTACTTTCATTGATGGATACTATGAGGAAAGACTAGCAAATAATTATTACGAATATGCTAACTACTTTGATGAGTTTCTTAATGATTGTACTGAAGGCAATATTGATAAGCAAAGGACTCTTCAAGAGATTACTGGGTATATTCTTAGCAATTACTGCAACGCAAAGAAGTTTTTCATTTTGTTAGGAAAAGCCCATTCAGGCAAATCTTTATGGTTAGGAATCTGGAGAAGTTTAATCGGTGAAAGCTTCACTACAGCGGTTACTCTCAAACAACTTGGGGCTAATCGATTTATGGCAGCTGAGTTATTCAAATCCAAATTAAATATCTCTCCTGAGATGAATGAGGAGGGAAGTTTTAAAGGTGTCGATGTTATTAAAGCCTTAACTGGTGGAGACTTAATTGCCGCAGAAAAAAAGGGTAAAGATCCCTTTTACTTTTATAGTAAAACAAAGATTGTAGCGGCAGGAAATCACATGCCTAGTTTAAGTAAAGTGGATACGACAGGGGCGTTAACAGACAGAATGTTGTTTATAATATTTAACCATTCAATACCAGAGGAGAGACGGGATAAAGACCTGTTAGAAAAAATTTTAGAAGAAAAGTCTTATATTATACTCTGGGCTCTTGAAGGGCTAAAAAGGTTGAAGCAGCGGAACTTTATCTTCACAGAGAGTAGTGATGCTATAGATTTTAAAAAGCAATTCATACTTGAGTCGGGAATTACAGGGTTTGTAGAAGACTGTTGCTTGATCGATGTAGGTGATAGAGAACTTAAAACTCATAGAAAAGTGTTGTACGATGCTTACATTAGTTACTGCAAAAATAATCAGTCGAAGGCTATGAGTCCAAGGGAGTTCTTTAACGAAGTTGTGAAAACTGGAGTAGAACCAGGGAAGTTCCGCATAGACGGAACCACACCATTAGCGGGATTTCGAGGCATTATGCTAAAGGATTCATAAAAATACAGGCTACAGTAGCTACGACTACCAGCAAAGCCTTACACAGCATAGTTCTAAGACGTTTTTCACGTAGAACTTACAGTCTACAATGTGTCTCATAGAGTAGCTACGACATTGGAAATTTAGGATTATGAAGCGATTCAATACTTTGATTTGGATTAAAAAGCATGGTATTTCCCGCTTTTTTATTAATATATTATTAAATGGAGATGGTAAAAATGGTCAATTTTGAAAAATTGTTTTACACAATTGATGAGCTTTATGAAATATTACCACTTGGAAGAAATTCGTTATACAGTCTGGTTAAGAAGGAGGGGTTTCCCAAGGTCATAGTGGGTAGGAAAATTCTCATACCTGTAAAAGGACTTAATCTTTGGATTGAGCAAAATTCAGTATCTTAATAACGTCAGGGGGAATCTAGAGTGGCTGGTAGTATCTCAAAGATAGGAAACAGATATAGAGTTACATTTGAGTTAGGTAAAGATTTAAACGGTAAGAGATTAAGAGAATACGTTACAGTTCAATCAAAAAAGGAAGCTGAAAAGCTCCTTAACGAGTTTGAGTATAATCAAAGCCGTAATCTTATGGTAATGAGTAGTGGGATGACTTTTGTAGAGACAATCCATCATTGGATGGATAACTATGTGAGGTACAATTGTGAGGAGACTACGATTTATGGGTATCTGAATATTCTAAATAAGCACATAGCTCCTTTTTTCAAAATTCTTGAACTGCAAAAGCTCCAGCCGGGACACATTCAACAATATTATAAAGCTCTTATGGAGGATAAAGATTTATCACCAAATACAGTGCATAAACATCACGCACTCATTCGTAAGACTCTGGATTATGCTTTGAAACAGCAATTAGTCCATAGGAATGTGGCTGATGCTGTATCTTTACCAAAAAAGAAAAGATTCGAAGGGAAAGCTTATACTAAAGAACAACTCTTTGTACTGCTGGAAAAGGTAAAGAATACAAGATTGGAGGTTCCAGTTAACCTAGCTATACATTTGGGGCTAAGAAGGGAAGAAATCGTTGGCCTTAGATGGGATTATGTTGACCTGGATCAAAGGAAAATTCATATTGAAGAGGTTCGTACAAGTGCAGGTAACAAGGTGATAACAAAACTACCAAAGACAGATAAAAGCAGGCGATCACTTCATATGAGTGATGACCTTCACTGTTTACTATCAAATTTAAAAGCTAAACATGAGGGAATGAAGATATTGTTTGGAACTGAGTATGATAAATCTGGTTACCTCTACTGTCATGATAATGGAAAGCCATATCGTGTGAACTCAGTCACAGAGCAGTTCAAGGACTTTCTTGAAAAAAGTGAATTTCCTAAAATTCGTCTTCATGATCTTAGACATTCGTTCGCGAGTGTGCTACACAATGAGGGAGTGGACTTAAAATCAATTTCTGAAGCATTGGGTCACTCCGACATAGGCACTACTAATAAAATATATACTCATGTATTTGATAAAACTCACAAGGATACATTAAACCTAATGAGTGATGCATTAAGGGGTCGGTGATATGAAAATAGACACACAAAAGGGAATCAGTACTGCTTTCTTTTGTGTGTCTTAAAGCATGCGTTTTGGCACGTTCCAAAAGGAGGTTTCTTAACGTGCCAAAATATCGATAATTTACTTTTGGCATGTGCCACGGATGGCGTATATATTTTGGCACACAATTTTTTGGGGGTGTAGTTGTTGGAGATGGCGTATGGGAGAGTATCAGCTAAAGATCAGAATCCAGAAAGGCAACTTTTGAAATTTCGAGAGATTGGAATTGATGAAAGATATATATTTGTTGATAGGCTAAGTGGGAAAGACTTTAATCGACCACAATATCAAGCTATGCGTCTAATGATTCGCGAAGGTGACTTAATTTATATAGATGCTTTGGACCGATTAGGGCGTGATTATGAGGGAATCATAAATGAGTGGAAGTATGTTACTCGTGAAGTGAGAGCGGATATCGTTTGCCTGGATAACGAGACACTATTTGATTCAAGAAAATTCAAAACTATGGGTGATTTCGGAAAAGTAATGGAGGATCAATTTTTGAGTTTACTGGCGTATGTAGCTGAACAGGAAAGGAAGAAAAATAAGCAACGTCAGGCAGAGGGGATTCAAGTAGCTAAAAGTGAAGGGGTTAAGTTTGGTCGTCCAAAGATTGAAGTCAACGAAGCATTTGTTGAAGTGTATCAGGAATGGAAAACTGGATTGGTCTCAGCTACAGTTGCTATGAAAAAATTAGGAATGAAACATAGAACGTTTTATAGGAGAGTTAAAGAATATGAGGTGTTTAAACTGTAATTTCGGTGACAAATTGATGTAAATATAGATTTGAGATTAATTGAAGTTTTATTTGTTATCATGGAAGATTGATTAGCCGAAATTTATCGGATAGAAAGTAATGCATAAGAGCGATCCTATTCTTAATAGGATCGCTCTTATACCTTTGATGGAGAAAAAAACATGTGAATTTATCATTTTAAATAAAATAATACTTAAATATTATTTGTTATTATGTTTTATAGGAGAAATAAGTTGACTGTTTTTTCTTTTTTGTGTATCTTGTATTTAAGATTAGTTTTGGATGTTTTATTAAGTCAATATAAGAAGGAGCGCTCTTTATGACAAGTACAGATGAATTTAGTGGTTCGTTAATTTCGGATAACGGGTATCACAAAATTTTATTCTCTAAGAGTGGAAAAAGCTCGAAGTTTGCAATAGGTAAGATATTTGGTGATGAATTAACAACAGAAAAAGCGCTAGCAATCGTTGAAGAAGTAAATGTACTTGTTAACGGTGAGTATACAAAGAGTTTTCTGGAAAATGCCCTTATGTATAGTACTAAACACAGATTGAAGGGGAGGTTCGACAATAGATCTCTGGAATTGGCCCTTCGAATAGTAGATTTTGATGAGGCGAAAGTAGAAGGGTTAAAAAAATGTTTCACAGTTTTGAACATGGGGGTGAGTACTGCTGGTAAATCATCTTTTACTCTAAACGGTGCGGTTAAACAAGAATATCGTTCGTGTTTTTCACCGTTAGTGAGCTTAAGAGAGACCACCTCATTTGAAACGGGGATAACATTAAACGACAATAACTCCGAAACAGAAATTCAAGTATATGCTTTCTTAAAGGATAGTATGGAGATAATTAATGGTATTGAAAATATTATTTCAGATTTATATATTGAGACATTCAATGCAATGGGGAACATATTAATTGATAACCCACAAGCAAATAATGCCTTTGAACAGGCGACGGTAGACCTTGTAGATAGATTGAAAAAAACACAGGATAATACGATTAACTTAAACAGAGCAATTGGGAATGAAATTGAAAAGTTGCGTATAGATTTTGATAGTGGTTTGAGAAACATGTTCTTATCCGTAGAACGGAAGTTGCTAAACAGTTCATCTTATGAAAAAAGCGAATATGATGAAGTAATTATAAGAGGAATAGAAAAGGTCGCATATGAAGAGAAAAACAAAGTTGAAGCGGGTGAATTAGATAGAAGATTAATGGTTTTGATGGAGACAAACGAGGCGAGGGAAACAATAGAGAAGGTTAAAAATCTGCTCGAAGAAAGGATGAATAAATTCAAGAGCGATTATAACGAAGTATTTAAAGAATCTAAAATGAAAGACCTTAGTGGGAATACAAGAACATGTTATGTTATTACTAAAGAAATTGGAGAAACAAAGAAGGAAAAACTTGAAACAAAAAGATTTTTATCCGTAATATTTGACAATAAAAGCATGACGAATGTAGAAGGGTTTTATACTATTGCACCTTTTATCGCATCTGCTGAAATTAAGCTTCCTTACTATGATGTGTTAAGTGAACTTCCTACAATAAGAGTAGTGGATACAGTTGGCTTGAATCAAAAAAAAAATGATGTCAGAAGTCAAATTTCCAGTAATCTTCAAAAATATAAACCAGACATCATTTTATATCACACTAGATTGGATGAGAAAGATGATTCATTGAATGGTAATGTAGAGTTTATTAATGCACTGGGTTACGGCAAAAGAACAAGAGTAATCTATGGTAGAATTGATACTTGTCTTGAAAGGTACGCTGAGACCTTTTTTGACATTGAACAAGAAGAATTAAACGGTGAGATTCTTGAAGACATAGATATTATAAAATTTGAGGCTCATATAGATGATGAATACTTAGTGTCGGAAAAGCAGCACCTTAGTAAAATTGTAGGGAATGAAAATATCTATTTATGCGACAAGAAACAAGTTTATCCGTATTTCAAGGATTATTCTCCACAAATTCTTATGCTTAAAATTTTGTCGATTAAATTTGAAGAGACTAGAGTTAGATACCCTGAAGGATTTAAAGATGGGTTTATCAAACTCTTATATAGAACAAGTCTTATGCAGGACATATTTACTGAATTTACTGAAAAAAGAATAGAAGAAATGATACCTTTGCAGTATCGTCTACTTATTTGGAGTCCTCTGCAAAAAGCTATAGAAGAAATGTATTCTGATCGCGAGGGATGGAGGAGAATTCAACCAGCACTAGAATTTAAGAGTTGCATAATGAAAGTGATGGAGACGCAACAAGTTTCAATATTCCTTGATGAAAACTATAAAGATAAGGATGATTTCATTAGAGAGTTTCTTGAAACGATTTATGATGTTGTAAAGTTTCACTTGATTTCTCAATTCAAAGATGAGTTTTATGCTTTGTTGAAGCTAAGAACTGACTATAAATACCGAAAAATGATTTGGTGCTCAATGACGGATGAAAGAAAACACAGGTTGCGAAGTGATCTAAAGATGCATTTAACTGGTGATGGATTTGTAGGGAAAACGGCAGTAGTAGAGAATATTATTGACACAACTTTGTCGATAATGGAGGAAAACGGAGAAAAGTAATTCGCTAATTGATACAAATTACGTTTAAAAATTCAATTCAATATTATGTTTGAGCATTGTTACAATTGGGAGCAAACTTTTAAAGTTGCTTCCTTTCCTTTTTTGGATTTTTAATCACAATTCAACTAGTAATAAATATGTGTGGAACACCCACACTAATCTTATTGAATTTTATAATTAAATTATAGGGGTGGAACTGATGGATTTGGTTAATTTATTTAGAAACTATTCAACTACTGAGGTAGAACCAACTGATTACTATCTTGAAAAATTACTGAAAATTGTGCAAACTCACGAAAGTGATAATGATAATTATAAAAGTGCTTTAATAAAGCGCATGATTTCGACTATCAAAAGTATTAAGGTGTTGAGAGAGAATGTCTACTACTTAGAAACCCCCGTACTGTTAAGGGTAACATTTGAAAGTGCAGCGAGACTATATCAATATACATATTATAAGTCATCAGTTTCTAGAAGATCCCCTGATGCATTTAAAATCCTTGGTAGAAGTCCTGGGCCTAATTATGCTATTAATAGAATAGGTGAAGGTAGTGACCTTCTAAAATATATTTATCGTTTTTTATGTAGCTTTGCACATCCAGATGTGTTATCCCTAATCC
Source organism: Paenibacillus sp. SRL342 (assembly GCF_984798905.1). Lineage (NCBI taxonomy): Bacteria > Bacillati > Bacillota > Bacilli > Caryophanales > Paenibacillaceae > Paenibacillus > Paenibacillus sp. SRL342. Next base: position 217,231 of record NZ_OZ481790.1, read on the forward strand.
TATCTTTGGAAGATGATGAAAAAAACAAGACAACAATTGATATGATTTCAAGGTACAGCATTATTGGTATTCTTTATGTACTGTCGAAGGTTTATCCTGGAGAAGTAGATGAGACTGATTTGGCTTCAATGACAGTGGGGCTTGGAGCATTTATTCTAAATCAAACGGTAATATCAACTCAACAAAAAGATAACATTGAGGGACTGAATAATCTAACTGAGCAAGGTATCGAAGTTTTTGCTGACGACTTTCTTAATGAAGCAATGGCACATCTAGCTGAAACGCTGTCTAATTCTCAAGGTGAGATTGGGATTGAGGAAGTCCTGATAAACTATATGAATAGAAGCATTCCTGAGAATTGACATTCTCAAAACTCCTGTCCGATTTCTGTAGACAATAGTAGTCAAAGAAAAGAAAACCTGATAATTAATTTTAATACGTGTTAAAAAGTAACAGAGGTTACCCAGGTTAAAAAATGCGTTTGATAAGGTTTTTTGAGATAGAGAGGTTTATATTAATCTTTGTTAAAATAGATAGTACAGGGGTTCGACTCCCCTCGCCTCCATTAGAGTCAAAAGCCATCAACCAGTGTTCTGGTTGGTGGTTTTTTAGTTTATGATATAATAAACAGAAATTTAGATTGGGGGACTCAAGATGTTTGAAAATCGAGAACAGCTCCAAGAAATTTTGAAAAAGGCAATTCAACATGCACGGAAACAAGCTAAAGAATCAGGTGCCTCTATTTATTATATAAAGAACAACAAACGCGTTCGTGAGGATGCTGAAGGAAATAAATTTGAAATTATATTTGATGCTACTGGGAAACGCCAGGAGTTTGAGTATCATGAGTGAAATCAGACCAGTTATGACTGTGTTTGCTGGAACCAATGGAGCAGGGAAAAGTACACTCAGTATGCAAATGAGAGAGTGGCTTGGTGAACTGGTTGATCCGGATCAAATTGCAAGAGAGTTGAAGCCAGAGAATCCGCGCAGTGCTGACCTGTCTGCTGGCAGGGAAGCTGTGAAAAGGATCCGATCTCTCATTAAAAGTAGTGTAAACTTCGCTATTGAAACGACATTTTCTGGATCATTTGTTTTAAAACATATGGAAACAGCAAAAGAAGTGTAGTTGCTTATTAAAAGCGGTTAACGCTTTTTGAAAGAGACAACCTTATCAGGTACATATTTGCTTGAAACATATCCAGGTATCCAAAGTTTGCTTTTAACTAGACCGAATTATGATAAGAGAAAGTAGATTGGATACATCCAAACGGAGACTACTCCCCGCAGACCTTTGGAAGAGGTTCGACTCTCAGGTCTTTTATATGAAAAACTAATTTATAATGTTTAACATTAAATATCATATTGTTGATGCTAACAGAGTAAAGGAGTAGTTATTTTGGATCCGTATTTATATTTGTTTTTTCATGTTCTATCACATGCTCTTCTTGGGGCGGTAATTGCATACTGCTTTTTGCCAAGGAATACATGGAAAGATCTTATGATATGTCTATGTTCGGGTGCATTGTGTGGAATAATCCCTGATATTTTTGGGGATAGAAGTGTAGCTCCGTGGTCCCATTCGGTATTATTTACACCCTTTTTAGTTTTAGGAATAGCCTATTTGACAAAACTGTTCTATAAAAAGACAAGTTTCAAATTAATCTGGGGATCTTCTATTTTGTCTGTCTTGTTTGGACACTTATTTTTAGACTATATGGGACATGATTTACCAGCATTCTATCCCCTTAGCGATAAATCATATATTATGGAAGCCATTACATTGGGAGATCCATGGATATGGTTTCCGTTAATTATTGGTCTTGGATTGAGTGTTTTTTTGAGGAACAAGTCTAAATTACCTGTAATTACTTCGATACTATTCATATTGGTATATTTAGTTTTTCGAATAATATCAAAAGAAATAATCGAGCACAAAGTTCAAGTTCAACACCCAGTTCCTGAAAAGTCATATATTATAGTGGAGCCCGATAGTCATTATGAATTTCCTTTAGATCCCAGAAAGTGGTTAGAGTTCAGGTTTCGAGTCATCAGTCCTCATTTCTCTAAAGGTGGTGATGCGGGTATACTGGGAGAGAAATCAGACAAACTATTCTGGTACGATTTTTATCCAGTAGCCTTTGAGATAAATTTATCAAGAGGAAAGTATGTTTCAATAAATTTACAGGATTCTAAAGTTGTGATATCTGTTACTAAGGAATGGAAAGAAGCGGGTTCTAACTTTATTCAGGGAAAGTATGATGGAAACCTTCTTACCTACAAAGAAACCACCAATGGTCAGTGGGAAGAAGTTATACCGCAATAGTTTTCTACAGTTTCTATCCACCATCAACCAGCGTTCTGGTTGGTGGTTTTTCTGTTTATGATATAATATTTGTAAAATAAGCTGATGCAAGCCCGATATACTCTGTAATCTCCCAAAGGAGGCAAAAAAGCATGAGCCAAACACAGCAACAGAGCCACGAGTTTGTTGCAGGGGTACAAGCATATGTCTCGCCAGTAAATGTGATTAATCCTTGGAGAGATTATGTGATGGGTTATGATATCGGCCCCGAAGCGGTAAAGATTCGTTCTGAACATTTGGTCAGGTATTTGGAACCAAGAATGTCCAAGGCTCGGTACATTTTTATAGCTGAAGCTGTGGGATATCAAGGGGCGAGGTTCTCCGGCGTACCTTTGACGTCCGAGCGAATGGTTACCGGGAATCACTCACTGGTGAATCACCAGATGATTTTTTCAGGCGAGCCGGGTGTTCGAACAAGCCTGCCCAATATCGCCAAACCTAACCGGAGTCAGGCACTGTATGGATTCGCAGAACCGACAGCATCCATCATATGGGGCGAAGTGTTATCCAGTTCAATGTGGAAACCAACGGACTTTATATTTTGGAACATCTATCCCTTTCATCCTTATCAATCTTCTGAAAACAGGATGACGAATCGAACGCCGACTTTGGCAGAGTTGGAGGATGGTGTGGTATTTGCCAGACAGCTTATGCAACTGAATCCTGATGCTCAGATCGTGGCTATTGGCAGAAAGTCAGCAGACACGTTAAGCTCACATCTCATTAAACATCACCATGTTCCTCATCCTGCAAATGGAAGGGCAGTACAATTCCAAAAAGCAGTAAGGTCAATTATCTAGCCCGTTTTGAACTGGAGGAATGTAAGGCTGACATATGCATCCTTATTGTTCAAGTGCCCGCACATAACGTAATGCCCTATCATATAAAGATTGGTTGGTGAAGCTAAATGAGTGAAAAATACTGGCTTGTGGTGCAATATCCGCTGAAGAGCGCGCAGGGCAGCAAACGAGATCATTGGTTGAAGGAAAAGGTAATGGAATATCTGGAAACTGTTCTGACCCAGGCGGAGTTGGGAGAGGTGGATGGATGTGATATGGGTAGCCGTGTGGCTGATCTAAAGGAATATGTAATGAACATTTTCTGTGTGGTAACGGACGAAGATCGGAGCATAGCGCTAATTAAAAAAGTGCTGAGAGAGAGTCGGCTGGATTACACCCGCATCCAAATCGCTACGATGCCATATGGCACAGAAGGAAACTACACGTTGAAATATGCCTCCAAAAAAGGCGTTACCGAATTCTCGCTTTGATCACTATTCGCTGTTTCTTACCATAACGGACTCTGTACTTGTCCTGCCCGAGGGCGGTTTGCCCCCGACACTTTCTACACTTAAATTCATCATACGAGAAAACGATAATTGGATTTACCACCCTTAACCACTCGATCAACACTCTGTAAGTAGTAAGATTATGCCCGTAGATATTGTAATCTTGCTCAAAAGTATGCGCATATCAAGGTAGACGTTTATCATCGTTTTTGTGTAATCAGACCCTCCGCCTCTCCCTCGCCTCACTCTCCATCCGGCACAAACCCACAACTTATTATCTGTACCTCCAACATTTTATAAGGCAGTACTCCTTGCGGCTCCAATTACGGGGCCTCACCCACAGCGTTCACAGCAATCGTCTTTCCAAAGCCTCATTCTACTTCACTCAGTCAAGCCATCCGTATGCGATAAAAAGAGTTGAGCCTCCTCCATGCACAGTTCTATAATATACAATTGTATAAAATCCGAGAGAGTGGTGGATATCACAATAGGTCATCCGATCACATCGGATAAACCCATCACACATCGGAACCAAGGGAGGGTCACAGTGAAACACAGAGCAAAAGATACAACAACAGATGCAGGAGCAACAACAGAAGGAGATGAAAAATAGAAGTGAAAGCAACAGCTCAATCAGATGTTGAGACCGATGCAGAAGTAAACGCAAATACAAAAGCAAACACCAGTGCAATGAAGAAGAATTGGACTCCCCGTTTCAAAGAGTATATTCAACGCAAGCCCAAGACACTCGCTTTTAAAATCCCATTTGCCTACTTTATCATTATTCTGCTAACGGTGGCGTTCAGTGCGTTGGTACTGAGTCGTATCTCGGAAAATGATACGCAGCGAAAGATCAATGAAGCATCATTGCAGACAATTACATCTATTGAGACCAACGTTAATCTGATGATCGAGAACGTGAACAATTATTCGAAAATGATTTTCTCCGATCCCAACTTGCAGAACCTGCTGCGGCAGGGCAATGTGTACTCCAATTTACAAACACAGTCCAAGGTCAGCGCGTATTTGACTAATCTTATGCAAGCGGTTCCAATTATCGATTCAGTATATATTTACGATAATTCGGGGCACCGATTCTCGGTTGGTACACAGGAATGGCCCACGTTTATGGAAGCGAATGTGAAGGAAGCGCCTTGGTACGAACAGGCACTGAAACATAACGGAAGATATCTGCTCAGGCTGAATGGTGGCAACAACGACAGCGGAGTCTCGGCAACGGGGGAGAATGATCGGCAAGAGGTGGTCTCGTTTATTCGCCTCATTCGAGATTTGGATGATACGTCTCCACTTGGATTTCTGGTCATGAACATCAAGGGAAAATCCATTGCTCAAGCCTATGCCAACCTGTCTGCACCGGATTCATTTCAGGTGGCCATCCTGGATGAGCATCAGCGGGTGATCGCAACGAACGTAACCGATGGAAAGAAGGCCGTGCCTGCTGTATCCGACGAACCCATGTCAGCGGCTTCTGGACAGGAAGGGATGCACGAGATGTTAGAGGCCAATCAGGCCAAGTTAAAACAAACATTTCAAGAGCAATCCTCCGGCTTCATCACCTTGCAATCGGGTGGTCAGGAATATGCTGTGACGTATCGTTCGGCTGGTGATGATCAGTGGAAATTCATCAGCATGAGTCCATACCGGGCTACGGATACCCGTAATAAATCCATGGTGCTGCTTGCATTGATCCTACTGGCGGTGAACGGGACTGTCTTTTTCGTCAGTTCGTTTATCATCTCCCGCAGCGTCATTAAGCCGATTCACAAGCTGCTTCGTTCCATGCAGAAAGCGCCAAGTGGCAACTTCCGCAAAGTGACGGTTGAGCTGAACAGTTACGAGTTCGCACAGCTATATGGAGGATACAACCAGATGATTGAGCAGATTGACCAGATGCTGAAACGCATCATTCAGGAGCAGCAGACGATCCGCCGAGCAGAACTGAATACACTTCAGGCGCAGATCAAGCCGCATTTTCTATATAACACACTTGATTCCATTACCTCCCTGGCGATGTCCGGCATGAACGATAAGGTATGTGAGCTGTTAGAAGCGCTTGGAAGTTACTATCGGCTGAGTGTCAGCAAAGGGCGCGAACTGATTACGCTGCACGAGGAGGTTGAGATTGTACGCAATTATCTGACGATCCAGCAGGTGCGATATCCCGGTGTATTTGAGGTGCAGTACGATATCGATTCAGACTGTGAACGAGTGATGATTCCCAAGCTTGTACTCCAGCCGCTGGTGGAAAATTCTCTTTATCATGGTATTCGTCCCAAAGGCAGCCCAGGCACGATACGTATTCAAGCTCGTCGATCCAAAGAGAGAGTACTTCTAACGATCACTGACGACGGAGTCGGCATGTCCGAGGAAGAAGTACAACAGGTTCAACGCACAGAAATGAACAGGTCTAATCGCTCGAACTCATCTAACCCATCTAACCCATCTAACCCATCTAACCCATCTAACTCTTCTAACTCTTCTGATACTTCTAATCCTACCTATAACGCTAAATACAATCCAAGCTTTGGCTTATGGGGGACGATGGAGCGGCTTCGGATTTTTTATGACAGAGAAGATGGACTTAAGCTGCAGAGCGAGGTTGGAAAAGGAACCACCATTATCATAACGATCCCGAAGGGAGCCGATGAATCATGGAATTCACTGTGGAACCATTAAAGGTATTGATTGTGGATGATGAGTACCTCATCCGAAATCTGCTGCGCATGCGTATCGATTGGGAGCAGCAAGGCATGAGCATCATTGGTGAGGCCTCCGATGCTGAAGAGGCTTTGAATCAGGTTGAGCTGTTGCGTCCAGACATTGTGTTCACGGACATATACATGCCCAAGATGGACGGCATTGAACTGAGCGGCATCCTCATGGAGCGTTACCCAAACATAAAAATCGTGGTAGTGACGGGACATGATGAATTTGAATATGCTCGTCAGAGTGTGAAGCTGGGCATATCCGATTTTATTTTGAAACCCATCCGTGCTTCTGAATTATTACAGGTTACGACGAAGCTACGAGTGGCAATCGAGCAGGAGATGGGGCGTGAGTACGAGCTGATGAAGCTGCGGGAGGAGATGAAGCAGAGCTTGCCTTATCTCAGGGAGAGGTTTGTAAATCAATGGTTAAGTAACGTGATACCTGAGGATGAACTACAAGAGAAGGCGCGTTTCTTCGGTATTCCTATCTCGTCTGGTGAACCAGGATCACGCATCGCAGTAATGGAGGTGGAGGTTGCTGTACCGCAAGCTAAGATAGCTGCACCAGAGGTATATCCACATCTGTCCGAATCATATCACCAAACACACCAAGCACAACGAGGGCCTCAACAACAACACGGTCAGTCCCAATTAAGCCAGCATCAGACAGAAGGTCATCCACATACTGCCGAGGAAATACATATTCTGCTGCGAATGGTAGGCATGAAGCAGGTGCAGGCATTTTATCCGCAGGATTCGCAAACCATTATCGTCATGGACCCACATAACCGGATAGTTGTACTCTCGCTTGGTGCGGATACGGAATTTGCCGTTCAGGTACAGCAGCTTCAGGAAGAACTTCAACATACACTTAAGCTCGAAGGGTGTGAAGTTGATGTGACCGTAGGGATTGGGCAATGGCAATCAGGATGGGGAAGGGCCTGTGTGGGATACCGGGAAGCTTGTCGTGCACTCGATTATCAGGCGTTTGTGGGGAAAAATCAGGTTATTTGCTTCGAGGATCTGGTCATCGAAGGCGGTAAGAGGCCCTACCACTCGGATGCTCAGCTGCTCCAACAACTGCAATTTTACGTCAGTGTTGGTGCGGGGGAAGAAGCCGTATTGTTGCTGGAGCGTATGCTGTCTGTGCCGTTCTCGGACGTTTCACAGTTTCGGATGGCTGCCATGGATGTGGTTACGGAGTGCCAGCGTGCTGCCATAGAGCAGCAACTTGAGGGAGAACACGCATTGAACAAAGAGGCCGTTGCGGCCATTTTTACAGCAGGTCATCTGCCTGAACTAAAAAGCATGCTGGAGCAGCATGTCCGCACGGTATCGGATGCCATACAAGCTAAGCGACAGGCCAAAGAAGGCAATCTGATCGACCGGGTGATGGCTTATCTTGAAGAGAACATGGGCAATGCGGAAGTGGGGCTTTCCAGCACCGCGGCTGCTTTTTACGTAAGTTCGGGCCATCTGGGGCGGCTGATGAAAAAAGAGACCGGGCAGACGTTTGTGGAATATATGACGCAGCTTCGTATGAGAAAGGCCGAAACGTTGCTGAAGCAGACCGATTTAAAGGGGTATGAGATCGGGCAACAGGTAGGCATCCCGGACCCACATTATTTCAGCGTCTTGTTTAAAAAACATATCGGTCGGTCCATGAACGAATATCGGAATGTAAAAACCTGAAAAACGAGATGTAAACCCGGGAGTGTAGAGAAGGTGTGAGCGCACCCTCACTTCCGATTTCACATATGCTCGAATATTACAAATCGATGCCTGTTTTCTAAATGGAGAACAACGCACGGTTCGCCTAAAATATGGGCTAGAACCAACTAAAACACATAGGGAGGTCCATAGAGATGAAAGCGCTATTAAAAAAATCAGCAAGTCTAATTCTGACTCTGGGAATTGTAAGCAGTCTGGCGGCATGTTCATCCGGTTCGTCCGGTGGTACACAGGGGGAGAGCGATGGCAAGATTAAGCTGACGCTATGGGATCAATCGGTCGGCAATACCGATCCTTCGGCCAAACTGCTGCCCGAGATTGTTGAGAAATGGAACAGCGAGCATCCGGACATCCAGGTTGAACGTACGGGCACGACAGGAGAACAGTACAAAACCAAAGTCAAAACATCGATTGCAGCTGGTGAAGCGCCAGACCTGTTCTACGGCATGGGTGGTGGCAGCTTTATGCAGCCATATATTAAATCCGGCAATGTACTGGAAATCTCAAGTTACCTGACGGACGATATCAAAGAACGAATGGGTCCGGGTATGGCTGAGGCGATCAATATGGACGGCAAAATCTACACATTGCCCGTGTACACACATATCGCCAACCTTTACGTGAATACGGAACTGTTCGAGCAGGCGGGTGCCAAGATTCCGACCACCTATAACGAACTGCTGGATGCAGTCTCCAAGCTGAAAGCGGCGGGGATCACCCCGGCTGTGATTGGGGAAAAGGACCGCTGGCCGGGCATGTACTGGTACGACGTTATTGCGATGCGTCAGGCAGGCAATGCTGCGGTGATGGAAGCCTTTAAAGATCCGTCGAAATGGGATTCGCCCGACTTTGTAGCCGCCGCGACCAAAATGCAGCAGCTTGCGCAAGCAGGGGCGTTCAACAGCAGTATGTTCAGCATGAGCTATGACGAGATGCTTGGGGCATTTAATGCAGGCAACGGGGCAATGATGTTCCAGGCCAACTGGGTAAATGCAGGAATTGAGGACCCGTCCTCCGCAGTCAAAGGCAAAGTGAAAGTGATTCCATTCCCGGTATTTGAAGATGGCAAAGGCACAAGTACCGAAATCTTCGGCGGAGCCGTCGATGGTTTCTACATCAACCAGAATACCAAACATTCGAAGGAAGCCGTGGAATTCCTCATGTATTTGAGCGAGCAACTTGGTACACAAGGTTTCCTGGCTGGAGCGGGTCTGCCAAGCTGGAAAACAGATGCACTCGACACGTCCAGCCTGTCCTCCCTTGATCTGTCTGCGGCAGATATTATGAAAACGGCGACCTCATTCATTGCGTGGTGGGATAACATTCTGCCAGCGGAGTCTGCCGAAGCGCACAAAAACCTGATTGCCCAGCTGCTTGCCGGCGATGTAACACCGGAGGAGTTCTGCAAACAGATGGCACAGCTCAAACCAACAGAGCTGAGCCTGTAGGTCGCGCAGGTTAATATGTGCGCAACCGTAATCCTTACATGTGTACGCTCGTGAGCTTGCCAAGCTGAAGCCTGTTAACAATGAAGATGAACCCAAACAAGGCGTGGTCCGGAATATCCGGTCACGCCTTTGAGAGGAGAACAACAATGAACTCTGTATTTTCCAATAAAGGCACGATAGCTGTCTTTGTACTGCCCACCCTGATTCTGTTCTGTGGCATTGTGCTCATTCCAATCTTTGTCTCCAGTTATTACAGTCTGCTGGACTGGAACGGCGTAGGCAGGGGTACATTTATTGGTCTGGACAACTATGTAGAGATGTTTAAGGATACCCGTGTGCTGAATTCGATCAAGAACTCCCTGTTATTCGCGGGTGCTTCGGTGTTCATTCAACTGCCGATCTCGCTGGTGCTCGCACTAATTCTGGCGTCCAATGTCAAGGGGGAAGGTTTCTACCGGACCGTGTATTTTATCCCGGTGTTGATCTCAACGGTGGTTATTGCCCAGTTGTGGTCAAAAATCTACAATGCCGATTACGGCCTGCTGAATGTGCTGCTGCAAAGTATCGGCTTATCCAGCCTGGCACAGGACTGGCTGGGGCAGAAGGACACCGCGCTGGCGGCATCGTTTATTCCGACCTTGTGGCAGTACGTAGGGTATCACATGCTGCTGATGTATGCAGGAGCGAAGTCCGTGTCTCAGGACGTACTCGAAGCTGCCCGAATGGATGGTGCTTCCCGTATTCGCACGGCGTGGTCCATCATGATCCCGCTGATGAAGCCAATACTGAAGGTAAGCCTTGTTTTTTCGGTCATCGGCGCATTCAAGGTGTTTGACTTGATCTATGTGCTGACTGGAGGCGGGCCGTTCTACACCACTGAAGTGCCGAGCACGCTGATGTACGCTACCATTTTTGATACGTTCCGGTACGGATATGGCAGTGCAATCTCGGTCTTTATCATTGTGGAGTGTCTGGTCTGTACGATCCTCATTAATTCATTGTTCAAAACGGAGTAGAGGGAGGCAAAAGGCATGAGTACCGTAGAAGTCATGTTGAAAAAAAAGCCCAAGCCGAGGTCCATCTCCGGACCGATCGGGAAAGTGTTCCTGCAAGCGTTTCTGATCCTCGTCGCGATTGTGCAGATCTACCCGCTCATCTGGCTGGCACTGTTTTCCCTGAAGGATAACAGTGAGATTTTCAGCGGTGATGTAGCCGGGTTGCCCAAAGCGTTTCTGTGGAGCAACTACACCAAAGCAATGTCCGACGGCCATGTGCTGACCTATTTTATGAATAGTGTGCTGGTTACTGCGGCCTCCATTGTCTTGGTACTGATCCTGTCCTCCATGACGGGATACGCAATCACGAGAATGAATTGGAAGCTTAGCGGGTTGACGATGACGATTATTTTGCTGGGCATGATGGTGCCGATTCATGCGGCGTTGCTGCCATTGTTTATTATTTTGAAGAATCTGAGCCTGCTCAACAGCTACTGGTCTCTGATCATTCCTTATGTGGCATTTGGCATTCCGATGGCGGTATTCATTCTGGGTAGCTTTTTCAAAGGTATCCCAAGAGAGATGGAAGAGTCGGCGGTTATCGACGGCTGCGGCGTATACCGGACGTTTTTCTCCATTATCCTGCCACTTGTGCGTCCGGCCATATCAACTGTAGCGATCTTCACATTTCTGTCCTGCTGGAATGAGCTGATGTTTGCAGTTACGTTTATCAATAACACGGCTTACCAGACGTTGACGGTGGGCATGATGTCGATGGTGGGAACGTACATTACGCAATGGGGTATCATTGGTGCTGGACTGATGATTACGACGGTGCCAACGGTGGTCATCTATCTGTTGCTGAACAAACAGGTGCAGAAGAGTATGATCGCAGGTGCGATCAAAGGTTAGCTGGAGGCTGGACTGGGGAGCGTAAGAAGGGGCTTGCTGCTCACTCACTGTACTCTCTTTCTGGTGGATATCGGCTTGATTCGGGACTTCGCAAGGAGTGATCTCTGGACTAGACCGGAGCCTGTGGACATGGAATAATAAGGGGGTAAGTAGCCAGGCAGTTGCAGAGAGGGGTCATTATTTATGGTCAATACCGCGATGGTAGTGCAGGAGTCTGTTCGGGAAAAAGTTGTGGCGTTCACGTTTGATGATGGGCCACATCCGGTGTATACACCTCAAGTGCTTGAGATATTCCGCCGTGCGGGTGGGCGGGCGACGTTTTTCATGATTGGCCAAGAGATGGAGAACCACCCGGAGATTGCGGCGGAGGTGCACCGGGAAGGGCATGAGATCGCTAACCATACGTACACGCATCCGGATCTGACCAAGTTGACGCTGGAGGAAGCCGGGGAGGAGCTACAACGCGCAGAAAATCTTGTTCAAGAAGTTACGGGGCAACCTGCCCGCAGCTTCCGACCGCCGTATTTTGGCGTAAACGATGATATATTGTCTCTGGCAGCGGAGCGTGGATATCGCACGATTGGTGCGGTGAACGGTGATGCGAGGGATTGGGACAATCCCGGTGTTGAGCACATTCTGGAGCACACCCGGTCTGCGGTGAAACCTGGTAGCGTGCTCATATTTCATGACGGGTACGGGGATCGTTCCCAGACGGTGGAGGCGGTTCGTGTGCTGGTGGAGGAACTGGTCACGGAAGGGTACCGTATGGTGACGGTGAGTGAGCTGTTAGACATTTCTAGTGAGCATGATGCAAAGACGACATAATCAAGTGGGCCCATCATTCTTTGAATGACAGGGTCCTTTTTTAATATATATAATGCATAGGAAGAACGGAGCGGGAGATCAAACTTTGCTTGCCCTCTCAAACTACTTTATAATAATAGGCTAAACTAGATTATGTCAGGAGGAAACAATGGACTTTATCAGAAATCAACTAGAAGAACTCGGCATGAGTGGACCCTCCATTGGTTATCTTTCAAACATCATTATGATTATTTTTATAGCAGTGATCTCGATATTGGCAAATGTGATTGCTAAGCGAGTGGTACTGAAGACGGTTCATCGTATCGTAAGTAACAACCGTTTCAAGTGGGGCCATATTGTGGTTCAAAAAAATTTATTTCAGAAACTGTCGCATCTTGTACCAGCCATTATAATCTATTATTCTGCTTATATTTTCTCGCCCTATCAGGCCATAATTGAAAAATCAGCAATGACCTACATGATTGTCATCATGATTACGGTTCTGAATGCTCTGCTGAATGTGTTCGATGATATCTATCGTACCTATGAGGTGTCGAAGATTCGCCCAATCAAGAGTTACATTCAGGTAGCCAAGATTGTCCTGTTCATTATCGGGGGCATTATCGTCATCTCCAGCCTGATCGGACAGAACCCGCTCATTATCCTCAGTGGACTGGGGGCGTTATCGGCAGTATTAATGCTGGTATTCAAAGACTCGATCTTGGGCCTCGTGGCTGGTGTACAGCTATCGTCGAACGATATGGTGCGTGTTGGTGACTGGATCGAGATGCCAAAGTATAATGCGGACGGTGACGTCATCGACATTACTTTGAATACGGTAAAGGTTATGAATTTTGATAAAACGATTACGATGATTCCAAGCTACGCCCTCATTTCGGATTCGTTCCGTAACTGGAGAGGGATGCAGGTGTCCGGTGGCAGAAGGATTAAGCGGAGTATCTATATTGATATCAGCAGTATCCGTTTTTGTACGGAAGAGATGGTGGCTGAATTTGAGAAAATCCACTACCTGACTGATTATGTCACGGCGAAATTGAAAGAAATTCAGGCTTACAACATGGAGCACCAGGTGAATACCGAAAGCAACGTGAATGGCAGACAACTGACAAACGTCGGTGTATTCCGGGAATATATCCATCAATATTTGAGGAATCATCCAAAAATCAATAAAGATATGACGATGATTGTGCGACAATTAGCACCGGAAGATCGCGGGCTGCCTCTGGAAATCTATGCATTCAGCAATGATATCAACTGGGGTGTATATGAGAACGTTCAGGCGGATATCTTTGACCATATCTTCGCGGTGGCGTCAACATTTGGACTACGGGCCTTCCAGAATCCAACCGGACATGACATTGTGCAGCTGAAAGAGGATAAGCAATATGCGCGAGAGTATTAAGAAGATTTATCAAAATAGATGTGACGGCCACCATATTGGTGGTCTTTTTTACGTTTGGATGCACCTCCAATTCGGCCATGGGTGAGAACACGTCACAGTTCTGGAATCGTGTTCAAATGCAGTTAGAAAAACAGAGATACTGTAAATATAAGTGGACAATACATATATTTTTCATTATATTATAATTAATTCCATATTTTGAAAGGGGTGATTTGGAGCTTTTTCTGATCAGGTGTGTCTATGAACTAGGGAAAAGCATGGAGTCTCTTTGGCGTGCTAACTTTTCAAAAGAAATGGAGGGAGAATGAAATGAAGAAAACATTGTATTCTGTTATTATGATGACGCTTTTATCAGGATCGATTGTGGGTACGGCCTTGGCGGATAATTACGAGTCGAATGACACTTTGAGCAGCGCGTATAAAATCCCAACGCAAACGGTGGCCACTCCCTACGGTCCGGCATACTGGGGTGGAAGTGCTTGGTCTTATCTATCTTCCCCGACAGATGTAGACTACTTTACATTCAGAGGGCATGGCAAATCGGTCGTGCTTGGTTCTCCTTCCGGCTATGATTACGATTTGTACGCCTATGACAGCGCTGGAAATTTGGTTGCTTCTTCTACGAATACGTCAGGAGCGGATACCGTTCTTGTCGACTACAATAATGTATATTTTAAAGTGGTAAGCAAAGATGGACGATACAGCGATACCGATGCTTACAGCGTAACCTTTTATAAAAGGGATGTCTGGGTGCCGTGACCAGCTCGTGAGAGTAAAACAACGTTAGGTATCATAGACTTTAATGCTTCCGTCTCATGAATAGGAACTCTACCGCCTCAATGAGGTAGTAGAGTTTTATTTATTCAAGCCAATGGTCTGGAAGAATGGGTTACCATATCCCCCACTTGAGTTCATTGGAAAATTTAATGGAGGTGAGTGCCGTGGCACGTGTATTAGTTGTGATGATCCCTGCAGAAGGCCATATCAATCCGTCGCTTGGATTAATCAAGGAACTGGTAGAGAACGGTGATGAAGTGGTCTACTGTTGTACCGAAAAATACCGGACGAAGATTGAAGCGTTAGGCGCACAATTTAAGGCCTACTCCTTCAACGAGGCAACCCTGCTCAACAACCCTGGTATGAAGCCATTTGAACTCAAGCATCCTTACCAATTTTTATATATGATATTGAATAAAGTGATTCAACGCTTTATACCAGATGTTCTGAATCTGATCGAACATGAAACCTACGATTATATCATTTTTGACTCCATCATAGGCTGGGGAGGACAAATTCTAGGTGAGAAGCTAGGTATACCAACGGTATGTTCAACCAGCACCTTTGTTTTTGTGGAGCCTCTTGGATCAGACAATCAACTGAAAGATGATACGGAGGAGGTCAAGGAGTTATATAACAGCATCGTGGAAATGTCCCAGCAAATAGCTTCCCAGTTCGATGTGGCTGTACCTTCCCTGGCGGAACTTTCAGGGCATTCAGGACAACTGAAGATTGTGTATACAAGTCGTTATTTTCAACCCATGGGGGACAAGCTGGACGACAGCTTTGTGTTCACTGGCCCGTCCATTATTCCTCGTAAGGATGCGCCAGCTTTTGCAAATGAATCTCTGCATGCTCTTTATAAGCAGGTCGTTTATATTTCGATGGGAACCATTTTAAATAAAGATCTCGATTTTTATAAGCTTTGCTTTACGGCCTTTCGTAATTTGCCTGTGCAGTTTATATTATCTTCTGGGAAGGATACCGATATAGAGCCCATTGCTGATCTCATTCCTGACAATTTCATCATAAGACCCTATGTCCCTCAACTGGAATTGTTGCAGTGTGTAGATGCTTTTCTGACACATGCAGGCATGAACAGTACCAGCGAAGCTTTGTATTACAATGTACCATTAATCATGCTCCCGTTAACATCGGATCAGCCGCGTGTAGCAGGCCGGGTAGAGGAGTTGGGAGCAGGGGTCATCGTGGACAAAAATAACCTTACACCCGATGTGCTTAGAAACGCAGTATTAGAAGTGCTCGGCAATGCCTCCTACAGGGAACAGGCAGGGGTTATTGGGAAAACGTTACGCGATGCTGGCGGGTATAAGCAGGCTGTTATGGCCATTAAGAACTTTATAGGCAATCAGCCGTTATCGGCCACGCCCATCTCTTCGTTTGAATGAAAAGGAGACTGCCTTTCATGAGAGCAAGACGAGGAAGCCGTCACCCGACTAAAACGGAGTGTTAACTTCCAATTGATTCAAGCGCGTATGGAGGGGTAGATAAACGGAGAGGGGCATTATTTTTACCATATTGTTCGTATACCTTTTGCAAAGGAGAGTCTTCAGATGAATCATCATATTCCGGAATATACATTGAACGATGGCTTGAAAGTGCCTGCAATTGGATTTGGTACCTATAGTTTAAAAGGTGAAGAAGGCGTTAAATCGATTGCGTCGGCAATGGATGCGGGTTATCGATTAATTGATACGGCGTATAACTATGAGAATGAGGCAACGGTGGGCAGAGCAATCAAGCAAAGCTCCATCGCCAGAGAGGATCTGCTTATTTCCTCGAAGCTGCCGGGGCGTTATCACGCTCATGATAAAGCACTTGTGGCAATCCAGGAATCCCTGTACAGAGCGGATCTAGATTATTACGACCTGTATCTGATTCACTGGCCCAATCCGAAAAAGGACATGTATGTCGAGGCATGGCAAGCGCTGATCGAAGCCAAAAAACGTGGATATATCCGATCCATTGGAGTTAGCAACTTCCTGCCTGAGCACAATGAACGGCTGATTAAGGAAACGGGGATAGCGCCGAGTCTGAATCAGATTGAGCTGCATCCGTTCTTCGACCAAGCTAATCAGCGAGAACAAGATGCAAAGCATGGCATTGTGAACGAGTCCTGGAGTCCAATCGGACGTGGCAATGATGCCGTACAGGATATTCTGAAGGATGAGAATATTCTTCGGATCGCGGAAACGCATGGCAAAACGCCAACCCAGATCATTCTGCGCTGGCATGTTCAGCTGGGTTCCATTCCAATTCCGAAAGCCGGCTCCCTGCAGCATCAGCAGGAAAATATCGATATATTCGATTTTGAGTTGAGCACAGAAGAGATGCAGCTCATCTCTGCATTTAATCGTCCGGATGGACGGTTGTGGGATCAGGACCCAAGCGAGTACGAAGAATTTTAAAGAACGACAAATGAATGGCTGCTCCCATGTCAGATATGACAGGAAGCAGCCCTTTATTGTTGAAGCATAGTAAGCATTGTTGCAGTTTTCCATGTTACGTAAGTTCTGTTTAGTGTCCGGCAGGGATACGGAAGGTCAGAATCTCATACGGTTTGATATCAAAAGTAAATCGACCATTTTCCACGGCGCATTCTACTTCGTTGTTCTCGAGCAAATCACAAGCGTACGCCGTAGCACCTGCTCCTTCAGGCAATTGCAGGGAAGCACAGCTGCGACGGCCGTGTGCTTCATAGAGACGGATGATCATATCATCGTTGTTCTCGGCTTTTTTGATAACCTCCAGCACGACATTATCCTGATCGACCGATGCAAGTGACCATGTTCCCGGCAAGGTACCGGTTTGCGGTCTTACTTCACGGGCAACCAGCGGACGGTTGAGATCATAAGCGGCTTGGATGACACGTCCCTCACGGAAGTCGCCCTGATGCGGATAGAGCGCGTAGGTGAATACGTGCTGCTCTTTGTCGGCATTTTCATTCGGGTACGTTGCGCTCTTGATCAGCGACAGTCGCATCACCGAGTTATGAATGTCATATCCATATTTGCAGTCGTTCAGCAGAGCAGCACCGTACCCGTTCTCCGCCAGATCGGCCCACTTCTGCCCGCATACTTCAAACCGGGCTTGATCCCAGCTCGTATTACGGTGGGTAGCACGCTCAACGTTGCCGTACTGGATTTCGTAGACGGCCTTTTCACTCCAGATATCGAGCGGGAAGGCGGCTTTCAGCAGCAAATGCTCCTGCTTCCAATCCACAAACGTACGGAAATCAATCCGGCGTGTGTGCGCATAGAAGATGATCGTCTGCTCAATGACCGAGTCCAGGAACTGTCGCTTCACTTGAAGCACGGAACGTACCGGCCCACTTTCAACCCACTCCAGCGACTGCAGGTCATTAATCTCCCACATATGCTGTTCATAATAATCGTCAATGTTCCATGCCTCGTATTCCGCAGGTCGATCCTCGAACACTTGCAGCACGTTACCACGCTTGCCAGACTGGAGCAGCTCACGGCCCTCCAACTTGTCCCATACGGATGTGAACTCAGCACTTTCATTCAGGTGAATATCGTACCAAGGTGTATGGATATGGCGCCGATCTGCTTCCCACTGTGCAACCGAAACTCCCGCAACAAGCTCGTCTGTCAGATCCGGTGTGATTCGGAAGGATTTATATCCAGATGCAGGCACGTTCTCTGTAAGGAACACAAGTCCGCCTTCGGGAGTCCGCTGGCTTGGTACAGGGTGATCTCCATCGTAGACGGTTACTTTTCTTGCAAAAGCAGGCAGCTCAACCACATCCGTCCGTACAAATCCGGTGGTGTTAAATACCGCAATGGCTTCCCCATCAGATGTAATTCGGCTTGCGATGCCGTTAAGTGCACTGTCTTTTAGCTCATCCGTGACACGCAGCACTTCTTCATATTGCTCTTTGGAATCCACATATACCTGCTCAATGGAGCTGCCCGGGAGAATATCATGGAACTGGTTCAGCATCGTCAGCTTCCATGCATGCTCCAGTGCATCGGTTGGATAGGTTGCCAGTGCATTCGCCTGACGATGAATCATGGCATACAGCTCGGCATCGGCCAGTGCAAATTCGCTATGACGGTTGTACCGTTTGTTGCGCGCCATGGACGTGTAGGTACCCCGGTGATACTCCAGATACAGCTCACCCGACCAGCGGGGAACGGAAGGAACATCCGCCAGATTTTGCTCCAGCTTCTCGAAAAACTCGCGTACAAAGGTACGTTTCACCGCGGGTACACCTGGCAATCCGACATCGAGTCGTCTGCCATGCTCCAGCATCTCTTCGGTTGGTCCGCCGCCGCCATCCCCGAATCCGAAACATTGCAGGACATCTGCATTGATGTTTTTGTTCTGGTATCGCTGCCACGTGCCTTTTACTTGCGAAGCATTAAACCGTCCATTATAGGTCGTTTCGAAGCGGCGCTGCCTGAAATCAGGATGTTTGTCATAGTCTGTTGCTGTGATGAAATGGGTGAGGACCTCTGATCCGTCGATTCCTCGCCAGTACATCGTGTCGTTTGGAATCTGGTTGGTATCATTCCAGGCAATTTTGGTTGTCATAAAATAATCAATGCCGCTCTTGCGCATAATCTGCGGCATCGCTGCACTATAACCAAATACATCCGGCAACCAGAGCACACGGTTCTCCACGCCGAATTCTTCCTTGAAGAAACGTTTCCCGTATATAATCTGACGGATCATAGATTCACCCGAAATCAGGTTACAATCGGCTTCCAGCCACATTGAACCTTCCGCTTCCCAGCGGCCTTCGGCCACCTTTTCCTTGATTTTCTCATATAGGGACGGGTAATCTGCTTTCAGGTACGCATACAGCTGGGGCTGAGAGGACATGAACGTGTATTCTGGAAACTTGTCCATTAGATACAGTACACTGGCGAAGCTGCGAATGACCTTCTCCCGAGTCTGATCCAGCGTCCACAGCCATGCCACATCGATATGCGTGTGTCCGATACAGTGCACGGTAGGGATGTGATCACCGGCAGGGCGGATATCACCATAGACATGATCTTGCAGATATCGGCGCGCTTCCAGTACCGACGCATGGAATTCTGCACTGTTTTCCTGACGCAAATCCAGCAGATTCACGGCTTTATTCAGATGTTCGACCAACTTCAGCCGCTCCAGATCATCCTCACGCAGCAGATCCGCAGCATCCAGCGCAGCCTTGAGATCATAATACAAATCGGAGACTTGCTGATGATGCTCGGCGATATATACATTTAGAAAAACATCCGCGGCAGACGTACTGCAATACGCATATAATGCCAACTCAAACTCTTCGCCCTTCACCGCGGATGGAGTCAAGTCAATCTCCGTATGGTTAACATCCAGACCGCAGATTAATTCCCCATTGAGGAATGCCAGAAACTGCGGATTATCGTAATTCCAGATATCGTCAGCACCGGTGACGATAGCACACACGACCTTTTTTCCTTCCATATGATCCGGGATGCGAATCTTGGTTTTGAAGCAGCTGTGTACATCTTTACCACCCCAGCCATCACCCTTACGAAATACGTTCCAGGAGGAAGGGTCCTCATGCACCAGTTCCCAGGAGTGGTAACCACTTTCTTTATGATAAAGCTCAGGGATATATGTCTTTGAGGTTAGTCGTGCACGTTCCAAGTGTTTCACAATGGTATGGATTCGAGTATACAAGGAATTCATTTTCATGTTGGTTTCCCACCTTGGTTTGTAGTAAGTACAGGCTGTAGTCGTTGTTGGAGTGATAATACTGCAAGCGCTAACATATCAACTCTATCATAACAAAAGAGAAATGGGCGAAACTATGTATTGTATGCTGAAAATAACGTCTTTTTATTGCATTTCATGCTAAAATAAAATCATTAGAATCAGGATAGGGGGCATGTCCATGACACCATCGGTTTTGGCATACGAGCAAGGATATGCGATCCATGTGAACCAGCCTGGAGATTCACTTTTTTATCATCTGGATTATGACGAGCGCTCCCATGAACTGAATATGGAATTTCAGCATTTCCATGATTTCTATGAAATCTGTATCCTTCTCGATCGCACGGCTGCGCACATCATTGAAGGCAGTTTATATGAGATCCAGCCTCTGGATATCGTTCTGTTGCGGCCTTCATTGCTGCATAAAACGCAATATCCGAAGGGTGCTCCGCCGAAACGATTGATGATCACCTTTGCCATGCCACGTAATACACCTGGTCTTGAGAGCGGTTACACAGAGCTGTTTTCGATTTTTAATAAACCGGTCCCGATATTCCGATTTACAGAAGAAAGACGCAAGGAAGTCCTCGCGCCGATCAATGATATTTTTGCTATATCGCAGCAGCCTTCTGTCCTTCAATCGGTTATGATTCATAGCAAGTTCGTGGAGTTTCTCTGTGCTCTTCATCGTTACTCACCAGAGAACGGGTATGTGCGTGAAGAGACTGGATCAACGATGTCCAGGCGCATGTATGCCATTGCCTCTTATATTCACAGCCATTATCAACAGGATTTATCTTTGGACGAGGTATCCAGGCGTTTTTATGTAAGTGCCCATCACTTGTCTCGCCAATTCAATAAGGTTACCGGCTTCACCTTCACGGAGTATGTGCAGATGACCCGTATTCGGAATGCCCAGCAATTGCTGCTGAATTCGAGTGAGAAAATCACAGATATTGCTGCACAGTGTGGGTTCACAAGCTTTTCCCAGTTCAATCGCATCTTCAACAAACAGAACGGAATGTCACCAAGTGCATAGCCGAAGCAGACATTCGCAGAGAGAGCGTGAAGTTATGCTTGTGGGTGAGAGACCCGAACCACTTGGGAGCCTAGAGTGAGAGGGACGAGGAAAGTGATGGACAGACCTAAAATCTACTTAACATGTTACTCTTTTCTGAATAGAAGCTTTTTATAAAAGAAAGAATAGAGAAGAGAAATGGTATATTGTTTGGTCCATATATTCATGATTCTGCCAGGGATAATCCTCCATCACTCATCCGATATACTTTATCGCAATATTCAAGCATGCGCTCATCATGGGTAACCATAATGGCTGCTTTTTGGCGTGATTTCACCTCGTGTGCAATTAGACTGACCACTTCATGTGCTCGTTTGGTATCTAAACTTGCTGTCGGTTCATCCGCCAAAATGATGTTGGGATTATTCATTAAAGCACGAGCTATTGCTGTCCGTTGCTTCTCACCACCTGATAGCTCTTCTGGGAAACTGTTCAACTTCAAACCCAGACCCAGTTCCTCTAACAGCTTAGAGGCAAATTCCTTATCCTGCCTTCCAACCTTGCCAGACATTCTTTTTACCACGAGCAATTGATCAAGAACATTTAAATAGGGAACCAAATTCGAAGATTGCATAATAAACCCAATTTCTTGTAACCTAATATTAGACAGTTCTTTCTCAGTAAGTGCAGAGATGTTATTCCCATTTAGTTGAACCTCTCCTTCAGAGGCTTTAAGCATGGCTCCAGCAATAGATAAGAACGTACTTTTACCAGAACCGGAAGGTCCAACCACAGCAACAAATTCTCCCGGCTCTACTGATATGGATACATGATCGAGTGCAGTGATTTGATTGTTTCCTTCGGCATAATACATGGTGACTTCATTCATGTGCAATCCCTTAACCATTATTCAACCCTCCCGAGCGCCTTGAGCGGATCAATCTTTGTAATTTTACGAACAGAAACCATCGAACTTAACATAGCGATAATGAGCAGGATAACAGAATACGTGACAACAAGACTGGTTTCCAGCTTGAATGGCATACCTTTTGGCATGATCGCTGCTGTCCCATAGGTCAGCAAGATTCCAATAACAATGCTAGTCAGTGAAAGTACAAACACTTGCGAGATAATGGTTTTCCCCAAGAATCGGTTACTGGCACCGATCGCTTTCATAATGCCGAACTGATTGGTCTTTTGCATCGTGATGACATAAAAGAATACCCCAAGCACAAATGCGGAGATCGCAAGCAAAAATGCAAGCATCATTAGTATTGTACCGTTCTCTTCTTTGTACCCTGGCATACCTTGAACGGCTGCCGCTCGGGTGACCGTATCCGTACCTGATAGCATGTTATTAATTACATTTGGCTCGATATCCTTGCCTTGTAACATGATCGCATTCACGGGTCCTGTAACTCCTTTATCCGAACCTGGAGCCGCGAAGGTAATCTTCCGCCATTCATCCATTGGAGTAAATACGGATGCGACGTGGTTATAGGTCTGATTCTCCACATATCCGATAATTGTCAATGATTCAGTCGTTCCATCCAGTTGAAACGTGTCCCCAAGTTGATAGCCCTCATCTTTCATGGTTGAATTCACCACGACACCCGTAGGGTTCTCGGAAGACAGGCTTTCACCTTCTACAATAGCTGGTTCCAAAAAGCTTCCTGGGTCAATTCCTATAATCGCTATATCTACCTTATCTTCATTCTTGGTGTTATTCTCTTTCAGTGCCGTTGCCATCGTACTTCCCATGGGTGCAGCAGCATCCACATTTGGCAGCTTTTCTGCCTCAGCAACCAATTGATCTGACAGCAGCGACTTGCTCATTGAAGACTGTGACCCTTCTTCAAAGATGACATAATCAGCCTTCATGGTCTTGAATGTTGAGGCAGCTAGCGTAGATAATCCATTCCCCAGACCGGATAAAATAAAGACTAACCAAGCCATTAGTACGAAAATAATAATAATCATTAGGAATTTTATTTTACTATGCATTAATTCCTTCATAGCTAAAAACATGATCTGTTCAACTCCTTCTTTCGTTTTTATTGACACATGTGTCAAATTAGAGGTGTGGCAACGTGGTTTGTATAATTAAACGATATAAATGACACATGTGTCAAATTTAATCCAAGAATAAAGTTAGCTCTTGGCTCCTCCGATCCACATTTGGAAGAGCAGCTTTCCCCAATCAGGCGTAGGGATATTTAGCATATTAGGCGTATTAATTAAGTTGAAGAAAACACCAATAAGTACAGGTAGAGGAATATCTTGTCGCAGGGCTTGATCCTGCTGAGCGCGTTCAAACAAGCGTGATAATTGAATTTTAAGAGTCATATGTGCTTTCTCAATAAATTCAATATCTCTCGCTGCTGCGGAAGAATTAGTCGTATTAATTTTACTGGCATCTCCCAAAAGTTGATGGAGCGTAGATTCTTCTGCGTAAATGAGGAGCAATTGTTCGAGAGCATCCATTGGATCTGTCTCATCAATGGCTAATGAATTCTCTAATACGGTTGATATGGAGCGCTTCATACAAGCAGCAACAATCTCTTCTTTATTAGCGTAATATTGATATATCGTGCTCCGGGCTCCAGACAGATGCTGTGAGAGTAGCTTGAGATGAAAACCGTCGTAGCCATGCTCAAGTATTAATTTTTTTGTTGTGTCCAGTAGCTCTGTCTCAGTAAAAGATTGTTTTCTTCCCATAAAATCTCTTCCTTTTTATCGTTTAAAATCTATGTGTAAATTTCAGGCGATCGATGAGTGTTGTTAATGAAGAAGTACTGCGCTTCTTTAGTTTACTATGACCAGTTTAGCATATGTTTGATAGGCATCCTACAAAACAGACCAGCTGTCTTAATAATGGGTGTTAATCCAATTGAAAAATCCGGTATACCAGCGATTGGGAAGGTCATATTGTAATCGGGTTGCTCAAGCCAATCACTTTTCGCTTAATTATAAACTTGGGGACCATATACAAAGAAGACAAACCCTCTAAGTTACAGAGGGTTTGCCTTCTACTTCTATATAAAGCTACTCTTAAAATTGATCCTTTGGTGCCAGCTCAATAGCAGAGCGGATGGCAGCCAGCATGCTTTTATCATCGGCGATGTTTTTACCAGCGATATCAAATGCCGTACCGTGGTCAACGGATGTACGGATGATGCCACCTTTCAGGCCAACGGTGATGTTTACGCCTTCCTCGATGCCCATTACCTTGATCGGCGCATGGCCTTGGTCGTGGTAGCAGGCTACAACGATATCGAAGTCACCGCGACCAGCGCGGAAGAAGAGTGTGTCCGCCGGCAGTGGACCAACGACGTTAATGCCTTCCTGCTGCGCACGCTCAATGCCGGGCTGCAGTTTCTCTTCTTCTTCACCGTTACCGAACAAGCCGTTCTCTCCGGCATGAGGATTGATTCCGCATACGGCAACGCGCGGATTCTCAAAGCCTGCTTTTTTCAACGTATCATGAGCAAGCTTCACAACGGTGTAGGTTCTTTCCGGGTTAATACTCGCAATGGCATCGATCAGACCCATGTGTGTTGTCAGGTGAATAACGCGCAGATTAGGCGTGGTCAGCATCATCGAGAAGTCCTGCGTATCCGTCAGGTCTGCCAGAATCTCGGTGTGCCCCGGATACAGGTGCCCACCCTGATGCAGAGCTTCTTTGTTCAAAGGCGCGGTGCAGATGGAGTGAATCTGCTGTTTTTTGGCAAGATCAATGGCTTTGGCGAGAAACTGGAATGCTGCATCCCCAGCCACGGCAGATACTTTACCATATTCCAGATCCGCAGGAACAAGGTTCAGATCAATCACATCCACAGTACCGAATTCATACTTGGCTTCAGAAGGCTCTTGAATCGCGTTAACGTTCAGACTTGAGCCGATGACTGGCAACACACGCTCCAGAATCTTTGCATCACCAATAACGAGTGGATTGCACTGATCGTACATTTCTTGATGACCCAGTGCTTTCATAATAATCTCCGGTCCAATACCTGCTGCGTCGCCCATCGTAATTCCAATTGTAGGTTTCATACGAGAATACCTCCTTTTAATTTTTGAATCGCATGGATAAAGACATCCGGTTTACCGAACCCGCCTGCTTTGGTAATCACATGCAGATCATCAATCCCGATAAACTTGGAGATTGGCACGCCGATTTCAAGCTCATCCAGCAGCTCGAAGCCGCTAATATTCCATTTCAGACAGATTTGTTTTGCCGTATCGCCGCCAGTCATGGATACCCCTTTGAACAGTCCCTCTTCCAGCAGTCTGGCACAGATCTCACCCATCGCAAGTACAATCTCGTTGCTGACTTCCGTGTGATTGAGACCACGAACTTCGCCCGTTGCCCGTGCCAGTTCGATATCCACTTGTTCAGCGGTGGAGTAGAGGACAACATCTTGTCCTTCCAGCGCTTTGTCTCGGACCTCGTTATAGACACGTTCCATCTCTTCCGCGCGGTCTGCGGTTGCGGATACCGCTTTGAAGGAATGGAAGGAGACTGAAGCTACGCGGGACTTGCGCATCAAGCGATGCAGCTGCTCGCGGGAGTTTTTGTTCACGCTGCCAACCACGGTTAGGATTGGACCGGGATTCTCCGGGATATCAAGTGACGCAGCCCTGGATTCCAACTCGTAATGTGCGGGGAGATAATTGGCAATACCCGCCGAACCTGCCCAAGTAAACGTATACTCCAACTCGCGAGTCATCTGCAGAATCAGTTCCAGATGTCTTTCTTCGGTGGAGTCCACCATTACATACGGGATGTTATTTGTTTTCAACTGTTCTAGCTTGGTGCGAATATGATTCTGCCCGGCTTCCAGATCGGCGACGGTGATCTCGCCAACTTCGTACTTGGTCTGTTGTTTCAACAAGTCCGGAAGGTAGGAAATCGTTACAGGTGTCTTCGGATCATGGGCAATTTCAGTATCTGCCAGCGGGACGCCGTTCAGGTAATGAATTCCTTCCAATATCGTCCGGTTATTTTTTGGATATCCCGGGGCAATCATCATAAAGTCCGGCTTTACGACATCATATACAGCATCAATCTCGATGCCGATATTACCGCGCATGGTGGAGTCCATTTTTTTGAAAATCGTCTCAAATCCGTTGTTCGTCAACAATTCAGCAGCCCGATATACACGGTCATACGCTTCCTGCGAGGATATGGAACGACTATCTGTATCAAAGACGACGGCATCGTAACGTGTAAGAGGGCCTTCATCCATATTAAAAAGAACACTGGTCTTCAAGCCGTGACGGGCAAGCTGCACCCCGCTGTCATTGGCACCGGTCAAATCATCTGCAATAATGGCTAATTTCATGCAGTCATCCCTCCTTGTAAGCACAATTTAATAAAAAGTCCGTTCAGATCATCCATTAAGCACAGATTAAGCAAATTAAATCAGGTGATATACCCATTTATGTGGTTGGTCGTTGATTGTATTTCTCGACTCCACCTGATTTCTCCAGTCGTTTGGAGAGGAACCCGATGAAGATCGGTAACAGGATGGCCGTAGTAACAACACTCGCTGCAATCTGTACCGTTGCAATTTCGGCAATCGGGCCAAATGAAGCATTAGCAGCAACGATGGCAGCAGGTGTACCTACGGCATTCCCGGCAGTTGAACCTTCGGAAGCACCCACGATGGGATTCCAGCCGATGGCTTTAAAGAGCAGAAATCCAATTCCACCTGTGAGAAGAACGGTCAGAACGCCAAGCATGATTCCACCAAGTCCACCTTGGATGATCGACGAGAAGTTGATTCCCATACCCAGTGAGAAGGCAAAGAACGGAACAAGTTTGTCGCTGCCTTTGTGCAGCCACTCCGCAAGATTGCGGTCCAGATTACCAATAATGACACCAACGATGAGCGGAAGCAATACAGCAACGAATGCCATAGGAGAGAACATGCCGTTGGCAAAGCCCATCGCACCGAAGATGGAGAGCGCTACCATGGTTAGGAATGGACCATCGCTGAGTGCGAGGAACGGATAGGCTGCTTTGTCATCTTCTTTGCCGTATTGACCAGCGAGTGCAATGTACAAACCACCGTTCGAGTTGGTCATTGCTGCAATAATGGCCAGTGGGGCAAGACCCAGGAATAACCCACTTGAGTCAGCAAATAGAATGGCAACGAGACCGAGTGCTGCACCGATCGCCCACTTGACGACCAGCAAGGTAACGCCCTTGCCGACGGATGAGCCCGCTGTTTTGAACGTAATCTGTGTACCCGCAATCAACAGGAACAGCGCGATCAACGTACTGGAACTGTTAACGAAGAGAGCTTCCGTGAATCCACCGATGCGTAGGGCATTCGGGAAGAATGTATTGATGGTTGCACCAAGTAACAGGGGAACGACCATCATACCGCCAGGGATGCGATCTAAAGTTGCTTTAATGTTCATAGTAGTAGCTCCTTATGAAGTAATCGTTTTTATGAAGCGCTTGCAGGGATTATATTATCCCATATCGTTTAATATAGCAACAATAAATTATTGTAAATTTTAAATACTTGGTTAACTGTTTAAAAATGCAACACATAGAAGCGATAAAAAAGACGCAAACTTAAAGTTAATCTTTAAGTTTACGCCATAATGTGGCCCGGTTAATCCCCAGACGCTCTGCTGCCTTCGATTGATTGTTATTTTCCTCCTGAAGCACGAACTGAATAACTTCTTTCTCAATCTCCTTCAGCGTACCGTTCAACTTCATTGGGCTTGAAGAAGGTTGCTGATCCAGCAAGCGGGACAAGGTAGCCGTGGTAATTACATAATCCTGTTCATTGAGTGCAGCCTGCTTGATCAGGTGTTTCAACTGGTTGACGTTCATATTCGTGATCTGATCCCGGATCAGCTGGAGTGCATCTTCTTTTATCCTCACCGCAGTAGTTCCGTATTTCTGGTAGTAATCTGTAAGGAAGTGCTGCATCAGTGGGGCCAGATCCTCTGGTCTATCCGCAAGATTTGGCATCATGATTGTATTGAGCTCAAGATCAAGTGACCACTGCGGGTTTAATATCTGTTCCCCGAGTATAAACACCCCTATCTGGTTTTGAAGGCAACTCTGGATAAAGGCGAGCAACTCCGGATCTTCCATACGTGTTTCCATTTGGTTAATCTCTACATTTCTAACCTTGGCGAGTGGTATCTTATGCAAATGACCGGGCGGAACTTGCGTGAGATCCATCTGTAATAACAGTCCGCCACCGGAGTACATCTGATGAATATGTTTGACCAGAAAAGATTTACCGGAATCTGCTTCACCCTGCAGATAGATCGGTTCGTGATTCTCGTAAAGTGCCCGAATGTTCTGTAATACCGCCTGCATGGCAGGGGAATCAGCAACAATGGGCTCCATCGATGCATCCGTAAAAGTTGTTATGCCGAATTGTGCAAAGGCATAGGGTTGTCCTTTTTCCAGCATATACACCTTGTAGTTCTTGTTGTCCAGGGTCGTTTCATAGGCGTTAACCGTGAGCTGGTAATCGTCCACCATGAACACATTTTGGATCTGGGATTGATGGAATTCCAGACTGGTGTTGGTCAGATATATGTGATTATCGGTCAGCGGATTTTTCTCAAAATCGGTCAGATTCTCGAATACAACTTCATTCCGTTCATTTAAAATAAGTAAATTGGGATGTTCCCGTGTAACCAGGTCATTCAGGATGATCGATATCGCATGATTTTTGCTCAAATAACGATAGACCAGCTGTGCATCCTCCATCGCTCTAAGGATGGATTCCTGGCCCGATTGGATTAACAATCCTTCCAGACCATAGGTCTTCGCGGTGTTGACGGTGATCACATCTCCGACAATCTGTCGGTACCCGGAAGCCTTCAACTCCAGGAGCAATCGTGCCACATCTTCCGAGCTATGTATGGTATAGACCTTGAGGGGCAGATCCATCAGATCAATAATCGATTGTGCACCAGAGGTGATGTTGGAGAAGCCAACAATGGCTGTTTGGCCGTTAAACTGGCTTGCCAGGGTAAGTGAACGAATCATATCATAGCCCGATAACTGCACATCAATGACGGGAATGGTCACTGCTTTTTTAATGAGTTGGGCGGTTCCGCCGCGGCTGATGATAATCTCTGCACCGTTTTTCTCAGCTTGGG
Organism: Paenibacillus sp. SRL342; assembly: GCF_984798905.1. Taxonomy (NCBI): domain Bacteria; kingdom Bacillati; phylum Bacillota; class Bacilli; order Caryophanales; family Paenibacillaceae; genus Paenibacillus; species Paenibacillus sp. SRL342. The sequence goes on from NZ_OZ481790.1 coordinate 246,599, forward strand.
TTGCTAATTCCACACCGTTCGCCAAGTCGCCCACGTCCGTCTGAATGGCTAACTGGGGAAAGCGAGGAATGCACTCTTGTATAATAGGAATCATCGATTCGTAGGGAGCAATAAAGTGAACTCGTGTACGCATATTTTTCCTGCCTTTATAGAAAACTTTGATCCCCTTATTATAGCCAACTTGCGAAGGAATGGCACCTATGGGGGAACCAACACTGTCACATCTGTAAAATGCCTGTGTGATATGCCGCGATAACTCTCCGAGTCGAATGTGATGAAGTGCACTGAACCGAATTGTTATGTATTTCAAAATTAACGATAATTGCACACGTTAAGTGTAGAGAAATGAGGAGATTTCATATGGGAGACATTCATAAAGTAGCTGAGCCGGATCAGATCATTAAGGATGTTGTCGGGAAGTACCCGTGCAGGGTGCTCTGGAGTGAGGGCCGTCCATGTCTGGAGTATCAGAGGGAAGAGGATGTGGCGTTAATAACCGAATATGTCCGCATTACGTACAACGTTGAGCTACTGGATGTGTTTTTTACAGCGGTGGAGAGCCTTCCGGTTGAACCGTAGTTAGTTAGGGATTTGTAGAATGGGAGCAAAATTAAAACCTTAATACCGATCGAGATCGGATCACAGATGAAAGTATACAATTCATTAACGAACTGTGATTGAGGAAGATTGATACTGATAATTATGAGTGATTTTTTTGATTATAAGGCGACACTATAAGTGCTCGTCCCTTCTTATATTACGTTGTTATAGTACGACTTTGAATCGTAGTAACTCCAGCTGCCATCGTGAAATGTGAAACGTATGTGGGCGTATTCATGTATTATAGTATACATATGAACTTTTCGGAGGAGGAACAAGTAATGGGAATCTTATCGAGGTTTAGAGACGTGATGAAGGCGAATGTGAACCACATGTTGTCGCGGGCGGAAGACCCGGAGAAGAGTGTGAATGAATATATGCGCAGCCTGAGCAGTGATCTGGGCCAGGTGAAGGCTGAGACGGCAGCGGTGCTGTCAGATGAGAGCCGTGCGAAGCGAGCATTCGATGAGTGCAGCGCCGAGGTCAAGAAGTTACAGCGGTATGCGGAAAAATCGGCGGAGTCGGGAGACGAAGATAAGGCACGCGGTTTTCTGGAGAAGAAAGTGAAGCTGGCTGACAAATTGAACGAATTACAGGTTGCCTATGAACGTGCTTCCGCTAAAGCGAAGATGATGAAGCATATGAATGATAAATTGGTTGCAGATCTGGGACAACTGGAAGCAAGGCACGCAGAACTGAAAGGTCGCATGGCAGATGCAAAGGCGCAGCAACAGGCTAATGAACGGAATGCATTTGCGGGCAGAGCTGATGCTGCATTGAAGGCCATGGAAGACAAGGCGAATCAGGCGCTGAACGAAGCAGAGGCTTTGGCAGAACTTCGTGCTGGGACACAGGAAGATGATTTGGACGAATTAATTGCCCAGTTGGAGAGGGACATGAACGCAGATGCGGGTAATAATGAGAATGCGTCGCCAAGTGCGGAGGAAGAACTCGCAACGATTCAGGAAAAGCTGAAGAATAAGTAGTACGTTACACCATTTCGTTAACATTGAGGTGAGCAGATGCCGGTTATTGAATATAAATGTCCAAACTGCGGCAGTGGTATGATCTTTGACAGTGTGTCAGGTGCATTATCCTGTCCCAGCTGCGGCCGTCAGGACAACATAGAGCAGATCCCCGATCCTTTGAAGAGACAAGTATTCATCGAGAATGAGGTCAAGGAATACCACTGTAACAGCTGTGGAGCTGACATCGTGACGGAGCCGGAGACTAGTGCGACGACATGCAGTTTCTGCGGTGCAGCGGTTGTACTCAGTGATCGGCTGACGGGCAATCTGGCCCCCGCGATGGTGATTCCCTTTTCGATCAACAAGCATCAAGCCAAGCAGGCTTTCAAAAAGTGGTGCAGAAATGGCCTATTAACACCAAGTGGCTTCATGTCCGCCGATCGGATTCAGAGCATTACCGGCATGTACGTGCCGTTCTGGTTGTATGAGTTACATAACAAAATCGAAGTGCATGGTCGTGGCACCAAGGTCAGATCCTACACCCAGGGCGATTACCATTACACGGAAACACAGCATTTCGATATATACCGCCGGATTCGGCTGAATTACGTGAACCTGCCCATCGATGCATCGGAGAAAATGAAGGATGAACTGATGGATAAGCTCGAGCCTTTTCCATATAATCAGTTGAAATTGTTCAAGACACCGTATCTGGCGGGGTACATTGCGGAAAAATACAGTTATACGGACGAGGAACTTTTCCCACGGGCCAAGGATAAAACGAGATCGTACATCGACTCTTATATTGCTTCAACCGTATCCGGTTATAGCAGTGTGAGCTACACGGACAAACAGATTGATACCACACTCAAAAATGCGGATTATGTGCTGCTCCCGGTATGGATGGTCAACTATGACTTCAATCGGGCACAGTATACCTTTGCCATGAATGGTCAGACAGGGAAAGTGGTCGGGAAACCACCGATCAGCAAAGCCAAAGTGGCCGGATGGTTCGCAGGAGTCTCTGCGGTCTCGTTGCTGTCACTGAAGCTGGTTTCCTGGATGATGGGAGGTGGATTCTTATGAGAAAAAGAACCCCTCTGGCCGTGATGGCTGCGCTCATTTTACTTATGATCACCCTTGTCGCTCCGTTGATTCCCATGTCATCGGCATCCGCAGCGGAGAACAAAAATCTCATCTACGATGAGGCCGACCTGCTGAGTGAGCAGGAGATAAGTGAATTGAATCTACTTGCGAATCAGTATGGCGCGGAACGGCAGACGGACTTTGTAATTTTGACAACAAATAATGTTGAGAATCAGGATGTTATGCTCTTAACAGAAGATTTTTATGATGAGCAGGGATTAGGTTACGATAAGAAATTTGGTAATGCAGTCATATTGACGATGGATATGAATAATCGTGAAGTGTATCTGGCTGGATTTTACAAGGCAAAAGAATATCTGAGCGATCAGCGGCTTGATGCTATCCGTACCCGAATTACCTCTGAATTGTCCAGTGGGGATTATAAACTCGCATTTGAGAAATATATTGAGCTCTCTTACAAATATATGGGGTATGAACCCGGTGTGAATCCGAACAATATTTTGTTTAACGGTTGGTTTCAGTTGGGAGTGTCTGTGGTTCTTGGCGGTATTGTTGTTGGTATGATGACCTATCGTTCCGGGGGACGTGTCACGGTCAATCGTGCAACGTATGAGGATTCAAGCAATTCCAGTGTAATTGATCGTCAGGATCGTTATATCCGCACAACCGTAACCAAGCGCAAGATCGAGAAGAACAATAACAACGGTGGTGGAGGAGGCGGGGGTACCTCCCGAGGCGGTCATTCACACAGTGGAAGTAGAGGTTCGTTCTAGTCACTACTGAGTATGCGGATTTTTTAATTAGAAGGGATGGGAATTAGTATGGGATTTTTCAGAAATCAGTTTTCGAATGTGGTGGAATGGGAAGAATTCAGAGATGACATGATATTTTGGAAATGGAGCAACCGGGAGATCAAGAAGGGGAGTAAATTGATCATCCGTTCGGGTCAGGACGCCATTTTCCTGAATAACGGTAAAGTGGAAGGCATTTTCGAGGACGAAGGCTCATTTAATATCGATTCCGAGATCATTCCATTCCTTTCTACACTAAAAGGATTCAAATTCGGATTCAACAGTGGTATGCGGGTCGAAGTCTTGTTTGTAAATACTAAAGAGTTCACCGTGCGCTGGGGCACACAAAGTCCGGTGTTGATTCCAACACCACAGCTCCCGGGCGGGATGCCGATTCGGGCCAACGGTACATTTAATTTTAAAGTAAGTGACTATGTAACCCTGATTGATAAGATTGCAGGCATCAAGCAGAGTTATCTGGTGGAGGATGTCAAAATCCGAATCACTTCTGTGCTGGATCAGCTTCTAATGAAGTGGATTAGCCGCGAAGGGAAGGATATGTTCAACCTGCAGGCCAATGCATCGGATATTGCCAAAGGGATTCAGGAAGATCTGGATATGCAGATGATGGACATCGGCATTGGGATTACCGGTTTCCAAGTGATGAGCTTCAACTATCCAAAAGAGATTCAGGATATGATTACAAAGACCGCTTCGCATGAGATGATTGGTAATCTGCAAAAGTATCAGCAGGTCAGCATGACAGACGGCATCTCATCCGGTAAAGTACAGGGCGGCGGCGCGGCTTCAGATATGGCGGGCATGATGATGGGTATGAACATGGCCAATGAAATGATGAAAAACATGAACCAGAACCAAGCCCAAAACCAGAACAATAACTCCAATTCGTCTCAGAATCAAAATAACGACCAGAAACCAGCGGGAAATAGCAACGGTGATTCAGGGAACTCTTCATCTACAGAAGGCAACCAGAAGCCAAACTTCTGCCCGAACTGTGGAGCCAAAAATGAAGGAGCCAACTTCTGTCCAAATTGTGGTCAAAAGCTGGGCTAATTAAATCCAAACAAAAAAGGGCTAGTCCAGCAGTGGTTGAGTTATTGCGGAGCTAGCCCTTTTTTGTTTGGATTCATTATTTTAGTTTGTATAAAAGTATTGACAACCGATCACAAATCATTTATCTTTAACTTAAGATATTTAATTTGAATATAAATAACACCAAAACAAATATCTTTAATCCATTACACAAGGAGAGATCAAGATGATGATCCCAACATTGACCAGAATAAATGAACTTTCAAGAAAAGCCAAAGAGGGCGGATTGACGGAGATGGAGAAAGAGGAACAGGTTCGTCTTCGCCAGGAATATCTGCAAACTTTTCGCGGTTCGGTCAACGACATTCTGCTGAATGCAACCATCTATGATCCAAACGGCGATGACGTGACTCCTGATAAATTAAAACAAAAACAGGCCAATCAAAATAAAAACTAGAATATAATTCGCTAGATCATATATCTTAATTTAAAGATAATACAAACTTACTATAAATCAATTAACTGACTCATTTAACTAACTCAAATATCTATAACACCTACTCAATTCAAAACATGCTTACCAAACCAAGGAGGAATTAATCATGACTATTCAAACAGCAGGTATTCACCATATTACAGCTTTCGCAGGAGATCCACAGGCCAACGTTGATTTTTATGCCGGAGTTCTGGGACTTCGTCTGGTGAAAAAAACAATCAACTTCGATGCACCTGATGTATATCATCTGTATTTTGGCGATGAACACGGAAGCCCAGGTACCATCATTACCTTCTTCCCATCGGCTGGATCACCACGGGGTAAAATTGGCGGAGGTCAGGTCGGCATCACTTCCTATGTCATTCCTCCTGGGTCGATTGGCTTCTGGCAGAATCGGCTGGAACAGTATAACATTGAGGTAACCAAAACAAGTCGCTTCAATGAAGATCTGCTTCAATTCGAAGATGGCGAAGGCCTGCGGCTTGAGCTTGTTGAACGGGAAGAGGGAGCAACCAGCACTTGGGCGCACGAAGGAATTCCAACAGATAAAGCAATCAAAGGTTTCGGTGGTGCTGTCCTGTTCAGTGTTAACCCGCAAAGAACGATGGATGCTCTTGAGAAAATCATGGGATTTGTCAGAGTGAGTGAAAATGAAGATTATGCTCGTTTCCGGTCCAGCGGGGATATCGGTAATGTCGTAGATGTTCCAGTGACCCGTATGGCTCTGGGTATGGGTGGCGCAGGAACCGTGCACCATATTGCATGGCGCGCCAAAGACGATGATGAGCATGCACAGTGGAGCGAAGCTGTACGTGATTACGGGTACCAACCGACTCCAGTGCGGGATCGTCAGTACTTTAATGCAATCTACTTCAGAGAAGCTGGCGGCATTCTGTTTGAAATTGCTACAGATCCTCCGGGCTTTGCCAAAGATGAACCTGCTGATTCGCTTGGACAAAAATTGATGCTGCCTGAATGGTTTGAGAAATACCGCCCTCAAATTGAGGACAATCTGCAACCGATTGAAGTAAGAACACTCGTACCTGCTACAGCTGCGAATTAATAAGAGTTCTAGAAAAAACCTGAAAAAGCGAAGCGTTCGCCTAAAAGCTTTCTGAAAGAAAGCTACATCGGAAGTATACGCTATCCCCGGATTTTCCCTTAGGAAAAGGGAATCAAAAAATCTGGGGATAACAGCGATTGGAGGGTTATTCTGTCATCGAAGTGTATGTGTAAATGAAAAACCTAAAGGAGCAACGAAGGATGATGGAGAAAAAGGTTACCTGGCTGGAGCTGTTTTACGATCTGCTCTTTGTAGCAGCGGTCGCCAAAGCGGGTCATGTCTTGTTACATGCCGAACATGGAGTAATTACGTTTGAATATTTAATGAAGTTTGTGCTTATTTTTATCCCTGTTTGGTGGGCATGGGTCGGTCAGACCTTGTTCATTAACCGCTATGGTCAAGACATCCTGATCCATCGAATATTCCTCATCCTTCAGCTTCTGTCCGTTATGGTCATGACGGCGAGCCTTTCTACTCATTTTGACCAATACTACCTGTCCTTCTTCGTTGGATATATCGGTTCACGGGCATTTACGGCGATTCAGTATCTGACGGTTCACAAGTCGAAAAGCGAGCATCAACAGCAAGCCGCTCGTTACTTGGGTATCTGTTTCCTCATTGGGATCTTGATCTCATCAGGTTCATTGTTCTTCGATTCCTGGTTACGCTACTTGATTTTGTATGTGGGGATTGCCGTGGATATTGTACTTCCGTTGATTGGACGTAAAAACTTGGTGAAAGTGCCCGTTCAGACCCATCACTTGTTGGAACGTTTCGCACTCTTTACACTTATCCTGCTTGGTGAATCGGTGGTAAGCATTATCGCTGTGCTGCAAGCAGATCATTGGGATATGAAATCCATCCTGTTTGCCGCCTTTACGTCCATCTTTGTCATTGCGATGTGGTGGCAGTACTTCGACAACGTGGAGAAAAAGGTCAGCAAAGAGATTCAGACTGCCGGGCAAGCGATCATATACGGCCATCTGTTCATCTACATCTCCATGAGCATGATCGCTGCTTCAATTCAGCTGTTATATCAGAATCAGTTAAACTATGTGTTCATGCTAGGGTTTGTGTTTGGATCAACGCTGCTATATTTCTTGTCGACCTCACTTGTGTTCCACCGTTATAGACACGCACATCTACGACTCCGGCCACGTCATTTGGCAGTGATGGTAGGGTTGCTGGTGGCATTTGTCCTTGTTGATCTGATCTATCGGGTTCCGGGTTATGTCATCATGGGCGAAGAGATGTTATTCTTCCTGGTGTATGCGAAACTTACAACTTGAAATAGTGATCTAAAATCAAGAAAAGTCACGGACAACAGGCGTCCGTGGCTTTTTATTATGCCGCTAATCCTGGACATTTTTTAATAATATAAATAAAGCACAAATCTAATTTAATTTCTTCTATAGAATCTGTTAATATGAGACTATGTACAAGTGAATCTACCAGATCATAGAATATCTTTTATATCAAATGAGCGTACGTTTTGTTAGTTCATTTGATATATAGCGATTCGTAGATATGGGGATGACAATCAGGAGGGAAATCATTGAGCACACATCAAATCGGAGTTCCATTGGAAGGGTTTGCAGAGTTTAGTCGTACGGTTGCCGCAGAAGGAGCCGTTTTACTCAGAAATGAAGGCCAAGTGCTTCCACTTCGTGAAAACGAAAACGTTTCAGTTTTTGGACGGATTCAAGTCAATTATTATCGGAGCGGCACGGGTTCAGGCGGTAGTGTTCATGTGGCCTACACAACGAATCTATTGGATGGTCTTCGCAGCAAAAAGAATATAACGGTCAATGAAGAGCTGGCAGCTGTCTATGAGAAGTGGATTGAGGAAAATCCATTTGATGATGGCGGAAAAGTATGGGCGGCCGAGCCATGGAATCAGAAAGAAATGCCTTTGACGGATGAACTTGTTGCACAGGCTAGAAGCAAATCCAGCAAAGCCATTATCGTGATTGGACGTACAGCAGGAGAAGACCAGGATAATGCGGATGCGCCAGGAAGTTACCAACTGACAGAAGATGAGAAAGCGATGTTGAAGCAAGTTACTTCGCAATTTGAACACACAATCGTTGTGTTGAATGTCTCAAATATCATCGACATGAGCTGGTTAAACGAAACGTATCTACATCCGATCCAAGGCGTAATTTACTCCTGGCATGGCGGTATGGAGGGTGGCAACGCGATTGCCGATGTGCTGGCAGGGGACGTTACACCAAGCGGTAAACTGACAGATACGATTGCATATTCCATCGAAGATTATCCTTCGACAAGCAACTACGGCAATGAGTTTAAGAACCTGTATCAGGAAGATATCTATGTAGGTTATCGTTATTTCGAAACGTTTCGACCTGAGCGCGTTCAGTTTGAATTCGGTTACGGCCTGTCTTATACGACGTTTTTGGCCCAGCACGAAGAAGCAAAATCCGTGTCCAAAGACGGCGAAACCTACATTGAAGTTCGTGTCAATGTGACCAACTCAGGTACAACATATGCGGGCAAAGAGGTTGTGCAAGTTTATTATGAGGCACCACAAGGCAAACTGGGACAACCGGTGAAGGCTTTGGTGGCTTTTGGAAAAACAGGGTTGTTGCAGCCGGGCGAGTCAGAAATTCTGACGATCAGCTTCCCGATCCATGCCATGGCATCTTACGATGATGCAGGTGTTACAGGTCTTGCTTCCGCGTACGTATTGGAAGAAGGTACATACCGACTGCATGTAGGAACCAGTGTGAAACAAGTGCAGCATATCAGCATTGATGGGCAGGATGGCTATGTGATTGAATCCCTTCAATTGGTGGAGCAACTGCAAGAAGCGATGGCCCCAACTGAAGATTTCACACGGATGAAACCAGGTTCGCGCAAGGAAGATGGATCTTATGAACTGACTTATGCAGAAGTACCGAAACGTAAGATATCCATGGCGAACCGGATTGAGCAGAATCTCCCGCAAACGCTGGAGCAGACGGGTAATCAGGGCCACAAGCTGAGTGACGTTAAGGCTGGCAAAGTGAGTCTGGAAACCTTCATCGCTCAACTGAGTGATCAGGATCTGGCGGCGATTGTCCGTGGTGAAGGCATGAGCAGTCCGCTCGTTACTTCGGGGACGGCATCTGCTTTTGGTGGTGTCAGCGACAGCCTGTTTAACTACGGTATTCCGGTAGCATGTACGGCAGATGGCCCGTCCGGTATTCGTATGGATAGTGGCGAGAAGGCGACACAGGTATCCATTGGTACGTTGCTTGCGGCGACATGGAACAAGGATCTTGTTGAAGAGTTGTATGTGATGGAAGGACAGGAATTGCTGAGAAATCAGGTGGATACCCTGCTCGGACCTGGACTCAATATCCGCCGGAGCCCGCTTAATGGCCGGAACTTTGAGTACTTCTCCGAAGATCCACTGATCTCGGGTGTATTTGCCGCAGCATGTACGAAAGGTATCATGAAGGGTGGTTCCAATGCCACACTGAAACACTTTGCCTGCAACAATCAGGAGAAACACCGCAGTAAAGTAGATGCTGTTGTCTCCGAACGTGCACTGCGTGAAATTTACCTGAAAGGGTTCGAAATCGCTGTAAAAGAAGGCGGAGCAAACTCCATCATGACTTCCTACAACCCGGTTAACGGGCACTGGGCGGCATCCAATTACGACCTGAATACGACGATCCTGCGCGGCGAATGGAATTTCGAGGGTATCGTAATGACCGACTGGTGGGCGATTATGAATGATGTGACCGAGGGTGGAGAAGCTGATCGCAAATACACGAACTGGATGATTCGTGCGCAGAATGATCTCTACATGGTTGTACCGAACTATGGCGCAGAGATTAACGGCTGGGACGATAACACGATTGAATCCTTGGAAAATGGAACATTGACTCGCGGAGAGCTGCAACGCTCGGCGATTAATATCTGCAAGTTCATCATGAATGCACCGGTGTCATCCCGCAAACATGAGATTGTAGAGAATATCGCTTCTTTCCAAGCGAATGCATCCCTATCTGCTGCACAAGCTCAGGCGCTGGTTGAGAACGCACAGGTGAAACCTGCGGTAGCTGAACCAGTCTACATGAAAGTGGATGAGGCAGGCCATTATCGGATTATCGTACAGATCATGTCCCCTGAGCCGGAACTTGCTCAAAGTGCATGTAACCTGCTCCTGAATGACCAGTTGGTAACCACCATTCAAACGAATGGTACGGAAGGCAAATGGATCAGACAGAAACTTGTCAAAGTAGATCTTGAAGCAGGATTGTATGAATTGAAACTGGACTTCACGAAACCAGGGCTCCAGATTGACTGGATCGAATTCAAACAGGTGTAGAAGATAATCGGAAATATCAGGTGACAAGAGCGATCGAAAGGTTGTTCTATCATTCAAAATAGAATACGTTGGCATATGACAAAGGACACTGTACGCAGGTGTCCTTTGTTGTAACACAGAATAGCTACTGTTATGATAGTGTTATGAGATTCGTAGTTCTGAACAATGGGGTCAGGGGTGTTGCGAGGAATGAGAAATTATAATTTTTTGAGTCCAATCCTGCTGGTTGTGGTTGCGCTGATTGTGAGAGGCCTGGTGACTAACCTGGGAGTTCTTTTCGGACTATCACAAGAAGTGGCAAGTAATATTGCCATGATAGCCATGATCATTGCGGCACTGATCATGTTTAATCGAATGACGAAGGCTCGGCGTAGAAAATAGAAAAAGCTCGGATAACCAGGAGGTTATCCAAAACATGAAGACACCCTCGGGGTGTCTTTTTTTGTATTGACGTTCTGATCCTAACGTTTTAGACTATTGCTAATAAATAATAACACTATAAATAACAAAAATAACAAAATTCATTAGATAAAGTGATGAAATCCGTTGCGCTCTCTATTTGCTAGCCCATTCCGGTCCCCAAAGGAGAATCCAATCATGAAGATCATTACCGACAAACCATATATCGTTCAGGAAGGTCAGCCTATTCGGATTGCGTTCCGGGAAGCTGACCGTCGCCCTAATGATGAAGAAGGACCGCAGGAGCGCTGATGATGCGTTCAGTCGGTCCTTTATGTCATGGATTAGGCTGTGTGCAGTTCGAGTGATGTCTATCGATACGGGTTAACGGTTCTAGAATATTCAACGATGAAGTGAAGGGAGCGACCTTATGAAGAGACAGCCTGTATTGGAAGTCATCGCTGTAGATGCGGCAGATGCCAAAGTAGCTGAGGAGGGAGGGGCTGATCGGATTGAGCTGGTGTCTGCGATGTCTGAAGGAGGACTTACCCCCAGTTATGGCGTCATGGAGCATGTGGTGTCCCAGGTATCCATTCCGGTGTATGTCATGATCCGTCCCCATAGCCGCTCGTTCCGCTATAGCGCAGATGACATCCACGCCATGACCCGGGATGTACGCGTGGCGAGGGAACTTGGAGCCGCTGGCATCGTAATCGGTGCCCTCACCGGAGATGGTGAAGTGGACCTTTTACCCATGCAATTATGTATGGCCGAAGCTCAGGGTTTGGGCGTTACGTTTCATCGTGCAATTGATGTGAGCACAAGCTTGACTGAGGCGCTCAAGACCATTAACACATTGGGCAATGTGGAGCGTGTGCTTACATCGGGAGGAAAACGGACAGCGCCTGAAGCGATGCTAGAACTGAAACAACTCCAGCAATTGGGGCAAACCTTGAACATCGCTGTTATGGCAGGGTCGGGGGTCACCATAGAGTGGATTCAAAAGCTAGTGAGTCAGACGGGTATCACGGAAATCCATATGGGATCAGGCGTGAGGTACAAAGGCAGCTTTAATTATCCCATTGATCCACATTTGGTTGCAGAAGCCAAGCAGAAGTTATTGCTTGCATCACAGCCGCTCATGGACAGTAGTGCACTGAGTGGCGGTACGAGCAAGGGTGGTCCAATGATATAGGGATGCGCTAAATAAAAGGAGTGATACGCCATGAATTATGAACTGCAACCAGCCGAATGGATTAAGTCCGCAGCACAGGTCAGCCCATCCGAACGCCAGCTGAGATGGCAGGAGATGGAGTTCTACGCGTTTATTCATTTTACGGTAAATACATTTACGGATCAGGAATGGGGCACTGGGGATGAAGACCCGGCGATTTTCAATCCTTCTGAACTGAGCGCAACGCAATGGGTGCAGGCATGCAAGGCTGCGGGGATGAAGGGGCTAATTTTGACGTGTAAGCATCATGATGGATTTTGTTTGTGGCCAAGTCAGTTTACAGCACATACGGTCGCGGCTAGTCCGTGGAGGAATGGTGCGGGGGATTTGGTTCAGGAAGTTGCCGATGCCTGCCGTGAGGATGGGTTGAGGTTTGGCGTGTACCTGTCTCCTTGGGATCGTCATGAAGCCTCCTACGGAGATTCCGAGAGGTATAACGAGTTTTTCCTCCAACAGTTGCGCGAGCTGCTTACGAATTATGGCGACATCTTCTGTGTATGGTTTGATGGTGCATGTGGGGAGGGTCCGAATGGCAAAAGGCAGGTCTATGACTGGGACGCCTATTATGCGCTTATTCGTGAACTTCAGCCTGAGGCTGTCATCTCAGTATGTGGCCCGGATGTTCGCTGGTGCGGCAATGAGGCGGGGCATACACGGGAATCGGAATGGAGCGTTGTGCCAGCGCATATGCAGGATAATGAGAAGATTCAGGAGCAATCACAACAGGTGGATGATGGTGAGTTTGCCACAAGGATCAATACGCAGGACAGTGATTTGGGAAGCCGAGAGGTTATTCGTTTCCAAAGTGAGCCACTGATCTGGTACCCTGCCGAGGTGAATACCTCGATTCGCCCAGGATGGTTCTATCATGCCAGTGAAGATGATCAGGTCAAAACATTGGAAGAATTGCTCACCGTCTATTACGGCACAGTGGGGGGCAACGCTACCTTTTTACTCAATCTGCCACCGGATACGCGTGGTCTCATTCACGAAACGGATGTCGAGCGACTACAGGAATTGGGAGATTCGCTGCGCACCATTTTTCAGGAAAATTTCGCCTTGCAGGCGCTGGTAAAAGCATCGGAGACGATGGATGAACAACATGCCGTATCGGAAGTGCTGACGGAACGACGGGATACGTATTGGTGTCCTCACCAAGGAACGGAACAGGCCTGGATCGAGCTGGATTTGCAGGAAGAAAGATCATTTGACCGGGTGGTGCTGATGGAATATATCCAGACAGGCCAACGGATTGAGCGTTTTACACTGGAGTCACTGAGGGCAGATGGTGGTTGGGAAGAGTTCTACAAGGGGACGGTGGTGGGGTATAAGCGAATATGTTGTTTCCCACAGGTCACATCGAGAAAGATGCGATTTTGCATTCATGAATCCAGATGGTGCCCTACGTTGTCCGGGTTAGGCATATATCTGAGCGAGCGGGGAGGGGTGTAAAATGGCGGTGCTGACGTATAAAGGTTCACAATTTATGTATGATGGCGAGCCCATTCGGATTTTGTCGGGTGCCATCCATTATTTCAGAGTGGTCCTCGACTATTGGGAGGATCGGTTACTCAAGCTGAAAGTCTGCGGTTTCAATACAGTGGAAACGTATGTGCCATGGAATGTTCATGAGCCACAGCAGGGGCAGTATTGTTTTGAAGGCATAGCTGATCTGGAACGATTTATTCGCACTGCGGGAGATGTGGGTCTGCATGTGATTGTTCGCCCAAGTCCCTATATATGTGCCGAGTGGGAGTTTGGCGGATTACCTGCCTGGCTGCTTGCCGATGATGAAATTCGTCTGCGGTGTAATGATGCCAAATTTCTGGCGAATGTGGATCGTTATTATGATGTGCTTTTGCCCAAATTAAAACCCCTTCTTAGCACTAATGGCGGGCCGATCATCGCGATGCAGATTGAAAATGAGTACGGCAGCTTCGGGAATGATGCGAGTTACCTGCGATATTTACGTGATGGCATGGTGGAGCGCGGTATGGATGTGTTGTTATTTACCTCGGACGGACCGACAGACCACATGCTGCAAGCGGGATCAGTCCCGGGGCATCTGGCTACAGTCAATTTTGGATCAGGTACGGAGGGAGCGTTCGCCAAGCTGCGTGAATATCAGGCGGACGAACCTTTAATGTGCATGGAGTATTGGAACGGCTGGTTCGATCACTGGGGTGAGTCGCATCATACCCGAGAAGCCGCAGATGTGGCTGGTGTGTTTGAGGAGATGCTTCTAGCAGGAGCTTCGGTTAACTTTTATATGTTCCACGGTGGAACGAACTTTGGATTTTATAACGGGGCGAACTGTCAGCAGAAGGATCAATATGAACCGACGATTACAAGTTACGACTATGATTCACTGCTCAGTGAATCCGGGGAGCCGACAGCGAAGTTCCATGCGGTGAGGGACCTTACTGCTCAGTATAGCGGCGAAGATCTGGGTGAGCTTGTGCTGCCAAAATCGAAGGGGACTATCGCCTATGGGCGAGTGGAGTTGAACCAGCAGGCGCCATTACTGGCGCAGTTGGACCGGATATCAGCCCCGGTGCAGCGTACGAATCCGGAAACGATGGAGAAGCTGGGTCAGGATTATGGCTTTATTTGTTATCAAACCCGAATATCCGGGCCAAGGGAGCGACAGGAACTGGTGGTTCAGGAGGTTCGTGACCGTGCGCTTGTGTTTGTTGATGGGCAATTTCAAGGTGTGCTCGAACGGGGCAATACGGAATTATCGGTATCCTTTGAAGTGCCGCCAGAGGGCGCAGAACTATTGATCCTTGTCGAAAATATGGGGCGAATCAACTATGGCCCATACCTGAGAGATCCGAAGGGGATTACGGAGGGGGTGCGACATGGCTTTCAATTTTTATATGATTGGACGATTCATTGTCTGCCATTAACCGATCTGTCGGATTTGCAATTTAGTAATGCGATTAGCGAAGCACAGGGGCCAGCTTTTTATCGAGGAGAGTTTAATATCACGGATGTAAGAGATACTTTTCTGCGACTGGATAGCTGGACCAAAGGGGTTGTATTTGTAAACGGATTCAATCTGGGACGCTACTGGAATAAAGGACCGCAAAAAACGTTGTATGTACCAGCCCCGCTCCTTCGTGAAGGTGAGAATGAAATCATGGTATTCGAGCTACATCAGACGGATGATCAGGCCGTAACGTTTGTGGATACACCGGATTTGGGCTAGAAAAGGAAAAAAGTAGAGCCAAACGATTATTGGCAATTGTCGTGTCCGCCGGAAAAAGGTATACGTTGGGTAAGGACATCGACTACATGAGAGGATGATGAAGAATGAAAGTTGGACTCAGCACCTACAGTCTGCAACAAGCATTGGATCGCAAAGAATTGACCGTACCGGATGCCATTCGTTGGATCGCCGATCAGGGTGGTGAACATGTGGAGATTGTTCCGATGGGATTCAGTCTGATCGATAATCCGGAATTAATTGATGAGATTAAAGCTGTGGCAAAAGAGGTCGGGATCGACATTTCGAATTATGCCATCGCCGCTAACTTTGCTGTGCAGGAGGACGCTGAAGCGTTGGAGCAAGAGATCCAAAATGTGATGCGACATGTGGATGTGGCAGCAGCGCTCGGTGTGAAGCTAATGCGTCATGACGTGGCTTTCCGCCCTGCAACAGAAGGAACCGTAGCCCAGTTCGAGATCGACCTGCCGGTACTGGTGAAGGCTTGTCAGCGGATAGCCGATTATGCAGCGGATTTTGGAATCACAACAAGTGTGGAGAACCATGGGTACTATGTGCAGTCGAGTGAGCGCATTCAGCGTTTGTTACACGAGACGGCGCGAAGTAACTTCAAGACCACACTGGATGTTGGCAATTTCCTCTGTGTGGATGAAGATCCGGTGAGTGCCGTAAAGAATAACATTCCGTATGCGTCGATCGTGCACGCCAAAGACTTCTACTGGAGACCTTCCTACCGGAATCCGGGTGAAGGCTGGTTCCAAACCTCGCATGGCAATTACCTGCGCGGCGCCATTGTGGGCCATGGCGATATCGACATGCCTGAGGTATTCCGTGTGTTGAAACAATCCGGGTATGACGGATATATCTCGGTAGAATTTGAAGGCATGGAAGATTGCAAAACGGCCTCACGCATTGCCATGGATAACGTCCGCCGCCTATGGGAAGAGGCATAGGGCTGAGTAGTTGTTTTAAATGAATAAAATTGAATCAAATTCTAAAGAAGGCGTGAGTAACAGAGGGGAAGCTTGGAACTGTAGGAGCGTTAGCGACCGCCTTTGTCTGCGGATTTCAACCGCTAGAGCGGTCAATAAAAAAAATTTGCAGACAACAGCGGCCGAAAGTCCAAGCATTCACCGTCGTTACGGTAAGCCGAATATTATAATTTCCTGAGTCAATTCATATGAAAACGATGGAGGAATCAGCACTATGTCCAAATTGAAAGTCGCCGTTATCGGTGCCGGATCCATATCCGATTGCCATTTGCAAGCCTATGCCAGTAACCCGGACGTTGAAATATACGCTATCTGTGACCTGAATGCAGAACGTGCCGCAGAAGTGGCGAAGCAATATAATGCCCCTCACGTGTTTACCGATTACAAGAAATTGCTCGCCCTGCCTGAGATTCATTCCGTCAGCATCTGCACATGGAACGACTCGCATGCCGAGATTAGCATTGCTGCTCTCGACGCGGGCAAAAACGTATTATGTGAGAAACCACTCTGCCAAACGGTGGAGGATGCGCTCGAAGTAGAGAAGGCCGTTCATCGCAGCGGAAAGCTGCTGCAGGTCGGTTTTGTTCGCCGCTATAGCGACAATGCACAGATTCTGAAGAAGTTTATCGACGAGGGTGAACTGGGCGAGATCTATTATGCCAAAGCCTCCAGTCTGCGTCGTCTGGGCAATCCGGGTGGCTGGTTCTCGGATATCAACCGCTCCGGCGGCGGCCCGCTGATCGATATCGGGGTGCATGTGATCGATATCTGCTGGTATCTGATGGGCAGACCGAAGGTAAAGTCCGTCTCCGCTAACGTCTCTAACCGGTTGGGGAACCGCTCGAACATTAACAATCTGTCGTTCTACAAAGCAGCGGACTATGATGCAAATCAGAACACTGTTGAAGACATGGCGAATGCCCTGATTCGTTTTGAGAACGGCGCTAGCCTGTTCGTGGATGTCAGCTTTACACTTCATGCCAAAGCGGATGAGACCTCGGTCAAACTATATGGCGACAAAGGCGGTGCCGAGTTGGAGCCGGAGATTTCGATCATCGGTGAGAAATTCAATACTATTTTGAACATGACGCCGCAGGTAGATTTCAAATCTTTCGACTTTATGGGATCATTCCGCAATGAAATTAACCATTTTATCGACAGCACGCAGGGACGCAAAGAAACACTTAGCCCCGTCGAAGACGGCGTCGAGGTAATGAAGATGCTCTGCGCCATCTACGAATCAGCACGCCAAGGCCGCGAAATCATGCTGTAAAAGGAGCATTGCAATACGGAGATATTGACTACGTCCCCGAATAGTTACACGAACCGTTTACGCCAAAACGGAAGGTACAGAACCAATCCGAAGCAGCATAGCTAAAAGTTTCGGAAGATCCTACCACACTAAAAATGACAGGATTTAGATGTCCTTCTTAGTTGAATTAAACGTTTACACGATAACGGAGAGGGCAGAAGAAATCTGAAGAAGCGAAGCGCTCGCCTTTATCCCCGGATTTTCCCTTTAGGGAAATAATCAAAAAATCTGGGGGTAACAGCGATCGGAAGATTATTCTGACCGCGCAGTGGCCGAGTGTAAACCTATGTGTTCAGCGTTTGACAATGAAATCCTAAGGAGATGAAACAGGATGAGCGAAACCAAAGAAACCGTACTGGAGCAGGAAGAGCAGATTGTCGAAGCCGGCGTGCACAATTTTAGCAAAGAGGAAGAGTGGATCAAACCGGAAGATCCGCTGCTGAATGAGCGGCTGGAGTGGTTCAAGGATCAGAAGCTGGGACTGATGATGCACTGGGGGCCGTATTCCCAGCTTGGCCTCGTGGAATCCTGGGCGCTGAGTGACGAGGATGGCGATTGGTCGCGCGATGACATCGACTGGACGGATGACATGGAAGACTTCAAGCGGGAATATTTCGATCTGAACAAAACTTTCAATCCGATTCGTTTCCAGCCCGAGGAATGGGCACAGATGGCGGCAGATAACGGGTTCAAATACTTTCTGTTCACCACCAAGCACCATGACGGTTTCTGTATGTGGGATACCAAGACGACGGATTACCGGATTACCGGCAAGGACACGCCTTTTCATACCCATAAGTATGCGGACATCTGTCGAGCATTATTTGACGCTTTCCGGGCCAAAGGACTGGGCATCTCAGCGTATTTCTCCAAAGCGGACTGGCATACCCCGTATTACTGGGCACCGGGCATGGAGCGTGGACGTCATATGTGGCGCGGCCCCTCGTATGATCCCCATAAGTATCCGTGGCTGTGGGAGAAATTCGTGGAGTTCACACATGAGCAGATCATGGAGCTGCTGACGAATTACGGGCGAATCGAATGTCTGTGGCTGGATGCTGGCTGGGTGCGCGAAGGTCGTCATGGTCAGGATATCAGGCTGGGAGAAGTCGTGGAAAGGGCGCGTCAGACCACACAACCTTGGCTTCTGTCTGCAGATCGCACCGTGGGTGGGCCGTATGAGAATATCGTTACCCCCGAGCAGACCATACCGGAACATCCGATGAACATTCCATGGGAGAGCTGTATTACCGTGGGGAACTCCTTTGCCTTCGGATTCGATGATCAGTATAAAACGGGAAGACAGCTGGCACATATTCTACTCGAAGTTGTATCCAAAGGTGGTAACCTGGCGCTGAATGTAGGACCACAACCCGATGGGCGTCTGCCAAAAGGGGCAATTCGAGGCATCAAGGGCCTCGGTGAATGGTTGGGTACTCATGGAGAAGGCGTCTATGGAACCCGGATCTGCGGGCCATATTTTACGAAAGATTGGGCTTTCACACAGAAAGAAGAGATCAACACCGTATATGCCTTCCGTATATACCGAAACGAGAATGAGACCGTACAACCACAGTTGGTCATTCCTTATCTGGAAAAGGTAGAGCGGATCGAACTTGTCGGTAGCGATGACGTACTTTCGTATCGGCAGACGGAAGATGGACTTCTTGTGGATCTGCCACAATCCGCTGCAACGAGTGAAGCACCCATCACACATACGTTCAGATTGGTCACAAGCGCATAGAGGTTGTTCAAAAAGTCCCCAATTGATCACGAAGTAGTCCACGAAGTGAACTCGACATCGAATCTTGCGTTCACCTTCGGAGTCCGGTGCTCATGTAGGTTTGCCTACACTCCGCTCCTCCTCCTTCAGGTTCTCGCAACCTTCTCGGTGCTGAATCGTTAACTTTTTGAACTTGCATGTAAAGAACGCCATGTCAATTCCGGGGGAGATATAACCACCTCCGGGATTTTTATATTCATACATAAGGGACACAATTCCCAATAGAAACGGCTCGCAATCGCTTGTCACACAAGGGTTTGTGGAATAAAGAGAAGTCGGAGAAAATTGCAAATTGATAAAAGTTTATCGGGCGATGTACTATCAAATCAAGAAAGCGCTACCTGATATGAATGTTTACATCATCTATGTTGAACAAGGAACTAAGAACAGAAAAAAGGATGTTTAAGGGATGTAAATGTAATGTATTATTACACTTGAGGTGTAGAAGGAGTGACGCATATGAGTCGAGCTACGGAAAGCATACCCGCCAAGATGGAACTCCAACAGAGGAAACATGTGGAGCCCAAGCGGCAGCATCCATTCATCAAAAGCCTCAAGAAACACTGGGAGCTCTACCTGCTCGTGTTGCCCCCGGTGTTGTATCTGTTGATCTTCAAGTACATCCCTATGGTGGGTGTCCAGATCGCCTTCAAGGACTTCAGTGTAGTCAAAGGAATCTGGGGAAGCCCGTGGGTCGGATTCAAACACTTTGAGGCCTTCTTCCAATCTCCAAACTTCTGGCTTTTAATCAAAAACACGATAGGTATCAGCTTTTATTCCTTAATCGCCGGTTTCCCTATTCCCATCTTGCTGGCGCTGGCGCTGAATGAGATTCGAACGGGTTACTTCAAGAAGACCGTGCAGATGGTCACCTACGCTCCGCATTTTATCTCCACGGTTGTTATGGTATCCATTATCATTCTAATGCTCTCCCCGCATGTGGGCGTAGTAGACAAGCTGTTCACACTGCTCGGCTTCCCGATGACCAACTTCATGGGCATCCCGGAATACTTCAAATCGATCTATGTCTGGTCCGGAGTATGGCAGGGCATGGGATATTCATCAATCATATACATTGCCGCCCTTGCTGGTGTTGATCCATCTCTCTATGAAGCAGCAAAGATGGACGGCGCATCAAGGCTTCGTAAAATATGGCACATCGACCTCCCATCGCTCGTTCCAGTCACCGTTATCATGCTGATTCTGAGTCTGGGCAGCATTATGGGCGTGGGCTTTGAGAAAATATACCTGATGCAGAATCCGCTCAACACAAGCGCTTCGGAGGTCATCTCCACGTATGTGTACAAGGTGGGTCTGATCGGAGCGAATTTCAGTTTCTCCTCGGCAGTAGGGTTCTTCAACTCCATTATCAACCTGATCCTGCTGGTTATCGTCAACGGCATATCGCGCAAAGTTTCCCAGAACAGCTTGTGGTAAAGGAGGAGCTTATCCATGTTCAACCTGATTAATCGTAACCGGATCAAGGACCCGCTCGGTGACCGCATTTTCATGACATTCAACTACATCTTTCTGTTCGCCATACTGCTAACGGTGTTTTACCCGCTTTTGTATATCATCAGTTCTTCGTTTAGCTCTTCACGAGCCGTGACATCCGGTCAGGTGTGGCTGTTCCCGGTAGACTTTAACATCAAGGCGTACATCTCCATTTTCAAAAGCCAACAGCTTATGCTCGGTTTCTATAACACGATCATTTACACCGTGGTGGGTACGTTCATTAACGTAGTGCTGACCGTCATGCTGGCATATCCTTTGTCACGCAAATCGTTCTATGGACGAGGGGCCATCATTATTTTCATGATGATTACGATGTTTTTTGATGGTGGTCTGATTCCCACCTACCTCTTGATGAAGGACTTGCACCTGCTCGATACACGCTGGGCGATGTGGCTGCCCGGGGCGCTCGCGGTGTTCCAAGTCATCGTGGCAAGGACTTTCTTCCAATCTTCCATCCCGGAAGAGCTTGGCGAGGCCGCGGAAATGGACGGTTGCCGGGATATTCGGTATCTGATCAGCGTGGTTCTTCCCTTATCGAAGCCTATTCTAGCGGTCATGACACTGATGTATGCCGTAGGTCACTGGAATGCGTACTTTGATGCACTGATCTACCTGCGTTCCGAGAAGTTGTTCCCTTTGCAATACGTGCTTCGCAATCTGCTTATCCTGAACGCGGCTGATCCGGCGATGCTTGCCAATACCAGCCAACAGATGCGGGACCAAGGGTTCGAGCAGGTGTTGAAATATGCACTGATTGTTGTCGCGAGCATTCCAATTCTGATCATGTATCCATTTGTACAGAAGCATTTTGTGAAAGGGGTCATGGTTGGTTCCCTCAAAGGTTAATCCTAGTGAGTTAAGCCCGGTTGCCTTTTGAAAGGAGGTGGAAGGAACACGCCGGCTTCCGGGAGCGATTTTATACACGTGCAGTACAAGTCAATAATTTGCCGTTATGAACAAAAAGGAGGAGTCAGATTGAGAAAATCTTGGATTTCGATGTTGTTTCTGGTCTTTGCTTCGATGGCTTTGTTGTCCGCATGCAGTTCATCCGAGGAATCGGGTGGAAGTAGCGACGGTAGCGGGGAGAGCGGTGGTCCTGTAACCATGACCCTCTTTGCTCCGCAAGGCAAAGCGTCCATGGAAGAGAATGAATTCACCCAATTTATCGAAGACAAGTTCGACGTTACCCTAAAATGGGATCTGGCCCCAACAGACGCTTTGCAGGATCGCAGACAATTGCTGCTGGCTAGTGGTGATTATCCGGAAGTATTTCTTCACGGCAAGTTCACCACCTCAGACCTTCAAACCTATGGAAAACAGGGCGTGTTCCTTCCGCTACAAGATCTAATTCAGAAGTATGGTCCGAATCTGACCAAGATTATGGAAGAGAAACCTTACTTCAAAGAAGCCATCACGGCACCGGACGGCAACATTTATGCGCTGCCTATCTTCAATGAATGTTACCACTGTACGTATGCACAGAAATACTGGATCAACACGGAGTGGCTTGATAATTTGGGCCTGAAAATGCCAACCACAACTGATGAACTGTATACCGTTCTGAAGGCGTTTAAGACACAAGATCCAAACGGTAACGGGAAAGCGGACGAGATTCCACTTACAGGCGCACCGAACAAGTATGTATGGAATGGCAACATTGATGCCTACCTGATGAATAGTTTTATATACAATGATAACGACAAATACCTGATCGTGAACGATGGCAAGGTGAGTTTTGCCGCCAATCAGGAAGGCTGGAAGAAAGGGCTGGAGTACATGAACAAGCTCTATGCAGATGGCCTGATTGACCCGGCTTCCTTTACACAGAACGATCAGGCGATAGGACAGCTGGGGAACAAGGAAGGCGACGAAGTGGTCGGCTCCATTACAACAGCGCTGGTCAGTTATCTCGTGAATACTTATGACAAAGACATCACCCGTCACCAACACTGGGAGATCGTTCCTCCATTGAAAGGACCAGATGGAGTGCATACGACAGGCGCTACACAGAGCGTAGGTGAGTTTGAGTTTGCCATCACCAACAAAGCGACAGAAGCACAACAAATTGCCGCCATCAAAATTGTAGACTACATGTTCAGTGAGGAAGGTGCGCTGTACGCGGAGTATGGCCCAACCGAAGGCAAGGGCTGGAAGAAGGCAGATGCCGATGAGAAAAACATCAATGGCGAGCCGGCCAAATACAGCTACTACAACCTGCCTGAGCGTGATCCAAACGTTGTTGTGAACGAGAGTTGGTCACAGATCGGAGCCCATGACTTGTCCAACACGTTCCGTAATCTGTTTGCCGAAGGACAGAACCCTTTAGAGGCAGAGGGTTATGGTACACGTCTGGCTCAAGCTACCAATGTGTATGAACCTTATGCACCCAAAGAAGTATACCCTGCGAACGTATTTATTCGTCCAGAGGATACCGAATCAGCAGCACAACTGACTACAGCCATTAAGGATTATGTGCAGACGAATATGGCACAGTTCATTATTGGCAGCAAGAGCATTGATAAGGAATGGGATTCGTATGTCAAAGGCTTTGATGGTCTCGGACTGAGTAATTACCTTGAGATCTACCAGCGTGCCATTGAGAAAAATCAATAATAGAAGGATTCAATATAGAGGCTGTCCCGTCTGTCACCCGTGACCGGGACGGTCTTCTCCTATGACAACCCCACGTCATCCGATATAATGTACTGAATATTTATGGGAAATTAGCGATCAGCACAGGTGTTTGTCGTCATTCAGCATGAACAGTAACGGTGGGGGGATCTCGGAGATGAACAACAATTGGTTTAGGCGTTTGCTGTTATCGTATCTGCCTGTTTTCTTTATTGTGACGACCATTCTATTTTTTATTTTCTTCCAGGTATTCAATGAACAGAACCGTAGGGAAGCACTCAAGGCCAATGAATTCCTAGCATCACAGGTAACGCAATATCTGGACAACTCCTTGCGTTCCATTGATTTCAAGGTACTGCGTGAGATTTTGACCAACCCTAACTTGAAGAATTATTTCTCGGTATCTGGCAGCGAAGATGTGTATGCCGGCATTCAGGCGGTCCAGGTGGTTGATGAATTGAAAATAGAGTATCCGCTGATTGATTCGATTTATCTCGTTCGATACGGGGATGGCACGGTCTTCAGTAACGGGAAGGCTGTTCCGATTGAAGAGTTCCCGGATGCAGACTTTATTGCAGATAGCCGGTCAAGGGATGAACAGAAGTGGGCAGGAGCACGAGCGTTCAAGGCTTTTCCTTCACAAGCGACGGAGCAGGTGATTACGATTGTGCGAAGTGTAGGAAACGGCAAAGGACTTGTGGTGACAAATGTGGACCTGAGTACCCTGAGAAAATCCATTATGCAGATGTATGATCCGGAATTTACGTTTGTGAACATCTTCAACCGTTCGGGCGGCAATCTGTGGGATAGCAGCATGCCAGGAGGGGTCGCAGCTTCTACTAAAACCACGTCGGGAGAAGTCTTCTCCGAATTTACGTCGAGTTATAGTGGTTGGAAGGTGCAGACAGGTCTCAACAATGGAAAAATCGTCAAGTGGACTCTGCAATTTTATAATATCTGGTTTGCCTTTGCGATAGTGGTTGTGTTGATCGGTGTGGTGTGGGTGATCTATGTGACCCGTAGAAATTACAAGCCGATTCAGCAGATTGTCACGTTAATTCAGACCGTCTCTTCACAGAAACAATCTGGACTGAACTATGGCAAGGAGAATGAGTTCCGATTCATCCATACAACACTGGAACGCATGATTGATCAGACGAGACAATATCAGGAGGAGCATGAAGAGAATCTGATTTTGCAGAAAAAAATGTTTTTTCAGGAGTTGCTGGAGGGCACACGAGACTTTACGAGCACGGAGCTGACAGCGGAGATGAAGAAGTTCAAACTGCCTGAGCTGGAGCATCGTTGGGCCGTCATGGTAATTGAAATGGATCGGTATGATACATTTGTGACGGAGTATCATCATCAGGACCAATCCCTCCTGAAATTTGTGTTATCCAGTATTCTGCAAGAGAGTGCACGCCATGAAGGGACGGAAGTATGGGCTGAATGGATCTCCGATCAGCGTCTGTACGCCATCCTCTGGATTCCGGAAATGGAACAAGCTGAGGAGACTGAACATCGATTGCTTGCTGGTTATCTGGACAGAATCGATCAGTATCTGAACTTCACCGTGACCATTGGTGTTGGTCGGGTTGCTGTCGATATTCGGGGGCTGAGAGCTTCATTGAAAGAAGCCGTGCACGCGCTGGAGTACAAGGCTGTACTGGGGATAAATCGTATCATTCCGTGTAGCGATGTGCCGAATTCGACCAATGATGTGTATGAGTTCCTGAAAACCATCTCACTGTTGGTACAGGCGATGCGTTTATCGGACGATGTCTGGGAAAAGCATTTTGAAAGACTCTTTGAACAAATCAGTGAGTCCGTTCTATCCCGGCAGGAGATTATGAATACGATCCAACTGTTATTTCAACATTACAATCGGGAATTCGCCGAACTTCCACGGGAGTATCAGGAGTCATGGGCTGCTATATTCACCCCACTTCTCCCAAGGCTTGAAGGCTGGGAGACGTTAGACGATCTGCGTAAGCTGTGTTGGGAAGGGTTCAGGGAACTGGCGCTGCAGATGCAGACGCTGCATTGTTCCCGAAAACACAGATCACATATTCTGGAGATTCGCAAATACATCGAAGAGCATTACAACAATCCTGATCTGTCACTGAACTACCTTAGTGATCTATTCGATATTAATCCGAAGTATCTGAGCAAGCTTTTCAAGGATGAGATTGGGGAGAAGTTTGTGGATCTGCTCATTAGTCATCGTATCGAAAAAGCCAAGCTGCTCATGCAGGAGACCGATAAGGCTATTCAGGAGATCAGTGAGGAAGTGGGATACACAAACTATAATTCCTTCAACCGGGCTTTCAAGAACGTGGTGGGTGTGGCACCAAGTGACTACCGCAAAGCCATGTGATGTAAGTGCACCCGCCTAACTAATTCCGAACGCATAAGGAGAATGTGCATATGGACTATAAAGATGCTTCGCTTCCCATTCAGGAGCGGGTTCAGGATCTGATCGGACGGATGACAACGGAAGAGAAGATTGGACAACTCATTCAGCCGATGGGATGGAAGACGTATGATAAAGCAGCTGATGGTACAGTACAGGTGACGGAAGAGTTCAAAGCGGACATGGAACAGGGCGGTGTTGGTTCTCTGTATGGTGTGCTTCGGGCCGATCCATGGACGGAAGTGACACTTGAAACGGGGCTTACTCCACGGCAGGGAGCCGTTGCCACGAATGTCATTCAGCAGTATGCCATGGAGCATTCCCGGCTGGGCATTCCCATTTTGTTCGGAGAAGAATGTTCCCACGGGCATATGGCGATCGGGGCAACAGTTTTTCCGGTACCGTTAATGGTGGGCAGCACATGGAATATGGAGTTATACCGCAAGATGTGTGAAGCCATAGCTGTGGAGACCCGGAGCCAGGGGGGAGCGGCAACGTATTCCCCGGTGCTTGATGTCGTACGTGACCCGAGATGGGGACGGACGGAGGAATGTTTTGCCGAAGATCCATACCTAATCGGTGAATTTGCAGTAGAAGCGATGAAGGGACTACAGGGTGATCGCCTCGATTCCAACCAGACGATTGTCGCGACACTCAAGCATTTTGCGGCTTATGGCAGCTCGGAGGGTGGGCGTAATGCAGCACCTGTGCATATGGGATTACGTGAATTACATGAAATAGATCTGTTGCCGTTCAAAAAAGCAGTGGAAGCCGGGGCTTGCTCCGTGATGACCGCCTATAACGAGATTGATGGCGTACCTTGCACATCCAGTACGTATCTGCTGAATAACCTTCTGCGTGAGCAGTGGGGTTTTGATGGGTTTGTGATTACTGATTTTGGTGCCATTCAGATGCTGGTCCATGGACATAACACCGCTGAGAACGGGGAGCAGGCTGTAGCACAGTCCCTTCAGGCAGGGGTAGACATGGAGATGTCCGGGTACATGTATCGCAAACATCTCGCTCAGGCGTTGGAGCAGGGACTGATCGAAGAGAAGGATCTGGACTTGGCTGTGTGGCGGGTGCTGGAGATGAAATTCAGACTTGGGTTATTTGAACAACCTTTCGTTGATCCAGAGTTTGCAGAGCGGGTTATCGGATGTGAAGACCACAATCAGCTGGCGAGGGAAGTTGCACAAGAGGGGATTGTTTTACTGAAAAATGAGGGGGATACCCTTCCGCTTGCCAAAACAGGTACGAAGCTAGCTGTTATTGGTCCGAACGCGAACCATATCTATAACCAGCTTGGGGACTATACCTCGCCACAGCCGAGAGAACAGATTGTCACCGTACTGGATGGTATTACGCGCAAGCTTGGCGCGGATTCGGGCCAGGTGCTGTACGCACCTGGCTGCCGGATTAAAGGCGATTCCAGAGAGGGCTTTGCACAAGCGCTCGCCTGTGCAGAACAGGCGGATGTCATCGTGATGGTGATGGGTGGTTCCAGCGCCCGCGATTTTGGTGAAGGTACGATCGATTTGCGGACAGGTGCTTCAGTGGTGACCGATGATCCATGGAACGACATGGAGTGTGGTGAGGGCATTGACCGGGCTTCCCTGAATCTCATGGGTGTTCAATTGGAGATGGTACAGGAGGTACATAAGTTGGGGAAACCCGTTATCGTCGTGTATATTAACGGCCGCCCCATTGCTGAACCTTGGATTGATGAGCATGTCCATGCGATTGTGGAAGCGTGGTACCCCGGGCAGGAAGGCGGTAACGCGATTGCAGATATTTTGTTTGGCGATGTGAATCCATCGGGTCGCCTTACGGTTTCCATTCCCAAGCATGTTGGACAACTTCCGGTCTATTATCATGCCAAACGCACTCGTGGCAAGCGGTATCTGGAGATGGATCTGGCGCCGCAGTATCCGTTTGGATATGGACTGAGCTACACCGAATTCAAATACGAGAATGTAAGAGTAATACCAGACGTAATTGGGCCAGAAGATGAAGCGCAGGTGATGGTTGAAGTCACCAATACCGGAGCGGTATCGGGAAGCGAGGTTGTACAGTTGTACATCACGGATATGTCGGCTTCGGTCACCCGGGCTGAAATGTCACTTAAGGGTTTTCGTAAAATCCATCTGGAGCCAGGACAGACTCATACCGTTACGTTCCCTGTGCAAAAAGAACATCTCGCACTGATCGACTCCCGTCTCCAGTCTGTCGTAGAACCGGGTGAATTCAGGCTCATGGTTGGCCGTAATTCCACAGATTGGACCGCTTGCAGTCTGCAGATCCAGAAGGTGGGGGTGGAGGTATGATTCGAATTCAGCGATTCATCGAAGATCTGAAACAGCGGCAATGGCTGGATACGATCGAGCTTCCAGTGTGGGAGATGCAGAGGGCCAGATACATTCGGCCAGGGGAATACGAGTACGAGCAGGCACATGAAAATAAAGATGAGCAGGCAAACAAGGCCATGCAAAACTTGAATCCGCTGAACAGCGTACACGGAACGACGTATTTTCTGCGCAAACGTGTGGAGATTCCGGCGGAATGGCAAGATCAGGCTATTGGTCTGATCTTCGATGCCGGAGGAGAAGGGCTGTTGAAGGTGAATGGCATGCCTTATCATGGACTGGATCGGAATCACTGGTTCGTACCCCTTCCGAGGAGTCGTGTTGGCAATACACCGCAGTTGGAGATTGAACTCTATGATCCGATTCCAGAGCCGCATGATCCACTCAACCGACAAGCTGTTATTCAGCCGCCTATTCAGGGCATTCGGGCAGCATTGGTTCATATTAATCAGCCACTGCAGAGCCTGATGTACAGCGTTACGGTACTCGCCGAGTCGCTCCGGGCATATAACGAGAAGGAGCCCAAGCGGATGGCACTTGTTCAGGCCATTCATCAGGTGATGGATGACATGTACAATGACCCGGAACGCTGGAGTGATGCAGCCTGGATACAGAACTTCGAATATGGGTTAGCACAGTCGGTACAGCAGGAAGACCCGGAGGAATATCGAAGTGGCTTCATGCATCTGGTTGGACAATCCCACATTGATATTGCCTGGCTGTGGCCTGTACGTGAGACGGTTCGCAAGTCCAGTCGCACGTTTTCGACCATGTGTACCTTGATGGACACGTACCCGGATTTTGTGTATTCCCAGAGCCAGCCGCAGTTGTATGCCTTCGTGAAGGATCATTACCCGGAGTTGTACGAGCGAGTTAAAGCCCGTATTGCCGAAGGCCGCTGGGAGTTGGTTGGAGGCATGTGGGTGGAGCCGGATCTGAATATTCCGAGTGGTGAGTCATTGGTTCGGCAAATTCTGTATGGGCAGAACTTCTACCAGGCGGAGTTTGGCAAACGCTCCAACATTGAGTGGCTGCCAGATACCTTTGGTTACTGTGCTTCCTTGCCGCAGATGCTGAAGCTCGCCAATATTCCTTATTTTATGACCACCAAGCTGAATTGGAATGATACCAATGCGTTTCCGTATGACCTCTTCGACTGGGTAGGCATAGATGGCACTTCCGTGCTGGCATATCTGAATCATGGGGTGAATGAACATACGCGTCCCAAAGATGTGGATGAACATTGGCAATCATTTAAACAAAAGGATGTACACCCTGAGCAAATGTTGCTTTACGGACATGGCGATGGTGGTGGCGGCGTGACGAATGAGATGGTGGAGTTTGCGGAGCGATCCCATTTGATGGTTGGACAGCCAATCAGCAAATTCAGCACAGCAGGGGCTTTTTTTGAAGATATATCGTTAAACAACCCGACGTTGCCAAAATGGCACGGGGACTTGTACCTGGAACTGCATCGCGGAACCTATACGACCCATGCAAGGAACAAACGTAGTAACCGAAAAGCAGAGGTATTGTACCGGGAAGCGGAGATCTGGGGGCAATTTGCCGGGGCTTACGCCGTACAAAAGAAGAATGATCTGGATGAAGGCTGGAAGTTGATTATGCTCAACCAATTCCATGACATTATTCCGGGAACGTCGATTCCAGAAGTTTACGTAACGTCCACTGAGGAGTACACAAAGGTATTTGCATTAGGTACATCCGCACTGCGGGAAACGCTGGATACCCTTGCGGAGAACATTGCAACAGATGAAGTGGATGGTCTGCCCTACATTATATTCAACAGCCTCGGCTGGGAACGTGGAGAAAATATCACCATTACAGGGGATGCTCACCTCGCCAGGATGGCAGCATTCGATCGTGAAGGTAACCGTCTGGCCTGTGATCTCGAACAAAAGGAAGACAAGTATACACTGCTCGTGCATGTTCCGTCGATTCCTGCTTTTGGGTATACAACGATATGGCTACGAGAGGCACCGGATGTTATCCTTCCATTAAGGGAAGAAGAACTTTTCCCTTCCACGTGGGAAACGGAATTTTACACGCTTGAGTTCAATGACTTGGGAGAGATTACCAGATGGTATGACAAAACGGTAGGACGCGACTGGCTGAAGCCCGGTGATCGGGCGAATGAGTGGCAGTTTTTCCATGACAAACCGACGTACTGGGATGCATGGGATATCGATCCACGGTTTGAATCCCAGCGCGCAGGTGAAGTGCAGTTGATCTCCAGAGAGGTTGTACAGCACGGGGCTACGCGAGATGTACTGCGTTTTGTCTGGAAGCTGAATCAATCGGAGATCAGTCAGGATATCATTTTGCATCGTTACCAGCGGCGTGTTGATTTCCATACAAAAGTGAACTGGAATGAGAGCCATAAGCTGCTCAAGGTGGCATTTCCGGTGGATCTGGTGGCAGCCAAAGCAGCCTATGAAATCCCGTTTGGAGCGCTGGAGCGTCCAACTCATAACAACACCAGTTGGGAGCAGGCACAGTTCGAGGTCTGCGGACATCGTTGGGCGGATATCTCGGAGGGCAACAGCGGTGTGAGTTTGCTGAATGATTGCAAGTACGGCTATGACATCAAGGATCGGACGATACGTCTGTCCCTGCTTCGTGCCCCGAAATGGCCGGATGAACATGCCGATCAGGGCGATCATGAGTTCACGTATTCATTTCTGCCCCATCAGGGGGATTGGCGACAAGCTGCCGTGGTTAGCCGGGCGATGGAGCTTAACCATCCGTTGGAGGTTGTGGCAGCGAGTCAGCATTCTGGTCCATTGCCAGCAGAACACGCTTGGATTCAGTTCCAGAGTGAACATGTCATTCTGGATGCAATTAAGCCTGCAGAAGATGGCTCGGGAACGGTACTACGTTTCTACGAATCATCAGGCAGTCGAGAAACGGTGCATGTCCAGTGGGCTGAAAAGGAAATCAAAGCGTCCATCATTAATCTGTTGGAGGATGAGATCCATCCGTTGGCTAGTGTGAATGGAGCATTCGAACTGACCTTTAAACCGTATGAGATCAAGTCGGTGAAACTTGTTGATATCAGTAATGAGTCGAACCTTACATTTATATGAGAACGTAGAGTTACTCATTCAATCACGGGAGGTATGACATGAAATTAACGAACAAGATCGGTGTCATCGTGGATAGCTTTGGTGTAGGCGTACGGGAAGGGTTGAACAAAGCCAAAGACGTAGGTGCAGAAGGTGTGCAGATCTACGCCGTCAAGGGAGAGATGGACCCCGAAAATTTGTCGCCTGCGGCGCGCAAAGAGTTAAAGAGTTACATCGATTCTCTAGGTCTCGACATTTCAGCATTGGTCGGCGATCTGGGTGGACATGGGTTTCAGGTCAAGGAAGATAATCCGTGGAAAGTAGAGAAGTCGAAGCGAATCGTGGATCTCGCTTTGGATCTGGGCACCAACATCGTCACAACACATATCGGTATTGTTCCACATGATTCTTCATCGGAAGTCTACGCTACGCTTCACGCTGCTTGTGAGGAGCTGGGCCAATATGCCAAAAGTGTTGGTGCATACTTTGCCATTGAGACAGGACCGGAAACGGCTGCTGATTTGAAAGGATTTCTGGATACGCTGTCGACCAACGGAGTATCGGTGAATTTTGACCCGGCGAATATGGTGATGGTGACCGGAGATGATCCGGCGCGGGGCGTTCATCTGCTCAAGGATTACATCGTACATACCCATGTGAAGGATGGGGTGCGGCTGAAGGAAGTGGACCCAAGAGATGTATACGGTGCAGTCGGTTATGCACCTATGGATCACGATAAGATTGCCGAGATGGTCTCTTCCGGAACCTTCTTCCGTGAGGTGCCACTGGGCGAGGGTGGCGTTGATTTTGACGGATACTTTGCAGCTCTTCAGGAGATTGGGTACACCGGTTATCTGACGATTGAGCGTGAGGTAGGCGATCAGCCGGAGCGAGACATTCGCAAGGCAGTTCAATTTATCCAACAATATCGATAGGGAGTTGAGCAGATGAGAGTGGGCCTGAGCACGTATAGTTTGTTGAACGATTTGAATTCGGGTGAGATGACGGTGCTGGATGTGATCGATTGGATTGCGGCGAACGGCGGCGAGCATATGGAGATGGTTCCTTACGGTTATACCGTGGAGGATAATCATGATCTGGCTGATGCGATTCGGGAACGGGCGGCATCTGCAGGTATTGAACTGTCCAACTACTCGATGCCAGCCAATTTTGTGCAGGAGACGGAAGAGGCATTTGCTGAAGAGATGGCTCGGGTCAAAAGACATGTGGATGTCGTTCACCGGATGGGTGTAAAACATATGCGTCATGACGTCACGGCGTTTACCCTGCCGAAAGAGAAGATGACCATTGCCTGGTTCGAGGAACATCTGCCGCTGATGGTGCGGGGAAGCCAGATTATTGCGGATTATGCTGCGCAGTTTGGTATCACCACTACCATTGAAAATCACGGCTTCAGTGTACAGGCGAGTGATCGGGTGCAGCGTGTTCTGCATGCTGTAGATCGTCCGAACTTCAAAACAACACTCGATATTGGCAACTTCATGTGCGTGGATGAGAATCCGATTATCGGTGTCATGAAAAATCTGCCGTACGCTTCTCTGGTCCACTTCAAAGATTTCTACTTCCGTCCTTATGATGAGCATCCGGGTGAGGGTGAATGGTTCACCACAGCCTACGGCAACTTCCTGCGTGGGGCCATCGTTGGACAAGGTGACATTCCAATTCGTAAAATTGTAAAGCTGATCAAAGACTTCGGTTATGATGGTCACATTACGGTGGAGTTCGAAGGCATGGAGGAATGTAAGTCCGCATCCAAAATCGCCATGGACAACCTGCGTCGCTTCTGGGAAGAGGCGTAACGAAGCATAAAGAAGGAATGGATCAAGGGCCACTTTTCGAAGTGGCCCTTATTGTTGATCATCAGGATTCTGGACTGCCCATCGATCCAGGATCATTTCGATGTAACGCATGGTTTCCGTTGTCATACCATATACACGAGCTGACTGATCATCCTCTGGGGCGATATAATCCCAATATTTTTCTGCCAATTCTGCATTCCCTTGAAAAGCCCTTTCAGCATAATCAGAGATTCGGATGGCCAGTAACCGTGAGGCTTCGGAATCCGGAGGTTCCATCTTGCATGTATGAATTTCTTTAAGAATATCGGCCCATTCCAGGGATATTGAATTGTTCTGATTATTCAGAGGTAACGATTCCATTTCTTCATGTGTAAAAACATCTTGACGGAACTTGCCCGGAGGCTGATCCAGTTCACGGATGAAACCCAACATTTCATCCAGACTGATTGTACCGGATGCTCTGATGGCATATAGGGTTGAAAAAAGAAGATGCTCGACCTTGCTTAATCTCTCCTGCTGTTCCTTAACGACGGCCAATTGTTGTTCCAACGTATTATTCCATAAAGTAAGGGTACTCTCTGGTTCAGAGCGAGCAGCATCCTGATCGAGGAATTCTCCAATCTCATTCAATTTAAAATGCATTTTCTTCAGAATGGTAATCTGCTGAAGCCGTAAAATATCCTTTTCACCATATAAGCGATACTGATTGTTCTCATTACGGGCCGGTCGCAGTAAACCCAGCTTCTCATAATAATGCAGTGTTCGGATGGACACTCCGGTATGTTTGGATAGTTGTCCAACGGTATACAACAGGCAGATCCCTCCCTCATGATTTCTGTATTCTCCACCAGCGCCATGCATTGAGCACCGCCAGAATGATCCCACCGACGAAGATTATCATCATATACAAAATAAATATTTCGGCCAACCCGTTATCTTGCGCGGTATAGTTTAACAATGCGGGTCTATCACCTGGCATAACAACGAATCTGGCTACTTCCAGGTAAGCGACATGAAATCCGATGGAGGCCCATAAAGATCCGGTCAAACTGCGCAGAAGCTGTAACGTAATACCATAGGTCAAGAGCAAGATCATATAATCCAAGGTTATCCGGCTTCCGGCATCCATACCGACGAGCTCTTGCAATAGGCTGACACTCATCGGAACCAGCAGAAAGAGTATGATTTGAGTTACATAAGCGAAAAACACAGGAAGTCGCAGTCTGAAGCGTAATCCATCATAGACCATGCCTCGCATGGATAGTTCCTCTGGCAAAGCCTCATACAAGAAAGCAATACAACTATTAAGTACGACAGCAAGCAAGAACTCAGCTGAGAAGTGCCACTCCGTAATCGTAATCCAGTTGTTCATACTGGCTATCGCCAACCCGATGAAGGCCAGAGAAGTGGCAAATAATGCGCCAGAGAGCAAGTGAACTATGCTTTTTCCTGTCAGAGGAAGAAGAATGGACTTCATATGGAAGTGTCTTCGAATGATGAACAGTGCGGGTAAGACGATACTAATAATGACAACAGCTTGGGTGAGATGAACCATCCAATCAGCAGCACCAATAGTGCCGACAAGCTCCCCTGCGAGTGTAGCAAAAAACAAACCCAATGTCATCGTTAACCAACTCATTCCAATAATGGCTATTCCACTGCTGCGTCGTTTCTTGGTTACATGTTCAGGTGACATACTCATGCTAATCCCCTCCTGAAGCCAGTATAAACCCTCGAGTTAACGTCAGGGTCAAGCAGGGAATATGCCTATCAGAATATGGTTCTGCGCAAGGATTAAGTTACGAGCAGCACAAGTGTGGTATACTGGATATATTCAGCCTGATAATAACTGGCTATGGATAGGAGATGTCACTGATCTATGCAGGTATTCGAGGACTGGAATCAGAAAGTAAAGAGGACGTTTAATGCTACGAACCCAGAGGTAGTGTTGACGGTATCGGAAGCTGGAAGTTTGCTTGGTTTGACCAAAGACCAGATGAAACTGTACGTGGACAAGAACAAACTAACGAAGGTCCCGATCATGAGAAGTGTTCACCGATACCTCTTATTGAAAAGTGAAATAGATAACATCGTTCAAGCTCGATAATTTCATAGGATTGAACACAACCATTTTACCGATAGGATTCGGGAGAGTGGTCTTTTTTTTATCGGAAAGGGGACAGAATGTGCTGAATAAAGTGTCAGGTTGGTTCTATCAGCGGGTGAATTGGAAATGGGTTGTAGCTGCGGTTGTTGTTTTTGCCTGTTTTATTGCATTCATTCTGCCCTGGCAGGCGGCAAAGTCGGAGGAGGCCACAGGTGGTGGGCAGTCCCCGGATTCATCGTTTCTGTACACGGCGGATGATCTTTATCAGATGGCTGAGCAGTATGGAGAAGCAGGGCGAAGCGCCTATATTCAGGCACGGTTCACATTTGACCTCATATGGCCCTTGGCCTATCTGTCCCTCTTGGTTGTTCTGTTATCGATACTCTATCGCGTGCTTCCGATAAAGAGTCGCTGGCGTTGGGTGAATCTGATTCCGGTCTTAGGTTGGGCTATGGACATGCTTGAAAATATAGGTGCGTCCCTGATCATGTATCGTTATCCTGAACGTACACCTGTGCTTGCTGAACTCACTCCGATATGTACCCTGTTGAAATGGTGTCTGATCTATGCCAGTTTTGCAGCACTGGTTCCGGGTGTCTTGATCACGGTTCTCTACTATATACGCAGGCGCAAGAAGTAGTGGAGAGAGGGATGGATTAAGAATATGTTGGTAACCCTAATCGTGTAAAGGTCCGCAGAGATGAGTGTAGAAATATACGCTTGTCAAAGGACAACCTGTTCATATATACTCATGTCGCAAGTGGCGTGAATCGTATAAATTACATGAGCCCAAGGAGATGAAGAACGCATGTCGATCAGCTTGAATGTGTATCTGGTAACAGACGGTAATGGACGTGAAGCGGTAGAATTTTATCAAAAGGCATTTGGAGCCGAAGTGCTGGCGTTACAAACATTTGGCGACGGTCCATCTGACCCGAATCACCCGATCCCGCCAGAAGCGAAAGACCGTATTATGCATGCTTCTTTGCAGATTGGCAGCTCGGTATTAATGTTGTCTGATACGTTTCCAGGCATGCCGCACACTGTAGGTAATCATATTACGGTTACAGTGAACACGGATACGGCGGAAGAAGCCAAAGCGATTTTCAACCAACTGCAAGATGGTGGCGAAGTGAAAATGCCGATACAAGAAACGTTCTGGAGTCCAGCCTACGGTTCGGTTGTCGATAAGTTTGGCGTACAGTTTCAGATCAGTGCTACGCCGGGACAAGCTTAAGAGTGTACTCTTCGCTAATATAAACTTCAAATGGCAAAAACCTCCGCGGTCTGCTTTGAGCAGTTGTGGAGGTTTTTTTTGCTTTTTTGTAATGAATCGTGATTAATCTTCCTTGATTAATCTTCCTTCTGAATCTTGGAAGGATTGTTGATTTTATAGGGAACCGGGTTACGTGTCAGCTTCTTCTTGATAATTTTTGCTTCAAACGTAATGACATCTCCCACTTCCAGTTCCTGTTTCTTAACGGTGGCACTATGGCTTGACCAGGCTTCCCCAACATCGATGACGTCTGGCTCCGTAATGGTAACTGCTTCATATATGATGACTTCATCGTCATTGTCCGAGAAGTGATTCGGTACGGTGGTAAACTCTTTGACAACGGCACTCATCTTCACTTTGCCTTCGGGCAGATCAATCTTGACGCTCTTAGCTTTGCTCGCTGTTTTGGCTTTGGGTTTGGCTTCACTGGCTGCCCCAGACTGAGGTCCAACATACTCTTCTACTAACCCATCCGGATCACCCTTCAGCCCAGAGGAGAATTCATCTGTGTCCGTATCGTCCGAATCATCCAGATCCACCGGCATTTCATCCGGGTTTACCAGGGTATCTGGAGTTGGTGTAACATCAGCAGAGACTGGTGCAACTGTATCCGAAGTTGTCGATTCTGTGCTTCGATCTGACCCGGCATTACTTATGCTTCTGGCGCTGTAACTGGAAGCTTGCATTTCCTTCAGATAAGACGGGTGAATACAATGCTTTTGCCCATTATCCAGTTGAATAACAGCTGCCATGTGATCCACATATCCAATGATAGTGCACGGCATGTTTAATCCGTTTCCTTTATAATAGAACGTTTTGAGTTTGGTTGCTTTACCGGAAAGCAAGCCCCACTCCTGACATTTCTCAATCAGCTCGTCTTCGTTATCCAGCGCAATAAAATCCTGCGGTTCAATCATAAATGCGTATGTCATATGGAATTTCCGCCCTTCCAATCCATTCTTCATGTTCATCGTTTCCAAATTACAACCAGTGTATCACAAATGAGCATTTTGCATAAATCCAATCACTGAAATCTGTACCCGGAGATGAAGATTATTAACGATTGCTCACAGAGGCCTATGCTATAATTTGATCAGAATATAGGGTGGGAAGGTTGCCTTGATATACATATTTCAGGAAGGGAAGATCTGCATGAAGAAAAAAGTAAATCATCAAGCCGTATGGCTTGCTATAGGAATGGCTATGGGAGTCAGTATTGGTACGGCTACGCAGCAGCTTGGACTCGGGATTGCTTTTGGCTTGGCGCTTGGCATTGTGATTGGTTCGGTGGTTAGCAAACGTGCAGGGTCAGACTCGGAACATATGCTCAGCGAACATGTCCGTGAATTGCACAAAACGGATGACTGGGAAGATGCACTTCATCGCTCGCAGGCTCATCCGGTCCTTATCCTGAAACACAGCACAACTTGTCCGACCAGTGCGAGAGCGTACAGAGAGTTTATGGCGTTTGTAGGCACCCATGCATCAGATCCCAAACAGCCTATGGATTACCGCATCGTCAAAGTGATTGAAAATCGCTCGTTGTCCCGCCATATTGCGGAAGAGACAGAGGTTCACCATGAGTCACCCCAGGTACTTCTGCTCGATCAGGGAAAAATCGTCCATCATACCTCTCATGGCAAAATCACAAAAAAGAGATTATTGCAGTGGGCACAGAATCCATTTGGATGAAGTGTATGAGATAGGTTTACTTTAAAAATATCAAAAAAAATCATATCTTTGCACACGAACTTCGATTAAAATATAACTTGTCTTCATATTTATGAATCGGAGTGATCTATATGGAACAATATAAGTTCAAGTCGGAACATAGTCAGATGCTTGTTGATGCTATTGTTGAAGGATACCGCGAATATATTGATCACCGTAAAGATCGGAAGAGAAACATGAAGATTAGTTCAGCCTTTGCCTGGACAAAGGGAAATTTTATTGAGAGCAAAATCGCAGATTATTGCGGTGAACAAGGATTCATTCACAAGAAATCCAAAGCAGGTTTAACATGGGATTATCTCCAGTTCACACATGAAGAATCAAAAGTTCTGTTTCTGATAAAGAACGCAGCCTACTTTAATGAGAATAGTTTTTCCAGTGCCAAGCTACCTACGGGCGTTGACAACAAAGGTGCTTTCCGTACCTATTTACACGATCTCTCCAAGATTAATAACGATCTGGAATTTTCTTTGATTCAACCACGCCGTAATGAACATGGTGAGTTGGAGAGGGTTGAGCAACTTTCTTTTCCAATCTCAGAGAGTCAGGTCAGCCGTGTGAAAGAAGAACTTGAACATCTTGCATCTACATATAATGAGTTTCATATACTCACTTATGCTATTGATGATGCATACCAAATTTCGAAGGTTCAGCATTATCTGCCTAATCCGCATGATAATATTGCTTATTTTATAGAAGATTTATCGGACCTCATCTCTGGTGCTGAACTGGATGATAGTGAACGGGAGGCGCTTACGCCTGATGTGGAAGATATCGTTGATCCGGCAGCTTATGATATTGAAATTTTGGAAGGAGAACAGCGGGGGTGATTCCCTGTGTCGTTCAGTAAGGAGGGAGCAGCATGTTCGTTGGTGAAAATTTGACCAATTTGCGGATCATGCATGGGTATTCGAGAAAACAGCTCTCCGAACAATTAGGTGTGACAGAACAAGCAGTCTGGCAATATGAAAATGCGTATACCTCTCCGAAGGTGCCAATTGTGAATGAGTTGAAACGCATTTTCAGTGTGAAAAGCAAGTATTTTTATACGAAAGATATGCTTACACAGCGTAATAACGCAGCCAACATTGATGTTATGAACATTGCCTATCGTTCGAAAGTGATGAATGTGATATCCAAGACACAGACAGAAGCAAAGCATGTAGAATATCTGGACACGTTCATTAATTATATTACCGCTCAGATCAGCCTTCCCACACTGAATATTATCCAATTGCGGGAAGAGGCAATTGAGTATATGAACCATACAGACGATGATCGTACGACTCAGATCCATTATGTTGCCCATCTTGCGAGACAACGGCTGAATATGGAGCCATCCACGAATGAGAACCTGATGTTCCGGATCGAAAAAAGTGGTGTATATGTTTTTGAAAAAGCGATTGGTGAAGAAATTGATGCGTACAGCCTTTGGACACGAAATGATCGTCCGTTTATCATACTGGGCAACATCAAACGTTCTGCGGTTCGTAGGAATTTCGATATTGCACATGAGCTTGGTCATTTGTTGCTTCATTATCGTCTTGAATTTGTCAATCTGGACCGAAAAGAACACAAATTGATTGAAAATGAAGCTAATCTGTTTGCGGGTGCATTTTTATTGCCCGAAGAAGAGTTTTCATCGGACATGAATGAAATCACTTATAAGACGAATCCCGATCAATATCTTGACTTGAAAAATAAATGGAAGACTTCCCTACAAGTGCTGGGATACAGAGCAGCACATCTAGGAATGATGGAAGCTAAAGATCATCGTAATTTCTATGCGGCGATGCACCGAAGAGGATATCTGGAAAAGGAGCCTTTCGACAGGGAGATTCCACTTCAAAAGCCGATGCGAATTAAAACCATTATTGACCTGCTTTCCAATAAAGGTCTTGTGGATATTCGTTATATGATTGAGGAGGATTGGAAAGCGGAAACTTCCTTCTTTCATCATATGACAGGAATAAACACCGACTTTTTTAACAAGTACATGACGAAGAAGCCACAAACTAGTATTCAAAATGTTAGGGAAATGCCTACACGCAGTTCTTGAAATGACGGGTAGGTAATAGATTGACACGTAATGGAGTGCTCCGTATAAAAATGATGATAGACCCGTTCTTTTCAGCCCATTGCTGAGGAGATCGGGTCTTTTTTACGCTTTTTTTACACCTGTGGAGGCATTTCTTTACCCCTTTTTTACAGCGTTTCGTATTACGATTTTACATGTAGCAGGTGCAGAGAACGGTAGAGAGAGGGAGGAAGGGCGCATGGTAAATGATGCCACGATGATTGGATTGGTGGTGCTGCTGTTTGGGGTATTTTGGGGATTCTTGAAATTCTGCGAGAAGGCTTGAGGGTAGAGAGGGGGAAGCCAGATGATTGTCATCGGCATGATTGTGCTCGCACTGGTGATTTATCTCGGTTATGTGCTGGTGAAGCCGGAGAAATTCTGATGCTGGCGATGTGCGTAATACGGGAACAAGGGAACGTCGAATAGGGAGGAAATGCGGATATGGGTATCGGTGTAGTGCAAGTAGCAGTGACGCTACTGATCATCCTGCTGTTGGTTAAACCGGTGGGGAAATATGTAGTGAACGTGTTCGATGGACAGCGAACGGGGCTGGATCGGGTTTTTGGCGGGCCGGAACGACTGCTCTATCGCGTGATGGGAGTACGCGAGAACGAATCCATGGGGTGGAAAAAGTACCTTACGGCGGTTCTCCTCTCCAACTTTGTAATGTTGGTATTGATGTTTCTGGTGCTGCGGCTGCAAAAGTATTTGCCACTTAACCCGGATGGTATCGGCAATATGCCAGCGGCGCAAGCATTTAATACGGCGGTATCCTTTATGACCAACACGAACTGGCAGTCTTATACGGGCGAGAACGCCCTGTCGTATCTGTCACAGATGCTGGCCGTGACGTTCCCGATGTTTACGTCCGCAGCGACGGGATTCGCGGTGGCTATTGCGTTCATTCGCGGGCTGATAGGCCGCCGGGATGAACTGGGGAATTTTTACGTCGACCTTGTACGGTCGATTACGAGGATTTTTTTACCGCTGAGCTTCATCGTAGCCTTGTTCCTTGTATTCCAGGGGGTGCCTCAGACGCTCGCGGGAGCGGTGAACGCAACCACGCTGGAAGGCGCGCAGCAGACCATTTCACGTGGACTGGTCGCCTCACTGGAGTCGATCAAACACATTGGCACCAACGGTGGTGGCTGGTTTGGAACCAATGCTGCACATCCATTCGAGAATCCGACGGCCCTGAGCAATCTGGTGCATATCGTCTGTATGATGCTGTTACCCACTGCACTGGTATACGCCTTCGGCTTGATGGTCAATAACCGGAAGCAGGGTTGGGCATTGTTCGCAGCGATGAGTTTTCTTTTCCTTGTGATGTTGACCACTGTATTTGTCTCCGAATATCGCGGTGTACCTGCGCTGGATGCAGTGGGTCTTCAAGGCAATATGGAGGGGAAAGAGGTCAGATTCGGCATACCCGAATCGGCTTTATTCAC
Source organism: Paenibacillus sp. SRL342 (assembly GCF_984798905.1). NCBI lineage: Bacteria > Bacillati > Bacillota > Bacilli > Caryophanales > Paenibacillaceae > Paenibacillus > Paenibacillus sp. SRL342. Next base: position 288,435 of record NZ_OZ481790.1, read on the forward strand.
GGCAGTCACGACAGCGGCTACAACAGGTTCGGTCAACAATATGCACGAGTCGCTCACTCCACTTGGAGGCATGGTATCACTGGCTCAGATGATGCTCAATAACGTGTTTGGTGGCAAAGGAGTAGGGCTAATCAACGGACTGTTGTATGTGATTCTGGCTGTGTTTATCTGTGGATTAATGGTGGGACGAACACCTGAGTTTCTGGGCAAAAAAATCGAGGGGAAAGAGGTAAAGCTCGCATCCATTGCGTTGCTCATTCATCCTTTGATTATTCTTGCGCCAACGGCACTCGCGCTTATGCGGCCTGAAGCTGTTGCGTCCATCTCGAACGGGGGCATGCATGGCCTGACCGAGGTTCTCTATGCTTTTGCCTCGGGTGCGGCCAATAACGGATCGGCTTTTGCCGGACTAAATGCCAATACAGACTTTTACAACATCGCGATTGGTATCGTTATGCTGCTGGGAAGATACGTTTCGATGATCGCCATGCTGGCTATTGCGGGTTCACTCGCTACGAAACGGGTTGTACCGGTAACTACAGGTACGCTGCGTACACACACGCCTTTATTTGCTGGCGTCTTGGTCATGATGATCGTTGTTGTCGGCGCGCTTACGTTCTTCCCGTCGCTTGCTCTTGGACCGATTGCAGAGCATCTGGCGATGATTCAATGAGGGATATAACAGGGGAGCAACAGAGGAATTGGTGCAAGGACGTAACGTATGGAGGTGGCAGTGTACGATGAATGCAGTCGAACGAAAGAAGGAACAGACGATGCAACACATGGATACAGAAATGTTCAGATCGAAGGGCAATGAGCCGGACAACAATCGCGGTAATATTCAACGTGATCCGGGATCGAAACGGTCGTTAAGCAAGGATATGATACTTCAGGCTTCACTGGATGCGTTCAAAAAGCTAAATCCGGTGGTCATGATCAAAAATCCGGTCATGTTTATTGTCGAGGTAGGTACATTCATTACGCTCTTATTATGCATTAATCCCGATCTTTTCACCGCATCCGAGGCCGGGCGCGGGTACAACATCGCCGTGTTTTTCATTCTGCTGTTCACGTTGCTGTTCGCTAACTTCGCGGAGGCACTTGCAGAAGGCAGAGGTAAAGCGCAGGCGGATACGTTACGCAAGACGAAGTCCGACACCTTGGCCAATCTGGTGCAGAAGGATGGAACAATCCGGCAAGTGTCTTCGACCCAGTTGAAAAAAGGTGATATGGTCCGCGTGGAAGTCGGTGAACTGATCCCAACGGATGGTGAAATTACAGAAGGATTGGCCTCCATTGATGAATCGGCCATTACGGGAGAATCCGCACCGGTTATCAAGGAAGCAGGAGGCGATTTCTCCTCCGTTACCGGAGGTACACGTGTCGTGTCCGATTATATCATCATGCGTGTTCAGACCGATCCGGGTGAGTCATTCCTTGACCGGATGATCTCTCTGGTTGAGGGTGCTCAGCGCCAGAAAACACCCAATGAAATTGCGCTGACAACCCTGCTCGCCGTATTAACCCTGATCTTTCTGATCGTCATTCTGACGATGGTCCCGATGGCGAATTACCTGGGTATTCGACTGGATCTGGCGACCCTAATCGCACTGCTCGTCTGCTTGATCCCAACCACAATTGGTGGGTTACTGTCTGCCATTGGTATTGCCGGGATGGACCGTGTTACGCAGTTCAATGTACTCGCTATGTCGGGTAAAGCGGTAGAAGCGGCCGGAGATATCGATACGTTGATTTTGGACAAAACAGGAACGATCACATACGGAAACCGCATGGCATCTGAGTTTATTCCCGTTCAGGGCATTACTGCTACAGAGATGACGCAAGCTGCTTTACAGGCTTCTGTGCGGGATGAGACCCCGGAAGGACGTTCTGTTGTGGAATTGGCAGGCAAACAAGGTCAGAGCTGGTCTGAGACGGAGTATGCGAATGCAGAAAATGTGGAATTCACAGCAGAGACTCGGATGTCCGGTCTCAATCTGAGTAACGATATGAAGATTCGTAAAGGTGCCGTGGATGCGATCAAACGTTATATTGCTTCCGAAGGAGGCCGCATACCCGATGATCTGGATGAGATTGCAAATCGTATTGCGAAGGCTGGAGGCACGCCGCTTGCTGTGGCTATCGATGAACGAATCTATGGTGTGATCTATCTGAAAGACACTGTGAAGCCAGGGCTGAAAGAGAAGTTCGCTGAGATGCGCGCCATGGGCATTAAGACCATTATGTGTACAGGCGACAATCCACTGACCGCAGCGACCATAGCGCTGGAAGCGGGCGTGGATGATTTTATTGCCGAAGCGAAGCCCGAGGACAAGATTGCGGCGATCAAAAAAGAGCAGCAGGAGGGCAAACTCGTCGCTATGACGGGCGATGGTACGAATGATGCTCCTGCTCTGGCGCAGGCCGATGTGGGCCTGGCGATGAATTCTGGCACCATGGCGGCCAAAGAAGCGGCTAATATGATTGACCTGGATTCCGACCCGACCAAGCTATTGTCGGTCGTCTCCATTGGCAAACAGTTGCTGATTACACGCGGCGCGCTCACAACCTTTTCGATATCCAATGATATCGCGAAGTATTTTGCCATCATTCCAGCCATGTTCATCCTCGCTATGCCGCAGCTTCAGGCGCTAAATATTATGAATCTGGCTTCACCGCAGTCTGCGATCCTGTCGGCACTAATATTCAACGCTATTATTATTCCACTGCTCATTCCCATAGCGATGAAAGGGGTTAAGTACCGGGCGATGTCAGCCGAAAGGCTGCTCGGGCGCAATGTGTTTATCTATGGCGTAGGCGGTGTGATTGTACCTTTTATCGGCATTAAGCTGATTGACTTGGTTCTGTCAGGAATTCTTTAACGAGATAACAACGCTTATCAACATTATTCTTTTATCCTAATGAATCCAGGAAGTGATCTGTATGAACATGTTCTTGCCCGCTATACGGTTATCCGTCGTACTTATGCTGATATGTGGCCTAATCTACCCGCTCGTAACGACTGGCGTAGCCCAACTTCTCTTTCCTGCGCAGGCGAACGGCAGTCTGATTACACAAGATAAGAAAATCATCGGCTCGTCACTGCTGGCACAGGAAATCCAATCGCCGGGGCTGTTCCAGCCCCGGGCATCGAATGCCAGTTATGACCCAACGGCTTCAGCCGGTTCGAATCGCGCCGTAGCTTCAGAGGAGTATATCGGCGAGATGAAGGAAAAGATTGCTCAGCTCCAGCAGGAAAACCCAGGATTGAAGCAGATCCCTGCTGATCTCGTGACGGGTTCAGGCTCTGGACTTGATCCAGATCTCTCTCCCGAAGCCGCTGAGGCACAGATCCCGCGCATTAGCAAAGCTACGGGGCTTAGTGAACAGCAGCTTATGCAAATTGTAAATGAGCATACGGAAGGCCGGCAGATGGGGATATTCGGGGAGCCGCGTGTGAATGTAACGGCTCTGAATCTGGCGCTGACAGCAGAACTGAAATAAAGGACGAATGTAATTAGCCTGCTCACGATATATCGGGAGGGGCTTTCTCCATTTTTTCATCGTATTTTTAAAGAAAAGGGGGAGATGGACGGATGGAAGACAGCTTCAAGCGCAAGTCACCGGAAGAGATGCTGAAGATGATTACGAAACTGCAGCAGGGTACGCTCAAAATCTACATCGGCCCAGTCAGCGGATCGGGCAAAACGTATCACATGTTACGAGAAGGGAATACGTTGCGTGAGCAGGGCATTGATGTGGTTATTTGCGCCGTCTCCACAATGCGCAGACCGGAAACGGTGGAGCAACTTGGCGTACTCGAAAGAATTCCAAGCATTCACTGGGTGCGCCAGAATGATGATGTAGAGATGAAGGATCTGAACTTGGATGCACTATTAGCGCGTAATCCGGAGGTTGTGCTGGTGGATGGTTTGGCACATCGCAACAGAGAAGGCGCTCGCTATGCTACCCGGCTGGAGGACATTCAGTTCTTGCTCCGAAACAACATCAGTATCATGACAACGGTGAATGTGTATGAGCTGGAAGGTTATACAGAGCTGGCACGGCAACTTACGGGGATCGCAGCAGAATATACGGTGCCTGCCGATACATTGGAGCTTGCGGATGAAGTGAAGTTGATTGATGTCACGCCGGAAACCATACTGAGCCGTCTGGCAGAAGGTCATCTGAAGGGGCATGAGGGAGAAGCTGTGTTCCGTCAAGGCAATCTGGGTATTCTGCGCGAACTGGCCCTGAGATTGGTTGCGGAAGGGGTGAATGAATCCCTGCGTGAGCATCGAGAGGAGATGGGAATTACCGTCACAACAGGCATCATGGAGCGGATTCTGGTATCCACCCAATATCATTGGAACGGCTCCATCTATATCCGGCGTGGGCAACAGATTGCCAAACGGCTGAATGGTGATTTGTGTGCCGTTGTTTTCCGGAATATGAAGCAGCCATTAACCAAGGAGGCAACCGTATTTCGGCGCAATATGATGAAGCTGGTAGAGAAGTTTGGCGGCCATATGGAGGAGTTGTCTATATTACACCGTCGCAACATCCCATCTACGCTGGCGCGTTACGCAATGGAGCACCAGATTACCCGCATTGTGATGGGACACTCCCGGCGTACACGCTGGCAGGAACTGTGGCAAGGGTCCGTTGTTAACTCGTTGCTGCGCAGATTACGTGGTGTCGACCTGTTTCTGGTTGCTGATCGAGCGGCCCGGGAGGGTGAACGTGTGGTTCCGGCTAAAGTTAACGATGTGGAGTCACTGACATACCGCAGACTAAGCGAGCAGGAAATGAAGGAACAGATTGGTCAGATTCAGCGCGGCACATTCAAAATATATATCGGAGCCGCACCAGGTGTAGGCAAAACCTACATGATGCTGCGGGAAGGCAATGACTTGCTCCGCAAGGGCATCGATGTGCAGATCGGCTTGCTGGAGACACATGGGCGGGCGGAAACTGTGGAGCAGAGGGGTCACTTGTCTGTGATCCCTCGCGCACAACGCGTTTATCAGGGAACTCGTCTGGAAGAGATGGACACGGAAGCCATTCTGCATCTTTGCCCAGAAGTGGTGCTTGTGGATGAACTGGCGCATACGAATGTACCCGGGAGTGTTCGGCAAAAGCGTTATGAAGATGTTCTGCTCCTGCTGAATGCAGGCATCTCGGTGATTACCACAATGAACGTACAGCATCTCGAAAGTCTGAATGATGCCGTTGAACATATTACCGGTGTTCGTGTCCGCGAGACCGTACCCGATCGGATCATTCAGATGGCGGATGAGGTGCAGTTGATTGATGTGGCGCCCCAGGCCTTGCGGCAGCGCATGAGGGAGGGTAAAATCTATGCAACTGCCAAGGTCGAGCAAGCCCTTGCGAATTTTTTCAAAATCGGCAATCTGATTGCCTTGCGAGAACTTGCCCTGCGCGAGCTGGCGGACGATGTGGATGAACGGCTTGAAGCACAGCAGGCCAAAATTGCACTTCGAGGACCTTGGCGCAGACAGGAAGCAGTCTTTGTATGTGTAAGCAGTGATCGTCATGCCGAGCGGCTGATCCGGCGCGGATTCCGCATGGCTTTTCGTCTAAAAGCCATCTGGCATGTACACCATATCCACATCGGTGAGTCCATGAGTGACGAAGTGAAGTGCCATCTGGAAGCGTTGGAGCAGCTGACGATTCGGCTTGGTGGTCAATTTCATATTCATCACAGTCCAAGGCTGCGCGATGTACCTGAGATGTTGGCCAGAAAGGCATCGGAGGCGAGAGCAACCCAGTTGGTGGTCGGGCAGGCTAGAAGGGTGTGGTGGCTGAATGGCTACCGCGGCTCAGGTTCGGTGGTCAACCGACTAGTACGCTTGTCGCGGCATCTGGATGTGTTAATCGTTGCAGATTATGATTATGAACTGAGCGGGATGTGAATGATTTTGTCTGAACGGATAAAAAAAGAAACGCGGGAATCCCATGGGAAACGGGTTCCGGCATATGCATATGTATGGGTGACCCTCGGGGTGACGCTGCTAACTTTGCTGTTTCATGCCATCGGCATGAGTGGTGATCTGGTTAATGTTGGGCTTGTATACCTGTTTCCCGTCTTGGTGAGTGCCGTGTACTGGGGAATGGGACCAGCTGTATATGCTGCGAGTATTAGCGTCATTATGTTTGACTTCTTTTTTGTACCGCCATATCTGAGCTTCACGGTTGAGGATTTGAGATATCTCATCTCCTTTGTTGTGTATCTTGCGGTGGCAATCCTGACAGCCAGTCTTGCAGGTCGATTGCGACAACAGCTGGAGATGGTAAAAGCACGTGAAGCTACGACTAACTCCCTGTACGCATTGAGTCGTCAGATGACAGCCATTACGGATCTGAATACGTTGCTGGTTAATATTGCAACCCAAGTATCGCTTACCCTGGGTAAGCCGGCCGCTGTGTATCTTCCAGATAAACAGGGTGATCTGCTGGTTACAAGCTCTTCCGCATCAGAAGGAGATAAGGATGGGTGGGGGAATGGGGAGTCGGAGATTGCCATTGCCAAATGGGTATATCTTCACGGACAGATCGCCGGTAAGGGATCATCCACTTTGCGGGAATCTACCGGACTTTACGTGCCGCTACGCACAGAGGAGCAGATTCATGGCGTGCTCGCCGTGAGCATGGACGCTGGTGAGGGTCATGAGCAGCAAGAAGAGCTTCGTCTGTTGGAGGCATGCGGCGGACTGGCCGCAGGTGCCATTGCCCGAGTGAAGCTGGCGGAAAAGGCAAGATTGGCACAGATCACTGCCGAATCAGAGCGCATACGCACAGCGCTGCTGGACTCTGTCTCTCATGAATTGCGTACGCCCCTAACCGCCATTATCGGCTCGGCTACGGGATTGTTGGAGAATGATACTCTTTTTACACCCGAGGATCGGAGAGAATTAACAGGCAACATTCGGGATGGAGCCTTGCGTATGAATCGTCTCGTCACGAATCTGCTGGGTATGGTTCGGCTGGAGAGCGGTATGTTGCAACTGAACCGGAAATGGTGTGACGTGGAAGATATAATCAGCGTTGTACTGACACAGGTTCGGGAATTCAGTCTCAATCGTAACATTCAAGTTGAACTTCCTGATGATCCGGTGTTCATTTACGGAGATGAAGTATTGCTGGAGCAGGTATTGGTCAATATCGTCAGCAACGCCATCAAATATTCGCCTGATGAGAGCCGGATTGTCATCACTGTGACGAGTGACAAGAGTCCAAGTCAATTGACGATCATGGTGGCTGATCAAGGTATCGGTATACCGGAAGCGGAAAGAATACGTATATTTGATAAGTTCTATCGCTCAGAGTCGACTCAGCATGTCACCGGGACAGGGCTTGGTCTGGCCATCTGCAAAGGCATTGTGGAGGTCCACGGAGGTACTATAGTAGCAGAGCCGAATTCGGGCGGAGGAACGAGAATACGCATAGATATCCCCATGGAGGCTCACGGACCGCGGTTTCCCTATTCAGAACAAGGAGAGGTTGAAGAATAACATGAACGTACCACTAGGGGCTCGCATACTGGTGATCGATGATGAGCCGCAGATTCGCAAATTGCTCAAGGTCACCCTTCAGGCACACCAATTTGAACTCCACGAGTGTGGGGATGGCGAAGAGGGTGTTATTCAGGCCAGTATTGTACATCCGGATCTGATTATCCTTGATCTTGGTTTGCCGGGCATGTCCGGTATGGAGGTCCTTCGCCGGATTCGCGAATGGTCACAGGTACCGATTATTGTGCTGACAGCGAAGGATCAGGAGGGAGACAAAATTACCGCGTTGGATGGTGGTGCAGATGATTATGTAACCAAACCATTCGGGATGGGTGAGTTGGTCGCCCGTATTCGGGTGGCGCTGCGTCATGTAGCCAAAACGACAGATGAGCCCATATTGCGCTTCGGATCACTTACGATTGATCTGGCCCAAAGGCAGGTCGAACTGGAGGGAACTTTGGTCAAATTAACCCCAACGGAATATGAGATGCTGAAGGTGCTTGCTTCCAATGCGGGAAAGATCATCACCCAGCGTCAGCTTTTGCAGCAAGTATGGGGAGGGCATCATCATGAGTCTGACAGCCATTACCTCCGGGTATATGTGGGACATCTGCGTAAAAAATTAAATGAAGATCCGACAAATCCCCGATATATTCAGACGGAGCCGGGCATCGGTTATCGCTTTTTGCTCCCTGCCGAATAAGGTTTAAGGGAGCGAGACATTTCTTAACCATGATGTGATGCACCATTCAGCGGGTGAGCGTTATGGAACGAACAAAACACCGTCCCCTTTTGCAGCAAAGGAAACGGTGCTTTTATATTATGACGTGTATTTTGGCAACCAGTCGCCGTGAGCCTCAATCAACTCATCACACATGGCTACGATGTCATCGATAGACAGTTCTGCAGCTGTGTGTGGATCAAGCATGGCGGCATGATAGATATGTTCTTTTTTGCCAGTGATTGCCGCTTCAATCGTCAGCAGTTGCGTGTTGATGTTTGTCCGGTTTAGTGCCGCGAGTTGTGGAGGCAGATCCCCAATGTACGTAGGGCTGATTCCTGATCCATCGACCAAACAAGGTACCTCAACACAAGCCTCGCGAGGCAGGTTGGTGATCAGTCCGTTGTTCATAACGTTTCCGCCAATCTTGTACGGGTTATTCGTCTCCATCGCTTCGATAATATGCGATGCGTATTCACGGCTGCGGGTATGTTCAATATTTTCGCTGGCAAACAGTTTGGTACGCATCTCTTTCCAGCCTTCAATCTGGTTCACACAGCGGCGTGGGTACTCATCCAGTGGAATGTTGAAGCGTTCGATTAGCTCCGGGTAATTCCGTTTGATGAAGTAAGGGTGGTACTCAGCATTGTGCTCGGAGGACTCCGTTACATAATAGCCAAAACGCTGCATCAGCTCAAAACGAACCATGTCGTCATGCTGTTCCTTCTGTTTTTCCTTCGCCAGACGTTTGATCTCGGGGTACAGATCCTGCCCGTCTTTGGTAACTTCGAGCAGCCACGCCATGTGGTTGATGCCTGCAATTTTGGCTACGACACCCGTCTGATCGATCCCCAGTGCATCAAAAAGATGCGGTACACATACCTGCACGCTATGACACAATCCTACGGTTTTGATCCCACCATGTACGTTCATGACGTTAGTAAGCACGGCCATTGGGTTGGTATAGTTCAGGAACCATGCATCCGGACATACTTCCTGCATATCCCGGGCAAAATCCAGCATGACCGGAATCGTCCGCAAGTTACGGAAAATTCCGCCGATACCGAGTGTGTCTGCAATCGTTTGACGCAGTCCGTATTTCTTCGGAATCTCGAAGTCCGTAATGGTGCATGGATCATACCCACCCACCTGAATGGCGTTGATGACATATTTGGCCCCGCGCAGCGCTTCTTTGCGGTCATGATATACGTTCACGACGCAACGACTTCCGAGTGAACGGGCCAGACTGGTCAACAAACGCTCTGAATCACTCAAGCGTTCAGCATCGATATCGAACAATGCCAGCTCAAAATCTTGCAGTGCTTCGGTCATCATGACATCACCCAATACATTTTTAACAAAGACGGTGCTGCCTGCACCGAGGAACGTAATTTTATTCATTTAAGTTTAGCCTCCCTGAAAAATGTTGTACCCCAACTATAGGCCGATTCGGCACATATAACTATGGCTCAAACCCTTTCAAACATGTCATAATCCCATTTTTGTTTCCGCTTTCAACTAATATGGAAGTACTTTAGCTGTTATAATATAAATAGTCTTAATGAAGAGATAAGCGGAACGAAGTCAGGATGGAGGGCGAAAAATGAGTCGCATTGAGATGAATGTGGTTCCCGCAGGCTGGACACAGATGGAGCTGATGTTGTTGTTTTTCGGGTGGGAGGCATGTGATCCTGCGCATTATTGGGGACCAGGTGTACGTGATTCTTACATTGTGCACTACATCCATGAAGGACGGGGGATTGTGTACATGGGGGACCAAGAATACAAGTTGACTCAGGGACAGGGTTTTGTCATACTTCCGGACACGCTTATTCATTATGAGGCAGATCCAAAGGATCCCTGGACGTATTCGTGGTTTGGATTCAAAGGTGTGCAAGCCAAGGCATTCATGCAACGTGCCCGATTGAGCCCGGAGCATCCAGTGTATGATGCCTGTGATACGAATACAATGGAACACTTGTATACGGAGATGGTTCAGGCTTCCATGCGTCCGGGAGGCGATGTGTTGAACCAGAGTCTCTTGTACCGCTTGATAGCGGAGTTGATCTCATCGTCACCGGTAGAGGAAGAGGAGGGACAGCTTCTTTCGAACAAAGAAGAGTATATCCGGCAGGCGGTGCAGTTTATGGAGAACAGGTACAGCCAGCGAACCTCCATTCTGGATATTGCCCACGCCGTGGGGCTGGATCGCACGTATCTGTCGGGATTGTTCAAAGAGCGATATGGCATGTCGCTACAGTCCTTTTTCCTGGAATACCGTATGAATCGGGCAGCCGAACTTCTTCAGAATCCAGGGCTGTCGGTCAGTGAAGTAGCCCATTCGGTGGGTTATACGGACCCATTATTATTTTCAAAGATGTTTAAGCGTGTGACGGGTGTGTCTCCGAAGGGATCGAGAATTCGCGGTTAGACGTATCCAGTGTTTCAAATTTGAAAGAAAAGTTTTGATCATTATTCGTCATCCCGCCATACTGATCAGAAGTGTAATTGAATATGTGGAACTTGGTGCTTTGCCCGTCAGGGTGGAAGCTTAATAGGGAAGGCCAGTGTAATACCGGCGAGGTCCCGCTATTGTAACAGAGGAGTCAGGTAGCGATAATCCACTGGTTTAGACCGGGAAGGAGCTGCAAGTGACGATGATTCTGGAGCCAGGAGACCTGCCAGGTTTAACAAACACAGTAGTACCCTACGGGAGATAGGAAGGTGTTTAGAGAGCATGATTTTTTCTGAAAATCTGTTTATTTAAGGCGTCCTCATCCAGTAACACGGAGAGGGACGCCTTTTTTGATAGAATTTATAAGTTTTCAGCGGAGCTGTGGACGGAGAACATCATGGCACATACATAAAGTTGTGGGCAAGGACGTTTGAGCACTTGAGCAGATATATCGTTAAGCGTTTATTACAACTGGTTGTCGTATTGTTCGGCATCACGTTCCTGACGTTCCTGCTAACCTACCTGTCTCCTGGAGAAAGTTTGTCAGGATAATACGGATGTGCGGGTTTTCTTTATAGTCTAAGTAAGGTTATAAAATGAGAATGATGCAAGAAGGGTTACCCCAGAAGTCCATAGATGACTTTTAGGATAACCTTTTTGTTGTATAAAGGCATGTTGTGTGTAGTTGGGATGTGACACTGGAATCACTTGTGAATGCTTTATCGTATGTGGTTCAGTACACCTATGTCATTCAGTACACCATAGTTTTGCACAGGCTGTATAGTACTTAGTCTGGCACTTCATGGCTATTTCATCATATATTTATTGATTGCTTCATGGGTGAATATCGCTCTACAGATATTCAGTCTTATTTTGGAGAGGTACTCCGCATATAGACTCTTCGGTCCATATGCAGTTGGCTACATCTGCTTAGCCAGTCGTACTGACATGAGAGATTTAAACTAATGTGGTACCTGGGATTGAAAATCGTTCCGGCTGGACTGATCAGCATGGTAAAAGACAATATCGCCATCCTTCAGGGGCCAGGTTCTGCCTTGACTGTCTGTTGGCGTTTTGTTGAAACCTTCCATCTGCCATTGATTCATCAGAGGTGCGTGAATATATTGCAGATGGGGCGCCTCTGTATTTCCATTCCGCAGGCTCTCCATGTTGAAGTTAACCACAATATAACCATTCTTTAGAAAAACATTCGATTTCTCATCCAGTTGATTTTGTCGAGCAAGAGGTTCGAGATCTGTACCTTTTGGTACGGCATATACATCGGCAGGTAAGCTGTACTCCCCGTACCAGCGCTGGATTGATGCATTGGCCCGGGCCACGTTGACCCCGGAAGGAATGTCCGTTTTGGGTCCAATGAGTGTCCGAATTGGAGCAGACAGGATCATCCAGTCATAACGACCTACCCATGTTTTTTGATGAGAAATCTGATCGACCAGGCGAACCATATGTTCTGCCAACGTATGCTGGCTGCGTTCTTCCGCTGACAGTTCATAAGTATACTGATAACGCGCTGTATCGCCTAACTCTGTGCCGGGTACATTTCGAAGCCGGGAGTTCAGGACAACAAATCGTTTCTCCAGATCCTGTGCCGATCCGATACGGATCAGGCGTTCCTGACCTCGATGGTAGTACAGATCCACTTCTTGCCGGGAGGCCCCGTCTTTACTCACAAAAGCAAAAGTGGGTGTAATTCGAATACCATCCTGTTTACCAAACATATTGCCCTTAGTCTTGAGATCAAACTTAAAATGGTACCCTGTCTTCACAGTTGCATTAGCGAATCCCTGCACCGGATGGCTTCCTGGTCGGATGGGCAATACAAATGGAGCCAGATTACCTCGTGGATCACCATCAATGTTATTCATCCCGGTCCAGTAGCTATAGCCTGTTGGTTCGGGACTGCCCAATCGCTTGCGAAATACATTTTCCCAATTGTAATCGGAGATATCCGTGACGTGAAAATCATATAACCTTCCGATGACATCTACTGGTACGGTGTCCGCAGCAACATGATGTGCCAGATTGGTATTGGCATCCTGTTGCTCGGTAAAGTTTGCAGGTGCATTCTCTGCAATATTACGGAATGCAATGTGATATTTGCCTTCGTCTACCCATACAGGGAGATTGAATGTGGTGTCCAGTTGATTGACCGGAATATCGACCCATGTCTTGGCAGGAATAAACTGACTTCGATCTGCGTTGTAGACATCAAACGGGAATTGCACCTGTTTGATTCGAAAATATTTAGCATAGTCCCGATTTCCATAACCGGGATAACTCGCTGCGTCCAAGTGCTGTCCCGATGTGGGAATTCGCACAATGAACGGACGTTCCAGAATGAGTGCAGCGCTGGTTGGGTCTGGTACGGTTTTCTGATTATGCGGCTGATCATCCGATACCCAGGCGTAGTTGATGACAGGGGTATGTACCGTGACCGTGTTGATGCCGTTAATCGGTAATATTTTATTGGCGCCGCCATTCACGTTACCCGGTAGCAAATCATAATAGATCTCACCAGAGCTTGTGGTGTTTGCTTTATTCAGCAGGGAATTGCTGATCATATTACCCGGTTTGTATAGCACATCACGCCCAATCATCGTTGGATTAGGAATATTGGATGGCGTTGGTCCATCTTTGGTTGCTTCCACAGCATTCATAATGGTTGTGTTGTTGAATTTCACTAAATCATTATTCACTTTACTTTGAGGTGTGTTGGATTCAGCCATTCCTTTTAACCGTGATGTATCATCAGGCACACTGGGAGGTTGGTTCAAACCACCTGTTAATTTGGGTGGATTATATGAGATTGAAGTGGTTTGCCCTGGTCGTACATGGCTTTCTACGGATTCATCATTTTTAGACTCCAGTGTTGGTGGTGTATATCCTGCAGGACTCATCGTAACGGTCTCTCCGGGCAAAGCATAATTGTTCATGGTTGCTTTAGCGATCTTGTATACTTCCAGATTGTTAATTTTCCAGTAGGAGTAGTCTCTTGTGATCTGGAAGTTGTATGGCTTGGGTACCGTGTCGTTCGCGGGTACAGGTGGCCCTGGTGTACAACCATCATCATCACATTCATCTGGTCCAGGTACTGTCCACTCTCTGTCGTACGAGATTGTGACATTACAGTTGTATGTAACTTTACCGCTCATTTTCGCCCAAGCTTGTTTAAATAGATAATTGTCAGCAAAGGCATTTGTGTAGAGTGACTCGGAAGTAGGGATTCCTCTTAACACATTGAATGTCTCATTATCTCTGTTATCTGACTTGATAACACCGTTGGTATTTGGATCGAGATCATTCATGCTCATAATGGTTCCAGCAGAAGGTGGTCCAATCGTTGGTGTGCAACCTCCACCGCCTCCGTTACCGTCGCCTTCGCCAGTACCTGGGCTCTCTTCAACACCGATGTTTGTTGTGGTAGTTAGCTCAAAATCATCCTTTTCCCACAATACGGTAATGGTTGTGGTTCCTCTGCTGACTGCTTGAACTACTCCGGAGTTACTAACGGTAGCAACACCAGGATTGGATGATTCCCATGTCGTTGTACCACCGCTGCCAGTGTTAACATTGGTCTCCGCTCCAAAGTTTCCATCTCCAGTTTTCGTCTTGACCGTAGCATTAAGTTGTTTGGACTGGTTCAAGCTAATTTGTCCACCAGCGGTTAGGTTGATCTCTTTGGTTATTTCAGCTACAGCACCCCAGTATAAATCTGTGTTGAATTGATAGTCAGCATTCCATTTGGATGGGGAATATTCTTCCGTTTTGATAGGTGAAATAGCACCACCAATTTGAGTGGTGAATTTTGTGTTACGACCTGTAAAAGATTCAACAGAAACTAAAATGGGCAACCCAGGCTCATAGTAAGCTGTATTATCCATGTAGTGAGGTTCGTTAGATTTATCAGCTATTTCCGCAGAAGAATGTGATTCACCTACTTTATCAAAGTACTCAGTCGGAATATAAACATCTTTATTCAAATCAAGATCGACACAGATTGTTGAAGATACCGGAAGATTTTTGGTAGGGTCGTTTTCTAGCTCGATGTTATTGCAATGGCCATCAACCTTCCATTTTAGATTATCAATTTGGTAAATATATACACCTATATTAGTTTTCTTTTTCCCTTCAACAGGGATAACCTTTTTTTGTGACTTCGCAGGTGTAGAAGGCTCCATATGGAATGTGTTTAATTCAGGTTTAATTCCAGGCCCTCCACCTGCAGAGACTTGAGTTACTGATGATACAAGTACTACGAGTGATAACACGAACAACATCATTTTTTTAATAGCTTTTTTCCTCGTCAAATTTAATCCCTCTAATCTGTGGCTATAACGCTGTAAGCGGGTCCTTCTTTGGTCACAAGACTCACAGCAGAAATCAGCTCTTTATCAAAATGTAGAAGTCCTCTGCTCCAGTAGACTGGATTATTAACAGCGAATACACCTCTAGTTTTTGTGAAATCATTAATTACAGGCCCAGCATATGCTGCAAAGGCTTTTGAATTTGGAGAGTTCATGGGATTAATCGTTGCCGAATTAAGTAAACTTCCGGCTTGAAGTGTATTCATAGTAGTACTTTTCACGCTCAATTCAAGCTCTGCAAAAGAATAATAAGCTCCTCTTACGAGGGTGTATCCTTCATCTACAAAAACAGGGTAAAAAATACTTCTTTCCGCATCCTTCGCATAGGTATTAACAATAATCCAATTTTTTATCTTGAGATCGGCATATTTAGTATCTGTAATAATATTTTTATTGCGAACTTTCGAGAAGTCGTCTGTAACCTCACTGTAGTCCATGTTGGGTGAAAATTTTTTCTCTGGTGTTTTCTGATACTTAGGCGCAATAATATTCAAATTCGTCCCCGTCAAGCCCACCGCCCGCAGCTCATTCAGACCCTGAAAATCGGCAGGTTTTGTCTTGG
This sequence comes from Paenibacillus sp. SRL342, assembly GCF_984798905.1. Classification (NCBI taxonomy): domain Bacteria; kingdom Bacillati; phylum Bacillota; class Bacilli; order Caryophanales; family Paenibacillaceae; genus Paenibacillus; species Paenibacillus sp. SRL342. The sequence continues at coordinate 304,093 of NZ_OZ481790.1, forward strand.
CAACTGCTGCATAACGGGCGATCAATACTGCTACTTCCGCCCGAGTGGTGGTACGATCAACGCCAAATGTTTTATCGTTTGCCACACTCATGAGTCCTGTTCCCAGGGCAACGGCTACTGCATTTTTTTGAGCGTTTGCGAGTTTACCTGTGAAATATTCCTTTGCAGGCACAACGGTGTTGGTCACATCAGAGAGTGCTTGTTTGTACTCAGGATCAACCACGGTCAGCCCTTGCGTCAACCAAGTAGCCATTTCTCCTCGTTGAAGAGCGCCTTGTGCATCCAATTTTCCCTTGTAAGTAGAAGGGCTGATAAAACCTTTTGCTATAGCAGTAGAGACACCACTTTTTGCCCACTCGGGTATGTCTGTGAAATTGTTTTGTTCTTGTGTTGTTGCATTAGGCTGGTCGGATAAACGTCCCAGGATACTTGCCATTTCAGCTTTGGTGACCGGTGAGCTTGGTTTAAATGTCCCGTCGGCATACCCCTTGAAATAACCTTGTTCCACGGCCGAATTAATTGCTGAAGATGCCCAGTGTGTAGAAGGAACATCCTTGAATGTAGTTGCAGCTTGAGCGGCTTCTACAGAACTCCCAACGCCTCCAAAACCTACGATACCCCCTGTTAATAAAGCTAATGCCGTTACGCCGGAAATCATCATTTTTTTCATGAATTTTACTCCTCTCAATTGTGAATTTCTCTCCTTGATATGTACTTTTCAGGCTACTAGATACTAAATTTGTAATAATAATCAATATTCTACCATGTATAACTAGGCTGTTGGTATGATTTATCAATATATTTCCTCCTCTCCACCCAACTGTTACTAATTCTCAAGACCTATATTTCCTCAAAAAAAACAAAAAAAGGCCACGAATCCGCAGATTCATAGCCTTATGCTTTAAGGTCTCCAACATATGTAGTTCCATCAATAATCAATAAATCAAGAATACTCGATTTCCAAACATTTGAAAAGCCCATATTCTTCTTACTCAAAATAAAGTCACGCTATCGGTGTTCCATTAGGCAATGGGCTATCCGGTGTAAGTAAGACAACATCGCCTTCACCAGGCACGCCGCCAAGCACAAGTACTTCAGAGACAAAACCGGCAATCCGCCGGGGTGGAAAATTAACTACAGCAACGACCTGTTTGCCGATGATCATGTCAGGGGTATAGCGCTGGGTGATCTGAGCACTGGAACGTTTCAGGCCAAGTGGTCCGAAGTCGATCGTCATTTTAATAGCGGGTATGCGAGCCTTGGGGAATGGTTCGGCTTCCACCACGGTACCAACCCGGATGTCATGCTGTATGAACTCTTCAAAAGTAGCCATAGGGGTAGATCTCCTTTCAACTATTGGGGACTATTATAAATGAAAAATCAACAAAAAATCCAGATTACGCTGTATCGTAACCTGGATTTCTGTTGTGTTGCTTTGAAACAAATTAAGCGCCGTTCCAATTCTCTCCGGTGAGGTATTTCTCGGTGAGGATGGATAACATCTGAATACCTACTTCATTATGTCCGCCTTCTGGAATAATGATATCAGCATACTTTTTGGATGGCTCGATAAAAGCATCGTGCATTGGTTTTACCGTTTCGAGATATTGTTTGTACACGGATTGGATCGTGCGTCCGCGTTCTTCAATGTCCCGCAGTACTCTACGTAGAATACGCACATCGGAATCGGTATCAACAAATACTTTGATGTCCATCAGACTGCGAAGATGTTCATCAATCAGCACATGCAGTCCTTCTACAATGACAATATGGTTCGGTGCCAGTTCAACCGTCTCATTGGCAGCACGGTTATCTATGGTGAAGTCATATACGGGAGCATACGCCGCTTGGCCTTTTTTCAACAGGGTGAGATGTTCAATCAACAGATCATTATCGAAGGCAAACGGGTGATCGTAATTGGTGAGTCGGCGTTGCTCAGGTGTGAGCTGCGACTGGTCTTTGTAATAATTGTCTTGGGATATAAACGTAACTTTAGCTGATCCCAGACGGTCTATGACGGAGCGAGCTACCGTCGTTTTACCGGAGCCGGTTCCTCCGGCGATACCAATAATGAGCATGGTTGTTCCATAAGCCTCCCTAAAATGGCAGCATGATGAATGGATAAAAGCGCATCAGAAATCCGTAGTTCATGGCCTTTATCCACATGTCTGTCTCTGAATACACAATTCCTTCATTGTACCATAGCACACGACTTTTTTCATCTTGGTGTATGGACCATGTTTTGCCTTCAAGGGATGTTATGCATGCTCATATTCATTTTACTGCATATTTTTGGATGATACTCCCCGTGGTGACTCCTATAGGGCCATTAGTCGCTGGCCGATGGAACTTTTGGTGAACAGATTCAGGATGATAAAACCAAGTACACTTCCCGTTGTATTGGCTATTATATCGTTCAGATCGGTGCTGCGACCGTTGCCCAAGGTTACTCGGAGCATGAGCTGTGTTATTTCAATGAGGATACTTAGAGCCAATCCTACTGATGCTGCTGTTCTCATCGAATGAATCCAAGGCTTTATGAAAGGAAGCATGAACCCTAGTGGCATAAACAGCACAATGTTTAGGAGAAAGCTTGGTGCATCCACGGTCAGGAGCGGAATCCATTGAATGCTTTGATACCATGGCGTTTGATTGGCATAGATTCCGATGTTCACGTCGATAGGGAAAAATACAAAATGCATAACGCCCAACATATATATGGCAAATGCAAGCATCGACACATAATGCCTGACCGTGTACCTGGTTTTGCTCACCCTGGTATGGAGCATCAGGGCGAGCAGGAACAGAATGAATAACGGACCAAGTACGATGAGAGATGAGATTGAATATTGGATGGACATGGAATGGCTCCTTCGATAAGGCAATGATATTAGGCTATTGAATTTGAATCTTCATTTCCATTCCCTTGATGAATTGTTTATCTTTAACCTCTTCAGCGAAGTCATCCTTGATCTCAAAAGGTTTCACTATCAGATATTTTACATCCTTGGCTGTTGTGGCATATATGCGTTCCGATTTCAGTCGGTTACCCTCGTATATGCCTTCGCCGCTAAGTGAGGTCAGTTGCCGCCCCTGATCATCATAGACGGCAAATCCGATGTGACTCAGCTGTTCCTGCTCTTTTGCCGTAAGAGTATGCTTATCATTCAAATTGATAACAGTAGTTAGGCGAGTGGTGACAGGGGTAACCTCAGCTTCCGTAACAGCGGCCGTATACAGATCGTTGGTCATGGCTGTGTTAGGCAGAACCCGATGAATGTTATCTGTTGATTTGGTAAATGGAACCGTCAGCTCGAACTCATGATCAATACCCTGCAATGTCAATTGAACTTTGGCGTCAAACTGATCCGGCCAATGTGCCGTTCCCTGATCGGAGGAAATGACCTGCTCAAAGAGCAGTGTATCTGGCTGCGTTTCTCCTACCGAACTATAGAACAGTCCGCTATTCGGACGGGTCCCGTCGACTTTTAAAAAGACATCCTCAATTCCGCTGCTCAGTTTCACGATGTCCTTGCCATTGTCATATTCGCCATGATTCAGATTAGGCGCAGTGAAATGAACCAGAAACGCAGCACGTGTACCATCATATACCGCTTCAAGCACTTCCATCTTCACATCTTGGTAAGCGACCTTGCTGTTAACAGGGGTAGTCAAGCCTTCGTTGCCCGCCGTTCGCAGACCCATATCGGCTTCTATCGAGCTGAAGAGGCTGCCCACGAGTGGGATATTGCGCAAGGAGGCAGCCATGGCCGGTGATACAAAGCCGGATGCAAATACGGTCACGCCCAATACTCCGGCTGCGATCGTCGCAGCTGCAGCCCTGTGCCATCGCTTGTTCTGACGACTGGAGCGCAAAGTCTGTTCCGTTTTCAATGTGTCTGGCGACACCGGCAGAGATTCCAGAGTGGCATCAATCCGGTTACGAACGAGTTCAGACATCAGGGGACGCTCCTTCGCTTGGTTCTTTAATTCCTGATCGATATTAAACGGGTTTGACATGTAAGTTTACCTCCCGAAAATTTTTGAATTTCTGATATAACTCCTGCCTTGCCCGAGTAAGTCTCATTTTCACTGCACTTTCGGAAATATTCAGGGCATCGGCGACTTGACGGAGGGACAGGTCTTCAAAATAATGCAAAACGACAACAATTCGTTTCGATTCCTCCAGATGGTCTACCGCTTCTCGCATATCGACCTCATCGTAGGGACTGGAATGCTCCCGCTTATCTGAAGGTACTTCCGCATAAGCGGTGGAGAGAGCGCGGCGGGACAGCATCGTGTTGCATTCATTGATGAGGATACGAAACAGCCAGGTTTTGAAATACCGGGGTTCCCGGAGTGTATGCACCGATTTGTATGCGTTCAGAATTGTCTCCTGAATGGCATCGGCCACGTCCTCCTCTTTTCGCAGCATGGATTTTGCTGTATTGTACAAAGAGTTTTCAATGTCTCGAATAAGCCGGATAAAGGCTTCACGATCTCCTTGGATGGCCTGGTTAACGAGATCGGTTGAACCCATGGATAACAGCTCCTTTCGTATTGGAGGGATGAAGCCAGCACTTGGCTGGTTTTTATATGAATTAGACTGGCGGGTAGGGCATATGGTCACATTTTCTTTTTATAGTTTTAAAAAAGGGCGTTGTTATATCTGACGTATCGGGTCTCTGCGTTCCCTTCAATGATAAGAGTGTCTGATTTTTCCCTAAGATTGGATGATTGACTTTTTCAAAAACAGCACTATAATAAACTTATATTCATAACACGGACTGTTACTGGGGAAACCAGGCATGACCGAATTCGATTGCTTTACTGTAATCGCTTTCGGTCTTTTTTATTTTTGTTGGGGGGTGAGAACATTGAAGGTTATCAAGAAAGTAAACAATAACGTAGCCATCGCTATTAATGAACATAACGAAGAGGTTTTTGTCGTAGGCAAGGGTGTAGGATTTCTGAAAACCCCTTATGAGCTGACGGAGACGGACTTGGTGGAGAAAATTTTCGTGGCACCGAAGAACATCCGGATGTATGATCTGCTGAACAGTATTCCGATTGAGGATATTTATCTCGCGGAGGAAGTCATCAAGTTGGGCAGTCAGATTTTGAATAAAACATTTAACCCGAATCTGCTTCTCACCCTGTCTGACCATATCAGTTTTGCATTAACCCGAACCAAAGAAGGCATCCGTATCAAAAATCCGCTGGAATGGGAAGTGCGGACACTCTATCCGGATGAGACCCGGGTGGGGGAGGCTGCGCTGAAGCTGATTCAGGAAAAAACGGATATCACTCTGCCAACAGCCGAAACAACACTGATTGCTCTGCATTTTGTTAATGCGCAGGTGGGCTCGGGAGAGATGACGGATACCACTAAGGTAACCACAGTTACGGGCGAGATTCTGTCTGTGATCAAATATGCTCTCAAAATTGACTTTCAGGAGGATTCCATCCATTTCATGCGCTTTGCCACACATATCCGGTATTTCATTCTGAGGCAGATGAGCGGTAAATCGCTCAAAGACGAGAATGAATCGCTGTTCCTGATGGTGAAGGAGAAGTTTCCAAAGGAACTCGCTTGTGTGGAGAAGATTGCGGACTTTCTGAAAAATAACTATGGCTGGACCTGTTCGGATGATGAAAAATTATATCTGATTCTGCATATCCAACGATTGATTTCGAATGAACCAACGGAATGAACCTAATGAAGGAACTAACCGAATAATCCATATTGGACTGTTACTGATTCGATCAGGCATGACCAAGCGTAGGGAATGACGATTCCCCGGCTTGGTCATTTTTTATATATCCAATTTACTCATGTAGAGGAGAAGGGTCATGAACAACAAAGACTTGGCTAAAAACGTACTTGATCTCGTTGGCGGCGAGCAAAATATATCCGGGCTAACACACTGTGCAACCCGTTTAAGATTCGTATTGAAAGATGATAACAAAGCAGACCTCAAGGCGCTGGATCAGCTCGAAGGCGTGCTTAAGGCACAAAATTCCGGTGGACAGGTTCAGGTGGTTATCGGTGCCAAAGTAGACGCGGTATACAGTGAAGTGAAGAATCTAACTTCTGACAAGATTGGCGAGCTTACGGAGTCTACAGACAGTGGGCCGAAAAAGAGACGTAACCCCGTTAGTGTAGTGCTTGAAACCATCGCAGGTATATTCACGCCTGTTCTGCCAGCACTTGTTGGTTGCGGGATGATCAAATGTTTGGCTACCGTTATAACTGCAATGGGTTACCTGGAAGGCTCCGGCTTCCTGACGATCATTAACATGATCGGGGATTGTATTTTCTACTTCATGCCATTCTTCCTGGCTGTTAGTGCAGCAAATCGTTTCAAAACCAATCCCTATTTGGCGGTAGCTCTTGCTGCGGGACTAATGCATCCAACTATTTTGAACGCTGCGGCTCAGATTGCTGAGACGGGTGTAAACAGTATTGATTTTCTCGGTATGCCGATTCTATTGATGAAATATTCCTCTTCCGTCATTCCAATCATTCTGGCGGTATGGATTATGAGTTATGTGTATCCGATCGTCAATCGAGTGATTCCCAAGTTTCTACAGGTCCTGCTTACCCCAATGATTGTTTTGTTCATTATGATTCCAGTGGAACTAATCGTGCTTGGCCCAGTAGGATCATATATCGGTGACTGGTTGACCAACGGCATTAACTCATTGTTCTCAACCGCAGGTGTTCTTGCTGGTGCGATTCTTGGATTTTTCAAACCGATCATGGTCATGTTTGGTATGCACTATGCCATCATGCCGATTCAGGTTCAACAAGTGGCTACACTGGGTGCAACCGTGCTGTTACCAACGGCACTGGCGGCGAATTTGGCTCAGGCTGGAGCAGCCTTCGGTGTGTTTGTCCTAACGAAGAGTAAAACGATGAAGTCAGCGGCTGCTTCGAGTGGATTCACCGCTTTGTTCGGGATTACTGAGCCGGCGATCTATGGTGTAACGCTGAAATACAAACGTCCGTTTTTCGCAGGTTGTCTAGCAGGCGGATTAGTCGGTGGATTCTACAGTTTGGTGCATACAACAGCGAATGCAATTTCACTTCCAGGTGTATTGGCCATTGGCACGTATTCATCGGATCGTTACATGTATGTCGTTATTGGTTGTATTGCCGCAGTTGTACTCGGGTTTGTGTTCACGCTGTTAGCGGGCATTAAGGAAGATACTGAAGGAAGTAAATCGAAGCAGCAAGCTACGGATAAAGTAAACAGCAATCAGCCAGCCGTTGCCACAGAGGTGACTCCAGCATCCGTATCATCACAGACATCCACATCTTCGGACATGCTTATCGTTAGTCCAATGACAGGGGAGATCAAACCAATCTCTGAGGTGGAAGATCAGGCGTTTGCCCAAGAGTTAATGGGTAAAGGGATTGCGATTGTTCCGACAGATGGCAAGGTATACGCTCCATTTGACGGAGTAGTCGAAGCACTTTATCGCACCAAACATGCCATCGGATTGAAAGCTGCGAATGGTGTCGAGATCCTGATTCATATCGGGGTGGATACCGTCAGTCTGAAAGGGAAATATTTTAACGCCCATATCGAACAGGGGCAGACAATCAAGGCCGGTGATTTATTGGTGGAATTTGATCCAGAAGGCATTACCTCAGCAGGTTATAACACCATTACGTCCATTGTCGTTACCAACATGCAACAGTATGGAGATGTGCTGACTACAGCGACCAACGGCCCGATTCGGGAGAGCGAAGCGCTAATGAAGCTGATCCCATAAAACTTGAAATAAGGCCTTAATAATACGTAATAACAGGAGGAAACTAAAATGACAAATTCCAATTTTCCAAAAGATTTTTTATGGGGCGGTGCACTATCTGCCTGTCAGGCCGAGGGAGCTTATAATGTGGATGGCAAGAGCCTGACCATTCCAGAAGTGATGAAGTTTAACGAGAAGAACGACCGCAAAGTGACCAAGCAGATCAGAGTGAATTGGGAGATGATTGAAGAGGCCAAGAATGACCCGGATACCGTAAAATATCCGAAGCGTCGGGGGATTGATTTTTATCATAACTTCCGTGAGGATATCGCCTTGTTTGCCGAGATGGGCTTCAAAGTATTTCGTTATTCCATTTCATGGGCCAGAGTATTTCCAGGTGGCGACGATGCTGTTCCGAATGAAAAGGCATTAGAGTTCTATGATCAGGTCATTGATGAATGTCTTAAACACGGTATGGAGCCCTTGATCACGATCAGTCACTTTGATACGCCAATTGTACTGATGGACAAGTTCGGAGGATGGTATAACCGCAAGCTGATCGATCTGTATGTGAACTATTGTGATGTGTTGTTCAATCGCTACAAGGGCAAAGTGAAATATTGGGTGACATTCAACGAGATCAACATGAGCGTGAAAGCATCGGCCAAAACGCTGGGAATCATTGATTATGATGCTCCAAATTATGAAGAAATGCTGTTCCAGGGGCTGCATCATCAATTTGTAGCTGCGTCCAGAGCAACCAAGATGGCTCATGAGATTGATCCGAATAACCAGATCGGAAGTATGGTGGCTTATTTCACAACGTATCCTTACACTTGCAAGCCGGAGGATGCGCTTCAGATGCAGCAGGATGATCAGATGAAAAATCAGTTCTATCTCGATGTGCTCAATAAAGGCGAGTACCCTTACTATAGTAAAACGTATTTCAAAAACAAGGAGATCCAGTTGCACATCGAGGATGGCGATCTGGATAGCATTCAAGCACATACGGCTGATTTCGTGGGGATGTCTTATTACAACTCGATGATTTCCAGCAGTGATACAGAGCAGCTCGAACTAACGGCAGGCAATGTACACAGTGTATATAAAAACCCGCATCTGCCCGCTAACGAGTGGGGTTGGCAGATTGATCCGATTGGCCTGCGTTATACGCTGAATCTCGTCTATGATCGGTATCAAAAGCCTGTCTTTATTCTGGAGAACAGCTCAGGCTTCTACGACAAGCTGAACGAAGACGGAACGATCAACGATCCATACCGGATTGATTTCCTGAGCAAACATATCGAACAGATGGGACTCGCCATTGCGGATGGGGTCGAGGTGTTGGGATACACGATGTGGGGACCAATCGACATGATCAGTTCAGGGACATCTGAGATGAGCAAACGGTACGGATTTATCTATGTGGATCAGGACGACTATGGCAATGGTACGCTCGAAAGATATCGTAAGGGTTCCTTCTTCTGGTATCAGAATGTGATCCGTACCAACGGAGCAGAACTGTAACAGAGCATGAACATTATGGGTCGTATCAAAAAAATACCCGGCGGCTTGCTGATTGTTCCTATGCTGGCCGCCGCGGTCATCAACACGGTGTTTCCATCGTTTTTTCAGATCGGAGATCCAACAACAGCGCTGTTCACATCGAAAGGTACCATGGTGCTGATCGGTATGATTTTACTGATATCAGGAACACAGCTTAACTTGTCACAGCTTCTGGTGACTTTGAAGAGAGCAGGGGTGCTCTGTATTTCACGTATCCTCATCAGCTGCCTGTTCGGCTGGGCGTTTGTACACTTTTTTGGCATAAGTGGGTTCGGGGGTGTTTCTGCGGTAGCCTTCATTGCCGTTCTGACCAGTTGTAATCCGGGATTATATCTGGCCTTGATGAACACGTACGGAGATGATGTGGATCGTGCTGCGTTTGGCATTCTGAATCTAATCGCCGTACCGATTATTCCGGTTATGATATTGAATTCGGCAAGCGGTGTCGGTATCGATTACCTCAGTGTACTTGCTACGCTAGTACCTTTCTTGATCGGGATACTGCTTGGTAACCTGGACAGAAATATACAGAAGATGTTCGCTCCGGGAACACTGATTCTGCTGCCTTTCCTAGGTACAAGCTTTGGGTCCAATATTGATCTGCGCATTGCATTTCAGTCCAGTCTGTCCGGTTTGCTGGTCACGGTGTTATTTTTGCTGATCTGCATGCTGCCGCTCATTGGAATCGATCGCGCGATATTAAGACGGCCCGGTTACGCAGCGGCTGCGACATGTTCGGTTGCTGGATTGTCCATGGTGGTGCCTTCGATGGCTGCCGGGTTCAATCCGGTGTATGCGCCTTATGTTGACACAGCGATCGCCCAGATTGCGTTTGCCGTGATCCTGACATCAGTGACCGTGCCTTATATCGTGAAGCGTTTGGCTGGAGGAACAGCGACGGAAGCTTCTGCTTCAACAAATCACTAGAAAAAACAGCATGTGTTCTGTCAGATTATGACGGATCACGTGCTGTTTTGCTTTGTACATCTATATGATCTCCTAGGGGAGGAGAGGGATCGATCGGTTTATTTTACAGACCCAGCAGTTGTTTAACACTTTCAGCTACAGCTTTGCTGGATTGCGGATTCTGTCCTGTGACCACACGGCCATCTGTTGTGACATAGGAACTGAAGGCAGCAGCTTTATCATATTGTGCAGCGCGTTCTCTCAACGCATCTTCCAACAGGAAAGGAACATACTCAGTTTGTTGAGCCAATGCTTCTTCCTCATTCGTGAAGCCGGAAACGGTTTTGTCGTTGATTAGAAGCAGGCCGTTGGACAGCTTCACATTCAGCAGGGCTGTAACCCCGTGGCACACGCCGGATACAACGCCACCTTTTTCATAGATATCACGAGAAAGCTCTTGAAGTTCGGCATTGTCCGGGAAATCCCACATCGTACCGTGACCCCCTGTGAAGTAGATTGCATCGTAGTCACTCGCGTTTACTTCGCCAGGTTTCAACGTATTTTTCAATTGGTTCATGAACGTTTCGTTCTCGAAATAGGCTTTGGTGCTCTCATCCAGAGAGTCGCCCAGACTTTTCGGATCAAGTGGTACGTTCCCACCTTTAGGGCTAACCAGATCGATCTGAACATTGTCATTATGGTCAAACTCTTCAATAAAGTGAGTTGCTTCGCTCAGCCACAAGCCAGTAGGCTCGTCCTTTGTTGCGTACTTATCTACATTTGTTAGAACAACCAGAATCTTTTTCATATAAAAACCTCCCGTAAAATATATATCATCAATTTATATTAAATATCACAAAATTAGATTGTGTAAAATCTATTATCAAATATAACATAACCTTTTTCTAAAGTAAAATCATGAACGTATCGTCGTTCTCCAATGTGACTTTCATGCGTAGGAGTAAGGAACAAACTAGTAGTAGTAAATATGCCGTAAAAATATAGTTTTACTTATTATGCCCTGCTTAATTTACTCAAATTGTAAGCCGAGGTAGGCGTGTGTAAGGGGAATCTTAATTAATTCAAATTTGAAGTTAATTTGATTGAACAACTAGTTCTTTTGATTTAGAATGGCGGAAGATGCCAACGAAAAACTGGTACATATTACATATATACTTGGAGGAACATTCATGAAACGTTCAGGCAAATTTTTCGCTTCAACAGTAGTTGCTGCTGTTGCTGCAGTATCCATCGTCTCTTCAGCTTCAGCGAGCACAGTTTCAGTCTCCAACATTTCTGGCGTAACACCTGTCAACATCAGCAGTATGGATATCGAAACGGCTTTGATGATGGTTCAGAGCGAACGCACCAAATTGCTGGATGCGCAATTGCAAACGCAAATTCAGGAAGTTCAGAACCGTAATCAACTGATCGCGGATTTGAACTCTCAATTGCAGATAGCCCAGCAAAACGGGGATGAAGCAGCTATTCAAAAGCTGAAAGGCCAAATTGATGCAGCGGGCAATTCCCAACAGATGGACATGCTTCGTCTGCAGTCCATGTCCAACAAGCGCAATGAAGCGTTTGATGTCATGACGAACTTTGTCAAAAAAATGCAGGATTCAAGATCATCCATCATCGGTAACATGCGTTAAGAACGGATGATTAACTGTAACAACACAAAAAGAGCGAAGCCGGAATTTAAATTCCGAAACTTCGCTCTTTTTGTATTTCTCTTTTTCTATGATATATCTCATCTAATCCAAGTTAGCCCGACCAGTCACGACGCCGAGTGAACAGATCCTGCAACTCATCCGTCGACAATTCGGTAATCCAGTTTTCGGAGCTTGTGATGATATTATCGCTGAGCTGCTGCTTGCTCTCCAACATCTCGTCGATACGCTCCTCCAATGTGCCAAGAGAGATGAATTTATGCACCTGAACATCTTTGGTTTGGCCCATTCGGTAAGCCCGGTCGGTAGCTTGATTCTCAACAGCCGGGTTCCACCAGCGGTCAAAATGGAACACATGATTGGCTGCGGTCAGATTCAATCCCACACCGCCAGCCTTGATGGACAGAATGAAGACGGATGGTTGCTTATCCTCAGGCAATGTACGGGACTGGAATTCCTCAATCATGCGATCTCGCGCCGTTTTGGACGTACCCCCGTGCAGGTACAATACAGGCTCCTGCAACTCCTGACGTAGTACTTGTTGCAGCATCTGTCCCATACCGATATATTGGGTAAAAATCAGGCACCGTTCGCCCTCGTCCCTTAATTCCCGGACAAGCTCCATCAGTCGTTCCAGCTTTGCGGAGCGGCTGATCAGCATCGCCATATCCTGCGGGCTGTACACATCATAAGCAGATGTCAGTGCACCGTCTTCGGGTAGCTCCTCCGGCAAAGCTTCCTTTGTCAGCAGAAGTGGGTGATCACACAGCTGCTTGAGCTGGGTTAACGCCGATAGGATTGCGCCTTTGCGCTTGATACCTTCCAGCTCTTTCATTTTATCCATCAGGGCCTGCACGGATTGGTCATACAATGCACTTTGTTCGCCCGTGAGGTGAATATAGGTTTTCATCTCGTTTTTGTCCGGCAGATCTAGCTGGATATTGGGATCTTTTTTCTTGCGGCGCAACATGAATGGTTTCACCAATTGCTGCAGATCCTGCATGCGCTGCTCATCTTTATCTTTTTCAATGGCACTGATGAAGCGAGTCTGGAATGCCCGGGCGTTGCCCAGATATCCTGGATTGATAAAGTCATAGATCGACCACAGCTCGGATAACCGATTCTCGATCGGCGTACCTGTCATGGCAATGCGGTGTTTCGCCGGGAAACTGCGGACAGCCAGCGACTGTTTGGTCTGAGCATTCTTGATATTCTGTGCTTCATCGAGACAGATGCATGACCACGTATAGTTTTGTAACATCTCCTGATCCAGTGTAGCCGTAGCAAAGGACGTGATAATAATATCCACCTGCTCGGTCTGCTCCCGGAATTCTTCTCCACTTAATCGGCGTGCGCCATAATGCAGACTGACATGAATGGAGGGAGCGAAGCGGCTAATTTCCTTTTGCCAGTTGCCCAGTACGGAAGTTGGGCAGATTAGAAGTACCGGGGCTTGTCCCGGCTTACGTGGTTCATGATCCTTGATGTGTAACAGATACGTGATGAATTGAATGGTTTTTCCGAGACCCATATCATCGGCAAGACATGCCCCAAGGCCGAATCTGCGCAGGAAACCAAGCCATGCAAAACCTTCCTTCTGATACGATCGCAGCTCGGCATGAAGTCCTGTCGGAATGGGCAGGGAAGGTGCGCCGCCTTGTCCACCCCCGAGTTGTGCAATAACCCGGTTCAGGTGCTCATTCAGTTCTACTTCCAGCCGAATGTTCTGATCATCCTGTGGTTGCTGCTCTTCCTCAGTTTGTTGTCCTTCCTTCCATTTCTGGTTGCGATATTCCCGTTGCTCATTGTGCAGCAGATGCAGGTGCAGAATATCCTGGAATGAGAGTCCTTGTTCCCGATCTACACCGCCCATGGCACGACGTATCTGTTCCAGCAGGTCGGGGTCGAGAGGAACCCATTCTCCACGGAAGCGAACCAATCGTTCATTACGGGCAACAAGGTCGGCGAACTCATCTTCGCTGAGATCGGTGTCACCAATCGCAATTCGCCAGTCAAAATGAATAATCGAGTCCAGTCCAAAGAACGACTGTCCCCGTTCACTGCCTTCCTCCGGCTGCACCTTAGCACGTAGCTTTGGTTTCTTCTTACGGGCTGCTTCCCACCAACCAGGCAGCAGAACTTGCCAGCCCGCTGCGAGCAACCTGCCGCTATCCTGCGTCAGGAACTGCCAGGCTTCCTGATCTCCCAAAGGATCACTCAGCACATCCCGCCTACCACTAATGGAGCTTCCAAGACGCGGCAGATGTGCACGCAACTGATCCAGCCATCCGGCGGAGCGATCCAGAATGAACGGTGTCCATACCTCTGGCCATTCGCCTTCAAGTCTGCCCCGTGAATCCAGCATGACGGGCACCAATACAGCGGCATCCAGCTTGTTCTGCAACACCAGTCGCAGCCGCCAAGATGGCTCATCCTCGTCCGGCTCCTGCAATTGCAGCATGGGTCTGAATGGTGCGGCATCTGCTTTCCAGCCAATGGATACGAGCCAGGACTGAGCATCCATCCCGGCTGTCTTGGGTAGAGTGCCACGCTCTGGGAACAACTGCGGGAATTCACGCCGCAGATCGGTTGCCGCTTCCTCTGAACTGTACCAGCGTTGGAATACGAAGGCGGAGTAAGCCGCCCCGAGTCCTTCGGCATAACTCTCGTCCGTTTGTTGAATCGCCTTGGTAAGCGATGCCCGCTCCTGCTTTTTCAAGCTATCCGGGTCCCAGGTCCACTGAAGCTGTCCTGCACGGTATGCCTCGAAGCTAGGTACGTATTTTCGTTTCTCTATGGAGGATGCCAGTGCTGGAGCTAGTCGAATCAGATGTTCCGCTTGCTCGTCCCACTTCCATTCAATATGAAGCAGCGTATGCATCTCGGCAAAGAAGGAAATCACTTCTTCCGCAGGCAGAACAACCAGCTCAATCTCCTCAATCTGCCGAACTTCCAGTTCGGTCCCGTAGAAGGAAGGCGCATGCCAAGCGAACAATCGCTGCTTAAGCGACTGTCCCGGTACAAAGTGGTGTGTGTTGAGTGCTCCGTAAAACAAAGCATCGCCATATCCGGTTAAAGCGACGTGAACCTCAATCGTTTCAGTGTAAGGATGAATTAAGCTCATGAGATCAGTTTACCTTTCCGAAGCTCTTCCTGCAGGGCGCGCAGCCGACTGTTACGAACGGCGAGTGTGGTGATGAATTGCTCCCAGTGCGCTTCTTGCTTCATTTTTTTATAGATTTTGGACAGACGTTTCAGCAGCTTCACCGCCGCTTTGTATCCGTCCCTGTTTTTGTGTCCTATATAACGCTCCACTGCCTGATGATAGAAGGGAAGCAGCAGTTCGGGTGCATCTTTTTCGATCGGTTGCAGCATCGCTACGCGAAATTCGAGAGGCTCCGTCCCTGTACTCAGCTGAAAATCAATCCACCTGCGCCACTGTCCACGCGAATGCATAGCATCCTCGTAGGCGGGGCGGGAGTGGGGAAGCATACTGACAAGCGTGTCCCACATTCGGTTCTCTGTATCAGGCAGATGTTGAATAGCCGTGTCCCACAGATGCATGTAATCATTCAAAGGCGTATTACGCCGATTCGACAGCAAGGGACCAAGTTGTACCAACCAATCCCCAAGCCGCTTCCATTCAGCCGAGTCTGCGAGTACATGGAGAAAATGCAACAGTTGTTCTGGCGGGAAACCGTAGGTTGAGCTTCCATGGATGAGTCGCTGCCATGCCTGATCATCTTGCCCTACATGGAAGTACATCCAGCTCTGCGCGAGTAAGAGTGGTAAAGGCAGTGTTACTGCTTTGCTTGGTCTATCAATACCACTTTCATTACTCTGAGCGCTACCCAAGACACTCCCACCTGACTGGGAAGGTGGCGAAGCGGCGGTTATATTGCGCTCTATATCATCTAAGATGGCCTGTTCCGACACTAACATGTCCCGCGACCCTTGAAGCTCAGGTACAATCCAGTTCAACCAAAGTTGTCGATAGATCGGGGTGAAGAACATCATGCTGGCTGTCTCAGGCATCATCTGTTTGCGTAAATAAGCTGAGGTTTCGGCCAGTCTGCTCCAAAGTTGTTCAAGCTTGTTTCCCTTTAGACCCGAGAGGTCTAGTGGATGGTTAAAGATCCGCTCAATGTCTTTCAGAAGTGCATCCACCGCGAGCTGGGCAGGGTAACTCAAGTACACGGGAGTATGCGTGATGGAGTTACGGGCCGGTGGCACGCAGAATCGGATGAGGTGCAGCTGTACATGTAGTTCAAAAAGTTGGTCCATTGCAGCGTTCAGTCTTGGCTTAATGGCATATAGCTCGTCCGTTGCTTCCTGTACGTAGGACGTGCTTGCTGTGCCAGTACCCAGCCGTCTCAGACAGGAGTGGAATAGCTCGTGCCATTCCGAGATTTCGAGATCAGCAAGCTCTGTTGCACGTTCCTTGATCTGGCTGTATTGGTTGTCCGGAATGTCCGTATCCTGCTGTTCATCGGCATCTGTATAGCTGGATAGTCCTGCGGACATGGCACCGACGGGTTTGGTCGTTTGTTTGAGCGCAGTACTGGAGTGCGCATTCACAATCGCATGCACAGGTCGCTCCAGTTGCTCGGCATAACTCATTAATACAGCCGTCATATGTTTGCATACGGAACTCACCGGGCAGGTACAATGACTTGTAGTCAGGGACTGCATGCTTAGTGTGACCTCGTACTCTTCCGATCCTTGTACAACGGCCGAGATCCCTTGTTGTTCGGAATAGGTTAATGGTCCGACACGTTTCTGTTTATAATATTGGAATCCGCGCATGATCGTCAGGTTATTAAAATGCTCCGCAACCTGCCTGATCAACTGTCGCCACTGCGCATCATCCATCCTCATGTTATTCGGTATGTTCATCATTCCATCTCCTGGGGTAAACATAGGTTCAGTAATCACCACGTCTATGACGTGATGTTGTAAATTTGTTGTATCCATCATATCAGTTATGAGCCAATCCGTGCATGGGTTATGAAGAATTTGAAGTTATTTTAGACCAACTGGAATCAGGATGAACACGTCGGTTCTGCTGGCGGACGGAATGCATGATTACACCATATTGTGTATGCTTATGGTATGTATTCCTTTCAGGAACGATGCAGGCCGGGGAAACGGCCATATTACACACAACAGGAGAGAGCATATGAAAATACTTACGTTAAACACACACGCTTGGGCGGAAGAGAATCAACTGAACAAGATCAGTCAACTGGCTGATTTTATTAATACACATCAATTCGATGTAATCTCCATGCAGGAGGTCAACCAATCCATGCAGGAAGCGGCGCTTTCTGAAGAAGAACTGAAGATGTATTATGTTACTGAATCCGACGCTGTGATTAAAAAAGACAACTATGCCTACGTCCTGCTTCAGCAGCTGACAGAGCAATATTACTGGACGTGGATTCCCGCTCATGTTGGGTTCCAAAAGTACGATGAAGGACTGGCGATCCTTAGCCGGACGCCGATTAAGCAGGCTTTTGGGGAATACGTGTCCCACATGCGGGATTATAACAACTATCGTACACGCAAGATTGTGGGAATCCAGACGGTCGTCCAAGGTGAAGCAACCTGGTTTGTGAACGGACATTATAACTGGTGGGATGATGCGCAGGAACCTTTCAAGGGACAGTGGGAGTTAACGGAGAGCAAGCTTGCCCCCTACATGGATCAGCCGTTATATATAATGGGTGATTTCAATAATGTCGCGGAAGTGCGTGATGAAGGTTATGATTATATGATGAGCAAAGGCTGGAATGACCTGTACACCACAGCATTGCAAAAGGATGAAGGAGCAACTGTGGTGAAGGCCATTGCCGGCTGGGCAGATAACAAACGCGATCTTCGGATCGACTATATTTTCTCCAATCGTCCGATTCAGGCTAAATCTTCTACCGTGGTCTTGAACGGTAAAAACGGGCCGGTCGTGTCCGACCATTTTGGTGTCGCTGTAGAGATATAACAGCCGTGTGACCATAAACTATAAAGGTGATATCACCGCAAATACGAAACAAAGCCTCCGCTGACTTCCTGTTAAGGGAAGTTGCCGGAGGCTTTTCACATTCTAAATCATTTTCTGTGTCTATGTACATTTCATATCATATCATTCATTCTTTCTTTCTGCTGCGGAACTGGACTGTTACTCGAGCGACAGCATCTGATGTACAAACTTTTTCAGATTCGCGCTTGTCTCGCTAAGTTGTTCGATACTTTCCATGAACTCGGTAACAAGCTTGGCCTGATCCACTGTTGCGGTTGTAATCTGACCGATCTCTTGTTCCATATGCTTCATGGAATCTTGTACACTACCGAGGGATGTTTCGATATCAGCCGCTGCTTGTTTCGTATGATCGGACAGCTTGCGTACTTCACTGGCAACTACACCGAAGCCGGCTCCCTGATCGCCCACACGAGCTGCCTCTATCATGGCGTTGAGTCCAAGCAGGTTGGTTTGTTCCGATACTTCACGAATGACGTTTGTTACTTTACCTACACTGACCGAGTTCTCTGAAGCTTTTTTGGAGTTACGCAGAATCTCTTCCGAGGTTGCGGAGAGTTCTTCGGAATGTGCAGCAATCTGCTGAATGCCACCAACGAGAGCATTAATGGTTGTTTCATTTTCACGAATCAGATTTTCCAGTGTCATATGACTATCCAACGCGTAGTTTACACCCAATATACCCACAACCTGATCGTTCTCTTTAATAGGGATTAGAATGGAATCAAAAGGTCTACCCTGCAGATCACCAGGCATACGTGCCACGGTACGGGAATCTCTGTTAGTCAGCATTTTGAAATGTTTATAATCATCATGCAGCTCATCCCCAACCTTCACGCCAATCTCCAGACTTTTTGCCTCGGAAAAATACAATACTTTCTCATGATCATTAATGGATATGGATATGTCGTCACGGAACATTTGGCTAACAAAAGGCATAGCATTTACCAGAGATTCAAGAGTATTCAATGTGCATCTTTCCTTCCCGATACAAAAAGTGGAATTTTTCAATCTAGTATTTATATCGGTAACGTTTTCTTGTTTTTAAACCATTGTTTAAATTTAAGTTAACCTAGAGAGAAAAGGCGACTAAATCCAATATAATTGTAAGCGTAATCAAAAATCTGTAGCCACCACAGAACATGTCAGTTATACTGGGATTATTATTCGGCTATTCAGAAGATAACCAAGGGACATACCTATTTCCCGGTAAGGGGATTACCCACCTAGGTTAAGCGCTATACTTTATTACTGCATATTAGTTTAGTGCTCTAGTGTGGACGGTATGAATGCTATGATATAAGAATTTATTTCAACAGAAGAAGGATGTGTGCCATCGATGACGACCTATTTCAGTGAACCGCAGAGCATGTATTACCGATTTGGAGAAGATCAGGATCAGGTGTTGAAGGTACTAGCCGAGAGGTATATTGGAGCCAATGCGCAGGCTGATTTTGTATATCGGGTATTCCAGAAGTCTGGTATTTTGCAAAATGAAAAAGGGCTTTATGATCTGAATTTAGGTAAACGCTTTCCTGGTACGCCTAAAGACCATATATCCTACGCAGCTGCACTGGTTTGGGGGGACGAGGACCGGAATCTGGACGTGTTGGTCCGCTGTTATGGGCCTGTTCGTTTCTATTTCAATGAGCAGTTGGTCTATCGCTCTACCGTAATGGATGAGATTAGTCCAGACGCAACGGTGAAGCTCAGCATCGATATCAAGCCTGGTTGGAACACCATTTGGCTGGAGATGAAAAACACCCCTGCCGGATTTGGCTGCCAGTTTGGGTCAGATGAAGGAAAAGTGCGCATTTTGAATGTATTTGCTCCATTTCAGGAGAGACAGGGGCAAGCGGGGTGGGTGTTCTCCCAACCGAACCCAGCCACGAGTAAACAACCGGACCTGCTTGGAAAAGAATCGGACTACAGCTTGAACTGGCTGCCTGAGACAGGCTGGTCTGATGAAGATAAAACCAAGCCAGCTTTCGAACGAATATTCGGAAATCTTCCTGGAAAACATGCTTATGCTTGGACCCATCTGAACAATAACGATTCAACCGGGAATGCGGTGCGATTGTCAGGTCAATCTTCCGGTTCTCTGAGTATATGGATTAGTGGCAAGCCTGTGGCGCAAGTGAAGGAAGCGGGTTCGTTCGAGGTGGATGTACCAGCCTCTTTTGGGCGGAGTGACCTGATTGTCCGAAGTGAATGCAATGATACGGCGGCGGGACCTTGGCATTTTAATTTGAACGCAACCGTGTCGGGCAAGCCGCTCTCACTGGAACTTCCTCAGCGTGTGCACGGTGCTAATGGAGAGTCTTGGTTATATGTTGGACCTTTTGAATCGGAGGTTGAACCGGACTTGGCGGATCTGACTCGAACGGACCGAGTGTATCAAACGGGTCTAGAACAGACGTATTGGCGCTTAGATCGACCGGATGCTTGGATCAGACCTTATTATGAGAACGCGATGTTAAGCAACAAATGGACAGTGGGCAGTGTGACTAATTATGGTCGCTGGGATTATCCATTGGGTGTCACTGTATATGGTCTATTACGGACGGGGCGTTATTTGCAAAGACCGGACATTACACGTTATGCGGCTGAGCATGTGCAGGCATGTACCCAGATGTATGAGTACTCATTATGGGATCGGGAGCAGTATGGTTTCCCGGCAGTCAATCAACAATTGGTCATGCTGAAAATGCTGGATAACTGCGGTTCTTTTGGTTCAGCCATGCTGGAAGCGTATTCCGAGTGTCATGAACCAACGTTTCTTCCGATTGCTGAACGGATCGCCGATTTCATGCTTTTCCGTTTGGAACGACAGGAGGATGGGGCATTTTATCGCACATGTGTAGGGGAGTATGCCGAGAATACCATGTGGGCAGATGATCTCTACATGAGTACGCCGTTTCTCGTTCGTTATGCACGGGTGACAGGCAACTCGGCCGCATTGGATGAAGCCGCCAGACAATTTTCACTGTATCGGAAGTATCTGTTTATGCCTGAGTTCAAGATCATGTCCCATGTGTATGATTTCAAATACGAACAGGCAACGCAGATTCCATGGGGACGGGGAAATGGCTGGACACTGTTTTCCTTGACGGAGGTATTGGAAGCTTTGCCGGCAGAGCATCCCGAGCGTCCAGCCTTAATAGATTTCTTCAATGAGCTGTGTGAAGGGTACGCAGCGCTTCAAGGGGAAAGCGGGTTGTGGCATCAGGTGTTGAATGTTCCGCAGACGTATGAAGAAGCCTCCTGCACGGCGATGTTTGCCTATGGTTTTGCGAGAGGTGTGCGTTTTGGCTGGTTCAAAGACCCTGAAGTTTATGTCGCAGCTGCCGAGCGGGCTTGGAAGGGACTCATCTGCAAAGCAATCGATCGTCAAGGGAATGTGCATGGTGTGTGCAGCGGTTCGAGATATGCGTTTACGGCAGAGTATTATGATCAGGACTTGCGTACCGTCACCAATGACAATCACGGAATAGGCATTATGATGCTGGCAGGAACTGAAGTGGCAAAAATGAAGAAACATCTGGCTGAGCACAGGGTGTCTTCACCTGCCGTCTCACATTCCTGACAGACTCGCAGGAAACACATTTTTATAGCTGAACATCGAGCTTTTCCGACCATTCAATGGCCCGTAGAAAGAAATGCCGTGATTTGATGTTCATACTTTCGTTCCATATCAACCCGCTATCTTTTTCTCACGTATCATGCATGTATACCCATAATCATACCGATACGGGAACGGAACCGCCGGGAATATCATTCCTGGTGGTTTTTGATTCCTGTAACTCCTTACTTTTTTGACAGGAAAGCTTACTTTTGTTTATGTCATGTGCAGCAATGGATCGATACAATAGATTTTGTAAGCGATTCCATAAATGCAAGAAGGGGAGGAAATTCATTTATGATGATTACAAAAAAGTGGGTAACCCTGTTCTGCCTGTCCCTGTTATTGTTCGCTACAGCCTGTTCTGGAGAGGCCACCGATACACCATCTTCTTCTGGAGAAGCAAGTGGAAGTGAAGGAGATTCATCAGGCAAGATTGAACTGCGCATGACCTGGTGGGGATCACAGACTAGACATGATCTGACGACCAAAGTCATCCAATTGTTTGAAGAGAAACATCCGGGAATCACCATTAAACCTGAATATTCCGGTTGGGACGGTTACTTTGACAAGTTGACTACACAGGTAGCTGGTTCGAATGCACCTGATATCATCCAGAT
Source organism: Paenibacillus sp. SRL342 (assembly GCF_984798905.1). NCBI lineage: Bacteria > Bacillati > Bacillota > Bacilli > Caryophanales > Paenibacillaceae > Paenibacillus > Paenibacillus sp. SRL342. The sequence continues at coordinate 326,275 of NZ_OZ481790.1, forward strand.
GGATTACGCCTTTCTGACTGACTTTGCCCGGCGTGGGGCCTTGCTTGACCTGACCCCGTTTGCAGAGAGCAAAGAGCTGCGGACAGAGGACCATGATCAGAGCATGATTACAGCCGGATCAATTGACGATAAATTATATGCGATTACCCTCGGAGTTAACGCACCGGGTGTCATCTATGATGCCACCGTATTTCAGGAATTAGGAATCGAAGAACCACAAGAGAGCTGGACATGGAAGGATTTTGGGGATATTGCGACTAAGATCGCCGCAGCCAAAGGTGAGGGGTTCTATGGATCTGCAGACATTTCCGGTACAACGAACATGTTTGAAGTGTTTATCCGGCAATCCGGAAAAGGATTGTTCGATGGTGGCACAATGACAGCTACCAGCGAGGAGCTTCAGCAATGGTTCGATATGTGGAGCGCACTACGCGAGAATGGTGGAGTGACCACAGCGGAGATAACGGCATCCACAACCAATGCGCTGGAGACACGCCCGATCTCGCTGGGTACAGCTGCGATGGATTTTGCATGGTCTAATCAATTGCTGACATTCCAGCAGGTGAACAAAAACCAGGATCATAAGCTTGGCATACAGGTTCTTCCGCATGGTGTAGGTGAAAAGCAAATCGGTGAATATCTGAAGCCAGGCCAGTTCCTCTCCGGTTATGGCAAAACCAAACATCCAAAGGAAGTTGCCATGTTCATTGATTTCATGGTCAATGATCCAGAAGCAACCGCTATTCTTGGTTCTGAACGTGGGGTACCGGTCAATTCCAGTATTCGTGAACAGATGCAACCTACGCTGCCGGAAGCAGAGCAAGTCATTTTCCAATTTATCGATACGGTATCGAAGAACTCCAGCGAGATTGACCCGCCATACCCGCAAGGATTTGCTGAAGTGGACACGAGTTTCAAGAGCGCAAGCGAGCAGATCGCCTTCGGTCAAGGCAGTACTCCAGATGTCATTGCCCAGTTTATTGAAGGAGCCAAGGCTACGCTTGGATCGAGTCAATAATAATTGAAACTGTCTCAGACTTCTAATTCTGCGGGGAGGTTGCGAAGATGACGACATCACAGGTCAGTCAAGCCCGAATCGAGCGTGTAACTACCCGGCGGGTGAAACGGAGATATGCCCACAATGGAGCAGCGCTTCTGTTCCTCGCCCCATGGCTTGTCGGATTGTTATTTCTAACCCTTGGTCCCATGCTGGTATCGTTATACTTCTCGTTCACTGATTACAGTATCCTGGCCGCCCCTTCCTGGGTCGGTCTGGATAACTACACCACGATGTTTACATCGGATAAACTGTTTACCCAGTCGCTCAAAGTCACCTTCACGTATGTCGCTGTATCCGTACCGGTCAAGTTGATCTTTGCGCTGCTGGTAGCCATGTTGCTCAACAAAGGGATTCGAGGACTCGGTATTTACCGGACGGTGTATTACATCCCGACATTGCTTGGGGGTAGCGTGGCGATTGCGATGTTGTGGCGTAAAATGCTGGGTGGGGATGGGCTGCTCAATAGTGTCCTTGCCATGGTAGGTATTAAAGCTCCCGATTGGGTTGCGAATCCGAAGTATGCCCTGTACTCCATCGTCCTGTTATCCGTATGGCAGTTTGGATCGTCGATGATTATTTTTCTGGCTGGCCTGAAGCAGATTCCACCCGAGTATGATGAAGCCTCAGCGGTAGATGGTGCAGGTCCTCTTCGGAGATTCTTCTATATAACGTTGCCGATTCTGTCACCTGTCATCTTCTTCAATCTCGTGATGCAGCTGATTACATCGTTTCAATCGTTCACACAGGCTTTTGTTATCAGTAACGGTAGCGGAGGGCCAGTGAATTCAACCTTAATGTACTCTCTGTATCTGTACAAAAAAGGATTCTCATTCTTTCAGATGGGCTACGCTTCCGCGATGGCCTGGGTGCTGGTCATCCTGATTGGCGTATTTACATTGCTCGTATTCCGCAGCAGCAAGCTGTGGGTGCACTATGAGGATGGTGGGAAATCATGATTGGACAACGGAACTCTACAGCATGGGTCGTCGGCAAACATGTGTTGATCTCAGGCATCGCCTTTATCATGCTCTACCCGATCCTCTGGATGCTGGGCAGCTCATTCAAACCGGGACATATGATCTTTACAGAGACCTGGTTCTGGCCACAGGAATGGAATTGGCAAAATTACATGAATGGCTGGTCGGGTATTCAGGGCAATCCATTCTCCCGCTTCCTGACCAACTCTGTCATCCTGTCGCTTGGAGCTGTGCTGGGTAATGTGATTTCCTGCTCTATGGCGGCGTATGCGTTCGCTCGGCTGAATTTTCGTTTCAAAGCTATCTGTTTCGGCCTGATGCTTATGACAATCATGCTGCCCCATCATGTGACGCTGATCCCGCAGTATATCCTTTTCAACCACCTGGAGTGGGTGAATACGTATCTGCCGCTTGTCGTGCCAAAATGGTTGGCGACTGACGCCTTCTTCATTTTCCTCATGGTACAGTTCTTCCGGGGATTGCCCAAAGAGTTGGATGAGGCGGCCACCATCGATGGATGCGGTCCTGTGAAAATATACACCAAAATCATCATTCCACTTGCTTTCCCAGCGCTGGTTACCACGATGATCTTTACGTTCTTGTGGACATGGGACGACTTCTTCAGTCAGTTGATCTACCTGAGTGACGTGAGCAAATACACCGTGCCGCTGGGTCTGCGTTTGTTCCTTGATTCCAGCTCTCAATCCGATTGGGGTCCGATGTTTGCCATGTCGGTGTTGTCACTGGTGCCATGTTTTATCGTATTTATCGTGTGTCAAAAGTACTTCGTGGAAGGAATCGCGACCTCTGGGCTCAAAGGGTAATTCCAAGACGAAACGAGTTGATTTTTCCATGGGGAAAGGAAGATGGTCTTCATTCATTAATCAAAAGCTGCAACAAAGCAAGCTCTCCACGTTGATGGTGACTTGCTTTATTGCGTTTAACCTCCTGCTCGTCTCGGTTGTGGTCTGGCTGGCATATCAGTCTTTCTCCACGGTCACATTTGCCGAGATTAGCAAAGCACGTCTGGCTCTTCTGAACGAAAGCACACGTCGGGGATTTGATTTTATCACAGGGGTAACTGGAACCGCTTATGCCTTGGCAAGCAATCGGGAACTGTCCAGTCTGCTCGAAACGGCTGATACGGGCAGGCTTGCACAGATTCACCAGCGGAGAGAGGTCTCTCGAATTCTGGATCATACCATGGTCGTGAGTGAAGGCATCACTTCCATTGAACTGTATACGGATGTCTTTAATGAAGTGACAGTGACTATGGCTGATCGCATATTTCCGGTGGACACCATCGCACACGACTCTTGGTTTGCTACGCTTGAAAAGGCTGATGCCGCTTGGGTTCCGCTGCGTGAGAACGAATCAGGCCAATCCCTGGTCGGATACGCCCAACGGATTTTCGACAGTCGTGGAGGGACGGTTGCCTATGTGCTCATTCGACTGAGCAGAGCGGACATCGTACGCAGGTTTGCCGATGTACCCATGGTGCTTGATGGAAAAGTCCTGTTGGTAGATACCGCTGGTAATGTCGTAATGCAGATGGGGAGAGTTGATCCAGCAGGGGAGAAGGAACGAGCGGATAGAAGAAATGAAGCGAGTACAGTACAGGAACCGGGTGGAGCTGTAAATTCATCTTCTTCTATTATAGATAGTGCATGGATTCAGGAACATGTCCAACCTGGTGCAGACGGATACGAAGTGGTTTCCGGCCAACCCGGAGGTGCTCAATTGGTGCTGTACTCCAGGCCAGCCATGCTTCAGTGGCGCCTTGTACAGACTATTCCGGTATATACACTGTTATCTCCGCTCAGACAAGCGGGCTGGCAGATCCTTGGCATCGCCGTACTTGGACTATTATGCTCGGCTGTGCTGGCGTACCTGTTTGTAAGGCAGATCATCCGGCCTTTACGACAATTGATCAAGCGAATGAGACAACTGGAGAAAGGGGACTTCGATACCCGGGTCCAACTCTCATTTACGGAGGAATATGCCCACTTGGCTTAATGGCTTTAATCATATGGCTTCACAGCTCACGACGCTGATGGAACAGGTGAAGGATGAGAGCCGGGCCAAGCGTGAAGCCCAGACGGGCTTGCTTGAGGCCCAGATCAAACCCCATTTTCTATACAACACCCTCGACATGATCCACTGGCGCGCACTCGATTACGAAGCCAAGGATATCAGTCGTATGATTGTACAACTCAGTAAGCTGTTACGGATCGGACTGAGTGGAGGGAGATTGTTTATACGGGTTCGTGATGAGTTGGAACATGCCCGTTGCTACGTTAACATCCAGTCAGAGCGGCTACCGTTCTCCATTCAATATCAGGAGCAGATCGATCCGCATATTCGCGGTTGTTACATTCCCAAAATCATTTTGCAGCCCTTCATCGAAAATGCCGTTATGCACGGGCACCCTGAAGAAGGCACACTTCGAATTCAGGTGTATATGCACGAAGAGGTTGGCCCGCATGAGGATATCGTCATTCGTATCACGGATAATGGGCGGGGTTTGCCGGAGGGGTGGAAACTCGAAGAGACGTGTGGCATCGGCGTACGGAATGTACATCAGCGCATTCAGCTTTATTGTGGGAAGAGATATGGTGTTCAACTGAGCGATAGAGCGTCAGGTGGCGTGGAAGTGACCATTACGCTGCCGCGTATTGAGACCGACGAGCAATTAAATCTATGGCTGGACGGTGAAAAATGATGAAGACCATTATGCTTGTTGATGACGATCCTCATATTGTAAAGGCATTAACAGATCATATCGATTGGCCTTCTCTAGGCCTCAGCATTGCAGGCACTGCTTCCAATGGCTTGGATGCGCTGGAGCTGTTTCACCGCATGCATCCAGATGTCGTTATGACTGACGTCTACCTGCCGGGGATGACCGGGCTTGAGATCACACAGACGTTGCGCCGTGATCATCCCCACTTGCCGATCATCATTCTTAGTGGATATGACGAATTCGAGAACGCCCGGGCAGCCATGCGTTGGGGTGTGAATCACTTTTTGCTGAAGCCGGCAGAGGTTGAGGAGATTGAATCTGTGCTGCGGGAGGTGCTACTGGAACAAGATGTGAGAGAGCGGCATGAGCGGCTGGAGCAGACATACAAGCAGGAGGTCGGACGGGTACTTCCGTATTTGCGCAAACAATTTCTTCACGAACTGCTGACTACGCGATATCGGGCTGACGAGCTGCCTAAAGAACGCATGGACTATATAGGTATTCATATGTCCTCACAGACACGCGCCATTAGTCTGCAACTGAATCGCCCCGTGTTTTTGACTCGAATGAAAGAACGGGATTGGCAGCTTCTCCGCTATGGGGCGGCCGATATTATTCAGGAGACGGTGAAGGAGCAAGCGGCGTGCCTAAATGGTCAGGTAGAGATTGTTGATTATTCGGATCAGGTATTTGTGTTGCTTCTATTAGGAGATAAAGATTATCTGGAGGAATGTCTGCCACTTGTGGAGCGGATGATCGATCAGATCTTTACGTATCTGAAAATTGAAGTGAGTGCTGGAATCGGAAGATCCAAGAGTCACCCATGTGAGGTGATAGATTCCTATCTCGAGAGCAGGGAAGCGGTGGAAACAGCAGAGTTTCAAGGTGGAAGTCGTATCTACCATTATGAAACATCAAAGGAAACAGAACCAAGTGTGACCGATTATTCATTATTGCTTCGTCAATGGAATGAGGCTTGGACGGATATTCGACCTGACCTGGCGGAAGAGATATGGCATCATATTTGCCTTTTGCTGAAAGAGGGGAAATGTGTTGGGATACAGGATGTACAGGTTGTGGCCGTCAGTTTGTTTGACACATTGATGCATAGCTGGAACCGACTTCACCCTATGTTAACGCCGCCGCTGGCGATGAGTGATTTTCTGCGTGAAATTCAATCGAAATATGCTTTGCATGATCTGGTAAACTGGATGGATCGTATTATCTGCGACTGGCTGGAACAGATACGTAAGGAGATGGGCGAGAAGAAAAGCAATAAACTTATCGAGCAGGTGAAACAGTATGTAGAGCTTCATTACGCCGAAGAGATTAGTTTTGAAGCGATAGCCAAGGGGCTGTTTGTACATCCGAAGTATCTGAGTCAATTGTTCAAAAGGGTGACCGGTGAGAATTTCGTGAGTTATTTGAACGGGTACCGGATTCAGAGAGCGTTGGAACTGTTGCAGTCGGGACATTACATGGTATATGAGGTGAGCGAGATGACGGGGTTCCGTAATGCGACGTATTTCAGCCAGGTGTTCAAAATGCTTACGGGCAAGAGTCCGTCTGAGGTGGGGTAGGGCGATACAGGTACAGTAATTATACAGAGCGGAAGAGGAGATCTGGTTCTTATGATGATCGATCGGCAGGAATATAACATTAAAGGCTTATCTTACTCCATTAGATCAGCAGAGGAAAAGGATGCTGAGGCCTTGTCTTTACTACGTGTACAAATCGATGGGGAAACCGAGAACATGGATCGTGAAGAGGGTGAGGCGTATATCGACGCAGCCGGGTTTAGGCGGATCATCCATTTGGACACTGAGAAGTCACGGAATCTGTTCCTTGTTGCTGTGGCGGCGGGCGAGATTGTGGGATACTCCCGATGTGAAGGTACAGAGTTGAAGCGCTTTTGCCATAAAGTTGAGTTCGGCGTGTGTGTAGCCCGAGAGTTCTGGGGACATGGGATTGGTAAGAACCTGCTGGAGAAGTCGATAGAATGGGCAGACCAGACTGGTGTAGAGAAGATTGCGTTGAACGTGCTGGCATCCAACGATAAGGCAATCGAGTTATATCAAAAGAGAGGCTTCGGGATCGAAGGCATTTTGAAAAGGGATCGGCGACACACGGATGGACAGTATCACGACACGATAGTGATGGGCAGGTTCAGAGACTAATAGTATAAAAAGTGAAAGTAAAATCTATATAAGCCCACAGGATATGGAGTTCTATTGTTAGATTTGATACCGACATAATAGATAGCAGCGTTATTTAGTAGAAGTATTATGTTTCTTATCTTATAGAACGAATGTAATGATGATGAAGGAGACTGTTTACAACCTATATTGAGATAGATTAGACCAGTGAGTGTATATAGGGTATAGTAAAAGGATATTGCCATTGGAAAAAGAGATTATAAAGAAATTGAACTAGATATATAGTTGGCTTGGTAATGGGATATTTTACAAGTGGTAATTGTATTGTACATATGATATATTCTATATCCGGCCAAAAAACACGAGAAACAAAGTGTTGCAGGTGAAACAAATAAGCTTCGAAAGAAACTTAAAAAAAGAGCTTGCTAAGTTGGTTCGGAAGTGTTAAGATATAAAAGTTGCTGAGGAGAACAACGCTCGGTAACAAAATAAGTTTGATCTTTGAAAACTGAACAACGAGTGAGTAAACATTCTGCTTGCAGAATGAACGCGAAAGTTGAGACAAGCCTTGGCTTGAATTGACTGGAGCACAAATGAGATTTTTAATCTCGTCAGATTCAAAATGAGCTTATCGCTCTTTTCAATACTTTATTGGAGAGTTTGATCCTGGCTCAGGACGAACGCTGGCGGCATGCCTAATACATGCAAGTCGAGCGGAGTTGATAGGAAGCTTGCTTCCTTGATACTTAGCGGCGGACGGGTGAGTAACACGTAGGCAACCTGCCCTCAAGTTTGGGACAACTACCGGAAACGGTAGCTAATACCGAATAGTTGTTTTCTTCGCCTGAAGGAAACTGGAAAGACGGAGCAATCTGTCACTTGGGGATGGGCCTGCGGCGCATTAGCTAGTTGGTGGGGTAACGGCTCACCAAGGCGACGATGCGTAGCCGACCTGAGAGGGTGATCGGCCACACTGGGACTGAGACACGGCCCAGACTCCTACGGGAGGCAGCAGTAGGGAATCTTCCGCAATGGGCGAAAGCCTGACGGAGCAATGCCGCGTGAGTGATGAAGGTTTTCGGATCGTAAAGCTCTGTTGCCAGGGAAGAACGCTTGGGAGAGTAACTGCTCTCAAGGTGACGGTACCTGAGAAGAAAGCCCCGGCTAACTACGTGCCAGCAGCCGCGGTAATACGTAGGGGGCAAGCGTTGTCCGGAATTATTGGGCGTAAAGCGCGCGCAGGCGGTCATTTAAGTCTGGTGTTTAATCCCGGGGCTCAACCCCGGATCGCACTGGAAACTGGGTGACTTGAGTGCAGAAGAGGAGAGTGGAATTCCACGTGTAGCGGTGAAATGCGTAGATATGTGGAGGAACACCAGTGGCGAAGGCGACTCTCTGGGCTGTAACTGACGCTGAGGCGCGAAAGCGTGGGGAGCAAACAGGATTAGATACCCTGGTAGTCCACGCCGTAAACGATGAGTGCTAGGTGTTAGGGGTTTCGATACCCTTGGTGCCGAAGTTAACACATTAAGCACTCCGCCTGGGGAGTACGGTCGCAAGACTGAAACTCAAAGGAATTGACGGGGACCCGCACAAGCAGTGGAGTATGTGGTTTAATTCGAAGCAACGCGAAGAACCTTACCAGGTCTTGACATCCCTCTGACCGGTACAGAGATGTACCTTTCCTTCGGGACAGAGGAGACAGGTGGTGCATGGTTGTCGTCAGCTCGTGTCGTGAGATGTTGGGTTAAGTCCCGCAACGAGCGCAACCCTTATATTTAGTTGCCAGCACTTCGGGTGGGCACTCTAGATAGACTGCCGGTGACAAACCGGAGGAAGGTGGGGATGACGTCAAATCATCATGCCCCTTATGACCTGGGCTACACACGTACTACAATGGCCGGTACAACGGGCTGCGAAATCGCGAGATGGAGCCAATCCCAACAAAGCCGGTCTCAGTTCGGATTGCAGGCTGCAACTCGCCTGCATGAAGTCGGAATTGCTAGTAATCGCGGATCAGCATGCCGCGGTGAATACGTTCCCGGGTCTTGTACACACCGCCCGTCACACCACGAGAGTTTATAACACCCGAAGTCGGTGGGGTAACCGCAAGGAGCCAGCCGCCGAAGGTGGGATAGATGATTGGGGTGAAGTCGTAACAAGGTAGCCGTATCGGAAGGTGCGGCTGGATCACCTCCTTTCTATGGAGAATCGTTTCCCGAGTGGAAACATTCAAAACTGCAGCTTAGCTGCAAAACACTCACTCGTTGCTCAGTTTTGAGAGCTCAAACTCTCAAAACAGCTTGCTTTTGCATGGAGCTTGTTCTTTGAAAACTAGATATCGAAACGAAACAAACGCGAATTAGAACATTCCTTTTTAGCTGAACTTGTGTTAAACAAGTTTAAATAAAAACGGTAGTTAAATTGCTTTTGTGATGGTATTGAATGGGAGTGACTTTTGGCTTTGCGCAAGCAAAACAAGGGAAGCGAGCAGTCAAAACCGGAACAAAATGGTTAAGCTACTAAGAGCACACGGAGGATGCCTAGGCGCTAGGAGCCGATGAAGGACGTGGCGAACAACGAAACTGCCTCGGGGAGCTGTAAGCAAGCTTTGATCCGGGGGTGTCCGAATGGGGAAACCCAGCTGGGGTAATTTCCAGTTACACCTAACTGAATACATAGGTTAGTGTGAGGCATACCAGGGGAACTGAAACATCTAAGTACCCTGAGGAAGAGAAAACAATAGTGATTCCGTCAGTAGCGGCGAGCGAACGCGGAGAAGCCCAAACCAGAGAGCTTGCTCTTTGGGGTTGTGGGACGTCTCACATGGAGTTACAAAGGAACCGGTTAAGCGAAGAGGTCTGGAAAGGCCCGCCAAAGAAGGTAAAAGCCCTGTAGTTGAAAGTCTGTTCCCTCCGAGACGGATCCCGAGTAGTGCGGGGCACGTGAAACCCCGTATGAATCCGGCAGGACCATCTGCCAAGGCTAAATACTTCCTAGCGACCGATAGTGAAGCAGTACCGTGAGGGAAAGGTGAAAAGCACCCCGGAAGGGGAGTGAAATAGAACCTGAAACCGTGTGCTTACAAAAAGTCAGAGCCCGTTTTAGGGGTGATGGCGTGCCTTTTGTAGAATGAACCGGCGAGTTACGTTCCCGTGCAAGGTTAAGGTGAAGAGCCGGAGCCGCAGCGAAAGCGAGTCTGAATAGGGCGACTTAGTACGTGGACGTAGACCCGAAACCGGGTGATCTACCCCTGTCCAGGGTGAAGGTGCGGTAACACGCACTGGAGGCCCGAACCCACGCATGTTGAAAAATGCGGGGATGAGGTGGGGGTAGCGGAGAAATTCCAATCGAACTCGGAGATAGCTGGTTCTCCCCGAAATAGCTTTAGGGCTAGCCTCGGAAAACAGAGTCGTGGAGGTAGAGCACTGATTGGGTGCGGGGCCCGCAAGGGTTACCAAGCTCAGTCAAACTCCGAATGCCATAGACTTACTTCCGGGAGTCAGACAGTGAGTGCTAAGATCCATTGTCAAAAGGGAAACAGCCCAGACCATCAGCTAAGGTCCCCAAGTGTGTGTTAAGTGGGAAAGGATGTGGAGTTGCACAGACAACCAGGATGTTGGCTTAGAAGCAGCCATCATTGAAAGAGTGCGTAATAGCTCACTGGTCGAGTGACTCTGCGCCGAAAATGTAACGGGGCTAAACACACCACCGAAGCTATGGCTTGATGCTTTGCATCAGGGGTAGGGGAGCGTTGTATAAGGGTTGAAGGTGTACCGTAAGGAGCGCTGGACATTATACAAGTGAGAATGCCGGTATGAGTAACGAAAAGATCAGTGAGAATCTGATCCGCCGAAAGCCTAAGGGTTCCTGAGGAAGGCTCGTCCGCTCAGGGTAAGTCGGGACCTAAGGCGAGGCCGAAAGGCGTAGTCGAAGGACAACAGGTCGAAATTCCTGTACCACCGTAAGCCGTTATGAGCAATGGGGGGACGCAGTAGGGTAGTGACGCGGACTGATGGATGTCCGTCTAAGCAGTGAGGCTGATGTGTAGGCAAATCCGCACATTGTAAGGCTGAGCTGTGATGGGGAGCGAAAATTATAGTAGCGAAGGTCATGATCTCACACTGCCAAGAAAAGCCTCTAGCCAGGTGATGGTGCCCGTACCGCAAACCGACACAGGTAGGCGAGAAGAGTATTCTAAGGCGCGCGGAAGAACTCTCGTTAAGGAACTCGGCAAAATGACCCCGTAACTTCGGGAGAAGGGGTGCCCCGGTAGTGTGAATAGCACGAGGGGGCCGCAGTGAAAAGGCCCAAGCGACTGTTTAGCAAAAACACAGGTCTGTGCGAAGCCGTAAGGCGAAGTATACGGGCTGACGCCTGCCCGGTGCTGGAAGGTTAAGGGGAGTGGTTAGGGAGTAATCCCGAAGCTGTGAACCGAAGCCCCAGTAAACGGCGGCCGTAACTATAACGGTCCTAAGGTAGCGAAATTCCTTGTCAGGTAAATTCTGACCCGCACGAATGGCGTAACGACTTGGGCGCTGTCTCAACGAGAGATCCGGTGAAATTTTAATACCTGTGAAGATGCAGGTTACCCGCGACAAGACGGAAAGACCCCATGGAGCTTTACTGCAGCTTGATATTGAATTTGGGTACGATCTGTACAGGATAGGTGGGAGCCTTTGAAGTGTGAGCGCCAGCTTGCATGGAGGCAACGTTGGGATACCACCCTGATCGTATCTAGGTTCTAACCTGGTACCGTAATCCGGTGCGGGGACAGTGTCAGGTGGGCAGTTTGACTGGGGCGGTCGCCTCCTAAAGAGTAACGGAGGCGCCCAAAGGTTCCCTCAGAATGGTTGGAAATCATTCGAAGAGTGCAAAGGCATAAGGGAGCTTGACTGCGAGACCTACAAGTCGAGCAGGGACGAAAGTCGGGCTTAGTGATCCGGTGGTACCGCATGGAAGGGCCATCGCTCAACGGATAAAAGCTACCCTGGGGATAACAGGCTTATCTCCCCCAAGAGTCCACATCGACGGGGAGGTTTGGCACCTCGATGTCGGCTCATCGCATCCTGGGGCTGAAGTAGGTCCCAAGGGTTGGGCTGTTCGCCCATTAAAGCGGTACGCGAGCTGGGTTCAGAACGTCGTGAGACAGTTCGGTCCCTATCTGTCGTGGGCGTAGGAAATTTGAGAGGAGCTGTCCTTAGTACGAGAGGACCGGGATGGACGTACCGCTGGTGTACCAGTTGTTCCGCCAGGAGCACCGCTGGGTAGCTATGTACGGACGGGATAAACGCTGAAAGCATCTAAGCGTGAAGCCCCCCTCAAGATGAGATTTCCCAGTATGTAAGACCCCTTGAAGACGACGAGGTAGATAGGCTGGGGGTGGAAGTGCAGCAATGCATGGAGCTGACCAGTACTAATCGGTCGAGGGCTTATCCAATAGCAAGTGATAATTCGCATGTTTCGTTTCGAATCTAGTTTTCAGAGAACAACACTCTGAAATGTAAGCTACGCGTTTGGTGGCGATGGCGGAGGGGTTCCACACGTACCCATCCCGAACACGACCGTTAAGCCCTCTAGCGCCGATGGTACTTGGACCGCAGGGTCCTGGGAGAGTAGGACGCCGCCAAGCGAAACCCCATTGGGGTATTTTTTTTCGAAAATTGATAAGGGCCCTTAGCTCAGTTGGTTAGAGCGCACCTCTGATAAGGGTGAGGCCGGTGGTTCGAGTCCACCAGGGCCCATAGCAAGACCACAACAAGAAATACACCAGAGTATGGGGCCATAGCTCAGCTGGGAGAGCGCCTGCCTTGCAAGCAGGAGGTCAGCGGTTCGATCCCGCTTGGCTCCACCATTCCCTGATAGCTCAGTTGGTAGAGCACTCGACTGTTAATCGAGTTGTCACAGGTTCGAGCCCTGTTCGGGGAGCCAGTAAGGCCCGTTGGTCAAGGGGTTAAGACACCTCCCTTTCACGGAGGTAACAGGGGTTCGAATCCCCTACGGGTCATAATATGGAGGCTTAGCTCAGCTGGGAGAGCATCTGCCTTACAAGCAGAGGGTCGGGGGTTCGATCCCCTCAGCCTCCACCATATAAACTTTATAACGACGCGGGGTGGAGCAGCCCGGTAGCTCGTCGGGCTCATAACCCGAAGGCCGCAGGTTCAAATCCTGCCCCCGCAATTATACTTTCCTTTGAGAAAGTGATCTGGAACCGTGGTGTAGTTGGCCTAACATGCCTGCCTGTCACGCAGGAGATCGCGGGTTCGAATCCCGTCGGTTCCGCCATTTTTTAATGTAGTAAGGCTCGGTAGCTCAGTCGGTAGAGCAGAGGACTGAAAATCCTCGTGTCGGCGGTTCGATTCCGTCCCGAGCCACCATTTATAACACTATGTAATACGCCGGTGTAGCTCAACTGGTAGAGCAACTGACTTGTAATCAGTAGGTTGGGGGTTCAAGTCCTCTCGCCGGCACCATGTAATCCTGGAGGATTAGCGAAGCGGCCAAACGCATCAGACTGTAAATCTGCTCCCGTACGGGTTCGGTGGTTCGAATCCATCATCCTCCACCAGTTTTTCTATGAGTCATTAGCTCAGTTGGTAGAGCACCTGACTTTTAATCAGGGTGTCGAAGGTTCGAGCCCTTCATGACTCACCATTATATGCGCGTGTGGCGGAATTGGCAGACGCACTAGACTTAGGATCTAGCGTCTTTGACGTGGGGGTTCAAGTCCCTCCACGCGCATCCCTTATTTGCGGAAGTGGCTCAGCGGTAGAGCATCGCCTTGCCAAGGCGAGGGTCGCGGGTTCGATTCCCGTCTTCCGCTCCAATATTTTGCGCCCTTAGCTCAGCTGGATAGAGCGTTTGACTACGAATCAAAAGGCCGGGAGTTCGAATCTCTCAGGGCGCGCCATTATAACTTCATATTTTGCCGGCGTGGCGGAATGGCAGACGCGCTCGACTCAAAATCGAGTGGGAAACCGTGGAGGTTCGAGTCCTCTCGCCGGTATAGATAACGGGATGTAGCTCAGCTTGGTAGAGCACCTGGTTTGGGACCAGGGGGTCGCATGTTCAAATCGTGTCATCCCGATTGTTGTTATGCGGGTGTAGTTCAATGGTAGAACTTTAGCCTTCCAAGCTAATAGCGTGGGTTCGATTCCCATCACCCGCTTAAATATTGATAAGAAAGAGATGGTATTCACCGTCTCTTTCTTTTTTTTGCATTCACAGGCATATTGATCATAATTGTATACAAAGATCACGGATTATATGGCTGATTAGCATGTACCAGCATGTATCCCATCCTCATGATATATTTCCCCCCCTTTTAAGTCTGTTCTTAGTCATTATGGAAGTGTTCAAACAGAGAAGGTCTAGTGCATGTTCGAACACAAGAATATCTTTCCTTTACCGCATTTCATAAAAACGCTTACAAAAATAGCTTGCGTAAATCATTAACCTGTAATACCATATCAATTAAGCGCTTAACCTTTAGGGGTAAGGCGCTTAAACTTAACGTAGATTAAGCGCTTAACCCGTAAAGGAAAGGACGGCGATCAATTCATGAAAACAATTCGACTAACGATGGCTCAGGCACTGCTTCGATACTTGGATCAGCAATATATCTCGGTTGACGGGGTGGAAACCAAGTTTGTGAAGGGAATCATCGGTATTTTTGGACATGGCAATGTAACAGGCATTGGAGAAGCGCTGGAGCGCAGTCCGGGAAGCCTGACGTATATGCAAGGCAAGAACGAACAAGGCATGGTGCATACGGCAGCGGCTTATGCCAAGCAGAAGAATCGTAGACAGATCTATGCATGTACAACATCGATTGGACCTGGTGCTTTGAATATGATTACAGCCGCAGCTACCGCAACGGTGAACCGAATTCCAGTTTTATTGCTGCCTGGAGATAACTTTGCTACACGGGAACCAGACCCGGTACTTCAGCAGTTGGAAGTGAGCAATGATTATACAATCTCAGCCACTGATCCATTCAAAGCCGTCAGCAAGTACTGGGATCGCATTGTTCGTCCCGAACAGTTGATGATTGCTGTTACACAGGCCATGCGTGTGCTAACCGATCCAGCAGAGACGGGAGCAGTAACGCTCGCACTGCCGCAGGATGTGCAGGCAGAGGCGTACGATTATCCAGAATCGTTCTTTGCCCGCAAAGTACATTATCTGGATCGTCGCCCCCCGGTACAGGCAGCCATTGAGCGGGCAACGGAGCAGATTGCCCGAGGCAGTAAGCCGCTGCTCGTTGCAGGCGGCGGTGTGTTGTACTCTGAGGCATCCGCCCAGCTCGTGGAGTTCGCCGAGGCATTTGGTATTCCGATCGCCGAAACGCAGGCGGGCAAGAGCGCAATCTCTTGGGACCACCCACTAAATGTGGGGGCCATCGGGGTTACCGGCTCTCTGGCAGCCAATAGGCTGGCGAGAGAAGCGGATGTGGTGATCGGCGTCGGTACGCGGTTCTCGGATTTCACGACGGCGTCCCGCTCTGCTTTTCAACATCCGGAAGCTTCATTCATCAACATCAACTTGAACAGCATGGATGCAGCCAAGCTAGGCGGGGAAGCCATTCTGGCAGATGCACGCGAAGGATTGCAGGCTTTGCAGAAGGAATTGCAGGAAAGACAATACCGATGTGCATATGGCGCATCCGAAATCGCTGATCTCCGGGCTGAGTGGAATGCAGAAGTGGATCGGCTGTATGCAGCTCAACATGAAGCAGGGCTGGCACAGACTACAGCAGTTGGCATCGTTAACCGGACAATTGATCCATCCTCCGTTATTGTGTGTGCGGCGGGCAGTCTGCCGGGTGATCTGCATCGTCTGTGGCGTGCGGCTGAACCAAAGACGTATCACATGGAGTATGGGTTCTCCTGTATGGGGTACGAGGTAAGTGGAGCGTTCGGAGCAGCACTTGCCGAGCCGGATCGTGAAGTGTACGCCATGGTAGGGGATGGCAGTTATCTGATGCTGCATTCGGAGTTTGTGACCAGTCTGCAGGAACAGAAGAAGATGACTGTTCTATTATTCAACAACAATGGATTCCAGTGTATTCATAATTTGCAGCGGGAACATGGTAGTGACGGATTCGGCAATGAGTTCCGTTATCGGGAATCCGAGAGTGGACGACTGACCGGGGACTACATGCCAATGGACTTTGCTGCACACGCCCGAAGTATGGGAGCCAAATCCTATAGAGCGGAGACAGCAGAACAGCTGGAACAGGCACTCCGAGATGCGAAGAACGAAACAGTGAGTACGTTGATTGAGATTCCGGTCGTGCCTGGAACCAACGCAGGTGGATACGAGTCATGGTGGAATGTGGGTGTACCTGAGGTATCTGCCGAAGAAAAGGTAGTTCATGCTCATCAAACCATGCAAGCCAACCGTGCTAAAGCAAGACCGATTTAATCCAGTTTAATATAGTGAACCACAATGTTGAACGACAAAGGAGACGTGGAGCAATGAGCAAGCTGCCATTCCAGCTTGGGATTCATCCGATCAATTGGGTCGGTGAAGATGTGAAAGAGCATGGTGACGCGACAACGTGTGCACAGATTCTGGATGACATTCAGCGTCTTGGGCTGACAGGTACAGAGATGGGGCGTAAATATCCAACCGATCCTGATATATTGCGTGAGGAATTGAGTAAGAGGAATATCAAGCTGGTCTCCCAGTGGAAATCGGTACTTCTCTCCGATCCGGCGTATCGTCAGTCGGAGCTGGACAGTTATCGCAGACATGCGGAATTTCTACAATCCATGGGCAGTAAGGTGATTAGTACGGCGGAGGTAGGTGGGTCACTTCATTTTGATCCAAGACGTACTCCGCACGAAAAAGAAGTGCTCAGACTCAGTGAATCTGAATGGCATATCCTTGCTGAAGGATTGAACGAAGCAGGAGCTATTGCCCGCGAACACGGGTTGAAGCTCACATACCATCATCATGGAGGCACAGTGGTAGAGCAACCGGATGAGATTGATCGACTGATGGAGCTGACGGACCCTTCTCTCGTGTATCTACTCTATGACACAGGTCATGCCTACTATGGCGGAGCCGATCCACTTGAACTGCTGCGCAAACATTATGATCGGATCGCCTATATCCATCTGAAAGATATCCGCCCGCATGTGCTGGATGAAGCACGCGCGGAGCACTCTGACTTTGTCGGCTGTATTCGTAGAGGGGTGTTCACCGTACCAGGGGATGGATGCATTGATTTTGCACCAATTCTGCAGGAACTGATCACACGAGGGTACGATGGCTGGGCGATGCTTGAAGGAGAGCAGGACCCTGCGATTCATAACCCGTATGAGTATGCGAAGCGATCTTTGAACTATATGGAGTCGTTATACCAACACAGCTGATTCGTTTAGCATTGCAGCGGTCAGAGGCCACACCTATGAATTGAAAAAGGAAGAAGGCCAGCAAGAGTATAACGTTACGATTGGAAAATAAAACTGATTTACTCTAGCCGTTTACGAGTCCTTACGATGGAATGAGTAACTAGTCTAGATATCCATATACAACATGTAAAATCCCAACACAGAAAGGGGCTCACATGCAATGACCTATGTATCCTTTCCGGTATCCAGGAAGAAGGATTTCACCGCGATTGGCCGCTTGTGCATCGACTTGAACGCCAATGAGATCAATCGCCCGATGGAAGAGACGATGACGTTCACGAAGTATGTTGGCGGCTCTCCGGCCAATATTACGATTGGCATGTCCAGACTGGGTATGGAGACGGCTTTTATCGGTAAGATCGCGGGTGACCAGATGGGCAGATTCATCCAGAGTTATTTGGAGAAGAACGGCATCGACACATCGAATGTAGTTACAGATGACACCGGAGCGGTGACAGGGCTTGCTTTTACCGAAATCAAAAGCCCAACGGATTGCAGTATCCTGATGTACCGGGACAATGTAGCGGATCTGTTATTACAAGCGCAAGAAGTACAAGAGCAGTTGATTGCTGACTCCAAAGTGCTGCTAATCTCAGGCACAGCCCTCGCGCAAAGCCCATCCCGTGAAGCTGTATTACAGGCACTAACGTATGCGAAAAAACATGGCACAGTTATTGTGTTTGATCTGGACTATCGCCCATACACCTGGACATCAGATGAAGAGACAGCGGTCTATTACAACCTTGCAGCCGAGAAATGCGATATCATCCTGGGCACACGTGAGGAGTTCGACATGATGGAGACATTCGACCATAATCCGGATCATAGCGATCAGGTAACTGCACAGAAATGGTTTGATTTCTCAGCCAACATCGTTGTAATCAAACACGGCAAGGAAGGGTCCATTGCTTATACGCGTGAAGGGCTTTCCCACCGTGCGGATAGCTACCCGGCAAAAGTTGTAAAAACGTTTGGTGCAGGCGACTCCTACGCAGCCGGGTTCCTGTATGGATTGATGCAGGGTTGGACGATTGAGCGCAGCATGGCCTATGGCAGTGGCGCAGCAAGTATCGTTATTTCAAGCCACAGCTGTTCGGATGCAATGCCAACGGTCGAACAGGTAAATGACTACATTGAACGTTGCAATCGGGGCGAGATCACCGTGTCTTGAAGCTCGTTGCAATACTTTGAATAACACACTCATACAGATCTATAACAATGAACATGTTGAACATAAGGGATCACACATAAGCGAAGGGAGACAGGGCTATGGGAAAAGGAATTTCTGAAGCGTCTGCAACAGCGACAATGGTACAAAACTGGATCGGAGGTGCCTGGGTAACCCCAGTGTCAACTCGTACGGAGCCAGTGGTGAATCCGGCTACAGAAGAGGTTATTGCACATGTGCCACTGTCCGAACAAGCGGACGTGGATCTGGCGGTTCAGACAGCACGAGAAGCGTTCAAATCCTGGAGCAGCACACCGGTTCCACGCCGTGCACGTATTCTGTTCCGCTACCAGCAGTTGCTGGTTGAACATTGGGAAGAGCTCGCTCGCCTGGTGACACTGGAGAACGGTAAAAGTTATGCCGAAGCGTACGGCGAGGTATTACGTGGCATTGAATGCGTCGAGTTCGCGGCAGGTGCCCCGAATCTGATGATGGGCAAACAACTGCCTGACATCGCTACAGGGCTGGAGTCGGGCATGTATCGCTACCCGATCGGTGTTATTGGGGGAATTACCCCTTTCAACTTCCCGATGATGGTGCCGTGCTGGATGTTCCCGCTTGCTATTGCGTGTGGTAACACCTTTGTTCTGAAGCCATCCGAGCGTACACCGCTGCTGGCAGGCCGCTTGGCAGAGCTGTTCAAGGAAGCAGGGCTTCCGGACGGCGTGCTCAACATTGTTCACGGTTCGCATGATGTTGTGAACGGGTTGCTGGAACATAAGGATGTTCAAGCGATCTCCTTTGTCGGCTCACAACCTGTAGCTGAATACGTCTACACCACTGCATCCAAGCATGGCAAACGGGTACAGGCACTGGCTGGTGCCAAAAATCACTCCATCGTTATGCCGGACGCCGATCTCGATCTGACGGTGAAAGAGATTACGAGTGCAGCTTTTGGTTCAGCAGGGGAACGCTGCATGGCATGTGCGGTTGTTGTGGCTGTGGGTGATGTGGCTGACGAACTGGTACAAAAGCTGGTGGAAGCAGCAGACCGCATTACCATCGGTAACGGTATGGATGAGGGCGTGTTCCTCGGACCTGTCATCCGTGGACCACATAAAGAGCGCACACTCAGTTACATTGAAGCCGGAGAGCAGGAAGGCGCGGCTTTGATCCGGGATGGACGCAAAGATCAGGCAACAAGTGAATCCGGTTATTTTGTAGGGCCCACGGTATTCGACCAAGTTGAGAGCAATATGAAAATCTGGCAGGATGAGATCTTTGCTCCAGTACTCTCGGTAGCAAGAGTGTCTACGCTGGAGGAAGCCGTTGAGCTGGCGAACCGTTCCGACTTTGCCAACGGTGCGTGTCTGTTCACCCGCAGCGGGGCGAGTATGCGTCAATTCCGTGAAACGATTGATGCGGGCATGTTGGGAATTAACCTGGGCGTACCTGCGCCAATGGCATTCTTCCCGTTTTCGGGCTGGAAGAAGTCCTTCTACGGTGATCTTCACGCCAATGGCACGGATGGTGTTGAATTCTACACTCGCAAGAAGATGGTAACGGCGCGCTGGTAACAACCAGAGCATCACTCGGGCTAAGGGGAACGCCCAGCTCATATGGACGCACATAGGGAGGATAACGGAATGGGCAAGGACAAAGTAAGAATTGGCATCATCGGTGCTGGACGGATCGGCAAAATTCATGCAGACAATCTCCTGCGCAACCCGCATGCCGAGATTGTGGGAATCAGTGACTTGTTTGCAGGTCCTGAATTGGAGGCTTGGGCCTCCGACCGTGGCATCCCTGTTGTAACAACGGATAGCAGCCAGTTGATCTCGATGCCTAATGTAGACGCGGTACTGATCTGTTCTTCAACAGATACACATGTGCCGCTGATCGAACAGGCCGCTCAGGCGGGCAAACACATCTTCTGCGAGAAGCCGGTTAGCATGGATCTGGCACAGACCCAAGCGGCTGTAGCGGCAGTTCAGAAGGCTGGCGTGAAGCTGCAAATTGGATTTAACCGCCGTTTCGATCACAACTTCAGACGGATACGTGCACATGTGCAGGATGGTACGATTGGTGATCCGCATATTATCAAAATTACTTCTCGTGACCCGAGTCCACCGCCTGCAGAGTATATCCGGGTATCTGGCGGGATCTTCATGGACATGATGATCCACGATTTTGACATGGCTCGGTATCTGTCCGGGAGTGAAGTGGAAGAAGTGTACGCTCAGGGCAACGTGCTGATCAATCCGGTCTTTGCAGAGCATGGTGACGTGGATACAGCGATTGTAACGATGACGTTTGCCAATGGAGCGATTGGTGTCATTGATAACAGTCGTCAGGCTGTATACGGGTATGACCAGCGTGTTGAAGTGTTTGGCTCGATGGGCAGCGCCGCAGCGGCGAATGATCATCCGAATACGGCTGAGATCAGTACAGCGGCCGGGCTCATGCGCGACAAACCGTTACACTTTTTCCTGGAACGCTACAATGAAGCATATGTACAGGAGACAGCTCTCTTTATCGATGCAATCCTCCATGATACAGCGGTTATCGTAGATGGCCACGATGCAGTACAGGCAGAACGAATTGCGCTGGCAGCAAAACTGTCCATGGAGCGGGGAAGACCTGTAAAGCTGAGTGAAGTTCCTGGGATGTCACTGGAATCGCAAACGGCAATGCCATAGTGGATGATTAAAGTCATTTTTTTCTAATAGAGGGCATGAATAGTCCAAGTTTTTGTTTTTATAAATATCAGGTTGTTATGGACGACTACAGAAAGGAGTGGATGGCAAGATGTCAGAACGTATTGTGAAACCCGTGGTCAACCCGGAGGGAGACGGTACACTTATAAACGTAACACCGGAGTCGGCTGGGTGGGAATATGTTGGCTTTCAGGTAGCGAAGCTGGCAGAGGGGGAGACACTAACCCGTGAGAGCGGTGATCAGGAACTCTGTGTGGTGCTTCTCAGTGGTTTCGCCAATGTAAGTACCCGGGAGCACACATGGGATAACATCGGGAAAAGAATGAGTGTTTTCGAGAAAATACCTCCGTACTCGGTCTACGTCTCAACTTCCGATCAAGTGCAGATCACAGCACGTACCGAACTGGAAGTCGCTATATGTGTTGCACCCGGTAAAGGCACGTATCCAGCTCGTCTCATTGCACCCGAAGATGTAGGGGTAGAGGCGAGAGGGTATGGCAATCTGGAACGCCAGATTCACAACATTTTGCCAGAACAGAAGGAAGCAGACAGTTTGCTCGTTGTTGAGGTGTTTACACCAGATGGGCACTGGTCCAGTTACCCGCCACATAAGCATGATCGGGATGCACTCCCGGATGAATCTTTGCTGGAAGAAACGTATTATTTCCGTGTGCAGCCTGAGCAGGGGTTTGCCATTCAGCGCATATACACGGATGATCGTTCTGTGGATGAGACGCTAGCAGTGAAGAACGGAGAAGTGGTGCTTGTTCCGGACGGATATCATCCGGTAGGCGCTCCTCCGGGGTATGAGGTCTACTATCTGAACGTGATGGCTGGACCAACCCGGACCTGGAAATTCCATAACGATCCTGACCATGAGTGGTTGATGAAAAAGTAAAACAGTTCATGCTACGCACATTGTGCTGGCTTCAAGTTGCGTATGCAGACTTCCCCCTGCATAATGAGAAGAGAACAATTATCTATGTATAACGAAATTTATATATAGCACAAATGGGGAAAAAACAATGAAAGCAACCATATACGATATAGCACGCGAGGCGGGTGTATCCATTGCAACCGTCTCGCAGGTCATTAATGGCAAAGGCAAGATCAGTGAGAAGCGGCGCGCCGAGATTATGGAGATCATGGAACGCCTTCACTATCAACCCAGTGCGATCGCAGCTGCACTTACAGGTAAGCAGACGTATACATTGGGACTGCTCGTACCGGACATCTCAAACCCGTATTTCGCAGAACTCGCCAGAGCGGTGGAGGATCGAAGCCGTCAATTGGGTTACAGCGTGGTCATCTGCAGTACGGATAATAAGGACGAGCGGGTAGAGCGTTATCTGAATCTGCTCCAGCAAAAAAGGGTCGATGGCATGATGATCGGAACCGGAATCGATAATGCCGATATTTTGTCACCCCTCTTGCAGCAGTCCATCCCTGTCGCTTTGATTGCTCGCCATATGCCATCCCTGTCGGTGCATACAGTCACCATTGACGACTTGCTTGGCGGCACGCTCGCAGCGCAGCATCTGCTTGAACTTGGACACACCCGTGTAGCGGTTCTGTCGGAACCGTCCAAAGTCAGCAGCAGTCAGGAACGTGTACGTGGATTCCGCGAAACATTGAATAAGGCAGGTCATACGCTGGAACCGAATCAGATCAGAGAATCGGCAGCTGACTTGAGCTCGGCCAAAAGAGAGGCGCTACTGCTGCTCGGTGAGAAGGATCACCCGACAGGTTTGTTCTGTTGTAATGACATTCAGGCCATCGGTGCTCTTCAGGCTGCCAAAGAACTGGGGCTACGCGTGCCAGAGGATGTGTCCATTATCGGATTTGATAATACGATTCTGGCTTCCGTGACGAGTCCGCCGCTTACAACCGTTGCCCAGCCAATTGAAGAACTGGGACATCGCGCTGTAGATCTGTTAATTGAAGAATTAAAGGATAAGCGTAAAGAACCGCAGAAGATTGTCCTGAAGCCTGAGCTGGTTATCCGAGAATCAGCAGGTCATATATTGAGCTGAAAACAATTAGGTTTCTGATATAACCTGATCAGTTGTGATGCCAAGCCTACGTGTGTCATATTCATGGCTCGGGATAAGGGTTATCGTTTTGCCTTATTCCAAATAGGTGATAAAGCAATATAACCAAGTAACAAACAAGCCGCATTCACCCTATGGGAGAACGCGGCTTGTTGATTTATATCTTGAACTTTTTCACTTCTTCAGCGAGCGTATTAGCTTGTTGAGCCAGTTCATTGGAGCGTTCCGAGATACTCGTAATATAATTGAACTGTTCTTGCGTTGAAGAGGCAACCTCTTCGGTGGAAGCGGCGCTCTGTTCGGACATGGCCGCAACACTGGAGATCACTTCAGCAATCTTGCCAGAACTGTTATCCAATTCGGTTGTTGCAGACGATACTTGTTGAAGCTGAGTGTCAATGCCTTCAATAGATTGCTTGATTCGCATAAATGAGTTGCGCATCTCATGTACGGCAGCAACCTGTTGCTCAATACCATGTTCAGCAGAATCGACCTCGCTCACGCTTTGGTGGCTAGCCGCCTGGATTTCATTCAGCAACACGATGATGTCCTGAGAAGAGCCGGCGGATTGTTCAGCCAGTTTGCGCACTTCCTCGGCAACCACCGCAAATCCACGTCCATGTTCACCCGCTCTGGCGGCTTCAATCGAAGCGTTCAGTGCGAGCAGGTTAGTCTGGGAGGCAATACCTTGAATCATGCTGACGATGCTTTCAATCTTCTGTGATTTGTCTGCGAGTAGATTGATTGATTCACCCACACGGTCAATCGATTGGCGGTTACCATCCGAAAGCTCCACCTGATGATCTACCGCTTGTAGCCCAGCTAGCATGGCTTCTCCTGCCTCACGCATCATCGTTACGGACTGCTCGACACTGCGATTGATACCACCAACACTATCACTCATCTCCGACAGACGGCTTGAGCCATCATACACGGATTCAGCCTGTGTACTGGAACCTTGAGCGAGTTCATCAGTGGCAATGGAGATCTGCTCAGCGATGCGTTTGGTTTTATCTGTATGCTCCTGCATCTCACCCGAGATACTTTGTACGCGATCAGCAGAAGCCGTTACTTGCCTGAACAGCGAGCTAAGCTGATCGGACATCTGATTGAATGCCATACCTAGTTCAGCGAATTCATCTTTGCCTCTGATCTGCACCCTTCCTGTAAAATCACCACTCGACATTTGGCGGGAGGTCTCATGGAGATTTCTCAGTGGCTTGATGAAGAGTGTTGCGATCCAATAGGCACCTGCCAGTACAACCAATAATGTAATGGCGATAATGAGAATGTAGTTATTGCGCAATTCATAATAGTCCGCATAGGCGAGTTTCTCAGATATGACTGATCCGATAATCCAACCAGTACTTGGAATTTGTTTGAAGTAGAGGAGCAGATTTTCTCCGTTATATTGGAATGATCTTTGTCCTGAAGGATGCGTTTGCATCTCTGCAAGCAACGGTCCCAATTGATCGTTGTCTGCGGCTGAAGTACTTGCAAGATCAGCCTCGGGATGAGCTAAAATAACTCCCTTTTTGTCGAGCATAAAAGTGTAGCCTAGTCCATCCAGGTTAATTTGGTTGACTGTATCGGTTAACTTGGAAAGTAGAATATCAGAAGCAACCACTCCCCGTATTGCACCGTTTTCTGTCTTTACTGGCATGGCTATAGACACCGTAAATTGTTTGGATTTGTTGTCGATGTAAGGGTCAGTAAAAATCAGCTTGTCTGCTTGTAGAGCCTCTTTATACCAAGAACGATCCCTGGGATCATAATCTTTATCTGGGACGAAGTCAGAACCATTTATAAACTGTCCTTCCTTATTTCCGTAAAATATGTCCTCTAAGTTGTTAGGGTTGGTGCCCTTATACATGATGGACAGATAATCTTCATTAAGATCAGAAGATGAAACAGCCTCCTGAATTACAAGGCCTAGTGTTTCCACTAATTTCTCGTTTCCGTGTAACCAGCCGTCCAACTGAAATGTTGCGGTAGATATTAATCCTTCTAGTTTGTTGTTCACACTCTGAGAAGCTTGGTTTTCCGTTTGAACCAAACCAAGTGGTGCGAGCGCGCCAGCTGTAAGCAGAACAGTGACGAAGAAGGCTAACATCAATTTGAGTTTTAACTTCATACTTTTCCCCCTAGATGTCATGAATGTGTTAGTATGTTTGAAGCTTATTATATATATCGTCAAATAATATTTAATCCTTAGGCGAGACCAAATACTAAAATGTGGAAGAATAACGAACACAAAACGAGTTTTATTTGATATATAATATGTAAGGTCTCAATTTCTAGGGGGAGGTTAGACTGTGAAAAACAGAATCAAGATGATTATAGGTATCGTCACGATTATTGTTGTCGTAGCTATTGCAGTGCGTATGTATACCTCTGGTCAATATACGAAGTATATCCCCAGCAAACATACGACGTTTCGAGCAGAGGTTACAGATCATATGAGCATGCTGGATCGATTGGATCGACTGACAATTAGGAAGATTTCAAGTGCAGATTCGTATAATGAAGATGATGAAGTGACGATTACAGATCCCAATGAGATTAGAGACATGCTGAAGCTATTAAAGGATATTCGACTTAAAAGAGTACGGGAATTCGACGTTTCCGAAAGGAATCCATATTATTATGAATGGCGACTTACCATTAATAAAGAAGGTCGCTTTACCGATGGATTTGAACTGACGTTTTATAATGAAAAGTCTATCTCCATCTACAATGAGGCGAAAACGAGAGACGAACTTGAAGACTACGAGATTACCAATGAGTTTAATCTGAATGAGATGGACCGCCTTTTTGGAAAGCTGAAGGAGGAGCAAACATGAACAAGACCAACTATCATGTGCGTTCGATTGAGGAACAGGATATCCCCTTTCTGTGGGAGATGTTATACGCATCCCTGCATACACGAGAAGGTGATGAACCTCTCCAACTCGAAAGTATACATACGCCTGAGCTATCCAAATACGTTGAAGACTGGGGAAGAGAAGGGGATTTCGGGTATGTTGCGGTAGACCAGCAGGGCAAGAGACTAGGTTCAATAACATTACGATTCTATGCGGATCAGAATGCGGGATACGGTTATGTGAATGCAGCTACGCCAGAGATGGGAATGGCTGTAACGGAAGATGCACGTGGGAAAGGAGTAGGTACCTTACTGCTTCAGACCGCATTAGATGAGGTTGAACGGCGGGGAATTGAAGCAGTCTCGCTTAGTGTTGACCCGGATAACCAAGCGATTCGCTTATATAAGCGGTTAGGATTCGTGGTGGAGTCCCTAAATGGTACATCGGTAACGATGGTGCGTGTAAGTAACTTGAATCTTAAATGATGAGCGTTCGGATCACTGGCATAACTGAGTAAGCAAAGTGGAACTGCAAAAGAAAAGGCGCTTCCTCATGGGGAACGCCTCTTTCTGTGTGCCATGTACAGCATCGGTATCTCTCTTATTATACTTAGTCCGTATCACTTCAATATTTTATTTCAACAAAAATGCCAAAGCCTCATCATACGTTTCCCATTGAAATTCAGTTTGGTGCGCCGATTCTTTGGAAATCCGATTCAATTGCATTTTGGCGATTGCACCACCTACCGCTACACTGGCTCGCTTCATACCCCACTGTGTCAGTAATTTCTGATGCTCCACAATTTTTTCTTTGGTATCCTGAGGGAAAGCTTTCATGTTCCGCATATCTACTAGCACATCAAACGAATTCCCCAATTGTTCCGCTATTCTCTTGATTTCTGTATTCGCTTGTTCAACATGTTCAGGAGAAACAATACCTTCCCAGAGAATTTCAATAATAGGTTTAGTTGAATCCAAACGTCTAACAGACATGTAGGCAACTCCTCGATAATAAAATAATATGTAATATATGAGACTATAAGCCTATTAATTATACCTTTTTATAGCGAGAATGAAAACTGAATTCATAATATAGTGGTTCTTATGGACTACTTATTCCTAGGGAAGTTAAATTCAGGGATTGTTATCACATCGTCATTGGGAGGATGGCTGGATAGCTAAAAGCCATCCAGAGGATGAACTCCAGATGGCTTCTATGATTGTAACATGATAAATTGAAATTCCTGCGTAAGTTAGAAGCCAATCTTCAAACTGTTGCCTTCTGTAGCTGCACCTTTGGAAAGGGAAATGCTCAGCTTTTGTTCTGCCGAGAAACCAAGTGTTTCCCCGTCATGCAGTGTGACGTCGTTTTCAACCACATACGTTGTTGTCATGAACATCATCTCAAATACATCGCTTAAGGATTCAGACGATTGCATAATCTCCATCTCTTCTTTACCAAAGTTACGTAGTCCGTAAGTGTAAGCTGAAGCGCCTTCGGCATTTTGGAATAATCCGATGAAAATCCAGAGCGAGACGGGCAACTCATCATGTTTGATCCCACGGCTAGTTTCGACATATTGACTGGCTTCAACAACAAGTGGTGCCATGTATATGGCCAGCGCGTGATCCAACTGTAATAAGGCACTTGCTGTTTGAGTGAACAGAACATGTCCATCAATAGCATTTGTTGCGTTCAGAACAGAGACAATAATCTGAGACTGGTGCCGTGAGGTAACTTGCTCCGCTTCTCGCCAAAGGATGTTTAGCTTGGCATTCTCCTCAACTTCACGGTCAGGTACAGGCGCGGCAATGTGAGCACATACCACCTGCATCCCATTCACCTCAAAAAAGAGATTGCCCTCCTCCGGCCGTTCTTCAATCTCGATATCCCATTCGTTCTTCATGTTCCTGATGAAAAGGTCAAAATCACAATCGTCACGCTCCAGCAGGACAAAACCCACGATGGTTTCACTGTAATTAGTCGATTCCACAGCACCACCTGCAGGTACCTTCTCCTTTTTGCGCCGCCGAAGCTTGTCAAACAATCCCATGACATGTTCTCCTTCCAATTCCAGAACGATTCTGGTCATTGTACACTGCTATCTATTCACTACCTTACCATAAAGGATTTAAACATGAATCGAAGCAATGCACCTATCGACAGGAAATTAGAGGAACAGGACCAGCAACAACGCAATGATCGCAGGCAAACCTTGTTTAATAATGATCGACCGTGAAGAAGTTGCTCCTCCATAAAGAGCCGCAATAATCACACACGCCAGGAAGAAAATCTGAATATGCTGTCCAACGGCAGCATCCGGATATACGAGTCCCCAGATCAGACCTGCCGCAAGAAATCCATTGTAAAGACCTTGATTGGCCGCGAGGGACTTGGTGGATTTGGCGAATTCCGGCGTGAGATTAAAGGTTTTCATAGTGCGTGGACGAGTCCACATAAACATCTCCATCACCATGATATAGAAGTGTTCGACAGCTACAAGAGCTACAAAAATGATACTAATCAAAGGAAACACCTTGCTTTCTGATATGTAATTTATTTACTTGTCCATCCTAGTATAAATGTTTGCAACAAGAACGGAAAGAGTAAATTTAATTTGTAACAATTTAATTGCGTATTATTTAAATTATTTATCGTTTTCCAGTTGAGTTATGATGTTGAAATTAAAAAATGGTTACAAAGCTAAGCATACGCCGATTGTCGACAATCCATTCATTGGGTAATAATGAACAATAAAGAAGTGATATTGCTCAGGAAAGGGAGAGGATTACCATGGGAACGGTTCAATTCGTCTTGTTGGCTGATGATCCATCCACATTTGTGACCCGAGTTGTACCTTTTATCGACATTGAGCTTGCAGGAATTCCGGGTGACCGTCATTATGGTCTGCTTCGTCCGGCGGACTCACGTCAGAAAATCTACAAGCGTGGCACACCGATTGCGAATCGCCGCCAGCTCAGTATTGTGTCTGAGGAAGAATGTGCTCTTATTGCTGAGAAAATGAACATTCCTGAAGTGCGTCCAGAGTGGCTTGGTGCCAATATACTGGTTCGTGGCATTGATCGATTGACGGAACTGCCTGCTGGAACGCGGCTCCTATTTCCAAACGGGACAGGGTTAATATGCGAAGGGGAGAACCTTCCCTGTGTACATCCGGGGAAAATGATTGAACAATTCTACGAGCAGGACGGTTTGCGCAAAAAATTCGTGCCTGCGGCTCGCAAAAAACGTGGGATTGTGTGCTCGGTTGAAAGGGAAGGTATAATCCATACGGGGGATACCATAGAAGTCATTCGCCTGTCCTGATTCTCAGGACAGGTTAATTTATTAGCCCTCGGCGCTCACCATTCAGATGTCTAGAGTGTAAGTACTCCTCTGGTGTACTGCCAATAATGGACTTGAAATCTCGGATGAAATGGGATTGATCATGATATCCAAGATCCTGAGATAGCTTAATCAGGTCACAGTGAAGACCGCGGTCCATCCATTCTGCAGCATTTTGCAGACGATACAACTTGATTACCGTTTTGGGTCCGATGCCCACATACTGATTGAACAGGCGTTGAAGCTTTCGGGTATGCATATTCCAATAAGAAGACAGATCATCCACTCTCAGCATCTCTCGGTTCTGTTCGATCTGTTGCACAATATCATGAACCATTCTTGCTTGAGCATCTTCAGCAGGAAGATGTGCACACAATAGCTGGTCGATGTAACTGGTTTTATCTGCATCATCCCCCGACCCAAGAAGTCGGTCTTCCAAGGATTTCGCTGTGACGTCCAGAATATTGGATACATTCATCGGCTGTCCGTACAAGGATGAGACAGGAGCCCGGAGGAAGGGATAGAACCCTCCTGGTTTGAACTTCACGCCAAACACACGACCTTTTCCGCTCACAAGATAGGAGAATTTACGTCCCGATGGTCCGAAGAAAAACGTATTGTTCCGTTCCACAACCAGATTGACACAAGGGTTAGGCACGACATGTTGGGGATACGGTTCAGATCCAGTCAGATCCCACGATACGATCCAGTAATGTTTAACAAAAGGGCGAAGTGCTTCGGAAGGAGCATGGCGTGTCAGTTGATATTTATGATCACCTTCATTCAGATTCAACAGGCCCATGCTTGGTCTGTCTCCTTGTTCTACCTGTTTCATCTGGACACCCCTCCTGCTCATCTCAAATTATTTAGGTTCTCTGAACAACAATGCCCGCACAGCAAAACGGGGTAAAATGAGTTGCCTGCTCCATCTCGAAGGTTGACTGAGGAGGCGATAGAGCCATTCCAGGTTAAGCTTCTGCCATATCGCAGGGGCACGTTTGGTTTTGCCAGCCATGATATCGAGACTGCCTCCTACACCTATGGCTACACGAGCGTTCAACTGGTGGCGATATTTGTTAATCCAGTGTTCCGCATGGGGGGCGCCCAGAGCTACGATAAGAAAGTCTGGTTGAGAAGTACAAATCTCTTCCACAATCTGTTGTTCCTCATCTGCCTGGAAATAACCATGGTGTCTGCCTTTTAAGATAACTCCGGGGTAACGCTGTGCTATGACTTTTACTGCCTGTTCACTTACACTTTCCTCTGCTCCCAGCATGTAGAATGACCAGTGTTCTCGATCACCTTCCTCCAATAAACGAAACAGCAGATCACAACCGGTTACCCGTTCAGTTAATTGTCCGCCCCGAAAACGGGATACCATCACAATGCCGGCACCGTCAGCCGTGACCAACCCGGCTTGATCGACAACCTCGCGAAGAGAGGCATTCTTTTGACAGGACATGACAATCTCGGGATTGCCTGTGATGACATGGAATAGTTCATTGCTTTCCTGATCTACAACTTCACCAAGGATTGCAACCGTTTGATTCATCGTTATATTGGGAAAAGGGATGCCCATAATATTCGTTGATTGGCTCATATCTCATTTCCTTTCTGATTCTGTCTCATCACCTTGAACAGTCCTGTTATTTCATTCCAGTTTAGTATATCTGATCTTCTGGGAAAGCACTATATGGGCGCAATTCGTTTGGATTAGGGTATAACATTCCCGAAAACATAAAGAGCTTATATTTTACCTGTTGTCGCGTTTTTACAATACGGCCTTTGGGGTATAACGATAGGATAGGAGTGCGAGCTTGACAGATCGCGTATCCAATACATAAAGGGAGTGAGTCCATGGAACTGAAATATGAATTCTATATCAATGCAGGACTGGAAGAGGTGTGGAATGCTCTAATATCACCAGACGGCACACGGAACAGTTTTTTCGGCAGTGAACTTCGTACCAATTTCCAACCAGGTCAGCCGTTTGCTTATGTAGGGCCAGGTAATGATGGTGCGGAGACGGTCCATGTGTATGGAGATATATTGGAATTTGAACCGCTGTCCAGACTTAGCTATCAGGAGCATCCCGGACCGTCGTACCATGCGAATCATGCCGAGCTTCAATCCAGAGTGGTCTTCCAGTTGGAAACGGTTGGTGAGTGTACGAAGCTGACGCTGATTAATGATCAGTTTACAGATAACCATCCTTCCATTGCGAATGCACAGAGCAGCTGGTGGATGATTCTAAGTAGCATCAAAACTTGGGTGGAGACGGGTAAAACACTGAATTTTGGCTGGTAGCTGGTAAGAGGCAGTCATTTAAGATTTATTTTTCATAAAAATAAAGGCATTTAATATAAGAACCAGTGCTGATTCAGTGCTGGTTCTTGTTTTTATACAAAATTAAGACCATTGCTCTACACTTAATGTCTGATAATGTCGAAATATATATCATATGAGCTAAGAGGAGAAATGAGCATGTTTCGTAAACGTACTGAATCGACCAAACACCTTCGTATAGATGCGCATCAGAATTTACTGGAGTATAGTCGTAAACTGGTAGCAAACGCAGAAAAGGGCGACTATGACGCATGGATCGAAGATGGCATTGAGTTTCAGGATACCGATGAAATAGCTAGTAATATCAAAAAAGCAGTACATATGATGAAAGCTCAAAACGAAGACGTGGAAATGCGCCTTAGAATGCTGAATCAGGCGATGCATGTGGGATTATGGGAATCTGAAATTGTTGCTGGTGATCCACTGGATAACAACAATATCGTCGCATTTTCGAATGAATTCCGCCAAATGTTAGGCTTCCATAATGCCAAGGATTATCCCAATTCATTTGCAAGCTGGGCGAAATCGATATATCCGGATGACAGACCCCAACTGGTACAGGAGATTATGAAACATGTGAATGACATAAGAGCAACAACTGCCTATAACGCCATCAGCCGTATGATTACTAAAAGTGGAGAAATTCGCTGGTTCCGATGCCTTGGACAAGTCATCCGAAATCAGGCTGGAGTTCCGGTCAAACTTCTGGGTATCATGTTTGATATTCATGAGGAGAAGAGCAAGTCGGATGAGCTGGAAGCACTCGTCACCCGATATGATCTGGTTAACCGTGCCTTGGTGGAGGCACCGTGGGATATGACTGTTGTGGCTGGAGATGTAGTTAATCCAAATAACGAATTTTGGTGGTCACCCCAGTTCCGTAAAGAATTAGGGTTTAAAGACGAGCAGGATTTCCCGAATGTGTTCAGCAGCTGGAGCAGCCGACTTCATCCGGAAGACCATGATCGGACGATCAACGAATTTGCCAGACATATGAACGATTACAGTGGTCGTACACCGTACGATCTGGATTATCGTCTGCAGCGTAAAGACGGGGAGTATCGGTGGTATCACGCGGGTGGGGAGACCATTAGGGATCAGGATGGAGTACCACTCCGTGTAGCTGGAACCATTCGAGACGTCACCCATGAGAAGAATAAGGAACAGATCGTGGAAGCCATGAATCTGAAAACAAAACAATTGTCAGAGTCCATTGGCGAGATGGTACGTGGAATCAACTCGATTACCGATCAGGCACAGGATCTGGTTACTGCACAGGAGTTATCTGCCGATGCAGCTATTCAAGTGAAGAGCAGTGCAGATGATACGAAGAATATTACGGTGTTTATTCGAGAGATTGCCAGTCAGACCAACCTGCTCGGATTGAATGCAGCAATTGAAGCTGCACGAGCGGGAGAGCTGGGACTGGGGTTTGGCGTCGTTGCTGGTGAAGTGCGGAAGCTGGCTGATCATAGCTCGGAGGCCACAGTAAATATTGAAGACAGCATGCAGAAGATGAAAACACTGATTGATCAGATTCTTGAGCATATCGGTAATATGTCCACGTTAACGCAAAATCAGGCTGCCCTGACACAGCAGGTGAATGCTTCAATGGATGAGATTAACACCATGTCACAGGATCTGGTTGATTACTCGCGGAATCTATAATCTCGAAGTCTATTGTAACATCAGAATCATTGGCACACATCATCAACAAAAAATCCACCGGGATGCATTTCTGCTCTCGATGGATTTTTTGTATTTTCTATATATAGCTAAGATGTGTAGCTTCAGTTACAGCTATTGAATTAAACTTGTTGAACTTTGATCAGGTTTGTATTACCGGATTGACCGATTGGAACACCAGCGGACAATACAATGATGTCACCTTTTTCAATGTAACCTGTTTTGATTGCGTTACGCGTAGCCGATTCGAACATTTCATCCGTTGTCGTTACTTTGTCGCCCATAACCGGAATAACACCGGAGAGCAGGCAGATTTTCGCCAATACTTCTTCATGTTGTGTAACTGCAATGATTGGCGCTTTTGGACGATATTTGGAGATCATGCGTGCTGTGAATCCACTCTCAGTCGAAGTGATGATTGCTTTTGCATTCAGTACGAGGGAAGAACTTACAGCGCCCTGACTGATAACTTCAGTAATATCAGCGATCTGTTGAGCCGATTTTTGTGCGAATTGCTCTTTGTAATCGATCATTGTTTCAGCACGGCGAGCAACAGCAGCCATCGTGCGCACGGATTGTACCGGATATTTACCAGCAGCTGATTCACCGGACAACATCACAACGTCAGCACCTTGAAGTACAGCGTTTGCCACGTCACTAACTTCGGAACGAGTAGGGCGTGGGTTTACTTGCATGGACTCCAGCATGTGTGTAGCTACGATAACCGGTTTACCAGCGCGGTTACATTTATCGATCATTTCTTTTTGCATCATAGGTACGTCTTCGATAGGTACTTCAACCCCAAGATCTCCACGAGCTACCATGATGCCGTCAGATGCTTCAATAATATCGTCCAGGTTAGTCATACCTTCCTGGTTTTCGATTTTGGAGATGATCTGTACGTGGTCTACACCGCGTTCTTTCAAAATGCTGCGGATTTCACGGATGTCATCACCTTTACGAACAAAGGATGCTGCGATAATTTCGATATCGTTTTCGATCCCAAATCCGATGTGCATAACGTCACGCTCGGTTACACCTGGCAATGTCGTTTTGATTCCTGGCAAGTTAACCCCTTTGCGTGGTTTCAGAATGCCGCCACTGATGATTTTACAATGGATATCGGATCCTTCCACAGACAGTACCGTCAGATCCACAAGGCCATCATCGATGAGGATACGATCGCCGGGTTTCACAACGAGGTTAAGTTCCGGATAGTTTACAGAGATACGCTCAGCGTCACCGAGAATTTCTTCGGTAGTCAGGATCAGCTCTTTACCAGCTTGCAGATGGCAGGATGCTTCTTTCAGTTTACCGATACGTACTTCCGGCCCTTTGATGTCCATCATGATCGGTATATAGGTGTTCAGTTCGGAAGCTGCTTTACGGATATTGTTAATCCGTGTAACGTGATCTTCCAGTTCGCCATGAGCCATGTTCAGACGGGCAACGGTCATACCTTCCTGAATCATTACTTTCAACAATTCGATTGAGTCACAAGCAGGTCCCATGGTACAAATAATTTTTGTTTTTAACATGCTAATTTCCTCCTCATATTTAAGCTTATATGTGTATTGTAGCGTTTTCTGTCGAAACAGGGTATGAACTATAGTACAATGATTAGAGTATAGTCCAGTAATGAGGTGTGTTATGGTTACTCCACTTGAAGTACGACACATTAATGGTGTTGGTTGGTACGAAGAAGCTGTGCAAACTCAAGAGACTTGGCGGCTTAGCTTGGTTACATATGGGAAATGTGTATATTGGGTGAACGGTGATAAACAGATCATGGAAAAGGGTGAATTGCTACTCATTCCAGGTGGTGTCCCGTATTACGGCAAGAGTATTCCTACGGTTACGCACACACAGATTGTGATTCAACTGCAACGTGACCATACGGAAGGTTTACCTGCACTGGAGCGGTATGAGGCTTTGCGGCATAAACCTGGATGTTATGAACTGATTCACCAACGTATGAGCGCTATCCATCAGCAGTGGCAGGAGCGTCCATCTTATTATGTCATGATGAGCCAAGCCTTATTGATGGAAGTGTTGATTTATATGAACAGAGAGCTTGATCGGGGAGTCATCCCGCCGGAGAGACATAATCATGCTGAACGGATGAAGCGATACATTGAGCGGCATTATCGGGAGAGAGTGACGAAGGAAGAACTCGGGGATGAGATTGGTAAGACCCCCAATTATGCTGCTGCATTATTCAAAAGCATGACGAATCAGACCATCAGCCAGTATGTCCATGATCAACGAATGAAAAGAGCGATATATCTGCTCACCGAGTCGCAACTCTCCATCCAGGAAATTGCCGAATTTCTCGGCTACCGGGATCTGTCTTATTTTTACCGCATATTCAAACGTATAACCGGAAGTCCACCGTCTGACCTTCTTCATGAACGTCCACCTATAGTATGAAACGCGTAGTCCAACCCAAATAAAGTTCTTCTATATAAGTAGGTTTAATTAAATGAGTACAAAAAAAGAGGGCCTATGCCCTCTTTTGCTGTATAGCAGGATCATCATCCGCCTGTTACATATATAAATGTCGTTATACATGACTGCTTGGATTAGAAGCTGTGAGTGGCTGCTTGCCTTTTTTTCGTGCCTGCCCAAGACGAAGAGCAAAGACATGTACAGTCCAATACGCGGCCTCAGCAAACAAAATGCCTCCAGCGATGTCCAGCAAGGAATGCTGTTTTACAAACACCGTTGAAGCAATAATCAACCACAGCCATACCGACCAAGAAATCCGAGCCAAAGGTTTAAAGTTCAAGTGTCTGTTGATCACAATAAACAGCAAATAGCTGGTCAGAACATGAACACTTGGGAAACAGTTGAAGGGCGCATCATTGGTATAGATAAACTGTACTAACACGCTGCTCAGATCAGTTCCGCCGATCTCCGGGCGCGGGACATGGGTAGGGAACACCGCAAAACAGACATTGGCAGCCATGACACCAACATTATAGGTAATCAACGTACGCCAGAATAGCGACTTGTTCGTCAGACCCAAATAGAGAAATCCAAGATACAGAATGGGCATCCAGCTAATGTACGGATAAATAAATTCTTTGAGAAAAGGAATCTGTGTGTCAATCCAAGCATAATTGTAGAACACATCACTTCCGGTGTTGCTGCCTAAAAAAACGTAAATGGAGCCTTGGAGCGGTATGCACAGAATAGCAAGTAAATGCCCCCAGCGCTGAAAGAATGCTTTCATAGTATCCCCCTGATTTCATTATGCATTGTGAAACTATCGTTAATGGGTACTTCATAGATATATGACGTTGAAGAGTCGCAACACCCCTGCAGCTTTGAACTCTTGTAATACTATAATGGACAGATAAAGGTATAAGCCATACCTGATTTTAGGGGAAAAGAAGTCAGGAGAAGTCTCTTTTTTGTTACTTTTATAGTTTTATCCATAATAGGAATATTCAATATGCGGATGATGTGATACAACTATATTGGCATATAAGTTCTTATGACAACGGAAAACAAAAATGAAACGAGGCAGGTAAATGTATGATTAATCCGCAACCCAAGCCAAAACATTCCTTTTCCGAGCGCAAACCTGTGCTCACCGTTGTGATTATTGAGCTGCTTCTCCTGTTAGCCGTATTTGCTGCAGGGGCCATTGCAACGATAAAACAACTGGACTACACTTCCCCTGTACTCATTTCCTTTACACCCATCGCAATGGTTCTGATGATCTATCTGACGTTAAGGCGCAAGTGGGGAGAGACTGGCTTCCGATCTTTGCGAAGTATCCCAGCTGACCATGCAAAGTATTATATTCCACTACTCCTTGTACTGGGTACACTTGCCCTGAAAGGGTTTGGGGAGCTGAGCTTGTCACGGGTAGCTTTTTTCATCTTTTTTACCTTGCTCGTAGCTTTTGTAGAGGAAACGATCTATCGTGGACTTATTTTCAAAACATTGCTTCAAAAAAGTGCAGCGGCCGCAGTTGTGACCTCCAGCATCTTGTTTTCGATTACACATCTGCTGAACGCATTGTCTGGTAAGGATATAGCAGATACGATCATGCAATTGATCTATGCGCTGCTCTTGGGAGCTGTACTTGCATTATTGATGCTGAAGAACGGAAATATCGTACCGCTTATATTGTTTCATTTCATACATAATCTGATTCAATTTCTAGGGAATGATCTGGAGGACACAGGGACACTTCCTTACGATCTGTTTATACTTACAGTACTGATTGCTTACTGTGCATGGTTAGTGTGGAGCAATCGAACACATTCGTCCATTCCTTCTAAAGGGAATGAGCAAGCGAATACGGTTGTTCATTAATGGTATTGCGGATATTGCTTGAAAGTAGTTATCATACAGTTTCCCGTCAGCAGTTGGATCATGGTATACTTCAGTCTGGCGGGAAGACAGATATGTTCATGATACGAGGTCTGCCTATCCGTACATTAGGTTTAGACAGTAGGTGATATAGTGGAGAAGACAGCACAAGATGTAGCAGAATGGATGGTACAGGAGATTAAATTCACAGGAACACTTCATCAGGAAGCTGCCATAGAATATGTGAAGACCCATTTTGGCGAAGAGTTTGTTTTTGTGAACGAGAACGGCAATACATCATTGTCCAAAGAAGTGAAGAAAGCTTTCCGAAAGCTTCATCGTGGGCAGATCGCTTGGGATCGGGATGCATTTATGTGGGCATGGACATAGTGTGTTATACTGGAGTAAGATGATTCATTGGTTGTGTTGGATATGCATGTCACAATATTATATAAAAAATGTATAAGATGGATTAGATCTGCATATCCTTTCATAAGACCGTACACAAGCGACCAGGCACATAAGCGTGATAAACCCTGGCCCCACGCGTGTTAATAACATGTATTTCCAAAGCTGTTTGAAAAGAAAATACAAAGATTTGCTTT
Organism: Paenibacillus sp. SRL342; assembly: GCF_984798905.1. NCBI lineage: Bacteria > Bacillati > Bacillota > Bacilli > Caryophanales > Paenibacillaceae > Paenibacillus > Paenibacillus sp. SRL342. The sequence continues at coordinate 364,740 of NZ_OZ481790.1, forward strand.
TTGACTGAAATGGAGTTATAATAAAAACAAGTTGTAGAGAGTGGAAAACCTAATTCATATATTGTAAAGGGCGATCACTTATAGGTTTATGACTGGTACCTTTTTCAATGTGTGAATTTTTATTTGCTTGCTGCAAAGAACAAAGGAACATGTTAATCTTTATTTGGAGGTGTAATTCACATGCAAAACGGAACAGTAAAATGGTTCAACGCTGATAAAGGCTTCGGTTTCATCGAAGTTGAAGGCGGAGAAGATGTATTCGTACACTTCAGCGCTATTACAGGCGAAGGCTTCAAAACGCTGGACGAAGGTCAACGCGTGCAATTTAAAATTGTACAAGGAAACCGTGGTCCTCAAGCAGAAGAAGTTGTAAAACTGTAATTAAAGCATAGCTGCCTTTAACATGTTATAATGGTAAAGGCAGCTTCTTTTTTTTGATCAGTTATATAAAATTCGGCCCATTAGTTGTCGAGGCAGGAGTTCGGTGGGACTTGAAACTTCCGCTAAGTGTAGGCTTCTGTGAAATAACGTCGGTTAGATGTTTTTCCATAACAAAGGGGGTAGAAGTCATGTATAATCGCAAAAAACCGTTGGAAGAGATTCCACAAGCTGATGCGGCAATCTGGGAATGTACGAGTGATACGTGCAAAGGATGGATGCGGGACAATTTTGCGTTTGATAACGTACCTACTTGTCCGATATGTGCTTCTGAGATGGTCAGCACGACTAGGATGCTACCATTGCTTGAGAATTCGAATAGTAATCTGAAAACGATGCCTAAAGGAAATCGGATTTAACATAGCTTACCCGCCTCTAACGAGGTGTTTTTTTTTAAGATCAAATAGACACCCTGTGCATAGGTAAGGGTATTAAATATGAAGTTCCCGGCATTCGTTTTGGCGAATGCCTTTTTTGTATCATTTTTAAACAAAAACTATAGTGTAATTGACGTGAATCGTATGAAAAAGATAAAGACCCTTTTCGCTATAAGCAAAAAGGGTCTTTGTTCTGACTACAATTTTACCATGATCAGATTGGAATTTAGATGAACAGGAATGGCAGCAGAAACAATGTTGCTACCAGAGCCAGATCGATTCCCGCTCCATAGCCGTAACCCCCGCCGTATCCTCCGTAACCATATGGGCCGTAGGCTGAAGATTTAACTTTCTTCTTTGCAACAGCGTTTTTCTTGCTGCTTTTTACCAGTTGCTGTTTGGATTTGACTGAACACAGCCGTGGTCCCTCGAAACATCCGTTCAAATAAACTTTGCCATCACGACATTGACTAAGCGTACCATACATATGCTTACCGTCGTTCATAACGAGACAAACGGAACGTCCAACGTGCGGAGAAACCGTTTCTTCACATACCGGATTAATTCTGTACATGCAAATCCTCCTCATTAGATGCGGTTGCCGCTTGAATTCAACGGTTTGTATATCATAGTAAAAAGAAGAGCAATTGGTATGGACGAGTACCCGGAAAATCGAATGGGGAGGAGCCGTTTTTGAATCTGCTCCATACACTGGGAGGAGTGAGGAGGGGATGTCGCGTGGATTATCATGACATGCTGGCTCGGTTAGGGGAGGGAAGTGCCCATCCTGGAGGATTTTTGGCAACGCTGAAGTTGCTGGATAGCTTATCTCTGCCTGTGGGTAGTCATATTCTTGAGATAGGGTGCGGCACTGGGAGGACTGCATGTTATCTAGCTAAAAATGGATATCGGGTAACGGCGATTGATCTTCATCGCAATATGCTGGATAAGGCAATTCGGAGAGCGAGACGAGAGCGGGTGGATGTTCGATTTGTTCAGGCTGATGTAGCATCGTTACCTTTTCCTGAAAATCAATTTGATGTGGTATTCGTGGAGTCGGTCACGATCTTCACTCCATGGCGGAGTGCACTTGCTCAGTATAGAAGGGTGTTGAAGCCCGGTGGACTTTTGGTGGATCGGGAGATGGTTCTATCAGGCCAGAAGACCGAATTGATGTGTCGCAGGTTAAAGCAATTTTACGGTATACGAACCCTGGTAACGGCCACAGCATGGAGAAAACGCCTCAAACAGTGTGGTTTCACCAAGGTAGAGGTCAAAGAACATTCACGATCCATGGGAAAATGGGGCGTTGATCATGATCCACATCGCGAGATCGATATGAATTGGTTTGAGGATGAACGTATGCAGCGAATGAGTCGAACCAATGATCGTTTGCTCGCGAAGTACGGCAAAAAGTTGGGATATGCTGTTTTTGCGGCTAGGGCACCGTTGGAGGTCGAAAAGGAAAAATAGGAAAAAGGCAACTCACACAATTAAACTGTACCCTATAGAGTAGACACTTTAAAAAAGTCTCTCTATAGGGTATTTTTGTTGTATACCATGAATGAGACAAGGACGGAGAACGATTAATGAGTAAAAAAACATTTACAACCGGCGAAGTAGTGCAACTTGCTACAAATCCCTATGTGAAGTCTGTTTCGACCAAGGGAATCACTTATACGGACGAGTTCAAACAGTTCTTTATTACATTAAATCAGCAAGGAAGGATGCCTAGAGAGATCTTTGAGACATGTGGATTTGACGTTCAAATCATTGGGATGACTCGGGTCAAAGCCGCAGCTGACCGATGGAGAGCCAGTTACAACGAGCAAGGAGCTCTAGGCTTACAAGATACACGAGGCAAACATTCAGGAGAGTCTCTAAAACGTGAGTTAACCTTGGCAGAAAAGAACGCGAAACTCGAAGCACAGATTCACCTGCTCCAAGCAGAGAATGAACTCTTAAAAAAGATTCGCCTGGCCGAACGGGGGTGGAACCACGAGTAAAACTAACGCCTAGTCTTCGATACAGGTTAATCCGAACCGTGATTGAGAAATACCATCTTCAGCGAATGGTAAGTGTTCTGTGTGAGACCGCCGAGGTCTCCAAAAGCGGATACTACCGATACTGGAGCACTTCAGCCATTCACAGACGCACGAAGAAGGAACAGGTTGATGAGGAAATAGGTGTGTACATCCGTCGAGCCTTCCAATTTAAGAAACGTAACAAGGGCGCTCGCTCCATTAAGATGACGCTGCAAGGACAATTTCAGATCATGTGGAATCTCAAGCGCATCCGAAGAATCATGAAAAAATACGATATTGTATGCCCTCATCGACGAGCTAATCCCTACAAACGAATGATGAAGGCAACCCATGAGCATCGAACCATGCCTAACCTGTTACAACGCAACTTCAAACAAGGCATCCCGGGCAAAGTACTTCTAACAGATATTACATACTTAAGTTACGGCCAAGGGAAACGCGCCTATCTGTCCACCATCAAGGATAGTTCCACCAATGAAATTTTGGCTTATCATGTGTCGGAGCGAATGACGATGGATCTGGCGACAAACACGTTGCTCCACTTACAGAAAAACCGCAAATTCAAGAAGAGTCATGATGCTTTCATTCATTCCGATCAAGGTACGCACTACACTCATCCGGATTTTCAGAAGAAAGTGAAACGGATGGGCTTGGGCAATCCATGTCCAGACGAGGAAATTGTTGGGATAACGCACCGCAAGAGTCGTTTTTTGGTCATTTTAAGGACGAAACTTCCTTAAAGAGCTATGCCACGTTAGACGAAGTCAAACGAGAAGTTAAAGCCTATATGACCTACTATAATCACTATAGATACCAGTGGAACCTAAAAAGGATGACCCCTGTACAATACAGAGATCATCTTCTTGAAGCCATATAGTTTTTTTTAGAAATGTCCTTTACATAGGGTACAGTTTAATCGTGTGGGTTGCCTTTGTTTTGTACTGACAGTACGTACTACAGCATATCGTTGTCGATAATCCGCCAGTGATGTTTGAGCAGGGCTTCCAGTTGGTTCTTATCTTTGGCTCGAAAAGCACTTAAAATTTGCCGGTGCTCTTCATTAACTTCGAGCAGTACCTCGGATAGCTTTGGTTTATTATCACTAACATACGACTGCCGGATGAAACTGTTCTTCAATGTGTTTAACATCTCAATGACTGTGGCATTACCACATCGCTGAATGTACAGATTATGGAACTGATATTGGTTCTTGTTGTAGGCAGCAAGATCAAGTTGGCTGATATCTTCGTCCATTCGGACTACCAGAGTTTCCATCTCCATAAGTTCAGATGGTCTGAGATGGTCTGCTGCAAGTGTGGCAGCAAGCGCCTCCAGCACACCGATCGCTTGGGAGAATTCCAGTTTTTTGCCTGCATCAAAAGGAGTGACAATAAATCCCCTGCGTGGGATGTATTGCAGCAGATTGTCTGAAGCCAGCTGAAAAAGCGCCTCCCGGGTAGGTGTGCGACTGATGTCCAGCTTTTTGCATATTTCGGCCTCGTTGATCTTCTGGTTGGGAAGTAACGTCCCGTCCTGAATCTTCTGGGCAATGTAATCGTATACGTGATCTTTCAAGGACCGGTATTTGGGTACCTCCATACCGAATCCTCCTTTCTATGTATAGTGAATAAATAGATGAGTGTGAGGCCGTACTGTACGCGCCGTTCAGGAGTTTCAAGTTTTTATCATCTTAACACCGAGGGGGAAGTTGGGCAAGCGAACTTCATGTTTCAGGCGATGTAAATGCTGTGTCATATATAGTACATTTTATGGAATTAAAGCGTATAAATGTTTAAATAATCATTGTGATAAACCAGATTGTTTGTTAGTATAACTTACATATAAGTCCATATATTGTCTTATGTATATTGTATACAAATCATGATGTTTCTCATTCAAAAAAAGAATAGGGGTATGATGTGTGAAAAAAGTGCTGTTGCCAATGATGCTGTTGTTAGTGGTTGTGATCATGTCCGCATGTGGGCAGGAAAAAACGACAGGAACCGGATCGGAGCCAGATTCATCCTCGGGAAATAACTCGGCAGAAAAGGAAGTAATTGTACTTGGAACCAGTGCAGACTATGCACCCTATGAATTTCATAAGAAAATCGATGGTAAAGATACCATTGTAGGTTTTGACATCGAGATTGCAAAAGCAATTGCGGCTGATCTGGGAGCCGAGCTGAAGATTGAGGACATGGACTTTGATGGCCTTCTTATGGCCCTCGGTACAGATAAGGTTGATTTTGTAATATCAGGCTTAACCCCTACCGAAGAACGGAAGAAGAATGTTGATTTTACGGATATCTACTATTATGCAGAGCAGGCTGTACTTGTTAGAGAAGGGGAAGATACGGCATTAAAGTCCATGGATGATCTATCAGGCAAACAGGTTGGTGTACAAAAAAGTTCCATTCAGGAAGGGATTGCTCAGGAAATAGAGGGGGCAAAGCTCACTTCTCTGGCCAAAATACCTGAACTGATTCTGGAGTTGCAGACAGGACGTGTAGACGCACTCATCCTGGAGAGGCCGGTGGCTGAACAGTATGTGAAGAACCAAGAGGGGCTTGTTGTTGCAGGTGTGGAGATTAAACAGGCTGAAGACGAGGGTGGTTCGGCCATCGCGGTGAAGAAAGGCAATCAGAAGCTGCTGGATCAGATCAACACTACATTGGAAAAGCTCAAAACGAACGGAGATATTGAACGGTTCGTCGTTGAAGCAAATGAGATGCTCGGCGAATAAACCGGACGAGTGAGGGACATGCCGTGAATTTAGATTTTTCCTTTCTATTAGAACATTGGCAGGATTATGCACGAAGTGCGTGGGTCACGCTTGAACTTTCCTTCTTCGGTGTATTGTTTGGTACGTTACTTGGTGTGATCATGGCATTAATGCGATTATCCCGAATATGGCCAATTAAATTTGTGGCATCGGCGTATATTGAACTCATTCGAGGAACGCCGATGCTGGTACAGATTCTTATTATTCATTATGGTCTGACGGTTGTAGGTGTGAACTTGCCGGCATTTATGTCGGGGGTGGTGGCTCTGACGATGAATAGTTCGGCTTATATGGCGGAGGTGTTCAGGGCCGGGATTCAAGCGATTGATAAAGGACAGACCGAGGCTTCGCGCTCCCTTGGTATGACGCATGGTATGACACTTCGCTATATTATACTGCCGCAGGCTTTTCGTAACATGCTTCCAGCTATCGGCAATGAATTCATTATTATCATTAAAGATTCTTCACTTGTCTCCATGATCGGCATAGCCGAGATTATATACACGGCCAGAACGATTCAAGGTGTTACGTTCCAGCCGCTTGCTCCGCTGCTTGTTGCCGCCGGCCTCTACTTTATCATCACATTTACACTGGCTAATTTACTCTCTTGGTTGGAACGTAGACTGTCTACTTCTCGCTAACTATTGATAAAGGATTGGTTCCGAGAAAGGCTTGGAGTAGGCTGGAGTGGAAAAAGAGAGATGTAGTCGTAAATGGGGATGGCATCGCATACATTGTTATTGTATTTTGTATACAATATTTTGGAAAGGTGTTGGGTGTGTATGTCAGATTCCAAAATGTTAATTGATTGGTCGGAGCGTTATGCTGCACCTAATTATCATCCACTCCCTATTGTTATTGAACAGGCGGAAGGGGTATGGGTGGAAGACCCTGAAGGCTGCCGTTATATGGATATGTTAAGTGCATACTCTGCATTGAATCATGGTCACAGACATCCTGTGATCATACAGGCGCTCAAGGATCAGGCAGATCAAGTGACGCTGACATCTCGGGCATTCCATAGCAGCTCAGCTTCTCTTTTTTATCAAAAACTCTCACAATTCACGGGGAAATCGAAGATTCTCGCCATGAATACAGGAGCGGAAGCGGTGGAGACTGCGGTGAAGGCGGTATGTAGATGGGCTTATCGTTGCAAAGGTGTACCTGAGAATCAAGCCGAAATTATCGTATGCTCTGGTAACTTTCATGGAAGAACTCTGACGGTTACGTCCTTTTCTTCTTCGGCGGAGTATAAAAAAGATTTTGGACCGTTCACACCTGGATTCAGGATTATTCCCTATGGAGATATTGAAGCGCTGAAAAAGGCCATTACGCCAAATACGGCTGCTTTTCTTGTAGAGCCTATACAGGGCGAAGCTGGAATCGTTATCCCGCCTGCTGGATATTTGGCTGAAGCTTTTGCTCTGTGTAAGAGCCAGAAGGTGTTGACTGTATCTGATGAGATCCAGACCGGATTTGGAAGAACCGGTCGCCGCTTTGCCTCCGACTGGGAGGGTGTTGAACCAGACATCTGGATTATGGGCAAAGCGCTGGGGGGAGGAGTCATGCCAATCTCAGCTATCGCTGCTGATGCGGAGATACTTGATTTGTTTGAGCCGGGATCTCATGGTTCTACGTTTGGGGGTAACCCACTCGCATGCGCCGTGGCTATAGCAGCTCTGGAAGTTCTTGAGGATGAGAAGCTTGCCGAGCGATCGGAACGTCTGGGGAACTATTTTATGAAAAGACTTCGAGATATTCGCAGTTCAGCCATACGGGATATTCGGGGGAAAGGCTTATTTATTGGTGTTGAACTGCATGAACCGGCCCGCCCTTATTGTGAGCGTTTGATGTCTACTGGACTGCTGTGTAAAGAAACCCATGAGACAACCATTCGATTTGCTCCACCACTGACGATTAAAGAGTCCGAGATTGACTGGGCAATGGAGAGAATTGAGCAGGTTTTGATTAACAATGAGGGAGCTGACCCTACATGAAAAATGACGATGATGTCCATGGTGGAATAAAAGATACTTCTATTGATACAAGTCAAACATCTGTACGGCGTAATATTGCTATCATTAAGGTTCCTTTTGGACTCGGTGGAGCGAGAGGTGGAGCTGAGTTGGGGCCCGATGAATTGATTACAGCTGGACTGAAGCGGGAGATTGCGAGTCTTGGGCTAGTGCTCTCCAAAGAAGTGCGGGTAGATTGTCCTTCGGAACCTGCAGCCCCTACTGAGCGGAATCGGGTGAAATATTTAAACGAAGTACGGCAGGTCAGCGAGAATGTGTTTAATGAAGTATCTGTTGCGGTAGAGGAGGGGGCCTTTCCGCTTGTCCTTGGAGGAGATCATAGTGTAGCGATAGGTACTTTCGCCGGATTAACTGCGCATTATTCTAATTTGGGGGTGATCTGGTTTGATGCGCACGCAGACTTGAATACGGAAGAACGAAGCTTGTCCGGCAACATGCATGGGATGAGTGTGGCTGCTTCTTTGGGTCATACTGCATATAATCTGTCTCACATTGCTGGAGCAGGCGCATTTATAGATCCATCCAACTTGGTCTATATTGGTCTGCGTGATCTGGATGAGTATGAGAAGGAGCAGATTAAGGGACTGGGCATCCAAGCATTTACGATGCATGATATTGACAGGATGGGTATACAGCAAATTATTGAGCAAGCGATAGCTATAGCTGGAGAAGGAACGGATGGTATCCACGTTAGCTTTGACATGGACTGTCTGGATCCGCGTGAGGCTCCGGGGGTGGGCACACCTGTACCGGGTGGTCTGAATTACCGGGAGGCACATTACGCATTAGAACTACTTGCTTCCACGAATCAAGTTACGTCCATGGAACTGGTTGAGGTGAATCCGTTGTTGGATCACAATAGACACACGGCACGACTTGGTGTGGAACTGATTGCTTCGTTACTTGGTAAGCGTATATTGTAAGCACTGAGAAGTGAAGCGGAGTGTGTAAGCTGTGCCTGAGGAGTGTACTTTATTTATTATAGAAGGAAAGAAAAATATGATCTCTGAAAACCGGGCTAGTCACAATCAATTGTTCACTGCAATCGCAGTGGAAGTGGCTTCCCTGGTTATATTTAATGGATAAGTATATTAGAAGCGCCGTAATGAGGGTGCTGAGAGTTATTTCTATCGTACAGGAGCGTCAAATTGCATATGGTACCGATGTTGTAGGCGATTATTAATAATCAAAAAAGACTTGCAATGTAAATCTGTACATGGTATATTCTAATTCCGGCCAAGAAAACACGAGATACACGGTGCGGCAAGCGAATGAAATAAGCTTCGAAAGAAACTTAAAAAAAGCTTGCAAAGTTGGTTCGGACATGATATTATATAAGAGTTGCTGAAGAGAACGGCATTCGGTAACGAAATAAGTTTGATCTTTGAAAACTGAACAACGAGTGAGTAAACATTCTGCTTGCAGAATGAAAGCGAAAGTTGGAGACAAGCGTTGGCTTGGATCGACTGGAGCACAAATGAGATTTTTAATCTCGTCAGATTCAAAATGAGCTTATCGCTCTTTTCAATACTTTATTGGAGAGTTTGATCCTGGCTCAGGACGAACGCTGGCGGCATGCCTAATACATGCAAGTCGAGCGGACTTGAAGAGAAGCTTGCTTCTCTGATAGTTAGCGGCGGACGGGTGAGTAACACGTAGGCAACCTGCCCTCAAGTTTGGGACAACTACCGGAAACGGTAGCTAATACCGAATAATTGTTTTCTTCGCCTGAAGGAAACTGGAAAGACGGAGCAATCTGTCACTTGGGGATGGGCCTGCGGCGCATTAGCTAGTTGGTGGGGTAACGGCTCACCAAGGCGACGATGCGTAGCCGACCTGAGAGGGTGATCGGCCACACTGGGACTGAGACACGGCCCAGACTCCTACGGGAGGCAGCAGTAGGGAATCTTCCGCAATGGGCGAAAGCCTGACGGAGCAATGCCGCGTGAGTGATGAAGGTTTTCGGATCGTAAAGCTCTGTTGCCAGGGAAGAACGCTTGGGAGAGTAACTGCTCTCAAGGTGACGGTACCTGAGAAGAAAGCCCCGGCTAACTACGTGCCAGCAGCCGCGGTAATACGTAGGGGGCAAGCGTTGTCCGGAATTATTGGGCGTAAAGCGCGCGCAGGCGGTCATTTAAGTCTGGTGTTTAATCCCGGGGCTCAACCCCGGATCGCACTGGAAACTGGGTGACTTGAGTGCAGAAGAGGAGAGTGGAATTCCACGTGTAGCGGTGAAATGCGTAGATATGTGGAGGAACACCAGTGGCGAAGGCGACTCTCTGGGCTGTAACTGACGCTGAGGCGCGAAAGCGTGGGGAGCAAACAGGATTAGATACCCTGGTAGTCCACGCCGTAAACGATGAGTGCTAGGTGTTAGGGGTTTCGATACCCTTGGTGCCGAAGTTAACACATTAAGCACTCCGCCTGGGGAGTACGGTCGCAAGACTGAAACTCAAAGGAATTGACGGGGACCCGCACAAGCAGTGGAGTATGTGGTTTAATTCGAAGCAACGCGAAGAACCTTACCAGGTCTTGACATCCCTCTGACCGGTACAGAGATGTACCTTTCCTTCGGGACAGAGGAGACAGGTGGTGCATGGTTGTCGTCAGCTCGTGTCGTGAGATGTTGGGTTAAGTCCCGCAACGAGCGCAACCCTTATATTTAGTTGCCAGCACTTCGGGTGGGCACTCTAGATAGACTGCCGGTGACAAACCGGAGGAAGGTGGGGATGACGTCAAATCATCATGCCCCTTATGACCTGGGCTACACACGTACTACAATGGCCGGTACAACGGGCTGCGAAATCGCGAGATGGAGCCAATCCCAACAAAGCCGGTCTCAGTTCGGATTGCAGGCTGCAACTCGCCTGCATGAAGTCGGAATTGCTAGTAATCGCGGATCAGCATGCCGCGGTGAATACGTTCCCGGGTCTTGTACACACCGCCCGTCACACCACGAGAGTTTATAACACCCGAAGTCGGTGGGGTAACCGCAAGGAGCCAGCCGCCGAAGGTGGGATAGATGATTGGGGTGAAGTCGTAACAAGGTAGCCGTATCGGAAGGTGCGGCTGGATCACCTCCTTTCTATGGAGAATCGTTTCCCGAGTGGAAACATTCAAATACGCAGCTTAGCTGCAAAACACTCACTCGTTGCTCAGTTTTGAGAGCTCAAACTCTCAAACAGCTTGCTTTTGCATGAAGCTTGTTCTTTGAAAACTAGATATCGAAACGAAACAAACGCGAATTAGAACATTCCTTTTTAGCTAAACTTGTGCAAACAAGTTTCAATAAAAACGGTAGATTGCTGGAGCGAGTGATCGAAATGGAGCGACTTTTGGATTTGGACGTAGTCCAAACCAAGCGGAGCGACAGCTCGAACACGAGCGCAATGGTTAAGCTACTAAGAGCACACGGAGGATGCCTAGGCGCTAGGAGCCGATGAAGGACGTGGCGAACAACGAAACTGCCTCGGGGAGCTGTAAGCAAGCTTTGATCCGGGGGTGTCCGAATGGGGAAACCCAGCTGGGGTAATTTCCAGTTACACCTAACTGAATACATAGGTTAGTGTGAGGCATACCAGGGGAACTGAAACATCTAAGTACCCTGAGGAAGAGAAAACAATAGTGATTCCGTCAGTAGCGGCGAGCGAACGCGGAGAAGCCCAAACCAAAGAGCTTGCTCTTTGGGGTTGTGGGACGTCTCACATGGAGTTACAAAGGAACCGGTTAAGCGAAGAGGTCTGGAAAGGCCCGCCAAAGAAGGTAAAAGCCCTGTAGTTGAAAGTCTGTTCCCTCCGAGACGGATCCCGAGTAGTGCGGGGCACGTGAAACCCCGTATGAATCCGGCAGGACCATCTGCCAAGGCTAAATACTTCCTAGCGACCGATAGTGAAGCAGTACCGTGAGGGAAAGGTGAAAAGCACCCCGGAAGGGGAGTGAAATAGAACCTGAAACCGTGTGCTTACAAAAAGTCAGAGCCCGTTTTAGGGGTGATGGCGTGCCTTTTGTAGAATGAACCGGCGAGTTACGTTCCCGTGCAAGGTTAAGGTGAAGAGCCGGAGCCGCAGCGAAAGCGAGTCTGAATAGGGCGACTTAGTACGTGGACGTAGACCCGAAACCGGGTGATCTACCCCTGTCCAGGGTGAAGGTGCGGTAACACGCACTGGAGGCCCGAACCCACGCATGTTGAAAAATGCGGGGATGAGGTGGGGGTAGCGGAGAAATTCCAATCGAACTCGGAGATAGCTGGTTCTCCCCGAAATAGCTTTAGGGCTAGCCTCGGAAAACAGAGTCGTGGAGGTAGAGCACTGATTGGGTGCGGGGCCCGCAAGGGTTACCAAGCTCAGTCAAACTCCGAATGCCATAGACTTACTTCCGGGAGTCAGACAGTGAGTGCTAAGATCCATTGTCAAAAGGGAAACAGCCCAGACCATCAGCTAAGGTCCCCAAGTGTGTGTTAAGTGGGAAAGGATGTGGAGTTGCACAGACAACCAGGATGTTGGCTTAGAAGCAGCCATCATTTAAAGAGTGCGTAATAGCTCACTGGTCGAGTGACTCTGCGCCGAAAATGTAACGGGGCTAAACACACCACCGAAGCTATGGCTTGATGCTTTGCATCAGGGGTAGGGGAGCGTTGTATAAGGGTTGAAGGTGTACCGTAAGGAGCGCTGGACATTATACAAGTGAGAATGCCGGTATGAGTAACGAAAAGATCAGTGAGAATCTGATCCGCCGAAAGCCTAAGGGTTCCTGAGGAAGGCTCGTCCGCTCAGGGTAAGTCGGGACCTAAGGCGAGGCCGAAAGGCGTAGTCGAAGGACAACAGGTCGAAATTCCTGTACCACCGTAAGCCGTTATGAGCAATGGGGGGACGCAGTAGGGTAGTGACGCGGACTGATGGATGTCCGTCTAAGCAGTGAGGCTGATGTGTAGGCAAATCCGCACATTGTAAGGCTGAGCTGTGATGGGGAGCGAAAATTATAGTAGCGAAGGTCATGATCTCACACTGCCAAGAAAAGCCTCTAGCCAGGTGATGGTGCCCGTACCGCAAACCGACACAGGTAGGCGAGAAGAGTATTCTAAGGCGCGCGGAAGAACTCTCGTTAAGGAACTCGGCAAAATGACCCCGTAACTTCGGGAGAAGGGGTGCCCCGGTAGTGTGAATAGCACGAGGGGGCCGCAGTGAAAAGGCCCAAGCGACTGTTTAGCAAAAACACAGGTCTGTGCGAAGCCGTAAGGCGAAGTATACGGGCTGACGCCTGCCCGGTGCTGGAAGGTTAAGGGGAGTGGTTAGGGAGTAATCCCGAAGCTGTGAACCGAAGCCCCAGTAAACGGCGGCCGTAACTATAACGGTCCTAAGGTAGCGAAATTCCTTGTCAGGTAAATTCTGACCCGCACGAATGGCGTAACGACTTGGGCGCTGTCTCAACGAGAGATCCGGTGAAATTTTAATACCTGTGAAGATGCAGGTTACCCGCGACAAGACGGAAAGACCCCATGGAGCTTTACTGCAGCTTGATATTGAATTTGGGTACGATCTGTACAGGATAGGTGGGAGCCTTTGAAGTGTGAGCGCCAGCTTGCATGGAGGCAACGTTGGGATACCACCCTGATCGTATCTAGGTTCTAACCTGGTACCGTAATCCGGTGCGGGGACAGTGTCAGGTGGGCAGTTTGACTGGGGCGGTCGCCTCCTAAAGAGTAACGGAGGCGCCCAAAGGTTCCCTCAGAATGGTTGGAAATCATTCGAAGAGTGCAAAGGCATAAGGGAGCTTGACTGCGAGACCTACAAGTCGAGCAGGGACGAAAGTCGGGCTTAGTGATCCGGTGGTACCGCATGGAAGGGCCATCGCTCAACGGATAAAAGCTACCCTGGGGATAACAGGCTTATCTCCCCCAAGAGTCCACATCGACGGGGAGGTTTGGCACCTCGATGTCGGCTCATCGCATCCTGGGGCTGAAGTAGGTCCCAAGGGTTGGGCTGTTCGCCCATTAAAGCGGTACGCGAGCTGGGTTCAGAACGTCGTGAGACAGTTCGGTCCCTATCTGTCGTGGGCGTAGGAAATTTGAGAGGAGCTGTCCTTAGTACGAGAGGACCGGGATGGACGTACCGCTGGTGTACCAGTTGTTCCGCCAGGAGCACCGCTGGGTAGCTATGTACGGACGGGATAAACGCTGAAAGCATCTAAGCGTGAAGCCCCCCTCAAGATGAGATTTCCCAGTATGTAAGACCCCTTGAAGACGACGAGGTAGATAGGCTGGGGGTGGAAGTGCAGCAATGCATGGAGCTGACCAGTACTAATCGGTCGAGGGCTTATCCAATAGCAAGTTGTAAATCGCATGTTTCGTTTCGAATCTAGTTTTCAGAGAACAACACTCTGAAATGTAAGCTACGCGTTTGGTGGCGATGGCGGAGGGGTTCCACACGTACCCATCCCGAACACGACCGTTAAGCCCTCTAGCGCCGATGGTACTTGGACCGCAGGGTCCTGGGAGAGTAGGACGCCGCCAAGCGATTTCCCTTTGGGGTATTTTTTTTGCCCCCCTTGCAAAGGAATAAGGGATATATATTAGGGCCCTTAGCTCAGTTGGTTAGAGCGCACCTCTGATAAGGGTGAGGCCGGTGGTTCGAGTCCACCAGGGCCCATAGCAAGACCACAACAAGAAATACACAGAGTATGGGGCCATAGCTCAGCTGGGAGAGCGCCTGCCTTGCAAGCAGGAGGTCAGCGGTTCGATCCCGCTTGGCTCCACCATTCCCTGATAGCTCAGTTGGTAGAGCACTCGACTGTTAATCGAGTTGTCACAGGTTCGAGCCCTGTTCGGGGAGCCATATGGAGAGGTGTCCGAGCTGGCCGAAGGAGCACGATTGGAAATCGTGTAGGCGTCACAAGCGTCTCGAGGGTTCGAATCCCTCTCTCTCCGCCAGATAATTTTTTTAGCACGGCCCGTTGGTCAAGGGGTTAAGACACCTCCCTTTCACGGAGGTAACAGGGGTTCGAATCCCCTACGGGTCATATTATGGAGGCTTAGCTCAGCTGGGAGAGCATCTGCCTTACAAGCAGAGGGTCGGGGGTTCGATCCCCTCAGCCTCCACCATATAAACTTTATAACGACGCGGGGTGGAGCAGCCCGGTAGCTCGTCGGGCTCATAACCCGAAGGCCGCAGGTTCAAATCCTGCCCCCGCAATTATACTTTCCTTGAGAAAGTGATCTGGAACCGTGGTGTAGTTGGCCTAACATGCCTGCCTGTCACGCAGGAGATCGCGGGTTCGAATCCCGTCGGTTCCGCCATTTTTAATTAAATATACACCGTGCCGGTGTAGCTCAACTGGTAGAGCAACTGACTTGTAATCAGTAGGTTGGGGGTTCAAGTCCTCTCGCCGGCACCATTTTTAGTATTTACATCTGAATTTGTGATAGAATGTATATTATAGATGCAGTTGTTAATACTAAGATACTCTTAGTGGATGAATGGCTTACTCTATGGCGGTCGTGGCGAAGTGGTTAACGCACCGGTTTGTGGATCCGGCATTCGGGGGTTCAATTCCCCTCGATCGCCCCATGATTTTTTATTGGGGATTAGCCAAGCGGTAAGGCAACGGACTTTGACTCCGTCATGCATAGGTTCAAATCCTATATCCCCAGCCATTTCATTACGAGTCATTAGCTCAGTTGGTAGAGCACCTGACTTTTAATCAGGGTGTCGAAGGTTCGAGCCCTTCATGACTCACCATTATATTTTGCGGTCGTGGCGGAATTGGCAGACGCGCACGGTTCAGGTCCGTGTGGGCTAACCCCCGTGGAGGTTCGAGTCCTCTCGACCGCACCATATGTTTTGCGGAAGTGGCTCAGCGGTAGAGCATCGCCTTGCCAAGGCGAGGGTCGCGGGTTCGATTCCCGTCTTCCGCTCCAATATTTGCGCCCTTAGCTCAGCTGGATAGAGCGTTTGACTACGAATCAAAAGGCCGGGAGTTCGAATCTCTCAGGGCGCGCCATTTTCTCATAAGTATCGGGATGTAGCTCAGCTTGGTAGAGCACCTGGTTTGGGACCAGGGGGTCGCATGTTCAAATCGTGTCATCCCGATTTTTTTTATTTGCGGGTGTAGTTCAATGGTAGAACTTTAGCCTTCCAAGCTAATAGCGTGGGTTCGATTCCCATCACCCGCTTCCTAGTAACATATAGAAGAGCCTTTGCTTATAGCAAGGGCTTTTTTTGCGTTAAAAAGAATCAAGTGTGATCTATTTAAAATAGGGCCAATTGTCATTTGATTAAGGATGAAGCGGAAAAATATAAGGATTTCTTTATTGGATTTAATCCTGTACCTGTAGAGAAAGTGGCTAATACGTTTATCCAGAGTGCACTTGGGATCGAAACAGCCCAAAACTTTAAAATATATTAAAAGCCTGATGTGAATGAAGAATTAAAGAATTACTGGAATGAAGAATTGCTGAATGAGACCATTTGGAATATTAAATATAAAGGAGATTCACCGAAAATTCGGTGGATCTCCTTTTGTTTGTTGTGGATGAAACAGACGGTACGTTTACTATTATGGAGCAGGTAGTCCAAGAACTTCGAGCATTTCATTACGTTTGAGCGATTCGGCAATGGGGCCGTCAATAAGCCATTTCTTAGCATTGAGGACATAGACATGACCATTTTGGACAGCGGGTAGGCTTTTCCATACTTGGAGTTGCTGGATTTCGTTGAGTTCATCTTTTGTTTTTTGCAACGCTTCAGCTGACCCATCTGAGCTAATGGACACGATAAACAGATAGTCTGCTTTGATTTCAGGCAAAAGCTCAACCGAGATACTGGCATTCATCCGATCCGGATTCTCGGCCTCAAGTTTGGTAACGAGAGCGTCGGGAGTGAATCCAATTTCATAACCCGCTCCTACATAACTGGAAGCTGGGAATGGCGTGGATGGAATGGACGAGAAGAACAAACGCATATCATTCTCTTCCAGGCGCAGGAATGCAGCTGTAGGTTGGGTCTTGGTGATATTCGCTGCGAGCTTCTGGGCTTCAGTTACCTGATCTTTATTTTTTTGTAAAAGCTGTTCAGCCCGCTCTTCAATATCCAGTGCAGTAGCTACCTGCACGATAGATTCCTGCCAATTACGGCGATCATAAGTGATCGTTGGCGCGATCTTCTCGAGTTGTTCGAGAATTTTGGCATCCAAACTGGCATTGGCAATAATGAGGTCCGGATTGGCGCTGACTACAGCTTCAAAATTGACACTTTCATTGATGGGTTCGATAGCCACGCCTTGGGCTTCAAGTTGCTCGTTCAGGTAATCTTGCCGGCCAATAGGTGTTGCAAGTACCAGTGGTACCTCCAAGGAGAGGAGAATATCCTCCATATTAATGGACACAATCCGTTCAGGGTGTGCCGGGATTTCTTTGCTGCCATTGGCGCTCTTCACAGTCTTAGTAGCTGATTCAGTGGATGAGCCTCCATCTGTCCCCGCAGCTGATTTCACGCCATCCGCAGATTGCTTCGAAGTGCTTGCAGGTGTCTGTCCACACGCAACAAGTAACATGGCGAGTATGAACAGGATCCCCGTTATTTTGACATAATGCTGTTTGTACATCATAAATCCCCCTGTGTTTCTATTGATATTGATTCTCAGTACACTTTATATTGTAGCGGTCTCATGTTGGGGGAGACATAGCCTTCTGTGCTATCCGGTCATGGATTAATGTGCTGAGTTCCACCAAAAAGTTTGATTGTTTCATCGATGATCTGATCGTGGGCATACGGCGAATAATCCAACCACGGCATTTCATCTAGCAGATATACATACTGGTTTTTCACGGGCATCAAATCTTGCCATAGCTGAGTCTGTTGTAGTTTATGCCAGCGTTGCTGGGATTCTGAGTCCGGGTCCACAATCAGTAACATGCGATCTCCAACCATTTGAGGCAACTCCTGTTCATCCAGTGCACGATAGACTTGCCCTGGAAGCAGATCGTGTGAAGGGGACACCCCCAGGTCGTTATATAGAACAGCGCCCCCATTGCGTCGCCCGTAGATTAACAGGTGGCCCATCATGATATGAATGATGGAGACCGTATCCTTACCTATAAGATGACTAAGCTGCTCTTTGGCATGGGCTACTTTGTCATCATACTGTTCCAACCATAGCTGAGCTTCTTGTTGCTGTCCCACAATGGAGGCAACTTGTACGAAGTGTTCCCGCCAGCTCAATCCTTTCCATGGGATAACGATGGTAGGAGCAATTCGCTGCAGCGTTCTTTTTAACGTATGGGCTTCGTACTCATTACAGAGTATGAGGTCCGGGCTCGCTTGCATCAACAACTCAACGTTGGTTTGCCAGATACGAGGATTCATTCGTTTGCTACGTCCCAGATGATAAGGGATATTGGAGAAAAAAAGATTCCTGTGTTGATCCCGTCGGTTATCGATTAATGCCGCATGGGGTATGATCTGTAATGCCAGCAGATGGCCGGTGGTTCCAAAGGAAAGGGCAGCGATTTTACTGCGTTTCTGCCGTTGATAGGTGGATGGAGACACGCCAACATATTTTTTGAATTTGCGACTAAAGTAAAACTCGTCCTGATAACCAACCTGTGAGGCGATATGTTTGATAGTCTGGCCGGGAACGAGCAGCATCTCTTTGGCCCTATCCATGCGGATACTATTCACATATTCCATGGGACTGATGCCAGTCCGGTTTTTGAATACCCTCGAATAGTGCCATACACTCATACCTGCCACTCCGGCAAGAACTTCCCGAGAAAGATGTTCAGCATATCCAAGCTCAATAAGTTCAAGCGTTTGATCCAAAGCAGAGGTGTGTTCGGAATCTCCTATTGCACTCTCTTTGGGAGGAGCATACACATGGGTCAACAATTCATGCATCAAAGTCTGAATACGAAATGGACGATTTTCTTGAGGTACAGAGATGCATTCATGGAGCTGCGAGGCAATTCTGGTACATTCCTGAAAAAGTTCATGTGGTAATGTATCTGCGTAAGAGGAACGAAGTAAACCTTTTTGGTAAATCTCCATTACAGTAGAGCCGGAAGTAGCTTTATTGATATTCGAAAGAGGCTTCAACAGATCAAAATGTATCGCGATGCCCTGTAAAGGATGAACCTCATCCGTTGTATATTCTATCGCTGTTCCTGGCAGGATCAGATACATTTTGCCGAGTGTGGCATGATTCAGCCTGTGCCCAATACGAATGGGGGAAGAAAAGACGCTTGATTGAGAACTTCAGATGTTTTGAATCTTGCATATAGGTCACGGGTATGGTCACCGTTAGATATCAGTGGAAAGACTTGCAAAGTCACCAGAATCCCTCCTTAACTTGCAATAGTAACATTACATAGGATGTGTTTGAGAATAATTATCAATTATCGCATATTGTCATTCAAATAAGAAGTCCATATGATAATATGAAATGATATACAGAAGAGAAAGCGAAGGGGGTATATAGAATGTGGTTTATACTTGGTTTTATTATCTTAGTTTCGATATTTGGTATTCGAACGACGAGTCGATCCAATAAACTAAAACAGCAGTTCGGATCAAGGTTACATGCAGTAGGGATTCATCAGTCAGGGCTTCCACGAGTTGCAGAAGGCAGGCGGGTGGATGTGCTGATAGGTAATGGGAACTTATATATTCAAAATGGTCAGCAAACGTTTGAACTCTCATTAAGAAAAATCGGGAGTGCAGGATATCCAAAAAGAACAGGCAGCTCAAATTCGAGAAATTATCTCGTAATACACTACGAGATGAATGGTAGGGTACGTCCGATAGTATTAAGATTTATGAAGCCTGCGCACGCTAAAGCATTTCTATGGGAAATCGAGGGTCAGCTATTCACGCAAAACTCAAGTGATGGATTTATAAGACTGTAGAAATTCTGATCATTGATCCACGTAACCCTCCACTATAAATTGAATTGAAACAGGTTACCGAGTTGGAAAATAGCCAATACATATTTACCTTGATCCAAACCGTTGAGCGAATAACCAGTAAAATCTCAACTGATGTTAATTTTAGAATTACTTAAATAACAGATCATTTAATTCACTACGCAAAAACAAGCTCCTCTCCTACGATGTACGCAGGAAGAGGAACTTGTTTTTTAGCAAGAGCTAGCGATTTAATATCTTTCCAGAATGGTTTGTGTTTTCAAGCCATCGGCAGGAATTAGCCAGTTGTTGTTCTCCAGCAATTGTAGCAGTTGGGTACGAAGTCCGGATACGGCTACAGCATCATCAGTTTTGAAAGAACCCTCTACGATATTCTCAATACCTGTACCTGCTGCATCACGAATCGGCCATACTTCGAGTGTAAGCTCTAGACCATTCCATGTACCTTCATAACGTTGGAATGTGATTGGGCCATATGCACGGGATTGTGTAAGCTGCTGTTTACCCCAGTTGGAGGAAGTCCAGCTTTTCAATTTGCCTGGAAGCTTGTCCAGTAACATGTTCAAGGCTTCTTGCTGCGAAGGAAGTTGAACACCTGTCGCTTTGGTATCGACTTTTTTGGTGTTGGAGAAGCTTAAGGTTTGTTTGCCATATCCCCAATCAATCTCAGCCTCGTAATTATCATCTGATTTATCAAAACCCTCTTGATTAGCCAGAGTCAGTGCTGCATTGATGTCGCCATTGATCACAGGGTAACGTTTTTTATAAGTCAATTCGTAGTTATTCTTGTCATCCTTTTTGCGAAAACGAACGTTCCATCCTTGTTGATCCAATCCGAGCGCATTGGTATCGAAGTACTCTACGTTAATGTTTCTTGGCGTGGAACTCAGGCCGAGTGTCTGAATCACTTCACTGCGTGGAGTCCCATCTGTATTCAATACAAGCTCCGGCTTGGCCAGAAACTTCACTTCATAAGCAGGAACGGCATTGGCAGCAGCTGAAGCCTGGGGTGCTCCCAGAAATGTCATTCCACTTCCCAATGTTACGATGCTCAGCATCAATGAGGCGGTTACCTTTTTCCACTTTTTCAAAACCCATCACTCTCCTAATCTGGATTAGCGTACAGACTCAACTTTATCGCCCGAGTATCTGAAAGCGATTAAAGGGAAGCGCACATTGCGTTAACCCTGCATAGATTTGATGAATGGCAAACGATAGTTTATAGCGGATCAGGGCAATCAGCCATGGAAAATGGGGAAGCCATGACTCACCTCTCGCAGCACTTCTTTGAAACGGTTTACCTGAACGGAAGGGTGGCGGTCCTTGTTATGTACGGTGTATATATGGCGCGGTGCCTGCTCTCCCGGAATGGGAAGAACTTGAATGAGCCCGTGCTGTTCCTCCCACTGTACCGCCATCCGAGACATGAATGAGACATGCCCTCCGATTAACACGAGCTGTTTGATCGCTTCCAGGGAATCCATCTCCACGGTGCTCCGCAAACGAATGTCATGTTGCGTGAGCCATTGGTTGGTTAACCGTCTAGTACTGGATTCATCGCCATGTAGGGCAAAAGGAATCTGAGCAATATGATCAGGTGTTAATGCATCCTTCTGGGCCAACCCATGTTGTGGAGAACAGATCAATACCAGATCGTCTTCACACAGCGTCTCAGCTTGCAGGGCGGGTCCAACAAATGGCTCGGAAGAGATCACGCCCAGATCAATCTGATGCCGAATTAACATCTCGCGAATAACAGGTGATGGTTTGACGGATAGGACGATACGAATGCCCGGGAATTCCTGAGAAAAGGTATTGAGTATGGTTGGCAGCAAATATGTGGCCGGTACATAGCTTGCCCCAATGTGCAGGGTGCCCCGGTAGAGACTGTCATATTCCTTCACTACCCGCCTTGCCTCTTGGGTCAAAGCATTGATTTTGACGGAATAGTGAAGCAAAGCCTGTCCGGCTTCGGTTAAAAATGTCTTTCCACTACGCGATTCAAATAATCGCACACCCATCTCTTCTTCCAATGACTTCATATGAAATGTAACGGTAGGTTGTTTGATCCCCAGTAACTCGGCCACGCTTGTCATGTGATGATGTTTGTCGATCAGCTCAACAATTTGTAGTTTGATCAGATTCAATGTCCCAACACTCCTCTCACTTCTACTAGCCCCAATATATAAGATGATCTAATGTTTTCATAAAGACGGAGAGTACAGAACCAATCTGAAGAAGCGAAGCCAAAAGCTTTCTGGAAGAAAGCTGCTTCGGAAGCATAAGCTTCGCCTTTATCCCCGGATTTCTCCCTTCATAAAGGGAATATAAGAAATCTGGGGATAACAGCGATCGAAAGATGGTGCTGTAATCGAAGTGACAACATGAAAATTTATTTAGTTCACCTACTATAGATTTAATCTATGAACATCAACAGAATTCATCTAAAAAGTTAATTCCAATTTTACATACAAGACATACAACTCGCGAAAGTGGACGTTAGACTGAGAACAGTGCAAGAGATCAAGTAACAGAAGACAGGCAGGGATGCTTATGAAATTAGAGATGACAGGAATTCAAAAATCATTTAATCAGACACCCGCACTGCTGCCGACAGATCTAACGCTTGAACATGGAAAGTTCACGACCCTGCTCGGCCCATCGGGCTGTGGCAAAACAACACTGCTTCGCATGTTGGCCGGGCTGGAACAGCCTGACGCGGGGGAGATTCGGGCAGATGGTCAGTGTATCTACTCTGCGGCGAAGCGGATTGATATACCAACACACAAGCGTAATCTGGGCATGGTGTTTCAGGATTTTGCATTATGGCCGCATATGACCGTATACGAAAATGTAGCGTTTGGCCTAAAGGCCGGAAAACAGAAATCTGATCTGCGACAAAAGGTGAACGAAGCCCTTGGCATGGTTCGCCTGCAAGGCATGGAAGATCGATATCCTCATCAGCTGTCTGGTGGACAGCAGCAACGGGTTGCTTTTGCCAGAGCGGTAGCCGTCAGACCTGGTGTGATCCTGTTCGATGAGCCACTGAGTGCACTGGATGCTGTACTGCGGGAAGAGATGCGGATTGAGATGATGTCATTGGTACGAGACATGGGACTGACTGCGCTGTACGTCACACATGATCAGATCGAGGCGATGTCGATGTCGGATGAGATTGTGGTGATGCAGAAGGGGCGGATATTGCAAAAGGGAAGCCCGGAAACGATCTACTCGGCGCCAAGTGATCCGTATGTCGCTTCGTTTATCGGAAAGTCCAACTGGCTCACGCCTAATCAATCGATGGTGCGTCCAGAGCATGTCACCTGGAACAAAACAGATCATGACGATCTGTGTTATCCGGGGACGGTACTTAGTGTCAGCTATGTAGGTGAGCGCTATGAAGTACGAGTGCAGATGGAAGGGCTTGGTGTATGGACAGCCTATATGAACCAAAGGGTGCGCGTCGGGGAGCGGGTGCAGCTCTATGTAACCCCTGAGCGGATATGCCGAATGGACGGTTATGACCAACCGAGTGTGAAGCAGAACGAAGCGATCGCAGTGGCATATTAAATTGTTGAACGAGCACGCAGTTGGAAGCAGGGAGTACACATTTTATAAGAAACCAGGGGAGATGGACGAATATGTTGGGTATGAAAACACGGAAAAAGAGCGCAATGCTGTTATTAACAGCGGTAATGAGTATCAGTTTGTTCGGATGTAGTACAGGGAACTCGACTACAGGCAACGCGGCACAACCCGCGGGTGAAGGAAACACAGCAGCGGCGGC
Source organism: Paenibacillus sp. SRL342 (assembly GCF_984798905.1). NCBI lineage: Bacteria > Bacillati > Bacillota > Bacilli > Caryophanales > Paenibacillaceae > Paenibacillus > Paenibacillus sp. SRL342. The sequence goes on from NZ_OZ481790.1 coordinate 388,119, forward strand.
GGAAACAACGAAACCGGCTGGCGGCAAGTTGGTATTGTACAGTGCTGGCCCACAGAAGCTGGCGGATAACATCGTGAGCGGATTTACGGACAAAACAGGGATCGAAGTTGAGATGTTCCAGGGAACAACAGGCAAAATTCTGGCTCGTATGGAAGCAGAGAAATCCAATCCGGTTGCAGACGTTGTGATTCTGGCTTCCTTGCCTTCCGCACAGGCTCTGAAAGCCGATGGACTGACTATGCCTTACCCCGAAGCAGCCAATGCAGACAAGCTGAACAAGGATTGGTCGGATGCAGAGGGCAACTATTTTAGCAGCAGTGCTTCCGCACTGGGTATTGTATATAATACCAAACTGGTATCTACACCACCAACAAGTTGGGCAGAGCTGGCTACGCCTGCTTGGAAAGATGCAGTGAACATTCCCGACCCTACCTTATCAGGTTCAGCACTCGACTTCATCACAGGATACCTGAGTGCGAACGGTGAAAAAGGTTGGGATCTGCTGAGTGCCTATAAAGCCAATGGTGTAGCGATGGCAGGTGCCAATCAGGAAGCACTTGATCCAGTCATTACGGGTGCCAAAAGCATCGTAGCGGCAGGTGTAGACTACATGGCGTATTCCTCCAAGGCAAAAGGCGAACCGCTGGATATCGTATATCCTGAGGAAGGCACGGTAATCAGCCCAAGACCGGCAGCGATTCTGAAATCCAGTCCAAATGTAGAGAATGCCAAAGCGTTCATTGATTACCTGTTATCCGATGAAGCACAGAAGCTCGTTGCAGATGCCTATCTGATCCCAGGCCGCGAAGACATTGAAGCGACTAACCGTGCCAATGTGAAGGATATTCCACAACTTAAAGTGGATTGGAACTGGATGAGCGAACATGGCGAAGAGACAGCGGCGCGTTTTTCCGAGACTTTTAAATAATAGGATAGAGACAACTAGGCAAAAGGAATACCTGCTGTCTGTGGAAAGTCATGTGAGGTGAACGTAGTGAAACCTGTTGGAATGGACAACAACCGAATTTTTCGGAGAGTGGGCGTAATTCTGGCCCTCTTTCTGCTGACCATAAGCATTGGTGTGCCGCTCTTGCTGATCTTCTGGCAAAGTGTGTATCCGGACGGACAATGGGACTGGATGGCTCCGATTCGCACGATTACAGGTCATCATCTATCAGGTGTATTGTTGAACTCCGTCTGGCTTGGTATCTGCGTTGTAGCGGTAACCACGCTGCTGGCGCTGCCGCTGGCCTGGATGATGGCGAAGACTCGGATGGGCGAGCATCGCTGGGTGGATGTAATCCTGATGATTCCGTTCATGACCCCGCCGTATATCGGCTCGATGGGCTGGATTCTGTTTATGCAAAAAGGGGGATATCTCCAGCAATGGGTGCCCTCATCTGCGGGCTGGAGTGAGCTGTTCTTCAGCTTCTGGGGCATGGTGCTCATCATGAGCTTGCACCTGTTCCCGTTCTTGTATCTGCTGCTTCGAGATGCATTGATCCGCATCGGTGGCAATCTGGAAGAAGCGGGAGCCGTGCACGGTGCACGAGCAGGATACCGTTTCAGACGCATTATTTTACCCCTGTTGTTGTCGTCTTACGGCATGGGGATCATGTTGGTCTTTGTCAAAACGATTGCGGAATTCGGAACACCGGCAACCTTTGGGCGAAAGATTGGCTATTATGTCATGACCTCCGAAATTCATAAGTACATCTCCAGTTGGCCGATTGACTTCGGTAAGGCGACTTCGCTGGCATCGGTACTGCTATCCGTCTGTCTGGTGATGTGGTATATGCAGTCTGCCATGAGCCGGAAGTTCACGTATCGTCTGGTGGGTGGCAAAGGGCAACGTTCGAAGCGATATTCCCTTCGTGGCGGAGCAGGATGGTTGTGTGGGGCGTATCTTGCAATTCTGTTGATCCTGTCGATAGGTATCCCATATTTCTCCATCATTGCCGCTTCGACCATGAAGTTACGGGGATCGGGGATTGCTTTTGATAATCTGACCTTGGATCATTACAAGGAGCTGTTATCTTGGGGTTCGGTGAGTATGAAGGCGATCGGGAACAGTCTGGGATTATCCCTCGCGGCTTCAACCGTTGCTGTTATTATCGGTACTGGGTTTGCACTCGCGATCGGCAAATCATCTTCATTCATGCAGCGTGTGATTGACTTGTTCAGTCTGTTGCCTAATACAGTGCCGGGCATCGTGATGGTGGTGGGACTGATTCTGTTCTGGAACTCACCCTGGATGCCAGTCACGTTGTATAACACCTACGGCATGGTTGTGCTCACGTACGTTGTTCTCTTCTTGCCTTACACCGTGCAGTATGTAAAATCGAGCTTTACCCAGATTGACGGAACGTTGTTCCAGGCTGGGCAAGTGTTTGGCGGGAAGCCGCTGTATATTCTGCGGCGCATCCTGATCCCACTGATCCTGCCCGGCATGTTGGCCGGCTGGATGATGACCTTTACGATTGCTACCCGTGAGCTGGTAGGTTCGTTGTTGATTCTTCCACCGTCGATGCAGACGTCGGCTACGTATATTTTTGCGCAGTTTGAACAAGGTCAGGTATCACTTGGCATGGCGATGGCCGTTGTAACTGTAGGTATGACGGTGCTGATGCTGCTTGGAATCGAACTGCTGAATTCAAAGAGAAAGTGGAATGCATCATGATCAAACTGAACATATGGGGCGGTGCAGGGGAACATGGACGTTCCGCCTATCTCCTGAGCGGGAGCAATGTTCGCCTTTTGCTGGATTGTGGTGTGAAAAAAGAAGGCACAGGCCAGTATCCGCTGATTGAACCGGAGATTGTCCCGCAACTGGACGCAGTCCTGTTGTCCCATGCCCATGAGGATCATTCGGTCGCCATCCCTTTGCTGTATAAGATGGGCTACCAGGGTGAAGTCTGGACAACAAGAGAGACGAGGGAGCAGCTGCGTACGTATTTTGCCAACTGGCGTAGGTTTGCAGAACGTGTAGGCGAAGTGCTTCCTTATGATGAAGCAGATGAGCAAGCTATTCGTTATCGGTATCTGGAAGATGAGGTCGTATCCCAAATCTGGTTCGAACCCATTCCCGAAGTAAAAGTGATGTGGGGCCGTAGTGGACATCTGGCTGGATCGGTGTGGTTTGGGGTTGAAATGGAAGGTAAGCGGATTTTCTATTCCGGGGACTACACGTCCGAGTCGATGCTTTTACAGGAGGATTGTCCAGCGGAGGCGTTCTGGCAGACAAGCATACTTCGTGAGAATCCTGTGTCCGATGCTCCGAGCAGTGAACAGTGGGGCGCGGAGGAATTAATCGTTATGAACAGGGGGCAAAGGGCTGGAGAATTCATAACGTCACAAGATCAGACATCTGTTGCATCAGAAGCGTCGTCAAGAACACTCGTATCCATGGAGATACCCATGAAGCAGAGGAATTTCTCATCCAATGGAGCAGATGGAGCAGTCAGAGCAGGCAGAGCAAACGTAGCAGACGCTGCGCCAATATCTTCCGTCGGGCTGGTGGATCTGGCGATCGTTGATGCGGCCTATGGTACGGACCAAGATACACAGGCTGACAAACTGGAACAGCTGGAACAAGCCATTCGCCAGACGATTGCTCAAGGTGGAAAGGTGCTCTTACCCATGCCTGTTGTAGGGCGTGGACAGGAGATCATACTGTGGGCACAGCAACAATTCCCGGCTATCCCAATCGTAGTGGAACAAGGACTGGTGGACGGCATGAAGCAGCTTATGCATGTTCCGTATTGGTTGAGGGAGAAGGGAGAGCATGTCATCGGAAGTTCGTTGAAAGACGAAATTGATGGCTTTCTGACCAGACGAGGGTGGGATCTGCCTACGACCACCCAAGAACGGGAACAACTGTTGGAACATCATGCTGCTTCGCTATGGTTTATTCCGGACGGCATGATGCAGTCCTCGCTTGCCCGTTGGTATTATAGTCAATTCTCGGACAGGGAGGAGAATCTGATTCTGCTCACCGGGCATGTTGCCCATGGTACATTTGCTGATAAGTTGCTACGGGTTCCTGAAAAGTATGGAGTGTGTGATGTGCGAAAAATACGTTATAAAGTGCATCAGGGCTGGAAGGATGTTGAACGGATGCTGCATCAGGTTCCAGCAAGGCATGCGGTCCTTGTGCATGCTGACCGGGCAGAGACGGACAGATTAAAGAAAGGTTTGCTCAGAAATAGCCCGTCACCGGGAACAGTTATACATTCACTGTCTGCTGGTGACGAGCTATATGTGTGAAATGTGCATGAAACGAAGTGATGCGTCAGATTGGAACGTCCCTGGGGACGTTCTTTTTCCATTGAATTGTTATAATTTAGGGTTCGCGATGAATGGGGTGTTCCAGTTCGGCATGGCCCATCAAACTATCAACGGCTTCACCATCCACCAATATATCCAGGCTGTTCACTTCCTCAAATTGAAACATCGTTGTTGTTAAAGCTTCTAATGCGAGCAATTCTCCACTGGTACCGAGGTTGGCTTCAGCGGGGATATGAACATCCAAAGTCACCGTACCCTCAGCATATTGGACAGAGATCAATTCCACCTGCTCCCAGAGAGAAACAAGCTCCGAATCAGTATTCGTTTGCATAGCTACAAATGTTTTTTCATATTTCTCGGAATCATCTTTGTATTCAATTTCCTGCTCTGTTTTCTCTAGCTCCAGTACCTGAGAGTCTGCCAAATATACATCGACGACTTGTGTATTCATTGTGCCCAGATCCACCTCCGGTTCGGATGGGTTTGGTGACTGCGCCTGTCCTCCCTGAACAGCAGGTTCATTCGAACCGGATTCGTTCACTGGCTTCTGGGCACATCCAACTCCGATAAGGATCAAGCATGATAATACAAGTGCACAACCGAGCTTCTTATTCAAAGGATCACTTCCTTCATCTGATATATTTGATGATTTATAGGCCCAAATACTCCTTGATTCCATCGGCTATCGCTTGAGCGGCTTTCGTCTTAACAACTTCGGACGACATCAGTTCTTCATCGAGCACATTACTCAAGAATCCAACTTCCAAAAGCACTGCAGGCATGGTCGTGTCTCGGATTACTTCCAAGTTGCCATTTTTCACACCACGATCTCTGAGACCCATGGCTTTTACCAAACGTTGATGAATGATAGTAGCTAATTCCTTGCTGTTACTGCGTTGATAATAATATGTCTCCGTACCTGTCGCTTGGGGGGCGGACTTCACGCTATTGCCATGGATAGATACAAATACATCCGCATTTAATTGATTGGCGAGTTGAACACGCTCAGGGCGGGTCGGATAGGTATCACCTTCACGAGTCATAACCAATTCGATATTAGGTTCATTGAGCAGCAGGGCTTGTACTTTGTGAGCTAATTCCAGGTTGTATTCCTTCTCGGGTTTGTTCGTGATGCTGATCGTCCCTGGATCACTGCCACCATGTCCTGGATCGATGACCACAACCTTGCGTCCTGAGTCGCCTACTGGAGTGACTGGAGCAGGTGTGACATTGTCACCCGCAACATTCAGATCAATAATCAGTTTGTCGGCAATCACATTGTGGCTGTACTGGACATCCATCACATTATTCAATTCTACGACAATTCGAACTTGTCCTGGATCTCGTTTGAAAAGCGAATATCTCACTTCCGTCACATTGGGATAACCGCTCACATCCAACCTGCCATTGAGTCCTTGATCCAGTGGTTGGGAGATATCACCAAAGGTGGCTCCAGGCAAGTCCACAACCAGACGATCAGGGTACTTGAGGGTCGTTACTACCGGCTGAACGGTCCCATCCGTGGATAAGACGAGCTGATTGTTGGCAAATTGGATATCGGTAACCTGAGCGACAGAAGAGGAGTCCCCTTTCCCTGAACTGTTGCCAGGGTCGACAGCAGGTTCTTTGCTGGTGTTTGTTAAGTATACGATCTTGTCTTGATTGTTCCATTTTACCGTAAGCCCCATTTGTTCACTGACAAATCGAATGGGCACCACCAGCGTTTTATTCAAAATTTGCGGTGCTGTGTTCAAGGTGACCTGCTTGTCAGCAACCATGGCTTGTTTTTGGTCCACGGTTAGAGAGATGATCTGTTGATCTTGCTGGATTTTTACAGTGTGTGCTTGCTGGTTCCAATCGACTTTGAATTTCAAATTTTCGGCAACGACACGAATCGGGATCATCACGTTTTTATTGATAATCTTCACCTGTACATCATTTGGGAGGACTAATTCCTCTCCATCCATAAAGATTTTCGACGTGCTTGCAGCGGCATTTCCCTGATGAGGGAGCAAAACGAGTAAGAACAGGCTCAAAAACAGTAGTAAAACGGTTTTCTTCATTATGCACCTCGACTAGTATTAGATCTATTTCTTAATTCCAGAATATACCTACACAATATAAACGGTAAAATTGTAAAAATGTTTCTTTTTTGATCTTAAATTATCTAATTTATTTATAGATGAGCACGTATTCTTTTGGACATTGATGGGATTTCTAGTAGATGTATGTATTCGAAGTCGGAATTGAGGATGTATCTAGAACAAAGAGACGATCCTGTTGAAGGACCGTCTCCAATTACTCTTTATGACAATAAAATTATTGCAATTGCAGTGCTTTGGCTGTTTTTGCCTCAACTTCATCCAAAAGTGAAGTCATGTCCATACCTGCGTGGTTGCCGAGCAGGATAATCGTGATATCATCGGACAGATTACGTGAAAAAGCTGTGGCAAACCCGCCGCCACTCCCGTTATGGAAGACGGTACGATTCGTGCCGTTTTCTTTAAGAATCCAGGCGTAGCCGTAGTTCTTATCGGAATAAGGCTCATACATCTGCTCAATCGTATCCTGGCTTAGAATCTGGTCTGTATAAAGCGCACGATCCCATTTCAGCATATCGTCCACCGTGGAATAGATGGTTCCTGACCCGGATTGAGACACATAGTAAGGCGCAGTTACCCATGCGTTATTTTTTTGAACAAAACCACTAATGGTATGCACTTTACGGGAAGCCTCTCCTGAATTTTTCATGCCAAGCGGTTTCAGTATCGTCTGTTGCACGTAATCGGCATAACTCATGCCAGATACCTGTTCAACGACATATGCAAGCAAAACATAACCGCTGTTGCTGTACAGATAGGCACTCCCCGGTTCAAACTTCAGCGTTTTGTGACGAATCTCTTCTACCGTCTCTTCCATAGAAGTTCCTTCACCCCGACCAAATGCGGATGGCAGACCTGAAGTCTGGGATAACAGCATATGAAGCGTGATCTGATCTCCCTTCGGTATACCAGAGATATACTTGGAGATTGGATCTTGCACATTAATCTTACCATTCTCCACGAGACTCAGAATGGACGCGGCCGTTAAGGATTTGCTTAGTGATGCGATTCGTGTCTTCTGATCCGGGCGATTCAGCGTCTGTTCATCGGCAAGTCCGTAGCCTTGCTTTAGAAGTACTTCACCATCGCGGGCGATCAGAGCCATACCTGGATAGTTGATCTCGCGCAGATATGTATCCACGCTGGCAACCTCGCTATTCAGCAAGCTGACTTGATCAGTGACCATATTTACACTCATCTGCCCCGTGGCTGTGCGTTGGACCTTGATATCTGCCTTGATTGCATTAGCCATGGCCCGGACAGGTACCATCAACGTACCGTTAACGGTACGTGAATTCACACCTGTAGCCAGATCGACCTTGTTTACCTTAATGGAATGGCTGCCAGCCTGATGAATCAGCGTGTCTCTTCCAACGGTGATGGTAGCCGTCTTGGTGCGATTATCCCATTTCAACGTGCCTTTAACCGATGTGACCACATCCCGCAGTGGAACTAACGTTGAACCTTTGATGATAAGTGGTGCGTTCTTCCAGGATTGTTGCTCACCATTCACTTCAATGTGAACTGCTTGCGTCGCCTGCGCTGCGGATGCCGTAATACCAGGTTGTCCCAGAATCGGTCCTGCGCACAGGATGAGCGCTAACAGAATGCGGAACATGGATGAATATACCGTGGAAATACGTTGTCTTTCATTTGACTTGCGTAAGATTTGAATCCTCTCCTTCCAATCGTTTCATGAATAGCCAGCTTATGAGCATTGTAAACGATCTCGGGTAGAGGGTCAAAACGATGAAGTGGATATAATCCATAACATCTGATCAGATCATTTAAATTAAATTTGTACTAATTTAGTATCTATACATAATATTTTTACAGCGATTGTCCGATAAAAGGATGGGTGAAGATTATGATGGGGGATAGTTTAATGAAGAAAAGGATTCGAAATTGGTTTACTTTAACCGTAAAAAAACGCCTGATTGCTGCATTGCTCCTGTTCCTGATAGTACCGAGCATTACCGTGGGATGGTTGTCTTATCAAAAAGCTGCTGACCAGGTTAAAATGGAGATTATTCGTTCCGCACAGGCCAAAACAGAAATGCTTAGTCTGCAGATAAATCAAATGCTCGATATGGAGAAGGATAACGCAGCTCAGATGGCTGCGGGTATGACTTCAAACGATATTATTACTAAATCCCCTGCACTGCAAAGGCAGATGGATCGGATGTCTCAGAATCATAAGGAACTGGGTGTACTTACTGCAGGTGCTGAAGATGGCAGCTGGATGAAGTCCCCTGAATCCGAGGAACAGAATTATGATCCTCGAGAACGTTCATGGTATAAGATGGGCATGTCCCAGGATGAACCGGTAATCTCAGATACATTCCAGTCGGCTTCGACGGGCGAATGGGTTGTGACCGCAGCAGTCAAGCTGGCTGACGGCAAAGGGGTATTCGGAGCTAATGTCAGTCTCAATCATCTGAAAGAATCCGTTGATCAGATACGTATTGGTAAAGAAGGAAAACTGTACATGCTGGATAACGGGGGTAAATTCCTGTTCCACTACAATATTGAATCCGGTACACAGTCGGATGAAAGCTACATTAATGAGATGTATACGAAGGAAAGTGGAACGGTGAAGTATACATATGATGGTCACGAAGTGGAAGCTGTGTATTTCACCAATCCGGTGACAGGTTGGAAAATTGTTGGTGAGATGGTTCCTTCCGAAGCAAGTGAAGCCGTAATGCCTATTTTGATCCGTGCAATTACAATTGTCGCATCTGCATTGGTTATCGGGTTGATTCTGCTTATATTCATTATCCGCAGCATTCACCGGCCATTGCTGCAGTTAACGCAGGCAGCATCCAAAGTAAGCGCCGGGGATCTCACCGTTCGGGTAGGTTTACAGCGCCGGGATGAGTTCGGACAGCTCGGGGAAAGCTTCGACACGATGACGACTTCACTTCGTAATGTGCTTGGAGAGGTACATGATACGTCCAGCCAGCTGGCAGCATCTTCTGAAGAACTGATGGCAAGTTCCGAGCAGACATCCAAAGCCACAGAACAGGTGGCCGAACTGATGCAGGATGCAGCTGCGGGAACGACTTTGCAGAACAATAGTCTTGCTGCTACAGGCCAACTCGTGGGCGAAATGTCCATTGGAGTGAAAGAAATCTCATCAAGTGCTGAAGAAACCGCTCGTATCGCTCTGGATGCTTCCACTAAGTCGGAAGCGGGCATGGTTACTGTGGAAGAAGCGGTTACCCATATTCAGCAGGTGAATGATGAGAGCAAAGCCATGTCTGTAGTCATTGAGGATCTGCGCGCGAAAAATGAAGAGATTCTTGTGATTGTGGCCGAGATTACGGCCATTGCCAAGCAGACGAACATTCTTGCATTGAATGCATCCATTGAAGCTTCAAGAGCTGGCGAGCAAGGGCGCGGATTCGCGGTTGTAGCCAACGAAGTGAAGACACTGGCTCACAGTTCAGGCGCTTCAGCCGAGCGGATTAATGAGCTTATGCATGAGATGCAGGAGAAAACCAATGCGGTACAATCCACTTTTGCCCGTACGGGAGAAGGCATGGTGAAGAGTTCGCAGATGGTTACAGAAGCGGGCGAAGCATTCAATAACATTCGTACTGCGGTACAGTTGGTGGCTGCACAAGCTGGAGAAGTATCCACGGCTTCCCGTCAAATTGATGGTGGCATGAGTCATGTCAACAAGGCAGTAAATGATACAATGGTTCTGTCGGACAGAATTGCCTCTGGAACGGAAGATGGATCAGCGGCGGCTCAAGAGCAGTTGGCTACAATGGAAGAGGTTGCAGCTTCTTCGGCAGCATTGTCACGTATGGCTGAAGATCTGCAAAGCATGATTGAACGGTTTAAGTTGTAACAGGGATTGAAATGAGACTGCAGGGTTGCGACCCTGCGGTCTTTTTTCTGTTGAGCAAAGGGGTATCCGTTGTGTCTTCAAACACAGTATCCTTTTCCATTATGTTGACATAATATAAACAAAATTATATTATATCTATAAATGAACAAACGAAAATAATAAATGTTTAATTAATATACGATTGGAATGACCATAACAATGAGAAAAAGGAGCTTTTACATGAAATCATCGGAATCCTGGTTGCAAACAGCTTCATTGGAAGAGATCAAGCGTGGTTATACGGAGGAGGGTCCCGCCTATATATGTGTCTGCTGCGGATACAGGACGGAAGCCGGGATTATCTATCCTGAAGAAGGAGTGCTCTATGAGGCAGCCCGTTATATGCGAGTGCATATTGAGAAGGTTCATGGATCGGTATTTGAATATTTGCTGGAGCTGGATAAAAGCGTAACCGGATTGTCTGATGTCCAGCGTGGATTGCTGGCCCAGTTTCATGAAGGAAAGAAGGATGCTGAAGTACAAAAGGCCCTTGGTATCGGGAGTGCCTCCACGATTCGGAATCATCGGTTTGTATTAAAGGAAAAGGAACGGCAGGCCAAAATATTCCTGGCATTAATGGAACTTCTCAAAAGTAAGGATACCCAGGCTCCAGCCGAATGGGTGTCACCGGTGACAAGACATGGACATACAATCCATCGTGATTCATTTGATATTACAGTACAGGATCGGGAGAAGGTGCTAAATAAATTTTTTCCAGAGGGTACCGGTGGTCCGCTGACGACGTTTCAAATGCAGCAAAAGCATAAATATATCGTGCTCATCGAGATTGCCAAACGATTCGAGACAGAGCACAAATATTCCGAGAAACAGGTCAATGAGCTGTTGAAGGAAGTTCATGACGATTACGTGGAAATACGGAGGTATCTCATCGACTATGGCTTGCTGGAACGTGAGCCAGACGGCAGTCAGTATTGGCTGGGAAGCCGCGCAGAACAACAGAGCGCCGAAGTTGGAAAACCGGAGCGCAAAGAAAAGAGGGAGCAGGAGAAGATGAATCGTCGCAAAGAATTGCAGGAACAGGCCAAAGAAGTCAAAACGGAAGCGGGCGTCTACCAAATTCGGAATGAACGTAACGGCAAAGTTTATATCGATAGCACACTTAACCTGAAAACCATTAACGGACAACGGTTCATGTTACAGATGGGTAGTCATCTGAATCGAAAGTTGCAGGCTGAATGGAATGAATATGGAGAGAATGCGTTTGTAATCGAGGTGCTGGAGACATTGAAACAAGACGATAACCCGTATAACGATTCCAAAGATGCACTCGCCAAATGTCTGAATCGCTGGTTTGAACAGTTAGAGCCCTACGGAGATCAAGGATACCACGGAGATAAAAAGCAATCTGCTGAATAGGAGAGTTATTTCCTTTCTGAATTGCCACACCCTTTATAACCCAAAACCCCTTTGCCAATGTGATGGCAAAGGGGTTTTTGGTGTTACAGACTACTTGTTATATAAGTTGAACCAATCATTTGCACGATAACAGCGATTGGAAGGTTATTCTGTCATCGTAGTGTTAGTGTAAACAATCTTTAGTTCAACGACTACAGCTTGAATTGTTCCACCAGCTTCTGCAGCTTGTGAGCCAGATGGGCAAGCGAGTCAGCAGAGGATGATATCTCCTGCATGGAAGCCACTTGCTCCTCCGTAGCAGCAGAGATGTTCTCCGTTCCATCGGCATTGGTTTCCGATATGGCGTGGATCTGATCAATGGATTGCACCACTTCGGCTGTACTTGCAGACATCTGTTGTGAGGCGGCTGCAATGTTCTCAAGCTGATGATTAACGACCCCGACAGCCTCACTAATCTGGGCAAAAGCTTCATCTGCAAACTGAACGGCACGAATGCCGTTGCTTACATCCTGTTGCCCGATCTGCACACTGTGATTGGCCATTGAAATCTCCTGTTGAATCGCTCCGACCATCTCTACAATCTTCTGTCCGGACAGGCTGGATTGTTCCGCGAGCTTGCGGACTTCGCTGGCAACAACGGAGAAGCCGCGTCCATGCTCACCTGCACGTGCTGCTTCTATAGAAGCATTGAGAGCAAGCAAATTGGTCTGTGCAGCGATATCTGTAATGACAGATACCATCTCACCAATGGATGTGGAATGCTGTTCAAGTCGTCCAGCGGTGTCTGCCATTCCTTGCACAAAGCGACTGACGGAACTCATCTCGGATACGGCCGTCTGCATGGTCGCATTCCCTTTATCCGCGAGCTCACTTGCTTGCATGGCAGCTTCGGATACTTGCTGTGTGCTGTTCGTTACCTGTCCCACACCTCCAGCAAGCTCATTCATCTGCAGTGCCGTATGTTTCAGGCTGCTTGCTTGTTTCTCAAGTCCAGCTGCGGATTCTTCTGTGATCAAGGCGACTTGCTCAGTTGCTTTGGTTGTCTCCGATGAATTGACTGCCAATTGTGTGGATGAGGCGGTTAATTCATCAGCCGTGTGTCGCACGTCCTGAATAACGGTTCGCAGGGATTCGCTCATCTTATTGAAGCTGGTGCTCAGCTTGCCGAATTCATCCTGTCCTAATACCGCAACCTCGATAGTCAGATTACCATTACTAATTTCGTCAGATGCCTTCACCAAGCGGTTCAGTGGTTTGGTGATGGATTGCACAATCCAGAAAATAATGATGGAGCTTACCGCAATTGCAATCGCTACAACAATAAGTGTGGTGTATAGGATCGGACGGACAGATGCTGTCACTTCCCCACTGTCGATGACACCAACCACGGTCCAGCCCGTCGTTTCATTGGTAGAGAAAAAGGCGTGTTCCTGGTTTCCATTTAGTGTATAGGTCAGACTTCCGTTTTTCTGTGCAAAAATATCTTTATAGGGTGCCATGGTTCCTTCGGTCCCCGGTTTCTCGGTAGGATGTACAATGATTTTATTGGCATTATCAATGATATAGATATAACCCTTCTCGCCGATCTTCGTGGAGTTAACCGTCTTCGAGAGGGCTTCAAGCGACAGGCTGACAGAGACGACACCATGGCCATCCGCTGAGGTCTGAGCTACCGAAGCAACAACATTGCCGGTATTGCTTGATAAGTAGGGGGTGATTACGGTAGGGACATCTTTGTTCTGCGTAGCAGCCTGATACCACGGGCGTTCGCGCGGGTCATATCCTTCTTTGTTCACCGCAGTTACAGGGGAGTTAATATACACGCCCTGATCGGTACCGATGGAGGCAAGTTCCACGTCATCATGTGTTTCCTTATACGCGTCGAGCAAGGTACGGATGGTATCTGTTTCGTCACCCTGATTGGGTCCGACATTGCCTGCATCCAGCTGACTTGCCAGGAAATCAACATTTTTGCGTGTTGCACCAATGATCTGGTCAATGGTCTGGTTGAGCACAGTAACACTACTGATCGCGTTCTCATACATTTTCTCTTCAACCTTGGCATCGGCTGTTTGGAACGAGATAATGCCAAGACTAATGGTTGGAATGAGCAATACAATGGCAAATGACAAAATCAGTTTCTCTCTCATCTGCATTGTTCTTTTGACCCCTTGTTTACGAATTTTCTTCATACACATTCCCCCTCTGTGTAACCCATCCCCATGTCTAGTGGACAAGCCCATCTGATAAAAGATATTCATTCCATCCTTTCCAGAAGTTTCTGGTGCTATCGTATGACAAATTTCGCGTTTATTCAACATGATTTATGAGTTATGCGATAATATTTTTCGATTTTGTAGGTATTTAGGATTACGTCTGTTCTATAAAAAGTAATCTGTCTCTCCCTTAGTGCACATCTTGTGGTATATTTCTGAATTAATGTGGTACGAAAAATGCACCTGAATTAATACTCATCCATATATATCGGTTTATGGGGACAGAAATTGGAGAGGGGTTGTACGGCAGTTGGACCAAAGTACACTACAGATATCTGGACAGGAGAACATGGAAGAGGTTCAGGATCAGGCTACATTCATGCAGGGGGTCAAAGATTGTATCCCAACCCTGCTTGGTTATTTAAGTATTGGCTTTGCGGCGGGTGTCATTGAAATGACCGCAGGTCTGAGTCTGGCGGAAACAGCTCTGCTCAGCCTGATTTTATATGCAGGATCGGCTCAGTTCATTGCAGCAGGCATGCTCGCATCGAATGGGTCAGCAGTAGCAATCATGTTCACCATATTTTTTGTGAATCTTCGTCATTTGCTGCTCAGTGCAGCTGTATCACCATATTTTCGGCATCTGACCCCGCTTAAAAATATGTGGATTGGTTCATTGCTTACCGATGAATCTTTTGGCGTCGCGATGACACGTGCAATTGGCAGGGAAAGGCTGAGTGAACGCTGGATGCACGGTCTGAATATTACCGCATATCTGAACTGGTTCGTGGCTAATATGGCTGGAGCGTACTTTGGACGCTGGATCACCAATCCGGAACGACTGGGTCTCGATTATGCTCTGCCAGCCATGTTTATTGGACTGGTTGTACTCCAGTTAGTGCATCGCAAAAACAAAAAAATACACATTAATGTGGCGATTATCGCCGTTGTCTGTGTAATCTTCGCCAGCATGGCTTCACTTGGCAGCATGAGTGTCATTGTGGCTGCGGTCATTGCGGCAACGATGGGAGTGTTCATGGAACGATGGAAGTAAGATGGGATGTATTCTGGATTATTATGGGTTCGGCACTGTTAACATTTATCCCGCGTGTACTGCCACTGATGCTGTTCAGCAAGATACAGATTCCAATGTGGTTGTTACGCTGGCTGGAGTATGTACCTGTAGCGGTCATGGCAGCGCTAATTGGTCAGGAACTGTTCATGTCAGACAACCAGTTAGTGCCGATTACGCACAATGCAGCTCTGTGGGCATCCCTGCCTACGATTGCAGTAGCTATCTGGACACGCAGTCTGCTTGGAACCGTATTGGTTGGTATTGTGGCTATGATGATACTGCGATATTGGATTGGATAGTTGCAGGTTGTATTGTAAAATCCGGTAATTCCTTCGACTGATCGGTTAATACTGTTCTATAGAGGACAGATAACCTATCTGAGCGAAGGGAGCTGGATTCATGAGTGAACTGAAGCGAAAACTGTTAATTACGGGAGCTGCCGGAGTGATTGGTCGCAGTCTGCTGGAGGGGCTGAGAGCCAAGGGTGCGTATGACATCATTGCGGCTGATCTGCGAGAAGACGAGGAAGCTGGCATTGTAGCCATGGATGTGACCGATGGGGAACGCCTGAAGGAACTAATGCAGGGGGTTCACACCATTCTGCACATTGCATGGGCCAAGGATGAGGAAGATTTTCTGGGCAAAGTTCTGCCGATCAACGTAACCGGAGCCTACCATGTGTATGAAGCCGCACGGTTGAATGGTGTTCAGCGGGTGATCTTTGCAAGTTCCAACCATGCGACAGGCTTCTATCCTACAGGGGAAGATATTGAAGTGGATGACCCGTATCGGCCGGACAGCTTCTATGGACTTAGCAAATGTTATATTGAACTGCTGGGACGATATTACGTTGACAAATATGACCTGTCCTCATTCAACATTCGGATTGGGAACTTCTCAGGTGATACATACCCGCACTCGGAGCGCTCGGCTCATATCTGGATCTCACCAAGGGACATGGTCCAGCTCGCTGAGTGCTGTATTGAAGCCGATTCAGATATGAAATATCTGAATCTGTACGGGACTTCAGCGAATACAGACAATTACTATGATATTGGCTACCTGGCACAGAAGATTGGATACCGTCCTCAGGATGATGCAGCCGAACTGTGGGAAGAGGCAAAGCTTAGGGGCGTACCCGATAAACACGACGAGACAGCCTATCAAGGCGGAGGCCATGTGGAGAAAGAACCAAAAGATTCATAGATGGCGACCCTCAGTGATGAAAACGCTATTTTCTATTGTGACCGAAAGGGATAAAATGGAGACTGAGGTGTTCAGTATTTCCATTTTGCCAAGAGGAAGGAACGATTTCAATCATGAGTACAAGTCCATCCGTTATATTGTTTCAGGGAGACTCGATTACAGATGGGGGAAGATCACGCAATGATGATCCGAATCATTTTCTCGGACACGGATATGCGTATCTGATCTCCAGCAAACTGGGTATGGAACTGGCGGGCAAGCATAAGACGTTCTATAACAGAGGTATCAGCGGGGATCGGGCATCCGATCTGTACGCACGCTGGAATGAAGATACCATTAGTCTAAAACCGGACCTGATCAGCATCCTGATTGGGGTTAATGATGCCTGGCGCACGATGAATGGTGAACCTAGCGGGGTAACGGATCGTTTCGGACGGGCGTATCGACATTTGCTCGAAGAAACACGGGAAGTGATGCCGGATACGGGGCTGATTCTGATGGAGCCGTTTATTCTCAGAACCGGAGCGACCGCGGAGAAATGGGAAGCCTGGGAAGAGTATATCGGTCAATATCAGAAACTGGCTCAAGGTCTTGCTGAAGAATTTGGAGCTGTATGGGTGCCGTTGCAGCAGACTTTTAATGATGCTCTGAAACAGGCGGATGCAGCATACTGGTTATGGGATGGCGTACATCCAACCGCGGCAGGTCATGAGCTGATTGCACGTCAATGGTTGTCTGTTGTACAGAATTCTTCGCTTGCGATTGTGTAATAACAACAGCGGACAGTTACGATATGGGCAGTAGGAATGGGTATTCAGGATTAAGATAGCCATAAAAGCCTGTGGTGACAGGCAGAATGTAACGGAGAACCTGACAAAGGTTCTTCGTTTTTTTGTGTTGGGAAGGAGAAGGAAGTAACGTCGTGGAAAGAGTTTTAATGGATAATTCTTCAAAAGTGCTATCATATCCGGTAAAATGAAATCGATTACATTATAATGTGAGTATGACAATCCATTAACGAAGAGTGGTGAATCCAGTGGAAGATTCCATTCATGAAGTCGAAAATGAAAATATAAACCAACGTGGAACTGAGAACAGAATATGGAGTTCCTTAAGTGCCGATAGACTCTTGGAGAAGTTATCCCGGCCTGAATTGGCTATCTTATACACAGACTTGAAGGCTTACGGTGAACGTGCCTTGAAAGAACCCATGCCTTCCTTGTCGTTCCGTTTATATCGACAGTTCAGCGATACGGGTGAGCGGAAAGCCTATGAAGAGGCTTATTTCGATCGAAGGGGCAGACTGGCTGCTGTGACGATGCTCGCATTGGACCTGTCTAGGCCGAATGCAATGCAAGTGTTGGAAGATATGTTGTGGGACATATGTGGTGAGTATACGTGGTGTTTGACAGCGCATCTGGGTACGGGAGAAGTCGATCAGGTAGATGGAAACATCGATCTGTTCGCCGCAGAGACGGTACATATGTTGGCCGAAGTTGTAACGATTCACGCCGAGCGCCTGGATCGCCTTGTCATAGAGCGTATCAGATTCGAAGCCGAGCGGCGAATCTTCACTCCGCTTTACCGGGATCAGCGGAAGTTCCACTGGCAGACAGCGGATCACAACTGGTCGGCAGTCTGTGGTGGCTGCTGTGGCATGGCTGCATTGTTGCTGTTGGAAGATGAGCCAACACTACGGGAATCGATCTGCCAAACAGTCAGTTGTATGGACGCCTTCCTGAGCGGTTATGGCGAGGATGGCGGCTGTGCCGAAGGCATTGGATATTGGGTATATGGCTTCGGTTATTTCACCTATTATGCCGAGATGCTTCGTGAGTACAGTAAGGGCGAACTAGATCTGCTGACGGGTTCCAAAATAACAGCCATCGCAGCCTTCCCGCTGCGAGTGCATCTGTCGGGCGGCACATATGTGAATTATTCGGACAGTGCCGAGAAGGAAGAGATCCCTTCCGGATTGCTTTCCCTGCTCGCGTCCCGGGTTGGGTTGCAGGTGGATTTGCCACTTCATATTCCACTGTTTACCGAAGATCCCTGTCATCGCTGGGCTCATCTATTGCGGAACGTGATGTGGAGCGACCCGAAAATGTATGGTGATGAAGGTGCCTCTTCACAGGCTGAACGGGGATTTATTTTTCAAAATTTGGGTTGGATGATTGCAAAAGGCTCGCTTGATTCTCCAGATACAAAACGTACAAACGGCGGACCTCTTCATGTGGCTATTTCCGTTAAAGGTGGACATAACGATGAACCTCACAACCATAATGATCTGGGGCAGTTCATTATCCATTGCGGTGGTGAGAATATTCTGTGTGATCCAGGAGCAGGGTTGTATACCCAAGCGTATTTTGCACCAGACAGAGAGCAGTTGTTACACATCTCGTCATCCGGGCATAACGTTCCGCTCATTGAAGGCCAGGAGCAAAGTTCGGGCCGACAAGCGCAAGCCCATGTGTTAGAGGCAAAGCTGGCAGAGGGTGGCGGTGAGCTGAATACAACATTGGATCTGACATCCGCTTACTCTGGAGCTGCTTCACTGGCTCGTTATACGCGCCAATTTCATTGGAAGATGGCTTCTGGCGGTAGCAGGAATGGAGCAGAATTGCATCTGATTGACCATTTTCATTGGAAGAGCAGGATGGTGTCTTCGGCAGAACGATTCTCTTCGGTGGACGATTCAGATGCAGGATGTTCGAGTGTTGTGGAGCGATGGATGAGCAGAGTACAACCTGAGGTGGTGATGAGCGGTAATCTTCGCTGGCAAGGTGTACATGGAACGGTCCATATGACGTATGATGCGAACCAGTGGCAAGTCCTTACGGAGGCAATAGACACAGTTGATCATGACAATGTTCCAGTCACATTCTATCGGACGTCACTATCATGGACAGGTGCAATTGATGAGACGGAAGTTCGGACAGAACGCCCTAATCCGCTTGAAACGGTATGTGAGGTGCGCTTCATTATTGAACCGAAAATGGGAGAAACCGAGGTGAGCATGCGTGAGTAAATATACATCTGCGTCCACGTATCCATGGAAAGATGAACTCGAACGTTACCGTACATTGGCAGAACAAGCGGGCCCTGCTCCGGCAGACGGCTGGAGTCGGGAGCGCAAGTTGGCACTTGTTGAAAGTGTTGTTCGTGCTTATACACCATATCAGGACAGCCAGGGTGCAATTATCGACCCGTTCTCGGGTGTGGAGAGATATTATGCTACACCAGCCTATGCGATGGCGGCAGCAGTTCTGGTTGACGCGGGGCGTACAGGTCTGCTTGATTCCGCAGCGGCAGCCCTGTCACAGAGCATTGATGCCGTGGTGAAAGGTAGCGTACCTGACAATCATCCTGATTTTTATCCAGTGCTCATGATGCGAGCTTACATGTTATTGAAGTCATATCTGCCGGAACAAGCAAAGATCTGGGCTGAGGCACTCAAAACGATCAGTCCTGAACAGGATTATGTATTTACGATGAGCAAGATGAACAATCCAAATCGCATGATTAACTGGAACGCTATCATGATCTCTGGCGAATATCTGCGGTGGCGTGAACAGCTGGCAAGTGAGGATACAACTTGGATGGATCGTTATCTGGAAGCCTATCATCTGCCACGGTTTACGGCACTTGGGTTGTATCAGGATGGACCGCTGGACCGTCCGAATTGTCCATTTTCCTATGATATTGCCACCCGGTATCACCTTGGGGTGATGCTTGAAGCTGGTTACGAGGGAACTACTGCCGATACGTTACGTGAGCAGCTGCGCCATGGTGCCTTCAGCTCGTTACTGTCGCTCTCGCCGCTAGGTGAGATTCCACCACGTGGTCGCAGCTCCCAGCATCAGTGGAATGAAGCTGCCGCAGCTTATGTATGTTCTACACATGCAACGCAGGCTCTGGAGGCGGGAGATCCGGTGATGGCGGGTGCTTTTGCACGTGCGGCCAATCGGTGTTTTGCTGCTGTTGAGCGCTGGAAGATGGATGATGGACGCTTGAAAATTGTACGCAATGAATACGCGCCAGAAGATCGGCACGGGTACGAAATCTATACCAACCACACCTGTTACAACCTGTGGACGGCAGCAGCGCTGGCCCACGCTTGTCTCAGTGATCCGGGAGAGGATGTGGGCGAAGTATACCTTCCTTCCGAACTCGGAAGTAGGGTTTTGCAGGCCGATGGGTGGTTCGAAACCGTCATTGCCTCTATACCTGGCCAGCAACTGGTATTACACACGGCGATGAATGATCCGTATACGATCCCTGGTTTGGTACGAATTCATCAGACGGGGTTACCTGGTCTGATTGGTCCGTCCGCCGCCAGCCATGTGCAGGCCGGATTCACGGAATTTGCCGAAGGGGCGGTCCGTCCGCTCAGCTACTGTCCTGCCTGGAAGACACCAGATGGAGTATGGCACAGTCTTGCAGAGGGGATTCCATCCGGTGGTGCATATGATCGTGACGTTGGATTGGACCCTGCTCAGGGAGGTGGGTCAATCGTGTATGAAAAAGTGGGCCAGGATACGCCGAATCAAGTAGAGGGACATCTGGCGGAAACAGCGGCGGAAGAGAGAGTAAACACCTCCGAGAATTCTTTTGCTGTGACATGGGTTGGTCCCTTGCCTGGCGTGGAAACATTGCGCACTCATTATGTGCAGCAGGCAGACTTGCTGACCATAACGTATGAATTTGAAGGTGAGATCACGGCGGCAGGTGCACTCATTCCGTTGATGTTCCATGATGGCCGTGAACAGGCGGTGATTACCCATACGGATCATAGTGTGCGAACGGAGTATCGGGGGGCCTATGTAGAATCTACAGCGCTGGATCAGGGAGCCATTATTCATCTGGAAGAGCAGGCTGTGGCTTCCCGTAATGGGTTGCTGAAGGAAGCGCGAATTGAAGTGAGCGGAGCCCGTAGTCTGACATTTTCGATCCGATTGGGCGAGTTTAACTGAAGGTGTTCAGGTTGAGGATCATTAGATCTCGAAACATCTCGAATGATAGTTAAAAGTGTTATTCGTGGATGATTAGTGATATTTAACTGATAGCTATTGCAGTTATGGCATACGACGCTATAGATAAATTGAGGATGAGCTGGAGCATCAAGCATAGATGTCCGGTATTGAATCGAGGAGGGATATGTTCATGAACACATCAACGTCGGTAAAATGGCTCGAGGAAGCGTGGCAACAGGGAGCTGCCAAAACGATTCGGAATGCAAAGCGGATCAAGGATACTTTTCCACACATTGCCCCGCAGGGGACGTATGATCGGAATGATCCGGAATGGTGGACCGCAGGTTTCTGGCCTGGATTGTTATGGCTGGTCTATGAGGATGCTCCTGAAAGTGAAGCGGCGGCTTCGCTACATCGCATTGCCGAAAGCTGTGAGCGGCAACTGGAGGGTTGTCTACGTGATCCCGAATCGGTGGATCACGATCTGGGGTTCATCTGGCTGCTTAGTGGCGTAGCCAACTACCGCCAGACGGGCAGCATGGATGGACGGCGGCGTGGCATGCTTGCCGCCAACCTGCTCGCTGCCCGTTTCCACGTGCGCGGTGAGTTCATCCGCGCCTGGAATTTCAGCTCGTCAGCAATGGATACGCGCGGCGTAGCCATCATTGACAGCATGATGAACCTGCCGCTGCTCTATTGGGCATCCGAGCAGAGCGGCGATCCTCGCTTCCGCTGGCTGGCGGAAGCACATGCGGACACCGTGGCGCGCGAATTCATCCGCGCTGACGGGTCCATCTGCCACGTGGTGGAGTTTGATCCACACACGGGGCAGAAGCTGCGAGAGCATGGCGGACAGGGCCATGCTCCAGGTTCCGCCTGGGCGCGGGGCACCGCCTGGGCGTTGCACGGGTTTGCGCTGTCTTTCCGGTATACGGGCGAAGCCCGATATCTGGAGACAGCGGAGCGTGCGGCCGATTTCTTCCTCGCCATGCTTGGCGAAGAGATCGTGCCGGTGTGGGATTTCCGCGCACCTGCGGAGCATCAGGTGGCGTGGGACTCGTCCGCTGCGGCGATTGCCGCGAGCGGGTTGCTTGAGCTGGCGAAGCTGTCGCCACGCGGTGAAACCTATGCTGCCGCGGGAGAGCGTATTGTCCGCGGGTTGCATGAGCATTATAGCTCCGGCGACTCGGCAGCGGAAGAAGGTCTGATCATGCAGGGAACGGTGCATTACCCGGAAGGGCGAGGGTTGAATGTGCCGATTATATACGGCGATTATTTCTATATGGAAGCGCTGGCGAAGCTGCGTGGACATGCGGGGTTATTTTAAAAGAAGAATCGAGAACTACGGGCTGGAAGAACTGAAGGTGAGAACAGATTAGTAAGGTCGTAGTGTTATGAGTCTTCGAGTTGTTAGCAAACCATCATCACCTGTCCGCATAAGGCTGTCTCCAGTATTAGGAACGATATTCCTACTATTGGAGACGGAGTACACCTAAGTTTGAGCTTTGAATAGACGAATCAAGGTGAGCGGACAGGCGGATGGTTTACATAATCGAAGGAAGACAAAAGAATATCTGGCATATGAATATTCATTCTTACAGGTCCAGTTGGGGTGCAGACTTAGCTATGCTTTACTGAAAGAATCGATTTTCACTTCGAAGGCGTACGTCTCAGAATGACAAAGTCGGCAGAAGATTGATCTGGATAGCGCTGCGGAATAATCTCATGAACTTTGAAATCAGGGTAGTCGAAGAGATATTCAAACAGATTACGGTCCTGGATTGTATCAATCCCCGGGTTGCCGTTTTCTTTCAAGCGGGTGTAAAGCACCACCCATGCTGTTGAGGAGTGCAGAATATCATAGAGGGTGTTGCGAAAATCCGTTTCATCCGTGATGTGATATAACACATCCAGACAGACCGTCAGATCGGCTTGCAGGAAACCATGGTTAATCCATAGGCCTGGTGTATACAGCATGAAGCTCTTGGATGAATCCTTGGCAAATTGGGCAGCACAACGCTTTACTGAAGAAGCCGCTACATCCACGCCCAGGTAGTCCTCATAATTCATGTATTGCAACTGGTTGCCATCTCCACATCCAAACTCAATGACACGATGAATCCCTTCACGTTGAATCAGTCCGTTTACGACCTCGGCCTTGAATTCAGCCAAAACCCCGTATGAACCCCTGCCAGAAGTTTCACCCGAACGATATGTTTTCTCCCAATACCCGATGTAATCAAAAGGCTGACTCATTATGTTTCCTCCAATCCTGTTAAAAGAAGTTCAAGACAGTCAATATACATAGGTATGCGCTATATTCGCAGGTATGATCGGTTGAAACAGGAATAGAAGATAAATTAACTTCCATAGAATTCCCTGAAAATTTCCTGAAAGTCTAAACATCTGGAAAGGACTTGCCGACATTAAAGATAAGGAAAAAAATGATGATAATCGGGGGGAAATGATGTTAAAGCCAAGATTGACCAAGTACATGGTGATGATGCTGGTGTTGATGCTGAGTATTTCCAACGTAGGCTTGGCCGCTGCGGCAGACAAAGAACTGTCCAAAATTGTGGTTTCCAAGAATGAGATGTCGCTCGAAGTTGGTGATTCTGGGTCTGTTACGGTGACAGGGGTATATTCAGATAATACCTCGGCTAATGTAACGATTAGTACAACCTGGAGTAGCGAAGATACTTCGATAGCAACTGTATATAATGGTGCAATCACGGCCAAAAAGGAAGGTAAAGCGACGATTACCGCAGCTTACCAGGGTCAGAGTCAGACCGTTCAAGTGAAAGTGACGAAGAAGGTCAAAGCCCTTTCGAAAAACGTGCAAAGTCTGGATTTGCGCACGGGAGATACAAAAGAAATTATTTTGACAGCAACGTATAGTGACAATGAAACAAATAATGCAGCAGCAAGTACTGCAGAATGGTCTACCAGTGATGAGAAGGTTGCTACCGTTGTGAATGGTAAAGTGACTGGACAAAGTGCGGGTACGGCCGTTATCACAGCCAAAGTTGGCAGCCAAAGCGTGACGGTGGATGTTAACGTTGAAGTGGTTAAACGTGTAGATGTAGATAAACAACAAGTTAATCTGTTGTTGAACAAAAGTGAAAGTGTGAAAGTGACGGCTACGTATCCAGATGGCACAACCAAAGATGTAACCGATCTGGCGGAGTGGACATCCAGCAATGAGAAGGTTGCAGACGTACTCAAAGGCGAAATTACAGGATACTCGGCAGGTTCTGCCAAGATCACAGCCAAATACGGTACGAAATCAGTATCCGTTGACGTGGATGTAGATCTGACCAGCAAGCTGAGTGTGGAGAAACAAAGTATTTTCTTCCGTTTGAGCGACACAACTAAAACGGCTAATGTCGTTGTAACGGCTTCTTATCCAAACAGCAGCGATGTGAATGTAACGGATCAAGCAACATGGACATCCAGCAACGAGAAGGTTGCAACGGTATTCAAGGGACAGATCACAGCCATTAGTGCAGGTTCAACAACGATCAAAGCCACTTATAGTGGCAAAACCGTAGAAGTTGCTGTGGATGTAGATACGGCAAGATATTTGGATATCAAAGATGTAGATGACAAACTCGCCATGAGTGTTACGGGTGATAACAAGTCTAAAAAATTGGTAGCCAATGCAGAGTATATTGATGCAAGTAAAGAAGATGTAACTTCCAAAGCAACATGGACTTCAAGCAATGCAGATGTTGTATATGTATCCAACGGCGATCTGATTGCATACAAATCCGGTACGGCTACGATTACTGTAGCTTATGGCGGTAAAACGGTTAAATTCACAGTGAATGTAGACGTAGCAGACAAGTATGAGATGGATAAGAAAAAAGCATCAGTAGCTGTTGGTGGAACGACTTCTGCCAAAGTACTGGCTTTGTATGGTGAAACATCCAAGGATATATCCGAAGATGCAACCTGGAGCAGCAGCAGCGACAAAATCGCTGAGGTAGATAGCAAAGGGGTTATCACAGGTGTTGCCACAGGTAAGGCAACCATCACAGCGAAGATTGAAGGTAAAACACTTACTCTGCCTGTTGAAGTAGGTATGGCTAGTGGACTGGAAGCAGATGTGAACTTCGTTGTTCTGTCTGCCAAAGAAACTCAGACGATCCTTCTAACAGGTACTGATGAGGACGGCAACACGCTGGATGTAACATCCGAAGCAACTTGGAAATCCAGCAATGCACGTGTAGCGGATGTGAAAAAAGGCGTGATCACGGGTAACAGCAGTGGTAAAGCCAACATCACAGCCGAATATGGCTCCAAAAAAGTGACTATCCAAGTTGAAGTGGATGTCATCACACGTATTGAAGCTTCCGAGCCGGTTCTTTCCCTGAAATCAGGCGATACAGCTGATTTGACGGTAACTGCCTTCTTGAGCGACGGTAGCGAGCGTGATGTTTCTGACAAAGCTGAATGGAAAACGAACAGCTACAAAGTAGCTCAAGTGACCAAAGGTAAAGTCAAAGCTACAGGTTCAGGTAAAGCCAAAATCACAGCAAAATACGGTAGCAAGTCTGTAACCATTGCTGTAGATGTGGATACACTGAAATATTTGCAGACGGATAAAGTAACGTTGACCATGAAACCTGGTGAAAAGGTAACCGTGGCTGCAACTGCAACGTATGCCGATGGCAGTGAAGCTAATGTATCCAAGCCGGCTCTCTGGAAATCTTCCCGTATTGCAACAGCATCGGTGAAAGATGGAATTATTCAGGCGAACGGCAAAGGTAAAGCAACAATTACGGTGACATTTGCAGGTGTGAAAACAAAAGTAACGGTAGTGGTTGAAGCGAAGTAATTGCTTTTTCAAATGTGAGTTGAAACGCGCAAATAAAAACGGTGATGCCAGCGAATAACTGGTATCACCGTTTTTGGTCTATAAACTAGAACGTGTCTCCAAGCGCTAACGAATCTGAAACGTCTTATTAAGGGATCGTTCCCTGTACGTTTGTATAACTACATCGTGTGAGACAGTACCAGCGCACCATAGGCAAAAGCGATCACGATCAGAATGGCTGGATGCAGCTTGGTCTTGGTCATGACCCAGAGCGAGATGCCTGCTATGATTAACGTCTGCCAGATGCCGATGGAATCAGTGGATAGCTGCCCGAATTCCCATGTAAGCAGAATCATGAGTACAGCGATAACAGGTTGCACGAGTAGGGTCATGCCTTTGACTTTGGGTGACGTGCGATGTTTGTTCAACAGACGAAGTAATATAATAAGTGCGGTTGCGGAAGGGACGATTGTAGCAAAACTTGCGATAAATGCCCCAAACCAGCCTGCCACGTGGTACCCGACAAATGCAGCAATTTTGGTTGCAATCGGGCCAGGAAGGGCGTTACCAATCGCTAGTACATCCCCAAATTGCTCTGTAGTCATCCAATGGTAGTGGTTCACAATCTCTTCCTGCATGAGCGGAATGGAGGCCGGACCACCCCCATATCCCAAGATGTTTGCTACGAAAAATCCCCAAAATAATTCCCACCAAGTCTGGAGCATCCTTAGGACACCTCCTTATCGGACTTGCCTTTGGATTTGAAGCGCTGTACTAGCTCCAGATGGAAGACACCATATCCAAGGAAAACCGCGATCACAATCCCCGGATGGATATCCAGTAGCTGCAACAGTACAAAGGCAATTACGCCGAATAGGGCGGCAAAAACTTTGCCGAGTCCCTTCCAGGCTTTCATGGCAAACTCATAAGCCATCATTCCCAGCATGACAAAAATGACCGGCCGCACGGCGGCTACCATGCCTGCTACCACTTTCGACTCGCGGAGTGCGTACATGGAACCGAGCAGAGCAATAATGGCAATACTGGTCGGTAAGATGTGAGCGAGTACGGACACAATCGCGCCCAGTACACCTTTGGTTTTGTATCCCAGATATGCGGCCATCTTGGTCGCAATAGGACCGGGCAGGGCATTAGCGATAGCCAAAATCTCGCCGAACTCCTCATCACTGACCCATTTGTAACGCGTAACAGCTTCATAACGGATCAATGGAATAACCGAAGGTCCACCGCCATATCCGAGAATTCCGGTTCGGACCATTCCGATGACGAGACCTTTGTAATCTTTCCAACCCATGCTGATTTCCTCCTAGAGTCTCATGCCCATCCGGCTTTTATAACGTTTCAACAACAGCTGTGATTCCACTTTGACGATGCCTGGCATCTTATATAGCTTCTCGAGCAAGAACTGCTCCATCTCTTCCATATCCGCAAAAATACCGTGCATGTGCAGGGTACTCGGGCCTGTCATATGATAGAGGCTAGTGACGGCCGGTTCTTCGTCCAGTTTCTCCGCGACTTCATCCAGGAAGGGCGGTTCAACATCGACATTGAAAAAAGCCGAGACCTGGAGCCCAACTTTGCCAGGGTTGATCACAACGGTGAAGCGTTCGATGATTCCTTTTTCGGATAACGCATTAATGCGCGCCTGGACTGCTACACGTGACAATCCGATCTGTGTCCCCAGATCCGTATAGGATATTCGGCTGTTGTGGTGAAGCGCGGCGATGATTTTGCGATCCATCTCGTCCAGATTGTACATTTGCGGAATTTCTCCTCCTTTGGAGGAGCGTTTCTCTGACATGTTGATCATCCTTTTCCTTCGCTATATGAAATGAACAATGAAATTTTACTAATCATACAATGTGTATGTGGCATTCATAGTTTAATGACGAATCGTAACTGGAGTCAATCTATTTATCATGATTATTGAATTTAACCGATTTTGAGCCTTCATTTTGTCATTTCGACCAATCGGAAATAAAAAGACCACTCGCACAGTCCAATAGCGAGCAGCCGTTAAATAATAGATAAGCTGGAGTAAAGCGCAAAGTGTGATACGAAGCATGACCGGTTATCCCTGTGCTGTCTTGGGCAGTAAAAGGGTAACGGTTGTCCCTTCGCCAGGCTCGGAAGACACTCTTAACGTTCCCCCTGCGCCACGGGCACGCTCTTCCATACTGAACAATCCAACGCCATTGCCAGCGGTTGCTTCGCTGAATCCAGCACCTTGGTCTTCAATAATAACCATTGTCATGTCCTCGGCGTCTTCTATAGTAACACGTGCCTCGGCAACATCGGCATACTTCGCGACATTGGTTAAGGCTTCCTGAATAATCCGGTAGATAGCTATCTCCCGGTTCATCTCCAGTCGTTTGCGCAAATTACACTCCAGATCAACTTCGATCCCGTAGTGACGGGTGTAATTCTCAATATACGTGCGAATCGCCGGAACAACACCCAGGTCATCCAGAACGGATGGTCTCAGCTCCCATGCCATACCGCGTACATCTTCCATGATACCCGTGACCTGCTTACGAAGTGCTTCAACCCCGGGTTGAGGCTGATCTACCAGCAGTCGGTCCATCTGAATCACCAGAGAGAAGAGACTCTGTCCAATCCCATCATGCAGTTCACGCGAGATCCGGCGTCGTTCCTCTTCCTGAATGTTCATCACTTGGGACATCATCTTCTGCAATTCGCCTTCGACGGATTTCAGCTTGGTGACCTCGCTGCGTACAGCCAGGTATTGATATGGCTCCCCGTCGTTATCAAGGAAAGGCACGATGGTGGTGTTGACCCAATAATAACTGCCATCTCTGGCCCGATTGCGAATCTCCCCGTTCCATACCTTACCTGAGGATATCGTGTCCCACAGGTTTTTCATAAAATTTTTGCCATGGTATCCGGAATTAATGATTCGATGATCCTTGCCGATCAGTTCTTCGCGCTCGTACTGCGAGATTTCACAGAATTTATCATTCACATATTGGATTTTTCCTTTGCGGTCCGTGAGGGCAACGATGGAGGACTCATCCAGAGCAAACTTCAGATCACTCAGTTGATGCAGGGAACCCTTCAATCTGCTGCGGAATTCATTATCCGTAATGTGATTATCGATTTCGTTCAGCAGGAGGCGTACGGGCTGGTCTGCGAGTCCACTTAATCTGTTCTTGCGTGCACTACTCAAAGTTCAGCAACCCCTTTTTCATGGCGAACTTCACCAGTTCCGGTCGTGTACGCAGGCCGAGTTTCTCCATCAGATTACTTTTGTGGGATTCGACCGTTTTGACACTGATGATCAGATGTTCTGCGATTTCCTTGTTGGCGTAACCCTTGGCAATCCAGGACAAAATCTCTTTCTCCCGCTCGGATAACGTGTCATACGGTCCGGCGTTTTCCTGTTTGGCTTTGTCCAGGTATTCACTCATCAGCCGCTTGGTCGCACTTGGGTACAGATAGGCGCTACCTTCTGCTACGGAACGAATCGCGGCAAGTAATTCTTCATGCGGCGCACTTTTGAGGATATATCCGGATGCTCCCGCGTGGATGGCGCGGAACAGATATTCTTCATCGTCATGCATGGTCAGTATCAAAATGGAGACATCCGGCATCAATTTCTTCAATTCAGCGGTAGCGGTCAGACCGTCTTTGCCTGGCGGCATGCTGAAATCCATCAAGACCACATCTGGTTTCAACTCTTGAGCCTTGGCAATGGCTTCATCGCCATCTGCGGCATCTCCAACGATATGTATATCATTCTTTCCTTCAAGTAAGGCGATCAGCCCGGAACGCACGACAACATGGTCGTCTACAACTAATAGTTGAATCACATGATTTCCCCCTGTCCGCTTCCTTAGTTCTATCTATATCATAACAAAAAAAGAAGCCATTCAGAGCTTTAATCTCCGAATAACTTCTCTCACTCTCCAGTTCAAACTATTATCCAAACACCTTCGGCTGAAGATGTAGAGCGATTTGCTCCGTCTGCCGGATCATATCGGGGGAGAAGGTGCAAGGCAGTCTGCTGCCAACGAGCAGCACGGCGCCAGGCACGCTTCCTTCCTGGAACACAGGTACCGCTATGGCACATACCAGCCGCTCAGCGAGCATTAACGGGCAACGACCGGGTGTATGCTCCCCGGTGGATTGTGCATCAGATCGGGTTGTGCGTCCAGTCCGAAGGGCTGTGCCCACCAGATCTTGTCCGGGGCGCATTTCCATGCGTTTCACCCGTTCATTACTAGCCCCAGAGGTATACTTCCAGCGTAGCATCGTCCCGTTCAGACAGGCAAGTCCACAGAAGTCGCTGTATGTGTTCAGGCGCAGGCCGTCGATCATCTCCTGAATGCCAGATGGCAGTTCATCATGCATGAGAGGACACTTCCTTTTCCGAAATTATAAGGTACGTAACGTTTAATTATTATCATTAACCTTTGAACAGGATCATCTTAAAGTAAGGGTATTACAATGTTAGTTCTATTGTAGACCCATTCTCGTACGTTGTAATTCAGGGAAAACCCCTATTTCCGTTCCGTAATCTACTGAACTTGGGCAGTAGAGGACTC
This sequence comes from Paenibacillus sp. SRL342, assembly GCF_984798905.1. Lineage (NCBI taxonomy): Bacteria > Bacillati > Bacillota > Bacilli > Caryophanales > Paenibacillaceae > Paenibacillus > Paenibacillus sp. SRL342. Next base: position 418,658 of record NZ_OZ481790.1, read on the forward strand.
TTGACTCAGGTACACCAAGGGATTGAAGAAATGCGAAGGATGAGGCATATCGGTGAAATGTGACTTTTCTCACAGCAAATTCAGGGAGTTTCTTGTCAATGATCAGGTAATCCCCCGATAACCCTGAAGCTACTTTCGCGATATGATGTATACATAAGGAATCACCGAGGGGGACGAAGGTAATGGGTACAGTATTTGTGGAAAGAACAACCCAAAGAACAGAGCAGAAACAAACGGAGGCAGGCAAAATGACACGAGAAACAGGCGGAATCCTTTCGTTCGTTACACCTGAGCAATGGGACCTGATTGAAGCGAAAATGCAACCCAAACGGGTAAAGTCGGGGTATAGTCTCTTTCTCGAAGGCGATGAAGCCGGATATCTGTACTACATTCGTTCGGGACGAGTGAAAATGACCAAGTCGACGGAGGATGGGAAGGAAATTATTTTATCCATTCAGCAAAGCGGCGATCTCATCGGTGAATTCGGCGGCATCGGCGGATTTAATCATAGCTACAGTGCAGAGATGGCGGAAAAAGGGGAGCTGGCGATTATCTCGCTTAGCGATCTGGAAAGCATACTCAGCAAACATGGCGACCTTGCCTTGAAATTCTTGCAATGGATGGCGCTGTCGCAGCGGATTACCCAGTCGAGATTCCGTGATTTGTTGCTCTATGGCAAGGCGGGTGCGCTCGCTTCGACACTGATCCGTGCCAGCAATTCGTATGGCAGGGTGACACCGGATGGTATTGTGCTGGACATGAAGCTGAACCATACCGATCTTGCTGAGATGATTGGAGCGACCCGAGAGAGCGTAACGCGGATGCTGGGGGCATGGAAGGAACAAGGTACGCTGGATATGATGGACGGAAAACTGATGATTCGGGATCTGGCAGCCTTGCGTTGCATGTGCGGATGTCCGACATTCCCAAGTTGCCCCGTAGAGTTGTGCCGGTTGTAACATAGCTTGTTCCGGGGGTGTATCTCCATTGGCGATTGGGGTCGTTACGGAGAATAATAAAAAGAGCTGACATCCGTATAATCGGTGTCAGCTTTTTTGATGTATGCGGAAAATTACATATGTAGAATTGGATCTCCATTGGCCGTGCCATATTCACTGGAGAGAATCGAATAGAGCACCGAGTCATGAAAGGAACCTTTGTAGAACCAGTGCTCGCGTAATAGCCCTTCTCGCTGCATGCCGATCTTCTTCATGACATTCTCCGAAGCTGTGTTGTGCGGACGGCATTTGGCGTAAATCCGGTGCATGCCCAGTTCATTGAAACCAAAACCTATTAGAGCACGGGCTGCTTCGGCGGCATAACCTTTTCCTTGATAGGCGGGATTAAGGACGTAACCGATCTCTGCATTGGTTTTCTCCATCACGTGAATACCTACTCCACCAAGGAGAGTTCCATCACTTTTCAAACATATCGCCAGTTCAAAGCCTTCTCGTGGTTGTGTCTGCTGCATGTCCAACACAAACTGCACGTATGCTCGCGTATCTTCTTCCGTATTCGGTCCCCATGCCGTATGCTGAGTAACTTCTGTCATGGATGTGTAGCTATGTATACTTTTCCAGTCTGTTTCCAGAATATCCCTGATGATGAGTCGTTCGGTCTCCAATTGCATCGTTGTTCCCCTCCTATATAAATTGAACTAAAGAATATTACACTTGCCACTCCGATGACAGAACAACCTTCCGATCGCTGTTATCCCAGATTTATTGGATTCCCGTTTTCAAAGGAGAAAATCCGGGAATAAAGGCGAACGCTCCGCTTCTTCAGGTTATTTCTGTCCTCTCCGTTTCTCGTGTAAATGTTTAGTTCAATTATATAATAAAACAAAAATAGCCCAATAACCGATTCATGTAAAGAATGGGTTATGAGCTATGTAAGTATAAGGCATATTATTGTGGTTGTTTACATTGAACTGCGGGATAAGTATACGCCAGCTTACGGATAATTTCCTTTTGCCATCTCGTATCACCCAGGTTGGTTGCCAGGTTCAGAAGATCCAAATAATCGTCAAGCTGCAGATCAGCCTTTTGCAGAGTTGTATTCATTCGATGTTCGTTCCCCTTATCTATAAATTCGTAAAATCATATGCAGTAGAAAGTTACAAAGAGACAAGTTCAAGAATGATAATCATTATCACGTTTATATATTCATTATGCAATGAACGCTGGCAAAATGCAATCCCAAGTCCGCATCGAATTTAACTTTTTTCTGAAAATAGGCTCATTAAAATGTAATTCTAATGATCATCAGTATGGGCCAATAGACTCAACTTCTAAACTTTTTCAATAATTTTACAAAAAGAAAGAGGAATTCAGCATATGAACCATTAAATTAAAAGGAGGATAACCATTATCAGGTAATTTGGAGGAGGAGAAAGGGAATATGAAGAAGGCGTTATGGCAGCACTGGATCGGGGCATTCCTGGTCTTTATCATGATGGCAACCGCACTGCTGGGGCCGGGTTCGCAAAGTCCGGTACAAGCTGCAGCACCACTTACGGTATCTCAGGCCATCGCTGCCCAGAGCGGTGGAGGAACAGCAACGGTTGAAGGAATCATTGTTGGACATGCTACCGGGTCACTTACCGCGAAGTTTACATCTCCGTACGCCAATGATTTTAATGTTCTGATTGCAGATTCAGCGTCAGAGCGAACTAACGCCAGATTATTGGATGTACAGATTCCCTCATCTTTCCGTTCGCAATATGGATTGGCGTCCAATCCCAGTCTTGTAGGCAAAAAGATTATCGTAACCGGAACCCTCGGTGCCTACAACAGCTATGCAGGAGTCAAAAACCCAACGTCCATCACACTTTCCTCCGGAACAACCAATCCTGATCCAGAACCGAACCCGGGTACAACACTACCGGACGGTACCGGCAAGAAAGTATTATTTGATAATACCCACGCCCAGACAGCAGGTGCTGCCGACTGGATTATTGACGGGGCATTTTCGGATTTTGCCAATGGTTTGCGAAACGCAGGCTTTGCCGTGGATCAGCTGGAACGCAGCATCCCGTATACATTTGGTGAGCAAGCCATCACCTATAATAAATTGAAAGACTACCACGTCTTTGTCATTGGCGAAGCCAACGTGCCGTTCAAAGCGACTGAACAGGCTGCGCTGGTGCAGTACGTGCAGAACGGAGGGAGTATTTTCTTCATCTCCGACCACTATAATGCAGACCGCAACAAAAACCGCTGGGATTCTTCCGAAGTATTCAACGGTTATCGCCGCGGTGCTTTCCTGAATCCGGCCAAAGGCATGTCTTCGGCTGAAGCGGGATCACCAGCAATGCAGAGTGTGACGAGTTCAGACTGGCTCGCGACGAACTTTGGTGTCCGTTTCCGCTACAATGCCCTTGGAGATGTAAATGCATCGGATATCGTTGCACCAGCACAATCCTTCGGCATTACGGCTGGTGTTAATTCTGTAGCCATGCATGCGGGATCGACCGTTGCGATTATAGACCCGAACAAGGCCAAAGGTTTGGTGTATGTACCAAGTGGTGTGTCCAAGTGGGGCAATGCCGTGGATCAGGGCGTATATAACGGTGGTGGACGAGCTGAAGGAGCCTATGCTGCCATTGCAAAGGTTGGTGCAGGCAAAGCCGCATTTATCGGCGACTCTTCACCTGTGGAAGATGCGACTCCGAAATATTTGCGTGAAGAGACCGGTGCTACCAAGAAGACCTATGATGGATTCAAAGAAGTGGATGATGCAACGTTCCTTGTGAATACCGTGAAATGGCTCGCGGTCAAAGAGAGCTACACCAGTCTGGCACAAGTGCCAGGACTGACATTGGATACGGCAACAAGCCTGCTTCCTATCGAAGCTCCGGCCGCATCAACCGAGCCGCAACTTGAGCCATGGGCTGCACCAGCGGCAGGGTACAAATGGTATGATCCGACTACATTTAAGACAGGTTCATACGGCAAAGCGCAATAAGTAAAGTAGACAAACATCAAATCATTATGCGAATAGGGTCTGACCGTGAGTTTTGCGGACAGGCTCTTTTTTTGCTTGTTATATTAGTTACAATCACGACTATAGAGCCTTGCTGCCACTGCATAAATATCTGCTCCGGAGGGGAAGGTATGGGTACTAATGATGCGGCGTGAAGCTCAACCCAACCAGAGGAGGCGGTGAATGATGACTCAACAAGGAGACTGTGACAGTTCCTCAATGAGGCAGAAGCTCAAGGCAGATCTGCATCGTGTGGCGGATCGAATGAACATGACGTTATCCCGTTTTGACAATGACAGTGTCTGTCTGCTGGGACAATTTGCAGAGATTCGAGCGGAGATTAAACAGATCGAGGTGCTCGCCTCTTCGTTTTATCTGGATTGTTATCTGTCGCCCTTTACCGAGAAGTTTGCCGAATTAACATCGAGCGTACAGCATCTATCTGACCGGAGATATGGGGCGTTAATTGTGATTGAACGGGAGATTCCGTTGGAGTCGATCATTCACTCAGGCGTGACTGTGGATGCAAGAGTAACGCATGCATTGCTGGAATCGCTGTTTATTCCCGGTGCGCCACTTCATGACGGGGCTGTGCTGATTCGTGGTAATCAGATTGTATCTGCTGGTAATGTGCTGCCGTTGTCGCAAGCGGAAGTGCATGAACGTAAAATAGGCACCCGTCATCGGGCTGCGCTGGGACTCAGTGAATTGACGGACGCCGTAGTGTTGGTTGTCTCCGAAGAGACGGGACAGGCTTCATTTGCGGTGGATGGCGATTTGCATCCCATTAATGTGGTTGAGACGCTATCTTAAATGTGAACGATCAAGTGGCTTACTTGGCACGATTGAGTTAATGCAGTTGAGGGAAGTGTACCTTTCTCCTGTAAGGGAGAGAGGTTTTTCTATTGATAGACGATAAAATTATAATCTGAAATTCGACAGCTTTGCTCCCGCCATATGAGAAACATCGATCAATGCTTCTCTGACATTGCGATGTGATTTTGCACAAACTGGGTATTCATGGGTACAATAGAGGATGGTCAATGAATAGAGAACAATGCGATTGGATCGCAAAAATGGTTGGAGGAGACGGTTAGCACATGAGTTGGTTTGAAGCAATGGAGCAACACGATTATGAGGAACTGGTTCTGTGCCAGGATCGAAATTCAGGGTTAAAAGCAATTATCGCCATACACGACACAACACTCGGCCCTGCGCTGGGAGGCACACGGATGTGGACTTACGCTTCAGAAGAAGCAGCCATTGAAGATGCCCTACGCCTTGCCCGTGGTATGACATATAAGAATGCAGTATCCGGCCTCAATCTGGGCGGTGGCAAAACCGTCATTATTGGAGACCCGCGGCGTGACAAAAATGAAGCGATGTTTCGGGCTTTTGGCCGATACATTCAAGGCTTAAACGGACGTTATATCACGGCCGAAGATGTAGGTACGACGGAAGAGGATATGAACCTGATCTATCAGGAAACCGATTATGTGACAGGCATCTCGGCGAGTTATGGTTCATCCGGTAATCCATCACCTGCAACGGCTTGGGGTGTATATCGGGGGATCAAGGCAGCAGCCAAAGAAGCATTTGGTACCGATCTGCTTGAGGGTAAAAGGATAGCGGTCCAAGGTGTCGGCAATGTGGCGATGCATCTGTGCAAATATCTGTATGAGGAAGGTGCACATCTGATCGTTACGGATATCCATAAGGACTCGGTGAAACAGGCCGTGGACCGCTTCGGCGGAACAGCAGTTGATCCTGCAGACATCACGGGTGTGGAGTGTGATATCTATGCACCATGTGCGCTCGGTGGCACGATTAATGACGATACACTCAAAACGCTCAAGGCGAAGGTCGTAGCGGGCTGTGCCAATAATCAGCTGCTGGAGACCCGTCATGGGGATCAGCTCTATGATATGGGCATCGTATATGCGCCTGACTATGTTATCAATGCAGGCGGCGTAATTAATATCGCAGATGAGCTGAACGGTTACAACGCGGATCGGGCGTGGGGCAAGATCGGAGAGATCTATTCCAATCTGGAGAAAATATTCGAAAGCTCACGTACCGAGGGCATCGCTACCTATGTTGCCGCAGATCGTCTGGCTGAGCGGCGGATTGAGCAGATGAAGAATACGCGCAGCACATTCCTGCAAAATGGTCATCACGCGCTGAGTTCCCGGAGATTGCGCAAGTAATCATAATCCAATCATATAATTTGAAAACTGTCTGTTAGGATCGGCAAACCTACTCCAAAATTGGATGTTGTCGATCTGACAGGCAGTTTTTTGTGCACTGTCAGAACATAACAAAGAAAAACAGTGGCAATATCTCCCTAATTGATCAATTTCACTATGCTTTTTTCCGATAATGTATTTACATCGTTCAGATGGAGATGGTTCAGGGAAGCGGGGAGAAGTGGGAATGGGAAAAACGGGGGAAAAGCAAGGAATAGGGTATAAGATCAAAAATATGTCGCTTAAGATCAAGCTGCCGATCATGATCAGTGTATTGGTTGTTCTGGTTCTGCTCGGTGCAACGACCACAAGTTATATGATTTCATCTGATGTTGTGGTCAGGAAAAGCAAGGATGAGATTAATGTGATGGCTGACCGCCTTGGGGAAGGGCTTTGGACAGCGATGCAGCTTCAGCAACAGATGAGTCATGCGATATCTGTACATAACACGTTCAAAGAACTCTTGGAGTTGCGTGGTACCAATGAAATGCCAGATGACACCTTTTTCACAGATGAGAATCCTTACTTCAATACAGCGAATACGATTCTCACCGACAGTATATCCGACACGGTAGGCACCAAGCCGGACTTGTTCGTGTTTGACAAGGAAGGAACTATGGTGGCGGGAACCATGCCGGAAGTCATTGGACAGTCACGGGGAGATCGGGAATATTTTAAGGAGTCCATACAGGGGAAATCCTTCATCAGTGACGCAGTTGTCTCTAAGACTGGCAAGAAGCTCATTATTGTATTCTCGCAGCCCATCACCGATGAACAGGGTAATATACTGGGTGTGTTCGCCATGTCGGTGGACAGCAGCTTTTTCCTGGGGCAACTGGGAGACATTAAAATCAATGCCCAAGGCAGAGTTGAAGTGCTGAGCCGAAGTGGCATTATCATGTTCGACTCACTGGACCCTTCGGTTGTGGGACAGACACTTGCGGAAGACAAGGAAGCTATGGAACTTATAAATGTCAAGGCAACGGACGAAGTGAAAATCACTTCGATGGATCGAGATGATATCTACTACCGTGTTAATCAGATTCCTGACGCAGATCTCTCCGTGGTGATTATGGACGATTATGATGATATCAAACGTCCATTAGAGGATATGCAGCGCCAGGTGGTTATCGTGACCTTGATCGGAATTGCTCTGGCTATTGGCGTAGGACTATTGATCTCTCGTAGTATTACGAGACCTATTGTTCGTCTGATCGGGCTGTTCCAACAGCTTGCTCAAGGGAATCTGACCGTCAAGGCCAATGGTAGATATAACAGTGAATTCAAGGATCTGGCAGAGAGCTTCAATGGCATGGTGGAGCAGAACCGAAACCTGATTACCGATATGAATAGTTCGATCCATGTTCTTCAAGCCAGCACTCAGGAGCTGGAGGAAACATCCAGACAGACAGCAAGATCCATTGATGAGACATCGGCGACGTCCATGGGCATCGCGAAGGCGATGGAGGCCCAATCCGAAGATACCGAGCAGATTGCAGGCAAATTCAACAGCTTCGGCGATAAAGTGGCTGCCATGAACAGCAGTGCCCAGGATGTGAAGGCAAGAGCGGATGAGATCGAAACGGTATTCCACAACGGGAATGAAGTCGTCAATGAATTGATGCGTATTAATGAGGTGAACGAACGGGAAGTCGAGAAAATCTCGGAGATTACGGTCAAACTTCAAACGAGTTCGGGCAGTATTAGTCAGATCACGGAAGCCATCAGCCAGATTGCCAAGCAGACCAATCTGCTTGCATTGAATGCTTCCATCGAAGCATCCCGGGCTGGAGAACATGGCAGAGGATTTGCTGTTGTAGCTGAGGAGATCCGCAATCTGGCAGAGCAGAGTTCCCGCCAGTCCAAGGAAATCTCCAGCATCATTGAGCAGAATCTGGCCGATGTAGCCGAGAACAACCAAAGTGTTGCAGAGATTCATACCATCTCCTCCAGACAGGATGAGCTTGTCTTGCAGACTCGTCAAGCGTTCGATGTGATTCTGGAGAAGGTAACGGTTATCAATCGGCAAATTGCCACGATGGCAGGACAGATGCAAGAGATGTTGCAGAACAAGGATGATGTACTGGAGTCAGCCCACAGTTTGTCCGCTTCAGGGGAGCAGGTATCTGCTTCGGTTGAAGAGGTAACGGCAACCATGATGGAGCAGTCTTCAACGGTGCAGCAGTTGGCGAACATGGTCGATACGATCGATCAATTGACACAAAAGCTGGCCGAATCGGCTGCGCGGTTCAAGGTGGAGTAAGGGTTAATTGAATAGCTATAGAGGGAAGGAAGGCAAAAGGCACTCTGTATGAGTGCCTTTTGCTTTGTTTTTAGGGTCTCGATCAATGTGCTCTGGTCCATTTAGTGATCAAGAAGATCAGCAGTTGGAAGAGGGGGTGCTAAGTTATCTATATCAAAACGTAATGCACTTCTGGTTTAGCAGCTTCACGAATTGATCGAGCGCACTGCTGACATAACGACCCTCACCGCGAACAAAGGTGGTTGTAGTATGTGTGAATCGCTCGGCTAAGTCGAATACAGAGAAATGCTCTGGTCTTTTGTGAATAACGTTGCACGGCATAATGGTAAAAGCAATTCCAGACTCCACACAGCTGAGCAGGTTTTCCATCGTACTCACTTCGATGATATTACGAGCGGACAGCCCCTCTTCCAGCAAAAATTCTTCGGTCATTTCACGATAAGGGCAGCCCTCGGGGAAAACGACCCACGATACTTGGCACAGACTTTCAGGTGGTGTGTCCATCTGTTTGGATATGATATGCACCGTGTCTTGCATCTCGTATTCCACTTTCAGTCCTTCCTTCACACAAGCCCCGCTGATAAAGGCACCATCAATCTCATCGTCCTGTATTTTCTTGCGCAGTACTTTGGGTGAAGTAGCGTTGACGAGTGAGATGGACACCTTCGGGTAGGTTATTTGATATTCATTCAGAATCTCCATAAAGCGGCTGGATGCCGCTGTTTCTACAATGCCGATTTTCAGCGTGCCGGAAGGCTCACCGGGATCGGTCATATCCTGCTTCAGATCATATAAAAGGTTGTGAATCTGTGTGGCGTACTGGACGAACTGTTCTCCTTTGGAGGTCAGTACAACACCTTTGGGAAATCGGTTGAACAACTGGATTTGATATTCCTGCTCCAGTTTTTTGATGCGTGTGGTGACATTGGATTGCGCGTAATTCAGTTCTTTGGCGGCCTGTGAGATTTTGCCTGAACGCGCCACCGCGAGAACAATATCGATATCGGAAAGTTCCATGCTGTATCCTCCTGAACGTGGGTTACCTTCAATTAATTCGGCAGATGGCGATGTTAGGTATCTCTCTGAGAGATACAACTATATATTTCAATCATTTTACGATATATCGGAGCCGCCGTACAATATCCTTAATAACGAAGAGAGTAGGGATATGACATGGATAACAGGATTACACGTTCAACAACATTATTAAGCCCGGTAACGATTCATAAGTGGCAATTAAGGAACCGAATTGTGATGGCACCGTTGACCCGGGGATTTGCTGATGATCAGGAGGGGACGGTAACGGATGAGATGGTGGCGTATTATGAGCAGCGTGCGCGGGATGGCGTGGGACTGATTATTACCGAGGGCATTAACCCGAATCTGGCAGGCAAAGGCACTTATGGCATCCCCGGCTTATATACAGATGAACAGACGACTTCTTGGAAAAGGGTAACGAATGCTGTTCACAGACATGGCGGCACCATTATTGCTCAACTGTGGCATGTCGGCAGGTTGTCGCACTCCGATCTGATCGGAACCGCTCCACTTGCACCTTCCAGCCTTGCGGCAGAGGGAAGAGTGCATAAGCTGCATAAACCGTATCAGGTTCCTCAAGCGATGAGTACACAGGATATAGCGGATACGATTCAGCATTTTCAGACGGCTGCCCGCAATGCGGTTCTGGCGGGGTTTGACGGGATTGAGCTGCATGCTGCGCATGGGTATCTGATCGACCAGTTTATCAATGAAAAAACCAACCACAGAACAGATGAATATGGAGGAGATACTGAGGGTAGATTGCGGTTCCTGCGGGATATTATTGTGGCTGTGAAAAAAGAGATCCCTGTGGATCGCATATCGGTACGATTTTCCGAGAAAAAGGATGATGATGCATCCTATGCTTGGGCAGACAAAGCTGGAATGATTGATGCATATCTGAACTTGTTCCGCGAGACGGGAATTACGATCTTGCATCCCTCAACAGACCATTATGTGAAAGCATGGGAAGGGGAGCAGACCTTTCACGAGTGGGTTCGAAGTCGGTGGGATGGAATCATCATTGGTGTGGGGGATTTGGATGTTCAGACCGCGGAGCACGCGATTGGTAAGGGAAGCGTAGATCTGGCTGCGTTCGGCAGACCGTTTATTGCCAATCCAGATCTAGTACAGAGATTGCATACGGGTCAGCAATTGATTGAGTATGATGCGAATGCACATTTGCCTATTTTGGTGTGAAAATAAAGTGAAAAAAAGGGCAGAATAGGCTGCCCTGCCCTGAGTTTCAGATACTTTTTGAGTGATCCAGCGGTTTCATTTCGTTTCTTCTTGTTGAGCTTTTTTCGATATACCAGAGAATGATCATAGACAACGCATAGAACAGACTGACAGCCAGAATAATGATCCATACACTTTCCATGTCCATGCTTTTGATGAAAATGCCTGTCAAATATGGACTAAGTGTATAACCCAGGCAACCTACGAATAACAGCAAGCCATTGAACCGCCCCTGATGTGTGTCGGGTACACGCGAAGCAATATACAGATTGATATTGGTCTGCACGAGAATCTCTCCAATAGTCCACAGCACCGTGGATAAGGCGACGATGGAAAAATGGGGGAAGGTTCCGAGCAGGTTCAAGGCTCCAAATCCGATTCCATAGAAGAGTGCGCCTGTAGCTATGGAGTTTAGGGCAGTTAATTTGCGTGTAGCGGACAGGATCACGGTGGTAAGAATAATGACGCTAATGGCATTGATGGTCATGACAGAGCCGTAATAGGCTGCCCCGTTCTCGCCAAACGAGTGATTCATCTGGAGTGGGAGGCTAAATGAGTATTGCATATAGATAAAATAGTTAAGAAATGACACAACGATGAAAAAGGCAACGAGTGGATTTTTCAGCAGTAGTCTGAATAACGGCGAAGGCGATTGGCTCGATCGTTGTTGTTCTTGTTGTTGTCCAGCATGTTCGCTGTTTGTTGATGCCAATTCCTTGCGTGTGCCGATCTTAACCTGGTTGATGATGATAAAGGTAGATATCAGAAACACGGTACCGATACTTATAAAGACAATGTTGACGTGATCCTTGATAAAAAAACCGGCGATCAGTGGTCCGATGGCTATACCCAGATTGGCCCCCAGATACATGAGGGAAAAGGCGGACTTTCGCTCTTTCTCCTCCGTACACAGTTGAATAATCAGTGCATTATAAGCAGGTCGGGTAATACTGATGAAAAACATGACTGCAATCAGAAGATAACCAACGGTAATGGTGCCTGACCAAAAAGAGCAGCTTATAATCATGATGGCAGACAACAGTTGCCCGATGACAATAATTGTTTTTTTGCCTATAACATCGCTTAAATAGCCGCCGAGAAGTACACCGGGTCCGCTAATCAGGGCTGCCATGGACACAAAGATCCCTGCACTGACCACATTCATGCCCATCTGTAACGTAAGCACCAAGGTAATCAGGGAGAATACAAAATCTCCCGTGCTGTTAATCGTTCTGGCTAAACAGAGATAATAGATATCGCGGCTCAGACCCGCGTAGGTTTTGAATAAAGACAATAATTCCAGCCCTCCCCAAGATAACCGTCACTCCAGACCAAAAACAGTGAGGATGATCCGTACAACTTATACGGTTTCAGCAACCGTCACTTCAATCTTGAAACGATCGTACATATCCAGCAGGGTTTGACGCAATTCCTCGAACGAATCACCCTCCACGATAGCATAGCCTGATCGGGTCATGGTATCGTTGACGTCCCCGGCGCGCTGCCCCACTTGATAGGATACATTGAACTCAATGATGCCAGGGATATCCGCATAATTCTCTATCCCGGATATGTGTTGAATTACCCCTGCGCGTGATGGGAAGCAGATCATGCCTGTGAATTTATGACTCGTCTCCTGTTGCTTAAATTCATATATTCCAACTTCCAGATCAGTGACGGCTTCGAAGAAATCAACGCCATGGGTGTTCTTGATACAAGGAGGCATAACATGTGATCCCCCGATTCTTGCACCAATTTCTCCAAACACCACTTCTCCTTCCGGAGTCAGAAAAAGTTCGGCATGTGTTACGGATTGATTGATACCCAAGGCAGCAATGACCTGTTCATTGAGTTCTTTGATGTGATGGATAAAATCAGCTTCCGTGCCTTCAGGGAACGTAATACTGGCCGGAGGTTTCTGCTTCGTCGCAATATCCAGGCAGTTATACAGATATTGGGAAACAGATGCAAATACAACTTTGCCCTTGGACACAATGGAATCACAATGAAACTCCGTACCGTGGATGAATTCCTCCAGCAAATCCTTTTGCTGTGCTTGTCTTGTATGGTGAAGATAATGCACCAGTTCATCCATGCTGGACAATTTGAACGTATTGATACTTCCATATCCGCTGAGTGGTTTCACAATAATCGGGAAGCCGTGTACAGCAGTGAAACGAATATAGTCCTGTTCATGTAGAGCAATGGCAATTTGGGATGTCCGAATTCCGCGTTGATGCAGCATTTGTTTCATGATCCATTTATTGCGAACAGCCTCAGCCTGATTGCGCTGCATACCGGGGATCCCGAACTCGGAACGGAACTGACCACCGATCTCAATCGCATTCTCACCCGGCGTTAACAGAGCAGAGATGGAATGGGATTCTCGGATCTGCATCATATGCTCCCGGATGGCATCTACGGACTCCAGATGATCGACATATCTAATTTCATCAAAGAATTCCCTGAGGACCTCATCATGATGCAAATTATGCCGTTCAATAATCAGAATTTTTTTGTGATCCGCCAATTTCTGCAAAGGTTTAACGAAGTTTAATCCGGTTGGAAGCCTGAAATCAGATATGTATACAATGGTTTTCATACGTTCTCGTATATCCCCTTTCAACAAAATACTAAAAATAGTAAAAATTCATTTCATAACATTATAGCTCAATATTTTCCACTTTGAATACACCTTTTGGTTAAAAATATGAACCAAAATACATATTTATGTTGCGTTAAAGTGTTAATTGACAATAGGAATTTTTTGGTATACGATCTTTAGCGGATTAGAAACAAAAAGGAGGAAATAGAAATAAATGGAGATTGTTAAAGAGAAATATGCCATACTGGGAACGCTGGGAGACGATGAAGGATTTCTGACTTGCAGCATGCATATCGCGAAGAAATTAGGCAACTCGGAACGTATCAAGCCATACCCTGAATTTGAAGCGGCTGCGGAAGACTTGAGATCAGGGATCATATCCTGCTTGCTGGTCCCCGGGGCGTATCCCAAGCTCAACAGCTTCATCATGGATTCTGAACTAGCGGTGTCTGAGAGCTTTGTGGAGAAAATTCCTGCGCTGGTTCTATCCGGCTTCCATGCGGTATGTCCCGATCAGATCGATATTATCTATCATCATCCAGCAACCACATACTTGTTAACTGAACTTGATACAACCTATAAAGAGAACAGCACCGTATCGTCCAACCCTGAAGCTTGCAGGAAGGTCATGCACAACACGGAGAAGTCCATTGCGCTCACGAATCAGCTATGCGCTGATCATTACGGGCTTGTGACCTACAAAGTATTGCGCGAGGGAATCAATATGCCATGGGTATGTTTTACACAAAATACACAGAGGGTGAATACAGTCATATGAAAAGAATTGCTATTATACTGGATAAAAATCTGGAACCTGGCGCCGCCGCTAATGTGGCTGCCCTGTTAATGGGACAAGCAGCCCTGAATGAGCCGGAGTTATATTCTGATCAACCTGTGCTGGATCATAGCGGCGTTCAGCATGCGGGCATCCGATATAGCACTGTCATTCTGAAGGCCGGGGAGAATCAACTGATCAATCTGGCCAAACTCTGCTCAGATGACAGCGGGGGACTGAGCCATGTTGTTTTTTCACAGACAGGCCAGTCGCTCAACAATGCCTTTGAACAATATGCAGTTGAGATTGCTTCGATGGAATTGGAAGCTACCAAAGTGGTAGGTGTCATCGTGTGGGGCGAGGATGATCAAGTTAGGGCAGCGACCAAAAAATTCAGTGTCATGAAATAAGGGAAAAGGGCAGAAGCGGATCTTAGAGATCACTCTGCCCTTCTTTACATATGAAAGAATCGTTATAGAGATTGTTCAAGGTACTGAAAACCGATCTTTTTGAACACGCACTTATAGATGATTGCTGATAACGGCAGCTTTCTTTTCGGTTAAGTAGTATACGAGTGCCAGCAAAGGCATCACCAGACCAATCAGAGTGGTGAGACTCCAACCCCCATGCGCATAAGACCAGCTGCCAAGTGATGATCCAATCGCGCCTCCGATAAAAAAGATCGACATGAAGATCCCGTTTACCCGTCCTCTTGCTTCACTTAATGAATAGATAATACGCTGCCCCAGCACCAGATTACCCGAGACCGCCATGTCGAGCGTGATGGCAACGATCACAAGAAGTACAAGGGTAGCGGTAGAGTGACCCTGGAACAGATAGGCGAGCCCAAAAGAACCAGCCGCGATAACCATGGCGAGTCCGGTTAATATGCGGGTAAAGCCTTTATCCGCCCATCTTCCGGCAATCGGTGCTGCAACGGCGCCTCCGACGCCAGCCAATGCAAACCATGCAATTCCTTGCTGGGACATGCCATACTCATTGGCGAGCTGCATGGGAACTGTAGTCCAGAACAAGCTGAAGGCGCCAAACAGGCTGGCCTGATAGAGGGCTCGGCGGCGGAGCATGGGGAATGTTTTTAACAGGGAACCCAATGACAGGATTAATTGTCCATACTTCATCGCCGGTTGGGGCTGACGTGCAGGAAGTGCGCGTGACAGGAGCAAGGTTAACAATACGATAATGATTGCGGAGAAGACAAAGACCGCTTGCCAACCGAGCAGACTCGTAACCGAGCAGACTCGTAATAAAACTTGCGACAGGGCGAGCCAGCATAATGCCCAGCAGCAGGCCACTCATCACATTACCGACCACCCGTCCGCGTTGCTCCTCCGAAGTGAGGTAGGTGGCGTAGGGAACCAGAATCTGTGCAACGACGGAACCAATACCGATGAAGAGGGAAGCAGCCAGAAATAATATGGCATTGGGAGAGAAGGCGGCGGCAATCAATGCAACGACCAGAATGATGAGGAAAAAAGTGATCAGCCGCTTATTCTCCAGAATGTCACTGAGCGGTACGATGAACAGCAGGCCAATCACGTAACCGATCTGTGTTAACGTCACAATCAGTCCGGCAGCAGCAGAGGAAAGCCCTGTTGTCATGCTGATCGGTCCTATAACCGTCTGAGCATAGTACAAGTTTGCCGCAAGTAGCCCGCATGCCGCGGCCAAAAGTAAAATCAACCAGCTTGGAACCGGGGTTGTCTTCACATCGTTTTGCAAATGCATGATTATCATCCTCCAATTTTTATGTTAATGATCCTTAGTGCCCTAATGGTTCCACTCAAATCATGACCGATCAGGCGTCCAAACCTTTGCGGTACTTTTATGGATTCACTAATTACTAAACGCTTCGTTTACTAATTACAGACATATAATAAACTAAACGTTCAGTATTGTAAATAGGCGATAGGAATTTTTTGTATGTCGAAGTAAGGTAAGAACGAAATTGTTTAATGTATCGGTGTTTTAGTATAATGAACGTACAGTTTTTATGAATTAGAGATGCATTTGTTACACCAAGGAGGGCTTATGATGACAGCCAAAAGAGGGCGTCCCCGTAATGTGGAAACCCAGAATGCAATTCTTGCAGCTTCCTATGAATTATTATTGGAACACGGCTTCGGAGCGGTTACGATCGAAAAAATTGCTGAACGTGCTAAGGTGAGTAAAGCAACGATATATAAATGGTGGCCCAATAAAGGAGCTGTCATTATGGATGGGTACATGTCTGCGGCAACCGCAAGATTGCCTGTACCGGATACAGGATCGGTATTTGAGGATGTGCGCATTCATGCGAGCAATCTGGTTGATTTTTTGATCAGCCGGGAAGGAAAAGTGATCACACAAATTGTTGGAGAGGGTCAGTCTGATCCAGGTCTAGCAGAAGAATACCGAACCAGATACATCCAACCTCGTCGGCGTGAAGCGTGGGGAATTTTTGAAAAAGGTGTAGAACGGGGAGAGTTGAAAAAGGATTGTGACATCGGACTGTGCATAGACCTCGTCTATGGAGCGATGTTCTATCGCATGTTGGTAACTGGCGAATCGTTAGATACTGAATTCGTGCAGCGTTCGTTGGTTTCCTTGTTTGAAGGTATTAAATCTTGATCATAGAGAAGGACATCTTGGGGGAGGGAGAGGGCGATTCGCAAGTATCGCCCTGGGTGTGGGTGCAAAAGGCTTGTGGATGAATGGAGAATGTGTGGAGAATTGAGAACTACACCTGGAAGATCGGTGAGATGGCTGGGGGCCATGAATCAGGAGAATGCGATGTGGAAGTGGGAAGAGACTGGTTCAAGAGCGGGGGTTCATTCCATACCGAACTGGGCAGTTCGCGGCGTAATACAGGGGCAACTTCCTTGGCAAAACGCTCTACTTGCTCCAACTGCTCGCTATGCGTCAGTCCATCTACGCTGATACTCAGCACCTGATGTCCGTAAGCGGCATGATAGTCCAGAATTTTCTCAATGACCTGCTCCGAACTGCCGATTAACGCGGGACCTCGTTCAATGTTATCTTCCAGATTGGTAAAGGGCGACTGGTTATGTTGTGCGGCAGCGGTGGCATGGAACGCTTCATAATATGGCTTATAGCGGCGAATGGCTTCTTCACCCGTATCCGCAAGATAGAGGCTGCCGGCACCAGAGCCAATCACTGCTTGCTGCGAATCATGACCATAATAATCGAGGCGCTCCCGATAATGATCAATTAACGCTTTATATTTGGCTTGCGGGTGAAAAGAATTCGACGTAAAGAGCGGCTCGCCATATTTGGCAGCGAGTTCGGTCGAGACCGTGCTGGACGCGCTACCATGCCAGATCGGGATGGATTGCTGAAGCGGCCTGGGCCACGTGGTCACTCCCTCAAGCGGAGGGCGATACGTTCCCTGCCAGGTTACATTTTCTTCAGACCACAGCCGTTTTAGCAGATGGTAGCGTTCATCGAGTGAGTCCCATTGTTCCTCTTCGCTTATGCCAAACAGCGGATAGTGCCGAGGGTCATTGCCTTTCCCGATGATCATCTCCAGCCGTCCGCCCGATAATTGATCCAACGTGGCATAATCCTCGGCAACCCGGACTGGATCAAGTATACTAAGAACAGTGACGGTGGTTAGTAACCGAATGCGTGTGGTTGCTGCGGCTATTGCGGTTAATACGACAGGTGGAGAGGAAGATAGAAAAGGCGCACCGTGTCGTTCACCGATTCCATAGGCATCGAAACCCAGTCGTTCAGCCAGCTTTGCCTGCTCTAATATATTGTGGAATTTCTGCTGAGTTGTCAGAGCTTCCCCGGTAACGGCATTAGGCAGATTCATCATGAGACTAAACAAGGCAAATTTCATCTGACCTTCTCCTCGAACTGAATTGATAGTATCTGTGTCGTATAATCCTATTGAAATAGTAGGATATGTAAGTTGGATTAAATGTATCACGTTCTCACGGATTCTTCTAATGGATTTTTTCTATAAGCAGGAACAGCAAAGCCTCCTTGCATAAATGTGAAGGAAATTGCCACGATTTTTATTGACCGCTGTAAAATTTAGGATTAAAATTGTGCTTATCATATAAATTCAAAATTATGGATTTTCATTGTGGAGGTGGGATACATGGAACCTACAACTACGATACGCTCATATATTGAGGACTACATCAGGAAACAGGGGTACACCCTACAGTATTTTGCCGATATATCGGGAGTTAACGCTGGAACGCTTAGCGCAATTATTAAGGGGACTCGGCCCATCGCTATGGCGCAACTGGATCTGATTACTCAAGGCATGAAGCTGGAAGAGGGGTATTTCTACGAGATTTATGGGGCTGAATGTTTCGTGGAATCGGCACCTCATTGGAGGAGACTGGAACCATTCCTGCAACGCTGTGCTGAATTGGACAAGCTGGAATGTATTCATAAGGTTATCCAGGAAGTGACGGATGATCGCTCGTATATCTCGGAGTTGTTCGAGATGGCGGAAGGCATGCTTGAACGTGGACAGACGAAGGCTGCACGGATGTTGTACGAATGTGTGGCGGAGTGCGAGAAATACCAACATTCGGAACGTCTGGCTCTGTGCCAGTATCGCATCTTCACCCTCTCGCTTGGTCAGAATCAACATGATAACCTGCGGGCCGCTGTGCACTTTGAGCCATATATTAATCGGCTGGATGAGGAACGGCAGTTGGATGCGATTAGGGAGCTGGCGAATACATACAATGGGTTATGTCATTGGGATAAAGTATTCCAGTTAGCTGATGAACTGTTACAACGGGTCAAATTTTTGGAACAATACAAAAATAAAAAAAAGGGATTGGAGTTTATTAGAGCCTCCAAACACCCGTTATTTACTTATAAATTTTATGCTTACTTATTAATAGCAACAGTATGGGGAGAACGTAAAGAGTATGAAAAGGCACTAGAGTATACTTCTTTCTATTCAAATATTGTTATTGAAGACCCTACTACAGAAGATCAACTCTTTATAAAACGATTTAAAGGTTGGGCTGAAGTTAACACCTATTTATATAAGTTGATGACGGGTGACTATGATGCGCTTAACTCCTATCTCGACTTTATAGAAGAGAATGAAAATGAAACTCTTCTTGGACTTGTGAAAGTTATGGAAGCGGCTAATCAGTATCAACTGAATGTTGACCACGTTCTCAAAAGATTTGATTTGTTTATCCGTTTGTTAGTTAATGATCCTAACTATGAGAGTAGTTATACTACTCAGATAAAAGATGATCGATACACTAAATTTTGGGCTGAATTGGCATTCTACCAGTTGTCTAAAGCCAGGCATCAGGAAGGATTCAAGGATCTGCTTACTTGTTTAAGTTCTGCTAACAAAATCAAGGATGACTCCACCATAATTTATTGTGTGAGTTTATTTGAGGAATACAGAACACAGGCTTCTGAATTAATAGAGTCTCAATATAAAAGTATCATCAAGGAGGTTTATGGTCGATATGAGAAAAAAAGCAAAGTTGGCATTAACGCTGTTTAGCTCTTTCATTATATTTTCTAGTATTACTGGTGGTATAAACCATATTATGAATCTGGTATTCAATCATGGTGCAGGAGGATATTAGAAAATTTTATAAGTAAGTGTTAAAAATTTAAATACGTTATTGTGTGAGCGTTCTATTTCCGATTTGGAAGTGGGACGCTCATTTTTGTTTATTTATTGATTGACCACTGTAAAATACAGGACTAAAATTACATATATTATAACTTATTGGGGTTATTGAGTTATTTTAGTTAATGGAGGGGGTAGAATTGGAAATTACACCTATGATAAGCACGTACATTGGGGAATACGTGAGAGAACGGGGATTAAAACTACAACAATTTTCCGATATTACCGGTATCAACGTTGGGACATTAAGTGCCATCCTCAAAGGTAACAGAACAATGTCTATGAATCAACTAGATCAGATAACTTCAGCAATGGGAGTTGAAAAGGGCCATTTTTATGAAAGGTATGGTGTAGAGTGCTTTATTGATTCTGCACCACATTGGAGACGATTGGAACCATTTCTGTATGGTTGTGCTGAACTTAATAAACTGGATTGTATTGAGAAGATTGTTATTCAGGTAACAGATAATCGATCCTATATTTCAGAATTGTTTGAAATGGCAGAAGATCTTTGTGACAAAGGAATGAGTGAAGCCGCGCTTATTCTATATGAATGTGTGGCAGACAGTGAAAAGTATCAGCACTCGGAACGGTTGGCAGTATGCCAGTACCGTATTTTTTTACTTCATAAAACATTGAGTAAATTGGATAATATAAATGCTGCGGTTAAATTTGAGCCTTATATTGATAAACTAGAAGAAGAGATACAGTTGGATGCAATCAAGGATTTGGCCAATATCTACAATACAATACCTTGTTGGGATAAAGTCTATGATTTGGCGGAAGAATTGGAGCGAAAAGCTGATTTTCAACTTGAAACTCAATCTCGTAGGCGCAAAAATAAAATAAGACTCTCAAACTACCCTATTTTTACGTACAAAGCTTATGCAAATTTATTGAAGTCAAGTGTATTTGATGCACGCAAGAAATATGATAGAGCTTTGAAACATACAAAAATATATATGAAAGTTATTGATATTGAAAGTCCTACACAAGAAGATAAAATAATAATAAATTTATTCCAGAAGTGGGGGCAAGGAAATCAATATTTATTTCAATTAATGCTAGGTAATGAAGGAGTTATAAATTCGTATTTAGACTATATTGAAGAGAATCCTGAAGAAATATTAACGGCATTTTTGAATATTCTACAAGCAGCTAATCAGTATCTATTCGATATTGATTTTGCATTGAAAAGATTTGATTCCTATATTAAATCTTTTGATACTGATGTGCATAGTAAAGGAACCTATAATGAGCAAATGCTAAATCACGGATATAAAGTTTTTTATTATGAAATTGCAAGATACAGACTCCACCAACAAAGCTATACACTTGGAATTGAAGCATTGCTTACTAGTTTGAACATTTCTTCTTCCAGTCAAGATGATATGATGTCGATTAAATGTATTGAACTGTATGGAAAATATAGAGAACAAGCCAATGATGTTCAGAATGAGCAGTACAATATCCTACTAGAGAGTTTAGGAGTGAACACATATGGAATGTAAAAAATTTTGGAGGGAGAGACGTGAAGACTAAACCTAATATAGGATTATATATTGAGAAACACTTAAGAGAAAAAGAATACAAACTACAGCAATTTTCAGATTTAAGTGGAATCAACGTGGGAACATTAAGTGCCATTGTTAATGGTAAAAGACTTATCTCAATGAACCAACTGGATCAGATCACTTCTGCAATGGGTTTGGAGAAGAGTTACTTTTATGAGATGTATAGTGTGGAATGTTTTGTAGAAGTGGCACCCCATTGGAGGCGTTTAGAACCGTTTCTATACCGCTGTGCAGAATTTAACAAGTTGGAGTGCATTAGAAGGGTTGTTACTCAAGTAACAGATGATCGCTCATATATTGAAGAACTATTTGGATTAGCTGAGGATTTCTATAACAAAGGGATGAAACAAGCAGCACTTATTTTGTATGAGTGTGTTGCAGAATGTGAGAAATACCAACACTCGGAAAGGCTGGCCATGTGTCAATATCGTATTTTTCTAATTAATATTGGACTCGACCAAAAAGCAAACAGAAGATCAATTTCACAATTTGAGCCTTTTGTAGAGCGACTAGATCAGGACTATCAATTAGATGCAATTAAGGATTTGGCGAATGCCTACTGGGGGTTATATGAGTGGGATAGAGTGAAAGATTTATCCCACGAACTTGAAAAACGAGTTGACCTAGCTATGAAACAAACTAGAAAACGCATATCTAAAGCCCAATACCCCTTCTTTATATATAAAGCCTACTCCAATTTGCTTATTGCAAATTATTATGATTATACTAAAAATTACAGAGAAGCCCTACGGTACACTGATTTCTATGAGAGAATCATTGATAATGGAGCAAATGGTTATGAAGAGTATAGAGTCATTCATAAATTTAGAGAGTGGGCTAAACTTAATAAGTATTTGTATCAAATTATGATGGGACGAAAAGAGTTTTTACCTAAATACATTAAATATATTGAAAAAAGTGAAGAAGAAATTCTTCCGGCAATGGTCAAAGTTCTTCAATCTGCGAATAGATACCATTATGATATAGATAACTTATTGATTAAGTTTAAAAGTCAGATTGATACTCAATTTAATGATGTTCATTTAAAAGGAAGTTATACTGAACAAAGTTGGCACTCTAGAAGAGTTGTGCTACTTTATGAGCTTGCCATTTATTACTTAAATAGAAAAATGTATGAGTTTGGGGCTAATTCACTATTAATAAGTTTAGAGTTATCTATATTTGTTAAAGATGATGCGTTGATATCAAAGTCTGTAGATCTTTATGGACAGTTTAAGGAACATTTAACTGAGCAAGTTCACGACAAATACCAAAAAATATTAGAAGGTATTCGTCAAGATGCGAGTTTATAGTTAAGTTTAAAACAGCCTACTGCCTAAGCAGTAGGCTGTTTTATGTTCATAATTTAAAAAAGACATGATGTTTTCTAAAGAATATTTTTTATAAAACTATGCAAAACATATTATGTTCTTGAAAGCACCTAGGAACTAACGAGAAAAATATCCTACATTTAGAGAGCTGATTATACTCAGATTAAAATGTATTCTAGAAATGTCCTTAAAGAGGTGCATGCCATGAGAGAACTGACCATCTTAATAGACCAAATAGAGCAAGGTCGGCGAGAATTGTGTCGTTTGGTGGAGAAACATGGGATTCCTAATGTTGAAGTGCTTCAGCAGTCCAAAGCATTGGATGAAATGATTAATGAATATAATCGATATATCTCAGCAATTAATGTGAAAAAGTAAAATGATATGTTATCCAAAAATGTAATCAGTGAATTCTTTTGGCAATACTAAATTATTTACCTAGCTAGTCTGAGGCGTTCGACTAAGGATAACTTTCTTGATTGAACTCAAAATGAAAAACAATATCATACACATACCTAATTTTAAACCGATATCTGTAAGACGTTGAATATTACCAGTGACAAATAAGTTGTATCCATTAGTGACCGAAGAACTAAAGTTATCTGCATAGAACATATAATAAGAACCGAAGATAAGCATGTGAGATACTGTGTATAGAATAGAAAATAAGAAGGGCATGATTGAAATATATATGTTTTTGCTGAAAACAAATAAGATTATTGTTTGGACAGTCAGGATCAAACCGCCAATAAGCATAAAACTACTACGCTCTGGAAAATCATATGCACCACTAAAAAAAAGATTCTCGAAAAGGATAAATGAATCGATTCCACTGAGCATATTTTTAAAAAGGCCAAAGTATGTCTGTAAGTAACCTAGTCCAAACAAAATGGGAACAGATACTAAGCACCATCTATCTACATTTTTACGAGTGACCAATAAAGCACTCATTATGGCGCATAGTGTAATGAATAAAACTGGGAAAAGTTCAATTACTCTATTATGAACATCATAATGATATGCAACTAATCCTAAGATCAAAGAGCTTATATACAAAAATCCAGTTGTGAAGATTAACCAAAGAATAACTTTACTCGATAAGCCGAAGGTTTCTTTAGTCATCTTATTTCTTATACTAATGGGGTTGCCAAAGGATTCAAAGGCTTTTTTCGTTGCTTGATCAATAGAATAACCTTCATTAATAAAACGCTCTTTAGAAGAATTTAAATGAGCAGCCATTTCTTCTGTCCAATCGGTTCGTTCTCTTTTGGACAAGAGTGAATTTCTAAATACTTGTTTTAAATAAGATTGAATGTCCATTAGTTATACCTCCCAAAAAAGTATTAATAATATGTGTATTTTTTATCCATGAAGTTTTAATTGATTCAAGTCGATTTCGTCCTTCTTCTAAAATTCGGTAGTATCTTCGTCTGGGTCCACCTAATTGTTCTCCCCAATATCCTTCAATATAATTATTAGCTTCTAATCTTTTTAATGCAGGGTATAGGGTACCTTCTTTAAGTTGGAATTCCCCATAGGTTACTTCATTTATATATTGAGATATTTCATAACCATACGCATCTCTTTGGCTCAAAATAGAGAGTACAATACCATCGATATATCCTTTGATCATTTCATTCTTCAACTTATACACCTCCTACTATGTAATTCTATGTAGTAAAATTAACAGAAATTTGAAAATAAATCAAGCACAAAGAAGATGAATATTTCGAATATTGATGAAAGCCTTTGTGTGTTGTTTAAGATGTGCGATAAAAATGACCCAAAGCCCTTTAAAATTTAGGGTTTTGAGTCACATTAATTTTGGATGTATTAAATTATTGTATACTAATTAGTATACACATTCCCGGCACCATCAACAGATACAGTTGCCCAATTCACTATTCGAATATGATAGTCGCTCCCAGCAGGAACGCCAGTTAAAGAAATCGTAAATCTATCACCTGGTGAAGAAGTATAATTTCCATAAACAGATTGTGAGTTACCCAAAGTTTTCCATCCAATAAATGAATCTTGGGCTACTTGATAAGTCACATCTGCATGGAATTGCGTGCTTGCATATTGCCAACCTATCAGATTAACGGCGTTACCGGATGTAGAGAAAGAATTAATGGTGTAATGGGCTCTACCGTAATTATATCCTGTGAAGGAATAATAATCGACCATAGCTCGGGCAGAAATTTCTGGAGCGTTCAACGCGGCGATAGTAGCAGGATCATCGTCACCTAGAATCAATTTCCACTCATCATCCACTTCTTTAACATAGATCTCATTTTCTGACTCAACTCCTGAAACGTTACCTTCAAACGTAACTACAACCGTTGTGTCATCCTTTAAGCTAGCATCAAGAATCTTCATCGATTCAAAGTCACTTACTGAGTTATAGTGCTCGTATTTTGCAATCTGTTTTTCTTTATTAGGATACCTTAGGTCTAATACTAATTCTGTAGCTTCTGCGAATTTTTCCTCCGACATAGCATCGAAAAACTCTTGAACAACCAGTTTTGCAGTTCCCTTTGGATCCTCTGTTGCGTGAATGGTAGATGTATTTGAGAAGAATGCGCCTCCTACAATAATCGATAAAGACAACAAAGGTGCTAATATTTTAAATTTCATTGATTAATATCCCCTTTCAATATTTATTGAATAAATTATTATTGCAGTTTTAGATCTATGTTTTTTCACTTTAATGTGAGACTTTTCTAATAAGACCACGCCCTCTTCTCTTTTTTTAGGATAATAGGTAATTAAAACCTCCTTTGTTGAATCTTAATTTTTTTTGCAAAACATTAAATTTGTAATTATTAAGAAAATAATGCTTCGAAATAAATTAAACCTAAAAAATTTTCTACCTTTATAGATGGGTTCAACCTTTTGAAAAGCTATGCAAACAATCATTTCGTTTTGCAAAGGAATATAATATGAATTTTTTGGCAATGTATCCTAAAATGTTATACAAAGAGGGGGTGCATGCTGTGAGTGAACCGGTACAGATCACAGATAAAATCGAACGGAACAGGCAAGAGTTAAGTCGTTTGGCGGAGAATCATGGCATGCAGGACAACCAAGTCCTCCGACAGTCCATGGTACTGGACGAGCTTATTAATGAATATAATCGATTCAAATATAAAAGCCATCTCAGGAACAGACAACCGATTGCATAATGCAGTCGGTTTTTTTGTCTAATTAGTGTTCTATAGAAATAGCGTAGTCGACTGTAGCGATACAGTCGGCTTTTTTTTGCGTTCACCTGAAACCAATGCGGATAACTTGAAATTCCGTACCAATTCCAGGATTGGCAGGATAGCGAATGATCATTAAAACTGGATATGATGACCCCAGTTATATCCAGATTGATCTGTGAAGGGGGCTCATACAATGATCGGGAGAGGGAGGGATGAACGGAAATGATGGACAAGGTACGCATTTTTTTCGGAAAAAATGTAAACCTGCGCACCAAGTTGCTCCTGTTGTTCCTGGCGCTGACGTTGCTGCCGCTAAGTTTGCAGGGATTGATGAACTACAAGCATTTCTCGCAGACGATGGATCGCAAGACCGAGCAATTCACCATTGAACTGGTTCGCCAGATTAACGCCAATCTGAATCGGCTGCTGAAGGACTTTGAGCGGTTGTCGCTCTTGCCGCTTTACGATCAGATGGTGCTTGGCATCCTAGGGGAATACAACGCTTCAATGGGGTCGGGTATATGGGCGAGGTCTGAGGATTATCTGAAAATGAAACTTTACACATCGGGTCAAGCTTATGACCGGCCCGAGATTCGGGGAATACATCTGATCAGCAATAGCGGCATTTTGTTCTCCAATCTCGATTCGCTGGCGGTCAAGCCAGTATGGGACAGCAGGCAGGATGACTGGTTTGCAGAGCTTGAAGACTCGGAAGGGACATGGCGCCTGCTTCCTCCGCATGAACCCGGCTATTACACGGGTGGTCAGCAAGAATCGTATATATCGGTGGGCAGAGTGCTTCGAGATCCGGGCACGCTCCAGCGATTGGGTTACATTCTGATTGATATCCGTCTGGAGGCCTTCGGTCAACTGTTATCCAATCTGAATTATGAGCAAGATGCAAGCCTGATGATTGTAGACAGCAAACAGCGTCTGCTGTTCGAACGGACCTCGACCGGAGGAATGTCTGCGTACGACCAGTTGCTAATGCAGGGACAGCTTCAAAGCTATGCAGGAAACCAAAAAGTTGTTCTGGATGGGCAGCCCTATCTCTATGTACAACACCATTCCAGCTATTCTGGGCTTTCGGTGATCAGTCTTACACCTATTGCCGTGATTCAAAAGGAGTCGGGTGAGATGCTCACCTTTACAATATGGTTCGCAGTGTTATGTATGGCGGGTATAGCGATTCTGGCGGTTCTGTTATCCTATCGTATCACCCGGCCGCTGATTCGACTGAAGCACCACATGATTCGGGTGGAGCAGGGAGATTTTAGCCAGCGTGTAGCACACTTCAGCAGTGATGAATTCGGACAGATTAGCCGGGGTTTTAACCGAATGATGGAAGAGATTCATCGACTGTTCAATGAGGTGTTTCTGCTGGGCATTCAAGAGCGGGAGGCAGAGTTGTCAGCGTTGCAAAGCCAGATGAATCCCCATTTTATATACAACACGCTGGAGTCCATTAACATGATGGCCATTCGCCAGAAGCATGCTGAGGTATCGGACATGGTGACGGCGCTTGGCAAGTTGCTGCGCTATACGATTGATAAGGTGGACCGGATGGTCCCACTTGGGGAAGAACTTGCTTTTGTACAATCCTATGTACGCATTCAGCAGGTACGTTACGACGGCAAGTTAGAGATTATCTATGACATTGAAGAAGCAATAACGGAGTATTTGATTCCCAAGCTGGTACTGCAACCGCTGGTGGAGAATGCAGTCTACCATGGCATTGAAGGGCAGGAAAATGGAGGAGTAATCTGGGTATCTGCCTTGAAATTCGACCACGAACTGCTGATTAGTGTACGAGACAACGGTAAGGGCATGGCTCAGGCAAAGATTGACGAGTTAAATGAGTCCATATCAAAACAGCCTTCCAATGAGGCATTACGTTGCCATGCCGGTAACAGTTTGGGGCTTAACAATATCGCCCAGAGGCTTCGCCTTATATATGGAGAAGGCGGCAGCCTAAGCATTGATGGAAGTCCAGGGCAGGGTCTGGTGGTCACGATATCCATTCAACTTCTACCGAAAGGGGATTGAAGCGCATGTATAAAGTATTGCTTGTAGAGGATGAGACGGTCATCCGTCAGGGACTGAGGGAGCTGATCGTACAAGTGTCTTCTCAGTTTCAGGTAACGGGTGAAGCGTCGAACGGTACCGAGGCGCTGGATTTTCTGAGATGTGAGGTGCCGGATGTGTTAATCACGGATATCCGCATGCGTGAAATGGACGGACTAACTTTGGTAAGCAAAGCAAGAGATATGTACCCTGAATTGCTAATGCTCATCATTAGCGGCTACGGTGAGTTTGAATATGCACGCAGAGCGATGGAGTTTGGAGTGTTGAACTACCTGTTGAAGCCAATCGATCGTTATGAACTGGCATTATCCATACAAAAGATTCAATTGCTGCTGGATCGCAGATACGGTATAACAACTCTTTCTATCCCTGAGCCATCTGGGAAAACAGAACACGCTGGCGGAGATACACGGAAGATTATCCGAGATGTGAAGGAGCACATCAAGCAACATCCCGATGGAGATCTGCGACTTCAGACGATAGCAGATCTTGTTAACTTGAACCCTACTTATTTAAGCCAGTTGTTCAAGAATGAAATAGGCATCAATTATTCCGAATACATCACGGAGGCACGTATGGAGCGGGCCAAGTGGTTGCTGATCAACACGGGTCTCAAAATCTATGATGTGGCACGGTTATCCGGGCATCAGAGCCCCAAACACTTCATGCTGGTGTTCAAGCAGCAGGTGGGATGGACTGCGGGAGAATATCGAGACCGATTCAGTATCTCTTGAAAAACCATACCATTTCTGTAGTTGACGTGATTTAAGGGGGAACGATGCTTTCGTTATACTTTGGTTGCACATGTATACCACGACGTCCATAAGGGGGATCTCCATGAAAAAAGCAGGACTGATACTGGTGTTTATATTCATGATGATGGCTTCAATCGCGTGCACAGGTTCCAATTCCAGCAGTGAACCTGACAGTACGGGCGGGGAGAATGGTGAGGTCGAGCTGAAGTTCATGATGTGGGGCAATCAGGCGCATATGGATGTATACAACAAGTTGATCGATGACTTCACAAAGGAAAATCCAGGCATCAAAGTAACGATGGAATCCGTACCTTTCGCAGAATACCAGCAAAAAATTTCGGTGCTTGCCGCCGGAGGCTCTCTTCCCGATCTCGCCTGGGTATCGGAGCGAATGGTGCCACAATTCAAGTCCAACCACATTCTGGCCGATGTATCCGAGTTCAAGGGTGATACACAGTTTAAGCTGGATGATTATATTCCAAGTACATTGGATTTGTTCCGTGATGGTGATCAACTGCTGGGATTACCTTTTTCTACACCTCCGGTGGTCATGTTTTACAATAAATCGCTGTTTGACCAAGCTGGCCTGACTGATCCAAACACACTTGCCACCCAAGGACAATGGACATGGGAACAGTTCGAAGAGTCCGCCAAAGCCATTACCATCAAGGATGCGACCAACCGAATCTATGGTGCCAACTTTTTTCGCGACTGGAAGACCTGGGCGGTGCTTTCCTCCTACTCCTGGTCCAATGGAAGCGGTCCATTCGACGAAGGCATGACAACGTTCACCTGGAACGATGCCTATGGCGTACAGACTTTTGAATTGTTGGAACGTATGATGTTCACCGATGAATCACACCCGAAGGCGGGTGAGCAAGTCAGCTTTGATGCGGGTAATGTGGGCATGTTCTTTGATAATTACAGCTATGTTTCCAAAGCAAGGGAGATTACGGATTTTGAATGGAGCATCGCTCCTATGCCTTCCGGCTCTCAAGGCAGTGTACCGATGCTGGGGCAGGCCGGATATGCCATGTTCAACGACAGCAAACATCCAGAGGAGACGAAGAAACTGTTGAAGTATTTTGCCAGTGAGCAGGGGATTCAGGCGACAGCCACCTACTTTGTGCCTCCGCGTACCTCTGTTCTGAACTCAGATGCATTCATTCTTCAGCCGAATAACCCAAGCAAAGAGCATATCGTGCATGCGGTCATTGATGAAATGCCAAAAGCGCGCTTAATTCCCGGTCATATCCGTTGGCAGGATATCGACAATGCGGTATTGCAGGGATTTGACCGACTGTTTGCAAAGACAGCGACAGCTGAGGATAACCTGAAACAAATGCAGGAAGAGATCCAAAGTGTGCTGCAACCCTAAATCATTCGATCGAAACCGGAGGTGAGAACGATGGGCAAATTCAAAGAATTACTTGAGCGGAAACCGCTGTCGCTGGTGGTCAGCCTGCCTGAGAACGATCTATCTTTGGCCCGGGCAGCCATGGAAGAGGGCGCTGATGCACTGAAGATGCATTATAATGTCGGTCATCGCGCCAGCGGGAATCATTTTGGTCCATTGGACATGTATGCCGAGGTGTTTCGGGCGATCCGCAGTGAGTTTGGTGGTCCCCTTGGGGTCGTACCTTCTGGCAGTATTGATGGAGCACAAAGGGAGGATGTGGAGGGACTTTCCGTGCTGGGTTTTGATTTCTATTCCATCTATGCACATCACTTGCCTTCCTTCATGTTGAATGACTTGGGGCTGGACCCAACGTTTGCGATCAATGAAGAATATGAGGCTTCCCTCGTAACATCAGCAGCGCACTTCGGCTTTACCGCTCTGGAGGCATCCATTGTACCTGGAAAAGAATATGGTACACCGCTCAGCTTCACGGATGTGCTTAAGTATCGCCGTCTGGTCTTGCAAGCCCAGGTACCGGTATTGGTTCCTTCCCAGCGAAAGCTGGTGCCGGAGGATGTTCGGGTGCTGCGCGATACCGGGGTAAAGGCAATTATGCTTGGGGCGGTCGTGACTGGCAACACGATGGAACAGCTGCGAAGGGCCGTAAACGGGTTCCGCAATGCGGTGGACAGTCTGAACCGTCCGGATTATATAAGTTGAACTAAAGAATATTTACACTTGCCACTCCGATGCCAGAACAACCTTCCGATCGCTGTTATCCCCAGATTTTTTTTGAATCCCATATATAAAGGGGAAATCCGGGGATAAAGGCGACCACTTCGCTTCTTCAGGTTTTTTCTGCCCTCTACGTTCTTGTGTAAATGTATAGTTCACCTTATATAGAATCGTCGCAGAGTTCAGCTTCGGAGGAAATTTGTTTAAAAGGGGGAGGCCTAATTGACCCATTCACGCATGCGCAAAAGAGGGGGGCCGCTCGCCAGAGAGGCCCAGATCGCAGGTTGGCTGTTTGTATCGCCGATGGTGCTTGGGTTTACCCTGCTGCTGTTATTTCCCATGGGTCTCGCGTTATACATGAGCCTGACCGATTGGCCGCTGCTGGGGGATCATCATTTTATTGGATTGGAGAATTACCAGAATATTATGACAGACGCCATGTTCTGGAAAGTGCTTGCCAATACGGTTTATTTCACAGCGGGGCTGGTGCCGCTTAATATTGTGCTCGCCTTGCTACTCGCGTTGTTATTGTCCAGAAATCTGCGGGGCATCGGAATTTTCCGAACCGCCATCTTTGTTCCGGTCATGACCTCGTTGATCGTATGGGCCATCGTGTGGAAGCTGATGTATGCGACAGAGTCGGGATTGATTAATCAGCTTCTGTTGATGGCCGGCATCAAGGGTCCGGCCTGGCTTTACAATGAAGATTTGGCAATGCCAGCGGTTATCGTGACAAGTGTGCTGAAAAATGTTGGTCTGAATATGGTGCTGTTCATTGCAGCCATTCAGCAGGTACCGCGTTCACTGTACGAAGCAGCAACATTAGACGGGGCGGGCAAAAGGGGAACCTTCTTTCACGTCACGCTGCCCATGATCACGCCAACGGTGTTTCTGACTGTAGTCATGACCGTGATTGGTTCACTCAAAGTATTCGGGCAGATCTATGTGATGACACAGGGCGGGCCGAGCAACAGCACCAAGGTATTGGTTTATTATATCTGGGAAAAAGCATTCAAATTATTTCAGTTTGGCTATGCTTCTGCTCTCGCATATGT
The DNA here is from genome assembly GCF_984798905.1 of Paenibacillus sp. SRL342. Lineage (NCBI taxonomy): Bacteria > Bacillati > Bacillota > Bacilli > Caryophanales > Paenibacillaceae > Paenibacillus > Paenibacillus sp. SRL342. The sequence continues at coordinate 450,601 of NZ_OZ481790.1, forward strand.
ACTGTTCTTTATCGTGCTAATTCTGACGCTGCTGCAATGGCAGCTCCGAAAGAGGTGGGTATTCAATGAAGGCGATGCCTAGTCCTTCGGGGCGGAAGATAGGAAGTACTCTGGGGACGTATTTGTTGCTGACTCTGATTTCGCTCATTATGATTGTGCCATTTATCTGGATGATATCGACGTCATTCAAGGAGCCTCAGAGTATATTCATCTATCCACCGCAGTGGATACCGGAACCATTCCGATTTCAGAACTACATCGATGTCTTTCGATTGATTCCGTTTCACCGTTTTTATTGGAACAGTATCTACATTTCTGCGTTGGTTGTGATAGGAACAGTATTCTTTGCCTCTCTCGCCGGCTATGCATTCGCCAAAATTCCGTTTAAGGGACGTAATGTGGTATTTCTCATTCTGCTAAGTGCGATGATGATTCCCCATGAGGTGACAGCGATACCGATGTTTCTGTTCATGCGGCAGCTGGGGTGGATTGATACCCATCTTCCGCTGATATTATTGCCGATCTTTGGCGCGGGTGGTGTGTTTGGCATCTTTGTGATGCGGCAGTTCTTCATTACGGTGCCAACGGAACTGGAAGAAGCGGCGATGATTGATGGTTGCAACCGATTCCGGATATATGCGCGAATTATGCTGCCCATTGCCAAGCCGGGTATGGCTACGCTGACGATCTTCACGTTTGTGACGATCTGGAATGAGTTTTTTGATCCGTTAATCTTCATTAACTCGCGTGATCTAATGACGCTGCCGCTTGGATTATCCCTGTTTACAGATGAAGTGGGTACAGCCTGGCAATATCTGATGAGTGCCACCGTCATGGCAACCTTGCCACTGCTTATTGTTTTTTTCCTGGCACAGCGGCGCTTCATTGAGGGGGTTGCCATGACGGGATTGAAAGAGTAAGCCTTGTAATACGTGCAATAGAACGGAAGGAGGGACAACATTTGCGTGAACGGATGAGCATGAAAAAGGAAGAAGCAGATGTCGTTATTGTGGGAGGGGGCCCTGCAGGTATAGCGGCAGCCATTGCGGCTGGACGACAGGGGATACGAACAGTGCTGGTGGAGCGATATGGATTCGTGGGCGGGATGTCAACTGCCGCTATGGTCTATCCCTGGATGACTTTCCATACGGAGCGCGGTGAGCAGGTTATTAAAGGTATTGCGCAGGAGATTGTGGATCGTTTGCAGGCACGTGGTGGCTCCCCGGGGCATCTGCGCGATACGGTTGGGTTTGTGCATACCGTCACGCCGTACCATCCAGCCATCTTTCAGGTGGTTGCGGCAGAGATGTTACAGGAGGCAGGTGTCCGGCTTCTGTTGCACAGCTTTGTGGACGAGGTGGTTGTTGTTGATGATCGGGTGGAAGCGGTTCGAGTGACCAACAAGTCTGGACAAAAAGAGTTCCATGCGAATGTATTTGTGGATACAAGCGGGGATGCGGATCTGGCTTATCTTGCGGGTGCTTCTGTGGCAAAAGGACGAGACGGGGATTATCAGTCACAGCCGATGACCATGAAATTCCGCATGCGTGGTGTCGATCTTGGACGAGTGAAACGATATATGCTGGAGCACCCGGAGGATTTCTATGTGAAAACTCCCTTTGCTGAACTGGACAGCATTCCGTTAACCGGGGTGAGTGGTTTCTATTCCCAGTGGAAAAAAGCAGGTGTGCCGATTAATCGCGACCAGGTGTTATTTTTTACCGGACCGGCAGAAGATGAAGTGCTGATTAATTGTACCCGAGTGCAGGGATTTGATGCGACAGATGCCGAGGATCTGACCTCTGCGGAACAGGAAGGTCGGAAGCAGGTGCTGATGATTGCTGAGTTTTTGCAGCGTGATGTGCCTGGCTTCGAACGGGCTTCGATCTCGGCAGTAGCGCCGCAGATTGGTATCCGTGAATCCAGACGAATTATAGGTCGTTACGCATTGACCCGGACGGATGTAGTTGCAGGACGAAAATTTGACGATGTAATTGCCAGAAGTGGTTATCCGATTGATATTCATGACCCTTCGGGTCAAGGTGTTGTGGCTGCCTTTATAGAAGGAGATGGGGCGTACGATATTCCGTATCGCTGTCTGGTCTCTCGCAATATCCGCAATCTGCTGGCGGCAGGACGTTGCATCTCTACCACACATGAGGCGCATGCAACGACAAGGTTGACTCCAAGCTGTATGGCTACCGGGGAGGCCGCAGGAACAGCTGCTGCACTCACAGTGAAGATGAAGCTGGACCCGGTGGAACTGCCGATCGAGCTGTTACAGGCGGAATTACGTCACAACGGAGCGGCGATCTAGCGGATGAGCTGATTGTGGACGAATTGGGCGATCGGGTGAATCATTAATAGTGGGAGTGGGTGTTTATTTAATTCGCGGTGGCGTACGTTTTAACGAACCTGAGACGTCTAATTCAGGAATATAAGCTGAAATGAAAAATGTAACGAATCTCAGTGAAGTTATTTTACTCAAAACCCTGTAATAGGGGGTAAAAGCGGGGTGAATCGGAAGAATAGAGCGTCTACGATTCGTTAGATTAGAAACTATCCCACAAATAGCTAAATAAGCTTCCCTCAGTTCGTTAGAAATTGGTGGGAGGCTCGTGAATTGAATGATGAGCATAATTGTAGCCCCAAAGACTCCAAATCCACTGCATAGCATAGGTGAATTTAGAGTTTTTGGGGCGTTCTCATGCGTTACTCCCTCTGATTATCAATTCATCCGTGCCTCAAGTCGCCTTGCGACAATGGACAGCGCGTAGTTGATGGCAAAATACAGTACGGCTGCGAGCAGCAGGGCCGGGATAATGTAATCGAAACTTTGACCACCAAGGATCTGCACGTTGTGCATCAACTCCGGCAGAGAGATGATGATCGCCAGTGAAGTATCCTTCAGGAGTGAGATGAACTGGCTGACCATCGGCGGGGACATGCGGCGTAGCGCCTGTGGCATGATGATGCCACCGAGGGTCTGCATGTAGCTGAGGCCCGAGGAGCGGGCAGCTTCCACCTGACCGCGCTCAACGGACTTCAGACCGCTACGGACGATCTCGGCAATCATCGCGCCTTCAAACAGACTCAGTCCAACGACCGTGGACCAGAAGACGGACATTTTAATCCCGAGCTGCGGAAGTACCATGTGAATGAAGAAAATGATGAGCAACAGCGGCAGATTCCGGATCGTATCCACGATCACTGCCACGATCTGTGACAGAACAGGGATACGGGTATACCGGATCGTACCCAGCACAGTGCCAAGCACAAAGCTGAATATAATGGATAGCCCTGCTACCTGCAGGGTAATCAGGAATCCTTGAAGCAGGAAACGAAGGTTGGGCCACGCATAGGCCCCGCTAAAGTCCATATTTTATTAGCCTCCTTCTGTATGCAGGAATGGAATATCGAAGATCAATAGATGGGGCATGGACAAGTCGATATATTTCCCTGAAAATCTGCGCAGGTACAAGTCAATCTGCTACATGGTGACCTGACCTGCCGGTTTGTTCTTTTTCGGTTTGCCTTTGGTGCTGCGCGCTTCTGCATCGCTCTGTCCAAACCTGCGCTCCATATAATGCACCAGAAAGCTGAGTGGTAGTGTCAGCACCAGATAGAACAGCGCAACAATGGTGTACACACTTAGCGGCTGGAATGTATCCGAGTTAACCAGGTCGGCAAAATACATAAGATCCATACCGGCAACAACGGCAAGAATGGATGAGTTTTTGACCAAATTGATGAACTGGTTGCCAATGGACGGCAACACAATTTTGATGGCCTGGGGCAGAATGATCAGGTTCATGGCCTGTACATAGGACAAGCCGGAGGACCTTGCTGCTTCCAGTTGTCCACGCGGCACCGTCTGAATGCCCGCTCGGATCGCTTCGGCAATGAAAGCGGCGGTGTAGATGGTCAGACCCAGAGTGCCGGAGACAAACCCATCCAGCGAGATGCCTAGTGCAGGCAGTCCAAGATAGAAGAAAAACACAACCAGCAGCAATGGGATGTTTCGGATAAATTCCACAAAAGCCGTGCCGATCCAGTTCAGCGGTTTCACAGGGGATATCCGAAAGATAGCCAGGATACCGCCAAGGATAAAGCTGCCAATGAGAGCCATAATGCTCACTTGAATGGTATTCAGGAACCCTTCCAGAAAACGATCCGAGTGTCGCATTAGTACGCTGAAATCCAATGTGCCCATATAGGCGAAGCCTCCGTTCTCCAGATGTAGAAACGGCGATTACGTCTGCTCATGCTTCGCATCCAGCAGACGAATTCGCCGCTTACCTATCTTAATTCGGGTTACTCGGGCTTGGAACCCAGCCATTTCTCATGTAATGTGTCATATTCCCCGCTGTCTTTCATGCTTTTGAGCAGCGTGTTGACTTCCTCCACGAAGGCAGTGTCGCCTTTGCGAATGGCCATACCATAAGGTTCGCTTGTGAAATTACCACCAACCAATTGGAAGCTGTTATCCGTCTGTTGCATGCCGATGAGGATGATGTTATCTGTGGTCAGCGCTTCGCCTTTACCTGCTTTGAGAGCAGTGAATGCATCCTGATAGTTATCGAATTCAAGCACCTCAGCATCCGGGGCTTTCTCGCGAATATTCTGAGCAGATGTGGAACCTTTCACCGCGAGTACTTTCACCCCGCTGAGGCTTTCCAAGCCGGTAATTGCACTGTCGTTTTTCACCAGCAGGGACTGCCCTGCTTCAAAATAAACATCACTGAAATCTACCTGTTCCTTACGCTCATCCGTAATCGTCATTGTGGCGATGATGATGTCGATGTCTCCATTTTGCAGCATGGGAATACGCGTCTTGGAAGTGACCTCTTTCAGTTCGACCTTTGTCTCATCTCCAAGGATCTGTTTGGCGAGTGCCTTGGCGATATCAATATCGAACCCTTCAACGTTGCCACTTGCGGGATCTTTCAAGCCAAACAACTTCGTATCGTATTTCACACCGGCAATGAGCTTGCCGCGTTCCTTAATCCGCTCAATTGTGCCTTTCGCCTCGGCGTCACCACCACCGCTCGCTGAAGGTGTATCTGTACCTGTACTACAACCTGACAATACAAGGGAGAGAATGAGGACAAGCATAAATGATGGCCATTTCAATAATTTCTTCATGAATAAAGACCCCTTTCAAAATGGAATATTGGATTATTCTCAATGATGAATCAGACGGCTCAGGAATTGCTGTGCTCGTTCTTCTCTGGGGTTGTCAAAAAATTCAGCAGCGTTGGCCTCTTCAACAATTCGGCCTTCGTCCATGAAGATGACCCGGTCCGCAACTTCGCGGGCGAATCCCATCTCATGGGTAACGACGACCATGGTCATGCCATTATGGGCAAGGGAACGCATAACATCGAGGACTTCCCCGATCATCTCGGGATCGAGTGCGGAGGTAGGTTCATCAAAAAGCATGATTTTGGGCTCCATGGCGAGTCCTCTGGCGATGGCTACCCTTTGTTGCTGTCCACCGGACAACTGGGAGGGATAACTGTCTGCTTTGTCGGCAATGCCCACTCGGGTCAGATACTTCATTGCTGTTGCGGCTGCTTGTTCTTTGGGTTGTTTGCGCACCTTCATGGGTGCAAGGGTAATGTTATCGATGACTTTTTTGTGAGGATACAGATTGAAGTGTTGAAATACCATGCCGATGTCACGGCGGAAGAGGTTAATGTCCACCTTTTTCTGATGTAGAGGAATCCCACTGACGACAAGTTCACCTTCGGTAATGGTCTCCAGGCGGTTAATACAGCGGAGTAATGTGCTTTTGCCGGAGCCGGAAGGTCCGATAATGACGACGACCTCTCCTTCTTCAATGTGAAGATGGATATCCTTGAGGACATGAAAATGACCGAAATGCTTCTGGACACCCCTAAATTCAATCAAGAGTACACCCCATCCTTTCTGCAACGTCTGTGTGTAAAAGGGATAATAAGGAATAAATTGAAACTAGTTATTTAATCATACATAGTCATCCTGCTTATGGCAATTGGTTTGTGATAAAACATGACATAAGTAATGGGTAACCTAGGGCTATAGCCAGAAAATATGTTATATATCTGTCATGTTATTAACTCCCTTGTGACGAATCCTGACAGAAAAATGAATCTATTCTCCTAGTTGTTTTCCAACCTTTGGAATAGTTGTATAGAGTATACTAGAAGTGATGTTTGATTTATGACTCTGATTAACAAAACAAATAGCATCAAGTTCCACGTGTACATGGCAAGAAAGCTCAACCCTACACGTCATGCCATTGATATGATGGAGTGAGAGAGTGTCCGTTTGAACGTAAGTAAAGAAAGTAAAAGCGATATATTGATCATTGATCCCATAACAATTCCATTACATGTAGAGAGGATGATTCTGCACGATGAATACATATCACTCCCCAATGTCGACAGGAGCAAGTGCCCAGTTCGATGTTCGAGCTTATGAAGCCAATTTGCCTGTCATTCCTGCTCAGGATTTTCAGCTTACAGACTATGGAGCTGTTGGAGACGGAGTAACAGATAATACGGAGATGTTCCGACTTGCCATCGCTTCATGTGCTGAAGCAGGAGGTGGGAGAATCGTTATTCCTGCCGGGGTATGGCTCACAGGTCCGATTGTAATGCGCAGCCGGATCGAGCTACATGTGGAAGCAGGGGCACTGGTTACATTTAGCCGAGATTTCGATCAATACCCATTAATTGCATCAAGCTTCGAAGGCTGGCAGGTGGTACGTTGCCAATCCCCGATCGATGGTGATCAACTGGAGGATATTGCGATTACTGGTGAGGGGATATGGGATGGTGGCGGGGAAGCGTGGCGTCCGGTGAAACGCTCCAAAATGACCACTTCACAATGGAAAAAATTAGTCGCTTCCGGTGGTGTTGTAGAGCAATCCGGTGGGGATGAAGAAATCTGGTGGCCTACCACAGCTGCACTTGAAGGCGGCACCATTGCGAATCGATTGCATCAGGAGCAGGTAAGTGATACCACTGCCTATGAAGAAGTTAGAGACTTTTTGCGTCCCAACATGGTCAGTTTACGGAGATGCAAACGGGTATTGCTGGACGGTCCAACGTTCCAGAACTCACCTGCATGGAATCTGCACCCCTGGGCATCTGAGCATGTCACCATTCGTAACGTGAGTGTGCGGAATCCGTGGTTTTCTCAGAATGGAGATGGGCTGGACATTGAATCCTGTCGTCATGTGGTGGTGGAGAAGAGTATATTCGATGTCGGTGATGATGCGATCTGTCTAAAATCAGGCAAGGACGCCGAAGGCCGTGAGCTTGGCCTGCCATCGGAGTACATCACCATTCGGGATTGCACGGTGTATCACGGTCATGGCGGGTTTGTCATTGGCAGTGAAATGTCCGGTGGTGTGCGGCATGTGCGAGTATCGGATTGTACGTTTATCGGAACGGACATTGGACTTCGCTTCAAAAGCGCACGTGGGCGCGGCGGAGTGGTTGAGGACATTCAGATTGAGCGTATATATATGAAAGATATCATTATGGAAGCCATCTCGTTTTCCTTTTTCTATGCGAATCAGGAGGGCTCTGCCCGGGGCAGTGATCTGTCTCAGGAGATTAGCGAAGAGACGCCAGTGTTCCGGGATATTCGAATATCGGATGTGGTCTGTGCTGGTGCCGACACTGCGTTGCTTGTGAGTGGATTGCCGGAACTGCCTTTGGATGGGGTGATCATCCAGCGTTACAGCGTGCAAGCCCGCAGTGGTATCCAATGTGCTCATGCGAAACATCTGCATATCGCTGAATTGCAGGCGCAGATCACCGAAGGTCCGCTGGTTCATTTGCACCAGTGTAAAGGGGCAGAATTAGAGAGCATTCAGGGCAAAGGCGCAGATGGCCGACTTCTGATGGTGACAGGACACGAATCCGCAGGCATTGTCTGCCGAGAAGGTGATGCCGACACAGAAGGTCGCCAGATCTCTGTTGGTCCCGAGGTACGAAGTGGTGTGATCATTCGCAGGTAAAAGTTATGTAATAAGGTTTATACAAGTTGGTCAAACTCAGCCGCAGTGGCGTAGCCATAGATCCAGTAATCGTGGTGCTTCACGATATAAGGGATGCGTAATCTCTGGAGCAAGGCCACCCACTCGGCTTTTATATGAAGTTATCGGATGATCTACCGGTGTTCCTTGCGATAGCGCAGCGGTGTTGTACCGGTAACCTGTTTGAATGTTTTGTTAAAATGAGCCGTATGCTCAAATCCTACCTTCTCTGCGATCATTTGTACACGCTCTTGTGTGGAAAGCAGTCTTCGCTGTGCCTCTCGGACGCGGACAACACGCAAGTATTCGCTGAATCGAAACCCCGTAAATCGGCTGAACATCCGGCTCAGATAGGATGGGCTGATATAAAAACGATTGGCTGCACCCTCCAGCGTAAGTGGTTCGGTATAGTTTTTATTCACATAAGTGACGATTTCACTGATTTTGTCCTGCATCGGATGCAAGGGGCCGGGGCATGACTGCCGGATGTTCTCCTCTACCCGATGAATACGGATCAAAAGTTGGGCAAGCAGACTTCTTACGGCGATCTCATAGTGAGGGCGTCGCTCTTTGCATTCTTGCAGCATCTGCCACAATATACGCTCCATCTCGGGCTGTTCCGCTTCAGGCAGGCGAAGGAGTCTTGAACAATTAAAAGGCAGCAGACCACATATGCCAAGTTCCATCCCCGTTGCAAAAGCAGGCGAAAAACCGATTAATATCCGTTCGAAGCCGGGAATACTTCCTTTGGAGGTGGTATGTACATCGTGTGGATTAATCAGAATGAAATCACCCTTGCGGGCGGACAGAATCTGACCATTCATGGAATACACTCGTTCACCTTCAAGTAAGTAATACAGTTCGTAGAATGGATGAGCGTGAGGTTGTGGCATACCATTCCCATCATGTCTGCGCATATGTTCAATGGTAAATGAATGTTCACCGATTCGGTATTTGGGTCCAATCCGGTCCTCTATGAGACTCATGGTACAGCTCCCCTCTGCTTCACGGATTAACAACGATATCCATATCATAACGGAACATCCATCTTTTTGTAAACGCTATCATTGGAAATGAAATATTTCTTTAATCCTATCGTTAAATACCGAGAGAACGAATTCGGCAAGGCACTTATGTGCTGTCAAGGTGACAAAACTTGAATGATGTTTTAGAGTAGGGAGAGAGAGGCGAAACTCTGGTTAAGGAGTGTCTCCAATATGATTTGGAAGGAAGGAAACAGGTTATGACGACACATGAATTATCGCCATTGGTTGCTGCGCTCAATATGCAGCCTCACGTTGAAGGCGGTTGGTATAAGGAAGAATGGAAGGCATCTTATCAGATTCCACAGTCCGTTCTGCCGGATACATACTCCGGCCCACGATTCTCGGCAAGTTCCACATATTTCCTGCTGCATGCACATGAAATCTCCGAGTGGCATACGGTTCTGTCCGATGAACTTTGGCTGTGGCACAGCGGCAGTCCGGTTGAACTGAAGCTGGGCGGCAACGGGGAGAACCCGGAGAACGAGGAAGTTCTTGTTCTGGGGATGGATATTGCTGCGGGGCAATCACCACAGGTGCTCGTTCCTGCCGGCGTATGGCAGACAGCACGTCCGCTGGGCGATGAGCCTGTACTGGTAACTTGCGTAGTAGCGCCAGGTTTCCACTTTGATGATTTCAAGCTGGTATCCAAAGGCTAAGTATAACTTTTATCACGAAATCCCGATCCAGGTGCATAGGCATCCGAATCGGGATTTTTTTGGATTGCGCGTATTAAGTATGCTAAGGTCTGTACCCAGTTCAGGGATAGATCATTCCCTTTTGAATAAGCATCACTTTTGGCAATAACTGATCACTTGGGATTCTCGTTACTCATCCAGCTGTCCACATAAAACTCCTCATGATAATCCGGTTGCTGAGCGAGTTCTTTAAGCTTCTGTTCAGCTTCTTCAGCGGTAAGATATTCTCCAATAACTGCTGTAAACTCACCAGTGGGCGTTTTGAGGAAAGAGATGTCCTCATCCGGATAGGATTCTTTAATTATACCCATCGATTCTCCAAAAGGCATTGATTCTGTACGGAGAGAGTATACCTTCCGAGGTGTGACCGGTTTGCCGTCGGAAGTCAGTTTCACTTCCAGGTATCCAGGGTTCTTGAATTCCGTTACGGCATACTGTACCCCTTCTTTTAGTACAACTACGAATCCGACGGAAGAGTCGTCTAAAATCATGGAACCATAAACATCTTTCACTAAAGGCTGGGTCATGAAGTCGGCTTTGACTTTCTCTATATCCATGTAACGTGCACCGCTAAAAGTGAAGAGGATACGATTCGGTGCTTCTTTGTGTACCACATTATAATGGGGTGCATCATTAGTCTGATCTTGCTCGTCGGTGCTAAAATTGATTTTAAGCGTATTTTCGGTTGCTTCCGATCCCACAGTTACTCCATCGGTAATCTTGCCGCCATCGCCGAATTGAAGTACCTGAACAATCGTTCCGACCACAGGTATTTTGGACATGGCGTTTGCTACGGAAGGGATGTTCACTACGAAGAGAAAAGCAGCACATGCCGCTATGACTGAAGCATAACGAATCATTCGAGATGAACTCTTGCGAGCAGCGGCTCTTTTCTGGGCATGATGAATAACATCAGTAAGTTGAGCAGGGATTTCAATATTTTCGTAACGATCTTTTCCTGTCATACGTTCTCAACCTCTCCTTCAATCAAATAAATTTTTAATTTTTTGATAATACGATAGAATTTGGACTTAACTGTATTTTCCGGTATGGAGAGCACTTCAGCCATCTCTCGAAAAGGAAGATTCACAAAGAATTTTAATATAATATAGGCTCTTTCCTCGGGGATAAGCCGGTCCAGTGCATCATATAGATCCATTTTCTCTTCCAGCGACGCCCCTCGCTCTGGAGCCACAAACTCCTGCACATGATCCTCCATATAGGTCACTCGCTGGTTACGTCGAATATGATCTATCGCTGTGTTAATCACAATTCGTGACATCCAGGAATCAAAATAAGTCATGGACTCCATCTTTCCATAAGCGATGAACCCTTTGTAGACCGCTTCGGATACGATATCCAGCGCTTCTTGTTCATTTTTAACATAGCAGTATGCCAGTCGATATAATTTATTTTGAATCTCTGTTATTTTTTCGCTGAACTGTTCTTCTTTTGTCTTTTTATGGTTCAGTCTAATCACTCCTGATCCCCCCTGATCAACCTAAATATTCAAGTCACCGCTCGTTCCAGGCCTGGATTCTATATAAGTGCTTGAGTTCGCTTGACACTCGTTAGACTGATGAGGAGATGAAATAGTTCTAAACGGTCAAAAAAACTTTTTTCTTTCGGCACTGAATAGGATAATGAGCCTCGCCTCCATTCTTAACAACGAATAGTTTGCCTATAACATCACATACCAAAACACCCGCTCTTCTAAGATCGAAGGCGGGTGTAATCGAATTCATCTGCTTATATTAGAAGTTAAAGTTATCTGGATCAGAACCAAAGCGTTTGTTCTCGTTCAGGCCGTTAATCTGCTCTATTTCTTCCGAAGTTAACTCAAAATCATAGAGATCGGCATTCGCGCGAATACGCTCAGGCGTGACGGATTTCGGTATGGTCACGATGCCGTTCTGCAGATCCCAGCGCAAAATCACTTGTGCGGGGGACTTGCTGTATTTGGCGGCGATGTCCTTCAGCAACGGATGATCCATCAGATGACCTTGTCCGAGCGGAGACCAGGCTTCAATCTGAATCTGATGTTTGTTGCAGTACTCACGAAGCTCTGACTGAATTAATAGTGGGTGAAGCTCCACCTGATTAACTGCCGGTTTGATCGTGGCATCGATCATCAAGTCTTCCAGATGGTGAATCTGGAAGTTGCTCACACCGATCGCCCGGATGCGTCCTTCTTTATGGAGTTTCTCCAACGCTCGCCATGTATCTTTGTACTTGCCCTTAACCGGCCAGTGGATGAGATAGAGATCCAGATACTCCAGTTCGAGTCGTTCCATACTGGCTTCAAAGGCAGCTAGCGTGGATTCATATCCCTGATCGCTATTCCATACTTTCGTGGTAATGAACAGATCCTCACGAGCTACTCCAGATTCACGAATACCCTGAGCGACACCTGTTTCGTTGTTATACGCTTTGGCTGTGTCGATGCTGCGATAACCAGCTTGAATGGCTGTTTTGACAGCATGAACGACTTCGTCTCCGTCTTTAACTTTGAATACCCCAAAACCCAGCCATGGCATTTTGACTCCGTTATAGAGCGTGGTTGTGTCCTGCACGTGTTTCATGGTCCGAAATTCCTCCTCTTATTGATTCATTGTTCCACTATGTAATTACCCTGCTGTTCAGCAGCCAATCGATATCGAAGGGCCGTCTTGAATGATTATACTAAACTCTTCCTTGTATTGGAAAAGGGAGCGATCCATTTTACGAAACAAACGCCGCTATTATCTTTTTTCTTCAACCAGAGGTTTGGTTTTGACGCTTGTGGGTGATAAGATGAAGTATACGAAATATGGAAGTCAAGACTTTGCTATGGAGAATTTACATAAGAAACGAAGAAGTGCGGAATCGGGTACAGACCGGGCCGTACGATTAACGATAAAGGAGCAAGAATACAATGGCTAAACCTAAACAAACCAAAAAAGCAGCTGCTTGGTCTCTCGTGGTGATGGGGGCAGGATTTGCTGCATCCTTGCCGTTCCAGGGCGTTCCTGTGGGCAAGTTGCTGGTAGGATCATTTGAAGCGGGACTCGTGGGTGGACTTGCGGACTGGTTCGCCGTTACCGCATTATTCCGTCACCCGCTCGGCATTCCCATTCCACATACGGCATTGCTGCCGAAAAATCGCGATAAAATGACGGAAGGTCTGGTCTCCGCAGTAGAGAATAACTTGCTCAACAAAGACAGCATTACCGAGAAAATTGCAGATTTCAAAGCAGCAGAGACGGTGCTCGATACGTTGACCCGTGAGCTTCACAGTGACGGGATCAAGACGATGATTGATACGCTCTGCAAGCGAATTCTGGCGGGTCTGCCGTTAGAGCAGATTGCTCCGCTTGTAGCACGTGAGATCAAGTCACAAGCGGGCGCCTTTGATCTGGGTCCGATTCTGGAACGGGCTGCCCACCAGATGACAGAGCGGGGTTATGACGCCAAAGCGCTGGACTACGGACTGAAGCAAGCGGAGGAGTGGCTGGTTAAACCCGAGACGATCATGTTTTTGGGTGAAAGCGGCATGAAAGCCATTAGTGGCATTCAGATGAACGGGTTGATGCAGTTTGCGATGAATGCGTTCCTGGGTTATATGAACGAGGAGCGTTTGGGTGGCATTTTACAAGGATACCTCTTCGATCGGGTAGAGGATATGAAACGTGAAGGTAGCGCTCTAAGGTACAAGGTGCTTGACATGGTACGTACCCAGACGGTGCGTTTGGCAATGAGCGAGGCTATGCAAGATGGAATCAACAATTGGAAGAACAATATGCTGGAGGGTTGGAACGCAGAGGAAACGGTGCTGAACAAACTCACCGAACTGAGAGACAAGGCGCTCGCCGCGATGGAAGATGGACAGTATGTAGATACGTATGCACTGCCTGCCATTGAGCGGGTATTGGTTGATCTGCGGGCAGATGACGAGTTGATGACAGGCATGAATGCCAAGATTATAAATGGCGTCACAACACTGCTGGAGAAAAACCATTCCAAAATCGGTAAACTGGTACGCGAAAATGTGGACAAAATGGACAATGCCACTTTGGTTTCGATGATTGAGGATAAGGTTGGACAGGATCTGCAATGGATTCGGATCAACGGAGCCGTTACCGGATTTGTTATCGGGATTGCGCTGACTGCGCTGCAGATGGCATTGGCATAACAGTAAATCATGCAAAAGGAGGGCCGCTCTTTCGAGGAGCAGGCTCTTTTTGTCGTGGATGGGAAAATTATGATGTACTTGATGCAAGAATTAGGAAAGTGGGTAATGTACACCAAAGTGTCCTATTTGAATCATATAGGAAGAAAGTTACATGAAAACGATTCTGTTAGCCGATATGGCTCATGTTGATTTTGTACTATGATGCAGGTAACAGATGAATAGGGTGTACTTCACATATAGTGAATGCCTCTATTCTATCATGAGGGGGGATCCGTATTAAACGTGCAGGGTGGTTGAAGGGTTTGTTCACACTAATGATGGTGTTTACTATATTTTTGGGAGGTTGTCAGAACATGAATGCAAGTGAGAAGGAAGCTCTATACCAAGAAGCTGAAGCAACCGTAATTCAGCACTTCAAGCAGAAGTTTGAACTGGATGTTGTGATTACAAGCAAAGAGTTGTTGCCGGAAATGGCAGTGTCCCAGATTGGGCTGAAAGGGCATGTGAAAGATCATGAAGATCAGAGCTTTGGCATTTCGTACGACTATAAAAAGAAAGTAACCAAGAACCTGGTCATTAGCCCTGAGATTGAGGAAGTGATGATGGCCAAGGGACATAATCCATACGACAAATAAAGGGAGGTGTAGTTATTGAGTAACGGGTCCAATATTGATGATGAAACGTATAAAACGATGTCTGATCTAGCCTACCAGGATCAAAAGGCTGGAGACAAATTAACGGAACTTCCCGGATGGGAGGTCCTTGAGGGGACGGAAAGCAATAAATTTTCCGGTTTTGATGCCGTAACATTTTATAATCCCGAGACCAAGGAAGCTGTCATTGCTTATCGTGGTACAGAAGGAAGTGCGTCCTTGGATCGCTCTGTACCTGACTTTGTCATGGATGGCCGCATTGGGGGCGGAGAATTGATTCGTAAGGGCCAGCAGGAGGCCGGGAATTTTGTCAATAATCTTACGCCGGATTGGCTCGACAAAGGGGTCGAAGGTGTCAAGGACTTCACGGGGATATCCAAAGTGGAGGATTGGGCTGGTGACAGGGTAAGAGACGTGGAGAACTGGACGGGTGATCGCGTAAAGGATATTGAAAAAACCGTTTCCCCTACAGGCTGGGCCAATCAGATGTATCAATCCGAAGACTACGCAAATCACATGCAGAACAAGCATAAGGATCTGAATTTCTCGATGACCGGACATTCCTTGGGCGGG
The DNA here is from genome assembly GCF_984798905.1 of Paenibacillus sp. SRL342. NCBI lineage: Bacteria > Bacillati > Bacillota > Bacilli > Caryophanales > Paenibacillaceae > Paenibacillus > Paenibacillus sp. SRL342. Next base: position 465,771 of record NZ_OZ481790.1, read on the forward strand.
GGAAATGCACAATATGCATCTGCTTATACCGGAATTCCAGCCGTGACGTTTAGTGCACCATCTGTAATGGGTAATCTGACGCCAGAAATGCGGCGCCGGGCAGAAGCGGGTGCATTTGACGGGCAGGTTGTGAACTATGCCAATCCAAGTGATCTGGTAGCCAGCGGAACGCTGGGAGGATATGACCGGCATGTGGGATCGACCTATTACATCAACTCCGATTATGACTCGGCGAATGACGGCGTGAGTATTATCGATAAAGCCAAGAACTCATTTGGCGGGGAAAACTATCACAGTCTGGATCAATATGATTTCAAAAATGGTTACATATCCAATGACCTGTACGATCCGATTACTGGAGAGAGAATCCGCTATTCACCACGCCTTATGGATCACATGGGACCGTTCAGCAAGAACTTAGGTCCGTTACGTTCCAAGTCTGGCGGCGGTGGAGGTATGGCTTCGGCTGCTGCGGCTTCAGGACTGATTCAGGTAACGCCGGAAGAACTGAAAAGTGTCGCTTCGCGGTGGAAGCAAAATGCACAACAATGCAATGCTGAGCTAAACCAGGTACGAAGCCGCATGGCTCAATACCTGCATACAAGTCGCAGTCGCAGGCTGGAGCCGATTGTCACCCAACTGGACGCGTCGATTCAAGAACTTAGCACATGGCATATGAAACATACCAGTCAGTTCCTGAACTTTATTGATGAGAAAGCAGATGCTTTCCGGCAGGCGGACGAGAGTCCGGTTCATTTTAATTAGGAACCACGTTGGTTAATGTCGATATCACGTACATGGGGGAGGGGAATGCAAGTGGGTGGACAATTGCTGGTGGAATTGAATGATCTTCGAATCGCGGAAAAAGAACTGACACAGCTGCTTGCCCGTCTGCAAGCCGATGAACAGGAAGCGAGGGCGTTATACAGTCGCCTGAACGATTGGAAAGGCCAGTCTGCTGATCATACAAGACAGCAGATTGAAGAGTTTTTTGCGGGCCTGTCCAGACGTATTCAATCCATCGAACAGCAGAAGAAAAGCTTGCTGCAATACATTGAGATCATGATCCAGACGGATCAGGAACGCTAAAGAGTGGTAAGGCTGATGCCATATTGCGGATGGCAATCAGCTTGGATAAGAGTGTGACCGTGGAGCGGCATGATTAGAGCCTTAACCACGGATTGTAAAGAACATGGGTAGCCAATCAAGATGATGATAGCTAAAAAAGCCTATGGCATACCGGGTTTGATCCCGGTGCCATAGGCTTCTTTGTTATCTGAATTTTTCTCAGGTTTTCGTAAATCTGTGAGTTAGTTCTTAACGTTTTTTGCGGCGTGTAGCCAACGCGATTCCCAAGAAGGACAGAATCAGAGCCAGAATGGATACGATCAACGTTGCTTGTTGAAGCTTCAGCGTACCCGGGTCTGTATCCGTGTTGTTTGGTTCACCTGTAACGGTGTCATTGAGGGCATCGCCCAGCGTGGTGTCATCGTTTGCTTTGCTATCGTCGGTAGCTGCATTATCCCCAGTGGCGCCTTCTGTACCTGCACTATCGTGTCCATCGTTGGCATGACCTCCACCTGCCGCAGCATTACCAGCAGCAGCCGGATCTTCGCTAATCGTTGTGATACTGTGCGGGTTGGCATCACTTGGTTGGCCTGTCCATTCTACGATGCTGCCATCGCTGTAGTATTGGAATGCATCCCAAGCTACTTCACTTTCCGCCTTAGGGTTCTGTGCAACGAAGTTGAACTGCTGGAATTGTCCTGCCAGAATTCCCTCGTTATCGCCGTCAATCTCCCACGTAATTGATGTTACTTCATTGGAATCGTTCTTCTCTGTAGTGATTTTCCAGCCTGCCAGTGGTTGATATTGCTTGAATGCAACACCTTCCGGAACTTTCATGGTGATTTTGGTCGTAGGCAGTTCTTTCTCGGATGGAATCTTAATCGTGTACGTCTGCCATGCGCTTGTCTGTGCAACGGATGGGCTAACGGTAACGTGAGCGCTCGCGAATCCGGCGAATAACATGAATGCTGCGGTACCTGTTGCGATAGTGGATGTTAGTTTGGAAATCCATGATGTTTTCTTCAAAATAAATAACCCCTCTCAGTTCTTATCATATATGATTCGGCCCATTTTCTTAAATGAGTGTCTACGTTCTGCAAAGCATCGCTTCGGTTACGATTGGTTCTTTCGAATGATTAAAAGCAGGTTACACTTGCTACTTCGATGACAGAATAACCTTCCGATCGCTGTTATCCCCAGATTTTTTGATTCCCTTTTCTTAAAGGGTAAAATCCGGGGATAAAGGCGAACGCTTCGCTTCTTCACGCTATTTCTGTCCTCTCCGTTCTCGTGTAGATCAGAAAACTTTTAGCTTCGCTTCTCCAGAATCAATTTCATTCCCTTCACTTCACTACATTTGCAGTTTGTAGAAACACTAATTTTAGATTGGGTCACTTTTCAATTTAAACGTTGTGTAACTATGGCTTGGCGGTATCAATCTCAAATTCGGCATCTAGTGCATCCAACGTTTTGGTCAGGAGATGTACCTTGATATTCCAGCGTCCAGGCATGGAGATGTAATCTTCAGCCTTGTACACACCGGTGTCATTTTTCGGAATGGTGATCTCATAGATTCCCATATCCATGTCCAGATGTGTGAGTGACAGGGTGATCTGTTCCAGATCGTTAACGATACTTCCATCTGCACGTTTCACATCGACTTCAAATTGGTTCTCTCCCGTTACATTGGGACTCACCTGAAGTGTGATCGCTGAGCCATCTTCGGTAGTTTTGGTCTCCTGATACGGTCCGACCGCAGCCGGTTGTCCTGGAGACAGGTGTGTCAGTACGGCAGCAAGAGCGAGAATCACAGCACCAGTAGCAAGCTCAGCTTTCAGGCTGCCGGATAATCTGCTTCCTGTTGCTGCTCTTGCTAATCTGGCATGACGCCATGCAAAGAGAACCATCACAATCAGCAGGACGATCTTGCTAATCAGGACAAGGCCATAGGCTGTAGTGAACAAGGAAGTCAGCACAGGTGCTGGTAGAATAATCAGACTGCTGTATATCCCAGTAGCAACCAGAGCGGCTACGGCGCCAATTCCCCAGGCGGTAAACCTGCGAATAGCAACCCAGTAGACTTCTCCTCGCACCTTCGATGGCAGCTTATCCGCCAGTGGAGGCAGACATATCGCCATGGCGGTTAGTGCGCCAATCCAGAAAGCGGCACCAATCAGATGTGTGAAATCCATGGCAATCGCGAGCGCACGTTGATCCGCCGCAGCCGGATGTCCCGTCATGGCATGCGTGAACAGCCATCCAAGCACGAGCACAAGTGAGCCGTAAGAAGACCAGATGCGAGCACGGATGGATCGATCGCGATCATATCCGGAGAGAATCGTGACAGCCAGCAGCATTACAATGAGGATCTGTAACATCCAGATCTGGCCAAAGGATGTCAGCTTGAGCGCACTTCCGATCAGTCCCCAGCTTAGTTCGTTCAGAGCCACACCAGATTCATACAATGTATTCAGTGGCAGGCTGACCAAGGCGGCAAAGGAAGCAGCAGCATAGCTGATCCATAACAATCTGTAGCTACCCGGAACGTCCATAGGTTCTCTTGTCATGGATGTCGGTGCAATTCGCAGCAGCAAGAATGCAAGTGTCCCCAGAATGACAGACAATCCGAGATACTGAATCCAGTCTGTCAGGGAAACGATCCATTTCAGCGGTCCACCTGTTGAACCGGAACCGGATGTAAGATCACTCAGTCCGGCAGGAGAACCGGATGGTTCACCGATGTGGAAAACATATGTCCCTTGGATGGGGTGCCCATCGGCAGATACAGCTTTCCAGTTAACGGCATAAGTCCCGTTCCCGAGTCCAGCCTGAAGGCCAGTCTCCAGAATATGAGGGCGATCCACATCAATCTGTACATTTCCATCGTCTGCCTGATTGCCGTCAGGGCCGGTAATTTTGATATCATAAAAGGCCGTCTGCAAGGATTCGTTAAACTCCAGCGTCAGCTGCTCCGGAGCAGCTACGAGGATCTCATTTTCTCCTGGCGAAGCCTTAACAATATAAGCATGGGCAGATGCCCACTGTGGCATAACAAGGCAACATAAGAGCAACAGGCAGGTGACCAATGCCCAGTGCCGTTTGCCCCATTTCAGGGTAAAGCGTGTGAAAATCAAAAAATCATCACCCTCAGGTTATAGATTTGTAGTCATTCATGGTCCTCTAAGCACAATCTAACCCATTATAACTTTGTCCAAAATGACTGCGTATGACTACATTGGGCTATAAAAAAACGATTTGGTCTACATAAATGTGACAAAAGCATGAATGTGTATGTTGCAGAACAACATCTCGTCTCATGTTACAAATCTCATATAGGTATGTGTTACGTTCGTGCTACCATTCACATATCACTACGAAACTGCGCTATTTGCGAAGTTTACGTCCCGCAAGCCCGCTCTCTAGCGCATAGCGGGTGAGCTGTACCCGGTTTTCAAGCTGGAGCTTCTGCAAAATGTTTTTGAGATGATTCTTCACCGTCTGGTCTGAAATACCGAGTTGATCGGCAATCTCCCGATTGGTATATCCCGCGGATACCCATTGCAGAATCTCAAGCTCCCGTGCCGTTAGCGGGTTATCTTGCATATCTTCACTGCGTGGTGCGGGAAACTCCTGCAAAATCCGGTAGGCCAGTTCCTTACTGAGCGGTGCGTCGTCACTGACGATGGCGCGCAGGTATTCAAGCCAGGTGGAAGGCGTTAGATTTTTGAGCAAATAGCCTTGAGCACCTTGTTTCAGTGCTTCGAACAGAAACGTTACATCATCCGATACCGTGACCATAACAACAATAACATAAGGGAATCGCAGCTTGATCTGACGGGTGGCTTCCAGCCCATCCATGCCCGGCATCTGCACGTCCATCAGGATCAGGTCGGGCATCCATTGCCCGGTGAGCTCCAGCGCTTCCTGTCCATTCGAAGCTGTACCAATCACTTCAAACAGGCTGTCCTCGGATAAAATGCTACAGATCGCTTCACGCGCATGCGCATGATCATCAACAACCAATACACGTACATGTTCCATATTAAGTATGCTCCTTTCCTATCGTCATTCGGGTATGCCCTGATCTTGAATCGAGGGTAAAAGACCACCCCATCTCGGCAGCACGCTCTTTCGTAATTCGCAGTCCGTACCGATCCTTCAGATGAAGAGGATCTCCAGGTAGTCCATTCCCATTATCCTGAATATAAATGAACCAGGCAATTGGGTTACCTTCCGCGTGAACCTGAACGCGGGTAGCCTGCGCATGTTTGCGTACATTCAGTAAACCCTCCCGGATACAAGCGAGCAGTTCCACTTGTTCCTTGGCAGAGAACGTTACACCCTTGAGGTCCCAATGAATCTGTGCACCAGGTACCGTTTCCTTGACGAGCACTTCAACCTGCGCATGCAGTGAAATAATTTCTGATGTTACCGTAGAGGAAGGAACAAAACGCAACTGGGCGATAGCTTGCCTTACATATGTATTGACTTCATGCACGGTTTTTTGAATCTCCTGGATCTCATGCTCATGTCCGCTGCCTGCCAGACTACGGCCTGCTTTATCAGTCTTCACTGAGAGCAGGAAAAGAGACTGAGATATGCCGTCGTGAAGTTCCCGTGCCAATTGGTCACGAGCTTCCAGAGCTGCTTTCGCTGCACGTTCCTGCTCCAGAGCAGCCCTGGCACCTTCGAGCATGTGGAACAATCGGCTGAGCAGTGTCACGCTGACGAGATAAACAATGACGGGTGTTAACCAGTTCCCGGCGTCCATCGAAAGGTATGGCATCAGAAACTGATGGCGAATATATTCCCAGATGCCAACCGTGAAAGTGGGGATCAGCAGAATCATCCATTTAATTTGTTTATAGGACATGAATGCAGAACTCCTTTGATCTAGGATTAGCTTAATTAGGTACTTTATTTATATAGGGATGGGACCATTATAACGCAAGCTTGTCCAAGACCCTAGTCTGTGTCTTTGGAGAAAGCTGGGGAGGATCAGGGAGTATTTAAAAGGATATCTAAGAATGACAAGGGGTGAAATGTTGTCACGCTAGGTGAGGGTTGGTGTGACCAGCTGAGGAAGGCTGAGTCCGTTTTCCCTATCGGAGAAGGTCCTCTATACTTATATAGAACGTGAATTCATTACAAAACATGTTAAGGAGTGAAGCAACAACATGAGTCAAGAAGTATTGGAACGTCGCAGTGAATTGCTCAAAAAGAACATTCACCAGATGCTTGTTCAAGACAATCAGCACGGTATCAGTCGCCAAGACAACATGTTTTTGCAGCAGATGATTAAAGAGCTGCATCAGACCTCACATGAACTGAATACCAAATCTTAATGTAGAATCTGCACGAGAATGAAGTTGTCTGGTGTACGATTCATTCCATGAAAATGAAAATGGCGCTATCTCCGATCAGACCGGGGATAGCGCTTTGACTTGTTTAGGGGCTTATAGAAGAAGCTCCGTTCATCTTACTGCAACTGTTGCTGAGCGGTTCTTTTCTCAATATATTGAATGAACAACTCGGCAAGCTCCGGATCGAACTGTGAACCCGAACATGCGCGTAGCTCCCGAATCGCTTCTTCCACGTTCTTGGTTTCCTGATATGGCCGCTCTGTCGTCATGGCATCAAAGGAGTCAATCACGGTCAGCATCCGGCAGAGCCGGGGAATCTCGTTACCCTTCAGGCCGTAAGGATAGCCTTTGCCATCATAGCGTTCGTGGTGAAGTTCAATATACGGAATCAGATCGGCGAAGCGATCGTTGGTGATCACCATTTTTTTGCCCCAAGTGACATGTCCTTTGATCGTTTCCCATTCTTCTGCAGTGAGCTTGTCCTTTTTGTTCAGAATGGACCAAGGAATCTCCAGTTTGCCGATGTCATGAATCAGTGCTCCCAGCACGAAACGACGTTTTTCCGCATTGTCCAGTGCAAGCAATTCACTGATATCCAGGGCATATTTGTAGACCCGTTTGGAATGTTTAAAAGTATCCATATCCTTGTATCTGAACAGATTGAGCTGCTGCTCAATGTCACGAACGTCCTGTACCAGATCAATCTCGTGTTCCATGCCATCATTGCTACCGTGGCGGTGCACGTTATTCTTGCCCTGTTTCTTCGCATAATACAGTGCTTTATCCGCCTGATCCACGAGCTGGGATTTGTTATACATATCCACCTGATAGGGCGCGACGCCAGCAGAGAAGGAGAGACAACCGTGTGGAAACACTTCAACACCTTCAAACGGCGTGTCGTTCAGTTGTTTACGAAGCTTGTTCATGAACCTGTAGGATTCGTCCAGTTCCATGCCTGGCATGAGCAAAGTAAACTCTTCCCCTCCATAACGAAAGGCGGTAACAGGTGTGCCTTCCGTCTTGCGCATCAGAAAATCTCCCAGCAGGGCCAGCAGACTGTCGCCTTGTAGATGGCCAAACCGATCGTTATACTTTTTGAAATCATCAATATCAATAAGCCCCAGACAGAGCGGTGTTCCTTGCGTACGAGCGGTAGTCAGTTCATTTTCCAGCATACTTTCAAAATAACTATGGTTGAACAGACCTGTGCGTTGATCCGTGTTAGCTTTCTCCTCGATGGTCTGATACATGACAAACAATTGCTTGAATGCATGGGAGAGCAGAATACTGAGACTCAGATACAACAACAGACCGAGCACGCCATTGTGTACAACCAGAATCGTCAGGACAAGCGCCAGAATCAGCGTACATAAATAAACCAGCAGGGATTCGGTAACGAATGCCCGCTTCATCTGCTGTAATGCATCCTTTGTTGAGAAATGAAAGAATAAGCCAAGTGTAATCGTGTTGATGATGAAGTAGGCTGCGAGTGCTGCAAAATAAGGAATCAGGTTATAACCGTCCAGAGTTCCCGATTGCCCGCCAGTCCACTCAAACACGGCAGCTGCTCCCGTAATCATGAGACTGTAGATGCTGAAATTGACAATATGTTTCCACCAGGTAAGCTTGCGCTCTTTGATTAACAGGATGATGGAGACAGGAAGCAGCACAGATAAACTGAAAGCTCCGCCAAACATAAATATACAGGCAAGGTATACCGATGAATCCATGGATTGCTGATTGCCTTTGGGTGGAATCTGGAACGTGAAATAATCCAGAATTAACGCCGCACCCAGCATGGTGTAGACCATAACCCAATCCGCCGTGGTTAGATGAAGATAAGACCACTTGTTCATGTACAGAAAAACACCGATCCCGGTAAAACTAAGCAAAATAACATACAGACTGCTTCGATCTGCCTTATGGATAAGGTTACGAATAAAGTTCATAAAAAATCTCCTGCTTGGGTTTAGTCTACTCTTGATGTGTATATAATTGGTGTTTTGTATATGGATATACTATATAGATGTATAACATACCAAGTTGCCTGCCAAAAATCCAGAAAGAAAAAACAGGCCGCTGGCAGCCTGTTTGTCTTGTTTGGCGGTATGGATACTAGCCGCCCAGCTTGTATCCCGAAGTTAACGCTACAACGACAGAAGCCACGATGATTGCGTTGATGACAATGCGGGAATATTTCATACCTTCAAATTTTTTCATGGAGAAGACCTCCCTTCCTTGGAGTCTACCTGTTTCTTCAAGCCTGATGAGTTTTAGCAGGTTGTACAGCCTTTTTGTCCCGATTCACCATCATGTATTGGATAAAAAGGAATATGCCAACGTTCATGACCACATCACCGATACTGATCACCTGAGTCCGTGGATAAGGGCTGGAGAGTGGGATGATATCACCGAGAAAAGGCAGATTTGTAGATGCATCCATCATAAAATGCTTCGATACGGCGCCGCCTTCCCTGAGCATGTCTACATAATAGGGACCCAGTACAGCGGAGGCTTCCACAGAAACAGGCATGCGCCCACCATTTACAGCCATAACGGCAAAATTGAGAAATACCCCAATCCAGATGAGCATGAACCCGGTATGGTGTCTGTTGAGCCACAGGAAAGCGAGCCCTGTAATGTAAACGGCAGCAAAGAGATATCCATTAATGGATGCCACCCATTCGAATCGTTCCTGGAGATAGAAAATAAAGAACTGGATTAGTAACAATACAGGGAAAATCCAGCCGCTTCGCAGTTTGAGTGTTGCAAACTGGTTGAGCCCATGCCGCAACCCGCCCCGAAAAAATCCAACGATTAAGCCTAGTAGAATACCGTCATATACCATGGAGTAACTCCTGTTCGTGCGGAGATATGCAATATGATTGCGTGTTTGTGTACATATAGGATTCGACCTTATATTGGTAATTCCTGCATGAGGAAAATGATTTTGTAGAAGAAATTTGCAAAATGCTGAACAAAAAACCGCCTTTACGAATCTAGGGGTCGAAACCCCTGTAAAATTCGGTAAAGGACGGCTGCTTATGGTGCCAAAATACGAGCTTTAATTCGGTTGGAGACGGAATTTATTTTATTCGGATCCACCGTTCAGATAGTTGAAGAAAGGCTGGTCCACCCAGAAGTCATACGTTGTAATGTCCGCATCAGGTGCCAACTTCAGGAAACCTTCACGAATGGATTTGGCATTCTCTTTCAGAGAGAAGGACTGAGCATAGTAATTGCCAAGCGCGATCTTATTATTGGAAATGACAGGATAGTTCGCCAATGCAGTTGGTGAATAATACAGCGGTTGCCACCAGGAACTGAGAATCAATGGAGATGTACTGTCACTGTTCTTTTTGGCATATTTCAGCACAATGTCGTTGAAGCGGACTTTGTCTGCCACATTGTTGAACTCGAACTGAATATCATATTCCTTCGCAGAAGCAATATAGTTGCCGTTCTCGATCTGTGTCACTTTATAATCAGGTGTTTCCTTCGGCTCGCCCCATTCCTTCAAATAAATGAAGGCAGATGTCTTCGGCTGGAATTGTACATCAGCATCAATACCTTCGCTACGCAACAAACCAACCAACTGTACAGCATGTTGAATATTATCGTGGCCATAGGTAAGTGTCAGTTCATCGATAAAGTTGGAATCAAAGCGGCTATCCTTCAGATTATAACCTGTTACGAGATCATCTCGCAGGGCCTGATCCACAATCTTTCTCAGCTCAGGTGACTCGATCAGATCCGCTGTGCGATATGCAGCGTATAGTTTGGAATAGATGTCCGCATCGCCGGAACGCCCAATCTCATGTTTGTATTTCCCTTGACTGACCAGTACGCGTCCAAGCAAAGTATTAGCGAAATCTTTACTTGCTACGCCACCTTTAAGGAGAGCGGGGTATAGGCTTTCGGGAATCAGGCCTGTATCGATCGCCGCAGCCAGTTCCTGTGCGGCTTGTCCCTGAACACGGTTCGGGCTAATGCCAACTTTGGCAAGCGCTTTGGCTGTTTTCTCTGCAGGATATGTATAAGCCAGTTCCTTGAATCCGGCTGCTTTCACCGCGATGAAGACCGCTGCATAAGTGCTCAGATGATCCTTGGCACGTACTTCTGTACCGGTAAGAACCCCATTATTGTATAAGGATACGGCAGCATCATATGAAGAATCACCAGAAGACAGATCGGTAAAGACTGGAGCTTTGGCTTCAATGTCACTTGCTTGAGTTGCTTCCGTGATGGCTGCAATGGCTTGAATGAAATCACCTTTGGTAATCTGTTGCGGCAATTGAATGTTGTATTTCGCTTGCAAGAATTGAGCAAAATCCGCTGCGCTTTCCGTATAAGCGCCTGGCGCCTGAGCTACCGGTCCTTTGACACTTTGTGATGTGGTTGGTTTAGCCGGAGTTGCAGATGCTGCAGAAGCGGAAGCGGGCAAGCTTAGGCTGCCGAGTGTTACCGGAGCGGCGAGTAGAGCCGCCAGTGTGATCTGGGTGATTTTTTTCAAATGAATAGCCTCCTTAAAATGGGTTGGAAAATAATTAGCTTTGGGTTATAATTCTGACAATTCCTATCAGAATAGAATAATTGGATTGACTTTAGCACGGAGACGCGCTGGATGTCAACGAAAAAAAGCTTGATACAGAACGGTTTCCAAAGCTTGGTAGAAAGTGAATTGTCAATTATATTCTATTTGAGTGTATACGCTCAAAGATTTATTGACAAGGATCGACAGTATCCGCTAGGATAAGAAAAAAGAATGTTGAAAAGGGGTATTTTCAAAATGAAAAGAGGTTTATCGTTCGTCTTATCGATCATCATGTTGGCTATTTTGTTAGCAGCTTGTGGAAATTCGGCTTCCAAAGACGAACAATCCGCCCAAGGCAGTGATTCTGAGAAATCTCTTCGGATGGCCCTCGTACTTCCCGAAAAAATAGGGGTTAACCCTTTCTTTGTACAGATGGATGAAGGCTTCAAAAAAGCAGGTGAAGAATTCAAAGTAGACACCAAGACGATTGAATCGACAGACCCGGCAGCATTTGAACAAAATCTGCGTGCAGCGGTTGCCGAGAATTATGATCTGATTATTACAGCAACTTTCCAGGCAGAAGATGCATTGAAGAAAGTCGCTGCAGAAAATCCGGACAAGTCCTTTGCAATTGTAGATACAACCGTTGATCTTCCTAACGTTCGTAGCGTTGGTTTCCGTGAATATGAAGGGGCGTACCTGCTCGGTGCAGCTGCTGGATTGTCCACCAAAACAGACAAACTCGGCATGATCGCAGCAATGGATGTACCATTGATCAAGAAATATACGGAAGGTTTCAAAGCTGGATTGGAATCCGTGAATCCGGATGCAGAATTCCTCGTGAACTATGTAGGTGGATTTAATGACCCGGCCAAAGCCAAAGAATTGGCGCTGGTGCAATTCGGCAAAGGCGCTGACTTCATCGCTGGCGCATCCGCTGTAGGTGATCTCGGCGTGTTCGAAGCAGCCAAGGAAAAAGGATTCTACACATCAGGTCAGGATACGGACCGTACAGTTGAAGACCCGGAACATATCGTATTGTCTCAATTGAAGTCAACCGATACGGTTGCTTATGAGACCGTGAAAGATTTTGTAGAAGGCAACTTCAAAGCAGGTGCAGTAAACTACGGTTTGAAAGAAGACGGTGTAGGCCTGACTTACGTTACACGTGATAGCGAATCTCCATTGAATGCTTTCGTCGGACAAGAAGTGATCGACAAGGTTAAAGCAATCAAGGATGATATCGTATCCGGCAAAATTGTAGTCAAAGATCCATTGCAACAATAGTTTTGAATGTTCTTTTCAATGAATGAGTGATGGAAATGATCAGCCGGCTGCCCGATCAGGCAGCCGGTTTTGCTGCTATTAAATGACCAGTATATGTTCAACTTATCGTTTACACGATAACGAAGAGGACAGAAATAACCTGAAGAAGCGAAGTGTTCGCATTTATCCCCGGATTTTCCCGTGTCAAAAGGGAATCAAAAAATCTGGGGATAACGGCGATCGGAAGGTTGTTCTGTCATCGTAGTGGCGTGTGTAACCTTTTTAAGTTGAATTGAGGGGAGCGAACGCGAGATATGCTGTTGGAGATGGAGCAGATTACGAAGAAGTACGGTGGCTTCACCGCTAACCGTGACATCCGTTTTAATTTGCGTGAGGGAGAGATTCATGCCCTGGTAGGTGAGAATGGGGCCGGTAAAACAACCTTGATGCGTATGCTGTACGGTATGGAACAGCCCACGTCAGGCACAATCAAAGTCCGCGGACGTGAGGTGAGCTTTGCCACGCCGTCCCAGGCGATGGCAAGTGGCATCGGCATGGTGCATCAGCATTTCATGCTGTTCCCTTCCTTTACGGTGGCGGAGAACATCGTGATCGGACGCGAACCGGCTAAGGCAGGCGCATTTGACCGCAAAAAAGCAGCGGCTCAAGTAAACGAGCTTGGCAGAAAATATGGTATGCCGGTCGACCCGTGGAAAAAAGTGTCCGAGTGCCCGCTTGGCATGCAGCAGCGTGTTGAAATTCTCAAGGTGCTGCATCAGGGCGCAGACATCATTATATTGGACGAACCTTCGGCGGTATTGACACCACTTGAAGTGAAAGAACTGCTGGCGAACATGAAATCTCTCGCCAAGCTGGGCAAAACCTTTGTACTGATCACGCACAAGCTGCAAGAAGTCATGGATGTAGCCGACCGGATCACGGTGCTTCGGGATGGTCAGGTGACAGGTACGTTGGAAGCCAAAGATACACATGTGGAAGAATTGTCCCGTCTGATGGTTGGTCGTGAACTTGTGCGTATGGACAAGCAGCCATCGGTTCCAGCGGAAGCGGTGCTTCAGGTGGAAGGGGTTAATCTGTCCGGAGCGAAGGATCGTTCGGCGCTCAAGGAGATTCATATGGAGGTTCGAAAAGGTGAGGTCGTTGGCATAGCGGGTATCTCGGGTAACGGCCAGTCGGAACTGATTCAGGTCATTGCCGGACTGCGTAAGGCGGATAGTGGTCGCGTCTTGCTCTCCGGGCAGGATACAACCAACTGGCCTGTACGGCGCATCCGGGAGCATGGACTTGCTCATATCCCGGAAGATCGTTACATGTGGGGAGCGGCCAAGGATGCGAGTGTTCGCGAGAACGGGCTAATGGGACACCATCATCGCTTGCAGTCACGCGGCATTATCAAAGCCAAAGCAGCAAGAACAATGGTAGAGAGTTGGATCCAACAGTTCAGCATCAAGACAGGTTCTGCGGAGACCAAGGCACAGTTTCTGTCCGGAGGAAACTTGCAGAAGCTGATTGCCGCTCGTGAATTTGCACAGGATACACCGTTTCTGATTGCAGCCGAACCAACACGTGGTGTGGATATCGGAGCGATGGAGACGATTCATGCCGAATTGCTGCGCAAGCGTAGCGAGGGTGCGGGTATTCTACTCATTTCATCAGAGTTGTCCGAAATTTTGCAATTATCTGATCGGATTATTGTCATGTATGAAGGTGAGATTGCGGGAGAATTGAGAGCAGAGGAAGCGACTGAGGAACAGATCAGCTTGTTAATGGCAGGAGGGAAAGAGCGGATATGAATCGGGTAAAAGAAACACTTCGCGGACTCGTGCAGCCGCTGCTTGCCGTATTCATCGGTCTGATTGCAGGGGCTGTGGCGATTCTGATCGTTGGCGGTAATGTGGTGGATACGTATGCGGAGATGTGGAAAGGGGCCTTCGGCAACTTCTACTTCTTCACGAATACGTTGGCTCGTTCCACACCAATTATCTTGGCAGGGCTTGGCGTAGCATTGGCATTCCGTGCCGGATTCTTCAATATGGGAGCGGAAGGCCAGATGATTCTTGGCGGGCTTAGTGCCGCGCTCACGGCGCTCTATCTGCCAGGCCCAGGCTGGTTTGTGTGTATTGCTGCGATAATGGCAGGTATTCTTGCCGGGGGAATCTGGTCCCTGTTTGCAGGGTGGCTGGATGCGCGTTTCGGCATGAATCTGTTGATCACAACCTTACTACTTAACTATATTGCCATTTATTTCGGGGGCTACATGGTCTCCTATCCATTCAAGGACACTACAGGATCTGCTGCGATGGCTCAGACACCCATGATTGACCAGAGTATCTGGTTGCCAAAGTTGTTCCAGGGCATGGGGCTGCATGCAGGCTTCATTATTGCCATTGTAGCAGCTATTCTGATCTACTGGTTCACACATAAAACGGTGACTGGTTATGAAATCCGCATGCTCGGCAGCAACCCGTCCTTTGCAACCTACGGTGGTGTTCGACGCATTCGCATGATGATGCTGTCCATGGTCATCAGTGGCGGACTAGCTGGACTTGCAGGTGCGGGGGAAGTGCTTGGTACACAGTACCGTTTCCTTGATGGCTCGCTGTCATCGGCAAGTTACGCATGGAGCGGCATTATGGCAACGCTGCTTGCCCGCTCACATCCACTCGGTACTGCTGTGGCAGCTATTTTGCTGGCTGCGTTACAGACAGGTGCCATGGGGATGGAACGGAACACGGATGTACCGCTGGAAGTTGGCAGTGTCATCCAGGCTGTATTGACGTTATTTGTATCAGCTCAGATCGGTTATTCATTCCTGAAGCGGAGAAAGGAGAAAAAGTCCAATGCAACAACTGTTTGATGCAGCCATGTTTGGCTCAACCTTGCGGATTATGACTCCAATCCTGCTTGCAGCGCTCGGTGGGGCTTTGTGTTCTCGTGTCGGTCTGTTCAACGTCGGTCTTGAAGGACTGGTTCTGATCGGTGCGTTCTCCGCGATTGTTGGTAATTATCTGTTTGGCAATGTGCTGCTGGCTGTACTCTTTTCCATTATAATTGTGATGTTATTCTCAGCGCTCTTTGCCTTTATAAGCATTAATCTGAAGGCCAACGCCATCGTGGTCGGGATCTCGCTCAACTTCCTGGCTGCAGGGGTGACGACCTTTGCACTGCGTGCGATTTTTGATGTGAAAGGTGCATACTACGACAAAGACATGGTGGGACTTCCCAAGTGGGATATTCCATTGATTAAGGACATTCCGTGGGTGGGCGATGTAATATCGGGACATAGTCCGCTAGTCTACCTCGGCATTGTGCTCGTGATTGCATTGCAATTTTATCTGTTCAAAAGTGTATCCGGCTTCCGCCTGCGCTCCGTCGGTGAGAACCCAATTGCAGCGCAGAGCATCGGGATCAAGGTACGCGGCATCCAGTATGGTGCCGTTCTGATGTGCGGTGTGTTGTGTGCTCTGGCTGGAGCACAGTTGTCGCTCGGTCAGGTAACGATGTTTACGGAAGGCATGACTGCTGGTCGTGGCTTTATCGCGCTGGTGGCAACGATGCTGGGGCAAGCGAATCCGCTTGGTGTGATGGGCTCCAGTGTACTGTTTGGCTTCATGGAAGCATTAAGTATTCGTCTGCAAGGATTCTCCCTGCCAACCCATTTCACATTGATGCTGCCGTATATTGTAACGCTTGTCGCGATGTTCTTTTTCAAAGACCGTACCTATGCACAGGATGCACTGAAAGCGGGCGGAAGCTCGCGTTAATTCCTGAATGTCTATGTTAGAGACAGTAAAAGAAGGAGGAATTCCACTTGCATAACAAGGCTGAACGTTTGAAAAAAAGTAAAACCCCGGCACCCAAAACAGGTTACGATCACGGAGATCGGCTGCCGCCAGGACAGATGCTGACGGAGAAATTCCCGATTCTGCATGAAGGGGAAGTGCCGGAATATGACCTGTCCACTTGGGACTTGAAGGTATTCGGCGAAGTGGAAGAGGAGAAGGTGTTCTCCCTAGCTGAGTTGCAGGCGATGCCACAGGTGAACACGGTGAGTGATATTCACTGTGTTACCCGTTGGTCGAAATTTGATACGCCGTGGGAAGGTATTCGCTTTTCCGATTTTGTGAAGCTTCTTGGGGTTAAGCCGGAGGCAAAATACGTCATGATCCATGCGGATCATGATTATGAGACAAATGTACCGCTTGAAGAATTGATGCATGATGATGTATTACTTGCATTCAAATATAACGGTGAGCCACTAACACCCAAGCATGGTTTTCCACTGCGTATGGTTGTGCCACAACTTTACTTCTGGAAGAGTGCCAAGTGGATACGTGGTCTTGAGTTTATGACAGAAGATCGGAACGGATTCTGGGAAGTGAATGGTTTCCACCATTTTGCCGATCCGTTCAAGGAACAACGCTTCTCCGGTGAAGATCTGCCGATTCCGGAAGACGAGTGGACGAAGAAGGAGTTTGATTAAGATGTTAATGCCTATTTTGCAGATTCATTCGGAAGACATGCCGGCATACGCCATCGTCTGTGGTGATCCGGCACGTGCGGAGAAGATTTCCAACAAGCTGGAGCAGGCGAGAGAACTGGCGTTCAGTCGGGAGTATCGTACATTTGTTGGATTGTATGAAGGGGTACAGATCGCTGTGGTCAGCCACGGTGTAGGTTCACCAGGAGCAGCTGTGTGTTTCGAGGAATTGATTCGCGCGGGTGTAACAACTCTGATTCGTGTAGGTACAGCTGGGTCGTATACAGCCGATTATCCGGCAGGCAGTGTGATAGTGAGTACAGCAGCCGTTCGTACGGACGGGTTGACTCGCCAACTGGTGCCGGAAGGTTTTCCAGCGGTAGCGGACATTGGGGTGACACAAGCGTTGATCGAAGCTGCTGGTGAGCAAGAAAGCGCGGATGCTGCAAGCTTTGCAGGTAAAGTGGGCGTAGGTATCACCGTAACGCTGGATGCGTTCTTTGCAGGCGTGGAAGAGATTCCACACCGCAAGTATAAGCAGGCTGGAGCACTTGCAGCTGAGATGGAAATTGCAGCGCTCTATATTGTCAGCACCTTGCGTGGCGCGCGTGCTGGAGCCATTGTCGCGATCGATGGATTCGCGGACAGCGACCTGGCTGCCGAGTATGATCCACATACGGATGCGGTTGGACAAGCGGTGGAGCGTGAGATTAATGCAGCGCTACGCGCACTTGCCACGCTTGCTCGCCAGGATCAGGCATAGGTTGGTTAAGGCAAGTATGCATTTTTGCTCAGTGTTACAAGCAAACCGGTAGATGATGTCCATTTGAGGTGGACAATATAAAAAGGGCGTCCCGTAAGGTCACGAATTTGACCCAGGGGGCGTCTTTTCCTTTTTAAGAGGGGGATGCAGGTACAGTAGCGAATTGTATTTGCATGGCATGTCATTAAATTAGGAGAGTGATTAAATATGGGCTGGAGTGAATTACGTGAAATTCCTAATGAATACAGCGATGAGGTACAGCGGATTGATGAGCAACTTTTGAAACTGGTTGCAGCCAGAAAGGACATAACCGGAGCAGTCCAATACCAACCCCCTCAAAATACCATCGATGAATGGGTGAGCTTACTGGATATGAAGGAGGAAGATATCCGATATGTTCTCCGTAGCGTGCAACCGATGCCGCAAAGACACTACTTTCCAAGTGAACCTCTTCAATTGACGAGTGTGGTGCCGATTATGAAGAAAATGATCAAAGATTCGTGTGAGTATATGATCACGCATTCAATGCAATATGAAGGCGAAAGCCTCGTTTATGTGGAGATTCAATATAAGGGGAATGAAGCTGAGCGTATACAAATGGTTCCACATTTGGCTCTGGAAATATTCAGCGAACAGAGACATATCACCATGAGACATGGCAGTCGTGGAGGAGGTGGGGAGACGCAAATTAGTTTCCGAGTGGTTCCTGCTCTTCCTTCTTCTCTGGAAAACGTTCGATTCTCCTTGATTCCCTCAATACCAGAGATGGAATACAAAGTAGAGGAAATCATTTTGGATAAACAGGTTGATTTCGATTAACGGGTAACAGGATATATCATGAAAAATGACGTATGGATAATGCGCATGTACTAAGGGCGCAAAACCTATACGTCATTATGTTTATCTGGGTAAATAACACCTTGTTCTTTCTCAAATTCTTCAATATGTTGTTCAATAAGATACTCAATTTGCATTGCAATAGATCGTTTGTTTTTGTCCGCAATCACTTTAATTTTCTCAAAATTCTTTTCTCGCAGCCTAAGTGTAAAGACTCTTTTATCTGTAGCCATGAAATAAAATCTCCTCAAAAAGTAATGTTCATATTGTATCATTACAAAATAATTCAATATACAATCATATTGACATCTAAGTGACGTCACTCTAATATTTATATTCATAGTGACGTCACTTTTTTGGAGGGGAACATGGAGGACTTCGAAGAAATATTTAACCAGTTCAAAGCTCTTCGTATGGAGAGTATCGGAAATCTTGTGATTTATAATTCAAAAGAATATAAAAGATTGAGTCAAGAAAGTGATCGTTTGTTTATGGAGCTGTGTGAATATGTTAAGCCAGAGGGGATGGCTTTATTTTTGGACTATTGTAATGTAATAACCCTTCTTCATGGTACAGCAGAGTCAGTAATGTACGAGCAAGGGTTTAGAGATGGATTTAGCTTAATAAAGTTAATGTTTAATTCAAATAACACATAACTTGGGGATCGCATGTCCCTCGCGGAGAATGATAAAGCAAAAAATGGGTAAGTTATATAAAGGAACATCATATTGAAGATAAACACATAAGGGAGGATTCTACGATGACACAGAACAATCAACCTCAGGACGAGGCGGAAATTCGCAACAAGCTGGATGAAGACGGGGATTCCTTGATGGAGAAAAAGAAGATTTTGAGCGGAGTGGACATTGAGCCGCAGGCGGATGAATGGGCCGCGAAGCCATCACCTGTTGCTTTTAATGAAGGAAATACTTCTTCGAAAAAATAAACAACATGAGCATCCTACGGGCTTGATGGAATGAAAATAAATGTAGCGAAGCAGGTACCCTTATGGTATCTGCTTTTTGGTTGTATAATAATGTAAAATTCAGTAGACGAAAGAGTGATGGGGATGAGTACAGGTACGATTAACATCCGAAAGGCAGAAATGAGGGACTACTCTGGCGTGTCATTGTTGATGGATGAACTACACCGGATGCATGTCGAGGGACGGCCCGATCTATACATTGCGTTAGAGACCAGAATGGAGGAAAAGGAGTTCACTGAACTGCTGGAAACGGACAAGCGTTACCTATATGTTGCCGAGTCTTCCGAAACGGGGCTGATTCTGGGTTACGGGAGTGCGCAGTTAAGTGTAATTCAGGATAACCCATTGATGGTGGATCGCAAGATGTTGTACATCCATGAACTTGTAGTGGATAACAAACATCGGGGCCAAGGAACAGGCAAACAGTTACTAGAAGCATTCATCGAGCTAGGGAGAGAGCTTCAGGCAGACAGCGTGGAATTATCCGTGTCGACGTTTAACTCTGGGGCACAGGCTTTCTATGAACAGATGGGTCTGGTCGTCCGCAGCAGCAGGATGGAGTATACCTTGTAAGATGCATCGCTCTATTTAATTAGGAAGGATTCATCCATTTTTATCAAAATATCAGAATAGTCTTGAATACCCCCATGGGGTATGTTACTCTTAGAAAAGAACGAAAGAAAAGGGGTGTTCAGATGGAACATCAGAGCCATCCCGAGGAACCTATGCAATCCTCCATTTCAGATTCAACGGAAGCTTCGGTTACAGTTCAAGAAGCGGCATCCTGTCATGCCGAGGGCAGTGATGGGAAGCATGTGCGCAAGAGTCACCATTCGCAGGAGATGAAGAGTAACCTGGTCTCTCGTTTGAACCGTGTGGAAGGTCAGATTCGCGGGATCAAAGGATTGATCGAAAAGGATACGTACTGTGATGATGTACTGACGCAGATTGCGGCGGCTCAGTCTGCTCTTAATTCAGTGGGCAAACTTTTGCTTGAAGGCCATATGAAGAGCTGTATCGTTGAGCGTATTCAGGCTGGTGAACATGAGGTTGTAGATGAACTGCTGGTTACGATGCGGAAGTTAATGAAGTAAGGAAGTTAATGAAGTAAGCTAAATCAATTCAACTATTTAATTTATCATTTTAATATACCCCAAGGAGGAATTTACAATGTCTAATGTTACGTTGAACGTTACTGGAATGTCCTGCAATCACTGCGTGAAATCAGTTGAAGAAGCTGTGAAGAATGCCGGTGCGAGTGGTAAGGTTGATCTGGCAGCGGGAACAGTAGCGGTGGAATATGATGAGCAGAAAGTGAACGTGGATCAGATCAAAGCTGCGATTGAAGATCAGGGATACGATGTAGTCTAACGGGATCACAGGCTTAAACCGAACATGCTCATGGGCACAAAGAGGGCAAACCCCTTTTCCCACGAGTCAGGTTTAAGCCTAATTTTCTGTCTGGTATATACCCCTGAGGGGTATGTTGATAAGAGATACAATAAATTGAATCGATATGAAAGGAGCTGACATGATGGATAACTCAACGAATAAACCGATGGATGGATCATCTGAACCCACCCCAATACCACCTATGGCAGAAGCACCAGGGCTGAAGGCAACACTGCACATCACGGGGATGACCTGTGCTGCCTGTTCGACGCGAGTAGAGAAGGGATTGTCCCGCATGGAAGGTGTGCATCAGGCCAATGTGAACCTTGCCATCGAACAGGCAACCGTATCTTATGATCCGAAGACAACTAACGTGAACGCGTTGCGGGATAAAGTAGAGGCGCTTGGCTACGGTACGGTGTCCGAATCGGTTGATCTGAACATCACCGGTATGACGTGTGCTGCCTGTTCTGCCCGGATTGAAAAAGGACTTTCCCGACTACCGGGGGTATCTCAGGCGAATGTGAATCTGGCGCTGGAAACAGGGCATATCGAATATGCGGCTGGCACATTGAAACCTTCGGATATTACCGCCAAGATCAAGCAGATGGGCTACGGTGCTGAACTGCAATTGACGCAAGAAGAGACCACATCGGTTCGTGAACGTGAGCTGCAACGCAAAAAGTGGAAATGGATGATATCTGCGTTGTTATCAATTCCTTTACTGTGGGCAATGGTCGGGCATTTCTCGTTCACATCCGGAATCTATGTCCCAGATCTGTTCATGAACCCTTGGTTCCAGCTGATTCTGGCAACGCCAGTACAGTTCGTGATTGGATGGCAATTCTATGTGGGGGCGTACAAAGCCCTACGTAACCGCAGTGCCAATATGGACGTTCTCGTCGCATTGGGTACCAGTGCAGCGTTTTTCTATAGTCTCTATCTGACGTTATCCAGTGGGTACTTACCTTCTACAACGATGGATCATGGTGCAATGGGAACGAGCACAGCCGCCATGCCTTCGGTAGAACTCTATTATGAGACAAGTGCAATTCTGATTACGTTAATTTTACTGGGAAAATGGTTCGAAGCTGTGGCGAAAGGTCGCTCTTCACAGGCTATTAAAAGCTTGATTGAACTGGCTCCACGTGAAGCTCGTGTCATCCGTGACGGACAGGAAGTGATGGTTCCTGCCGCATATGTTGCGGTGGGTGATCTGATCCTGGTGAAGCCGGGGGACAGTATCCCGGTGGATGGTATCGTTGAAGAGGGGCAATCCTCTGTGGACGAATCCATGCTAAGCGGAGAGAGCCTTCCCGTGGATAAAAAGCCTGGAGATCCTGTTACAGGTGCTACGCTGAATAAAAACGGGGTATTACGACTACGTGCGACCCGAGTGGGATCGGACACGGCTTTGTCCCAGATTATTAAAGTAGTCGAGCAAGCTCAGGGCTCCAAAGCACCGATCCAGCGGATTGCAGATGTCATTTCAGGCATATTTGTTCCCATTGTTGTTGGCATAGCCGCGCTGACATTCCTGATCTGGTATCTGTTTGCAAGTCCAGGTGACTTCGCTGGTTCCCTTGAAAAAGCGATTGCTGTGCTTGTCATTGCCTGTCCATGTGCACTGGGGCTGGCAACGCCGACCTCTGTCATGGCTGGATCAGGACGTGCCGCTGAATATGGCATTCTGTTTAAGGGCGGCGAACATCTGGAGTCAGCACAACAGATTCAGACCGTGGTGCTCGACAAAACAGGTACAGTAACCCAGGGTAAACCGGTGCTTACCGATGTTATCACGGCTCCGAATTGGACGGAATCCGATCTGCTTGAGCGAGTGGGAGCGGCCGAACAGAGTTCCGAGCATCCGCTGGCAGAGGCAATTGTTGCAGGTATTCGTGCCAAGGGCCTGGAGCTAACCCCAACAGAGAAGTTTGAGAACATACCGGGATACGGCGTGCGAGCTTCAGCAAAAGGGCAGGAGATTCTGGTCGGCACACGTCGTTTGCTTGCAGATGCGAAGGTGAATGTCTCTGAGGAAACCGTTCAGCAGATGAACCGTTTGGAGGAACAAGGGCGTACAGCGATGCTGGTAGCGGTGGATGGTCAGTGGGCAGGGATCGTGGCTGTGGCTGACACCATCAAGGATACCTCTCGCGAAGCCATTGGGCGTCTTCAGGCGATGGGGATTGATGTCATCATGATCACGGGAGACAATGAGCGAACAGCTCGCGCTGTAGCAGAACAGGCAGGGATCGGTAAAGTTCTGGCTGAGGTGCTGCCGGAAGGTAAAGCTGCGGAAGTGAAGAAACTTCAGGAGAGTGGCCTGAAAGTTGCGATGGTAGGTGACGGCATTAATGATGCTCCGGCACTTGCTACTGCTGATATTGGGATGGCCATCGGAACAGGAACAGATGTAGCGATGGAAGCGGCGGATATTACGTTGATGCGTGGTGATCTGAACAGCATTGCAGATGCCATTGAGATGAGCCGGCGCACGATGGGGAACATCAAACAAAACCTGTTCTGGGCACTCGGATACAACGTTATTGGTATTCCCATTGCGGCAGTTGGCTTCTTGGCTCCATGGCTGGCAGGGGCGGCGATGGCGTTCAGCTCCGTGTCGGTTGTCCTGAATTCCCTACGTCTGCAACGCATGAAGCTGAAGAGAAATGACTGACTGACCTTTGTTTGGAGATATATTCAACGCCTTATTGTCAATGAAGTGAGGATGAATAAATGCGCGGTCCGCTGTGACGGACCGTGTTTTTTGTTGAGAAAAATACAGTTGAGTCGCCAGAAAGTAAGCCTGAATCGTTGATATAGATGTTCTTTTCTACGGAGAAAGGATAGCATAATGCACCTTTGTGAAAATGGATCGATTGTATTCATGAATAAAGCTTACGTTTTCTGAATTTTTCAAAAATGAGTTGACAATATGGACATATTCACATAAAATTTAAACGATCGTTTGATTCAAACAACTGTTTAAATCAAATTAGAACTATTTGAGTAATGGAGGACACCTTTTATGTTACAGGCTTTACGTACATTGTTTAAAAAACCGCCAGTGATTGTAGGGATCGTAACAGCACTTATGTTCCAAGTGATCTTTAGCGTGATCTGGATGACCGCATATTCTGGAGTAAATGACCGTGCGAAAGAATTGACGGTTGCGATTGTTAATGAGGACGGCGAAATGTCCAAAGGAATTGCGGATTCGCTCGCAGGAACACTGCCTTTTCATACCGTATCCAATCTGAGTGCGGCTGAAGCGTTGGATCAGCTGAATCATCACCAAGTACACATGGTGCTGGATATCCCGGCTGGATTTAACGAATTGCTTCAGACGGCTGGCTCAACCGCCGAGATTAAATACACCATTAATGAAGCGAACCCGGTTACGATCAAAAGCATGATGCAAGGTGTATCACAAAGTGTGACAAACACAATTAACAAACAAGCTACAGCACAAGGGGTACAGACGGTGTTGACCGCTTCAGGTGCGCCTGCCGATCAGGCTGCTGAAGCCGCGACAAACCTGACTACCCGAGTGGAAGGAACGACAACGTCCATCAACCCGGTTAACGGGATGAATAATCAGATGGTGCCGATGATGATGGTACTGGCTTCCTATGTAGGTGCCATGATCATGGGGATGAACCTCCAGACAGCCATGGGTATGCTGTCATCTACCTATTCCCGATTGACTTTGTTTGGCGCGAGAGTAGTCATTAACGTGGGTTCTGCATTGGTCGTTTCCCTGCTGGGATCATCATTGATCGTGGCACTGGGAGGACAGATTGCACAAGGATTCGTTGCATTCTGGTTGTTCCAGGCGCTCTTCCTGTGCACGTTCATGTTCTTCTCCCAGTTCTTCCTGATCTGCTTCGGACCAGCGGGAAGTCTGTTCAACATCATCTCACTGTCCTTGCAACTGGTATCCTCCGGTGCTATGGTACCGCGTGAATTGCTGAACAGCTTCTATAGCGGCATTGGGCAGTACCTGCCTGCAACATACGCCGTTCAGGGTATTCTGAGCGTGCAGTTGGGAGGCCCAGGAGTTCAGTCTGCTGTAGGTTCCATCGTGATTGTACTGTTGGTTGCCGTTGCGTTGTCATTGGTCGTGACGTTGTTGAAAAAACAACGCATGCCAGCTATGGCTCCAAGCCCGGCTCAGGCAAACAACTAATACAGCAGATGTATACCATTGCTTCATAGATAGGACAAGCACCCCGATGATTTTCATCGGGGTGCTTGGTGTAATATAATAGACAGATACAGTACCTGACTACAGCCCTTGAGCTGAAGCGGATGAAATGAACGGATAAGAGGGAGCGGGACGGAATGACTGAACCGGAATTGGATATCAAAACGAGGATATTGCTTGCAGCCAAGAAGCTTTTTGCACAGCAGGGGTATGACGGGACGAGTGTTCGTCAAATCTGTGATGAGGCGGGTGCGAACGTGTCACTGGTCTCATACCATTTTGGCGGCAAAGAAAAGGTGTTCGAAGCCTTATTTGAGCATTTTTTCCCTGGGCATATGATGAACTCGCTGGCGGAAGAATCCATGTCCTCGCCTGTGGAAGGCATCCGACGAATTATTGGTGAAGTTGTGAAGTTCACGATGACGGATCGGGAGATGAGCGATATTGTGCAGCTTGAAATTACACTTCGTACACATCGCACAGCTACCGTATTTCGTTTTCTGGACCCCGTCTGGACTCGAGTTAAGGAACTTCTGCAAGAAGGAAAAGACCAGGGATTGTTTCAGATTGAGTCCGTAACTTATGCGATGCTTCAGGTAATGGGTGTGGCCTTGGCACACAAACGGGCCAAGAATTCACGGTTTGGCTTTGAATATCAGGATATGAATACAGACGAACTCGCTGAGCAGACAATTGAGTTCGTACTTCGAGGATTGGGAGTGAACAGCCATGAATGAAACCATTGAGTTAATGATGAAACACCGCTCTGTACGCAAATTCAAGCCTGACCCGGTGAGTGATGAGCAGCTTGCAGCCATCGTAGCAGCGGGTCAGATGGCTTCTTCTTCAAGTAGTGTACAAGCCTATACCGTCATTGCTGTGACTGACATAGAGCAGAAATCCAAGCTGGCTGAATTGGCAGGCAATCAGGCCTACGTCAATGAATGTCCGGTGTTTCTCGTATGGTGTGCTGATCTGTATCGGCTGAGTGATGCTGCGAAACGTCATCTTCCTGAAAAGGAATCGTATGCTGATTCAACAGAGAATTTCATGGTAGCCACGATTGATGCTGCTCTGGCTTCCCAGAATGCCGCTCTTGCAGCGGAGTCACTAGGATTCGGAATCGTATATATTGGGGGGCTTCGTACCCGGATTGAGGAAGTAGCTGAGTTGCTGGATTTGCCGGAAGGAGTATATCCGGTGTATGGCATGTGCATTGGTGTTGCAGATCAGGAAACGGGAATTCGGCCGCGTCTGCCGCTGGATGCAATCCTGCATCATAATCGTTATAATGCCGAGCAGAGCATCAAAGGTGTTGAGCAGTATGATGAGACAACGACGGCGTACATGAAAGAACGGACTAACGGTGAACGAACGACTCCATGGTCCGAACTGATGGCGAAGCGCCTGACTGAGCCGACACGGTTGCAAGTGAGACCGTTCCTGGAAGGCAAAGGATTCTTGAAGCGTTAAGTTGAACTGAAGGTAGTTACACTTGCCACTCCGATGACAGAACAACCTTCCGATCGCTGTTATCCCCAGATTTTTTGATCCAATTTTTGTGAAGGTGAAAATCTAGTGATAGCGTATGCTTCCGAAGTAGCTTTCTTTCAGAAAGCTTTTAGACGACCGCTCTGCTTCCTCAGGTTATTTCTGTCCTCTACGTTCCTGTGTAAAAATTTAGTTCAACTGATATATAATAGTAGACTAGAAGTCAGTCGGGGCGAAGCCGACTGGCTTCTTTGTGTTGTGCTGGCAGGACAAGCGATAGTACTTGCTGTTACCTGATTGTACTCAAGTTAAGCCATAGAAACGCTTTGTGTTCTGATAAAAGAGCCGGGCGGCCCGCTCGGTTCCCATGCCGGTGATCTCACTCCATGCCTGGATGACCTGTCTGGTCATGGCAGGGTGTGTCATTCGTCCCTGAAATGGTCCTTCGAAGGGCCAAGGTCCGTCGGTCTCGGCCATGACTTGTTCCGATGGATATTGCCGGGCGAGTTCACGAATCTCTTCTTCGTAATGAATATCTGGCGTGAAAGAGATGAAATAGCCATTATCAGCCATACGCCTTATGGTTTCGCGAGAACCCTTGAACCAGTGGAAATGGGCGCGTCGGAACTGATTTTGCTCCAGCAAATCACAGACGATATCCGCATCTTCGTATACCGCATGAAGGACAAGTGGTTTGTTGTGCTTTTTGGCGAGCTGGATGAAACGTTCAAGCAACTCGATATACCCGCTCTGATCGAAGCGCTGCCCTGCCTGCTCCGCTTCCTGACGGTTGTAATAGGGGAGGCCGACTTCTCCTATGGCTGTAGCTTGTCCAATATGCTTCTCGATCCATTGGAAGAACAGGTCCATTTCTACAACGGACGGCAGTTCCTGTTCTGGATGGAAACCGAAGGCTGGATAGATGTTACGTGGATGTTGTTTTGCAAGCTCCAGATTGGCCTGGGAAGAAGCGAGATTCATGGACACGGCGATGACTGCCTCGACTTGTTGAGACGGGAAAGATAGCAGCATCTCGCGTTGTTCGTCAGGGGTATACTGATCGAAGTGAATATGAGCATCAATTAATGGTGCAAAAGCTTGAGAATGCACGAGGGAATTCCTCCTTGTGGTCATTTATATTCTAACTATGTTACGCAGAATTTCTTGTAGTGGATCACCCATTAAAGGAAAATAATAACTTAAAAACCCGCGCTATTATGATAGGCGGGCTTTCTGCTGTTCTTCTCGCATCCACTGTGCAATCTGCCGTTTACGCTCCAGAAAAGCGGATTCCTCCGTAATTTCTTCTCGTCTTGGGCGATCAAAAGGAACATGTACCTCGTGCAACACCGTTGCAGGTCGGTTGGATAATACATAGACCCGATCCGCTAGCAGCAATGCTTCTTCGATATTATGGGTGATGAACAGCACCGAGCGGCGGTTCTGTTCCCAGATATCGAGCAGCCAGCGCTGCATGTCGCTGCGTGTCAGTGCATCCAGCGCGCTGAAAGGTTCGTCCAGCAGCATGAGTTCCTGCGGACTGAGCAGGGCGCGCAAAAATGCCGCACGCTGCTGCATTCCGCCCGACAGCATATGAGGATAGGCTTGCTCGAACCCGGCAAGACCCACGCTGCTTAACCACTTACGAGCTTCTGCAAGTGCTTCGTTCCGAGGGGGAGCGCTTGAAGCTACTTCTCCAGCAAGCAGTACATTATCTTCAATGGTACGCCAAGGGAAAAGGGCGGGCTGTTGGGGCATATAACTTATCTTGCCACGCTGTCCCGTTACATTCTGACCGTTCATAAGCACTTGGCCTTCCTGTGGCTTCAGCAGACCGCCGATGATATGGAACAGAGTGCTTTTGCCACAGCCAGAAGGTCCAACGATAGCAACAAACTCGCCTTGCTCCACAGTCAGGGACAGGCCGTTCAGAACCGGTAGCTTGCTGCGCCGTTCACGGAATGATGCATGAACATTAACAACGTCCAGTGCAGGTGGAACCGGAGCAGGAGTCGTGTTGGCAGGTCGATCAGGCGTAGCCGAGTTAAACTTTTCACCGTGCGTTGGCTCTATTACACTTGCTCCTCGTCCAGGCTGGACTTGTTCATCCTGTTGTCGATTCATATGGTCATCACTTCCTATATACAGATTACATGCTTTACTACCGCTTCTGTGGCCGCCAGCGCACGAGCAGCCTCTCCAGCAGGGCAATGAACAGGAAGAGCAGCAAGCTGAGCGCGACAATAATCATGATCGCCACGAATAAGCGGTCCGTACGATAAGCCGACTTTTGCAGCATCATATAATAACCAATACCCTTGTCTGCACCAATCCATTCGGCAATGATGGCACCCATCACGCTATAGGTAGCGGCGATTTTGACACCGGAGAACACGGATGGCAGCGCATGGGGGAGCTCCAGCTTCCAGAAGATATGATGACGTTTCGCACCAGCCATGCGCATATAGTTCATCATGGCCGCGTCAGTACGGGTCAAGCCGTCCATAGCCGCCACCGCAACGGGGAAGAAACAGACCAGGATGATCGTAATCAGCTTGGGCAGCAGCCCGAATCCGAACCAGATTAACAGGAGCGGTGCGAGCGCGATGGTCGGGATATTTTGACTAAGAATAAGTAAAGGATACAGGGCTGACTTGAGAAAAGGGACCAAATGCAGCACCATCGCAATCAGCAATCCGACCGCCGTGCCAGCGGCGAATCCGATAAGCGTTAACTGAATGGTTGCGGAAGCGTGCATGCCAAGCCGTTCGGCCTGAGTTGCTGCTTCGCGGGCGATATCGGACGGTGCAGGCAGCATCCATTTCTCAATATGGAAGAGGGAGACGGCTCCCTGCCATATCGCTATAAAGAGAATAACCGCCACAATGGGCGGCCATACACTTTTGAAATAGGCATGCATTAGCGATACTTCTCCGTCAGGGTATCCATGCTGAAGCCAGTAGGGCTATGGGCGATTTTGATCTGGGAGATGATGCTTGGGCTGCCAGCCTCCACGAGTACCTCGTGCATCTTGCGGACAACCTCCAGCAGTTCCTCCAGTTCCCCCTCCATCGTGGTGTCGAGTGCGTTCACCTGATATTTCAGGCCGGATTGCTGAATAACTTCAATGGCGCGATCTACGTAAGGATAAGAGTTCTCGCCATTTGGCGTTTTGGGAATAACCTGAATGCTAAGTAATGTGCTTGCCATGAGAGATCACGGCTCCTTTCGTGATATATAAAATGAACTAATGACTGTTACACTTACCACTTCGATGACAGAATAACCTTCCAATCGCTGTTATCCCCAGATTTTTTTGATTCCCTTTCTCTAAAGGGAAAATCCGGTGATAGCGTATGCTTCCGATGAAGCTTTCTTTCAGAAAGCTTTTAGGCGACCGCTTCGCTTTTTCACGTTATTTCTGTCCTCTCCGTCCTCGTGTAAATATTAAGTTCGTTTTATATGAGAAATTTTATTGGGGTAAAAACTCGTTTGTATATGCCTTGCTCACATCGATCTGTTCATCCAGCAGTTTTTTGCTAAACATCCAGTCAGTGTAGTTTTGCCACACTTCCTGTTTTTGTTCTCCCCAGCGCGGGGCGTCATCTGTGTACTTTGGACTAAGCCATTTCTGGCTTGCCAGCACCAATTCCTTATCCAGATCCGGTACAGCCTTGATCAGAATGTTGGCTGCGTCTTCGGGATGATCAATTGCGTATTGATACCCTTCGGAGGTGGCTTTCAGGAATGCTTTCACCAACTCAGGGTCGTTTTGGATCGTTTGCTCGTTGGTTACGAGGACAGGCGTGTAGTAATCCAATGCTTCTGAATAATCCTTCACATATAACATGTTGATCGGTTCCCCGCGCAGTTCGGCTTCAATGCCTGTCCAGGCGTAGAAAATCCACGCAAAATCAATGTCCCGTTTCACTGCGGTGAAAAAGTCAGCGTCACCCATGTTAATGTTTTTCACTTTCGATACATCGGCTCCGTCGCCTTCCATAATGGATTGCATCACGGCTTCTTCCACAGGGGAACCCCAACCGCCATAGGTTTTACCCTCAAAATCTTTCGGTGATTTGATATTCCGATTCGCCGGAGCGGCGAACCCGGATGTATTATGCTGAATAACTGCTGCAATGGAGACGAGAGGAACACCCTGTGTGCGGGCTTGAGTTACACTCTCCTGATAACTTACGCCAAACGGTACTTCATTGGAGGCAACCATCGTATCTGCGCCACCGGCACCTGGTTGTACAATCTCCACGTTCAAGCCTTCGGCCTTGTAAAAACCTTGATCTACAGCTGCATACAGGCCGGTATGATTCGTATTTGGTGTCCAGTCGAGCACCACTTTAATATCTTTCAGGGCGGCAGTGTCACCTTCGTTGCTGCTTTCCGTATTTGTGTTGCCGTTCTGCCCAGCTGGGGCAGCTTCTTTGCCACCACATGCGGCTACAGTCACCATAAGCACGCATAAGAGCAACAATCCCATCGTTTTACGCCATTTCATTTGTGGTTCTCTCCTTCGGTATGTCCGGCCGATTGGCACGGGGTACTCCTTGGCTTCATATCCAATCATCTTGCATAAATCGACAGATTTATACCAGTTGAGATCTGGATAACGTCACTTTTTTTAGCTCTCTGGCTATATAAAAGAACATTAAAAAAGCGCCCCGTATTCCGGGACGCGTGCAGGCGTTAGAGAGGTGGCGTTCAGCCATAGGGCTGTG
This sequence comes from Paenibacillus sp. SRL342, assembly GCF_984798905.1. Taxonomy (NCBI): domain Bacteria; kingdom Bacillati; phylum Bacillota; class Bacilli; order Caryophanales; family Paenibacillaceae; genus Paenibacillus; species Paenibacillus sp. SRL342. The sequence continues at coordinate 496,914 of NZ_OZ481790.1, forward strand.
CCATTTCGATATACTCCGATTCCTACGCTGGCATGATCCAGATCAGGTCTAAGGGTTAGTATCTTGGTGGGATACACTCTCAGCCGGCCAATTCCGACTCCCCTGGGAAACTATGAAGTTACGGGCATTACTAGGTGTAATTATAGGCCAGCGGGTGGAACGTGTCCAGTCAGGAACTGGATGGGGACACGTATGAACTTATCAAACAGGCCGTTATACATATGTATATCAGCCTGTTTAGATGTGTTATTTTCAATAATTATCGTGGCGAATCATATAAGGAAATCTGGCTGAGTGCAAAAGCATCGGATAGTGGGCCATAGCCTCAGTGCTGAGGATCTGGAAGGTTTTCAACAAAAACTTGGATCAAATCCGATGTTTGATATCTCGTCGCATCAGGGCTGCTTTCCCTATTTCAGTGATCAGCTCTTGATCGATTGACCTTGACCGGAGACGCTTGCTTCATTTAAACAACATAATTTAGATACAAAAGGAGATAGTACTGCTATACAAATAATTACTTTTTACATAAAAATGGGGGCGTACTGAATGATCCTTAAAACCATATTCGCAATTATTCTGTCCTATTGTGTCTACGTTTTTTTCACAGCTTACCTTTTATTTTTGGTTCCGTCTCCATCTACTATTGAAAATACGGATATGCAAAAATTGTTAACCGCAGGAAGTACGACAGATCGCGTACTGCTCTTGGAGGACGGCTTTCAATCCGGTCAGGTGAGAATCCAGACCATTCGAGAGGCAAAAACAAGCATCGACCTGGCTTATTACTCCATCCAAAAAGGAAAAACATCTCAACTCTTTTTTGCTGCTTTATTCGATGCAGCTGATCGGGGTGTTCATGTTCGAATCATTTTAGACGGGATTTTTCACAACATGCGCGGAGAATTGCGTGATATTCCTAATGCCATTGCAGCTCACCCCAATGTGGAGTTAAGGTATTATGAACCACTCAACATAGTTATGCCATGGACATGGCATAACCGTCTGCATGACAAGATCTTTCTTGTCGACAACACATATGGCATCATTGGCGGCCAAAATATTGGTGATAGATACATGGCATTGCAACCCAAAAAAGACTATGTATTCGATCGGGATGTCCTTGTTTACAATCCAAACCATAATACGAACAGCACAGTTGTTGAAATGAAAAAATATATAGATCTGTTATGGGAACATCCATTCACCAAACCAGAAAAACATGCCAAACGTCAACATCATGCAAAGGGGTTAAAAGAGCTGGCTCGGCTGGCTCAGTTATATAAAAAAGCTCGGGCTCAGAGCGATCCTTTTGTTAAAGTGTTGCCGAAGGAATGGGCTCAAGAGGCTCTTCGTTCCGACCACGTCGCTTTCATTCACAATCCAATCCAAAGGCTGTATAAAGACCCGATCATGTGGAGAGCATTTGTTCATTTCGCCAATCAAGCAAAGTCGAAGGTGTACCTTCAGACGCCATATGCCATTCCTACCAAGAAAATGAAGAAAGCCGTACATCTGTCGATGAATCCAAAAGCAGAATGGGTCATGGTAACCAATTCAATCCAGCAGACCCCTAACCCTTTGGCTTTCGCGGGATACTTAAGCTCTAAGAAACGGTTGCTTGATACCAATCTGGCCATTTATGAATACCAAGGCCCTTATTCCATACACGGCAAATCATTTGTCATGGATGATTACCTCAGCATGGTTGGTTCGTATAACCTTGATCCCAGATCCGCCTTTCTAAATACCGAATCTGCTGTGGTCATTTCTGGTTCTGCATTCGCCAACGAACTAACAGAAGCTATGGATATCAAACGTGCACATAGTACACGTGTGAATAATGGTGAGTATCCAGCAGAATCTACGAATCAGAAAGGCCCTGTTTTCAAACGAATGGCAATCACAGCTTTATCCAAACTGTCTTTTCTCTGGAGATTTCTGTTGTAGAGAAGAACCAGCTAATAGATATAGCTACTTTTACAAATTTTAATTTGGAAAAATCACAACTGTTCACAGAATGTTCACTTATGTGGAGGGTTTCCTCATCTCTATAATTACGAAGGTAAACAGAGAGGATGAGAGAATTGCCAACAAGCAAGAAGGAACAAATTATTTTCGGATTAATGATGTGTACAGGAATGGTTGTCGTCATGATGACATTCAATTTATGGCACAGTGGGTTACTCGGTAAGATGTCCCCGCTTGAGATACTGCTTCAATTCATATTATGTTTTGTCATCGCGTTTCTGGTGGAGTCTTTCATTGTTGGCCCTGTGGCGAGAAAGATTGCTTTTTCCTTGCCCTTTGACAAGTCCAACAAAATTCTGGGTGTGCTAGCCATGTCATTTTTTATGGTGATTGGCATGGTTCTGATCATGTCCTTGTATGGGATGGTTTCAGCATATCTCGCTGATCAATTAAGTGGGTCATCCGTATTCCGTACGTATCTCCATACCATTGCTCGTAACTTCAGCCTGGCGCTGCCATATCAATTGATCATTTTGGGACCCCTCGTCCGATATGTATTCGGTAAATTCATCAAAGGCAATGGCCCTGTAGTGCCTGTCGTTAACAAAAGTGTTTGATTCGGTTGGCCATAAGTATTTCCTGGGCAATCTTGTGCAAATGAATAGAGCGAATTCTTTCCCTTGATTTAAGGTGATCAGAGGCAAAGATAGGCTACCTTCCACCACAATTACAGCGCTAACGAATCGAGAACATCTTATTAGGCCAGTTTTTAGGGAACGAAAAATCTAACGAATCTCAGCGGCGTTATTATGCTAAAAAACTGCAACGAGACCTTGAATTTGAGATAATTATCTATAATAACGTGTGTTAGATTTGTTAGAACAAAGTAAAGCTACAAAAAAATGCCCACCGTCAAGTTATGACAGTAGACATTTCGATTTCTTTAATAGGTATTTCTAATCCTCAGGACTGGATCGACACATAACTGTTAAGTCGCAGAATTCGCTATATGTTTGTTCTGCCATTGATACGTGATTAAGCTAATGACAAGCAGGCCAACTGCAAAAATGGCAAGCATCCATGCAGACTGATTAACCGCCAGATGATCAAGACTCCATCCCGTAGTCAAAGGCAGAATGGCACCGCCAACTCCACCTGAGGCAATCAAAATACTGGGTGTGGATTCTTCTGTTCCGGGAAGCAGTTTACTGGCGAAGACAAGGGCAATGGAGAAAATGCCTGACATCGCAAGCCCAAGCAGCAAGATGATGAGAAATGCAGACCAGATTTGGTTTGTAAATGGAAATACCATTAACAAGAGAACAGATGCGAGACAACTATACAGGACATAGACGCGGTATTGGAATTTCTCTGCGATATATCCGGCGAAGAGTCGTCCCACAGACATGGCAATCCAGAAACAGGTGACACTAAGCGCTGCTCCGGCTTCCTTCATGTTCATTTTCTCAATCAGAATCGCTGGCATGAAGTTCGCAAGACTCATCTCTGTGCCAACATATAGGAAGAAGAACAGGACGAATAATACCAGAAGAGTCCTGTTAAGGCCACGATAGGTTGGACTGGATGTACTTGCAGATGGGGGATGCATCTCACCCGATGTCCCAGCAGTGTGGGCATGTACTGAACCGTTATTAGAACTACGTCGCTCCAGAAACTTATCGAGTTCACCGAATGATCCTTTTGCCCAGAAAACAAAGGTCAGCGCTGCGCAGATCGCAACAACGAGAAAGGAAAGGCGCCAGTACCCGGCAGCAATCAGACCACTGGCAATGAGCGGCATGACCATCGCTCCGATCCCGAATAACACTTCCAGTCGACTCATGGCAACGGCTGTATTGTCTTTGATTGCAGCGATGATAATGGTTCCAATAACAGCTTCAACCATTCCGAATCCAAAGCCGGCTGCGGGTGCGATGACGTACATCCAGCCCCATGGTGGCAGCAGCATGTAGGATAATTCTGCGATACAGAGAAGTGCTGTGGCGATTAACAGGCCTCCCCGTTTACCAAAGCGTCTGTTCAGCCATGGAGATAACAATACACCACCCAGGAATCCGGCAAATTGAGCAAAGATCAGCGTTCCGCCTTGGCTATAATCTTTGCCATAATGTTCAAGTGTAACCGGCAGAATGGAACCGAGCACAACGTGGGCAAGTCCAATCAGGAAATAGGACAGACATCCGATCCAAAGTAATTTTTTCATAAAGAACTCCTTCTACTTATATACATAAATTGAGGATCACAATAAAGCGCAATCTTGAAGACAAAGTCTATCATAACAGTACATGTTAAGTTGTGCCATGAATTCCTGATCGATACAGAAGGTTGCAATTAGGTCCGGCGTTCGTATATACTGAGACCAACAATTACAGATCGGACCATGCCGTTGAAGAGCATCCAACTCGGAGGCGTTTTCGCCAGGGGAGCGATATTTCCCAAGTTAACCGGAACCGCCCGTTATCGCGGACCAAGAGGCTGGAAGCAGGATATCCTGATTCAGCAAGTTGGGTGGCACCGCGAGCAGAGCGCTCCTCGTCCCAAGGGATGAGGGCGCTCTTTGTATTTTTACAGCCAAAGGAGACGGTGACCATGTTGGAAATGAAGTGGATTCGTGCACATGCAGAAGAGGTTCAGGCCGCAGCAGACGGGAAAAAAATCAAGATCAACATTCGCACATTGTTAGAGCGGGATGAAGAACGTAGAGCACTTTTGCAGGAAATTGAAGAAGGTCGCAGGTTGCGCAATACGTTATCTGCTGATATTGGCAAGCTAATGCAAGCGGGGAATAGGGAACAGGCCGAGGGTTTGCGCGCTCAGGTGAAACAGCTCAATGAACAGTTGGAACAGGTGGAAGCGAAGCTTGCCCCTGTGCAGGAGGAAGTAACCAAGCTGCAATGGCTGGTACCCAATATCGTATCCCCGGATACCCCCAATGGCTCGTCGGATGCAGATAATGTAGAACTGCGACGTGTGGGAGAGGTGCCAACGTTCGAGTATAACACCAAAGATCACGTGGAACTTGGGGAGTTGCATGATCTCATCGATATTCCTCGTGGAGTTAAGATTGGCGGTACACGAAGTTATGTATTAAAAGGTGCTGGCCTGTTATTACATCGGGCAGTACAGCAACTTGCGCTGGATCTGTTGCTGAAGCATGGGTTTACACCGATGGAGGTACCTCTGATGGTCAGGGAGGATGCACTGGTGAACACCGGATTCTTCCCAACCGGTCGAGATCAGGTCTATGAACTTGAAGGGGAGAACAAGTGGCTGGTGGGAACTTCTGAAGTGCCGCTGGTCTCGTATTATGCGGATGAGATTGTTGATGTTCAAGAGCCTGTGAAGCTGGCCGCGGTATCGACGTGTTTCCGCAGTGAAGTTGGCTCCGGCGGACGGGATGTACGCGGATTATACCGTGTGCACCAATTTGCCAAAGTTGAGCAGGTCATTCTCTGTGCTCCTGAGGCGGAAGAATCGGAACGCATGCTGCAAGAGATTACAGGACACGCCGAAGAATTGCTGCAATTACTGGAACTGCCGTATCGTGTTGTCGCTGTATGTACCGGAGATATGTCGCAGAAAACGTATAAACAATATGACATCGAGACCTGGATGCCAAGTCGCGGTGCATATGGAGAAACGCATTCGTCATCGAATCTGCATGATTTTCAGGCGCGCCGTTCGAATATTCGGTGCATGGATGCCGAAGGCAAGTTGGCCTATTGTCACACGCTCAATAATACGGCGGTAGCATCGCCGCGTATCCTGATACCGTTGCTTGAGAATCATCAGCAGGAGGATGGAAGCATTCACATTCCGGCAGCCCTGCGGCCCTATATGGGCGGTGCCGAGAGCTTGATTTTGCCAGAGCAGGATGAAGTGAAGTAGAGAGGTTAGGTAACGTTTTAGGAATTCAAAAAGGGGATGTTCCACACGTCATGTTGCATGTGACGATGGAACATCCCCTTTTAAACTGAAATAGAGTATTTAACGATCTGTTCTCCTAATAATTTGTACTTAATTTAACTGAGTGCTGGACCTAAGATATGGCTTACTTCTTTGATTAGAAATTTCTTCGTTTATGTAAGTAAGTAAAAATTATTTCTTAAATGCTAACGCAGCTTCCATTCACGCTCGTTAATGATTTCAATTTGTCCAGATTCAAGGGCTTTTTTGAAACGATTGCGGGCTGTTTTCATCAATAGAACCATTTCGTCTTCAGGACGAATCTTGGTGGATGTCGAAGTGACGATAGCTTTCATACGTTTACGGTTATTTTTAGGTGAAACCATATCAAGCAAATTCTTTTCGATCATACATATCCCACCCCATTTTTTAGTATTACGCGACCTTCCCATATTATACAATGAAAATCATGAATTGTTCCAAGATTCCCACTTATGTTATTCAACTTTATGCAATTCGTATCCGATATAATATAATAGAAGTAAAATATTGGATTATGGGAGTTGGAAATTAAAAATGAATAGAATCAAACTGGCGCTTCGAGGCACGCTCGCTCTAATTATGGCATTAACAATACTGGTCCCTTCGTTGGCCTTGGCGGCTACTGGTGACGTGACATCGATTGAAATAACCAATAGCAGCCCGCAGAAAATGAGTGTCTCCGAAACAGCTGCACTTCAGGTGATGGCAACGGTTGAAGGTTTTGATAACAAGCAGGATGTTACCCAAGGCGTGACTTGGTCCACCAGTAATGCAGCAGTCGCGACGATGGTGAAAGGCAAAGTCAAGGCTGTGGCCGCGGGCGAAGCGACGATTTTTGCAGAAGTAGACGGGGCTAAAGCCCAATTGGTTGTGCAAGTGCAGGAGAAGATCAAAAGCATCAAAGCTTCACCGAAATCCTACAGTTTTGTTAAAGGCAGTGAAAGCACCCTTCCGAAAGTAAGCATTACACGTGCGAATGGCAAGGAAGAGGATGTGACTTCTGAGATTGTGTGGTCCGTATCCACTTCTTCGGCTGTCCTGGAAAACGGTAAAATCAAAGGCGTTACACCCGGCAGAGTATTGCTGCAAGGCAAGTACGGAACAACGATTGTGAAAGTCCCTGTTGCTGTGACGGACGAGATTACCAAAGTTGAGGTTACTCCTGCCACAATGCAGCTGAACATCAAGAAGTCCAAGGCGTTGAAGGTCATCGGCACCTACGCGAATGGCAAAACCATTAACCTTTCGAAACAAGTGATATGGACCTCTTCCAACACAAATGTAGCTATCGTGAAAAATGGAGCCGTTAAGACGCTGACAGAAGGACAAGCAACCTTGACAGGAACTTATCAAAATCAGACAATAAAGGCAGAGGTTACCGTTGTACCTTTGCTCAAAAAGTTGATTACAGGCCAGAAAAAACTTGTTTTGTCCCCACAGGGAAGTACAACGCTGAGTCTGATGGCCCAGTATGATACGGGCAAAACCACTGTTGTGACCAACAGTGCGGTGTGGAGCAGCACAAAGCCGGGCGTAGCGACAGTAACAAATGGCAAGATCGTGGCTGTAGGCAAAGGTAAAACGTCTATCACGGCCAAGTGGGGCAACAAAAAAGTGACGATCCCTGTGACAGTAAAATAAATATTTATATAATGAAGTGCTTTGCATCAATTCAAAGATAAAATCAGTACATGACACGTTAAAATCATCAAGGTAACAGACAACCAAGGGGCGTAGACATACGCTCCTTTTTTGGATATATAGAAATATGTATCTGAAATGCCTTCTGCTTTAACAACTATATAAGGGGATTGGATGGGATGAATATGAAAGCTTCGATTATAAGCTCAGACGCTAACTCTAGTGATCTGACTTACCTGAAATATCTTCTTTTATCCCTAAGTTCCATACTTACATTTCAACGGAGCACTACGATTGAGCGCATGAAGCAAAGCACCTATGAAAAATACAGAGAAGGTTACCATTTAAAATGTCATGGTGAAGAGGAGGTACCTGAATGAAAGATTCAATGCAACCTGAGAACTGGCCTGCCTGGGCGACAGAGTTGGTAGAGATTGCTCCGGCCAACCCCAATTGGGACGCACAGGCTCAGGAAGAAATCAAGCAACTCAAACGTCTTCTACAGCAGTATAATATCCATTCATTCGAACATATCGGAAGCACATCCATTCCCGGATTACCCGCCAAACCCATTATTGATCTGATGGCAGAGGTACAGTCATGGGACGACATGAATCTGATTGCGGATCAGCTGAATCCGTTAGGCTGGAACTATGTTCCGCCTGAATTGGATGGACGGGAGTACAGACGATTCTGGGTCAGGGTTAAGGATGGCAAGAGAGCTGTACACCTTCATCTTATGCGCCCGGGAGAAGAACGCTGGGATCGTCAAATTCGGTTTCGGGATGTGCTGAGAAAACGCCCAGATCTGGTGGAAGCTTACGCCGTCCTGAAGACAAAGCTTGCTGATGAGAACAAGGAAGATAGGGAATCGTATACCGCTGCCAAAACGCAATTTATTTTACAAGTGCTTGATGAAGGCGTGTGATTGATTGAAAAGCGTACATATCAAAGACAGGCTGATCTATTTCTTCGCAGTCATGATGACCATGGCGGCAGGACTCGCATCCAGACACTTTGGTGAACGATTGCCGGGTTGGGTGCATGAACATTTCGGAGATGCATGTTGGGCGGGCATGATTTATTTCGGGGTACGCATGGTGTGGCCTCGTCGCAGCTTGGTATGGGCGATGTGTTTGAGCTGTGTATTCAGCTGGATGATTGAGTTCTCACAGTTGATTCAGACGCCTTGGCTGATTGAGATACGCTCAACCGTATTAGGTGCTCTTATTTTGGGACATGGGTTTCTGGTGATCGATCTGATTCGATATACGGTTGGTATTCTGTGCATGGTTATGATAGATCGTTATTTCCTGAGAAATAAGATGGCTGGATCATGAACTCAAGTGAATCATGGAGGGGTGCTGTATGAATGTAGAAAAACTTTTTGACGAATCGCCCGAATTCGAAACACAGCGGTTAAAGCTGAGGCGGCTTGCGATGGATGATCTCGATGAATATTATGCATTTGCCTCTGATCCGCGAGTAAGTCAGCAAAGCTTGTGGAACTGCCATGAGACGGTGGAGGATTCAATTCAATATATTCAGCGGGTACTGGATAATTATGAACGGCAAACAGTACATATCTGGGGTTTTGTTTTAAAGGAAACAGGGACCTTGATCGGGAGAGGTGGCATTTTTCATTTCAATGAACCCATGCAGAGTGCTGAACTGGGATACGCGATAGCCAGCAGTCACTGGGGGAAGGGTCTCGCAGCAGAAGCGATGCAACCCATCGTGGATTATTGCTTTCGGGAACTGGACTGCAATCGGCTGGAGGGGAAATGTAATGCAGGCAACATAGGCTCTGCACGCGTAATGGAGAAGCTGGGCATGTCGTACGAAGGTTTGCTACGCAAACAGTTAAAGATCAAAGGTGTATTTACGGATCAAAAATTGTACTCCCGTATCCGGGATGATCTATAATACTTCCAATGAACACATAGGGTACATCGCAGAAATTGAAGGAGGCGGAATCATGATCTATAGTATTATTTCCCGTTCGTTGTGGGAGCAAGTGTCAAAGGGGAGTGAGTATGCACCAGATAGCCTGGAGACGGACGGATTCATTCATTGCTCCACCAAGGAACAGATCCCATGGGTAGCCGGGCAATATTATGCAGGCCGCACGGATCTGTTATTACTCAGTATTGATGAGAAGGCGTTAAAGCCTGAGCTGGTATATGAGGATCTCTACGAATTGAATGAACTATTTCCACATATCTATGGAGAACTCAATCTGGATGCGGTTCGTAAAGCCATTCCATTTGAACCGAATGCAGACGGCACATTCTCATTTCCTGAATAAATAACATGTGACGCTTCTGTTTGAACATGATCCATGGACAACATGCTTTTCCGAAGGGTGGTTAACGGATGGATATGAATCAAGTTTTTCTGGAGACGGCGGAGAAACAATTCTTGTATTACAAGCAGCTCGGAGAAAAAGCCATGGCACAACTGGAGTCCGAGCAATTGTTTCATTCCTGGAATGAAGACGCAAACAGCATTGCGGTAATCGTAAAACATCTATGGGGCAATATGCTGTCCCGTTGGACGGGTGTACTGACAACAGATGGTGAGAAACCGTGGCGTGAACGGGACGCCGAGTTCGTGAATGATATTTCTTCCCGGGAAGAGTTGCTCTCCAAATGGGAGGAAGGCTGGAATTGTCTACTCGAATCCATTCGTTCGTTTACCCCGGAACAATTGTCTCATATCATATATATTCGGAATGAAGGTCATACCGTCATGGAGGCTATTATTCGTCAATTGGCGCATTATCCGTATCATGTTGGGCAGATTGTATTTGCCGCGAAAATGCTTAAAGAAACAGCTTGGGACAGTCTCTCCATTCCGAGAAACGGCTCTTCTCAATATAATGGCGGCAAATTTGCCAAGCCGAAGGCACGTAAACATTTTACAGAAGATGAACTTCATATAGAAAAAGGTGAGGAACAACAATGACTCAAATTGCATTGATCCGCCATGGAAGCACAGCGTGGAATAAGGAAAAACGTTCGCAGGGACAGACGGATAATCCGCTGGATCAGGATGGCAGGGAACAGGCAGTATTGCTTGCTGCGAGACTGGCCGAAGAATCCTGGGATGCCATCTATGCAAGTGACTTGGAACGTGCAAGTGAGACGGCTCGCATCATTGGTGATCGCTTGGGCATTCAGGAGATACATCTGGACCCTAGACTTCGCGAGATGGGCGGAGGACAGGTCGAAGGAACAACGGAAGAGGAACGGTTAGCCAAGTGGGGAGCGGACTGGGGTACCCTGGATCTGGGACGTGAGCTTGCAGATGCAGGGACTGTTCGAGGCAGTGCGGTGCTTGAAGATATTGTACAGCAGCACCCCGATGGAAGAGTGATCGTTGTCAGTCATGGTGCCGTTCTACGGAATACACTGCGAGGTCTGGTGCCTGAACTGGATATCAGCGTGAAGTTGTCCAACACATCTATTACCCGGATTGCCAAGAATGAGAATGCATGGCAATGCGAGCTGTACAATTGCAGCTTGCATTTGGATTCGTCCAGGGAGTCTTAATAGATGGATGCTCTGACGTTAAAACAAAAATTACAGCATATTCAGTCGTCTAATCATTCCATTGATCACGAGAAACAGCCTTACGAATTGTCACTGCATATGATGAAGCATATTGGTAGTACTGACCCTGTCCTGCGGGATGAATTGATCTATGTTACGTTTGCAACCTGGATTGGACAGGGTGTATTTTCGGAAGAGCAGCTAAGGCATGTGTTACAGTTGGCGCTGGACGATCAGCACCTGTTCTATGGGATCGGAGAGCAGGGAATGGATAGTGTGTTTACGCGGACGTTCTCCGTATTATTACTGCCTCCAATTCTGAATGTGGATCGTCAGCGACCTTTCCTGGACAGAGAGGATATCGCAGGGATTCATCATCGGTTGACTAAATATCTGGAACGTGAAAAAGATGTTCGTGGCTACGCCGATAACAAGGGCTGGGCGCACGCCCCCGCACACGCGGCGGATGCGGTTGAAGATCTGGCACAGTCGCCATATCTGGAGCGAACGGATCTGCTGGAACTTCTGCACGCACTCGCTGTAAAAATAACGGAATCAAGTGTGGTTTACATCCATGATGAAGATCAGCGAATAGCGCATGCTGTAATTACCATTCTTCGTCGCAATCTGTTGGAGCCAAAGGATATTACGGTGTGGATCGATTCTCTTCATCAAGAAGACCAGGCGGAGGACAGATCACTTCTGGAAACCAGTCATAGGAACCTGAATGTGCGTCTGTTTTTACAGACACTCTATATTGCGATACGAACAGAAGAAGATGAACCTTTTCCGGCGGTTTGTTCACTGGTATTGCAGGCATTGGAGAGAGAAAAGTAACGGGATACTAGATATATGGATGTGGGGAAAAGGAGGAGATGGCGCATGACCAAACAGCCGTATTCATGGACCGAGGAGGTCCTATCTCCGCTGAGTGAGACAGCAGTTATCATCCATTGCGGGGATCAATTGTCTGATGCTGTGCAGCGCAGAGTGATGTCTGTATGTGCTTTGCTGGAAAAAAGCACTTTGCCAGCCATGATCGAATGGGTGCCTTCATATACGTCCGTTACAGTATTTTATGATCCGTTCATCTCCCCGTACCCCGAGTTATGCCGGATTCTGCTTCAGCAGTTGAATCAAATGAAGGAATCCGTACAAGACAAGTCCAGAACGGTCACGATTCCCGTATGTTATGGTGGCGAGTGGGGGCCTGATCTGGACTACGTTGCCAGTGAACATGGACTGACCGCAGAGGACGTTATTGCGATTCATACATCCGGGGATTATCTCGTACATATGATTGGATTTGCACCAGGTTTTCCGTATCTCGGCGGGTTGTCTGAACAGATTGCTACGCCCAGACGGGCAACGCCAAGGCTTCGGGTTGAGGCGGGTACAGTAGGTATCGGTGGCAAACAGACGGGAATCTATCCGGTGGACACACCCGGAGGATGGCAATGTATTGGACGAACGCCACTCCGGTTGTTTCGGCCGGAAGAGAACGTACCGAGTATGCTGGCAGCAGGTGATCGGGTTCGATTTGAACAGATAACGATGCAGGACTATCTGGCGTTGAAGCGGAAGGAGGGCGAACGATGAGTATTGAAGTGATTCGCCCTGGTCTGTTATCTACCGTTCAGGATGAAGGCAGAACCGGTTATCGCCGGTATGGTATTCATCCTGGCGGGGTCATGGACACCTTTGCAGCCAGAGCAGCCAATATGCTTGTGGGCAACTCCCGACATGCGGCAGTGCTGGAGATGACGATGACGGGGCCAGAGCTTCGATTTCAGGAGAGTCAACTTATCTCATTATGTGGAGCCGATCTGACGGCAACGGTGGATCATCTGCCTGTACCTTTGTGGCGTCCTGTGTTGGTGCGGGCTGGAAGTGTACTGAAATTTGGCCCATGTCGTCATGGTTTGCGTGGATATCTGGCGATTGCGGGTGGAATAGCTGTGCCTGAAGTGATGGGTAGTCGAAGTACTTACCTTAAGACAGGTCTTGGCGGTATGGATGGGCGAGCCTTGCGCGTGGGCGATCTGTTATCCAATGGTGAACCTTCTGCCGAAGCGCGAATATGGATGCAGCGTATGGAGCAGCAGGTAAAGGAGAGTGAGCGGGACTACCGAATATTGGCGCCTGCGTGGTTTTTATCTGAACGTGAAAGACCTGACTATTATGGGCAACCTGCTATTCGTGTGATGGAGAGCAAGGATAGTTCGCTGTTCAGCCAAGAGAGTCTTGCACAATTCTATGCGGAAAAATACGTGATTTCTCCACAATCCGATCGGATGGGCTATCGCTTGCAAGGCTCCAGACTGGAGCTGGATCAGCCCCTGGATCGGCTGTCTGAAGCCGTTACCTATGGCACGGTGCAGGTGCCACCGGATGGTCAGCCCATCATCTTGATGGCAGATCATCAGACGATTGGAGGTTATCCTGTCATTGCACAGGTAGCTCGGGTGGATATGCCAATCCTGGCTCAGGCTAGGCCAGGAACCCAAATTTCTTTTAAAAAGATTACGCATGATCAAGCCGGACAGTTGTATATGGAACAGGAAATCAATATGCAACTCATAGATAAGCTGATACGCAGAAGAATGGCAGGAATGGGGGGCGCTTAATGAATACCTCGAAAACCTTGGATATCAATTGTGATCTGGGCGAAAGTTATGGTATATATCGCACGCTATCGGACGAGGCCATTCTACCCTTGATTACATCAGCCAATATTGCCTGTGGATTTCATGCAGGAGACCCGGCTACAATGCGGCTGACGGTAGAGAGGGCATTGGAGCATCAGGTGGCAATTGGAGCCCACCCCGGGTTGCCGGATTTGCAAGGGTTTGGCAGAAGACGTATGGACATTACGTCACAGGAAGCATATGACATGGTGGTGTATCAGATCGGTGCGCTGGATGCCTTTGTCCGGGCAAGTGGAGGGCGAATGCATCACGTAAAACCGCATGGAGCTTTATACAATATGGCCGCAGAAGATATGAAGCTTGCTGAAGCCATCGCCGAGGCGATCTATCAAGTACAGCCTGATCTGTATCTGTATGGTCTGGCGGGCAGTGAGTTGATTCACGCCGCGGATCGCATCGGTCTGCGCAGTGTGAGCGAGGTGTTTGCAGATCGAACCTATGGGGCGGATGGTAAGCTAACCCCTCGCAGCCAAGCTGGGGCCCTCATTGAAGAATCGGGACAAGCGATTGCTCAAGTGCTTCGGATGGTGAAAGATGGAGTAGTTGTATCCACGGATGGTACATTGGTTCCCATCAAGGCAGAGACGGTCTGTATCCACGGTGACGGAGCAAACGCTCTCGCATTTGCTCAAGAGATTCGTCGTGTGTTGGAATCGGAAGGCATTAAGTTATCCCCGCATACCACGGGATGATATGCCTGTTCAGTAGAAAACAGTAGTTTTATCAGGTTGTTCGAATTGAACTTTGAAATTTTGGAATGACAAGGAGTGAATGAACAGAATGAAACCCATACGCAACTCGGCAAAGGCTGTCATTGTGCAGGATGGACGATTGCTGGTCATCCGGCTGGAAGACCAATATGGTACCGCTTATGTGTTCCCAGGTGGAGGACAGGAGAAAGGTGAAGAACTCAGGGATGCGGTCGCGCGCGAATGTCTGGAGGAGATTGGTCAGGCCGTGAACGTGGGAGAGCTGTTACATATCCGGGAGTATATCGGTAAAAATCATGAATTCGCCGAGTGGGATGCAGATATCCACCAGGTTGAATTTTATTTTGCGTGCAGCCTGATAGATCCGGAGGCAAGCGTTTTTGAAGGCTCCAATCCAGACGACCACCAAGTATCCGTGGAATGGATTGCACTTGAAGAGCTGTCCCAGATTCGTTTATATCCAAAAACGATTGGCGAATTGCTTCTTAAATCAGGCGCTTCATCAATCTATCTGGGAGATCTGAATTAAACCAGCCAAGAAGAAATATCGTGCTAACCCCTTTATGTAAACATTTTTATAAAGAACTTTTCCAATTTTGTCACGTTAGCGTATCGGTTCATGGATTCACCATAGGTGAGGTGGGTACACTATAAGTACAGGCTTATTACAAAAGCATTTGCATTAAGCTGTCTCTAGTAATAAGGGATTAATGAACTGTCATTAAACACAAAGAGATAGTAACAACTACACTTCTCTTGTACTTTTTATTATTCACCCTTAATTGGAAGAACGGTAGACGTAGTGGAGGGGACGGAATCGATTCTGAGGAAGCGAAGTGTCTGCTGGCATCCTGGATTTTCACTTGTATATCCATTGAATTAAACATTTACACGATAACGGAGAGGACAGAAGAAACCTGAAAAAGCGAAGCGGTCGCCTTTATCACCGGATTTTCCCCTTGAGAAAAGGGAATCAAAAAAATCTGGGGATAACAGCGATTGGAAGGTTATTCTGTCATCGTAGTGTCAGTGTAAATTGTCTTTAATCCAATGTATACGAGGAAGAGATCAGGATCAATCATTGAGAGATAACAGCGATCAAAAGAACGATCCGTACCCGCAACGGCCTTCTACATAGTCCTTCCAATATTCCCCCAAACCGAAAGGAGCACTTCCCATGAACCAGACTGAATTGGAACAAAACATTGTAAAAGCATTGGAAAACAACCCTTTTTGCAGCTTCTCCACTGTGGAGAATGGTAAACCGAAATCCCGCTATATGGCGCTTTTCAACGATGGACTGAACATTCATCTGGCAACGAACCGCCGTACACACAAAGTAGAGGAACTGGAGAATAATCCGAATGTTAGCCTGCTACTTGGTTATGAGGCTGGTGGCTCCAAAGAAGTGGTTGAGATCGAAGGAACCTGTGAAGTGACAAAGAACGAAGGCTTGCGCGAGCAAGTGTGGAACGACGAACTGAAGGCGTGGTTCGATGGACCTAATGATCCAAACTATGTCATTCTGGACATCACCCCGACTCGTATTGAATATACAGGGAAAGATCATGAACATCATGTGTGGGAACAATAATCCGAATATGAACATAACCTCTGCAAAGTAGCGTCCTTATGCGAAAATACGCGCAGAGTTTAATCCAACCGTGAAAGCCATTAAGGTTTCACGGTTTTTGGTATGGATGAATAACGATGAATTGGATATACATGTAAGACATATGTAATATACGTATTTTAAAGATAATAAGCACTATATACCTACTAAAATGTTGAAAAAAATGTCGAAATCACGCATGATAATGTAAAACCGCCTAGGTATGTGCGGGTAATGTAAAAAATAATGCTTTTCAATGACTGAACATTGCGTTATGATTTGGAATGTAAACGACAAGCACAGACTTAAATAGATGTTCATGTGAGATAAACTTACCTGAAATTCCGATGCATGTCATCAGAGCGTCAGTACGCACAACCCATGAAATCTATCTTTTTTCTGCGCTCTTCGTTTGCCCATTAATGCATGATTCAATGTACATAACCGGGAGGGGTTATTTTGAAAACGAGTAAAAAAGTATTATCAAGCCTGACTGCCGCTTTGGTTGCATTAAACGTGCTTGCGGTGTTTCCGGTACCAGTATCGGCTGCGGATGCTGCCAAAGTTAAACTGCGGATCATGGAGACAACAGATATTCATGACAATCTGATTAACTACGACTATTATTCCGACAAAGAGACAGACCAGTATGGACTCGCCAAAACAGCGACACTGATCAAAAAAGCGCGTGATGAAGCCAAGAACAGCTTGCTGTTTGACAATGGTGATCTGATTCAGGGTAACCCGCTGGGAGACTATGTTGCGAAGATTGATCCACTGAAAAAGGGTGAGACTCACCCTGTATATAAAGCGATGAATCTGCTCGATTATGATGCAGGTAACATCGGTAACCATGAATTCAACTATGGTCTGGACTTCCTGGACATGACGCTGGAGGGAGCAAACTTCCCTTACATTAATGCCAATGTCTATGTAGACGATGGTGATGATGATGAGACAAATGACAAGAACTATTTCACACCGTATGAGATTTTGGATAAAAAGGTAACGGATGAGACTGGCAAAGAACATACGATCAAAGTGGGTGTGATCGGATTTGTACCGCCACAAATCATGCAGTGGGACAGCGCTAACCTTGAAGGCAAAGTAATCGCCAAGGATATTATTGCTACCGCGAAAAAATTCATTCCAAAAATGAAAGCCGAAGGTGCCGACATTATTGTAGCCATCCCTCACTCCGGATTTGAGGATATCCCTCAAACGGATCTGATGGAGAACTCCGTATTGTACCTGAGCCAGGTAGAAGGCATTAATGCCATTCTGTTTGGACATGCTCACAAAGTATTCCCAAGTGCTGATTTTGCCGGCAAAAAAGGGGTAGACCTTGAGAAAGGGACAATCAATGGCGTTCCTGCTGTAGAGCCAGGATTCTGGGGGGATCACCTGGGGATTATTGATCTGGATCTAGAACAAGTGGATGGCAAATGGAAAGTGGTCGATTCCAAAACGGAAGCACGCCCAATCTATGACACAGCGGGCAAAAAGCCATTGGTAGATGCGGATCAGGACATCATTGATGCGGTTCATGAAGAGCATGAAGGTACATTGGAGTATGTTCGTGGCCCGGTCGGCGAAACGACTGCACCTATCAACAGCTTCTTCGCTCTGGTACAGGATGATCCATCCATTCAGATCGTAACGAATGCACAGAAATGGTATGTCGAAAAACATATGCAAGGTACGGAATATGAGAAAATCCCTGTATTGTCCGCAGGTGCACCATTCAAAGCCGGTGGACGTTCAGGCGCTTCGTATTACACGAATATCCCTAAAGGCACCATTGCCATCAAAAACGTTGCTGACCTGTACGTGTATCCAAATACGGTACATGCTGTAATGGTTAACGGCGCAGAACTGAAAGAGTGGCTGGAATGGTCTGCAGGCCAGTTCAACCAGATCGACCCGGCTAAAGGTGGACAACAACAATTGATCAACAACGACTTCCCGACGTACAACTTCGATGTTATCGATGGTGTAACGTATCAGATCGATGTGACACAACCAGCCAAGTATGACGGTAAAGCAACCGTTGTTAATGCATCCGCAAGCCGGATCAAGGATCTGAGCTTTAACGGTAAACCGATTGACCCAGCGCAAAAATTCATCGTAGCGACGAATAACTACCGTGCTTCTTCGTCCAAGCTGGCTAACCCGGACGGTAAACGTATCGTTCTGGCTGCACCGGATGAGAACCGTCAAGTGATCATCGACTATATCCGTGAGAATAAAACAATTAACCCAACCGCTGACGGCAACTGGTCCCTGGCACCAATTAAACCATCTGCTGGGTTAACCGCAGCAGCACTTAACGACCTTGAAGTGGTATTTGCTTCTTCCCCGGATGCAAAAGATCTGGTTGAAGCAAACCCGGCGATGTCTTTCATCGGTACAAATGATGATGGTTTTGCTGAATACGGCATGAAATTGACTGGAGAAGCAACAACAACTCCGAAACCAGGTACGGAGCCTGCTCCTACGCCTACAAAGCCAACTAAACCTACAGAGCCGACTACTCCAACCAAACCAACGACCAAGCCACAGCCTGAGAAACCAGCTGGCGGCAAAGTGGTATATGTGGTGAAAAAAGGCGATAACTTGTACCGCATCGGTTTGAAATATGGTGTAGACTGGCGCAAGCTTGCGACAGCTAACAAAATCTCAGATGTACACAACCTGAAAGTTGGACAGAAAATCGTGATTCCCGCTTCTTAAAGTTTAATAAGTTGAGGGAGACCGACAGTCATCAGACTGTCGGTCTTTTTTTCTGCAAATTTGAATATATTGTTTCAAGAACCGTCATACAGGAAGTCATCAAAACAGTAGAGATTAATTTTAAGACCCATGATATAATATTTACAAACTTTGGGTATATACAAGTGAAATCTAATGGACATGGAATCTAAATTGGCAAGGGGGGTCCTACATGAATTGCAGTGGCTGCAGTCCAATCTATCCTATAGAGGGCCAAGGTACCTTGTACTTGCGTCCCATTTCCCCCGCTTTGCTTGAAGCGCTACAAACGCCGGGAAGACTTATCGAGACGTCGGATGACATGATGTGGATGCATTTTTCGAATCTGGAGACGGTTCAGAGCTTAATAGAAAAGATCGGCGAAATGGATCCGACATTACGTGATTCCCTAACTGTTCAGATTATGCCTATATACGAACAGGCTAATGAAGAAAGCTGGATTAGTCTAACCATGCAGGAGTCCCGTTTCAAGCATGCGGAGCTGGTTTCCATTATTCTGGAGCATCAATTCAGCAGTCATATGCAACCCATCGTTGATGCATCAGAGCAGATTATCGGATATGAGTTTTTGCTTCGTCCTGCTGAGAATGGAAAATCCTTCAGTTCCTATGAATTATTTGAAGTGGCGCGTGAGACTGGACTGCATTCTTTTCTGGATCGATTGGCACGTATTACTGCTATTGAGACCAGTGCCATTTTTCTGCCGCATGGTGTCAAACGCTTCGTAAATTTCCTGCCTTCCTCCATATACAATCCCGAATATTGTCTGACACATACGTTTGAAGCGATTGAACGCCTTTCGCTGGACCCTAAAGATTTTGTGTTTGAAGTCGTGGAAACAGAGCAGATTCAGCATATGCCCATCTTGCAGCAAATATTTGAGGTGTATCGCTCCCGTGGAATGTCTGTTGCACTGGATGATGTGGGTGCCGGATATTCAACAATAGAGTTGATGAATCGGTTAGAACCGGATTTTGTCAAAATAGATCGAAGTCTTATTGACCGTTGTGATCAGGATTCGACCAAACAAGAGAAAATTCTTCACATTGTTGAGATGTCGAGTCGATTTGGTGGGCAAGTCCTTGCCGAGGGGATCGAACGGATGGAAGAGTTTGAATTCTGTCGTTCCATAGGTATTGAGCTTGCACAGGGCTACTATTTTGGTAAACCCTCGGCACAACCGCCAGGCGGTCCGTACTGCAATACTTCATCTAATTCATGTAATAATTAGTAACCTGTACCTTGTACAAGTCGCTTCTGATCAGAGGTGGCTTGTTTGGCGTGCCTGCACATTTTTCTCTCAAATAAAAACCTTCATATAGCCGATATATAAGATAAGCCTTTTAGATTGATCCATACATACAAAGAAAGAGGGCACTTTTACATTTTGAGGGGGAGAAAGACATGAGTGAAACTCAGGATAATAAACCAATGAAAGCAGCTAAACCTGCCAAAGCAAAACATAATCAAAATAAAAAGAAAAAAAAGAAAGGTTTTGTCTGGAATATAAGGAACAAACTATTGGTCTCCTTCCTGGCCGTACTGCTTCTGCCAAGCTTGGCAATCGGCTTGATCACACTAACGATGGCTGAAGATGGCGTACAAGGACAATTAGTGGATAGTGCCATGCAAAGTGTGAGCACTGCCAATACCATTGTAGAAAGCCAAGTGAAATACAAGATTCATGACATTAACTATTTCGCGGATGCCCTTGATCCGAACTTGGTCAAAGGAGAGAACGATAGTCCCGAGCTTCAGTTGAAGCTGGAGCAATACCTGGGCTTGCATCCCGATGCCATGAATATTTTTGTAGGAACAACAGACGGAGTCATGGTTCGAGGTAAACCAACAGCGAGCAGCACACGGGGAGATGCATACGATCCTAGGGAGCGGGAGTGGTACAAACTAGCGATGGAAAAGCCAGGTACAGCTGTTGTATCCGCTGTGTCTGTTAATACCGATGGTGTTGCAGTTGTGTTTATCTCCAAAACATTAAAGGACCAATCCGGTGTTGTCGGTTTGTCTCTCGACCTGACAGACCTGCAAGAACAGGCATCCATTAAGGTGGGCAAAGAAGGCTACGTCATTATTATGGATGCAAACAAAAACTATGTTGTATCCCCTGTAGCAGATGCAGGTACGCCGGAAACGAGCGGCTTGCTGGATGAAATGTATGAAGGTCCAGAAGGTCAATTCGATTACGTGTACAACGATCAGCCGAAGATGATGATTTTTTCAACAAATGAAGCAACAGGCTGGAAAATTGCCGGCACGATGCTCAAGAGTGAAGTAACTAATGCAAGTAAGGATATTCGCATGGCCACATTTATTGTTATTCTGGCGGCTACGTTCCTTACACTCCTCTTTATTATATGGTTTACACGCTCCATGCTGCGTCCAATTAAACGACTGCAGGAATCTGCCAGAGCCGTGAGCAAAGGTGACTTGACCGTGAAAATGGAAACAGGGCGTAAAGATGAAGTCGGAGAACTGGCGAAGTATTTTGAACGTATGGTCGATAACCTGCGGATGATGATTCTGGGCGTACAGGAAACGACAGAGCAGGTATCTGCTTCTTCTCAAGAGTTGTCTGCCAGTGCAGAACAAACTACCAAAGCGATTGAACATTCAACACTGGCCATTCAGGAACTGGCTGAAGGTGCAGAGCAGCAGGTAAACAGCGTGAAAGACGGATCGGGACAGATGAGCCGAATGGCAGAAGATGTTCGAATGATGTCGGAGCGTGTACAATCGATTACGGCAAATATGCGGCATACGTCCGGAGCGGCTTCATCTGGGAATGAGGCAGCAGGACAGGCTGTGGAGCAGATGAACAGTATCCAGGAAACGGTGGAGCAGCTGGGGACGGTGGTTCAATCTCTGAATGCCCGTTCCGTTGAGATTGGTAGCATGGTTGATGTCATTGCATCCATCTCCAAACAAACGAACTTGCTCGCATTAAATGCTTCTATTGAAGCGGCAAGAGCGGGGGATGCGGGTCGTGGGTTTGCAGTTGTAGCTGGTGAGGTACGTAAACTGGCAGAAGAATCCGGAAGTTCGGCAGCGCAGATCGGTGAGGTGGTTCATAATATCCGTCAGGACATGGATGCCGCTCTGATCGCCATGAATGCAGCACAGACTCGGGTGGGAGAAGGAATTCAGGCTGTGAATACGTCAGGACAATCCTTTGCTCAGATTCGGGAGGCGGTGGAAGATGCTGTTCATACATTGGATGACTTGTCCGCAACAACAAAGCAACTGGAGAGTGGTGCATCCCACGTTGCCAAGGCGATGAGTGATATTTCGAATGTGACCCAGGAATCGGCTGCGAATACAGAATCCGTGTCGGCATCTTCGCAAGAACAACTGGCATCGGTAGAAGAGATTGCATCATCCTCGGCACATCTGAATAGCATGGCGGAACAATTACAAGGATTGCTTGGCATGTTCAAGATGGTGGAGGACACACCGAAGGATAAGGGCAAAGAATAAAATCTAACATTGGAACGCCATAATTCACCACATCTTTTATAATAGAAGAAAATAAAGATAGACAATGTTCCTGTTGCCCTGTATAAATATATCGTCTGGTTATTCCGCGCATATAAATAATATATTGATACAGGGTACAGCAGGAGGCTCTATGGTATACGTAGCAATACTGATTTTTGTAGTGACGATCACCTTGGTGATCTGGCAACCTCGTGGATTGGGTATCGGTTGGACTGCCTCTGGTGGGGCATTACTTGCCCTATTGTGTGGAGTCGTCAGCTTAAACGATGCCTCGGATGTGGCATCCATTGTATGGAATGCAACGCTGGCTTTTGTCGGCATTATTATGATTTCTCTCATTCTCGACGAGACGGGTTTCTTCGAATGGGCTGCGCTTCATATGGCGAGGCTGGCTGGAGGAGACGGTCGCAGACTGTTTTTCTACTCCATTCTGTTGGGAGCCGCGGTGTCTGCTCTGTTCGCGAATGACGGTGCCGCGCTTATTCTGACGCCAATTGTGCTGGCAATGGTGCGTGCATTGAAGTTTGATGAGCGTATGGTGCTGGCTTTTGTGATGGCGAGTGGGTTTATCGCCGATACCACGTCGTTACCGCTGGTCGTCAGCAATCTGGTTAACATTGTATCGGCCGATTTCTTTGGTATCACCTTTGTGGAGTATGCGGTACGCATGGTTGTACCCAATCTGTTCTCAATCGTAGCGAGTACGGGGATGTTGTTTTTGTTCTATCGCAAAAGCATCCCCCTTCGCTACGACATCTCCGCTGCACGTGACCCGAAGGAAGCGATACGTGATCCACGGATGTTCCGAATCGCCTGGTTCATGCTTGGGCTGTTGTTGGTTGCCTATGCATCCAGTGAGTTTCTGCCGATTCCCGTGTCGGTTATCGTTGGCTCCGTTGCGTTGCTGTTCGCTTTATTGGCACGCAAGAGCGAGGCTGTTGATCTGAAACGGGTAATCAAGGAAGCGCCATGGTCGATTGTGGTGTTCTCCGTGGGCATGTATATCGTCGTATATGGACTGCGTAATGCAGGGTTAACGGATCATCTGAGCCGCTGGCTGGATGCCATAGCAGAGCATGGTTTGCTGGCTGCTTCGCTCGGGATGGGAATTATCGCTGCTGTATTATCATCGGTGATGAACAACCTGCCGACCGTGTTGATTAACCTGCTAGCCATCCAGGGCGCACATACCGAAGGTATCATTCAAGAAGCATTGATCTATGCCAATGTCATTGGTTCCGACCTGGGTCCCAAAATGACCCCGATTGGATCACTTGCCACATTGCTGTGGCTGCACGTGTTATCCCGCAAAGGTGTGAAGATCACATGGGGGTATTATTTCAAAGCAGGTATCATCCTGACGATCCCGACAATGTTAATTACCCTGGCCGGGTTGGCATTGTGGTTATGGATTCTAGGTTAGCAAATTAGATTTTACATTGAGTATGAATAAGATAATCTGTTGTAATGTAAAAGGCTGCTCTCACAGCTGGTGCTACGCACTGGCAGCGAGGCAGTTTTTTTATTTCCTGCTTTTGTAACTTCTATAGAAGAAACAGATTTTCTTGCTCTATCAAAGAATCAACAAAGCATTTACATAAGGCCAGCCCACTATAGGGCTGGCCTTCTTTGCCTACTTCCCAGGCAGGAGATTGAGATGCCTGAGATTCAACGAGCACTGACACAGCGAAGGGAAACCGCGATCGTAGTGGAGGGGACGGTATCGATTCTGAAGAAGCGAAGCGTTCGCCTTTGTATCCGAATTTCAACAATTAAGATTATTGATCAAAGAAATTTGGAGACAACAGCGATCAGAAGAACGATCCGTAACCGGAACGGCCACTCAGGGTATCAGCTTACTTCATATATCTATAAGTAAATTTTTTTCATGGAAATCTGGACACAATACGGATTAAAACAACGTCCATTCCCATAGCGACCACTTCAGCGCCAGATTGAATCCCAGATATTTCAAAATGCTGCCGATATTTTTAACATTGCGTTTACAAAACACTGATTTTAAGATGACATACTGAAACTACAATGAGTAAAGAGTTGATGGTGAACAAACAAATTCACAAAACGCCATCACTACATTGGGGGAGGAAAACAAAACATGTTTAAAAAGTTGCCGTTTATTTTGATGACCTTAACGTTCGTACTGGTTCTCGCAGCATGCGGATCGAAAAATGACGCTGGTACAGAGGGTGCCGCAAGCAATGGATCAGGAGAAGCTGCTACTGAGCTTAGCGGTAACATTCTGGCAGTCGGATCGACAGCATTGCTACCTCTGGTTGAACAAGCTGGACAGAAATTTATGGCAGTTGATGAATATAAGAACGTAACGGTTCAAGTTCAAGGTGGCGGTAGTGGTACTGGTTTGACACAAGTATCTGACGGACAAGCTACAATCGGTAACTCTGATGTATTTGCAGAAGAGAAACTGGAGGACGAAGCCAAAGTAAAAGAATTGGTTGACCATCAAGTAGCAGTAGTAGCTATGGCGCCAGTTAGCAACAAAGATGCAGGTGTAGAAGATTTGACGAAGCAACAACTGGTCGACATCTTCTCCGGTAAAGTAACGAACTGGAAAGACGTTGGCGGCGCGGATAAAGCAATTGTTATTGTAAACCGTCCGAGCAGTTCCGGTACTCGTGCAACTTTCGAGAAGTATGCATTGGGTGCAAAAATGGGTGATATCCAAGGTTCGATTCAAGAAGATTCTTCTGGTAACGTAAAAAAATTGGTATCTGAAACGCCAGGTGCTATTGGTTACCTCGCCTTGTCTTACTTGGATGACAGCTTGCAAGTATTGAAATACGAAGGTGTAGAAGCAACAGTTGAGAACGTAGAAGCAGGAACTTATCCAGTATGGGCTTACGAGCACATGTACACAAAAGGTGAGCCTGATGCAGCAACAAAAGCATTCTTGGACTACATCTTGAGTGACGAAATTCAACAAAACGACGTGACAGAACTTGGATACATTCCAATGTCAGGTATGAAAGTAAAACGCGATGCAGCAGGTAATGTGGTTCAGTAATCTTTGAACTTGCGCATACAGCGAAAGAGGCGGACTTAGGTCCCGCCTCTTTACGCGGTTTGCTCTAAAATAATCCCATATTTTGCATTAATTCTACTATAGAAGGATGGTTGTTATGGAACAGACCGAAGGGGGAACGGTAATGAATAACAAGTTGAAACCGCGCCGGCCCTTAAAAGAGAAACATTATTGGGAAGAGTGGACGGGACGGATCTATACGTCGATTTGTGTCGTTTTCCTGATCGTTGTCATGTTTTCCATTGTTTATTTTGTAGCGTCCAAGGGACTATCGACATTTTTCCAAAATGGAATAAGCATCAGCGAATTCCTTGGTGGAAAAACGTGGAATCCGACCGGAGAACCTGCGTTCTACGGGGCATTACCGTTCATCACAGGTTCTTTCATTACAACCTTGCTTGCAGCATTGATCGCAAGTCCGCTTGGCCTGTGTGCAGCGCTATTCATGACAGAGATTGTTCCGGGTAAAGGCAAAAAGATCTTGCAGCCTGCGATTGAACTCTTGTCCGGAATTCCATCCGTTGTATACGGATTTATCGGTCTGAGTGTCATCGTACCTTTGCTTCGCAGTATCTTTGGTGGAACAGGCGTCGGGATTGCAGCCGGATGTCTTGTTCTCGCTGTAATGATTCTCCCTACGGTGACAAGTATTATGGCAGATGCCTTGTCCGCGTTGCCAAAAGGATTGCGTGAATCCTCCTACGCACTGGGTGCCACTCGCTGGCAAACCATCTACCGTGTCATTATTCCAACCACTTTGCCAGCTTTGTTGACAGGTGTCGTTTTGGGTATGGCCCGTGCTTTTGGTGAGGCTCTTGCTGTACAGATGGTTATCGGTAATGCACCGCATGTTCCAACATCCTTGCTCGAATCAGCTTCAACATTAACAAGTGTAATTACACTCAGCATGGGTAACACCACGATGGGTTCTGTTCATAACAATGCACTGTGGAGTATGGCGCTTGTCCTGTTGGTGATGACATTTGTCTTCGTCATTCTGGTTCGCCTGCTTGAAAGGAGAAACCGGGTATGAAAATGAAGGCAAAGACGGTAGATAAAATTGCAACATCCGTTATCGTTGTACTGGCCCTGTTCATTGTTATTCTATTGCTCGGTCTGCTTGGCTTCATCATGTATAGAGGCATTGGGCATATTAGCTGGAACTTCCTGACAAGCGCACCACAGTTGCTTAAGGGTGGCGGCGGGATTGGTCCACAGCTCTTCAACTCCGTATTCTTGCTTGTCCTGACCTTGATTGTTACCATTCCACTCGGATGGGGTGGCGGGATTTACATGGCGGAATACGCCAAGCCAGGCAAGATTACCAGCTTCATTCGTCTGGTCGTTGAAGTATTGTCATCATTCCCGTCCATCGTTATCGGTTTGTTTGGTCTCTTGCTGTTAGTAAATCAATTTGGTCTTGGTTTCTCCCTAATCTCGGGTGCCTTGGCTCTGGCGATCTTTAACTTGCCACTGATGGTACGGACAACGGAGCAGGCCTTCCGGGCCGTTCCGAAGGAACAGAAGGAAGCAGGTCTGGCGCTTGGACTGTCCAAGTGGAAGATTATCACTTCGATTCTGTTGCCTGTGGCATTGCCGAGCTTGATTACGGGTACGATCCTGGCATCGGGCCGGATCTTCGGTGAAGCAGCCGCGCTGATGTTCACCGCAGGTATGAGTAGTCCACCATTGGACTTTACAGATTGGAATCCCACGAGTCCAAGATCACCGCTTAATCCTTTCCGTCCGGCAGAGACACTTGCTGTCCATATCTGGAAAGTGAACAGTGAAGGTATTGGGCCAGATTCCAAAGAAGTGGCAGCAGGGGCATCCGCCGTGCTTGTCATTCTCGTGCTGGCGTTCAATCTAAGTGCACGCTGGATCGGTCGGGTTGTATTCCGCCGCATGACAGCTTCGAAATAAGGAGGAACCAACATGGCCATACCTTTTGGTACGGAACAGTTAAGCATATATTATGGACATTTCCAGGCGGTCAAGCAGATTAGCCTGACGTTTCCTGAAGCAAGCGTAACGGCTCTTATTGGGCCGTCTGGTTGCGGTAAATCCACGTTCCTCCGGTCACTCAACCGGATGAACGACGAGATTGCCGGTTCCCGTACAGAGGGACATATCTGGATGGACGGGAACGATCTGAATGAGCCTGGAACCGATGTAATCAAGCTTCGCCAGAAGATTGGCATGGTGTGGCAGAAGCCGAACCCTTTTCATAAGTCCATCTACAACAATATCGCGTTTGGCCCCCGCTACCGTGGTACGAAGAGTAAGAAGGCACTGGATGAAATTGTGGAAAAAAGCTTGCGTCGTGCTGCGCTCTGGGACGAAGTAAAAGACAGACTGCATGAATCAGCTCTGTCTCTCTCTGGCGGACAACAGCAGCGCCTATGTATCGCTCGCGCTTTGTCTGTTGAACCACAGATCCTGCTGCTCGATGAGCCGGCATCTGCACTTGACCCGGTATCTACGGGTAAAGTTGAAGAGTTGATTACGGAGCTCAAGAAGGAGCTGCGGATTGTTATTGTTACCCATAACATGCAGCAGGCGGCACGCATCTCGGATTACACGGCTTATTTCTATCTGGGAAGCATGGTTGAGCACGGGGATACAGAGCATATTTTCACGAACCCGGACAATCGTCTGACGCAAGAATACATTATGGGTCGTTTCGGTTAATTGGATCATGGAGTGTAACATAGAGTAATAGACAGAGAAATTAAGAAATAATAAAGACAAAAGAAAGCACAATGCCTGGACGGTTGTTCGGGGGTTGTGCTTTTTTAATTTTATTTTGGAAGAATTTGCTGTATATAAAGCAACCATGCTACGATATTTAGTAATAGGAGAACGTTTACATTACTTTGAAGGAGATGTTGATCATCGCTACAGATCAGATGTCTTACGACCATATGGCAGCTCAGATTATACAGAACTACACTATTGAGAAACCTGTCGTATCTTATATTCGCCACAATGAGAATCTGACGTATCATGTCGTCGATGAAGCAAGCGGGCAGAAGTATCTGCTACGTATCCATCAAGCCGCATATGCAAGTATGACAGGCATTCAGCATACACTTCCTGCGCTGGAGGCAGAGATGAATCTACTTCATGAGTTAAATGAAACGACAGCATTGCGCGTGCAGCATCCGGTACGGAATGTATCGGGAGAGTGGGTAACGGTATGGACAAGTGAGGCAGGGAAAGAAATCTGCTGTACAGTACTGGAGTGGATTGAGGGAAGGGACATCCAGCAGGGAGAACGCCTGACAACAGAACAGATCTATGATCTTGGGGTACAATTGCAGATGCTTCATCAATATGGGCGTGAGCAGGATCAGACAGATCGAACAAAGGTACGGCCGGCATATGGCAATGCCCACGAGAACTTGGTCATGCTCGGGCAGTTAGAGGAAGGCGTCCGACTGGGGATTTTTACAACGGAAGACTTTGATCTGCTTCGAGAAACGTTCGAGAACATTAATGAACAACTGGCAACGTACCCGCAGCATGCGGAGACATGGGGGATCATTCATGGGGATATTACTCGCAACAATCTGCTGATAACGGAGCAGGGCATATCCATGATTGATTTTTGTCTACACGGTTATGGTTATTATCTTTTCGATGCCGGAGGGGCAGCACTTATGTTCAATCGGGAGGAACGTGACATATTCCTATCCGGTTATACCCAACAGATCGCACCACTGACGGATCGTGATATTCGATTGATGGAAGGGTTCATGTTGATCTTTACACTGGGTTATTATGCCTTTCAGATGGCGAACGAGTCGAGGCACGAATGGATGAAAGATCGCATGCCGAAGCTGTGCAGCAAGTATTGTAGACCCTATGTACAGAACGAGAGCATCTTCTATGAGTTATGAGGTGTTTCCTTTTCTAGGAGCTATAACTTAGGATTAAGATTGTGAATATTACCTGGGCGTCCTGAACAATCGGGGTGCTCTTTTTGCATGCATTAGATAACGATCTTAATGGACATTTATGAAGAAAGTATAAACTCTGAGGAGAGTCAACTTTTCTTAGCTACAATATAGTCATGGGAGGATGAAGCAGCGATGAGAGACAGCGAGAATATATTGCTGGTGGAGGATGATCCGGAGATTGCCCGTATTTTGAGAGATCATCTACGTCATGAGGGATATGGGGTAACTTGGGCATCAAGCGGTTTGGAGAGCTGGGAAGACTTTAGGGAGGGAACCTATCAATTAGTCTTGTTGGATCTGATGCTGCCGGAAATGGATGGGTTCACGGTATGCAAAAACATTAGACTGATCAGCGATGTTCCGCTGCTCATGATGAGTGCTCGAATCGAGGAAGAGAGCAAAGTCAGGGGGCTTGGGCTGGGAGCTGACGATTATATTACGAAGCCCTTCAGTCTAACGGAACTTACAGCTCGCATTAAATCTCATCTGAATAGGTACCGCAGATATCAGGGCGTAGAG
The DNA here is from genome assembly GCF_984798905.1 of Paenibacillus sp. SRL342. Classification (NCBI taxonomy): domain Bacteria; kingdom Bacillati; phylum Bacillota; class Bacilli; order Caryophanales; family Paenibacillaceae; genus Paenibacillus; species Paenibacillus sp. SRL342. The sequence continues at coordinate 526,906 of NZ_OZ481790.1, forward strand.
CCGGATTCAACAGATAGACAGTATAACTATGGGTTATCGATTGATTATTTGAATCAGCGCGCACAGGTTCATGGAGAACATGTGGCACTAACCAACAAGGAATGGGCTTTGCTCATACTGCTTGCTTCTCATCCTGGCCGGGTGTTTACCAAGGCGGAACTGTATGAACATGTCTGGAGTCAGCCAGAGGCGGGGAACTCGAGTACAGTCACAGTTCATGTGAAGAGCCTTCGGGCCAAGCTTGGTGACGAGCCCCATCATCCACGCTGGATTCAGACGGTGTGGGGCAGTGGTTACCGGTTCGTGGGGGAGCCTGAGGAATGAAGTTGAAGTACTGGTTAATGCTTGCCTTCCTCATTGTAATGCTGCTGCCTGTCGCTGCTGGGTGGGCGCTGTACTCCCTGTATAACTATTACAATGATCAGCGTGCCGTAACGGAATATGTAGAGTTGTCCAGACAATTGGCTCCTATTGAACTGGCTTTATCTGACCCGGGACTGTACCAGCTGCACTCGCCTGATGCTTTCGCTGCACTCTCCGAATTGGAGAATGGTCGGGTGAACTTTGATCTGTATTTACCAACAGGGATTCGGGTGTACACATCAGGGGGGAGTACATGGTCTGCTGGAGCTTACACCGTTGGGGGGGCGGAGCTGTATCGTAATTTGTACAACTTACAGATTCGTCATCGTACATTCTCGTTGAAGAAACCCGTATGGGAAAAAGGTGAGTTGGTGGGCATTTACGAAATCGTTATGCTGCGTGGAGATTGGCTGGAAGGCATATCCTTGCGGACTACCTGGGTCATGAGTCTCGCTGCTACTTTCTTTATCCTGTTATACGGAACAGTGCTGTGGCTACTATCCCGAAAGCTCTTTCGGCCGATGAAATATCTTATAGAACGAATGGAAGCTTTTGCACGGGGAGAGGCTTCTACGGATGTGGTACCTGTTCGTCATGATGAAATGGGCATCTTGCTCCAACAGTTTGATGCAATGCAAGACAAGATCAGACATACTCAGGCCGATGTGGAGAGGGAGCAAAAAGAAAAAGAGCTCATGATCGCCTCGTTATCCCATGATCTGAAAACACCGTTGATGTCCATTAGTGCCTATACGGAAGTACTTAACGGTGATCGTCAACTGAAACGCCTTGAAAGGCAGGAATATCAGGATGTGCTGCTCGGAAATGTGGAGCGGATGAAACAGATGATTAGTGAACTTGAGATGTATACGGCGCTGGGTTCCAGTGAATCGGAGATGGCCATGGTTAAGGTGGAAGGTGAAGAGTTTTTTGATATGCTGCTTGGGAGCTATGAGGGACTTGCCGAGCGTGGTCAGATTGACGTGAAGATGGATGTCCGCACAGATCAACTGTACCGAGTTCATCCCGAACAACTGATGCGCCTGACAGATAATCTGATAAATAATGCACTACGCCACACAAGGACGAACGGTGTAATGGGACTAGGGGTTATTGCTTCAGATTGGGAGCTTCCTGAATGGATTATTCCTTCGCTTAGAGCTGAATTGGATAACTACAGGGCGGGAGCAACATTGATCATAGTACAAAACGAAGGTCCTGCTATTCCTGAAGAACAGCTCATTCGTATCTTCGAACCCTATGTTCAACACCAGAATCAGGAGGAGAAGACGTATGCAGGTGGTTCGGGATTGGGATTGAGTATAGCCAAACGGGTTGCAATAAAGCACGGAGGGGATATGCGCATGTGGTCATACGAAGGATATGGAACGCTGGCAGCATGCCGATTGCCTGAACATGGAGAATGTAAACGCAGAGAGGGTGGATAAGATGATGAAAAAAGGATGGATGATGCTGGGTACTGCTGTGTTGGCAGGCGCCCTGCTTGGAGGTTGCGCGGAGAGGGATATGCTGGCTATGTCAGGAGATGAGATGATTGAGAAGGTTGTCTCAGCAGAAACAGAACCCGCCTCGTATTATGCAGAAGGTGTGATGAAGATATGGGCGGATGACAAGCTGACTAACACGATGCAAATTAAGGAATGGGTAGATGGTGAAACCGGACGAAAGCGCACGGAAACATCAGAGAATGGCAATGTCAGTTACGCAGTTAATGATGGAAAGAAGATTATCATATATGAAAAAGAAACAGGGGCAGCATATTCCATGGATGCATCATCCGTGTCACAACAACCTAATCAAACCCAGAAGCAAATATTGCTCGATCAACTAGAGCGGTTACGTACTACGCATGATGTGAATATGATGGGACAGGAGAAACTTCATGGACAGGACGTCATTCATATTGAATTGACACCAAAAGAAGAAGGCGCATTCTCCATATCTTCAGAGTATTGGGTAGATCCCAAAACGTGGATGATTGTCAAAGTAAACAGCGCGTATGGGGATGGAAAATCAGAAATGGTCTATGATCCGATTCAGTATGACCCTGAATTCACAAAGGATACTTTCGTAATTGACATCCCTAAGGAGGTCGATGTGAAGGACTTGAACGATATGATGCAGAATTCCGAAGTGAGCCTAGAGGAAGCGGAAGAAGCGTTGGAACAGCCGTTCCTACAGGACATGAGTGGAGAATTCGAACTATCACGGATCGAAATGTCTACATTGCACGGTGAGCTGAGCAGAGATGAAGTAACCTTGTATTATGTAAGTAACGACAAGGTAGAAGTCAGCCTGACGGTATTCAAGATGCCAGAAGAAAATGTGGACGATACACTAATGCCGGATGAAGCCAAGATTAAGGTTCGTAACACCGAGGGTTCATATATGAAGAGCATTCGGAACATATCATGGAGTGAGAATGGCTTGCGGTACTCTATCATGGGTGAAAACGAAGGATGGACAAAGGCAAAGCTGCAAGCTTGGGCGGAAGAACTGACCCTTCCCAAACCGTCTAGATGAGCTAAAGAATAATAATAAGGTTGCCGCAGAAACGAAGCGGCAGCTTTTTTTGTATATTCTCCTTTTGATGTGGTGGATATCTGGCAAGAGGGCAACTTCACGTTTACAGTTCAATATGCATATTTATAGAAGACAATCTTGATTTGGTGATGGAGGCAGGAGAAGGGGGCATCGCTGGATGGCTGTTTTATCAACAGGGCCAATTGAAAATAATATAGTGGTGGGAAGCGGTGAGCGTCCTACACAGAGAATTACAGTGAAATTAGACAATTGGAGTCTCACTAGTTTCTCTACCGTTCTGGTTCAAGGCTATTATTTGAATGGTGTTCGCACACTATACGTTGAGGAATTGTTTAATGTTTTGCCTAACCAGGTTATAACAAAAGACTTTTATGCAGATTTGGATGCATTTGAGTTTATATTTATCACAGGTGATGATACGGAGGATGAAGTTCAGATTTCCGTATGGGGGAAAAACGAGAACGGTCAACTGGTAACGGCACATCGTTTGGTGTCTGAGGAATTGTTAGGAGCGAACCCCGGTCTAGTCGGGGTAACGGGTGCGACTGGAGCTACAGGGACAGCAGGGGTTGCGGGAACAACTGGTCCTACAGGGGTTACAGGTGTTACAGGACTGACAGGAGTTACTGGTCCTCCTGGAGGAACTACGGGATCGACGGGAGAGACCGGTGTCACTGGGACCACGGGAGAGACAGGATCTACCGGAGTGACAGGAGTCACGGGCGCTACTGGAAGTACGGGGACCACAGGAGAGACAGGGCTTACCGGAGTGACGGGTGTTACTGGGAGTACAGGAATAACAGGAACGACTGGAGTCACCGGGAGCACAGGGGAGACAGGGTCTACTGGAGCCACAGGTGTCACCGGTAGTACGGGAATAACAGGAACGACTGGGGCTACAGGTGCGACAAGCGTAACGGGTGCGACCGGAGTTACTGGAGATACGGGTGCGACAGGCGTGACGGGAGCGACCGGAATTACTGGAGATACAGGCGCGACAGGTGTCACGGGAGCAACTGGAATCACTGGAGATACAGGCGCGACAGGCGTGACGGGAACGACCGGAATCACTGGTGAAACGGGTGCAACAGGCGTCACAGGCGCGACCGGAGTTACTGGAGATACGGGTGCGACAGGCGTGACGGGAGCAACTGGAGATACTGGTGCTACAGGTGCAACAGGGGTTACGGGAACGACTGGAGATACAGGTGCGACAGGAGTAACGGGAGCCACCGGAGTCACTGGTGATACAGGTGCGACAGGTGTCGCGGGAGTTACTGGTGATACAGGTGCGACAGGTGTCACGGGAGCGACCGGAATTACTGGTGAAACGGGTGCAACAGGCGTCACAGGCGCGACCGGAATTACTGGTGAAACGGGTGCGACAGGTGTAACGGGAGCAACTGGAATCACTGGAGATACAGGTGCGACAGGTGTAACGGGAGCAACCGGAATTACTGGTGAAACGGGTGCGACAGGTGTCACAGGCGCTACGGGAGTTACTGGAGATACGGGTGCGACAGGCGTGACGGGAACGACCGGAGCCACTGGAGATACGGGTGCGACAGGTGTAACGGGAGCAACTGGAATCACTGGCGAAACGGGTGCAACAGGTGTCACGGGAGCGACCGGAGCCACGGGTGATACGGGTGCAACAGGCGTGACAGGAGCCACCGGAATTACTGGAGATACAGGCGCGACAGGTGTCACGGGAGCGACCGGAGCCACCGGAATTACTGGAGATACAGGTGCGACAGGCGTCACAGGCGCTACGGGAGCGACAGGACTGACGGGAACGACAGGGGTCACTGGTGTTACAGGAGCGACAGGACTGACGGGAACGACAGGGGTCACTGGTGTTACAGGAGCGACAGGACTGACGGGAACGACAGGGGTCACTGGTGTTACAGGTGCAACCGGATTGACAGGAACAACAGGAGTGACTGGTGTTACAGGCGCAACGGGAGTAACAGGAGCGACCGGAGCTACTGGTGCTACAGGTGCCACAGGTGCTACGGGAACGACTGGAGCTACTGGGGTAACTGGTGCGACAGGAGCAACGGGTGCTACGGGATCAACTGCAGCTTCGGCTCCGGCAGACTCTTCCTTGTTTGCTGATAGCCAGACCGCGGCGTTGGGTCTTTCATTAGTAGCTGAAACGACGATTCAGACACTTAATGTACCTGTAGTAGCAGGCCAACGGGTGAAAATAGATAATAGTACGCAAGTGGCTGTAGTTGTAGGTTCGAACTGGAACGTTGCGTATAACATTAATCTGAGGCGAAACGGAGTGTTGATTAATCAATTGCAGATCTCCAGAACAGGGAATGCTTCCGGCACATTAAGGTTTCTTTCCTCCAACACTTACGTGGATACTGCCCCGGCTACAACGACTAACGCATACACGATAAGCATCCAATTTACAACCACTACAAGCGTCACTAGTGCCTCAGCGGAAGTGAGAAATATTAATGCTATTCGCTTCAGCTAAAATAGACATCGAACTTATGATAATTACACGTCACTTTTGTTGACATATATGATATTGTGCATTACTCTATGGGTATACTTGATCAAAAATTTAGATATATACCCATTCGAATCGAATTAAAATAATACAGCGGATGATAACGAGCGGGAGAGATCTGGGTTAGCTGAGCACAATGGCTAGTGTCCAGGCACCGAAGGAGCAAGCTGCTGCGCACCCGATGCAGTCGTTAATCTCTCAGGTAAATGTACCATCGTTGGACGCAACTCTGGAGAGTGCGCGAACTGCGCCACCCAAGGGGTATATGATCAGTCTGCCCGGTGACTTTGTCTGTAATTGCAGGCAGTGCACCTTGTCGTGAGACACTACTGATCGTGAAACTCTCAGGTATCGAGGACAGAGAGAGGGCCTAAGGCCTTCTTCTGTCCTTTTTTGATGTCATCATACCCTAAATAAGGGTCATTGTGGATGGAACTCCTGGATCGAAATGACGAATACATTTTACAAAATTGAATCATGATTAATAATGGAGGGTTACAAGGTGCGATTTAAAGATGTTTTCTCAATTATTGGTCCGTCGATGACGGGGCCTTCAAGTTCACATACAGCTGGTGCAGCAAGGTTAGGAAGAATTGCTCGTCAGTGGCTGGGATGTACGCCAGATCGTGCCCGGTTGACGTTATACGGTTCATTCGCTGATACGTATCAGGGGCACGGAACAGACCTGGCACTGATCGGCGGTCTGCTGGACTATGTCACAGACGATCCGCGTATCCCGGATGCGGAGCGATACGCAGAGGAAGCGGGCATGGAGGTTGAGTTTTATACAAGTGGCCTGCCTGCTCCTCATCCAAATACGGTCAAAATTGAGTTGTGGCATGGAGAACGTGCCTGCTCCTTAATCGGTGCATCCATTGGTGGTGGCAGTGTATCAGTGCATTCGATGAATGATTTTCGTGTTCAGATTAGTGGTGAGTTCCCAACACTGGTTCTGCGGCATGCGGATAAAGCGGGCGTACTCGCGTCAGTGACGTCCACGATCAGTTCATCCGGGGTTAACATCGGGTATATGCAGGTGGACCGGAAAGCCCGTGATGGCGAAGCACTCACCGCGATGGAAATGGATGGTGTGCCTAATCCTGATATGCTCAAGCGTCTAAAGGAGCTCGACCATGTGCTGGACATTCGTGTTATCGATTTGAAGAGAGGAGTTGATTCGGATGCGGTTTAAACATTTGCACGAACTGAATACGATCTGTACAGCAGAATCCAAAACCATCGCTCAGCTGATGATCGAGGAGCAGGTTCAGGAGACCAATACACCGGAAGCGGATGTTGTGAAGCAGATGTCTGAATATTATCAGGTGATGAAGGAAGCGGTACGCAAAGGGTTAACGGAAGATACTACATCACGCAGTGGGTTAACGGGTGGAGACGGTAAAAAAATGGCCGAGTACATTCGCAAGGGTGAGACTTGTTCAGGAGATGCTTCCGCACTTGCCATGGCGTATGCCCTGTGTGTATCTGAAGTGAATGCCTCCATGGGCCGGATTGTGGCAACACCAACAGCCGGTTCCTGTGGTATTATCCCGGGTGTGTTTATCAGTTCACAGGAGCGATTTGGCTGGACGGATGAACATTTGGTGAACGGGTTGTTCTGTGCGGGAGCAATTGGTTATGTTATTGCCAACAATTCATTTATCTCCGGGGCCCAAGGTGGCTGCCAGGCGGAAGTGGGTTCCGCTATCGGCATGGCTGCGGGTGCCATGGTTGAACTGCGTGGAGGTACACCGGAACAGGTCGTTCATGCCGTTGGTTTGGCGTTAAAAAATACACTGGGCCTTATCTGCGATCCGGTCGCAGGCCTTGTTGAAATCCCGTGCATCGTCCGTAATGGACTGGGTGCAGTCACGGCGCTGGCTGCGGCTGACATGGCCCTGGCCGGAGTGCGTAGTGCTATTCCATCAGATGAAGTCATCGACGTTATGCTGGAAGTAGGCAGTGCGATGCCGAGCCGCCATCGGGAGACAGCCCAGGGCGGGTTGGCCCAGACGCCAACCGGCCGCAAAATGATGCAAAAGCTGGCTAAACCAAAGGCAAAGCGTGCAGAGCCTGAGCCGGAGTCGAAGCCAGCAGATTCTGACACAACTACAAGTGGGGCGGACAATGCTCAAGTGGACAAGGATACTCAGGTTTAAGCTGAACCGGGACCACCTATATATAAATCAGTGACATTATTATGTATAACGGCGAATACAAAAATACAAAAACAAGCGTCCGCGAACCCGAATCCGGGTTATGCAGGACGCTTGTTTTATGCTGCAGATGAAGCGAAGATAGGCTACTTAGATGTGGCTCAGACGTATGTGTATTATAACTCTAGTCCTGGCTCACAGCCGTACTTAATACGGCATATCCATACGCGGGCAGTTCAATGGAGAGTACGCCATCTTCCTTGGCGGTACGATGGTTTCCGCCGAATAACTCGGTCCATTCCTCGTCACCGGCCTCCAGCTCGACAATAGCCGTCTCTTCTGATCGATTGAACAGAACCAGAATTCGTTCCTCCTTACTTTGCCGCTCCAATACCAGTTGGCTGCCATCGGGACGAGCCTGCAGAAAACGAACGGTGCCTTCTGCACGCAGGGCAGGATGAGCATGACGCAAGGAGATCAGTTTCTGATAAAAGTCGAACAACTCTCGGTCCTGCTTCGCTTCATCCCATTCCATGCATTTACGGCAGCCCGGATCATGTTCACCGTCCATGCCAATCTCGTCTCCGTAATAGATGCATGGCGCACCCATGTAACTGAACTGGAATAACGCAGCCAGCTTCATCTTGCGCTGGTCGCCTTCACACAGCGTGAGCAGCCGCGGGGTATCATGGCTGTCGAGCAAGTTAAACGCCACTTCGCTGGTCTGGAGCGGATAACGGGATAACTGTCGCCCGATGGAGTTTGCGAATTGTTCGGCGTGCATTGTATTTTTCACAAAGAAAGCATTCACGGCATCGGTAAACGGATAGTTCATGGATGCATCGAACTGGTCACCTTGCAGCCAGGAAGAAGACTCGTTCCATACTTCGCCCAGAATGTAGGCATCCGGATTAGCCGCTTTGACTACACGGCGGAAATCACGCCAGAATGCATCGTCCACTTCGTCTGCCACATCCAGCCGCCATCCGTCCGCACCCACTTCCTTGATCCAATACTCGGCAACCTCCAGCAGATAGGCCTTCACCTCGGCATTCTCCGTATTGAGCTTTGGCATATGCGCTTCGAATCCGAAGGTCTCATACGTTGGAATGCCATCCTTCACGTCCAGCGGGTATTCGTGTACATGGAACCAGTCCTTGTATTTGGATTGCTCTCCGTTCTTCTGCACATCCACAAACGGCGCAAATGTCTTCCCGGAATGGTTGAACACAGCATCCAGAAGTACGCGAATTCCACGTGCATGGCACAGCTCGACCAGTCTTTTCACGGTGTCTGCGTCACCAAAGTGCCGGTCTACCCGCAGATAGTCCTCGGTATCGTATTTGTGATTGGTGGTGGCTTCGAAGATGGGTGTGAAGTAGATCGCATTAATGCCAAGATCGCTGATGTAATCCAGATGGTCGATCACGCCCTGAAGGTCACCGCCGAAGAAATTGAAAGGTGTTGGCTCACCGCCCCACGGCTCTACCTTTTCCGGACTAATATCCGGGTTGCCGTTGGCGAATCGTTCGGGAAAAATCTGATAGAACACCGCATCCTTAACCCACGCAGGGGTTGTGAATACAGCTCCGGCATGAATATAAGGGAACTGGAACATACGACCCGGATCGTCCGGTTCTTCTTCCTGGAAGCCCGTCTCGGTCATCCAGATCTGTTCGTCTCCGTTTCTGAGCAGAAAAGAGTATTTCAGTCGGTGGTAGGGAGGTTTCACCTCACCCTCGTAATAATCGAACATGGAGTCAGAGGTGAACTTTGTTAAGGGAACCAGCGCTTTGGTTGCATCCCACGCATATTTATCCCCGGTCAGGGCATGTACCTCGGTCAGATCATTCTTTTTGGCACGCAAACGCAGATGGATTGTATCTTGGTCATAGGCATAGGCCCAGTTTCGTTTCGGTTGATGATAGATGGCTTCCAGCAGCATAATGAATTTCCTCCCGTCAGGTGTGGATATAGTATGTACTTGGTAGACTTGATTAATATGACATTCCCCACGTTAATGAATACGCTATAATTAGAATGTGTGGTAACGTAAAGGACTTCAACATTGTTTCAACAAGACATGAATCCATATGTTATAGACAACTTTTATCATGATGATGCTCAGTATCATTAACCCAATGAGGGCAGAAAGGAAACGAATATTCGGATGAAAACCAAACTGTTATATATTGAAGATGATACGGAAATTGCGACTTGGGTCAGAGCCGATCTGGAGGAGCGCGGTTATGAGGTGGTATGGCTCGGCAGTGGTGAAGGTGCAGCGGAGGCTGCTATCGGTTGCTCACTCATTATTCTGGATGTCATGCTGCCCGGGCTGGATGGATTTACGGTGGGTCAGCGACTGAAAAAAGAGCATCCTGCGGTGCCGATTGTCATGCTCTCGGCCAGAACGTCCATTGACGACAAGTTGCACGGTCTTGATTTTGCCGATGACTATGTGACCAAACCATTTCACCCCGATGAACTGGCTGCCCGTATTGAAGTACAACTGCGGAAGGCGGGAACTGCGGTCTCATCGGATACAGCCCTGAAGCTGGATCATCTCTCCATCTATGAGAAGGACAACCTGATCGTGAATGAGGAGACGGGAAATGAGATTATTTTATCGGGAAAACAGTTCCACATCTTCGCCTACCTGCTACGACATATGGGCATGATTCGAACGAAAGAGCAGATCTATGAAGCCGTCTGGAATGAGCCCTATCTGGATGGGGACAAAACTTTAATGGTACATATTCGACATCTACGCGAAAAGTTGGAGCTTGATCCGGCCAATCCTGTAGTTATTCAGACGGTCCGCGGTGTGGGATATCGTGTGAAGAAGCCATGATCCGCTGGTTCAGCAAACGGAAGATCATGAAGGGAGAACGAAGCATGGATCAAAAGCAATCCGGGGGGCGCAAGCTTCGCTTTGGGCGGTCCTTGATGTCCAGATACATCCTCCTGATCTTGGCGGCTGTATTATTTGTGCCCGTTGTGCTTCCGATCATATCCGTTATATATATTGTTGTAGTGAATAACACGGACACAAATAAGAACCGAGCTGCACCTTACGGTGATGTTACCCGGATCAGTAACCTCTGGTCACGTGAAGCGAGGAACCTGGATGGTGCTTCGGATGAAGAGATCAAGGCCCGGTTGGAGCAATTACATGGCTCGTATCCCAAATCTTCCATGTATCGTGTGAATGTGAGCGGTGAAACCCTCTTTATTCTTGGGGGTGAAGATGTAACACTTCTGAAATCCACGTCGCCGGATGGCAGGACAGACACGACATTGAGATGGTCACTGGATTCCGGGCAAACGGCAGAGACTCATATTCCATCCTTATGGAATGTAAACAATACAGTGCAATTCATGAAAGAAGCTTCCTTTCGCGATCCACTGACCGTAGTTGCATATATTGGCGGAGATGAGCAGGACAAAGGACAGGGATTCATCATCATTGAAGTGCCGCGGTCACTTCTGCAAATGAATCAGAGTAACTGGCCGATGGAACTTTTGTATCTTGGTATCGTAATGACCCTCATCTTTCTGATCTTCATCATTATGTCGATTCTCTTCTTCGCACGGATTCGCAAACGACTTATTCGTTTGCAGACGGCCATGATGACCACAGGCAAGGAAGGCCTCCCGCTTCCGGTAGATATCCGACGGTCAGACGAGATCGGTCAACTGGAGGAATCCTTCAATCAGATGGTTCATCAACTATCCGACAGCCGCCACCGTGAACGCGAGGAAGAACAATTGCGCAAACGTCTCATTGCGGGGCTTTCCCACGATCTGCGTACCCCGTTAACGGTGATTCGTGGACATATGCATGCTTTGCACAAGGAAGAGCTGAGCGAGCAAGGGGACCGTTCACTACATCGCATGGAAGCAAAGATGGAGGACCTCGGCGGGCTCATTGACAACATGTTATCCTACAATTTGCTCACAAGTGGGAAATATACACTGAAGCTGGAAGAGAAAGATATACTGCGGATCGTCAGGGAAACGGCGGCTGCCTGGTACCCGGTCTGGGAGAAAGAACAATTTGAGATTGATATTGACCTGCCAGAGGAACCGCTGATCTGGCAAATGGATGAACAGGGCATGCGCCGTATTCTTGATAATTTGTTCCAAAACGTGATCCGTCATGCCGCCAGCGGGAAATATATTGGTATATCAACTCAGGAGATTCAGGGTGAGACGGCCATCGTTATTCAGGATCGGGGTCCGGGAATGCAACCGAATTCCGACACCAAAGGCACAGGTCTAGGTTTATCCATTGTAGACCTGTTGATTCGTGAGATGGGTCTGCGCAAGCGGGTAGACAGTTCCGATACGGGTGTCCAGACATATATCTACAGTGGTAAGGGAAACAGGGAAACAACAAACCGCTGAAATAGCTTTTTTAAACTAAACTTAAACTAGAGACTACTTTGGCTTTAACCTTGGAAGGTTACGATAGTTCCGAGGTGATCATACAGTGAGTGAAAATATTATTCAAACAGCGAATTTATGGAAAACATACCGGGACCGTGCAGCGGTCCGTGAACTTGATCTGCATATTAAAAAGGGAGATATCTACGGCTTCCTCGGTCCCAACGGTGCCGGCAAAACAACAACGATTCGCATGCTTCTCGGCTTGATTAAACCAACCAAAGGCGTGATCCGTGTCTTCGACAAGGACATCCGCAAGGATCGCATGGATATTTTGCGCCGTGTGGGTTCCTTGGTCGAATACCCATCCTATTACGGACATCTGAACGCAGTAGAGAATCTGGAAACTTTGCGCCGCATCATCAATGTACCCAAATCAAGAATTGCTGAAGTGCTGTCCATTGTAGATCTGACCAAGGATGCCAAACGTTCAGTGAAGGGGTATTCCCTTGGGATGAAGCAACGTCTGGGTATTGCCAGCGCTTTGCTGGGTGAACCGGAGCTGCTGATTCTGGACGAACCAACGAATGGACTTGATCCTGCCGGTATTCAGGAGATTCGGGAACTGATCAAACGCATGCCTCTGGAACATGGCATTACCGTTCTGGTTTCCAGCCACTTGCTGAGTGAAGTCGAACAGATGGCAAGTCGTGTTGGTATAATCCGTGAAGGGAAGATGGTGCTCCAGGATACTATCGCAAGTCTGCATAGTCAGACGGGCAGCTCTATCCGGTTAACGGTTTCCGAGCCGGAAGAGGCTATGAAGCTGGCGAGAGAACAGGGACAATTTGGTCAGCAGCAAGGTTCTGCGTTAACGTTCCCTTATATGGATAACAGTTCAGTGGCACTGCTTGTGCGCCGATTAATTGAGCAGGATCATGATGTGTATCGTGTAGAGGAACAACGTCAGTCGCTGGAAGATCTGTTCATGCGGGTCATTGGCGAGGGGGCTTCCATATGACCGGGCGTGCATTATCGTCAGACTGGCTCAAGATTCGGGGGAAAGGGATCTGGTTTCTTGTTTTTCTGGCCCCTCTTGGATTGACAGCGATGCAGGCGCTTAATTTTGGCTTACGGCTGGACTATCTGAAAGAGCAGTATGCAGATAACCTGTGGGGCGGATTATTGGGCAATGTGGTTGTCTTTGTGCCCTTGTCTCTGATGCTGGGAGCAACCATTCTCAGCTCCATGATCGCTAATGTTGAGCATGAACAGGGATCGTGGAAACAGTTGCTCGCGATGCCCATTCCCAGACCAGCCGTGTATTTAGCCAAGTTCCTGCTTGCTTGTGTGCTGCTGGTGATCTCCTGCCTGCTGCTAACCGCAGGAATTGTGGGTCTGGGTCTGATCCTCGGATTCCATGCCAGCGAAATACCTTGGACACATGCGATCAAGCTGGGGCTATTGCCTTTAGCTGGTGCACTTCCGGTGTTGTCACTGGAGTTGTGGCTCACGATGGTTAACAAGAATCAGGCGCTTCCCGTCACCCTGGGCATCGTTCTCGCGATAACGGGTATGTTCTCACTCAGTATCTCACCGAGCTTTCCGCTCGCATGGGCACAGATGGCCTGGAATGGGCCTAATCCATACCTGTATGCAGGCATGGGGGCAGGTCTGGGGTTATTAATCCTGTTGCTGGGTATGGTGCATTTTAGCCGGAAGGATGTGGCCTGATATGAGCTTTGCGACAACGTACTTCCGAATCTTGTCCGCTGAACGATTGAAAATGAGCAAATCGCCCATATGGCTCCTGATTCTGCTGAGTCCACTCATTGCGCTGCTCATCGGACTGTTGTCCACTCCATCGGGAAATTGGCAGGTATTGATGACTACGATGGTTTTCCTGCACGGATTGTTATTGTTACCGATGCTCACTGGCGTGTTTACGTCCTTTGTCTGCCGTTTCGAACATGCAGGTGGAGGGTGGAAGCAGATGCTAGTTTTGCCGCTCACACGTTCAGGTGTATATGCAGGTAAACTGACGATTGTACTCATGCTTCTGGCGGGTACGCAAGTATTGTTGCTGATGTCCATTCTGCTGGCAGGCATGATTCACGGCATTACGATGCCAGTACCTTGGGGATTCTTGGTAGGCAAACTACTGCTTGGGTTGCTGGCCTGTGTACCCTTGGCTGCCCTGCAGATGTTCGTTTCATTGGTGTGGAGCAGCTTTGCCGCACCGCTCGCACTGAATTTTGCACTGACCATACCGAATATTCTCATTGTAAACTCGGCGACATATGGGCCGTATTATCCATGGGCACAACCGATGATTCTGATGACACCCGTGGACGGCGGAGGTTTCGGAGCCTACAACGTGCCACTGATGACGATGCTGGCGGTTGTTGGAGGCAGTGCTGTTATTTTTATTGGAATCGGCATGATGTATTTTGCGAAAAAAGAAATCTGAATAATTCGTTACACACTTGGTTATCGTAGATCAAAATCCTCTTAAAGCAAAACATGCAAACTCCATTGTATGTAGGCTTCAGGAGGATTTTTTCTAATGTCTGACCCACCCATCATGAATGGTCAACTCGCTAACGAATCTGAGGAGTCTTAATCAAGGATTTGAAGTGATCTCAGAAATCTAAGGAACCTGAGACATGTTATATCCAATGAAACAACTGATTGCAGCGTTTATGACAGGAGATTATGGGGATTAACGTGTCTGATGTTCTTTAAAATTTACAAAGGGCGCATGGACGCCAAATAAGATGTCCTGAGTTCTTTAGAAAATCGTTTAGTCACAGCTGACTTGAAATTGAACTTCAAGCTTGTTAGAGGCTTACTTGATCCTTATAAATTGTCTGCCTTTGAAGACACCTCCTGAGTAATATCAAAATTCCAAGTATTACCTCACACATCATGTGAATTGAATCATAGATTGTAAGCAAAATGAGACGAGAATCTGGTAAAATAAAAAAAACTGTTTCTAGGTTGGCTTACATGGTTATTCGAGGGTAGGCCTATTTCTAAGGAACTAAAAAGATTCCTGTTGTTAGATGTAGATATCGGCTGAGAAAAGAGGGGTAAGCCTTGGATGTTAATAAAACGGAAACCCTGAAGCGCATTATTTCTGAGGGAAGTTCTTACCAATCACTGTTTTTTAACCATCCGGATGCCATTTATGTAATGGATATCCGTGGAAACTATATTGATGCTAATCCCTCGGTAGAGCGGATATCAGGGTATACACTGGATGACTTGATTCGTATGAATCAGAGTGAGATCTGTCCTCCGGACAGTGAAAATTCACGCAAAGAATATATTAAAGAGGTACTGGCTGGACGTTCAGTCAGTAATCCCATTACTTTTTATCATAAAGATGGTTCCCTGAAACAGGCAGAGATAACGTATGTGCCTATCACAGAGAGTGATGAAGTTGTCGGCATATACGGCATTGCCAAAGATGTTACCGATATCCTAAAAGTGCAACGTGAGCTTAAGGAGGCACAGGAGAAATATCAGGTGCTGGCTGACCACGCACAAGATCTGATTACAACTTGTGCTAAGGATGGCGAGTTGTTATACGTCTCCCCTTCCGTGTACACCTTACTGGGTTATAAGCCGGAGGAAGTCATAGGAAAGTCCTTCAAGGATTATTGTTATCCGGGAGATTATCCGGACCCTATGGATCTCTCCAAGATCGGCAATGGCTGCAAGATGCGTGTGTTGCACAAGAAGGGACATTATATCTGGATGGAGACATTGGCGAAACCTGTGGCTGGAGAGCGTGGCAAGAGTGTCCAGATTGTCAGCATCAGCAGGGATATTACTCAGCATAAGGATGCAGACAGACGTCTTCGGGAAAGCCGTCAGCGATACAGATCGCTGTTCGAACATAATCCGGCGGCGGTGTATTCATTGAATCTGGATGGCAAATATAGTGCGGTGAACAGCAAGCTGGTCCAAATGCTGGATGTTCCGCGCAATAAGCTTATTGGCAAATCGTTTTTGTCCAATCTGGATAAATGTGAAGTTCAACACGGTCAAACGAACTTTGACAAGGTTAAGCAAGGCGATCCGCAATATTATGAGACCCGAATCGTCAATTCAAGTGGTCGGAAGATCGAAGTATCTGTTACGAATGTGCCCATTATTGTGGATAAGGAAATGGTAGGTGTCTATGGGATCGTGTCCGATATTACCGAGCGCAAGGAATATACGGAACGGATTCAGGAGCTTAGCAAGCAACATGAGTTGATTCTCAACACGGTTACGGAAGGAATATATGGTTTGGATGCGGATGGCATCACCATGTTTATGAATCCTGCAGCAGCTTCGATGTTCGGTTATGAGGCGAAAGAATTCATTGGCAAAAACTCACATCCTATTATCCATCACACCCGTGCAGACGGAAGTCATTTCCCAAAAGAAGAGTGCCCGATTCACATGACTGTGTTGGATGGACAGAGACGTTCAATCAAAGAAGATGTATTCTGGCGTAAAGATGGCAGCAGCTTTCTGGTGCAATATCAGGTGACGCCAATTATTGAACAGGGACAGATTCAGGGCGCGGTGGTTGTGTTCAATGATGTGACTGGCGAACGTGAAATTGTACGTGCTAAAGAAACAGCTGAGCTGGCAGCTCAGGCCAAGTCAGAATTTCTGTCGATGGTTAGCCATGAGATCCGTACACCGATGAACGGGATCGTGGGGATGACAGAATTGTTGATCGGTACCGATTTATCGGAAGAACAGCGTGAATATGCCGAGATTATTCGAGACAGCGGTGATGCTCTGCTGAACATCCTTAATGATATTCTGGACTTCAGTAAGCTGGAGTCCGGGAAAATGGCACTGGCTTATGAACCATTTGCATTACGCAAGATGCTGGAACAGGTTGCCGAACTGTTTAAACCGCGTGCAGATGAGAAACATCTGGAAATCAGGTATCGTCTCAATCCAAGCATCCCTGAATTCATGGTCGGTGACGCCTTACGTATACGGCAGATTCTGGTGAACTTGGTTGGTAATGCACTTAAGTTCACGGATCAGGGAAGCATTGATGTTACCGTGGATATTATTAAGGGCAGAAAGCCTGAAGACAGCGTTCTTGATTTTGCGGTGCAAGACACGGGAATTGGCATCCCGGCTGACAAGCTGGATCAGTTGTTTCAGTCCTTCTCTCAACTACATCCGGTCATTAACCGGAAGTATGGTGGTACTGGACTGGGACTGGTCATCTCCAAGCGACTCGTAGAGATCATGGGAGGCAGTATCAGTGTCGAGAGTATAGAAGCGGAAGGCTCAACCTTCCGGTTTGCTGTTCCTGCGGCGAGTGTAGATGCTTCAGCTGAACAGACAGCAAGTCAGTTCCATCATGATCGTACACGTCAGAGTGATAAGGTCGCCATGCGTATTCTGGTGGCGGAGGATCACCCGGTAAACCGGAAAATTTTGCGAGAATATCTGGAGAAGCTCGGATATCAGGCAGATGTGTGTACTAATGGTGTGGAGGCAATTGATGCCATCTCTCAGAATGCTTATGATATTGTCCTGATGGATATTCATATGCCTGTGATGGATGGATTAAAGGCAACAGACCTGTTACACCGCTTAATTCCACAAGATCGCATACCTCCAATCATCGCAGTTACAGGTAATGCCAAACGTGAAGATAAGGAAGCTTGTCTGGAGATTGGTATGCGTGATTTTATTAGCAAACCGGTTATGCTGAGTGAGTTGAAGCGGGTGTTACAGCAATGGGGGCCAAGGGACGAACCTCAACTTGCACCGAATTGAACAACTACTCGATTGTGAAAATAATAAACGCAAACATGCCAATAAGACTCCTCGCATGGAGTGTTATTGGCATGTTTGCGTGGACAGGCTTTTGAAGTTGAGCAGAAAGCATATGAAGTGATCTGTATACGAATGAGTTATGCCAATGTCAGGCGATTAATGTTACCAGATAATATTTCACAGGAGTTGTTGAATTTCTCACGTTCCGTTGCATCCAGATTCAATTCGATAATCTCTTGAATACCATTGCCACCGATGATTGCAGGAACACCGACGCAAACGTTGTGTTGCTCATACTCTCCGTCCAGAATAGCCGATACGGCGATGATCTTGTGTTCGTCATTGAGGATGGAACGAGTGATGTGCGCGAGGGCATTGCCGATTCCGAATTGGGTAGAACCTTTACGGGTAAAGATCTCCCAGCCGGCATCCTTTGTTTTGCGTGCAATATCGTCCAGATCCAGATGTTTGAAGCGTTCCTTGTGCTGATCCATGATGTGCATAATCGGTTTGCCACCGATGGTCACATGCGACCAGGCCACGAACTGGGATTCTCCATGCTCCCCGAGAGCATAACCGTGCACACTGCGTGGGTCGATGGAGAAGACTTCAGACAGCAGCGTTTTGAGCCTTGAAGAGTCAATAGACGTCCCTGTGCCGATGACATGCTCCCTCGGAAGACCAGATAATTTCCATACCATATAAGTTACTATGTCAACCGGATTGGCAGCGACGACAAAAATCCCGTTAAATCCACTGTTCATGATCGGGACCACGATGTCTTTGGTAATCGATTCCGCTTCCCCCAGAATATCCAGCCTTGTCTGTCCTGGCTTGGGATTCGCCCCGGCAGTTAAGACAATAACATCCATATTGCCACAATCGGCGTACGTGCCTGCATATACCTTGGTGCGGTTATGTGTGAAGTCCATACAATGGGAAAAATCCAATGCCTGTGCTACAGCACGGTCATACGTCCGGTCCACCATCATAATTTCCCTGCATATCGATTGATTAATCATGGAATACGCACAACTCGAACCGACAAGACCCGCCCCAATCACCGCTACTTTGCCTGATTTGCCTAACACTGCCGTTCAGCCCCCATTTAGATTGATATTTAACCCGTTACTCATGCGTCCTATGTTAAGTATAGTCCTTTATTTTATGCTGAAATGTACTTCTACGTTACATAAGATAACACATGAAAAAGCTGTACAGCAATGATATCCGCTATCGCGGGAGCGTATTGGAGTAAAGGAGTTAACAAAATTGACATGAATAATTCATGATCATATGATTTGACGGCGTTTGCACCTGTGTCATTCGACATGACAGCATTCATGCTTGTTGTCGGATTGGGGGTTATTTGTGCGGATCATATACCTGACAAAACTTCTTAGGAATCCGCAGAAACAGAACAAAACCGCCAAAGGGATCTGCTGAGAAGCTGACGAATACATACGAACAAGCAAGAGATAAGCATACTTGATCCATGAGACAGGTTGCCCCGATCCGATGACGGTTCCAAAAAGGAACGCTGAAGCCATAATGTTTTTATTCAAGAATCCATTTCATAACTCACTAAAGGTATTATGAAATGGATTCCCAAAAGACTTCATTCCGGGAGGGAATTAATGATGATTGAAGAAGCAGGAGCAACGACGGAAACGGCCAAGAGCCTGGGCATAGGTGCCAGTACTCTTCGTAAATATGCGGCGGCACTGGAAGAACAGGGATACCGGTTCGAACGGTCCGCCAACAAATCCAGACTATTCAAGTCCGACGACATCGAGTGCATTGAACGCCTGATGACTGAACTCAGGGAGCATAATCTCCCCCTGGCTGATGCTGTGGTGACTGTATTGGCTCCAGAAGTACCTGTAGCTGCAGTAGAAGTAGATGTACCGGTGGTGGGAATTGAAGGTCTGTCAGAGACGGAATGTGCAGCGACAGTCATGTCATCCGTATTCCCTGAAGAACCTGAAATAATGGGTAATCTGAGATCCTATGAAGGTCTGGGCCAACTGGTAAGTGAGGTGACTTATGGTGCTGTAGAACAACAGCAGGATGATCGGGTACAGCTGCTGCAACAGCGGGTCGATGAACTGGAGCTGACCCTTCAGCATCTGGCTGATACACATATGGCGCTCCAGGAACAGATGGAGAAACAGCGCCTGTGGATGAATGAGAAGCTGGAGGAAGAGCGGGATCGTGAACTCGTGACCAATCTGCGCAGTTTCCAGGGAAGAAAACGCAAACCCAAAGGAATATCCCTGCGTATGTTGTTCGGGTTCCTGCCCAAGAAGCATAAGGAAGCTTGAGCAACAGGCATTTACCCATCGTGATTTTACAGTATTGGCCTGATATAATAAGCTCCATACAACATGAAGACTGGCAACCGACTGCTCAGTATAGATAAAGACTGAGTGGATTAGGAAGCTGGCGTGGGAGGATCTGTGGAGCTGCGACGAAGTTGGCAAAGAGTGCTCGGATTATGGATGGATCGTCCTCGGCGGGAAGGCATGACCATTGCTGAGCGTTATACAATACAGGAATTACTGGGTATGGGGAGCTATGGGCTGACATACCTGTGTACAGATGATCAGAACGGCAGGGAAGTGGCGTTGAAGGAATCCAAGCCTAGCAAGGGCAGACTCTCTGCGCACCTGTTGGAGCGGGAGGCGGACGTGATGAGACGTCTTCATCATCCGGCGATCCCTGAACTGTTGGATGTGTTCACATCCGGGAGACGAAGTTATATCGTCACCGAGTATATTCGTGGACAGACGCTGGAAGATTGCATATTTGAGCAAGGTCTTCGATATACGGAGCGGGAATGTCTGGAATTGGCAGGTCAACTGCTGGCTCCGGTGGCTCATGTGCATGAGCAGGGATATATTCATGGAGATGTGCGGATTCCCAATGTTATTTTACGTGAAGGGACGGTGCATCTGATTGACTTTGGCCTGGCAAGACGCTTGGGGGAGCCGTTGTTGCCGGAGCTGAAGCGACGTATGCGTGAAGTCCCTGAGCCTGAAGATGAACGGGCTACACCGGATCATGATTTGCAGGATATCGGCCACTTTCTTCTCTTTCTGCTGTATTCGGCTTATGAGCCAGATAAGGGCCGTGAACCCGCCAGCTGGCAGGAGGAACTGAAGCTTACGCCGGAATTGCACCAGATGCTGGAGCGACTCCTTGGACTCCGTCCAGGTTATGAGGGTGGGGCGACAGAGTTACAGGCAGAGATTGAGAATGTGTTGCTGAGATTACAATGAAATAAGCTCTGTAGGCGGACCTATACTAGTTATCCGTGACCTCTTCGTATGATACCTGTAGGGGTCTTTTTCCTTTTTGCTATATAGAAACAATAAAGGGGTGTTCTGCTGGCCGTAAGTACGGCTGGCGAACAACCCTTTATTACATTTTCATTTATTGTAGCGTCTAATAAGCTGGTGTGATCATTGCTCTTTAAAAGCAGTCGTGTTAGCAGCTTAGTTGGAGCTGTATTTTCTGCTTTTGTAATACCCGGAGCCACTGCGGCTGTCCCGGTATTTCACATCTGAAGAAGAATAGCGCTTGTAGGAACGCTTGCCTGAGGAACTGCTGTGACGTTTATATGAGCGCCTGTCCGAGGAGCTGTAACGTTTGCGGTGAGATGAAGATTTGGAATCGATAAGTTTGCCGATAATCTTTTTGAACATGAGCTTTCACCCTTTCGACTTCAACTGTTTTAAGCATATACGTGGCTAGATCAGAAGGGGTTTCGATTTTTTCATGGATAATTGTATTCATTGGACAGGAGCTTGGCGTATAATAGGATGTTGCTGATTGCACGGAATTTTTTATTTTGAGTGTTTAGCGTTACAATAGAGGACAGGATAAGATTTTAACGGACAGGAGTAGTTATTATGATTACATTGAAGACCAAAGAACAGATTGAATATATGAAAAAAGCCGGAGAAATTCTCGCCGCATGCCATAGAGAAATTGCAAAGATGATTCGTCCAGGCATTACGACACAGGAGATCGACCAGTTTGCAGAAGCTTTTATGAAGAAAAATGGCGCTACGCCGGAACAAAAGGGATATAACGGATACCAATATGCGACATGTGCGTCGATTAATGATGTGATCTGTCACGGGTTTCCGGGAAAATATGCACTGAAAGACGGCGATATCGTTACAATCGACATGGTGGTTAATCTAAATGGCTGGCTGGCGGATTCGGCTTGGTCATATGCCGTAGGTGAAGTGACTCCGGAAGCACAACATCTGCTGGATGTAACCAAAAACTCTCTGTACAAAGGCATTGAACTTGCCGTGGTGGGCAACCGGATCGGAGATATCTCCAATGCGATTCAAGTGTATGCAGAAGGTGAAGGCCTATCGGTTGTGCGTGAGTTTATCGGACACGGCATTGGTGAGAAGATGCATGAGGAACCACAAGTCCCTCACTACGGTCCGCCTCATCGGGGTCCGCGTCTCAAGGAAGGCATGGTTATTACGATCGAACCGATGCTGAATATTGGTACGTTCCGAAGTAAGCTGGATTCAGATGGATGGACTGCTCGTACTTTGGATGGAAGTCTGTCTGCCCAGTATGAACATACGATTGCGATTACGGCGGATGGTCCAGTGATTTTGACAGCACAATAATAGCCAAAAGCAGCTACAATGTGACGATATTTGCATATTTCAAGGCGGCCCACGTTTGTGATCCGCCTGTTTCGGTTTAAACTATTAAGAAGTGATAACACAGAGCCAGTGGTAAGTGATCTCAGCTGACAAGGGTTAACCTTGTGTCCACTTGGCAACAAGGAGGTAATTTTGGTGTCTTTAAATAAACAGATCGTACTTGCGTCTCGTCCCGAAGGTGCCCCTTCCAGAGAGAATTTTAACTTCATTGATGCACCTCTTCCTGAACCGGAAGCTGGGCAAGTTCTGGTACGTACATTATATTTGTCGGTCGATCCGTATATGCGGGGCCGCATGAAAGATACAAAATCCTATGCTGCACCGTACGCGTTAAATGAAGTGATCAAGGGTGGAGCCATTGGACAGGTTGTGGAATCTTCGGAACCCAATCTGCGCAAAGGAGATCTCGTATCCGGTATGTGGGGCTGGCAGCAATATGCCGCAGTGAATACGGCTGATCTGTCGCTGATTGATACGGAAGAAGCACCAATCACGGCTTACCTGGGTGCGCTGGGTCTGACGGGTCTGACGGCTTATTTTGGTATGGAGGACATCGGCAAACCGAAGGACGGCGAAACGGTCGTTGTATCGGGAGCAGCCGGAGCGGTAGGCATGATTGCAGGTCAGATTGGTAAAATTGTGGGAGCACGCGTGGTTGGTATTGCAGGCTCTGATGAGAAATGTGCTTATTTGAAAGAAAAGCTGGGCTTCGACGTGGTGTTGAATTACAAGAAGGAGCAGGATATGTCAGCAGCCATTGAACGGGCTTGCCCGGATGGTGTAGATGTCTACTTTGACAATGTTGGCGGTGACATCTCGGATGCAGTCTTGCGCCACATCAATCGGAATGCACGTATTCCGTTATGCGGTCAGATCTCGTCCTATAATCTGGAGAAGCCGGATATCGGGATGCGACCACAGACATTGCTGTTAACAAATACAGCATTAATGAAAGGTTTCCTGCTGGGTGACTATACGAAATCCTTCAAGGAAGGCCGCGCCAAGTTGGCGAAATGGATCAAGGAAGGTCATATCCAGTATGAAGAAAACATTGTGGACGGGTTCGAACAGACGCCGGAAGCATTCATGGGTCTCTTCTCGGGAGATAATCTGGGCAAGCAACTGGTTAAGGTTGCAGATCCTGAATAGATATCGAATGGTTTACATGTACAAATTAGGTTGAAAACGAAAAGACACGTTCTGCACACCGAGGGTGCAGCAGAACGTGTCTTTTTTATCTGTAAATCTGTGCGTGGTCTGCGTATGATGACTAGTGTTCGGCGACCAGCACTTCTTTGTAGTGTTTGTACATATATACACGCCAGCGTACAATCATGCCAAAAGCCAGCAGGAAGAACAATCCGCCCGTTTGCGGAATACTTACATATCGCTGAATGACTTCATGCAGGATCAGGCGTACGGCCAACAGTCCAAGCAAGATAAAAGCAAAGCTGCGAGAACGTGTGGCAAAAATTTCTTCACCTACTCGTTCAAACCGTGTACTGCGAATGAGGGGATAGGAGAAAAGGAACCAGCCCACCAGAAACGCAATGAATGCCCAGAGTAGAGGAACATGAGTTGCCGGTACAACAAACATGAGAAATCCTGTGCTCATGCCGAGCGGAGGAATAAGGATTTTGCGAATGGTCACCGGTCTGTGACTGGCTTTCATGCGGATGAAGATGGCAAGCAGTGCCATGACGAGCATGCCCACGGTTGCTCCGATTTGCAGGTAGTACGGACTGATTTGAGCCACGTAGAACTCCCTCTTTCTGGAATAATATGTTATCCGGTGATCCGGAACTCAGTACGAATTGCCGGAATTTTCAGTTCCTATTATATCACAAACGCAGAAAGCCGATAGAAAGCTTAGTGTATCATATACCCGATATGTATTCACAGGGTGTATTTGAAAATTTTGTATTATTGTGCCTGTTGTAAGGCCGTTTATTCGATTAAGGGGAAATCATGCAATGATTGGACAACAATGGATGTATATCAAGCTTATCGGTTCACATCAATAGTGAGAATACGATCGTACAGCGAATTGATTGTCTGCTGGATATTCAGTATGCACGCTATGAGGTTCTCATCATTAATGATGGATCAGAGGATGGAACAATGCGGCGTCTAAAAGAAACCTATGATCTGATGCCCATTCGGAGTAAAGTTCATTATTCGGGACTCGGCCAGGAGACAGCTCAGATTAAATGTGTCTACCAATCCAGGTTACATCATCGTCTGGTTGTGATCGACAAGGCGTATGGTGGACGAATGGACTCCCTGAATGCAGGCCTGAATATCTCGCAATATCCTTATATCGCCTCTGTTGGACCCTGGACAGTTCTGGAACGGGATGCATTGGTGAAGATTATGAAACCCTTTATGGATGCTCTCCCCGGAGAAGAG
The DNA here is from genome assembly GCF_984798905.1 of Paenibacillus sp. SRL342. Lineage (NCBI taxonomy): Bacteria > Bacillati > Bacillota > Bacilli > Caryophanales > Paenibacillaceae > Paenibacillus > Paenibacillus sp. SRL342. The sequence continues at coordinate 551,823 of NZ_OZ481790.1, forward strand.
GTTGTTGCTTGTAGTGGACGAGTAGATCTCATGGCCCCCAGAAATACGAATCATACAGATTTAACGTATAACAGCACAAGGCCTACGGACAGTACGTTGTATGTAATGCAGACCATTGAATACGTGCGTGCTTTTTTGATTGGTGGTGTGGGACTTGTTCGTTACAATATTAATGTGCTTTTATTTACGTCTGAAGTATTTGGTGTATTCAAAAAAAACCGGGTGATGGAAGTTGGCGGTTACAAGCGCGATGACCAGGTCGCTCACATGGAACTGGTCATGCGGTTGCAGAAACATATGAAGCGAACTCGGGAACGTGGTCGTATTATATACATTCCCGATCCGATCTGCAGGGTAGAAGTGCCCGGTACATGGCGTCAGCTGTGCAGACAACGTATCGGTTGGCACATGCAGCTTGCAAGCAGTCTATGGGCCCAGCGGAGCATGATCTTCAATCCGGCCTATGGCTGGATGGGGATGGTATCCATCCTCGTATTTTATTCTGATCGAATTGTTGGGCCCTTTGATGGAACTGGGAGTGATTTTGCTGTTCATCTCAGGCATAGGGCTACAGTTGGTGGATATCAACCTATGCATCATTCTCGTTCTGCTGCTGACGCTCTATGGTTCACTGTTGTCCGCAGGTATGGTAATGTTCGAAGTATGGTGTTCACGCAAAGCGTATACGTCCAGCGCAGTGACGCGTCTGTTATTGTAAGCTTGTTCGGAGACGTTCTGGTTCAGACCGCTGAACAATATATTCCGCATGTTTGGCATTTTGCAGGCTATGGGATTGAGGAAGGAAAAGGAGAAGGAAATCAGGAATGGATTGGGGTAATCTATCGGCAATCCTGGTAATACCTTGGAACAGAGCAAGGAGGAAGACGCTTAATGAAAAAAAGTTACAGGCCAGCCACGATGTGGACGCTGGCTTGTTTTACAGTGGTATCGGTGGTGCTGGTTGTCCCCTGGATTATGTGGCAATCCCAGGCCCCGGTTCCGCTTAACATCATGATTATTGACAAGAGCAGACCTGACCAGTCCTATCAGGGGCACAAGGGATTGGTCTGGCTGCTGAATCAGCAGAAGATCGTACAGCAAACAGGGGAACACTATTCCTATGAAGAGGATTATTACGGTTATGATCTTCAGGACGGGCTTCCTCGGATGAAGCGATTGTTGCCTGATGAGGTGACGGACACGGATCTGATCTATCTGACGGCGAATCGAAGTAGTCTGTCTGCACAAAAGAATGAACGGAAGCAAGACGAAATCTATGAAGAATTAACAATATATGATGTGCAGAAGATTCGCGAGGCTGCGTATAAAGGCGTGACGATTGTTGCCGAATACAGTGCATTGGCGAATACGGCTTCCAAGATGACAAGAGAGCAGCTATACCCCATCTTGGGTGTGGACAGCAGTGGATGGCAGGGGAAATCGGTATCTAATCTGCAAAGTATACAAGAAGTACCCCGCTGGGTTAGGGCGCACTATGAGCAGCAGGAGAAGAAGAAATGGCATTATCGCGGAGCGGGTATGCTGCTGATCCATATGGATGGACAGGTCATGGTACTGGAGAAAGGTCCGGATGTGAAGACAGGCAATATACAGATTGCATTTACACCGGAAGGCAGCGATTGGAGCGGTATAACCCAGGATATACATTACAATGGCTGGTTCGATATCATTGTGCCGCAACAGAAGAATTCCATACTGGCCTGGTATAAGACGGATCTTACGGAGACAGGCGAGCAGAAGCTGGTGGATGCAGGAATTCCTGCGGAATTTGCTGCACTTGTCCGCTACGACGACTATAATCGGTCATATTACATGGCAGGGTCATTCGGAGAGATGAAGCATTATTCCTTCTGGCGCCGAATCCGGGGTTGGGAGGTCGTCCGGTCCAAACTTACGCCAGATCAAAAAGGTATCCCGGACATGTTCTACTGGAAGGTGTACGTGCCCGTGATGAAGCATATTTTGAAAGAAGTGCAGGATGGACGGCAGCAATGGCCATAGATAGGCTATCGAGAACCGTTTCGATGGAAAGAGGGAAGCCAAAGTCCATTCCAGCCTTCGAGAGGAACGAGAGATGTACATAATAGAGAAGTGCGTCGTTGTGAGTGGCAAAAGTGTAATTGAGAGACAGGGCGAATCAAGTAAGGATCAGATTGCCAAGTGAAATGGGATTGGGACTGGGGAGAACGATACGTTTCAGACTCTTACCACTGAACAACGGGAGTTGTAGCTAGATCCTCAACAAGAATCATCCCGCTGCGGCGTAGATGCAGTGTGATCTATAAAGATTCGTATTAGAACAAGTACTAAAACAAGCACTAAAGTGTGCATCACGATCAGGGTAAGCTCCGTATCGGGAATCGTCTCAATGTGTGCACTGAACGGTAGCTTGATCTATACATGAATAGTATTAAAGCTTGTACTAGTATGTGCATCACGATCAGAGTAAGATCCTTATCTAGCCGTGTCCCGCTATGATGAGTGGACGAGTGTCTATGACATCGTGATCTGAAGCACTGTATGTAGCACGTTCTAACGAACTCAGCGCATCTTATTTGGCCTAATTTGGGTACGTTGGTAAATGTAACGAATCACAGACACGTTAAATGAACACAAGCCGATGAAAGATGAATTCAAAGTGGATGTTAATTTGCTAAAAGTCATCGGCGTAACTATAACATTATTACTGTCCAATCTATGGGATGTACCAGTACACCGCAATGAAAAAGGACTGCAGATCCTCTGCAGTCCTTTTTCATGATGCAATGCGTGCCTCAACTAGTCCTGATGAAGATGCCGGAGTCCGTGCAGGAAGGCGGATATGGTCAGACGCAGACTTTCGTCTGGATCAAAGTTCATGCCGAAGCCGCCCTGTGCCTCAATGGAGGCAAATCCATGGCAGAGGCTGCGCAAACCACGAACGGCGTGCAATGCTTCCGCTTCGGTGAGCGGGTAGGGCTGCAAGCTGTACAGCAGCAACTCCAGCGTAGCTGTGCTGGCCGCGGCGAGCTGTGGCTCCTCGCGATCCGGGGCATGAAATGAGGCTTCGTACAGCCCGGGGTGCTCGCGGACGAAGCCAATGTATGCCGCAGCGATGGCCTGGATGGCATCATCGCCAGTGCGGTCAGCGATAGCCGCGGTTAATGCGCGGCTAAGCTGTTGTACGGACATCAGCGCCATTTCCTGGCGAAGCCCGGGAAGTCCGCTGATGTGGTTGTAGAGCGACGGCGAGCGCACATCCAGCCGCTGTGCCAACGCGGCGAGTGTCAGCGCCTGAAAGCCGTCGCTGTCAGCAAGCTGGGCGGCGGCGCTGAGCAGAGCGCCGCGATCCAGCCCTTGCCGGGGGCTCACAGATGCCCCCCGGCAAGGCCGAGCCGCTGCTGTGCATCAGCGGCTGCCGCGCGCATGGCGGCCGCGGGCTGGCGCAGCATCCGTCCGTGGCCTACCGCCAGCACGGACGGTTCCAGCTCCGCCAGGCGCTTCGCGCTGGTCAGAGCCGCTTCGCGGTTCCACGTCGCCAGCGCGGGGAACGGGAAGAGCGGGCGCATGCGGCCGGATACGGCAAGGCCGCCTTGCAGCTGGTACGCGTCGCCAGCGATGAGCACGCGGCTGCGCGCATCCATGAAGGACATATGCCCCGGCGTATGTCCTGGTGAGGCAATGGCGACCAGTGAACCAATCTGGTCACCGTCATCCAGCAAGTGGTTTGGCTGGGTGCGCACCGCTTTGGGCTTAGGCACGCCGCCGCGTACCGGGGTTTGTGGCTCACCGGGAAGAAGGGAAGTATCACCCGCCAATAACCGGGCATCCCGTCTGGAGATGAAGACCTCGGCTTGGGGCAGTGCCTCTTTGAGACGATCCAATGCACCAATATGGTCGCTATGCGCGTGAGTCAGAATGATCTTGGTAATGGGCTTTCCAAGGGACTGGGCAGTTGCCAAAATCCCCTTAAGACTGACCGGTATTCCGGCATCAATCAGCGTTAATCCATCTTCCTCTTCAATCAGGTATACGTTCACAGGGAAAAGTCTTGGGAAAAACGTAACTTGAACGACATCAAATTCTCGGGTAATACGCATCGTTAAACCCTCCTTAAAACTAATGGTATTAGTATCATAACTAATGACATTAGTTTTATCAATACCTATTGTTCATTTTATTCAAATAAAAAAAATTTAAAATAATGATGCACTTTACAAAAAAAGCGTTTTCAAATTGAGGATTACCGATTATAATAATCACGTAAGCCCTTTCATATGTCTATCTTATTGGAGCCCTTCGCGTAGCGAAAGGCTCACTTTTTTGTTCTTTTTGGATAAAAATGAAGACAGGATGTTCATCCTAGCTTAATTGTGTTGATGAGCTGTAAGTATTGGTATAACAGGAAAAATCACGTTTGATCTCCATTCGGGATGAAAGTTGACAAACATAACTGTTATTCATATAATGACAGTTATACTTACCTTGGGTTGGAGTTCATCGGTGTTGTAAGCCGGGAAGGAGTAAGTTATGAACAGCGAATTTACCATAGCGGTGCATTGTCTTGTTTTTCTGTCGATGAGAAATGAGTGTATGGCCAATAGTGAAGATTTGTCCCAGAGTGTGGGTACACACCCGGCCAGAGTCCGTAAGGTACTTAGTGTTCTGCGCAAACATGGTTACCTGACGACGAAGGAAGGTGCTCATGGTGGGTACTTGCTTAGCCGTCCAAGTGAAGAGATCAAGCTGGGAGAATTGTACAGACTGGTAGCTGGTGGTTCACTCGGTCCCAACTGGTGCTCAGGGGAGTCCGGTTCATCGTGCGTAGTATCTTCCAATATGCAGGATGTGATGGGGAACATATATAACGGAGGCGAAGAGGCGCTCAGCGCTTATTTTGACCGTATATCCATTCAGGATGTGAAAGAGCGCATAGGTCATGGGGAAGCGATAACCCTGTCGCTGAATGGATTGCCTGCAAAGGAGAAGTCCTGACGGAGTCCACAACGAATGGTCCTTCATGACATGGCCTTGGTTGAGTCAGGCATGGTGGACAAGTTATGGCATTGGCGTGTGCTCCGGTGAAAGATCCATTGATGTTCTCAGGCGATTCCGGGCATAACGTGAACACAGATGGGGAGAGATTATCTGCGCTGATGTTATTTTCGGAAGGCAAATCCTTGGGAGAGTAGTATTCTTCAAGATTACCTTGCGAAAGTAAAGAAGTATAAACAAACTAGATTCTGGGGAGTGGAACACATGTCAGGCATTGAAAAAAATGAAACACTTCGCGTTATTAGCGAACGCCATGCTGTCAAAAAGTACGAAAAAGGTTTTGAATTGCCTGAAGCTGATCTCAATGCGATTCTGACAGCAGCAGCGGAAGCACCATCTTCATGGAACCTGCAACACTGGAGATTCCTCGTAATTGAATCTGAAGCAGACAAAGCGAAATTGCTGCCAGTTGCTTACGGTCAAAGTCAGATCGTGGAAAGTTCGGTTACGATTGCTGTTCTTGGAGATTTGGAAGCAAACCGAAACACCGTAATCTACGATCAAGCTGTTGAGGCAGGCGCACTGACTGCTGAGGTTCGTGACGCATTGGTTGGACAGATCAACGGTGCTTACCAAAGCCCGCAAATCGCTCGCGATGAAGCGATCCGCAATGCATCTTTTGCTTCCCAAAATATTATGCTTGCTGCACGCTCCCTGGGTTACGATACATGTCCAATCGGTGGATATAATCCACAAAAACTGATCGAAACATTCAACATTCCTGCACGATTTGTGCCAACGTTGTTGATTACTGTAGGTAAAGCTGCACAGCCAGCTCGCCCGTCAGGACGTTTACCGTTGTCTGAGGTTGTTGTTAAAGGTTCTTTCTAAGTTAGAAAGTTAAATCTGATGATTGCATCAGTGATATAGGTATAAATAACGGTATAATACAAACGGCCGCACTTTCCTGTTGAGGGAAGGTGCGGCTGTTTGGCATACTGCTTCCACCAAGGAAATATTACTCCTCAGGTGTTTCCGGGATTTGTGGTGCATGGAACGATTCCATGTACTCGATTGCGTTATACATCATCACTGCTGCTTCGGCACGAGTAATCGTTTGTTTGGGATTGAAGTTGCCGTCGGCATCCAGTTGATTGATTTTGAGAACGAGTGAACGCTGAATGGCACCTTGATACTCTGGCGTAAGTTCCTGTTCGTCGGTAATGTCCACAGGTTTGATATTAATCATCGGCAGACCGCCTTTGGCCTCGATGCCTTGCATCAGAAACAGTGTGAATTGTTCACGAGTAAGCGGTTTGGACGGATCGATATCCTGTGACATCTGAATGCCATTATATTGTGCACGGATAAATGCATCACTGTACCATACGCCATCTTTTACATGAGAGAAGTGATCACTTGGCAGCGGCTGTTTGATAAAACGAATCGTGTCCAGATTCAGATTCAGGCCGTCCGCAATCAGTTGAATGCCCTGAGCGGTATTTAACTCCAGTTCAGGTTTGAACAAGCTGTCGCTCACGCCTTTGATGAATCCATCCTGATGGAGAGATTCAATTTTGTCTGCTCCTGCGATACCTTGAATATCCGTGAATTGGGCTTGCGCAGCGTTGATCGGGCCTGCACTCAGAGACAGCGTGAGCAGAGCTCCCGCAGTTAATGTAGCAAGTATATTTTTTTTCATGAAAGGTGCGCCTCACTTTTCCAGGGATGATCCCTTTATATAAAAGTTATTTGCCCCTATAGACGACCCTTCTGTTCAAAAAGTTGCTGGAATTTTCCAACGGAATTCATAATCATTCAGAAGGGGCTAAGTGAAGACACTGCCTTTAACCTTTGGATTTATTTCGATAATCCGTGGGTGAACGTCCCATCATTTTGCTGAACAGACGGGAGAAGTAGTAAGGGTCCTTGAATCCAAGCTCGGAACTGATCTGCTTCACGGTCCAATCGGTAAAATCCAGATAGCGGCAGGAATGCTGAATCTTAAGCCGCAGGAAATAATCGATGGGCGAATGCCCCGTAGCTTGCTTGAATAACTGAGAGTAATGAGGGACAGACAGCCGCGCGTGTGCCGCGAGTTCCTTGAGCGTGATTCCATTCTCCAGGTGCTCCAGCATATATTGAACGGATTGTTCAGCCGCCCGTTTGCTGCTCACGATCCCACCATCTGTCCCTGTCGTCTCCGGTCCATAAGCCAGCATACCAAGCATATAACCGATAATCTGGGAGGCATACGTCATCGTCTGTATGGAGTAACCCGTCTCTAACGCGCCGTAACATTCATGGAACAGCTCAAGCCATTTCTGAGCCTTGGCCGGTGGCATGGTAGTAATATGATGAGTTAACAAGGGTTCTATGTAGGATAAAGCGTGTTCCCCGCGCAGATGAATCCAGAAGATGCTCCATGGTTCAGCTGCGTTGGCACCATACACATGAGGGACATGTGCAGGTAATATAACGAGGTTTCCCGGGTTGACATCATATGTCTTGCTGCCATCCATCGTATACCAGCCTGTGCCTTGGACACAGTACATCAGAATGTGTGATTCACAACCATCGGGACGGTCACGGTAATGATGTTCCGCTTCGTGAAAGTAACCGATATCGGTTACGTATAATCCGGACGTGACCGGATAAGCTGCGGTTTCTTGCAGCAGGGCGTCCGGAAGCACAATGAGTTTTTGCATACGAAATCCGTCAGATTTACGCTGTAGGGGTGGTCTGTTGTTAGGTCTCATACTTTGTATTATGGTGAGAGGGGATAAGGGAGTCAATGACAGATATGAGAGTGCACACCGGGGTTGTTATCGATTTAGAAAGCCACGTTATAGGACAGGAAGTGAAGCAGTTGCCCGTGAATTGGGTAAGTACATACCAGTGAGAAGAATCAGAACAGTGAATATATAGGATAAGGGAGAGATATAGTTATGGAACCAGTCACAACTCAGGAAACGTTTTTCTATACAGGTACGTATGCGTCAGCGGATGAACCCGGAATATTCCTATGTGCGTTGAATGCGGATACAGGAGAGATGCGAATCGTCAATCACATGGATGGTGTGGATAATCCGTCTTATCTGGCGCTATGCCCGGATGGAAACTGTCTGTATGTGGCGAGTGAGAAGGACGAGGGAGAGGTACTGGTCTATCGGAGAGATGCGGCAACGAGTGAGCTGCACCTGATGGATAGAAAACAGACCAGAGGAGCTTCTCCATGTTATGTGTCTGTCTCCACGGATGGTCAGTGGGTGTTCTCATCCAACTATAGCAGCGGCAGTGTCAATGTATTCCCGGTTGGCGATCAGGGGACGCTTGGTGAGATGAGTGCATGGGTGGAGCACACGGGAAGTGGAATCAACGAAGAACGCCAGGAAGGGCCGCATGCACACTCCATTCAACCAGATCCGTCCGGGCAGTATGCTGTCGTATGTGATCTCGGTCTGGATCAGATCATTGTGTATCGGTTGGAAGAGGGACGTCTGGTTACCCATCGTGAGATGGATCAACCACCAGGCGCAGGGCCAAGGCATCTTGTGTTCCATCCCAACTCGAAGTGGGCATATGTAATCAACGAATTGAACAACACGGTTACGGCATTCCTGTACGATGAGCGCAGAGGGGAGTTCACTACGGTACAGCACATTTCCACACTTCCAGAAGGGCATAAAGGAGAGGGGACAGCTGCGGACATCCGTGTATCTCCATGTGGACGCTTCCTGTATGCATCCAATCGGGGAGATGACAGCATCGTGCTCTATCATATTGACCAAGAGAGCGGTAAGTTGGAAGCCGTAGAGTGGACGTCCACGATTGGGCAGACACCGCGTAACTTTAATATTTTGCCAGGTGGGATTCTGGTTGTGGCGAATCAGGACAGCAATAACCTCGTAGGTTTCCAGATCAGTGAAGAAGACGGACGCCTGACGCATAACGGGTTCAAGCTGGAACTGCCTCGTCCGGTATGTATTGCGCCTGTGGTGTAAAAGTGGTCTATAAGCTGTGAAATCATGGAGAAACACATGGTTTTACAGCTTTTTTAGTCTTTTTATGCGAATAACTTGAAAATAGTGGCAATTATCACATTTTTTTATTGACCATCGTTTGAACGTTCATTATGATCAGGATATATAGGGATAAAACCTAAAATCTGGATGTTGCACGAAGGGTGGTGCTTTCCTTGATACCTGCAAATTCAATTCGGGAGCAATTAACCCAGTATATCGATAAGAACAGCATGACGCTCTCCCGATTCTCGGAAGTATCTGGCATTAATACAGGCACAATTAGTCGTATTTTACATGGAAATCGTCCCATATCCGTGAGTCAGTTGATTGCGATATCATCAGGAATGGGCGTGGCAGCAGATCATTTTTTTGCCGACTATGTGGAAGAATGTTTTGCTTATACCGTATCTATGCGGCGGATCAGACCATTTATTCTCAGAAGTGCGGAGTTGAATCGGCTGGACTGCATCGAGCAGATTCTTTATCGGCTACTGGACGACCTGGATTATGCGACAGAACTATTTGAGATGGCTGAACAATTATTTGAACAAAATCAGCGGTCTGCGGCGGCGTTGTTATATAAGAGTGTGAGTGAAGTTGAGAAATATCAGCATTCCGAACGGCTTGCCATGTGCCAGTATCGCATGTTTCTAATTGGACAAGGTGAGAACCTGGAGGAAAATCTAAGGATGGCTATCTTGTTCGAGCCCTATGTTGACCGGTTGGATGAGGGATACCAACTTGAAGCCTTCAAAGATCTAATTCATGTTTTTGGCTCGGTAAATAAATGGAGCGAAGTTAAATATTTTGCTGACAAGATGTTACAGTTAGCCAAAATTCAATATAATACAATTAACATTTCGGAACGACAAAATCAGGAGTGGAAACTAACAGTGCGGCCACTTTACTTTTATATACTATATGCTTGGTTGATTCAGTCGACGGTATTTGAGGAGCAGGGAGACTATACTAAAGCATTAGAACTTGTGGGGCTTTATGCAAGTGGACAGAGCTGGGTGCGGGAGGACGATGATGAGTCTCGACGTGTGCTGAAGCAATTCGAAGAATGGGCAACGGCTAATAAGTATCTCTATCAGATGTTATCTGGAGATATAAATGTTGTTAACGAATATGCAAATTACATCACACAATACCCGGATGAGATATTTTTGGCATTACGTTACATCATCCAGGCAGCGAATAAGTTTAACTGGAATATTGATGATATTTTAGAGCGTTTCTCGGATTACATTCCTTTACGTACATACAAGACAGAGTTTGGACAATACAATTCTTCAATGATGAATCAAAATTATGCAAAACTTCTAGGGGAATTGGCGATATACTATTTAAACCACAATCGCGATGTTGCAATAAGTCGAATTTTAGAAGGATTGAACTTCTCTATTCAAAAAAATAATGATCTCAATTTCATTAAATATGTAATGGCTTTTCTTGAAAAAAGCTTTAGCAGTGAAAATTTTGAAGACAAGGAAAAGCTTAAATTACTAATTAATGAAATGCAGCGAATTAATGCTTAATAACAAGTACTTTAGTTCTGAATCTATTTAGCATTATGATTACACTGTAATATACTTTACGAAGCCAAAGGAGAAATCCGTTGGCTTTTTTCATGTACCAACCATTCAATTACTAAATTAGACCTATAGATGGAATTATATGTTTAATTTAAAATGAATATATTAAAGCGCTTACATAAAAAGATGGCGCTACAAGGGCATCGGGCTTACCAATACAATTGGGGAGGCAATTGTTTATGGGAAATCGATCATCATTGTGGAAGCGCACATTACGTACAGCGGGAGTATCCCTGCTGAGTTCCGCGTTACTGATTACTTCGCTTGGCCTTGGCAACACGTCGGTAACACATGCAGCGGGTCCAAGGCAGATGGAATATCTGGATCGCGGTGTGGTGGCTGTGAAGACCGGGACAGGTGTGTTTGTCAGTTGGCGGCTTATGGGAACGGAAGGGTCGAATGTATCGTTTAACGTCTATCGGGATGGAACCAAGGTGAACGCTACGCCCATAACAAACAGCACCAACCTTCAGGATGCAAGCGGGACAAGCAGTTCCAAATATACGGTTCGCGCTGTCGTCAGTGGAACGGAGCAGGCTGCTTCAGCGGCAGCGAGCGTATGGGGCAATAACTATCTATCTGTACCGCTCAGTGTACCCGCAGGCGGGACAACGGCCGATGGAGTAGCCTACACCTACAGTGCCAACGATGCCAGTGCAGGTGACCTGGATGGTGATGGTGAGTATGAATTGATTGTGAAGTGGGACCCTTCCAACTCTAAGGATAACTCCCAGAGTGGTTATACCGGGGAAGTGTTTATCGATGCCTACAAATTAAACGGAACACGCCTCTGGCGGATTAGTCTGGGCAAAAATATCCGAGCCGGCGCTCACTACACCCAGTTCATGGTCTATGATCTCGACGGTGATGGCAAAGCCGAAGTTGCGATGAAAACAGCCGATGGCACCAAGGATGGCACTGGCGTAGTCATCGGGGATGCAAGCAAGGATTACCGCAATTCCAGCGGTTATGTGTTGTCTGGTCCCGAATTCCTGACGGTTTTCAATGGACAGACTGGCAAAGCACTCTCCACGGTGAACTACGAACCGGCGCGTGGCAATGTATCCAGTTGGGGGGATAACTACGGCAATCGGGTGGACCGATTCCTTGCCGCCATTGCTTATCTGGATGGAGAGCGCCCAAGTCTGGTCATGGCGCGTGGGTACTACACCCGCACAGTGCTCGTGGCTTATAACTGGCGTAATGGACAGCTGACCAAACAATGGACATTTGATTCCAATACCTCCGGTAACTCGGGTTATGCCGGGCAGGGCAATCATAATCTGAGTGTGGCGGACGTAGACGGAGATGGGAAAGACGAGATCGTTTATGGTGCCATGGCAGTGGATGACAACGGCAAAGGATTGTACACAACAGGACTTCATCATGGCGATGCCATGCATTTGAGTGACCTCGACCCGGATCGCCCTGGACTTGAGGTATTTCAGGTTCATGAGACGCCATCCAATGCCGGAGTGGAGTTCCGGGATGCAGGTACAGGCCAGTTAATCTGGGGAGTCAAAACAACGAAGGATATTGGACGCGGAATGGCAGCAGATATTGATCCAAGATATAAAGGCGCTGAAGTATGGGCAGACGGCAGTCTGTATACGGCCAAAGGGCAGAAACTCGGGACAACTCTGCCGTCCTCCACGAATTTTGGGATCTGGTGGGATGGGGATCTGCTTCGTGAACTGCTGGACAGCAACCGAATCGACAAGTGGAATTATGCCAACAGCACAACGATGAACCTGCTCACCGCTTCCGGCGTATCTTCCAATAACGGAACCAAGTCTACGCCGAATCTGCAGGCCGATCTGTTCGGGGACTGGAGAGAAGAAGTGGTATGGCGGACGAATGACAGCTCAGCACTGAGGATCTATACCACAACAGCAGTTACGGACAAACGCATCTATACGCTGATGCATGATCCGGTGTACCGACTTGGCGTCGCTTGGCAAAATGTAGCCTACAATCAACCGCCACACACTGGTTTTTATCTGGGAGAAGGCATGAGCACACCACCGGTACCCAATATTCGGTATGCGGACAGATGAGAATGGACAACGTGTAGCCGTCCATTACCGATTAGGTTTACAATAGCCAGCGAAGTATGGGATTCGCTGAAGGGAACAACGGACGCTGGTTCGTTGTTCCTCTTTTTTTGCCAATAGCCCAGAAATACGGTAAAAATCGGAAAAAACGTTTGACAGGTATATAGACTGCCTTTATTATACGTATATAACTTACTAAACAGGTAGGAATAATAAAAACGAATCTGTTTTCATTGTGAAAACGATCATTTTACAGACAGATGCAACCATGCAACCTGAACAGAATAACGTTCTCACCGTATAGACGGAGGAACACCGCAGCGCATCCTTTTCAGATGGAGCATGCACGGCCTTAAGCCGGCATGACTTTATGGGGAGAAGTGCGCGGGGGTTCCTCCGTCTTCTTGTTTTTTATGGGCCGTTACATCCTGTTCAGCCGGCCTGAGGTAGTCATGCAGATCTATATCGGGGGAGTGTATTTAATGAAAAAGAGAATTCACAAGGGTATTCTGGTTGGTCTGGCACTGGTATTAACAGGAGTTCTGGCAGCATGCGGATCGGATAGCGGGGGGTCCAGTGCGACAGGAACATCGGGGGGAGCGGAAGGCGGCAAGGAAGGGGCCAAGGCCATCGAACTGCTGAATGTTTCCTACGATCCAACACGGGAACTCTATGAGCAATATAACAAAGCGTTTGCGGCGCATTGGTTGAAAGAGAAAGGCCAGGAAGTGACCATCAAGCAGTCCCATGGGGGATCGGGCAAACAGAGTCGTTCTGTTATTGACGGACTGGATGCAGACGTGGTGACGCTGGCATTGGGATACGATATTGATGCGATTGAAGATAAAGGTCTGATTAACGAAGGCTGGCAGGACAAATACGAGCATAACAGCGCTCCGTATACCTCTACGATTGTATTCCTTGTACGTAAGGGTAATCCAAAAGGCATCAAGGACTGGGATGATCTGATCAAAGGGGATACGCAAGTCATCACCCCGAATCCCAAAACGTCCGGCGGAGCACGCTGGAACTATCTGGCGGCATGGGGATATGCCCTTAAGCATAATAACAATGATGAAGAGAAAGCGAAGGCTTTCGTTGGAGAATTATTCAAACATGCGCCTGTACTGGATTCGGGTGCTCGCGGATCTACGACGACGTTTGTTGAACGTGGTATTGGTGATGTGCTGCTTGCTTGGGAGAATGAAGCTTTCTTATCCGTAAAAGAGCTGGGCCCGGACAAATTCGATATTGTCGTGCCTTCGGTTAGTATCTTGGCTGAACCACCGGTTGCGATTGTGGACAAAAATGCAGACAAAAAAGGAAGCCGCGACGTGGCGGATGCCTATCTGAAATATTTGTACAGTGAAGAAGGACAGACAATTGCTGCTGAAAATTATTACCGTCCAACGCTGGACAGCGTGGAGGAAAAATTCAAAGATCAGTTCCCGGCACTTGAGCTGTTCACGTTGAAAGATGTATTCGGTACATGGCGGGATACCCAGGCCAAACATTTCAATGACGGTGGTATCTTCGACCAGATCTATGTTCCAGGCAGCTAAGGTTGCTCTGTTCAATGAACAACCGATCAATCGCGCTGTGAGCGGCCAACCAGCCTTACCGGCTGAAGGCAGAGAGGATGAACGTGGATGAGCAAGGTGATGGTGGCGCGGAGACGCACATTGCCGGGATTCGGATTAACGATGGGTTACAGTGTGTTCTACCTGAGCCTGGTTGTACTTATTCCACTGGCTGCGCTGTTATTTAACTCCACAGGGCTGACGTGGGCAACCATGATTGAGGTTGCAACCAATCCCAGGGTGCTGGCTTCCTTCCAGGTCAGCTTCCTGACGGCAGGTGCAGCGGCACTGATTGATCTCGTGCTGGGACTGCTCCTGGCATGGGTGCTTGTTCGGTATGAATTCCCGGGCAAAAGGCTGTTTGATGCAGTCATTGATCTGCCCTTTGCCTTGCCAACGGCAGTAGCAGGGGTTGCTCTTACGGCGATCTATGCCGGCAATGGCTGGATTGGGCAGTTTGTAGAGCCATTGGGCATCAAGCTCGCCTATTCACAGGCCGGGATTACGCTGGCGCTGATGTTTATCGGAATTCCGTTTGTAGTTCGCACGGTGCAACCGGTGTTGGAGGAGCTGGAGGCGGAGGTGGAAGAGGCGGCTGCCACACTGGGGGCAGGAAGATGGCGGATATTCCGTACCATTCTGCTGCCAGATCTGATCCCACCGCTGCTGACCGGGTTTGCTCTGGCTTTTGCCCGGGGCATTGGCGAATATGGCTCCGTTGTGTTTATCTCAGGTAATATGCCGATGAAAACAGAAATTGCCCCCTTGCTGATCATGGCCAAGCTGGAGCAGTTCGATTATGCAGGCGCTACAGCTGTAGCTTTGCTGCTGCTTCTGGTTTCTTTCATCCTGCTACTGATCATTAATTCCTTGCAACGTTGGAGCCGAAAGGCGGGCAGAGCATGACAATGAGGCATGGTGGAATAAGTATATTAAAAGACGTCACTCACCGAAACCAAAGGAGGTGCAGCATATGGCGGGTTCTATCCCACTGAGCCCTGTTCCACCCGTAAAGACCAGGCGTGGAACTAATCGTGCAACAACGGAGGCTCGATGGGTCAAATGGTTGTTAATCGGACTGGCAAGCCTGGTACTCATCTGGCTGCTTATTTTGCCACTGGCCATTGTGCTCATGGAGGCGTTGAAGCAGGGCTGGGTTGTGTACATCGCGGCTCTTACCGAGCCGGATGCCATGTCTGCACTGAAACTCACGTTATTGGTTGCGGCGATTACAGTGCCGCTGAATACGATATTTGGTGTGGCCGCTGCATGGGTCATTACCAAGTTCCAGTTCAAGGGCAAAGGACTCATGATTACCCTGATTGATCTTCCCTTTTCCATCTCGCCTGTGGTGGGCGGGTTGATCTTTGTATTGGTCTTTGGTTCGAATGGGTGGTTAGGGCCGTGGCTGTCCGAACATGATATCAAAATCATTTTTGCGCTGCCAGGCATTGTGATTGCAACGCTGTTTATTACCTTCCCCTTCGTAGCGAGGGAGCTGATTCCACTAATGGAGGACCAGGGAACCCGGGAAGAGGAAGCGGCGGTTACACTAGGTGCTTCCGGGTGGCGAATCTTCTGGAGTGTAACCTTGCCCAACATCAAATGGGGGCTGCTGTACGGCATTATTCTGTGTAATGCCCGTGCTATGGGCGAGTTCGGAGCCGTATCTGTGGTATCCGGGCATATCCGCGGGGAGACCAATACGTTACCCCTTCATGTCGAGATTTTGTATAACGAATATCAATTCTCGGCTTCGTTTGCTGTAGCTTCCCTGCTCCTGATTCTGGCTCTTGCCACGTTGCTGCTCAAGAGCTGGCTTGGACACAAAGCCGTCTCAGAAAAGTGATTTTGAGAAGAAGAAAATACAGATTGACAGCTACTGGAAGCCCTGATAATGTATAAACCAAGTATATAGGTTGGAAAAGAATGATTTATAAATCCGTTGGATGACAGCGTACTTAGGAATATGGCGGGCAATAGCCCGAGAAGAGGAGGCAGCTCTATGGCTAAGCCGTTAAAAGTGGATGAGGTATGGTTGGACCGAATTGCCGGACAGCTGAATGACATGGAGTTTGGTTCATTGCATATCGTAGTGCACGAAGGTCAGATTGTGCAGATGGAGCGGACCGAACGCAAGCGTTTTGAGAACACGCCCTCAGGCAGCGCCTCCAAATCCGGAAGCACGGCACGAAGCAGTTCAGCCCGTTCACTACGCGGATCCAATGCGAGTGCAAAGGGATAGCGAGTGACACGGCGTCAGGAAACGAGAATGGGTGCATAGGAACACAAATGTATACTTTTCAGAAACTCATGGGAAATGCATGTTCCAAATCATCCTATCTATTGTGCGCGACTTGTCTCCATATGCTCCTTATACCAATGATTCGCTTCAAGCAGCACCTGTTGCCCACCTGCATCCATGACTTCTTCCACAAAGGTATCGAAATACCCCACAGGCTGATCGCCAGTGATGATGGAGATGTACGCTCTGTCTCTCATGCGAATCAATTCAGATGAATATTGAATCAGGGCAGGGGTTGCAACCTCCAGGCGATTATAGATACCATTCTCCGTCAACCCTGCAGATGCAGCCCACTGTTCACGTTTATCCGAGGGTGTACCTGGAACCGTCATGCCGATACTTGAGCCGATCCTATTAATATAATTCTCCATTCTGTTGTATGGGTAAAGTAAATGGAACGAGTTTGAATCTTCAGCGCTCCAATTCCAGTGTTTTCCTGGAAGGCCATACTCCATTTTGATCTGCTCCTCCGGATCGGGGTTGGCACTTACATAATCGAGTATCTCCAGAATTTCCTCCAGTTTTCCCGGCTCCTTCGCAGCCTCAGCACCTATAGCAATAAAATTCATCAGCAGATTGTTCCCTTTTGAACCGCTATGTCCATCAGGACCAATAACAGGAGAACCAAATACAACTTCTGCAGTTGCGTTCTTCTGTAACAGCTCATTAACATTGAACGAGGCTCTCACTGGGGTTTCTTGACCATTTTCATTAAGGACACTGTAGTCTCCCTCTTGATTCCAATGATAGTAGTTGCCCATTGAGGTCATCCCAATTTTTCCATTAATAAAAGTATGGGATAGATGTTTATATCCACCTTTATTTTCGCCGGTTATAAACTCGGGGTCAATAATCCCGTCCTGATACCACTTTTGCATATAAGTCAGGGTTTTTTTCATCTCAGGCTCCAAAGCGCCGATCACGAGTTGGTTGTTTTTTTCATTAAAATATAGTTGCTCGGTGAAAACGGACTGTCCAAAAGCGCCAAACACGACATTTAAGCCCTCTCTGGATAGGCCATACGTATCCTGTTTACCATTTCCGTCCGGATCATCTTTGGCAAAAGCATACATAACCGTTTCAAATTCATCTAATGTCTTCGGAACCTCCAGACCAAGCTGCTTAAGCCAGTCCTCTCGGTATACAACAGGAGTTCGATAGATATTGGTCTGATTAATGACCGGAATTCCATATAAGCCACCGTTTATTTTTCCATACTCTAACTCTAAATAACGTGAATCATAATCGCGAATTCGCTGCACGATATTTGGCGCATATTGTTCAAGGACTTCTGGGGAGATTTCCGCTAATACCCCTTGCATTTGATATTTAAGCAGATCATGCGGTTGTCTGATTCGAAACAGATCGGGTATCTTCCCTTGAGCAAGCTCCAGGTCCAGCAGTTCCTCGTACCGCTTGTTCTCAAGATTCCACACCTCCAGATCGACATCAAACTGATCCTCAATATATGCAATCATCTCCGCGTCCACAGGAACAGCAATATTTTGATGCATGGTCCAGGATATCGTATATTGCGGTACTGTCTCCTTCTCAGGACTTTCCAAATGGTCCTGCTGTTGCACTTGTGATCCTTCCCTGTTTAGAAAGGTACAACCGTTCATCAATCCTATAAGAATAGATGTAGCAATCAATAGACATAGCTTTCTTGACAGGTTAAGGTTCATAGCAGCTCCTTTACTAATTTTAAATTCTATATAGGTTCAATTTAACATTTACACAATAACAGCGATCGGAAGGTTGTTCTGTCATCGGAGTGTCCGTGTAAATATTCCTAATTGAACCTATATAGATCCCTGTTCCATTAGACTGCGCATGAAGTTTTTTGGTGTACAGCCGTGAATTTCTTTGAACTTCTTAATGAAATAAGCAGGGGTACGGTAACCGACCGAACTTGCGACCTGCTCAACTGTAATTTCGCGTTGTGTCATGAGTTCCCGTGCGCGTTCCATTCTCTGATTCGTAACATATTCGGAATAAACAATCCCGGTTTCTTCCTTGAAAAGTTTACTGAGATATTTAGGGCTGATGAATACTTGCTCTGAGACATGATCCAGCGTGAGATCGCCCGATAAGTGCTCGTGAATATAGGCTTTGACAGCCGAGATGGTATCCACACTTCGTACCTCGCTGCGCTTCTCCATCTGCATCACAAATTCGGTCACGAGATGAATCATCCATTCCGAATAGCGGTTGATATTGTAGAACAATGAAAGTTGCTTGTACATATTCAATGAACTCGCCTCGGCGGGTTGCAGGCGCACCTGATTAATACACTCCGCGTAAATAGATACCGTTTTTAATAATATGATACGGCTGTATTCGGCGGAATAGGGGCCTTCCTTTATTGTCGCGACCAATTTCTGAATGGCCTCAACCGTACCTTGCACATCCCGAGTCTGCAATTTCTTTTCAAAGTTGACGAGGTAGGACTCCGGAATTTCCAAACTGCTGGCTTCCCTGTTCAGAAGATCAAGATCCTGAATGGCAGACTGCTCGGGAAAGAAGTAGCTGTAGCGAATCAGGATATTCGCCTGATGATAGCTTGTGTGAATCTTCGTGAAGTGTTCTACCCATCCGCCTAACGATAGTACAAATTCCAGGCCAAATCTGCTGCTCGCCTCAGCGTGAATAAAGTCAACAATGTGATCAGAGAGCGGTTCTTCGGGTTGGTTGGTACAGATGATTACTGCTATTTTGTGATCCTGCAATTCCTCTGCCAGTAGTTGAGTTTCATCCATTTCTGTGAGCTCCAGTTGCTGGATCATCGTATACAACGTATGCTGCAACTGTCGTGGCTGCAGATCCTTCCACTTCTCATTGACGGGGTCAATGACGATGCAACGGAAGCGAGAGTAAGCCATTGAAATGTGAACAGACTGGAGCTGTTCTGAAAGTTCCTCGGGTGTAAATCGATTATTTAACATATTAAGCATGATACTATGCTTAATCATTCTGTGATTGGCCTGTAAGGTTTCTTCAAGACTATCAACTTTATTGGACAGACTGTTAAACGTTGTATCGATGAACCGATATTCGTCTTGCTTTAAGCTGGTTGGGCTGTCCATCCGGCTCTTGATGTTATTCATGATTCGCTTAAGAGGACTATAGTTGGCCCTGGTAAAAATGGAGGACATCACGATCCCAACTGCGACAGCCAACAAGCCAAGAAAAACCGAAATTTCTTTTAAGCTATCCAATTTATAATAGAAGCTTTCATTAGGTGTGGTTGTGTATATTCTCCATGCATTTCCTTTAAATTGATCTTGGGTGACGACATGAGAGTCATAGTTAAATACAGGTGCGAAGCTCTCATCTGAAGAATGATAGGCAAGGAGCGACTGCGTTAGATTCTCCTCCGTGGAGCTGCCTATCAACGTTTTGTCCGCGGCAGATATGACGGTTCCGTCCTGATCGATGATTAATGTATTTGCATAGTCAGCAGGGATCATATTTTTAATGATCTGACTGATCGCTGATTCTTTGATATCAATCGCAATCATGGCCTTACTGTCTTGTCCAGACGATTGAAACGGGTAACTATGGACATAGGAAATTAGATGACTCATATTGCCCTGTTCCCGTGATTCGATATAAGCATCCTGAGGCACCATGCGAGTCTTCATCCATAAGGAGCTTTCTGGAGTCTCTTTCATCGCAGCAATCCAATCCGTCGTATGATCCACACTCGAAGGCGTGTCCTCATAGAGCAATAGCCCATATACAGATGAGACGATGAAGTGGTTCCTCGTATCGTACACATGAATAGCTTCAATGAGATCCGAATAATTTTGCACCATATTTTTGAGGGACTGTTCGATGTCCAAGATTTTGCTATGGTTTCCTTTTAAGCTATCTAAATCGATACTTGCTGCGTTACCGAGTGCCAGGGACAGATAGACCTGATTCACCTTCTGGATCACGGAGCTCTCAATAGTATTGACGGTGCTTTTCAGCGAAAGTTGATTATTGATTCGAATCTCTTTGCTGTATTGATGGGAGAAGAAAAGGTATAGAATGGAGCCGAAAAGAAGCGCAATGACAAGAACGACTGCAAGGTAGGAAAGAACCATTTTGGATCTCACAGATTGAAATGGCTTATGCATTCTTTTTCCCCCTTCATGTCTCTTTTCTAAACAACTTCATCATTATATAGCAGGCCGAGGACTAGAAATCATGTTGATCGAAATTTAACAAACTCCCACTCCATAATTTACTTTCAGTTAATAAAGCGTTTACAAAAGTAGGTATTTTAATTGATAAAGTAGTATCTAACTCCATTTTCTTGGCATATAAGCTCCGAAACGTACGATTTTGATATAAAACGGAATTTGTTCTATAGATGCGAAACGCTCCCTAATGCTACAGTAACGGCAGATCAGACATCTGTATAGAGTCTTTCTTACTCATTTGCAGATGCAGAAGCAAAAAAATAATTTACCATAACGGGAGCGTGTATTTGCAAGCCATGAGAAAACCACTTAAAAAGTCACTGGCATTACTTCTAATGTTGTCTATGGTAGGTCCGACATTTGCAGAGAAGAGTTTTGCAGCCGATCAGAAGATTCAGTTCTCTGATATTAAGGGACACTGGGCGGAAGCAAATATTCAAGCATGGGGTGATGAAGGATTAATTCGAGGTTACCTGGATCATTCCTTCAAACCAAATACGTATATTACCAGAGCAGAATTTATGAATTTGGTAAACGGTGCTTTTGGATATTCCGGACAAGCTAAAATTACCTTTAACGATGTGTCTGAGAGTGCATGGTATTACGAAGCAATTTCTATTGCAAATGCGAATGGATATATAGATGGATACACCGATGGCACAATGAAGCCGCAAGATCCGATTACCCGTCAAGAAGCAGCTAAAGTGATCGCTGGCATTTTGAACTTGGAGTTAAATGAAACAGCAGCGAATGTATTTAGCGATTCATCGTCTATTGCGGCGTGGAGCAAGGGAGCGGTAGGTGGAGCGGCAGCAGCGAAAATTATCGCTGGTTATGCAGATGGAAGCTTCAAACCGCTTAATTCCATTACTCGTGCCGAAGCGGTGTCTGCGCTCGTTAAGGCTGTGGAAACAGATGCTACTACAGCTGCCAAACCAGCTAAGCCAAAAGGAACGGCAACCGTGCTGAATGTTAACCCCCCAGCAGATGAAGCTCGGTTGTCCGCCGTGAAGCACGGAGCCAATGCTGGAGACGACACCTTGAAAAATATTGCGGAAACCAATCCATTTATTGATATTTTGGACGGTTTTGATCAAGTATGGTCCATGAACCAAGCGGATTGGCGAGATGGAACAGCGGCAACCAAAATTGGAGCTGACGGAAAAAATGCAAAGTATGGAGATGGACCGTCCCCTTATTATGACGGATTTAAAAATGACCCAACCGTAGCCGTCGCTGATCAGAAAACATATGCAAATGAAGAGATCCGAAACAAAGCGACTTGGGAAGCCAATATCAAATATGTCGAAAAGGTCACGCAAAACCGCACGGGTGAAGAGGCTTTGGCAGCCTACTATGATGACCAAAGAGATAAGATCTATAGCGTGATGGAGGGCTTTGGTCCGTTGGCTAACACGTATGTAGATATCATCAAGCCAAAGACCAACGTTGAACGAACGGTGGACGAGATGAATGTGGTATTGACCGAAGAAACAGTGGAAGATGAAAGCCAAGGTATTGGAGATTGGGATGAAAAAACGGAGCTTTCAGACTTGGTTAATTTGGTTGATCTGGTTCGATTCAAAATTCCTGCCTCATCTAATCCCTCTAAATATTTCTACTCTTCCCCAAGACCGTGGAGAATGAATTCCAATGGAGAAGTGAAAGAAGTTGTTGACAGCAAAGGATTGCCTGTATGGGAAACCATGGGCGAAGGTGAGAAAAAAGAAGTACCTTTGGCTTCAGGCGGCACCAAATCTACAGGAGAAAAACATTACCAGCAATACGAAACCAACGTTAAGCTTATTCCTGCCTTAAGTTATGTCAAACGAATCGCTGAGGATGGAAGAGGAAAAGATGGCGGATTTCCGAGCGGACATACCAGTGCAGCTTACTTATCCGTATTTCCTTTGGCATACGCTACACCAGAACGATTCGCTGAATTGTTAACGAGAGCAGCTCAGTTGGGAGAGAATCGAGTCGTAACGGGGATGCACTCGCCGCTTGATGTTATAGGAGGAAGAATACAATCCACAGCCATGGCTGCATATGCACTTAATCAGGCTGAGAACAAAGATGTGTTAGAGAAAGGTTATGAGAATGCCGGAGAAGTATTTGGAGCTGCAGCCAAGGAAAAAAATATGAGTCTGTATGAGTATGCACACACCGTAACTGAGGATTACACGTTCAAGAGTGCTTATGATGAACACAAATGGGAAGATCATGATGCCAATAAAGCCTTCTATAGAGAAAAGATGACTTACGGTCTACCACAAACCGGAACCAAAGGTTTGGCTCCAGTTGTACCGCAAGGAGCAGAAGTCCTGTTGGAAACGCGTCAACCGTATTTAACAGATGAGCAACGCAGACAAGTGTTGTATACAACATCCATTGACTCTGGATATCCTGTACTGGATGAATCCAAGGGCTGGGGTAGAATTGATCTGGTCACGGCTGCGGATGGATACGGTGCATTCTTGAACAATGTAACTGTGGATATGGACGCTTCCAAAGGGCGCTTTAATGCAGAAGACTGGTGGAGAAATGATATTACCGGTAGTGGAATGCTTACGAAAAAAGGAACAGGAACCCTTACATTGACAGGGAAAAATAGCTACACTGGCGGAACATTACTGCAAGCAGGAACGCTGGTAGCCGAATCTGAAACTGCTTTTGGTACAGGTGATCTGTATGTAGAAAATGGAACAGTTGTCGTTGATGTCGACGGCGCACTCAACTTAAATAGAAACTTTACCATGGATAACAGTACGTTGGAATTGGTAGTGACTGATAACAACAGTCAGCTGAATGTCGGCAGAAAGCTCTATATTGATGGAGGAAGTCTCAAACTCGACTTGTCCAAGCATAAGATTGAAGGTTCCAAAGATATTACGTTAATCACGGCTAATGGAATCACAGGTGAATTCGACAGTGTAACGGCAGATGGTTATGACGTGACTGTCACGTACGAAAAGGGCCGCGTCATTGCACATGTTGTAGCCAAATAAGTGAAGTAATTATCCATGATATAAAGTGACTAAAGTATGTTACACATGCCACTTCGATGACAGAATAACCTTCCGATCATTCTTCGCAAGACAAAATTAGTAATATAGAAAAGGGCTGAAGCTACAATGTAGTTTCAGCCCTTTTTGCGTACAGACTTGCAGAATTTAAAGCGTGTCTTCAAACTTACTGAAAGCCGACGCTTACATGAACGGGTCCAGAGTAGGGAAGCATGCTGCATACTCTGCATACTGAATGTACGAGCTAGCGATCAGGATGTCGCAAAGGCGATTCTCCTATTTTCTTCTATTAATGAAAATTTTCGCTTTGTACGAGAGGGACACGAGGTTGTCCTCTCAGTGCGCTTGGAACAGAGCATGAGCAGGGAGTGAGCGCTAACGAATCTGAGACACGTTATATCGAAATGTACGGCGTTTTAGAGCGTTTTTATCGAGCGATTTTGGGAAATAACGTGTCTGAGGTTCTTTACAATTTTGGGACACTGACATCCATCATCGTATAACATGCCGAGTAAGGAGACATGACCTGATCAGTGAAAATCCAGCGAGGGAGGACCGAGTCTCCTATCTATCTAAGTTTAATCATACGGAAGCGGCTGGATGCGTAGGTTATTCTTCGGTGTTGGTACCAGATGTACGACGTGTATTCCCTTCCAGTTCCGTAGAGACTTGCTTTGTTGGTTCCAGATCCGTATGTCCTGCGTAGGGGCGATCACTTCGAGAGCGTGTCCCAGTCAACCCGAAACCAGAAGTAAATATAATCAGCTGTAATCCAAGGGCGTAGGGCGCAGCAGCAGGTCCAATCAGATGGAGCAAGGAGCATAGTGCGATCAGCAAGGAGAGCATTTTGGTTACTGTACTTGACCTATCGCGTCGTGGGCTGGCCCAGAGCAGGTAACCATATATTATGGTGATCATCAGGGAAATCGCGCGAATCCATGGCAAGATGCTGTCCCATGAGTCCACAGGGACGTCCAACATTCGCTGACGAAATACCAGATCTGTAATCAGAAACCCTGTGGCCGCCAGTGCGGCTGGTTCGGCTATGGGCCGAAGGATGGTCCAGACCGCTGTGCCCCAATGATCTGCATAAGTCTCCCGGCTGAGTTCATCCGATAATACGGTGCATTCCCGTTCCAGTGCTCTGTGCATCAGGCCAAGTCGGGCAGAATCATGATCCTTAATACAGTCACGGATCTGGTCCTGTAGCTGAGGGGATAGGTAAGATGCAGCTTTGCAGGCTAACATTGCTGTTATCAGATCGTCATGTTCGTGTTCCGATCGTTCATAATTCCGATTTTCCTGGATGGTAAGTTGTCCCAAGAGGGCTGTACTTATGTATAATGTATCTCGTATCCTTCTCATTCGCCTTTCGTGGCTGCGGCGAACTTCAGTGGCAGACCATATGTATATCCCCAGAAGCAAAGCCATGACTCCAAACAGCACAGCCACAGTGCCTGGGCGCGATGTTAGATCTTCAATCCAACGTTGAAACACACTTGTTCCTCCTTTGCACCAACTTCACGTATCATGAAACACGCTTCACGTAAGCTTTCTCTCACTATTACACAGGAAGTAGATGAATTCAAGCAGAAAGGGGCACAATTCATGGATCATGTGAATATTGAACACACACCACCCGCAGCGGTGGAGTATCTTGCCTTGCGGCAGATTGCCGGCCTTAGTGCAATGAGCAGGGAAGGGGCGGAGATTGGATTACCGAATAGCCTGTTTGCCGTATGTCTGCGTGAAGAGGATATGCTGATAGGCATGGGGCGAGTGATTGGAGATGGAGGTTGTTTCTTTCAGGTCGTCGATATTGCTGTACACCCGGATGTTCAGGGAATGGGGTATGGAAGACTGATCATGAGCGAGATTATGAATTATCTGCGTGAAGCAGTACCTGCCCGTGGTCTGGTCAGTCTGCTGGCGGATGTTCCGGCTGATCGCCTGTATGCTCAATTTGGATTTGAATACACCAGCCCAAAATCGGAGGGTATGTGGTGGAGGCAGGGAGAAGAAGGATCGACTACCTAGCGGAACGAAAACTGAAATTTTAAGATAAGAATAGACTTAGGTCGTATGAAATTATCTTAGTATAGCCGCATTTAGCGGCTTTTTTCATGATTCGTGTTGAGTGCTGGCGGAGAGAGGGGATACTTAAGAGTGTCAGTGTTTCTTCCGCTAGTTGAAGTAAAGATTATTTTTCTACATATAAGCTGTAAGAGATAGGTTTACAAGTTGTTCACATCCGGTTTAAGATGGCGTGAGCCGTTTAAGGTATATAACAATAGGATTAAGTATTAAAATAACGGTAAGTTGATGAGATGATATCTACAGAAAAGAGGGAATTCATATGAAAGTAACCATTTTTGGAGCAACCGGAGCGATTGGCAAGACGATACTGTGGGAGCTGATGGATCGTGGGCATGAAGTGACAGCGGTGGTGCGTGATCCGTCGAAGATTGAGATGGTTCATGAGCGTTTGCGTGTAGAACAGGGAGATCTGCTTAACCCGGATCAGGTGGCAGATTTTGCAGCGGGTCAAGAAGTGGTTGTGAGTGCGTATGGACCGAAGTTTGGAGAAGAAGAAGAAATGCTGGAAGTCACACGCTCATTAATTGAAGGTGTGCGCCGTGCAAAAGCAGGACGGCTGGTTGTGGTTGGTGGAGCAGGAAGCTTGCTGACTGATTCCAGTGATATGCTGATGGATACGCCGGGATTCCCGGAGGAAGTCAAACCACTGGCAAGAGCACATGCAGAAGCCTATGACCTGATTGAAGCATCAGGTATTCACTGGACCTACATGAGCCCTGCTGCGACAATCACAACAGGACGTCGGACAGGCCAATTCCGGGTTGGCATGAACCGTGTGATTACGGATGATATCGGGGAAAGCTCGATTTCGGTTGGTGATTTTGCAGCGGCTTTGGTGGATGAACTGGACGATCCGCAATTTATCCAAGCTCGGTTTACGGTAGGTTATTAAGCGTAGACAGGCTTTGGAATGGATGATTTAATCTGAAGGTCTCGTACACGGGATTAATAGAGCTTCCAATGATGCATGGAGCGCATCATGGTAACTATATGAGGTTAAGGGAAAGATAGAGATACAAATATAGGATGCAGCGTTTAGTGTGAAGTTGTTGCTTTTAGGTATGAGATGAGCTTGTCACGGGGAGGGATGAACGTTGTTTATCGTAACCGCTGAACAGATGAGAGCTGTGGACGAGCATACCATTCATCAGCTCGGTATTCCGGCAGCAAGTCTGATGGAGAATGCAGGACGAGCCATTGCTGAGGAAGTGATCAAGCTGTGCCGGGAAGGGCAGGCAGAAGGCAGGCTTGCGGATTCAGTAAGGCTTGGCTATAACAGCAAGACAGATGCGAGGCGGGCACACACCGGGCCCGGTGATCGGCAAGGGTATGGTGGCGACATCATCGCCGATCCGGCGCTGGTGATGGAGCGCCCGGGAGATCAGCAGTGGTACATGCTGATCGGCAAGGGCAATAATGGCGGCGATGGGCTGGTGGCCGCGCGCCATTTGGTTGAAGCAGGGCTTGGCGTGACATTGGTCTATGCCGATGCCCCTGATGCACTGCGGGGCGAAGCCGCAATGCAACGGGATGCCGCCGCGAAGCTTGGCATCCCTGCTCTTGTCCACGGGCGCGAAGCCGTGGACTTCAGCCGGTGCACAGGCATCGTGGATGCGCTGTTGGGCACCGGCTCGAAGGGAGCGCCGCGGGGAGCTTACGCGGCGCTGATCGAGGCGGCGAACGACAGCGGCAAGCCGGTCGTGTCCGCCGATGTGCCAAGCGGGCTGGACGCCGACACCGGAGAGGTGTACGAGCCCTGCATTCAAGCCCGGGTGACCGTATGCCTCGCGCTGCTTAAGCGTGGGCTGGTGCAGTACCCGGGTGCTTCTGCCGCGGGGCGCATCGTGGTGAGCGCCATCGGCATTCCCGCGCGGCTTGCGCCAGAGCATGGCCCCTCGGTCCGTCTGCTGACGGACGAGGTGCTGCGCGGTGCGCTGCGCGTGGATACAGGCCGTCTCCGGGCACCGGACGGCCACAAGGGCACCTACGGCCACGTGTTGCTGGCCGCAGGAAGATTGCCGATGAGCGGCGCTGGCCTGCTCTCGGCCAAAGCCGCGCTGCGCGCAGGCTGCGGGCTCGCCACATGGGCGCTGCCCGCGGCACTGCTGCCGCATGTCATCGGCACCGTACCCGAGCTCATGCTCGCTGCCGCCGCCGATGGCGACAGCGGCGAATGGAACGCGGCTTCCGCCGACGCCGTGCTGCGTCTCGCGGAGAGCCGCGACGTGCTCGCGACCGGCCCCGGCCTTGGCCGCTTCCAGGGCGACACAGAATGGCTGCGCCGTCTGTGGCAACATACGGATCGTCCGCTGATCATCGACGCGGACGCCCTCAACATGCTGGCAGACGCTGGCCCAGAGGGGCCTCGCGACTGGGGCCAGCGAAGTGCGGCGACAATCCTGACGCCGCACCCTGGCGAGATGGGCCGACTGCTGGGCATGTCGACCCAGGAAGTGCAGCGTGACCGCATTGGACACGCTGCAAAATACGCCCGCGAGCAGGGCGTGACCCTTGTGCTCAAGGGAGCACGAACGGTCATCGCAACGCCAACCGGCGAGGCGTACATCAACACCACCGGGCACGCCGGCATGGCAACTGGCGGTGCCGGAGACGTATTGACCGGCATCATCGCCGGTCTGCTTGCCCAAGGGCTCAGCGCGGAGCAAGCCGCCGCGTTCGGCGTATATCTCCACGGACAGGCCGCCGAACGCGCAGCCCTGCTGCGCGGTGACCCGTCGTCTCTACTGGCCGGAGACATCATCGACGCACTGTGAGGATGGGGCAGGTGTGGGACAAGCTCGTCAGTGCTCTAACGAATCTTACACACCTTATGCCACGGTATACATGGAGGAGCAAAAGCTAACGAACCTTATCCACGTTATTTCTGTGTATTTCAGAGAATATACCTGTAAAACCAGGCTGAATTAGGGAATAGAATGCCTGAGATTCGTTAGTTTTTAGAATCTGCAATGAGTGGCCCAATAAGGTTTGCTCAGTTTGTTAAACGTTTGGATCTGAAACGCTGATACCTTGTTATCAACTTTCGTGTCTGCTTACCGTCTTGCGCGTGCCATGGGAACGATGATTAGATGAAACAGCGATTAGCTATTGAAAAGGGGAGCCCTGTCATGATCCATGACGGAGACTCCCCTTTATTTGTTTTTATGTTTGTATGTTCACGCTACCTGATCCTGGCTTGCTTATAACCTGCCCATAACTTGCCTATAATCTGCATCTAACCTGCATCTAAACGACATCCGAACTACGCCCGGTCCGAATTCTCCCGACATCTTGATTACAACCGGAATCGCAGCAGCTCCTGATGCATCTCTGCGCTGATATCACGCAATGACTTCACCTTGATACTTGCATCAGCGAAGGAACGTTGTTGTTCCGACGTGGAGGCGGTAATCTCTTCACTGCTGGCAGCTGACTGCTGGGTGATGGCACTGATATTTTCGATGGCCTGTTGCACCTGTGTACTGAGTTCATTGGAGTGTTGCATGTCCTCAGCAAGCTGATGGATGCCGGTACTAATCCGCTCCACACTTCCACGAATGGCGGAGAAGGATTCACGAGTCTGGCTTGTGGCTTGTTCCTGTTCGCCGAATAGCTGCATGCTCTGTGCTACAGAGTTCTTCACCTTGTCCATGGAGGTTGTGATTTCGCCCACAGCCGCATAGATATGTTTGACCGATTGCGCAGATTGTTCGGCGAGTTTGTTCACCTCGCCGGCAACAACAGCGAAGCCACGTCCGGCTTCTCCAGCGCGAGCAGCCTCTATGGAGGCATTTAACGAGAGCATGGTCGTTTGTTTGGCAATCTCCGATACATATGCCGTCATCGTAGTGATTCGAACCGCGCTTTCTTCCAGTTCCCGCACCGTTTGTTCCACCTCGGACATCGCCATGCGATTCACTTCGGCCAGGCGGAGTTGCTCTGCTACAGCCTTATTACCTTCCTCAACGGTAGTTAATACTTCACGACCATCGATCACCGATTGGGAAGTGGCCTCCAGATTGCTATTGAAAGTAGACTGCATTTTGTCCACAACCATCACCGTTTCACTCAGATCCTCGGCAATCTTTTGACTGCCAATCGAGAGTTCCTCCGTGGTGCGGGATACTTGCTGTACGATCGCTTGGGCTGTATCATTACCGCGGTCAATATCTTGTGCCATCAGATCGACCCGCTGACCCGCTTCACCAATCGACTGAATAATGCCACGAATATTATGAGTCATGATACCGAAGGAGCGACTCAGGTCATCGAGTTCATCTTTGCCCCGAGCTTCCGGTAATTGTCCGGTCAGGTCACCGTCCGCAATTTGTCCAGCGGCGTCTTTGAGTGTACGAATACGTTTGGCGATCTGACGTGAAGTATACATATTAAACAGCATTACGGCGACGAGCAATACGATGGCTCCTGCCAGAGCGGCTTGCCACGTTTGCTGAATGTCATGTTCCAAATCAACCGTATATTGATCATAACGATCCCGAGTCATCTCATCTAACGAATAGATATCATTCTGTATGCCCCGAACCCGAGTGCTGTAACGTTTTGCTTCCGCACTGTTCATCTTGCTCATCGCTTCTGTGGCTCCCTGGTTGAGAGCTTCTAATTTTGTCTCGATGGACTGAATAAGTTGTAACTGCTGATCTGTTTCGAGCAATCCGTCCGTAAGCTCCTGAATCATCGTTTGGCCTTCATCCAGCAAGCGAAGTACGGCGTCCTGGTTTCCTGCTGTCATGGAGAATGAGTAGACATCCAGCGCCTGCTGGGTCTGAATCTGATTGGCATTCAGTTCACTCACCTTGAGCATGGCGGGTACCAGATTTTGATTTTTGGCATTCATGCCGAGCAATTGCATGATGATATAAGCCACTAGCACAAGGCATAGAAGCAGTGAAATTAGAGCATTAAATATCAGTTTTCCCTGTAGTTTCATGAGCGTACCTCCTCGTATCCGATGGGTTATTGATCAAGCTTAATTTTGATTTGACCGGAAGAGATCTTTGCCTTCAGATCTTCGAAGGTTTGCTGTTGTTCATCACTGAGCGTGATATTATGTAGAGCAGTCAGACCCACGGCGTTCTCCGCCAGCCCCTCCACGATTTCCTTTTGAGGGAAGGTATGATTGTTTTGAACAAACGTGTTAACGGCATTATAGATAGAGACATCCACATTTTTCAGCATGGACGTAAGAATGGCTTTTTCCGCCAAAAAGAATTGATCGGTATCTACACCGATGGCGTATTTCCCTAATTTCTGAATCTCCGTCAGTGCGCCTACGCCTGTGAGACCGGCAGCAACGTAGATCACGTCAGCGCCCTTCTCCTGAATCATCTGTGCAGCCAGTTGTTCACCGAGATCAGCATCACCGAAGTCCCCTGCGTAGACGGCATCAACGGTTGCATCCGGCTTGACAGCCAGAACACCTTGTTTAAAACCCTGCTCGAAATTACGAAGGACAGGTATCTCCATTCCACCAATGAAGCCAACATGATCTTCCGTTGAAGCCATAGCAGCAATAACGCCTGCCAGATAACTTCCTTCTTCCGCCCGGAATGAAATGGAGGCGATGTTAGGCAGTTCGGACTGACTGTCAATCATGAGGAACTGCTGGTCAGGATATTTGGCTGCAACTTTCTCCATATCCGCTTGGACAACATCACTCAGGCCGATAACCAGATCAAATTTGGCTTCCGCAAACTCTTCAAATGCAACTTCGGCATTCTCGCCTGGTTCACGATAGTCAAAGACAATGCTTTTCTCATTTCTGGCCTGAACCAGTCCATCAAAAGCAGCATCATTAAAAGAACGGTCACCCAGACCCACTTCCGTAAGCACGATTCCAACCTTCGTTCTTGTGTCTGTTGCCGTTGTTGTATTATTGGCCGAACATGCCCCCAGGATCAGTACCGTCAGGATCAACATTAGGGTGAGACCTAGACCTGCGCGTCTGTTCTTGTTTGTTTTCATATGTGGTACCCTCATTTCTGTAGTCGCATTTTTCTGTTTTGCATGGTTTCTTAGTTTCAGGGAATAACGTGTACATGATGACACGTATGGTGAGGATTTCCCTTTATCTATATCGGTCAGAAAGGCACTGTGATTTATGATATGTAGTGAAAATTTACGAAAAAATAAATATTTTTCATGAATTACACATTATTTTTACATTTCTCTGGTAAAAAGGGTACATAAATATCTACAGTATGTTGTTTACTGATGTTAGAAGTCGAAAAAAAGGCACAAGAGAGATGACGTGAATCATCTCTCTTGTGCCATAGAATAGCACCCTATACGGATGATAAGGTGATCATCCTATTATAAAATTACGTGAGTTTTACCAAGCCGCAATCGAGCCGTCCGCTCGGGTTTCCGTCCCCCCGCATAATACGCCATTGTCCGGGTTGCGCCAGATGATCTGACCACGTCCAAACTGGGATGGATCGAGTGCCACTTGAATATCATGTCCCTTGCGGGCGAGTGCCTGTGCAATGTGCTGTGGGAAACCCGGTTCCACGAGAATTGTTTTGCCCTTCGTCCACTGCCAGCGCGGAGAATCCAAGGCGGCCTGTGGGTTCAGATGATAATCGATCGTATTCATGACCACCTGCACATGACCTTGCGGCTGCATGAAACCACCCATGACACCGAATGGCCCAACCGCTTCGCTGCCACGGGTGAGGAACCCCGGAATAATCGTGTGATACGTTCGTTTGCCCGGCTCCAGTGCATTTGCATGATTCGGGTCCAGTGAGAAGTTGTGTCCACGATTCTGCAATGCAATGCCTGTCCCCGGAACAACGAGTCCAGACCCGAAGCCCATATAGTTACTCTGGATAAAGGAAACCATATTGCCTTCACCATCGGCCGTAGCCAGATAGACGGTTCCACTTGCGCGTGGATCACCTGCCTCAGGTGCGCGTGCGGTATCACCAATGAGTTTGCGCCGTTCTTCTGTGTATGCCTCGGACAGCAGTTCCTCCACGGTCACACCCATTTTGCGTTCTTCGGTAATATATTTCTCCCCATCGGCAAACGCCAGCTTCATGGCTTCAAGTTGCTGATGATACGCCAGAACGGATTCTTTCTCGTCAAAATCATATCCCTTCAGCAGATTAAGCGCCGCGAGAGCAATCAGTCCTTGTCCATTCGGCGGAATCTCCCATACATCGTAACCACGATAGGAGACGGAGATGGGATCAACCCACTCCGGCTGAAAAGCCTTCAGATCTTCGCGAGTCAGATAACCACCGTGCTCTGCCATAAAGGAATGAATGCGCTCTGCCAGTTCTCCTTCGTAAAAGTCTCGCGCTTCGCTCTCGCCAATCTGGCGCAAAGTCGCCGCATGATCCGGCGAGCGCCACATCTCTCCAGCTGCGGGAACACGCCCGCCTGGAGCAAATGTCTCAAACCACGCACGGCCTGCCTCCGCATCACCCTGGCGTGCATAGATCTCGGCTGCCCTTGCCCAATGGCGGGCCAGCCCAGGCGCAAGCGGATAACCTTCCTCCGCATAGCGGATGGCCGGTTCCAGCGCTTCCGCCAGCGTGAGCCGCCCAAAACGGCGGCTCAACTCAGCCCAACCCGCCGGTGCGCCAGGCACCGTCACCGGAACAACCCCAAGCTTCGGCATCTCCGTATAGCCTGCCGCTTGAAGCGCCTCAATGGATATGCCCTGAGGCGCAGGGCCGCTGGCATTCAGGCCATGCAGTTTGCCCTCGGTCCAGACGAGGGCAAAAGCATCGCCTCCAATGCCATTAGACGTGGGCTCCAACACCGTGAGTGCTGCAGCAGTTGCAATGGCGGCATCAATGGCATTGCCGCCTTTTTTCAATACATCCAGACCAGCTTGTGCAGCCAGTGGCTGAGACGTGGCGACCATGCCTTGTTTCGCATACACAGGCACGCGGTAAGAGGGGTACGGTTGGTAGAGTGGATCGAAGTTCATCAGGTTGTTCAGCTCCTTGTCGCAAGATGTCAGGCTCCGGCATAACCGGATCATACTCCTAACCCTCTTCGCAACGGGATAACCGATATCCTGCCACAACTGCCAAATCCAACCTGACATCAGCCTATGTCGTTACCATATCGCCGCCATTCACATGAATGCATTCACCTGTGACGTAGGATGAATCGCGGGAAGCGAGATAAACGTAGGCTGCCGCCAGTTCGTAAGGCTGACCAGCCCGACCCATAGGCGTATCTGTTCCAAATACCTGTACATCCTCAGCGGAGAAACTGGCAGGGATGAGTGGTGTCCAGATGGGTCCCGGGGCGACGGAATTCACACGGATTCCCTGTGCAGCGAGCGATTGGGCGAGTACACGAGTCAGCGATACGACGGCTCCTTTGGTAGAAGAGTAGTCGATCAGTTGGGTATTGCCTTTATATGCCGTAATGGAAGCCGTATTGATGATGGAGGCACCTCTGCACAGATGGGGGAGAGCGGCCTGAATCAGAAAGAAATAAGCGAACACATTGGTCTGAAAGGTGTGATACAGCTGTTCTTCTGTAATATCAACGATGCTTGGCTGCACATACTGTACGCCATGATTGTTGACCAGAATATCGATCTTCCCGTAGGTTTCCATGGTTGTGCGAATGACGGCTTCACAGTTTTTCTTTAAGCGGAGATCAATCTCGATTAAGAGACAGCGCTGTCCGATTTCTTCGATCCGTTCACGAGTCCTTTCGGCATCTGTCCGTTCATATAGATAAGCAATGACGATATCCGCACCTTCCTTGGCAAAAGCGATGGCGGCCGCCCGGCCGATTCCACTGTCACCACCCGTAATAATGGCAACTTTACCTTGGAGTTTACAGCTGCCGATATAGGCAGGATCTTCACTAATTGGTTCAGGCACCATCAGGGTTTCCAGACCGGGTTGCTGGTCCTGATGCTGGGGTGGAAATGCCAGTTTTTGCTCCTTGCATACCGTTTTCTCACCATAAAAAGGATAGACAGGATTCATTCGCTTTACATCCTCCTCGAACGTTCATTGATACGGATAACCTATGCATTCGCCCAGAAGAAGGTGCGGGAGGAAGCAGCAGAACGGTTGTTTTTATTGCACAGAATATACCATAATAAGGATAGATCCTTAAATCGATGGAGGTGTCAGGAGCCACATGAATATTCAAGGAATTAATCATTTGTGCTTTTCCGTATCCAATCTGGAGCGGGCCATTACCTTTTATGAGCAGGCTCTCGGTGCCCGAATTCAGGTGAAAGGACGCAAACTGGCTTATTTTGAGCTTGCCGGTGTGTGGATTGCCCTGAATCAGGAGGATGTTATTCGCAACTATACGGAACGAACCTATACCCATATTGCATTTACCGTTACAGAAGAGGAGTTCGACGCGTCTGTGCAGCAGCTGCGAGCAGCGGGTGCTGACATTCTTCCCGGAAGGCCAAGAGATCCGCGGGATGCATTATCTGTATATTTCACCGATCCGGATGGTCATCTGTTCGAACTGCATACAGGTACGATGAAGCAAAGGCTGGATTATTATCGCGAAGACAAGGCTCATATGACCTTTTATCCGTGAGTTCATGTACAAATTGATAAAATCTGGAATTATAACTCACATATCTATTGTTTAAACATTGGCATTACCTATAATATGGACAAAAGGTACCTTAATTTACCAATGTTAAATTCGTTGGTTCAATTCCAAGGAGGTTTGTCATGATTCAGTTCCCTAAACCGGATGTCGAGCAATATTTTCAGACGTACCGTATTTCGCACTTTGCCGTATCGGCAGACGAGAAACGTTTGTTCATGGACAGCAACCTGAACGGTCAGCCGAATATTTGGGCGATGGATTTGCCTGGAGGATACCCGTATCCTTTAACGTACTTGAATCAGAGCAGTCAATTTATCAAAGCAGACCCGCAAGGACGTCATCTGCTTACCGCGTTTGATCGGG
Source organism: Paenibacillus sp. SRL342 (assembly GCF_984798905.1). Taxonomy (NCBI): domain Bacteria; kingdom Bacillati; phylum Bacillota; class Bacilli; order Caryophanales; family Paenibacillaceae; genus Paenibacillus; species Paenibacillus sp. SRL342. The sequence continues at coordinate 587,635 of NZ_OZ481790.1, forward strand.
ATGGAGATGAGAACTATCATCTGTATGCACTTCCGCCCGAGGGTGGTGTCCCACTGCCTGTGGTTCCGGCAGAACCTAATGATCGCTGTTATTTCGCTGATTTGTCCGAGGATGGACAACGTCTCTATTATGTCACCAACGCGGGTAATCCGAATTATCTGAATTCACGCCGCATCGATCTGGAGACAGGAGAAGATGAACTGTTATACAGTGGAGAAGAGGTTACGAGCAGCCTGGTGGCTGTAAGTCCTGACGAGAAGAGTTATGTCATTTTAAAAATGTACTCCAATACGTATCAGACGGCGCATTTGCATCGTAACAATGAAGAAATGGAGATTCTGCCAGCTTCAGAACGTCATAGTCAGGTATCCGATCTGATTTTTGCAGATGATAATCGTCTTCTGTTCATTACCAATGATGACTCCGCATACGCTTATGTGGCTGAGTACCGTATTGATACCCGCGAATTCCGTTTATTGTGCCGAATCGAAGGGGAAGATGTGGAGTTTATCCGCTGGCATCAGGCTTCCGAGACCTTATATTTCTGGACACTTACAGGGCCGGAGAATCGTATGTACGTATTGGGCAAAAATGCCGATGAGCCTCGGCGCATAGAGATGCCGCTGGATACGATAGAGCAGGTGAACGTTACGAAGGCTGGTAATGTGTATATCCTCGGACGTGGAGCGATCCAACCGCATAACATTTATCGCAAAATCGCAGGTGATGAGTCCTGGGAGCCGCTGACTGCCAATCGGGTAACCGGACTGGACCCAAGTGATCTCGTGTACCCTGACGTTATTCGGTATAACTCCTACGACGGACTGGAGATCGAAGCTCTCTTGTTCAAAGCAAAACCAGAGCAGGCCAATGGCTACACCGTATTTTGGCCTCATGGTGGGCCGCAAGCATCCGAAGCGAAGTTTTTTCGGCCGATGTTCCAGATGATGCTCGCTCAGGGCTATCATGTCTTTGCACCGAATTTCCGGGGCAGTACCGGATATGGTGCGGAATTCGTCAAGATGGTTGAGCGTGATTGGGGTGATGGTCCAAGGCTGGACTGTGTTGCCGGGATCAACTGGTTGTTCGATCAGGGAATCACCTCGCCAGAACGGTTGTTTGTGGTAGGGGGAAGTTATGGGGGATATATGACCCTGTTATTGGCAGGTCGCCATCCGGAGCTGTTCCGGGCTGCGGTCGATATTTTTGGGCCAAGTAACCTGTTCACATTCCTGGAATCCGTGCCGGAAGACTGGAAGCCGATGATGGATAACTGGCTGGGTGATCCGATCCGTGACCGCGAACGTTTAACGAAGGATTCACCGATTACGTATCTCGATCAGATGGTGAATCCAATGCTGGTCATTCAGGGTGCTAATGATCCAAGGGTCGTGAAGGCCGAATCCGATCAGATCGTGGCCGCGCTCCAGTCCAAGGGAATGGATGTGGAATACATCGTTCTGGACGATGAGGGCCACGGATTCTCCAGAAAGGCAAATGAGATTCTCGTATACCGCCGGATGTTGGAGTTTTTGCAGAAACATCAGGAGGCACCGATTGCACAAGCTTAAGTTGAGGGATTCCATCGTTGAACAAAATATAGTGAGATGAGGAAAACCGCCAGAGATCATCCTTGATCTTTGGCGGTTTTATGCGTGCGCCCGCTTGTTGGGCGGCATATATGGAACGATACATGCGTTAGTTTGGAAGACTGTTATCCATTGAGCGACCTGTTCAAATCTACTAATTAATCTACTAATCCAGCAATGTGACAATTGAATTAATGGACTGCTGCGCCCACTGTGCCAAAGGCAGGTCGGCTGCCCACGTCACTTGTCCAGTCGCTTTGGCTTCCCCCCACCATAAGATACGTTGATAGAGCAGATGCATGCTGAGACGTGTGCGGAAGTGTTGGCATTTCTCTTCATCTGCTGCACAGACCAGATCCCGGTAGCAGCGAAGGAACTGTGCGGCCAGTTCTGGTTGACCCTCACGAACATACCTGGTGGATATTTTGGTTAGGTCGGCTGTGCCATCTCCGAAGTAGGCGGTTGTAAAATCGAACAAACCACTAATCTGCCACCCTGAAGAACGGTCATTCGGATTTTGAATCAAAATATTCTCGACCTTGAAGTCTCCCATGACAAAACATGGAACAGCTTTGGACCGAAATGCCGGTTCAGCATTTTTGAATTGCTCGTCCACCCACTGAACATCTTCATCCGTAATCACCGAGTACTGTTCAGCATCATGTAACCAGTGACGAATGGTCCCGTACAACCAGTCCAGATAATCGCCTGCAAAGGAAACAATCTGCTGCGCTACAGGATCATATTCCCCGGCATCGGGCACCTTCCAGCGGTGCAGTTCAGCCAAAGTATGGGCAAACATACAGGCGATCTCTTCCTGATCTTGCTGTGACAGTGAAGCCTGGAATGCTGGATCATACAGGTGATTCCCGGGCAGGCGCGGCATTATGGCATAACTCCAGCCTAGCAGATGGGTATCTTCATGTAATAAATATGGATCAGGGACAGGAATGGACGTATGTTTTGCCAGTTGTTCTACAAAGAACTTTTCTTCCTGCAACTGTCCTGCATATAAAGGATTGCCTTTCAGAATATACTCTCCACGGGAAGAGCGAATGAGCAGTGTCTGACCCATAACACCTTTATCTGTTCGTCGATAATCTTCAAGGGTTCCCAGATCAAGCTCATTCAGCGCATCCTGCAATGGAATTGCGGCCACTTCGCCAAGTTGATTGGAACCAAAATATATACGGGTTGTCATATGGCCGGACCCTCCTGGATATTAGTCCTCATTCTCTTCGTCAGACAGGTCATACGTATCCTCATCGACCAATCCACGGATGAAAGCTTCAAAATTCGGCGCAAGATATGTAATCTCATAATCATTTTCCTGATCTACATGAACGACACAAGGTTCACCTTCAGGGCCGCAGAAGCGATAATCCAGCATAACGACATCATGACCAGCGGATGGACAATCACAGATCACAATCCCCAGGTCGGGGTATCCCCAATCCTCGATCATGAACCGACTTCCCAGCTCACCAGCGAGTGCGTATGTTTTATCGTGTCCGATTCCCATAATGCTTGAAATGGCAATGTGATCCTCAGCCCAGGAAGTCGCTTCTTGGGTGGGAAATACAGTGAGCGCAGGGATACCGCCGTTTTGCGTATTCATCAGTTGAATATAGGAGGCAGGGAGCTTGTAACCCAATTCGTGTTCAATCGAAACAATCGTGGCTTCGTCAAAGGGAGCCGACACATGGTTGTCCCGTGCATAATCACTCTGTTTCCAGAATGTCCCTGGGTCGTAGGTTCCTGAAGCAGCACGAAGATGGTTCAACGTGCCACGCTGCTCCCATTCTGTTACTTGTTCTTCATGGCGTTGTCGATCCCGCCGCATCTTCTCAGCGAAAGGTCGAATCTGACTTAGAAATTCAAGGGTTGATTCATCATGTGGCTGAAGTTCGTTAGCTCTCTCAAAAGCCAGTAGTGCCTGTTCATAACTCGCTATATGACAGTATGCATAACCCAAGCGGTATTGCCAGAGCGGGTCGTTTACTCCTTGCTCCTCGACAGACAACAGTTGTTGAATGGCTTTGTGACAACGTGCATCATTATTATAGGCTCTGGCGAGTTGACCAATCAGATCATAATCCCGCTCTGAGACGGGGATACGTTCAATATGTTCAATAATGAGACTGAATTGGTCCTGCTCATGCCACAAATTAATTTGTTCCAGCAGTTCTTTTTCCATGAATAGGCCTCACTTCCGTAGGAGGGGTATGAATCTCTTTCATTATATAATAAGTGCGTGTTGGTTGGAGAATGTATAAATCAAGATCTTCGTAGCATACTGTTTAAGTATACTTTAAGTTGTGTTTAACTTTGTTTAAGTGATATGTTGAAAGTTAAACTTTACTATCCTATACTAGGAGTGTGAGGTGAGATGGATATGGGAATTACAAGAGTTGAAAAGAATATATTTAGTCAGAACACAGATGAGATTGCTTCTGAGTTAGTTCAGAGCTTGAGCAATACGGATAATAGCATTTTACTGTTCAAAGTGCTGGCACTTGCAGTCAAGAATAATACTGAATTTGTTCGTAGCCTGGATGAATCTATCTTTGAAGATGCTGATATCTTTAGAGAAAAGTATGTTACTCTTCTCAAACATGCGTTAAGTCAAGCAGTGAATGTACCGACAGGAATTACAGACAGTGGTGTTCCTTCTATTGAAGCTGTACGTTCTTATACTCCTAAAGAATTATCTGTATTTTTTGGAGTGAGTATTACGACGATTTTTAACTGGATTGATCAAGGCCGTTTTATGGGGATTCAAAGAGCCGGGTCCAACAAACATAATCTCATCCCAGACGATACTACATATGTGTATGGATCAGGTAAAAGAACGACGATTAAAGAGATTGTGACTATGTGGAAAAAGGAAGAGGCAGGACGCCAATCCACAATAGAAGTCAGTGACCTGGATTACCACACGGGGCAAATTGCCTTATACGAAGATAAATACAAAGGGGAATTCGAACGGACACTCGGAACTAAATTGAATTTAACACCTGAAGAAGAAACCGATGCACAAGTTTGGAAACACCATTTGGGGAGGCAGCATCTTGGCTTTAAAGATACCGAAAAGTAATTTTCGTTTTATTGAGAATGATTTTTCAGATATTATTATGGAGATTCGAGATGGTGACCAGGGTCTTCCAAGCAGCACTAGAACTATTCGTAAAACAATTGTCTTTAATGATTTATCGAAGGATGTACTGTGTAGAGGAGATAGATCGAAACGGGGGATTCATCGAGTTATATTGGTATGATTGGTATGATGATCAAAAGGAGTTGGTTATGAAATTCCATGCTCACTATCATCCTGATGAAACACCCGCTAATATCACGATGTATGACCCGTTTCATATTCATACGGCAAATGAAAGAAGATTGAATAATGAAAAATTTCAAGAATTATATACGATTCTTGAATTTATTAGATTAAGAAATATCTCTATTAAATTATAATAGTTCAACGCTGATATAATGTTTGTACATACGAATTAAACAACACTCCCTGAACTTAGGCATGATAGCCACAGTTCAGGGAGTGTTGTTTTTATTTATAGTCTATTCTTTATTACAAATCGTCAAATCCGTTATCGTCGCCAACTTTACCGTAGTTACGGGATTTAGCTTCGAAGAAGTCGGTTTTGGTTGCATTCAATGCTTCATCGGAGAATGGTTTGATCCAAGGCATGCAGTTTACATCCACACCTTCATATGCTTTTTCCATCCCCATCAGACGCAGACGTTTGTTGGCGATGTACTTGATGTAATCTTCCAACTCGTTCAGGTCAATACCGCGCACGTTGCTGAGTGTGTAATGTGCCCAGTTGGTTTCAAGTTCAACAGCACGATGGATTGTTTTGTATACATAGTCCATGTTCTCAGGTGTGTTCAGTTCAGGGAAGTCTACCAGCAACTGTTTGTACACTTCAGCGAAGAAGTAACAGTGTTGGTTTTCATCCCGCTGGATATACGAGATCATCTGGCTGGTTGCCATCATTTTCTGGTCACGGGCCAGATTGTAGAAGAAGGCAAACGTACTATAGAAGAAGATACCTTCGAGTACCAGATCGGCTACCATAGCCTGGAAGAACGTCTGTGGAGACGGCTCATCCCGGAATGTTTGGTAGATGTCTGCGATGAAACGGTTACGGTCAAGCAGAACTGGATCATTTTTCCAGTATTCAAAAATTTCCTTTTGCTCCCGATCAGATACGATCGAAGACAGGACGTAGGAATACGATTGGTTATGAACGACTTCCTGTTGTCCGATAATGGCCGAGATCGCTTCGAGTGAAGAATCGGTAAAGTAACGTTTTACGTCACCAACAAACATCGTCTGCATGGAATCAAGTACCGCGAGCAGAGAGATGTTGATTTTAAACGTACGTTGCTCTTCCTCGTCCAGTTGAGCAAACTGGGAAGCATCTTTGGACATTGGAATCTCGTCTGCGATCCAGTGATTGAGCAGCAATACTTTGTATAATTTGTACATATGAGGCATGCGAATGTCGTTCCAGTTCAGGATACCGGAGCATTCACCTTCAATAATACGTGTTGATTGGTTAGGGGCTTCGGTGTTGAAAATTTTCTGTACTTGCATTGTTCCGTTCACTCCTTGAAATTTCATAATGTTCTGCCGACAGAACTTTGGGGAATCATCTATATCAACATCTTGCGATGCTGTGATCGTGTTTTAGGCAAAAAAGAACCAGGGCAACGCCATTTTGCAATCAAAACAGGATGCCCTGGTAGTCACCTCGAATCTAGTATATCTTCTCTATCATGGATAAAGCGTAAATTGCGCAAAAATCAAGATTCTTCAATTGTTAATGCCCGGCTACGAACATAATAAGTTGATTTCATGCCGGCTCTCCAGGCGTGCAGATGCAATTCCAGGAATTCTGTTGCTTTAATATCTGGTCGAACGTAGAAGTTGAAACTTTGTCCCTGATCGACGTGGCGCTGACGGGCAGCCGCCATATTAATGGAAGCATGTTGATCCACCTGGAACGCCGTTTGGTAATAAGGACTTGTTTTTTCGGACAGATCCGGAGCTGGATTGGCAATTTTGTAAGTTGTTTTCTCTTCATAAGATAACAGCTCATAGAGCGGATCAATACTAGCCGTTGAACCAGCAATAATGGACGTGGAACCGTTAGGTGCAATGGCGAACAACCAGGCATTACGTACACCGTTTTGTCGTACTTCGGCTTGCAGTTCTTTCCACTGTTCGGTTGTCACGAATTCGCCTACGCGCTCACCTGATGTGTACTCGCGTTGGTCGAAGTAATGACCACTTTCCCAATCGGAACCTTTGAATTTCGGATAATGTCCTTTTTCCTTGGACAGCTCCATACTGGATTTCACGAGCAGGTAGTTAATTTTTTCATACAGATTATCGTTATACGTTACAGCTTCTTCAGACTCCCAATGAATGCCTTCGAGAGCAAGCAGGTGATGTAGTCCGAATGTTCCCAGACCGACTGCACGATATTGGCTGTTGGTATATTGGGCTTGCAACACTTCAATGTTGTTAATGTCGATAACATTGTCTAGCATGCGCACCTGAATCGGAACGAGACGCTCCAATACATTATGAGGTATAGCACGTGCCAGATGGATGGAGTTCAGGTTGCAGACAACAAAGTCGCCAGGCACTTTGGAAATCACGATGCGAGTTTGTCCATCCTTGGTTACGAGTTCTTCCTTTTCAATTACAGTAGCAGACTGGTTCTGCATAATTTCGGTACACAGGTTGGAGGAGTATACCATACCGTGTGCACGGTTAGGATTCGAGCGGTTAACCGTATCCCGGTAGAACATGTATGGCGTACCTGTCTCCAGTTGGGATTTCAGTACTCGCTTCATGATGTCAATCGCCTGTACTGTAATCCGGGACAGCAGTGGGTGATTCACTGCTTCTTCGTATTTATCACGGAACGCACCTGCACCAAAGGACTCATCATAGAAATCTTCCAGTCCGAGTGCACGACCATTCTCGTCCTTCCAGCCCATCACTTTCTTTGTTTCGTGTGGACAGAACAAGCTCCATTCGCCGCGGCTGGATACCCGTTCCATGAACAAGTCAGGCAGACAGATGCCGTGGAATACGTCATGCGCACGCATACGCTCGTCACCGTTGTTCAGCTTCAGATCGAGGAAGGCCAGAATGTCTTTGTGGAAGACGTCCAGATATACAGCAATGGCACCTTTACGCGTACCGAGCTGGTCTACGCTGACCGCTGTATTGTTCAGTTGGCGAATCCAAGGGATTACACCGGAACTTGTATTTTGGTGACCACGGATATCCGAACCACGAGCTCTGACTTTGCCGAGGTAAACGCCGATGCCGCCACCCATTTTGCTCAGACGAGCTACATCCGTGTTGGAATCAAAGATACCTTCGAGTGAGTCGTCCACCGTATCAATGAAGCAGCTGGAAAGTTGACCGGCTACTTTTTTACCTGCATTGGACATCGTAGGAGTAGCTGCGGTCATGTACATGTTGCTCATTGCCCAGTATGCTTCCTTGACGAGATCCATACGTTTCTCGGCAGGCTCTTGGTGCATTAGGAACATGGCGATAACCATATAACGCTCTTGCGGCAATTCCATTACTTTTCCATCAAAATCGTGTGCGAGGTAACGTTCTGCCAGTGTGAGCAAGCCGATGTAATCGAAAAGCAGATCGTTGCGGTAGTCAATGCACTCAGCAAGTTCATCGATCTGTTCTTTGGTGTAACATTCCAGCAATTCTTCGCGGTAGATACCTTTTTTCACGAGATCTACAAGAAGAGGATGGAATGCGCCATAAGGCTCGTCCGGGTAAGACTTGTATCTGCGGTTGGTAGCCGCTTTTTTGTAAAGGGAAGTGAGCAGGGAGCGCGCCGCTGCAAATTTCCAATTAGGCTCCTCTTTGGTTACCAGTTCCAGTGCGCTCATGATAAAAGCGTTGCTGATTTCGTCTCCGGTAACTTCATCACGGCGGAGCTTGCTGTTTACCCCACGTACCAGACGTTCCTTGTCCAGCATTTCCAGTCCTTCCAGAGTACGGTCGGCATATACCGAGATGCGCATATCATCAAAGGCAAGCTGGCGGTTGTTCGGCTTGGTCACAACTTGTGGCATGAATATTCCTCGCTTTCGCATGTTTAAGAGATAAATTGGAGAAATTCTTTATATAAAGAATTGAGTGTTGTCTTACGGTGAGAGTAAGGTAAAGGTTGCTTTTGGCAGACTGAAACGGCGGTGACAAGTTCATGTCTTAAATCGCTCAACTTGAGGAGCACAAAACAGCACAATGCAGAACATACTCATATAAAAAGCATTCTCCCCGCCTCGCGGCTGAAAATGCCCATGGATGCTCTGGCTTCCTTACTGTCTTAGAGGTTCAGAATATCGACAGAAAAGGGTGCTTATGTAAGCTTTTGTCTATTGCAGATGTGTCTGTAGTTTGAGGATACCGGATGCAGTCCAAACAGCCCCGTTAACCTCCATGTCAACTCTGTTTCGAGAAAGCGATTTACACCTACAGGGACGTGCCTTTGGAGGTGATTTCATCCTGTTTTTCGCGAGAATGCAGAAGGTGACTAATAGAAGCGGAGAAATCTAGTGTTACTACATTTTGTAGCTGTCAACATACTGTAACCCAACATATTGTGTTTGTAAAGTGGGCAGAACCAGTAAAACGTAATTCCGAGTATACCATTTAAGCCAGGAATCCGCAAAGGAAAAGGACTGGAAGATTTGAAGATTTATCAAAAAAAAATTTTGAACAATTTGAATGACGTCTTCACGTCAGTTTGAATTGTAACGCATTCAACTGGTAGAATAAAAATAGTCAAAAATCGACTAAAATTAGCGGCAGCGGTTGTTCACGGGGCCCTTAGGAGGCGGAGCAAAATGGCAATAGCAGAAGTGACTGTAATTCCAATTGGAACGGGTACAACCAGTCTAAGCAGTTATGTGGCGGATATGCAAAAGGTATTGGAACATCAACGGGGCATTACATATCAGTTAACTTCCATGAGCACCATTATTGAGGGACCGCTTAACGAGATCTTTACAGCAATTGCGGCTCTACATGAAGCGCCGTTTTTGTCAGGAGCTCAGCGTGTTTCCACATCCGTCAAAATTGACGACCGTCGTGATAAACCGGACGCCTCAAGTATACAGAAGTTACAATCGGTTCAGGATAAACTGACATCACATCAGGCAAGCCCCAATTAATAACTAATCATTGTTCTAGAAGAGAAGCAAATTCTTCATATATCAGAAATGGAACTATCGATATTTTTACGACAAAGAAAAATAAAACAATCCTCGTTGAAATTCTCTCACCGAGGATTGTTTTGTTTTATTAGACTATTGGATCAAACCAGCTTTTTTTAGATCTCCACGATTCAGAACTAGGGAACCCTGTAATTTTTTGTAACGGATTGTTTTACCTGAGGGATCCGCGACAACTTTTTCCTCGTTTTCCTTAAGACCATTGGCGTTGACACTAAGGATGGTTTTTAGATTTTTTGAGACGTTGTAAACATCCGCCGAATCTCCTTTTAGAGCAACTTTATATCCATTAGATGCGGATAGATCAATCAGGCTAATCCAATCGGCTTGTGATTGACTCTTCGCAGAAAACTCAATGGAACGGGACGCACTGGTGTAATTAACTTCATAGCCAAGGATCTTGGCAACTTCACGAAGTTGTAAATACGTATTGCCCTTATAAAGCAATTGATCTGACGTAACAGTTTTGGACTGACCGTTAACAATAACTTTAAAGTTTGCCAAAGTTGCTTGAACTTTTTGTGAGGTAGCAGCCACAGCCATTGAAGAAGAACCAACCAACATCCCTATAGATAAAGCAACAAAAACCTTTTTCATTTTCATCTTGATCATCAACTCCTATGTAAATGTATTATACCTGAGAATAATACCCTAATTAGGAAGCGTTGACACGGGCGGAAACTATTATTTTTTTGCTTCTTACGACTCATAATTTTGCTGAACCACTGATAATTTGAACAATTAGTATGGAATTATAATAAGGATGAATTAATTCAGTCTAAAATCACCAATTTTGAATATGAATAGGGGCTAGGCAATAATAGTGAAGACACACATAACGAGATCTTTTACAGCAATTGCGGCTCTGCATGAAGCGCCGTTTTTGTCAGGAGCTCAGCGTGTTTCCACATCCGTCAAAATTGACGACCGTCGTGATAAACCGGATGCCTCAAGTATACAGAAGTTACAATCGGTTCAGGATAAACTGACATCACCTCAGGCACATCCGAATTAATGGTTTAGTGTAAACATCCGTATATTCGGTTATTCGGTATGTTATAAGTCATTAATTAAAGGTTAGATTGTGTCTGTCTGTGTAGTTAACGTGAATTTCTGACATCTATAAACCGAAAGAAATAAAAAGACCAGCTTAATGGTATTATCCCCTTTAAGTAGACACTTGAAAAAGCCTTCATGTTATCATGAGGGTTCAAGTGACACTTGGAGGGGATATTTTTATGGCAAAAAAAGGACAAACATTTCAGACGTATACCGAAGAATTTAAATTGAATGCGGTTAGATCCTATGTCGAAGGGTCTTCAAGTTATAAAGTGGTAGCTGAACGCAAAGGAATTCGAAACTGTTCACAACTGAAGGTGTGGGTGAAAAAGTGGAAAAACGGGGAAGCGTTCGATGAGCGAAAAAACAATGTTCCGAATCCAATGAAAGGACGTCCCCGTACTGCCTTTAGCAGTGTAGAAGAAGAACGTGACTACCTTCAAGCCAGGTGGATTATTTAAAAAAGCGGTATCCAAATCTAGTAAAGGAGAAGCGCTGAGCCAACGGGAGAACTACGATATCATAGACGAATTGCGCTGCTCGCATAGCATTACACGCCTATTATCGATTACAGGAATACCCCGTTCCAGTTATTACAAATGGCGGGCAACACAGCCGCAGCGAGACGCAAGACAAGACCGTGATCGTGAGATCAAAGAACACATGATGGCTATTCATTTTGCAAACCGAGAGTTTGGTTATCCTCGCATGACAACGGCGCTCTGGGAGGCTGGTCTGAACGTTAATCACAAGAAAGTATGGCGAATCATGCGGGAACTATCGATCCAATCGGTCATTCGTAAGAAGCGGAAGAAGTCCAGCTATACGCCATCTGTGATTTATCCGAATCGCCTTAAGCGTAAATTTCATGCCACAGCCCCCCAGCAAAAAATGGTGACGGATATTACTTATATTTCGGATGGAAACACATTCGTTTATCTGTCTGTCATTCAAGACTTGTTCAACAACGAAATTGTAGCTTGGCAATTATCTAAACGGAACGATGTTCAGCTCGTATTGGATACGGTGGAACAATGGACACAAAAAAGAGACGTTTCGGAAGCCGTGCTCCATTCGGATCAAGGCTTCCAATACACGTCTCAGGCGTACAACACACGATTAGAAGCATTCGGCGTGAAGGGCAGCCACTCTCGCAAAGCAACCTGCCTGGATAACGCATGCATCGAATCCTTCTTTTCGCATCTCAAGACAGAGAAGCTGTACCTTAACCAGTGTAATTCAGAAGCAGAGATTCGACAAGCCGTGGAAGATTACATGTACCATTACAACTACCGACGATTTCAAGCCAAACTCAAACAGCGCGCACCGATTGAATATCGATGCGCGCTGGCAGCATAGCTTTTTTCATCTGTCTACTTGACAGGGGTATGACCATTAAGCTGGTCTTTTTGTGTACTCATTTAACATTTTAATTAATCTGCAACTACCAATGAGGCTCCAATCAAAGTGGCGTTGGTGTAACCACCGCCAACATTTTCAAAAGAGAAGTTGGTAATTGGAGCACCGATAACAGTGGCATAATCACCATCAAGCAAATCTCCGGTCGTTGCAGGATATAACGCTATAATATCGTTTCCGTTCTCATCCATGACATGAACGACAGAGAAAGTTGCTCCGAGAGAGCTATCTTCTTCAACGGAAATGACTTCCCCGTTAACTTGTACGAAAGTATTGTAATAGTTGGCTACATTTTTATTCAGATGACGGGTCGTTACATTGGAGTCAACGAGCCCCTTTGCCTTTTTGCGGAGTTCTGCTGTACTGGCAGGGAACACATCGCTATGCTTGCCAAAGAAATCATATGAAGCCTGCTCCATGAAAGCTGTATCTTCCGTAATGTACGGAGTTAACTCATTAAAGAAATCGGCAACTGATGCTGTGGCAGATGAATTTCCAGTCGTTGCAGTTGGTGCTGTTTGCTCCAAAGGAACAGTAATGCTCAGGGAATCAAGGATATCTTTGATCTCATCCTGATTATAAGTATCCTTGGCGTAGGTTAACGTCATGGTATAGAGTTCTGTATTGGTCGGAATCAGATACTGCACAAGGACAACATCTGTACCCGAGGTGTGTTTATAGGCTCCTTCCAAGACACCAGCGCTATATTCTTTATAAGGCTTGTTCGTGTAGCTGGTTTTTGTATAATCGGAAATGCCGATGCTTGAACCGTTCTGTGTGTAATAATCAACTATATTATTGGCGTATTCTTCAGGATTGATTGAACCGGTTGAACTGGCCTCAATCGTCAGATTCATATTATCTGCAAATGTGGCTGATGAAGATTGGTTTGAAAAAGCAGCTTTAATGGATGGAGCATTCATTTGACTTGTATCTACACTTTTCCAGGATTCAGGATAGGCAAAAGAAAATCCTTCTCCACTATATGTAGTGTATTTCGTAGCTTTTGCTTCTGTTGAGACAGTTTCAGTTGCCTTGGATGCTTCGGTCGTTTGGCTATCGGCTGTTGTGTTTGTTTCTGAATTACCACAGGCACTAAGCAATGTGGCTAATGCCAAAATCGTAATAAGTTTCTTCATTATGTCTAATTTCTCCTAATGTGTTTCCCATCGGTTGGGATTTTTTCTAAGGTCATCATTTCGTTTAGGATAATCTAGTTTAGGCGGTGGGCATAGAAACTCCTTTCTACTTTATTAGTAAAATAATAACATATATAAAGGTTTCAGTATTCATAATTACTAAAAAGGTAATTTATCTGTATTTAACAAGTTAGAAGCTAATACTAGACCGTATGGGTATCCATTTTGAACGATAGTACATACATTTGATGGATATAACCGTGAGATTTATTTATGACTTAAACGTATTCGAACATAACATTCCGACTTAAGGACTAACCCTTTATGTAGGTGCAATTAGCCAATAGTCGGTGAAAAAAACAGCCCATTTTCGACCTGAGCCCGGTCCCATGTGTGATTGGTGCATATAGTGAACTGTACCTCAAATCAAAGGAGGGGTTTACATGAGTGGAGTAGTAGGTGGATACGGCGGCGCATGGACATCGACTGGCGCGATCTTGGTTCTCTTTATCTTGTTGGTCATCATCTCTAAAGCATTCTTGATCTAATAAACGCTTGGACCCTAATATATTCGTAAAGGAGGGTTCTGTATGAGTGAAGTAGTCGGAGGCGCAGGATACGGCGGCTGGACATCGACTGGAGCAATCCTCGTTCTGTTCATTCTGCTCGTAATCATCACTAAATCTTTCTGGGTATAATATGGCGAGCTCTGCCGGGCAACCGGTGGGGTTTTTTTTCTAGAGGACAAGCATGGTGGAGAGCCAGGAAGATAAGATAGCTTGTGGTTGAACGGAAGAATTGGTGGAATTCAAGAAATGGAAGGATGGCGTATGCTTCGAAAATGGGGAAGGTACCTCATGGCTAAACGCCCATTTTGTCAAGATAAGGGCGATAGCCCGGTCCAGAGGTAGGCTGAATACATAGCTTAGGGGTGTAGGCAAATGTTAAGGAGGAATGAACAATGAGCGAAGTAAAACCGAATTCACCGAACGGACAGGGACACGTATACGGACATATGGGAGGTTATGAGCATATGCAAGGATACCAATACACAGGTCATGAAATACATGGGTATGGATATGGTTGTGGAACAATGCCAATGGGATATGGCTATGGATACGGACACCATGCCAATCAGGCTCCAATGATGCACGGTTATCAACAGGGTTGTGGAGTATCCTATGGTCATGGCGGCGGAAGCTGGGGTTCCATGGGCACAATCCTTGTACTGTTCATCTTGCTGGTCATCATCTCCAAAACGATGTTTATCTAAGGATTTGTGAATGCAAGGAGACTTTGCTGATCGTGGATCGTTGCGACAGGTGCTCTAAATAAACTCCGAGTTTGAGTTCCATGTTGGGGCATAACGTACCTATGTTTCAGAAAGGGACAGCGCTGGATTTCATCCTGCGTTGTTCCTTTTTTATTAGAAGTGAAGGAGCGTTGGGATTACTTTCTTTAACGAACTCCACAGACGCTATTCCATGCATTTTTCCATTTCAAAAGTTTAACGAATCGTAGACGTCTTATTATCTGAATCTGGGCATGTTTGGAGCCTATATTCATCAAGTGACATGGATTAACGTGGCTGAGATTCGTTAGATTTTACATAGCACAGAAATCCTCAATATAAGGTGTGCAGGATTCGGTAGCGTCTGATAAGTGAAAGGAAGACTTTTCTCAAAGAAAGGAACGGTGTCCGACAGTATGTAGATGTTGCTAAATTGGATATGTAGACATGGATAAACACCCGGAACCCAATTCCGGGTGCTTTGTGTATGTTTTCAATCTTCTCAAGAATAAGTGATATCCAAAACAACAAAAGCCCTACCTCTCTTTTGTCCTTGCGGCTCCGATGACCGCGCCAGTGTGAATGGGAACATCTTGTGAAACTCTGTACTACCGGGTTATTGTGATTCAGGTTCTTCAATCTTCATAGGTTAATTGTGCTTAGAGTTCGCTGCGGTCGCAGCATGAAGAAAATATTCCGGGGTTTAAAGAAGACAGAAATCATATGAGGTTGTTTAATACAACTTTTATAGTATACCACAGGTTGTAATTTTCTGCAATAAAAAGGAAAGCGCGACCAGAGCAACATGTATTCGGACTGTTTTTATGATAGAAAGTGAAAGGTTAGTTTGAAAAGATACAGAAAAATTTTCAAACTATTTCTTCATAGGGGTAATCCTCTTCAAAAGATTCTGCGTAGGTTATAATAAGAGGGAAGAAACAGAAAGGGGCCCTCGCATGACTGAATCGATGGAGGACAGCAGGTTAATGCGGCAGATCGCGGAACGTGATGCCTCCGCACTGGAGCTTTTATATGACCGTTATGAGCGAGCGGTGTATTCTTTTGCCTACCGGATCGTTGGTGATCCCATGACGGCAGAAGAGACCGTTCAGGAACTTTTTATGCGGGTCTGGAATAATGCCGAACGTTACGATGCCTCACAGGGGAAGCTGACCACATGGATGTTTGCGATCACGCGTAACATTGCAGTGGACATGCTGAGGCGGAAATCAAAAGGGGCAGCGGCTACTTCAGTTGAACACGAGACACTGGCGGCCTATGCCGATGAGCATACAAATACGGAAGAAGAAGTGCAGCGTAAATGGGAAGGCACCCGGATTAAAGAGGCGTTGTCCCAATTGAACGGTGATCAGCAACAAGTTATAGAATCGATTTATTATGCGGGATTAACCCAGCAGGAAGTATCCAGCCGATTCGGGATTCCGCTGGGTACAGTAAAGAGCCGTGTCAGGCTTGCCATGCGACAGCTTCAAAAGTTGCTGGCCGATGCTGAATTGCATCCGGACGCGGGAAGGGAGGGCATACATCCATGATAGAACGACATGAGGAGTGGTCTGATCTGGCACCGATGTATGTGCTGGGCGGACTGGAAGCAGAGGAAGTGGCGGCGTTTGAAGCGCATATGGCAACCTGCGAACCTTGCCGCCAAGAGGTGAGGGAATTGCAGGAAGTGACTGGCTTCCTGCCACTTGCGGCGGAACCTGTAGCACCGCCGCCAGGCATGCGAGCACGTGTACTGGGCAACGTGCTCGGACACGTGCAGGAGAGCGCCGAGGCGAAGCCAGCGGCTGCTCCTGCAGAGCCTGAAGCACCCGTGGTGCTTCAGGAGGATCTTGCGCCGCAGCACGAACGTGCGGCGCAGCCCGGGCCAGGCTTGCCGCCGGTAACGGCGGTGCCTGCGGCCCGGGTGGAAGAGGCTGCCGAGGCACAGCCATGGCAGCCACAAGCGCGCGCGCGTGCGCGCAGCAGCCGCGCCTGGCGCGTGGCCAGTGCCGGCCTTGCGGCCGCGGCACTGGTGCTCGGCGTGTACACGGCGCAGCTGCAGAGCCAGATCGACTCGCTGACGCAGCAAGCGGCGGGCTCGTCGGCTACGCAAGAGCAACTGGTGCAGGCACAGGAACAGAATGCACAGCTGCAAGAGCAGCTGGCATCAGCACTGAAGCCCGCACAGGGCATGCAGACTGGCGAGGCAGTGAAGCTGAATCCTGCAACGCAGGACATTGTAGCTCAGGGTCTCGCAACCATCGTTATTGACAGCAAAGGCACTCACCTGGTTGTGCAGGCTGAGAACCTGCCGAACCTGGAAGGCAACGAGGCTTTTCAGGTCTGGTTGATCAAAGGAGATACCCCTCAGAATGCGGGTACTTTCCTTAGTCGTGACGGAACGGGAGCAGTATACTACACATTGGATTCGGTCAACGACTATGACACGGTTGCCATCACGCTTGAACCGGATGCAATGGGAGATGAGCCGCGCGGTACAATGATTCTGGCTGCCAAGATTAAAGGATAAATATAGGATATATTACCAAAGGCTGCTCCCTCGTGGAGCAGCCTTCTTGTGTTTCCCAGTTCTGGTGCCCACCCATTGGATTTTATTAATTTTTTTAGTCGGAGTAACCGATAAACAAATAGAAGGCAATACCCTTAATCTCCCTGTGTCTCAAGGGAGAACTGGTTGCACATAGAGAGTGAGGGGTTCAGTTGGAAGCATACCGTTCATTTATCTTTCGCCTGATACGCAATTATCTGATCGGTTCACTGGCAGCTGTTTTTGTTGTCGGTACAGTAGTTATGGTATCTACTCTGCAGATACCCAATATTCAATTTGTTCGACTCATCTTCATTGTACTGATCTCACTCTTGTTCATGCTGGTTGCAGAATTAATTACCCTGTGGGTGCAGCTTGGCCCTATAAGACAATTTTTCACTTCCGAGCATCATGAGAGAGACGAATTGAACCACATGTATGAGAAAATTCATCGTTTCCCGGGACAGACCATATATCGGATCATGGGTCCGCACATGCTTGGTTTTTCACTTCCGGCAGCCGGATTAACAATATGGATGATATCCACAGGGTGGCTTGAATTCCCTTACTTGTATATTGTCGTGGCCGCTGCGTGTGCCTTTCTGATTGCCGTCATGCATGCGCTGATTGAGTATTACCTAACGGTGCGGGCGATTAGACCCCTGTTGCTTGAGATTCGTCATCGAGGCAAAGTCCAATACGGGATGGAACCTTCACTGGGAGGGCGTATTCTCGTATCGATCCAGCGTAAATTTCAGCTAAGTACGGCACTGATTGGCTTATTTCCTTTATTTCTATTTTTCCTGGCTACATATATCCGACTTCAGTATATGGACAGTGAATTTGCGAAAGAGTACATACTGTGGGGAATTCTCATCGTTGTTCTGGGCGCGGGGTTTGCGCTGGTGGGAAGCTGGCTGTTGATTCGTGATGTTCGTGATCCAGTTGCTGAACTGACACATGAGATGAACCGAATTCAGGGGGGAGATCTTGGCAGACGAGCTCCGGATCTATATGCGGATGAGTTTTCGGCACTGATCTCCGGCTTTAATATGATGATTAACCGGCTGGAGATGAGACAGGAACGCAATCGACAGTTATTGCAAAGTTATTTTTCTACGTTGGCTGCTGCTTTAGACGCCCGAGATAAGTACACGGCAGGGCATTCCATGCGTGTGGCAGAGTATTCGCTGATGATTGGCAAGCTTAGCGGAATGAATGAGGAACAGGCGGATTTATTGTACAAATCAGCCCTGCTTCATGATATCGGGAAAATCGGCATTCCTGATGAGGTACTGCTGAAAGATGGAAAACTAAGCGATGAGGAATTCGCGATTATTCGCACACATCCCGTGCAGGGAGAGAGTATTTTGTTGCAAATAGAGCCTATTGATGCCATGGCCGACTTTTTGCCAGGTGTACGATCTCACCATGAGAGATATGATGGCAAAGGATACCCGGATGGGATGGCTGGTGACGATATTCCCCTTTTTGGCCGCATCATTGCGGTAGCGGATGCCTTTGATGCCATGACGTCTGATCGACCATATCGGAATGGGATGAGTCACGAGAAAGCGCTAACGATTTTGGAAGAAGGAAAAGGGACCCAATGGGACCCCTATTTTGCAGGTTTGTTTATTGATGAATGGAGACGACAACAGCATCTTCAGAAACCATCGAAGTGAGGGATCAGCTGATTCCCTCGGTCCACTTCGATTCTTTTCTGCGTCTCCGGTGAAGAGCGAGGCCTGTTATGATGGTGAGAACACATTCGCCGAGTATGACTGCACCCAAGGCGTCATAGATCACGTGTTGTTTAATCATTAGCGTGGATACTATAATGGTTGCTGCCCCGGCGGCTACCAAAATCTTGATGGGTTTGCGGATGCTTGGAACCGAGAGAACGGCACGCATAACCAGATAAGAGTGAAGAGAATGAATACTTGGAAAACAATTATAAGGACGATCCTGGCTGTAGAGCCATCCGAGAACAGATGCTCCCAAGCCAGTACCCGTCAGTTCCGGGCGCGGTACCATGGTCTGAAAGTTGAAGTAGATCAGATAACAGATCCAGACACAGATATTCATGGATAACAAGACGCGGTAGTACGTCAGTCGATCCTTGGCACACAGGTAGGCGAGCACACCGAATACAAACGGGTACCAGCCCAAATATGGAATGGACATGCCAGGCACGTAGGGAATGATCCGGTCGAGCGGCGAATCAAGCACTACGAACCCGCGTTCTGGACTATTAAGAATATCATAGAACAGCCCCATGACGGCCAAAGACAGCATTAAACTCAATGACAGCCAATAGGATTTGCTTTTTAACAATTGCACAACATCTTTCTCCTTTCATTCATGTTCCAGAGGAACATGACCCCAGCAATAACTATATAAGTTGCACTATACATTCATTTACACGAGAACGCAGAGGCAGAAATACCAGAAGGTTGTTCTGTCATCGGAGTGGCAAGTGTAATTATTCTTTAGTTCAATCTATATAGTAGTTTAAATTTAAACAACAATATATTCTACTACGACCAGCGCACAAATTGAATCCTGATTTGTGTATTTTTGTGTATTTTTTTGACGAAGAAGGAATGCGGAAGTTTCAATGGGCATGATATGATAGAGACACATACGGATGAAGGCACTTTGGCCAGTAAAGTCGGTACAACAGGAGTGAGTGAATGCAATTTTCAAAAATGTTCGTATTGAATATGGGGATGCTTATTACCATTGCATATCTTGCCAGTGTGTTCTATAAATATGTCGTAATACGTACCTCTTCCCGAGTGAAACAGATCAGTTCCGTGCTTGTCCTTATATTTGCAGGTTGGATCAGTACGGTGTTTGGGTTTCAACTCACCGATGAAGTGGTCTTTGATCTTCGATATGTTCCTTTAATTGTTGCCGTTCTAACGTATAGACAACCCTATAGCGTAATCATCGTGGGTATTGGAATCGGGTTGTCGAGGCTGACTTTTGGCATCACGGATGCTACATTGGCGGCAGTACTTAACATGTCTATTTTGGGCGTGATGTGTGCAGGTCTGAATATATGGATGAGACGCAGCAACTACAGGCTGATTATTAAAGGAATCCTTGTTACAGTTATCGTCAATGTGGTCAATAGTGTAAACATTGCTATCGTTGGTGTGATCCCGGCTACATACTTCTTTTCACATATTATGCCTTATACACTCCCTACAGGCATTGTGTTAAGTCTTGTTTTTGCATTTATTTTACGTGATTTTCAGAATGAACAGAATCGTATTTTGCTGATCCAGAGTACAAACCGGCTATTGTCTGTGCAAAAGGAAGAGTTACAGAAAGCCCAGATTGTACTGGAGGATCGAGCGAAACAATTGATGATTGCCTCACAGTACAAATCCGAATTTCTCGCCAATATGTCCCATGAACTGCGTACACCACTGAACAGTGTCATTAACTTTGCCCAGATGATCAGCGAGAATGCCGACATGGATCAGGAGGATATTGTACGTTTTGCCAATATGATCGACCACTCCGGGCAGGAACTTCTTACGCTCATTAACGATATTCTGGATCTTTCCAAAGTAGAAGCGGGGCGGCTGGATATTGTACTGGAGGATATCAGTGTTGCACAACTTACAGAAGATGCCATGAGCCACTTTCAGCTTGTTGCCGAGAAAAAAGGTATTCAGTTGCAAATGGATAAGAAACCGGGACTGCCCGATACGCTCTGGTCTGATCCCCAGCGGGTTCAACAGATTTTGCGGAATCTGATGTCCAATGCCATCAAGTTCACTCACCGGGGGAAGGTCACGCTGACCGTAAGCACCAAGCAGATTAAGAATGCAGGTATTCAGAATCGATGGCTCATTTTCTCCGTTCAGGACACAGGTATTGGTATTTCTGAGGACAAGCATCATTCCATATTTGAAGCATTTCAGCAGGCTGACGGGTCGATTAGTCGGAAATTTGGCGGTACCGGACTAGGCCTGTCGATCAGTCGGGATTTAGCGAGATTACTGGGGGGATCGATTGAACTTGAGAGCACTGAAGGTAAAGGAAGCACCTTCTATCTCTATCTCCCGTTGGACCGTGAAAAAATGAGTTGACAACCTTCGCGCCGTGAGTAGAATTTGGGATGACAACTAGCATCGACCGGCTTTTGAGACCCGGTCTAAGGAGTGTATCCCCATACAGAATACGGTCAACGTTACCCCTCCCCCGTCAGCAAGCAAACCACGGCGCAAGGGTTCGACACAACGCACGAATTTATCGATTGCAACATGGGAGGGTGTACCAGCTATTATTTTACAGACCTTGCTGGGAGGCCCGTTTTTAACCGGATTTCTGCTGTACCTTGGGGCCGGGTCGAGACATATCGGCTTTGTGCTCGCGATTACCACGTTTGTGAACATTGCCCAGATCGGAGCAGCTTACTGGATGCAGCGTATTCGCAGCCGAAAACGCATGCTGCTGTTATTTGTGGGCACACATCGTATCTTGTGGAGTGCAACGGGACTGATTCCGTTTATATTCCCCAAAGAGTGGTGGGTAAGTGTATATATTGGCGTGTATACGGTTGCTTTTATATCAAATACCATCGGCGGTATGATCTGGACTTCACTAATTGGCGATATCGTACCTGCTAAGGTGAGAGGGCGTTATTTTGGAATTCGAAATACGATTCTGAATGCTCTTGGAAGCGTATGCTTATTCGCAGGCGGTATTGTTTTGGACCGTTACCCTGGAGAAATGGGCTTTCTGATCCTGTTTATTCCGGTGTGGATCTGTGCCATTGCCAATACAGTCATCTATTTCTTTTATCCGGACGTGCCCTTTGAACGTTCTACCGAAAAGGTTTTCTGGCGCATGTTTATCAAGCCGTTCCAGGATCGTTCTTTCCTGAAAGCAACGCTGTTCCTGGCTGTCTGGTTATTGATCCAGACCTTGATTGTTCCGCTCTATTCCTATGTGATGCTTGATCTGCTGAATATCAATTATCAGACGGTATCCCTGATCACGGTAGTCCAGACGCTGGTTATGATGGCCGGGTTCTATGTCTGGGGCAATCTGAATGCCAGATTCAGCAACAAAACCCTCCTATTTTGGACATTGCCAGTCATTGCACTCTCCTGTTTGTCGTGGGGGTTAATGTCGTTCATGCCCGTATTGATCGCACTATTTCTATCTCATATTTTCCTTGGGATCGGTGTAGGTGGATTCAATCAGCTGGCATTTAACTTTACGATTGGAGACACACCCAAAAGTGAAAGACCGATGTTTGTCGCGGTGTATTCGGCTCTGACCGGAGTCACTTCGTTTCTTGGGCCGTTGTTGGGTGGCTGGTTGTATGAAAAGATGGAAACCTGGTCTGATGCGCTCGCCTGGATCTCAGCCTATGGATTTCAGGTGGGGGTTGGTGTCGTGATGCTGATTCTGACATTTACCCTTGGACGTCGTGTACTGTTAAAATAGAAACGATATAATTTCAACTCATGAATATTTACACTGGCACTTCGATGACAGAACAACCTTCCGATCGCTGTTATCCCCAGATTTTTTTGATTCCTTTTAGAAAAGGGAAAATCCGGGGATAAAGGCGAACGCTTCGCTTCTTCAGGTTATTTCTGTCCTCTCCGTTATCGTGTAAATGATTAGGTTGATCATATATATCTGGTATGACTTCAAAAAAAGATGGCGAAGTGGAGGGATGCATTTGAATCGTCTCGAACGGAAAGCCATGGTGATTGGAGCCACGGGGCTTGTAGGCGAATTACTGGTTCATCATCTGCTGGAACACTCGGCATACAGCATGGTTCGCGTTCTGGTTAGACGTCCGCTTGAGCTGCAACATCCCAAACTGGAACAGCATGTGGTGGACTGGGAACAGCTGGAGAGCCAAGACCACTTATTCGATGGAATCGATGACCTGTACTGTTGTTTGGGGACAACGATCAAAAAAGCAGGCAGTCAGGACAGTTTCCGTCAGGTGGATTATCATTACCCGGTTCGTGCAGCTACGATTGCGAAGCGACATGGTGTATCACAGATGCTGGTGATCTCCTCCATGGGAGCGAGTGCAGGTTCCAGAGTCTTTTACAGTCGGACCAAAGGGGAAATGGAGGA
This sequence comes from Paenibacillus sp. SRL342, assembly GCF_984798905.1. Lineage (NCBI taxonomy): Bacteria > Bacillati > Bacillota > Bacilli > Caryophanales > Paenibacillaceae > Paenibacillus > Paenibacillus sp. SRL342. The sequence continues at coordinate 611,119 of NZ_OZ481790.1, forward strand.
TGCGTTATCCGATATCGGTTTACCGTCATTGCATATCTTCCGCCCTTCCTTAATTCTGGGAGATCGAAACGAGAAGCGGTTCGGTGAGCAGATGGCTGCCCATGCCATGAAGTTTCTGGATCGCTGGATGAAAGGCAGAGCGGACAAATACCGGGCGGTCCACGCCGCAACCATTGCACAGGCCATGACAAATATTGCACTGGTGCAAGCCAAGGGAAACCATGTGTATGCGAATGAAGTCATTCATGTCCTTGGCGCGGACGGAGGTTAAGAAACCTTTGAACGAGCTGTTTGCTTCATCTGTAAAGGCAGGAGCGTTTCTCGCTTGAGGTAGATCGTGGTATAATAGGCAACAAAAATGAGTTCGAACCCTGACTCCATGCGGCAGCAGGATAACGAACACAAAGGAGAACTCGTCCCATGAAAAAACCAATCTCTACCGATCAGGCGCCAGGCGCCATTGGTCCATACAGTCAAGCCGTTGATGCAGGCGATTTCATCTACACTTCCGGACAGCTTGGTCTGAATCCTCAAACGGGAGAATTCGGCGCAGATGTACAGGAGCAGACACGTCTGTCTTTGAGCAATGTGAAGGCTATTCTTGAAGCAGCAGGTACAAGTATGGATAAAATCGTGAAAACGACGGTGTTCCTGAAAGACATGAACGACTTCGTTCCTGTGAATGAAGTGTATAGCACGTTCTTTGAACAGCCGTACCCTGCACGCAGTGCAGTGGAAGTTGCTCGTTTGCCAAAAGATGCACTGGTGGAGATTGAAGTTATTGCCCTGAAATAGGACAACCTTATTCGTTCTTTTTATACATAAACAGCCGATTTCAGGTCGAAGACCAGAATCGGCTGTTTGCGTTACGTTTTTACGTTACATTTAAGCGTTATATATGATGGAAGTCGCTCAATCACGATCCTGATTACGGGCGAAGAACAACCATACCGCATAGATCGCTAGTACGATCGCAATGATGATTGCCGTATAATATACGGAAGTGACATCCTTTTGTTTAAGTGCAATGGCGATATACGCCCATGTGAATACAAGTGGGTATATGCTATCGCGATAACGGAAGCTAACGAGTACAGCCAGCACCATACCCACAATCAGCATGATGATCGTCCAGGTCGGTTCGCTGAGACCAAAACCATCCCAGCCAATTTTATATAACAGAACAGCTGCATTGACAATTGTTGCCACGCTAACCCATCCAAGATAGATGCTGAATGGCAGCTTCACAAGCCAGATCTCAGCAGTGGTTGGCACGGTAATAGTACGTGTTTTTACATACAGCATGATCAAGGACAATAGAAGCAGTACAATAATCAGTAAAGCGAGACCAGTTTGCAAGTTTTGAAAAGCAAAAATCCATGCTACGTTGAAGGCACAACTTGCCAGGAACCAGTACCCGAGACGGGTAATCGAGTCCCTTTTCCAGGAAGCGGGCACGAACTGATAGATCACAAACCCTGCCAACAGCAAGTAGATCAAACCCCATATAGCGAATGCATAGCCAGAAGGTGTGAGCAGCACAGGATACATATCCGATACTTCTTTATTGGTCTTGCCCCCGATTGGAAGAGCGTTGGAGAGGTAATTCACGATAATTACTGCGATAAAACCAATGGCGTTTAACCACTTGTACGGATTGTTACGTGACATTGTGTTTCCTCCTTGGTTTAACGAATGAATGAACCACGGGTCAGTCTACAATGAATATACCCAGTTCTTGCACATTCTAATAACAGCCGCAAAAAATTCACAAGTGGGATCTTTCAGATCCTTGTGCTCTGCCACTACGTTGGAACGGTACTCTGTCCCAATGTACGCGAAACGAAGCGGAAATATGTCCATGCCCACGATGTCCCACCAGAAGAGGAGGAAGATAATGCTCACAAGAGAAACGATGGAGCGACAGCAAACCGGGTTCTATGTAGTTGCATTGTTTTTAGGAGCAGCGATAGGGCTGAGTAATCCGGTATGGGGGAATGTTTTACACTACACCGTGTCCCCAGTTCTTGCCGTTCTGTTATACAGCATGTTTGTACAGATTCCCTTTTTACAGTTAAAAGAGTCCTGGTCGAATCTTCGATTTATGGGGGCGCTACTGGTGGCTAATTTTATCGTAGTACCTGTAGTTGTATGGTTGCTCACACTTGTCTTTCCGCAATCACCAGGCGTTCTGATCGGAGTCTATCTGGTACTGTTAACGCCCTGTATTGATTACGTCATTGTGTTCACACAACTCGGCAGGGGCAATGAGAAGCTGATGCTCGCCGCAACACCACTTTTATTCGTTATACAAATGATCCTGTTGCCGTTTTATTTATGGCTATTGATGGGTACTGAGGTGGCGCAGATCATGCAGGTAGGGCCGTTTGTAGAGGCTTTTCTGTTCCTGATCGTTATTCCACTGCTGCTCGCTGTTGTTACACAAGTTTTCTCCAGAGGTAAGGTGAGCGGGGAGCGGGTCATGAATGGGACGGCATGGCTCCCGGTTCCGATGATGGCACTTGCGCTGATCGTGGTTGTCGCTTCCCAGATTGGCAAAGTCTACAATGATATGGCGATTATCGTGAACGTGATTCCGATCTACGTTTCTTTTCTGATCATTATGCCTTGGATATCTCGGATCATTGCTAAGGGGTTTCGATTGAATCCAGCCGCCGGGCGGGCGTTGATTTTCAGTTCAGCCACACGGAATTCGCTGGTTGTTCTGCCGCTAGCGCTGGCACTCCCACCAGAATGGGCAACCATTGCAGCGGCTGTTATTGTTACACAGACTCTGGTGGAGCTTGCAGGGGAGCTAATCTACATTCGACTTGTACCTGCGGTGATTTTGCGGGATCGGTGAGCGTACTAGGGTGTATCTATGTTATGATCTAACATGATTAATAAAACCATTTTTGGTAAATAAAAGGGGAAGGTGAGAATCCCTATTTATCGAAAGATTATGTTCTACCTGGATATTGTCCTATTACTGTTCAGCCTCATCTATTTCCCCGTAGTAGCTCATAAGACAGGAAATAATATGGCTTATGGATTTATGGGTGTAATTTTAATAGGTACAATCTCTCGGATCGTATCCTATCTTAGAAAAGAAAGAGCCAACAAGTCGTCATGATATAGGCTATTTTCTGTAAAAGTAAAATCAAAAAGAGTACTTCCGATGGGCCATGCCGGGAGTACTCTTTTTAATTCGGATCAGGTACTCGTTACGTACCAGCCTCCAATAATGTTTTACGATATTCCGCTGGCGTGATGCCCTCCATCTTTTTAAACACTTTGCTGAAATACTTTTCATCCTGAAATCCAACCATCTCCGAGATTTTGGCGACACGCAGGGAAGGATTTTGCAGTAAAAGCTTGGCGTTGTTGATCCGCAGTTTGCCCAGATATTCCGACCAGTTCAGACCAAATTGCTGTTTGAATTTGCGGGAGATATACTCCCGGCTCAGATAGAAACGCGCGGCAATCTGCTGCAAGGACAGGTCCTCCTGATAATGGGCGTCCATATAACGTGCAATCTCACTCATGGGATCAGGATTGGCGTGGTGATGAGCGGTGAGCGCCTTACCGGCCGCAAGCAGTCGTTGTTCCAACAATGAACGAAGCAGGGGGAAGGATAACAGTCCTTCAGCGTCCAAAGGTAACTCGGCAAAGGGAATAGACTGTTCCTCCGTCACTTCTTCCTCTTGGAATGACGAACCTGCCGTATCATCAAGCCAGCGGCTCAGCATCCATTCCAGCTCGTCGATCCATTGCTGGATCTGCTCAGCACTGACAACCTCAAGATCAGTAATCGGGTCAAGCCACTCGGCGGCCGCAGCAGATACACTGGAAGCCCGGCAGCTCATGGCTGCCATACGCAGGGGTTCTTCATGGGCGGTTAAACGCCTGATTTTATTCCCATTTGATGATTCCATTGAGGCATGGATTCGCTGTTTAATTTGCACAGCATTACGTCGCCACAGCCTTGAACTTGCTTCCAGATAGGCCGCTGAGATTCCGCCAGGATAAGACTCACAGGTGGAGATGCCAAAATGAAGCCGGCGCTGAATCGTCTGTTCCAATCCATGATTGACCTTGTCCAGAATATGTTCCAATGAAGTGGATGGACCCCAATGCAGCAGAACAATCTCGTCCGGTTGATCCAACTGACGAAACATTACGCCTTCGTCTGGTGTGGATAACATCTCGGCACCGATATTGAGCACGGAGAACACAAGCAGGTCCGGTTGACTGCGGTATTTTGCCAGACAATCTGCATCCAGGTGGGACAGGCTGGTGACAGCGACACTACAGACAGGGATTAGACAGGGGAGATTTAACTCATCCTGCAATCGCTGCATGTGTGAAGGGCTGCTGCCTCTTCCGACGACAAGTTCGGTGAGCAGTCGATCCTGGTAGTGGGGGCGCATTCGATTAACGACAATGGATTGCCTGGTGGATTGTATCCGAATGGCGTCCTCCTCTTCCCAAGCTGTAACGGCCTTTAATAGAGATGCATTCAGCTCATCTGCTTCCACAGGTTTCAGGAGGTAGTCCATACCACCATGTCTGATGGCATGCCTCACGAGTTCAAAATCAACATATCCACTAATGACCAGTACCTTGCTGTGTGGGGTATGAGCCGATATCCATTCAAGCAATGCCATACCGTCCTTTCCCGGCATACGCATGTCACTGAGTATGATTTGAGGTTGATGTGCCGTGATGGCGGCGATGGCTTCATCCCCGTCTGCTGCTTCAAGTAAAGTATCAATGCCAAACTCTTCCCAATGACCAAGCAACCTTATGGCGTCGCGGACATGTTTTTCATCATCTACAAGCAGTGCCTTCATGTTGTTCACTCTCCCGCGTATAGTTTAACCGTGATCTTCACACCATTGGGTTCCTGATTGTTGATCTCAAGCCTGGCTGAATGACCGGGGTGTGAGTTCAATTGAAGTCGGCGTATTACATTTCGTAGACCGATGGATTCAGACTCGTTGGATTCTTGTGTGGATAACCCGGTTGTTGTATGACTTTGATGCAGCCATCCGCGGATCTCCAGTAATTTATCTTCTGGTATGGAGGGGCCGTTATTATTCAGTTCTATTTCAATCCAATGATCATTGATCCGGCGGCTGGATAGGGATATGTGACCTTTGCCAGGCTGAATATCTGCTCCATGTTTGAAATAGTTCTCAATTAAAGGTTGTAACGTCATTCTTGGCATTTCGACAGACAGGGTATCTTCGGCAAAATCCAAATCCACCTCAAGGCGGTCACCAAACCGCTCCTGCTGCAGTTCCAGATATAACCGGGCATGCTCCGCCTCTTCGCGTAAAGTCACGCAGGTCTGATCCCGCATGCTGTAGCGCAGCATTTTGGACAGGCTAGAGAGTAGTGTATACGCCCGTTGTCCTTGCTGTTGAAGGGCAAGTGTACCTATGGATTGCAGTGTGTTATATAGAAAATGCGGATGAATCTGCGCTTGCAACGCTTTAAGCTGATTTGTTTTATTGGCGATTTCGAGTCGATATTCCCGCAAAATAAGATTATTTACCGTATCCATCATATCTCGGAAATGACGAGCGAGCACCCCGAATTCATCTCGGCTGGATAGATGGATATCCACATGCAGACGCCCGGCTTGAATCTGGTTCATATATCGCATAAGTTGCTTGAGCGGACCGGTGATTCGGATGGAGATGAATAAGGTTGCGACAATGACCAATACAAGTGCTGCAATGGCAATCATTGCGTTATTCCACGTAAGTGTGGTGGCTCTGGCATATAACGTCTCATTCGGAATCTGTTTGACGATGGTCCAGTCAGCGTACGTGCTGCCAAGTTGCTGGTATACATACATGGAACGATCCTGTTCAAAATGCCCTGCGACATTCTGGGCTGTACCTTCGCCAGATCGTGCGATATTCAGTTCACTAGCCGTTTCCTCTCGTAGTGCATCCGTATGATTGACCTCGGAACGCCCCTGGTAAATGATCTGATTCTGACCATCCACAACATAGATCTGTTCCTTAGCCGGATCATACAGCCTGCCACAGATTGCTGCAATGGTATTCATATTCAGATCAATGGCGAGTACACCCAGACGCTCAGTGGACGGAATATCCTTGATCACCCGATGCAGGGTAATGACCGTTCTTTCAGGATCATCGGGGGAAGCAGCCTTGAATCCGTACGTGTGACTCATATGTGCCGATTCCACCCAGATATCCGGGCTGTCACCACTTGTTTTTCCATGAAGCGAGCCGGAATAGGCCTGTTTGCGTTCCTCCCGCTTCGGAAAGGGATTGGTAATTAAGGTGGATTGATTGGCGGCAAAAGAGTGCAAATACAGCTGGAATACATCCGGCACAGCCGCGCGGATCGTCTGCAAAGTGGTGTACACCTCGGCAACCGCACGATAATCACCAGGAATCTTTGCCAAGTTACGCAGAAAGTTCGGGTCGTTATACACAGCGAGCGACGCTCGGGCCACGTTATCCACATAGTTATTGAGATTGGTGGACGCTTGGTAGATCAGACGTTTGTTCTCTTCAACAGCTTGTTCACGCAGGGCTGTCTTGGTCTGGATAAACGTCATGCTGATCGATGCGAGCAGCGGAAGGGTGGTAGCAATGAGCATAAAGGCAATTAATTTGGTGCGTATACTGTAGTATTTGGACATCGGAACACCCCTTCTGGTTGCAGGTTAAGAGAGGACAATATTTTACCCCCAACTGTTCACAAGGGTCGGTGTTTCCCTCGGCGATAATGGGGTTTAATAGAAAAAGAGACCAATTTCATCCATCTATAGAAGGGGAGAACGATATGAAGCATCGCAAATCTTCACAGCTGTTACAGCAGCTTGTGTTCGTGGGTCCCTCCATCGTGTTTTTTATTCTCATCATCGTGGTCCCTTTCCTGCTTGGCATGGTGTATTCCTTCACGGATTGGAACGGGGTATCCGAGAACATTAATTGGGTAGGGTTTGACAACTTCGTGCATGTTTTTGCGAATGATCCCAAGTTCCAAACGGCGTTTTGGTTTACGGTGCGCTTCACCGTGGTTGGTGTAGTACTGACCAATGTGATTGGCTTTTTCCTGGCGTATTTCCTGACCAAACCGCTTAAGACGAGAAACATTCTGCGTACGATCTTTTTTATGCCTAACGTGATCGGTGGGTTGTTGCTCGGCTTTATCTGGCAGTTCATATTTGTGAAAGGGTTTTCAGCAGTAGGCGATGTAACCGGCTGGTCCTTCTTCAACCTTCCTTGGCTGGGAGACGAACCAACCGCCTTCTGGGGAATCGTGATTGTGTTTGTATGGCAGACCGCAGGATATCTGATGGTCATCTACATCTCATCTCTGACAAATGTATCCCCTGATCTGCTGGAAGCCGCCGAGATTGATGGCGCAAGTCGCTGGCAGGTACTGCGGAGCATCATTCTTCCGCTCATTATGCCGGGTGTAACGATCTGTCTGTTCCTGGCGATCTCTTGGTCGTTCAAAATGTTCGATCTCAATCTGTCGCTAACCAAAGGTGGACCGTTCGGATCAACAGAATCGGTTGCACTTAATATTTACAATGAAGCCTTTGTGAATAACAGATATGGTATCGGAACCGCCAAAGCGCTCGTGTTCTTCGTAATCGTTGCCATCATCACCATGATTCAGGTACGTCTGACGAAGAGCAAGGAGGTAGAAGCCTAATGGAGACGACAAAAAATTACCGCTTCAGTACCATTGTAACCGAGATTGTCATGGTACTCCTTGGACTTTTATTCCTTGTTCCGTTTTACTTCCTGTTCGTGAATTCGGTCAAAACCTTCGGTGATCTGCTCACCAATTCGGCTGCATGGCCGGAAGTATTTCAGTGGGGCAATTATGCTAACGCTTGGGAGAAAATTAACTTCCCGTCCGCGCTGATGAACTCGCTTATCGTTACTGTGGTCAGCAATCTGTTGCTTGTGCTGATCAGTTCCATGGCCGCGTACCGAATGGTTCGCAACAATACCCGGTTCAACCGGATTTTGTTCGGCATGTTCATTGCAGCCATGGTGATTCCGTTCCAGTCTATCATGATTCCACTCGTTACTGTAACCAGTAATCTGGGATTGATCGACAGCCTTGGCGGCCTCATTATCTGTTATCTCGGTTTCGGGGCACCGATGTCGGTCTTCCTGTTCCATGGATTCGTGAAATCCGTCCCACTGGAGATTGAGGAAGCGGCTCGTGTGGATGGAAGCTCTGTCTACGGGGTGTTCTTCCGGATCGTATTTCCACTCATGAAACCGATGTATGTAACCGTCATCATTTTGAACACACTCTGGATTTGGAATGATTATCTGCTTCCATCCCTGATCCTGCAAAGCTCCAACCTGCGTACGATCCCAATTGCGACCTTTGCACTCTTCGGTCAATATACGAAGCAATGGGATCTGGCTTTGCCGGCACTTGTGCTCGGTATTATGCCGATTATTATCTTCTTCCTGCTGATGCAGAAATACATCATTCAGGGGATTACGGCTGGATCAGTTAAAGGGTGAGTGCGAGTGCAGGTCGCTCCGGGATCAAGTTGCGCTTTCGGTCGCTGTTGCTCCTCGGTGGCCTGAATGGATTGGGGCAAGGAAGCCACCGAGTATCAAAGGCGAACGCTCCGCTCCTCCATCGCATCCTGATCCCTCTGCTCCCACCTCGCATGGAGGTGTGCAAAGGGAGTCATGCCCGCATAGCTTGGGCATGACTCCTGGGGAAAAGAGCAATAAAGAGAAAAGACTGATAAAGAGAAATGACCAAGAAAGACGCTTGTAGAGCCAGGAACTTCTTCTGCAGAGTGAAGTGATGGTAAGCTCCTTTTTCAAAGCGCTAACGAATCCACCGCATCTTAATAGGTGGATAATCAAGGAATACAAATTGTAACGAATCTCAGCAACGTTATTCGGGTACAAAACGGCGTCAGAGCCTTGAAAATCGACCAAATCGACGAAATAACATCGCTGTGATTCGTTAGAATGGGAGCCTGTGCAAATAGGTGCGAATAACGTGCGCTCGGTTCGTTAGGATGAAAACACGCTTCAAGGGAAGGTTATTCTGTCATCGGAGTGCCAGTGTAAATATTCATTAGTGGAACTGTTATACTGAAACTACTATAGGGAGAGTGTATGTATGAAAAGAATGACCAAGTTGACGTTGCTTATGCTGATTGCTTTTTCGGTAATGCTCGCGGGTTGTGGCAATGGAGACAAGAGTGGCAGTCCGGTCAACACGGATGCTCAAGGTGGTGGAGAGGCTGCTGCTGGAGATAAAACCATTAAAATATTCCAATTTAAAGTCGAAATTGCGGAAGCGCTCAATCGTCTCAAAGCTGAATATGAATCCTCCCATCCAGGCGTCAAACTGGACATTCAAACTGTAGGTGGTGGCAGTGACTACGGTGCTGCATTAAAAGCCAAGTTTGCCGCTGGCGAACAACCGGACATTTTCAACGTAGGTGGTTATCGTGAGCTGGATACATGGCTTGAATATCTGGAAGATCTGTCTGGAGAAGCATGGGCGAAGGATGCACTCGAAGTAGCCAAAGAGCCAATGACCAAAGACGGCAAGCTCTACGGACAGCCGCTCGCGCTGGAGGGTTATGGTTTCATTTATAACAAAGACCTCTTCCAAAAAGCAGGTATTACCGAAATTCCAACGACACTGGAACAATTGGATCAAGCTGCACAGAAACTTCAGGCCGCAGGCATTACGCCTTTCTCGAACGGATATCAGGAGTGGTGGGTGCTGGGCAATCATAACGTAAACGTCGCATTTGCAAATCAGGCAGATCCGGTGAAATTCATCCAAGGACTCAATGAAAGTACGGAGAAAATTCCTGGCAACCAAGTGTTCGCCGACTGGATCAACTTGCTCGACTTAACGTTGAAATATAGCAACAAAAACCCACTGACAACCGACTACAATACGCAAGTTACGTTGTTTGCGAGTGGAGAAGCGGCGATGATGCAACAAGGGAACTGGACTCAAGTACAGATCGATGGAATCGATCCGGATCTGAATCTGGGTATCCTCCCAATGCCAATTAACAATGAACCTAATGACAAATTGTTTGTCGGCGTGCCGAACTATTGGGTTGTGAACAAGAACTCTCAAGTGAAACCGGAAGCAAAAGAGTTTTTGGAGTGGCTCGTAACTTCGGATATCGGGAAACAATACATGACGAAAGAATTCAAATTCATCCCGGCGTTCAGTTCCATCACGGCATCCGAAGAGGATCTGGGTGACCTCGCCACAGAGATCATGAAGTATAGCCAGGAAAATAAAACACTCAGCTGGAACTTCAACCGTTTCCCTGAAGGGGTTCCACAAGAGTACGGCAGCACAATTCAGGCTTACGTTGCAGGCAAATCGGATAAAGCCGGATTGCTCGATGCGTTGCAACAGAACTGGGATAGTCTGAAAAAATAATCTGGATCATGGACGGTATCCACAGGTTACCGAAAACTGTTCAAAATTTTTGGATAGAAAAGTTAGTCTATCTGATATATAAGTTAATTTAAACAGGCCAACCAAAAATTTTATTCTGGTTGGCCTGTTTTTGTTTTTCCGAGGAGCTAAAAAGTGCTTACTGGAAAAATGATAGATGGTAATATCCCTGAAATGTGGATAACCCAAAAGCAGTTTAACGATCTCATGACGTATTTAACACAGAGTTAATACTATATGTGGATATCCTGTGTGTATAATGACCTAAATGTGGACAAGTAACGAGAAGCTTAAGCCAGAGAGGATCTTTTGTTAACAGAAGTACTTGTTTTCAATTGACTAGTACTGTATAGTTCTAAATATGACAAATCCAAAAATGAACACAGGACCTGCCAAATCCAAGAGTTCCAATCCGGTGAACCGGACCAAGGCAGTTGAAGTGGCGGCACAATTATTTCTGCGTCAGGGGTACAGCTACGTCAGCATGGATGAGGTCGTGCGAGTGAGTGGGGTATCCAAGTCAAATATTTATTATCATTTTAAAAACAAGGAGGAACTGCTTCAGGCCGTGGTACAATACTGGATTGCCCAGTATGAGTCGGAGCTGTATCTGCTGCTCAGTCAGCGTGAGCGAGGAGTGGAGGAGCGTATCTACTCATTCATGGCATTACTGTCGGCAGGTATTGAGGGCCGAAATTACGAAGGGAGCTGTCCTTTTGTTACGTTATATATGCAGACACCGGATAGTGCACCCCAAGTGAAAGAGAGCATATCCAGATTCTTTCGTGAGCTTAGACCTATGGTGGAGAAGTTGTTTCAGCAAGGTTTGGATCGCGGTGAATTCCGCAAAGAAATCGAACCGGGGCCAGCTGCGTTGTTGTTTATTGCAGCACTGGAAGGTTCGCTAATCCTAGCGGGAACTGCCCGTGATGTTGGGATTATAGAACAATCGGCGCGTACGTTTTGTCAGATACTTCGTTAATCGAAGCTCTTTTTTTGAATATAACTAGTACTATGTAGTACTAAAAAGGAGCCGTAACAGAATGATTATACATACTAACCGTGTATCCAATGAAGAAAACGCAGCAGCAAATTCAACAAATATGAATCAGGTAATAAGCAAGTCTGATATTGCAGCTACGACCATTTTTATGACAGGTAGTACAGGTTTTATCGGCAAAGAAACGGTCAAACAACTCACGCAGGGAGACGCACAATTGCTCTTGTTGGTTCGTTCGGAACAGCGAGCCAGAACGGTGCTGAAGGCTTACGGAGTGAAGGATTTCGACCGAATTACATTTATTACGGGTGATTTATCCCATTCGGGTCTTGGAATGACTACAGCGGATCGGGAGCGTGCTCTTGAAGCAAATGTAATCATGCATGCGGGTGGAACCATGGACGTTACCTTGGACCGAAAAGTAGCAGAGCAGATATTTATGAACGGGGCCAGAGAAGTGGCACAGCTTGCAAGGGAAATCCACTGTAACCACGGATTAAGACACTTTATCCACGTTGTTGGTTATATGAGTCCTTATGGAGAGCGGAATGCACAGGGGAATTATCTACAGGTTGAGCATGTGGATAACAATGAAAGTGCGTATGAAGAGATGAAGTTTCATGCCGATCTGCATATTCGCGAGCATGCAGAGCAGCATAACTATCCCTTATCCGTTGTGAATCCGAGTACAGTGGTTGGACCGCGTCCCACCGGTGAAACCGAGCAAACGGGTGGGATTGGCCTGCTCATTCAGGCGATTCAGAAAGGACTTATGCCGGTCGTGCCGGGAGGTTCATCCTATTGGTTACCGCTTGTGGAGAATGACATTGTTGCACAGACGCTTGTTTTTCTATCGAGGGAAACCGCTCCAGTCGGAGGAACCTATCCACTATTGGCGCGGAAGGAAAACAGTCCCAATATGAAGGAACTGTTGCAGCTTCTGGCACAGCAATTGGACGTACCCAAGCCCAAAGGGGCTGTGCCATTACCATGGATTCAATGGATCATGAAATCTGGGGGCACACGCATCAGTGGTGTTCCAGCGGAGTCGGTTGCTTTTATTACCAACAGGTCATTCCCGGTTGAAGAGACGGAGGCTCTGTTCACACGTATGGGGCAATCCTGGCCGGACATAAGGGAACAGCTTCCGCTGGTTACAGCCGATCTGGACTATCGTCTTCGTTATACGCCGCTACCTGAGGGTTTTCCGACAGATTATATTCGGTCGCGGAGCGGAAATATGGCTATGCTTGGTTGGGAGGGTGAGGGAGAGCCTTGGATTATTGTACATGGTTTGCTTCAATCTGCGGATGAGATGTTACCTTTGGGACAACAGCTTAGGGAACGTACTGGAAACCCGGTATGGTTAATCGATCTCGCTGGATTTGGACGGTCCCCTGTACATCAGGGGGATGAAGCATTTGAAGGTCAGGTTGTTGCATTGCTTCAGGCGCTCGGTGAGTTTGAAGGTCCGGTGCAGCTGGTGGGTCATTCGATCGGTGCAGCTATTGCAGCTGCGGCACATATGCGTAGCGGGCGGACAGACATTCGGTTGGGGTTGCTTCAGCCAGTGGCTAACAATTCGAATCCGAATGTGCTGAGATGGATTTCGCGTTTGCCAAGAGGGCTGATGCGCTCTCTGCTGCGTGGCAGATCGGAGAAAAGTTGGATTCAAATGTTCAGTGCCTATAGCGGCGTAGGCGACGGCAGTGTTATGGCCCATACCATGGGCAAGAGAATACGTTCCAGTCTCCAATCCCCTCGCATTGCAGGAGCGCATGCAGACTTGTTGCGCTGGATCCACTCGGGTCAGAGGAAAGGCGCCAGATCAACGTTGTGGGCGAAAATGGAAAGTCAGCATTATGCCAAGAATGCGCTGGTCGTATGGGCCAAGGAAGATCCGGAATATCACTATCCCCGGGATATGAACCCGAAGATCAAACGCATAGATGTGCCCTATGGGCATTACTTTCCGACGTTTCAGTATAAGGAAACAGCTGTAATCCTCGCTGAATGGTTTGATAACGTTAGATGAGTTCAGATTCGGTTCGGATATGCAGGAATCCCGTGTAAACTGTCGAAAGGGTCAAGTCGAGTTGTGAAGAGATGAACCAAAGACAGGAGAGATGAATGTATGAGTCAGCAACGTGTGGAGATTAGTAAAAATGTACTAATCGAGTGTCTAGGACTACGTAGCGGAGAGAATCTGGTGGTTGTCGCAGACGATATGAAACGGGATTTGGCCGAATCCATCTATGAGGCAGGCAAAGCACTTGGAGCAGAATCAGTCCTATTAATCATGAAGGAACGCAGCAGATCCGGCGAAGAGCCGCCTGCGCCAATCGCGGATGCCATGATTCGGGCAGATGTAGCCGTGTGTGTAACGCGATATTCATTAACGCATACCCAAGCACGCAAACAAGCCGCTGCATCAGGGACCCGAGTGGCAACCATGCCTGGCATGACAGAGGAAATGTTTGTGAACGGAGCAATTACGGCTGAATACTCACAAGTAAAGGCATTAACCGAGAAGGTGACAGCTCTATTAACTGCAGGTCGTCATGTACGAATAGAGAAGCAGGGGCATAGTCTGTCCTTTTCCATTGAAGATCGTAACGGTGTACCGAGCACAGGCATGTACTTGAACCCCGGTGAATCAGGCAATTTGCCATCTGGAGAAGCCTATATTGCTCCGGTTGAGGGTAAAGGCGAAGGCCGTATTGTTGTAGATGGCTCCGTTGCTGGGATCGGTGCACTTCGTGAACCGATGATATTAACCGTCAAGGGAGGACGTTTAGTTTCAGCTGAAGGCCCGGATGGGGCACAATTACTGGCAACACTTGGCGAGGGGGATGGTCGCTTTCTCGGCGAATTCGGAATTGGAACCAATAACAAGGCGAGAATCACGGGTGTAGTGCTGGAAGATGAGAAAGTGTATGGTACGATTCATGTGGCTTTTGGCAGCAATAATACATTCGGTGGAACGATTGCCGCCGGTGTGCATATCGATGCAGTTGTGCAAAAGCCGGATGTGTATATCGATGATAAGCTGATTATGCGTCAGGGTGAACTGGTGGAATAACCAGAGTGAAGGAAATCAGGCATGTCCACAACGTGTCCACAGTAATGGATAACTGGGGCGAAAATTCAGATTTTACGTCAGATTTACAAACAAATACACAACATGTCCACATTAAAATAATGAATATCCACATGAAATGCTAAACATATCCACAGCATGTGTGCAATATGTGCACAACTTATCCACAAATCAGGTATAACTCATGTTTTCACTCCATAAAACAGCCCTTTTGGAGCGAAAATATAAGTTATCCACAGAAATTCCGTTTTTTTGTTCCAAGTATTTGAAAACATAGAAACAGATCCATAATATATGGGGATAAAAAAGACCAAAAATCGGTATAAAGCTGATCTTTGGTCTTTTTTTTGAATATAATTTTTCAATCCTATGTCAGGTTACTTACGCTCAATATTAAAACGATTAACTTCCACCACCCTCCACAACAGGGCAAATGAACAGAGCGGAGACAGCAACCGTAATGCAACGTCTGTTGAAGTTGGCAAAATTGATCTGAAGCCTAAACATTTGGTCAAAAATAACCGATACACCAAAGTAACATCTAATGGGACGAAAGTAGTCTGATTATACGGAATGAGAGGATATGGGGATAACTATGGACGAGGGAATGCAATATATTAATTTTTCGGTAGGAGACCAGATCTTTGCACTACGAATCGATGAAGTTCATGAGATCATCAGAATGGTGCAGGTGACAACAGTTCCATTTGGAAGCCCGGAGATCCGAGGTTTTGCTTCGCTGTACGGTAAGGTCGTTTCAGTGGTGAGTCTTCGTGTATTGTTAGGCATGCCAGACCAGGAGGATACCTCTTCTACACGTATTATTGTGGTGCCTTACAAAGGTGGATTTGTACCGCTGATCGTAGATATGGTCGATTCTGTCGTAAGTTACGATCGTTTCGAGGAACCCGCTGAGGAACACCGCCGTTTCATGCTTGGCGTTTTTGACAAAATCGGGTTCTGTGAAGATCATCGTGCAGGTATTTTGAACCTGGATGTATTACTGGGCAGCTTGATCAGATCATAGGAGTATAACAATCCGTAATTCTTTCAATATTCAGTATTATCCTTCGGTTGACCCAAATGTTCCTCATCCGCTTTTCGGGAGAAGGGACATTTTTTTGTGCCTCTAGGGCGTTTTGAGACACCCCCTAACCATCGAAATAACCACTTTTTATGGGCAAAGGTTTTTAAATCCGGTCATTTTCGTATATGATGGAGAGTAACAATGCGAAGGGATGACGGGAGACTTTAATGATGCAATCGCTGTATGGAGTATGGCTTGGTGACGTATTTTTTTGTTTTTCCGGTGAAACATCGGAACCACGTGTGGATGCATGGAGCCACGTGGTAAGAAGGTTGAATTTTGGCGACGGGGGTCGTCTGTTTCAGCCTGCCGCTCTGCGTCTTGCGGAGCTGCGCTGGCCGAATCCGCTGAGGAACACGGCTGAAGCGAAGAACACGAAGCGGCGTCAACTGCTGGGGCGCACATTGGAAGGATTGGCAGTCTCGCCTAAGGATGCCTTCAGGTTGCTGCTGCAATGGGATGACCGTTTGTTAAATGCAGCCGGAATTCAGGTTGGAGAAGAGATGCGTTACTGGATCAAAGCAGCGCAGTTCACACAGGAGCTGCTGTTGCGGGGAGCAATTGCTCCATCGGCTGAATTCGCAGCAAAGACCGGAGCACGGCGACGGACCGGGCAAGAGACATTAACAGGCGTATGGCGGCCACGCTTGCAGCAGGAGGAGGACATCGAACGCTTCCGCGATCTTGCTGAAGCGATGCCTCCGATTGGGTTGGCTGCTCCTGGAGCTTATGCTTCATTGGAACCGGAAACGCGTGAAGAAGCAGGGGCTGCGGTATTATTTTCATTCATGAGTGGCATGATTCATGCTGTAGTGACAAGTGAACTGGAGGGCATGGACAGTGAGCTGTCCCGTTACCGCACCCCATATCGACGAGGATCTTCGCCAGTAGCCGAACTCTGGTGGAACAGTCTGATCTCGATGTTCCGTCCTGTGACGGTGCAAGGGCCGACGGACGATATGACAGCGTTTATTCATACGTTGCAAGAAGTTGGTGGAACGTCAATGCCAATCGTGGGAGCAGAAGAGATGGCACCTGCTGAAGGCCAATTGAAGCTGGTGCTCCGCTTGGAGCCTCCACTGGGCGAACATGAAACGATCTGGGGAATAAGCTTTTGGGTGGACAGTGAGCAGGAACCAAGCCTGAGGTTGCCTGCACGGACTATCTGGGCACATCCAGAGCGAGATCTGGACCGGGGGAAGGTGTTATATACCTCGGCGGCAGAGCAATTATTGATGGCACTCGGGCAAGCAGCAGAACTGGCACCTGAACTGGAGACGGCGCTGCTTACCGCCCGTCCGGAGGAAATTAAGCTGGAGCAGCAGGGTTTCTTTGAATTTCTCACGCATGCGGTTCCACGTTTGCAGAAGGCCGGGATAACCGTTCTCATGCCTTCAAGGTGGAGTCGTGCCGGGAAACGTCGTGCGGGACTGCGTCTGCAGATGTTGAATCGGGGAACAGAGCGGTTGCCTGGAGCCACATCGGCACTGGGCATGGAACAATTGGTTGCTTTCAAGACGGAGCCTATGCTGGATGGGAAACCGGTCACGGCGGAGGAACTGGCAGCACTGGCTGAATCCACAGTTCCGTATGTTATGTTCCGCGGTGAATGGATTGAAGTGGATACAAAAGAGATTCGCCAAGTCCTGCGTTATATGAAAAAAGAAGAAGAACAATATATGCCTCTCTCCGAATGGCTGCATCTGGCAGCGGATGAAGGGGAGGATTCCGCATGGAAGGGCCTTTCCGTCTTTGGCGCCGAATCTGATGGGATGCTTGCTTTCCTGCTCGATGGACAGGTGCTTCGCAGCATAGAGCCTCGTCAGGTTCCGGCAGAATTGCATGGTGAACTAAGACCTTATCAGGAACGAGGTTACCAATGGTTATCCGCGATGCGTGAGCTGGGCTTTGGCGTATGTCTGGCGGACGATATGGGACTTGGGAAGACCATTCAGGTAATTACCTGTCTGCTGGACCGCAAACACGAGGAACGCCAGGCAGCTGAAGAGGAAGCCCGTGAGAATGAGCTGTTGAATGGATTGGATGATTCTTTCCCGGCGGATCAGCACGCGAATGAGCAGCCTGTTCATCTGCCAGCACTTATTGTGTGTCCTACCTCGCTGCTTGGAAACTGGCAGCGTGAGCTGAAGCGGTTTGCCCCGGATCTGTCGCTGTACATTCATCATGGCGGACAACGGTTGCACGGGAATGATTTTCAGGCAGAAGCGCAGACGCATGACATTGTACTGACGACCTATCATCTGGCAGGCAGAGATGGCCCGGATCTGGCTTCGTTGCACTGGTCCACCATAGTGCTGGATGAGGCACAATATATTAAGAACTACCGTACCAAACAAGCGCAAAGTGTCATGCGCCTGTCTACACTTCACCGTATTGCGATGACGGGAACGCCTGTAGAGAACCGGCTGAGCGAACTTTGGTCGATCTTCCAGTTTCTCAATCCGGGGTATCTGGGCACAGCTTCATCGTTCCGCCAGCGGTATACGGGACTGGGGCCATCCGAAGAAAATGCAGCATCCTTGCGTGAACTTCATCGACTGGTATCTCCATTCATGCTGCGCAGGCTGAAGAGTGATCCGGATATTCGCAAGGATCTGCCAGAGAAGCTTGAACTGAAATCCTATTGTTCCCTGACGCCGGAGCAGACGGTGTTGTATCAGCGTGTAGTGGATGATCTGATGGGTGGTTTGGACGGCAGAAATGGCATTGCCCGGAAGGGGATTGTTCTGTCCTCCCTGACCAAGCTCAAGCAGATCTGTGATCATCCGGTGCTGGCGGACAGCAATCGGAAAGACCATGGCAAGGCAGAGGCATCTGGTAAGATGGAACGTTTGCTTGAACTGCTGGACGCCATCCGTGATAACGGGGAATCGGCTCTGATCTTCACGCAGTATGTTGCTATGGGAGATCTGTTGGTATCGAGGTTGAAACAGCGATATGAGGAAGAACCTTATTTCCTGCATGGTGGTGTGTCGAAAGCGCAAAGAGATGATATGGTGGAGACTTTCCAAAAAGGAGAGGGGCCGTCCATGTTTGTTCTATCTCTTCGTGCCGGAGGTGTAGGTCTGAATCTGACACGCGCGAGTCATGTCGTTCACTATGATCGGTGGTGGAATCCTGCGGTTGAGAATCAGGCAACGGATCGTGTATTCCGAATTGGACAGAATCGCAACGTGCAGGTGCATAAGTTGATCTGTCAGGGAACACTGGAAGAACGGATTGATGAGCTGATCGAAAGTAAGAAGGCACTCTCCGAGCAGGTCGTTGGTTCGGGTGAGAATTGGCTGACCGAGATGTCGGATGATGAGCTGCGTGGTCTGATCTCTCTTCAGGGTGAGACGTGGCTGTGACCTTGAACATTCAGAGGAATATAGATGTTGAGAAAGGGGGATTGTTGTGAGTGAAAAATGGAAGATCGAGCTGCATATGTCCCCCGGTGGATGGACAGCAGAAGTAAATACAGCAGCGGATGCGGATCAGGAAGTTTCCGTTTCTGCTTCCGCTTCCGCTGCTGAGGGCAAGACTGGATCAGCCGCAGGCATGTTCACAGTCACGGGAACGCCGGCGCGACTGAGCGAAGCGCAGCGCGAGTCTGTACTGGCTCAGCTGCGCAAGCGCCCGCTGACGCTGTACGCCTTGCTGCGCGGCGGCCCGGCGCCCGAGGAGCTCGCGGGGCTACTACCGGCTGCGCAAGCGCCCGAGGGCTCGCCAGGTGCAGCAACGGCCAGCGCGGCCGTGGCGTGCACCTGCGGCCGCCCGGGCTGCGCGCATGCCGCGGCCGCTGAGCGCGCCGTAGCCTCGCGCCTCGCGGCCGAGCCGCTGCTGCAGCTGGCGCACGCCGGCCTGCCGCGCGAAGCGCTGCTCGCCGGCGTGCTGGGATCATGGGCGGAGGAACTCGCGCATGATCCCAGCGGCCCCGGCCGCGCAGCGGAAACGGCTGGCCGCCCGCAAGTGCGGGGCGGCGAAGGCGGCGCGGCCGTCGGCGAGTGGATCGCCGAGGCGGCCGCGGACGGCGCCATGCACCAGCCGGGGCCGGGCTTTGGGGCCGTTGAGGTGCGCCTTACGCGGCCGGGCAAGCCGCCGGCGTTGCCGGAGCTGACGGCGCTGCTGCCGGGCGTGCCGGCCACCGCAGGGCTGGATTTGATCCGCGAGCGTGTAGCCACGCGGATGTGGCAGGCTGTCCAGAAGAAGACGGACAGCCCGGCAACCAAATGATGCACCCATCAGAGCGGGGGAGATCTCAGATCACCCCTGCTTGTTTTTATTGCAGCATGTTGCTCTAAAAGTCCAAAAAACGATCATACAGGCTGTACAGCCCGTATATGTTCATTCGGATCTCTTCTAAAGGACGTCTTTACTAGTGGAGCTTCGCTCCCAATTAAGGTATACTGTCGCAGGGAACATTGCATACAACAACTAGACAACATTTATATTATTGCGATAGGAGTTTTTACATGAAATCAACTACAGGAAGACAGCGCCGCATGGTGGTTATGCTGTCCTCATTGATGATATGCGGAGCATTGCTTGCCGCGTGCCAGAACGGTTCAGGCACAGAGGAAAGCCAGAATCCGAATGGAACAGGTAACACACAACAGGAGACGGACGGCACAACGGTTCATTTTACGGAGGATAAAGGAACTGATGGCGACAATGCTGGCGGGGATGACACATCATCTTCTGGCAACAGCGGTGAAGGCACGGATAGCGAGTCTGGGAATGCTTCAGCGGGCGGAGAGCAGGGCTCTTCGGACAATGGTAACGGGGCGACAGCGGAAGACCCATTGCTGGAGAAACGCAGTATCAGCGCACTGCAAACGACGATTGATGCACAATCCGTGGTGACCAATGCGGAGTCTATGACCGTCATTGTGAACAAACAACGGAGTCTGCCTGACGGTTACGAGCCGAACGATCTGGTAGAGCCGAATGTACCGTTCTCCTTCGACGAACCACACGAGAAGCGGCATATGCGCAAGGAAGCTGCGGAGGCGCTGGAGAAGTTGTTTGCAGGTGCAAAAGCGGATGGCATTGAGCTTCGTGCGGTGTCCGGTTATCGTTCATATCAGCGTCAGGTATCCATCTATAACAATAATGTCAAAACCAAAGGTCAAGAATACACAGATCGTGTGAGTTCTGTGCCAGGCCGAAGCGAACATCAGACGGGTCTTGCCATCGATGTATCGAGTCCGAGTGTGGGCAATGTGCTGGAAGAGGTATTTGGCACATCGAAGGAAGGCCAGTGGTTGGCTGAACATGCTGCAGAATACGGATATGTCATCCGTTATCTGCAAGGTGAAGAAGATACTACAGGTTACGTCTATGAGCCTTGGCATATCCGGTACATCGGTACAGATTTGGCACCGGATGTGGCGAAGAGTGGGTTAACTCTGGAAGAATACTTCGATGAGGCTAATATCAAGTTGTAATTTGGATGTTTCATCCTTAAAGAAAAAGAAAAGATACTATTTCTCATAAAATCCCCGAATGAACCGTCCTTGATCTATACAACGGGCAGTCATTCAGGGATTTTTTTCTGTGCAAAAATGTTAATGGAATTAAGATAGAATTAATTTCATTCCATTGTCTGAGATGATGGTGGACTGATATAATTCATGTTTAATCCATTTAGATATAAATACAACCAAAGCGAGGGACGAGAGAATGAGCAGACAGCAGGTTTTTACCGGTTCCCCATGGGAACCGTTGGTGGGATATTGCCGTGCCATCCGTGTAGGGAACCGAATTGAAGTGGCGGGTACAACCGCGATGCAAGATGGTGTAGTTGTTGGGGCAGGTGATCCGTACGCACAGACAAGGTTCGTTTTGCAGACGATCGAGAATGCACTGAAAGAACTGGGGGCTGACATGTCGCATGTGGTGAGAACCCGAATGTTTGTGACCGATATCTCCAGATGGGAGGAAGTTGGCAAGGCGCACGGTGAATTTTTTGGACAGATCCAGCCTGTAGCCACCATGGTTGAAGTTAGCGCACTCATTGATCCCTTGTTGATGGTTGAGATTGAAGTGGAAGCGATCGTTGAAGATGAAACCCAAGCCGGTTGATTCTGGCGAATACCCGGAAGATATTCTAAGGAACACAGGACGTCTTATCTGGCCCTCAGGTCCTCTTCTTAAAATGTAAAGAACACCAGACACGTTATTTCTCGAATTCTGATAAAAACACTGTAAACAGCTGTTTATTCTAAGATAGCGTGTCTCAGATTCCTTAGATTTTTGCGGGTGCTTCAAATCCTTGAATAAGACGCCTCAGATTCATTAGCGCTAAATCCAATTGCTCTCACATTCAGTATGAAACCTATTTCGTATGTAGCGCACATCGCGCGTGTCTGCTCTGGACAAGTTTCAGGTACGCTTCGGTTTGAAGCAGTTTGTAGACACGCTCTAAAAAAAACCAAAACCAAACCAAAAAACAACCTTACCCGTGCCTGTCAGAAGACAAGCGGATAAGGTTGTTTTGAATTAACTTCGCTGCCTGGCCGCACGGCTGAGCTCTTGATGCACCAAACTCATGACACCGCGCGCTAGGAGATACATGCGGATGGCTGGTCATTATGATGCTCCACACTCATGCCCCCGTGCTAAGCGATGCACGCGGTCGTCTGCAACAACATATAACATGTGTTTCAGCCAGACGTTTTTCCAATCGTATTATTTCGCTTCCAGCTCTGTTGCAGGTGCTTCAACAACCACTTTCCAAGCCGTTCCGATTGGAGGCAGGCTGCGTGTCAACACAGGGCTGTAGAACCCAATGACTTTAGCGCCTTTGGTCAGTTCTTCAGCTTTTACCGTTTCACCTTCGTGGTTCACGATCAGTGTGTCTTTGTCGATGTTCAGCACGACATGGTCAGGAGCTGTTTCTGTTAACCGTGTACCTGTGATTTCAATCTGTGAGATGCTGCCTTCAGCTGTTTTTACATTTTCAATTGTACCCGCTGTGCCCAGAAGCTCTTTAGGTTGTGCCTCAGATGCTGTAGCCGCATCCAGTACAGTGACTGTATAGGTTGGCGTTTGTGGTGGCAGACTGCGAGTAGTGATCAGGGAATGCTCAGCTTCCACGTTCATGCCAATGGCCAGATCAGTCAGTGCAATCTCTTTCCCCTCAACTGAGATGAATTTTGTCTCATCGCTCAGATTGAGCACAATACCATCCGTACCTGCACCGCCAATCTGGATGGACTTATATTTATCTTGGTTCGAGATTCTGGTAATTACACCACGTTCAGTAACCGTCTTCACGTCCTCTTCACTGGAGATCGTCACCTGATTTCCTGTTGTGTTCACTTGTCCATGCAGTGCTTTCTCAGCAAAAGATGCCGGTACATACAATTTGCCGCCTGTGATTTCGGGCGCTGTGCCCAGCGTGAGCAGCATTTTATTCACAGAATATTGATCCTTGCCTGTGATTACCTGTGTCCAGAGAGCACCACGAGTCAGCTCTGCGGTTTTGGTTTCTTTATTCCATTCCAGTTCAATACCCAGTGCGTCGGTAAGATCACGCAGCGGGATCATGGCTACTTTGCCATCCTTGTTCCAATAACCATCAGAGATGGATGCACCATTCACGGATACGTTTACTACACTCACTGCGTTACTATCTGCTGAAACGGATGTTTGATGGGCTGGTTGTGTGTTGTCCAGTGTTGCTGCATAAGCGGCTCCGCCACCCAATGCCATGGATAGGGCCATCAGTGCACTTACTTTTTTCATGTTGTTGTTCATCAATATTCATCCCTTCTAATCTGTGTACTGTCGCGGTAAAATCTTCCTTAGGGCCGCGCTTCAAGTTAATAGACGGGACAAATCGTCTAAGTGTTGCAGTTGAAATGCAATGAACGTAAGCGGTAGGTTATTTTAAATTAGAAATATCGCTTGTATTGCAGGTTATCCGCAGCAGGATCAGGTTAATTTCAGGTAGTGGCCAAACCATTGTCCTATTTCACATTCAAGTACGAGGAGGAACGGATTAGATGAGTGATATGTTGGTAGCGCTCTATCGTTTGCCGGAGCAAGAGAGTGGACTGAGAACGCTGGAGGAATCCTCCATTGTGATTCGTAGAGCCATTGCACCAGAAAAACAGCTTGTACTGGATTGGGTGAGGTCACATTTTAGTCAGGCTTGGGTGGATGAATGTGAGGTCGCTTTTGCGCGTCAGCCGGTGTCCTGTTATATTGCGGTTGAGCATGGGAAAATGATTGGATTTGCCTGTTACGAAGCGACATGTCGCAACTTCTTCGGACCGACAGGTGTGAGCCAGGATGCACGGGGCAAAGGTGTAGGCACAGCCCTGTTACTGGCCTGTATGCATGCGATGAAGGCGGACGGTTACGGGTATGCCATTATCGGATCAGCGGGACCTGTGGATTTCTATGCCCGGACGCTGGGTGCCGTGAAGATTGAAAATTCAACGCCGGGTATTTACGAAGGCATGCTGCGGGCAGACTAGACGATAATGATGTTCTGGAAGTTGTGGAAAAGGAAGGGAGGACGATGATGAGCACGAAACAAATGTTGCACATCGGAATGATTGGTACAGGATCAATCTCGGATCTTCATATGAGGTGTTATGCCAAAAACGAGGATGCCGTCATCTATGCCATCTGCGATCTGAACGAAGAACGGGCTAAGGCTGCTGCGCAGAAGTACGATGCTCAATCCGTGTACACCGATTATCGGGAGATGCTGGAGGACCCGCATGTGGATGCTGTCAGTATCTGTACCTGGAATAATACACATGCGGAATTTGCCATTGCTGCACTGGAGGCAGGTAAGCATGTGTTGCTGGAGAAACCGGTCGCAACCAATGTGGAAGATGCGCTCCGGATTGAAGAAGCGGTGAAGAAGAGCGGACGTACGTTTATCGTGGGATTTGTGCGCCGGTATGATAATAATATGCAGATGATGCGCAGATTCATTGATGCCGGGGAGTTTGGTGAACTGTATTATGCCAAAGCTTCCATTCTGCGGCGTCACGGCAATCCAGGCGGTTGGTTTGCTGATAAAAGCCGTTCTGGCGGAGGCCCCCTGATTGATCTCGGCGTACATATTATTGACCAGTGTTGGTACCTCATGGGCAAGCCGAAACCTGTTTCGGTCAGTGGTAATACGTATCGGAAGTTGGGCAATCGTGCCCATATCGAACATCTTTCTTTTTACAAAGCAGCCGACTATAGCGCAGCTGTGAATGACGTGGAAGATATGGCGAATGCACTTATTCGGTTTGAAAACGGGGCTTCGCTGGCGGTGGATGTGAGCTTTACCCTGCATGCACGCGGAGATGAATCTTCGGTGAAATTATACGGCGAGCGTGGTGGGTTCGAACTGGAGCCGGAGACACTGATCGTCACGGAGAAAAATAATACCATCCTGAATATTGAACCCCAGACGGACAATACGGGTCTCCATATTCATAGTGCATTCCAGAACCAGATTGACCACTTTGTGGATTGCTGCCTGAACGGTACAGAGCCGATCAGCCCAATTGCGGATGGCGTGGCTTCCACACGCATGTTGTGCGGAATCTACGAATCCGCTGAGAAAGGGCAGGAGATTCGTCTGGATTGAGTCCATTTTACATGGCCGTTGTCCTTCATCATATTAAAAAGCATGCGTCTTCCGCGTGATCTGCGGTTACGCATGCTTTTTGGCATCAGGTCATTTGTTCAACGGTGAATTCTCGTACCCAGGGTCATCATAATCCGTATCTTGCAGCCTTGGAAGCACGTTCATGCTCTCAATTGCCTGCCGGGTATCCGGCGTGCCATGGTCATACAGAAAGGTATACAGCAAGGTCATGCCATCCGAAAATTGCTCTGTTGCCTCATCATGGTCTGCTGATTTGTAGGGTACCGGTGCCCGTTGCAATGTATAGGCATCGTCATCCTCCAGCACCTTCATCAGATCTTTTAATCGGCCCAACTGTTCGTCATCCACCAACACCTCAAAGGGTGTAGATTCGTTCTTTGTTTGCTCAATAAGATTATGAGTTACCGATACATACAGATGTTGTTTGTCGTCCTGCATAATCCAACCCCCATTCTGAAATGGAAAAAAGACGCTTCTACTGTTAATAAACAGCAAAAAGCGCCCTGAAACGAGCTACTATGCTCGTGTGTTATTTACTCATCCACATGTTCAGTCACATATGACCAGCCATTACCTTTTCCTTCTAATCGACTTTGTTCAAAAAAATCAATTCCATCTACTGTAATACTGACTGACACGAGAGATGGTTCATCGCTAACTCCATAAGGGACCTCTTCCTTTGAGTTATTTCCCAAATCTCCCCGTTACGGGAACCTGGCGGGTGCCAGCCTCCATCGATCCTGAACACAGGGGACAGGCGGGAGGGCCTGAGGATGCCTTCTTGGTTGCTTTTGAAGGCACAGCCGGCTTCTGTCTTAGCCAAGCTTTACAGGTGGATGAACTACACTTCCAGACCGCAACGGTCTCCGTACGCTCAGCATTACCTGAACCTGAAGTGTGCGAATGTGAACTGGAGGAACTTGCAGCTGTTGGACTCAGACCTGTGGTGCTGAATGCCTTATGGTTGCGAATCTCCCCACTACCACGCCGTTCACCGAGGCGATCCTCATCACGTTCGTTGTGGACCTCGTAGTCACGACGGTCACTGTGGCTGATGGCACGACGCTGTGCTGCATCCCGACCTTCTGAACGGGCACCTGAGCCGGACGAGCGGGCATACTGTCCGTTGCCTTTACCATATGAAGCCTGACTGCTCGTCCGGCTCTCCTCACGAGGTTTGCGTTTGTCCGGTACTTCCATGCCGAAGGCTTCAAGCAGGAAACGGGACACATCCGCTGGTTTTCCGTGATGGCTCGCCGGTGAGGTGACATACAAGTACTGCTTGGCCCGTGTGATGGCAACGTAGGCGAGCCTGCGTTCTTCCTCCAGCGCCATGTCCAGTTCGGCATCTGTCTGCTGCATAGCAAGCGCAGCTTTCTGATCCTCGGGAATATCCTGGCGAAGTGCTGTACTGTGAGGCACAATGCCTTCACTGGCTCCAATCCAGTACACACAAGGGAACTCCAATCCTTTGGCCCGGTGGATCGTCATCAGCTGTACCGCGTCACTATCCTGCGCACGACGCAAAGATTCCATCTCACGGTGTCTGCGGGACAGCTCATCCGCGAATTGGATGAACTCTTCTACCGTTTCGAATTTTTTGACAGCAGCTTCGAATTCATCCAGGGTTTCCAGCATCGTTTCCTTATAATGGGTGAAGATGCTGGGATCACCACTTTCCATGTACTTGTCGTAGAACTGCCTGCGCATCTCCTGAATGGCGATGATGGGCTTTAGTTTGTGCAGTGATTTGATCAGCTTGATGCGTTCCTTGACCTGTTCCTGCTGGAACGGTTTCAGCTTGTCCCATTTCACCAGATGGATGAGTGGGTATTTCTTCGCCTGTTGTTGTTCACAGCGCTGAATCCACTCCAGCCCTGCATCCCGTGATACATAGAGCGGTCCTAATGCACTTGGGAGAGCATCCATGGCACGTGGATCAAGAGACAGACGCAAATGATCCATCAGGGGTCTGATGAGAGACTGGTCATAGAACACCGGAGAAGCACCATGCTGTACAAAAGGCACATCTTTCAACACAAGCTGCTCAAATACAGCCCGGCTGCTGCTGGCTGTCCGGTGAAGAATCGCAATATCACGATAGGTGTGTTGTCCTTCTTCAACCTGCTGGCACAGCTGGTTTACGACCCACGCTGCTTCTTCCTCCGCATTGGAGGGTGTAGCGAAACGGGGGGCATCGCCGCGGTTTCCAGCGGCACGTAGCCGTTTGTCACGTCTGCGTTTATTGCGGGCGACCAGTTCACTTCCGAGTCCCAGAATGCGTGCATCACTGCGATAATTGATATCCAGCGTCACGATGCGTGCACCGGGGTATACTTTATCGAATTCCAAAATCGATTCCTGGCGTGCGCCATTAAAGGTATAGATCGTCTGGTCATCGTCTCCCACAACCATCAGATTGCGGTGAGCGGAAGCCAGTTTTTGCACAATTTCATACTGCAGATGGTTGGTATCCTGGAACTCATCCACCATAATGTACTGGAAACGCTTCTGAAGCGGCCCCAGAACAGCAGGATCACGAAGCAGCGCGGCTGCCCGCAGTAAAATATCATCAAAATCCATTTTGCCCCGATCTTGCTTCCAGGCTTCGTAACCAAGCAGGACACGCTTCGCATCGCGTTCTTCCTGCGATTTCTCAGGCAAGTCGGTTGTTTCCGATCCTTGCATCTTCCATGCGGACAGCATGGCCAGCAGACTTTCAGGCTGGAAGGCTTCACTCATGCCATTTTGGCGAAGAAGCATCTTCAGCACCGTATGCTGGGCTCGCGACTCGCCAAAGATCTCTTCCTGCACACCGTAATGACGTAATAATGTCAGCGCAAAAGAGTGGAAGGTGCGAGCCTGTACGGCTCTCGCGGCTGCCGGACGTATGCCTGGCAATGCGGCGATCCGGTCTTTCATCTCGGTGGCGGCCTTGTTCGTGAACGTCACCAGCAGGATACTGCCTGCATGTACGCCGCTGACCTCTATGAGGTAACCGGCTCTTGCAGCCAGTACAGTTGTTTTGCCACAACCGGCTCCGGCGAGCGTCAGAATAGGTCCTCTGCCGTGACGGACTGCCGAGATTTGTGGTGCGTTTAACTTGATACCTGCCTCTTCCAGCGAGCGAAAATAAAAGGCATCCTGTTGATCATTGCCCACGAGTTGTCGACTGGTCTCCAGCGGAGCAGACGGGGACTGGGGCAGGGACGCCGCCGGGGTAACCCCGAGCGGACGGGGGTAGAACGTTGAGTTCGGACTTAACATGTTTCATCCACCTCTGTATGCATTCAGGGATAGGACTATCCCGGCTAAAAGTAAACCATTTGCCCTTTTCACAATCACATTGTAAATTGGTATGATAGAGTTAGTCGCCTAATCAGGCGGTTAAGTATGGTCAAAGCTTCATTATACCCGAACGTATGGTCTTGACGAAAGCCCCCGATTTCATCCAGTATCGGTATAAAACGGGCACCTACACGAGATTACGCAACTTTTTGGCATGATTTCGTATAAGTTATATGCCTAAGCATTTTGCATGAAGGATGTAATATGCTAATTTACCACAAGTATGTGTTCAAAAAGTCTGGTTTTCAGTACCGAGAAGATGGAATGAAGCTAGAAATGGAGTAGCGGAGCGTAGGGAAAACTACGTGAGCAACGGACATTTCGGCTGAATGCCATATTCGATGCTGAGGATGCCACTGGCATCCTTCGTAATCAAAAGCGGACTTTTTGAATAACCTCTAAAATTTGAAATGATAATATTGGTTTTGACGGGACAGAGGAGGAATGGTCATGAAACTGCTTCAGCGCATCAAAGACGGAGCGAACAAAGCAACAGAGCGTGCCCAGCACGCCGTTGAGATTGGGAAATTGAACAACCAGATTGTGGGCTTGCAACAGGAACAGGAAGTCCATTTTACAGATATGGGTCGCATCTTCTATGAGGGTTATCGGGCACAGGATATGACGCGTGCAGAAAAAGAGATGGTGGATCTGTCGCAGCTCTGCGACGAATTGCAGGACGAGATTGATGGTCTGCGCAACAAGATTGCACAACTCAAGAACGAACGGTTGTGCGAGTGTGGACACGTCGCTTCCCTGGATGCCAACTTCTGCCCTAAATGCGGACGTAAGTTGGGTGAACTCAAGAAGCCAGCACCTACAGTAGGAGCTGCAGGAGTCGCAGGAGCCACCACAGCTGCGAGACAGGAGGCAGCTGTAGCTCAGACCCCAACTCCAGAGTCGGACTTCTACGATGCGCCACCTGAGTTGGAATTGGAGGAAGATGAGCCGTATCATACGGTCATTCCGTCCATAGCGGATCTGGAAACGGAATCGGAATATAACAGTACGGAATTTACCCAGGAAGAAAAGGAAGCGTTCGATGCGGAGTGGGAACGTCGCAGAGATGAAGAGATGCAACGGGAACGTGAGCGTCAGCAGGAACTGGACGAACGCATCCGCTACTGGAAAGAAAACAACCCGATCGTGAACACGGTGGACGTACAGACCGAAGTATCACGCGAAATGGTGAATTGTCAGATTTGTGCAGCCGAGCTGCCCAAAGGTTCGAAGTGGTGCCCGCGTTGTGGTGCCGAACAGATCTGATCTGATGCAGTAGAAGCACTGCTGCATCATTGTGAGGCAGTGCGGGTTGCTGACAGCATGGGGGGACGGGAATATGGACCAACTGCTGCATCATTTGCGTCATCTTGGGTTTACCGAGATGGAATCTAAAATTATGGTGGAACTCGCCCGTCAGGGATCAGCCTCAGGCTATGAGGTTGCGAAGCGGCTTGGCGTGTCCCGTTCTAATGTATATGCGACCCTGCAACGGCTGGAACAGCGTGGATTCTTGCGGTGTAGTCCGGGGGAACCGGCGAAGTATAGTGTGCTGAAGCCGGAGGAGATGACACGCATGATCTCTGATCAAATGCGTACCTCGCTGGATTATGTCCAGAGCAGCATGCCTAAGAGTGAACCGGAGAAACCTGTCTTCTATAACGTCGAAGGGGACAAAAATGTGTTTGAGAATCTGAGCCGTGAGTTGGCTGAGGCTCAGCATGAGATTGTCGTAGACGTCTGGCGTGAAGAGGCGGAACTGTTACGTAATGACTTACAGCAGGCTGAAGCTCGCGGTGTGCGGTTGTTATGGTCGTGTGATGGTGGCGAAGGCATGCTCGATCAGCCTGTTCCTTTGCCGGGTCTGCCTTTGTACGGCACAGGTAATGGTCGGAAATTCTCTCTGGTGGTGGACCGCCGCTGGTGCATGCTGGGCATGCGCGGGGAATCATGCGCCACACAGGCAGTGGTGACGGAGCATCCGGTGATGACCGGACTGCTGCTGAATCATTTTGCTCAAGAGCTGGTGTTGTACGAATTGGAACAGGATATGGGTGAGGAACTGGAGTCCCGCTATGGGCACCGGTACGAAGAACTCTCTGCGCGTTATTGGTCTTCTCCTTCAGGAGAGGGTGAACAGAGCTAGACAGATCGGCGACTAATTCACCTCTGATGGAGCATGCCAGCACAAAGGTACCTATCTTGATGAAACGAATACGTGTGTACATAAAGCAGGCGTTGCCCGAAGGCAGACGCCTGTTTGTGCTGGTTTGAGATATGACAGTGATGTTCGTCACAGCATCTGTTCCCAGTCAAGTCGATAGTAAAGGTATGAAGTTATGCTATTTTTGAGAAAATGAAGCTATGAACATTCGATTGAACTGGATCGGGTTGAACAAGATTGTACGTGATCAATCTTTGGGCACGTGGTACAGAGCTTCCAGCACTTCCGTATAATAAGCTGTGCCATGAGGCACGAATTCTGCTGCCCGAATCTCGCGAACGATACGTTCCGGATCATCAGCTGCATGATCACTTAATGGGTCCTTATGACCGATGGAATGTGGTGTTAATGTCAATGGCTGGGCTTGAACTCCGGTAGCTTGAATCACGTCGATCTCATTACGAAACAAAGCGAGTAGATCATCCAGCGGAACTTCATACAGGCTATCCACCTCGCTGGGCTGCAGAACGTAGGCTTCGAGCGGCTGGTTCAGACATAGTCCATAGACGGCACTGAATTCCCGATCTATGAATGGAACACCACGCACCTCTCCTTGGAGTTGCTGTGTAGCTGTGAGTAGATAGGTTAGTGCATCGAAAGATACATGGACACCCAGTTCTTCCTCCAGCTCACGACTGGCGTCTTGCAGTTGTTCACCTGCGGTGAGATGACCTGCTGCTGTAATGTCGTAACATCCGGGGAAGGTATCCTTAATATCACGTCGCCGCTGAAAAAGAACCTGTCGTTGCTCGCCTTCGTCACGCACGATCCAGCAGTGGAATGAACGGTGCCAATATCCTTTGGCATGGACCTCGTTGCGTAGTGAAGTGCCGATCCAATTTTGCTGATCGTCATAAATGTCGAAACGTTCTGGGGTCATGAAACGTATCTCCTTATATAGCAGTTTTTAAAGTTCAAAATTTCACAAAGTATGTTTTAAACGAAAGGGGAACCATCGTATGGAATGCATTGTACACTTTCAGGTGATTTATCCGCAACCTCAGGAACGTAAAAGTCTTAGAGGACTTATATTTGTAGGGCAAGGTCAGGAACCGGCTAACAGTCAGTTAAGCAGCATGTTTAAGGATATGGGATTTAATGTACGTTTGGAAGATGAGGCACAGTTGTTGTTCAAGCCAGTGGATGCTTCGGCAAACTTTGAATATATTCGTGTGACAGAGCTTGATACTGGGGAAGAAGTTTACAAAGAAGATAAAGATCTGAAGTCGATCCTGGAGCATTTGCTGCCACGCCGTTTCTAATTCATGAGCATGGCCGCGAATGAAATTCTTGGGGGAGCATATGTAATACATGTATGATAGACACAAAAAAGGCCCCACCTTTACGGTGGAACCTTCAAACCTTTAAGCTACGCAACCCATTGTTAATGAAGCCCATATGGCTAGCTTTTCATACATAAACCCTAGCAAGTAAGAGGTTGTCCCTCGCATCAGGATTTAGATCCGTAATTCAACTCGGCGCGTCTTTAAAACGTTTATCGTGATTATGCCGGAGCGCCGGTGCCTTCAGCTTCAAGCTCTGAAGTACAGTGCGAGCAGCGGGTAGCTGCGGCTGGAATTTCCGATAGGCAATACTTGCAAGCCTTGGTCGTTTTTTGCGGCTCGGGCTTTTTGTGTTCTTTGCTTTTGAGATAGTTGATGCCCTTCACAAGCATGAAAATACAGAACGCGACGATAAGAAAATCAATCATGACGTTGATGAACTGACCATAAGCAATCACGGTAGCCCCAGCTTCGTTGGCTTGAGCGAGTGTGGTGATGTCCTGTCCGTTTGCTGTTTTGATATCCCCGTCCAGGTTGATGATTTTCTGACTGAAGTCGATCCCGCCCAGCAGTTTTCCAACCGGGGGCATGATGATATCATTCACAAGGGATGTGACAATTTTACCAAATGCAGCTCCAATAATGACACCGACCGCCAGATCGATGACGTTGCCGCGGACGGCAAATTCCTTGAATTCTTTAAGTACGCCTTTCATGTTTGCATATCTCCTTTGATCATTCAATTCAAAATATAGGCCGCGTTTCCATCTATTCTCCGTTCGGATTCGCGCTTCCGTTCTCATATTGTACATAAAAAAGTGATTCCAATCACCCCCTGTTTGCAAATTAAGACAAGTTTCCGCAACTTCCATGAAAATACTTCTTTATTTCACGCCGCCGATTCGGTATACTTCTAACATTGTCAGTTATGTTTAACCTTTTATATTCAGGTTCGCGATCATACATTGTAACGAATCATGGAGCCAAAATTAAATATGCCGTTACTCGTATATGTGCAGGAATAGGCCTGCATGTCTCTACCCGATCACCGGAATGATCGGACTACGGGAAAGATGTTGCAATGTTTGTATGGTTGGCATGAGATCATTCTCAGGCAGTTTGACTGAAGAGCAGGTTCAAGTGGTTTTTATCTGTTTCCGATTACACTGTTTGAGGTTTCTCACAACAGGATTGAACTCTTGTCATCCTGTCCATCCAGCACACTTGCAGCATCCATACGGCTTGTCCATATATGTACAAGTCCGTCTTTCCCATCTCCGGTTATTCCGCAGCGTGTGAAAAGGCGGGCTTTTTGCTTTTTTACCATGCGATTGGAAGAGCTTGTAAGCTACTGTGCGGAGGGCATTCAGGGGGAAGAATTACAATGCAATTGTTAAAAGACAAGGTAAGACAGGAAGGCATTGTCCTGTCCGAGCAAGTACTCAAAGTGGATTCATTCCTGAACCACCAGATGGACCCGGTTTTGATGAAGGAAGTGGGCAAGGAATTCATTCGCCGCTTTGAAGGTGAGAATATCACACGTGTGCTGACGATCGAGTCGTCAGGGATCGCACCAGGCATCATGACTGCGTTGGAGCTGAACGTGCCGCTGATCTTTGCTCGGAAGCAGAAGTCGCTCACACTGACAGAAGACATTCTGGTAGAGAGGGTCTACTCCTTCACGAAGCAGGAGACCAATGAAATTACCGTTGCCAAGAAGTTCATGAAGCCTGGTGATCGTGTGCTGATCATTGATGATTTTCTGGCAAATGGTGAAGCAGCATTTGGTCTGGCTCGTATTGTGGAGCAGGTTGGAGCCGAAGTGGTGGGTATCGGTATTGTTATTGAAAAAGCATTCCAGCCGGGAGGTCGCTTGCTGAAAGAAGCAGGATACCGTGTGGAATCATTGGTTCGCATCGGGGCACTGTCGGATGGACAGGTTACATTTGCGGACGAGGAGGGCACGAACTAATATGGCACGCGAACGTATTTTTCAGCGGCATCGGCATCCAATCAAAACGTTCTCCCTCGGACTACAGCATGTGCTTGCGATGTATGCAGGAGCCGTCGTTGTCCCATTGATCGTCAGTAATGCATTGGGTTTTACACAGGAACAACTAACCTATCTCATTGCCATTGACCTGCTCGCATGTGGTGTGGCTACACTGCTTCAGGTATGGGGAAATAAATATTTCGGCGTAGGGCTGCCTGTCATGCTCGGTTGTGCATTCCAGGCCGTGTCTCCGATGATCCTAATCGGGATGAACAGTGGAGTATCTGCCATTTACGGAGCGATCATCGCTTCAGGGCTGTTCGTATTGATCTTCTCCGGAATCTTTGGGAAGCTTATTCGGCTCTTTCCACCAGTGGTTACGGGTTCGGTGGTTACAATCATCGGTTTAACCTTGATTCCGGTTGCTTTCCACGATCTGGGCGGCGGTCAGGGGTCAGAAGATTTCGGCAGTGGAGTGAACTTGTTACTCGGTTTCGGCGTGCTGCTCTTTATCATTGTAATGACTCGATTCACTACAGGTTTTATCCGTTCCATCTCGGTACTGATTGGTCTGCTGGCAGGTACGGTGGCAGCAGGGTTCATGGGTGAAGTGAACTTTGCCCCTATTCGCGATGCAAGTTGGTTCCATGTTGTTCAGCCGTTTTACTTCGGCAGACCGACGTTTGAGATTGTACCTATTCTGACGATGATTCTGGTGGCGATTGTCAGCGTGGCCGAGTCCACAGGCGTATTTATGGCTCTGGGCAAAATCCTGGACAAGGACCTATCGTCCAAGGATCTGGCCCGTGGTTATCGCGCGGAAGGTCTGGCTATTGTATTAGGCGGTATTTTCAACTCGTTCCCGTATACAACGTATTCGCAAAATGTAGGACTGGTACAGATGACACGTGTGAAGACACGTGATGTCATTGTAGTAGCTGGTGGAATCCTGGTGGTCATTGGATTTGTACCCAAAATTGCAGCCCTCGCACAACTCGTTCCAGGGGCAGTACTTGGCGGAGCCATGGTGGCCTTGTTTGGCATGGTGGTATCATCAGGCATTCGAATTATCGGCAGTCAGGTCGATCTGAACCGACATGAGAATCTGTTTGTCATCGCTTGTTCTGTAGGTATGGGGCTTGGGGTTACCGTTGTGCCTGAGTTGTTCGCAGGTGCACCGGCTTGGGCTCAGATTATGCTCGGTAATGGTATCATTGCAGGCAGTTTCACAGCGATCTTCATGAACCTGCTGTTCAACGGTCTGGGTACCAAGGAAACAGCCGCCCAAATGGCTGAACAACAGGCAGATGCCATTCTTGGAGAAACAGGCAAGTCAGCTTAATTAGCCGAATTAGGCCTGGCTTATCATCCAGCAGGATTGTTATGTTAACTGTTATGAATAGACGATTCACAAGATGAATAATGAATCAGGTTAATCATGATGATATACAGCATGAATGGTTTATGACATACATCGTTTATGCTATGAATGTTCAAGCGCATGAACGAATGAAAGAAAGAGACAATTTTAGATGCGAAACACCGAAGATACAGGCTCAACAGAGTTGTGTCTTCGGTGTTTTTGTTTTATTTAACTATGATGAGCGGGACTACAGATGACGCAACTGTTTCTCTGCAAAATCACCAACCCACGGCAGTTTTAGCCATTTCCCCTGCAGGCTGGTAACGACCATAATCAGCCAGACCACTACACCAAGCAGGGATAACAGCGATGCCACCAGTGGTCCGAACAACGGAAGGAAAGCTGATAATACATGCCCGACCATAATGATGCCAAAGACCGTTACAGATTGTAGCGCATGAAATAACACGAACCGACTCCGCTTCTCCACAGCGAGAAAGACAATCCCACCTACAAAGGTAAACAGATAACAAAGCATGCCAGCAATATTTTCATCCAGACCGCTAGACGATTTCATGGGGGACATCCGGTCCAGCCTCCTTTGACCTTTTTAACTAGGCTATGAGAGAGGTGGACAGAACTGAACCGATGAATTTATTTGCCTATAATAGGATGGAGTGAAAGAACAGTCAAAAACAAGAAACAGGGACAGGATCAGCTGAGTTACAGCATGATCTGCCCCTGTCCGGATGAAGAACTCGGTACTTCTAACAAAAATAATCACTACCCACCCTGAAACTGTCTGCGTGGGCTGTCGATCTTGCCTTTTTTATCGGTGTCGTTTTCTTTGGGAACCAAACGTTCATCGGTTCGTCCTTCGTGGTGATTATCAAATGCATATTCGGTCAGTTTCCATTCCGACTTGCCTAGAACGGGGTCAGACGGGAAGTGTTGCCCCCGGTGAAGATGTTCCTCTCGTCCGGCTTCGTTAATGTAAACTCCGTCTACTTCCACCTTTTCATGCGAAAGGGGCAGCATATCCTGTTCTTTGCGGTCCATGAGACGACGCCTCCTTTGGATACCAGTAATTTAACTGTATGGGTTGTCCGTGATAATATCCCCCGAATAGTTCAGTGTTATGCTGGATATATTAATTCCGTATAGAATGGCGGCATTCATAACATATGATTCGGAATTAAACTTTTTGGGCTTGAAAACCGTTATATTTATTAGAGGAAATCGTCAAGTCGTAAGATACTTCCGAATATGCTACAATAAGATTATGATTCATTCCGAATCATATCGGGTATTTATAGTGTCAGGTACTTGCTTTCTAGCGAGGTTCCCGACCTAAAGCTTGCTTTAAGCCGCGCACACAACTTCATGGATGGCATTTAAGACTTATTCGGCATTCTCTAAACGGAGCATTCACTTTCAACGTTTTGGGAGGGAATTACAATGGCAACGAAAGGTCACAATGAGGTCAAAGAAAGTTTGAGGGAAATGACTCGGATTTTCCGTCCTAAAGATCCAAAAAAATTCGTGAAGGAGTACGTGAGAAAATACCGGATTACGGGTGGATACGAGGAAGAATTGACTTCTGTGGTTGAGCATGAGCTTGTCAAGATGGATTCTTCCGTGTCCTGAAACAACACACAACTCTGATTATACTGTTCCGATAATGAATAGAACCGTCTCCCGGGCGATAAGCTCCGGCAGGCGGTTTTTTTTGCGTTCCTGCTGCATATATATGGGAGTACACCTACAGCGGGAAGGATGAATGCATGTGGACCCTATTTTGAAAACCAAAGAAGAGATTGGCTACATGCGGGAAGCTGGCCGAATTTTGCGAAGTTGTCACCAGCATATTGAGCAGTGGATGATCCCCGGTATCACGACAGCAGCGATTAATGAGCGGGTGGAAGAGTTTCTGGCAGCACGAGGAGCCACACCGGAGCAAAAAGGGTACAAAGGATATCCGTACGCGACATGTGCCTCTGTTAATGAAGTGGTCTGCCACGGATTTCCTGGGGAAGAGGAGCTGGCGAGCGGGGATGTAGTGACCATCGATATGGTGGTGAACAAAGACGGCTGGCTTGCTGACTCGGCCTGGACATATGGAATTGGTGAAACAAGCAGATCCATTCGCAAGCTGATGAGACGAACGGAGAAGGCCCTTGAGCGGGCGATTGCCCAGGCAGTTCCAGGAAATACACTCGGAGATATTGGAAGTGCCATTGAACGAACAGCCAGGTTGTATCGGTACGGTATTGTGAAGCCTCTCATTGGTCATGGAATTGGTCAATATATTCATGAACCCCCAAATGTGTTGCCTTATGGCAAACGCAGAACGGGCACGATGCTGACAGAGGGCATGGTTATTACGATTGAACCCATCTTTACAAAAGGCAGTTCCGGGGCCGTTGTGTGGGATGAAGATGGATGGACGGTAAGGACGGTAGATGGCAGCTGGGGGGTCCAGTATGAGCATACGGTTGCGATTACTGGGAATGGCCCCTTGATTCTGACCGATGGCACGTGAGATGAAGTCAGTGAAGAAGAGGACTTGAGTTGAACTTTCTCCGACATGCTCCATGCTGTTTTGAGCTTGAAGATAGCGGTATGGAGCGATAGGCATGTCTTCTGAATGGATATGGAAGAGGTTTTCCATAAATTCTGATCTTTTTTTTGCATAATAGCACATGTTTTCAATGTGAGAAAAATCACCAATAAATCGAGTTTTATCACCGAAATTTGGCAAAAATTTTCAAATGTAGAGTGTAATACTTTTAACTGAAATCGTTTGCAAATCAAGTTGCAGAGCGGTTTTTTACATAAAGTGAACAATTTGTGAACATGTGTCCAAAGATTGACAAAATCATACCCTCAACTTATATTTAATAAGTGATTGAAGCATATAGAATGAATTGGAAGAATGCGCAGACATGCCCTGAGCAGGAAATCACGGGAGTACTGGAAGCGTTATTTTTGGAAGCGTTCTGTATGATGAAGAGGATTATGCGTATCGTGCTGAAACGTACCTTTTGTTGCCTTTCTACCGAACGACAACGGTAATCTACGAAAACGTAAAAAAGTGGGGTAGATCAATGATGAAACAGTGGCAGGTTGCAAAGCGAATTCTCCCCTTGCTGGCGGTGTTCTCTTTGCTGCTATCCGCATGCGGGCGGGAAGACTTGTCGGTAATGAAACCTCAGGGTCCTGTAGCGCAAGGCCAATATGATCTGATGAAGTTATCCATCGCGATTATGATCGTGGTGCTCATCATTGTATTTGCCATAGCGGCCTATGTTCTGATCCGGTTTCGCAGACGAGCCGGGCAGACTGAGATGCCCGAACAGGTTGAAGGTAATTTCAAGCTGGAAGTAATATGGACAGCCATTCCGTTATTGCTGGTTATTGTTCTGGCAGTACCGACGGTCCAAACGATTTTTGCCCAAGGCGAAGATCTGTCCAATGACAAAAACGCACTTAAGGTCCAAGTCACCTCGCATCAGTACTGGTGGGAATTCACTTATCCTCAATATGACGTAACCACCGCTCAAGATCTCATCATCCCGACCGGAACCAAAATCGCATTCGAATTAAAAACCGCTGACGTGCTTCACTCCTTCTGGGTGCCGTCACTTGCGGGCAAAATGGACACAAACCCGGATGGAACACTTAACAAGTTCAGTTTCTCTGCACCGAATGAAGGCGTTTACCGCGGTAAATGTGCCGAGTTATGTGGCAGATCACATGCTTTCATGGAGTTTAAGGTAAAAGCAGTGAGTCAGGAATCGTTTGACAGATGGGTGAACCAGATGAAAGCACCCGCAGTCCTTCCTGAAGATACTCAATTGGCCGAAAAGTTCAAAACAAACTGCCTTTCTTGCCACGCTGTTGGTGATCAAGGTGGACCGGTTGCACCTAACCTGACGGGAATAGGCGGCAAGGAATCTGTCGCAGGCATTTTGCTGAATTCTCGCGAGGGACAGGAAGAAGGTAGTCCGGTACTGGATAACATGAAAGAATGGCTCCATGATCCACAATCCGTGAAGCCGGGCAATACCATGCCGAATCCCAAAGATCTTGGGTTGACGGATGAAGAAATCGACGGAATTGCCGAATATCTGGCCAACTACAAATTGGACTATGAATAGAACAGCAAGGACGAAGAAGGGGGTACACAACCTTGGCTCATGCGCATAGCGTCAAGAGGTACAGGGGCTTGATGGATTGGATCACCACCGTCGATCACAAAAAAATCGCCATTCTCTATTTGGTTGCGGGTGGATTTTTCTTTGGAATCGGCGGCATTGAAGCCATTTTGATTCGGATTCAACTGATGAAGCCTATGAATGATTTTGTATCGGCACAGGTCTTCAACGAATTGATTACAATGCATGGAACTACGATGATTTTCCTTGGTGTCATGCCACTTATTTTTGCCATAATGAATGCTGTCGTGCCTTTGCAGATCGGGGCACGGGACGTTGCTTTCCCGTTTCTTAACGCGCTGGGTTTCTGGACGTTCCTGTTTGGTGGGTTACTGCTGAACCTGAGCTGGGTTATGGGTGGAGCGCCGGATGCAGGCTGGACCTCATATACGCCGCTTTCGGGCAGTGAGTACAGTGGAACGCATGGTGTGGATTTCTACACCATCGGCCTTCAGATCGCGGGTCTGGGAACGCTCATCGGGGGCATTAACTTTCTCGCAACGATTATTACTATGCGTGCTCCAGGCATGTCCTACATGCGGATGCCAATGTTTACATGGACAACATTTATTACATCTGCCATTATCCTTTTTGCGTTTCCTGCCATCACGGTAGGGCTTGTACTTTTGACGTTTGACCGTATACTGGGAGCGAATTTCTTCGATGTCGCAGGTGGCGGTAACCCCGTACTCTGGCAGCACATCTTCTGGATCTTCGGGCACCCGGAAGTATACATTCTGATTTTGCCGGCATTTGGTATTATCTCGGAGGTTATCCCGACCTTCTCGCGTAAACGATTGTTCGGATACAGCTCCATGGTATTTGCCACCATCCTGATTGCCTTCCTGGGCTTCATGGTATGGGCGCATCACATGTTTACAACAGGTCTGGGTAATGTAGCCAACGCGCTTTTCTCCATCTCCACGATGTTGATTGCCGTACCTACCGGGATCAAAATCTTTAACTGGCTCTTTACGATGTGGGGTGGACAGATCCGTTTTACAGCGGCAAACCTGTTTGCAGTTGGTTTTGTCCCAACCTTCGTTATGGGTGGCGTTACAGGCGTTATGCTGGCATCTGCTCCGGCAGACTTCCAGTTCCATGATACGTACTTTGTTGTAGCCCACTTCCACTACGTTATTGTAGGGGGACTCGTACTTGGATTGTTCTCAGGATTACATTACTGGTGGCCGAAGATGTTCGGACGTATTCTCAGTGAAACACTGGGAAAATGGACGTTCTGGACGTTTATGATCGGTTTCCAATTAACGTTCTTTGTACAGCATTTCCTCGGTCTGATGGGGATGCAGCGCCGGATCGTTACATATTTGCCGAATCAGGACTTTGACCTGCTCAATCTGGTCAGCTCCGTCGGTGCGTTTCTAATGGGTGTTGGGGTTATCATGTTCCTCGTGAACATCGTAATCACAATGAGAAAACCGGCTGGTGCGCCAAACGATCCATGGGAAGACGGCCGTACACTGGAATGGTCTATTCCATCTCCGCCGCCGGAATATAATTTCAAGCAGACGCCGCTGGTACGCGGAATTGATGCATATTGGAAGGAAAAAATGGCAGGACATACGGAGATGACACCGGCAGAACCTGTAGGTTCGATTCATATGCCTTCAGCAACGCCGTTGCCGTTTGTAATGTCAGTAGGTATCTTTATCGCCGGACTTGGCTTGATGTTCAGTAACGATGAATTTGGTAATGCATTTATGAACGTCATTTTTAACAATTATATTGTAGTTATTATTGGTCTCGTAATCACATTTGGTGCAATGGCACTTCGTTCACTTTATGATGATCATGGCTGGCATATTGAACCGGAGGATCAGGATGAGAAGGGGGCTAGAACATGACAACCTCACATGCCGAACCGGTGAACGACAAATTGCCGCATGAACCGGAGAAAGCAACGCTGGAAGGCCGTAACAAGCTTATCGCCTTCTGGCTGTTCCTTGGCGGCGAGACGGTACTGTTCGGTACACTCTTTGCTACCTTCCTGGCTCTTCGTGGCCAAACCAATGATGGACCTACGGCGAATGAACTGTTCCACCTGCCACTCGTGGCCGCTGCAACTTTCATTCTCCTGGTCAGTAGTTTGACGAGTGTATTTGCGATTCAGGCCATGCATAAGGGTAAGCG
Source organism: Paenibacillus sp. SRL342 (assembly GCF_984798905.1). Classification (NCBI taxonomy): domain Bacteria; kingdom Bacillati; phylum Bacillota; class Bacilli; order Caryophanales; family Paenibacillaceae; genus Paenibacillus; species Paenibacillus sp. SRL342. The sequence continues at coordinate 652,998 of NZ_OZ481790.1, forward strand.
AGATGCATTGGCGTTGTGGCTTGGCATCACGGTAGTACTTGGTATGGGATTTCTCGCACTGGAAATCTACGAGTTCTACGAGTATGTGAAACATAAAGAATTTGGCATGACCACGAGTGCATTCAGTTCAGCATTCTACACACTGGTAGGGTTCCACGGAGCCCACGTTGCTTTTGGTATTGTGTGGATCGGAATCATTATCGGTCAGCTGTTCAAAAAAGGATTGACGGTCGTAACCGCACCTAAAGTATACGTCTCCGCAATGTACTGGCACTTTATTGACGTGGTCTGGGTGTTCATCTTTACGGTCGTGTACCTGCTCGGAAAGGTGGGGTAACACATGTCGGCACAGGATAAGACAGATCAACAGCCTGTGAAACACCGTCACCGGACGGAAGGGCCACAGAAACACGTCGTGGTGTTTATCTTCTCCATTATTCTCACGCTGATTGCGTTTGCGGCTGCTTCTGCCGGAGGGGTCAACACAACCTTTATCATTATTATTTTGCTCGTCATGGCTATTCTTCAAGTATTCGTTCAGTTGGGTTATTGGATGCACTTAAAGGACAAAGGGCACTTAATGCCGATTCTGTTCATGGCCTTTGGCTTTTTCGTAGCCTTTACGTGCATCATTATGGCACTCTATTGGGTCTGGTGGTAAAAGAGATGGCGGCGGCGCATTGCCGCCGTCTTTTCCCCTTTTTGGCGAATGAATCTTCACAAAGTAATGAAGGCAACAACCAAATCAGGTCACGGGGAGGTTTCCCGTATGCTCGGGTTGCAATATTTTAGCTTCAACGATTTATGGAGTCCGCTTATATTGGCTTTATTTCTGATCATTGCTGCGGCTTATTTGGTGCTTGTGGGACCGTTAAGCGAGCAAATAAAGGATGCAGAACCTGCGAGTGCTGCACAGAAAATCATGTTTATTACAGGGTTGTTTGTCCTGTATCTGGCTCAAGCTGGACCATTTAATCTGCTTGGTCACGTGATGTTTAGCTTCCACATGGTGAGCATGGCGTTCTCCTATCTGGTAGCTCCGCCGCTGATGATGAAAGGTTTGCCGATATGGGTATGGCGCAGAGTCGTACGCTGGTTGCCTACACGTCAGCTATCGTTCCTGGCTCATCCAATCGTTGCGGCAGTGCTCTTTAACGGGCTGTTCTCGCTGTATCACCTACCGATTGTACATGATTACGTCATGCTGAATTTTACCGTTCACCGGTTGTATTATATTGCATTGTTCATCACCTCGATGCTCATGTGGTGGACATTGCTGAATCCGTTGCCAGAAGGCAGACAAGCATCGGGGTTATCCAAGATCGGTTTTATTTTTCTGAATATGGTACTGCTCACGCCTGCGTGTGGATTGATTATTTTTGCGGCCGAGCCGTTGTATCAGACGTACAGCAACCCGGCAGTATGGGCTGAAGCAATGCGGTATTGTGTGTCTGGAGATTCTACGGCGTTACTTCGCTCATTCGGTGGGCCTGCGTTCTTCAACTTCCTGTCTTCTGCGAAAGAAGATCAGCAGGTCGGTGGCATTGTCATGAAGTTTATTCAGGAAGGAATCTTTGCCTCCATGCTGGCTTATGTCTTTTTCCAATGGTATCGGAAAGAGAAGCAGGAAGATGATGATGATTCGTATCCTGCAGGGGACACAGGGGGGCCGCTCAATCCGGCTGCCAAATAATGAAGTAATGTTCTGACAAGAGGGGGAACACACGATGGATATGTATTTTTGGCTACCAACGATCAGTACTTCTTTCATTGTGATTAGTGCAGTGCTGGTAGGGATTGGATGGGTACTGATTATTCGGGGTAAGCGTAAGGCTCATCAGTCCGCCATGGTAGCAGGTGCGATTGCAGCTCTAATCTTCTTTGTGATCTATATGTCGCGCACGGTATTTGTGGGCAATACAGCTTGGGGTGGGGACCCAGATCTGGAGATCTTTTATCGGATATTTCTGATCTTTCATATTATCTTGGCTACCGTGGCAGCGATATTCGGCATCTCCACACTGGTGCTGGGGTTCAAAAAGAAGTTCGGAACACATCGCCGCTGGGGCAAGTTCACGTCCATGATCTGGTTCGGATCAGCGTTAACGGGTGTTGTTGTGTATGTTCTTCTATATCTCTTATATCCTGGTGGTCATACACGTCCGGTATGGGAAGTTATCCTCGGCGTATAAAAGTATAGATATAACCTCCGGTTACTTGGGCGTGCGTCACTATAACCTTCCGAAAATATGAAAATGGACTAATCTAATAGACGATTCGTCCACGCTTCCTCTCTCATTCATTCATAGAATGATTTCGAGAGGGGGAAACAAAATGAAAAAAACAGTCAACGTCAGTCAAACGTATCCACGTCTTACCGTGTATTCAGAAGAGAACTACAGAGGGAGAAGCCGCATCTATCGTGGCAACACGGGGCTCCGCAACCTGGACAATATTTTGGATGGGGTGGAGAGCCTGCGCTTTTTCTCAACAAGTTCCAATGCAACACTGGTTGTGTTTACACGTCCTAACTTCCAAGGTGGATTCCGGGTCTTCCGAGGCAACACCAACTTGAGAGATTTGGATGATCTTATCCGTGGCAATGATGTGGAATCCCTGATCTCCACCAATCAACGGTTAACGCTGGCTCAGATTCGTGCAATCCGCAGGGATCGCAGTCTGCCTAGTGGCTACAACCTCGTTTAATCGTAAGACCTCTTCTGTAAACAGGTGCTAGAGAACGGCAAAGGGCTGTACCCGAATTGTGTTTACACAATAATGGGTACAGCCCTTCTTTTGTGTTTGCCGAATGAAGTCTAATCCCCGCCACCTCCACTGTCTCCGCCACCGCTATCTCCACTGCTGTCGTTGCTGCTACCACTATCGCTGTTGTGATGAGAATGTGTGCCTGATGAAGAATCCGAATCATGATGTTTGTGATCCGGTGTGTGTCTGGCATGTCGATCGTAGGAGTCATCTCCCATAATGACCGGGTATCCCGAAGCAGAGTCCGTATAACCGTTGTTACGGCGAATGCGGTGTCTGCCTTTTTTGGCAGAATGACGATGAGGTTCATCCCGGAGGACCAACCAGATAACGACGATAAGGAAAAGGAGTACAAATCCGATCTCTACCAACCAATCCATAGCTGTAACCTTCCTTTCTTTGATTCGGTACTATAGTTTATTTTAACGTAAATTTGAAAAGTGTCCCATCCCATCTTCCTGATTCAGGAAATTTAGGGGTTGACGGGATGAGAATTTGGTCTGTATACTGTGTATATTGATATATACAGTAAACACAGTGAACACAGTAAGCAAGATGAGTGAGTGAATGACAGGTGAAAGGCAGGCATGCATATGAACGAATGGAAGCAGGCGTGGTGGTTGACCCGCAGCCAGACGAGTAAGGATAAGCTCCAATGGCTATGGTCTGCATTATTCATGATATACACTGGCAGCATGAGCGGTGTGATGTTTTTAGGACAACAACAGACAGAAATCATTAATCCAGTAGTGGATTCCTTCTTTTTAATCATGTTGCCATTTCAAGGGTTCATGTTCTGCAGGCGTTCCTTTCGTTACATACAGGAGGATTCTTATACGCAGATGCTGGCCTACTATCGTAGAATTCCCATCCCTGAACAAGTGGTGATGTGGTCCAGGCTACAGCAGTCTCTGATGGCGTTTACGTACAATGGAATCTTTTTCTACGGATCGTTATACGTGGTTAACTTTCATGCCGAAGGATTCCGATGGGATCAGTACCTGGCCTTCAGCCTTACCTGTACAGGTTATGGCCTTTTGGTAACAGGATTGTATATTTACGGTGAGTTTCTGAACAGTGGCAAGAAATACTTGCTTCTCAGTACGCTTTTTATACCCATCGCCATTGGCATATCCATACTGATTCGAATGTCAGGCAGTTACGGATTACGGATTGTAATGGATGGAAGTAAATCATGGGGGCTACTTTCCCCGATCATGTGGATTGCTCTGGTGGCTGGCGTAGCGGGATTATGGCTGTTTAGTCGCTTGACGCTGAAGAAGCTGGTTCATCGGGATTTGAATTAAAATGAGAATTGAGCTTATGTACGAATACAGGATGAAACCGGCACGGTCAGGTAACAGACTGGAGTGTACCGGAGGGCGAGGTGCAAGATGTGAAAATACCCATTCAAATTAATGAAAATAGCGCTGAACCTTTATATCACCAAATTGAAAATCAGTTAAGATCGTTAATAATTACGGGTCAGTTGGGGGAGGGAACACATTTGCCGTCCATTCGTGAGTTCGCCGGAGCACTGAATTGCAGTGTTATTACGGTTAGACGGGTCTATCAGGATCTGGAGAATGAAGGCTTGCTTCGTACGAAGCAGGGGACAGGGACATTTGTGGCCCAAGTAGAAGCCGGCGATAGAGAAAATTATAGATTAAAGGCCGCACAAGAAGCGATGCAGGCAGCGGTGCAGTCCGGGAAATCGGTAGGCTGTACGGAAGAAGAGATGGAGAGCCTGTTCCGGGAAGTCCTGAAGGCTATTTACGTGAAGTAAGGGAGTGATTCATACGTGGAACCCATAGCAATCCAGTTGAACGGCGTATCCAAAATGCGAAAACGCAGAGTTATTGGCCCAATTGATCTGACCATCCCGGAAGGGTATATAGTGGCTATTCTCGGTCACAACGGTTCAGGCAAAAGCACCCTCCTTAACATGCTGCAGCAAGTGGTGCTGCCAGATGCTGGGCAGATTATATGGTTTGGTCAGGAACATGATGGGCCACTTCCCATTGAACTGAGACAACAGATTGGTTTTGTGGCAGATAACGCTGGTTCAGAAGAGAACCGGATAACAGCACAGGAAGCAGCCCATTTCCGGGCGTACTGGTACCCACGTTGGGATATGAAGTTGTTCGACCAACTGATTCAGGATATGGAAGTACCTGTTGATGTGAAGCTGAACAAGATGTCCAAGGGAGAGCGGCGTAAATTTGAGATTGCAGCTGCAATTGCAGCTCGCCCAAGACTATTGCTTTTGGATGAGCCTTCGTCAGGATTGGACCCCTTTGCCTGGAAAGTGATGGTTGAGCAGTTCCGTACCTTCATGGCAGGTGGTGACACCACGATTCTAATTGCCACACATATTGCGGACGAAGTCAAAAGGCTTGCGGATTACATCGTATTGATGCACCGTGGTCAGTCGCTGGGGATGGCCGAGAAAGATATGGTGCTCGATCAGTGGAAGGAAGTCTGGTATGAAGGAGACTTAAGGCCAGAGAGCATCCCTGGTGTTGTGGAATCTTCTTTGGAAGAGGGCGGTCTGGTTCGCGTAATTACAACCCGGGTCAGCGAAGCGCAGGAAAGGCTGGAGCTGTCGAATAACCGAGTATTGAAAATCCGTAACTTGGAATTGGATGAAGTGCTGGCATTCTGGATTGCCGGGTATGCACCCGTACAGTGGAAATAACCGAAGGGAGACGATAAATGATGAACCGATTGGAATTGAAGCAAGTCGTCAAGCAATATGCAGACAAAACAGCCGTTAATGGAGTCACGCTCAATGTAAAAGAGGGGGAGATTTACGGATTGCTCGGAGCCAATGGTGCAGGTAAAACAACAACAATGCGCATGGTGCTCGGACTGATTCACCCGGACGGAGGGAATATCCTGTACAACGGCAAGCCCTATAATACGGAACTGCAACAGATTATGGGTTATCTTCCGGAAGAGCGCGGATTGTACCCGAAGGTGAAAGTCAGCGAACAGATTAATTACCTGGCACGACTTCGTGGCATGAATGGTAAGGACGCAGATCAGAGCCTCAAGTACTGGCTGAATCGGTTTGAGGTACCTGAGTATTACGATAAAAAGATCGAGGAGTTATCCAAAGGTAATCAGCAGAAAATGGGCTTTATCGCGGCTGTAGTGCATAGACCGCAGATTCTCATTCTGGATGAAGCGTTCAGTGGACTGGATCCTGTCAACGTGGAATTACTCAAGTCCACCGTCAAAGAATTGCGTGACGAAGGTACAGCAATCCTGTTCTCAACACACCGTATGGAGCACGTTGAAGAGTTGTGTCGTCAGATTACCATTCTGCATCGTTCCAACACAGTCGTACAAGGAGAGATCAAGGAGATCAAGAGCCGGTATCCGCGTGAACAGGTATTCCTGGGTACGATTGGTAGTGTGGAAGGACTCGAACAGTTGTCTGGTGTGAAGAAAGTCGAGCGGAATGAGCGCGGTTACCTGATACATATTAGTCAGGTGGAAGCGGCTCAAGAGATTCTGAGAACAGCCATGACTCAGACGACAGTGGAACACTTTGAACTGAAGGAACCAACGCTTAACCAAATCTTTATTCGTGAGGTAGGTGAGTCGAATGAATAAAATGGGAACGATTACGGGTTTTACATTTAAAAACAAAGTTAAAACGAAATCATTCATGGTGACGACCATTGTACTTGCACTTTTAATTTCAATCGGACTCAATGTCCCGTATTTCATTACCTTATTTAATGGGGGTTCCATCGGTGGAGCTTCAAGCAGTAATCCTGTAAATATCGGTCTTCTGAGTACAGGGCAGCCTGAAGTTTCCGAGAAATTGGAGAGCTTCTCTGCGGCTCAAGGAGATCAGGCCTATCGATTTATTGCCAGTGGTGACAAAGATGAAGCTGCTCTTGCGGCGGATGTGGAAGCAGGGCTTACCGATGGTTATCTGAAGTTTGAATCTGTTTCCGGGCAAGAGTTCCCGCAGCCCATTCTATATTCTGCAGATGACGTATCACCTCAGATCATTGCATCCATTGAAGCGGCATTACAGAGTGTAAAGCTGGATGTGGTTGTGAAGGATGTACTCACAGCGGAGCAGAAGGAACTGATTACAACACCTGTGAAGCTCACCGAGCAAAATTTGAGTACAGATGAGAGCGGAGCAGGTACTGAGTCTGAAGGTGCAATGAGCCCGATTAACTATATTGTGGTGTACTTGCTGATCATCCTGCTGTTTACCTCGACGATGATGACAGGTAACATGATTGCCTCCGAGATCACAGCTGAGAAGAGCTCGCGTATTATGGAGATTCTGATTACGAGTGTATCACCGCTCAGTCAGATGTTTGGTAAAATCATCGGTATTTTCATGGTGGGGATGCTGCAAATCGGGATCTTCGGAGCGGTGGTTGCCGGAAATATCCTGCTGCCGCATAACCGTGCAGTATTAGGTGATTTCAATATGAGTCTGAGTGATGTGAATATTGCGGTTATTGTGTACGGACTCATATTCTACATTCTGGGTTACTTCCTGTATGCCGTGTTGTTCGCTGCCATTGGTTCAATGGTAAGCCGTACTGAAGAACTCGGTCAGGCTGTTCTGCCGATTACAATGTTGTCACTTGTTTCCTTCTATATTGCGATCTTCAGTATTTCTACGCCAAACATTCTGTTGTTGAAAATCGCAAGCTTCATTCCATTCACGTCGCCGACCGCGATTCTGGTACGAATTGGCGCAGGAGTTGCGCCAACTTGGGAGATTCTAACGTCCTTAGCGATTCTCATTGTATCCATTATCGTCTTCGGATGGCTTGCAGCCAAAATCTATCGCACAGGTGTGTTGATGTACGGTAAACGCCCAACCTTCAAGGAATTGTTTAAAGCGATGAAGGCATATAAGATCTAGGTTGAGTGTTTGAAGGTAAGGTGTGCGTCGTCACAATAGGTGAAAAAGTTTTCATAATAGATGAAAAAACTTTGTCACAATAGATGAGAAATGTATGTTTATGCATAGTTATTCATTCAAAACAACGTTGGCAGGTAGCAAGAAATAAGTAGAGTTAAAAGAAGAGAGGTGCTACTCTAGAAATGGAGTGGCGTCTTTTTTTTGAATTCTATTTATTTTGGTTTTAGATGATCGAAGTGGGAAGATATAATTTACTTTTAAGTATGAGGTGATAAATACTTATCATAAAGGTTCACTATTATTTGTAATCGACGATACTTATTCACTTACTTAAATACTCGTTTTTTCATATAAGGTGGTACCAAATATTATATGATTAATGTGAACTCAACAATCAAGAACCATGGACTCAACTTGGCAATTGTATTGCTCTGAAATTGTATGTTGGTTTAGAGCAAATGAATAATATTTTAAAATTTGGCTACCCATCTTTGTCATGAAGCAAATCACCGCTTGCTAAGAGCTACAAGCGGTGATGTCTCTAAGATGAAAATTTAGGAGGAACCCTGGTATATCCTTGAACGCATCAAAAATCATTTGATCTAATAACTCAACTCACGGGGAGTAAGCTTCTTATGAACGTATAGTTGAAATGAGTGAAGTGCCCGAAAAGTACTTTAGTACCCATCCGAGAGTTAAAGAAGTGTTCCTTGATTTGCGAAGGAGTTATATGGTGGGTGAAAAAGATTAGGTTAATGTGGGTGCTACTCTAAAATGAATTAGCACTTTATACTGCAATAAATCATGATGGATTCATTAAAATTTAGAAAAAAGAATCTTATTAATTCTTCCATTGTCTATTTTAATTTTAAAAGGTATAATGAAAGGGAACGTTTGTTCTTTTATTATATGGTTTTATGGAGGTAATCACATGAAATTCACTGAAAGCATGTTGAATAATTATTCTCAACCACTCAGTAATACAGAGGATCAACAATGTAAGAATGCAATTAACATGGTAGTAAACTCAATAAAACCTTTAGGATTTCAAGAAAAGAGTGCAAGTTTGGAAAAGATGTATGATGATACATATTCTTATTACCAAGTGTTGGAATCAACTGCTAACAATAGAAAGATAAAAGTGTTTCTGCAAGGGTCATATGCAAATAATACAAATGTTCGGACTCAAAGTGATGTAGACATAGCAGTTGTGGAAGAAGATATATTTACTATTAATTATAGACCGGGTGTGGGTGACGCGAACTATGGATTTGTAAATGCCCAACCTCGTTCGCAATCATTTAAAGATGAGATTGAGATTGCGTTAACAAACACGTTCGGAACTGATGTAAGTAGAGAAAATAAATCAATTAAAATTAATGGTAATTCGTATAGAAAAGATGCGGATGCAGTTCCATGTCGTAGATATAAAGATTTTAGCTCGGATTATTACAATAACTCTACAAATTATGTTGGTGGAATAATTATACAGGCGGACTCTGGAGAACAAATTATAAATTACCCAGAGCAACACATCAGGAACGGTAAAGAGAAGAACGTTTCAACAAATCACTTTTATAAAAAAATGGTTCGAATCATGAAAAAAATGAGATACCTAATGAAAGATAAGGGAATTTCATCTGCAAATGGAGTTAGTTCATTTGCGTTAGAATCTTTAATGTGGAATATACCGGATGAATATTATTTGGAATTTAAAGATTATCGTAAAGTGTTTATGTTCTACAAGTTAATAGGTTACTTGAATGGTAATTTGTACGCTCTGAGTACTTATAAAGAAGCGAATGGTATAAAAATGTTGTGCCCCAACCCTGATATGATAAAAAAATTGGAATCGTTTATCAATTCTCTCACAATTTTTTATGAATATGAGTAAGGAGGTAAGGATTAATGTATAATTCAGGTGTTTATTGGAGAATATGGATTATTTTAGGTATATTGATATTTATCACGATTGTCTTGTTTAAAGGGCCACCATATAACATCTTTATCATTGTTTCTGCTGCCAGTGCTGCGGGAATTTCTCTATTAATTGAAGCTCTGTTATTTAAGCGAATAATATGGATGAAATTCCCCCACTTATTCCATCCATGGCTGTGCACAGTACCTTACATCGGAGGGAAATGGGAAGGGATAATTCAATCAGATTACATTGATAGAGAAACAGGAGAGAAGGTAGAGCCTATACGTACTAGTATGGAAATAAGACACGAGTTTGACAGAATTAAAGTGACACTTGAGACAGATAAAAGTTTCAGTAGTAGTTACACAAGCGATATATGGATTGATGAAGCTGGCCGCAAGTATCTGTGTTATACATATTATAATGACGCAGATGAAAATCGAGATACTAACCCAAATCATGATGGAACAGCAAAGTTACGCATTAGCTTAGATGCCGATGAAGAGCCCATTTTGAAGGGACATTATTTTACAGGTAGAAAGACGACTGGAAAGATGGATTTTATAAGAGTAAATAAAAAAAATTCGAAAATATAAAATTGTTATCTTCAGATATACTTCAGCCTGAACCTGTTTATCTAACATTAATTCTTCTTCAGATAATCAGCTTACTACCTGCAATGGTGGAAAAACCAGTCCGATGACTCTTTATTTCATATCTCTTCACTCAATAGGCTCACTTGAAAAATTAACTACAATTATTGCATTAATTTCAAATTGTTAGATGCCGATAATTCGAATGTGAAAGCATGGATGGATACACTATTGTGTATTTAGATTTATCGGTATAATTGCGAATTCATTTTGTGAAAGGGCAATACGTGTTGAAATATGCAACGAGTACTTTGACTTTAGGGTTTTACTTGCTTGTATCTTCTTAAATCTATTGAAAAATCACCTTTTGGTGATCTCCTAAAAAATCTACATTTAATTGAGTGTGGATTTTTTCTATTTCAGAGTTATAAAAACAAGGAGGTTTAATTAAATACAAAGTAACAATTTCATTCTCAGTGGTCCCTTGTTAATAAACGACATTATACAATTAAGAATGCGACAGAATATATCTAAATTATAAGTGGAAATACCTCATTCCACCGACAAAATAAAATAATATTAACAGTTGGTCTTGAGTTAAGGAGGCTATTTAAGGGGCAATGTTGGGTGCTGGAGCTATTCTCGTTATTGTTGATCCGCGGATTAAATAATATGTAGGTGCTATTATAGAATGGGCTAGCATCTACATATTATTTTTTCATTAGAAAAACTACTTATATGTAAAAGCAGTCTACATAAGACAAACTACATAAAAAAAACTACATAAAAAAAACTACATAAAAAAAACGGAGACACATGCCTTTATCTCTTATAATTTTAGTTGGTTAGTTAATTTATTTTTCTTAATGCTTACGTTCCAAAGCACATGTGATGGAAGAGTGAGGGAACTTCACTACAAAACAGTTTAGACCAAATAATGTGCAATCTACTTTGTAAAACAATAAGTTACAGAAATGAAGATATTGTAGTAAAATTAAGGGACAATATACATACAGGAAGAAATTTAGCTAAATATAAAATTGAGATGAGGGTTTCTCTTGAGTACTCAGAATAGGAAAGTAGGATTTTATAATTTCCATTTTAAAAAACACGCATCATTAGAAGAGTATTTTGATAAGGATGTTTTTAAGAATTTTATTGAATATGTATTACTATTGCCTTCTAATCAACAGATTATATCTATACCTAGATTTAATAAGGCTATAACAATTGATAGTCACTTAATTACTCAGTTCCATGCTGATCATGTTGTTAGAATTGTTTTTAAGTCATGTAAATACAACCATAATCCTGAGTATATGTCTAGTCTCGACGGAACTGAAAGAGATAGTGATAAACTGCCTCATGAAGGTGACAAAGAAAAAACTCACCTTTGCATAAGAATTTCAACATTTGATGCTAGTTTATTGCTTGAAGAGAGAAGAAGTGGAGTGACAATTAATGAAGTCACAAATTATTTGAACAAAATGCTGCGTGAATACTTAACAATTAGAGGAATGCGTAAAAATTTTAAAATTATTTATGGTGCGGAACCTTCTCGGAATTTTCTTTCTCTGTTAGAAGCAGCTAAAGATATAAAAGTGGCTGAACTTCATACTAGTAAAGTTTATTTAGGAAGTGAAGCTATGGACGTTGTCCAAGAAGAGGACAATTCTATGAAAGAGGAAATTGTGATTACTATTAAGGCACAACCAAAAGAATCTTTAAGAAAAAGGGTCTTCAGACGTATTTTTAGAGAGTTAACATCTGAAGAAAGCAAAGTAAGCCGAATTAGACTTTATGGACATGACGAAAACAGTAATCTGTTAAGGATTGATAGCCAACCACTAAAAAAGGTTGATTACGTTACGGCCGATTTAGAACAGAATGGTACCATTAAAACAGAATCAATATTTGAAAAGATGTATGTGGTACTAGGTATTATAGAGGAAGCGCAATGATAGGTGCTAAAGTATACGGAGAATGGTTAATCCCAATTGCTGATTATTATAAGACGCTGCAGAAGAATGAGAAAAACTATGAAATCCTTATTCCCCTAATAACTGCAGTTATTACTACGGTCATATACTTTTTCTTTGGTGATTCCCTTAGAGCCTTGATGAAATTAAGAGATATCTTACCAAATGCTTTAGCCATACTGATTGGTTTCACTATCTCTTGTGTCACAATTTTAGTCTCTAGTGATAACAATACAATTAAGTATCTTAAAGATACTAGCTCGGATAATAGAGTGGTAAGAAATAAAGTTATTTCGTTGTATCAGTGGATGCTTATAACCTTTGTGTATATTTTAATTATTCAAGTATTTCTACTAGCTTTTGTTTTCTTTGTTGCCTTTTTTCTACAACTTACGAAAACAAATCCTTTTATTTCGATAGGTCTTTTCATCGAAACCTACGCTCTTCTCCATATTCTTTTGCTACTCATAAGAAATATAACTAATTTTTATTTTGTTTTCTTCGTAAGACGTAATTAGACTATTTCGAGAATGCGTTATATATTCTATCTATTTTTATCTAAGATCTAGTGAGGAGTTTGTTTAGAAAACAGAGTTAGTCTCCTTTTATGAGTGGTGCACTGAGACGCTGAATTGTATCGTATATCATGACAAAGCTAGATAACTTAAGTCGACTACATTTTATGTAGTTTTTGGAAGCCAGTAATCCTAATAATCCGTCAAATATTTTGATGGATTATTTTTTATGTGTTTTGATTTGAATATTTATTTAAAAGAATCTGTATGATAAGATAAGGTAAATAGTTCCTTAGGAGGATGTTATAGTGAATAAAAAGAAAGTTTTTGTTACTTTGGTCTCTGTATCTCTACTTTTAAATGCAACAACTGTTTTAGCTCATCCAGGAAGAACAGATGCCTATGGTGGTCACACTTGCTGGACTAATTGTACAAAATGGGGATTGGAATACGGACAATATCACTATCATAATGGCGGGAGTTCTTCATCCAGTTCTACTAAATCTTCTAGTAGTTCTTCGTCAAAAAGCTCTAGTTCATCATCCACATCAAAAGCTACAAAACCTAAAGAGTCGAAACCAAAGTATACGCAATCTAATCTAAAGGTGTATATCAATGATAAGAAAGTAGATTTTACGAATAAACCTTTACAATATGAGGGGAATAATCTAGTTCCTTTACGTGATATTACGGATGCATTGAAAGCGACATTTGCTTACTACCCTGAAAGCGGAACAATTGGCATAACAAAAGATAAACACAAGGTTACGTTGACCCTAGGAAGTAAAAAGGTATTTTATAATGGTGCCAGCAACACGTTAAGCGTAGTTCCAAAGGTCATAAATGGAATTACATACATCCCAGTACAGTCCATCAAAGGCCTGGGAGCAACTATGGAATTTGATCCAAGCAATAACACATTGGACATCCAGATCTAAACCAGTAGTGAGATGTACCAAATGACTCTTTTTGCATTCCTCTAATTAAGTAAAACATAAAATTCGTATAACAATTTAAATTGTCGAGGAGATTACTGGAATGAAAGGTAAGTCAATTATAGGCGTTGTTCTAATTCTTCTTTTTGTTTTTCTACTACCTAATCATAGTATTCATGCAGCTAATACAGGTTCAATTAAAACGAAAACATACTCATACAAGGGTCAACAATATGTTCAGATCGATGGTGGGAATAAAAAGGTATCTGGAAAAATTAATAAAATCTTAAAATCTCACGCTGTAGCAGCAGCCAAAGGTAATGCTGAAGTAAAGAAACTGCAAAAGCATTACTACCTAAATTCAACTGCCAAAACCAAATATGCATCGGACCAAAAGTTATCAGTAGTATATGAAGACTCGCTATACAGTGGTGGGGCTCATAGTAATGAGATAGCAACAACGTACAACTTTGACCTGAAGACAGGGAAACAATTGTTTCTAAATAATGTCGCTGAAAACAATCAACAAAAGTACAATCTACTGAATGAAGTAGAAGCCAGCTTAAAAGTGAGTAAAGAAGCCTATTCAGACTTATTTCATAATTTTCCATTAACGAATAAGTCCAGTTTCTATTATTATAATGATGGAGTTGTAGTCGTTTTTAATCCTTATGAAGTGGGGCCGTATGCCGCCGGTTTCATTGAAGTGAAAGTACCATTAATGAAAATCAACGCAGTCTCCGAAGTTCCTTTATTTAATTTAAACAAAACTACTCTCGATATGTTAAGCCAAGGGATCATACCAGGCTTCAAAGGAGTTCGTTTAGGACAAAGCCAGGCCGAAGTTACACGTATTCTGAATACAAGTGCGGGGCAGTCTTATTACGAGAGTGGAGGTCTATTCTGGATCTTAAAAGGGATAGATTATGCATCCTTTAACTTTGACGATGAAAGTATAGACTCTCTTAGGAATGTTTATCTTGGAAAAAAAGCTTTTCCAATGAAAACGTTCAAGGATATTGAACAAGTGTTGGGGAAAACAGAAAGGTATGAAAGCTCAAATTATGACGGGGATGTACTTATCTCCTATACCTTCGGGCAGATCTCTATTGAGTTCACTTCAGATTTACATGATAGTTCTGAATCCATAAATGGAATCATGATATCAAAGCGATAGAATAAAAGCAGGGAGCATAAGCTCTCTGCTCTTTTAAAATTCGTGAAAAATACAACTAATGAGGTGGAAAATGATTAAAAATGAACTGAGATATAAGGGGAAAATATTAAACTATGATGAAAAATCTAAGATTATTTCCAATATAACTTTAAACGTATTCTTATTGAGATTACTGTATACTTTCCTTATTATTTGTATAGTTTCTGTTAGTCTTATTTTTATTCTTGCTTTTATAAATACTACATGGGCCTCTGCGTCTCTTGGTATAACATTTGCCACTTTACCTTTGGCTATTATTGCGGCATTCTTACTAGAACGAGATGTTATATCTAAAGAACTGAATGATAAATTGTATATATATTTTGATTTATTAAAAGATTTTATAGAAGAAGGTAAGAGCCTTTCAAAAATTGAAATGGTAAGAAGAAAGTTGACAAGGTACTTAGGAACTTTAGAAAATAACGTTAATAATGTTTTTATATTTAAAAGCTCTGAGTTAGAATCAGAATTGATTCAAAATATTAAACAATTTCTTGATGATGATCTTATGTATCTCTTAAAAAATAAGAAAAAGGATAATATTCTAGAATTGATGGTCTATATAAAAGATACATATCTAAACGCAGAAGGGCTGGTACTGACAAGAAATACGGAACTTGTAAATGAAAATGAACATAGTATGACAATGGAAATGTTAAAGGATACATTAGAGAAATGTAAGATTGAAAAACAAAGTCTTATTACTGAAACAGATCAAGGAATATTTATAGGCATGTCAGCAAAGTTAATTAAATTTGCAACTAATATCTATACTATAGTGATAGTTGCGATGATTTTAATTATTTACATGAATGTTGCCGAAGAGTACACTATATTGTCTGCAAACGTAACACTTGTTAGCATATTTGTATCCTTAATCGCCCTTATCGTTCAGTCGAGAAAAAAATAAATCACTAGAACATTGGTCATCACTCTCAATGAGTACGATAGGTGAGACGGGCAGCTGGAGGTGAACTATGCAATTTGAAATTACAGAAGGCATGAAGAAGCAAATTTTCGATTGGGATAATTGCAAACCTATTGATGTAACAGGGGCTAAGTTAGCATACACATTCATTCCAACAAGTATTGGCGTAGTGATCCAAGTCAAATGTGATGTTTGCGAAAGAACATTAAGCTTATCGGATGATCTGTAAAAAGAAATAAAAAAGCATCTCCTACTCTCCATTTTGCGTGAGAGATTAGGAGATGCTTTTATTTTTTATGGATCATATTTCCTTCAAGACAAGTGCATCTTTAATTAATCGGTGGAGCACTTCAAGTTCCTTACTAGATAGGGATAACAGAGTTGTATCAATTTTCTCCATGATAGCCATTTTTGATTTATCTTTAGAATCGTGTTTGTCATCTTCAAGTAGCTGTGAAGGTGCAATGTTAAGAGCATTGGCTATTTTATTTAAGGTCTCTATCGTGATATTAACTTCTCCACGTTCGATTCTTCCCAAGTATGAATAATCTATTTGAAGTCGTTCTCCTAATTCTTCCTGGGTTAATTTCCTTGCTTTCCGATACAAGCGAACCTTTTTACCTACTCTTAAAAATATGTTGGACATTCATGCCACCTCTATTTAAGAGTAGGTAACTTATGTCCTGGAATGAAGAATGTTTAACTACTTAATTCCATTTGTAAATAGGTGTTATATATCCTAAAATGAAAATAGCATATGACAATAAGGAGATTAACATCTATGACACAACAACATGTAATTGAAAATGTGCTTCAATCCAAAATGCGCGGTAAGGTTACTTACCTAGGTAATGTAACTGCGACATCGGTATTACAACTTACCTACGTAAAACCTTTTGATCATCCTTCGGGAAAAGGGTATCAACGACCGGTGGATAGTAAGAGATGTAATGACTTTGCCTTATATCTCTCGAAGGGAGAGGATGCACTCTTTGCTCCGATCATGTTAAATGCTGAATCTCAATGGGAGTTCAGCGCATATGACAAAGCCAGACCACATTTAGGTCGTTTAATTTGCAAAGGCAAGGCATCGATAATGGATGGACAACATCGAGTGGGCGGGATTAAACGATATACACAGGACACAAACTCTGAAATTAATGTTCCATTCTTGGCATACCACTACCTAGATGAAGATGAAGAAATCCATCTATTTGACATTATTAATACGATGGCCAAAGGAATAGGCACCTCACTAAGTAAATATCTTCATCGCAATACGGATGAACTGAGCTGGATTGCAACGGAATTGATAACTCGTGGAGCTAGCCCCTTCCATTTTATAGGGACACTAACTGGGAAACGCAGCTCGGGTCGTCATGTTACCCTTCAGAATTTATATAAAGTGATTGAATTACTTACAAAGTCAGAAGCCGTTATTCATCTGAACAAAGAAACCAAACTAACCTGGAGTCTAATGTACTTTAATGCTATTAAAGAACAATTTAATACCGAATGGCTTAGCTATAAAGAATATCGTTTAACCCATATCGTTTGTCTTAATGCCTTAGCAATGGTAGGCGCGGAGATCTTGAAGGAAGCCACAAGCCGACAAAAGGGAAAAATGGATTACTCATTTATAGAGAAGAGTGTTAAAAGAATGAAAAATACAGAATGGTCCGCCGAAGGTCCTCTTAAGTACCTTAAAGGAATTAGTGGTTCTCGAATGCTTGCTCAAGATTTGATTTCTGAGGTCATCCCTACGAAGTAAGGTAGATTGGGAGTGAGTTGGTGTATCTAATACGATTGAAACCAAACCACAATGAGTCTTTGTTGAGTTACTTGAGTAGAACTGCTGAAGCGAACGAGTTTTCTTTAACTGATGTGATCAAGGATGTGAAAAGTAAAAAGTACACCTTACGAATCGATCGTTTGTATCTTATAGATCTTCACCCTCATGTGACGCTAGATCTTGAAGTTCTTGCTGAACGTACTCAACAAACAGAAAAACAATTATTACAGATGACATGCTACTACGCTTTTTCTAAATTTAGTCACAGTGAAAAGGAATCATATTCCCGTTTTATGAACGGACTCACCAGAAGAAATCTCTTTTATTGTTCACAGTGTTTAGTAGAGCATAATTATATCCGTTTAATGTGGAAGATAGATGGCATCAATTTATGCTTAGAACACCATTGTGAATTACGTCAAAAATGTGATTACTGTAGTGAAACTATCGATCTGAACAAGATACAGGCGGATAATTGTTGTCCCTCATGTAAATTATTTCTTGGCCAAGGGGAATGTCTTCTTATAAAAGATGTATCTGCTCTCCTTCAGCAGAAATGGCTAGTTTCACAATGGGAGTATTTATTGAGAACGAGTACAACGTTTTTTTCGCCTAGGGATATAGCATACAGAGTTGCTTTTTTGCTTCAGAATATCGACCAAAAGTTAACCTTAAAAGAGGCTTGTGTGAATTATGAAGTGAACTATCAAGAATTATTACAATTCGCTCGGGGGACATTAAATCATCAAAGAAGCTTTCATCTTCACAAATTGCTGAATGTACTTTTTAAGTGTGAGGTAGAGATACACCAATTCCTCTCCATAACTATCCCAGAACAAATCAGCTCACAACTGTCATCAAGCGCTAGCTCTGTAGCAACTGGTATCGATCATGCGGTGTGCTTAGCACCTTGGTGTCCATACTATAATTCAGGTGAGTTCTTGAAGAAGACGGGAACACGATATAAAAAGTTAAAAGATGGCTCGGTCCAAAAAAATTATCTATTCTGCACTCAATGTGGATGTACGTATTACTTTGGTGAGCAGGGCAATCAATTTGAGAGGGATGGTTTCATCGATGGCTTTAGTATCATACACTCCTTGAATATTGAACATATACAAAACGATAAACAATTCAAACCAGGTTCAATTCCTAATAGTGTATGGGCTTATTTTCAGACGAGATTAGAAAATCATATACTGATTGAAAAGGAACTATTGGATAGGGTTATAAAAGCAATTATTAAGGGCAACAGTCTAAATCAGATTAAAAGTTGGAGCTGCTGGACTTCAGCAGATCAATATTTGTTATATAGGTATCATATTGATGTGCTTAGAGTCAGACATTTTAAGAAGAGGGAAGTCACTAAGCCAAAAAAACATACGAATCAAATAGCCATGTTAATACATGTGACGAAACATTTCCTGGACAAGGACGAGACAATCACGTTAAACAAATTCGCAAGCTACTTGGAGATATCACCGACCACACTCCAAAATTGGAACGAAGGTTATGTGGAATACACGAATGCTAAGGCCCTACAAAAATCGGAACGATTAAAAAAGCGTAAGGAACAGTTGATTATTGAGATAGATAGATTAATTGAGAACCAAAAGTTTGCTGGAACATTACTGAGAGCAAAGGATATTTACGACCATCTAGGTATAAAACAATCTTATTTAAGTGATTGGGCACTAGAGATCACTAGGTATATTACTCATCAAGTTGGAAAACATAATAATACATTGAAGTCATAATTACAGCCGGGGAGACACACTTCTACCTTCGGCTGTTTTTTTTCTACTATCTCAATTTTCTATTATTAGCCTGAATATTCTTAGGAGGTACAGACTGATGTATATACCCGCTAGGAAGATTAAAGCCAAAGTTAAAGGATATCGAGGGAAAGAGCCATTCTTTAGTTCGGGTTTAATGATTCACTGGGATAGCTTCTTGGAGCGTGATTATATCAGATTGGCTGATTTTGATCAGGATGTGGACGAATTGTATCATCAGCCACTTTGTATACATTACATGCAAAATGGGGAGAGACTTCGGTACTTTCCTGATTCCAAAGTGATTTTAAAAAACGGAAAAACAATTATAGTAGAGGTCAAACCATTTGAACTATTAAATGATCCAAAAAATCAAATCAAATTTGAGGTGGGGAGGAGGTACTGTGAAGAGAAAGGTTGGTTATATCAAGTGTTTACTGAGAGAGAGATAAGACCTGGTGAACTCCAACAGAATTTATCTATATTAAGGCGCGTTAAACTTCATAGAACGGATCCAGCGATACTCAAAGCTCTGTTAGATGAGTTTAGTAAATGCGATGAAATCGATCTGATCTCCTTCAGAAACCGTTGTAGTGATGTAGAGGATCATTTATTTTACTTACATTTACACAGTTTGGTATATGACAATATGATCAAAGTCGATTTAGTTCATGAAAAATTGAATGAATATTCCGTGTTGAGGTGAACTGAAATGTTTATGAAATTTACTTATGGTACACGTTTTCATATTGGATCAACAGAGTATGAATATTTGTTGCAAAGAGATATGGATGTTGAAGTTTTAAATCTGGCATATGGTGAAAAGGAGTTAATGCCGATTCAAGATATTCTAGCCGCCTACAATTCTAATGATCCTAAATCAAGGCTTATGTTTTCAGGATCTGATTATAACCATCTATCCATTGAGTATGTTCCGGGGGATTATGAAGTTGATGAACTTGAAATCATGAACAAGCGGTATCGAGTGATTGAACCCTTTTTGAAGGGTGAATTAAAAACTTCTGAAATTAAGTCTTATATTGATAACTATCCAGATCACTTGAAGGTAGATGAAAAGTTGTCTGTAACCTCATTTTATCGTTGGCTGAAATTCTGGTCAAAACGAAACAATAAAATTGATCTTATTCCGAAAAAAATGGGTCCAAAACGTAATCGCCTACTTGATCCGGAGCTCTCCGAAGTGCATAAGATTATTGAAAAATATGAAAAGAGATCGGAGACATTTACAGTTCGCGATAAGTATTTAGATTTAAAAAGTGTCATTCATGATATGAATGAGATGAGAGAAGAGGAACATAAATTGAACCTGCCCTCTGAGTCCACATTCCGACGAATTCACAACAAACATGTGAATACATTTTTGCGAGATAAAGAAATCATGGGATATGCAAATGCTAGTTTGAAGCACAACGGGGTCCAGACTCCACAACGGGCTACATTACCGCTTGAAGTTCTTGAAATAGATTGGACTCCCGTGGATTCTCTTATTAAAGACTTTGAAAACAATGAATTATACCGTCCAATACTTATGTATGGAATAGATCAGGCTACCAATGAACCTATGGGACTTCATATCATTATGAAAAAGGAACCTGATGTAGGAGATTTTTTGCAATTACTGTTACATTGTATTCTTCCTAAAACGTATCTTAAAGAGCTGTATCCACGAGTACAAAAGGAATGGTCAGCATACGGTGTCCCACAAACGATTGTTTTGGATAATGCAAAAGTGAATGATTCAAAAAATTTAGAAGAGATATGTAGTTTTTTAGGAATCGGAATCAGGTTTACTGGAATTGGCGCTGGTAATCAGAAAGGAAAAGTGGAGCAAGCACTGGGGAATATCAATCATAAGGCATTTCAAGGTCTTGCGGGCTCTCTTTTTTCGAATGTCCAAGAAAAGGGGAACTATGATTCTAAAGCAAAAGCAACAGTGAGCTTGAAGAGTTTACTTCATATTGCTCATATTACCATCGTAGATAGAATGGCAAATAATTACAATCGGGGTGAGGGTATCCAAGGGGTACCAGAAGAATTATGGAAAAAAGGATTAATAGAAAATCACATTCATCCCGCAATACCGCATAGCCGAGAATATTTAGAAGTATTGTTTTCCACAAAAACGGCGCTACGCGTAATTAGTTCAAGAGGAATTAAGCTAATGGGGCATTTTTTTTACAGTGAGGAATTAATGAAATTACGAAGAAAGTTAGAGAGAACTGGAAAAAATACAAAAATTACTGTTCGTTATGGCTCTGATATGAGGACTATATATGTTCGAGACGAAGAGAACAATCAATACATTCAGGCCTATATCAAAGACGGAGGGTTGCATCGATTAAACATTGATAAAAACTATCCTATCCTTCCTGAAGTGCTCGAATATTGGGATAACAAGGATCACAGTGAATATTATGCATTTGATGATACCCATATTGGTAAAGCCATTCGTGAAGTGCAAGAGATCGAGAAAGAGGACAAAAAGCTGAATCGTAAATTCAAAAATAAAAAAGCTAAAGAGGAGGCAGCAGAACACACCATGTATAGTGCCTCTAAGGGAGTCGACGCTGAGCATCTGAAAATGGTTCCCGCAGATGTGATTATAAGTAATATTACTGAAAACTTATCCGAAAAGAGTGTAACTGTTGAGAAGGAAAGTAACAGTACAATTGATGCTTTAATGAGTACATCTCCTGAGCCTGGCGATTTAATTATTGAGGATTTAGATTTGGATGAATTATCTAAAACATGGGGCGTTAGTCGAAAAAGTAAGGACGAATAAAAGTAATCACAAACTGGTTTTGAAGGTTAATTGATGATGAAAAATGGGAATAATCCTTTATAGATGAAAGGCAGGGTTCCATTTGTTCGAATCACTGATGGGGCAAGGTGCGAGTATACAGGAATTGGTGAAAAGAAAAGAGCATGTTAAAGGGATCATTGTTCATCATCCCCAGTTTCTAGAATTGCTAAATGAATTAGAGATGATGCTCTATTTCTCTGAAGGTTCTGTGAGTCCCGAAGGAGTGTATATTTATGGAGACACGGGTGTGGGTAAAAGTACGCTTACTCTAAAATTCAGAGACAGGTACCCTAAAGAACACATCATAGAAGAGGAGCAAGAATACACGCGTATTCCAGTGTTGCATGTTCGTGTTCCACCTAAAGCTACAAATCGGATGTTAGCCTCCAAAATTCTTGAGAAAATGGGTGACCCTTTGCACTATAAGGGTACCGAAGCACTCTTAACCAGCCGCATTCACCACTACGTCAAAAAGTTAGGAATTAAAATGTTAATCCTGGATGAACTACAGCATTTAATTGATGCGGAAACGGAACATGTTCTTAAGACAGCTTCTAATTGGGTTAAAACTTTCACAGAAGAGGTTGGCATTGCTGTTGTATTGAGCGGAATGCCGGAATCTCTCCATGTGTTTTTGGCAAATCCGCAATTGGATCGGCGATATTGCAATAAAATAGAGTTACTGCCCTTCTCATATGGAACTACTGAAGAAATCATAAGTTTTAGGACATTCTTGAAAAAAATAGATGGCCAGCTACCATTTTCAGAAGTATCTAATTTAGCTGATCCGGAGTTATCAGGAAAAATATATTATGTTACAAAAGGGGTTCCATTTTATGTGATGAAGCTTTTAGAGGAAGCCACGGTTATTGCAGCTATGAATGGCTCCGACTCCATCCGTCAGATTGATCTAGCTAAAGCTTTAACCAAAATTAAGCAAGTAGGTCGACCATTCGTGAGTAATCCTTTTCTACATGAGGTGTTTGATCTTAGTTTGTTATTTACGAAGGAACATGATGCTGAAACAAAACATAAAGAAAAGCTCATCGAAAAGGGAAAGAAAAGAAAAAAACAACTGTAATGAAGGGGCAATTTTGATGCATGTGCTTCATTTACCTCATCCACTGATTAACGAAACCATCGAGAGTTATCTCAGCAGGATACTGGTAGGCAATTGTTATACAAGTATTAGTGATCTAAATATCTTATTTGAACTAGATGAAAAAATTCATGTCACAATTAACTCATCACATAAAGGAATCTTAAGGAAGCGAATGAATTCTCCATTTACGGTGGAGTTATGGAGAGATGAGGACAAGAGAAAATGGTGCCTTAGCAATGAATACCTCAGAAAGTTTCTTTTTTCATCGCATTATACGAAGGTGTGTCCTCAATGCTTGTCCGAGAATTTGTATTATAGATGTGTTTGGAGATGTTTGGGGTATACAACATGTCATATACATGATTGCCTTATGCAAAATCAATGCTTGTGTGGTCGCAAAATAGTATGTTTATCTCCTGAGTTAGGAAAATGTAAATGTGGCTTAGAACTGAAGGATTTACCGCGTAATATAATTGAACAGCCGAAGGTTAATCACAATGCTTTTTTCCAAACCCTGTTTAATAAGCAATTGATACAAGGTTCTCACCTTAATAACTACGTATCTTCGTTTTTATATCGAGAGTATGTAGAGTTGCTTTTTAGGCTGGTTAACATAGATTATCAGAATAATTATCAAATATCACTTCTAACAGCACATCATCCAAATGATGAAGTGCTGCGACTCTCGTTAGAGAGAGTCTTTTCCTATATTTCTAATTATAATAAGCAACTCAGTGAGTTGCTTATTATATTAGATAAATCGATATTTAGTGACGGATTAATCAGACTAAAGGAAGAACTTACGTTGGATTGCTTCAGTTCAGTTAGAGATGAGATTGATATGTATCTAAATGAGAAGAATAGCAAGAAACAATTGCATAAATCTATCTTTCTAAATAAGATCACTCAACTGATATCCACTGCTTCATCTAACTTCAGGGAAAGCGAATAATTAAGGGGGTTCATATATGAAACCAAATTTTAATTCGGATAGGATAGCAAGCCTACTTAGCCACATTACGGAGAGGCAAAACAAAAAAATTAATGCTCAATTATCGTCCTCCTCGTACAAATCTTATGAAACAGATAACCGTTTGTATCAAGAGTGGTGTTCTGCTCATGGCTATAATCCATATCCTTCTGACGAGGGAGAATTATCTATTTATATTGTATCAATGGTTTTAGAAGGTTATAAGTCCAGCACTATCCTTAGGAAACTTGCCTCGATTAGGCACGCTCATTTCACCCAAGGATATCCTCCGCCTAACACTAAGATAATTTATTCTATTATTGATGGATCAAAAATTGCATTAGAGACCGGCAGAGAAAGTAAAAAGAAAATTAACAAACAAGACATAGATATAATGTTAGACTCAATACCTAGGAATTTGAAAGGGGTACGTGATAAGGCTTTATTGGTTTTGGCATATCATAGCAAATTGTTGAGGGAAGAAATCGTTACGCTTAATGTGGAAGATTTAGATTTCTCAAATGATAAAAAAAGCGTAAGGATTGGCTATTGGAAAAAAGGTATTACTAATCAAGGGCATAATCAAAAAAAAGAATATGTAATTTTAAACGTGCAAAAAGAGAACTGTCCTGTGTTAGCCTTGAACGAATGGTTAGCAGTTTCAGAATTCCATACAGGGGCTTTATTTCGACCGATTAATAGACATGGTCAACTTAGAAATCTTCGACTATCTGGAAAGTCTGTTGCAAATATTGTTAAAGAGTATGCCGGAAAAGCAGGGTTGGATGAAAGATTATATTCTAGTAGTAGCTTTAAATGAGAAATTAGTTAGTTGCTTAGTCATGCGCGTTAAACCAATCATTATGGATTGACGGAGCCAAAACAATATAGAGTGTTAAAAAATCTTATTAGTAGAACGTTGACTGGAGCTAAAGGACACCCAGTTCACGAAAGCAAGATAATAAGACTAACCGTAGGTGGACACGCTCAGTGATCTTTCAGATGAGCGTAACATCCTGTTACATCAATATCTAAGCCAATAACGTAAACTCGAAAACCAATCGACTCCCAGTATGGGATAACTGAAGGAACTCGAAGCAGAACTGAAAGAGATGTGTCGCAGCTCCAGGAGAAAGAACATCGACTTGCCGATGCGGCACAAGAACAGGCTACCCTTTTTTTTCGTTAAGCTTCACACTTCACATTACAATGCGTTTTTAACAAGAGGATAACAATTTAAGTTTTGTGAACTCAATGGTAAAAGTTGTGTAAAATTGGATATTTTTGTTGATGTTTATAATTTGAATGCATATAATTATATTTACTTACAGAAGTTTCTTGTTTGCATAAGGAGGAGATATTATTAAACACATTAGTGTAATTGGCAAAGGACCTATTTCAAACGCACTCGTTCATGCAATCCAGTTACAGATATGAAATTTGTAACCTCTTCCTCACATGAAAAGATCGATGCTTATTTTTATGTCACGGAAGAATCATTATTAATCCCAGAGCACATCTCCACCCAAGGAATACCCATAGTAACTATTGGTGGAACAAAAGAAGACTTGTCATTTTTTCTTCTAACAAGGGAAGAAAGTGATATTTCGACTTCTGATGTTATAAACACACCAAACGTTCAAAATATTTCTCTTTTGCGTATTTTATTTTCAATATCTAATATTAGTGAAAAAGTTAAAAGAAATGGATCTTGAAAATATTGAAGTTATTGTTGATGGTGGGGTTAAAATACACAATATTTCAGAAATATCTGCATTAGGTATTCATGGTGTGGTCTCTGGTATAGGAATTTTTGGATATTCCAATATCACAGAAGCTACAAGAAATATGAAAACATTATCAAATATTAATGACGGATTTTAATATGATGTGCCACACTTACTGCAATTAAACAAAACAGGGACCAGGGACGAATTTGTGTTTAATTCACCACAACACTATATATGAGATATAGAAAACCTGAAACGCTATTTATAGCAAAAGGAGATAGCATTAGATGAGCCGTACAGTTGCTGTTTGGATAGGAGTATTTGTAACTTTTCTTTGGTCATCATCATATATATTGAACAAACTAGCCTTTGATGAGGGAATTAGTCCTATTATGCTGGCTGGTTTGCGTTATCCTATTGCAGTAATCGTAATATTTATTCTATCTTATTTTTTACAGAGACGTAAGAATAGGAGAGAACAACATTCTACAGTAACTAAGGTTCCTGAAACGAAATTAAAAATGTGGCACTATATTTTACTGGGTATAACCGGATATTTAATGGCCCAAGGTTTACAATATGCTGGCCAATATTTTATATCTCCTACGCAAACCAGTATGATGCTTAGCATAGGAAACAATTTATTCATTATTCTTTTAGACATAATATGGTTGCGTGAAGTTAAAAGTCGAGGGATTTCCATTGGCGTTTTCGGTTTAATAGTTGGTATTATATTGTACTATTATCCTTGGCATTTTGAGACAGGGGCTCTAATTGGAATAGGTTTAGTTCTTCTATCATCCATTGGTTATTCTATAAATTTGATGGCAGATCGTTATTTTATCTCAAATGGTATGGCTCAAGCAAAACATCTTGTTCTACGGCCAATGCTTATTGGGGCGTTATTCATGGTATTTGTAGGTTTATTGCAGGCAGGTATCCCAACAATTTCTCTTAAACTCTGGATTCTTTTATTGTGGCTTGGAATTATCAATGGTGCCTTAGCTTTCTATTTATGGACTTGGATTCAAAAAACATTACGAGCATATGAAAGTAGTGTCCTTAATAACCTAGTTTTGGTCCAGGTGGCTGTTCTTGATGTTATCGTTCTAAATCAAAGTTTGAGTATTCTTCAAATTATTGCCTTAATTTTATTATTAGCTTCTGTTTGTTATGTATCGCTTGAACCGAATTTAAAAAAACTTCGGCCTAAGAACGAGACATTATCGTCATAACGGACTTATGTGAGACTATTTCTAAAAAAGGAAGGTTAGTCCAACGAAAAGTCAAGACTGCATGAGAATATTCGCTCGAGACTCATCGTCCAATCTTTTATTGGTAACGGTGGGTCTTTGTGTATTAAGTGCTGACTACGTGAGGGACAAGAACGTTTTGGGAAAGTGTAAAAGCGGGAATCTTCGTTTCTGATACGTCAGTCACTGTACTAATGATCGCGGGACAAGGCATGATTATGACTCTCGGAGGGACATTGCTTGCACTAGGGCACATTTACGTATTTGCTCTGCTGTATACGGTAAACAGCCGCGCCAGCCTGTTCGTTAAGTTTGAGGCGGTTGGTCGTCTGTCATTGACGAATTACCTAATGCAGAGTGTAATCTGTACAACGGTTTATTACGGATCCGGATTGGGAGTGTTTGGCCGCGCTGGAGTGTTCTTTGGAGCGATTATTGCGCTTTCTGTATACGGTATTCAATTATGGTTCAGTCCGCTATATCTCAAAAAAATCAGCAGCGGACCAGTCGAATACGTCCTACGAATTGGGACATATTTGTCCTGGAAAGGGCAGCCAAGAAAAAAGAAAAGAACGCACCAAACTTCTCAATAAAGCAGGGTGGCATCAATTGAGCATGAGATTCTGCCGCGAAACGCAATAAGAAGCCTGTTCTGATATAAAGTGTACCCTTTGTAAAGGACATTTTGAAAAAAAACTAGGCAACTTGTTGAAGCTGCTGTCTGTATTTTACAGGCGGCAGCTTTTTCAAATTCCATTGCCCTCGATAATGATTGTAGTACGTCATATAACTCTTAATTTCTCGTCTTACTTCTTCTAATGTTTCGCATTCTTTGATATTCGTTTCATCCTTAAAATGCCCAAAGAACGATTCTTGGGGAGCATTATCCCAACAATTGCCTCGACGTGACATGGATTGTATTAATCCCATTTTCTTCACTACGGATTGGAATTTTGGATTCGTATAATGAAAGCCTTGATCGGAATGGATCAAGGCTTCTTTGGTTAAATGGCGATGCTTCTGTAATTTACGAAGCGTGTTTAGCGCAATTCCTATACTTAACGAAGAAGAAACTTCATACGCCAAAATTTCATTCGTCTGTGCGTCTTTAATCGTCGATAAATACGCACGTTTATTGCCTTTGTACGTTAAATAGGTGATATCGGTTAATAACACCTTTCCCGCCTCGCCTGGCTTAAAATTGCACTGTAATTCGTTTGGACATGTGCGATGTTCTTTCGTTGCTTTTGCCATTCTACGGGCTGGATTAGCCTTTCGAATGGGACAGATGATCTCAAATTTCTTCATAATCCGGCGAATCCGCTTCAAGTTGTACGTCATTTTGTACTGATTTTCTAACGTCATTTTGATTTGACGTGCTCCTTTTTTTCGTCCACGAAAATGATACGCCTTTAAAATAATTCCCTTTACAATCTCATCTGTTTTGGCTTTAGCTACACGCTTCTGCATTGATTTTTCAGAGAAGTAATTGTAGTATCCAGAACGTGATACTTCCATAACATCGCATAGATAGCTGATTAACCGTTTCATTTTATACGTTCTGATCGTCCGATCAATGAGTTCAAACTTCAGCTCTGGTGCCACTTTTATTTCTTTTTCAACATCTGCCTTTCGAGTAGATCGAGCTTTTTTAGCAGTTCATTTTCCGTTCGTAACAATTGATTTTTTGCTTCTAATCGTTCAATCTTTTGCTCTAATGTTAATTCACGTTCCGATGGGCGGCCTGAATTTGTCTTACGTGTATCCTGTAAGCCTTCTACACCCGCTTCACGATACGAAGCACGCCAACGTTTTCCGGAAGAACGAACACGCTCCAAACCAATACATTCAACATCTAAGCCTGCTTCTTCAAAAATGTCTCGTGGCAGTTTCCCCTGTTCATTTTGTGCAATGAAATGGCGCTTAAATTCATCGGTGTACGTAATCGCCTTTTCGCTAACAGCGATTACATTTGGATTCCGTTTTAGCAGTTCTTGTTCTTTCTTTGTCAGTAATCTTTTCGTCATAACAATTCCGCTCCAACCTCTTTTTTTTCATTATAAACAAAATACCCTATAAGATGGGCTTTTTTCAAAGTGTCCATCTTATAGGGTACATTTTAATAAAGGATTGGTTTTTTTTTTTCATTATTAGGTGTGATGTCTTGTTGTTTGAAAAAAGTGATATATCGGTAGTAGATATTAGATTTGGAGTTAGTTAGAGACCTCAATAGGATGTTGTTAGTTAAATTTTCGAACGTGGGATTACCTTGATAATAATTCAACTTCAACTAGGGTGTGTCTTCAAACTGATTACATGGTAATAAAAAAATCAGATATGAGTGAGAAGCAAAATTATCGTAAAAGTGCTAATAAATAAGTAACATATCATTGATAATAGCTCTACGACATAGATAATAAAAAAATACATTAAGAGGCGACTGTTTTCCTGATTTAATCTGGGAGAGGTCGCCCATTTTTTGAAGAAACTTCAACTCATATTTTCTGAATGCACCTTTAATCGCAGGCGATTGAAATTTCTAGGTGAATAATCCATCTTATCTGCAGAATTAAAAATCTCAAACAGTGTATCTTTAACGTGATACTGATAAAATACTTCAAGTAATTGAACCTAACCTAAGTTAAGGGGATTCTTTTGAAGTGGTTTTTACTCTGTACTTTAGTACATTATGAATCTTGTCATATTACTGTTTTGTGAGTTTCGAAATGTGGGAAAGTTTGGTTTCTATAGAGAAAGATGTAAGAGGGCATTAAGTGCTCACTATTTATTCCTATTCTAATTTGTAAACGCATAACTATGAAAGCAGATATACTATATGATTATGACAAAGAACAGTATACATCAACTAAGAGACTCACCTGAGGTTAGAAGTATTGGACTGGATTTGAATCTAGAGCGTAGTGCTAATTAGTTAGACTTAAGTTAGAATCAGAGGTTTGTTCATAACTTGATGATTTTAGATCTTAGTATCACTTATTATTTTGTATTTTAACTATAGTGACTTAGTTGAAATCAAGACTTGATGATTACGGATTATTAATATTTTTGTTACAATTTGGATACAAAAGAACTAACCTTAGATACATCTGTTACCTATACTTTTCAGTAAAGCTAAACTATATAACTGAAAGTAGGTATTTCAAAATGAGATTTAGAGATAGAGATCACACTTTCAAACGAATTGGTTATATTTTGTTTGTAATGGTTATGATCTTTGCATCTGTGACGGAAAAAACAGCAGCGAGCTCAAAAAGTAGCACTACAGCAAATATAAAAAAAGTAGCGTTAACATTTGATGATGGCCCAGACAGCAAATATACTGATATGGTTTTAGATATACTTAGTAAACACCAAATAAAAGGTACTTTTTTTGTCATAGGTGAGCAAGTGAAACGTTTTCCTAACACAATGAAACGTATTGCAAGTGCAGGTCATGAGCTAGGAAATCATACTTGGAGTCATCCCCATTTGACCAAAGTTAGTACAACCAAAATTCGTGAAGAGTTAAGTCTTACAAATAAAGCTATTCATGATAGTACCGGCGTTGTACCTAGATTCATGCGTCCCCCTTATGGAGCAACATCCCCAAAAGTGAAGGAAGAAATTGAAAAATTCGGATTGATTCAGTCGTTGTGGACTGTGGACACGTTGGATTGGACTAAAAATTCGGTATCCGATGTTCTTCAAATTGTTAAATCGAATAAAGGTGCTAAAATCAATTTATTAATGCATTCCGGTGGAGGAAATAGAGAAAAAACAGTAAAAGCTCTTCCTCAAATAATTGAGTATTATAAATCCCAAAACTATAGCTTTGTCACTTTATCTGAGTTGAATGGATTGTCAAGTGAATCCAAATTCTCTCCATCCCCTACAAATCAGAAAGAAACCGGTGTGGTTACTGCAGATGTACTGAACGTAAGGTCAGGTCAAGGGTTGGAGTATCCTATCAAATTTAAAATCTTCCAAGGAACTGAACTTGAAATAATTTCCAAAGAGGGTGACTGGTACAGCATTAAGTTATCTGACGGCCGGAGTGGATGGGGCAATGCACAGTATATAACTGTATATCAATCACCAACGGCACCAAGCTCCTCATTGCCTCCTTCCGATACTAAGCGAGAGGTTCAATTAGTTTATAATCAGGAAAAAATTAGTTTTCCTGATGAAAAACCATTTATGGATCAGAACAATAGAGTACAGGTACCGTTGCGATTCATTGCAGAGTTTTTAAATTTGAAAGTCAATTGGAATCAAAATAGTACTCCGAAGACAATAACTCTGAATAATGATCAAGTTGATGTTCATATGCAAATTGGAGTCAATTCAGTTTTGATTAACAATGAGAAGATTGTATGGGATACAAGTCCTCTCATTATTCGAGGTAAAACGTATGTCCCTTTAAGATACTTAGGTGAACTTGTGACAAAGGAAGTAACTTGGGACACCGCTGCAAATAGCGTAATCATTACTGATAATACCGTAACCGATTCAAATCATAATGTTATCGAAAATCCTATGAATTCGTATGCGATCTTATCTGTGCCAAGATCTTCTGTGTCTGATGCAAAAAAATGGGCTAAATCTAAAGGAGCTACAGAATTATTTGTGAGTTTGGCAGATATTATATGGAGAGAATCGATTAAGGTAGGTGTAGATCCACTGGTCGTATATGCTCAATCTGCCAAAGAAACAGGGTTTGGTAAATTTGGAGGGGTTTTAGATGATACATTTTTGAACTCAGCCGGACTTAAAACTACAGAAGGCGGGACAGATATAGATCCAGGAGCGCATCAACAATTTAAAAGTTGGGAAGAAGGTGTCCGAGCACAAGTTGATCATTTAGCTTTATATGCAGGTGCCCCGGGCTATCCAAAGACTGACACATCAGATCCAAGACATTTTTCATATCTCTGGGGCACTGCCCCTACAATTGAATCACTTGGAGGTGCCTGGGCACCTAGTTCCTCTTACGGATTGGAGATTATCAAAATGATGCTACAAGTAAACAAATGAAGATAATAGCTTAAGGATATAGTATATCAAATGGATATGATCTGTTTATAGCAGAAAGGGTTTTAATATGAAAGCATTGTTATCTCGCTTGATGATTGTCATACTCCTTATCTGCTCGGCAATTATGATAATTATCTTGTTCGTTGAGAACCGAAATACTAATTTTAACTTAACGAATAGAGTCGTAGCTATAACTTTTAATCATGAAGCAAGTACTAACTATATAGAAGATATAATGAGGACCCTAGAGACATATGAACTTACTGGGACTTTTTATGCGAATAATGAAAAAGGGTTTGACCACTTCAATAGCATAAAAACTTCCTTTAGAAAAGCACATGAACTAGTTTATTGTTCAAAATCGCAAAATACGGATGATAAAATAGCGTTGATTAAAGCTAGGATATGTAGTGATATAGCGAACTCTCATGGATTCATAAATAACGAATTTGTAAGTTTTTTTGCTACAGCCAATATATCACCTCAAGATGTTATAGGAGAAATTCAACAGCATACTCATAAAAAAATGATAGTAGATGTGTCTCCTCATGGAAATGATCGCAATGAATATATTAAACTCTTGAATAAAGTAATTAAAAGCTACAAATACAAGGGTTACTCCTTTGTTACTGTATCTCAACTTCTTAATTAAGTAAGGATTGCTGATCAGCACTCTGTGATCAGCGAGCCTTCACTTTTTTATTTTTGAGAGATAATACTGGAGCTGATGAATTATGATAATAGCACCTGTCTTTGATCGAATTCTGTTAATTGTCGGCTCTCAAAGGATAAAGACACATTGGTCCGTTTATGGATTAGGAATGAGTAATTGAATTGTATCTGCTTATATTTTGTGCATTACAATTCATTAATTGGATAAAATGATTTTAAGAATGTTACAACTTAGATACAAAAATTCTAAAGATGGTTACATCTCTTACATATAATTTTAGTAGACTTGTACTTTTAGGCTGAAAGGCCAGTAATTAAGTATTTTAAAATAAGGAAATCTGTTTTAAACAATGTTACAAGATATTCGTTATGAAGGTAGTCGTTACAACTATGGTAGATTAGTGTTGATTCAAACAACAAAGCTGTTATCAGTATGGACTATAAGTACATTGGTATTGTACAAAGATGAGATGGACTATTCAGATAAGAATGGTTGTCGTGTTTACCATCATCATGTTTGTGGGCTATGCATCCCTTTTAGTCATCTTTAAAAAAGTCAGTATGAATAACATGTATAGGGCAATCGAAAAAGAAATGATTAATTAATACGGATTGTCAAACCATTGAAAAAGGTATAGTTTATATTATTAATGAAAGTCGCAGAGTGAATGCGAAGGTTGTAGATATCCTCGAAAGATCTGTGTCAGCTGTATCTAATCAAATGTATGCGATGGAGAAAATGGATATGTCAGTGCTCCTACAAGACACGTGTGAAGAACTATCCATCAAAGCATAACATTAAATTAGTTACCGAGATCGAGAGGGATCTCTTAGTTAGGTAATAAAGATAGATTAAATGAGTTTTTATAAATATTCTTGATAACTCTATTAAATTTGGAACTGTGAATTCAACTATATTTGTTAAGTCTTTTCATGTTAAAGATAAAATTAAAATTACAACTACAACTACAACTACAACTACAACTACAACTACAACTACAATCCGTGATCAGGGCGATGGCATTATTTGAACCTTATTACAGGAATCCTGAGATCACCTCTTCAGAAAAGGGAAGTACAGGACTAGGACACTATTGTAAAAAATATAATTAATTAACACGGGGGTAAGGTAAAGATGACCAGTAAAATAGGGGTAGGTAGCGAATTTGAAATAACGCTCGAACCGTATAAGTCATGCAGGGCATAATAAACGGCGTAAAAAAGTACAATAACCTAATTGTTCTTACAATACTTTTATTTGTATTTATTTTAGGTCTCTATACAATCAGTTTTTTATTCTCGGAAAGCAATTCAAAAACGAAGCTCGTGATTATGACTGATGAAATACTAACTACAAACACGAGTTTAACAAGAGATAGCGCGTTTCGTTTAGATAGTGTTTTAAAACAAAGTTATGATTTTCCGATGTATGGAATCTGGGTAGCAGATTCTAATACAGTATTGGTCAATCAAATGCACCCTTCTTATTCAGGCATCAAGATTTCTATGCTGAATATGAACAGTGGTGAAGCAAAAGAAATTGACACCAATGTTAATTATGGTATGGAGTTTACTGCGGATCACAAGAAGATACTATATAATAAATACGCGAAGAATGGTGAAACCTTAGGAACATATGAATATGACTGGAAGAGTCAAAAAACAAAGTTGTTAGAGCAGAAAAATGTACGACTTCGTACCCTGATTTCAGGGAGTCAGTTTTTAGAGTTTGATAATCAGCAGTTTTATAAATATAATATTTCTTCAAATAAAAGAAAAATTCTTTTTACTATTGGAGAATTAGAAAAAAGGCTAAAGCAACTCACAAAGTATCAGATGATAGCATTTGCTGATACTACATTCGTTGATGAAAATCAAAATTTATATATGACAGTTAGTTATAATGGAGAAGGAGATGCTATATATCAATATCCTTTAAATTCTGGTAAAGAAGATGTAGTATTAGCTAATGCGGATTATATTGAAGAATTTAGGATTATGAATAATAATGACATTTTATTTTCAGGCGTGGTAAAAGGCGTTGAAGGGTTGTATCTGTACAAGCCGTCTCATAACGACTATAAATTATTAGTTGATGGGAAAATATCTGGCTTTGATCTTGATAGTGTTAAATCTAGAGTAGCATATGTTAAAGTGCTGAGCAGTCATCGGGACAAAAATGAGTTACACGCAGCATATCTAAAAGAAGATAAGCTCTCAAGTGACACTACAATTTTTTTCAATATTCGGGATTTCAACCAAATATTTTGGATGGATAACGAACTCTTCATAAGTGAAACTTCAATTAAAAAAAGCGAGTTGTATCGATTTACATTTAATGTATGGTGATTGAAAGTGTACTAAAAGCAACTAGTTGCTTTTAGTACACTTTTTTTGAGATATTTAGAGATTTAAAACATTTTACATTTTCGATACATAACACCCATGGGGGGATACAACTCATTGTTATAGTTAATCTAGTTAATTAGTTTAAAGAAAAGAAAAGAAAAGAAAAGAAAAGCTGGTGGAACATATGAAACAAAATATGAAGTTTAGGTCTTCATCTCGTCGAAAAAAAGTAATTAGATTGTTTTTAATGGTGAGTATAATAATAGCCCTTTTATTTGTGATCCGAATGTTAACTGTGAAAGAACCGAGAACTGAAACGAATGAACATGCTTTAACTATAATATCCAAAGATTATAGTATGGGAAATCAGCAAGACTCAGAAGTAAAAGTGAACACCGCACCCGAAGGAACAGAAGATAGTGAATTGACGTTTAATCAAACAGAAGAAGACGTAGCATATGTAGAGAAATATTTAAACCAGCAAATGCGAGGAGAAATGCCTGAGGGAGCAAATGGTGAAAAAGTAGCATACTTGTCTTTCGATGATGGTCCCTCAACGACAGTTACGCCGACAATATTAGAGGTTTTGAAAGAGAAGAATGTGAAAGCGACCTTTTTTGTACTAGGAAAATCAATTGATCGTGATGATACAAGTAAAAATTTAATGAAGAGAATACATGAGGAAGGGCATCAAATTGGTAATCATACGTATTCGCATAATTATGATAAGTTGTACCCTAATGGAAAGGTTAATGTTACAAATATAATGAGTGAAATAAAAGAAACAGAAAAAACGATAGAACAAATTCTTGGCAAGGATTTCAAAACTAGAACGATTAGATTACCAGGAGGAAGAATGACATGGGGGGGGAAAGATCCTAGCGGTATGGCAGAGTTAGATCAAATATTGGAAAAAAATGATTATCACCAAGTAGATTGGAACACCTTAACTGGGGATGCGGATGGATCTCCAAAAAATGCAAAACAGTTATTTAACGAACTGAAACGAACCGTAAATGGAAGAGAAAAAGCCATGATTTTAATGCATGATACTTATGGTAAAGAAGAGACTGCAAAAGCTTTACCTGAAATAATCGATTATCTCATTGACAGTGGATTCATTTTCAAGACGATGAAATAGACACCAGGGAATCATTAAGTCATTGTTATCATACTTAATAATTATCATAATCTAATCTGCTCTTCAGCATAATAATGAACTCGTTTGTTGAATAACTTAGCTTCACTTAAAGCTTTGATATCGTGAATTTAAGTAATTTTTAATATATATTTAATTGATTAATTTATCCTACAAAGAGAAATTATAATTGTAAAGGTAATCTTCAAGGCGATTCTTCCACACATGAGCGGGGAAATCAATCAAGTATAGCGAGGGGAAAAGAATCAAATGACAAAAGAATTGAAATGGTCCCCAGCTAAACAGCTCTCCTTTATAATCTCTAGAGGAAAAAAAGGAAGTGCCGGTTTACGATTGGATCTGTTCCCGACCTGACGAGATATAACGGACAAACATATGTGATCTTAGGTCTTAATGTTATTGCAGCTGATACGAATGAAGAAGTTGAAATATTATTCGCAGAAATGTTTCAACAGTTTCTGAACACAAGTACTGGTCATAACAAATCTTTTGAAAACCTAGACCCTGCTGAGCAAAAATAAATTGCATCACAAATGGGTATAACGATTAGTGGCGATCAAGATGCGTTACATTACAGTTGATTGATTCTTAAAAAACGTATGAGGCAGATGAATTAATGGTTGGCTCTTTCATTTATTATCAAGAGATAAAAATTCGCTCTTATGAGATCTTAAAAGAAGCTTATTCATCTATTTCAACCCATTAGCAAAAAGTATTGATTATTATGACGTTAAAAGCCTTTCTTAAAATAGCTTATTAAATCGACATATTTTTAATAAGCTATTTTCCTCTTTCATTGGGGATCCTGCCTGTTACATCTTCAAAAAGCTTTGCAAAAGGGAAAAGAGGGTGCCGAGTCTTCGGGCAAATAAGCGAAGGCCAAGTAAGATTTAGAGAACTTGAAACAACAGTGAAGAACCCTCCGATTTTTCAGTATTTAGTCCATTTCAACACGCTCTCTTTTTCTACTGTCTACCTTGAGGTGATAATAGTGTCGGGGGACAAGAACATTGTTCCATTCTAAGTCGCTATTACAGCGACTTTTTTGATTATGGCTTTAGCCAGTTGAGTGCGTGAAACCCTCGATCCCTCCACCCGCTATGCGGGTGGAGGGATCGAGGGTTTGACCACCAAGACCATTCCGATAAAATTGAGATGTTCAGGCTCAAAAGAAAGGAATGGTCTTAGATGGCAAACAAGAGCTATAGCCTAGCTCACACAAAGAGGATGTGCAAATACCACATTGTATTTACCCCGAAGTATAGACGGAAAGAAATCTATAATCAAGTGAGAAAAGATTTAATCGAAATTTTCAAACGTCTGTGTAAGTACAAGGGAGTAGAAATTATAGAAGGTCATATGATGCCCGATCATGTTCACATGTTGGTAGCGATTCCATCGAAAATGGCAGTCTCCACGTTCATGGGATATCTAAAGGGAAAAAGTTCACTAATGATATTCGAGAAGCATGCTCAGCTCAAGTATAAATACGGCAATCGAAAGTTTTGGGCAGAAGGGTACTATGTGAGTACAGTGGGTCTAAATGAAGCAACGGTAAGAAAGTATATTCGTGAACAAGAAGCACATGATCAAGCGTTAGATAAGCTGAGTGTAAAAGAATACGAAGATCCATTCAGCAGTAATCGGAGCAAAAAGAAGTAAAACCAGTTTAACTGGTGAGTGAAAGTGACAAATAACACTGAGCCTGAACAGCCCTGCTGTCAGGCTAGCGTCTTTAGGCGCAGTTTGGCAACCACCCGTTGGACGGGTGATCCTGATTTAATTGAACATCATTTACTTCAAATTAACAAGCAGGAGATTATAGATCAGGACTGCGGCTTCTGCACGACTTGCTTGTAATTTAGGATCGAAGCTTCCACTCGGATTTACATCCAGAATATTAGCTTGTTTCAGATCTGTGACAGCGTGCTGAGCATATTCAGAGATATCTACTTGATCGGTGAAAAGCGATAATTCCTGTTCAGTCGCTTGCAAAGAGTGGTCGGTTACAAGAAGTGCGCGGTGGAGGAGTACAACCATCTCTTGTCTTGTCAGGATATCATTCGTTCCGAACGTGCTACTGTTTCTACCCTGAACGATTCCTAGCTTCTCGGCTGAGGCCACAGCGGTGTAATACCAAGCATCTTTTTTAACATCTGAAAATTGGCTGACAGCGGCAGCATCATTAGCATCAAAGAACTTCACTAACATCTGTACAAACTCAGCTCGGGTGAGTTTTCCAGCCGGATCATATGTCTCGGGGGATTTCCCTGTGATGATGCCTCTGGCCGCAATGGCACGAACGGCATCGCTTGTTGCGGACGGAAGGGAACCGATATCGGTAAACCCAACATGGTTAAAAGTTACTGAATACTTACTCAATTGCTCGGGTCTATAATGGATTGTATTCGACTTTTGATCGTAAGAAGAATACTTGATAATATGCAAACCTTCATCCACATTGTAAACTACCACCTGATTCGGATGGAATCCGGCTTCAAGGATATACGGTAGCTTCAAGGTGACCGGTTGACCCGACCACTGAAGAGGAGTACTGTCTAGACCTAGTGAGAAGTCATACACTGGGCTGTCGCCAAGCAGTGTACGGATCTCGGTTGAAAGCGTCTCTGGAGATGCTACCGCTATACTAACCGATAGTTGTTTGGCATTCTTCTCAAATAAACCTTTAATATAAGTTGAATCCAATTCAACGGTAGTTCCTAGCGATTGAATAGAAACAGATTTAATAGAAGAGGTTTCAACCGTTCGAATCCAATCTCCAGGCAAATGTACCTCGACTTTCTCTAGTCCTCTTAAAGTCTCCACCCCAATCGTAATCTTCCCGTTTACAGCTTTTCTTGCAGCATTCTCCAAGTTTTCGTGGGTTAATGCCACTATTCCATTCTGATCTGTCTTGATTCCCAAACCGTTTATCGTCTGAGAAGTGTTGCTTCCGGGTTTCGCCGGTGTAGAAGTGGGAAGTGTACCTGTGCCAGTATCTGGGTTAGGGTTGGGAAATGGATATGGATTAGAAGAGCTATTGCCACGGACAATCTCTATTACGTAATTCGCCTGTACTCTTCCATCCAATGATTGTACGGTTACTACTGTTTTCCCTACATTTACAGCTGTTACAGTAAATTCAGTGACACCCGTTTCTGTTTTGTAATTGACATGGCTGACCTTGGCAATGCTTGTATCACTTGAAGTGACTTGCAACTTTTTAAAAGTAGAATTGCTTGGCTTGACCGTTGCCATTATGTTGGATGTTTCACCAACCGACAATGTTCCGACTTTGCTGTCCAACTGAATACTTTCAGGGAATGTATTATTATCCACATTGTTCAACAAAGCGGTCAAATAAATCAGTGGTGAGTTATAGTTCAGCGCTTGTTCATTGCTCTCCCAGTCTACGGTTGCCTGATTGTATGCTTTGGCTGGGAAATTGTATTTGCCATTATTGTTCGGACCTCCCGGCATATAGCCGTTGGGCATCTCTTTAATAAAGTCACTCATATAGATGACATGATGAGTTGTGTGAACCCGGTTCTCTCCATGACCCGTAATGAAGCTGAGCTGTAATGGGTTAATTCCGAGTAGATAGTTCAAGTTGCCGCTGGCGACCTGAAGCATGCGCTCATCGTAATTGTCAATAATTCGGTTTCCAATATCCAGGCTCACGGCAACACCTGCAACATTCGAGTTAGCTCCCCAGTAAAATCCCTTGTTAGTGGAGTTATGCCAAATTGCCTGATTTATAGCTGTATCGATGACGATTCTGCTCCAATCCTTGTATTTAGGAATGAACCAGTCCTTGACCTCTTGACTTGGTGCAGGACCACTCAAATAATGATAGAAGCCGATTAATTCCATACTTCCGATTCCGTGAGAGAAATCAGTCGTATTGAATTTGTTTGCAAATGCTTTATGGTTGACCACTACAAAATCGTTATAGATTTCTTCGCCTGTAGCTCTGTACAATGCGGAAGCAGCATAGAAGCGATCATTGAGATCATCATCGTCATTATAAGGACCATCTGGCTGAGCGATGAATTCCGGATGCGCTTCGAGATAAGTCCAGCCTCTCACAGCAGAGTCGAGTAGAGTATCGGCGTATTGCTCCATACCCGGAATATCCTTAAATACCGTATAAGCGTGTGCGAGAGCTCCGATGGTTGCAGCAGTTTGGGCTGTAGGGATGATACTTTCCTCTTCGGTGCCATCAATGATATAACGCTCCGGCGCAGGTTCTCTGACGATATATGAATAGAATCCGCCTGATTGCTCATCCTGCATTTTCAGAAAGAAATCGGTTTCAAATTTGATTTCATCTATTAAATCAGGGATGTTATTTCCGCTTTCTGGTATGTTCAACTGACCGTCTGTAAATTGCTCCGGAAATCTTTCATAGGCCCAGAGCAAATCAGATACTGCAGTTGCAGCTGCGGTTACATATTTTCCGGTATCTCCTGCATCCCACCATCCGCCTGAAACATCTTTAAGCTGGTTAGGGTCGGACTGAAGAGGAAGATTGGCATCTACCTTATGTAATCCGGTTCGTGCGAACTTTCCTGCGTGTTCCGGAAGCAGATCGACATTCGCCCTTTGGAAATAAAAGAATTTCTGTACATCTTTCAACAATTCTTCATATACGTTCATTCCAATTTCGAAAGTCGTAGATGACTCATCTATCCCGTCGACCGTTATATAGTATTTCCCTGGTTCGTTTAGGTCCGAGAAGTTAGCTTCGAATACTTTTTCCCCGGATAATTCGTCATAAGCGGCTACGAGGGATAGTTCCCCTGAGTAAGCAATACTATGATCAGAGGTTCGTTTAACCTGAAAGGGTGTGCCAATATCTGTGGACAATTCATTGTAGTAACCGCTTATATTTGCATACTTATTACCATAGCTAAGGTAACCAACCTGATTAACCTTTATTGGAGCATAGCTTGGTTCTACATCCGGTGAGGTCACTTTAATATTTGAAATCCAGAAGGTAATGGGCGTATTATCTCCGGAAAGTTTTAATAATTGAATCTTACTTTCATCGAAGAGGGAATCACTGTTGAATATATCTTTGAGTGGGATGGATACATGCTGCCACTCTGTAGTGAGAGAAGTGTATTCGCTAAGTTGCACTTGGCCATCGATATTTGTTTCTTCAGGATTCTGGTCGTTATCTTTGTAGAATTCACCATTACCGTCTACTCTTTCGTGAACAACATCCCGGAATCCAATCCGGAATTCTTCATCTCCTTCTGCTCCGACAACATCGAATTCTAGCGTTCCATTCTCATAAGGGCTAAAATCGAAGGATTGCCAGCCATTAATTACTAAGTGGTCTGACCAATAATCGTTCGTTACAACTTTACGAGCATTTTGTTCTTTATAGACTTCGTTGGTAACGGTTGTTCCACTACCCCATGCGTTTTCTTTAATTTCAATATCACGGAGTGTGTTCCAGTTGTCGCCCCCTGGAGGAAGGTGATTCACTGAGGGGGTCTGCTCTGTAGATGCAAAAGAAGAGGGACTCACAAACGTTAAAGCGGTTACAAAACTTAAGGAGAAAATAGTCAACTTACGGAGGATACTCACACGCTTTATCTTATTCAAAATAGTATCTCCTTTCGATTTTTTTGTAGTTTAGCACTAATAAATAGAATAGAATACATGAATATTCAGATGTGTTTTCATATGAATATTCCATATTTTGTTGTTTCAGGCTTAAATGATCGGGATTGACACCTCTCAAAAAGTTGATGATTCTATGTCTGACTCTCACCCCTGAGGAATCCTAGTGCCAAAAAACAATCATGATAAATTATGACTGTTTTTTGGCAGCGGGTGCAAAGATACCTGCAATGAATACAGCAACCAATACGATGAGCATCGATTTTAGAAGACCATAGGATTCACCTAGAATTCCAATGACAGGAGGGCCGACCAAGAATGCCAGATACCCCAAGGTAGAAACGAATGCTACTCTTTCTGTTGCACCATTAGGATTATCACCTGCAGCAGATAAGCCCACAGGAAAGCCTAGTGAAGCCCCGATTCCCCAACAGAAGACACCGATTGAACCCCAATACGGATCAGTGTTGAAAATAACTATGCTTAAGCCAACTATTGCAAGAAGTGAAGATATTGCTAGTACGAGAACTC
Source organism: Paenibacillus sp. SRL342 (assembly GCF_984798905.1). Taxonomy (NCBI): domain Bacteria; kingdom Bacillati; phylum Bacillota; class Bacilli; order Caryophanales; family Paenibacillaceae; genus Paenibacillus; species Paenibacillus sp. SRL342. The sequence goes on from NZ_OZ481790.1 coordinate 695,585, forward strand.
GTCCAAAGTGATCTAGTAAATTACCGCCCATTATTCGTCCGATCAGCATAGCGCCTAAGAAAATGCCATAGAAGATAGAGCCTGCCAAGTGTGTAACGTCATACGCATCAACAAAAAGAATCGGAATCCAGTCATTTGCTGCACCTTCGGCCAAAGCCATACCCATAACAATGATACCTACAAACAGAAGTCTGGTATCCTTAAATAGGTTAACTTTTGGTTGAGAGGTAATTTCCTCGCCCGTATGCTTTATTTTACCTGTGTGACTTGGGAGATGATCTATGACGCAATAGAGTGTAATCAACAAAATGAAACAGACGGCGATAATGTGAGTGAAGATGGGAATGTCTAAGATAATGGCTATTGATCCTATTCCGACGCCTATTAATGTTCCTGCGCTAAAAGAAGCATGGAGTGCAGGGAGGAATGTTTTTTTTGCACTCCTTTCAAGGGCTGCACCTTCCACATTCATAGCTACATCGACAATTCCGTACCCGACTCCAAAAATGAATAACCCTAAAAATACCAAAACATTCATTGCAAGCAGAGTGCTTAAACCAGAGACAAACAGTCCAGCGGAAACCACAATACTGCTACAAAATATCGTTTTTTTAGCTCCGACTCTCTTAATGAAGTAGCTTGCGGATATGAGACCAGCGATAGAGCCTAATGCAATGCCTAGTATGATCCATCCCATTGTTGAAGTAGAGGCCTGGAGAATATCTCTCACCTCAGGTGTTCTAGAAGTCCATGACGAGAAAGCCATACCCTGCAAAGCAAATAAAAGTAACATGGAGTTCTTCCATTTGCTCATATTGAGAACATTGATTTGATTACTCGATTTGTCCATAAATTACTCCCCATTACCTTTATAAGAGTTCTCCCCTTCAGTTACATAAGTTATAATATATCGTATTAATCATTTTATTTCTTATATTATTACATACTTTTTTTGTACAATATCGCAAATTAGGGAGGTTCAACAATGCAAACAGTCGTCCCAATAGACAGTTCTCTTAGAGAGGTAACTTCCCACAGTTCTTCTGGTTTTCCCATTAAGTATTATTTGGACCAAACTCAACATTATGCTCATCAAACGGTAAATCGTCATTGGCATGATGAATTAGAATTAGCTACAGTTTGGAAAGGTGTGGTGGATTATTGGATCGGGGATGAGAAAGTAAAACTGTATCCTGGGGAGGGGGTCTTTATAAATACTCGAGTTATTCACGGTTATACAGCAGAGCAACAAGCTCTGATTCCCAATTTGGTCTTTGCTCCAGAAATGATCTCAGCAGGTAATCATATGTTTTATCAGAAATTCGTATGGCCTATTTTACGATCGCAGACTGCCTTTGTTAAATTGAGGAGCGATGTTCTATGGCAAAAGACGATACTAGAATTGTTGGAAAAGGCATATCATTTGATTAATTCCGAGGAAGCAACAAAAGAATTAGATTTGAATATCTTACTCTCATCCATCTGGAGAAATATTTACTTGCATAACAATGCCTGTAATCAGATATCAAAGTCTACAAATGCAATCATGACTCAATCAAGACTTCGATTAATGCTTGAATTTATATATGAAAACTATAGCAATAAAATACAACTGATCGATATTGCATCTGCAGCTAGAGTCAGTAAAAGTGAAGCACTACGTTGTTTTAAAGATGGAACAGCTACTTCGCCTATCAATTATTTAATTCAATATAGATTGAATAAGGCAAAAGAACTATTACTTCATACTGAACTCACAATTACCGATATATCGTTTAAAGTTGGATTTGATAGTATTGCATATTTTGATCGTATGTTTAAACGAGCATTTGGAGTTACTCCACAAAATATACGGAAGTATGCAGACATTCCTCTTAACTAGGACGAGTCTCATTACTCGGAAAGGTATAGATTTGCCGAATTTAAGTTCTAAGAAAGGAACCTTTTCGCATGCGTGCCGGAGTAAGTCAAGAGAAAGTGACACAGCAGGGGGCGAAGAGGCAGTGAAAGATGCCCTTAAGTGAGATTAAGACAGGCTCAAGTTTATAATTTCCCCAAAAAAAGATCTCCGTCACTAAAACTACAGTGACGGAGATCTTTTTTTGGGTCTTCTATTATAGTATCGTGAAGTTGCTGGAGGATAAAGGGTGTATGAAGTGAAATGAAAGTAGGATTGTGCAAGGAATCTTATAATTGAATAGGGAGTAGAAAGAGGTCGAGAGGAGTTATCTCGATCTTTTTTTATGGAATTTGAGAAAAGCAGGGAGATTTTACGGGAGTTGGCTAAACTAGCGTTTTGCGATGTTCTTGCATCAAGAAATGTTGTCATTGAATCGACCTCCTATTGTCGGGATAAAGACAGTATATTCTAATGCTGCTAGAATGCATGGACTTACCATTAAGCGAAAAAAGGCTCCTCAAACCCAGTGAAGAGTGTATTTATTTTCTCTAAGATTTAACATACTTTTGAGTGAGTGTATATAAAGTTCTCATTATCAGAGAATATTTATATTCTAAAGCAAAGGGAGATGGAGAGAGTTGGATGAGCATTATATTCAGAAAATGATAGACATTTTGACTAATGCATTTAACCAAAAATTACTGAAGTAGACAAAGAGGCACGGGCTTACAGATATACTGATATATATTTCCAGCCTGTCAGTCCTGAAACTTTAACTAAATATGTGCAATCTAAAGATTTCCCTTTAGATGAGTTGCAAAGAACTATAGCAAAGAGATTAGAGGAATTAGCATATTTAATCCTTGAGCACAAAAAATACACTATGCATGAGGAGCAAGCTTGAAGCGAACCCTAATGCGATCGGTACGTAGGTAAGTGGAGTCGAACCGATGAACAATTCGCCCAAGCTTACAGGTGAGTAATCTAATGATTATAAGGGTGAGATTAAAGCCGAATCAAAAGAATGCGAGGTTTAGAAATCGTCGCTATTAGGGAATCACAACATATTGTTGATGGAATAATGGGGGACAAAATTCGTATTCTTCTATCGAGGGACAGAGAACATATTCCTAATAAAAAGTCGCTATTTGCGGCTTATTTGTTGTTTATCGATACAGTTTTTGTCTGATCCAAGACAAGAACTGTATCGATAACTCCCAAATGGCCTTGGACTCGTATGATAACTTAAAGACCATCTCCTCCTAAGCATTTAAAACGGTAACCTATTCAGTAATTAACGCTCTGCCAATCCAATAAGCACGCTAGTTTACAAGAGTCAGGGATTTCAAAAACACAAGATCATAGTGGACGGCTTGAAAGTGTATACACAGGGCATCATGTACTACATTATCAACCACATGACTTATTAGGCCAATACCATGAAGAGTATTCAACATTTGGGAAGTGATGCATAAAATTTAGAATATTGATCATTCTACTTGGAAACAGGACGTATTGTAAGGAGAACTGATTGATGATGTGGAAACAAATACTGGATCATGTACCTGAGCGAGGTGACTGGTTGGGCATAGTATGCTTAACGGTAGTACCTCTGTTCATTATGGGCCTCTTTCGTCAGCTCAAGCATACAGATGCAAGGTTGGGCCAGCGAAAGCAGAGAATGGAGAGTCCCCCTGCACAAGAGCAGTCGGTTGATCCCAGCCCTGTCTCAACCGCTACAGCTAATAAAGATTTACTATTTACAGATAATTATATAGCTAATATAAAACGATTTAAACAGGTTGCTCTGGATATGGATGATATTAATGAGCGGACATTTTATCTAAGCAACATAGATTGTCGTGCCGTCCTGTACTTTGTGGATGGTTTAACCGATAAGATGATGCTGGATCAAAATGTGATGAAACCGATGCTGGAGTGGGCAAGTAAACCGCTAAATCAGGATACGTTGACTCCTGAACAGCTGGTAACTTTGCTGGATCAACAGCTATTGTTAGTATCTGAGACTGAATTTGTAAAGGAGGTCGTTCCGAGCTTACGCAAGGTTTTGTTTGGTTCAGTGATCCTTTTGCTAGAAGGGGTTTCAGGGGCACTAATTCTGGGAACGTCAAAGGGAAAATCAAGATCGATTGAGGAGCCTGTCTCGGAATCGGTTCTACGGGGCCCAAGGATTGGCTTCACGGAAGTGTTAAGTGACAATACGGCAATGCTGCGTAGACACGGGGAAAGCAATGAACTTGCGATGGTCTCTTTCAAGGTTGGTACTCGAGTCGAGAGAGAATTGATGATCATTTATTTTCGGGATATCGCTAATCACGAACTGGTCGAGGAAGTCAAACGGCGTGTACGTGCAATCGATGTAGATGAAGTATTGGAGTCAGGTTATGTTGAACAATTAATTGAAGATAATTTCCTCAGCCCATTTGCTCAGATTCAAAACACGGAACGACCGGACAGGGTCATGGGGGCATTACTGGAAGGAAGGGTAGCGATTCTTTTGGATGGATCAACATATTCCCTGTTAATGCCAGTGACCTTTGCCATGATGTTACAATCACCTGAAGACTATTATGAACGTTGGATTCCCAGTTCGTTTATACGTTTCTTACGCTTTGTAGCGACCTTGATTTCGCTATTTGCCCCAGCCATCTATATTTCATTTATCTCGTTTCATCCGGGACTTATTCCTACTAGTTTGGTGATTTCAATCATCGGGACGAGGCAGGGTGTGCCTTTCTCCACTTTAGTTGAAGCACTGATTATGGAACTTGCGATTGAGATTTTGCGAGAGGCGGGACTGCGTTTACCGAAGCCAATTGGTCCAGCCATGGGTATTGTGGGGGGGCTGATTGTTGGACAAGCTGCAGTAGATGCTGGGATTGTAAGTCCTATACTAGTTATTATCGTTGCGTTGACTGCCATTTCTTCTTTTGCTACACCTATGTACAGTGCCGGAATTGCCATGCGTTTATTACGTTTCCCTATCATGTTCGTCGCTTCGATGTTCGGATTATATGGCGTGATCATGGCTTTTCTGTTTTTGGTCATCCATATGTTGAAATTGAAAAGCTTTGGCGTTCCCTATTTAGAGATGACTGTCTCGCCCTCCATTAAGGGATGGAAAGATTACTTGATTCGTGCTCCGCTACAGTTCATGCGGTATAGACCATGGCTGTTACAGACCAAGGACCGGAAACGCAAGAGCTAAACTAAACAATTACAATGAGGGGGAACCATGATGGCATCTGGGCTGAATGATTCAAACAAGCTTACAACATTACAAAGCATAAGTATGGCCATTATTTTTATTGTTGGGGTTGAGCTCTTTACTTTGCCCAGAGAAGTCGTATATGTCGTTAAGAGTGCAGATGCATGGTTATCCGTTACTCTCGGAGGATGTGTAATGTTGGTTCTGTCGTGGATGATGATACTGCTAAGCCGAAAATTTCCAGGATTGAACTTCTATGAATATGTACAGCAGATTGTTGGTACATGGGTTGGTAAAATCATTGGTCTGGTTGTAATCGCGTATTACATTCATTTGGGAAGTTATGAAATGCGGGCGATGGAGGAAGTGACATCGTTTTTTCTACTAGAAGGTACACCATGGTGGGCGATTCAGGCCTTATTTATCTGGGTTTCCTTGTACTTGTGTTTGGAGGGTACGAATGTGATCGCAAAAGTCTGCCAAAGCATTGTTCCGATTACGATTTCTATCTACATTCTAATATTGTTGCTGGGGCTGAAAAATTTTGACGTTAGTTCATTGCGTCCTTTTTTATCCAAGGGTTTGTCGCCCGTCTTTCATGGTATGGGTGCGACTACTTTGGCATTTAGTGGGAGCGAAATCATGTTATTCATTTTAGCCAAAATGGAAAAGCCTGAAAAAGCAGTCCGTATCATGGGGTGGGGAATCGGCACAGCCTTTATTCTCTACACGACAGCAACTGTACTGTGCATTGGTTCATTCACTGCGGAAGGGGTTGTGACCCGTGTTTGGCCTTTTTTCGACCTCACACGTAGCGTAGAAGTAGAGAATCTACCGTTGGAACGATTCGAATCCTTGCTCTTGTCGATCTGGATGATGGAAATTTTCGCCACATTTAGTATCGCGTTTTATTGTGCAGCATTGGGACTATCCCATGTGATGAAGATTCCTTATACACGAAGTCTTTGTATTTTGTTGCCCATTATGCTGATTGTGTCCCGCATCCCGCGGGATATCAACGAATTATTTGAAATGGGGAGATACATAGGAAAAGCGAACCTCTTTATATTCTCTGGTCTTTCTCTGATATTACTTCTCATTTCGGGCTGGAGGTCAAAATCAACATGATTAATTCCCGAAATTTCACAATAGCCCTGTTGATGGCTGGAGCAGGTATATTACTGACCGGATGCTGGAGTAGTTTACCTATTGAAGACCGGTATCTTGAGGCAGGAATTGCCTACGACATAGTACAACCTGAAAACAGAAGGACCCCTGACCAAATTGGCTACCCTACAAGACAGAAGATTCAAAGAACAGTGCAATATATTCTGCCCGATGCTGGAGCTAAGTCTAACAACTCTCATGGGAAAAAGTTTTATAACAAAGTGGAGACTGGGGATTCAATTATGGAGATGACAAGGGAGACTTATCTTTCAAACCATTCACCAGCGGGCTTTCATTTGAAGACGATTGTGATCAGTTCCAGGTTATTGCAAGAAATCAAGATGGATGAATTATTGGATTTTTATTTAGCAGATAATGATATTCGGCTTAGTCTACAGGTATATGTGACGCCAGGAACGGCCAGTGATATCCTGAAAGAAAATGCTTCCGGAGAAATCCCCGCTTTCCTGCTCAAAGAGCTGTCTGACAATCGTGGTCGCATCTCCCGGCTGATTAAACCCGTTACGCTTGCAAATCTGATTGGTCCGATAAAATCGGAATCTAGCTATCTTCTGCCAAATGTCAGTGTTGAACCAGGTGGTATAAAGCTCAAAGGTGCAGGGGTAATGAAAGGGAAGACCCAAAAATACGTTGGATACTTAAATGAATCCCAGGTCGAGGGCTTACAATGGATAAAAGGAGACATTCAAGGGGGGATATATAAAGTGAAGGAGCATGATTTGGATCAGCAGTTCGTATATGAGATTAAATCGCTCAAAAGTAAAATCAAAGCAACGGTGCAAGGGGATGATATCTCATTTCATGTTGACATCAACTCGCAAGGTCGTCTCTCTGAAGTCTACTCATCCAACATCAAGAAACTGAACAAACGCAAACTAGATCAATATTCCGCTATCGTGGAAGAAGAGGCGACAGCTCTCGTAAAGAATACAATGGACAAGCTTAAAAAAATGCATGTTGAGGTGGCCGATCTGGGCAAAGTCCTACGCATTCAGTATCCGTCCGTATGGGAAAAAGTGAAAGATAATTGGGAGGAAACATTCACCGCAATTCCAGTAACCTTTGGTGTGAAAGTGCATATTGAGGATTACGGAGCCTCTACACTGAGTTTAAACTAAGTCCGTGTACTAAACTAAAGGGGATGATTTTTGAGAATTATACAGTTCTATGGTTAGCAGAGCTAAAGTATAGACGGAAAGAAATCTATAATCAAGTGAGAAAAGATTTAATCGAAATTTTCAAACGTCTGTGTAAGTACAAGGGAGTAGAAATTATAGAAGGTCATATGATGCCCGATCATGTTCACATGTTGGTAGCGATTCCACCGAAAATGGCAGTCTCCACGTTCATGGGATATCTAAAGGGAAAAAGTTCACTAATGATATTCGAGAAGCATGCTCAGCTCAAAGTATAAATACGGCAATCGAAAGTTTTGGGCAGAAGGGTACTATGTGAGTACAGTGGGTCTAAATGAAGCAACGGTAAGAAAGTATATTCGTGAACAAGAAGCACATGATCAAGCGTTAGATAAGCTGAGTGTAAAAGAATACGAAGATCCATTCAGCAGTAATCGGAGCAAAAAGAAGTAAAACCAGTTTAACTGGTGAGTGAAAGTGACAAATAACACTGAGCCTGAACAGCCCTGCTGTCAGGCTAGCGTCTTTAGGCGCAGTTTGGCAACAGGGGGTTATACCCCAAGAGCAAACCACCCGTTGGACGGGTGGTTCCGATTAACGATTAGATAAATATCTAACTGAAGTTTACAGCTTTTTCATTAAGTTAACAGGCAGGGTCATGAGAGGTGAACTGTATCATAAATGACGGCGAAAATAGAGTGCTGGGGATAGTATCTATCTTGAACCGTCCTTTTTATGTGTATAAAAGTTAATTTTTATGACCATACTTAAGATACCCCAACAATGGTAGCGAGTCCAAGATTTGTTCCCACGCGATCGGAGTTCCTGATAGATTAAGCACCAAAATACAAGCCGTTGTTGATGCGTTAGGCAAGTTGCTTCGTTTCGAATCAACGGGCGGTATAAGTTCATGACTCCGTTAAGGGCTATGAACTTCTTCAAGCTATGGAACTGACGATGAAGCAAGTATTGGCCGATCGAGCGTATGATACCAATGCGATTCGAGCGCTTTAAATGAGCAAGAAGCAATTTCAGTGATTCCAAGCAGAAGAATCGCCGAGAGAATTCAACTATGATGGAGTTATATACAGAGAACGGCATTTAGTAGAATAATTTTTCAATAAAGTGAAAAATTATCGTCGTCTGGCCACTCGCTACGCTAAATTAGCCTGTACATTCAAGTTTTTTTTGACTCACTCTATGATGGAGTTAAAATTTCCTGGCGATATAATTTCGAAGGATGCTTCTTTTTTATTCTTTTGTGGTCAGCCTAATAATTGTTGCTTTTAAGAAGATTGAATCTACTAAATTTTAAGTTTAACAGTATTTGAATATCTTAAATAATTCAATGAAAAGTCGGAGTTAAACTAGCTTATGGACCTGAGTATGTTTGATAATATATAATCTGGATTAAGTATTTATGTTTCTTTAGAAAAGTAGAAGGCGAAACGATTTTATTTTAAATGAATAGAGTATGTTAAACTGAAACTGTTATCTAATACTAGATAGTGGTTTTTTTGCTGTATAATTAAGATTAGATATCGCAAAAACATTATCCATTATCATGAATAAAGATGCAAAGGGAGTTTTGCGCTTTTTCTCACTCATTATGAAAATCATTGAACAATTCAAATGGAATAATAAATTTCTCTCACTCATTATGAAAGTTTGTATTGATAAATAAGCATTTTTTGATGAGTTTTTCTCACTAATTATGACAACGCACAGTTGTGCGTTGTCATAATTAGTGATAATGTTTTCATAATTTATGAGAAAACTTTTTCATAATTTATGAGAAATGAATATTTATTCATCACGATGCATTCTTTTCAATTGTTCAAAGGGTCTCTGAGTGTATGTGATGTTTATTGGTGAAAATGGGATTTTATTATTGTATAGTAAAAAAATATAAGTAAAATAGGGGCTGTTTAAAACAGTCCCTATTTTACTTATATAGAAAAGCAAGTTTAAAAACATCTATGATAGATGTATCTTGATTTTACAGAAAAATATAGATTATATAGGAATAAGGAATTATGATAGGTATATATTGGCCATAGACCGTTAGGGGGATTAGCATGTATTTAAAAGAATTACGGATTTGGAATTTTAGGAAGTATGGGGTAGGTTCCAATAGTGACCCAGGAATCATTGTTCAATTCAATAGAAACTTTAATTTGCTCATAGGAGAAAACGATTCTGGTAAAAGTGCAATTATTGATGCGATTAAATTAACATTAGGAACATCAAGCGACGATAACTATAGAATTTCAGATGAAGATTTCCATGTGAATAGAGACGGTATTAGTGCGACAGAACTAAAGATTGATTGTATTTTTTCAGATTTAAAAGAAGAAGAGGCTGGTGTATATCTTGAATGGTTGTCTTTTGATGCTAACGGAGAATATGAACTTCAGATCAGACTTACCGCTGTTAAAATACCTAGCGAACTAGGAAGATCAGAAAGAATTGAGAGAAGTGTTAAAGCAGGATCAGAGAATGTTTCAAGTAGATTGGAAGGTATTGCACGTGAGCTGCTTAAGACTACATATTTAAAACCTTTGAGAGATGCCGAGAATGAGTTAAAACCAGGAATGCGATCTAGGTTAGCTCAAATTTTGAAGAATCATCAGGCATTCAGGAAAGTAGACGCTACAGAGAAACATCAATTAGAACTTTCTTTTGAAAAAGCAAATAAAGAAGTTGAAGATTATTTTGCACTTCCTTATACGGAAAATCCGGATCAAACTATTAAAAGTCAACTTAAAAATTATTTAGATGAATTTTTTCATATTCCCACGGGGGATGACAAAAAGTATGATTCTAAGTTTAAAATTTCACCAGTAAAACTAAACGAAATTCTAAAAAAACTAAGTCTTTTGCTTGATGAGATTCCATCAGGGTTAGGGAGCTTAAATTTATTGTTTATCGCTGCAGAATTACTTTTACATGAGGATATCTCTTTAATTGGCCCTAACATCACGCTCATTGAAGAAATTGAGGCTCACCTTCACCCACAAGCACAATTAAGACTCGTAAAGTACTTACAAACAAAACTCGCAGAGGATGGAGATACAGGGGGGCAGTTTTTCCTTACTACCCACAGTACTTCTTTGGCAGCTTCCACTCAACTAGAGCATACTTTGTTACTTTATGATGGTGTAGCTTATCCAATGAATTCAGAAAATACAAGCTTGGATAAAGACGATTATGAGTTCTTGGAGCGTTTTTTGGATTCAACCAAAGCTAATCTATTCTTTGCAAAAGGTATAATATTTGTTGAAGGTGACGCAGAGAACTTACTATTACCTGTAATGGCTGAACTTATAGATAGGCCACTACATAAATACGGAGTTTCTGTAGTAAATATAGGAAATACTGCTTTCAAAAGATATGCAAAAATCTTTTCTAGATCAGAAAAATGGTTTACTGAGTTTCCAGAATTAGAACTCCGGATTCCCGTTTCTATAGTTACTGATGTAGATGTTAGGCCAATGGCTTATTATACTGACAGGCAACAAGATAGTGATAAAGAGTTTAAAGACAAACAGATCTATATAATAGATGATGTTAATTATTTAACTATCTCTGAGAAACTTGATGTAGAATCAAGCGAATTAGAAGGACTTATTAATCATGTGTATGAAACCAAAGGAGCTTTAAAGGAACAATTACAAGTTTACAAGCCTAAAATTTCAAGTGATGATTTTAATGAAATAGTGGGAACTACTACTAAAGTGGTTAACGTAGATACTATTGTTTCTCTTAGAGAAGCAAGAATTAAGAGCATTTCAGAAGAATATGAAAATTTACAGGCTAACATTAAAACATATGTTGCTCCAAATTGGACATTAGAATATGAAGTTGCCCTGAGTGGCTTACGTAATCAGTTACTTGAAGCAATGCATCAGATCAGATATAAAGAACCAGATTCAAGTTTAAATCAAAGAAAATTAAGTGCGTTGATTGAAAGCATCGAAGAATTGGAAGATGAAGAGTCGAAAGCATTTGAGATATATAAGCCATTATTAAAAAAGAATATATCCAAAGCCTCGACCGCACAAGCTTTAGCACGGATTTTAAAAAGAGATGCAGCGATAAAGGAAATTTTCTTGAAAGACAGCCACTTAGCTTATCTTAGAAATGCGATCTATCATGTGACTGAAGGAGAGCATAACCAATGAGGATAAGTGATGAAGAAATTTTGCTGGTTCAAGAACAGTTACTTGGCTCTGGCTTTGAGTTTAATGATCAGCAGAAAAATGTTATTAGATTTCAAGGCAATAATGATTTTATTGCTTGTCCAGGAAGTGGGAAGACAACTGTGCTGATAGCTAAGCTGGCTATCATTATGAAGAAACTGAAACAAGAAAGTCCTAATCAAGGTATTTGTATAATTACACATACAAATGTTGGTGTAGATGAAATACGTTCTAGTTTAAAAAAAACAGGAATCTCTGATGTTGAATATCCTCATTTTATTGGCACTATTCATGAATTTTTTAATCGTTTCTTTTCAATTAAGGCATACGGTTTACTTATTAAGGATAGAAAGTTTAATTTATTGGAAGATGAAGACTATAGAGACAGATTCGGAAAGCGTTTCATGGAAGTGCATAGGCCTATTTGGTACAAAGCTGGAAACAACCCACCAGGTAAAGCAACACTCTCTAAAATCATGTTAGAAATCATACAGGGTGGAGATTTGAATTTAATTGGATTGGAAACTAAAAGTGACGACTATAGAGATAGTCTCTTGAAAACATTAGCTGACATGTTTAATAACGGAAACTTGCGTCATGAGGATACAGTAACTTTGGCTGATTGGTATGTAAATGAAAACTTACTTAAAATAAGGTCCGCTTTCAGTCAGAGATTTAAGTATATGTTTATTGATGAGGCTCAAGATACAAGTGATCCACAGATGAAGGTCATCTCAAAAATCACTGAAGATAACTCAGAAATAACAGTACAAAGTTATGGTGATCCGTATCAATCACTATATAACCTAGATGGTGATTCACCTGATGCGTGGAAACCAGATGAGGAAACGTCACCTCAGATATCTTTAAGTAACCGTTTTGGAGATCGAATAGCTGCAGTTTTGAGAACTACATGCGTTGCTCCTTATCCAATATTGCAAGGGAATCCTTCTATATTTTCTCAAAAACCTCATGCTTTCGTATATTCTGAAGAGAGACGTAATCAGGTTCTTTCAAAATATGCGGAGACCCTTAAGCAAATTAGTAAAAAAAATTCAGAGATACCCTTAGATAGTGGGAAAATCTGCGCTGTTTCTAGTCATCATGTTGCTTTAAATCAATTTTATGCGGGGTATGAAAAAGGACTCAAACTAAGCTCTAAAATATCTCTACAAAAACAATGTTTATACGAATTTCAAAAAATGTTATACAGCATGTTATACGAAAAGATAATAAATAATAGATCCTCTTCTGGGGCGCATAGTTTAAAGGAATTTATTAAAGAATTTGAAGATAAAAGGTCGCTTTCGTCTAACTTAAACTTACGCACTTTTTTGGTAGTATGGATGAAGAATATAAAGAATTTCCAATCTATGAATTTTAATGATTTTGAAAAAGAGTTAATTAATTGGTTTCAGGAAAGGTACTCAATCGAAGTGTCTAGCGAGGATGTGTTGTCTAGAATAAGTGGACTAGAAAAGCAAATCCAAAAAATTCTGAGTTTTGAAACAAGTACTGCAGGTGTTCAAGACAATACTTATGATTATGATGGTATTCAGATCAACTTAAACACTATACATGGTGTTAAAGGCGAAACTCATTGTGCAACTTTGTTACTTGAATCTAGCTTCCATAGAGATGGGCTACCTGGTACAGATGTAACTGATGTCTTAGATTATATGGCAGGGGAGTTTGATCAGGTATTGTGTACTGATCCGAATATAAATAAGTCGTTAAAACTTGCATACGTGGCCTTTAGCAGACCTAGATACTTCGTTGGGGTAGCATTCAATAAAACTAATGTAAGTGTAGAGCAAATAGCCAAATTAGAACGCAGTGGTTGGGAAATAGTAGAGGTTTAAACTGTTATTAATATGCTCACCCAATTATTTTGTGGTGAGCTTTATTGTCATTTATGAATTCGTTAGAAGTTGTAGTCCAATGGAAGGAGTGAAGTAATGAAAATATTCAGTATATCTGAAGATCAGATAGAAAAAGTGACCAATTTTCTCATTGAAAATCAATTGATCCTCCATCCCAATATTTCTCCGAAAGGAACTCCGGACTTTTCGAATTACTCTGGAAGAACAAAACCATTCCCAAAGCAAGTGAAAGAACTTTAAAAAAAAGGCGAGCAAAATAGACAGATGCATTACACCATGTGCAGAAGAGAGAATTTTTTGAGTAAGACTTTACACGCAGTTGCATTAGTAGGATCCTCTGCTACGGCAGTATTGACTTTTGCAGAGTATAAAACCTTTGTTCCTTTGTTTTCTGTTTCGACTGAATGAAAGTAAGATCACTAAAGTTTCTCCTGTTGAAGCTATCAATGGCTTTGGAAAATTTTATTTTTAGGGGCTTTCAACGGACCTATGGAATAGGACCTTGCTGAGGGTACTATGAAGAGTGTTATATGTATAAAATCAATAATTTTTATAATATTATTTATTGAAATTAATACATGTAAATCAATACACATATTGACAATTTATTTGGAAAAATTTAAAATAAATTTTGTTGCTGGCCAGTATACATATAATGGATTGTAAGTAAAATTATAAAGAGAAGAGTGAGAAGAGAATGAAGTGGACAAAACGAATAGCTGCTGTTCTTTCTATGGTAATAGCGATCAATACAGTAACAATTGGTGCAGCATCTGCAGATAACTCTACTGTAGAAGAGCAAATTAACTTTGGACAAACAGTAGAGAGTAATTACGTTGAAGATCAACATGATCAGGAGATGCGTGCAGCTTTTGAGGCAATTTCTAGAGGTGAAATTGTACGACCAGACTCTTTCAATGCACAACCTTTTATAGTTGGAGGAATTGTAAGACTGGCTACTTTAATATTTAAGAATGTTGCCAAAGGAGCTAAGGTAACAGTTAAAGCAACTGTTAGAAACGTTGTTACCGAGGTAAGTGCACATGCAGTTGAGCGAGCAATTGAGCGTGGTATATCTGGTTTGCAAATGGATAATGTATTGTCTGAAAAATCATCGGGAATGTTTGCAGTAGAGAAATATTATGATACTAACTACTCCAACTCTCGTATTATGCTAGATAGAAATAATAAAGTGGTAATTGTTATTGATAACGCATTGAATACAATTATCACTACTTATAAATTAGATAGTGTTAGTACAGTTCAAAATCGTATTACAGAAGGCCGTTGGATCAAAGGCGGTTTTAAGTTTAAATAATATAAGTTATAATAAAAAGAAAAGTGGAGAGAGGAGATAATTCTCTCTCCACTTTTATAATTATGGAGGTAAACATGCCTATATTAAAAGATCAGAATTATCCTGGTAACTTTATTGAATTATCTATTGTTAAACATAATCCGCTCCCAGGTGAAGGTAGTTATTTTAATTATAAGTACTACATTAACTCTGAGTTGATTAGAGAAGTAAAATTTGGTTGGACCAACATGGTCCTAAATAGTTTTCTTCCTATGCTGAAGGAGTTTCCTGAAGAAAAGTGGAAGGGTTACTTTAGTCATTTTGAAGAGAATATGGAAATGAAATGGATGCATGAATATAAAACAGATTTGTATTTAATTATCTTTATGGATTTGGGTCAATTATTCACATTGAAAGCATCTAAAGAAGCGATTAGGGAATTTGGAAATCAGTTCGAAAAGGAACTTAAGTCATTTCTAAATTAACCGAAATGTAGGAGCAACCTGACTTTATACTAGGATTACTCCTCAAATGCTTCTTATACAAAGAAATGCTAGCTTAAAGTATCCTACTCGATCGTTTAAGATCGAGTTTTTGCGTTGAAGAGTTAAATCCTTACTCTTAATCCATTAGGATTTAAAAAATCTACATTCAGCAAAATGCTATATTTAGGACTTAGTATTATGCTAAAGACAGAGGTGATTAATTGAACACATCAAAAAAGCGCGTCCAACTAATTGATGGGCTGCGCGGATTTAGTCTGGCCGGCATCGTGTTGGCGAATATGCTGGCTTTCCAATATGGAATGTTCGGCCAGAGTGAACCCCAACTGTTAGAGATCGTTGGAGCAGACCGTGCGGTTCACTCGTTCCTTCTTATCACTGT
Source organism: Paenibacillus sp. SRL342 (assembly GCF_984798905.1). Taxonomy (NCBI): domain Bacteria; kingdom Bacillati; phylum Bacillota; class Bacilli; order Caryophanales; family Paenibacillaceae; genus Paenibacillus; species Paenibacillus sp. SRL342. The sequence continues at coordinate 711,305 of NZ_OZ481790.1, forward strand.
GGTGGGTAGTTTTATGCCGATTTTTGCATTTATGTTTGGCTTTGGAATGATTAAGCTATCGGAAAGTCTAAAATCACGAGAGTTACGACCAAAATGTCATTTGGCCCGCCGATTCCTACTGTTGTTGGGTATTGGAATACTGCACATAACATATCTTTGGGAAGGGGACATCCTGACGATTTACGGTGTACTCGGTTTCTTCTTGCTTATATTCCTTAATAGGAAACCGAAAACGCTATTAATCTGGGCGTTAATGCTACTCACTGGAGTTGGGTTGCTGGGCCTTCCGGCTTCCAATCCGATGGACCCGCTTGCTAATTTATCCACACATATGGAGAATTACATCAAACAGAGTCAGGATGTTTATGGAAATGGTAGCTACGCAGAGATTAGGGATTTTAGTAATAACGCCGATCCATTCGGTGGGGAGTTGGATGCAGTATACCTACTGTTGGCTTTGATGTTAGCTCCTCTTATGACAATACCAATGTTCCTGCTTGGCATGCGTGCTGCCAGAATCGGCACGTTTAATGATCCACAAGCGATGCGACCTATGTATATTCGTCGTGCCTCGTTTCTGATTCCAGTAGGTTTGATGCTCAAAGCTTACGGTGTGCTGGGACCGCAACTCGGTGCGAAAGAATGGCCCGGCATCGGCATTGGAACGACTCTCGGAGGGACATTGCTTGCACTAGGCTACATTTACGTATTTGCTCTGCTTTATACGGTAAACAGCCGCGCCAGCCTGTTCGTTAAGTTTGAGGCGGTTGGTCGTCTCTCATTGACGAATTACCTAATGCAGAGTGTAATCTGTACAACGATTTATTACGGATACGGATTGGGGCTGTTTGGCCACGCTGGAGTGTTCTTCGGAGCGATTATTGCGCTTTCTGTGTACGGTATTCAATTATGGTTTAGTCCGCTATATCTAAAAAAATTTAGCACCGGGCCAGTCGAGTACGTCCTACGGATTGGGACATATTTGTCCTGGAAAGGGCAGCCAAGAAAAACGAAAAGAACGCACCAAACTTCTCAATAAAGCACGATGGCATCAACTGAGCATGAGACTTTGCCGGGAAACGCAATAAGAAGCCTGTTCTGATATAAAGTGTACCCTTTGTAAAGGACATTTTGAAAAAAACTAGGCAACTTGTTGAAGCTGCTGTCTGTATTTTACAGGCGGCAGCTTTTTCAAATTCCATTGCCCTCGATAATGATTGTAGTACGTCATATAACTCTTAATTTCTCGTTTTACTTCTTCTAATGTTTCGCATTCTTTGATATTCGTTTCATCCTTAAAATGCCCAAAGAACGATTCTTGGGGAGCATTATCCCAACAATTTCCTCGACGTGACATGGATTGTCTTAATCCCATTTTCTTCACTACGGATTGGAATTGTGGATTCGTATAATGAAAGCCTTGATCGGAATGGATCAACGCATCTTTGGTTAAATGGCGATGCTTCTGTAATTTACGAAGCGTGTTTAGCGCAATTCCTATACTTAACGAAGAAGAAACTTCATACGCTAAAATTTCATTCGTCTGTGCGTCTTTAATCGTCGATAAATACGCACGTTTATTGCCTTTGTACGTTAAATATGTGATATCGGTTAATAACACCTTTCCCGCCTCGCCTGGCTTAAAATTGCGCTGTAATTCGTTTGGACATGTGCGATGTTCTTTCGTTGCTTTTGCCATTCTACGGGCTGGATTAGCCTTTCGAATGGGACAGATGATCTCAAATTTCTTCATGATCCGGCGAATCCGCTTCAAGTTGTACGTCACTTTGTACTGATTTTCTAACGTCATTTTGATTTGGCGTGCTCCTTTTTTTCGTCCACGAAAATGATACGCCTTTAAAATAATTCCCTTTACAATCTCATCTGTTTTGGCTTTAGCTACACGCTTCTGCACTGATTTTTTAGAGAAGTAATTGTAGTATCCAGAACGTGATACTTCCATAACAGCGCATAGATAGCTGATTAACCGTTTCATTTTATACGTTCTGCTCGTCCGATAAATGAGTTCAAACTTCAGCTCTGGTGCCACTTTTATTTCTTCTTCAACATCTGCCTTTCGAGTAGATCGAGTTTTTTTAGCAGTTCATTTTCCGCTCGTAACAATTGATTTTTTGCTTCTAATCGTTCAATCTTTTGTTCTAATGTTAATTCACGTTCCGAAGGGCGACCTGAATTCGTTTTACGTGTATCCTGTAAGCCCTCTACACCTGCTTCACGATACGAAGCACGCCAACGTTTTGCGCAAGAACGAACACGCTCCAAACCAATACATAGGGCATCTAAGCCCGCTGCCTCAAAAATATCTCGTGGCAGTTTCCCCTGTTCATTTTGAGCAATGAAATGGCGCTTAAATTCATCTGTGTACGTAATCGCCTTTTCACTAACAGCAATTACATTTGGATTCCGTTTTAGCAGTTCTTGTTCTTTCTTTGTCAGCAATCTTTTCGTCATAACATTTCCGCTCCAACCTCTTTTTTTTCATTATAAACAAAATACCCTATAAGATGGGCTTTTTTCAAAGTGTCCATCTTATAGGGTACATTTTAATAAAGGATTGGGTTTCTTTTTGCATTATTAGGTGTGATGTCTTGTTGTGTGAAAAAGGTGATATATCGGTAGTGGATAATAAGAAGTGTAAATTTTGAAGTTAGTTAGAGACCTCAATAGGATGTTGTTAGTTAAATTTTCGAACGTAAGATTACATTGATTCATAATTAAATTTCAACTAGTTGAAGTTGAGGGCGAAGATAAAAAAACGTTTTTAGTAATCGTACTGTTGTTTACATAGATTCTAAACAACAGCAAGTGCTTCAAATAAATATTATTTGCTAAAGGGCATGACACTATAAATCGTTTTATTTTGTAATGCTTTTCCAATAGTATATTTTCCTTCGGTTTATCCAAAGGTGTGCCCGCAATGCTTATCAGATAATATGTACTATAAATGTGTCTGGAGGTGTGTGGGATATACAATTTGTCATATTCATCATTGCATCATGCAACAACAATGCTATTGTGGAAGGAAAATTATAAGTTTATCTCCTGGAATAGGACAATGTAAATGCGGAATGGAATTGAAAATGCTACCTTATACCGTTATCGAACAACCGAAGGATAATCATAATGTTTTCTTTCAAGCTATGTTTACGAAGCAAATATCAAAATATCTAAACTTTAATAAATACGTATTCCGTTTCATTATAGAGAGTTTGTAGAATTATTTTTTAGGCTCGTTAATATCGATTATCAAAATAAATTTCAAAATCTCTCTTATTTGAAAGGAAATCAACGGAACGAGGAAGGATTCAGACACTCATTAGAGAAAGTCTACTCCTTCATGTCTAGTAGGGATAGACAGCTTAATGAGTTACTTTTCAGTGTAGACCAATCCATTTTTAGTGACAAAAAATTCAGACTGAAAGAAGATCTAAACATGAGGTGTTTCGATTCAGTCAGAGGTGAAATTGAATTATATCTTAGTGAGAAAAAAGAGACGCATCATTTTCCAAGGTCTCATTTCAATGATGAGATCGTTAAATCTTTGACGAGAGCCGCTTCTTACATGGTGCTCTACCTATGGATATAACGCGTATCCTTCCAATGAGAAGGTGTTGTCTATTTATATTGCGACAATGGTTTTGGAAGGATATAAAGCTAGTACGATTAATAGGAGAATCGATGCTATTAGATATGCTCATCTGGCGAAAGGTTATCTTCCACCTGATACAAAACTGGTCCAGCCTCTTATTGAAGGAGCCAAAATTGCTTATAATACCGATAAGGAGAGCAAAAAGCGTATTAGCAAAAATGATCTTAATAAAATGCTCGATAGAATTCCGGATAGCTTGAAAGGAGTGCGAGATAAGGCTTTATTGCTTTTGGGTTATCATGGTAAATTGTTTAGGGAGGAAATGGTCTCACTTAATGTGGAGAATTTAGATTTAGTTTCTTCTAAAAAATATGCGAAGGTTCACTACAAACGAAAAAGAGGGAACAGTCGGACATATGATCTTAAACAAGAATATGTGATTCTATCCATGGAAAAGAGGAAATGTCCTGTGTTAGCTCTCAAGGAGTGGTTGGAGATATCGGGGCTCCTTACAGGGCCTTTATTTCGGTCTATAAATAAGCATGGGCATATCAGTAATTCCCCATCATCCGGAAAAAGTGTTGAAAATATTGTTAAAGAGTATGCAGGGCGAGCGGGGATGGATGAAAAATGGTATTCAAGTAGCAGCTTTAAATAAAAGGTTCATCCCTGTGAAAAAAATTTAAATGTATTTATGAATTGTAAAAAAGAGAGGGGATTAAATGAAAAAGTCACGTTTGAGGAATACGTTTTTGATTAAGAATGTAATTCTATTATGTATGTTTGTATTGTACTTTCCATTATGTGTGGGTATATCCGTGTTACTATTCGAGATAATTAACAAAGTGGATCCGGGTGCCTTTTACAGATATGCTACCGAAGACAAATATAGTGAGGATGTCTTTTTCTCACCTGCAATTGATGCTAAAACAGAGATAGGGGATACCATCACAGAAACGTTTATTGTTATGGATAAAGGATTGCCAGATAACGGCCAAGCCATATTTCATGAGCTTTTAACAGATGAGATTTTATTTCTCTCAAAGCTTGAAGAAAATACGGCCTATATGGACTATTTGGTTGATAATAACTTAACCATAGAAGAATTAATTACATATATGAAGTCGATTTCTAATTTAAGCAATGAAATTTTGAATGGTAGCTTTTACTTTTCAGCAGTAATATTATTTATAATTGTATATATCCTTTTCCAATTTAGATTAGAGTTATATTGGTTGGCAGGAATATTGTATGTATTTTCAATTCTAGATGGTTTTACATCAGGAATCTTTTCAAATGTTTTTTATAACCCTATGCACTGGGTGAGTAAGATGATGGGTCAGGAATACACATTAAATCAATACAACATGTACATAGAGTTCTTACCTAAAATCAAGGAAGCATTTTTAACTTTCATTATATTCGATACTGTAGGACAAATTTATAGGGAGAAACGGGAGAAGAAAAGATTAAAGAAACTCATAGAGATTTATTATTCGCTAGGTGTTGTTTTAAAAATGATGAGAGATTTGAGAACAGCAAATAGTAACAATTCCTTTATAAAGATAACTAAGGTGAACGTTGATTTACATTACCTATGCAAGTATGCATCAAAAAACAGAAAGGATATTGCCTTAAAAGAAGTGAGAGAGCTTACATTAATGTTTTTACGTAGAATTGAATCTAGTTCACTATTAGTAGACGATGTCATCATATTTTTAGAAAGATTAAAAATAGAGTTAAATGGATCTGAGGACTTCCGAAGTAAACTTGATGTACCTAGCCGTCAGGTTAAAAGAAGGTTTAGGAACATGACCTAAGTAGCTTCTGAAGTAATGTTTCTTTAAACAGATTGATTGGATTAAGCGATATAGAATGCTAAGGTTTACCAATGGGAGATTTGTGAATATATAGGATGGTACTCTATAAGAAATATTGATTAAACTTTATTTTGGGGTGATCATATGGAGTTTGTTGGGTTAATTTCTAAAGTGGCGGCAAAATCTTATATAAAGTATTTAGAATCAGCAGTGACTAATTCAAAGTCTTTTCGTGATCTGAAGGATTTGCTGGTTAAAGACAACTTTGAAATAAGTGTAAAAAATATGTTTAAAGCATCGATAACTGATGCAAAAGCTATTACTCAGTTAAGTAATAATTTAACTAAGGAGTTAATTGAAGATCATCGGAACAGGGAGGAATTATTCAGTTGGATTACTTATGGAACACCTCCATTGTCTGAGGTAAAGAAGAAATTAAACCTTGAGCCATATATGGAGCGCTACAGCGGTGAAGGTGAAAAAATCCCTTTGTTTTTTTTGGTGTTCATCGAAAAAATTGAAGAATATAAACTTAAGAATTGGGAAGCATCTGATTTAGAGATCATTTCTAAATTAGGACGGATAGAACATCAACTCGATGAGATTCATTCTCTACAAAAGGACTCTCAAATCAGTTCTAAGAATTTGGAGAATATGGTTAAAGAAATGATGAATAAAAAAACTAGCACAGGGGTTTTGTTTAATAGAGAAATTGAAGATCTTTTATTTGATAATAATATTACAGCTGCAGAAAAACAGATAACAAATGCATTAAAGTCGGTAATTAATACAGGATCGATGGATCCTGATTGGACCAATGAAATCATTATTGACAACAATGAGGCTATCATACTTAAGAAACCAAGAAATCAAGAAGTATTAACTGGGCTAGAAATGCGCCTCGAAGTCCTTATTAAAATTCCTAAAGAATATCAGCACTTTAAGAATTTTGTTGATCTAATTCAGTACGGGACACTAAAACAAACTCCTCTTGAGTTTGAAATTGAAACATTTGAACATTTTGCAGGTGAGAATAAAATAGGGAAGCAGACATCTGGTCCTAATAAATCCTTATCATTGATAGTAAACCCGATCCCATTTCCAGTACTTCAATGTAGATTAATGATAGACAAAATTTGTATTGATGAAAATGTAAAAATTCAAATCGTTGAAGTGATAAGTGATACAGAGATCAGAATTAGTAATAAGAATCAAAATGATCGGATGCTCGAATATGATTTTTTTTACTCAACAACAAATCCCATTAATCAATTTAATTTGAAAATCCCGCTTTTTCGAGGAAACTGTGTTAAATCCCACTTGATGTATTTAAATTTCTTTCGAATTGCCCAACAAAAGAGAGAGATGGAGCTCGTAACAATTGAAGATGAAGAAGGCGTCTTTTCTGCATACTTCACTGATGAACAAAATATCTATACCAACAGTAAACGCATGTACAATATTTTGTCCATGCTAAGTGATATTGAGGATTATCTCGAAGAGAAATTTTTCTTTTCTGACGTGTTTTCTGATGAGGATGTGTTTTACATCGAATATTTGAAAAAAGTAATATCTTTAGAAAATCTTGAAGAAGATATCGATTTTCAAGAGTTTTCTGCTAAATATGATACACTTGAAAAATTAGAGGAGACAATTGGTAAGGAAAACAATATAAGAGGTGAGGGGCATCTAGAGTTTACCCTTCTTAATATAAGAATACGTATTTCTATAGAAGTGGTGTATCCACCGCTATCAATTAAAAATGTTGAAAAGGTTCAAAAGAAGTTGGAAGTTCTCGAAGAGGGCGATCAGATTAGTGTCGTTATGACAAGTGGAAATCAGGAAGATAAAACAAAGGTTAGGTATAGAATTGAGGCATTGACTTCAAAGTAGTGAAATAAAATTGATTCGAATGCAGTATAACAAAAAAAGGCGATAGTTCTGGTTTGCTTTTAATCAGATCTGTTGCTGTTACCAAACTTATAGATTCATCAATGATCTTGATCTTTATAACGGATAGGACTGGAATTATCAAAGATAACTGTTTAGTGAGAAATCATTTTTATGATTGTGAGAAACAAATAATTAGGCATTCCATGCTAGTACAGATCTTACGGCTGAGATGTGTAGGCGCGTGATTAAGAGATAATATTCAGAGAAATCTTACTTAATCGCATTCGTCCTAATGCAATTAAACACCAAAATGCTTTTTTAATTATTTCACTAATCGTGAAAATTACAAAAATCCTATAATTATGAAAATTTGCTCTGATAATTGAGGGTTATACGCTGACTGAGAAATGTAAAATTGGCAAGTTGCCACATCATCCGAATAAATACGAAGAGGTGTAATAATGGAAAACAACAATAATAATGGTTTAATGAAACAAATATCAGATACTATCGGTCTACCCCTAGAATTAGTAAATAAAGCAGTCTCTTTTATGGGAAGTATCATCAGTCCTGCAGCTTTAGAAGCTGGAAGCATCTTACATGATCAGGTTCGATCCTACAGATTTAATAGACAAATTACAATGCTTAATAGTGCTGCTGAGTATTGCCGTAAACATAATATTAAACCTACTCAAGTTGCATTGAAAAATATAGTTCCTTTACTTGAGATTGCTTCTCTTGAAGAAGAGGAATCGATACAAAATATGTGGTCTAACCTACTAAATGATACAGTTAGCTCCGAAAAAAATCATGAGTTAATACCCTCTTTTATTGATGTGCTAAAACAGTTGAGTCCAAACGATGCAAAAGTTCTCAAATATATCAGATCAGTTTGTGTTCCAATTCATCCATACTTTGACATGAGTTCAGATGAATTTTATGAAGATTTAGAAGAGCATACTCTAATAAAAAAGGAAGAATTTCATCTAATTCTACATAACAAATTATTCAGGTTAGGACTGGTTGATTATATTATGCCAACAGAAGGATTAGATAAAATAAAGGATCTTATCTCTGATTTGCAAAATAATTACGATTCAATGTCTGAGGATTTGAGTACATTTCTAAGAAAAAACTATGGAAAGGTTTATTTGGGGACTAATTATGATTGGATTACTACAACATATTTTTGTGATGCATTCATCGAAGCATGTAGTAGTAGCGATTGAATAATTTTTATGTTTTCTCCTAACAAGAAAATGATCATTATTGAATCATACCGAAATTATTATTCCAGCCGATCTGCATCATGTCCGAGCTAAATAGCCTCCTTGAGAGCATTTATCGAGGCATTAATAAGATAGATCGTTTTATTAATGTATGAACAAAATGATTCTGTATGGCTCAAGGATTTAGAGGATGTCTATTATTGGAGTGTTCTAATGGAATTACGAATCAAAGATTGTGATTCATTAGTAGACTCTAATATAGAATGCGAAACTTAAAAATAAATATAATATCTTAATTGAGACTGTTATCTAATATTAGATAACAGTCTTTTGCTGTGTTAAAATATGATAAAGATTCTTCTGAAATCTTTATCCATTAGTATGCATAAATATAGAGAAAATTTTTTTCGTTTTTTCTCACTAATTGTGAAAATTACTGAAGAATTTAAAAGTTAATGGTAAATTTTTCTCTTTTTTTATGAAAATATGTGTTGATGTACAAGCCTTTATTGCTGATTATTCTCACTAATTATGACAACACACATAAGGTGTGTGATGTGGTGGTTAGTGGTGTGCTGTGTCGGTGGTGTTATATTAAATCGAGTTCAGGAGAGGGTTGACGATCATGCAGCAGTTAAAAGGGTTCTATATACAGTTTTTGAGGGAACCTCTGTGGTTTAAAGCATTGATCCTGACTACACTGCTACTTTCCATTGTATTCAGTAGTTCAGCCTTTTCAGAGCAGGTCTATTACCAAAGCATCGCTAAATTAGCTATCGCTATTTTCTTCGTTGCATATGGAGTGAAGCTGGGGGGTAATCGGAAGATTGCTGTAGCGTTCTTTTTCCTGGCAATGATCAGTATCTATTTATCATGGAATAGCTTGGATTTTGCGAATATCTAACATTGAACATATATGACGGTTTCGTATGTATTGTTTCTTATCTAATGAGTGTAATGCAGGGATAAAGTGCTGCTCCGTTTGTGGAGTGGCACCAATTCCCATCTTTAACCGTAGTATCTAAGTATGTCCATTCTATTAAATGTTGGATTGGCAACTATATTCAATAAAGGAGATTACATAATATGAAGAATTGGAAACGCATGCTCTTATCTCTCACAATCTCGGTAGGTTTGCTCGCATCTTCAGTACCAGCTATGGCTGCTCCACAAGGAACTTCCGTCAAGGTTAATGATCAAGCTGTGAAATATGCCACAGGAGCACCAATCCTGGATAAAGGTACGACATTAGTTCCACTGCGGACTACGCTGGATGCCATGGACGTGAAGCTAACAACTGCGACAGATGATACGATCACGGCTGAAGTAGATGGCAAAACGATTACACTCAAAAGTAAGCTTACACGAATCAACGGTGTAACGTATGCGCCAATCCGCATCGTCGGCGATGCTGCAGGTTATGAAGTTCGCTGGGATGCTGCAACGCGCACCGTGCTGTTGGTATCCAAAGGGGGAGCAACTGAAACTGCGCAAACTGGTGGACGTGGCTTCATGTGGGAAGTTGAAAGCAATGGCAACACGGTCTATTTGGTAGGGTCCATGCATATTGCGGATGAGAGCTTCTATCCATTGCGTCCGGAGTTTGAAGAAGCCTTTGCGGAAGCTGATTATCTCGGGGTAGAGATTGATATTAGCAAAGCCGCTGACGAAGAGCAGCAAAAGCTGGTTCTAAGTCTGGGTTCGTATCAGGATGGAACAACACTGAAAGACCACATTTCCAGTGAAACGTATACTAAGCTGGGTGATGTATTGAAGAAAAATGGTCTGGAGTCTAACGCCTTGGATGCATTTAAGCCTTGGGTAGTAGAGAGCACACTTGCAAGTTTGAAGTCCACAACGGCAGGATACGAAGCGTCAGCAGGAGTGGATCTGTATTTCATCCAGAAAGCGATCGAGCGCAAACTTCCAGTTATTGAGTTAGAGAGTTATCAATCTCAACTTGGCATGTTTAACGACTTTTCCAAAGAAACACAAGAGGAAACACTGAAAGCGACAATCGAAAACTTCGACGTGTTGGATAACAGTGTGAAAGAAATGGCTGAGATGTGGAAAACGGGTAATGACGAGCAACTGCTTGAACTGACAAACAGCTTCTCCACTAACGAGGAATATAACAAAGCGATGCTGGTTGATCGTAACATTGGTATGGCGGACAAAATCGATGGTTACTTGAAAAACGGCAAAAGTGAGGAATATTTCATTGTTGTTGGCGCGGCACATTACTTGGGTGATCACGGTATCGTGAAACTGCTTGAGGATAAAGGATATAAAGTAGAACGTAAATAAATATAGATTACTATAGAAGGTAACCCTTTTGTCTCGAATATAAGAGTTGAGAGGGTTACCTTCTTATATATAGAACAAAGACAGATTAAATAAAGAAGATCAAGCTGTAGGATAATACAATTGAACTTAAGAGTTCATTCTAGATTAAAGGTCCTTAATATGGTTAGATCGTGGATTTGATATGTTTTGAAATTAACTCTTTACAAGTGTATGTTCTACATGGTATATTCTATTTCCGGCCAAAAAAACACGAGATACACGGTGCGGCAAGCAAATGAAATAAGCTTCGAAAGAAACTTAAAAAAAGAGCTTGCAAAGTTGGTTCGGACATGATATTATATAAGAGTTGCTGAAGAGAACGACATTCGGTAACAAAAATAAGTTTGATCTTTGAAAACTGAACAACGAGTGAGTAAACATTCTGCTTGCAGAATGAACGCGAAAGTTAGAGACAAGCCTTGGCTTGAATCGACTGGAGCACAAATGAGATTTTTAATCTCGTCAGATTCAAAATGAGCTTATCGCTCTTTTCAATACTTTATTGGAGAGTTTGATCCTGGCTCAGGACGAACGCTGGCGGCATGCCTAATACATGCAAGTCGAGCGGAGTTGATAGGAAGCTTGCTTCCTTGATACTTAGCGGCGGACGGGTGAGTAACACGTAGGCAACCTGCCCTCAAGTTTGGGACAACTACCGGAAACGGTAGCTAATACCGAATAGTTGTTTTCTTCGCCTGAAGGAAACTGGAAAGACGGAGCAATCTGTCACTTGGGGATGGGCCTGCGGCGCATTAGCTAGTTGGTGGGGTAACGGCTCACCAAGGCGACGATGCGTAGCCGACCTGAGAGGGTGATCGGCCACACTGGGACTGAGACACGGCCCAGACTCCTACGGGAGGCAGCAGTAGGGAATCTTCCGCAATGGGCGAAAGCCTGACGGAGCAATGCCGCGTGAGTGATGAAGGTTTTCGGATCGTAAAGCTCTGTTGCCAGGGAAGAACGCTTGGGAGAGTAACTGCTCTCAAGGTGACGGTACCTGAGAAGAAAGCCCCGGCTAACTACGTGCCAGCAGCCGCGGTAATACGTAGGGGGCAAGCGTTGTCCGGAATTATTGGGCGTAAAGCGCGCGCAGGCGGTCATTTAAGTCTGGTGTTTAATCCCGGGGCTCAACCCCGGATCGCACTGGAAACTGGGTGACTTGAGTGCAGAAGAGGAGAGTGGAATTCCACGTGTAGCGGTGAAATGCGTAGATATGTGGAGGAACACCAGTGGCGAAGGCGACTCTCTGGGCTGTAACTGACGCTGAGGCGCGAAAGCGTGGGGAGCAAACAGGATTAGATACCCTGGTAGTCCACGCCGTAAACGATGAGTGCTAGGTGTTAGGGGTTTCGATACCCTTGGTGCCGAAGTTAACACATTAAGCACTCCGCCTGGGGAGTACGGTCGCAAGACTGAAACTCAAAGGAATTGACGGGGACCCGCACAAGCAGTGGAGTATGTGGTTTAATTCGAAGCAACGCGAAGAACCTTACCAGGTCTTGACATCCCTCTGACCGGTACAGAGATGTACCTTTCCTTCGGGACAGAGGAGACAGGTGGTGCATGGTTGTCGTCAGCTCGTGTCGTGAGATGTTGGGTTAAGTCCCGCAACGAGCGCAACCCTTATATTTAGTTGCCAGCACTTCGGGTGGGCACTCTAGATAGACTGCCGGTGACAAACCGGAGGAAGGTGGGGATGACGTCAAATCATCATGCCCCTTATGACCTGGGCTACACACGTACTACAATGGCCGGTACAACGGGCTGCGAAATCGCGAGATGGAGCCAATCCCAACAAAGCCGGTCTCAGTTCGGATTGCAGGCTGCAACTCGCCTGCATGAAGTCGGAATTGCTAGTAATCGCGGATCAGCATGCCGCGGTGAATACGTTCCCGGGTCTTGTACACACCGCCCGTCACACCACGAGAGTTTATAACACCCGAAGTCGGTGGGGTAACCGCAAGGAGCCAGCCGCCGAAGGTGGGATAGATGATTGGGGTGAAGTCGTAACAAGGTAGCCGTATCGGAAGGTGCGGCTGGATCACCTCCTTTCTATGGAGAATCGTTTCCCGAGTGGAAACATTCAAAACTGCAGCTTAGCTGCAAAACACTCACTCGTTGCTCAGTTTTGAGAGCTCAAACTCTCAAAACAGCTTGCTTTTGCATGGAGCTTGTTCTTTGAAAACTAGATATCGAAACGAAACAAACGCGAATTAGAACATTCCTTTTTAGCTGAACTTGTGCAAACAAGTCAAGTGTATAAAGGTAGTTAAATTGCTTTTGTGATGGTATCGGGTGAGAGCGACTTTTGGCTTTGCGCAAGCAAAACAAGGGAAGCGAGCGACCGAAACCGGAACAAAATGGTTAAGCTACTAAGAGCACACGGAGGATGCCTAGGCGCTAGGAGCCGATGAAGGACGTGGCGAACAACGAAACTGCCTCGGGGAGCTGTAAGCAAGCTTTGATCCGGGGGTGTCCGAATGGGGAAACCCAGCTGGGGTAATTTCCAGTTACTCATAACTGAATACATAGGTTATGTAGAGGCATACCAGGGGAACTGAAACATCTAAGTACCCTGAGGAAGAGAAAACAATAGTGATTCCGTCAGTAGCGGCGAGCGAACGCGGAGAAGCCCAAACCAGAGAGCTTGCTCTTTGGGGTTGTGGGACGTCTCACATGGAGTTACAAAGGAACCGGTTAAGCGAAGAGGTCTGGAAAGGCCCGCCAAAGAAGGTAAAAGCCCTGTAGTTGAAAGTTGGTTCCCTCCGAGACGGATCCCGAGTAGTGCGGGGCACGTGAAACCCCGTATGAATCCGGCAGGACCATCTGCCAAGGCTAAATACTTCCTAGCGACCGATAGTGAAGCAGTACCGTGAGGGAAAGGTGAAAAGCACCCCGGAAGGGGAGTGAAATAGAACCTGAAACCGTGTGCTTACAAAAAGTCAGAGCCCGTTTTAGGGGTGATGGCGTGCCTTTTGTAGAATGAACCGGCGAGTTACGTTCCCGTGCAAGGTTAAGGTGAAGAGCCGGAGCCGCAGCGAAAGCGAGTCTGAATAGGGCGACTTAGTACGTGGACGTAGACCCGAAACCGGGTGATCTACCCCTGTCCAGGGTGAAGGTGCGGTAACACGCACTGGAGGCCCGAACCCACGCATGTTGAAAAATGCGGGGATGAGGTGGGGGTAGCGGAGAAATTCCAATCGAACTCGGAGATAGCTGGTTCTCCCCGAAATAGCTTTAGGGCTAGCCTCGGAAAACAGAGTCGTGGAGGTAGAGCACTGATTGGGTGCGGGGCCCGCAAGGGTTACCAAGCTCAGTCAAACTCCGAATGCCATAGACTTACTTCCGGGAGTCAGACAGTGAGTGCTAAGATCCATTGTCAAAAGGGAAACAGCCCAGACCATCAGCTAAGGTCCCCAAGTGTGTGTTAAGTGGGAAAGGATGTGGAGTTGCACAGACAACCAGGATGTTGGCTTAGAAGCAGCCATCATTTAAAGAGTGCGTAATAGCTCACTGGTCGAGTGACTCTGCGCCGAAAATGTAACGGGGCTAAACACACCACCGAAGCTATGGCTTGATGCTTTGCATCAGGGGTAGGGGAGCGTTGTATAAGGGTTGAAGGTGTACCGTAAGGAGCGCTGGACATTATACAAGTGAGAATGCCGGTATGAGTAACGAAAAGATCAGTGAGAATCTGATCCGCCGAAAGCCTAAGGGTTCCTGAGGAAGGCTCGTCCGCTCAGGGTAAGTCGGGACCTAAGGCGAGGCCGAAAGGCGTAGTCGAAGGACAACAGGTCGAAATTCCTGTACCACCGTAAGCCGTTATGAGCAATGGGGGGACGCAGTAGGGTAGTGACGCGGACTGATGGATGTCCGTCTAAGCAGTGAGGCTGATGTGTAGGCAAATCCGCACATTGTAAGGCTGAGCTGTGATGGGGAGCGAAAATTATAGTAGCGAAGGTCATGATCTCACACTGCCAAGAAAAGCCTCTAGCCAGGTGATGGTGCCCGTACCGCAAACCGACACAGGTAGGCGAGAAGAGTATTCTAAGGCGCGCGGAAGAACTCTCGTTAAGGAACTCGGCAAAATGACCCCGTAACTTCGGGAGAAGGGGTGCCCCGGTAGTGTGAATAGCACGAGGGGGCCGCAGTGAAAAGGCCCAAGCGACTGTTTAGCAAAAACACAGGTCTGTGCGAAGCCGTAAGGCGAAGTATACGGGCTGACGCCTGCCCGGTGCTGGAAGGTTAAGGGGAGTGGTTAGGGAGTAATCCCGAAGCTGTGAACCGAAGCCCCAGTAAACGGCGGCCGTAACTATAACGGTCCTAAGGTAGCGAAATTCCTTGTCAGGTAAATTCTGACCCGCACGAATGGCGTAACGACTTGGGCGCTGTCTCAACGAGAGATCCGGTGAAATTTTAATACCTGTGAAGATGCAGGTTACCCGCGACAAGACGGAAAGACCCCATGGAGCTTTACTGCAGCTTGATATTGAATTTGGGTACGATCTGTACAGGATAGGTGGGAGCCTTTGAAGTGTGAGCGCCAGCTTGCATGGAGGCAACGTTGGGATACCACCCTGATCGTATCTAGGTTCTAACCTGGTACCGTAATCCGGTGCGGGGACAGTGTCAGGTGGGCAGTTTGACTGGGGCGGTCGCCTCCTAAAGAGTAACGGAGGCGCCCAAAGGTTCCCTCAGAATGGTTGGAAATCATTCGAAGAGTGCAAAGGCATAAGGGAGCTTGACTGCGAGACCTACAAGTCGAGCAGGGACGAAAGTCGGGCTTAGTGATCCGGTGGTACCGCATGGAAGGGCCATCGCTCAACGGATAAAAGCTACCCTGGGGATAACAGGCTTATCTCCCCCAAGAGTCCACATCGACGGGGAGGTTTGGCACCTCGATGTCGGCTCATCGCATCCTGGGGCTGAAGTAGGTCCCAAGGGTTGGGCTGTTCGCCCATTAAAGCGGTACGCGAGCTGGGTTCAGAACGTCGTGAGACAGTTCGGTCCCTATCTGTCGTGGGCGTAGGAAATTTGAGAGGAGCTGTCCTTAGTACGAGAGGACCGGGATGGACGTACCGCTGGTGTACCAGTTGTTCCGCCAGGAGCACCGCTGGGTAGCTATGTACGGACGGGATAAACGCTGAAAGCATCTAAGCGTGAAGCCCCCCTCAAGATGAGATTTCCCAGTATGTAAGACCCCTTGAAGACGACGAGGTAGATAGGCTGGGGGTGGAAGTGCAGCAATGCATGGAGCTGACCAGTACTAATCGGTCGAGGGCTTATCCAATAGCAAGTTGTAAATCGCATGTTTCGTTTCGAATCTAGTTTTCAGAGAACAACACTCTGAAATGTAAGCTACGCGTTTGGTGGCGATGGCGGAGGGGTTCCACACGTACCCATCCCGAACACGACCGTTAAGCCCTCTAGCGCCGATGGTACTTGGACCGCAGGGTCCTGGGAGAGTAGGACGCCGCCAAGCAATAGGAAGACACACTTGATGATATCGAGTGTGTCTTTTTTGTGTTACTATTTTCTGCCGAGAAACAAACTAACTATATAGATAAGACAGCATCAATATAATCATTTATATGAAGACCCTCAGTATTAATAATTAGACTACGGATTAATACTGATATACATACTTCCATATGATTAACTTCAGATTTTTAGCTCGTTCAGCAACCTTTCAGTTGAATTTAACGTACGTTTCAGTGGGATAGGGTATAGTGAAGCCAAGTAAAGAGGAGGAGAACCATAATGAATATATCTTCTACAGCCAGCTCCACTACATCATACATATCGACATCTTCGAGCTCGGACAATTCAAGTAGCTTGGAGAAACAAAAGACGAAGCTTGAGGCTCAACTGGAGAAAGTGCAATCTAGCAAGGACGATGAGCGAACCAAGGAGACAAAGACCAAACAGCTTGAACAGCAAATTAAGCAGATTGAGGCACAGATTGCACAGCAAAGCTCTCAAGGAGCCGGTACAACTGCTACGAAGGAGGCGCTATCTGCCCAACCACCATCCAATGGAATGGGCGTAGCTACCCCTAAGGAGATTGCAAACGCAACAACAGATAGTAATGGCCGATTTGATATACGCATCTAATGACATCTAATTTAGGATAAAACAAAAGCCCAGACCGATCTATATTGATCGTGCGGGGCTTTGTTTATTTGTTTGTTAGATTATTTATGAAGTCTACCTACATTCCATTTACGTTCCATTTATTTGCTATCTGTTGCTGTTATTATCTGTTAACGTTATTCAGGGCGCAGCGCGTTTATTCGATCCGTAAGGGATCGTTTTCTATAGTATACGGCTATGGTTGCGAGAACCAGCATTTCGGACAGCGGTACGGCAAGCCACACACCCGTGACACCAAAGAATGAAGGGAGAATCGCAATCAACGCAATCATGATAATCATTTCACGCGCAGCTGTGATCCAAATGGCCATTTTGGCATTGCCTACAGATTGGAAATAGGTGCTCATGACAAAGTTAACACCCATAAACACATAGGCAAATGTAAATATACGTAATCCGTAAACGGCATTATCCGTTACGCCACTACTGAAGTTTCCAAAGATTTGCACGAAATAAGGCGCACCGATCTGAACAACAACCAGTAACAATAGACCGCATGCGAGAGCCGTTTTGGTGGCTAACCGTATTGTTTGTTGTACCCGTTTAATCTGATTGGCACCGTGATAATAGCTGATCAGAGGTTGGGCAGCAGACGCCAGACCCAGGAACGCTAACAGTACCACACCATGAATATAGTTCAATACGGTAAAGGATGCTACACCATCCGTGCCCGCAATGCGGTCCATGGAGATATTGTGAGAGACAGAGAAGACCGACATGCCGAGTTCAGCCAGAAAGCTGGGGAAACCAATGAGCAGCAGGGAAGCCAGC
The DNA here is from genome assembly GCF_984798905.1 of Paenibacillus sp. SRL342. Lineage (NCBI taxonomy): Bacteria > Bacillati > Bacillota > Bacilli > Caryophanales > Paenibacillaceae > Paenibacillus > Paenibacillus sp. SRL342. Next base: position 729,127 of record NZ_OZ481790.1, read on the forward strand.
AGTTTGTTGTTCCATTTGAACCGGGTGAACGTGAGATTATTTGTTTTTTTGAAAAAGTGAGTGAACAGGACAAGTAACGCAAGAGACGCTGATACAATTGTACCGAGGGCCACACCGCGTACACCCCATTCGAGTACATACAATGTTATATAATTGATGATGATATTGGCTATAGCAAACGTAATCTGAGCGTACATGGACGTGTTGGGATTACCATCGTTTCGTACAAAGATAGAGAGTGCATTCTCAATGGTGAAAACGAATCCGAACAATAACATGATATTCATATAATCCGAAGCAAACGGGAAGGTCTCGGCGTTAGCACCGAGGGAGTATACCAGCTTGTCTTTGAACGTAAATGCAGTATATCCAATGGCTATCGTAACTAGCATAATCAGCATAATGGATTTGGTAAAAATTTGTTTGGCTGATGTGATATCTTTTCTACCCATAGCGTTGGAGTACAAGGTTGCCCCGCCCATACCGATCCACAGCGACATAGCAACAAAAAGTGTGTAAACAGGTGAGGCAATGCCGATTCCCGCCATCGCGGTAGAACCCAGTTTGTGTCCAACCATAATGCCGTCGATAATAAAATTAAAAGCAACTACCAGCATCCCCAATACAGAAGGCACGAGGTAGCTTATAAAAGCTTTACCTACAGATTGCCCTTCCAAGGGATGCGTCCAATTCGTATTCATAATGACCTCCGTTAGTAGACTGAATGTTCATTCTGTATTTAAAAATACTGAACGTTCGTTCTGTATGATAACACGTCGTGAATTCTCTTGGCAACTTTTGCGTTTAAATATCGTTTATGTGGTAGAGTAGGTTGATATTTATAAAGCGGGAGGATTCTCTTGATGAAACAAAATAAATACGATGAATCTGAATTTTTCAATAACTATAGTAAGATGGCACGTTCCGTTCAAGGGCTGGATGCAGCGGGGGAGTGGCATGAACTGCAGACTCTATTGCCTGATTTGAAGGACAAACGTGTGCTGGATTTGGGATGTGGTTTTGGCTGGCACTGCCGGTATGCGCGGGAGCAGCAAGCGAGTTCAGTGATCGGAGTAGATTTGTCTGAAAATATGCTTCAGCGTGCTCGTGAAATGACGGACGATCCACAGATCCGGTACGAGCAGCTGGCGATTGAAGATATTGATTTTGCACCGGGACAATTCGACGTTGTGATCAGTTCACTTGCTTTGCATTATATTGAACGGTTAGACACGGTGTACGCTAAGATCAATGATTTTCTCGTAGAAGGGGGCACATTTGTACTATCTTCCGAACATCCCATCTTCACCGCTCGTGCTGCCCAGGATTGGCATTACGGACCCACAGGTGAGATTCTTCACTGGCCCGTGGATGATTACCACGATGAAGGGAAACGTGTGGCGAACTTTCTGAATCAGGATGTGGTCAAATATCATCGCACACTGGCAACACATCTCAATGAACTGATTAAGGCGGGGTTTGCTATTCAAAAGGTGGCTGAATCCAAACCATCACCGGAGATGATTGAACAGGTCCCAGGCATGCGAGACGAGAATCGGAGACCGATGTTTCTGATGATTGCTGCGGTTAAAGTATAACGAAGAAAATGATACGTTAGACCAGAGGGCAGAATTAACTGATGAAGTGGTGCGTTCGCTTATAAGCTTCCTGATAGAGATTTCTAACAAGCAAACTTGAAGGAATCAGCGTGTTCAGCGATGTTGAACATGCTGTTTTTTATTTTGCTACAATAATAAGAAATAATGTCCAAAACAGGGAACCAAATCACATTAGACTCAGTCATATTAAGTGAGGTGAACAACAGTTGGATGATCAATTACTGGCACAAGCTCAGACCATAGACAATTACACACTTAGCAGCATAATGGATGACTACGGAAATGACGTGTGGAATTACGCTTATTTCCTGACCAAAAGTGCCGAACAGGCAGATGAATTGTCACAGGAGGTATTTATTCGGGCGTACTCGGGGATCGCTCTTTATCGTGGGGATTGCTCACTGAAAACATGGCTGTTGACGATTACTAGGAACACGACTTTTACATATCGAAAATCCAGATTTTTTCGTAGTAGCCTGTGGGGAGAGACGTTACCCATTGAGACAGAGCGTGGGGATTCAAGCCAAAGAGTCATGATTGCAGAGCAGCCTGCACATCCTTCGGCCGAGATGGAAGTGATGCGTAAGGAGCATATCCATGAAATCTGGGATATTGTTCTGGCGTTGCCGAAGAAGTTCCGGGAGATCCTTTTGCTGAATCTGAAATATGAGCTTACGACGAGTGAGATTGCTGAGATATTGAAAATCAGCTTAGGCACAGTAAAATCCAGACTATCCCGAGGTAAGGATAAGGTACGGAAACAATGGGAGGAGCGAAGCAAATGAGACACAAGGATGAGCAATGGGAGAAGGAAATCCGGAAGGGACCGTTTGCTTCGTCTCCTTTTACGGAGGATCACAAGCGAAAGGTGCTTCAACAGGTGGAGTGGATGAAGAAGTCGGAAGAGGGGAGCAAGGGAGATAGGTCAGAGGACAGTTCCAGGCCATCCAGGCCGTTTAGACTGAAAGTGAACAACGTGTCCCACAAGCGTCGCCCTAGAAAAGGACCTCTTGTTGCCGGCACAGGTGCGTTGGTTATTGCGGCTGGATTGTTCCTATGGATCTGGAATGATGGACAGCTGGTGAAACCCGTAATCGAGCAGGTCTATCCGACAGCAACGTTACAGTTATCCGATGGTTTGAACACAAATCTGCTAACCGACAAAATGAAAAGAAATGTTGCGACTACGATGCGAGATGATCTGGGTAAACAGCTGAAGATTATGAAAGTGGAAGACCTGCCTGTGTCCGGCAGAATATATGTAGAGGCTGGAAATGAAAGCGAGAAGGAGTATGCGCAGATATGGCTCGATGCGACAACAGGAAATCTGCGTGAAGTACAGATGAGACGTGAGATGCAGCCAAGCGAGTTGGAGCACCGTTATCTGCGTCAAGTTCCAACGCTTTTGCAAAGTATAGGCAGCACTCCAACGCTTAAACCTGCATCAGTCAAACGTTTTGTGAGTATGAAGCAAGGGGAATTGGAGCCGATATCACATACGACATTAGCGTTAGAGAATGAGACTGGCCATGGTTATGGGGAGATTGTATGGCAGCAGGACAAGGCTGTATCGATCACAGGCGACCTTAGACCTGATCAAATATCACAGGCAGCGCTGGCGGATGCCAGAAACGCAATTGAGGCTCTGTCTGGTAAAGCCAATCTTGATCTGGTAAGAGCAAGCCGAAGCAAAGATGATGAACTCGGCAAAGATACAGTCTCCTTTTCCTTTAAAGATAACTACTTTGTCCAGATGACCGAAGGAAAAGAGGGCTTGGGTTATACGGTTGGGGATGCTAATCATTATGAGCAAGACTTTGCAGACTGGGAAGAAATAGAGGCTTATTATCAGGAACTATATAACATACAGGAGTCTCTTCTTAGAGAAGGAGTAGAACCTATAATTAAAAAAATATTTAAAATGGATCTTCAAGCGTATAAACTTCACCGTAATCCTGACCATCCAGGCATGGTCACATTTGAACTGGAGTCGAGCACGGATGTTTTTCAGGTTGAATACAGGGAAGATGGACGGATCAAGATGATTACCAGAGGTGAGTTATAGGGCTTGATCTTATATGTTACAATTTACTTCATAGATGGAATGAGTATAAGGAGATAACGATGAAATATTTGGTGAGTTCATGTCTGGCGGGGGTAGCTTGCCGTTACAATGGAACAGCGAGCCTGGATGAGAAGATTCAGGAGCTTGTGAAGCAGGACCAGGCTAAGATGGTATGCCCGGAGCTGCTTGGTGGATTCTCCACTCCGCGAGAACCGGCTGAAATTATCGGTGGCACAGGCAAGGACGTGCTGGCAGGCACTGCAAAAGTGATCGAGAAAAGTGGCAAGGACGTCACAGAGCTGTATATCAAGGGAGCCTATCAGACGCTCGAATGGGCGCGAGAATTGAATGTATCGTGTGTGGTACTGAAGGAGTTTAGTCCGTCCTGTGGTACACAGAAGATCTATGATGGGAATTTTGCCAATCAAAAGGTAACTGGAGAAGGTGTCACCTCAGCATTGTTGAGACAAGAAGGATATACCGTCATTTCTGAAAATGAGTGGATGGAGCAACTATAGGTCGCATAGATATCGTTTCATATTCACAGAAAAGCCGCTGGATTATATTCTGGCGGCTTTTCTGTTGTCTCCCATTACTTTTCTCATTAAAAGAATAAAGTCAATTTTCCTGAAATGCTAACAAACAATATGGATACATACGATATAGATATAAGATATATAAGGCTATCTACTATTTAAAGTGGGGGAATAATCATGTCAATTCAGTCTAAGCCAAAATATAAGAAAGGAAATAAACTCAAAAATATGAAATTAACAACAACGATGGTCATCATGACTGTGATTAGTCTAATCGGCTTGTTTACTGTCTTTCTGATTGGAATTTTGGGAATGAACGAAGCAAAAACGGGACAAGGTATCCTCTACAATGACCGTTTCCAGCATCAAACCAATGTTCTTGAATTGAAAAGTAATTTCTATAATATGCGCGCCAATTATACAAAGGTTCTTGATAATGCAGAGTACACCGACAAACAGTACGATCAGGTTCAAAAAGGTAAGAAGAGTATCACGGATGGCTTGAATGAATTTTCAGCAAGAACATTGGATACCAAAGAAAAAGAGATATTTGCAGATTTGGTAGCAAAGATGGATACATATTATCAGGATATTGAGCAAATCATGGATAGCAAAAAGATGTCGGGCACCTACGATAGTGAAGAGAGAGGAAGAATTAACAAAAGCAGTACAGCGATTGTGGAGACGATCACCCTTTTGAGTGCGCATAACGAAGAAGAGTCAGCCAAGCTCTATGCGGATACACAGGAAGTAATTCAGCAGCGAGCATTGGTGCTCGGTTCGGTTCTTTTGCTTTCCCTTGCAGCGCTCATTCTGATTTCATTTGTAATGATTCGCAGTATACGTCAACGAATGAAAGCAATTACCCGTTATTGTGAAGAAATAACAAAAGGCAACTTAACGGCATCCTTGGATCCGCACCTAACACAGGGAAATAATGAGATAAGTGTCATCGCACGAGCTATTCGTACAATGACCGATTCCACAACAAATGTCATTCGTGGTGTAGTTCAGGAATCTCATCATATCAACCAGGTTAGCGATCTTACCAACCAGAATATGGCTGGTCTGAATGAACGAATTCGTGAAGTATCAGCTACAGTTGAAGAGCTCTCTGCTGCAATGGAAGAGGCTTCAGCCCATACGGAAAATATGAATCATTCGGCTGCTGAGATGCAACAGGGAGCCGAATATATATCGGAACAGACATCTAAACAAGCAGAGTCCGCGTATGTGACCAGCACGAAGGCTGAAAAGTTGAAGCAGGAAGCCCGCGAATCGAGCCGAGCAGCCATAGACATGTACGATCATACGAGTAAGAAGATGTCAGAAGCGCTGGAACGTGCAACTGCTGTAGATCAGATTGGTATATTATCTCAATCTATTTTGGATGTTACGGCGCAGACTAATCTGCTTGCACTCAATGCATCCATTGAAGCTGCAAGAGCTGGAGAAGCAGGCAGAGGTTTTGCGGTTGTAGCAAGCGAGATTCGAAAGTTGGCTGATGATTCCAGACAGGCTGCCGATCAAATTCAGCAGGTCACGGAAGAAGTTATGCAGTCTGTAACCAATCTGTCCTCGAATGCCAAAGAATTGCTATCCTTTATGTTCAATCAGGTTGGCAAAGATTATAAATTATTGGAGGATACAGCTGAACAGTATTATGTCGATTCTCTTGATCATGCCAATGCCGTTAAAGATCTCAATGCAACCTCACAACAAGTGACTGCCAATATCAAAATACTAGTGGGCTCCATTCATGAGATTGCATCAGCAAGTGAACAATCCGCCGCATCCAGTCAGGAAATCGCAGGACATATGGTTGCCTCTGCTGCGCAATCTGTGGAAGTAGTTAAACAATCTGATCAAGTCAAGGAGAGTGCATTAAATCTGAATAAGCTGGTTCAAGATTTCAAGATTTAAAAGGAGAGAGTCGCAGATAATCCACTAGGCGCCATGTAAGTGCCTAGTGGATTATTGCTGTCTTCATCCAATACTTACTTTTATAAACTAAGAAACAATAATGTGCGTACTTTTAATTTATACGCATAGGTCCTAAACTAATACTTGAGATGAAGTCACTTTAACATTATTGTTCAACATAAAAAAATATATAAAAGGACGTGGAGCTGCATGGAAGTTACAACAAAGTCAAAGACAAAGGAAGACATCTTAAAGGCATATCATTTCCGGCATGCAACAAAGATATTTGATGATACCCGTAAAATCTCGGATGAGGATTTCCAATTTATATTGGAAACAGGCAGATTATCTCCAAGTTCCATTGGTCTTGAACCGTGGAAGTTTCTGATTGTACAAAATCCGAACCTGCGTAAGCGTCTGTCCGAAGTCTCTTCCGGCGCTCAAAAGCAATTGGCTACAGCAAGCCATTTTGTTGTTATTTTGGCCCGATCAGATGCCAGTTATAATTCTCCTTATGCGGAGTACATGTTGAAGGAAACAAAGGGAATGCCAAATAACGTATTTGAGCTAACAAGTGAGGCTTATGGAAAGTTCCAAAATAATCAGAAAATTCTGGATAATCCAAGATCATTATTTGACTGGGCATCTAAACAAACTTATATTGCACTTGGCAACATGATGACGGCGGCAGCTCAGATCGAGATTGATTCTTGTCCAATCGAAGGTTTCAGCCGTGAGGACGTCCACCGTATTATGGAAGAAGAGGGTTTGCTGGAAAATGGCGCATGGGGCGTCTCTATGATGGCAGCCTTCGGTTATCGGGTAGAGGAGCCCCAACGTGAGAAGTCCCGACAATCCGTTGAGAAAATCACGCAATGGATTAACTGAATTCAGCGTGAATCCAGCATGAATTCAAAAATGATTATCTAAGATCTTACATTACAGATCAGGATCAGAGCAGAATCGAAACAGCCCGATATTTTCCACCTGTTAGAAGCATGGAAAGGGCTGTTTTTCTTTTTATAAAAAAGAACTTGAAAATACATAGATGTCTATGTATAATGAGGTCATGCCTAAATACAACGCAATTGCACTGATTGCAAGAATCAGGGACCATGTCAACAAACGGATTGTACACGAATTGGAACAGCATGAGGTAACAGGGATTGTTCCTTCTCATGGGGATGTATTAATGTTCTTGTACCGGGAAGAGACGCTGTCGATCAAGATGTTGGCTGAACGTGTCCAACGCACGCAACCAACGGTAACAGTACTGGTCAACAAGCTGGAGAAGCTTGGCTATGTTGAACGCAGCAAGAGTGCCGAAGATAGCCGGGTGACGATGATTCGCCTTACTGATCAGGGGAAGCGTCTTGAACCGATCTTCCATCAGGTATCAGAGCAGATTAATGACATCATCTATAGTGGCTTGTCCGATGAACAGTCGGAGCAATTGGAGAGCTTGCTGTCCATGATTGTCCGAAAGTTATAATGAATGAACTCTTCTGTCTGCAACCCTTCCAGATTTGGATGGGGTGGAGGCAGAGGAACCCAAATATTTTTTTAACCAAATGCATAGATGTCTATGTATGTGGAACGTATCAATGTAACCCCATTTTCGCAACCTAACTCAAACCAAACCTGGAGGGATTCACACTATGAAACATCTTATCGTATATGCTCACCCGCACACAGACAGCTTGAATAACGCAATCCTCAATACTGCTGTAGAAGCTCTCGAAGCTCAAGGCCATGAAGTAGTCGTTCGTGACTTATATAAGCTTGGATTCCAACCCGTACTGACTGAAGCAGATACAGCTTCCATGCGCGCAGGACAGACACCACAGGATATCGCTACAGAGCAACAGTTTGTTACAGATGCAGAAGCCATTACATTCATCTATCCGATCTGGTGGACAGGTCTTCCTGCCATTCTGAAAGGGTACGTTGACCGTGTATTCGCCTATGGTTTTGCGTATGCAGCAGGTGAAGCAGGAATCGAGAAATTGCTGACAGGCAAAAAAGGCCTCATTATCAACACCCATGGTACACCAAATGAAATATATGACCAGATCGGCATGACTGCTGGATTGAAAATAACTTCAGACGTAGGTATCTTCGATTTTGTAGGTATTGAAACCGTAGATCATCTGCTCTTTGGTAGTATTGGATACCTGGATGCACCCGCATATCAAGCGATGTTGGATCAGGTTAAACAGACGGTAACGACCAAATTCTAATATAGATGTTGGTTCCCTATAAGGATTCCATATGATACCAGACCGACTCGATCAAGAGTCGGTTTGTTTGTTCATGTGTTTGCAAAATGGATGAAAGGGGGTATAATCGTACCCATGGAACCTATACTTATATTCAAAGCATTATCGAACGAGACACGTAGACAAATCTTGTTGTGGCTCAAAAACCCGGAGCAACACTTTCCACCGCTGGAACTATCACAGCATCCGGATGGTGGCAAGAACGGAATCTGTGTTGGCACGATTCAAGTGAAGGCTGGACTGGCTCAGTCGGTTATATCCAGTTATCTGCTGACTATGCTCAAGGCAGGATTGCTGCTCTCCGAGCGAAGAGGACAATGGACGTATTATCGGCGCAACGAGGAGACAATCCGTCAGTTTGCCGAGTACGTGCAGAACGAGTTATAAGCCGGATGCCGGAACGGAAGCTAGGATGCACATGCACGCAGGGATTCCGTCCGGATGTAAACGGCTAGTTTATCATCACATCACTATATCCAGTTGCGATTTAATTAATCTATATATCTGGATATACAAAAATATAATCATCGAGGAGATTAAACGATAATGACTACAGAAAATACGGCTTCATCCCATAAAGAACACATTAACGACGTTAAGCTTTCCATCTTGGATCTGGCTCCTGTCGTAGTAGGTGCAACACCTGCTGATGCACTGCGCAACAGTCTCGATCTGGCACAGCATGCTGAGCGTTGGGGATATCACCGTTACTGGGTAGCTGAACATCACAACATGCCGGGTATTGCTTCATCCGCAACTTCGGTTGTTATTGGATATCTGGCTGGTGGAACCAAAACGATTCGTCTGGGTTCAGGAGGCATCATGTTGCCTAACCATGCACCGCTTGTCATCGCTGAGCAGTTCGGCACACTGGAATCCTTGTATCCTGGCAGAATTGACCTGGGACTGGGTCGCGCACCAGGTAGTGACCGTCGTACATCGCTTGCACTACGCAAAGATCTGAACAGTGGGGAAGATTTCCCTGAGTTATTGGCAGAACTTAGAGCATACTTTGATGCTTCGGCGACATCTTATCATGCGCCTGTTCGCGCAGTTCCTGGAGAAGGATTGAATATTCCAATTTACCTCTTGGGGTCCAGTGATTTCAGTGCACGTCTGGCAGGTCAGCTGGGATTGCCGTTTGCTTTTGCCAGCCACTTCTCGCCCGATTACACCCGGATTGCATTAGAGACGTATCGAAACAACTTCCAACCATCTGATAGCTTGAAGGAGCCACATGTGATTGTTGGTGTCAACGCTGTTGTTGCGGATACAGACGAGGAAGCAGCATGGCTGGGTACAACGATGCAACAGCAGTTCCTGAACATTATTCGTGGCACAACGGGATTGGTACAGCCTCCGGCAGAGATGGAAGGCAAATGGACGGATCGTGAGAAAGCTGGTGTAGAGCAGACGCTGAAGGCAGCTGTTAATGGTTCACCAGAAACCGTACGTGGGCAGTTGGAATCCTTCATTCGGCAGACACAGGCAGATGAGCTGATTATTACGTCGATGATCTATGATCATAAGGCACGTCTGCATTCCTATGAGTTGATTGCACAATTGGCGGGAAAAGCTTAATCTTCCATTTTCAGCGTTAAAACTGGCTTAATCGTAGGGTATAGCTATAAATTTACGGTTCGTCTCCCAGTGAGGCGAGCCGTTTTTGAATAGGGAGAATTTGCAAATGATTCGTGTGGGGCAGAAGACTCATTTTGGGGTAAAATGACTTTACCGGTTTAATTTGAAACGGTTAATCAGCACCATACGTATAAATCCAGAGTGTTATACATATGTTGGCTTGTACAAGGTATTTTTTTATTCGTGTGTATGGGCATTTATCTAGCTTTATAGTTAAGTTTTGATTAAGGGTCATAAGAGAGGACGACACGCCTATGGAGCAACCTGAGCAACCCCGCGTTTGGCCGGAGCGGTTCAAGCGATTTTTTCTTAACAACAAGTTTGTCCTATTTCTGCTGATTCTGCTGTTGGTGGGACTGAACGTGATGGTTCTGACCAAAGTATCTTTTGTTCTTCATCCGCTCGCAGTACTCATCAAAACCATTGTGCTACCTATTATTCTGTCAGGCATACTCTACTATCTGCTGAATCCGATTGTGGATGTGATGGAAAGATGGAAAATCAAGCGTGGCTGGTCCATTCTGATCCTGTATCTTGCCATCGGAGGCATTCTGACCGTTGTAGTGTTGGCAGTCATTCCGGTTGTGCGGAACCAGATTATGGGGCTGATCGAAAATTTCCCAACATACAGCGAGACGGTAAAACAGCAGTTTGAGGAACTCACGGGCAGCCAACTGTTCGGTCAGTTCCAGGAGACGGTGAATCTGAATTCGCAGGACTGGTGGGGAACAATCTCCCAAAAGGCTACTGAAATTCTGAACTCGACCTGGACCAAATTGGGCGGATTCCTCGGAGCTTTCACGGAGACCGTGCTGTCCATCGTAACGGTTCCGTTCATTCTGTTCTATCTGCTGAAAGACGGCAAGAAGCTGCCAGCGAAAATTCTGTCTTTCCTGCCGATCAAGAGCCGTACGGGCGCAATGCATGTGCTGGAAGACATCAATCACCAGATCAGTTCATTCATTCGTGGACAGATTATCGTCAGCTTCTGCATCGGTATTCTGCTCTATATCGGTTATATGGTCATTGGGCTGGATTATGCACTGATTCTTGCGATTATCGCATCGTTCACGAGTGTTGTTCCTTATCTGGGACCAGCAATTGCAATTACCCCTGCGTTGATCGTGGCCCTGGTTACTTCGCCGGTGATGCTGCTGAAGATGGTTGCCGTATGGACAATCGTGCAGTTAATCGAGGGTAAATTCATCTCACCACAGATCATGGGCAAAACGCTGAAGATTCATCCCATCACGATTATCTTTGTCATTCTGACTTCGGGTAATCTGTTTGGAGTCGTGGGTATTCTGCTCGCTGTTCCAGGATACGCGGTGCTGAAAGTATGTGTATCGCATATCTTCAACTGGTTCAAGGACAGATCCGGCCTGTATGATCCGAACAAAAACAATCTTTTATGACTAAAGTGGCAAGCTCCAATGGATAGTTAATCAGAAGATCTAGTCACTCTGTATCCTGTATAAAACGGTACCCTTACCAAGAAGAACCCCCGTCCATCGGCATACAGCCGAGAGGCGGGGGTTCTTCTGCATGAACAAGCTTGGCTGCTGCCTAGCTGTGTTTAATATGTTGGAGCGTTTGCAGGAAAATCTGCTCAATATGAGCATCATCCAGAGAGTAGTACACGGTCTTGCCTTCCTTGCGTCGCTTGACGATCCGCATGTTGCGGAGTGAACGCAGCTGGTGTGAAATGGCCGACTGTCCCATGTCGAGCAGAACCGTCAGGTCATGAACACATAATTCCTTCTGTAACAGCGCATCAATAATACGTAGACGTGTGGGGTCGCTGAATGCCTTGAACCAATCTGCCATCTCGGAAGACGTCTCCCGATCTATGAGTGAAGTGCGAATCGTCTGCACGTCGGCTTCAGTGCCTGAGCAGGCTGCATCACATTCGCTTGGTGCTTTAACCGGTTGTTCCATTTCCTATCACCGCCTATGTTAACAACTATAGCTCTATTATATCCAAAACCCGCCTAAAGCGAAATGATTACTATTAGCATAATCTGTATGAAAAATCAACAACGATTGTTGACACTCATGTTTAGGCGTGCATATAATAGGGTTAACCAAACATATGAATGAGTGCTCATATATTGAATGTAATTGAAATATAACATCGTTTTTGTACTGCAAAGGGGAGAATTCACATGGGAACCGGACAGGAACAGGTGAAAAGGGAACTGCTGCTTGAGGGACTGGATTGTGCGAACTGCGCTTTGAAGATTGAGAATGGCGTTAAAAAAATTAAAGGCATTAGCGAATGCTCTGTCAATTTTGTTACCAAAACATTATCGCTACACACCACTTCCGATATGGATGAACAGGTAGTGGAAGAAGCAAAGCGCAAAGTGCTTCGGCTGGAGCCGCATATTCGCATTTCGGAAAAAGGAAAACACGTGAACGGACATGTGCACACCCATACAGGGAGTGCAGCTGGTGCGCATAATCACAGTCATGACCATACCGGACATGATCATGGACATTCACATTCATATGGCAAACACTCGCATACTCATGATCACTCAGATTCAGAGGAACACACACATGGTCATGTGCATGAGCATGGAAGTCATGCTGGACATGATCACAGCCATACGCATGATGATGCCCATGCAGGCCATTCGCATGAACATGGTGCAGGACAGACAAAAGTATTACTTGCTCGTCTTGCTGCAGGTTCTGTGCTGCTCGCAGCCGCAATCTGGTCGCCGCTGGAGGGCTGGGCGCAATTTGCTCTCTATGCACTCGCTTATCTGATTGCCGGGGGAGATATTGTGCTCCAGGCGTCCAAAAACATCATCCGCGGCCAGGTGTTCGATGAATACTTCCTGATGTCCGTCGCTACCTTGGGTGCCTTTGCGATTGGAGAGTATCCGGAAGGGGTAGCGGTTATGCTCTTTTATCAGCTCGGGGAGCTGTTTCAGGGTATGGCTGTTAATCGGTCACGCAAGTCGATTCAGTCACTGATGGACATTCGCCCGGATTACGCCAATATCCTGACGGGTTCGGGTGACGAAACCCAACGTGTATCTCCGGAAGACGTACGGATTGGTGATCGTATTGTCGTGAAAGCAGGAGAGCGAGTACCGCTGGATGGTATCGTTAGAGCTGGCCGCTCCATGGTGGACACTTCTGCTCTGACAGGTGAATCGGTACCTCGTGAGCTGGAGCCCGGAAATGATGTACTGAGTGGATTTGTGAACAAGAATGGTATGTTGACGATTGAAGTGACCAAAACGTTTGGTGAATCAACGGTATCCAAAATTTTGGACCTGGTGCAGAACGCAAGCAGCCGGAAAGCGAAAACAGAACATTTTATTAGTAAATTCGCCCGTTATTACACACCGGTTGTTGTTATCCTTGCAGCCGTGATTGCATTTGTTCCGCCGTTGATACTTAGTGGTGCAACATTTGCTGACTGGATCTATCGTGCATTGGTCTTCCTGGTTATCTCATGCCCCTGTGCGCTGGTGGTCTCTATTCCACTTGGATTCTTTGGTGGTATCGGAGCAGCTTCACGTAACGGGATTCTCGTTAAAGGCAGTAACTACCTTGAAGCGTTGAACGATGTGAAAATTGTTGTTTTTGATAAAACGGGTACACTAACCAAAGGTGTATTCAAAGTAACAGCCATTCGTCCCGAAGGTGGACGTACGGAAGATGAACTGATGAAGCTGGCAGCTATTGCTGAAGCCAATTCCAATCATCCAATCGCTGAATCCATTCGCGCAGCTTGGGCCAAGGGCATTCCCACGCAAGGTGTGGAAGGTTATGACGAAGTTGCCGGACACGGGATCAAGGTGAGTGTGGATGGTCGGGAAGTGCTTGCAGGCAACGCCAAATTAATGGAGCAGGCGGGTATATCCTATACCACACCAGAAACAGCCGGAACGATTGTCCACGTGGCTGAAGCTGGCACGTATGTTGGTCATCTAATTATTGCTGATGAAGTGAAGGATGATGCAGCCGCTGCTATTCAGGCGCTGAAGAAACTCGGCATCCGCAAAACGGTCATGCTGACAGGTGATGCCAAAGCCGTAGGTGAAGCGGTAGGACGCGAGCTGGGTGTGGATGAGGTCTATGCTGAATTGCTGCCACAGGACAAAGTGGAGCGGCTGGAGAAACTGGAAGCTGCCAAATCTCCGAAGGAGAAAATGGTGTTTGTCGGTGACGGCATCAACGATACACCTGTACTGGCGCGCGCCGATGTGGGCGTGGCCATGGGTGGACTTGGTTCAGATGCTGCGATTGAAGCGGCAGATGTGGTCATCATGACCGATGAACCGTCGAAACTAGCGAGTGCAATCCGCATTGCTAAGCGTACACGAATGATTGTATGGCAAAATATCGCGTTTGCTTTGGGGGTTAAAGCGATCTTCCTGCTACTCGGTGTGTTCGGCATAGCTACCATGTGGGAAGCGGTATTCTCCGATGTGGGTGTCACAGTGCTGGCTGTACTGAACGCCATGCGTGTACTTCGAGTGAAGAATATCTAAGTTTACGAAACGATCCAGGCGGCTCTTCGTATATACGTAGAGCCGTTTTTATATTTTTATGTAGATAAGTCTAACCAGACATGTACACGAGAACGGAGAGGACAGAAATAACCTGAAGAAGTGAAGCTACATCGGCAGGTTATTCTATTTATCGGAGGAGTCTCAGTGTAAGCAGGTCTATGGAAGACAACAGTGAAGGGGAGAACGTTTTGACAGGAGCAATAGTTGGGATCATCATCGGAGTGTGTTATTTCATTCTGGGGTTCATGGTGTTCAAAAAACCACCGAAAATGATTAACGGGATATATGGGTATCGGACTCCGCGTGCAATGAGTAATCCCGAGTTGTGGGACGAAGCACAAAGTTATAGCGCCAATCTGATGATGCAATTTGGTGTGATTATTACGATATTCGGCATTATCGGTTTCTGGCTTACAGATGTACGAGCTTTGGTACTGAGTCTGGTTGTTACAGGGTTCTATACGTTCAGACTGTTTACCAGAGTGGAAGGCCGATTGAAGCAAATGCAGCGTGCTCAACAGCAACAGAATGAGCAGAACGTTTAAGGTAATTTGAATGAATAGTGTACAGAGGAAGACCTGCGTGTGAAGCGGGTCTTTTTTTGTCGAGATAGAAAATTGTAAGAGGATTTTAACTTGCTAAGGCTTCATACCTGAAATCTAACGTTGACGTTAACGTTAATATTATATATAATTATGTACATAACATTATAGACATATGGAAGAGGTGAGGGAAATGAGTTTATATAAAATCGACGACGTAGCCAAGGAATGCGGTTTGACCAAGCGAACCATTCGGTATTATGAAGAGATTGGTGTCATGCCTTCACCTCAGCGGACAGATGGCGGTACGCGGTTGTACACTCGGGAGGATATCGATTATCTGAAGAAGGTGGTTCGCGCCAAAGAGGTACTTGGATTCTCCCTTCAGGAGCTACATACCTATGTGGCAACGGCAGATGCCTTGAATGAACAACGTTTTGACTACCAGCAGACGACCGAAGTAAGAGAACGGATCGAGAAGCTTACCACGATGGAAACAACGCTGGATGGTCAGTTGCAACTGATTGAGGAGAAACTTCAGAGCATACATGCCGTACAGACTGAACTGGAAGAGCTGCGTGAACGCGTTCGGAGTGGTATTCAGAAGTTACAGGCACATGATCCGCAGGGTGATGAAGACGGCTAACCCAATTAGCATCCAATATTTAATAAACAAAACTGTATACACATAATCGCTACATGGAGTGAGCACCATAGTACCTGTGGCGATCCTGTACAAACACCGGATGTTTCGGTGTCATTTGTGCCGTTTTGTTACCTATATTCATGAAAATGAACGCAATATTTTCATCGTTTTCACTGCTATTTTCAAATAAAATGTTTCACCACATAAATTATTCACAGGAGGAATTACGTATGAAAAGAGAGCCATCATTACCGGACGAATTGCCGTCATCACGTGGGGGCCTGTTATCCCAGCCGCGAGCGGTATGGGCGGTTGCCTTTGCATGTATCATATCCTTTATGGGTCTGGGTCTGGTTGACCCGATTCTGCCCGCAATTGCAGATCAGCTGCATGCATCCAAAAGCCAAGTGTCACTGCTATTTACCAGTTATAACGCTGTAACCGGGGTAGCGATGCTGATTACAGGTGTCGTATCCAGCCGGATTGGTGTGAAGTGGACGTTGCTCAGCGGTATATTGTTGATTATTATCTTCTCATTCCTCGGCGGTACCTCAGACACGGTAGGTGCACTGGTTGGTTACCGTGGCGGTTGGGGGCTTGGTAATGCCTTGTTCATCGCAACGGCGTTATCTGCCATTGTGGGACTGTCCACGTCGGGGACAGCCAAAGCGATTATTTTGTACGAAGCAGCACTTGGTCTTGGGATTGCGGTTGGACCGCTGCTTGGTGGTGAACTAGGTTCCATCTCTTGGCGTGGCCCGTTCTATGGGGTGGCTGTCCTGATGGCGATTGCCTTTATCAGCATTACATTTATGTTGCCCAAGATGGCCAAACCGAAAACACGCAGTTCTTTGTCCGATCCGTTCAAAGCATTAAGTTATCCTTCATTGAAAACATTGGCGATTACCGCATTCCTGTATAACTTTGGTTTCTTTACCTTGATGGCTTATTCACCATATGTCATGAATCTGGATGAGCACGGCTTGGGATATGTATTCTTTGGCTGGGGACTGATGCTGGCGATTACGTCTGTATTCGTGGCACCAAGATTGCAACGTCGATTCGGATCAGTACCGTCCATGAGTGTCATGCTTACATTGTTCGCGATTGATCTGGTTGTTATGGCAGTAGGTACGGTGATGGGTTCACCAACTACCGTTATTGTTGCAGTTATTGTAGCCGGGATTTTCCTTGGAATTAACAACACATTGATTACAACGGCTGTTATGGAAGCTGCACCTGTGGAGCGTTCTGTTGCTTCTGCTGCATACAGCTTTGTTCGTTTCCTGGGTGGTGCACTTGCTCCATGGCTTGCAGGTAAATTGTCCGAGTGGTTCCTGCCAGAAACACCGTTTTATTTTGGCGCATTAATGGTTCTGATTGGTGTCGTGGTACTGCTGGTACGCCGTCATCATCTGCGGGATATCGATTCCGCCATTACATCTCACTAATTCACAGGAGGAATTGCAATGCTGAAACATATATTGGTTGCTGTTGATGGTTCGGATCATGCGCAGGTGATCCCGTTAATGAGATCTGCCGTGTGGGGCGCGAACGAGATTGTGGAATGATCGTGATGGGTACCGGCGGGAAAGGCATGCTCGCAGAGATGATCGTGGGTAGTGTCAGTCATGGCGTGTTAAAACATGCAGAATGCCCCGTCCTGATGGTTAAATAGGATGTGAAATCCATTATAATGCAATAGCTCAAGATCGCCACAATGGCTCTTCAGGAACGTTAGAAGCTATGATTGCCGAACACCGTAGTGGGTTGATGGCACGGAAATAGTGTATAAATAGATTAAGTTCAATAGGCTCTAAAAGGATGGAGGATGCAGCATATGAAAAAACAACATCTGTTTATCGGGGGCAAACCGACTGAATCCGTAGATTATAAAACACTTCAAGCACCATACTCCGGGGAAACGCTGGCAGAAGTCTCTTCGGCTTCAGCCGAGGAAGCGGAGGCTGCCGTTGCAGCTGCGGTTCAAGCCGGGAAGGCAATGCGCCAGATGCCTGCACATCAGCGTGCAGATATTCTGTACAAGTTGTCCTCCATGCTTGAAGAACGCAAAGAAGAAGCAGCGCGAATCATTGCGCTTGAAGCGGCAAAGCCAATTACCGCAGCACTGGCAGAGGTTGACCGGACGGTGGAAACATATCGTTTTGCCGCTGAGGAAGCCAAGCGGCTGACCGGAGAGACGGTTCCGATGGATGCAGCCAAAGGTGGAGAAGGGCGCATCGGATATACGATGCGGCAACCTCTAGGTGTCATCGGTGCGATTACACCGTTTAATTTTCCAATGAACCTGGTAGCCCACAAGGTAGGTCCAGCGCTGGCAGCAGGCAATACGATTGTTCTCAAACCTGCGGAGCAGACGCCTCTGTCTTCCTATTACATCGCTAATCTGCTTCAGGAAGCCGGGTTGCCGGATGGTGTACTGAACGTGGTGAGCGGTGATGGCAAAACGATTGGTGATGTGCTTGTGGAGCACCCCCGTGTTGCTCATATTACGTTTACAGGCAGTCCAGCGGTAGGGACGAGCATTCGTAGCAAAGCAGGACTCAAACGCGTGACATTGGAGCTAGGGTCGAATGCAGCGGTGATCGTGGATAAGGACGCAGATCTGGACAAAGTGATTCCTCGATGTGTGACCGGAGCTTTCACGTATCAGGGACAGGTATGTATCTCGCTACAGCGAATCTACGTACATCGTGACATCACGGAAGAATTCATCCGGCGTTTCGCTGAAGCTGCCAAACAAGTGGTGGTCGGAGACCCGCTGAGCCCGGATACGGTGGTCTCTGCGCTGATTACTTCCAAGGATGTACAGCGTACACTCGATTGGATTGAAGAAGCCAAACAGGCAGGAGCTGAGGTGGTAGCAGGCGGTCAAGCTGAAGGAGGCATTCTGCGTCCAACGGTACTGATTAACGTTCCGCATGATGCCAAGGTATCCTGTCAGGAAGTGTTTGCACCCATCGTTGTGATCAATACGATAGATTCCGTTGAAGAGGGTATTGAACATGTTAACGATTCGATATACGGGCTTCAGGCGGGCGTATTTACAAACGATATCCATACCGCCCTCCATGCTGTCGATCAGATCGAAGCAGGCGGAGTTATGATTAACGATATTCCGACGTTCCGAGTGGATCACATGCCCTATGGCGGGGTGAAACAAAGTGGGATTGGGCGTGAAGGCGTAAAATATGCTGTAGAGGAAATGACGGAATTGAAGTTTGTTATGTTTAATAAAGGGTGATTTTCTTCCATTCTTTACTCAATATACCGTATGCCAATGAAAACATAACCACACACCTCCTGTGCCAGAATAATGGCACAGGTTTTTTTTATATGAAGATCATGGAAAAAGTTTCAAAAATACATGCGGATTCTTCACTGACTGCGGGTTCACATCTGATGAGACGGGTATAACATAGTTAACATACCGCAACATAACTGACTAAACGCCGTTCATATCACCGAAGCATGATGTACCCATCCAGAGCACGAGCGGAATGAAGCGGTACAGCATTGCCGAAAGTCTTATATTCTCTCACTATTCAAATAAAATGCAGTATGAATTAAGCCTGAACTCTGGAGTTGCAGGACAGGCAGGAGGTGTATTCAAATGGCGTATTCCATGGTGGACGTATCGGGAATGTCAGGCGTAAGTCTGAACGAACTGAGCCAGTATGCAGAGACAGGTCTTCTGAATCCGGCCTTTGGGGATGTAGATGAGGACATCTATTATGAAAAGCAGGAATTGCTAAGACTCCAGCAAATCCTTTTCTGTAAGGAAGTGGGTATGAAGGAGAATGAGATTGCCCCGATGCTCCGGGATAATCCCCAGGATGTCATACGCATCATGAAGCAGCATCGGATTGACATGCTGGAGAAGGCACTCCGTCTGCATGGATTGATTCAGACACTGGACAAAACGATCTCTCATTTGCAAGGTGAACAGGAACTTGATGAACATGAGCTGTATATCGGTTTTGTAAATAAGGGGCGTCACCAGTTGCTGAATGAATCGGGTTCTGACCCTGTAGTCAATAATGATATGTACCATGTGCAGACAGAGGGTGTTCAGAGGTCCGACATCCAATCTTCCAATTCATCCACATTACCTGAACATCAGGAGTTGAAGTCAAAAGAAGATTATCTGGATTCCCAGGCGAGAATTGACCAGGTTCATCTGGACTTGCAACAGGCCATTGAGGATGGATTGGAACCCGGTAGTGCAAAAGTACAACGGATTATTGGCAGGCATCTTGAATGGATCAAAGGTTATTATACACCCACCGCTGAGATCTATCGGGATTTGGCCAATCTGTATGTAGAGCATAAAAATTTCCGTCAGATGTATGATGGTTATCACCCGAAATTGGCTGAATTCCTGCGGGATGGGATGATGATTAAAGCGGAACATGATTTATCCTAGATGCATAAAGTAACATGGGCGAGCAAGAACATGGGTGTGAATCATAAAGGATAACAAAGAGCGCAGACCTCTGAGAGGACTGCGCTCTTTGTTATTACGGGTTCTTCATCATCGTGTGTGATGAGACTCCGATCCTCTTGTTCATCATTTCCTAAAGGGGTATGGTTGCTTCCAACTGCTCTGTGAGCAGGCTTACGGCTTTCTCCAGGAAGACGCGGTCTTCGTCGTCAAAACGATTTTTGATCGGGCTGTCGATATCCAGCACCCCGTACAGTTCGCCGTTTTTGATAATCGGTACGACAATCTCACTGTTCGATGCTGCATCACAGGCAATGTGGCCTGGGAAGGCATGAACATCGTCAACGACCAGGGTACGTTTTTCCGCAGCAGATGTGCCACATACACCACGTCCCAATGGAATTCGGATACAGGCAGGCAGTCCTTGGAATGGCCCGAGGACCAGTTCTTTTCCATCATACAGATAGAAGCCGACCCAATTGGTGTCGGTCATAAATACATTGAGCAGCGCAGCAGCGTTCGCCAGATTGGCAATCGCACTAGGTTCATCGCGGATCAGAGCACTTAACTGTCCCAGGACGGCGGTGTGCTGCTCACTTCGTGTTCCTTCATAGGAAACAGCTTGAAACATGGTAAATCACCCTCCCGAGCAAAATGGTACTTATTTTCAAGATAGTGCAGAGGATGCGGTTAGTCAAGCGGAGGATTTCGGAAAGGGAAGGGAATACCTGAAGAATCCTCCTGTTTCTCAGCTTCTTGCGTGGGGTAAATACTTAGCAACCACGGAGGGCTATAACCCGGGAAGGAGCTTGGCTTATGCATGCAGAGGTACAGAATCTTTTTGTACGGATTCATCTACTATATTTCGCGCAAAATCAGGATTTGAACGTTAGCGAGGCACTGCCCCTATTGGAAGAGCGGGGATATCGCGTTGGAGAGCGGGAGATCAAGCAGGAGCTTGAACACCTGACACAGGAGAATTTCCTGACCGCCCACGGGGACCAATGGAGCCTAACCGGGACTGGCATCGAAGAATTCAAGGAAATCACGGCTGTGTTTGGCCGGGTTAGCGATGAATTACTGGGGAAGGGCAAGAAAACGTCCAAAGCTTAAAATTCATTGGACAAGCCATGATTCCGTAATTCACTCAAACTTTGAATTGTTCCATACGTACAACAAGACCGGGAGCGAAATTGGCCCGGTTTTTTGACGTGTGTCCATGACTGAACAGTTGCCATTCGGCGCAGGTTATGATTAGATGACTAGTGAATATTATGGTCTGCGGAGATAGATCGGATCGGAGTGTCTTTATATGTATAAATGCAAAGGAAGAATTCCCGAAATGGAGACTGCGCGGCTTCGTCTGCGTAAAATGCGTCGCCGGGATGCGGCCCAGATGTTCGCATGCTGGTCAGATCGGGAGGTGACCCGTTACATGAATCTTGCGCCCATGATTGGGACAAGCGAAGCGGCAGACATGATTGGACTGCTCAACCAAATGGCAGGAGAAGAGGATGCGATCCGGTGGGGGATCGAACTCAAAGAAACAGGCAAGCTCATTGGCAGCTGTGGCTTTAACACATGGCAGCTTGAAGGCGCATTCCGGGGTGAGATCGGTTATGAGCTAGGACGTGACTATTGGCGCCACGGTTATATGACGGAGGCTTTCTCGGCATTGCTGCCCTTTGGGTATGAGACCATGGGTCTTAATCGAATTGAAGCGCTGGTTGATCCGCGTAATCTGGCTTCCGGCGAGTTCTTGACAAACCGTGGCTTCACGCGAGAAGGGTTGCTACGACAGGTGCAACATACGTCCACTGGATACAAGGATATGGTGATGTATTCGATGCTGTATGATGAGTTCCTTCGTAAGAAAGGTAAATAAAAGAGACAATAGATAATTGCTTTTAAATTAC
The DNA here is from genome assembly GCF_984798905.1 of Paenibacillus sp. SRL342. Classification (NCBI taxonomy): domain Bacteria; kingdom Bacillati; phylum Bacillota; class Bacilli; order Caryophanales; family Paenibacillaceae; genus Paenibacillus; species Paenibacillus sp. SRL342. The sequence continues at coordinate 751,294 of NZ_OZ481790.1, forward strand.
ACGTAAACGAAGAAACAGAACAAAGCTGGAGAAGCGAAGCGTTCGCCTTTAAAGCTTTCTGAAAGAAAGCTACATCGGAAGCATACGCTATCACCGGATTTCTCCTTTAGAGAGGAGAAGAAAAAATCTGGGGATAACAGCGGTTGGAAGCTTGTTCTGGTTCGTAGTAGATGTGTAAATTAACGTACCAATTATATAGAGAAACGAAGAGAGAAGGGTTTGTGTGAATGCAACTGGAGGTTTAAAGCGCAGTTTCATCTTGACGGGGCTGCTGCTCGCGACATTTCTGTCAGCGATTGAAGGCACCGTAATTGGTCCGGCAGGGCCGACCATTGTCAGTGAGCTGGGGAGTGTACAGTTGCTGAGCTGGATTTTCACCGCATATCTGTTAACGATGGCTGTGAGTACGCCCATTTTCGGCAAAATCAGTGACTTGTATGGACGAAAGCCTGTATTTCTGATTGGCTGTGCCTTATTTTTACTGGGTTCACTCTTGTGCTGTCTGTCGCAGAACATGGAGCAGTTGATTATTTTTCGTGCTATTCAAGGGATTGGTGCGGGTGCGGTAGTTCCTGTTACATTTACGATTATTGGGGATATCTACGCCATTGAAGAACGTGGCAAAATCCAGGGCTGGATTAGCTCCGTGTGGGGTATTTCCTCTCTGGCTGGACCGCTGCTTGGCGGTTATTTTGTTGATAATCTGGGCTGGCAGTGGATCTTTGGTTTTAATGTGCCGTTTGGTCTGCTTGCGATGTGGTTTGTATTTCGTTATCTGAAGGAAGATATCTCGCCGCGTACGGCCAAAATTGATTATGTCGGTGCACTGACCTTCACGGTGGGCATTACGGCGTTGTTGTTCGTCCTGTCGGCGGGTGGGCAGTATTATGCCTGGAGTTCTCCGTTGATTGTTGTGCTGAGTGTGGTCGCCGCTCTGTTTATCATTTTATTTTTCGTGGTGGAAAAAAGAGCTCAGGCCCCAATGGTTCCACTACATTTGTTCCGAATACGGGACATCCGTGTGGCGAATATCGCCGGACTGCTGACCAGTACTTTGATGATCGGCCTGACCAGTTATTTGCCGCTCTGGGTGCAGGGGGTTCGGGGAGGTAATGCGACGGAATCCGGGCTGCTGCTCGCGCCGATGTCAGTGGGCTGGCTCATTGGTAGTGTGATGGCAGGCCGCCTATTGATGAAAATTGGATCACGTATGACCGCATTGATTGGATTAACCGGAATTGCGATCGGGTCGGGTGGACTCTTTCTGGTGGGTGGGACATCCCCACAGGCTGTGCTATTTATATTGACCTTTATTTATGGTCTCGGCTTCGGATTTGCGTTTACGATCTTCACCATTATTGCGCAGTCTTCTGTAGGGTATAAGGAGCGTGGCTCCTCAACCGCGCTGCATACGTTCATGCGTACATTGGGACAGACGATTGGTGCAGCGGCTTTTGGTACCTGGTTGAACTATCGGATCTCCACGTTATCGAATGAACAGAATCTGGCGGAGGCTGGAATATCGGAGAATGATCTGAATGAACTGCTCGCACCACATACGGATGCAGCGCTATCGGATGATAAATGGGCGCTACTGCGTAACGTTTTGGAAGGAAGCTTGCATTCCCTGTTTGTCATTATGTTTGTCATTGCACTGGTCTCGTGGGTAACGACGCTTGCTCTACGCAAACGTTTAATTGTACCCGAAGATGCAGATGCTCCACCGCAGCCACAAGGCTCAAAGTAAAAGAAGATATATACAAAAAACATATGAAAAACCGGATTCGCCGATGTCAGGCAAATCCGGTTATTTTTGTTGATGGCACATGTGCAGTGGACTAGAGTGCAGCTTCCAACTCAGGCAAGTGATATCTTATTTGACCTTCGGCTCCTCTTTTTAAATTGTAAGGAACATGAGACACGTTATTTCCCGAAACCACCTGAAAACACGTTGTAAACGGCTGTTTATTCAAAGATAGCGTGTGTCAGATTCCTTAAAATGCTGCGAGCGCTTCAAACCCCTGACGTCACAGGTTCGTTAGCGCTCCCGCTCCATATCTGCTCCAGTACATTCTGTTACGCTCCGGCTTTCGGCAGGTTTGAAGATTCGCTCTAGCTGCTCGCTGATAAACGGTCTGCGGAATGTGCAAGCCTTCCCAAGAGTTCGGACAGCAATTCCTTGTCTTCCTCACTTAGTCCACTTACAGCCCGATCAATCTTCAAAGCATAGCCTGGGTAGATGTCATCCATGGTGCGCTGTCCTTCTTCGGTCAATTCCACAAAGATGATACGTCTGTCTTGCGGACAATGTTTGCGGTGTAACAATCCTTTTTGCTCCAGCTTATCGATCACATAGGTCACATTACCACTTTGCAGCAGAAGTTGTGCGCCAACCTGTTGAATCGGCTGAGCTCCTTTCATATATAACACTTCGAGCACCCCGTATGCGGTGGGGTTGAAGCCATGCACTTTGCTTCCGGATACAGCGTGTTCATTCACGCTCTTGAATGTCTGGGCCAAGGTGCGGTACAGATGAAGTGAACGTTCGGTTCCGATTTCTTGTAATTCCAGCATGCTGATCCCGCCTTTTCAGATTAGTTTTATAAGTTGAAATGATGAAGAGGGGTCCTCTCCGTTATGCTGTTCATGTAAAAGAGTATTTCAACTTATATAAGTTGGTTAGTTATGTTTGACGATTCAGGTTGTCGCCATGGTTTAATTGTAAACTTCTATTTCTACGAAAAACATGCGATATGTCACAAGATTTGCATTTTTAGCATTTAAAATTTGATCATTCATCATGCTGAAAAATCATCCTTCAGATGTCGCTTTTTCTCCGCCTCTGGCAGGAGGTCGAGTCAAGGGCTGCTCTATATAATGAGTTCATACTATGAATTGGAATATAATGGAGGAGAAGAAGGATGACAAGTGATTTAACGTTTGAAGGACAACGACCACTGAAGAATAACCGATCTTTTGTAACATTGATGGTGGCACAGGCCATTTCCAATCTGGGTGATTGGCTGCATCTGCTCGCAATACTGACCCTCGTGGGTATCCGCTGGAATGCAACGCCATGGGAGATTACATTTGTCACACTTTCCGCAGCAATACCCATTCTGTTAACAGGGCCATTCGCAGGCACACTTGCAGATCGCCTGAACCGAAAATGGCTGATGATTGTAGCCGATGGTGCACGGATCATCATCGTGGGTGCGTTAATTTTTGCTGACCAGATCTGGCACATCTACATACTGCTGGTCCTCAAATCCCTGTTCGATGTCATGTTCTCTCCGGCCAAAAACGGAAAGCTGAAGGAGATTGTACCTCACGAACAACTTGCGCAAGCTGTATCCATCAGCTCGATCATTGAACAGATGTCCAAAATTATTGGTCCAGCGCTTGGTGGACTGCTGGTAGCCGCTTTTGGCATCACCTGGTGTTTTGTTATCGATTCAGCGTCTTTTTTGATCTCCGGCATCATTTTATTGTGGATTCCTGGAACTCGGGTGATCCAATCTGCAATTCATAACGTAACAGAAGTAGAGGAAGAGACAGCTGGGGGTGTTCGTAACCGCTCAAAAGGCTCTTTTTGGAAGGAAACACAGGAGGGCATTCGCATGCTCGCATCTCTCCCTCACGTAGGAACGTCTCTGATTTTGCTTGCTTCAGCCATACTTTTTCTGCAATTTGCCGATTCACAGACTGTGGTGTTATTCAGACAACTTCCCGGAATTTCAAGTGATCTACTGGGATGGTGCGTGGCAGCAAGTGGTGTAGGTACATTAATTGCAGCGATGAGTGTACGGAAGTGGAAGCATGCAGGGCATATTTTGAAAATGGGTCTGGGTACCATACTCATGGGTCTGGTTATCGGCGGAGCCGGAGTTATTGTTGGGGTTTGGCCGCACGCCGGGCTAGGTGCCAATCTGTTGTTAGTATCCCTCTTTGCCCTGGCAGGTGTCGGAATTGGGTTTGCGATTGTACCCTTTCAGATCCTGTTGCAGGAACAGACACCTGAGGCGATGACAGGCAGGGTATTTGGAACGGTAGGCAGCGTGATGACTGCCAGTAATATTATGGGCCCGGTGGTAGGCGGATTTATGGTCACCTCATTTGGTGTAGTGCCGGCTTTTGTCTGTTCAGGCATTTTGATGACCCTGCTTGGTTTGATTTATTTGATGAAACGCAATGGGGAAAAAGCCGATCTGAATGGTTCCATTGCAGCCAAAACAATGATTGCAGGCGACTAAAAACAGGCCGGATCTGCTCAGGTTAGAACAGTTGAAATGAAGGTTTGAATTTACTTCAAATTTTAAGTTTTTGATTAAAAAGCGTTTGAGTAAACGCCTTCACGTTTAATGAGGAACAGGCAGAAATCCCTGTATTCTAATTATTCCTAGGGGAAAACTCATATGCCTTGTCCCACCAACGCATTTGCGGAAAGGGGGTGAAGCAACTTGAATGTAAAGTTACCAAAATCGATTGTACGTCTGGGAAGCATACCACTGGTTATACTCGCCGGGACTTTGATGCTGGGGTTTGGAACGTCACAAGTGTATGCGGATGATGCTCAGGTATCTTCGGATAAACCGTCCAGCGGATTGTCGCTGAATTTGTTTTCACGTGATTCGGATGGCGGGTTGAACCTGACTCCGTCGGTATCGGTATCTACACCACTACTGAATGTTGAAGTTCCGTCGATCAAAGCGAATGAATCGACAGGTAAGCTGAGTGTATCTGAGCTGAAAGTAGATACAACGCTTGGATCGGCCGGAACATCAGAGATTGGGATTGATGCGAAGAAGGGAACCGTCGAACTGCCGTCTGTACAGGCGGATACACCGGTGATCAAAGCCGATGTATCAAGCAGTCAGGTGAACCTCAACGAAGGTACTGCTTCCTTGCCTGGTGTTACCGCAGAGGTACCCGAGGTGATCAAGGCAGAGACGTCTGCTGTGAAAACAGACCTTCGGCAGGGCAAGGTTGAATTACCTTCGGTTAAGGTGGATGTGCCTGAGGTTACTTCCATCAATATCTCTTCATCCCGAGTGGATCTGAGTAAGAGAAATGTCCAGCTTCCTTCTGTGAGAGCAGAAGTTCCAGTTGTAGACGTGACCGCTGAACTCAATCCTGATCAGGAAAAGGTGGATATTCCAAGTGTGAAGCCGGAACCGCCTGTAGTCACTCCGGAAAAGCCGACGGTTGTCAAAACACCGAATGTTGAAACTTCCAATACGAGTGCACTCGCAGATCCTGTTTCACCACAGAACACCGAGGAAGGACAGGACGCAGTACAGGTTACGGGCAAAGTGGTGGAGGTCACCACGGAACCAGAAGTAAGTCCAGAACAACCTGCTGTCCCGCAGGCATTGCCTGTGGAAGGAACCAATCTGACGCAGGATTCCGATGTTAATGCAGGATTGCCAGATAACGAGTTATTCCTCGTAGATCAGACATCTGCTGAACCAGCTTTCACTGAACAAGTGCAGAGTAACCAGGAAGCCAATCTGAAACAAGATGATGCTGATGCAACATCTCCATTGCAGCCTCGCACAGAACGACCAACCAGTTGGTCTGTTGCAGCAACTTCTCCCGGAGTAGCTAATGCTTCAGCAGGGACAAGCTCCGGTTCGTCCGGTGTAACTGGAGGTGGAGCAACCGCTCCAGCCGCTGCACTTCCGGGAGCAACAACGGGTCTGGTTACGCCAGATTACGATTATGCCTTCCGAATGGAACGGCTCGATGGGTTCAGTCAATGGTCACAGGCACCGCCTGGGCGGCCACCGCAATATACCTCTTTCTCTTAGGCAACAATGGCGTTAATTCAACCAAAATTGAGAAGGAGTGTATATCATCATGAAAAAAGTGAATCGTTGGGTAAAATTGTCGGTATTGTCGGGTACGTTGGTGGCTGGATTGCTGGGGGCTTCGCAGGCAACTTACGCAGATAGCTATAGCAATAACAGCAGTGGTAATCTGGATCTAAATGCAGGTTTGCGCCTGGAGCTGGGATCTCTTCTGTCAGGACACCGTGACACAGGTCACGAGAACTATGGTAGTTACGGAGGTTCATCCAGTGCAACTGGAGCATTGAATCTGGATCTTGGCCTTAACGCCGGCTTATCTTCCGAGAGTATGAACCGTTACAATGATCGTTCTTCCGACCACACAGTTGAGCGTAGTAATTCTGGCAAGCTGGGCCTTGGCCTGAATGCCAATGTGTTGGGAGAAGGTACAACGATGAGCGACTATTCACGAGGCGGCGATGATCGGAACGTAAACAGCAGCTATGAGAGTGAAAGTCGTGGAGCGCTGGGTCTCGGTCTGAACGTAAATGCCGAAGGGGAGAGTGCAACGATGGCTCAATCCGAACGCACTAACAGCGTGAAAGACGGTGAGCGTAACACGAACAGTAGCTACGTGAGCGAAAGCCGCGGCGCACTGGATCTGGGTCTGAACGTAAATGCCGAAGGGGAGAGTGCAACGATGGCTCAATCCGAACGCACTAACAGCGTTAATGATCGTGAGCGTACCGTGAACAGCAACTACGCAAACGAAAGCCGTGGCGCATTGGATCTGGGTCTGAACGCGAAAGCCGAAGGAGAGAGTGCAACGATGGCTCAATCCGAACGCAACAACAGCGTGAAAGACAGCGAGCGTACTGTGAACAGCAACTACGCAAACGAAAGCCGTGGCGCATTGGATCTGGGTCTGAACGCGAAAGCCGAAGGAAAGAGTGCAACAATGGCTCAATCCGAACGTACTAACAGCGTGAAAGACAGTGAGCGTAACGTGAACAGTAGCTACGCGAGCGAAAGTCGTGGCGCACTGGATCTGGGTCTGAACGTGAATGCCGAAGGAGAGAGTGCAACGATGGCTCAATCTGAACGCACTAACAGCGTGAAAGACAGCGAGCGTACCGTGAACAGTAGCTACGCGAGCGAAAGTCGTGGCGCACTGGATCTGGGTCTGAACGTGAATGCCGAAGGAGAGAGAGCAACAATGGCTCAATCCGAACGCACTAACAGCGTGAAAGACGGTGAACGTAACGTGAACAGTAGCTACGCGAGCGAAAGCCGCGGCGCACTGGATCTGGGTCTGAACGCGAAAGCGGAAGGAGAGAGTGCAACAGTAGCTCAATCCGAACGCAACAATAGCGTGAACAGCAGTTATGCAAACGAAAGTCGTGGCGCTTTGGATCTGGATCTGGATCTGAATGTGAATGCAGATGCAGAGAGTGAAACTACTTCTGTGGTGGAGACAAATCGGTAATATGAGATTTTCATTGTAATATGAAGAAGCAGGGGATCCGGAACCCCTGCTTCTTTTTTGCATTTATAAGACATATGAGCTAGCGTTCTTCTGAATGTTCTTCTAATAAGCGTACTATCTTTTCAAATGTATACTCGCCTTCGGCAATCTTGACCATAAATTCAACGGCATATTTACGTTCCATCTGCAAATGGTAGCCATTCACTCGCAGAAAGGACTTGGTTACAAGATAAGCTGTACGTTTATTTCCGTTATAGAAACAGTGGTTTTTAACCAATGACTCTAATAAGGCAGTAGCTTTATCAAATATGGAAGGGTAGGCATCCTCTCCAAACAAACTTTGGAGAGGTCTATTTATCGCAGAATCCAACAAAGCAGAATCCTTAACCCCAGCTTGTGCTGTATCATTCATCTTCTTCATCATAAAATGGTGAGCGGCTACTACTTCTTCAATGGTAAGGAATATGGTCATCTTAACGATCCCTTAAATCATTAAGGATATCCTCATCTTCTTCGAAAACGTCGAAGAAAGCTTCCAGTACTTCGGGTCTTACATTTTCGGGTATTTTCATTTGTTTAACCTTTTTTAGTACAATTTCTCCCTGACTGTTTTCAATAAATTCAATCTCATCGCCCTGAGAAACATGGAGCTTATCAATTAAAACCTTGGGCAAGCTAATGCCCAAGCTGTTTCCCATTTTGCCTATTTTGCGAGAAAGAATTTTTCTTTTGGAATGCTCTTCTTTCATCTGAGCCCCACCATTCATGATATATTCCTCCTATAGTATGATCCAACTTATGAAAGTAATACATTTGTATGTATTAATGTTAGTATGTAATAACATTATAACATGGTTTGTACTTCAAAATGCTCAGAATGATCAAACAAACAGCCCACAACTCGATTACAATAAAACATAAAGAGTGAAATAAACGCCTGATCAGAACAGGGAGTGAATGATATGGGAACGGAATATAACAGTACAGCCGTACAGGAGTCCATATTGGACGTACATATTACAGAGGCAGGATACGAGCCGGGACAATCAACCATACGCAATATTCGAATGAACGTGGCGCGAGGAGAGCTGGTGGGTATTATCGGACCGAATGGTGCAGGCAAAAGTACCACGATTAAAACGCTGCTGGGTCTGCTGGAACATGCCAAGTATGAGGTGACGATTGGGGGAGAGGGTCGCTATGCCTATATCCCGGAGCAACCGGTTTTTTACGAATACATGACCTTGTGGGAACATCTTGATCTGGCCGCAGCGGCGTATGAAATGGAGGAAGAAGCTTTTGTTGCCCGAGCGGAGGAACTGTTGGTTCGTTTCGGTATGGACCATGTTCGGAATGATCTTCCAGCCAGTTTCTCAAAGGGCATGCGTCAGAAAATGATGTTGATGATCGGATTTCTGTCTTCGCCGGATATCTATATTGTGGACGAGCCGTTCATCGGACTGGACCCTCGTGCAACCAAGGATTTTCTAAAATTACTTGATGATGAACGTCGCCGCGGCGCGGGTGTGCTTATGTCTACGCATGTACTGGATACCGCTGAACGAATCTGCGACCGGTTTATTCTGATTGCTTCGGGCAGATCGGCTGCCGAGGGAACATTGGATGAGATCCGTGAAGCAGCAGGATTGCCGGAAGCCTCTTTGTTTGACTGTTTTGATGTACTGACGTCTTAGATAGAGAGAGGGTGAGAGAGAATGGAGACTTCCCAGCGTTATACCCCACTTCGTTTATACAGACGAAGACGCAAAGAACATTTCAGGGAACAGATGAAAAATCTCAGACTCGTCGTGGATTGGACCGTATGGGTATATTTGCTTGTTCCGGGTCTGCTCTATCTGATTGGATGGTACACGAGTCTGTGGACCAAACCACTGCCTGCATGGGCGACAGGATTACCGCTCCCCGTACTGACTGGGCTGATTGACGTCGTTATGCTTACCGGTGGTGTGTTGATATTTGTGGAGGAAGCGGATGTATTATTTTTGAAATCAAGGCCGTTGTGGATGCGCACGTTAATGAGGCAAGGACTCTACCGGTCCTGTCTGCAACATCTGGGCAAAATGATCCTGATTACAGCGCTGACTGCTCCCCTATGGTCCCATGTCTATGAGATGTCGAATCTCCAGATTACACTTATGGCTGTCTGGTTTGGTGCAGTAGCTTCATTCCAAGCCATAACACTACATATGACAAAGGTCCGACATACAGGATGGCGACGCTGGATTCAGATGATCCCTCTCGTCATTGGCATGGGTTACATGACCATTCATGCGACATCATGGATGCATGGACAGACGTGGAAAATCAGTTTTGGAATCGTAATTATCATGCTTCTTCTAATTACAGTTGGACAGATGAGGCTGTTGATGAAGGGAACGTTTGAAGGGGATCTGCGGGAGGATCTGCGGAGCAGGCTGCAACTTACAGCTCTAATGTTAAGTCGGGCGGTGAGCAAGCCGAAAGCCCCACGAACACGATCCATCATTTTCCGGAAACCGCGTAAACTGTTACGCAATCGTTCTATCGCGAATCGGACAGCGGAGATTGCATTCAAGGCATTTTTCCGGAACTCGGCCACGATGAAATTGTATCTGCAGCTTGGAGGACTATCCATCGCAGCTGTTGCATTGCCACCTTTTCCGGTCAATATCATCGTGTGTGCGTTATTAATCATCATGTTGACGGTGATGTTTTATCGTTCCTGGGATGTTTTTGCCACGTCCGACTATGTTCAGCTTATAACATATGACTCGGAGGCGCTGCATCTTGCAGGTTCAATGATGGTTCGGATGTTGTTTGTCCCCATTGGTATTCTTATGGGATTCACGCTGGGATTGGCCTGGCTCGGCTGGATCGTCGGTATTCTGACAGCTGCAGGTGCGGTGGCCTTCGGACTTTGTGTCTTATCTATTGCCGGATGGGTTCGACTTACTCGAGCCTAGGACGTGTCTCAAAAACTCGCTGAAGTTCATCTTTACCGCCTTTTCGCCCCATGCTGTGTCACTTTCCCTTGACGTGCCCCGGCACGCCTTCGGAAAACTTCCTTGCTTGGAACGAAAATTCGGCAAAATCTGATTCCTTCGGAGTTTTCAGACACGCCCTAAAAGAATTCCTTTGTATTTCCGAGCATATGACGCGCTATATCTGCCCATGCTATAGAAGAAGAAGCTCATCCCTGGATGATGAGAGATTAGCTGTAGCAAGGAGGAAGAGATGATGATGGATAATAGCGAACTACAGGTGCATTTCTCAGACGGTTCAGCGTTGAATGCAGCACGGGCAACCTTGGAGGAATTAGGGTATAAGCCTTATCAGTCTGGTCCGCTGGAATTGTACATCCCTACAGATCGCCAGGATCCTCAGTCAGCCGTAGAGATTGTACAGTCTCATGGAGGAAGTGCCGTATTTGCATCTCAAACGGAAGAGCTGGATCAGTTTCAGAATATCTCAATTCCGGCTCATCTCGTGAATGAGGACTGGAATGAGGGTTATGCGAGTGGAAACCAGGGGAGTCAGGCTGAGCAAGGTGCACATAATTATAGCGATGACCCAGCATACGATGACTCGTCTGATGGATTCTCAGGCAGCGTCAAAGCATAGAAGTATCACAAGCTAAGAGCAGTTCGAGTCATTTTTCTAAAATGGAACAATGCCCAAAAACCCCGATACTCCACAGATAGTGGATATCGGGGTTTTTGGCATCTGAGCTAATTCATTATCGGGTTAAAAGGTGTAATACCTAGTAATGAGAGTTCAAAAAGTTCGGTTTTCAGTACCGAGAAAATGGAATGAAGATAGAAATGGAGTAGCGGAGCGTAGGAAAACTACGTGAGCAACTAAAATGTTTCTGAAGGAAACATACTTCGTAAGCATCAACCTATTTCGGCTGAATTTCATATTCGATGCTGATGATGCCATTAGGCATGATTCGTAATCAAAAGCGGACTTTTTGAACAACCTCTATTATGATGTACCGTGTTTATATTCAGCCGCATGCATGCCAGCCGTATATCCCGTGGAGAAAGCAGCAGTGATATTATACCCTCCGGTGTAGCCGTGAATATCCAAAACTTCACCGCAGAAGAATAGTCCAGGCAGCAGCTTGGATTCCATTGTTTTTGGGTATATCTCCTTTAAGTGGATTCCTCCCCCAGTAACAAAGGCTTCTTTGAGCGATCTCGTTCCGTCTGCACGGAAGGTAAAAGCTTTCATTAGCCCACACAAGTCGCTTAACATACCTTTGGGAAAATGGTGGAACGTAAGGTCATCGCTGATCTCTGCCCGTTTCATCATTAAGGGAATCATGCGTTCAGGAACCCATGTTTTTAAAATGTTTTTGACAGCCTTGCGGGATTCTTGTTCCAATACCTGTTGCACCTGTGCTTCCAATGCACCCAAGGACAGCTCTGGGAACAGATCAATGCTCATAATGACCTGTGGGTTTCCAGACTTCATCTGAACCTTGCGGAGAAATTGGCTGCAACGCAGTGCGACGGGTCCGGATACTCCAAAATGCGTGAAGATCATATCCCCGCGATGGGAGATGACCGTTTTTCCTTTGGCATCCACTACGGATAGAGCGATATCCCTCAAAGACAAACCTTGCAGTTCTTTGGATTGAATCCAACTCTCCCCAGACACAATGGGCACTTCGGTTGGATATAACTCTGTAATGGTGTGACCCGCAGCCTCAGCCCAGGGATAACCGTCTCCGGTTGATCCGGTTTGGGGTACGGATTTGCCGCCGGTAGCGATGATGACAGAGCGCCCAAGAATGGTTTTACCTGATATCAATTTAACACCCTGTACCTGCTGACCGTTCTGAATAATTTCCTTGACCGGTTCTTTGGTGCGAATCTCAACGCCGAGGGAAACAATCTTTCCTACCAGCGCATCCACGACTGTTTTCGCTTTATCAGTTACAGGGAACATTCTGCCGTTGTCTTCTTCTTTCAGGGCAATTCCGAGATTTTCGAAGAAACGCATGATTCCCTGGTTGTCCAGATTTTGAAACGAACTATATAAAAAGCGTCCATTACCCGGAATATGTCGGATGAGTTCATCCGTTTCCTTGGCATTGGTTACATTGCATCGACCTCCGCCAGAGATGCCGAGTTTACGACCCAGTTGATCTCCTTTATCCAGCAGAAGCACAGAGGCTCCATGCTCGGCAGCAGCAACGCAAGCCATCAGGCCCGCAGATCCACCACCAATTACAATGACATCATACATATGTTATTACCCTCTTTTTTCATTGATTTTGTCTGTTTTACATAAACCGTGTCTACTCCTGGCTTTTTCTGAAATATAATGGAGTTATGAGTAGTTCTATTATGGAGTCTCAAGGGATATATTGTAATATACTGTCGCCTATGTTTTAATCAGAAATACATGAGGGAATGTGCAGGCAGAGGAGGAGATGGCATTGTGGTTGCGTTAAAGGACATTCTTTTACAAGTACTGCTGGCGGGGTCGGCGGTATACCTGATTCCCTTATTACATCTGGGGCTCTCTAAGCGGGCTGTGGCCAAGCTGGAACATGCCGGAATGATGCAGACCGTTTTTGCTGTGACGAGTGTCGCGAGTATGCTATTGTGTTTGCTGTTCGCGCTTCACGGGAGTCCATTGGCTGTACCCATATCACTAAGCATCGTACCTGTAATACTTGTTATTTTGTATTGTAAGTCCGTTATAGGCTTAACGCTGTCCATACTACATATTCTCTTCTATTTCCTTTTTGCGCATTCCTATGATCTGTACGGATTTCTCCTTCATACGGGTATTCTTCTCTATCCTATTGTATGGTTGTCTGCCAAACGATTCAAGCATAATACACCTTCGCGCAAAATGACGATCCTCATCATCCTGATTACAATGGAACTGGTTGTAACGAGTTTGTTATGGATCGCATCCCTCCAGAATGAATCCACGTACTCTGCGACCTACATAATACTTACAGCACTTGGGTATACCACTGGAGCCATTGTTGCGGGTAGTCTGAGTCTGCTATGGCTGGAACGGATGAAGCACTATCGCGGGCTGGAGCAGCATCTCTCGGAAGTCCACCATCGATACATAGCCGAAACGGAGAAACTTCATCAGATTCTGAACGCAGTGCCTCTCTCTATTGCCACCGTAGATAAACAAGGCACAGTGATATTTGTCAATGAGATGATGGAGCAAACCGCAAGGGAGCAGCTACCATGTACGTCCACGCCTGATCTCATTGGACAGCCTGCCAGTCAATTTGTTGAACAAGGTCAGGCGGACAAGATGGATAAAAGCATTCGCAGAGCCATCGTTCATGGTGAGATTAGTGGGTTGACTGTTCGTTACGGTGCACACGTATTTCAGTCCCGAACCGTACCGATTTATGCCTTTTCAACAGAGTCTGCGAGTGAAGTTACAGGAGCCATGCTGATCATTCAGGATATCACGGAGCTTGAGATGTTGCGAAGTGAACTGGATAATGTGGATCGTCTCAGTCTGGTGGGGCAGATGGCTGCAAGCATTACGCATGAGGTGCGTAATCCAATGGCGGTTGTGCGGGGTTTTCTTCAACTCATGCAGGAAAAGAGTCCTGACTCCCTCGATCACTATTACCGGATCGTTCTGGAAGAGCTGGACCGGGCGAATAGTATCATTAATGATTTTCTATCGCTGGCCCAGGATCGGATTGCGGAAAAAGAGGAATCCCAGCTGCATGATATCATTCATGAACTCAGTCCATTGTTGTGGGCCGATGCGAACCTGCGTGGTCAGAGTATTGAACTCATGCTGGACCATAATGTACCGAAGTTGCACCTTAATCCAAAGGAAATCAAACAGGTGGTACTCAATCTGGCCCGTAACGGGATGGAAGCCATGAATGAGAAGGGTGTGCTTACGCTGGAGACGCGGATAGTCGATGACAAAGTGGAACTGTGTGTACGTGACACAGGGCCTGGTCTACCCAGAGTGAAGAAGGAAAAGCTGTTTGAACCTTTCTATACCACAAAAGCCAAGGGAACCGGACTTGGATTGTCCATGTGCCTAAGTATTGTGGAACGACATAATGGAACCATTACTGTGGAATCGGAGGAAGGCCAGGGCACGACCTTCAAAGTGGCATTTGAACGTTAGTCATTCAGCATATTTTGCCAGACATTGAGACATAATATTATGGAAGAAGCCTTTCCGCAGGCGGTTTCTGAATCTTGCTTTCATTGCTTATGGATGTATAATAGGAATAGCACATCATTACATCCATAATGTTCGATATGAATGTAACGTTGTTTTGGAGAGTTTATTGGCCTTTAATTTTATCGAGATCATAGAACAACCATTTATAAGGAGTGAAACCGAATGTCGATGTCATTTGATCAATACATGAAAGATATGGTTCAACCGATGCGGGATGATTTAACTCGTCTAGGAATCCAGGAGTTGCGTACTCCTGAAGAAGTGGAAGCAAGTCTTCCTGATGCAAAAGGAACAGCGCTGGTTGTCATTAACTCTGTATGCGGATGTGCCGCAGGTCAATGTCGCCCAGGTGTGTCCCAAGCACTGCAGCACGATATTACACCGGATCACCTGTACACTGTATTTGCTGGTCAGGACAAAGAAGCAACTGCAAAAGCACGTGAATTCTTTGCACCGTATCCTCCATCTTCACCGTCCATCGCTCTGATGAAAGACGGCGAACTCGTTCACTTTATCGAGCGTCATCAAGTGGAAGACCGTTCTGCAGAGGATATTGCGGCAGATCTCAAAAGTGCATTTGACCGTTACTGCCGTTAATTCGCTCCAATAGAACGCCCCGCCCTTCGGATCACCGATGCCGGGGCGTTTCATTTTGGATAGATAAGGTTATTGAACCATTCGGACCTTTCAAGCTGGACATCAAATTTCATTCATTTAGAAACGGGGTGTGTGAACGATGAGTTTGCAACAACAGATCATCGCTGAATTGAAGGTTAAACCAAGCATTAATGAAGAAGAGGAAGTACGCAAGCGTGTTGATTTTCTGAAGACGTATGTGAAAAATGCGGGTGCCAAGGGTTTGCTGATCGCGATCAGCGGCGGTATTGACAGTGCAGTGGCTACGGCGCTTTGCAAAAAAGCGACGGACGAGCTTACGCAAGAGAACAACCAAGAGTACAAAACGCTTGGTGTGTTCCAACCTTATGGTGAACAATCCGATATCGACCACAGCTACGCTGTAGCCAAAGCATACGATCTGAAGCATGTCGTGGAAACCAATATCGAAGATGCAGTGAACGAGATTGCGCTGGAAGTGGAGCAAGGTTTCAAATCCTTGGGAAGCCCACGCCATATGACTCACCAAGGCAAAGGTAATGTCAAGGCGAGAACTCGTATGGTTATGCAATATGCGCTTTCGTTTGAAGAGAACCTGCTTGTTGTAGGTACGGATCATGCGTCCGAAGCCATCACGGGTTTCTATACCAAATGGGGCGACGGTGCTGTGGATATCACACCACTGAGCACTCTGAACAAACGTCAGGTACGCCAGCTGGCAGCATATCTGAATGTGCCACAGGCTATTTTGGACAAAGCACCATCGGCAGGACTGTGGGAAGGTCAGACGGACGAAGATGAGCTGGGAATTTCGTATGAAGCGAACAGTGACTATCTCGAAGGCAAACAGATCGATCCGGCTGCACAAGAGCGCCTCGAAGCGTTCTACAAACGCACACATCACAAACGCAATGCCATTCCTGGTATCTAATACGGGTGGAAAAGCATGCTGGTTATAAGCTGTTAACACCAACATTGAAATAACGTCCCTTTAGGGAATGCAAAAAGAGTCACTGCTCACGCAGTGACTCTTTTTGTTATGTGGAACAAGAAACCGCAAAAATCCAGGTGACTACTATATCAAAGATGAGTTAGCTATTCCATTCTTTGATCTGTTGTAGGGTTAGGGTGATGGCTTGCTCCAGTTGCGGAGTGGTTTCTTTAAATGGATGTACCGTATTAAAGGTATGATTCCCATCAGGAATCTGGTGCCATGGGATATCAGGGCGGGCTTGAACCAGTGCGGCAGAACCGTCCCGCAGACGCTGTGGATCTTCTGTTCCCTGAATGAGTGCAACTCGCACAGGTGAAGAAGCCAAGCGGTCAATGATAGCGTAACGTTTGCTATGCTTGTCCAGGTCTTCCAGAATAGCCACGTCCAGTGGCATCTGCTGGCCTGTTCGTCCGTTAACGACATGGCTGCGGCCATGCGTACGCATTTCTTCTTTTTGCTCCGCTGTGAAGAGATCCAGGTTGGTTATACCATTCCAGGAGATGACACCTGCCACCTGCTCGGGATGATCCAGTGCATAGACGAGACTTACGCCCGCACCGCGGCTATGACCAACCAGATATACAGGAAGTCCAGCGAGTTCAGGTTGTGTAGCTACATGTTCCAGTACCAGGGCCAGATCGGCAAGCTCCCGGCTGTAGGTATTCACTGCGAACTTTTCAAGTTCAGAGAATTGCTCCAGATATTCGCCGATACCGTTGTGAGAGAAATTAAAGGTCAGCACATGATGCGTCTGGCTTAGCTGTGAAGCTGCATAGGGGAACATGCCCCAGTCTTTGAAGCCTTTGTATCCGTGAGACAGAACGATGACACCTTGAGCGGGTTGTTGTGCAGGGAAAAAGTCCCCGCGAATGATCGCATCTACGTCAGTGGGCAATTCAAAAGTTATGGGCATGATTCAGACCTCCTCAGAATTTCAGACGATTCCTGATTCATATTTTAGCATATATGGTAATGCGGATAGGTACTCGCTTCTGTGCGCCCCTCCTGCTACAATAGAATACGTGTTCGGAGAGTTACGGATCATGTGATCGAATGGAGATCTTTTACAATGAAGGTTCAAAAAGAGCGGTTTTCAGTACCGAGAAGATGGGACTTTTTGAATAACCTCTTACAGTATAAAAGATTAAGCGGGTGAAGCGTTGATGATATATGGCATAGGTAATGATGTGCTGGAGATTGGACGTATGCGGAAGCTACTGTCCGGTCGCCATGCGGAAGCTTTCATAAAACGAATTTTAACGCCAGCAGAGCGGGAGATCGCAGTTCGTCGAGGGAAGCGGATGACGGAGTTTGTATCCGGTCGATTTGCAGCGAAAGAAGCGGTGTCTAAGGCATTTGGCTGCGGTATTGGTGGTGTCATGGGCTTCACTGACATTGAGGTGCTACCTGATGGGACAGGACGTCCAGTGGCCTCGCTGTCCAGTCAAGCCTGGGAACGTCTGCAGCTGCCATATGATAAGCAATATGACATTCATTTGAGTATTACGCATCAGACGGAATTGGCAGCGGCCTTTGCGATCGTGGAGCAGATGGAAAAGTAGTTAGCTTGGCAATAGGAGAGGACGGAAATATGGGTTTACAGGAACAGAAACAACATTTCAGCGTGAATTTGCTGGACTGGTATATGGTCAACCGACGGGATTTGCCGTGGCGTCGCCACAACAATCCGTATTTCACATGGGTATCGGAGATTATGCTTCAGCAGACTCGGGTCGATACGGTAATTCCGTATTTCAATCGTTTTATCGGGAATTTCCCGACCGTGCAAGCGTTAGCGGAGGCACCCGAAGAGGATGTGTTGAAAAATTGGGAGGGACTCGGTTATTACTCCCGTGCACGTAATCTTCAGGCAGCCGCCAGACAAGTCATGGAACTGCACGGAGGCGAGATGCCGCAGGACAAGCCGGCTGTCTTTGCATTAAAAGGGGTGGGCCCGTATACTGCCGGGGCCATTCTCAGTATTGCCTTCAACCAGCCGCAGCCTGCGGTAGATGGCAATGTCATGCGGGTACTGTCCCGATACTTCCTCATTGATGAGGACATTATGAAGGGCAGCACCCGGGTGTTGATGGAAGAGCTCGCAGGAGAGCTCATTCCGGAAGGGCGGGCGCGTGATTTCAATCAGGCGCTGATGGAGCTTGGTGCGCTGGTGTGTACACCCAAAGCGCCGCACTGCCTGACTTGCCCGGTCATGGAGCAATGTTCCGGCCGCATCGCCGGAAGAGAGCTTACACTGCCGGTCAAGACCAAGGCGAAGCCGCCGCGCCCTGAGCAGCGGCTGGTCGCGATTGTGGAGGGCCGCGGTGCTCATCGCGGCCAAGTGCTTGTGCGCCAGCGCCCAGACACGGGCCTACTGGCCCGCATGTGGGAGCTGCCGCATGTGCTCGCGGCGCCTGCCGCAGCCAGCAAGAAGGCGGCGCCGCTGGCGGATGAGCCGGCCATGGCATTGCTGGCCGGCAGTCTGTGGGCGGAAGGCTTCGCTGCCCGCCCGGAAGGGCTGGCTACCCATGCGGAGCATGTGTTCAGCCACATTGTCTGGAGCCTGCAAGTGTACAAGTGTACCGAGCAGGACCAGAGCAGTGAGCTTCCGCTGATCGCAGCGGAAGCCAGAGCCGCCTACGATGCACAGGCGGCAACAAGGGAGGGCACAGCCTCATCAGCAGCTGTGTCACCTGAGTCAGACACAACGCATTCATCGGAGCCAGGCACGCCTCATGCGCAGAACATCTCAACATCGCTTAACGATGGAGAGATGTTGATGTCATCATCTGACGTTAGTGACCTAGCACTGAGTACTACGACACTGACAGGTAAAGGCGATGGCTTGACCTACCGCTGGATCGGTCCGGAAGATATGGATAAGATGGCATTCCCGAATATATTTCTGAAGCTGATCAGCAGTTATTTTGCGGGAGCTTATGATCAAGTGAATGATTAAATGGGGGAGCTAACGAACCTGAGTGACGTTATCATAACCAAATCAACCCAAAATTGCGCATCAAAGCCCGTATTTGGGGAAATAGCTACTCTGAGATTCGTTAGGTTCGCGATACGATGAAATATGGAGCGATAGCATGTCCTGGGTTAGTTAGAAACAAACCACCCATTACTATAACTATAGTGGTAGCAAAAAGAGAGCCTGATCACGGTCACGACGACCGAATCAGGCTCTCTTTTATGTTAACTGTTGCATACTAACAGTCTTATTTTGCAGAAGCGTAACGTTTGTTCACTTCATCCCAGTTGATTACATTCCAGAAAGCACCGATGTAATCAGGACGTTTGTTTTGATATTTCAGGTAGTAAGCGTGCTCCCATACATCCAGACCCAGAACCGGAGTCAGACCTTCGAAGAGAGGGCTGTCTTGGTTAGGTGTGCTAGTGATGGACAACTTGCCATCTTTGCCAACTACGAGCCAAGCCCAGCCGGAACCGAAGCGAGTTGTAGCTGCTTTAGCGAAATCTTCTTTGAATTTATCAAAGCCACCCAGTTCGCTATCGATTGCTGCTGCGATATCGCCTGTAGGAGCGCCGCCGCCGTTAGGTCCGATGATTTCCCAGAACAGGCTGTGGTTAGCATGTCCACCACCATTGTTGCGAACCGCTGTGCGGATGCCTTCAGGTACGCTGTCAAGGTTAGCAATCAGATCTTCCAAACTTTTTTCTTGCAGTTCAGGAGCACTTTCCAGAGCTGCGTTCAAGTTGGTTACATAAGTATTGTGATGGCGATCGTGGTGGATTTCCATCGTTTGTGCATCGATATGTGGTTCCAGTGCGTCGTTAGCGTAAGGAAGTGCCGGTAATTGAAAAGCCATAATGAAATACCTCCTGAGATTTTAGGTTTTTTTGAAAACAGGTACATATGTAATAATACCCTTGCCACTATTATTAAACCGCATTCGGGCTAATTAAGCAACATTTTTGTTTATTAAGTCCCCCGAGGCGTTGATCTAATGATGGGCCAGAGATAACAAACATATTTTACCCTTTATGCAACTATTTATGTGTTTTCGGGCGTTAAAATGGATGTAAAGTTTAATATTCGTATGTAAACGGTTACAATTAAGCGCTTTCAAAAGAAAATGCGTGTTTTATGGAGAAAAGTATGGTTTAATTGACGAAGAAGCGGTATTTTCTCGTTTTTTGTCATTATATGAACATTGGGTTTTTGGTAAAAAGGGATTCCCTTTTTATAAAAAACCTCATCTAAGCTAACGAAAAGGGAGATTTAAGACATGCACGTTCGTTCCTTTCAGTTGAGTGATGCAAGCCAGATGACGGAGCTTCTCCAGGTTGCACTATCGGAAGAGTGTTATGAGAACACGATGGGCCCGTTTGCCCGTCAATTGTCATGGGATTCTGACCTGATCATGGTTGCGGAAGAAGAGGGAGACCTCGTAGGCGCTTTGATCGGTACAATTGATCACAACCAGGGTTGTATCTACCGTATTGCGGTTCATCCAGACTATCGTCGCCGTGGAGTCGGCAAAACACTTGTTGAGGCTATGGAACAGCGGTTCCAGCAGCGTAAAGTCAGCCAAGTATGGGTGGCGGGTGATGAGCACAACAAAGTAGCCATGCCTCTATATGAAGCAATGGGTTACGGTGCCAATCAGATTATGAGCGCTTTCCAGACTCTTAGTATTTTGTCCAAAGCTTAGTTTGCATGTTTAAAAAGAAATAAAAAAAAGATTTTCATTTCATATTAGGCATATCTCTTTAACGTGTAAGAACGTGAGGGATGTGCCTTTCTATTTATATGAGTGTTCTTCGCGTCATATTCCTCTGATTTCCTCATTTTATGAACATGCTTCAAAATCTCCGAATTTTATTTAAATCACCACCACTATCCCGGCTGTATTCACGATAACCAGGGTATTGGTGCTCATAACCAATTGTTTCACTCTCCCAAATGAAGTAGACTGAAAGGGAGTATGGTCACCAGGTTACAAGTTTAATTTAACTATTTAATAAATGAGGTGTCCCTTTGAATTCCAATAATCATTCAATGGAACATGTGACTTCCGAGCAACGTAATGAACCGTCAAAGCCTGAACAAACGGGGAAATCCTGGGTTGTCGAGCTGTGGGACTGGGTCAAAACGATTGTTGTTGCTTTTGTAATCATGATGCTGCTGAACCTGTTTGTGTTCAATCTGTCGATGGTCAAGGGACAGTCCATGCAGCCGACACTGGTTGAGCGAGATCGCCTTTTCGTCAACAAAATTGTATACCATCTGGGTACTCCTTCCCGATCAGATGTGATCGTACTTCGTGATCCAAGTGAAGGTGTAGAGAAGAAGGATTTTCTGGTGAAACGGATCGTTGGACTTCCGGGAGATACAATTGAAGTTAGGGATCACCATCTATATGTGAACGGCGAGCAACAAGCGGAAACGTACACCGATATTGAGGTGCAGGACCCGGATTTTGGCCCAATCACACTGGAGTCGGATCATTTCTTCGTGATGGGGGATAATCGTCATGAAGGCAAAAGTAAGGATAGCCGAGTGTTTGGCAGTATTACATCCGATCAGATTGTAGGCAAGGCTGAATTTATTTTCTGGCCGTTTTCTGAATTGAAGAAATTGTAAAATGCTGACAGGACAACAACTTCAGACTGCATTTTGCGTTAAACCATATAGACTCGTTCCGTTTGAATTCAAGTATGTAAGGCATATATAGAAATTAACGCCTGTCCTCTTACCGTGAGGCGGGCGTTCACTATTTACGGAATAAGTGTCGGAAGAAGAGAGGGAAGAGAAATGACGAGCGTACAGACCGGGGCAGCACAGGATGCCTCCGTATGGGAGAAGTTAAAACATGAGATCAAGGCAGCTGGCCCCGGACTGGGCATTGATGATATCGGATTTGCTTCGGCTGATCCCTTTGTTTCCCTGAAGTCGCTGCTGGAGCAGTCGCGGGATAAGGGGTATGCTTCAGGTTTTGAAGAGCCGGATATTGAAAAAAGGGTGCACCCTGCCTTAAAAGATGGCGAACCCGCTTCACTGATCGCAATAGCTGTGGCATATCCATCCAAAATGGTAAATCCGCCGAAATCGGAGCCTGGTGCATATCGGGGTATTTTTGCCCGTTCGGCTTGGGGCCAGGATTATCATCAGGTCCTGCGTGCTGCGATGGACAAGCTGGTGAACTTTATACGTGAACGTGTACCTGAGGCCATGATCGAAAGCATGGTAGACACCGGAGCACTGGTGGATCGTGCGGTGTCCCAGCGTGCGGGGATTGGTTTTAGCGCCAAAAACTGTGCCATTATATCGCCCAAATTTGGTTCATGGATTTTTCTCGGAGAACTGGTAACGAATATTCCTTTTCAACCAGACACACCTGTGACCGAAGACTGCGGTGAATGTACAAAATGTATTGATGCCTGTCCTACAGGAGCATTGGTGGGGCCGGGGCAGTTGAATTCACAGCGTTGTATTTCTTTTGTAACCCAGACAAAAGGGTTCGTGGATGAAGAATTTATGCTGAAAATAGGCAACCGTCTGTACGGTTGTGACACGTGTCAGATTGTCTGTCCGAAGAACCGGGGCAAGAACTGGGATCACCATCCCGAGTTTCACCCCGATCCGGAGATTGTGAAGCCACTCCTGCTGCCGCTACTGGACATTGGTAACCGGGAATTCAAGGAACGTTTCGGTCAGAGTTCCGCCGCTTGGCGGGGCAAGAAGCCGATTCAACGCAACGCCGTTATTGCCCTGGGCAATTTCAAAGACAAAAGTGCTGTACCCAAACTTACAGAAGTACTAAAACGTGATCCGCGCCCCGAGTTGCGGGGAACCGCAGCATGGGCGTTAAGCAGAATTGGAGGAGAAGACGCCATGAGAGCAATTGGGGAAGCTGCCGCTAACGAACAAGATGGGAACGTACTAAGCATGCTGCAGAAGGCCGAGGAGCGACTGAGTTCGTCCGAGACCTTACCCAAACAGCCACAGGCTGGGCAAGTGAGTGAGAAGCAGCCAGAGGAACAGAACAACGAGAACAAGGCCTTACGTGCGTTACAACAGGATTTGAAAATGGAAGCTGGGATTGAACCGGGTAATGAGCAGTCTGCACAGCCTGCCAAACCGGAAGCCGCAGCGTGGAAACCTTCAGCCGTTACGGGTCTTCATGGCAAGCCCGTATACTACGATGAGATACTGACACCGATTGGTACTCTTACGTTATGCGCGACAGATGAAGGACTGTGTCACATTGATTTTGGCGCCTTTCACGTACGCGAAGCTCATCTGCAACAATGGGCCCGCATCTGGATTGGCGAGTATCGATATGAGAAGAATGAAGAGAAGCTCAGCGAAGCTGCAAAGCAGTTAAAGGAGTATTTTGCAGGGGAGAGAAAAACGTTCGACTTGCAGCTTGATCGGCTTGGAACACCATTCCAGCTACAAGTATGGCAAGTTCTGTCCGATATATCTTATGGAGAGGCCTCATCACACCAACAGGTTGCGGAAATCATCGGCAGACCCAAGGCTGTTCGTGCAGTTCTGGACGCCATCAGCAAGAATCCGATTCCGATTATTATTCCCTGTCACCGTATCAGTGGTAAAGACGGTACCCTGGTGGGTTATGTAGGCGGTCTGCAAACCAAGGAGCAATTGCTCGCATTGGAGCAGCTATCGTAAGAGCGGGGGACGTTCATGAAGTATGTAAACGTGGAGAGCGTGGAAGCGGGGGAGCTTCTGGGCAAGACGGTATATTCCAGTAACGGCACGGTATTGCTGTCTGCCGGAGTCCAGCTCACCGTATACATGGTCAATACGCTGAAGCGTATTGGCGTGACCATGTTATACATCCAGGATGAAGCGTATAAAGATGTGGATGCAGAAGACATTCTGGATGAAACCACGAAACGGGCAATAATTAACGAAATGAGTGTCACACTCGAATCCATTCGATCCGGGAAAGACTGGAGTCCGAGAAAAGTTGCCCTCAGTATAGAGAAGTTGCTGAATGATGTACTGAACGGGCGTGAAATGCTTGTGCAGCTCACCGATATTCGTACCAAAGACAATGCACAGTATGTTCATGCGATGAATGTATGTTTGTTGTCTTCGGTCATCGGACTGAATATGGGACTCAATTATAATCAACTGAAGGACCTTGCTGTGGGGGCATTATTGCATGATATTGGCAAAGTGGGGGAACCTCCTGGCAGTGGCTCTGCGGCGAATTCTTCGCTGCACCATACATGGCGTGGATTCGAAGTGATTAAGAACAAACGGGAGTTTAGTCTGTTGGTTGCCCATACAGCCCTGCAACATCATGAGCATGTAGATGGTACAGGCATGCCGAGAGGAATCAAGGGAAGTGACATCCATCTGTTTGCGAGAATCGTTAGTGTGGCTAATATCTATGATAATCTCATTAATGGTTTATCCAAGGACAGTTTGATGCCACATGAGGCGTGTGAAGAGATGATGGCATTGTCTGGTACAAAACTGGATCGGGATATTCTGATTGAGTTCAACAAGAGTGTATCCGTGTATCCCAATGGTACAGCGGTACGACTGTCCACCAAAGAGACTGGAGTCATTGTGCGTCAACATCGGGGATTGCCCGGCAGACCTGTAATCAGGGTGGCGCGCGGAAGTACGCGTTATTCTCTGGATGTGGTTGAAATCGATCTGGCTCAGCATACAACCGTTTTCATTGAAGCTGTCATGACGTAGCTTGTGTACGGTTCAACTGGAAAATCCGTTTGCTCAAGGCGTGCGGAAATGCTATGATACTTTCAGGAAATCCGGTCTGTGTCAGGCTTGCAACATATGTGTGGAACAACATGAAGTGACACGGATTATCAGGCTTTTTAGAATGCATACAGAGGTGTCTAAGAGATGGATATTGTTATACCGATTATTACATTGGTTGTTGGTCTGGTCGGGGGATTTTTCATCGGGGTGTTCTACTTGCGTAAACAACTTGAGAAAATGCAAAGCAATCCGGACATGCTTCAGAAAATGGCGAAGCAAATGGGCTACAACCTGAATGGCAAGCAAATGCAGCGTGCCCAGCAGATGATGAAGAATCAGCAGCCAGGAGCGAAAATGCCTCAGCCGCAACAGCATCCTGCGCGTAAAAGTTCGGGCCGCCGAAAATAATAGCAGGGAATAACTGCTTAAAGTGCGTGTTCAAAAAGTTGGGTTTTCAGTACCGAGAAGATGGGATGAAGCTAGAAATGGAGTAGCGGAGCGTAGTGAACTACGTGAGCAACGGACATTTCGGCTGAATTTCATATTCGACGTTGATGATGCCGCTAGGCATCCTTCGTAATCAAAAGCGGACTTTTTGAACAACCTCTTACAATAGTGGTTCGAAAGGAGGCGTTTGGCAGTGGCTGGCGTTAAAGATTATTTGAATTCAAAAGTATCCGACAATCGGGAAAAGATCGAGTATCATGTAGAGCAGATCCTGAAATTGATCGGAGAAGATAGTACACGTGAAGGGCTGCTTGAAACGCCTGCACGTGTGACCCGAATGTATGAAGAAATTTTTGGTGGATATGAAGTAGACCCGCGCGATGTGCTCGGTGTCACGTTTGACGAGAATCACGAAGAACTGGTTATCGTCAAGGATATTGTCTACTACAGTCAGTGTGAGCACCATATGGCGCCGTTCTTCGGCAAGGTACACATTGGCTATGTACCAAGTGGCAAGATCGTTGGTCTGAGCAAAATGGCTCGGCTGGTCGAAGCAGTAACACGTCGCCTTCAAGTTCAGGAACGTATTACTTCACAGATCGCTGACATTCTGACAGAGGCCGTTGAACCTCATGGAGTTATGGTCGTCGTGGAAGGCGAGCACTTGTGCATGTGTTCCCGCGGCGTGAAGAAACCGGGAAGCAAGACGGTAACGTCTGCTGTACGTGGTTCTTTCCGTGAGAATCCGGCACAACGTGCGGAGTTCTTGTCTTTGGTGAAAGATTAAGATCAGGTATGTCCACTCGCTGGACAAGCCGGATGAGTAAGTTCCTTTGGTTTTGGAAGCAGCAGTTTCTAGGCCATAGGATATGATATGAATAAGCCGTGTTCCCTGGGGAACCGGCTTATTTACATATGGCATTGTCATTCCTGTATACTGAATACATATGAATTCGTTAAGCCGGAGGTAATGGAACGATGAGTGTACCTTCCCATTCAGATCAACCGGTTCAGCCGGAAAAGGGACTACAGGCAGATCAACAGGCTACATTGCGTCTGCAAATCTGGGAGACACCACTCATGCGACAAGGTAGTAGTGTACTCGAAGCTTTTGCTTGGGAAGAAGTTATGTGCAGGCGGGTTGGGGCAGGGCATCTGCCTGTTGCACATATATGGAGGCACCCAGATGCCTTTGTAGCGGGTCTGCGTGACCGCAGGTTGCCACAGGCTGTAGAAGCGATGGAACGGATAAGAAGCCAAGGGACAGCGGTCTGTGTTCGGCCTTCCGGTGGAGCGGCAGTACCCTTGAATCCAGGGGTAGTTAATGTGTCATTGATTCTGCCTAATCCCGGACATGCCATCAATATTCATGATGATTTCCGGGAGATGGCTTCGATTATTGCCGAGTCGCTAACGCCGTGGTCGAATCAGGCGCAGACAGGCGAGGTTCATGGTGCTTTTTGCCCGGGAGATTATGATGTCAGTGTAAGTGGGCTGAAATTCTGTGGTATTGCCCAGCGCAGGCAGGCAAAGGCATATATCATTACGGCTTTTATCATCGTGGACGGTCAGGGTGATCAATTGGCAGCAGATGTGCGACAATTCTATCAGGATGCAGCAGGTGGGGCGAGTGAAGGATATCCCGATGTTCAGCCTGGCACGATGGCAAGTCTGAAAGAATTGGCAGGTGTACCTTCAGCTGCGGCATATACTGCGGCTTTGGTTCGGACACTGCGCGATCGCTATCCGCAGGCGGAGACCAGCAGGGTGCTTAGCGTTGGCTCTGAAGAAGTACGCCTGACAGCTGAGCAGATGAAGCTGCGCTACGATTAACACTTTTTACTAGGGCTTGGAATTGGTTAATAGAGATGATATGATGTGATTTCGGAAGGAGAGTGTTAGGATGGACACATTGAGATATACGTATTTATATGAGGTTGTATCAACAGGCGAAAAATCCGAGTTCAGCCAAATGGCAACAAGCAAGGAAGAGGCTGCTGCACTGATCGTTGCACGTATAGCCGATCTGGAGTTTACAGATGAGTCTGATATCAAGCTGGGCGATCTGATCTCCATTAGCAAACAGGTTGGCGACAACTATGTGGCGTGCGAGGGCTGTGCTTCTTAAGTGAACATTTAGAAATAGGAAGTCTCTCAAAATACAAGCAAGTCTCTTTTTACAAGAGGCTTGCTTTTTGTTTACACCAAAAAGAGATATCGTTCAGTCATTCGGCTGGAGATATCTCTTTTTTCTCTAATCCATCTGACTCCAAGTTTAATAAGGCGGCCACAACAACTTGCGTGCTGTTTCGTAACGCTCGGCAACAGCGGGCCAGTAGACCACATTCCACCAATCCTCGATATACTTTTTGCGTTCGTTTTGATGTTTCAGATAGTAGGCATGTTCCCACACATCCAGTGGCAGGAGCGGTACGATATCGGACTGGGACAGGTTCTGGTGTTTTTCCGCCTGCAAAATCTCCAAACGATGTGCTCTCGGGCTCCAGACAAGCATCGCCCAGCCACTGCCTTCCACCTTGTTCGCGGCTTCCGTGAATTGATTCTTAAACGCTTCATAACTTCCGAAATCCCGCTTGATCTGCTCCGCCAGCATACCGGAAGGTTTACCGCCGCCAGCAGGGTTCATAATTGTCCAGAAGATCGTATGCAGGTAGTGGCCTGCCCCGTTGAAGGCGAGTTCACGTTCCCAATGTTTGATGAGTTCAAAGTTATTCTTTTTTCGCGATTCCGCCAGCTTCTTCTCTGCTACATTTAGTCCGTCCACATAAGATTGATGGTGTTTGTCATGATGGATACGCATCGTCAGCTCATCAATATGTGGCTCCAGCGCATTGTACGCATAGGGAAGGGGAGGCAGTGTGTGTCCTCCAATGGGAACCGGCTTTTCTTTTACAGGAGGTGCTGTAGAGCTGGGTGTGGCTTGTGTTGTTCCGGTAGAAAGCGGTTGAACGGTTGCGGATTGGATCTGAGCTGAAGCGGCAGGTGCATTTACATTCCCCTCCGGAGAAGTTGGAGCTTCTGAAGCTTGGCGATGGATGCTTCCTGGCCCTGACGTATGCAGCGCATTTTCCAGAAAAAGTGATGGCTCCGAATCCGTTTCACGCAAGATACCAGGTTGGCCAAGCGTATCCAATACGCCCAGAAAATACTCCGATTCGCGGATAAAATGCAGAATAAGTACTTTGACAAGCGGAACAGCTTGCACAGCAGCACTTTGTTCCAGAAGAACATACAGCTGTTTGATGAACTCTCTCGATTGCTGTCGAGCTGCCAACACAAGTTGATCGATACAACGAACGATGTAGGGAGCAGGCGGATGGGTTCCAGGCAATAGTTGTTTTAAAAGCTGATTGGCTACTCGCTCACTGTTTGCAAAGGTAACCTCCCATTCCTCCAGTAGCTTGACGTATGGGGGCTCCAGATCAGGAACCAGGGCACGAATGACGAGTGTATGTTCTTTCTCCTGCTCTTTCCAGAAACGGATTTCCTCCAATGTCCGCAGAGGCAGCAGGTGACCATATCCATACCAGTTCATCTATATTGAACCTCCTTCAGATGAAATTCATTGCATGCAGACCGTCTGTTCATGCGTCCCAAGAGTATATTCCGCGAGCCTGTTGTCCTATGAGGGCAAAAAAAAAAGAGCCCCTGAGGGCTCTGGAAAAATTCGGATGATTGAAATTTGGTTATTCTCCACTATTCGTGTTCTGTACATCGTCACTGCTTGTTTTCGTTACATGACTCAGGAAAGTTGAGACACGGCGTAGATATTCCTTCGGATGCTCCCGGAAGATCAACTCATGATGCGCGTCCTGGACAATCCATTCATCGGAGTACGGATTGGTCTGGTTGGCGGCGAGTTGCTCCGCAATTGGATAAGGCGCCTTCTCGTCCTCTGTGCCATGGATGAAGAAAATCGGGAACGGATAATCTTCCTTTTTCACTTCCTGGTATGGAATCTGTTGTAATCCGGTACCATTCAGAACAGGGAATAACAGATTCATGATCTCGAGTGTAGGCTGACGCGGGAGATCGATCTGGTTATGAATGTTGTGGTACAGCGTATCCGGCTCAAGCAGGAACGTACTGTCCAGAATCATCGCATCCACTTCCTGGGTAATCAGTCCGGTTTGAAGCGCCGTACCGGCACCCATGGAGAAACCCCAGACAACCAGTTCCTGCGCACCTCGCTGCTTGGCGAACTGGATGGCACCCAGCAATTGCTGTGACTCAGCTTTGCCACCTGTGGCTACAGCTTTGTTCACCTGTGAGGCGAAGCCATAATCGAACATGACCACGTTGAACCCAAGTTGATGGGCATAGTGTGCCAGGTCATACATGGGTACCCATGTTTCTTCACGATTGGCACCATAGCCGTGACTGAAAATAATTGTTTTGCTTGCAGCATTGTCAGCAGGTATATACCATCCCTGCATCGTCCGGCTGTCATCTGCTGCCGGGAACGTGATGTCTTCGTACTTCATGT
The DNA here is from genome assembly GCF_984798905.1 of Paenibacillus sp. SRL342. Taxonomy (NCBI): domain Bacteria; kingdom Bacillati; phylum Bacillota; class Bacilli; order Caryophanales; family Paenibacillaceae; genus Paenibacillus; species Paenibacillus sp. SRL342. Next base: position 781,069 of record NZ_OZ481790.1, read on the forward strand.
TCTTGGCCTGCATTGGATTGGAGAAGACCGGCGCTACAGTAGGATTGGATAATACCCATGCGATGTAACCATGCAGTGCAATAAAACAAAACAGTAGAAAAAATACAACGGAGAGCAGCAACGCTACGATAATATGTTTGAACCGAATCAGCCTCGGTGATAGGGAAGAGGGCAGATCGGACACTTTTGTTTGCAGCGGGGCTTCGCTCTGGGATGTTGGATACATGAATGCCCCTCCTTTGAAGTTCAGTTGAAGATAACAACGACATGTAAAGAGAATTGCGTCGATTTCAGAGCCTGCTTCAGAGCGATATCTTAATGTAATATATCTTTATCGTATGTTCCAATATAGTCAAAGTCAATTGATTGAGGGCATTTGTTACGCAATTGTTATATAGTTCTTAAGATATATGGGTAACATTACCTTAGTGTGTAAATTACAGGGGATTAAGTCTTATAAAAAGGAAAAATTTGCACGTTGGCCTATTTCGATTTTGGCTCTTTTTGGTTTACAGATGAGACCGTTTCTCATATAATTTATGTAACCAAGTTTCATGTGATGAAACATGAGGAGGGCATTATGCCATGGAAGATCGCAAGTTAACCGTCCGGGCTGTGGAACGGGCGCTGGATATATTATTATGTTTTACCACACGCAGTGATCTGGGACTCACCGAAATTGCCAGCCAGATCGGCCTGCACAAAAGTACAGTGCACCGTTTGATGGCTACGCTGGAGGATCGAGGGTTCGTGATCCGCGATGCAGCAACAGAGAAGTACCGACTTGGCATCCGAATCTGGGAGCTGTCAGCTCATATGTCCCGCAGTGATGATCCCGCTATTCTGCTGCTGCCTGCGATGGAGCGACTGAGGGATCGATTGGGGGAGACCGTGAGTCTGTACCTGCGTGATGGCAGTGAACGGATTCGGATTCAGGCTGTGCAAAGTGATCAGGCGATTCGCCGAGTTGCTCCCGTTGGTGTTAGACTGCCGCTGTCTGTGGGCGCTTCCAGCAAAGTCCTGATGGCGTTTGCCACGGACGAGGATCGTGAAGAATTGATGAATGGTCCTGAATGGCCGGTATTTATCGATCCAGCGGTGTATTTGGCGCAAATGGTAGACATTCGGGATAACGGATATGCGACGAGTTATGAGGAACGTGAGCCGGGAGCTGCCGCGGTATCGGTACCGATTATGGATCGCAGAGGCAATATTGCAGCCGCACTCTCGGTCTCAGGGCCTGTCAGCCGACTCTCACAGGAGACATTGCATGAATACGCACCTGTGCTAAAGGAAGCTGCTACGCAGATGGGGCTCATGTTATCCTGATGTTGAGGTAAGGTTTTTCTCCAATTGAGTTGGTGTTCTGGAATATAAAGGTTGTTTTTATGTTCCGGTTGCGCTACTCTGTTATGGACGGCCCAGCGGGGCCAGCATCATTGAATATGAACTGCGGCATGTGTATGCCGCAACTTGTTAACGTTACTGGGGGAGTCCGAACTGTCCGGACTGAGACGGAATCGCATGAGATTCCGGACCCTTTGCACCTGATCTGGATCATACCAGCGTAGGGAAGTAATCGGCGATATGACCACAACCACCACATGATGTGACCCTTGTAGGGCTCCGTTAAGGAGCCGCATAAAGGTGCATTATTGGTGATGGACATTAAAAGTCGGTTCCTTCGGGGACCGGCTTTTTTATATACAGTGAACAGGCGATATAGCGCGGATTCTATGGGCCTCTTTTTCAATAACCTGCGAAAGTGGGCTTGGATGAATAGAGAATGCACCATAGATCCATGATCTGTGGCAGCCTCCGTCTGTTGTTAACTGTACATGAAAACTGTCTCCCCTGGTCTGGAGTAGGATCGCTCTTTTCTTCTCTGCATTGCGCATGATTTGGGACAGGTACGTAAGTGAGCTAATGATGATGCCAACCCAAAACCAAGCGAACGAACAATGAGGAGGAGACAAGCGACATGAGTGCAGGAAATCAAACGGGACAACAAGCGATGGAACAGGAACATAACGGTCAGCAGGTGGAAAAGGAAACAAGCGCGGCCGGACGGGTTCAGCCCTTTCCGGGCAGCCGCAAAGTCTACATTCAGGGCTCACGGCCGGACATTGCTGTACCGGAGCGTGAGATAGCCCTTCATGACACGAATACTCCCCAAGGGGTGGAGCATAACGAACCGCTGCGTGTCTACGATACGAGCGGCCCCATGACCGATCCCGCATTTCATGCGGATATCCGTGCAGGTCTGCCATCCCTGCGCACCCGTTGGATCACAGAGCGTGGCGATGTCGAAGCTTATCAGGGCCGTACGGTTAAACCGGAGGATAACGGACTGAAGCCCGGAGGGAAGAGAGCCGGCGCCGAAGAGTATCCCGGATTACGTGGCAAACCCTTGCGGGCACAGCCAGAGCGCTGTGTGACTCAGATGCACTACGCGAGACAGGGAGTCATTACGGCAGAGATGGAATTCGCCGCCATTCGTGAAGGCGTGGAGCCGGAATTTGTACGGCAGGAGCTGGCGAGTGGACGGGCCATCCTGCCGTCTAACATCAATCACCCGGAGAGTGAGCCGATGTTGATCGGTCGTCATTTTCATGTGAAGATCAATGCCAACATTGGCAACTCTGCTGTATCTTCTTCCATCGAGGAAGAGGTCGAGAAGATGACCTGGGCGGTACGCTGGGGATCGGATACCGTAATGGATCTGTCCACAGGCAAAAACATTCATACCACCCGGGAATGGATTATCCGCAATTCACCTGTGCCGATTGGTACGGTACCGCTGTATCAGGCGCTGGAGAAGGTGAATGGCGAAGCGGAAGCGCTGACCTGGGAGTTGTACCGTGACACACTCATTGAGCAGGCAGAGCAGGGCGTGGACTACTTTACGATTCATGCAGGTGTACTGTTGCGATATATCCCGATGACGGCCAAGCGGATGACAGGCATTGTGTCTCGCGGTGGGTCCATTATGGTAGCATGGTGCCTTGCGCATCATCAGGAGAATTTTTTGTACACTCATTTTGAAGAAATCTGCGAGATTATGAAAAGGTATGATGTAGCGTTTTCGCTGGGAGATGGACTCCGTCCAGGCAGTATCTACGATGCCAATGACGAAGCTCAGATGGCGGAACTGGCTACGCTTGGGGAACTGACGCAGATCGCGTGGAAGCATGATGTGCAGGTGATGATCGAAGGTCCAGGGCATGTGCCGATGCATAAGATCAAGGAGAATGTGGACTTGCAGATGGAGATCTGTAAAGAAGCACCGTTCTATACGCTGGGGCCGCTGACGACCGACATTGCCCCGGGTTACGATCACATCACATCCGCCATTGGTGCGGCCATGATTGGCTGGTTTGGCACGTCCATGCTCTGTTATGTTACGCCAAAAGAACATTTGGGCCTGCCCAACAAGGATGATGTGCGGGAAGGGGTCATCGCCTACAAGATCGCAGCTCATGCCGCCGATCTGGCTAAAGGCCATCCGCGTGCTCAGCGCCGCGATGACGCATTGTCCAAGGCACGTTTCGAGTTCCGCTGGCGTGACCAGTTTAACCTGTCACTGGACCCTGAACGTGCGCTGTCCTACCATGATGAGACACTGCCAGCAGAAGGAGCCAAAGAAGCTCATTTCTGCTCGATGTGCGGACCGAAGTTCTGTAGCATGCGCATCACGCAGGACATTCGGGCCTTTGCCGCGGATAAAGGATTGTCCGAGAATGAGGCTGTAGCTGCCGGGATGCAGGAAAAGGCCGAGGAATATCGGACACGTTCCTAGGCGCTGATACAGCGCAAGCTGGGCAGTCTGAAATAGAGATAAAGCCGTTTCTCTCTGTCATTGCAGAGAAGAACGGCTTTTTTTAGTGTTATGTCATGTATGTATTCTTAACCGTACTCAGCCTTTATCAGAATTAGCTTTGTGACTGTGTGTGGTCCATATTTTATACAGAATTCCTGCGATAACGAATAAAAGAGCGTCACCGAGTTTTGGTGCTCCTCCGTATAGAGATGCGGAACAGGAGAAACCTACTATAAACAGTAAAACAATATAGAGGAAACGCATATTAGTTCACCTCGTTAATTTGTGGTGTTACTAAGTAAGTGAGTTCATAGTTGCAGAGTTCAGATACAACCTGTTACTTCACCAAATCCGCTACTACTCTCGAGCCACACCCAAATTCTCCTCCAAATACGCCGCAAGCAATGCCAGCGGACTATGGATCGGAATACGGCGATCTATTGTAACCTGTGCAGCTGCGGGAGCCATAGAGAGTTGGGCTGCCACTACCGCTTTACCCGGATACTGCTCAGCAATCTGCTGTAATCCTTCACGTACCGCTTCGAGATATCCTTGCTGATCTCCACGCATAATCAACTCAAATGTCCCAGGGATGCACACCGCATCCGTCTGAGATGTCTTGGCAACGTGTAGTTGCCCATTCTCATCCTCTTGCTGTAATGCCTGATTCATCCGTGCCATCGTTCCTTCAATAGTTGCCGGGTTGGTGAATGCGATTATGTAATTTCCCGGCACTCGCCGTATCTCCTGCAATAACGGATGATCTATGCCGATCACAGGCACAGGGACCTGTGAGGCTTCCTGCTCCAGTACTGTCGCAAACAGGGTGCAGGTGACCAGAATGGCATCGGCATGACACTCAGCGATCCATCGGAGCGTCTGGGCTACCTTCTCGTGAATGACAACCTCGGAAAAGTCAGCATCATGTTTAAGACGGTCCAGACCTGGATCGACGTAATGGACCAATTCAACTTCATAAGGAGCAAGCGTCTCTTCAATTAAGGCGATGTTGGAATAATGAGCGTGAAAACAACCAATGGTGATCATGTGCTAAGTCCCCTTTTACAGTTCGTATATGTCATGGATCTTGTAGATATTTAAACCATTATAGAAACACACCTGAGAACTGTACAGTTGTTTGTTACTCAACGCCAATAACCGCCCTTCCGCCAAACTGCGGAAAGACGGTTGATAACCGTACTAATTGGTTCTGGTGTCCATTTTATCGAAGGGAAGGAGAAGCGCTCTTCTTCGCCATTTTTTGCTGCAGAATTTCATGAAAGGATAGACCTTGAGTGTTCTCATTCTCCTTTTTAGGAGCAGTGGTCGCCGTGTTGCGCGGATATTGGTGGTGGTACGGGATCATTTGCTGAATAGGCATGCGGATCATCTTGGTTCCTCCTTTAATGCATTTTTTTAAATTATGTATTTCGACTGGTTATGTTGCCAGCTGCACATATAGGTACATATGACTTGTTAGACGAAATAAATGATTTTAGAATATAAATCCAATTGGATTGTAGTGATTTTACCCGGTTTTAAGGAGATGTAAACGGTTTTAGGAAAATTCAGGAGTAAAGAACCTGATATGAGAGGTTTGATATGGGAGGATCGAATCGGTTGTTATGTGAATAGTCCCAATTTTAAGGAAGTCAATGGTACCCGCTTATGAGGCATATTGTCTGGTTAAATGATGCAAAGCATGCTAACTAACTTGGTACCATGGTCGGGTTGTTTAGGTGGTTATGTAGTTCCGGATATAACAAAAAGACTGCCGAGCGAACCCGGCAGCTTGCGTAATATGAAGAAGGATGCGAGGAAACTTTGATCCTGTCTGAGGTGGCATTGTGTTGGTTTTATCTATTTTGATGAACAGCGATGTATATATCTACTTGTACACTTTCGGGATTCAGGCTGCGTTCATCATACAATTCAAAATCCCCGGTGAACGTACGATCGCTTTGTTTGTCCCATGCCCACACGGCTCCCCAGGCTTCGCCAACAACCTCTGCCATCGGTCCTTTTCTGGAAGTGAATACGGCGTAAGTTGCAGGAGGGAGTAAAATGTCGTCCAATCCTTCAGGCAATGATTCGTTCGGACTGACCTCATGCCCTACCAGTATGGTGTATTCACCGGTTATGCCATCAGTGTAATCCGTGTAACAGCCATAGCGGGCGGCTTCAGGTGCGGGGAGGTGCTCTGAGGCAAAATAATTGTTCCAGAGTCCCTGAATACAGCCTTTGCCACTGATCTCAATGGCGTTGGTTGTGCGGGCGGATACGCCAGCAAGACGTTTGCCTGGGAGCGTGACATAACGAACGGGCTGGGCAGAGAACGAATGATCTGTTGTTACCTGACCAGGGTTAGCAGAACCAGTAGTAGAGTTTTCCACAAGAGATTGAGCATGTTGATCCGTTGTATTCGTGCGCCAACGTTTCAAAAAAGGAAGCTGGTTACGCAGCATCGAACGAGCGGATTCCTCGTCCATGCCCTCGTCCTTCAGAATGGCAGTGCACATCTCGGTCATGCCTTCCAGTGACATACCTGGCTGCTCGAACTGACCTTCTTTGTAACAATAAATACAGTACTCACGGGTTGTGCTTCCATCTGCTTCCGTTCCGAATTGGGCAGGGGTTGTGAGCGGCATGCCGCAGCTTTGACATACAGTGACGTTCATGATTAGTTCCTCCTTATATAGGTACAGATTGAATATATCTGAAGTATACGGGGAGGAACTGGACAGCTGTCTGTCAGGTTTGAGTCGGGGAGATATAATTTTGTACAATTTGCTCCGCGATACGGCAGATCTCGTCTCGAATATGCTGAGGTTCCAATACTTCAACGTCCGCGCCGAAGCCCAGGATGAACCCATATAACCAGCCATCCTCGGGAAAAGCAACTTGGCTAATATAATACCCAGTCCCATCAGGCATGACGTTCTCGATCCCAAACCATTCTTCCGCAATATGACGGACGCGAGGATGGAATTTCAAGGTTAACCTGGCTTGATTGTCCGGACGGCTCCATTCCTGTTGCCAGGGTCTGTCCTGTGGGTTAATGACTTTACGCTCGAATTGCTCATTAGCAAGCGTGACATCTTGCATACGCACAAGCTTGAACATGCGAAATTGATTCCGCTCGTGGCAAAAAGCATACAGATACCAGGAATGTTTCTTGAGTACGATGGTATGAGGGTCGGCAGTTCGGTGAGTCTGGATACCTTCCGCACTGCAGTAGGTAAAGGTTACGGGTCGTAATTGATCCATACCCTGTTCGATAAGTTCAAGCTTGATTTTCAGCGCTTCTGGATGCGTCCAGGTTGAATAATCCACGATGAATCGATTGGTATTGGCCTGAAAATCGTCATTTTTGGATTCAGGTACGATACTGCTGAGTTTTTCGACCAGAAGCTCTCGCGCCGCATTAGCATGGGAAGTGGATACACTGCGCAGTGCAGTGACGATAGAGGCGAGGTCCTTGTCTGTTAATACGTTTCGATCCAGACGGTAACCCTCTGCCAGACCAATCCCGCCGCTTGCTCCCTGATACGTCACCACAGGGATACCTGCTTGACCCAATGTATCGATGTCTCGGTAGATGGTCCGGATCGATACTTCGAACATATCTGCCAGGTCTTTGGCTTGGACTCGCCCACGATTGATTAGCAGCACGACGATGGCTAATAAACGCTCCAGTTTCATATGTATGGATTCCTTTCATTGGTTTATCTGTTGGATTCAAATATGTTATATTGTTGAGCATCACACATAGGAGTGGAATAAGCAATGAAGCGAATTACGATTCTGATCGCAGACGATGAAGTTGAGATCGCTGATCTGGTTGCTTTACATCTACAAAAAGAAGGATATCACACCATCAAGGCCTTTGACGGGAAGGCGGCGGTTCAAGCTGTTCAGACCCAAGCGATAGATTTGGCGATTCTGGACATTATGATGCCCGGCATGGATGGGTATGAGGTGACCCGCAAAATTCGGGAGCAGCATCATTTACCGATCATTTTCCTGAGTGCCAAAACGTCAGATATGGACAAAATTACGGGACTTGTGATGGGCGCAGACGATTATATGACCAAACCGTTCAATCCGATGGAGCTTGTTGCCCGGGTTAACTCCCAGTTGCGTCGTTCTCTGCAATTCAGCCAGTCTGCGCCTGTTCAGAGGTCCATTCTGGAGAAGGGCGGGCTCATCATCACGCCAGATCAACATCGCGTTACACTCTACGGCAAACCAGTGGAACTAACACCGAAGGAGTTCGACATTTTGTATCTGCTCGCGAGCCACCCCAAGCAGGTGTTCAGTGCAGAAAATATTTTTGAACAGGTATGGGGAGAAGCCTATTACGAGAGTGGGAATACCGTGATGGTCCACATTCGAACCCTGCGCAAAAAGCTGGGGGAAGATGTGAACAAGAACAAGTTTATCAAAACCATCTGGGGCGTGGGGTACACGTTTAATGACTAAAAGAAGAAGTTTTCGCACAACCATGATTATGTTGTTAGGGTTAAGCATGCTTGCCTCTGGCGCAATCACTTATGGGATTTACAAGCTTTTACAAGCCTATTATTCGGGTGTCCGTGCAGAAGATCAGCTTGCTGAATATCGTCATTTTATGAAAAGTATCGGAGATATTTATTTCTTCCTGATTTTATTTATCCCACTGGCCATTCTGTTTTTCTTCTGGTTTACCAAGCCTTACGCGACGTATTTCAAGGACATTTCTACAGGGATCAGACATTTGGCCAATGGCGACTTTCAGCATCGTGTGCAGATCTCCTCGAAGGACGAGTTAGGTACGATTGCGGAGGATGTGAACCTGGCAAGTGAGAAGTTAAGGGAAGCGGTGGAACGAGGGGATTTTGCTGAAAATAGTAAGGACCAGCTTGTTGTCAATCTGGCACATGACCTGCGAACACCGCTGACGTCTGTGCTTGGATATCTGGATCTGCTCATGAAGGATGATCAGCTAACGGAGGAGCAGGTACGGCACTTTACGTCGATTGCATTCACCAAATCACAGCGTCTGGAGAAGCTGATTGATGATTTGTTCGAAATAACCCGCATGAATTATGGCATGCTGCCTATAAACAAGACACGGCTGGATCTTAGCGAACTGCTGAAGCAGATGAACGAAGAGCTCTATCCTGTATTTGAAAAGAACCAACTAGTCGCCCGACTAAAAATAGACACTGACCTTACGGTCTCCGGTGATGGCGAGCTGCTGGCTCGTGTGTTCGAGAATCTGCTAATTAACGCTGCACGGCATGGCAAGGATGGTATGTACGTAGATATTAATGGATATCGGGATGCAGAACAGGTCATCATTCAGGTAATTAACTATGGTGGACATATTCGTCCGGAGGAATTGCCACATATCTTCGATATGTATTACACCGGAGATCGTGCTCGGACTCCTCAGGAGGGTGGGACAGGCCTCGGCCTATTTATCGCTCGCAATATTGTGGAGCAACATGACGGTACAATTTCGGCCCAGAGCGACGTGGTACGGACGCAGTTCGAAGTTCGTTTGCCCGTATTTCAATGAGGTCTGATATCAAATTTAAGAAAAACTTTAAAATTGCCCTGCTTTTTCTTTAACTTGTGTTGTCTATCCTTGATGCATGAGGTAAAAGGAGGAGCAAGCATGAAAAAGTGGGGCTTTTTGATATGTATCATTTTGATCGGATATATCGTTACGCAATCACCGGGATGGATTCAGCAGAAGGATGAGTTGCCCATCGAGATTCAGAATACGCGTGAGAATCCCGCAGGTTACACCGTATCCGTCACCGGAAACATTCAGGATCAGGTACATAAGGGCAACTTGTTACTGGTGGATAAGCAATACCCCGTTCACCCGGAAGGGGTTAAATCCGATATTGTATATGTGGCACATGAGGATGATCTGCTTCGTGGATATGGAATACTGGATCAGAAAATCATGTTATCACGGCAGGTGGCGCAGGAATTTCAGAGGATGGTTGAAGCAGCAGGCGAAGAGGGAGTCAGATATTTTCTCGTCAGCAGCGGATACCGGGATTTTACGAAGCAGGACGAGTTATATCGGGAAAAGGGTTCAGACTATGCACTTCCTGCGGGTCACAGTGAGCACAATCTTGGGTTATCCCTGGATATTGGCTCCAGTCTGGCTGCGATGAATGAAGCACCAGAGGGTGCATGGCTGGAGAAGAATGCATGGAAATACGGATTTATTTTACGTTACCCAAAGGATAAAGTGCGCATCACGGGTATTCAGTATGAACCATGGCACTTTCGATATGTAGGGCTGCCGCACAGTGCTGTCATGTATAAGAATAATCTGGTGCTGGAAGAGTATCTCGATATGCTTAAAGAGAAAGAGAACATTACTGTGGAAGTAGAGGAAGAGCAGTATCACATCCGCTATTATCGGGCCACCAGAGACACAACCGTTTACATACCTGAGCAAGGCCAAACTGAAATATCGGGTGATAACATGGGTGGCGTCATCGTCACCGTAAAGAAATAACAGGGCAACACAAGGGAGGCGAAACAACATGAAGCACAACAACCAGAATAGAAGCAAACATTACATCCTTTGGATTGCCGTTTTCATTATCTATTTATATCTGCTGACTAAGCTGATCCTGTTCAAAGGAAACCCAGTCGATTTTGGCATCGTGAAGGATCGACTGATGGCGTTCTTGCAACAACCGGATCTGGTCCATAACCGAACCGTCAACCTGACACCATTTCAGGAAATCTCACGAGACTGGAACAGCCTGTCGTTACATCGTCCTGGCACCGCAATCCATCTGGTAGGCAATATACTGGCCTTTATCCCTCTGGGCATCTTCATCCCTGTGTTGACGGGCAACAAGTTATTCTCTGGAGTAAAGGTACTCTTGCTGTCTCTGCTGCTCAGTCTGGGTTATGAAGTGACACAATTATTGACTGGCATGGGGATATTCGATGTGGATGATCTGATGCTTAATACACTCGGCGGCTTCATTGGATATATTGTTTTCACTATGGCTCTGGGTCTGAAAAAGGTGTTGGTGGGAGGAGAATCCCGCATGACGACGAAAAAGTTAAATTCTAAGGAAAGTCACGTGTAAGGAGGGGAACAACTTGATTATAATGGCTGTACTGTTCATTAGCGCAGGGCTAATGTTTCTCGTGTATCCACACAAGGTAACGGATGCTTCGGAAAAACAGATTACGGAGCGAGTGATCATGTCTAGATGGGTTGGAGGCTCGTTAATTGCTCTGTCGTGTCTGTTTCTGATCATGGGTACGATTCAACTGTTAGATCAAGCCTCACATCACATTGGGCATTAAAAGGCAGTTTGGCCTCGAAGCAACGGAGAATACACACATACTGAAACCATAGCTCCTCGTAACGTGCAGATTGCACGTTACGGGGAGCTTTTTTTATTGTTTCATAAGGTATCGAATTTAGCATAGGACCAGTGAACTTTGCGAGTAACATCGCAAATGAGGTAAAGTAGAGATGATGCGTTAGTACCTATCCCTTATAAAAAAGGAGGACATACATTGTATTCATTAGCTATACAACTAGCAGGAACAATGAAAGCCATTATGCAAATTGAAACTGAAATTGCTGAAGCTAAGATTGATCAACAGGCTGAAGAGATCATACTTGGTATGGAAAAGAGAAGATCAGCTTTAATAAATAGTGTCACACGTGATGAATTAATGGTCATCCAAACAGTGATGAACGTAGGAAGGTCAGAAAGAGGGTATCGTTATCATTTTAATTCGGAAGACGTTGAGATTATTAACCTTCCCATTGAGTTAGACGAGCATGAGTTGATGCAGAAATATTCCTACTATCTGATACATAAAACCAAAGAGGAATTAGCATATGGAATTGAATATCATACGCTTGTCTCATCATTTCTAAAAGAAGGTATAGAAATTTTGAAACTCTAGACCGTTACCCGACATACTGATAGGAGGTCTGCAAGATGATAATGAAAATTTCGTATTATACACCAGATGGATTCTACTATTATGTCCCCGATCAATATGCAGAGAAGATGGAAGAGTGGAGAATTGAATTTTCAGATTTTTTGCAGAGTATAGAGGGGAAACATCCATTCACAGAATACATAGAGTCCATTAATTATGAGGGTGAGCTGGAATATGCCGTTTTTGTAAGATGCTACGGAGGAGATGAGTTTGTAGACTGGATTAACGTAGAGAAACTAAACTGCAGAGGTATATATCGTATAGCTGAGCCACCTGATGATTCGGAAGTTGGCTTGAAAATTGATTTTTAAACGTATCCCGATTATAAAAAGCAAAGCCAAAAAAGCTCCCCACCACGTGCACTAGCACGTGGTGGGGAGCTTTTTTGTATAACTTCATCACATTAATGATTTATATCATTAAGCTTTTTTCATCATTTGACGCAATACGGTTTGCAGGATACCGCCGTTATGGTAGTAATCCACGTCAACCATGCTGTCCAGACGAGCGATGACAGGGAATTCGAACTGTGTACCGTCTTCACGAGTTACGGTAACTTTCAACTCTTGTCCTGGCTTCACATCATTGCTGAGGCCAGTAATGTCATACGTTTCACGTCCGTTTAGACCAAGGCTGGACCAGCCGTGACCTTCCTGGAATTGCAATGGCATTACGCCCATGCCGACCAGGTTACTACGGTGAATCCGCTCGAAGCTTTCTGCGATAACGGCTTTGACGCCGAGCAGGAATGTTCCTTTTGCCGCCCAGTCACGGGAGCTTCCTGTACCATACTCTTTACCAGCGATAACGATCAGGTTCTGTCCTTCATCCTGATACTTCATGGAAGCATCGTAGATGGACATTTCTTCGTCCGTTGGCAGGTACTTCGTGATGCCGCCCTCGGTGCCCGGAGCCACCTGGTTACGAATACGAATGTTGGCGAATGTACCACGCATCATTACTTCATGGTTACCACGGCGTGAACCGTAGGAGTTGAAGTCTTTGCGCTCTACGCCATGTTCTTTCAGGTATAATCCAGCCGGGCTGGATGGTGCAATATTACCTGCTGGCGAGATGTGATCCGTTGTTACGGAATCTGCAAGCAATGCCATAACACGTGCAGAACGGATATCTGCGATATCGTTCAACTTGTCGCCAAGCTCTTGGAAGAATGGAGGATTCTGAATGTACGTGGAGTTCGGGTCCCACTCGTACAATTCGCCTTCCGGTACAGAAATTGAATTCCAACGCTCATTGGCTGTAAATACATTCTCGTACTTGTTGCGGAACATCTGAGCGTTCAGGGAACTTGCGATGGTATCCTTGATTTCCTCGGATGTAGGCCAGAGGTCTTTCAGGAATACAGGCTCATTGTTCGTATCATAACCGATTGGATCGGTTTCAAAGTCAATATTCACTGTACCCGCAAGTGCATATGCCACAACGAGTGGTGGTGATGCCAGGTAGTTGGCTTTAACCTGTGCATGCACACGGCCTTCGAAGTTACGGTTACCGGACAATACAGCCGCTACGGTCATATCGTTCTCAGCAATAGCTTCGCTCACTTCGTCCGGCAGTGGGCCGGAGTTACCGATACATGTTGCACAACCGTAGCCGGCAACGTTGAATCCGAGTTTGTCGAGATACGTGATCAGACCTGCTTTTTCCAGATACTCGGTAACCACAAGGGAACCTGGTGTCAGACTGCTTTTCACATATCCTGGTTTGGTCAGGCCGCGTTCAACTGCTTTTTTCGCCAGTAGTCCCGCTCCAACCATAACACTTGGATTCGAAGTGTTCGTACAACTTGTGATCGCCGCGATCACAACAGCGCCTGCCTTCAGTTCACTGTTAGAACCGTCCGGATGCTTCACAGGTACGGATTGTTCGATTTTCTCATCGCTCAGACCGTAGCCGCCTTTATCTACAGGTGTGCGGATGATGCTGTTGAAGCTTTCTTTCATTTGTGTCAGCTCGATGCGATCCTGTGGACGTTTTGGTCCGGCAAGACTTGGTACAACAGAGCCGAGATCCAGTTCAATCACATCTGTGAATTCAGGATCAACGGTGCTGGAAGTACGGAACATGCCTTGAGCTTTGTAATAAGCTTCAACCAATTCAACCTGCTCGTCAGGACGGCCAGTGTTACGCAGATAGTTCAACGTTTCACTATCAACAGGGAAGAAACCGATGGTAGCGCCATACTCTGGTGCCATGTTGGCTACTGTTGCACGGTCAGCCAGACCGATGTTGGCAAGACCTGGTCCGTAGAACTCTACGAATTTACCAACAACGCCTTTTTTACGAAGCAATTGGGTAACGGTCAGTGCCAGATCCGTTGCTGTTGCCCCTTCACTCAGGCTGCCTGTCAGTTTGAAACCGATAACGTCCGGTGTTACAAAGTATAGCGGTTGGCCCAGCATACCTGCTTCGGCCTCGATTCCACCAACACCCCAACCAACAACGCCAAGTCCGTTAATCATGGTGGTGTGGGAGTCTGTACCTACGAGGGAATCCGGGAATACAACTGTTTCGCCGTCAACGGTTTTTGTTGCTGCCACGGAAGCCAGATACTCCAGGTTAACCTGGTGAACGATCCCTGTGGATGGTGGAACTGCACGGAAGTTGTTGAACGCCGTTTGTGCCCAACGCAAGAAGCGGTAACGCTCTTCATTACGCTCAAACTCAACTTTGATATTGTAATCAAGTGCATCGTTGGTACCAAAAGCATCAACCATAACAGAGTGGTCGATAACGAGATCGACCGGTACGAGCGGGTTGATCTGTTTTGGATCGCCGCCTGCTTTTTTTACAGTATCACGCATTGCAGCGAGGTCAACGACAACCGGTACACCGGTGAAATCCTGCAGAACAATACGTGCAGGGATGAATGGAATTTCCTTGTTATTGTCACGGCCATCTGCCCAGCCGGTCAGTTGTTTTACGTGTTCTTCGGTGATGGCACGTCCGTCGAATTGACGAATTGCTGCTTCAAGCAACACTTTAATGGAGAAAGGAAGCCTGGAAAGATCGCCGTGGCCGTTTTCCTGAAGAGCATCGAGACTGTAGTAGCGGTAAGACTTGCCTCCAACCTCAAGACTGCGAGCGGCGGAGAAATGATTCTTTGCTGACATACATGTACCTCCTTGGGATGTGTCGGTGAGATGAAGAAAACGTTCATTTAGGTGAAGAACAGGCCTTCATCGTTCCGTGTTCTTGTGTGTTAGTTTCATCAGATGAAACGTAATTTCATAATCATAACTTTAGTTTTAAGTATACCGTTTTCACCTCCGTACGTAAAGGTCTTTTTGCCTGATCAAGCAAGCTTTTGGACCGATGAAGGCGTTTTCGTGAAGTGAGCAGGAATAAGATATCTCGTGTACCTGTATTTGCCGAATTTCGGATCTCCCTCCTGAGCCGTGTACATACAACCGAAGACCCTTTCATATGAATAGTAGGAGTTTATATACGCAATGAAATATTCCAGACAGAACTCATGCCAAAGGGGGACACAGGCTTGGAACGGGAATGGAAGAGTGCCTTATATACTTACGTGAACCAGTACAATCGCTGTGAGATCGACTACCGTCCACAGACCAGCGAACGGATCGTTACCGATCCTGACTTCGTGGTGGAACGGGGAGAGCGTATGGCAAGGCTGGACGAATGGTATCGTAAGCGGCGCGCCGTGCCTCTTCGCAGCGAGACCAGCGCCAAGCTTGTTCGCACGCTTATGGATGGCCAGGAAGAAGCGGTGGTGGATGTACAGTTGTACAGCAGACTGTTCTACGAGAAGAGCGGGATCACCCACCGGGAGGACCGGATTGAGCGGGAGCGGTTAACCTTTCTGCGGCAGAGTGGTGGATGGATCATTGGGCGGGTCGAACGGGAAGTGCCGGAGCGTCGCCCTGCTGGGGAAGGACGTCCGTTTCAACAAGCTGATTTTGTACAGGCGATGAATCGGCCGCTGCTGAATCGGGAAGTGTTGGGTCAAGGAAGAAGCTCACGGCAACAGTCATATCGCAGAGATCTGACAGTTGCCTATGCAGATCGGTGGTGGAATGCGGGAAATCCGGCATTTGAGGAATTTGATGTGGATTGTACCAATTACGTGTCCCAATGTCTCTTTGCAGGGGGCGCACCCATCCACTATACTGGTAGAAGAGAAGCCGGCTGGTGGTATAAAGGGTATGTGAACGGCTCCGAAATGTGGAGTTACAGTTGGGCAGTTTCCAACAGTCTGGAGCGTTATTTGTCAGGCAGCAGCTGGGGTCTGACCGCGACAGAAGTGGAGCGTCCTGAGCAGCTGATGCTCGGTGATGTTATTCTCTACGATTGGGATGGAGATGGACGATTTCAGCACAGCACCGTTGTGACCGCGTTTGATGCGGGCGGCATGCCGCTTGTTAACGCACATACGGTTAGCAGCCGTCACCGATTTTGGGATTACCGGGATTCTTACGCTTGGACGGAGCGGACGGTATACCGGCTTTTTCATATTGCAGATGAGTTTTGATGACGAAAGATTTTCGGGATGCGGTGACGCAGACATCCAGTTCCGTGTAAAATAAGACCAGATAACGCAAGCAGAATAACAAGGGTGCTGAGCATGCAAACATGACAGCATCAGGCACAGATAATCGGAGGGTACACATGAGTATGGATAAATTAAAAGTAGGCGTCGTGTACGGCGGAAAATCGGGCGAGCATGAGGTGTCGCTGCAAACGGCGTTTGCTGTAACAAACGCATTTGATTATGAAAAGTATGAACTGGTTCCTTTTTATATCTCCAAGCAGGGGACGTGGAAAAAAGGACCTGTCATGCATGCGCCGTTCGCGCAGATTGAAGACTTGAAGCTGGAGCAATCGGCGGGTGGAACGCAGGATGCGCTGAACGCCCTGTTTGGCCGTTTGTATGGCGGAGCAGAAGCACTGGACGTGATGTTCCCACTGCTGCATGGTACGTTTGGAGAGGATGGCACCATTCAGGGCATGTTCGAGATGGCGGATATGCCATATGTAGGTGCAGGTGTACTGGCTTCGGCTGGCGGCATGGACAAAGTGGTCATGAAAAAGCTGTTTGCACAGGCTGGCATTGACCAATGTGCCTTTACGTATTTTAACGCGACACAATGGAAGCAGACAGAGCACGAAATGATCGTACAAGTCGAAGATCAGCTGGGGTATCCATGTTTTATCAAACCGGCGAATCTGGGCTCCAGTGTAGGCATCTCCAAAGCACGTAACCGCGATGAGCTGAAGACAGCTGTCGAGTTCGCACTTCGGTATGATACGAAGGTTGTCATTGAGGAGTTCGTTGAAGCCCGCGAAGTTGAGGTCAGCGTCCTCGGCAATGACGAGCCAATGGCTTCCGTTCCAGGCGAGATTGTATCCTCCGGTGAGTATTATGACTATGCGGCCAAGTATATTGATGGTCAATCACAGATGCTGATTCCAGCTCCACTGGACCCAGAGGCCGCAGACCGCATTCGCGAGGCAGCTTTGCAGGCGTTCCGTGCGATTGAAGGTAACGGTATTTCACGTGCCGACTTCTTCATTCGGAAAAATGACGGCGCCTTGCTTATTAATGAAGTCAACACCATGCCTGGTTTCACACCATACAGCATGTATCCACTTCTTTGGCGTGAGACAGGTGTATCGTATGCCGAACTGCTGGATCGCATGATTGAACTGGCACTGGAGCGTTACAACCGCAAGCAGGCACTGAATTACGAGAACGGCGTACAGGCGTAGCCTGCGACCACAAGATCAGGAGGGATATGCATGGGATTTCAGACTGAATTCAATTCCGTATGCAAGTTCAAGAATGAGCAGGAGCTGTTCGAACTGCTTGAATACGGACGCGGCAAAATGGTCAAACAGGGCTTCCGGGTATTTCCTACCGGCCAGAAAGTGATTGCATACACACCGGATAACGTGGCTGTAGCCATCGTCAAGATCGTGGTTTCCATTGCGGAGATCAACTTCCAGGGGCAAGAGGTAACCGAGGTGGAGATGCAACTCATCCGCAAATTGACTGAGGAAGAATCACGCATTCAGACTGCCCTTGCGGATGAAATGTTCTTTGGAGAGCAAGCACAGGAGTAGTTGTTGACTGTAAGTGCGGGTCGGAAGGACGGATTTGCCAGAATACGATTATGGTCACTCTTTTAGGGTAAAACTTGGTTATATACAGTGACGGTACATCCTGACGGCTGAATATACCACGCGGGTTCTCCGCCCTAATAGAGAGGAAGAGATTCATGCTCGTACGCTTTGGTTACGTGGCAATGTCCGTGCTTATAGAGAACGCCTCGCCTTCCCGGACCATGACCATGTCGAGTTTTAACAAAATCGATGACAGGGAAGCAGCGATCCGCAAGCTCGAACGGATTGCAGCCGAGAACCTGCACAATACATTACGTTTGCTCAGGCATAACAAGGGTAGCCATATTCATGTATATCGCTTCTCTTCCAAATTGATTCCACTGGCAACACATGAAGACCTGAATGACTGGGACCCGTTCCCGGCACTGAAGCAGGACTTTGCGGCCATTGGTGATTTTGTGAAGGAAAATCATATGCGTGTGTCCTTTCATCCGGATCATTTTACCGTACTTAGTACCCCCCGCGAGCAAGTTCTGCACAACTCGATTCGCGACCTTCGTCATCATGTTCGGATGCTGGATGCCATGGGGCTGAATGCCACTGCCAAGAACAATATACATATTGGTGGTGCATACGGGGACAAGCCTTCGGCGGCGCTTCGTTTTGAAGAAAACTTTTTGAAGCTGGATCGGGACATCCAGGAGCGGCTGACACTCGAAAATGATGACAAAACGTTCAATGCGCCTGAGACACTTGCCGTGTGCCAGCGCTTGGGATTGCCCATGGTACTTGATATCCATCACCATTGGGTGAACAACGAAGGAGAACAGGCATGGGATCTGTGGCCTGATATTCTAAAGACCTGGCAGTCACCGCTTGCCCAGGCAGATTCACCGGCTGATCAGCCATTGCCACCCAAAATCCATGTCTCCAGTCCGAAGAGCGAGAAGGATCTGCGAGGTCATGCTGATGGTGTGGAGGTAGAGCCTGTGCTCGATTTCTTGCGTCATATCGCAGCAGATACCCCGAGGCTTGACGTGATGATCGAGGCTAAACGCAAAGATGAGGCACTTGTACAACTGATGCAGAAGCTGGCATTCTATCACGAAGAGGGTGTGGAGTGGGTGGACGAGTCTACCGTCATCATTCATCCGTAGTGCCAAAAGGGGCCTGGGCAACGAGAAACTTTACGACCTGTGGGGCGTATACTTTTAACAAGTATTTCAACTTTTCGTAGATTGATATAGAAAGTAGAGTGAACGCTTTGAATGAGAAGGAAAAGACACCTTATGTCGTGACAAGCAAAAGCTATACTGCCGTTGCCATTAATGCAGCTTCCAAAGCTGGCGAATGGATCAAAAGCCGTCTTGGGACGGTAGCTGAACTTGGCACCAAATATTCACCCCAAGATCTGGTGACCGAAGTGGATAAAGGAGCGGAGCAGATGATCCGCCGCCTGATTCTTACGCATTTTCCCCACCATGCCATTCTGGGTGAAGAAGGCGTCGAACCGGGACCGGAAGCTTCGGCAAAAGCACTGAAAGAGGCTGAGGAAGAAGAATTTCTGTGGATTGTTGATCCTGTGGATGGAACGACGAACTTTGTACACGGATTCCCGTTTTATTCGGTGTCCATCGCATTGGCTCACAATGGTGAAGTCATTGTTGGCGTGATCTACGATCCTTCCCGTGATGAGATGTTTGTTGCGGAAAAAGGGAAAGGAGCATATGTTCACGGAAACCGGATGCTTGTATCTGGTGAACAGGAACTGGCTCAGAGCCTGATTGCGGTTGGATTCCCGGCAGACACAACCTTTGCGTTGCCACTGAATATGGCCGCTGTGCAGGCGCTTGCTCCGCAAGTTCGTAACTTGCGTGCTGGTGGATCAGCCGCCCTTCATCTGGCGTATGTTGCAGCAGGACGTCTCAGCGCCTACACCGAAGTTGGATTAAAACCGTGGGATATTGCAGCAGGTGCGCTGCTGGTTGAAGAATCAGGCGGCAAGGTGACCGATACCATTGGAACACCTTATCAACTGTCTGTAAATCATGTCGTTGCCAGCAATGGCAACATCCATGATGCACTGACGGATGTGTTGAAGGAAGCGAAGGCTACCGGTCTGGAGTGAGTTTATTCAACTCATCCATGCTTTAATTACTTTTAATTGTACATTAACGGTGGGGACAGAAAGCATCTGAAGAAGCGAAGTGGACGTCCAATAGTATGGTTAACACAGGTATGACTTTAATTAAAGGAGCGAGAACAATGGATGAATCCAAAGAACTGGAACGACGGCTCAGTGATATGCTGACGGAAGGGGACATGGAAGAGTCCGGCGACACCGATCAGCGTAAACGCCAGTTGATTCCTCCCAAATATGAAGTGCGAATCCAGACGGAACGTGATCCAATCGTCGAGGAAACGTTAAAGTACCGGAAGTTGGCACGCGAAGTGGATGATCGTTATGATCGGTATCTGGAGCGAGCTACCGGGAACAAACCGGAGAGCGACAAGGGTCATTCGATTGCTGAAGATTCGAATAAGCCGCAATCTTAACGAATCACTGAACGTCATAGCTGAGCTTAACCAGTAACAGGCTCCCCTCCAGGGAGTCTGTTATTTCATGTGTGCTCTCAGTAGAGAGGACAACACCTACTTTAAAATGATAGAATAGAGTAACACCAACCAATGTCATTGGAATGACCAATGTACTATATATTAGTGAGGTTGTTCAAAAAGTCCGCTTTTGATTACGAAGGATGCCTAACGGCATCATCAGCATCGAATATGGAATTCAGCCGAAATGTCCGTTGCTCACGTAGTTTTCCTACGCTCCGCTACTCCATTTCTAGCTTCATCCCATCTTCTCGGTACTGAAAACCGACCTTTTTGAACACGTACATTTAGTGTAATTATAGATTCACGAGAAGGAGTGTTACCTGAATGAAGCGTAAACGTATATGGGAAAATACAGCTGCCGGTTTAACGGTAAGCATGTTGGCAGGAATGCTGCTCTTTACATCATCTGCATTGCCTGCACACGCGGCTGACAACAAAACCGGTGTATTGCCAGCGGGTACAAACGAGACTTCGCTGACAGCGAAGAAGGATGCAGTAGCCGTAACTAAGGAGTTCCGCATCGTCACATTGGGAGATTCCATAACGGTAGGTTATGAGCCCAACACAAAAGAATTGCCTTATGGTTATGTAGAACGTCTGCATGAGCAGGGTTTGCTGCATGGACGTACACAGGTGGACAACTACGGGATTGCCGGATTGAAAACCAGTGGCCTGAAAAACTTCACTACTGCAATTAAGGATGGCAAAACGCTGACTTCTGAAGCCATTCAACCAAGTCTTCCTGATCCAAGAGCGGGACAGATCGGAGCCAATACTGCTGCAATCCGTGAGAGTGTAGCACAGGCCAATCTGGTTGCAATTACCATTGGGGGAAATGACGTATCGGAGCTTCTCGGTACAGCAGACAAACTGAGTGATCAGGAACTGCAAGCCAAGGTAAAAGAATTACTCGCAACCTATACAGCCAATGTTAGTGCAACGATTAACGATATCCATGAAATTAATCCAACAGCTACAATTGTCATCGCCGACCAGTATCAACCGATGCCAGAAGTAGCAGGCAAAGCACTCTATGCCAAACTGATGGAGGCATCCCAAGGTTTCACACAGACCATTGATGGCATTGCAGCACAATTCACTGCTCAAGGTACCGATGTCAAAGTCGCACACGTCGCCAAGGAGTTTGTGGGTGGTGAAGGCACGATGACACATATGATTAAAGATCGTGATTTCCACCCGAATCAATTTGGATATGCGGCCATTGCCGAAGTATTTGCCAAAACGATCTGGGGAGATTACACCAAGCTGACTGCACCTGCGACAGGTGAGCCGATGAACATTATTGTGAGTGGCAAAACATTAGATACTCCGTACAAGCCGATTATCCGTAACGGCAAAAACTTTGTGGCGATCCAAGATATCGTGAACGCTGTTGGTGCTACTACGGTGTGGGATAACAAAACTTCAACCGCAACCATTACATATGGAGACCGGAAAGTTGCTGTGAAGATTGGTGCCAATGCTGTGAAGGTAAATGGAGCATCGGTTACTGTGGATACACCTGCATTCTTGAACAAGGTAGGCAAAGAGTCCAAAACATATGTACCACTTGCCATGGTGGCTGAAGGTCTTGGCTTTGATGTGCAATATGTAGCGAAGCTGAAAACTGTGTTTGTTAACCCGTAAATTGTATTTCATACTTTAACATGATGTTATTCAACGGCCAGAATACCTTGATCTGTTCAAGGTATTCTGGCTGTTTTGTGTTCATTTTGAGTTGCTGACACAGATGTATACCTTCTCTAATGACCTGAAATGTTGCATAAATATATCTTGTCAGATGACCAATGGATGTGTAAATATGAAAATAACTTACAATAAAACCACTAACCTATAGCATGACAGGCACCCCTCGAAAGCCAAAGGAGCGCTTAGGATGAACAAAATTAAGAACGCTTTCACAACACTGCCGATTCATCACAAAACGATTCTTCTCATCGGACTTTTGATGTTAATCAGCTTTACGTTTTATGCGTCCGTACTGCGATATGTGTTCAGTATCTATGACCGTCAGATCTATGAGAAATCCTCGCAGGTCCTCAATATGTCTTCGGTAGGTATTGAGAATCAACTTCGTGAAATTTCTAATCTTTCCTTCAAGGTAATGTCGGACGAGCCGCTTCAGCAATATCTGCTCCAACTGAAAAAGGCCGAAACGGGTTACGAGAAAAATGGATTACGTAAAAAAATTACCAACAGGTTAGTCGCTTATGCCGGTTCCGAAAAATACGTCTATTCCATGCTATTTATCGATAATGATAATAACGTTATGGCCGCAGGCAATCGGGAGGGGATTTCGGAGTCGAAGCAAAAGGAACTGGTTGCACTGGGACAGCAATACTCGGGCTCCAATGCCTGGCATACCAGTGGGGATAAACAGTCCAGGCTTTTGTCGGTCCGACAGGTAAAATCCTTTATTGGCGGAGCATTTACATTGGAGGACCTCGGTACACTGATCATCCGCGTCCGGCTGGACCGAATTGTACAGGATCAGATGCAAGAACCGGCTGAGGACTCCCAACTACTGATTACCGATGGAAGAGAAGTGATCTATCCAACAGAATCAGGCGTCAGTGAAGCCGAGATTGAGTCTGAACTGAAGCGCACCCAGCCCTACGGAATTGCCATGTTTGAGCATGGGAGACACTTTGTAGCTCGTGCGCATTCTTCCTATACGGATTGGACCTATTTGTACACAACCCCGTTTGACCAGATGTTTAAACAGATCCAGTTTGTCAAACAGTTGGTCACGGTGATCTTCATCATGATCTTTCTGGCGGCGCTTATCATTGGAGCGAGATTCTCTCGCAGTATTACACACCCGATTGCGCAGTTGATCAAAAAGATGCGTAATATCGAAAAAGGTGATCTGGATAAGCTGGAGGAGGCAGCCCTTGGCAATGTTCCGATATCTCCACAGAATGAGGTTGGGCTGCTGCATCGCACATTCAAGATGATGCTTCAACGAATACGTGAATTGATTGATGAGAATTATGCCAAGCAATTGGTGATTCGTGAGACTGAGTTGAAAGCGCTTCAGGCGCAGATTAATCCACATTTTCTATACAACACGCTGGAATCGATTAACTGGCTGGCTAAAGTACAGAAGCAACGACAGATCTCGGAAATGGTTGAGGCCCTCGGATTTCTGCTGCGTAGCTCTGTGAACATGTCCGAGAAGTGGATTACGCTGGAAAGAGAGCTGGACATTGTCCGCAGTTACGTGACGATTCAGCGCACGCGTTTTGAGGAAAGACTGGATTTCGACATGGAAATTGCCCCGGAGGTAGGAACGGCACGGATACCGAAGTTAACATTACAGCCTTTGGTGGAGAACGCCATACATTATGCACTCGAACCAAGCATTGACCCTTGCCGGATTCGGATCCGGGCGAGAGCAGAGGGAGATAAGGTGATTATTGAAGTCGAGGACGACGGTCCGGGGATGACACCGGAATTCCTGGAACAACTACACGAAGGACGTATTCAGACAAGAGGACAGGGCATTGGGTTATCTAACATCCAGGAACGAATCAGACTGACCTTCGGTGATGAAGGTGGAATGGTGATGAGCAGCAAGCCCGGATCAGGAACTGTAGTATCGATCAGCATACCTTGGATCAGAGAGGACGATGACGATGTACAAAGTGATGCTCGTAGATGATGAACGTGTCATTCTGGAGGGGATTTCCCAAGTGGTCGATTGGGCTGCGGCAGGAACGGAATTGGTGGATACGGCGAGGAACGGGATTGAAGCATTGGACAAAATCGGGCAGTCGCGACCCGATATTATTATTACGGATATTTCCATGCCAGGTCTGGATGGTCTCGGTCTCATAGAGAAGGCATCCGAAGCATACCCGGGAGTACGTTTCATAATGTTATCCGGCTACAAGGAGTTCGAATATGCTCGCAGAGCGATGCAATATGGTGTGAAGCATTATTTGCTCAAACCCTGCAACGAGAATCAGATCCATGAAGCGTTAATTGAACTGTTGCAGGAGCATCAGGATGCCCAGGTCAAGGAGCATGTTGCCGGTGAGATGAAACAGCGATTGCAGCGTGTTCTTCCACATGTGAAGGAGCAATTTCTGCTGGAGTTCATGACCAACCGCACCTATGGGCCGGTTGATCTGGAGTATTATCAGGAGCTGTTTGATCTGGAGCTTGAAGAGAACGCAGTTCGGTTACTGTTGTTCCGAATTGTAGATGAACATGATTACAGTCACTTATTTGCGATCAAAAACATTGCCAGTGACCTGCTCCCACATGTCCTTTTAAGCACGACCATTGAAGGCAAACTCCTCATCCTGCTTGCGGATTCAGCTGATCCGGCCGGACTGAAAGAAAGTATTGAAGAGGTTCGGGCTGCATTCACCAGACTATATAAATTGGAAGTGACCGCTGCGCTGAGTGAAGCAGATCGAATGATCCAGTCCCGGCGGTTGTTTCGTGAGGCATTGCAGTATCTGAACCATCGCTTTTTTATCGGTGAAGGCAAGCTGATCACGAAGAATGATCTGGTACTGGCGGGAGAATGCGACGGCGTGCACGTAGAGCAGGATGCGGAGCAACTGTGTCAGTTGATCAAATCGGGCAATACCGAGGAAACAGCGGTAGAGGTGGATCGTCTGTTTGATCTATTATCACGTCAGCAGCTGGAAATTGAAGTGACTCGCTCTTACGTAGTGCAGCTGTACTCGGCGATGGTTCATGTCTGTCCACCTGAGGAGGCAACGGAATTCACCCAGCGTATGGCAGAACTGCCGCATATCGATACGTTATCTGGTTTGAAGTCTTTTGTTGCAAGCAGTGCAGCCCGATTAACTTCCGGTTATTACAAAAACCATATCAGTCGCCAGTCTTCTGCCGTGGAGAAGATGATGGATATCGTGGATCGTCATTATGGAGAGGCAGATCTCTCGCTCAATGGAGTCGCCCATCAGATGTTGTATATGAATCCAGATTATCTGGGTAAGATTTTCAAAAAAGTCACAGGCGAGAATTTCTCCAATTACGTGAATCGTCTGCGCATTGAACGCGCATGTGACCATATTCGCAGAGGCGGGGATGTGAAAGTATTCGAGCTTGCTGAATTGTTCGGATTCGGTGGGAATTCACAATATTTCAGTCAGGTGTTCAAAAAGTGGACCGGTATGACACCTACGGAATTCCGCAGAATCGGCATATAACAATGGACTACCAATCATGTAATTCATGTCTGGGGAGGACGAACAGCGCCGAGAGGAGGCTGTTGTCCTCCTCTGTTTTTTGAACCAACAAGACGGTTTTGTGTATTCAACTCTGGTCGTACATTTGCGAAAATGACATTAACAAGTTTGTGAAAGCGTTATCAGAAACAAAAGGATAACTCGTTCACACAACCATATCAACATAAAAGGGGAGATTGGCATGGTGAAAAAGGCAATATTCCTGATGATGGCTGCTTTGCTCGTGTTTACAGCGGCATGTAGCTCAGGTGGAGGAACTGAAGGAGCATCTGGAGATGACTCAGTTACCCTGCGGATCGCTTGGTGGGGCTCGGATGCACGGCATGAATATACACAGAAGGTCATTGACCTGTACAAATCGAAAAACCCGAATGTCAAAATCGACGTGGAATATGCTTCATTTGATGATTACTGGAAAAAGCTTGCACCACAAGCAGCTGCAAATCAGTTGCCTGACATCGTTCAGATGGATATTTCCTACATCAGCCAATATGCACAGAATGGTCAGCTTGAGGATCTAGCGCCTTATCTGGGCAATCAGATCAAAGTGGACGATGTGTCCGAGAACGTTATTAGCACAGGTGTAATTAACGGCAAACAATACGGCGTACCTGCCGGTGTTAACGTTCTGGGCTTCCAATATGACCCTGCTTTGCTTCAAAAAGCGGGAGCAGAAGCTATGCCTGAAAATATGACATGGGAATCATACGAAGCACTGGGCAAACAAGCCGCAGAGAAAGGCCTGTATTTGGATGGAGGGGTAGCTCCTGATATCTTCTTCCATTACTTCCTGCGTACCAAAGGACATTCGCTTTACAATGCAGAAGGAACTGGCCTTGGTTATGATGATGACCAATTGTTTGTGGAGTTCTTCGGACTTATGCGCCGCATGATCGAGCAGGGTGCAGCACCTACGCCGGATGTAGCCAACCAAACCAAAGGCATTATTGAGGAATCAGATCTCGTGAAGGAAAAAGGAATTGGCGTATGGCAATGGTCCAACCAGTTCGTAGCCTTGCAACAGGTGGCGAACCGTCCACTCGAAATCGCTCCAATGCCAGGACCGGATATGGAAAAAGGACTATATATGCAACCAAGTATGTATTGGGGTGTAACGTCCAACTCCAAAGTGAAGGAAGAAGCGGCTAAATTCATTGATTTCTGGGTGAATGACGTGGAAGCGAACAAACTGATCAAAGGTGAGCGCGGTGTGCCAATTTCAGGAGCAATCAAAGAAGCTATCGCACCTGAGCTGAGTGACGCAACAAAACAGGTTTTTGAATTCGTAGCAGCCATGGAGCCAAAGGCTTCACCAATGAGTTCTCCGCCACCGGTTGGTTCACCTGAAGTAATCTCTGCTCTGGCAGATGTGGTTGAAGAGTTGAACTTTGGCAAAATTACACCTGAACAGGCAGCAGAAACATTCCGCAAGAACGCCGAATCTGTACTTGCGAACAATAAATAACAGTTGAATGATGGCTTGCTCGTCCCACTTCAGGGATGGTCGGGAATGGGGCTACTCGCGAATGCGAGGGCCTTTCCCCGTCCAGATAACCCGAAGCAAGGATGAGGGAGCAAGCTGATCCATGAAGGAGGTTCGTTCCATTGAGGCAGTATTCGTCGTTACGTAGAAACTTAACTGGATATGCGTTCATAAGCCCGTTTATTATTGGATTCCTGGGCTTCACACTCATCCCCATGTTTGTGTCCTTATATATGTCGTTCACGAGTTATAACTTGTTTACTTCTCCGCGGTGGATTGGTCTTGATAACTACACCAAAATGTTTTTTGATGACCCGAAATATTGGAACTCGGTCAAAGTGACGTTTCTGTATGTATTCATTGGGGTACCGTTAAGGTTGATCTTTGCCCTCTTCGTAGCGATGGTCCTAAACACTGGCTCTCGTATGATTGGAACGTACCGGACGCTGTATTACCTGCCATCCATTATCGGTGGTAGTGTGGCCGTATCCATTATGTGGCGTAACCTCTTCAGTAATGAGGGTGTTATCAACAGTGCTCTAACGGCAATCGGGATCGGGCCTATCAGCTGGTTTGGTGACCCGAATGCGTCCCTGGTTATGCTCATCTCACTGTCTGTATGGCAGTTTGGTTCGTCCATGCTGATCTTCCTGGCTGGTCTCAAAAATATCCCTACTGAGATGTACGAGGCAGCAGGTGTGGATGGCGCGAATCCTATACGGAAATTTTTCAGCATCACCTTGCCACTGCTTAGCCCGATCGTCCTGTTCAATATGATTATGCAGACGATTGGAGCATTCATGACGTTTGTACCTGCCTATATTATCTCCAAAGGCGAAGGCGGTCCAATGGACGGTACGATGCTGTACTCCCTGTATCTGTTCCGTCAGGCGTTTATGTTTAACAACATGGGTTATGCTTCGGCAATGGCCTGGATCATGCTCATCATGATCGGTATACTCACGGTAGCTGTCTTCCTGACATCCAAGTACTGGGTGTTCTACGAATCTGAAGGAGGGAAGTAACGATGGTTTGGAGAAATGTAAAGTGGCCCGTTTATCACCTGTTCGTTGCAGCTCTTGCCCTCCTGATGCTCTATCCGGTCCTATGGATGCTATTCAGTTCATTCAAGGAAAGCCGTACGATCTTTGTCACAGCGGATACCCTGTTTCCTGCGGAGTGGATCTGGAGCAACTATGTGGATGGCTGGAAAGGCACAGCTGGAAGACCGTTTATGGATTACATCACCAACTCACTTGTAATCGTAGTGATATCTACCATCGGTGCTGTGATATCGTCATCGCTGATCGCTTTCGGTTTTGCCAGACTTAACTTCAAGGGACGTACATTCTGGTTCTCCTTGATGATGTTAACACTGATGTTGCCACATGACGTGGTATTGGTTCCTCAGTACATCATTTTCACGAAGCTCGGCTGGCTGAACACTATCTTGCCAATTGTTGTCCCTACATTCTTCGGAATGCCGTTTTTCATCTTCCTGATGGTACAGTTCATTCGAACGATTCCGAAGGAACTGGATGAGGCAGCAACCATCGATGGATGTAACAAATTCAGACTGTATATCCAGATTATTATGCCGCTGATCAAGTCTTCTCTGGCGACTGCAGCCATCTTCTCCTTCTACTGGAGATGGGAGGATCTGCTCGGTCCGGTATTGTACCTGAACTCGCCTGATAAATACACCGTGTCGATGGCGCTGAAAATGTTCCTCGATAGCGAATCTGCTTCCAACTGGGGTGCAATGTTCGCCATGTCCATCGTCAGTCTGGTTCCGGTTGTAGCTGTGTTCTTCATCTTCCAAAAACAAATTGTTCAAGGGATGAGCACCAGCGGATTGAAAGGATAAGCCGGATTCACTGTATCTTCGTATCTTCGCCCGAATGAACGTTTACAAAAGTTAACCAAGGAGGTTATCGCTTTTGAATAAAGCTCAAGGTAGTCAGGCCGTTGCCATGGGGGCAGCGGCAGAGGGCCAGGCAGTGTCCGTGACCAGCTGGAAGTTTAACTTTGGACCAGACTCGGGAAGAGCAGATGAGACAGGGGATTATCTGAAAGTAACTGCAACAACCGCATATGAAGAACGCGGAGGATACGGATTCGAGGCAGGATCTCTGGTGTATGAGAAACAACGGAGCGGTGATGACGATGTGTCGGATCCCACGAAACAACATCATAACAATCCGGGGCAGACAACCATGTCTGCCCGATTGCGTTCAGGCTTCTGTATTCCGCTCAAAGCATCGTTCATCGTGGATGTTCCCGACGGAACCTACCAAGTATTACTTGTTGCAGGGGATGAATTGGCTGAGACAATGACCCGCGTGAAAGCTGGTGAAGGCAGGCTTGTACTGCCAACCATTCGCACACTTCCCGGACAATACGCAGAGGTTAGATTCTCGGTTGTTGTTCGCGGCGGCAGACTTCGTCTGTCATTCTCCGGTCCTGCACCGAGAATCAATGCGTTAGAGATTACCCTTGCGAATCAGACCATGACCGTATTTCTTGCTGGGGATTCAACCGTAACAGATCAGCCGGAAAGTGGATATCCGTATTGCGGTTGGGGCCAGTTATTGCCAGCGCAGTTCAAACATGATGTGGCAGTGGATAATCACGCCCAGTCAGGCCGAAGTTCCCGCAGTTTCATCAATGAAGGCAGATTGAGCGCCATTATGGAGCGAATGAAGCCAGAGGATTTTTTATTTATTCAATTTGGACATAACGATGAGAAGCCGGACCCTGAACGTGGGACGGACCCATTCACAACATATAAGGAATATTTGAAAAAGTATATCGACGCTGCACGCGAAGCCGAGGCTCGTCCAGTGCTCATAACCCCGGTGCATCGTCGCTATTTTGCGGATGATGGCACATTGACCGATACCCACGGCGATTATATCATCGCCATGCGTGAGCTTGCCGAAGAGGAAGATGTTCCGCTGATCGATCTGGCTGAGCGCAGCCGTCTTCTGTTCGAGCAGGCAGGCGTAGAAGGCACTAAGGACGACTTTATGTGGGTACTTCCAGGCGAGTATGTGAACTTCC
Source organism: Paenibacillus sp. SRL342 (assembly GCF_984798905.1). Taxonomy (NCBI): domain Bacteria; kingdom Bacillati; phylum Bacillota; class Bacilli; order Caryophanales; family Paenibacillaceae; genus Paenibacillus; species Paenibacillus sp. SRL342. Next base: position 811,406 of record NZ_OZ481790.1, read on the forward strand.
CCTCAGGCGTGGAGGATAACACACATTTTCAGGAACGCGGCGCCCGCCGCCTTGCCCAGCAGGTGGCAGAAGCCATACGCGAGTTGCAATTGCAACCGTTGCAGATGTATCTGCGGTAATTAGTATCAGTAGAGGATCTAATTCTATTGTTCTAGGGGATAAGTTCCCGCAGGATTTTAAGTCCTGTGTGTCTGTATTTAAGCGAAGCGAGTTAAACGAAGTAACGAGCCAACAAAAGTTGCCCAGCGAAGAGCGAAGGCAATAATCTTTTAAAAGCCAATGGCGAGCGTAGCAGCGGAGGAGGGCGGAATCGGGTAAAGGGAGCGAAGCGTCCGCCTTTGGAGCGGGATTTCCCCTGCTGAGGGGAAATAGAAGAAATCCCGAGCCAACAGCGTTCCACAGCCCGATCCGCCCACCGAAGCGACTGCCCAGCGAGCTATTCAGGGTTTAAAAGCTGTAGCGAGTTAAACGAAGTAACGAGCCAGCAAAAGTTGCCTAACGAATAGCGAAGGCAATAATCTTTTAAAAAACAGGCGAGCGTAGCAGCGGAGGAGGGCGGAATCGGGTAAAGGGAGCGAAGCGTCCGCCTTTGGAGCGGGATTTCCCCTGCTGAGGGGGAATAGAAGAAATTCCGAGCCAACAGCGGTCCACAGCCCGATCCGCCCACCGAAGCGACTGCCCCGCGAGCCCACTGATTTTTAACCTATATTGCACTCGTGAAAAAAAAGGAGGATGTATTTCAATGACACCTGACCAGACAGAATTAGGCACATCTGCCAGGAAGAATGTTTCAGCAGCTACAGGCCACGCCTACTGGGTTATTCCGGATGGTTATATTCCCCCGGAGAGCCGGGGCACATTGGAGAGTCATGAGAGCATCTGTGTACTGAACACCAGTGCCGCGGATGCGGAGCTGCACATCACGATTTATTTTGAAGACAGAGAACCACTCGAAGGTATGGTCGCTGAAGTGCCAGCAAGAAGGACGAAGCATATTCGGACTGCATCGCTACGATCCGGGGAGCAGTCTATTCCGCCGGGCGTGCCTTATGCGATTACGGTTTCGAGCAACATCCCCGTTATCGTCCAGTACAGCCGTTTGGACACGACCCAGCCTGAATTGGCTTTGATGAGTGTCATGGCGTATCCATTAGGATAACTTCCCCAATCGACAGCATAGTTGGAGATGGCAAGAAGCCCCGTAACCTTGCATTCAATGCAGGTACGGGGCTTCTTTTCTTCATTTTATTTACCGTATTTGTACGTGCTCGCATTCAGGATATCCACGTGGACCTCCACTTTACCAAGTTTAAAACGTTTGAGTGGATCCGCCCGGTTATCGACTTCCTGTTTCCATAAGGGAAGGTTGTGGCGATATAAGTGTTCCACAAGACCATAGGAATCAATCATGCGCGACTTGTTTTTTTCGAACGTATCTCGGATTTGGGATTCGATCTGTTTCTCGGCTTCTTGTTCCATGGCATCTGGAGACCGAGGAGCCCCATGATCTTCAGTGATGGTACCTTTGGCCGAGGTAACCAGATCAAATGTGACGCCATCTCCTTGTTTCCTCGCCTTGATTTTTGTCTTGGGATGATGAAGCAACAAGGTTAAATCAGGAGTTTTTCCACCATTCCCATATACGTATAGTGGGTACTGATGTACTCGCTCATAATTTACGTATCGTGTACCATCTGCTTCTGCTCCCCCAACTCTACCCTGACTTTTGCTTTTGGAAATGACATAAAATCCATCCATTTTAACAAGGGGTGGCGTCTTATCGCCGTTGAACCAGGTCTCATTCCTTGTTGAAACCGAAGGTAAAAGAACGACGGAAGCCGGTTCCCGTAGTCCATCGAGAAGCTGATGGAGCCGGATAGGTTCGTAACTTGAATGCTGTTTGTATAACCTCATGGGCTCAAATATCTCGATCGTCTGGGCGGATTGATTCAGCAAGACCGAAGGAGAGAGCACTTCAGGAATGTCCTGCTCTGTAGCGTAGATCCATGGTGTATATCTCAACTGACCGGAATGCAACAGTGTATTAAAAGTATCTTCGAGTCGTCCGTTCAGCACATTTTTGGATAAAACAATGGCTTTGACATGGGTCCACAGTGTTTGCTGTTGTGAAGTCTCATATAGATCATTAATAGCCATACTGAGTGTTGTGCCTTCTCCCCGCCCAATCCAGATATCCTTTGCCTCCCGAGAAGTTGGTGCTTCCTGTTTAGCAATACTGGAGAAATCAATCAGTTGAGCGTAAGTAATATATCGATCATCCTTATAGTCTATCCCTACCGCCGTAATAAAGTTAATGCTCTGTACCTCTTTGGAGTCCCAGCACCCCGTTAACAGGATCAAGCAACATACAATTAGACCGCTCAAGGATGCCCATCTTGTCAAGGACGTTTTCTCCGACGGGTGGAGTCCTGGGTATGAAGTGCGGCTGGGCGCTTGGTTCGTTTCATCGAGGAATGCATGGATACGGCTTGGGTGAAGTCTTCGGGAATGTAGGGAGACACCGGGGCCAGATAGGATACACCATAACACTCCAGTGATACGATGTGGACCAGTAGAGCAAATAATCCAATCATAAAACCAAATAGTCCAAGTATGGAGGATATGGCAAGCATTGCGATGCGGATATGAGCTGTCGCACCACTCAGAACATTATTCACCAGTATATAGCTGGAAATAACAGAGATCGCTACCGTTACAATAATGGTAGGAGACGTTATTCCTGCACGGATGGCCGCATCACCGATAATCAGTCCACCAACTACGCTGACCGTCTGTCCCAAGGCGCGTGGGAGTCTACGGCCGGCTTCATTAAACAGTTCGAACATGAAGATCATCAGGAATGCCTCCAATGTTACCGGCAGGGGTAAGCCCATACGTGTTCCGGTAATAGTTGCGAGAAGAGGCAGAGGAATCTGTTCCACATTGAAGCTGGTCAGGCCGATATAGAAAGCGGGAAAGAAACAGGCGATCAATAGCCCGGAAATGCGCAAAATTCGCTCAAGGGTAACGATGAAGAATGGTGTGCTCTCATCCTCCGGGGATTTCAACTGATTAAACAGGGTGGTTGGGGCGATGATCGCTACCGGCGAACCTTCAATCAAAACAGCAAAACGTCCATTTAGCAAGGAATCAACCACAAAATCTGGACGTTCGGTGTTATCGGTAAGTGGAAATATACTGCGAACACCACCCATAACAGCCCGTTCCATAACGGAGCTGCCGATAATGCCATCGATCTCAATCTGATCAAGGTTACTCCGGGCTTCTTTCAGGATATCTGGATTAATAACATCTTTAATATACAATAGGCCAATAGCCGTCTGTGTACGTCCGCCTTTTACATACTTTTCATAACACATCGAAGAGGTTTTCATTCGTTTACGGATAAGGGCAATATTTACGGATAGTTCTTCTGTAAATCCGTCGCGTGGCCCTTTTACTGATGACTCCAAGGCAGACTCTTCCGGGCTTCGACCTGGAATGCTTGCGATATCCAGACTGCACGCGGGGTCTCCATTCCCGAAAATCAGTAGCAGTTGTCCGCTAAAAATTAATAAATTCAGATTGTCGGTGTCATTTAAATCTTCTACCGGATTCATGGCTAGTTTCATTTCTTTGGGATGTGTCTCTTCCAAATGCATGGAATGCTGTTCAAGACGAGGGATAATAAACTGATTGATTTGTTTTGCATCGACTAAGCCTTCGCAATATAGTGCAATCACTTGCAGGCCGTTTTCACTTTTGGCAGGAAAAGTTTGAAGAACGACATCGGCGCACGGATCAAATTGATCTTGTAATGAGGCCAGCAGTGTTTCATGGGACGTGGTGTCAATCTTCTGATGCTCCATGATGTTTCCTCCTCTGATGACGTGAGTGAATAAAGGCAACTGCCGTTGCTATAATCGCAAGTCCGCTCAGATACGCGAGATTGAACGGAAATATGTATTCGACCAGAAGCTTTTCGAAGGTCATATCATCCAGAGGATACAACATGGTTAGAATAAAGAACACACCTAACGAGATACAACTGATGAGCTTTCTGGTGGAGCTCTTAATATTCCATATTTCTACTATAATATACATGGCGAGACTAATCCGGGTGAACGAGCCTGCGAGCCATTGGTAGATGGAAAAGAAGTCGGTCTGGGCAATGTATTTACCCAAGGAGGCAATTCGCCATTCTTCAAAGGCGGGATATCGCATTTTGGCAGCTTCAAAAGGATCAAATTCCACAATGGCCCCAATGAGTGGGCCGACAGTCAGCCCCACAATAATGAGTGCCAGCATGAGGTACTGCCATACACGTATACGTTTGGTGAGGTGGGGTTGGATGTACCAGATGAACAGCAGTTCAAACATGCCTGCAAGACTGTATACCATGCCATTAAGTACAGGATGCCATCCGTGTTCAAGAACGGGCAGCAGACGGCTGTAATTCTTGTATTGAGTATTCACGATAGAGACATAGAACCCTAATAACACCACCAGTGGCAGGATCAATCCTGCTGTAAAAGCAAGTGAGCGAATACCTTTATACGCAGCGTAAGCACAGAGGGACATCAATGCAATACTGGTTACCAAAACAGGTGTCTCTGTCAGGTAGTTTGTTTTGGCCCAAGTCGTTGTATCGTGCAGGGTGAAATAAATTACGCTCAGAAAAAAAAGACTGTTTCCAACTCGAAAGAACAGGCCAATGGGTTTGCCGAGACGGGATGATAACCATTCATGCAGGGTTTGATGCTGGAGGAAGCGAGAGACATAGGCGAGCATTAGCGCAAATACGAGAAATGGTCCGGTTGATAATAGGACGGAAATCCAAGAATCCCTTTTGGCCGCAGCCAAAAGGGCAGGAATAATCAGAACATGGCTGATCAAGCCAACGGATAACATGATCAACATCATAGCTTGTAAAAATGAAGGTTGTGTTCGTTTCATGCTGAGGGGTCCCCTTTTTCCAATAGACTGTCCTCAGCAGTGTTAACGTGAATGGAGCGCTTCATACCGTCAGTGGAAATAACGAGTGCCCATGGCTTCTCGTATCTTTAGCATCGTTTCCCGGGCGATCTTTCTGGCTTCACGAGTCCCTTCGATAAGAATCTCTTTCACGCTTTGATCATATTAACCAGCCTCTGTTTGCGACCGCTCATATTGGTGCCAAGCACACCAGCGATAATCAACAATGCACCAATATAGTGGTAGTATCCCACTGGTTCATGCAATATCCATGCACCTCCAACTATGGAAATAAGCGTGGACAGATTGCTGAATACACTCATTTGCGAAGCCTCCAGATGAGTCAAAGCATAGCTCGCGAGCAAGGTGGAGATCATCGTGGAGAGGATTGCCAGATAAGCGAGTGCACCCAGATAGGATGTATCTCCAAGCGGTTTGATGTAGTCCATCATGGAACCGCTGGACGCATGCCGGATCAGGGAAGCGGCGTTAAATACGATACAGCCAACCATCAGTGTGACCCAGGTTAATTCCAACGGTTTATACCTCTGGGTCAGTGGTCTCGCAAGCACACCATAACCTGCAAAGCAGACCGTGGATAACAGTAATAATGCAATGCCCTTCAGGTTACCTATAGACATGCCGCTTCCTTGCATGATGAAAATAAAGACCACTCCAACAACAGATAGAAGCAGGAACAGCTTCTGCATCGTGGATGTGCGTTCCTTCAGGAAGACTGAAGCGAGAACGAGTGTGAATACAGGGGCCAAGGCCTGAATAATACCCGCTTCCGATGAGTTGGAAGAGACTAGTCCAAAGGCTTGAAAGGCAAAAAATAAGACGGGAGATAAGAGCCCAAGTGGAATAATTCGCCACAGATCACGAAGGCTAAGTCGGATTTTGATCCAACCCAGAATGACAGGAATGCTGACAACGATCAGCGACAGCGCGAATCGGTGGGCAAGCACATCAATGGGATGTGCAACAGTGACGGTCATTTTAACAAATAAAAAAGATAGGCCGATAATAGCTGCGTACAATACAGCTGCTATATAAGCGTATCCCCGAGTGTGTGTTGTGTTCATGAATGCTCCTCCAATACAGTAGTCATAGCGCTTTATCTTTCATTAACCTGAATTATGTCAGGTTCGAGGCACGTGCTGGCCTTATTCAATATACTGCCAGGTGCATCGTGCTACAATAGATAAAAGGGTAAACTGTAGCGGTACAGTTGTGGGAGAGGGATGGGTGCAGTGAGAAAATACAAAGTGATTGCCGAAGCATTAAAGCAGTGGATACAGGAACAGATGCTGCAGCAGGATCGTCGCCAGTGGGCAGATAAGGGCATCCGTCTTCCAGCCGTTCGAGTTGTAGCAGAACAATATCAATGCAGTGTAAGCACAGCAATTCGTGCATATGAGTGGCTGGAGCAGCGGCATTTGGTGTATGCCATACCTCAATCTGGCTATTATGCCGTACAGAATGGGGCAGGTGCTCAGGACATGGACTGGCAGGGAGCGTTGGACTTTGCTTCAGCGGCTCCCGATCCAAGGGTGTTCCCTTATGCAGACTTTCGTCATTGTGTGGATCAGGCGATGGAGAAGAAGCAAGCAGAGTTATTTATGTATGGCACAGATCAGGGATTACCTTCGCTTATCATGCTGTTGCAGAAGCAGTTTGCAGATTATCAGGTATTTGCCAGATCGGAGCAGTTCTTCATCACATCAGGTGTGCAACAGGCACTGGCTGTACTGGCATTGATGCCATTTCCCAATGGCAAGAGAAAAGTACTGCTTGAACTACCGACCTATCACAATATGCCCTCGCTACTGAGTGGATTGAATGTGCCGATTGTCGGTGTGAGACGTGCCCTGGATGGGCTGGACTGGGCATCGCTTGAACATCAGTTTGCTGAAGGAGATATCAAGTTTTTCTATGTCATGCCGCGCTTTCACAATCCGATTGGCACATCGTTGACTGTTGCTGACAAGAAGAGACTGATCCGGCTGGCACAGCGGTACGATGTCTATCTGGTGGAGGACGATTATCTGGCCGATCTGGAGGACAGTACAAAACAGGACCCTCTATGGTCCTATGATACCGAAGGCCGGGTCATCTATCTGAAGAGTTATTCCAAAATTTTGTTTCCAGGTCTGCGCATTGGTGTAGCTGTTCTGCCTTCACCTCTAATTCAATCTTTTGGTGCTTACAAAAAAATGCTCGATATCGACACATCCGTCCTGTCTCAAGCTGCTCTGGAGATCTATGTCCACAGCGGAATGTTTGCTCATCACAGGAAAGTGATTCGTAACCGCTATGCTGCCCGGATGCACACGGTGCATGAGCAACTGGACACATATCCAGACTTTGCTCCATTTATGGAGGCTCCTCGAACAGGAGGCGAGCATACCGTATTGCCTTTGGCGGGCGATCTGCCGCTTCGTGTTCTGTTGTCCCGGCTTCAAAAGCGCGGAGTGATCGTTGATACGACTGAACGGTATTATCCGGAGGGAACATATCAGGTGCATCAGGATCAGATGCTGCGCTTGAACATCTCCAATGTGCCGAAGCAGCGAATCGAGGAAGGGATGCAGAAGATCCGGGAGGAAATTTTGAAACTTCAGATCAGGCAGAAATAAATTGAAGAATCGGAATGTTGTCCGTATATAACAAAAGGCGTCCACACAAGTTAATCACTTGTTGGACGCCTTTTCCATGAATTGTTAACCATCTACACTACAGCTTGTACGCTATAGTGTGGTGGAAATAATCCGATTTATTCCTGAGCCATCGCCTTGAAGGAAGCTTCTGCGGCTTCCAATGTAGCCTGAACATCCTCATCTGTATGAGCCGTGGTCAGGAACCAGGCCTCATATTTGGATGGAGCCAGGTTAATGCCACGGTCAAGCATATGACGGAAGAAGGAAGCAAACAGCTCGCCATCCGTGTCTTGAGCATGATCGTAGTTCGTCACCGGATGATTACAGAAATGGGTGGAGAACGCACCACGAATCCGGTTGATTGTCAGTGCAATCCCGTGACGGTCAGCAGAAGCTTGCAGACCTGCCGTCAGGTCGATTGCAAGGCGTTCCATCTCTTCGTATACACCCTCGCCTTGCAGGACCTCCAGACATGCGATACCAGCCGAGATGGATGCAGGGTTACCAGCCATCGTGCCCGCCTGATAAGCCGGTCCGAGCGGAGCAACCTGCTCCATAACATGTTTGCGTCCGCCGTAAGCACCGATTGGCAGGCCGCCACCAATAATTTTACCAAGAGCCGTCAGATCGGGTTCAATCTCCGCATGGTTATCGAGTCCGGCATACGTCTGAGTAGAACCGTAATGGAAACGGAAAGCCGTAATGACCTCGTCATAGATAACCAGTGAGCCGTTAGCACGTGTCATGGCACAGAGGCCTTCCAGGAAGCCAGGCTCCGGCATAACCATACCAAAGTTACCCACGATCGGTTCAACCATGACCGCGGCAACATCATCCCCCCAGCGCTCCAAAGCATCTTTCAGGGCTTCCAGATCATTGTAGGGCACAGTAATGACTTCTTGTGCAATACTGGCTGGAACTCCCGCACTGTCAGGAATTCCGAGCGTGGACGGGCCTGAACCGGCAGCGACAAGCACTAGATCGGAGTGACCATGGTAACATCCGGCGAATTTTACGATCTTGTTGCGTTTGGTGTAGGCACGAGCGACCCGAATCGTAGTCATGACCGCCTCTGTACCGGAGTTTACAAAACGAACTTTATCCATGGAAGGAATGGCTTCCTTCAGCATTTTGGCGAGCTTGATTTCAAGCTCTGTTGGGGTACCGTACAGCACGCCATTTGCTGCTGCTTCCGTAATGGCCTGTGTAATATGCGGGTGAGCATGTCCTGTAACAATCGGACCGTAAGCGGCCAGATAATCAATATAACGGTTGTCATCGACATCCCAGAAGTGGGCCCCTTGGGCTTTTTTCATAAATACAGGTGCACCGCCACCAACGGCTTTGAACGAGCGTGAAGGGCTGTTAACACCCCCAACAATATGTTCAAGTGCTTCTGCGTATAGAAGTTCGGAACGGGAACGTGATGTATTCATAAGATAACTTCCTTTCGTCATTCAAAATATGATAAAGGTATAAACCACAGAAAGATATGATAATTTTCTCATAATCTGATAGCCGGGCACAACGAGAGGGCAGCGTAATGGCTGCCCTCTGCATGTTTAGATTACTGAGCCGGTTGCTCTGACTTCTGATCGTCACCACTGGCTGTTTTATCTTCGGTGCTGGTCGTACTATCATCCGTTGTAGCAGGCGGGTGAATAATATCCTGAATATGCTGCTTCAGTTTCTCTTCATTGGTAACCGTCAATACTTGCGCACCGCCTGCTGTACGTTCTTCTTTCAGCAGGTTCATTGGCGGAATCTGCTCACTGCCGTTCATGCTGCTCTGGTATCCGAGTCCACCCAGCTTCCACATATCGGAAAGCGTGAGATTTGTATCTACGTAAGGATTAACCTGTTCCAGAATGGCAGGCAGTTTGGCAATGGTAGTTGTTGACTGCATTTTCGCTGTTACAGCTTTCAGTAACTCACGCTGACGCTCGGAACGAGCGAAATCCGACATCGCATCATGGCGGAAACGAACGTACATGAGCGCTGTCTCGCCATCCAGATGCTGATAGCCTTTTTTGAGATCAATATCGTATTCGTTATTGTCTGCTTTACTTGTATAGTGCATGTCTTTCTCCACATCAAAATCCACGCCGCCAACGGCATCCACCAATTTGATGAATCCCTGGAAATCCGTATACACATAATACTGTACAGGAATGCCGAGCAGGTCGCCTGCAGCTTGCATCGCTGCGTTAGGGCCATGGGTGATCGCGGTGTTGATCCGCTCCTTACCGTACCCGTCAATATTGACGTAAGTGTCACGCAGAATGGAGAACAGATTGATTTTTTTGGTCAGTGGGTCGAGCGATACAACCATCATGCTGTCGGAGCGAGGAACTTCACCTTTTTTCAATCCACGTGCATCGACACCCATAACGAGAATATTTACCGTTTCTGTGCCTTCCCATTTGGGTGGGTCAGGAGTATTTACTTTCTCCACATTTTCGATACCTGCGAATGGTGATTCGTCACCGTCTTTTGCCAAACCGTCCAACTGATTGAGAATAGAACCGAAATAATATGCCGCTGCTCCTCCAATAATTAACACGAAGGCGGCAAGAGAAATCCAGATGGTTCTCTTCGTCTTTCTGGTCATGCTAGCTCTCCTTTGTATTTGAGATAAGATATAAAATAAGTCCAAAGTTGTTTCTGTTATAATCTAGCCGAAGCTTTCCGCTCACGTCTCCATCGTCATCAGGCACAGGACGCGGCTCCAGACTATTTTTAAAGCTTGCTGAATTTTGACTGATACCATTATAATTTCTTTTTGGGCTACAAGCAATTTCAACAAAATCCAAGTGAGGTATAATCATGCTGGCGATTGATGTCAAAGATTTGCGCAAGTCGTTTAGCGTCCAGAAAAGCCGAGGTGGGCTGAAGGGCGCGTTCCAGGACCTGTTTGCACGTCAATACCAAGAGGTATTGGCTGTAAATGATATTTCATTTCAGATTCCGCAGGGCGAAATATGCGGATATATTGGGGAGAACGGTGCCGGTAAATCAACAACAATCAAGATGTTGACCGGCATTTTGGTGCCTACTTCAGGGCAAATATCGGTTGGTGGATATGTTCCGTATCAGGAACGGGAGAAGTTTGTACAGAATATTGGTGTTGTTTTTGGTCAGCGCAGTCAATTGTGGTGGGATATTGGCGTGATCGAATCCTTCCATTTATTACGCAAAGTATATCGTGTTGGAGAGGTCGATTTCCGTAAACGGCTGGATGAACTAGTTGAGCGGTTGCAGCTTCAGGATTTGTTAAGTCGTCCGGTGCGGAAGCTCAGTCTTGGTCAGCGTATGCGCTGCGAGTTAGTGGCAGCCTTGTTGCATAATCCGAGTATTGTTTTTCTGGACGAGCCAACTATTGGTTTGGATATTGTGGTGAAGTCGGAAATTCGGGATTTCTTGAAAGACATGAACAAGGAGCATGGAACGACCATTCTGCTCACAACCCATGATTTGCAGGACATTGAGGCCCTGTGTTCCCGGGTCATCATGCTTGATGCAGGCAACATTATCTATGATGGAGGTCTGGATCATCTCAAGTCCCAGTGGGGTAAGGAGCGCGAGATCCGCTTCAAGTTTGGTTCAGCTCACAACATCAATCAGATGCAGGAATGGACTGCTGCGTTGCCTGTCCGTTGGACGGTAGAGAATGAATTGTCCGCATCTGTATGGATTCCGCTGGAACTGAATGTCTCGGATGTACTCGGACGTGTCGTTGGACAGGCTGATATTACCGATATTCAGATTATCGAGATTAACACGGATGAGATTGTGCGCAGTATTTACCAATCCGGTTCCGCCGAGCGTCCAGAGATTGTGGGAGCAGGGAAAGAAGCGGTGGGTGTATCCTGAGATGAATAGTGCATTTATTGATTTTATGCGCATCCGTTTTCTAACGATGCTGGCATACCGGGTGAATTATTACTCCGGCATTTTGATATATACGCTGAATATCGGCGTGTATTACTTTACCTGGCAAGCCATTTACGGTAGCAGTGGTGAACTCGGCGGCTTCACGGCAGCGCAGATGACCACTTACATCGCTGTATCCTGGATGGCACGTGCCTTTTATTTTAACAACCTGGACCGGGAGATTGCCGCAGATATACGGGATGGCTCCATTGCAATTCAATTCATCAGACCGATCAATTACGTTATGGTCAAAATGATGCAGGGTCTTGGGGAAGGTATTTTCCGCTTTCTGCTTCTCATGATTCCGGGAATGCTCATTGCCATTCTGCTGTTCCCGGTTGAATTGCCTACGGCGCCATCGGCGTGGATTGGCTTTCTCGTCATGCTGTTCTTCAGTTTCCTCATTAATTCCCAGATTAATGTGATAACAGGACTGGCGGCATTCTTTGTGGAAAACAATGAAGGCATGATGCGTATGAAACGCGTCGTGGTTGATTTGTTCTCCGGTCTAATCATCCCGATCAGCCTGTATCCAGGCTGGATGTCCGCAGTGATGAAAGTATTGCCTTTTCAGGCCATTACGTATCTGCCCGGTTCCGTCTTCACTGGAAGAGTGGAAGGTACCGCCATCTGGAGTGTACTCGGTATTCAGGTGTTCTGGTTTGCCGTACTGCTGCTTCCGATGGTATTGATCTGGCGTAAGGCGCGCAAGCGTCTGTTCGTGCAAGGGGGATAACAGATATGTACTATATGGGTCTGGTCTGGGAATATTTGAAAAATTACATGAAAACACGACTTACGTACCGCGCCGATTTCTGGGTGGAGATCCTATCGGATCTGCTGTTCCAGGCAACCAACCTGATCTTTATCTTTGTGGTCTTCCGCCACACGGATAACCTGGGCGGCTGGAGTGAGAGTGAAGTGCTCTTTGTTTATGGATATTTTATGGTGCCCTATGGCATCTTCAGTTGTTTTATCAATCTGTGGGGATTCAGTGAGCGGTACATCGTCAAAGGTGAGATGGATCGGATCCTGACACGTCCTGCACATAATCTGTTCCAAATATTGCTTGAAAATGTGGATCCGCCTGCACTCGTGGGCTCATTTATCGGCCTGATCATCATGATCTTCAGTGGAGCAGAGATGGGTCTGATGCTGGAGTGGTGGCATATCCCTGCCTTAATTATTTTGGCACTCAGCTCAGTCATGATCTATGCCGGAATCTACACCACATTGACTTCACTATCCTTTTATTCTGACGCGCCAACAGGTATCCTGCCGTTGATGTATAACATTCAAGGATATGGACGCTACCCTGTCACGATCTATAACCGTGCCATTCAGGTGCTGTTAACCTGGATCATTCCGTTTGCCTTCGTGGGGATCTATCCCGCAGCCTTGTTCCTGGAAAGGTCCGAGATGCATCGCATGGCGCTGCTTACACCTGTGATGGGATTGGTGTTTGGTTCTATGGGATTGCTTCTGTGGAATTTTGGCGTGAAGCGGTATCGCGGAGCAGGTTCATAATAACGCCCTATAGTAATTCATGGGGGAGATTAGGGAGGAACTGACATGACGTTAAAAGTAGGCGAATTGGCACCGGATTTTGAGCTTCCGTCCAGTACGGGAGAATCGGTAAAGCTTTCGGATTACCGCGGACAGCGGGTGCTGCTTTATTTTTATCCCAAAGATATGACCTCGTCCTGTACACAACAGGCTTGTGATTTCCGGGATCGACATGCTGAATTTGAAGGGCTGAACACGGTCATTCTCGGAATCAGCACCGATCCGATGAAACAACATGACAAGTTTATTGCCAAATATGGACTGCCGTTTACCTTGTTATCGGATGAAGAGCACGTTGTAGCCGAGCAATACGGTGTATGGCAGCTGAAGAAAATGTATGGCAAGGAGTACATGGGGGTGGTTCGCTCCACTTTTCTGATTGATGAAGAGGGGAAATTGATCAAGGACTGGTCCAAAGTTCGGGTCAAAGGACATATCGAGGCAGCACTTGAGGCGCTGAAGTCCATATAAGCTGCTCCGGCAACATATAATTAACAATATAAAGGCTGTGTTCGCGGAATTTGTCGTGAACACAGCCTTTTGCATATGCGGATTTCCAGCCCTTTATAACTGTTGCTTATGCTTGCATGAACGAATGCGATATACCAGCAAGAGGAACAATGGAATGATGAAGCTGACGGTGATATTCCAGTCTACCCATACAGGCATGATCGTATCCGTATAGAAAATAACATTTGGAGCAAGCAGTACACCCAGGGCAAATAACAGCAGGGAAGAAGGCAAGATGAGAGGCTTATACGTCTTTAAACGAAATAATTGTGCTGTTCCCAGCACAAAGGCAAATAGATACAGCAGACTTTTGAAATAGGTCGAAATTAACCAGGCGATAGCCATGAATGCTTCGATTCGTTCGAAGAAATTACCTATATTAATCTTTTGTGAAAGAGCGTATGAGATATAGATACTGTGCTGCGTCAGTGTAGGTCCCATCACCATGAGTGAGAGCAGCAATAACAAGCTTAATAGTAATCCCCCAAAGAAGGTAGCCAGCAAGAAATCCCGTTTGAGATGAGGCCCGGGGTTCACGTAGGGGAGAAATACGGAAAGAACAATAAGTTCACCAAAGGAAGTAAATGCACCACGGATGACAGAGTCTGCTAAATGTATCCAGGGAATATCAAAGAAAGGCTGAAGATTAGCAGTCTTGGCTTGAGGAAGAAGCCCCAGAAAGAGAAAAGCTATAAAGACCACAACGATTGGGGCTAACAGTTCGGAGCTTAAACCTATCGTACGAAAACCATGGATAAGTCCCCAGGCCAAAGAGCAAATGATCATCAGAATAATGACCCGAATGGGGGTCTTGAGATAGATCTGGGTTGTCATGAAGTCACCGACCTCACGAACACATGTGGCTGCACCTATAGCGAAATAGAATAGATAGGCAACTGAAAGCACGGAACCAACCCAAGTCCCAAGTAACTTGTTACATATTTCGAAAAGGGACAACTGAGGATATGTTCGATGCAGTTTATATAGAACCCAGATGATGCCAAGACCGATTGGCAGACCAACGAGAGAACAGAACCATGCGTCCTGTTTGCCTACTGCGGTAACAAGTGAAGGGTAGATCAGAACCATATCTCCGATCATAACCAGGAAAGTGAGCAAGGTGAACTGCCGAATTGTGAGTTTTTCCTTCATCAACATGCCCTTCTGCTCCTTTCCATGGTTTGACGTCTAAAGCACCCTTCAGAGTTAACCTTCTGTGGTTGGCTGAGATTGCGAATTGGATTTTCTGCGGGATTTCACTGACGCGATAAGAATCAGCATAGCGGGAAGAATGATCCCTAGCGTGGTATCCCAATCCACCCAGTACGGAACAATGGTGATGATGATAAACGTCAGACTGGGTGCAACGAGATTGGCCATGCCATAAACGAGCAATGTCGATGGTAAAATGAGCATCTTGAAATGCTTAAGTTTGAACAGTTCTGCGCATCCAACAATAAAGGCATATAAGTAGATCGCCGCTTTGAAGTAGGTAGAGATAAACCACGAGCAAGCCATGATCACCTCAATTCGTTCAAAGATTCCACCGATGCTAATCTTTTGAGACAAGACAAACGAAGCGTATATATTATGTTGGGTAAGGAAAGGACCGAGAACGAGCATGGATATGGTAACCAGAATGGCAAGGATCAGATTGCCGAGCCCTGCTGAAATGACAATGTCACGCATGCGGTGGGCACTGTTTGCGACATAGGGAAGGATCATTAAAATGGGGATAGTTTCACCGACGGGATATATGATACTCACCAGAATACCCTGCGCAATAGAGACAACACCGGTGTCTGTTACTGGCTTCAGATTACTGGTTTCAACCTGTGGAAGTAGACAGAAGGCGAGTGCCATTGTGAAAAGAATGACGATTGGTATCAGCAGTTCACTTGTTCTTGCGATCGTCTCTAGGCCATGGTACACACCCCATCCTATAGCAATAACAAACATAAGAATGATGACACGTATAGGAGTGTACTGAAAGATCTGGGAAGTCATGAAATCCCCGACTTCCCGGGTATATGTGGATGTACCAATGATGAAAAAAAATAAGTAGAAACAGGAGAAAAGGGTGCCTGGCCAAAAGCCCAAAATACTTCGGGCAATCTGTACCAGATTCTTTCCCGGATGCATACTTCCCAATTTCATAATCATGGCCATGAGAGCCATTCCGAGTGGAATGCCAATAAGAGCACAGATCCAGGCATCTTGCTTGGCATAGGACGTAATAACGGAGGGGTAGATCAGCATCATATCTCCAACCACCAACATAAATGTAAGGGTGGATAATTGTCTTGTTCCGATCCGTCCCTTTTCAAGCATGATATACCCTCCCTTGTCTCCTAAGTTCCAGTCAGTCGTGCTAATATATGGTTCACAGGGTCATAGATCCACATGATGATATAGAGTGGACTAGGGAACTCCCACAGATTGGAAGCAATAATGCCGAACACCGTAGCAGTGAGAAGCATTCCACTGTATACAGCTGTTTCTCGCCATTCTTTCCGGTGAATGAGGCCAGGCAGATCGATCCAGCCAATACTAGCTGCTACGACGATAACCGCAAGTGTAATCAGCACGCTTCAATCACTCCTTTAATTCGTTTCTGAATGAATCATCCAGTGTACCGACACGTTTAATCTGCACATTGGTTTTGTACTTGATGTCCAGTTCTTCAAAATGTTTATCCCACTCATTTTCTATCTTCTTGAAGAACTTGGGATCTGCATGGTACACTTCCTGTCCAAAACCAAATATATCGACATGGAATTTGCGTTTTACTGCATTGACAGAGTTCTGCATCAGTTCAATTAATCGTTCTTCACTATCGGCTTCAAGTTCTTTGAGAACTTTCATCGAACCAATCTTGATCCCGCATTCAACTGCACCGATGGAGGAGACATTCTTGACATCGATGTGGATTACGGGCTTATCATTTACGATTTCTGCCTTTCTTTTCGTTGTTGTACGGAGGGCCTTAAACGTCACGTTGCCTTGCTTGCGACAAGGCATATGGTTGACCGTTGATTCTACATTGTCACGGATATAATTGTAGCCTTTGGATTCATCCTCCGTTAACCAACCAATCAGCTTGTCTTTCTTGAACACGCTCAGTCCCGTCGTATTGAGGCGAGCTGGTGAGCGAATGGTCGATATATTCTCTTTATTCCCGCTTTGACCTTTGGGACCGAGGATCTCTACACCTGTAATGACGGGCTGGATGCCAGGCGATATCATGAACTCCAGTAATTCATCCCCGGTGACCGTGGTAGTGGGAGACCAGGTCGTAGAAGATATATCGAGAGAATTATACATTTTTTCAGCTGGAGTATTATCTAAAGGTGTAAGTACGTCAAGCAGCTGGGAAGCAGTAGTATTCTTAGCAACCAAGACGTAATAATCAGGTCTTGCTGTAGGCTCGCGCATTAACGCCTCAATAACATCATATATTCCCTTTTTACGTGCATATTCTTCACCAAATACCAGAACCCGGATATGTGCAAGGAAGATTCTGCGCGGGCTTGTCTCCGTTAATTTTTGAATGGCTTCAAACAAGGTTGTAGCCGACGCTTCGTACTGTGTAACGGGTGTCCCTTTCCCTCCCCCTGCTTTGGAAGATACCTCATTCGGAACAACGACCTGAGCACTTACTTTGATCAGATCTCCATCTTTGTCCACACCGAGACCCAACATAATGCCAAGTTCATTCAATTCCTGCCGATCCCAGCATCCGGTAAGGAGAGGAAGCAGAATGACACAGGATAATATTAAGCGTAAGCATCTATGCATGGTGTGCGCTCCTTACCGAATTACCGCTTCGTTTTTTTGGTGGATTGTCTAACTTCATTTGTTGTGCTGGTAGAGAGTGGACGAGTCTTCATACGAGACCAGGGTACACGAAAGATCGTGTCTTTGAGATCCTTCTGAATAAAGGGTGCAAAAGGAGACATATAAGGTACCCCGAAAGAACGCAAGCTGCAAAGATGCGTTATGGTAATTAACAATACAATCAGGATGCCATAAAATCCGAAGGCAGCGGCCAGGATCATCAGAACGAACCGCAACATGCGTACCGAGATGGAGAGCCCATTTTCAGGAATGACATAACTGGATATCGCAGTGATGGATACGATGATGACCATTGCAGCAGATACAACTCCAGCATCCACCGCGGCTTGACCAATAACAAGCGTACCCACAATGGACACAGCCTGACCGACCGTCTTTGGTATCCGAATGCCCGCTTCTCGCAAAATTTCATAAGTTAGCTCCATCAGCAGGGCTTCAATAAAGGCGGGGAAAGGAACGCCTTCTCGCTGAGCTGCCAAACTGATTAGAAGGTTGGTAGGAAGCATCTCCTGGTGGAAAGTGGTAATGGCAATATAAAAGGAAGGAGAGAGCAACGCGATAAAAAAAGCCAGATATCGGATCAATCGAATCAGTGTACTGATATCAGCTCGCTGATAATAATCCTCAGGTGACTGAAAGAAATGAACAAACAAGGCGGGAACAACTAAAACAAAGGGTGTCCCGTCGACAATGATTGCAACCCGGCCTTCCAGCAGTGCCGCGGACACGGTATCGGGTCGTTCGCTATTATATACTGTTGGGAAAATGGTCCTTGTCTTATCCTGAACCAGCTCTTCGATGTATCCTCCCTCAAGAATGCTATCGATATCAATCTCATCCAGTCTTCGCCTTAGTTCCTGCACAATCTCCTGATCCACGACATGTTCCAGATAGAGCACTGCAACGCGAGTCTTGGTGACTCGACCGATCTCTCTTTCTTCGATCCAGAGATGAGGATCTCGGATTCGTTTGCGAATTAATGAAGTGTTGGTACGTAGATTCTCATTAAAGCCTTCCATCGGACCCCGAACGACAGTCTGAGAGACTGGTTCCCCGATGGACCGGTCTTCCCAACCGGCTGCACCGATTTTCAACCCTCGTACAGAACCTTCAAGCAGAAGTACGGCTGATCCCGACAGCAGGGCATTCAGCACTTCATCCATATCATTGACGAGCAGGACATCACTTGCGATCAGAACATCATTTTGGAGGTAACTAAGATGTTCAGCATCCGCTGAAAAATCTGGAAGATCACGTTTATGTAATAAGGATTCCATGATGGAGTGATTTAGAATTTGTACATCGACCATTCCATCAATGTACAGCATGACGGCAGGCCATTTATGCAAACATTGCAAAGGACGAATCATCAAGTCATTACTGTGTCCCATGACTTGCTTGCAGTACGTTGTATTTTCATTCAGATCTGGAGAGATTCTCTTCAGACCTTGACCGTCCTGTACCGATGCACTCATCATGTATCCTCCTTATACATCCTATATTTGCAAGTTAGTATGACCTGGATGAATTCGGATTATCACAAAAAAGAATGAAAGGTTCTCCTTCCGTTTGGATAACACAAAAAAGGAGCCGCGATGACACGCAGCTCCTTACTTGAAATTATAGATAGACGTTCGTTCGAATTTACTTTTGTCTTTGTCGAACAGTGGTAGGCTTGGACACGGATCTTGCTGCCCATGCTTTGCGGTAACGGTAGAGCACAGCCACGATAAGTAACAGGCCGATTCCTCCCACGATATATGCTGCATATTGATGAGCCAGATGGAATACGGCATTCCACTGGGGGCCAAATATTTTGCCAATGCCCAGAAATAGCACAACCCAGAACAGCGCGCCTGAATAGGCGTAGAGAGCGAATTTGCGAAAAGGAACCGCGGCTATGCCCGCGAAATATCCGGTGAAATGTCTTACCCCCGGAATGAAATAACCGATGAATATCAAGGCATTCCCATACTTGGCAAACCACTTTTGTGTTTTATCGAGCTTGTCCTGTTTCAGCAGAAACCATTTTCCGTACCGAGTTATGAAGGGCAGACCTGCTTTGGCTCCAATAAAATAAGTAATTGTCATGCCAATCGTCGTTCCCAGAAAAGCCAGTATGGTGAGGATACCGAAATCAAGATGTCCCTTATAGGAGAGAAACCCTGCGTAAGCCATCGTTGTTTCACCAGGAAAGGGAAGTGCGATGAATTCAAGCAACAAGCCAAAAAACAATACGCTGTATCCGTAGGACCCAAACAGATGTTGGATCTTCTCAAGCAATTCCAATAGATTTCACTCTCCTGAATACGGGGTGGGAGCAAGAATACTCTCCAAGGTGTTTTAATGTGTTCTGCCTGTTCATTATGCTACCTAATCTGAAGCGAAGAATCAATCAGGCTACATAGCAAATTGTGAAAAAATATTAAACAAAATCGCGTCTTTTTTCCATGTAGTCTCCATATAATTCTAACAAATCTGCTGAAGTCTATCAGCAAATTACTAGAGACGGTGGAGGTCGATTCGTAAATGGTACAGAGACCGGAATTCAGAATCAAGGAATTAGGGGGAAACTCTGCAACAACCATACATATGTTTTTATCTGGACAATGGTATGTCATTCTCATGCGTATTGCGATATTGTTATGTGCATTTGCTGTATATGCAGGCACGGCTTATGCATCTTCTGCTTCCGGCTCAGGTGATCCAATCTCGGAAGATAAGAATACTCAAGACAAGGTAGTCTATCTGAGTTTTGACGATGGACCGGGTAACCATACCCGTGAAGTATTGGATATTTTGCGTAAGGAGAAGGTTTTGGCTACATTTTTTGTGCTGGGTGAGCAGGCAGAGCGTTATCCCGAGTTAATCCGGGGACTTGTCGAGGATGGACATGCTTTGGGCAATCATACTTTTAATCATCAATACGAACAGCTGTATAGTGATTTTAAAGTGTTCTGGAAACAGATTAAGCAGACAGAGGAAGTGCTGGAGCGTATAACCGGTTTCCGTCCGAATCTGGTGCGAGCACCAGGTGGTACCTATGGGCATTTTGACCAGAGTTATTTTGATTTGCTGCAATTGGGCGGGTACACCGTCATGGACTGGAACGTCGATAGCGGAGATTCCAAGCGCAAAGGAGTTCCGGCCAAAGAAATCCTCAGCAATTCGACCAAAGTACCTGCGGGAGCACGTTCAGTCATTCTCCTGATGCATGATGGAGGTGCGCACGCTGAAACAGTGAAAGCACTCCCGGGTATTATCAAATATTATCGTGATCACGGATATCGTTTTGACATCATGAAGGGTTCGGATCAGCCGGTTCAATTCCGTGTACATCCAGCTGATAAGTATAAAGGGCGCAAGGTGCCAGGAAAGGCCTGGATTACAGAGCATGTAGAAGCGAATGCGACATTGTGGCTTGGGAGCAAGAAGCTGAAGGTAGAGGTGGGATTGGCTGCGGCTACCCTACAGTCGGGCGAATTCCGTATGGAGGATCAACGAATCATGGTGCCGTTGCGTACCTTTATGAAAAAATTCGGGGGCAGCACTCGCTGGGACCCTGAGTCCAGAACAGCTACAGCTGTGTGGAAGGAAAGAACGATTCATGCAGACGCTGTGAGCGGAACACTAACAACGAAAGGGTTAAGTGAAATGGGGGCAGTACAGAGTCAAGGGGGGACCATCTGGGTTCCGTTACGTGAATTGCTGGAGCAGATGGGGTTAAGGGTGCACGCATTAAACAGCAATGAAACAGAGTGGACGGTGAAGGCAGGCCCGTCCATATCCATTTCGGCGATGAACAGTATATTTATGTATAAAATGATCTGAAGAAAGTCATTCTTGCAGGACTATTCTCTCTACTTCCGGGCAACACTGAATCATAGATTACTATGGCTCAGAAATGCTGATGAACGGAAGGAGATCAGGAGAAATGTCTTATATTCGAATGGAACATGAACACGCAGTCGAATTGCTAAACAGGGTCATCAAGCGAGTAGAAAGTGTGATTATTGGCAAAAAACAAGAGATTCGTTATGTCCTCACTGCAATGCTCAGTGGAGGTCATGTGCTTCTGGAAGATGTGCCCGGTACGGGGAAAACGATGCTGGTTCGTGCTGTTGCTTCTGCGCTGGATTGCTCCATGGGCCGGATTCAATTCACGTCTGATGTCATGCCGGCAGATGTTACGGGCACCTCAATCTATCAACCGCATACAGCTGAATTCAAGTTTCGGCCCGGACCTGTCATGTCCAACATCGTCCTGGCCGATGAAATAAATCGAGCCTCACCCCGCACTCAGTCTGCCCTTCTGGAGGCAATGGAGGAACGACGTATTACGGTCGATGGCACAACCTACGCCTTGCCACGCCCCTTCTTTCTGCTGGCGACACAGAATCCGTTGCAATTCGAGGGTACGTACCGTCTGCCTGAAGCACAACTGGATCGATTTATCATGAGGATTGGACTGGGGTATCCAGATCCAGAGCAGGAACTGGAATTGTTAACCCGCATGCAAAGCAGGGAAGTACTTGAAGAACTTCGTCCTGTCCTGCTTGCTGAAGAGGTTGTAGCCATGCAGCGTGAAGTCAAACAGGTACATGTTGATCCTGTTGTCAAACAGTATCTGGTGGCCGTTGCTGTGGCTTCTCGCAGCCTTCCGGCGGTAAGACTGGGCATCAGTCCTCGCGGAACACTGGCCTGGATGGCTGCTGCGCAGTCATTTGCCTACCTTCAGGGACGCAGTTATGTCATACCGGATGATGTGAAAGAGGTGGCTGTGCCTGTCCTTTCCCATCGTATTCAATTGAAGCCCCAGAACAGAGCGGAGGTTTGGGGGCAAGTACAAGTCATTGAAGAAGCATTGTCATCGGTTCCGGTACCTGTACAAATGGCATCACAGGGAAGGGGACGGAGACAATGACTGCGCTGGGACAACGGATTGTGAGTGCTGTCTTGGTGGTGGCTTTTGCTTCCTTGTATCAGTGGCATGGGGGCAAAGTGGCGTTGTTTCTATCCGTTATAACTTTCTTGATGTTCACAGGAGGTCTGCTTCTCCATTGGTTCAGACCACGGCGTATTCACATCCGTCGGAAAATACACACGAACCGGATTGAGGCAGGCGAGCATGTACGGGTTCTGGTCGAACTGGAATTCAATTGCCGTATTCCATTGTTATGGATCGTTCTGTGTGAGAACACACCTGCAGGTGTTCATCGCAAATTGATTTTCCCGGGAACACGGCGACAATTTTCCTATCAATATGAATGTTCTGGGTTACGCAGAGGAGTCTACAGATGGGATACGGGCAGATTGTACTGGGGGGATATGTTTGGCTGGAATACCCTCTCCGCAGAGATCGCAGGAGGTACCCCCCTGATCGTTGTTCCTCAAGCAACGGCTTGGGGGAAGGGTGATTCGGTAGAATTCGCAGCGATGATCGAAGGGACTTTTTCGGAGCGAAGAAATAGTCAGGGAAACCGTAGCCCTGAGTTTCGTGAATATCAGCAGGGTGACCCACTGGGACGAGTTCATTGGAAAAGTACAGCCAAAACGGGAAAACTTCAGACCTTTCTGCCTGATACCACGGATCTAGCTTCACTCGGCATCCTTGTGTATGAAGGCGCGTCGGGTTATGACGTAAAACAGCGGGAGAACATGGATGCACCTGCTTTTGAACGAGTGGTTCGTACAGCTGCCCGCTGGATTCATACCGCTGAGCAGGATGACATTCCTTATCATCTGTGGATGGAAGGCGGCGATAAGAGTTATGATGCACAAGATCAATGGCAACATGGGCCGTTCCATGCAGATGATGAGAATCATGGACTGGACAAGTTAGCGGGAGCGCGAATATCCAAAGCACAATCAACCTCTGTTTCGCTTCGAACGGAGATGCTGGATGGACTGGCGAGCGGGTCGCGAATTGTGGTTCTCACAGGCAAGATGGATCCGGTTCTGGCCGAATGGATCATAACTGCAATCGGGTCGGGTTATCGTGTCGAGGTGCAATTGACTGAAGCGAATCAGGACCAATTAGGATCAACGGATAGATTGATGAATGGATTGGGATATGACAGCTTAAGTTTGGAGCGGCTTCGTCACAGCGGGGTGCCGATCCACGCGGTTACAGACGTTGCGTTATCTTCATTGGGAAAGGTGGAGGTAACGGATGTGGGAGCGTAATCGTAACCAGCAACCAAATTCCACTGTGGCCGACTTAGAGTCAACGGCCCGTACGAGAATAGAATCGGCCTATTCTGTATATAAAGCTGTGAACCAGAATTCTGTGACGGATATAAAGGATGAGGGATATGTTAGCGTACCTGTCCTGTACAAAATTTTTATTTCGGCCATTTTACTTATACTGTCTCTGGAGTGGATATATCCTGTTACATCATCAGATCAGCAGGGCAGTGAACGGTTCTTGTCCGTAATGGCGGGATTAACGGGAGCATTGTTGCTCGTAGGGCTAATTCGTACAGGATGGATCACTGGGGTACTGATCCGATTATTCATTGCACTCGCTGCTTTATGTCTGATGTACGGAGGAAGTGATCCTGTTCGTTGGGCGGCTGCTTATCCGGGATTATTTTCAGCGGATATGGACACTTTTATAAATAAATGGCGATTCCACTCGATTAGTACAGAAACGAGAGGTTTGTTCATGATGTGCGGCTGGAGCATGCTCATGGCTTCTGTGCAATCCCTCGTATTGTTACGTCGAAGCGTTATGCTGTTTGGCAGTGCGACGCTGCTCTATTTGCTTCTGCTTGAATCCTTTGCGGGGCTGGATGTGTATGCTTCTGTAATACGGTCTGTCCTATGGACTTTTCTTATTCAGGCTCTGCTTCAGCTACTACGTCTCAATGGAGGAGTCACGACTCCGAGTTATCACGGCAGCCCCTATGGCCGTTGGAGTGCAGTAACTATCGTTGTTTCCGCAGCTATGGTGCTTCTCTCCGCGTTACCTGGCCAGTTTGCTTCCATTCCTCAACCGGAACGCATATCTCTGGAACAGATGGGTGAACGTATAGCTCGATGGGCAGGTTATACACAGCACAGTAGTATCCCTGCTGCAACGGCAGTCACGGGATATAGCACAGCTGACGCGCCTATGGGAGCACCGTTGGTGCAGGGGAATTCCATCTTTTTTATAGCGAAGAGTCCAAAAGTGACGTATTGGCGAGGGGAGACCCGTTCATATTATAACGGTAGTACTTGGAGTGATCCGGGTCAAAGCTTTGAAACAGCAAGTCCATCCGGAATGCTGCGTGCTGATGGTTGGGAGAATCCAACCTATTGGAATCGCATTCGCCAAACCGTTACGATGCAGCGAGAGTGGAAAGGGCCAAATCCACTCTTTACCGGGGGCATACCGGTCAACGTATCGTTCCAGGATAAGAACAAGGATAATCAGGAAAACATGTTTTCTTTGCTGTCTAATCGCAATTCGGCAACATTGTGGCTCGCGAGCTCAGGGGACGATAAGATAGTTAAAAATTATTCGGCAGACGTCATGGTTCCTGTCGCAACACCTGAACAGTTACGTCTGCTTGGGGAAACGAATAAAGGGAAAGATCCGGCAGCCATTCGGAGGGACTATCTGCAATTGCCTACATCACTCCCCGGTCGAGTGCAGACGCTCGCCAAGGAAATCATTCAAGGCAGTGAGACCCGGTATGACGCTGTGCAAGCTGTAAAGACTTATCTGGCTGCTCATGCCGAGTATACGTTGGATACCCGTATGCCACCGCGGGGAACAGATTTTGTGGACGATTTTCTATTCGTCACCCGGCAGGGGTATTGCAATCATTTCTCCACAGCTATGATTGTGTTACTTCGTTCGGAAGGTATCCCCGCACGCTGGGTTAAAGGCTTTGGCCCCGGAGTTGCTGACCCGGATGTGCCCAGTCAGTATGTGATTTCACAGGGAGATGCACATTCCTGGGTAGAGGTGTATTTTCCGGGTGCAGGCTGGATGCCGTTTGAGGCCACGCCTGGCTTCACCATGGCGCAAGGCGCGGGCGAAGATGCTGCAGCACTCGCCGGGCCGCAGCCTGGCGCGGAGACTCCGCCGTATATGAGCGGCGGATTGGCTAACGCGGGCGCATGGCTGCTCGCCCGCGCACGGGCCATTGCCGCGGAGCCATGGCTCGCGGCAGCCCTTGTGGCAGCGGCCCTGCTGGGCGCCGCTGCTCTGGTCCGCATGCGGCGGCTACGCCCCGCGCTGCGGTTAGGGCTGCTGCTGGCGTGGCCACGCAGCAGCTTTCCAGACCGCGAGCGGCTGCTGCGCGCCGCCGCTCCGGTCTGGTCCGCGCTCGCGCGCCGGTACGGCCCGCGGCCGCCGGGGATGACGCTGCGTGAATATGCAGCGTCACCGGCTTTGGCCGCAGGCGCGGACGGCGCGGACATCGCGCGGTTTGCAGCCGACTGGGAACGGCTGCTGTACGGCCCAGACCGTCCGCTGCGCGCGGACAGTCTGGACTTCCTGCGCCGGGCACTTCGTCTGGCCCGGCGGCTGCAGGCGTTGTAACACAAGGATGTTACAACGTTACACCAAAGATGCGAAGCAGCTGCCATACAATCGCTATCGCTTTCCAATAGAGCTTGGCCACTTGTGGGCAGATGAAGATCGCCATTGGCTGGCGCATTGTTATTTAAATGCAGCGTTTGGTTCATCGCTGCATGCCATACATAAGACGCCTTTCGCGCTTCGCTGCGAACGAGGCGTCTTTCCACGATCATACACTTGAACCAGCATCTTGCTGCCAAGCTTTTCTAATCGAAAATTCATATTTAGAGGCAATTGGTAATCCTGTTTTGATATGTCGAAAAAAGGAGTTTCGCCTTTCCTTGACGGTATGTTTTGTCGTTGCGTATAATTAGTTTCATTGAATTGAGGGAGGCACGGTAATGAATAAACCAAATGAAATTGTGGTTGTCCTTGACTTTGGGGGCCAATACAACCAGTTAATCGCCAGAAGAATTCGGGATCTCGGCGTATACAGCGAGCTTTTGCCGTATAACACACCGGCAGAGAAGATCGCAGAAATGTCACCACGAGGAATCATTTTCTCTGGCGGACCATCCAGTGTGTACGCAGAAAATGCACCACATGTGGACCCGGCTATCTATGATCTTGGACTTCCCATCTTCGGAATCTGTTACGGGATGCAACTTATGGCCCAGCAGCTTGAAGGTAAAGTAGAACGCTCCGAGAAGCGTGAGTACGGTAAAGCCGACATCGAGTTCGCAGCAGGTGCTGCTCTTGCACAAGGTATCGACGGTGAGCACACAGTATGGATGAGTCACGGTGACCACGTGGTTACACTCCCTCCGGGTTTCAAACTGGATGCAGGCACGGAAAGTGCGCCAATCGCTGCAATGAGTAACGACGAGCGCAAATTATATGCTGTTCAGTTCCACCCGGAAGTACGTCACTCTGTTCGTGGTAACGATATGATTCGTAACTTCCTGTTCGAAATCTGTGGTTGCGAAGGCAACTGGAGCATGGAGACATTCATTGAAGATACGATCAAAGATATTCGTGAAAAAGTGGGCGACGGTAAAGTTCTGTGTGCACTGAGCGGTGGCGTGGATTCTTCTGTTGTTGCTGCACTGCTACACAAAGCCATTGGCGACCAACTGACATGTATGTTTATCGACCATGGTCTGCTGCGCAAAGGCGAAGCAGAAAGTGTAATGGAGACATTTGTCGGCAAATTCGACATGAAAGTTGTCAAAATTGATGCACAGGAACGCTTCCTGTCCAAACTGGTAGGCGTCGATGATCCGGAACAAAAACGTAAAATCATCGGTAACGAGTTTATTTACGTATTTGATGAAGAATCCAAGCAATTTGATGATTTTGAATTCCTGGCGCAAGGTACACTGTACACAGATATCGTGGAAAGTGGTACAGCAACTGCACAGACCATCAAATCCCACCACAACGTGGGCGGTCTGCCTGAGGACATGAACTTCAAACTGATTGAGCCACTGAGTGCTCTGTTCAAAGACGAAGTGCGTAAAGTCGGCGAAGAGTGCGGTCTGCCTGAAGCTATCGTATGGCGTCAGCCTTTCCCAGGCCCGGGTCTTGCGATCCGTGTTCTTGGTGAGGTTACCGAAGAGAAACTTAAAATTGTTCGTGATTCAGACTACATTCTGCGTGAAGAGATTGCCAAAGCCGGTCTCGACCGCGAAATCTGGCAGTACTTCACAGCCCTGCCGAACATGAAGAGTGTTGGCGTTATGGGTGATGCGCGTACGTATTCCTACACTGTAGGTATTCGTGCCGTAACGTCCATCGACGGTATGACTGCGGACTGGGCACGTATCCCTTGGGATGTGCTGGAGAAAATCTCCGTACGGATCGTTAACGAAGTTGATAATGTAAACCGTATCGTCTATGACGTAACTTCCAAACCACCTGCAACGATCGAGTGGGAGTAGGGTATACACCCAAACAATATTTTTTAAAAAGCTCTCTTTTATCTGCGGCCTATCGCAGATAGAAGGGAGTTTTTTATTGCATATATTATGATTAAACTTTTATCAGGGGACTGTTTTCCTAGTAATAAACTCTCGAATTTCATCCCATTTTAAAGTTCACTTCATGATCCTTTCAGGTCGGGCCTGTACAATAGGTATATACTAAGAGCTATATGGCTACTGAAAGGAGATTGAATGTATGCGTAAAACCGACTATATGAGCAAATGGAAAATGGGCATTGGAAGTGCGTTTCTGATGGTGATGCTGGCAGGATACGGTTCAGAAATGCAAGACCTTGCCTCCGGTTCGGGAGAATTACCATTTGTGAACTTAGAGGCAGCGGATGCTTCTTCCGATCAGACCAGAAATCAGGAGTTATCCTCTGACTTAACAACAAACACGAATCAGGAACAACAAGAGCTACAGGGTGATGCTCCGCAGACAGAGATATAGTTAACATAGGACTGATCCGGTAAAAAAATGCTCTGGAACATGTCGCAAATTGCTCCATATACCTAATGAGTTTTACTCTTCGTAATACGAGACATCGTAATTCCTAGATCATCATTCACCTGATTGCTAAAACGCATCAGAAACATAAGCTAGCCGGATTAGAGCGCTTCTCGCCCTTTGATCAGGCTAGCTTATTATGTTATCCTGCGGAACTTTCAGTCTGAAAGAATGGACATATCCCATTGAGATTACACCGAAAAAAGCGTATTCAATTGGGTTGTAAACCGCTGAACTGGTTCAATCTGTTAAATAATACGAACGATATTATACAAGGGCGAGATTAATATTCGTTTTTCTCATTGACAAAAACATACTGCCCTCCTAAAATAGTGATGGGAAACAAACAAATAGCGCATACTTATTCGTATAATCCTGGGGATTGGCCCGGGAGTCTCTACGAGATCACCCTAATGATCTGGCTACGAAGAGGAGAAGGCTAAGCACATGAATTCTACATGATTGCGGGGACATCACGCACATTAGAATTTTTTTTGTTCTTAGTAAAGGCATCATGCCACTCCTTGTCAGCTGAACCCTGGGTGAAGAATCTTCATCAGGGTCATTTGTCGTTTTTCAATATGGCTTCAACATCTCTAAGGGGGAGTTAGTAATTATGGATCGTTTCTTTAAATTAAAAGAAAACGGAACAAACGTTAGAACGGAGATTGTTGCGGGTCTCACTACGTTTATGACAATGGCTTACATTCTTTTTGTAAATACGTTGTTCTTGGGACAAGCCGGTGCGGGGATGTCGGATAATGCAGTATTCTTTGCGACAGCCGTCGGCGCCGGATTAATGACTATTATTATGGGATTGTTCGTGAATATTCCGATCGCACTTGCACCAGGTATGGGGCTGAATGCGTACTTCATGACTGTCGTTCTAAGTTCGAATGGAGCGATTACTTGGCAAGCAGCTCTCGGAGCGGTGTTCCTTTCCGGTATCGTGTTCATTATTTTGACCGTGACAAAGATTCGTCAAATGCTGCTTGTTGCAGTTCCGCAGTCAATCAAAATGGCCATTACGGTGGGTATCGGTCTCTTTATTACCATTATTGGTTTCAAGCTTGCTAATCTCGTGGCTGTAACAGTTAATGTTGCACCAGACGCAGATCTGAGTCAGCCGATTCCGGGTAGCAGTTTTAACTTGTCATTGGGCAACTTTGTAACACATCACGATGCGTTGCTGGCCCTGATTGGTTTGCTCCTTATTGCTATTCTGATGGTTATGCGTGTCAAAGGCGCTCTGCTGATCGGGATCGTAGCAACAACGCTGATTGGTATTCCGATGGGCGTTACGAATCTGAGTGGTCTTTCAGGCGCAAGCTGGTTGCCTAATTTCAGTGATCTGGCGGTTGGACAGCTGGATTTGAAAGGTGCGATCAGTCTCGGATTGTTCGAGATCATCTTCATCTTTACCTTCGTTGAATTGTTCGACACGTTTGGTACGATGGTAGGTACTGCAACACGTATGGGGATTATGAAGGATAAGAAAAAAGGCGAGAAGACCATCGGTAAAGCGATGCTCGTCGATGCAGTTGGTGTCAGCGCAGGTGCTGCATTGGGTACAAGTACCATTACAGCATACGTTGAAAGTGCTTCAGGTGTTGAGGCAGGTGGACGTACAGGACTGACTTCGGTAACGACAGGTTTGCTCTTCATTTTGGCCCTGTTTATCGCACCGCTTGCGCTTGTTGTTCCATCCGCTGCGACGGCTCCGGCATTGATCATCGTGGGTGTGCTTATGATGAGTCAAGTGCGCAGCATTGAGTGGGATGATTTCCTGCAAGCTTTCCCTGCGTTCCTTACGATTGTATTGATGCCTTTCACAGGTGGAATCGCGAACGGAATCTCGGCAGGTATCGTATCTTATGTGATTCTGGCGGTATTCAGCAACTTGGTTACAGAGCGTAAAGTGAAAATTCACTGGCTTATGTGGATCTTGGCGCTCATTGTAGTCTGCCGATACGTATTTATTGGCGGGGAGTAAACTTAATTTAGTTTTATGAAGAGTACGGAGATAAGTTTTTATCTTATAAAATGAAAGAAGCGGAAGCCACGGGATTCAAACCCGGTGCTTTCGCTTTTTTTTGTTTTCCTTTCTTGAGCAAAATGAATTTCAAAAATGTTTTCCTTCTATATAGAAGGAATGAGTATAATGTTCTATGATCTGTTGGTTGTTTATCCGATGAAATCTCGGTTTATAAGTTCTATAGCGTGTTGAGTCTGTACTGTATACAACATGAGTATCTCTATACTTGGATTAGGGTTCATACGGGAAACCTTTTGCTTATGTAAGTTAATTACTCCGGTTCATTAAAGGTAGTGCGCAGATGTATCATTCAGCAGACTATAAGGCGATACTTGTTAAAAGGTCTACAGGGTACTCATTTTATAAGAATTAAATGTTTATCGAAAAAAGACTTGCGTTCCATAACTGTACATGGTATATTCTATTTCCGGCCAAAAAAACACGAGATACACGGTGCGGCAAGCGATTGAAATAAGCTTCGAAAGAAACTTAAAAAAAAGCTTGCAAAGTTGGTTCGGACATGATATTATATAAGAGTTGTTGAAGAGAACGACATTCGGTAACGAAACAAGTTTGATCTTTGAAAACTGAACAACGAGTGAGTAAACATTCTGCTTGCAGAATGAACGCGAAAGTTGGAGACAAGCCTTGGCTTGAATCAGCTGGAGCACAAATGAGATTTTTAATCTCGTCAGATTCAAAATGAGCTTATCGCTCTTTTCAATACTTTATTGGAGAGTTTGATCCTGGCTCAGGACGAACGCTGGCGGCATGCCTAATACATGCAAGTCGAGCGGAGTATCAAGGAAGCTTGCTTCCTTGATACTTAGCGGCGGACGGGTGAGTAACACGTAGGCAACCTGCCCTCAAGTTTGGGACAACTACCGGAAACGGTAGCTAATACCGAATAATTGTTTTCTTCGCCTGAAGGAAACTGGAAAGACGGAGCAATCTGTCACTTGGGGATGGGCCTGCGGCGCATTAGCTAGTTGGTGGGGTAACGGCTCACCAAGGCGACGATGCGTAGCCGACCTGAGAGGGTGATCGGCCACACTGGGACTGAGACACGGCCCAGACTCCTACGGGAGGCAGCAGTAGGGAATCTTCCGCAATGGGCGAAAGCCTGACGGAGCAATGCCGCGTGAGTGATGAAGGTTTTCGGATCGTAAAGCTCTGTTGCCAGGGAAGAACGCTTGGGAGAGTAACTGCTCTCAAGGTGACGGTACCTGAGAAGAAAGCCCCGGCTAACTACGTGCCAGCAGCCGCGGTAATACGTAGGGGGCAAGCGTTGTCCGGAATTATTGGGCGTAAAGCGCGCGCAGGCGGTCATTTAAGTCTGGTGTTTAATCCCGGGGCTCAACCCCGGATCGCACTGGAAACTGGGTGACTTGAGTGCAGAAGAGGAGAGTGGAATTCCACGTGTAGCGGTGAAATGCGTAGATATGTGGAGGAACACCAGTGGCGAAGGCGACTCTCTGGGCTGTAACTGACGCTGAGGCGCGAAAGCGTGGGGAGCAAACAGGATTAGATACCCTGGTAGTCCACGCCGTAAACGATGAGTGCTAGGTGTTAGGGGTTTCGATACCCTTGGTGCCGAAGTTAACACATTAAGCACTCCGCCTGGGGAGTACGGTCGCAAGACTGAAACTCAAAGGAATTGACGGGGACCCGCACAAGCAGTGGAGTATGTGGTTTAATTCGAAGCAACGCGAAGAACCTTACCAGGTCTTGACATCCCTCTGACCGGTACAGAGATGTACCTTTCCTTCGGGACAGAGGAGACAGGTGGTGCATGGTTGTCGTCAGCTCGTGTCGTGAGATGTTGGGTTAAGTCCCGCAACGAGCGCAACCCTTATATTTAGTTGCCAGCACTTCGGGTGGGCACTCTAGATAGACTGCCGGTGACAAACCGGAGGAAGGTGGGGATGACGTCAAATCATCATGCCCCTTATGACCTGGGCTACACACGTACTACAATGGCCGGTACAACGGGCTGCGAAATCGCGAGATGGAGCCAATCCCAACAAAGCCGGTCTCAGTTCGGATTGCAGGCTGCAACTCGCCTGCATGAAGTCGGAATTGCTAGTAATCGCGGATCAGCATGCCGCGGTGAATACGTTCCCGGGTCTTGTACACACCGCCCGTCACACCACGAGAGTTTATAACACCCGAAGTCGGTGGGGTAACCGCAAGGAGCCAGCCGCCGAAGGTGGGATAGATGATTGGGGTGAAGTCGTAACAAGGTAGCCGTATCGGAAGGTGCGGCTGGATCACCTCCTTTCTATGGAGAATCGTTTCCCGAGTGGAAACATTCAAAACTGCAGCTTAGCTGCAAAACACTCACTCGTTGCTCAGTTTTGAGAGCTCAAACTCTCAAAACAGCTTGCTTTTGCATGGAGCTTGTTCTTTGAAAACTAGATATCGAAACGAAACAAACGCGAATTAGAACATTCCTTTTTAGCTGAACTTGTGCAAACAAGTCAAGTGTATAAAGGTAGTTAAATTGCTTTTGTGATGGTATCGGGTGAGAGCGACTTTTGGCTTTGCGCAAGCAAAACAAGGGAAGCGAGCGACCGAAACCGGAACAAAATGGTTAAGCTACTAAGAGCACACGGAGGATGCCTAGGCGCTAGGAGCCGATGAAGGACGTGGCGAACAACGAAACTGCCTCGGGGAGCTGTAAGCAAGCTTTGATCCGGGGGTGTCCGAATGGGGAAACCCAGCTGGGGTAATTTCCAGTTACTCATAACTGAATACATAGGTTATGTAGAGGCATACCAGGGGAACTGAAACATCTAAGTACCCTGAGGAAGAGAAAACAATAGTGATTCCGTCAGTAGCGGCGAGCGAACGCGGAGAAGCCCAAACCAGAGAGCTTGCTCTTTGGGGTTGTGGGACGTCTCACATGGAG
Source organism: Paenibacillus sp. SRL342 (assembly GCF_984798905.1). Classification (NCBI taxonomy): domain Bacteria; kingdom Bacillati; phylum Bacillota; class Bacilli; order Caryophanales; family Paenibacillaceae; genus Paenibacillus; species Paenibacillus sp. SRL342. The sequence goes on from NZ_OZ481790.1 coordinate 844,858, forward strand.
TTACAAAGGAACCGGTTAAGCGAAGAGGTCTGGAAAGGCCCGCCAAAGAAGGTAAAAGCCCTGTAGTTGAAAGTTGGTTCCCTCCGAGACGGATCCCGAGTAGTGCGGGGCACGTGAAACCCCGTATGAATCCGGCAGGACCATCTGCCAAGGCTAAATACTTCCTAGCGACCGATAGTGAAGCAGTACCGTGAGGGAAAGGTGAAAAGCACCCCGGAAGGGGAGTGAAATAGAACCTGAAACCGTGTGCTTACAAAAAGTCAGAGCCCGTTTTAGGGGTGATGGCGTGCCTTTTGTAGAATGAACCGGCGAGTTACGTTCCCGTGCAAGGTTAAGGTGAAGAGCCGGAGCCGCAGCGAAAGCGAGTCTGAATAGGGCGACTTAGTACGTGGACGTAGACCCGAAACCGGGTGATCTACCCCTGTCCAGGGTGAAGGTGCGGTAACACGCACTGGAGGCCCGAACCCACGCATGTTGAAAAATGCGGGGATGAGGTGGGGGTAGCGGAGAAATTCCAATCGAACTCGGAGATAGCTGGTTCTCCCCGAAATAGCTTTAGGGCTAGCCTCGGAAAACAGAGTCGTGGAGGTAGAGCACTGATTGGGTGCGGGGCCCGCAAGGGTTACCAAGCTCAGTCAAACTCCGAATGCCATAGACTTACTTCCGGGAGTCAGACAGTGAGTGCTAAGATCCATTGTCAAAAGGGAAACAGCCCAGACCATCAGCTAAGGTCCCCAAGTGTGTGTTAAGTGGGAAAGGATGTGGAGTTGCACAGACAACCAGGATGTTGGCTTAGAAGCAGCCACCATTGAAAGAGTGCGTAATAGCTCACTGGTCGAGTGACTCTGCGCCGAAAATGTAACGGGGCTAAACACACCACCGAAGCTATGGCTTGATGCTTTGCATCAGGGGTAGGGGAGCGTTGTATAAGGGTTGAAGGTGTACCGTAAGGAGCGCTGGACATTATACAAGTGAGAATGCCGGTATGAGTAACGAAAAGATCAGTGAGAATCTGATCCGCCGAAAGCCTAAGGGTTCCTGAGGAAGGCTCGTCCGCTCAGGGTAAGTCGGGACCTAAGGCGAGGCCGAAAGGCGTAGTCGAAGGACAACAGGTCGAAATTCCTGTACCACCGTAAGCCGTTATGAGCAATGGGGGGACGCAGTAGGGTAGTGACGCGGACTGATGGATGTCCGTCTAAGCAGTGAGGCTGATGTGTAGGCAAATCCGCACATTGTAAGGCTGAGCTGTGATGGGGAGCGAAAATTATAGTAGCGAAGGTCATGATCTCACACTGCCAAGAAAAGCCTCTAGCCAGGTGATGGTGCCCGTACCGCAAACCGACACAGGTAGGCGAGAAGAGTATTCTAAGGCGCGCGGAAGAACTCTCGTTAAGGAACTCGGCAAAATGACCCCGTAACTTCGGGAGAAGGGGTGCCCCGGTAGTGTGAATAGCACGAGGGGGCCGCAGTGAAAAGGCCCAAGCGACTGTTTAGCAAAAACACAGGTCTGTGCGAAGCCGTAAGGCGAAGTATACGGGCTGACGCCTGCCCGGTGCTGGAAGGTTAAGGGGAGTGGTTAGGGAGTAATCCCGAAGCTGTGAACCGAAGCCCCAGTAAACGGCGGCCGTAACTATAACGGTCCTAAGGTAGCGAAATTCCTTGTCAGGTAAATTCTGACCCGCACGAATGGCGTAACGACTTGGGCGCTGTCTCAACGAGAGATCCGGTGAAATTTTAATACCTGTGAAGATGCAGGTTACCCGCGACAAGACGGAAAGACCCCATGGAGCTTTACTGCAGCTTGATATTGAATTTGGGTACGATCTGTACAGGATAGGTGGGAGCCTTTGAAGTGTGAGCGCCAGCTTGCATGGAGGCAACGTTGGGATACCACCCTGATCGTATCTAGGTTCTAACCTGGTACCGTAATCCGGTGCGGGGACAGTGTCAGGTGGGCAGTTTGACTGGGGCGGTCGCCTCCTAAAGAGTAACGGAGGCGCCCAAAGGTTCCCTCAGAATGGTTGGAAATCATTCGAAGAGTGCAAAGGCATAAGGGAGCTTGACTGCGAGACCTACAAGTCGAGCAGGGACGAAAGTCGGGCTTAGTGATCCGGTGGTACCGCATGGAAGGGCCATCGCTCAACGGATAAAAGCTACCCTGGGGATAACAGGCTTATCTCCCCCAAGAGTCCACATCGACGGGGAGGTTTGGCACCTCGATGTCGGCTCATCGCATCCTGGGGCTGAAGTAGGTCCCAAGGGTTGGGCTGTTCGCCCATTAAAGCGGTACGCGAGCTGGGTTCAGAACGTCGTGAGACAGTTCGGTCCCTATCTGTCGTGGGCGTAGGAAATTTGAGAGGAGCTGTCCTTAGTACGAGAGGACCGGGATGGACGTACCGCTGGTGTACCAGTTGTTCCGCCAGGAGCACCGCTGGGTAGCTATGTACGGACGGGATAAACGCTGAAAGCATCTAAGCGTGAAGCCCCCCTCAAGATGAGATTTCCCAGTATGTAAGACCCCTTGAAGACGACGAGGTAGATAGGCTGGGGGTGGAAGTGCAGCAATGCATGGAGCTGACCAGTACTAATCGGTCGAGGGCTTATCCAATAGCAAGTTGTAATTCGCGTGTTTCGTTTCGAATCTAGTTTTCAGAGAACGATCTCTGAATGTAAGCTAAGCTATGCGTTTGGTGGCGATGGCGGAGGGGTTCCACACGTACCCATCCCGAACACGACCGTTAAGCCCTCTAGCGCCGATGGTACTTGGACCGCAGGGTCCTGGGAGAGTAGGACGCCGCCAAGCAAAGAACCACTGCCGATGTTATTCGGTGGTGGTTTTTATTTGTGTATAATTTAATCTATGAAATTAGGAACAGCTCAGATTTTATGGGCTGTTTTTTTATTACACAATTCACCTCAGATATCCAGATGTGCACTTAACCAGCAACCTGGATACATACTTGATAACAATCTTACAAGAGTGTAAGGCGATTATAATCTAGATCAATAGGTATCAATCTTGCTGCTCCTGTATATTAATCCTATCCATCGAAGGGATTAATTTTTAGGGGGAGTTGTCGTGAGGCTTTTTGAAATACTGTTGTTCTTTTCAAGTGTTTTTTTGTTGGCAATCCCATTTATATTCAATCAACGTATCAGGAGATCTGCTTTGCTCCTGACAAGCGGAGTCGGCATCATTCTTTTAGTGATACATTTTCTTGTTGAAGGATACAGGATTCAGCTTGTATTTTTATACGGATTTACGCCCCTGATGTTCATGTTTTCTCTTATAAAAGTTGTTCGATCACAGAAAGGCGTGTGGCCAGTCTCCCGAATTCTTAGAGTGCTTGGTCCCCTTTTTATTGCAATTGGGCTGATCGTAACAGTCTGTTTCCACTATGTGTTTCCGGTTTTTGACCCTCCAGCACCAACTGGCAAGTTAAAAGTAGGCACACAAGTCTTTCATTTCGTCGATCCAAACCGGGAGGAGACATTCGGGAAATCAGAGACAGGCAAGAGAGAATTAATGGTTCAGGTATGGTATCCGGCTGAAGCTGGTACTGGGAAGTATACTCCATTTATCCCTAATCCCCGAATCTTATCTTATATGGCGGAGAATTATGGCCTCCCCGGGTTTACTTTTCAACACCTGAAGTATGTATCCAGTCATGCGTACTTAGCGACTGAAGTCTCTTCAGCTCAGGACTCATACCCATTGGTTCTTGCAAATCCCGGCTTTGGTTCCTCCAGGTTTTTTCACACGTCACAAGCCGAAAATCTGGCGAGTCACGGATATATCGTGGCAGTGATCGACCACACCTATAATACATTTGCAACCGAGTTTCCGGACGGTCAAATCACGACCAATACAACCAGCGATTTGTTTTCACCCGAACATGATTACAGAACAGAAAGAGAAAAACGTGACGAGTTGGGAAAAGTGTTAACCGCCGATGTGGTGTTTGCGCTGGACCAATTCGAACTGATTCAATCGGGGAAAATTCCAAGTCAGCTAAAAGGGAGGGTGGATCTGGGTCATATCGGAGTGTTCGGTCATTCCATTGGAGGAGCGACGGCCTATGATGCTTCTTACGATCCACGAATAAAAGCTGGGATAGACCTTGATGGAGGACTTTATGGTCTGCATGACAAAGAGGGCCTGCGGAAGCCGATTTTGTTCATAAACTCGGAAAGTGGATACGAAAAATTAAAAATGTTGATCGATCACCGAGTCTACACGGATGTTGAACTTGAGCGTATGGGTAATACAAGAGAGTGGGTGGATCAAGAAAGGAAAGACAAAAAGTTGGAGCTTGATCGGATGCGTAAAACAGTTGCCGCAGGGGGACAAGTTCTATATATCGATAATGCGGAGCATTTAAATTTTACAGACGTGCAGTTCATTTCTCCAATTTTTAGAATTCTAGGTATTACAGGGAAGATTGCGCCCGATAGAGCAAATTTCATTATTAATTCCTATATGCTGGATTTCTTTGACCTGTATCTGAAAGAAAAGGGCGGAATTCTAATGAACGAACCCGATAGTCGGTTTCCGGAAGTGAAGTTCATAACCCCACTATTATAATTATGGAACAGGTTGTCGATATTGCGACAAGCTGTTTTTTATATGATTTTGTATCCGTTTCTTCAAATGTAGCTAGCAGAAATGTCAATTCCCCGTCCCCGTTATTAAGGTTCACCTTAGCCTGAAATTTTTAATTCGACTGATGTAACCCTTATATAAGGACAAAGTGTCTATAGAAAGCTCATAAATAGGGTAATGGTTCAGAAACATCTCTTCACTCGGATAAAAGTAATGCGGATTCCGAGTATAAATTGAGTAAAGATTATAAAAAAATTAGTACCAAGTACTAAGACTTAGTGCTATAATAGAAAAAACAAGTGAGGTGATTACCGGTATGAATCATCAATCAAAGGCAACCATCACGGCAATGGGGACATATGTACCGGATCGAATATTAACGAATGCTGATCTGGAGAAATTGGTCGAGACAAGTGACGAATGGATTGTACAGCGTACTGGGATGAGAGAACGGAGAATTGCAGCTGAAGATCAATTTGTATCTGACCTGGCTACGAAGGCTGTAGAAGATATGATACGCCGTTACCAAGTAAGTGTAGAAGACGTAGATATGATCCTTGTGGCTACAAGTACACCTGAATATGCTTTCCCAAGTACGGCATCCAGAGTACAGGCTAATCTTAAGATCCCACACACGGGCGTACTCGATTTAAATGCTGCATGCGCAGGTTTTACCTACGGACTACAGCTAGCCGACAGTCTGGTGACCAGTGGAATGTACCGCAAAGTACTGATTATTGGAGCAGAGACATTATCCAAAATTACGGATTACACAGACCGCACGACTTGTGTATTGTTTGGTGACGGAGCGGGGGCCTTCTTGGTGGAGAGATCATCGGGTGCTGAAGGTGACTTTATGGCAGCCATATCAGGTACACATGGAGAAGGCGGGGTGCATCTCTATAAGAGTGGCTTGTCTTCTGAGATGAATGGTGTGCCTTTACAGGGTGAGGGATGCCTTGTTCAGAATGGGCGAGAGATTTATAAGTGGGCTGTACGGACGATTCCAGAGCAATTGGGTAAGCTGATAACGAAAGCTGAATTAAGACCTGACCAGATTGACTGGTTTGTCCCGCATAGTGCCAACATGAGAATGATTGAAGCTGTTTGCGAACGTGGACCGGTACCCTTGGAACGTACTTTAACCAGTGTTGAGTATCGTGGGAACACATCTGCTGCTTCCATTCCGCTTGCTTTACAGCTTGCAGTGGATGAAGGGAAATTGAAAGAAGGACAGAGCGTAGCTCTATTTGGCTTTGGCGGTGGTCTGACGTACGCAGGTCTGGTGCTGAAATGGGGCGTGCCGGACAAGATTCAGGAATGAGTAACATACGACTGTATGCAACAAAAAAATAAATAGAGAATATAAAAGAGACCACCCAAACTTCATGCAGTCATGAAGAGGGTGGTCTCTTTATTGGGTTAACTCGTTTCAAAAAAGTGATATGATTGCATTTATTTTTTTGTTAACTGGATTGCTTAATTCCATAAATATTTTACGGCGTAAGTTTAGGCACTTGGCGGTGATGTGTACCTTGTTCGTAGCTGTAAGCTAGCTTGATCAAGGTTCCTTCATCAAAAGCACGACCCAGGAATTCCATACCTACTGGCAAACCATCGGTTGTGAAACCGGCAGGTACAGTGATCGCCGGGAAGCCGGAGAAAGGACTCAATCGGTTGTTACCACCAGAGTTTTGTCCTTCGCCAATAACACCAGCGGCTTGTGTGGATGTAGGATAGATTATGGCATCCAGGTTATTATCTGCCATAACTTTCAGCAGGGACTCACGTGTCACTTGGGTACGTTTCAAAACGATGTCCTTGTACTCTGTAGTCTCCAACGCTTGGCGAGCATCCCGAGTTTTCATGGATTGCTCCTGAGACTTGTCGAACTCTCCGGAAGCGATGATCTCGGACAGACTGTGATATGGAGCATCTGCGCCCAATGAGTCCAGATAGTCATTCAGTTGGAACTTGAATTCATATCCACTAAGGCTTGGGTACTTATTGATCTCAGTTAAGTTCGGGATGGAAATTGGAACTGCGGTAGCGCCAAGTGACTTCAGTTCTTCCACAGCTGTGTTGATTACGTCAGCAACGGCTTTTTCTTCAGCTTTGGTACTTGGGATGAGTTCTGTGGCCACTCCGATGCGTGCACCTTTCAACCCGTTTACATCCAAGAAATCAGTGTAGCTGGAAGGAATTTTTCCAACCGCGTAGGCTGTAGCGACATCCTTTTTGTCATAGCCGGCTGTAGCATCCAACATGATTGCAGCGTCACTAACCGTACGAGCCATAGGTCCGCCTACATCCTGTGTCAAAGCCAATGGGATAATGCCTTCACGGCTGGACAGTCCGATGGTTGGACGGATACCCACAAGGCTGTTGAAGCTGGATGGGATACGGATCGAACCGCCAGTGTCTGTACCCATGCCGGCTGCAGCAAAGTTAGATGCAATGGCTGCACCTGTTCCACCGCTTGAGCCACCTGGATAATGGTCCAGGGCGTAAGGGTTAAGTGTTTGTCCACCCAATGAGCTGGATGTCGTGATACCAAATGCGAATTCATGCAGGTTTGTTTTGCCCAAAATAATGGCGCCAGCTGCTTTGAGTTTCTTCACTTGTTCAGCATCGTGAGCAGGAATGGAATCTTTCAGACAGATACAGCCTGCGGTTGTCGGCATGTCATTGGTATCAAAATTGTCTTTCACCAGAATCGGAACGCCATGCAGAGGTCCACGAGCACCTTGAGCTGCACGTTCTTCATCCAAATGCTCCGCAATTTGGAGTGCATCTGGGTTCAGGGTTAATACAGCGTTAATGCTTACACCTTGATCATCGTATTTTTCAATGCGGTCCAGATATTTCTGAACCAGTTCTTTTGATGTCAGTTTTCCTTGCATCATTGCGGCCTGGAGATCCATAATGGTTGCTTCCTCCAAGACAAACGGTTCTATGTAGTTATAAATGCGTTCTTTCAGTATGGATAGGTCATTCTCCGTAAGTACAGCGTTTGGAAGGAAGAGGGAATCGGTATAACCTTTCATTAACCCTGCGGTATTCAATGCACCAACAGCACCTGCGAAAGTGGCTTCATCCGGGACATCCTTGAATGATTCGGTAGTCGAATCCAGCTTGAGCCATTGTTGCAGGGCGACCGCAGCATCTTTACGTTGTACGGTTGTGCCGGAGAGCTTGTCCATGGTAAAAGGAACACCTGCAAGTGTAGCCGCTTCTTCCATGGCCTGAACAAATGCGGCCGGAGTAGCAGGCGCTTTTCCTTTGGATACAGCAGCTATTGTTGTTTTACTCGTAGGCGTTGCCGTTGCGGCTGATGCCGAAGGCACCGTTCCTCCCCAAGTTGTGGCAACAACAGCTCCCGCCAGTAACAAAGCCCCATTTTTTTTCAATACAGATCCATGATAAGTCATGCATCCACGCTCCCTTCCTGTGTCTCATTGATGTGTGTTAGCAGCGATCCTGTTTCTATGCTTTTGACACATTGTATAGTTATGTTAGGTAATCTTACAAGGTTTATATTTATCCAAAAAAACGTATACATCAATACTTTACTGTGTTAATACTTATTCATGCTTCTGTTTACATGTACTCAGAAAAACTATTACATATTTTAATGTAAATAAATATAACATGAATTCGATATGTTGATTAAACATGAGGTTGCAGGATGCGAGTAGTTTAGGAAGTAGAGATGACAGAGCATACCTTTAGTGTGAAATGATATAATGAAAAGATAGGATTAAAGAGACATAACGTTCTACCAGAGAGGAAGAGATATGAAGTGAAGACATTGGTACTCGCAGAAAAACCATCTGTAGCACGCGAAATAGCCAGAGTTATGGGTGCGCGTGATAAACATAAAAGTTATATGGAAGGTCCGAAATATATCGTTACCTGGGCGCTTGGACATCTGGTTGGATTAGCTGAACCGGAGGATTACGACAAAAAGTATGCAACATGGAATCTGGAGGACCTGCCCATTCTGCCAGATCGTACGAAATTGAAAGTACTTAAAGAGACCAACCATCAATATAAAGCGGTGCAGCAGCTGATGAAACGTCAGGATGTAGGCGAACTGGTCATTGCGACGGATGCGGCACGTGAGGGAGAATTGCTGGCTCGTTGGATCATGCAGATGGCTCAGTGGAAAAAACCATTTAAACGCCTTTGGATCTCATCCCAGACAGATAAGGCGATCAAAGACGGATTTGCTTCGCTGAAGCCAGGCAGTCAGTTCGACCGCCTCTATGAATCTGCACGTTGCCGGGCGGAAGCTGACTGGATGATCGGACTTAACGTGACCCGTGCGCTAACCGTTCGTTTTAATGCTCAGTTGTCTGCTGGACGGGTACAAACCCCGACATTAGGTATGATTATGGACAGGGAAAATGAAATTAACGGTTTCCGCTCACAGGAGTATGAGACGTTAACGGCAGATTTGGGAGGTTTTCAGGCTGTGTGGCGGGCAGCTGGAGGAGATTCACGAATTTTTGACCCTCAAGAAACGCAAGAATTGAAGAAACGGGTAGATGGGCGCAAGGGCACGATTGCCCAGGTGAAGAAAAGCGAGAAAGTGGAACCACATCCACTGGCATATGACCTGACGGAACTGCAACGGGATGCCAACCGGAAATATGGTTTCTCTGCAAAGCAAACATCAAATGTCCTGCAACGTCTGTACGAACAGCACAAGCTTGTGACATACCCACGTACGGACAGTCGATACCTGACTTCCGATATGACAGCTACATTGAAAGAACGGCTGGACAGTGTAGCTATTGGACCTTATGCGTCTTTGGCACGTCCTTTGCTGCGCAAAAATCTGAATATCACCAAACGTATTGTGGATGACAGCAAAGTTACGGATCACCATGCGATTATCCCCACGGAGCAGACGGTGCTTCTGAATCAATTGAATCCAGAGGAACGCAAACTGTACGATCTGATCGTACGTCGTTTTATCAGCCTGTTCTATCCGGCAGCGAAGTACGACTCGGTTGCGATCACGGTTCAACTGGGGAATGATTCCTTCCATGTTAAAGGTACAACGGTTAAAGAAAGTGGATGGCGTGAAGTATACGGCGGTGATTACAGCGATGATGACGATGACCGTGCTGATGATGCAGCAGACCATGAGCGTGCGCTTTTGCCAGATGTGCAGCAAGGACAGTCCGTGACGGTTCAGCGTTGCCATATCAAAAGTGGACGGACGATGCCGCCCAAACGGTATACCGAAGCCGCTTTGCTTTCCCAGATGGAAAAGCATGGACTCGGAACTCCGGCTACACGTGCGGATATTATCGAGAAGCTGGTCAGTTCCGATACAATAGATCGTCAAGGCAACAGCATGCACCCGACTGGCAAAGGAAAACAGTTGATTGAACTGGCTGCTCCGCAGCTTCGTACACCGGATCTGACTGCTCGCTGGGAAGCTGAACTGGAACGCATCGCTCGTGGGCAAGGGAAACCGGGGCCGTTTCTGGATAGTATCCGATCCATGGCAAAAGAGCTGGTGTCTACGGTAAAAGGCAGCAAAGCAGAGTACAAGCCGCATAATGTGTCCAATAGCCATTGTCCGGACTGTAACGCACGGTTGTTGGAGAAGAAAGGCAAGCGCGGCAAGTTTCTTGTATGTCCTACCGAGGACTGCGGGTATCGTCGTTCGGCAGAGAAGAGACTCTCCAATCGTCGTTGTGCGCAGTGCCACAAAAAGATGGAAATTAAAGAAGGCAAGGCGGGGTTATATGTTCAATGTCTGCCTTGCGGCATTACAGAAACGCTGGATAAGGACAAACAGCATGTGAACAAACGCGATCAGCAAAAGCTGGTGAAACAATATGCGAAGCAGGAGTCCATTGGTTCTAACCTTGGAGATCTGCTGAAGGCGGCTATGGAGAAAAAGGGAGAGTAGAGCAAGCTCTGAGTTAGCGCAGATCGCATCACGCATGTAATGCTAGTTGCGAATAACTGACGTTATGGAGAGGGATTGCTGCGCGTATCCCTAATCATACATGTGATGCGGTATAAGATCCTCCGTTTTCAGGCAACGTAAGCCAAGGAGGTGATACCCATATGCCGCATAACAAACCCGAAAAGATCCATAACCAGCAGAACAAAGATAGCATTCGGGAAGAAAACATCGCTGTTCGTCCAGCCAAAGCAGCCAAAAGAGTACCAAGTCTGAACGGTATTCCCAAGCAGGAGTCCTAGGTCAGAGTGAGTTAGCGTTTATACACCAATTTCCGGTTCCCTACCCGGTGCGTTGAACATGTCCCGAATGAGGACTATAATGGAGACAGGGAGATGTCCCGGGACAGGGGGATCGCTAGAATTATATGCAAACCGGACTTATATTGTGGTTTTTATTTATTAATGTAGTTGGTTATCTGGTGATGTCCGATGATAAGAGGCGTGCACAACAGCGTCGTGACCGTACACCCGAACGGACGTTATTCTTATTAGCCTTTATAGGCGGTGCTTTGGGAGTCTGGATCGCAATGTATCGGAAAAGGCATAAGACTAAACATCCCAGCTTCACCATTGGTATTCCATTGTTGTTATTCTTGAATGCGGTAATCTACGGTTACTTTATTCAATGAACACATGCGTAACCGTTCATACTGTGGTCTCATATGTAAATTCGTTCTTATAAATGGTTCATTGTGGCTCTGGAACGTTTAAGGAGTTACATGGTTCTGTTATTTAACTGTTAGTTTATTACATGTCAGACCGAAGCTTGCTTCGCGTGCTCTACATATAAAGGAAGGGACGGGATTCACATGTTATTTTCCAAAATATTAGTGGCTTATGATGGTTCCAAAGCTTCAAATAAAGCACTTGATCGTGCGATTGAGCTAGCGAAAGTGTCCCCGAATGCAGTGCTGGATGTCATTCATGCTTTTGATTTCCCGCGTGTATTCATCGGTGAGGGGTTGGCTCCACTGCCACCTTCCCTTAATAATGACTATTACAATCTGGCAGTACAGACGACAGATGAAGCGAAAGAACGAATTCAGGCTGCGGGTGTAACGGCCAATGTGGATTTGATTCAAGGAGCGGCTGCGGAAGTATTGCTTGATTTTGCCAAAGAAAATGATTCTGATATCATTATTATTGGTAGCCGCGGACTGGGTGGAATTCGGGAATTTGTTCTGGGTAGTGTCAGTCACAATGTGGTGCAGCATGCGCAGGTTCCAGTACTGGTCGTAAAATAATAATGGATGAAGTGTGTACGCACTAAAAAGCAGGAAGCCGGTTGTCTTCGAGAGATTGAAGAGGAGCCGGCTTTCTTTTATGGGATGAAATGGATGACTAAGCGAATCTAAAGAAGCAATTCCCGAACATTATATTTGTCAATATGTTAAATGTTCGTCTTTAAGTTGACATTAGCTGTAGGGGATTGTTAGAATGTTAGATGTGTCGATCAGGTAAGAATAAGGTCGAGTAGGAACGAAATATGTAATAAGAGATAACAAAAATGAACGATGATAGTTTGATAGATATTTGCTCGTATAACGCCGGGAATAGGGCCCGGAAGTATCTACCCGGGAACCGTAAATTTCCGGACTACGAGGAGATACGGCTGAGAGTCGCACGCAACCAGATGCGGACAGCAAGCCCCCTTTTGGCATGCCCAAATGAGGGATACGTATTTCTTGGAGTCCGGTGTCCGGAGAAAATGTGATGTTTTCGCGGGTAGCGGATTTTTTCATTTCACACGTAATAAGAGTTCCTTAATAGTCAGATGTAATCAAAAAAGCTCAGACGGGAGTTGGATGTATTCATGTCACTGCAAGTCGCTGTAATTATGGGCAGCAAGTCGGATTGGGAAACGATGAAACATGCGTGCGAGGTGCTGGATGAGCTGGAGATTGGGTATGAGAAAAAGGTGGTCTCCGCCCATCGTACACCGGATTTGATGTTTGAATACGCAGAGCAAGCAATTGATCGAGGATTCAAGGTGATCATTGCAGGGGCAGGCGGGGCAGCACATCTACCCGGTATGGTTGCCGCCAAAACGATGCTTCCGGTCATTGGCGTTCCGGTTCAGTCCAAAGCATTGAACGGTCTCGATTCCTTGTTGTCCATTGTTCAGATGCCTGGTGGTATTCCCGTCGCAACTGTGGCGATTGGCAAGGCAGGGGCAACGAATGCAGGATTGCTGGCAGCTCAAATGATCGGTGCTTTTGACCCGGATGTCCAACGTCGCTCTGAAGCTCGCCGAGAGCGCATCAAACAAGAAGTACTCGAAAGTAGTGAAGAACTATGAATAGAGTCGGGAACCAATCCGGTATAGCAGGAGAGCTAAAAAAAGTCCTGTTGCCCGGGAAAACAACCATCGGCATTCTTGGAGGCGGACAGCTCGGACGTATGATGACGCTCGCAGGAACGGCAATGGGTTATCGATTCGTTACTCTTGATCCGGCTGCGGATGCACCTTGTGGTCAAGTTGCTCGCCAGATTGAAGCTGGTTATGACGATGCCAAAGCTGCACTTGAACTGGCTCGGCAATGCGATGTCATTACGTATGAATTCGAAAATGTGGATGCAGAAGTCGCTGGGCTGCTCGAGCGTGAGTCTTACGTTCCACAAGGAAGTGCGTTACTGTACACCACACAACATCGGTTGCGTGAAAAACGTGCGATCGAAGCTGCTGGAGTAAGAGTCGCGCCTTATCGTGAGATCACAAGTGCGGATACAATGCTTGCTGCTGTTAGCGAACTTGGAGTGCCGTGTGTACTGAAGACGGTGACTGGAGGCTACGATGGCAAAGGTCAACGGGTCATCCGGGAAGCAAGTCAGGCTGTTGCGGCATACGAAGAACTTGCGGCTACTGGTGCGGAACTGGTGTTGGAACAATTCATCAAGTTTGAATGCGAGATATCGGTCGTTGTAGCGCGTAGTACAAATGGGGAGATCAAAACGTTCCCGCCAGCGGAGAACATTCATGTGAACAACATTTTGCATGCTTCAATTGTACCGGCTAGAGTTGCCGCAGATATCCAGATTGAAGCGCAAAAGCTGGCAGCAGCGGTGGCAGAATCGATGAAGGCTGTTGGACTGCTGGCTGTGGAACTGTTTGTAGCGGCGGATGGAAGACTGTACGTCAATGAGCTGGCACCAAGACCGCATAATTCTGGTCACTATACGATGGAAGCTTGTGCGACTTCTCAGTTCGAACAACATATCCGTGCGATCTGCGGATTACCACTCGGGGACACTTCGTTATTGAGTCCGGTTGTTATGGTCAATGTGCTTGGAGAACATCTGGAAGGCATTATCGCCAGAACAGGGCAACCTGATGCAGAAGCGATAGAACTCGGTGTGATTCCCAAGCTTCACATATATGGTAAAACTGAAGCAAAAACAGGACGGAAGATGGGGCATGTGAATCTGCTCTGTCAGGATGTTGAAGAAGGATTGCAATGGATTGAACAAACTAACCTCTGGAGGAATACAAATTCATGATTGAACGTTATAGCAGACCCGAAATGAGAGCCATCTGGACCGAAGAGAACAAATTCCAATCGTGGCTGGAAGTTGAAATTTGTGCATGTGAGGCGTGGGCTGAACTGGGTGTAATTCCTAAGGAAGAAGCAGCATTGCTTCGTCAGAACGCATCTTTTGACATCGACCGGATCTATGAGATTGAACAGGAAACACGTCATGACGTTATCGCATTTACACGTACGGTATCTGAAAGTCTGGGTGCGGAGCGGAAATGGGTGCACTACGGACTGACTTCCACAGATGTCGTGGATACGGCTCTGGGTTATGTACTGCGTCAAGCGAATGAAATTCTGGAAAAGGATATCGTGAATTTCATTGAAATTCTTCGTGAAAAAGCACTGGCTTATCAGCACACACCAATGATGGGACGTACGCACGGTGTGCATGCTGAGCCAACGACATTTGGACTGAAAATGGCATTGTGGCATGAAGAGATGAAACGGAACCTGGAGCGTTTCCGTCATGCGGCAGACAATGTACAATACGGCAAAATCTCTGGCGCAGTAGGAACATACGCGAACATCGATCCGTTTGTTGAAGAGTTTGTCTGCGAGAAGCTGGGCACGAAACCTGCGCCGATCTCGACCCAAACATTACAACGTGACCGTCATGCGGAATATATGGCTACACTGGCGTTGATCGCAACGTCCCTGGACAAGTTTGCTACAGAGGTACGTGCACTGCAGAAGAGTGAGTTCCGTGAAGTGGAAGAAGCTTTTGCTAAAGGTCAAAAAGGATCTTCAGCAATGCCGCACAAGCGTAACCCAATTGGTAGTGAAAACATCTCTGGTCTGTCCCGCGTTATTCGCGGACACATGGTATCCGCATACGAGAACGTAACGCTCTGGCATGAGCGCGACATCTCACATTCTTCCGTAGAACGTATCATTCTGCCGGATGCAACGATGCTGCTGAACTACATGCTGAACCGTTTTGGTAACATCGTGAAGAACCTGACGGTTTTCCCTGAGAACATGAAACGCAACATGGAGCGCACCTACGGGGTACCGTTCTCCGGTCGCATCATGACAAAACTGATCGACAAAGGCTTCAGCCGCGAGCAAGCGTACGATACCGTTCAACCACGTGCGATGCAAGCATGGGAAGAACAACGCCAGTTCCAGGATATCGTGAAATCCACACCGGAAATCACAGAAGTGCTGAACGAAGAGGAAATCGCAGATGCATTCAACCCGTCATGGCACCTGAAGCACGTAGACACCATCTTCAAAAAGCTCGGCTTGAACGATTAATATATAACTCCCATAAGGCTATAGCGCAGAATGATGGTTTCGCAGGGAACGCAGAGGACAGAAATAAGCTGAAGAAGCAAAGCTAAAAGCTTTTTGAAAGAAAGCTACTTCGGAAGCATACGCTGCGCCTTTATCAAATTTAGAACAAGTTTTACTCCCTAAAAGTATAGGTTGATTATGTGTTCACGCTGGAACGGAGAAGGTAGAAAAAACCTGAAGAGGCAAAGCGCTCGCCTTTATCCCCGGATTTTCACTTTGCAAAAGTGGAATCAAAAAATCTGGGGATAACAGCGATCGGAAGGTTGTTCTGCATTCGGAGTGGACCCGCGTGATAAGGGGAATTGGACGTATACTTTACATCTCCTGAAAGAAGGTGAGCCCATGGCACTGTCCACTGCGGCAGATCTCGTTAAAGCACCTCTGTTATATAAAGGAAAAGTACGTGAATTGTACGATCTGGGTGAACATTTTCTGATCGTGGTTACGGACCGTATATCGGCATTTGATTACGTGCTGGACCCGGCGGTTCCCGAGAAAGGAAACGTACTGAATAAACTCAGCAGCTTTTGGTTCGAACTGACGGGTGACATGATGGAGAATCACGTCGTTCATACCGATGTGAATCAACTGGGTGATCTCATCACAGACCCTGAATTGCTCAAAGACCGCATCATGGTAACCCGCAAAGCAGAACGCATTGATATTGAATGTGTCGTGCGTGGATACATCACTGGTGGGGGATGGAGACAATACGAGACGAGTGGTGAAGTGAATGGCATTAAACTGCCTGATGGACTTCGCAAAAACGCCAAGCTCGAAGTTCCAATTTTCACACCGGCAGCCAAAAATGATGTTGGTCACGATGAGGACATCCCAATGGATCGCATGAAAGAACTGGTGGGAGACGCACTCGCAGTTGAGCTTCAGGAAAAAAGCTTGCGCCTGTACGAATTCGCCCGTGATTACTGCGATCAGCGTGGCATCATTCTCGCAGACTGCAAATTCGAGTTCGGCATCGTGGATGGCAAGGTCATCCTGATTGACGAAATCTTCACTCCAGATGCTTCACGCTTCTGGGCCAAAGAGAACTATGAACTGGACATCGAGATCGACAGCATGGATAAAGAGCCAGTGCGCACCTATCTCGCTGGAACCGATTGGGACAAGAACAGTAAACCCGATCCACTCCCACAAGAGGTAGTTGAAGCAACAACCGCAAGATACGTCGATATTTATAATCGTTTAACGAAATAATAACGTTTGAGGAGACTAACGTTTGAGCGGACTACGAGAAAGTTTGGCTTTCGATCGCTGTTGCCCCCGGAATGTTTTGATTGGAATCCTTTTTTTAAAAGGAAACATTCCGGTTGCAAAGGCGAGCACTTCGTTTCTCTAGCTCAAATCTTTCCCTCCGCCAGTGTTCAAACTGGTGGATGAGGCAATTTAAGAGCGGTGGCTACCCGCAGGCAGGGAAGCCTGAAAAGATTATGAGAGTTAAATTCATTGATTACTAAAGTAACTTGAAGACCATTCACTCTTTCCAAGTAATGGTCAGACTAGACCATTACACACCGTGCAACGTAAAAGGTTTAGGCCTTTAAAAAACGTCGCATGGACTAGCGTAGGGGCGGAATTGTTCTTAAAGGAGCGATAGCGTTCGCCTTTGTCCCCGGGTTTTGACCGCACAGCGGTTCAAAACAATCAAAAAACCTGGGGACAACAAGCGACCGGAAGAACAATCCGCCCCGGAGCAAGCGCCCCAAGTCATCTTTTTTAACAGCGTAAAGCATTTATCCCGTTCATTACTGAGGAGGAACATAAGGATCATGATCAAAGCAACCGTATATGTCACTATTAAGCAAAGCGTACTCGACCCGCAAGGCGTAGCTGTTCAAGGAGCCCTGCATTCCATGGGATTCAACGAAGTGGAAAGTGTACGGATCGGTAAAGTCATGGAATTGAACCTGGATACAACAGATCGTGCGGAAGCGGAGAAACGATTGAAAGTCATGTGTGAAAAGCTGCTGGCCAACACCGTTGTTGAAGATTACCGCTACGAATTGGAGGGTTAATCTCATGAAATTTGCAGTTCTTGTGTTCCCTGGCTCCAACTGCGACATCGACTGTTACAAGGCAGTGGAAGATGCGATTGGACAAGAGGTTGATTATGTATGGCACACGGCTACAGATCTATCGGCTTATGATTGTATTTTAGTTCCAGGTGGTTTCTCTTATGGTGACTACTTGCGTTGCGGAGCGATTTCCCGCTTTGCACCGGTAATGAACGAGGTAGCGAAAGCTGCTGAACAAGGTAAATATATTTTGGGTATTTGCAACGGATTCCAGATCCTGACGGAAGCGGGATTGCTTCCAGGTGCATTGATCCGTAACACTTCCCTGAAATTCCGTTGTCACGATACGGTATTGAAAGTGGCAAACGCAGATACACCATTTACACGTGACTATGCACCCGGCGAAGAGATTATCATCCCGATTGCTCACGGTGAAGGCAACTATTATTGCGACGAGGAGACGCTGGCGAGTCTGCAAGCGAACAACCAGATCGTATTTACGTATGGTACCAACCCGAACGGCTCTCTGGGTGATATTGCAGGAGTCTGTAACGAGGCTGGAAACGTGGTCGGCATGATGCCGCATCCAGAGCGTGCAGTGGATTCACTGTTTGGTTCGGAAGACGGCAAACGTATGTTTACATCTATTTTGAAAGCATGGAGGGATCGGCATGACGCAGCAGCTATCCGCTAAGGAACCAACAGCAGAACAGGTCGCAGAACATAAACTTTACGCACAAATGGGCGTATCTGACAGCGAGTATGAGCTGATCTGTGAGTTCATGGGGCGCAAGCCAAACTACACGGAAATTGGTGTGTTCAGTGTAATGTGGTCCGAGCATTGTGCTTATAAAAACTCCAAGCCATTGCTGCGCCGTTTCCCAACCACTGGACCACGTGTCCTGATGGGACCTGGTGAAGGTGCCGGTATCGTGGATATCGGTGATAACCAGGCCGTTGTATTCAAAATTGAAAGCCATAACCATCCTTCCGCGGTTGAGCCTTATCAAGGTGCGGCAACAGGCGTGGGCGGCATTATCCGTGATATTTTCTCCATGGGCGCAAGACCGGTAGCGTTGTTGAACTCCCTTCGTTTCGGCAAGCTGGAGAGCGATCGCGTTAAATATTTGTTCGAACATGTGGTAGCGGGTATTGCTGGATACGGTAACTGTATCGGTATTCCTACCGTTGCAGGCGAAGTCATGTTTGATGAGAGCTACGAAGGTAATCCACTGGTTAACGCCATGTGTGTGGGTCTAATTGATCATGACAAGATTCAGCGCGGTGTAGCTAAAGGTGTAGGTAACCCGGTTTACTATGTGGGCCCACCAACTGGCCGGGATGGTATTCATGGAGCAACCTTTGCATCGGTTGAACTGACGGAAGAATCCGAGTCCCAACGGACAGCGGTTCAGGTTGGTGACCCGTTTATGGAAAAACTCGTCATGGAATCCTGTCTGGAATTGATCGACACGGGCATCGTGCTCGGTATTCAGGATATGGGTGCTGCGGGTCTGACATGTTCAAGTGCAGAGATGGCAAGTAAAGCGGGTAACGGTCTGGAATTGTATCTGGATCAGGTACCACAGCGTGAAGAAGGCATGACGCCTTACGAGATGATGTTGTCTGAGTCCCAGGAACGGATGCTATTCGTTGTTGAGCCGAAGGATGAGGCGCAGGCGATGGAAATCTTTGAACGTTGGGGCGTAATCTGTGCCAAAGTTGGTAAAGTAACGGATGACGGTCGTCTGAAATTGATCCACCACGGCGAAGTGGTCGGAGATATGCCAGTAACGGCATTGGTTGACGAATGTCCAGTGTATGACAAACCGTCTTCTGTACCTGCGTACTACGAGCAAAGTGCCTCCATCGACACGCTTCGTTACGACGAAGTGTCGGATCTCGGCGGAGCGTTGAAACAAGTGCTGGCTTCCCCAACAGTAGCAAGTAAAAAATGGGTGTATGATCAATACGACTACATGGTGCGTACAAGTACTGCCGTTCGTCCAGGTTCGGATGCAGCCGTAGTTACGATTCGTGGCACACGCAAAGGTCTCGCGATGACAACGGACTGTAACGGACGTTATGTGTACCTTGATCCTGAAGTTGGTGGACGGATTGCCGTGAGTGAAGCAGCGCGTAACATTGTATGTTCCGGTGCGGAGCCGCTGGCGATCACGGACAACCTGAACTTCGGTAACCCGGAGAAGCCGGATATTTTCTGGCAAATGGAGAAAGCCGTAGACGGTATGGCAGAAGCTTGCCGTGTGCTGGATACGCCGGTCATCGGTGGTAACGTAAGTCTGTATAACGAAAACGCCAAAGGCTCCATCTATCCAACGCCAGTTGTCGGAATGGTAGGTCTTGTTCATGATACGGATCATATCACGACACAATCATTCAAGTCCGAAGGTGATGTCATCATCCTCCTCGGTGAAACAAAAGCTGAACTGGGTGGCAGCGAGCTGCAATACGCGGTTCATGGTCAGACGGAAGGTCGTCCGCCAGAACTGAACTTGCAAACGGAAAAAGCGTTGCTCAGCACGGTGCTGGAAGCTATTCAATCCGGTCTCGTTCGCTCGGCACATGACTTGTCTGAAGGCGGCTTGGCTGTTGCACTCGCAGAGTCTTGTATCAGTGGTAACGTAGGAGCACAGGTAAATGTCGAGACTGCACTGCGTGCAGATCACGCCCTATTCAGTGAGAGCCAATCCCGTATCTTGTTGTCGGCTACGCCAGAGCAAGCGGGTAAACTTGAGGCATTTGTACGTGAGCGCGGTGTACCTGTAGCTGTGATTGGACGTGTAGAAGGAAGTAACCTGACGATTGAATTGAACGGAACATCAGCCGTGAGCGAACCTGTAGGAGGTTTAGCTCAGGTCTGGGAGGATGCGATTCCATGTCTCATGAACTGACGACAGGACCGTTGTGGACAGGCGATTATTATAATGAAGGGTCCGGCAAGGACGGACTCGACAAATTGAAAGAAGAATGCGGCGTGTTCGGGGTGTTCAGACACCCTGACGCGGCTTCGCTCTCCTATTATGGACTGCATGCGCTGCAACATCGGGGCGAAGAGAGTGCAGGCATGTGTGTGAGTGATGGCAGCCAGTTTAACTATCATCGCGGTATGGGTCTGGTGAAAGAAGTGTTCACCAAAGACCTGATGCAGACATTGACTGGGGATATTTCCATTGGACATGTCCGTTATTCAACAAGTGGTGACAGTAAACTGACGAACGCACAGCCATTGGTATTTAAATACCGTGATGGTGATCTCGCAGTAGCGACTAACGGAAACATTGTGAATGCACCAACGATCCGGCGTGAGCTGGAGCAGAGCGGGTCCATTTTTCAAACAACAAGTGATACCGAGGTCATTGCGCATCTGATTGCACGATCCTCCAAGGGGCTTGTTGAGGCTGCAAAAGAGGCATTCCAGCGCATTGTGGGTGGTTATGCGTTTCTGATCATGACCAACGACAAGCTGCTCGTGGCTTCCGATCCGCACGGACTTCGTCCGCTGACGATGGGTAAGCTGGGAGATGCGTATCTGTTTGCATCCGAGACTTGTGCACTGGAAACAATCGGCGCAGAGTTGATTCGTGATATCGAGCCGGGTGAATTGCTTGTGCTGGATGCAGATGGTCTGCACGAGGATCGCTTTGATCATCACAAACACCGCAAGGCATTATGCGCGATGGAATATATTTATTTTGCCCGTCCGGATAGTGATATGAATGGTACGAACCAGCATGCTGCTCGTAAACGGATGGGAAGCCGTATGGCGATTGAGTCGTTTGTGGATGCGGACTTGGTTACGGGGGTACCAGATTCCAGCATCTCGGCGGCCATTGGTTATGCGGAGCAAACGGGTATTCCGTACGAGATGGGTATGATCAAGAACAAATACACCGGACGTACGTTTATTCAGCCAAGCCAGGAACTGCGGGAGCAGGGTGTGAAGATGAAGCTGAGCGCTGTACGTCGCGTTGTGGAAGGCAAACGTGTGGTCATGATTGATGACTCCATCGTACGGGGAACAACCTCCCGTCGGATCGTGAACATGCTGCGTGATGCAGGAGCTACCGAGGTCCATGTGCGAATTACATCACCACCTTTCAAAAACCCGTGTTTCTACGGTATTGATACGCCTGACAGCCGTGAATTAATTGCTTCACAGTTGTCGGTGGAAGAAATCTGCCGTGAAATTAATGCGGACTCCCTGGAGTTCCTCAGTCCCGATGGACTGATTGCATCGATTCAGGGAGATAATCAGGATGATCCCAAGGGCGGGCTTTGCCTCGCATGTTTTGATCATGATTACCCAACCCGCCTCGATTTCAACGGCGAAGAAAAATTCGGCTGCAGCTGTTAGCCTTATAGCCCCGCTTTGCGGAGCAACAGGGGCTAGGCAGCCAGGCGAAGCAGCTGCCCCCGGGCCTAGCCCGCGCCGTTAAGCCCCGCCTTGCGGAGCAATAGGGGCCAGGCAGCCGAGCGAAGCAGCTGTCCAGCGGGCTTGCCCCGCAGCGTAGCTGAGCGGGGTTCGCCGACCGATGGCTTACAGCCAACGGAATCGGCGAACAATCCCGCGAGATCACGAACGAACCAACCATAGCAAGATCACACCAGCCACCTCTGCACCGCTTTTTTTGGCGGGTGTCCAGAGGGCCTGCCAAGGTCCTATGGGGTCCTCCCGGGCGGGAGGATTTAGGTGGGGCGAAAAAAAAGGAGATGATTCCACTTGTCTGAAGCATATAAAAAGGCCGGCGTCGATATCGCGGCAGGTAATGAAGCGGTTGAACGGATGAAAAAACACGTGAAGCGTACCTTCCGTCCGGAAGTGATGACGGATCTGGGTGGATTCGGTGCCCTGTTCGGTTTGAACAAAGATAAATACGATGAGCCGGTGCTTGTATCCGGTACGGATGGTGTAGGCACCAAGCTGAAAATTGCATTTGCCATGGACCGTCACGATACCATCGGAATCGACGCGGTAGCGATGTGTGTGAACGACATTGTGGTACAGGGTGCAGAACCACTTTTCTTCCTTGACTATCTGGCATGTGACAAAGTCATTCCTGAGAAGATCGAAGCTATTGTTGCGGGCATCGCTGAAGGCTGTCATCAATCGGGTTGTGCGCTGATCGGTGGCGAAACGGCGGAGATGCCGGGCATGTACAGTGAAGGCGAATACGATATTGCCGGATTCACGGTGGGCATCGTGGACAAAGCGAAGATCATCAACGGTACAACCATCGCACCTGGCGACACAGTGATTGGATTGGCCTCCAGCGGTGTGCATAGTAACGGATTCTCGCTGGTACGCAGACTTTTGTTGGAAGATGCGGGACTTGATCTGCATGATGAAGTAGCGGAACTGGGCGGTAAGCTGGGTGATTCCCTGCTGGAACCTACAAAGATCTATGTTAAACCTCTGTTGTCCCTGCTGGAAAAGGTAAAAGTAAAAGGCATGGCACACATTACAGGTGGTGGCTTCATCGAGAATATCCCACGTATGTTGCCAAGCAACGTGAATGTGGATATTGACTACGGCTCTTGGCCGATCCTGCCGATCTTCAACCTGTTACAGGAAAAGGGAGCTGTCTCAAACCGTGACATGTTCACCACATTCAACATGGGTGTTGGGCTTGTACTGGTCGTTAATGAAGCAGATGCAACAGAAGCGCTGCAACAACTGAAAGCATCTGGTGAAGAAGCGTACATCATTGGCCGTGTTACTGAAGGAGATGCGCGAGTAACCTTCACGGGAGCGGATGTTTAATGGGGAACTACCGCATAGCTGTATTTGCCTCGGGTGAAGGGTCCAACTTTCAGTCACTGGTCGATGCAGTACGAAACGGTGGGCTGAATGCGTCCGTTGATCTGCTCGTGTGTGATAAACCGGCTGCACGTGTTGTGCAGCGGGCACAGGACGCAGGCGTGGATTGTCATCTGTTTACTCCGAAAAATTATGCTTCCCGTGAAGCCTATGAGGCAGAGATCGTGGAAGTGCTAGAATCCAAAAAGATAGACTTGGTCGTTCTAGCAGGATATATGAGATTGCTGACTTCTGTTGTGGTGGATTGTTACGCAGGGCGGCTGATTAACATTCATCCGTCCTTGCTACCGGCATTTGCAGGTAAGGATGCGATTGGACAGGCTCTCGATTATGGCGTGAAAGTGACGGGTGTGACCGTGCACTTTGTAGACGGTGGCATGGATACAGGGCCGATTATTGCCCAGCATCCTGTTCCCATTTTGCCAGAGGATACCCCTGAAACCATCAGCCGTTCCATCCATGCAGCTGAACAGCAGTTATACCCTGAAGTTGTTTCCTGGTTCGCGCAAGGTCTGGTTCAGTTAGACGGACGTCACGTCACTGTTAACAAACCGGTTTGATATAAGTTGAAAAATTTTTATACATTAACGGAGAGGACAGAAAAAACCTGAAAAAGCGAAGCGTTCGCCTTTATCACCGGATTTTCCCTTTAAGAAAAGGGAATCAAAAAATCTGGGGATAACAGCGATTGGAAGGTTGTTCTGTCATCGGAGTGTCCCGTGTAAACATCTTGGTTCCACTTATATAACAGAAGTCGAATATTGGTACGCATTTTGTGATATTTCTCGGGAAATAAATCGGCTGTGTTTCGTCAGAAAACGCGAAGCCATGGGACATTAAAGGAGGAGCATATTGTGAGTATCAAAAGAGCGCTGGTTAGCGTATCGGATAAAACGGGCATCGTGGACTTTTGCCGCGAGCTGTCGCAAATGGGTGTGGAGATTATTTCGACAGGAGGTACAAGCAGCCTGTTGTCGAAGGAAGGCGTACCTGTCATCGGAATTTCGGATGTGACCGGATTTCCGGAAATCATGGACGGACGTGTCAAAACATTGCATCCGGCAGTTCATAGTGGGTTGTTGGCTGTGCGTGATAACGAAGAGCACACACGCCAGATGGAAGAACTCGGTCTCGGCTATATCGATCTGGTTGTCGTGAACCTATATCCATTCCAAGAGACTATTGCGAAACCGGACGTGGCATACGAAGATGCCATCGAGAACATCGATATCGGTGGTCCAACGATGCTTCGCTCGGCAGCCAAAAACCATGCCTTTGTCAGTGTCGTTGTAGACGCATCTGATTACAGCCAAGTGCTGGAGGAAGTGCGCAACGATGGAGATACCACTCTCGAAACTCGCAAACGGCTTGCGGCAAAAGTGTTCCGCCATACAGCGGCTTACGATGCACTCATCTCCGACTACCTGTCCAACGTAAATGGTGATCCACTGCCAGAGCGTCTGACGGTTACTTACGAAAAACTCCAGGATTTGCGTTATGGCGAAAATCCACACCAGCAGGCGGCATTCTACCGCAAACCGCTGGCTGCTCAAGATACGTTGACAACAGCCGAGCAATTGCATGGCAAAGAGTTGTCTTACAATAACATCAACGATGCGAACGCAGCATTGCAGATTGTCAAAGAGTTTGAAGAACCGGCCGTTGTCGCGGTTAAACATATGAACCCATGCGGCGTGGGCATTGGCGTAAGTATCTATGAAGCTTACAGCAAAGCATATGCTGCAGATCCAACATCTATCTTTGGTGGCATTGTGGCAGCGAACCGCATTATCGATAGCGATACAGCAGGCAAATTGAGCGAGATTTTCCTGGAAATCGTACTTGCTCCTGACTTTACGCAAGAGGCTCTCGATATCCTGACGAAGAAGAAAAACATTCGTTTGCTCAAAACGGGCGAACTGAATGCTGCTCGTAAACGGGAGAGCCAATTCGTGGTTACGTCCATCGACGGCGGTATGATCGTGCAACAGTCCGATGTGCACTCCATTGAAGCGAGCGAGCTGAACGTGGTAACGGATCGTGCGCCATCGGAAGAAGAACTGAAACAGCTGTTGTTTGGCTGGAAAGTAGTTAAACATGTGAAATCGAACGCGATCGTACTTGCTGCGAATGATATGACGGTAGGTGTGGGCGCTGGACAAATGAATCGTGTGGGTGCAGCCAAAATTGCAATTGAGCAAGCTGGCGAGCAAGCAAAAGGTGCTATTCTAGCATCTGATGCGTTCTTCCCAATGGGTGATACGCTGGAACTGGCAGCAAAAGCCGGAATTACAGCAGTGATTCAACCTGGTGGTTCGATCAAAGATGAAGAATCCATCAAAGTAGCGAATGAATACGGAATTGCCATGGTCTTCACAGGCGTTCGTCACTTCAAGCACTAGAGCGAAAAAGGTTTAATAAGGGGTGTCGCCAGTCATATCTATGACTTATGGTACACCCCCTCTTTTTTAGGCTTATCAACACGCAATAACGTAACAAATCCAGTTATGCACGGAGGGGGAACAGAACGAATGGATATTTTGGTAGTAGGTGGCGGTGGCCGGGAGCATGCCATCATCTGGGCGCTGGCAAAGAGTCCAAAGGTAGACAAGATTCACTGTGCACCGGGAAATGCAGGTATTGCTCAGCTCGCTGAGTGTCATGCCATTGCGGTAAATGAATTCGATAAACTAACGGCTCTTGCTGTAGAGCTTAAAGTGGGTCTGGTGGTTATTGGTCCGGATGATCCGCTTGCGGATGGGATCGTGGATGCATTTGATTCGACAGGTATTCCAGTATTCGGACCCCGTCGTAATGCAGCAGAGATCGAAGGAAGTAAAACATTCATGAAGGACCTGCTGCACAAATACAACATTCCAACCGCAGCCTATGAAAAATTCGATAACTACGAACAGGCACAGGCTTACCTGAATGAGCAAGCGATTCCAGTTGTCATCAAGGCAGATGGATTGGCAGCGGGCAAAGGTGTGACGGTAGCTTATTCCCGTGAAGAGGCTGATCAGGCACTTCGCAGTATTATGGTGGAGAAAGTATTTGGTGAAGCAGGAGCCAAAGTGATTATTGAGGAATACCTCGCAGGACAGGAAATGTCGATTCTGGCTTTTGTCGATGGGGAGACGGTTCGTCCAATGGCGGCAGCACAGGATCACAAACCTGTATTCGATAATGATCAGGGGCCAAACACAGGCGGTATGGGTACATATTCACCTTTGCCACACATTCCTGCATCCATTATTGAAGAAGCCGTAGAGACGATCATCAAACCAACAGCCAAGGCCATGGTATCCGAAGGGCGTCCGTTCCAAGGCGTGTTGTTTGCTGGACTGATGATTTCACCAGATGGTAAACCCAAAACGATTGAGTTCAATGCACGTTTCGGTGATCCCGAGACACAGGTTGTTTTGCCACGATTGAAGAGTGACCTGTTCGATATCTTCTGGGCAACTGTTCATGGTAAGCTGGCAGACATTGAAATTGAATGGAGCGATGAAGCCGCAGTATGTGTGGTGCTTGCTTCAGGAGGTTATCCGGGTCCTTATGCCAAAGGCGTAGTCATTGAAGGTCTCGAACAAGTGCAAGATGCCGTGGTATTCCACGCAGGTACAGCGCGTAGTGAAGCAGGAGACTGGGTCACGAATGGTGGACGGATCCTGGGCGTAGTTGGCCTTGGCGCGGATATTGCAGAAGCTAGAAACAAAGCCTACGCACAGGCGGAATGTATCCATTTTGATGGCAAACATCAGCGGACGGATATTGCTGCCAAAGCATTGGTGTAGGATAAATAGGAGAGAGCCCGTAAAGATGTGCGCCGTAAGGTTGTTGCATCCTGCGGGCTCTTTGTTGCGTATATAGATGTATGCTATGTAAACACACATGTTTAATGACCTAAAGTAAAGGGTAGTATTTTTATAAATTGGACTATACTAATTATGTGAAGAATATCACATTATAAGGTAATACCAAACATATCTTTATATCAAGTTCGTAACATACATAAAGACTAATTTGTGAACATTAAACTGTAAGCTTGTGCCAAACCATAACGTGCAACTGGATGGTTGTATTGGAATCATGGTATACTTTTCGGAAACAGGAATGCGTATGAGGGGAGGTGGATATCTATTGGGTAGGCGATATTGTAAATTGTCCAAATGGCGAATCTAGGTGGAGTTAAGCGAGGAACAATTGACAGCATGAGGGGTAACCCGATTTGAATGAAGAAGTTTCTGCAAGTCATTGACTTCATCTTGAATTCCTGTTTTGTATTTTACAAGGTCAAACCGTATGACATATACAAATATGATCATTATTCGATTTCATATAAGGCATAAGCCATGATGAACGACAAACAGCGCATGAATGGTTAACGTAGTTAACGGATCACGCTGTAACTATCTCTGGAGGTGAATCCCTGAGAACCGGGGAAATCATTGGACATAATTACCATATTGAATATCGCTTTACTTATTATCTTGATTGCATTGACTGCATTTTTCGTAGCATCAGAGTTTGCTGTAGTCAAAATTCGTACATCAAGAGTGGATCAACTGGTCGCGGAAGGCAATAAAAAGGCTGTACTCGCCAAAAAAGTTGTCTCGGACCTGGATTATTATCTGTCAGCCTGTCAGCTCGGTATTACGGTCACCGCACTGGGACTGGGTGCACTCGGAAAACCGACGGTTGAGAGATTGTTATATCCGGTATTCAATTATTTAGACGTACCTGCTTCAATCTCGTCGATTGCTTCTTATGCGATCGCCTTTATACTCGTCACGTTCTTGCATGTGGTTGTAGGTGAAATGGCGCCCAAAACGCTGGCAATTCAGTTTTCGGAAAAACTGACATTGATGCTCTCCCCATCATTATACTGGTTTGGTAAAGTCATGTACCCGTTCATTTGGGCGTTGAATGGAGCCTCACGTGTTCTTCTGCGGGGATTCGGTGTGAAACCTGCGGAACATGATCAAGCTTACTCGGAGGACGAGATCAGAATCATTATGAACCAGAGTTATGAAGGTGACGAGAATAACAAGACCAAGCTTTCATATCTGGAAAATGTATTTGTATTCGATGAACGTGATGCCAAAGACATCATGGTCCCGCGCACGGAACTGGTGACATTAAGTCAGGATATGACCTATGACGATATTATTCCTATATTGGATGAACATAACTATTCACGCTACCCTGTCATCGAGGATGGGGACAAGGACCGTATTGTCGGCGTCGTGAATGTGAAAAAGATTTTGCCTGACATGGTTGCTGCAAGATCGTATCAACTAAGTGAATTCGTTCGCGAGATCCCGTTCGTTTCAGAAGTTACAAGTATCCAAGATGCGATGATAAAAATGCAGCAGGAACGTGTACACATGGCCGTGGTCGTGGATGAATACGGCGGTACCTCGGGAATCATTACAATGGAGGATATTCTGGAGGAGCTTGTCGGTGAGATTCGCGATGAATTCGATGCTGATGAGGTGGCCGATATTCAGGAGACCGGAGAAAATCAATATCTCATTAACGGCAGGGTACTTTTGGATGAAGTGGAGCGGCAGTTCGGGCTTAGCTTTGAAGGAAATGAAGAGATGGATACCGTGGCCGGATGGATTCAATACCAGAAGGGTGTAGGTGTGGAAAAAGGCGACACGGTGGAACATGGTGATTATGTCTGGACCGTTGTGGACACTGAAAATTATCACATCAAACAAGTTCTTCTGGAACGAGTGAGCGGTGCGCAGGTTGAGGAAGCTACAAGCGATCTGGCGTGATATTGCCCTCAGAATTTAAAGCGTTTTGGCAACGTAACAGTGTAGGGGACGGAATCGATTCTGAAGAAGCGTAGCGTTCGCGT
Source organism: Paenibacillus sp. SRL342 (assembly GCF_984798905.1). Taxonomy (NCBI): domain Bacteria; kingdom Bacillati; phylum Bacillota; class Bacilli; order Caryophanales; family Paenibacillaceae; genus Paenibacillus; species Paenibacillus sp. SRL342. The sequence continues at coordinate 874,031 of NZ_OZ481790.1, forward strand.
TTGCAAACCAATTTTAAACCTTTGAAAACAACAATCAGGAAAATTTGGAGGCAATGGCGATCGGAAGAACGAGCCGTCACCGGAACATCACTCGTGCAACCTTAATATAAATTTTACTTGGAGGTGAATCCCTCAACCTGAGGGAAATCATTGGACGGAATAATAGCCTTGAATTTATTTTTAGTAGCCGTATTTATAGGTCTGACAGCCTTTTTCGTTGGAGCCGAATTTGCAATTCTTAAAGTACGGATGTCCCGAATCGATCAACTGATCTCGGAAGGGAACAAAAAGGCAGTACTGGCCAAAAAAGTGGCGCACAACCTGGATTATTATCTGTCGGCATGTCAATTGGGGATTACCATCACGGCGCTGGTATTGGGAGCCTTGGGTGAACCTACCGTTGAGAAAATGCTGCATCCGCTGTTTGAGCGAATGGAAGTGCCGGCGGCATTGTCTACCGTGCTTTCCTACGGTATCGCTCTGGCGATCATTACGTTCCTGCACGTGGTTATTGGTGAATTGGCACCAAAAACCCTGGCGATCCAGTTTGCAGAGAGAATGACGTTGTTGCTGGCACCACCACTGTACTGGTTCGGTAAAATCATGAATCCGTTCATTTATGCATTAAATGGAGCTGCTCGTCTGTTGCTTGGCATATTTGGTGTAAAACCTGCCGGGCATGATACCGTTCACTCGGAGGAAGAGCTGAAACTGATTATGGCAAAGAGTTATGAGAGTGGCGAGATCAATCAGACGGAGCTGGACTATCTTAAAAACATTTTTGCTTTTGATGAGCGTCTGCTTCAGGAGATTATGATTCCACGTGATAAAATTGTTACGTTGAATAAGGAAATGCCGCTTGATCAGATTATTGAGACGCTGAATCGACATGAATACACGCGATACCCTGTTATTGCAAATGGGGATCAGGCGCATTTTGTGGGCTTTATTAACACCAAAGAAATGCTGACGAGTGTAGCTGCGGGCAGAGACTTCAATATGGAGACATTTGTTCACAATACCCCGAGTTTCTCCGAGCGTTCTCCAATCAAGGATGTACTGATCCAGATGCAGCAAAGCCGTGTACACATTGCAACCGTGAAAAACGAGGCAGGTGCTACGGTAGGTATGGTTACGATGGAGGATATCCTTGAAGAGATTGTCGGAGATATCAAGGATGAATACGAACATAAAGATTTGGTGAATCCACCAAAAAGAATGAAACTGGTTTAAGAAGCAGTAATACAAAAGTAATACAGGAATACCAACCTAATCAATCGTTATAACGATATGCAGGTTCCCGGAGTGATCGGGGCCTGCTTTTTGTATTAAATCTTAATTTTAAAATAAAAGCTTGCATATTGAGGTTCAATGGATTAATATAAATTTAAAGAATCTTAACTTAAAGATAAATAACGAAAAGCAATAAATAAAAGAAGTAAAAACAACCTATGATACAACTAAAACAAGGGAGTGGAGATTATGTTCAGAACTTCAGGAATTCATCATATTACAGCTTTTGTTGACGATGCGCAGAAAAACGTTGATTTTTACGCAGGTGTGTTGGCGCTCAGACTGGTGAAAAAAACAATTAACTTTGATGCACCGGACGTGTATCACTTGTATTACGGGAATGAGCAGGGTGCACCGGGCACAATCATTACCTTTTTCCCACAGCAAAATTCAAGAAGAGGTGTCATTGGTTCCGGTCAGACTGGAGTTACCGTATATGCGGTTCCGGTAGGAAGCCTGCCTTTCTGGAAAGAACGTCTTGCTTCCTTCGATATTCCATATGAAAATAAAACCAGATTCGGTGAGCAATACATTCGTTTCTTCGACAAAGGCGGTCTGTTGCTTGAACTGGTTGAGCGTGAAGGTGGTCAGCCAAGCAGCTGGACTTTCAACGGTGTGACACCGGAGCATGCCATCAAAGGATTTGGCGGAGCCGTATTGTTCAGCCACGTTCCTGAGAAAACCATGGACGTCTTGGTGAGTAAACTGGGTCTGGAGCAAGTCGGTGAAGAGAACGGACTCCTTCGTCTTCAGGCAAGCGGCGATATCGGTCAGATCATCGATATTCAGTCCACAGGCATCCAGCGCGGGATTGGTGGAGCCGGAACGGTCCACCATATTGCATGGCGTGCCAAAGATTACGTGGAACATGAACAAATTCAGCAGGATCTTGAACAATCCGGATATCATCCAACGCCAGTCATTGACCGTCAATACTTCAACGCTGTGTATTTCCGGGAGCCGGGTGGTATACTGTTCGAACTGGCTACGGATCCTCCAGGATTTTCACGGGATGAACCAGCAGAGAGCATGGGTGAGAAACTGATGCTGCCTGAATGGTATGAACCACAGCGTGAGCAGATTGAACAATTGTTGCCACGAATTGAAGTACGTGAATGGAAAGGAGAGTCCAAATCATGACCACAACCAATACAATGAAACATATCTATAAAGCAGGTGCTCAGCCGGATGCGCCAACAATCCTGTTACTTCACGGTACAGGCGGAACCGAGAACGATCTGATCGGTCTGGCGGAGATGATCGCACCAGGAGCTGGCATACTTGGGGTGCGGGGTAATGTATCGGAGAACGGGATGCCCCGTTTCTTCCGCCGCCTGGCCGAAGGCATTTTTGATGAAGAAGATCTGATTGCTCGTACGGCAGAGCTGGGATCTTTTGTCGATGCAGCTGCGGTGGAATACGGTTTTGATCGGTCCAACGTGTATGCACTGGGTTACTCTAACGGTGCCAACATTGCGGCAAGTTTGATCTTCCATCAAGCAAATGTATTCAAAGGTGCAATTCTGCATCACCCGATGGTACCGCTGCGCGGACTGGAACTGCCGGATCTGAAAGGTCTGCCTGTGTTCATTGGTGCGGGCGAGAACGATCCGATTGTACTAAGACGTGAGACGGAGGAACTTGCTTCGTTGCTGAGCGGTGCAGGTGCCAATGTAAACACACATTGGGAGCGTCAAGGTCATCAGTTGACTCGTACCGAAGCAGAAGCTACGGCAACTTGGTTTAAGACACAGGCATAAATTGTTGTTTCCTTATTAAATGAGCGATATGTTTAATCCTGGGTATCGTGAAGCTAAAGCAGTTAAAAACAGCCCTGATGGAAATTGAAATCGGGCTGTTTTTTTATATTTTATATATGATGCCTAGCCGCATAGTGGCAGGGACAGTTACCCGATCCGATTATGGATCGGGTTTTCTTTTCCATAAGGAAAAAGGAGGCTTAGCAGAACGGTGGGGCGGGGAATGATCGTTGAAACGTGATAGAAGCGACAGAACGGCTGTATCTTGCTGAAGCAACATGGTTGTCGTAAAGCATGGATTATTCTATAATAAAGTAATTGATAATCATTTTCAATTAGATTCGGTGAAAGATGATTATCCACGTAATCAGGAGGGGAATATGAATTCTAACCCTAGCTCACATACATTTGGTTCAAGTGCGTTTGTTCAGACCCGCGATGGTCGCAAACTACATTATATGTCCAAGGGGATAGGAGACCTGACGGTGGTGTTTGAGTCCGGTATGGGCGCCTCCAGATCAAACTGGGGACTGGTTGCACCAGCCATTGCTGAGCATGCACGTGCAGTTGTATATGACAGGGCAGGGGCGGGACAAAGTGATATCGACTCGGCTCCCCGCAGCCTTGAACGTATTGCAGGGGATCTTGGGGAACTGCTGACAGCTCTGGGCCCGGGCCCATTCATTCTGGTTGGACATAGCTGGGGAGGTCCGATTGTACGGGCTACGGCAGCTGCACATCTATCTCGATTACGTGGCATTATCCTGGTAGATCCATCAGACGAGCATTGCGAAATGTATTTTTCCAAGCTTACTAAAAAGAGCTTTGCCATCAATGGTTTCATTATTCCAATCATGGCGCGGACTGGCTTATATAAGAAACTTGGCAGCAAAGCTGGAAGTGTTCAGCCTGACGATGTGGCAGCGGATCATCTCAAGGAGGATTTCACTGTACGGGCAGCCAGCACGATGCTTGCGGAAGGAAAAACATTTCTGGATGACATGGCAGCGTTGCTGGAACATCCTCCGGCTCTGGGTAATCTGGAAGTTAGCGTGATCTCGGGTACGAACCCGGGCAAGGGAGAGGGGAAAATCAGGCCTGCCCTCATCACGGCGCATCGCCAGACGGTGAGCCAGCTCTCTAATGCGAGATGGATTGGGGCCGATCAATCGGGACATATGGTTATGTATACAGACCCTCAGGTCATTATTGATGAAATTGTACGAATGATAAATGACGTGAGCTCAGGCGCAAGAACAGAGCAAAAGTGATACAATACAAAGAAAAGCAGTGCGCGACATTGCTAGATAAGTTGAATTAGTGATTTACACGATAACGGAGAGGACAGAAAGAACCTGAAAAAGCGAAGCGTTCGCCTTTATCACCGGATTTTTCCCTTGAGAAAAGGGAATCGAAAAAATCTGGGGATAACAGCGATTGGAGGGTTATTCTGTCATCGTAGTGTCAGTGTAAATAAAACTTTAGTTCAACTTATATAGACCATAAAAGCGGAGTGTGGAGACAACATGAAACCAGTTGAACAAGAACCAACGGGAACCACAAGTCCCGGTCGTGCCAGTGTTGGCATGGAAGATATCGTACGCGCACATCATGTGCTGCGTGAGGTCATTGTAAGAACGCCGTTACAGCGGGATGCTGTATTGTCGGCCAAATATAACTGTAATGTGTATCTGAAAAGGGAAGACCTTCAAGTGGTGCGTTCGTTCAAAATTCGAGGCGCCTATAATATGATTCGCAGTCTGACACCAGCCGAGATGGAGAAGGGTATTGTCTGTGCAAGTGCGGGTAACCACGCTCAGGGTGTTGCTTTTAGCTGTAATGCCCTTGGAATTAACGGCAAAATCTTCATGCCGAGTACAACACCGAACCAGAAGGTGAAGCAAGTGAGACGTTTTGGCGGCAGCAACGTTGAAGTGGTGCTGATCGGAGATACGTATGATGATGCTTATGCTGAAGCGATGCGTGCATGTGACGAACAGGGCATGACGTTTATCCATCCTTTTGATCAACCCAAGATTATTGCAGGTAATGGTACGGTAGCGATGGAAATCATGGAAAGTCTCGATGAGAATGCCGACTATGTATTCGTGACGATTGGTGGCGGAGGGCTGGCAGCCGGCGTGGGAACCTACATGAAGACCGTGAGTCCAGAGACACGCATCATTGGAGTTGAGCCACTTGGTGCAGCTTCCATGAGTGAGGCGATGTTCCGCAAACAGGTTGTGACGTTGGATGATATTGATAAATTCGTGGATGGCGCAGCGGTGAAACGTGTTGGCGATCTCACCTTTGATATCTGCAATAGTATACTTGATGACATTGTGAAAGTACCAGAAGGCAAAGCCTGCACAACTATTCTGGAGTTATATAATGAAAATGCGATCGTTGTGGAGCCTGCCGGTTCCTTGGCTGTTGCGGCGCTTGAGCAGTATCGTGAGCAAATCGTGGGCAAGACGGTGGTTTGCGTAATTAGTGGCGGGAACAACGATATCGACCGGATGCAGGAGATCAAGGAACGTTCCCTGATCTATGAAGGTCTGAAGTATTATTTCATGGTTAATTTCCCGCAGCGTGCAGGAGCTTTACGTGAATTCCTGGAGGAAGTTCTAGGGAAGAATGATGATATCACCCGGTTCGAATATACGAAAAAGCATGATAAGGAAAATGGCCCTGCCTTGGTGGGCATTGAGCTGATGTACAAGGAAGACTACCACCCGCTCATTGAACGCATGAACCGCAAAGGTATCGCCTATACCGAACTGAACAAAAATCTAAATCTGTTCAACATGTTAATCTGATGAATAATTACAAGATGCAATTAGATCACCAAGAAACATCTCCTCTGATCAGACCTGCACGCATAGAAGATGCTGATCAGGTTATTCCTTTGCTGTATCAGGCGATAGGAGACATTGCATACGCGCTTGCGGGTGAGGCGGATCATGAGAAGGCGATGCGGATTTTGCAGGCGTTCTATGTACAGGAAAACAACCGGATTAGCTATCGTCATGTGACAGTGATGGAGCAGGATGGGCTGATTGCGGGGATTCTGGTAGCCTATGATGGCGGAGAAGCAGATCGTCTGGACCAGCCGATTCTGGATCGACCTGGACGAAGCCAGGAAGAGAAGTATGCTTTGGTTAAAGAAACCCGTCCGGGGGAGTATTATCTGGATACTCTCTCGGTAAGTGAAGCTTATCAGGGGCAGGGCATCGGCCGGGCACTGATGGCTGCTTTTGAGCAGCAGGGCAGAGAGCTGGGTCACTCGCAGGTATCCCTGATTGTAGAACGGGACAACGGCCGTGCGCTAATGCTCTATGAACGGCAGGGATATGTCAAAGACGGTGTGATTGTCATCGCAGGACATGAGTATAATCATATGGTTAAACCGATTCAATAGTACAGAGCGCTGACGGGTTAAGTCAGTTTTGATGATAGAAGCATGAAGAAAACCGCCATAGGAGCGAATCCTGTGGCGGTTTTTGTCGTGATTATCTGTTGGGATTTAGCCTGAATTTTGGCCTGGATATTAACTCTGGGAACGGATTAACTCAATAATTCGCATAGTCGCTGACCGGCACATTCTGGTCCAGCCATTTCTCGACAGCAGCCGTTTTCTCATACTTCGATTCCTTAACCACGCCCATAAAGGCATCCAGCTTAGTGAGGAATTCACTATCGACGGATGCAAGACGCTGCAAGACGCCGTTGTAGCCTCTTTGGGCGTTCGCAACCATTTTGTTCGTGTCATAATCAAACAGCGGTGTATTGTTCAGCCCATAAAAGGTATACAGGGTATAACTGTTTAACAGATTATGCACCTGCTTAGCTCGATTTGATTTTGGATGCAGTTCCAGGAATCTTTCCTGGCCGAGTGCTCGAAGGAGAATTTCCTGATAGCCAATAACCAGAGCACCGTCATCCGCAGGCAAGTTTTTCGTTTCCCTTGTCATGATACTGATGTAGCTAGAGATATCTTCTTTAATTTCAGAGTTATATTTCACGAAAGCCGCATAATTCATTATGGGATAGAGGGAGCCTTCGAGCATGACGAGGCGGTAGCCGCTGTCACGGGCTTCTTTTAACAGTGCACGCAGATCAGAGTCCTGGGTACGCTCCATGAGTTTGGTGAAGCTATCATTCAACTTGTAGGCCTTGATCATCTTGTCCTGAACATTAGGTACGAGTATGCGGTCCGTCATGGCTGTTAGCGCCTCCAGGCGAGCATTCTCCAATTGAAGCACCATCAGGGTGGCGTGATGCTTTGTTACTTTTTTGATATGAGATTCGAGATAGGTATCCGCGGCAGGCAAGCCGTTCTTTTTATAGAGCATGGATTGAAATGTTTTATATATCGTTGTTGAACTGGCCGTCGTGACTTTGGTATCTGTACTGGAAGAAGCGGCAGCAGCGACTCCGGATAATGGAGCGACAGCCGTTTGGAGTAGCAAGACAATGGCGGTAGCTGTAATGAAGGTGCGCATGCCTGTACGTTTGGCGGATTGAAACGATGATGTCATAGATATGAACCTCCCGTAGTTGAGAAAATGATAGGCGTTGTTCACTAGTCACTATACATTAACCCAATTGGTGCAGGATGTGGTTGCGGAATGGTGACAAATTCTTCTGTTATTTTTAACTTTTGGAGGGTGGAAGATAGAGGAAGACTTCTGAGAAAATATTTTTTGTACAACTGGAAACTTTTGAGCCGATCGGAACGTCTTAGTTGTGCATAGGTAAATACAGGAATTAATGAAAAGAACAGCGAATCTATTTCGATGTTAACTAATTGCGAGAATGGGGATATGGGACATGAGGAAAGCGGGAGGAAAACAAGTGAAGAAGGTAATGTCAGCGCTGGCTGTATCGGCCATGCTGATGTCCGCACTTCCAACGTCGGTTATGGATGCAGCTGCGAGAATCAGTATATATATTAATGATGCAGAGTTATCATCTGCTCAGGCACCTGTCATGAAAGGTGGACGTGTACTGGTTCCACTTCGGTCGATTTTTGAAGGATTGGACGCGAAGGTATCGTACACCAACAGAACCAAAACGATTGTTGCAACTCGTGATGATCAGGAAGTTACTTTGAAACTTGGTTCCAAAACGGCATACATCAACGGAGAAGCGATCTCGCTGGATGTACCTGCGAACACGATTAAGGGCAACACGATGGTTCCAATTCGTTTTGTCAGTGAAGCTTTTGGAGAGAAAGTATTCTGGAACTCGCGTAATCAGCGTGTAGATATCAAGACAACCGCGACGCCTCCAGTGGATGAGACACAATATGCTGCATGGAACATCTATGGTTCGGTATCTGGAAGTAATGGAGATGGTCGTGACCTGACCGTGAGCTTCACACGTCCAACTTCAGAGAAGGCTGTATCTGCTTACCGAATTATGCTGGTGAAAACTCGCGATGTGAATAGCTTTACGGAGTCGGCAGCGTCTGCCGTACCTTCTGCGAACTATACATCGGTTACACCAAATGGCAGCAACCCGAAACTGACACTTAATGCACAGACGCGTGACGTAAACGGGGATTTGCTTAACAGCAATGAAACGTATCGCCTGTATGTACTGACTGTTGGAAACAGCAGCAATAATTATAAAAATGCATTGAACTGGTCTTCCCAAGCATTGAAGCTCAATAATGTGAAATCCACAGTACAGGCGGTTACAAGTCTGCGTGCCGCAGATATTAGTGACTATGGCGATGGCCGCGATCTGGAGATTAACTTCACGCAGCCGAACACAACATCGAATATTACGTATTATCGTGCTTTTGTTGTTAAAGCGAAGGACTCTTCTGCATTTAATCTGGCTGCAGCGAACAAAGTGTCCAGTGCAAACTCCACGATCATATACAAAGGAAACAGTACCGCAGTGAAAAGCCAGTTGACTTCTTCGACACGGGATACGTCCGGCGAATTGATCAAAAGCGGTACAGCATATGTAGTTTACATCTTGTCGGTAAGCACTAATACAACAACAGACAGCAAGCTGTCCGCAGCAACATCTTCACTTACGCTGTCCGTGAACACAGCAACCTCTCCAGTAATTACGCAGGTGAAGGATAACTCGGATTATGGAGATGGTCGTGATATTCAGGTGAGCTTCAACCGTTCATCAGATGAGTCCAAGGTGGCGAATTATCGCGTCTTTGTGGTGCGCAACTCGGTTGCCAGCAGCTTTAATCTGACAACGGCAAGCAACCTGTCCTCCAGTCTGTACTATACGGTGAATAAAACAGGTAACAACATTACAACGACTTTGCCTTCATCCATGAAGGACACAAGTGGTTATAACGTAACGAATCTGCAAGATTATCGCATCTTTGTGATGGCGGTGGGCAATCAGCAAAATGGATACACCAATGCGCTGTCAGCTTCCTCCACAGCTCTGAGACTGACAACGACCGGTAACGCGGGAGTTATTAGCAACCTGTCTGTTGCGGATATTAGTGACTACGGTGATGGGCGTGATCTGCGGGTGTCTTTCAACAAAGCTGCGGATGAATCCAGAATCTCTGCCTACCGAGTATATGTAGTTCGTTCCGCTAATGTGGGCAGCTTCACACTAAGCGCAGCTAATGCGTCAAACAACTATACGCAGGTGAACAAAACGGGTGGTAACCTGTCCGTTACGCTTCCAAACTATGCGGTAGATACCAATGGTTATACCATTAGCAATAATGTTGCTTATCGGGTATTCGTTCTGTCGGTGAACAACAACGGAAACTCCAGTCAGAATGCTTTGTCTGGTTACTCTTCCCAAATTACATTGTCGGCAAACGCGGCTGTAACAGCTCCGAGCAATGTGGTTGCAAGTGATATTGGGGATACTGGAGATGGACGTGATCTGCGTGTGACGTTCACTAAATCCGCAGATGAGACAAATGTGAATCATTATCGGGTGTTTGTAGTGAAAAATGCAAATGCAGGCAGCTTCAATCTGAACGTAGCCAATACAGTGAATAGCTCAAATTATACGTATGTAAGTAGAACTGGAAGCAACCAGACGATTACTTTATCTGGTTCGAGAACAGTGGATGGTGACTTGATCCGTAATGATGTAGGCTATCGCGTTTACGTGATGGCTGTGAATAATAATACATCTTTGGCAAATGCATTATCGTCAGCCTCCAGTGTAATCACATTAACTTCAAATTCCGCTGTAGCAGTGGCGAGTAATGTGAATGCAACCGTTAAAGATCAAGGACAGTCTGGAACGCCTTCGGATGTAACAATAACCTTCAATAAGGCAACTAACGAGACCAATATCTCCAATTATCGTATCCTGATTGTGCCTGCTAACCAAGTGAGTGCATTCAATACAAGTTCTGCTCTTGGAATTAATTCTTTTATTGAAATTAACAAAAACAATGCAGGCAGTCCGGTAGTACTAAACGGTGGACATCGAGATATTAATGGTAGTGCCCTTGTAGCTGGACAGAAGTACAGAGTGTTTGTCTTGTCCGTTTCGGACAGTACATCACGTGCTTCCAATCTGTCTTCTGCTTCCAATGAGTTTAATATCTTTGCACAAGCAAATGTGGTTCAAACTGCCACTATAACAGGTCTTCAAAATACAAGTACTGTAACCGAGGCAAGTTATAAGCTTAGCTTTGCTAAACCAACTTCTGAAACTGGGATTTCTGCATACCGACTCTTTATTGTTAAAGGAACAGATAATTTGGATATTACTACAGCAAGCTCTAACACTAGCTACCCAATTGGAAATCCTGCAGCGGTTGAAGTTACATTAACGAAAACAGCTATAGATTCAACTGGAGCCAATCTGGTGGAAGGAGGCGAGTACAAGGTGTATATTCTTTCAGTTGCTGCAAATACACCAACGAATAAACATACACTTTCAGGCCCATCGGATACATTCAAGCTTGATAAAGCTCAGTCTACGCCAACACAGGAGCCGACGCCTTCTACCAATCCACCAGCCTCAAGTGAGGGGCAAACACCTCCACAGGGCTGAATGTAAAAATTTACACTGAAACAAACTCGAACACCCTTTCCATCCGGAAAGGGTGTTTTCATTATGTATGAACGACAATCGTCTGGCTAGTATTTCAAATTGCTTTTTGAAAATCTTGTCGCCAAAAAGGTTCCTTAGACCATTGTTACATAAGGAACGAATAATGGATAATAAAGGTAAATAGGCGATATAGATCGAACTAAACATTTACACGAAACGGAGTGGCCAGTGTAAATATCATTAGTTTACCTTATGTAAAGCCTATGAGCCGAAAGGAATGATGGAATGCTTGCATTTCGTTTGACCGGCCTGCCGGATTCCCGGTTGCCGCTGTACCTGTATTGTGTAGGCACGCAGGAAGAGAAAGTTCTGCATAGACCGAATGGATTTCCGGTGTATCAATTGTTTTTGTCACATGGTGGTGAAGGGCAGTTCAGGCTTCCGGATAAAGGGGCATGGACGATGGGAGCAGGGCAGTTATTTATCATGGAACCCGAGGTTGCGCATGAGTATGTGCCTCATTCCAAATCCAAAGGAGAACTTGGTTATATCGGTATTGGCGGTGCATCGGCTGGATCGGTGCTACAATGCGCGGGTTTGATTCAGAACGAGCCGTACCATATCTCCGGTTTTGAAATCATCTGGTCAAGGATGACCAATCTCTGGCATGGGCTGGATCGAGGAGCAACGGAGATGTGGAACACATCAACCCTGATCTACCAGCTTATTTTGGATATAGCACAATCGAAAATTCCATCTGTTGTAGATATTGGCGGTGATGGATCATCGATGGCACAGGACGGCACTGTAACACGTTCTAATCGGGAGTCTGATCCGAGCAAGGATGCACTCATCCGAGCAGTAGCATTGATGCATACGCACTATCAAGACGATCTGTTATTGAAGCATGTTGCTGACGCAGTGGGTTATTCGGTTCAGCATCTCAATCGATTATTTCACCAGCATTATGGCGTGACAGGACATCAATATATGCAAAGATTACGTTTAAAGAAGGCTTCGGACTGGATGGACAAGCATCCACGAGCAAGTGTTCGAGAGGCGGCAGAGACCGTTGGGATGGAAGTGAACTATTTCATCAGGATGTTCAAGCGGGAGTTTGGAGAGACACCGGGCAAAGGAATCAAACATCGGAATCAGCTCCAAATGGAAAAAGACCTCACGAATTCGTGAAGCCTCGCTTATATAACGTGTAGCGTGTTATGCAGTTTTCTTTTGTCCAAATAAAGGCCTTACCGTTGCAAGTCCCACAACTCCGATCACCGCACTCACCCACGGAGCCAGTGCAAATACCGGCAATTTATCACGCAATGGATACCCTACAAATAGCACAAGGACCACGATGACGATGTAGATGATGATTCCCTTAAGGTTAACCTTAGGTACGGTGTTCTTGTCCGCTCCTTCATCGTCCGGTCGCTCAGCAAGACGGCGAAGCATCTCCACCAATGCGATCCCTCCAACTGCCGCAATGATCAGAGAGAACAGACTAATGTGTTGGAAAGGCTCCGTATCTCCGCCAGTCCAACCCACGAACAATCCCACACATCCTTGAATCAACATGACAAAAGACAAAGCCGCCCAAGCGATCATGGCATACCACTTTGGTGTCCGTTTCACAGGCTCTGGATTCTCGGTTGGCTGTGGTTCTACAGCGTTGGCTTTCTTTTTCGATGAAGCTGTTGGACTATTACCACGAGTTGGGCTGGATTTACCCAGCTCAACGGCAGCCGTCTTCTCCGGTGCTTTATTTGTTATCCCGAGCTGTGCATGGATGTCTTGTTCCAGATCAGGTCCGTATAACTCGCGAGCGGGTTTGTTATCCCGCTGAGCCTGTACGATTGCTTTTCCTGCGGAGAGTATCCACTCTTCCTGTGTTCTCTCGTCCGCTGGCGCATGACGCGCAATTGTGCTGATCTGGTCATACAATTTCACATGTTCAGGTGTCATTCGACTCATCTCGGTTATTTGCCGATTCTGTATTTCTTTAAGCTTCTTATAGGAAATCCCCAATGATTGCTCCCCCTGTCTACACACGTTCTGATCTTCCAATGGTCTGAAGACCCTGACGGTATTTTAGTATACGGGAAGGGCTCTCGTTTCGCAAAGTTATTCCTTATAAAAAAGCTGCTCATGGTGGACCCATATCCATACACAGGCCAGTATAACACAGGTGCATAACAGCACCAGTTTACCGTGATGTTGAATCCATTCCAGTAGATGTTCCATGAATTCATTCCTTTCGGCAGAAGGATTCCGAGGCATATGCTACCTATGTTTGTTCATTTATTTTCCCCTGTTCATGTAAAAAAATACCCTCACGCCTCCCAGATCTAACGATTGTGTGAAGGATGCATAAAGAGCAGCCGATTCCATCACAATAGTAGCATTTCCAACAGAAATCCAAGATTGGAGTGTGCTTGTTATGGATAAACAAACAGAATTGACGCGGAAGCTGCTACTGAACAGCAACTCCCGTGGAGTCGTGGACGAAGTTGTATCCTTTGAAGAGAACCTGGAGGATACGGAGTATGCAGAAGAACTGACAGATGGCAATTTGAAGGGAAGAAGTTTCTGGGACAATAGTGATTCGGGTCATGAGCATGAGTGGAATGGGCGGGTGGAGACCCACGAGATGTTCCGTAGAAGCTACGAATAACGATCCTGCAACACTTGTTAGAATTCCAAATGATATCCGGGCCAGCTGTTATCAGCGTGGCTCATTTTTTTGCGGTCATCAACCGATAAAATGTAGAATAACAGTCGACGTAGAAAGGATTCTTACGTACGTTGACTTGAAGGTTACGGGATGATAATATATGAATAACATCTTAATACACACTAAACTTATCGGATTATATATATTTAATAAATGAAGCTCAACAGGCTAAGCGTGAAAGGGGAAATCGGTATGGAACGTCAGATCAGTATCCGTCATGGGCAGGAAGAATTAACAGCCACGATTCATTATCCGGTTGTGAAAGATATCAAGGAGGAGAAGAGCCAGCAACGGGTCCCTCTGGCGGTCATCTGCCACGGCTTTGTTGGTAGCCGGATCGGCGTGGATCGTTTGTTTGTAAAGACTGCTCGGGAGCTGGCTGAAGACGGTTATCTGGTCCTGCGTTTCGATTATATCGGTTGCGGAGAGAGCAGTGGGGAGTACGGAGCGGAAGGACTGGAGTCCATGGTGCTGCAGACCCGATCGGTGCTGGATTACGCGGTGAATTGCAGTGATGTAGATCCTACGCGTGTTACGCTGATTGGTCATAGTCTGGGTGGTGCCGTTGCATTACTAACTGCAGTACGTGACAAACGTGTCAAAAACCTGGTGATGTGGTCCTCCGTGGGTTATCCATTCAATGATATCGTGAAGATTACGGGACGGGAAGTATACGATGAAGGCGTGAAACTGGGTGCGGCTGATTATCTGGGATACAAATTCACACCGACGTTCTTCGAGTCCCTAGCTGAACAACAGCCATTCCAGGAAGCAGTTAAGTTTAGCGGAGATGTACTCGTCGTGCATGGCACGTCAGATGAGATTATTCCTGTAGACTACGCATTCCTGTATCAAAAGGTATTCTGGATGCGCCAAGAGGGCCGCTGTGACAAGGAGATCATCTTCCAGGGCGATCACACCTTCTCTTCAGGTAAAGAGCGGGAACAGCTGATTACGCGTACCAGAGAGTGGCTTGGCGAACGTCAGAAGATCGAGCAGGATTGGCAGCACTGGATGATATAAGTGGCAGGATTACAACTGTTTGGGATGTCAGCTTGGAAAAGCGCCTTCTTAAGGGTAAAATAGAGGAGTAAGCATTCTATCCGTGTCTGGAGGTTGGCAGCAATGACATTACCCGCACTTTTCATTGCGCATGGTTCTCCCGCTCTGGCGGTGGAGAGCAATGACTACACTCACTTCTTGAACCAGCTTGGAGACAGGCTGCCGGCTCCGAAAGCCATTGTCGTATTTACGGCGCATTGGGATTGTCCTGAACCGTCCGTGACGATGGATGATACACATCAGACCTTGCATGATTTTTACGGATTTCCTTCTACGATGTATACGATGGAATACCCTGCATCTGGGCAGCCAGATTTAGCAAACGAGATATGTGCTTTGTTCACCCGCAGCAATCTGGCACATCAGCCGATTCGAGGCCGAGGGCTGGATCATGGCGTATGGGTACCGTTGCTCCATATGTATCCCGAGGCTAACATTCCTGTGATTGCTGTATCTGTAGACTCACTGCGTACGCCGCAGGAACAGTATGATATTGGCCGAATGCTGGAACAGCTGCGGCATGATGATGTGTTAATCATTGGCAGCGGTGGAACGGTTCACAATTTGCGATTGCTGGGCAATACGGATGAACCGCAAGAGTGGGCGGTGGAGTTTGATAACTGGATCGGGGAGCGCTTGCAGCAGTGGAACACAAGAGAACTGTTTCAATATGAGAAAAAAGCCCCTCATGCACGTACGGCGGTTCCGTCGTATGGTACAGAACACATTGCACCTTTGTTCTACGCCATGGGTACAGCGGATATGTCCCGATCAGCGAAGCGTCTATTCCAGTCTTACCCTTATGGAACGCTCAGTTTGAACTGCTGGCAGTTTGGAGACGGCGTGTAACTTGGAACAGACAACAGCCTGATTATGGTGCTTGAAGCCAGTTTCGTACGAATAACGTGTATTAATGCATACAATTACAATATATAAACAAAAAAGAAGGTTACTGTACACCCTTGATGGGCTACAGTAACCTTTTTTCAATACAAGGACTTATTCATGCAATAGATCTTTATTTGCGGATTTCGAACAATTCACAGTCTGTACGCGAATGATAAGCGAGCTCACTGACACTGGATTGTACCACTACGGTGTTGCTGTCAAAACGGATAATGATGCCACCGGAGTCAATCTGGTGATTATCTTTAAAAACTCGAACCTTATACTTCATATTCATGGCTTCCTGGAAGTCCGCATCGGTCTCGAGACGTCGCTGGGTCGGCATATCCTGTACTCCTTTGAAGTTCAACTTTATTTCATCATAATACGATTTTCTGTGGATGGGCAAGTCAGTCAGGCATTCGGGCTGATTTTGAAAAGTAAAAAGCCCTGCTCTCCAGGGGGATTGGGAGCAGGGCCGAGAATGCTATGAATGATTGCTTAAGCTGTTTTTTGAGTAGGGCTAATCGTTGGTGTGTCTTTAGGAAGATTTCCTTTGTTGTTACGAGTGAACAATCCGCGAAGGTAAGGCAGTACCCAGTGATCCAGACCAATTTTACCTGCATTTGCACCAGCAACGACAAGGAAGATTTCCATTACAACCAGTTGAGCATTCGTGCTTACTGTTCCCGAGAAGAGGAACGCGAAGTTCATGACCATAGCCATCAGGGCAGCCAGTGTTGTGAAGCAGCCGAGGATGAGACCCAAACCTACAAGGAATTCACCCAATGGGATAACGAAGTCGAACAGTCCTGCGTTTGGTACTGCGAATTTCTCAAGGAACGTTGCCCACCAAGCTTGGACAGCCGGGTGATCACCTGTTGCTTTTTCTACCGCACCGGCCAAGAACCCGCCAGCTTGGAATCCGCCAGTTAATTTGCTCCATCCATGAGTCATCCAATCATAACCGATATACACCCGAAGTACTGTCAAAATCCACATTGCTACTTTGTTTTCTCTAAGCCATTGGTTTGTGCTGAACATATGAACCACTCCTTCATGGAATTTAGTGTGTGTTGTTTTTTTTCTTTTTCTAAGTGATCACCTTTGATGTCTTTATTGTATAGTTCAAAAGTCGTTTTGTTTGTGATTAAAATCACAATCTAGTTCAAATTTTAAGTAAGGTTTGAGGAGTTCACATTTAGGACATATTTTTCTCGCGATATGCTGTTTCAAATATGAATTACACGCTGTATCAAGGCCTTCTGGGCGCAGACAAATCGGATGGGGTGTGATTAAATGGAAAGAAATACGTGAAATGGTTGCCTACATGAGACATATATCACAACTTAGAACCAGGCCATATCGTTCAGGAGGTCCTATATTGAAGCTTTTTAAATGGAACAAAGCAGCATCGGCTGCATCTCTCTTTATTCTCTCATTGAGTCTTGTTGCCTGCCAAAACCAGGAGGCGACCCCGATGCCACTTCAGCCAGAACCGACACTTGCCCCTGTACAAGAAGAACAGAATGTGGAGGAATCCAACACGTCTCTTTATACAGCACCTCTGACGGGTCTGCCTGTAGATGAAGCGATTACGCGTCGACCACTCGCCGTAATGATTAATAATGCACCAGCAGCTCGGCCCCAATCGGGTCTTAGTTCAGCCGATATCATTCTTGAAGTCCTCGCTGAGGGAGGCATTACCCGTTTCATAGCCATCTTCCAGAGTGAAGGCGGTGCGGAGACGGTTGGACCTGTCCGCAGTATACGTCCATATCTGATTGAGCTGGGCGAGAGTTATGATGGGGTACTTGTTCACGCTGGAGGCAGTCCGGATGCGTATTCCATTTTGCAAAGGCAGCAGAAACAGCATATGGATGAAATTTCGAATGGTGGACCATATTTCTGGCGTTCCTCTGATCGTAAAGCTCCGCATAATCTATATACTTCAGCGGACAAGCTGAGAGAAGGATCAGATATCAAGGGTTATAGCCATGACTTCAAGTCTCCCGTATACATCTATAACGAAGAAGGCGCGACATCCGCAGGAGAGGCAGTGAAGCAATTCGATATCCATTATTTATTGGATAGTTACCGGGTGACGTATGATTATGATGAAGTTAGCGGACGATATATGAGAATGGTGAATGGCAAGGCAGATCAGGATCTGGATAATGGCACTCAACTTGGCGCAGCGAACATCATTGTGGCAGGTGCAGATCACAAGGTGCTCGATAGTGTAGGTCGGTTGTCCGTTAATTTGGAACAGGGCGGGGAAGCCATGTTGTTTCAGAAGGGCAAGATGATTCGTGGGCAGTGGGTGAAGAAGCAGGGGGATATTATACGATTTGCTCAGGGTGGTAATGAAGTTGCTCTTGTGCCGGGTAAAACCTTTATCAGCATTGTTCCCAATCAACCGGAATTTTCCAGTCACGTGAAGCTGGCTGTGCACCAATAAAAGGATGTAATGAAAGAAAACAATGAAACATGTATCCATTTTGTTGTCAAAAAGGCATTATAACTTACCTTATCGTGAAAAGTAGAATCGTGTCGATTCTGTATTTTGATGTCGAATTGTAAACGCAGTGTAAAATCTTGACTTGAATTTACCATTATTCCAAATAATTAAGATTCATTTCAGATTAATGTGATAAGAATATAAAAAAGGATCACACCTTTTGTACAAACCATGAAACAAATATGATAAGATATCAAAGGTTGTCATTTCATGTTTCATCGGTTATCAGCAATTTTTCTCGTAAAGGGGATAGAGCTATGAAGCTTAAGAAGAAGAAGGATATATTTTTTGAGACACTGGAGAACATGGCAGATACGGTTGTTCAAGCGGCGGATTATTTCTCCCAGCATGTGTCCAACCTTCAGGATGTGACTCTTTTCGCTAATGAAATGAAGAAGTACGAGTCGAAATGTGATGATTTCGTGCATACGATTATTACAGAACTCAACAAAACATTTATCACGCCGATCGAACGCGATGACATCATGGAGCTGACAACAACACTTGATGACGTATTGGACGGACTCGAAGCAACGGCTTCCCGTTTCTATATGTACCAATTGACTGAACCGGATGAATTTATCGTTCAGTTCTCTGAAATTTTGCGCCAATCGGCTTACGAAATTCAGAAGGCGATCCATCTGCTGTCCCAGAAAAAATTGCTGGCTATTCGTGAGTACACCATTCGTTTGAATGATCTGGAAAACCAGGGCGACGAAGTGCTTCGCATGTGTATCAAACATCTCTTCGCTACCGTGTCTGATCCGATTGAACTGATCAAGCGTAAGGAAATTTACGAGCGTCTTGAGACAACAACGGATGCTTGTGAAGACGTAGCGAATGTGCTTGAATCCATCATTATGCGTAATTCTTAAGGAGCCAGAGAATAATGGAAACAACGATTTGGGTATTAGGTATAGTCGTCTTCCTTGCACTGGCGTTTGACTTCATCAACGGTTTTCACGACACGGCCAATGCCATTGCGACTTCGGTCTCAACCCGAGCGCTGACGCCACGTCGAGCTATTCTTATGGCAGCGGTGATGAACTTTGTCGGTGCGATGATGTTCACAGGTGTTGCGAAGACGATTGGGGGGAGTGTGACCGACCCCACCACGCTGGATAACGGGATAGAGGTCGTCATAGTCACCTTGATATCAGCGATTATCTGGAACCTGGTTACATGGTGGTTCGGTATTCCGTCCTCATCCTCACATGCACTTATTGGAGCCCTTGCAGGTGCCGTACTCGTTGGCGCAGGATCTGATAAAGTGAAATGGAGCGGATTCATTGATATCGTCGGTGGTTTGTTATTATCACCTCTGATCGCATTTGCGATAGGTTATGTGGTCATGACGATTCTCAAATATATTTTCGCCAAACGCAGTCCGCATAACGTGAACAAAGGTTTCCGTACGGTACAGATTTTCACGGCAGCACTGCAAGCATTCACGCATGGTACGAATGATGCACAGAAAGCGATGGGGATTATTACGTTTGCTCTGGTTGCAGCAGGTGTGCAGGATAATCTGGATGTTCCGCTGTGGGTTAAAATCTCAGCAGCAACTGCGATGGCTCTGGGTACATCCATTGGTGGTTGGAAAATCATCAAAACGATGGGTACCAAAATCTTTAAAATTGAACCGATCAACGGTTTTGCCGCGGATCTGTCAGCTGCATCCGTTATTTTCACAGCAACGTTGCTTCACCTTCCAGTTAGTACAACGCACGCGATCACATCAGCTATTCTGGGTGTGGGCTCCGCGAAACGTTTCTCTGCGGTGAAATGGGGACTTGCTGGACGTATTATTATTACGTGGTTCATTACGATTCCGATTACTGGGGCACTGGCAGGATTATTGTACTGGATTATTTTCTAAAAAGAGAAGTTATCCCGAACAAATTCGGAGTTACCAGACAATCTGTTCATAACTGTGTGAATATCGGGATATGTGGATAAATATACAACCAAAATCAAGAGACGCCTGTGCATGAACGTGTGGACAGGCTGGATATGTGGATAGCCATCCGTGGAATGATAAACCAAAAGAAGATATTCCTGTGGATACAGGGAACTGTGGATAGGGAAATGAGAGAAGCCAACAGGGTTGGCTTTTTTTGTTGTCGAGTTTGAATGCGTCTGTGGATATTTTGGACACGTGGGAGACGTACCTATGGTTAAAGTTGTACAATGACGTAAAGATACAGGACAAGGACGTGGTCTAATTTATGATTCGTACACTCGCCATTACACGAGAACATCAAGTCTCCGTTAACGTACCACTTACACAGCTGGATCTGAACGATTACGCCTGGGTATGGGCCGATTTTAACCAGCCAACGGAAGAGGAAAGCCGTTTGCTGGATACATATTTTCATTTTCACCCTTTAGCTATTGAGGACTGTCTGCATGTATTGCAGCGGCCTAAGCTTGATTATTATGATAATCTGCAGTTTCTTGTACTGCATGCACTGAACCCGTCCACACTGGAAGCCGAGGAGGTTGACTTGTTTCTCGGATCAAACTTCCTAGTGTCTTTTCATCATGGCGTATTGGAGGAAGTGGATGAAGCGTGGGAGCGCTTGTTGCACCATGCACATGAACGAACCATCTGGGCGCGAGGTCCGGTGGCAGCAGCCTATACGGTGATGGACAAGCTGGTCGATCATTATTTTCCGTCTTTATTTGCGATTGAGGATGAACTGGCTGAACTGGAGAACCGGGGTGGACAGGAGTCAGTTGAAGACTTGATGAACCAGGTGTTTGATCTGCGGACTCGATTGCTGAAGCTGAGACGAACGGTAGTACCGATGCGGGATCTGCTCTATCGGGTGGTCAATTCCCAGCATGTACAGCGAACAGGTGAACATACGGCTTATTTTACCGATATCTATGACCATTTATTGAAGCTGACGGATATGATTGAAGCTGATCGGGAGATGACCGCTGACCTGCGCGACAGTTATATTTCCCTGAACTCCAACCGGATGAATCAGATCATGAAGACACTCACGGTGATTACGACCGTATTTATGCCACTCACACTGATCGCGGGTATTTATGGCATGAACTTTGCCTATATGCCTGAGCTGCAATGGAAGTTTGGGTATGGTGCGGTGCTGCTGTTAATGTTTGTGCTTGGCGGAAGTATGGTGGCTTGGTTTGTAAAACGGGGTTGGTTTAAGTAGAAAATGTTATACCTTACTGCTCCGTATGCAGTTCCATCTTTCGGTGATAAGCGCACGCTATTGCAAGCAGATCATCAGAAGAAGATAGCTAGCTGAAGCAACGTTTGTTACATATGAAAAGGGCCACTGGACAAGGATCTCAGGCAGAAATAACTGTCGGGAGATGATGCTTGCCAGGTGGCCTTTCTGATTCTTCTATTAGAAGTTTTGAAAAAAAAATGTATCCACATGTGAATAACTATTCCGCTGCAGTAAGCTGTGTATAACTTACGATGTCTTCCTGTTACTCCACTTCAAGAACAAAAGAAGTCGTTGCTGCCTCTTTACCATTCACAACAATCGTTAGTGTATGTAGTCCAGCATAATATTTTCTTGTTGTAATGATTTTGAACGATTGTGTAGTGGCTACCTTGGTTCTGCCTGTCGGGTACATTTTATCGGAGCATTTGAATCGTTTGGGAGCCTGTTTGCCGTTTGCCTTCATATAACCCATCTCATATTCAATTCGCAGCATCTGTGACTCGCCGCTCTCATTAACGACATCAAACGAAAAGTGAAGATCCTCGCCAATGCTAATCGAATCCTGGACAAGCAGAAGCTGCTCAATGTGAATCGAATCCTGCTCGTTATAACCAAAAAGACTTAGTGCTTTGCTATGTCCTTTCTTCAGTAATGACCTGCTGGCATGCCGGACAATCCAGTCTGTGTGTACATGTTGTCCATACCAGGTCGTGGCCAGATCCATAACTAGTTCAGGGTGGTCCTTGGAGATGTCATTCAGATGATTGGCGACACTTTTGCGAACATAGAGGGACTCGTCCTGTTTCAATGCATGCAGAATCGGAAGTACAGGTGTTGGATCGGTGATAAAGTTCTGGAGTTTGGCGCCCCATGGCAACCGTGGCCGGCTGCCTTCACTGGCAAGTCTGCGGATATGCTCGTTGTTGCTCTCTGCCCACGTCATCATATGTTTCATCGTTTGGATTGGATAATGTTCAATAAACGGGCGTACCGCGAACTCAGAGCTGGAATAAGGTGTGAAGAGGGTCAGATACTTCATGGATAACTCGTAATCCTCTGGGTCAAGTCCGTTCACTTCGATAAAATCGGGTACAAATAGATATTCAACACCTCTCATCGTCGGGGCGGCTTGTTCAATAATATGTAATGCTTCCTCATAATTGTCCGGCAGTACCTGGGTCAAAGCCAGTGTGATTCTGCGAATGCGCGCTTTGAATTCTAACTGTCCCCAGCCTTCAGCGAAAACCAATTCATGAAATTGCTGTGTATCCAGCTTTGGGTAGAATTGACGCAACAGTTCGCCGGTCCGATCGATTAATGCGGGAGTGTATTTGTCTTTGATAAGTTCCATGGTCCGCCTCCTTTAGTTACTATCCAGTATACCTCAAATTACAGAAATAAGAACGTAAGTTCCTGAAATTTATTTGTATACGGATGAACGTTGTTAAGGCACCCGCCTTTTGCAAGGGGATGCCTGGATTTTTTAACCTTTGCGACTTTTGGGACGACGCTTCGTGGAATTGGATTTGCGGCGGACTGGAGTTGTGTTGCGGCGACGTGTAGCATTCGTTGTTTTGTTCCGACGTTTGTTTTTACGTTTCCGGGGTGGCGTATATTCTTCATAGTCTGCATCAGCTGCGCTGTTATTCGATTTTCCTTTTCCAAAAGGCAGAATGCCCATAACAAGTTTCATCATCGGAGCCATCTGCTGGATCCCACCGACGACCTTCTGCATTTTGCCTATTCCACTCATGATCCCATCAATGCCGCCGAAGCGGTCAATCATTCCTTTTAACTCACCGATGTTGGCTAATGAAAAGCCGGAACTGCCAGTAGCAGGCGCCGGTACCGGAGCTGGGGGAAGAACCTGAGCTGCGCCTCCATATAAGTTCCCGCCAGCTACACCTTGCCCATACGGTACGATTGCAGATGCTTCGACTTCACCAAAGCCCGGGTAGTGTGGTTCTACGCCAGGGTACATCGGTTGGATCTGGGTTTCATTCAAAGACCGTGGAACCACACCGGGCGGCATATAGGCAGAAGTATGCGCCTGGCGATGAGCATGAGAAGACGGACGCTGCCTTGGTGCTGGCTGGCGGTGATAATAATGCTGTGGCATGAACGATCACGTTCCTTCTATGTTGGATTTCGGAATTGCGTTCCATGAGTTGCATGACAGATGTACATCATAGACCCTTGTGGAACTCCCTTTTGTTATACTGTATGTCATTCGCGGAGAGACGGCGTAGGCGGGTATCCCGGAAAACGGGATATTTGCGGATTTGGGCGCATGTAAGATGGCAGGTTCACGAAGAGTAAAATGCAGTTCAGACACAAAGTTGTAACATTTAGGAGGATTGAAATCCTACATAAGTAATCGGATATATACAGGTGAAAACTGGGAAATAGCGCGGTAAATTCGTCCGATGTACGCGAGGGGAGGACAATAGTACCTTTTGTAAGCGGTAACATGTATTTTTATTCTGTAGTGCGTGAAATCGGTAACGCTTGAAATACCAACTCAGGGTGAGTACAATGTAGGTACACAGTAACCGCTAGGGGATGATGATGAAATGCAGCTGAAAAAGCTAAATGATAAAAGCATTGAACAACTATTCGAGGCTATTTTGACGCTAAAAGATATTGAAGAGTGTTATGTTTTCTTTGATGACCTCTGCACAGTTAACGAGATCCAATCCATGTCCCAGCGGCTGGAAGTGGCTCGTATGTTGGGTAAAGGCAATACGTATAACCAGATTGAAGCAGAGACAGGCGCGAGTACAGCTACAATTTCACGTGTGAAACGCTGCCTGAATTACGGCAATGATGGTTATAAAATGACGCTGGAACGCCTGGGACGCTAATATGAAGAAGCCGGGTGTACTCATCATCAGTCACGGTTCACAGGAGCAGACCTGGGTGGAATCCGTCGATGACGCGATCTCCCGGTTGAATCTGCCTATTCCATTACCGGTTGAAGCCGGTTTTCTTGAACTTGTGGAAGGACGCCTGATCCAGGACGGTATCGACCGACTGGAAGCACAAGGCGTAACCGATATTCTGGTCGTACCTCTATTTGTTTCGTCCGGGAGTACACATGTGGATGAAATTGAATATGCCATTGGTGCAAAGGAAACACCTGATCGCGAAACGGATCTGGAACCGTTCGATGTGAAGGCTCGGGTTCACTTCGGGTATCCGGTGGATAACGATCCGGATATTGCCGTGATGGTGTGGGACAAAGTCCGATTGTTGTCGCAGCAACCAGAGAAGGAAACGATTCTGCTGGTAGGCCATGGGAGTATTCATGATGGTTTTCGCGAGCGTTGGGAAGCCGGAATTTCTTCCCTTGCAGAGCGTGTGCAGGAAGTTAGTGGTGTAGCCCATATGGATTATGCATTGCTGAATCCGGAGAGTGTGTACGATAAAGTGAAGTACTGGAGCGAAGAGCGGGGGAACCGAGTCATTGTGGCGCCGCTGTTTTTGAGTGCCGGTTATTTCACGAGGAACGTTATCCCGGATCGGCTGCAGGAACTGAACTATGTGTACAGCGGTGAGACACTGTTACCACATCCATTGCTTGGGCAGTGGCTGGAGCGCCAAATCCAGATTTTGCTGGAGAGATGTAATGAGGTTAAAGCTTCTTCTTGAAGTGATCGCTTTGGCATAGGTGTGTAATCACATCGCTCGCAGTAATGTCGTATCAATTGATTTGAACTCCATAGCTTCATAAACAATCAAACCACGTCGAAGGACGTGGTTTTTGTTTGTTGTAGATCACTTGAAAGAAATTGGGCTATCCATTAATCGGTGCGTGCAATTGCAGATGTAGCTCCAGTAAACTTATTAATTGGTCAACGATCTCCTCGGCCGGATAAGGCATGGAATTCATAATCCACCACTCCAGGAGGCCCACAGCAGCGGAAGCAAGAAACTGTATGGTGATCTCTTTTTTCATACCTTCCTGTATACCACAGGCATCCATCTGTTCCTCCACTCCCTGGACCAACAATGTCATCAACTTACTACGGAATGCCGGAATACCTTTTTTGGTTAGAAGTATGGTATAGGTAGACGCATGTTGTTCCAGATAACGGAAGGTTCTGAGAAGCGCATCCTTGGCCGTAACGGGTGTTGTAGTAGAGCTTTCGATCATACAGGCATCCAACAACCGCTGCAAATAGGTCTCAATGCATTGATCCAACAGGTCGAACTTGTCAGCGTAATGCAAATAGATTGTTCCTCGGTTTACATTAGCCCGATCAGCAATATCGTTTATCGTAATTTGCTCGAAATCCCGTTCTTCCAGTAACCCGACAAAAGCTTCGATTATCGCCTTTCGTGTCTTGAGTACTCGTCTGTCCATGGCCCCTCCTATGATGGTTTTCAACAATAAGGAATCATTCGTTGATTATTCAACAAAAACGGATATTTTAACGATTGAAGCACAGTAGGTGCTTTGTTAATCTTATTTTATCAACAAATGTTCATAAAGCAACGAATATTGATAAAATATGAAATAGAGGGATAACCAATGAAAATATTAGTGTATGGTGCAGGTGTTTTGGGCAGTCAACTGGCGCATGTTCTGGTGCGCGGCGGCAATGAAGTCACCATTCTGGCTAGAGGGAAGCGGGCAGAGGAGCTGGAGAAGGATGGAATCGTCATCCGGCATGTTTTTCAATTCAAAACGACAGTTGATCCGGTTCGGGTAGCCAGAACGTTGGAAATGGATGACCAATATGATCTGATTTTTGTTGTCATGAAATATAATGATTTTCCTTCAGTGTTACCTATTCTGGCAGAGAATCAGAGCAGCAATATTGTGATTGTGGGAAACAACGCAGATGCGCGAAGCATGCAAAATTTTTTGGAGGAAAACAGCAGGGTAGCAAAACAGGTCGCGTTTGGATTCCATGTGAGTGGAGGAAAGCGGGAAAAGGACCGAATGTTATCGATCGGTGGAGGTAGCGGACAAATGGTGATCGGCAGTCTGGACGGTGAGATAGGCTTCAAACCTTTGCTGGATCAAGCTTTCCAACATGTGAAATACAAGTTAAATGTCCTGAGCGATATTGATGCCTGGCTGAAAAGCCATATCATCCCCATTCTGATGCTTAATGCGGTGAGCTTTAATGAGAAGCGTGAGTTGATCAAGTTGGACGGGAACAGAAAGCAAATCCAACATATGATTAGGGCGATGGATGAGGGCTTTAGCGTGCTTGAGGCTATGGGCATAACGATTATACCGGAGATTCAGGCTAAAATGATTCGCAAGCATCAACGGATGTTGCACCTTCTGTTGAAGATCTATAGTGTGCTTCCAATTCATAAGCTGATTGCGGGTTCTTTTGGAGAGATTGAGGCGTTAAATAATGCATTTACCGATTGGAAAAAGACAACAGGCGTCCCGACTCCCCATTGGGACGTGCTGAAAAGAGATTTTACTCCCCTTAAATGATGTATTGCTCATTCCCTGCATACCGACTACAATAAAACCAACTAATAAAATGGGGATAAGGAGATATACAGATGCGGGAAATACCTATGCGCTATGTGAAAGCGAATCAGGTCGGTATTGTATTGTTTGTTTTACTCTCGTTTGTGTTCAATCCGCTGGTAGTTCTGGGCTTGCTGTGGATCATTCAGGTGGTGGGGCTGGTTTCCAGTGGCAAATTGAATCTGTTTGTGCAAATTGGCAAAGTCGTGCTGACTGGTCAAGGGACAGAGACGCAGGCGGTGGAGCTCCAGCGATTCAACAATATTCTGGCTGTACTCTTCCTGTCTCTGGCACTCATCTCGTTCTCGCTCAGCTGGGTAGCTGCAGGTTATGTATTCTCCGTCATGCTTCTCATGGCTGCAAGTGCGGCCCTGCTGGGTTATTGTGTAGGCTGCACCGTCTATTTCTGGTATAAACAGCTGCATGCAGGTAGAAAAATCGGATTTTGAGGTTGGCTGAAGAGCGATACGAGGACAGAATAACTTATTCTTCGAGTAAGGATAAAGACAGTCATGTTCCGAGGAGCTTTCTGGCGGGAAGCTTTTAGCTGGACCTATATGGCGATCGGAATACGATCGCATTATAATGAAATCCCCCTCAAGTGAATTGTTCACTCGAAGAGGATTTTCTTTTTTTATCTAAACCAGGCCTTGTTCAAATTGTTCGTGAAATTGTTATCGTTCATAGGTACGTTGGCACTGCCAAAGTCCGTGGTGTTGAGTGCATTCCGTGCCGCAGAAGTCAGATCGTCCCATCCGATTAAAGGCTGAGTTCCACCTACAGCATTAGTAACGCCAAGCTCATGGTTCAGTGGCCAGGTACTATTATAGGAAATCAACGGATGGTTACCTTGTGTATTGGTATTGCTTGGTGTAACTTTTGTAAATTGTCCGTGACCGGAATAGGCGATGGAGAGGATTTGGGGATTGGCCGCTGCCGGATTATCGACCCACACGACGATCCCTTCCCAATCATGACGATGGCCGAGTCCAGAGGAAGGGGAGTCTTTGGGGAAATACCACGAATACATGATAGCCCACACCCCATTGTGCCATGCGGAGCGGGAGTAGATCTGCCCTGTATTTGAGCTACAGTTCCCATTCGATGACCCGGACGTATTCAAGCCAGCACTGGTATTGCCCTGTTGATCCACTGCGGGGAAAGGCACGCATCCATGATAGACTTTTAGAAAAGGCTGAAAACGCTTGGCTGCTTGTTGCGTGACGGTGACAGGCGTAACTTCCTGGAATCCGACTACCTGATCATGATTAATTTCTGCCGCTTCAATAACAGTGACCCAAGGAATACAGGCCATAAGCGAAACCATGAGCATTAACACGATTTTTTTCATTTACACTTCTCCTTCAAGGGTATGATGTGGTGCTAAGTTGAGAGTTCAATAAAACTATATTGGAAAAAGGTTGATGTTATTTATCTTTTCATCTTAAGATTTGTAAATTTGTAGCATATCTATGTCATAATCATATGAAGATCATCGAAATCGAAGACTAATTCCTGTCCAAGCGGGCAGAATGGTTGATTAATGAGACTATTTTACATAAAAGGTAGTGGGGAAGATTCAGGAGCGGTGCGTGAGGTTTATTGGGTAATGGATGGATTAATGGGTACCTATATGAAAAAATATACTTATGGATTACAGGCTAGGACATCTTTACATTTGATGATATGATAGGAGTTAAAGGCTTTGGAATGAGACGGAATTCCTGATGCATAGATATAGGTAAGACGAAAGATTCGAGCAGAATGAACGGAAGATCATTTATATGTAAAAAATATACCCTTCTGTGGACTCGTGCAACGTAAGAATATGAGGTCGTTTAGACTCATGGATAATGTGGAATAGGTGGCGTATGAGATGAAAAAAGCTCGCTTAATATATAATCCGACCTCAGGCCGGGAAGAAATGAAGAAACGTCTGGCTGATATTTTGCAGCGTTTGGATCAAGGTGGTATTGAAGCTTCATGTCACGCAACAACGGGTGAAGGTGACGCAACCCGGGAAGCTGAACTAGCGATTGAGCGCGGTTATGACATGATTATTGCTGCTGGTGGCGATGGCACGTTGTATGAAGTGATTAACGGTATGGCTGAGCGGGAGAACCGTCCTCCGCTGGGTGTGTTTCCTTTGGGAACGACGAATGATTTTGCGCGTGCTCTAGGCATTCCGAGACAGTGGGAAGACTACGTGGATCTGGTCATTAACCAGCAGCTTCGTCCACTAGATCTGGGCAAAGCGAATGATAAATATTTTATCAACATCGCCGGTGGCGGCTCATTGACTGAACTGACCTATGAAGTACCGAGTCGTCTGAAAACGATGATTGGGCAACTGGCCTATTATATGAAGGGTATTGAGAAAATGGCGAGTCTGTCTCCACAGGAGCTGATTATTCGCGCCGACGGTCAGGAAGAAATCCATGATGAATTTATGTTATTCCTCATCGCCAATACCAATTCGGTCGGGGGATTTGAGAAGTTGGCTCCAGGTGCAACCATTGATGATGGTCTGTTCGATGTGATCGGTGTTCGCAAGTGTAATCTGGCCGATATGATCCGCCTCGTAACGCTCGCGCTGCGTGGGGAGCATCTGAACGACAAGAAAGTGGTTCATTTCCAGACGAGTCATATGGAAGTTACGTCCCCGGGATATGTGCAATTGAACCTCGATGGAGAGTTGGGGGGAACATTGCCAGCTACATTTACCAACTTGCGTCATCATCTGATGTTGTATCGTTAAATACTAAAAAGAAAGAAGTGAATGTACGTTGTCTAATACGAACCGCAGCGGTCGTGGAAAAAACCGCCGGAATTCGGCTGCCTCTCAGGGGCAAGGGAACGCTTCAGCGTCCCGTCAGCCAAGTCAATCATCTCGTCCATCTACACGTCAGCAGGGAAAAGAGGTGCGGCCACAAGGCGCATCTCTTTCTGCCGTTCGTCCAAAGGGGAGAACGCGTGAATCTGCACCAATCGAAGGTCTGCCCGTTAGCAAAAATGAAGAGACCGTCATCGACATCATTGGCATGAACCATGACGGTGAGGGTGTAGGTCGTGCGAATGGATACACGCTCTTTGTGCAGGGTGCGCTTCCAGGTGAAACCGTGCGTGTGCGCGTGATGAAAACCAAGAAGCAGTATGGCTATGCCAAACTGCTGGAGATCGTGAAAGCAAGCCCGGATCGTGTGTCCGCGCCATGCCCGATCTATGATCAGTGCGGCGGCTGCCAGATCCAGCATATGAGTTATGCCGGACAGCTTGCTTGGAAACGCCAATTGGTGGTAGATAATTTGCAGCGGATTGGCAAGTTGAACGTAATGGTGGAGGATGCAGAGACGTTGGCATCCAACGTGGATGATAATGAGGGCGCCGAACAGCACGTGCAGGATGACGTTTCAGTTGGTGAGGCGAATGAAGCACAAATGATTGGAAGTAATCGTATTCGTTTTCGTCTCGAAGGTGTCATGAACGAAGAGGATACGGAGCAGGGCATTCGTGTACTGCCTACGATGGGTATGGACGAGCCATGGCGCTATCGGAACAAGGCACAGGTGCCAATTGGCGTGACCGAGGACGGCTTGGTGGGTGGATTTTACGCTAAAGGAAGCCACCGGATCATTGACATGGAGACTTGTCTCATTCAGCACGAACATAATGATGAAGTGGTTGCGAAGGTGAAGGAGATCGGCAGTCATTTTGGAATTAGTGCCTATAACGAAGAGACAGGTCGCGGCTTGTTGCGTCACGTGGTCGTGAAGAAAGCGTTCCGTACTGGCGAGATGATGCTTGTTCTGGTTACGAATGGTCGAGACATTCCGTACAAAGACGAATGGATTGGCAGTATCCGTGAAGCGATTCCGCATGTGGCGAGCATCTGCCAGAACGTGAACAAAAAACAGACGAACGTCATCTTTGGCGATGAGACCCGCGTCTTGTGGGGCCGTGATGTAATCTATGATTATATTGGTGATGTGCAGTTTGCAATCTCAGCGCGTTCATTCTATCAGGTGAATCCGGTGCAGACGGAAGTACTGTATGGGAAGACGGTAGAGTATGCAGGACTGAGTGGCAAAGAGACAGTCATTGATGCCTATTGCGGCATCGGTACGATCTCTCTTTTCCTCGCGCAACATGCGGATCAGGTGTACGGGGTAGAGATCGTGCCTGAAGCAATCGAGGATGCACGTAGCAATGCGCTCTTGAACGAGATGCGTAACGTGAAGTTCGAAGTTGGTGCCTCAGAGGACGTTATTCCACGCTGGAAAGAACAAGGCATCGAAGCTGATGTGATCGTCGTCGATCCGCCGCGGAAGGGTTGCGATCCACGTTTGCTGGAAACGATCCAGGAGATGAAGCCGGAGCGAGTTGTGTACGTGAGTTGTAATCCAAGTACGCTGGCGCGTGATTTGCGTGTGCTGGAGGATGGCGGATATCGGACGGTTGAGGTAACGCCGGTGGACATGTTCCCACACACGGTGCATGTGGAGAGTGTAGCGATGTTGGTTAGGGTGTAGTGTTTTGAAGCTACATTTACCTTTTTAATAAATAGCTACTTTGCCCGAAGCTTCTAAAGCTCGGGCTATAGTTGTTATAACCATTAGTAGAGTTGATGTTGGTCTGAACAATATCCAGTTTTCAGTTTATCATTTCTCAATAGCTTTGTGTTGTTGCTCAGTGTTTGCAAATGCCGCAGTAAGCCGTGGTGAAGGCATACCTAACTTTTTTGCTTCTCTCACAACTTCTTGTACTGCAAAGCCGGCTTTACTATTGTTGTATTCAATGAAAAGTCGCGGTAAGCTGCCCTTTGCAAAAATAACCTTGTTAAACAGCGTGCCGAGAAGTGCTGATGGAATTTTGGTCAACAGTAGAGTAATCGCGTCCATCTTTGCTCCTCTTGCTTTAAGTACAGGTGCCATTTCCCGCATATTCTTACCAACATTTGCGAATGAGTCACGATGATTCATAAGTGCTGGAAAACTTCCCCGTTTTAACACCTCGGTCTCCATCGCCGCATTCATGGCAAAGTGATTCCATAGCCAGCTTTGCATATCCTTTATCCAATTGATTTTAAAATGGGCGCTCTCAAATAGTTCTTTGAATTTGTTGTTAATCTGTTCCGTGCCTACACGTGGTTTCTCCAGAAATATCATTTTTAAAAAGCCGCCCCTAAGCTTATTGTCCTCAATGCCGCCTCCTGCTCCTGGGAAACCAAAGACAACATTGTTCATAGACAAGGGCAAGATCGATGATTTTAAATCCTGCCAAATATTATTGAATATAAGGATCGGGGTGTTACCCGCGGTAGTCGATAGTAATTGTGCTGCTTCGGGAAGTTGTTTCGTGTTGACACTCGCAATAATGAGATCGTAATTTGGGCTTACCTCCTCATGCAACTTGACTTTCCAGCTTTCCTGGATTAACTGTTTCCCTCTTCGCGCATCCCACATTTCAAGCGCTATATGGCTTCCAAAGGTTTCTTTTCTCCCTTTTCTAACGTAAAACTCAACGGTATGCCCTGCCTTTTCGAAAGCCCATGCGTATTGGGTCGATATGACACCTCTACCGAAAAATAAAATTCTCATCTTAGCCTCCTAATAATCCATATTCATCCTTGTTGATGATCCAACAACGTGTTGTATAATGTTATTGTATTGATTCACTATACGGTCATCAACCATCAGATTTTTAATATCTGTCGGATAATTGATCGAACAGCAAACGGAGGCAAATAATGAAAAAGCAACCTGAAATTACGGACAAAACAAGGCAGACATTCATAAATGTATTCTGCGATTTATATAGCCGAAAACCAATAGAAAAAATATCCATTCAAGAGATTGCTAACCAATCAGGATATAATCGGAGTACATTTTATCAATACTTTACAGATATCTATGAGTTGTTGGACTGCGTTGAAGAGCGTGTTTTGAAATCCATTAACGAGGAAATGGCAGGCAGAGAGTTTTCTACACATACGTTCCAGGATGCACTTCAATGCTTGGAAAATGCAGAGGACATTTCAGTTCTGAAAGCCCTCTTGGGCGACTATGGTTCTGTTCATTTTGTGGAACGCTTGAAAAGAGAAATTCCCTTTGAGCGATTGATTGTGGATTTTCCAACAGATGATGTCTTGGCACCATATATCATTGAGTTTTACATTTCAATATTAATATCTATGTTTCGCCTTTGGATACACAGAGACAAAGATCTATCGTCGGAAGAATTGATCAAGCTGATCGATAGTCTATTTTCAAAGGGGATTACACCGTATCATATCTTTGGCACGGACAATCCGCAGCGTTCTGGAGTGTAGAGATGTCGGTTAGAAGCTAAATATAAACATAAAGGGTTCGAGAATTTATACATAATTCTCGAACCCCTTCTTGTCTTTGTTTCAATAGCATCCATTAACTAAAATAGTCTAGAACTCCCATCATCCCAGCCGGTAATTAATATACGTGCACACCCGTACCAACCACGGATTTGTTTTGTACGGAATTACCGGATAGATATACCTTTTGCAGATCAGGCAGCTGGCTTAGGGTCTCGATATTGGAAATGGCATTGTTCTCGAGATGAAGCTCTTCTATGCCCTGCCAGTTACTCATGAATTCCAAAGAATCCAAATTGCTATCCTGCATGGTGAAGGAACGTAGAGCGGACATGTTGGCAAAGTAAGGCATCATCTGGTCAACTTCAGTAACAGAGGTATTGTTCATGCTAAAATATGACTGGTCTAAGATCAAATGTTCAAGTACGCTGTTCTCCGCGGCCGCCTTTTGTTCAAAGTTCAGCCTACACTCGGAGCACACCAAAGATTTCACCTGCTTCAAACGAAATAAGGCATCGCTTTCCTTGAACAGTGACGAGTCGTAAATGTTTAAGGTTTCTAGGCGGGACAAGCCGTCCAGGGCGGCAAGACGGGTTATTTCATCGATCTCCCAGAGCGAGAGTTGCTCCAGTTTCGGGAATTTCCCCAGCGCAGCCAAGTTCAGTTCCCCACTTCCGCCACGGAGCGTCAGACTGGTTGTAGCCGGGGCCTTTAGCCCGGGGAGAAAGGAGCTTGGAACTTCCACTCGCTCTACTTTAGGCAGTGTCAGCGCTTCTGCATTCTCGTAGTAGCCGGACAACGCTAATTCCCGCAAAGAGGACAGGCTATTGATGGCCTTTACCGAGCCAAGCTCACTTAGAGAAGCCAGGCGTAGTGTGGTAATAGAGTTTTTGCCGGTCAAGCGCTCCAGACTGGAGAAGTTTACATTTTCAATATCTAATGTTTGTAGAGCAGGCATATTTTGCACAAAGTCGATGGACTTTACATTCGTTAAATAGGACAACTGAAGCTCCTGAAGCTGGGTCAAGGCATACAGCGGCTGCAGGTCTGTGGTTTCACTGTACTGTATAGACAAGGATGATAGCCCGGTCATGGACGACAACCATCCGAGTTCATCGACAAAGGTGAGCGACAGGGACTTGATTGGCAATTGGTTTAACAAGTGAAAATCCGTTACGGACTCATCCACATAGGTAATGGATAAAGAGTTCAGATTGGGGAAGTCCAGCAACATGGCCAATTCCTGATTGCTGCGAAGCTGAGTGGTAAGCTCCGTAATTGTAGACTTGTCGCCAAAGTAGCCCGAAAATGTACTAAAGGATTCGTTAAAAGCGCCAGCATAACTTTTTAATCCGGGCATATGGGCCAAAGTGGTTTGGTCCGTCTGGGATATTTCATAGGTATTCGTCAGGTCCAATGCCGTCAGTCCCTTAAAAGCTTCAAAATCTCGCTGATCAATCCGCTGGCTATTCAGTTTCTTGTCCTGAGTAACATAAGTGATCTTCTCGGCCTGTTCATCGCTGAAGGGATCGGAGAGGCTATATGTAAACTTCCACTGATCATTCTCCGAATGCTCTACGGTTAAATAGCGAATACGAGCCAAGTCCTCCTCTGTTGGCAAGGCGGACCCTTTATCGAAGATATCTCGCAAAAATGAGAGCAGAACCTCGCTTTCGGGCATCTTTCGCACAGGCAGATTGGCTTCTGTTTTTGGATAGGTGGAGCTGTTGCTATAATAAAAATATGTACCGATCGCGCCAGTTAGGACTAACATCAGTATCAGCATTACCTTTACGGAGGCAGTCTGCTTCGGTGGTACTTTAGGGGGCGTTCCATGGTAATGATTAATAGTCTGGTCTACGTAATAGACATGATTTTGCTTCAATAAAAGCTCTGTTTCACAATAGGGACACTTTAAAACCTCATCCTTCTTGTATTCAATTTTTCCGTTGCAATTGGGGCAGTTTAACGGGATAAACGCCACGAATGTCCCCTCCTTCATTATGATGGTCATAAGATCATGCTGAACGGTCATCTGATTTCATTATACCTTGTGAATTTACGTTTGATGAGAGAAAGAAGTTTCACATAACGAAGGAGCAGGGAAATCCTGCTCCTTTTTGATCTTTTTTTAATATGGTCAGGTGGTAGGTCTTATTTAAATTAAATCATCAAGCAATAGATGTAATCGGATGTTTAACGTGCAGAGGGTAGATATGTTCACCATGGGTTCTTACAAATAAACCTTCATTGGTGATCGAACTTTTTAGATCAAGACCCTGATCATCTGGAGTGAAATGAAAGGTTACTCTCTCTGTATCTTCATCTGCAATCTTATCCAAGATATCTTTCATATTCATTTCGTTTAAGCTAACAACGTCGAAGAGCTCAATATGATTGTCTTCTTTCTGATAAATAACAATGACGTTTTCGTTTTCCAAGTAATAAATATCATCACTAAAAACATTCAGGCAATAAAACATGAGTATTCCTTGAGCATGATGGGTGGAGAAATACTGAGAAACAGGTAATCGTTCCGATGCCAATTTTTGAATAAGACGTAAATCCTCCGCGTTAGTTACATTTAGTTTTCGGATATTCGCAGGCTCGGGTGATTTTTTTGCCGTATAATTCATTGAAAAAAGACGTTCTTCCACGGGTTTAAATCCAAACTTGGGGTAAAAATCGAGCACCGATTCATTGGCAAAAAGGTACATGTAATCGTACTTGTTCTCGTATTCCTCTAAAACTTTATTCATTAAATGTGTAGAGAGTCCTTTCCCCCGATAATCAGGATGTGTCATCACCGTACCGATTTGAATCGCTTTTTTCTTCTCACCCTGAATGATGAGCTCAAGGATGTTAACAGAAACGTTGGCAATAACCTGGTCTCCATCGACATATGAATAAGGGATGTAACGCTCGCCCCAGTATCCTTGTTGATACCAATCTTCAAAATTGATCTCAAACGTGTTGACAGCAAGCTCGAAAAAACTCTTGCGCAGTACTTCATTGTTTTTATAATTCTTCATAAATATTAATTCTTGCATGGTATTCTCCCCTTAATCCTCAAAAATGACTATTTGTATAGTTGTACGATCCCGTATTTAACTATGTAAAATATGATTGCAGGTGACAATTCTGCTTATAAGTTGTTGTTGTTGTTGTTTAAGCAGGAGTTGTAACAAGAGAAAGTGGAGTATGATATGGAAAGAGACGCGAGCGAATTCGCGTCTTCTTTTTTGCATGCTTTATAGGATATGTTTAAATGCAATTGCGTCAGTGAACTGTTTTTCACTATTTAAAATCTTGGTCCATTAATTTACGGCAAAATGCACGATTGCACTATATAACATCTTGTTGCGAAAAGGGTCAAACGTTACTTGATGTTGAACTTGCTTCACACGCAGCATTAATGCTTTGTTCATTCCGATTCGTTCTTCGATCGCTCGTTCCAGTTCACGGAAGTCATAAGCCTGTAAGCATTCGACTTTGTCTTTGATCATATCCAGTGAAATTTCCATATCTAATTCAGGCCTCCTTAAAATCTCGATTTGCAGGTTAAAAGCCTGTCGAGCTTCATTTTAGAGGAGCTTTTCCAGTTCGGCAAGAGCAATCGGGCTGAAAATCTAATAAAGACGTGATAAAATCGGGAAAGGGCAATTTCGAGATCATCGAACTTCCGTTAATCTGAAGATCTAATGGAAGTAATAACAGATACTGCTGTTTGAACAAAGTTACATTTGCATGGTATAAGTGAAGAAGAAGCTAGGACACCATAATGTGAATTGCAACGAAAATGCGAATGATCATGTAAATGATAGCAATCAGATGCATGAGTTACGAGTTTTACTATTAATGAGGACAAAGACTGTCCTGGAATGTATAGAGGAGCTTTTGAGATGACAAAGGAAAACTTTTGGCGTGAATTGCCACGACCATTTTTTATTCTGGCACCGATGGAAGATGTGACGGATGTTGTGTTTCGGCATGTCGTAGGTGAAGCGGGCAGACCGGATGTGTTTTTTACGGAGTTTGCGAATACAGAGAGTTATTGTCACCCGGAGGGGCACCATAGTGTGCGCGGGCGTCTGACATTTACAGCGGATGAACAGCCTATTGTGGCTCATATCTGGGGAGATAAACCGGAATTCTTTCGTGAGATGAGTATCGGTATGGCAAAGGAAGGCTTTAAAGGCATCGATATCAATATGGGCTGTCCGGTAGCGAATGTAGCTGAGAATGGAAAAGGAAGTGGATTGATCTGCCGGCCAGCCCTTGCGGCGGAGATTATTCAGGCGGCGAAAGCCGGGGGGCTGCCGGTCAGTGTAAAAACGCGTCTTGGATTTACTGAGGTCGATGAATGGCGCGACTGGTTGACCCATATTTTGCAACAGGACATCGTGAATCTGTCCATTCACTTACGAACGAGAGAAGAAATGAGCAAAGTAGACGCTCACTGGGAACTGATTCCGGAGATTAAGAAACTTCGCGATGAGATAGCGCCTAATACACTGCTGACGATTAATGGGGATATTCCTGACCGTGAAACAGGCCTCAGGCTCGTGGAGCAATATGGTGTGGATGGTATTATGATTGGACGCGGTATTTTCCAGAATCCGTTTGCTTTTGAGAAGGAGCCGAAGGAACACAGCAGTAAGGAATTGCTTGATCTGCTAAGGCTGCATTTGGATCTCCATGATCAATATTCCGAGCTTGACCCACGTTCATTCAGCCCGCTGGCCCGTTTTTTCAAAATCTATGTTCGTGGCTTCCGCGGTGCTAGTGAGCTGAGAAACAGCTTGATGAACGCCAAGACCACTTCTAAAGTACGCGAATTGCTCAATGAGTTTGAAAGTAATGAACAGACCGAGTAGAGTAAGGCGTAATCATGGATACGGAGTATGATTCAGGTAGATTAATAGCAAAAAAAAGAAGCGGTAACTCATCCGCTTCTTTTTTTTTGCTTTGCTGTTTAACGCGTATACGCAGGCTTCTCCATTGCGACCGGTTGAGGATTGGCAAGCACCCATATCACAGCCAACTCGGATAATCTGGCAGGCGCATCAAAATCGTATCCATTGTGAAGTCTGCTGACTAAGTCTGCTGCCTCTTGGAGCAGGGCCG
This sequence comes from Paenibacillus sp. SRL342, assembly GCF_984798905.1. Classification (NCBI taxonomy): domain Bacteria; kingdom Bacillati; phylum Bacillota; class Bacilli; order Caryophanales; family Paenibacillaceae; genus Paenibacillus; species Paenibacillus sp. SRL342. The sequence continues at coordinate 912,487 of NZ_OZ481790.1, forward strand.
GGGCGAGTGGCGCACCAGTGCCCAGGTGACGAATCAGTGCATCCAGCATCTTGCGATACTCCGCATCCCAGTTTCCACCGCCATTATCCAATACTTCATGGGACACACGTCCTGTGATGCGGATGACCTCTCCCTGCACCGTTTGAGCGTGGCCTTGGGCCGGAATGAGATATTCCCACAGCTCTTGGTGCTGTTTGGTCCAAGTGGTTGCCTTTACATGAATGGGTGAAGTCCCGTCATGCATGATCCGATTCGCTACCGTTTCGACATCAAATAACTGGTACAGTTTGATCAGCGCGTCTGAAACTTCATCGACCTTGTCCTTATTGAACTTCTCACGGACGAATTCAAAATCCTTACCGATCCGCTTCACCGATTCTTTCATATCCGGGGTGACCGATGCTCCGGCATCCAGCAGAATTGCGGCAATCTCTGCCAGATTGACTATATCGCTATTCCTGCAATTGGCTAACCCCTTAGCTAATGGCGTATTTCCCTGTTTATTTTCTACGTTAATAGTAGCGCCTTGGTTTACCAACTCTTGAACCACTTTGGTTCGATACCCATTGACCGCTGCATGTAACGGAGTTTCATTTTGGTAATCCACAGCGTCCAGATCCGCACCTAATTCAAGGAACAGGGGCACATTTCCTGACCAATGTGAGGCATGGGCATGTAAAGGCGTGCGTTGATATTTGTCGCGTGCATTAATATCTGCCCCTTGCGCTACCAGCCAACGAACCAATTCATCCGATATTTGACGAAAGCTGAGGGTCGTACCTTTGCTGTAGCCCCCGCGGGCATCCCATTCGCATTGCTCGAAAACCTCTTTTACGGTTGCGATATCATTATCTTTAACGAGTTTTTCCATATGAGCAGGTAAGGTTGCTTCCTTCGTAGCCATTACACTCTTCCTCTCCTTTGTGAATAACAACGTATGTTCCAATGGTAGGCTATGACGATTTAATAGTAAGTAGATAATTTTCTGCAATTTTATCACATAGGGAAATTTAAAACCAATAACTGGGTTTCTTCCATCGTCAATTTGTTTTGCTATGTTATAATTTAGATGAATGTTGATACTGGAGACGGATTGAAAAATATTTGAAATGATCGCCGCAAATCGTGCGGTAGGCTTTTGATAATAGGAGGATTTATGTCCTGGAGCAAATTGAAGCAACAACTGGAGAGTTTTCTTAGTCCTGCGTTAGTTGGAAGGGTAGAGTACCGTGCTACCAGCTATCGCTATTCACCTGATAAATCAGGCAATTGTTATATTACTGTAGATAAAAAGAATGTACTCAACATGAACGATACAACAACCCCAATCCGATGGTATGAGACAGAGCAGGAGATCAAGAGCGACCCGGAGATTATGATTCCTGTGAGCGATGAAGAGATTGAAGTTATTCGAAAAGATTCCAAAGGACCCATTCCCGAGGATCGTCTTCAAGTCATGGCAAGAAGCAGAAAAATCTCCGTACATGCCAAAGAGCTTTTGCTGGCTCAGACCGCACTCAGTAAATCAAATTTTACGGTTGCAGCTACGACGTATTTATCCACTTCTATAGAGTATAATCTGGAGAGCAAGGATATCTTATTTAATATTCTGGCTTTAATGGATAGACGAGTTGGCAAAAAGCGAATTCTAAACATGTCGGAGCAGGTCAAATTAAAGCATCCAGCGGTACAATATTTTTATGAACTGCGTCGTCGTACGGTGTGAAATTGAATAACGTTCACGGATAGAGGTACACTGTGTCGGTGACGGTTTCACTGAAATCTGTCTAATAAGTGGATATAGCTTTTAACTATAACCAGTTATGGTTTTTAAGTATCCCTTCTAACTGCTCTCAGCATGATATGATCATTGTATACAACGAGGGGGTTTTTTACATGACTGATAAGTTCCAGATCGTAGGAAGTTTATTGCGGCCGGATGAGCTGCTGAAATATAAAACGCAAATTGAACATAATGATGATATCCAATATCCGTTCTATGAAAACTACGAAGGATATGAGAAGTGTGAGACAGAGGCAATCAAACAAGTTGTCGCTAAGGAAATCGAACATAACTTGTCCGTGGTTACCGATGGCGAATTTTCCAAATCGATGTGGCATCTGGACTTTGTATGGGGATTTGGCGGAGTGAAGCGTTACATCGCGGATCATGGCTATTTTTTCAGAGATGTGGACGGAACTTCGAAGTATGAAACACGCAAAGATATTGGACTGCGCATCACTGATAAATTGAGTGGAAAGAACCATCATTTCATTCAATTGTTCCAACAACTGCAAGACACGGCTGGCGAGCAACAAACGAAACTTTGCGTACCGTCTCCTTCCCATATTTTCGGTGAGCTTTCCTGGTCGGATAACATTGGTGGAACGGATGCTGTATATCAAAACATACAGGAACTAAAAGAGGGTCTTGTGATCGCGTATAAGGAATTCGTGGAGGAATTCGCTGCAGTGGGCGGTAAAATTTTGCAATTCGATGATTGCTTGTGGGAACTGTTTGCAGACGACAACCCGAACTCTCCTTTTACAGGGGAAAATATTAATCAAGATGAAGTAAAGGGACTTGCTACCGAATTCATTGATATTAATAATACCGTGATTGACTTTGGTCATAGCCTTGGCTTGAAAATGTGGACACATAACTGCCGCGGCAATTATGATTCCCGCAACATGGGTGGTGGATCGTATGCCAAAATTGCGAATCTGTTCCTGAAGCAATTGAAGTATGACCGTTTCTTCCTGGAGTGGGATGATGATCGTGCGGGTTCAATTGAAGCTCTGGAAGTGTTCAAGGACAGACCTGAAACGGAAATTGTACTGGGTCTGTTGTCATCCAAAACGAGTACACTCGATGATGAAGCGCGCGTTGTCCGTTTGCTGGACGAAGCTTCCAAAATCATCGATAAGGATCGGCTGCTGTTGTCTCACCAATGCGGATTTGCATCCTGCGATGGTGGTAACGAATTAAGCGAAGCTCAGCAATGGGCGAAGATTGATCAGGGGCAGAAGATTGCAAAGCAATATTGGGGCAGTACCGTCTAGGATTTAAGCTGAATGTATTGTGACCTTATAAACACATTGCTCGAACAATAGGTGTTCTGAGCGATAATGAAACGGCGACTTTTCCTCTGGAATCTATCCAGGGAGAAGCCGCCATTTTTGTTGTGGAACGTACACATGGGTACGTTCTCATTTCTATAACTTTTTTAAACTAATGATGAGGCATAGGTATGTCATTCTTTATTTCTGTGATTCACGCTGTGCCAGCCATTCCTTTTTCAACAAAGCATACTGATACGTATTCTCGTATTTCGGTGTGCCGTCCTCATTTTTGACAAATGAAATGAACTCCAAAAAAAGACCTTCCCGGCGCATGCCCAGCTTCTCACACAGTTTCTGAGAACGGAAGTTATCATCCTCGACATAGGCGTACAATCTTCTTATTCCCTGTTCCATAAAGAGGTGCTCAATGAAAGCATTGGCGCTCTCACTGGCGTACCCGTTCCCTTCATATCTGCCATTAAAATTCCAACCAATACTGTACGTATCTGAATTCGAATCCTTATCCGTATCGGAATCCCGATCTTCCCTCATACCAAACAGCTCACCGATCAACTCGTTACTGTCTTTCAGGCAGACCGCGATGTGGGAATCGTCACTGCTTCTTTTTGCGACTGCTGCCGCCGCGTCTTCCAATGTGGAAATTCTTTGATCCATAAAACAATTCACTCTGGGATTTGCCGTGTATTCCAACAGTCCGGCTGCGTCCGTTACGGTGAAATTTCGCAGGCTTAATCGATTGGTTTCAAGTGTTTGCATAAGATGATATACCTCCGGTTTTCATATCAATAGATTGGCTATGATCATGTTGTATCTCTTTTTATTTTACGAGACTCCCTATTAGTACTATAACTGGGTATAACCTTGGGTTTGGCTTTGGTACTGTCTGACCGGGAGAACAATCCCACCAATTTCTCCCTATAGATATAACCGAGTACAAACCCGATTACAGCGATAACAGAAATAATAATGGCGATTGTGTATTGTTGCATATGAATCGTGGACCCTATAACGGTAGATGCGATGATCCATGGCAGACGACCGACGATAAGGATCGTGAAGAACCTAAACGAACTAATCGATGTAAGTGCGGCGACAAATACAAGCATGTCTTTGGGTAAGCCAGGAATTACGAAAAAGATGAATAAAAATGCGGAGAACTTCTTCTCATCATGAATTAACGACATCCACTTATTATTTTTCTTTTGTATTAGTCGTGAAATATAGGTGCGACCGATATAACGGGTGAAATAGAAGGCGATCGCTGAGCCTATAATCAAGCCTATTGTAGTATACAAAGACCCAATTGTAACCCCGTAGATATAACCGCCTGCGACCTGTACCACTTCTCCTGGAATAGGTGCAACCACGATCTGAAGAATCTGGAATAAAATAAACATGACCGGACCCCAATGGCCTGTTGAGTGAATATACGCTCTGAAGTTGTCCATGGAAGACATGATTCTAATAATGGCAGGAGAATAATACACCAGTAGACCAATGGACAACATGATGAACAGACCCAACAATATGTTAATCATTACTTTTTTCGAAGTTTGTGGCATTCCTGACGACCCCTTTGTGTAATAACTTCTACATATTTACAGTATAAGACGAAATTATTAAGAGATACCTACATAACTTCTGAAGAATTCTTAAGTCGATTGTATTTGCTGGTAGTCGCTAATAGCGCATATTATACTGAAATTAGACGGAGGGATCAGATGAGCAAGAAAATTCTAATTGCTGATGATAACAGTGAAATTCGTGAAATTGTAAGGATTTTGTTAGAGAGTGAGAATTATGAAGTGATTGAAGCGATAGATGGTCAAGATGCGATTGATAAAGTGAACGAAGAGACGGATCTCATTATTTTGGATATGATGATGCCCAATAAATCGGGGCTGAAGGCGTGTCTGGAGATTCGTGAAAAAACAAGCGCACCGATCCTGTTTCTCACAGCGAAAACTCAGGACTCTGACAAACAATTGGCCTTTTCCTCAGGCAGTGATGACTTTTTGTCCAAACCCTTTTCCTATACAGAACTTGTTTCGCGGGTGAAGGCCTTACTGCGGAGGTATTATGTTTATCGGGGCAAGGAGAAGACCGAAGAACAGGACCAGATTATCGTTAAGGATCTTACCGTCCATCAGGATTCAAAAACCGTGTTTGTTGGAGAGAAGGAGATTGCTCTAACTGAAATTGAATACCAGATTTTGCTGCTGTTGGCTAAGAAGCGACGAAAGGTGTTTTCGGCAGAAAATATATATGAGAGTGTTTGGGGGCAACCCTATTTTTATACGTGTAATAACACAGTGATGGTTCATATTCGTAACTTGAGAGGCAAACTGGAGGATGACCCGCAGAACCCTAAATATGTGAAGACCGTTTGGGGGAAGGGGTACAAAATTGAATAGATTATTAATCGGAAAAAAGCTGAAGATTAAACTGGTTCTGGCGGTTGTCATTTCTTTGGTCATTTCCATAAGTGCACTCGTTATTTTACAAGTTGTTGGCGAGACGGTATTGGATAGTTATTTAAGCAAATCCACTTTTGTAGAGAACAGGCAGCAAGATGCGCTGGATCGATTAGAAGCATTTGTGAATAACCAGAACGTGTCAACTCGTGATCATGAGGAATTGTCTGCTTGGATAAGACATGAGCGCTACTTAAATCTGTATATTTTTGCAAAAGACAAATTGATATTTTCCTCCAACACGGAAGTTGATCCTGCCATTAATGAAGAGTTGTTAACTCAATTCGTGCCATCGAAAATACCCATCACCACCATCCATTTTGCGGATCAGGATGCCCAGATATACTTGGTTAGCTTTTATGAGTATCAATATTACAACCTCATTCTGATTATTGGTGTTTTCATAGCGGCGATTGTGTTCCTTGTTTCCTTTCTACTGATGATTAATAAGAAAACATCTTATATTGGCGTGCTTGAACAAGAGATCAAAATACTCGAAGGTGGAAATTTGGATTATTCGATTACGATATCGGGAAAGGATGAACTGTCATCTCTGGCCCAGAGTATTGATGAGATGAGGAAATCATTTGTGGAGCGGCTGGACAGCGAGGAGAGGGTCAGGATGGCCAACCGTGAATTGATCACGGCGATTTCCCATGATTTGCGTACGCCACTCACGATTCTATTAGGATATATGGATATCATAGAGCTTAACAAATATAAGACACATGAGGATCTGTTGCAGTATATTCATAATAGCCGGGAGAAGGCCTATCAGATCAAAGTGCTGTCGGACAAACTATTCGAATATTTTACGGTATCCTCTGCCGCTGAAGAAGAGGAAGTAGAATTTGAAATGTATGAGGGCAGAGCTCTTATCGATCAACTCATAGATGAGCAATTAGTGGTTTTAGACGATATAGATGTGCAGGTTCAGACAGATGCTCATCATGAGGAGTTTTTGCTGGAAATCAATCTGGTCGCCATGCGTCGCGTAATGGATAACATATTTTCAAATATTCGAAAATACGCCGATCCAGTGCATCCCGTTCATATCCAGATTTCTTTGAGGCAACAATGGGTCATTCTTGCGGTGGAGAATAAGATTAAACGTGTTGGCAAAAAGAAAGATAGCAACGAAATTGGACTCGTTAGTTGTCAGAAAATGATCCAGCAGCACAACGGGACGTTGACAGTATCGGAGGAAGAAGATACCTTTTCGCTACAGATTAAGCTACCTGTCATCTTCAACAAACCAACTCAGACTCATATATAATGGAGGGGAAAGAGACGTTATCATTATCGCGAGCAACAAAAACGAATCTCTTGGAATGATGTTGATGGTCTTCCGTGGGGGTTCTCTGGCTGTCTAATTTTGTTACCTTAGACTGCTGTAGTGGAGAAGCTTGCTAGATAGGCATAGGCGAAAGAACATCGCTCTACCATTCACACTATACAAAAAGAGCCATGCGACCGCATGGCTCTTACATATATCGCGAGAGGGCAAGCCTTATGTTTTAAACAACAGGTGCATTCTGTTTCTTGAAATATTGTTCAATTAGAAACGCGAGCATTGGTCCGGACTCGGCCTTCTGTAATTGAGCTTGATCGCCAAATTCCATGAGATACGGCTGTTCCGTAGTACAAGAAGTCCAATGAGGCATCAACTTTCCGGTGGAATCCGAGCCGTTTGGGTCACCTGTAGCAATAAAATTGGATAAATAATTACACATCTGGCGAGCCAGATCATAATGCTTGCCTGTGAATGGCCGCCAGCATTTGGCAAGTGTTTCGAAGAAAAACCACAGATCAACGGAGTGAAAAGTACCTGGCTGATCCCAGCCCGGAATCTCGGCGTCGAAGTTATAATAGTAGAGAGGCGTTTCAGACGGATGACCGCTGTTCGCGCGGATGGCGAGCAGAATGGCATGTTGGATCATGCGGACCGATGCTTGTTGCAGAGCATGTTCGATTTGGCCGGAATCAGCCTCACATAGCTGCAAAAAGGCAGGAGCATCCTCGCCAAACAACTCCACAGCCATCTGCTTCAGTTCTTCCAGATTGGCTGCGGCGGGACGGGTCCAAAATTCGGAAGACGTATGCCCCAGCATTACGGGTATCGCCTCGCGCTCCTGCTGAACAAAACGAGTAAACGGATCGCCTGCGCAGAATTGTTCGTCGATGACGGTTCCCCAGAAGCTTTTGTATTCGAGTGCTTTGTCACGGAGATATTCAGCGTCCAGTTGTCTCGCCTCAGCCAGTGAAGCTACGCCCAGGAAGCCAAAAAATTCAACCCCTGCTTGCTCTGCATCCCTTAGTGTGGAGCGGACAGAAGGCACTCGGACCTTCGGGTACAACTCGGTAGCTATACCGCTCATGATGACGGCTCGCTGGAACAAGCCTTTATTTTGCGGAGAGGTCATCTGGCTGAGTACACTTCCTCCGCCTGCCGACTGTCCGCCGATGGTGATCTGTTCTGGATCACCGCCAAAGGCGGCAATGTTGCGTTTGACCCACTGGGTACCTGCTTGCTGATCGAGATGCCCGAAGTTGGCGGGTGCATGGGGGGATTCGGCACTAATCTCAGGATGGCACAGGAAGCCAAAGGCATTCAGCCGATAATTAATTGTTACAACGACAATACCTCTGCGAGCGATTCGCTCGCCATCAAATTCCATTTCGGCCGTATGGCCGACTTGCAGGCCCCCGCCAAAATACCAGACAAAGACAGGCAGCTTCTCGTCCATGCGCTTGGCGGGTGTCCAGACATTCAGATACAGACAATCCTCGTTCATAGGCAGGTCGGGATCAACGGCCCATTCGCGGGTATAGATATTGTTATCATCGATGACTGTTGGGGCTTGCATGGAGATGGGGGCAAAATCAAAAGCTTGCAGTACACCTTCCCAGTTCGACTGCGGCTGCGGAGCGCGCCAGCGGTTCTCACCTACAGGAGGTGCGGCAAAAGGAATTCCCTTGAAGCTGGTAATCCGCGGGTCCGCCGCGGGCAGTCCTTGCACTTGTCCATGTTCTACCGTAACCATTCTAAGCATACAACATTCTCCTCTCTGGATTTAGCGTGTAAGCGTTACCGGACATCTGATCAACGTGGCATTAGAAAGGGGGAATCAAGGTTGAATCCGATTTGGCATGAGAGCAGTAGGGCCAGTAATTTGTATTTTATCAGCGGTGGTCACAAGCCAGCTAACCCTCACCAGTGGGGGCCAGGCGTGCGTGACGTTTATGCGCTGCACTATATTATCCGCGGCCAAGGGACGCTGGAGACGGGCGGCCGCGTTTTTCGGCTCGTTACGGGGGAAAGCTTTATCATATTTCCGCAAAAGGAGATTTACTATTATCCAGACCCGCAAGATCCATGGGAGTACGTCTGGGTGGAATTTAGCGGTGAGGATGCCGGGCGGTTGCTGGGGCTGACACAGCTCTCAGAGGTACAACCCGTGGTGACGGTATCGCCGGAGACACTGCAGCCTTTTTTCCACCTTGCCTGGAACGCGGGTGCATCTTCCTATGAATTACTGCGGGCGGATGCGCGTTTGCGTCTGTTGCTCTCCTACTATATGGAATATTATCCGAAGGAGCCGCAGGTAGAAGCCAAGGATTATGTCTGGCTGGCAAGAAAGTACATCGAGCAGAACTACTGGAAGCCGACATTGACCGTCACCGAGATTGTAAAGGCAGTTAATCTGGAGCGCAGTTATTTGTTTCGTCTGTTTAAGGCAGCAACCGGCAAGTCTGTTTTGGAGTATATTACATCCTGCCGTATCGGGCACGCCTGTGAACTGCTGAAGACGTCGGGCCTGCCGATCCAATCGGTAGCCTATTCTGTCGGCTACAATGACCCGTTATATTTTTCCAAAGTATTCAAGAAAGCAACTTCACACACGCCAACCGCGTACATGACGCTGCACCGGACCAAGGCATAACGTTAACGGAACAGGGCGCAGTTCCCGGACTCTCGGAAATAACGGATCAGCTTCTCAATAGGCTCACGTCCACAGTTCAGCTTCACTCCTATACAATCGATGCACAGAAATTGCTGGGCAGAGCGCGAGATCAATTTAAGGTAGATGCCCACATCGTCTGAAGAGAGCGGAACATGACATGAGGTGCACAGGCGATGTTGAGCCATCTATTTCACCAGTTTGGCCCGGACGACGAGGCAATCATGTGCTGCGACAACGGGAGCGAAGCGTTCACGGAATACGCCAAGCTCTTGATGTTCCCAGCAGTCATACAGGGACAGGGCATAACCGGCAGCGTAAGGCAGACCCATATCCCAAAATTGCAAAGACAATTCCCGCTGGCTGTCGCTCAGGTTGAAGAAACCAATAGCTAGATCTCCATCTGTGAGTACCTTCACCAGCATAAATACATCGTCCGTGTGAAACCATTGCGGTTCTGGTTTAATGCGGTAAGCTCCGCGTGCTTCTACATCCTGATTGATAGCGATTAGGTCAGGATTCAGGAGAATATCCTTTGTAACCTGGTTAGCCTTACGCACGTCACATCCAATCATTAGCGGTGAACCCATCATGGACCAGAGTGAGAAGTGGGTTTTATATTCGACGTCGTTGCATCCGCCGATGCTGCCAATATAATCATTATTGCTTCCACCGTACATACCAACAATCAGCATATCCATGTCGTTATGGCAGAAGGAGCCGGTGTAGCTTTGTTTTCCCAATTGGGACAGGGCAAGTTCCTTCACTGAATCCCAATTGTCGCGGATATCGCCGGTGGAGCGGTACATATGAGCGCCCGATTCCCGAATCCAATCGTATACATCGTCGGCTCCCCAGTTGCAGGCGGAGAACAGGATATCGCGTCCGCAGTTTTTGAGCGCAAGGCTCATCCGTTTGTACAGCAGCTCTCCTGAGATATGGCGCGGCTTGAAGCAGTAATCATACTTCAAATAATCAACACCCCATTCGGCAAAAAGGGCAGCATCCTGGAATTCATGCTCGAAGCTGCCTGGATACCCGGCACATGTATGTGTACCCACGCATGAATACATGCCGAACTTTAGTCCTTTGCTATGGATATAATCAGAAAGCGCTCTCATTCCACTCGGGAATTTCTCCGGGTCAGCCACCAGATTGCCACTCGCATCACGTTCCTTCAGGCTCCAGCAATCATCAATGACAATGTACTCGTAGCCAGCAGCCAGATAACCTTCCGATACAAACACATCAGCGACATCCCGAATTAATTGTTCGTTAATATCCCACGTAAAGGTATTCCACGAATTCCAGCCCAGGGCAGGGGCAAAGCCTAACACTTGATTGTTGCTCATGCTCTCGCATCCTTCCTCATCTCGGTTTTGTTAACAACACTAAACTGAACATAAACGATGAGCGACGTTTCCTGCCATAGCTTAACGTTGCTTGAACATGGACGTATGTTGCTCCGCTTGTGCTGTGGGAATTAGCTCTTCCAATCAGGCTCTCGGCAGGTATTCAGAAATTGCCGGTAGAAGTATAAGAAAGGAAAAATGTCTGTCTGCAAAGAAGTTATATCTACCTTTTCAGGGATCTGTGCGAAACAAGGATATAGATGTTATGATCGGTAATAATGCTCGAACAGGTTGTCAGAGCAACAGGGAATTTGAATAGTATTCAGTTTTTTTAGGAAAAATACCCCAGTGGGGAATCCCTCATAAGAAAGGTAATAATCTCGCCGGAATGATTATGCATATGGCTGAATGGTTCGAATTGGATAATGTGCGATTTTCCATCGCTTATTCGTTAAACATAAGTGTCTGTTTGATTTGATTAGATATATAATTTATAGGATTGGGAGTGTTGTGAAATGAATCTAGATGAAGTAATGCAGGAGCTTGAAGCGCTGGGCAAAGAACGAACGAAAAAAATCTATATCTCCAATGGTGCGCATGAACCGCTATTTGGCGTGGCAACCGGGGCGATGAAACCAATGGCGAAGCGGATCAAAAAGGATCAACCTTTGGCAGAGCAACTATACGCGACGGGGAATTATGATGCGATGTACTTTGCGGGTGTGATTGCCGATCCTCAAGCGATGACGGAAGCGGATTTTGACCGTTGGATTGACGCTGCTTATTTTTACATGATCTCTGACTTCATCGTTGCCGTCACGTTGGCAGAGACGGATATTGCTCAAGAAGTTTCGGATAAGTGGATCGCGAGCGGAGATGAGCTGAAAATGTCAGCAGGATGGAGCTGTTACTGTTGGTTGCTCGGCAGTCGAAAGGATGCTGAGTTTTCGGAGAATAAACTGATGGAGATGCTGGAACAGGTGAAAAAGACGATTCACGAATCTCCGGAACGAACCAAATATTCGATGAACAACTTCCTGTATACCGTTGCAACATCCTATCAACCGTTGCACGATCAGGCGGTAGAGACTGCCAATGCCGTTGGCCCTGTCGAAGTGAACAAGAACATGCCCAAGAGCAAGCTGCTGAATGCCTCTGAGAACATCCAAAAGGCAGTGGAAAAAGGGCGGACGGGCTTCAAGCGTAAATATGTAAGATGTTAATGGGAATCGCTGTAAAATAGACTAGAACATCAGGAGATGTAACACATACAGGAGGTGCTCGTATGAATGTAGAGAGTGTCTCCCTTTTTGTGTTGTTGTGAATATCACGTACTTGGGTAACTGAAATCTAGTAACCGTCAAGCTACAACTTAGTCAACAAATTTTCTGTCGATCCTTTATACTAATAAAGCCAGAAACATATCTAAGGAGTTGCCGAATCCAATATGAATAAAAAAGAAGTCGCGCATATACGCAAGCAGTTTAAACTCGATCACGATCTACTGAATATTTACGATATTCTCAACGTGTATATTACGAAGGAAACCAATGAGGTCTATCACTGGGAGCGTCACCCGTTCGAACTGGTGGACAGAGAGAAGCAGGAACTGTACATGGGCAATTTCAAAAAATTGCTGACAGGTGATTTGGATCAGAAGTTGTTTGAGTTGAAGTTCCAGGAAGCCGCGGAGGACCCGGCTCAGGTACTGCTTCACCAGGCTCTGGTAACAGGTGATCCGGATGAATGGCAGGATCTGATGTTGCTGCTCGTGGATCGAATGTTGGTGGATACGAAGTTTGAGCGGGACATGGTAGCTACGTTCGTGCGTGGACAGTATTACTTGCCGACCAAGGCTAGAAACGAAGCTACGGAAGAGAGCGAGAAGAATGAGGTGTTCGCCCATCCGTTTATTCTGTGCAGTGTGAATTCCACGGAGAAACAGCGGAAGACACTCTTGTTTGATTATGTGGAGAGAGAATTCAAATACAACATTATTGTCGATCCGATTATCAAATTAAGCACGCCAGAGCAAGGATTCTTGTACCCTAGCGTGACGGACAACTACTCCGATGTGAATCGTGTACTGTATTGTACAGGGAAATCTAATTTCCCGGATCCGCATTTTGTTGAAAATGTATTGAATGGAGAAAGATCCGTTACCGCACTGGAAGAACGGGCGATCTTCGAAGATATCGTCAAGGAAGTGGCCGGTGAACAGCTCGATTCAGCCACCATTGCACATGTATACGAGGAGATCAACCGAGTCATCGAGATTAACGAAGAGTCCCATGAGGAAGAACCTCCGAAGCTGGATTATAAAGATCTGGAACGTGTACTGACCGCAAGCGGTATAGAGGATCTGACAACGGAGAAAGTAGAACGTGCCTTCGAAACCATCGTTGATAACAAGAACTATGAGATGAAGGCAACCAGTGTTATGCCGAAGTTTACGTCCAAGTCTATTAAGATTGAGACCAAGGTTGCTACGATTTCGGTTAGCCCGCAAGACCTGAGATATGTGAAGCAGGTGAATTATCAGGGCAGACGTTGCATTATGATTGAAGTGGACGAAGATGTCGTGATTGAAGGCTTTACCCTTAATACAGAAAAACTTATAAATGAGTAATTGATTCTAGACAATGGTGATGTAAAATCATCCTGCAAGGACGAATGAACGTCCATCTATTGCAAAAAGCCCAAGCCTAAAGCAACACTGAACTGTTTCCTGTCATAGTAGACCTTAAAAGACTACCATAGGAGCAGTTCAGTATGCCAAGGCATGGGCTTTTTTGCTGTTTCATGATTGTCGCAACAGTTGTTTGATATCCGCTGCCGGACTGGAGCCAAGCTCCTCTTGGAGCAATTCCTCCAGTACCAGATACTGGCGCTGCGCTTCGGTTCTTCGTCCAAGCGACAGATACAACAGGATGATCTCACGATGAATATCTTCCCGAATCGAATCAATCTGGAGAATACGTTCAAAATAATACAGCGCCCGTAACGGCTCGCCTGCCTTCGCATGATAGTGGGCAGCAGTTTCCATCGTCATGATGAAATCCAGTTCCAGCTGTCTGGACCACGCGAAAGCCCACTCATAATGCCTTCCTTTCAGAAGTTCACCCGTATACAACGTGTCCATCCGCTCGAAGAGCTCGGGGCGATGTGCCGATGCCTGACGCATCTGCCGGAACAAAGCCTCGAACTCGTACAGATCACAGTTAATCGCTTCCCGGTCGATACGGATACCGTTTCTGTCCTTGAGAATGATCGGCACGTCACTGTTATCACCGATGGCACGTCGCACATAGTACAGTGTGGAATTGATGTTGGTCCAGGCTTTCTGCGGACTGAGGTCCTTCCACAACGTATCGGCCAAGGCATCGCGGGTAGTCGATTTGGTATACAGCAAGAATGCAAGTAACTCTTCCGTCTTGGGCGTTCTAAGCTTGATGGGACTGTCTGATCCGGCACCGCCAAACACAGTGAATTCACCGAACAGACGAACGTTCAGTTTGGGTACAGGTACCGCTAATTCAGGTGTTGTCACGGACTTGTGAAGCTTTTCCTGCAATCGCTTGATGCTGCGGTTCAGTCGCTCAGCCGTGACCGGCTTGATGACGTAATCGATCACTTCTTTGTCGAAAGCCTGCACTGCATATTCCTCATAACCGGTCACTAGCACAATGGGAAGCGAAGGGTGATGTTTACGCAATTCACCAATGAGTTGCATACCCGAGATGCGAGGCATCGTAATGTCCAGAAATGCCGCATCGATGCTATTCTCTGCCGCATATTCACAGGCTTCCTCCGGGTCATGAAATGCACGAGATACCTCAACTTCTCCGCTTTCTGTCAAAATACGATTCAGTCGCTTCAGCGACAAATCCTCATCATCCACGATGATGACTTTCATCATGATTCATAACCCCCATTCCCATCTGTGCTTAGACGTTGATTTGGAAGATCAAATGTAATCCGCGTTCCCTCGCCGTCCAGACTTTCCATCTGAAGGTGTCTGCCATACAGCAGGTTCAACCGGCTGGAAATATTCCATAGGCCAACACCTTTACTGCCGTCTGTGGATTGCCGAATTTCGTCCATCCGTTGCTTGGTTATGCCGATTCCGTTGTCCTCGATGGTGAAACGTGTTTCCGTATCATTCAGATTGCGGATAGATAACATGACCCGGCCACCGCGAATGCTGGACATCAGCCCATGCCGAATCGCATTTTCGATCAGGGGCTGTAACGTGAGCGGTGGAATGTCCATGTTCCGGTTCACGTCCGCATCCACGTCGATAATGACCTCCAACCTTGAGCCAAAGCGGGCTTGCTCAATCGCTACGTATGCCTCGATCATCTCCAGTTCGTTCATCAAGCTGGTTTTTGAGTCCAGATGTTTAAAGTGCACACTGCGTCTTAAGTAACTCGATAATTGCAAAATCAATTGTTCTGCCCGATTCGGCGCATCCACGCACAATTCGGCAATGGCATTCAGGGCGTTATACAGAAAGTGTGGGTTCATCTGTGACCGCAAAAAGGATATTTCCGCATCTCGCGCAGCTTGGACGGATGTTTTCATCCGAGTCAAACCGCCGATCCGTGCCAGCAGTTCCTCCGATTCGAACGGCTTGGATACAAAATCATTGGCGCCTTTCTCCAAGGCCAGCTTCAATTGATTAGCTTTATTGCTCGCCGTCAGCATGAGTACAGGCAACTCGGAAGGGGAGAAGCGCTCCCTGATCCGTTCCAGCAATTCGTAACCTGACATGTCGGGCATCATGATATCAGCAATGACGAGATGCACAGTAGGTAGCTTGTCCAGCAGCTCCAGTACGGAAGGGGAGCTTGAAGTGACCGCATAACTGTATCCTTCCAGCTTCAAGAGATTAACAATCGTCTGCAAATTAGCTGAGTCGTCATCCACAACGATGATCCATTCATCTTTATTCCCTTGTACAATCGTTGGTTCTTCGAACCGGAGTAGCCGATGACCAGGACCTGTAGGAGCGATGGTAAGCGGCATGACGTTGGAACGTTTCTCTCCTTTTTTCTCTGCCAGCGGGAACGTCAGGATGAACGTGGCACCCATGCCGGGTGCTGATTCCGCATGAATGCTTCCCCCATGTAACTCGACCAGCTTGCGCGTAATGCTCAGTCCTAGACCGGTGCCTCCAGCAACGACTGGCCCCGTGTCTGCTTCCTGCTCGAACGGCAGGAAGATATGCTCCAGCTTGTCCGTACCGATACCACGTCCGGTATCCACAATGCGTATTTCCGCTTTGCCTTGCACAATCGCAGCTTTGATACTTACCGTGCCACGTTCCGTGAACTTAACTGCATTGCCGATCAGATTATGCAAAATCTGAATCAGTCGATTGCCGTCTGCATGGATCGGCGGGAAATGCACCGGGATGCGGTTGATAAGCTCCACCTTTTTCGCGCCAAGCAGGAAGGAGTGCATACGCATGACCGATTCGACAAACGAGTACAGGTCGGTCGAAGACCGGTGGAGCGGGATGTCGCCATGTTTCATTTTCGAATAATCCAGCAATTCATCGACCAGATAGGTTAATCGTCTGCCACTTCCCGTCACGATCGCCAGATTGTGCGCTTGCTCATCGGTAAGGGGACCTTCTGCGCCTTTAAGTAGGCTTTCACTGATGTTAACAATCGCGTTCAGCGGTGTTTTGAGCTCATGCGAAGTATTGGACAGGAAGTCATCCTTCACTTTGTCGAGTAAGAGCAGCTGATCTTTGAGCGTGCGGACCGTACGATAGGCCTCAAAGAACCGAAGCACCGCCAGAAACAGCATCAGGATGCTGAACAGGACAATGGAAGCCTGCCCGATATTCATGTTTTCCTTGAGCGAGATCGAGAAGAGATTAATGTCCAGACAGTACAGCATGATGCTTAAGAGGGCTGCGTACCACAGAAAAGTAGACAGCCGTTCGCCCTTCTCACTGGTTAGGAACTGTTTTGCACATTGATACAGCAACCAGAGCAGCATCAACGTGTACATAACGACGACGTAAGGTGCAGCCAGCCCATAGATGGAAATAGGCAGGAACGCGACCATGCATAAGTATGCTCCGAAGATGATCAGGATCACCGCCGTGAGCATACCGGACAGGATGCCTGTTTTGAATCGGTAGAAGTAAAAGGTTAACAGACCCAGACATGCCACAGAGCAGAAATCTTTTAATTTATAGAGTGTGCTAAAGGAAATTTCCGTGCCCGCCATGGATAACACACGTTCGCTGATCATGCCGTTATAGAGTGCATACAGCAGACAGATTAGACCAATCAGCAGCAGGGAATCGTCCCTGTTTCGGTAGAGTGCAGACCCCAGGTAACTGATGAGGAATATGATCGAAATGGTACCCAGTACAGCAAGCGTGCCGAATTCGATAGCTGTGTTGAATTGATGTTTTTTCAGCATGGCTGCTTGTTCGCCGAAAAAGAGTGGACCTGGAATGCCAGAGTCCGTGTAATCATAATTAGCCACCCGGATCAAAATCTCAATGTCACCGCCATGATAGGGGAAAAAGCCAATCTGGGGGGAGTTGCCTGGTCGGTAACCTGCGGATTTTGCCACGGCATGCCCGTCTTCCAGCAGCTTGTTGCCATTGATGTAGATTTCACTGGCAAAACGAATGTTCATTTTTTTGATCGCCAGCGTTCCTTCAACAGGTGCATTACGCAGCACTAGTCGATACGTGGCGAATCCGTGGGTAGGCAGCCGTTCACCATCCACTTTAAGTCGATTCCAGGAGCCGGGAACGGTTGCATAAGTGTCGGGTGCTTTCGTTGGACCAGCCTGATGCGATGTTGCAGATTCGTCAGGAAGCAATTGCTCCCAGTAAAATTCCCACTCCCCGTCCAGCTTGATCCGCTCGTCTTGTTCAGGGTTCCAGGCCGAGAGATCCAGAACACCTTGACGGGCATGAAGCGCAGCAGATTGTGGTTCTCTGATCGTTGACAGCAGCAGTACGGTAATGGCAAGTACAACAGTCAGGACAACGCCTGAAATTTTTAATAACACGAAATGCTGCTCCTTTAGAGATTGTTCAATCCTTTGGTAGCTTCGGACAAAATCTCTTGTATTCTATCGGCATTGTAGCGAATATCTCTGGGGGGCGCAATCACATTTCGACAAATTCCTTCATACCCACCCTGTAAATTCCAATATCGACGCTTTTGCAGACTGTGCTTCTGTATGAGCCCCTTTGCGCCAGGCTTTGGGTGATTCTCCCATCAGTTTGGCGAAGCAGCGGTTAAAGCTGGAGATGGATCGGAAGCCGACCTGCTCGGAGATGGACAGAATGGAGGCCTCCGTGCTTTTCAATCGCTTGCATGCCTCTTCAATCCGGGTACTGTTCAGAAAATCGAGCGGTGTGGTTCCCATAATTTCATGGAACTTGCGGCGAAAATGCGTTGTACTCAGATGACACAGATCAGCGAGGTAATCGATGGTCACAGGCATCATATAGTTTTTGGTGATAAACTCCAGTACCGGTGAGATGACCAAGTCCCCTTGGAGGTCACGTTCCCGTTCCTGATCCTGAGATGACAAGCGCTCGCTGTTCGCATGAATTCGAAGCAGTTCGATATATAGAGACATCAACAAGCCGTACGCGCTCTCCCGATAGTAGGGGGACTGCTGCTTCATTTCTTCAACGATTGAAGTTGCGAGCATATGAATTTTGGGATGCTGTTCCTTATTCAGAATACAATTGGTTCCCTGAATCGCCCATAGATTCGGTTCAATGTGAGTTTGTGCTGTTTTGAGCGAATGACGGAAGAGTTCTTCCGGTGAAAAAAAGATATAAGCCCACAGGCTGGCGTTATTAGGTGAACTGTATGTGGTATGCGGAAGATAGCGGGGAATGAACGTGATGTCGCCTGCCCGAAAAGGCACAGATTCTCCCTTAATCTCCATGATGCCTCCATCTGAATAACAGATGCCAATCTCCATGTGGTTATGGAAATGAAGATGCTCACTTTTGATATCGGATATTCTCCAGCGGTCTCCACTGAGTAACAGGACAGGGAAATCAATGGGCAGGCTGTAGTGACGATATTCAATGACCGGTTTCTTCGGTTTGGGCATTTTCGAGGACTCCTATGTATAAATGATTGAAATTGCGCAGTTTTGTTATGAATATGCTTAGAATGAGACTATTTTACTGCGTACAATGGAATAAGTAAAGCGTTTACAAAAATGGACGGACACCTCTCAGGGCGCACTTGGGGGCGTGTGCGCAGGGAGAGGGGAATAACAATGCTTCAAGTGAAATATGACAGGGAACAGATTCTACATGTAATCGAGAACGTTACCAAGAAAACACTGGATATGGATCTGACATGGGATTGGCCCGGTGGAGTGGCTTATTATGGTGTATCCAGGGCCTATCAAACGACAGGCAACCAAGAGATTCTGGACAGGCTGGTGAAATGGGCAGACGAATATATCGAGCTGGGGCTGCCAAGTTGGACGGTAAATACATGTGCCATGGGCCATGTGCTCATCACTTTATATGAAGAAACCGGAGATCAGAAATATTGGGATATTGTCCTCAGCAAGGTTGATTATCTCCAGAATCATGCACTTCGCTTTGGAGACAATGTGCTTCAGCATACGGTATCCGTTTCCAATGATTTTCCGGAACAGGCTTGGGCGGACACCTTGTTTATGGCGGCATTTTTCCTGCTTCGCGTAGGTAGCAAATTAAAAGATGAAGCCATGATTCAGGATGCGCTGAATCAGTATTACTGGCATATCAAATACCTGCAAGATCCGAGCAGCAGTCTGTGGTATCACGGCTATAACAATATCAACAAGGACCACATGTCCGGATTTTACTGGGGCAGAGCGAATGCTTGGGGAGCCTATACAATGTCTCAAGTGAAACCGCAACTGAACGACTGGTACTTGTATCCGCAGTGTATGGATGTAGAATGTGCCCTTCGCGATCAATTGGCAGCTCTCAAGCTGGTGCAGACCGAGAATGGCTTGTGGCGTACCGTTTTGGATGACGAAGAATCGTATGAAGAGGTGTCAGCCTCCGCTGGTATTGCAGCAGCCATGATCAATAACGGCAATCCACTGCATACCAAGTACGTGCAAAAGGCACTGGAGGGCATCCTGAACAACATTAGCGAAGATGGACGCGTGCTTGGTGTATCTGGCGGTACGGCGGTGATGAAGGATCGGGATGGCTATCGCAATATTCCAAAAGACTGGATTCAGGGCTGGGGTCAGGGCCTGGCACTCGCTTTTCTGTCCGATATGTTGAGATAGGGAGGGAACCCAATTGTCCAAACCAACCAAAGGCTCTTTTACATTGCCGGGAGAATCCGGTTATGAGGCACTGACGCTGGAACTTGCTGATCGCTGGGGTGCCGATGTGATCCGTGACAGTGACGGTACGAAATTGTCTGATGAGATTATTAATGCCGGATATGGCATCTATTCAACCATTTGCATTATTCGGGATCATAATGAGTGGGCATCCCGTAATCTGGATAAGCTGCAGCAATGTTTTCTCATTACCAATCCGAAAGTCGCTGTACAAGATTATGTATCCATCTATCTGATGGAGGATTTCTTCGCTGAACAATTCAGGGTGAATGATTCCAAAGAAGCGTTTAAATATTGGCAGGTGTACGACCGAACGACTGGGGAACAGGTACCTAGAGGACAGTGGAATTATGAAAGGGAATCTGGCAATGTTGTCATTACCGGCGTTTCTCCTTGGCATAAATACACGGTGAGTTTCATGGTTTACCGGATCTGGGAAGAGATTTCCATGTACAATCATACAACGAATAATTGGGACAAAGAGCATCTGATGCAGATTGACCCGATCTATACGGACACCCAAACCTATCTGCAGGATTGGATGGAAAAGTGGTGCCAAAACCACCCGGAAACAACCGTTGTACGTTTTACGTCCCTATTTTATAACTTCGCCTGGATCTGGGGCAGTGATGAGCGGAATCGCCATCTGTTCTCGGATTGGGGTTCATACGATTTTACCGTAAGTTCGAGAGCGCTGGATCTGTTTGCTCAAAAATATGGGTACTCACTCTCCGCCGAGGACTTTGTAAATGGCGGTAAATATCAGGTCACTCACATGCCTGCGGATCAGCGAAAGCTGGATTGGATGGCATTTATCAATGATTTTGTCATTGAATTCGGTAAAAAGTTGATTGATATTGTCCACAAGCATGACAAGCTGGCGTATGTCTTCTATGATGACAGCTGGGTAGGCATGGAGCCGTACAATGATCGCTTTGAGGAGTTTGGATTCGACGGCATGATCAAATGTGTGTTCTCCGGTTACGAGGCAAGAATGTGCTCAGGCGTTAAGGCTAATACCCATGAGATTCGCTTGCATCCCTACTTGTTCCCAGTCGGCTTAGGTGGGCTTCCTACCTTCAAGGAGGGCGGAGACCCTACCCTGGATGCGAAGAAATATTGGATTAATATCCGGCGTGCACTGCTGCGGGAGTCGATCGACCGGATTGGACTAGGTGGATATTTGCATCTGGTGGAGCCTTACCCGGACTTTGTGGATTATATCGAGAAGATCGCCCATGAATTCAGGGAAATGAAAGAGCTGCATCAAGAGGGAAAACCATATCAGATCAAAACAAAGGTAGCCGTTCTGCATAGCTGGGGCAAGTTAAGATCGTGGACCTTGTCCGGACATTTTCATGAAACGCATATGCATGATCTGATTCATGTGAATGAGGCATTAGCCGGGGTGCCTGTTGACGTGCAGTTTATTGATTTTGATGATATTCGTCAGGGCGCATTGAAGGATGTAGATGTTGTCATTAATGCCGGTTCCGCTGGTTCTGCCTGGAGTGGTGGAGTGCACTGGAAAGACCACCAATGTGTAGACATTCTGACCCAGTGGGTGCATGAGGGTGGTACCTTTATTGGCATTAACCAGCCTTCGGCAATGGACGGGTACGACAGCTTTTTCAGAATGGCTCATGTGCTTGGGGTGGATGAGGATACAGGCGCCAGAGTTGTTCATGGAAAATGGTCGTACGATACTCACGATGAGCATGGGTTGTTGCCTGAGGGGGCCAGCATACTTCCGAAAAATAACATTTATCTGACTGATGGATCAGCAGCTGTTGTGAGTGAAACGGATGGTCAGATCTCACTGTCCACACATGCTTTTGGAAAAGGAAAAGGGATCTATCTGCCTTCCTTCGAATTCAGCTGGGAAAATACAAGACTACTTCTGAATTTGATTCGATTTGCGGGCAATGAATTCCATGAAACAAAGTACATCACGGATAACTTGTATACCGAGTGCGCTTACTATCCTGAGAGCAACATATTGGTTGTGATCAATAATAGCGATCAGGTTCAGTCCACAACGATCAATACAGAGCATGGAAAACAGACCGTGGAATTGGACCCGTATGATACGGTGATCACCAAAATTGGTTTAACAAAATCGGTATCCCCATAGAATAATGATTCAATAGACCGTATTCCTTAACCAGGAAGCGGTCTATTTTAGTTATTAGTTTAAAAGAAACTTACTGTATAGTGTTAACACTATTTAGTAGAATATTTAAATAAGGATAGGGATCATGAGCCCTAATATATTATTGTTTTCAACTTTTTAAAGGAGAGAGTGCCCTAATGTACAGTTATAAAATGTTGGACAAAATAAGCATGGCAACACTTCACGAGGCGTTTGTGGATGCGTTCTCCGACTACCAGGTTAAAATGGATTTGCCTTTTTGGAAGTTTCAACAGATGCTTCAACGAAGGGGGTATCACCCCGAATTATCTATGGGAGCCTTTAAGGATGAGAGAATGGTCGGATTTGTTATCAATGGACTTCGAAGCTGGAATGGAAAGACAACTGCATATGACCTTGGTACAGGCGTTGTAAAAGATTGCAGGCGGCAAGGCATTACAAGCGATCTGCTCTTGAATATTCAAAAGCTGTTAAAAGAAAAAAATGTAGAGCAATATTTGCTGGAAGTCATCCAATCCAACGAATCTGCAGTTCAGCTGTACAGTAAACAAAACTTCAAAATTCAAAGGGAATTTTCATGTTTCCAGTTGCAAAAAGATCAATTCATACCGCAAACGACCTGCACGGTGGAATGTGTGGAGAGAATCAATTTGGAGCAGTTCAAGGAATTTTGGGATATGGAGCCCTCCTGGCAAAATTCAATAGATTCCATCTACGCTTTACCGGAGGCTTTTATCTATGTGGTAGCACGTCAGGATCACAGCATTGTTGGTTATGGCATTATAGATCAAAAAACAGGTGATATTCCCCAGCTTGCAGTGAACCAAAATTACCGGGGCAAAGGTATTGCAAGCAGCATCCTGACAGAGATGGTCCAACGCACAGAAGCTTCTAGAATCAGTGTCCTCAATGTGGAGTCTCATCTGAAACCGATGCAAGATTTCCTCCTGGTCAAATCAGGTTTTGCATATCATGTGGGCCAGTACGAAATGCTCTTGAAATTATAACGTGATCGCTGTTTCGGCGTAAGGTCAGATCGGGTTCAAACGAAAATATGTGATATGTTAGCGTCTGTCTTGTTGGGCCAGTTGAACGGGAGGTTGATTAAAGGCTTCCCGGAAATCCTGGATTGCAGTATCCAACCCATCCTGTACTCGTTATAATAATGTTGATATATGACATGGTTAGAGGAGACAAAGACATAACATGAGCCGAAAGACATACTGTAAGCGTATTCAGTTTCTGGATGATTGGAGTCTCAAAACCAAGTTGTACATATTGTTCATTTTTTGTGTGCTGGTCCCGGTCCTGGTCACAAATACCGTGTTTTACCAAAGCATCAAAGGTAACATTGAAGAGAAGGAGCATAGCCGATTCAATGAAATGCAGCAAAGGATCAAGTTCAACCTGCGGAACAGTATAGACAATAGCTTGTATGTGTCCAATTTTCTCTATACCGATGGAACGCTGAACCGGTTCATGGAGTTCAAGTATCGCGATCAGGAAGACTATTACTCTGCCTACTATGATATGCTTAGCAACAACAATCTGGTCAGGTACTATTACAGCTACCAGCAGGTGAATCAAATCACGTTTTATGTTGGCAATGATACCTTCGTCAATGGAGGAAACTTTATTAAGCTGGATGAAGAGGTGAAGAAAAGTGATTGGTATCAAGCGCTGATGAAAACGAGCGACCATATCATGATCTATTCGTATTTTGACAAACAACAGGCGGAGATGTCGCAAAGTCAGGGAGGACGCAAAGTAAGCATTATTCGTAAGCTGGATTACTTTGGGGAGCAGCAGGTTGAAAAGGTGTTAAAGGTTGATCTGGACTACGCTTTCATCAACAAATCGCTTAAAAATGAGGGAGCCAATGGGAAGGTGTATGTCGTTTCGGATGGCAGGGTCATTTTCTCGAACGATTCAAAAATGAATCAGACGCGCAAGCCGTTTAATCTGATTGCAAACAGTCCAATTGACCCTGTTCAATCGATGCAATCGATCCCCGTCGTATCCGAGGATTGGCAGATTGTCGTCAGCACGGAGAAATTGGACGTTCTGTCGGAGATTGTTAATTCCAAGCTTAATTTGACTTTACTAATCATTCTTAATCTGTTGGTGCCGACACTGCTAATCTGGTTGATATCCAGATCATTGGTCATCAGAGTTGATCGGATAGCGAAGCACCTGGATCAAGTGAAGCATGAGAAATTTGAGGTGATATCGGGACCTGTGGGCAAGGACGAGATCGGCAGCCTGACCCATAGTTATAACATGATGGTCATCAAGATCAAGAACCTGATTGAGATTGTGTTTAAGGGCCAGGTGGAGCGGCAAGCCCTTGAGCTATCCAAGAAACAGGCGGAGCTGAAAGCCCTTCAGAGTCAGGTGAATCCCCATTTCATGTTCAACACGCTTGAAACGATCCGTATGCGGAGTTTGATTAAGGACGAGCTTGAAACCTCCGATGTCATTCATAAACTGGCACTGCTGTTACGTCAGACGATCAATTGGGGCGATGATCTGATTACAATTGCAGAGGAAATCAATTTTGTGGAGAGTTATCTGAGTATCCAGCAGTATCGCTTTGGTGAAAAGTTGCAATTTGCAATCCGGATCACAGACGAATCCATTGCTGCCATGATGATACCCAAGCTAACCGTTCTCACCTTTGTGGAGAATGCTTGTATCCATGGCATTGAGGGGACGTCGAATGATGGGGTCGTGGAGGTATTATTCGAGATTCGAAGTGATGAACTGTACATTTCCATTCGAGATACCGGAGTCGGTATGGATCAGGACAAGCTGGCCTCGCTCCGCAAAATGATGCAAGACCCGAGTATGGATCGGATGAGCGAGCTTAGCAGCATTGGTATGATGAATGCATATATTCGGCTGCGGATGTATTTTGATGATTTCGTTCAGGTGCACATATTCAGTGAAAAGGGGAAGGGAACAACGATTGGCATTCGAATTCCTCTTATGCAGGCATCTCAAGAATAAGGAGCGAGGATATGATCAACGTGCTGATTGTGGACGATGAGCCATTTATTCGCCAAGGACTTCTATTGTTAATTGATTGGGAGTCTTACGGATTTCAGATTTGCGGTCAGGCTTCCAATGGCATGCAGGCATTGGAGTGTATACGCGCTATGCAGCCCGATCTGGTGATTTCCGACATTAAGATGCCGGAAATGGACGGAATGCAGCTTGCCAAAACTTTGTACGAGCAATATAACGGTGACATCAAGCTGATTCTTCTAAGTGGATTCTATGAGTTCGGATATGCCAAGCAGGCGATTAAATACCAGGTGGATGACTACATTCTCAAGCCTATTGTGAAGACCGAACTGGTTCAGGTGCTTGAGGAGTTCAGGAGCGCATTTAATGCGCGGACGGAAGAGAAGCGATATCAGCAAAAAAAAGATCGGATTATTATGGCTCAGCATATGCAGTCAATCTTGCTTGGGGTGGCTGAGGAGGATGCTGTTACGAGTCTGCAGTCCCACTATCAAGATGCCGGCATACTGCGTTGCATCCTGATTGAGGCGGAAGCCGGTCCAGAACAGGGAACGGATTGGTGCGCTCGGGTTGAGGCGTGGGTGGGCAAGCCCTTGCCGGGACAAATTTTGAAGCCCTTCACAGGTGATAAAAATGCGGTTCTGCTCATGGTTACGGACCTGATGGTGAACCGTGAGGCAGTGACCTTGGAGCAATATTTGACCCGATTACATGCCGATCTGATCCATGGTCAAGAGGCGGCTATTGCTTGTTATGTCGGGAAGGAAGTACATGAGTTGGAGGCGCTGCACGAGTCTTATCAATCTTGCGGCATAATGAAAAGCTTACGTTTCTTCACCACTTGCAGGCCCATTTATTACTTCGAACTTATGGATACGACCTTATTTGTTAATCGGCCGGGACAGTTCGAAAAACAATTGTTTGATGGGCTAGTCAAGTCTATTGAGGAACAGCAGACGGATGAGTTATACAGTCATGCAAAGGCGATTTTTCAATTTTTTCTGGATGAGCGAATCGAGCCTGGTATTGTCCGCATCCACTTGCATTATCTGGCATACACTTTGCTGGATCTCGTGAACAACGATACGGTTACTCCAGATTCCGGGTTGATGGAATCGACTTTTCTGAAGGTGAACTACGCGATGTTATCGATGGAGGAAAACATTGAACATTTATGCGAATTCTCGCTCATGTGCGCAGAGAAACTGAAGGAGCAGCAAAAGTCGAATGCGATGGGCGTATTAGCCAAAATTGAGGCCTTCATTCACGAGCATTACAGAGAAAATATCAGTCTGAAATTGCTCGGGGAGCAGTTTTACATGAATAGTGCGTATCTGGGTCAGATTTTCAAAAAGCATTTCTCGATCAGCTTCAGTGATTATTTGAATCAATTGCGTATTGAGGAAGCCGCCCGGCTGTTGCGCAGAACAGATCAAAGAGTATACGAAATCGCAACAATGGTGGGATATCGGGATTCCGATTACTTTATTAGCCGGTTCGAGAAACTCATGGGGGAGACTCCTGCACAATATCGTAAAAGTGCCCATGCTGCGTACTCTCTTGATTAACATCCTGCACTCCTTGACGGAGCGGCGGGATATTTTTTTTCGCAGATGCTGGAATTAGTGGGATTCCATCTATAGTTTATCCCGTTGAGAGGGGCATGGAAGCATGATAATTTTAAGTCAGCCTTTGGAAAGCGCTTTCCAAAAAGCTTCTGTCAATATAATCGATGGAGGGGTCATGATGAAAAAGGATGTTAGAAAAAGAATCAAGTATAGTGCTCTGTTAGCTTTAATACTGGTCATCGCACTCACTGGATGTACAACGGGATCATCCTCGAAAGGGGAAAAGACAGCAGATGGAAGGGAATTGAAACAATTTTCCGCATTTTTTGCCGTACCGGGAAAAATTGCGCCTGACGATAATCGGGTGTTAAAGGCCATTGAGGAGAAAACAGGCGTCAGAGTCACGATGGACTGGCTTACGGGCCAAACAGCCAAAGAGCGGATTGGCGTACTCATTGCAGGCGGCGAATATCCCGATTTTATCGATGGGAGTGATGGTACTCAGCAACTGGTAGCAGCAGGGGCGTTAGTACCACTTGAGGATTACATCGATAAATATCCAAACATCAAAAATTACCTGGGCGAAGACTGGAAGAAGATGAAAAATACGACGGATGGACATATCTACTTCATTCCTCAATTCGGAAATATACAAGAAAAGTCGATGAAAGTATCCCATGACGGAGAAGCATTCTGGATTCAGAAGGCCGTACTGGAGTGGGATAATTATCCGACAATTAAAACGCTTGACCAATACTTCGACTTGATTGAACGGTATAAAGCAGCTCACCCGACCGTTGATGGTCAGCCAACAATTGGATTTGAAATTATCTCCTATGACTGGCGTTATTTCGCACTGGAGAACCCTCCGCTCTTCATGGCTGGTTATCCGAACGAAGGCGCAGCCATCGTTGATAAAGAAACGCTGACGGCCAAAAACTATAATACCATTCCGGAAGCAAAGGCATATTTCAAGAAAATTAATGAGGTATATCATCAAGGCCTGGTCGATAACGAAACCTTCACAGCAAACTATGATCAATATATCTCCAAAATTTCAACCGGACGTGTGCTGGGCATGGTGGATCAAGGATGGCAGTTCCTTGACGCCGAGGCATCACTCGTGAAGCAAAAATTGTATGACAAAACCTATGTACCGTTGTCCATTACACTCTCCGAGGATGTTAAAGGGCGCTATCAGAACAATCCAATCCTTAATGTGAATGGTGGCTTGGCTATTACAAAGAGCTGCGAGGATATCGAGGGAGCACTTCAATATATTAATGATCTGTTGGACCCTGAGATGGAAGTATTGAGAACCTGGGGACAGGAAGGCGTGGATTATCAAGTCGATGACAAAGGCGTGTTCTCCAGAAATGAGGAGCAACGTGCGAATTCCAAAGATCCGGACTGGGTACTGGCGAACACGGGAAGCCCATTGGTCTATTTCCCGCATCATGAGGGCATGACCGCTGACGGGAAGAATGCCCTTGACCCTAAGGAGCAGCCGGAGGAGTACCTTGCCACATTGAATGACATCGACAAAAAAGTGTTGAAGGCCTACGGATTCACGAAATTTACCGACTTCCTTGAGCCTGCGGAGGAAAATGAACCGTGGTTCCCAATCTATACCTATAATTTTGAACCAAATAAACCGGAGACCATCGCCAGACAGAAAATGGACGATGTAAAACGCAAATGGTTGCCAAAAGTGATTATGACTTCACCATCCGAATTTGATAAGGCTTGGGAAGAATATCAAGCCACGCTTAAGGAAAGTGCAGATATTAAAGCGTATGAAGATGCGCTGACGGAAGAAGTCCGCAGACGCATGGAACTGTGGGGATAAAGGCCTGTCACACAGAAAGGCTATGGGGAACCCCGTAGCCTTTCTTACACGCTAGATTGGGAGATTGGATAGGAATGGAATCGATTCACCCAGACTGGGTGATATAGATAAACTCGTAAGCAAGGAGAGAAAAAACATGGCCAAAAAGGAGTTGCAGCCTTCGTTAAAAACCAGCCATATCCCAGCGGGAACAAGCTGGATCGGGTATAACCTTTCCAGAATGAAAAGTCAGCGACAATTAATGTGGATGTCATTTCCGTTTATTGCGTTTATCGCTATTTTTGCGTATGGACCATTATGGGGCTGGTTGATGGCGTTTCAGAATTATAGACCGGGCATTGGTTTTATGGAGCAGGATTGGGTGGGAGTGGAACATTTCCGAACGTTATTCACGGACCCTACCTTTTTACGTGTTATTCGCAATACGCTGGCGATGAGCCTGATCAGTCTGTTTCTGGGATTTGTCGGCTCAATTGGTCTGGCGCTCTTATTGAATGAACTGCGAATGGTATTGTTCAAACGCGTGGTACAGACGGTTTCCTATCTGCCACATTTCCTGTCGTGGATCATCGTAACAGGTATCGTTGCGAATGTATTGTCAACCGAAACAGGAATAGTGAATGTGCTGTTGACGAAATTGGGCCTGATTGATGCACCGATCAATTTTTTTGCCGAACCCAAATACTTCTGGGGGATTGTAGGTCTGTCCAGCATGTGGAAGGAAATTGGCTGGGGCACGATTATTTATCTGGCGGCCATGGCGTCGATTAATCCGAGCCTGTACGAGGCAGCTTCCATCGACGGAGCCGGACGGTTTCGTAAAATGTTCAATGTCACGCTTCCAAGCATCAAACCAACGATTATTATCCTGCTCATCATCAACGTTGGTAACGTACTGAACGCAGGTTTTGAGATTCAATACTTGTTGGGGAACGGACTTGTGCAGGATGTATCCGAGACGATCGACATTTTTGTTTTGAAATACGGGATTAATCTCGGCAACTACTCACTTGCCACCGCAGCAGGCATTTTCAAAAGTGTGGTCAGTCTGGTGCTCATATTTATCGCCAACGGGATTGCCAAGTCTCTTGGTGAAGAGCGATTGATATGATAAGGGGGCAGAGCTGTGAAGAGATTTAGTAGAAAACGAAGCTTGGGAGACTCTATTTTTTCCATCACCAATGGCATATTTATGTTGCTTGTCATGGTTGTTACGTTATATCCTTTTTTAAACACCATTGCCGTATCTTTCAATAACGGGCTGGATACGATTCGCGGGGGGATCTATCTCTGGCCGAGGGAATGGACGCTGCAAAATTACGTCTCCGTATTCCAGAATCCGAATCTGACGCAAGCCGCATTTGTTTCGGTTGCCAGAACCGTGGTGGGAACGGTTGTACAGCTGTTCTGTACAGCCATGCTGGCCTATGTACTGAGCCGCAAAGAGTACATGTTTAACAAATTGGTCACGACGCTGTTTGTCATGACGATGTATTTCAGCGGGGGCTTAATTCCGGGATACATGCTGATCAAACAAGTGGGGCTGCTGAACAGCTTCTGGGTATACATTATTCCCGGCTTGATCGGGGTGTTCAACATGATCGTCATTCGTACCTACATTCAGGGACTGTCGGAGGGATTAATTGAATCCGCGAAGATGGATGGAGCCGGAGATTTTAGGATTTTCATGCGTATCGTGCTTCCGCTATCCAAGCCGGTTCTGGCTACGGTTGCACTGTTTATTGCTGTAGGTCAGTGGAACTCCTGGTTTGACTCCATGTTGTACACGGCGGGAAATCGGAATTTGACCACCTTGCAGTATGAGCTGATGAAATTGTTATCCTCTGCGACCTCACAGGGGGGAACCGTCAACGTGGATTCATTCAAAAATGTAACCAACATGGTGACGCCTGTGTCCATTCGGGCAGCCATCACGGTTGTGACGGCAATGCCGATCGTTTTACTGTATCCGTTCTTGCAAAAATACTTTGTGACTGGACTAACCATTGGAGGGGTAAAAGAATGAAAAATGCAAATCAAGTCGAACAATGCACGTTTGATAATCCGATTATGCCCGGGTTTTATCCAGATCCATCCGTCTGCCGGGTGGGTGAAGATTTTTATCTGGTGACATCCACATTTGCCTATTTTCCTGGCGTTCCGATCTTTCAGAGCCGTGATCTAGTGAATTGGAAACAGATTGGCAATGTGCTGGACCGCCCTTCGCAATTAAATCTTCAGGGAGCAGGCCATTCACAAGGGATATTCGCTCCAACGCTTCGGTATCATGAAGGCACCTTCTATATGATTACAACCAATGTATCACATGGCGGCAATTTTATTGTAACCGCTACCGACCCGGCTGGGCCATGGTCTGATCCTTATTTTATTGAAGGCGCAGAAGGCATAGATCCTACGATTTTTTTCGATGACGGCAAAGCGTATTACCTAGGTACACGTCCTTGCTCTGAGGGAGTTCGTTATAATGGCAATTGGGAAGTTTGGCTGAGAGAGCTTGATCTGGGCAGTATGAAGCTGGTGGGAGACAGTTACGTTCTGTGGCGCGGGGCGATGGTGGATGTTATCTGGCCGGAAGGTCCGCATCTGTATAAGATCGATGAATATTACTATTTATTGATTGCAGAGGGAGGCACAGGGCCAAACCATGCGGTGACCATTGCTCGTAGCAAAAGTTTGACCGAAGGATACGTCGGGAATCCGAATAATCCAATCATTACACATCGCCATTTGGGTAAGCGTTACCCTGTTGTTAATGTAGGACATGCCGACTTGGTGCAGGCTGCGAACGGTCAATGGTTCATGGTCATGCTTGCTTCGCGTCCATATGGAGGGAGCTATAGCAACCTGGGGCGGGAGACGTTCCTTGCTTCTGTTGTTTGGGAGGACGGATGGCCTGTTGTCAATGAGGGCCGCGGCATCCTGGAGGAGCAGGGCACGTTGGATTTGAAGCCTGTTCCGGTGGAGCCACAACTGCGTTTTGACCATTTTGACAGCGATCGTCTGGGTTTACAATGGATGTTCCTGCGCAATCCTCAGGAGGATCTCTATTCATTAACCGAACGAAAAGGATACTTGCGACTGAAGCTGAAACCGCAAACATTGAAGGAAAAAGAAAATTCCAGCTTTGTTTGTCTGCGTCAAAGGCATATGGATTATGTCGCAGCTACAGCGATGGAATTTGTGCCCGGAAATGCAAACGAAACGGCTGGTCTTGTCGTCATTCAGAACGATCAGTATCACGTACGGATTGAGCGTGCTCTGGTCGAGAATCAGCAGGTGCTGCGTGTGGTGACCGTTATAGATGGTCAGGATAGCCACATTGCGCAAATCGCGCTGGATGATGAAGTATCGCGAGTGTATATCAAACTGGCTGCGACAGGTCAGCAACTCAACTTCTATTACAGCACGGATGGAAGTCGGTATCATCTGGTGGCGGAACAGGTGGATACAAGCAGCCTGAGCACCGAAGTAGCCGGTGGCTTTGTTGGCTGTTGTATCGGAATGTTCAGCAGCAGCAACGGTACTTCTTCCGATCAGGTAGCAGACTTTGACTGGTTTGAATATGGTTCATATAAATAATATTTAGATGACAGAATAACAGCAAGAAAGCTCAATCCGGTGGCGGTAGTCCAGGGATTGAGCTTTTTTTCGTTCTTTTTGCGAAAGGGCTATGGGGAGGCATTACAGTCTATTGTTCAGCTTCATGTGCTGAGCTTTTTATGATGTTAACTATTTTACGCTGCGCATCCCTGGCTTCCGGAATCGGATAGAGGACAAAGACATGGTTCATTTTGGGGTAAACGTACGTTTGATGATCGATTCTTTGATCCGTCAGAAGTCTGTCGAGCTTCATATTATCAGGAAACAAACCCTCGTGGGTTCCGATAAAGATGCTAATTTTGCCCAGACCGGCGAAATCTCCGTAGATTGGACTGATTAACGGATCGTTCAACGGTTTGTCAGCTGCCCAGATCCGCCGGATGACATCATACCCTTCCACAGCGAGCATAGTGTCGCGGGTCTCGTAATCGAATATGACCGGATTGTCCAGCACCATATCCACACAAGGTGATAACAAGATGATATCTTTGGGCTGCGGGAGATCATGCATCTTCAGATAATGGGCCAAGGCCAGGGATATGTTCCCGCCTGCGGAATCCCCCATAATGGTGAGTTGTGCCGGGTCGTCCACGGAGGCAAGCAGATCCCGGTATAGATTAAGCAGTTTCGGATATGTGTGCTGATAGTTAAAATGCGGAACCTTTGGATAGATGGGAGCAACAACTTTGGCATTCAGGGCCTGAGCCATATGGTCCATGAATTTCCAATGTAAAGACAGCGGCTGGTGTGTATGCGCCCCGCCATGAATGTAGAGAATGACCTTCTGTTCACGGGAATGCTGATCGTTTAAGGTAAACACCTGCATGTCTTCATGGGAGCGATCTTTAATGGAAGATGACAGTTTTGTTTTACCCAAGGTATAAGGTTTAATGTTTTCCAAGCCCATATGATCCAGGTGTTTGCGGGTAAGCTCGCGTGTTGAAAAAGTTTTCTTGGTATCTAACGTTCCGATATATTTCTCGAATAGAAAGCTCGTTAACGAGCGTTTGTGATTATGGATATACATGTTCATTAAGGAATCACCCTTCCTGATGGAGTTCAGATATACGATCTGTGGAGACTATAAGTAAAGTATAAAGGTTGAAGTGTACTTCAAGGTCAATCTTAACTTTTATATTAAAAAACCGTTTACGGTTAGAGTAAAGCATGGTACCCGTTCTATGTTATGATATTTGCATCTTCAAAAGTTCGATTGAAGGGGCATAGCGTATGAATCAGAGCATACAACAGTTTAAAGCGGATTTTTTCAAAGCGTTGGCACACCCGATGCGAATTCAGATTCTGGAGCTGCTGAGTGAAGGAGCCAAAAACGTGAATGAACTGCAAAGCATTCTGGGATCGGAAGGCTCTGCCGTTTCACAGCAACTGGCTGTATTGCGCAGCAAAAACGTTGTCCACGGAATCAAAGAAGGGACAACCGTCACCTATTCGCTGCGTGATCCGCTGATTAAGGACCTGTTGGCAGTCACCAAACAGATTTTTGACAATCATCTGGTTGATGCCATTTCCATGCTGGAAGATATTCGTAAAGAGTCCTGACACAATAAACAAGAGCAACTGGGTGTAATCACCGGAGGTTCTTGTTTTTTTGTGTTAAGTTCCTGCTGGGATTGTGCGTAATCCGATTGACAGGACGTATGCAGGGGAGTAATCTTTTAAATATATTCAAATATTCAAATATATGAAGAAAAGAAGGTTTTTGTGCATGAAATGGATGGGGAGATATGCAGGGTACAATGCTGCCGCTTTTCGCAAAGATCTGTTATCAGGACTGATTGTGGGTATCATTGCGATTCCACTCGGTATGGCGTTTGCCATCGCTTCCGGGGTCAAACCGGAGTATGGATTGTATACCACAGTAATCGCCGGGATTCTCATTTCCTTGCTGGGTGGGTCCAAGTTCCAGATTGGCGGGCCAACGGGGGCATTCATTCCGATCCTCTTTGCCATTGTGATGCAGTATGGATATGAGAATCTGCTGATCGCCGGAATGATGGCCGGTTTGATGCTTGTACTTATGGGCGTATTCAAGCTTGGGGCATTAATTAAGTTTATTCCAAAGCCGGTGACTATCGGTTTTACGGCAGGGATTGCCGTCATTATTTTTAGCGGACAAATAACGAACTTTCTGGGACTTCGAGGCATCGAGAAACACGAGGATTTCTGGTCCAATATGAAAGAAATCGGGATGCATATCTCGACGATTAATATATACAGTGTGCTTACAGCTGGAATCTGTCTGGCTGTTCTTCTGCTTGTGCCCAGGTTTGCACCAAAGGTGCCTGCATCACTGGTAGGGCTGGTTCTTTCGACGGTAGTCGCGGCGTTCTTTTTTGAAGGGCAGGTGGCTACAATTGGTTCGTCCTTTGGCGCTATACTTAACACCTTGCCTCAGTTTCATGTGCCTGAGATCACTTGGGAGCGTATCGTGAACTTGCTGCAACCCGCTTTTGTCATCGCCATGCTGGGTGGAATTGAATCGCTGCTATCCGCAGTTGTTGCCGATGGCATGACCGGAAGTCGGCATAACAGCAATCGAGAGTTGATTGGGCAGGGGATTGCTAATATGGTGACGCCGTTATTTGGTGGTATTCCTGCAACAGGAGCGATTGCACGTACAGCAACAAATATCAAATCCGGCGCAGTATCGCCATGGTCTGGCGTGATTCACGGTGTGGTGGTTTTGCTGGTACTTGTTCTCTTTGCGCCATATGCATCCCACATTCCTCTTGCCAGTATGGCTCCCGTTCTCATGCTGGTTGCCTGGAATATGAGTGAACGGAGATCCTTCATACATGTCATGAAAACCCAAACGAGTGATTCACTCGTGCTGCTGATTACCTTTTTGCTGACCATATTTACAAGTTTAACAACGGCTGTAGAGGTGGGGTTGATTCTGGCGGTCCTTTTATTTGTTAAACGGATGAGTGAGATGTTGAAGGTTACCAAAGTACTGCCTGATCCCGATCATAAACATGAGAAAGTCATGGCCCACATGGTTCGGGAAGGACATGACTGTCCGCAAATAAGCCTCTATACAATTGAAGGGCCACTTTTTTTCGGCGCAGCGGATATGTTCGAGAAGTCGGTCATGGATTCGATTCATCGTCGACCAGGTACTCTGCTGTTGCGCATGGGCAAGGTGCCTTTTATGGATACGACAGGTGAATCCAATCTGGCCCGTGTTGTCAAACATATAGAGAGATCCGGGGGCAGGGTTTTACTTTCAGGCACTCAGGCGCAACCTCTGGAGATGCTGAAGAGAACAGGATTGATTGAACGGATTGGTTCGGATCATATGTTTGAGCACACGGGTGAAGCCATCAATTATGCATTAGTACATCTGGATGTTCAGAAATGCAGGGGGTGCAAACATTTTGCCTTTCGTGAATGTGCTGCATTGTCGAGCGCTGGCATCGACCCAGCGTGTAATAGCCTGTTGAAACCTGGAAAGCGAGTCAATGTAAATAGCCCTATCTAACCTGCTGATGAGAGATGGAACTATAGGAGTCCAAAAAGTATTACTCATTAAAATATATATTCTGGAAAATAAACGAAAAATATACTATGTTATAGGTTGATAGGTGAAGGATTACATCGTCCATCAGATGAGAAATAATCATATTAAACCGAAGGAGCAACCATATGTCTATTCAACCGACTGCTTTACGTTCAGTGCTTAACCCCAGGTACCTGGAATCTGCATTGAGGAATCACTATGACATTGGAACATGGGAAGAATGTTTGTTTTGGCTCAGAGGATTGAATGATACCTACCGGGTTCGCACGTCCAGTGGCATGTACATTCTTCGTATCTACCGCACTGAAATTACGGAGGCAGATGTTCAGTATGAGCTTTCGTTATTGTCTCAATTGAAGAACGTTCTAGGTTCTGCGGAACATACCGACATTGGAGAATACATCGAGAAGAAAGATCATACGGGATATACGGTGTTGGAGGCTGCGGAAGGCAAGCGGGTTGCTGTAATGTTTCGGTATATTGAAGGTACGGAGAACAACCTGGAGGATGAGGAGTCTTGTTACGCCTTTGGCCAATCTGCCGCTGAATTGCATGAGGCTATGGATCAGGTGAACATGGAGCTGCCACGATATGAGCTGGATCTGAAGTTACTTATTGACGAACCTCTTGAGCGAATTATTCACTTTATCGGTGAGAACAATGAAGCAGCAGCATTTCTCCATACGTTTGCCACAACATTAAAAGAACGCATCGTTGCCACTTCCAGACAAGACCTGGACTTTGGTCTGTGCCATGGCGATATGCATGGGAATAACAATGTGTTTCAACAGGAACATCAGTTCATCCATTATGACTTCGAGTGGGCAGCCAAAGGCTGGCGTGCTTACGATTTAGCTCAAGTGAAAGTTCGAAAAAGGCAGTCTGATGAGCGAAAAGCAGTATTATGGGATGCGCTAATGGCAGGATATCGTTCAGTCAGAAGCTTCTCTGCCGAAGATGAGCAGGCGGTTGATCTATTTATTGTTGCTCGCCGATTCTGGGTGATGGGATTAGATGTTGCTTTTATTGAGAGTGATATGGGTGCGCTGGACTATGGTTCGGATTGGCTGGATAGTTTCGTGGAAGAGTTCCGGGATACGGGGATTATATCCTAGCAAATGATGAATATTATTTTAGGTGTAGGTTTGAATGTTTTAAGACCCTTCCGAGTCAACTTGAACTCGGGAGGGTCTTTTTCATCTTATATTGAAGGTAACAGGGTCACTTATTAGTTCGATGATGCTGAAGAAGCGGCAGCAGCCGATGCTGTGGCAGCTGCGGCCATGGCGGCCTGCTGGGCAATAATAATGTTTGTGATACTGGTTGAAATTGCTGTCGTAAGCACACCGTTGCGCAGATTCTCCACATGTTGAATGGCTACCAGAGCAGACGAGAACAGGAGCAACTCCTGTTTGTCGATTGACCAGGCACCGAAGCCTTTTTGAGTCCGTAACCAGTCATTTGTTTCCGCGACTTCATCCACTAAAGAGTCTCTGTCCGAGGGCAACAGGGAGAGTATCCCGAGAGATGGTAACGTATACGTTTTGTCCATTCGAAGATCCCTTTTACGAAAAGCTTCATTTAAGGCAATCACACGAGCACCTGCATCCGGGATATCCTCTCCAAGAACCAGGACCTGTGTTAATGCCTGCACACTGTTTCTGGAAGAGAACTCCGGTTTTAATTCGCCATAAAGTTGTTCCATGCGTGCCACACCGGTATCTACTTCGAGATCGGAAAGGGCTAACATGGCAGCGAAAATGTAGTCATCCTGTCCAGTGAGGAAACGATGCTCTGCTTTCATGCCGTCATAAAATAATTTGGCCCGCTCCACCGTAGGTTGAAACAGGTCAGGTGATGTCTGAGTAGCGATCTGATAGGCAGCAATAACCAGATAATCAGAGTTGCGGAATTTGATCTCTTTCATCAAGTCATAGACATGCAAGGTGTCTGCCAGTCTCGTCTCTTCATCCGTTGTAAGGGAGAGCATGGCAGCAATGCTAACGGCCGAATTACCTCTAAAAGCAGAGAAGAGTTTTGTGTTTTGCTTAATCAACTCATGGCTTTGACGAATGGCTTCCCCATCCGCTGTTTTATTCTCCGCTGCATAGAGCAGGGCAGCCAGACGGTGCATCATCGCATGTTGCCATTTGAACGATTTCTTGATGATCTGGGTGTTGGAAACAAATAATTCAACTCGTTCTGCATGATGCTGCTGCATAGGCACACCTCCATATTCACTGTTATTCTACAATACCGTTCCAGCTTCCTTCATTCCGTCGGTGTAAACAGATTAGATGATTAGGAATATCAAATGAATTAAAGCGATTATTCCCATAGGGTAGATCAATGATCTGGAGAACCCGTTTTTAAATTCATTTCGAGGATGTTTTTCGAAAAAGAAGTGTAATACGGTATGTATGATGAAAAAAATATCCAGCACCCAAAATGTAATGGTCTGATATGAGCTAAAAAGAAGAGAGAGAATGATGGTATACATTGGCAGGTGAATCCAAGTGAAATACCTATAGGCCTTATCATCTTCCATATCTTTTAACACCATGAACAATTTCCACTCGGACCGCCGGATGGCATCCATTTCGTGAAGCAGAAAGAGAGACAGGTTAAACAAAAATAAAACCAGTAAAAAGTCAGGCATGTAAAGTCTCCCATTTTTCAATGTAATATGATCAAGATAATAATACGAAATAGCCCTTTGATGGTTTCAGGCATACCTATTGTCAGAGAAAATTTCGGGAGAGAATTAATGAATGCTTGATCGTAGTTTTAGAGGCTGTTTCAAAAAAATAAATATTTTCATTGTTTAATGTGCTAAAGGATTTTGCTGTGAAGTGTCGAATAATGTCAATTGATAGGTATTTTGAATCATGGGAGGCTGATCAGATAAGCGTTGCTTTAGACAGTAGCTACTCCACAATGAGGAAGGAACTGATGACCATTAACAGTTCAGTGATCATGTTCAAGAAAGTTTCATTCATGCTTTTATGCCTTACATTAGTTGTAGCCAATGGATTTATCGGGAGTCAATGGTTGGGAACTGCATCAGCAGCGGCCCCAACAACAGTAACGTTTTCTACAACTGATAGTAGTGTCTGGGCTGATGGAATTGCTGAAGATGGCGATGGTGGCTCAATAAATATCCCTGAAAAGGTTTTTCAATTTTACAATATTAGTGATGTTAGTGGAACAATGATGCCGGGAACTCTCATCTATGCAAATACAGAGGTAGATGGTTGGTTTCCTTTTCTGACTACTTATGAAACGGACATTAATTATGGTTGGAAAGGAATGGGGATTAGAACGAGTGATGCATCTGAGTTTCAAATTAACGGATTCTTCTATTCAAACTGGGGTGAAGGACCAATAAATATTAAAGTTGAAGGGTATCGGGATGGCGCGTTGGTTGCTACCCATTCATTTCAAAATGACGAAGTAATTGCAGATTATCACTCTAAACATGTTTTATTAAATGAAG
Source organism: Paenibacillus sp. SRL342 (assembly GCF_984798905.1). NCBI lineage: Bacteria > Bacillati > Bacillota > Bacilli > Caryophanales > Paenibacillaceae > Paenibacillus > Paenibacillus sp. SRL342. Next base: position 951,979 of record NZ_OZ481790.1, read on the forward strand.
ACTTCGATAATGTGGATATGATTCTTTTATATTCAACTGATAAAGGTAGTTGGCATGGTATTAATGACATTGTGCTTGATGATGCCATCGTTTCTGCTTCAGCGCCAACAATTAACACACAGCCAGTCGGTGCGACAGTTGACGAGGGGGCGAGTAGTCCAACGCTGAGCGTAGGGGCTACAGTCAGTGATGGAGGAACGTTAAGCTACCAGTGGTATAGCAACGCTACCAATAGCACCACGGGTGGCATGTTGATCAATGGGGCAACAAGCCCAACGTATGATGCGCCAATTACGAATGCAGGAACGACCTACTATTACGCGATCGTGACTAACACCAACAATGGCGTAAATGGAACGAAGACCGCAACCGCTACGAGCAATGTGGCACAAGTAACGGTAAAAGCGCTGGTTCATGCAACAGTGCCAACGATTAACACACAGCCAGTCGGTGCAACAGTTGACGAGGGGGCGAGTAGTCCAACGCTGAGCGTAGGGGCTACAGTCAGTGATGGAGGAACGTTAAGCTACCAGTGGTATAGCAACGAAACTAACAGCACCACAGGCGGCACGCCAATCAATGCGGCAACAGGCTCAACATATGCAGTGCCAACCACAAGTGCGGGAACGATCTACTATTATGCGGTCGTGACCAACACCAACAATGGTGTAAATGGGACGAAGACCGCAACGACGACGAGCAATGTTGCTGTAGTTGCCATTCAACCAGCACTAACGTATATCATTGAGAATATTTCGGATCAAACCCCAGCAGCATTGATTCAGGGCTATGCCTCGGGTAGTCAAGAAACATTAACCATTACCGTGAAAAATATCGGTACGGGTACATTGACTAACTTGGAGGTAGCATCTGGTGGGGCGAGCGGGTCGGATTTTGAAGTAACACAACCTACAGTGTCTACCCTTAACCCAGGGGCTGAAACCAGCTTCACGGTAATGGTTAAGGATGGTTTGCCAGCAAGCACTTATACTGCGACGGTTCTTATATCTGCGGACAATATGCTGGACCAGACATTCCAAGTTGTTCAAGCGATCAACTTGCCAAATGCGCCGGCCAATCCTCAGGATTTGGTAGTAACCCCTGGAGATCGTCAGGCTCAGCTGACTTGGAGTAACGTGCCGGGAGCGACATATTACGAAGTTTATTTATCAACAGTATCCGGTCAATTTAGCAGTAACGCCATCACCACCGTGACGGATGGGAATTATCGTGTGGAAAATCTGATTAATGGAACCACTTATTTCTTTATGGTGAAAGCAGGAGGATTGGGTGGCTTGAGTGCGGAGTCTAATGTGGCAAGTGCAACTCCATTAACGGTTCCAGAAGCACCATCATCCGTAATAGCAGTCGCTGGTAACGGACAGGCTACCCTTAGCTTTAATCCTCCAGCAGACAATGGAGGAAGTGCCGTAACGGCATATGAGGTGAATGTTCTACCAGATAATAGAGTCGTGACTGGAACACGTAGCCCAATAATCATCACGGGATTAACCAACGGAACGAGCTATACGTTTACAGTGAAAGCAAAGAACCAAGCAGGAGGTAGTGAGTCTTCGTTACTATCCAATACGATCATCCCGTTGGCACCAACAGGTAATGGCGGCAATACCGGTGGCGGAGGAGGAAGTACTGGCGGTAGTGGAGGCAATACGACTCCGAGTCAGCCACCTACATCAGGAACTCAAGTTCCGAACCCAGGAAATTCAGGTGTGGATGTAATGGTCAACGGGAAAGTGGAAAACATAGGATCAGCAACTTCAAGTGAGCGAAATAGTCAAAGTGTAACCACAGTAACGGTAGATTCCGTGAAACTGGATGAAAAGCTCTCCGTAGAAGGAAATGGGGCTACGGTCACCATTCTGCTAAATACACAATCTGATGTTGTCATTGGGGAACTTAATGGTCAGATGATCAAGAACATGGAGGATAAAAACGCAACTCTGAAAATTCAAACGCCTTCTGCGACCTACACATTACCTTCTCAACAAATCAATATCCAAGCGTTGTCCAATCAACTGGGGCAGTCGATTAATCTCAAAGATATTCAGATTCAGATTGAGATTTCGGCTCCTGGATCAGAGATGCTGAGGGTAGTAGCAGATACAGCAGAAAAAAACAGGTTTACACTGGTTGCCCCATCGCATAATTTTGAATTGCGCGGTATTTACGGTAACCAGACGATTAACATCTCTAATTTCAACGCGTATGTTGAACGAACGATTGCGATTCCTGAGGGAGTAGATCCCAACCGAATAACGACAGGTATAGTCATCGACACGGATGGATCAGTTCGTCACGTACCGACTCAAGTCATTGTTAATGATGCGAATTATTATGCCAAGGTGAACAGTCTATCCAACAGTACGTACTCCATTGTATGGAATCCGATCGAATTCCAGGATATGCAAACTCACTGGGCTAAAGCCGAAGTGAATGATATGGGTTCTCGCATGGTGATGAAAGGGACAGGCGAAGGTATGTTCACCCCAGAACGAGATATTACCCGGGCTGAATTTGCAGTGGTATTGGTTCGTGGCTTGGGATTGAAATTGGATTCATCCAAGAACGTATTCTCGGACGTAGCTGCCGATGCATGGTACAGTCGCGCAATCAATACGGCCTATGAATATCAATTACTAGATGGCTTCAGAGATGGAACGTTCCGTCCTGACGACAAAATCACACGAGAGCAGGCCATGAATATTATTGCAAGAGCCATGGACATTACAGGGCTAAAAGAAAAGCTTCCCGTTCAATCCGGATCAACCGAGCTTCAAAAGTATATCGATATATCAGACTCGTCTGTATGGGCAAACAAGGGTATAGCTGAAAGCATACAAGCGGGTATTTTCTCAGGTAGAAGTGATAGTAAGCTCGCACCCAAGGCACATATTACAAGGGCTGAGGTGGCTACAATTGTTGAGCGACTTCTCCAAAAATCAGGATTAATCTGATTGCAAAAATCATCGGGGGTTATCCTAATCATGTCAGGTGACGGCATGAGGAGGAGGCCTCCTTTATTATGTGGAAATTCTGTTTTGCTTGCGTTTCCTCATATTCCTTGTTGTATTTCTGCGGCACATCTCGTACAACTTGGTGAAGTAATTCTGCATTGCGTTAATGTGAGTGTGAAATGGGGGAAATCGTTTGGAGTCAAAGCAACTATCTAGAGGGCTAAAGCCCCGCCATGTAGAGCTGATTGCACTCGGAGGTACAATCGGCGTTGGTTTGTTCATGGGATCGGCGAGTACGATCAAATGGGCAGGTCCATCCGTGCTGCTGGCTTATTTATTGGCGGGTATCGTTATCTTTTTTGTCATGCGCATTATGGGGGAAATGTTGATTCAGGAGCCGGTCACGGGTTCGTTTACAACATTTGCTCACAAATATATTAGTCCGCTTGCCGGATTCCTGACAGCCTGGGGCTACTAGTTTCTGTGGGTTACGGTGGGTATGGCGGAAGTTACGGCGATTGGCATCTATGTGGGGTATTGGTTCCCGGAAATTTCCGCAGTGGCTACCTGCACTTGCTGGGGTGCTCATCATTGCGGCGGCAAATCTGGCGGCGGTGAAGTTCTATGGGGAATTTGAATTCTGGTTTGCGATGATCAAAGTGACGGCTATTGTGGCGATGATCGTAAAATCGGAACAGGTCTGATCTTCTTCGGTTGGGGGAACGGAGGACAGCCAATCGGGCTGTCGTTTCAAGGGGTAGAGATGGTTGGTATTACAGCAGGCGAAGCGGAGAATCCGAAATACATCTTGCGTAAAGCGATCAAAAATATCGTGTGGCGTATTCTTATTTTCTACGTTGGTGCCATATTTGTTATCGTAACTCTGTACCCTTGGAACGAGGTCTACAGTGCAAGTGTTCTTCCGGGTATGGTTCCATGGTTCGCGCTGGCATTCAGCCAGTTCCGATTCAGAAAGTGTTGGGGCAACGAGATGGTGGCGAAGATCGCTAGTCTAATATTCAAAAATCAACTTAGATCGTAATTTCATACGTGCATTCCTTGAATACAATGGAGAACCTGCGGGTGATTCAGTGTCATTCAGGAGTGCATTTTTTTATCCGCAAAATTCATACTTGAATCTCCTGTAACTGGAGGTTTTAAGATTGGAGGCAGACAAGGGGGCATACATCTTATGAGGACAGTAGAATGGATTTATCTTATTTTCAACCTGCTTATGTTCGTGGGGTTAATCGGGATTGGGAGACAGAGTCAACATTTTCGGAAAATGGTATGGGGTGGATTCGTCATATCGGGTGTGCTGTTGATCATCCATGGTGTGGTCGAAGGACTTCGTTGGCCGATGATTCCGGCGTATCTGCTCACGTTGGTTCCACTGGTTGTGTTATTTACAAAGGCAAGACGCCAGCAACAGTCAGGTGTAACCTCGCTGAACAGCAAAGGTTCCGGGGCATCTGCTTCGACATCACCTGTGGCGGGCAAATTCGGGCGTGTTCGAATCATTGCAACGTCTCTTCTGGTGCTGGTATACGCTATTGTGAGCATTGGCTTGCCACTGCTGTTCCCGGTGTTTTCGTTTGCCAAGCCAGCAGGTCCTTATGGAATCGGGACGGTATCCTACGATTGGACAGACAGCAGTCGGGAGGAAATTATGACGAGAACAGCTGGTGATCAACGGGAGCTGATGGTACAGATCTGGTATCCAACGAATCCAGATGTAGAGGTCGCAGCAGTTCCTTATGTTAATAAGCCGGAGATCTACGGGACAGCCTTCAATGAAGTGCTGAAACTGCCAAAGCTTTTATTTTCCAGTCTGAGTCAGGTTAAAACACATGCGATACAGGAAGCTCAGTTGTCTGATGCCGAAGCCAAGTATCCTGTTGTTCTTTTCTCTCATGGTCTGCATGGGTATGAAAATCAGAATACGTTCCAGGTCGAGCAGCTGGTCAGTCAAGGTTACATTGTCGTAGGCATCAATCACACGTATAGCAGTCTGGTGTCTGTATTTCCGGATGGACGTGTGGCGCAGTTTGAATCCGAAGGGAAAGAAGGCTTTGAGCAGCTGCAGTTCAGTTACATGGACAAGTTGAATGAGACATGGGTGAAGGATGCACAGTTTGTACTGGATGAGGTGGAGAAGTTGGCTGAGGGAGACCCGAGTGGACGCTTTACAGGACATATGGATCTGGACAACATCGGCATGTTTGGGCATTCATTTGGCGGAGCAACGACAGTACAGATGTTAATGGATGATCCGCGTGTGAAAGCAGGCATGAATATGGATGGTGTATTGTTTGGCGAGAAACGTATCCCTGCGGAAGGCGTGGGCAAGCCGTTCCTGATGATGAGTGCAGACTCAACCGTTGCAGGTACAAGTGTGATGAGTGATGAAGAGATTGCTGCGATGGGCACGACCCGTCCGGAAGCCGAGAAATACTACGAGGAAGTGTACGAGCGCTATGAGCCGGTAACCGTAGGAGGGAACTACTGGATGGAGTTGACCAACACCAAACATCTGAGTTTCTCCGACCTCTACCTGATCTCTCCACTGCTCGAATGGACGCAAGGTGTAGATGCGCGGGCGACGCAACAGTTGGTCAACGATACAACGATTGATTTCTTCAACCACTACTTGAAAGGGCAAGCGCTCCATATGGACAAGGAATTGGGGGAGCACGAATCCTATTCGTTGAAAAAAGGCTAAACGTAAAAATGGAAGGAGACTGAAGCTCAGTCTTCTTCCATTTGTTTTAAGCGTAACCGCATGCCCTCCTGCAACAGGTTAATGCCATCTACAATCTGGCTCCATTCGGGATTCATCACCTTGCACAGCTTGTTAAAACGCAGAATGCGATCGGTCACAGAGTCCAGCATATATCGGGCCTGTTTGCTGAAAAATACGTCGGGTGTTTCGGCATGCTCGACACTGGCATACATCAACACAAAGTCCCACACCATGCTTTGCACAGCAGGGCTATCGATGGCCCAACGTTTGTCCAGCGCTTCGGTAGTGCGAATGCGAATTGCTTCCATTTTCTTCACCCAGACGTCTGCTTCGACTTGTGGCTGATTCGCCATAATGAAGAATGGAACCTCCAGCTGAGCCAGATCGGCCCAATAGGCCGGATCATTGATCAGTTCCTGAATTTCCTTCCAGGCCAGTGTTTGCTGAGCCGTCAGTTTGGTATCTTTCATCATGTATTTGTCGAAAAAGTGCAGGAACGACACTCTCCAATCCTGCGGAATGCTGTCCAGCAGATGGGATTCATCCACCTTGGCAGCAACGAATTGTTTTCGCTTACTCGCATTCGCCGTCAGAGATTCTACCAGACTGGAGATATAAGTGAGAGACTGTTCCGAGCGCAGTGAAGTTTCTTCTTCATGCTGCCTCGCTTGGTGTAAAACAGAGAGCATGGAATTCATCGTGCCGATCTGGGTTTCCAAGGCTTCAATCTGCAGATCCAATGCCTGTGATACCGCGAGTTCACCAGACATGAGCTTTCGAATATCCGGTATGCTGAAATTCAGATAACGTAGTGTTGTAATGAGTTCGAGTTGCCACAGGTCTTGCGTTGTATAGAGTCGATGCCCACCTTCCGTATGACTGGAGGGCTGTAACAGTTCAATCTCATCGTAATAACGGATCGTTTTCACCGTGGAACCGATCAGTTTGGCTGCTTCACCGATGGAATAGGGTTCTTTATTTGAGTTCAACGAGATCACCTCATGATTCATTATACAACCTCCAGTCACTGGAGATTCAATACCGGAATAGTTGCCAAGGAAATGTAGCAGGTCCAGTTTAAATTCCACCCATCTCGGTTACAAAGGAAAGAGTGCAACTTTTACGCAAACAACTTCTGATAATAAATTTAATATTTACATGATAACGAAGAGCACAGAAATAATCTGAAGAAACGGAGTGCTCGCCTAAAAGCTTTCTGAAAGAAAGCTACATCGGAAGCATACGCTATCACCGGATTTTCACCTTATATAAGGGAGAGAAAAAAATCTGGGGATAACAGCGATCGGAAGGTTATTCTGTGATCGTAGTGATCAATGTAAATAACCAAGGAGGAAATTGAACATGGCTAATCAAGACCAGCACACCATGCAAGATCCAACGACCCAATATCCGAAGGCTACACCGGAGTGGAAACAGCAGCAGGATGAGCCGGGGCTCCAGCGTGAGATGACCCCTGTTCCCGATGCGGGTGAGAAAAGTTATAAAGGCAGCGGACGATTAACGGGACGCAAAGCAGTTGTGACCGGAGCCGACAGCGGAATTGGTCGGGCGGCAGCAATTGCGTTTGCCCGTGAAGGTGCAGATGTTGTTCTGGCTTATCTGCCGGAAGAGGAAGCGGATGCGCAGGAAGTTGTGAAGCTGATTGAGGAAGCCGGTCGCAAAGCAATTACGATGCCAGGTGACCTGAAGGATGAGAAATACTGTGAAGAACTTATTGAGTCTGCGGTAAAAGAGCTTGGCGGGATTGATATCCTAGCTAACGTGGCAGGTAAACAGCAGTTTGTGGAGCAGATTGCGGATCTGACTACCGAGCAATTCGATGCAACGTTCAAAACAAATGTGTATTCCATGTTCTGGCTCTGCAAAGCAGCTGTGAAACACATGAAGCCGGGCAGCTCCATTATCAACACATCATCGATTCAGGCGTACAAACCTTCGCCAATCCTGCTGGATTATGCGACAACGAAGGCATCCATTAACACGTTCAGCAAAGCGCTGGCACAACAGGTGGGTAGCAAAGGGATCCGTGTCAATGTTGTTGCACCAGGACCGGTATGGACACCGCTCCAGGTCGTGGGTGGACAACCAGTCGAGAAGCTGGCTGATTTCGGCTCCAATACACCGCTAGGTCGGGCAGGACAACCTGCCGAGATGGCTCCGGCATTTGTGTTCCTGGCAAGCCAGGAATCCAGCTATGTGAGTGGCGAGACATTGAATGCAAATGGCGGTACGGTTAGTCCTTAAATATCTTAGGTAATCCGATCATTGTATAAGAGGATACGGTCTCCATATTGGGGGGCGGTATCCTCTTTTTTGTCATTAAGATGAGAGAAATAAAATATTTTTATATATGAAAGCGTTCTTATATAAAATAGGAAAGGTACATGGTAATATATTCAAGAACATGTTCTTCGCTCCCAGCTCTGAGAGTGCGTTGCTTATACAATGAATCTGTTCAGATCAATATACTATGCCTAGGAATCGAAGGAGGAATTCTGTAATGGCCAAGAATGTACTTAAACTAGGTGACCCTGTCATAAGCACGTACACATCGTATGGGACATTAACATCCGTTATGAACGAAGATTTATGGCCATGGATTTTCAATAACTTTATACAAATCAGGTATGCACATGGATGGGGAATTTTTTCGTTTGATTCTCATCAGTTTCTGCTAAGTACCTGTCCGGGAATTTCCTTTTACAACCTGCCACAAGAAATTGTGATTAGCAAATGGGGAACATCACTTAAGCAAGTGATTACAGAAGCGATAGATATGGGATATTATCTATATATTTATGCAGATAGATACTACATTGCGTGTACAGACTATTATCAGAAAGAACATCTTATGCATGAATTGTTGGTGTACGGGTATGACCTGGATCAAAATTTGATATACATTGCTGATAATCTAGATGATGGTAAATTCATACAAACCGCATGCAGTCTGGATGAACTTGAGAAAGGCTACTGGGCCATGTCTAACGAATACAGTTTTTGGACAGAAGTGAGATTTCTTAAGCCTATCCAGAATATCAATTATGCAATTCATGTGGAGCAAATGATAACGGCGATGGAAAACTATCTTAATTCAAGCGAGACATATGACTTAGTGAGAGATCAGAAATACGATTTTGGAATGAAAGCCATTCAACGTATCTTTACCGACATTGAGCAGGCAGCCCTAGTTGGAGAAGCGTTGGATTCACGAGTCTTTCATCTCTTGTATGAACATAAGCTATTAATGGAGTTACGTTTATCTTACTTAATGGAGAAATCAATCATTGAACGAGATGCAACCTTCATGGAATTAAGCACTATTCTGAAACAGGACTACTTTAAATTGAGAAATATAGTTCTGAAATACAATATAACGCGTGATGCAAGTACACTTAGTAAAATAAGTGAGAGGCTGCAACAGAATCTCATGAAAGAAAAAGCATTTATTTCTTCTTTTATTACCAGATTGCAACAGGTTAAATCAATGGCTTGAAGTCATCTAATAATAGACAAAAAATCCCCTTTGCTTGTTAGAAAGCAAGGGGGATTCCTGTGTAACTAAGTTACTTCTGCTCTGGTTTCGGGTCCAGAATGGCATAACTGCCTAGCGTGGCTAATTGTGCTGTATTCAGAAGCGCTTCATCCACTGCAGCGAGGGCTTCACCGGCAGCTGTCATCAGCTCATCAGAGTCAACAGGTGAGGCGAAACGGAGAATGACCCGGTTCTCTCCTTTTTTGAGTTCACTCTCAGCCTTGGTTTTGTACTCATTAATGGACGCGACTTCGAGATCATTCTGCACATAATAATCATTGGCATCGCTCTCGCCATTAAACATCGTGAGCTCGGAATCAAGCCAATAATCTTGATCCGCTATCGTTTTCTGACTTGCAGCAGTCTCATCATTGGCATTGTACAGGAAATACGGGATGCCGGAGTTCGTCAGGTTGTTGGTGGCATCGACATGGAACCATTCGTTCCCGATTTTGACCTTGTTCCATGCATGTGGAACGCCGCTGGAAGCGCCCGTTACAACGATGCTTTCCAATCCCGAGAGATCGGAGAGCAATTTGTAAACGGAAGCATAGCTGGCACATACCCCAACTCCTTTGACCAGAATACCGTATGTGGTAAACGAGTCATTAAACTGTGGATCGACATTTTTGAAGTTGTTTTGCTCCGCATTTTCCAGCGCTGCATCATCATACTTCGCGTTATCGTTCAGATAATCGTAGATGGCTTTCCGTTTCTCGTCTTCGTTCATACCATTCTTGATAATGGAAGCCACCACTTCGTTTGCTTTGGCAATAATCTCATCTTGCTTCTTCTGGATTCCACTAGCCGATTCATTGTAATAAATGGAAAGGGTAAGTGTACCATAGTTGTATTCGAAACCTTCCACACCAAGAATCAATGGATTCTGGTACATCACTTTCAGAACAACATCCGAGAGTGTCGAGAAATTTTGAGCTTCGGGAAAAGCTTTTAACGAAATTTTATCTTGTGCCGCAATCATATTTTTGGCTAAAACTTCTTCCAATGCGGAATCTGCATTGATCATTGCATCACCTGTAGCAGGCTGAGGCACGGTTTCCTGATTACCTTGTTCTACATTTTGCTGTGTATTGGATTTCTGTTCATCTACCAGGTTGTCTTCTTCAGCTTCGGGAGCTGGAGCAGGTGCTTCATTGGAAGCTTCTTCAGAAGCCATATCTGAAGAATTATCAGAAGTATCATCGGAAGCCTCAGTAGATAGAGGATCAGTTGCATCTTCTGACGTTCCAGTATCGGTTGTAGACTCTGGAGTTGAAGTTTCCGAAGCCGGTGCTTCCTCTGTTTCCGTTGCAGACTCAGGTGCATCATGATTGTTGATGATCGTTGGCACATCAGGTGCAGGAACGTAAGGTGTGTCATTCTTTGGTTCCACCAGTCCGTTGCTGGAATCGGCTACGGTTTGCTGAGCAAGTCTGTCCAGGTCTGCTTGGGTCACATTTTCTACACGCACGTAACTTTTCAGAGCTGTTCCTTTAATATGAAAAGGAATATTCGTTTCATTGAACTCTGAAATTTCTACGCTTTTGGTATCATAGACAATGGTTTCACGAGCTAGAGAGCCGTCATTGTACTCAACTGTTGCTTTCTGAGGAAGTACATCTATATTCTTTAATTTCTCCCTATACAATTGTTCTTTCAGAGATGTTGGCAACTGGGAAGCAAGCGGAGCTGTAGGGACACCTCTGCTAAAATTGGATTCTTTGCCTCCGCCGATTGCAGTGACGTAATATTCTCCTCGTATACCATGGTTCTGAGTGGTAGTTATCATTTCATTATAAGTGCCTAGCCCGCCTTTTCCGTCTCTCAAAAAATCATTGAAAGACGTCTCTGTCGTTACCGCAATATCTAAAGGCAGACTATTACTGAACGCGTCCTCTGCGCCAGTTAGAGGTACATTTGTATCGAAGTTGGTTAGGTCAGAACGTTTATAAATTTTATATTCTGTGGCACCTTCAACCTTGTCCCAGACCAACTTGAACCGTCTATCTTTGTCAATTTCGTATCTTAGGTTAGGTACAGGTAACTCTGACTTCACTGTAAACGGAATAATGATGGGTTCATCGAGCAACGTCATGTTCTCTGAGTCAGGATCATAATTCAGACGAATGTAATAAATGGGGGCACCACCCCAAGAACTTTGGCCCCTGTTCATCATGGAATCTGAACTTAAAACGCCCCATCCAAGAGGTCTAATAGAAATACTATTGTCATGAATATCTGATAATAAAGGTACTTCACTTGCTTTGAGTGCTTTAATATCGGTATGTACGGATATGGTATCTCTCAGGGACCAATTAGATTTTCCTAAATCTGCTTTAAAATTGAACGTAAATTCTTCATCCTGAGCTACATTGTACATCGGCATGATCGCTTGTTCCGATTCAGAGCCGTATTTCTGCTTCAAACTTAAAATGGTAGAACCTTCTACTACTTCTGTAGGGTTATTTTCGGACGGACTACTCTCCTGTTCAGTACTCTGGCATCCAGCCAGTAACAGGGTGAGTGCAAACATAATGAAAAATAGACGTTTCATGATACACCGCTTTCTTGTTTTTCTGAGTTGTTCTAATGCTACGTTTCTACACACCGAAAGATTATCAGATATGGTTAAAACCCTTACTCGAACCTCTTAACGGACAAACCTCCTATTAATTTCCTAATATCCTTTGCTAGTTTATGGTCATATTGACGCATTGTCAAGGCGATATGGTAGGTTTTAAGTCCTGTAGAACAATAGAACAGTTGTAATTATGTAGCGAGGGGACCATGTTAAAATACAAGAGTTACTACATATTTATATATATAACAGAATAATCTGAGGAGGCTGGGGTGGCGTATGACAGCAGAAAAGATTGTCAGAACCTTTTTTGAAGAGGTCCGATCAGGCCGAAATCCTGATTATGCAAACAAAGTGATGGCGGAACAGGTAATGCCCATCAAGTGATATCTGAAGAAGAGGTCACAGTGACCCGAACCCCTTCCGATTATGCGGATCATGTCCGAGAAATGATCGAAGCTTACGGGGAGTTTTCACTCGAAATTCAGGAGTTGCTGACGCAAGGCGATAAAGTCTATGTGCGCTGGAGACAAACGGGAACCCATATCGGCAAAGTGGACGGATACAGTCCAACGAACCTCCCGGTGATTGAAATTGCCAGTGCGGTATATCGAGTGGAAAACGAACGAATTGCAGAGTATTGGATACAGATCGACAGGTTGGGCATCGAGAGACAATTGGAACGTAATCGGAGCTGAGTTTCTCAGCTCTTTTTTAGTTTTCAGTTCTTTGTAAGCGTTCCCGTGTTATAATGGACAAAGTTGTATACAAGTTACCTAAAACGTTTTCTGTCTTTTGACTATTATCTGAAAGTGAGGTTCAGTGATGATTAAAGCAACGGAAGATAATCAATATGTTGAACTAACAAGCCCTACAAGTTTACCGAAGGCATCCGGATTCCTTTGGAATGAAAAGATGATGATTCATGTGAATTGCCGGGGGTACGCGGTGGCCCAATTCATGCAGCCCGAACCTGCTAAATACTCGTATGCGCCCAACCTGGAAGCGAAGACGTTTATGCAACCGGAGCAGCCATATTATGCACACCATCCGGGACGGTTTGTCTACATTAAAGATGAAGTAAGTGGCGAAATCTTCTCCGCTCCGTATGAACCGGTTCGCAAGCAAGCGGATAGCTATACGTTCGCCGTAGGCAAACACGATATTCATTGGAAAGTCGTCCAAGACGACATTTGCATCGAGATGTCCCTGCGTCTGCCGAAGGAAGAGGTCATGGAGCTGTGGCGTGTGAAGGTAACCAATCTGTCTTCGAGAAAACGCAAGCTTAGTATCTACCCGTATTATACGGTTGGCTATATGTCATGGATGAACCAGTCCGGTTCATATGTGGAAGATTTGCAGGGCATTGTCTGCTCGGCGGTTACGCCGTATCAGAAATATCAGGATTATAGCAAAATCAAAAACTACAGCGACAAAACCTATCTGCTTGCAGATCACCAGCCGACCGCGTGGGAAGTGAATCATGAGAGCTTTGAAGGCGAAGGCGGACTTCATAATCCTTCTGCCCTTCAGTCGGAGACACTCGCTGGTGGAGATGCACGTTATGAGACACCAGTGGCCGTATTGCAATACAGAGTAGAGTTGGAAGCGGGAGCGGAGCAGGCATATCGATTTATTTTTGGCCCGGCTCATGATGAGACAGAGATTGAGGGCATTCGTCAGCATTATTTTGTGAAGCAGAATGAGGCAGGACAGGATGGTTTCACCGCAGCCGAGCAGGAATATGCTGAATATATTGCAGAAGGGCAAGGGAACATCCAGATTGAGACACCGGACAGCTGGTTAGATAATGTCGTGAATCACTGGTTGCCTCGCCAGATGTATTATCATGGCAAAACGAATCGTCTGACAACTGATCCGCAGACGCGGAATTATTTGCAGGACAACATGGGCATGAGTTACATTCAGCCGCAGATTGCGCGGGCTGCGTTCTTGACCGCTCTCTCTCAGCAGCATATAAGCGGCGCCATGCCAGATGGCATTATTTTGCACCCGGACGCAGAACTGAAATATATTAACCAGGTTCCTCATACCGATCACTGCATCTGGCTTCCGGTCTGTATGAAGACCTATTTGGATGAAACGAATGACTATAGCATTTTGGAGGAACAGGTTGCTTTTACAGACAGTGAACAGAAGGTTACCGTACTGGAGCATATGAATCTTGCAATGCGCTGGTTGATCCATGAGCGTGATGCGCGTGGGTTGAACTATATCAATCAGGGTGACTGGTGTGATCCGATGAACATGGTGGGATACAAAGGCAAAGGCGTATCCGGCTGGCTGACCATTGCGACGGCATATGCGTTCAATGTGTGGGCAGATATTGGTGAACAGGCAGGGCATGCCGAGGTTGCAGCGGAATTCCGTCAGGAAGCCAATCAGACCAATGCGGTAGCCAATGAGTATCTGTGGGATGGAGACTGGTATGCCCGCGGAATTACAGATGATAACGTCGTGTTTGGTGTAAGCAAAGACGTGGAAGGACGCATCTATATCAATCCTCAGAGCTGGGCACTTATGAGCGGTGCTGCGGATCAGGAGAAACAGGAGAAGTTAATCCGTGCCGTAGAGGAACAATTGGAGACGCCATATGGTGTCGAAAAGCTTGCGCCGTCCTTTACAGCCATGCGGGAGGATGTAGGACGTGTTACGCAGAAACATCCCGGAAGTGCAGAGAATGGTGCAGTGTACAATCACGCGGCGGCTTTCTATATTTATGCGTTGTACCTGGTGGGCGAGAAGGAGAAGGCGTATCGTCTGCTGCGTAAAATGATTCCGGGGCCCGATGCCGAGGATATTCTCCAACGGGGTCAGCTACCTGTATTTATCCCAAATTATTATCGTGGAGCCTATCATCAATTCCCACGTACAGCCGGGCGTTCCAGTCATCTGTTCAACACCGGCACGGTGCCTTGGGTGTATCGTTGCCTGATCGATGGCCTGTTCGGACTGCAAGGTCATGCACAAGGACTTCAAGTGCGTCCACAACTGCCTGAGGATTGGAGCGAGGCGTCGGTTACACGGTTGTTCCGCGGGGCTGAGCTGAACGTGAACATGAAGAAGGATGCAGCTGTCCAAGCGATTGAAGTGCATGTTGACGGTCAACGAATTGAAGGCGATATCATCAAGAACATACAAGCCGGCGTGAAATATGAGGTGCTGGTGAAGCTGCCATTGTAGAAAAGCGCAAGGAGTAATGCTGAACGATGTGAAGAGTTTTGAACAACCACGAAGCAAATTAAAAACTGCCTTTCCTTCATAGAAGGAGGGCAGTTTTTAATTTCAGCTTGATCAGGACTCGCTCGATTCTTTGACTCGGTACCAATAGCTATAAATCTCGGAATAACCCAGCTTGGCGTAAAGCTTCAAGGCAGGTGCATTATTCGCAACCACTTGCAGGTAACTGGAGGTAGCGCCCTGTCTTTTTGCCCAATGGAGGAGATGAAGGATCATCTGTTCAGCAAGCCCACGATTTCGGAAGTTAGCGTCTGTAATGATGTCATATAATCCAATGTAGCCACGTTCAATTACACCGAACCCACAAGCGACGACTTGCCCGTCGATCAACAGCGAAATGAAACCTACCTTTGTCCGGATATTGTCCAACATTAATTTGGTCGTTTCCCGTTGCAGATCATTCACCTGATTTAGCCTGCAAAAATGATCCAGCCACGTTGCGGTCAACTGCTCGTCAATCTGTACAGCATGGTGCTCAGGCTCTTTGATATGTTCCAGACTCCGAGTCTGGAGGTGGGTGAGATCCACTACAGCATACCCTTTGTCTTGCAAAAGTTGATCGAGATGATCCGGCTGAATAAACGGCGTGATTTTAAATATGGTATTTAACTGATTGGAAGCATAGATGCGCTCACATTCCTCTATCTTTTCATGCACATCTAGCGTGGAGTAGTGGATCGGTTGAACGGAGTTGGCACGTTTGGTGTATCCTTTGGCAAAACGCAGTACCCAGCCGTCATATAATAAGGTGGACAAGGGTTGCCAGTGGTTAAGCGATAGTTCTTCAATGGTTTTGTGTTCTGAATCTATGGTATGCGTCATATCCAACCTCCGATTTTATGATTAAATAATAATACATAATAATGTATAAAAATACAATAAGGATAGATATATCGTCGAACAGTATGCATTATAGCCGGAGATGGTATACAATTTGATTTGGTTGAAAGAATAACTTCAGAAGCGGAGCGCATTATGCTAACTATAGAATTAAATAATCACAGTATTAACTGTCATATCCAATACGGCAAACGCAAGAAAGTTTCAATCACGATGGACTTACCTTATATGGTAACAATCAAAGCACCCAATGGTACCAGTGAAGACATGATCCGGCAACTTGTAGAGCAGCACGGGGATGTGATTTTGAAGAAATCCGCTCTGATGCAGCGGGCGCTCGATGGTCCTCAAGCCAAGGAATACGAAGATGAGGGCAAGGGAAAGTTTCTGCTTTTTGGCAAGGAGCATGCACTGCATGAATTAATCCCTGTAGAGGGTCTGACAGAAGAAGAGCTGCGAGCGAATCTGAAGAAGTTTTATTTTGCCGAGTGTAAACGCATGATTGGGGAGCGCATTGGACGTTATCAGCAGGAGTTGAAGGTGAAGCCGAAGTCAGTAGAGATCGTAGATTCTCCCACCAAGTGGGGCAGTTGCAGCTGGGACAAAAAACTTACGTTCAATTATCGCCTGGCGATGGCGCCACTGGAAGTGATCGATTATGTCATCATTCATGAACTTTGCCATATTCACCACATGAATCATGATCGCTCTTTCTGGCGGCGTATTGGCAGTATCATGCCGGATTACAAAACAAAAGAAGATTATCTGATGCGCAATGGTCGAGCCATGACGTTGTAATTCCAGACCCAAGCTTTCACTTGGACACGATAGATACCTCCATTATAATTTGTGAAATCCGCGAAGGTCCCACTGTTTGCAGTGAGCGGCTTCGCGGATTTTTGGTTATGTCTGGATCAGGAGTGGGTTACTTGAACGCCGTATTGTTTGAAAAAATGAGTAACCGCATCCATATCCATTCGATCATCGAATAGATGCTCAGGATAATAGATGCCTGGAGCCATAGGCTTGTCCGTTGGCATCATCAGTATCTTCTCGGCTTGCACCGCAGCGCCGAGTGCAGTCATGTGGGTCTGACCGAGTGGGTCAGAGACTGTCATCGTTCGTTTAACGTCGTTTCCTTTTGCATCCAGCCCTTTCAATTGAATGACCAGATGATGTGCACTTCCAGTTCCTGGATTATAGAGCAACTTTCGCCGGAATGGCTTGAAACGTTCACCGCTGATCATCTTCCAGACTCCAGTTTTAACCAGTCCCGTGAGTGCATAGGTAGATACTTTACTATCGAATGCAATGCGGAAGCTGGATGAATCAATATGACTGGTATGAGGTAATGTGACGTGATCGGGTGTATCCAATCTGTAACATGGAGTCGTATACCCGTTCGGGAAATGAACTTTGATCGGATCTGTCATGGGATAGACGAGTCGATGTGTATTGGATTCGGTTATCTGAAAAGGAATACTCATCCGGTCCATGAAGGCTGCCGAATCAGGGCCGGCCTTATCCCGCAGCGACCATAGGGCATGAATGTTTACTTCGACATGTTGCAGAGAGTTAGAAAGTATCATGGCAAAGAGTGACGCCGTTCCTGCCATCCATCCAGAGGACAGCACTACCGGAGCATGAAGCTCTTCCTGCTCTATTGTACGGATCGCTTGATTGAACACCTCAGTCCAGCGTGTTATATCGATGAGTGGGATTCTCCTCCGCACTGCCGATACCAGTAGCCGATCATCCAGATCGTTCACTGCATTAATGATTAACGATATATTCTCTCCTGCGTGAATCAGTGGATCGTCTGCATTGGTATCAACAACAACCGTTTGGACACGATTGGATGGAAAAGGTGCTGCTTTACCCGCAGAACGACCTCCCAATACCAATTCCAGATCAGGATGCCTGTCATGCAAAATGCGGGCAAGCTGTGCACCTACAGCACCATAACCTCCAGCGATAAGAACTCTTTTTCTATTCATTCGATAAACCTCCGTTGATATGTTTATGTACTTATATGTTTAAACTATTGAACATAATAGAGTGAAGAAAAGGAATGCGGTTCACCAGCGCGGTACGCGCTAGCTCTGACATTCCACTTCTACGAGATGAACGAGCTGTTTGAGCAATTCGATCGCATCGTTGAATTCCAGCTTGTAATACATCTCCGTACCTTTTTTCTGAACCGATAACAGTCCGGATTGACGCAATATTTTCAAATGATGAGAGACCGTAGGGCGTGACATGGGGACATGCTCTGCAATCTGCGATACGTTCATGCTCTCTTGATCAATGAGCAGCGATATGATTCGCTGGCGAACGGGGTCTCCCAAACCTTGAAGATAAGGACTTAGATTCTCGAAAATATCAATAACTTTTTGGTTACCCATCGATTCGTTCATGGCTCACTCCGTTATAATGTTTAATTGTTTAAACGTATTATAAGGCTTAGTTCACTTAAAAATCAAATTTAACATTCCAAGTTGCAGGAAAATAGCTGTTCCGTTTGTCCATTTGAAGTACAATATAAGCAAATATGCCCGTACCACGAATCCATTGATGTATCCGTGGTGGAAGGAGTCCAAGATGGCTGAGAGTAACCATTATTCGGTGCTGGTAGATGAATATATCTCGGAGTTTGCACCTGATGTACAGGTGAGATTACAGGCGTTAAGACAGATTATTCGTGAAGCGGCTCCGAACGCCGAAGAGAAGATCAGTTACAAGATGCCCACGTATGCACAGCATGGGAATCTGGTTCATTTTGCCGCATACCAGCATCATATTGGGTTTTACCCTGCTCCCACGGGGATTCTGGCGTTCAAGGAGGAACTCTCCAAGTACAAAGGGGCTAAGGGATCTGTCCAGTTTCCGCTGGACCAGCCATTGCCGGAGGATCTGATCCGCCGGATTGTGGAGTATCGGGTGAAAGAAAATGTGGAGATCGCGTCAGAAAAAAAACGCAAAAAAGGTAGCGCTGGAGGCTGAAAGGCCTGTCTATGGAAGGAGATAGCGGGTGAATAAAGGGTTAATTGTACTTGATGTGCAGCATGGGCTTACAAGTCTGAGGGATGTATCTGTTACAATTGCAAAGATTCAGTCTGTTATTACCATTTTTGAAAAGATGAACTGGCCTATTGTGTTTACCAAACATCTGGACCAGGACAATGAAGAATCCTCTCTATATTATGAGAAAAGTGCCAATTTGGAGATTGTAGTTGATACCAATGAACATCCTATTCTTGAGAAAAGTAAACCGAGTGCGTTCAGTAATACGGAACTGATAAAGTGGCTGCTGGATCATCAGATTCAACATGTATTCATTGTTGGATTCAACATGGAGTATTGTTGTCTGTTTACAGCGATTAATGCTGAACATGAGGGGTTTAAAGTAACCCTGATTGAAGATGCGGCGGGTACAGTAAATACAGCAGAAACGTATGAAATGAAGGGATTAGACATACAGGATTTTATCGGTTCGATTCTGAATTGGTCAGGTTGTATTGAGGTTCTATACATGAATGAATTCAAGGAACAGTATACTTAATTCTTGAGTTCAATCTCTCAAAAGCTCATATCATAAACCAAAAAACAGTCGGATGCCTACGCATTCGACTGTTTGTGTTTTTAGATTTTACTTTGGTCGTTACTACACTGTACTTCGTTCTGTTCCTATTCTCTTCCTTCACTTCTATTCAAAGGAATAGGTGACGTTTGAATTACTTGCTGTAGGAATGAAGTACATGAAACTTGGGTCCACTTGCAAATAGATGGTCAGATCAGACACGCCCAGATTAGGAACCGTCAGACTGAATCGACCGTTAGCATCCAGCTTCACCGTTTCCGTACGAATATGTTTTTCTTCTGGAGAAGGACCGTGGATTTGGAAAGAGAACGTTTTATTCGCATAAGCCGCGAGTGTTCCCCGTACTTTCAGCGTACGAGCCGCTGTATATTCGAACTGCATCAGATGATTATCGAGATAATCTTCGTTCCCCGTATCCGGTTTTTGTGGCTCTGTTCCAGGGTCTTGTGGTTCTGTCCCAGGATTCTGTGGATCAGTCACAGGCTCTTGTGAAGGATTGCTAACTGAGAAGAAACGAGTCTGGTATGAAATTTCTGCTTTGGCCCCGTCTTTCCTTTTCAAACCTGTAATACGAACGTTGAATGTGTCGCCTGCCTTCAAGGATTTCAAATTATCCGGGCGGAAAATGACAGCATAGTTATACCCATAACCATCAGTATTTACATTGAAAAAGGCCTTTGCAGGATCACTGCTAACCGGGGTTTTAGATCCCAATACCCAAGTTTTCTGATCTGATGAACGGACGATCTCCACTTGTACCTCGGAATTGGAAGGCTTTGCGAAGACGTCCGGGTTCAGCTGTGCAGACCAGGCTTGAGACACATGGAATGCCTCAATCGGGAATGCCCCTTTGTTTGGATACAAGTTGTAATTGTAATTGAGTTTTCCTGAACGGCTTGTATCCATAACCTGCATGGTACTGAAATGGCTTGCATAGTTTTTGTTGTCCCGGGATGCAATCCCGAAGCCAACCTTCTTCAGTTGCGGACTCAAAATCCAGCGGCGATGGCCGAGTGCTGCAATGTTGCTGGCATCGGAATCATCCATATATGCTTCAACGCTTTTGACTGCAAGGTTGCCGGCAGCAGTATAGGAAGCGTACAGGTTGGAGCTTGAAGTCGACTTGGCTCCCAGATCAAAGAAGTCTTTCGGCATATCTGCCGGACGAACCGGGAAGTGGGTCAATTCTCCGGTAGAAACAACAACTGCTCCATGTTGGGCTTGACGATTGAGTGCAGCGTCCAGGACAAGATCGCCCTCTAACCCGGATAGATAACGATAGAAGTTCGCTGCACCTAGAGCCTGTTTCAATGAGGAATCACTTACTACACCAGCAACGTAAGGTGCCTTGGTCGAGGGGTTCTGTGTGAAAGTGGCTGTCTGGTCCTTACTACTCATCCATTGCGTCCATTTCTGACTGATTTCCTGTTCACTTCGCTCAGGCAGCAAACTGTCGACAGGGGCCGCAGCGATCTGCTGGGTTCCGAGCAGCAGGAATAACAGGCCTGCCAGAGGAAGAGAGAGTAACGAGCGGATGTACCTTTTTTGAATAACCATCTTCTGATCTCCTTTTAGTTAAAAATATTAATATTATGTATTCGATGTATATTATCGACATTAGAGGGATAATTCGTTAGATTTATGAATTGAATTGTTTGTTCGAATTCAGCGATTTTTCAGCCAGAGCCTTTATAATACTCACGGAATCCTGTATTCGAAAAGGAGTTTTTGCATGTCTAAGGTGCTGCATAAGTCGTTTTATCTCATTTTGCTCGTGTTTGTTGCGGTGTTTATTTCTTCGTCCTTGTTGGTTCGGGCACAGTACAATTACGCCTTGTATGGGGACAATCCCATTTTGGGCATGCAGCAGTGGAGTATTTTTCTCCCGGTCATTCTTTTGCTTCTTGGTTCAGGTGTCGGGTTATATGCTCTATGTCTGAAACTGAACAAATACAGCCCGAAGGTTGTCATTCCGATTGTGCTGTTATGTTCTCTGGTCATTCAGGTCATCATCATTTTTGTATTTCCGAGAGTGCCCACCGATGATTCACAGACCGTTCTTTCACTTGCTATGAACATGCTGTATGACCAAGACTACTCTTCGTTTGAAACGGGTGGTTATCTGCACATGTTCCCGTTTAACTACTCGATTGTTTTGTACTTGAAGACGTTGCTGTACCTGTTTCCAGACAACTATCTGGTCATCAAACTATTTAATATTTTGTTTTCAACGTTAACAACGTTCATGATTTATCTTATCTACAAACAAGTGAACGACAGATCCACGGAACGTGATTACGGTGTGTTGATCTTTGCAGCAACGTACCTGCCGTCCCTATTCCTGAACAACCTGATCTATAACGATGTGATTGCCACAGTTTTTCTGACATCTTGTTTATACTTTGTTATTCGTTTTGTACGTGAAAAGTCTTGGAAAACAATTGTGATTGCCGCCGTTTTTCTCGCGTTGGGCAATTACTTCCGAAGCATTGGCCTGATCGTGCTAATCGCTGCCATCATATATATTCTGCTGAATATGCGGAGTATTGGAGCGAAGAAAGTTGTCATTTCCATCGGTGTGCTAGCTATGTTGTTTAATGTACCAACCTGGACTCAGAATGCGGTTCTTCAATCCTCCGGTGCTGTGAGCGAACCTGTCGGAGAGAATGCTGCACCGATCTATATGTGGCTGAATATGGGGATTAATCTGGAGCGTTTTGGCTTCTGGGACAATATGGAGAGTTATCAGATCTATCAGAGACAGGCCAACTACAGTAAGGCTAAGAGCACAACATTATTCAAACAAGAGATTGGCAATAAACTGTCCGAAGCAAGTGTAAGTGACTTGGTGCAGATGTATTACAAAAAGATCGTATGGACCTGGACCGAAGGGACGTACCAGATGGACCGATACGGAATTGGCAATGAAAGTTCCATGGGTGCCGGAAGAGGAAGGGGAAGCGGAATCGCGGGCTCCTACAGTTACACCAATGCGATAACAGAACTGTTGCAAGGGGATTCGGTTTATCGGACAGGTTTGCTCTGGATTGTATATGTGATGAATTTCTTGATGTACTGTTTTATTTTCATCCGGTTGGTCGGTGGAATTCGTCGTAAACGGTATGATGAGGCCTCCTTAGTCCTGGTCATTCTCGGATTCATCGGATTTTATATTCTGTGGGAGATTAAGTCCAGATACATCTACCCTGTATATCCGTTGTTGGTTGTGCTGTCCTATATGGGTTTCAAAGATACGTATGACTTCATATTCCATCGTAAAGGTACCTTGGAGAGATATTCCCTGAGAAAAAGGTGATCATATGCGAAAAAATAAATATTTTACATCGGTTACGCTACTCCTACTGCTGGGATGTTCGGTTATGCTTACGGGCTGTGATGTGATAACTGCCCAGAATATTACTAAGACCAGTTCTGTGCAAGGCATGAACGGTGGCGGTATGCCGAATGGTGGAACACCGAGAGGTGGAAGAGGCACCGCGGGCATGAATGATCGAACAGGCAGTCCGGGCATGACGCAGGGGATGATGAATGCCGACATTAATGGAAGAGTCATCTCCGTGAATGGAAACACAGTTACGCTGGCGTTACTTGAGGTGCAGGATACCTCATCTCCAAGCATGGAGTGGAAGGATACCGGAATGGAGATGAGATTGAATATAACTGATGATGTTACTATCACTGAAGGCATGGGAACGCCGAGTTCTGGCAATTCCAGCCCACGTGCGAATTCGTCCATTCAAGTGTCTGATCTTCAAAAAGAAAACATCGTGATGGTGTGGTATAAGGACAACACCGAGACGGTGGAACGGGTGAGGGTTGTCCAGTAAAAAATGATGGGATTATCGTCATTTTGTAATTGCTTACATTTGGCTTATCGGCTATTATGGTAACAACTGGTTTTTTGAAGGGAGTGAGCGTCATGAAACGACGGTCTAAGATGGTATGTTCTATTACTACAATGAAGGTAAGCATGAACTGAATAATTCCGGCAGACCATTCAGATACAGTGTGGGACACATCCAGTTCCCCAGTCCGATCTGAGATTTGCCGATATATAGGGATATAACTGCTCAATTTTTCTGGCGTATGCGAGGTTTATTTGCTTGTGCAAATTTCTCATACACTCAGAATTTTTAAAAGCCGCAGGCATAGCCTGCGGCTTTTTGCGCGCAAAAATAGGCATTCGTTGCCTACAAGCAATGCACATGAAACGACCAAAAAGGAGAAATGCCCATGTTAAATTTAAAATATTTATTTCAAAATAATGATCTTGCCGAGATGATTTTAAAGAATTGGAACTATGATCCTGAGTCGCTGGATATGTTTCAGTATTATCGTATATCCTCCAATGCCGTGTATCCGTTCAGAGATCAGGGGGAAGTGAGATTACTTCGATTTGCTCCGGTAGAGGAGAAAAATCTAATCAACCTTAGCGCGGAATTGGAGTTCCTCCGTTATCTTCGAACGAATCAGTATGGAGCCATGGAGGCTGTACCTTCTCATTCAGGGACAGAACTTGTAGAGGCTCACACCCCATGGGGAACGTACTATGCTTCCGTATTCAAACGAGTACCCGGATCGCAGTTAGGAAGTATTGATTTGAATGACACCATCCTGTACAGCTATGGTCAGGCGTTGGGTGAGCTGCATCATTTATCACGTACATTCATGCCTGAGCAAAAGGAGAAACGCTGGACCTATACGGATGTTTTGGATTGGATGCAGGAGATCCTGAAGGTTTTTCCTGGTGAAAGGGCTGCTCTGAACGAGGTGGAGTTCCTCCGAACATATTTTGCGATTTTACCGATGACCCAGCAAAATTTCGGACTCATCCACTACGATTTTGAACCGGACAATGTCTTCTATGACGAAGGAAGCAAGTCTTGTTATGCCATTGATTTTGATGACTCGATGTATCACTGGTACGCGATGGACGTGGAACAGAGTCTGGATAGTTTACGTGAGGAAATCGAGCCTGAGCAATGGGAAGTGAAGAAACAATTGTTCCTGAACGGGTATTGGTCGAAGACAGGAGAACGTTATGATCTGGAGAGTATGTTCCCCGCTTGTCGCCGTTTTGCCAACTTGTACGGCTATGTGCGTATGCTTCGATCTGTTGCAGAGCAGTGGTCACATGAGCCAGAGTGGATGAGCGGACTAAGAGCGAGGTTGGAGAGGAAGATGACAGAAAAGGCAGAGCAATTCAATCATCCAATTTAAAGTCTACACATAAAAAGTTATATCCACCAATACTTTGAACACTTAATATTGAACGTATGTCATGACTCATACCAGAATCAGTCCTCATAACAAACAAACCAGCTTGGAATTCAATGTAGAATTCCTAAGCTGGTTTTTTACATGTTACTCGGTATAATCACTTATCGCAGTACGCCCCGCTTCTACACTGATCCAGTAGGAATAATCTTCGCGCACGTCCACATAGAGGTTAAGTTCCTTCGCATCAAGGTTACTTACCGTTAATTTGAAATTGCCATAGGCATCTGTTGTAACCTGTTGCGTCTGGATGTGCTCTACAGCAGGCGAAGGACCATGGATTTTGATCGGCATCGTCTGGTTGGCATACGCCGGGAACGTACCTTGAAGGATCAGTGTGTGATCGGCGGAGTATACTGCTTTCATGGTCTGATCCGGTAGTCCGCCGTTCTTTTCATTCTCGGTAGCTTCAGTGGCATTCGTCGGCCTGCTCCATAGTTCGAAGCCTTTTTCCTTCAGGTTCTGGAGAAAAACAACGGCCTCTGCCCGGGTCAAGGATTCTTGTCCCGCATAACCTTGCACCGTAGCTGCGGTTTTGCCTGAAGAGTATCCCATGTTCAGCAGATACCGGATGGCATCGTCATCCTGGGTATAATTTTTACCGCCAAGCCCCGCCACGATTATGGCTACTTCTGTTCGGTTCAAGGCATGATTGCGCAACTTCGGATTCTGTTTGCTGGCATCCAGTTTCAGATTCAACGCGGAAGCATAGGTGTAGTAACGATCACTCCAGATGTTTCCTTTAATAGCTTGTCCCTCTGCAGCATCTATGCTCTGAATGACATGGGAATTCGCATACAGCTTGAACAACATAGAGAGGAATTCGGCTTCACTCACCTGATTGTTGGGTTTAAACGTTCCATCCTCGTATCCACTGACCATCTCCTGTTGAACGGCCCATTGAATGGCATCTTTCGCCCAATGTGTACGGACATCAGTTAATTGGGGAATTCCCGTTACCGTAACAGAGACAACCGCCTCTTTCCCTTCAAAACGAATCCGAATTTCGGCTTTACCAGCCTGAAGTCCAATGATTTTTCCATCCTTGATGACAATGCGATCTGACGTCGTGGTGAAGGAAACTTTAGACTGTGGAACATAGGATGTTCCGTTATCATTCACGGCAGTGATTGAAGGCAGATCAATCTGTTCTCCTGCTCGGACTTTCAGGTTTGGTTGTCCTGGCGTTATGCGGGTAAGCGTTGTATCTTGAACACCGTCCACATGGAAGAAACGTGTGGAGTATGAGATTTCCGCTGCTGTACCGTTTTTCTTTTGCAGACCTGTAATTCGAATGTTGAACGTATCGCCGTTCTTTAACAATTGCACATCGTCGGGACGGAATATGATGGCGTAACCATATCCATATCCACCTGTCTCTACATTGAAATAGGCTTGATTAAACCATTGTTTATCCGCAGGGTCCACGTTGTAATAACCGGTTGGAAAGCCACTGTTCTGATTCTTTGCATTAAAGGTCCATGTACGTTGATCGGAAGTCCGAGTCATCTCGATCTGTACCTCAGATAGTGATGGTTTCGCAAATACATCTGTATTCAGTTGAACAGACCAGGCCTGTGTACTGCCAAAAGCTTCGATTGGAAAAGCTCCCTGATTCGGGAACAGGCTGTAGTTGAACGAAGTTCCCCCAGTTCTGCTTTTATCAAATACCTGCATGGCACTATAGTACTGATCATATGTCTTGCTTGCTTCACTACGAGTGGCGAGTCCAAATCCGATTCGTTGCAGTTGTGGACTCAAAATCCAGCGCCTGTGACCCAATCGATCAATATTGGAGGCATCCGAATCATTCATATAGGCCTGAATGCTTTTTGTCAGGACGTTATTCTTTGCACTGCTGGTAACGTACAGATTGGAGCTGCTGGCAGACTTTGAACCGGTGTCAAAGAAATCCTTTGGCATATCTCCTGGCTGCTCTGGATAATGGGACAGGTATCCACCCGTGGAGACCACAACAGCCCCATGCTGGGCTTGACGATTCAATGCCGGATCAAGGACAAGATCGCCCTGTAGCCCCGTGATAAAACGATAAAAGTTGGCTGCATTCAGCCCTTGTTCCAGATAGGCGTCACTTACCACACCAGCAGAGTAGGGAGCACTTGTCGAAGGTGTCTTTGTATACAGGGGAGATGTATCATTGCTATTCATCCACTGATTCCACTTTTGGACAATCTCCTGCTGACTTCGCTCAGGTAACAAACTCTCGACCTGTTCCGCATGTGCCGCTTGAGCACCCCATAACAGAAACAGCAGCCCTGCCAAGGGCAGGGTGAACAGTGAAAGCATTTTATTTTTCCGGTAAACCATGTTTCCAACCCCTCTCATATCTGAACGTACGAAGAACATATGCATGTTCAGCATTATGGTATATTCATCGACATTACAGCTGGTTTTGCTTAGAGCCAGGCATGAGAGCATAAGGCCGAGCGTGCGAAGGAGGGTGTCTGAATGAGTAGAACTGGTGGTTCATTTGTGGAAAAAAAAGAGCACAGGCGAGCCCCACTGATACGGGACAGCTTATGCTCTTTCTACATATGTATCTACTCTTTAGTCGAGACTCAGGTCGAAATCAGGCTCACACATATAATCTAATGGGTACAGATCATCTCGTGCCGAGATTAATGCACGGAAATGCAGATAAAGATTATTGGGCTGTACCACAATGCCACCAACACGATGGGGCATAAGTTCAGCCACGACGAAGACATCCTCGGCATTGTTACATTTAAAAAGAACATTTTTCGGATGAATGACTTCCTCCAGGTAACTGTACGTCATCACGTGAAATGTTTGTCCGCGCCAGTTTGTCTTGATCACTTTATAGGACTTTGTGCGAACCAGATCCAGATAACGTTCCAGCTGGAACGTATGCTCAAATTGCGTAATATAACCTTTTTTATCTACATCAATCGTAAATTCGACATCATAGCTCACATGCATTTCATCTTTATAAGTTCCGTTCATAACCTTCATGTTGTCAAAGTGTGATCCGAATTCCGGATCTTCTACATAGGGAATGGTAATGAGTTCGGGGTCAACATGATCTGTGATCTTGCTGTTCATGGATGGTGTGCTGTAATACTTCGATGGCTGTAGATCAATCGATCCAATCATGCTTCCTGGGAAACCAGGGCTGCAAGTTATTCGCATAGTCATCTCCTTAGTTGTTGGTCAGTAGTTAGACGAACAAGTAAGAATAAAGTTGCACCAGAGTCAATGTATTAATTTTTTGAGATTTTGTTATATTCAGAAAAATAAACTTCTATGCTTTTGATCTTTTACTATCCAAATTTCGTTAATTATTTGTAGAGGGGGTGAGGGAGCGTTGAGTGATGAAGAGCTTATTCAAGAGATTCGCGAAGGTAGCCGTGCTGCCATGGAAGTACTGGTGAAACGGCATTATAAGTCGATATTTGCTTATGTTTACCGGAAAACCGGAGAGTACCATACTGCTTATGATCTAACACAAGAGGTATTTGTAAAAATGATGAATTCCTTGGACAAGTATCAGAACACAGGACAATTCAGTCACTGGCTACTGAAGATTGCAGTGAACCATTGTAGAGATTATTATCGTGGGCGGGAGTTCAAGCAGCAACAAAGAGAGAGTGAATTAACTGAGGATGCGTTCCCTGCCAGTGAACAACAGAATGTTTGGAATATTTTTCATAAGCGATTTCAGAATGAGCAAGTCAGGCGGGCTGTATTAAGTTTGCCTGATCACCAGCGAGATGCCGTCATTCTAAACTATTACAATGGATT
The DNA here is from genome assembly GCF_984798905.1 of Paenibacillus sp. SRL342. NCBI lineage: Bacteria > Bacillati > Bacillota > Bacilli > Caryophanales > Paenibacillaceae > Paenibacillus > Paenibacillus sp. SRL342. The sequence continues at coordinate 980,614 of NZ_OZ481790.1, forward strand.
GAAGATCAGGGAAGTTGCTGAACTTACGGGAACCAACGAATCGACCGTAAAGTCACGCATTCGATTGGGGATAACGAAATTAAAGGAGATTATTGTGGGAGGTGAACGTGATGAAAAGCAGAGGAAACGGAGATGAATCGAACCCTGTAGCAGAGTTGGAAATAGAAGAGTACAACGAAATTGCTTCATATCTGGATGAGTATCCGGTCGAATTTCCATCCGAGATGGAGATTGACAAGACAATTAGAATACTGGATACATATATGCCAGATCACATGAATGCTCATCTGAAACAAAAATCATCTGGGAATTCAGTTAAGGAATTGTTCCAGTTAGTTTATGGTGAGGTTGCTGTCTTCCACAAATCTTACTGGTTAGTCTGCTCAATGCTCTTGTTGTTCGGCTATTGGCTAGGTACCCACAGTACGACAGACCCGTACATGAGTGTGCTCTTTATAGTCCCTGTTCCATTTGTACTTGGTTTGCTAGAAGTTTTTAAAGGTCGAGATCAAGGGTTAATGGAAATCGAACTGACCTGCAAAATTACGGCACAGCAACTGATGCTTACCCGTCTAATCGTAGTACTTATTGGGAATATGGCGTTTGTTGTTTTGCTTAATTTACTTATATCAAGCGAAAAAGATGTTTCCATATCATGGAGTGCTATCGGCCTCTCGTATACACAGCTTATGATAGCAGCAGGTACAAGTCTATGGCTTGCGATGCGTGTCAGAGGTGGGACAGCCGTCAGTATCTTTTTAATTGTATGGTTCGCGCTGGTTTGGCTTGTACTAAGTAATCCCGAATTGAAGACTCTACTTCAATCGATCCAGCCCACAGTACTTATAGCGATGGCTCTATGCGGAGTTTTACTATTAATCAGTCAGATCTATGAGATGGCAAGGAAATATACATCACAGACAGAAAGAGGTTACTCCTTTGATACTGACCATGGATAACGTATCCAAGAAATACAGGAACAAGTTGGCTGTAAAAGAAGTCTCACTAGAACTATCCAGTGGTGGTGTTTACGGTCTCCTTGGGCCGAATGGAGCAGGGAAGACAACATTGCTTCGCATGATTGTAGACATTTCCAAGCCCACGTCTGGACAAATTTTGTTGAACGGGCAGTCTATCCAAAACATGGGAGACCGTTATCGAAGTTTGTTGGGCTACATGCCCCAGCGATTTGGATTTTATAACCGATTCAGTGCTTATAAATTTCTCATGTATATGTGCTCTTTGAAAGGGATCGGTATTAGTCAAGCTTCAGCACGTGTGCAGGAAACGCTAGTGACGGTGGGCCTTGAAAATCAAGCACAACATAAAATCCACACATTCTCCGAAGGAATGAAGCAGCGATTGGGAATTGCCCAAGCTTTGTTGAATGATCCACAAATTTTGATTCTTGACGAACCTACAGCTGGATTGGACCCCAAAGAGCGCATTCGATTTCGTAACATTATCGGCGAGCTGGGAAGAGATCGTATTGTAATGTTATCTACGCATATCATTTCTGATTTGGAGTTTTCATGTAAGGAGATGATTTTGTTGAATGAAGGGCAACTCATCGCCCATAATACTCCGGAAGAGATTATGAACCGGATGAAAAATAACGTATGGAAAGCGAAATTAAATCCGCAACAACTTGCTGATCTTACCTCTCATTTCAAAGTAAGTGGTTTGTCTTATGAGTCTGATGAAATCGTAGCCAGAATACTGGCCAAAGAACAGCCTGTCCCGCAAGCCGTACGAGAATCACCTCGGCTTGAAGATGTATATATGCACTATTTTGGAGAGGAGACGAAGTCTTGATTCGTTTAACTCAATTCGAGTTTTATAAAATTTTAACGCGTAAAAGTATTGGCATAGCATTGTCTATTTTAATTGTTTTTCTAGTCGTATACTCATTTTGGAGGCATCCTGGGATAATGGATGGTTCCGCCTTTTACAAACCTTATGAAGGTGCTATTACAACTGAGAAGGTAAAAGTCGCACATAATCAATATGATTCCATTTGGGATAGTACCAAAGGTAGATACCAATATGGTGCATTGTACGATATTGTGTTTTTTTCTCCAGAGACGATTAAGAACAGTACACGATATGATGATCATGGCAACATCATGGAGCGAACAGTGAATGTATCCGAAATTTATTATAATAAACCTTGGGGTTACCTACTGGAATACATTGATCAATTCGGTGTAGTTTTTATGATGATTATGATTCTGCTAGGGTTGGCTCCGGTATTTACCGAAGAATATGTACTAGGTACAGCATCATTACTGCGTAGCAGCAAAAGAGGCAAAAGCAAGCTTGTATCAGCAAAATGCATTGCTTCCATATTGTACGTTGTAATGTGTGCCATTTTATTTACTGGGGTAAACTTGGTTTTATATTGGTTAAGGTTTGGTAATCTGGCTGGGGCGGATACTTCCATACAGAGCGTGGGCATGTATGTTTACAGCTTTGATTATGAGTTCTCACCGTATACTTTTACTGCTTTTCAATATTATTTAGTTCAATTGTTTACTCATATAGCAGGTAGCTTGGTCTTTGCATCTATTGTTTTACTGGTATCGGTCCTCAGTTCTACATCCTTTATAGCTATAATTACGAATACTGTGATAGTAGGTCTGCCATACTTGGCTTTGACGTATTAAATTTGAATTCCGGGTCATTAAAATGGGTCGAAAAATTTTCGATAAGTACCATGATACGGGTAACAGGGATTTATCAAACACCAACAAACTATTCCTTATTCGGACTGAATATGTCTTATTTAACCTTATATATAGTTGTGATGGCTTTCATTACGGTTTCAACTGTACTTGCCACATATCGTATATTCCACGGCCGAGAAGTGTTTTCTTGAGTGAAGCTATGAGTAATTCCTTTTTTTTGTGGAAATGAGGTTCGCAATCACTGCGGGCTTTTTTTATTTGCAGGAGTACTGGCACTATTTCCAATCTACTTACTCTTTTGATACAGTATCTGTAGGACATTCGGAGGTATATATCGTGTATGGAGCAATTCTTTCATGAATGGGTCATGGAGAACCGTGCCCCATCTCGCTCTCGGAGAGGAGTCCATCTAATGAATGTGAATGATAAGGTGATCGAACAACAGTCCCTTACCTTTGTGGGAATCAAACGAACATTATCTTGTGTGGATGGTGAGAATCTGTGAAGGTTTGGTGTCCATCGAACTTCCCGCGTCCCATTGGGTTGTATTTGAAGCGGATGAATTAAAGCCAGAGGCGATACAACGGTTGTGGCACCATATTATGGCAGAGTGGTTTCCTTCCACTACATATAAGCATGCAGGGATTCCGGAACTTGAAGTGTATAGAGGTCACGGCACACCTCCCCAAGTCTGGATACCTGTAGTTGTTCAAAAAGTCCGCTTTTGATTACGAAGGATGCCTGGAGGCATCATCAGCATCGAATATGGCATTCAGCCGAACTGTCCGTTGCTCACGTAGTTTCCCTACGCTCCGCTACTCCATTTCTACCGTCATCCCATCTTCTTGGTACTGAAAACCGCTCTTTTTGAACATGTATTATGAGCAAAATTGAATTAGGAGGCCTACGATGTTATCCAATAAAGTGATTGAACATTGCCAGGAGCAAGGCTGGTGGCATGAAGATGTTCCAGCAGCATACGAAGAAGCATTGCAAAAGCTGGAGATCGACTTTCAGTCGGAGTTCGCACAATTTTATTTACATGCAGAGGATGGTCCGACTTTTTACAGCAGGCATCAGGAGTTGTATCAGATCTGCTGGTTTATGGAGAACACCGTATATATGGAAGACATGAATGTAGCACAGCTTACACTGGGACTTCCCGAGGCGTATATTCCACTGGACAGTTTTGAAGGTGAGGGTGGATTTTTCTACAACCGTCAGACTGGAGAAGTGGTGCTGGTGGAACTGGGCGAATCGATCGAACGGTTTCTTAATGGCGAGAGTGAGCCGCAGTGGGCTGATTTCAATGCTTTTCTGGAGTGGTATTTCGTCCTGGAGGAGGAGACGGTGCAATGAAAGATCTAACACCGGAACATGCCGAACTGGAGCGACAAATTGTAGAAACGGTAGAAGCCGGTAATGTACTGGATGAGACGCAGCAGCATGAACAAGCACTTATCTATTATGATCAGGCATGGGACATGTTGCCCGAGCCGAAGATGGAATGGGAGATTGCAAGCTGGATCGCATCCTGCCATGCGAATGCACATATCGATCTGAAGCAGTATGAACTGGCGAAGCCGTGGGCTGAGATATCGTTAAGTACGCGGAGTTCGGATAGAAATACGAGTCCGTTGATCGATCTCGGCATGATCTGCATGAGACTTGAACAGCATAACGAGGCGTATTCGTATTTGCATCAGGCGTATGAGTTCGGCAGAGAGCGTGCATTTCAGGGAAGCCCGAGGGACGTGTTGAGTTATTACATTGAAGAGCGGGCTAAGCGCAAGTAGAGTGATTCCGACCATACCATGTACAAAAAGGGTACCCCGGTTTGGCCAAAATATCACCACTGGAGTACCCTTTCGATTATTACGGGATGTTTGGCTTCATCTAATCCGAAATGTTACGCGTATAGTATTCAATAATATCCTTACGACGGATAATACCGAGGAAGACACGATCGACATCCACCACGGGCACAAAATTTTGGTCTGCTGCAAGTGTCAGCATATCCTCCATTTCAGCCTCAATGAATACACATTCATTATATACCCGATTGTTAATCTCATGGACCTGAACCTGATCCATCGTATCAAAAGTCAATCCGGGTGTATTTCGCATTTTCCATAACAAATCGCCTTCGGACAGGGTAGCAACATATTTTCCATCCTGGTCAATCACGGGAATGGCGGTGTAGTGTTGCGATTCCAATTGCTCAATAGCATCTTTCATGGAAGCGGTAGACTTGATATAGGCCACTTCGGCTTTGGGGAGTAAAAAATAGCTGATTTCCATCATCGGGCTCCTTTTCAGCCTTTTGCATAGCAAAAAAGCTTTAGTATGTAATCTCACTCTCCTTATTTAAACATATTATGTGAGCTTTCGGCTATTTTTAATGATAAATTCGTCAGATTTGTTTCATTGTTTAAATGGCTCTGGAAATCTATAGTGTATATTAGAGGTGATGTAACCATGAAATCCAAACGTAAATTAATGTACGGACTGCTGCCCATCTTGTTTGCAGGTGGAATCGGAATGTATCTATACATGCAGAACAACAAAGAAGCAGAGGCCAAACCCCAGACTACCGTGAATCAGTACATAGAGCATCTGCAAAAAAAAGAATTTGACCAGTTGTACACCTTGATGACACCTGCTTCGCTGCAAGAGTCGGGCATGAACAAGGAACAATTTGTTGAGAAATACAATGCGATCTATTCGGGTATGGAAGTATCCACCGTCAAGGCGGAGGTTAAACCTGTGGATGTTGCCGAAACTGCTTCCGATGGCAGTAAGACCGATACAGAGAAACAAAACCCGGATACGTATGAGGTGGATTACAACCTGCAACTGACAACTTTTTTGGGTGAAGTCAGTGAGACGCATACATTGAAACTGGTCCGACAAGAGCTTGAGGACGGAGGGAAAAACTGGCAAATTAACTGGCAGCCTTCGCTGATCCTGAATGACATGGTTAAGGGCAGTAAGGTACGAGTGAGGACACTGTTCCCGGATCGTGGAGACATTGTGGATCGTGATGGTTTGCCGCTCGCTACCAAGGGCACGATGAATGAATGGGGAATTGTACCTGAGAAACTTGGTGATAACCCGGACCAGATGATTGCCCGAATTGCGAACCATTATCAGGTTTCGGAAGATGCCATTCATAAGGCGCTTGCGCAGACATGGGTGAAGCCGGAGTATTTTGTCCCGATTGGTTCAACGGAGGAGTTTGACGTACCAGAATCTTTAAGCGGGGTTACGATGCAAAGCAAGGAAATCCGCTATTATCCACTCGGCGAGGCGGCTGCGCACCTGATTGGTTACGTGCGCAAAGCCACCAAGGAAGATCTGGATAAGGATACGGAAGGGTATTATCGCGCCGAGGATTGGATCGGGAAAGCAGGTTTGGAGCAGTCCATGGAGAAGCAGCTGCGCGGTGAGCGTGGAGGTCTGATTGAAATCACGGATGAATCCGGTAACTCCCGCTCCGAGCTTATTCGCAAGGATGCTGTAGATGGACAGAATGTTCAGCTGACGATTAGCTCCAAGCAGCAAAAGAAATTGTATCAGACATTATCCAGCGGAGGAGACGCCGGTGCGATGGTTCTGATGAATCCGACGGACGGCAACCTGTTAGCGTTGGTCAGTGCGCCTTCCTATAACCCAAACAAGATGGTTACAGGACTTACTCAGGCAGAGTGGGATGCTTATTCGGCGAATGAGAAGCTTCCTTTTATCAACAGAGTCACTACCCGATACGCACCAGGATCAACCTTCAAAGCCATTACAGCCGCAGCAGGACTGATGGAGAAGGTGACCACAGCGGACAAAACCCATGATATCTCTGGCTTGCAATGGCGTAAAGACGATAGCTGGGGCGGTTATTATGTCAAGCGTGTGAAGAGTTTATCCCCAGTTAATATGGTCGATGCACTAGTATACTCGGACAATATTTACTTTGCCATGGAAGCGATTGAGATGGGCAGCGCCAAGTTTATTGATGGGATCCAGAAGTTTGGTTTTGGCGATAACTTTGGACTGGATGAACTGTATTTGAAGCCAAGCCAATATGCCAATGAAGCACATCTGGATCTGTCGTCTGAGGTGTTACTCGCTGATACGTCCTACGGGCAAGGGGAGATGTTGATGTCCCCGATTCATCTGGCGTCGTCATTTACACCTTTTATTAATGAAGGGAAACTAGTGAAACCTGTTCTGATCGAGGGAAAAGAAAGCACTGACCCTGAGGTAATCATTACTCCGGAAGCCGCAAATACGGTTAAGGATGCTTTGGGAGAAGTTGTTTCCCGGCAGGGAGGCACCGCCCATACCTTGAATTCAATACCTGGAGGACTCGCGGGCAAGACGGGAACAGCGGAACTGAAAGCAAAGAAGGGAGAGAAGGGGCAGGAAAATGGATTTTTCGTAGTGTTTGATACCGACTCTCCGACCTTCCTGTTATCCGCTGTAATTGAAGAGGTGAACGGCCGAGGTGGAAGCCACTATGTCGTGGATAAATTGAAGCCTTTTTTGGAAAAGTTGGAGATTGCGGATAAAGTAAACTTTGCAGACGAATAAAGTGTGCGAAGAAACAAAGTGAAGTTGTAAATAACAAAAAAACACCGGTGACGGTGTTTTTTTGTCTGAGGCTATATCAAACGGTTTATATCTTTGATAGGTATTCGGTTAATTGATGGAATGTTCCAGTAAATCCGGTGTGTACCATCTCTTTTGAAGCCTCAAAAGTTTGATTTTCTTCCTCAGTTGGAGATACAGGTGCAACAATCATTTTAATGGTTGTTACACCTTCGTACTCGCTGAACAGCACAGTATTCAGGGTTTTCATAGGCCAGCTTTCGTCAAAGGGCGCACGGACTGTGTCACCTTTCTCATCAGAAAAGAAACTGGTGTACACGATTTTCTCTGATGAAATAATCTCACTGTACACAAATTTAACCCACATGGTGTCGCCATCATCAGGTTTCTGGTTGTAATGAAAGACACCGCCAGAACGAAAATCTGATTTAGCAACAGTAAATGTCCAACCTTTTGGGCCCCACCAGTTCTGCAGATGTTCTGATTCGGTAAATGCCTTAAACACAAGTTCACGTGGAGCATTGAAACGATAAGAGATTTCAACTTGATTTGACATTGTGTTTCCTCCAATAGGTTTAGGATAAGGTTCGCCATTATTTCCTTGCAGTAATCATATAGCGTGCCGAGTTGGTACGAATGCCCTTTTCGTCGTGATGTTCTTTCACCAACTGCTGGAATCGCTCGAAGTCAGTGTCTACCTTTCCGAAATCAGGAATGATGGGTGCATGGGCGAATAGGATCAAATTGGACAGACGTATCCCTTGATAGCTGGTACGCGTTTTGACCCAGCCCGACGACTAATTACTTCGAACCATTCGGAGCAACATCCATGTCACCTCACAAGTTGGAATATCATTAATTATATTCAATTGACAGCGTATACGCGAGGTGTTATTTTGAGGTGGAATCTATTCTATGAGTTCGAGGTGATCCAGGGTGGCTATTCGTGCTAAGCAGATTTTTGTCAATTTACCTGTTCAAGATTTGAAGAAATCCGTTGAGTTTTTTACCAAGGTGGGATTTGAGTTTGACGCCAATTTTACGGACGAGTCTGCTACTTGTATGATTATCGGGGATAATATTTATGCCATGCTTCTTGTGGAGGAACGTTTCCAATCCTTCATTTCGAAAAAAATCTCCAATGCCGCCGATACAACCGAAGTCATCGTTGCCCTGTCTGTAGATAGCCGTGAGCAGGTGGATGCGATTGTACAAGCTGCCCTCGATGCAGGAGCGAAGCCATCCAACGAACCACAAGATCACGGATTCATGTATGGATGGAGTTTTCAGGATCTGGATGATCATCTGTGGGAAGTTTCCTATATGGATCTCAGCGCTTTTCCTTCGGAGTAATAAAATGAAAATAACTAGAGCCTTCCTAGATTAATAGGAAGGTTTTTTTGCATCCAGTATGACTCGTTTAAACATGATATCTACAGAACATATGGTGTAATATTCCTTTTTGCTATATGATAATTATCGATTCATGTTGGTGTTTTTTAGCAATTGATGCGATAGGCGAACCCCGGGAAAGCGAAGTATACATATGTTCTTAAGTGGAGGGATCAGGGTGTATTGTCATGTATGTGGGACCAAAAACAGTCCGGCGGATAACACGTGCAGAAAGTGTAGAACCAAATTGAAAGAAACAAGCTCTACAGAGGAACAGATCTGGGCAGAAACAGCCATTGACTTGGATAAAGGAACGCAAAAAGCAATTGATTCGTTGTCCCGTCAGCAGCAACCAGCTTCCAAACAGGGAAATACGGGTCAAGGCCTTGCATTTAGCTGGATTATTCCCATACTTCTGGCAGTAGTTGTAGGAGGTTTGCTAACGTATTATTACAAGCAGGAAACAGGTATAAATGCAGAGGTAAAATCACTGCACCAACAGGCTGAACAGGCTGCACTAGAGGGAAAATATAAAGAGGCTCTCCAACTGCTGGACAGCGCTCTAACGAAACGACCGAACTATGATGCACTTATACAGGATCGGCAAATTACGGTGAAGGCGTTCAACTTGATGAATCAGTTGGATGAGGCGTCCACAAGTCTGAAGACAGGAAAGCTGTCCGCAGGAGACAAGACCATTCAGGCTGTAGCCAAAGCGTTGATGGAGCGGGAAGAACCTGTTTTTGCCAAAGTGCGTGCCGCATTCAACAACAGAAAGGTAACACTGGCCGTATTGAAGGTGAAAAAGGAAATCGACAGTTTGACAACAATTGAGGCACTAGCCGAGAAGTTGGACACCGTATCAGACTTGAAAGGCAAGGAAGCTGAGACAGTAAAGAAGCAAATTGTCGACAAGCTCGCAAGCATAAGTTATAAAGAGGCGGAACAGCAAGTAAAGCAAAAGAATTTCACAATTGCGTTACAAACGGTCGACCAGGGATTGTCCTATGCGCCGGAAAATGAAAAACTGACTTCGTATCGTGAACGGGTGCTCAGTGAAAAAAAGGCATTTGAAAAAGCGGAAGCGGATCGGATTCAACTGGCGGAGCAACAGGCTGCAGAAGAAGATCTGATGAATCGAACGGCGGCAGTAAGTGTCGTGAACGTTGATGCGACGCTTGATATGTACGGGGATCTTTATATTAGCGGTTCATTGATCAATAATGCAACTCGTCCGATCTCTTCCATTACAGTGTTGATTGATATTTATAATATAGACGGTATATATCTGGGCCAAACTTATGCAGATGTGTATCCAAGCTGGCTGGATGTGGGGGAAGAAGGTTTTTTTGAAACCTATTATTATGGTGTGTACGAGGAAGCGGAAATCTCTGTTGTGAATGCAACGTGGTATCTCGAATAGGAGGACAGGTTGGAATGACCAAACGAACATGGAGTATGATCATATCCAGTGCTATTATCATTGGTGCTGGAGCAGGAGGCGTGTTCTGGATACACCAGCATTCAGCAGATCAGTTGCAGGACGGGCCCAGACTGGCAGTTGTTGCCGCGAAGGAAACGGAAAATGCGGTAGCGACGACAGCCTCCAAGCAACCTGTGAAGAAGACACGCAAACAGATTATAGAAGAAAGTCAGAAGAAAGTCGTAACGATCGAGAGTAACAGCGGACTGGGCTCCGGTTTTCTCTACAATGATCAGGGAGATGTCGTGACCAATGCACATGTGGTGGAGGGGGCGAATGAAGTAACTATTCGGACCTTGAACCATGAGGAATATAAGGGGACGGTTATTGGTATTGGGGATGAAACAGACGTAGCTGTGGTCAGGGTTCCTGATTTGAAAAAAGTTAAGCCGTTAATCATCGCCAAATCCAAAGCTGAGACCGGAGACGAGATTCTGGCATTGGGTAGTCCACTTGGGCTAGAGAACACCGTAACAACCGGAATCATCAGTGGGTTGGGGCGTAGCTTTGAAATAGCGCCTTACATCTATAGTAACCTCTATCAGATCTCGGCACCAATAACCCATGGCAACAGTGGTGGACCACTCATTAGTGCGGAGACTGGTGAAGTGATCGGCATTAATTCGGCGGTCGTGGAACAGGAGGGGGGAATAGGATTCAGTATTCCTATGACTAGTGTGCTCAAGCAGGTTCAGGCATGGTCCAAAAATCCTTCTGGCACAACGTCGGTGCGGACGGCTGGAGATACTCACTTGGGTTCAGCCACTAAGACATTGCAAGCAGAAGGAATTGTAACGGACTTTTATGCAAGTCTTAATCTGAGTGATTATGTCACCGCTTATGCACTGCTCGGAAGCGAGTGGCAGAGTGCTACAACATATGCCAAGTTCAGAGAAGGATATCTGAATACAAGTGAGGTGACCATCAGTGAGGTATCCTCAGTTAATAAAGGCGATGACGAGATGGAAGTGAAGGCAATGATTACAGCAAATGAACGCAAAGATGGGGAATATATACTATCGCAATATCGGGTCGAGTATCAGTTGGGTTATGAGAATGGTCAACTGAAAATATTGCATGGTAAAGGTAAAAAAGTGAAATGATTGTTGAGGGAGAGTAGGCATGCGTGCCAATTCTCCTTTTTCATTGCTTATATTGGGTGCATCTGTTAAAATACAGAACGAATGTTCAGTATGGATGGGACGGAGTGAAATGGAATGAATATGAATAAAAAACAACTACAGACTGAGCAGACCAAGAAGAAACTTGCGGATGCTTCCAAAGCCCTTTTTGTACAAAAAGGTTATAAAGCAACGTCCATTGAGGATATTGTAGCTGCGACGGGCAGCAGCAAAGGCAATATATATTACCATTTTAAAAGTAAGGAAGGTCTGTTCCTTTATCTAATCGATGAGTGGGACCGGGAGTGGGAAGAGAGCTGGGCGGCCAAAGAACATCTCTATCGCACCTCCACGGAGAAAATTTATGGTTTGGCGGAACAACTCGTCATGGATGATATGAATCACCCGCTGACGAAGGCAGCTGATGAGTTCTTCACAGGGGAAAAGAAAGAAAATGATATTGAGGAGCGGATCTCCTTAATGTTTGAGCGGCATATTCAATTTAATAAACAAATGATAGAGCAAGGCATTGAGAGCGGTGAGTTCAAAGCAGACAATGTAGATAATCTCGCGCTCATATTGGAAAGTACCATTATTGGCCTTAGTCAGATGTCACGGGGGATGGAGCCTGATCAGGCTCTTGCGTTATACCGCCAGGCCGCTAGTGTATTCTTGCACGGGATTGCAAAAGATAAAACTTAGCAACATTTTGACAACTACGGAGGATGGAATCATGGCATTATTAACACGGAACAGGGGCGCACTGCTGCTGTTAATGTTTAATATTTTTCTCGTTTTTACGGGTATTGGTCTGGTTGTACCGATCATGCCTGCGTATATGGATCTACTGCATATCACCGGATTCACGGTTGGATTGCTGGTAGCGGCATTTTCCTTCACCCAGTTTCTGTTCTCCCCGCTTGCGGGTCGTTGGTCGGATACATGGGGACGTAAGAAAATTATAGTCGGCGGCATGCTGATCTTTGCTGTATCGGAGTTTATGTTTGGTGCGGTCAATGCACCAGTCTTGCTCTTCGCAGCCCGCATGTTAGGCGGTATTGGTGCGGCGATGATCTTCCCGGCGGTTATGGCTTATACCGCAGATATTACAACAGAGGAAGAACGCGGTAAAGGTATGGGCTTGATTAATGCAGCCATTACAACTGGATTTATCATCGGTCCGGGAATTGGTGGATACATTGCGGACTTTGGCATTCGAATTCCGTTCTACGCCGCAGGGGTTGCCGGTTTATTGGCAGCGATCATTACAATGATTATCTTGCCTGAATCGGCACGAAGCACAGGAGAGCAAAGTAAACCTGTCGCTGGCGCAGTGAAAGTCAAAGCTCCGGGTATGGTAGCCCAATTGTTGAATTCGTACCGTGAGCCATACTTTTTCAGCTTGATCATTGTGTTTGTTATGGCATTTGGTCTGGCGAACTATGAGACGGTATTTTCACTATTTGTGGATCACAAGTTTGGCTTCACGACTAAAGACATCGCATTTATCATTACATTTGGTTCCATCGCGGGTGCGGTTGTGCAAGTATCCCTGATCGGTTGGTTGCTCAATCGATTTGGTGAAAAGATGGTCATTTCAGTCTGTCTGTTATTTGTAGCCGTATTTGTACTGTTGACCTTGTTTGTAAGTACGTACTGGATGATTCTCGTCGTAACGTTTATCGTCTTTCTGGGTATGGATATTTTACGTCCGGCGATCAGTACACAGATGTCCAAACTGGCACAAGAACAACAAGGCTTTGTGGCCGGACTGAACTCGGCGTATACCAGTTTGGGGAATATCGCAGGTCCGATCGTAGCTGGAGCACTGTTCGATGTGAATATTAACTATCCTTATGTTTCGGCAGCAGCCGTTCTGGCGATCTGTTTCCTGTTATCTCTACGGGTACTCAGAGGGGCCAAAGCGGTAAAGCAACCGAAGGCTGAAATGTAATTTTATAATTGGAAAAGACGTGCATTAACACAAAAAAACAGTCGATCACACCTAACGTGTAGTCGACTGTTTTTTATTATGATATTAAAGGATTATGGAATTAACGGATTTGCCCATTCGTTTCAATCAGTTTTTGATACCAGTGGAAACTCTGTTTGCGGATACGTCTCAGTTCCTTGATATCGAATTCCTCACGATCCACATAGATGAATCCATAACGTTTGCTTGACCCTTGATGTGTACTCACCAGATCGATCGCAGACCAAGGGCAGAAGCCAAACACATCCACGCCGTCCGTAATCGCCAGTTGAATCTGTTCGATATGTTTATTGAAGAATTCAATGCGATACGGATCGTTAACCACGTCACCTTCCTCCAGTTTATCAAAGGCACCCAGACCGTTTTCCGTAACAATCAATGGCAGATGATAACGGGAGTAGATCTGACGAAGGGTAGAGCGGAAGCCGACCGGATCAATTTCCCAACCAAACTCCGTTTTTTGCAGATTCGGATTCACAGATCCTCTATATGCGCCAGGTTCACCTACGATTTCGTGCTGATCTCCTGTATGGGAGAAGTCATTACCATCGTTCAGACTTTCACCAACCGTCTGGGAAGTGTAGTAATTAAACGCAATAAAGTCAGGGTTTCCTTGAGCAAGGATGTCCATATCTCCGTCTTCAATGATGGGCGTATATCCTTTCTCTTCGAGATAACTCCAGGCAATATGATTATAACGTCCATATACCGCCATATCGAGATAGAGCCAGTTACGAATGGCAGCATAGTTATCAGCCGCGAGTGTGTCTTCTGGTTTGGAGCTCGCCGGGTAAATTACACCGATATTGGGAGCTGGGCCAATCTTGGCTTCAGGTAGCATTTCATGACACAGTACCATAGCTTTAGCTTGAGCAACCAGCATGTGGTGATTTTGCTGATACAGTGTTTTTTGCGGATCAACAAGTGTTGTATCCAGTGTACCCAGAGAGCCAGGATGCAGGATTAGCATATTTTGTTCGTTGATGGTCAGCCAATATTTAACCCGATCTCCGTAGTTCTCATATAGGGTCTTGGCATATTGTTCAAAAGCATCAATCGTTGCTCGGTTGGACCAGCCGCCTTTTTCTTCAAGCGCATAAGGAAGATCGAAGTGATACATCGTCACAATGGGTTCAATACCGTATTTAATTAACTCATTAATGAGAGAATCGTAAAAGGCGAGTCCCTTCGGATTCACCTCACCCGCTCCTTGCGGATAGATGCGTGTCCATGCGATGGAGAAACGGTAGGCTTTGAAGCCCATTTCGGCGAGCAACGCCACATCTTCTTTGTACATATGATAATGATCACTGGTTACCTTGAAGTCGGTTACGCCTTCCACATGATTCCCCATGTCGATGACAGAAGGGCCTTTACCATCTTCATTCCAGGCTCCCTCAATCTGATAGGCAGAGGTTGAACCTCCCCAGAAAAAATCTTTAGGAAATGGTTTCAGTTGAGTATGTTTCATAGTTAGTTCCTCCTAAGTTGAATTCGTATAAGATAAGTTGGGTCAGACAACGAGAGTCAGCAGGACATCATTTTTCTGTACCTGTTCCTGAGTTGTTTCGAACACATCTACTTCTTGCAGCGTTAGGGTCACAATGACAGGGGTTACGGTTTCGTATCCGGCTTCCTTGATCTTATCGATGTCAAACTGGATCAACAGATCGCCCTGTCTGACGATATCACCTTCCTGAACAACTGGAGAGAAGTGTTTTCCCTTTAGGGCTACTGTATTGATGCCGATATGAATCAGGATTTCCGTTCCTGCGTTGGTTGTTAATCCAATGGCATGTCCAGTCGGGAAGAGGGAGGTGACAACACCGTCTACCGGAGCGACAACTTCACCAATCTCAGGAACAATCGCCAAACCTTTGCCCATAGCACCAGTTGAAAAGGCTGGGTCGTTAATGGTACTCAGTGCTACGGCTTTACCTGTAAGTGGGCTATAAATTTGTTCTTTCTTGATCTCCGTTGTTTTGGTCTCAGGTACGACAGGAAGCTCTACCGGCGTACTTTCAGCCGATGTGCTGGAGACAGATTTGTTTGTCTCGGAAACTGTATCTTTGGTTTTGCTTTCGTAACCAAACATCACGGTTAATACCGCTGCTACCGCAAAGGAGCAGGCAATCGCAATCACGTAGACAACCGTTGGTGTATAGACAGGAATGGCAAATATATTGTGGAACACATAAGCAGTCATTTTAACACCAAAGTGACCATTAATGGCACCGCCGATCGCACCAGCGATAACCACGATAGGAATCACACGTTTATAACGCAGGATCAAACCGTATACGATTGGTTCAGTTACTCCTGCAAGTAAACCTGTAAGGCTGGTCGAACCAGCAAGAGTGCGCAGGGTTTTGTTCTTTTTGGCTTTCAGGAAAATACCGAAAGCTACACCGATTTGTGCAAATACAGCTGCAGCAGCCATGGCTTCAATCGGATCGCCGCCAACCCCGATATTCTGTATCGTGATTGGAGTGAAGCCCCAGTGGAGTCCAAAGACAACCATGAAGGTCATGAATCCACCGAGTACAACCCCTGATAATATACCGCTGACACCAATGAGCCAAGTTACGCCGGAGGAGATCCAGTCACCTACCGTGGTGCCAAATGGTCCAAAGGCCATTGCGGACAGAGGAACCATAATCATCAAAGCAATCATTGGTACAAGGAACAATTGCAGGTCTTTCAAAATGATTTTCTTGAGTAACTTATCCAGAACAGCGTAGATACTAATCGATATGAAGATTGGGAATACGCTGGCTGAATAATTCATCATCACGACTGGTATACCCAGGAACGATACATCTGAGCCCTTATCCATCAGCCCGGTGAAGCTCGGTTCCATCAGAGCGGCACCAATTACGCCAGCTACATAAGGATTTGCTTTCAGCTTCATACCCAGTGTAATCCCAAGGAAGATGGGCAAAAAATAAAATACAGCGTTGCCGGCAGCGGATAAAATCAGGTATGTGTCACTTGTATCAGACATCCATCCAAGCATGGTCAGGACAGTCAGCAAAGCTTTTAGCATACCTGATCCTGCCATGGCCGGGATTAACGGCGAGAAACTTCCGGATATAATTTCAAAAACTTTGGATAATAGCGAGGTTTTTTCCCCTGTGGACTCAGTCGTTGAGGAGGAGTCTCCTCCGAAATCCCGGTTTTTCATAATCTCCGCATATACATGAGCCACGTTACTACCGATGACCACTTGGAACTGGCCGCCGCTTTCGACAACGGTAATAATACCCTCATGCTTTTCCAACGTTTCACGTTCGGCTTTTTTCGAATCTTTCAGGTCGAATCTCAGCCGGGTCGCACAGTGGACAAGACCATTGATATTGGCTTCTCCGCCGACGAGACGAACGATGTCATCCCCCATTTTTTTATGATCCATGTTCATTCTCCTTTGTTGTTAAGATTGCCTGAAAACAAAAAAATACCTAAACGAATGGCTATGATCATCGGAAAGATGACCTGTTGCCAATCATTTAGGTATCGCCTGCTTGAGCAGTAACAATCCTTGTCGTTAAGTTGTGAGACCTACTATATATGACGCCGAAATCGTTTGCAAGCTTTATTTATTCTGTGTCCACTAACTCGTTACGGGAAGTGACCCGTTGAATATGGATCGTCAAATACACCTTTTCATCAATGGACATCGCACTTTCAAACTTGCCTTCAAGGTACTGATTGATCCGTTGTGTGCACTCAAAAGCAGTGCTATATTTGTCCTTCACTTGCTCATACAGAAAGTTATCTCCTGAAGCAAATTGCTCCTGTTCATTACTCAACATTCGCTGCACAAAATATTGAAGATGGGTAATAAACCGGGAATAATTAAATGAATTTTCATCTAGGGCGATGTGGTAATGGTTGGTCACAATGTTGAAGATATCATCAATAACTTCCGTAATTTCAACGGTTTGTTTCATGCCTTGAGCATCTTGACGAGCGTTTACAAAATGCATGGCAATAAAGCTGGCCTCATGTTCATCCATTTGGATGCCGAATTGTTCCTGGATCAGCTCCACAGCGTTCATGCCAATCCCAAACTCCTTCTTGTAAAACTTCTTGATCTGCCACAAAAGGGAATTCTTTAGCCCAACGGATTTACGGTACCGGGTAATGGCAAACTGAATATGATCGATCAATGATATATAGATATTATCACTAAAAATATCGCCCATTTCCTGTTTGGCATGGCCCACAATTTCGTCCGCTAACTTCAAATATTCAACCGATGTTTCCCCAATCAGATCGATTAGTTTTTGCGGTATTTTATCCGATTTCAGCACAAAGGTTTTTTCGATTTTATCCTCATCCACAGGCTGTCCGTTTTTCTTTTTGAAGCCAAGACCGTTGCCAATGACAACAAATTCGTGACCAACCTGGTTCTCAGCCCGGATGACATTGTTGTTAAAAATCTGACGGATGATCATATATGTGTTTCACCTCAATTGGTCGTAATAATAACAAAAAACCCAAACTAAGGCTTAATAGACAGCCTTGGTTTGGGTATCGCCTGCTTACCAGTAACAATCCCGAAGAAGACGCAGCTTCCTCTTTCAATTATGTCCACTATACCGCTTTCATAACAGAATAACAATACAATGATTTCTGGAAATGGACGTAAAGACGTGGATTTTTGGTATAATAAGAAATGCTGGAAGTGAATTAGATGGGCTGGGTTGCATAATAAGTTACCGAGGACGGTCATTTTTAAGCATATACAGGATTATTGGAGTGATAACATGAGCAATGCAAAGGGAAAAGGCGGCACCGGCCGTGGTACAGGTAAAAAAGGCTGGAACCGTTGGCAAGCCGCTGCTAACCGGGCGAAAAGTGCACCGAAGCCTTATAAAAGTAAAGGTACAAAGAAGAAGGACGATACCGAAACTTCAAGTGGCAAGCCCGAGTAAGTATGGCTTGACGATGCCAGAGGAGAGAGCTGCCTGACTAACGGGTGGGTCTCTTTTTGCTTGAAAAGATAAAAAATTAAATTGACAGTAGTGTAAATATGGTAATAATATAGAGCTTACGCAAATTAGATGGTAGTGCTACTATATAGAGAAAGGAGCATCAGCATGCCTGTTAATATGGATGAAAATCCACTTGGACTGATTCTTTCACGGACGTATCTGGCATATAAAAAAACAACAACCAGAAATCTGAGTGAACAGGATATTACTCCGGAACAATTTGCAGTTCTGAATGAATTGAGCAAGGCGGGAAGCCATATATCACAGAAAAAACTGGCCGAATTAACAGTGCGGGACCAGACAACGGTAGGCAAAATTATAGACAAGTTGATTCGTAAAGGTCTGGTGACAAGAGAAGAAGATCCACAGGACCGCAGAGCGGTTTTGCTTTGTTTGACGGCGGAAGGAATGGAAATGAATAACATTTTGACACCAAAGGCAAAACAGCAAGAGCAAGTGGCACTCGCCGAATGTTCCCCTGAAGAGCTCGAAGTATTCATGAATGTGATGAATCGCATCTATGAAAAAATGAAATAAATTTTTTTGGCCAAATATGTGCATGTGCATATATATGTAGTGCAATTATTTTAATTTTAACTAACGGGAGTCGTGAACGAATGAAAAGCTTCAAAGATTTTCTTAAAGTGCCACAGACAAAAATAGGGTTGGTTTTTGCATTGGTTGTTCCGCTGTTATTTGTTGTGATCTGGATGACGGGTTATCATCAAGCCACGGAGAGAGTGGATCAACTTCAAGTTGCTCTGGTGAACGAAGATGGGACACAAGGAACTGAGGTGCAGAAGCAGATTGAAACGCTCGCGCCTTTCCATGTCAATGTACTGGGTTCTGCCGAGGAAGCTGAGCAACAGATGAATGCAGGTAACTATGCGATGGTTATTGTTATTCCGCAAGGATTCACTGACCAGATTGAAGGAGGTACAGAGGCGAGTTTGTCCTTCTATATTAATCAAGGAAATGCCGATGTAGCCAAATCCATTGTGGAACACGCGGCGACTGGAATGACTGCACAAATGGGACAAGGGATTCTGGAATCCAAGGTTCAAGTGACACTCAATAATGATAGTATAAACAGCGATGAACTGAGTGCAGCTATTGGACAAGCGATGGCAAAGATGAATGAAGGGCCTGTGAAGGCTGAAATTAATAAAACGAACAGCGTAAGTGATTTTGCAACATCGATGCTGCCCATGATTCTGGGTTTTATCACCTACATTGCTTCAATGACCATGAATATTCAGTTCAATATTACATCGAATATCATGAAGCGTAACCATTCCAAATGGGAAATCTTCTGGGGACGGCAAATGTTGTTATTATGTATAGCAGTGATCGTTCCTCTGATTGTGGACACAGTAGCTCTTCAGTTCACGGATGTTGCGAGCTCCTTCGGCGCTTTGTATCTGTATCATGTGCTGGTGAGTCTGGCTTGTATCTGTTTTACACAAATGAGTTTTGCCCTGTTTGGTAATGCAGGCCCTCTATTTAATGTAGCAATGGTTCCGCTCCAGTTGATGACAGCAGGAAATATCATTCCAGCCGAGATGCTGGCGCCATTCTACCGTTATATTGGAAACTTTCTACCCGCTTCCAATGGGGTACAGGGATTTATGCGTTTGATCTATAGTGGAGAAGCAGTGGGTGGATACATGGTTCATCTTCTGTTGATCTCGATTATAACGTGGGGAATTACGTTGCTGAGAGTTGGCATGCAAAAAGCAGGTAATGGACAAATGGCGATGACGCCTCCAGCATCAGCACAGGCACAACATTAAGAGTTTCCTTCTATATATAATGTTAATAACACACAAGAAAGTGGTTCACGTATAGTTATATGCGTGCATCACTTTTTTTGTTTATCTTCTATAATACTTCTACTTATACTCGTGGTAACTTACAGTGCTCCAGTAATCTTGCATGACCTTGAGAAAAGGAGAACGTAAATTGAGCATATTAATGAAGCTAAAATATATCAGAGGAGATGTAGGCTAATAATTTTAAAATCAATTAGACATGTATTGTGATGTTATGAATGGAAAGAATGTCATTTAAACTATAATAAACTTTACACTGAGATAGAGGAGAGCAACGCGGTGGAGGTAGTTGATTTGTAGTAAAATAAATTTTATTAAATAAAGTATTGTAATTAATATCTATACGTGATATATTATTAGTCCGGCCAAGAAAACACAGTTTACACGGTGCGGCAAGCGAATGAAATAAGCTTCGAAAGAAACTTAAAAAAAGAGCTTGCAAAGTTGGTTCGGATGTGATAAGATATAAAAGTTGCTGAGGAGAACAACGCTCGGTAACAAAATAAGTTTGATCTTTGAAAACTGAACAACGAGTGAGTAAACATTCTGCTTGCAGAATGAACGCGAAAGTTAGAGACAAGCCTTGGCTTGGATCGACTGGAGCACAAATGAGATTTTTAATCTCGTCAGATTCAAAATGAGCTTATCGCTCTTTTCAATACTTTATTGGAGAGTTTGATCCTGGCTCAGGACGAACGCTGGCGGCATGCCTAATACATGCAAGTCGAGCGGAGTATCAAGGAAGCTTGCTTCCTTGATACTTAGCGGCGGACGGGTGAGTAACACGTAGGCAACCTGCCCTCAAGTTTGGGACAACTACCGGAAACGGTAGCTAATACCGAATAGTTGTTTTCTTCGCCTGAAGGAAACTGGAAAGACGGAGCAATCTGTCACTTGGGGATGGGCCTGCGGCGCATTAGCTAGTTGGTGGGGTAACGGCTCACCAAGGCGACGATGCGTAGCCGACCTGAGAGGGTGATCGGCCACACTGGGACTGAGACACGGCCCAGACTCCTACGGGAGGCAGCAGTAGGGAATCTTCCGCAATGGGCGAAAGCCTGACGGAGCAATGCCGCGTGAGTGATGAAGGTTTTCGGATCGTAAAGCTCTGTTGCCAGGGAAGAACGCTTGGGAGAGTAACTGCTCTCAAGGTGACGGTACCTGAGAAGAAAGCCCCGGCTAACTACGTGCCAGCAGCCGCGGTAATACGTAGGGGGCAAGCGTTGTCCGGAATTATTGGGCGTAAAGCGCGCGCAGGCGGTCATTTAAGTCTGGTGTTTAATCCCGGGGCTCAACCCCGGATCGCACTGGAAACTGGGTGACTTGAGTGCAGAAGAGGAGAGTGGAATTCCACGTGTAGCGGTGAAATGCGTAGATATGTGGAGGAACACCAGTGGCGAAGGCGACTCTCTGGGCTGTAACTGACGCTGAGGCGCGAAAGCGTGGGGAGCAAACAGGATTAGATACCCTGGTAGTCCACGCCGTAAACGATGAGTGCTAGGTGTTAGGGGTTTCGATACCCTTGGTGCCGAAGTTAACACATTAAGCACTCCGCCTGGGGAGTACGGTCGCAAGACTGAAACTCAAAGGAATTGACGGGGACCCGCACAAGCAGTGGAGTATGTGGTTTAATTCGAAGCAACGCGAAGAACCTTACCAGGTCTTGACATCCCTCTGACCGGTACAGAGATGTACCTTTCCTTCGGGACAGAGGAGACAGGTGGTGCATGGTTGTCGTCAGCTCGTGTCGTGAGATGTTGGGTTAAGTCCCGCAACGAGCGCAACCCTTATATTTAGTTGCCAGCACTTCGGGTGGGCACTCTAGATAGACTGCCGGTGACAAACCGGAGGAAGGTGGGGATGACGTCAAATCATCATGCCCCTTATGACCTGGGCTACACACGTACTACAATGGCCGGTACAACGGGCTGCGAAATCGCGAGATGGAGCCAATCCCAACAAAGCCGGTCTCAGTTCGGATTGCAGGCTGCAACTCGCCTGCATGAAGTCGGAATTGCTAGTAATCGCGGATCAGCATGCCGCGGTGAATACGTTCCCGGGTCTTGTACACACCGCCCGTCACACCACGAGAGTTTATAACACCCGAAGTCGGTGGGGTAACCGCAAGGAGCCAGCCGCCGAAGGTGGGATAGATGATTGGGGTGAAGTCGTAACAAGGTAGCCGTATCGGAAGGTGCGGCTGGATCACCTCCTTTCTATGGAGAATCGTTTCCCGAGTGGAAACATTCAAAACTGCAGCTTAGCTGCAAAACACTCACTCGTTGCTCAGTTTTGAGAGCTCAAACTCTCAAAACAGCTTGCTTTTGCATGGAGCTTGTTCTTTGAAAACTAGATATCGAAACGAAACAAACGCGAATTAGAACATTCCTTTTTAGCTGAACTTGTGTTAAACAAGTTTAAATAAAAACGGTAGATTGCACGTACGATGGTATCGGGTGAGAGCGACTTTTGGCTTTGCGCAAGCAAAACAAGGGAAGCGAGCAGTCGAAACCGGAGCACGAGGTTAAGCTACTAAGAGCACACGGAGGATGCCTAGGCGCTAGGAGCCGATGAAGGACGTGGCGAACAACGAAACTGCCTCGGGGAGCTGTAAGCAAGCTTTGATCCGGGGGTGTCCGAATGGGGAAACCCAGCTGGGGTAATTTCCAGTTACTCATAACTGAATACATAGGTTATGTAGAGGCATACCAGGGGAACTGAAACATCTAAGTACCCTGAGGAAGAGAAAACAATAGTGATTCCGTCAGTAGCGGCGAGCGAACGCGGAGAAGCCCAAACCAGAGAGCTTGCTCTTTGGGGTTGTGGGACGTCTCACATGGAGTTACAAAGGAACCGGTTAAGCGAAGAGGTCTGGAAAGGCCCGCCAAAGAAGGTAAAAGCCCTGTAGTTGAAAGTTGGTTCCCTCCGAGACGGATCCCGAGTAGTGCGGGGCACGTGAAACCCCGTATGAATCCGGCAGGACCATCTGCCAAGGCTAAATACTTCCTAGCGACCGATAGTGAAGCAGTACCGTGAGGGAAAGGTGAAAAGCACCCCGGAAGGGGAGTGAAATAGAACCTGAAACCGTGTGCTTACAAAAAGTCAGAGCCCGTTTTAGGGGTGATGGCGTGCCTTTTGTAGAATGAACCGGCGAGTTACGTTCCCGTGCAAGGTTAAGGTGAAGAGCCGGAGCCGCAGCGAAAGCGAGTCTGAATAGGGCGACTTAGTACGTGGACGTAGACCCGAAACCGGGTGATCTACCCCTGTCCAGGGTGAAGGTGCGGTAACACGCACTGGAGGCCCGAACCCACGCATGTTGAAAAATGCGGGGATGAGGTGGGGGTAGCGGAGAAATTCCAATCGAACTCGGAGATAGCTGGTTCTCCCCGAAATAGCTTTAGGGCTAGCCTCGGAAAACAGAGTCGTGGAGGTAGAGCACTGATTGGGTGCGGGGCCCGCAAGGGTTACCAAGCTCAGTCAAACTCCGAATGCCATAGACTTACTTCCGGGAGTCAGACAGTGAGTGCTAAGATCCATTGTCAAAAGGGAAACAGCCCAGACCATCAGCTAAGGTCCCCAAGTGTGTGTTAAGTGGGAAAGGATGTGGAGTTGCACAGACAACCAGGATGTTGGCTTAGAAGCAGCCACCATTGAAAGAGTGCGTAATAGCTCACTGGTCGAGTGACTCTGCGCCGAAAATGTAACGGGGCTAAACACACCACCGAAGCTATGGCTTGATGCTTTGCATCAGGGGTAGGGGAGCGTTGTATAAGGGTTGAAGGTGTACCGTAAGGAGCGCTGGACATTATACAAGTGAGAATGCCGGTATGAGTAACGAAAAGATCAGTGAGAATCTGATCCGCCGAAAGCCTAAGGGTTCCTGAGGAAGGCTCGTCCGCTCAGGGTAAGTCGGGACCTAAGGCGAGGCCGAAAGGCGTAGTCGAAGGACAACAGGTCGAAATTCCTGTACCACCGTAAGCCGTTATGAGCAATGGGGGGACGCAGTAGGGTAGTGACGCGGACTGATGGATGTCCGTCTAAGCAGTGAGGCTGATGTGTAGGCAAATCCGCACATTGTAAGGCTGAGCTGTGATGGGGAGCGAAAATTATAGTAGCGAAGGTCATGATCTCACACTGCCAAGAAAAGCCTCTAGCCAGGTGATGGTGCCCGTACCGCAAACCGACACAGGTAGGCGAGAAGAGTATTCTAAGGCGCGCGGAAGAACTCTCGTTAAGGAACTCGGCAAAATGACCCCGTAACTTCGGGAGAAGGGGTGCCCCGGTAGTGTGAATAGCACGAGGGGGCCGCAGTGAAAAGGCCCAAGCGACTGTTTAGCAAAAACACAGGTCTGTGCGAAGCCGTAAGGCGAAGTATACGGGCTGACGCCTGCCCGGTGCTGGAAGGTTAAGGGGAGTGGTTAGGGAGTAATCCCGAAGCTGTGAACCGAAGCCCCAGTAAACGGCGGCCGTAACTATAACGGTCCTAAGGTAGCGAAATTCCTTGTCAGGTAAATTCTGACCCGCACGAATGGCGTAACGACTTGGGCGCTGTCTCAACGAGAGATCCGGTGAAATTTTAATACCTGTGAAGATGCAGGTTACCCGCGACAAGACGGAAAGACCCCATGGAGCTTTACTGCAGCTTGATATTGAATTTGGGTACGATCTGTACAGGATAGGTGGGAGCCTTTGAAGTGTGAGCGCCAGCTTGCATGGAGGCAACGTTGGGATACCACCCTGATCGTATCTAGGTTCTAACCTGGTACCGTAATCCGGTGCGGGGACAGTGTCAGGTGGGCAGTTTGACTGGGGCGGTCGCCTCCTAAAGAGTAACGGAGGCGCCCAAAGGTTCCCTCAGAATGGTTGGAAATCATTCGAAGAGTGCAAAGGCATAAGGGAGCTTGACTGCGAGACCTACAAGTCGAGCAGGGACGAAAGTCGGGCTTAGTGATCCGGTGGTACCGCATGGAAGGGCCATCGCTCAACGGATAAAAGCTACCCTGGGGATAACAGGCTTATCTCCCCCAAGAGTCCACATCGACGGGGAGGTTTGGCACCTCGATGTCGGCTCATCGCATCCTGGGGCTGAAGTAGGTCCCAAGGGTTGGGCTGTTCGCCCATTAAAGCGGTACGCGAGCTGGGTTCAGAACGTCGTGAGACAGTTCGGTCCCTATCTGTCGTGGGCGTAGGAAATTTGAGAGGAGCTGTCCTTAGTACGAGAGGACCGGGATGGACGTACCGCTGGTGTACCAGTTGTTCCGCCAGGAGCACCGCTGGGTAGCTATGTACGGACGGGATAAACGCTGAAAGCATCTAAGCGTGAAGCCCCCCTCAAGATGAGATTTCCCAGTATGTAAGACCCCTTGAAGACGACGAGGTAGATAGGCTGGGGGTGGAAGTGCAGCAATGCATGGAGCTGACCAGTACTAATCGGTCGAGGGCTTATCCAATAGCAAGTTGTCATTCGCATGTTTCGTTTCGAATCTAGTTTTCAGAGAACGATCTCTGAAATGTAAGCTACGCGTTTGGTGGCGATGGCGGAGGGGTTCCACACGTACCCATCCCGAACACGACCGTTAAGCCCTCTAGCGCCGATGGTACTTGGACCGCAGGGTCCCGGGAGAGTAGGACGCCGCCAAGCAATAGGAAGACACACTTGATGATATCGAGTGTGTCTTTTTTATTTGAATGTAATTTTTAGTTCCGATTAGACTTGTTATATACATAAAATACTGGCGTTCCAATCCTTAAAGCTGTGATACAATAGGTGAGGTCTATATAGAAAACGGAAACACGCATAAGTACGAGGAGGAACAGTGAACACGATGAAATCAGCCCCGTTTATTGCCGTGGAAGGTCCGATCGGAGCGGGGAAAACAACGCTGGCAACGATGCTTTCCCATGAATTGAATCTTCCGTTAGTTAAAGAAATCGTAGAAGAGAATCCATTTCTGGCTTCCTTTTATCAGGATATCGACGAGTGGAGTTTCCAATTGGAAATGTTTTTTCTGTGTAATCGGTTTAAACAACTGGAAGACACGGGCGCTCATTATGTAGAGCAGAATACCCCAGTCATTTCAGACTATCATATCTATAAAAATATGATTTTTGCCGATCGTACCTTAAAGGGAACGAAACGGGATAAATATCGTCAAATCTATCATCTGTTAACAGATGATCTGCCAAAGCCCAATCTGGTGCTCTATATTGAAGCTGAACTCGATACGTTGATGTACCGCATTAACAAGCGTGGACGCTCATTTGAGCAGGATATGGACCCGGCATATATGGAACAACTCATTGTTGATTACAAAACAGGCATGGATTATCTGGCGAATAGCTCAAATCCACCAGTAATCATTAAAGTCAATGCGGAGCAACTCGATTTTGTAGAACATCCTGAGCACTTCAGGCAGATTGTTAATCAGGTAAAGGAGTATATCATATGAATAACTATGGCATTCCATCGAATGCATTAATTACGGTAGCAGGTACGGTTGGGGTGGGTAAATCCACGTTAACGGCTGCGCTTGCACAGCGTTTGAATTTCAAGACCTCTCTGGAGCAAGTTGATCACAATCCTTATTTGGAGAAGTTCTATCATGACTTTGAGCGTTGGAGCTTCCATCTGCAGATTTATTTCTTGGCAGAGCGCTTCAAGGAACAGAAGAAGATTTTTGAACTGGGTGGAGGATTCGTACAGGATCGTTCCATCTATGAAGATACGGGCATTTTTGCACAGATGCATGCGGATCAAGGAACCATGTCTGCTACGGATTTCGAAACATATAGCAGTTTGTTTGAAGCGATGGTAATGACACCGTATTTCCCACATCCAGACGTGCTGATCTATCTGGAAGGCAGCCTGCCTTCGATTTTAAACCGCATTACGGAACGTGGACGCGAGATGGAGATTCAGACAGATCGTTCTTATTGGGAGCACATGCACGAGCGCTATTCCGTGTGGATTGATCAGTTTACGGCTTGCCCTGTGTTGCGTCTGAACATTGATGAGTATGATGTGCATGATCCAGTATCGGTGGATGCCATTTTGGCACAGATTGCAGCTGTCATTCAGCCTTCCAAGGAAGTGCAAAGGTAAGATAGAGCGAGTTTTACAATGTATTTTTCTGGGTTACATTGGTTATATCTATGATACAGATATGGATAACATCCCTTCTACGGCTATTATGCTGTTGGAGGGATGTTTTTTTTATGTGCCAAGGGAATGATGATGAGATGAATGTAGACAAAACTAAGAGGATATATTCGAGTGAATAAGGAAATGGATGCTTAATATATCTTTTCTATTATATAAATCATGGTCACCAAAAGTAGAAAAATGTTGAATAATAGGATATTTTGTGGTTTCATAGGAAAGGTGAATTCTGGAAAAGAAGCATATGCATGACTCAGGAGGGAAAGACAACGTGGAAGAGAAACAAGGAGTTAAAATCGGTATGCCGATCATTGGTGGCTTAATTGTAGCCATTCTGGGAGGCATCGTATGGGCAGCTATTGCTGCAATGACAGAGTATGAGGTGGGATTAATTGCGATTTTGATTGGAGCGCTCACGGGCTACGCAGTTGTGTTGTTCTCCAATAAACGAATTGCGACAGTACATAAGATTATTGCCGTACTGTTTGCGCTTGTTGGCATTTTTCTGGGGAAATACCTGACGGTGGTTTATTTTACTTCCGAACTGTTTGGTGATGTAAGCGTGATGGAACTCGTGTTTGATAGCGAGATGATCAGTGCGTTTGTGGAAACCTTCCAGGACTATTTCAGTCAACCGATTGATTTATTATTCATCGTGCTTGCGATTGTGTCTGCATGGCAGATTCCTGGCCGGATGGCGAGAACCAGTCTAGCTACGGATGCATCTTCATCGGATCACGCACCAAGAGCTTAATCGGATAGCGGTGTACGCTGGCAACAAAATGAAGAACGTTTGACGGAAGAAACTTAATGCTCATCATCCTAAGCATCTGGTGAAACGGTTATATCGAAGGACTGGGAGCAGAAGAAACGTAGTAAAGCATCTACACTAAAAGATATTTATAAAGTACTCAGAGTGAGCAGCAGTTAGGCTTGTTCACATTGCGGCTGAGTTACTTGCATACATAAAAGGGACGATACGCCTGAGGGTGTACGTCCCTTTTGTGTATTTACCAGCTAGTAGGTGGGATACGGCTCATAACTTTTGCAACAACACGAATCGATTAAAATTACTTACCACATAACCCTAGTATAATATCCAACATGTTCATAAGGTTAATCACAAGAAAGATAGGGTCACTCCAGGAGCTAGGTTCAAATATCCGAAGGGTCATGTCATTTAAAGCGAATAAAGCTGATGACGAGAATATTTTTACCTTTTACAGGACAGGGTGTTAACTTCCAGACTATCGTTTACAGTCCACATCTGGACGGCAATGAGAGTTGAATAATACTGTATGTGGTTGAAGACAGGGCTATATTATTTGTTTTGGTCAGCAAATACAGCCATGGCATCTCTCATAAATACTGCCAAACCATCGCCAAACTGATCAATATTACGCGTGAAGCGTTCATCTTCCACGTACATCTGACCAAGTCCTCTGAAGGCTTCAGGCGAGTAGCTTCCCATCTGGTTTAGGCAGGTGTACCACTCTTTGATGCCAGCCTGTGCCTCCGCAGATGCTGGTTCTGTGTGACGAAGTGCAGCCAGATGTTTGTAGATTTCGTTCATTTGATCGGATAGAGCCTTCTGATCTGTGGTTGATTTACTGTGCAGCTTCTGATTTGCGTGATCGACGGCATGGTCTCCCCAACGTTCCCGCGCTTCTTGTTCATACGGATTCTGGCTAAAATCAAATCCTTCGAATTGTTCTTTGGCTGTCATTTTAATTTCTCCTCTCACGTGTAAAACCGTTCTATCAATGGTAGCAATCATCTGGTCCAAGCGTTGGCGCTTCTCCAGCAGTATAAGTCGATGCATATTAAGTGCTTCTACCGGATTGAAGGAGGGGTTGGTAATAATGTTTTTGATCTCCTTCAGAGAGAAGTCGAGTTCCTTGAAAAACAATATCTGCTGCAACCGTTCCAGGTTGGCATCTGAATATAATCGATACCCGGCAGAAGTCACTTCGTCCGGGGTTAATAGTCCGATCTCATCATAGTGATGCAGTGTGCGCACACTGATCGAGGCAAGCTCGGCAACTTCCTTTACTTTCATGGCCATGTGTGAAACCTCCTTACAACACCGATTGTACAGTGTCACGTTACGTGAGAGTCAACCGTTGAAAATGAAAAACAAGATGCGAGCATGGAAGCTGCATCTTGATCATGGATTGATGACTGGAT
The DNA here is from genome assembly GCF_984798905.1 of Paenibacillus sp. SRL342. NCBI lineage: Bacteria > Bacillati > Bacillota > Bacilli > Caryophanales > Paenibacillaceae > Paenibacillus > Paenibacillus sp. SRL342. Next base: position 1,010,070 of record NZ_OZ481790.1, read on the forward strand.
GTGACTGGGTTATTGTAACATTCAGTCACTGTAGGGGAGCGGCTGTGCTTCTATGTCGAAGACATGGGTTGCTGCCGCGCCGCGGGGGTGTTTTGAGGCTCCTCTGTTATGGAGAGGAGAGCGAGCGGTTATGGCTGCAACATTTATTCGGTGCAGCCCACGGGGCTGGCAGTGCAGGGAGAGCAAGGCTACGCCTGCATCCCGCGCACTGCCGCAGCGAATTGCGCAGCCGCTGCGCGCACATCGGCCGCGCCCGCGATGGCGGAGATGACGGCTATGCCGTCGGCTCCAGCCGCCATCACGGCGGCCGTGGTATCGGGCGTAATGCCGCCGATACCCACAATCGGAACTGCGATGCCTGCGGCGCGCAGTTCCGCCACCCCTGCGGGGCCCAGCACAGCGTGGGCATCCGCTTTGGAGCGCGTCGGGTACATGGGCCCGACGCCAAGGTAGTCGGCGCCCGCCTGCACCGCACGGCGCGCCTCATCCACGGAGTGGGCGGATACGCCAAGCATCCGCCCATCTCCAATGCGGGCGCGTACCAGCGCCGCGTCCGCATCTTCTTGGCCGACATGCACGCCGTCGGCCTCCACCGCTACAGCCAGCTCCACATCATCGTTCACGATGAACGGGACCCCGTGCTGGCTGCACACCTCGCGAAGCTGCATCGCAAGCGGGATGCGAGCTTCGCCAACCAGGGCGCCAGTTCCCTTTTCACGGAACTGGAATAGCGTGATGCCGCCAGCAATGGCCTGGCGCAGCACTTCCACCGGGTCTTGCGTCGTATTGACGCTGCCCATCACCAAATACACCTGCATCGCGCGTCGCACCGCTTCTGCATCCCACGGGCGCATCACTTCTCACCCCGCTGTCTGCGCTGATACGCAAAATGATTCGTCGGCCCATGTCCGGCCCCAATCCCCAGCTCATCTTCGATGGCTACCTGAATGAATGCTCGCGCGGTCGTAACGGCAGCCAGAACAGGTGAACCCTTGGCTAACTCTGCGGTGATCGCAGCAGAGTATGTGCATCCTGTTCCGTGTGTATGACGTGTTACCACACGAACATTCTCCAGATAATGAAAAGACTGCCCATCGTAGAGCACATCCACGATCATGCCACTTCCTTCATCATGACCACCTTTGACCAAAGCATACGTTGAACCCATCTGTACAATCTGTCTTGCGGCTTCTTCTCGCTGACTCAGATTCGTGATAGACATTCCGGTAAGCAGTTCCGCTTCCGGTATATTAGGTGTTGTGATCAGGGCATGGGGCAACAGATCCGTAACCAACGCCTGTACAGCTTCCTGCTGGAGAAGGGGGGCGCCACCTTTGGCTACCATCACAGGGTCGATGACCAGATTCGACCAACGGTATTGCTGCCATTTCTCAGCCACTAGACGAATAATCTCGGCACTATATAACATGCCGGTCTTTGTTGCGGTTGGTTGAAAGTCTTCGCCGGTCGAGTCCAATTGCTGGGCAATACCATCGTAAGGGATGGGAAAAACGCCCTGCACACCTGTTGTATTTTGGGCAGCAATAGCCGTGATAACGGTCATGCCGTATGCGCCAAGCTCCTGGAATGTTTTCAAATCAGCCTGAATGCCTGCGCCGCCCCCGTTATCAGAGCCTGCAATGGTTAGCGCTTGAGCAATGCTCATACTGCACCTCCACGGATCTGACGGATCTGTGCGCGTTCTGCCAAGAGGTCTGGTGTTACTTGTGCCAGTTGATTCAACAATTCAATCTGGAAGCTGCCCGGCCCCTGATGAGCTGTCCGCTCTGCCGCCAGTTCAGCTGCTACACCATAAAACGCGAGCGCTTCAACAACACTGCCTAGAAGATCGGCTCCTGATTCCGCTATGGCTGTAAAAGCACCAATCACTGAACTGAGCAGACAGCCAGCACCCGTGACCTGAGTGAGCAGGGCATGACCATTACTCGTGAGGAATATGGATTGTCCATCAGTAATGATATCTTCTTTTCCGGTAATGACCACGACACAGCCAAGTTTATGCGCTGCCCGCTCCGCAATGCCGATTCGGTCGCCCTCACCTGATCCTGCGTCCACACCTTTAATACTCCAACTCTCACCGATGACATTGGCGACCTCTGCCACATTGCCGCGCAGTACCGTGAGACGAAGTTCACGAATGAGCATCTGCACGGTTTCTGTACGATAGGCGGTTGCACCTGCACCGACGGGATCAAGCACCACAGGCACGTCATGCGCATTAGCCGATTGGCCTGCAAGACGGATCGCCTGAACGACTTTGTCATCGAGAGTACCAATGTTGAGTACCACGGCACCTGACATCTTGGCGACATCAGCGACCTCTTCATGAGCATAGGCCATAAAAGGGGACGCACCGAGTGCAAGCAGACCATTGGCTGTGAAGGGAGCCACGACAAGGTTGGTGATATTGTGTACCAGCGGATTTTGCGTACGAACACGTTCCAGATAAGACATATAATTTCCTCCTTGTTTTGTATGCTTTCCTGAATCCTTTGACCAAAAAGCTGTAAACGGTTGTTTATTCGGATATAGCGTATCTCAGATTCGTTAGGACTCGCTCCATGCTCTATTCCAGAGATATTAAGGCGCATATAGCTTTGCTTTCTTCCCCTTTGCGTTCAGTCACTTTTCCTTCATTCACCTTGCACTCCTTTATTTACTCTCCTTGCAGATTAATAAAAGCATCCTCGGCTTTCACCGATTCAGGAATCAAATCCTTTTCAACGAGCCATGCACGTACATTCTCCCACGACTCCGTTTCCTGCCGTCCAAACGGTTGACCTTCCTCATTCATAAGTGGCATTAAAATAGCCAGGCTTTTGGTTTCGATCTCCGGGTCAAGCGGAGACGTTTCATTCTCATGAGCGAGCAGAATATTCAAGGCTTCTTCTGGATGCTCCGTTACATATTTTTGTCCTTCCTGGATCGCTTTGACGAACCGGGTAAGCTGATCTTTTTTCGCTTCAATGCCAGCCTCACTCGCAGTCAGGACCAATTCATAATAATCAGGCACACCATAATCGACGGGGTTAATCGATTTCATGGCATGTCCTTCTTTCTCCAAAATCAATTGTTCATGGTTAATAAAACCACCCATAATTGCATCGGCCTGTCCGGAAGCCAGCGAAGGAATCAGATCGAACCCAACGTCAACCAGATTCATGTTGTCGGGATTGCCACCATCGTGGCTGATCATCGTACGAACCATCGCTTCATACAGCGGAATCGAAGAATAACCGACAGTTTTTCCTTCAAGATCTTTGGGTGAGCTCACGTTGCCATTTGCTTCGGTTAACAGATGTACAAGTGGATGCCGAACAACAGCAGCAATGGATCGTACAGGAATGTTCTCGCCACGCGCGAGCAAAATTTGGGGCTGGTAGCTTAGAGCCAGATCAATTTTCCCGGCAGCAACAAGTTTGAGTGAATCATTGGTATCCGCAGGCATCTGAATTTCGACATCCAGACCCTGGTCTGCGAAGTACCCTTTTTCCTGAGCCACATAGATGAAGGAGTGTACTGCATTCGGGTACCAGTCGAGCATGATGGACAGTTTATCTTTGGCGTCTGATGCTGGTTCGGTTGCAGACTTGTCTGTTTGTTGTGCATGGGTTGCAGAATCTGTTGTTGGTGCGTTTTTGCCGGTATTTGTGGTGCTGCATCCGCTAACAAACAGCAAAAGGCTAATGAGCATGATGGGAAGCAGGGAGTATATACCTTTGTTATTCATAAATGAAGTTCCTCAATTCATCGTTTTGATTTGTATTTACATCTAATTCCTGTCTAAGTATTATCCAACTTTTCTTTTGCCTCCATGTCCATGCCGCCGTATGCTAAACCGTTTCTCTAGCCAGGCAATCAGTACAAACAAAACGATCCCCAGCAGGGATAACAGCACAATAGATGCAAACATCGCATCCGTGTTCATGTTGCTGGACATACGACGGCTGAAGTATCCGAGACCTTTGCTGCCACCAAGCCATTCCCCAATCGTTGCACCAACCACGCAGTACACCACAGACATCTTTAGCCCCGAGAAAAAAGAGGGAAGTGCCAGCGGAACCTGGAGTTTGCAGAAAATATCCCACTTGCTGGCGCCCATGGTGAGCAGCAGTTCACGCTGCTCCGGATCGCCTTGGCGGAGTCCATCGTAGGTACTGACCACAATGGGGAAGAATGCGATTAAGAACACCACCGCGACTTTGCTCCACAACGTGTAACCAAACCACAAGATAAATACGGGAGACAAGGCAATCAGCGGAATGGTCTGACTGATCACGATGAAGGGATACAAGGCCTTTTCAATCGACCGGTTCATATGCATGCCTGTTGCCAGCGTAATTCCAGTCACTATGGACAAGACAAAACCAACAACAACCTCCATAAAGGTAGCAGGCAGATGGATGGTCAACAGCAGACGACGATGCTCAACCAGTGAACCTATGATGGCTGTGGGTGCAGGAATGATGAAAGAGGGCACCCATCCCATACGCACAATCACTTCCCAGACCGCCAGTAATAAGAACATGAGAACAATAAACAAACCATATTGGGAAAACGACCTCGAGAGCCACTTAAAACACCACGTCCAGACGCTAACCTCAGCTCTATCGCTTTGCATGTAATTGTTCCTCCAGTTGTTGTCTCATCTGCACGAGAGCCGGTTGGTAGATCATGTCCGAATGCCTTGGGCGTGGTAAAGGAACCATCATCTCCCGCAACTGCTGACCTTGCCCTCCTGGAGTTAACAGAATGATACGGTCACTTAACAGCAGGGCTTCCTCAATGTCATGTGTAATAAACAGTACGGTTTGGCCAAAGCCCTCCCACAGCTCCAGCAACCAGCGATGCATTTCTCGTTTGGTTAAGGCGTCGAGTGCACCGAAGGGTTCATCCAGCAACATGAGCTGCCCGCCTGTAAGCAAGGTACGAAGCAATGCCACCCGCTGCCGCATGCCGCCGGATAACTCATCTGGATAGGCCTGTTCATAACCCGACAGGCCGAACCTTGCCAACCCAGCTAGAATGTTGGCCCGTAACTTGTCCTTGTCCTGTCGGCCTGGTGCCAACTCGGCAGGCAGCATGCAGTTCTCCATGACGGTTCGCCAGGATAACAGCAGATCTTTCTGCGGCATATAAGCGACTCGTCCGAGCCGTTGTCCTTGCGGTACATCAGCTATATCGATGGTGCCAACGGTTGGCTCATGCAAGCCTGCGAGTAGCTTGAAGAGCGTGCTTTTACCTGATCCGCTGGAGCCGATGAGCGAGACAAATTCTCCTTGTTGAACCTGAAGCGACACATTGGAGAGCACGGGGGAATCCTTTTTTTCGGGAAAAGCAAAGCTTATGTTGTGAATGGTTACATGGTTATTCATCTGATCCTCACCCCCTTGATGTCAGACTGCTGGAATAACAACCACATCTTGCACTCTGCCAAAAGAAACAAAAAAGACCCACCCATTTCCGGAGAAATGAGTGGGTCTGTAAGTTAGATCCGCAGTTTATCTTCACATATACATGATAAAATTCCGCTTACTAAAAGGCCGCTCCACTTCCCTCCGCTGGTATGATCCAGATCAGGTTCAAAGGGTCCGAATAGTCATATTCGTCTCAGCCGTAAGGCTCCCCTAGTGCAAAAGTTCAAGATATGCAGTTATGTGTTCAGCATATATCACTCGAACATGAACTGTAAAGAGGCAGCTTGATGGAATTCTTGAGATGAATTTGGAGTCAGACCTGAACAACTGAACAATTTACCTTGGCTCATGAACCCGATATAATAGGGATGGCGCATATTGGCCGGATCACAAATGCAGGTGGGATTGCTCCCTCCGAAGCAGAATGGGGACCCGAGTTGAAAACGTTCAAAAAAGTATATATTGAGATCACAAGTATCTGCAATCTGGCATGCAGCTTCTGTCCGCAGACACAACGTGCCAAAGGATTCATTGACCCTGAAGTCTTCAACAATATACTGGAACAAGTTAAACCACACACCAATCATATTTATCTACATGTCAAAGGCGAACCCTTGTTGCATCCCAAAATAGATCTGCTGCTTGATTCCGCACATGAGAAGGGACTCAAGGTGAACATTACAACGAATGGTACGCTGCTGCCCAAGACTCAGCATAAATTGCTTGGCAAACCGGCGCTGCGACAGATGAACTTCTCTCTGCACAGCTTCGATGGGCATGAAGGTTCAACTGACCGTGACGGATACCTGAGCAACATTCTGTCTTTTGTACACGAAGCGGTGAAGCACAATGTCATCATCTCATTCCGGCTGTGGAATCTGACGCAGGATAACTTCACGAATGCTCAGATGAATCGAAATCGGGAGACCCTTGAAGTGCTGGAACGTGAGTTCAATCTGGACTTCCGCATTGAGGAGAAAGTGGTTCCAGGCAGCGGGGTCAAAATTGCCCCAAATGTATACCTGAATCAAGACCATGAGTTCCAGTGGCCAAGCCTGGATGCACCTGAAGATGACGGCAAAGGCTTCTGCCATGCATTACGTGGTCAGGCAGCTGTGCTTGTCGATGGAACGGTGGTTCCATGCTGTCTTGATGGTGAGGGTGTCATTAACCTTGGTAATGTGCACGAGAAGTCATTCTCGGAGATTATTGAGGGTGAGCGAGCGAACAATCTGGTATATGGCTTCTCCAAACGTGAAGCTGTGGAAGAGTTGTGTCGAAAGTGCGGTTATCGTCAGAGATTCGGAGCCTAGAATATATAAATTTACTTCAAAATGAACCTACCGAAAATATTTGTTTCGGTAGGTTCATTTTGTCTTTATTGCGAAATCATGTAGATAATAAGAATTGAAATCAATTCAGGATAACAACTTTTTTGTAAAATCATAGTCTATTAATCTTGTTTTTATGAATATGCATGGTATTATTATCCTATTGATTAGGAGGTGTATTAGTTCTAAAGATTCATATATTAGTGGATTTACCTACCAGAAGCCAACTGAGGAGTGTGTTTTAGTTTTGAATTCAAAATGGAAAAAGTTTAATCACAAACTATCGTTAATGCTTTCTACGTCGCTGATTGTTTCTATGTTATCTATCAATTTATCTGTATCGGCAGAAGTGGCTACATCTAAAACTTCTTTTACTGACATTGATAATTCGTATGCCAAAACGGAAATAACCAAATTAGTAGAACAAGGAATACTCACAGGATTTACTGATGGGACATTTAAACCTTCCGATTCGGTAACACGAGCCCAATTAGCAAAAATTATGGTCGGAGCGCTTAATTTAAAGCCGGATAATGTGGGAGCAAGTCAATTCACAGATGTAAAGGAAGATCAATGGTATACCGGATATGTAGGTGCACTTGTCAAATCTGGAATTGCTCAAGGTACCTCCAAAGATAGTTTTTCACCTAATAAAAATGTGACAAGAGAAGAGTTGGCTGTATTTTTTGTTAGAGCCTTTGGTTGGGATCATCAAAATGTAACGAGTCAAACATCCAAGCCTCAACTCTCAGATTTGGATCAAGTATCTAACTGGGCGAAAGATTCTGTGTCACTTGCCTATCAATCTGGTTTTATCAAAGGTTTAGTTCAAAAAGATGGAACAGTAAAATTTAATCCATCGGGCATAGCAGATCGACAGGCGCTAGCGAGACTTGCATATGAGTTTGTGATAAATAAGTCTACATATGATAGTTACATGACTCCTGCCAAGACAGAGATTGATACTGAAGATTCAAATGAAGCAAAACCTGAAACAGCAAAACCTTCTGAAGGTAACAGTAAGGGAAATAGCGGTAGCAGCTCCGGAGATAAAGGGAACGGAAGTAACAATGGTGGAAATAGTGGAGGCGGGGAACAAGCCCCTAGTAATAATCTCTCTGCTCCAGGTACATATACTCTTGGTAATGTAACTGGAAATGTAACTATTAGTTCCCAAGGTGTCGTTCTAAAAAACACCAAAGTAAATGGTAAGCTGAAGATACTTGAGTCCGTAGGAAATGGTGACGTGACTCTTGATAATGTTAGTGTCACGGGAACTACTGAGATTCAAGGCGGAGGACCAAATAGTATTCATGCAGTGGACTCGGTTCTTGCAACAGTGATTGTTGACAAAGCGGATGGCAGTATTCGTTTGGTCCTGGAAGGTGGAAGTGATGTTCAGCAGATTGAGATTAGATCTGGTGCAATCGTACAGAATGTCTCCACGGGTGATGTTGGACCGATTGAAATAGCAGAGTCGATTCCCCATAATTCTTCGGTAGTGCTCAGTGGAAGCTTCGACTCTGTAATGGTTCATGCAGAGCAAGTTTCAGTGGAATTTGGAGGTAACTCCACCATTGGTAATCTCGAAGTGTTCCAAGATGCATTGAACACCGTGTTTAAAATTAACCATGGTGCTGTAGTGAATCGCGCTATATTAAATGCAATTGTACAATTTTCTGGAGCTGGAACGTTATCCTCGGCTCTGGTCAATGCAGAAGGCATCGATTTCAGTCAACTTAGTCAACTCCCAACTATTGAGGCAGATCCTACAGTTACTAGTGTAGTTTACGCTCCTCAAGTAACAGAGTTGTCGGCAATTGATTCGACCCGTCAAATCGTATTCACGGGGATCGCTTCCCCAGCGAAGAAAGATATCACTTCCTTTGCAAGATGGGATGTTGAGAATAGCGCTATTGCCATTGTTGACTCAGGAAAGATTCAAGCTAAAAGCAACGGTACGACAGTGGTAAAAGCCAAATACGGAAACTTCGAAATCAATGTTCCAGTAACCGTTGCAGTCTATAACGAAGGAACAGTCTATCCGACACTCAAAGGGATTCAAGTTACAAATGGAAGTGCAAAGTTGAATTTTTCTGAGGGTTTGGATGTTTCTGAACTGACTGCAAATGATTTCATAGTTCGTGCCTATTTTGATGGGGCAGAACAACAATTGAATAACTTGCAGTACCGCAATGGCGAATTTACTTTTGATGCTATTGATAGCTATGGAGCTACACTGTACATCACTGTGGAGTCAGATGTTAATAAAACACATTTTGCAGGAAGCCAAAGTGGTGCAATCAAACTTACAGGATTCGGTGGCCACATCAAGGATGTAGCTGGAGCACCGGTTGCAGGCTTAAGTATTTCGTTTAGAAAAGGTTTGGATAACAAAACAGGTGAAATCGTTGGATCTGTAACAACGGATACTTATGGAGATTATTATATTAATCTTCCCCCAGGCATCTACACAGGTGAACTTGGAGGTGGAGATACAAAATATATTACAACTTATCTCATTGGTGTCTCAGCAGTAAATGTGGAAAATAAACGTGAGAATCAAACTGCTATAGAAATACCTACACAAGATGAAACTCGCTTCGTACTAACTTGGGGTAAAGACCCAGTGGATCTGGATTCACACCTAGTAGGACCTGCAGGTGATGAGGGAATGTTCCATACGTTCTACTCTGATAAACAATATTATAATAATGGCGAACTTATGGTCGATTTGGACTTGGATGATGTAACTTCTTATGGACCTGAAACGACAACCATTCGTCACTTACTTCCTGGAACGTATACATTCTATGTTCATCATTTTTCTGGATCAAGCACAATTAAGAAATCTGGTGCAAAAATTGATGTTTTCCATGGTGCTGTAGCTACTCCAAGTGCAACGTATACTGTAGCAGATGCCAGTGGTAATGAAATATACTGGGTCGTTCTCAGAATGATCGTTTCTGAAGATGGCGTGGTTACTTATGAAACAGTAAATGAATTTACCAATGTTGACCCACTGACTTTACTTCAACCATCGGATGAAATTAACGAAGATGAATTGGAACCTCTAGAATAAATAGAGGATTTAGATTAGTTTTAAATGTATCATGTAGAAACCCTGTCTTAAAAAGACTAAGGGTTTCTTTTTTTCGTGTCTAAATCTTTTGGTGGCTTAAATAGAGCATATTCGAAGTTGATATCGGTACATAACAAGTAGATACGATACCGCTAAGCATGTTGAAACATCATGCTCTATGCTGGAAAATACAAACATGATCTAATGATTATTCTAGTTACCTTCCTTATTTGGTAGGATTAGGTTGTGGGTCGGACAGAGGTGCACCTCTGACGATCTTCCAGTACAAGCTCAGGCTTGTACAATACCAAATAACGAGAGAATAAGGGAGGAATAAAGTTATGAAAAAAATGTTGACGTTGTTACTGTCCGCTGGTTTGGTTGCTTCTATATTTGGTGCCGTTCCGGCTGCGGCTGCGCCTACGGTTGTAAATTCAACCATTGTTGTTCCAAAGGGTACGACCTATGACGGTCAAGGTAAAACATTTGTAGCCAATCCTTCCACACTGGGCGACGGATCTCAAGCAGAAAATCAGAAGCCAGTCTTCCGTCTGGAGGCAGGGGCTACGCTCAAAAATGTAAATATCGGATCACCAGCTGCTGATGGTGTTCACTGTTATGGCAACTGTAATATATCGAATGTGGTCTGGCAGGACGTGGGCGAGGATGCACTGACATTGAAGTCTGCCGGAACGGTTAACATTACCGGTGGGGCAGCATATAAGGCTTATGATAAAGTGTTCCAGATGAATGCAGCTGGAACAATTAACATCAAAAATTTCCGTGCAGACGATATTGGCAAGCTGGTTCGCCAAAATGGTGGAACTTCCTTTGCAGTTAACATGACGCTGGATAACTCCAACATTTCCAATGTAAAAGATTCGATTTTGCGTACAGACAGCAGCACATCACAAGGAAAAATTACGAATACCCGTTATTCCAAAGTGCCAACGTTGTTCAAGGGGTTTGCTTCAGGGAAAACGAGCCAGTCCGGTAACACGCAATATTAAGAACAGGGATACCTTGGAATACGGATTGAAGGCGTCTACGGATAAGGTAGCTATTTCACATCGTGAAGTATGTCCAAAAGGCATCCAGGGGGATGCCTTTTCCTATGCCAACTTTTGATTTTTGTAGAGACCATTGCCACAAATACCCATCTGATGTACATTAGAAGCAATGAAATAAGTGAACCGGGAGCTCAATGAAGTTGGGCTGAGAGAGTGGCCTTGTGCCGCTGACCGTACATCTGATCTGGGTAATGCCAGCGTAGAGAACATGGATTTGCGATATGTAAGGGTGAATTGTGAGAATGAACGTGGATGAACAACAGACCTCTTTGAACTGTGGTGGTGTATCTGCCAGGGCGGAGAGGAGCTGGTTGATATTCCGTATTTTCGACATCCATCCCATACATCATTGTGAGGAATGTACACTGTGCGTAAGGCCTTCCCGGAACCGGGGAGGCTTTTTCGTTTATTATGATAAACCCCACAGGGAACAAAGGAAGGACGTAGAGAACATGGCAACAACAGCAGGCAACAAGCGATTGAAACTAACGGATATTCTGGTAACCATCGTGATCGCAGTAGTGTTTGGGGTGATTTACAAGATATGGGGACCTACATATGACTTGATGAAACCATTTGGCGTTCATGCGGAGCAGATGATCTACGGCATGTGGTTTATGGCGGGCACGTTTGCTTTTGTTATCATTCGTAAACCAGGCGTGGCTATTCTTGCCGAAGTTGCGGCATCAACGGTAAGTGCTTTTCTGGGTAGTGAATGGGGCATGTCCACACTTGTATACGGTCTGTTGCAAGGATTGGGAGCAGAGATATTCTTCGCCGCATTTTTGTATCGCAAAACCAATCTGTTTGTCACCTGTCTTGCAGCCATAGGAGCTGCAGCGGCTTCGCTTTTGCTGGATTATCAGTACGGGTATATTGATTCACTCTCGGCCTGGAACTACACGTTATTTATCGGATTCCGCTTCATCGGAAGCATCTTGATTGCAGGAGTGTTCGCTTATTATCTCGCCAAAGCATTGGAACTAACCGGTGTAACGCGTTCACTCAGACCGGTATCCAAACAAGATTATGAGGCGCTGGATTAGATGAGCGGAGAGGGGAATTCGCAAGCGGTAAGTGTGACAAATCTAAGATGCAAGTTCCCGGGAGAGAAAGCCTTGGTATTTCAAGGCTTGTCTCTCTCTGTTCGTCAAGGGGAGAAAGTGCTGTTGCTTGGCCCGAGTGGCTCCGGTAAATCGACGTTATTGCAAATTTTGAGCGGTCTGATACCACGTTCGGTTGAGATTCCGATGAAATGTGATGATATTCAGGTTCCCGCCAAAGCAGGAGTGGTCTTTCAAGATCCGGATACCCAGTTCTGTATGTCCTTTACGGATGAAGAGATCGCATTTGTTCTGGAAAACCGAAATATTTCGCGTGAAGAGATGCCTGCTCTGATTGAAAATTATCTGAAACAAGTGGGGTTATCCTTTGAACAGAATCGTGTATTGATCCAGTCCATGTCTCAGGGGATGAAGCAGCGTCTTGTGATTGCTTCAATGCTTGCCATGGACCCGGAGGTATTGTTTTTGGATGAACCCACTGCACTGCTGGATGATGAGGGGACTTCCCAGGTGTGGGATACCGTCAGAAGGATCGCCAGTGACAAAACGATCATCATCGTTGAACACAAAATAAACAAGATTGTAGATATGGTCGACCGCATCATTGTGTTATCACCTGAAGGAAAGATTGTGGCGGATGGGCCAGCACAGCAGGTATTTACGGATGAACGGGGCAAGCTGAAGGCTTATGGAATCTGGTATCCGGGTGTGTGGGATGAGCACGAGCAGGCAGCTAAGCAAGAAGAGGGAAGTGCTTCTGGAGAGCTTCAAGTGCGTGTGGATCACGGCATCTCAAGTGTGGAAACACAGCAATCGTCTGGCTTATCCGATACACCGGGTATATCCCCCATATCTCACGTCTCATCCTTATCGCCTGTATCACCCGCCTATCAGCCTGCACTGGACTTGCAGCAGTTCACCGGATGGCGTGGGAAAAGACCCTTCATTCAGGTAGAACAGGCCAAAGTATGGCATGGGGATTGGATTGGTATTGTCGGAGCTAATGGAGCTGGCAAGAGTTCATTGTTGTTATCTCTGATGAATATCCTGAAAACAACAGGTCATTATGAGGTGGACGGTCAGCCTTCTGGCAAAACGGAGCAGCTTGCAGATCGAATCGCGTTTGTATTTCAGAACCCGGAGTTTCAATTTGTGACCAACACCGTCGCGGAAGAAGTAGAATTCTCATTGCTGGGGGGCAGGCTTACAACGGAAGAAAGACTTGCCAGGACTGATCATATGTTGAATCAATTTGGACTAATCGACCTCTCCGAGCGTCATCCCTACCAATTATCGATGGGGCAGAAACGACGCTTGAGCGTTGCCTCTGCACTGGTGAGAGAGCAGCGAATACTGCTGTTGGATGAACCTACTTTTGGACAGGATGCCCGTAATACGTTTGCCATGTTAACACAACTGGAGCAATTGCGGCGTGAAGGAACAGCTATTGTTATGGTTACCCATGATCGTGAAATTGTAAAAAGATATTGCACCCGAATCTGGACGGTAGATGAGGGGAGGTTAACTGATGCAACTGTCGTTTCCTCACCGTGAAACCTGGCTTCATAACGTCAACCCGGGATTAAAGATGATCATTCTGACGATGATGTTTGTCATCGTTATCCTCATTCACAATCTGAATGTAATGGCCAACGTTGCGTTGGCGATGATGCTGTTACTGTGCTGGACAGGTCATCCGTGGTATAGATTGATGCTGTACGCATCACCATTCATTCTGGTGTTTATCTCCACGTCCACAGGTATGATGATGTTTGGTAAGGGAGAGACCACATGGTATAAGTGGGGATTGATTCACATAACCGAGGAGAGTTTCTATCGCGGTCTACACTTGGGTTTTCGCTCGTTGAGCATGGCAGCGGCTGGCTTGCTGTTCGGACTGACAACGAAGCCGGTAAGGCTGTTTTATTCACTGATGCAGCAGTGGCGGCTTCCTGCAAAATATGCCTATAGCTTTCTGGCCGCGATGCGCATGATCCCCATTTTGCTGGATGAATTCCAGACGCTCCGTTACGCCATTCGTATTCGTGGAACACGGCAACGTGGCTCTCGCTGGAATGTGTATGGTACACTTAAGCGTTACGCTATTCCGCTGCTGGCACAGAGTATTCGCCGTGCACAGCGAATGGCGGTAGCGATGGAAGCGAAGGGATTCACGGATGGCGCAAGCCGGACGTATTACATTCAGATTGGCTATTCGCGAGCTGATCTGTGGTTTGTATTTTATTATATGCTCACCTTAACAGCGGCTTATTACATTGGGGTCACCTTTCCTTATCATGCTACGATGGTGGATGTGAGGTAATATTGGGAGATAGATAGAAATATATTGAGGTAAACGGTAACTTTTTCCTTATAGCTGCGTCTCTATTGGAAATAACTTCTAATGGATGGGGATGAACGAGAGTGAAGAGGGGTCCTGACTGGCAGAGAACGGGGTACAAATGGATTACCATGACTGGATTATCAGCTGTGCTGTTGACGGGATGGATGCTGCTGGATTCCAAAATGGTCGTGCTTGGAGGACAAGCGTTGGCTACAACGCCACAAGCCTTGGGTGCAAGTTCTCAAGTCTTATCAACACAGTTGGCCTACAAACAAGGAGAACCCGTTACACTTATGAATGACATTCCTCTGTTCAAAAACAGGAGGGATGGCAGTGTGGCTGCTGACCAGATGGGGATTGAATACTATACAACAAAAAACGAAAAGTATACGTTGGCCTCGGTTCGAGGCGAGTGGGTGCAGCTTAAGTCAACCGATCATGGAAACTTTTGGCTGCCAAGTTGGTATGCACTGAAGGAGAGCAGAAGCATGACGGAAACAGCTCCCCAAAGCTTCACGCTCCAATCAGGCAGTAAGCTGTATCTGGCTCCGGATAGTTCTACAACCTGGTCTTTTGAGAAAGCGCTAACAGATAAGGCTGTTATTGTTGCAAAGTGGAAAGGATGGTATGGGGTCTCCATTGCCCCACGAGTCTGGAATAAAGAATCCTTCACGTATCGGCCAGGACTCCTCTGGATCAAGGCACAGGCTATAGAACAGCGGATGAATGTGGCGGATGGTTGGTTCCAACAGGATGCATCGCTGCCAACTTCGGTTATACGCCATCTGACAGATATTAAGCTGGACAAGGCAACCACCTCCAAACAAGTGGCTGGGTGGTTAGGCGAGCCGGATTGGAAGGAGAGTTCAAGCAATCTAAATTTCACGGGTTATTCAATGAGTATTGGACAGACCTGGAGATATGAGCGGGCAGATGGGCAATTTTTGGTCACATTCAACAAGAATGGCAGACTGGTCAGAACACGATGGAATTTAGCACAGGATAATCGAAATGCTGCCGTTTCTGATTGGAACATCAGTCGGGCGGATGAATATGGGTTCACAACAAAAATCTATGGCACAACGCTGCCGACAACAATCCCCTGGAAACCGGTATGGACCAACCAGGGGGATATTAACTACACTTTTTTACAAGCAGCCACGGATGATGTACTCCTGATGAAAGGGGATGACGGTGGATTTAGCGGGGATTACTACGAAGGTTCCATATATGCTCTTGACCGACATTCGGGTCAGAAATTATGGGGGATCAATGGAGGCTTTGGAAGACAGCAGGCAGAGGTGGATACAGCACGCCAATACGTTACAATCTACACCGATTATGACCCTGACAAGAAAAAATACGTGGATCGTATTCGTCATCTGAACTTGAAGAATGGAGAGGTTACCTGGACGTACACCCCTAAGCAAAATTTTAGACTAAATGGCATCACCGCTGCGAAGAACGTTGTGGTTGTGGATAACCCGGTTGTTGAGAGCTCAAGCAACAGTTGGTTAACGGTTCTCAACAGTGCAAACGGAAAAACATTGTGGACGCGAAAACTGGCTACGGGTTATGAATTATTGAACAAGAGTGCAGATGACCCCTATGTGTTGTTTTGGGAAAAGAATAAGCTGATTGCAGCCGATCCGCAATCAGGCCGGACCGTATGGAGCTTAAAGGGAAAACGAACCACCATAGAACAACTTGGGAATGATCCATATTTTGATGGAATCGAACGTCGTGACCCCTTTGCAACCATGAATGCTAAAAGATGGATATCACTGGATAATCAGTGGCTGCTCCTTGATCTGAACACAGGAAAGAAGCTTGCACAATTTCCTGCTCGGGCAGGACAGAGATTTGAGGAGCTGAATGATGGCATATTGTTGATCCGTGAGAACAAAAACGGCGATCATTACGGCGAATATGAAGATTTTACAACTACCCTGTATGATGCCAAGACAGGCAAAACACGCTGGACGCTCAAGGGCAAGATTGAACGAGGACTGGTGGAAGAGGATCAGTTGTATGTGATTAAGAACGGCTACCCGGCGGCTTTGGATTATAAAACGGGGGAGACGCGCTGGGATACCAAAGATACGATTGCAACATTAAGGCATCCGACGAATCAGGGAAGTTATCTGGTCATTGATGATCAGTTGCTGCTGCCCATGGACGAGAATTTGCTCGTAATGAACAAAAAGAATGGAGCACTGCTAGGTCGTGTACATGACGTTGTGATAGGAAACCCGGAGCACCGGGACCGGGATGCGAAGAATGGAACGATCAACCGGATCGGTAATGAAGTGTATGTGGGTTCGTCCAACGGACGTTTTCGTGTATATGAAGCCAGCCGCCTTCAGGAGGCAATCTCACCTTAAAAGCTTGTCTCGTAAGGGATGTTGATTTATTATAAATGAACAGGCTTGCTCGCGCTCCGGTTATCGGCTGTGCGGGCTTTCTTCATGTGTTCTTGAAGAACCATGCATGATCATTCACGGGAGGACTCTCCATGATCTCATTATATGGTGTAAGCAAACGTTATAACGAGCGCGGTTCCCGTACAGATCAGGGATTCGAAGCATTAAGCTCGGTGTCCCTCGAAGTGGGACAAGGAGAAATACATGGCATCATCGGATCGAGTGGTGCAGGCAAATCCACGCTTCTGCGGATGCTCAACGGATTGGAAAAGCCGGATGATGGTGAGGTTGTTGTGAATGGGCAGCACCTGACCCAGATGAATGAACAGAGTCTGCGTCAGGCACGAAGATCCATTGGCATGATCTTTCAACACTTCAATCTGGTCAGTAACCGAACGGTGACTGGCAATGTCTGCATGCCATTGGAGCTTGCGGGTATGCCCCGTGCACAGCGAGTTGAACGTGGACTTGAGGTGCTGCGGTTTGTTGGACTGGAAGACAAGGGGGGTCAATATCCTGCTCAGCTTAGCGGAGGACAGAAGCAGCGTGTGGCGATTGCACGAGCGCTGGCCAGTCGTCCGGATGTGCTGCTCTGTGATGAACCGACCTCTTCGCTTGATCCACAGACCACGAACGGTATCCTGGATGTGCTGCGACATATCAATGAAACGCTGGGCGTGACCATTGTTGTAGTAACGCATGAGATGGAAGTGGCTCGCAGACTATGTCACAGGATATCCGTCATGAAGGATGGGCGACTCGTTCGTACGTTGTCTAAAGCGGAAGTGAGCAGTATCCCTGCTCCGCAGCCTGATCTGCTGACCTCCTTGCTTGCGGGTGACGAATACGGGATGACAGGTTCGTCTTTCTTCCGTCAGGCAGAACAGGAGGACAAGTCATGAGGTTACCTGAGTCTGTGCTGAAATATCAGCATGAGATATGGCAGGCGATCGGAGAGACTTTTGTCATGGTGGGCATCTCCATTGCGGCAGCTGTTCTGATCGGGTTACCTTTGGGTACACTGCTGTACTTATTCCGGAGAGGACAACGGTATCAGAATCAAACGCTGTCCTTTGTACTCGGTAGTGTCGTCAACATCGTTCGTTCGTTTCCGTTCTTACTGCTCGTTGTATTCATGATTCCATTCACACGGATTGTCGTGGGAACGTCCATCGGTACGCTGGCGGCAACCGTGCCACTCTCGGTCATTGCGATTGCCTACTACGCCAGACTGGTGGAACAAGCGTTGCTGGATGTACCGAGGGGAGTGGTTGAAGCTGCTGCTTCCATGGGGGCATCGACGATGCAACTTGTCGTGAAATTCTTGTACGTGGAGGCACGATCTGGTCTTGTACTGGGACTCACGACAGCTACGATTAGCTTCATCTCCTACTCCACGGTGATGGGCATTGTAGGTGGCGGCGGGGTTGGTGATTTTGCCATTCGCTACGGTTATCAACGCTTCGAAACGGAAATTATGGTATTTACGATCATCATCATGATTATCCTGGTACAGATGATCCAATTCACAGGTAGCAGACTGTCCCACTGGCTGGATCGCAGATCCTGAACGGTTGGACCGTGCATTATTACGAATAACCAATACAGATTATACGATGAGGGGAAGACATGAAATGAAAGCAAAAATGATGCTTATGTTGCTTGCAGTAATGCTGGTTGTAGCTGCTTGTGGCAAAAAAGAAGAAACACCTGCGGCTGAAGGAACAAAAGAAGATACACAAGCTGCGCAAGAAGTTACGCTGAAAGTAGCCACGTTGATTCCACCGATGACAGATGTACTGGATATTGTTAAACCGCTATTGAAGGAAGATGGCGTCAATCTGGAAGTTGTTGTGTTGTCAGATAACGTTCAACCAAATACGGCACTCGCGAATAAGGAAGTAGATGCAAACTTCTTCCAACACGTGCCTTACATGACCCAGTATAATGAAGCGAACAATGCCAATCTGGTGGCGGTACAGCCTATCTATAATGCCATCTATGGCGGCTACTCCAAAAAGTACAAAACGATTGAGGAATTGCCAGAAGGTGCAACGATTGCAATTGCGAACGATCCCTCCAACATTGGTCGCTCTCTTGTGATGCTGGAGCAGAACGGGTTGATTAAGCTGAAAGAGGGCGTAGGTTTTAACGCCACACAGGCAGACATCACCGAGAATACAAAGAACTTCAAGTTTGAGGAAGTGGACTTGTTGATGCTGGCTCGTATGATGGATGATGCTGATCTGGTAGCCATGACACCGGCATATGCGAGTCCGCTCGGTCTTACACCGAAGAAGGATGCGCTGTTAACCGAGAAGGATGATTCCCATTTTGCCATCACCATGGTTGCCCGTGAGGATAATAAGGACTCCGAAGCGATCCAGAAGCTGGCTAAACGCATGGCGGGTCCAGAGGTCAAAGCCTTCTTCGAAGAGAAATATGCAGATATTGCGATCCCGGCATTTAAATAGAGAATACGTTGGTCCAATGTAAATAACCTTTAGATCTGAGTGATAACGCTTGGATCTTTTTTTATGGAATTCGGCAGGTTACTGTAACAAGTATTTAAAAATTTAACAATTTGGTCATATCGCTGGGTTACTTTATTTAATAGTTTTTTCGTATAATTTGTTTGAAAGTAGTTCTTTAGGATTATAAATTAAGAGATTTAAGTAATATTTCTAGTGCGAAAATTGTCTTTTGCGAGAGGCAGGACCTAATTTTTAATATCTTGAGGAAGGAGGGCTCTGTACTCTAAGAGAGCTAGACCAAGTAAAACTAAATTAATCTGGAAGAGGTAGAGAAATTTGTCCCCCAAAAATAGCAAATCGAATTGGTTCAACAAGATCCTTAATAACTTTAAGACGAAACTGGTGGTGTCCTTTGTTGCTTTCTTGGCCATTCCATCGTTCAGTATTGGAGTCTTGTCTTATAACAGTGCGAAGAATGAAGTTGAGAAGCAAATTCTACATAGTGCAATGGAAAACGTGAACCTTGCCAGTGCGACCATCGATCTTTCGATTAATGCCAAGCGCGACCACATTGAATATTATGCGAATACACTCGCCGAGGAATTACGTCAAGAAGATGCAGAGGTTCGAGTTGTGAACGAATTGAAGGGGTACGCTGCACAGAACAAAGACATCATCACCATAGGAGTGGGAACAGAAGCCGGTGTCTACCTGATGTCCTCCGATGCGGAAATGCCTGAAGATTACGATCCGCGAACAAGACCATGGTACACAGAAGCGATGAGTACTCCAGAGCAGGTCATTGTTACAGACCCTTATATTTCTGCCGAGACAAACGAAATCACCATCACCATCGCCAAGGCATTGAATGACCAATCTGGTGTAGTTCAGCTGGATCTGAATCTGTCGAATATAAGTACCTTGGTGAGTGGAATTAACGTGGGAGAACAGGGATATCTGATCCTATTGGATGCCAGCGAAAAGTATATCTACCATCCCACGGTAGAACCCGGAACAGATGCAACAGAGGATTTTTGGAAACCGGTATATGCGAATGAATCGGGCAACTCCAACTATACCGTTGATCAAACGGATAAAGTGATGTATTACGCCACGAATGCATCCACGGGATGGAAGGTCGCTGGCACCATGTTCTCTTCTGAGGTAGACGATGCGGCAGCACCAATTCTAAAACGAATGATTATTGTTATTGTCTCCTGCCTCGTTGTTGGTATTGTGATTATCTGGCTTGTGATGCGATCCATCATTAGACCCATTCGTCAGTTGAAGGATCAGGCGATCCAGGTGAGTGAAGGGGATCTTACCCAAACGATTACTAGCACAAGCCATGATGAGATTGGTGAACTGAGTGATGCCTTTGGCAAAATGCAGCACAATCTGCGTGTGCTGATTGAAAATGTGGAAAACAGTACAAGCCAGGTTGTCGTCTCATCGGATGAGATGACTCAGAGTGCGGAATCAACCAGTGCGGCCAGTGAGCAGGTCGCGCGAGCCATTCAGGAAATTGCGAGTGGTGCCGAGAAACAGACTGAAGGTATTGACCACAACCATCAGGCCATGAATGAAATAACAATTGGGATAACACGAATCGCCGAACGTTCCATACATGTCGCTGATTTGGCGAAACATACAACGGTACAAGCGGAAGAAGGCGGCAACACCGTCAAGCAGACGGTGAGTCAGATGCAATCGATTCAAGAAACGGTAGAACAGACAAACCAATTGATTCACGCGTTATATGAACGATCACACCAAATTTCAGCTATCACGGAGTTAATCGGAAATATAGCCAAGCAGACCAATCTGCTCGCGCTGAATGCATCCATTGAAGCAGCTCGTGCAGGTACGCATGGGAATGGATTCGCCGTTGTAGCAGCGGAGGTACGCAAGTTGGCAGAGCAATCCGGGCAATCCGTCAATGAAATTACCGTGCTAACCACAGCAGTACAGGAAGATATGGCTGCTTCCGTTCGCATGATGGAGAAAGTGACCACAGAGGTTGGAGAGGGTATGGAAATCTCAACAGAGGCCATTCGGAAGTTTGAACGCATTCTGGATAGCATGCGGGAAACGACACCTCAGATTGAAGAGATTGCTGCCACGTCGCAAGAGATCACAGCAGGTGTACAGGAAGTATCTGCTGTGTCCAATGAACTGGCAGGTATTGCTTCAGGTAACGCCGCGGCCTCCGAAGAAGTGGCCGCTTCCTCAGAGGAGCAACTGGCAGCGATGGAGCAGATTTCTTCCTCGGCTCGGGGCTTGTCTGCCCTGGCTGAAGAGCTGCAGCGCCTGATTAGACAGTTTAAGTATTAAACGGGATCGTAGAAGTGAGTATCACAGGGACAGCATCACATCATGTTTCACTAGAGGGAGTGGACAACCATGCAACTGGAACTCAAAGCCTTCTTACTGCTAACGGATGCGGTCATGATTACAGATGAGGAAGGTGTGATTCTGGATGTGAATTCCGTTTATGTAACCAAAACAGGATTCTCACGGGAGAGCACCATAGGTAAGCCTGCTCGATTGCTAATGGATACCCACTGGAGAGGAAATCAGACCTGGTCCGGCGTAGCCAAACTAATGAAGGTTGATCAGGAAGTATGGGAAGCTCAGGTCACCATAACATCGGTACATTTGGATGACTCTCTCTTTTATATCAGTATATTTAATGATGAATTTTCATGAAAAAAAACGTTGTTTGGTGATAAGGGGATGTTAGCTGAAAGTAGTAATTATTTTCAAGAAAATGGTCAATATCGTCAATTGAATAAGGGAGCACGGCATACTATGATTTGTGTACTGAGGAACTGCGACCATGAATCTGACAACATTCATTGAATGCATGAAATCCTGAAGTCGTAATGTGGACGGTGACCATTTGCTACGCGATCTTTTATTAAATTTCACGCTAATTTTGATCTTTGTTTTCCTAATTCATCACTATCTGAATCATACAAATGCTACCCGTTCAACATCCATCACGACTCGGATCATTAATGGTGTTACGCTGAGCATGTTGGGCACGGCGCTCTATTATTTCTCTATTGTGCTTGAAGATGGTACATTGTTGAATTTCCGGGCCATTGTGTATCTGCTTGCTGCTTATTTTGGTGGGAGTGGCTCTGCTTTCGTTACTTTTGCATTCATGTGGATGTTTCGGATTAATATGGGGCGTAATCCCTTGTTGGAGAACTGGCAGTATGCGTTGACTGAGTTGTTATTTGTTATAGCCATATGTCTGATCTTTAAGTATATCAGGGGATTTATGCAGAAGTGGTTGTCCGGAGCGTTGCTGCTGATTACTTTGTATGAGTTTTCTGTACTAAAGACAAATTCCCCTTCTCTGCTGATGATGGGGCAGATTCTCTTTTTTCAATGTATCTGCCTGCTGTCCGTTATATTATTCCTGTATTATCTGAACCAAAATCATCGATATAGGAGATTGGTCATTCAGAGGGATCAGGAAGTGCTGGAGATGCTTCGTATGCAGCCGGGTTTTACTTTTAAAATCCGAAAACAGAACGGAAAATTTGAGTATCTTGTGCTTGAGGGAGAGATGCTCTCCCGACTGGGCTTGGATATGAGTAGTCTGAAGCAAGATTACAAACTGGGCACATTGGATATTTTACCTCAGGAAAAGGTAGAATTTCTGCGGAAGCAGTTCGACCGGGCATGGAAAGGGGAGTCTTTCTTTTACGAGATTGAGCATGGAGGTTACTATTCACTGGTGAAGCTTCGTCCGCTGCGAGAAGAAGGCATGGTGAAGTATGTCATAGGGTATGGACTTGATATTACAGAACACAGAGCAGTTAAACGAAGGATTCAAGAGAGTGAGGAGCGTTACCGTACACTTGAACGAGTGTCGACAGACTGGTTTATCGGTTTGGATGGCAACAGATGTGTGGTGTCAGTTAATCAGAAATTTCTGGATGTTCTTGATCTCGACAGGCATGAAGTCATGGGCCGTGAGCTTGAAGAATTGATATTCATTGAGCAGTCGGCGAAATGGGTGTTATCTTTTCAAAAAGTTTTACACCACAATGTACCTCAGGATACGGAATTGAGTCTCATTGTTGGGAAAGGAAAAGAACAGCATGTTCGGGTTCACCTTTACCCTGTAAAGGCCCCTAACTCGTGCGAGAAAGTCAAGGCAGTTATTCATGACATTTCGGATCAGTACCGTCGTGTCAAGGCGGACAAAGCCAGTCAGGCAAAGAGTGAGTTTCTTGCATTCATGAGTCATGAGATTCGTACCCCACTGAGCGGAATCATCAGCTTTTCGTTGTTGCTGCAACGGACAGACCTAACCTCACAACAATTAGATTATTTGAGTAAAATCAATGCGTCTTCACAAACCCTGCTTACTCTGGTGAATGATATTCTTGATTTCTCGAAAATGGAGGCAGGTAAACTGATTTTGGAGAAAGTACCCTTTGCACCAGAGGATGTGTTCAAGCGTGTGGCAGATCAGATCGGTGTGGCCCTCGGGTACAAGGAGATCGAAGTCATCTTTAAGACCGACCCTGATCTGCCATTAACGGTAATTGGTGATCCTTTTCGGCTTGAGCAGGTGTTATTAAATCTGCTCAGTAACGCGATTAAATTCACAGAACATGGATATGTTATCTTGCAGGCAGCGGTAATTTCATTGGAGGCTGAGCGAGTTCAGGTTCGTTTTGAGATCGAAGACACGGGGATTGGAATTTCACCTGAACAACTGGAGCATATTTTTGTCCCGTTTACGCAAGCGGAGCCTTCCACTTATCGAACATATGGTGGCTCTGGACTTGGGCTGGTCATCTGTTACCTGCTGGTAACCTCATTGGGAGGAGACTTGCGGGTGGACAGCGTGCTTGGAGAGTACAGTCTATTTTCATTCGACTTGATATTTGAACTTGCAGATTCGGAAGAAGAAGAGAGTTTCTCCCTGCATACACACCCTCTCCTATATGGTGCGAATGATGTGGTTATCATTGAAGATGATGAACGGATGGGCGAAAACCTGAAGCAGCTGCTCTATTCATTCGGGATGAATCCGACGCTGTATACTTCCTTGAACCATATGATGGAGAGTGGTGGGTATACTCCTGAAGCCGAAGCGATGTTGATCATGTTGGATATGGATATAGAAGACACAGTCAACGGTTCGTTATGGGACAACTTCATGAAGCGATTGGATCGAACGAAAATTCAGGTGTTGGGGTACACACGGGCATTTAGCGAAAATGCGCTGTGGATTGAGAAGAGATCCGTGCACCCTGATATCATGATGGTCAAACCGATTACACGTCTGGGATTATTCGAAGTCATTCTTGCACTTCAGGGTGAAGGTCCGCTGGCCAAAAGTCAGTTGGCTGAAGGCGACGATCCCTATTCGCTTGATCAGAAAGGACATATCCTGATAGCTGAGGATCATGAGATCAATCAACTGGCAATTCGGGCGATGCTGGAACATAAGGGGTTCCAAGTGACGCTGGCAGCCAGTGGCACAGAGGTTCTGAGAAAGTTAGACGAACAAGTATGGGAATTGATTCTAATGGATCTGTACATGCCTGACATGAATGGAGTGGAAGCAACGCGACATATTCGCAAGATGAGGGAATATGATCGTACACCCATAATCGCTATAACAGCAAATGCTCTACAAATAAATCATGAGAGATGTATGGAGGCTGGGATGAATGCCATCCTGACCAAACCCATCCATGAACAACAGATGGCAGACATATTGGCAACATGGATTGATCTGAGAGGTATGCGGAAGATTAGCGGAATTGATGTAGATAAGGCGATCAGGCAGATGGACGGCAAGCCACATATTCTGCAATATGCGCTCACGAAATTCAGGATGGAGTATGACTCGTTTCAGAACAAACTGACCACTCAACTTCGCCAGCAGCAGATTGCTGGTGCGATCCGCAGCGTTCATTCTCTCCGAGGCGTGGCTGCCAATCTGCATGCAGTGGAGCTGTTACGTCTAATTCTTCAACTGGAATCGCTTTTGTCCCGTTCGTTATTCGAAGAAGAGGAACTGAGTTCGGTTTTGGAGAAGGTACAAAAAGAGATTGATATCATTACCGGGTCTCTGCCTTGGTGACATGAATGAAGCTGATGTGTTAAGGTGTGAACTTATATCCGACCCCCCAGATGGTTTGAATATATTGGGGGTTTTTCGGGTTTTCTTCAATTTTTTTACGAAGCTTGGTAATGTGTACATCGATGGTGCGATCATTAATATAAGCATCAATACCACGAATGGCTTCAATCAAGGCATAACGACTGTAGACTTTGCCGGGATTGAGGACAAATAGCTTCATGATCTCAAATTCGGAGAATGTCATCTCCACTCGCTGGTTATTCAACAGGACGGCTCGCCGAGCCAAATCGAGAGAAATTCCGCAATCCTGTACAGTGACAATGGAGCTGTTCAATATGGAGTAACGACGTAATACAGCCTCAATACGTGCTTTCACTTCCTGCATGCTGAAAGGCTTGCATACATAATCATCAGCTCCATCTATTAATGATCGAATTCGCTCCGAGACTTCGGTTAACGAAGAGATGACGATGATGGGAATTGCTGTATGCTGACGCATGAGAGAACAGGGATTCTTGCCTTCCGAATCAGGGAGCAACAGGTCAAGTAGCAGGATATCAGGCCGCGCTTGAAGTTGTAGAAGACCATCTCTTGCGTTAGCGACACGGATAACATCATACCCCTCACCTTGCAAATACAGGGATAATGTATCTCCTAACATGTTATCGTCCTCAATGATAAGCACTTTGGTCATGATATTCCTTTCTGAATCGACTTCGTGTAGAAGGTCTAGGATCCATGGGTTAGCTTAATATACTTGATCATGTATACCCTGATAATTAAAATATGCAACAAAAGGATGTCAGGATTCTAACATGATTGGGCAAGACCTGAGATTCTGAGTCAAAGCTTGCCAACATGTGAATCTGCTTCACGCTCGATCAGGCGCATCAGTTTACGCTCGGTAGCGGTCTCTGGTGCCGGCGTGTAGACACTGCAACGCAGATCGGAGCTGCCTTGAACCTGCAACGAAGTCAGATCAAACAACATTTTGCCTGCTTTGGAATGTCTGAATTCGATTAAGACATCCGGAGCACTGCTGACGCTGCTTTGTTTCCAAAGGGTATGGAAATCAGGATGTCTGTTCATCATGTCATCCAGAAATAAATTATACCACTCATCATCGACATACTGACCATAATAGGCACGGAAAATCGCCAGAAATCCGCTAACAAAGTCCTCCCAGTTCACCGCAAGCCTGCGAAATTCCTTTCGATCAAATAACAGACTGATCATATTCCGCTGTTCGGGGGCAATCTGTTCAAAGTCCATAAAAACATGGCGGGCTGCGTCATTCCAGCCGACGATGTAACAACGTCGATCCGAAATCACCGTAGGGCAATATTGAAGTTCCTGCAAAATTTTCCGCAAGGAAGGGTGAAGTTGAACAGGTTCTTCCTCCGGCGTAGGCAGCTCCGAATGATGCTCCATGGCGAGCGAAAACAGATATTTTCGTTCATCCGCAGTAAGCCTTAGTGCTGAAGCAATGTTATCCAATACGGAATGGGATACCTGAATATCCCGACCTTGCTCAAGCCAGGTATACCATGTTGTACTCACTCCTGCCAGTTGGGAAACCTCTTCTCTTCTCAGCCCAGGCGTTCTTCTCCGACTTCCAGTGGGTAAACCGACCGATTCGGGAGAAATTTTGGAACGCTGTGTTTTCAGAAAAGTGGACAATGCCTGTAACCTGACATCGTAGTTCAATCCATCACCTTCAATCCTCGTTATCATGGTAGTCATTATACTATTATAATTGACAACTTGTAATAGGATATTCAAAAGTGCACTATTAGTGGCAGAGCGTAAGATTAAGGTAGACAACAGCGCTGAAGGAGGATGGACATGGAACGAGTCGTGATTACGGGAATGGGAGTTATCTCCCCTTTGGGAAATAATGTAGATACATTCTGGAATGGATTAATTGAGGGTAGATCAGGTATATCGCATATAGAACATTTTGATACAGCTTCGTACAAAACGAAAATCGCTGGTGTGGTCCGTGACTTTGATGGTGAAGAGCGTTTTGGACGCAAGAAAGCAAGGCGCATGGATCGATTCGTTCAATTTGCTGTTGCTGCTGCGGATCAGGCTGTATCACAATCAGGCCTTGTGATGGACGAACTCGACCGTGAACGGGTAGGTGTATATATTGGTTCAGGCATAGGCGGCATCCAGACATTGATGGAACAAGGCAAGGTCCTGTCCGATCGGGGACCTGCGCGAGTCAGCCCAACACTGGTACCCATGATGATATCCAATATGGCGGCAGCTATGGTCAGCATGAGGTTTGGTTGCTGGGGACCGACATTGTCGCCAGTAACCGCTTGTTCCATTGGAAATACAGCCATTGGAGAGGCTTTCCGGTTAATTCGTCATGGCGGAGCCGATGTCATTATTGCTGGCGGAACAGAAGCGGCTGTAACCGAAGTGTCACTGGCAAGCTTCGGTAATGCGACAGCGTTGTCTACACGAAATGAAGCGTTCCAAACAGCAAGCCGTCCATTTGATGCGGGGAGAGACGGTTTTGTCATGGCGGAGGGCGCCGGAATTCTGATCGTTGAGTCACTATCTCATGCACTGGCAAGAGGGGCGAATATTCTTGCCGAAGTGATTGGATATGGTGCCAGTTCAGATGCGTATCATATGGTAGCTACCCACCCGGAAGGGCGGGGGGCATATCTGGCGATGAAAGCTTCACTGAGAGAGGCTCAGATTGGACCTGAAGACATTGATGTGATTAACGCTCATGCCACCAGTACGGAGGCAGGTGACCTGTCCGAGACGAGAGCGATCAAACAACTTTTCGGGACAGGTGCCTATGATATTCCGGTCACAGCGAATAAGTCCATGACGGGACATATGCTTGGTGCAGCAGGCGGTGCGGAGGCGATCTCGCTTATTCAAACCCTGCGGCATGGCATCATTCCTCCAACTATCAATCAGGAGCAGAGGGACCCCGAATGTGATTTGGATTATGTACCAAACGAGGCAAGAAAAGCAGAGTTGCGGATTGGGATGTCTAATTCCTTTGGTTTTGGCGGTCATAATGCGGTTATTGTTCTTCAAAAGTATTCATCTTAGGCAAAAAGACAGGCTTAAGTAGAAAGAACAGCGCAGCCCCATCAGGCTACGCTGTTCTTTGGTTACTTCGACTTCGGGATCATCCACATACACCGTACCATTGGTTAACGGCCGTGTGGTTGTACGCCTTACGAAGAGAAGGACGTCGATTCCGCCACGCCTTTGTTGCCTCGGCTCAACCAGCTTACACGCCAGCGGGATTGCATGAAGAGAACCAGGAATAGGGAAGCTGCTGCAATCAGGCTAAGAATGACAAAGCCTGGTGTATAGGATTGATAGCTGCTGTACAGTTGACCGAGAATCAGCGGCAGTGCATACCCGCCCAATCCGCCAGCGGCACCTACAATACCTGTCATCAGACCAATCTCGTTGCCAAACCGTTGCGGAACCAGTTGAAACACGGAGCCATTTCCGGCTCCCAGACACATCATACCGAGGAACAGCATGACTACCACTACAGGCAGAGGTGGCATGAAGGATACGCCAATTAGCATAATACAGGCTCCTGTGTACAGGAAAGTTAGCATGCGGGTTCCGCCAATTTTGTCCGCCAGATAACCCCCGACAGGCCGGAAGAAACTGCCTGCGATTACACAGAAGGTGGTAATGTCAGCGGCACGAACAGGAGAGAGTCCATACTGGGTGTTGAAGAAGATGGTGAGATAGTTACATAATCCAACGAAGCCGCCAAAGGTTACACAATAGAAGGCACAGAATACCCAAGCATCTTTTTGTTTAAGCAGACTTCCGTATTGGGACAATTTCTTGGGTTCAGGCCGGTTAGGGCTATTCTTGGCAAAGATAGAAAAGAGGATGAATACGATAGCGATCGGTATAATGGCAAGTCCAAACACAACTTCCCAGCTGCCAAAATGCGTAGCCAAACGATTGGCAAACAACGTCGCGAGTACGGTTCCACTGTTACCCGCCCCGGCAATACCCATGGCCAGACCCTGATGCTCTTTGCCATACCATTGACCCGCCAGAGGTAGCGCAGCAGCAAAGGAAGCGCCTGCAACACCCAGCAAGAGTGCCACCACATACAGTTGGCTTAAAGAGTCGACCCATAGCCAGCCGAGTAACAAAGGAACCAGGGTGACAAGCATCCCAATCTGTGCAGTTAGTTTCGGACCTATATAATCAGACATGAAGCCAAGCACAAGCCGCAGGATGGAGCCACCAAGGATAGGCAATGCGACCAGATTGGCTTTTTCCAGCGGAGTCATCGGATAGTCCAATGCTATGACAACTGCGAGTGGACCCAGCATCCCCCATATCATAAAACTGATGTCAAAATACATAAACGCCCCGAAGAGGGTGGGCTTATGCCCGCTTTTCCAAAAACTTTTGCTCTCCATCATCCATCATCGCTCCTCATCCAATTGAGATCTTCATGATTTGTCTATGTGCTTGTTAAGGCAGAAAAAGGCCGCAATTCGTCCAGATATGAACGATTTGCGGCCCCGTTGCCGACAGGCGGTACACGTCATTGTGTTCCCGCATCTGAGTTGATCACAGCACTGTGATTTTGATTCAAATTATAATCAAGAGAAAATGTGTATGTCAACAAAAATTACATGTAATTTTAAATAATTCATTTTTTAATCGTTATTCGCATTTTTAATGTTAATTTAGTTGACATTATATTCAGATTCCCTTAATCTGAATCTAATATGAATCTACACAAAGGCGTGTGGATTCCGGAGGCAACGGTGCCCTTTTCCGAATCATGGAGAAGGGATTTTTCTGTTTATTTTCAGGTGAAAGAGATAGGGGGGCAGCCCATGAGCAGAAGCAAACTGGTGATTATCGGGAATGGTATGGCTGGAGTGAAGTGTGTCGAAGAGATCATCGCACTGGAGCCTGATACGTATGAGATTGTAATCTACGGTAATGAACCCCGTCCCAACTACAATCGGATCATGTTATCAAAAGTATTGCAGGGCGAGCATTCGTTACAGGATATCATTATCAATGATTGGACCTGGTATGCCGAGCATCATATCCGGCTATGTACAGGTGAAACGGTACACCGCATTGATACCCGAGGAAAATATATAGAGACTGAATCCGGACTAAAAGAAACCTATGATGTCCTGATTCTGGCGACAGGGTCTTCACCTTTTATCCCACCGATTCCGGGAATTGATAAAGAGCGGGTCATGTCCTTCCGAACGATTGACGATTGTACGCGCATGTCTGATTATTCCAAAACCTATCGCAAGGCCGCCGTCATTGGTGGTGGATTGCTTGGGCTGGAGGCTGCACGCGGGTTGCTGCATCTGGGCATGGAAGCTGTGGTGGTCCATAACGCACCTTACATTATGAACCGGCAGTTGGATCAGAAGGCTGCCGCGATGCTTCAGGAGGAACTCGAAAGGCAGGGCATGTCCTTTCTTTTGGCTAAAAATACGCAGAAA
The DNA here is from genome assembly GCF_984798905.1 of Paenibacillus sp. SRL342. Lineage (NCBI taxonomy): Bacteria > Bacillati > Bacillota > Bacilli > Caryophanales > Paenibacillaceae > Paenibacillus > Paenibacillus sp. SRL342. The sequence continues at coordinate 1,040,921 of NZ_OZ481790.1, forward strand.
ATTACCGGACGATCGCAGGCGCAGGGGCTGCTCTTTACAGATGGTTCCAAGCTTGAAGCTCAGGTTGTCATTGTCGCTGTTGGGATTCGGCCGAATGTGGACCTGGCTAGACGAAGCGGAATCGCTACGAATCGGGCAATTATGGTAGATGACTATATGCGCACCAGTGTACCGGATATCTACGCAGTTGGGGAATGTGCCGAACATCGGGGAATCAGTTATGGGCTGGTGGCTCCTTTATATGAGCAGGGGAAAGTGCTCGCACGTACGCTCTGTGGTCAGGAAACGCCTGAATATAAAGGATCTATTCCCTACTCACAGTTGAAGGTATCGGGGGTTGATGTTTTCTCGGCGGGTGAGATCAGTGGGGAAGGCATACAGACTGCAATTCAACATCTGGATGGCATTCAAGGCACATATAAAAAAGTACTGATGCAGGCTGGCAAAGTGCGCGGCGCCATTTTATTTGGAGATACAACCGAAGGGACGGCTTTGCTTGGACTGGTGCAACGAGGTGCGGATGTAGCGGAATTGGCTCCGCGTGAAGGGGCCCCGGACCCGGCTGAGATGGCTGCTGCGGCATTACTCGCTCAGGAAACCGTATGTGCTTGCAACAATGTGACCAAGGCTGCCATTATGAAAGCTATTCAGGAACAGGGTCTCGAGACGGCAGATCAGGTGAAGGAACAGACGAAGGCTTCTGGTTCATGTGGTGGCTGTCGCCCGATGGTGGCTGCACTGTTGAAACATACGCATAATCTGAAAAATAACGGGGGTACTGGAGTGGTCGCCATACCGGATAAACCTGCTCCAATGCCTGTGTGCAGTTGTACGGAGCTTGGGCATGCAGAACTGAAGGAAATGCTGGATGACATCGTTGTTATGGAGATAGACCTACCAGACAAATCTTTGATCTTGCAGAAGCTGGGTTGGGGTTCGGAGTTTGGCTGCGTGGTATGTCGTCCTGTGATCGACTATTACTTACAGGTATCCAATCGATCGATTAATGACAGAGAGATCATGAATAAGGAATATCGGATAGTTAAACGGAATGGAAATCAGGCTGAACTTTCAAGGGATGATGAGATCGAAGGTCACTCAGAGGTTCAGGTGCGCTGGGATGATCATATCCCCTTGTCATTCTATGCAAGGGATGCAGGGAGCTTGGCTGCACAACTTCGTATGCGTTGGGTCGGTGCAGCGATGCCGTCATCCGTGAATATAGGCGTCGCACCAGGACCGGGATCCTTGGTGAGCGCACTGGTGCAGGATATTGGCTTGCTGGCTTCCCCAGCTGGGTGGGAGATCTATGCAGGTGGTCATGCAGAGCATCCGGTCAAACAAGGTGGCTTGCTCGGGGTGGCTGAAACAGAGGTGCAAGCGGCAGCACTCGCATCAGCCTGCCTTCAATGGTATCGCCAAACCGCTTGGTATGATGAGCCGTTATGGGCATGGACGGAACGATTGGGATTCATGTCCATTCGGGAAACGCTGCTGGATGACCAGTTACAGAAGGAACTGGCAGCTACACTTCAAGCTGATATATAGATGAAAGGCGGGGATGGAAAGATGGGATTATCCGTGAGTTCAGAACCAACAGCCTCCAAGCTCTATGTAAAGGAAACCCAGTGTCCGTATTGTAGTGTGCAGTGCAAGATGACTGTTGAAGAATTGGCTGCACCTGTTGCGGGCCAGCGTCGTGGTGAGTATACGGTTCAGGGTGTTCCGAATGAAGCCTCCCAGGGCAGGTTGTGTGTGAAGGGTATGAATGCTCATCAACATGCGCTCAGTGGTCAACGATTAATGCATCCGCTCATTCGTCGCAATGGCGAGCTTGAATCCTGTTCCTGGGAGGAGGCCATTCAGACCATCGCAGAGCGGTTTCTGGACTTGAAAGATTCATACGGAGCAGATACAGTCGGAGTCTACGGAGGCGGATCTTTGACAAATGAAACAGCCTATCTGCTCGGCAAGTTCGCCAGAGTTGCATTGGGGACAAAATATATCGACTATAATGGACGGTTCTGCATGTCAGCTGCGGCTTCAGCTGGCAGTAAAGTGTTCGGGATGGATCGTGGATTGACGTTCCGTCTGTCCGATATTCCCAAGGCAGGCTGCATTGTACTTGCAGGTACCAATATTGCAGAATGCCAACCTACTCTTCTGCCATACTTTAATCAGGCGAAGGAGAACGGAGCCTTCATTATTGTTATTGATCCACGCAAGACGGCAACCGCTGCCATTGCCGACCTTCATTTGCAGGTGAAGCCTGGCATGGATGCTCTGCTGGCAGATAGCATGTTGAAGGTGATTATGGATGCCGGATTGGTGGACCCTCATTTTATAGGCGAACGAACGCACGGTTACGACCAATTGATACAAGGGTTGGCTGATTTGCAACTCGAACTGGCGGCACAAACGTGCGGGGTTGATCTGGCGCTGATTCGTCAGGCAGCGATGGCTTACGGTGAGGCAGAGACAGGCATGATCATGACAGCACGTGGTGTGGAGCAGCAGACAGATGGACATATGGCCGTCAGGCACTTTCTGAACCTGGTGCTCGCGACTGGCAAAATCGGCCGAGAAGGCTGTGGATATGGTGCAATCACAGGTCAGGGGAACGGGCAAGGCGGACGGGAGCATGGGCAGAAGGCTGACCAGCTGCCGGGCTATCGATCTATTGAAAATGAAGCTGATCGTGCCTATGTGGCAACCGTCTGGGGTGTGGACCCTGCAAGTTTGCCAGGCAAAGGGGTGTCCGCCTACGAGATGATGGAGAAGGTCCATGAGCAGGAGATTCGGGCGTTGCTCGTAATGGGCTCCAACCCGGTCGTCTCCAATCCCAATGTGCGTTTGGTGGAAGAAGGTCTGCGCAAGCTGGACTTTCTGATCGTGGCAGATATGTTTCTGTCGGAGACAGCGCGCATGGCTGATCTGGTTCTGCCGGTTACATCTTATATGGAGAATGAAGGTACACTGACCAATCTGGAGGGGCGTGTTCTGCTCCGTGAACAGGGGCGACCTGCGCCGGGAGAAACGCTTGATGATTGGGATATATTATGCCGGATTGCCGCACAATTGGGTAAAGCTTCTTACTTTGAATATGACAATGCTGAGGATATCTTTAATGAGCTTCGGGTGGCGAGCCGCGGCGGAGTGGCTGATTACTATGGCATTACCTATGAGCGTTTGCGTAACGGGAAAGGGGTATACTGGCCGTGTTCTGCCCTGGAGGATCAGGGAGAAGGACTGCTGTTCGGTGAACGATTCGCTCACCCGGACGGCAAAGCGGCATTCACATTTGAATCCAGCCCGGGCTGGAATGATATATCGCCGAAATTCCCCCTAATTCTCACCAATGGGCGTGTGCTGCCTCATTATCTTACAGGGGTGCAGACACATCGAAGTCCGGCATTGGCAGCTCGTGAATTGGAGAACTTTGTTGAACTTCACTCGGCTACCGCTGCCCGTTATCGTATTCACGATGGAGAGTGGGTAGAGATTCAATCGACGTATGGAAGCTTCACGGTTCGTTCGCGCATCAAGGATTCCATTCGAGAGGATACCTTGTTCGTGCCGATGCATTGGGGCGGCATTCAGAATGTGAATCGGGCCACCCGACCGGAACTGGACCCGTTCTGCCGGATGCCTGGCTTCAAGACAGCTGCTGTAACCATTCGACCGCTGCGTCTGGCGAGATGATTCATACAGGTTTCAATTTATTAAAGGTTCTCAGGCGACATAAACTGTTCTAATATTAGCTTAGCGGCTGCGCAGTCCATATTTATATGAGACTGTGCGGCTTTTTTTGCGTATATGTACGCAAGTAGGCCATAGTTCCGTGGTTCCACGTAAACATGAGGATTGGCTCATGAATATGGATTGAATTTTAGTTATGATGTTCATTAGGGGTACATATGTACGTATTTTATATTTTATTTAGAGACAGATCGTCACTTCGAGTTTAGGTTATTCCGCATTGTGGTATAGATATCGGGGCTTATGGAAGCTTCTTCAAATAGGGCAGGACAGAGGGGGCAAGACAGTGAACGTATGGATAACGGTAAAAAGTCTGGGCAAACGCAAGCCGGTACTTGCCAAGCAAGCTGCTGAACTTCCGGAAACAACTCATACGTTAAGGCAGCTCATTGAGAATATGGTGGCTCTGCAAGTAAAAGCGCTTCAGGACAAGAAGAAACAGTCAGAACTGCTCGCCTACCTGATGCCGGATGAGATTGAGGTGCAGGGAGCGGCGGGGAAAGTTGGGTTTGGCGCAGTATACAATGAGGGCGTTCCTGATCTGGAAGTTGCGATGGATACAGCGATAACCGCCTATGAGGATGGGTTGTACAAGGTGTTTCTCAACGATGAAGAATTGCAGGAACTGGATGAGTCACTTGTTGTAAAAGACGGAGATAACGTGGTGTTTATCCGTTTTACAATGCTTGCGGGACGTCTTTGGTAGAGAGCAATGAAGGAGGAGAACAGGATGAATCAGGAAGAGCAAGTACAGGTGTACATGGATGGATTGCAGGAAAGAGCCAAGTCGTTGACAGGGGTACAGCTTGAGCTGGCAGGCTATGTTGTGGAGATCGCCGGGTCTACGTATTTGCGTGGAGACGAAAAGATGTTTTTGAATACTGATAAGCTGCTTGGAAGGCTGGCTGTAGAAACGCAGAAACCATTATTCGAGCCACTGTTGGATGTGCTCAAGCATCTGGCGAGCGAGTCATTGGTTGCACGATTCCGTTATATTGTAGAGCGTGCGACTCGTTTCCCATACAGTAACAACTATGAACGCCGGCCTTTTCGCACATCCGATCCAGAGCAGCATGTAGAACAGGTCATTCGCAAACTGATGGGATTGTTCCGAATGGAAATGAAAAATTTCTCCCTGGAAGAATATGTGTCACTTCGTGAGTATAAGCTGGATTATCTGCATGAGATCCGTTGGGTTCTGGCGGATTGTATCGCTTATGAACTGGATCATCAGGGCGGAAATATGAAGCAGGCGCTGCATGATATTATCTATGGTGACAATCAGACGGCGTTGTTAACCCATGAAATGATCAAAGGTATATTTATGAGTGATCAGGCGGATGCCTATCAGATGGTGGGTGAGCTGCTCGTTGCAGCAAGGTTGCAGGAAGGGTTGCGCCAAAGCATTGTGGAGCGGATGGATGAAGGGACACTGGAAGCCTATATTTACATATTAAAAATCATTATCGACAACAACCTGATTCGTTTCAGTTCCGTGGTAAGAGCACTTGCCGTATGGACGGGGATCGGCATAGAAGCAGCCAACCAGCGTGTTGCCGCACAGTTGATTGAACAGGCCTATCAGGCGCTTGTGCAACCAGAAGTACGCGAGGCCTGGCAGCAGGAAGCAAACGCCAACAAACTCTTTATCAGTCTGTGGGCGACAGCGGTCATTGAAGAGAAGGAATTGAAGAGCAAGATAATCGAGATTATGGATCAAGGTCAGTTATATCAGAAGATTGTTGCCCAATATGTACTGGCTAACAGCCAGAACAGGGAGCTTCGTTTGGACATTGCACGTCGTTATCTGGAGGCGCAGGATACCGAGTTGATGCACTGGATTGTGACCAACTATGATGCGATGTATATGTACAACTGGAGTTTCGAGAATGGAGAGAATCAGCGTAGCGTCTACGTGTGGCCATTGCCTGCTCTGGGAGATAAGGCCTTGCGGCGTCAGGACTTTGATCGGTTCAAACAGATGCTGTCTGCCATTCCAAAAGGCGGGTCAGGTGGACCATCGGGTGTACTTGAGTATGTTCACTACCGGATTGATACGGATGATGTAGTCAAGAAAATGTTATATCTGGCCGCCTATGATATGGACCCGGAATGGATTGGTGAAGTTATTGCAATCAAGGACCGATTAAGCCCGGAACTACGCGGAGAACTGCTGTCCCAGTTTGTTCAGCATCCCGAGAATGAGGTGCAAAGACAGTTTGTGTTTGAGAGTTTGTCTGATAAAAGCATCAGTAATCGGGAGGGTGCACTCGCCAAGGCGAAGCTGCTCACGTTGACGGTTGAAGAGATGAAACAGATGGAGGCGTTGATGAAGCTCAAGACGGGCTCACTTCGTCAGAAGGTCATTCATGTATTGTTACTGCAACCCGTGAACCAATTGGAGGTCTCGCTGAAGCGACTTTTGCAAGCCAAGAGTGAACTGCAGCGCTTGGGTGCGCTCGAACTACTGACCGAGATTGCGGCAGATCCAGAGCGGATAGATCAGCAGGAGCAATTGCAGCCATTGGCGCAGCTGATTGAGACACCCACTGCCAAGGAACAGAAACTACTGGATAAGCTGACCGATCAGGGGAGTCGTTACACAGCCTCTAATGGATTTGGTTTATTTGATCCGAAGCGACGTGAGCCATTACTGGATGAGAAGCGTGATCTCAAGGGCCATAATCCGAAGGATATCTTTACACTCTCTCTGGATAAGACCAGACCATTTCTGGAGGGACTTAGTGAATTAGTGCATGAACACAGGGATTATGAGTATGAAGTGGAATACTACGCTGGCTATAAAGACACATTGTTAGTCGGAGCGAGTCTTCGCTCCAAGGTTCCATATGGAGAGCGGAATGAAATGAAGCAGATGGAACAGTTCCCGCTTCATGACGTATGGGAGAACTATATTCAACATGCCGAGTTCAGCAGTGTGGAACTGATGCAGCTATACATGGCTATACAGCTCCGGGAGTTCAATGGCAATTTGAGCGACCATTACAGTTATTTCCGTGAGCAGTATGACTATGACGAATTGCATAAGATTCCGTTATTGGAAGGCTGGCGCAAGTCGTTTGCTGAAAAGATCTATCCTCTGGATGACATCGAAAAGCTGCAGCAGATGCTGGATTCGTTAACGTATAATGATCAGGTAGTGGCACTGATATCGGCGGCATTTCTGGATAGCGATCCGATCGATACGTTTGAGATAGCTGAGAAAACCTGGGCCTCCATCATCGCGAGTATGCCTGCTGATCGACTCGAAAAAGAGTCAGGCATGCTTCATATTCTGACTGGACCTTGGAATTATGTAGTTCGGGGCAAAATCCATGACGATAACAGCTTCAAACGTTTCTTCCAGACAGCTTACCAGTTCACCAGTCTTGTAGAGAGTAGTCAACCGCTGTCTTTACTGTCACTTGAAGATTTCCTGCGTGCGTACCAGTTGAACCTGATTGATGATCAAGAGATATATCGACAGGTGCTGGTCGGTGGGAATCGTCTGTTGTTTATTCGGGACTTAACATCCACTCGTACAGAAATGATTGCGAGTGATCCGAAGCTTGTTCAATTGCGAGATGCGGTGGTCGATCGCATTCTGGAGATTGAGCTGACCCGGGGAGAACTCTCTACAGAAGTAAGCACACTTGCCATGAAACTGGATCGAATTGAAGGCATGGAACACTGGGTACATCTGGTCTCTGCGATGGATCAGGATACATTTGTCCGTGGATATATCTATAGCTATGGAGACAATACAACACGTAAAGAGACGTTCAGCTATCTGATTCAGAATTGTCATCCGCGGGATGGAGAGGACGAGAAGCGGCTTGGAGAGTTGCTCCAGAAGTATCCGGTGAATGAGAAAAAATTGCTGGAAGCAGCCATGTACGCCCCGCAGTGGATGGAGATTGTAGCGAAACATCTGGGATGGGAAGGTCTACGCAGTGCAGCTTGGTACTTCCATGCTCATATTAATGAACGCTTTACTGCGGAGAAAGAAACCATCGTGGCCCACTATTCTCCAATCTCACCACAGGACTTTAATGAAGGTGCGTTTGATATCGCATGGTTTGAAGAAGCCTATGCTGCTGTCGGGGAGGAACGGTTCAATCTGTTATACGATTGCGCCAAGTACATTTCCGGGGGATCTAACCACCGCAGATCCCAGTTGTTTGCAGATGCTGCACTTGGCAAGCTTCGTCTGGACGACATGCGAGAGTCCGTGTCAGATAAGCGAAACAAGGATCATTTGTTAACCTATAGCCTGATTCCATTCGCTGTAAATCGCGAACAGGATCTGCATGAGCGATACGACTTCATTCAGAAGTTCCTGATGCAGAGCAAACAATTCGGTGCACAACGCCGTGCCAGTGAAGGTGTGGCATCACAGATTGCACTGGGCAACCTTGCTCGTAATGCAGGTTATGCCGATGTTACGCGGTTGATGTGGGACATGGAAGCACGCAAGTTGGATGAGATGAAATCCTTCTTTGAACCTCATGCATTGGATGCTGACACAACAGCGCAATTGGTCATTTATGAGGAAGGCCAACCCGAGATGGTCATCGTTAGCAAAGGCAAGACACTCAAGTCTATACCTGCCCGGTTCAAAAAAGATGGATATATCGCTGAACTGAAAGAGCTAAAATCGGATCTGGTGGATCAATATCGCCGGGCAAGGCAGGAATTGGAACGTTCGATGACTGCTGGAACATCCTTTACACGTGAGGAAATTGCGAGTCTGATGCAAAATCCGGTTATACATCCGCTGGTAAGAACACTTGTATTCCAGTCAGGTGACAAGACGGGAAGATTCGATGTATCGTCCAGTGGTTTGGTTGCTCCAGGGCTGGAGGGTACGATCCATGCATTAGCGGAACAAGATAAACTTTTGATAGCTCACCCGCTTCATCTGTATCAGAACGGAAGCTGGAGTGAATTCCAGCGGGATCTGTTCACCCGTCAGGAGCGTCAGCCGTTCAAGCAGGTATTCCGTGAGCTGTATCTTCCTAACGAGGACGAATTGGCTAATGGTACGGTGTCCCGCCGATATGCCGGGTATCAGATTCAACCGAAAAAAGCAGTAGCTCTGCTTAAAGGACGCCAATGGACTGTCAGTTATGAGGAAGGTCTGCAGAAGGTAAGTTATGAGCACAATCTGATCGCGAATCTCTATGCCATGGCAGATTGGTTCTCACCAGCAGATACCGAGGCACCTACCTTGGAGACGGTGCAGTTCTACGATCGCAAGAGCTACAAACCGGTAGCGCTGCAAGATGTGCCGCTGACGTTCTTCTCCGAAGTCATGCGTGATATCGATCTGGTGGTCAGCGTTGCACATGTAGGAGGCGTAGATCCGGAAGCCAGCCTGACAACAATCGAGATGCGCCATGTCATTGTGAACGAGTCGTTGCGTCTGCTGAAGATCGACAATGTACGTCTGGACGGGAATTACGCACGAATTGATGGTGAATTGGGTGAGTATGCTGTTCATCTGGGGAGTGGTAATGTGTTCAAACAAGCCACAGGTGCACTTCATATCGTACCGGTGCACAGTCAGCATCGGGGGCGAATCTTCCTGCCATTCCTCGATGAAGATCCGAGAACAGCTGAGATTCTGTCCAAGGTGATGTTGCTCGCCGATGACAAAAAGATCAAGGACCCGCAGATTCTTGCACAGTTACAGAATTAGAAATGAACGAACTAGATTTAAACCGCCCCGTGGGGCGGTTTTTTTATTTGTAACCCCGATTTTCAATGTAACTCCGAATCTCAATATAACGAGTGTAGAACAAATAATCATGGACGGAGTGAACAATATGGAGAAATCCAAACATAAAGGCAACGGAGGAACCTGTTAAAAGGGACTTCAGTTGCTTTTATATTTTTGGATATTTCAATGGACCGGATTGGTTCCGTTTTCAAATAGACTTAGGACCCAGGGTGTGTGGATATATTCCTTAATCTGATAATTAATTGCATTAATTGGTTGAACGGGAGTGGGTCGAACCGACTGTTTTTAAAAGTAAAGAATCTGTTCTAAAGTAGTTACGGAAATGTAAATAATTCGTTTTCTTATCTTGTTATCTGAATTTTTGATGTGGTGATTCCAAAGAACTAGGCTTGTTCTTATCGATCATTTACCAAATTTAAGGGGATGTAATTCATGATCATGTCGGCTATCGTTAGGAAGCGAAATCTGCTGACTTGCTTGCAGGCTGCAGTTTCGGAAGCCATGTGCAGGACGACCTGAATGCTTGAAAGACTGGGATCAAGCCAGTTTGCATTCCCTTGTATACATGTATTCAATGTGTGCACAAGAAAAATGATCAAGAGAGAAGGAGAAGCTTACAACATGAACAGAAGACTCAATCTGATTTTCCTCAAACGATGGTTTATGTTATTAATCATCGTGGCGGTTGCGGCTATGCCGCTACACGCCTTCGCCGCGGAGGCGGAATCCGGGACTGATCGGCCATGGATGAACACATCTCTATCTGCGGAAGAACGCACCGAGCTGCTGCTCAAGGAGATGACGCTGGAGGAGAAAGTTGGATTCGTAACTGGTAAAGTAAATAACTATTATGGTTTCTATAATGATGGATTGGAGCGCCTCGGCATTCCGGCATTACAGATGGCAGATGGACCTGCAGGGGTACGTGTGGCTAACCCGGATGTGCAGGACAAAAAGTCCACGGCATTGCCTGCACCCATCGCGCTTGCCGCTTCCTGGGATACCAATCTTGCCAAGAAATATGGCGATTTGATCGGTCAGGAAGCACATGATACAACACATAATGTAGTGCTCGGCCCTGGACTGGATATTGCACGTACACCATGGGGTTCCCGGAACTTCGAATCTCTGGGGGAAGATCCGCTACTGGCTTCCGGTATGGGTGCAGCGTATGTGAATGGGATTCAAAGTAATCCGGTTATCGCTACAGCGAAACACTATATCCTGAACAACCAGGAGACGGAACGTTTCACGACCAATGCAACAGCCAGCGAACGTGCCATTCAGGAAGTCTATGCACGTCCGTTCCAGGCGATGGTCGAAAAAGCGGATCTTGGTTCAGCAATGTGTTCATTTAACCAGGTGAACGGTACATATGCTTGTGAGAACAAGGAGATGCTGACCAATGTCCTTCGGGATCAGTTTGGCTTCGAAGGGTTTGTCATGAGTGACTACGGTGCAAACTTCAGCACAGCCAAATCCGCCAATGCGGGTCTGGATCTGGAGACACCGGGAGAGCCTTACGGCAAATGGGGAGACAAATTGCTGGAAGCCGTGAACAATGGCGAAGTCAGCGAGCAAACCATTGATGAGAAGGTTAGACGCATTTTGCTTCAAATGTTCGATAAAGGGCTGTTCGATAACCCTGTAACGAATACACAAATCAATGCCAAGAAAGACGGCAAACAGGCACGTGAAATTGCAGAAGAGAGCATGGTTCTTTTGCAAAACAACGATAATGTGCTGCCGCTGTCCAAGAAAAACGTGAAATCCATCGCTGTCATCGGTCCGGATGCAGATAACGCATCTGCTGCTGGTGGAGGTAGCAGTCTGGTTAATCCGACGTATACCGTAAGTTCACTTCAAGGCATTCGTAACCGTGCCGGTAACGGTGTGGATGTAAAATATGCTGCCGGAACCGATCCTATCTCCGCAGGGGATGCATTTAATGGACCATCCGCCGTACCTTCTACTCTTTTATCACCAGCGGATGCTCAGGAAAGTGAAAGAGACTATGGTACAGATCGTGCGGAATACGGTCTGCGTGCTGAATACTGGACGAATAAAGATATGGAGGGTGACCCATCTCTGGTCCGTACAGATCATCAGGTCAACATGAATCTTGGATTCTACAACTATGAAGGTTTTAACGCACAATCTTCCAAGCTTCCAGTGACACCAACGAAGTTCAATGCCAAGATGTCTGCTCGTTGGACAGGGGCGATCACAGCACCTCAAACAGGTGATTACAAACTGTCTCTGACCAGTCTGGGTTCTGCGAAACTGTATGTGGATGATGAGTTACTCGTAGACAATCAAGGTGAAACATTGAGTACAACAAAGAAAGAAATCACATTCAAAGAAGGCGAGTCCCACAATATTCGAATTGAGTATCGTACGGATTTCCCGGTACAGACTAATCATGATATGGGTGCACAGGTTCGTTTTGGCTGGGAAGCTCCAGAAGACGCTGTGGATATCAAAATGCAAAAAGCAGTTGATCTGGCGAAAAAATCCGATGTTGCCGTCGTGGTAACTCGTACGTATGACAGTGAAGGTTACGTCGACCGTTCCGACCTGGAGCTGCCGAATAACCAGGAGCAGCTGATTCGCAAGGTAGCAACAGCCAATCCAAAAACGATTGTGGTGCAAATGAGTGGTCGCGCTGTTGAAATGGACTCCTGGCAAAAAGAAGTGCCATCCATCGTTCAGGCTTGGTATGCAGGTCAGGAACAAGGTAATGCAGTGGCACGTGTGCTGTTTGGTGATGTGAATCCATCCGGTAAGTTGCCGGTGACGTTCCCATCAGATGATTCCCAGACCCCGGTATCCACTGCGGAACAATTCCCGGGTGTGAACGGGGTGGGCAACTATTCCGAGGGTATCTTTGTAGGGTATAAAGGATATGACAAAGAAGGCATGACACCGGCGTTTGCCTTTGGACACGGGCTGTCGTATACCGATTTTAATTATCGTAATCTGCATGTGAAAAACACTGGCAAAGGTGATAAGGAAACCGTAGAAGTATCCCTTAACCTGCGTAATACCGGTAAAGTTTCCGGTGCAGAAGTTGTACAGGTCTATGTTGGCAATCTGCCAACCAAAGTCGAGACTCCGAAGAAACAACTTGCTGGTTGGGCGAAGGTTGATCTCAAAGCAGGCAAGCAGCAGCGGGTCAATATTCAACTGGATCGCAGCGCACTGTCCTATTGGGATGAAGCATCACATGAATGGGTAATGCCTAAGGGTAAAGTTCAAGTGTATGTCGGCAGTGCATCGGATGATATTCGTCTGACAGGCAGTGTGAATATCGGAAGCAAGTCTGGTAAATAAAACTGCAATCTGGGAGATTGGAAGGTTGTTATCCCAGTGAATTTATTAGCGTCAAATGCAGTTGGTTCTACTTTATATAGATTAGGAAATTGAGTCGTGGCCTATTGGCCGCGGCTTTTTCCACAATGAAAGGAGAGTGAAGCGTGATGAACATAGGCTGGCGAGAGCATCCCAAACGATGGATGATCCTGTTGATCGCAGCTATTTGTTGTATCGGTATAGGAATCTGGCTTATCTTCAACCGAAGTGAACAACCTGCTCCGCCACCGGTTGTGGACAAACAGAGAACGGCCGAAGTCTGGCTAACCACGGGAGATCAGCAAAATCTGCTTACACCTCAGAAGCCCATTCCAATTTCAGATCACCATGATGCAGACACAGACTCTCCCGTTTCTTCAACGCAGGAGTCAGACACGTCTTCATCGGATTTCACCATACAGATTGACCCGGACAAGACGTATCAGACCATGGATGGTTTTGGCGCAGCGATGACGGGTTCATCGGCACATCTGATCAACGAGCTCCCAGAGGAACAACAAGAGCAACTGCTGAAGGAACTATTTACAACAGAAGGACTGAACATGGATATGGTGCGTCACACCATTGGTGCCTCCGATTATTCGGTAGATGAATCAGGCGCGGCTTCAAGTTATACCTATGATGATATCGAGTCCGGCACGGATTATGACATGGAACACTTTTCGATCGAAAAGGATCAGGAAGTCGTGAATATGCTGGAGCGTGTAGCTGGTTTGAAACCGGATCTTAACGTACTGGGCACCCCGTGGACGGCCCCGGCCTGGATGAAGTATGGGGAGAAGACCACAAACGGCTGGTATTTGGATTACAACGACCCCCAGGTATACGAAGCGTACGCAAGATATTTTGTGAAATATATCAAAGCTTATCAGACAAAGGGCATTCCCATCTACGGGATCACGTTGCAAAATGAACCGGAGTTCACATCGAATAAATATCCAAGTATGAGTATGGGCGCCGAAGAACAAGCGATGTTCATACGGGATTATCTTGGCCCTGCGCTACAGGACGCGGGACTGGATACGCGAATCATCGCGTATGATCATAACTGGGATCAGGCGGTCGAATATACCAGCAAGGTGATTGGTGATGAACAGGCTGCTGCCTATATCGATGGATCTGCTTTCCACTGTTATGCAGGTGATCCATCGGTCATGTCGGAAGTGCATGAGCGCTTCCCGGACAAAAATATCTATTTTACCGAATGTAGTGGTGGGGAGTGGAGTCCTGATTTTGGCGAGAATCTGAGCTGGCAGATGTCCAATCTCATTATTGGTGCACCTCGCAACTGGGCGAAAAATGTGCTGCTCTGGAACATCGCACTCGATCCGCAAGGTGGACCCACGAACGGTGGCTGTGAGAACTGTCGCGGGGTTGTGACGATTGACCCGGAGCGTGATGAAATCACGAGAAATGTCGAGTATTATGCTATGGGTCACATCAGCCGTTATGTACGTCCGGGAGCTGTGAGAGTTGATTCCACGCAAGAACAGGGCCAGCTCGAGAACGTAACCTTCCGCAATCCGGATGGAACGTTGGTGCTGGTTGCAGCTAACACGGGTGAGGCAGAAGTTTCCTTTGATGTACTCATAGATGGAGATTCGTTTCGATATATACTGCCTTCCCAATCGGCAGCAACCTTCCGTTGGAAGCCAAAAACGGAGGGAGAACGTTGACTCATGATTGGAAATTATGGGTACAGATTGAATGATGAACATGATAAAATAAACGTTGAGTTATTTCAAATTTGAAGTGTTAAACAAGTCCGATCCCAGGATCGGGCTTTTACATAACCTTTTACTTTTACTAGAAAAGGAGCATACGTTGGACATGTTAGTCGTTGCATATCGGGAACAGGATCATGACAAGTTGGTCGAGATCTGGGAGAGTGCTGTTCGGGCAACCCATACGTTTTTGGAAGAGCATCACATTCAGTTCTACAAAAAAGTGGTGAGTGATGTGTTGCAACAAAGGCAAGTCGAGGTTTGGGAAGTGCTGAATACGGAGCAACAACCCGTGGGTTTTATTGGTGTGGATGATAACTTTATCGAGATGTTATTTGTAGATCCGAGCCAACACGGACAGGGTGTGGGACGTCTGCTAATAAACCATACCTTCAAAATCAAAGGCCGTCACCTCAAGGTGGATGTTAATGAGCAGAATACTGGGGCAGCCCGATTCTATGAAAAGATGGGATTTGTACAAATGGGGCGATCTGAATTGGATAGTTCCGGTAATCCGTTTCCACTGTTGCATCTGGAGATCATATAGGAACAGGTTGAGAGAGAGCGTCATTGGTTGACCACAGGATGTTAATGAACACGCAGAGGAGTGTGCAGGATGACACAGATCAAGGTGACACCGGAACAACTGGAGAAGGTCAGTGGGCAGTTCGCTCAGGCCCATCAGCAATTATCGGGCTTCATGTCCACATTGGACGGCAAGATGAGTGTCATGCGCAGCAACTGGGATGGCATGGAACGGGAACGCTTCTATAACGATTATTCAACGGCTCAAGGCACGATGAAATCTGTTCTGGAACTGGTTCTGTCCATTCAGTCGGAGCTTAAGAAGATTGCCGAGCGTTTCCGCACGACAGATGAAGAGGCGGTGAGCCAGGCAATCATGACGGCGCTGACTGCGGCGCGGGCGCTATCAACCATGGGCAAAAATAAAGGCGATGATCTGGACAAAACGCCAGGTCCACCAAAGAACATGGATGAATGGGCTGAGAAGGATGCCGAGAAATATCAGAACTATGAGGAAATGCTGAAGAAAGCCAAAGAGATGGGTGACGAAGAACTGGCGCAGCAGATTCAGGCCAGCATGAACATCATTCGGCTTCAGTATGAAGATGTAATCTATCAGACTGACCCCAATACGGGCAAAACGGTGAAAATCACCGAGGATTCCATCGTGGGTACGTATCAGGTAAAAAGCGATAAGGGCGAAACGACCACCATCAGTCTGGATAAACAGGGCAATGTGGTGGACTATAGCAAGGATACGGAAAAGTATAGGTATTCGGAGCAAACGCACACGACCAGTCAAGGCGAGCATCTCTTTGGCAAAGTGGCACAAACGGCTACAGCCTACGGCATTGGTCTGCTGCTCACAAGCAAGACAGGCTCTGCCTTTACAGAACATGCCACTGGACTGGGTTCTTCCTTCGTCGCGGACAAGTTCCTGTTCTCTGTGCCGGAAGAAGGCGAGACACGTACGATGATCTACCGTACCAATAAGGAAACGGGCAAAATGGAAAATATGATCGTGGTCACGCGCGGCGACAACGATATTGAATATACGCCGTGGCGGGATTACTTCTAAGCCACGGATGGGATTGGCAGGCTGCTTATCCGTGAGCCTGCCCGTAAAGAAACACCCCGGCAACCTTCTCCCTGAGATGGGAAGATTGCTGGGGTGTTTATGGTTTGGCTTACCGATCAGCCACGGTCGAAGGACCGAGCTGTAAGGGAATCTTTTTTTGCCAGAGATTAATGTGTCTCTTCATCCAGAAACGGTTTGTTCACCGCATAATACATAAAGCCCATCAGCAGCACACCACCCACCAGATTACCCAAGGTCACGGGAACCAGGTTGTGAAGCACACCTTCAAATGAGATCGTCCCTGGGTGATTCAGCACAAGTGCAATCGCGAACGTACACATATTGGCGATGCTGTGCTCATATCCCGAGATGAAGAAGCAGAACACAAAGAGCATCATGGCAAACATTTTGGCTCCATTCTCCTTCATGAACATTGGGACAAAAAACGCCATACATACAAGCCAGTTACACAGGATGCCCCGGAAAAAGAGCTGCATGGTTGGAACTTCCATCTTATGCTCCACCACGCTTAACAGAAAACCATTCACCTGAGACGAGTCGAACAACCCGGTCAGATAGATTAACAAGGCAAACACGGCTGCGCCCATCAGGTTACCGCTATAACTCGCAATCCACAGCTTGATCACTTCAAACCAGCGCAGTTTCTTGCGCAGCGCCGCATACGTGTAATAAAACGTATTGCCCGTGAACAGGTCACCCCCGCCGTAGGCGATCAGAATGATGGCCGCACCAAACGTAATTGCAGCCATCGGATAGGTAAACGGGGACTGCTCCATATAAAAGAAGTTACCTGTCTTAAACGCCACGATGACGCCGAATCCGATAAACATACTGGCCAGCATGGAGCGTGCAAGGTACCTGATTAAGCTTTGTTTGTATATCTTGTGTTTCTTCAAAGCTAGTTGTTCCACGTTGCGTAAAGCTTCCGTTTCCATAATTCTCCTCCAATAGCATGATGTCTTGCTTACCATTATAACGAAATTATGGAAATTGGGGAGATTAAACTTGGTTTATTGATTATTACTTCGTTGATTCGAATGCAGTACCCGCATTGCAGAAGAGCCAAAATCAGGTTCGGATTAAAGCGATTCTAACGCAGATGCTGCACCATTAACTTGTTGATGTGCAACAAGCATAACAAAGGCCGCTCCTCTGACTAATATGTAGGCATTACCCTCCAGAACTTCCTGGGCCAATTGGATCTCGGCTTCTGTGATGGGCAGTAGAGCGAGAGTTTGCAAGACGTAGTTCTGTATATCCTCATCTTCTTCTGAGTCACGAACAAGTTGCGCGGCAGCATGAAGGATTTCACCCAGAAGAGCAGAGAAGCCCGCCATGCCTAAAGCCCGCCAAGCTTCGATACGGATGAGATCCTCTTCATGTGTATCCATGCCAATAGCGAGAACTTGCTGAGTCAGGTGATTATCGGTTAGGTCGATCAGATCACGAAGTGCCTGTAGTTTTTCTTCTCCGCTGATTTCGTTAAAATCAGGGTGTTCATTGTTTTTATTATGATTTAAATCAGACAGTCAGACATATCCTACCGTTCACCTCCTGAAGAATATTATGGCTTGGGCGGGAGAATGATTGGACGGGAAGCCAAGGCTTCTTCCACAATCTGTTCAGGCGTCAGGTCTCGCTCATCCCAGAAAATCAGATTACTGATCTCCGCATGTGGAACCTGCTGTTGTAGCTCCGTCAACATGTCATCCAACTCGGCTTCCGTTCCTTCAGAGTCCATCAGTTTGCGAACCAATTCTACCAAATGTAATGGATTGTCCATATCGATACCTCCTGAATGATTCATAGCGTGAACAAACTAGTCTTTCATGGGCTGATTCAATGGATCATATATAATGAGCACCGGAAAAAATTTGGGCTCAAGCATCAGACTAATGCGTTGTTCGTCTTGATCAGTATATGAAATGATATAGTTCCCGAAATGAGACTCGTAGTTGAAGTCTTGGAATTGAAAGGAATGTTCGGGATACTTTATCTTCACATATAACGTAGTAACTCCTCGGGCTAAGGTTTCTTTTAACATAGGAATTTGGGCCACAATGATAATAGCAATAAGAACAATTAGTATACGTTTAACTAGACGGGTCAGACGGATTCCCCCATTATCGTAAATCAATTTTCAACAATTCATGAAGGCCCATATCGAGAATAGATGTCATTCAATCCGTATAGCCAGATTACCAAACTGCTCGCCGTTTTCCATACGTTCGAACGCTTTTGCTACGTCTTGCAATGGATATACGCCATCAATTACAGGGTTTATATCATGGTGCTCCACGAATTGCAGCATCTGGATAAAATCCTCACGGCTGCCCATAGAGGTGCCGATTAGACTAATCTGCGGGAAGAAGATAGAGCGAATCGGTAGGGTCAGATCATCCCCCGAGCTTGCACCATACATCACGATACGTCCACTTGGTCTGATTATATCAAAATATTTTGGGAACATGGCTTGTCCGATGCTATCCAAGATGATGTCCACAGGTTCCAGATCGTTCTGCCTACTCCAATCAGCATGACTATCCAGTGCCTGGGCAGCGCCCAAACGCTGAGCTTCATTTCTTTTGGCGTCACTTCTGGAGGTGACGGTCACCTTGGCACCAGCCGCTACCGCCATGAGCAGGGCATAGGTTGCAACACCACCGCCAATACCGGGAATGAGCACATGTTCACCTTGCTTCAATACACCGCGATTGAATAAGGCGCGATAGGCCGTCAGCGCTGAAAGGGGCAGCACGCCAGCTTCCTCCCAGGATAGGTGGGCTGGCTTAGGCAGGGCATTTGCAGCAGGCAACGTTATATATTGAGCCAGCGTTCCATCCGTAGGGCCACCAACAATATCGGGTACGGTCGGCACTTCAGATGCATGTTCCCAACCGAGCGTAGGGTGGATAATGACTTCATCTCCTATCGCGAACCCTCTTACGCTTTCGCCAATCGCTACGATA
Source organism: Paenibacillus sp. SRL342 (assembly GCF_984798905.1). NCBI lineage: Bacteria > Bacillati > Bacillota > Bacilli > Caryophanales > Paenibacillaceae > Paenibacillus > Paenibacillus sp. SRL342. The sequence continues at coordinate 1,060,112 of NZ_OZ481790.1, forward strand.
ATACCTGCTCCATCGGAACCGGGAATGAGCGGGGTGTCCTGGGTTCCGCGTCCTGCCATGATGAATAGATCCCGATGGTTGATTCCAGCGAATTTTAATTGAATCTGCACTTCCCCGGCTTTTGGTGCCCGAGAGATTGACTCTGTATATTGAAGACCTGCAAGGCCACTCTGGCCCGAATGGATAATGGCTTTCATATTCAATATTCCTCCTGTCTATGTAGCCAGATTTCACTACTGAGCCTCATTGTACAGACGGAGCAGATTCACGTAAAATGAACAAAAATGATTGTCAGTATCATTAAAAATAATAGATAGGCACTTTGCATGAATCGGATGATGCAGAATGCCGATATAACGACGAGCAGGTGATCAGGGTATGGATGCAGGTGATTTGAAAATATTTCAGGCGGTTGCCCGCGAAGGTAGTATCAGTAAAGCTGCGCTCTCACTTAATTATGTGCAGTCCAATGTAACAGCACGGATTAAACAGTTGGAGACCCAACTGCAAGTACCGCTATTTCATCGTTCCAATCGGGGGATGTCGCTTACACCAGCAGGAGAGAACCTGCTTGGGTATGCGGATAGAATATTGGAATTATTATATGAAGCAGAGCAGGCCACACAAGTGGGTAACCCACCAGCGGGGATGCTTCGTCTAGGTGCCATAGAGACAGCAGCTTCTACTTTTCTGACGCCGCTCTTGGCTGAATATACTTCATGCTACCCGGAAGTACAGCATTCGCTTGTCACGGGTGGGACCCATGAACTGAACCAGAAGGTCATTCAACATGAATTGCACGGTGCCTTAATATATGGTCCTATCGACCATCCTGAGCTGAACTATATGAAGATGTATGACGAGGAATTGGTGTTGATCGCTGAACCTGGAGTACATGAGATGTACACGTTATTGTCCAGGCCAATGTTGTTTTTTGAGATCGGATGCACTCATCGCGATCAGGCGGAATCCTTTTTGAAAGATCAGGGTATCCACACGCTTAACATCATGGAATATGGAACACTGGACACGATTCTGAATGGTGTATCTGCCGGGCTCGGTGTATCATTGCTGCCACGTTCTTCGGTTACCAAAGCAGAATTAAGAGGAGAGATCGCGGTGATGTCTTTGCCCGATCCCTATTGCCGGTTGGAAGTAGGATTTGTGTATCCCCGTGGTGAACATATATCTAGTGCGCTCAGCGCTTTGGTTGAGATTATTACAGTACCAGAACTATAAGAGGTTGTTCATAAAGTCCATTTTTGAACAAACACTATAAAGGAGTGAATGACTTTGGAGGATACTACGTTAACATTGGCTGATGCCTTTAATCAGGTAGATTTTATTGTGGGCGGTCATGGCAGTCGCCAAGTGAAGGTACTTCAGAACGTATTGGGCCAGATTGATGGGGAGTTGTTCAGTGATCACTACGGCAACGGCCCCATTATTGAAGAGTTTCAGCAACAGATGGCTGACGTTCTTGGCAAGGAATCGGCGGTATTTTTCCCAAGTGGAACGATGGCACAGCAGATTGCATTACGGATCTGGTGTGATCGCAAAGGAGTAAAGCGAGTAGCTTACCACCCTCTGTGTCATCTGGAAATCCATGAGGAAGACGGACTGAAAGAGCTGCATCAGATTGAATCAATTTTGCTTGCGGACAAGGATCGTTTGATTCGTTTGCAAGATGTACAGGCGCTCGATGAGGACATTGCCTGTCTGCTGTTGGAACTGCCGCAACGCGAGATTGGCGGGCAATTGCCAGCGTATGAAGAGTTGGAAGCGATCTCGGCCTATTGTCGTGAACGCGGGATTAAGCTGCATCTGGACGGGGCACGCCTGTTTGAGATTACTCCCTATTACCAGAAAACGCCTGCGGAGATTTGCAGTTTGTTTGATACGGTGTATGTTTCCTTTTACAAAGGCATTGGAGGTATTGCGGGGGCTATATTGGCGGGTGATCCGGATGTGATGCAAGAATCGAAAGTATGGAAACGTCGGCACGGCGGAGATCTGATCGGTCTGTATCCGTACATTCTCAGTTCTCAGTATTATTACAATGAGCGGATTGGCAAAATGGAACTGTATTACGAGCAGGCTCAAGAATTCGCCTCCCTACTGAATGCGTGTCACGGGATACAAACGTTACCCGAGGTACCGGTATCGAATATGTTTCATGTGCACTTTGCGCTCGCTGCTGCCGAAGTTGAACCAATTCTGGTGCAAATGGCTCAGCAGTATGGCATAGGAATGACTTCATATCTGAACAAAACGAGTGGGAACAGCTGTGCCTTTGAATTGTCTACGGGTGATCGTTATGAGAAAATTCCCCAGGATAAGCTGCGTGCAGCACTGGAATGGTTGGACCAAGAGTTGCGTAAACAGGTGAGATAACAAGCGGATTCTAATGTAAAGGGGGAGTTCAAGTGAAGTCGATGGAATTAGAACCGATTCGTGATCTTTTGGTGAAAGCTTACAATACAACAATGGGAGAAGGGTGCACGCCCGAAACGCAACAGAGCATTGAGAATTTTGAGCAAAAGTATAACGTGCAATTGCCCGCAGCGTACCGTGCACTTTTGCTTGAATTCGGGGCATGTAATTTCGGCGATCCTGCCTTGTATTCAGCAAAAGAACTGGATTGGGCATATCCTGAGTTTCTGGAAATCTACCGTGAAGTTAAGAAAGAGTACAAGCTGTCGGATGATCTCAATCCGTTCCCGATTGGTGGATTTGGCGAAGGAAGTATGGCTATGTTGGATCAGCCCTCGGGCAAGATACTGATGTTGATCCACGATGCAGGAGATACGCCAATTCGAGAGATTGCGGTAGATTTTAATGATTTAATGACGATGCTGACGGAGTCTGCGATCTGGGTGCAGGAACAGATGAATTAACAGGGAGACGGAAGGATGCGCAATCGGCTTATGGATATTCGGAAGTTAAGATACTTTATCACCGTGGCAGAAGAACTTCATTTCCACCGTGCAGCGGAAAAATTAAATATGACGCAACCACCGCTGAGCCAGCAGATTCAGAATTTAGAGGATGAGCTTGGCGTGAAGTTGTTGGAGCGCACCAGAAAAATGGTTCGTCTCACCCCGGCTGGTGCCGTATTTCTGGAACAGGCCAGACTGATCATGGCCCAGCTCGAACGATCCATTCAGCTTACGCAAAAGGCAGATCAGGGCATCATCGGGCATATAACCATAGCCTTTGTGGATTCGGCTTCGGGGAGCATTATGGTGGATGTTCTTAGGAAATTTCGCGCTGCGTATCCGCAGATTGAATTGACGCTGCGTGAGATGACTTCGTCCCAACAATTGCAGGCACTGGAAGACGGACAGATCCATATTGGATTTTTGCGATATCAGGAAGACACTCGTCATGTCTCGTTCCGCCCCTGTCAGATGGAAACGTTGATTGCCGTATTGCCAGATCATCACCCGTTGGCTTCTCAGACTCAAGTTTCAATTCGAGAACTGGCGGATGAAGATTTTATTTTATTCCCACGGCATCTGGGTTCTCCGTTCCATCGTCTCGTTCTGGATTATTGCAGGGAGCATGGCGTAGATCCTCGAATTACGCAGGAAGCGATCCAAATGTATACGATTGTGAATCTCGTTGCGGCGGGCATGGGCATTTCCATTGTCCCGTCATCGGTGGATGTGTTCCAGCGTAAGGGTGTAGTCTTTCTTCCATTACAAGAAAATCCGCCCTCCGTACCTTTGTACACGGCATGGCGGACGGATATGAATCAGGAAGTGGTATCACGTTTTATGAACTTTGTTGATGAATGTGTTTAACCCGTCTTGGTTGGATCACGCTCAATCCATGGATTCAGTATTTCATCAATACGAGACATGATCTCAGAGTCCAGTTTCACACCGGAGGCTTTTACATTTTCCAATACCTGCTCCGGCCGGGATGCACCTATAATAACGGAACTGACATACGTGTGCTGAAGAACCCATGCAACGGCGAGTTGGGGGAGCGTTAGACCGACCTCTTTGGCCACTGGGACAAGCTCTTGCACAGCGGTAAGAACATCTTCACGTAACCACTGACCAGCCAGTTTATTGAAAAAGGGTGCTCCTGCCTCAGCAGCTGCACGTGATCCGGTGGGCAATGCTTCGTTAGGCGCATATTTGCCTGATAGTATACCCTGAGCCAGAGGAGACCATGTAATCTGTCCAAGTCCTGCTTGGTCGCTTGCAGGCACGACTTCTTGCTCAATCACACGCCATAACATTGAATACTGGGGCTGACTTGCAATAAAGGGTACATGAAGTTCCCTCGCCAAAGCGGTTCCTCGTGCAATCTGATCCGCGTTCCATTCACTTACGCCAATGTAATGAACTTTGCCCTGGCGCACCAGATCGGAGAATGCCAGAAACGTCTCTTCCAGCGGAGTGTTGTAATCATAACGGTGAGCGTAATAGACATCAATATAATCCGTCTGTAAACGTTGTAATGAACCATTGCAGGCTTCCATGATGTGTTTACGTGAAAGTCCTCGGTCATTATGACCTGTGCCGGTTGGGTGACAGACTTTGGTGCATACTTCAATACTTTCTCTACGTATATCCTTAAGAGCCTGTCCCAGTACCGCTTCAGCCTTGGTATTGGAGTACACGTCTGCGGTATCAAATGTGGTAATACCTGCATCCAATGCAGTTCGCACACAAGCTTCTGCTATTCCATCCTCGACTTGCGCTCCATGTGTAATCCAGTTGCCGAGTGAAATCTCACTGACGGTTAATCCACTGTTTCCTAATTTGCGATATTCCATTCATGTCGCCTCCCTAAGTCATCTGGACTCCATTGTAACAATGGCAGATTAATAGGTGAAATATCTTTTAACCTCATCTTTGATACGAAAAAAGTATCAGTGAATCTACATTTTCTCTTGGATGTATTTGCGATAGAGAGCAGGCGTAATTTCCTCGAACTTTTTGAATATTTTGATAAAATATCCCGATTCATTAAATCCCAGCTCATCACTGATCTGTGAGACAGGCATGTCGGTGACCTCCAGCAATTGCTTGGCCCACTTTATCTTGAGTTTTGCCAGGTAGGTTGTGAAGTTCTCACCCGTTTCCTTGGCAAACAGTCTGCTGAAATAACTCGGACTCAGGTGGCATAGATCAGCCATTTGTTTGAGTGAAACTTGTTCGCTTTTGTGACTATGAATGTATTCAAAAGCAGGCTGAAGGACCGGACTGGAGCTTTTCGTGTCACTTGGGCTATTTTTGAGATAGGCATCCGCTATCGCATTGGTCATCTCTTTTTTGATCGACTCGATATTACGAATGGAGTAACCCGGCAGAATGGTGGAGAGGTTTAGAGTCTCCTGATTACCTGAGGCTTTCTCGAACATTTCAACTAACAGATTTTTGTTGAGTGCTTCTTCCACAATGTAGTTGCAGAGCAGGGATAACATGTTGGAGATTTTCACGATCTCTTCATAGGTCATCACGGGCAGCTGGGCGTAATCATCCTTTAATTCCTCCAGCTTGGCTGCATGCATGGGTACGTTTTTGGACGTGACAATTTGCTCCAAGTCACTACCCTTTTCCGGATCGGCAAGTTTCACTTGTCCTGCCATGACAGCGCCAATATATTTGCCATCAATCGTAATCGGAATCGCGATATCAATAATATTGAAATGGCATAGATATACATAGGGCTCATTCAACCGAACGGCTTCCAGACCGCCACGTGAATCACATTTTTGACAGTAGGGTAGAAACTCGGGGTCTTTACGCACATTCTGGCAGAAAGCCTGACAGCTGCTGTGGCTGGTTATGGGAATGCCTTTATAATCAACGGTGAGGATCGCCAGTTTGGTGACTGTTGCGAGAGAATCTTGTAGGCGCTTCCATTTATTAAGGTCGAGAATTTTGTTGATATGCAGATATTCTTTAATCATTGGTGCAACCTCCATAGGCTAACCTGATTCATAATTTAGGCCGTTAAAAGTTAGCAAGTTGTACATATTAAGATGTAATGATGACGGGTAATGTATTATGGGAGGTCAAAATTGAACCATCTCATGACAATAACATACCATGATTGTGCCAAAAAGCAAAAAAATACGATTGTAAATTATAATAATTTGTTATCAAAGTCCACTGTAAACCAGCTGCTCATGCGTTATATTAAGGTCAATTGTAAGAAATTAAAATTTGATGTAATAACCACACCAATTCATATCATTAGGAGGCATATATTATTATGAGAAAAGCATTTATCAGTCCAACCAAATATGTACAAGGCGAAGATGAATTGTTGAACCTGGGGTACTTTGTTAAATCCTTCGGAGAATCAGCCTTGCTGATTGCACATCCGGATGATGTACAGCGTGTCAAAGCAAAGCTGGATGCAACAGCTGAGAAATTTAACATTACGTTTGTTGAAAGCGGTTTTAAAGGGGAATGTTCCCGTGAAGAAGTTGCGCGTCTGCAAGCGATCGCAAAGGAAAAAGGATGTGACTCTACCATCGGTCTTGGTGGCGGTAAAGCCATTGATGCGGCCAAATGTGTAGCAGAAGGCGAAGCACTGATCATCTGCCCAACGATTGCGGCAACAGACGCACCGACAAGTCACTCCGCTGTATTGTACACACCGGATGGTTCTTTTGATGACTATGCTTACTTCAAACAAAGCCCAAGTGTGGTTCTCGTTGATACAACCGTAATTGCCAATGCACCAACCCGTTTCCTCGTATCCGGTATGGGAGATGCGCTCTCTACATACTTCGAAGCAAGAGCAACAGCGAAATCCTATTCCCGTGTAAACGCAAGTCTGCCAATGGGTTCCCGCGAAGGATACACACCATCTGCAGTAGGTACCAATGCGGCGCTTGCACTGGCAAAATTGTGTTATGAAATGCTGCTGACTGACGGTGCAAAAGCAAAAGTAGCAAGTGACAGTAACGTCGTGACACAAGCGCTGGAAAACATCGTGGAGACCAACATTCTGTTGTCAGGTCTTGGATTCGAAAGTGGCGGTCTGGCCGCAGCACATGCGATTCACAACGGTTTGACTGTTCTGGAAGGCACACATCATTTCTTCCACGGTGAAAAAGTATCCTTCGGTACAATTGCACAACTCGTCCTCGAAAATGCACCAACCGAAGAGCTGCATGAAGTCATGGACTTCTGTCTCGAAGTGGGACTGCCAATCAGCTTGGCGGACATCGGTGTAGATACGATTAGTCAGGAAGAGTTGTTGAAAGTGGCAGAGATCGCTTGTATTCCGGAAGAATCCATTCACGCGATGCCATTCCCGATCACCGTTCCTGAAGTGGCTGCTGCCATTGCAGCGGCTGACCGCATGGGCCGTGAGTACAAAGCAGCTCGCCGGGAGGTAAAATAATGAAGAAAATTATTAACCAGGCCGAACATGTTGTTATGGAAATGTGCAACGGGATTGCGCTTGCACACCCGGAGCTTGAATTTCTGAAAAAATATAAGGTCATCAAACGCAGAGAGATTCAGGCCGATAAAGTCAGCCTGATCAGTGGCGGCGGCAGTGGACATGAACCGGCTCACGCTGGTTATGTGGGTAAAGGCATGCTGGATGCAGCGGTGTGTGGAGATGTATTCGCATCTCCTTCCCAAATCCAGGTGTATCAAGCGATCAAGGCAACAGCCAGCAACAAGGGTACACTCTTGATCATCAAGAACTACAGCGGCGACATGATGAATTTCAAGAATGCAGCACATCTGGCTGAAGAAGATGGCATCGACGTACAGTATGTACGTGTTGAGGATGACATCGCTGTACAAGACAGCTTGTATACCGTTGGACGTCGCGGCGTTGCCGGAACTGTACTGGTTCACAAGATCGCCGGAGCAGCAGCCGAAGAAGGCCGCAGTCTGGCTGATGTGAAATCCGTTGCTGAGAAAGCAGCTCAGAACGTGCGCAGTATTGGTTTTGGATTCACATCCTGTACGGTGCCCGCCAAAGGCACGCCTACATTCGAAATTGCTGAAGATGAGATGGAATTCGGCGTAGGGATTCATGGTGAGCCAGGGATTCGCCGGGAGAAAATTGTATCGGCTGATGAATTGGCAGGACGTATGGTCGAAGCATTGCTCGCAGACATGAAGCTGGATAAGGATGCTTCCGCTGAGATTGCCGTGCTGGTGAATGGTTTTGGTGCAACGCCACTGCAAGAACTGTATCTGCTCAACAATTCCGTGCAGCGTGAACTTGCAGGACATGCAGGTCTAAAGGTCGCTACAACGTTTGTAGGCAACTACATGACAAGCATCGATATGGCGGGTGCGTCGGTTACGATCCTGAAACTGGATGATGAGTTGAAAACTCTGTTGTTCAAGGAAAGTGATACACCTGCATTTAAAGTATCCGGTCCTCCAGCAGCACAAGTGGCGTATTCCGAAGCGCTGGAAGCTGTTGTTGGTGAAGACGCTCCTGTATCTTACGAAGTGGAGACGGATGCATCAGCTGCTGTCATCCAAGGCAATCAATTTTCACTGGACAACATCGTCTATCTGATCGATAAAATGGGTGAAATCATCATCAAGAACGAGGTACCGTTCTGTGAACTGGATTCCCATGCCGGTGATGGCGATTTCGGTATGAGTGTGGCAAAAGGCTTCCGCCAGTTGAAACGCGAATGGAATCACATTATTAACGAAGATAAAAAAGACATCGGATCATTCCTGGATGCATGTTCCTTGGTCATCATGGAATATTGTGGCGGCGCATCCGGCCCAATCTGGGGTTCGGCATTCCGTGCGGCTGGCAAAGCAGCAGGGGATAAACAGCAATTAAACGTTGCTGAATTTGCTGAGATGATTCATGCAGCCGTGCAAGGGATTCAGTCTACTGGGGAGCGTTCCTTCGGACGTGGTGCCGTTGTTGGCGACAAAACCTTGATTGATGCACTCGTTCCATGTGCCGATTCCTGGACACAAAGTGCGGAGTCTGGAGATGACTTCAAAACAGCATTTGCCAAAGGTGCAGCAGCAGCCGTTGAAGGTGCGAAGAAAACGGAAGACATCGTGGCACGTATGGGACGTGCAGGTGCCGTCGGCGATCGTAGTCTGGGTTACCCGGATGCTGGCGCGTATGCGCTGGGTGTTATTTTCACAGAATTATCTGAGTCGATGAAATAAGAATGTTAGTGAAAAATTAGATCATTTCGATGAGAAATATAAATGTATAAAGAGTTCTTACCGCAAAAGAAGTATCACACAGTGATGCTTCTTTTTTTGTATTGAAATGTCGATTTTTATGCATATAAATACCTACAATGGAATATTTGGTTCATAATTTCGCCATGAATTAAAACAATTAGGTTGTTGAAAATGCCTTCTAACTTGTTATAATATAACCTATTGATATTGATAATCACTATCATTTGTTATTTTGTTACTCAGCACTACAGTGAAAAGGGGTTAAGTTTATTCTCTAAATTTACGTCTGAGGAGGTATGATACTGAGTTTATCCAACACATTACGCTGCGTGGGAATCCAAATTTTCTAAATTTAGGGGGATATAAATTAAATGAGAAAGTCTATTTCTTCAAAATTAATGTTTATCATGGTTGCAGCTTTAACTTTGGTGTTGGCAGCTTGTTCAAGTAATGAACCTGCTACGACGGATACTGCGAATACAGAGGCTGCAACTTCCGATGCTGCTACTACAGCTACAGCCACAACAGTTGAAATTACGGATGCTCATGGAACGGTAACCGTGCCTGTAAATCCAACGAAGGTCGTTGCTCTGGATAACAGAACATTTGAGACTCTGTCCACTTGGGGCGTCAAATTAGCAGCAGCGCCGAAGGATGTAATGCCTGCGGATTCACCATATGTGGCGGATGAATCGGTACAAAATATTGGGAATCACCGAGAACCAAACCTTGAACTATTGGCATCAATACAGCCTGACCTTGTCATTGTTGGTCAACGGTTTGCTAGCTACTATGAAGACATCAAAAAATTAGTACCTAATGCAGCAGTGATCGACCTTAATATTGAGCTTGAAGAAACAGCATCACCTGGAGAAAACTTTGTTAATGGACTTAAAGATGCAACAACCAATTTGGGAAAAGTTTTCGAGAAGCAAGAAGAAGCTGCCCAACTGATTGCTGATTTTGATAAAGCTATTGAAGAAGCTAAGGCTGCTTATAATGGTGAAGATAAAATTATGAGTGTTGTCGTTTCTGGTGGAAACATCGGTTTCTCGGCTCCGCTTACTGGACGTGTGTGGGGACCGTTGTATGACATTTTCGGCTGGGTTCCAGCACTAGAAGTGGACAAATCTTCTTCTGATCATCAAGGTGATGATATTTCTGTTGAAGCGATCGCCCAAAGCAATCCGGATTGGATTTTCGTACTGGATCGGGATGCAGCTGTATCTGCTGAAGAAGGTGCCGTTCCGGCTCAGGACGTTATTGATAATTCACCTGCTCTGCAAAACACCACTGCTATTACTCAAAAACAAATCGTTTATGCTCCAAACGACACGTACACCAATGAATCCATCGAAACTTTCTTGGAGTTGATTAACAACCTTACGAAAGCTTTAGCTAAACAGTAAAAAGGAGTATGCTGCAGTGCAGAAAAATTTAATACCAAAATTAGCTGGGGTTGAGAATTCTCAACCCCAGCGTCATAACCCCAAAAAGCTATGGACCATACCTTTTATCATTGCGATTATAGCCACTATTATTTTAGGCATTACATCACTGCTTATTGGAGTTTATGACATACGAGGACAAGCGGATGGAATGGAGATGTTCTTCATTACTCGTGTCCCAAGAACTGTTGCATTAATGCTTACCGGTGCCGCCATGGCAATGGCAGGACTGGTCATGCAGCTTATTACACAGAATCGCTTGGTGGAACCTACCACAACCGGAACAATGGAATGGTCAGGACTGGGGATCATGTTTATTTATCTGGTCTTTCCTGCCCCGAGCTTAACGCTAAGAATGACTGGTGCAATCATTTTTTCTTTTATAGGGACGATGATTTTTTTTATGTTTCTAAAGAAAGTTAAACTCCGTTCGTCTTTAGTTGTCCCGATTATTGGGATGATGCTTGGAGCTGTCATTTCTGCATTTTCAACTTTCGTCGGGCTTGTGTTCCAAATGACTCAAAATATCGAAAGCTGGTTTGCAGGCTCCTTTTCATCTGTGCAAATTGGCAGGTATGAATATTTATGGCTCATCGTATTGGTGACTATTCTTATATTTGTTTTTGCTGATCGGCTGACATTAGCCGGACTAGGGGAAGACGTCGCTACCAGTCTTGGCGTAAATTATGACAGGATCATTCTTTTGGGTACTGCGCTTATTTCACTAGCCGTTGGAATCGTTGCAGCGGTCATTGGGAACTTGCCTTTTCTAGGGTTAATAGTCCCCAATATTGTTTCCATGTTTAGGGGGGACGATCTCAGGAGCAATTTGCCATGGGTGTGCTTATTAGGGATGGGCAGCATCATTGTGTGTGATATCCTGTCTCGTGTCATTATTATGCCTTTTGAAATACCTGTCTCGATGATCCTTGGAACAGTGGGAGCCGTCGTATTCATTGTCATTTTGTTAAGACAAAGGCGGTCAACAAGGAGGGTAAGATGAGCAACTTAGCAAGTAGAAATCCACTGAGTATCGAAATCGATTCTAGCCGTCGTCCTAAAAAAAGATCAGCTAAAGCCTTCCGTACCAAAAAAGAAGAAAAGCGCTATTGGATTTTGCTGATAACATTAATTGTTCTGGGCGTTTTTGCATCGGTTGGACTACTGGTTTATAACAATCCGGTTCCTGTGTCTTCGCCTTCTTTCATACCTGTTGTTACAAGAAGAGTAGTTGCTCTGGTTTCAATGCTGATCGCTGCAATTTGCCAAAGTTTATCCACGGTTGCTTTTCAATCGATTACGAATAACAGAATTATAACTCCGTCCCTTTTAGGTTTTGATGCTATTTATTCAACCATTCATACGAGTACTATATTTTTCCTTGGTGCTACGGTATTTGTGAATTTTAGCGGTGTTGATTCCTTTTTATATCAAGTTGCTGCAATGGTCATCATGTGTTTAATCCTCTATGGATGGTTGCTTTCCGGAAAATACGGCAATTTACAACTTCTACTTTTAGTCGGTATTATTATCGGGACCGGTCTGAGGTCTGTATCCTCTTTTATGAGAAGACTTCTTGCACCGTCCGAATTTGATATTTTGCAGGCAAGAATGTTTGCTTCCGTGAATAATGCGGATTCTGCCTATTTCCCGATTGCGATTCCTATCGTCATCATTGCAGCGATTTTGCTGCTTGCTAATGCCAAGAGGTTAAATGTACTGTCGCTGGGTAAGGATGTCTCTACTTCCTTGGGAACTAAACATCAAAGTAGTGTGATTTATACGCTGGTTCTGGTTTCCATATTGATGGCCATTTCGACGGCTTTGGTTGGACCACTTACATTCTATGGATTTTTAGTTGCGATTTTGAGTTATCAGGCCGCTCAAACCTATGATCACAGATATGTTTTCCCAATGGCTCTTGCGATAGGGTTTGTGATCTTAACCGGTGCATACTTTATTATGAATCATGTTTTCAATGCCCAAGGTGTTGTTTCCATCATTATAGAATTGGTTGGCGGACTAACATTTTTAATTGTGATTTTAAGGAAGGGTTCTTTATGATACAGATCAATAATGTCAAAAAAACCTATGCAGCCGAGGTAGAGATTGGCCCTTTGAATATTCATATACCCAAAGCCGGTCTTACTTCTTTAATTGGACCCAACGGTGCGGGGAAGTCGACGACACTTCTCATGATCGGAAGACTTTTGGATTTGGACGAAGGTCAGATCAAGGTTGCCAATATGGATGTTTCCACATCCAAATCAAGGGATCTGGCCAAAATTATAACGGTTTTACGACAAGAAAATCATTTTGTCACAAGGCTTACCGTTAGACAACTTGCTGGGTTTGGACGGTTTCCTTATTCTAAGGGAAGATTAACGGATGAGGATGAAGCTATTATATCTAAATATATTGATTTTCTAGACCTAACTGCTCTGGAAAATAGATATCTAGATGAACTTTCTGGTGGTCAAAGGCAAAGAGCTTATGTCGCAATGGTTTTGTGTCAGGAGACGGAATATGTACTTTTGGACGAGCCTCTGAACAATCTAGATGTTGCTCGTTCTGTTCGGATGATGGAGCATTTGAGATATGCCGCTAATGAATTCGGGAGAACCATTCTGACGGTTATGCATGATATCAATTTTGCCGCCAAATATTCGGATCGAATATGTGCCATGAAAGATGGTCAAATCGCCGCTTTTGGAACCGTAGAAGAAGTGATGGACCCCGAAATTTTAACAGATATTTTTGAAACGAAAATTGAAATTATCGATGGTCCGTATGGACCGATAGCGATCTATTAGCTACAGGGCTTCATAAAAAGTTGTTTGTTAAAATGGTTTTCAGAAAGTAGAGTGATTATTCACTCTTCTTTTTTTTGATCAATGCCGAGCATCATCCTGCAAAATTTTCTTTCTTGTTGAAAAGGTATTTTCGCTCACAGAGCGTTATTTTGGATATGGAAAGCGATTTTGTATGCCATAAATTGGCTTGAGGGTTCCAGATAGTGTAATCTGGAGATTATGAAAACCCATTTGAACGAGAAGGGATCGGGATGATTCAATGACGCAAAAAATCTATTATGACTCTGCTTATACAAGAGAGTGGCATACAACGATTACAGGCAGAGTGGACAAGGAAGACGGCGTATATGTCACGCTGGCAGAGACTGCTTTTTACCCGCATGGGGGCGGACAACCTTGTGATCTGGGACAAATTGGCGGCATCGCTGTTCTGGATGTGAACATCGAAGAGGGCGAGGTGTGGCATAAGCTGGAACGCACCTCTGAGCAGAACGAAGTACATTGTGAGATTGACTGGGAGCGAAGATTCGATCATATGCAGCAGCATACGGGTCAGCATTTGTTATCGGCAATCACGCTAAAGCTGACGGAAGCGATGACGCTCAGTTTCCATCTTGGTACGGAGTATGACACGATTGATGTGGCTGCGGCTGAACTGGGAGCGAATCAATTAACCGCCATTGAACAAGAAGTGAATCGTCAGATCTATCGTAATGCTCGCATCAACACGTCCTGGGTTACAGCAGAAGAGGTTGCACAATTACCACTGGTGAAGCAGCCTACGGTAACGGAAGACATTCGCATCGTTGAGATCGAGGGTGTGGAGTATAACGCCTGCGGTGGAACTCATGTGTCGGCGACAGGTGAGATCGGCATCATCAAACTGTTGAAAACCGAAAAAGTGAAGGGCAGCACCCGCATTTATTTCAAATGTGGAACAAGGGCGCTGAATGAATTCACAGCTACACAAAATGTGCTCAACAGCATCATGGTTAAATTAAAGACCAGTAAGGACGAATTGTTGGAGCGCATTGAGAAAATGGAACTGGAGCAAAAGCAGCTGCAAACTGAGCTGAATGCAGTGAAAACAACCAATGATGCCTATTATGCGGAGGAACTTCTGGCCGCTCGGCAAGGGCTGGTGATTGCTCAGGTCTTTGAAGACAAATCGCTCAAGGATATGCAGAGCCTGGCCACCAAGCTGACCGCAGACCATGAGGGGCTTGTACTCTTTGTGAGTATCTCGGAGGCCAAAGTAGTTCTGGCACAGAACGGCCAACCGCCTGAATGGGCTTGTGGACCTTTCTTCAAAGGCAATCTTGGAGCATACCAAGGCAAAGGTGGCGGCAGTGAAAAGATAGCTCAGGCAGGCTTTGCCAGCAGTGAAGATGCGCTTGCCTTTTACGAATTCACCAAGGACCAGTTGGGACATCACTGATTGCGTCTTGCGATATAAGACCGACAGCATTTAAATATGGAGTAAGGGACAAACACGTCACATTGTGGCGTGTTTTCCATTGCCGATAGTTGAAGGAGGTTGGAATATGACAGAACGAATTCCGTGTATACGGGAGGGGTGTGCAAATACCGTTTTACCAACAACAGCAGCGAAAACGGGTGGTTATTGCATGCCTTGCAAACAGGAGATGGAACGTGAGGAGCGCCAGAGATACATTGAAGCGAATCGACGTGACGTGAACTTGTATGCAGGTATCACAGACCCGGTCGAAATTTTGAAAATCATGCACAAACCTCAGGTTCGCGATCCACTAATTCGTTATACACCCTATGAACAATCCGAGGAACAGGTATATCTGTCTTTGTCTGTAGAGCAACAAGATCAGATGAAGGATTACGCGATGCAACGGATTTGTACAGGTGATGAAGATACGGGCAAAGACATTCTGGTATATCTGGTCTGCTACCATGATATATCGTTGACTGCTGAAATTCCTGAGCTGCTGGAACAGGAGATCTATTATCCTGCCATTTTGTATGAAGGTGCCTCGGGTGAGGTTCGTGATCGTCTCTTGCAGCAGGTGAACACCGATGATGAGAATCGGAACCATATTTTGCTCATGCTGGCCCATATCGGGGATGATGTTGTCGTGCAGCAGTTCCGGCAATGGAGACAATCTCCTCCATCTTGGGCGAGCGAATTGTACGTGGCGCCAGAGCATTACACCACTGAAGCTGGTTGGGAGCTTACAAAAGACGGGCAGCGCAGGGAATTATTCACCACCCCAAGTTATTCACTCTATAAAGTAAAAGAGAATGAAGGAGCTAACGTGGAGTTAACCGGAAATTCACTATCGATGCTGAACCCTAGCAAAAATTGCTGTCCATGGTGTGGCAATGCGTTAACCACCTTAATTAGTCTGGATGTTAAACATCCCGCTCTGAAGGACGTGTCTTGGCATGCCCAGCAACTTCAGATACAGACTTGCGTGATATGCAGCAGTTACGGTGTGGTTTACATGGAGATGGATGCAGCGGGGGAACCGCTATGGAGTTCACATAATGTCATGCCCGTGGGAGCGGACGACATTGACCCGGAGGACGATGTAAAACTTACACCAGATATGGGCCGACAGTTTCGGATTGCAAACGCACCACGTCATGTATTCCATGCCAGTGAGTGGGCGATGGAACCATCGCTATCTCAGGTCGGCGGCCATCCAGGATGGGTTCAGGATGCGGAGTACCCAACATGTCCACGCTGTTCCACGAGAATGAAGGCTGTCGCACAACTGGATTGGGGCGAGGTTGAGGAATATGGTGAGGGTATGTATTACATGTTCATATGTGAGCCTTGCCAGATGACCGCCGTATCGTACCAGCAATCTTGATGGTGGAAGCAATGAGGCATCCCGTAAGTTCTTGAACTTCATGGGATGCCTATTTAATATACGTCAGATTTTCCTACAATTCTGCAGATGCCTGCTTCAGCAGTCCCGACAGCCATTCATAATCCGGCGTATCTTTTTCCTTGAGCTTGATCGTTTTGCGCTCTTCCGGGCCTTCGAATATCCCATCGGGCAGATCGAGTCCGGTTGCATGGAAGATGGTGAAGGATACGGCCTGTTTGGATGGCGAGATGACCGCAGCGTACTTCCCGTTTTTCAGAAAATGAGGTTTCTTGTATTGCACGCGTTCCTGAACGTCAGGGATGGAATCATGTACCAACTGACGCAGTTGTTCAGCGATTTGTACTTGCCAAGGTATCTGAATCTGTTCAATAAACGCAGTGACTTCTGCATTCTTGGTCATGCTTGTTCACCCTCCGTATGGATCTGATTGTGTGCTTCCCATTCTGGTCTTAGAATTCCCATCATCAAGCGGTCGTAACGCTTACCATCACGATATACAGCTGAGCGTGCCCGACCTTCCAACTGAAAACCAACCTTCTCATAGGAACGGATTGCTTTGGCATTGTAGGCGATGACGTCGAGGCCAACCCGGTCCAGATTCATCTCATGGAACGCATATCGTAAAATAAGATTCAACGCTTCCGTACCATATCCCTTGTTACGATGTTTGGCAAGTCCGATGCCAATAGCAAGTTGTCCGCAGCGGTTATTCCATTCAATGCTGTGAATGACGACAAAACCAATCAGCGTATCCTCTTCATGCGTGCGCAGTCTGAAGTAAACTTCCTTGTTCTTCGTTTCGCCCTCATCTTCCAACTGTTTCTCTGAATAGGGAATGGCCAGATCAGTATCCACATTCCGAAGGTACTCCGGGTCTTCGTTCCATTGCAGCATGGTCTCCACGTCTTCAGGACGTGGGGGCGTCATTTTTAATCGTTGGCTATAAAACAGGTTGTCCGTACTTAGTGTCATAGGGGTCTCCTTTAAAATAGGTTAAGATGGCTTCACCTTGGTTTCACATTTAACTCTATGTATAATTCGCAATAGACCTCGCCCCTTTGGCATTTGATAGCCTCATCATACTGGAAATTATAGGTGAATCACAATAGCGTATTTCAGTGGATATAAGCAACCTCTTGTCATAAAACCTAACACGGTAGTAAGATGAAATGATTGATATACATTCAGTGATAAAAACAATAAAAATGTCGGCGGGAGTGGTACGTTATGGAGATCAAAGTGGATGATTTGAGTGGAGTCCAAGTTAAGGCTTTAATTGCGGAGCACTTGCAAGGGATGGCGGTAGATTCGCCTCCAGAGAGTATACATGCGTTGAATCTGGATGGACTCAAGAAGCCCGAAATTACTTTCTGGTGTGCTTGGGAAGGGGGCGACTTGCTCGGCTGCGGGGCTATCAAAGAACTTGATTCAGACCATGCAGAGTTGAAGTCGATGCGTACCGCTTCGGCTCATCTGAGAAAAGGCGTAGCGAGAAAAATTTTGGCTCATATTATGAAGGTTGCCACAGACCGTGGTTATAAGCGAATCAGTCTGGAGACGGGTTCAATGGATTCATTTATCCCGGCACGGAAATTGTACGAAGACTTCGGTTTCGAATATTGCGAACCATTCGCAGATTATATATTGGACCCGAACAGCATGTTTATGACAAAAACAATCTAAGTGGAATCGCATGAGAAACCAGAATTCTGTTTTTTTACAGGATGCTGGTTTTTTTTATTGTGCAACATATCGTACATTTTAAGAGTTGGAAAACGAGTAGAATAAACTAAATAATACAGCATTAAAGCAACGTGGCCTTGTGACGAAGAATGTGGAGGGAGTCGTGCAGGATATATTGGTTGTTCGATCATATGAATCCGCTGTTTGCTGTCTTTATGTTATGTCCCATCATTGCTGTGGTGCTAACCTGGATTGTGCACAGATTGCTTCATGCGATTGTGGGGTATAAAACATAGGTTATGTCCCTATACGTTTGGGATGAATTGGCCATAAGGAACTTCTGGGCTGATTGATGGACAATAGGGTATACTGGACATTATGTTTATGAGATTGTGCAAAAATATGAAACAAGACAGCATTATAGACGTTTTTTACATCAGGAGGACTTGAATTGGCTCAGACAGAAGGAACATTACAGAAGAAGCTTAAACCAAGACACATCAGTTTTATGGCTATGGGTGGTGTCATTGGAACAGGGATTTTCAAAGGTAGCGCAGAGACGATTGGACTCGCAGGTCCGGGCGTGATTGTCACGTACATTTTTGCTGGATTATTGCTGCTGGTTGTTATGGCCGCGATGGCTGAGATGGCTACGGTGTACAAGAACAAAAATATGAAAGACTTCGTGCAGGAGGCATTTGGTAGCCGAGTATCCTTTGTTATGGGATGGATGTATTGCTTTCTGTGGTTATCGGTATGTGTCATTGAGGTGATTGCTGCCGGGAGTTTTTTGCAGTATTGGTTCGCGGAAGTACCGCTGTGGATGCTGAGTCTGGCTTGTGCGGCGTTCATTATACTCGTTAATCTGTTAAGTGTAGGTGTGTTCGGGGAATTTGAGTTTTGGCTGGCCGGGATCAAAATTGCCATGATCATTATTTTTATCTTCCTGGGTGCAGGGTTGATCTTTGGTATTATCCCAAGTGATAACACGCCATATCTGCAGAATTATACGCAAGCAGGGGGCTTCTTCCCGAACGGATGGTCATCGATCTTCTCGGCACTGCTTGTGGTTATGTTCTCTTACGGGGGATCGGAGCTGATTGGTCTGACCCTGACCGAGACGGAAAATGCAGAAAAAGTTATGCCCAAAATCGTGGGCAATTTCATGCTCAGAATTATTCTGTTCTTCACCTTGCCGATTCTCATCATCTGTGGTCTTATCCCATGGAATGAAATTGGGCCGGAGAGCAGTCCGTTTGTACAGGTGCTTGCCTCTACAGGCCTGCCGGGAGCAGCACACATAATGAACTTTATTTTGGTGACGGCAGTTCTGTCTGCTGCGAATTCAGGGATTTATGGTGCATCTCGGATGATGCACTCCATGGCAGTGGGCGGGGAAGCTCCGAAGGCATTGTCACAGACCAATCGCAACGGTAGCCCTGTTAACACACTTCTGGTGTGCTCAGTAGTTTTGCTTGGAGGTTCCTTGCTTGGCCTGTTCGCGCAGGATCAACTGTTCCGCGTATTGCTCGCAGTTCCGGGGTTTGTCGTAATCCTTGTGTGGATCTGTATTGCCTCATCACAGTTGAAACTGCGGAAGAGATATCCGGTTCAACCGACCTTCAAAGTCTGGGGATTCCCTTACATAACCGGAGTCGTGGTACTATGTCTTAGTGTGATTGCGGTGATGTTTGTGTTTGATGAAGGTAATCGGTTCAGTATTAGCATCTGTCTTGCCGTGCTCGCGTTGTTGATTATCTGGTCCCTGATTCGATTCAGGAAGACGAATGGACGAACAGTTTAGTATGGTTAGGTAGTCATAATTAATGAGAAAACTTTATAAGTAAGATAGGGACTGCTTTCAGCAGTCCCTATTTTATACACTTCTAAGCCCTTCAACAGTAAACTGAAACAACTTGGAATGCTAAGAAGTCACTCTAGGCGTGAGAATTGCCTGGACAATGCCTGTATCGAGTCATCTTCTCTCATTTAAAGACTGAGAAAATTACTTGAATGAAGCAGTTAGCAAAAGCGGATGTTGAGCAGCAAGTGAGCGAATATATTTTGTTCTATAACCAGAACCGCTTGCTAGAATGGACATTAACACGTTCGAAATAACTCTGACTTTTCTTAGAGTCAGGTTAGTAACATGTCAGCTTTCAATCTTCAACTTTAGAAAACTGAGATTTGATTCTAAAGAATTCCTTATATGTCATTGGTTTTCGGCCAATCAGACGTTCAAGATCCCCAGATGTCTCCGAGAATTCTCCAGTGTTGATTCCTCGCACCCAACCTAATAAGAAATCAGTCATAAGAACAGGTAAGCCATTTGTTACCATAGTGTCTATATATTCTTTTTCGCTAATTGCCTCATAAGGGATATTTATCTCACTAATCTCCGAGAGGGCTGCAGCGATGTCTGCAAAAGAGCTTCCCTCGCTGCCACTTAGAGTATATGACTTATTTTCGTGCCCGTTTTGGGTGAGAACGGCTACGATGGCTGCCGCCAAATCATCCAGAGATGCAGCGGCTACTTTACCGGAACCCTCTGGTACTCGCACGCCAACTTTAAGCGCATCTCCGAAATACGAATGCATGACTTCAAGATACGGTGGATTCCGCAGAATGGTATAGGCTAATCCAGATGCTTTAAGTGTTTGTTCAGCAAATAGGTCTGACGTCGATACTTCGGGCACAATAAGATTTGAATTTTCTCTTCGTATGATCGACGTGAAGAGGACTTGTTTAACACCAGCCTGCTTTGCAGCTGCGATTACATTGAAATGTTGCGTATTGCGGTCGGTAAATGCTTGCGCGGAAATAAGCATCACTTTTTCAACACCACTAAATGCTCGCAGAAGGGAGTTATAATCAAAATAGTCGCCTTGGTAAGCTTTCACACCTTCTTTAACAAACCTTTCCACTTTATCAGATTCCGGATTACGGACCAATATAGCGACCTGACTTGACGGAACTTTTTTAAGAAGAAGCTCTAGTGTCCTGCTGCCGAGATTACCTGTTGCTCCAGTAATAAGTATTTTACCCATATTAATACCCCCTTTGGACTTTTATTAATATACTGCTGTAAATCTTACAATTAGAAACTAATCTAATCATTACTCTCCGATCGTCCACCAGTTGTATGACCATAGACTGTCGCAGAAAACTCCTTCCTTACCAGGTTTAAATTTTGAAACGCATATTAGAATTACTATTTTTTGATTTTCTTCATGGTCACAAGTCTCATTATGTACCATGTATTACTTTTAAAATAGTACGTACTTTTAGGTTATATAGTAACTAAAAGGTGATAATTGGGACGAAGTACAAAATAACTTGGTTTTTGAAATTACTCTATTCTACATTTATTCTCTGATATTCATCCTTGCTCAATGTCTTCTCTGCATAATTCTTACCCCATTCACAAAGAGCTCGCAGAGTGGGTTCAAGTGACATACCCATTTCTGATATTGAATATTCCACTTTTGGTGGTACCTGATTATACATTTTTCTTATAACCAGATTATCACCCTCCAACTCCCGTAATGACTGGACTAACATTTTCTGAGAAATTGTTGGCATGAGCCTTTTCAATTCACCGGTCCGTTTAGGACCTTTTAATAAGTAATACAGAATAAGAGGTCTCCACTTTCCGCCAATGACATCCAAGGTAATTTCCAGATCACAATAAAAAGTTTTCAATTGAGAAACACCATCCCTCATTTAATTTCCATTATTATAGTACATGTGTTGATTCAATCTGAAAAATGCAATCTCCGTGTAAAGGATGTAAAAAATGAACTTTATATTCAACACAGATGACTCAATAGTGTATACACAAAACTCCTAATACCGAATAAACATAACTCATAAATTCCTTATGAAAGAAACCTGTAATTAATATCTGCATGGTCAGTTATAATGACGCAGATTTTGTTTGGCAAACAAACTGAGATAAAGCCTAAATGCAGTTCCAATGAACAAAGCTATCACGGCTATGATAGCGTTTTTACGTTAACCCAATATTTTCTTGCCTAATTCGACATATTCGTTTACTATTTTCCCATACATAGTGCTTCAAGCATGCGGTTTTTGGGTAGCGCCTAGTCAAAAAGGCTTGGGTTCACGGGAGAGGAAGAGGAGCGGATGATTGGTTTTTTTAGAAAACGTTTGGTTGTGCGCATTGTTGCAGTAGTCACATTGGTCATTACGATTATAGCCGTTGGAAGCATGCTGTTACAGGTGGCCAATATGAAACTAGCTGCGCAGGAGGCCATTTCGAGTTACAACATCCAGATTGCTCAGAGTTATGTGAATCAGCTGGATACAGCATCTTATGCCGAGTTTGCCAAGGACCCCAAGGAGAATGACGAATTCTTGAAGATTCGTGATGAACTGGATGACTTTCGCGTAAGCATTGGTGCAATGTATGTGTATTTCGTCAAAATAGATGAAAAAGGTACGCCACTAATTATGGTGGACGGCATGAAGGATGCAGATAAAGCCTCACCGATTAATGAAGTAACCGATATCCCTCAGGAGGCTGTTCAAAAGCTGTTGCAGGGGCAAACAGCCAGTTCTTCGATCATTAACAATGAGGAGTATGGCGACTATATTTCCTCATACGCTCCCATGCTGGATAGTAACGGCGCTGTAACAGGTGTAATCGGGATCGATACGGCGGTATCGGTGATCGGAAGCATTGAGTCAGATATAATGAAATCGAGTATTCCTTTCTATGCTTTGTTGCTATTAATTACACTTATAGGCATTGCTGTTGTCACGTGGTTTATCGTAAGAGGACTGCGACCACTTCAACCGCTGAAGGCGAGTGTGGAAAAGATGGCACAAGGTGAGCTTGCAGAAGCTAATCGAATTCTGACGTCGTATCGTTTGCGCAGCCAAGATGAGATTGGAACAACATACCAAGCGATGATACATATGTCCGGGAACTTGAATAAGATTGTGAGTAACATGGTTGAAGGCGTAGCAGTAACCACAGATATTTTATCAGAATCAACGAAGGAATTTAATCGCAGTACCGAAGAGATGCTTGAGATGGGCAAGACGGTTGATCAATCTGTCGAACAGATTAGGCAAGGGGCACATACGCAGAAGCAGGGTGCGAGCGATAGTGCGAATGCGATGGAAGAGATCGCAAAAGGCATAACGGATATATCCGAATCCTCGATGGTTGTATCAGATGCAGCAACAAGTGCACTTGCTACGGCGGAGTCCGGCAAACAAAGCATGACACTGATGAAAACACAGATGGAGAGCATCTCAAATGTCTCAAGTGAAGTTGTAGCGATGGTCCAGGTGCTGAATAACTACTCCCAGGAAATTGGTGGTGCCCTGCACACGGTTCGTGATTTTGCGAGTCAGACGAAGCTGCTTGCGCTTAATGCATCCATAGAGGCAGCACATGCAGGAGAACACGGCAAAGGTTTTGCGGTTGTGGCGGACGAAGTTCGGAAGCTTGCGGAGGCCTCAAGCACATCCATGGAACTGATCTCGAACTTGCTGCTTCGCATTCAACAAGAATCACAGCAGATTGGCTCACAGATGGGGGTTACTGCAACCGAGATTGGACAAGGTGTTACAATTACAGCAGAAGCGGAGCAAGCT
Organism: Paenibacillus sp. SRL342; assembly: GCF_984798905.1. Lineage (NCBI taxonomy): Bacteria > Bacillati > Bacillota > Bacilli > Caryophanales > Paenibacillaceae > Paenibacillus > Paenibacillus sp. SRL342. Next base: position 1,083,724 of record NZ_OZ481790.1, read on the forward strand.
TTCGCTCATGTAGTTGATGCGTTCCAACTGGTGACCCGTCGCATTCAGGAAGTCTCCGCTGCGGCAGAGGAAATCTCGGCTGGATCGGAAGAGGCTGCAGCTTCCGTTAATACGATCTCGCAGATATCAGCCGGGGTATCGGATCATTCGGATGAAATCTATCGCTTGATGCGTGAACAGTCGGCCATGTTCAACAGAGTGGCGCAGACCTCAACCATGTTGGAGCAGCAGACGAACGAGATGAGTGAAGCCGTACGCAAAGTTAAAGTATAGTTTGAGTAAGGTGTAGTAATAGTAACGCAAGAGGTAGTCAGAAAAGTGTTCCACTCTTGGAGAAGTTGGTGTTCATCCCAAACTTCATTCAAAGGGTGGAGCACTTTTTTAGATTTAAACTGTTAAATGATCCAGCTCTATCGCCTGTCTGAAGCGTCGGGCGAATCGTTCTGCGGCTACGGCGACCTCCTTGGATTCCGTCTGCACGAAGCCAATTTACATTTTCGGTTGATCAATTCCAGCGATCTCTACCATCTTCACCAGACCTTCTTTCCATAAGAGATTTTGGTGAAAGGAAAAGTCGTGACCAATTGTGGCGGCAATATCGTTTCTTAACACCATGTTGATGGCTTCTGAATTATTTGTTTTGAACAGAATGGACAGAGATCCATGATCATACGTGAATTCCTTGATGAAGTCTTCAATGAAACCATCTCGATACAGTGCCAGTTTGTGTTCTTTTAATTGATCCGGTGTAACGCGGCTGTGCTTGGCAAGTTCAGACAGGTGATGAGTACCGACGACCAGCTTGCCCGAGTACATGGGACTGAAGTGAAGTCCATCGAATTCCCGCAATTGTTTCGCATAGATCGCGATAAAGCCCAGATGGGTTTTGTTGTTGCGAATATCTTCGATGATTTCCATGGACCCTTTCTCTTCAATGGAGATGTTAAGTTGCGGGTGCTCACGCTTCATATCCGCAGCAGACTGGACAAGATAGGGCATGACACTTGGAAAAGTAGCCACATGAAGCTCTCCGCTAAGAGAGGAGGCTTCTGCGTTCAGGGATTTCAATTCATCAATCCGCTGCAAAATGTCCAGTGCCTTGGCAATGAATTGTTTTCCTTCGGGAGTGGGATGAGTTCCCTGCCGCGAGCGTTCGAACAGGATGATACCCAATTCTTTCTCCAGACGATGAACCGATTGGCTGATCGCCGATTGTGTGACATGCAGATGCTCCGAGGCGGCGGAGAATGACTGCGTTTTCGCAATTTCAACGACATATTCGAGCTGTTCCAGATTCATGATTTCATCTCCGTTTAGCATTAATACAACTAATGTTAACATTAGTATCTATAAATATGAATAATACATGAACAGCGATATAATATATAGACAAGCGTTATAGTTCTTTACTATATAAGTAGAACCTTAACTTTTACACCAGAAACGCAGAGTGCAGAACCAATCTGAAGAAGCAGAGCGTGCGCCTTTATCACCGAATTTTTCCCTTGGATCAAGGGAATGAAGAAAATCCGGGGATAAGAGCGATCGAAAGATGGTACTGCAATCAGCGTGATCAGGTGTAACATATCTAGTTCAACTTATATAGACAATCATATAAAGGGGATGGACTTCATGAAAGCAGCAGTATGGTATGCCCATAAAGACGTGCGTGTGGAAGAGCGGGAGATTTCGGTTGCTCAAGCGGGTCAAGTCAAAATCAAAGTGGAATATGCAGGGATCTGCGGCAGTGACTTGCATGCCTATCATCATGGTGTGGGGATTCAAGAAGGCGAGAATCATCCGCTTTCAGGACATAAAGCACCGTTGACATTGGGTCATGAATTTGCAGGAACCGTGAGTGAATTGGGAAGTAATGTAAGCGGTATCAGTGTAGGGGATCGTGTTGTGGTAGAGCCGTTGTACCACTGTGGAAAATGCGAATACTGTATCCAGGGTCGTTATAACCAATGTACTCAATTTGGATTCGTTGGACTGAATGGTGATGGTGGTTTTGCAGAGTATGTTGTTGTTGAAGCATACATGGTTCATCCCATACCGGATAACGTATCTTTCGAAGAAGGCGCGCTCGTAGAGCCTACGGCAGTAGCCTTTCACGCGGTTCGTCACAGCAAGTTGAAAGTGGGGAACAAGGTAGCCGTATACGGAGCAGGTCCAATTGGATTATTGACCATTCTGTCTGCCAAAGCAGCAGGAGCCTCTGAAATCTATGCAGTTGATGTATTTGGTGAACGTCTGGACCTGGCAGCCAAGCTGGGAGCGATTCCGGTGAACAGTGCCAAAGTCAATGCAACCGAGGTGATCTTGCAACAATCGGGCGGCATTGATGTAGCTTATGAAGCAGCGGGTGTGCAACCAACGATGGATAGCGCCATTGCGGTTGTCAAAAAAGGTGGAGAAGTTGTTGTCATCGCTGCGATACCCAATCCGCTTCAAGTGAACTTCTTCGATCTTCTGGTCAAAGAAGCAAATCTAACGGCAACGCTGGCATATCGCCACATTTTCCCTGAAGTGATTTCATTAATTGCTGAAGGGGCGCTCGATGTGAAACAAGTCATCACCAAGAAAATCAAACTGGACGACATCGTGCAGGAAGGACTTGAACTGTTGATGAGCGACAAGAGCCATGCGAAGATTTTGGTGGAGATTGGCGGCTAAAAAAATCAATAGCGATGTAACATTGCAAATGTTGATTGATCATCTATAAACGTAGAAAAGACCGTCATGAAGATGATCGGTCTTTTCTACGTTTCATTCTCGGCTGGCTGATCCCGTGTTGCTGTTAACCTCCACTAGGAATCATAACGGTAACAGATCGCCTTGCCCCCGTCACTCTCGGAGCTGAATTCCTTATCCTCTGTAAATCCAAAACGCTCATATAAGCGGATGGCATTAACCATCTGACCGCCCGTATATAAGTACACCGTATTTTTGCCCATCTCTTTGGCAGAATCTACGCATTGCTGGAGCAATACTCTGGCAATCCCGTGACCTCTCCATTTTGGATCAACACCCAGCAGCCGAATAAACGGATAATCGATTGGCAATTCAAAGTTTGGATAAGCCTTGCGTGCTGTTTCGAATAATTGAACTGTACCAACAATCTGATCATCAATCTTTGCGATCCATAATTGTGTCAGGTACGGATTAACCACAGACTCTCGAATATCTTTTAGATAAGCCTCCCATCGTTCATTTTGCTCAAAAGTCTCCCGATACTCTACATAACTTGCAACAAGGATATCTACAATCTCTGGATGGTCTGCTTCTGTGGCAGGATGAATCGTAACGGCAGCCGTTGTCATCTAATAATTCCCCTTCTCTTATGGGTTAAGTATGGAATATAGTTTTCTTGCATTTTACCATAACGGATTCAATCCGATTCATTCAAATTTTCTATAGGTAACTCAGTCATTTCTATAGATCAAAGCATATCAGCGATTGAGCTGTGTGGAATACAGATGATTGCGATATTCGGTTGGCGTATTGCCTTCGTATTGTTTGAACATGCGCAGGAACAGCTTGTAGTCGGAGAAGCCGCATTGTCCGGCGATTTCTTTTACACTGGCATTGGTGTTCAGCAGCAATTGTTTCGCCCGGCGAATTCGTTCTGTGAGGATATAGGTTTTGAGTCCAGTACCTTTCTCACGTTTCACCATTTTGGAGATATAGTCTTTGTTAAAATTAAAATTTTCCGCAATCTGACTCACCGTGATGTTTGTATGCAGATGAATATCGACCCACTTACAGATATGGTCCACAATTGCATTGTGCGGGCGATAATCCGCCTCTATATTCCGCTCCAGTTCTCTGAACAACAATAACAAAGCAGCGTTGGCTTCCTCGGGTGAGAAGGATGACACATGCAGCAATTGCTTGAATAACTGATTGGCCATGGAAGGGACCTGGATGGTGGAATGTGTCCTAAACCGGTTGAATTCAGGCAACATGGCATCATAGTGAACCCAGTAGAAGCTGACAGGGGCGTCGCTGATCTGGTAGCCGTAATGGGTGCGACCGGCGCGCAGAAACAACAGATCGTTGGCACGAACGACATATTGTTCCTCTTCTTCCGCGATGTACATCTCACCTTCCAGCATCAAAATGATCTCGTGAACGGGCATGCTGCGTCTCATGTGGCTCCAGTTGCCTTCGGATATGAACTTGCCGCACAGGTAATGTTCCAGTGGCTTTTGCATAGGACGGATTTATCCACCTTTTCTTGGATTATGAGTCTGATGTAATTGTATTTTATTTGATAATATGAGGATATTCAAGCTCTGCAGTAGATTGTTGAGTATTAGTCTTATGGAACAGAACACGGATTTTACCCCTCAAGAATGAATGGATATCTATTACATCCCGAGAAGGAGTGAGTGTCATGATTGATACGAAAAAAGGATTTCTGGGACCGGAACATGTAGATCTGTTAAATGGTGTGTTCCAAACATCACAAGAGGTGGGGGAGCGTTACCTGTTATCGCTGGATATTGATCGATTCCTGGCTCCATGCTTCGAAGCGCATGGTTTACCTGCCCGAAAAGAGCGCTACGCGGGTTGGGAGGCACGTACCATCAGCGGACATTCCCTCGGACATTATCTGTCTGCTCTGTCTGTGACGTATCAGGCAACCGGGAATATCACGTTAAAAGAAAGACTGGATTATGCGGTCACCGAACTGGCGAGAATCCAGCAGACCACGGGGAGCGGGTATATCGGTGGTTTGTCCGAAGAACCTTTCCACATGGCTTTTCGAGCAGAGAATATCGGTGGATTCAATATCGGTGAATACTGGGTTCCCTGGTACAGTGTGCACAAAATCTATCGCGGCCTGATTGACGCCTATAAACTCACTGGCAACGGACAGGCACTTGAGGTAGTTACTCGATTTGCAGACTGGGCGGTTGAAGGTTTGCTCCCGATGACAGAAGAACAGATGCAGACGATGCTTCAAAGTGAACACGGGGGCATGAATGAAGTATTTGCACATTTGTATGGGATTACCGGTAAAGCCTTATATCTTGAGATCGCTAACAAGTTCACCCATCAATTGATCCTGAGACCCTTGGAGCACAAGCAAGACGATCTTCAAGGCAAACACGCCAATACCCAGATTCCCAAAGTGATCGGTGCAGCCGAAATCTACAATCAGGACCATACTCATGAGAGTTATCGGACAGCGGCAGAGTTTTTCTGGAACACCACGGTGCATCATCGTTCTTACGTATTTGGTGCGACGAGCATTTCGGAGCATTACGAAGCAAAGGGTATGGAGAGTCTTGGCATCAAAACAGGAGAGAGCTGTTGTACTCACAACATGTTGCACCTTACCAAGCAACTCTTCGCCTGGAATCACGATAGCGCCTACATGGACTATTATGAAAACGCCCTCTACAATCACATCCTGGGCACGCAGGACCCGGATACGGGGAACAAAACGTATTTTGCCTCAACGCTGCAAGGTCACTACAAAATCTATGGTACACACGATACGGCTTGGTGGTGCTGTACAGGATCAGGCATGGAGAATCCGGGCAAATATGCCGAGGCCATCTATTTCGAAGACGAGCAAGACCTGTACGTCAACCTGTATATCGCTTCCCAGCTGGATTGGACGTCTCAGGGTATATCCCTGAAGCTCGAAACCGACTTTCCTTATTCGGAAAAGGTAACCCTGACGATCACCGGAGGCAGCGCCTCGGCCCATCTAAGACTACGGTTGCCCTCATGGCTACAAGAGCCAATGACGGCAACCGTCAACGGGGATACGGAGCATCCGTATACACGGATGGAACCCGGCTATCTTTCCATCGACCGCACATGGACAGCGGGCGATGTCATCACAATCACACTGCCGATGTCACTCCGCCAGTACACTTCACGGGATGATGCCCACAAAGTGGCATTCCTGTACGGACCAATAGTGCTCGCTGGTGCACTAGGAAACGAGGGGCTCCCTGAGGATACGATTGTGGACGAAACAGCGCTGAATCCCAAGACTGCTTCCGTACCTGTGATCTGGACAGAACAGGAGGATGTACGAGAGTGGATTAAGGTTGTAGATGCAGATACGTTAACATTTGAACTTAGCAAGGATGTCACTTCGACGGGCGAAGCCGTGAAGCTCATTCCTTTCTATGATGTGCATCATGAATTTTATACCGTTTACTGGCCGTTTAACGATGAAGGAGATGCGCTGGAGAAAGAATTGAACGATATCACGATCGACAGGGTTCAAGCTGACGGTCAGCAGGATGAGATTGGACATCAACTGGACAGCAACTGCCGGGGTGAGCATCACAACGGTTCAACCACAGATGGACGTAAGAAGTTGCATATGTGGCGAGAAGCTTTTGGCGTCAATGGGGCTTACTTCAGTTACCAACTGGCAGTGGATCGAACGGCATCCAATTATCTATGTGTGGCCTATTGGGGCGGAGATCATTCCACGTTTGGATGGGAAGGTACGTTATATGACAGACAATTCGCCATTACCGTGGATGGAACACTCGTTGGTGAGCAGCGAATTCACATGAACAAAATCGGCGAAGTGTTCTATGTGACCTATGATATTCCTGAGGCGGTTACATCAGGCAAAGACAGCGTTACGGTAATGTTCCAGGCGAAGGGCGACAATGGTTGTGCCGGGAAAGTTGTAGAGGTACGCACCACGCGGAGCAAACCGGAATCCATCTTTTCATAATAAGAGGCATGGTGTGAAAAGGCGCAAAACACAATGTTATAATGGAGATAAATTACGGTTCGTTGGAAGAGGAGGATGGAAGTGTGGCAAAACCCGACGATAAAGGTACTTATAACTTTCAGGATTGGTTAACATGGGAAGGATCTTGGGAATTAATTAACGGCAAAGCTTTTAATATGTCGCCAGTACCTACTTCATCGCACCAGTTTATTGTGGGTGAGCTGTACTTCTCCTTGCGGACTTTTTTATCAGAATCGGAAATGTTTCGTGTTTGTAGCCCCTTTCGATGTGTATTTTAGCGAAAATGAACAATATGATGTACCAGATCAAATTGTACAACCTGACCTATCGGTGGTGTGCTCGAAAGACCAGATTTCCAAAAGTGGCTGCCACGGTGCACCTTCTTTAATTATAGAGGTGTTATCGCCTTCTACTGCGTTAAAGGATTTCAACGAAAAATTTAACTTGTATCAGAAATATGGTGTGAACGAATATTGGATTGTTGACCCCGGCAATCAAACCGTCCATGTGTACACGCTGGAGGATGGCAGTTACCAGACCCGTCATCTATATACAGAGCAGGAAACGATTCAATCCGTCGTGTGTCCTGACTTGCGCATTTCGCTGGAGTCGTTGTTCAAACTGAGGTAGTGGAAGCACGAAAATGATGAACCAACGCAAAAGGGACGAAACCGGATGAGCTCCGATTCGTCCTTTTTGCATTACTCCTTTTCAGACAAGTCTTATATAAAAAATGACACGCATAGCTATTTTCCACGTATTATCTGATAACATTTCTTCTCCACAATCTGCCGTCTGGTAAGACGAACTTTTACGATTGACCACCAAATTTCCTGCCAAGTTCTACGTTGTCCCTGAAAATATGAAATGGGATAAGCCCAAACCACGTATATTATGAGTATCCAAATATCCAATCATATCCACCTGAGAGCGTTAACATCATGTACAATAAGAATAAGTTGAACAGGAAAATTACGACATCAAGCACCAATATATAACATGAAAGGAGGTCGGATGATTGAACATGATCAAGTACATAAAATTGTTCGGATTAATCCTCTGTATTGTGGCTGTGAATGTTCTGGCATTCTCACCCGGCTTCATCGGGCTGAACTTCGATGAGGGTGCATTCACAACTGCACTATCCGTTACCCTTCTGTTCGGCAGTGCAATGGCACTCCTATATGGGAGTTACACCTTGCTGTTCAGACAACCGGTAGTCCTGCCTGTGAAGCATATTGAAACGCATGAAGATTATGTGGAAGCCTTATCTTTTTATAGGCGCATTAAAGTTCTCGAAGAAGATATTACGCTGGGGCTGTCCCAACTTAGTCGAATGAAAAAGAAAAAAGAAACCCTCCTGAATGTGCTTCATCAACGGTTTGATCCAGGAGAACTGAGCTACAAGAAATTTGCTTCGGTCACACTGGAAGTGGAGAAGCTGTTGTACCTGAACATCCGCAGTGTGCTGAACCGATTGAATGTATTTGATGAAGCTGACTATGCCAACATGATGAAATCCAAATCCTCAACACTTCCCCAGAAGCTTTTTCAGGAAAAAACCAAGGTATACAACGATTATCTGTCTTATGTGAAAAATGCATTACACACCAATGAGGAAATCTTGCTCAAGCTCGATCAGTTGTTACTGGAGATTTCACGCCTCGACAGCTTTGAAGCCGGAGATATTGAACAGATGCCTTGTATGCAGGAGATTGATCAGTTAATCAAGCACACCAAATTATACAGACAGTGAGGGGTTGCTCGTATGGCCAAGAAGGGAAAGTTTTTTTTCATATCAATCGTGATGCTGGTACTCGTATTTGGTCTGGTCTATGCAGGAATTACACTAACATCGAACTTTGGCAAGTCAACCACACAGGTGAGCACAGAGAATGCAGGTAAGGAACTGGGGAAACTGTACGCGGACATTGCGCCAGCGACGGCGGAACCGGTCAAAGGACAGATTGATCTCGACCCGGTCGATGTGGCAGAATCACTGCCGGATATCTCCAAATTCGCAATTGCTGTAGAGAATACAACAAATGATTACGTCGAAATCTTTTCTTCCACAGAGAAGTCGGGCAGCGGGGTAGACGGCTGGTTAACCGAAGTGGGCGAGGAGTTCAACAAAGCTAATATTACCATTGGTGGCAAACAGGTGTCGGTCAAAATTCGCAACATTGCCTCTGGTACGGCCACCGATTATATCAAGTCTGGTAAGTATATGCCGGATGCATTCACACCTTCCAATGAACTGTGGGGCGAGATGGTTGAGGCTAGTGGGGTGAAGACGGAGATGGTATCCGAGCGATTGGTTGGGAATGTTCCGGGTATTGTCATCTCCAAAGCCAAATATGATGCACTGGTTGATACGTACGGTTCCGTTAATGTAAAAACCGTAACCGAAGCCATTGCCAACAATGAACTCGCGATGGGATATACCGATCCATTTGCCAGCTCCACAGGACTGAATTTCCTGGTGACTGCACTGAATACGTATGACAGCGCCAACCCGCTTGGCGAGAAGGCCATTGAAGGGTTCGAAAAATTCCAGACGAATGTACCGTTTACAGCCTCAACAACGATTCAGATGCGGGAAGCTGCCAAGTCAGGCAGACTGGATGCCTTTGTACTCGAATACCAGACGTATGTGAATACCGCTGATCTGAAGAGTGGATACGTCTTTACACCATTTGGTGTGAGACATGATAGCCCGTTGTATGCATTGGGACAATTGCCGCAGAACAAACAGGAGATTATCCAGAAGTTTGCGGAATTCGTAACCCAGGCGAAGTACCAACAATCGGCGGAAGAATTTGGTTTCAACGGTTTGCAGGATTACAAATCCGAATTGGCTACCGTGGATGGCGGTACGTTGCTGTCCGCGCAGAAAGTCTGGAAAGAGAAGAAGAATGGCAGTAAACCTATTGCTGCCGTGTTCGTGACAGACGTGTCCGGAAGTATGGACGGCGAGCCGCTTAACCGACTGAAGGAGTCTTTGCGCAAAGGTCAGAAGTATCTGGGCACAGAGAACAGTATTGGATTGGTTTCTTACTCTAGCGGGGTAACTGTGAATCTGCCAATTGCCAAGTATGATACGAACCAGCAGTCCATGTTTGTCGGAACAGTTGATAGTCTGCAAGCTGGTGGCGGTACGGCGACTTTTGATGGAATCGTAGTGGCAATGAAGATGCTGGAAGATTATATGGCTGCTAATCCGAACGTGAAGCCGCTGATTTTTGTCCTGAGTGATGGCGAGACCAACGAAGGTCATACCCTCAAGGATATCCGGGATCTGGTCGAGACGTACAAAGTGCCAATCTATACGATTGGATACAACGCGGACATCAAGGCTTTGGAGAGCATCTCCAGCATTAACGAGGCTGCAAGCATCAATGCCGATACCGACGATGTCGTATACAAGATCGGTAACCTGTTTAACGTACAGATGTAAATTTATAACACGAAGACGTAGAGTGCAGAACCGATCTGAAGAAGCGTAGCGGTCGCCTTTATCACCAGATTTCAACCGATTAATGAGGAAAATGAAGAAATCTGGGGATAACAGCGATCGGAGGATGGTACTGCAATCGGAGTCACTCGCGTGGAATATCAATCATTTTACAGCACGTATTTAAAGGGGGAACTGTAGATGTCATTTTCAATGGAAATACCAAGCCAGAAGGAAATTCAGAAGGTGATCGAAGAAGAGGTGAAACCCGTGCCCGCCGAGGTCGCGGAGCTTCAACAAGTGGCAAATGCCAACGTAGAGATGATCATGACACTGGATCTCGAATCCCTGGAGGAGCGCAAAGAAATTCTGCAATCCATTGACGGCTTTGGCATGAACACGATGAGATCCTCTTCTGAGAAAAACGCTTTGCTTCAAGTCTCCGTTGGACATCTGTCCAAGACGGGAGACGAGGGCGGTCAGGTCGCCAAAGGTTTGACCGAGCTGCATATGCAACTGAAGGATCTCGACCCAAGCGTGGTCGACTTTGCCAAGACCGGTTTCCTCGGGAAATTGTTCAATCCGCTTCGCGCCTATTTCCTGAAATACCAGAAGGCTGACGCAGTCATCGCTGACATCGTAACCTCTTTGGATAAGGGCAGATCCACCCTCCGTAACGATAATACAACGCTGGAGATTGAACAGCAGAACTTGCGGGAACTCACCAAACGACTACAAAAGGAGATTCATCTTGGCGTGCTTATGGATGAGTCCATCGATGCGCAGATTGAAGCGGCCAAGGTCCGCAATGAAGACCCCGAGAAAGTTCGTTTTATTACGGAAGAAGTGCTGTTCCCGCTTCGTCAGCGTGTGATGGACCTGCAACAGATGTTGGTTGTGAACCAGCAGGGCATCATGGCGATCGAAGTGGTGATCCGCAACAACAAGGAACTGATCCGAGGCGTAGACCGGGCGAAGAATGTAACGATCTCGGCATTGAAGATTGCCGTTACAGTAGCGAGTGCTTTGTATAATCAGAAGATTGTATTGCAGAAAATTGAGTTGCTGAACCAGACAACCAATGATCTGATCGCCGGAACATCCAAGATGCTCAAGGATCAGGGAATTGCCATCCAAAAGCAGGCGTATGAAGCCAGCATCTCCGTGGATACGATGAAACAGGCGTTTACCGATGTGCTGTCGGCGCTCGATTCGATTAGTCTTTATAAGCAGGAAGCTCTGCCAAGAATGCGTGAGACGATTAACCAGTTCCGTGAACTTGCGGATACCGGCGAGCAACAGATTCAGCGGTTGGAGAAAGGGCAGAAGCTGGGGCTGTAATCAGAAGAGAGAGAAATAATACGCATTATATTGTTATCTTTATTTCTATAATTAGAAGAAGCGACCGTTCTCCATTAAACATGGGGAAAGGTCGCTTTTTGGATTTTATGAAGATTGGTACTAACTGTCATACCCCAAGCTTCTTGCATAAGCGTATAACTGTTGTTCGCATTGATCCATTAGAACACTAGCGGTGTTTACTTTGGCATTACCCTGTTTTAGTAACGTGTAATTCACTTTGTTCTTGGATACTGCCTTTTGGTACAACAGGTACCCTTCGAGCTGAGTGTAGCTTGCCTTAACAAATGTGGCGTGGATTTTCTTGATTTGCGGGTTGGTAGGCTTGATTTGTTTTGCCTTGGATACCAATTTAGTATAATTGGGGATCACCGTATTTGTAAGTTTAAGATACATGGACTTGCGATTTGTTGAAGTTACTTGGGTGTCGATGCTTTCCAAAGCTGTGAAGGCCTTGGCCTCATAAGTTTCAAGAGCAAATAACTGATTAGTGTACTCTTCAAATTCTGCATAACTCTGATCTAAATCTGAATATGTAGAGGTTGCTACTTTGGCTGCATCAGCAGAAGTGGCTGGAGAGAGAAGCACTCCGCCAAGCAAAACAAAACTGGTAATCAATGATATTATCCACGACTTCTTCAAATGTAATGTCATCCTCCTTTTGTTTGTATTCCATTGGATAACCTAACATATAAATACCAGAAATTACAGGAATGCATTTACATAATTTTGGTGGTGAAGCTTTCTTAAAATCACTCTCAATCACCCTGCTATAGGGAAGTAAGACAATTCAGAATCTCAGTTTCTCAACACGACATTATCCGGCTTGTAATGGATGATCTTGAACAACTCCTCGGCCATGTAAGCGGGGCTGTGTTTGAAATCCTGTCTGATCCACTCCATGATCATGCCGAATATCGCATGAGATTGGTAACTTGCCAATATTTCATGGTTGATGTGCTGCGGGAAGATGTGGTTCAGATCCTGTAAGGCCAGATTCCGAAGAACATCACAGATCATACGCTGGAAGTTGGAGGAGGCCTCAGATTTTACAACCAATGTGTAGAATTGTGCATGTTGGTGCACATGCTCAAATATAGTGATCGCCGAAGAGGGCATCAGATTGACTTGGAACTCTTCCTCATCCTGATAGGGTTTACGAAAAGAAGTCACCAGATCCTGAATCACATCATTGATGATTTCGTTGAACAGGTCTTCTTTGTACTGATAGTGCCTGTAGAAAGTTCCCCGATTCAGGTCGGCACGCTGCACAATATCCGTAATCGAAATTTCTTTAAAGGGATGTTTTTGCATCAAATGGATGAGTGCATCCTTCAGTGCAGCTTTTGATTTTTTAATTCTTCGGTCCATCGAATTCATAGTTTCAGACATCTATTTACCTCCTCGCGAGTTCACTTTATTAATTAAAGTACATTCGGGCTTAATAGTGTTGTTTAACGTACAACTGGGCAAGCTTTTACTGATTGAAGTAAAACGCTATGACTTATTATACTAAGGATAAGAGTTAATGAACATTTGTTTGTTAACTTATTGTAAACGAATACACAAAGGAGGATACATGGAATGAAACTTCAAGATAAAGTTGCAGTTGTTACAGGTGCTGGTTCAGGTATGGGGAAAGCAATTGCCACGTTGTATGCTCAAGAAGGCGCGAAAGTCGTCGTATCGGATATTAACGAAGAATCCGCACAAGCGGTAGTTAATGATATTAAAGCACAGGGCGGAGAAGCAATTGTCGTTCTGGCCAATGTAGCCAAAGAAGAAGATGTGCAAAATCTGATCGATACGACGGTTAGCACATACGGTACAGTAGATATTCTGGTTAACAATGCGGGAATTATGGATGGCATGGAGCCGGCAGCAGATGTAACTGATGAAAAGTGGGAGAGATTGTTCGCTGTGAACACAACCAGTGTGATGCGGACAACGCGTAAAGTATTGCCGATTTTCCTGGAAAAACAAAAAGGTATCATCGTGAACATTGCTTCGGCAGGGGGCCTACATGGCGGACGTGCAGGGGCAGCCTATACGGCGTCCAAACATGCGGTTGTGGGCTTCACCAAAAATACAGGGTACATGTATGCTGAGCAAGGCATTCGCTGTAATGCGATCGCTCCAGGCGCTGTGGCAACCAATATCAGCTCTTCCATGACAGGTATTAGCCATTTCGGTGCAGGGCGGCAACAGCTTGGGATGGCAATTAACCCACGCATCGGGACGAGCGAAGAGATCGCCAAAGTGGCTTTGTTCCTTGGATCTGACGAGTCCAGCTTCGTGAATGGAACTGTCGTTACAGCAGATGCTGGCTGGAGCTCTTATTAATCCATTCAAGTGCAGTCGAAACATGGAGTACGGAAATAGTGTGTGAATTAAGGAAGCCGCATCAGTATATGCGGCTTCTTTTTTTTGCACCTATGCACCTACGTACGGTGGATAACAGCATCATATTCCGTGTAGGACAAACGTTTGCATTACTACGCGAATATTCGAAATGAGTCAATCTGAGGGTGGCTTTGGCTTGGAAAAGAGTGAGGATTCGCGCACGATCAGACGATGGGGGATAATGACCGGATTATGAAGCTGTGGTTCCCCACTAAGAATTTTTAACAGTACCTGAACGGCTGTATAACCAAGCTGATAAGTCCCGATGTCGATAGAGCTTAGGGGTGGAGAAGCCAGTTCCGATAATGCAATATTGTTAAAACTGACCACACTGATATCTTCAGGCACCAGATAATGAAGCTCCGCAAGAGCCCTCAATACCCCGAAGGCCACATTGTCATCGATGACAACAATTGCGGTGGGTCTGTCCGGCAAGGACATGAACAGCGACATCGCTCTAAATCCACTTTCCTGCAGAAATTCACCTTCCACAATCCAGTCACTATCCGCATCCAGCCCGGCGTGGGCAAGCGCTTTTTGGTATCCTAACATACGATCATGCGATAACGTAATGTCCGGAGGACCGCTGACAAATCCGATTCGGGTATGGCCCTGAGCGATCAGATGATGAGTCGCATCATAAGCGGTCTGCACATTATCGTTATCCACCATGGGGGCATTTGGATGAGCTTCACTGCGACCGATTAACACAAAAGGAAACTTTTCCGCTTCCAAAAAAGAAATGATGGGATCGTCTCGTTTGGACCCAAGCAGTAGAATGCCATCCACTCTACGGCCATGAACAAGGCGTGATATTGCATGCAGTTCATTGTCTGATGATGTTTCGGTTGTTAGCAGCAATTCATAATTCATACGGGTGGCATGTGTAATAATACCTCGCAGCAGTTCCCCGAAAAAGTAATTCTGAAACAACTCTTCTGCAGGACGCGGAAGCATAATCCCAAGGGTATGTGTTGTTTTGGAAACCAGGCTCTTCGCGATGATGTTGGGATGGTAGTTTAATTCTTTCATGATTTGCTTCACTTTGAGAGATGTCTTGGTGCTGATTCTGGGATGGTTGGAAATCACCCGTGACACTGTAGAAGGGGAAACACCCGCCAATTTGGCAATATCCTTGATCGTAATCATGTAAAAAATCCCTTCTGAACAATCGTATAAATATTCTCCTATGGTAATCCAAAGGATACGAGAAATCAATTGCTAACTGCCGAGTAAGGGATACTCATGAAGTAATATTAAGGAAGAAAGAGTCAGAACAAGGAAACAGGAAATTACTGTAGGTAGAAGAAAGAAAATGGTTGAAATTGAGCAAATATGGCTTGTGCAAACGTTTGTGCAAATAAAGTTTGTTATTGTATGATGTGATTGTTATTGTAGCGCTTACATCAGTGGATTTACATACTTCTTGACTTGTTTACCCCTACATATTGAACGGAGAGGTCATCTTGTCTTCCATTTGAGCAAACGTTTGTACAAAAGGGGATATGGGGTGCAGAACCTGACAACATACGCAGACAAAAGGGTGAAAAGCGCGAACTTTGTTGGACCAAGCAGAGGGAAGGGGACATTTTACATGAGAAAATGGCAAGGGGCAACATTGTCCGTCATGATGGCTTTTACACTGGCTGCGTGCGGGGCTGGAGGCGGAAGTCCATCTCCAACAACGGCAGGTGAGAATCCGGAGGAAGTTGTAGAGCTGACAGCCGAGAACCTTCAACCGGAAGAAGGGGCGACCCTGGTGATCTGGGAGGATAAAAATCAAAGCAGCTTTATTGAACAAAGGGTCAAAAAATTCGAAGAAAAATATGGGGTAACGGTCAAAATGGAGGAATTACCTCCAACCGATCAGGTAACCAAGCTGACGACGGATGGCCCAGCGGGTCTGGCGGCAGATGTTGTTGTTTTCCCGCATGATAAGATTGGTAGCGCTTCAGAGGCGGGACTTATTCTGCCCAATGACATATTCGAAGCAGAAACCGTAGAGAACACCAGCGACAACGCGCTGAAGGCAGTGACGTTCAAGGATATCCTGTACGGCTATCCGTACAGCGTGGAGACCTACGCCCTTTTCTATAACAAGGCACTCTATCCGGAAGCTCCGAAAAACTTTGATGAGATTATCAGTTTCGCCAAGACGTTCAATAATGTGAAGTCCAATCAGTACGCACTGATGTGGGAATTGCAGCAGTTTTATTATAACTATGCATTCCTGGCTTCACAGGGCGGTTATATTTTTGGAGACAACGGAATGGACAGCGCGGATCTCGGTCTGAATAACGAAGGAGCCCAGAAGGGTGGACAGTTCCTGCAGACGCTGAAGTCGGAGGTGCTGCCGCTTAAGATGGGTGACGTGAACTATGATATCAAAAAAGGATTATTCTCCAGCGGAAAACTCGCTATGGACATTAATGGTCCGTGGACCATTGCCGATTATCGCAATGCAGGTATTGATTTTGGCGTTGCTCCGCTTCCGGCAATCGATGGCAAACCGATGACCTCCTTCTCAGGCGTTAAAGCCTATTATGTGAATGCATTTACGCAATATCCGAATGCGTCGAAGCTATTGGCAGCGTTCCTTTCCAATGAAGAGGCCCAGATGG
Organism: Paenibacillus sp. SRL342; assembly: GCF_984798905.1. Classification (NCBI taxonomy): domain Bacteria; kingdom Bacillati; phylum Bacillota; class Bacilli; order Caryophanales; family Paenibacillaceae; genus Paenibacillus; species Paenibacillus sp. SRL342. The sequence continues at coordinate 1,100,303 of NZ_OZ481790.1, forward strand.
AGAACTTTGACCTGAACGGTACACTTCCTGCGAACAAAAACGTAGCTGTTGATCCGAAGTTGCAAGAGGACTCAATCAACAATGCGTTCCTGGAACAGTTCAACAACTCAACTCCAATGCCTTCGCTTCCTGCCATGGACAGCGTATGGGGACCGATCACTTCGGCCATTACGGATATATGGGATACCGAAAAGGACGTGAAGGCATCACTGGATAACGCCGTGAAACAGATCCAGGAAAGCCTTGCAACCGTCCAATAAGGACGAACGACGAATGCGAAGATATGCATAAGAGCTGCATAAATTGAACTTCATATTTACACAAAAACGTAGAGGACAGAAGAAAGATGAAGAAGTAAAACGTGCGCCTTTATCACCGGATTTTCCCATTGGAAAAGGGATCGAAAAAAATCTGGGGATAACAGCGATCGGAAGCTTGTTCTGTCATCGGAGTGGTCAGTGTAAGTACACTTTTGTTCAATGTATGCAGGTTAGCAATAGGCGGGGAGGAGAGAGCGAATGCAACAGCAGCATGTCCCGGTGCCTGTTGGACCGAACACGGAAAGACAGCATCGGATGACAGCGGCCATATGTTCCATCATACTGCAAGGTCTTGGACAGCTGTACAATCGACAATGGATTAAGGGGATTTGTCTACTGTTACTGGAGGGAGCGGGGCTTGCGTACCTGCTTCCTCGCCTGTCACAGGCCGTATGGGGCATATGGACACTGGGGGAAAATACACAGCGTTTTGTCAAAGTGAATGGGTCCACTGTACTACAAAGGGGAGACCATTCCATCTTTTTGCTGCTTGATGGCATTATCGTACTGCTGGTGTTTTTTGTGTTTATCTTAATCTACATCTTGAATATTCGGGATGCGTACGTCACGGGGCTTGCGAGGGAGGAAGGCAAACAGACCCTAGGCGCAGCGGCATCGCTTCGGAACATGATGGACAAAAACTTTCCGTATCTGTTCCTGTCCATCCCGGCCCTGGGCATTCTTTTCTTCACCGTTATGCCCATCCTGTTTACGATCACGATCGCGTTTACCAACTATTCGGCCCCGGATCATATTCCGCCAGCAAAACTCGTGGACTGGGTAGGCTTCAAGACGTTCAGTGATCTGATCCAGCTGAAATCCTGGAGTCAGACATTCTACGGCGTTCTGACCTGGACGGTCATCTGGGCCATCTTGGCGACAGTCACCACCTATTTTGGCGGCGTGTTAGTAGCACTGTTGATTGAACAGCGTGGCATACGCTTCAAGAAGCTGTGGCGGACGATCTTTATTTTGCCTTATGCGATCCCACAGATCATCTCCTTGCTGCTCATGCGTAATCTGTTCAATGGTCAGTTTGGTCCAATCAATACGTATATGAGAGCATTTGGACTGGAAGGATTGCCCTGGCTGACAGATCCATTCTGGGCTAAGGTCACCGTTATTGTCGTCAACATGTGGATCGGTATTCCGGTCAGTATGGTGTTGATTCTAGGTGTATTGACAGCCATCCCTCGTGACCTCTATGAGGCTGCCGAAGTGGACGGAGCATCTGCGTTTCAGAAATTCCGGATCATTACCATGCCGTTCATTCTTTTTGCCACAACCCCGGTACTCATCATGCAATTCGCCGGAAACTTCAACAACTTCAATGTCATCTTCCTGCTGACCAATGGAAATCCACTGCGGGGAGACTACCAGTACGCAGGGGCAACGGACCTGCTGGTGACCTGGCTCTACAAGCTCACGCTCGACAATAACAAATTCAACATGGCTTCAGCGGTAGGCATTATCATCTTCCTTATTATCGCTACATTCTCTATCTGGAACTTCCGCCGCTCCAAATCATTCAAGGAGGAGGACATGATTCAATGAAGACACGTAATAATCCGCTGCGTTTGGCCCTGAGTTATGTGCTGTTGCTGATCATCGCCGTTGTCTCCATCTATCCGGTACTCTGGATCTTTCTCTCTTCCCTGAGACCCGGTGCGGCATTGTTCAGTGAGCGGTTATGGCCGGAAGCTTTCACGCTGACCCATTACGGGGAGCTGTTCAATAACCCGTCCTTTATGTACGGCAGATGGTATATGAATACGCTGAAAATTGCCTTTTTCACAATGATCTTCTCCACGTTGATGGTGACACTCGGGATGTATGCCTTGTCCCGCTTCCGCTTCCGTGGACGTAAAACGATTCTCTCCACCATGCTAATCCTCGGCATGTTCCCGAGTTTCATGAGCATGATTGCCATCTATATCATTTTGCTGCAAATTAAATTGCTCGACACCCACGCTGCGCTCATCCTGGTCTATTCTTCAGGGGCGGTACTGGGCGGATTTATCGTCAAAGGTTTCTTTGATACGATTCCCCGCAGTCTGGATGAAGCGGCCCGCATGGATGGTGCAAGTCACCTGCGGGTATTCACCAGCATCATCCTGCCTTTATCCAAGCCGATGCTGACTTATGTGGCACTAACCAGTTTCACGGGTGCATGGATGGACTTTATCTTCGCCCGGCTGGTGCTGCGGACAAAGGAGAACTGGACGCTTGCGGTGGGTATGTGGGATCTGGTCAACCGTTATCAGGACAGTAACTTTACGATGTTCGCTGCGGGTGCGGTACTGATCGCGATTCCAATTACACTGCTGTTCGTTTTCCTGCAACGATTCCTTGTTCAGGGTCTGACGGCAGGAGCTTCGAAGGGGTAATACCGTGCCATAACAGCATAGTCAGCCGCGATCCCTGCGGCACTTTAACCAGGCACTTCCGTGATGTCATGTCTTTATCGACTGGCACTGCAGCGGAAGTGCCTGATTCTGCATGGGCTCGAATGATGATTAGGGAGGAACGTGATATATGGGCATGAACCCGTCCAGTGAGCCCGAGATTATCGGATACCAAGATGGACAAGCTGCATTGCATAATACTATAGCTCCAGCAACACTTTGGCGTAATGTTACCTTTCGGAGGATATTGTACGGCTACGGGATCTCGGTCTTCGGGGATTGCTTCAATGGGATTGCGATCAGCCTGTGGGTGTTACAGACCACGGGGAGTGCAAAGAGCATGGCAGCCGTACAGATCTGCAATATGGCCGTCAGTTTTCTGTTTGGATCGGTGGCGGGTACGGTTGCAGACCGATTGGATCGCAGGAAGCTGATGCTGGCCTCGGATGTATTTCGGGGCGTAATGGCTATAATGATTGCGATTAGCTTGTTCGGTTGGCATGCGCCGTTCCCGGTGGTGCTGTTGTTGCTTTCGCTATCCATGTTTTCAAGTCTTTTTCAGGCACCTGCATTCCACGCCTCTGTAGCAAGTATGGTAGGCAGGGAGCATATTCAACAAGCAACCGGAACCATTCATATGGTAGATAATCTTGCCCGGATCAGTGGACTAGCCGCAGCGGGAGTGGCTGTTGCTGCATTTGGCGGATTCGTTGCCATATTAATTACAGGGGCAACCTTCCTGTTGTCTGCAGTATGTGTAGTGATGGCGGGCCGCTTTCCAGAGGTGCAGCGATCCGTTAGTCAACAGACCACGTTTGCTCAGGAGTGGCGCAGTTCGTTTGGCTACATCTATCGGAATCGTCTGATTCGATCCATCGTATTGCTCAATCCCGTGCTGATTTTGTTTTTCATGTCTGCGATGATGCTGGTTCAAGTGATGGCGGTCAAGGTATGGGAGGCAAATCCGGTACAGTTTGGATTAATTGAGACCTGTATTCCGCTGGGATACATGATTGGCTCTGCATTGCTGATTGTTTCGGGAAAACGATTGAAGCGAAGAGGGAGATGGGTGTTTATCGGTCTGATTGTGTTGGGACCGCTTTATATTTTTTTGGCGAATGTATCCTCACCAATCATGGCGTTGCCGTTTATCGTGGGCGGAGGTGCGATGTTCGCCTGCTGTACGATGCTCACCCAGATTATGCTGAGGACAGCCGTTCCGGACGAGCTGCAGGGAAGGGTCTATGGCGTGGTTGGAACAATCACCAGTACAGCGCCTATTCTGGGATTGACGGTAGTCTCCGTATTGGCAGATCAATGGGGCGCAGCTTCTGTGCTGCAAGGCGTGGGCATATTACTGCTGGCGACAGGTATTCTGGCCGCTACAACATTGAAGTCGATCCGAACCTATCAATGACATGTATGATACATCAAAATGATATGAATTGAACCCACATGTACACATTCAACAGAGAGAGGATAGAAGCAATCTAAGCAAGCTCGCTAGGTACAGCAAAACCCGGAGCATACGCCGCGTTAGCGTAACTCCGGGTTACCTTGTGGACTGAATATCCTATTGCCAGTTTACATTTACAGTCGCTGTACCGCTGGTTGGTGTGGTGAACGTGTGGTTGGAACCACCTTCCCACGTAATGGTTGCACCATTTTTCTTGAAGAATTTGAACTCCAGTTGTTTCCCGGCAGGCACGCTCACATCAAAGTACCAAGTTGGGTAGGCGTGGATAACCTGATTGAAAGCAGGGCCAATAGCTGTTGTACCCGTACTCCAGTTGCCCAGTTCTGCCACGTTACCTGCCAGATAGATGTTCTGACCCAGTGTGGTGGAAGCATTGTTAATGACAAATCGTACAGTGACCTGATCACCCGTAAGGATGGTGAAGTTGTTATACGCATTGCTGTTGACGCCATTCGCAGCTACTTTTACAGCATAATTGCCTGCGGCAACAGCTGGGATCGTCACTTTAATCTGTGTATCTTCCCAGGATGTAATGGCTGCACCGGTAACGGCTGATGTACCGAAGTATACCGTGCCTTTGGTGGAACCGAATCCGCGTCCGCTAATCGTAACGACATTACCCGGTTTGCCCATCACCGGACCTACATGTCCGATCGTTGGGGTTGTCTCGCTCGTTGTATATTGCCATACCGCTGTTGCACCGGCTGCCAGTGTGAAGGAAGAGACGTTGCCATTGGTGGAAGTGATGTTATTACCGTTCAGTGCACCGCCCAATACATCGGTGTAGTTGCCTGTTGGCAGTGAAGTGCTTAGATTCGCAATGCTTGCTGGTGTGGAGAGATTACGGTTCACCGCAACAACAGCTACACTTTTGCCAAATTTGCGCTCATAGACGTACACATCATTATTGATCCAGCGTTGCTGAGTGGAGCCATAGGCAATCGCCGGATTGGATTTGCGCAGAGGGGCCAGCTTGCTGATCACGTTGAAGGCAGTGGTTGTTTTGGAGAAGGAAGGCATTTTGGCCCGATTATCAGGGTCCCCGTTACCCGTCAGATACTGCTCGGTACCATAATAGATGGCAGGTACGCCGCGTGAAGTCAGCGTGAAGGCCAGCGCTTGTTCCAGACGACGATTGTTCACGGCACTTGTTTTGAACCGATCCATATCATGGTTGTCGATGAACGTAACTTGATCATTCACCTGATTGTAATCTGCCGCTGTGCCTGTAATCATCGAATCCAGAGCATACATATTGGACGTGTTATCCCGGAAGACATCACGTACGGCAGAGTTAAAGCGGAAATCAAGCAGGCTCATCCCGGATTCGTTGGCAAATTCTGTGTTATCCGCATCGGATGCAGCAGATCCCAGGAACCATTCACCAAAGGTGAATACAGGTTTATGTGCATAGATGGAGGACATCCAACTCTTTTGCCAGCCGAGAGGCATATGTTTCACCGCATCTACACGAATGCCGTCCACGCCCATATCAAGCCAGAGCTTGATTGCATCTTTGAAATATTGGTCAATGGTATTGTTGTTGTGATTCAGGTCAGCGAGGTCGTAGAGGTTTTTGTAGATTCCATTCTCCAGGGAGGAAAAGTCGGAGCCGCCGTTGTGATGGAAATATCCATTCGTATCATTCGTGTATCCGCCAACAAGATTACCGTTATCATATAACTTGCCATTCTCAGCAAAGGACGTATCGGTTTCCATGGCAGGAGACGTGTGGTTTGGTGCAAAGTCAATTACGATCTTGATGCCTTTGGCATGAGCAGTCGTAATCAGATTTTGAAAGTCAGCCATTGTTCCGAAATACGGATTGGTCTTCTTGAAATCACGTGCCCAGTAGCCATGATACGCTGTGTTAATCACGCCGCCGTAGTTGATGGTAGCGAAGATATTTTCAACCGGTTGGGAGATCCACAATGCCGTTACGCCCAGATCGCTAAAATAGTTATCGTTGATTTTGTTAATCAAACCCTGCCAGTCGCCTCCGCAATACAACTTCAGGTTACTACAAGTGGCATCGTAGGCAGCTCCAGTAGGATTGTTGGAAGGATTGCCGTCCAAGAAGCGGTCCGTAAAGATCTGATAGATGACATCTGTACTAAAGTTCTGCTTGTTGGTAACCGCGGTATCTGCATCGGCATGGATCGCTGAAGCAGGCAGATAGGGAAGTGCGCCCCCTGCAAGTAAACTGAGTGTCAGTGTTGTGCTGAGGAGTACGCGTTTGGCCATTTGAAACATAGTAATCCACCCTTCTCGTGAATGTAGTAGTTTAGATAAACAACCAACCTGGATCTTGAATAATAGCGCTTTCAATACAACAGGATGTTACGCAGTGGATTGAAGACTTCCCTCCTTTTGACACGCCAACAACCCCGGCATCTCCTTCGGGAGTTACCGGGGTTGTCCTAAACCGCTTCTGGTTTAAAAGCATGGCCCTCGAGTTATGATCACAACGCTATCGTAAGAAATAATGGATCTTATGTCAATAACTTTTTTGAGAGCATTTATTTTCTATTTTTATGTTTACAAAAGTATGTCCGGGGATTTAAACTATTCGCAGATTCACAATATAAGGGCTATGTATCCCGGGACACTTACGTGTGTTCTGGGACAACCCCGTCTCTTCTGAGGCGGGGTTGTTTGTATTATGCAGTCGAATCGGGAGAAGAGAGGCGGTTGATGATCGTTGAGTACCCATTCTGTCATCGAATGTTTGGAAGGCATTCAGGCGTCGTGGCTGGGCAATATCCGTAACATTTATGTGTACCTCCCGCCCGGTTACCATGAGCAGGCAGCTCGGCATTATCCGGTTCTGTACGTTCATGCGGGGCAGCGGGCTTTTGGTCCATCCGGGCCAGGCAATGAAACATGGAATATAGACCAGGCAGCAGACGGTCTTATTTCCTCCGGGCAGATTGAATCACTGATTATTGTCGGCATTACGCATGTCCGTCCAGTCACGCACAATGAATTCTATCACTTCGTTGCTCCGGAGAGAGAAGCCGTGAGTGTGGGGTGTTCAGGCATCGACTATGAACATTTCATCATTCATGAGCTCAAGCCGATCATTGATCATCGATATCGGACGCTGCCGGACAAGTCGAATACCGGGCTGTTGGGTTCATCTGCCGCGGCGCTTTGTACATTGCACATGGGGATGCGAAATCCGGATGTTTTCGGAAAACTGATCATGATGTCACCATTCTATGTGGATGTGCAGCTGGACGAAACATCGGATAGCGGACTGTTGGAAGAAAACATGTACCGTCTGCCAGAGGAAGTACCTGCCGTTCGAATGTGGATGGATATTGGAGATACAGAAGGTCTGTTTCTGCCTTCCCAGGTCAGAAGGGTAGCTCATCAATTACTTGAACGCGGAGTCAGACCGGGTGAAGAATTGGCATTTCTGGAACAGCAGGGTGCCTGTCATCAGGAAGGTGACTGGGGAGCACGCGTTCATCTCCCGTTAATATACATGTTCGGCCACGTGGGTAAGCCCTCTTCGCTCAAACTGCTTGGAAGGGATGTCATCGGACTACAGGGTGGAATGACCGTGTGTATCAATGCACAGATTCACTACGAGAGTGGGTTGGTTCAGAGTCTGCTGCATGGGAATTATACTTCGAGTGACCCGAATATACTTCAGGTGAATACGAGTGGAGAGTTAATTCCGGTCGGTATTGGAAGTGCATTCATCACGCTGACTGTGGGGGAACTGTCTGCTACACGCATCTACTCTGTCATTCCAGAATTGTCCACTCATGTGGAGGTCTGCGTTCGTGCAGAGGTAGCTCCCGACGAAGACTTGGAGGAAACGATATATGGTGGTATGGGCATGAAGCTTGTTCGTTCTGGTAAAGGTCGATATGAAGGTAGTTACCGAGTCCCGCGAGATAGTGGTTTCTCCTTCCGATTTACTCGCGGTTTCCGTCGTTTCGAGACCGATGTGGATGGCAAACCTATTGCCAATCGGGTATTTCGAGCAACAGATGATATGTCTGTGCATTACCAAATCCAATCCTGGGGCAGTACGTCAGCCAAAACGGGAACAGGAGGCCCAAAATGAACATTCCTTCATTCGCTCCAGTGCTGGACATTCCCTATTATTATCCCTGCAATTTCCCTCTGATTCATGAAGTGCTCCATCGACAAGGGTCCATCACAAGTCTTGCACTGCTGGCGGCAAGTCGGTTGTACAGCCTTCCTTCGTGTGGGGATAACGGACTGGTGAAGCCTTATTTTCACAAACTGGATTATGTAGAGCCGATCTGGGAGATGTATGGACAGCGGGAGCTGGGAAGCTTCGAAGAGGGGAAGACGCTGATCCGGCAGTATATCGGCGAAGGTGAGCTTTTTCTGGCTACAGGAACCAGTTATCACCTGCCTTATTGTGAGGATTATCAGAATCCCGAGTACATTCGCAAACACGTGAAGCAAGGCTCCCGACTGCATCTGGTAGACCATTGGATTGCCGTGTATGGTATGGAAGATGAGCATGTCCACGTCTATGATCCCGTGCCCTCCAAGTATTATGGAAAGGTTGCTCAAAGGGCCTTTCATGACTTCTGGAAAGGTAACCAAAGCATACCCGAGCTTGCTCAGGCCAAGCGCAAAGAAGAACTTCGAACGTATGGCACCATGGACATTCGGGCGACTGTGAAACTGGACTCAGCGGGTTATCGCGAGATGTTGACCCAGGCGCTGACAACACAGATTGAAGAATTTCTGACAGGCAGGACGATTACACAAGGAGAGCGCAATTATTATTTTGGACATGCGGTATCGCTGCAACTGTTACATGCACTGCATGAGGCGAGTGAAGGGGAGCAGGACAATGAAATGCTGATATCCGGTCTGCTGTTTGATATGCGGTGGAGCCGATATTTTCTAAATGATTTGCTTCAAGAGTCAGCCTTGTGGCTAGGTTCTCCCCTTGATCGATATGCAAGAGAATTTAGCGAAATTATCGTACGTTGGGAGAAGGCCTACAATATGCTTCAGGTCAGTCGAATAAAACAGCGTGAGCAGTGGAAAGTACAGCTAACAGGTGTAATTAAAATGTTGGTCACCGATGAATGGCACTGGTATGAGTCACTTCGACAGTCCATACCTCAGGCAGATTGTTTCCCACGTCAGGCTGTGTCGATGATTGGACAAGAACACAGGGAGGATTTGCTCCGTATCGTATTGGATAGTTGCCGGGAGTTAAACGCGTACCATAATACATCGATTCCACTTGGTGAGGGTGGTAACGCTCCACTGTATGGACGAAGTGGGCAACTGGATTCGCTGGAACTTGTGTCATTACTTGCAGTGGTAGAGCAGGGAATCGAAGATCGATGGGGGACGGCGATGGGAGCCGCACTGGCCGAGATAGCTGCTGCTTCCATGCCGGAAAGCCCATATCAGACTGTAGGTTCACTTGTTGATTATCTCGCACAGCAATGGGCACCTGACCGTGAGGAGGATGCAAGATGATGAACCAATTCTTACTTGAACGATTCGCGGAACAGGGACAGCATCCTGCACTGATCTGGAAAGATCAGGAGTACAGCTATCGGTGGCTGCTGGAACAGGTTGGCATCATGAGTAAGTGGATTACAGCAGAAGGGCTGACTGGGCAACTTGTAACGCTGGAGGAAGACTATTCCCCCTATGCGGCGGCAGCATTGGTTGCTTTGCTCGGACAAGGGTGTATCGTGCTTCCCATGGATCGGTACCTGGTTGAAGCCAAACGACAGGAATATATCCAGCTGGCACAGGTGAAGTGGCGTTTGGGCATTGAGGATGGCCAGTTGTGTATTCGGCAAACGTGTGAATTATCTGGAGAGGTTCCTGTATTGTTATCCTCGCTGGCACAGGATGGCGTAGGGGGATTGGTACTCTTTTCATCCGGATCAACCGGAGTGAGTAAAGCGACTGTGCATCGTGCAGATCGGCTGTTAGATGGTTTTCGGCGGCAAGTTCGGCCTTTGCGAACGATTCCATTCATGATGTTTGATCATATCGGTGGTGTAAATACCATGCTGCAATCCCTGTCCAGTGGGGGCTGTCTGTGTATCATTGCGGATCGATCTCCCGAAGAAGTGTGCCGAACGATTGAGAAGTTTCGTGTGCAGGCTCTTCCGGTCTCTCCAACATTCATGAATCTGTTGCTGCTGGGCAGAAATGATGAGGGGTATGATCTATCCAGTCTTGAAGTTGTGTCATACGGATCGGAAGTGATGCCAGAATCCGTACTGGCAGCTTGGAACCGGAGATTTCCACAACTAAGGACGATACAAGCCTATGGCATGTCTGAACTGGGCATTCTGCCAACCCGCTCCAAAGAGCCAGGCTCGTTGCTGTTTTCCATTCAAGACGAGGGAGTCAAGTACCGGGTAGTGGAAGGAGAATTGCAGATTCATACAGCAACAGCGATGATTGGATATCTGAATGCACCATCGCCCTTTACAGAGGATGGGTGGCTGCGAACAGGTGATGAAGCTGTGCTGGAAGAGGGATACATTCGTATTCTGGGACGTCGTTCCGAGATCATTAACGTAGGGGGACGGAAAGTGTATCCTGCCGAGGTCGAGGGTGTTCTGGAAGAGATGGAATGTATTGAAGCGGCCGTAGTTTCGGGAGATCACAGCGGTATCATCGGTCAGAGGGTGAAGGTGACGATCCGGCTGGCTACAGAATGTACTCTCACCGATCTGCGGCGATCCATCTGGGAATATTGTCGGGACAAGCTGCCTTCATACAAGATTCCGCAGAAAATCGTAATTACACAGGAAGCTCTCGTAAGTTCAAGAATGAAAAAAATACGAAAACCAATGACTTCGACACCCTTCGCCTCGGCTGGGAAATAGGTCGCTGCCATCAATGAGTTTTATCTCAATTGAATCGCTATCGCTAACGAACCTCAAACATCGTATTGAGGGGATAATTAAGAAAAGTAAAACCTAACGAATCTCATGGAGCTAGAATAAAAAGTGGACACCCGTTAACGGACGGAAGGATAATAAGACTAACGGAGGTGTCCACATGGGAGAACAGCGGCAACGATATAACGAAGAATTCAAGAAACAAACGGTCAAATTCATTCAAGAGCAGACGAAGACACTTGGAGATTTGGCAGAAGAACTCAACATTCCAAAAAGTACGTTGCACCAATGGATGAGTAAGTACCGCGAACTAAAACATGAGCCTGTTGCCAGCGTAGATCGAGTGAAGGAACTGGAAGCAGAGCTCCAAGAGATGCGCCGGTTGCTTCAAGAGAAAGAGCACACGCTTGCGGATACACAAGAAAAACTGGCGATTGTAAAAAAAGCAGTGCACATCTTCAGCAAACCAAAGAGCTAAGATTTCAGTTTGTGGAAGACCATCGCTCCGAGTTTTCTTTGGAGAAGATGTGCAGAACCTTTCAAGTGTCACGGAGCGGATATTACAGATGGCGAATGGACCGAACCAGCAAGCGGCAGAACCGCAAAGACGAGGTCATGAAGCGTATTCGGTATCATTTTTACGACCACCAGATGCGGTGTGGAAGCCCTAAAATTACGTATCTGCTCCATTTAGAAGGGTTGCGAATCTCTTCCCGTACCGTCAGTATCTACATGCGTCAAATGAATCTACGTTCTGTGGTCATGCCCAAATATCGCGTTCAGACGACGGATTCCAAACACGACCATCCCCTTGCGCCAAATACGCTGAATCAGCAATTTAAAACGTCCAAACCGAATACGGTATGGGTTACCGACATCACCTACATTCCTTGCCGAGGAGGTCGTCTATATCTCGCCAGCGTTCTGGATTTGTGCACACGTGAAATTGTAGGCTGGCGTCTATATAACCATATGGAAACCAGTTTGGTGATGGGTGCACTGGAGGAAGCTTACAAGGCCAAACGCCCTGCTCCGGGATTACTCCATCACTCGGATCGCGGCTCTCAATACACGTCAAAAGAAAACGTGGAGCAACTAAAATCATACGGAATGGAATCAAGCATGAGCCGACGAGGAAACTGTTATGATAACGCCTGTATTGAGTCATGGCACAGTATTTTAAAGAAGGAACTCATTTACTGCAACCCTCGTTTTAAGACGCCGGAGGAGGCTTATACTGCCATCTACCAGTACATTGAGTTCTATTACAACCGCAAGCGAATGCATGGCGCGCTAGGGTATCTTTCCCCTGCTCGTTTTGCGATGAAATTTACGGACAAACCCGCGGCGTAGTGTCTACTTTTTTGACATAGGTCCAATAAGGTCTCTCTGATTCGTTAGGATATGACGTATAAGATGCATCAGACGTATAAGATGCAGGAGAGGCTGTTCCCCGGTCGTCAATATGACCTAGGGGACAGCCTCTTTGAAGTTATTTTCCCTTGTTAGCCGTATTCATATCAGGCTTTCGCGGGTTGTTTGGCCTCCATTTGCAGTAAGGAGAATCCGTATGCTTCCAGATCGAGGGTCAGTTTATTTTGCCGAGCTTCCACGGTGTTTGATGTGAACAGATTTCGCCAGACGTTACGATCTGCCAAAGGGAGTTCAAGGGTACACGGCTCATCACCCGCATTCAGCACAAGAAGCATACGCTCGCCCGAATTCGAATCCAATCGTTCAATGGCAAGACAGGGATCTCCGGCTTTTGCATATACAATCTTCAGTTCCGTGCTGCGCAGGGCAGGGTGCTGTTTGCGCAGGGCAATCGTACGGGTGAAGAATTCCAGAAGCCCGCGGTTCTGCTTGGTCTCATCCCACTCCATACACTTGCGGCAACCCGGATCATATCCGCCATCAAGTCCCACTTCGTCTCCATAATAGATACATGGTACACCTGGATACGTAAGTAGTAACGTAACGGCAAGCTTCATCTTGCGCTCATCTCCATCACACAAGGACAGCAGTCTGGGTGTATCATGACTTCCAAGCAGATTGAAGGCGGCTTCCGTTACAGGCTGTGAATAGGCTGCAAGCAGTTTGCCGATCTCATTGGCGAATCCAAGTCCATCGAGCTTGCCATGCACCGTATAGTCCAATACCGAATTGGTAAACGGATAATTCATCACGGCATCGAACTGGTCTCCCTGAAGCCACATGAGCGAGTCATGCCAGATCTCACCAAGCAAATAGGCGTCAGGCTTGATGGCTTTTACCGTCTGACGGAATTCGCGCCAGAACTGATGATCCACCTCGTTGGCTACATCGAGCCTCCAGCCGTCAATGTCCATCTCTTCAATCCAGAAACGTCCTACCTCCAGCAGATATGCCTTCACCTCAGGGTGTTCTGTATTTAGCTTCGGCATAAGCGGTTCAAAGGCAAAAGTGTCATAAGTCGGTATGCCATCCTCCACACGTGGCGGCCAGTCCTTGATATAGAACCAGTCTGCGTAAGGGGAAGAGGCTCCATTCTTCATGACATCGACAAAAGGAGGGAACTCTCTGCCGGAATGGTTGAACACCGCATCCAGAACGACACGTATGCCGCGCTGATGACAGGCGTCCACGAACGCCTTGAACTGTTCATTGGTTCCAAAGTGAGGATCAACTTTCATGTAATCGCCTGTATTGTATTTGTGATTCGTCGTGGCCTCGAACAGCGGACAGAAGTAAATGGCATTGATGCCGAGCTGACTTATATGATCCAGATGATCCAGCACACCTTGGAGATCACCGCCGAAGAAGTTCACCGGTGTAGGTTCTCCTCCCCAGGGTTCTGCATTTTTGGGGCTGATGGATGGATCGCCATTGGCATAACGTTCAGGGAAAATCTGATAAAACACAGCGTCCTTAACCCAGGCAGGCGGTTCAAAAATGTCGACTGGATTCATAAATGGAAAATCAAAGAATTCAAGTGGATGATCAGGCAGCGCCTGCTCAAATCCGCGTTCTGTCATCCAGACTGATTCCTCTCCCTGAATCAGTTGGAATCCATACCGCAATCTGCGATAGAGAGGTGAAGTCTCGGCTTCCCAATAATCGAACATTTCATCCCGGGCAAAGATGTGCATGGGGATATGTGTGATCGTCCGATCCCAGGCATATTTGTCACCGGTAATGGCAATCACCGCATCCAGATCCCCACGTTTGGACCGAAGTCGGAGGTGCATAGTCGAGCGGTCATAAGCATAAGACCAATTGAGTTTGGGGCGGTGGTAGATGGCTTCAAGAATCATGTAAATCACTCCTCGTCAGATGATGAAATTCAGATAAAAGCGGCCATTAAACGCAAAAAAGGCACAACCTCAATTGTTCACGAGGTTGTACCTTTCGGCAGCATAGCCTTTTGATTATAGTGCTATTATACGAACTAACTCAGCAAAAGAAAACACTTTTTTTCCTTAAATTTCAAAAATTCTTAAAAAGGATAAAACGATGATTCCATTCACACGTGAACGTCAGAATAGTGCAGTCTGACGTTATACATGTGTGGTTGTTTTACATTTGGTAGCCGAGTTTTTCGCCATAGGCTCTGATTTCAGCATGGTATTGTTGAATGCTTTTGATTCCTAATGCAATCTTGTCATTACCTTGTTTAAGCAGCTTGCTGTTTACTTTCGTTTTGGCAACAGACTTTTTGAACAATTGATATCCTTCAAGCTGAGCATAGCTACCTTTGATCAGTTTGGCATGGATTTTTTTCAGTTCAGCGTTCTCCGGTTTGATCTGTTTCAACATGGAGACATACTTGGTGTAGTTAGGGATAGCTGTATTGTTCAGTTTCAGATAGAAGGATTTGCGATTGGAAGATGTGATGTACGTGCTGCCACCCACTGCATTCAAGGCTTTCTTCTCGTATACGGCAGGATCAGTCAATGCATCCAGGTAGTTGAGGAAATCTTCTTCTTCTACTGTAGGAATCGGTTCTTGTTCTGACGTGTCAACTTCTTCATAGTATTCGTCTTCCGAATATGTAGTGGTTGAGTCATCCGCTGCAGCGGCATAGGACCCTGCAGGTGCGAACACCCCGCCGAGCAATACAAAACTCATAATAAATGATAAAATCCAAGATTTTTTCACGTTAAAAATTCCCCTATCTATAGATGTGATTTTATTCCAATGGATAATCTAACATAGTACGACAAGAAATTACAGGAATTGTTTTACAGTTGATTCATCAGTTAAACGCATATGAATGAATAATGATTCACTATCCAAAAGGACATGTATTAGATGAAGCTACAAGTAAGAAGAGAATTGTGCATGTTAAGTGATAGAGAAAAAATTACATATATGGTTTATGTGGAGGCGTATTGTATTCATATATATTGTATTGGTTGGGTTAATATATCTTTATTTGATGTTGTTTTATGAAGTTACAGAGTTCGACAGGGAGTGAGAAGTTTTTCCAAATAAAATGCTTGTATAATGATTTCATCTCCATTACAATACAATTGATAATGAGATTCAATATCAATTAGGTAAAAAAGGGGAGACGGATTTCATGTATAAAGTAAAGAAAAAGCTATACATTTATGCAGCACTTATTCTGATGATTTCACTACTTGCTGGTTGTGCTTCGGGTGGAAGTGCCGAGACAACGAATACGTCCAGCCAAGCTGCAAGCAGCAATGAGAGCAATAATGAAAGTGATACAACCGCCAGTGCGACTGAAGATCAGACCCGAGTGATCAAACATGCCATGGGCGAAACCACAATCAAGGGAACTCCGCAAAAGATCGTGACACTGTTCCAGGGTGCAAATGATGTCGTTGTTGCACTTGGCGTGAAACCGACAGGCGTGGTGGAATCATGGGTTCAGCAGCCGGTATATGAATATCTGAGAGAAGATCTGGACGGAGTTCCACAAGTAGGACAGGAATCGCAGCCCAATCTGGAAGAGATCAACAAGATGAAACCCGACTTGATTATTGCTACGAAGATCAGACATGAAGAGATCTATGAGCAACTGTCGCAAATCGCACCAACGGTAGTGACGGAGACGCTTTTTGACTGGAAAGAAACGGTGAAAACTGTTGGGGAAGCAATGAATATGGTTGAGCAATCGGATAAATTGTTGTCTGATTGGGATGGCCGTGTAGCTGATTTTAAAGAGAAAATGGGGGATCGTCTGCCGATTGAAGCAACCATCACGAACTTTAGAGCCGATCAGGTTCGTATTTTCTACATGGGATACGCAGGTAAGATTCTGAAAGAACTTGGGTTCACGAGACCTGCGGGACATGACGCAGACACATGGGGAGTTGAATTGACTTCCAAAGAAAACATTCCGGATATGAATGCAGACATGATCTTTAACTTCAACTCAGGTACAGAAACCGATGCCATTCAGAAAAATTATGATGATTGGACCAGCAGTCCACTGTGGAAAAACCTTGATGCAGTCAAAAACAACCAATTGGTTCAGGTCGATGAAGTGGCCTGGAACATGGCAGGTGGATACACATCGGCCAACATGATGCTGGACGATCTATATAAGCAGTTCAACCTGAACTAACTAACAGGAGCAGGACCTGCCATGCACCAGGACATTCGTTAACGAAGTGTATGGGCAGGCAGGTCTTTTGTCATTTTACAGATGAAAGAGTGAGAGTATGTTTCCCCTTCTTACAAAGGCAAGTGCCAAGATCTATGGACTGGCTGGTGTATTCATATTATTTCTACTTGCTTGCCTAGCCAGTATGATTCTGGGACGTACACATATCACGTTTCAGATGGCATGGGAAGCACTGCAATTCTATGACGAGAGTTCTGTGCAACATGTGGTTCTGCTGACGGAACGATTGCCACGTACGGTTATTGCTGCTGTTGTGGGAGCAAGTTTGGCTGTGGCAGGCGGACTGATGCAGGCATTGACACGTAACCCGCTGGCATCACCAAGTGTGTTCGGGATCAATGCGGGTGCAATCTTTTTTATTGTCATTGCCATCGTGGTATTATCCGTATCTTCGCTCACCACCATGATGTGGTTTGGTTTTGCCGGAGCTGCGGTTGCCGCGGCGATTGTATATGGGCTAGGTTCCCTCGGTCGTGATGGCTTGACACCGATCAAAATTGTACTGGCGGGTACGGCTATCTCAGCATTGTTTGCCTCGTTCACACAGGCCATTCTGGTGCTGGATGGAACCGGATTGCAGGATGTATTGTTCTGGCTTGCCGGTTCAGTAAGTGGTCGGACGTTGGATATGTTATATCCTGTTCTGCCGTACATGACAGCCGCAGCCATTGTCTCTCTGTTCATGGGCAGAGCCATCAATCTGCTCTTGACCGGTGATGATATCGCCAAAGGCATGGGACAGAATGTAATTCTGGTTAAGGTGCTCATGGGAATTGTTACGGTATTGCTGGCGGGTGGTTCGGTTGCCGTAGCCGGTTCGATCGGGCTCGTTGGTCTGGTTGTCCCACATATCATGCGTGCACTGGTGGGCAATGATTACCGATGGCTCGTTCCTTACTCTATTGTAGGGGGAGCGATTCTGCTGTTGTCTGCGGATGTGGTGGCAAGGCTGGTGATTATGCCGCAGGAAGTTCCACTTGGTGTCATGACTGCACTGATTGGCGGACCCTTCTTCGTGTATATTGCCCGCAAGGGGGTGACGAAGATATGAGGAAGCTGTTAACTTTCCGCAACAAAAAAGACACCATCTCGGTGCAAATGGAACGAAAATCATTGGTTGTCATCGGCATGTGTATCCTCCTGTTCCTGGTGGCAGGGGTTGTTGGTACCAGTGTGGGCAGTGACTTTATCTCTCCGCTGGATGTGCTTCGAACGATATTCGGTCTGAATGAAGGGGAGCATGACTTCGTCGTGCTGACCTTAAGACTGCCACGGGTGTTATTATCTCTGCTCGTAGGAGCAGCCCTCGGTATGTCTGGCGCACTTCTGCAAGGCATTATCCGTAATCCGCTGGCCTCACCGGATGTGATCGGCATCACCGGCGGTGCGGCCGTTGCAGCTGTAGGTTTTGTTACGTTGCTGGGTGGAGCGGTAAGTATCAAGGTGTTGCCATTGTTCGCCATCGCTGGTGCAATTGTGACGGCTTTGATCATCTACGTGCTTGCCTGGAAAAAGGGAGTCAGTCCGATCCGTCTGGTGCTGATCGGGATTGGAGTATCGGCCATTACCGGGGCCGGGACGACCTTTATGTTAATTCTTAGTCCGTTCTACACGGCAGGTCAAGCCTATATCTGGCTGACAGGAAGTGTATACGGAGCATCGTGGACCGATGTCCAAACGATTTTACCGGTTATCGTGATCGTTGTACCGCTGGCGATCTGGTTCGCCCGCAGCCTGAATGCACAGGAGTTCGGAGATGATCTGGCTACGGGATTGGGTGTTACCGTTCAACGGCATCGTTCGGCGTTGTTGTTATGTAGTGTATTGCTGGCGGGAATTGCCGTTGCAGTAGCCGGAACCATTGGGTTTGTTGGCCTGATCGCTCCACATATTGCACGGAAGCTGGTTGGACGGATGTTTGGCAGTATGCTGATTGTGTCTGGACTGGTGGGTGCTCTGCTTGTATTTGCGGCAGATCTGATTGCCCGCACAGCTTTTCTACCGTTAGATGTTCCCGCAGGGGTATTCACTGCAGGCGTAGGCGCACCATTTTTCCTGTATTTGTTGTTCAAGAATCGAAATCAGTTTTGAGGAGGAGCGAGCTGTGAGTATTCTGGAAGCCAAGGAGCTTACGATCTCCTATGGAGCAGATCCCATTATTGAAAATTTGAACCTGACCATTCCCAAGGGACAGATTACCGTCCTGATTGGCAGCAACGGCTGTGGTAAATCTACGCTGCTGCGTACGATGGCCCGGTTGCTGAAATCCAGCTCCGGTTCGGTGCTGCTGGATGGTGAAGAGATTGCAAAGCTGCCGACCAAGGAAATTTCAAGACGCATGTCCATCCTGCCACAGGGTCCGACCGCTCCGGAGGGCCTGACGGTGAACCAACTGGTTAAGCAAGGACGTTATCCACATCAAACATGGCTGAAGCAATGGTCACGAGAGGATGAGCGCATGGTCAAGCTGGCACTGGAATCCACACATCTGACTGAACTCGCGGATCGGCCTGTGGATGCACTGTCCGGTGGACAGCGTCAGCGTGCCTGGATTGCAATGACACTTGCGCAGGGCACCGAAACGCTACTGCTGGATGAACCTACAACCTATCTGGATATGACACATCAGATTGATATCCTTGATCTGCTATTTGAGTTGAACGAACGGGAAGGACGCACGATTGTCATGGTACTTCATGATCTGAATCTGGCATGTCGTTATGCGCATCACATTGTGGCTGTTCACAACAAGTCGATCTACGCGGAAGGTAAACCAGAGGATATCGTTACACAGGACATGGTCCGTAAAGTCTTCCAGATGGAGTGTGAGATTGCAGTTGATCCGTTGTTCGGTACACCAACCTGCATCCCGCATGGAAGAGGGAGGAAGCTGAATGGGGAACAGCGTTACACTCAGCTGGCTTGAGGATCAAAAAGTCCGCTCTTGATTCGTTCAACAGTTATTCAAAACTCCACATCGACTCCATTGCATAGCATACAGATAACAAATTAGGCAAGCTATTGGTTAAACCATGTCCCAGGCTTGCCTGGTTTGTTGTGCCTATTAATCGATCCTAAACCACATACGGCGACTCAAACCCACACTAAATTCAATCTTATTTTTCCTTAAAAGTTTATTATTGACAATATAACTCGAATTGCCATAAAATAGATTTTGTATGATATTGATAATCATTATCAATATTAAATTACAATAAAAA
This sequence comes from Paenibacillus sp. SRL342, assembly GCF_984798905.1. Lineage (NCBI taxonomy): Bacteria > Bacillati > Bacillota > Bacilli > Caryophanales > Paenibacillaceae > Paenibacillus > Paenibacillus sp. SRL342. The sequence continues at coordinate 1,120,245 of NZ_OZ481790.1, forward strand.
TTGATGAACGTATGAGCAATATAAGTTGAATTAATCATTTACATGCAACGGAGAGGACAGAAAAAACCTGAAAAAGCGAAGCGTTCGCCTTTATCCCCGGATTTTTCCATTGAGAAAAGGGAATCGAAAAAATCTGGGGATAACAGCGATTGGAAGGTTGTTCTGTCATTGTAGTTTCGGTGTAAATAATCCTTAATTCAACTTATATAGGAGCGAGTACCTTCATTCGAATCGAGGAGGATTTTCAGTGTTTCCGAAAGGGATTCATAATCTGCAAAACCGACTCATTATAAGCAAAGCGAGAGAAATGGGCATCACCTGTGAGCCACTTCTTGAGGGATGCGAAGATTTTCTGAAGCTGTCTGTAGGGGACAAGCAGATCATCATTAACAAAACCAGATCTCATCGTCTGCCGTTAATCGCTGGACTGCTCGCGAAGAACAAGCAGGCATGCAATATGTTGCTGCATGAGCAGGGGATGCCTGTACCATCGTTTATCGTGATCCCAGAGATGGGGAGCAATGCAGCAGCTTTTCTGAATAGATACCGCTCCATTGTGGTGAAACCGCTGGATGCGAGCAGCAGCATGGGCGTGACTCTGGATGTGCGTACCGAAGATGAACTGAAGGCAGCCATTCATCTTGCGAGTGTCCACGGCAGCAGCATCATGTTGCAGCAATATGTAACCGGAATCGATTACAGAGTGCTGATCATTAACGGTGAAGTGGCGGCTGTGAACCAGTATCGGCCTGTCTATGTCGAGGGAGACGGAACTTCAACCGTTCGGGCATTGATAGAGCAGTTGAATCAGGATCGAATCGAGATGACGCACATTGGCGAGTATGAAGCGTTCCCCGAGGTTAATGCAGAAGCGGAACGACTGCTGGAGGTATTACATGCACAAGGGACAACACTTGATGAAGTTCCTGCCGCGGGAAAAGAAATCGAGCTATACGATCTCCGCAATTCTGCCGCCGGAAAAATCAGTGAATTCTACAAGGATTGTACCGAAATTATTCATCCTGAAAATGCCCGAATGATCACTCAGGCGGCAAAGACTCTTCAGATCGATGTAGCAGGGGTCGATGTTCGTTGTTGTGATATCCGCAATCCAATCTCTAGAGAACAAGGAGGCATCCTGGAAGTGAACGCCTTGCCAGATATGACACACCACGTCTTTCCCCATGGTGGAACAACTCGTGATGTGGTTCGGTTATACCTGGAATACCTGTGTCAGGAGCAACTTGAGCATAAAGGAATATAGCTGATAACAACGGATAAAAGATGCAGAACGAGAAACACAGGCAGCAGGTTCAGCCTGAATCGATTATAAGGAGCGTTAGAGGGCTATGTCAGTAGAGGTGCAGACGGAATATCTGAAGCTGCAAAATGAGAAGGAATCCAATGCAAGATCGTACCCCAGACATTTCCCGCTAGTCATTAGCAAGGCCCATGGGGTGAAGATTACCGATACGGAAGGCCGCGTATTCTACGACTGCCTGGCTGGTGCAGGAACATTGGCGCTGGGACATAACCATGACACGGTGATCAACGCCATTCGCGATGTGCTGGATCAGCAGATTCCGCTACATACACTGGATTTGGCAACACCGCTGAAGCTTTCATATATGCAAGAACTATTCTCCATTCTTCCGGAAGAGATGCGAGATAAAGCCAAGATTCAGTTCTGTGGTCCAACCGGGGCCGATGCGGTAGAAGCTGCCATTAAGCTGGTCAAACATGCTACAGGTGGTAAATCCATTCTTGCTTTTCAAGGTGGTTATCACGGTTCGACCCAAGCGACGATGTCGATGAGTGGCAACCTGAGCAAGAAACAACATCTGCAAAGCCTGCTACCGGATGTTCATTTCCTGCCGTTTCCTTATGAATACCGCTGCCCATTTGGTGTTGGTGAAGGCATGACGGCCCGGTTGAGCGCACAGTATATCGAGAACCTGCTCGATGATTGCGAGAGCGGTATTGCCGCACCGTGTGGGGTCATTGTGGAGACGGTACAGGGTGAAGGTGGAGCCATTCCGGCAGATATTGAATGGCTTAGGGAGCTGCGCCGAATCACGGCAGAGCGAAGCATTCCGCTTATCATCGACGAAGTGCAGACAGGCATCGGACGGACAGGGCGAATGTTTTCGTTCGAACATGCCGGGATTGTACCTGATGTAATCATCTGCTCCAAAGCAGTTGGCGGAAGTCTGCCCATGTCTGTCGTCATCTATAAGGAAGAGTTGGATCAATGGCAACCTGGTGCACACACAGGCACGTTCCGTGGCAATCAACTAGCCATGGCAGCGGGACTTGCGACACTTCGTTATATTCGGGAACAGGATGTTTTACACAACGTGCATCTACGCAGTGAGCAGTTCATGAATCAACTGAATGCAATGAAAGAGCGGTATGCAGAGATTGGTGATGTGCGAGGTAGAGGACTGATGATTGGCGTTGAGGTGGTTGATCCAATGGGACGCAAGGATCGTCTGGGTCATTATCTGCCTAATGGTGCGCTGGCTGAGTCTATTCAGCGTGAATGTTTCAAGAATGGATTAATTGTAGAACTGGGCGGGCGTCATTCAGCTGTTGTTCGTTTTCTGCCGCCGCTGAATATTACGGAACAAGAATCGGGTGCAATCCTTGCGATCTTTGAGAAATCGGTAGCTGAAGCGATTGCTTTAGCAACGGCTGCATGTTGAAGCTATCCCTGATGAAGAGGCATGCAGTATTACTCGCGATTCTGATCGGTGCCTTTTCGCTGGTGCTGACCAACAGTGCATTTAACCTGCTGCTGCCTTATTTTGTGCAATATTATCAGATCTCTACGACAGCAGGAGGATGGATCATCGCGCTGTACATGCTGGCTATGACGTTAACAATGCCGCTGGCTTCCCTGATTGTGGACCGACTAGGGCGTAAGCAGACGTATATGTTGGGCATCAGTATCTATGGACTGTTCTCGGTAGCAGGTGCGTTGTTTTATCACTCTATTGAAGTACTGTTGCTGGTTCGTTTCATGCATGGCGTTGCCGCGGGGCTGATGATTCCGTTATCCCTTGTGCTGTTGTTTGATGTATACGGCCCGGAGGTACGAGGGCGAATTACCGGAGCGTGGGGTTTGCTGCTTATGCTCGCTCCGGCTGCCGGACCAACACTGGGGGGCTTCATCATTCAGTATGGACGGCTTGAAATGTTGTTCTGGCTTAACGTGCCACTGGCTATATTCTCGTTGATCGGGTGCGGTCGAGTCATTCAGACCTATATCCCTGCCCGTAGGAAAAAATGGCATCCATCCAGTGTCATGCTGCTGATCAGTGCTGTAGGTGCTCTTAGTCTGGGGGTACAGTTGTACGCGAGTCCAGTTGTGGTGGTATGGGTACCTTGGCTGCTGATTGCACTGGGTGTGGGATTACTCATTCGTTTTATCCAGACAGAGAACGGTCGCAAGGAACCATTGATCCGATACCAGTTGCTGCGGCGTAATGCCGTCTTTCCGCTGACCGTGCTGATCTCGACGATTCAGGATTGTGTGATGTTTGGCGTGATCTTTGCATTGCCATTGTTGTTCCAGGATGTCTTCCACTTGTCACCAGCCATGTCCGGTGCGCTGTTCATTCCCTTATCCATCTGCACAAGTCTGTTCATGTGGATTGGCGGCAGCTTGCTGGACCGAGGTCGGTCCATACATTTTATCGCATGGGGCACGTTGCTGGTGTCGATATCCATTCTGTCGTTTGCGGTTCTACCCATGGGAGCATCGATCTGGATCATCGGTATGCTCATGGCGTGCCGGGGAATTGGCGTTGGTCTGTCAGGCATGAGTATCTCTGCTATTGGTTTACAGGCTTTACCGGAGGAAGACATGCATGAAGGCTCGGTGTTATCGACCACAATTGAGCGGCTCGCTTCTTCGTTTGCGGTGATGGGCTTGACCCTATATTACGATATGCGTTGGCAATGGCTTGCCGGGGCAGGAACGTCCATGGAGATGGCCAAATGGGGAGCGCTCAAAGAGATTTGTATCGGACTTGGCTGCGCCATACTGCTTACACTTCCCCTGGTCTTACTTATAACCCGAAAGAAGGTTGGCATCATTGTTCGAGATGGAAAACAAGCTCCGGTCTGAGGCTGAGCAGCAGGCCCATGAACATTCATGCAAACTGCTGATGAACTGTTACATCCGTGAGCTTGCACTAGAGAAGGAAAACGATATTCGGATCAATCCAAATACGCTGACGTACGCTGTTGCTTTTCAAGCCAGCGTGGTGACGGTGACAGGACGCTTGTCTTATTACTCTGCCATGGGGGAGCATGAATACCTCAGCATGGAATCTGGCGGGGAAGCGGTGCATTATGGCGACTTGGTACGTTGGATCACATGTGAGCTAAGTGGAGATGGAGCACAGGGAGCGAGTTCGGACCAACATGGAATGAAGAAAAGTGTGATGGAAATGAAGCGTTCACTTGAGGTGGATATTGCACATCCAAAGGGCGAGAATACGAATCGTGTAGATGCGACGTATGCCAAAGATTTTGCACAAAAGGTAGATAACAGTGTCGGTAACCTTACGTTGTATATCGAACAAGCAGCCGGTCTCGACATCCACGATTATCGCACATCGGAACAGTCACTGTTGTATGGTCATCCGTTTCACCCTTTCCCGAAGAATTCCAAAGGCTTTAGCGAGCAGGATGTTCAGAACTACAGTCCGGAGTTACGGACATCGTTTCAACTCTGTTATATCGCCGTGAGGCAGGACGTCTACGTGCAGGAATGGGTGGATGATGAGGCGGTAATGGATTTGCATGATCTCCTGCGGAGCCATGTGGAGCCTATTTTAAAAGAAAAAAGTGGAATGTATGGGCTGCTGCCTGTCCATCCATGGCAATACGCATACATATCACGGTTGTCAGAGGTACAGCACTATATTCGAGATGAAAAATTAATCCTACTCGGTAGTGCGGGGCCTACCGTCTATCCAACCTCTTCGGTCCGTACAGTTTATGTTCCCGAATGGAACTGCAATATCAAGCTGTCACTGAATATGCAGATCACCAACATGATTCGCACTAACAGTGCTGAGCAGATGCGCAGAACACTGGATGCCTCCAAGTACGTCAGGCAGCATGACTGCTTCGGCGCCGAACCGAACACGTATATTGCGTATGAGACAGGTGTTGCGACTTGTGCTTTTGAAGATGAAGAGTTAACCAGTCTGTTTACGATAGCTTATCGGCCCATTGAGTTTGATGTCGAGAATACGTATGTCTTATCCAGTCTAGTAGAAGCACCGCTTCCCAGGATGCGGTCGAGACTGATGACGATGCTGGGTGGTGGACGTGACATAGCTGAGCGTTGGTTGGATCGTTATCTGAAATGTTCTCTGCTGCCGATTGTACGGGCGGCGGGAGAGAAAGGTATTCATTTTGAAGCTCATTTGCAGAATACCCTTGTGACCTTAAAGGATGGGTTGCCTGTTGATTTTATCGTCCGCGATCTGGAAGGGGTCAGTGTGGATGAGGAACTTATCCTTGAGCAGGATCGTGCTGCGTCCGATTTATTATTTTATTCGCGAGAGAAAGCCTGGGCGCGGACTTCTTACTATTTTATCGTTAATCATCTGGGTTCTCTAATTCATGCCATGGCGCGAGATGTGAACGTATCCGAGGAGCATTTCTGGAAGCAGGTACGTGAGGTACTTGTGGATGAACTGGAACGAACGGGCAATGCATATGTGCAACATCTGCTGACAACGGATGCTTTTCTGGCCAAACAAAACTTGGTGAGTTGTCTAAGAGGGATCAGCCAGACCCCGGCCTACGTGCCGGTGAGCAATGTAATGAAACGAATGGGGAGTGAAGTACGTGGGAGTCGTGGGATACAGGGCTGAAGCAGGCGGCAGGACAGAAGCAGTCTACGTGGGTGTACAGGAACGGATCATGCGGCAGACACTGGAGGCGATGTGGTTCGAAGGCATTCTGGACAGCCATGTAAGTGGGAGCGAATGGCGAACCGAAGGACTTACATCGTCAGGAAAACCTGTGGCGTACACGTGTGAAGCCGAGCGGAAGTTTTCATTTGGCCGGGTGAAGGTGAAGAAGGGTTCGATTCAAAGAGAGGGCGTACCTTGCACCGATCTGGATCTCTTTTTGGAAGAAATTGTGCTGAACGCGTTGAAGGGTGCAAATGTGACGGCTTTTATCCAGGAACTTCTCGAAACGATGGCAAAGGATAGTCAGTGCCGGGCGATATTGCCCATGAACATTCCGAGTGAGGATCGGCATTATGATGCGCTTGAAAGTCATATGACCGACGGTCATCTGTACCATCCGAGTTATAAGTCGAGGTTAGGATTTTCCCTGAAAGATAATCTGGCTTATGGCCCTGAATTTAACTCGGAGGTTTCATTAGTCTGGGTTGCTGTGAAAAAAGATTTGGCTCAGACCGCTGTATCCGCAGGGTATAGCTCTGAAAAACTGGTGGGGCAACATCTGACGGCAGAGGATATGCAACGATTTCAACAGATCCTGCAACAACAAGGTCGTACGGACATGGCCGAGAACGTTAACGCATATGCGACGAGTGCAGATCAGCTTGAGAGCAGTGCCGAGGTTGGTGAAATAACAGCTGTTCATGATAGCTCAATAGGCTCTGGCGTAGGTAGCAAAGACAGCAAGGTTGATGGAAAAATAAGTGCTGACGCTAGTGATCGCTATGTGTTCATACCAGTTCATCCATGGCAGTGGGAGCATCAGTTGGAATCGGTATTTGCCCGTCAACGGATGGATGGGGACATTGTGTATCTTGGTCCATCGTCTTCGCCCTATCGCGCGCAGCAGTCGATCCGTTCGCTGTCGAACCGGGTGAACCCAGAAGCGCCTTACATCAAACTGGCCCTCAGCATCACCAACACGTCGAGTACGCGCATTCTGGCACAGCATACGACCCAGAACGCACCGCTGATCAGCGATTGGCTGGAAGAACTCGTTTGTGAGGATGAGCTGTTGCAGCAGGCTCAGTTTGGCATTTTGAAAGAAATCATGGGACTGTCATTCCGTTATGAACTGTTGCCTGCAACCCAATATGGACGAGCCTACGGCACACTTGGTGCGATCTGGCGGGAGAATGTATCGGTTCATCTGAAGGAAGGCGAGACAGCATGGCCGCTGAATGCGTTGATGTTGGTGCAGCCGGATGGTATTCCATTTATTCAGGATGCTGTAGAACGACATGGTGTGGAAAAGTGGAGCGAGGCCCTTGTTCGCACAGTTACACTGCCGATTATTCATCTGCTCTATGCACACGGGATTGCGCTGGAATCTCATGCTCAGAATATCATTTTGGTACTGGAAAACGATCTGCCGAAACGAATCATTATCAAGGATTTGCATGATGGTGTTCGTTATGTACCGGATCAACTGTTACACCCGGAACGGGCACCGAAGCTGAACCCGGAGCCGGAAACTCATCGCAAGTTCAATCGGTATTCCTTCATCTATGCGGGAGATGTGTCGGAAGTCCGGGACTATACGTATGACGCGTTCTTTTTTATCTGTATGACGGATATTGCGCTTGCTTTGGAGAAGTTTGGGTTGTCGGAGGAAGCGTTCTGGCAGCTGTGCGCAGGTGTAATTGTGGATTATCAGAAGCAGCACCCGGAGTACGAAGAGCGATTCGCTGCATTTGACCTTTTTGCCGAAGATGCACTGATCGAAGAGATGACCAAGCGCCGCCTGTATGGGGATGGGGAGTTATATTTCCGCAAAGCGAGCAATCCGCTCAAGATATCAAAGGATGTACTTGAATCAGAGAGAACACCCGAATTAAAGGGAATCGTCAAATGAGAATTAACACGCTGAAGGAAAAAATTGCACGCGAACAGCCCGTATATGGTCTTTTTGTATCCATCCCACACCCGATCATCATCGAGATGATCGGACATGCGGAGTATGACTTTGTCATTATTGACCTGGAACATGCCGCAACATCGATGGAATCGGTGGAAGAGTTGGTTCGGGCTGCTGAACTGGTCGGCCTGACCCCGCTGGTACGTATCTCGAAAGTGGAACGAGCGGAGATTCTCAAAGTGCTGGACTGCGGGGCACAAGGCATCGTTATTCCGCATGTCGAGCAACTGGAGCAGGTGGAGGAAGCGGTTCGTCACGCCTACTATCATCCGGTTGGCACGCGGAGCTTGAATAGCGGTCGTCCGGGTGTATTCGGGAAATATCCACTCACCGGATATATTGAGGAAGCCAATAAACAGGTGATGGTTGTCCCCATGATCGAAAGTGTGGAGGGCGTGCGGCAAAGTGCACAGATTCTGTCTCACCCTCAGGTGAGTTTTGTATTGGAAGGGGCGGCGGATCTGTCGCAATCCCTCGGCGTGCCATGGCAGACAGAGCACCCGGATGTGAGACGTGCACTGGATGAATTGCATGCTACTGCCCAGCAGTGCGAAGTACCTTATGCAACGGTCACCAGAGGTGTGGAGGATATGTCGCTCTGGGCTGAGCGGGGAGTACATATATATGTGCTTGGTGATGATCGGAATACGGCGTTTCGGGCATATGCCCAAAAACGGAATGACTACAGGAATGCGGGTGGGCAGATATGAAACCTAGTGTATGGCATGCGATTGATGAACTGCAACGCGGAATGGAAGAACCGGTATGTGCGTATGTATACGATCTGGCTGGCATTCAGGAACAGGTGAGTCAGATGTTGGGCAGCATGCCCGGGAACACACAATTGTTCTACGCTATCAAGGCGAATCCAGATCCGCGGATCATTGAGGCGTTGCTTCCATTGGTGAAGGGATTTGAAGTGGCTTCGATTGGAGAGCTACTCAAGGTTAGAGCGGTAAGTCGCGAGGTTCCGATTCTGTTTGGAGGTCCGGGGAAAAAGGAGAGCGAACTGCGTCTGGCGATCGAGCATGGCGTGAGCTACATCCATGTGGAGAGTCTGTTGGAACTTCGGCGCATCATTGCGATTGCGAAAGAGAGGGCGATGGAGCAGGAGCAGGTGCAGGAGAGCAGGCAGAAGCAAGAATGGGAGCAGAACCCGGGACATGAGCCAAAACACAAGCAACAACAGGAGCAAGCGCAGGAAGTGCGCATACTGCTCCGAATCAACCTGCGAAGCAGTACGTTACCTCGGACGAAGATTGTTATGGGTGGTGGGCCGAGTCCTTTTGGAATCGATGAAGAGGCGGTGGAAGAAGCCATTGAACTTATTCGTGTGGAAGGCGCGGGTCTGGTTCGGTTAAGCGGGTTCCATTTTCACTCCTTGTCCAACAATATGGATGCCAGGCTGCATGCCCAGATGATCGAGCTGTATTTGCAAAAGGTGGAGCAGTGGCAGCAGCAGTATGATCTTCCTGTGGAAGTGGTGAATGCAGGAGGCGGCTTCGGTGTTACGTATGATGGCAGTCCCGGATTCGACTGGCCTTTATTCACATCGTTGCTAGAACAAAGTGAAGCCAGACAGCGCCGTGTTTCACGCGGAGGTCAGCTGTATTTTGAATCGGGTCGACTGTTGGTGGCAGACCATGGGTATTACGCGGCAGAGGTTACGGATATCAAAACTTCTCATGGTCAGTATTTTGCCGTGTTAAGGGGAGGTACGCACCACAATCGTCTGCCTGCTTCATGGGGACATAACCATCCGTTTCAAATTATGGAGACGAACCGTTGGAAGCATTCATTTGCCCGGCCAGAGGTAAGAGGTCGTCGAGTCCATATCGTAGGTGAGCTATGCACACCCAAGGATCGCATGCATTCCGATGCGGAGGTAGCGCTGCTGCGGGTAGGTGACATTGTTGTATTTGAAAAGTCTGGAGCTTATTGCTGGACCATCTCGCATCATGATTTTCTGGGGCATCCGCACCCGGCATTCCATTATCTAACGGAGGACAATGATCATGTCAACACTGATGAAACGTTCCAGTCTGCAAGCCGCTGAACGCCGGATTATGGCGGATCTGATGAATTCATTTTTGTCGGAGCAATTACTCCCACTGGAGGATCACCCATTCATTGATTTTGCCGCAGCACCTGCACCGTTCCGTCGATTGTACAAGGGGTATGACAGCGAAGAGCTTAATCAGAATATAGCTTCTCGCTACAGATTACACACGCAAGGTGTACTGTGTCTGGTTGAAGAAGGGGTGAGACAGGGGATTCAGTGGGTCCAGGGTTCACCGATCTACGAGGAGAAAACAGATGGAAGATGGGTTCTCCTTGATTCTCCGGCAGAGGTTGGACGTGCGGTGTTACAGAGGGCTTTGTCGGATAAGGCCTATGCGCAGCCTGGGGTGGCGGAATTCCTGGTTAGTCTGGACATTGCTGTGGAGCAGTATGCTTTGGGCTGGGAACAAGTCCAGTATCTGTCCTCTAACGTCCCGGCTTCTGCTTATGAATGGTTTATCAAAGGTGAACGTGTTGCGGCATTGCGTGATCGTCCATTTCATCCATCGTCCAAAGCTAAAGTGGGATTCAACGCAGAAGATGTAACTCGGTATGCAGCGGAATTCGGGAAGGCGATTTCGCTGCGCTGGGTAGCTATACGGCTGGATGCCATGCAGCAAGGTTGCGAAGATGGACTGTCCATTTTGGATGTGTTAGACGAGATTCAGCGTGGAGTAGTGGAAGCCGAGTTTGCCCGCAAAGGGATCACGTTGGGCGAATATCAGCCGATGCCTGTTCATCCGTGGCAATTGCAGCATGTGATTCTGCCTCGCTTCACGGGAGAGATTGAAGCGGGTAGCATTGTCGTATTGGACATAGAAGTGGGCGACGTACAGGCCACATCCTCTCTGCGCTCGATGGCTCCGTCAACTGAATCCACCCTAATGCTCAAGCTACCGGTTAGTGTGCTGTCTCTGGGGGCTGCTCGTTATCTTCCGGTAGTGAAGCTGCTGAATGGTCTTGCTGGAGAACGGATGCTAAGACAAGCTGTTGCTTGTGACGAGACGTTGAAGCACAAGGTGTATATGTGTGAAGAACAGAACTGGTGGGGTTTCATGCCGGAATCCATGGGACTGTTCGATGATCATCCCCGGCATCTGGCTGCACAGATTCGTGTGTATCCCGCTGAATTGTTGGATGATGCTTACAAAGTCATTCCAATGGCCGCACTGGGTGTGAATCTGGAAGGGCAGCATCTATTGACGGAGATCCTGGGTGATGACTTGAGCGGCGCGGATGTCCTCGAATTTTATACCAGCATAGCTACGACGTTTTATGACATCGTGATGCGTCTGTTCAAGGTGGGCGTTGTGCCTGAGATTCATGGTCAGAACTGTTGTCTGGTGTTACGGGATAATCAGGTAAAAGGTCTTTTGTTCCGCGATCATGATTCCGTACGTCTGCATCAGCCTTATCTGGACAAGCATGGTATTGCTGACCCTGCCTATCATATTCGTCCAGGCTACTCGAACAGCCTGTATAACGAGACGATTCAGAAGCTGATCTTCTATGTGCAGTCTTTGGGGACGCAGGTGAATCTGGCTGCGATCATGGAGGCACTTAGCGAGGTGTATCACATCCCGGAAACGAAGTTATGGGAGATCACGGAGCAGGCTTGGAAGGAAGCGCTGCAACATGTGCAGCTTCCCGAATCTGATCGGGTCGCGCTCGCTCATGCGATATTCGAGAGCAAGGAGTGGCCCGTGAAGTTAGTTGTCCGTCCGCTGCTTGAAGCGGATGGGGTGCCTGGCGCGATGCCATCGGGCAAAGGCATAGGGTGGAACCCTTTTTACAAGGGATAGAGGTTAAGTAGTGTTGGTGTAGGAGTGTTGAGAGAAGAAGTGGCGTGCTAAAGGAGAGAACAGAGAAGGTGACCCGGTCGACGGGTTGCCTTTTTGGTTTGTTGTCATCGAGACTTGAAATGCTTGGAGGGATAAAACGTTCATTAATCTGGCTAAAAAATCTTCTGAAATGGAGGTACAGGAAAGAGACTGATGGTATAATCGGGTTATGTGTTATAGTCATACTTGTGTATTACCGAAAAGGTTTTCGGAAAAAGCGACATCTACTGTTGTAACCGCAATCATAATTTACTTCAAGAAAGTGAGAATCTACCATGAATCAGAAGAGACTTTTTAATGATGGATGGCAATTTGCGAAAAGTAAGCTGGATGTTACGGAACCTGCAGGTCTGGTATATGAACCTGTGGAACTTCCCCATGATTGGCTGATATATAATACGCTTGAACTGTATGAGGACAGCATTGGATGGTACCGCAAGACGATCCATTACACGAAGGATGAGCAGCAGCTTTTGCTTTGTTTTGATGGCGTGTACATGGATTCTTCGGTGTATGTGAACGGGCAGTTGGTTGGGGAGTGGAAGTATGGCTATTCTGCTTTTGAACATGAGATCACGAATGCACTGGTAGAAGGCGACAATGAGATTGTGGTCAAAGTGGTGCATCAGAGCCCGAACAGCAGATGGTATTCCGGAGCCGGAATCTATCGCCATGTGTGGCTGAAAACGAGAGACCGCAACCACATCGTGACGGATGGAACGTATGTATCGATTCAGCAACAGCCGAATGGCTGGCAGGTGGAAGTAGATACGGAGCTGAACCTGGAACAGAATCAACAAGCAGAGCTGATGCATACGATCCGGTATGAAGGTCAGGTGGTGGCATCCAGCCAAGCGAATGTTACGGCTTCGGTGGGTGAGAATGCGGCAGCATCATTAGATAGCCAACAGATCATTGTGGAGAGTCCAAACTTGTGGAGCCCGGATGCACCGCATCTGTATGAACTGGTGACAGAGCTGCGATTGATCTCGGATGATCAGGAACATCGGACAGTTGAATCGGTCTCACAGCGCATTGGATTCCGGGATATCAAGCTGGATGCCAATGAAGGGTTCCACCTGAACGGAGTCAAGATGAAGCTGAACGGCGTGTGTGAACACCATGATCTCGGTGCGCTGGGAGCGGCTTTTAACCTGACGGCATTGCGTAGAAGATTCGTTTTACTCAAAGAAATGGGCGTTAACGCTATCCGCACCGCACATAATATGCCTGCCAAAGAGTTCATGGAACTCGCGGATGAGATGGGTATGCTGGTTGTGTCTGAAGCCTTTGATATGTGGGAACGTGCCAAAACGCCATACGATTATGCGAGATTTTTCCCGGAGTGGGTGCACACCGATGTGAAAAGTTGGGTGAAGCGCGACCGTAACCATGCCAGTCTGATCATGTGGAGTATCGGGAATGAAATCTATGATACCCATGCGGATGAGCGTGGACAAGAAGTAACTCGGATGCTGATGGATTATGTGCTGGAATTTGATCCAAAAGGTAATGCAGGCGTGACGATTGGTTCCAACTACATGCCGTGGGAAAATGCACAAAAATGCGCGGATATCGTGAAGCTGGCAGGTTACAACTACGCGGAGAAATATTACGACAAACATCATGAAGAACATCCAGACTGGATCATCTATGGTAGTGAGACGTCTTCGGTGGTGCAGAGCCGTGGCATTTATCACTTCCCATTCGAACAGCCGATTCTGGCAGATGATGACGAGCAGTGCTCGGCTTTGGGTAACAGTACGACGAGCTGGGGTGCGAAGTCGGCAGAATACTGCATTTTGGCAGAGCGGGATACGCCGTATTCACTGGGTCAGTTCCTGTGGACTGGATTCGATTATATTGGAGAACCGACACCGTATCATACGAAGAATTCGTATTTTGGACAGCTGGATACAGCAACGTTCCCGAAAGACTCCTATTACATCTACCAAGCGGCTTGGACGGATTATAAGAAAAGTCCGATGGTTCACTTGTTCCCTTACTGGGATTTCAGCCTGGGTCAGATCATTGATGTACGCGTGTGCAGCAACGCGCCGAAGATTGAGCTGCAACTCAATGGTAAAACCATTGGTACGTACGATATCGATCATGCCAATGGAACACAGCTGTCAGGTTGGTGGAAAGTGCCGTACGAAGAGGGCGAGCTGAAAGCGATCGCTTATGATGAGAACGGTCAGATCATTGCAACCGATGTGCAAAGATCCTATACGGATGCGAAGAAGATTCGTCTGCAAGCAGATCGGGCGCAACTGCAAGCGAATGGTACAGACCTCATTTTTGTCGAAATTGATGTGGAAGATGAGGCGGGTAATCCGGTTCACAATGCGAACAATCGCGTACAAGTTCAGGTGACGGGTGCAGGACGATTGCTGGGTCTGGATAACGGGGACAGCACGGACTACGATCCATACAAAGGGTTGAGCAGAAGACTGTTCAGCGGCAAACTGATGGCGATCATCGGAGCGACAAATGAACCTGGAACGGTACGGATTGAAGTTTCTTCCGAAGGTTTGGAAGGGGCTGTAGCTGAGTTTGAATCGCGTATTGTGGATGCGGAACTGGTTGATGAGAAACTAGCGAAAGCTGTCTTCATGAACAATGAAGAACGTCCGGTGCTAACGGGGAATGCTCAGGAGATTCCTTTGCGGAAAATTGAGATCATCAGTAAAGCAGGACAGTTGCTCGATCCATCTAACCCGGAGCTGGTCGTAACCGCCAAGCTGTACCCGGAGAACACTTCCTACCGAGATATCGAGTGGGCTGTTGTGAATGATGCGGGGATCGAGTCCAACATTGCCAAGGTGGAAGCTGTTCAAGCAGAAACGGGCGACAACGGTGAGCATCAACATGCGGTGAAGGTATCGGCTATAGGTGACGGGGAGTTCCGGCTTCGCGCAACCAGTACCAACGGTACGGATAAAACGAAACTCATCTCCCAGCTGGAGTTCAAGGCGGAAGGTCTCGGCACAGCATACAAAGATCCATACGGTTTCATTACGGGCGGACTGTACGATTACACCAAAGGTGAGGTTGGTAACGGCAACGAACGTGGGGTAGCGACAAGTCGCGACGGAGAGACGCATGTAGGCTTCCGTAATATTGACTTCGGGCCATATGGCTCCGATACGATTACCATTCCAATCTTTACGTTGTCCACGGAGGACTACTTCATTCAGATCTGGGAAGGTATGCCGGATGAAGAAGGAAGTACGATGATCGCGGATGTGGTGTATGACAAAGAGTCCATTTGGAATGTGTACCAGGAAGAGACATACCAATTGTCCAAACGTCTTAGCGGAATTACGTCGATCTGTTTTGTACTGAAGCAGAAGATTCATATTAAAGGCTTCTCCTTCGAACGTCAGAGTCGGGCCTTCGAGCAGAATGCTGCTGCATCCTGTGATCATCTCTATGGAGATACGTTCAAAATTGAGGGTGACCGTGTTGAAGGTATCGGAAACAATGTGTCACTGGAGTTTGAAAACATGGACTTTACGGCAGAAGGTACGTCGAAGCTCGTGATCTACGGCCATTCACCGATTGATAAGAATACGATTCATATTCGCTTCGCAGGTGCGGACGGACAGAGCAACCAGCTGGTTGAGTTCACACAGTCGAGTGGATACGAAGAACGGGTGTTTGAGCTTGAACAGGTGAAAGGTGAGCAGAAAGTAAGCTTTATCTTCCTGCCAGGCAGTCAGTTTGACTTCGGCTGGTTCCGATTCGAGAAGTAGAGTACAGATCAATCCCCTTCAAGTAAACGGTGTTCGTTCAGAACATGTGGTTACTTGAAGGGGATTTTTTATTATTGTGTAACGCTGATGCAAGAAAACGGAGCGCTCATGCTTTCTTCTATGGAGAAAAATGTTGCAGAAGTTATTGTTCCATTTTACGTTGTAATGAAGAAATCCCCTCGGGTCTACGGTGTTGATCGCATGTCATCATGTGATCTTTTTTCACTGTAACCAGGAGGGGATATGGTAGGCCAACTGCTGTTGGTTTAGAGTTGAACTGCTGTTTTCTTACCTTCTTTACGTTTCTTAGCGTATTCTGCTGTAGCGGTAAACAAGACATCCGAGGATGAATTCAGGGACGTTTCAAATGAGTCTTGCAACACTCCGATGATGAAGCCAACCCCAACGACTTGCATCGCAATATCATTCGATATGCCGAACAAGCTGCATGCCATAGGAATAAGAAGAAGAGAGCCACCCGCCACACCCGAGGCGCCAGTAGCGGCAACAGCGGATAACACGCTGAGAATCAGCGCTGTTCCAAAATCCACTTGAATACCCATCGTATGAACAGCTGCAAGGGATAAGACCGATATGGTAACGGCTGCCCCCGCCATATTAATCGTAGCGCCCAACGGGATGGATACCGAATACGTATCCTTGTCCAATCCTAACTTTTCACATAATCTCATATTGACTGGAATGTTCGCCGCAGAACTTCGTGTAAAGAATGCCGTAATTCCGCTTTCTCTTAAGCACTGAAAGACGAGGGGGTATGGATTCTTACGAATGTTCAGATACACGATAAGCGGATTGACAACAAGCGCGGTGAACACCATACATCCAACAAGAACGGAAAGTAATTTGCCGTATCCCAACAAAGACGAAAGTCCGCTTGTTGTAATGGAGTCAAAAATAAGACCCATAATTCCGAACGGTGCAAACTGGATTACCCATTTCACAATCTTCGATACTGCTTCCGAGAATTGAGTAATCAGGTTTTTGGTGTTATCACTCGAGCTTTTGAGAGCAACACCTAGCAGCAAGGCCCAAGCCAGAATACCGATATAGTTAGCGTTCATCAGTGCACTTACCGGATTATCAACCAACTTCAATAACAAGCTCTTCAGGACCTCAACAATGCCATCAGGTGGAGTCAATTCTTGCACATCCGATACCAATGTCAATGTAACCGGAAATAAGAAACTTGCCACAACCGCGAGTAGCCCAGCCAGAAAGGTACTCATAACGTAAAGGACGATAATCCTTTTCATATTGGTTTGAACACCTTTTCGATGGTTGGATATAGCGGCCATCACCAAAAGTAACACTAAGATTGGAGCAACCGCCTTTAATGCTGAGACAAATAAGGAACCAAAAAGTGCAATTCCTGTTGCACCGGGCACGATCAGGGCCAAGACAATCCCCAAGACAATTCCTAGTAAAATTCGTTTAATAAGACTCATTCGGTTCCATTTCGTTAATGCCGTTCTCATCCATATTCCTCCGAGTTTCAATATAAAATCTTATCAAGCAACGCATCGGCGCTGTAATGGAGCATAGCGTTAGTTTATCACGGAATTTGTCTCTTGTGTGGTGTGGTAATATTTGTATTATAGATTGTCCCATCCCCCGCTGTCCTTTTGCCTTCCCCATCGTGTATACCTTTGTTCATATGCTGATGTTTGGTCTCTATTATGTATTTTTCGCCTCAGAACAGTTCAGTTCCGCGGTAACTCAGGGGTACAGCGTTTTCTTGAATGGGAATATGCAGCGATTGGTGGAGATGGGGATAAGTTTGATCATGGCAGTAGCGTTGTTTGTAGTATTCCAAGGCTGGAGCTATTGGACGGCAAAAAGGAAGTTGAACTCCGCTTCATAAGGGTATTTCGCTTCCCTCATAATTAAACAATGAAGCCATGCTGGCAAGACAAAGGACAACTACAGCAGGACTCTTGTCTTTTTTATTGGGCTTTCCTCATAGTTATTCGCACACTCTCCGAATGTGCTAAGGACATAGTATAGGGCATATATACTGTGTGCCTTGGCCTAAGGAGATGACCATTTTGAAGTATCTGAACAAGAGGACAGCCACCCTCAACAAATTAAGGCCCAGTCGTTCTACGTTGAAATGTAGAAAAAAACACTTGGGAAAACGAAAGAAATGCCATATTATCCGCAGATCTTATCGGAAAAAGCGCTGCTCACTGAAGCGTCCATTAAGATCACAGAAAATGGCCCGTGACAAAAAAGTCATTGCATTACCGAGAGGGGTAGGCAGCAACCCGGTATGCTGTGAGCCCGCCCCCCAGCTGGCTCCGTTGAGACAGCACGAATTGGAGACTGTGAGTCTCCCTGGAACGCAAGGTGTGGCAGGTGCCCAGGGCCCTGCCGGATCTCACGGTGAGCCGGGGCAAGCGGGGCTTCATGGAGCGCAAGGCCCGGCTGGTCCTCAAGGTGAATCGGGGCAACGGGGAGTTCCTGGAGCGCAGGGTCCTGCAGGTGCTCAAGGCGAACCGGGTCAACCGGGAGCTCCCGGAGCGCAAGGCCCGGCAGGCCCTCAAGGTGAGCCGGGTCAACCGGGAATTCCGGGAGCGCAAGGCCCGGCTGGTCCTCAAGGTGAACCGGGTCAAGCAGGACTTCCCGGAGCGCAGGGTCCCGCTGGTCCTCAGGGTGAGCCAGGTCAACCGGGAACTCCCGGAGTCCAAGGACCAACGGGTCCCCCAGGTGAGCAAGGTCCGCCGGGCACCGTACCCGGAATTGAAATCATTCCTACGGCAAACCGTTACTTCTATTTTCCGGATACCGATCTGGATTTGTCGGCATCGGTTGTAATTCCTGCCACAGAATTCACAAATGACGATGGCGACAGCATAACCGAATTTGCCGGGGTTGGACTTACTAGTTTCAACAATCTTTATATAAACGGGATTGTCCAACCAGGAAACTCATACAGTGTAAGTGCAGAGAGGTTGTTTTTTTCGTCACAAAACGGTGTGATCTTTGCAGGGACACCTATCACTATCGAGATAATTATAATAACAGCCAATATTATAAATGGTTAAAATTGGATTTAGTTGCTGGTTCCTTTGCCTTCACTACTCCCAAACCTACCACATATACTATGTTAGGTAGGAGGTGAGAAACATGCCACTTGTGACACCATTTCAGAACAGTTTAAGATTTGTTGCAACCATTGGTGATGGGACCGGCACTGGGGCAACGTTTGCCATTGCTGCGACTGCTTTTACAAACGACGCTGGTGTAGCTGCAACCGCATTTCCAGGCACCTACAACTACTACAATCTTTATATTAATGGCCTTATGCAAACAGCAGATACATCCTCGGCTACGACGACTACAATTACAATTCCCGGTGGAGATGCATTAAATGATGGGACTCCAATTGTCGTACAATTTGTAGTGTCTTAAAGAAGATTTAATCATGCTGTATTGTTATCTTGTGCGACTTCTATCTGTGATAGAAGTCGTTCTTTTTGTACAAGATACCCAGTCGACTCAACGGCATTCATCCATGCATTAATGTGCAAAAATAGTTACCCAAGGATGTTGCCCAACGACCGGATAACCTCTGAGGAAATGATCCTTCCGTTTGATTCCAATCTTCCTTCCCACTTGTTAAAATTTAGGTACATAAACTAAGGTCAGGTTGGTGGTGAAAAGTAAATGCAGCGAATCGAGGTACATCCCGATCTATTGGAGGAAAAGGCCCGGTTGGTCCAACAGAAGAAACAGGAACTGGAGCGAATGGTCTGGGAACTGGAAAAATCGATCTATATGTTGCAGTCCGATTGGTCTGGTGTGACAGGAGAGCGATTCTTTTGGGATTTTATGCAGGTGAAAGAAGTGTTCCCGACTACACTCGGGCTGTTGGACGAAATCCAGAAAGAGTTTACGTTTATCGCCATGAACTTCAGAACAACGGATGGCACAGGAGAGGTTGCGCTATACATTCCAGAGGAGCTAAAGCGAAATTTCGCTGTAGGGCTGCTTGATAAATCAGTAGGAGAAACATTAACAGGAATGGGCCAGACGGCAGAAGCTTTCTTCTCTAACCCGTTCAGTACATTAAGCAGTGTGGCATATGCCATGACAGTGGGCAAAGTTGTAGATGTTGGGCGTGGTATTCAGTTTGCATGGGATACCGCCTGGGGTACGGGAACCGCGAGATCTGACATAGAGCAATTTGTGGATGAGCAGAAGAAACAGATCGATGAGAGTGGAGCAGGATATTACGGTGGAGCGATGACAGGTCAGGCTTTGGCGTATGTTTTGTTTGGCAGAGCTTTTCGTTCGAAGGATGACATTGGATCTGGGGGATCAGGGGGAGATAAGAAGGAGCCTCAAAAGGGAATTGACAGTCCCAGAGATCTAATAAAGCCAAGTGAATCACCTAATCCAGAGGCCTTACCAAGTGGAGCGAGAACAAAAATTCCAAATAATGCGGATAAGGCGACTAAACAGTCTTTAGAATTAGAAAATGATGCTGCTGATCAATTGGCGAGAAGTGGATATCGGATTGAACAGAACCCTAAAGTTTTAGATAGTGATGGAATTGATTCCAAAAGAGATCCCGATTTTAGAATTGAAGGGCGTATATTTGATTGTTATGCACCAACTGAAAATAAAGGTATTAGAGGTATTTGGAGTGAGGTTCAAGAAAAGGTTGTGATTAAACAACAAACCAAGAATGTGGTGATTAATTTAACAAAGTGGTCTGGAGATGATTCTGCGTTGCTTAAGCAATTTAAAGAATGGGAAATCCAAGGTTTAGAAGAAGTTATCGCAATCAAAAAGGACGGTAAGATCATATCAGTATTCCCTTAAAGTAGAGGAGACAAGTTTATGGAATATTCACTGAAGTTGAATGGAAAACAAGATCCTTTATGGTTGAAAAGATTAATTGAAAGTAAGAGTTTTGAAGTGAATTATATGAACCGACAACACAATGCATTGTTCATTCATGAGTTTGATCTAAGCGGTGGTTTGAAAATAACTGCTTATGATAATATTTTCCCGGCTGATCATCCAGCAGCTTCTTATGAAACTATGTTTCAAGAAGAGGATTTTATGTATCAACAAACCATATCTTTTGAATTGGAGAATAATCAACAATATGAATTATGGTATAAAACAATGTACGAAATTTCCTTTTATGTTATCGGATCACTCAAAGTAGATGGAGTATTCTATCACACATCTGGAGAAGAGATATTTTTCTATAAAAACGGAACGTATACGTTCAACGTAACATATCTTGAATTACTCCAAACGCATTACGGAGAACTTCTTGAAAATATTGAGTATTCAATTTTCAAGAAACCTCACAACTGAATTACAGATAAATAATGTATAAAGGCACTTCTACCAGACAAATGTAGAGGTGCTTCTTACTATAAAATCTTAGGAGAACAAATTGCCATGATTTTAAAGAAACGCTTCGTAATGATTGGATGCTGTATTGGCTTAGCATTATTACTTGTTCTAACCTATAGCTTTTATAAAGAAAAAAGAATGTATGAACAGTATCTAACGATGAATGTACGACAAGATATGGTTGATATGAAAAGTACAATTATAAATAATGATATTTTGTTTGATCGAATACTTGAGAATGAGCAAATAACAAACGAGATGGTTGAGGATGGAGAACAAGCCAGCCAGCTCTATTACAACTTTACAAATATGACTCAGATTATAGATAAGTATAACTTGATGAATCTAAATTTCAGTGAAGAAGCTAATTGGCTGGTACAACCCGCATCTTTATTCACAAACGATCTAGGTCAAGATGATGTAATGCCACCTACACTTCACCGCATGCGAATGACGTTCGAGAGACTGGACATAACCAGTTATCCTGTAACACTTGAACTTAAAACCAGGATCGAGGAGTATCAACAGTTAAATCAGCGATGGCTCAACATTATTGGGGATTTTGAATCCAAGGAAACTAACGAGAAGGATTGGCCCCAAATCTTGAATGATCTGGAGCAAGAGACCCAAGCTTATTTTAGTGAAAAAAAGCTTGATTTCGTGGATGATGACGTTTGGAGAGATGCTTTGAATCCAAGGTACGAATGATGAAGAAGAGTGCTCCTGCCGTTCATAGGCAATAGAGAGTGCTCTTTTTTTATATACAAACAACTAATGAATTTTCCCCCATGCTGGACGATAATAGAGTGGAGACCATATTTACCAATACCATGAATCTAATGATATCACTTACATATCCACAACCATCCTACACCCACACGAGGTACATTCATGAAACAAGGCATATATGAACAGCTTATCAACACCATCACCAGACAGGAGATTTCGGCACTGGACCCGGATGTGTATAACATTGGGACTGAGAAGCTGGATGCAGAGGAAGCACGCAAGCTGCTGTCCACGTATCTGGCAGCGGTGACCCGGCGAGCGCTCAAGATTGTGCGGGAACAGACGGAAGATAAGACGGCAGTGTTGGCGCAGATCCGAACGTGTAATGAGATTATTGCTACCCTGAAAGGCACACTGGGGGAAGAAGAGTACAACGAATTGCAACTGGACGAGCAGGGGGAAGTGCTGACCCATGTGTATTCCAAGCTGAACAGCATTCGTGCGGTCAGGGATACCAAAATCGTTCGTCCAGATACACCTATCGCGCAAAGCTCTTTATTCACAGGTGCAAAGTCCGAGCCGAGTATGTTATTGGAGTTGCAAAAGGAGATCGTGACCGCCGATCGGATCGACTGGCTGGTATCATTCATCAAATTCAGCGGGCTTCGTCTGCTTCTGGAACAACTTCAGCAATTCACGGCTGGCGGAGGCAAGCTGCGGATTATCACGACCACGTATATGGAAGCTACCGACCTTAAAGCCATTACCGAACTCAGCAAATTACCTAACACAGAGATCCAGATTTCGTATGATACCAAAGTGACTCGGCTGCACGCCAAAACGTACATTTTCCACCGTGATACTGGATTCACCACAGCCTATGTCGGCTCCTCTAACCTATCCAACCCAGCGCTGACCAGTGGTATGGAGTGGAACCTCAAGGTGACGGAGAAGGATTCACTCGATGTGCTGCGCAAGATTGAAGCGACCTTCGAGAGTTACTGGAATGACCGTGAATTTACGCGGTATATGGCTGAGGATGAAGGCCATGAGGCACAGTTGAAGGCGGCTCTGAATCGCAAAAAAGATCAGTCTAACCACTTTCACCTCGACATTCAGCCTTACGATTATCAAAAAGAAGTGCTGGAACAGCTGGACGCCGAGCGTACGCTGTATGGACGAACCCGCAATCTGATCGTTGCCGCCACAGGCGTTGGCAAAACGGTCATCTCTGCCTTTGACTACAAGCGATTCCGGGCAATCCATGCGGGAGCAAAGCTGCTTTTTGTTGCCCATCGGGAAGAAATCTTGAAGCAAAGCCGGGACACATTCCGGTATATCCTGAAGGATATGAACTTTGGCGAGCTGCATGTCGGGAATCACCGAGCGGAGGCGCTGGATCACTTGTTTGTTAGTATTCAGAGTCTTAACTCCATGAAGCTGACGGAGATCACCAGCCAAGACTATTACGATTACATCATTGTGGATGAATTCCATCATGCGGCTGCACCTTCTTACCAGAAGCTGTTGTCCCACTACGAACCGAAGATCTTGCTGGGACTCACAGCGACCCCGGAACGGATGGATGGCAAAGACATTACCGCCTACTTCGATCATACGATTGCCGCCGAGATCCGTCTAACCGATGCAATTGACCGGAAACTACTGAGTCCTTTCCAATATTTTGGCGTCACCGATACTGTCGATCTATCTCAGGTGAAGTGGTCGCGTAAAGGCTACGATCTGAACGAACTGGAGAAGCTCTATACCCATAACAAAATCCGTGCTAACCAGATCATCCAAAGTCTGAACAAATACGTAACCGATCTGGACGATGTGAAGGGGCTTGGTTTCTGCGTAGGGGTGGATCATGCGCTGTATATGGCCAAAATATTTAACGAAGCCGGCATTCCATCCATGGCCCTGCATGGCGGGTCGAGCGAACAGGAGCGTCATTCTGCGAAAGGACAACTGGTGAAAGGGGAACTGCACATGATCTTTGTCGTTGATCTGTACAATGAGGGCGTGGATATCCCTGAGGTGAACACCATCCTGTTCCTGCGTCCTACCGAGAGTCTGACCGTATTCCTGCAACAGTTGGGACGTGGACTACGGATGGCGGATGGCAAAGAGTGCCTGACCGTGCTTGACTTCATCGGACAAGCGCACCAGGAATACAGGTTCCAGGATAAGTTCCGTGCTCTGATCGGGGCCACCAAACATTCCATCTCGTACTACGTCGAGAACGGCTTCTCGAACCTGCCTCGCGGCACGTTCATTCAATTGGAAAAGCAAGCGAAAGAATACATTATGCGTAACTTAAAGCAAATGAGTCGTAATCGCAGAGGGTTAATCCAGAAGTTGCAAACGTTCCAACAAGA
The DNA here is from genome assembly GCF_984798905.1 of Paenibacillus sp. SRL342. NCBI lineage: Bacteria > Bacillati > Bacillota > Bacilli > Caryophanales > Paenibacillaceae > Paenibacillus > Paenibacillus sp. SRL342. The sequence goes on from NZ_OZ481790.1 coordinate 1,144,326, forward strand.
CACCGGACTGCCGCTGACCTTGGCTCATTTTGTGGAACATCACGGGATGACTCTCTATGAATTGTATGGTGGACGCACGGGGAGAAGGTATTTCCGCGGCATGTTGGCCGAAGCTGGATTAACTGCATCCATTGAAGACGAACACGAGGAGTACATCCGCAGACTACCGTCTGTGCTGACGATTAACTCCCGAAGCTGGCTGACGTTCCTGATCGACTTTATTGAAAAAGGGAAAGAACCGACCAACGCTGATGAACAGCGCATGCTCATCATGTTCTACTACACGTTCCATCGGGCTGCGCCTGATAAACTAGGACTGAGCAGTATCGAAGAGGGTGTGCAGCGTGTGCTGTCTTGTGAGGCATTCCGAGCAGAGCTTGTGGATATTTTCAAATATAATCTGGCTCATCTGCGATTTGTGGATAAAAGTAATCCGTTCCCGTATACTTGTCCACTGGATATCCACTGTACGTACTCCATCGACCAAGTGCTCGCCGCCTTCGGTTACTGGAATGATCAGCAATCACCCGCCTTCCGTGAAGGCGTGAAGTATTTTGCCGATGAACAGACGGATATTTTCTTCATTACACTGAACAAATCGGACAAAGATTTCTCACCCTCAACGCTGTATGAGGATTATGCGATTAACGAGCGTTTGTTCCACTGGCAGACTCAGAGCAGGGTGTCGGAGCATACGGTTACCGCGCAGCGGTATATCCATCACCGCGAGAGAGGTAACCGGATCGTGCTGTTCGTGCGGGAGTATAAGGAGGAGCATAACTATACATCTCCATTTGTCTTCCTGGGCGAAGCCGATTATGTGAGTCATGAGGGGAACAAACCTATGAGCTTTGTATGGCGACTGCGGGAAGAGATGCCTGCGAAGATGGTGGCGGTGGCGAATAAGTGTATTGTTTGAATTAGTAGAGGGTAAAGCCTGCTGTAGGTAGCAGGTTTTTGTTTGAATTTTATTCATAGGAAAGTTCTTGATTATTTGAAAAGAAAATGTCGAATTATCTGGAATAGGATATTCAGACTATTCATTCAAAAGTCATATTAAAAATCATTAATTCAGGGTCTTTTTCCTCATTTTTAATGATAACCGTTGCGATATAAACCTGAAATCAGTAATATTCATGTGTGTTATAACAATGATAGCTCACTAGAAATAATTCGTCTAACAATTCATATTTACTCTTTATCAATACTATATGTCTTTATAAGATTGACAAGTTTAATGATTTGGAAGTTGAAGAGAGTAATTAAACGGCGAATTTCAAATGTGGGCTAAGATTCTCTTAAGCTGGCCAGCATACAAAATTAGAGAGTTTCTGTATTTTTTATTTTTCAGGAGGTTTATCCAATGAGAAAAAGTATAATGTTTTTGGCTGTGATTTTGCTTGTTACTCTGTTTCCTAAGTCAACATATGCTGCAACTGATGATCAATTTACAATAAAGAATGTATATGAATATAACAATGAAACGTATGATAAAATTAAACAGTATGATCATTTAAACGTGGAACTGTTGTCAGATAATAGCTTATCCATGGTTTTGGATACAGGAGAAGAAATTTTAAATGTGACTGATATTGCTTATGAAATGAACTATGATAACGAATCGAATACAACTTTAATTTCTGCTAGTGGGATGTTGCAAAATGGTAAATCTTTTGTATTGAAGTTAGGTTACGATCAGAAGGAGAACGCTAACGGAGACATTATTATTACATCCACTTCAGAGGGAAATGAATTTCCTGATGAGACCTTTATTCATTTCAATAATAATGAATGGATTTCTTTAAAGGAGATGCATGAAGGAATTCAGACTAATGAACAGCCAAGAGAAGTTCCTTCTGTGATCGGACCAATGGCTGCTGCTAATTTGCCTGTTGTTAAGTCGTCTAAATACGGTAAATATACGTTCTCGAACGTACAGTGGAATACAACGAATTTGATGTCAAATAACGATAATAACATGCAAATTAAATTCCAACCTTTGTTTTCTAATCTGGCAACTTGGAAAGCACCGAATGGGAGTACAGGTCAGCTCATTAAGAAACAATCCGACATCCATACGATTTTAACTCGTTATGAATCTTACGATGTTAATTCGACATATGCTATTGCATACACCAGACCTATTGTTAAGACGTCGAGTCAGCGCTCCATTCCAATTGCTATATCCTATGCAGGAATAGGAACTGAAATCCAGATCCCTATTGGTTCGAGTAACACAAGTAATGAGGGAAACCCTGCTAGATGGGATCTAAAAAGTATGTCCATTCCGCTTCAAAATTCAAGTGGTAGAGACCTAGATAAATATACAATACAAGGTGTCACAAGCATTACAGGTAAAGGTAAGAATGTGAAAATTCAAGCAGGCGTATATGTTAAAATCGGAGCATTTTATTCCTTTGGCAATAAGCCTGCTCAATGGACTACATTTACAGATACTTACACACATGATATAACTGCTAAAGTTCAATAATTACCTTAACGAGCTTTAGCTCTAAGGAGGAAATATGAAGAAACTCTTGCTTTTGGCATTGCTAGTTACATTGATTACTGGTTGCAGTTCAAATGATCGAGAAAAGGCAATAGATTATCTTGTGAAGAATCAAACCAATGATGTGACTGTCATCGTTTTTGGAGATAAGCCATCTGAGCGTTCCTACATCATAGATTTGCAAAAGGATCTCCAATTCATCAATGAGAACTTGAGAACAGATAATCCTATTGCGAATGTGAGCTATATTGATATTAGTGAGAAGCAACAGTATAATTTCGAGGAGATTTTCGAGATCCAAACTTATCCACATGTCATTGTATTTGAAAAGAATCAGATCGTCTTAGAAGCACAAACACCGGATGAGATTGTTCGCTTCTACGAGAAAGAAAAGTAGAATTATCTAAACCTTGCAGGGCAAATGCCTTTCAAGGTTTTTTATTTAACCAAGTTTTGTTAGTAGGGGTTGATAAGTGTATTGTATGAATAGCAAAAGTAAGGGCTTATTGTTAGATAAGGTGTTTTGTTTGAAAAGTAGTGGAAATAAGTGGATTAATGCTTGATAATGATTCTATAAGCCTGATTCTCTTTCAATTATCTAGTCCATTAGACTTATATGTAGAAATTAAGATAAATAAGGAAGGTGATAAAGACATGGAAAGTGATGAAGTACATTACTCAAGTAATAAAAGTGGAAATTATAAATTTTGGATCTTAATTGGATTTATATTGATTTTGCTTGCCGTGACAAATCCAAGCAAAGACGATTTTGTTAAGTGGGTCGTAAACTCTTCAGTAGAAGAGTCAGATAATGAATGGGTTAGTGCAGGGATCAATTTGTTTGGGAGCTCAGTTGTAAGTGGCGTTACTACGCAACAAGATCTAATATTTGTTTCAATTTTTAAAATGGAGCTTGGAACAGAAACAACTTCTACATTGGGTTTCGGAAAACGCTTCTTTATTAGACTTCCTTAATTCTGAAGAAATGAAATTACTGCTATACAGCTGATTGAATAGGAAAATAAAACGATGAAGCATTTATTTGTCATAATGTTGATCATAGTTATTACAGGCTGTGATTCTAGTAACGATCTGACTAACAAAGAAAATACTATAACTACTGAGTCAAGTACATATGAGAGTGTTGAAAAATGAGAAAAGCAATGTGGAGTGGACCACATATCAAAACAGCAGCTTCAGCTTCAGTATTAGTTATCCTGGATGTCTGATGATGAAATTGAATACAACTACTACGTTAAAGTATCAAAAGATTTTTTTGATGAAAACGAAAAAACTATACTTCGTATTGCTAAAAGTATGAAAGCCATTAAAAAGGTAAATCGGTTATATTTTTATAAGTTCTAAGGAGAATAAGTGAATGAATGAAATAATATGGCTCGTTATTGGTGTTGTTACATTATCAGTTGTTGCTGGACTATTACAGCCTTCTAAAAAGAAAAAAAGAAAAAAGTCCAACCCACGGAAGAAACAGACTACTAAAAAAACTGTGAGTAGTAGATTTAATCGTGCTTCCTCTACGTGTAGATCAGACGAAGTGATTCTAACTTTACCACTAGATAAAATGACCGGAGCAGAGTTCGAACGTTTACTTACACTCTATTTTAGAGACAACGGTTATACCGTAAAAGAAGTTGGCGTTGGGGGTAAAGATGGAGGAGTAGATCTGGTTATTACGGATAAGCGCGGTGAAAAAACAGCAGTCCAAGCCAAATGTTATGCCGATCATAATAAGGTGCAAGTAATGACTGTTCGTGAGCTGGTAGGTGCGAAAAGGAATCATGACTGTATTTTGTCTCTAATCGTGACCACATCTGATCTTACGGGTCCAGCAAGAAAAGAAGCCGATCAATTCAAAGTGGATTATTGGCACGGTGGTTTAGTAGACAGCAAGCTTCGCAGTTGGGGTAAATGGGTGCCATCCAATAGAAAAATGAAAATTGCACCGATTAAGAACGAGCAAGCGTCATCTAAGACATTATCTAATATCAAATGTAGTTGTGGTTCTTTAATGGTTAAACGTAAGAATAAAGCTGGGGCGGAATTTTGGGGATGTAGTAGCTACCCTACTTGTAGAAGAACGAAAGCTATCTGAATGACCTCAATAAAATGACGGTGAAACAAAGGCGAAGCAGCTTGTAAGCTGCCTTGCCTTTGTTATTTTTATGTTCAAGATCACTTTAATATTTCTCGTATCACATTTTTGGTTAGTTGAATACTGTCAGGGGAGGCATCTCTTAACATTTCTAAAATCTCCTGTATAACTACTTCTGACTCTGTGAAATGAAAATCCTCGTCTACATAAGCGAAAAGCTGTATTAAGTTTACTTCAAGTGACTCAGCGATCTTTGCCAGGTTCACCAAAGAAACATTCTTTTCTCCACGTTCGATCTGTCCTATGTATGAAAAATGAAATCCACCTTTTTCTCCGAGGGATTCCTGTGAATACCCTCTTTCTTTGCGTAGTGCGCGAATTCTGGCTCCGACCAGCTTCAAAACTTCTCTGTCTTCGTTCATGGTATTCACCTCTCTATGTTCAAAAGTGTAGACAAGTTTTCTCAAGGTAAACACCAAACGAAGAATACAAATAATTTATTTGATTACTATAAGTATTAATTTATTGTATAATACTGGTATTAACTCTTTGGAGGGATGACAATGGCAAGAAATTGGTCCATAACCGAAGCACATTGTAATCACCAAGTAGATTTTACTCCACGTTCGCAAGACCATGATATCTCCACACAACCTAGATCCAAACAAACTCCTGCTTATCACATGCTACATACTACAATATTGGACTATCACCAACATGCTAAGTATCATCTCAAACTTGCCACCATCATGAGTAATCACAATCAGTTCAAAGCCTGCCTCATTCTCTGCGATTGGGCTTTAACCTTCATGATCAAGGCGCTATATATCTATAAGTATCACTCAGTACATCTACCCAAGGAACTCACCATGAACGAAATCTTGCCTTTAGTGCATACAGACACTGAACCCGGATTGGATATCGCTTTGTTCATCGGTACGATGCAACATATGTCATCCCTAGCAGATTACCCGTATGACCAACCCATACAACTAAACAACGTCGAAAAGCTTCTTCAACGAACAGAAGAGATATTGGACGAGTTAACCACTCGATTGAAGGATGATTCATCAGGGAAGATGTTTTTTTAATTGATCATTTGGGTTAAATGTTTGATTTATCTGTGTTACGCTTACAAGATGAAATCATCCAAATGAAGGATGTATGATGCAGAGAATACAGAGGATGCTCTTTGCTTTGCGTCTGGAAAGTAGGTGTACATTTTGAAAAGAGTAATTGCTATCGCGTTTTTCATATTATCTATATTGGAATTGGTTACTCTAATCCTAATTGGTAAAAGCATGATGACTGGGTATATGGAACCGAGTACGTTTAGCGGGATAATTTCATTCCCACTAGGCGCTACGTACCTCTCGATCTGGATGTTCTTTTCACGGCAAGAGTTTACCGGAGGACGAGTCGCGGCACAGATCAGTTTTACAGCGGCCTTGTTGACGGCGTGCCCGCTGGTGTGTTTATGGATTGTTTTCTATTAAATAAAGAGATTAAGAAGATTTCCTTTAAATTAGGACCTATGAAGTACGTTGTTGGAAATATTGTTATGGTGAGAAAGGAAAAATCAGAATGTTGGAAGGATGTATGTGCATCAAGCTTCTGCTAACATGGTAAAATCCTATTTCAAACGCGGAGAATGATATGAGTACAATTAAAGTAACACCGGAGGAGTTGCTGCATGTATCTAAACAGATTGAGCAGGGCAGGCAGCAGTTGGAAGGAATACGTAATGACCTGACTGCACGGATCGGATTCATCCAATCTCAGTGGGCGGGAGCAACGCAGGAACGATTTTTCTATGATTTTCATCATTCACGTCCTGTACTGGATCGAGCACTGGAAAGTATGGTGAAGTCCTCTCAGGATCTAATGGCGATTGCCGAGAGATTCGACCAAGCAGATCAGGAACAGGTGAGCTTGGGAGCCGTTACTGGACAGATTGCTGCCCATACAATGATGAACCATAATACAGGTAACACAGAAGAACAAAGGCGAATGGTATATAATCCTTTGTTTGGAGTTAACATGCCTGCAAGTGAAGCAGAGGATGGGATGCCAGGGCAAAAAGAGTTTGTTAAGTATTGGGAACAGGGTGGCACCTATGAAGAAATGAGAGCTGGACCGAAGCAACCGGAGTCTGGCGGTGGGGATATATATGATGAACAGATTAGTGCATTTATGGAAGGTCATCATCCCGTAACTGGAGAATCCATACCGGCTTGGCAAGCAGCAGTTTCTATAGGAGGTTTACAGACTGCTAAGCTCGTGTTGGCTTTTACAGGAACGTATAATAGGAGTTATAAGGTTCCAAAAGAAGGATTAGGATTCCCAAAAGGTATGATTGGTGGAAGAATTACAGTAAGTAATGAAAGAATTCACCATGCTTCACTTGGAGATTTTAATTCTAAAAATAGATTGATCAATGGTGGTCACGGTCAAGATAATATTAACTACTTACTTAAAAATAAGATCGCCTTTAACATTACTAAAGAATATGAAAACGGTGTACGGGTTGGTAATATACCTAATCACAAAAATAAAGCAAAGCGAAGTGGAGAGGGCCAAGCATGGTTCCCTAAGGAGTGGACATCGGAAGATATTAAAAAGTCAGGTGAGCATGTAGCAAATCTGCCTGAGAATAGAGTTAAGGGTGACGGTGAATGGATGTTTGGAAACTATAATGACGTTAGAGTAGGCGTAATCAAGAACGATGGACAGATCGGAACGATTACTCCAGATAACTCAAGACAACCGTGAGGAGAACAAACCATGGTAGACTACAGTGAAAAAGTTATCTCATTAGTAAAGAAGAGAAAAGATTTACATCCCGACGATCCAGCTATTCAAACGATATGGAATGAGATGGTAGACATTCTAAAAGAGAATGAGCAGAGTGCCATATCATTTCTAAATCAATGCGGAGAAGAAGATTTATATTGGCTCAGTGAGATATATGAAGATCTATCTTCTGAATTCCAAAGTCGAGCATTTATAGATTGTCTTCTTCAATTGCAAAAGAAGTATCCTGATCTGGATATGGAGCAAGACATAGAATATGCGATCCAATCAATGGAGGATTAATAATAAGATCATTGAAAGTAATCAGGAAAACATAGTTTTCAACAAATGAATAAACGGATTCTAAAGTGGGTGGCATGGTGTCAAAAAGTATTTATATGAAGAAAAAAGAAGAGGTGCTTGCACCGGAACTTATGGCGTATACCTTGGCCAAATTAGGTTCGTATGAATGGAATAGAACAGAGATGTATAATCCGAATCGGATATATGAGAAACCTGCGGGTTTTTGTTTTAGATTCCATAACGCTGATCAGCTTTACGAGGAATTAAAGCATTGTATTCAGCACTTTAAGGGTAACCTTGAGTGGACGATCTATGTAAGTCCTTTAACCAAAAATAAAAATTATGTCATTGAGCCTGCTGATGTATACCATGCGAAACAAACTGAGGCATATCAGGTGAATTTGGAACTTGAAGAAGTGCTTCAAGATTCATATAAAGAAATCTGTGAGCAAGCGCTTCAAGACATCCCATTGTTATGTAACCATATTGAGCAATGGTTTGAGTTGGAACATAAGCAACTACATCCGCCTACAATACCGAATTGAAAACATTGGGAAAATGAAAGAATTATATGATGTAAGAAGGTTTGGATATGGAAAGTTTAGAAATTATTTTGATTGATTTTAACAAAAATAATCTAGATCGATTCATTAAGAATGATTTGAACATTCAGTTGGATCATATCAAAAGTTCTCACTTTTATGATAACCGTAGTGAAAACGATATTGAATTTCAGCAAATAGAGAGCCTTGAAGAGATTCTTTCTCCTAAGGGAACGGGGAATATATTATTGTCTCAGCTTTACCTGGGTCATACCTTTAACGACGTGATGATTGTATTTTCATTCGATGAGGAATCTGGAGATATCGTTATGAATTTTCCTGAAGAGGAGTTGTTCAGCGGAGAAAATTCAGAGACAACGTTAAATGCTCAGAAGTTAATAGAGTATATTCTTGATATTATGAAGAAGTATGCAATTGAAAAAGTTAGAATCGGTTATGAACCAGCTATGGATGATGACACTTGTTTGGTTGAGATTGATAAAGAAACAACGAATATGAATGCTATTGTCTCAAAACTGTTGGCTTAGAATCCTTCTGAACCAGAGTTTGTTGCAAAATAATTAGACATTAATAATGGCAGAAAGCCCATTTCAACTCGAATACGAGTAGTCATGGGCTATTTTTATCTCCTCAATCCAATCCACTACTTTACAAAATCACCCATCCCTCCCCATAGCAAATGGTATAATGGCAAAAAGGGAGATTCTTGCGCAAGGCTCGAAGGCTCTCACAGCAGAAAGGATGTTATACCACATGCCTACATACAACAAATTGGTGCGGGACAAGATTCCGCATATTATCACATCCAGTGGTAAGGAATGCCGGACACGCATTCTGGACCCGGAGGAGTATAAGCAAGAACTAAGAACAAAGCTGCAAGAAGAATCGGAAGAATACATGAGTGCAGGAAGCGATCAGGAAGCGCTAGAAGAACTGGCCGACATGCTCGAAGTGATCCGGGCGCTGGCTGAGGTGCATGGAGCGAATGCGGCGCAATTGGATAAGCTACGGGCGGACAAGGCTGAGGCACGCGGTGGATTCCAGGAGAGAGTGTATCTGATCGATGTCGACGAAGCTTAACGTTAAACTCATTACAGATAACTTGGCAGACGAACTGATTGCCCGGATGCAGCATGCATCCGGGATTTATATTATGACGTCCTTTATTATGCAGTCAGGGGTGAGACTGCTGGCCCCGCACTTAAAGCGGGCGGCGGAGCGTGGGGCAGAAGTACGGATGCTCGCAGGAGATTATCTGTACATAACACAGCCAGAAGGATTGCGGGCGCTGTGTGAGGTTGATCCACGAATCGAGACACGGCTGTGGCGAAGTATGGGCACTTCTTTTCACCCGAAAGCTTATCTGTTCGATCACGACAACGGGGAAGGGCTGCTGATCGTCGGTTCATCGAACTTTTCGTTCACTGCGCTGAGGACGGGATATGAATGGAATCTGGCGATGAATGCGGAGGCGGAGCCGTATACGTTCCAGATGGCTTTGGATAAGTTCATGCAGAGCTTCTACCACGAGACAACTCTGCCGGTGAACCCGGATTCGATTGCGCTGTATGAAGAAGAGTACCGAAAGTATCACCAGAAGAACCCGGAGATGATCCAGCGGATCACGGAGATGGAAGAAGCGGATTTTGGCACAGGTCTACCTGAGGACAAAGAGGAAGAAGACGCCGAGCTGTCGCTTGTGCCGATCCAGCCGCGTTTGGCGCAGTTGGATGCGCTTGAAGCACTCCATGGCACGATGGAGGAGCAGTACGACAAAGCGATGGTCGTCATGGCGACCGGGCTTGGTAAAACGTATCTGGCGGGTTTCTTAGCCCAGCGGTTCCAGCGGGTGTTGTTTGTGGCGCATCGGGAAGAGATTCTGTTCCAGGCGAAGAAGTCCTTTCAACGGATCATGCCGGATCGTACTCATGGGATTTACAACGGGCAGTATAAGGATGGAACCGCGGATTGTGTGTATGCTTCGATCTTTACGCTGAGTATGCAGAAGCACCGGGATGTGTTTGCTGTCGATGCATTTGATCTGATCGTGGTGGTCGAATTTCATCATGCGGCGGCGAAGACGTATATGTCGGTGATTGAGCATTTTCAGCCTAAGTTCTTGTTGGGCATCACGGCTACCCCGGATCGACTGGATGGCAAGGATGTGTATGCGCTCTGTGATGGGAATGTGGCGTACCAGATGCACTTTATTGAAGCGATCCGGAGGGGTTGGTTGGCTCCATTTCAATATTACGGAGTATTCGACGATACGGACTACTCGCAGATTCGTTGGATCGGGACGAAGTATGATGAAGAACAGCTTATGGCTGTTCAGTTGCAAGAGGAGCATGTGGAGACCATTTATGAAGCCTGGCGGCGGCACAAGCAGACTAGAACGATTGGCTTTTGCTCCTCGATCCGGCAGGCGGACTATTTGGCTGCGTATTTTCGCAGTCAGGGGGTGAAGGTGCTCAGTCTACATTCGCGCACATCGGAGATGTCCCGGGAGGAAGCCATTCGCCAGCTTGATGCGGGTGAACTGGAGGTTGTGTTGACGGTGGATCTGTTCAATGAAGGAACGGATATACCGCGTGTAGACACGCTTCTCTTTGTGCGTCCAACGGAGTCACTCACCGTGTTTACCCAGCAGGTAGGGCGCGGCCTACGGCTGGCGGAAGGCAAATCACATTGTGTCATCATCGACCTGATCGGAAACTACCGAAATGCGGATGTGAAATTGAGTCTGCTGGATGTGCGCGGGGAGCTGGAGGGAACCGCGAAAGACCGGGATTCGGCTGTGCCGGAAGTTCCAGACAACTGCGGGATTCATCTGGAGACCCGGGTAGTGAACCTGCTTCAGGAGCTAAGCCGCAAACGGCTGCCGCGCCGCGAGAAGTTGCATCAGGATTTTCTGGATGTGAAGCGAGAACTGGGGCGTATTCCGACGTATCTGGGGCTGCATCTCATGGGGCGTTCGAAGAGTATCGGGTACCGGAACGAATTTGGCTCCTATGTTGGGTTTCTCTATTGGGCGGAGCTGCTGTCCCCGGCTGAGGGAGAGGTGTACGTTCGGCATGAGGCGTGGCTGCGTGATGTGGAGAAGACACTCATGAACAAAAGCTATAAGATGATCATGCTGCTGTACATGTTGGAGCGAGGCGAAGCGTACTGGATGGACCCGATCACACCGGGGGAGATGGCAAGGTTCTTCCATACGTATCTGACGGAGAAGGAGTACCGGAAACGGAAGGACTTTTCGGACAAGGACAAGCTTGCGCTCTGGGAATGGAATGAGAGAACGGCAACACGGATTGAGAAACTGATTATCGACATGCCGATGTCTATGTGGAGTGGGGCGAAGGGCAGCATGACACGATTCGAGGAAGGCGTGTTCTCGCTGAATGTGCAGGTGAAGGATGCGGAGGAAAAGGCGCTACTGTATCGTTGGACGAAGGAGATTTGTCAGTATCGTTTGCATGCGTATTTTGAGCGGGGGAAAGGTAAGTAGAGAAGAAGCTCTTATACAGTCAGTCAAATTGAAATTTTATTTGGCAAATAAAAATTTACCAAGAAGAAAAAACAAAAAGCGTACCAGTGGAATAGCGGTACGCTTTTTGCTTACTTGAAATTAACTTTTTGTAGTTCACTTATATTATTCGAATAGGGAAACTGTCTAATAATTGCAGAGAGATCGAACAACAAATATATCAATATAAAAAGATTAGATATTATTAATATTAAAAGAGGGTTTTATTATAATTTATTGAATAATATATAATATATGGAAGTGGTATCGTCATAAGGAGGTGAACTATTTAGACCTATTTTTTATTAAAAAGTAGATTGTGCCAGAAACTAGTCCAGCTAAGATAAGAAGGCTAACAACGAGAATAAGAATATTATTCCACACAATGTGCATTGTCGAAACCCCTTTCATAATAATTTTTAGGAGGTATTTAAAGTGAAGAAGATCAGTATGTTATTGACATTATTCTTAGTTTCAATATCCATTTCCGTTCTTTTTACTAATTCAGCCCACGCAAGTACAGGTGAGGAAGATACAGCCTTAAAAATACAAAATATACTAGATAAGTATGAAGTGAACGAACCATTTTCTGACGAAGATACACAATATTTAAAAGAAAACTCAGCTTTAAACAATAATATAACATATATTCAAAATAAAGGGGACGTATCAGTCTTTTCGGTCTCAAAGAAATTTTTCACAGGTAACAATAAAACATTAGCTTTAACTGGTTATGTAGAATACGATAACGGATTCGGTAAAAATAGCTGGAATTTCTATATGGACGCATGGGACACAGCTGGCATAAAAAGAAACATCCGAGCAGAAGTTAAAATTGATTGTGTAGGTATTGTAAATTTTGAAACTGGAGCAATAGGTAAAATCTATAACAATACAGTAAGCCAGACATCGTCTGGCAAAGTGGATTTCCTTACCTTAAATAAGTCTGATTCATTCACAGGCCTACCTATGTTTGTTTATTATTATCCAAAGGCTACATTTGACGGAGTTGATCTAGTTGGTGAATTCAGATAAAAACATTTCTAGAAATTAAAATATTCATCAACAAACCCATGGCTAAGGTGCTCTAGCCATGGGTTTGTTAGATACATCATCTACATAATTGGGCGTTAAGTTTATATTACAATTGTTCCGTGTTTTTTCTGTGCGTTCTTTCGGAGGTCATCTAACATCTTTCACAGTTGATATGACCCCACCCTCCACATGGACCATAATCGCCTGATACAAAAACCTCAAAAAATCCCCATCACCAAACTGATCAAAATAACCCGCATAGCGGCGATCGGTCGTATAGGCTTCTGCAATACACCTCAGAATCTCATCATCACAGACCATAAATTGTTCCAGACAACCCTTCCATTCACGCACTAACGCTTGGACCTCACGAGAAGCAGGGGACCGATCCTGATGCTTCGCCAATTCCCGAAATACCTGCTCCATGTTGATCGAGAACTGCTGGTAGGCTTTTTCTTGCTCTTCCGCAGACAGCTCGCTCACATTAGCTTCAAATTCCTGATATTTCTCGGTGTCTCCATACACAAACTTTGCCTCAGATTGATACTGCTCTTCGATAGACAAAATGGAAGAGTCGTCAAACAGATGAAGATGAGAGATATCTTTCCCATCCACATACTCGTCCAACTGGTCGATGATGGTTTCGAGCTTTTGTTTGCGTTGAACGAGTGTACTGCGATGTTCTCTCAGAATATCTTTTTGTTCTTCTTTGGAAAGTTGCATCATGGCTGCAATGTCTTTTAAGGAGAAATTCATTTCTTTGAACAGAAGAATTATTTGCAGATTCCCCAGTGCCTCTTGATCGTAATACCGATAGCCATTGTCTTCGACTTTGCTCGGTTTCAATAGATCCGTTTTATCGTAATAATGTAATGCGCGCTTGGTGATGCCGGTAATCTGAATGATATCTTTAACGGTGAAATAGGGTGTCTTCATTCCAAAAGTCCTTTGTTTCAGCAAGGATGACACTTGCCGGAGTGATGGTTGCTTTGGTAATCGGTGTACCTGTTTTGTGCAGATAATATTGAATTAAGTGATAACCGCAGGCATAGCCAGCCGCATAGGGCATACCTACGGGCGTGAAATTTTGCATGATGGCAAGTTCATCGCCGTATAGATACGGATTGATCTGGTCAAAACCGGTGACATGCAGCTGGTCTTTCATTTTTGGCTTGATAACGTTATTCAAAGTCTCCAGTTCCGTTTTGGCTACCCATGGGCCTAGCAACTCCTCTCCATACAGGGATGTCGCAAAACTCTCGGCCAACCCCTCGCTAACCACCATCTCCCCAAGCGTAATCTGTGGACTCCACTGGATATATTGATATCTCACATTATGATTGCATTCATGGGCTAACACGGATTGCATACGAGGTAGAGTATACCCATTGGGGATCAGGTTCGCAATAATATAACCCGGGATTCCACCGTCTCCGCTAATACCTTCGTTCATGGTGAGTGAAGGACTGTTCTTGTCGCCTAATAAAATCGTATATAGATATTCGGAGACCGATAGCTCAATCCCGTGATCTGTAAAGGTCGATAGACTCGTACGAACAGCTTCATGACACTGTTGCCAAAATGCTTCAGACGAGATCGCTGCTAACGATTCGTTAATCTCAGGTGTGATATCTGCTGGAGCGATATTCATAAAGTTATTCAACATAATCACGTCGAAGCCGTGAGGCTCTTGAGAGCGAAACGGGATTTGTTGAATGTTCCATTTGTTCATGAATGGACTCATCATTCGATCGCGGTATAACTCCAATTTCTCATCGGGTGCAGCCTGGATGATCTCCTCATAGATTTGATCTGAGCGAAAAGCGGTAATCTTCATCCTTAATCTCTCCTTCATGTAAGCTTGAGATCATTATCAAGTATGACCTAACGTAACAGTCAAGCGTTGATGTCACGCTGCTGGCTCTCAGAATGATTCTTCATCTTCATCGCGAATATCAGAGCAGACAGGATATAGATCAGGCTTAACAAGAGATAAGGGAGTTGTAGCGAGAATACGCGATCAAAAGTCGTTTCACTAACTCGCACCAATAACCCGCCAAGAAGCGTACCGATGGCACTAATGCCAAAGGACAAAAAGCGAAACACACTTCCGACCCTGCCAAGCATCTCATTAGGAACGGAACGTTGCAGGATGGAGGAACGGGTAACATTGTAGACAATGATGAAAAATGCAGCACAGAAGTACAGACTACCTACCATATACGCATTTGTAGTTAGACCCACCACACCGTAGATGATTCCCATGCACAAAATGGAGGAAATAATCAATTGTTTTGTACTCCATTTCTTACGCATATAAGCAACAGCCTGGCTCCCTACAATGCTGCCGATTGTTGCAATGGAGATGAGAATACCAAATGCAAAAGCATCCAACTGAAGCACATCTCGTACAAAGAAAATCTGAGTAGCCAGAATGATCGAATACATCAGCGTAATGGTGACAGACAGAATGGCTAGTCCGCGGAGAAAACGATCATGATAGACATATCGAATACCGGACCACATCTCGCGTTTCCAATTCTTCATCGGGCGAACTTCCTTCTTGGTTGTTTCCGTATCCCCTGGGTAGAAGTTTCCCTTCAAACTGATCAAAAAGAGCAGAGCAATAACAGCTGTTACAGCGTCTATGGCAAAAGGAAAAACAATATGCAGGGTGATAATGAACCCTCCCAGGGCAACGCCCAGAATATCACTTGTGATTAACTGTCCAGCGGTGAACTGCCCATTCGCTTTCTCCAATTTACTTTGATCTACCAGTTGTGGGATTACCGTCTGCACCGTACTGTCGAATACAACTCGGCTCAGGCCAATCCCAAACATGAACAGAGCCAGAATCGGAATGCTCACCCATCCTCCCCAGATACATAACGTCAGGACAAGCAGAAGAATCATTCGCGTAAAACCTGCCCCAATCAGCATATGTTTGCGTGAGTATCGGTCGATGAGAACACCCACGGGCAGACTGAAGAGTAGCCAGGGTAAACGAAGTGCCGTCATGATGACAGAAGCATACAGCGTATCGCTTGTAAGGGTTGATATGAGCCAAGGAACCGCAGCAAGTGTAAGTCCATCACCCAAAAATGTAAGCGAAAATGCACCAAATAACTTGGTATAATTCGACTTGATTTTCATCGTTCCCTCCATCAATAAGATGTTAAGCATAGCAACTTTGAGGTTGGAAAATAATGTGTTTTCACATAAACCAAATTTAAGTTATTCTAAAATGGTTTTCAATCCTATTTTTACAACAAATAACTTCACAAAACGCTTACAAACTTTCAATTCTACCCTACCTTTTCCGCTACGAAGCTGAGATAATGGGAGAGGAATAAGGCATGAAACAGACACAACAACCATGTTCACCAACAGTCTAAAAATAAAAGCTGCATATCCATAGGAGGATTATTAATGACGACACAACCATTGAATCTGATCCAATCCACGGAGGGCCAAGCGTTGCTTGCCCAAATGTATGGACAATCACAAGTAGAGGAACAGACTGCACGTTACACAAAGCTGAACGCAACGTTTGAAGAGTACTTCGGCCCGCAAGAGGGAAGCAAGTTGTTCAGCGCAGCAGGACGCAGCGAGATTGGCGGCAATCATACGGATCATAACCATGGTAAAGTGCTGGCGGGCAGCATTACGCTGGATACGATTGCAGTGGCAGCACCAACTGCGGATTCGGTTATTACCTTTTATTCAGAAGGTTATGACAAGAAATATGTAATCGATCTCACGGACCTCACGCCAAATACGGAAGACGATGGCACAACAGCATTGATTCGCGGTATGGCTGCGGGATTTGGAGAATTCGGATATAAGGTAGGCGGCTTCCAGGCGTATCTCTCGAGTAACGTGTTTTCGGCATCAGGGGTGAGTTCCTCGGCGTCATTTGAGATGCTGATCTGTACGATTTTGAATCATTTCTATAACGATGGAGCATTGGATGTTGTGACCTTGGCCAAGATCGGTCAGTATGCGGAGAATCACTATTGGAACAAACCTTCCGGTCTGTTGGATCAGATGGCTTGTGCGTACGGCGGACTCATTGCTATTGATTTTGAAAATCCCGCACAGCCTGTCATTGAACCTGTTCAGTGGGATTTCCAACAAAACGGCTACTCATTGGTCATTGTGAATACGGGCGGTAACCACGCTGATCTGACAGAAGATTACGCTGCTGTGCCATATGAGATGAGAGCGGTTGCTCAGGCACTGGGCAGTGAGTATGTTCGGGAAATTACTGCAGACGCCATCTATGCCAACCTCAAGAAGGTTCGTGAAGCTGCTGGGGATCGTGCCGTGCTGCGTGCACTTCATTTTCTGGAGGAAAACAATCGTGTCGATGGTCAGGTTCAGGCGTTGCGTGATGGACGTTTTGCTGATTTCTTGAAACTGATTACGGCGTCTGGTAACTCGTCATGGAAGTGGTTGCAGAATGTATATCAGAGTGGTGCTGTGAAGGAACAAGAGATTGGCATCGCGCTGGCACTGACCGAGAATTATCTGCAAAACCTGGGTGACGGCGCTTGTCGTATTCATGGTGGAGGATTCGCAGGGGTTATTCTGACGATCCTTCCAAACGAAAAAGTAGAAGAGTATATGTCATGGATGCACGACATGTTGGATACGCCGATTATCGTCGTTAATGTACGTGCACAAGGCGCAGTATGTCTGAATGCTTTGATCGCTAACGCGGGCTAAAAAGCACTTAGATAAATAGTTCAATATGATTCAACGAAGTCCGGGCCATGCCCGGGCTTTTTGGGTTTTTCATTTTTTGATAAACTCCAAACTTTGAAGGTCCTTGCTGTGTTATTTAAGTAGTGGTTTAGTTAGGTTGGTAGTGACTAGAATACAGGCGTACTAATGATGGTTCGATTAGGCGAAAGGCTGTATCTCAATAATGTACTCATGGGAGGAAGGATCAGATGATTACACCTACAGTGGCTGGTCAGGAAGAGGCTCAATTATACGAGGAGTTGCGGCGTGCGATCGATGAATTCGAAGAGGGCGAGCAGCGGCAAAAAGTTCTGAATCGAATGATCAGACAGCTCAGGTTCGCCAAGTGGCGGAAAGATCGGATGCGCAAGGTCGATGCATACTGCCAAAGGATCAAGCCCGCGACACTTTGGATCATCCTAGCCACAGGTGCACTTACGCCGGTCTTGTTATTTAGCGTGTTCATCTGGGTGTCGTTGTGGGTGGAATGAATCTGTAGCGAAGAGAGATACATTATGAAGTTAATAAAAAGAACCGTTAACCATCGGATTATCGTATTCCGACTGTAACGATTCTCTGAACTATCTTTAGGGTTAGTGGGACATTTGCGTAGATTTACCGTCTAAAGATTGCACTTGTCCCTGAATATACTGGTGGTAATCGCGGAAGCTGCTGATGTGATGCAAGGAATCGGAATTCTCGGACTGAATCTTAATTTTACCGTCCTGAGGCAAAGTTTTCATCTCAGCAATGACGGATTTGGAACCTTGGATATCACCGGACATCTCCTGGATTCGCTGTAATAATGCGGGATGCCCTTCGTGCTGGAGCATTTCAGCGAGGGGTCTCATTTCCTCCAACTTTTGGCTCGACCGTTCAAGCGTAGTCATCACTTTGTCTCCATCTATACTTGCGCTAAGCGAAACCATCCGGTGAATATGATCTTTCTCCATACGTTCAAGCGCCTCAAGGTGGGAAGCTTCCAGTCGTTGGGGATCGTTCCAACTTTCCGACCGAATAGTGTCATTTTGCTGCTGGGATGCATTATTCGCAGTGCCGTTACCACATCCCCATAACAAAGTTGAGCAAGTTAACACGGCTCCAACGGCGATGATACTTTTTAACCTCATGCTGTCACTCCTTCGATAATTTTCCTGAAGGTAGTATGAGCTATAATATCCAAAATCATGCTTCATCTGTTCATTTCTTTCCCATGATAACAAAGGCAAATAACGAGCTAACTGTATGTATTATTGCAGTTTAGCCGGATCTTATTTTTTTGGATTGCGGCTATCGATGAACCAACCCGGTCCTTCCACACTGATGACTTCCTGTGTGCCATAGTTATACGAAACGGTAATGTGCTCATCTTCGTGACCTGTTACATGACCATACAGGTACAAGCGGGAATGGACTGAACGGTCGTCAATATCATGACTCGTGATGACAAAGTCTGCGTCGTAATACTTCTTAATGTATTGGATGCTGACGGGTGTAGCTTTTTCAAGAATGTTTTGCTTATCTGATGTGGAAAGGCTAGAACATCCTCCTATTGAAAGTGTAAAAACAAGTAAGAATAGAGCCATAAGTTTTGTTTTCATCAAGCTTTAATTCTCCTTTTTGGTGATAAACTCTAACGACACTTTTATTCTAATTTTTCTGCTAGTACATTTGCAACGGTATGTAATGAGGTGAGAAGTTAATGAATCTTTATACTAATAACATCTGGCGCTGGACCATCAACCTTCTGTATCCTGCCATTATCTTTGCCTTTCAGAGCTGGGGGCCAATATTGGATTCATGGATTATGCCCATCTTGTTCGTCGCGCTGTTCTGCTTCCTGTGGAGCGATGTGAAAGACTTGTTCCTCTCGACTGGATTGACATGGTTTATTGCCATCCCATGCTGGTGGTATTACATAGAGCGTCCGAAACTAACGTTTGGTGCAGAACATTTTGCCGCACATCTATGGTTAATTGTACTTATGTATATTGTCTTTGTGCTCATTCCTCAGACCTTAATTCTGACTACTCGGTTGCGGGTAATGCATTATATTAGGGGGAAGCAAATATGAGTCGCATCAAAAGAATCAACAAGCCATACTTCATCTTCCTGACCTGGAATGTTCTTATGATCGGCGCTGTACGTGGATTAACCTTCCAGCATGAGCCCGGTAGAGGCGTATCTGGTAACGGGAATCTAGGGCTGTTGGTGTTATTTCCATCTCTTCTGACCTTTCTCATTCTATGTATCTGGACGACAACTTTGTCCAAATGGTGGTTATATGATCAGCGTCAGAGCTGGGGAGGAAGGGCGCATGCTTTCATACCACTGGTTGCTCTCCTACTGTGTGTGTTGTCAGTCTTTCTGGAGTTACGTATCATCGATGACTTGCGCATGCAACTCAATGGATTTACGAATGATCCGAATTCGGCAGTATACCGTTTTGGTTGGCTGAACCAATACACGAACACCTTGTTTTACAATGTTTCGATCCTGCTGTTCGGCCTGTCTTTCTCCATATTGACAGGATGGATTATGGAATGGAAACTTCGCAGTCATAGATCCGCATGATTCGAATTGCAAACGATCGACATCCATATACACAAATACCCCTTATCCGTCGTACCGAACGGGCAAAGGGGTGTTTCACATTCTTGCTACACTTTCCGTTTATATTTCCCTGTATATGGAATCGTGAGGTGGATTTTCAGATCCTTAATCGAGTCTTCCGTAAGCATCATCTTGCTCCCGTTGTTTGATAACTTACGCCAGAGTTTCGGATTTTTGCGATACAGCTTCTCCTGAAGACCGTAAATATCCACACCACGCTCAAGGCCGTGACGATAGGTCTGCATGATCTGCTCCCGCAACTTCACTTCACTAATCTGGATCATCTCTTCATAAGAGGTGGGCACCAGGTATTCGTACAGGGCGGTGAGGTAGTGGGCGTCAATGTTGAACGTAACGTCTTCACCCTGAATGACAGGTTTAATTTTGATCTTTGGCAATCCTACACTGAGTGCCCCATAGATCGTTCCATCCTTCTGCACAAGCAAGGGAGCACGCCGCATGTCCTTGATTAACCAGTGATAACCGGGAAGCTGACTGCGTGGAAAGTATTCAAAGTCATAGCCAGTCTTCTCGAAAAAGGCCCCTTCCACCAGAAACAAATCATGTTTCTTCTCATTCTCAGCCCACTGGGTATCGTTCAAGGCAAGACTCGGCAGATACGTCGTGGTAGCGGGATCATTATGTGTTGCTATGAGCTTAAAGCTAAGCACAGGCGGGTACAACGATTCTTCCATGTACGTGGGGAGTGGATTGTGAAGAATGCTGTCCAGTGGCGACATATTATAGATGGACGTTGCACTCAGGATTTTCTCCAGAGGCGCTCGTGTTCCATATACCCAAGTTGTATAACGGGATTCTGGAAATCGTCCCAGCATGTCGAACACTTCTTTGATATGTTTGCTGGTCAGCACACCTTCGGCCATAACGATAGCTGTCACATGCCCCCAAGCCATGTGTAATTGAGCCGTACGGAACAGTTCGTTCAGCGCTAGACTCATGGTTTTCCCCTCGGCATGTCCGACCCATACAGGCGGTGTATCTGCACTTTTGGTTGAACTTTCACTTTTGGCGACACTGGCAAAATCCATTGTTTGTACATACAGATGATACATGCCGTCCTTATAATCAATCCCAAATGCTTTGGCGTAGTCTACCTGTTGAATCTCAAAGGCACTCCAGCACCCACTCGTCATCACACACATCGATAGGCTTAACAGACCCAGCAAACATCGCTGTAACAAGTGTTTCATCGTCCGTTTCCTTTCTTGCGCGGTTCTTGAGTCTCAAGATAGACGGGTCTTCGTTTCCCTAACCCCTTTGGCAGTTTGAATAATGAAGCTATTGCTTGTTTGAAATGAAGGGGTGTTAACGGCGTGAGATATGGAATGCCAAATGATTTGAGATCGGTCAGGTAGATGAGGAACATAATCAACGACAGGATGAACCCATAGATGCCGAGGGAAGCTCCCAAGACAAAACAAAGGAACCGCAGGATCAGCACAGAACTGGTCATGACCTGATTCACAATGGTTGCTCCAGCTACGACGGTAACTGCGATGATGACAATCATGAGGGGAGAGACCATGCCGGCTCGAATGGCGGAATCTCCGATAATCAGACCTCCAACGACAGTTAATGTCTGGCCGATGGCACTTGGCAAACGTACCCCTGCCTCACGGAACAGCTCCATCAGCAGCATAATGAGAAACATCTCCATTCCCGATTCCATCGGAAGTCCCATGCGTCCAACCGAGATCGTCGCGACTAGAGGAAAGGGGATCTGATCCATATGAAAGGATGTCAGCGCAATATAGAATCCGGGCAGGAACACGGTGATCATCAGGCCAAGAAAGCGCAGCATCCGTCCTACGTTCACAGCCAAGAAGGGAAAGCTGGCATCCTCCGGTGATTTGAGCAAAAGAAACAGATTGACTGGCCCAATAATAGCGCTGGGATTACCGTCGACAATGAGGATAAAACGTCCGTTCAGGAGACATTCTGCAGCAAAGTCAGGCCTGCCCGTATAATGGGTGACGGGAAACAAAGTAATCTTCGAAGGGGACAGCAATTCTTCCAGTTCATTGGCGGTCAAGATGCGTTCGGTCTCAATCTTACGCAACCGATCCTGGACGTCTTCGATTAGCTCCGGGTTCGCGATATTCTTGATATACATCAGGGCTACCTTGGTTGCAGAACGTGAACCGATCAGTTCGATATTACAGGCCAGCTGGTTCGTACGCAGACGTGTACGTATCAGAGCAACATTGACGGCAAGGGGTTCAATGAATCCGTCTCTCGCTCCGCGAATCGAAACCTCGGTGGTCGATTCCTCCGGCGTTCGAGTGGGGATGTTGGAAATATCAATACTCCACATGGCTTGAAGGGAAGGAATACAGATCAACATATGGCCTTCAAATACACGGAGAGACATCAGTTCAGTTCCAAATGCCGGATCTTGCAGATCCATTCGGGTCCAATCCAGGCTGATGCACTTTTCAATGTCTGATGTACGGATAAAGTGTGTATTTTCATATGTTCGTTTGAGTTCCGGAAGAATAATATCGTAGATCGCTTCACTATCCACCATACCGCTGCAATAGGTCATAAGGAGTTGCATCGGAGGTTCTCCGAACATATGACTATTGATGATGACATCATCAGATCCGGCAAAAAAGGTATTCAGGTTATGCTCGTTCATTCGGAACGGTTCAACTTCACGATTATTCTTGGGCTGGGCTGAGATCGGCACGTTCGGGAGCCTCCTTGTCCTTTTTGTGGATTAATGCAGCAATGGTTAATATCACGGTAACGATTGAGACATAGGCCAGCATGACCGGGAACTGAATATGATCCACGTAATAGTCGACGTAATCAATGCGCCACCATTGCATCGCCATTAAGCTCATGATGACGGTGATGGTGAGAATCGCGATATATCGTTTCTTCGGTCTGCGGAAATTCAGCAGATCCACGATGAGATACATGGATATAGCGACCCTTGCGAAGGAACCACTAAGCCACTGATAGATGGACAGAAAATCAACGTGTTGCAAAAGTTTGCCGATATTCACAAGTTTCCATTGCTCATAGGGACTGTTTCGTTGTTTGGCTGCTTCTTCGGGACCAAATTCCACGATGGCTCCGATGGTTGGTCCGATCGCCATACTGAGCATAAACACGCCAAGGATCAGAACGTGCCACCAACGAATTTTGCCTTTGACTTCATGTTGGAACAACATAAGAATCCAGATTTCCATAAGCCCGGCAAGAGAGTAGATCATGCCCCGCCACACGGGACCCATACCGTTCTCCATAATCGGGAACAATAGACTGTAGTCTTTGTATTTCATATTGGCGGACATTACAAAATAACCTAGCAAAATGACAAAGGGCAGCAGCAGACTGGAAGTCATCGCGATGGAGCGTATGCCTTTAGCCGCTGCCCACGCAGCAACCAGTGCTCCGCCACCTGCCAGAACATAGGGAGGTGTGAATTGAAGATACGTGGATACGGTCCAGTTGGTTGTCTCATACAACGTATGTGTGCCAAGCGTGAACAGCAGAATGGAAGCGGAGATTCGGAAGATCCAGGAAGGGACCGCACCGAATTCTCGCGTAATCCAATCTGTTAATCGCTGTCCACGTACTCGCCGAATGATGATATACATCATACATAGAAACAACATGAAAAAAGGTCCTGCCGCCACGACAGACAACCATCCATCCCTGCCTGCTGCTTCGAGAATTCCTGGAATGGACAAGACATGGCAGACCAATCCGGCACTTAATAAAATGATGGAAAAGGACAACCAGATGGTAATCTGACCTTTTTCACGACTCATGCGAATCCTCCTTTCCAATGAAGGAAGTTTCCGTTAGGTTGTACAGCATACAGGAAGTTGATTCCTTTTTCAGATTTTTTCACAGAAAGCTGCAAGCGATATGGACGGACTCAGCAGAAAGCTTTAACATACAGATATAGCAATGTCGAAGACAAGCACTGAGCGAGGCATAGAGAAATAGGGAGGAAACCTACGATGACAATAACGACTAAGACACCTGGAGAGACAAAAGTTGGCTTTATTGGTACAGGCGTGATGGGTAAAAGCATGGCTGGGCACATCCAGAGAGCAGGGTATCCGCTGCATGTGTACACGCGAACTGCTGCCAAAGCGGAAGCATTGGTGAAGGAAGGTGCCGTATGGCATGACACACCAGGCAAACTGGCTGCTGCGTGTGATGTAATCATCACAATGGTGGGGTATCCGAAGGATGTAGAGGAGATTTATCTCGGTGAGGATGGGCTCGTAGCCAATGCCAAACCGGGTTCGTATCTAATTGATATGACGACCTCCAGTCCGTTACTGGCTGCACGAATCTTTGAAGCTGCGGAAGCCAAAGGACTGCATGCACTGGACGCACCTGTGTCGGGCGGTGATATCGGAGCGCAGAATGCGAAGCTGTCCATTATGGTTGGGGGTAGTTCGGAGGCCTTTGAAGCCGTTCGTCCGTTGTTTGAGCAGATGGGCACCAACATTGTGCTGCAAGGCAAGGCGGGAGCAGGGCAGCATACCAAAATGTGCAACCAGATTGCCATTGCCTCTGGCATGATGGGCGTATGCGAAGCACTTGCCTATGCCAAGACGTCTGGTCTGGACGCGGAGACCGTGCTGAAGAGCATTGCTACCGGTGCAGCCGGAAGCTGGTCGCTCAGCAATCTCGGTCCGCGCATGATCGCAGGCGATTATGAGCCTGGATTCTATGTGAAACATTTTATCAAAGACATGGGAATTGCACTGGAGTCTGCAAAAGCGATGGGTATGAAAACGCCCGGGCTGGCTCTGGCCGAATCCCTGTATCAGGAAATAGCGAATAATGGTCTGGATGAGAAAGGTACACAGGTACTCTACACCTATTATCTTCAGGCTTAACATCCAAGAGAACAACAGCGTAATACTTTTTCGATTCAGAAAAGATTGCGCTGTTTTTTTTCAATTTTGCAACTTGGTTATGCGTCTAAAGTCACAGAATTGGTTAAATGTTCATATGTACTTTGCGTATTGGAGAGATTTTGATCGTTTTCCCTTTATTTTTACCCCGCTTTATCCGACATAAGTAATAGAAGTTTACATAATGAATGTGTCAAAGGATGTTATTCCTCCTGTAATGGTCACCCGTAACCCACACTATAATAGAACGGAGCTTGCCCATGTTCAAGAAAATCCTGTCTCTGTTCAAGACACAACCAGAGCTTGCGAACCAGATTACAGCCTCCGCTTCAGCGTTACCATCGACGACAACCATTCCCCCGCGTATGGTCCGTAGTAAGCGCAAGAAAAAGGCGGAAGGGGATTGGACACGCCAGCCGGAGGAACCTAGTACAGCAGATCAGCTGATCGGTCTTCCAAGTCAATATAAAGTGCTGAACGACCTGCTCGTTACCAATCCGAAGTCACGCTCCGGTTATTCGCAGATTGATCATGTCGTGATCGGGCCTCGGGCAATCTTTGTGATCGAAACCCGAAATCTGACGACAGGTGAGATTCGCGGCGGAAGAAGAGAGGCCAATTGGTCGGTCAGCAGCAGTCGGGTCAAAATGTACAATCCACTTATGCAGCATCGTGCACATGTGGAAGCCATCCATGCACACCTCGGAGACTACAAAAGAGTACGTCTTGTCTCCATGGTGACCTTCACCAACCGTTGCCGCATCAGTGTTGATCCTGCTGTGAGATATGTGAATTCAGATGAACTGATCATCTACGATCATGAATTGGTGGAAACGATTCAGCGCAAGACAGAACGACTTGAGACAGAGGTTCCCGAAACCGTATTTCAAGAGAAGGATATCCAGGCGATCTACGCTCTGTTATCATCGGTCAATTCCACCGATCCTCAGATTCGGTCAGAGCATATGGAGAAGGCTAAAGGGATCAAATAATTACGCTTCACGAACACTGTTGTCCATACGGGCGGCAGTGTTTTTGTGTTGCGGTGGTAGTTAATGTGCGAGTAGTAAAAGGCTTTAGACACAGGTATATCGTCGTATACAACCGATTTTTAACTTATGATAGAATGTAGACCATGTCCAATTGTGTGAATCAAGCATGTTATATGAAAGGATATTTTTGTAAGAGAGTGTTCAAGTCTTGGAGCAGAGGTTAATGGCTCTCAGGAATATACATAGGATAGGGGAAGATTATACGATGAAATGGAATTATACGATAAAGACGTTTACAGTTATGCTTGGTTTGGCAGCGATTCTGACAGCTTGTGGTGGCGGAGCGAAAGAGACGTCATCGCCGGAGTCTGCTTCCGGTACAGAAGTTGCTTCATCAGAAACAAGCAGCTCGAATGCTGCCGTAACAGAAACTGCAGCAACCGGTTCGAATGGGAGTGAGGAGACAGGTTCAGCCGCAAAAGAATCTTCTTCAGCCGACGACGGCAAGATTGGAAAGGACTCCACACTGGAAGAGTTGAAGCAGCAGTATGCCGATAAACTCGGTTATATCCGTATCCCGCTTACGGATCATCCGGTGCGTCGGGTCAGTGAGGAAGGTTCCAAAAATATTAATGTAGCCAACTACAGCGATGCCGTTGTAGACATGAATGCAGGGGTGCCAATTCACTCTGATTCGCAGCAGTTGATTGATGATGCCTTTCCTTTTTTTACAACCGTACAAGCACCTGACGAATCTTATATAACTTGGGAAGAAGCAACCAATCTGGAGCGTGCCATGGTGAAAACACTGTTTATCGCGCGTGAAGGCCTGCTGATTACCGAAGATGCGATGAAAAATAAGGACTACAGCAGTACATCGTTCCAGGACTCCAAAGATTTTTTCAGCATTACCGCGAAATTTGAATCCATGGCGCCTGTCGCACAGCATCCGCGTGACATTACGTTGAGTACGTTATACGACAAAGCCCGCACGTCGTGGGGCAAGCTTGCTGCGATGGACCCGGAGCAGGATGAAGCGGCGTTTGCCGAGATGTACAAGACGACGAGAACCGATGCCAATAATGCCATGGGGTTGCTTAATGTTCTGTTGTCTACGAATGAGGAAGAACGGATCAAAGAGATTTACGGGGAATAAAAATGCCGTGATTCAGAGATAAATTTGGATCATCCGGGTAACAAGTCTGGATCACATGCCTTCAAACTCTGACTACCGATTGAAGCGGGGTCAGGGTTTTTCTGGTTTTTTCCAATAGGTGTATGATATGTTTTTAGGAGTAAGACATGTCCGGAATATAGGTGAGGTGTGTGAAAGATGTGGTGGATGAAATTTTGTAAACGCTTTAAATTTAAAACGAAGCTAATCTTGTTTTTATCTACCGCAACGGTCTTAATCTCCGGAATCACAGGGTTGATCACCTATCGCATCCATATCGACCTGTTCAATGAAGAGGTCAGTCGCCAGTATAGTCTTACCGCAGAGCAGATTCTTGCACGTCTGGATTCCAGGGTACACGACATGTATAAAGTCACCGATTATATCACACTGAATCCCTCCGTAAAAGATGCCATCAAAGCACAGACCTCTGGCATCTCGTCCTATGATCAGATGAAGCTGGAAGATGAACTGGATGATCAGTTGTATCAGGTAAGGCTGGATGCACCGGAGATTATGGGGCTCCGCATATATGACCTGAAGGAAAACATATTTAATCTCGGTGCCTTTGCCGGCTCATTTCAACAGATGGATCCTTCCTATCTGGCAGAGATGGTTCATAGACTGGAAGGAACGGGCGGCGAATATGGTTGGAATCGTTTGGGGCCGGATGCTTTCTTGCAGGAGGAACAATCCAATTGGATTCTGGCGGGACGATTAATGCGGTCTGTTGATCTGGAGACCTATGGCGTAATGCTAATTCTGTTTAACACCTCGTTGTTCGAATCGTATCTCAAAGATCTGCGACTGAATGAGGAAGTGGCTGTCTACTTGTTTGACGCAGATGGCGAGCTTTTGTATGCCTTTCATAATCAGGATGCAGATCCACCACCACTCACCGAGCTAAGTCTGGGGGCGACTGAGATCAGGGACGAGCAGGGAACAACCCAATTGTATACGAAACAAACGTCAGACAAAGCGGGCTTCACTCTGGTCAGCAAGGTCTCACTCGCTCAGATTCAGAACAAGGGAAAGATCATTGTAAAAGTTGCTGTGTTCTCTGCATTAGCCAGCATATTATGCTCCTGGTTCATCATTACCGTAATTAGCGGCAGACTGTTGCGTCCACTTGCGAGTCTAGTCAACGCGATGAAAAGAGTGCGTGATGGACAGTTCGATACACGGGTTCGGATCGAGACACGGGATGAGCTCGGTTTCATCGGTGAACGATTCAATGCAATGGCTTCCCGGATTGATACGCTTATACATGAAGTGTACGAGCGCGAACTCAGTGAAAAAGAAGCTGAACTCAAAGCTATTCAGGCCCAGCTGAATCCCCATTTTCTGTATAACACCTTGAGCATGTTTTTCTGGAAGTTCTATATGCTTGGTGATGAGAAATCGGCTCGCCTGGTCACTGCCTTGTCCGAGATGCTGCAGTATACGCTGGAACCCGTGCAGCAACTGACGACCGTTCAGGATGAGATGAAGCAAATAGATCACTACCTGCAGATTCAGCAGGTCCGGTATCAGGAAGCCTTGTCGATTGAAATTGCCGTTCCTGCTGAATTGTTTCGCTGTCAGGTGATCCGGCTGTTGCTTCAGCCCATCGTGGAGAATGTTTTTGTTCATGCCTTCTCGGACAAAAGGAACAACCGCCATCTGGAGATTCGTGGCTCGCGGCAAAACGGGCATGAAGGAGAGCCGGATCTGCTCATCATTGAAATTTCAGATAACGGCTGCGGCATGCACGCATCGGTCATTGAACGCATTATGACGCCAGTGGCACATGCAGATGAGGAACGTCAGCACATTGGCATGCGGAGTGTACTTCGAAGAATTGAGTTGATTCACGGTGAACCCTACGGTGTACAGATCGAGTCGACTGTGGGAGAGGGTACGCTAGT
Source organism: Paenibacillus sp. SRL342 (assembly GCF_984798905.1). Lineage (NCBI taxonomy): Bacteria > Bacillati > Bacillota > Bacilli > Caryophanales > Paenibacillaceae > Paenibacillus > Paenibacillus sp. SRL342. The sequence goes on from NZ_OZ481790.1 coordinate 1,173,510, forward strand.
ACGTCTTCGTTTGCCTTATCAGATCGGTGAGGACTCATGCCGGGAAATTCAGGTGACTGAGAGGAGTAGGTTCTGTTGAATGGACGTATGCTCGTAGTGGATGATGAAGCATTATTTCGTCAGGGTCTGATTCATCTGGTTCGCAATAATCCCCTCGGGTGGGAGGTCGTTGGGGAAGCGGCCGATGGAGAAGAAGCGATACAGGCTGTACACAGCTGCACACCTGATCTGATCATTACGGATATCAACATGCCTGTGATGGATGGTCTAGATTTGGCCGAACGCATACACGAGAGTGGACTGGACATTATGATTATCATTTTGACAGGTTATCGTGAGTTCGAATATGCACAGCGTGCCATCCGGTATGGGGCAATTGAATTTTTGTTAAAGCCGTTCTCGCTCGATGAAGCATGTCAGGTGTTACAAAAGGCACATGAACGATATCGCCGAAAACAGTCCGACATTCGAAGCAGGGAACAATACAGCCAAGTGGACCGTACCGAGAGACTACGAGAGGAACTGACTTCGTTGCTGCTCCACCATCAATTCGGATCAATAATGAATCGGATCGAGATGTTGCTAGAAGAAGCGTCCGGGATGAGCTTGTCACAAGGCAAAGCGGAGATTCATATGCTTATGAAGGTCATGATGGACTTACTGGTACAACAGCTTCAGCCTAAGGAATCCGGTGGTATGGACTCCACTGCCCCAGATCCACTGCTCTGGATTCATACCCTTCCTGAAGTCATCACTTGGGCCCGTTGCAAGAGTGAAGAGTGGGTGGATATGCTGATGCGGCTAACTCAGGAACAGCAGGATCATGTCGTTACACGAGTTATACAGTATATTGAAATGAACTATTCCAGCACATGTACGTTGCAGGCCGTGGCTGCCCATGTTCATGTGACACCCAACTATTTGAGCCATTTGTTCAAAAAAGAAACAGGACAAGGCTTCAGCCAATATGTCAGCAAGCGCCGAATTGATAAGGCGAAGCTGCTGCTGCACAGCACTCGGCAGAGCATGGCAGATATAGCGGAACTGACCGGGTTCGATAACTCCAGTTATTTTACAACCGTATTCAAACAGATGACGGGGGTATCGCCCCGCGAATATCGCAAGCAAGTAGCCAAGTGAAGTGCCCGATAGCAATCCCCCTTGAACTGCTGCAGGGTCACAATTAAAGAGAAGCCACCTTTTAATATCTGTTCGTTTCCAAGGACAACCCCACCATGTGGGGTTATTTTTGCGTAGAAAATTAGAAAAGAATCGTTAAATAACAAATGTTTACGCTTACATTTTTATCTAAAATACAACTATAGTATATCAACAGCAGAGAGGAGTGATGGATGTGAAGGGCGAACTGACCGCAGGTCCGCCGTCTGGATTGCAACCGCCGGACAGTGAAATGAAGCATCGGATTCGGCAGCAGCGGCTTCGACGATTCAAGATGAATATACCGTTAATCTTGATGTTTGTTCCGGTGATTATGTTCTACATTACCTTTCGTTATGCACCCATCGGAGGGCTGGTCATGGCCTTCAAGGACTACAACTTCTATGATGGGCTGTGGAACAGTCCATGGGTGGGCTTTCAGCATTTTCAGACGCTGTTCAGTGATCCGCGCACGGTGGAGATTATTCGCAACACCTTGTTCCTCAGTCTGTTAAGCATCATTATCGGGTTTCCCATTCCGATTATTCTGGCCATTATGCTGAATGAAGTGCGAAACATGGCCTTTAAGCGAACGGTGCAGACGGTGGTCTATATGCCACACTTCTTTTCCTGGGTCATCATTGCGATGATGATTATGACGGTTTTCTCTTTGGAAAATGGGATCGTAAACCGCTGGGTCGAGGCCTGGACGGGAGCACCTTATCCGTTCATGTATAACAAGGGTTCGTGGGTTGCGGTATTTGTCGGCTCAGGGATCTGGAAGGACATGGGCTTCAATGCCATCATTTTTCTCGCGGCACTAACGACCATTGATCCGAGCCAATACGAGGCTGCACAGATGGATGGGGCCAGCAAAATGCGTCAGATCTGGCATGTCACCCTTCCGGGTATACGCTCCACCATTATTCTTCTGCTGATTCTATCGATGGGGCGGGTGATGGAGGTCGGATTCGACCAGGTGTATATGCTTCAGAATTCCAATGTCAATGAGATAGCGGATGTAATCAGTACCTATATCTACCGCACCGGTCTTCAGGGAGCACAGTTCAGCCTGACAACAGCGATGGGATTGTTCGAATCACTGGTTGCATTTATCCTCATTTTTAGTGCAAATTATATCGCACGTCGATTTAACGAAGGTTTGTGGTAGGAGGGAGAACAGCATGAGAAAAACCAAAGGAGAAAAAGTCTTTTATCTAATCAATTATGTATTGTTGTCATTGGTTGCCGTTAGCTGTATCCTGCCCTTACTGAACATTGTTGCCTTGTCATTTAGTGATGCGAGAGCGGTTGTTTCAGGTCAAGTGGGGTTATGGCCCGTCGATTTCACTTGGTTCTCCTATCACAGCCTAATTACGGGAACGCCGATTCTGAATGCATTCTGGAACAGTGTGGAGATCACATTGATCGGTACAGGGCTCAGCATGGCGGTGACGATTATGGCGGCATATCCGCTGTCACGTAGACATTTTTATCACCGGCGCTTCTTTACGATGGCGATGGTGTTCACGATGATTTTTAACGGTGGACTCATCCCGACGTATTTGGTCGTGCAAAATCTCGGTCTTGTGAACAGTTACGGCGCGCTTTGGCTACCGGGCCTGGTGAGCACTTACAACATGCTGATTATGCGATCTTATTTTGAAAATCTGCCGGGGGAAGTGGACGAGGCTGCGCGCATCGATGGTTGTGGTGAACTGGGGCTTTTGTTCCGAATCGTATTGCCATTATCCAAACCTTTGCTGGCGACTATTGCTCTCTTTTACGGCGTGGGTTACTGGAATTCGTTCATGAGTGTGATGATTTATATCAATGATACGTCCAAATACAACATGACCGTGCTCGTCCAAAATATGATTATGTCCAATCTGAATGTACAGGATTTTACCGATCCAACGATGATATCGAATCTGACCCCGGAAGGCATCCGGGCAGCAGCTGTCATTGTGATGGTCATACCCATTTTGGCAGTGTATCCGTTCTTGCAGAAGTACTTCGTTAAAGGGGTCATGCTCGGATCAATTAAAGGTTAAAGCAGGCTGTGGGTTAACCCGCATGGGTTCATATTACAGGAAAGAAAGAGGGTCTTATCTATGGCGTTAACGATGAAGGCATGGATGAAGTCGGGTCTCGTTCTGGGCTTGATCGGTGGTTTGCTGGCGGGATGTACAGGAGGTAACGGTAGCGAACAGGCGGAAGGCGAAGGCAACAGGGGGAACATTACGTCAACGATCTATGATCGGGGCGCGGTCCCAAGCGGCATGGGTACGATCGAAGATAATATGTGGTCCAAGTGGATTAACGAGCATGGCCCGGCAAATGTAAAATATACAGCAGTTCCCCGCTGGGAGTCCCAGTCCAAACTTAATGTATTATTCGCTTCTGGCAGTGCACCGGATATTATTTTTGAATTCGGTACGCCCATCCGTAACACACTGTTTAATCAGAAACAGCTGATGCCGCTGGATGAGTTGATCGAGAACTCAAGTGTGGAATACAAAGCCTTGATGGAGAAATATCCCCAGCTCAAGAAGGCCGGTATCAAAAGCGATGGTAAGCTCTATGAAGTGGGACGTATGAACGAGGTGTTTCCACTAACGAGCTTCTTCATTCGGGAAGACTGGCTGGAAAAGTTGAATCTGGAGGTACCGACCAATGAAGAAGAGATGCTGGCGGTAGCCAAGGCCTTCACGGAGAATGATCCCGATGGAAACGGAGCTAAGGATACATACGGCATCGGTGGATTTCAGTTCGGCGATACAGCGGGTCTATTCCGCTATATGTACAACGCTAACTGGGTGAATGTGGAGGACGGGGAGATGGTGGTTGGTCCCAACAACATGAAAGAAGCCACGGCATTCAAACGTGCATTATATGAAGCAGGTGTGGTCGATAAGGACTTATTGACCGACAAGGACGGGGCCAAGGCGAAGCAGGATTTCCTGAACGGCAAAATCGGTATGTACGCGGCCATGACTTCGGATTATACCGGGTTTGCAGCGAAGGAACTGGATACACTGATGCAGAATGTTCCTGAGGCCAGATTAAAGGTCATCGCTCTGCCAACCACGTCCGTAGGACAGCACACGATGGTGTGGAATAACCCCGTTCAGATGACTGCAGCTGTGAATGCGCGAGCCAAAAATCCGGAAGCAGTTATGCAATATATCGATTTTCTGACCAAAACAGAGTCGGGCCGAACCTTCAAAAATGGATTTGAAAACACGCATTATACGTTAAACGATCAAGGCTGTCCGCGCATCTCTGATCAAGAGAAATACAAGCAGGAGATCAGCTGGGCAGGCGATTACGCCATGTTGTACAGCCGTCTGGAGGAAGGCAAATGCGGGTACACAGAAATGCTGTTCAGCGAAGAGATCCCGTCGCAGAAGGAAGGACTTCGACTATTCAAGGAAGCGCGTGAGGTATACATGACGGATCTTCCGGTGGGAGAGGGCGTTACCCATTCAGAACATATGCCGCAGCTACCCAAGGAGCTTCAGGTCAAGTTGACCAATGTGACAACAGCGATCAACGATATTTTTACCCGTTCCATCATTGGGGGAAGCAAATATACGATCGAACAGGCTGCAACGGAAGCACAGCAGAAGTGGGAACAAGGCGGTGGCCCGGAGATTGAAGCATGGTACAAAGACTGGTGGGGCAAGGAAAAGGATAATGTATTGGTCTGGGACGATTTCTATGAAATCTATGAACAGCAACAAGCTGATTTTGAAAAAGCAGAGTGAATTCAAGGATTCAAATCATTCATACGATTTATAATTTTGGTATTGGTAGAAATAAGCGCTCTGATCCCCTGATCAGAGCCTTTTTAGGTTTGGGCTTCAAATAGGGGAATATTTGACTGAAAAATGAAGTGAATAGAAAGTTCTCGCATTTCGCATGAAACTATATCCAGAACGATGCGTATCATAAGGTATTAATTGTTTTTAAATGTAGAATATTGCCGTATTTCAGAGTATAGTTAAGGAATAATTTAACTTATATTCAACATGATGTAGACATGAAAGTTACTGAAAAATCTTGAAAAGAATGTATGGAACACCAGGTTGAAACTATTGGAGGTTGAGTATGAGTTCATTTAAAGGCTGGTTAAATTCAACAAAACAAGGACTTGAAGAGCAAGTCAAAAAGTTTAAAAATAAAGATTTTATGGATGCCGTGGTTGCAGGGTGTGCACTGGTTGCTTTTGCAGATGGTTCCATTGACGAAGCGGAAAAGAACAAGATGGCCGGTTATATCAACCTGAGTCAGGAATTGAAAGTATTTGATATGGCTGAAGTGATTACACGATTCAATCATTATGTCGCGAACTTTGAGTTCTCTCCAGAGATCGGGAAGCAGGAAGCGCTGAAAGCCATTGGGAAATTCAAAGCCAAGCCGGATGTAGGGCGCGTTATTGTGGGTGTATGCAGTGCGATTGGTTCAGCTGACGGCAACTTTGATGATCAGGAGAAAAGAGTCGTTGCCGAGATATGCATCGTACTTGGACTGAACCCGAGTGAATTCAATCTCTAAGTAGCTATTTTACATATGAAGGGAGGTGAAAATCAGTGGCAAGCATTAATTTGGTCAAAGGACAGAAGATTGATTTAACCAAAGGCAATGCAGGACTTACTGAGGTGATTGCTGGTCTCGGTTGGGACCCGGTAACTGCCAAAGGTTTTTTCGGAAGAAAAAAACAAGCGGATGTCGATTGTGATGCATCGGCGATCATGTTGAATGAGGAAGGCAAGTTGGTTAAGGACTCCAACCTGGTTTGCTTCCACAACAAGCAAAGTGCATGTCGTTCGGTTATCCATTCAGGTGACAATCTAACAGGACAGGGAGACGGTGACGACGAACAGATCAAAATGGATCTGTCCTGTATTCCTGCTGATGTTCATAAAGTATTAATCGTTGTTAATATCTACGATTGTGTCAATCGCAAGCAAGATTTTGGCATGATTGAGAAGGCTTATATTCGTATTCTGGATGGTAAAAATTCCAGTGAGCTCGTGAAGTTCAATCTATCCGATAACTACACAGGTTCAACAGCGTTGATCTGTGGTGAATTGTATCGTCATGGAGGCGAATGGAAATTCTCGGCAATTGGAGAGGGTTCCCATGCGGTACATATCAACGAACTCGCTCGCAAGTACTCCTAAGTACAAGATTTAATCTAATTCGACAATTATCCTGATATTCATATGTAACGATAACTACAATAAATTATAAATAAGCGAGGATGATCATACGATGGCAATTAATCTCTCTAAAGGTCAAAAAATCGATCTGACTAAAACGAACCCAGGTTTGACAAAAATCACAGTAGGCTTGGGCTGGGATACCAACAAGTATGATGGCGGAAAAGACTTTGACCTGGACGTATCGGTATTCTGTGCCAATGCAAACGGTAAAGTAGAAGGCGAGAAAAACTTCATTTTCTTCAACAATCCACAAAATGAAAATGGTTCTGTTGTTCACACCGGTGACAACCGTACAGGAGATGGCGATGGTGATGATGAGCAGATCAATATCGACCTGCCTAACGTACCCGCAAATGTAGAGAAAATTGCATTCTCCATTACGATCTACGAAGCTACGGACCGTAGCCAGAACTTCGGACAAGTCTCCCGTGCTTATGTGCGAATTGTTAACGAAGCAAACAACGAAGAACTGATTCGTTTCGACCTGGGAGAAGACTTCTCCATTGAAACGGGTGTAGTTGTTGGTGAATTGTATCGTCATAACGGCGAGTGGAAGTTCAGTGCCATCGGTAGTGGTTACCAGGATGGATTGGTTGGATTAACACGCGATTACGGTTTGCAATAGGACGTACAGAGCGACTTACAGGATGGGAAGAACCGTCTCCTGGACGGTTCTCCTTTTCATTTAATCACATAACTTGGAAAGGTGGAAAAACAAATGACGATCAGTCTTGCCAAAGGACAACGTATTGACCTGACTAAGACGAATCCGGGCCTTACCCGTGTGGTAGTTGGTTTAGGTTGGGATACAAACAAATATAGTGGTGGAGTCGATTTTGACCTGGACGCTTCGGCTTTTTTGTTGTACGAAGATGGAAAAGCCAAAGGTACGGATGACTTTGTTTTTTACAACAATCCAAGCGGCGGTGAGGGTTCAGTGACACATACCGGTGACAATCGTACGGGTGAGGGAGACGGCGATGATGAGCAAGTTGTCGTTGACTTCAGCAAAATCCCTGCGCACATTCACCGGATCGGTATTACGGTAACCATCTATGATGGAGATGGACGAGGGCAGAATTTTGGACAAGTCTCCAACGCTTTTGTTCGTGTTGTAGATGCTGCAAGTGATCGGGAAGTGCTTCGTTTCGACCTCGGAGAGGACTATTCCACAGAAACAGCTGTGGTGTTCTGCGAGTTTTACCGTGCAGGTGCGGACTGGAAATTCCAGGCGGTAGGCAGTGGCTTCACCGGTGGACTATCTGCTTTATGCAAAAATTACGGACTGGATGCACAATAACTTGGCATAGAAAGGTGAGTCTGCTATGGCGATTTCTGTCGTGAAAGGCCAGAAGAGTGATCTGACCAAAACCAATCCGGGCTTGTCCCGTCTAACGGTAGGCATTGGTTGGGAGGCAGCCTCGGGTGTGGAGCTGGACACATCAGCATTCCTTCTGGGTTCAGACAATAAAGTGGCTGGAGATGAAGATTTTATCTTTTATAATCAGCCCTCTACCTCGTTCATCACGTATATGGATGGTGGACAGGTTGGTGGCGAGAAGAAACAATTCGCCATTGATCTTGGCAAAATCCCTGCCAGAATTGAGAAAATCGCCTTCAGCCTGACGATTCATGACGGTGAAGCACGACGCCATCATTTTGGACAGGTTCAGCATGGTTTTCTACGGTTTGCCAATGCAGCTACAGGTCAGGAAGTGATGAGATATGATCTGGGAAGCGGTTTTACAGTGGAGACCGCGATTGTCATCGGTGAATTGTATCGTCATAACGGAGAATGGAAGTTCAATGCGATAGGATCGGGTTTTGCAGGTGGTTTGAATGCACTCTGCGCTAACTTTGGTGTGGATGTGGATGGTGGATCAGACGCTGCGCCAACCACATCAACCGTCCCCCCGACAGCTGTACCGACTCCACCACCCCCGGCACCCGCACCAGAACTGACGCCTGCTCCTGTGAATTCAATCAATTTCAGCAAAATTGAATTGAAGAAGAAGGGCGACACCATTAACCTCAAGAAAAATGCGGGGGGACTTGGTGAAATCCTGATTAACCTGAACTGGAATCAACAGGGCAGCAAAGGGTTATTTGGTCGCAGCAAGAGTGTGGATCTGGACTTGGGCTGCCTGTTCGAGATGAAGGATGGTACACGAGATGTGATTCAGGCCTTGGGACAGACGTTTGGTTCATTGAACCGTTTCCCTTATATTGCACTGGATGGGGATGACCGGACGGGATCTGTTAAGACGGGAGAGAATCTGCGGATTAATGGTGCACGTATCTCGGAAATTGAGCGCATCTTGGTATTTACCTATATTTATGGTGGTGTGGCCAACTGGTCTCAAGTAGACGGTGTGGTAACCATCCAGCAGAAGGACGGCCCGGATATCATTGTCCGAATGAATGAATACGGGAGCCCGCTTGGCATGTGTGGCATCGCGATGTTACGCAATGTGAACAATGAGACATTCAGTATTGAACGAATTGTGCAGTTCTATAATGGGCATCAGGCGTTGGACGAGGCTCATGATTGGGGAATGCAGTGGGTTGCGGGAAGAAAGTAATCATTCGTATGTATTCATTCAATCCCTCCAGACTAGGAGGGATTGGTTTTTATGCCCCGACAGCTGGAATCAACTATTGCAGATTGGCTATTGCCAAAGGTGCGAGGAGGAGACAACCCTGAAATATTTTAACTTTTTGAGTCTGGAAGAAGAAGATACTTTATTTTTCTCTTCACCCGTCTCGTTCAATCACCGGACTTCCAAAGATCTACTGGCATATGCTGTTGGGGCTGCTTTATATATGCCCGCGACGCGCACACATATCGCGGACGACATTATGAATGGTAAACATGAAGGTCTGACGACTATTATTATTGATCTGGAGGACGCTGTGGGTGACGACCAAGTAGAGTTTGCCGAGCAGTGTCTGGTACAGCATCTAACTCAACTGATGACTTATATGGAGACAGGCATGCTGAGTCAGGATCAAATGCCTCTTCTGTTTGCTCGTGTACGTTCACCACAACAGTTGGAACGTCTCATTGATACGTTGGGAGAATTGGTGTCCATGCTGACAGGCGTGGCATTGCCCAAGTTTTGTGTGGGCAATGGAAGAGCCTATTTTGACCAGATCCGCAAGTATAATCAACGGAAACCGGATCATTATCCCGTTCTCTATGGAATGCCCATATTGGAAACGGCTTCAATTATATATCGGGAGACACGTTGGGAGACCTTACTGGGCCTTCGAAACATCCTCGATGAACATGTTGAATATGTGCTCAATGTACGCATTGGTGCGACCGATTTCTCAAGCCTGTTTGGACTACGCCGAAGTCCTGAATTGACCATATACGATATCGCCACGATCCGTGACTGCATCTCGGATATTATCAATCTGTTTGGACGAATGGACAAGCCGTATGTGATCTCAGGTCCTGTCTGGGAATATTTCAGTCAGCGGGAGCGCGTGTTCAAACCTCAATTACGACAGACTCCATTCGAAGAAACCCTGGGCAAATCAGGGCTGCATCTGAGAATGAAATATATTACGAACACAATGGATGGATTGATGCGTGAAGTCATGATGGACAAGGAAAATGGAATTGTTGGCAAAACGATCATTCATCCTTCTCATATTAAGCCCGTACAAGCGATGTACGTTGTTACACATGAAGAATATTCTGATGCCCAAGACATCATCGCCCGTAATGACGGTAGCCTGGGTGTGTTCAAAAGTAATTACTATAACAAAATGAATGAGATTAAACCACACTTGAGCTGGGCGAATCGAATTCTAATCCGATCACAAATATATGGGGTGTTACATGAACAGCAGCATTTTGTCGGGCTCTTGCCCAAACATGAGCAACAACACAACTACGTTCCCAATTCTTGATCAATTCAGTCTGAACGTTGAGGTTACACATAACCCGCTGCAACTTCCACTTGAATCTCTATTTTCCATGGCTGCACGAATCAATAAGAAACGTTCATTTCTGTTTGTAAGCAGACTGCTGGGCAAGCACATCCCGGTTAACCCGTATACCTCGCTTCTGAGCGGCGCAGCATTGGCTGTTCTGTTATATGAGCACCTGACTGAGGAGACGGAAGAGACCAAAGATCAGATCACCGAGTGGAAACGGGAAATGGTCGAGGGACTGATTGATCCCCAGCAAGCCCGGCAAGTGTACAACATGCTGTTGCAAGAAAGCTTGAGTTTGCCGGAAACGATTCGTTTTGTTGGTTTTGCCGAGACAGCGACAGCGTTGGGTCACAGCATGTACGAGATGTTTGCTGATCATGCTTCCTACATTCACACCACTCGTGAATATGTTCCAGCGATGCATCCAGATATTCAATTTGAAGAAGAACATTCCCACGCGATGGCTCATCGTTGTTATGCGCTGGATCATGAAGCCTTTGCAGGAGAGGGCCCGATTGTTCTGGTGGACGACGAGATTACGACGGGCAAAACGACGTTGAATATCATTCGGGATATTCAGGCCAGATATCCCCGGAAGCAATATGTGATTGCTTCGCTGCTAGACTGGCGTACGGAAGCGGACGAGAATCGATTTGCCGAGCTGGAAGTTGAACTGGGCATTACCATTACACCGTTAAGCCTGTTGAAGGGCCGCATTGAAGTGGTGGGTACTCCACAGTTGGAAGCAACACCCCAAGATGAGCAGCTGTCTCATCCTGCCGTGACGCTTCAGACATCTACCGTTGCAGATGCCTTCGATCAGCTTCATGCCACTTCGGAGGATGGTGAAGGTAAACGTAGCACAGCGAGCTATGTCCAGCATACGGGCAGGTTTGGTATACAATCCCGGCATAATGGCATATTGCGCCAGGAGATTAGCCGAATTGCAGAAAGACTTCGGTCGCAGCGTAAGGGAGAACGGACTTTGGTGATGGGAACAGGGGAGTTCATGTACATTCCAATGCGTATTGCTGCCGAGATGGGAGAAGGTGTGTTGTATCAATCCACTACCCGCAGTCCAATCCATACACATCAGGCTTCAAGATATGCTGTTGTTAGTGGTGCCGGGTATGCCTCACCGGAAGACGCATCCGTTCGTAACTTTATCTACAACATCGCTCCGGGACAATATGACGAGATTTTTGTTTTGCTGGAGAGACAGATGTCCGAAGAACGAATGGAACCAATGGTGAAGGTACTGGAACAGTTGGGATGCGGACACATTCATATTGTATATTGCGGTTTGCCAGAGAAGACAGGGGACAACGGGCAATGAACTTAACTACACTGGAGCTTATCAGACAACGTGAGATTCCGTCTCCCGAGCCGATGGGCAGTTATGCTGCATCCGACGTTGTTTTCCTATTGAAGGATATCAGCCATGTGGATCTGGAAAAGGGAACGGGTGAACGGGAGCAGGCGATCCAATCCGGGGTTCATTATTCGGAGATGCTGCCCGTGGAATATCAGCCCACAGCAGAATACATCGAGCTGTTCCATCAGACGTTGGAACAATCCGCTGCAAGAATTGCACTTCATACCGCCATCGTGGCTGAGAAGATCGTAGAGCGCAGGGGCCTGAATCTTGTACTGGTATCATTGGCTCGAGCGGGAACCCCTGTTGGCATCCTGATCAAGCGTTATATTGAATTGAAATACAAGGTGACGATTCCGCATTATAGCATTTCGATTATTCGTGGCAAGGGTATGGACGAGAACGCAATTTTATATATTTTACAGCAGCATGGTCTGGAAACAGCCATTCAGTTTGTAGATGGTTGGACAGGCAAAGGGGCTATTCGCAAAGTGCTGAAAGAGTCCTGTGACCAAATGGAACGGACTTATGGCGTAAGTCTTGATGATGATCTTGCTGTGTTGGCTGATCCGGGGCAATGTTCAGGAACTTTTGGGACAAGGGAAGATTATCTTATTCCTAGTGCTTGTCTGAATTCCACCGTCTCGGGACTCGTGAGCCGTACAGTACTTCGGGATGATCTGATTGGGCCGGCAGATTTTCACGGAGCCAAATGGTATCGTGAATGGTCCTCTGCGGATGTGTCGAACCAATATGTGGATACCATTGCTCGGCATTTTCGACAGGTGATGAACCAAGCGGAAATTCGCTCGGAGGACAATGCTACTGGTACTTCGGAAATTACCTGGAAAGGATGGCAGGATATTGAGTCCATCCAGCAATCTTTTGGCATTGCGAACATTAATCTGATCAAACCTGGAATCGGAGAAACAACCCGAGTGTTATTGCGACGGGTCCCCTGGAAGATTCTTGTGGACCGTCTGGATAATCCGGATTTGCAACATATCATGATGCTCGCCAGAGACAGAAATGTGCCGGTTGAGGTATATCCGGGACTAACCTATTCCTGTTGCGGCATTATTCAATCCCTGGGAGGTGGAGGAGAATGATGATCTACGCAAGTGATCTGGACCAGACGCTGGTGTACTCCCGTCGTGCGCTCCGCATTCCCGAAGATACACCGGGACTTGTTCCCGCAGAGTGGATTAACGGCAAGTTGTCCGCTTTTATGTCAGCATATGCACTGGAGCGGTTGCAGTCTTTGCCACAAGACATTGTATTTATGCCTGTGACGACACGTACCGTGGAGCAGTACCGGCGCATTCATATTTTTCAGAGCGAATGTATTCCGAAATATGCGGTGACGAGTAATGGTGGCAACATTATTGTTGACGGTCAGGTAGACGATGAATGGAACTTGCATATTCGTTCTTTGCTTCGTCAGCAGGCAGCTGCTCCTGAAGAGATCCTGGATTTATTTGACGATGTACTGAGCCCGGAGTGGGTGATTAATCAGCGATTGTGTGATGAGCTGTTCTTTGCATTACTGATCGAACGTGACAAGCTTCCGATGGAGCGTATTGCGGAAAAGATTCGGGTGTTAGAGACGCTGGGATGGGAGAGTTCAATCCAGGGTCGGAAGCTCTATCTGGTGCCTTCAGCCGTGAACAAAAGAGCTGCAGTGGAGCACATTAGGCAACGCATTGGCGATGTGCCTGTGATTGCTTCGGGCGATTCCTTGCTGGATCGTTGTTTGCTGGACTTTGCGCAGCATGCCATTGCTCCGTTACACGGAGAGTTACATGTGGAGAGACAGCGTGCACCTGAGCTGGTGCCATATCAATTTACGGAACAATTCGGTGCTTTTGCAGCAGATGAGATTCTCGATTACGTTCACCGTATTCATAACGATCAACAGACCCAGATAGACCATGCCGAGATAAGGGAGACCGTATAAATGAAAAAAATGAAGATATACTTCAACCGTTGGTTCTCTGTAACGTACCATTATATGAATGCGATTCGGGACAATGAGGACGGCATGGAATTTGAGATCTACGGTACTCATCCTGATCCGGGACACATGGCATTACAGGGCTGTGATGTTGCAGAAGTTGAACCGCGTCTAACGGGCAGGGAGTATGTTGATTTTTGCCTCGACTTTTGCCGTCGTCATCAGATTGATGTGTTTATTCCACGCTGGAACATGCTGGACATCAGCAGACATATCTCCCTGTTCGAAGAGATCGGCACACGGGTTATCGTATGCTCGGACACGGAATTGCTGGAACAATTGATGGAGAAGGACCGTTTCTATGAATCAGTGCGTGAGAAAGGCATTATGGAGATTCCGGATTATTTCACGGTCAGTAATGCTGCACAATTCCAGCAAGCCTATGAGGCGCTGCGTGCACGTGGACACGATGTATGCTTCAAACCATGTAATGGTGAGGGTGGTATGGGATTCCGAGTGATTAACAATGAACGTGATCCGTTGCAGGAGTTGTTCGGATATGCGCTGAACTCGATTTCATATGAAGATGCCCTGCGGGCATTCTCTTCTGCTCCGTCCTTTCCCAATGTCATGGTGATGGAGGTACTGGAAGGATATGAATACAGCATTGATTGTCTTTCGGATCGCAATGGGAAACTTATAACGGCCATCCCGCGTAAAAAAGAAAGAGGACGTTTACGCTTGCTTGAAGAAAACGAGGAATTACTGGCAATTGCCCGTAATGTGACAGAGGCATATCGGATTCCATATAATTTTAATATACAGATGAAATATCGCAAGGATACACCGAAGCTGCTGGAGATTAATCCGCGTATGTCGGGTGGGTTGCACATGTCTTGTCTGTCCGGCGTGAATTTCCCTTATCTGGCAGTCAAATCTGCACTTGGCCATGATATTGGACCACTTCATCCGAAGTTTGGCCTTCTGGGAAGTCATATCGAACAGCCATTTATAATCGACGTTCAGAAGGTAAGCGGAGTACACCACGTCTAGCTGAGAATTTCCCTCAACATTGACACCTTCTGGATGGTTTTCTTACAATACGGATAAGAGGTATTCAAAAAGTCCACTTTTGATTACGAATAATGCCTTACGGCATCATCAGCATCGAATATGAAATTCAGCCGAAATGTCCGTTGCTCACGTAGTTTTCCTACGCTCCGCTACTCCATTTCTATCTTCATTCCATCTTCTCGGTACTGAAAACCAGACTTTTTGAATATGCACTTTATGTGTTGTTACAGGCAGGAGGACAAGTAATGTTACGGAAAACGAAGATAGGTATAGGCGCATTGGTCGGTTATGGTCTCGCGGCGATCTCGAGTCCCTTTCTACCGGATGTTATCACGTGGGCGATTCCGGCACTGGCAACTGTGGTCGGGGGATTGATTCCTTCACGTTCCACGCCACGCACACAGGTCGAGGGTTCGTCATCAGCCCCTGTACCCATTACAGATATCGGCAATGAACAATCCCGCTTAAATGGTGGACAAGCGCCAAGCGCAGTGCCAACAGGGGCAAGAGAAGCTTCTCAGGCACAGCCCCATTCGAGCTCCACTCCCGCACAACATGCGGGATCAGAACAAGCGAAGCCTTCCCGGACCGAACCAGATCCTGTATTTGATCCGGTGATTGAGTACCTGGAAGTTCTGGAGGACATGATCATCTCCGAAGGTCAGAAGAACGAGCTGGATAATGAGATCGTGGAGAAATCACTGGCGTTGTTTGCCCGTCTGCAGCGTGTGATTCCTTCCCTTCAGGAACTGAACAACGGGGATATAAACCATACGGTGCGCAGACTGATTTTGAAAGACCTGAACGGTTTTATTAATCCATTTCTGCGTTTAAGTGGAGAAGCGAAACGCAATAATCGGCGTATGCTGCTGAATGGTCTTCGAGACGTAGATTCCAAGATATCGGATATTGTATCAACGATTGAACATAAAGACTTAATGGAGCTCCAGAACAAAGCGGAACTAATACATCAACGGTATAACAGTTCTGAATTATAGGAGGGATTGGCATGGCAACGGAATGGGCTCAGTTGAAGCAGGAAGATGAGCAACGGATTAACCAGGAAGCAACACAGCTTATTCAGAAAGTGTCCCAAAGTGATCCGGCTCACCTGGATACCTTAATGGATGATATCGGCAAGTTGGGCGTGAAAACACAAGAGAGAGCAGGACAGACTCTCAAGCTGCTTGATCGTCCAGTCAATGAACTGATGTCCGGGAACCGGGCAGAGGTATCCAACATGATCCTGAAACTCCGTGATGAATGTGAGAGTTTGCAGCAAAGCAAAAATGTGAGTTTTGTCGGGAAGTTGTTACGTAAAAGCCCGCTGAAAAACTACGTATACCGTTATCAATCCGTTCGCACGAACATTGATGCCATCATTAACGGGTTGCGGGACGGCAAGGACAACCTGGAAGAAAGCATAGTGAACATGCGTCAATTGAAACGTTCTTCCATTCAGGAGATCTACAATCTGCAGACCAAAATTTCCTTCGGTAATCAATTGAAAGCATTGTTCGAAACCGAGATCGCCAAGCCTGAGAACGAGAATCGTAAAGCACATCTGGAGCGTGGGTTGCGCAAAGTGGTAACACGTACCCAATCCATGACAGAGATGATCATGCTGTACAATCAGGCGATCGCAGCTACCGACATCATTAATGATAACAATGACAAGCTGATTGATTCAGTGAACAACGCCATTGATAAAACAGCGAATCTGATCACCGTTTCGGCCATGATTGCCATGGCACTCAATGATCAGGAGAAGGTCATTTCTGCTGTGGAAGCTACGAATAAGACGATTGAAGATCAATTCAAGGAGAACGCCAGATTGTTGAAGACAACAACAGAGAAAACGAATGAACTGTTGTCCAAACCGGCGATGTCCCTTGAAGCAGTCAATCAGGCGATGGGTGATCTGATGTCTGCGCTGGATCTGTCCGAGCAGTCCAATCGCCGGATTATCGAGAGCTGTAATGACTATACCAACAAGATGACAACACTTAACGCCAAAATGAGCGATCGACTGGGTCTGGAAGGGCCGAAGGCTGCTGCCATTCCGGAGAAAAACAAACCGGATTCCAGTGCATTAGGGTCTTTCCTGGATTAGGGTAAGACTCGCTGCATATCGTATCGAGAGTGCTACATGGTTTTATTTTCTACGAGGGACGCTGAGTGCGTCTCTTTGTTTCATTTATTTGATAGAATGAAGGTAAAATCTGGGGTTGTGCAAAGGAGCTTGCTGAACATGCTGGACTTTTCATTTGAGATTATTGATGAGATCAAGATTAATATTCAATACAAATATGGCAGTGAGTTCTTTAACTTTAACCTGTATTATGCGAACGGAAATTGGACGCTGCATCCTTTTGACGGCATACTGATCCAAAACCGTGAAATGTGCAGTCTGATTGTATCGGAGCTGCTCCGTAACAAAGATTTTCATGTCATGTTGGCTAAAGAGAAAATCATCTTATCCCAATTACGCACCAGTGTTAACCTCCAGTCCAATGAGCCGGATGAATGGGTTGCAGATCGAAGAAACGCGGATTATTCCAGTCATGATGATGAGTTGATGGATTACATAGGGAACCATAGTTTCGAAGACATATTACAGCTTGAGCAAAAACAGATTGAGGCCAGGGTGCAGTTCTTCCAACAGATTATTCAGAGAATGTTTATGGAGGGACTTGGACCGGAAGATGCTGATTTTATCAAAGTTCAGGCCGTGATTCGCATATATAAAGAGACATACGATCGTCTTGGTGAGTTGAATGATCATAATAGGGGTGACCGTGGACGTAGAAGATGGTAATGAACATCCCGCTTAGTATGTAAGCAGATAACTATATTCTGCCAAGTTAGGCAGATACTCCTGATTTGCAGGCATGCATTTCTTTTCGATTTGAGATATGCCTAGTAGAGCGGGCAAACTTTAAGTTTTAACTAGTGCGGGGAAGGGAGACCTTCCTTTTTTTAATGCCAAAATGAAGAGAAGTTTATTGTAATGGGAAAAGTAGGGTAATAAGAATAGAAGCGGCATTGTAAAATACGCTATAATAACCATATGTGTACATAGAAATGATTACATATTGGACGCTGTGGAGAAAACAACATGTCTAATGGAGGCTCTGAGCTGGAACGTATTATCGGTTTAGGGTGCTTCAAGCCGGAGGAATGCTTATGATCAAGCTGTTGTACTACTTGAAGAAGTACCGAGTTGCCGCGATTGCAGCCCTGGTCATGATGTTAATTGAGCTTGCGGTGGAGCTGGCTCAGCCTTATCTGATCTCCAAGATCATCGATAACGGGATTCAGCAGGGAGACTTATCTGTCGTCTGGTTATGGGGTGGCGTGCTGGTTGGTAGTGCGGTTGTGGCTTTTGCTGCCGGAATTGCGAGTTCGTTCTTTGCATCCCATGCAAGTCTGGGGTTCGGATACGATCTGCGGGAGAAGCTGTATGAGAAAGTGCAAACGTTCTCTTATGCCGTCTTTAACCGGTTCGCGACGTCGTCCCTGATTACTCGATTAACGGGGGACGTGACCCAGGTTCAAGACACTGTCTTCATGAGTCTGCGCTTCATGACGCGTGTGCCCCTTGTGGTGATTGGTAGCATGATTATGGCAGTGATCGTGAACCCGAGGTTGGGTCTGCTGCTAGTTGTCATGGTGCCTGTACTGCTCATTGTTGTGGTGTGGATGATCAAAAAGGCAGCGCTGCTGTTCCGCAATGTGCAGCGCAGACTGGATGCCGTCAATGGAGTCATCCAGGAGAATCTGACAGGCATTCGGCTGATCCGTGTTTTCGTACGGATGGGCCATGAGATCGAACGCTTTGCCGGATTCAGCGGCAAGCTGATGAAAGGCACAATCTCCGCGCTGCGCCTGACGGAGACCACGATGCCGTTCATGCTGCTAATGATGAACGTTTGTATCATCGCCGTGCTTTGGTTTGGACGAGTCGACATTGCCTCCGGTAATGCAACTGTGGGTGAAGTGGTCGCCGTCATTAACTACCTGCTTCGCACAATTGGTGCCATGTCTGCGTTGTCATGGATTCTGGTAACCTTCTCCAGAGCAAGCGCTTCGGCGCAACGACTGAATGAAGTGTTTAATACGGAGGACACGTCGGAGACTGAACAGACGAAGTCGTTATCAACGTCTGCACCATCTGCTGGATCTATGAAATCTTCGCATTTTCCGCAATCTGTATACCCGGCGAAGAAACAGCGAGCTGTACAGGGAGCGGTTGAATTCCGGAGTGTAGGCTTCAGTTATCCGAATAGTGAAATTACAGTACTGGATAACATCACATTCACGGCAAAAGCGGGGGAGCGCATTGCCATTATGGGAGCAACTGGCTCAGGCAAATCTTCGCTCGTACAGCTCATTCCACGATTATACACAGAGGATCAAGGTAAGGTACGGATTGATGGTGCCGATGCATCAGAGCTGGATCTGTCCATGTTGCGTGGTGCGATTGGTTATGTGCCTCAGGAGGTTGTCCTGTTTACCGGTTCCATACGGGAAAATATTGCCTGGGGTCAGGAAGATGCTACCTTGGATGAGATCGTGGAAGCCGCAAAGCGCGCGCAGATCCATGAAACGATTGAGAATTTACCAAACGGTTATGATACATTGCTGGGTCAACGGGGAGTGAATCTCTCCGGTGGACAGAAGCAGCGACTTTCCATTGCACGAGCACTGGTACGTAGACCAAGGATTCTGATTCTGGACGATAGCACAAGTGCACTGGATGTGGCTACAGAAGGCAGACTGCTGGATGCGCTGGAAGAGTTGTCGTGTACCACGTTTATCATCACCCAGAAGATCAGTTCGACCACTTCGGCGGACCTGATTCTGCTGCTTGATGATGGACAACTCATTGGGCAAGGAAAACATGAAGACCTGATGGAATCGTCAGAGCTGTATCGTCGGATCCATGAATCACAATACGGGGAGGGTGCACAGCATGTTCAAAGCATTCATTGAGCCTTTCCGTCAGCCGCCACCGCCGATTGATCCGGAGACATTACGATCAGGTGGTGGTCGCAAACCCAAGGCACGGGCGAAGAACTGGTCAGGTACGCTTGGTCGTATCTGGACCTATCTGGCACGGCGCAAGGTTAAGCTGTCCATGGTACTGTTGATGGTGTTTGCCAGTTCCGCACTTGCTTTGCTTGGCCCTTACATGGTAGGGGTGGCCGTGGATGATTTCATCGCGGGCGAAGCCGGCGCAAGCTGGACTCGGTTTCTGATTGGATTAACCGCAGTGTACGTTTTGTTCTCTCTTACATCCTGGTTACAAAACATATGGATGATCGAAATTGCACAGGAAACTGTGTTCCGCATGCGGTATGATCTGTTCTCCCATCTGCACAAGCTGCCGATTCCATTCTTCGGTAAACGCCAGCAGGGTGAGATTATGAGCCGGGTGACCAATGATATCGAGAATGTCAGCGGTACGTTGAATAGCTCGGCGATCCAGATTTTCTCGAGTGTACTAACACTGCTCGGAACATTTGGGGTTATGCTCTGGCTCAGTCCGCTACTGACCCTGCTTACCTTTATCGTTGTGCCTTTGATGGCCATCGGCATGCGTTGGATTACGCGCAGAACGGGACCGCTCTTCAAGGAGCGGCAGCGCAATCTCGGTGAACTTAACGGTTATATCGAAGAGACTTTATCCGGGCAGCGGATCATTAAGGCATTCTCCCAAGAGGAGCGAGTGATTCGCGGTTTTGAGGAACGAAATACCCGCATCCGGATTTCCGGTTTCTGGGCACAGACGATCTCTGGTTTTATCCCGAAACTGATGAATGGATTGAACAACCTGAGCTTTGCGATTGTGGCGGGCATCGGTGGTATTCTGGCGATTCAGGGTTCCGTTACGGTCGGGGTGATTATTATCTTTGTGGAATATGCCCGTCAGTTCACCCGTCCGCTGAATGATCTGGCGAACCAGTGGAATACGTTATTGTCCGCGATTGCGGGGGCTGAGCGCGTATTTGAGGTGCTGGATGAAGATGAGGAAGCGAAGGATGAAGGGGCAGCGGTATCTCTGGACAAGGTAGAGGGAGCCGTTCGTTTCGACAAAGTATCCTTTGGATACGATGAAGGGCGTAACATTTTGCATGAGATCAGCTTTGAAGCCAAACCGGGGGAGATGATTGCCCTTGTGGGTCCGACCGGAGCGGGGAAAACAACTTTAATTCAGCTGTTATCCCGTTTCTATGATCCAACAGGTGGCACATTAACGGTAGATGGACGCGATATGACCACCATTCGGCGTGAGAATCTGCGGTCACATATGGCATTTGTATTACAGGATTCATTTTTGTTTCAGGGTACGATTCGGGAAAATATTCGATTTGGCCGTCTGGACGCGACGGATGAAGAGGTGGAAGCAGCCTCCCGGCTGGCTAATGCCCATTCCTTCATTGTACGGATGAAGGATGGATACGACAAAGTGCTCCAGGCCGACGGGAGCGGCATTAGTCAGGGGCAGAAGCAACTACTCGCCATTACCCGGGCAATCTTGGCAGATCCATCCATACTTGTATTGGACGAAGCGACGAGCAGTATTGATACTGTTACGGAGATTAAAATCCAGGAAGGGCTACAACGCCTGATGCAAGGCCGTACCAGCTTTGTCATTGCCCACAGGCTGAACACGATCCGTCAGGCCGACCGGATTCTGGTGCTGAAGGATGGGCAACTACTGGAGCAAGGCTCGCATGATGCATTGCTGGAACAAGGCGGTTTCTACAGCGAGCTGTATTACAGTCAGTTGCGTAAAAAGGCTCAGTAGTCATTTTGGATAATAAGTGACATGTATTAGAAAAAAACTTGTAAGGTATGTAAAAAGAGCAGGGATGAGGGCACGATGCTCCTCACTTCTGCTCTTTTTGCATGTTTTATTGAATAAATTTGGGAAATGGAACTGTGATTGTATGTTAAAATAAGGATATATTGGAATAGGTCCGTTTTTGGAAGGTTGCCAGCGGTTTTGAAGCATGAGAATGAATTTTTACACGTATGCCTGTAGTCAGTCATGTGATGCATTAGAAGAGAGGAGGGCAATGCGGAATGGAATTCAAATTTGGGAATGTTGCTATTCTTCTGCCCCCTGTTCACATTATGATTATCGCAATCATTATTATTTTCATTCTAGTAAGGTGGAGCAAGCAGTTAGAAACAAGACGTTTTACGGTTTTCTTTTACTTTTTGATCAGTACGTTCATTACTCCAATTTATTCTCAAAGTACAACAAAAGGTGTCTTTGAGCTATGGATCCCCGCAGGATTTATTTTGGTTTTCTTTTATTTGATTCGCAGCGAAAGAAATCATCCATCTAAAATGAAAGCAAGTATTCTAGGGTTTGCCATAGCCTTATATCAGTTAATTCTTCAATATATCGGATAACGGGACAGGACAGGATAGGATAGGATAATTCAAATAAGAACAAGTAAGCAATAGGTTGAAAATAAAAGAGCAGATCCTGATCACGGGACCTGCTCTTTCTCATTTAACCTCCAATAACTTTCCAGTTATTCGCCTGACCCACCGTTAACGGTTGATGTCTGCGGATATAATCCTCCACCAGTGCGGCCATGTCCGTGGCACCTTCGTGCAGTACCTTTTTGCCCGGATACATTGCATAATCCCCGCCGCCAGCAGCGCGGTAGCTGTTCATCACCACAGAGTACATGCCATTCATGTCCATTGGCTTGCCTTCATGTTCCAACTTCACAACTCGACTGCCTACAGGTTGGGAGATATCCAGCTCGTATTCCATGCCAGCCCACATATCGTAATTATAATGTTGGGGTTTGGGCTCCATATAAGCCGGATTGACTGCCACCTCGCCAGAAGCATTCACTTCAAAGTAACGCGCCGTTTGTTCCAGTGCCTCCCGGATATCCTGACCACTCAGCTCCAGCACCGTTAGAGTATTAGGATAGATGAAGTTGGATAACACGTCCCGAACGGTGATGTGCCTCCCGAAACCGCGAGCTTCTTCACTCAGCATGGCGGTATTGGAGAGCTGCGCTCCAGTCGCTTCCATCTGTACTTGATGTACAAAAGCAATGAATGGATGTGCCTTGAGTCGCAGAGCCGTAGCATTGGTGATGGATAAATCCCCAGCCACCTCGCCAATGGGTTGATCAAGCCATGCTTGTGCCTCAGTTTCCAGCTCTTCCGTCAGTTTCATGACGGTTGCATCAGGTTCAACCTTATGATGTTCATCCAGAAGTAACAACCGAGCCTTCTTATCTGTAATCTGCCACTTGCCACCCGATGATTGTTCCAACTGAACGGTTACATGTCCCGCACCATTTCCACTGAATCCCGGCTGAATGACGGTTACACCATGAATATTACCTGTAAGCTGACGATGCTGATGTCCGGTAAGCAACACATCGATCCCTTCGATGTCTCGGCAGATGGCATAGCCTTGATTTTCTCCAGTTAACCGTTCTGCGGGCTCGCCTGTCTCCAGATCACTCTCAAATCCGCCGTGATAACTGACAACCATGACATCTGGTTGTTCATGCTCATGGATATAGTTAACCCATGTACGAATGGTCTCCAAGGCATCAAGGAACTGTAAACCCTCAATATTTTTCGGGTGCTCCCAGTTTGGTATGTAATGCGTAGTTGCGCCTAATAAGGCGATTTTGACGCCTGAAGATAAGGTTTTGATTAGATATGGAGGACCGAAGGCAGGTACGTCTGGATGCTCATCTTTTACAATATTGGCAGACAACCAAGAAAAGTTGGAAGCTTCAACGGCCCTGCGTAACAGATGCTGACCATAGTTAAACTCGTGATTTCCCATCACCGCAGCATCATAGCCGAGTTCATTCAGTACTGTAATGAATGGATGCACTTCGTTTTTGGAAACCTGTGAAGCTGCATAGGAGGCCAAGGGTGATCCTTGCAGCAGATCCCCGTTATCCACGAGCATCAGTTCAGGTGAACGTTCACGTTCCTTGCGAATCAGGGAAGCCAGCAGGGCAAGCCCAGCTGGGCGGTAGGCATTGGTGTTGTAATGAATGGGGCGGATGGCCCCGTGCAGATCACTGGTGAACAGAATGTCGAAGCTTGCCGTATGGGTGGTTATGGATGTCATTTTACAATCTCCTCTAATATATAAGTTCAGATATATGGAATTACTATAAAACGGAGAAGACAGATTAACATGAAGAATCGAAATATACGCTGTGATCTCCGATGTTCTCCCTATAACTTCAACCATAATGAGCCTATTCTAACAGATACAAGTCGCGCTGACAGCCTGACAGGAAACTTTACAAAACTCCAAATTTCGTTTCACATCGCGCAAATGTTTGGCAATTATAGTAGATAAGTACTGAAAAATAGAAACTCTTTGGAGGGTGTTCGTTTGAAGAAGTCTGCTTTATTTTTACCATTGTTGATTTTGGTTCTGTTTCTGAGTGCTTGTGGGTCTAGTAGTAGTACAACAGGTTCGGCTAACGGAGATAATTCGAGTTCGAATGCATCCGGTACGTCTAAGGCAGAGACAGAGAAACCTGTCGAAGGTTATGTGCCAACTGAATTGACGGTTCAATTTGTTCCTTCCCAGAATGCAGATACGCTTGAAGCCAAAGCGAAACCGCTGGAGAAGCTACTTGGTGACAAACTGGGCATTCCGGTAAAAGTCAGCGTATCCACCGACTACAACACAATTATTGAAGCAATGGCTTCCAACAAAGTAGACGTAGGTTTCTTGCCTCCGACAGCTTATGTACTGGCTAAAGAAAAAGGCGCTGCGCAGGTTATTTTGCAAGCACAACGTTTCGGTGTAAATGATGAGACTGGAGCTCCTACAGAGCAACTGGCAGATTCATATAAATCCATGTTCATTGTGAAAAAAGATTCGCCGATTCAATCCATCGAGGACCTTAAAGGTAAAAAAGTTGCTTACCAAAACGTAACGTCTTCCGCAGGTTATGTATGGCCAGCAGGTCTGTTGTTGGACAGAGGCATTGATCCATTAAAAGATGTAACACCTGTAACGTTGAAAGGTCATGACCAAGGAGTTATCGCTGTATTGAACGGTGACGTTGATGCAGCAGCAATTTTCCAAGATGCCCGCAACACGGTAGCTAAAGACTATCCGACTGTATTTGAAGATACACGTGTACTGGCGTTCACTGAGCCTATTCCTAACGATACCATTGCCGTTCGTACAGACATGAATGCAGATTGGACTGCGAAGATCAAACAAGCCTTCATCGATATCGGTAAAGATACTGAAGGTCACCAGATCATCAAAGAAATCTATACGCATGAAGGTTATGTAGAGTCCGATGATAGCAAGTTTGAGATCGTTCGTCAGTATGGCGAAAAAGTGAAAGGTGAATAATTCTGATCCAAAAGTAGTTCGGGATCTGTTCACTTTGTAGTCGCTTTCTTGGATGGGAACAGCTTAATCGTAGCAATGGACAGGCCAGTTCAGCGTGATCTACGCTGCGCTGGCTTGTGCCATTATAGCAAGGACTCATGTATGGTTGATCATTATGAATGAAAGAAGGATATTGTCATGATTGAGCTTCATAACGTTACCAAAACTTACGCTAACGGCACCAAGGGCCTGGATAATATTAATCTGAAATTTGAGCAGGGTGAATTCATTGCTGTTGTGGGCCTGTCCGGTGCGGGTAAATCAACGCTCTTACGCTCCATTAACCGACTGCACGACATTAGTGAGGGAGAGATTCTGATTAACGGAAGCTCCATCACGAAGGCACAAGGCAAACGGTTACGTATGATCAGACGTGACATCGGCATGATCTTCCAGAGTTTCAATCTGGTGAAACGGTCCAGTGTACTTCGGAACGTACTCGCTGGACGGGTTGGATATCATTCCACCATGCGTACCATTCTGGGTCGTTTTCCAAAAGAGGATATTGAACTGGCATTCACTGCGCTGGATCGTGTGAATATCTCGGAGAAAGCTTATTCCCGTGCAGATCAGTTGTCTGGTGGACAACAACAGCGTGTGGCTATTGCCCGTGTACTGGCACAGGAAGCAAAAATCATTCTGGCCGACGAACCGGTTGCTTCACTCGACCCGCTTACAACGAAGCAGGTTATGGATGACCTGAAACGTATTAATCAGGACCTTGGGATTACGACCATCGTCAACCTTCACTTTATTGATCTGGCGAGAGAGTATGCGACCCGTATTGTCGGATTACGAGCAGGTGAGGTGGTCTTCGACGGCCCGGTGGAAGAGGCAACGGATGAGCGCTTTGCAGAGATTTACGGCAGACCGATTCTGGCCGACGAATTGCTGGACAAGCAGGCTGTGCATGAGCAGGGAGAAGTTGTGGTATGAAGGGGCAGTCCAACGTTCCACTTCAGAATTCAGGCGGAGTGGGGAAGGAACCTGGTTCCAGCCCGGCTCAAGTTGTGAATCGCCCGAAACCGCCTGGGCGTACGAAACATTTGCTCACCTTAGTGATCATTCTGCTCCTTCTGTGGGCTAGTGCCAAACAGACGGATGCCAGTTTTACGGAGTTGTTTGAAGGTTTCCCCAACATGTTGGATCTGCTGAAGGAGATGTTTCCGCCCCGGTGGAGTTACTTTGATAATATCGTGCAAGGCATGCTGGAAACGATTCGAATGGCCCTGATTGGGACAACCATTGGTGCGATTATTGCGATTCCGGTCTCGATTATCTGTGCCGGTAACCTGATGCCAAGTCGCTGGATCTACTATCCGGCGCGCTTTCTGCTGAACCTGATTCGGACCGTGCCGGATCTGTTGCTTGCTGCTTTGTTCGTTGCTGTGTTTGGTTTGGGGCCAATCCCCGGAATCTTGGCACTGGCTGTGTTCTCGATAGGTCTGATCGCGAAGCTGACGTATGAGACGCTGGAAACCATTGATCAGGGGCCGCTGGAAGCGATGACGGCTGTTGGTATGAACCGGATTCAGCTCATTGTATATGGCGTGGTGCCGCAACTGGCTGCCCAGTTCACATCCTATGTGCTGTATGCCTTCGAAATTAATATACGTGCCGCTGCCATTCTGGGGCTGGTGGGAGCCGGAGGAATTGGACTCTACTATGAGGCCACACTTGGGTTCCTGGAGTATGACAAGACCAGCGTAATCATTCTGTTTACCCTCGTCATTGTTCTGGTCATTGATTATGTAAGTACTAAGCTGCGGGAGAAATTGCTATGATGAAAAATGAAACAAGCCGCATCCGGCCAAAACCACGGAAAAACCCGCTACGCTGGGTCATTGTATTACTGTTAATCCTCTTGTATGTCTGGGCTCTTGCCGGTGTACCGTTTACTGGGTTTAAGGAAACTGCCGCTCAGATTATGAAAGCCATTGTAGCCGGAATTTTCTCACCGGACTGGGCGTTTGTATATTTGCCTGAAGGAGAAGACTTGCTGCGCGGACTGCTAGACACGTTGGCAATTTCCGTACTAGGTACTGTAATCTCGGCCGTGCTCTGTATCCCGTTTGCATTCTGGTCTGCCCGTAACATGAGTGGGCATCGTTCCATCTCGGGTGCAGGTAAAATGGTACTCAGCTTTATCCGCACGTTCCCTGAGATTATCATGGCCTTGTTGTTCATTAAGGCAGTAGGTCCCGGATCGTTCGCAGGGGTTCTCGCCCTTGGGTTACACTCCATCGGTATGTTAGGAAAATTGTACGCGGATGAAGTTGAAAATATCGACTATGGTCCATCTGAGGCGCTGCTTGCTTCCGGAGCCAATCGTATGCAGCAGTTGTGGTTTGCCATCCTGCCGCAGGTTATGCCTGGATTCCTGAACTATACGTTGTATCGTTTTGAGATCAATGTACGTTCCGCGACCATACTGGGGGTAATCGGAGCAGGGGGGATTGGTACACCACTGATCTTTGCACTTAGCACACGGAACTGGCCGCGAGTAGGTATAATTCTGCTTGGTATAATAGTGATGATCACGATTATCGACTTGATCTCGGGGTATATTCGTAAGAAGCTGGTGTAAGGGTTAATGTGACGTTACGAATATACTAGTTGATAAATTAAGATAAGTTGATAGCGTAAGAAGAGAGGGCTATTCGGTGCCGGAATATTGGCAGGGATAGTCTTTTTTTGTGTCTGCAAATAAACAACGTTTTTTGTTGCTCACCTAACCGTTGAGGAATAAGAGGGTTCCAAGAATATGTATAAAATGATTGAATTATTTTCCAAATACATGTAAAATTAATAGATTTCTATATAAAGGGAATTCAGGGATAAGGAAGGTGACCTATGGAATTATTTCAAAATATATGGATTGGGTTTATGGTACTCCTATTACTGTACAGAATGATCTTTCAGAAGTTTAAAAAACATAACAGAGAAAATATTGGACTCAGTGTAATCCTGATTATTTTCACAGGAAGCAGTTATACGTTTACACAGATGAACTTGATTTTTGTCATTAGTGTTATCGCCGTGGCCGCTTATTCTGCTGTATGGAACAGCATTCTATTTGTTAGAAATGGATATGAGCCTGAACGTTTGAAATGAATGAAAAAAACCGAAACCAGGTTGCCCTGTGAATCAGGCAATGTTGGTTTCGGTTTTTTAGTTGTTTGGTTAAACGTTAGGCTTCTTTACTGAGACTTAGCTAGCCAAAGGCAATGCTGTGGTTACTTGTACCGTAATCGTCTCCGTGCTTGTTACGCCTGCGGCGTTGATCAGTTCAGCACGGTACGTGTACGTGCCGTTAGCGCGACCCGATAAGTCCGTTGTAGCGCTTTGAGAAGCTGGTGTTGCTGCGTTCAACGCTTGTGTATCAATCAATACATCATTCTCATAGAGACGGTATTCAGTTGCGTTCGTACCCCACCAGAGGTTCATGGATACGTTGTAGTTGCCATCACCATCCCAGTTGTTTTGGGACAACGTAGCTTTGCCTGGAGCAGCATTGGTTACTTGTACTGTCAGCACGTCACTGCGTGTTGTGCCTTTGTCATTGGTCAGCTCGGCTACGTAGGTATACGTACCGTTGGCTTTACCTGTAATAGCCGTTTTGGAGGACTGAGCCGATGGTGAAGCCGCAGTCAACTTCTGTGTATCGATTAGAACGCCGTTCTCATACAGTTTGTACTCGGAACCATTTTCGCCCCACCAGAGGTTCATGTTTACGTTATACGAACCTTCGAACAGGCCAGTTGTATATCCATTATCAGAAGAAAGCACTGGTTTACCCGGTGCCCCCGCAGCTGGAGTGGAAGGCACTTCGCCTCCACCTTGATCTTCAGCAGGTACAAAATCATTCAAACTTCTTGGTTTCAATTGATATACATCTTTGAAAATAGCGGAAATGCCTGTGATACTGATCTTGTCCCCTGCAACATAAGGGAAGGAAGTATCTGTCACACCTGTACGGGTGTCTACACGGATATGCGTGCTTGTTCCGTCTGCTGCTACCGCGTCGAATTCAAATGATCCAACTGGTGTAGCACTGATGATATTCTCGATTGTTACATCCTTCAATTGAACCAGTTGACCCTGGTTCGCATCTGTAATTGCTGTAATTTTGATTGGAGCAGGTACGGAGGCTGTACCTGTTTTCTCAATCGCAACGATATCGGTAAGCTCAAACTCGCTGTTATAGATGGTTGTTGCTGCCGTTACTTTCACCTTGTCACCAGCATGGAAGCCGCTAGTATGCTGGAACACGTATATTCCAGCAGTTTCATCTTGAAGATAGAAGGCTTGTCCACCAAATGCACCCGGCTCTGTCGTCACAACACCTTCGATCGTTACGGTAGTGCCAGCAGCTTTGGTGCGTGCTTCAGCAACGGTGATACCTGCTGGAATCGGTCCTTCTTCTTCCGGAAGCTGTTCTGCTGGCACATTGCCAACGGTCACGGCATTGGTGATCAGGTTGCTACCATTCAGACGCAGACGCAAGCTGGCAGCGCCAGTTGTACCTGGTTTGATGCGTACGTTCAGGTCTTTGATCGCGCGACCTTTGCTGTCTGAAGTTACACTGAATGTGGAGCTGTAGCCGTACGTAGTCGGCCAAGTGCCACTTTCATTCTGGATCATGGCGACCTGTGTTCCGCCAGTCAGATAGATACCGGCACTATAACCGGATACGGTTGTGTTAGGAGCCATGTTCTCCACAACGACACGAATCTGGAAGTCTTCTGCATTCGGAAGGGTATCCTGTTTCACGAAGCTGTAAGCAGCATTTGCGCTGGATGCAGGGCCACCGTAAGAACCAGCTTTGAACGTGGAACGATCGTACCACTTGTATCCGGCAGCAGGTGCGGACCAAGGTTCAGCCTGTGGTTCTGTGGAAGCAGCCGGCTCTTCGAATGGCAACAACGCTGTAGCTGTGTCCAGTTCAAGTCCGTTCACTTCAGTCAGGCTTGTGTAGTTCTCTTGTGTAGCAAGCCAGTTCACGGTGTTCACGAGCAACACGGCATCATCGGCTTCTTTGAAACCGTCATAAGTTGTTTTGCGTGTGCCTGTCTCTTCACGCAAGTATTTTGGTGATGCATCTTCTACTGGAGAGGAGTCACCGATGAAGGCAGCTTTACCTGCGCCCAGCTTGGATACAGCCACGTATGGACCTTCTTCAATCCCGCCACCGTTGTAGACACCTTGGTCCACCGCGTTATTCCATTTTGCATTGGTTTTTGGCAGGTACACAATTCCTTTTGCTTTTTCCGGATCGGTGATTGCAAGGGTTGAACCGGCGTGCATGGCTACAGCCGATACCCCTTCTGTGATGCCGAAGGCTTGATCTGCCGGTACGACGATATTGGCGTTGATATCACCAAGTGCGTTATAGCGGAATCGTACGCCAAAGTTATCGGACAACCAGTCCGAGCCGGTTACATTTTGCATCACTTCAGAATTACGCTCATCAGTGCTCATACCTTTGGCTGGATCTTCGAATGCTCCCCGACGATAGCCGTTGATGACCTCAGAGCCATCCCAGCGGTTTTTGTTACGGTCGGCATTATAGTGATCTCCAACAAAGAAGATGCTGCCGCCTGTTTCAACATATTGTTTAAGTGCTGCTTGTTCGGATGTTTTGAAAGGAATTTGAGGCTCTGCAATAACGAATACGTTATACTCTTTCAGATCATCATAGGTAAATGGAGTTGTCTTGCGAAGTTCTTTGACATCGTAACCATCATTCGCGAGTGCATTCCCGAAGTCGGAGAAACCTCCATCAATCACCCAGTCTGCAGCTCCAGCCGTTTGGCCGTGAGAGTTGTCGAATAGTACTTTCTTACCTGCATTTTGGTTCACAATCTTTGCCTGGATGAACGGTGCCGGGTCTGTCGGTCCTTCCGCATGAACCGATGCATCTCCGTTCCATAATCCGATCTGAAGTGGCAAAGCCATGGACAATGCCAGGAGTGATTTTAAAAATACTCCTCGCATACCTGTTAATTTATCCAACCAAATCCCTCCCAAATATTAGTTGATTCATGAGTTCGTCCATATTCTACCACATGAAAATCTCACATAGTCATAACAATTTGTAAAAATTAACTCGATATTTGTAAAATTGGGTCTTTTGACATATCCATAGGTAATTCGATCCTGTCTTTATTTATCCAATCTACCTTCGTATATTGATTTCGGCATTAAAAAAGCCATCTCTTATGAGATGACTTTGGCCCGAATTCGATTGACGGCATGGAAGACAGAGGATTTAATCATACCTTCACTCCGATTCACCAGCTCTGCCGTTTCCTTAATGGAGTATCCATGGATGAGGCGAAGTTCTAATATTTTACGATGTTCGGTGTTGTTAATATGGGAAACAAGATCATGAACACCTTCGCTAATTTCAAGGTGGGATGTATCGACGTGGTGGGTAGGTACCTCCAGACGGCTGTCTCGTCTCAGTGTACGGGTCCGCCTGCGGAAGCTGTCCATCGCCAGGTTACGGGCAATGCGTTTGAGATAATAGAGAATGCGATCTTCAGGGATATCCACGGTAACGTTCATTAATCGAATGAAACAATCCTGTGCCAAATCTTCTGCATCTTGCGGTTGTTTGACGATATGGGATAGATACCTCGTGATTTCTGATTTATAGTTGATATAAGCTTCATTAATTCGTGTGCTGTTCATATGATGTGAATCCCCCTTGGATACAGATCAGGCATGGGTCCGGTCTGGTATGAGTCTCTTATGATCCAAGTATATCGGGAGGTTGTTTCCAAAAGGTTCAGAGTTGTATCGGAGTTGTAACATTTCGTGCTTCCCTCTATCCAAGCATACGGCTTGGGATACAAAATATAGGCAGATGAAGGAAATTCATAGAGCAGGGAGATTACGAAAGTATCATGAGACAAAAAGAGATTTTAATTATTGAGGACGAGGAGTCCATTCGCGATATTTTGTCCTATTCGTTACGTAAGGAAGGATTTGAGATCAAGGAAGCAGCTACGGGAAAAGAGGGCCTGGATCTGCTTCGGGATTCGAAGCCGGATCTGATCCTGCTGGATCTGATGCTGCCGGATATGAGCGGTTTTGATGTGTGCAGACAATTATCTGTGAACTCCAAGATACCTGTCATCATGATCACTGCGAAGTCGGACATGCTGGACAAGGTACTTGGCATGGAGCTTGGGGCGGATGATTATATCACGAAACCTTTTGATATCCGGGAGGTGGTTGCGCGCATTCGGGCGATTTTTCGCCGGATTGATCTCATCAGCGAGACACTGGAGAATCAGTCCTATGAGGTTGTAAGGCTAGGCAAGCATATTGAGATTCGCAAGGATGAACGGGAAGTGTGGAAAGACGGGGAACGGGCAGGACTTACGAACAAGGAATATGATCTGTTGTTATTTCTCGTGACCCATCATCGTAAGGTTCATACACGTTCTGAACTGCTGGACAAGGTATGGGGATTTGATTTTGCAGGGGATACCCGAACAGTGGACATTCATGTGCAACGGATTCGCAAGAAACTGGATAGTGGTGTGCAAGGCATTTCGATGATTGAAACGGTATTCGGTGTGGGGTACAAGCTGAATATTCAGGTACAGACATGAAGTGGACGATCCAGTTCAAAATGGTGGTGTTATTCTCTGTCATCGTCTTTATCGGATTCTCCGTTCTGCTGATTCTATCCAATAAGGTAGCTCAGGAGAATATGTACCGGGAAGTGCATGAGGATATGGTGCAATCCAAACGAAATCTGGACATCGCGCTGAATCAATACTTCCTGATCCATAACAAACGCATGAGCAGAGACTCGCTCGAAGCCGGAAGTCGCGAGCTCGCGGAGCAGATTGGATCAGCCGTTGGAGGGGAGATTACAGTATTTCGTCCTGATGCCTCGTCATACGGATCGGTGGGCAACGAGGTTAACGTGGCTAAGCGGTCTGACCATCCTGATATGGAAGAAGCCAAACACTCCCGAATCGCGTACACCACAGTTGTGGATAAAGGCCAGGTCACGGCCAGTCTGTCCTTCCCGCTCCAGACGGATCAACAATTGATTGGAATCGTACAGATGGAGAAGGATTATACGGACTTGTTTAAACGCAACCTTCGTTTTCAAAATACGATCAAGCTGTTCGCAGCGGTTATTTTCGTATTTTTATTTATCGCATCCATCTTTATTTCCCGGAAAATCACACAACCCATCCGTGTACTCACAAAACGTTCTGCCGAAGTGGCCCAAGGGAGTCTGAACGCAGACATCCAGATTACCACCAAGGATGAGATCGGTGAACTGGCTTCAAGCTTCACCGTCATGATTGATCGGATAAGGGAGCAGATTGATGTGATTGAGCGGGAGCGGGATGAAGTGAAACAAGTACAGGCGCGAAGCAAAGTCTTTTTTGACAATGTGACGCATGAATTAAAGACACCGCTCACGACGATTCTGGGATACGCCCAGATTTTGCGAGATAACGGATTCACCGATCAGGACTTTTTTGACAAAGGCATGAATTATATTATCAAGGAAAGCCAGCGTCTCAACACGATGGTTGCTGATATTCTGGAGGTGTCGGTCTCGTCTGCGGTCATTCAGGCGTACCGATTTGAACGTATAGATGTATCGGACATCATTCGTGAAGCTTGTGAGGACATGTCGATTAAGGCGGGCAAGTACAATATAGGCATCCATTATGAGCTGGAGGAACATCAGTATTTACAGGGAGATCGGGATAAGTTGAAGGAGGTCTTCCTTAACGTTCTGGATAACTCAATCAAGTACAGTGATGTGAATTCAATCATCGAGGTGCAATCTTTCCGGTTGGCTGATGTCATAGCTATCGTAATTCGTGATCAGGGAGAGGGTATTGGTGCTGAGGCACTTCAGCATGTATTTGAACCTTTTTACCAGGATAAAGAGATCAATAGGGCGGAGAAAGGCAGCGCGGGGCTCGGCTTGTCTATTGTGAAGAACATCGTTGAACGTCACGGA
Source organism: Paenibacillus sp. SRL342 (assembly GCF_984798905.1). Classification (NCBI taxonomy): domain Bacteria; kingdom Bacillati; phylum Bacillota; class Bacilli; order Caryophanales; family Paenibacillaceae; genus Paenibacillus; species Paenibacillus sp. SRL342. The sequence continues at coordinate 1,207,695 of NZ_OZ481790.1, forward strand.
GGAACAGTGGAGATGAAGAGTATCATGCGTCAAGGGACACAAGTAAATATCAGTCTTCCGGGGGAAATGAACACATGAGACATCCCGGATTTTGGCGTAAAAACCGCGACAGATTGATGCTGTCAGGGCTGTTAATTGCATTTGTCAGCGGAATCTTCGGGATTGGCAGCCTGTTCAGTATCGCAAACCTCAAACCAAGAACCGTAATTTTGCCAGGTGAGCAATTCAATAGCCGTCTGGCGCCGCCACCGAGCAGCACAATTCAGATCGAGTCAGCTACCAAGATTCCAAATGACTTTCCGATCTTTGATTTTGAAGTGGTAGACCGGAACACGATTATATTAAATCAACTGGAATCTTCCTATTCCAGACTTCAGTTGTCTCTCCTGCATCTGGATGATAATGAAGTGAAGAGTATTGCGAGTAATACAGATTACGGTGTAGCGATCAGCCCGGATCACAAGAAGATCATATACTCCCAATACCGGGCGGGTCAGACGCTGAAGACGACGTATGAGTATGTGATTGAGAGCGGGGAGCGTCGCAAGCTTCCGAACGACAACTCCTATTATAGAGTGTTTGTAGGGAACGAATCCTACATCGGTCAGGATGATCTCTTATTCAAACAAGTAGATCTGAGCCAGGGGACGAGTCAAGTCATCTACACATATGATGAGCTGATGGACATGTTCACAGGACCAAGACAAGGGAAAGGTTCGAATGATACGTTTATCGTGATGGATGTCTTGCAGGTTAGTGAAGACCTGAAACAGTTTTATATGCTGGTGATGCTAAAAGACAATTATGCCATCTATCGTGTATCGCTTGAGGACGAGCATGAAGTGAAGGCATATGCTGCAATGGAAGACATTCAACAATTCAAGTTACTGAAAAGTGGTGACATGCTCATCCAGGGAACGATGAATAAGGTACAGGGGCTGTATCGGTATCGTGCAGCACAGGAGCAGTATGATCTGGTATTAAAAGGTTCCATCTGGAACTTCGAACTGGATGCAGAGGAATCGCGAATCGCATACTTTTACCCGATGGATAATCAGAATCAGAAGAATGAGTTGCATATTGCCTACCTGAATGACAGCAAGCTTTCGTCGGATACGGTGATCTACCGCAATATTGATAACTTCATCAATCTGAAATGGAATGACGATGAGCTATTTGCAGTGGGCAGCACGATGGATAAAAGTGAGATGTACCGCTTTAGTTTTAGAGCCTGGTAAGCAGCAAAAGGTACAAGAATATTAGACCTTGGGTCTGGATGGAGCTGGCGATAGCTACTCTGCGGACAAGGTCTTTTTGTTTTGATATTTTACAAGTTGGATACAACTCCGGCCAGCCCGGATACATCTCGAACCTATAATAAAAGGGAATGTGCGACGCGAATCTTTACGTAACAACCTCTGTACATATTTAGTAAGTAGAAAGGAAGACATGTAGCAATGCTTCAAGTTGAACAATTATCCCACTCGTTCCGCAATGGCCAGGGAACCGTGCCGGTTCTTCAAGATATCAACCTGACGATTGGAGAAGGCAAGATGGTGGCCCTGCTGGGCAGTTCGGGTTCAGGCAAGTCTACACTGCTTAATCTGATGGCGGGGCTGATGAAACCGGATCAGGGCAAGATTCTAATTGCTGGACAAGATATTGTACGTTTCAGTGAAAATCGCCTGGCGGAATTCAGGCGCAATCATATCGGGTTTATTTTTCAATCCTATGAGCTGCTGTCCAATCTTATGATCCGGGAAAATGTAGAGTTACCCTTGGTGTTCATGGGTGTAAGCCCTTCGAAACGCAAAGCAAAAGCATTGAAGCTGTTGGAGCAGGTTGGACTGGGGGAAAAGGCAAGCTTATTCCCGTCCCAGTTGTCGGGCGGTCAACAACAACGTGTCAGTATTGCACGCTCGCTCATTACCGAACCCTCGGTTATCTTTGCAGATGAGCCGACAGGAAATTTGGATACCGAGACGGAGGAAGAGATTATTGCGATTTTGCAGCAGCTTAACCGGGATATGAATACAACCTTTGTGATTGTGACACATGAAGCAGAGGTCGCCGAGCAGATGCAGGTCGTTCTTACCCTGCAACATGGGATACTGGTCGAAGAAGCTGTAAGGAAAGTTTGAGGCAAAAGGAGAGGAAATGTGAGAATACGGGATGTAGCACGTATGGCCTGGGGACAGATCATTCGCAGAAAAATGGTCACCCTGCTGTGCATGATGGGGCTGTCCATCGGCTCTGCCGCCATGATCATTGCACTTAGTGTGGGGCAGTCCGTACAGACCTATAGCGAGAGAACATTGAACGACAATTACAAGATGGATGAGATTACGATTACGCCCAATGAAGGCATTCGTACAGGGAACGGCAAGGGGAGCGGTCAGACATCGAAGTTTGAACGGGGCGCGTTGACGTTGGAAAAGATCCAGATTATCCAAAGGCTCCCCCATGTGGTTGCCGTGGCTCCCATGTTAAAGCTGGATTCGCTGGAAATGGTGCTTCCAGATGGTCGCAGTACCTATGTTGAAGTCATTGGTACACAGCTCGAGACCCTGGGTGGGTTTGGATACAAGTATGCTGAGGGGCGTGGTGCGGAAGATGGTCGTATGGCGGTGACCAGTTATGGGACCGCATTCGGACTCGTAGACCCGAAAGTAACTCAGAAGTTATTCGAGCAGTTGAATGCTGATCCATACAACAATGCGCTTTTGGAAGAGTATATGGCGATTGCATCGAAGCAGGATCAGCTCGTCCAGCAGCATGTTCAATTTCGATATGAAGACTTTGTGAATGCAAGCAAAACCAGAATGAGCGGCTCCATACGTGTATCTGGAGAACTAATGAAACCCTCCAATATGGATGATATGACTGCTCAGGGTGACAAAAAAGTATATCTGCCACTCGATACAGCTCGTGCATTGCAGGATGAGCTTGGATTGCAACAGACAGACAATAGTTCGGCCAAACATCTTAACTCGGCCTTGGTCAAGGTAGAGGATAAACGCTATGTATCTCAGGTGGAAGAACAGATCCAAAAGCTAACGTTAAACACACAGAGCAATCTGTTCCAGGAGGAAGCGATGTCAGGTCAATTGGCGATGTACCAAAAAGCGGCATTGGGCATCGGTGGTTTTATCATGCTGCTGGCCTCATTATCCATTATTGTAGCAATGATTATGTCTACGCATCAACGGCGTAAGCAGATTGGTGTAATGAAGGTGCTGGGCGCAAATCTGTGGCAAATCCGCCAGATGTTTATTACGGAAGCAGCGATGCTTGGATTAATGGGCGGTGTGGCTGGTGTGGGGATTGCCTTTGCTGCCCTCGGCGGGGTGAACAGTCTGCTGGCGAGTCAGATGGCAGATCAGATGAATGGTCCGATGACCGTCGTTATTCAGCAGTCGGCTCTGCCACTGGGCATCGTTTTTGCTGTTCTGGTTGGCATTGTATCGGGTATATATCCGGCAATCAGCGCATCTCGGACCAATGCATTAACTGTGATCAAATCGATGTAATTTTATCAGCGAAAGGGAAATAGGGCACATGAAGAAATGGATTAAAATCATCATCACCGTTGTACTTTTGGCAGGTGCGGGGTACTGGTTATATGAAAAGTACAAGCCAAAACCGGAGGCACCTATAGAGATGCCACCCCCGATTACCTTTGATGTGACACAGGAAACGATGACGCAAACGATACAGGTGAAGGGGAAATCCGTATACACCGATCAGACGGATATCTTCGCTCCGTATGCTTCCAACATCAAGCAGTGGAACGTGAAAAGTGGTGAGCAGGTGAGCAAAGGCGATATCCTGTTCACCCTCGATACTTCCACGTTGCAAACAGAAGTTGAACAGTTGCAGAGTGATCTGGAGAAAGCCCAGCTGGAAAATAAGATGAATCAGGTTAGCTTGGATCAGGCGAATATGAGTGAGACGCTTGGCGTGACGGAAGAGGAGCGCAAGAAGGCATTTGCAGACCGGGAAGGCAAACGCCTGACGAATGAATTGAATCAAAAAGCATTGGTTCTCAAGGAGAAGGAGATACAGAAAAAGCAGGCAGTGATAAGTAAGTCTGTTGTATATGCTTCCGCTTCCGGTATATTTCAGATGAATGAAGAGGATAGCAAGACACGTGCGGTGACGGAAGGACAGCTGATCGGATCCATTACAAATATCAGCAAACTGAAATTTATGACGATCGTCGGTGAGGAAGAAATGTTCAGGCTCAAGGTGGGAATGCCGGTTAAGGTGCGAATGACAGCGCAGAAAGACCTGCAATTCACCGGGAAGGTGAGTAAGGTATCCAAATTCGCCCGCAAGAGTACCGATACGGACCTCAAGCAAGCTTCACAGTTTGACGTGGTCATTGATCTGAAGCCGGACGCCAGAATGTATGGAGGCGTGAGTCTGGAAGGCGATATCGAGACAATGCGGAAGGATAAAGTGACGGTAGTGTCCAGTCTCGCGATCATGCGGGATCAGACTGAGCCTTACGTACTGTTAGACAAAGGGAACGGACAGACCGAGCCGCTGACGATCCAGGCTGGAATGGAAACGGGGGACAAGACGGAAGTGGTTAGTGGGTTGAAACCGGGAGACATTGTCGTTTTACCGTAGACGTAGGAAACTATGAACAAGGCATTATATGTAATGACTAGCTAGACGAGCGGTCGATTCGACCTTGAAAAACACAAGGTTCATTGTGGCATATGGCCATGATGAGCCTTTACTGTGGTGAGGGGCAAGGGATGTTCAGATTCCTGCCTGGATTATGGAAAAAAATATAATTAAATTTATATAATTCAATTTACAGTAATATTTACATGTCGTATAATTAGAACATAAGGAGGTGACACCGAACATCATGTTTGTAGATGGATAGGCGAAGACCTTTTTTTTAACTGCTTGAAGAAAGCGCTTACCCGATTTAGGAATCAGACATCCCACAAGTCTTTTTTCACACTTCTTCATGTCTAACACACGTACAACCACACCCACCATATTATACTCATTCGCATGATTCGCCCTCACACACTATTTGTTTGCTCAAGATTCCAGTTATACAACCATTTCTTTTGGAGGTGATACAACCAACTCATCCGAACGTTCTCTTCGTGCGAAGCATCATAATGACACAGAGGATCAGACATGAGTACAACCCAATCTAACTAAAGGAAAGGTGGAACTATGAAGACTAAATTGAAAACCAAATCGAGAGGTAAGAAGATCCTGCGCAAAGGTGTAAAACAAATGCTTGCAGCAACGCTGCTCGCTGCGGGGATTTTCCCTGGACTGTCTCCAGGCTTGACTCAGGCCGCTGAAGCACATGTGGATAATCCATTTGTAGGGGCAACCGCTTATCTGAACGAGGACTATTCAGCTCTCGTGGATACATCCATTGCGATGACCAATGATTCATCGTTGAAGGCCAAGATGGAGACAGTCAAATCGTACCCAACCGCAGTATGGGTTGATCGGATTGCTGCAATCTATGGCGGGACGGACAACGCTGGTCGCAAAAGTGTAGAGCAACATCTGGATGCCGTTCTCGCTCAAAAGAAACCGGGTACGCCTATAACGGCTTCATTTGTTATCTATAACTTGCCTGGACGGGATTGTCATGCACTCGCATCGAATGGTGAACTTCCACTAACACAGGCAGCACTGCAGACATATAAAACAGATTATATTGATGTCATTGCAGATATCTTTGCAGATCCGAAGTATCAGGATATTCGTATTATTGCCGTCATTGAACCGGACAGTCTGCCTAATCTTGTGACCAATCTGAGTACACCAGCTTGTGGTCAAGCCAGCTCAACAGGTATCTATGAGGCGGGTGTGAAGTATGCATTGGACAAGCTGCACGCCATTCCCAATGTGTACAACTATCTGGATATCGGCCACTCTGGCTGGCTTGGATGGGATAACAACCGTTCTGCAGCAGTCGCGCTGTACACAAGTGTTGTGCAAGGGACAGCCGCAGGTCTGAGCAGTGCAGATGGCTTCATTACGAATACAGCAAACACCACACCGCTGGGGGAGCCGAACCTGTCTAACCCTGATCTCAATATCGGTGGACAACCGATTAAATCTGCCAAGTTTTATGAGTGGAATCCTTATTTTGACGAAACCGATTTCACCGCTGCGCTGTATGCCGATTTTGTACAAGCTGGCTGGCCAAGCAGTACAGGTTTCCTGATTGATACTAGCCGGAATGGCTGGGGCGGGGTAGACCGTCCAGCATCTGCTACGGGCAGCAACATCAACGATTATGTGAACTCCGGACGTGTAGATCGCCGGGAGCATCGGGGGAACTGGTGTAATGCCAGTGGCGCAGGTATTGGTGAAGCACCTAAGGCTGCACCAGGACCAGCGCATCTGGATGCTTATGTATGGGTGAAACCTCCTGGTGAATCCGATGGCTCCAGCTCCGAAATTCCGAATAACGAAGGCAAAGGTTTCGACCGGATGTGTGATCCAACCTTCACAACTCGGGATGGTGTATTAACAGGTGCATTGCCTAATGCCCCGGTATCGGGCCACTGGTTCCATGATCAATTCGTGGCACTGGTGAAAAACGCATTCCCTGTACTGCCTGCAAGTAACGGTGGAGGCAACCCTCCGGGCGGAACAACAGCTCCGGCAGCACCAGCAACATTGACAGCTTCTGCCGGTAACGCTCAAGTCTCCTTGACGTGGACTGCTTCCACAGGGGCTACAAGTTATAGTGTGAAGCGGGCACTGAGTGCATCAGGTCCATTCACAACAATTGCAGCTAATGTAAGTGGAACGTCTTACAGCAACACCGGCCTGATCAATGGTACAACCTATTATTATGTGGTAACAGCAACAAATGCAGTAGGTGAAAGTGTTAACTCTGCAACAGCAACAGCTACACCCGTTGCAGGTGTGACGGCGCCAGCAGCACCGACTGCTCTCACAGCAACCGCAGGCAATGCACAGGTGAGCCTGACGTGGACCGCTTCTACAGGTGCAACAAGTTATGATGTGAAACGCGCGCTGAGTGCATCAGGTCCGTTCACAACGATCGCCACGAATGTGAGTGGCACGTCCTACACCAACACTGCCCTGACGAACGGCACAACGTATCATTATGTGGTAAGTGCAGTGAATGCTGCAGGGCAAAGTGCCGATTCCGCTGTAGCTTCCGCGACACCTCAAAGTGTCGTTGTACCAACCAGTGATCTTGTCGTGCAATATCGTGCTGGAGATACCAATGCTCAAGATAGCCAGATCAAACCGTATTTCAACATCAAAAACCTGGGCAGTACTGCTGTGAATCTGAGTGATCTGAAGATCCGGTATTACTTCTCCAAAGAAGGCTCAGCTGCGATGGATTCTGCCATCGATTACGCTCAAGTTGGCGGAGCCAATATCCAGCGGACCTTCACAGATTCGTATGTGGAGCTGAGCTTCACATCTGGCGCTGGCAGCATTCAGGCTGGTGGACAGACTGGAGACATCCAGCTTCGCATGTACAAAACAGACTGGTCCAACTTGGACGAGACGAATGACTACTCCTTCGATTCAACGAAAACATCCTATCAGGATTGGAACAAGGTAACACTCTACCAAGGTGGAAACCTGGTATGGGGCATTGAGCCTTAAACTTTATTTGTAACTGTCTTAACCGCGATCCTCTGTGTGTTAGAGGATCGCGGTTTTTTGCTATGCATTACAAGAGTCATCTGGAAAAGGGATAGAAGAAAATCCGGAGATAACAGCGATCATAAGAACGATTCGTAACCGGAGCGGCTATCCCTCACAGTTGCAAGTACTTTTTTTCAAAATGTCTCCTATAAACACTGATTATTGATCGTTTTGGACGGATATTTGCCTAGGGTCTGGTAAGCAGGATGTCTATAATAGAACCCGATGGGCGAGATCACCTCGCTCGGATTGGAAAGAGAATGGAAGGGGGACCGTACTCTGGTAGTCGGGCAAGCTGATTTCTCTTTTTTAATTTTGTAAGCGTAATCATTGCGGGTTGAAACCTTCTTTCGAAGAAGGCCTCTATGAATTATCGAACGTCCAATCATTATCAATGTGTATATGCGTCACCTATTCTGTCTCAAGGAGCGTGAAGGTGGATGAACTCAGGAACAACAGCGCCGGTACATAAGGGATCGGTGTCAGGTCGACAATCAGGTCGCAGGAAGGCACGTATGCCACTTGCAGCCAAGGTGCTCTCTTCGGCACTCAGCGTAGCTTTGCTCATTGGAGGAACAGCTGGCGTTACGGGAGCGGAAGCTTCGAACGGTAATGGGGCGCCGGAGGCCAGCCTGCAATCACATAAGGGGGGCAGTCACGTGAAAGAGATTCAACTGGAATATCTGGATCGGGGTTTGGTGGCTGCATCGACATCTGAAGGTGTTTTTCTCAGTTGGAGATTGCTTGGTGATGAGGCCACAGGGTACAGCGACAACGGGCTGACAGGTACGGACTTCAACGTCTATCGTGATGGCAAAAAGATCGCTACCGTCACCGACAGCACCAACTATGTTGATGCCGCGGGTAAATCGTCTTCCCGTTATGAAGTGGCAGCGGTGAACAAGAAGGGCAAGGAAAGCAAACGCAGTGCATCCGTCAAACCTTGGGCGAACGGATATGTGGACATTCCACTGCAAAAACCGGCTGATGGCGTGACGCCAGCAGGAGAAGCCTATACGTATTCCGCCAATGACATGAGCGTGGGTGATGTGGATGGGGATGGCCAATATGAGTTTTTCGTCAAATGGGACCCTTCCAACGCCAAGGACGTATCGCAAAAAGGGTACACCGGTAAAACCTATATTGATGCTTACACCCTGGACGGACAATTGTTGTACCGGATCGACCTTGGGGTCAACATCCGTGCAGGTGCTCATTATACACAGATGCTCGTTTACGATTTTGACGGGGATGGCAAAGCCGAGATGATGTTTAAGACCGCTCCGGGCACAAAGATTATTAAATATAACAAAAAAGGAAAAGTAACCTCCGAGAAGTACATCACACTTCCCAAGCAGGATCGCAAGGCAGGGTACTCGAACGAAGATGATTATCGTTTAAGTGCGGATGGTTACTACGATCACGTGGTGGATATGTTCAAGAACTGGCATAAACATGATGAGGTTGTGAAGGGCAACTGGCCTGCGACATTGGAAGAGGCTTTTGGAATGGAGAAAAAGTATAACTACCCATTATCTCAGCAAGATGCCGAGAGCCTGGCCGACTACTTCATTGATGTGTATGCGGTAGAACGCAGTAACCGAAATGAGCTGCGCAAGTTTGAAGGTTTTATCGTGGATGGACCGGAGTATGTTACGGTATTTGAAGGAAAATCAGGCAAAGAGCTGGAGACCATTCCATATGAACCCGAGCGTCATGATGATGGTCTGATGTGGGGCGATTATGCCATGGCACGGATTGAACCGGGGAATCGAGTGGACCGTTTCCTGGCAGGAGTGGCCTATCTGGATGGCAAGAAACCGTCTGCAATCTTTGCACGCGGATATTATACACGTTCGACGATGGTTGCCTACAATTGGGACGGCAAGAAGTTGAAAAAGGAATGGAAAGTGGACAGCGGCTGGACACCGATGAAAAACCCGTTCAATGACGGGCCACACGGCGTAGATGGTACAGATCCAGAGTACGGCTCCATAACAACCCAGGGAGCGCACTATTTCAGTGTGGCGGATGTGGATGGAGACGGCAAACAGGAGATTATCTATGGCTCCGCTACGATTGATCATGACGGCAGCGTGCTGTACAGCTCCACAGACCTGATGCCTGCCGAGAGTGCTGCGCCGGGAACCATTGCCCGTCTGGGTCATGGGGACGCACTTCATGTGGCAGATATCGACCCGGATCGTCCGGGACTTGAGATTTTCATGGTTCACGAGGGCGGCCCGTGGGCGCCGTACGGCTATTCCCTGCGTGATGCGAAGACCGGAGAAGTGATCTACGGTGGATACACAGGGAAAGATACCGGTCGCGGCATGGTGGGGGATGTTGATCCGACTCGTCGTGGACTGGAGACATGGGCTGTAGGCTTGTGGACAGCTAAGGGTGAGAAAATCAGTGATCAGATGCCGGGAACGAATATGAATATCCGTTGGGCTGGTGATATGACGACACAGATCGTTGATGGTGCCATCGACGTCACACCTACAATCAAAGACTGGAATCGTGGCACGTTGCTGACGGCAACAGGCACATTGACCAACAATCACACCAAAGGTACACCTTCCCTTGTAGCTGATATCTTAGGGGATTGGCGGGAAGAGATGCTGGTGAGAACCACGGACAGTTCCGCGATTCGTATCTATCTGAGTACCGAGAAGACAGACCGCAAGCTGTACACGCTGATGCATGATGCGATGTATCGTGTGGGCATTGCCGGACAGAACAGTGGATACAATCAGCCGTCCTATCCGTCCTTCTATATGGCATCGGATATGGACTGGTCCAAAGTAACGCTACCTAAGTTCTACACGCCAGGTAAGGGCGGAAAGTAAGCAGGCTGGATGAGCACTGCCTAGCAATAGCACTACAACATGTGAGCCTGTAACGTAAAGCAGCGTTGGCATTTTTAAGAATTGGCATCGAAGCTTAAAAGCTCTGGAATCCCAATGTGTCTCGCACATGGGGTTTCAGAGCTTTTTTCACATAAGGATCTGCGGATAAAGCTTGGCGTTTGCTCAGCCATCCATGTTACGTCATTTTTTTACATCGTTGGAGTCTAGATGCACGGTAGAAGCGAATGCTTTAATGGTGTATTTACCTTGATCATGGATCAATGTGGTGATGGAGCACTCGGGGATCAATTGGTTCTGCATAGCTATAAAATTGGAATGCCAGACGTTAAGCTCGCCCTCGCTAAAGGTTTGCACCAGAAAATCAGTAATGAGTCCACCATGTGCAACCACAATAATGTTACTGTTCTCTGGCTCTTCATTAGCTAATGCGGTTAGGAGGGAGGCCAGACGTTCACCAGCCTGTTTGGCCGAGTCTCCCACGGCTGGAACGTAATCTGGATCAGACGTACATCGATCCCACATTGCAATGAATTCTTCGAATGACTGATCGGGGCAATCGCCCCAATTGGCACGTTCGCGCAGGCGAGGATCTTCGGTTATATGGGAATGGGTGTGGCGGGCAATCATATTTGCGGTTTCTTGGGCTCGTCGAAGTGGGCTGGTAAGGATTTTAGTAACGGGAAAGGTAGCTCTGGCAAAATGAAGTGCCGTGGCTTCGGCTTGTAAGACCCCTTCGGAAGTGAGGGAGACATCACCGATTCGTCGTTCTTTGAGACCATGTCTCACGAGATGATAGGTGGTACTCATGCGTGGAAACCTCCTTAAGTATAGATAATTTACACAGATAATTAGATGATATACTAATTATATATTTATCTAATTTAACAATGCAATAAAGCTTTTAACGAAGACAGTTTATATTCAACCTACGGAATTGTTACAATGGAGAAAATTGAGGATCGATCGTCGCAGGAATGGAGGCATGGACATGAGCATCAGAAAGCGTTGGACAGGAAGCCTGTACCAGGAGGCATTGCGAACAGAGGACTGCGGGCCGCGTTTCTACGCGTACTATTACAAGCAGTGGGACAACTATCGTATGTCCTATCACCATCATGATTCCACAGAGATCATGTATATTATTTCGGGAATGTGCCGGGTGGATGTGCAGATGTCGGATGGGAGTTCGGAGCAGACCGTTTTGAAAAAAGGGCAGTTCATTATGCTCGACGCAGGTGTCCCGCACCGTTTGCTGGTGGAAGATGGTGTCCCTTGCCGGATGCTCAATGTGGAGTTTGGTTTCTCCACCTCGTCTCCCGGACAGCTATCCATCCGCCAGCTTGCGCTGGAAGAGGAAGAAGTTCACACTCTACTCACTAATGCTTCGCCATATCTGGTACTGCCTGACCCGGAAGAGGTGTATCACATTATGAAAAGTCTGGTGTTGGAACTCGATCAGCGTGGTCTACTGGAGCAAGGAAGATCAACTGTGCCGATGAAGATCATTCCACCAGAGGAAAGGTTGTATCACCGCGAGGCGCGCAATCTCTCGTCCCCGGAACAGGGCATGCTGGTGCGTACGCTGTTTATCCAGTTGCTGGTCCGTGTTGCGCGTCTGCGCGGAGAAATGAGCCGGAGTGCGCCAGATCAGGCGGAGTTGTATGTCAAACGAACCATTGAATTCATGCATCACAATATGGATCGCAACATTCAGATGAAGGATATCGCGGCAGCCGTCAATCTGCATCCAGGTTATTTACATCGTATTTTTCGTCAGCACACGCAGCGCACACCTACCGACTACCTGACGATGCTTCGAATGGAAAAGGCCAAGATGTTGTTACAACAGTCCAATATTCCCATCTCCGAAATTTCAGACTATGTTGGTGTGGGGAGTCGGCAGTATTTTCATATGCTTTTCAAAAAGTATACGGGTAAGACACCTGTTCAATACAGGGGTTCCATGGAGCGAATAGAGTGGAGCTACCCGGAGGAATCGGAGTAGGCGCAACACCTGGGGCTGACAAGGCATGGTAGAAACTAAATGTTGAACTGAAAGGGTATTCATGATATCCTTTGTTCAGAAGTAACAGATTCGTCGATAATGTAGTGGTTAATCTCATATATTCAGGATTGTGACTGTTCGGCAGGCGATACCTAAATTGTTCGTAGTAGACATGAGTTGTACATGTTGCTGCTTCAATTTAGGTTTTTTTTATGGGAGATTTTTTTGAAGTTCTAATGGAATATTAATGGGATGAGCGTGTGATGAGTTGGGGGTGATGCAGATGAAGATCAGGAAAATCTTTAATAACAATGTGATTTTACTGACGGATGATAACGGGGACGAAATGATCGTGATGGGAAAAGGGATTGGGTATAACAAACATAACAGTGATGTGATTGATTTCTCGCAGGTAGAGAAAAAGTTTGTGGTTGAAAAAGCAACATCTGACAAACTGATGGGTCTGATTGGTGAGATTCCAACCGAACATCTGGAGTTATCGAATGAAATTATTGAATACGCCGAACAACAGCTTGCCCTCAAATTCAGTGATAACATCTACATCACCCTGACGGATCATATCAGTTTCGCGATAAGAAGGTTTCCAGAAGGCATTATTGTCAAGAATGCTTTGCTGTGGGAGATCAAAAAGTTCTATGCAGCCGAGTATGAAGTTGCCCTGAATGCGCTGAACATTATTGAACAGAAAACAGGTGTGAAACTGCCGGAGGATGAGGCAGGTTCCATTGCCCTACATTTTGTCAATGCACAGCAGCGAGGACAGGATATGAAACAAACCTATCAGATGACAAAGATTGTTAATGATTTGGCGAATATTGTGAAATATCATTTTGGAATTAAACTGGACGAAAGCTCGATTAATTATAGCCGTTTCCTCACACATCTGCGGTATTTTGCTTACAGAATTCTACATGATGAGTTGATTCCGGAAGAGAGAGATTCTTTGTATGATCATGTAAAGGACAAGTACCCCGAATCGTATGCGTGCGCCAGAAAGATTAGAAACTACCTGGAGATTAATTACGAGAAGAAAACAACGAATGAGGAAATGGTTTATTTCATGATCCACATTCACCGGGTCACGAACCGTGAGCAGGATCTGACGGAAGAATGAAGGAATACTGATACAACTATATATTAAGGGATTGTGACTGTTCGGCAGGCGAAACCTGAATTGAGGCTTGTGTATTGACTAAGGTCAGTAGACGAGCTTCAGTTCAGGTTTTTATTTTGCCATCGTAATATGTTATTCGAAATGATGGAGTCAAGACGTGAACTGTAGGAATTAAACAAATGTATGGGGGGAACAACATGGATCATCTCAAATTAGCACAAAACATTGTAGACCGCGTTGGAGGAAAGGATAACATTCAATCGCTGACTCACTGCGCTACCCGTTTAAGATTTGTCTTGAACGATAACCGAAAGGCTGATGCAGACATATTGGAAAACACAGCAGGCATCCTGAAGGTTGTTGAAAGCGGTGGGCAATTTCAGGTTGTTGTAGGTAATGATGTTTCCGAGGTGTACAAACATATCGTTGCCGAAGGGGAATTCGACGGAGCAGGGTCCGATGGAAGCTCAGAGAAAGAAAAAAGGAGCATCCGTTCAGCCATCTTTGGCCTGATATCGGGTAGTTTAACGCCATTAATCCCGGTATTTGCTGGAGCAGGGCTAGTTAAGGCTCTGTTAATTGTTCTTGAAAGAGCAGGCTGGATCGCTGTGGATAGTGGAACATACGCTATATTGGCTGCGGCGGGGAACTCGATCTTTTATTTCCTGCCGATTCTTCTCGGCATCACGATTGCCAAAGTTCTAAATGTGAATTCTTATGTGGCAGCGGCGATCGGGGCCGCATTGATGGAACCGAATTTTACGGCTTTGACAGCAGCAGGAAGCACCACTCATTTTCTCGGGATACCCGTATCGTTAATGAACTATGCTTCGTCGGTCTTTCCGATGTTTATCGCCGTTAGCATCTATGCGGTTTTGGAGAAGTTTTTGAAGAAAATCATGCACAAAAATGTGCAGCTGTTCGCAGTTCCATTCCTGTCACTCGTCATTATGGTACCACTAACAGCCATGTTGATTGGTCCATTCGGGCAATATGTGGGCCAATGGATTGGAAATATTGTTAATTTCCTGATTAACAGCAACTCTGTCATCGCAGGGACTATTCTTGGGGGTACCTGGTCTTTTCTCGTATTGCTTGGATTACACTGGGCGACGGTGCCTATTATTATGGGGAACCTAAGCGCTGGGGGAGATCTCATTGCACCCCTTGCGGCAACATCGGTAGCTGCTTCCATGGGTATCGGTCTCGGGGTATTCCTGAAAACAAAGGATAAAGATCTCAAGGCTTTAAGCGGCTCGTCTTTCCTTTCTGCAATTTTGTCAGGGGTTACTGAACCAATTCTGTACGGTATCATTCTGCGTTACCGCAAAACACTCATTTATCTGGTGGCCGCTGGAGCCATTGGCGGTGGTCTGATGGGTTATCTCGGCGTGAAGTTGGTTGTGTTCAATTTCTTCCTTAATGTGTTCACCCTGCCTGCTCAGAGTCCGATGTTGTATTACATTATTGGTGTATTGACTGCCATTGCGGGCGGAGCCTTGTGCGTGGTGCTGTTTGGCTACGAGAGTAAGAAAAATGATCGGGGGACTGAAGCTCCTGATGTACACACGAATGCAGCGATGGAAAGCTTGATTACCAGTCCGCTTGAAGGCACTGTTATTACACTTCGTGAAGTGGAGGATGTCGTGTTTTCCTCAGAGTCGATGGGTAAAGGCGTAGCGATCATTCCGTCCAAAGGTCAGCTGGTGTCCCCGGTAGACGGCGTTGTTTCTGTAACAATGAAAAGCGCACATGCCATTGCGGTTACTTCGGATGAAGGCGTCGAAATTCTCATGCATATCGGCATAGATACGGTGAGATTAAAAGGGAAGTATTTTACACAGAAAGTTCAGCAAGGTGACCGAATCCGTAAGGGGGAGGTACTGATTGAATTTGATCTGGATCAGATCCGGAACGAAGGCTTTAAACTGACGACTCCGATTGTTGTAACGAACTCTGATCAATTCCGCGTCATTACGCCGTTGCAGTCAGAAGGGACAGTTGCTGCAACAGACGAGCTGTTGTCTGTTCGATCATAAATGGATACAGAGAAGGGGAGGAGCAAAATGAAGCTGATTGTTAATGCAGATGATTATGGCATCACCATGAGAGTAAGCGAAGGCATCCTTCATGGGATGAAACAGGGTCTGATTACAGATACCTCGGCGTTGGTGAATTCGGTACATTTTGAGAAGAGTAGTGTCATGGCTCTTGAAGCAGGCATCACGGCTATGGGCGTTCATTTGAATCTGACATTCATGGCTCCGGTGCTGGAAGCATCAGCAGTTCAGAGTATCGTCGACAAGTCGGGTCGTTTCTATCGAAAACCTGGGCTTATTCCTGCATCCTATGATCCTGGGGAAGTGCGCACGGAGTTGAAGGCACAAATCGAGAAGTTTTTGGCTTCCGGATTGAAGTTAAATCATCTGGATACCCATCATGGGGTGAGTATTAAAGATACGCAAATTCTTGATTTGGTGATGGAACTGGCTCGGGAGTATAACGTTCCTATGAGAAGAGATGACCTCTTATCTGGCCAGTTTGAGGGGAAGCTGGCGGATGCAGGTATTCGGTCTACAGATAGGTTATGTGGTGATCCAGCTATGCCTTCTCTACAGGAATCATGGTTTCGCAGCGTGCTGGAGCAGTATAAGGATACAGAATATATCGTTGAAATTGCTGGACATCCAGGATATGCAGATGAAGAATTACGCAATATCTCATCTCTGGTAGATGAACGGGAGCACGATCTTGCTTTATTGATGAATCCAGCGTTGAAAGAATATGTGACAGAACAAGGTATTCAACTCATTAGCTACAGTCAGTTGTAGCAGAGGTACGGCTGTTTCATCGAGTCAGAAGATTAAGTTAGGATTTTTGACAACAAGATCATGAACAGGTCATGATTTTGATAACGCTTCCCTATTTGCGGTTGGTACAATGATTTCATGAAGAGAGTCATTAACCGAAGCGAAAGATTCGGATTAGGGGAGGACATAGGGATGTCGTTTAAAGTGGCGTTTATCGGGGCAGGAAGTATCGGATTTACACGGGGATTGTTAAGGGATTTGCTCACGGTACCAGAGTTTAACAACATTGAAATTGCGTTCTGCGATATTAACCAACACAATCTGGACATGGTGACTGAGCTGTGTCAGCGGGATATCCGTGAGAATGGATTGAATATTCAGATTCAGCCGACAACAGATCGGAAAGAAGCGTTAAAAGATGCGAAGTATGTACTGTGTACGATTCGTGTAGGGGGACTGGAAGCATTTGCAACCGATGTGGACATTCCACTGAAGTATGGGGTAGATCAATGTGTCGGCGATACGCTGTGTGCAGGCGGCATTATGTATGGACAACGCGGAATCGCCGAGATGCTGGACATCTGTAAAGATATTCGTGAACAGAGTGCACCCGACGTGCTGCTCTTGAACTATTCCAATCCGATGGCGATGTTGACTTGGGTATGCAACAAATATGGTGGTGTGCGGACGATTGGACTGTGTCATGGCGTACAGCATGGTCATCATCAGATTGCGGAAGCTTTTGGATTGAAAAAGAGTGAAGTGGATATTGTCTGTGCCGGCATCAACCATCAGACTTGGTATATTCAAGCGTCTCATGAGGGCAAAGACCTTACAGGTGATCTGCTCGAAGCCTTCGAGAAACATCCAGAGTACAGCCGCACTGAGAAAGTGCGGATCGATATGCTGCGCCGCTTCGGTTACTACAGCACAGAATCGAATGGTCACCTGAGTGAATATGTGCCGTGGTACCGCAAACGTCCGGAAGAGATTAACGAATGGATCGACCTGGGCAATTGGATCAACGGAGAGACAGGTGGTTATCTGCGGGTGTGTACAGAGGGGCGCAACTGGTTTGAGACTGATTTTCCTAACTGGATGAAGGATGAACCGATGCAATTCATTCCGGAAAAACGGGGCGAGGAGCACGGTTCGTATATTATCGAAGGTCTGGAGACGGGACGTGTCTATCGTGGACATTTCAATACCATTAATAATGGAGTAATCTCGAACCTGCCGGATGATGCGATTATTGAAGCACCGGGATATGTGGACCGCAACGGCATCTCCATGCCTCATGTAGGCGATCTGCCACTTGGTCCGGCTGCGGTATGTAATGTGAGTATTTCCGTGCAACGTCTTGCGGTTGAAGCAGCGGTGAACGGAGACGACAAATTACTTCGTCAGGCGTTCATGATGGACCCGCTCGTGGGTGCCGTGTGTAATCCGAAAGAGATCTGGCAGATGGTCGATGAGATGCTAGTTGCGCAGGCCCAGTGGTTGCCGCAGTATGGGGATGCGATTGTAGCTGCAGAAGCAAGACTTGCTGCTGGCGACCTTATTCCAACAAAGGAATATGAAGGTGCAGCACGACTTAAGGTGAAAACGGTGGAAGAGATGAAACAGGATCGCGATGCTGCCAACAAAAACGCGGGTGAATCCGATAAAGGGAAAGATCGCGAGAAAGTGCAGCATTAGATAAAAATGTGTAAGGGCCTCTCCAAAATTGGAGGGGCCTGTTTATTTCTATTTTTTTTCGACACCACGGATAACAAAGGCAAAAGAGGTATCACCCAAGGAAACCTGCGAATTTTGAGAGGAAGTCCAGCGGGCAAAGGCTCCATAATAATGAGTACCTTTTTCCTGCGCTAACTGGAATGAACCTTCTCGCAAAGAGATGGGACGTGCCACTCCATTTACATATTCGACAAGAGTTAACTCGTCAGGTGGTACATTTGTACCCAGATGAATAGATATATTCTCGCCTACCAACACGGAGACAGGTACTTGACCTTCCAGCAGTTCCATATGACCTGCATAGTCTGCACACATACTTTCCCAGCAATAACTGCCCTGTATAGCAGGAATAGGAGTGCCACTTTCAGTCTGTATCACTGGTGTAGGCAGTTCCTGATTTTGTTTTAATTCCGTTTTGGCTTGATTTGCATTGGTTGTTGAGGGTGAGGCAGTTTTGTTTGTACCATGACTTGGAGTAGGATTACAGCCGGATAATATAAGCAAAGTTGAAAGAAATAACAATGTGGTCAATGTTCTTATCGTATTGAAGAATTTTATTTGCAAGAGAGGAATGTTGCTAGTGTTACTCTTGCGATGCATATTTACCATGTGATACATATTACCTTTACAGACATAGTAATGTGTCTTATAGTATACACAGGACGGAAGAAAGTCGGTGAAACTCGTAGATGGATGTGCAAGTGATTAACAGTGATCTGATTCGGGGCAATATTGACCCCATCATTCTGAGTGTACTTATACCCGCAGATAACTATGGTTACAGCATTATTAAGGAGATCTACCGTAAGAGCGGAGAGCAGTTTGAATTGAAGGAACCTACGCTTTATTCCAGTTTGAAGAGGCTGGAGAAGAGTGGATATGTGGAGTCCTACTGGGGGGAAGAGACGCAGGGAGGACGACGCAAATATTACCGAATTACAACGCAAGGCCTTGAAGCCTATAGAGAGCAGGTTCATGCTTGGCAAGCAGCCAAGGCACTGATTGATTGCATGATTGTCACTGGAGAAAAAGGAGATGAAGACCTATGAGATTGGAAGCTCGCATCACTCGTCATGTGAATCGTTTGTTCGCTCACGCACAAGATACATTAGACAATCGAGAATTAAAAGAAGAGATTCACAGCAATCTCGCTGCGCGGATTGACGATTATATCTCGCAGGGTATGAGTGAAGAGAAGGCGTTCCAGACCGCCATTCAGCATATCGCTGGTATGGATGAAGTGATGAGTGACCATCGAAGGGTACAACGTGTTCCTTACTGGACAGCGTTGTTGCAGTCTGCTCTGATTTATAGCCTCATAGCCTGGATCATTACCATTCCAATGAGAGTGCTGATGCAAGGCTCCGCCATAAACAATCTGCTTATGATCGTGAGTCTCATTGTTGGTGGCATGTATGTATTGTATCTGTTGATCAACAAGACGAACGATTCTGCAACTTCCGTGAAAACCACGGTTATTCGAATCCCTGCCTTAGTGCAGTGGAATCGCAGGATATGGTGGTTGTGGGCGGCATTAATACTCGTACTATGGGGAACGCAGGCAGCGTTGCGATTCGGAAGCAACATCTGGTTTAATCGACCCATTCAGGTGGATGGACCCTACCAGTTTGCTGTGATCGTCATTGCCTTTGCCATCCCGTTACTAAGCGTTATTATCCCTTTGGTAGTGCATCGGGCGTATCGGATCGTTAGTAAGTATGAAGTGAGTGATGCGTTATGAGAATTAGAAACATATGGATTATAACACTTGTTGTGTTGGGCATCATTGGCTTAGTGATTGTTGAAGGCTACGTTAATCCGAAGATCGAGGCGAAACAGGCTCGGTACGAGGAAGAGCAGCAGAATCCGCTGACACATGATTTTGCCGCTTTAGCCAAATATCGCAGTCCCTACATGGGTGATAATTCAAACCTTAGTCATCTGAATCAGGCTTTACCTTTACGTGAAAGATTGAATGGTTACCAACTGTACCCGGAGACGTTCACGGTCCAAGTGAATTATAGCTTGGATACGCGTGAGATGGATGCAGAGGAACTTGAGCGGATACTTGTATATAATGCGGTTGCGAACTTTGTTATGATTGATAATCTGGAGCAGATCGTCTACCAGTTTGAGAATACCAGCCATACCTTACGTCGTGAATCTGCCCAACAATGGACAGGTACGGAATTAAAGGAGCTTCAGAACCTGGAGCTATGGAATTCGACTGTACGCGAGAAGCTGGTAGAACCGGCACAAGTGAAAAAGGCTTTTTCACAGATTGTTGACAATTAAGCTGCATGAAATAGAAGGAAATAGGCAAGAGACTCGACTCTTCTCCCATGCTATGTTATTATAAATCTCTGATAACGTGGTAACGAACTAAAGCGTTTGGGTTTTGGTTATAGACATGGAGGGGTTCGAGAGATGAGAAAAAAAGCGATTCTACTATTATTCATTAGTATATGTGTATTGATTGTGGCTGGTTGTTCCAGTTCCGCAAGCAAAGACGATAACACGATTGTTGTAGGAATTGATGACAAGTTTGCTCCAATGGGCTTCCGGGACGAGCAAAATGAAATTGTTGGTTTTGATATTGATTACGCAAGAGCTGCAGCGGAGAAAATGGGTAAAGAAATCACATTCCAGCCAATCGACTGGTCTTCCAAAGAATCAGAGCTGAACAGTGGCCGGATCGATATGATCTGGAACGGGTACACCATTACGGATGAGCGTAAAGAGAAAGTGCTCTTCACGAAGCCGTATCTGGAAAACAGCCAAGTAGCTATTACCTTGGCAGACTCGCCAATCACAAAGCTGGATGAACTCGATGGCAAAAATGTGGGATTGCAGGCGCTGTCCTCCGCGGCAGATGCATTGGCAGCAAGTCCTCTGAAGGATAAAGTGAAAGCTTCCGAATTCAAGGATAACGTGCTTGCACTGACGGATCTGAAGACAAAACGTCTGGATGCGGTCATCATTGATGAAGTGGTAGCGAGATACTACATGTCCAAAGAAGAGGGAACATTCAAACTGCTGGATGAATCTCTTGCACCGGAACAATATGGCATTGGTATCAAAAAGGGAAATGAAGAGCTTCTGAATCAGCTACAAAAAGCGCTGGATGAGCTGAATGCAGACGGAACAGCGGCTAAAATCTCCGCCCAATGGTTGGGTGAAGATAAGGTTCTGAAATAGGCAGGTTACACACCTGATATATAGTTAGAAACAAAACGGACCCCGTATTCCATGCTGGAGCGATTTATGCCCCAGAGGAATGCGGGGTTAACAGATTAGAGGAGACGAAACAATGAGTTGGGATTATTTATCGACCATTTTAAAACCGATGCTAGAGGGTGCGCAGACCACCATTTTCATGTTCTTGCTAGCGATCGTGTTATCTGTACCGCTTGGATTTGCGGTCACGCTTGCGATGAGAAGCCAGATTAAACTGCTGGCGTGGATTGCCCATACGTATGTATACGTGATGCGAGGAACACCGCTACTGCTCCAAATTCTATTCTTCTGCTTCGGTTTACCGTTGCTTCCGGTGATTGGAGAGTATCTGGTGTTTGATCGTTTTGTTGCAGCGGGGATTGCGTTCATCCTGAACTATGCGGCGTACTTCGCTGAAATCTTCAGGGGCGGACTGCTTTCCATTGATAAGGGGCAACATGAAGCAGCCAAGGTCCTTGGATTAACGAAGTGGCAGACGATGACCAAAGTCATTATTCCTCAGATGATTCGTGTAGTATTGCCTGCAACGGCCAATGAGTCCATTACGCTCATCAAGGATACGGCTCTGCTCTATGCCGTGGCTGTGCCTGAGCTGTTGTATTACGCCCAAGCGGCGGTAAATCGCGACATAAAGCTGTTACCTTTCTTCGTGGCGGCGGTTATGTATCTGCTCATGACACTTGTACTCACCGTGCTGTTCAAGGCACTTGAGAAGCGGTTTTCATTTGAATAAATTAAATCTGATCAATCAAAGGACTGTCTGCATATGACACATATAATAGAAGTAAATCAGTTGAGAAAATCATTCGGCACACTTGATGTGCTGAAACAGGTATCCTTCAACGTGGAACCAGGCGAAGTAATTGCCGTGATCGGGCCTTCTGGTTCGGGGAAAAGTACGATGCTGCGCAGCCTGATTCATCTGGAGGATATTTCGGGCGGAACGATTCGCATTCAGGATCAGACGTTGGTCGATAATGGCCGTTACGCAGGTGCCGCGGATATTCGCAAGATTACGGATCGCATGGGCATGGTGTTTCAGCATTTTAACTTGTTCCCGCATCTGACCGTACAGGCTAATCTGGAACTCGCACCGAAGACTTTGAAAAAAGAAAGTTCAAGCGTCATCAGGCATCGCAGTCTTGAATTACTTGGAAAAGTAGGGCTGTCGGACAAGGCCGATGCCTATCCGGCCAATCTATCCGGTGGACAGAAACAGCGTGTAGCTATTGCCCGAGCACTCATGATGCAACCGGATATCCTCCTGTTTGATGAGCCAACGTCGGCACTCGATCCAGAGCTGACCGGGGAAGTGTTACGTGTAATCAAACAACTGGCGCAGGAAAATATGACGATGTTAATCGTCACGCATGAGATGGGCTTCGCCCGTGACGTTGCGGATCGTGTATTTTTCATGGATAACGGCGAGATCGCAGAGGCGGGGCCTCCAGAACAGATCTTCGGCAATCCAAAGCTTGCACGTACCCGGACGTTTTTGCAGCGGGTGGAAGTGGAGAGGTAGAAGAAACCTCAAATTATATGATGTGAAAGAACGCAATCCGTTGATTAATAAGGGATTGCGTTCTTTTTTGAAATAATGGCTTATGTCCACAGGTATATGTTCCAGATCATCAATACAAGGGTCAACACGATATAAGTTACTACATTCCAACGTGTTCGGATTCGATAAGTGGTGTAACTCATGATTCCAAACAAAACAATACTAAAACATAATACAGCTACATTATTTCGATATAGAGCAATAGGTAGAAGCATCACAATCATAAGTATGTTCATTACTTTATCGATTTTCATCGTAGTGATCCCCCAAAGATATTCAGAAAATTATTACGACTATAATAATATCTATATGTTAGAGGTATTCTTGGTTTATATCATCACACGGATAAACGGTTCTTAAATTCATATCCTTGAAGTACAATTTATAAGCTTGTGGATGTAGGTATATGTCCGGGGATGATGAGAATAAAATAAATCTAATGGTAATTCATAATTAACACAATATGGATATTATTTTTCCTAATAATCGATTATAATGAACATACTTAAAGAACAGGGAGGATTTACCTTGGAACATCACGAAAATGATGTAGATCGTTATTATAACGACACATTGCCACCACCGCCTTATGTAGTACCAAAGACCAATAGCAAGTCGATTGTATCACTAGTTTTGGGGATTCTGTCTGTCACGATTCCTTACGTGGGAATTTTAATCGGAATCGTCGCGATTATATTTGCATCTTTAGCCTTCAAAGAGATCAGAGTTCGCATGGAGCAAGGCAGAGGATTGGCCATTGCTGGACTTGTTTGTGGAATCATCGGTACAGCGATGTATGTATTACTTATTTTGCTCGTGCTATTGTTTAGTTTCGCTATCTCAAGTTCTGAAATTTACTCTACATACTAGAAATATGAAGTTAGCAAACTTAGATTGTATCTCAAACTAAAAAAGCAAAGGCGTACTTTAACTCACACCTCTTGTTGTCCAGAAGAGGGTGGGACTTAGGTACATGCCTTTGCTTTTTATTTTACTTTTTACAGGTGAAGTGAGACTTCACTGCTGACGTTTGCGTTCTCCGTGGTAGGAGGCATCAGGAAATACGTTAAGGTTCCTCCCAGGCCAATCACGGCGAAGATGCACAGAATACCAATCTGATCCCAAGCCACACCGAACTGTCCACTTGAGATAACTGCTTTATAACCTGTTACCGAATAGGTCATAGGCAGCCATGGATTAAACACTTTCAGCCAATTTGGAATTAGTTCGAGCGGGAAGGTGCCCGCGCTGGTAGTAAGCTGGAAGATCAGCATCAGAATCGCGAGGAATCGACCCGGATTCTCCAGCCAAGTCACCAGGGCCTGAATGATGTACATGAAGCTTAGACTGGTAACAAAGCTGAACAAGAGGAATAATGGAACGCTCTGAACATCCAGACCCAAGCCGTATAAGACCAGCCATGAAGCAAGCAGGGACTGCACTGCACTCATGAGTGTGAAAGCCAGCGTTTTACTCACAAAACGATTCCAGCCACTTGCCTCGCTAACCGTGCTGCCGCGTGTTGGCACAACCAATGTCGCAATCAATGCCCCGACAAATAGCCCAAGTGACAGGAAGTATGGCGAGAATCCTGTACCGTAGTTGGGTACCTCATTATATTTATGCTCATCGACCTGAACAGGCTCTGCATACATGGTTACCAGCTCATCCGTCTTTTTCACACTACCCGTCTGCTCAGCCGCTTCATTCAACTTGATGGCAAGTTCGCCAGAGCCGTCTGTTAGCTTAAGGGTACCTTCTTTTAACTGACCAGCACCGTCATCCAACTTATGTGAGCCATCTGAAAGGGTTGAGATTCCATCAGTGAACTGGCTTACACCCGCAACCAGCTTGCCTGCACCAGCATCCAATTGACTTGAACCATCTGCAAGTTTGGCTCCTCCAGCGGCTGCCTCAGATAATTTGGAATTGAACTGTTGTAAACCAGTCGCAAGCTTTTCTTGTCCGACGGATAATTGCGTGGCTCCTTGTACCAGTTGTTGTTCACCCTGTACCAACTGGCTGCTACCTTGATGCAGTTGTTGCTGTGCAGCGTACAGGTTTTGACTGCCTGCGACCAATTGCTGTCCGCCTTGATACAGCTGTTCGCTGCCCGTAGCTACGGCTTGGCTGGCTGCCAGGAGTTGCTGCACAGCAGGACTTGCGGCAAGTTCCGGACTCGCTTCAGCTAATTGGGCAAGACCTTGCGCAACCGCTTTGGCACCCTCGCTAACTTTGCCACTGCCCTCAACAGAACTTTGCAGCCCAGCAGTCAGCTTTGCACTGCCTTCCTCGGAAGCCGCCAGTCCTGCATCCAGCTTAGCTGTGCCTTCCTGAACAGATTGAAGGCCAGCCTGTAACTGTTTGCCACCCGCTTCAGCCTGCAATGCTCCATCACCCAGCTTCGTGCCTGCTGCTGCCAATTGAGACAGGCCACTGGACAGGGCACTCGCGCCAGTATGAAGATCACCTATGCCATGGGCGAGCGTAGTCGTACCTTCTTTTAACGGAACTACGCCCGTTTCGAGCTTGTCGGTGCCTACGGCCAGTTTGGACAGGTTCTCTTTTAATGTAGCAGTACCCTCATCCAGCTTGATCGCACCATCATGAATCTGACCTGCGCCATCCCCGGCATCCGCCAAACCGCTAGAGATTTTCTCGACCTGATCCAATAGCGTTTCCGTATACGATTCTGTGACTTTGGCAGCGACTTTGGAACGAATTTGTTTGACCGCCGTGCCGCCAATCTGACCTGCGAGGAAGTTATATCCTTCATTGGGTTCATAGATCAGGTCTGCCGGCTCAGGGTGCTCATCCATCAGGGTTGTTGCTTTGGTGGAAAAGTCCTCCGGAATCACAATCGTCATATAATACGTGTTGTCTTGCATACCTTGTTCTGCTTGTTCACTAGTCACGAATTGCCAGTCGAAATCATCACTTTTTTTCAATTCATCGACCAGATTCTGACCGACCTCGAGTGATTTGTCATTGTAGACTGCACCCTGATCCGTGTTGACCACGGCTACAGGTAATTCATTCATTTTGCCATAGGGGTCCCAGAATGCGTTCAGGAACAGGCCACTATACAGCACCGGAATGAACAGTACAACGAGAATCGGAATAAATACTTTTGGTTTTTTGAAGGCGGACTTCAGATCCTGCCCAAACACGTGGAATGATTTCATCATGTTCTCTCCCTATCCTTACGCTAATCCGTGTGTTCTATCTCTATTAGGTTTTGAATCTAGTGGCATACCTATCTCTAGATGGGGGATAAGCCATTCTTGAGAAAGAGGCCCACAAAATCCTTGATCTGATCTTTGTGCAACGTAGGATGCGCTTTGTTCCAATCTGAGGTTAAGGTGACATACAGCTTCAGCAGGACAAAAGAAACCAGCTTGGGATCATCTCTGCGAATCTGCTCTAATTCCATGGCACGGCTCACTTGACGCTCCAAATATTCGAGAATGGCTGTCTCCACTTTCTGCAAACCTTCCTTGGCCTGCGGCGTGCCGAACTCGTTGACCTCCTGAAAGAGCTTGATCAACAGCTCATGTTCCTCTCGATACTCCAGCAAAGAATCCATACTCATATGCACGTTATCCAGAAAGGAATTCTCTTCCTTCACGGTCTGCTCTGTAATCTGTCTCATATCTGCAATGATCGAGCGCAGAATCTCACTGAACAATTCTTCTTTATTTTCGAAAAAAGTATAGATCGTTCCCTTGCCCACATTGGCAAGTCTCGCAACCTGCTCCATCGTTGTGGCCTTATAGCCAAACAGGGCAAAGGATTTCTCGGCAGAATCCATCACCTGTTGCCTTCGATCTATCGTTTTCATCACATATACACCTCCTTGTAGGTTGAAAGGATAATGGTAAGGTAAGTCCTATATTGACCATTTTACTATTATGGTCAGTTGGTCGTTAACAACTGTAGCACTTGAACAGGGGAGCTAGATATGATCATTGTCATAAACGGATGGGACAGGTGCGAATGTGATGCTCACATGAAAACCCTGGGGGATTCGCACCTCAGAATTTGTCGAAATGGGCAAAATTGTTACCTTAAGGCAACACGTAGGCATAATGTGATTGAATAATGATATGGAAAGTCATAGAATAATAGTGAAAAAACGTGTTTTGGATGGCTCAAATCGTTAAAATACGTACTTTTTCGCTGTCGCACTCCGTATGGAGTGCGTGGATTGAAATATTGTCCTTAATGACCATGTTAATGGGAAATAACTCACATTAAAGAAGTACATTGGAACGGCAAATACCTACTTATGACTGGGAAGTTGAAGTTTATAATACACATGAACATGTAAAACAGCTTTGGGCTTACATATTGACGCTGAAATTACTCAGCATTAGAAATTCAATTCCAAATGACTATACTTGGAATGTATATTACTTGATGTAAAAAGTAATACTTGAACATTAAAGTAGTACATTGTAATATAGGTAATAGAGTAGGAGGTAGTAGTGTATGAGTATGTATGAATCAGGTAAGGTAACTTCGAAAGGACAAGTTACAATTCCAGTTGAGGTAAGGAAACAACTAGGTATAGCTACAGGCGACAAAATTATTGTAATTATCCAAAATGGCGAAGCAAAATTAGAAGTTAGGAAACAGAAAAAGTTAACTGATCTTGTAGGAATCTTAAAGACAGGGCAAGAACATGATCTTCAGGAAGCTAGGAAGTCAGCGATTGACTGGGTGGGGAACAGTTACAAAAAAGGG
This sequence comes from Paenibacillus sp. SRL342, assembly GCF_984798905.1. Lineage (NCBI taxonomy): Bacteria > Bacillati > Bacillota > Bacilli > Caryophanales > Paenibacillaceae > Paenibacillus > Paenibacillus sp. SRL342. The sequence continues at coordinate 1,235,491 of NZ_OZ481790.1, forward strand.
GAATAGCAATGGATTTTTTGGCTGATACAAACATACTAGTACGGTTGTTCACTCAAGACGATAAGGAGCAGTTTGAAAAAGTTTCTGAAATGCTAGATAGCGGAGATTTTCAGATAATTGTTTCATCACCAGTAATTATTGAAACATGTTGGGTACTGAGATCACATTACAAGCATTCTAATGTTGATGTAGGAAATGCCCTGTTTAGTCTATCGCAAATTGATAACATTATCTTTGAGGAAGATTACATGAAAGATGCGTTAAGGCTGTTTGTTGAAAAGGGTAACGTTGACATTGTGGACTGTTATCTTAGCGCAAAATCAAAAACAATTAACATGCCAGTAGTAACATGGGACAGTGATTTTAAGAAGCTGGGATGCGAGTATTACAAGCCAAATCAACTTTAAATGTTGTTTAGGTAATTGAAACCAGCGGTAGCAGTAACATTACAGTAAATAATGCTGGTACAAGTATTCTAAATCGTACTCTGTATGGAGTGCGTGATTGAAATTTTGGTAAGAGGACGAGAATGGATTTTGTATCTAACTGAGCTCCCATACCTGTAAAAAAACACAGATAGTTGTACTGTCTGTGTTTTTTTGTATAACGACGGATAGAACTACGAGTACCTGTTTTTTGAATGATACAGAGATGCAGCTTGCATGAAGTGCACCAAGGAGGAGCACATTGGCCCAATAACTGTTCCCTGTTCTTAGGCGTTTATTGAGTTGAATAGCTGATCGTAAAAAGCTCGTAACTAAGTCTTAGTTAAATCCGTCTAATAAGTTGAGGTGATTGAACATGAAACCATTTAAATATTGGAGCCAGCGCTTGAGTATACTTTTTGTTCTAGTCATTATTGTTGGCTGTGGAACATCGAATAAGGGTGAAATAACATCCAAACCCCAGGAAACGGATACGGAAGAAGTTTCAAAGGAATCAACGAAGCGATGCCCGGGAACCCTTGAATGGATTGATTTTCTAATGCTCAATAATATTACATATTTTCAAAACAACGAGGGGACCAAAGAGGTACCCGCAGAGCAAATTGGGGATAGGGTAGGGGAAGTGAGCTTCATGCTGAACGAGCATGCGTGTGCGGATCACGTGACCGAGAATGGTGATGCGGCATATCTTCCAATTGGAACTGTTATATATGAACTAAAAGGTTATAAGTCGCATTATCGCGTAGTAGCGAATAAAAAGGTTTACGAAGCAAAAGAAAATCCCAATGCTAAGACAATGGGAGACCTGATGGACATTGAAGACAAAGTGGAAAAAGTCAGCCTTGAAAGCGGGAACGATAGCAGCCCAATCGGTGACTTTCCCCAGGAAGCCGCATCCGAATTCATGAACGAGCTTTTGCTGTTGCGATATGTTGGCTTTGATGAGGTGTATAAGAAATCCAAGCATGAGACAGGGATTTTTTTACGTGTGCACCTTCAAGATGGAACATCTTTTCGAATGGTTTATTATCCCAAAGCGAATGCTTTCTCAGCAGGTGCATTTGGAACAGAAAAGATACAATCATTAATCGTTTCTCAGAGAAAAGAAATTAAAGCAGCTGCAGGATTATAGTGGATTGGAGGTTCAACAATCAGTTGATGACACCACTGTCTGTTAAATGATACCGGGAAGGTATAGAACCTACCCACCTAAGTTGGTAACAACAAAAAAACCAAGGCTTTGAGTGTAGTCACTCATGAGCCTTGGTTTTTACTGTGTCGTATTCTTGTTCTCTATATCCTATTAATTCTATTCTGCACGTACTTTAAAGAATGAGATCAGTTCTTGCAGTTGTTCGGATACAACCGAGAGCTCATCGGAGGCACTCACAATGGCTGCCATGGAGGCTTCCTGCTCATCAATTGACTGCTCAATTTGTTTACTGCTGCTTGCTGCCTTGCTGACATTGGCAGACAGTTCATCGGCCGTAGCAGACATTTCTTGTGTGCTTGCCGAGATCTCTTCAGTAGAACTGGAGATATCCTGAATCTGGTTTGCAACTTTATTCGTAGCAGTCAGAATATTCTCGAAGAATACACCAGTCTCTTGGGTAACTTCCAAGCCTTTGGTAACTTCCTTGGAACCCAACTGCATCGCTTCGGAAGACTGCATGATATCCCGTTGAATTTCTTCAATTAACTGTCGAATTTGCTTCGCTGATTCCTGCGATTGCTCTGCCAGGTTACGTACCTCACCTGCAACCACCGCAAAACCTCTTCCTTCTTCACCTGCACGGGCTGCCTCGATTGAAGCGTTAAGTGCAAGCAAGTTGGTTTGTCCGGCAATCTCCGTGATTACGTTAACAATGTTGCTAATCTGGTTCGAGTTATTTTCCAAAGACTGAATCGAGTTTGACGTATTTTGCACCGCACCGGAGATCAGGCGCATCTGCTCAATGACTTGTTGCATCACCACATTACCTGTGCTGGAGCGCTGCTCCATGCTGAGTGCTTCATCTGCCACATCGGCTGAGCTGCTGGCGATCGTCTGCACTACCGTTGACATCTCAGTCATGGCACGTGCGTTCTCCACAGTGGCTTTGTCTTGTGACACCAGTCCAGTAGATATTTCCCGAATATTGGTGCTAATGGATTGAATGTTCACATTATTTTTCTCGGAAATGCCCAGTAGTTGTTTGGAAGATTCCGAGAGGTGATGCGAAGTATTCTGTACTTTATAGATGGTTGTATTGAATCGATGGATCATCGCATTAAACTTCTCGTTGATGATACCCAGATCATCTCGCCCGGTATCGATGGTTACGTCCAGATTACCCGTGCTGACTTCTTCGATACCTTTCATCAGATTGCGGATCGGAAGCAACGTTCTTTTCAGCAAAATGAATTGCAACACCATGAACAGGATCAAGAAACCGATCAGGAACATCAAACCGTACGTAAGCAGTTTGTTAAGGCCTTTTGGAACGGCACTTGCATCTACATCGAAGTAAAGAGCAGCGTACATGGAGCCATCTGCGTTATTAATCGGATAGATCAGAGTGGTCCAAGTTCCGTACTCATCCGTGTAGAAATCACTGAAGGCAGGCTTTCCGTCCTTTTTCATCTGTTCCAGCACTACGACGTTATTCTGAGGCAGCGGGTACATGGCACCTGCAGGCAGATTACCCTCCTCGAATGGTTCCAACAGGTTGGTTGGAATCGCGATGATGGACGTTCCGTTTCCTTCCTCAAGTTCTGAACCAAAAATGTACGCTTGCGCGATGTTTGGATAGAATTCATGGATGGAATCGAGATAAGCTTTCATTTCCAGCTGTACAGGACCGGAGTAGCTTTTTTCCTTAGCCGCTTCTGCCACTTTGGCAGTGTCGAGATCGTCATACCATTTCTGGGTGATGACGGTAGCCTGGTCGTGCAACTGTTCAACCAAGATATTTTTTTGCAATTGATACGCGGCAGTAATCAGGATTACACCGATCAACATGATGCTGCCGAATGAAATCACCAAATTTTTGATGAAGAAAGGCATGGTACTCCAGCGAAGCTTATTAAACAAGATGGTTCACTCCTTCTACGATTGTGACGAAGGACTTATCCTGGGGGTTTACACGCTATGTAATTGTTGACTTAAAAAAATGCAATGTGGTCCCTAAATATCTTGTCTGCTCAAATTCTCTTTTGTTTCTAAAAGCTTTTTGTAAAGAGTTTTGCTATTCACGTATATGAACTCCAGGTAAGTTCTACTCTTCAGATATATCGTTATAAAGGCATATTAATGTTAGATAATTGCAATAAAATAGGACTTATGAACCGGTTCCAAGGTTATAATTGCGCTTTTTTTCATTATATTTCTTGTATGTCCATGAAAATTTCATAGTGATACATATCATTTTTAATCGCGTTTAAGATTCACTAAAGGTTAGTCCCCTACCATGATTACATAAGCCTCAGTAGCTTAATAGAAACCAAGAAGGAGGATTCATCATTTTGAATATTTTATTACGAAAAGTTACAGTAACGGCATTGTCCGTGACGATGGTAACGACATCTTTTGGGCTGATCGGAAGTCCGAATGCGGCATATGCTTCAGAAAGTACAGCGACAACCACGAGTGCAGGCGTGACGCAAGCTTATGAATCATTGTTCCAGACGGATAACGTCATAGATGTGAATGTAACGATTGATGATGCAGACTGGAAGAGCATGCTCGAAAGTCCGCTGGATAAGGATTATAAGAATGTGAGTGTGGAAGTGGACGGCAACAAGCTGGACAACGTCGGTTTTTCCACCAAGGGCAATCTGACCCTGAAAGCTGTAGCCTCAATGGAAGATTCGGACCGTTACAGCTTCAGACTGAAGTTTGATAAATACGATAAAACACAAAGCCTGCTTGGACTGGACAAAATGGTGCTGAACAATAACTACGCCGATCCGTCGTATATGCGTGAAGTTCTACACTATGAAGCACTGCGGAGTATTGGCATGGATGTCCCAATGACGAACTATGTTAATCTGTACGTTAACGGCGAGCTGGTTGGTTTCTATACTGGCGTTGAAGCAGTGGATGATAGCTATCTGGAGCGCAACTACGGTGAGAATTACGAAGAAGGTGACCTCTATGATACGGATGAGAAGAGTTATCTTCAATACGAAGAGGGCAGTGACTACAGTACAATCACCAAAGACTTGGGTACGGATAAGGACAAAACCAAACTCAAAACCTTCATCCAAACACTAAATGAGATGCCAGAAGGAGAAAAGGGTGATATTGAAAGTGTACTGGACGTAGATTCGGCGCTTCAATATATTGCAGGCAACATGGTTTTTGGCAACTATGACAGCTATAACGGCGACAAAGGACACAACTACATGCTCTACAGTGATGCCGCTGGCAAGTTCACGGTTGTTCCTTGGGACTTCAACATGTCCTTCAACGGGTACTCGGGCGGAGGCGGACGTGGCACAACAACCGGATCAACCACGACTAACACCAATGCTACGAACGTATCTGTAGACGAGCCTGTATTGGGCATCAGCATGGAAAATGTACCGATGATCAATAACCTGCTTGCTGTGCCGGAGTATAAGGAAAAATATTTGAGTTACGTCAACGAACTGACGGACTACATGGAAGGCATTCAAGATCGTATTACTGGCCTTGCCGATGAGATTCGTCCTTATGTAGAAGCAGATCCAACGAAATTTTATACGACAGAACAGTTTGAATCCAACATCGCTTATTCTGCCAATGCAGATGCGGCAGGTGGTATGGGCGGTACACCACCAGAAGGATTTGAGGGAATGACCCCACCTGAAGGCATGGAAGGTATGACGCCGCCTGAAGGTTTCGAAGGAATGACACCTCCGGATGAAGCAACAGATCCAACAACGAATACAGGAAATACGCAGACACGCCCTGGTGGTAACTTTGGCGGCGGGGGCGGAGGCATGGGCTCCATGGCAGCCGGATCACTGACGACATTTGCACTGAACCGTCTTGCGAATCTGCAAGAGCAACTCGGACGTGAAGTAACGCCTTTGCCTGAGAATTCGGAAGAGACAGGTTCGAATACTTCATCCGGAACAACCGACAAAACTATTACCGTAACACTCGATGGTAAATCGATCACATTCCCGGATCAGGACCCGCTGCAGCAAAATGGACGAGTAATGGTACCTGTGAACGCAATCCTCGAAGCAATGGGTGCAGAAGTGACTTGGGACAAAACGGCTAAGACGGTAACGGCGGTTCTGAATGATCAGACCTTTGTGCTCAAGGTCGGAAGCAGCACCGCAACCGTAAATGGAGAGACACTCGAAATTGATGCACCAGCGATCATTCAAAACAGTCGCACACTCGTGCCTGTACGCTTCATCTCAGAAGGACTGGGACTTACCGTGGACTGGGATCAAACCGCTGCACAAGTAAGCCTTACATCCAAATAAGAGATATCTTCTCAAGAGCAACGTTGTTGTATGGAGAATAAGAAAAGGGATTCGATGGTCAGATCGAATCCCTTTTTGCTCTGCTTTGTCAGGTTAGACGGAGCGAACATCCAGCAAAATCCGGCCTCGTTCATGTCTGGCCTTACTTTTGGCATGTGTTTGATTGGCTTCACTTAAAGAACATTCTTACATGATTACGGATAATTCGTAAAATATTAGGTTTCAACAAGTTATTTTTGTGATAAAAGTCACTGAAATATTATAAATATTGTGATCACCCCTACCGATAAGACTATAGTGATATTCGAAACGGATTCGAAATTGGCTTGAATATCCCCACAACTACATAGGGAAAAGGGTGGCTCACACACATGCGAAGCATGAGCATCGGTACCAAAATCAGTTTGATCGTTATCAGTATATTTATCACCTTCTCTTCAGCCGTGGCGGTAAGTGTAATCCTGGAGATGAGACAGGGGATTACGACATTTGCTACAGAGAAGGCAAAGCGAGATTTGGAGATGGCGAATAGTATCATTACATATAAGCATCCAGGAGATTGGGCCATTAAGGATGGACAATTATTCAAGGGAGATGCCGCGCTGGAAGGCAACTTTGAATTGGTGGATGAGATTGGACAAGCGTCTGGGGACACGGTGACGATCTTCCGAGGTGACGAACGTGTTGCAACAAATGTCATGGTGGACGGAAAGCGTGCTGTCGGCACGAAGGTATCGGACGAGGTCGCCCAGACCGTTTTGCAGCAAGGGGAAAAATACTACGGTGAAGCCGTGGTTGTGGGTCAGAAATATCAGACGGCCTATGAACCAATCAAGAACGCATCCGGAGACATTATTGGAATTTTCTATGTGGGTGCTTCTCAATCGTTAATTGATGTGATTATCTCCTCGTTCCTCAAGACATTCCTGATCGTATTCCTGCTTGCAATGTTGGTCGCAATTACCCTGATCCTGCTGTACGTTCGCAGGGTGAGAGTAAGAATCGAGCGGGTATCTGTGGCGATTAAACGTGCGGGGACGGGCGATTTCACACAGCCAGTTGTGGACAACATCCAAGACGAGATTGGCATGCTGGGTACGGGATACAATGAGATGAGAAGTAATCTCCAGGTCATCATTCAAGGCGGACTTCAAGCTGCGGAGAAAGCAGAGAATTCGACTGGACTGCTACTCAAGATTGCGGATCAAACGGCCAAAGAATCGGCGCAGATTGCATCCTCCGTTGAACAAGTGGCGCACGGAGCCGATAGTCAGACGATCAGTACAGAAGAAAATCTGCAGGCCATGGAAGAAGTGGCTATAGGTGTACAACGTATGGCGGACAAGGCCTCCAGTATCTCGGACTCTGCCTTGTATTCACGCAAACAGGCAGAAACCGGAGGTGAAGCGGTGCAACTTACCGTTCAGCAGATGTCTACAATTGAATCTTCCGTTACCACAACGGATGAAGTCATTCGTATGCTGGAAGGGAAGTCGGCACAGATTAGCCAGATGGTTTCCGCCATTCATGAGATTGCAAATCAAACGAATCTACTCGCCCTCAATGCATCCATTGAAGCGGCAAGAGCAGGGGAGCATGGCAGAGGATTTGCCGTCGTATCTACCGAGGTTCGTAAACTGGCTGAACAAGCTGGAGACTCTTCAGATCGTATTGAAGAACTGGTCGAAGCCATGGAACAAGATATGCAGCAATCGCTATCGGCCATGTCGAGAGTGAAGGACGAAGTACAGGAAGGACTGCGCTTGACCCGGGAAACGGAGCAAAACTTCAGCCTGATCCGGGATACAAACCTGCGTATTGCTACAGAGATTGAGGACATGGCTGCGACGAGTGAAGAGATGTCCGCAGGCGTGGAACAGATCGTGGCTTCTGTGCATGAGATCGCTCGCCATGCGCAGACGGCCAGTACCAATTCACAGCAGGCTGCAAGATCTGTTCATGAACAGCTCAAGTCGGTAGAACAGATCAAGGCATCTGCGGCTATTTTGTCTGATGTGTCGACAGAGCTCCAGACCTCACTTAGTCCGTTTAAGATTTAATATCTGTTACAATAGGGAAAAGGAGGGACTACAATATGGCCCCTGATAAAACAAAACTTTTCCCGAATGAGAATATCCGTACGGTATGTTATATTCAAAACCTGCCGCCGCGTTCCAACGTGGACATCGGTGATTATACCTATTATAGCGATAACACGAATCCGCCAGAGCAATTCTATGACCGGATACAGCATCATTATGACTTCATTGGTGATCGCCTGGTCATTGGGAATTTCTGTGCAATTGCGGAAGGTGTGACATTCATTATGAATGGCGCTAATCATCGGATGGAGGGTATGACCACTTATCCGTTCAACATTTTTGGTGGAGGATGGGAACGTGTGACACCTACACTGGAACAACTTCCATATAAGGGTGACACGGTACTGGGGAACGATGTATGGCTTGGTCAAAATGTAACGATCATGCCTGGTATCACGATTGGAGACGGGGCAATCGTTGCCTCCAATTCAACCGTTGTTAAGGACATTGAACCCTATACGATTGTTGGTGGTAATCCAGCCAAGACTATTAAAAAGCGTTTTGACGAAGAGACGATTGGACTGCTGCTGGAATTGAAGTGGTGGGATCAGGATGAGGAATGGCTGGATACGCATTTGGAACGTCTTGTCTCTACATATGATCTCCAGATCTTGCGCGAACTACAGAACAGCAAATAGGATGGTTGTACATTGTGCATAAAAGATAAAAAAGCTGGTTCCCTGACGGAGCCGGCTTCCAAGCAAATCAGGCCCTGGACCGTTTTGAGCGGATCAGGGCCTCTTGTTGTCCAAGATGAAATGTTAATTTAGCGGGTGGGTGGTCGTAGGTTGCAATCAGACTGTACTGATGGGGGCTTTAAATGAGTATGAGCTTCTGTATGATCCGAGTTTGTCTGTTTGCCTGAATAAAAGTTAATGATATCATCAACGGTAGTAAACACGACATTTAAATCCATATTATCATTGTGTGTTTGAATAAAAACCTCTTTTCAATGGGTTGTTACGTTTGTTACGTGGTTTAATTTAAAGCTTCTTTCATGCTTAAACCTGCTGTGAATACAGGAACTTTACCTGCAGGTAGTTGAATTTCCTTGCCTGTTTTCCGGCTTCTTCCTGTTCTTGCCTCACGCTTCTGCACTTCAAATTTCCCGAATCCAACCAGTTGAACTTCTTTACCTTCTTTGAGAGCTTCGAGAATCGAGTCCAGTACAACGGTTACAGCTTTTTCAGCATTCTTCTTGGAGAAACCGCCAGCCTTAGCTACTTCTGTGATCAATTGTTCTTTATCCATGGGAATACCTCGCTTTCATTCTTGTGATGTGAAATCTTTTCTTTACTGTGCAACATATGTGTAAATAAAAAGCTGCCTTATTAATAAGGCAGCTTTCATATAATTAAAGTTTAGTAACGTTCTCAGCTTGTGGTCCACGGTTACCTTGAGTTACTTCAAATTGAACGCGTTGACCTTCGTCCAAAGATTTGTAACCTTCACCTTGAATTGCACTGAAATGAACGAATACATCTGTTCCTTCTTCAGTTTCGATAAAGCCGAATCCTTTATCCGCGTTGAACCATTTCACTGTACCTGTTTGCATGTGATTCCTCCAAAAAATAAGTTTTTAGCCGATCATTATGACGAGTATTATTGAAAAATTGACACTCACCTGGTGCATTTAAACCACGAACTTGATGTCCGCTAATGTATCGATTAATATGATAATACCATGTCCGCTAATATAAGTCAAGATTTGGAGGTATTTTCTAATGAATCAGTCATCAGGGATTTCGGTGCAGCGGGAACCGACGATAGAGGAATTCATACATATGCTTGCTAATGAGGGAGAATTGCATCCCAAAACCGTGAAGGAATATACAAGTGATCTGAAACACTTTATCGAATGGTACAAGGAAAGCACCATGCTTAGTGAAGAGTTCTCACTGCGAATTGAAGATGTGGATACATCCACTTTAGTCAGTTATCGTGAAAATGCTCACAACGTTATGTTATTGAAACCAGCCACCATTAACCGGAGGTTGATTACGCTGAAGCGTTTTTTCAAATGGGCTGTCTTGGAATCCAGGCTCAGTCATGACCCTTCCAAACCATTAAAATTCATTCCGGAAGACAAAGTAAGTCCACGCCGAATGACATTAGAAGAAGAGCAGGCATTCCTCGCGGCAGTGGAGTACGGTAATTCCCTTCGTGATCAGACAATCCTGACCCTAATGTTTCACACAGGCTTGCGAACGATGGAGGTATGCAACCTCAAGCCTCAGGATATCGAACTTGGTAGACGAAGCGGTCACCTGACAGTGAGAGCCGATAAACGCAACGTGCAACGTAAGATCCCTTTGAATATACAATGTGTTGTCATGTTGAATCAGTACTTATCTGATCTTGCTACCGATCCTGCTTACCTTTTTCCTTCAGAGAAGACAAACGATCGTTTAACGGAGAGAGCATTGCGGCACCTGATTAAAAAAGTAATGATAACAGCAGGGCTGGAAGGATTGAGTTCACACGATCTGCGTCATCGTTTTGGCTACGTCATGGCTGAGCATACGCCACTGCACCGTTTAGCCGAGATAATGGGACACACCAACCCAGATACAACCATGATTTATTTTAAAGCATTAAGTACAAATCATCGTAAAGAACAAGAATGAAGTCTGAATTATAGTTACAATCAAAACACCTCTTATTAGAAGTACTTCGAAATTTTCCGTGTTTGTATTACTTTAACCTACCTTTAGCATTCATATACTATCCTTCACATTTCACTTAGGCACTGCCCGACAGGGTTGCCTTACCTCTAACAAAGAAAGCGATTACATATCCCTGATAATATTGTATATTATGATGGCAACCTTGGAGCAATCAACATGAGCCTTTGCATTTTGCTTCAATTCGGTGAGCCATAAGAAATCAAATGATTCACATGCTACATATATATTCTTTGCTAGGACATAAGGTTGTCATCAAAAGGAGGAATCCAAACATGTACCGGGTACTGCTGGTGGATGATGAAGAAGATGTGCGTGAAGGACTTGTTGTAGAGGTCGATTGGGAAGCGCTTGATCTGCGGATAGTCGGTTTGGCTGAGAACGGGCGGGAAGCATTGGAGATGGCGGAGCGGGTGGAGCCGGACATTGTGGTGACAGATATCAGCATGCCATTCATGAATGGTCTGGAACTTGCACAAAGATTGAGGAAGCGTAATCCACTCGTGAAGGTGGTCATTTTGACTGGATATGATGAATTTGATTATGCGAGGCAAGCCATCTCGTTAAGTGTGGATGAATATCTGCTGAAGCCATTCTCGGCAGGACATCTCACCGAACTGCTCACAAGATTGCGCGCCCAGATGGCGGCTGAAGTGGCTGAGCGTGAAGATGTACAGCAGCTGCGTGAGCACTATCATACCAGTTTGCCTTTATTACAGGCAGATCTGATGGCGACCTTGCTCCATCGGCAGAAATCCTCGACATATATTCATAGTAAAGCCAAACAATGCGGATTGGACCTGATAGGAGAACGCTATGGTGTGTCCGTATTGACACTGCACATGGATGGAGATGTACAGAAGGAGAAGTCTGAGGGAGTATTTATCGAGACCCCACAGCGAGATAACAAAACATCATCCGAGGTAGCGGATCAGTCTGAGATATTGGTTCCCGGAGGTTCCTTGCGTCAATCTGAGGATGCTGAGCTGAAACGCTTTGCTGCACTTAACATTGCGGCAGAAGTCTGGGCGGAGCATGGGGCTGGTCATGCCTTTATGCATCAGGAGACGATTGTCCTGCTCTATGTGGATCGTACGGGCGGTACAGATGGAGTGAAGCGGCAACAGAAAGCGTTGGAAAATGTGATGCGCAGCATCAACCACTATTTACGTATCCCGGCTACGGTGGGATCTGGTCAGATTGTCGATACACTCGCGGATGTGAATCATGCCTATGAAGATGCCCTGCTGGCATTGGATTATCGACTTGTGCCCGGAACGGATTCAATTATATACATCGCGGACGTGGAGCGACAGACAGCGGGCAAGCTGCGGTTCGACGAGTTGAAGCAGCAGACGCTGACACGTTGTCTGAAGGCGGGTACACAAGCGGAGCTGGAGGAAGCACTTGCGATCATTTTCCGGGAAATTACAGTGGAACACGGGCGAAGTGATATTCAGCTCTATTTAATTGAAGTATTAACAACAGTGTGGAAGGCAGCACAGGCATCAGGGGAAGCGATGGAGGACATCTTTGGTGCAGGGTTCCAGTTGTATGCGGATTTGTTCCGACTTCCGGGACTTACTGATGCACAGAAGAAGGTACGGGAAGTCTGTCTACTCGTACAACATCGCATTGCCAGCGGACGTCAGCATGTATACAAGGATATTGTCGAGCAGGCGTTAGTCTTCACCAAGGAGCATTATGCCGACCCGGACCTGTCCATTCAGAAGTTGTGCGGCCATCTGCATATCAGCTCCGGTTATTTTTGTGGCATTTTCAAAAAAGAAGTGCAACTTACCTTCCTGCAGTACCTGATGCAGATCCGAATGGAGGCAGCGCGTGAACTGCTTCGCTCGACAGAGCTGAAGTCATTTGAGATTGCGGAGCAGGTTGGCTTTGCTGAACCCAATTACTTCAGTTTTTGTTTCAAAAAACATACTGGCGTCTCGCCCAAAGAATATCGTAAACAGGCTTCTCAGACGGCAAGTGAAGGTTCGATCCGATGAAGTTTTTGTCCAGATGGGTGAAGTCCACGGGACCTCAATTACGCTCTCGTCTGCGTTCGTCCAGAGTCAGCAGTATCCGGTTTATTATTACGTGGTCCTTTTCCGTTTTCATCGTCTTGGTACTGACCATCATGGCGATGCTTCTGCATGACAAGTTCACGCAGGCTGCCGAGCGAAGTGCGGAACTGACGACGAGACAGATTGTGGATCAGGTCAGTTATAACCTGGAGGATTACGTTCGCAGTATGTCTCATCTGTACCGTGCCATTGAGGAACACATGCTGCGTGACGGGACATGGGAAGGGGAACTGGTGGATAAACAACTAGACACACTGCTCAGCAGTCGTGAAGATATCATCTCGATTACTCTGCTTGATTCCACGGGGAAATTGCTCAAGAACCGACCTACAGCTGAATTAAAACCAAGTGCCCATGTGACACAGCAAGGGTGGTTTCAGTCTGCGCTTCGTGTGCCGGATCACCTGAGTTTCTCGTTACCTCATATTCAGAACATGTACACAGGCCCATATAAATGGGTCGTTTCCATGAGCAAAGGCATAACGATACGGCAAAATGGTCAGGATCGGCAGGTTATCCTGCTGGTCGATATCAATTTCAAACAGATGGATGAACTGAGCCGTCGGGTCAGTCTGGGGCAACGGGGATATGTCTATATCATCGATGAGAGTGCGGGCAATATCGTGTACCATCCGCAGCAACAATTGATGTATATGGGACTCAAAAGCGAGAATATCGAACAGGCTTTGGTGGCTTCCGGCAGTTACGAAGATGAAGCAGATGGACAGAAGAGGCTGAATACCGTGAAATCCGTTGCCAATATCGGGTGGAAAATAGTCGGTGTTGCTTATCTGGATGAGATTATGACAACGCGTCAGGAGGTCAATGGATATCTCATTCGTGTACTGGTCGTTGTTCTGGTACTGGTCATTCTCGTATCCCTGTTTCTTTCCTCCAGTCTGACGCGTCCGATCCGGCGAATGGAACGTAAGATGAAGGCGGTGGAGCGCGGGGATTTCAACGTGGAGTTGCCTATTGAAGGGCCGCTGGAGGTGGAACGACTATCCCGTCGCTTCAACCTGATGGTCAATAAAATTCGCACCTTGATGGATGAGATCATCCATGAACAGGAACAGAAGCGGCGTCTGGAGCTGGAGGCTTTACAGGCTCAGATCAATCCGCATTTTCTATATAATACGCTGAATTCTGTGGTGCGCATGGTAGGCATGAGCCGCAATGAGGAAGTGATCACGATGATCACATCTCTTTCGCGCCTGTTCCGCATAAGTCTTAGTCAAGGCAAAACGATTATCACGGTCAGGGAAGAGCTGGAGCATGCGCAGCATTATTTGACGATTCAGCAGATGAGGTTCAAGCGCAAATTCAACTTTACGATTAAGGCCGATGATACGCTTCTGGATTGCCTGACATTAAAGCTGGTGCTTCAACCCCTGATTGAGAACGCCATTGTTCATGGCATCGAGTACCACATGGACGAAGGAAGTATTGAGGTCGATGTCTATCATGAGGACAACAAGCTGGTGTTTCGCATTACAGATAATGGGGTCGGCATGACGGAAGAACAGATGTCGGGATTATTGAGTGGTCGTCCTGTGGTCAAAAGCGGTGCAGGCTCCGGCGTAGCGGTACGCAACGTCCATGACCGAATTCGGCTTTATTATGGGGAGGGCTTCGGCCTTGATTTTGCAAGTGAGTTGGAAGAAGGTACCACGGTCTGGGTTCGGATTCCCATTCAATCGCAGCAGAAGGAGGGTGAGCCTGATGACAAACAACCAAGTGAATAAGAACGATACTCATAGAGTTAAAGGATTGAATATCCGTACATTTTGGAAAAAGGTTGTTGCGAGCTTCCCTGGAATCTGGAAACGTCGGTTATTAACCCAGACAGCTGCAAGCTGCTGTCTGCTCATATGCAGTGCCTGTGGCTTATCGAGTCCCGATGCTACGGCAGCACCGCCACGTATTGCGCTGATTACGCCAGCTGGGACAGGGGAACTTGCGGAAGCCATCCGGCTTGGCGCCGAAGCGGCTGCCAAAGAGAGTGGGGCCGAACTGATTACCGTGGAAGCATACCCTTCCGATGGTGATGTGTACACACCTGCCATTCTGGACTCTGCTGGAAGCCAGATGCAGGTCAAACAGGAAAATATCAACAGCCAAACGTTGTCTCGCAGTGCACGAGAGCAGGCTCAAGTGGAGGCCGCCGCATCGGCTCTGAAGCAGGGGGCATCAGCTCTATTGGTTGATCCCCTAAGTGAGAAGGCACTTAGTGACATCATTCAGGAGGCACAGACAATGAATTCTGATGGAACCATTGTTCCTGTCATTGTGCTTAACGATGAATTTCCCGTGAAAGGCATCACCAGTTTCATCTCGATGGATAATGTTGAGGCGGGAAGACAGGCCGGCCAGGCTATGGCGGGGCTTCTGGAAGGAAAAGGGCTTGTGGCCTTATTGGGCCCCGATCCTCTTAATTCTGGTCTGATTCAGAGAGAGCAGGGAGTTATGGAAGCTTTGGTACAGTATCCTGATATTCAAGTAGAACCCAAATCGATATGTAATACACGGGATGGATGTTGGCAGACTGCAAAGCAATTGCTGGACCAGCAGGAGGTGGATGGCTTCATTACTCTTCAGGAACCTGCTTCTCTGGGAGCAGCCGATGAACTGAATCGACGCAAATCTGCGGGCAAAGTAAGGATTGTTGGATTCGGCAGTGAACAACAGCAACTGGAGCAATTGCAAGAAGGGGTCTTTGATCATCTCATCGTCCAGAATGGATACAGTGCAGGTTATCTGGGATTGAATCAAGCCGTTGCACGGCTGAACAATCAACAGGTGCAAGCGAGAGTGTTACTTGAGACCAAGCTGGTTAGTACAGACAATATGTTCTGGATGGATAACCAGAAGCTGTTGTTTCCTTTTGTACAATAAAAGAGTGCCGGAACGAATGCTGAATGAAGAAATTAAGGAGTTTGTTAACTTGAGGAAGATTTCGATAGAACAGGTGAAGATATTGTATTCGAATTTAATGTAAACCCTTTCATAATAAAGACATCGGTGAAGCCGAATGAACTTGGGGGAGGTCATTAGGATATGAAGAATATGAAGAAAACGTGGATGACACTGTTGATTACGGCATGTATGGTTGTGGCGGCGGGGTGTAGCAGCGGCGGAGACAGTGCAGGTGGAAGTACGGGAACAGATACAGGAGGTCAGACAGCAGCCGGGACGGAAACGCCAAAGATTGGTGTTGCCATCTACAAATTCGATGATACATTCATGACGGGTGTACGTAATGCAATGACCGCAGCAGCGGAAGGCGTTGCGACTCTGGATATCGTGGACAGCCAGAATGCACAGCCGACCCAGAATGAGAAAGTGGATCTGTTTGTATCCAAGAAATACAATGCAATGGCCGTGAACCCGGTGGACCGGACGGCGGCAGGTGTCATCATTGACAAGGCTAAGGCAGCGAATATTCCAGTAGTATTCCTCAACCGTGAGCCGGTGGCGGAAGATATGAACAAATGGGATAAAGTGTACTACGTAGGAGCCAAAGCGGAGGAGTCCGGTACGATCTCCGGTCAGCTAATTGTGGATTACTGGAAAGCACATCCGGAAGCGGACAAAAACGGTGATGGCAAACTGCAATACGTCATGCTGAAAGGGGAACCGGGTCACCAGGATGCAGAGCTTCGGACCAAATATTCGGTTCAGGCGATCCAGGATGCCGGAATTGAAGTGGAAGCGCTGGCGGAAGACACGGCGATGTGGGATCGGGTAAAAGGTCAGGAGAAAATGCAGGCGTTCCTGGCTTCACATGGTGACAAGATTGAAGCCGTTCTCGCAAACAATGATGACATGGCCTTGGGAGCCATTGAGGCATTGAAAGCAGCCGGATACTTCAAGGACGGCAAATCCATGCCGGTTGTAGGTGTGGATGCAACAGCTCCAGCCATTCAGGCTCTCCAGGATGGTACAATGCTGGGCACGGTGCTTAATGATGCCAAGAATCAGGGTGCAGCCACGGTGGCACTGGCTTCCGTACTTGCCAAAGGTGAGACACCAACAAAGGAAAATACCAAATACGACATTACAGATGGTAAATACGTCTGGATTGCATACAAAAAGATTACAAAAGACAACATCGCCGACGCCCAATAACAGCACGAGACAGGGACGTCCGACATTCGGGTAGCGTCCCTTTTTTGCCGGTCATATGGAAGGGAGGAACCAAGATGGAGTCACCTTACCTGCTGGAGATGAATGGAGTTTCCAAGGCATTTCCGGGTGTGCAGGCACTAAGTCAGGTCACATTGAAAGTGAAACCGGGGACGGTTCACGCCTTGATGGGAGAGAATGGAGCGGGGAAATCCACACTTATGAAATGTCTGTTCGGCATGTATCACCCGGATGAAGGAACGATACGTATCGAAGGAAAGGATGTGGATATTCCGAATTCCAAAGCGGCCCTTCAGCAAGGCATATCCATGATTCATCAGGAGCTGAATCCGGTCCCGCATCGTCCGGTGATGGAGAATATATGGCTGGGTCGTTTTCCGATGAGGGGAATACTAGTGGACGAGAAACGGATGTATACCGAAACGCTGGCCCTGTTCAAGGACTTGAACCTGGATATTGATCCGAAGGCTCAGGCGGGAACACTGTCTGTCTCCAAGATTCAATCCATGGAAATCGCCAAGGCGGTCTCGTTTCAATCCAAAGTCATCGTCATGGATGAGCCAACTTCTTCCCTGACAGGCAAGGAAGTGGATCAGCTCTTCGCCATTATTAATGAACTGCGCAGTCGCGGCGTATCCATTATCTATATTTCACACAAGATGGAGGAGATCCTGACGATCTCGGATGAAGTGACGATCATGCGTGATGGTTTCGTTGTAGGAACTTGGGATGCTGCTGATTTAACAACAGATCTGATCATTACGCGTATGGTTGGCCGTGATCTGGACGAACGTTTCCCGGAACGGACGAACGTACCCGGTGAAGTGATATTAAAAGCCGAGGGTCTGACATCAAGCCAGTCCAAATCGTTTTGTGATGTATCCTTTGAGCTGCGAAAAGGTGAAGTGCTTGGCATTGGCGGCTTGGTTGGAGCACAGCGGACAGAACTGATTGAGTCCTTGTTTGGACTGCGTGGACTCGCTTCAGGTACAATTTCGATTCATGGGCGCAAGGTGAAGATTAACTCCCCCGCAGCAGCGAAGCGTCATAACATCGCGTTGCTCACCGAAGAACGAAGGGTCACAGGAATCTTCCCGGTGTTGTCGGTGTATGAGAACACGATCATTGCCAGTCTGGGGCGCTACCGAAATCGAATGGGCTTGCTGGACGAGAAAAAGGGCCGCGAAGAGGCACGTGAGCAGACGCAGAAGTTCAGAACCAAAACGCCTTCAGTTAACACGCTGATTCGCAACCTATCTGGCGGTAATCAGCAGAAAGTTCTGCTGGCCCGTTGGTTATTGACCGACCCGGAGATACTCCTGCTGGATGAACCGACGCGTGGAATTGATGTAGGGGCCAAGTTTGAGATTTACACCATTATTACGGAACTGGCTCGTCAGGGCAAAAGCATTATCATGATTAGCTCGGAGATGCCAGAACTGCTGGGTATGTCGGATCGCATTATGGTGATGAGCGAAGGGCGTCTCACCGGAATCGTGGACGGAGCCGAGGCAACAGAGCAGGATATTATGAGGCTGGCCGCGCAGCAGCGGATGGCTTAGTCAGGAGGGAAACAGATGAACACACAGATGATCAATCAAGTGAAACAATATGTAACACAACGCGCCATCTTTATCGTATTGATCCTGCTCATTATTGGTATCGCGATTGCCGATCCGAATTTTCTGGCCTTCTCCACACTACGGGACATCTTGCAGCAGTCCTCCACACGGGCCATTATTGCGCTCGGTGCAGCTTTTATCCTTGTCACGGGCGGGGTCGATCTGTCCGCTGGACGGGTGGTTGGTCTGACAGCGGTTGTATCGGCATCGATGCTGCAAATTGACGAGTATGCCAATCGCTTCTTCCCCGATCTGCCCCACTTATGGGTGGGTCTGCCGATCCTTGTCGGGATTACCGCGGGTCTATTCGTGGGATTGGTCAATGGACTCATTGTCGCCAAATTACATGTACCTCCTTTTATCGCAACGCTGGGTACGATGGTTGCCGTGTACGGACTGAACTCCATTTATTTTGATACGGAACCCAACCAGTCACAGCCGATCGGAGGATTACGACCGGACTTCACCGTTATTGGCTCTGGATACATTGATCTGGGCGGAGGTTATTCCATCCCGTATATTGTCCTGATTGCTATTGCGGTGGCATTAATCTGCTGGGTGGTCTTTAACAAAACACGTCTCGGCAAAAACATGTACGCGATTGGTGGCAACATTCAGGCAGCGCATGTATCCGGGATTCATGTGGCACGCAACCTGGTTGCGCTGTATGCTATTGCGGGTGCACTATATGGTCTGGGCGGTGTACTTGAGGCAGCACGCACAGGTGGAGCAACAAACAATTACGGTAACATGTATGAGCTGGATGCGATTGCCGCATGTGTGGTAGGCGGCGTATCAACGGCAGGAGGTATTGGAACGGTTCCTGGGGTTATGGCGGGTGTGCTGATCTTCGGGGTCATTAACTATGGTCTGACGTTTATTGGTGTGAGCCCATACTGGCAGTTGATTATCAAAGGATTGATCATTGTTGCTGCGGTGGCTTTTGATATCCGTAAGTATATGGCGAAGAAATAAGATGAGCCTCAAGAGGTTACACCAGTCACTCCGATGACAGAACAACCTTCTGATCGCTGTTATCCCCAGATTTTTTTGATTCCCTTTTAAAAGAAGTGGAAATCCGGGGATAAAGGCGAACGCTCCGCTTCTTCAGGTTATTTCTGTCCTCTACGTTGTTGTGTAAATAATTTGTTCATCTTATATGGAAAAGCAGCAAAGAAGCCAGCCCTCTGAATATAGAGAGCTGGCTTTAAGCGTTTAACCATTGACCATCCAATCGATAACGGGGATAACTGGTCCAATGATGCATAAGAGCAACATGAATCCGGCGACGTTATAAGATACACTTGTGCCATAATGTGAACGATTTTTTTTGGCAAGCAAGAAGGCTGGAATCCAGAAGAGGGCTGCTACTACAAAAGGAATATGAAGTCCTTGAGTTCCGTTGCTATAAATCGGTATGTTTATTAAGTTAAAAAGATAGTGACTGATCATAAAATTTGTTTTGCCCCATTGGAAATTAAAGGCGAGACCCATCAATAGTACGAGTAGAGAGAGCGTTCCGAGGCCCAGTGGTTTTCGTTGTGTTATCATGTGATATCCTCCATAAGAAAGTATTTATCCTAAATTAATCCATTAATGTATTGTACCACAATAATGATTTATGCGAAGAGGAATTGTTTCACTTTTGTTGATTACAATTACATCATATGTCCTATTGCCTTCATAATTTATACATTCGTGCGAATTTGACGAGCCTCCACTAATCGACAACATCAGCTAATCATAATCGATATAATACATGTACATAAGTTGTTTGATGTGAGTTTTATGTCAAAGGGGGCGAGGCTGTTTGCTTAGTTACACGATGAAAATGGTGATATTCCCGCTAGGTTGTCTGCTTGTCATTCTGTCCTCTTATGTTCTCAGGCTTACCCCTAATATGGCAATAATGTCACTTTCGGCGACATTATTGGTAGCAAGTATTTATGGGGAGAGACGATATCCTGTGCTGCGAAAATTTCAGTGGATTTTTCTCGGGATATTCCACTATTTCAGTGAACTGAACTGGTGCAACATGCTGTATTATATGCTCATTATTTCAATGATCCAGGACAAACCAAGGTTGGCACAGACCTTGCCGATTTCGTTGCTGCTTATGCTGCAATATACGTTGATTCGGCTTTCGTATGTGCCTGTAGATACATATGCTTTGCTGGTTTCGTTATTTGACCTGTTAACCTCGGTTGTTATCATTTTTTTGTACCATACCTTAATCAACAGTGAGGTCGAGAAGCGCAGGCTTCGGGAAAAAAATCGGTTCCTGACCCTGCATGATCCGCTTACCGGACTGTTGAATTACGAAGGTTACATGGAGGTGTTACATAAGACAGTGGAAGAGCAACGGTCTTTTTTGCTTGTCCTTTTGAACGTCAATAACTTTAGCGGCTTTAAAAAAGAGTCAGAAGATCCTTGGTGTACGGTAATCACAGGTACAGGCCAGATGATCAGCAATCATTTCACCGAGGCCTATGGCATATCCCGGTATGCAGGAGACCGATTTGCAGTCGTTTTGCCAGAGATACAGGATGTGGAAGAACGAATGGCGTCACTACTATCCGTGCAGCTTCAAGGACTCCAGGTAAGCTACAGCATCTCCCTGTACCCGGAAATGTCGGATTCGTTGCAGCACTTTATGACGGTAGCCGAGGATAGGCTGCTTCAACAACAGCGCAGCAAATGGCTGAAAAATGAAGAAGAAGTATTTCGTTCCGAAAGACTAAGGGCTGTAGGTGAACTGGCCGCGGGTATGGCTCACGAAATTCGGAACCCGCTTACCGCAATTCGGGGATTCCTGCAGCTGTCCCGTGGACAAGCATTTAATATCGCGCCATGGTATGAAGTGATTATGGGTGAAGTGACGAGAGTAACCGATCTGACAGCTGAATTTTTGCAGTTTTCTAAACCACATGCGAATCACATGAAGCCTGAACATTTGGGTCACTGCCTTGAACGAGTGATGTCTTTGACCGAGTCAGATGCGGCATCCCGAGGGCATCAAATTACGCTTGAAATGACTAATGAGCCAGTTGTGATCATCATGGATCGAGATAAAATTGTGCAGGTATTGATCAATCTGATTCGTAACGCTTTTGAAGCAATGACTGACCCTGGTGAGGTCCATATGGATTTGTTGCAGGACGGAGACGCAGTACTCATTTCAATTACAGATACAGGAAGCGGCATTCCGGAAAATTCGCTATCCACCATCTTTAATCCATTTTATACAACCAAAGAAGAAGGTACGGGACTTGGACTTGCACTCTGCCAGAAAATTGTTCAGGATCACAAAGGTAAAATTACCGTCCATAGCGAAATGGGGGTTGGTTCCACCTTCACGCTTCATCTGCCAATGGAGACATAAAGCGTATAACTGACCCAGAGATAGCAATTAAATAGTCATTAGACAAAAACATAAAAACGCCGCATGGGTTCAGAAGAACCCCGTGCGGCGTTTAATATTTCGATTAATAAAGTTAATGTGTGCAGACCACATCGGTTCCGATCATTTTAGCTATATAAGAGTGTGACTGCAAATTCAAGTAAGCGATATGGTGATGGAGGTCAGCGTATAAAAGTCTGAAGTTCAAGCCGGTTGATCCTGGCGAATGGGTAGTCGATTTTCTAAGGAACATAGGACGTCTTATTTGGCCTTCAAGTCCTTACTTTAATTTGTAAGAAACTTCAGACACGTTATTTCCCAACATCCCATGAAAAAACGCTGAAAATGGCTGTTTATTTGGATATAACGTGTCTCAGGTTCTTTAGATTTCTGAGGGGGCTTCAAAAGCTTGAATAAGGCGCCTCAGATTCGTTAGTTTACGCTCTTGCTCTGTTCCAACCGCGAGCTGGACGATGTCCTCAAGCCCGCCCGGCACGGAGTGGAGCTTTTCATTTGGAATAGATTAAATCCACTTTTGTGGCATATTGATCGCTTGTTCGCACGAAAAGGACATGTTCTCCCACATTCAGGATACAGCGTAATTACTTGCTCCATACGCGCTAAGGTCCGCTTCGGCATGGAGTAACTTTGCAGAGTCGCTTTAGTTCGACTTATTCAGCTGTCCCTGATGTAACTGATAGTAGAATCCTTGTTGCTTCATCAACTCATCATGGTTGCCCCGTTCAGCGATCTGTCCATCATCAATGACGAGAATCTGATCGGCTTCACGAATCGTGCTCAGTCTGTGGGCGATGACAAAGCTGGTACGGTCTTTCATTAAAGTGCGCATCGCTTCCTGAATGTGCATCTCCGTGCGCGTATCAATGCTACTCGTTGCTTCATCCAGAATAAGAATGGCCGGATCAGCCAGAATTGCCCGGGCAATGGTCAGCAGTTGTCGTTGTCCCTGACTCAGGTTGCTTCCCCCGGAAATGATGGGGGTGTCGTAACCTTGTGACAGTTTTCGGATGAACGAATGTGCATTCGCCAGCTCAGCCGCTTGCCTGATCTGTTCATCGGTTGCGTCGGGCTTCCCGTAGGCGAGATTGTCGCGAATGGTACCCGAGAACAGGTAGGCATCTTGAAGTACAATGCCGAGTTGCCGACGGAGTTGATCCTTCTCCAGTTCCGAGATGTCACATCCATCGATGGTAATCCGTCCGCCTGTAATCTCGTAGAAACGGGGTAACAGGTTGATAATGGTCGTTTTGCCTGCGCCGGTGGGTCCAACAAGTGCAATCATCTCACCAGGTTTTGCAGTAAAACTGACCTTCTTCAAAATGTCTCGCTCCGCACTGTATC
This sequence comes from Paenibacillus sp. SRL342, assembly GCF_984798905.1. Classification (NCBI taxonomy): domain Bacteria; kingdom Bacillati; phylum Bacillota; class Bacilli; order Caryophanales; family Paenibacillaceae; genus Paenibacillus; species Paenibacillus sp. SRL342. The sequence continues at coordinate 1,258,803 of NZ_OZ481790.1, forward strand.
CGAAAGAGACGTCTTCAAATACCACTTTACCTTGAATCTGGTCCAGTTGTTTCTTCTGTTCCTCTACGTATTCGCTAGGCGTATCCATAATGTGAAACACACGTTCAGCACCTGCAATTGCAGCCTGAATCAGATTGTACTGATTGGCAAGATCGTTGAGCGGCCGCTCAATCTGGCGGGAGTAAGCGAGAAAGCTGACGATCAGTCCGATGGACGTCATTTCATGATAAGCCATCCATCCACCTACAGAAGCCAGTATGGCAAACCCGATATTATTCATCACGTTCATCGTAGGTCCAACCAAACCCGAAACGGTCTGGGCCTGTGTGCTGGATGTGCGCAGTTTCTCGTTCAAATTCTCAAAATGTTGATGTGCCTGATCCTGACGGTTATAAGCCGCTACGACTTTTTGTCCAGCAATGGTTTCCTGAGCATACCCATTAAGCTCACCAAGCAATTTCTGCTGGGCTGTGAAGTGTTTACGTGTTCTTGACGCGATCAGGCGAGTGGCGATGGTAATCAACGGTACAGTCACCAGACTGAGCAGGGTAAGCCGTACATCAAGTGCAAACATGATTGATAAGGAACCAACGAGCAGGATGGCACTGGACATCAATTGGGTTACGCTTTGGTTCAGCGTTGTAGATACGTTATCGATATCATTGGTCGCCCGGCTCATCAGATCCCCGCTTTGATTTTTATCAAAAAAATGGACAGGCAGCTCTTGCAGTCGGGAGAACAACGCATGTCGCAGATCTTTAACGGTCAGTTGGGACACACCAATCATGACATAGGATTGAGCCCACATCAGGAGTGAGCCAAGGACATACACACTCAGCAAAAGAAGACATTCCTTCAGCAAACCCGCTGTTACTTTGGGCACAATATGTTCGTTTACGGTGCGGCCGAGAAGGTAAGGTCCTGCCAGATTGAGCAGTGTTCCAAGAGCCGTCAGCACTAATGCAGCGATAACTCCTTTGCGATGACGTCCCATGTACGACCATACCCGAATCAGGGCGTGGCGAGCATTTTTGGCTCTGACTTTGGGAACAGGTCCTCTGCCCGCTGGTCCGGGTCTTCCGATGGGAGGCACGACCGTTTGTTGTATGGAGGAAGATGCAGGTTTAGCCAAATTGAACATCCTCCTTCCGTTGCTGCGAAAAATAGATGGCTTGATAGTGTGATGAATGAGCCATAAGGTCATCATGTGTGCCTCTGGCAACAATCTGTCCTTCATCAATGACATATATACAGTCTGAATCCTTCACGGAGGAGATCCGTTGTGCAATCAAAAAGGTCGTGCTGTCTTTCATCAAGGACTGCAAAGCCTTCTGAATGCTCGCTTCCGTACGCAGATCAACAGCACTGGTGCTATCATCCAGAATCAGCACTTCCGGTCGCATGAGCAGGGCGCGTGCAATGGATATCCGCTGTTTCTGTCCACCGGACAGATTGACCCCGCGTTGACCCAGCTCCGTGTCATACCCGTCTTTCAGTTTCATAATAAAATCATCCGCTGCCGCAGCTTGTGCCGCAGCACGCAATTCAGCATCCGTTGCACCGGGCCGGCCGAAACAAATGTTATCCCGGATGCTGCCGCTGAACAGGATGGATTCCTGTAGCACAATGGACACACGGCTGCGAAGATCCTGAAGATCCCAGTGGCGAACGTTCACTCCATTCACGAGCACTTCACCCTGCGAAGCATCGTATAGACGGGGAATCAGCTGCACCAGCGAGGTTTTGCCTGAACCTGTTGAACCGATCAGGGCCACTTTCTCACCCGGGCGAGCCTTCAGGTTAATGTCAGTGAGTGCATGGTCTCCGTCATAACGGAAAGATACGTCTCTGAACTCCACTTGACCGCCTGTGTGGGAGGGAAGAGAAGACGTTTGTTTTCGGGACTGATCACGAGTAGACGGGGATGACTGTACATTCCCGGAGTTATCGGTTCCCGATTGAATATCCGGCTGTGTATGTAACACCTCGTTGATCCGTGCAGCTGATACCTTGGCGCGGGAGAAACTCATCATCATCATGCCGATCGACGTGAGGGACGAGAGTACAACCGTGACATAGTTGATAAAAGCAATCAGATCTCCGGCAGCAATATCGCCTCCGACTACCTGGAAACCTCCAAACCACAGCACCGCTACAATGGTAGCGTTCAGCATCAGGCTGAGTACGGGTGCATTCAGTGTGACAATACGCCAGGCTTTGACGGCAGTTGAGGTGTAATCTTCATTGGATTGTTTGAACCGCTTTTTCTCCAGACGCGCACGTGCAAACGCCTTGACGACACGAATGCCGGCAAGATTCTCCTGAAGCACAGCGTTGACCTGATCAAGCTTGCTCTGCACACTGGCGAACAGCGGATAGGAAGCTTTTATCAGAATAAATAAAATAATAAACAGCACCGGTACAGTTGCAATAAGAATCAAAGCTAGCTTTACACTGATCGTAAACGCCATGATGATACTACCGATGATTAGCATTGGTGAACGGATAAACATCCGTAGCAGCATCTGTACAAAGGTCTGCATCTGGGTAATGTCACTGGTCAGACGAGTGATCAGAGATCCTTCCTGAAACGTATCCAGATTGCGGAAGGAGAAGGTTTGAATATGGTCAAACAGTTCTTGTCGCAGATCTGTGCCGTATCCAACGGCAGCTTTACTTGAATAGAGTGTACAGCCTGCGCCGCCAACCCAGCCGATTAACGCAACAAGTAGCATGATCAGACCTGTAGTTATGATATGGGGCAGATTCCCTGCAAGTACACCATCATCCACGATGCTGGACATCAGCTTGGGCTGGAGCAGGTCCATGGTAACCTCAAGTACCATGAGCAGCGGGGCGACGATTGCCGCCGACTTATACGGGGTCAAGAATCGTTTTAACGTCCACAATAGGGAATCACCTCAATCTTCATTGCATAATTATTTTCTTTTAAACGATGTCACGAGTCTGCATCACCTCAGGATTCACGCAGGTTTTGGAGCATACGCTGTGCAAGTGCAGACATGATCCGGAGTTCTTCCGGTGTAAAATCTTTCTGGGCCTGCTGTTCCAACTCCTGAATCACTTCTTTCAATTCTTGTAGCGCGGATCGGCCCTGATCCGTCAGGTATACCCGCAGACTGCGCAGATCCTTCGGGTCTGCTTCGCGTCTCACATAACCGGATGATTCCATGCGCTTGAGCATGACAGTTACCGTTGCGGGACTGCGCTGAAGTTGTTCGGCCAGGTTTTTCTGGGATTGGCCATCTTTCCGTTCAAGCTGGAACAGCAAAGGGGGCTGCCCCGGGTATAACTCGGGGTGGTTCACAAGTTTCTCATGAACCTTGTAGCGTTTCAGTTTCACGAGTTCGGATAGCTGTCCCATTAACCGATCATTTTGGACTGGGTTCATATCATCTACTCCGTTCGTATCCTTTTAGTTAGTCGACTAAATAAATCTTAAGTTTGATTTGACATATCGTCAAGTGAATACAAGTCGTTAATTTTGGATTTAAGGTATTTCCAGGTCGATTGGCTGGAAAGTAAACAAGTAAAATAGATAAGAAAAAAACAAAAACCTCTGCTTTGAACGGAAGAGAGTATGATAACTAACTCTGTTCCGGTCTCTAAGAGAGGTTTTTTGGTATTGTGACACGCTAAGTGTGGAGTGTAAGGAAAATCATTTTTTGGAGAACATTTCTTTGGCTTCATCCATGGCCATTTTATTACCGATCGATGAGTAATCCAGCCAAGGTTGTGCACCAATCGGGTAGACATGGCCGGCTTTGACTGCTTTCAGGCCTTGCCAGATCGGATTGTTTTGCAGCTCCTTGAACATGGTCTGGGCTTCATCATCCGAATTCACAACCACAAAGATCGCATCTGCATCGTAGTCTGGCAATATTTCACGGGAGACAACTTGATAAGGTTTAGTCGAGTCGATATCTGTGATCCCTCTGGCAGGAGTCAGACCGAGATCCTCATATAAAATGGGACCCATGGGACGGCGTGTACTGAATACACGTAATTCTTTGGCAGTAACACGGATCGCCATCACAGTACCATCACCAATCGTGTCATGAATCAGAGATTTCACTTCTTCTGTTTCGGTCGCGTAGTCCTGAATGTATTGCTCGGCTTCTTTCTCGCGATTCACGAGTTTGCCAATCTCTTTCAGATGGTCGCGCCATGTACCGTTATTCAGATTGAAGACATGCACCGGAGCAATTTTTTCGAATTTGGCAATATCACCACCGGAGAATTCTTCGTCCAGATAGATCACATCGGGTTTCAGGGCAAGCAAAACTTCCATATCCGGGTCTTTAACCGGACCAAGTGGTGTTGTATTTTGAAGTTGATCAGCAACATGGGACAGGAAGCCTTTGGCTTCACCACCGATAACGGAACCAACCGGAGTAATGCCGAGAGACAGCAGATCATTGGTCAGATGGATCGACATGGAGGCAATGCGTTGCTCTCCCGAACTTGCACTGTTGTCTTGATTCTTGGTTGAATTATCCGTAGACGAACCACCAGAAGCAGATGGTGAATTATTGGTCGTTCCACAGGCTGCGAGTACAAGTACCAGACAGATACTCATAACAAGCATAAGATTTTTCTTTAACATGGGTAGTCACATTCTCCTTGAACATCTCTTGGATGTCTTAATTGTTTTCTGAAAAAAAGATCACTTGCTTCGTACTAACAGGTACAAAAAGTAAGGTGCACCAATCGCAACAACCACCACACCTGCCGGAATGGCATTAGGCTGAAAGATCGTTCGCCCGATCGTATCAGCGGTCACCAGAATAACCATACCGATGAGCCCGGCAGCAGGGATCAGATGCCGATGCATCGGACCGACAAGCCTGCGTGCCAGATGTGGTGCTGCCAGACCGATAAAGCCGATCCCACCAGCCATCGATACACTAACGGCAGACAAAGCCACGGCACAGAGCAGCAAAATAATACGTTGGGATCGGACAGGTGTCCCGATACTGGTTGCGGCAGCATCTCCAAGATTGAAGGCATCGAGTGTTTTGGATCGACTCCAAATATAAGAAATACATAGCACCACCCAAGGAAGCAAAGATTGCACATGAATCCAATCCCGGCCCCAGACGCTTCCTGCCAGCCAGCGAGCGGCAAAGGAATAGGTATCTTCATCCAGACGCAGGGATAGGTAGAGTGTTAACGCATGGAACCCGGCCGCTACCGCGATTCCCACCAGAATCAGCTTAATGGGCGATACGCCGTTATGGCGATCATAAGATAACAGCATGATGATCAGGGCGGCGGCCACACTTCCTGCAAAAGCAAACAACGGGATTAGCAAGGCCACAGAGCCATCCATCGTAAAGGAGAGACTAACAAACACCATTAGTCCAAAGGCTGCCCCCGCATGTAATCCCAGAATCCCCGGGTCCGCAAGTGGATTGCGGGTGATCCCTTGCAAGGCCGCTCCGGCAATACCAAGTCCTGCTCCAGCCAATACAGTTACCAGGATGCGAGGCAGTCGGTAATCAAACAGTACAATCTGATCATCCGAATTGCCATTACCAAGCAAAGTCTGTAACACAGCCATTGGGGAGAGACGAATGGTTCCGGTGTTCAGGCTGATCACAATAACGGCAATGGCGATGCAGAGCAGCGTGATACTGACGATGATCGAACGTTTACCTCGTGAAGGTGTATTGAAATTCATCGCTACAAGGCCCTCCTTTCTTTACGGGCCAGATAGAGGAAGAACGGTACACCGACAAAAGCGACCATAATGCCTACCGCGAGCTCCTCGGGCGGGTTCACGATGCGTGAGCCCAGATCGGCGAGCACCAGTAATATCGCTCCAAGCAGAGAAGACATCGGAATGATGAGCCGATAATCCACACCCACCAGTTTGCGGGAGATATGAGGGATGACCAGTCCGACAAATCCAATGGAGCCTACTGCCGACACGGACACACCAGCCAGCACAACAACCGCTGCAAGGGCGATTAATCTCGTCCAGCGCAGGTTGATCCCGAGATTAATCGCCACTTCTTCACCGAGTGACATAAGCGATACACGCCGGGCAAGTGGCATAATCAGTATTAGTGTGGCGAGCAGCACGGGAAGAATCAGCTTGAGATGCCGCCATTCTATTCCACCGAAACCTCCCGCATACCAGAAGGCCAGATCCTGACTCAGGTCAAAATAAATGGCAACGCCTGTGCTGAGCGAGGTTAACATGGCTGCAATAACGGCTCCGGCAACGGTCAGTCTAATGGAATTCAGACCACCAGGTGCTGCCATTCCAAGCAGGAAGATAAGCAGTGTGCCCAGAACAGCCCCCATGAATGATAAAAACATAATCCAGCCGTATGGCAGTCCGGGCCAAAAGGCAAAGCTCAGTGCTACGACAAAAGTGGCTCCAGCATTGATGCCCAGAATGCCTGTGTCTGCCAGCGGATTGCGTGTAATGCCCTGCATTAAAGCTCCTGCAACAGCAAAGGAAGCGCCGATCATAACCGCGGCAAGGACACGAGGCAACCGCAGCTCATGGATAATCTGATGTGGTGTCAAAGCTGGGTTGTACTGAAATATGGCAGCCCATACGGTTTCCAGCGTTAACCCTTTGGCACCTAAAGAGATTGCGACAAACATACTTAGCAGCAGTATGGCTATGGCAGACAAAAACGTCAGCCCAACAGTCACTGCAGATTTTCTTGAATTAGACGGACGATGTGGCAGTCCCGGATGTTGAATACGGTTCACTCCTTTGGTACCAACAACGTATTTCATTGTTATTGATTATCATTATCAATTAGTGATCATTATAAAATCTTAATTCAGGCCCGTACATGGCATAAATTAAGATTTTGGAGATGGACATTTTTTAGATTACAAAAGTGAAGGTTTGTTCGTCAACATAGAGAGCGCTTCATCGAGCTGGATGTTGATGGAATATGGAGCATATACAACCCATGAGTTCCAGTCGATGAGATGTACACGTCCGTTTTTTACCGCAGGATGGCTGTTCCACAGTGGATTCGAAGCCATCTCTTTCAACAGTGTTGCCTTTTCATGCATAGAATTAATCGCCAGTACCAGCACATCTGCCTCCAGTCCGTCCCATTCTCCTGGTGTGAAGGGCAGCCAGTTGAATCCAACGCCGGGAGATTTGCCAGCCAGTTCGGTCTGAATACGCTGAGGAGCGGCCAGTTGCAAGGTTCGATAAAAGACATGTCCAAAGTTCCGATGGCTGTACATCCGTGGACCTTTAGGCGTTAACGTGCCAACAGCAACGGTGATGTCCCCGACGAATTCCTTGATTTTTTTGCGTGCACGCTCTGTCTTGCGTTCATGTCGATCCAGCCAATCTGTCGCTGCTTGGGTACGATCCACAATGGATGCAATCTGATGCAGATGACCAAAGACGTCAGTCTGGTTCCAGGGAATCGTGATGATGGGAGCGACATCGCCAATATGCTCCATCGCTTTGGCAGCTGCATTGTCCTTGGTCAGAATCAATTCGGGATTCACATCCAGGAAAGCCTGACGTCCCTGTTCCCAAGGTTCATAGGCGTGAAAGGGCAGCGTCAGCGATTTGGGCATATGAGGAAGATGGCCTTGGATCTGAGCTGCGCATGGCGTGATGCCAAGTGTCATCAGGTGGTCCGTGTATGGATAGGAGAGTGACACGATATTTCGGTGGACCTGCTTCGAATAGGAAGTTGGCGCATAACCGGCATGGTTTCGGAAACGTCGGCTGAAATAAAACTCGTCACGGTAACCCACTTCACGAGCCACATCCCGGATACGCAGATCGGAAGTGAGCAGTAATTCCTTGGCCCGGTTCATACGCAGATGAGTGATGTATTCAATCGGATTTTTCTGCATGCGGCTCTTGAATAGCTGCGAGTAATAGGACGGGTGCATGTCAGCCAGTTCAGCCAACTTTTCGAGCTTGATCTCGTGCATATAGTTTTCGCGCATGTATTGCAGGGTGGACCTGAGCCACTGTTCGGGTTCATCCTGCCCAGCCCCTACGTCAGTCTGGTCTTCTTGGGGCCAGAGCATATGTAACAGTTCCGTCAGGAAGAGCTGTGCCTTGAGGCCTGTTTCCAAACCTTCATTGCTTAATTGTGTAAGCTGTGCGGCAATGCGCTGTATACCGTAAAACGGGCCCTGAATCCAGCCTGTAACAGGTGAACTGAGCTCACGTTCGTAGATTCGTCTGGCTTTTGTTTTCTCCGTAGCCCGATACAGATCAAAGTGAATCATATACAGTTCAATATCATGGTCATCATCACTAATCAGTTCAATTGCAGTTCCTGGTAGGGACAGACAGGCTGATTTGCGAACCACATGAGATTTGATCTCATTCATGATCAGTTGGCCTGTGAATTTGTGCATGTATATGAAGGTATGATGAGCCAGCTCAGTTGTGGACCAGCGCCATTCCCCACGGGTTATAATATGTTCTGCCTGACGAAGTTCGATCAGGGTATCATTCAGGAATGCATTCAGATCTGCTCGGGTTGAGGATTCCTTTTCTGCATTGGGACTTGTCTGCTGATGCAACATGTGTGGATTCATGCAGCTGTGGGCGGTACCAGGGATGGTAGTCATGATGTTATGCGTCCTCCTTTCTTTTGAACAGTTTAGGTAATGATTGAATCTGGAACGCACTATATTTTCTCGGACCTGAACGTCTTTCTTGAATGTCTATTGATGCGTTTTGCATGATGTTATGATTACTGGCTGTCTTGTCAAAAGCGCGTTTGCAGTATAGTCAGATGTTTTATGAATAGCACAGGGTATATGATCCTGATCCTGTTATCAGATGTGATCGATAGTTTAACCAGATTGTCGTTAGTAACAAGTATGCTTAGGGACAAGAATTCTTGGCCAAGGTCTGCTGATAATCTTAGCAAATCTACTGGAGAATTGAAATGTATACAGATATGTTCGAGGCCCTGATGAGCTTGGATTCTATTGAAAGCACATAATCGAAATCGTTTTCTGACGTAAGCGTTTCTTTTTGGTAAAATAAAGGGGATAACATGTTGGCCTGATCAGAATCATGAACCTTTTCAACTCAAATTGCAGTAGGGAGGCTTTAAATATGACAGAAGTAGTGGGACGGGACAAAGTACGCTGGGGCATTATGGGCACGGGATGGATTGCATCCCAGTTTGCAAGGGATTTGGAGCATGCGGGGAACGCAGTGAAAGCAGCGGTAGGTTCACGGACAGCGGGAAGTGCGGAGAAGTTTGCAGCTGAATATGGTTTTGCACGCGCTTACGGTTCTTATGATGAGATGCTGCAAGATCCTGAGGTAGATATTATCTATGTGGCAACACCTCACCCTGTGCATAAGGAGAATGTAATGGCTTGTCTGGAGGCAGGCAAGGCGGTGCTCTGTGAAAAGCCGTTTACGATGAATGCACGTCAGTTGGAGCAACTGGTGGAGACGGCACGGGAGCGTAACCTTTTCCTGATGGAAGGGATGTGGACACGCTTTTTGCCACCGATCGCTCAAGCCAGAGCATGGATTGCAGAAGGACGAATCGGTGAAGTACGTATGCTTCAGGCAGACTTTGGATTCCGTGTCGGCTGGGAGCCGGAAGGAAGGTTGCTTAATCCGGATCTGGGTGGGGGCGCATTGTTGGATGCGGGGGTGTACCCCATTTCTTTTGCTTCGATGATCTTTGGCGAACAGCCCCAGCATGTCTGGAGTACGGCCAATATCGGTGAGACGGGTGTGGACGAGCAGTTTTCCGTGTTGTTGTCCTATTCTGAGGGACGTTCTGCATCACTGAGTGCTGCCATTCGTCTGAACCTTAGCAATGAAGCAGTCATATACGGTACGGAAGGCAAGATTCGTCTTCCTTTATTCCTGGCGGGCAAAGAAGCCTATCTGCATGTGAATGGTCAGGACGAGCCCGAGAAGTTCACCGATGATCGAACGTGCATTGGTTATGCTTTTGAGGCAGAAGAAGCGGGACGTTGTATCCTCGAAGGTCGGACGGAGAGCAACACCATTAAACTGGACGAATCCTTGGAAATCATGAAGCTGATGGATACGATTCGGGGCCAGTGGGGATTACGTTACAAATCGGAGTAACAGACAGGAGCTGACGTGTGATGGTGAAGATTCTGATATCCGGGTTTGAACCTTTTGGCGGGGATGCGGTGAATCCGACGGGGGCGTTAATGGATGCTCTTGCAAACGAAGTGATCGAGGGTGCTGAGCTAAAAACAGTACTGTTGCTCGTGCACTTTGATGAATGTGCAGATCTGCTGATCGCAGAGATGGAAGCCTATCGGCCAGATGTGGTCATCGCCTGTGGGCTGGCCAAGGGCAGAACGTCCATCACACCGGAGCGGATCGCCGTGAATGTCAAAGACATTCCGCCTGGCTCCTACGCGGATAACCAGGGACAGCGTCCTGTGGACGAGCCAATTGTAAACGGCAGCCCAGATGGATTGTTCTCCACCTTGCCCATACGTGCCATGGTGAATGACATGTCCGCAGCAGGTATTCCTGCTACCGTGTCCAATACAGCAGGTACATATATCTGCAACAATACAATGTACCGGGTGCTGGATTATATTCGAGTAGGGCAACTTCCGATCCGTGCCGGATTTGTACACTTTCCCGCTTCAACAGAGATGGCGGTGTTGCAGCCTTCCGTTCCGTCGCTGCCTATTCCCATGATGCTGGATGCGCTGCGGATCATGATTCGCACGGTTGTGGCTGATTCATAGGGATGGTTCCGATTGTTCGGCTGCGGTTGCAGCAGATCGTAGGCGATGGTTGGTTGGATTCGTAGACCGCCGTTGCGAGAGGGAGAGCAGTGGGTTGGGATGGGTTACAGTAGGGTTCAAGATGACGTGGAGAGCGTGGAGTTGCATGGGTTTCTTTCCGCTTCGATCTTGGGTTGAGTAGAGTGTTGGATATGAGTATAAATATGAAGTTGAATATAAAGTGAAAAAAAGAGCTGTCCCACCGTCATAAGTCTGACGTTAGGGAACAGCTCTTTCTATTTCGTGTGTCATGTGTCATGGGTAGTGTAGTCCAACATGGTTAGTGAGGTCACTAGTTTGCAGCAGTTATCTTGATGAAAGTTTTTTGCCTAGTTAAAGGTTAGACTCTAAAACTGCAAACTGCAAACCGCAAACCTCAAATCCGAAACCCGGTAAGGCTTATATAACTGTTGCTGGAAGGTAGGAATTCAGCAAAACAGGTACGGGGCAGTTAAAGGACAGACTCCGATTCGTTGCCCTCCTGGATGCGACCTTTACTACCCCTAAGTAACTAAGCTCTTAAGAAACAAGACGCCAGGACACCACCATCACCCTGGCTAGCTAAGTGGTTTGTATCCACGAAAACCCCGAATAGACTTCTACGAAGCTTACTCCTCAGAACACCTTGGAACGGACTCAAACGAACCGAGCACACGCTATTCTAGGAAAATCTGCACATACCAATTTCTAACGAATCGTAGGATCGTTATTGGATGGAATGAAGCGAATTTGTTGGTGATATGACCCATTTCTAACTGAATAGAGTGTCTGGGATTCGTTAGAATTTTCGTAGCATGATATTTAGCTAGATAAGGTGCACTGGGTTCGTAAGAGAAAAAAACTGCGAATTTGTAGCACCCAAAGTCTACTTTTACAAACCACTTAAATTTCGAATCCCCGAATAGGCTTCTACAAAGCTTGCTCATCAGAACGCCTTGGAACGGACTCTAACGAACCGAGCACACGCTATTCTAGGAAAATCTGCACTTACCAATTTCTAACGAATCGTAGGATCGTTATTGTGCTTGAGTGTGAGAGTTATCGGCAATTTGAACGAGATTTAGCCGAATACGGTGTCTGAGATTCTTTAGAATTCTCATACCACGTTATTCGGCTAAATAAGATGTGCTGTGTTCTTTAGATATAGAGCGAGAGAAACTAACTCAAATTAAATCAAAGTTAGATTCGCAACAGATTAAGGTCGAACTCGGGAACGAGTCCTTCTTTCATGGCGCGGCCAAGCAGTGCAGTGATTGCACCGTAACCATCATCACCCAGGTTGGCGCTGAATTCGTTAACATACAGTCCAATGTGCTGTGCAGCTACGTCAGGGTCCATTTCTTGGGCATGTTCCATAACGTATGCTCTCGACTCATCCGGGTGCGCCCATGCATATTCAACCGACGCGCGTGCCCATCCGGCGAGGGCATGAGCATCCATGTTGCGACGTGCGATGATCGCTCCAAGCGGGATCGGAAGGCCTGTGTCGCTTTCCCACCAGTTCCCGAGATCTGTCATTAGTTTGAGATCATAATTCTGGTACGTGAAGCGTGCTTCATGGATGACAAGTCCGGCATCGATCTTGCCGTCACGAACAGCAGGCATGATCTGGTCGAATGGCATGACAACAATCTCGCCTACACCGCCAGGAACATTTTGCGCTGCCCACAGACGGAATAATAGATAAGCTGTCGAGCGTTCACTTGGCACAGCAACCCGGCGTCCAGACAGATATGCTGGATCGGTCGTGCCATTTGCGGTCAGAACCAAAGGACCACAGCCTCTGCCAAGTGCGCCTCCAGCAGGAAGCAGAGCATAGTCAGATAACACGTATGGCAGTGCTGCATAAGATATTTTCATCACTTCAGGTGTGTCGGGTCCATCCGGATTTGCTGCCAGACCATTGGTAATATCAATATCAGCATAACGGACATCCAGCTTAGGTGCGCCCGGGATTAATCCGTGCACCCACGCGTGAAAGATAAATGTATCGTTTGGACAAGGGGAAAATGCAATTTTCATGATGTAATAACCTCCCGTAAAATGGAACTTGCGGCCTGAAGCGCATCGAGGGCATCCTTGATGCGCCAAGCGTCGCGGTCGCGTGGACCGACCGCGTTGGATATGGCCCGCAGTTCGAGTGCTGGCACGCCGAACTGCTGGGCAGCTGTTGCCACGCCGAAGCCTTCCATACCTTCGGCGGCGGCATCCGGCACGCGGCGCAATAGCTCCGCGGCTGTCTCCGCTGTTCCGGTCGCCGTGGACACGGTGACCGCAGTGCCTCCGCTGACAGCGAGCCCAGCCCGCTGCAGCTCATGGCGCAGGCGAGCGGCAAGCTCCGCGTCCGCCGCCACAATGGACGAGCCGAATCCGAGATCGTCCACACTAAGGAAGCCGTCTGGCGTCTGCGAGCCCAGATCGGCGGCAACCATGGCGTCCGCTACCACGAGGGAGCCGACGTCCGCCCGGCCGGGGAACCCGCCGCCGATGCCGGCACTGATCACCAGCATGTAGGCTGGTGAAGATCCGGCTCCGGCAAGGGGCCCCGGCCTTGAAGATGTGGCAGATGCCTGTGCCACATCGGATGGGCTTGGCGTAGTGGAACCCTGCGCCAATGCCCTAGTACTTGCAGCCGCTACGGCATATGCCAATGTAGTGGCTGTTCCTGCTGCGGCCGAGGCTGGGCCAACGCCCGCAGCGATGACGTCAAAACGTTCCGCGGCCGTGTCTCCTAAACCACGGAGGACCGCATCTTTTTCCGCCTCAACCGCGGTTACAATTAACACACGTTGTGATGAATTTGCTTGTACCGGACTAGTATCTGAAGTCGTTGTTGCCCCGCTTAATTCTCCCTGTTGGTCACTAGTCTCGAATGATGCGTTTGATTTATTATTCTGATCTTCATCCTGTCTATGTTCATTCATCTCGGATTCTCCTTATGAGGTATTAGAGGCGTAGCATATGCCTCCATAGTATCTTTCTTACAACAAGCTTTTAGCTACACTTCTTTGAGTTATTATTGCCTTGTATATTTTTGTGTAAATTTATAGTTCAACTTATATAAATGGAATTCGGGCATATATTTGTCCACTACAAAAGGACATTTATCTTAATTTTGTCTTTCAAAGAGTGGACACTTTTTCTAGAAAGATACTATATCCATCCAGGAATATGAAACACTACATATAGATGTTTTCAGATATAAAATTAAAAATGATCTATATGTAGAATATCAATTCCGAAGTGCTTTCTCATGTCCGTGTCCACCCTTTGAAAGACATATCTACAATATGTATGCTCAGTGCGGACAGCACGAGTTGGCCCTCCAAACGAACAGATAAACGATTAAAAAGGCTGAAGACTGCCCCAATCCAATCAACGCTAATCATATATCGACCTTCGGATGTTAGACCAACAGACCAAACGAATAACGGGTCCAGTCTACACTCGACCACTACATAATAGCTCATTTGTGCAAACCCGAATTTAAAGTAAATACACAGTCTTGCTAACTCTAATAGCTGTCTGCTGTAAGGCTAACCGTTTGTGCAGACAATAGGTCTATAACGCAACACAACACAACATATATAACGAATAACAGACCTAACAATCAATCAGATTAAACGCGCACAAAAAAGTAACAAAGACATAGTGATTACTGAACATAATTTATCTCCATCATAACGGAAGGGGAAAGACCTGAACAACCTTGGCATGTAATTCTATCAAAAGTGGTCAGCAAAAGGTTTTGGGTAGCCGTATCACTTCAAGTAGCCACATCTAGCCACTTCGCTTCAGATAGCCGTTTTGCCTAACCTCATGTGAATGCCATCTGATCGTGCCCCGTCCCAAGTCGAAATGAACTTGCTTCCAATTATTTGATATGTCAAATAAACCATATAACCTCTCTTTACTAACGTACTCCCAATAAAACAAGAAGTCAAAGTCAACGGTTGACAATCTGATTTAACTGTATTAATAATAGTAGTACAGTTAATACACCTAAGGGTTGAATACGTACAGCTGTACAACTTAGGTAATGCCTTTTTACACCTAGATAACTACACATACACCTCAGATACAGTCATTTAAACTCATAGGTTGTTTCACACATTTACAGAAAGGAGGTGCGGGATGTTCGAATTAGATGTACGCAGCCGTAAGGCGATCTACGAGCAACTAGTGGACAAAGTCAAAGAAATGATCGTATACGGTATTCTAAAGCCCGACGAGCAGCTTCCTTCCGTTCGTGCGTTATCCACGCAGCTGACCGTGAATCCAAATACGATTCAGAAAGCGTATCGTGAGCTTGAACGTGAAGGTTACATTTATTCTTTGCAGGGAAAAGGGAGCTTCGTATCATCGTCAGTGGAACATCCGAATGAAGCCATGAGAGATGAGATCAGAGAGTCTCTGGTGAAGTTGATTGCAGAAGCTTCATATTCTGGTTTAACCAAAGCGGATATGACGCTTTTGTTTGAGGAAGCGATGGCCCGTATAGAGAAGGAGGAGCCTCATGATTGAGCTGAATCAAGTCGTCAAAGCATTTGAACAGGAAAAGGCAGTGGATGGCGTAACGATGCACATACATAAGGGGTCAATCTATGGTTTGCTCGGTTCCAACGGGGCAGGTAAGACATCGTTGCTCAAAATGATAGCTGGCATTTACCGTCAGGACAGCGGAACTGTTCGTATCGAGGGTACTGAGATTTATGAAAATATGGATATCAAAGGCCGCACAATTTTTATGGCAGATTCGCCCTACTTTTTCCCGCAATCTTCAATTACCCAGATGGCTGCATTTTATCGTTCGGTATATCCGCGCTGGAATGAGGAACGGTTCAAGCAACTGGCTACCGTGTTCAAACTGGATGTAAAACGCAAGTTGCATCGCATGTCCAAAGGCATGCGCCGTCAGGCAGCTGTATGGCTGGGACTTAGCTGTATGCCTGAAGTGCTGCTGATGGATGAGCCGATAGATGGCCTTGATCCCGTCATGCGGCAGCAGATTAAAAACCTGCTGTTCCAGGAAGCGGCTGAGCGTCAAGTAACCATTGTCATCTCGTCCCACAATTTGCGTGAGATCGAAGATCTGTGTGACCATGTGGCGATTATGCATAAAGGCCGAATTATTGTAGAGAAGGATCTCGATGATCTGAAGGCGGATACGCATAAAATCCAAGTTGCTTTCCGTCACCCGGACCATGCCAAAGCCATGGAGGAGCAGATTGATATTTTGCATGAAGAGAAACGGGGAAGCGTATCCCTGTATATTGTCAAAGGCAACCGACAACAGGTGACCGATCAATTCCGTATACATGATCCATATCTGCTGGATGTTTTGCCACTTACACTAGAAGAAATCTTTATCTATGAAATGGAGGACGCAGGGTATGATATTCAACCGATTGTTCTGTAACCGGGGCATCCTGATCCAAAATTTCAGACAGCATGGATGGATAGGCATTTTATTTCTCGTCACATTGTTGTTCTCGTTACCTTTATATATTGGAACACAATATATAGAAGTACCTCTGGAAATCACCAGTTTGTTTCAGGCCAATGAAATTCATCTGCTATTTGCGCTGACATTTCCTGTCGCCATAGCTCTGCTACTCTTCCGCTATATTCAAACTGGTGCACCTGCGGACTTATACCACAGTCTGCCATTACAGCGTAAACATCTGTTAACGATGAATCTGTTGACTGGATATGTCATGATTCTGCTTCCGATCTGGATAACCACCGGGATTACCGGGTGGGTATGGGCGGTGCTCGATCAACCATCCTATATTTTCAGTGGTCATGATATCTGGATGTGGGGCGTGACGATGAGCATCTTCTCATTGTTTATGTTTACCCTGACGGTTGCCGTGGGAATGTGTATAGGCCAATCTATTCTGCAAGGACTTACAGTTTTTGGTCTAATATTAATTCCGGTGATCTTCTGGGGAGTTTATGAGCTTCATTTACAACGTTATTTGCTTGGCTTTACGTACAATAATTCGAGTAACTTTAACATGGAAAAAACATCCCTGCTCTTCCGAATGAGCTCTATGGGTTATTATCCTCCAGAATGGGGGGAATTGGTAATTTATGCGGCTATAACTTGTATACTCTTCGTGTTGTGTTATGTGCTGTATGCGAGAAGACATGTAGAGTCGGCGACACAAGCAATTACGTTCAGGATCGTCAAACCCATCTTCCGTTTTGGATTCATGTTCACATTGGTATTATTAGGAGGTGCCTACTTTACCAGAATTGCTCCCGAAGGATCAGGTGTATGGGGTATTTTTGGTTATCTGCTAGGTGGTGTGGTTGGTTATATTGGTGCTGAGATGATTATACGTAAAACATGGCTCATCTGGAGCAGCAGGTTACTCCCCCGGTTTGCAGTATATGGTATCGTGGCAGGATTAATTTTGTATATCCCTGTAGCCGATTGGAACGGTTACGCTAATAATGTGCCCTCAAAGGAAAATGTACAAATGGTACGACTGGGAGGAGACCATTACATCTATGTGAATGATAAAAGTGTAAAACTGGATGATAGCCCATTTTATTCAGATACTCCGGGTTATGTGGATGCTGTGCTTGCACTGCATCAGAAAATTGTGCACTCCGATCTGCCTTTGCTCGAAAGAGTACGTAATCAGAACAGCGGTCAGAACAGAAGCAACGATGAATATGTATTGATCGACTACCAACTCAATAATGGGAAAACGATGACACGTAGGTATCAGATTCCCGAAGAAGAATTCAGGCAGGAATTAGCAGAGGTAAAACAGTGGGAAGATTATAAATCAACGACTTATGACACCTATGCACTGGATGAAGATGTTCGCAGTATTGGTATTCGATCCAGTCTCAACTCGGAGCGTAAAGTATTCATTAGCGATCCTAAGCTGATTCGTGAATTCAAGGAACTTTTGAAGTCTGAAATACTCAATCAGACATATGAGGACCAGCTATCCTCATGGGAATCGTTCGCTTCGATAGAAGTCTATCAGGATTATCTTGATGAAGCATCTTCCAAAGAAAAGCTGGATCGACCGAGCCACAGTGTGAGTTATCAGTTTAAGGCAAGCTATGGCCGCTTGATGGAATGGCTCAAACAGAACAATCTCTATGATCAACTTACGGTATCGGCTGAGGATATGGCTTCTGCCCAATTTGTTAAACAGGAGATTGATAATCCAGGTAAATACAGAATGGTGTATCCTGAGCCTAATTTTGTGGATGTAAATATCGATGGTAACAGACAGGTCGCTACCAAAAATAAAAAAATAATCAGCGATCTGCTACTGCGACAAAGAACCGGTTTTTACACCGATCAGGATACGGTCTACCAAATTAAGCTTAACTCGGTAAGGGGGTCGAACATCTATATGATGCTGAAAGAAGAGGATCTGACCGAGGAAATGAAAGCTATTTTGGTCAATCAATAAGCTGAGCTGTATCAGTTGTTAACTATAAGCGGGAAGGGTTCTCCCGTTGATTGAAGGGCAGATATTAGAACAGTCAAGCTAGCACGACTTGACCAGATACAACGAATGGAATATATTAGAAAAATGAAAGGTTCGAGCAACTCGTTCAATCGAATCTCATATGGAACGGCTTATGAGGGAAGCACCCGTAAGAGCAGGCAAATGCCTGACTTGCGGGTGCTTTTTTGTCGTTCGATGATTTCGTTGGCTATTCTGCTAAATATTTTAGAAGAAAGGGTGTAGAGACGCATGCAAACAGAAGCATGGAAGGAAACGATAAATGAACAGGAGGCCATGGTATGTTGTTCCCTATTGGAACGATCAAGCTCTCATAACTTCATAGAACATCACGGTTTAGTAGAAGAGAAGAAGGGGCGACAGCATATCGAAGATATATCTACAGAAGAAATAGCTTTAATGGAGACGAGTGACATTCTATTCCCTTCTCCAATAGCAGGTAGCCGTAGTCACATGATGAATCAAAGTAACGTCCAACGTAGCAAATGGCCATCGTTGATTCATCTTATTTTCGGATCACGTCTGCTTATAGGGCTTGTGATTCTGTTCAGCGCAAGCACGATCTACTTTGCTTCTTCAGTCGAGGCAGCGGATATAGATCTTGGCGTAACCGCGCAAAAAGCCTGGGACTCCGTATTGAACAAAGCCGATGCACAAACCAAGTTAACGTTGAAGCAAGCGTACGAGAAAGTGGGGAACTGGAAGACACAAGAGCAGGTTTGGGAACAAAAAATAAAGACACTTCATGCCACCAATACCGCGGAATTGGAACGATTACGTGTAGAAATAAGACAAACCGATGATGCGAAGGTCGCAGTTTTAGCTGAAAAGGTAAAGCAAACCCAAGCCCGATATGAACCGTTATTCGCCCTCTATAGTTCAGTCAATCGACAGTTGGATGCAGCCAAAGCCATCAAAAATAAGGAATGGAGTGCAGCAATCCGTACTCAGGCAGAGACGTTGAGACCCGTTGTGAAGCTTGCCAGAGAAGATATCCGGATCAAGAAAAAGGAACTTGCTGAAGCACGTAAACGGAAGAGCGCTGAAATAAAACGTTTACGAGTTATGCTAGCAGGGGCCGACTCCGCGAAGAAACAGATTCAAACGGCTAAAAAACAGACGAGTCTGGCGAAAGAACGATATGCAAACGCCCTGCAACAGTTCAAACAGAGCACAAAGCAAGGCCAACCGTCACGTGTACTCAGCTCATTGAACACCTTGGCGTCTGCAGCAGAGAAGTGGGCAGGCACAAAACAACATATCCACACACTGGAGCAAAAAGTATCCACTACGTATGTGAAAGTCAGACAGGAAATCGCCAAGAGACCCAAATAAGAGGAAACCCGGTCCTCTCCGCAACGTACACAACTTTAGATGTAAAGACGCTTCGATGATGATGGAACGAGGTGGAGCTATTGCAGTCCAAGTTGGAAACGAAACGTACGGGGGCAAAAGGTTTTAAACGTAAACGTTACTGGATACCCAGCGTTGTACTAATTATGATCATAGGTTTTATTGGGATTGGTACACAATGGACACCCAAAATAACGGTATTTTTATTAAAATCATTAATTGAAACTGCTAATCCAGATACAAATAGCAAGGACACTACGCTCTTGGATGGGATAACTCGTGTTGCGGATGTACCCTATGCAGACGAAGGGCGTAATGACAGTACGCTGGATATCTATTATCCTTCCGTAACATCGGAACCTTTGCCTGTCGTGTTGTGGGTTCATGGTGGTGGATGGGTCTTGGGTGACAAAGAGGACATCGCAGATTATGCCGTACAATTAGCCAAGCAGGGTTACGTTGTGGTCAGTATGAATTATGCGCTCGCACCGGATACGAAATATCCCACTCCCGTGATCCAGACGAATCAGGCTTTGACTTACGTGAAGAACCATGTCAGTGAGTATCAGGGTGACCCAAAAAAAATATTTCTCGCAGGCAATTCGGCAGGTGCCCAGATTGCAAGTCAGACTGCGGCAGTGGTGACGAATCCTTCCCTCGCCAAACTGATGAATATAACACCAGCCGCCCAGCCGGAAGAGTTGCGTGGAGTTCTTCTATTCTGTGGTCCTTACAATCTGAGTACAGTAGCGGAAACGGGATTTCCGCTTATACGGACATTTCTCTGGTCATATACCGGAGTCAAAACATTCGAAGACTATCCACGTCTGCATGAAATGTCGACCGTGCTTCAGGCCACAGCAGAGTATCCGCCTGCATTCATTGCCTCAGGCAATGATGACCCGTTGACCAGTCAATCGATTGAGCTGGCACAAGTATTGAAGCGCCTTGATGTTGAGGTGGAAACCTTGTTTTTCTCGAACTCATCAGAGAAGCTGGGACACGATTATCAATTTGATCTGGAGAGTGACGCTGGACAACATGCGATACATTCGGCAGTACGATTCATGCAACAGTATAGTCGATGAGCAGACAAGTCTGTGGTACACTCGAAGCAAATGAGGGCGCAGGAGGAGAAGTATGGCAGATAAAGAAGATTTAACCCGATTCGGGGTGGCGTTTCCTACACCTTTAATTGAGCAGTTTGACCAGTATATTGAGGAACAGGGATACAAAAACCGATCTGAGGCTTTCCGTGATCTTGTTCGCAAAACATTACTTCAACCTTCTGCATTACAATCCGACCAGGATGTGGCTGGCACCATTGTGATGGTCTACGATCACCATATCAGTGATCTTCCCATTCGTTTGATGGAGCTGCAACATGAGGCGCATCATGACATCATTTCCAATATGCACGTGCACCTGAACCATGACCAATGCCTGGAGGTAATTGCCGTACGGGGTAACCTGGAACGATTGCGTCATTTGCATCAACAGATCCAGGTACAAAAAGGTGTTTTGTATGCGGAGCTGTCTGTGACTTATGTGGATGAACTCAACAAACTGGCTCATGCTCAGAGTCGTCAGGATGGCAATCCGGATCAAGGCCTGGATCACAATCACAGTGCGGGTCAGCATGGTCACAGCCATCATCATCGATCTGCGGAGTAAGACAAATACGAGTGTAATTTCTATGAAAATATAACAAATCTAAAAAAACAGATTATTGGTTAAATGCCAACGTCTGTTTTTTTTGTTTGTTATAATACCTGACTTTATAGAGAGCTACAAATGCTCGGTTATATAACTTTTTAATTATTAATTCTGTAATTTGAAAAAATATGGATTATGAAGTTAACTTTGTTGACATATGATTTAT
The DNA here is from genome assembly GCF_984798905.1 of Paenibacillus sp. SRL342. Lineage (NCBI taxonomy): Bacteria > Bacillati > Bacillota > Bacilli > Caryophanales > Paenibacillaceae > Paenibacillus > Paenibacillus sp. SRL342. The sequence continues at coordinate 1,280,334 of NZ_OZ481790.1, forward strand.
GTTTTGTGCTACAATTTCTCTAAAAAGTAACACGAAAAAGTGATTGCAGCACAACTTTAGAGGGGGAACGACCAGAATGGGCAGATTTTCATGGAGATGGGGAAAACGAAAAGTTAGAACAGGATTAGGCATCTTGCTTGTATGTTCCATTGGTTTATCAGGTTGTGCACAGGGCACAGCGCCAACAGCTTCATCAGTAGAGGATGGACGATCAGGTACAGCCTTAACCAAAGACGAATTGGTGCTGGCCGTTGGCACCGAGCCGGAAGGCGGGTTTGATCCAACAACCGGATGGGGGCAATATGGGTCACCACTTTTCCAGAGTACCTTGCTGAAGCGGGATGCCAAGCTACAACTGGTTAACGATCTGGCTACCGCATACTCAGTTAGTGAAGATGGGCTGACCTGGACGGTTACACTCCGGAATGATGTAAAATTCGCTGATGGGGAGCCACTTACGGCTGAAGATGTAAAATTTACGTTTAATACGGCTGCTCAGAGTGGGTCTGTGATTGATTTGACGAATATGGCTGATGTGCAGGCACCCGACGATAGCACGGTTATATTCACATTGAAGTCGCCGCAGTCTACATTCATCAGTCTGCTGACGACACTTGGCATTGTACCTGAACACGCCTATGGCGCTGATTATGCGGAACATCCAGTCGGATCAGGACCGTACAAGCTGGTTCAGTGGGACAAAGGACAACAGGCTATCGTTGAAGCCAATGAAGAATATTACGGTAACAAGTCTGCATTCCACAAACTCACCTTCCTCTATCTGGATGAAGATGCAGCCTACGCCGCTGCACAGGCAGGTACGGTGGATATCGCTGCTATCCCGGCAGCGTTTAGCAAGCAACAGGTGAATGGCATGAGCTTAGAGGCCGTGAAAACCGTAGATAACCGGGGCATCATGTTCCCCATGCAACCTGCTGGTGCCAGGTCGGGCGAGGGTCTTCCCGCAGGGAATGATGTGACATCTGATCTGGCGATTCGCCAAGCGGTGAATGTTGTGATTGATCGTAAGGCTTTGGTTGAGGGTGTACTGGAAGGGTACGGTCGTCCAGCGTATTCCGTCAGTGATGATCTGCCTTGGAGCAATGCAGAAGCTGTATTTACAGATGCCAATCTAGAAGAAGCGAAGCGCATTCTAGCGTCTGGTGGCTGGGTGGATGCGGATGGTGATGGTATCGTCGAGAAAAACGGCGTTAAGGCCGAGTTCAATCTACTTTATTTTGCAGGTGATTTAACAAGACAATCTCTGGCACTGGCTACTGCGGATATGGTAGCCCAGGCGGGAATCAAAATCAATGTTGAAGGCAAAAGCCGTGAAGAAACAAAAAAGATGGCTTACTCCAACGCTGTATTGTTTGGGTGGGGCAGTCATGACCCTTTGGAAACCTATAACCTCTATAGCAGTACTCACAAAGGAGAAGGGTATTACAATGTGGGGCTGTACAGTAATCCTGTCGTGGATTCTTGGATGGACAAAGCCCTTCAGGCCACCAGTGAAGAAGAGGCATTACCATTCTGGCAGAAAGCGGAATGGGATGGAACAACAGGTTTCAGTTATCAGGGTGATGCGCCATGGGCATGGCTCGTAAATATAGATCATCTGTATCTGGTTACGAATGGACTGAACATTGGTGAGCAACAGATCCATCCTCATGGTCACGGCTGGCCGGTGACAACCAATCTGGAGGAATGGTCCTGGGATAACAGTACAAAGTAGGAAACGTACCGGTAGCTTTAGCCTGAATTGGGGAGAGATTGGATGACGGGCAGGAATGGATGGGCCAGATTTGTTGGTTTTAAAATGTTGCGACTTGTATCTCTATTGGTTGGAGTCAGTGTGTTGTCTTTTATATTAATGCAATTCTCTCCTGTTGATCCGATCGAAGCCTACATTGGTGGAGACATGATCCGGGTAAGCGCCGAACAGCGCAGTTTAATCGAAGAACGTTGGGGATTGAATGAATCTCCCGTGGAACGATTACTAACCTGGGGACAAACGCTGATTCAGGGAGATCTGGGGACATCAATGATTTACAGACAGCCTGTAGCGGATATTATCCAGGAACGGTTCATGAATTCTGTTGCGCTTATGGCTGTGGCTTGGATATTATCCGGCATCATTGGTTTCACTCTTGGTGTAGTTGCTGCCATGAGACGGAATTCGAAGCTGGATCGCCTGATCTGTTGGTATTGTTATACGCTGGCCTCCACGCCGGTATTCTGGATTGCGCTGTTGCTGCTGATGGTATTTGGGGTGTGGCTTGGATGGCTTCCAGTTGGCCTTGGGGTACCCGCAGGAATGTCAGCTGATCAGGTCACATGGGGAGATCGAGCTATTCATATGATTCTGCCAGCGTTGACCCTCAGCTTGACTGGGGTAGCTTCGATCGCTTTGCATACACGCCAGAAGCTCATGGATGTGCTGGAGTCAGATTATATTCTGTTTGCGAGAGCGCGGGGTGAGCGTGGATTTCAGCTGTTCCGTCGACATGGGTTCAGACATGTTGTTTTGCCAGCCATCACGCTGCAGTTTGCTTCGTTCAGTGAACTGTTTGGTGGGGCTGTGCTTGCAGAACAGGTATTTTCATACCCCGGCCTTGGTCAGGCAACGGTTCAGGCGGGGTTGCGTGGAGATGTTCCACTGCTGCTTGGACTTGTGATGTGCAGTGCAATCTTTGTTTTTACAGGTAATATGGTTGCAGACATTCTGTATCGTATGATTGATCCACGGATGAAGGAGGAGCTGATGTCATGAAGCAGACGGTAGAACGCTCCTCCGAACAGACGGCAGAAACAGCCGAAGCACAGAAAGTGAAAACTGCGAATCAAGAGGTACGGTACAACATTAATACAGGGTCTCTACAAGCTGAGACTGGAAAAGGAACAGGGACAACACGCCAAACGAGAAAAGATTATACGGCTGCCAGAGACCAAAATTTCCGAAACCCTCGCCAAAGAGCGGTGATCTGGGGAAGCCTCGCGGTGATCTGGATTGCTGTTGTGTGGTTGACGGGCAGGCTTCTTCCGGCTGGTTCTACGCTGACTTCATTAATGGATCGGAATATGGCTCCAACCTGGGCGCATCCATTTGGCACGGATTGGCTCGGAAGAGATATGTTCATGCGTACGTTAAAAGGATTGGCAACCAGCATTCAAGTGGGATTACTTGCTGCATGCGGTGGCGGATTGATCGCAATGCTATTGGGTTTGGCTGCCTCTTCAAACAAGGCTGCTGACCGGGTAATCTCATGGATGATCGACCTGTTCCTGAGTGTACCTCATCTGGTATCGCTAGTTATGCTGGCATTTGTATTCGGTGGAGGTTTAGCAGGAGTGGCGGCAGCGATAGCGCTGACGCACTGGCCGAATCTGGCACGGGTTGTAAGAGCGGAGATGATTCAACTGAAATCTGCAGAATACATTCAGATTTCACACAAGTTGGGTCAAACACGGTTACAGATTGCGGTGCAGCATATGCTGCCACATCTGGTCCCGCAGCTGTTCGTGGGCGTACTGCTAATCTTTCCCCATGCGATTCTGCATGAGGCAGCTATTACGTTTCTAGGGCTGGGGTTGTCCCCGCAACAACCGGCAATTGGAATTATTTTGTCAGAGTCGATGAGATATTTATCTGCTGGCATGTGGTGGCTCGCCTTTTTCCCGGGACTGGCATTGTTACTGGTTGTTCGTGCGTTTGATGTATTGGGCAATAGTCTGAAGACATTAACGGGTACGGGTAGTTCAAGGGAGGTGAGGTAAATATGGCTCTTCTTGATATTGAGGGAGTGTCCGTGTCATTTCGGCGCGCTCGTGGTTGGTTTGGGCATGAACAGACGTATGTCATTCAGAATCTGGATCTTTCCATCAACGAGGGCGAGATCGTGGCTGTTGTAGGCGCGAGTGGATCGGGTAAAAGTGTTCTGGCACAGGCCATCATGGGCATTCTGCCCACCAATGCCAGGTTGGAGGGGCGTATTAGCTATAGTGGCGAGCCTTTGACTCTAGAGCGGCAGCTTCAACTGCGTGGTGATGAACTGATGTTAATCCCGCAATCCGTTAGTTATTTGGACCCGTTGATGAAGGTGGGAAGGCAAGTTCAGCCGGTGACCCTGGATTTGGGACGGAAGCGTAGGTTCATGAATCAAACTCACTTGAGAAAGACGGAGCAGGAGCTGACGGATCGTTATCATCTTCCTCAAGGAACTGCCGGGAAATACCCGTTTGAGTTGTCCGGAGGTATGGCAAGGCGGGTGTTGATGGCTACAGCGACCTCCGGTCATCCAAAGCTGATCATAGCAGATGAGCCAACACCAGGCATCCATCCCGAAGTGCTGGCCGAGACAATGAAGCAATTTCGTGAACTTGCAGATCAAGGTGTAGGCATTCTGTGGATTACTCATGATATCACGACCGCCCTGACGGCAGCCGATCGTATCGCTGTATTTTATGCGGGGACCAATGTAGAGACGGCGCAGGTGGATGATTTTAAAGGGAATGGAGAATGTCTGCGTCATCCATATACAAAAGCGCTCTGGAATGCGTTGCCGCAGAACGGATTTCAGTCACTCCAAGGCTCCCAGCCGTTGGCAGGTCAAGAGATCACCACAGGCTGTGCATTTGCTCCCCGATGTAATGCAGCAACCGCTGTATGTATCGATGAACGTCCAGAGCTTCGTAAGGTACGGGGCGGAGAAGTGAGGTGTTTCCATGTCACTTGAAGCACGGGAGGCAAGTTATCGTTATGATCAGAAATCATGGGTATTCCAACAGATGAACATACAGGTGCAACAGGGAGAAGTGGTTGGCTTGTGGGGACCAAGTGGCTGTGGAAAAACAAGCCTTGGACGCATCCTTGCAGGATATGCCGAACCTGTGGCAGGGCAAGTGCTACTGGATGGGAGACCACTCTCTCGTACAGGGGTATGTCCGGTTCAGCTGGTGTTCCAGCACCCGGAGAAAGCTGTGAATCCACGCTGGCGAATGCGTCGTGTACTCCAAGAGGCAGCTGTGCAAGATGAGCAGTTGCTCGAAGCTTTGGGTATTCAGCAAACCTGGTTGGACCGCAGACCGAGTGAATTATCCGGTGGAGAACTGCAGCGTTTCTGTGTGGCGCGAGCACTCGGTGCATCGACACGTTACGTGATCGCAGATGAGATGACAACGATGCTGGATGCGATCACTCAGGCACAGATCTGGCATACCGTGATGGAAGTGGCTCGCCAGCGTGATCTGGGATTACTGATCATAAGCCATGATCGAGATTTGCTGAACAGGTTATGCGACAGAATGACACCGATGCCGATATCGATGTCACTGTAATTTTAATTATGTTCAATAAATAAAAAGATTGAATACAAAAGGGTGCCCCTTGTGGAGTCGTTGACCATGAATGTGAGTCATGGACTTGACTACGGGGCACCCCTTTTTCTATTTTGACAAATATTCGTCATTTAACGAACAGTACACGTTCTGTTCGCAACGTACATAGATGTAACTGACAGTTTATTTGCCCGACACATTGCTGACCAACACAGATAACCTGCGCATCGCCTCTTCAACCGTAGAACGTGGACAGGCTACATTAATACGCATGAACCCTGTACCCTCTGTTCCAAAGAAGCTCCCGTCATTGAAAGCAAGCCCTGCTTCATGAAGCAGCATGTTGCATAGTTGTGCATGGGGAATATTCAATTCCCGGAAATCCATCCATAACAGATAGGTTGCTTCGGGCAGATGCATTTTGATCTGTGGCATGTGTTCCGTAACATACTGTTGTACATACTCCATATTTCCACGGATATAGGCAAGGCACTCATCCAGCCATTCCTCGGCCCCATTGTATGCAGCTTCGGTTGCCACAGCTCCCAGTGTACTGATACTGGCAAGTCCCATCGTTTTTACACCCTGCGCAAACGATTCTCGCAACTTGGCATTGGGGATGATGATGTTGGATATGCAGAGGCCAGGAATGTTGAACGTTTTACTTGGAGCCGTACAGATGATACTTAGATCAGAGACGGCGTCCGAGATCAGGGTCAGTGGTGTATGGGTTCCGCGCTGATGAACAAGATCGGCATGGATTTCATCTGAAACCATCAGTACGTTGTATTGCAGACATAGTGACGTAAGCCCTTCAAGCTCTTCACGAGTCCATACACGTCCAACCGGGTTATGAGGACTGCACAGAATCAGCATTTTGACCCGACCGGTCTGCAAGCTGGATTCCAGTTGTTCCAGATCCATCGTGTAATGACCGTTATTCTCTACTAAAGGATTGGTGATCAGTTCACGGCCCTGACCACGTACTACTTCATAGAAGGGAGCATACACCGGGGTTTGGATGACCACTGCATCTCCCGGTTGAGTGAATCGTTGTACAGCAATGCTGAGTGCGGGCACAATACCTGGAGTGAATACAATCCAGTCATCGTTAATTTTCCAGTTGTGGCGCCGTTCCATCCAGCCTGCAACAGCTGCATGATACGCTTCAGTCCGTACTGTATAACCAAAAATCCCGTGCTCCATCCGTGTTTGCAGGGCCTGAATGACGGATGGTGGAGCAGCAAAATCCATATCGGCCACCCACATCGGAAGCGCATCAGCAGCGCCGAAGATATCCTCAAGCGCATCCCATTTTTCTGATCCGGTAGAGATCCGGTTAATAGACTGGTCAAATGTACTGTTATTGTTATTCATCGTATTTAATCCCCCTTGAGTTCCGTTCCTTCGACCACAAATCGACAAATAATTATCTAATACATTGGTTAATTTCGCAACTGTTGTGCGTGTATAATTAGCTTCATATGTCTGGTCCGGATTTCGGGACTTTATTCATATAAGAACAACTTAACTAGCCAGAGAACAACGGGCATACGACAAAGACTATTTTTGTACGCCCTTGGTCCTGTTTTGTCCATTTATCGTTTACAACCTCTTGTCAGATGCTATTATATTGCTAACATTTGGTGGAACAACGGGCTGTTATCCGAATAAGCTCGTACCCATACATGATGAGCATAACTACATGAGTCTTTCGCGTACATCGAGCGATCGCTTGAATCGTATTATGCATAAGGCTGACATTTGAACTCAGGAGGCGTTTAGGGATGAAAAGCAAAAAGTGGTTGATTGCTGCGGGTGTGTTTGGCATGGTGTTAACCGGATCGGCAGGTGTATATGCAGGTACACAACTGGAGACAATCAAAGCTTATCTGAACCATGGGCTCGCCATCGAAGTGAACGGACATAAATTTACACCGACAGGTGACCAGGGCAAAAAGCTTGCGCCAATTACATATCAAGGCAGTACATATCTCCCCGTTCGTTCGATTGCTGATGCGTTGAAGACCGAAGTGAAGTATGATTCCCAAAACAATAAAGTAAGCATCGGCTCTTCGAGCTCTTCTGGTGGGTCAACATCCACAGGCAACAGCGGATCAACATCACCATCCACAGGCACGAACACACAGGCGTCAGGCGTGAAGTCCAAGTATCTGCCAGCAGATTTCCCGTTACCGAAGGATGCAAAGGCAATCAGCCTCATTGAAAGCAATGTAGACGGCGACAATAAAAAAGTCGTGCTCACGTACACAACCAAAGAATCATTGCTGACCGTTGGAACATCCTACAAAGACTACTACCAGACCAAAAATCTAAGCCAGAACACGCAGGATATCCAGGCAGACGGCTTCAGCATCGTGGGTCGTGAAGATGGCAAATATGCCGTAACGATCACAGGTTCGGTGTCTGCAACCAACAAGGATCTGAATGAAATCACTGTGGTATGGGGAGAAGAATAATCTTCCCTTCTATAAAAAGTGAACAGTCAAAGCCGCCCGTTGAAATCATAACAGATTTCATTGGACGGCTTTTAGGGTTGAATCCATATCTGGTTCTATACTCTGAATTAATAGTCTAAATAATAGTCCGTTACAAGTACTCGTTAAACCATCCGGCAATATGCTCCAGACGGCGTACCCTCAGATGAGGATGGCCTCCACGGGACAACTCATGGTTGGCACCTGGGAAACGAACAAGCCTTGTGGTCTGCTTGCGCCGTTTCAACGCAATGAACAATTGCTCGGCCTGTTCAATTGGACACCGCAGGTCCTGTTCGCCGTGCAAAATGAGCAGCGGGGTGTTCACGTTACCGACATAAGCGAGCGGGGAGTGCTTCCAAAGTTTTTCCGTGTCATCCCACGCGTTACCGCCAATCTGGTCTTCCGTGAAGAAATATCCAATGTCACTTACGCCGTAGAAGGATAACCAGTTGGAGATGGAACGCTGGGTAACAGCGGCCTTAAAACGATCGGTGTGTCCAACAATCCAGTTGGTCATGAAGCCACCATAACTGCCCCCGGTTACGCCCAATCTGGATTCATCGATAAACGCATATTGAGATAGGGCATAATCCACACTCTCCATGAGATCGCGATAATCTCCACCACCGTAATCTCCGCGACATGCGTCTACAAACTGCTGCCCGTATCCGAGGCCACCGCGTGGATTGATATACACAACAGCGTAGCCTTGTGCGGCGAGAATCTGGAACTCGTGCATAAATGTAAAACCATACATCATGTGTGGACCGCCATGAATCTCCAGAATGGTCGGGATTTTGACCCCGTCAACCATACCATGAGGTTTCATGATCCATCCTTGCAGCCGCAGGCCATCCGAGGAATTAAACCAGAAGGTTTCCGGTGTACTAAGATGGATCTCATCCTCAAGCTGTGGATTGCTGCGGGTGAGTTGAATCGGCTCTATCACGGGATCTTCAGGTTGTTCATACATATAGAGATCACCAGGATTTTGTGTATCGGCAACAGCGGCAACAATCTGCCCGTTTTCCAACTCGGCGAATTGATAAATCTCCCGTTCGTCAGGCCATATATAGTCGGCACTGCTGCCATCTCGTGCGAATTTGGCGATGCGGACACTACCATGTATGGTTGCTAGGCACAGGATGGAGGAACCATCCCGACTGAATACAGGCTCCGTGGTTGTCAGATGTGATCGCATGTCGCCAACAATGCTGTGATTCAACTGTACGTCCCAATCGGTGCTCAGACATACGAGTTCACCACCTGATATTGGAAGGGTGTACAACTTCACAAGCGTGGCATTCCCATAGGAACGGTCACTGGCGAGCAGTGCCAGGGATTGTCCATCCGGTGCAAAGGCCAGCCGGCTGAACGTATATCCTTCCGGGGTCAACTGCTGCACATCCGATCCGTCTGCCTTGGCAAGGTACACATGATTGGTTAGAGTGTAATCGTTATGATCCTCGCCATCTTCGGGCAGCTGGGCAATCCATGCAATGGATCTTCCGTCCGGTGACCAAGCGTAGTCTCCAACGTCATAATGACCTGTAGTTACAGGGAGTGGTTCCACATCGATCGGTGCGAGAGCGAAGAGGTGGGAACGTCTACCGTTCCATAATCCGCTGGCATCTGATTTCATGCGAATCCGGTCTACGACATGTTCTTGCAGCAGTTTAAGTCCATCGTCTATAGGATCTGTATGTTCTGATTCCTCATCTCCGCTCATATCCACGGATGATTTCACAAGCAAAGTATGACCATCCGGTGACCAGAGCAGGGAACTGACGCCATGTTTCAGGTGACTGATTTGCTGTGCTTCTCCGCCATCTGATGCGATAATCCACACTTGGGATTTCCCATCAACCTCTCTTAAAAAGGCAAGCTGAGACCCATCGGGCGACCAGGCAGGGGAATGATCTTTCTCACCAGAGGTAAAGGGTCTGTCCTTTCCACTCCCCAGATGCAGCAGTCTCAGGTGAGAACAATAACCGTCACGTGCTTCATTCGTTTTCCGGCTTACATATACCAGTTGTCCGCCTTGAGGGGACGGAGTTGGATCATTAACCCATGTAATCTGATAAAGATCTTCCGACGTTATGCCGCGCTGACTCATCATTGTTTGTCCTCCCACCATGAATTAGAATTGGCTAATTCCTAACCTTTCCATTTATATTAGCGGAAAGCTAGGGACAGGACAATATGACTAAGGATGGGAGGGGAGACATTTATAACAGTGATCGGAAGGTTGTTCTGTCATCGGAGTGGCAAGTGTAAATATTCTTTGTTCAATTCATATAGGGGTGTTAAAGGATTTGCTCGAAGGATGACGAATCCTAATGTTGAATAAGCGCAGAAATGAGGAAAAACGGTCTAATTTTAATGTTTAACATTGGTGATTTTGGTTTAATGTACAATGCAATTCCTGTTCTACATTCAGCTATTTGGTTCATAGCCATTCGTTTATATAGAACTTGTATGATTCAGTCACAATGGAGGAGGAACGTCACGTTGAGCACATCCTATGAGCAGCATGTGGAATATCCAAGCCGGAAACGAATGGCGTGGCTTACGGCAGGGGCGGCACTCTTTGTGGCAGCCGGATTTTTTTTGATTTTTGATCGTTCTTCAGTTACGAATGATTCCATCCTTTCGGATGTGATTGGACTTCTTTCCATTTTGTTTTTTGGGCTATGTTTCTGCTACAGTCTGGTAAAGATGATTAAGAAGGAACCTTCTTTTGTAATCGATGAGGATGGGTTTGTGGATGCATCTTCTTATACTGCAGGAGGAGCCGTGGCTTGGAAAGACGTTGAGAATATTTTTATGTATGAATTAATGGGACAGAAAATGATCGGGGTAAAATTGCGGGACGAGAAAGCCTTTCTGGATCGCCAGAACGGGATGAAACGCAAATTGATGACGGTCAACAGCAATATGGTCGATGCGACCATCAGCGTTGCCCAAAGTAGCCTCACAGTGCCACTGGATCAATTGTATATCATGATGATGAGCCACTGGAGACATGTGAGTGATAACATGATGTATGATTCGTATCATCGTCGTTAGAGAGGTCAGAATGTCCATAAGTCTTCAGAATGGAGGAATATAGATGATGCATGGTAATCCAACACGCACGATTCTACTTCCGGATGGAACTGCCCTGCCTGCGATAGGACAAGGCACATGGAACATGGGAGAGAAGCAATCCAGCCAGCAAGAAGAAGTGCGGGCACTGCGTTCTGGTATTGAACTGGGAATGACTGTGATTGATACGGCGGAGATGTATGCAGAAGGTGGGGCAGAAGTTGTTACGGGAAAGGCCATCTCGGGCCATCGTGATGAAGTTTTTCTCGTATCCAAAGTATATCCCCATCATGCAGATCGCAAGCAGATGATTACGGCCTGTGAGCGTAGTCTCACGCGTCTTGGTACAGATCGTCTGGATCTGTATTTGCTTCACTGGCGAGGGGGAGTACCGCTCGAAGAGACGGTTGAGGCTTTGGAACAATTAAAGCAATCCGGTAAAATCCTTCGCTGGGGTGTATCAAATCTGGATACAAGGGATATGCAGGAGTTATGGAGTCTGCCGGAGGGGTCTCAGTGCATGGTGAATCAGGTGCTCTACCATGCAGCTTCGCGTGGTATTGAACATGATCTGCTTCCCTGGATGCGGGAACGTAGCGTTCCTGTAATGGCGTATTGTCCCCTGGCTCAGGGTGGCAGACTTCGAAGTGAATTGTTGGAGCATCCAGTCATTCAGGATATTGCACAGGATCGAGGAGTTACGACTTCGCAGATCGCATTAGCCTGGGTGATCAGCGATGGAGATGTGCTGGCGATTCCCAAGGCGGTACAGCTGAATCATGTGGCAGACAATGCAGCAGCAGTGAATATCGTTTTGACACAAGAGGAACTCGCCCGTTTGGATGAGGCATTTCCTGCACCTAAAGGTAAGGTACCTTTGGATATCGTGTGAAATAGATGAAAATACGACTAATAAGTCATGCGGAGCAGATCTACCCGATCTGCTCTTTTTTGTGCCCATGTATCTATACAAACCTACTCCAATAAACAGATAGCCGAAGCTTCCGCAGGACCAAAGCAAAAATAGGTTTTAACAAATGGGCTTTACAACACTATTTCACTAGTGTACTATGTAACTAACACACCAGTACAGAGAGGAGCGAGAGCTTTGTGACTATGGAATTTGATAACAATTTACCAATCTATCTGCAGATCATGCAGTACATCAAAAGACAGATTGTAACCGGGACACTTCAGGCAGGTGACAAAATTCCTTCGGTTCGTGAATTGGCGGCCGAACTACAGATCAATCCCAATACAGTACAACGGACATTTCAGGAGCTTGAGCGGGAAGAAGTGGTTGAAACCAAACGGGGCTTGGGCAGATACGTGACCAGTGAGGAGCGGAAGATTATGACGATCAAAAAAGAGATGGCCGGTGAATTGCTGGAACGCTTTCTGACCGGAATGCAGGAACTGGGGATCGAAGAGCAGGATATCTTATCCATCGTAGCCGATGCCGTTGCGGAAGGAAAGGGAGGAACAACGCATGAGTAACATCCTTGAACTGAACCAGATCAATAAAACATATGGCAATAAGAAAGCGCTAAGTAATATTACATTGGATATTGCACCGGGACGAATCGTAGGTCTACTGGGGAGCAACGGTAGTGGAAAAAGTACGCTCATGAAGCTGGTTGCAGGTTTATTGCATCCGAGCAGCGGAACGATTCAAGTCACAGGTAAGCCTGTTGGGCTGGAGACGAAGGCACTGGTTTCGTTCATGCCGGATCGTCCATTAACCGAAAAGTGGATGAAAGTGCGGGATGCGATTGCATACTATCGCGATTTCTATGCTGATTTTGATGAGGAGAAGGCGCGGGAGATGCTGGACTTCATGAACCTCGTCGAGAGTGACCGGGTACGGCATCTGTCGAAAGGGATGAATGAACGACTACAACTAACACTGGCACTTTCTCGTAAGGCTCGTCTGTATTTGCTGGATGAACCGATTGGCGGAGTAGATCCGGTTGCGCGTGGCAAGATTCTGGATGCGATCGTCAAATTCTATGATGAAGACAGCAGTCTCATCATCTCCACGCATCTGGTGAATGATATCGAACGGATTTTTGATGAAGTTGTCTTTATTCGCGAGGGCGAGCTGGTGATGCGGGAAGAAGTGGAAACGCTCCGTCTGAAATATGGGAAAAGTGTGGATGAGATGTTCAAGGAGGTCTATGCGGAATGATGACATTATTGAAGTATGACTTTAGAAGGAACTGGAATACACTGTTGGCGGGGCTAGTTATTTTGATTATCGCTCAAGTGGGGCTTTCCCTTTTCGTGTCTGAGGTCACAGGGATTGTGCTTGGCATTATGGGATATGTTGGAGTAGGTGTGGCTATTTATGTGAAAATGATCAAAACATACACGTCCAATATCCGCTCTTATAATCGCCGTCTGTTACCCGTAACGGGCCTATCACATGTGTTGTCTCCTTTGATCTTTGGAGCTCTTTGCGGGTTGGGGTTAGTCATTATTTTTACGACTCATGCCTACATCTATATTTCAATGAAGCTCAGAATGAACATAGCTAACAATATTGATCTTTCGGGTCTACATGTTTCGGATTATATTAGTTTGTTGCTGTTTAGCGCATGGGTTATGGTATTCATGACCGTCATTATCTTCCTTTCGATCTCGATTGCAGGCAGCTTCCGTTGGAGAACTGGGCCATGGATCGGAATCGTTGCATTCTTGGTCCTCGTTAATCTGCTTGGCTGGTTGGAGAATATCATTACGACAGGACGTTTTAGTCCAAATGAAATGTTCCGGTACACGGAAGAAAGTACAGGGATCTCGATCACAGCCAATGGCGTATTATGGTCGGACGGCATGTGGGGAAGCATTGTATTTGAAGTTATTGTGGCGGTCATCTTGGTGTGGGCTACCATTTACCTGAACAACAAAAAAGTCGAAGTCTGATAACAGGATAACTTGAACGTGATGCGAGCAACCAGGGTTGCTCGTTTTTTTACATCCAGTAATAATCCACTTTTTGAATCCACTACCATTAATTATACGTATATATAGATATATTGTGTGCTCGATGCGAGATTAGGTTATAGAGAACAAAAGGATCTGTAAGGGAAAGGAGAAAGCGTTATGGAACTATATTTCAGGGATAACTTTTTTAACGCAGGTTACACCGAGATTATGAATCCAAATCAGGAACAGGCAGGGCATCTGGATTTGAAAAGTGTCTTTGGTTCTTCGCTCGATGTATCGGATAACTCGGGATTAGTCTGCAGCGGAAAATTCCGCATGTTAACGAATCGTTGGGATATCACTGCAGCAGATGGGAGACATCTGGGTGTGCTTCGGGCCAGGTTCAGTTTCTTTAACAAAAAGTATGAGTATGATGCGGGATCACGCGGTACGTATGATGTGTCTGCTCCAGCATTTTCGCAGGAATATGATATAAGTGGCAGTGGCGGCCGCATCGTGGCCAGTTTCCGTCGTACCAGCGGCTGGTTTAGTTCAGGAGCATTTGTATTAGATAACCAGTCGGAACAACTGGACACGTATGAATTAATTGCAGTGGTCATGGGCGTGCACGCGATTAATAAAAGACGGAACTCGGCTGCCAGCAGTGGCGGAACGTAGTGCAGAATAATGGGGTTCACAGGCAGTTAGGTAGTTCTACAGGAATAGAGGAATAAGGTCTGGATAATATCATCCAGACCTTATTTGCGTAGATGAAATTGCTGCTTTTGACAAATAGACATTTAACCCACTCTCATAAAATCAATGGACATCGGCATTCGCGAGAGGTTCTTCATCATGCTGGTGCGGTATGACGCCTCGTGTGCGTTCAGAATGCTGATCAGGTTCAGCTTGCGCATAACGGGCTAATGCCTTCGCAGCTGTTTCGGACATCCGCTCCCGCAGCACTGTGTGGTCAGCGATTCGAACCCGTTTGCCGAGAAACCGCATTTTGGATAAGACGTAATCCATCTCATTGCGCGGAACGGTCAGCTCGATCCGATATGTCTGCTTGGCTTCGAGGTACTCGACCTGTTTCTCAAAGCAGGAGAAGGCATAGAGGATTCGGGACAGTTCCTGATTGAACTGGGGCAGTACCTCGATGGTGATGGTCGTTTTACGCTTCTCCGTTATCGCAGCAATTCGGGCAGTGTAACCCGAAGCGGTATCCGGTTCAACCGGTTGGGCTTCCACGGTAACGATGCTGTGCAGTTTGGTGGACATGAGTTTGTCGAAGCGAGGAGCATACCACAGCACGTACCATTCTTTTTTGACCATGGAATATTCCAGTTTATACGGGAAGCCGAATTCATCTTGGCTTGTGCGTCCATTGCGAACGCGACCGATCAGCCGAAATCCTTGATGATGCAGAATGATTAGCCGTAACTGTCGAAGTAGTGGGTGAGAGACACTATTTTCTTCGCTTTTGGCTTTTTCGGTCAGGTAATCCTGAAGGTTCAGGTTCTGCTCACTATTCAGCATGTTGTGCATTTTATCCAACGTTACAGGGCTCAGCGCTTCTCTCGCAGCAGGGTGATTCAGCATCATGCGAAGCCAGGCTCGTTCCTGTGAGGTCCAGGTGAACAGTCCGGTTTCATTCAGTCGTGTCATCATCTGGTAATTGAACATCTTCTCGAACAGGTTCATAATATTCCGCAATCTCCTTCCATTCCTTGATCATCTCCTGGCGTAGTCTCTGAGGCGCGATTACTTCACAGCTTGAGCCAAAACTCCGTAACCACGGTTTGATCTCTGTGGTACCGTTGACCTGGATTTCGTAAAGAAAGGTATGATCCGTTTCGGGTATAATCTTGCCCCATTGACCTTGCAGACGAACCCGATCCAGAATGAAATTGCGCTGACCACGTTCCGGGTGGAAAAAGCGAGCTTGAACCGTCACGGTATTCCCCGTATCCACAAGCCAACTGTAGCGACTAATGTCGGTCCACTGCTGCTTCAACTCAAGCATGTATTGCTCTTCTACTGAATCCTGTTCCTCCAGTTGGGTTATGCCTTCCATGCGGAATTTCACAAACCCGCGGCGGCCCTGATATCCAATTACATACCAACGACCATACTGATGGTCATAGATCACTTCAAGGGGCACGATCCGGTTGGATCGACCATCTGCTTCCCGTTCAAAGCGTGGATTCGTATTCTGTGAACTGTAGCTGGATGGTTTTTTCGGTGAATAGTATAGGAAATGCACACGTTTGCGCTGACGAATCGCACCAAGCAGTGTGTAGAGATGAGCTTCATCCAGGATACGAGAATAATAGTGATACTTATAGATATAGGGTTCGGTAGCTTCTTCTTGCGGAAAACTTGCCGTAATGGCTTTTTTCAAACTATCGCGCAATAAATATCCCTGTACGGACGGAACCTGGGTATTCGCCATCATATCCACAAAATCATACAACTCCAGCTGTTCCTCCACTGTTAATTCGGTAAGGACATCCTGTTGCAAGGCATATCGATATGGTCTGCCACCTGGCTCTTTTCGGATAACCCCAACCTCTTCCAGATACTTCAGATCGGAACGAATGGTTTTCTCGTCAGGTAGTGCCAGATCTTCCGGCAGATCAGCACAGCAGGCGTCCAGCAGTTCCATTGCGGTCAGGGTTTTATGTTGTAAGGTATGCAAAAGGACAGAAAGCCGCTGAACTTCAGTCTCTTTCATCGACTTGGCGCGGAAGAGGAAGAGCAACATAGGCTCTGCCGACTCCCCGTATTGGAAGCGAACGAGATCTGCCATTTCCCGGCCTGCTTCGGCACTTGAGCGTTGGTCGGCGACGGTCTGCATGATTTCTTTTAATCTGCGATTGGTTTTATCAAAGGTATGTACGGATATGCCAAGCCGCTCGGCATATTGTTTGCGGTTATATGCACCGCTTGTTAGGGATAACATGCGTAAGAACTGAATTTCTTTGTCAAAACTCTCTCTTGCCATGAACATTCACTCCTTGTTATCCCTTCATTGTAGCAGGATGAGCGGCAGGTTTCATTTTAAACTTATGAAGGTAAACGATAATTTAATGAGTTATGGAAGTGATTCGTCGCCATACTTCTGCCATGTTCGTATGATCATGCTTGGGTCATAATGAGGTTATGAGCGAGGAAGGGCAACACGTTTAATCGATCTGGTGAACAATGCGAGAAGGGAATAGGAATCCATGATCCATATTGTAATTTTTTAAAAGGAGGCGACTGACATGACTCATGTTCATGAAGAAATGAGAGATACGATTAGACAACAGCTGAAGCAGATTGAACAGGAGGAGCAAGTTCGGATTATCTATGCCTGTGAATCCGGCAGTCGGGCTTGGGGATTTCCTTCCCAGGATAGTGATTATGATGTGCGTTTTCTGTATGTAAGACCACTGGAATGGTACTTGTCGATTGAGGATAAAAGGGATGTGATCGAACGCCCGATCAGTGATCAGCTCGACATCAATGGTTGGGATCTGCGCAAGGCCTTGAAGCTGTTTCGCAAATCCAATCCACCGTTACTGGAGTGGCTGCAATCCCCGATTCAGTATGATGAACAGTATAACGTGGCACAGCATATCCGTGCACTGTCACCTTTGACCTTCTCGCCCAAGTCCTGCATGTATCATTATCTGAATATGGCAAAGGGGAACTTCCGGGATTATTTACAAGGTGAGCAGGTGAAGATCAAAAAGTATTTCTACGTGCTTCGTCCATTGCTCGCTTGTGGCTGGATTGAACGTTATGATGCAATGCCACCGATGGCATTTGAAGAGCTGGTGCAAGAACTTGTACCTGCGACTACACCGCTATATACGGAGATTCATGAATTGCTGCGCCGGAAAAAGGCGGGCGAGGAACTGGATCTGGAGCCGCAGTTGCCCGCAATACAAGCTTTTTTGGCGGAGAAGATCGAGCATTTTGAACGAATGGCCGGCAAGATGGATAATGAGCAAATTATTGAATTTGAAGAATTGGACCGGATTTTTCGATTTGCATTGCAAGAGGTATGGGGAACTAATTAGGGCTTGATGACAACGGAAATCGTGAAAGAGAATGGAATTGATCCGAAGGAGGAGAATTGATGCATCTGATCTTGAAAGCAAGCGGCGCTGACGTGGGGGTTGTATCCCATTTGTTAGCGAAGAATCCGCTGAATATATATGACCGCGTAGACAAAGGTGTGCGTGTAAGAATGGTGTACACTGCGGCTACAGAGAACGAAACAGAAGTACTGATTCATGCCGAGCCTGATCCTGTGGATCTGGTCAGAGGTACACCTGATGGATATGACATAACGCAATATATTAACGATCGTGAGTTCGTGACCAGCAGTCTGTTCTGCTCCTACATACGTGCGGCGCTCGGGACGGCCTTGAATGGTAAGCCGAAGGAAGACTATGTGCAGTGGGTGAATCATGCCTTTGAACTGGAACTGAAATTTGGCCCAGTGGCTTCCGATCTGCCCGATAAGGTTGTGGAGGAATTATTCTCGCCATTAGGATACTCCGTTTCGGTGGAACGAGGAGAGCTTTCGTATTCATTTGATCTGAAAAATAGAAGCACGGTTCGCCATATCATCCTGCGTGGTCGTAACACGGTACAACATGCGCTGCGTCAGCTCTTTCTGCTGATTCCAGTGCTGGATAATTACAAACATTATTTCATCAGTGAAGATGAGATCGATAAAATCAAACGATATGGTGAAGGGTGGCTGGATGCTCACCCACTGAAAGAACTCATTGTGAAGCGTACGTTGCGTTTTGCCGAACTGATCCGACAGTATGAGCGACAAGAGGGTGCTTTGTCTGCGTCTTTTGGACAGGAGAGAGGAATAGGCCACATCTCGGAGGCGGTTATTCAGGAGGTTAACGTGGAACATCGAGAAGACGGAGAACAAGAGCAGCGTGGGTCCGAGTCTGTTAGCGATGGCAGCCAATCAGAACCTCCTGTGAGGTTAAACGAGTTGCGTTATCGTGCAATCACAGATGTGGTTGCAGCGTTACCAGTGAAACGGAGCATTGTAGATATGGGAGCAGGGGAAGGCAAGCTATCTGCCCGATTGGCGTACATTCCCGGTGTGGAGTCGATTCTGGCCGTTGAACCTTCGGGCCAGTCACGACTTCGGGCCATGGAGCGCTTCGCGAAGCTCGAGGGTCGTTCTGGAGTGGTGGCTATGCCGGAGCCGATCATCGGTTCATTGTTTTATTTTGACGAGCAGATGCAAAACCAGGACGTTATGATTCTGTGCGAAGTGATTGAGCATATTGAGGAATATCGTCTGAACGGAATTATGGATACAATCATGAACGAATATCAGCCAGATGTGCTGTTGGTCACTACACCAAACAAGGAATATAACGAAGTGTATGCAATGGAGCAGGAAAGCTTCCGTCACCATGATCATCGCTTCGAGTGGACCCGTGCGGAACTGGTTTCCCGGTGTGAGGAATGGACGCAACAGGGGAACTATGCCTATGAAATTAAGGGCATCGGTGAGCATGCAGAAGGCTATGGACAACCTACCCAACTGGTCATTTTTGAGCGGAGAAAGGAGAGTCAATCATGAGTAAAGAAAAGGGTTCTAGCGAAACAGCTAGTGTGGGCAGAGGACAGCAGGATCGGAAAAATGAGATGAAGGAAAGACAGCGGGAGATCCGTCTGCCCTATGCAGGTATCGTCGTTCTTGTTGGCCCGTCCAACAGTGGCAAAAGTACGATGTTGGATCGTCTCATTGCAGAAAGTGTCATTCGCCGCACAGAAGCCGTCTCGTCAGATCAATTCCGCATGTTGGTTGGGGATGATGAGTATGTGGATTGGAAACATCGACCGCGCAGCGAAGCGGATGTGATCTATGCGGAGTATCAGCAAGTATCGGCTAAAGCATTTGAAGCGATGGAGGCGATGCTGGCAACCCGCTGCCGTCTGAACAAGTTGACCTGGGTGGATGCGACACATCTGTATCCCGAGGATCGCGAGCGCCTGATTCAGGTGGCAAGAAAAGCTCATGTGCCTGTAATTGCTGTGGTACTGGATATCCCTGAAAAAGAACTGCTGGAACGTGATGCCCAGCGGGAGTATCCGCGTGGACGTCAACGGGTGAAGCAACAGGTGCAGCAGTTCAAGCGTACATTACGCTCCATCCGTGAGGATGGCTTCGATGCCAGCTATGTGCTGAAGCAGCCGGATGAGATTACATTTGTCCGCACATCCAATCCGCTGGTGATTGATATGGGTACAGGTATTGATATCGTCGGAGATATTCATGGTTGTTACGATGAAATGATGGAATTAATCGTCCGTCTAGGGTATATGGACGAGGATGGAACTGGTCTGTACCGTCACCCCGCAGGACGTAAATTGGTCTCCGTTGGTGACGTAACGAGCCGTGGGCCAGAATCGTTAAAATGTCTGTTGTTCTGGCAACGACATTGTGCCGCCGAGCTTGCCTACATGATTGACAGTAATCACGGCTGGAAGATTGCACGTTATCTGGATGGTCGAGACGTGACACTGAGTCATGGTGACGAACGGGTGGAGATGGAACTGCTACAGCTTGAGCAGGAGCGAGGTCAAGAGACAGCAAAGCGAGTACGTGCAGAGCTAAGGACCTTTCTGCTTGATGCACCATCTCATCTGGTCTTTTCCCGCAACGGGGTAAGACAAGTGGTTGTTGCACACGCGGGGATTCGAGATCATTTTATCGGAAAACAGTCCAAACGCATTCAGGATTACTGCCGATATGGCGATGTGGAAGGTATGGATGAGCAGGGTCGGCCTGTGCGCAAGGATTGGTACGTGGATCACAATTCGGGTGAATACATCGTCTGGGGACATGATCCCCGTCCATATCCTACGATTGTGAATGATACGGTCAACATTGATCAAGGTGTCGTTTTTGGTGGCATGCTCACTGCTTGGCGAATGCCAGAACGTGAGGCAGTCAGTGTTCCGGCGAAGCAGGATTATGCAGGAGATCCGGATAGTCCATTAAAGCGCTGGGAACAGCGGCGTTTTGCTCCGCCCAACATACGTAAGTTCAAGGAGGGTTTCACGGTTCAGACAGCATCCAAACTGGATGTTTCTGTGCACGGTGAGGTGGCGAAGACGGCGATTGATACGTTTTCCCATTATACTGTGCCGCTGGAAGAACTGCTCTACATCCCGCCTACGATGAGTCCGCCGCCGGGTGTCTGTTCTGTAGAGGGATATCTGGAGCATCCACAGGATGCGTTCCAATATTATCGTTCACAGGGTGTTACCCGTATGGTTGCCGAGAAGAAACACATGGGCAGCCGGGCCATTTTACTTCTTTTCCGCGATGAGCAAGCTGCGGTGCAGCGAGTAGGCCGACCGATGCTGGGGAACATTGTGACCCGGACGGGCCGATCCTTTTTTGCCCCTTCGATAGAGCAGGATGTGCTTTCCAGATTACATGCGGACTTGACTGCAGATGGTTATTTTGATCATCATCAGACGGAGTTTGTATTGCTCGATGCGGAGATTGTACCTTGGAATCTAAAGGCACGTGAGCTGATTGCTTCGCAATATGCACATGTGGCTGAAGCCTCCATGATGGATCGCTCTACGGTGATGGACAAACTGCGCGAAGCTCAAGCAGCAGGTTGTAACGTAGAGGAGTGGTTGCAGGAGACAGCAGGTAAACTCGCTAATGCCGAGACGTTCCGCGATGTATTCCAGAAATACTGCTGGGATGTGGATGATATCGGGGACATTCGGATTGCGCCGTTCCATACACTTGCACATAGCACGGGAGCATTTTGGGAGCAAACGCATGAATGGCATATGGAGCAGAACCGTGAGTTCGCCCGGATATCGACCATGATGATGGAGACGGAATATCGCGTAATCGCAAGTGAGGCAGATGAAGCGGATGTCACTCGTTGGTGGGATGAGATTACGGCGGAAGGACATGAGGGGATTGTGATCAAACCTGAAACGTTCCGCGCCTGGAACGGAAATAAAATCATCCAGCCTGCGATTAAAGTACGAGGACGTGCATATTTGCACATCATCTATGGTATGGATTACCTGGCACCCGAGAATCTGTCCCGACTTCGTAAACGTAAAACATCCAAAAAAGAACGCCACGCCTTAATGGAGAGTGCTTTGGGCATGGAGGGGATTGAGCGCTTTATACGCAGAGAGCCAGTGGAGCGAATTCATGAATGTGTGCTGGCAACGCTATCACTGGAGTCGGAGCGGGTAGACCCGCGTTTGTAAATTGTTTAATAAAAAGAATAAATGATGAAGCAGGTGCGGATTTTATCCGACCCTGCTTTTTTTGTGTGTATGAACTTCGTTAAAGTGAATACCTCATCAGGTCGTTTTTCTTAGTGCTGGAGCGTTAGGGATTTTCCGAATCAGTTGGTATGAGCAACGGCGCGAATCTCGATCAGTTGATGAGGGAAGGCCAGACCCGATGTCCCAACCATCGTAACAGCCGGACGATGAGTACCAATGTACTCTTTATACACGGCAACACATGGCTCAAGATGCTCCTGCGGATGAACTAAGAAAATCTCCAGTTCAGCAATGTTCGACTTGGTTACATCGAATGCGGCGAGCACACGATCCAAGTTATCGAGTGTCTGGCGAACCTGTGCTTCAATATCATCGACACCAATAAACGTCCCCTGCATATCATGTGAAAATTGTCCTGCAATGTAGATCGTACCGTTAACACTGTATCCCTGAGCCACACTGAATGCCTCTTCCCACGGGACACCGTGGCTATATATTTGAGCTGTAGACATATATTTCTCTCCTTTGGGAATTCAAGATAAGGTTAGTATAAACGGAGAAAAACGACTTGGGCAGTACGCACTTTCATGACAGTGACTATCCATTAGGATAGTGTAAACACGGTGTTTGTGAGCCTAACGACTCATTCCAGAGAATCTTTATATCAGGATATTTAATTTAGGTATAACTAACTTAAGTCCTATATCCTTCCACTAGAATCTGGGTAATAATGATAGTAGGCAAGTAGTTAATGGAATCTCAGAACGTAACGATAGGGGGTAACCTGTATGGCATCCGTGATTCTGCTGGTGAAACAGACGGAGGACGATGAGAAGGTTATTTATCGATTCGGACCAAATGAGCGAAAGATGGGGCTCATTGAGATGAATAAGATCAAGGAAAGTGTGAAGGAACTGGAACCTGTCCAGGTGGACGGGGTAAGCCCGAGTTTTTTCTTTAACCGAGCCGCGCAGCGACTGGTACGATGTTTATTCAGGGAAGGCGGCAAGTTCCCGGAACGAACGACGTTTGAGACATAGTTTCAGCACCGCAAAAACAAGCCCACAACCCTGTTCATGGGTCATGGACTTGTTTTTTTATGTTCAGAACGTTTTGGCATAAGAGATCAGTGCCGTAATGGTAATGATGTTAAGCAACGTTGAGATTAGCACCGTCTGGGCTGCAAAATCGGGTTCGTTATCGTATTCTTCCGCGAGAATGGATGCATTGACACCGGTCGGCATACCCGAAGCGATAATGAGTGCCTGTGCAGCGATACCTTCCAACCCAAGCATAAGCACGATCGAAATGCCGATGGCCGGGCCAATCAGAAGACGCAAAAATGTGCTAATATACACATCAAGACGGTACAGTTGAATTGGATATTTTACAATCTGTGCTCCGAGTGTCAACAGTGCCACAGCAACCATACTTTGCTGCGCATAAGTCAACGGCATGGACAAGAACGTAGGCAAGGGAACCTTCCACATGTGTAACAGAATCCCCAGCAACAGCGCATACGGAACAGGCATTTTAAGAAAACCAATAATCACCGCACGGTAATTACCTTTGAGCTTCGCGCCCTGAATGGACAACACGCCATAGGTGAACGTCAGTAATGCCTGCAAAGACATGACCAGTGCCTGAATGGAAGAGGCGAGTGGATCGCCGCGGAATACCAGTGCATTGATGGGCAGTCCATAGTTGCCTGCGTTATCCAGCATGATACTGTTGTTGAAGGCAGCCTTCATGCCTTTATTCATCCGAAGCGAGCGCGCAAATACAGAACCTACAATATAGAGAATCAATACATATATCGCGTAAAAGAGTGTCACGGTCCCAAGCAGTTCGCCCGACATATCTGAGTGGTACATGCTCATAAAGACGGCTGCGGGGGTAATACAATAGAAATTGATTTTGGCGAGTGTGTACAAGTCCAGCTTGAACACCTTTTGCATCCAGGACCCGACGGCAATCAGGAGAAAGACGGGTAGGACGACTTCAAGCATGATGTCTGCAATCATTAGTTCAGCTTCCTTTTTCATGAAAATTTCAATCCGATTTCGAAAATACTTTGCTTATTATATCATTTTATACACACACGAAAGATGTAATTAGTTAAAAAAGATAAGGGGGCTTCCCATCATGATTCCAGATCATCTGGATGTTGGTTTATCGATATTGTTTATTGGTTTCAATCCGAGCATTACGTCTGGAGAGACGGGTCATCATTATGCTTACAAAGGAAACCGGTTCTGGCGCATTCTTGAACGGTCGGGATTAACCCCGCGTTTATATGATGCACAGGAGGATGGAGAGTTGCTGAAGCTGGGGTATGGGTTCACGAATATTGTGGCGCGTCCCACCAGAGGTATGGAGGATATTACGAAGGAAGAGTACGCAGAAGGACGACAGATTTTACGGCAAAAGTTGGAGAAATACCGACCGGACATCGCCTGTTTTGTCGGAAAAGGTGTATACACCCAGTACAGCAAGCGTGCCAAAGTGCAATGGGGATTCCAGGACGACCCGATCGTCAAGGAGATTCAGGAGTTCGTCGCTCCATCGTCTAGTGGACTTGTGCGCATGTCGATGGATGAGATTGTGGCGATCTATTCCCAGCTTGCTGATTTTGTTGCGGAGAAGAACAGGGAAGATTAAGAGACAAATAAGACAGGAAAGGTAAGATAGCAGGAAGAGGTTACCACGGAATGTGTGATTCGGGTTGCCATAAAATTCACCACGAAACCTGTAGAGAATGTGCAGCGGCGATCACAATATGTTGGTACGCAGAGTTCACCCAGTCGGCTTCGCCGATGAGGGCGAATTCTTTTTTTTGGATAAAGTGAGAGGTTTCGGGAACGGCTTCCGTCTATATAGTACAGAACCATGCATGGAAGCTGTAGAGAAGGGGGATTACATGACTCAACAGATACCGGAGGAGGAGCTTATTCAGCGCATTGTTGCAGGGGATAAGCAGTTGTTCTCCGTGCTAGTGGATCGATATAAAAATAAAGTCTACGGCATCATGCGCGGAATGGGCGCGAGTCATCCGGATGCACAGGATCTCGCTCAGGATACGTTCATTCGTATCTATCGTTATCTCCCGTCGCGGCGGGAGGGAAGCAGTTTCTCGTCGTGGGTGTACACCATTGCGGTGAATCGGATGCGGGATTTTATACGGGAAAAGAAACCCGTCATGTCTCCGGTCGATCAGGGGATCGAACCTGTCAGTAATGAAACACCTGAAAAGCGTGTGCTGCATAAAGAGATGCAGCGTGAAATATACCGCCAGCTCGAACAGTTACCTGAATCGTATCGCCTGGTGTTATTACTGAAGTACACAAACGAGTTGAGCTATGAAGAGATTGCAGACATTACAGGTATGAGTTCAACCAAAGTGCGCAATGCCCTTTATCGCGGGAAAAAAACGCTGAGGAAGCTAATGGAACGCAAAGGAGGTTTAGCCACGTATGAAGCCTATTTCAAAGGATGAAGATCGGTTGTGGGAAGAGCATTTGTACCGTGAGGAGCCGGACGCAGATTTTACGCTTAAGGTCATGCAGAAGTTGGATGGCGTGTCTATGGAAAGTGGAGAAGACGAGCATCCATTCGTGAAAAAATCCATGAGAACGCATTGGATGCGTCGGACTGGAATCGCCGCAGCGGCAGTTGTGATTCTTGCCGGAGGAGCCTGGTTTGCTTTTGACCGTACAACAGAGCCACCCTCCCCCTCAGTGAGCGCTGTGGATCGCCCTCCGCTACCGAATATGCCTGTGCCGGAAGCATTGAAATATTCCTATTTTGCGGATGATTATAAACGTCTTAAACCTCTTGGACTTGTGGTTAATCCGGATATCAATATCAATGACCAGGGCTACACGCTTAAAATTGAAGACGTGCTTGTAGACCGATCTCATATGGTAATGACCATGCAACAAACAACACCTGATGGATTAGGGTTATCACGGTCACTGTCTGCGATGGGGAGAATTCATGTTACGGATGAAGAGGGGCGACAGGTTGCCACTCTTGCAAGAGATACCAGAACTAAGGGTTCCGTAACTGAACGATTGTTATTCCAGTTCCATGATGAAATTCCGGATCAAGTGGTCGTGCGGGGTGAACTGCGTAATTTAAATGTGGGCAGCTATTATGATTACGAGAAGAAATCCTACGAAGATAGAGAAGTTACGGTGGATTGGAGCTTCCAATTCAATATCGATATGACCAAAGCTAAATCATTGGCTGTTGAAAATTCTATGGATAACACATATACGACGCCAGAAGGGCTCAAGTTCGATATGACCCAGCTTGTACGTACGCCAAACGGAACCCGGCTTGACCTGAATGTAAGTCTGGATAATGAACTTCGTGCCAAAGTTGATGAGGATTGGGCAGATGATATGGACATTATGTATCATATCGAAATCCCTGAAAAAAATGAGTATCGAATATTCAATGGGAACAGACCGGATACACGTGAAGCCAAGTTCCGTCTTCGAGATTTGAGCGAACTGAACCAGAACGGTGGTCAGTTGAAGTTGTCTGAGACATGGGACCCTGCTTATGTTACGGTGGATGCGAAGAAAATTCGCTTTGTCCTCGATGGCTACACCATCCCGGTGTGGGAGGAGAAGTCCCTGGAAGTGGATTTGGAAAAGATGCGTAAGGATGCTGAATTCTACACCTACGTACTACAGTTTGAACAATTTGGAGATGAAGTTTTATTTTCCAAATACAATTATTGGCCAGTGCAGCAATCATTAAAGCTGCCTGAAAGAAACTTTGAAGGGACCTCTTCTCTTGTTTTGGAGGGATCAGGGACTTTCCAAAATGATATTAATGGAGATCAATGGGTGGCTATAGATCATGAAGGAAAGGAGTATCCCGTTGAAGTGATGGGAACTACGAATCAGCCTAATAAAAACGAAGAATACATCGTAGATGATCTCAGGTTGATTATCCATGGTTTTAAAAAAGAGAATGGAACGAAATTCACTTTGAAACGAACCGCAGTTAACCGAGAGGTCCGTGATGTGAATTGGGAAGTGGATCTTCCGTCGTACGATAGCCTGCCTTGGCTGAAATAACCAGTAGTACAATTCTCAGACATAAAGTAAATGAAGCTTCGAATGGATGTATAAGGATGGGTGGAGGGATCAGTAGATTTAAGTGTAAATGTACAGGAATATAAGGATATAAGCCTAATATACGAAAAGGCCCTGCATAATGGTATGCGGGGCCTCTTTTGTATGTACCAGATTCACGGAGACAGCAAGTACATAACGAATCCATCTTCAGAAAAGTGCAGTTACCCTTTCCGAATTATGCCGATTCCCTTGGAATCAACGTGGTCGATAACATGACGGTTTCTTTTGGTGTCCCCGGGCGTTCGATTCGGCGTTGCAAAGCCTCGACCGCGCGCTGTCCAAGTTCCTCTTTACACAGATTAACTGTGGTCAGGGGCGGGGAGGACGTAACCGCAGAGTGTACATTGTCGATACCGATGACAAGGCAATCTTTAGGAGTAGAGATGCCGATCTCCTGTAATTTGTGCATCCATTGCAAAGCAATATCATCATTAACACCAATCCAGGCATCAGGGCGTTCGTCCTCTGGCATGTTTTGAATGGTGGTAGCCAGTTGGTTAACCCATTCGCCGTTCTCGTACGGAATGTTCCATTCTCTGAAGCTGGTCGTATGACTGGTATCCACATGGAAATGGTTCAAAGCCAACTCAATCCCGATCTTCCGCTGGGCGAAGCTCGCAGCACGACCATCATCTGTGATGAGGCCGATCCTTCGGCAATTCATAGATATTAGATACCTCGCGACGGTGATGCCAGCTTCCAGATTATCATGGCTGATCGTATCACAATTCAGCAGGGGTTCCTGATGATCTACCAGAATAATAGGCCGACCCGTCTGAGAGAGCCGTTGCAGAACTGTATGAGGAAAAGCCCCCATGACAATAATCCCAGCACATCGTTCCCAGTCCAAATGAGGAGCAATGGCTTTTTCGGGAGAGGTGTTCTCGTCCATCACTCCGAGTGAGGGAGATACAATCGCATGATGCCAACCGCGCTCATTACAGGCGGAGATCATGCCTGACAGAACACGTTGCCAGTAGTGGGGTTCACCGCGGTTGAGCTGATTCATGCATATGAGAGCGAACGGTGGATCGGACGAATCTGCATGGTTTGCAGCAGGAATATTGTTAGCACCTGGAGTACTTTGGCGATATCCTAAAGCACGAGCGAGTTCCAGAACTCGTGCGCGTGTTGCTTCACTGACACCCGTCTTGCCACTGAGTGCGCGGGAGACGGCATATTTGGATAATCCGAGCTGGTCAGCCAGCGTCTGAATGGATACTTTGCGTGACATATCATTACTCCTTCATTTGACGATCATCTTCTGACACAGTACACTTACAAATAATAATGTTATTATAAATTATCATAACAAAAATAACAATAGAGTTGTAAGGAGACGACATCCATGGAACAGTTCAGATTACCGAAAATCCCTATGCCACAACTGGAATTGCCACAAGCTGTGCAGGATATTCTTACTGAGGCGGACGAGCGTTTGCAACATCGACCGAGATTGCTTGCTCAGTTTCGCAATTGTTTTCCGAATACACTGGAAACGACCACGAAGCTGCTGGATGATGGAACAACCTTTGTGATTACAGGGGATATTCCCGCGATGTGGTTAAGGGATTCCGTAGAGCAGGTCATGCATTATGTTCCGCTTGCCAAGGGTGACGAGAAGTTGCAGCGTATTATCGGAGGCCTAATCAAACGGCATACGTTCTATGCTGATATGGACATCTATGCTAATGCATTCAATGAAACGGCGAATGGATGGCATTGGGATGCCAATGATGAGACGGAGATGTCACCTTGGGTGTGGGAACGGAAGTTTGAACTGGATTCCCTCTGTTTCTCTATGAAGCTGGCTTATACATATTGGCGGGAGACTGAACTTACAGATATATTCGATGAGCGCTTCAAGAAAGTGATGGAGAATATCGTACACCTGTGGGAGACAGAACAGCATCACTCAGAGCGTTCACCTTACCGGTTCATGCGCCGTAATTGTCCAGCCCATGATACGCTGCGTAATGAAGGATTGGGTATGCCTGTGAATTACACGGGGATGATCTGGTCCGGATTTCGTCCGAGTGATGATGCCTGTGATTTTCATTATAATATTCCGGCGAACATGTTCGCTGCGGTAACCTTGCGCCAGATGGGGGAGATCGCGAAGTGGGTGTTCAGGGATGAACAACTGGTAAGCCGGATGGCTCGTTTGGAAGAAGAAATACGACATGGTATTGCCCTGTACGGTACTTACCGTCATCCAGAGTATGGGCAGATTTATGCCTATGAGACGGACGGTTACGGTAACTTTTGTCTGATGGATGATGCGGGCACGCCTGGGCTGATGTCCATTCCGTATATCGAATATGCTTCGATTGAAGACAGGGTGTATCAGAACACACGTCGATTCATTTTAAGTAAGGAAAATCCGTTCTACTATGAAGGGAAGGTAGCCAAAGGTATAGGTAGCCCTCACACCCCTCCGGGATACATCTGGCATATGGCGCTATCCATGCAGGGTCTGACCGCAGACAATGACGAGGAGATGCTAGCGATGATTGAATTGCTGGAGAACACGGATGCGGGTACTGGATATATGCATGAGGGCTTCCACGCCGATGATCCAAACACGTTCACTAGACCATGGTTTGCTTGGTCCAACAGTCTGTTCTCGCAGTTAGTGTACAAGGCAATGAAAAAAGGAATTCTATAAAAGATGTAGTTCAAAAAAATAATTGCTCACTGCCTGCAAAGTGGCCGTTCCGGTTACGAATCGTTCTTTCGATCGCTGTTATCCCCGGATTTCCTGATCGACTTCTGTAAAGTCGAAATCCGGTGATAAAGGCGAACACTTCGTTTCTTCAGAATCGATTTCGTCCCCTACACTACTTCGTGTTTTGTCAGAAACTTTTTTGTACCTTGTATAGGCAAGGGGAGTAGGTAAAAACAAGAAAGCCCAAACTGCTGAACTTTGCAGTTGGGCTTTGTTTAATATGAAAAACACAGGCGCTGCGCTATGTGTTTTTCATTAGATTGGCGATGAAGACTTTCTGGCCTGTGCGTGCGCTTTCCAAGGAAGCGAGGACCATGGCCATGCTAAACTGGTTATCGCTGCAATCGGTCTCAGGCAGTCGGCCGGATTCCAGTGCGGCGAACATGTCTTCGAGACAGCCGTGATGACCTGTTTTGTCCATGACAGGCAGTTCCGCTTCAATCCGCTCACTTGGCTGGAAAAAGGATGGTTTGCCGTCAGCATCCAGGCTTTGCGCAGTAAGCACCTCAGCATAGATGTCATCATGACCATCCCAGATGGCGGTTCCTTTTTCACCGATTACGCGCCAGCTTGCTTCCCATGATGTGGGTACACCTTCTGCGCACCAGGATCCGCGATAGTTGAATACGGACCCGTCGGACATCTCAAATATACATAACGCCATCGCATTGCCCTGATACCAGGAACCTGGAGGATTGAACTCATGGCAGTATACCGATACCGGGTTGGCTCCGAGAATATATCGTGCCTGATCAAACGTATGTATCGCCATATCGAGCAGCAGCGGACTATCCATCAGATCCCGGAATCCGCCGAAGTGTGGCCCGAGGAAAAAGTCAGCCCCTGCGTAACCTACCTGCCCTATAGCTCCGCCGGAAATGAGGTGCTGGTAGGCGCGGATACGCGGATCAAAACGGCGATTCTGCATGACGGCTTGAATGTGTCCTGTGCTGCGAGCGGTTTGCACAATATCTGTGCAATCGGAGAAGGACTCTGCCAGTGGTTTCTCGCCAAATACATGACATCCTTCCTTCAGCGCCGTCATGGCAATGCCGTAATGACTCGCCGGAATCGTGACATCAAATACGATATTAGCACCAGTCGCTTGAATGGCTTCACGGATATCGGTGAACGTGGGGCAGGTGAGGCCATGTCTTGTAGCAAAAGCAAGGGCTGTCTGTTCATACAGATCGACCAGTCCCACGATTTCTGTATCTGACCTTTGCAAGGCATAGTCCGCCCACGTGTTTGCCATGGCACCGCAGCCAGCGATAATTACCCGATAAGGATGAGTCATGTTCTCATCTCCTTCGCATGGATTGTGTTATACAGCTCGCATGGTTTCCTATACTGGATTTGGCACAAAATCGCCGCCGCGGCATTGTTTCAAATATCGCAAAGCATGCACCTGTCCGGTCATTTCGAGTTCGTCTTTGTAGACGGGATCATGCCAGCCTTCAATATCAATCGTGCCCTGATAACCGTTCTGACGCAGAATGGTGATAATGTCTGCCCAGTTGTTATCCCCGAAGCCGGGTGTGCGGTGCCAGACAAATTCACGTGGGCCATGCACGCCGTATTCCTTGACAATATCCCAGGCAATCGTGGCATCTTTGCCATGTACGTGGAAGACTTTATGAGCCCATTTGCGTAGCTGTGGAATAGGATCAATCAGACTGGACATTTGATGGCAAGGCTCCCACTCCAGGCCTACATTTTCATCCGGAACAGCATCAAACATCATCTCCCAGGCCGTCGGATTATGGGCGATGTTCCAGTCGCCTGTCTGCCAGGTGCCACCCATATCACAGTTTTCAAAAGCAATGCGTACACCCCGGTCTGCTGCCCGGCGTGCCAGTTCGCCAAACACTTCCTTGAACCGGGGGATGGACTCGTTAATGGGTTGATCGGTCAATCGTCCGGTGAACCCGGAGACGATATCCGCACCGAAGAGTTGTGCGTGATCAATCACCCGCTCCCAGCTTGCCAGTGTATCGGCGTTGTCTCCGGCTCCCGTTAGCGGGTTACCAAATACACTCACCGCGGAGATGACAATGCCTTGTTCGTCCACAATTTCACGGACACGTTTGGCTGTCTCTGCCAGGTCCAGATCACCAGTCGTTTGCCAGAAGGTCAGGTTAAATGATTCGAAGCCGTGTTGCATGATCTGCGGGATAACGCGGACGGCGTCCTGCCCGCCTACAAGGGTACCGATGCGTAATGATTTATTCATGGTTGTATTTCACTCCAATATTGGCTTATAGTACTTCGTGACACACTCATTATAGCCGTGGATTAACGGGATGGCTCTAAACAATCTTGTGTAATAATAGTCGGATCTTGTGAAGAGGGGGAAGAAGTCGTGCTGGATCTGAAAGCGCTTCACGAAAATACCCGAATTGATCATAAATCGCATCCGTTTCAGCTGTTCCAAAATCGGTGTTCAGATATGAAAGCTGAAGAATGTATTCTGTATTTGCATTGGCATGAACACTTTGAACTGATTGTTATGCGCAAGGGCAGTGCGCTGTTTCATATTGATAGCAAACCTTATGTGGTTCGAGCAGGTGAGGTCATCATCATTCCTGGAGGTACACTGCATGTCGGATATGCTCTGGATGAGGGGGATGTGCATTATGATTCCGTTGTAGTGAACCGTGCACTGTTCCATGATTTCACTCATGATCCTGTGCATGAGCAATATGTCGCGCCGTATTTGGAAGGAAGAGTGAGGTTTCCGGTCAAACCGACAGAAGAAAACACAGCATGCACAGGCTATTATTCTTTGCTGAATGAAGCTGTGGAGGAAATGGCGTTACAGCCCCCGGCTTATCAGCTCGTGGTGAAATCCAAGCTGCATGCTTTGTTCACCCTGCTTGCGCGTACCTTTATGCCGCAGCAGCTACCGGATAAAACGGTCGGATCGTATTTTCCAAACCGCGAACGCTTCAAACAGTTAATTGCGCAGATTGAAGCGGACCCTACAGGTAAGATGTCTGTTACGGAAGCGGCAAGTCATGTGGGATTGAATGCGTATCACTTCTGCAAAATGTTCAAAAAGCTGACCGGACGTACCTTTGTGGAATACGTGAACGGGTGCAGGATGAGTGAAGCAGAGCAACTGCTGCAAGGCAGCAGTCTGACCATTACGGAGATCGCCGCCAGAGTTGGCTGCGACAACGCCAACTATTTTACGAAATTATACAAACAATACAAGGGCATGACCCCCTCGCAGGGACGTGGAAGAAAAGAAGATTGAGCACGACCAGTTTACCAGTAGTCTCGAATAAAATGTCTATAAAGATGGTTGTGACCCTATGAGAATAACCCGGATAAAGGCCTCTTCAAGGCTATTATCCGGGTGGTTTTGATTCAATAATATCAAGACAATTATCTACGTGTACAACGTGCTCATTTCATAAATCTGGAGAACAATCTATTCGCTTTCTTGGCGAGGTCGTCCATTTTGACATTGGCATGATCGAGTTGATTGTATCCCCATTTGATCGTTTGCAGCATGCGTGGAGATATGGGCGTTCCTTTGATTCGTGGATAGATGTTGTGATAGGCCCAGACCAGATGCTCCCAGCGATTGTCATTGCCGTCTTGAATATACTCGGAGACGTCAATTACTTTCCCGCGTCCGTTCTGGAGGATTACATTTTTCAGATGAATGTCACGAGGGTTCAGCCCGCGGCTGCGAACGGCTTCTCGCGCTGCGTCCACATCGAGCATGACCTGCTCGGGGACGGGGATTCCTTTTTCCAAACATTCCAGCAAGGTATCCCCAGGTTCAAAACTGATCACGAGTACATTCCGGCCGCTGCCATAATAGGTAGGGAAGTATGTCAGGCCTTTGAGCTGCTCGTATACCTGTTTTTCATTTTCGAGTTTGTCCAAGGCATGATCCGAGTACATCTTGAAGGCATACTGCGGCAAGCCGTCATACGTAAATACAGCCGCATCCGTACCTGTGCCAATGCAATTCAATCCTTCTACATCGCCGATGATGTTCACGAGCTCATTCCGGTCGCTTCCGATGACTTGGATCTGTTGTAATGCTTCTTCCGCCTGGAACCAATCCGGTCGATTCATGGGTAGTGCCTCCTTTTAGGATATGCCTGTACAATTTTTTTATAAAATAAACACGTTCTACAATCGAAAAAAGACTAATTAGCGTGTCTGGGGTTCGTTAGTTTCCATAAAACCTCATAATCCACGTGATAAGGTGTGTGAGATTCGTTAGCGCGGGCCCCCACTGGCCCTGGGTTAGACCCATACTAACATCCCGGTCTGGGATTCGCTGCCCTCTATGGAGTATATTAAGCGTTCTGCTCCGCAATTTCATCTTTTGGTGATGTTACTATATAAACGATACGGATCGAATCGGAAACGGTTGCGTCAGAAGAAAATAACGGAAGCATGCTTGCGGCAATGTTGCCCGGGCTTTATACTGTGAGCATTAAGGGATCTCATGCAGATCCGGCATACAGAAAGGCAGAATACCTTATGGCACAATACCCGCAATGGTCTTATTCGCAGTCGCGGGCGAGTATGTTCGATGAGTGCCTGCGCAAATATTATTATCATTATTACGGTGCCCATAACGGCTGGAAGGCAGACGCTGCTGATGAGATGCAGGTTCGTCTGTACCGTCTGAAACAGCTCAGCAATCTGTACCTTGTCTTCGGGGATCTCGCACATCGGATGTGTGAGTCGGCGGTACGCAGCAGGGAAGAGGGCAAGGATAAACCGCGTGAACACTTTCTGGAACAGACGATACGCAAGCTGCTGAATCAGGCGTATGTGGAATCCATGGATGTGGATCAGTGGCGGCTGAACCCCAAGAATCGCACGATGCTGTCGGAGATCTATTACGGGGATGATACGTTGAATGACCGGATTGCCACGATTAAGGAACGGGCTTCGGCCTGTGTCAGCAACCTGTACCAGACGCTTACGTGGGAGGACTTGTCCCGGGCAAGTACGGACATTCTGGAGATTGAGAAATGGGATACCATGATGCTGCACGATACACGCGTGTATGTGAAGATGGACTTATTGTATCGGCGCAGTAACGGCAATATTGTCATTGTGGACTGGAAGACGGGCAAGGAAGATGACTTCTCCGATCAGCTAATGCTGTACGCATCCTATGTGAGAGAACACTACCGGGTTCCCTTGGAGCAGATTGAGCTGCGAGTGGAGTATCTGTTAACCGGGAAGCACCGAGAATTTACCGCAACGGAAGAGGATATAAGGAAGGTAGAGGAGAACGTAGGCCGTTATATCGAGGAGATGCGATCCTGCGTGGAGGATGAGTATTATAACCGTCCCAAGGACGTCACCTACTTCACAGCGATGCCTTCGCACCGGTCCTGCCGGGATTGCAACTTCCGCGAAGTGTGCAGTGAGCGAGCAGTTTGAAGCGCCAAAACCGGAGCAACCTAAAGGCCTTATACCAACCAACAAGCTATCCTATGTGAAAAAAATCAAGAAGCGCAAGCCGGGAACATCATCTGCCCGACTTGCGCTTCTATTGCGTTCCACAGGCCTGGCAACAAGGCGCCGGGTGGAACGATCATATCAAGATTACTGGACAGCGGCGGTATTCTCCAGCGCCTGACCCGCCGGAACATAGGCATGCCCGAGATCCCGGGCGACCGCCTCATACGTGATGTGTCCATTCAGCACGTTGACCGCGCTGCGAATGGACGAACTGCCGCGAATCGCGGCTGCTGCACCGTGGTTGGCCAGCTGCAGCGCATAAGGCATGGTGGCGTTGGTCAGCGCCACCGTGGACGTCCGCGGCACGGCGCCTGGCATGTTCGCCACCGCGTAATGCACGACGCCATGTTTCACATAGGTCGGTTCATCGTGGGTTGTGATATGATCAATGGTCTCAACGATCCCGCCCTGATCAATCGCCACATCCACAATGACCGAACCCGGTGCCATCGTCTTAACCACTTGCTCGCTGACAAGTGTTGGCGCCTTGGCGCCCGGAATCAGCACCGCACAGATCAACAGATCTGCCGCAGCAACAGCTGTTGCAATGTTGGACGGGCTGGATACCAGCGTCTGGATCTGATTGCCGAAGATATCATCCAACTGGCGCAGACGATTCAGATTCAGATCAAGGATGGTCACATCGGCGCCAAGACCAATAGCAATTTTGGCTGCATTTGTTCCAACTGTACCGCCACCAATAATGACCACTTTCCCCCGACTGACGCCTGGTACACCGGACAACAGAATGCCTTTGCCACCTTCCGTTTTCTCCAGTAGTTGTGCTCCGATCTGGGAGGCCATGCGGCCTGCAACTTCACTCATAGGAGTTAGCAGGGGGAGGGTATTGTTAACCTCCAACGTCTCATACGCAATAGCCGTTACCCGACTTTTAATAAGGGCTTTGGCAAGCTCCGGTTCCGCTGCGAGGTGCAGGTATGTGAACAGAATCAGTCCCGGACGAAAATATCCATATTCACTGGCAAGCGGTTCTTTCACCTTGATGATCATATCGACTGCGGTCCACACGGACTTGGCATCAATCCGAATCTCGGCGCCCGCAGCTTGATATTCATGATCCGTGAATCCACTGCCGATCCCCGCGCCTTGTTCAATCAGTACCTGGTGACCGGCTCTGATGAAATCAGTAGCCCCGGCCGGAGTCATTGCTACACGATTCTCATTGTTCTTGATTTCTTTGGGAATTCCGATTCTCATCACCATGCACCTCGTCCATTTATTGGTTGTTAGATTATACTACAAGTTTATGACTTGGATATTCGTTTTGCACCTTACTTGATGTCTAATTTTTAGGAATTGAACTCAACATATTGTCGAAAAAGACTGTTCAGGACATTTGTCCATAGATTATAATGTAAGAAAAAATAACACAAAGAGGGATCGACATTGCGAAATGACCGTGTGTTTACGATCAAAGATATCCTTGCACGTCCAGTATTTGGCCGAGCACGACTAGCGGCAGGGAAGGATGGAGTGAACCGTCAGGTTGGTTGGGTTCATGTATTGGAGATTACAAATGTATCTCCATTCGTAAGCCCCCATGATCTTATTTTATCCACTGGACTGTGGCTTCAATCGGAAGAAGGGCGCGAAGAGTATCTGCTTCAGCTCATTGGCAGTGAGGCAGCGGGGCTATGTGTGGAGTTTGGTACCAGCATATACGGAATCCCGGAAGAACTGATTGAACTGGCGAACAGACACCAGTTTCCGCTGATCGTATTTGAACAACCGGTCCGTTTTGTCGAGATTACACAGGATATTCACTCTCTGCTCATTAATCATCAACACCAGTTGCTGAAAAGTCTGGAAGCATACTCCCGTCAGCTTCAGCAACGAACATTACAGAGTACGGATATGTCTGCTGTGCTGAACCTGCTGCATGAGTATGCTACCAAACCTGTGGTTTACATTTCGTCCATGGAGCCAGGCAGTTTTGTGCCCGAACTTGTTCCTGAGATGGAACAGGCCATCTATACCTGGTATGAGCAGGAGGTAGAACATCTGGATTTGAATGATTCAGATACTGAATTATGGTTCCACATCGACGAAGAGAAGGCTCTGTTGTGTCATCCGGTCGTCTGTTTTGGCCAGGTATTTTCGGCTGTAGGCATGATTGTGCATCCCGCAGCTCCAGTCGAATATCTCAAGCTGTTGCTCGATTATACAGCGAAGGCGGCGGCGGCGCTCACGCTTCGATCCCAGTTTCTTGAAGAGAAGATGGTCCGCAATCAGAATGAACTGATCCAGGATCTGATGAATGGCAACATCCATCAGGAGGAACAGGCTCAGACTCGAATGGGGCTTCGTTTGCTGGTGAAGGGACAGTACTGGTTTGCAGGAGGGGTCATCGAGATTGAGCATCGACTGAAGGGTACAGGCCGGGAGAGAATGGAAGCCAATCATCAGGATGTTCTTGTCCTGCTGCGTTCCTTGCTCAAGAAGAACAATCTGCCTAGCCTGATTATGCTGAAGAACAACCAGGTATATCTATGCTGTGCGAAGGAAGCGGTAACGGCTGCTGCACGTCATCAACTGCTGCGATTGCTGGAGGGGATTGCCCAGGACGTGAAACGGTTTGCCAGTCGTAACTTGAAACAGGTTATGATTCATGTGGGATTTGGCAAGTTACGCAACCGTTTGACCAGCCTGCCGGAGAGCCTTCAGGAGGCCTATCAGGTGATCGAAGTTTCAAGATCGGTAGATCTGATGGAACATGTTCACTTTTACGAACGTATGGGTATATATCAAATGTTAAAAGCGTTACCCCAATCCTTCCTGCAACCCTTTGTCCAGGATCACCTGGGTATGTTGATTGAACATGACCAAACGCATCACCTGCGATTGGTGGAGACGTTGGATGCGTACCTGCAGAACTTTGGTTCCAAACGGGATGCAGCTGCCCAGTTATTTATTCATCGGCAAACGTTGTACAACAGACTGGAGAAGCTGGAAGAACTGATGGGTCCAGGTTACATGGATCAAGGGAGAAGAATCTGTCTGGAGATGGCGTTACTCGCGCACGCGATGATCGAGAATGGGCAGTGGCAATCCTCTTGATGGGGTGAAAGGGATGTAAGACAGACTGTGCACCCATCTTACACTACCTTGAGCACAGTCTAGCAGTTTTTACTGATCCGCCGAGTCCGTTGTAACGAGGCGGGAAGGTGTTGCAGGGTAGGAGTGGAGCGTCGGCCCCGATATAGCTTCGTTTGACCGGAGGATGGTGCCAGTGATAAGGAAGAAGGTGCAGCCAGCCGATACGGGGGGGATGACCGGTCAGGGCGTCCTTCCGGTTCTGCGTCGTTGTCCTCCATTGAAATGCCACTTTGGTGTAGCCATTCATTAAGTCGTTTGGGATTGATTCCGAGTTGTCCGCTCAGATTACAGATATCGAGGTTTATTCTCACACAAATCCGCCTTTCCTGGAATATCGGGCTGGTAGTAGGGTATGAAAGGGAAGCATGAATTCGAGATCAGTAAATGCTCATGTAACATGTTGATTGCAGTTTGATCGGCGGAATGATCCATTATGATAAGAAATAATGCAGAGGCGTTTATGTATACCTTGTTATACGTTTCCATGTCCGCTGTTTTGAATATTTCCATTAAATTGGCTTTTAACAAGATTCTATCACTTCACATGCAATTGCGCGTCTCAATATAGTCTCAATTTTGTGAGAGAAAAAAGTATATTAAAAGTACCAGTATCTAGTACGGAGGACATATATGGGAAACAGTAGTGAGGCAAAATACGACAAATATGTTGAGGATGGCAAACGTTTCATTGGTCGAACCAAGGAACTGACGACACTGGAGCGGTGGTTCAATCATCCGGAAGCCCCATTAACCATATTTTCAATTACGGGCATGGGAGGCATTGGTAAATCTTCCTTGCTTTCAGAGATGTTATCTGTCTCTCGGGATCGAGGTGCGACGGCAATATGGATGGATGGTCGATCATGTGGGGCAACTCCTTCCGTTTTTATGGATTATTTGTCCTCTACATTAGGCTTGGAAACAATGGATAGTGAAGGATACCCGCGACCATTGAGTCTGCTGAGAGACACATCGATCGAGAAGAGATTGGTCCTGGCCGTGGATAATTATGAAGAGCTTGCTCTGTTAGAAAGCTGGTTCATGGAAGTCTTTGTATCCAAACTTCCGTTAAGAGGGATACTTGTCATTCTTGCATCACGCCCGGAACTGGCGTCCACCTGGCGGACACATCCCCGATTACATCAGAGGTTTATACAGATGAGGCTTCAACATTTCACAGTGGATGAGATTACGGAATATATCACGTTGGCAGGCTTTCTGGATCAGGGGATGGCAGGTACCATTACACGAATGACCGATGGACATCCGCTGGGGCTGGCCCTTGCTGTAGAAGCTGCGGATCAGAGGAGGAATCTTCCACAGTCCGAATGGGCTGAGCTATCACACATGATCAGTGCACGATTATTATTGGAACTGACGAATTCCCATCTACATCCCATGGTGGAGGTACTGACACTGATTGAGACAGCCAATCAGGAATTGTTATCATCTGTCCTGGACATGACTGTGACGCAAGAAGACTACCACATGCTGAGACAGATGTCGTTTATCCGTTCCAGTCCGGATGGTCTTGGACTGCATGACATGGCCAGGGTGCATCTGCTCCGGGATTTTCGACAGCGTGAGCCACATCGGTTGCAGACAATGCGTATCAAGATTGCGAAGCTGCTGAAACCGCTACATGAACACGCAGGGGCTCATGAGCGTCGTCAAATCGCCCGAAAGATGCTGCTGCTCTGTCAGGAATCCATGCTTCAATACCGCAAGTACGCAGACGTGTCTCGTGATTCCCTGTTCTCCCCTCTTGAGACGATGAGAAAAGAGGATCTGCCCGCTCTGCACAGCTTGTTACAGCAATGGTGCGAGTACAGCGTGGAACCATGGCAGGCTGTGTCCTACGGTCCCTTCCTGGATGAGTTGGCACACCGTTTTCCCGAAGGAATCGTATTAATGCGTGACAAGCTTGGGGAGACAATCGCCATGTTTATCACGGTACTTGTACATAGGGGTAGTAGTGAGCTGCTTTTGAAATATTTTCCGAATGAGATGCAGGAATGCTTCACTCTACAGGAGCTTGAGAATGACCCCGATCAGAGTGATACTCACTTTGCATTGCTGGCTGCGGCAAGAGATGATGTGCCTGGTTATACACGAGAAGAACTGGTGGGATACATGGCACTTGATCGACTATCTCTACTGGGTGATGGTGCGAGAGCGATGCTCGTTGCAACGAATCCTCACCTGAAACTATTTTTGCAAAGTATTGGATTCCAGATGCGAAGAATCCGCACTCGTGTCTGTGACAGATTCGAGGACCGGGCGGACATACTTGATTTGGATTTGCGTAGCGGGCAATTCGGAGAGTGGGTCATGTCTCTGCTTGATCCGAAATCAACAGAAGATCGTATACAGCCGGAAACAACAGAAGTGGATGGTGTTATCTGGACTGAACAGGATGTTCGCAAGATGTTGGGGGATCTTCGTTCCCCGGGAGAATTGCATGAATATGCTGACAGGGTTAGAGGAGTAAAGGATGGAATCCAGTTACAGCTGTATGTCATGGATCTGTTGGAAGGCAGAGTGCATGGCCTATCTCCACAGGATCAGATGCTGTTATACGCGGCCTACTGGACGCATGCTGGCAATCCAACTGCCGCAGCCCAGACGTGTTCCATGAGTCGGGCGACATTCTATCGCCATCTCAGAACAGCGCTGACTCGCTTGGCGCGGATTTTGTAGGGTTCTATTCGTTCATCATACCGATAATGACGACAAGAAGAGGCTGGTCATAGACCAAGCCTCTTCATGCGGTTATAGAGCGTTGCCCTGGAGATGCCAAGTTGCTTGGCGAGTGTTCGTTTGTTGCCACCTGCTGCTTTCAGATATTGAATTAAAAGTTGCGCCTCATAGGTGTCCAATTTTTGCTGGTAGGTAACACCCGAGACAAGTTCGGAATCATTCGAGGGATCTAATTCGTCCACATTTGCAATGGATCGAGGTTCTGGTTCTGCTCCCGCCGAATCCTGACGTTGCTGATTTTCGTTGTTGGCATATGAATGAATTCCGGATGTCAGTTGAACTTCGCACTGTTCTTGCATGGTAAGGGAAGTGAGGGTATCAGGCAGGTATTCCTGCTTCACCTCACCATCTGTCGTCAGAATGGTCAGGCGTTCGATCACATTTCGTAATTCACGTACATTGCCTGGCCAATCATATTGGAACAGCAATTTGAATACTTCGGGTGGAACCAACTCAATATGACGGTTATAGAGCAATGAGAATTCTTGAAGAAACGTTTGGGTTAATTCATATAGATCTTCCTTGCGCACACGCAGAGGAGGGATGACAAGGTTAATGACATTCAGCCGATAGTATAGATCTTCCCGGAATTGATTGCGGGCAATCATACTCCGTAGATTCTGATTGGTTGCTGCGATAATCCGGCAGTCGGCCTGTTTCATACGTGTTCCCCCCACAGGAAAGTAACTCTTCTCCTGCAACACCCGAAGCAGTTTCACTTGCAATTCCAATGGCATCTCACCGATCTCATCCAGAAAAAGGGTACCCCCTTCGGCAAGCTCGATCTTGCCCTTTTTGCCTTTGGGATCCGCTCCGGAGAAGGCGCCTTTTTCGTAGCCGAATAATTCACTTTCGAACAAGGAAGCGGGAATTGCCCCGCAGTTAATCGCGATGAACGGTGCCGTCTGCAATTCACGAAGATCATGAATGGCTTTGGCGAATAACTCCTTGCCTGTGCCACTCTCCCCGAGAATAAGTACGGTTGCTGAGGTGGTGCTGATCTTGCGAATGGTCTCCAAACACTGGTGAATCACTGGGCTGCTGCCTTTGATGCGAGCAAAGGGATCTGTGTCAGGACGCAGTCTGGCAACGGCTTTTTCCAGATGTTGGACTTTGGATGTCATATGTAATAGTTCCTGATGTAATCGGATTTCAGTTGTTATATCCACTTCGGCAGCAACTGCACCCACAATATGTCCATCCAGTTGGACAGGACGAGCATTAATCAGGGCGAACAGGTCGGGCCGTGGCTGATGCTGTTTGCGATAGACCGTTTCGCCGGTATACAACGTCTTGAGAGACTGTAGCCGATCAGGCGGAAAAAAGTTTGCCGCAGGCTTTCCGATAATATCATTTTTGCTGATCGAAAAAACATGCTCCGCGCCAGTTGTCCAGTAGGCCACCTTGGCATCTTCATTAATTAATGTCAGAGCTGAACCCGCTGTCTCCAGTGTGGTCTCAAAATAAGCTTCTATTAGGCGATGCGCATGCATCATGGCATGCAGGACATCGGATACCACGATATATCCCAGTACAGGACCTTCATCCTGAACGAACAGATAAGAAGATGTGTCGAATAAGGAGATGGCATCTACCAGCGATGTCGATGAAGGGATACAGGGGGTGGGGAGGACTGTATCCAGAGTACCCATATCCGTGCGCAATAAAGACATTAAATCTGGAAGTAAATG
Source organism: Paenibacillus sp. SRL342 (assembly GCF_984798905.1). Lineage (NCBI taxonomy): Bacteria > Bacillati > Bacillota > Bacilli > Caryophanales > Paenibacillaceae > Paenibacillus > Paenibacillus sp. SRL342. Next base: position 1,323,454 of record NZ_OZ481790.1, read on the forward strand.
TTTCATCGGTATCACCTCAATTTGGGCATAACTTTCAGGACTGTACCTGTTACAAGGAACTCTTATGATCGGAGTAGATGGAAATATTTGAGTGAGATAGTTATCCATAGTATAGCTTTCAAAGTGAAGTGTGTATAGATTTTTTGACATGAATCATACATAAGGCAATCGGAAATCGTGGTTAATGTTGTTTTTGTAATGCTGGGGACTACGCGGTGTTTTTCATCGTTGCCCAATCCAGGAATGATCATTATCACTGCTGCATCAAGTGATGTACTGACATTACGGAATCATTCCAGTGCATCGGCAGTTGATCTGCAGACCCTGGCAGGCGAAACACAGATCAATGCGAATGCCTCTATCCTAATGCTACAATTTAAGTGGTTAACTTTTGAATAATAAATGGGTGTGTCCAGAAAAATAGACATTTAAAATTGTGGTTCTCTTTAAAAACATTATTATCGCCTATGATTCCTGAAGATCTCATAGTTGTTTGTCCATAATTCTTTATGACTTTTCGTTATTGTCTAACTTGGTTACAGTCTCGGTTTAAATGCATCTCGATGCTCTCTCAGGAATGCATCAAGTGAGCGCGGCGCTCTGCCAAGCAAGCGTTGAACGATATCCGTCGGCTTCTCTGGCACAACGGTAGACATCGTCTGAATTTCCACCACGTGGTCTGCAAGCCAAGGAGGCATCTGTCCATGTTCGATCAGATCCGTTCGAAGCTCCTCGGGTTTGAGGTTGAGGAATCTGATCGGCCGATTGAACAGGGTGGACATTTTATCTGCAATCTGTGCATAAGTGAATGCTTCGGAACCCGTCAGCGTATAGATGCGGTTCACTGGTTTGTCTCTAGTCAGCACTTCTGTGGCAATATCTGCGATGTCTCGGCAATCAATGAAGTTGCACGGGGAATCTCCAATGCAGCCGAAGAATACATCTTGGGTTGTAATGGTTGGTGCGAGTCGGAGCAGATTTTGCATAAAAGCATAGGGGCGCAGCATTGTATATGTCATCCCGGATTTCACTAGAGCTTGCTCAATTTGTTCATGCCAGCCTGCTACAGTTACTGGTGAACGTTCGTCATATGCGGGGCTGGATATTTTGACGACATGCTCCACTCCCTCTTGTGCAGCCATCTGAATAATGGATGTCTCTAGTTCCACTTGTTTAGGGTTGTTGGATAACGCTAGAAATAGTTGACTGGTACCCGCCAAAGCTCTGCGCATGGATTCGGAATCATTTGCATCGGCAGCACAGATTTCAATCCCGGACAACGCCAAGTCCGCCATTTGTTGACGAAGCTTATCCGGCTTTCGACTTACTGCCCGAACGGGAATACCTCTTTCCATCAAACGTCTCAAAAGTGCATTTCCAATCATCCCTGTTGCTCCAATAATAGTAATCATGTTTCAATCTCTCCTTATAATGAACTTGTTTATTTGATAATGTAAGCTCGCCAGCGCCATGTCATGATCGTACAAGCTATTGCACCGGACAATGGAAAATCGAACCCAATATGATCCAACCAAGCCCATGAAGAACTCGGGTTTACGATCTGCAATACATTAGAAATCCCCCACGCCGCCACCAAGCCAAACCCTGCGCCTGCAAGTGCCAAGCAGCCCACGACAATGATCCGGGGTGCTTTCGCCACCCACCGTGTGCGGTTCTTACGGTTACGAAGCCAGAGTCCGGCCCATAGAGCCATAAGCAGAGACGCCCCTCCAATCGTTGTTAAAGCTCGTAACTGAAGGACTTTATCAGCGGTAACGATTCCCCCGATGCTTGCCATGATGGCAGGAGACAAGTAGGCCGGAATTAATTCACGCCACAGTACAAAAGGTTTTGGGGGAGGATTAGCGGCTCGGTTTGGATAAGCTTCCTCGGAATGAATGGGGTCATTAAGGTTAACCATATCACTACTCCTTTTTTGTTTAGAGATCACTGATTTGCTTTCACCTATATATAATTAGGAGCCTAACTATATGGGGGTGAAAATGGGCTAGTTGAACTAGCCCGGTTCACCTTTCTTTGTTATGCTCCTAGGATTTTGGTTCGGAGAAGTCGTGTGACTCATCTGTAAGTGCAGTAATACCTTGTGTTACACGCCCCAGCAGGTTGAGAAACACACTCCTTTCCTCGATCGTAAGTAATCCGACCATCGCTTCCAGTCTGGCAAAATGTTCCGCAGCCATATCCGTTAGCTTCTTCGCACCTTTGGCGGTCAAAATGACTGACTTCTGACGACCATCAACAGAACTGGTCCGACGAGCAACCAGTCCGTCGCGTTCTAAAATCTCGATTAAACCAGTTACGGTAGCACGGGTTACACCCAGATTTTCCGCCAGTTGGGAGGGCAGTTCTTCTCCTTCGTGATCTTCAAGATCTGCCAACAGACGATATCGCCCTGTCGATAAACCGAATCTGGAGAAATGGATTTCCGCAGCATGCCCAAGTTTGGCTCCTGCTACCATCAGTCTGGATGCGACAAGCACGGCTTGTGCATCCACGTCTAATTGATAGCGATCAACCTGACGCTTCGTTTGTACTAACGAAGGGATGAGGTACATATCAGTTGTTGATTTGTTTTGATTGTCCATGAACATAGTATGGTACCTAACTATATAGTTGTCAACTTTTGTTTAGACCATTCGTCAAGTTGGATGCTCTCGTAAAGTGTTCGCACAGAAAAAACCATGTGCCCAGAAAGAAAGAGACAACATGGTTTTCTTTTTCATATATATTGATCCGGCCGGAAACTAACTATCGGAACATATTCTTAACGACCATCCAGAGATTAGCCGGTTTTTCGGCCAAACGGCGGGTATAGTACGGATACCACATGGTGCCATAAGGGACGTAACAGCGAATGCGATATCCTTCTTTGGCGAGACGTTCCTGTTCGCTCATGCGCAGACCATATAACATCTGGAATTCAAAGGCATCCGGCGAGATCCCCCGATCCTTGGCGTATTGTTTCGTCCAGTTAATGATGTGATCATCATGCGAGGCAACCGCAGTGTACACACCCTGATCGAGGTGATTACGAATCATTGTTTTGAATTGATGAATGACTTCAGAAGTACTCTGATAGGCGACTGATCCGGGTTCTTTGTAAGCACCTTTAACCAGCCGAAGCCGAATGCCTTCCCGAATCATATCACGTGTATCTTCTTCCGTGCGATGCAGGTAGGCCTGCAATACTGTGCCTGTATTATGCAGTCCTTCCGAGTGCAGTCTTCGCACAATATCCAGCGTTGCTTGAGTAAATGGACTATCCTCCATATCAATTCGGACAAATAGATCATGTAATTTGGCTTGTGCGGCAACGGCACGGATATTTCGATAACCCTCTTCCGGGTCAAGTGCGAGGCCCATCTGGGTTGGTTTTAGCGAGACGTTGGAGTCTACGCCTTCACGTGCAATGCCTTCTACCAGGCGTACATACTCATCCCTGTACAATGCCGCTTCGCTCAGGCGGGTGATGCCTTCACCCAGATGATCGAGCGTAGCCATAATGCCTTTGTTATTGAGTATGCGGATCTCTGCGAGAGCTTCTTCCAAGGTGTTTCCTGCAATAAACTTGCCTGCCAGCTTCTTACCATATTTAATGGACAGGTTCTCTACAGCTTTGTTGCCTGCCACGGTTAATAAGGTTTTGCGATATATTTCCGTTCCCACACTCATTTTCGTTTCCTCCTTCAGCATTGTACATCCTTAATTCAAGCAAGAAACGTGCCAGATTTGGCGATGGTCTACTATTTTTCATGGAAATTTTAACTTTATAAAAAGGAATCGAAAAATCTGGGGATAACAGCGATCGGAAGGTTATTCTGTCATCGGAGTGACCCTTGTGAATTTTCTTTAGTTAAATTTAACGAGAAAAATATTTCAATCCCAACCGGAGTTGGCACGGATTTTGCTACATATATTTGGTGATGAGTAACATGCAAAATAATTCAGGCGAGCAGCCAGCGAATCCCACATCCTGAAGGAGGAATCATTTGATGAATATCCCTTTTGTTAACGAACCATTCACACCTTTTGCGGTCCAGGCGAACCAGGAAGCATTTGAAGACGCACTTCGTCAGGTAGAAGCTGAACTTGGGCAGGAATACCCGATCATTATTGGTGGGCAAAAAATAACAAGCAGCCGCACGTTAACTTCCGTGAACCCCGCAGCCAAGAATCAAGTGGTCGGAACGATCCATCAGGCAGATCAGGAATTGGCCGAAAAGGCCATTCAGACAGCGGCGGAGACATTCCACACATGGAAACATACTGACCCGAATGAACGGGCTCGTTATCTATACAAAGCAGCTGCCATTATGCGTCGTCGCAAGCATGAATTCTCTGCATGGATGGTCTATGAAGCTGGCAAGACTTGGCCTGAAGCAGATGCGGATACAGCGGAAGCCATTGATTTTATGGAATTCTATGCACGGGATATGCAGCGACTGAGTGAACCGCAGCCCCTCGTGCGGATTGCAGGAGAAGATAATGAACTGAGTTATATACCGCTGGGTGTGGGTGTTGTTATTCCGCCTTGGAACTTCCCACTGGCAATTATGGCAGGCATGACCTCTGCTGCACTGGTATCCGGTAATACGGTGGTATTAAAGCCGGCCAGCACAACTCCGGTGATTGCCGCGAAGTTTATGGAACTGCTCGCAGAAGTTGGCCTGCCGGATGGCGTCGTGAACTTTTTACCAGGACCAGGCAGCGAAGTGGGCGATTATCTCGTGGATCATGCGCTCACCCGGTTTATCAGTTTCACCGGTTCCAGAGATGTAGGACTGCGAATTAATGAACGTGCAGCACGTACAGCTCCAGGTCAGAAGTGGATCAAACGGGTTATTGCAGAAATGGGCGGCAAGGATTCCATCGTAGTAGATAGTGACAGTGATCTGGAACTCGCGGCAGAGTCCATTACCGCTTCGGCATTTGGTTTCTCAGGACAGAAATGTTCGGCGTGTTCCCGCGCCATTATTCATAAGGATGTATATGATGAAGTATTGCAAAAAGTGATTGAACGGACACAGAAACTGACGATGGGCAGTCCACTTGAAGTTGGCAGTCAGGTTGGGCCCGTTATCGATGACAAGGCATATGCAAAGATCACGGAATATATTGAAATCGGCAAGGGTGAGGGGCGTCTTGTGCACGGTGGCGGTACAGGGAACGTTGAAGGTTATTTCATTGAACCAACTATAATTGCCGATGTTGACCCGAAAGCCCGAATTGCTCAGGATGAGATTTTTGGACCTGTGCTTGCGTTCATCAAAGCAGAATCATTCCAGGATGCATTGGATATCGCCAATAATACAGACTATGGTCTGACCGGCGCGGTGATCTCACGTAATCGTGAACATCTGGAACAGGCAAGACGCGAATACTTTGCGGGTAATCTGTATTTCAACCGGAAATGTACCGGAGCACTGGTAGGCACACATCCATTTGGCGGATTTAACATGTCAGGCACGGATTCCAAGGCAGGTGGAAGAGACTATCTGCTGTTGTTTACACAGGCGAAGCTGGTGTCGGAGAAATACTAGTCAGAAACCCATGATCCGACTAAAAACTTCTTACATTCATTTGAATAGTATGCTATTATCCCTGCAACGTATAAGGAGGGTAACGGATGTTAGGTGTTCAGTTGGTACAGGAACAACGTATTCGGCTGTCCATCACGCCGGAGATGAAACAATCCTTTCATTTGCTAACCATGTCTGGCCAGGATCTGACCCGTTACTTGCTGGATGCGGCGGAGGAAAATCCAGTACTTGAGCTGGAAGAACAAGCTGCGCCTCTCGCCCGGATTCCGCGGCGAATGGATCAGCGCAGGTATGATTCCTATGATCCGTTGCTTCAGGCCAAAGGTGCCGAACCTACTCTGGAACAATTGCTGATTGCGCAAATTCGAGTGATGACAATTCCAGACGAATTGGAAAATATGGCCGTATATTTGGCAGGGTGTGTTAATGACGATGGTTATCTAACGGTTGAACTGGCAGAGGTGCAAGCAACACTTGAGCTTCCGATGAGCAAGATTGCAGCGGGACTGGAGCTTCTCCAGTCGCTGGACCCTGCTGGTGTGGGGGCGCGGAATCTGCAAGAATGTCTATTGCTTCAGATCAGACGCGATCCATTGGCTGTTCAGTACGCTGAACGTATGGTGGAAGCCGGATTGGAAGCACTGGTTCCTTTTCACCCAGGTAGAACAGGGAGTCGATTAGGCATGACTTCGCAGGAAGCTCAGACTGCCTATGACTATATTACACGTCTCGATCCCAAGCCCTGTCGATCTATCGGATGTACAGAACGGCCACATTACATTATTCCGGATGCCATTGTCGGGTTGCGTTACGGTGAAGCCCATTTTAACCTGCATGCAGCAGGTAACCCTCGTGTATCGATGAATGATGCGTGCTTCCGCTGGATCAGGGAAGAGGCTCCGGACGCAATCTGGTCTACCCGCGTGGCAGAGGCGAGGGCTATCATTCGGAGTGTACGCTTGCGGCGCAGGACTTTAGTGCGTGTGCTGGCGGCAGTGATGGAAGAGCAGAGGCATTTTTTGGTCAAAGGCCCATCCGCACTAAAACCACTTAATCTGGCTGTTATTGCAGAGAAGATTGGCATGCATGAATCAACGGTAAGTCGTGCGGTGAACGGTAAATACATTGAGACCCCACATGGGGTATATGAACTCAGGGCTTTTTTTGCCTCGGGAATCAGTACAACGTCAGGGGATAAAACATCAGCATCAGTGGTAAAACGCAGATTAAAAGAAATCATTCGCACGGAACAGGCTCAGCGTCCATACTCGGATAGTCGTTTGGCTACACTGCTCGCCGAGGAAGGGATTCTAATCTCCCGCAGAACGGTTACCAAGTACAGGGAGGAACTTCAGATTCTGCCTTCCCTTGAGCGTAAACGGTGGACTTAATCGAATAGCTGGCGTCTTATCATCTCTGAATACACAAGAACCCCCGCAAACCGGATGAACGGTCTGCGGGGGTTCTTGTTAATCATTCGTGTTTGGGTTGCTGTACCAATTTCCTGATACCTACAATCGTTCCATATTACGCAGGAAGTGTTCTCCGGCAATCCCTGGTGTAGTCATCTGTTCCGGATGAAGAATCTCTTCCAGTTCTTCCGGTGTCAGCAATCCGCGTTCCAGAATAATCTCTTGCAAGGAAAGCCCAGTCTTGAGCGCTTCCTTCACGATGGAAGCTGCCACATTATAACCTAAATGCGGGTTCAACGCCGTAACCACACTGAAACTTTGGTTCATGATTAATTCACAGCGCTCACGGTTAGCTTCCATCTCTTCAACTGCATAACGCGTGAAAACATCGATGCCGTTATTCATAATTTTCAGCGATTGCAGCAAGTTAAATGCAATAACTGGTCCCATGACATTCAGCTCGAATTGGCCGGCTTCACACGCCATACAGATTGTATGGTCGTTCCCCATCACCTGGAAGGATACCTGGTTAATGACTTCCGCCATAACGGGGTTAACTTTGCCCGGCATAATGGACGAACCTGGCTGACGTGGTGGCAGGCGCAATTCATTGAATCCTGCACGCGGACCTGAAGCCATCATGCGAATATCATTACAGATTTTGGAAAGGCTAACCGCACATACCTTCAGCGCTGCTGAAAGTTCCAGATAGGCATCTGTGTTCTGCGTTGCATCCACGAGATCCTCAGCTGTTTGTAGTGGAAGTCCGGTAACATCAGACAGGTGCTCTGTAACCTTGACGATGTATTCGGGTTTGGCATTAAGTCCTGTACCTACGGCAGTTGCACCCATGTTAATGGTAAGCAAGCGGCGATTGGCGAATTCAAGACGCTCAATATCCCGTCCGATTACACGGGCATAAGCTCCGAATTCTTGTCCAAGGCGAATAGGTACGGCATCCTGAAGATGGGTACGGCCAACCTTGACCACATCGTTGAATTCCAGTTCTTTTTTACGGAATGCATCCTGTAGTCTTTTCATGGTAGCGAGTAACGTCTCCGACAGTTGGTACGCCGCAATGCGCAGTGCTGTAGGAACCACGTCATTAGTAGACTGGGACATGTTCACATGATTATTTGGATTGCAATGGAAGTAGTCTCCCTTGCTTTTCGTTAACAGTTCCAGCCCGCGGTTGGCCAAAATTTCGTTCATATTCATATTCATGGAGGTGCCTGCACCACCCTGAATGGAGTCTACAATAAAATGATCCAAATGATGGCCTTTCATCATTTCTTCAGCCGCCATGACGATCACATCGCCAATCTTGCTCGGCAGCATTTTTAACTCCATGTTGGTAATCGCTGCTGCCTTCTTCACCGCAGCCAGAGCCGTGATCAGCTCCCGGTGTACCGGAACGCCGGTAATCGGGAAGTTTTCCACGGCCCGTACCGTCTGAATTCCGTAATAAGCATAAGCCGGGATTTCTTTTTCACCGATAAAATCTTTCTCCGTCCGTGTGGACATAGTAGACATCTCGTTCGCCTCCAGTGGCATCAATAAAAATAGTTCGGCTTCAGCGTTGCTGAAGCGCACTCAGTATATCATTTAAGCAAAATGGATGCCAATCTAAATCATTTGTCCTCTTGTGCCGATAATAAATAAAATTAGGGATATTGAATTGGGATATTATTCAATTTTTAAGAAAGGGAGGGGTGGCCAAGCTTGTCTTATACATTATGCGCTTTATGGTAGAGAAGTCATGCATGAACGGCAAGTATGGGAGGAATAGAACGTTTTCAGTGATGTATATCACATGATATTTGGTACTTGATTGGTAAAATAGGAAAAAAGGACTACGGGGTGTGCACATGAAATGGACTTTAGGAGCAAAGACTGTCGCCGGTCTGGTACTGATTTCGATTATTACCTACGGAACTAGCGGCTTTTTTATATTTTTTGTCAAAGACTGGATTACGTTAGATATTCCGAATTGGGTGTACATATCGATTATCCTGATCATGGGAGTATGCTGGAACGGGATTCTGGGATGGTTTGCCTCACGCTGGCTGACTCGTCCAATCGTTCACCTGTCCCGGGCTGCACAGCAGGTTTCAGCGGGTGACCTGACAACCGAAATTCCGCAGCGACGCACGCAGGATGAACTTACCGTATTATATGATGCTTTTCGCGCAATGGTTTCTAACCTTCGAAGCATTGTAAATGATATTGCAGACAGCACAAGAACGACTTCACAGAACGCACAGTCTCTGAGTGAAGCGATTACACAGGCCGCGGAACAGATCGAGATGATGTCGGATGCGGTGGATCATATTGCGGTAGGCGTAGAGGAGCAGAAGGTCACTTCCCATCAATCTCTGATCACTGCGGATGAGATGCTGAACGATTTCCAGCGTATGCATAGCCAGTCCATGGACATGACAGAGATGTCCGGTCAGATGGAACGATCGGTGGATCATACCAAACAGACTTTTTCATCGTTGATGAAAGGGATGGACGAGCTGGCCGAGTCGCACAATCGTTCCCGCGACATTATGCTGTTGCTGGAGAAGGAAGCCTCCGATATCGAGGTAATTACCCATTCTGTCAAAAACATTGCTGAGGAAACAGGGTTACTTGCCCTGAATGCTTCAATTGAGGCTGCACGAGCTGGAGAAGAGGGTTCTGGATTTGCAGTCGTGGCGCAGCAGATCCGCAAGCTGGCAGACGAAAGTAAGGAATCGGTACATCGTATTAATGAGTTGATTAGTCGTGTGCAGCAACGGATCAGGGAGACAGCCCAACTGTCTCATGAGCAGCATGGTCTCGTGGTCAATGAATCGGAGCGGACCATCTCTGTGGATCAGACGTTGCATGAGCTGACAGGCACAGTGGAAGTATTTATGAAGGGTGCTCATGATATCGGTTCCAAGATCGCAGAACAGACCGGTCGCGTGGAGCAAACGCACGGTCATGTGAAGAAGATCCAGGGGAAAGCTGGATCGTTCTCGGATGAGGCGAGACGAATTATGGATGCCGCACACGAAGAGACAGCCATCATGGAGGAGATTTCATCCTCGGCTGAAGAACTGAGACAATTAACCGATCGGTTATTGGACAAAACCAAAGCATTCCGGATGCAGCCTTAAGCTGTGTTCGGGATTTTTTTTGTTTTTGGAGAACAGTTTTGGCATGGAAATTTGCTTATTCTGGTTAAAACCGAACGTTCTTTCGTGAAAATGAAAATTTGTAAAGATTATTTTATGAAAGATTAACAAATTCGCAACTTGCAGGCGATAAATGAAGATATAATAGGATTATCACAACAGATAAAGGAGCCCAGTATATTGAAAACTTGGACAGGTATCCTGCTGATGATTATTTTGGCGGTAGCTACGATTAGTACAACTTCGGCTGCCAGAACCATGAATGAATCGCAAAAACAGCTTAACATAGATGATCAATCCAGCCAGACCGCAGTGGTCGAGGCTTCCAATATAGATAAAATGCATGACACAGCGAAGACAACACAGGAATCCATTCCCGTGAAAGAGGAATACGTTTCGGTAGCTCCAGAGAATAAGAAAGTCAGATTATACCCTATGAAAGTTGAGGGTTCAGGTTATATATATAACGGAATGATTTTGGAAGTGGACGGCAAAACGCGAGAATTTAGGGATTGGCAGGGAGAAGGTGGGTCTTACAAACCCGAAGTGCACGAGCTGGATCTGAATGGAGACGGCCAGAAAGAGATTATTGTTCTGTACACGGAAGGTCATGGAACAGGTATTTATTTGGGACAAGCACGTATCATTAATCCGGTAACGCTGGAAGAGATGAAGATGCAATCTCTGGATGAGATTGCGAAACAACATGTGAAGTCGAAAGTTACGGTTAGATCAGACCGTGTGGATGTTGATGTCACCGTTGATGGCGTTCAAGCAGAACCTTTACGGATCGAGGAAGATACGAGTGGCGGCGTATATAACGAAGAGTTGGGATTCGGTGGAGTAACCTATTACAGTATAGAAGATGGCCAGCTTGTCGTATCAGCAGCAGGATCTTACGGTGCGGCTTTATATGCCGGTGATCTGACATTTACTTATGAGTATCAAGATGGTGAGTGGAAGGCCGTAGATTTGAAGTACAGTATGGAAGTGTATGAAGAAGAATATTATGAAACTTTTGATTAATGGCGTCATGTTGATATCGTAATACAACGGGAATTGAAAGTTCTCGAGTGTGGAGTTAAGTGAACATCTGACAAGAATATCTTCCTTACTCCGTATACGGACAGTGGGAAACAGGGCGAGGCTGAAAAAAAATCGGGACATACAGCCTCGTTTTGTGCTGCCCGGAAATAGGCACTGTGCACTAAAAATGCAGGAAACAATTGACTTTATCACTTTAGTCGTTTAAATGTATAAAGGACAAATCATTTTAACATTCAGGAGGGATTTTGATGAAGAAAAAGGTTGTACTGGGTTTGATGGTAGGCACATTAACGCTTGGAATCGGAACAGGTGCACTCGCAGCAACAGGACTGGAACAGATTAAAGCCTATCTGAACAGCAAGATTACGCTAAAAATGAATGGTGCCACGGTGACAGCCAAAGATGCAAATGGTAAAACAGTGTTGCCTATCACCTACAACGGAACGACTTATTTGCCTGTACGTGCTGTGGGATCCTTGCTTGGGACAGAGATCACTTATGACAGTGCAACTTCATCCGTCCTGATTGGTGGGAAAAATGAAACCGGGCCAGTAACCAACGATAAAGTAACACTAAGTACACTGGGGACGACGGTGTTGGGATCTACCGCATGGCATACCAAAGATCCTGCGGAGACTACTTACAAAAGCAAGGATTATAAAGATGTATATCTGCATACAGATTCCGTGAAGCAAGGAGACGACTTCCAGATCATGACGGGCAAAAAGTATTCTTCCCTGCATCTGGAACTGGCCGCTCTTCAAGGGAATCAGGAGATACAGGTAATCAACCAGGACAATACGGTTCTCAAAAAGTTGAGTATATCGCCGGGAAGCGGATTGGTTAGCCTTGACGTGGATGTATCGGGCACTGAAGCTGTGTTTGTTGAGATTGTTTCAGAAGATCCAGGTTCATCGCTATTTGTACCTCTTACAACATCGTATTTGGTTAAATAAAATAGACGTAATAAAAAACGATTATCAACAATGGTGTTGCTGGATCAAGTCCATAACACACATGGTGATAATCGTTTTTAATGTTTAACGAATGACGGTATCCAGCGGTTTGAGATTGGCTTCAATCTCGGCGCGGCGACCTTCAAGGAATGGAGGCAAAGCAAGCGATTCACCCAGATGCTCCAATTCTTCGTCTGTATCAAATCCCGGACCATCGGTTGCAAGTTCGAACAGAATACCGTTTGCTTCACGGAAATACAGGGAGCGGAAGTAGAAGCGATCTACAAACCCGGAGTTAGGGAATTGGAAGTTACGAACCCGTTCCACCCATTGTTTCAGTTCTTCCTCATTATCCACACGGAACGCAACATGGTGTACGCTGCCACGTCCAGGACGCTCTTGGGCAAGGTCATTCCGTTCCTCAACATGCACCTCGGAGCCGCTGCCACCTTCACCGGATTCAAAAACGAGTACATCAGGTTGACCTGGAGTAAAGGCAGGGTAACTTCCTTTAGCTCTGAAACCGAGCAGTTCGGTAAGAACCGGAGCGGTAAGGGAAGCATCTTTTACCGTAAGATGGATAGGGCCAAGGCCTACAACGCCATACTCGGCAGGCACAGGGCTCTGATCCCAGGGTTTACCACCAGCGACACCTGTATTATTTTCATCCGAGACCAGAATCAGACGTTGTCCTTCAAAGTCTGTGAACGAGAGTGTGGCACGACCACCCCGTTCAACAATCTCTCCATGTGGGACTTCGAATTCGTCAAAACGCTGCTGCCAGTAAGTAAGTGCCGCATCACTTGGAACGCGCAGTGACGTGCCAGATATGCTGTTCACACCTTCACGAGTCTGTCCGGCCATCGGAATCTCGAAGAAGGTAAGTTCGGTACCCGGATTGCCTTTCTCATCGCCATAGAAGAGATGGTAGACGGACACATCGTCCTGATTGACCGTTTTTTTAATGAGGCGCAAACCCATGATGTTGGTGTAGAAACGATAGTTCTGATCGGCATGTGCTGTTAGAGCTGATACGTGGTGAAGTCCTTTGATTTGCATAATAAATTCCTCCTAGATGAAATGGGATAGTGTAAAAGTTCAGTTGAACATTTTTTGAGTTTATTTAAATTTATTCTTTATTAAGAAAGTTACTAACTTTTCGTTTGTTTTGGTTCTGAATTTATCTTAACATAAAGATATTTAAATTACAATGCTTATTTAGAATTCCAACTGGACAGCATTTTCATTCAATGGCAAAATGAAAAAGTTAACATTAAAGAGAGATAATGTTGGTGAGATAATCGAAAAGGAGAGAAGAGATGCGTGGCGTATCCACCATGGCTGGACCCTTATGACGCAGAGCCGTTTATCCTGTTCTCCCGTTCACATATCGTTTCAATTAGCGTAATTACAGCATGTATTGTACTAATGTTTTTGCTTCGACACCATCTTCGATCATGGTCAGAGAGGGCACGCCGCATACTGCGAATCGCTCTGGCCTGTGTCATGTTTGCCTGCGAAATCGTGCTGCAACTCTGGTATGTGTATGGAGGGATTTGGAGCCTGCAGACCTCACTGCCGCTCGAACTATGCAGTCTGTCTCTGCTATTATCGGCGTTGTTACTACTGACACGCAGTCGACTGTTACATTCTGCACTGCTGTTTGCAGGTATTGCTGGAGCCCTTATGGCGATCCTGACGCCTAATCTGGGTTATGGTTATGCTCATTTTCGATTCATTCAATTTTTCGTTGCTCATGCCTGTATCATTATGGCCTTACTATACATGACCTGGGTGGAACAGCTGCGACCTAGCTGGAGATCTGTAGCAGGTTCGATGATATTTGTGAATGTGGCAGCATTAATCGTATACGTTGTAGATATTATGCTTGACGCGAATTATATGTTTTTGAGACACAAGCCGAGTACACCCTCGGTGCTTGATATGTTAGGTCCGTATCCCATGTACATCCTTGGGGAAGAGATACTTGCGCTAGTTTTGTTCTCGCTGATGTACATTTTGCTCTTTGCCATTCCAGATCGGTTGAAGCATCGTGTGAAAAAAGGTAAAAGCTCCGCGGTATAGGGATAATCCTTGTAGTTGCGCCTGCGCCGCATTATAAACTCTATATAAATAAAACATCCCGCAGTAATCTGAATGGAACGAATCAGATCGCTTGCGGGATGTTTGGGCGTTGTCCCTGAAAAAGGCCAACTTATATTTATATTTATCCACGGAGCAGAGATTCCGCACCATCCACATAGATTCGTGTACCTGTAACATGAGAGGCTTCATCGGAAGCGAGGAACAGAACGAGGTTCGCCACTTGCTTCGACGTTCCAGGTTCGCCCTTGAGCGGATGTTCATGTCCTTCGGGGAATTCAACAGGAATCTGCACTTCTTTCAGATCATCCGACGGGTAGGTGTTATCATCAATGTTGGTATCGATGGCTCCTGGGCAGACAGCGTTAACACGGATCTTATAACGAGCCAGCTCCAGTGCGGCCATCTTCGTAAACGCAGTTTGTCCTGCTTTGCTGGAAGCGTATGCAGAGAAACCGATCCCTGAGAAGACCCGGTTACCGTTGATGGAACTGGTAATAATGATGCTGCCGCCATGTTCTTTCAGATGGGGGATGGCATATTTGACGGTTGCGAAGGTTCCGCGCATATTGATCTCCATCGTCTGGTCCCAGTCCTCGATGTCCATGGTTTCGATCGGGGCCATCGTTCCGTTGATGCCAGCATTTGCAAATATGATATCCAGTTTACCCGCTTCAGCCGCAGCCTGATTGATCGCCTTCTGCACATTATCCGGTTTGGAGATATCACATTCGATCACATACGCTTCTCCGCCAGCTTTTTCAATCGTCTGCTTGGTTTCCTCCGCATTTTCGGGTGTGCGATCCAGCATGTACACTTTGGCTCCATGCTCGGCGAAACGAATAGCGGTCGCCTGGCCAATACCCGATCCACCTCCGGTTACAATTGCGACTTTTCCTTCCAAACGCTGTTCAGTCATCTCTGATCCCTCCGTATGGTATAGATTGTCGTTGTACGCTCTACTTTTACATACCCGGCTCAAGACTGATGAATCATATGTGTATATATCAAAAAGAACAGGACCGCAACGCGGCCCTGTTCTGGAACAGATCAACTTCATCATCTGTCTGCTGTTAACTTATTTTGGCATGTGAATGGTGGGAAACTCATTCAAGTCATGTCCGATACTTACTTATGTTTCTTCCAGTCCATTGCACTGTTATTAAGCAAATATTCGAAGTCGTTATCCCGGCGCTTCTGCTCCGCTTGGCGAGCTTCTTCTGCTTGCTGACGTTCCTGTTCTTTAAGAGCCGCTTCGGCAGCCTTGGCTTCATCCGCCTGAGCTTTCAGCTTCTCCAGCACATCACTGCTAAGCAGATCCTTCAGTGTTGTGGGTTTATCCTGTGCTACTGCTGCTTTGGGAGCAGGAGTGCGTTTTTTGGATTTTGCCATAGGAAAATCTCCTTTCCAAACATGAATCAGGTTCCATTTATCGTACAGTAGTCATAGTATATCAGGTTCCCGTAAAGCATTCCATGAATCTGCGGAACAAAAGCAGGAAAACGAGTGTTGCGTGACGAATGAAAACGGGTATAAAATCATATACTATTACCGATACTGCGACTATTCCCTGGAGAAAGGAGTCGTTGTTCGTGGAAGTAAACCGTGGTTTACTGAAAGGGCTTGCATGGGGCGTTGCCTTTAGCTGCCCGTTATGGATTGCGATTATCGGCTGGTTACGTTTGATGGGATGGATGTATTGAGGATGATGCCGGAAGAGGTCATTTTTTATAAAGTCATATATGTAACCGTTATCATTAAAATCAATAAATAAAGCTCTGCCTTGCGACATTCGCACAGGACAGAGCTTTTGTTTGTTTAGAGCTCATTACAAGTCATACCCAAGGATTATCATCCGTTTGGCATGGATATTAATTAAGGCATTTTTACCGGTTCTGGATACTCCAGACCGTGGGTGTCTACCGTAACTTTTTTCATAACTTGATCGGTAACCGGTTTGTCACCTTGACCTATTTCCTGAGCAGCAATACTATCAACAACTTCCATACCTTCGGTTACTTTACCGAAGGAAGCATAGGCATTATCCAAATGATCCGCGTCAGCTAACATGATGAAGAACTGAGAACCAGCCGAATCCAAATTATCTCCGCGTGCCATGGAAATGACTCCGCGGGTATGATTCAGGTGGTTTTTGTGACCGTTGGATGTAAATTCACCCTTAATGGCATACCCTGGGCCACCTCGACCATTACCTTCTGGATCTCCGCCCTGAATCATGAAACCTGGAATAACACGGTGAAAGATTGTGCCATCATAGAAACCCTGATTCGCTAGTGAAATAAAATTGTTCACCGTATTGGGTGCAATTTCGGGATATAGCTCAATGACGATCTTCTGGCCATCTGCCATTTCAATAGTAGCTACTGGATTGGGACCCGTTGGTTCAACTGGAGCTGGTGTTTCTGTAGCGCCACTCGAAGGGCGTCCACAACCACTAATGACGATAAGCAGCATCGCGAGTACCAGCGAAACTACTGTATTTTTTTTCCATGTTAAAGACATGAAAACGTTCCTCCTTGCATCTCTGCATCATATATTTTCTCCAAATCCCTATTTGGATATTTACCCAACTATCATACCGTTTTTGTGGACAGGATGGCAATGTAATACATGTGTTTGTGGTGAACAAGGGATGGCCTTCATGGAATGATGGGTGTAAAATAAGGAAAATGCTTCCGCATCGGGGACGTACGGGTCTGTTCCGTCCGCTCCAATACACGGCAGTCCCGGCGTCAGTAACGGAAAGGGCGTGTGGGTATATGAACTTCTCGTGGAAGCGCAATCTGGTCATATTGTGGATTGGTGTATTTTTTTGCAGCACCGCGTATTCGATCTCGATTCCATTCCTGCCCCTGTTTCTAAGTGCTGACTTGGGGGTTCGTGATCACCTGGAGTTATGGTCAGGATTGGCCTTCGGTATTACGTTTCTGGCGAGTGCGCTCGTGTCTCCTTTCTGGGGATCACTGGCTGACAAATACGGGCGTAAGCCCATGCTCATCCGGTCGGGATATAGTCTTGCCGTCTTGTATTTAATTAATTACTTCGTGCAGGACCCCTATTCACTGATTGTTGTTCGATTGTTCCAGGGTCTGCTTGCAGGGTTTGTTCCAGCAGCGATTGCCCTGGTTGGCACGAATACACCGGAAGAGAAGACAGGGTATGCACTGGGCATTATGTCTACAGCGGGAGCAACAGGTGGTATTATCGGACCGTTAATCGGTGGCGTGGTCAGCCATTATTATGGTAACCGGAATGCATTTTTGTTTTCGGCCATTGTAGTGCTGGTCTCTGCGATCATCGCAACCTTCTGGGTAAAAGAGGAGAACTTCAACCGGAACAAGGCGCGTTCCCATGTCATGGATGATATTCGTGAAGCGAGAGCGAATCGGCTGTTTATGACAGTGCTTGGCATGATGGGCATATGTACATTCTCTGTCATGATTCTGGAGCCATTATTGACGGTCTATGTGATGGAGATGGGTGTGCAACCTGATCGTGCCTCACTTAGCTCGGGTATTATTTTCTCCGCGGTAGGTGTAGCAACAGTCATCATGGCACCGCGCTGGGGCAAGATTGGTTCAAGGATTGGATACGGTAAAGTGCTGATCATTGGACTGGTTGGCGGAGCTATAGGTAACCTTCTGCAGTTCTTCACAACAGGGTATATCGGATTCGGTATATTGCGGTTTGTGTACGGTTTATTCTTTGCAGCTGTATATCCAGCGATTAACGCCATGATTGTGCAGGCTACCGCATCGGGTTTCAGGGGAAGAGCATTTAGCTTGAATCAGTCCGCTGCCCAAATTGGGACGATGGCGGGGCCGATCATTGGTGGTGTTCTCGGTGGCTGGCTGCCGATTCGCTGGATTTTTATCATTAACGGAATTGCATTGTTAATCACTGCAATTGTAGCGAAGTGGTCTGGATTTGATCACAAGCTGCCTGGAACAAGTAAGGTTGCTGCAAAGCGGTGACGCTGAATTGCGTACAGAAAGTGGACTGAAAGGTAACAAAAAAGATGACGCTGTGAAATTACAGACGTCATCTTTTTTAAGTCTACTACGGATCTATATAAGTTAGTCATCCGAAGAGGGCTTACGAGAAGCCTTCTCTTTGGGAATAGCATGCTCGACCGCATCACGTTGATCCTCATCCTCAAGTGCTTCGGGGAAGGAGTCCTCAGTGAACAGTCCGAAGTCCGGGTCAATATCCCGTTCGGTCACGAGATTATCCGGTTCATGCACCTGCTTTTGGCGATCTTCCTTCATCGTGTATGCACCTCCTCATTCAGGATGTCATAACAGCTGTTAATGGCGTGGTGGAATGTCGTTCTCGGGTTTGGCGTCCGCACCAGCACCATTAAGCAGATCGGTACCATGCAATGCATCCGGATCGGGTGCAGCAGGATCAACCGGACTGTTCGGTTGCAGAAGATCTGCATCCGGTACAGATTCCAGCGGTGTCTCAGCCAAACGTGAATCCAATTCCGGCTCGTCCACAGCGGCTACAGCTACGGGTGCCAGATCCGAATCTTCCGTTACAATCCGTCTGCCGGAAACTTCATCAAAGCTATCCATATCGCCTTCCGGGACTTCCGTCTCTGGGGGAATATCGCGGGACCTCTGATAACGGTCATAATAGCGGTCGCTCTCTTCGTTACTAATTGGTTTGTCAGACATGAGTAACACTTCCTTTCATTGTCGGTTGTCCAAAGCTTCTTACCCCGTAGTTACCCAAAGCGCTAGTATTGTAATCTTGCACAGGTTATTATCTCCGGGTGTTCACTACGATATGAATGCCTTAGAATTTGGGGAATACATATTTAACCAAGAAGTATAAGAATCCGAAAAAGATAATGACATATGCGGCATATTTAATAAATGTGGAAGCGACCATACTTGAATCCGACTTATGCTGAACATCCTTATGTTCCACCTCAACCGTACGATGTGGCTCATTCATTGTAATCATCTCCTTAGCGTGTTTGTTTGCTTTGAGAAACCATTACACCCGGAGCAAAGGATTGAATCGCAGCCATCGTTTTTACAGCTTTTCCTGTTTTGCCTATGTTATGATGAAGCTTGAATATGTAAGGGAGGAATTTCATGTGGACTGGTTCACACTGGGCAATATGATCACACGCATTCGTATCGGGCAAAAGGCGTCCACACCCGGGTTCTCCCGTACCGTCATCCGTCGTCCGGATGGTTTGTTTTGGGTAGGCGGTATATGGTCCGGGCAAGTTGTACAGTTACGGGATTTCCTTTTTTCCGACATATGGACCATCTATGATGATGAGGAGACAGAGCAGTGGCTTGAATTTCGGAGTCAAGTTGAACAGAAAGAACGAGAAATGATCGTGAACCAGTTCGAAGACTTGCGTGAATAATCGAATAACTTTAACAATAAAATGGAAATAAGACTATAAATCGACTTAAATGTGAAATTTCATTTTATCTCAAGAAGGTGACGTGACAAACGGTGGCGAATGATAAATGAGAGAATCTAAGATAGGGAAAATTAGAACTTTGAGGTGCTGTGAATGAAAAATGTGCCCAAAGCTATCGTCATCTTATGGATGAGTGTATTGATTATTCTAGGCATGCCACATGGGATAGTCTTTGCAACTACAGGAGTGGTTCAGCAACCTGTATCCATTACAGGATGGGAAGTAAAATGGGGGAACGTCGACGATCAAGGGTTCATCAGTGAGGTTAAGGGAGCAGACGAGATATGGGAAAAGCAGGGCAGCGATAAGTTAGAGTATAGCAATACGGATCGCTCGAATTCTTTATGGACTCGCCTGACCATTCCTGAGTTGAGTGAGGAAAGTTCAGCCATTCGATTTGAGAACATTAAAGGCAATCATATTGTAGTTTATCTGGAAGACCGCAAGGTCTACGAGAACTACCATTACAATTATGATAATAATGCTGTGCTGCTGCCCTTATCCAGCGAAAATTCAGGTGACACGCTCTATGTATGGTCGCAAAATGAAAAAGGCCGTCTGGGGATACAAGGTACTGTTCAGGTTGGACCTTATGCCGCTTTACAGGAGAAATATATTCATAACGGACTTATTGATGTAATTTTGGGCGCGACCTTTGTCTTCACAGCGATTACGATGCTGAGTTGTACGTTCTTCCTTGGCAAATTCCATAAGGGATTATGGATCTCGCTATGCATCGTGATGGGTTCCATCGGCACGATGATCATCACGTACTCGCAATTTTTGTATACGTTCTATCAGGTATATGGTGACCTGTATTCCGTAGTATTTGATCTGGCGATGCTGCTGGGTATGCCAGCGCTATGTTATTTTTTTGAACAGATTATCGGGCCAGGACTGCATGGAATCTTCACCAAACTGCGAAAAATACTATTCATATATTCAGTTATCGCTGTGTTCTCTTTATTTATCTATGTTACTTCAGGTGGGCAATGGGAGATCCTATACAATCTACTCGTACAGCGTGTGGTTGGTATTGTGCTGGTCATTCTGCTAACAATCCTGTTGGTTGGTACCATCGCCAAAGCGCTGCAACGAAATCGGGAAGCTATGCTGCTTGCGACGGGATTCGGTACATTTGCCTTGATCAGTGTGGCTGAACTGTTGTGGTATTATCAGCGGAGTGGGACGTATCATCTGTTATGGTGGAAATGGTCCATGGTTGCATTTGTGATCTCGTTGATTGCCATTCTCGGAAGTCGTTTTGCCGAAAAACATACTAAAGTTCTAGAGTATTCCAAGGAACTGGAGCTGTTTAACAATGAGTTGCAGCGATCCGAAAAGATGGAGATTATTAGCGAACTGGCTGCTTCCGTTGCCCATGAAGTACGTAATCCGCTTCAGGTGACAAGAGGCTTCCTGCAACTTATGACGGAACAGGAAGACAACAAAAACAAGGGGTATGTGCGAATTGCACTGGAAGAACTTGATCGGGCTTCGGGCATCATAACGGATTTTCTTACCTTTGCCAAACCTGAGTTTGACCATATTATCTCGCTCAATATCTCGGATGAGTTCAATCATATTGAAGGCATTCTTGTACCGATGGCTAATCTGGAAGGTGGTAGAATCACCACTGACATTCCGCCAGATCTATATATTCGGGGCAATTCCTCGAAGTTCAAGCAGGCTTTTATCAATATTATCAAGAACAGTATTGAAGCTCTGCAGGGACAAGGCCAGATTGATATCTGGGCGTACAAGCAGGATGGAATGATTAAGGTGCATGTCAGGGATAACGGAGAAGGAATGGACGAGGAAGCACTCTCCCGATTGGGCGAGCCTTATTTCTCCAATAAAATCAAAGGCACAGGCCTGGGCATGATGGTGACATTCCGAATTGTTGAAGCGATGCAAGGACAGATCAGCTTTACAAGCACCAAAGGGGTAGGAACAGAAGCGGTTGTATCTTTTGCCGAGTTCGTCGATTGACGAACTCACAGAAGGATACAGCGGCTTTTTTGTTCCTACCCCTGATTTCTTACATTACCAATAACTCACCCGGTTTAACTTCTCCACGGTCCGCAATTCACATCATAATTTACTTTGGAAGGATTGGGAGGTATGACAAGCACATAGTC
The DNA here is from genome assembly GCF_984798905.1 of Paenibacillus sp. SRL342. Classification (NCBI taxonomy): domain Bacteria; kingdom Bacillati; phylum Bacillota; class Bacilli; order Caryophanales; family Paenibacillaceae; genus Paenibacillus; species Paenibacillus sp. SRL342. Next base: position 1,345,308 of record NZ_OZ481790.1, read on the forward strand.
ATTCTGCTGCTCCTCAACAGTACGTACCTGAATGTGCTCCGGAATTACGATGCCAAACGCTTCACGAAGCGCCTGCTTCGGATTGGAGTGCAATTGTTGTCTGAAGTGCTCGTCAGTCCAAGCCTTTTCAATAATATCCTCATGCAACGTTTTCTCTGATACCATCATCGTCAACATTCCCTTCATATTTAAAATTAAACTGAATCAGCTTAGTCCTTATGTTTATAATCCCAACTGTTGCTCGCTAATCCAGTGATGAAACCCGCCTTGGAGAAGCTGTTTCTTCCGTTGTGTAATGTCCTGAACAGTTTGTACTAAAGTGCTGCATAAATAAGAATTAAACGCCTCAAGATGCGATATTCCTAAGTTAGACGATGTTAGTATACGATTATAGTGATAAGCAATGTCTACGTAAGAGTTCATGAGTTGTGTATTGTATACATTGTCATGTATACGTTCGCTTAGAGGATGAACTGGATAGTTGTGATTTAGTGCTGCGGATATGTGGGAGAGGTAGCTGTTGTAGTTTCCATGCACAGCATCTTGTTGCGTGTCTGTGAAGTCATCGGTCATCTGGAGAGTCATGAGTGTGATGTTGATGGCAGAACACACCGGGATGATCCGGTCGGACTGATTCTGAAGAAGGAGTGCACCAGTAGCTCCAATGAGGAGAGGGGCAGCCTTTTGCGCAATCAACAAGGGATTCTGCTGGAAATAATCAATGGAATGCTCACCCGTAACACTCAAGGCCCAATCCACTACATATTGTCTGAAATAGACCCAGAACGTGGAGGAAGGATTAAATAATACCGAGTAAGATTGAAGTGCATCCATGTAATATAGATTACCCAGGGATAACTTCAATGTGGCATTCTCCGGTTGTTCATCCATCACGTCGTCCTGATTCAGAAAATATAACATGTGAATGAGACAGGCTGTACTTAATTGGTGTGCTTTCTCTGGGGGTAGTTTATCTGAGTGTCGCATCCAAAGTGGAATGATGTACCCGATGTAGCTGTGTCCCGAATCTTGTAACAGCGGATTAACCGAACGTAGCTGCTCTAATGCATGTCCTGACAAGGGTTCGGGATATTCCCGTACGCGTTGTTCCGCTGAAGCAAACACGACCTCCAGATCAGATCTAAACGGATCTAACCAATCTTTCCGCATTATTACATCTCGTCCTTCCTGCGATAAGATGACTAAGGACTGTTCGACTAGATCATGAAGTTACATATAGTATAGCGGAAATAAACTGAAAAAAATAGGATTTTTTGTGATCAATTGTGAGAAAAATGATGACTTTTTGTATTTTATGGCATAAAAAAGTGGATTTTAGGTTCAAACTAGGAAGGCACAGGATTTCGACATCGGAAAGGCGGCAGAAAAATGAATTTGAAATGGAAAACATGGATGGCAGCCGGATTGGCAGCCGTAGTCATAACAGCAGCAACAGGGCATGTAGCATTCGCTGATTCAACGGTTCGGGCTGAGGAACATGAAGATGCGTCAAAAGCTTCTTCCTCCGGCAAACCAGCGAAGCCATGCATGCAGGCAGGACATGGTCTGTTTATGATTGGTGAGACAGCAGACTTGCTTGGGATTGGACTTCGGGATCTGAAAGAACAGATGGAACTTGGCAAGACGTTGTCCCAGATTGCGAAAGAGCGTAAGGGACTTAGTGAGGAGCAGTTATTGCAGAAGTTGAAGCCTACACTGGCACAGCGTCTGGATCAAGCCGTAGAAGAAGGTTGTCTCACCAAGGAACAAGCTGCAGCCACGAAGGCGGACATGGATACCAAGTTGAAAAAGGTCATCAATACCCCGCTGGGTGATTTGCGGCGTGAATTTGCCCACCATGGCAAACGTTCCATGGTAGATAAGGGCGAAATTGCCCGGTTTATTGGAGTCACTCCTGCGCAACTGCACGAGCAGCTTCAGGGAGGGAAGTCCCTGGCTGAGATTGCTCAGGCAAAAGGCATTAGTGAAACGCAGCTGGTGGACAAGCTGAAGGAACAATTAACGGGTGATCTGAAGAAATTTGTGAATCAGAAGGGCAACGTGCATCCAGCCCCGGGTCCCCAGGAACCTGTTCCTGGACGATCAACTTCGAGCGAAGTGAAATAAAGAAGAGCGTCTCCTTGAGGGGACGCTCTTCTTTATTTTTAAAACGGCTCACTCGTTCCCGGACTGCGAGTTGGGCCGGGTGACGGAGTTCGCTCAGGTGAATTTCTTTTGTCCACAGCAGCTGATGAATTAGGTATAGAACGTGGTTTACGCATTAACCCTACGGTGAAACGTGAGCCAGGAAGCTTGGATAGCGCCCAACTGATTGCAAGAGCAATACCAACGGTTACAAGGAATGATAGCAACGTTACAGGCAGATGCCATCCACTGAGTTGTAGCGGTCTGGTTACATAAGCGATCGCGTAGATCACCAGTGCATGAACCAGATATCCACCAAATGAATAGCGGCCAATCCAGGCTAAGAGGCGCTGAAACCGTGTATCTTTGCCCTGCATCACTACAAGGAAACCATACATCATAAACATCTGAGCCATAATGATCAGGAATGTGGTTGGTTTCAGATAGGTCGAGATATTCAGATTAACAACATCCCCGGACCCACGCAGCACATCGTATCCAAGCCATATATACATCCCTATGAACAGACAGATCGTCCATGGCAGCACCTTGGTGGTCCAACTCCTCCAGCTATCCACTGACCAGGCACACACGGCACCCAGTAAAAAGTAGAACCAGTACATCACCCATGAATAGGAGCGATATTGCAGCAACGTTGACCAAGGCTCAGACATGGATTCTGTCCAGCCCCCCATATTATAGTAGGACCATTGCATAAGCAGGGCATATAGTGCTGCTGCAAAGAGAATTAGCCCCATAATGACTTGCATGGGCGTGAAACGTGAGGCGTTCTGGATACGTCTCTGAATGGCTTTTGCTCCTGTCCAGAACAGGGGGAACAGAATATAGAACTGAAACACCATAATGACAAACCAGAGATGATATCCCGTCTGTGGTATAAATAGTTCACGAACAAGACTGCGCAAATCGGGTATGCCTCCACGCCAGAACGCGGGAGTGAAGATACGGACAGCAAGCCAGTAGATCAGTGTCCATACGACAAACGGCATATAGATATCGCCAAATCGCTTTCGAATGAAGCGAGGATATTCCGGTTTGGTGTTACGGTGATGATAAAACAACATTACACCCGATAAAAATACAAACGTTGGCGTACCAAATCGGGTCAGATGATAAATCATAGTTAGCATAATGGAATCCGGTTGTTCAATATCAGCACGATAGATATACTCCGCGATACTATGCTGCATGACGATTGCCAGAAAGGCAATGCCCCGCAGTTCGGTCCATTCCGCTATTCGCGGTTTTTTCACATTGTAATCCTCCCTCCAGGAACCGGAGTTCATCATATAAGGGTAGCTGTTAAACATTAAGACTGCATTAAATGGAGAAAATAGGTACTAAAAAAGACGGCTGTGGCCGTCTTTTCTGTCGATATATCACTCAGGCAGATCTTGTTCAATCAATGCTCCAGTTTTTTGATTGTTTTTAGTTCAGGTCCTCTGATGATGGAGTCTCCGAGGACGCGGCATCTTCTTCAAACAGTTTCTGAATGTAGGACTGGAGTTTCGTTACATCGACACCCAGCACCTGTGCTGAGCCCACAAGTTCATTGGTGAGCAGCTTATTTGGAGGAATCTGCTGCTGATCGATATCGTTCACATGGATATCGAAGCCAAGTGATGCGAGTTTTAACATCTGGGTTGGACTAAGGTCCGTCTTAATATAGGGAGCGATCGCTTCCAGGATATCCGGGATTTTGAAAAGTGACGTGGTGCTCTGCATTTTCTTGGCCAGCTCGGTCATGAAGATCCGCTGCCGTTCGGTGCGCGTAAAATCCGAGGTGGCATCATGCCGGAACCGAACATATTGCAGGGCGGTCTTGCCGTCCATATGCTGCAATCCTTTTTTCAAGTCAATGTCGTACATATGTTTATCTGCTTTACTGGTGTAATACATGTCTTTCTCCACATCGATCTCAATACCGCCTACCGCATCAACAAGTGCCATGAAACCTGTAAAGTCTGTGTAGACATAATGCTGGATGGGAATACCGAGCAGATCACTTACGGTTTGTTTGGTCAACTCCGCACCCCCGTAGGAAAAGGCTGCATTAAGTCTGCTTTTGCCATGCCCGGGAATTGCGACATAGGTATCTCGCAGTACGGAGAATAGATGGGCTTTCTTGGTGACCGGATCAATGGAAGCGACCATGACCGAGTCCGAGCGTCCTGCATCGTCGCCTCTTGAGTCTCCACCAAGGAGCAGAATGTTCACCCGTTCCTGGCCCTCCCATCTGGGAATCGTTGTCGTTGGTGTGTCTGAATCGCTGTCTGTGCCGGAAGAGGACGAGTTGGATGAAGTCCCGGAAGCCGTGGAGATGCTATTGGCAAAATGAACAATCGAATATCCGTAATATACAACGACACCTGTAATCGCAAGTGCCAGGGTCAGGGCTGTACCCCATAACCATTTTTTAAGCATAATCTTCACCTTTCTATGATTGAACTGATATGTAACCCAAACTAGTTTAACAAAAAGAAAGCAAAAAGTCCTCTTTGATTTCGTAACATCGGTCAATGTGAGGAATGTTTGACAAATAGTTAGTGTATATTTATTATGTAAAAACTAATCTTGTTTTGTGTAATGGGGGTATTAAAAGCTAGTTATGAATCAATCACTATTTAATTGGATTAATCAGTATGCAGACCAAATACCGTTTCTGGACTGGTTTATGATCACATCATCCGAGTATGCGGTTTGGGTCATGATCGCACTGCTTGTTATCGTATGGTTTCTCGGCGAACCATCGAAACAGCGAATTGTTTTCTATGCCTGTGTGGCATCCATTGTAGCGCTAGTTCTGGCCAAATGGGGGATATCACCAGCGGTCGGTCATCCAAGACCTTTTGTAGAAGGGACTGTGCATCAGCTGGTTGCCCATGTACCTGATCCTTCTTTTCCAAGTAAACATGCTTCCTTTGTATTTGCTCTAGCGGCTGCTTCATTCTTTATTGGACGTCGCTTCGGGTTATGGATGTTGTTACTCGCTGTGTTGACAGGGGTGTCGCGGGTATATGTTGGTGTGCATTATCCAGGAGATATTCTGGGAGGATTCATCCTCGGAAGTCTGCTTAGTGTGGTTCTGATTACAACACGCAATTATACCAAGTCGATTCCAGACTTCTTCATTAACATACACCGACGTGTTTTCCGATAGCATCTGAATGTGATGTCTAGTGAAGTAGTGATAGTTTCGTTTAATGAAAGAAGTCTCTTATCTCTGGTTCTGCCAAAGATGGGAGGCTTCTTTTGCGTTATATACGAAGTTACATGAAATTTCTAGAAATTGAATTCTAACATCTACAATTCATGACGATAGGTGACGATATACTATAAATATGTATTATTTGAGGAGTGGGACACATGGAAGACACGCGGGGAAACAGGTTGGGGAAATTGAAGTTAACGATTCGAGGCAAGTTACTGACTGGTTTTCTCATAGTCGTAGCTTTGTTGATTATTGTAAGTGGCTATGCGTTAGTACAGACCCAAGATATGGCCAATAAAGCGGGCGCTGTGGATCAGACCTGGATGCCGAGTGTAAGTCTGCTGGGTCAGATGAATGGTGATATTTCTGATGTAGAGCGCTTGGCACTGGCCATCATCGTTGAACAGAACAAAGATGAAACAGCCAAGTTAAATGAAGCGTTACAGCTGCTGCTTACGAAGATTGAAGATGAACGTAAACAGTTGCTAACGTTCATTGAGAGCAATGATGAAGCGATGAAGCTCTACAATGATTTTAGTACGAATTATGATGCTTATGTGGCGAAAATGCCAGCATTTATCGAATTTGGTTTGAACAACAATTATGATGAGTCCAGTCGTTTACACACGGAGGCTTATCCAATGTGGTACACGGCAAACGATTCGATCGCCAAGTTAATTACCCTGGGTAATGAAGGATCGGACGCGGCAACGAATGAATCTGTTGAGATGGCCGAAAATACATTTAATGTAATTTTGGCAGTGACGATTTTTGCATTCCTGGTAGCTGTATTTATTGCCTTCTTCATTGCAAGCATCATTTCACGTCCAATCAAAAAGATGAATGAAGCGGCCATGGCCATTGCCAATGGCGATCTGACGGGTGAGACGATTGTGCTTAAGAACAAAGACGAATTGGGAACACTGGCAGCTTCCTTCAATTCCATGAGTGGTAATTTGCGCTCCATGATTGAATCGGTATCGATGACTTCCGAACAGGTAGCCGCTTCATCGGAGGAGCTTCTTGCAAGTGCAGAGCAAAATACTCAAGCCTCGGAACAGATCTCCCAAACAGTCGAGGAATTGGCTGTAGGTACATCTGATCAAGTTGATATTGTGAAGCGTTCTTCACAGGCGATGAGTGAGATGGCTCTTGGATCGGAGCAGATTGCCGAGCTTGCTCAGAGTGTATCCGTATCTGCTGTGGATGCGGCGAATCAGTCTTCCGAAGGAAATATGATTATTCAGCAAGCGGTTGAACAGATGGGTTCTGTTCGAAATTCCATTGCTTCGCTGACTGAATTGGTTACAGGGCTGGGGGAACGTTCAGCAGAGATTGGCACCATTACCGAGGTAATCAACAACATTGCCCGGCAGACCAATCTGCTTGCACTGAATGCAGCCATTGAAGCCGCACGAGCAGGAGAGCATGGACGTGGTTTCGCCGTAGTTGCGGGAGAAGTGCGGAAGCTCGCTGAGGAATCTTCCACATCTGCGCAAAGAATTACGGATCTCGTTCAATTGATTCAGAAAGATACGGATCATGCTGTTCAGGCAGTTAAAGTGAACAGCAGTGAGACAGAGTCAGGAATCGAGATGGTTACTGCAGCAGGACAAGCGTTCGAACAGATCTCGGATGCGGTCAACAAAGTAGCGGGTGAAATCCAGGAAGTATCTGCAGGTTCAGAAGAAATGTCGGCGAGTACAACTGAGGTTGTAGGCTATGTACGCCAGATCTCCAACATTGCCGGAGAGGCAGCGGGCGGCGTTCATAATGTATCTGCCGCAACTCAGCAGCAGTTGGCTTCCATGGAAGAGATCGCTTCATCCGCAGGTTCATTATCCAAAATGGCGGAAGAACTGCAGGAGCAAATTAACAAGTTCAAAGTGTAACTAATGAGATATTCCGATACTTAAGGTATACAGGAGCATATTGATGGTCAGAATGCCATTCGATTTGTACTGTTGATGATAACAACGGCGAGAAGCTGTTTCTCTAACGCACATATGCGTCAGAGGAACAGCTTTTTTTGTCGCATGACGCAGAGCAGGTCACAACAATGTTATTTCAGAAGTCACCAACGCTTATATAGCAAGTGAAACAAACGGCTATAATGGTAATTAATGGTGGAACTTACACTGAAATACACCATGGGGAGGAGCGATATAAACTTGCAGTCCAGAGTAATGCATACGGAATATTGATGAAGAGGAGATGAATAGTTGAACATGAAGGGGAGCTGGTGGAGACGAGTCGCTATGATCGCGTTATCGGCAGGACTACTGGCAGGGAGTTTATCGATGGGCACAGGAATTCGTAAGGCGGATGCGGCCGCTGGAGATCAGAACTATGCTGAAGCACTGCAAAAGGCCATTTACTTCTATGAGGCACAGCGTTCGGGTCCGTTGCCAGCCAGTAATCGGGTCGAATGGCGTGGTAATTCGGGCATGCAGGATGGGGCTGATGTAGGCGTTGATCTGACCGGGGGATGGTATGATGCCGGAGATCACGTGAAGTTTGGCTTTCCGATGGCTGCTTCCGCAACGATGCTCGCCTGGTCTGTCGTGGAATACGGCGACGGTTATGAACAGGCTGGACAACTGGAGGAGATCAAGGATAACATCCGATGGGCGACCGACTATTTTATGAAAGTGCATACGAAACCTAATGAATTATGGGGACAAGTCGGAGCCGGGAATACCGACCATGCCTGGTGGGGACCGGCAGAAGTCATGCAGATGAACCGTCCTTCGTTCAAGATCGATGCTACATGCCCAGGCAGTGATCTGGCGGCAGAAACGGCTGCAGCACTGGCAGCGTCTTCGATTGTATTTGCAGATGATGATCCGGCATATTCGGCCAGACTGCTCCAACATGCGAAAGAGCTGTACAACTTCGCAGACACATATCGGGGGGAATACACCGATTGTATCACGGATGCCGCAGCGTTTTATAACTCGTGGACAGGATACGAAGACGAGCTGGCATGGGGCGGAGCATGGCTTTACTTAGCTACTAATGATAGCGCTTACTTGTCCAAAGCCATTGCAGCTACGGACCGGTGGTCTTCTAGCGGCGGCTCAGCCAATTGGCCGTATACCTGGACACAGGGCTGGGATAGTAAACATTATGGTGCCCAGATCCTGCTTGCCCGAATTACGTCCAGTTTGAACATGCCGGAGGCAACGAGATTTATTCAGTCCACCGAGCGTAATCTGGATTATTGGACGGTTGGAGTCAACGGGACACGAGTCAAGTATACGCCAGGAGGTCTGGCATGGCTGGATCAGTGGGGCTCGCTCCGATATGCAGCGAATGCATCCTTTATTTCTTTTATATACTCCGACTGGGTCAGTGATCCAGTGAAAAAGTCAAGATATCAGGATTTTGCTGTCTCACAGATGAATTATATTCTGGGCGATAATCCGCGTCAGAGCAGTTATGTGGTCGGATATGGGCAAAATGCACCTCAACATCCGCATCATCGGACCGCTCACGGTTCATGGCTGAATAATGAAGATATCCCGGCTAACCATCGCCACATTCTGTATGGTGCCATGGTCGGTGGACCGGATGCATCGGATGGATATACCGATGATATCGGGGATTATGTGAGTAATGAGGTCGCAACCGATTACAATGCTGGTTTTACCGGCGCACTGGCAAAGATGAATTTGCTATTTGGTCAGAATCATCAGCCCCTTGCGAACTTTCCTGCACCTGAGGTGAAGGGAGATGAGTTCTATGTGGAGGCTGCGATCAAATCATCAGGTGCCAATTATACGGAAATCAGAGCACAGCTTAATAATCGTTCCGCTTGGCCTGCCCGAATGGGAGATCAACTGTCCTTTAAGTATTTCCTGGATTTGAGTGAAGTGTATGCTGCCGGACGTACGGTATCGGACGTGCAAGTGACAGCCTCCTATACGGAGGGGGCGACGGTATCCCAACCAGTTGTGGTGAATGCAGCCCAGCATATCTATGCCATTACGGCAAACTTCGGTAATACCAAGATCTATCCAGGCGGGGAAGGAAATTATCGTAAAGAAGTACAGTTCCGCATTACAGGCCCACAGGGTGCATGGAATGCCAGCAATGACCATTCGTTCCAGACACTGACCACAGGAACTCCTGTGAAGAGTATATACCTTCCAGTCTATGATGCAGGGGTGAAGGTGTATGGACAGGAGCCTGGTGTTACACCAGTCACGGTTCCAGGCGCACCTGCTGGCGTGCAGGCTGTAGCGGGAAGCAGTCAGGTTAACCTGACTTGGGCTGCTGTATCCGGGGCCGAATCGTATACGGTGAAGCGTTCCGAGGTGAGTGGAGGACCATATACAACTGTTGCGACGGGTGTTAATGGATTGACCTACACAAACACGGGACTGACCAACGGGACAGCTTATTATTATGTAGTGACTGCTGTGAATTCAGCAGGGGAATCATCGGGTTCTGTACAGGTGTCGGCTACCCCGCAAGCAGTACCGGGAGCGCTGACTTTAAGTGGGACAGCTGGTAATGCGCAGTCGGTCCTGACTTGGACAGCAGCCTCGGGCGCTACTAGCTATAAGGTACAACGTTCGGTGGTAGGCGGAACATATGCAGATGTGGCAACCGGTTTGTCCGTGTTGACGTACACCGATACAACAGCGCTGAATGGCACCACGTACAATTACCGGATTGCAGCTGTGAATGCGAACGGACAGACACTGTCCAATGTCTTGGCACTGACACCTTCTGCACCTCCGGTGACGACCGGTACACTCGAAGTGCAGTACCGCAGCGGAGGGTCCGGGAATTCAAGTAATGCGGTGACTCCGCAGTTCAACGTGAAGAATACCGGAACACAGGCGATTGATCTCAGTACCGTGAAGATCCGATATTATTTCACCAAGGATGGTGCGGATCAAATGACCTTCTGGTGTGATTATGCCGAGATGGGCACGGCCAATGTTGAAGGTACATTTGTCGCAGTGAATCCGGCGAAGGGTACCGCAGATACGTATCTGGAGATTAGCTTCAAGTCGGGAGCAGGCAGTTTGTCCGCTGGAGCAGAGACCGGCGTGATTCAAGCACGCTTTTCCAAAAATAACTGGAGCAATTTCGATCTAAGTAATGATTATTCTTATGATGCTTCCAAGACGGATTTTGCCGCATGGAACAAGGTAACCGCGTATCAGGGAAACACCAAAGTATGGGGCTTGGAACCGTAACTGGCTGAATGTCAGAAGCAGAAGAGCAGCATGGACAGACCAACAGCGTTTATATTCAATTTCCACTATTCCAGGGAGGTATATATTAATGTTGAAATCAGCTGCGAAAAAAAGTTTAACAGCCATGCTGGCGGGAACCGTCATGTTGACCGGATACACCGGACTCTGGGCAGGGCCGCAGACGGCACATGCCGCAGATCAGGCCATCGAGATTCAGGCAGACGGCATTAATGAAGCCCGGTTTTTGCAATTGTATGATCAGTTGAAAGATCCGGCGAACGGATATTTTTCGCCAGAGGGTCTACCGTATCATGCCATTGAGACCCTGCTGAGTGAGGCGCCGGATTATGGTCATATGACGACGTCAGAGGCATACAGTTACTGGCTGTGGTTGGAAACCATGTATGGTCACTACACGGGAGACTGGTCCCAACTGGAAGCAGCTTGGGACAGTATGGAGAAATACATTATCCCGGTCAACGAAGGTGACGGCAAGGAAGAACAGCCTACGATGAGCTCGTACAATCCGAACAGCCCTGCTACGTATGCAGCGGAAAAACCTTTTCCTGATCAATATCCATCGCCACTTAATGGTCAATATGCAGCGGGTAAAGACCCGATTGATGCCGAACTTAAGGCGACCTATGGTGACAATCAGACTTATCTCATGCACTGGCTGGTCGATGTGGATGACTGGTATGGATATGGAAACCTGTTGAATCCATCACATACGGCTACCTATGTGAACACGTTCCAGCGTGGGGAGCAGGAGTCTGTGTGGGAAGCCATTCCGCATCCATCCCAGGATGATAAATCTTTTGGTAAGGCAAACGAAGGTTTCATGAGCTTGTTCACAAAGGAAACTCAGGTACCGTCAGCGCAATGGCGTTATACAAACGCAACGGATGCGGATGCACGTGCAGTACAGGTGCTGTATTGGGCGAAGGAGATGGGATACAACAATCCGGAATATCTGGATAAAGCGAAGAAGATGGGGGACTATCTGCGCTATGGTATGTATGATAAATACTTCCAGAAAATTGGGAGTGCAAAGAGCGGTACACCAACTCCGGGTACAGGCAAGGATTCCAACATGTATCTCATGGCTTGGTATACGTCTTGGGGAGGTGGCTTGGGTCAAGGTGGGGATTGGGCTTGGCGCATTGGAGCGAGCCATACCCATCAGGCTTATCAAAACCCGGTTGCAGCGTATGCTTTGTCTGATCCGGCTGGCGGCTTGATTCCGGAATCAGCAACAGCGAAGGCAGATTGGAATGCTACGCTGAAACGTCAGTTGGAATTCTACACTTGGCTACAATCCCATGAAGGAGCTATCGGCGGGGGAGCAACCAACAGTCTGGATGGTTCATACAAAGCCTATCCGGCAGGCGTAAGTACATTCTATGACATGGCTTATCAGGAGGCACCTGTATATCGTGATCCGGATTCCAACACCTGGTTTGGATTCCAGGCATGGCCGCTGGAGCGTGTAGCCGAGATGTACTATATTCTTGCGGAGAGCGGGGACTTGACCTCTGAGAACTTCCAGATGGCCAAGAAGGTAATCACGAAGTGGATCGACTGGAGTAAGGATTATGTATTTGTAGGTGAGCGTCCGGTGACGGATGCGCAGGGCTATTATCTGAATGCGGCTGGACAGCGCATTTTGGGTGGAACTAATGTTCAGGTAGCAACAACGCCTGCTCCGGGAGAGTTCTGGATTCCGGGTGGTCAGGAATGGCAGGGTCAACCGGACAAATGGAATGGATTCAGTTCGTTTACGGAAAATCCGAACTTCCGTGTAACGACCAAAGATCCAGTGCAGGATACAGGAGTTCTGGGAAGTTACGTTAAAGCTCTGACCTTCTTCGCAGCGGGAACACAGGCAGAGAATGGTACACTTAGCGCGGAAGGCCAAGAAGCCAAGGATTTGGCTGAGGCTTTGCTGGATACAGCTTGGGATTACAATGATGGTGTGGGGATTGTTACGGAAGAAGAACGTAAAGACTACTTCCGCTTCTTCGCGAAAGAGATCTATATCCCGGCAAACTGGTCTGGAACCTTTGGTCAAGGCAATACGATTCCAGGTACAGCAGGTGTACCTTCCGATCCGGCGAAAGGTGGCAATGGCGTATACATTGGATACTCCGATCTGCGTCCGGCCATCAAGCAAGATCCGGCATGGGCTTACCTGGATAACCTGTACAAAACGTCGTATAACACAACCACGAAACAGTGGGAAAACGGTGCACCTACCTTTACGTATCACCGGTTCTGGTCACAGGTGGATATGGCTACAGCGTATGGAGAGTATGATCGTCTGCTCGGTGATACCGATACGCCGGAAGTTGAAGTCCCGGCTGCTCCTGCCGGCGTAACGGCTGCTGGTGGCAGCGAGCAAGTTGTATTGAACTGGAACGCAGCCGCTGGTGCAACGTCATATACGGTGAAACGTGCAGAAGTGAACGGTGGCCCTTATACGACTGTAGCGACAGGAGTCACAGGATCAACATTCACGGACACAGGCTTGACCAACGGCACAACGTATTATTATGTCATCACTGCGGTGAATGCCGTAGGTGAGTCTGCACCGTCGACACAGGCATCTGCAACACCACTCGCAGGTACCGTTGTGCCCGGCGTATTCAACCTTACTGGAACGGCTGGCAATGCCCAGGCGGTACTGACATGGACCGCATCAACTGGAGCAGCGAGTTATAAGGTACAGCGTTCGGTAGGCACCGGGGCATATGCTGATCTGGCAACAGGTTTGACCGCACTGACGTATACCGACGCTACAGCGGTGAATGGTACGGCGTATAATTATAGAGTCGTAGCCATTAATACGAGTGGTCAGACGAATTCAAATGTATTGGTGTTGACCCCATTGGCACCTCCAGTTACAACGGGAACGCTTGAAGTACAATACCGTAATGGTAGTTCAGGAACTTCGGTCAATGCGATTACTCCACAGTTTAATGTGAAGAATACAGGTACAACTGCTGTGGACTTGAGCAAAGTGAAGGTCCGGTATTATTTCACCAAGGATAGTGCAGCTGATCTGAGTTTCTGGTGTGATTATGCACAGATTGGCAGCGGTAATGTGGAAGGACATTTTGTTTCGGTAGATCCGGCCAAGGGCACGGCAGACACCTATCTGGAGATTGGATTCAAACCGGATGCTGGCAGCTTGGCTGCGGGTGCCGAGACCGGAGTCATCCAGGGACGTTTCTCCAAAAACAACTGGACTACTTTTGACCAAACGAACGATTATTCCTTTGATTCCACCAATACGGCCTTCAGTGCCTGGACTAAAGTGACAGCGTATCAGGATGGCGCCAAGGTATGGGGAATTGAACCTTAAATGAGTTGATCAACCAATTGTAGAGTGATGTTACTCATCATACAGGTTAAGCCGGGGAGAAATCCCTGGCTTTTCTTTTTTTATGGAAAAGCAAAAATGAAATACAAAATAATCAAACGGACACTGCTGATAAATCGATCCGTATTGAGGTTGGAGGCAAAAATGTGAATTCGGGGAACGGTAATCGGCAAATGAATCATAGTAATGTTTACCATATTTGCGGTTTTAAACATTAAAATCTAGGTCATATGGCATATGCACTGAATGAGAAACGGCCTAGCTCTTGTATCGAGGAAAAATCAAGCATATCAAATAGTTACAATAATTTAACCTTTCAAAAAGAAGGAATCAGCAGTGAATTTTTCCAGCAATCCATGGACACACCCTGATACTTAGTGCTCAAGTTCGCCTCTATCAATACAGGACTTTCGACTGATGAACGTTATGGATAGCCCGTTTACAATGGGGCAAGCCCGGGAGAACCAAGCCAGGTTAAAATTCTGTAACATCAGGGGGAACTCGACATCATGAACTGGAAAAAAACGATTGTTACGGCAAGTGTCACAGCAACGATGCTGATGGGAAGTCTGACGACAGGAGCACTAACGGCACAGGTATCGGCAGCTGCTGTTAACAATTCACAAGTAAAAGTAATCTGGGGCGTAAACCTACGCACAACACCTTCTTCTTCTGCGAAGATTGTTCGCATGGTCGCTAAAGGGGAAACGGTAACGGTGCTTCAGCAATCCGGTTCGGATTGGTATAAGATTAAGGATTCTGCTAACCGGACAGGCTACATATCTTCTTCATCCAAATACACACAAGCGATTAGTGGCAGCACAAGCGGATCAGGTTCGAATAGTGGTACATCGGTGACCGGTAATGCATCTGTGGAAAAAGTGATTGCGGCGGGAATGAAATATTTGGGAACACCGTATGAGTTCGGAGCCAGTCGTAACAGCACAGCTACTTTTGACTGTTCCAGCTTTGTACGCCAGGCATTCGTCGATGCACTTGGTATCAAACTTCCAGCGGATTCCCGCAAACAGGGAGACTATGTAAAAGCCAAGGGTACAGTTCAGACGAACTGGAAAAACCTGAAACGCGGCGATCTGATGTATTTCATGTCGTATAAAGGCAGCTCTGCATCATCGTATTCGGGCGTGAATAAATCTAGCGCAACCATTACGCACACAGGGATTTATCTGGGCAATGGCAAGGTATTACATACGTATTCCAACGCTGGCGGTGGTGTAACCACTAGTGATATCTCCGGCAAACACTGGGAGTATCGCTTCCTGTTTGGTGGCAGTGCGCTGTAGGTTAGAACAAGAACCTTCTTAAATAATCCACGCATGTTCATATGCATACAAAACACCTCCCATTCTGCCTTTGACAGGCGACTGGGAGGTGTTTTGGTGTTGTTTATTATTTTGAAGAACTCAATCGTGATAGTACAGTCGGAACAGGATATCCTGATTGTAGTTGCCAAATCCCTCGCCATATAAGGTAAGCCCGCCTACATGCTGAGCATCTTCCTCCACCGAAAGACGAAGAGTCCATTGGTTGCGTTCGACCGGGATATCTGCGAGTGTAATGTCGGATAGATGTTGTCCATCGATAAACGTACCTTCATTCGTAATTCGCAGCACCTTGAGCATGCCATATTGATTGATACTGTCACTCCACCATTCCGGGGTGAACATGCCGCGTCCGTTGCCTGAATCTCCAGGGCTTGTCCATTCCCCCAATCGAATGCCATTAAGCATAAATGTAATATCCGAGGGCCAATTCGGATTCACCGAAGGGGCTTCTGATCCAATCTCCAGAGATAATTCAATGGCATTGATCTGCTGTCCGGATAAGATATAGTTTGGGATTTTGTACTCCACAAATCCACGGCCAAACCACAGAATATGAGCATGCATCCGCTCAGGGTCGAGAAAATAACGAGGATCATCATACTGTCCGATAACATGATTGGACGTAGCCAGACCACATGTCGGATAGACATCAAAGTGTGTGTAGTGTCCCACAGGTACAGAAACTTCGTGCAGCTTGCGGGCTGTGCCACTTTCCTGCGGCATGGAGATGCCAATCCAGTCTACAGCAAGGCTGTTCATTTTATGTGTGCCGCCGTCTTTACGTATCATTTTGGACTGAATAATGCCCACATCCTGAAGTTTGCGGACATGCATGGTCACGATGGCACTACTCAAACCCAGTGAAGCAGCGAGGTCCTTCACATTCATGGGTGTCTCTGCAACAAGGCGGATGATCTGTAAACGGACTTCACTGGCAAGTGCTTCATATAGGGGTAGCCATTCGGCATCGGTATTTGCTCTGATCACAATTGTTCCTCCAATATATCTGTATAGAATTAAGTTAAACATAAATTCAGTGGAAAGAATAACATTTTGCAAAATTCAGGTTGAAATTAAGGCTATAATCGATTTTAATATAAATATGAACGTTGATCCATAGAATATCAATTAATTTTTATATTAATCTTAGGGAGTTGAAATTCATTATGGAAAAAGCAAAAATGACGGTAGACAAGGATTTTACAATTGGCGTAATTGATAAGCGCTTGTACGGATCATTTATTGAGCATCTGGGACGTGCCGTGTATGGTGGAATATATGAGCCGGGACACCCATCTGCGAACGAACAGGGTTTTCGCACGGATGTGCTGGAGATGGTCAAGGAGTTGAATGTACCGATTGTACGTTATCCTGGGGGTAACTTTGTATCCGGTTACAATTGGGAAGATACAGTAGGACCTGTGTCTGAGCGCAAACGCAGACTTGAACTGGCTTGGAGAACGATTGAAACCAATGAATTTGGCTTCAACGAATTCGTGGATTGGGCGAAACAGGCCAATTCCGAAGTGATGATGGCGGTCAATCTGGGAACACGGGGTACGGATGCAGCTCGTAATATTGTGGAATACAGCAACCATCCGGAAGGTTCGTATTATAGTGATCTTCGCATCAAGCATGGTTATAAAGAGCCTCATGCGATCAAAACATGGTGTCTGGGCAACGAGATGGATGGCCCTTGGCAGATTGGTCACAAAACGGCAGAAGAGTATGGACGGTTAGCTGTGGAAGCGGCAAAAGTCATGAAGTGGACAGATCCGACGATTGAACTGGTAGCCTGTGGAAGTTCAAACCTGAATATGCCATCCTTCCCGGAATGGGAAGCAACGGTGCTGGATCATACGTATGATCACGTGGAGTATCTGTCATTGCATCAATACTACGGCAATCAAGAGCAAGATACGCCAACGTTCCTGGCACGCTCGCTTGAAATGGATCGTTTTATCGATACCGTGAAGGCAACTTGTGATTATATCAAAGCGAAGAAGCGCAGCAAAAAGACGATGTATCTGTCCTTTGACGAGTGGAATGTATGGTATCACTCCAATGAAAATGATTCGAAGATGGACCCATGGCAGATTGCTCCGCCACAGCTTGAGGATATCTACAATCATGAGGATGCACTGCTTGTTGGTTGTATGTTGATCAGTATGCTCAAACATGCGGATCGGGTTAAAATGGCCTGTCTGGCACAACTCGTTAACGTGATTGCGCCGATCATGACAGATACGGGTGGTGGTTCATGGAGACAGACAATCTTCTATCCATTCATGCATACGTCCCTCTTCGGACGTGGAACAGCATTGGTGCCATTGATCCAGTCTCCAAAATACGATACAAAACAAATCACAGATGTACCTTATCTGGAAGCTATTGCAGTGCATAACGAAGAGCAGGGTGAAGTGACTGTATTTGCAGTCAACCGCCATCTGGAAGAATCCCTTCCGCTCGAGGTGGACCTGCGCAGCTTCGGGAAGTGTACCGTGATCGAGCATATCGTGCTGGAAAGTGATGATCTCAAAGCATCTAATACGGCAGCACAACCAAACCGCGTTGCTCCTCATAATCGCGGGGGTGCAGTTGTATCCGAGACCCTGATTACGGCGAGCTTGGCAAAAGCATCATGGAACGTAATCCGTTTGAAAGTCCAGTAAGGGATAGCATAAAGGCACGGGACACGTGAGAGCGCAATGGCAGACATGATGCTCGAGAAGGAAGCCAGCGGTTCAGCGTGTTCCTTCAATCAAAAAAGCTGGGTGCGAGTTCATCGCATCCAGCTTTTTTCGTCACGTGCTACGGTCTCACTTACGCTTTAAACTCAAAACTTTCGCCGTCACGTGGAATGAGCACCTGACCATCCAACTGCTCGGATGCCAGATAAGTCGCAAGGTCCGTGCGAGACACCACACAATGGTTAATTGCATCCATGTGCACAGCGATGACATGAGCAGATGGTGCATGGCGCTTCACGGCTGCAACGTCTGGCCCGTCCATTGTAATGGGATCACCCTCTACGAAGCGAGCTCCTCCGGCGTTTAGGACAATGACTTCAGGGCTATATTGGCGAATAGCCTCGGCGGGTTCTTCACACCAGATGGTATCCCCGGCAATGTACGTGACAGGTTCTCCATTTGCTTCGAGTACAAAACCGGACACCTTGCCCATACGTTCGCCGATTTCACCCGTACCATGACGCCCGGAAGTACGTGCGAATCGGACAGAATGATGCTCATGTTTTTCATCTATAGCGGTTACATCCGTGAATCCAGCCTCCAGAAATACGTTCTCGTCCCCAGGTTGGCAGATCAGCGGGATGTCCTTGCGAAATTGCTTCGCTGCTGCTTCATCCCAGTGGTCCAGATGGGTGTGTGTGACAATCAACAGATCCGGATTCAGATAATCCGTTTCGATTTCAGGCAGACCGACTCTCGGGTTACGCAGCTCATTCGGTGTGTTTGGAAATGCAGGCATGACTTCAGCGTCCATCAACATCGGATCAACGAGGATATTCAGCCCTCCGAATTTCAGCCAGAGTGTAGCATGGCGAATCAATTGAATTTTCATTATATTTGCACTCCTTCAGGTTGTTTAATAGTATTACCCTTATGGTATACAACCCGTTTAACGGCGTACATAACATGATGAATGGAATTAGGCCACACTAATTTCACGGTGAAAGGATTGCTGAAGCTAATGAATGAAACGATAGATCACACAGATATACGCATTCTGCAGATCCTGATCCGGGATGCCAAGCGTTCTCATAAAGAAATTGGTGAAGAGGTGCATCTTACAGGGCAGGCTGTTGGTGCAAGGGTGCGTAAGTTGCAAGATCTGGGTGTAATCGAAGGGTACACGGTAAAATGGAACCCCGAACGTATAGGCCTCGGCCTACAGGCTTTTGTCACGGTTTTTCTGAACTCCGGCGACAGACATACCGCCTTTCGTGCATTTATTGCCGAACGTGAGGACATCGTTGAAGTCCACCGTGTGAGCGGGGAAGGCTGTTATCTGATGAGAGCGCAGACCGGCACCACAGAGCAGCTTGGTCAACTGCTGGAAGCATTACTTCCTTACGGCAATTACAAAGTTAGCCTGTCCATAGGTGTAGAGAAATCACAGTGATGTGTGGGAAGCTTGTCCTCATCCATCCCGATGCTCAACGATCCTGCTGCTGTTCCTGTAAAGCCTGCTGAAGCAAAGTCACTGCCTGATTCAGCTCTTTTTTGCTGAGCAGGTGATCGGTCTGAACGTGAGATCGCGTGCCGTCCTTCAGGTACAGGACGAACATGGGTGAGGTGGATAGTAGCCACTTACTACGGGCGGGTGAGGCGAGTTCAACTTTGCGAATCTGGCTCCAAGGAATCTTCCGTTTGCCCGTGCTCAACGCATCATCATCCCAAGACAACAAAACAGTGGGAGTTCTGGTTAGTCGAGACAGGAACATGAAGAACAATGGACCGATCAACCACATACCCAGCACGGCTGCAATGGAATAGTATATCGTCTCCAGTCTTTCGGCTTGTCCGTCCACGATGATCCATAATAAGCTCACGCACAAGAGAAGGAACAGGAAGCATAAACTTCCTTTCCATAGAGCTGTGCTGCGTTGGTAACGAATCTGCTGATGGTCACGCTTGGGTGTTTCGGGTTGTTGCATAGATGTTCCTCCTAATTAACTATGCTGATCGATATGCCAAACGTGCCGCCTGCATAAGCAGAGCGGCATGTTCAACGTTCTCTATCTACTATAACTCAGGTTCATTACCCTGATATAGCTGAATTTTTACCTGCATCACGCGCATGGGTGTACAAGTCTGCATATACACCTTTGGCTGCGATTAGTTCCTGGTGCGGTCCTTCCTCCACAATCTCACCATTCTCCATCACCAGAATTCGATCAGCATGCATCACAGTGGACAGACGATGAGCAATGACAATGGTGGTGCGTCCCTGGGATACCGATTCCAGCGCCTGCTGCACAAGCTGTTCGGTGTGTGAGTCCAGATTGGCGGTTGCCTCATCCAGGATGAGCACTCGGGGCTGAAATACCACAATCCGGGCAAATGAGATCAACTGCCGCTCCCCGGCGGACAGTCCGCTTCCGCGTTCGGATAGATGCGTATCATATCCTTGAGGCAAACGTGAAATCATCGCATGTGCTCCGACAAATCGGCAGGCCTCAATTGCCTGCTCTCGCGTAATATCCTCACGAAACATCCTCACATTATCAATAATGGAACCGGAGAACAGGAAGGGTTCCTGTTGAATCAGACCGACGATCCGATGAAGCTTAGCCTGCGGCAGATGCCGGATATCGGTACCATCAATCTCGATACTGCCCTTGTCTACATCATAGAAGCGATTGAGCAGGGAGATCAGGGTGCTTTTGCCAGCGCCTGTTGTGCCCACAATACCTACCATTTCACCCGGATAGAGGTGCAGGTTCATCTGCTGAATCAAGGGCCGGTCAGCCAGATAACCAAACGACACATCATTAAAATCAATCTGGCCCATCACATTTTGTGGTTCAAGCGAGGAGGCCATCCCGGGTTTGGGATCAGCAACTTCAGGCCGTGTATTCAGAATGTTCCAGATGCGATCCATCGAAACGGTCGTGGACTGGAATGTATTCCATTGCATCGTAATCTGGTTAATCGGTTGAAAGAACTGACGGATATAGCTGATAAATGCATACAATACCCCGACTTGCAGGGACTCACCCAGTACGGCGCGACCTCCAAGCCAGACCATCATGACCAGTGCCGCATTGCCAAGGATATCAAACGTTCGGTTGAAGATGACATTGGAGCGGGCTTGCGCAATGTTGGCTTTCAGATGAAGTGCGTTCTGTTCCGAGAAACGTTTCTTCTGTTCTTCTTCCTGGTGAAAAGCCTGAATCAGGAACATGCCGGACAGGTTCTCTGCTGTAAATGCGATCAAACGGGAAAGCCGGGTACGCGCATTTTGATAAGCTTTCCGCAGTCGACTACGGAATAATACAGCCACCACCGCAATGACAGGCAGAACGATCAGGGAGTATGTCGCCAGCACAGGATCAAGTTGGAACATAAAGACGATAATGAGCACCAGCATCATACCATCCCGAATCAGACTGAGCAGTACTTGAGTGAAAAAGCTGCTGATGGTCTCCGTATCACTGGATACGTTTGTAACCAGACTGCCGATATGAAAACGGTCAAAGAAGGACATGGACATTTTGGAGATATGCTTGAACAGGTCCTTTCTGATCCGGGATACAATGTTCTGTCCTACGTGCTGCAACAGATTATTCTGGATATAGGTAAAAATAAAACTGATGACAGCCAGCCCAAGAAAGATGGCTGCGAGCTGAACGAGAAAGCCCACACTGGTCTGGCCCACGGCCAGATGATCATCGATGGCGATCTTCACCAGATAGGGTTGTAACAAATCTGCCGATATGCCAAGCAGTGAACAGAAGAAGATACCGGCAAAAGCCCATTTATGCGGTTTGGCGTATGCCATCATGGCCTTAAACGAAGTTCGTTTACTCTGATCGGCCTCTGCATCTGGGTGAAGTTCAGCGTTAGCTTTAGACATGATGTAATCCCTCCTCCTGCAAACGGTAGGTGGCCGCATATAATCCCTTGGCAGCCATCAGCTGAGCATGTGTTCCCTGTTCAGCAACTCGCCCTTCATCCAGAACGATAATATCGTCCGCATGACGGACTGCGCTGATGCGGTGAGAGATGATTAATGTAGTCTTGCCCTTGCCGATCTCGCGCAAACTGCGCAGAATACCACTCTCCGTGACGGCATCAACCGCGCTCATACTGTCATCCAGAATAAGTAACTGTGCTTGTTTGATCAGTCCTCTTGCAAGGCTGGTTCGCTGACGTTGTCCACCAGACAAGGTGAGTCCACGTTCGCCAAGCAGTGTATCGAAGCGATCAGGAAAACGGACAATATTGTCATAGATCATGGCTTGCCGTGCACTATGTTCCACCGTATCCAGCGATACTTCCCGGTCGCTGAATGCGATGTTATCCCGGATGGTGGTACTAAACAGGAATCCATCCTGAGGGACATAGGCGATGCGCGTTCTTAGACTTTCCAGCGACAGCTGCCGAATATCGGTACCATTGATGCGAATTGTTCCTTCAGGTGGTTCATATGTACGCAGCAATAGCTTAACGAGGGTACTTTTACCTGAGCCGGTCTTGCCTACAATACCGACCGTTCGCCCGGCACGGATATGGAGTTGAATGTTTTTGAGAGCAGGAGATGAACTGCCTGGATAGGAGAAGGTTAGATTCTCCATGGTGATATCTTGTACGGTTTGGAGCGCTGTGGCTTCAGGGAGTTCACGTACATCCGCTACTTCGCTGAGCAGGTCATTTACCCGCTCCAGTGATGCGCCTGAGCGCTGAACGGTATTAATAACATTGCCGATCTGTTGAAGCGGTCCCATAATAATGCGCAGATATAAGGTTAAGGCGACAAAACTCCCGAGTGTAATAGAATTCTGCATGGTCATAATACCTCCGACAAGAAGGGAAACAACCAATGAGATCGCTCCCAGCAGCGGGAGCAAAGCCTGAAACAGGGAAGACAGGCGGACAAGCCGCAGCTGTTTGCTTTTGATCGCATCGACGGTGGTTCCAAAACGTTCACGGGCACTGTCTTCGATGGCAAATGTCTTGGTTACGCGAATACCACCCAGTTGTTCTTCTGCGGACTCCGTCATGGTCGCAAGGGCCTCTTGTACGTCACGAGAGCGCTTGCGAATTCGCGGACCGAAAAACACGACCAGAAATGGAATCGCCAACAAGGGCACAACACTGATCAGAATGAGCGTCAGTGGAATCCCGCTAAGCAGCATCATGACTATGCAGGATAACAGCAGGAAAGTAGCATTGGTCATAAGTGTTACGCCATTGGATATCGCTTCACGGACGGAAGTCACGTCATTCATGACATAACTGAGCAGCTTTCCGTTTCCCTGTTTGGAGAAATAGTGCTCACTAAGTTCGGAAAACTTACTGAATATACGCTCACGTGTCATGAATTCGAAGCGTCGACCCAGCTTCATAATCATGAATTGCCCGGTACCGAACAGCAGATTATACCCGATGGCAATAGCCAGAAGGGACAGGCTGTACCTTACGACCGTCTGCATCTGAAGAGAGTTCTGCATCAACTGATCCGTGAAGCTGCCGAGTATGCGGGGCAGGGATGCTTGCCCGACATTGGAGGCGATGATCAGAAGAACAGCAACCAGATAAACAGGCCAGTTCGACACAACATAACCGCGAAGTAATCCTTTCTTGGACATAAGCGTTGTTCTCCTTTTGTTATAGGTGAAGTCAGTTCAGGCAGGTGGAGTCAAGAAAAGGGCCGACACCTGTTATTAGCGCGTCGTGCCCTCTTACTGTATGCGATCCAGTTCGTTGTTTATCCGTCATCCGATGGATTTCTCTATTCTTATTTTTGCGCTAATCCGATGGGATGTCAACGAAGCAAGTTAGCAATAGTAGGTGGCCCCGATTAGTGACAGCGGAGAAGAGTTGTATGCCGTGTTCTCGTGTTGTATTCACCAGATGTCGAAATTACTGAAACATTTTCTAGGGATACCCCGTCTGTAGGAATGAAGAGGTAACAAATAGGCTTTACTAAACATATGGAGGTGCCAGGAAATGAAACATAAAAAAGGATTGGCTGCAACACTTGCGCTCTGCGTTTCTTTGACAGCAGGAGGTGCATCGGTATTTGCTTTCACAGATGTGAAGGATGAAGGGCAGAAGTCGGTTGTAGATTCATTGAAATCAAAAGGCATTGTTAACGGAGTAACAGCGGATCTGTTCCGTCCAGATCTTGCATTGTCCGAGCCACAGGGTGTTCAACTGATTGTAAATGCATTTGGTCTGAAAAATGAATTTGCGGAAGCATCCGCTCAGAATAAAATCAGTCCGGACACTTGGTATGCTGACGCTGTTCAAGCCGCTACTCAGAATGGACTGTCCATTCCGGTTGAAGTGAACCCGCAGGGCAAGATGACGCGTGAACTGTTTGTCATTTTGCTACATGAAGGGATTAACACAACCGGGAATTATCCGGTCATCATGAAGTATAATCTTGTTAAGGACGAAAATAAAATCGGTAAGGACGCCATATCTGCAGTCCAGAACCTGCTGAACATGAACATCATTGAACTGGATAAGGACGGTAACTTCCGTCCAGATCAGTCGCTTACCCGTATGGAGGCTGCAAGCATGATCTTCAATGCACTTGAATTTGTGGATAAACACGGCAATGGCGGCTCGGCAGAGCCAGCTCCAACTAATCCAGGTGAAGGCCAACAAGCGATTGTACCTGAAGTAACAACGACGAAGGTTGATGACAAAACAACCAAAGTTAAACTCAGTGCTGAAATGCCACACCCTGGTTATGGATTGAAGATTGATGATGTGAAATTGGAGAAGGATGGACGCGCTATCGTGCTCTACTCCATTATTCAACCTGATCCAGACATGATGTATCCGATGGTTATCACAAATGTGACCGCAGAAACGGATATCCCAACGGGATATACGGCAGAAGCTCAACCTTCTGGTAAGTAAATTCACTGCAAACCATACAAACTAAACGCTGATTAAACGGATATGTATCCTCAAACCCACCTTCCATATATGTATGGAAGGTGGGTTTTTCATTTGAGTTGAAGTGAATTCATCTCAGTCGGGTTACATGACAACTTTTCCTTTGTATGATAATTTAAATTACACTTTATGAAGTTTTATAAATCATTTATGTTATGTTTATTAACATAAATATATAATCTATGAAATATATAATGGGTATTTGTTAAGGTTATATAGCTAAATTGTGTTATCGTAGCGGCTTACATTATGGTCTTTTTCCAAATAACTCACCGGACCCAGTTTACAAGCCTTGTGCAAAATCTACATATACGACTCGATATTCCCAGTGTTTACAGGCATTTATGTATCCTATAGGCAAAGATAAAAACAACATATATACGAAAGAGGGAGGAGAATTATAGAATAAGGGCAAGCCAATTACAGGCATGTAATATGCGATAGGTATATGGAAGATAATATTACACTTCGATTTAACATTTAAGTGGCTTTCCCTGCAGTATGATGCGTTTAGACATGAACACCCTGGTCAGGTAAGTATGTGGGTTTTGACTTTGAGGCCTGTTTTCTAACCTCCGTTTAGATCCAACATCTTTCCAAGTTCGTAGGACACAACTCCAAATGACATCTAAAGGAGGGATAAGGGTCAAATTCTACATGTTTTACTTCCCAAAAATGACAATGACAAGCTGATAACAAAAGTGTAAACCCCCGTTATAACAGTATATTCCGTGATTTTAAGAGTGAAGATAGAAATGGCATATTTACGAATTAGAGAATGATCCATAAACTCAGTATGTAAGCGTTACCAAATAGGAAGGGGAACAGAGTTGCTCGTCATGGAAACGGTTCGGAAATCCTTCCTTATATTTAAACAGGTGTGCTGGGCTCTTCCTCACAAACGGCCGGATTTTCATTATAAAAGGAGGAAACAACTGATGCAGCTAAATGGGGAGTCTCCCTCGACGCAAAACTTAGCGGTAAACACGATTCCGAACAGCAAGAAAAATAAATTATGGAGAAGGACGATTCGGAACTGGGAGTTGTATCTGTTTATCGCGCCAGCCTTTCTATACTTTCTGATATTCCATTATGGTCCGATGTACGGCATACAAATTGCATTCAAAAACTTTATTCCAACGCTTGGTGTCACAGGAAGCCCATGGGTCGGATTCGATCATTTCATCCGTTTCTTCAATTCGTATTATTTCTGGGATTTACTATGGAATACTCTTAGCATCAGCTTGTATGAGTTGGCCATAGGTTTTCCGCTGCCAATCATTCTTGCGTTAGCGTTCAATGAAGTAAAGGACTCCTTTTTCAAACGTACCGTACAGACCGTCACGTATGCACCGCATTTTATTTCGGTCGTTGTCATGTCGGGGATGATCATTACCTTTTTATCACCATCGTCAGGCATGATTGTCAATTTGGTACAGGCCCTTGGATTTCAGTCACCTCAATTCCTGACGGACCCTGCGTGGTTCAAGACAGTGTATGTTCTGTCGGGAGTCTGGCAAAGTGCAGGCTGGGGCACCATTATATACCTTGCCGCTCTATCGGGTGTGGACCCGCAACTGCATGAAGCGGCTGTGGTAGATGGTGCGAGCCGGTTTAAACGGATTTTGCATATTAACATTCCAGCGATCATCCCTACGATCACCATCTTGTTAATTCTGAATATGGGCAGTATTCTGGGCGTCGGATTCGAGAAAATCCTGCTGCTGCAAAATCCGCTGAACATGGGCTCGTCCGATGTCATCTCAACATTTGTCTATCGGTCCGGTCTGGTCGATGCGCAGTACAGTTTCTCTACGGCGGTGGGATTGTTCAACTCCGTAGTGAATGCGATTCTGCTTATTACCGTGAATCAGATTGCACGCCGCACCAGTGAAAACAGCCTGTGGTAAAAGGAGGGAATACACATGTCATCCGCTGTGAAAGAAAGCAGAAGTGATAAATTGTTCTTATTGTGCAATTACATCTATCTGACGGTAGCGCTCGTCATTGTGCTGTATCCGCTGTTATACATCATCAGTGCTTCAATCAGTGATCCCAAATATGTAGCCTCCGGTGAGATGTGGCTACTTCCAAAAGGGATTACGTTTGAAGGTTACGCCCGGGTATTTGAGAACACCAACATCTGGATTGGGTACAAAAATACGATTATCTATACCGTTGTAGGCACCATCGTTAACCTGATTGTTACACTACCCGCAGCCTATGCGCTCAGCCGCTCGGACTTTGTGGGACGCGGATTCTTCATGGCGATGTTTATGGTAACGATGTTCTTCGGCGGAGGGCTTGTCCCAAGTTACCTGCTGGTTAAGGATCTTGGTATGGTGAACAGCATGTGGGCACTTATACTGCCAGGAGCTGCATCCATCTGGAATATTATCGTTTGCCGGACGTTCTTCCAATCGACCATTCCCAAGGAGCTGCAGGAAGCGGCGCATATTGATGGGTGTACCAACACGCGGTTGTTCATCAAAATCGTGCTTCCGCTTTCTATGCCAATCATTGCAGTGATGGCACTCTTCTACGGAGTTGGACACTGGAACAGCTACTTCAGTGCCATGATCTATCTGAATGATTCCTCCAAGTACCCGCTGCAGCTCTTTCTGCGCCAGATTCTGGTGCTTCAGGAAATGGCGGCTCAAGGGGGAGGCGCTATCGATACGTCTTCAGCAACGGCGATGAATACCAAAGCGGAGATCGCTGCGCTGGTTAAATATGCCGTCATTATTGTTGCCACCCTTCCGGTTATTGCAGTCTATCCGTTCCTACAGCGTTACTTTGTGCAGGGTGTTATGATCGGTTCCGTTAAGGGATGATCTTAATCCATATACCACATTAAACAAGGGGAGTTGTTGTCATGAAAAAGCTTCGCAAGGCTTCATCCATTACACTCTGTCTCACCTTATTAGCAACATTGCTTGCAGCTTGTGGTTCAACCAATGAAGACGGAAGCACAACCTCTAATGTTGAAGGGGTCAAAAAAGAAGGCTTCCCGATTGTAGACGAAACGCTAACGTTAAAGGTTATGTCTCAGGATGCGGGTGTGGCTGACTGGAGCACGATGCCTGTGCTGCAAGAAATGGAGAAACTGTCGGGCATCAAGCTGGAGTACCAGCTCTCACCAATCGACAGCTTTGAAACGAAGAAAAATCTGGTTTTCGCGAGCGGGGACTTGCCAGATATGTTCTATGCTGCGGACCTCAAGCCAGCTGAGCAGGTGACTTATGGTAGCCAGGGCATTCTGATTCCGTTGGAAAAATACATTGACGAAGGTTACGCCCCAAATATCAAAAAGATTCTCGATGAGAACCCGGATGTTCGTAAATCATTTACAACGCCTGACGGGCATATGTATGCACTCCCATTCATTGATAAAGCGGCCGTGTGGTATAGAGGCCCAATGTGGTACAACGGGGAATTCTTGAAGGCACTTAACGTAGAAGAGCCCAAAACTACTGAAGAATTGTATACGTATCTTAAGCGTGTAAAAGAAGAAGACCCTAATGGCAATGGCCAGCAAGATGAAATACCGCTTACTTCTGTAAAACTGGATGATCTTCGCATGTTTTTCTTCGGCTTCTGGGGAATGTACAACGAAGGCATCTATTCCGATAAGGACGGAAAAGTTCACTATCCTTATCAAGAAGAAGGTTACAAAGGTTATCTGACATTCATGAACCGCTTGTGGAAGGAAGACTTGCTGGATCATGAGACCTTCTCTCAAACAGGTGATCAGAAAAAAGCTAAAGGTGAGAGCAACAAACTTGCACTGTTCAACGATTACCATCCATACTTCACGCTTGGTGGTGAACCTAGCACGGATCATCCGCTGATGACGCCAGTAAAAAGCGAGATTGCAGACTCTCCGGTGTACGGCAAGCATCCGGGCATGTCGGCTCGCGGTACCTTTGCTATTACAAGCAGCAACCCGTCACCCGAGGCGACGATGCGATGGATTGATTATTTATACAGCTATGAAGGTGCGACCCTGTTCAATCAAGGTCCGGAAGGTGTGCTGTGGAAATTCAAAGACAAGGAAAATCACGTGAAAGAGTGGCTCCCCGTTCCTGGCGGCGGTGATCGTGAGGAATACCGGGGTAAAATCACGCCGAACTTTGGTATCTTGACACCGGGTATTAATGATCCGGATGTAGCGAAGGGTCTTCGCACCGAATTTGATGAGTGGATTGACCAGCAAAATCAAGAGAAGTTGGTCCCTATCGGAAAAGCACCATTTCCTAACGTTTATCTGACGAATGAAGAGCAAAGCGAAGCAACCGCTCTATTGTCTGACCTGGATACGTACGTCAAACAGATGGAAGCGAAGTTTGTGACCGGCCAGGAACCACTTGAGAACTGGGATAAGTACATTGCACAGATGAAGAAAATGGGCAGTGACCGTATCATCGAACTGTATCAGGGGGCATATGACCGCTGGAATACTGGAGAATGACCTAAAGATTTTTCACAGATAAGGACTCTCGAAAGAGGTGTGGACAGCTATGCAGAAATGGTTTGAAGAAGCCAAACTGGGGATATTCATCCACTATGGCATCTATGCGGTGGACGGGGTTGCGGAATCCTGGTCCTTCTATAATGGCAGGATATCCTATGAAGAATATATGAAACAGTTGGATGGTTTTACGGCATCGGAATTTAATGCGGAGAAGTGGGCGGACTTGATTGAGAAGTCTGGTGCCCGTTATGCCGTATTAACAACGAAGCATCATGATGGCGTTGCTCTATGGGATACGCAATATAGCGATCTCAATGTTGTCAAACAGACACCAGCGAATCGTGACATTGTGAAGGAATATGCGGAAGCGATTCGGGAAAAGGGCATTCATCTGGGGATGTATTACTCGCTGATTGATTGGTCACACCCGGATTATCCTAGCGTGTATGAAGGTGGAAAAGTACCCGAGGATCTCAGCAGAGTCAACCGGCATTCAAGTCCTGTGGACGGCGTTCAGGATCAGGTAAAGTGGCAGAAGTTCCTGCAATTCAATAACCACCAACTGGGAGAGATTTTAACAAATTACGGAAAGGTGGATCTGCTGTGGTTTGATGGGGACTGGGAACGGAGCGCCCAGCAGTGGAATCTGCCGGAGTTCAAGCATTACCTGCAATCTTTCAATCCGGATATTATCATTAACTCCCGTCTGCAGGGTTATGGGGATTACAAAACGCCTGAGCAAGGCATTCCGATCACAAGACCGGAGGGACCCTGGGAATTCTGCACCACGATCAACACATCATGGGGTTATGTGCCAACCGATCATAAATACAAATCGTTAAATCAGATCATTCGAATGTTCTGTGACTGCATTTCGATGGGCGGTAATATGTTGCTGGATATCGGTCCGCGTGAAGATGGCACCATCGATCAGAGGCAGGAGGACATTCTGCTTGGGCTGGGAGCATGTATCCGAACCCATGAAGAGGCCGTCTTTGGTACGGGCGAAGGCATTATGCCCCGCTATTATCTGGGGGGAAGCACCGTATCCGAGGATCGAAAGACGCTGTACCTGTTTGTGTATGACGATCCAAAAGAGAATGTGTGCATCAAGGGTCTCTGCAATCCGATCAAGAAAATTACCGTGCTGCATTCGGGCAAAGAGCTGAATCATGAGATTCATGGGGGCGTGCCTTGGTTCAATATCCCGGGGACAACGTGGATCAAGATGACCCCGGAGGACACGCATGAACAGGTGACCGTTCTTAAGCTCGAATTTGATGAGGAGCTGGAAATGTACGGCGGCTCTGGAGCCGTTGTCACCCATAACTAACCATTACGGGGAGGGCATGTGCTGGTAGATGCATGCCCTCCCTTACGAATTGGAGAGAGTGACATGAACAGAAGTGGAGTGCCAGAACCCAGGATTGAGTATGCTCCCAAACATTATATATGCAAGCGTGCGCAGGAACCGTTGGTGTTAGACGGTCGTGTGGATAAGGCATTTTGGAATGCGGCTCATTGGACGGATGATTTCGTTGATATCGAAGGGGATCTTCGTCCGAAGCCAGAGAAACAGACACGGGTAAAAATGCTGTGGGATGACGACTATTTCTATTTTGCTGCCGAGCTGATTGAAGATCAGATCTGGGCTACCCTGACTGAACGTGATTCCGTTATTTTTTATGACAATGACTTCGAAATTTTTATCGATCCCGACGGGGATTCCCATCAATATTATGAGTTCGAGATCAATGCGCTCAATACGGTATGGGACCTGTTATTAGTGAAGCCTTATCGGGATGGTGGGCCTCCGGTTAACGGTTGGGATATCAGCGGTCTCAAGACGGCCGTATATATCGATGGGGAACTGAACAGACCTGATGCAGAGAACCGGAAATGGAGCGTGGAAGTTGCGATTCCCTGGGCCAGTCTAAAGGAATGTGCCGAAGGAAACCGTCCACCTGCGCCGGGTGAGTTCTGGCGTGTCAACTTCTCGCGTGTGGAGTGGCAAACCGAGGTACAGGACGGTGAGTACCGCAAGGTGTTGAATCCAGATACGGGTAAACCTTATCCGGAGGACAACTGGGTGTGGTCACCTATGGGCATCATCAATATGCATTACCCGGAGTTGTGGGGTTATGTTGTATTCTCGGATGACGGAACGGATCATTCGTTTGAGTTGACGGAAGACGAACGAATCAAATGGGAGCTTCGTAAGCTCTATTACCGTGAACGCAATTATTATGAAACCCATGGTGAATTTACACAGGATGTGAAGCTGCTTATGGGTGAGGAATCGTGGAGCTGTGAGCCTGTTATTGAAACGACTCGCAGCCTGTTCCAGATTACTGCGCCTTCCGCGGATGGCACGGCCTTGATCTGTATTCGGGAAGACGGAAAGCTGTGGAAGGAGTGAGAACGCAATGACCAGCCAAACCTTGGTGTTTTCCCTTGATGCACAGTCATTGGAGAGGATTGAGCAGAAGTTCCAGGAGAAGGTACGTTTTGCAGAGGCCCGCAAATCGGAATTGTTTCATGTTTTTCAGCAGGAGCTAACGCAAGAAGAGACATGGGCACTGAAGTATGTCTATGCCTATATGCCGGTAAACGACATGGCTGATTATAACGGGGCCTTGTTCTTGAGCCATGTGCGCCAGGCTTTGGACACCCGCAAACGTGTGCCTTGGGGAGAACGCGTTCCTGATCATTTGTTCCTTCATTTTGTACTGCCTTATCGCATAAATACGGAGAATATTGAAGATTTCCGCGGTTTGATATATGACGAATTAGCCGAGCGGACAGCGAAGTTATCCATGGCGGATGCCATTCTAGAGACCAATTACTGGTGTCATGAGAAAGCGACCTATATTGGCAGCGATCTGCGTACGATATCACCGCTGACGATGATCCGGAATGCTCGTGGTCGATGCGGCGAAGAATCCACGCTGGCGGTGGCCGCTCTTCGCAGCATTGGCATACCCGCCCGTCAGGTCTACACACCGCGCTGGGCTCACTGTGACAGTAACCATGCTTGGGTAGAAGCCTGGGCAGATGGTCAATGGTATTACATCGGGGCATGCGAGCCTGAAGCCCGTCTGAACCAAGGGTGGTTCAGTCCGCCAGCCCGCAGGGCCATGCTGATTAATACGAGGATCTATGCCGACTATCCCGGACCGGAGGATATAACGCTCTCCGAGAAGGGATTTACGGAAATTAATTTGCTTGAGAACTATGCGCCCACACGCAACATTTATGTGAAGGTGAAAAATGAACAGGGAGAGCCTGTACTCGGCGCGAGTGTCCGTTTTGAGCTGTACAATACCGCTGAATTCTATCCGATTGCCGAAATCAGGACGGACGCACAAGGGGAAGCTGCTTTTAAGACAGGCTATGGCGAACTTTTGATTCGTGCGGTCAGCGGCGGCAAGTGGAGTGAAATCCTATACAAGGCTCAGGACAGCGATCATGTTGAGCTAGTGTTGAACTCGTCAGAGCAGCCATCAGGGATCGTGGATTTTGATATGGTTCCCCCTCCGGAAGGGGAGGGAGAAGTAGTGACTGCATTACCGGAAGAGAAGATCCGGGATCACAACCGCCGCCTGGAGGAAGGCACGAAGATTCGGAGTGGATATGAGGGTACATTCCTGAGTGAGGAAGAGGCGTTTGCTTTGGCTCGTTCGGCTGGACTGCCTTCGGAACGGGTATGGGACATTCTACGGAAGGCACGAGGGAACAGTCGCGAAATCGCAGCTTTTCTGGAGGAACGTTCCAATGCATATGGTGAGTGGCCGCTCCGGTTGTTGGAGTCGATGAATGAAAAAGATTTAATGGATACCTTTCGTCAGACGCTGGACGATCATCTGATCGGTGCGCTCTCGCAGCAAGGGTCATGGGCGGAAGATACGTTCGTGAGATACATCCTGTGTCCGCGGATCTCCTATGAGATGCTGGTCCCTTATCGGGGTGTATTCCAGAATGCCTTTTCGGCAGATGAAGCGGCAACTTTCAGGGAGAATCCCTCGCTAATTGCCCAAATACTGGAACAGCAGTATGAATACTATGAAGATCTTCCCAATCTAAAAGGCAAAGGGAATCCAATAGGGACGTATAGTCTAATGAAGGGAGACTCTCAGTCGCTGGATATTTTGTTTGTGGCTGTATGTCGCAGTTTGGGTATTCCGGCCCGATTACATCCGAGCGCACAGAAACCACAGTATCTAAGTGACAGAGGCTGGGAGGATGCAGTATTTAGTCTCACCTCACCTCTAACTCAGGAGAGCAGAAGCTGGGGAATGCTCCAACTTCATTGGGATATAAAAGCTCCACAGGACACACCTGCAGCATCTTATTTCGAAAACTTCTCGTTTGCCCGTCTGAAAGATGGCATCTACACGACATTGATTTATCCTTATGGCAGTACGGATGTCTATAGTGAGCCATATGAGGTTGAGGCAGGCGCTTATCGCTTAACGACAGGCGTTAGGCTGAAAGATGGAACGGCTAAAGTACGCTTTATTTACTTTACCGTGAGCGCCGGAGATACCACTGAGGTTGTATTATCTTATCGCGAGAATGAGGTTGATATTCCTGTACTGGGTAAACTGGTACCAGAAAGTATTCTGACCCGTCTGGATGGCTCAGAGGTAGAACTGGAGGAACTTCTGGGATCGGAGGGTGCCATTGCTGCCTGGATTGAACCGGAGCGGGAACCGACCAAACATCTGATTCGTGAACTGTGCGAGCTGGCAGAGCCGCTGGATAAGCTGGGTATACCAATCGTACTCATAATCGGAGATGCAGAATGGAACGCTGCCTTTGACCCTGCTGGTTATCCAAAGCTGCCTGTACGTACGGTTTTTGTACGAGATTCCAGTTATGCTTCCTTGTCCGGCTTCAATTCGAAGCCTGCAGCTCACGAAGCGGGTTATCCACATCTATTTGTACTGGATACTCAGCATCAAATCCGTTATACGGCTTCCGGTTACAAGATCGGTACGGGAAAGGAAGCCTTGCAGATAGCTGCTGCGATATCTCAATCATCGAACGGATTGGAGTGAAGAGAGTGACCAAATATATTGCTGCGGGTTATGCTGTTGATTCAGTTCTCCCCGATATGGCACATGAGGATCTGTCGAAGTTAACACATCTGAACGTAGCCTTCGGACATGTCAAAAATGATGCAATCACCACCGAGCATTTAAAAAACGGCC
Source organism: Paenibacillus sp. SRL342 (assembly GCF_984798905.1). Taxonomy (NCBI): domain Bacteria; kingdom Bacillati; phylum Bacillota; class Bacilli; order Caryophanales; family Paenibacillaceae; genus Paenibacillus; species Paenibacillus sp. SRL342. The sequence continues at coordinate 1,379,972 of NZ_OZ481790.1, forward strand.
ATGTGATCCGGAACATCAAGCGGGAGCATCCGAATCTTACAGTGCTGTTGTCTGTTGGCGGATGGAGTGCTGGCGGTTTCTCAGAGGCCGCCTCAACTCAAGTGGGGAGGGACACCATGGCCGCATCGGCAGTCCGGGTGTTGGAGGAATACCCTTTTGACGGGATTGATCTGGACTGGGAGTATCCTTGTTATGGTGAAGCTGGTATCGCATCCAGTCCTGATGATAAACGGAATTTCACCTTGCTACTCAAGACAATTCGGGAGTCACTGGATGCCAAGGGAGCCGAGGATAGCCGTCATTATCTGCTCACCATTGCGGCAGGGGCTGATCAATACTACGTTGATGGTACAGAGATGGCCGAGGTGCAGCAGTACCTGGACTATGTTCAGTTGATGACCTATGATATGCGTGGCGGTTTTCAGGTTCTGACCGGACACCATACGAATCTGTACACGCCAACAGGAGATCTGTTTCGAATTAGTACGGATGCTTCCGTGAACCTGTTTGTTCGCGCTGGTGTCCCGAAGGAGAAAATTGTGATCGGAGCTGCGTTCTATTCCCGGATCTGGAATGAGGTTCCTGACCAAAACCACGGGCTCCATCAAATGGCTGGTAGCACAGGCGGCTACGGTCCGTCATTTGCAGAGCTGGAAGCGAAGTACATCAACAAGAATGGATACATCCGTTATTGGGATGAGGAAGCCTGTGCACCGTTTCTGTTTAATGGGTCCAGCCTCATATCTTATGATGATGAAGAATCGATCCATTGCAAATGTGATTACGTAAAGGAACAAGGTCTGGCCGGAATCATGTTCTGGGAGTACGGTTGTGATCCTACTCACCGTTTGCTGGGTGCAGTGCATCAAGGGCTGAAGGATCTTCCGGTTGGGAAAATCGGATAAGGCCGCCGGCCGCGACGAATCAGATTATGTCTACGGACTAAAAACATACGAAGGGGCCGTCCTATACGTTATGAGCATGACGTATAGGACGGCCCCTTGTTTGCGTTAGTTCGGTCTAATGAATCAGGCACATGTTAGACGATGTCTCCCTTTATCCAATACATTCCTCGTCGTCATCATCAGGGGAATCGGCGGAGCCGTTGGGACGGTGCATTTTACGGTATTGCCCTGGGGTATAACCCGTCTCTTTTTTGAATTTGCGGATGAAGTTTGGTGTATCCAGGTAACCGACACGCGTGATGATATCTTTTAACGGATCGGTAGTATGCAGCAGTAGTCGAATGACCTCATCCATCCGTTTCTGCCAGATATATTGGGTAAAGTTCATGCCGATCTTTTCTTTGAAAGAACGACTGAAATAGGATGAAGAGATCGTGAACTTTGATGAAATCGTACCCAGACTGAGATCATAATCAGAGAAATTGGCATCGATATAAGCAACGATTTCATCCATAAGAGAGCTTTCTTCCGTCTCACTCTTCGCCTCGACATGGGCGCAGATTTCGGCGGCAAGGCCTGTCAGTTTTTTCTCCAAGTCCTCCAACGAGTCGTAGGAAGTGATCCTTGGAAGTTGATCAACCACATGATGGATTCCAAGCTCCGAAGCGGTTTTGAGCATTGTATTCAGAATATCAAAGCAGATGCAACGCAGCAGCGGTACAGATGGTATTTCGGATTTCAGGGTATTCAATGCAGTTGACACCATCTGAACCGCCACATCATAGCTGCCTTGTTTCAAGCTCTGAACCAGCTTCAACAATACATCCTTGGGGACCCAGAAGGAAGAATCCTGTACACCGGAACCGGAAAGGTCGTTAAAGTATGTACTGCTTCCCTGTCCATGCAGCATCGATGCTTCCAGAGCGGTCGAGGCTTCGATGTAGGACTGATTCAGCTGTTTCGGATAAGTGTACTGATTGCCTATCCCGATTGCGGGCGCGACCCTGGTGTGATCTGTCACCATCCATTGCAGTTTTTCAACAATAGGCTCCATACGGGCATTTAGGCTACCTTCATGCTCTATTTCGGCATCAAATCCTATGATAAGGGCCAATTGGTTTGCCTGTGGCTGCTCCACGCCGTAAGCATAAGCGGACAACTCCGGCAGCTCCACATCGTTCATCAGCTGCATGACAGTAGGTTGCTCGGGGTTATCACCGTTAGGAAAAGCATGCATTTCCCAGCCCATGATCATGACAAAATAATGGGATCGGTTAAAGCGTATGCCAAGCTTATCCGTAAACTCAGAGGGGAAATCTCCGGTGTGACCATGCTTCAGCAACATGAGCAAAATGTGATTGCGGGCATAGGGCTCCTGAAGATCTACACGCTGACTATAATCATGCAGTGTTTTCTTGATCCATTCCAGCTCGTTGGTGGTGGAAGATGGATCAGGATCATTCTTCAACCGAATGAACTCCATTAAGTCTGAAATCGGATGATACTGTCTCCGGGCCAACATAATGGCGAGGAACGTGCCCATCACCACCATGAAGGAGAAAACGAGAACAACAAAGGTGCGAATATGAACGATTCGGCTGAAAAATTGGTTGCTGGGCATAGCGGTCACATAAGTCCAACCCGCATCCGATTTAACAGATACAACCGAATGTGGTTCTTGATTTAAGGAGATGCTATGCGTCCCGGGTTCAAGAGTAAACAGAGCGTTAACTTCTTGCTCGGATATGATTTCTCCCTTGTAATTGGCCGCCAGTACTTGCCCGTAATTATCGAAAATATACGTCATCCCGTGATAGTCACTGAGGATGGAATCAATTAAGCCTGTCAGATTGGACTCGTGAATCAGGTACATGACGGTTCCATGGGCGGGTGTATTGTTAGGTGCAATCGGTACAAGATAGGCCAGCATGGAATTGGGTATTCTGGTTCCTTGGACGACCTGCTCCGCTGGACGTATCGTGGGGGACTGCACGTTATTCAAATCCCGGATCATGTCTGTTTTGTTCCACGTAGTAAATTTGTAGCGGCCAGTGAATACATCCAGATTCTCAGAACCTTGAGAAGAATAGATGTTATCATCTCCGCGGAAGAACAGGAATAACTCATCGATAATGGAACTGGTGGCTTTGTATTTGACCAATGCACCGATTGATTCCCGGCTATAGTACGGATGGTGGGTCCAATACCGCGTTAACTGCTCATCGTACGCGATGCGAAAAGCGATGTCCTGTAATTCCTTCATGCGATCATCGATGACGGTTTTGGCTTGAGTGAGCTGATTGACATTGGTCTGTTCAATCTCTGAACGGAGCGTGTTCACAGCGTTGTGATAAATAATGATGGTTAAAATAACAAGAGGGATAAGGAAAATGGAGATATAGGATAGTGTGTACTTAAGCAGAAGCTTGGACTTGAAGTGATTCCATTTCATATCTGCAACCTCCCGTTTTCTTTCGTGCTGCAGCGATAGCGCTCTCATATGGGCAGTGAAGGTATTGCCAGATGAGAGCTGCTGGGGGTGTTCTTACTAAAAATACTAGGAGAACTTCTCTAATAAAGCAATGGAGAACTTTAATAAATTTCAGAGCAATTATCGAGAAAGATATAAAGATAGCAAAATCCCCTCAAAGTTCACTCATTTCCTTATGCTACCACACAAGGTTTTTCAAAGAGTATCTACTTTAAGGGGATATATTTGAGCTGATCATATATTATATTTTCTAATTATTGAGTATAGGAGTTAAAACGATTATTCTTCCAGAGGTTCATAGTCAAACAAATCGAAACTTGCAGGCGTACACTCCCCCGATGGAGCATAAGCGTACATGGCGATCATCACACCTGTGAAACCACTTGCCACTTCGGTAGATAACAGATGTGTTTCCCCTGAACCCACTTCGATGGCATCGGACGAACCTTGCTGGTAGAGGAACGTGAAGTTATTCCGGTCAGCCTTGATTTGTAATACAACCCGCCCCGTGTCACAGTCAAGCACCTGTTCGGTTCGCAGAGAGCCGACGGTTCGTCGCAATACGATTTTCTTCTGCCCATCGATCTGTGTTACAGCCAAATCGTAATGATATTTATCATTCATAAATAAGGTTAATCCGGCTTCTTCACCGCTCGCATTTGGCTCATAACGCAGCTCGGTAGCCATATTGCATAAGAAATGGCTCAATCGACGTCCAACAAAGGCTGGATTTTGTCCATCATCAAGTGAAACCGGGTTACCCCGCAGGATGAGTTGCCCGGGATTTTCTGTGAGCGTCCAACTATCCGGAGCCGGGTTTCGCAAGAAGATCCAGTTCATGTCCAATGTTGGTTCGTCAAAATGATCCCGGATAGCCTGAGGTGTCCAAGGGTGCTCAGGCAACGAAGGTTTGGACATCTCCGGCTCAATATGTCCGTCCACACCGATCATTGGCCAACCGTCATCTGTCCAAGTGACAGGTGCCAGGAAGGTTTCGCGTCCCAGATGGTGCCGCATGGGGTAACCTGCTGGACGAAGGCCCAGACATACGGCCCACCAGCTTCCATCCTGGATCTGGACAAGGTCTGCATGACCGGTTGCATGGATACTGGATTTCATGCTTCGATTGGATAGAATCGGATTATGAGGACACGGATCAAATGGTCCGTATGGATCTGTACTCCGAGCAATGGTCTCCATATGACCATACTCGGTTCCACCTTCGGCGATCATCAAATAGTAGAAGTCGTTTATTTTGTACAGGTGGGGGGCTTCGGGGGCTGCTCCTCCGGTTCCGTTCCAGATCAATCGGCTATTGGTTAGTTTGGCTCCTGTCTTGATGTCTATCTCACACTGATAGATGCCCTCGCCTTCATTTCCATTACAGGCTGTTTGGAAATACACACGACCATCTTCGTCAAATAGAAAAGAGGGATCTATACCATCTTGATCAACGAAGATGGGAGCAGACCATGGCCCTTCAGGTTGGATGCTGCGTACATAAAAATTTCCGCCGCCACTGACATTGGTTGTTGTCATATAGAACCAACCATCATGATACCTGAGTGTTGGGGCATAAATGCCGCCAGAGCTGCCTGCATTTGCTAAAGGAAGTTGTTCTGGGGTAGTAAGGACATGGCCGATCTGTCGCCAGTTCACAAGGTCTTTGCTGTGGAAGATGGGCACACCAGGGAAATATTCAAAGGTACTGGTTACCAGATAATAGTCTTCATCTACACGGCAGATACTCGGATCTGGATAAAACCCAGGAATCACCGGATTGGTATATTTTATCATGTTATGCTCCTATTCATTGTGAGAGTTTAGTATGAATCTGGACACATTGAAAATCCCTGCTACAAGGCGAATTATAACGCTTATAAGTATATGGAACCTTGATTTTTCGGTCCTGGAATAGCATGATATAGACATTCAACCCAACAATGTTCGTGGAGGGGAATGCTTTTGAGTAATGCATATTTGAGATGGTTTACTTCAGATCATCAACAATTTCCGTTTTTTATTCAGTACGGTGGACATGTTGAGGACATGGAACTTCATAATCATATGGATTTTACGGAACTTGTGATTGTACTGAATGGTCATGCAACTCATGTGGTGAACACCGAAGAATTTTTTATCAAAAAAGGAAACGCGTTTGTGATCAATGGCGACACCCATCATGCGTACAAAGACCCTCATGATTTTAGGATCTGTAATGTTATGTTCAGTCCCGAGATGCTTGCTTCGGCTGGGCCCGATCTGAGAAAATCTAACGGCTTCCAGGCGCTGTTTGTTTTGGAACCGATTTATCGTAATATTCACTCCTTTCCGAGTAAATTGGCGTTATCCATTTCCAGTCTGGAGTATGTAGAATCGCTGATATCGTTCATGATTGAGGAGTATCAGAGTAAACAGCAAGGGTATCAGACGATGTTGATCTCACGTCTTACGGAGATGGTTGTTTATTTGTCGAGGCAATATGATACACAGGAGAAAGGAATCGAAGGTAATAATCTGATGCATCTGGCAAATGCCATTTCATTTATTGAAGATCATTATCTTGAGCCACTGTCGCTGGAGGATATTGCGGGGAAGTCGAATATCTCAATAAGGCATCTGAATCGGATTTTTCGATCCTATTATCAGATGACCCCGATCTCTTATCTGCAAAAGTTGCGTCTGGAGAAGGCATGTCATTTGTTGAAAAACGGGAACCTGTCCATTACGGAAATTTCGTATGAATGCGGGTTTAACGACAGTAATTATTTTACCCGCCAGTTTAAGAAAGCCTTTGGCAAGTCTCCCAAAACATACAGACAGACTCATTAATACATGACTGAATATAAAACACCAAACAGGGCCTCCTCATATGGAGGTCCTGTATGCTGTCTCGGGTAAATTCAATAGTCCAAAAGCCGTCCATTGTCATGCCACAGACCGTACATTTTATTCTCCTTTGTGCTGGTTATGAACTTATCCAATCTGCTCTGTAATAATGCTGGCTGTTTCTTGACACTTTGGATCGTATCAATCCGAACGTTTTGATACAGGGCAGGGAAGGCCAAGAAGTTCGCATACACCTGTTGGTCCTCTTTCAGCCTTTGTTCGATGACGGCATCGATGATGAAAGCAGTCGGGTCCATCACAGGAAGAACCTTTCTACCTTCGTCATGCATTAAGCCCAACTTTTCAAGACGACGGACACGTTCCTTGTTCAATTCAGTCCAAGAGCTTCGTTTGCTTCGAGGAGATAATCTCTGTGCCAATTGGGTCTCGGATATTTTCTTTTTGACACCATCGATCCAGCCGAAGCATAGCGACTCCTCAACCACGTCCAAATACAGCAGGGTATTTGGCACGGGTTTTATGCTTATCATTACCCAGCAAGAATTCTCGACTTTTCCATGCGTCCGCAACCAATTTCTCAATTCATCCCTCGACGTTACGGGGATACAATGTACATTTTCCATTCGATTGTCAACTATACTTGAGCCGGTTCCTGATACCAAAAGAGTGAATAGTCATTCATGATGGAGGCATGCCCCAATTGACGCAGCATGGTAGAAACATTACCTCGATGATAGGTTCCGTGGTTAACCACATGGATGACCATGTCCGATAAGCTGGTTTCGCGAACTCCTGCAAATGGATTCTCGAGTAGAATGGTTTGCTCCAGATCAGCTTGGCCTCGTAACCACTCACTGTATTGTGCCGACAGGTCGGTAAAACATTGGATGTACTCATCCACAGAACCGTGAATTTCACTATTGAGAGGTATGCATGCTTGCAGTGCCTCGGGCATACCTGTGCCGGTTAACACCAGGTACCACATCTTATCCACCGCATAGATATGGCTGAGTGCATGAGCGATGGTTGGAAACGAACTGTTCACTTCCTGACTCAGGACAGAAGAGGGGAGTTCCTTGATTCTGCCCAGGATGGTTTGGTTGGCCCATGCGTGGTAGTTATACATTTGTTCCGGATAATTCATTGATGATCGTCTCCTTTAATTTGGCGATGGATTGGATGAACTTACTGAGATGATTATAAAAAAAGAAGTATGACAACAGCGTGTCATACTTCTTCATAGAGCTTAAGTGCGTTTCGAAGTTGTTCTTTCAGAATGCCTCGTAATTCAATCGGTTCAAGCACCTCAGCGCCACTACCCAAACTAAGTAGAAACGACCATAACCACTTGGCTTGTAACGGCTGATGAACCGAGATACGCATCGTCATACTTCCATCCTCGTGAAATTGCTTATCTGCCTGTTGAAAATGATCCATGGCTTCCGCGAGCGCTTCCCGGTTCACCCGAAACACTACATCACTTACCTGATCTTGCCATGACGGATCTGACACAACCGTCTCTTGGGGAAGCTCAAGGTGGGGTTGAAAGTGTTCCGATGTCAGTTGCACGTTCATCATCCGGGACAGTCGGAACTCGCGATAATCCTGCCGTGTCTGGCAAAATCCATATACATACCAATTACGATATTTAAAATGGAGTCTTACCGGTTCCAGATGGCGGGGTGTATGTTCATTCTTAGTATTGATGTAGTCAAAACGGACAACCTGATGATCCGTAATACCTTTACGCAGATGAGGAAGGGCATCAGGTTCTGTTCGGCGAGTCTCCAGATCCACCGATAGACTTGAGGTTTGATGCCCCGGTCCAATCGTTTGCAGACGTTCAATCGTGCCTTGTGCACGTGCATCTTCGAATACTGTGGATAGACTGCTCAGGACCGTGATCAGGGAATCCACATCATAAGAACCGAGTAAGCTTTTATCCATCTTGTATCCGTCCATCATGCCGTAGCCGCCTTTGAGTCCCTGATGGGAGACGACCGGGAAGCCGGCGGCACAGATTACATCAATATCCCGATAGATCGTTCTTGGGGACACCTGAAACTCTTCAGCCAAGGTGGAAGCAGACAATACTTCGTGGTTCAGCAGTTTGTATATGATTGAGATTAATCGCTCCAATTTCAAAAGGTATCCCCGCCCGTTATTCCATTTTGTCATTACAGGCCATTATTATATCACGACACAGTGAACAAGATGGATGACTACAGAGGGTCATTATAATCTACTATGTTTTGTTCCAGCCTGAATGAACAAGGGATTGGTTGGGATGAAGCAACAAAAAAGAGTGCTGGATCGCACTCTTTACAAGGCACATTATTGTTGTGTAGAAAAACAGATATCTTAGGTATCTTGGCAGTTCTGTTGAGCTTAGCTTTTATTATGGGCATTTAGTCAGAGTAGGCTCTATTCCTCTTGCACGTTATAGAGAACGCGGGCGAGCAGATTCTGTCCATAGTTACCAAAGTTTTTGCCAAAGATCGTTAAACCGCGTTTGTTGAGAGGTCCATCGGTAACCGCAATGCGGAAGTGAATATCGCTTTTGTAATCCAGCCCAATCTGGTCCAGCGTTACATCCGAGATACGACACCCATCAATGTAGCTGCCTTCCTGCGTGATTCGGATCAGCTTCAGCATGCCGTACTGGTTCAAGTGGGGAGGCCACCATTCCGGGTTGAAGGTACCACGTGTATTGCCAAAATCCCCCGGACTTGTCCAGCAGCCAATCTCAATCCCATTGACATAGAAGTAAATATCCGAAGGGTAATTGTCACAAAAGCCAGGGGCCTCCGATCCCAGTTCCATCGACAACTGAATTTCGCTAAAGGACTGATTAGGTTTGAGATAGTTGGGAATCCGATACTCGAGATAACCTTCAGCCAGCCAGATCATCTCCGCATCAATTCGCAGTGGATCAGCAAAGTACCGCGGATCATCGAACTCTCCAACAATGCTGTCCCGGGTAGCGAGACCACATGTAGGTGCAGCCTGATAATCGCTGTAATGACCGACCTGAATTTCCACCTCATAACGATTGTTAATCTCCTGTGAACGCAGATCAACCATCAGTTTTTCCTCATTGAGATAACATATCTTCTGAATTCCATGTTTGCCAACAGCGGTGTTGATCTCGATCAATCCGCTCTCTTCAAGTTTCTTGATATGCATCGTAATGGCGCCATTGCTCAATCCCAGCTTGGTTGCGAGATCATTGAGATTAAGGCTTTGGTTCTTGGCCAGCAGCTCGATGATCTGAATCCGGATTTCCGAACTGAGCGCTTTGAAGATATTCACACCCGACATCAGATCTTTAATATAAATCATAGGTGGATTTCCTTTCCCCGTTCTGAACAAAGTCTTCGACACAGACATTTGCACATTTATATGTTTTATTTCAGATAATTATAAATCATTCCCTCATGGAAGGGAAGGGTGGAGAAATAGAAGCCAAAACCCTTGTGTATAGCGCAAATACGAAAATATAATCTATATTTTGTTCACTATTCCGGTTAAAATAAGTGTTAATCAGTTCACATATATTTGAAATATACCATTGAAATGTCATGTAACCGCTTTTATAATCCTATTATACCTAAATTGATTCATTACTTCATGAACCTAATTAACCATTTGATCAGGAAAGGTGGAGTTTGGTTTGGAAAAGTTAAGCAATGTGAAGAGGTTTAAGTGGAAACGGTTGACGTTACCGGCATTACTTGTGGTGGTATTACTGCTGGCAGGTCAGTCAAAAGCTTTGGCGGCGTTCTGGAATCTGACCGGAGATACCGCTGTTCATGATCCGTCGATTATCAAAGAGGGCAGTTCATGGTACACCTTTTCAACGGGTCCGGGCATTCAAGTATTGAAATCCGATAATGGATCGTCCTGGTATCGTGTTCCGCAAATCTTCTTAAGTAAGCCATCCTGGTGGGCTTCTGCCGTTCCGGGACAAAGTGGATTGGATGTATGGGCACCGGATGTAGAGCAGTATAACGGAAAAGTATGGCTCTATTATTCGATCTCCACCTTTGGCTCCAATCGGTCTGCGATTGGTCTTGCTTCTGCGAACAGTATTGGAGCAGGGCAATGGAAGGACGAAGGATTGGTGCTTCAAACCACGACCGCCAATAATTATAATGCCATTGATCCGAATCTGGTCATTGATGCTTCAGGTAATCCATGGCTGACCTTTGGTTCTTTCTGGAGCGGTCTGAAGATTGTCAAGCTGGATAAAAATACGATGAAACCAACGGGAAGTATAACTTCCATTGCTGCGCGCCCGAATAACGGAGGTGCTATTGAGGGACCAAGTATTGTATATCGTGGTGGCTACTATTACCTGTTTGCTTCCATTGATTCTTGCTGCCAAGGGGTGAACAGTACCTACAAAATGGTCTATGGACGTTCGACCAGTATAACAGGCCCTTATGTGGACAAAAACGGAGTCAATATGCTGAATGGCGGCGGGACGATATTGGATACAGGCAATGTGAAATGGAAAGGTCCAGGTGGTCAGGACGTTTACAACGGTAATGTCATCGCAAGACATGCCTATGATGCAGAGGATAATGGCAATCCGAAATTGCTGATTAATGACTTGCTTTGGGACTCGAATGGCTGGCCGAAATACTGATTTATTTTAAACAAATATAAAATGTTTTATAAAAGTGTTGACTAAAGTGATCTGGATTTGATAAATTTAACAACAGAAATCTTATTTCATCCAATTGAATACGGTTACAAGTCCAGATCAGGAGGGGTTCAGATGGTAAAGAAAAAGAGTTGGGTCACATTTATGCTTCTTATGCTGGTAAGTGCGCTGGTACTTGCGGGATGTGGAGGAAGCAGCGGTGCAAGTGGGGACAAGGAGTTAACATTTATGTTCCGCGGTGGTACAGACGAGCAGAAAGCATACCAAGCGGTGGTTAAGAAATTCGAAGAGGATCATCCGGGTGTGAAAGTCAAAATTATCGTAACGGCTGCGGATCAATATGCAACCAAGCTCAGAGCGGCAATTACAGGCAACAGCTTGCCTGACGTATTTTATATCAATCCGGGCGACGTAAAAGCGTATGTGAACAGCAATGTGCTGATGAACCTCACTTCGTATATTGAAAACAATCCGGATGTTGATCTTGATAATATCTGGAAATACGGCGTGGATCTGTATCGTTATGACGGCAAAATGGCAGGACAGGGCGATATCTACGGTATGCCGAAGGATCTGGGGCCATTTGCACTGGGCTACAACAAAACGTTGTTTGAAAAAGAGGGCATCCCACTCCCTGACAAGGATAAACCATACACATGGGAAGAGTTCATCAAGGTGAACCAGCAAGCGACCAAGGATACCAATGGAGATGGTAAACCGGATGTATACGGTACTGGATTCAACGTACAGTGGGCCCTGCAATCCTTTGTATGGAGCAACGGTGGGGATTGGTTGGATGAGACCAAAACAAAGGTAACGATTGATGATCCAAAATTCGCGGAAGCGCTGCAGTTCTTCGCGGATATGCAGAATGTATACAAAATTACACCTTCCATTGAGGAAGCGCAAACATTGGATACGTATCAACGCTGGATGAAAGGTGAAATGGCTTTCTTCCCTGTAGGCCCATGGGATATGAGTACATTTGAGAAATTACCTTTCGATTACGATTTGCTGCCATTCCCTGCGGGATCGACTGGTAAATCGGCAACGTGGATCGGATCTCTGGGAATTGGAGTATCCGCGAAAACGAAACATCCGGAAGAGGCAGCAGCATTGGTGAACTACCTTACGGCTTCGAAGGAAGGCATGCAGCAACTGGTAGATGCCAAAGTACAAATTCCGAATTTGCTTGATATGGCAGACGAGTGGGCTAAAGATACATCCACGAAACCAGCCAACAAACAGGAATTCATTGATATCGTTGAGGATTACGGCCGGGCTCTGCCAGGTAACTACACGTACAATGCGGAATGGTATGACCTGTTCTTCACGGACATCCAGCCGGTATTGGATGGCAAGATTACAGCCGCAGACTATGTGAAGCAGCAACAACCGAAAATGCAAAAACTGCTCGACAAAGCGGTTGAACAAGAAAAGAAATCTCAGAAATAGTAGATAGGAAAGGGTGATGCCGGCAGCCTGCAATCATGCTGCTGGCATCATTCGTATTGGGTATTATTGGATTCCATACGGGCATGTGGCATTCGTTGATCGGCAAGGTTCAATCGAAGAATGCCACATGCTGATACTAGAAACAGGGGTGAACGCCGTGATAACGAAATCGAGTTTGTATCGCAAAGAGATGCTGTACGGATATCTGTTTATTTTACCTCCGATTCTTGGATTGCTGATCTTTGTCATGTTCCCGTTCCTCTACTCCCTTTATGGTTCCTTTACGGATTGGGACGGATTGGGACAGATGAACTTTATCGGTTTGGCCAACTTCAAGGATCTGCTCACGGATGACCTCTTCTACAAAGCAATGTTTAATACATTTTTCCTGATGCTTGGTATTCCAATTGGATTGTTGCTCGCATTATTGCTGGCGATGGGTCTGAATCGTAAAATTCCAGGCACCACAACATTCCGAGTAATCTATTACATCCCGGTTATTTCTTCCCTCGCTGCGGTGTCCATTATGTGGAACTGGGCGTACAACGGGGATTACGGTCTGGTGAACCAGTTCCTTGATCTGTTTGGGATTAAAGGGCCTAACTGGCTCGCAAACAAAGACACGGTCAAACCGGCTCTGATTATTATGACGGTGTGGAAAGGCTTGGGATACACGATGTTGTTGTACCTGGCAGCACTGCAAAGTGTATCACGTACATACTACGAAGCGGCTGAGCTGGATGGAGCCAATGGGTTCCAGATCTTCCGCAATATCACCTGGCCTATGGTGAAGCCGGTTACCTTTTTCCTCATTGTTACAAATATCATTGGCGGTTCCCAAATCTTCACCGAGATGAACATTATGACACCTACGGGTGGTCCTGAATATTCTTCGGCATCAATCGTTTTCTACATCTGGCAGAAGGCCTTCAGTAACTTGCAGATGGGTTATGCCTCAGCGATGGCCATGATTCTTGGTATTTTCATTTTTGTCATTACCTTGGTGCAATTCAAAATGAACGAAAAATCAGCCTATGATGGGGATTGATTGTCAAGGAAAGGAGTGAACCGGAGATGTCTTACAGTCAAAAGAGGAAATTAACAAACTCGATCATTTTTATCGTACTTGCGATTGGGGCAATTGCAATGATTGCACCACTGATCTGGATGTTGTCCACGTCATTGAAGGAGAAGCAGGACGTGTTCGCGCTTCCGCCTGTATGGATACCTGAAGTATTCCAATTTGGTAAGTATAAAGAAATCTGGGAAGCAGGCCCGCTGCTCAGCGGGATCAAAAACAGCCTCATCGTTGCGGTTAGTGTAACGGTGGTGGGTACGTTTACGTCCAGTATCGCAGCATTTGCTTTTGCCAAATTAAGATTCCCGCACAAAAACAAACTGTTTCTCGCGTTGCTGGCATCCATGATGATTCCTTATCCGACAGTCATGATCCCGCAATTCATCATGTTTGCAAAGCTGGGCTGGGTGGATACGCTGTTACCACTGATTGTTCCTGGCCTGTTCGGTAACGTAATTATGATCTTCTTCCTGCGCCAATACCTGCTTAGTGTGCCTGATGCGATTATTGAAGCAGCTAAAATCGATGGAAGTTCTTACTTCCGGTTGTACTCCAGTATTACGTTTCCGCTCATCAAACCGGCTATTGCTGCACAGTTGATTCTCTGGTTCATGGGCATCTGGAACGATTATCTGGCACCGATTATTTATCTGAATTCACCGGAGAAGCAGACGTTACAGCTCGTTATAGCAAACTTTAATGCCACGTATGCAATTCAAACCGATTACCCGCTTATTATGGCGGCGTCGATTGTGGCTCTGTTACCTGTATTAATCATCTTCCTGATCTTCCAGAAACAGATTATTGAGTCGGTTGCCATTTCGGGAGTGAAGGGATGAACCAGCGGAAGAAATTCCGACAGTGGTCGAATTCAGGCAAAGGAGTGGTTGCTTCCATGTTGTTATTGTTGGTTGTTGGAGCTACGGGTTGTTCCGGAGAAGGAGAAACGGTGTCCCGTCCCGTCTTTCCTGAAGCTCCTCAAGATACTGAGTTGTATGACACTTCCATTTTGGACGATGAATCACGCTGGACGGTGAACAATGCGCATGATCCGGCCATTATCAAAACAGACCAGGGATACTACGTCTATTCCACAGACGTTCGTGTAGCAGGAGAAGCGAAACCCGGTGTCATGGTACGCAAATCAGATGATCTGATCCACTGGAACTGGGTAGGTCAGGCTCTGCCGGGCATTCCGCAAGAAGCGCTGGACTGGACAGGTGCGGTCAATCTGTGGGCACCGGATGTGATTCAGGCTGGTGATACCTATCGAATGTATTATTCGGCTTCTTCTTTTGGCAGTACCCAGTCGGCTATTGGTCTTCAGACATCCACATCTCCAGAAGGTCCATGGACAGATGAAGGACTGGTTGTGAAAACCTCTGCGAATGAACAGGACAAATTAAATGCCATTGATGCTAATCCCATCGTAGATGCTGAGGGCAATTCGTGGATGGTATATGGTTCATTTTTTGACGGCATCTACATTGCGCCACTTGATCCCGACACCGGGAAATTCAAGGACGAGGGTTATGGTACCCGCATTGCCGCTCGGGATCGTGCTACCGAAGAAGGTGCAGTCGAAGGTCCATACATTGTGTATAACCCGGAGTTCAAAAAGTATTATCTGTTCGTCTCCTATGATTCCTTGTTCGAAGATTATAACGTGCGGGTTGCGCGTGCTGATTCAATCACAGGACCGTACACGGACATAAACGGCAATAACATGCTGGATACAGAGTATCTGCCGCAATATGAGATCGGCACCAAAATTCTCGGCGGTTATCGCTTCACGGAAGGTGAGGGCTGGGTTGCGCCTGGACATAACTCCGTTCTGAAGGACGGAGACGATTATTACATCGTGCATCATGCACGGGGCGAGACGGATAAAAACTGGCCATATTTGCATGTACGCAAAATGTTATGGACGAAGGATGGCTGGCCTGTGGTTTCACCTGAACGTTACGCAGGTGAGACTGCACAGGATATTCCGAAATCCATGATTGCCGGTGAGTGGGAAGGCATGGCGCTTGATCCGTCCGTGGACGGGCAGATACAGTCCGTGCCTTATACCCTAACGGACAAAGGAAAAATCCAAAGCGAAAAAGGTTCAGGAACCTGGACATTTGATGGCAAACAAACACTGACGTTGAAGTGGAAAAAAAGCCCATGGGGCGGAGCCTCCACAGAAGAGCTGAAGCTGCTCCCGTCCTGGGACTGGGAGCGAAGCCAGCCCGCACTGGTGGTGACAGGCCTCAATGACCACGGCATCGCGGTCTGGGGCAAGCAGATCAGCGCAGCTGAGGAGTAAGGGGCTAGCTGCTACGCCGATGGTGCACAAGCAGTGAGGGGGTGGAAGGAGCCGCAGGAGCGAGTTTGGCATCCGATTTCAGCCGCCAGGAGCGGTGGAAAGAGAAATCGGAGGACAAGAGAGCGCCAAGGCCCTACCGCCCCCGAACGTCCGCTGTGCATGCAAGCTGCCTATTAAGGTGCGCTAACACAGATAGACACTCAAGATTCTCATCTATGCTGGCCTATGTCTGAGGCCAATCATGCTCTAAATACGGGGAGAGTTGACCCTGCGAAGTGGTCAACCCCATAAGACCGAGCCAAACAATGGTTCGAGGTTGAGTTGTAACCCAGCGAGCACGTTAAGAGCGAGCTGCCGCTCTGAGGGTGCACAAGCAGTGAGGGGGAGGAAGGAGCCGCAGGAGCGAGTTTGTCCTCCGATTTCAACCGCCAGGAGCGGTGGGAAAAAGAAATCGGAGGACAAGAGAGCACCAAGGCCCTGCCACCCCCGAACGTCCGCTGTGCACCACCCAAAAGGGTTTTCGTTTTTTTCGCAATTGGGTTACATCCCCCAACTTCGAGCCAAACAACATTTGAAAGGGGAGCATTCCCATGACTGATTCCATTACCTTTACTAATCCCATCCTGGAGCAGCGCGCTGATCCGTGGGTGTACCGTCATACAGACGGTTACTATTATTTCTCCGCTTCCGTACCAGCCTTTGACCGGATTGAGATCCGGCGAGCAGAGACGTTGGAAGAGTTAAGAAATGCTGAGCCGGTAACGGCTTGGACCAAGCGTGATACGGGGCCAATGAGTGCCAACATCTGGGCACCGGAGATTCATTTTATCGATGGCAAATGGTACATACACTATGCTGCGGCTCACACCAGTGAGACCAACGAAGGTCTGTTCGATCACCGTATGTATGTTCTGGAGAACGATTCCGCGAATCCACTCGAAGGAGAGTGGGTAGAAAAGGGACAGATACACACACGGTGGGAATCATTTGCGCTGGATGCAACAACCTTTGAACATAAGGGTATCCGCTATCTGGTCTGGGCACAGAAAGATCCTGATATTGTGGGCAACTCGAACCTGTACATTGCCGAAATGGAAAACCCGTGGACGCTACGCGGCGAACAGGTCATGATCTCTACGCCAGAGTACGATTGGGAGATCATCGGCTTTAAAGTCAATGAAGGAGCAGCCGTGATGCATCGGAATGGACGGTTGTTTATCGGCTACTCGGCAAGCGCGACCGATTACAATTATTGTATGGGTCTGCTCACCGCAGATGAAAATGCCGACTTGCTTGATCCGGCCAGCTGGGTGAAATCACCCGAGCCGGTGTTCCAGACTTGTGAAGCGAACGGCCAATACGGTCCGGGCCATAATAGCTTTACCGTGTCGCCGGATGGCAAGACCGATATTCTGATTTATCATGCGCGTAATTACAAAGACATCGAGGGTGATCCCTTGTATGATCCAAACCGTCACGCCCGTGCTCAAGTGATTCATTGGCGTGAAGATGGCACACCTGATTTCGGTGTTCCGGTTCCAGATGGAAAAGCAGTAGTAGAAGCAAAATAAGAGGTAGTGAAACCTTTCATACGAGAGTCCTTAGTTAGCGAGTGATGCTGATTAAGGGCTCTTCCGTATGTGAACGATAAGATAGAGCGGTCTGAACATATGTGTCTGGACATAAAAACAAAGCAACCACAACGATGATTTCTGCGTATGAGAAAGATACAGATTACGATGCAGAACCTATTAGGAGGATCACATATGGATTCACGCGAGACATTGGACAAGGAACTTGAACAGATTTTGAAATGGGAGAAACAACAGAAAGACTTGTTTATTTGGGAGAAACTCGGGCGTTTGCCCTTTGCGATGTTGGATAAAGTGATGCCTAAAGCGCTGAAACAAAAAATCGGAGATTCCCTGAACGACGTGGGTCAGTATGTGCAGAATGGAGGCAAGTTCCTCGTACAGAAGAAAAAAGTAGCCAAGCTGCTGCAAGAGGAAGCCGAGAGGTCCGGTTATTCCATGATGGATACGACCTACCGTCTGGAGCAGGATGCTGAAGCGGAGGGGACAGCGAAGATTCATAGTGTAGAGAATCTGCCACTTCAGGTACTGGACCAGGTGGCCGATAACATCACCGAGAGTCGAACGAAGTTTGCCGCGGCTCAGGGAGCAGCTACAGGTTTTGGTGGCATTGTAACCATTGCAGCAGATATTCCGATGGTGATGGGGCTTTCTCTGAAGGTACTTCAGGAGATGGCACTATGTTACGGGTATGATCCAGATGAACCGCTGGAGCGCATCTTTATTGTCAAATGTCTGCAATTCTCTTCCGCTGATATTGTAGGCAAGAAAGCGATTATTGAAGAACTCGCAGCTTACGATGATCCGGACAAGCCCATTGAAGTGGTATCGCAGATGCAGGGGTGGCGGGAAGTGTTTAACTCCTACAGTGAATCCTTTGGTTGGAAGAAGCTGTTCCAACTCGTGCCGATTGCCGGTATGGTGTTTGGTTCAGTGAGCAACAAAAATACAATTCGAGATGTAGCCGAAGCAGGCAAAATGTTGTACAAAAAACGGCTGATCCTTCAGCGTTTGAAGTAATATTACAGAAGAAGTAATATTAGAGAAGAATATTTATATTGAAAGAGATGAATTTGTTATGTTAAACAAACAGGGTTTCTATGATCTTTTGGATCGCAATAATATCGTTTACGAAAGTATTGAACATCCCGCAGTATACACGATGGAGGAAATATTCTCTTATCAGATTCCACATACAGAACGTATCGTTAAAAATCTGTTTCTGCGTGATGACAAGAAGCGCAACTATTATCTGGTGACGATTGCCGGAACGAAGTCAGTTGATTTGAGAAGTTTAAGCGAAAAGATACCTAGCCGCAAATTAAGTTTTGCCAGCGAGAAGGATTTGTTGGAATTCCTCGGATTGGAAAAAGGGCATGTCAATCCGATGGGGGTTCTCAATAATATTCAGAAAAACGTAACCGTAGTCTTTGACAAGGATTTAGTCGGTCAGAAAATCGGAATTCATCCCATGGAAAATACAGCGACGGTATTCCTTGATTTTGAAGATGTGAAGGAACTGATTACAGCTCATGGTAGCAGTGTTGTCTTGTGTGACGTGGAGTAATGCGGCTGAAGCTAAATATGAGAAAACAAATATAACAAAAGGGTTCCTGCCAGTCTGTGAATACAGAGTTGGCGAGAACCCTTTTGTTATGGTTCAAACATTTTATTTAGACTACAAATGTAGGTTACTCTTCACTACCATTTTCTTTCGCCCAGATATTCAGTAATTTATCGGATGGAAGCAGGAACGTGAATATCCCGAGCAGGGGCAGGAAGCTGCACATCTGCATTACCGGTGATACACCGAAGACATCAATCCAGTTACCCAGCACGAGTGCGCCCAGGCCTCCCATACCAAATGCCAGACCAGTAATTAGACCGGAAACCGTTCCGATTTTGCCCGGAATCAGCATTTGTGCATATACAACCGTAACCGAGAAGCTGGATAACATGATAAAACCAATAATGGTTAGTAGTACGCCTGTCCAGAACAGATTCGCATAGGGCAGCAACAGAGCCAGTGGAGCAGCTCCGGCCATGGACAGGAAGATCAGGTTACGTTTGCCGAATCGATCCGCCAGTGGGCCTCCGAAAAACGTACCCAGTGCTCCGGCAGCCAGGAACAAGAAGATATAGATCTGCGCGTCCTCTGTGGACAATCCAAAGGTATCTTTCAGATTAAACGCATAGAAGCTGCCGATGGAAGCGATATACCAGGAACGAACAAAGACAAGCAAGATTAATATCGTAATGGCGGCAGTAATCTTTTTGCGCAAAGCAGGATTGGGTGCACGACGTGCAGCAGCCTGTCTACGCAGATATCCTCCCGATTGCAGCATACGTCCATACCAACGGGCGATGTAGATCTGAACTGCAATTCCCATCGCAGCAATGCCTGTAAATCCAATGGCACCGAACAGTCCAAACGGGATAAAGATCCAACGTGTAAGCAATGGGGCAAGGGATTGCCCAGCGTTACCACCAACCTGGAAGATGGACTGTGCCAGTCCACGGCGTTGACCGGCAGCCATGTGTGATACACGCGAACCTTCCGGATGGAAAGCAGCGGAACCCAGACCGACAAAGATAACGGAAATCAGGACAGCCATATAACTGTCAGCGAAGGCCAACAGCAACATGCCGGTAAATGTGAAACCCATGCCAATGGGCAGGATAGATGGTGTCGGTTTTTTATCAGCAAACCAGCCTACGACAGGCTGCATAATGGAAGCGGTAAAGTTGATAGCAAAGGAAATCCATCCGATCTGAGTATACGTGAGATGCATAGAGTCTTTCAGAATCGGGAAAATGGCGGGAATAACCGACTGGATCGAATCATTGAACAGATGAACCAGACTGATCGCAATGAGTATCCGGTATACGGTGCTTTGAGCATCCAATCCGGGTGGGTTTTTCGAACGCGCTGTGGCGTCCTTGGTTAATGAGGTTTGTGTAGACATGTACAATTCTCCTTTGGTCGCGGTCACGAGGGATCAGCGCCTGATGTTGTATTCTATGCGTGTAAGCATATTGTTACATAATAGGATAGATTGATTGGACCGACAAGGGGAACAAGAGAAAACGTTGGCGAATTCAATAGATGTTTTTTATAGCCATTACATTTACAAAAGAAACGTATTACTTTAGCATCTACTGTAAGAAGACCCATATTTATGTGTAAGAAGGATAGAGGAGGGATGGATATGAAATCCTTGTCACCTTATGAATCCGCCAAACGTGAGTTGGTGATGACTATTTTGTATATGGCTGTAATAACGTTTCAGGCTGTCTATGTTGCACCGAAATCTCTATCTGCTGCTATCGTCATATTTATCATTTTTCAATCGATTGGTGTGCTGTGTTGAGACATTACGTCAAAAAAGTCAAAGAACTAAAGGAAGATCAATCTACTTGAATGCACTGCGATCCCATTGTATTGAGAGACTGAGTTTCTAAAGGTTTATACTAAAAAGCCGAACTCTGTTATATAAGTTGAACTAAAGATTATTTACACTGGCACTACGATGACAGAACAACCTTCCAATCGCTGTTATCCCCAGATTTTTTCCATTCCCTTTCCTAAAGGGAAAAATCCGGGGATAAAGGCGAACGCTTCGCTTTTTCAGGTTTTTTCTGTCCTCTCCGTTATCGTGTAAATGATTAATTCAGCTTATATAACTTAAGAAGTTCGGCTTTTGGCATTCTATGACTCTATTGTATACAGTATGGATGAACCTAAAGATTTAACGATTATCAATCGTCTCCGGATACATATCATGATTCATCATGCGGTGGTCGGCCATCTGCTCGTATTTTGTTCCCGGCTTACCGTAGTTCGTATACGGGTCAATGGAAATACCGCCGCGCGGTGTGAATTTGCCCCATACTTCGATGTAACGCGGGTCCATCAGCTTGATCAGATCGTTCATGATGATATTCACACAATCTTCGTGGAAATCACCATGGTTGCGGAAGCTGAACAGGTACAGCTTGAGTGATTTACTCTCGACCATTTTCACATCGGGAATGTAGCTGATATAGATCGTTGCAAAATCCGGCTGACCCGTAATCGGGCACAGGCTGGTGAACTCCGGGCAGTTGAATTTTACAAAATAATCGCGGTACGGATGTTTGTTATCAAAGCTCTCCAGGATGCCCGGATCATATTCAAACGTATATTTTACGTTCTGGTTACCCAGCAACGTCACATCTTGCATCTCATCAGGTTGTCTCATCGGTTATTAAACGCTCCTTGTTTCCGTCAAAGCCCGAAGCCTCGCGGTATATATGAATAGGCATTTTTGCCTGTTGAATTCTCTTTTTTGTCTGAGGACATTTCGTCCTCATCCTTACATCATGCCGCCCATTCCACCCATACTGCCCATCACACGCCGCGTTTGTTGCCCCATACCAGCGTATGAAGCTGTGGAAGCACACGAACATCATTCAGGTCATCGGAGGCGCTGACTTGGTCGATCAGCCACTCATAACGAGCAAGCAGTGAGGACGCCAGATCTGGCGTTTCAGCGGAAGTCACATCCGGGTTCCCGGTTTGTAAAAATAAATCCGTGCCCGGATACCGTGCATGTACACGGCGGGCATAGTCCAAGTCTGTCTCATCGAAGATCACGATCTTCAGACTGTGACTTCGTTCTACCGGACCAGCTGCCAGCCGTCCGATCAGATCATCCAGCACGGCCCAATCGGTGTCCATGCCGGAGCTGGGTGGCTTGGGCGAGACGGTGACTTCGTCAATGTCCGCCAGCCAAGGCTGCCAGCGAGAGCCCTGTGTCTCCACCGCGGTGCGGATGCCGTTCTCCCGCAGCAGGGCAACCAATCCGCCCAGCGAAGCGAGCAGGGCGGGATTACCGCCGGAGATGGTGACATGGGAGAAACGGGTGCCGCCAACGCGGCGCAATTCTTCCCATACGTCCTCTGGCGTAATCATTCGAATCTGGTCCTTGCCACTGCCGTCCCAGGTAAAGGCTGAGTCGCACCAGGAGCAGCGATAATCGCAGCCCGCGGTGCGAACAAACATCGTTTTTTGCCCGATGACCATGCCTTCGCCTTGAACCGTCGGTCCAAAAATCTCCATCACGGGAATACGAGCCTCTTTGCGAGATCCCGTCTCATTCACCGTATGCTTCTGGTGTGTCACACTACTCATGGATCATCCACTCCCGTCTCGCTTCCGCGTAACTGGTGGGTGTCTCGAAAAGTCGGACAAACTCCGTCCGCCCACCATCGGTCAGCCCGGCGTATGGTTCCGTCTGGAGCGCATGTTCCATTTGTTCGAACAGCCAAACGACCATATTTTCAGCCGTGGTATTCATTAAAGGAAGTGTCTCGTTGAGGTACTGATGATCCAGATATCCCTCAATCTGAGTTTTCCATATATCTTTGATATGTCCAAAATCAACCGTCAGCCCGGTTTCACCCGGATAACCGCTGATACCAAAAATAACTTTATACGTATGACCGTGCAGGTTCTTGCACTTGCCTTCATAACAATGCAGATGATGTGCTGCGTCAAAGGTGAATTCTTTGCTTACAAGCACACGTTTGCGGTGATAGCGCAGCTGGGTGGGCAGAATATCTTCTCCGATGCGTTGCAGATGCTCTACAATACGGAATGTTCCCGGCTCTCTCATCGTACATCCACTCCCGCCGATTCAGCAGTAGTACGTTGCTGTACATAGCGATCCAGTCCAGCTTTGCGCAGTTTGCAGGCAGGGCATTCTCCGCAGCCATCGCCGATCACGCCGTTATAACAGGTGAGGGTACGCTCGCGTACATAATCAAAGGCGCCGAGATCATCGGCCATCTTCCACGTTTGGGCTTTGTCCAGCCACATGAGCGGGGTGTGAATGACAAATGGATAGTCCATCGACAGGTTAAGCGTCACATTCATCGACTTTACAAATGAATCCCGGCAATCCGGGTATCCGCTGAAATCCGTCTCGCATACACCTGTAACCAGGTGACGAGCTCCTTTTTGCTTGGCCATAATGGCCGCAAAACTGAGGAATAACAGATTCCGTCCATCTACAAATGTACTCGGCAGTTCGCCTTCTTCATGGGTAATCTCCACATCCGTGCGAGTAAGCGCGTTGGGTGCAAGCTGATTTAACAGCCTCATATCAAGTACCGTTTGCTGTACGCCCAGATCACGAGCGATCTCGGCTGCACATTCAATCTCCAGCTTGTGGCGTTGACCGTAATCAAACGTAACAACCTCGACTTCGGCAAACTGTTGTTTGGCCCAGAACAGACACGTGGTACTATCCTGACCTCCGCTGAATACAACGACTGCTTTTTCTTCGTTCAACATAAAAAAACCTCTCTATCTTCTTGAGATCAAACCATGCACATAGGCATAGAGTGTCGGAAGAACAGAGAAGTTCATGAACTGGCATCCATCAAAAAACACACCTTCTCGATAACCGCTTCAAAAAAGCAGGCAAGAGTAAGTGTCCTTAGTTTTTTACGTACATGATTGCATGGTGACCGCAACGTGTACGCAAGACTTATACTGACCATCGCATGGTCAAGTCTTGTAGAGGGAGTTCGCGAACCTCTCCCATGCCACAGGCATGGATTTTCTTCTTCAATTGTCTGAACCATTATAACATGAAACAGTGTGGTGACCACCCCACTGGAGCATAGTGGCAGCTCATCGGTCGGTTCCATCCTATAACAGCTTACTTGATCAGTACATTACCGAAAGGGATCACTTCTTTCAGAATTCGTTTGAACAGTCCCTCATCGTTAAGATCCTGTTCCAAGCGGTGATTCTCACGTCCAGCCTGAAAGAGCACAGATCCATGTCCTGTCATCTTCCAATGATAATTCATATGCTGACTGGCAAGGTTGTTACCATATACGGTGAGTTCCAGATGTGCATTTTCGGGATAAGCAATAATGCTGCCAGCATCCACATAGAGCGGCGCTGTTGGGTGAAGTTCCTGTTGGCAGACCTGACCTTGAGTGAGCAATCCGATTTTGCCTTTGCCGGAAAATTTCATTTTCACTGCATCACGGGTGATCAGCATATTTTTGATTTTCTGAATTTTGGTATGCATGGTTACACCATCAGAGTAGAAGAACAGGTGGCGGAAGTCATAGAGCAGATCACTGTCCTCCGTGAGCTCCACTTCCTTCATGGTGAATCCGGGAGGCAGGGCAGCCACAAATTGGCAAGGTCCGGTGATTTCGGATTTAATCAGCTTTTTTTTGCGATATATGCCCGTGATATTCATGAATTTATCATTGCGATTCCCACTTGGACCGCGAAAGGCCACAATCTGCTGCGGATGCAAAATATGAAGGCGGTCATCTTTAATCAGTGAAAATGTGACGACTTGTCCTGCTCCGCCTGCTTCAGCATTGTTCAGGTGTATGTTCATGCAGTTGCTCCTGTTCTTTTATACTCGGCCTGAACGGCGACGCATTCCCCAGCGCATCACACGAATCAGAACAAAGTAACCCAATATGAGAGAAACGACAGTGATGATCGTCGTCTGAATTCGTTTGGTGGTAGCTGCTTTGGCATTCTGGTCGTCCTGTAATTTACTTACCATTTCAGTGAGTTTCTGGTTCTGAGCCAGCAGTTGTTCGTTCTGGGTCTTAAATGCTTCGACATTGGCCTGGGCTTGTCCCAACTGAGCAGATGTTTGATTTAATTGCTCCATTGTTTGCTTATAACTTTCCTGCAGAGCGTTCACTTCTCCGGGCAGTTCGGAGACTCGCTCCCATCCGCTGTATATATCCGTAAAAATATTGGCGCTGGCTGCACTTACTGTCGAAGCGATCGAAACGGTAAATAGAATGCATGTGGTGAATAACACCCGAATGAAATAACCCTGAATGGATTTTGGCATCGTTAACACCTCTTTCTTCGGTTAGATAGATCAATTGCCGAATTCGTCGTCTATTGTTGAAATACGGCTCTTACATTATACGTCAAAACCGGGACGATGGGTTCAAGATGATATCGTTTTATTACCCGAAATATTTAAAATGATTTAGGAACACGGCTGTTTAACTTACAGTTCTGTGGGGTAATAGAACGATAGGCAAGCACACCGGACCGTTTTACAGATCTTTTACTTCAGTTCCGGGTGCATGCTATTCACAAATGCGCAATTTAATGAATGATGCCAATATATCCGATTGAATATAAGATCGTGAACATGAAGGAGTAGAAAGATATGTACACAACAGATCAGAACACATCAACCAAAACAATTATGATCACTGTTAATGGAGAGCCAGTAGGCCGTAAGCTGGTCATTGACAGTGTCACCTATGCTCCGGTAACCGAAGCAGATAACACACGGTATTTACACAAAATGGGAATCGATCATCCTACTGTTTAATTTGGGACTTGTCATAGATAAGTGATTGAAAAGCTTGGCATAGCGCCAGGCTTTTTCGTCGTTTATTGTCGTATTGAGACGGATTTAGGGATATAAAACTAATATATTGGAAAAATTTAATGAGAACATGTGTTCCGTGACAATATAGTGTCCATTCACCCTGATAACTTAGAAGATAATACATATAAATCGGGGGAGAGACTACCAGTGAACTCAGTCTTTGAAGTATCTTATTCGTGGAATAAAGAGGCCATACCGACAGGGGGAGCCGACCCCGTATATATGATGGTAGAGTGGCGTAACGGTGCCCCTGCCAAAAGACTTAGGAAAATAGCACCCAAAATTGTATCAAGAGATTTGGAACTTTTGCTCAAACCGGAATATGGAGTACAGCTAAAAGGTATCTATGGATGTCGCTCCAAAGAAACGGATATTGGCTGGGTACTGAGGCTTGGCGATATGTACAAGGGGGAAAGCAAGCAAATTTTGCTTGAATTCGTCATGGGACCCCGTGCATCAGGAAAAGCTGCCGTATGTTCAGCCTATTGGAGCACAAGGAAGTTGAAACAAAGTCAACGTGTATTGTTACGAAGAGAACAGTTGTATATTCAGTACACCAGTCATCTGGGCATGTTGCGACAGCCCGAAGATCCCAAGGTGGAGAAAACGATCAAATTAAGTGAAACGGTGCCCTTGATCAAACAAGCCCTGCGCGCTTACGAAAGAGGACGGGTTCAAGAGGGAAACAATATGTTGCGTCGTCATGCAGATGCATTGTTAATTGAAGCTGCACGGAAACAGGATCTGGACTATTACGCGGAAGCCGAGATCGTCGAAAAGCTACGTTATCACTACGAGATCACGTTTACAACCGGATATCATGATCGTGAAAAAAAGATATTAGGGGAATAGGGTTGATTTCAAATGGTAACGGTTAGAGTGAGTCTACATATTTGAAGGTGAAGTTTAGGAGAAGGTCGAATGTATGTATCAATATCATATTAAACAATGGATGGAGTTGTATCAAATTTATTGAAACAACATCGTGGAGGGTCCGGCAAAATGACAGACCGACTAATCCGATTAATGCGCATTATAACGCTGGTACAGGCCAAGCCAGGTATTCTGGCACGTGAGCTTGCCGAGCGATGCGAGACGACGGAAAGGACGATATACCGCGACATGGAGGCCCTCAGTGCAATGCATATCCCGATCGCCAATATGGGACACGGGCAAGGGTACATGTTTATCAGCCAATTTGCCATGTATCCGCTAAATTGGTCTGATGAAGAAGCCCAAGCTTTCATGCATCTTGCTGAAGTTATGGAGAATATTCGTCCTTTGCTGAAACCTGCTTTTGAGAGCGCTTATGAGAAAGTGGTTGCTGCGAGTCAGAAAAACAAAACAGAACGAGTGGAATGGTCGGAGCATATTAGTAGTTTGTTTAAACTGGGGTTGCCTGCATGGCAAAATGAGAGAAATGATCCACAGAATCAATCTCTAATTCCCCTGCTTCAGGCTGGCATTTCACAGAACACCATTGAAGGGGAATATCTGTCTCAAGGTAAAAAAGGGATCGTACGCATAGATCCTTACTGTCTTATCCCTCGCGAGTACAGATTTGAACTGTTAGCATATTGTCACCTGTCGGAGAAACTTCGAATCTTTCAGGTAAGTCGGCTGCAGAGGATACGAATATTGCCACGCACGTTTCGCAAAGAGGATCATTTCATACAATCGCATTTCCGCATTCCTTGGGCATACGAGGGAAGTACGGAGTGGACAGCGTTCAAAATTCGATTTGCACCCCATGCTGTGGAGCGTGTGATGCAGGAGCAATTTTTTATGCGACCGATCCTAACCATTGAACCGGAAGGTAGCCTGTTATTTGAAGCCATATTAAGTGATGTTGACGAATTTCTCGTATGGATATCTAAATATGGACCTGATGCGGAAATCCTCGAACCGGAGATCTGCCGCATCAAGATGAAAGAACGTCTGAATGATTGGCAACAAATGTACAATAAAAGTTGAGATTAGAATGCCATCCATCCTAAGGCAAAACACGATTAAGTACTGTGCTTTGGACAGTTACTCTTTGGTTTTGAAAAGGCTTGCCAGATTGCCAAAAGGTGATTCTTTCTCTTCATCTTCTGTGGAGCTGGAATAGACAACCTTGGATGTAATGCCCTCATCATCGGCTGCACAGTTGTTTTCGAGCGTGAATCGGTCAAATTGATGCATAAATACCTTTGCTGTATTGATGGCATCATCCAAGGCACGGTGCTGGGTACCATCAAATTCGATTCCGCAGATTTCAAGAGCCTGAGCGAGTCCGAGTTGACGGAATTTGCCTTCTTTGCGGACGGTGCGGGACCACTGTTGCTGGAGATCGTTATGATTGGTGATCCAGGCCACATCAAGTTCATGGGTACGACAATGAGAGATCAGTTTGCTGCGGTCATCGGGTCCCCAGGAACACATGTAATAGGGGTCACTTCCCATCCAGGCAATGAATTGGTTCAGTGCTGCCGGGAAAAGAGGGGCTGCATCAATATCTTTCTGCGTGATACCTGTAAATTGAATCGTGTCAGTGGACAGCACGGACTTGTTGGAAGGACGAACATACGTATGGAACGTATCCGTTACGACCAATCCATCGGCACTTTCCGTAACTTTGACAGCACCGATATCAATAATTTCAGAAGAATAGCGAGTATTGCGGCTTACCGTGAATTCAAGATCATATATGATATATGGCATAGGACAAGCTCCTTTATCGATTAATACCTGTGATAGATTTCTATTTCTCTATATTACAGGGAACGTGCTGCCATGTCAGCCATCGCTAGAGAATTCATTATAGTCAGGATGAACGAAGAGTCAAAAAGTGGTCATTATAATGAGGAAAGTTAGGGACTTTCCTATATTTTGTTTGTATTTATGGTAACATAATAGTAGAATTTTCCGTCTTATTATCAAAACTTCCTAACACCGTTAAAGTGTTGGGGAGTTTTTTATTATGTATAGCATGCTCATGCAGGAAAGGAGAAAAGGTTAGTCGGTTGTTGGTATAACATAGGAAAACTAGTTCACGAGTTAGTATTATTGAATTTAAAGTACATATGGAGGTTTGTTTCTTTGATTAGTAGAAAATTGAAAATAACAGCAATTACAGCTAGTGTGTTTATTGTGTTAATTGGCGCTGCATATGGTGCATTCTATATCTGGAACAAAAATTATAAATTTAATAATAATTATGTATGGCAGCCTTTGGAGGACGTGCAATCTACACTAAACCTGAAAGATTCCTATAACGTGATTGTAGCTGGAACGGATCCGGAAGGTATTACTGCTGCCTTATCAGCTGCTCGTAATGGGATGCGTGTATTGCTGGTGGAAGCAAGAGATCGCAACATGTTGGGAGGATTGTTGACCGAGGGAGGCCTTAATACGCTGGATCTAAATTATTCCCCTGAACAACCGCAGTTATTGAGTAGTTTGCGGCAGCCTGACTTTTTGAACAAAGGCATTTTCCAGGAATGGTTTGACCAGATCGAGGGTAGTTCATTTGATACCAATACAGCGGCTAACATGTTCTATCGGATGGTTCGTTCCGAACCTAATATTGACCTGTTGATGAATGCTAAGGAATTAGTTCCCCTTACTGAACAATCTACGGGAGATCACACAACAATAACGGGTATGAGTATAACTAAAGAAGATGGAACAACTGTTCAGATCTCAACCCGCTCCATCATTGATGCAACGCAAGATGCGGATATTGCAGCCGCTGCAGGGGTTCCATATTCCATAGGCAGACAAGATATTGGAGATGGTAAATCCAAAATGGTCTCTACGCTTGTATTCAAGTTAAGCGGTGTTACTGATGAGGTATGGCAAAAATTCAGGGAAAGAGAGGGAACCGGGGTTGATAAGATGAGTGCTTGGGGGTACGGTGATGCTAGAAAATATGAATCCTCCAATCCACAACATATTAAGATTCGCAGTCTGAATATCGGAAGACAAAATGATGATACAATCTTGATTAATACAATGCAGATCTTTGGGGTAGATCCGTTAGATCCGATATCTGTGAAAAAAGGTCTGGAAATCGGGCGTAAAGAAGCCCCACTAATTGTTGATTTTCTGAAGAAAAATTATGATGAATTTGCAGGGTTACAATATGCTGGAACAGCAGACGAGCTTTACGTGAGGGAGTCACGTCATATCTATGGCGAGTACCGATTAACATTAGCTGATGTCATGGAAAATCGTGATCATTGGGATGCCATTGGATACGGTTCATACGATATTGATATTCAGAGCACGAGTGTTGGAAATCCCGGCACGATTATGTTGAGTCCGATTCAATATGGTGTACCCTTTCGCTCGCTTGTACCGCTAAAGGTTGACGGTTTGCTCGTCGTTGGACGTGCAGCAAGTTATGATACCATCCCACACGGTAGTGCAAGAGTTGTCCCACTGGGAATGGCAGAGGGAGAAGCAGCAGGAGCGGCGGTCAAGCTGGCATATATGCATAAGGAGTCCTTCCGCGAACTCTCAACTTCTGAAGAGCGAGCATCTGAACTACGTAAGATGCTGGAGAATCAGGGGATGGATCTGAAAGTACATCGTTTCGAGCAGCCTGATTATATGGAGCATAAGGATTACAGGGGATTATTGGCTGCAGCGAGTATGTATATGACTTCAGGCAATTATAATAACGATGGTTGGGAACTGGATAAAGGAATGAATCCAGAACGATTTTTAAGTAAATTGAAAAGAATGCAAGCGATGTTTCCAGAAGCCTACACAGGCAGTGCCGACCAAGCTCTAGCAAATATGGAGAATGCCTTAACCCTACCTTTAACGTTGGATCAGGCTGCGTATATGTTATGTCTGGCAATGGGATCTTCAGAAACGGAAACTTCACTTGAACAGGCACTTGCTCAATTGCAAACGCAAAACTTTATAAGTGACGACACGCTTGCTGGCATTGCTGACAAGAACAAACTTACCAATGGGGATGCGTTTATGCTCATTCGTGATGTAGTGGAGTATTATTCAGGAGTTGTATTCGACTAATTGGTTGACAATTACTTGTAAATGAACTAATGTGGTCAAAAATGAGAACAGCGTTATAACGAGGACATGATTGTGCAAGCCAGCTTCAACAGAGAGGGAACAGTGTGGTGCAAGGTTCCTGTAGCTGCTTCATAATTCCTACCTCGCGAGCTGCGGAAGAGAATGCCCATCCAGGGTTGCAACCTCCGCCGGCAGGGCCCGTTACGCCCCGTAGGACTGCAGGTCACAGATCGCATAGGTTGCGAACGGATTAATTTGCAGTTAAACAAGGGTGGTACCACGACACATTCGTCCCTTGACGGATGTGTCTTTTTGCTGTTTATGCGCCGTATTTTGATAACAAAAAAGGAAAATTAGGAGAGTGTTCAGATGCGTCAAAGTGAAATGCTTGTTCCAACCTTACGTGAAGCGCCAGCGGAGGCAGATGCGGCGGGACATCGCTGGTTACTGCGTTCCGGTATGATTCGTCAATTGGCGTCGGGAATTTACAGTTATCTGCCCCTCGGACGGCGGATATTGTTGAACGTTGAACGTATTGTTCGAGAAGAGATGGATCGTGCGGGGTGTCAGGAAGTATTGCTGCCGATTATGCAGCCTGCGGAGTTGTGGGAAGAATCCGGAAGGTACACACAGTATGGTCCTGAATTGATGCGTCTGAAGGATCGTCATGCACGGGAATTTGCTCTTGGACCAACACATGAGGAAGTCGTAACCGCTTTAGCACGGGATGAAGTGAACTCGTATCGGAAGTTGCCATTCACCCTGTACCAGATCGGAACCAAGTTCAGGGATGAACGTCGTCCTCGATTTGGATTGCTACGTGGACGTGAGTTCATCATGAAGGATGCGTACTCTTTT
This sequence comes from Paenibacillus sp. SRL342, assembly GCF_984798905.1. Lineage (NCBI taxonomy): Bacteria > Bacillati > Bacillota > Bacilli > Caryophanales > Paenibacillaceae > Paenibacillus > Paenibacillus sp. SRL342. The sequence continues at coordinate 1,411,653 of NZ_OZ481790.1, forward strand.
GCTTCGGACTGGGAAGAGCTTGATCGTACTTATCAGGCGATGAACACGGCGTATAGTCGCATTCTGGAGCGTTGTGGTCTGGACTATATCCGTGTTGAGGCGGACGCGGGAACGATTGGCGGTCAAGGTGAAACGCACGAGTTCATGGCTCTTGCTGACGTGGGTGAGGACACGATTGTAACCTGCAAACATTGTGGATATGCTGCAAATCTGGAGAAAGCGGATTATCAGACTTCTGGAGATATGGAGAAAACAGAAGGAAGCTTGGAAGTTCCAGCCGACTCTGCGAGTGCAGACTCCGCGCTTCAAGCGGATGAACATTCGGAAGCGGAAAACGTAGTACACATCTCGACACCTGGCGTTCGTACGATCGCTGAGTTAAGCACTTTTGTGGGCAAAGGTGCTGAACATATGATCAAAACGCTGCTTTATGTAGCGGATGGTCAGCTCGTCGCTGCGCTTGTGCGTGGAGATCATGAACTGAATGACATCGCATTGAAACAGGCGTTGGGGGCAGAGGAACTGATCCTTGCAGACGATGCAGCCATTGCGGCACATCCAAATCTGAAGGTAGGATTCCTGGGTCCGATTGGACTAAATCTGCCGATGGTGGTAGACGCTGACGTGTCAGTGATGAAGAGTGCAATTACAGGAGCCAATGAACTGGATGTACACGTTTCCGGCGTACGCCCAGGTATTGATTTTGCATTGGAGCGAGTAGAACGAATTCGCTTTGCTGCGGAAGGGGATACTTGTCCAACATGTGGATCACCACTTGTGTTTACCAAAGGTATTGAGGTTGGACATATTTTCAAATTGGGAACGAAATATAGTGATGCCATGGGTGCTTCATTCCTGGATCGTAATGGTCGCCAGTGTGCGCCAGTCATGGGATGTTACGGCATTGGCGTATCCCGCCTGATGGCTGCGATAGCCGAACAGTATGCAGGAGATGATGGCATAAAATGGCCTGTTGCTGTTGCGCCTTATAATGTGCATCTGATTACAGTAAGTTGGAAGGATGAGCAGCAGCGTCAGCTCACTCTCGAACTGGAACAACAATTGATCAATGGCGGATTCACTGTATTGGTTGATGATCGGGATGAACGTCCGGGTGTGAAATTCAAGGATGCGGAGCTGATCGGATTGCCTGTGCAGATCGTCATTGGCAGAGGAGCAGCAGAAGGACAGGTCGAACTGGGATCACACGCACTTGCAGCATCAGGTGAATCGAAACGAATCGGGTTAATGGCTCAGGAAGCTGTACGTTATGTGAAGGAACAGCTCACTTCCTAAATTCAGGGGATCTTCTAATTATATGAGTTCATATAATAGTACCGAATATGATGCGGTAGATGATTTTGATTGCTGAAATTCCAATCTGAGCATGAAAAAGAGGGCTATAGGCATGCAATTTGGCAGGATTTTATGAGTGATATCATACGAAATAACTATATTTGGATCTATGTATTTAGTATGCAAATGGTTTTATGATTTAGGATTTGAAGATGATCCTACTCAGGCGGATCTATGTGCAAGTATGCAATGTTGAGAAGACAGACATGTCGAAATTAAATGTACAATAACCGCATGAACACGGTCATTCCGGAGAGTTTTTATATAGTTCGGTGTCGAAGTTACATGATAAAGTTGGTCCGTAAAGGCTGCGCTGGGATTTATTTTTGCCTCAGATGATTGTCAGGATCAGCAGGATATGTCCACAGGAAATGTTGAAGTCTCTGATGTGGATGGATGTTTAAGAACTGACATACGAAAGGGTGTCCCCTTAACCAGTAATCTGGTTTGGGGGACACCCTTTTGGTATGACAAGATAGATTCGTTATGTTGTTGCGCCATATAAGCGATCATGCCTATATGCACTTTGCTTTGCTGAGCTTAAGAAGCTGCAGGCAATTTCAATTGTTGACCTGGATAAATCCAGTGTGGATTTTTGATATTATTCAGCTTCTGCAATGCCTGCCAAGTTGTGCCGTATTGTTTGGAGATAGAGTACAGGGAATCTCCGGATTTCACAACATGCAGTTTGGCTGGAGCTGGTTTACTTGGTGTTGGTTTAGACGGTTTTTCCGGTTTTGGTGTTTCTGGTTTTGGCTTGGTTGGAGCTGGTGTTTCTGTTACCGGAGTTTCCGGCTCTACTGCAGTTTTTTTCGCTTCACTGAATCGACCATCTGTTTTGATGTCTACAGCGCCAAGCTTTTGCATGTAGTTGATCAATGCTTCATCCAATGCGCCATACATACCCGTAGTTGGATATTTGGCAAACATGGTGTATTCGTCACCACCAACAGCTGTGAAATCATTGGTTGCCAGTGTATATGTTGCTTTCGGATCAAGGGCTTTATCGCCAACGGTTACGGAATGTACACGGCTACCTTCTGCAGCGGAAGTGTCGATTTTGAACTTGATTCCAGATACTTGCGGGAATCCACCGCTTGGTTCCGGGTAGGAAGCTACACCAACTTCAAGGGCTGCCAGAATATCAGACCCTTTCACTTCAAGGGTTACCACTTGATTACCAAAAGGAAGCACTGTGATAACATCACCTTTGGTTACGATACCCTTTTCAATGGAAGCACGGATACCACCACCGTTAGTCAGTGCAATATCAGCGTTGCTGACATCACGAATGGCATCTGCAAGCAGGTCACCCAGGTTGGTTTCACCTGCACGTACCTGTTCACGCTTACCATCCAGTAGAATGGCTGTGTTGGCTACTTCTTCTTTCAAAATAGGCTCTTGTTCTTTTTGAATGGAGTTCACGAGAGCTGCGACTTTCTCATTTGGTTTGATGTCTTTTGCTGCAGTTTCATCAATTAATGTTGCTTGTTTCTTCGTTACTTTACCACCATCTACCCACAGGTCGATGACACCTACGTAGTTAGTGTATTCTCCTGCACTTGCGATCAACGTTCCGTTATCGGACACAAGACCGTCCTGCAGTATGGTGTGGCTGTGACCATCAATGAATACATCGATGCCAGGAACTTCTTTAACGACTTTTAAACTAGTATCTGTGCTGGACGCATCTTGTCCAAGGTGTCCCAATACCACAACAACATCTACTTTGCTGCGGATCTCGTTCACTAGAACTTTAGCCTCTGCAGATGGGTCTGTAATATCTAGACCTGCTACGTTTTTCGGATTCGTTTTGTACATCGTTTCAGGTGTGGACAGGGCAATGATTCCAACCTTTACACCATCAATTTCTTCAATCAGGTAAGGATCGAAGAGACGAGTTCCGTCCTTTTTCTTCACGTTGGCACTAATCATTGGGAAATTCATCATGTCTGCCAGTTCGATCAAGCGATCCGAACCATAGTTGAATTCGTGGTTACCCGGTACGATGGCCTGGTAGCCCATTTCATTCATGACTTTCACGATGCTCTCACCATTCACGAGAGTGGCAAAAGTTGTACCATGTACAGCATCTCCAGCATCAAGCAGGAGCGTGTTTGGGTTTTCGCTGCGATATTTGTCAGCGATTCCAGCTACTTTGGCAAAACCCATAGCAGGTGAAGATTCAACTGCACGAGCATGCGTATCATTTGTATGTAGAATGGTAATGTGTTTGCCTGTGCCCGGAGTAGTATCCGTTGCAGCCGCGGCAATACCTACACTGCTAAACAGCAAACAGACCGTTAGCAGAAGTGAAACGTAATTCTTCCAGATTTTCATATGAATCCGAAACCTCCCCAATTAATAATCTACTTGAGCGTTTACACAGCTCACGTAGTATTTTAACAGACTATTATTAGGAAATCTCGCGAATTACGTAAAAATAGCTAACCTGAAAGTGACATGTGAAATCTGCTGTTGGATAATATAATCTTCGGAAGGAACATATGTTCTTAAAGAGTGTAAAAAAAATGCTGCGCTTCACGCGGCAGTCCGGTACGTAAACAAAATTTCTCCAAAGATTCATCCGGTTCAGGCATCACTCCGGAGGTTAGCAATTGAATGGCAAAACGATTGGCCTGTCTCTCCAGCTTGCCTGGAGCAAAATAGGAATGTTCTTCCAGAAAGAATCGATTGATTCCTTTATGAAGCCGATCATGACCAAGCTCATGTGCGCACACGAACCGCTGCCATTCCGGCGGCAAATCATTGTGTATGACGATAAACCTGCGCCGGAGCTTGCGAAAGTACAGTCCCTTGGTGGACTTCCCCAAATTGGTGAAACGAATCTGTATTCCAACCGCGCGGGCAATGCTGAACGGGCAGTTGGTCCGGTGTTTGCGAATCAGCTTTGTTACGATGTCATCCATATGATCTCACCTGCTGCTTCATTAAATTCAGTGGGTCATGCCTCATGGGCGATTGTCCGATTCGTCTGTCTTTTTGCGTTTGTTCATCTGTTTGGCTTCCCAGAACAGACCTGTCAGCACATCCTTGATTCGTTTCTTGTCCTCTTCATCGAGTGGAATGCCGTCAAACATCAGATCATCATCGTCTTCCAGCATCTTTTTGAAATCACGACGGTCTTTGTATGTAGCCCATTCCGGTACGTCCTGAAGTTCAGCAGCACTCCCTGGTTCAATATAACCGGCCTGCTTCATCATCTCTGTATAGGGCACCGAGAGTGCGTCTGAAATCTTGCGAATGGTCGCTGGTTTCGGCACACCCCGGACCCCATTCTCAATACGTGAAATCTGTGAGTTGCTTATTCCGGCTGCTTCGGCGAGCTGATTGATGCTGTATCCCTGCTGCTCGCGCAGTTGTTTCATATAAGGACCAAAAGCGTGCTCCACAATTATGCCAACTCCTTCGATTCGTACAAGTACTTGAATTAATATTAAGAAGAAACTTGAATGCGACAACTCCTAAACCCTCTGCGGGTGCGCCGTTCCGGATTCGGATCGTTCTTTTGATCGCTGTTATCCCCGGATTTCCTGTTTCCCTTTCCTAAAGGGTGAAATCCGTTGATAAAGGCGAACGCTTCGCTTCTTCAGAATCGATTCCGTCTCCTTCACTACGTATGCGCTTGATATGTACCTTAGCGGCATTAAGGAGAAGGGGAACTTCTTAATATTAAAAATCAAATGACTTATACGGAAGTTCATTAATTAAACAGTACTATAACGTATATATACCATTAGGTAAAGAGATATGAAACAATTATGCCAAAAGGCATAGGAAATGAGAGCGAAGGTTTTATTTTATCGTCAAAACGAACCAAAATGGAGGTTTACTCTGATCTCCAGAAAGTGGTATCCTCAAATAGAAATGCGAACACTATACGAACAAAATGTAAACTTGATACAGGTTAGAGTTTGGTGGAGTACCTTCCGAACAATGGAATTCTGCGAAATATAGGGATTTGGATTGATTCCAAAAGGCAACAGGGAAAATTGAAGAATTGTCGTTACTTTTTTGGAGAACTGGACAACTCTATGAATAAGAGTCTTTTGCTATCGTTCAAAAAAACGATGGCAAAGCAATATCATGTGAACGATAGAGTGATTGATATGAACTGAGAAATAAAAGTGCTACAGATGAGATGCTTGAATGTTTGAGTATATAAGTTGAACGGAAACGTAGAGGACAGAAATAACCTGAAGAAGCGGAGTTGAAAGTTTTCTGAAAGAAAGCTGCATCGGAAGCTTGTTCTATCATCAGAGTGAATATGCGAAGCTACTAGACTTTCATTCTATAGCGAATACTGAAGGAGGAAAATGATTATGGAATTGATGCTGCCCGAATTGGACCGACGCAAAACGCAAACAGCTGTTGAAGCTGCGCTGGAAAAATACCGAATTTATAAAACCATTGCATTTGAAGAACGAGAGGTTATGGTGACGGCAAGTTATGCCGAGCGTTTCCACGGTGCAACCAATGTGACGGGGGATTCCACGGCGAGAACGGCGATCTACAATGTGGACGTGCAGCGCGCGCGTCAGGCATACTGCGATACGATTGATTTTGTAGTGTCCCGGCTGAGTGAAAAGGAACGTGTACTCGTCTGTGAACGATATTTGAAAGACGATGATGTGTTTGACTATAAGGTGTATAACCATGTGTTTGATCCACCTGTCAGCAAGGATACGTATACGAAGATTCGTACACGTGCTTTCTACAAAATGGCGCTGGCTCTGTCAGATCGAGGTCTGATTAATATGGAACCTTTGTCTGTGTCTCGCAAAGAGCGTCAGAAGCTGGGCTGAGTGAGCGATTGAAGAAGTTGATCCTTTAATATCCAAGGTGGATTGGGTACAATAGTTGAACAAACCACAGTTGGCATTAGGTCGTGTCTGAAAACTCGCTGAAGTGCATCTTTTACCGCCTTTTCGTCCCCTGCTGCGTCACTTTCCCTTGACGTGCCCCGGCACGCCTGCGAAAAATTTCCTTGCTTGGAACGAAAATTCAGCAAAATCTGCCTCCTTCGGAGTTTCCAGACTCGCCCTACCCAAAGGAGAGAAGTCTGCCATGTCGGAAGAAGTCGGAATGCAGGAAATGGTCACATTGAAGACAATCGCGGAAACGCTCAATACGTCCAATGATCTGAACTTAATGCTGGATACCGTGGTCGGCAAATTACTGGAGTTGACCGGATTAACGGCAGGCTGGATGTTTCTGATTAATGAACGTGGAGAATATACCTGTGTTTCGGATTACAATCTGCCCCCGGCATTACTGCGTAAAGATAAGGAGCCCATGCGAACGGGGACCTGCTGGTGTGTGAACCGCTTTAAGGATGGTCAGCTCAATCATGCGGTCAACATCATTAACTGTAAACGGCTGGAGGATGCGGTGGAATTCCAATGGGGAGATACCCATAATATTACCCACCATGCAACCGTTCCGTTAAGGTCAGGTGAGAAGATGCTTGGCTTGCTCAACGTGGCTGCGCCAGCTAAGGAACATTTCAGCGACAGTGAACTGGCACTGTTACAGGGTGTGGCGTACCAGATTGGTAGTGCGATAGAGCGGATGAGATTGTATCGTGCGGAGCAGCGACGAGCTGATCTGTATGCCAAGCTGGGGGAGTTCAGCACGGCTTTGGGTCTTGCAGTGAACGAATGCAACAATTCGGGTGTTTTTTCTATAAAAGTTGTACAGTTGCTTGGGCAGCATTATGATTGGCCTTTCGCTACCATTATTCAGCAGAGAAATGGCGTATATACGGTGCAGGCAGCTTATACAGGTGGCATCGTTCAGACGTTACCTAGAGCGACTCTATCTTTGGAAGCAGAAAACCACATGAACCGAGTGATCAATAGTCATCGTGCTACATCTCTGTCTGCATTAGAGATTGCTGAGATATTTACTTTGTGCGAGCCTGACCAGGTTATGAATTCCCTTACCTTCGGAATTGCTGCTCCCCTTCCATACCATACGCCAGGGGAAACGGGAGTTCTGGTGATCGGAATAGGAACAGCAGGTCCTGCGCAGGCGGACCGTGAGGTGTTGGAGGCATTGGCCGAACATATTACGGCCTCATGGGAGAGTCTGAAGCTGGCGGAGAATCGCCGCGAACTTGCACGAATGGAAGAGAGAAACCGGTTGGCTCGCGATCTGCATGATTCGGTTAATCAGATTTTATTCTCACTATCATTAACGGCTAAAGGCGCGGAAAGTATGTTATCCGGCTCCGAGCAGCTGCACCCGGCAGCGGAAGCGATGAAGGATGTTCGAGCTTTGTCTCGGGAGGCTCTCAAGGAAATGCGCGCATTGATTATGCAGCTCCGTCCCGTGGGACTGGAAGCAGGGCTGCTCCATGCGCTACAGGAATACGGCACCAGCCAGGGTCTTCAAGTGGTGATGAATCGGACGGGAATGCGGTCTTTACCGCGTAATATAGAAGAAGCATTGTGGCGAATCGGACAGGAGGCATTGAATAACGTCCGCAAACATGCGGGTGTTTCAACTGCTGAGGTCATCCTCAAATTAAATGATCATGAAGTGATGCTCACCGTAACGGATCATGGAATAGGCGGTACGAACAGGCCAAAAGCCTCGTCTGGAAGCTCCCTTGGCCTGTCCATTATGAAGGAACGGGCTCAATCGCTCGGGGGCAACTTAGAGATAGTTAGCTCTTCCAGTAAGGGAACAACAGTAACGGCAGTCATTCCACTTCCGTTCGAATCTGTATAAAGTCTGGGGGAAGAAGAGATGCCAATTACCATTTTGCTCGCAGATGACCATGCGATGGTGAGACGAGGGCTGCACGTTTTTTTGACCACACAGCAAGACATGAAGGTTGTCGGTGAAGCATCGAACGGGCAGGAAGCACTGGAGCAGGCGGGAGTGTTGAAACCTGACGTGGTATTAATGGATCTGCATATGCCGGTCATGGACGGAATTGAAACAGCCAGACGGTTGCGTGCATTAATGCCAGCAACGCGAATCATTGTGCTCACATCGTTTTCGGATCAGGATCATGTGGTTCCTGCTGTACGTGCAGGGGTGAAGGGGTATCTACTCAAGGATATTGAACCGGAGGATCTGGCTGTGGCCATTCGCAATGTGCATGCAGGTCAGGTAGAATTGCATCCCGCCGCAGCAGGTCAATTGATGCATGTGATGGCTTCATCCGATTGGTCTATAAATGAACAGCAACCACAGGATATACAGACAGATCAGTCAGCAGACAGTCAACTCCAAGAGCTGAAGCAGGTTGGGAAATCAAATGAAACATCCCTTAGTGGTCCGGATATGCTCACTCGCCGTGAACAAGAAGTATTGGGGCTGATCGCTCAAGGATTGAGCAACAAGGAAATTGCAGTTCAATTGGTCATCACCGAAAAAACGGTCAAAACACATGTCAGTCATCTGCTCGACAAACTCGGACTGGCGGATCGGACACAAGCAGCTCTTCATGCCGTAAGAAATGGCTGGGTCGTCTGACCAATTCCGACATATGTTCATACTTAAGTCGTATAAACTCAACCTAAAGGTTGAGTTTTTTGGTATTTCAAGTTAAGTCTATCTACTGACGATTTGGATGCCAAAGAAAGGTAAGATAAGAGTAGAAATAACAGATCGGTTGAAACATGAGCGTTTGAATTATTAAAAAACCAAGGAGAGTGACATGAATGAATATTGTTATCTTGGCAGGCAGCAATCGGAACAATGCAACCAGTACACGTCTGGGAGAGTATGCTGTGGAGATTATTCGAGGTCAGGGACATCAGGCCAGCCTGTTTGATCTGTATCAGACGCCACTTCCATTCTACGCGCCAGATGAAAAACAAGCGGATCATGAACATCTGGCAGACCTGAATACACGTATGCTCGCGGCTGATGCAATCATCCTGTCTACACCAGAGTATCACGGCAGTATTAGCGGTGTGCTCAAAAATGCACTGGATCACCTGAGTCAGGCTCATTTCAGCGGCAAGCCCGTCCTGTCCATCAGCTCCTCTGGCGGAGCGGTGGGGGTAAGTTCGCTTTTACAACTGCAAGCGATTGTTCGCAATCTGCATGGCATCAATGCCCAAGAGTGGATTTCGATTGGTGGTGCGCAGCGCAGACGATTCGAAGCGACATTTGACGGATACGAGGAGTACGAAGGCAGTCAGGATATAGAGGACCGGGTGCAGCGGGTTATTGGATCGTTTTTAAATCTGGCCCAGACGTTAACGAATGCGCGGAATTCTACCATGAGTTGAGAACCATGGAAGATGAAAAATCGGAAAAGGAAAAGAGGTTGAGCATGATGATTACAGGCATATTTGAAACACATCTAAACGTGACGGATCTGGAGAGATCCCATCATTTCTATGAAACGGTCCTGGGTTTACCTCATGCCTACGGGCAGAAAGAACGTGGAAACTCCTTCTACTGGATAGGTGGAAAAGGCAATGCCATGCTGGGATTATGGCAAAAGGAACCTTCCGAGGTGCAACGTCAGCACTTTGCTTTTCATGTATCTCTGGAGGATATGAAACATGCGGTTGCTCACTTGGAGAACAAAGGGATCAAGACACAGAACTTCCTGGATGATAATATCGGTGAACTGTACGTCTTCGGCTGGATGCCCGCAGTATCTGTATATTTTAACGATCCAGATGGTCATTCGCTTGAATTCATCTCCATGCTCCCGGATGAAACGAAGCCTGAGCTTGGCATGGTGCCATGGAGTCAGTGGGAGGAGATGCAGGAGAAGAACATATGATGATTGAAGAATTACAGTTATATACAACGCGGCTGGAGGACCTCAAGCATTTTTATCGTGATACGTTGGGAATGGAGGTGTCCAATGCGACAGATCAGGCCTTCAACCTGGAGGTTGGAGGGACAAAGATGATTTTCAAACCGTGTGAAACAGATCATGAGCCCTTTTATCATGTGGCATGGTTGATTCCAACAAATCGGTTCAAGGAAGCGAAGCAGTGGGCCGCATCACGTGTTGTTTTAAGTAGGGAAGAACATCGGGATGAGACATACTCTGCTAATTGGGACTCTCATTCTCTCTATTTTGAAGATCCGGCAGGCAATATTATCGAGTTGATTGCTCATCATCGTATTCAGAACGAGAGTGACCATGACTTCTCTACTAAAAATATATTACAGGTGTGTGAGGTTGGCCTGGTGACGGATGATGTTCTGGCTGCGGTGAATGAGCTTCAGCAGATTGGAATCACGCGATGGGGTGAGGTTAGTGATACCTTTGCTCCTGTAGGAGATGTACATGGTTTATTTATTGTGGTGAAGAAGGATCGGACGTGGTTTTTCTCCAAGCAAAAAGCAGAGATCTATCCGCTGGAAGTATCCATTCGTGGCGTGGGCAAGCTTCAAATTGGCTAAACTTTGCATTCCGGGGCAAAACGGGCATATGTGGAGCATTTCCATCATGTTATAGAAGTAAACGCTTTATTTATTCCAGGGTAGTTTCTCTGATGGGCTTACATTTGATGAAGGGTGGTGGCAAGCTTGGATCGACGTTTGTTGGAAGATGGACTAGCGATTATCGTTTCCAGTCGGGAACGTACAGGAGATCTGTGGCACGCCCATTATGGGGCGGGTGCGATTGCGGCATATTTTTGGTTACGGGAAAATCGTCTCACTGCCCTTGCCGCCGGCAGTGTTACGGCCGAAGCAAAAGCCATGCTTCGCCAGCATGGAATCAGCCCTGGCCAGACCTCTCCGATTGGTGAGATGATGCCCAGGGAAGATGCCGAAGCGCGTATTACGGACGCATTGGATCGAACGATTGGAGAGCTGCACTGGGTTGGGCACCAGGCCATCTACGGGGCAATCAGTCTGAAAGCCATTCGTGAACTGGATGGATGGGGTACTGCAGAGGATATTGGTCGGCTGGTTGAACTGATCGATTCATTCGATCGGACCATCCCGGGAAGATCCTGGATGAACACAACGATGAAAGAAATTCGCAGTCTGAAGCCGGAAAAAAGCGATGGTTTCCCCGAGATTGATGATCCAATTCAGTTGTCACGTTTGATTCTGGATGAACTTGGGGCGTTCCAGACCATCTATCACGCGGAAGCGCATCATGATCTAATCGGTCATATGCTCACCTACGGACATGCGCTTAACATATTATATGAATTGGGTTATCCGGCATTATTCCACAAAGGCATTCCGCCTTTCCTTACTATGGTGAAGGCGCTACGCTTAAGCCGAGATGTGGATATTGAACAGGAGATGCCGACATTGCAATCACCCGTAGATCTGCTGCCACTAGAACGGGCGGAACGATCAGTGGCGCTCCCTCATGAGCTGGAATATTGGCTCACCGACAGACGTTCCCGCGACTGGAACGGAGGTCATGTATTCAAATTCCCGTTCAGCTTCTATCATCATGCCAAGAACGGGGAGCCCGTACCGGAAACATGGGAGAACTTTCGTTATATCATCGCGTGAGTAAAAACATACATTTAAGAAGGGGTGTCCGTAATGACGGACACCCCTTCTAGGCATTATTCTAGTCTACCGAATCGTGGGCAGCCTGCACCTTATTAACGGGGCCAAATTTCAAGGATAAAAAGGATCAGCATGACTCTGGACACCAGCATGTATGGTGATTTTCGTACGGGCTGACGCGCTGCCCATATTCCCCAGGAACTCATAAGTGCAATACTCCCCCAGAACATCCATAAGGAGATGCCTTCGGGTGTAAATAGAAAGGATAGCTTGGGCAGTCCCCTGTTGCCAGCCCCAAGAAGAACAGTGGTCATATAGACGAGGATAAGGAAAAACAACTCGAAGAGCAGGGTTTGCACCCAGAAATAATAGATGTTGAACACTCGTAGCATGATGACTGTGATCAGGATGAACAGGATACCAACGGATAAGAATGTTGCCGCGGTCCATCCAATGAGAGATGTTGTTACAACATCTGTTTCCTGATATAAGACGTACATCGCCAACGCATACATAGCGGGGCCCGCCATATAACTGGTGACAGCAATCCAAAGATAGAAGAAATACCTCTTTTTCATGGTCATATTCATCCTTTATTGTTCGTAGGATTTGAAAGCTGCTTATGTCATATAAACATCATCAGGATGGGTTTGGTTGGACTATCAATAGGAGTTTCTCTCGAGAAATCGACAATTGTCCGCCCCGGACACGACTACATTCATGCGTAATTCATCCCGTTTACCATCAGCGCGAGTGTGAAAAGGCGGTAAAATGGTATTATCGGATCAGCAGCAAGGAAGACACACCGACAGCTCATACGCTAAAGTACAGCCAGCCATGGGGCTGGTTTTTTAATTCGGTGATTGCATCCTTGCCCTGATCGGGTATTAAAGACTAGATATATAAGTTGAACTAACGATTTACACGAGAACGAAGAGGACAGAAATAACCTGAAGAAGCGGAGCTAATAGCTTTCTGCAAGAAAGCTACTTCGTAAGTATACACTGCGCCTTTATCCACGGATTTCTACCTTTATATAAGTGGATCAAGAAAATCCGGGGATAACAGCGATCGGAAGGTTGTTCTGTCATCGAAGTGGCAAGTGTAAATATTCTGTAGTTCAACTTATATAGATAACAGGAGGCTACGTGATATGAAAACAGTATTGTATGTTCCACTGGATGATCGTCCAGCGAATCTGGATGATGTGATTGTGCAAGGGAAAGCAGCCGGTATCCATATCGTTACACCGAACCTGAGTGATATTAAAAATCGTCTGGACTCGGAGAAAACCGTAGATGGCACAACGCTGCTCGGCACCTCCACGCCGGTTTATGGCAAACCGTCCAAGATTCACGACTTTATTCTGAAACATGCTGCCAAAGTCGACGGATTCATTATTTCATCCGATATGCTCGCTTATGGCGGCCTGATTGGTAGTCGTCAGCTCCGTGAAGATGGAGGAGGCGCCTATCCAGAATACGATGATGAGACGACGCGTTTGCTGGATGTGATCCGCGTGATCAAGCAGAAATATCCACGCAAACCCGTATTTGTAATGGACACCATCATGCGTTTGGCTACAACTTCGTTTGCAGATGGCTTGGCGCTTGATGCATATAATGAGTCCCGTGCATTGATGCAGCAGCCACGTCAGACATACACTGAGTTTGAGGATATTATCGAAGGTTATAACCTGTCCCCGGATGGAGTGGAATATGGGACAACGACCTATTTTGATAAAGAACAGTATTACAATACAAGACAGCATAAATTCAAAACAAATCTGTACATTTTAGATCAGCTGGCTCGCACAGGTTATATCGATTTCCTCGCGGTTGGAGTCGACGATGCCAACACGCAGGGTGTTCAGATCAATGAAATCAAATATGTAGAAGCGCGGATCAATGAATGGCTGGGTGGAACCAATGGGCAAAATCCGGATCGTGCTATCATCTTGCCGGATGCAGATGGTTTGGGGCACGCTTTGGTTGCTCGCATGGCGAACCAGTTGTTCCGAGGCGGTGCGAAGACACGTTACGGAGTGAAATATTTTGGTCCTCACGGCAATACCATTATTAACACATATGAATACATGAATGTACACGAGAATGTGGTTCGTCATGTGGATATTGTAGGTGGTGTGCTTGTAGCGGATTCGGCATATCCTGAACCGGAGGTGGTGACGGATGTGAGTGCTGGCTTGGAAAATGAACAGCTAGTGGCTGTAGCAGCCGATCAAGTTGTCCCGTTTGACATGACCTCCGAACTGGATCGTATGACCAAGGGTCACACGGGCAATTCCGGAGACAACATCGACATCGAAATTATTGCCATTACGGCTCTGGATCAGGTGCAGGCTGCGTTGGAGCAATTGACGCTGAATGGGGAGCAAGGTCTGCCTTCGGTGTTGATTGATTTTGTGGGTAAAGGACCAGCGAATGTTGATGTTGCTGAAGCGTTGCTAAACAGTCCATATACCGGACGGGTTCTGGGTTACAGTGCCTGGAATACGCCGGGTAACAAGATCGGTATTGCTGTAGGTATGGGGCAGTCCAGGTACGCGTTGATCACAACAGAGAAGCATGAGCATAAGTTGCGTGATGCGATGAACGCGCATGGCTCGTTGTTGTTTAAGCGTTTCCTGAAGGATTATTACTACAAAGCGGTAGCGATTGCAGAGATTCGCACGTATTCCCGAGCTCATGCGCTGTATACCAACGTGGCTACCCTTTCGGATCAAAATATGTTGCTGTTCAACTCAGAGGAAGACTATGCCCGTTTGCAAACATTGCTTCGTGACTTGATGCAAACTTACACAACGGCACTTGCGAATAAGACAGCCTTCCAGACAGGCAATGTGGCGATCAAGCAGATCTGTGATGGCGAATTGTCTTATGCGACGTATGGCAGTGCGCTGCTGGAATATGCGAATCCTGATTTCATCTGGGGGCGTGCATTTGAGATTACGTTGAACCCGCAGGTTACGCTGAACTAAACTGTTATCTCACCATGGGCTCCTCATGTTTGGGATCATCACTGGTATGACTGTACTGCTTAATCTCGCCATTGTTAAAAATGATATATTGATACTTCGCTTTGAGTTCATCCGCGAATGTTACGGAGGCACCATAAGGTGCTTCAGAACTTTTTGAGGAGTAAGTACCTTGTACTTTGATAAGCTGTTCGGGTGAGTAACCTTTCTGTTCAATCAGGTAAGTGGTTACCTGTTGTTCAGCTTCATTTTTCTTGAGTGGATTACCAATCAATCCGAAGTATGCCCAGCAGGATATCCCGAGTATAACTGCTAAGATGACAACTGAAGTGGCCTTGAATGTTTTACTCATAGGTATTTCTCCTTCTTTTACGTAAGCGACAATGAATTTGATAATAAAATATTAATATATTTGGATATATTTATCAATTCATTGATCTTGATCTTAATGCTTACTTAGGTATCCTTTAAAACGATGATTCCAGAATCGTCTTTTTTCCACCCGAACGACGCCCTTAATCGCACCGAAGTCGTACGGAATACCATCCGCGCTAGGGTTGAAAGGGTGTAAGATTGTATTATCGGATCAATAACAAGGGACGCACCGAAAGCACATACGCTAATGTACAGACCGGCCAGGTGGCCGGTCTTTTTGATGCGGTGAATGTAGTCCCGGTACTGGTTCGGTCGGAATACAGACTCTGAGTTAAAAGGGGGAGTCTACTGCAGCTGCTGCATTGTCGCTGCACGGTGTGGGCAGATCTCAAACTTGCAGCCAAAGGGGGCGAAATGAATGTGTCTATGAGAAATGAAATTAGCACTGCCGTGAGTATCAGTAAAATGAGTACGCTCATTAAAAAAACGCTGAAACAGAAGCTCGCGGTACTTGTCCCAGATTGGGACGGTCGTGTGCTGGATGCACCTGCGTCAGGCGAAGTTTTGGCCGGGCCTTGTGCAGTGGTTGCGTTTGCCGAAGAAGTGCCGAAGTCTGCCTGGGCGGGATACCGAAGGATCATCAAAATCTCCCCATACGCTCGTCCAGAAGATGGTGGCGCTGAACAGGTGGAAGCTTGGTCAGCCCTTCTAATCGAAGGGTTGCACCAGGTAAGGCTGGTGGATGAAGCAGGTGAGGCCTTCACTTGCATCTATTTGGGTTCTTCAGATAGTGATCGGGTGGATGCAGGGTCTGGCATGCTTACGCGCAGTCTGCGGTTCGGAGTGTATGTTCCCGAAGGCTCGGGAGCTGCTCTCGCTTTAACAGGAGACGTGTGGCTAGCTGCGCTTCAAGACTGGACACAGAAAGAGCTTGGCTCGAATTGGTCGGTATATGGTGATGCATGGCCCGGAGGATATGAGATGCCGTCTGTGTTATGGCGATTGGCTGGATGCAGCACGTCTGTGGCGGGGACTTCGGCATTGGAGGTTCGACAACAGTGGATTGGGCATGTGCTCACCGATCATCCGGTGCTAACACGGCAGACCGTTACTCGGTTGGTAGAGCAACTTGCAGTGCAATCTCGTCTTGCCATCACTGAAGCGGGTGGCGAAGAGCACGAAGGTAACACGCGATATATCACAGTGGATGAAGTCACGGCAGACTTACAGACGGATGTGTATCTGAACGGACAGATTCGCCTGACGTTGCAACAGCGGATTCGTCGTCCGGGTACGAATGTACCTTTGATTCGAGAGATTCACCATAGCAAAGGCATGGAGTAAATGTTAGTCGAGAGGAACCTTCTATTAGAGGTTGTTCAAAAAGCCCGCTTTTGATTACAAAGGATGCCTAACGGCATCATCAGCATCGAATATGGAATTCAGCCGAATAAGCATAAGCTTACGAAGTATGTTTCCTTTGGAAACATTGTAGTTGCTCACGTAGTTTTCCCTATGCTCTGCTACTCCATTTCTAACTTCATCCCATCTTCTCGGTACTGAAAACCGATCTTTTTGAACATGCACTTTTAAGAGTGGTTCCAGATTATAGCTTTGAGATGGTGGATGTAGCTTCAACATTATAGCTTCAAATTCATAGGTTCATAGGATCAAAAATTCATAGATCAAGCTTAAAGATCATCGTTTCACGAAATTAGTAGTCCAACAAATGAGGTGAGATGGCAATGGCAAGCTCAGTGAAAAAAAGTAAACAGACAGCCCCACGGTATACACGGGCAGAACTGATGAATCATGCAGAAGCCCTCTTTGCCGTTAAGGCAGAGGTGCTGTACGGTGCGCTGTACGAAGCGGCGCAAGAGACGTTTTCCATTGAAGAAATGCAGGAACGAATTAACCAATTTATGAAAGCGAAGGTGAAGGGATAATGGCAGGTGGAACTTGGGAGCAAACAAATCGTCCGGTCCTTCCGGGCTTATATATGAATTTTCAGGCGGCAGCATCCTCGGCCATTCAAGCGGGTACGCGGGGGACGGTCGTTGTGCCAATCAAGGCCAACTGGGGTCCGGTAGGGACTTTTGTTGAAGTAGGGAGCGAAGCGGCGATTGAACGTATCTATGCGGCGAATGTGCTGGACAACGGTACGGCGTATACTTCCTTGAAACTCGCCCTGTTGGGTGGGCCGAAGAAGTTGCTCGCTTATCGGGTAGCAAGTGCTGCGGCCAAAGTAGCAACGCTTACTTTGAAGGACAGCAGTGATGCCAATGTGCTGCAACTGGACGCGAAGTATCCGGGGGATCGTGCAAATGGATTCTACGTCACCATCCAGCCAGGTGTGATTGATAATACGAAGCATGAAGTGCGCCTTTTTGAAGGTAACCGGATGTTGTATGCGCTCCTGACAGCGGATATTACAGCAGCTTCTCTGGCAAAAGAGATTAACGCGGATGAACAAAATGTCTGGGTAACGGCTCAGTCGATTGGCGATGGTACTGGTGTGGTTGCTACCGTTGCGGGTGCGGCATTCAAAGGCGGCGTAAGTGGCAACGATGACCTGACCAATGCGGAGTATATTGCAGTACAGGGTGCGCTGGAAGGGGAGCAATTCGACGTCTTGGCTTTGGATCAGGCGGCAGATGCACCTCTGCTTGCGAGTTTTGCGGCATGGGTGAAACGTGTGCGTAGTGAAGGTAAACCGGTGGTAGCTGTATTTGGCGGTTCCGCAGCGGATGACACTTCTGCTACAGCAGCACAAAAAGCAGCAGCACGTTCGCTTATGCTCAATCATGAAGGTGTGATTAATGTCGGTACAGGCGTACGCCTTGGAGATGCATTCTACAGCTCCGCAGAAACGTCCGCCTATGTTGCAGGACTGATCGCCGGACAACGTCTGAACCAATCTACAACCTATGCAGCTACTCCGTTCGATGATGTGACACGTCGCTGGACGCGTGCAGAACAGGAGCAGGCGGTACAGAATGGCGTATTTATTTTCTTCCATGATGGACGTCAGGTGAAAGCACTTCGCGGTGTAAACACCCTAGTAACTCCGGCCGCTGGACAGAATAATGCGTGGAAAAAAATCCGTTCCATTCGTGTGTTGGATGCGATCAACACGGATTTGCAGCGCTCCGCGGAAGATACGTATATCGGTAAAGTAAACAATACCGAAGAGGGTCGTCAGGCACTGATTAGTGCCATGAAGGCCTATTTGGCGTTGCTCGCGCAGAGCAATGTGATTGAAGCTGACGGTTATGATGTCATTCTTGACCCGGCGTATTATGGCGCGGCACCAGTTCTCAAACCGGAAGCAGATCAGGTATTCCTGCAATGGAATGTGAAGCTGACCGATGTGATGGAGCAGTTGTTTGGTACATTTTACGTGCAATAAGGTTTCTAGAATAATTACTATATGTTGAACTGATGGTTTACACGATAACGGAGAGGGCAGAAAAAATCTGAAGAAGCGAAGCGCTCGCCTTTATCACCGGATTTTCCCTTTTTGAAAAGGAATCAAAAAAATCTGGGGATAACAGCGATCGGAAGATTGTTCTGACTGCGGAGTTATACCGTGTAATATTTATTAGTTCAACCAACCCAAGGAGGAAAATATATGTTGGATGCGTCAAGAGTAATTCTGGGTACCCATGGTCAGCTACATATCGATGGTGTGTGGCAGACAAACATTAACAAGTTGGAAGCGAGTGTAGAGATTGAAAAGCGTGAGTTGAATCTGGTCGGTAACGACTGGAAGGTGCACAAAAACGGCACGAAAAAAGGAACAGGCACGATGACGGGCTACAAAGTCACTTCGGATATGATCCAGCGCGGCTTCACCAAATTCGAGATTATTTCCAAGCTGAACGACCCTGAATCGTATGGACATGAGAGTGTATTGCTGAGAGGTTGCATGGTGGACAAAATTCAGCTTGCCAACTGGACAGCTGGCGAAGAAGTACCGGAAGAAACAGGCTTTACGTTTGAAGGATTTGAATTGCTGAATCCGATTGTGGCGAACTAAACTTTGAAATAGGCAAGTGATTGAGTTAGTTGCTTAAGCTTGGTTGCATAGTTACTTCATATTAATATGGACACCAATGCAGGCCGAGATGATCTCGGTCTCTTTGTTGTCTCTACAGGCTTGGAAGCTGGCATAGATAAATCCATTTATGAAATAAGAAGGAGATAACACCCGATGAGTATGAATGAAAATATGTCCGAAGAACAGATTTTGGATCAGTTGTTTGAAGCAGCAGAACGTTTGCCAGAGGAGAATGTGCGCATTCAGCGTCTGGATCTGTTGTTGACCTTGCGTGGACTGACGTCTTCCAAAGTGGATCACATTCGCGAACGCTGTACCATTCGAAAAACGACCAAAGGCCGTACCGAGGAAAAGGTGGACACCGAAACGTTTAACGCGCTGCTCATTTCCGAAGCAACGGTGAAATTGAAAGTCCGCAGCCTGGAACTGTCTGGCTGGGGAGACACCCGCATTACTGGCCGTATGAAGCTGTCTGGTGGAGAACAGGCGGTTCGCCGCATGCTGCTGGCTGGTGAATTGGATGCCGTAGGCGATAAAGTGCTGGAGCTGTCCGGCTTCGGTGTGGAGATTGAAGACCTAAAAAACTGATTCACTCCGGCGGGATGACCACGTTCCTGTATCACATGTGGGTGCGTCATCATCTCCGGCCCGGAGAGTTCTGGTCTTTGCCACGTGGGGAGCGCTCGCTGTTAATTGCGTTCTCGGAAGAGGAAATGTCAGCGATAACTTCGCAAATAAATCGATAACAATATAGGGCAGGAGGTGAAAAAATGGCAGAAATGATTGTAGGTTTATCCAAGTCCAATGCGGAAATGCGGACAACCCTTCGTTATCTGGATCAGATCCAACGCTCAACCGAACGTCTGGGCAGAGTTCGTTATCAGAGTCTGATTAAGGTGAACAATGAACTGAGAACGACCGGACGCAGGCTGGAGCATATTTATAGTATGGCTGTGCGAATCAGCAGGCTGCGAATTACACCGACGATTGGGTTGATTGATAAGCTGAGTCCGGCACTGGATCGCGCATGGGTTAAACTGAATAAATTCAGGGACCAGATGGTTACGGCTTCGGGAACAGTATCCCTTGAAGTTCGGCAGAAGATTGAAGTGGCGATGGGTAAAGGAGGGCAAACTGGCCCAACTATGGCTGTCATGATTCAGAACAACAAAAACATTACTAACAATACGAAGGAAGAAGAACCTAAAAAGTGGTGGGAAAAGGCACTAGAAGTAGCTAATAGCATTATGGATGCGTTCAACAATATTGGAGATATTATTGATCGTTTCAAAAAGAAAAAAGAAGATAATCCTGCATCAGATCCAACCAGAAGTCCAGCATCCAAGTGCTGCTGTTGCACAGGTGGGAAGATGGGCAAGAACCGTAGAGTGCGTTCACCGAATGCAGATGGCGGTGGCTCAGATCGTGGCAGACGAAATTATCGAAGTGGTAGAAGGTCAAGTAACCGTTCGAACCGGGGCCCATCACCAGTACCCAATCCTGTACCTGATACTCCAACTCCTCCGGCCGATCGCAACCGTAATAGGGGAGGCGGTAGAAGAATACGAGGAAGCGGTAGATTAGGATTTGCGGATGGTGGATTGGGATCTTTAACCGACATGCTGGCTGGTAATGGATTGATGGATAATTTAAGTAGTGGCTTTGCCAAAGGAGCAAAAAGGTTGCTCGGACCCATCAGCATGCTTGCTGATGTTGCGAATGTAGCGACAGCGCCCCCGGAAGAGCGTGGCCGAGCTGTGGGTTCCATGATTGGCGGCACAGCAGGTACTGCGATTGGTAGCGCCATCGGTAGCGTTCTTTTGCCTGGCATCGGGACATGGGTAGGTGGTGCAGTAGGTGGTTGGGCCGGAAGTGAAGCAGGCGGTTGGATTGGAGACAAAGCGAAGGATATTGGAAACTTTATGTCTAGTGCTACCGAAGGTGTAGGTGATGCATTGTCGGGTGCAGCCGATTACGTCTCTGAGAAAACAAAAAATATCACCGATGGTATATCCAGCTTCTTTGGATTTGGTTCCAAAAAAGAAGAGAAGACGATCTCGGCAGCAACGGTGGCTGCACCGTCTCCAGTTGCAACCGGCCCGCAGATGGCACCTGCCTATATGCCACCTGCACTGACCATGACAGGCCCAGCCGCATATATGAACAGCAAGGTCGGTCAGCCTACATCTGCTGGATTCATGGGAACAAGCATGATGCGGAACCAAGCAATGGCGCTTGGTAACGGTGCGCAGACGAATGGGAAATCTTCCACAATGACGGTACAAATATCCGAAGACCAGATGAGCAGTCTGTCCGGATACTTGAAGGATTTCAAAACAGAAACTACCAATCAGATTGCAATAAATATTCCACCAGGTGCGGTGCAGGTGACTGTGCGCGAAAATGCGATTGATTACGATGCTGTTACCAAGCAGGTCGGACAACGGATTACGGGCGAGTTCCGCCGTGCGATGGAAAACCGAAAAACGATTATGGCCTAAGCAGAAAGGAGGCCGTGTATGTTTGTACTTAAAGATGAAGTAGGTCCTAACAAAATGGCATTTACGCTGAAGGATGGCGGCACTTCATTTCAATTCCCGGTGAACCCGGAAGAGGTGAGTATTTCCAGGTCCAAAGGCTATGAAACGATTAATATGCTGGAGCATGGCGAGTTTGATTTTGCTCAGGGGGAGAAGGTGAAGGAGATCACCTTCTCTTCTTTTTTTCCCAAAGAGTATGATGCCTTCTACTGCATGTACAAAGAAAATTTGCCTGATCCACGCGTGGCGATGAATGTGTTGAACACTTTTCTCATCTCCAAAAAGCCGCTGCATTTCATCATTTCAGAGACGGGCGTGAACGTGCCTGTTTTTATTGTTTCGCTTAATTCGAGCTTTCGTGGGGGGGAGACAGGGGATATTTATTTCGACCTGACCCTACGCACATGGCGGGATTCCAAGGTGGAAAAGGTGGGCTCTGCGGCATCCGGGAGCAAGTCAGGTTCTCGTACCGATTTGAAAAAAACGAGCAAGACCTACACTGTCAAATCTGGTGACTCCCTGTCCAAAATAGCAAAGCTGGAGCTGGGCAGCAGTTCCAAATGGAACGAGATCTACAAGCTTAACGCAAAGATCATCGGCAGTGATCCAAACCGGATCAAGCCCGGGCAAAAGCTGGTGATGCCATGACCTACAAGGTCATTGTCGACAATAAATATGACATCACCAAGCTGGTGGAGACAATTACGCTGAAGGACTCGCTCGACCAGATTGCCTATCAGGCCAACATCCGTTTGGCGGTGTCTGCGTCTTCGGGTCTGCCTTCGATCTCACCCGGCATGGCGGTGCGGATTAACGGGGTTCCTTTTGGCGAAAAATCCATGGTTCATTTGCTGCATCCTGCGGTCATTTGGGAGGTGGAAAGCTCGAACAGCGGCACCAAGCGGCTGTCCCTCACGGTGTACGACCGGATGATTTATCTGGAAAAATCGGAGGACGAGTTCCTGCTGCCGAAAGATCAGACCGCTACGCAACGACTCAAAACCTACGCCAAAGAGTGGAAGATTCCATATGCTACGCTGCCGGAAACCAAGACAAAGCTGGGAAAAGCCGTGTATCGGTCACAGACGATCTTTTCGATGATGTTTGCTGATCTGAAAGAAACGGCGAAGTCCGGCGGGGACATGTACCATCCACGGATGACGCCCGGTGGGTTGCAGCTCTTCAAGGTCGGAAGTAATGCGAAGGTGTATGAGCTGGATCGACTGATTGATCTGACCCAGATGCGTACGCTCGAAGGAGCGGTCACCAAAGTTAAAGTCATGGCAGCGTCGGAGTCTACGAGTGGCAAAGAAGTTCCTTCCAAAGTGCTCGCGATTGAGCAGGATAATGTGGAAGAACTGGGCACATTGCAAAAGCTGGTCGAGGACGATCAGGTGAAATCGACAACCGCGGCGAAAAAACTGGCGAAAAGTCATCTGACGGGTATTCAGGAGACCTTTACGATATCGGCACCGGATATCAATACAATTCGCGCCGGGGACGCAGTGTTGTTGAAAGGACTGAAGCTAATCGTCATGTCGGTCAGCCGTGATCTATCTGCCGGGCCTGGAACGATGACGTTAGAGCTGGGGACGGCTGAGCTGGTGAAAAGGAGGTATTACCTTGAATAAAGATGATCCATATGGGCATTTTGCCGACGTCATGCGGGGTGCGATGAGTACACATTCCCGTCAGGCAGTGAGCGGGCTGGGCGCGGTACTGGGTACGATGACCTCATCCGGCGTGAAGCTGGATGATTTCAAGCACGAAGTGCAGGATTATCTCGTGGCCGAGTTGCCGGGCACGCTTGGACTGCCGGAGCGCGAGGCTGCTGGCGCGATTTCCGGTATACCTGACGTGGCAAACGGCGGAACAACGGGCACGGGACGGTTTCTTTTGCAAGAAGAGGAAGTGGAAGAGGCGGTGTGGTCTCTTGGTAAAGGATTAAAAGCGGGAGATCGTGTGCTGGCGATGCGCGTGAATGGCGGCAATGACATTGTGGTGCTGTGTAAGGTGGTGAGTGCGAATGCCTAGTCTGTTCCCGGAAACGGGAGTGGTATGGGGGGATGAGGAGGATCTGTCGGGGGCGGTTTCGGAAGAGGTACGCTTTGGACGGAGCTGGCGATTTGATTACGATGCAGGGGATTTTGTACTGACCCCAAGTGGTAAAGTCGCTGCGGCTGGTGGGCATGAAGCCTGGGTACAGTGGTGCATTAAGGCCGTGAAAACGCCAAGATACAGACATGTGATCTATTCCCGAAACTACGGTTCGGAGCTGGAGGATCTGGTGGGTCAGGGTGACAGCCGGGGTGTGATGGAAAGTGAGATTACTCGGATGGTGACGGAGACGTTGCTGGCTGATCCACGCACGGATTCGGTAGACCAGTTTACGTTTGATTGGAATCGGGAGCAATGCATGTTCTCGTGCCGGGTGGCGAGTGTGCAGGAAGAGATGTTTATTCTGGAAAGTGAGGTGATCTGACGGGATGGCTGAGATTCCGCGTTATTTGGAGGACCAGACGGAGGAACAGATTATGCAGCGCATGCTGGATCGTCTGCCCGCGGATCTGGATAAGTCGGAGGGTTCGTTCCTGTGGGATGCGGAGGCTCCGGTTGCGTTTATGCTGTCTGAGGCGGCGTTGTGGGCGCAGGAATTACTTCGGCGAGGGTTTGCTAGTACTGCGGCGAGCAGTGATCCGAATTTTCGTTCGGAAGAGCTGGATCTGCGGGCAGGAGAGCACGGCATCACGCGGCGGGCTGCTGTGGCGGCACAAGGTGCAGTGAGGTTCATGGGTACGCCGGGGAAAGTGGTGCCTGTGGGCACGGTCGTGGCTACGCTCGCGGATGAAGTATCTGCTGAAGCTTCGCTCGAATATGAGACAGTGGGACGTTTGGAACTGGATGCAGAGGGTTCCGGGGTGGTAGGCGTGCGAGCGCTTGTTGCCGGAAAAGAAAGCAATGTGCCTGCTGGCACGGTAACTGTGCTTTCTACACCTGTAAGTGGCGTGACTTCTGTCACGAACGTTGATGTGATCAAAGGCGGTGCAGATATTGAGACCGATACGGCGCTGCTGGAACGCTTTTATGCCAAAGTCCGCAACCAAGGGACGAGCGGCAACAAATCGCAATATGTGCAATGGGCCAGTGAAGTGCCAGGGGTTGGTGCAACGCGGGTTATTCCGTTATGGCAGGGGCCAGGCACGGTGGGATTGTATCTGCTGGATACGGACAAACGTGCTGCGGGTAACGATTTGGTGGCGGCCGTACAGAAGTACGTAGATCCAACGCAGGATGGACAGGGTGAAGGCGTTGCACCGGCGGGGCCAGTGGTGTCCGTGATGCCAGCCGTGGAAGTGCCGATGAATATTCAGGTGAAGCTGACTCTTGCTAGTGATGCAACGTTGGCCGATGTACGAGCATTGATCGAACGCGGGGTGACCGCGTATCTGAAACAGTTGGCTTTTGCTGATCCACTCGTTCGTTACACCCGCATTGCCGCGATTCTGCTGGACATTCCGCCGATTATCGACTATTCGGAGCTGACCGTGAACGGTGTAAGTGACCAGAATATCGAGATGACCGCGAGCCAGGTGGCCGTGCTGGGGACGGTGGATGTGCATGAGTAGTGTTGGGCAGATGGTGGATGAGAAAGTAGTTTGGGAGTGGGGAGGCCTAGGGAGGTTGGGAGAAGTACGCCGATCTGAGTTAGAGCTGGTGAGCGAGACGTTTCATGATGGTGTGCAAGGAAGGGAGGGGACAGGGCATGAGTGCTCCTTCTATTGTAGATGTTGGACTGACGAGTGAGAAAGGGCGGGAGCTGTTCTCATATTTGCCAAGGTATTACGAGACTTCGCGTGTCATGCAGGCCGATATGCAGGCCAAAGGCAGTGAAATGGATCTGCTGTACCAGGCGCTGGATGAGACGCTGGAGCAGTTTTTTGTCCGCACGGCGACGTGGGGGCTGGACTTCTGGGAAGAAGAGCTTGGCATTGAGACGGATCGTCTCAAACCTGTGGAACAGAGGCGTGCGGTAGTGGAGTCGAAGCTGCGTGGTGCCGGAAAGTTTTCGGGGAGACAAGTTGTGAATGTGGCTGAGGCATATGCCGGGGGAAAAGTGGATGTAACATTTCAGCCGGAAGTGTGGAGTTTTACGGTGAGCTTTGTGGATACGAGGGGCACCCCGCCCAATATTAATGATCTGAAGCGAGCAATTGAAGAATTGAAACCGGCCCACATGGCCGTGAAATATAAATATCGCTATCTGGTCTGGGATGATCTGGACGACAAACAGATGACATGGGACGAACTCGATGCCGCGTCCTTGACGTGGAATGAACTGGAGGTGTGGGCGTAATGCCAAAAGAAACAGATCGACTGAAATTGCCTCTTCCATTAGGGAACGAGAATGTAACCCGGGAGAGTATTAACGGGATTTTTGAAAAGATTGATGCAGGTGTTGCGACACGTGAATCCATCCTTATACCTGCGGAATCTGATCTTAATAGCTATATTACAGAAGGGGAATATTATTGTCCTGCTAATGCTACTGTAGAAACCTTGCTTAATTCCCCAACAGGAGAGGCGTTTCACTTGACTGTAGAGCCTCATGCGGGAGTGTTGCAAACCCTGACCACCTTCCAGCCTGGCAACTTAGAGGTTTTTCAAAGAAACTACTATTTTGGTTGGGGTCCATGGAATAAAGTACCTACTAGAGACGAACTTGAAGTGATACTGCCCCAGGCTGACGAGAATGCTCAGGCGGCTGTTAACGTCGCTGTTAAACCTATAATTGAAAGTTATTCGCCCAACCTCGTGAAGAATTCCGCCGCATTATTCGGTTTAGATTTTTGGGAGAACACCGGGAGTCAGCTCACTTGGACGACTAGCAAAGGTGCTAAAACATTAAAATATTTTGTGATGTCATCAACCGTACAACAAGGATCAACAGCCCTTTTGCATTCGGAAAGTATAAGCGTCAATCCAGGCGCACACAGGTTTCAGGGTGTTTTTTACACGTTAGGCATGACAACAGATTCCTTGCGTTTAGATGTGATGGACCCAAGAACAGATGATGTAATACGGACACTTATACCAGAGCGAAACACGGATTGGCACCGCAAGTCATCGGTGGTTACAATTCCAGCCGGGCTGTTCAGCGTTAAAATACGGCTGACCGTTAGCGGCATGGGCGGAGCTGTGACAAACTCAGCTAAAGGAATCACTAGAATCAAACTTTCGGAAGGTTCAGCCGATGTGCCTTACAGCGCCGAGGGTGATGATTTGGCACTGTACGAGTCAAGCAAACAAAAAACTCCATGGGGGGCGCTATAGATGGCAGATACAGCAGTTAAATTATTTGGCGGCACACTCCCGACTACGCCGACAGTTGCTTACACCGGAAAAGCGAATACGACATGTATCCTTAAATCAATAGTGATTTGTAATTTTAGTAGCGTGACCAATTATGTTTCTATACGACTAAGTGGCAATCGATATTTGGTTGGCGGGAGACCTTTAAAACCGTATGAAACTTTAGTTGTACCGGTAACCGACCTCGTTATTAACCCATCGGAAACGTTCGAAATATGGAGCGGTGTAAATAGTGGATTCGTAAATGCTAGGATATCCGCTATTGAACGAGACGGGTCCCCTGCAACTTTGGGGTTAAGTCCCAGTCGCGTAACATTGAATACAGGCATTACATCAATAACTACGTCCGCCTCCGCTAAAAGGCTGGTAAAATCCTTTGTGATTACCAATTATGACGGGGGAACAAGAACTGTAACTGTCCGGTTTGGCGCTTCTGGGGATGCCAACAACCTAATAGGAAACTATAAGATATCCGGGTACGATACTGTTTTAATACCGTTTGCTGACATCATACTCACTTCTGGTGAATGGGTAGAAGGTTTTGCTGATAGCTCAAGTGTGGTTGTTGTCCACGCCGTTACTCAGGTGGTGACATAATGCCGACACTTGATAATTTCTCACTGAGCAATCACGGGTTGGGTGGTCCTTCGCTTGAACTCGAATCAACGTTAAATGGGACGTTGAACATCGTAGCTGAAGACGGCACTGCGAGGAATTCGCCTTCAAACAGTTATACAAAGATTAAAGCTATTCAAGTAGGATACAAGGGGAAGTACAGGATAACAACCAATACAAGCGCAAGCACTTCGATAACTGGTTGTAAGATCGCTATTTTTGTAAATGGGGTTTATCAAGGGGTTAGTTTTGATGTTCCGATAGGTTCAGGAGGTCAAACCTTTGAGGTGACGGTAAACGCCGGGGATTCCATAGAAGTGTGGGTGTATCATACAGGCGGAAACTCGTTTAATGTAAGCCGTGTTACTCTTTATTCTTCTTTAGCGCCCGTAGGGAAAGTCACGCTTTCTTGATCTTAAAAGGAAAGCACAAGCGAGTGGAACGGTAGAGAGATAGCAGGGGGAAAGGGTGTGACGTTGTGAGCCGGGAAAGCTTATACTGTTGTCTGTTAAAACCCGAATAAATATATTCAGGAAAGGAAGTGAAAATACAATGCAAACAGGAATGAGAATTATATATATGATCAATACGGTGAAATTGTAGCTTCAATTTGGCAAGGTGACGGTTCGACACGAAACGAGATTACGAAATTGGAACACATTGATCTGGAATATGATGAGACGCCTTAACATTTTTAGAATTGTGAAAATTGATCCTTAAACAAAACTGCCAGTGCTGGAAAGGATTCATACCGAACTGACAGTGGAAGAGAACATAAAAGAATTGGAAGACCAAATTTTGCTCATGGCTAATGAAAATACAGGAGCGATTTTGTAATGGTTAACCAAGTGGCTGTAAGGAATGCAACGGAAAAAATCTTGGACAAAGGACTTTATCCAAAAACGGGTCAGCTGTACTTGTTGGATGACATCACCAATGCTGATTATCGGCAAGCAGTCGAGGATTACATTTTAGAACAAACTGAAGGGATTTAATGAGCGTACCTAAGTGGTGCGCTATTTTTATGCTCTAGAGCCGTCAGGGGCTTTCATATTGAATTCAGGGGGAGTTGATTTGGAGACAAGTAGGTAAATGTATTTTGGCAGCAGGTAGCTCAGCGGCTTCATATATAGGACACGAAAAATCGGATGCCAGTCCGGTGTCATATAGAAACGATACCTTTTGTAAAAATATTCAACCCCCAAGGAGGTGAACCATGAGCATAAACCACTTAACCGACTCTATCTCTACAACACTAACTCAGCACTTCCCGAACATCCCGATCCTTCCCCAGACGGGCACTGGTTCCACCCCTGGCATATCCTACCGCCTGCTTTCCGCTCAACTCACCCGGGAACGCAGCGATCGCTTTGTGCAATCTCACGTCTTTGAAATTTGCTGGCTAGAAGCAGACAATATCCCGGCTACCCTACCGGACCAGCTGTTTGAAGCATTGGAAACCATCGACGTGGAGGGCACACCTTATCGCGCAACAGAGCTACGTTGGGAGACGGAGAACGATACTCCGCGAATGCTGGTGTACTATACCATGCGAACCACTAAAGTGTCGGAGTCCGCCGCTACCATGCAAAAACTGGAACAGCGACCTACCGCACTTAAAGCTACGAGAGAATAACTAAACAAATGAGGGGATCAGTATGAAAGGAATAGGAGGCGCATTGGCAATGTTTACGAAAAAAGAACCGGACCCTAAAAAACCGGAAGCTCAACAGAAAAACAACCAGAAATACAGCAAAGCACAGTTCGCTGAATCCCGACAACTTAGCCGGATGGAGAAAGATATTTTGGCAGCAGTTCTGCTGGAACAAGAAACATACACCTTACAAGAAGCACAGCAACACATCCAACAATTTATGAATGGGGAGGCACAATAATGGCTGGAGGAACATGGACGACACAAAACAAGGTACGCCCCGGCGTATATATGAATTTTGCATCGGAGGGCTCATTGCCGGGTACGGTAGGGGAACGGGGAACGGTGGCTTTGGCACTTCCATTGTCATGGGGACAAGCTGGCACAATCCTGACGGTACAAGCAGGTGAAGATGTACAAGCCAAGTTGGGCTATGACTGGACAGCGCCGCAATTGTTGCTGATCCGCGAGGCATTGAAACGGGCGCAGACCTTGCTTCTGTATCGAACCAATGCAGGGACCAGAGCCAAGGCAACCTTGGACAAGCTAACTGTGACAGCCCAACACGGCGGCGTACGTGGTAATGATCTGGCTGTTGTAGTCTCCGCGAATATCAATGAACCGGAACAATTGGATGTCTCCACTTTGCTTGCAGGTAAAGAAGTGGACAAACAAACCGCGTCCACCATCGAAGCTCTGGAATCCAACGCATACGTCACATTTACTGGTGAAGGTGCACTTACAGCTACAGCTTCACTTCCACTAACAGGTGGATTGGATGGTACAGCAACGAACCAGGAGCATTCCGATTTCCTGACCAAGCTGGAAGTACTGGATTTTAACACGGTCGGCCTGATTTCAGATGATGCCACACTCAAGTCAGTCTACACAGCTTACATCAAGCGTTTGCGTGATACCGAGGGCAAGAAAGTGCAACTCGTTCTGTCCGATTATCCTGCTGCAGATCATGAAGGCATTATCAGTATCAAAAATGGTGTTGTGCTCGCAGATGGTACGGTCCTGTCACCAAAACAAACCGTAGCATGGACTGCCGGTGCAACAGCGGGTGCTAACCTGAATGAATCCCTGACGTTCCGTGCGTATGACGATGCCGTGGATGTGAACGGACGACTGACACATAGCGAGACAGAAGCAGCATTGCGTAATGGCGAGTTTGTGTTTACGGCGAGCAGCAACCGCGCAGTGGTAGAGCAGGATGTGAATACATTCCGTTCCGTAACACCGGATAAGGCACGTCATTTTGCCAAAAACCGTGTGGTGCGTGTACTCGATGGCATCGCTAACGATATGAAACGGATTTTCGAATCCTACTATATCGGCAAAGTGAACAACAACGAAGATGGGCGCAGCCTGTTCCGTTCCCAATGTGTTACCTACCTGAAGCAGCTTCAGGATATTGGGGCGATTCAAAATTTTGATTCCAAAACAGATATCACTGTTGCTCCGGGCAATGAAACCGACAGCATTCTGATCGAGATTCAGGTCCAACCTGTGGATTCCGTTGAAAAAGTATATATGAAAGTGAAGGTGGTTTAAGATGGCATTTCTGAAAGCAAGCGACACGATTTCCGGCCAGGAAGGCCGCGCATACGCAACGATTAACGGACAGACGGAAGAAATGTTCTATGTGAAGACGCTGGAAGCAACAGTGGAGAAACAAAAAGCAGAGGTCAAAACGTTGGGTCGTCGCGGTGTACAGCACAAAGCAACCGGTTGGTCTGGCTCGGGTTCCATGACAATCTTTTATACCACTTCTCGTTTCCGCGAGCTGATGCTCCAGTACATGCAGAATGGTGTGGACACGTACTTCGACATTGAAGTGACCAACGAAGATCCTTCCTCTACAATTGGCAAACAGACCGTGACCCTCAAAGGTGTCAATCTCGACAGTGTGATCATGGCATCCCTGGATACCGAGGCGGAGGCGTTGGAGGAAGAAGTGAGCTTTACCTTTGAAGATGTCGATATGCCTGTATCGTTCAATTTGCCAAAGTAATGTAGCGTGGAAAGCATAATGATTTGAAATTTATAAAGAGTATTAATTAACAGCGGGTTTGTAAAAGAAACCTGTTCAACTTGCCTGTGTTACGGGCTATTTGGCGTGTCAAAATACTGTTCTTCGCCGCTTCGTGCGGCGGGGGACCTAACTTTAGAGGAGGAACAATACATGAGTGGATTGAGTATGTTTTTTGCCCAAAATGCAGCAACAGATACAACGGAGGAGTTTATTGTATCCCCCCGATTCAAAGATGAGAAAGGCGAGCCGGTTGCTTGGAAACTGCGCAGCATGACCGAGGACGAAAACCAGGAATGCCGCAAGGCAGCTACTCGCAAAATCAAGGGCAAGAACGGTGTCTACACACCCGACATCGATGCGAATGATTACATGGCTCGCCTGATGAGTTCAAGTGTCGTGTATCCCGATCTGAAAAACGCAGAACTCCAGCGGTCATACGGCGTGATGGGGGCGGAATCGCTTTTGCGGAAAATGCTGCTGCCTGGGGAATTTGCTTCGCTCGGTGAACAGGTTCAGAAGCTGAACGGCTTCAATCAGGACATGAACGAACTGGTGGATGACGTAAAAAACTAATTAAAGAGGGCGATTCCGAAGCCAATCTGGCTTATTACGCTCTCCATGAATTAAACATTTTGCCGCATGAATTAATGGCTTTCTCCATGCGAGAACGAGCAGCGATCTATGCGATGATCTCCATCCGAGTGGAGAAAGAGAAGAAAGAACGGTCCAAGAGCCGCGCCCGGAAGAAATAAAAAGGAAAGGAGGGAGAAATGAATGTCCGATACAAGTATAAATGTAATCAATCCTCCATCTGTAAATAATCTGATCAACAACTTGAATCTGATCCAGGTAAAAACAACCGAAATTTTGAATAACTTCAACCAGATGAACCAGATTAATTTGAATCAATTTAACCAGACGAACATATCCAACCACTTTAATCAAATAAACCAACAGATGAATGTAACGATTAATTTGATGGAAAAGTTGGAAGATACGGTCGATGATACAAGTGATTCGTTAGGTGATAATCTGATCAAACTCTCCAAGTGGATGCAAATGGTAAAGTCCGCTGGAAGTGTCGTGTTAAAAGCGGCTGCTGAACAAGAAGACTTCAAATATCGTTACATGGTTGCCGCAGAAGATCCGGTGCTCGGGGAAAGCATCTATAATAAGTATCGAGATCAAGCTTCCAAGAGCGGTCAGGATGTCAATGATTCGCTTAAATCTTCTCTAGGCTTCTTGCCTTTGGCACAAAATACAGGGCAGGTAGATCAGTTAAATGATATGACTCAACGATTAAGTATGTTGTCACCAGATAATAAAAGCCTGACCGATGCATCCAAGGCTATTGTTAGTGCCATGAATGGAAAAAATACTGATTTGGCGAGTCAATTCAACATACCGGAAAGTGCATTGACCGGGGCTGGATTGGGTGAATTTATACAGACTAAAGACCTTGACGGTTTTATACAAGGTTTGCAGACAGTTCTTGAAATGCAAGGTTACACACAAGAAGCCTTTGATACGATGCTGGATTCTCCATTGCAAAAATGGACGGCTCTCGTGAATCAGTTCAATGGAATACTATCTGAAATCGGGACAAGAGCGTTGGAAGTTTTATCTCCTGTGCTTGACCGATTAAACGAAGCCATAAGCTCAGGTCAGTTCAGTGCTTTCATCGAATGGATTGGTGGGGCCTTCGCAATTATTGCTCAGGTGGTGGCATTTATCGTGGATGGGTTCATCAATTTTGCTACAGCTGTACAGGAAGGCTGGGCTATCATTGGACCTATATTAACGGCCATTGCTTTAGTGCTCCTAGCCAATATAATTATTACGCTCGGAGTTGTAATCGCTCAGGTTTATCTACTGGCAGCGGCATGGTTGGTAGCTAACTGGCCTATCTTGCTTGTAATTGTTGCCATTGCAGGACTCATCTTTATTTTGCAATTATGTGGAGTTACAGCTGGGGATATGGTGGGAGCGATTATAGGTTATTTTTATATGGTTTACGAGCATATGAAATCAATTTTTGCATCCATTCTGAATTATTTCATGTCTTGGGCTGAATTTGTCATCAATGTATTCAGAGATCCAGCATATGCATTCCAAAAGTTGTTTGTTGACATGGGACTCATTGTACTCCAAATTTTGTTCAACATTACAAAGGGAATTGAGGATTTCGCAGGTGGTTTCAAAGATCAGATCAACTGGATGATCGGTGGTATAAACAAATTAATACCCTATCTGAATAAAATTTTCGGTACCAATTGGGGCGGTATTAAACTAGTGGATGATGCTAACATTCATTCAATGAGCGGTAAGATACAGGGTTTAATGAGTGACCTTGAAGCGAGTGCTCCTGAGAGCCAAAAGGACGTTGTTAGCCTGTGGAGAATGGATGCTTCTGCGGATTATAAGGATGCATTTGATAAGGGATTTGGCCAGGGGAATGATTTGATGGATACCACCAAAGGCCTATTTCCCAACGGCTCTGATAAATTACCCGGGAAATTCGGCGGTTCAACTCCCAAAACACCTCCCATACCATCGATGCCAACTACACCTGCTCCCACCGTTGTTCCCAATAGCAACATGAGTAACATCAACAAAATCAACAATATCGGACAGGTGGACAAGATCGGTGACGTGGACGGCACAGTGGATGTGACGAGCGAGGATCTGAAACTGATGCGTGAGCTTGCAGAGATGCAGGCGATTCAGCGATTTGTCAGTCTGACGCCAACCGTTCAGGTCACCACAGGGGATATCAACAGCGGACATGATGTGGACAGCATTATCAGCAAAATCACCGATGGACTGAACAGTCAGATCGTCTCCAGTGCCCAGGGGGTGTATGGATAAGTGGAATATTATATTCAGCTAAGCTTCAATAACCGTTCCGAATACATGTTTTTCCCGGTCACACCAGAGAGCATTGAGTTTTCGGATTCGGGAGACGGTAGTACGTTTAACGTGAGCGCTTTGGGTGAAATTAACGTGATCAAGTCGCCGAAGCTGCGCGAAGTCAGTTTCAGCGGGATTTTTCCGGCAGATTACAGCCCTTATCATCTGAACTACGATGCAGGACATCCGGCAATTCAGAAGCAGTTTTACCGTGATCCCTATGAATATGTGAAAAAGATCATCCGCTGGATGCAGACGGGCAGACCCGTCAGACTGTTCTTTTCCAGTGCAAGGTACACCATTAATATGGCTGTTTCCATTGAGAGCTTCGACTGGAAGGAGACTGCGGGTACGGTGGGGGATATCCAGTATGATATCAAGCTGAAGCAGTTCATTTTTTATGCCGCCAAAAAAGTAGTGCCACTCAAGGACAGCAAGGATACGGCTGCTTCGAAAACAAAAACCAAAGCCTCCCGGCCCAATGAAAAAATCCAGCCCAAGACCGTCACACTTAAAGCAGGAGACTCCTTGTGGTCTGTAGCCAAAGCCCATCTGGGAGATGGATCTCGCTGGAAAGAGCTGCAAAAGCTGAATGGCATCAAAGATGCACAACTGAAGAAGTTGCCGATTGGACTTGTGATCAAGCTTCCGTGAAAGGAGAGGGAATATGCAAGAGCAGATCAGGCTGGATGATAAGCTGGCAAACATGAAGGAACGGTTATTGCTGGATGACAAGCAGGGCAACATCTGGGACATTAGCGAAATTGCCGGTGATATTACGTACAAAACCTCCCGTATCGGCAAACCATCCTCTCTGGAATTCACGTTGATCAAGGGCAGTCTGTACCAGAACAAGAAATTCACATATGAGAATGGATATGTCGTGAAATATATCAGCAACGAGGTAGGCATATTTTACGGATATATCTTCTCGGTGGATAGTAGCAAGGACGAAAGTGTCAAAATCAAAGCCTACGACCAGACTCGTTATCTAACCGCGAATCAGACGTACAAGTTCGTTAACGCAACCGCTACGGATGTGATCAAACGAATTGCTACCGACTTTCAGTTGAAGGTGGGCGAGCTGGTCCAGCCGAAATACGTTATTCCACGCATGTTATTTGATAACAAAAAGCTGATTGACATGATCTGTGAGGCGTTGGACCGAACGTTGATCTATGGCGGAAAAAACTACATCTTCTACGATGATTTCGGCAAGCTTGTGCTTCGGGATGTGGAAGAGATGCCATACGGCTTTGTCATTGGGGATAACAGTCTACTCACGGATTACAGCTATACTAGGTCAATTGACGACCAGACATATAACAAGATCAAGCTGTACCGGGATAACAAGGATACGGGAAAAAGAGAAACGTTTGTTCATCAGGACTCAGGCAGCATCCGTCAATGGGGGCTGCTTTTTTTGTACCAAAAAGCGGATGATGGCCTGAACGAAGGTCAGATTGATGCCATGCTGAAGACCCTGATGACCCTACGTAATCGTGAGACGCAGACATTGAAGGTGGATGCGCTTGGTGATTTCAAGGTAAGGGCAGGTAGTTTTGTGAACATCCAGATCGATGAACTGAAGATTAATCAATATTTTCTGGTAGACGAATGTACGCATAAGGTACAGGGGGGCGTGCATACGATGTCACTGGATTTGAAGGTGGTGTAACGATAAATGATGCTGGACGTGATTAAAAAGGCGGCGGTGGCCGCTGTAGATGCCAAGTCTCCCGTTCAGGTAATGTACGGAAGCGTGACAAACACCCAGCCGCTGGAGATCACCGTTGAACAACGGCTGGCATTGGCTGAACCTTTTCTGGTACTGCCGGAATCCGTAGTGAACAAAGCTTGGACCGTGGGTGACCATGTCTTGTTGTTACGTGTTCAAGGTGGAGACAGCTTTGTCGTGCTGGATCGGCTGGTGAATCCATGATTCCACAGGGTGCGCAGATTAGCGCAGAAGATCAGGAAGAATCTGCTGTGCTTCCAAGTCTTACGTATGTATTTCAAGCTTCGGGACAACGAATTGGAAGGTTGCAATTGGATGGAAAAGATGCGGTAAAACAGGCGGTGTATAAAGTGTTGTCTACACGCCGCTACGAGCATCTAATTTATTCTTCGGATTACGGCATGGAATGGTCCTGGGAAGGAATGGCCGGGAGATCCATGGTTGAATCTGAACTGGAACGCTGGATTCGTGAAGCGTTGCTTCCGGATGATCGTATTTCGGATGTAACCGAGTTCGATTTTGTCCACGAGTCGGATGGAGTGCGGGTGTCTTTTACCGTGGAAACGGATTTTGGCAGCTCCAGGGAAGAGACGGAGGTGAACATGAATGTATGAAGAGCAGACGTTTGAAGTTATTTTAAACCGAATGCTGGATAGGGTACCAGATGGTGTGGATAAACGTGAAGGCAGCATTATCTATGATGCGCTTGCGCCAGCGGCTGTGGAAATGGCTCAGATGTATATCGAGTTGGATGTGAACGCCAATCTGAAGTTTGCAGATACAGCCTCTGGAGAGTACTTGGATCGCGCGGTGGCTTGGTCTGGCATTAGTCGGAAAACGGCCACGAAGGCACGTTGGGTTGGGAGTTTTTGGGATAACGAAGGTAAGCCTGTTGAAGTTCCTTTGGAAAGTCGTTTCTCCACGGGGGATCGGGTGTACGTTATTGTGGAGCGCATCGCGGCAGGACAATATGTGTTGGAGTGTGAAGTCGCGGGAGCGGAAGGTAATGAATATACGGGGGCACTGCTGCCCATCGATTATATTGCTGGCTTGACGACAGCTGAATTGACACGGTTGCTGGTTCCTGGCGAAGACGAGGAAACGGATCAGGCCTTATATGATCGCTATCAGGACAAAGTTTCCCGTCCGGTCACGAGTGCCAACAAATATCAGTATGAGCTATGGGCACGGGAAAACTCCGGGGTTGGCAAAGCAAAGGCTTTTCCACTGTGGAATGGTTCAGGTACAGTCAAAGTGGCATTGCTGAATAATGAAATGCAAACACCTGCTGATGCGGTCATTGAGGCGGTTCAGGAATATATCGATCCAACCCAGGATGGAATGGGCGAAGGTGCTGCTCCAATTGGACCCGTGGTCACAGTAGTGGGAGCGCAAGAGATACCTATTGATGTGGAGGTACAGGTCATGCTTGCTTCTGGTTCAACGTACGAGGGCGTGAAGACACTAATTGAAACGGGAGTTATGGCGTATCTGAAAGAACTGGCTTTTGCCGATCCGTTAGTTCGTTGGACACGTATTGCCAATGTCATTCTGGATATTCCACCCGTGATCGATTATAGCGATCTGCTGGTGAATGGTGGTATGTCTAATCTGGAGATCGCACCCGGCGAAGTAGCCGTTCTTGGGACGGTGAAGGTGACATGAGTAAAGCAGAGGTATTAATGACTCTTTTGCCCCCATTGTATGAAAATGTGCTTGAGATGCAGCTTCTCACGGAGACAGAAGGTGTAGAGCTGGACCAGCTTACGGTGAGTTTGGAAAGTGTGCTGGATCAATTCTACCCGGAGTCTGCGACCTGGGCATTGGAACGTTATGAGCGGGATTTGCAGATTCCGACGAATCAAGCCAAGCCGGATGATCAGCGGAGATCCGTAATCATTTCCAAAATGCGCGGAAGTGGTAAAGTTTCCGGTTCGATGCTGAAAAATGTGGCACAGGCGTATGAGAGTGGTGGGATCGAAGTTTCGGTTGATTCAGGCGAATATAGGATCATTATCCGTTTTACAGATACCTTGGGATTGCCACCCAATCTGGACGATCTGAAGGCAGCGATTGAGGATATCATACCGGCACATATGATCGTGGAGTACCGTCTGCGGTATTTGACGATTGCGGAAGTGGAAAGCATGACGCTGGCTGAGATCGAACAGACCCGTCAGGATGAATTTTTAGGAGGTGGAGCTTAAATGAATGGACCAAAAACACCGAATCTTGGGTTGAATAAAATTGACCGTTCCTCGCCATCGACGACCTATTTTGATCTGGATAAATATTTGGATCAGAACTGGGAGAAGGTTGATGAGGGTGTAGCGACTAAGCAAGATTTAGAGGAACTTCGTGAAGCGATAGAGGAGATAGATGTTCCTGATTCGTCTTTGACGCAGAAAGGGAAGGTTCAGTTGTCTAGTAAGACGGATGGCACGTCCGAGACGGTGGCGGCAACGGAGAAGGCGGTTAGGGATGCGAGGATTGCTACAAATTATGCAATTGATGTTCATGCCGACTCAATAGTTAATAGTTCGGAAACGCATGGCTTACGAATCAAAGCTGGAAAGATGGAATATTATAATGGAATCATATGGACTCCAGTGGCTGCAGGTCCAACGACATCTACTGAAAACTTGACATATTATGTTAATGCTAGTACAGGATATGATGGTAATACAGGCTTATCTCCTGCCCAGGCTTTCAAAACTATAGCTAAGGCTATTTCAATCCTACCTGAAGTTATAAACCACAGAGTTTATGTAAGAGTGAATAAAGGAAACTATCCGGAGCAGATTATAATATCTGGAAAGTCAGGTATAGGTAGAATTTATTTGAACGCTTCCAACGAAGTGACAATAGGCAGCTGCTATTTAAATAATTGCTCAGTCGAAGTCGAGATATACGGATTTGATGTAATCAACACTCGAGGCACTTCTTTTCAAATTGAACTATGTAAATATGTACGGTTGAGCAATTGTAAATTTGAACAGGCAACTAGTGATACTGGTATTGGTGTTTTCATACGCAGTGCTTCTAATGTAGCCCTTATTGAAAATAAAATTAGCAACAAATATTATGCGCTATATGTGGATTTAATTAGCCATGTGTATGCTGAGAAAAACACAGGTAGTAATAACTATCTAGCTTTGTATGTCGTTGGTGGATCCGTAGTATCAAAATCAGATTCACAGCTACAAGGTTCGGAACTTACTTTTGGTGGTGGGGTAATTCGATGAAGTTTTTAAGTAGTTCAATTTCAGTTTCAATATTGGTTTCGAATTGTGACAGAGAGGAAAAACATAATTATGTATTAGGAAGTAGAAACCTTTTTTAGGGATTATTTATAAGTTAATTTTTGTATTGTAAAGTTGATAGATTATATTATACTTAACTTTTATTTTGAACAGGGAAGTACTGTTTGGGTTGATTAATTGGAAACTTTGCTTGTTACGTTTGAGAGAAGAAGAATACTAAAGAAACTTAAAGATTAATTGAGGTGAAACCATGGAACGATGGGATACCCTATGGAAATGGGGAATTGCACTCATGAGCAGCTCGGTAACCTACTTCTTCGGAGGCTGGTCAGGCGTGCTCG
Source organism: Paenibacillus sp. SRL342 (assembly GCF_984798905.1). Classification (NCBI taxonomy): domain Bacteria; kingdom Bacillati; phylum Bacillota; class Bacilli; order Caryophanales; family Paenibacillaceae; genus Paenibacillus; species Paenibacillus sp. SRL342. The sequence continues at coordinate 1,451,396 of NZ_OZ481790.1, forward strand.
GTGTATTACTCGTATTCGTCATCCTCGACTACCTAACTGGTATCGCGGCGGCGGGTATGAGTGGGAAATTAGAAAGTAACGTAGGCATGTTCGGCATCGCCCGAAAGGTATTTATATTTGCAATGGTATCGGTGGCTCATCTGGTGGACGGTGTTCTGGGAGACGGACATTTGTTCAGGGATGCGGTCGCCTTTTTTTATATCGCAAATGAGTTGTTGTCCATTATCGAAAACGGGGGCAAGTTGGGCGCACCTATTCCGCCGGTGATTCGGCAAGCCATTGAAGTGCTCAAGGGCAAAGGGGGAACCGGGGAACTCCCCGGTAACTTCTCCCCAAGTGCCAAAGATTCTTTTTCACAGGCTGATCCGGACGACATCGATTCACAGGCTGGAGATAGTAAGAAGTAATGCGACTATAGTAAGCCAGCACGTGAAACTACACATAACTCAACACATCAGGGACACGCACACAAGCAACCCCTGATCCAATCGCATTAACTATAGGAGCATTTTGCATCAATCCAGAGAGTGACATCCAATCAGCAATGTATAGATCAGAATGCTCTAATCTGTCTATACTTGTACCTGGGAACGCTTGAATCGAATGATGTAAAATGCTGATACAAACGGCAATTTGCCGCATAAAGGGTGTGAGAAACATGCAAACGAGAAGTTCGGGCAACACACAGGGCATTGACGTCTCTCGTTACCAGGGCAATATTGACTGGGCGAAGGTGAAGGCAAGTGGCATGACATTTGTATTCATCAAGGCGACTGAGGGACAGACGTATACCGATCCGAATTACCAGAAAAATGTAACCGGTGCACTGGCGGTGGGCATGCTTGTCGGAACGTACCATTTCTTCCGCGCGACATCTACCGATGGTGCCAAGGCCGAAGCGGCACATTATGCCAATACACTTAACAAAGTTGGAGGGGCCAAAGCTTTACAACTTCCACCCGTCATGGATTACGAGAACAACCCTGGCAACCTGAGCAAAGCGCAGATGAATACAGTTGCCAAAGCTTTTTTGACCGAATTACAACGTCTGACAGGTGTAAAACCGATCATATACACGGGCAATTCATTTGCCGGGAATTTTGACACATCACTCAGCTCATACGATCTGTGGATCGCGCGTTACAGCAACACTCGTGTACCGGACGACCAGCCGGCATGGAAGCGTTGGACGTTCTGGCAGTATACGGATTCAGGCAAGGTGAATGGAATTAGTGGCAACGTGGATATGAATGAATTCGAGGGAACAGCGGCACAGCTCAGAGCAAGATACGCAGCAGCCACTCCGAAACCACCGGAGCCATCCAATCCAACGAATCCAAGTCATCCGAATCCACCAACCGTACCACCGAAAGGGGGCGAACCGATGACAGCCGAAGAGAAAGCAGCGTTTGATGCGCTCAAATCGCAGGTCGACAAACTGCAGGCGCGTCAGCAAATGGAAGTTCCAGTATGGGCGAAAACAGCTGTGGATGCAGCACTGGCATATGACACCAAAAATCCATTGTTCAGCATCGATAATGGAGCGAGTTATGATTTTTACCGTTTTATTACCGTGATGCATCGCAGAGGTTTATTTAAAAAGTGAGCTGATTCTTAGCAAATTAAAATGTTGATTTTATCTGAATGTGGATTGAACGGAGAAGGGACACGAGACGCTTTTTGTCGAACTGTGTTCCTTTTTTGTGTTTTGTGTAAGTTATATTAACGCATATAATAAAGTTGAAGACTTATGTCTGTAAATCTCTTGTCTAATTGATTAATGTGATGTAAAGTAAGTTACACGAAATTGTTTTTCACCACAGTTTATTTACACAATCCTCCTCATCATGACAAAGCCATAACATATAAAGTTATTGTAATGTCTCCCTATTGTAAATCCAACATCTCAAGATGACTCGTTCATACATTTTACACATCCAATCTGCAAGAGAAAATCACTCTAATAAACAACTTACACAGCTAACAACCTAGCCTTTGTTGAGTTTCTTTCATCCGTATTGCAAACGAACGCTACCTAATCCGGTTTCCACACTCCATGCTCAAGACGACATGCTCAAGGAACAGACTTTATCATGTAGCCAGCAGCGTAGTATCCACATGCCCATCTGTATTTTCGATCTACCAACTTAAACTTGCTCTTACCAGTCCATACCCACTCGCTGTTGCTTATTGACCTTAGTTCAAATAAAACGCAACAATCCTATCAATTTCATAGATTCATCTCACAAGATACGTTGTTGAACCTTTTTCTTTTTCTATAAAAGTAATCAATCCATGTCCTCGCTCAATGTGCACGATCTGAAATTTACCTGTATTCCATACGTGTCCCATACTATTTTTACATTTCATATACATGCCGTACTTTTCTCAGAACTTTAATTCAGGTATCGCAGGCATCTAAAGCCTTTTATATGATACATAGCACCAAACCGATTGCCAACATTGGAGATCTTTCATGCCAGCATCACACACATTATGAGACAGGGAAGGGTGTTGTACGTATGCGAATGAGAAAAAAATGGATGTCCGGTGTTCTAACGATGGCCTTGAGTACCGTATTGGTGTTGTCCGGTTGTTCCAGTAACGAGAGTGGAGAGTCTACGCCTGCTCCGGCAGAAGGAAACGACCCTCCAACCGAAACGGTAGCCCAGGATACGATGATTATGGGGCGTGGTGGGGATTCCGTAGCACTCGACCCGGCGATTGTGACCGATGGGGAGTCGCTGAAGATTGGGCATCAGGTGTTTGATTCGTTGCTGGACTACAAGGAAGGCGGAACAGAGGTCATTCCTGGATTAGCAGAGAGCTGGGAGATTTCGGCGGATGGACTCAAGTATGTGTTTAAGCTGAAGTCCGGTGTGAAATTCCATGATGGAACTGACTTCAACGCAGAGGCTGTTGTGTTCAACTTCAACCGCTGGGGTGATCCGGCGAGTGAATATAAATTCGAGGGAGATTCCTTCGATTATTACGATTCCATGTTTGGTCCAGAGGACGGGCGTGTGATCAAGGAAGTGAAGGCGACGGACGAGACTACGGTGGAGTTCACATTGAACCAGCCACAAGCGCCTTTCCTGCAAAATATTGCGATGACGCCATTTGGCATTGCCAGCCCAACCGCGATTCAGGAGAAAAAAGAGAACTTTAAGAGCGAGCCTGTGGGCACCGGCCCATTTGTATTCAAAGAATGGAAGCGTAACGACTCCATCACCCTGGAGAAAAACGCGGATTACTGGAAAGAAGGACTGCCGAAGCTGAACAAAGTGATCGTGCGTTCCATTCCGGATAATACCGCTCGCTTCAATGCCCTGCAAAACGGTGAGATTGATGTTATGGAAGACCTGAACCCGGACGATCTGTCCATTCTTGAAGGCAACAGCGAGTTACAGAAGATCGAGCGTCCACCGTTCAACGTGGCGTATATCGGCTTTAACTTTAAGAAGAAACCATTTGATAATGTCAAAGTCAGACAAGCCCTCAATCATGCGGTGAACAAGCAGGCCCTTATTGATGCATTCTTTGCTGGACAAGCTGAGCCTGCCGTGAACCCGATGCCTCCAACGCTGTGGGGATACAACGATACCATTGAGGATTACCCATATGATTTGGAAAAAGCAAAAGCTCTACTCGCCGAAGCTGGCTTTCCTGACGGATTGCCTGATCCGGTAACCTTCTATGCGATGCCGGTATCCCGTCCGTATATGCCTGATGGCAAGAAGGTAGCGGAAGCGATCCAAGCTGATTTTGAGAAAATTGGTGTTACCACAAACATTGAATCCCCAGAATGGGCGACCTATCTGGATGATGCGAAAGCCGGGGAGAAAGACGATATCTACATGCTCGGCTGGACAGGTGATAACGGGGACCCGGATAACTTCCTGTACACGTTGCTCGACAAAGACGCCATTCCGGGCAACAACCGCAGCTTCTATGTTAACGAAGAGTTGCACGTACTACTGACGGATGCGCAGAAAGAAACAGATCAGGAGAAACGTGCGGAGCTTTACAAACAAGCGCAGGCAATTATCAAGGAAGACGCACCGTGGATTCCACTCGTGCACACCACGCCAATTCTGGCGGGTAAATCGAACCTGAAAGGTTTCGTACCATCTCCGCTGGGCAGTGAATCCTATGCCGGTGCTTATTTTGAGTAAGCTGTAAGCTGAACTTATCCATTTCAGATAACTGCGATCTGAAGATGGCACTGCAGTTCGGAGTGAGTACGTTTAATTCTTTCTTACAAAGCGCTGGTGAGACGCAATGCTTGGCAGAACCCACATCCGGACGTAACTATCCAAAGCATGCGTTTCTGCCGGCGCTTTTTATTTTGCACGATATGTCGAAGGCAGGTGAACAGGATTGAACAGCTATATTGTCAAACGTGTGCTTGTGTTGCTGCCCGTACTGCTGGGCATGACCCTGATTGTCTTTTCCATCATCCACGCCATTCCGGGTGACCCGGCCGAGACCATACTTGGGCAAAAGGCAACCGAACAATCCAAGCAGGCCCTTCGTGACCAGCTCGGTCTGGATAAACCCTGGTTCCAGCAATATTTCGCCTACTTGGGCGATTTGCTCAAAGGTGACCTGGGAACATCCATCCGCACCAAGGTGCCTATTGCCCAGGAAATTGTGCCTTATCTGACAGCAACCCTCGAATTAACGATGGCTAGTATGTTGTTTGCTGTCATTATTGGGGTGAATGCCGGGATTGTCAGTGCATGGAAGCACAACTCCTGGTTTGATTATTGCTGTATGGTCATTGCTTTGGTGGGTGTATCGATGCCTATCTTCTGGTTAGGTCTGATGGAACAATGGCTGTTTGCGAACAAGTTGCAGTGGTTGCCATCCATTGGACGCATGAATGCACGAGATCCGGTGGAAGCCATTACGGGCTTGTATGTGCTGGATACGATGATCGCTGGACAATGGAATCAGTTGTGGACCGTCACGAAACATTTGATTCTGCCAAGTGTTGCACTGGGAACGATTCCGATGGCTGTTATTGCCCGGATGACCCGTTCCAGTATGCTGGAAGTGATGAGTTCCGATTACATTCGTACAGCGAAGGCGAAGGGACTGGGGCCGTTTTTTGTTGTATATGGACATGCACTCAAAAATGCGTTCATTCCTGTGCTCACGGTTATCGGCATCCAGACCGGATCGCTGCTTGGGGGTGCGGTGTTGACCGAAACGATCTTTGCTTGGCCAGGCGTGGGACGTTATATATATGAAGCGATTAGTTCGCGGGACTATCCGGTGATCCAGAGTGGGATTCTGATCGTGGCGTTCTTTTTCGTGGTGATTAACCTGATTGTGGACCTGCTCTACGCCGTGTTTGATCCGCGGATCAGTTATAAATAGGGGATTTATCATTCATTCATATCCAAGAAAGGAGACGCCGCATGGCCAAATTATCAACCAATACCGGACCATCCATAGACGCTGCGTCGGCGAGCACATCCGGTCCATGGCGGGAAGCGTGGAGAACGTTTCGGAAAAATCGGCTTGCCCTTGCAGGTCTAATTATTATCGTGTTTTTTATCCTGTTGGCCTTCCTCGCGCCATATATCGCTCCTTACGATTATAAGGAACAGGTGCTGGTGGATCGGCTTCAGGCCCCTTCGGCAGAGCATTGGTTTGGTACCGATGATCTGGGGCGTGACGTGTTTTCCAGAGTGATGCATGGGGCGCGTATTTCATTATGGGTAGGCTTCTTCTCTGTTATTGGTTCCATTATCGCGGGCACGTTGCTTGGTTTAATTGCCGGATTTTATGGAAAATGGGCTGACATGCTTATCTCGCGTCTATTTGATATCTTGCTCGCCTTTCCCGGGATTTTGCTGGCCATCGCCATTGTGGCGATATTGGGCCCGTCGTTGCAAAATGCATTGCTCGCCATCGCCATCGTGAACATCCCGACCTACGGAAGGTTGGTGCGTTCACGGGTACTCAGCTTGAGACAGGAGGAATTCATTACGTCGGCGCGGACACTTGGAGCGGGTAATGGGCGAATCTTGTTTCGCCACATCTTGCCCAATAGTCTTACTCCGCTGATCGTGCAAGGTACACTTGGAATTGGGACGGCGATCATCGAAGCTGCTGCGCTCGGATTTCTAGGCATGGGCGCACAACCACCCGATCCCGAATGGGGTAAAATGCTGTCGGACTCCCGTCAGTTTATACAAAAAGCACCGTGGACACTGATTTTCCCCGGCGTTTCCATTATGTTAACCGTTCTCGGCTTCAACCTAATGGGCGATGGCCTGCGCGACACCCTTGATCCGAAAATGGTGAAAAAGTAAAATTTTCTAATCCTAACCGTAGTATCTTTCCCTATGCCGGTTCGAACTTTGGTTCGAGGCGGCTTTTGTTTTACTTGCTGGATTACGTTAAAATGATTGGTGATGTGCAAAAGTCGAAGGGTTATTCGATCTTTTTGTTAAAATAACCGCCTGCGTATTGACACCCAATTTTCCCATATGTTATATAAAAGGAAGGGTTTAGCACTCCGATCATCAGAGTGCTAACAGATGATGTTTTTACTGTACACCTACATATGGAATGATTCTGTTTTTGAAAATAGATATTGAACCTGAGTAGGACATGCGAAGCCAAGGAAGCAACAGACTTGAAGTAGCATTCCACGTTTAAGAGATATCACTTCATTGATGTGCTCTATCATAAAAAATCAGTGCTTATCAGATGCAAAAGTAGTGCAGGGGACGAAATCGATTTGGAGGAAGCAGAGCGTTCGCCTTTATCACCGGATTTCTCCCTTTTAAAAAGGGAATCAAAGAAATACGGGGATAACAGCGATCCGAAAAACGATTCGTAACCGGAACGGCTACATTGCAGAACGTCGTGCACTTATTTTTACAATGAGCCAGTTAGAAGTGAATCACAATATCTGTGGACTAGAGCGATCAAAGGTTTTTGAGTCTACTAATGGCCGCAGGATTACTCAGTAACTTTCTATTTTCAATCAAATCATTCGATATCCAATTTGAAAGGAGTCCAACCACTCATGGCTAAAAAAGAATTCCAGGCAGAATCCAAACGTTTGCTGGATATGATGATCAACTCCATTTACACCCAAAGAGAAATCTTTTTGAGAGAATTGATCTCCAACTCCAGTGACGCCATTGATAAAATTTATTACAGAGCACTTACCGACGATTCACTTGTTTTCAACAAAGAGGACTACTTCATCAAGCTCACGATTGACAAAGAAAACCGCACGCTCACACTGACGGATACCGGAATCGGGATGACGCAGGAAGAGCTGGAGAACAACCTGGGGGTTATCGCGAAGAGTGGTTCCCTGGCGTTTAAGAAGGAAAATGAAGCAAAAGACGGCCACAACATCATTGGACAATTCGGGGTAGGTTTCTACTCGGCATTTATGGTGGCGGACAAGCTGACCGTAACGAGTAAAACGCTGGGCAGCGACGAAGCTTGGAAATGGGAGTCCGAAGGCGCGGATGGTTACACAATCACACCAGCTGAGAAAGATTCCGTAGGTACGGAAATCGTCCTGACGATCAAAGAAAATACCGAAGAAGATTCGTATGACGAATTTTTGGATGAGTACCGCCTGAGATCCATCATCAAGAAATACTCCGACTTCATTCGCTACCCGATCAAGATGGATGTAACGGGTCAACGTCCGAAAGAGGGCACGGAGAACGAGTTCGAGGAATATCAAGAAGAACAAACCGTGAACAGCATGGTGCCGATCTGGCGTAAAAATAAAAGCGAACTGACCGAAGAAGACTACACGAACTTCTATATGGAAAAACGCTACGGTTTTGACAAACCGCTCAAACACCTGCATATCAGCGCAGATGGCGCAGTGGTATACAATGCAATCCTGTTTATCCCGGAGAACACGCCGTTTGACTACTACACCAAAGAGTATGAAAAAGGCCTTGAACTCTACTCCAACGGTGTATTGATCATGGATAAATGTGGGGATCTGTTGCCAGATTACTTTGGATTTGTTAAAGGTATGGTGGATTCGGAAGACCTGTCCCTGAACATTTCCCGTGAGATGTTGCAACATGACCGTCAGCTTAGCCTGATCGCGAAAAACATCAAGAACAAAATCAAGAGTCAACTGCAAAGCCTGCTGAAGGACGAGCGCGAGAACTACGAGAAGTTCTACCAAGCGTTTGGCCGTCAGTTGAAATATGGCGTATATAGCGACTATGGTGTGAACAAGGATACATTGCAGGATCTGCTGTTGTTCACGTCTTCCAAAGAGAGCAAACTCGTGAGCCTGGACGAATACGTCTCCAGAATGCCGGAAGATCAGAAGTACATCTACTATGCATCCGGTGAGTCCATTAGCCGTATTGAGAAGCTGCCACAGATCGAGGGTGTTCTTGAGAAAGGGTACGAAGTATTGTACTTTACCGATGACATCGACGAGTTTGCAATCAAGATGATCACGAACTACAAGGAGAAAGAATTCAAATCCATCTCCAGTGGTGACCTGGGTATCGAAGATAACGCGGACAAAGAAGAAACGGACGCTCAGGACAACGACAACAAAGAGTTGTTTGAAGCGATGCAAGCTCAATTGGCAGGTAAAGTCAAAGCCGTTAAAGCTTCCAAACGTCTCAGAAGCCACCCGGTATGTTTGTCCACCGAAGGTGAATTGACGATTGAAATGGAGAAAATCCTGAAAGCTATGCCAAACAGCGAAAATGTACAAGCCGACAAAGTGCTGGAAATCAACGTGAATCACGATGTCTTCAAATCGTTGAAAGACGCTTTCGCACAGGATCAGGAAAAGCTGAACCTCTATACCAGCCTGCTGTACCATCAGGCATTGTTAATCGAAGGATTGCCAATTCAAGATCCAGTAGAGTTCACCAACGATATCTGTAAGGTTATGGTGTAATACCGTTGCACCCACCATCTCCACCCCGACAGGGCGTTTCAGTCCTGTCGGTTTTTTTTGTTTTTACCAACAACGGGAGGGCGCGGGGGAGGCAGACTATCATTGAAGCAAATGATGATATTTTCTAAATTGAACTTGATTTTCACTCGATTTTTTAGCGAGTTGAATGATGAATACCATTATGTATTATAAGGACAGCAAAAGTAGTGAAGGGGACGGAATCGATTCTGAAGAAGCGAAGCGTTCGCCTTTGTCTCCGGGTTTTTCCCTTAGTAAAGGGAATTCAGAAAACCTGGAGACAACAGCGATCAGAAGAACGATCCGTAACCGAAACGGCTACCTTGTGTCACAGTGAGTACTTATGGTTGTTCTGCTATGGGAGCGAGCATATGTGAATAATGAGTTCAATTTTAATCATTATCATTTAGATGCACGGATGATAGTCTGGCAGGGTATAATAAGAGAAGATGACTGTTCATCACAAATTGATGTAAGAAGAGATGACAATCACAGACAGGTTTTACTTTTCGAAACCACAGATGTTGTGTATAATCACTCAAAATAGAGACAGTCGGCTAGGAGTGATCCCCATGCAATGGAACGATCTGAGAGAACATAGACAATATCCTGAATTAACCAAATTGGATGGATCTCGTGCAGCGTATGAACGGGACTATTCGAGACTTATTCATTCACCGACCTTCCGTCGGTTACAGGGCAAATCGCAGGTATTTGGCGCAGGAACGGGTGATTATTATCGTACTCGTTTGACCCATTCCCTGGAGGTGGCACAGATTGCCCGAGAAGCTGCCCGAAGCCTAATTCGCCGTTTTCCCGAGGTGGACTGGGACCGCGCGGACAACCCCGGTCTTATTATTGATTCAGAAGTGGTGGAGTGCGCTGCAATCGCACATGATTTTGGCCACCCGCCGTTTGGACATAAAGGTGAAGAAGTATTGGATGGCATTCTGGATGACCTCATCAACACCGAGGCTAAGAAAATCATGAAAAAAAGCCGCAGCGCCAAAGTTCCCAAGGTGGAGTCTGAAGTCCGTGCCGAGTTAAAACGGAAATACGAGCATTTTGAAGGCAATGCGCACAACTTCCGTCTCATTATGCACTTGGAGAAGCGTGAAGATATCGATGGACTGAACCTGTCTGATGCGGTATTACTAGGAATCAACAAGTATCCGTACCCTGGGACAGAGAGCAAAAAAGGCATGTATCATCATGAGTGGCAATATATTCGGGAGATCCGTGATCGCTGGAACGTGCCGGCAGGCAAGAAGACGCTGGAAGCACAGTTGATGGACCTTTGCGACGATATTGCGTACTCCTCGCATGACTTGGAGGATGGCATCAAAGCAGGCAAAATTGAAGTACATGAGCATTTCCTGCAAGATCCGCATGTGAATCGACTGATTGTGGATAAAATTACAACGCTGGAGGATCTGTTCTGGAACGGATGGACCCGAGAAGCGATTGGGCAAAAGGTAGAAGAGGTCCTCGCTTCGTTCCTGCGCATCTGGAATGAGAAGATGCCGTTCTGCGAGCATGATTACTCGCGTACCCGTCGTGAGGTGAAAGCCTACTGGGTGAGCTTTTTTGTAGGCAGCCTGGGCGTTATTGACGACGGCGACTGGAAGAAGGTAACTTTTGTCCGTGAAGGGGCTGAAGACCTTGATATGCTGCGTACGGTGAGTGTGCTCAAGAGTTTTGCCTGGGTGACCATGATTCGTGATCTACGTGTGCAGCGGCTACAGAAGCGCAGTGAGTGGATGATTAAGCGATTATGGGATGCATTCCTCGATCCGGAAACGTCCAAATCCATTATTCCATCCGACTGGCTGCAACGGTATGAGAAGGATCAAGCCAAAGCCCAGCCGATCTGGACTTGGGAACACATGGTGATCGATTATATCGCAGGTATGACGGATGCATTTGCCGAGAAAATATATAATGAACTCTACGGTCTGAAGGTGGGTTCGATCTACGATCTGGATTAAAATTAACCGATATAAAGGGAGATGAGACGCGTGGCTAAGCGAATGAGTGAGACGTTCAGTCTGGGCGTACTTGACCTTGTTCCAAGGTTAAACGATGCCACAGCGGAACAGGCGCTTCAACAATCGGTGACACTTGCGCAACATGCCGAGGCTTGGGGATACGCCCGATACTGGACGTCAGAGCATCATGATATGGCTGAACTGGCATCGGCCTCTCCCGAAGTACTGTTATCGCACATCGGAGCAAGGACAACAACGATCCAACTTGGCTCTGGTGCGGTCTTGTTGCCACACTACAGCCCACTCAAGGTTGCGGAGTCGTTCCGCCTGCTGGCTGCGCTCTATCCGGGGCGCATCGAGCTTGGGCTCGGACGTGCTCCGGGCGGTGGACCTCATGCCACGATGGCACTTAGTGGCAATTACTTGCACCATGTATCCAAACTGCCTGAATCGCTCGCAGCACTCACAGAACTGCTCGAAGACCGCTACATGTACGAGGATCATCCCGTGACAGCTCGTCCGATTCCCGAGCTCCCGTTATCACTCTGGATGTTGGGAACTAACGTGAAGAGTGCAGAATTTGCGGCTCGGTTTGGCATGGGATATGTATTTGGTCAGTTCATGAGTGATGCCGATGGTACAGAGGCTGTAAGGCGATACCGAGAAGGATTTATTCCTAGTGCAACGATGAAGGAGCCTGAGGTTATGGTGGCAGTCAGCGTATTGTGTGCCGAGTCAGAGACGGATGCTTTGGGCTGGAGTCTTAACATGGCGGAGAGACGTAAGCTGGATGGAAAAGAACGTTCGACCGGGCCGAATTCAAGTGGTATCGTGGTCTCTAACACGAATGATGTAGCCGTTAGTGATCAAAATGAATCGGTACGGCACTATGCAGGTACACCTGAGCAGGTATGGGCGCGATTGCAACAGGTGAGTCGCAGGCTGGATACGGAGAGGTTGCTTCTGGTTACGGCGGGACCAGATTATGAGCGCAGGTTGGATTCATATCGATTGCTGGCTGAGCATAAGACAGCAATACTGAACTAGGCTGATCGCTTTATGAAGGTAGCCGTTGAAATCCGAACAAACCGAAGAGCTGCAGATCGGGACTTTACCGTATGCTGCAGCTCTTCAGTTTGGACTTTGTCAAGATTCAACAATCTCTTACAAAATCAAGCATCTTAATGACAAAATAATGTTATAATACTTTACGTCTATTTTCCTACCGATATAATATAGATAAGTTCTTTTGACAAGAGGTCAAATAGAAGGGGAAAACAATGACAAACGCACCTGTATTCGGGATGACCGAAGAGGTCAAGGGGGAAATCATATGTTCAGCAGATTCAAGATCAAGAGTATCGGTCTGCGTATCAGCATCGCGTTCTACTTGTTAATCCTCTGTTTAATTGTTTTGAGTGTCACGATTGTCACCCGGATGAATTCAATCGAAACCAATACCAATGAAATTACGAACAATTGGATGCCATCAATCCAGCAAATTAACCGGTTAAATTATACCACAGAGCATGTCCTGTCACTAAGTTATCGCCACTTTGACGCGGAAGAGACAGACAAGGCATTTTTGTCAGAAGAGCGTACCAAGTATATTCGTGAAACGACGCAGGCGATTAAAATCTATGATCAGCAGGAGAAGTCTGCGGATGAGCTCGAACATTGGACAGCGTTCAAGAACAAATGGGAAGCGTATCTCAAGATTAATACGCAAGCGATCAAGTTGAGTGATGAGGGGCAGACACAGCTGGCGAAGGAAGTAGCTGATAAAGGTGCTGATTCCTTTGACACCATGCAAGTCGACCTCGATTATCTCGTGGAATACAATCAGGAACAGTCCAATCTTGCGGCGGCCCAAACGATCAGATCGGTACAGGATGGTAGATTAATCATCATTATCGGTGTTCTTGTTATGATTGCCATTACAGCGATCAGCATTCCAATTATTCGTTCACAGGTCGTGAAACCACTGCTGCGTGTCATTAGTGCGGTGAAACTGATTGCAGAAGGCCAATTGAATGTTCAGGACATACATACCAAACATGAGGATGAAGTCGGTGTTCTGGCCAAAGCGGTGAATGACATGAAAGGTAACCTGACTTCCATGGTTCTGAGCGTCAGACGAATTGCCGAAGCTGTCAATCTGCAAAGTGGGGAACTGGCAATATCCTCAGAAGAGGTTAAGATAGGCAGTCGGCAAATTGCTGTGACCATGGAAGAGTCAGCCAAGGCCGCAGAGAGCCAGGCAGAGACAGCCGTGGAATCAGCCCGTACGGTTGAAGTGTTGAATGATCACATTCAGAATCATACGGAACAAGGCAGCCAGCTGCGCGTCATGTCGGATCTTGTACTGGAACAAGGTCTGAATGGTCGCAAGGCGATGGAACAGTCGGTGCAGCAGATGCAACAGATTTCCGGTTCAGTCTCGGCTTCCATGAACAAGATGGAACGGTTGAATCGTAAAAATGATGATATTTCCAAGCTGGTTCAGGTCATTCATGACATTGCACGCCAAACCAATCTGCTTGCATTGAATGCTTCCATTGAGGCAGCACGTGCGGGAGAGAGTGGACGCGGATTCGCCGTAGTGGCATCAGAAGTGAGGAAGTTATCTGAGGCTGTGCAGACTTCGGTTGAAGAGATCACGGCGATTACCGAGGATATTCAGCAGGAGTCACAAGGGGTGGTTGCGGAATTACGTACGAACGTTCAGGAGACCGAACTGGGTCAGGAACATGTGCTTACTTCAGGTCAACTCTTCCGTACAATTAATGAATCGGTGGAAGGCATGGTTGGTGTCATCGGCACGATGACAGATGGACTGGGAGGCATGCAGGAAGCAAGCGGACGAATGAATGATTTCAGTCAGCAGATTTCCGCTGTTTCGGAACAATCGGCAGCGAGTGTGGAAGAAGTTTCTGCATCGGCGGAAGAGCAAGTAAGTTCCATGGAAACGATTAGCGGCAACATTCAAAGTCTGAAAGAATTATCGGAAGATTTGCTTACATCCATTGAAAAATTAAAAATATAACCTTCTCCTTATAATAGAAGAAGCTGGAATCACGCAGGTGGCGATTAGTGAGAGTCTCAAAATAAAGTAAGGCGTTCCTCAACAATGGGAACACCTTATTTTTTTTCTTTCCAAAAAGATACGTGCAAGGAAATGGATAGTTGTCTAGGAGCCTAACATTGTATACAATGGCTACCTGAAGCAAACGTTTGAGTCGTATTTGATATGTCTTCAATGAGCTTACTATTTATATAGAAGAAACATGATTAATGAAGGAAGGAGAGGGGAATTTTGCCTGATGAAACACTTGGTATGTACGCCACTTCTGGGAAACACCTCTACACCTTTGCTTGCCACGAGAACGAGCAAGAACTATGCATGCTGGAGCTGAATACGCTGCTTGAACCGAGTTTGGAGATCCGTATGGATATGGGGTCATATGTGTGGTCTGAACGATGTACTCCACCTGGACGCAGTCCTTTTATCCATGGCAGACTGGACGTGATCGGCGAAGGGGGCAGCGTGACTGATCTGCTTCCTTTTGCCAGGGATATTCATCTGTTGCCAGAAGAGACATTTAAGGTGATTTGTTTGAAAGAAGGGGATCAAGCCCCTGATTATGCACAGTCTCGTCAACTGGAAAAAGAAGTTGGCATGTGCATTAAAGGCAAGGCACAGATGAAACAACCTAAGGTGACTTTCGGCCTAATCCGAACAGGAGAAAAATGGATCTTGGGCCAGTGGACAGAAGCGGATCGATCATGGCAGATTCATCGGCAGAAGCCGCAAAATTACTCAACTGGATTTGGCATCACGCTTGCGAGAGCGCTGGTTAATATTGCTGTTCCGAGAGTAGAAAATCATCGATTGCTTGATCCATGCTGTGGTATGGGAACGGTTGTGATTGAAGCTTTATCCATGGGAATTGACGCAAAAGGTAACGATCTCAATCCTCTGGCTGTCCGAGGTGCACGTATCAATCTGCCGCATTATGGATATGATTCGGATCGAATCACACTCGGGGATATGAATGAACTGCAAGATTTGTATGATGCAGCAATTCTGGACATGCCCTATAATCTCTGCTCTGTACTTCCGGATGCTGAGCAACGAGCCATGCTGGAGAGTTTGCGCAGATTGGCAAAACGGGCAGTGATTGTTTCCACAGAGTGGGTAGAAGAGCACTTGTTGGAAGTAGGATGGACTGTAAAAGAGTACCGAACAGTACATAAAGGCACGTTTGTACGTCATATTTGGCTGTGTATGTAAGCGTAAAAAAACAAAAAATCTACCTCTAGGGAAATTTCCAGAGGTAGATTTTTTTATTGCTTACATATCCATTGAACTAACAGTTTACACTAGAACGTAGAGGACAGAAATATTTCTTTAGTTCCATTGATATCGTTGATCTGATTTGCACAATATTGCATGGGAACGGGTGTTTGTGTTAATATTTATGACTATAATCCACAAGGTTCAACGGCAGAGTATCGCCAGCGACGTAAGCTTCCAGATTTTTGACGAAAATATCGACTGCTCGATTCGTGTATTGCTCTGTACTTCCTGCGATATGAGGCGTAATTAACACGTTATCCATGCCCCATAGCGGGTGGTCTGCAGGAAGAGGTTCTTCTTCGAACACGTCCAGTGCAGCGAAGGCAACTTGGCCGTTTTGGAGTGCATTCAGCAACGCTTCCGTTTTCACACTGGGGCCACGGCCCACATTAACGAAGCAGGCACCGGATCGGAACTGCTCAAATGCAGTTTGATCATATATATGTTTGGTTTCATCAGTTAGCGGTAAAATGTTAATTACATAATCGCCCTGGTTCAAGGCTTCATGTAAACCGGTCATGTCGTACATTTGGTCCACATTGGAGACATCCTTACCTGAGCGGCGAACTCCGATCGTGCGCATGCCGAGTGCTTTGAGAATACGGGCTGTTTCCGTACCGATCTCGCCTACACCAACGATGACCGCTGTTTTGCCATGCAGTTCTGGCAGTGGTTGGGCAGGAGCTTTCCATTCGGCCTGCTGTTGATGCAGCATAGCTTGTCTCAGCCAGCGACTGTGGGATAACATCATGCCCAGAATAATTTCGGTGATTGGAATCGCGTGAACTCCATTTGCACTGGTGACCTGAACGTTTTTTTGTTGCAAATCTGCGAAGGGGAGATTGTCCACACCAGCAGACCAGACCTGAACCCACTTCAACAGGCTGTCCTGTTTTAATGCATGTTCTGTGACGAGTGGGGACCAGCCGAGAATAATCTCAGCTTCTTTCAACTCAGCGGGGTCCAATTCCTTGGCTTTTCCGAATTTCAGGGTGTATCCCGGTGCAGCATTCTGAATGCGTTGTTGCTGTTCTTCGGATAGAGATGGAAAACATACAATTTTACCCATAATGTGTGGTCCTCCTGAGATAAATAGTTTGATGAGTTTGATAATTAAAGTGTATCAGATTTGATGTTGGATGTGCATTAAGGTGGGAAATGCAGGAATCTAGCCTTATTTGCAAATGGTTATATTTGTGTCAATCTATACTTACCCAACTTGAAACGATATGTATAGTTATGAAATAATAGAGCGAACTTTAGAGAGGTGTATGCAATGAATAACCAATCACATCAGGATCAATCATCCCGACGGGAAAGATTGTTTGTAGCAATTCGTCTTCCTGTTGCTGTTCAGCAGTCTCTTCAGATGGATGCGAGGCTTGTACAGAACAAGCTGGATTTTCGTAAATGGACAGATCATAGAGATTATCATATAACCTTGCAATTTCTGGGGGATACGTTAGTTAGTGACATCGGACACCTGCGAAAAGCATTGCGCTCAGCAACAAGCGGATTTCAGCCATTTGAACTTCAGCTTTCGAACTGGGGTACATTTGGACTTGAAGAAGCCCCTAAAGTACTTTGGAAAGGTGTTAGCGGAGAGATAGAGCACTTGTTTTCATTGCAAAAACAAATCGTGCAGGCGACTTCGCCCCTTGGGTATGAAGCTGAATTAAGACCGTATGCTCCCCATATTACCGTTGCCAGAAAATATCTGGGACAAGTTCCAGGTAATGAGAATAAAGGGGTATCTGGCGTGCTTCCGGAACATTCCACAGGTGCTAATTCATGGATGGTGGAGGACATTGTACTTTATGTGACAAGGCTGGGGCAATCGCCAATGTATGAGGTCGTGGATACGTTCACTTTTTCCTGATAATCATTTTTATGCCATAAAATCACATTGACATAACGTTTATCCCTATGTAATATTAGCCAACGTTATTCAAATTCTTTTTTTTGGGTTACTTAGTTAAGGGAATTGTTTCGACAGGAGGAATCTTCGAATGAACATTATAAGCAAAAATCGTTGGGTAGCACCGATGTTATCAGTGCTGCTTGTATGTATAGTGGGGGTAAATGTCGTTCAGGCGACGGGGAAGTGGAATGAAGCTAGTGATAGTAAACAGATGACCGAACTTGCGGCTTCTGTGCAAAATAACCAAACATCTACGCAAGAAGAGAGGCGCATGATGGAAGATGGGACAAGTCTGTCCTCTAATCTGTCTGCCCAAACCGTAGCGTGGACTGAATCTCTGCCAGCGAAGAACTGGCTTACGACTGCTCAGGAAGAGCAGGAACTGCAAGAAGCGAAGGCCAAGAACAAAGCTAGAGCGGTAGCTGCGGCCAAAGCCAAAAAAGAAGCTGCACTGAAATTGGCCAAAGTGAAACGTGCCAAAGAAGTTGCTGCTGTAACAACTCCCCCCCAAAAACTATACTTTACACGGACCAAACTTCTGAACCAGGAAGACTCGAAACTCGCAACCTGGTCATACAGTGTGTCCGATAAAGAACTGCATCTGCTGCAAAAAATCGTCATGGCAGAGGCAGAAGGTGAACCGTACGAAGGCAAAGTGGCAGTTGCCAATGTTGTCTTAAACCGGCTGCGGTCAGCCAATTTTCCCGATACCATTTACAAGGTCATCTATCAGAAATCCCAGTTTAGTCCTGTAGCGAACGGACGTATGAAACGTGTGGTTCCTAACGAGGACAGCATCAAAGCAGTGAATGCTGCGTTGAACGGGAAGAAGGAAGTCGCCGATGATACGTATTATTTCTTATCATTGACGCTTGCCGACGATCTGACAGTTGCCCGCTCGCAGAAAAAAGTAAAAACGATCGGTCATCATACTTTTTACAAGTAATCGACCCGTAAATTCTGCAAACAGGCAGGGTAGTTAACTGTGTGGGCATCACACGGCCCTTGAAAAAGCCTGAATCGTAGTTTTATTTCGTTATTTTAAAATATCGTTATACTCTAAATTACCCTTTTTTCTGCCAAATCATACGGTGGAATTAGTGAAAATAAAAGAAGGTTCCCTTCCAAAAATTCGGAAGGGAACCTTCTTTGTATATCTTGAGTAATTGTCTTGTGCCCTATAACACCTCGTGAGAGCTGTTCTATAGGCCCCTAGAGGCGTCAGAATGGTATTCTGGTACCTGACAAGGACGTGGCAGCAATTCCGGCTGTGAAGCGCTCCACGGAGGTTGTTGTGACTTCGGCTGTAGTCGGGAACAATAAGTTATGAACAGCTTGAGCACAGCACTTCGGATCATAGGCCGACTGATTACCTGAAATATGTGCTACGTTCAGCGGGCTTTCAGTTTGAGTAGATACCTGCTCAACTAGTTGTCTGAAACGATTGGTGATCACGTCGGCAGAATGAATGACCTGGCCGTATCCGGCTTGTACAAAGTATTCACAGTTCTCTTCCTCTTGACCTGCAATCGGAGGAATGAACAACATCGGTAGACCCTTGGCCAGTGCTTCGGTGCATGTCATGCCACCTGGCTTCGTAATCAGCACATCGGATACATCCATCAGTTTGCTTACTTCCCGTGTATATCCCAGAATACGAATATTCGGATGCTGGAAGCAAGGCATTTCCTTCATTTTTGCGATCATTTTTTCATTGCTTCCTAGACAAAAGACCAATTGAACACGATCTGCCCAGGACGTGAGAGCTTTCATATGGTCCTCATCAAACGAAAGTCCCCATCCACCACCCATAAGCAGCGCCGTAGGCATGTTCTGAAGCCCCATCTCTTCCCGTAGCTTCACCTTATCTCCTGCTTCCCAGAAGTCTGGATGCACAGGGATTCCCGTGATCTGAATATGGGAGGGATCGACGCCCCGAATCTCAAGCAATGCTTTGACCTGAGGGGTAGAGACCAGATATTTGTTCACTTCCGGATTAATCCATGTTCCGTGCACGTCATAATCCGTCACGACCGTATAGAGCGGGATATTCAGACCCTGGCGTTTGAGCCGGGAAATGACCGCATTCGGAAAAGGATGGGTACAGATGACCGCATCGGGTTTCAGTTGGGATACGACCTGTGCCGTCTGTGTATAGAAAATTCGGTGCAACGCCAGCTTGGTAAAACCATTTAATGATTTATTGTACTGTGTGCGGTACAACAGGCTGACCAGTTTGGGTTGAACCGATAGTGTCTTTCGATATGCAGAGAAAATTAGTGGAGCTACCGTTGGGTTCAAAAATTTGCCTAGTTCAATGACACGACTGTGAACATGTGGACTGACTTTTTTGATGCCATGTGCCAGCGCATGAGCGGCCTGAGTGTGACCGGTACCGAAACCTTCCGATAATAAGAGCACTCTTGGTTTTCGCATGAGTTCACCTTTATTCATAAGTTTTAATTCAAAATGAAGATATTCATTGTTTATTCTAGCTAGGGAATGCGTTATTACATGAATATACATTGAAGCGTAAAATCATGTTTCTTCTATGAATATTTACACCATATATCATACAATGAGACAACCTAAACTTCATTATATATACGTATTATCTGAGTCATCTTACACTATAGACGACGACAGAAGGAGTTTCCACTGCATTTAGGTTAAAAAATATTAACACAATTTTTAAAATGTTAGGGTTGCAATCTGTTTTCTAAGGTGGTATTGTATATTTTGACCGAATGACCGAATTGTATTTTTGGTCATTTATGTAGAGCGATTGAACAATGAATGTGTTTAAAAGGAGGGATATGATGGCTCCGATTGACAGGAGACAGCAGGTTATTCATGCAGCAGCCCAGTCGTTTGCCATGTTTGGATACAAAGCAACGACGATGGATCAGGTCGCCAAGATTGCGAACGTTGGCAAAGGAACAATCTATACGTTTTTCACCAATAAGGAACAATTGTTTGATCAGATCCTGGTAGAAGTGATTCAGGAAATGAAGAACATCGCGCATCGTGAAGTACATCAGGAAAGTGCATTTTTCGATAATCTGTTTCGGGTGCTGGATGCATTGTTAGAGTTTCGTCGTGATCACGACCTGCTCGTTAAGTTATCTCAGGAGCTGAAGGACTTTGGAACGCTGCAGGCCAAGGAAGGTTTAGACAAGGTGGAGAAGGTAATCTCCGACTTTCTGGCTAAGGAGCTTGAGAAAGCAAAAGACAATGGAGAGATTCGAGATTGTGATCCGCAAGTCGTCGCATTTATGATGATTCGCCTGTACATTGCACTCACCTCAGACTGGAGCAAACAACATCAACCGCTGAGCAAAGAGGAAATCAAGACTTACTTTCGCCTTTTCTTAATGGAAGGAATTGCTGCTATAACGTAATCCGAATTTATATCTACTATAATATATGGATTTTCACGCGTATCAAGCAGGGAGGCTTGTCGGAAGACAGGTTGTTTTTTTGTCCTAAAGTGACCGTTTGAGGAAAGTGGTCAGTTCGTGTTTCAGTATGTTTTCTGGAATGCCGCATTGTATTTCATTATGGTTATTCCTGCTCATGGAGCAGAGAGATTAAGGGGAGAAAATGACATGAAATCTTTATCCGTGTTTTTCAAGGATGTGGGATCGGCCGTGAGAAACCCGAAGGTGTTGATCCCTGTTATTGCAATTATGTTTATACCGATCCTGTATAGTGGCATCTATCTGGCGGCCTATTGGGACCCGTATGGTCATGTGGATGAGATGCCGGTTGCTGTTGTCAATCTGGACAAAGGCGCTGAGCTGGAGGGCAAATCCCTCCATGTGGGTAGTGATCTGGTGGATGAACTGAAGAAAAATGCCGATTTCAAATGGGACTTTGTCAGTGCGAGTCAAGCCAAAGAAGGCATGAGTAATGACAAATATTATATGCAAATTACGATTCCGGAGAACTTCTCATCCCAAGCAACAACATTGCTCGATGACAAGCCGGAGCCGGCTGATCTGATCTATGAACCGAATGGCAATTACAGCTTTGTCGGTGCGCAGATCGGTAAGACCGCTATTAAGGACCTGAAAGCAAAAGTTTCCGCCAAAGTAACGGAATCCTATGCAGAGACATTGCTCGACAAGTTCTCCGAAGTATCAGATGGCTTGGCTGAGGCAGGCGATGGGGCTGGTGAACTGAATACCGGCGCAGGCAAACTGGATGATGGTGCTGTTAAGCTCAAGGATAATCTGGCGAAGCTTGCATCAGGAACGCTTGAACTTCAGGAAGGACTTTCTCCATTAAGTGATGGTGTTAACGCGCTGCATACAGGGGCAACCAAACTTGAAAGTGGAACATCGAATCTTGTATCCGGTCTGCAACAGCTTCAGGCAGCTGCTTCTAGCCAGCTTCAGAGCGGAGCAGATCAGTTGAAGGATGGCAGCGCCAAGTTGGAAACCGGACTCCAGTCTTCACTGGATGGCACAAGCAAGTTGCAGGCTGGCCTGAAATCGTCAGAACAGGGCAGTGCGAAGCTGTCGGATGGTCTGCAAAGTGCCGTTCAGGGCAGCGGTACACTGGCAACAGGCCTGCAATCGGCTGTAGATGGCAGTTCCAAGGTTGCTGATGGTGCACAGGGTGTAGCCGCCGGATTGAAACAGCTTGCTGCATCAAACCCGGAACTGGCCGAAAATGCGGATGTACAGAAACTGCTTGCGGCAAGTGAAGCTGTTGCTGATGGCAGTGCGCAACTGCATGAGAGCGAGCAGAAGCTGGCGCAGGGTGCAGATCAGCTGCATCAGGGTAACCAGCAACTGGCTGCGGGTGCAGCCGAGCTTCATGGAGGTCAGGAGCAACTTCTGGCTGGTACGAACCAGTTAGTGGATGGTCAGCAACAATTGCTGGCTGGTGCCGGGCAGCTTAGTCAAGGAGGAGCACAGCTCTCCGATGGCCTGAAGCAGTTCAGCGGCAAGTTGGGTGATGCTGCAAGTGGCGGTACATTGCTTGCAGATGGTGCCAAGCAGCTGGGCTCAGGGACAACAGCTTTGCAAACGGGTGTAGGTAAACTAAGTGGTGGCGTTCATTCACTAACCGATGGTTCGAAGCAATTGGGTGATGGCGCGGGCAAACTGGCTGACGGTCTTACCGAGCTAAAAGATGGCTCAAGTGAACTGGCAACCAAGCTGAATGACGCCGCTCAGAAAACATCCGAAGTTAAGAAAACGGATGATGTAGTGAACATGTTCGCTGAACCGGTGAACTCCTCGGAGAACACAGCAGAGAACGTGAGCAATTATGGTACAGGATTGACACCGTTCTTCCTGTCGATCGGTCTGTTTGTGGGATCGTTGATTTCCACGATTGTATTGAAAATGCGGGAAACGTCCGTACCTGGTGCAACAGGCTGGAATCGTTTTGTCAGCCGGACACTGGTATTTGGGTCCGTGAGCATTTTCCAATCGGTTATCGTGGCAAGTTTCATGTTATATGGTCTTGGACTGGAGACACACAGCATAGGGCTGTTCTACCTGTTTACCATTATTACCGGGCTGACCTTCATGTTGATTGTTCAGGCACTTGTAACCTGGCTGGATCTGCCTGGACGTTATGTTGTCATTCTGCTTCTGGTCTTCCAGCTTGCGGCAAGTGCAGGAACCTTCCCGGTAGAACTGATTCCATCATGGCTTCAGGCATTTAGCCCTTGGTTGCCAATGACACACAGCATTATGGGCTTCAAAGCCGTGGTATCGAGTGGTAATCTGGATGTGATGTGGCATCAGGCAGGTATTCTTAGCATCTATGCAGGGGTATCCATTCTGCTGACGCTTGCTTACTTCCTCTGGAATGGCAGACGTCCGAAAAAAGAAGTCGAACAGGCTGATTCTGGTCAAGTTGTGACGGCATAAGTCGAACCTGATCTTCAGCAGGGACATATTTTTGAAAAAAACTTTATTTTCTTGTAGTGAAATTATGCAATATAGTAGTCAAATAGTGCAAATAGCCTGTAGCCCCAAAAAGGGGTTGCAGGCTATTTTGTATACAAATGCATAGAGAAGTAAAGTTTCGCTGGCTTAAGCAGTGAAAATTTGGTGGAATTATGGATAAACGTAGGCTGCACATGGAACGATTTTCTTCTGTCAGCAATTTAATTCAGTTGTACTCTGGCTTAAAAAGTGTATAATTATTCGAAAAAGAGATGAATTTAAACGTCACTACTGTAAAGCTGTACTGCAAAACATTTCTTATCAGAGGTATTAAAAAGTTTAAATTGCGCTGATGTTAGGTCGGTGTTAAAATAATAGAACTATATCAAAAAAACGTCGCTCCATTTCAGTAGCCGTGCCAGCGGCTGCGTGTTGATTTATACAGGCTGTTTGCCGGATCGTCCGGATCAGCTCATCTCATTACAATGGCTTCTGCCCAATAGCAGGCATTATTTTTGACAGTCTCATGCTGTCACCTCTTCTATCTAGCAGGCTCTATCGCAAGCGAAAGGCCAGCTCCTCCCGTTTCATTGTTGCCTGTTGCCTATGTTCTTGATCTTTCCGAAATACTTCATTATAGAAAGGTTGCGTTCCATGAGACACATCGGATTACCTCCAAAACAGGGTCTGTATGACCCGCAGTTCGAAAAAGACGCATGCGGAATGGGTTTTGTTGCCAACATCAAAGGAGTACCTTCACACGATATCGTTAGTCAGGCACTGACCATGCTCAGTAACATGGAGCACCGTGGAGGACAGGGAAGTGAGCCGAATTCCGGTGACGGAGCAGGTATCCTGATTCAGATTCCACATCGCTTTTTTGCGGAGGAAGCGAAACGCCTTGGTTTTGCATTGCCTGAACAGGGATTCTATGGCGTAGGTATGTTGTTCCTCTCCCAAGACCCTGCCATTCGCAGTGCGCATGAAGAGAGCCTTAAGAAGATTATTGAAGAAGAAGGTCAGACGTTCCTGGGTTTCCGGGATGTTCCTACTTTTGATGAAATGCTTGGCCGTTCTGCACTTGCAGCGAAACCTTATGTACGTCAGGTGTTCATTGGAAGATCCGCAGATGTGAAGGATGAGCTTGGATTCGAGCGTAAGCTGTATGTTATTCGCAGACGTGCTGAGCTGGCTATTCGTTATTCGGCAGATGAAGCAGAAGGTGGTTCGTTCTACCTTCCGAGCATGTCTTGTCGCAAAATTGTATATAAAGGCATGCTGACAACTGAACAAGTTGGCGGGTTCTATCTGGATCTGCAGGAAGAACTCGTGGAATCGGCCATTGGACTTGTGCATTCCCGTTTCAGTACAAACACCTTCCCAAGCTGGGAACGTGCCCACCCGTATCGCTTCATGATCCACAACGGTGAGATCAACACGATGCGTGGTAACGTGAACTGGATGCATGCTAGACAGTCCTTGTTTGAGAGCGAGTTGTTTGGTAACGACATCGCCAAAGTGAAACCAGTCATCAATCCGGACGGTTCGGATACAGCCATGTTTGATAACACACTGGAGTTCCTGTATCTGAGCGGCCGTTCTCTGCCACACGTGGCCATGATGATGGTTCCTGAACCTTGGAGCACGGATGAGGGAATGGACCCTGCCAAAAAGGCATTTTATGAGTATCACAGCACAATGATGGAGCCTTGGGATGGACCAGCAGCAATGGCCTTCACAGATGGTTTGCAAATCGGTGCAACACTCGACCGTAATGGATTACGTCCAGCTCGTTATTATGTAACCAAAGATGACCGTATTATCCTGTCCTCCGAAGTTGGGGTACTTGATATCGCGCCGGAAGAGATCCTGTACAAAGATCGTCTGCGTCCAGGTCGGATGTTGCTTGTGGATACACAAGAAGGCCGCATCATCGCGGATGAGGAAGTAAAAGCAATCATTGCAGCCGAGAATCCGTATCAGGATTGGCTTGACGAGCATTTGATGGATCTGAGCGAGTTGCCGGAAGCACCGGAACTTCCTGATCCAAAACATGATAACGTGACCCAGCTTCAGCTCGCTTATGGTTATACATTTGAAGAACTGCGTAAAATCCTGGAGCCCATGGCAACAACAGGTATGGAAGCTACGGGTTCGATGGGTTATGATGCACCGCTGGCTGTGCTGTCGGATCGTCCGCAGCGTCTGTACAACTACTTTAAACAGATGTTCGCCCAGGTAACCAACCCGCCAATCGATGCAATCCGTGAAGAGATTGTAACATCTACGGCAACAACGATTGGTCCTGAGCGCAATTTGCTGAACCCTGAACCGGAGAGTTGTCGCCAGATACGTCTGGATACACCGGTATTGTCCAATGAAGACTTTGCGAAGATTCGCCATGTGCGTCGCCCAGGGTTCCGCTCCATGACGATTCCAATCTTCTTCACCGCTGCGGAAGGAGCAGAAGGACTTCGCAAAGCGATGGATTTGCTCTTCGAAGCTGCAGACCGTGTCATCGACAAAGGTCATAACATTCTGATCCTGTCTGACCGCGGTGTGGACGCAGAGAATGCTGCCATTCCTGCATTGCTTGCTGTAGCAGGTCTGCATCACCATCTGATTCGCCAGGGAACCAGAACCAAAGTCAGCATTATGCTCGAATCGGCAGAACCGCGCGATATTCACCACTACGCGTTGCTGCTGGGTTATGGTGTAAGTGCGGTGAACCCTTATCTGGCCTTTGAAACGCTGGATGACATGATCCAGCAAGGGTTGCTGCGTGGCATCTCGCATGAGAAAGCAGTGAAAAACTACATTAAAGCAGCTACCAAAGGCGTTACTAAAGTGTTGTCCAAAATGGGAATTTCTACGATTCAATCGTATCGTGGAGCTCAAATCTTCGAAGCGGTAGGTCTGAAATCAGACTTCGTTGACCGTTACTTTACCTGGACACCTTCCCGTATCGGTGGAATTGGGTTGGAAGAAGTGGCAGCCGAAGCGTTGACACATCATAACCGTGCCTTTACGGAAAAAGACGGTAACGATAAAGTATTGGATTCCGGTGGGGATTATCAATGGCGTAACGACGGAGAAGAGCATCTGTTCAATCCGCAAACCATTCATACCCTGCAACATGCAGTACGCACTGGGGATTACAAGCTGTATAAAAAATATTCCAAACTTGTGCAAGGTGAGAATGATCAACTGTTGACCATTCGCTCCATGCTGAAACTGAAACCGGTGGGAGCTTCCATTCCACTCGAAGAAGTTGAATCCGTAGAAGACATCATGCGTCGTTTCAAAACAGGTGCAATGTCCTTTGGTTCGATCAGTAAAGAGGCGCATGAAGATCTTGCCATTGCTATGAACCGTGTTGGAGGTAAATCCAATACCGGTGAAGGTGGAGAAGATCCGGCTCGCTTCATTAAAGATAGCAACGGGGATTCCCGCCGCAGTGCGATTAAACAGGTAGCATCCGGACGTTTTGGTGTTACATCCAACTACTTGGTTAATGCCGACGAGATTCAGATTAAAATGGCTCAGGGAGCTAAACCAGGTGAAGGCGGACAGCTGCCAGGACGTAAAGTGTATCCTTGGGTTGCTGAAGTCCGTGGTTCAACACCGGGTGTAGGTCTGATCTCGCCACCACCGCATCACGATATCTACTCGATCGAAGATCTGGCAGAGTTGATCTATGACTTGAAAAATGCCAATCCGCGTGCTGAGATTAACGTGAAGCTGGTATCGGAAGTGGGCGTGGGTACCATCGCAGCTGGTGTAGCCAAAGGCCGTGCCGATATTATCCTTGTCAGCGGTTATGACGGTGGTACAGGTGCATCACCGCAAGGTTCGATTCGCCACGCAGGTATGCCTTGGGAACTAGGTCTTGCAGAGACACATCAAACGTTGATGCTGAACAATCTGCGTGACCGTGTTGTCCTTGAAACAGACGGCAAAATGCTTAACGGTCGTGACTTGGCGATTGCAGCCTTGCTTGGAGCAGAAGAGTATGGTTTCTCTACAGCACCGCTCGTTGCACTTGGCTGTATCATGATGCGTGTCTGTCAAATGGATACCTGTCCGGTTGGTGTAGCGACACAGAATCCGGAATTGCGTAAAAATTATATGGGTGATCCGGCTCATGTGGTTAACTTCATGCGATTTGTTGCTGAAGATGTGCGTGAGATCATGGCTGATCTTGGTTTCCGTACGATTCAGGAGATGGTCGGACGTACAGATTGCCTCGAAACGGTAGAAGCCGTAGATCACTGGAAGAAAAAAGGTGTGGATCTGTCTGTATTGCTGCACGTGCCTGAAATGCCGGAAGGCTCTGCGCGTTACCGCACACAGCATCAGAATCACCAATTGGAAGAAACGCTGGATATGCAACAATTGCTGCCACTGGCACAGTCTGCTATTGAATCCGGTCAACCGGTTGAAGCGGTGCTTCCAATTACAAACGTTAACCGTGCAGTAGGTACCATTTTGGGTAGTGAGATCACACGCAAATATGGACTCGCAGGATTGCCGGAAGATACGGTTAAATTCAAATTTGTCGGCTCTGCCGGACAAAGCTTTGGGGCCTTTGTACCTAAAGGTATGACCTTGACCGTTGAAGGGGATTCCAATGACTACGTTGGTAAAGGACTGTCCGGAGGTAAACTGATCGTGATGCCTTCCCCGAAAGCAACGTTTGAGGCGGAAGATAACATCATTATCGGTAACACGGCTCTCTACGGAGCAACAAGCGGTGAAGCGTACATCCGTGGTATTGCCGGTGAGCGATTTGCTGTACGTAACTCGGGCGCCAAAGTAGTCGTTGAAGGTGTAGGCGACCATGGTTGTGAGTATATGACAGGTGGACGTGTCGTTGTACTGGGCGATACAGGTCGTAACTTTGCAGCAGGGATGTCCGGAGGTATTGCCTATGTGTATGATCCGGAAGGTACATTCCTGAAACGTTGTAATCTGGAAATGGTTCTTTTGGAGCGTATCGAAGATGTGGCCGAAAGTGCAGATCTGCGAGGCATGATTCAACGTCATGTTGCCAATACAGGAAGTGCTGTCGGTCAGCGCGTTCTGGATAACTGGCAAGATGCGCTGAATCAGTTCGTTCGGGTTATTCCGAAGGACTTCAAGCGGATGACAGAACAGATCGAACGGATTCAGGCAACAGGTCTGACAGGAGAAGCGGCGCTGCTTGCAGCGTTTGAAGCGAATATGCGTGAACTTGCACGTGCTGGAGGTTAATAACTTCCATGTTCAAAGGTGGAAGTGCATGAACAGGTTGTATTAAGAATAATAGGAGCAATATGGTTGCCATTCCGGCACCATATTGCTCCTATTTTGCTTTCGACAAAATTAGAACCCCATCAAAAAACGTTATCGCCATGAGACGACAACATCGAGGAACATTCTCAAGTATAATAAGGCTAGTTTTGGAGGGCAGGGAAAGTATAAAGATAAGAGAGGTTAGCGGAATGAATATGAAGCATCCAAACAGGGACGATCGTAGGCCGACAGGTAAACAAGTCGAAGCAACCCAGATGGACATCATGAAGGTTTTACTGCAATGCGGAATCGACCCGGAGCGTTGGAACCATTTCGTATCCTCCGTCAACAACAAGTGTCCTTGACACAATAGACAAGCAGGGAATGGAAGGGAATTAAAACACAAAAAAAGCCCAGAAGCCAGAGAGGTTATCTCTCGGGAACTGGGTCCTCTTTCGGGTTTAGTCCATGCTGCGTTCCATTCGGACAAACGCAATAAAACGACGTGCCTCTTCTTCTGTTAAGGACTTCCCATCAATCATCAGATCGAAGCGTTCCAACACTTCCTTATCCGATAACTCCAAGGTATCAACGAATTCGCGTACGTCCTCATCCATCACGACATCGCTTTGCTTTGTACGTCCTATAAGATAATCAATAGACACCTCAAAGATGTCAGCAAGTCTCGTTAACACTTCGAAATCCGGTTTGCGACGGTTCTTCTCGTAGTGGGAGAGAGCAGCTCTGGTAATATGAATGGAGCTCGCAAGTTCTTCTTGAGTAAGTCCCCGCTGTTCCCGTAATTCAGCAATGCGATTTCCGTAGCTCATAAGCTATTTCCCCCTGAACGACATCAAATATATATTGAAACAATCCTGAGCCAAGTGTTTGATCAGGGCAGCTTTCCTGCAAAAGAGTAACTCCGCATGTGTTTCCTTTAACCCATTCCCATTTGTAAATAGGTCTGTCTAAGGACATCTCAAATTGTCGTAAATCAAAAGAACCATGTCCAAATACCGCTTGACATGATACGTATTGTATCGTAAATTGGACGTATGGAGTTACAAAATGTATCATTTGGAATATTTTAAGTATCTCCTTGTTGCCTGGACCATATACCTGTGAGAAGGAAGTGGAGGCAGTCCAGTTGGCTAATCCATTCTAAAGGAATGAAACCATGTATTCAATAATTCAGGAATGGGCTGATATGAAATTAAATGTCCATATGTACATTCAGGAGTTTCATGGGAAAATGGTAGACCGCAAAAGACGCCCTGTTCTGTTACTTGGAATGGACACTCAAGCAATCACCTTCCTGAGCGACCTGAACTTGCCGGTATCATCAGAAATGCTCATTGGTTTGGATGTTGAAGATCAACATGTATGTGTACGACTTCACGCAAGGTTGCAATGGAAACAGCCCTTCGGTGAGCTCACAATGTATCATTCGAACTTGCATATTCAGCACGAACAGAAACTATATATAACTGGACAGTTAAACACAATGCTTACTGAAGTTCAGTTTCCCGCGGTTTCCCGTTTTCAGTATGAAAAGGCAACAGAACAAAAGGCTCTGCAGGAACCCTATCATTACATTGATTTCACCATATAATTCCAAGTCGATTCTTAACATTTTCTGAACAAAACATGTACTTAACGCCATTTTACTATATTTCATAGCGTTATGCATTAGTTCTTTAACACCAAAAGCATTTGCGCAATGAATAAAGGGGCGAGGGGGCTCATACTATTTCAGGAAGTTTGGATATGGTTGAAATGCACTGCCACATATTATCTGGCCTAGATGATGGTCCTGTTCGAATGGAGCAGTCCATTGCAATGGCTGAGAAGGCGGCAGCCTCAGGAATTACCTCCATTATTGCTACTCCGCATCACCTGAACGGGCAATACAACAATGAACCGATGGTGGTCAATCAGGCCGTGAACCTGCTTCACGCAGAACTTCGCAATCGCAACATTCGCCTGGAGATCCGTCCCGGACAGGAGATCAGGGTGCATGACAACCTGATTGGAGACTTATATGCAGGAAAGTGCTGCACACTCGCCGGAAGTCGTTACATGTTGTTGGAACTTCCCTTTGGTCATATTCCCTCACAGTTCCCCAGGATACTGCATGAATTACGAATAGCGGGAATTACCCCTATTATTGCTCATCCGGAACGCAATCGTGTCATTTTGAAGAAGCCAAAGTTGTTGGCTGATTACTTGAGTCAAGGCGGACTATGTCAGCTCACAGCTCAATCTTTCACTGGGCTTTTCGGACGGAAAGTTCGGCAGTGGTGTTTTCATTTTTGCAAAGAAAACGGGTTTCATTTCATTTCATCAGATGCACATGATACGTGCACAAGGACATTTGCCATAAGTGAAGGAGAGCGGGTCATCGAGCGTCGATTTGGAGCTGAAGCCGTTAAGAGGCTGGCAGAGAATACGTCGCACATTCTATCGAATTCGTGTCTGGTTACAGAACGCTGGAAACCTCGCAAATGGCTACTGTCCATCTGGTAGTTACATAAGATAGATCACAACGTATAGGAGGAATGAAAGTGGAACTGAAAGGATATTTTCGACTCTTACAAAAGAAACTGTGGTTGATTGTTGCAATTGCTTTGATAGCCGGTGTGGGTGCAGGGGTCAAAAGCATTTTCTTCACCCAGCCCATCTATGAGGCAAGTTCCAAATTGATCGTGAACCAGACCTCTAACGTTCAAGGCCAAGCGATGATGGACTTCAGCATGATTCAAACCAATATCAAACTCATTAACTCTTACAGAGAAATTATTAAATCTTCCGCCATTATGGATAAAGTCGCTACCACGTATCCAGACCTGGGCTTAACCTCTGCTCAGCTCATGAATAGCACCTCCGTCTCTACAGCCAGCGAATCCCAAGTGATGAGCATAACTGTACAAGGGACTACCTACGAAAAAGCCGCAAAAACGGTCAATGCCATCTCCAACGTGTTCCAATCTCAAATCCCCCTGATCATGAAAATCGATAATGTGGCTATCCTCAGTGAAGCAAAAGTGGATAGTAACGCATCTCCAATCAATATGAAAACCACATTAAGCATCATTGTCAGTCTGTTCGCAGGTCTTGTGCTCGCGATTGCACTCGTATTCCTGCTGGATTATCTGGATGACACATTCAAATCCGAAACTGAACTTGAAAAAGAGCTGGGCCTGCCTGTGCTTACAGTGATATCCAAAATGAAAAAAGATGATCTGAAAAACACGAAAAATTACGTATCTCAACAGAAAGTGGGGGATGGCAAATATGTCGCGGCTAACCAATGAAAATAACAGTCTGGTGACCTATTTTAACTCCAAATCTCAAATCTCGGAGGGATACCGTAAATTACGGACGAACATCCAGTTCTCCTCAATCGACAGTCATATCAAAAAAATCATGGTGGCTTCCGCTGAATCCGGCGAAGGCAAGACCACAACCATTAGCAACCTGGCGGTAACCTATGCCCAGGAAGGCAAAAAAGTTCTGCTGATCGATGCGGATCTGCGTAATCCTTCCTTGCACCAGGTGTTTTCCGTACCGAATCATATCGGTCTTAGTAGTGTGCTGTCTAATCAGTACAGTGTGGAAGAAGTGCTTAGAGAGAGCTACATCGACAATCTCCAATTATTCACTTCTGGCCCAATTCCGCCGAACCCTTCCGAGATGATCGGTTCCAACCGGATGAAAAGGCTGATTGAGAAGTTAGAGGATCAATATGATGTCATCATGTTTGATACACCGCCGGTGCTCGCGGTAACGGATGCACTCATTGTGAGTTCGCTGTGTGATGGTGTGCTGCTGGTCGTGAACTCGGGCAAGGTCAAGAAGGAACTGGTGAAGAAGACCAAGGCTGCTCTGGAACATGTGAATGCACGGATCCTGGGCGCAATTCTGAACAATATCAAAAACGCTGCAGTACCGGTGGGCTACGGAGAGAAGTAAACCTTCCATCCAATGCTCCCAAGCAAACAGGTAATGTCTACTGCACCTTTATCACTGTAGGCACTCGGTCATGCTGTGGGTTCAATGAACCTTAGACGTTAATCGTCGAAGGTATGACGTGAGGACGGGTTAGATGCCCTGATTCAACTTTTATCAAACTAAAAAAAAAGAGGATAGGGTGGTATTTATGAAAAAAGTGAGAAAAGCAATCATTCCTGCAGCTGGACTAGGTACACGATTTTTGCCAGCCACAAAAGCGATGCCCAAAGAAATGCTCCCTATTGTGGACAAACCAACTATACAGTATATCGTTGAGGAAGCCATTGCCTCTGGAATCGAAGACATCATCATCGTAACCGGTAAAGGGAAGCGGGCAATTGAAGATCATTTCGACAACGCTTTTGAATTGGAACATAACTTGCTGGAAAAAGGGAAGCTGGGCCTGCTTGAAGAGGTTCGCAAATCCTCTAACGTGGATATCCACTACATAAGACAAAAAGAGGCCAAAGGACTTGGTCATGCTGTCTGGTGTGCACGTAACTTTATCGGTGACGAACCTTTTGCCGTGTTGCTCGGAGATGACATCGTCGTATCGGAAGTTCCATGCACCAAACAATTGATTGATCAATATGATCAGGTTCAACATTCCATTGTTGGCGTACAAACCGTACTTGCTGAACAAACAGACAGATACGGCATTGTAGACCCGCTTCAATCGGATGGCCGTTTGACAGAGGTTCTCAGGTTCGTAGAGAAACCTGCCCAAGGCACAGCGCCTTCCAACCTGGCGATTATGGGGAGATACGTACTGAGTCCAGAGATTTTCGAACATCTGGAGCAACAAGAGATTGGTCAAGGGGGAGAGATTCAATTAACAGATGCGATTCAGCGCTTAAATGAGACACAAGGAGTGTATGCTTACGATTTCGAGGGAGTACGTTATGACGTGGGCGAGAAACTGGGATTCATTTTGACAACCATCGACTTCGCTCTGCAAAAACAGGAACTTAGAATTCCAATGCTGCAAGCTCTGCAACAGATTCTGGAAAAAGAGTCGGTAGAACATGTAGCCGGGGGGGAGTTTGAATGAGTCCATCTCCCCAAACGAAGGAAGCGGAGATCGTTATGGACCCAAGTCTGGGGTACAATGCATCAACGATGTCAGGACAAAATGCGGATAAAGTGTATCTATTTATGAAAAGAATGCTCGATTTGCTGGGTTCTTTCATAGGTTTGATCATTTTGTGCCCCTTGTTTGCGGTCATCGGATTACTGATCAAAATCGAGGCCCCGCAGGGGTCTGTTTTTTTTCGTCAGGTACGGGTCGGACAGAATGGAAAAGAGTTCCACATGTACAAATTCAGGTCCATGGTTGCGAATGCAGAAGATCTGCTCGAACAGCTGATTGATCAGAATGAAGTGAACGGGAATATGTTCAAAATGAAAAATGATCCCCGCATTACCCGGATTGGCAAGTTCATTCGGAAAACCAGTCTGGATGAGTTGCCACAGTTGTGGAACGTGTTCAGAGGAGAGATGAGTCTCGTTGGACCCAGACCGGCTCTGCCCAGAGAAGTGAAGAACTACACTTCCTATGACAGACAACGTCTTCAGATGATTCCGGGATGTACGGGATTATGGCAAGTCAGCGGTCGAAATAGTGTTGGTTTTGAGGAAATGGTGGAGCTGGATCTGACGTATGCCCGTGAGCGCAGCATGATGGTGGATATCAAAATTATCTTCAGAACGTTCAAGGTGCTGGTAGGTTCGAAGGATGCGTTTTGAAACACGATTCTGGCTTTAAGGTGGCATAGCAGATATGCAAAAGACCGGTATACTTGCTGCATTAAATATGAAGTCGTTTAATATCATTCTTTTTTCGCTGGTAATTGTCTTCGCAGCAATCTATCTTCCACTAGTCTCGGTTGTTGCTCTTATAGCTGTGATTCTGCTGGGCGTTTATATTAAACAGCCCAGCTGGATTTTTATGATTCTCATCGTCAGTTTTTCATTGTCCATTGATAAAATATTTAGCATTCATCTGGCAGGACTGGATTCGCTGTCCTTCTACAAGCTGGCGATTCTAGGTTTTGTCGTCTCTCTTTTTTTACGCTTTGGTATTCGCAAAGATCTGATCTATCCTGCACTGGCGATTGGTTTTTTATTTGTGGAGAGTTATTTTCTATCGGATCTGCCAAGTAAAGTTAGTCCGCTCGATCCATTCAAGGCTTTTCTGGGAGTCATTGTTCCTTTTTTGTTGCTGATGCCCCACTTCTCAAGAGAGATCAGTCAACGAATTATACGTGTACTCGCATGGTTGCCGCTGTTCAGTCTTGCTGGTGGTTATATTCTGCAACTCGCCGGCATATTGTCCATTACTAACCTGGAGATGTCGGGAGTAACCCGGTTACAGGGTGCCAACATCGCCGCGCATCTGGCCATGTTGTGTTTTATCTCCATCTGCGTCTGTCTGATTCAGATCAAGCAAGGCCATCAGGTTGTTCTGTATTACATGCTTACCTTGACACATCTGGTCATTCTGGTCCAGACGGGAACAAGGGGGCCGCTTATTGCGCTTATTCCGATTATTCTGGTCTACCTTTTTGATCAACTGAAAGCCTTCATCAAAGGCAGAGTCAGCGCGATTATTCCTCTCATTCTGTTTGTTGTTGCAGTGGCCTATATGGTCATTGCGCAGTGGGACAATTATGAGATGAGGTCAGAGAGTAAAGGGTTGTCGGGAAGGGATGTAGCCTGGAATTATTTTATTGGCAAAGCAAATGAGTATCCGATATTTGGACGTGGGCTCGGCTCAACACTTGTAGCGAATGATGGAAGTATTTTTTCTGGATTCGTTGTTCCGCATAATGAATACATTCGTTTTTATTACGATGGCGGTTTAGTTGGAGCCATCCTGTTGTTTCTTTCGCTGCTGCTGGTGTTTCGGGCTGTGTACTTCCGATTGGGCGGCATGATCCGGTTGTATTTTGCCGGTATGATTATCGGTTTTCTGACCTATTCCTTTTTTGACAATACCCTGTCCACGGTTCATCTGATTGCTCCATTCTGTATCTTCCTGAACGCGTTATATGCTACGGGAAATGGAATTCATTCCAAGTCAGGGGCTAAAGCAGAAGTGGATATACAGATACAGCGAGCCAAGGACGTATCCTTTTCAAAGGAGATTAGAACATGAAGGTCTGTTTGATCAGTTCTACAGGCGGTCATTTTGATGAATTAACCAAAATTATTCCTGCGGTTGAAGAACATGATTATTTCCTGATTACCGAGAAAAATAAAAGCAGAAAAGTAGAATCGTCTCAGGGCAAAGTATACTTCTTAATGCAACAAGAGCGGAAGAATGCGATGTTCTTGCTAATCTTTGTGGCTAATATTATCAAGTCGTTCTTTCTATATCTGCGTGAGCGTCCAAAGGTGATCATTACAACAGGGGCAGGAGCTACCTATCCTTTTTGCCTCATCGGTAAAATCTTCGGTGCCAAGCTGATTTATATCGAAAGTTATGCCAAAATCTATTCCTCCAGCGCAACCGGGAGATTGATGTACAAAATCTCGGATGAGTTCTTCATCCAATGGGAAACGTTGCAGGATAGCTATCCCAATGCAAAATACAGGGGGGCTTTATTTTGATATTTGCTATCGTTGGAACCCAGCGTTTTCCCTTCAATCGGATGTTTGAGCTTATTGATGAGGCGATTGAGGCAGGAATTATTGAAGAAGAGGTTATTGCCCAATCCGGATATACCGAGGTTCAGCCCCGAAATTTCACTGTGATTCCTTTCCTTACCCAGGAAGAGATGAATGAATATGTGGAGCGCAGCAGATGCATTATTTCTCATGCGGGTGTGGGTTCCATCACAAATTGTCTTGAACGTGGCAAGCCGGTTATTGTCATTCCACGCCGGAAAGAATGGGGCGAGCATGTGGATGACCATCAGCTTGAAATCTCCAAGGTTTTTCAGGATAACGGCTATGTGGCCGTCGCGGAGAGTCAGGATGAATTGCAAAAACTGGTTCCGTGCATAGAGGAGCTGACGTTCCAGCCTTATGTGAGAAAACAGTCTGATCTGATCTCATCCATTAAAAATTACGTGAACAGTCTGTAAGAGGTATGAAGATTAACCATGAAAAAAAGGAGTCTATCATGAAACCAAAAGTATTGGTTGTTGGATCATCCTTGAAGGATATGGGTGGAATTGTGAGTGTCATCAAAAATATTGAGGATTCCTCCATCTCGGAAATGTATGCCATGCAGCGGGTCGAAACGTATATCACGGGCAGCGTGTTCTCACGGCTGCTTATTTTTATACGGGGATTCATTCAATTCTGGATGAAGCTGTATACGTTTAAGCCGGATATCGTGCATATTCATATGGCAAACAACGGGAGCTTTTATCGGAAGTCTCTATTTCTGCTAACCGCACGAAAGTTGTTTCGAAAGTCAGTCATTCTGCATATTCATGCGGCCAGCTTTGATGATTTCTACAACCAATTTGCTCTGCAGCGTAAGTATTGTCACTACATTCTGAATCAGGCAGATAAGTTGATTGTCTTGTCCCAGACGTGGAAAGAATACTTTGCTACGATTGTGCCGGAGACAGCGATTGAAGTTCTTTATAACGGGGTCTTTGTCAAAGAACCGTTTGTGAGAGAACAACAAACAGCCGTTAATGCTCTTTTCATGGGCAGACTCGGTGAGCGAAAAGGAGTCTACGATCTGCTACAGTCCATTCAGCAATTGAAGGCGCTGGGCGTTACAGCTACCTTTAATCTGGCAGGGGATGGCGAAGTCGAAGAAGTCAAAGCAATCGTGCAGCAGTATGGAATAGAGGATCGTGTCAATGTACTCGGCTGGATTAACGGAGAGCAAAAGGAAAAGCTGATGCGGGAAGCGGATCTACTGGTCCTGCCTTCTTATCATGAGGGATTACCTATGGCCATACTTGAAGCAATGAATTGTGGCTTGCCCATTATATCGACCACCGTCGGAGGCATCCCCGAAGTGATTACATCCGGTCATAATGGGCTGTTAATCGAGCCGGGAGATGTGCACGGGCTGATATCAGCGCTGGAATATCTCATCACGGATGAAGAGGTTAGAGCAAGAATGGGTTCACATAACAGAGAGATTATATCGGATAAATTCGATATGAATCTTCTCGTAGGCAGATTGTCAGGAATATATGATGCCCTTCAAGTGAAGGTATCCTAGTGAACAGGAAAAGGTGATGAAATGAACCCCTTGGTATCTTGCATCATTACGACCCATAACCGGGCCGAGTTATTGAAAAATGCGTTGAGAAGTGTACGAGAGCAAACACATCCGTATCTGGAGATTTTCATTGTGGATGATGGTTCAGAAGATCAGACGCCAGAGATCTGTCAGGCTTGGGCCCGGGAAGATTCACGGATTCGGTACATCCGGGTTCCATATCCCAAAGGAGCCAACCATGCACGGAATGTAGGGATATCTCAAGCCAATGGCAAATACATTGCCTTCCTGGATGATGATGATGAATGGATGCCTGACAAAATAAAAACCCAGGCGGAAGTGCTGGAACGAACCCAGGAATCATTCACCTTTTGCAGCAAGTATCTCGCATACACGAATGAGCAGCATCAGGTGGTCAAACGGAAATTGTCGGTGGAACCTCGCGATGTTATTCGGTATGAGGATCTGCTTACATTCAACTGGATTGGGGAAACGTCCAAAATCATGGTACTTACCTCATTGGCCCGTGAAGTTCGATTCGATGAAAATCTGACATCCGCTCAGGATTATGACTTTTATCTGCGCATATTGAAACGAGGCTACATCGCCGTGAATGTGAAAGAACCGCTGGTGGATATTAACATCCATAGTGGTCCGCGAATTTCAACCTCTACAACGGCCAAGTACAAGGGCCAACGCAAGATCATTTTGAAATACTACAATGACATGTCCAAGGAACAGAAGCGCCGTCAGTTACACCATTATCGAATGCTCGAATGGTCGAGAAATACACTTCGCAATAACGTTTATTTGAAAAAAGCACTGTCGCTGTACCCTTGGTGGAAAGACTGGGTGCTGCTCAAGCGTAATACCAAAATTATGATGCAAGGATTTCTAATGAGATTTCATGCAAGGCGCGCAGTTGGAACGTATACAGAGGAACCT
Organism: Paenibacillus sp. SRL342; assembly: GCF_984798905.1. Classification (NCBI taxonomy): domain Bacteria; kingdom Bacillati; phylum Bacillota; class Bacilli; order Caryophanales; family Paenibacillaceae; genus Paenibacillus; species Paenibacillus sp. SRL342. The sequence goes on from NZ_OZ481790.1 coordinate 1,489,945, forward strand.
GTGCGAATGAAACTAAAGTAAGAGGTGTCTGGATGGAAAATCCGACGGTGTATATGCTGCCCAAGATGATTGAGAACAATAAATTCAATGAGCTGTTATCCGATTCCATTGAGAACAAGGGATGGGAAGTGAAACAGTTTACCAAAAGAGATCTACTCAAACTGAAAAAAAATGATGTGCTGCATTTTCATTGGCCCAGCTTTTATTACAGAGGTTCATCCGTACTGACAACAGTGATCAAGTCCATTCTGTATGTATTGATGATTTGTTTTGCACGGTTGCGCGGGGCCAAATTGTTCTGGACAGTGCATAACATCTGGCCTCACAACAGCGGTAAGACACGGTTTGATTATTGGATGAGAAAAATACTGGTCCAAAATTGCTCCAAGCTGATTGTCATGGGTAAACCCTTGATCTCGGAGATCTGTTCGACGTTTGGGATTGATTCCAGCCGGATCGAGGTTATTCCGCATGGACATTACAAGGGAGTGTATCAGGGGAAAGGCGTGAATATCCGCTCCCGGTTTGGCATCCCGGAGGATAGTTATGTGTATGCTTTCTTCGGTCAGGTGTCGCCTTACAAAGGCGTGGATGATTTGCTGGAGGCATTCAAGGATCTGGATTCCGAACAAGCCCATCTGTTGATTGCCGGCAAAAAGGTAAAGGATTATGACCTTGGAGATGAATTTCTCAAGAGCGGACATATTCATACCCATTTTCATTTCATCGAAGATGATGAATATTCGGACTATTTTGATGCAGTCGATTCGATCATTCTTCCATACAAGCAAATTGCAACTTCAGGCAGTGCAATTCTGGCATTGACCTTCTGTAAACCGGTGGTGGCACCACGGATTGGCTTGTTGGAGGAATACCTGCCCGAAGATTGTGCGGTACTCTATGAACCTTCCGATCCGGATGGATTACTCAAGGCAATGAATATGATCCGGTTAAAACAATCGGAGTTTCAGGAAGGCAGTGGTTTTGTCAAAGCGTTGGAGCGGCTGGATTGGCCAGTGATTGCCCAAAGGACACTTACCCTGTACTCCAGTTAGTACAGATGAGAGAGTGGACCTAATTGAAAAATATGGGGATGAAATGATGAAGGTAACCGTCGCGATCTGTACGTATAACCGTGCACAGGATGCGGTAGAGGCTATACGAAGTGCGATACAACAGAATTACGCAAGCAGCGACTATGAGATCATACTTATTGATAACAATTCGAAAGACAACACACGGGAAATCGTGCTCCAAACCATCTTGCAGCATGAGAACCATTCAATCCGGTATGTGTTGGAAGAAAAGCAAGGCTTGTCTGTAGCCCGTAACCGGGCCATTCACGAGGCGCGCGGCGAGTATATCCTGTTCCTTGACGATGATGCTTTTGCTTGCAGGGATTGGATTCGCCAGATCGTTAGCGTCTTTGAAATGAATGAAAATATCGGTTGTGTCGGTGGCAAGATTGATCCGATCTGGGAAGTACCTGAGCCAATGTGGATTCCACCGGAGAACAGGTCGCTGTTCACCATTCTGGATTTTGCAGATGAAGTCACTGAGATGAAAAGTCCTTATATTCCATTTGGTGCCAATGTGGCCTTTCGTTTATCCGTCTTTGATCAACTGGCCCCCTTCCGTGAAGACCTTGGAAGAGTGGGCAACAATCTTCTCTCCAGTGAAGAGAGTGAGTTGATTGCAAGAATACGGACAAAGTTCAAGGTATATTACACGCCGTATGGCGCGGTACAACATAAAGTAGCCAAAGAGCGAACGACGAAGAACTGGTTTCTGCGCAGAATCTATTGGCAGGGTGTGAGTGATGCCATTCGGGATCAGGATCGTGGTGTTGTACGTACGGCCAAACATGGGATCAAGCTCGCACAGGGGATCACAACCTCACTGATCTACATTTATAATGCAGATCGGTTCACACGTCAGCTTGCCAAAGTATGTTACCGAAACGGCATGATTGTTGGGTCGCTTCGTCAAAACAGTAAGGGATGAGGATCGCTATGGCGCAAGTTGCACTTCGCAAAGTATTCAGAGGAAACGGCTTAATGAGTGCCATATTTCAGACAAGTGGGACCAATCTGCTGGTCATGACACTGACGATGCTGTCTTCCATTTTGACGTCACGCATGTTCGGTGTAGAGGGAAAGGGCGCATTCTCGGCCATCTTGTTCTGGCCGGCGCTACTAACCGGATTGGTCGGTTTCGGACTACCGACATCCATCATTTATAACATCAAACAGAGCGCAACCGAGAAGAGTGCGCAGTATGTTCGGTTAAGTTTTCTTTTTCAAGTTCCGGTGTGCATCATTATTGGTATTGTGGCCTGGTTTGGATTACCTTTCTGGCTCTCCAGCTTTCCGCCGGAGGTCGTGCAGATATCCAGATGGTATACGATTGCTACCGTTCCTGTACTTATTGTCATCAATCTCATATCAGCGCTCTCGCAGAGTCGGGAGAAATTCGCTGTATATAATGGTATCCGGTTAATGATCCCCCTGTTTAATGTAGGCGGGCTTTTTGTGTTATGGGGCCTGGGGATGCTGAGCATTCAGCTCGCGGCTGCGATCTATTTTGTAACCAGCTTCTCCGTGGTGGCGTGGGCTATCTATGCGAACCGTGATGAATTGAGACTGAGATGGTTCAAGGATCGGGTGGACCAGAGTTCGGCCAAGAAACTTTTTGGTTATGGCAGCAGGGTGTATGGTGTTGAATTACTAGGAACATTGTATACCCAGTTTGATAAAATCATTATTTTGGCTTTGCTCACCCCGCGTGATTTTGGACTGTATTCCGTCGTATTTGCGTTATCCCGAATCTACAATGCCGTTCAAACGGCGATCAGCAATGTTGTTTTCCCAAAAGTGACCGGATTACCCCAAGAGCAGATTATTCGAACGGTCGGCAGAGCCTTCCGCATCTCGCTCATGGTCATGATGATCATTGTAATACCCACCATGTTTGTGGGGAACTACCTGATGGGTCTTCTGTTTGGCTCCGAATTTTTGGAAGCGAGCGTTGCGTTTTATATTTTGGCTGTGGAATGCATCATTGGTGGTGGCTCCTGGATTCTAGCATCTGCATTTAATGCACTGGGTCGGCCAGGACTTGTGATGATCAGACAACTTATTGCACTCTCGGTGACGGTGGCTTTGTTCTTTGTATTCACTCCGCTGTGGGGGCTCAACGGAATTGCAATTGCCTTATTGATCGGGTCCATTGTACGAATGGTGGTTACTGTGGCTGCGATGAAGATTGTATTTAAGGTGAAGTTTGCCGCCATGTTCTATGACAAGGAAGATATACCGTTTCTCTATGAACGGTTAAACAAAAAAAGAAGAAGAGTCACCCAAGGAGGAGATGGAGATGCTGGGCACTAACAATATTCATCCAATGGAAGAGTTGAAGGGACATTTACGTCAGATTTTGAAGGTCATTCCACCGCGTACCGAAATCTATTATTTGGATTACCCGGTGCACAGCAATGGTGGCGACTTGTTGATTATGAAAGGTACTGAGGCTTTCTTCCGGGACAATGATATTCATGTACGTGCCAGATACAGCATTCTGGATTGCCCTTTGTCCCTCAAGGTACCGGAAGGTATCACGATTGTGTTGCACGGGGGAGGTAACTTTGGTGATCTGTACCCTGCCCATCAGAAATTGAGAGAGCGCATGATCGCCCAGCATCCGAATCACCGGATTGTCATTCTGCCACAGACGATGTTTTACAAGAGTGATATTGAATTGAAAAAGACAGCCCAAGTATTCAATCGTCATAAGGATGTGCACTTTTTTGTCCGGGATACCTTATCTTATGAGATAGCCAGTAAAGAATTTCAACAAACGAATGTGTACCTTTCTCCGGATATGGCGCATCAGTTGTGGCCTCTTAAGTCCAAGAGCAAGCCTACCGCAGAGATGTTGTATTTCTTCCGGAAAGACATTGAGAAAACTCAGAATCAGGTGCATTACGAATCCGTCAGTGGACCCAAGGCCACGTTTAAAGACTGGGAGACATTGTACAACCGGGTAGACCGGAAGATCATTCGCATGATTACGTCCCGGTTAAAGTCAGGGAAAGGCAGCTCTTTCGCCCGCTGGTTGTGGTACAAATACTCTGATCGGATGGTACATACGGCCATTAAGGAATTCAATCAATACCAGACCATTACGACATCCCGTCTGCATGGACATATTCTGGCCTGTCTCCTGGATCAACCGAACATCCTGCTGGATAATTCATACGGCAAGAACTCGAATTATTATGCAGCTTGGACCAAGAGTAATCCGGCAGGCAGACTGGAGTCCAATCAGACCAGCACATATAACAAGCCAACCGAGACTGGCAAGGGAGCAAGTACGGTTGTGCTGTCGGATGGTGCAGCCCTATGAGAAGTATTCTGTTATCTGGTGGTTCTGGCAAGCGTCTGTGGCCGTTATCCAACGATTCCAGATCCAAGCAATTTCTTAAAGTTCTTCATGGGCCAGAGGGAAGTCCGGAATCCATGGTACAGCGGGTATGGCGACAGCTGAATCATGCGGGACTTGCATCAGAAGCGCTGATCGCGACCAGTTTGCCACAGGTGGAGATTCTGACTTCTCAGCTGGGAGATGATGTGAGACTGGTTGTGGAGCCTGAGCGCAGAGATACGTTTCCTGCGATTGCACTCGCTGCCTCCTATCTGTATTCCGTAGAGAGTGTGAGTCTGAATGAGACGATTGCAGTGTTGCCTGTAGATCCCTTTGTTGAAAAAGAATTCTTCGAGGTGCTGGCAACCTTACCGGAGATGCTTGATAAGTCTGGTGCTGATCTGGCCTTGATGGGAGTTGTGCCGACGTACCCGTCAGAGAAGTACGGATACATCATTCCGCAATCCCTATCTTCCAGTGACAATAACAATGAATACGTGAATGTAGCGAAGTTCCAGGAGAAACCCTGCGAATCCGATGCGGTCCTCATGATTGAGCAGGCCGCATTATGGAATTGCGGGGTTTTTGCTTTTAAGCTGGGTTATTTGATTAATCTGCTCATTGAGATGGAACTGCCAATCCAGTATGACGAAATGCTGAAGCAATACGGAAGATTGAACAAGATCAGTTTTGATTACCAGGTTGTCGAGAAGGCAAATCAGATTATCGCTATTCCGTATAACGGCTTCTGGAAAGATCTAGGCACGTGGAACACACTCACGGAAGAGATGGGAAGCTCGGTTGTAGGAAAAGGGTGGATTACGGGAGATTCTTTGAATACCCACCTGGTCAATGAATTGAACATTCCGGTTGCCATATTGGGATTGTCGGATGTGGTGGTCGCCGTGAGTCCGGATGGCATTCTGGTCAGTGACAAAGAAGCCAGCCCACGGATCAAGGAAATCTTAAAGAACGAGGATCAACGCCCCATGTATGAGGAGCGCAGGTGGGGTTGCTACCGGGTTCTGGATTACACAAGAAACGAAGCTGGCGGTGAGGTTCTCACCAAACGAATCTGCATCAGTGCCGGGAAAAACCTGAGTTATCAATACCATTTGCTTCGCAATGAGGTATGGACGGTTGTATCGGGAACTGGGGAATTGATTCTGAATGGGCAGAGCCGAATGATCGGGCAAGGAGATACGGTGATCATTGACCGGAGTATGCTTCATTCCGTCAGAGCCGTTACGGAACTGGAGATCATTGAGGTACAGATCGGCAGTCAGCTGATTGAGGAAGATATCGTTAGAGTGTCTACCGAATGGCAGGACATTGTTCAGACATATGTGAAGCACGCGTAACCAACACATTAGAACATGGGGGAGATTATGGAATGAATATTACGGTGATTGGCACAGGGTATGTGGGTTTGGTATCAGGCGTATGTTTTTCGGAACTGGGAAATAACGTGATCTGTGTCGACAACAATGTGGAAAAAGTGAATATGTTAATGGACGGTCATGTTCCGATCTATGAACCGGGTCTGAAGGATATCATGAATGCCAATATGAAAGCAGGAAGGCTGTCCTTCACCACCAACATTCAGGATGCTATCAGTCGTTCGGATATTATTATCATCGCGGTGGGTACGCCATCCCTGCCTAATGGCGAAGCAAATCTGAGCTTTATTGAGCTTGTCGCGCGAGAAATAGGTTCTTATATGGATAATTATAAAATAATAATGACTAAAAGCACTGTTCCTGTCGGAACCAATGATCGTATTCAGGAATGGATCAGCAGTTTGACGAATCACCCATTCGACATGGCATCGGTACCGGAGTTCCTGCGAGAAGGTACCGCTGTCCAGGATACACTCTATCCTGACCGGATAGTCATTGGGACACATAGCGAACGGGCGGTTGCCACACTGAAAGAGCTGCATCAGCCATTAACCGATCAGATTATTGTTACAGATATTCGTTCGGCCGAAATGATTAAATATGCATCCAACGCTTTCCTGGCAACCAAGATCTCATTTATCAACGAAATCTCTAACATCTGTGAAAAAGTAGGAGCAGATGTCAGCCGTGTTGCCGAAGGCATGGGCTATGACAGACGAATCGGTGCCTCCTTTCTCAAGGCAGGCATTGGTTACGGAGGTTCCTGTTTCCCTAAGGATACACAGGCTCTGATTCAAATTGCAGGTAATGTGGATTATGACTTCAAACTGCTGAAGTCCGTGGTGGAAGTGAACAAAGATCAACGCTTCAACGTCATTCGTAAACTGGAAGACGCACTGGGCTCACTCGAAGGGAAGGAGATTGCCATCTGGGGGCTTGCTTTCAAACCGGATACCGATGACGTTCGGGATGCTCCGGCGATTGAGATCATTCAACGTTTGCTTGAGCAGGGAGCAGTGATTCGGGCATATGACCCCATCGCTACCGAGAACTTCCGCAAAGAGGTGGATTCCCCATCCATTACGTGGGAAGAGCGTGCCATGAAAGCGGCGGAAGGTGCTGATGCACTCTGTGTTCTGACGGAATGGAAAGAGTTCATGGAGGTTAATCTGACTGATTTGGCAGCGCATATGAACCAACCCATCCTGATTGATGGAAGAAACATCTACGGAGAAGATCAGATTAAAGATACGTCCTTTCAATACTACTCCGTTGGTCGTCCAGGTCTAACCAATATCGATGGTAGAAAAACGGCAGTCATCTAACGGAGGCCATAACATGAGACGCGGGATCAAAATAACATTAGGTGCCATTTCCCTTGTTGCAGTTGTTATGATTGGATATTCTGTGTACCTGTATTCGCATGTCAAATCAGCGGCGGATCAAATGTATGAACCCCGGGAACCCATCAAGCAGGTATCTATTGTCGACCAGCGCGGTGGGGGAGATTTCCCTGTGGACATGGAGAATGAAGAACCTTTTAATGCTTTGATCCTGGGTGTGGATGAACGTTCCAATGATCGGGGGCGCTCCGACACCATGATTGTATTAAGTGTTAATCCTGCGAAGCAATCCGCTCTTATGTTTAACATCCCCCGAGATACCAGAACAAATATTGTTGGACACGGCACGGAGGATAAGATCAACCATGCATACGCTTTTGGGGGCGTTAACATGTCTGTGCAAACGGTGGAACAATTGCTTGACGTTCCCATACATTACTACATGAAAGTGAATATGGAGGGCTTTGCACAAGTCATCGACATGGTGGGCGGAGTGAATGTGAATAACCCGTTTGCATTTGACTATGAGGGTTACCGGTTCGAGCAAGGGAAGATTCATCTGGATGGTGAAGCGGCTTTGGGATTTTCGCGGATGCGTTATGATGATCCGAAGGGGGATCTCGGACGGAATGACCGTCAGCGGGAGATCATCAAACAAGTGCTGAAGAATACGGTCCAGGTATCGAACGTGTTGCAACTGGAGACGTTGCTGGACGAAGTCAGTGCTCACGTCAGAACCGACGTTACCTTTGATGAGATGAAGCAGATGTTCTCCAATTATCGTTCGGTACTGGATCATATTGAATCCGTTGAGATTAAAGGCACGGGCAAGAAAATAGACGGAGTGTACTACTATATCGTGGAACAGTCGGAACGAGACAGGATACATCAGATGATTGAAGAACATTCAAAATGATCGGATAGGGCGGTGAACCAGATGCGTATCTCCAGACTAATGAAATTGTCCCTGATTGTGCTACTCATGTATATGCTCATGATACCGGCAAGTACAAATTATGTTCAATCAGCTCAAAACTATCAGTGGAATAATATACCTATTGGTGGTGGGGGGTACGTTACGGGGGTGGTCATTCATCCGACTGAGCCTGATCTGGTTTACGCTCGAACTGATGTTGGAGGAGCTTACCGACTGGATGTAACTTCAGGAGATTGGATTCCACTACTGGATCATTTTGGAGATGAGGACAGTAATCTGTACGGCGTGGATGGAATTGCGCTGGATCAGCAAAATCCCAACGTTGTGTATATCGCTGCTGGGAAGTACGGGAACGTGGGGCCAAGTGATATTCTGAAATCCACAGACCGGGGAGAAACCTGGATTCGAACCGGACTTAATCTTCGGAATGAATCGAATGGAAATATCCATCGAGCCATGGGAGAGAGCATCGCGGTTAATCCCACGAACTCCAATTACCTGCACGTGGGTACACGATATGATGGATTGTATACTTCCAGTGATGGTGCATCCACGTGGAGCAAGGTATGGGATGTACCTAGCGGGCTGTCCGGTGAGGGGATTCGGAGTGTAGCATATGGATTGAATCCCGTGACGAAGCAAGGTCAAGTTGTGTATGCGGGGGTTCGCGGCATTGGTGTGTATAGCAAAGCACCAAGAAGCAATGGGCAGACCACCTGGCAACTTACCGGGAGAAGCCCCGAATATCCTGCACGTATGACTGTAGCGAAGAACGGAACGTTGTATGTGACCACGGATAATCAAGGCGTATACAAGTTCAATGGTGTGCAGTGGACGAATATAACACCCAGCTCTAGTTACTCATCTTATTATGGAATCACGATTGATCCGAATAATGATAATCACATCCTGGCAGCCGTTCGAACAGGCGGAGATAATCTTCCGCTGTATCGTTCCGTTAATGGCGGGCTGAGTTGGACAACAGTGAGCAAAACGTTGGTATCCAAACCGTCATGGTGGACACCCAACATGTTTTTCTCAGCAACATCCAGTATCAAATTTGATCCGCATAATCCGGGCACCGTATACGCTACAGACTGGTTTGGCGTGTACAAGACGGAAAATATCAATGGTACCAATGGATTGACTGGCAGTACAGCGAGTACTTGGGAAGCTATCACCGATGGACATGAAGAAGTCGTCGCACTCACGGCCTCCACACCACCTCAGGGTGTTTCATTCTTTAGTGGTTTAACGGATCAGGTCGGATTTAGACATGAAAATGTAACCGATGTTCCTATTAATAAAATCCCACTCTCAGGTATGCGAGAAATTGTGAGTATTGACTATCATGAGGCAAACCCGAATTACATGATATTTCTGGGAAGCAGTGACTGGTATGGTACCACCACACGCTTATTTGTCTCTTCCAATAACGGGGTTACCGTAACTCCAATGAATGTTCCGGCTGGCTCCAAGCTGGGGAGGGTCGCCTACTCGGCCATCAATCCGAATGTAATTGTTTATTACCCCCAGACCGGTAATCCGGTCAGAAGCACGAATCGTGGCGCAACATGGCAAAATATGAATGGTGCCCCATTTCAGGCCATCGGGGGGAATATGGTCTTTGCCTATAATCATCCACTGGCTGCGGATCGCATCAATGGATATAAATTTTATATGTATGCTGCCGGTTATCTGTATCGGTCTACGGATGCAGGAGCCAACTGGTCCAAGGCCAATGCGGTTCGCCTTCCTATTAATACGGATATCAATACAAGCTTCATTAAAGTCGAGGCTGCACCTGGCGTGGCGAATAATGTATGGGTGAGTCTGGGAACCGATGGATTATATGCATCAACGAACTCTGGAAATACCTTTTCCAAGATCCCGGGTGTGCAGAATTCCAAACTATTTGCCTTTGGAAAAGCGAAGCCGGGTAAATTAGTTCCAGCTGTCTATGTATATGGTACCGTAAATAACGTGAATGGATTCTTCCGTTCAGATGATATGGGGGCAACCTGGAACAATATAGGTCCTTTAGGTAATGGAATCGGGCTGGGCAATGAACCGCAAATTATGGTGGCAGACCGTCAAATCTATGGTCAGCTATATGTAGGTACAAATGGCAGAGGCATGTATGTTGGATCAATAGAATAACGAGAGAGATATGAAAGTGGTGAAGATCAAAATGATGGAGGAGGGCTCCGGGCGCACGAGACAAAAGCATGTACGAAGAACGTACGGATTTCTCATTGCTCTGCTGTTGATTGTGATCTGGATTCTGGTCATCTGGTCCATGTCCACGCAATCCTCTCAACAGCAAGACATTCAGCCTTGGCTTCATAAATGGTCCCAAAAATTGCACATCGGTTTTACACTTCCTGATGTGCAATTCACTTACGGGGAGTATGAGTATTCGCTGAAACAGAGGCCGTATGATTTTGCAGAGTTCATCTTTCGCAAGAGTGCGCATTTATTTGTATACGCTGTGCTCGCCGTGCTTGTCTATGGCGGGCTGCGGTACAGAAGAACATCCCTTGTAACCAGTATCGTTTCTGCTCTGGCTGTGGTGTTTGTTATAGCCTCCATTGATGAGTATATTCAACAGTTCAGCCCGGACAGGACAAGCTCGATACGTGATGTTGGAGTGGACTTGCTCGGCGGTTGCTGTGGGATTGCCATATATGCAGGGCTTCAGTCCATGATCCGAAGGATCAGAAAGGAGGGAAAGCGTACTTCCATTCACAGCGAGTGATTTCCCAGGAAATTAGATGTATCGTTCAACTTCTACTTGTCTGCCATCCATCATAAGTATGGAGTAGGACAAGGAGGACTGGACATGCTGCGAAGAAGGAACCGGAATGCTTTGCTCAAAAAGATCGGGTTCATCACGATCATTGTATTATTGCTGTGGTTGATTGCCAGAACCATTCCGTATTTGTTTCAGGCAGATACAACGGATGAAGCTGCTGCTGTTGCCGAAGAGTTCTACAAATATGAGCAGACGGGTGACTTCGGCAGTTCATGGGAACTTTTTCATCCCCTGATGAAAGAGCGGTTTCCCAAGAGTGCTTACGTACAGAACAGAGCACATATATTTATGCAGCACTTTGGCGTGGAAACGTTTGAGTTGGAGATGGAGAAGCCGGAGCGCGAGTTCGATGTAACCGTGATCGATGGCGTTAAGCCATTTTCTGAAGCCTACCGAATTCGGGTCACCCAGAAGTACTCAGGTACCTTTGGCCAATTCGATATTGTGCAGACCTGTTATCTGGTAGAGGATGGCGATGAGTGGACCTTACTCTGGTATTATCCAAATCAGAAAAATGAGGATACCTCGCAGGTCGACAATAGTGACTGATCAAGAAATAATATTAACCCATACATTGAACCGAATTGTATCATTTACCTAACATCTGGCTCCATAAATGCGAGACTTTTGTCGCATTTATGGAGCTTTTTTTGTATTTTGCTTATTTTTATGGCTTTGAAGCCTTGACATTAGTCCCGGTGTCAAGTAAATTACGAGATAGATACAAAATGTATCAATTTTCAGCGTCTAACGACAAATAACAAGGACTTCTAAGCTCCTTGTGAGGGGAAGGAATATCATTGATCGAAACGGGCCGCTTTTACTGTGTCAGTTGTGGGATGATTGTGTCGGTCACTAGAAGCTCTGTCGAAATGAAGGAAGAGGGCAATGGAGGCAATCACGTATTTCGCACCGGATTCTACCGGAGTGAAATGCCGCTTGGATGCTGTGAAGCGTGTGTAGTTGAAGCGAAACGTCAGGGGAAATCCCAGTTTGCGGGACAATATACTAAAGATTATGATACACTATGTTCATATGAGAAACGGGCATGAATGATGTGCTCGTCCATGAAGGAGGGGATTGAATGCAGCAGGAGCCGGTCGTCCGGATTCAGGGCGTCAGCAAAATCATATCCTCCCGATCATTGGTCAGCGACCTGACTCTGGATATTTCTCCGGGGCAGGTTTTTGGTTTTTTAGGACCTAATGGCGCGGGGAAAACAACAACGATTCGGATGATGGTTGGACTGATGTCCATCAGTAAAGGTGACATTTTCATCTCGGGACACAGTGTGAAGAATGAATTTGAACAGGCGGTAGCCCAGGTAGGAGCTATTGTAGAAAATCCGGAAATGTACAAGTTTCTGACCGGGTACCAGAATCTCGTTCACTTTGCCCGCATGTCGCCGGGAGTTACGAAAGAACGTATTGCGGAAACGATTGAACGTGTGGGGCTTACCGCCCGTATTCACGATAAGGTCAAAACCTATTCACTGGGCATGCGCCAGCGTCTGGGGGTCGCGCAAGCGATATTACATAAACCGAAGCTGCTTGTACTGGATGAGCCGACCAATGGTTTGGACCCGCAGGGTATACGGGAACTGAGAGATTATTTGCGTCAGCTCACCCAAGAGGAAGGTATTACGGTCTTTGTATCCAGTCATTTATTGTCGGAGATGGAGCTGATGTGTGATACAGTGGCCATCATCCAGAACGGCAAGTTGATCGATGTAAGAAACCTTCGGGCTGAAGCCGGTTCGGATGCATTAATCGAAGTTGCTTTTGAGCTGAATGATGCTGACCGCGCTGCGGATCTGATTCAGGGTGCTATCGTGCAGGGCAATGTCCTGGTGATGCGGGTGTCTCGTGAGCAGATTCCGGATATCAATGCCAAGCTGGTTAGTGAAGGGTTTCAGGTATACGGTATTCGTAACGTGACTCACACCCTGGAAGAACAATTCTTGCAAGTCACTGGGGGTGGAGGAATTGGGTAGTTTCGGTAATCTGATATTGAATGAGAATATGAAAATTTTCCGTCGTCCCCGTACCTGGATCATGTTATCGATTCTGGCGCTGATCTCGCTATTAATGCCAGTGTTACTGCGAGAAGGCATGGGGTCCAATGAAGTTTTGTACTGGGAAGCGGCTGTAACGACCATCCAGATTACGTTTTTCCTGAACACGATCTTCTGTGTCGTGATTGCAGCGGAATCGGTTGCGGGCGAATTTACCTGGGGAACCATCAAGCTATTGCTGATCCGTCCATGGTCACGAAGCAAAGTTCTTGCTTCCAAATATCTGACCGTCGTTGGCTTCAGTATTGTCAGTACATTGCTGATCATCGCGATGGCCATGCTAACGTCTTATATCCTTTTCTCGCATGATGCTCCGGGAGGAAGCAGTAGTCCGGCTACGAATGCTCTGACGTTATGGGGATATTTGTACGTTGATCTGTTCATTACGCTTGCGATTGCTTTTATGGTGTCCTCCGTATTTCGTTCAGGTGCACTTGCGATTGGATTATCCCTGTTCATTATGTTCTCACAGAGTATCTTCTCGCTCATATTCAATCCGGTCCGTTATGAGTGGGCCAAGTATGTTCTATTCAACAACATGGATCTGAGCAAATACATGACCTCCGGGGCGGATTTTGCGCTAATGGGTGGCCCGAGTGCAGGAATGACACTAGGTTTCTCCATTGCAGTCCTGGCGGTGTATTACGTTATTTTCATGGTGATTTCCTGGGTTGTATTCAGCAAAAGAGATGTGGCAGGCTAACGCCTGCTTCTTTTTTTTGCTCCAATGTTTGTTTTGGAAAGAAAATAAGTGTATATTCAGCATCGCCTGTGGCATGACTGTCATTTAAGGGTACTTATAAATGACTAGATATACATATGAACGCTCCAGTCAATTTGGCAGAGCAGCGCATGGAGGGATCACGTTTCTTGATAAATAACAAGTTCTACCGCATATGCACAGCGATTATTCTGCTGCTGCTCATCGTGTATCTGGGGGAAAAAGTGAACTTTATTTTCAGCCCCTTGACCTCACTGATTCATATCATCATCATTCCGCTGCTGATTGCTGGTTTCTTCTATTATCTGCTGCGCCCCCTCGTCGATTATATGGAAAGGCATAAGATCAAACGTGCATTGTCAGTTCTGATTATTTATGTCGTAATTGCACTAATCCTTGCAGGTTTTAGTGTGCTTGTATGGCCTTCCCTGCGTGAACAATTGATGAATTTCGTGGAGAATGCTCCAGCGTTGGTTACTTCACTCAGCGATCAGTTGAATGCACTTGAAAAGAGCAATTTTGTGTCCAGATACCTGCCTGATGATTCCAATCTATTCTCACGATTATCCGATGTTCTGAGCCAAGGGATCACACAGGTAACCAATTATGTCTCAGGGTTATTCTCCGTGGTATCCAATCTGGTTATTATCCTGGCAACGTTTCCGATCATGTTGTATTACATGCTCAAGGAAGGCAGCAAGTTTGGAACGAATCTGACTTTATTGCTGCCAAGACATTATCGGAAGGATGGGGAAGAAACCGTCCATGAGATCGATGAAGCACTAAGCAACTATATTGTTGGCCGGGTTATTGTTAATGTAGCCCTGGGGATTTTGATGTACATCGGTTTTCTCATTTTAGGTTTGCCTTACGCATTGCTGCTGACGGTTGTATCCATTATTCTGAACTTCATCCCTTATGTGGGTGCTTTGCTGGCAGCTATTCCGGTTGTCATTGTTGCGTTTATCGAATCACCTTCGATGGCGATCTGGTCACTGGTCATCATTGTAATCGCACAGCAAATCCAGGATAACCTGATCTCACCTTACGTCTATGGCAAGCAGCTCGATATTCATCCACTGACTACCGTTATCCTTTTGCTCGTGGGTGCTGACCTGGGAAATATCTTGGGTATGATCATCGTAATTCCTCTATATATGATTCTGAAAATTATAGTTCGCAAAATCCATTATCGGATTGTTGAAGATAAGACTGAAACTTAAATGGAAGTTGAAATACAACGCTATCATGTGTGCCACTACTAATGTTTGTTATTGAATCACATCGATAAGCTCATCAGGATAAGCCGCATATCAATGGTGAAGGGTCAGGTAAGTTTACCCTCGCCATTGATATGCGGCTTTTTTTCATACATATTGCTCATTCGTGTTATATCTGTTATACTTGATATATAACAGATAACAAAAAGAAGGTGAACCCTTGATTATTCAACTGGATATGCAATCCGAACTTCCCATCTATTCGCAACTTGTTTATCAAATTATTGAAGGCATTGCTAGTGGTGAGTTACAGCTAGGTGAGGCGTTACCTTCGGTTCGGAATTTGGCAGCAGATATCGGTGTTAACCTTCACACCGTCAACAAGGCTTATACCCTACTCAAGCAAGATGGATACATTCTGGTTCATAGACAAAAGGGAGTTGTAGTGAACCCTGATGGAATGCCTGGTTTAACGGATGATTTTTTGAAAAAGCAGCAAAGAGAATTAAGACCGATTATTGCCGAAGCGATCTGTCGCGGAATGACCAAAGAGGAACTATCTGCGGTGTTAGACCAAATGTATGACGATGTAAAGATGGGTCACAACAAAGAATAAAGAATCAAGGGAGTGTGTTATGTATGCAGCTATTTAATATATTACCTATCATTTTAATCTTTGCCCCATTAGCCTTACTTCTATCCTTTGCACCATATCTGACAAGGGAAACCATTAGCTTTGGGGTTACGGTAAGTCAATATAATTACTACACACCCACCTTACGTAAGCTAAGGAGTACGTTTGCTAAAGTAAGTCTGATCGGAAACGGGATGATTATACTTATCTGTCTGTATTTTCTCCGATCAGCTAATGAAGATTCTACTGCAATGATTACCGGTGTTAGTACAATGATATTTATTGTGTACTGGGCAGCACTACACATCTTATTCCATTTCAAGATGAAAAAGATCAAAGGAACACTTACAACTGTAGAAGCACCTCAAAGAGTTAAAATCGATACCACCTTCCGCCAAAATAAACTCACCTATTCCAACTATTGGTTTCTCGTTCACATGGCTATTATTGTAGCTATTGCAATCATTACGATCCTGAATTATAAGGCACTCCCTAACGCCATTCCCATAAAATATGATCTTCAGGGCCATGTCACTTCCAGTGTACCTAAAACCTACCTCTCGGTACTGGCTATTAATCTTGTACAGCTAGGAATCATTGCACTTCTGATGTTGGTGAACTGGAGTATTAAATCAAGCAAACAACAGCTTACTACGTCTAATCCTGGCCAATTTGCTGCTGAGAATATTCAATTCCGCCGTAAATGGTCCCTATTTACGCTTGTAACAGGCTTACTTCTTACCATTTTATTTGCCTTCATTCAGATCAATATGTTCGTCCCTAATCTGGTCTTGTTAACAGCTATTAGCCTCATCACTCCTGTGGTGATCGTATTAGGTGTTGTATGGCTGTCTCTCACAGGCAGACAAGGCGGTGGGAAAATTCGTAATCAACAAAAGGATCACGAACGATCTAAGGAGCAGCCTGTGAATGACGATGATTATTGGAAGCTTGGGTTTATTTACTTCAATGCCAATGATCCTTCTTTAACCATAGAAAAGCGTTATGGAATAGGTTGGACGATTAACTTCGCTCGTCCACTATCTTGGGTCCTGTTGTTATTCATCATTGCTATTGTTGTTATAAGTATAGTTCTGAGCCAATAAATGCTCATAGATCTATGCATATGATAGATAAAATGATTAGGAGGAATTATTACAATGAACAATTGGAAAAAGCTATTACTTTCTCTTACTTTCGTAGGTCTCATCCTTCCGGTGACACCCATCTCAGAAGCTGCTGAAAAATCTGCTGGTAGTGAAAATCTTGTTCCTATTCGTGAGATTGCAGAAAAGAATGGGGCAGAGGTATCTTGGCAACAAAAGACAGGCGAAATCACAATACGAAAAAGTGAGCTTACGATTATAGTTAAGGTAGGAGAGAAACAGGCGATGGTGGATGGGCAAGCCATATCCTTAAACAATCCTGTTCAGTTAACGAAAGGAACTACCTATATGGATGGGGCATTTCTTTCCGAGACGCTGAAGGCAGCACCTGAGGACAGATTCATTTCACTTATTAGTGAGGGCGATGGCAAGGAGGCTGCCAAGTATGTTCATACCTCTGTGAGTGGAGTGTTGTCACCCACGTTGTTGAGCCAGCTGTGGGGAGCTTTAGAAGGACAAAATGGCAAAATTACAAGTGAAGCCATAGCTAAGCATGTAGAAAATAATACAGTGCATCGCAATGTTACCTATACGTTCAAAACAGAGCTGATTCGTTTGAATATTACGGTCAGAATGAATCATAACGGACTTGTGGATGATTTGCATATTGCCGCCGCTACGCCAGATGTGTATCAAAAACCAAGCTACGACGACCCATCTGCCTATACAGAACAAGCCATTACGGTTGGTCAGGGTGATTTGGCTTTGCCAGGGACATTAACTTTGCCCAAGGGAGAGGGACCTTTCCCGGTTGTCATTCTGGTACACGGATCTGGGCCTAACAATCAAGATGCTGCCATTGGTGGTGCAAAGCCGTTTCGCGATCTTGCGGTAGGTTTAGCTTCACAAGGAGTTGCTGTATTAAGATACGATAAGGTCACGTATGAGCATACCTATAAGGTGGCTTCACAGCCTAAATTCACATTAAAACAAGAGAGCGTAGATCAGGTAAATGATGCAGTGGAATTCCTTAAAAAGAATGCACATATTGATTCTACAGCGATTTTTGTAGCTGGACATAGTCAAGGCGGGTTTGCAATGCCATTAATCATTGCTGAGGATAAACAACATGATATTGCAGGAAGTATTCTACTTGCTGCACCAAGTAGTAGCTTTGTGGATGTGCTTACCGAGCAGCAGGACGAATTGGTAGAGCGGATGAAGCAGCTTGGTTTAGACACGGAGATGATTCAAGGACAAGCCGATTTTTATAAAAATGTGACTGCGATGGTTAAAGATCCAAAATACTCTGTAGATCATCTTCCTGAGGCGTTTCCACTTCAACCTGCTTATTGGTGGTTTGAGCAGAGAGATTATGTGCCTGCGGAACTGGCTAAAACACAAAATACACCTATGCTTGTTATACAAGGCGAAAATGATGTGCAAGTGTCTATGGATCAATTCCAAACCTGGAAATCGTCTCTTCAAGGTCATTCCAATGTAACGTACAATAGCTATCCAAAGGTAAATCATCTTTTATCCAGCTATGATGGACTTTCAATCGGTCAAGAGTACGCTGAGCCATCTAATGTCTCCAAAGCCATTATCGATGATATTGCAAAGTGGGTATTAAATCAAAGTAAAAACGGGAGTTCCATTCTTGGTTAAATGATAAATTGGAGAAGTGACGGATGGGGCGAGATATATAAGAAGAGCACTTACCGATATAGGCAAGTGCTCCTTTTCTTTTTTACAAATTTGCTTTATTTAGACCAATTGGACTCTTTCTCGTCTTCATCGGTATAATCAGACATGGTCAGTGGTTCCTTGGGAACAACGGCCACTTTGTAGAACCGATTTTTATCTTTTTCCAGCAAAACAAAGATTAGATTCTCGAACTCATATTCTTCCTGTTCGTTCATCTCGGGACGATGGCTGTAGAGCCATCCACCAATGGTGTCCCACTCATCTGCATCCAGGCTGGACATAAACATGTCATTCACCTTCGATAAGGAAACCTTACCATCCATAATGACATAGTTCTCATTGATGACTTGAATATCTTCCACTTCGTCTGCGTCGAACTCGTCGCGAATCTCACCAACAATCTGCTCAAGTACATCCTCGATGGTTACAATTCCGGAAGTTCCGCCATATTCATCGACCAGCACGGCGATATGTACGCCATCCTTCTGCATTTTCTTGAGCAAGTCCTTCACAGGAGTTGTTTCGTGAACAGCCGATACAGGCTGGATCAGGGAGGATAGATCGACAGGTTCATCGTTTCCGTAAAGTTCCAGGAAGAATTGTTTCGTATTAATGATACCGATGATATCGTCTTTACTCTCATTAACTACCGGAAAACGGGTATATTGTTCCTCACGAATGATCTCCAGGTTTTCCTCATTTGTTCTATTCACATAAAGGCAGACCATATCGGTCCGGGGTACCATGATTTCTTTGGCTAACATCTCATCAAAGGCAAAGATCCGGCTTACATAACCGAACTCGGCTTGGTTGATTTTACCACTTTCAAAGCTCTCATTAATAATGATCTGCAACTCTTCTTCGGAGTGTGCATCTTCATGCTCGGAAGCAGGTTTGATTCCGAACAGTTTCACCAGTTGGTTCG
Organism: Paenibacillus sp. SRL342; assembly: GCF_984798905.1. Lineage (NCBI taxonomy): Bacteria > Bacillati > Bacillota > Bacilli > Caryophanales > Paenibacillaceae > Paenibacillus > Paenibacillus sp. SRL342. The sequence continues at coordinate 1,509,249 of NZ_OZ481790.1, forward strand.
CTGAGCCGTTTAACAGCCAGATAAAAGGATACATAATTCGGTTAAACCAGATGATAGGTGTAGACGTCAGCAGTGCAACAGTCTCGGCTTTCCGGATTGCAATCGTTTTTGGAGCGAGTTCACCAACCACAACATGCAGATACGTGATGGAAGCAAACGCGATAACAAACGATAAGAATGAAGAAACCGCCTCAGGAATTTGCAAGCTTTCAAACACAGGGTGGAGAATCTTCTCTACCGTCGGTTCACCCAGCCAGCCCAGTCCCAGAGATGTGATCGTGATTCCAAGCTGGCAGGCAGACAAATATCCGTCCAGATTGGCAACAGCTTGTTTAACAGCCAGCGCACGCTTGTTTCCTTCTGCAATCATTTGGTCGATCCGGCTCGGTCGAACCCGCACTAGAGCGAATTCCACTGCAACAAAAAACGCCGAAAGTCCTATCAAAAAAGCAACCATTACTAAATTTAACGCATACCTCTCACTTTCCATTCACTGCTCTTCTCCTTTAGGTAATAAGTTTTTAACGATTATTATATCTAATTTTACGTAAGAAGACCACCTCCAGACAAAGAAATGAGGAAGAGTCTGGAAGGTGGAATGAGCAGATTGGCGTCACAAAGCGAATCTGCTCCATCATTAAACTGATATGTAGAAGGTAACACAGTCAAAATATACAATGAACAAAGTAGAAATCTGAATTTCCAGAATCAAGTATTCCGTCTGCTTATGTAAAGTTTTATCTAAGTAAACGTTACGAATAGGGGGTACAATGGGTATCTATGATTAGCTGATTACATAATCGTCAAAGCTGTGTAGGTGAGAGAAGGGCAAGGTCATGAAGCTTGCTACTTGAGGAGGAAGCCAAATGTTCTGGCTGGTCATTATATTACTCGTATTTATTTTCCAGGCAGCCACAATTCTACTGCTGGAATTTCGTAATCCGGCTAAAGCTGTGGCTTGGCTGTTTATTTTGTTCTGCGTGCCTTTGATCGGTTTTGTAGTGTACTATTTCGTAGCGCAGGATTATAACAAACGAAAAAAACTTCGCAAAGGTGGATCGCGGATCTTCCGTGAAATGAAGGAAACGATCTGGGAACAAGCCCACATCATTGGAGATGTCGAACATATGCCTGGTGATCGTTTCAGCCACCAGCATCGATTGTTTAACCTGTTATCCCATCTGTCGGAGAGCCCGATTACAGGTTGTAATAACAGTACGGTGCTCACAAATGGTGAAGAGGCATTTGCGGCAATGCTGAGCGAAATGGAAAAAGCAAAGCACCATCTGCATGTGGAATTTTACATTTTCCGTGATGATGTGATCAGTACGAAGTTTCAGGATGTCATGATTCGCAAGGCACAGGAGGGCGTGAAGGTTCGGTTTATTTGTGACGGTCTCGGCAGTCACAAGATGAGCTGGAGTTTTATCCGCAAACTGCAGGATGCAGGTGTGGAGTTTCATTATTTTCTACCGCCACTGATTGCAACGATTGACCGAAGAGTCAACTACCGGAATCACCGTAAAATTGTTGTTGTGGATGGACAGGTTGGCTTCGTGGGTGGCATTAATGTAGGCGATGATTACCTTGGACGATATCCGGAGGTGGGTTTCTGGCGGGATACACATGTGCAGATTGAGGGAGATGCCGTATATTTCCTGCAAAGTACGTTCCTTAACGACTGGAAATTGGCTTCCGGTGAGCGAATTACCGAACCCCAGCTTGTGGAATTGTTTCCACCTCATATCTGTAGCGGGGAAGAACGAATTCAGATTCTGGCCAGTGGGCCGGATCAGGACTGGGATGCCATTCAGGAAATGTGTTTTGGAGCCATTTCGGTAGCCTGTGACCGGATTTACATTACCACACCTTATTTTATTCCTGATCCTGCCCTGTATGAGGCACTCAAAACAGCCGCTGTCAGTGGCGTTGATGTGAAAATTATCATTCCGTATCAATCCGATTCAAAGCTTGTTCATTTGGCATCCCTTTCATATGTAGAGGAACTTCTGCGAGCAGGTGTTGAGTTCTTCCAATATCGCAAAGGTTTTGTACATGCCAAAGTGATGATTGTGGATGAGTTGCTTGCAACGGTAGGCACGGCCAATATGGATATGCGCAGTTTTTTTTGCAATTTTGAGTTAACGGCTGTCCTGTTCGAGTGCTCTCCGATTCGTCGTTTGATCACTGACTTTGAACGTGATCTCGGGGAATGCAGTCAGATCAATGGGGAGGTATTTCAGAGGCGTTCACGACGGCAAAAAGGCGCAGAAATGCTTTCTCGGATGCTTTCTCCGCTTCTTTAGGCGATTTAGGGCAGATTTCTGAGGATAAGTTCACTTTTTGTGAATTTATCTTCTTTTTGCTAAGTATTTTGTGCAAATTTGATCTTTTATGATATAATAGATATATAATTTATGTCTTGGTGAAGGAGGGGAGTCTGCGGGAAAACAGGCTCCCTTTTGCTCTCTTTTGAAAGTGCAAACCGGGATGAAGACCATTTTGAATCCATTTTATATCGCCTTTAGATGCTTGTGCTTGTATAGCCAGGGTACATGTAGAACAGCAGTTTGCTGTTTTCTAGATGTAGATTCACCCTGAGTATTTAAATGATTTATAAAATGGATTCACACACTGATTTAACGGGGGGGATACCATGTCCAATGTAACGGTGAAAGAACTAACAGTCAAGCCAGCTGACCGCGGGGTCAAAAGCTCGGTGTTTACATTAAAGCTGCTGCAACGTATTGTGATGATTCTGATTGGTGCTGCACTAATGGCTGTATCACTTGAAATATTCCTTGTGCCCAATGGCGTAATTGATGGGGGAATTACAGGTATTTCGATTATGGTGTCAGAGCTAACACATCTGCCACTCGGAGTATTCCTGACCTTGCTCAACTTGCCATTCCTGATTCTGGGATACAAGCAGATTGGTAAAACATTTGCGTTATCCACGCTGCTTGGGATCGTGGTGATGTCCATCGGGACTGCGTTGTTGCACCGCGTGCCTGCATTAACACCAGGAGAGCCATTGCTCGGAGCCGTATTCGGCGGATTGATCCTGGGTGTGGGGGTTGGACTCGTGATTCGTTCAGGTGGTTCACTGGATGGTACGGAGATTGTCGCCATCTTGCTGAGTGAGAAATCACCGTTGTCTGTAGGACAGATCGTATTGTTCATTAACGTGTTTATTTTCGCAGGTGCAGGATTTGTATTCGGCTGGCCGAACGCCCTGTATTCCATGATTGCATATTATATTGCGATGAAGATGATTGATATTGTGAATGAGGGACTTGACCAGTCCAAATCAGTATGGATCATTAGTGATAAATATCGTGATATCGGTTCAGCCCTGACAGACCGTCTTGGTCGTGGTGTAACTTTCCTGGATGGAGAGGGCGGATTCAGCGGGGACGAGAAAAAGATCATCTTTGTCGTGATCACCCGTTTGGAAGAAGCGAAGCTTAAGACCATCGTTGAAGATTGGGACCCGCAAGCCTTTGTGGCTATCGGTAACATTCATGATGTGAAGGGCGGACGTTTCAAGAAAAAAGGTATCCATTAGCGATTGATATACGCATGAATGATAATAGCCGACACCCTTGTGATGAGGGAGTCGGCTATTTTTTCTTCAAATGTTTGAGAATGAGCTCCACCGGTTGGGGTTCAACAGCTGCGATTAAATCACCGGTTTGGTTCAAGCGTTCAATAATGTTCATCAGATGGTAATCCTGGATGGAGACGTTGCTTCTAACCTCGTCCCAGGTAAGGGGTGTAGAGACAGTGGCCCCGGATTTGGCACGTGGTGTATAGGGAGCGGCAAGGGTCTTGCCTCCATAATGCTGGAGATAGTCAAAATAAATGCGGTCTCCACGGTCCTTTTTGAGTCGTTCCAGTGTGAACAGATCCGGGTGCTTCTGAGTGACATATTTACCCACAAAATAACCGATCTCTCTCAATTCATCAAAGGTTACTCCTTGCACAATGGGAACGATGATTTGAACTCCTGTTGCGCCCGAAGTTTTGGGAATAGACCTCAGACCAAGGGAAGTCAGGGTTTCTCCAACGATGAGTGCAGCATGCATGATCCGCGGTTCATGTTCCTGAGAGGGGTCCAGATCAATCATCCATTCACTGGGCAGATGGCTTCCCACAGTATGCAGAGAAGGATGAAATTCAAGTGCGGCCAGATTGCCAAGCCATAACAATTCCGGAAGTCCATTCATGACCACATAGCGGATGCCGTCGTGAACTTCAGTCCGCACATAATCTGGTATAGGCTCAGGGGCATTCTTTTGATAGAAAAATGTCCCTCCAGCGCCGTGGGGATATCTTATCGTGGTGAGAAGTCGATTGCTCGTATACGTGAGCAGATAAGGAGCCAGAGCGGCCAGCTTTTGCAGATAGATGGCTTTGGTGACACCCGCATCCGGCCATAACAGCTTGTCCGGATTCGTTACCGTCAGTTCTGTGCCTTCTATTATGATGGTTCCCTGGATCTTGGGGGCCATATGGAACACCTCCTATACGTGTAATCAATCTTGGACTGAGTCATTGAAGAAGCTGGTTCGCCAGACAATCCTCACGGGTTACATCCGCGAAGGTCTGAATACTGGGATGGCGTAGAGTGTGATGATGAGTCAACTCCATATATTGCACTTTGACTCCTATTCGCGGTTCCACCCAGGTGGTCTCTGCACTGCGCTCGGGTACATTATGGAACGGTCTGTCCTGTCTGATCAAAGGCTCGACTTGATGGGTGAGTTCCCGCCACGTATTGGAGTTCAATTTGCCAGTCCCGACATGACCAATATAGACAAAATTAGGCCCATCATATACACCGACCGCGACGGCATTCACAATACCGCTCCGGTACGTGACTCCCCCGATCATGGCATATACATCATGCATGATTTTGACTTTCTGCCAGCGCTGGTCCTTGCCCTGTATGCCATAACTGCTGGTGAGATCCTTGCAGACAATGCCTTCCATCTGATGTTGTCTCATGACCGTAAGCAGGGAAGAGGCATCAAGCGTATTGGTGACCTCCTGAACATGGGGAGCGGTGTTAAGGACCTCGTGCAACAGGCGCTGTCGATCTGCCAAAGGCTGATCCGTCACCCATTTCCCCTCATAGAACAGGATATCAAATACCATATATGTGACCGGAATCTGATGTATGGCTTGGGCGATACCTTCGGGTCTGCTCATCCGATCCCGCCGAAGAACATGATAAAACGAAGGTTTTCCGGTGTCTGGGTCCAGCGCAATAACTTCTCCATCCAAAATATAAGAGGAGCCTGCACATAAATTGCGTGGTGTTACCAGCTCGGGATACTGTGCGGTTCGATCATGTAATCTGCGATTCACCAGGCGCAGCTCATGCCCGTCCTCATAGGCAAGCATGCGGACTCCATCCCACTTGACCTGGGCAATCCATTGCGGTCCTGTGGGTAAGGTATCTCTGGAGATGGGTTCGAATGGAATCAACGGTTTGAACATGGGGTACTCCTTTCTTGTCCGGAGCATTAGAGAAACGAACGCCCTAAACATCATGCGTCTTTTCGATCTCCATATTTTTTGAATTTAACTTGTCGGAGTAGTCGTTAGGATGCACTAATATGGACGGTCTTATAAAAAGCGAATGAAAAAGCCCGGGTATCCGATCTCTCTGTGATGTGGAGAAATCAGGTACTCAGGCTTATGTTATGAAATTATCCATAATGATCGTGTGTGTCCTAACAAAATCAATTGGCAGCGGTTAGACGTACACGGATGTTCTGTGGGTCTACCGTAAACCAGGTACCCTCCACTTGTGTAACGACTGCACCGGAATGACGCAATTGTTCAAGTGCCTGATCCAATTGTTCCTTTGAGGCGTACACAATGGTGAAGTAGTCAATTCCTGTAGCGTTATCTGGATTAGCAGGTGCATTCACTCCTGCCCAGATATTAAGTCCCAGATGGTGATGATAACCCCCAGCGGAAACAAACAGCGCAGACATGTTGGCGAAGTTGCCCACGATATCAAAACCGAGTATGCCGGTGTAATAGTTGCGGGCTTCTTCCAGGCTGCGGACGTGGAAATGTACATGACCAATAACGGTGCCAGCAGGCAGGCCATGCCAAGGTTCATTCTCCGATATGGCAAACAGGCTTTCCACATCTACAGGATCACTTGCCATTACGTAGTTATTGTCGCTATCCCGTTTCCAGGTATCACGTGCACGGTCCGCATAGATTTCAATTCCGTTCTGATCGGGATCGGAGATATAGAAAGCTTCGCTGACCAAGTGATCACCTTGGCCGATATCGATGCCGGATGCAGCCAGATTACGAAGAGCAAGACCAAGGGACTTGCGGTCCGGCAGCAAGATGGCGAAATGATACAAGCCAGCGTGTGAGCGTTCCGGCAGGGTAATTCCATCCGTGAGCTCTTCCAATCGCAGCAGGGACTGTTTTCCGTCGGCTGTCAACGTAGCCACTTTGCCACTCCGCTCAAGTAATTTTAATCCAACCACATCGGTATAGAACTTAATTGAACGCTCCAGGTTCATAATTCGGAGACTCACTTCACCCAGATGGGTTGTGGCAGGGATTTGATACGTTGTATTCATGATGGTTTCCTCCTGAGAATAGATAATATGGGTTCTCGTTTGATTGTGTATATGCGTTGAAAACGGATTATTTAATTGCATACTGTTGAAGCAGAATTACAGGGTGACTGTATATTCATAAATAAGTTACTTTTCATAAGTTAATATAAAATATAAATCAGCTTTCGTCAATCGCATTTTGCAATTATAACTGGAGTTTTATTGACTAGTACTGCTTCAATCGTTCTGTAAAACAAAAAAATCCGACTGTGAAGCCGGATCGGAGTAGACCTCGTTACATGAGTCATATAACGGAATCGGTCTTGCCTTAGCGACATTCAAACTTTTGGTTTGGGTGTCGCCTTTTTTCTTTTGGCTGGTGCAGCAGGTGTATCGGATTCTCCTCCGGCAACCGCTTGAGCAGGCGTTTTTCGCGGTGCACGTTTCTTAGGCTTGGCCGTTGTTGTCCCAGGGTCAGCCGGAATAGGCTTCACGGCCTCGATACTTGCCTGCAAGGCAGCCATCAAATCCATCACGTTGGCTTCAGGTTTGGCTGGAGCAATCTTGATTTCTTCGCCTGCCACTTTGTGCTGAATAAGATCCAGCAGTTTGCTGCGATAGTCATCGGTGTATTTACCGGGTTCAAAAGGCGTGGACAATTGATCAATCAGCAACTTTGCCATCGTGAGTTCCTTTTCATTCACGTTCTGCACTTCAGGCAAGTTGGGCACCTGGGAGACAGGACGAATCTCGTCCGGATAGAAAATCGTCTCCATGGAGAGGCAATCTTCCAGCACACGTATGGCAGCCAGACTGCTTTTGGAGCGAATGGAGATTTTGGCGATCCCAATTTTGCCGGTATCTCGCATCGCGTTCATCAACAACTGGTAGGCATTTCCCCCAGCCTGATCGGGCGATAGGTAATATGTTTTCTGAAAATAGATCGGATCAATCTCAGTCAAGTCGACAAAATCCAGTATGGTAATGGTTTTGCTGGTGGAATCATTTAACGCTTCCAATTCATCTTTCTCGAAGAGAACAAACTTTCCTTTTTCATATTCATAGCCTTTGGTGATCTCTTCCCACTTCACGTCCACTTCACATGAGGGACATTGACGAACATAAGCGAGCGGGCTGCCGCAGACTTTATGGATATAGCGCATCGAGATGTCTTTGTCTTCGGTAGCCGAGAACATTTTGACAGGGACATGCACAAGGCCAAAACTGATTGCACCTTTCCAGACGGTATGCATAGATCGGCTCCTTTCAAAAGGTTGTTCAAAAATTTCCGCTTTTGATTACGAATCATGCCTAGCGGCATGATCAGCATCGAATATGAAATTCAGCCGAAATGTCCGTTGCTCACGTAGTTTGCCTACGCTCCGCTACTCCATTTCTAGCTTTATTCCATCTTCTCGGTACTGAAAACCGGACTTTTTGAAAACGGATTATATTCAATAGTATGGGCATCTGGCGCGAGGGATAATCGTCTTGTAGACGAACGAATTCGTATGGTTCGGCGAGACTCGGGGATGATAACAGAAACATGTTTGGATTCCGACAGGAAGACGAGCATGGGATAGGTAGTTATTCTCGCAGCACATATGCCGGGAGGTGCAATATTGAAGAACAGACGTGATGAGGAAGAAGCACACAAGCATGCATTTTCTCCATATCCTCTTGCCGAAGCCGAAAGTGCTGAAGAATTCTATACACCTGCTACAGCTGTAAACTGGGAAGCGGTCACTTCGGAAGAATTGCCCCTTGATCGGGAGTCGTTCATGCTCGACATTGACCGGATGGTGAATGAAGGGTTAGGCGGGGGACAGGTTACGGAAGATAACGGTTATATTGGTGATAGCACAACAGACACCATGATTAGGGAAGATCACGAAGATCCGGAAGGGGAGTATGAATAAAATGATGGATGCGAAGCGCGCCAAGGCGATCTATGATTCGAAGGATACCATTGCCGTTACATTGGAGGGAGATCCGGTCTGGATCGAGAGTGTGGATGAAGCCAATGGCATGGCTACCGTTCAGGTGGGCAGTAACCCGGGAAATACCCATACGGTACGTGTGGATCGTTTGGAGGAGTAGACACAAGTGGCATATCGTTATTGAGGGATTTGAGAATGAATAAAAGCTTAAATTTATGCATAACACAGCCGGTACCGAGAGGTGCCGGTTTTTGGTTTTTCCTAGTGGGTGTCTGAAACTTCGAAGGAAGCGAGTTTTGTGACACGTCTAATAATGCATGTTATATTTCCGCTTGCCTCCTTGGATGTTGCGGGGGAAGAAAGGGACCGATATAATAAGGTTCAAAGTGAACTCAGGCGGCTGGACCGCCAAAGGTGGGGCGAATATTGAATCAGACGCACGAGCAGTGGGTGTATCAATCCCATGGCATTGCAGATACAGAAGCACTCGCTTCCGCACTCGCCAGACAGGCAAACATCGGCATGGTGATTGCTTTGGATGGTGATCTGGGCGCGGGTAAAACGGCATTTTCACAGAAATTTGCCTGGCATTTGGGTGTACGTGATGTGGTAAGCAGTCCCACATTCACGCTAATTAAGGAGTACGAAGGGCGTTTGCCTTTATATCACATGGATGTATATCGCATATCGCTGGAAGAAGCGGATGAGCTTGGACTTGATGAATATTTCTATGGAGCCGGAGTCAGTCTGGTGGAGTGGTCGAGTATCATTCCCGAATTGCTGCCGCAAGAGCATTTGCATGTGCAGATTGAAACAACGGGCCTGGAGGATCGAACGATTACACTGGATGGGTACGGCGAGACTTATGCAGCCATGTGCCGACAGTTCAGACAGAATGGAGTCAAATGATGATGGAAGATTTACAAAAAGAGCCGCGTCAGCGGTTTTTGGCGTTGGATACATCCACCGCAGTGATGGCAGCTGCGATGATGGAAGATCATGCGCTTCTGGAAGAACGCAATGAACGGGCTGAGCGCAACCATTCGGTACACGTTGTACCGGTGATGGAGCAGCTGCTGGCCGCCAGCAACACACAGCCAGGGCAACTTGACGGCATTGCCGTTGGCGTTGGCCCAGGCTCGTACACGGGCATCCGCATTGCGGTGACCGCGGCGAAGACACTGGCCTGGGCGTGGGACATCCCCGTAGCCGGGGTGTCCAGCCTTCAGGCCATCGCCTGGGGCGGCTGGCACAGCGGCCTTGCCGCCAAGGCAGAAGCTGCGGCAGAGGATGCCGCAGTAGGGGCTGGCGGAAAGCCATCCGCGGACCAGGGCAGCACAGGTGCTGCCCCTGTCCACTGGATCGTTCCGCTTGTGGATGCACGGCGCGGTCAAGCGTGCACCGCGCTGTTTGCCTCCGCCGGGAGCGATGCCCCCCGGCGTCTGGCGCCTGATGCCATCCGCAAGATGGACGGATGGCTGGAAGCCCTCGCCGCCCGCATGGCGGAGGCGGCGCCGGAAGAGCGGCCCGCAGCCGTCTGGATCGTCGGCGAGACGGGCCCTCATGCTGCGGCAGCGGCGGAGCTTCACTGCCCCGCAGGAACGGCGCTCCAGCTCGTACCTTATGAGCTGGAAGGCCGCTGGGTTGGGCGCCTTGGCGCTGCCGCGCTGCTTGCAGGTCAGCGTGATGACGTGCATGCGCTGGTGCCGAACTACACCCAGCTGTCTGAAGCGGAAGCCAATCTGCTGCGCAAAGGCTAAAGGGGGAGGGGAAGCAGATGGACAATGTGGCGAATAATAAGCAGGAAGCAACGCTTCAGTTCAGGTTCATGACACTCGCGGATATTCCCGATGTGATGGAGATTGAACATGAGGCCTTTACCCTGCCCTGGACGGAAGAAGCATTTCAAAATGAATTGACACACAATCATTTTGCTAAATATATGGTGATGGAATTGGAAGGCAAGGCCATTGGCTATGCAGGTATGTGGACAATCATGGATGAAGCCCATATTACCAATATTGCAGTCAGAGGCGCGTATCGTGGACGCAAGCTTGGCGAAAAGTTATTGGATGAATTAATGAGCACAGCGGCTTATCTCGGGATGGAACGAATGACGTTGGAGGTCAGAGTCTCGAACAGCATTGCTCAGCGTTTATATCAGAAAAAAGGGTTTGAATCAGCGGGTCTTCGTAAGGGGTATTACTCCGATAATGGGGAAGATGCGATGATTATGTGGGCGAACTTGCCGTCTGCAGGCCGGAGCGGCGAAGAGGAAGGAAGCGTATTGGATTCATGAACGAACTTAATGAAAAAATAAATTCTGCACCATCCTACATTTTGGCGGTGGAGACAAGCTGTGATGAAACGTCGGTAGCAGTAGTGAAGGATGGACGGGAAGTGCTGTCCAATCTGATCTCAAGTCAGATTGAGACGCATAAGGCATTTGGTGGAGTAGTACCTGAAGTGGCTTCACGGAAACACGTTGAAGTCATTACGTTGATGCTGGAACAAGCGATCGAACAGTCCGGCATTCGTCCACGTGATCTAAGTGCAATTGCTGTAACACAGGGACCTGGGCTGGTCGGAGCACTGCTGGTGGGTATCGTTGCGGCCAAAACGATGGCGATGGCACTGGGCAAACCGCTCATTGGCACACATCATATTGCCGGGCATATCTATGCCAACCGACTTACTCATGAACTGCAATATCCAGCGATGGCACTGGTCGTATCCGGTGGACATACAGAACTTGTGCATATGGAATCCGAGGGCAAGTTCAAGCTGATTGGTCGTACACGTGATGATGCTGTAGGCGAAGCGTATGACAAAGTAGCACGTGCACTGGGTTGTCCTTATCCTGGTGGCCCGCATGTGGACCGGATGGCGTCTGAAGCGGAGGACGTAGTGCCATTACCACGGGTATGGCTGGAAGCAGGTTCGTACGATTTCAGTCTCAGTGGTCTGAAGTCTGCTGTACTGAATGTGCTCAACCAGGCCAAAATGCGCGGAGAAACCTTGGAGCCGTCTGCGGTTGCACGTGGTTTCCAGGAAGCTGTTGTTGAAGTGTTGGTGGAGAAAGCCGTTAGAGCAGTTCGTGAGTATGGTTCACGTCAACTGTTATTATGCGGTGGTGTTGCAGCTAACCGGGGGTTACGCTCGGCATTACAGGAGCGATGCACGAAGGAAGGGCTTGAACTGTTAATCCCGCCAATGGAATATTGTACAGATAATGCGGCCATGATTGGAGCGGCTGCGTATCTGAAATGGCAGCGGGGAGAAATTGCTGAATTTGATGCGAAGGCAGATCCGGGACTTTCCCTGGAGGAATGGTCCGTTCAGTCCGTATAGGCAAGCAGTTTGAGATTAAGAGTTGACAACAGGGATGTAAAGAATGTATATTTAGTTACAAATTTAAACAGGAATTCAGATTCCTGAACTGATAAACGCGATGAACAGGAATAGTAAGGTCATTCCCGGTTATAGAGAGCTGCGGTATGGTGCAACGCAGTCGAAGGAAACCTGAAACTCACCTGGAAGCGGAACGATGGAACACGGTGACTCCCCGGGAGAATCCGAAGGCCGATCATGGCCCAAAGTACATGGTTACGGGTTGCCTCCGTGAATGGGCCGTTGTTGGTAGGACCGTTATTACAAGGATCAACTGACGATAACTGAGGGGGCTTTCAGGCTGCTTCAAGTGATCCGGATATGCGAAAGCATTCAGGGGTTGTCTTGAATGAACAGGAAGGAAGTCAACAAGAGTGGTACCGCGAAGGTGAACAGCCTGTCGTCTCTTGCATTATTGCATGAGGTGGCAGGCTTTTTTTGATTTTCAAAATTAGGATGAATGAAGTTAGGTCATATTATAAATGTGATGAACGGGAGCAGTAGAACGATAAAGCGCTCAGAGAGCTGCGGGGTGGTGCGACGCAGTGGCTGGAATCATTCGAATCTCGCCCGGGAACGGAGCTGTGGAAGCGTGGGGACGATATCTATCGCCCAGTTGTCCTGATGGACAACAACATGTGTTACACAGCAACGGTTAACCCCCGTTATAGGGTGTTTCTCCGAATTCCAGTGATGTCGTGCTTGCACGCACATCCAGCGGATCTCGGAGACGACGAGGTGGATGGAGTCCGGCGCAAGCCCGGCCCATCAAGCGAGAGTGGTACCGCGGAGGGGATAATAACCCGCCGTCTCTTATATGAGATGGCGGGTTATTTGTGTTTGCTGCCGGCAGCAGGGTGGGCATGGGAAGAACCATATGGAGATTGAAGAATCAGAAGGTCAGGGTGTAAGTCGACGTACACTCTGTCATGAAGGTAAGCATGATATACAACGAACGAGTAATGAACATTGAACAACAAGTATAGGCACGAAACATTCAATAGGTATTACTGATCACCAAGGACTAAGCTACAAACAACATATGTGTTTACAAACAAAATATATAACAACAGTGACGGCGATTAGCAGGTGTTCTGTGGCTCGTGGATCGTAACGAAAATATTTATAAAAATTTGATGGAGGTTGATGGATATGACAACAACTAATAACAAACGCATGATTGAGATTTTTGATACAACGCTGCGTGATGGAGAACAGGCACCAGGAGCAAGTCTGCAGCCCGAGCAAAAGATTGAACTGGCACACCAACTGGCTTCTCTGGGTATCGACGTCATTGAGCCTGGATTCCCGATCTCCAGTCCAGGTGAGTTCGCGGCGGTTCAGGCGATTTCGAGACAGTTGCAGAACGTGGAAATCTGCGGATTCGCGCGTGCGGTCAAAGGTGATATCGATGCAGCTGTTCAAGCAACAGCGGATGCAGCACGGCGCCGAATTCACCTGTTTATCTCTTCTTCGGATATTCATATCGAGCATCAACTGCGCCGTCCGCGCAGTGAAGTGGTGGCTACCGCTCGTGAGATGGTATCTTATGCACGCCAGTTCACGGACATCGTAGAGTTCACAGCTATGGATGCTGCCCGTACCAAGATGGACGATTTGATTGAAATGGTTGAAGTCGCCATTGAAGCTGGAGCGAGCATTATTAATCTGCCGGATACGGTCGGTTATGCCCTGCCACATGAGTATGGCGAGATGTTCCGCCGGGTGCGTGAGGGTGCAAGAGGCGGCGATCAGGTTCGCTATAGTGCTCACTGTCACAATGATCTGGGCCTGGCCGTAGCCAATAGTTTGGCTGCGATTGCCAATGGAGCTACCCAGATTGAAGTAACCATCAATGGTATCGGAGAACGGACAGGGAACTGTGCACTGGAAGAGCTGATTATGGCGCTGGAGACTCGGGGAGACGCAATTGGTGCAACGACGAACATTAAGCTGAATCAGCTGTATGAGACTTCACGTCAGATTAGCCGTGCGATGCACTTCCCGATTGCATACAACAAACCAGTGGTGGGACGTAATGCATTCCAGCATGAATCTGGCATCCATCAGGATGGTCTGCTGAAGAATCGGAGCACCTATGAGATAATGGACCCGGAAGCGCTGGGTATTCCGCGCAGCATGATTATTTTGGGGAAACACTCCGGTCGTCACGCCCTGAAGGATCGGGTTCGTAAATACGGTTTTGAGCCGGATGAGCAACAGATGGAGCAATTGTATGAGGTGTTCAAAGAAACCGCAGACCAGCAAAAAGTGGTCAGTGACGACCAGTTATTACAGATGGTTAGCCAGACCATGAATATTCCTGCACAGGACTATGAACTGGTTGAATTGCAGGTGACAGCGGGCAGCATGACGGATCGAATGGCCGCCGTTCGCATTCGCACAAGCGCTGGAGAACAATCATACTCCGCTGTTGGCGGGGGACCCGTGGATGCAACCATCCGTGCGATTGGTCAAAGCATTTCCGATGATATTGCGTTTGTTGATATGGAGATGCATGCCTTGAGTGGGGGAGAGGGTGCAAGTGCAGAAGCTGTAGTTACCGTGGAGCGTGCAGGACGTGAGTTCCGGGGAACGGCAACACATAATGATATCGTCATGGCTGCCGGTCTTGCTTATGTAGCGGCTTGTAATGCTGCTGGGCTGAAGGCGGAGTCTTCCGAACATCATGAACAAGAAGCACATGCGTAAAACATCTTTGCCAGATCGTATCTACAGCGGCAATAGTAGCAATTGCAATTCGATGTAAATATGCATGGCATATAGTAAATCAATGACGGGCAGGCCTTGAACGACAAAGGTCTGCTTTTGTCTTATTATGGAGGAGCATTGAGGAGTGGAAGGATGCATTTGTCAAGGTGTGACTATAGTTATCCACATATCCAGTGAAAATTGTGGGTAACTAGGATAAAGTCAAACCAGTATAGTTTTCGAAACGAAAAGGGTTTAGGGGATAGAATGACTCCTTACTATCCACAAAGTTGTGGATAAAGTGGATAACTTGGTGGATAAATATGGTTTTTGTGTGTAAAAGGCTATTCTACCGCTGTATAATTAAGCTTATTAATGTGCTTGCTATCTTGCTTTCTTGTGGATAAGTGTAAGGGGAAAGGGGATAAAAATATTTCTCTTCATTCGAGTAAATTTGACAAAAGTCAAAACAGCTTCCCTAACCTCCGTATGTTAGAGATCAATCTCAAGGAACATACAGAACATAAGGTGCATACCTTCAATACTCATCCGTAACAAACAAAAAGCTGATCCCAATAAGGAATCAGCCGGTGGTACAACTATACTTGTATGGACGCGATCAAGCCATGGTCTGAGTCTGTACAATTCGTCCTATTATTCCATAGCTAGTTCTTCCCAGTCCTCGTATGCTTTGGTGAGTTCTACTTTGTGTTTCTCCGATTGTTGCTGGAGTTCTTGCAGCTTCATATAATCCTGATAGATTTCAGGCAGAGCCATCTGTGCCTCAAGTTCGGTAATCTTTGTTTCCAACTCCGCAATCTGTTGTTCCAGAGCTTCCTGCTTGCGTTGACGGTTACGTTCTTCACGTTTCGCCTGTTTTTCCGCTTCGAATGAAGCCGCTCCGGATTTTTCGGTTGTGGCTGTGTTCAGATCGGATTTGGACGAGTTCTTGGACGAAACCTGACGTGCTTCAGCAGCTTCGCGTGCGATGTCCTCAAGCTCCTGTTTCTTCTCCACATAATCATCGTAATTACCGAGATAGTGTTCCGTTCCGCCAGGATGAAGCTCGACAATGCGCTCAGCCATTTTGTTGAGGAAGTACCGGTCATGGGAGATGAACAGCAGGGTGCCTTCATAATCCATTAATGCTGCTTCCAGCACTTCTTTGGCAAACAGGTCGAGATGGTTCGTAGGCTCATCCAGAATGAGCATGTTGGCTTCCTTCAGCATC
Source organism: Paenibacillus sp. SRL342 (assembly GCF_984798905.1). Taxonomy (NCBI): domain Bacteria; kingdom Bacillati; phylum Bacillota; class Bacilli; order Caryophanales; family Paenibacillaceae; genus Paenibacillus; species Paenibacillus sp. SRL342. The sequence goes on from NZ_OZ481790.1 coordinate 1,525,121, forward strand.
AGCTTGGAGAGAGAGACACGTGCTTTCTCACCGCCGCTGAGGGAGGAGATCTTCTTAAGCACATCGTCACCGCTGAACAAAAAGTTCCCCAGTACGGTCCGAATGCGTGCTTCTTCCATCCCGGGATAGGCACTCCACAGTTCTTCCAGAACCGTGTTGGACGGATTGAGCCCAGTCTGTTCCTGATCATAATAGCCGATCTGCACTTTTGTTCCCCATTGGATCTCCCCGGTCACCGGACGTAAACTTCCCGTAAGACACTTCAGCATGGTGGATTTACCAATACCGTTTGGTCCAATCAGAGCAACCGTTTCCCCGCGCCGCAGATCGAAGGATACGTTGCGGAACAATGGAGAAGCCTCGTCATAAGCGACGGATAGCTGATCCACTCGAAGCACTTCCTTGCCGGACATAACGGCGGTTTCGAAGGAAAAATGGGCTTTTTTCAAATCTCCCATCGGTTTATCAAGCCGCTCCATTTTGTCGAGGGCTTTACGCCGGCTTTGCGCCCGTTTGGTCGTCGAAGCACGTACGATGTTTTTCTGAACAAAATCTTCCATCTTGGAGATTTCACCCTGTTGTTTCTCATATTGCTTCATCTGAGTTTCATACTCGGCAGCTTTGAGCTCCATATAACGGCTGTAATTGCCCGTATATTTTTTGGAGCGGTGACGTTCGATCTCAACGATGGTCGTTACGAGTCGATCAAGGAAGTACCGGTCATGGGATACCACGAGCAGTGCGCCTGAATAACCTCTCAGATAATCTTCCAACCAAGTAAGGGTGGCGATATCGAGATAGTTGGTAGGCTCGTCCAGCATGAGCAGATCGGGTGCCTGAAGCAGAATACGAGCAAGCGCAAGGCGTGTCTTCTGCCCGCCGCTCAGCGTAGCAATGGGGGTGTCTGGCGAAAATTCGCCGAATCCCATCCCGTGCAGTACGCTGCGAATGCGGGTTTCCATCTCATAGCCACCATGGTCCTTGAACCAATCGGATCGTTTTGCATAACGTTCCAGCAGGTCCGCATACTTTTTCTCGTCTTCCATCTGGGCAGGGTCGGCAATATCGCGTTCCATCTGACGCAAATCGGCTTCAGCCTGTGTCAGGTGAGCGAAGACGTTCATCATTTCTTCCCAGATGCTGCGATCGGATTGCAGCCCGCTGTTCTGAGCGAGGTAACCGAGCGTTGTTTCTTTGGATTTGAAAATCTGTCCTCCATCATAGGACATTTCACCGGCTACAATTTTGAGCAAAGTGGATTTTCCTGCACCGTTTACACCAACGAGGCCGATGCGCTCGCGTTCTAATATTTGTAAGTTCACGCCGTCCAGGATAGGATCGACACCAAAACGTTTGATAATTCCGGATACTTGCAGCAGCATAAAATTAAGTTCCTCCATAGGTCCAGTTCTTGATATGACAACTATATCCCAGTTTACATGAAATACAGAGCAATTGCACCGATTGGGAACGCATGGGGCATGTAGTCTTTTTGATCAATCAATGATAAACTGAAAGAAGGCATGTTATTACATGAGGATTTTGCAGAAAATGAATCATTTTAACCATTCAACAAGATGACAACTGGTCATAACATATAAATTGTTTTAAATGAGAGCTTTTTTCTACCTTCCCTATCAACAGGAGGTTATTCAAGGATATGCAGGATCATGCGGAACTGAAAAGTCAGCTTCGATCCAGACTGAGACAGAGCCGTGATCTGATGGATGCAGGCATGCGTCAGCAGGCAATGACTAAGATTAACGCTGGAGTGAAGCGGGAGCTGGATCGCCTTAGACGGGACAAGAGCAAGGTTGTGAACAGACCACTCGTTATATTCAGTTATTTGTCCTATGGAAGCGAAGCGTCCACAGCTTTTCTGTTTCAAGAGGGCTGGAATCATGGAGATGTGATGTTTGCACCAAAAGTGTTGGCGAATCCACCTCGAATGGAGCTACGGCGAGTGACCGGAGAACAGGATCTGGAGCCAGGCATATGGGGGATACCGGAACCCAAGGATTCCTGTGAAGTTCTGTCAGCTGAAGATTGGCCGGATATCGATCTCGTATGGGTACCGGGACTTGGTTATGACATTCATGGTGGACGCATTGGTTATGGTGGCGGTTATTATGATCGTTTTGCCGAGACGCTTGCAGCACAATGTGCGATGACGGAGAGGAAACCGTTGATGGCTGCGATGGTATTACCGGGTCAGCTACAGGATGAGATTCCGATGGACCTGCTCGATCTGCGGATTGATCTGTTGATAACAACCGAAGGTATATTACATATCGAATAAAGGGTTGTGATGTGATTGAGTTCAGAAGCGAACAACGGCCAACCTTCCGGTGGCAAACTGACCCATTTTAATGAACAGGGGCGGGCCCGGATGGTTGATATTTCGGGTAAGGAAATTACCGTACGTACGGCTGTGGCCGTAACCAAGGTGACGATGAATCCAGATACACTGGAAGCGATTCGGGAGGGCCGAATCGGTAAAGGTGATGTTCTGGCTGTGGCTCAGATTGCCGGGATTCAAGGCGCCAAGAAAACGTCGGACTGGATTCCGATGTGCCATCCACTGGCACTGACGGGTGTGGATATTCGTTTTCATGATAACGGAGTGGATGAATTACACATTGAAGTTACTGTCAAAACCGAAGGCAAAACGGGGGTTGAGATGGAGGCGCTCACGGCTGCCTCAGCTGCAGCACTGACGGTCTATGACATGTGCAAGGCCATGCAAAAAGATATGATTATCGGTCCAACCATGCTGAATTCCAAGAGTGGTGGCAAAAACGGTGATTACAGCCGATAGGCAATATTTATTTTCATAGAGGAGAAGGGTGATCTTTATGGTGTGGAGAACAGCAATCCTGACAGCCAGTGACAAAGGAGCCCGCGGGGAACGTGAGGATACGAGTGCACAAGTCATTCGGGAGCTGGTGGAAGAAGAGCTGGGTGGTCAAATCGTGGAGTACCGTATCGTTCCGGATGAACCCGATGAGATCATTGCGGCTTTGATTGAGATGACGGATTATTTTCACGCCGATCTGGTGCTGACTACCGGTGGCACGGAGCTGGCCATTCGTGATATTACTCCGGAAGCGACCCGGCGCGTAATTGAGAGAGAAGTTCCCGGGATGGCAGAGGCCATGCGGTACAGTGTAATGAGCAAAAACCGTTCTGCAATGCTGTTCCGTGGGGTATGTGGCATTCGTGGACGCACGCTGATTGTTAATCTGCCAGGTACACCAAAGGGTGTGCACGAACATCTGGCTGCCATTATGGATCAGCTTCCAGAAGCGCTGCTGATGGTTACGGGTCAGTTCAAGCAATAATCGAGCACGGACTCTGGGGCAAGATATCCGATTAGCCATGACCGTTGTTAGATTGTTCTAGTGACATCTCTTATTTGTGAATTTTGCGGGTTATGTAAGTGGTTACATCTATGGTATGATGGGCTTAAATTAAGAACGCAGCAGAGACATCTATGAACATCTGGCCGAGTATGCGCATCTTCGAAGCTTGAGACGAGGAGGAATATCAATGTTAAGTTCCATTGGACCAACGGGTTTTATTTTGCTGGCCGTGATTGCATTGTTGTTGTTTGGACCTAACAAACTTCCGGAACTGGGACGTGCAGTTGGGCGTACCTTCCGTGAATTCAAAGAGGGCGCTCGCGAGATTATCTCTGAGGATGACTCGTCCAATCGCAAAGAGCAGGAGAAGGCGAAACCGCTGGCGGCTGAGAGCACACCTGCAGACAAGCCTGCTGATAAACGCCTGCCGGAATAATCTTGACGGCAACGAAAGAGAAATCCCTTCCTGCCGGAAGGGTTTTGTATTTTAAGCTGGCAATAATGGGGGGCAGGCATGACGCAGCAAATGGAAGAAATGTCGATTACGGAACATCTGAGTGAGCTGCGGAAGCGGCTGATCTACGTATTAAGTATATTTGTGCTGGGCCTGATTGCAGGATTTTTTGTGGCGGACCCGGTATACCAATATCTGACCAAGGCAGAGTCGGCAAAAGGTTTTGTATTACATGCCTTCTCGTTCTGGGACGGGATAGGCATCTACATGAAGATTGCCGGTTTGTTTTCACTTATTATTACGTTGCCGTTTACGGTGTATCAGATCTGGAAGTTTGTTAGTCCAGGGCTAAAGCCGCGCGAACGAAAAGCAACGCTGAAGTATGTACCCTATGTATTTCTTTTATTTCTGACAGGTATGGCTTTCTCGTATTATGTTATATTTCCTATGGCACTTGCCTTCACAACAGCAATTACGGAGAAGATGGGGCTTGTGGAGACCTACGGGATGAAACAGTATTTCAGCTTCCTGTTTGGCATTGTGCTGCCTGTGTCCCTGTTATTTGAGCTTCCTTTACTTATTATGTTTCTGACAGGACTGCGGATTCTGAATCCAATTCGCCTTCGCAAGATGCGCAGAGTTGCTTATTTTGTCTTGATCTTCATTGCAGTGGTCATTACACCTCCAGACTTTATTTCCGATCTGCTGGTGATGATTCCCTTGCTCCTGTTATATGAGATCAGTGTGTTATTATCCGCAATCGTATACCGCAAGCAGCTTGCAGCCGATGAGGAGATCGAATCCCGTTACGTTCGTGCCGAGGATAAGAAACATGCGGGCTGAATGAGGATAAGCTGTAATGTGCCCGGAAAAGACGGTATGTTCTTATCCGGGCTATTTCTGTAGACTGCCGACCAAACTACAGGACAAGCAGGCATATTATGTTCAACAATGGATACAATGGGAAAGGGACTGTCTGCTAACGTTGCAGAAGGACTAAACAATTTCGTAGAATAAGATTAGTGAATTGCAGCATAGAACTAGCCACAGCGGGTGTAATTTGGCTATGTTTGTGTAAATTCAACGTAAATTCTCGCAGGAATTCGTCAAAAGGACTTGAAATCATGCTTCAAGTTGAGTATCATAAAGTTGGTTGTTAGCACTGAACACTGTCGAGTGCTAATACATATGGCTACAACCTACAATGTAACGTTATATAATTTCAAAAGGAGGCTATTTTTCATGATCAGACCTTTAGGTGAACGCGTATTGGTAGAACCACTGGAGCAAGAACAAACAACTTCTTTCGGGATCGTACTCCCGGACTCCGCCAAAGAAAAACCGCAAGAGGGTAGAATCATTGCAGTTGGTGCTGGAGTGTTGAAAGACGGCGTACGTGTAGCTCTGGAAGTGAAAGAAGGAGATCGCGTTATTTTCTCCAAATATGCCGGTACAGAAATCAAATTCGAAGGTAAAGAATATTTGATTATGAAAGAGAGCGATATTCACGCGATTCTCGACTAATTCAAATTTAATCGGATAACCGAACCATATAGCACCACCATTTTCCAACAAAAACTAGGGAGGTTTTCTTAAGATGGCTAAAGACATTAAATTCAGTGAAGACGCTCGTCGCTCCATGCTTCGTGGTGTGGACGCATTGGCTAATGCAGTAAAAGTAACACTCGGTCCTAAAGGCCGTAACGTGGTTCTGGAGAAAAAATTCGGAAGCCCGCTTATCACTAACGATGGTGTAACCATTGCTAAAGAAATCGAACTGGAAGATGCATTCGAGAACATGGGTGCACAACTGGTTAAAGAAGTAGCAACGAAAACCAACGATGTTGCCGGTGACGGTACTACAACAGCAACTGTATTGGCGCAAGCGCTGATCACAGAAGGTCTGAAAAACGTAACTGCAGGCGCTAGCCCAATCGGTATCCGTAAAGGGATCGACAAAGCAGTTAAAGCTGCGGTTGCTGAATTGCAATCCATCTCCAAACCAATCGATTCCAAACAATCCATCGCACAAGTTGCAGCAATCTCTGCAGCTGACGAAGAAGTAGGCGAACTGATCGCTGAAGCTATGGAAAAAGTAGGTAAAGATGGCGTAATCACAGTAGAAGAATCCAAAGGATTCGCTACAGAGCTTGAAGTGGTTGAAGGTATGCAATTCGACCGTGGATACATCTCTCCTTACATGATCACTGATACGGACAAAATGGAAGCTGTTTTGGACAATCCGTACATCTTGATCACAGACAAAAAAATCTCCAGCACGCAAGACATCTTGCCATTGCTTGAGAAAATCGTTCAACAAGGCAAACCGCTGGTATTGATCGCTGAAGATATCGAAGGCGAAGCACTGGCTATGCTGGTTGTGAACAAATTGCGTGGTACATTCAATGCTGTAGCTGTTAAAGCTCCAGGATTTGGTGACCGTCGTAAAGCAATGCTGCAAGACATCGCTGCCCTCACTGGTGGCCAATTGATCACGGAAGAACTGGGTCTGGACCTGAAATCCGCTGTTGTGGAACAACTGGGTACAGCTCGTCAAATCCGTGTAACAAAAGAAAACACAATCATCGTTGACGGTGCTGGTAACAAATCCGATATCGATGCACGTGTTAGCCAAATCCGTACACAACTGGAAGAAACAACTTCCGAGTTCGACAAAGAGAAACTGCAAGAGCGTCTGGCTAAATTGTCCGGCGGTGTAGCAGTAATCAAAGTTGGTGCGGCTACTGAAACAGAATTGAAAGAACGCAAACTTCGCATCGAAGATGCCCTGAACGCAACTCGCGCAGCGGTTGAAGAAGGTATCGTATCCGGTGGTGGTACAGCGCTCATGAACGTATATAGCGCGGTTGCGGCTGTAGCTCTGTCCGGTGACGAGCAAACAGGCGTAAACATCGTCCTGCGTGCTCTGGAAGCACCAATCCGCACAATCGCAGCTAACGCTGGCGAAGAAGGTTCCGTAATCGTGGAACGTCTGAAAAAAGAACAAACGGGAATCGGCTTCAACGCTGCAACTGGCGAGTGGGTTAACATGATCGAAGCTGGTATCGTTGACCCTGCAAAAGTAACTCGTTATGCATTGCAAAACGCTGCTTCTGTAGCAGCAATGTTCCTGACTACTGAAGCAGTTATCGCTGACAAACCAGAACCAGCAGGTGCTGGCGGCGGAATGCCTGACATGGGCGGTATGGGTGGAATGGGCGGCATGATGTAATAAAGGTGTAAAAACCTTTAAAGCATCATGTGCCTAGCAGAGTGAATTCTCGTTACGATGTGACAAGAATTTGTGAAGCAGTCACTGATACAAATTATAAATAACACAAAAACCACTTCTTAGTAATTATTAAGGAGTGGTTTTTGTGTTGTTGAATATTGGTATAATCAAAGTCAGTATTAAGAGATATGGAGGGCATATATCATGAAACATATTAGAAAAATGATATTAGCAGTTTTGATGTCTGTTGCTGTTATTATCTTAATTTATAATTTCACTTCTGATTCCGAACGAAAATTTGTAAAAGTAAATGAAGTTAGTGATACTCCATTAACGACACTCACAGTAATCAATAATGAGGATTTCGCAGGTACTACAAATACGCATTGGTTTGATATTCCAACAGGGTTTAGTTATGTGAAAGTGAGTTTTAAAAACACGGGTTCGAAACACTTCACGTTCACGATCAATGAAGGATCTACTAGTGGAACCGCGATAACGTCTGGCAGTGTTCCAGCAGATGGAAAAGAGCATACATATTATAGTGACAAAGCATTGTCGACGGGTTCGTATTATGTAAGTACCTCTTCTGCGCAAGGGATGTCTGGCATATTGGATGTTTCTCTTGGAACTGATGTTAATTAAAGATTCGGTAATTCGCTCTAAATGCAGATTTGAAGCCCTGAGATTGAAACCTTGTTTCTATGATTTCGTATGTACTGTGATACATAGAGAGCTTATCAGCAACGACTTGAGGAGGAAATGATTTTGAGAAAGGGTACAAAGTGGACATTATGGATTCTGGGCTTGATGCTCGCTGCAATTTTTATCAACTTTTTTATGAATTTATATAGCTTTGCTTATGCACTGATTACCGTACTTATACTTGCCTTTATGGGCTGGGGATTCTTAGCAAAGTTAAAGAACGACGTTCGGCAGCATGAAGATCATCATCGAAGAGAGCACGAGTCTGCGATCGATGACATTGATCGATACACAAGATAGGTAACACATACATGATTTATCACACGTAACCTAGCTTAGATCTGATCTGATAATCTGGCCAATTGATTTATCGGCCGTTTATGGAGATTGATTTTTCAATTTTTGGTTATTTTATTGTATTGGAGGGATTTTATGAAATTATTTAAATTGCCATTGATTCTTTGTATTATATTAATTGTATCTATTTTGTCAGCTTGTGGTGCGGATGATAGGTTACACGGAAAGAGCGATAACTGGGATGTTTCTCTACAGAGATCAACAGGGAGCTATAGTATTACTTATATAGGTGATGAAAAGCGTATAAAAGATTTTGTGTTTGACCTTACCGGCAATAATATAGAACAACAGGGGAAAGCGCTTGAAGAACAAGAGGTACCATTCAGTATGTCGGGAACGGTTACTGAGGCGGAGAAAACGAAAGACCCAATTACCTTTAGAATGAGTTGGAACAATCAGAGCGAGATTGTAACTTTTGAGTAACTCTCGCATTCGGGAGGTGTTCATCATTGGTTTGGTGGCAATTACTGAATCACTCCTATAGTACTTATCACACGTCAGGCCGTTCCTTCATGGAGCGGCCTTTTTGCACAATCGTATCTCATTTCTCAACAGTTATTTTGAAAATCGAGTGATCATGATCCTGTACGCTGAAGCGATATTCCAATCCGTTGCGAACCGTCCTTCCATCAAAATCAGGCTGATTCACATCGCGATCCAATAGTCCGATATCCTGGATGACATCTTGTGCATCGTTATACGAGTACTCACTATTGGTTGTGAGAATGAGTGTGGCGATAGCAGTCAAAAGAATTCCACCTGTTGGTTTACGCGTATCACCAGTTCTGTATAACCTGACTTCCTGTATGCTCTCATCTGCATTCACTGCACCAACCAAGCGCAATTCGTCATTAAATACATACTCGAAAGAGCCAGTGCCCTGCTCGGAAGAGTCCAGTATATTCAAGCGGGTAATACTCAAACCATTCAGTCGGTATTTGCCTACAGCGCCATTAAACTTGTTTTTAAATTCATCGGCAGTCATGTGGAAGCCAGAGAGTTTAATCTGGGATGAAGGGGTCTGATCTATTTCAGACTGAGTAGAGTTCGAAGATAAAGTCAGCGTCCCATACAAACCTATTAAAGCAATCGCAAAACAGGCCGTCGTTAGAAAAATATATCTGATCGGCAACCTATTACCTTTGCGAATAGATAAGATCATCAGAATAAGAAATCCCACAAAAGTAATAAAGCCAAGAATGAAGAGAGTGGTAAACAGATATTGCAAATTCTCACCTCGTAATAGAGTAATAGCTGGTAAAAATCTTTCTTGCACCTCATTCATTATAATGTTCCCATGGAAAACTTCAAACTCTCACTACCCACTGCCCCAACAAAAAAAGCACTGCCGGCATACTGCCAGCAGTGCTTGCTTGGTGTTATACAGGTCTTACCGTAAAGGTGAAGTGATACGCGCGGTTGGCTGGCAAGGTGTATTCAGCGTGGGTACGTGCTCCCCAGCTGTCATCTCCGCCAACACCCATTTGTTTGTAATTGATGCGAGCGACAGTCTGCGTGCTTTGAGGTAATTTGTACACATGGTCGTTTGCTTCCAGTTCCTCCGGTGTCCACGGCAACGCATTAATTTCAAAGGGTATGGTGGCTTCAACATGAAGGCCAAGCTGACCATCCACTGACGCAATTTCAGCAAAGCGTACATCCGTTTTGTTACCACACTCTTGTGGTTTCAGATATGGAACAAATTGATCTCGAACCGCACCTGTGTAATAACCGAGACGTGCACTGGTCAGACGGTCTGCGTAGTTGTCATGCGGTCCTCTGCCGTACCAGGATATCGTATCCAGACTGTTATTCAGTTGCATCAGCATACCGAATTCCGGTAGATCAGGTAAGTCTACGCCTGGAATAAGGGTTTGACTGATTTCCAATATACCATCCACATCAATTCGGTATGTGATGGACAGCGTACATCCCGGATGTTGATCCCACGTATAATCGGTCGTCACGAGAATGCCTTGCTCGTCTGCATGGTGCTCGAAGCGAATTAATCTGTTGGTAGCGTGAGCATCTCTCCAGAACGCAGAACGCTCATTCAAGCGGTTCCCCAGATCATTGTCTGTCATGGCTCTCCAGAAATTTGGCCGAACAGGTGCGAGCAATTGTTCCTGATTGTTGATTTGATAGGACGTTAACGCGCCAGTGGCTGGATTGAAGCTCAAGTTGGCTTGGCCTGTAGTCACTTTCAATTCATCTTGCAGATCCTGTACCTGCAGCGCATTGCCTTGCCCTTGGTGTACCGGTTGGATTGGACGTAATCGCGGAGATACCACGAATTGATCCCAAGCAATCTCATGACCTACTCCTGCCCATTTGGTTGCCACTTTGGTAACCAGAGATACAGTCAGCACTGCTTCCTGGAACAGATCGGACGATGGCGTGTAAGGGATGCGGACTTCAGCCGATTCACCAGGAGGTACCGCGATGTCCAACGTGCCATTCTCTACAGACTTTCCATCGTGTGTTACTGTCCATACGAGCGAATATTCGCTCAGATCCGTGAACAGGAACTGGTTTCGGATGCGCAGCAGGCCGTCTTTGACATCAACGGTTTCCATACGAACGTTCTGATAACATTTCTTCACTTCTTCCAGCTTCGGTGTAACCGTCTTATCGGCCAGAATCAGTCCGTTCCCGCAGAAATTTCCATCATGAGGGGATTCACCGAAATCGCCGCCATAAGCATAATATTCTACACCATCTGCCGTAGTGGTACGAATGGACTGATCGACCCAGTCCCAGATGAAAGCACCCTGCAACACATCATATTTATCGAACAACTCCCAATACAGATGCAGACCTCCACAGGAGTTACCCATGGCATGGCTGTATTCGCAGATAATATAAGGTTTCTTCGGACCCTTCATGCGCGCGTATTGCTCCACATCTTGTGGGCTGATATACATTGTCGATTCAATATCACTTGCCGAATCAGAAGGGCGATAATGGAAGGTGCCTTCATAATGAACGAGACGGGTTGGATCGACTTGTTTCAGATAATCGTACATGGCGATGAAGTTATCGCCGCCGAAGGATTCATTACCCAGAGACCAGATAATAACAGACGGATGGTTTTTGTCCCGCTGGAACATCGAGTTACAGCGATCTATTACATTACTACGCCATTCCGGTTTACTCGCGGGAATATTGTTTTCATTCATTTCCTTTTGCCCATAGTACCAAGTACCGTGGGTTTCCAGATTCGTTTCGTCAATGACATAGAGGCCGTATTCATCACACAGTTCGTACCAGAGTGACTGATTCGGATAATGGGATGTACGCACCGCGTTAACGTTATAGGACTTCATCAGCTCGATGTCACGGATCATGTCTTCCCGCCCAATAGCCCGACCGGTATCCGGTGAAAATTCATGACGATTGACGCCTTTGAACACAATGCGTTTACCGTTGATTTGCATCAGGCCGTCCTTCAGTTCAAACTTGCGGAATCCGATCCGGCTGCGAACAGCCTCCAGTGTTTCACCCGATTCATTCTGAATGGACAGCACAAGTGTATATAGATGAGGGGTCTCGGCGCTCCATAGAAGCGGATTGATAACCTCTGCTGACAACTGGAATGAAAGTTCATCCACACCCTGGAAAGTAACGGCCGCAGTAAGGGGTTGCTTCAGTACAGTCTGCTGCTGTGCATCATAGAGCTGCGCCTGAACGGACAATCCGCTAGGGGGCTGCGCGGCATTATGGTTAAATAACTTCAGGTCCAGAAGTAGCTCCGCATCCTGATACGCGTCATCCAGTTCAGTACGAACAAAGAAATCGGCGATCTGAACTGGTGAAGGTGAATGCAAATATACACCACGGAAGATTCCGCTTAACCGCCAGAAATCCTGATTCTCCAGCCAGCTTGCATCACACCAGCGATATACCTCTACAGCGAGCTTGTTCTCACCTTCGGTCAGATACGGAGTGATATCAAATTCTGCTGGTGTGAACGTGTCTTCGCTATAACCGACCAGCTCCCCGTTCACCCATACATAAAAGGCCGATTCAACACCCTCAAAGTGCAGCAGGACAGGCCGGTCTTTCCAGTCTGCAGGAACAGTAAACGTACGGATATATGAACCCACAGGATTATAGGTTGTTGGTGCAAATGGTGGCTTCAGTTCAGGCTCACGCTCGACCCACGGATACGTCATATTTGTATATTGGGGATAATCGTAACCTTGCAACTGCCAGTTGGAAGGAACGGCGATCTCATCCCATTCACTGGCATCATAGTTGTTCTCATAAAAGGATGTAATCCGTTGCTCCGGTGTCTCCGCAAAGGCAAACTTCCACTGACCATTCAGTGATTCGTACCATGGCGATGCGCTGGAATCATTGGACAATGCTTCTGCTATAGATGGAAACGCTACCATAGAAGCATGTGCGGGTAGACGGTTTACTTGAAAAGTCTCGGGATTATTGTTCCATTCCGGGTATCCATTTGCCGGAGGGGTGTGTACCAGTTTCTTTCGCATAACAGCAACTCCTTCTGAAATGTTATAATATTGTCATTATAGAATTGAATGATGACTTAGAGAATAAAGAATATTGCCCATATGTATCACAATATGAAACTAACGATGGAGAAAGTGGTGTACTGGATGGATACCCGGATTTTTTTTGGTAAAACAGAAGAAGCTGCTCGCCTGCCGATCTATATGACCACGGTCGGTTACTGGGAACACCAATATGAAACTGAGCGTCCAGAGGGATTCCCGGATTATCAGATCCACCAGATTATTCATGGTCAGGGGAGACTGATTATACAAGAGGACGAGTATATCGTTGGACCGGGTGACGTTTTCTTTCTGTATCCTGATGTCCCGCATCGATATATGCCCATCAGTGATCGGTGGGAGCTGGCTTGGGTCTCGTTTCAGGGGAGAGAGGCCAGCCAGTTATTGTCATATGCGGGGATAACCGGCTCACGCGTATGCAGACTCAGGACAGCAACGCTGCTGCGTGGCCTGGAGCAACTTCTGGTTAGAGGAGAGAATGGAGGAGATACGGATTACGCAGATTACGATGTTGAATGCTCCAAACAATTATATGCCCTTCTGCTGGATCTGAAGCCACTACTCATCGCATCAGCCAATTATAATGATGAACTGGAGCGTTTGAAGCCTGTGCTGCGTTATATCGCAGAGCATCTGGATCGTTCACTTTCCCTGAAGGAACTGGCCGATGTGGCTGTGGTCTCTCCCCAATATTTGTGCAGGCTCTTTCAGAGGGCACTCCATACTAGACCTGTATTTTACGTGAACCAGGAACGGATCAATCGAAGCAAACAACTTATGTTCAGTGAGAGAGAGCTTCGAATATATGAAGTTGCTGATCGGGTGGGTTACGAGAATGCCAGTTATTTCTGTGCGATGTTCAAAAGGCATACAGGCATGAGTCCAGAACGTTTTCGCAAACTGCACGGGCTGAATTGAAAGTCTGAATGCTGGTATTCATTTTGAATTTTGATCTGTTATTCATCCTAATTTCAGTTTCCATTAAGGTTGGGAAGGTAAGATAAGTCCTGTAAACCCCTTCTCGTGTTAAATAGATGTGTGACTGGCCCTATCGGATTGTCCTCCGGTAGGGCACTTTTTTTCTTCATATCTTCGGTTGGTGGTATGATAGATGAATACATAATGTGTAACCAACTCTAGTGACCGGAGGATGGAATTGTGGATCACAGCTTGCACCCGTTGTTTAAACCTATTCAGATGAATGGAACGTACCCTAACAGTTATTATGTTGAGAAAATACCTGCTGCCGGTCTGATGGCTTATGTGGCCTGTTATTGGGAATCAGGATCTCTTCCGAACACATATGCGGATGTTGCTAAGAGAGAAGGTCCAGAGCGATCGATGACAACGGTACCTGCACGGGTATTGCCGGATGGTTGCACGGACATGCTGATTACATATGACCCAGTCTGTTCAGAGCACTCCTATGCTTACTGTGGCAATTATACACAGCCGTTCGCTGTGCCTGAGCCATCCGATGATGGTTCCCCTGCTGGAGACTACACCTTTGGTGTCCGGTTCTTCCCGGGTGGAGCGCATGTCTTCCATGGCATGCCTCTGGAGTGGTTTACGGATAAGCGAATTGCACTTCAGGAATGTTGGCCGGAGAAGCTGAATGAGCTTCAGGAACGGATGGCCGAAACGAATCGTTTTGCAGAGCGAGTAGAGGTTATGAATGCGTATTTGAGTCCGCTGTCGGTGCAGGCAAGTACATCTGAGAACGATCTGATGAAAAATGTGCTGCACCGTATCTTTATAGATGGGGGACGTATGAGTGTCCAAGAGCTGGCGATGCGTGAAGTGATCAGTGAACGGCAGTTGCATCGCAAGTTCTCGGAATGGGTCGGAATCAGCCCCAAGCGATTCAGTGAGGTGGTTCGTTTTCATCGTGTGCTGAGTGATATTCATCAGGGGAACACGGCAGACTGGGCAATGCTTGCCCAGAATCATGGATTTTTTGACCAAGCCCATCTGATTCGGCAATTTCGCAAGTTTTATGGAGAGACTCCGTTGACAGCAGCCAGGGAGTATGGCAGAATGTTGTCCGATTTGTACAATAGATCTGTAGCACCTTCGGTTATACTGAAGTCGTGAGAATAAAAGATAAGGGAGACATCATATATGAATGGAACATTGCAGATTCGGGATCACTTGTTAAATGAATTGGAAACAGGCGTACGGACGGGAGCTTCGTTAATTCGCTTGATCCGTTCGGAGGAGTGGTCTTATCGTCCACAGGAGAATATGCGTTCTTTGGTGGAGCTAGTGCATCATTTTATCCAGATTACCGCATCCGATCTTGCTATTATGCAGGAAAAAGGTGAAGCTGAGGTTGGTCTGGTGGAGAATAGTCTGTCGGGGATTGAGGATATCGAGAAGCTTGAAGCAACGTTATGGAGCAATTTCGAATCCTACAAAGCCTATATCACGGGATTGAGCGAAGATGACTTTTTGAATCGTTCAACGAAAGCTTTTTATATGGAACATGGTCACTTGCAGGTTCAATGGCAGATTGAAACGGTAACGCATGTATTCCATCACCGTTCGCAGCTGTATAACTATCTCAAGCAGCAGGGCCATGAACTGAACTTTTTCATGCTGTATGCGTAATTAAACTTGTTATATTTAAAGTAAGCTTAGTTGGCTCTACCGGATGGTCCGGTGGGGCCTTTTTTGCGTACAGTCGTCTATTAATCTATAAAGTCTATCAAAATTGGACATTATGACGCTGGTAATTCACCGTTGCTTTAATAGATTTCAAGCATAGAATACCGTATCAAAGCAAAAAGGAGGTGATTTCAATGGCCATCCTTTTACCACAACAGTTTTACAATCTTCCAGCCGGCGTAGGCAAGTCCTACTATGAAAACTTGGCTGGAGGTACCAATGCCAGCGCTACAGTGAACAACTTTGGACCTTTTCCAGTATCTCTCGTGATCACACGTGTTAATGCACCAGTAGTCACTTACGTTGTTCCTGTAAACAGCAGTCTTACCATTTCGGCAGGTGGAGTTCTGGTTTTTGCCTTATTAGCTAACCTTGGAGGCGCAGCTTCCGGAACAATTCAATTCGCCGTAGGAGATTTGTAATTGGTGTGAACTTGAATGGAATGGCCTCTGTCGGACATCTTGTCGGCAGGGGTCTTCTTTTTTAAAATGGATATACATAGGTTTAAAAGGGGATTTTGAGATAATAAAAGTTAATAAATTACTTGCCGCTTCCTAATTAAAATTATAAAAGAAATAACCCGCCATAGGTTGCCGTATGTAGTGGAGATCTGGCTTCACAGAATCTAGTATTTTACAATCGATATTATAAAGTAATAGATAGAATAGGTAAATTATTCCAAATGTGTGTTATAGTATATTTGGGTGGGAAATATAATATTTTGAATTTCTATGAACAAGAGGTGGAAAACAACTATGAAAAATAGAAACATAACAGGTATTGTAGTGGCCATAATTTATTGTGTTGTTCTTTATGTTTTTTTAACTGATGCCCCCCCTGGTGAAGCTCCAAATAATCCGTTTTGGATTTATTTATTGATTCCAATTGGAGCTATTGTAATTACGTCTCTTTTTGATTATGTGATCAAGTTCGATTTCTTCAGGAAAAAGAAGAAATAGAAGTAAAGAAAAAATTTCTAAAACATTTTTTGCGGGAGTTCTGCTCTCTACATCTATCTCACGACCAGCCTTTGCTCAGGATCAGGTAGATTTACCATCTTCTTTGCCAGTGTCACAAGTGGATAAAAGCCTCTTTAGATTAGTTGAAAGCACAACCAGTAATTCTGTAACTTTTACAGATGGTTCTACATTAGTTCAATATGACAATTACTATATTGCGACCGATTCAAATGGAGAAGATGAGTTGAAAATTACAAAAGTCGATGATAGCAATTAAAGTATGAAAATCTGCAAACCGGCGAAGTGAATTATGCAATCAAAAAAGTTAGACCCATTTATGAAGATCTCAGTTACGCTCCACAGGCATTAGCAGGAGATATCATGATTATACTGGATTTATTAATACTGTTTCGAAAATTCAGACTTGCCAACCTTATGGTTGTGGTACAGTAAATGAATTGTGATCTGTTAGTAATTGTAGATTGACGTTAGTTCCAACCTAGAACCCCCTTATTAAAAGATAGAAGGGGTGAAGTTAAGAAAAGATGTAAATTGAAAGTAAGAAATGAATATTGATAAAATTGTTACTCAACTTCCTCAGCTTAAATCACCTTGATATAGCTGGGTAAACCAGAAATCCATTCTTGTAGTAGACAAAAAACAGCCCATTTACACACCTTTCTTTTTTATGGTTGATCCACACTTCCATGATACCAAACAAGAGAAGTGTTTTTTTGTCACTAGAAACAGTACTGTTTAAATCTTCTTAGGCCCACAAGGGGGTTGACTCATTATTTTAAGTGC
The DNA here is from genome assembly GCF_984798905.1 of Paenibacillus sp. SRL342. Lineage (NCBI taxonomy): Bacteria > Bacillati > Bacillota > Bacilli > Caryophanales > Paenibacillaceae > Paenibacillus > Paenibacillus sp. SRL342. The sequence goes on from NZ_OZ481790.1 coordinate 1,542,202, forward strand.
GAAAGTTGAGTAAATAATAAATGCGTATTACCTTTAAACTTTAACAGTGCCTTTATACAGGCTTGTTTACTTTGGCGGTCATTCGATTAATTTAAGGTATAGGCGGCACGCAGACTGGTGTTGGCATACAGGAGGTTAGTCGATGATGAACAGGACCATCTTATTTGAAACCAAACGGTTGGTATGTGGGACTTGGAACGAAGGAGATCGTGCGCTGGCGTTTGCATTGTGGGGCGATCATGAGGTTGCCAAGTGGATTAGCAGCAAGGGATTTCTGAGCGAGGATGAGGTAGAAGCGCGATTGACACAGGAGATTCAAAGGCAGAAGGAAGCGGGTGTGCAATATTGGCCCCTTTTTGAGAAAGAGTCGGAGGTGTTTGTCGGTTGCTGTGGCCTGCGTCCGTATTCTCCTGAAGAGGAGATCTATGAATTGGGGTTTCATCTAACCCGGGATCACTGGGGGAAAGGGTATGCCCAGGAAGCAGCGCGTGCGGTGATTGCGTATGCCTTTGACAAAATGAACGTGAAGGCACTGTTTGCGGGGCATCATCCGGATAATGAAGTGTCACGTCACATCTTGATCAAGCTGGGATTTGAGTATACAGGTGATGAACGCTATGAACCGACAGGGAAGATGCATCCATCGTATATGCTGCGAAAATAAGAAACCCCCGGCCAATGAAGGACAGGGATTGCGTGTTAGGCGATTGGGTGAGTCTTGATCCGAATACCATGTTGTTCTCAATCGGGCCTGTAGAAAGGACTGCCATAGGTCTATCTCCTTTTTATTGTCCAAAGAGGATATATGTTTCATGCTTTTTTTATTTCGCTTTCAGCTTCTATTAAGGTAGCAGAGGTATGATAACTCTTGTAAACCCCTTCTCGTGTTAAATAGATGTGTGACTGACCCCGCCGGGCGCCGGTGGGGTATTTTTTTGTTTTATTTTCAAATAAACAAAACTAAACAAAAACAAATAAAAGTATATTTCTGTGTTTATTATTGACTATCAAAGATAAACAAAGGTATAATGAATGTGAAATAAGGAACTTACTATGTACGTGGCAAGCCATTTGATTTTCAATATAAGGAGAGATTGATCATGAACGTGACCCTTACCAATGAAACAACGCAGGCTGCAGGTTTCCATATTCCATTTGTCCGTGAGATGGCTGAAATTACTCAACATATGTGGAAAAATGGCTGGGATGAGCGCAATGGTGGTAATGTCAGCTATCTGCTGGAGGAAGAGGAAGTAGCCAAATATATCGATATCCAGCATGTGATTCGCAAGATCAAACCCGCGTTTTCGGTGCAAGAGCTGGCAGGCAAGTATTTTATCGTGACAGCATCGGGTAAATATTTCAAAAATGTACTCGCTGATCCCGAAAGCAACCTGGGGTTGCTGCGTGTATCGCAAGATGGTCAGGAGCTGGAAGTGCTCTGGGGATTGGAGTCGGGGGCGAATCCAACAAGTGAATTACCTACGCATTTCATGAGCCATATTGAACGTCTGAAATTGGACCCGAACCACCGTGTTGTTATGCACAATCATGCGACTCATGTGCTGGCGATGACGTTTATCCACGAATTGGATGAGGCAAAATTCACGAAGACCCTCTGGCAGATGTGCACGGAGTGTGTGGTTGTATTCCCGGATGGGATCGGCATTATTCCTTGGATGATCCCTGGATCGAATGAGATTGGGCGCGAAACGGCTAAGAAAATGAAAGAATACCACGCGGTGATCTGGCCGCAACATGGCATCTTCGGAACGGGCACAACGATTGACGAGGCTTTTGGTCTGATTGAAACCATCGAGAAGGCAGCCCAAGTGTATATGCTGGTTGCTGGTCACGAGATCCGGCAGAGAATTACAGATGAGCAGCTGACCACACTGGCACAAGCGTTTGGTGTTACTCCTCGTCCCGGCATTCTGGGTAGTTAAAGGATGTTTTATTGCAATATAGTCAACGCATAAATCAAGGAAGTGGTCTTTGGTTCATTGAACCAAAGGCCATTTCCTTTTTTTTGGCGAACAATCGTCATTTTGGTTCAAAAAAGTTCAAATTGCTGAACAAGAATGGCTTTGTTATCGATTATTGAATCGTAGAATGCATTATCACGCGCTGGCGAATTTCGGGTGAAATGACGTATTGTCAATGGCTCTGCGATTTTGCATAATAACAATGCTTCACAGATGAGAGACGGAAGGAAGTTATGATCATGCTTGGCAAAATGAAGAGAATCTTAATAGGCAAGCCCATGAAATCGGCTGAACTGGATGGAGAAAAATTGGGGAAATGGAAGGCACTCGCCATCCTGTCCTCGGATGCCCTATCGTCCGTTGCCTACGGTACGGAACAGATTTTGCTGGTGCTCGTTGCGGCCGGATTCGCCGCCCTGTGGTACTCCGTTCCGATTTCCATCGCCGTGCTGGGATTACTCGTCATTTTAATTTTTTCATATCGCCAGACGATATTTGCTTATCCAACAGGGGGCGGCGCTTATATCGTAGCCAAGGATAACCTGGGTACAACATCCAGTCTGATTGCCGGAGGATCTCTGCTGGTCGATTATATTTTGACCGTTGCGGTAAGTTCGTCGGCAGGGACGGATGCGATTACGTCGGCTTTTCCTATGCTGCATGACTACAGTGTTGTGATTGCACTCATTATGATAGTTTTTCTAACGATTATGAATTTGCGGGGAGTAACGGAGTCAGCGTCTGTGCTGGCGATCCCGATCTATCTGTTTATTTTTTCAATTGCGGTTCTGATTATTTCGGGCGGAATCAAATTTCTTGCCGGGGGGATGGAAGCAGCTGCACCTGAATTCGGAACAAGTCTATCCCATGTGAGTATGTTTCTATTATTGAAAGCATTCAGCTCCGGTTGTTCGGCCTTGACTGGCGTGGAAGCGGTAAGTAACGCGATCCCGAACTTCAAGCAGCCTGCCGAGAAAAATGCCGCAGGTACGTTACTGCTCATGGGTTGTATATTGGGAGCCATGTTCATCGGCATCACCTTACTGGCTTATGGGTACGGAGTGAAGCCTGATCCCAAAGCAACGGTCATTTCCCAGATTGCTGAAGCAACATTTGGCAGGGGCACGATGTATTTTATCATCCAGGGTGTAACGGCACTGATCCTGTTCCTGGCAGCCAACACAGCTTATTCGGCTTTTCCGCTGTTATCCTTCATGATGGCAAAGGATAAATACATGCCGCATGCATTTATGGTCAGAGGAGACCGGCTTGGCTTCTCGAATGGTATTATTTTTCTCAGTGTGATGTCTGCGCTTCTGGTGGTTGGGTTCAAAGGAAATACGGAAAGCCTGATTCCGCTCTATGCGGTAGGGGTGTTCATTCCATTTACCCTGTCACAGCTCGGTATGATGATTCGCTGGATCAAAGTGAAGCCGTCTGGCTGGCAGATGAAGTTGCTGGTCAATACTGTCGGTATGCTGACTACATTATCGATTACCCTGATCTTTATTTTCACCAAGTTCACGCAGACATGGGTCATCTTTATCTTTTTGCCACTCGTTGTTTATGTGTTCATGCGTATTCACCGTCATTATTGCAACATCGCAGATGAGCTGCGGATTGATATTCAGGTCGATAAGCCAGCCAAGAAAGGCAATACGATAGTCATTCCTGTTGCGGGCATTACCCGGGTTGTCATGAATACGATCAGTTACGCCCAGACGATGTCGGATCACGTGGTCGCACTCTACATTGGCTTCGATGATGAGGCCATACGCAAGATGGAGCAGAAGTGGGAAGAGTGGAATCCAGGTGTTCGTCTGGTCGTGATCAAATCGAGGTATCGTAGCATTATGGGGCCGCTCAAGAAATTCATTGATACCGTAGAGTGGAAAACGGCCGAGACCGATCACATCACCATTCTAATTCCACAATTCATCACCAAGCACTGGTGGCAAAATGTACTGCACAACCAGACCAGCTTCATGATCCGGGCCTATCTGATCAATTACAAAGACGTGATTGTCACCACGGTGCCATATCATCTTAATCGTTAACTCGAACGGTTAATCGCTTCACCGGGGTTGGAAGATTTACAGATTATTGTAAAATGAGTCGCTTTTATTAATAGACAAACGTTCATATTCCATTTACACATCAAACCGCAGGGACATCTCCAAACAGGGGAGTTCTTGCGGTTTTTTGTCATGAAATCCGGTCTGGATACCGCTTTCGAATGGATACACATTTGCGTAAAGCCCCTTGTCTATGATTAACGTTACGTTGATTCAGAAAAGATTTTGTTGTGACATTCGACTCTTACACTAGATAACGTGGTGCTGAAGTTGATGTAACATTTCACACACACTGAATGCGTGAATCAAGGGGGAAGAAAATCCGATGAGTGAGCTTGATAACCGGATCAGCTTGCCCGCCGCCGCCAAACGGCGCGTATCCGGTACGAGTGAGCGTCGTACAGCCTCGCTGCGTGTGCAGCGAATGCGGGAGAATATGCTGGCCTATGGTTTCCTGGCACCATCGCTGCTTTTGTTTGCAGTGTTTCTGTTTTACCCGATGTTTAAGTCTGTTTATCTCAGTCTGCATTCCACAGATCCGACGGGGCAGATTGCGGCTTATGTAGGACTGTATAATTTCAAGGCCGTGTTCCAATCAGGACTGTTTATGCAAGGGATGAAAGTGACGTTACTATTTGTGCTATTTACAGTGCCTACGGGTATGTTGGCTGCTCTGATTTTGGCTGCACTGACTCACAACCGGTTCAAGGGAATGCGTGTGTTCCAATTTGTATTTTCTCTGCCCGTGGTGTTATCCGTCGGTTCGTCAGCGGTGATCTGGAAGTTTCTATTCCATCCGACCCTGGGCATGCTGAATTATCTGCTTGGCAAAGTAGGTATTGATCCAATTCCTTGGCTTACCAGCCCGGATTGGGCGTTAATCTCGATCTCCATCATGACAATCTGGATGAATCTTGGGTTCAACTACATTATTCTATCCAGTGGTTTGGCGGGCATCCCGGATGAGATCTATGAAAGTGCCAAGATTGACGGCGCAGGTCCAGTACTTACTTTTCGCAAAATCTCAATGCCGCTCCTGTCACCAACATTATTTTTTGTTACGGTCGTATCGATCATTGGCGCTTTTCAATCGTTCGGTCAGATCAACATTCTAACCCGGGGTGGCCCAATGGACAGTACGAATGTTTTTGTCTATTCCATCTATCAGGAAGCCTTCGTTAATTTCCGCTTTGGTACAGGTAGTGCACAAGCCCTGATCCTGTTCGTGGTAATTATGCTGCTGACCCTGATCCAATTCAAATGGGTAGAAAGGAAAGTGCATTACCAATGAGTGCGACATGGACCAAAACGCTGTTGTATGTATTACTGACGATCTGTGCAGCACTTGTACTGTATCCGGTGATGTACACCTTTTTCATGGCCGTCATGACGCCGGAAGATGCGAGCGCTTATCCGCCGCATATCATTCCAAATTCCATCGTTTTGTCCAACTTTAGCGAAGTATTTGATATCGTTCCGATCGGCCGATTTATCGGCAATACCTTCCTTGTCGCTGGCCTAACGACGCTTGGTCAATTGATTACAGCGAGTATGGCAGCCTATGCTTTTGCGAAAATGCAGTTCAAAGGCAAAAACGTCATCTTCAGCATGTTTGTCGCAACCATGATGATTCCATGGGAAGTGACGATGATCCCCAACTATCTGACAGTTCGCAGCTGGGGCTGGCTGGATAGTTACCAGGGGCTTACCGTGCCGTTTCTGGCAACGGCGTTTGGTACATTCCTGCTAAGACAGTTCTTCATGCAGCTACCCAAGGAATTGTTCGAGGCGGCGAGGATCGACGGTTGTGGTCATATTCGCTATTTCATATCGCATGTCTTGCCTTTGTCCCGTCCGGCACTTGGAACACTGGCAATCTATTCATTCCTTAGCATGTACAATTCGTATCTCTGGCCGCTGCTGGTGACAAACACACCGGAAATGAGAACCGCACAGATCGGAATCTCGATGCTGGAGTTCCAGGAATCCACAGCGTGGAATCTGGTATTTGCCGGAACAGCCATGGTCATTCTACCATCCTTACTGTTATTGATCTTCGGGTTGAAACAGCTTGTCCGCGGAATGGCCGCAGGCGCGCTGAAGGGGTGAGAGGGGTAAGGTTTCCAACTATTAAATTGAAATTGAAGTGGAAGTGGAAGTTTTAAAGGTTTTGGATTAAACATTGTATCTTCGTACAAGGTCTACGGTTTGGTTATCAGGAGCGAATAAACAAGGCTCGTGTCTTGAAATAAGATCTTAAGAGAGAAACCACGGTAGTAGTGGAGGGGACGAAATCGATTCTGAAGAAGCAAAGCGTTTGCCTTTATACACGGATTTTCCCCTCTAAAAGGGGATATAAAAAAATCCGGGGATAACAGCAATCAGAAGAACGATTCGTAACCGTAACGGCCACGCCGTGTCAATCTCCAGATTTATTCTGAAGCGAGCCATATAAAAGGAGAGCGATTATGAACAGATTTCGGTTGAAAAAAAGAGGTACATTTGCATTAATGCTGGCTGCACTCATGTTGGTCATTTCAGCTTGCGGAACAAAAGCTGAAACAAGCAGTCCGGCAAGTGGAGCACCAGCAGAAGCGGCCGCAGCTGAAACAACACAATTGACGTGGTGGCATTCCATGTCTGGCGCTGGGGAGAAAGCCATTAACCAACTCGCTTCCGACTTTAACGCTAGCCACCCCGACATTCAGGTGAAACCCATCTATCAAGGGAAGTACGATGAGAGCTTGAACAAACTCAAAGCATCCATGGGCTCAGACAGCGGTCCAGACATTATCCAGGTCTACGAGATCGGTAGCAAGTTCATGATTGATTCGGGCATGATTACGCCAGTACAACAGTTCATCGACAAGGATCAGTTTGACCTGTCCCAACTGGAGCCAAACATCATAAGATATTACACCATCGATGGCAAATTGAACGCGATGCCGTTTAACACATCGAACCCGATCCTGTACTACAACAAGGATATGTTCAAAGCTGCAGGTCTGGACCCGGAGAACCCGCCAAAGACGTATGAAGAGTTTGAGCAAGCGGCAAAAGCATTGGCGAAAGACGGTAAGCCAGGTGCATCCATGGCGATCTACGGCTGGTTCATGGAACAATTCTTTGCGAACCAGAATGCAGATTATGTAAACAATGGAAACGGAAGAACTGAGGCAGCAACAGAGTCTCTGCTGAACTCCGAAGCTGGAGTGAAGACATTAACGTGGTGGAAAAAGATGATTGACGAGAAAACCCTCTCCAATCTGGGACGTAGCACAGACGATACAACAGCAGCATTTACCGCTCAGCAAATCGGTATGACCCTGGATTCTACGGCTGGCCTGCGTAAAATCGTAGAAGGTTCAGGTGGCAAGTTTGAACTGGGAACAGGCTTCCTGCCTCGTCCAGCGGATGCCAAAGAAGGCGGCGTTGTGGTGGGTGGAGCAAGCTTGTACATCATGAACAACAAATCCGAAGCACAACAGCAAGCGGCATGGGAGTTCATCAAGTACTTGGCTACACCAGAGGTACAAGCGAACTGGAGTGTTGCGACAGGATACTTCCCTATTACGACAGCAGCCTACAATGAGCAAGTATTAAAGGATAATATGGCGAAGTACCCGCAATTCCAGACAGCAGTCGATCAATTGCACGCTTCTGCGGATTCGACAGCAACATCCGGGGCATTAATGGGTGTATTCCCGGAAGCGAGACAACTTGTCGAAGGAGCGATTGAAACCGTCCTGAATGGACAAGGTACACCACAGGAAGCATTGGATACAGCAGCTAAACAAATTACAGACAAGATTGCGCAATATAATAGTACGGTGAAGAAATAATTTAATTCATATCAGTGTTGAATGCAGTGATTAAGCTGCATTCAATTTTTTTATTTTACTAAAAAGAAAGACTAACATTTTTTGTTAATGATTCCGAAAATAGAAGTAGGAAGCCAAAAAGGTATCCCAATAAATAGAATCATGGAGAGAAATAGACATAATAAAAATAAGAAGGAGTACAAGTGAATGAAAAGAGTAACGGTTCTAATGATGGCATTTATGTTGTTGTTTGTTTCAAGTGTTTATGCGGAGGAACTTAAAGTTAAAGATATTGAACTCATCCCTAATACTACAGTTTCGGTCGGTGGTAAGATTAATCTTAATATAGTTGTTGTGTATGATGACGAAAATTCAATACATAGCGATAACGATCCATACTACAGAAGAAATACAGGTCTTACAAAAACAGATTATACGATCAGTGAACCTCATATACTTCAAGTGCTGAGCACTGGGATGGTAAAGGTAATAGGTGTAGGTTCTTCAACAATTACTGTTAAAGTCGAAAATGTTGAAAGATCAGTTACTATTTCAGGTAGCTTGGATGAAGCAATTGATGGAGGATACATAAAAAATGGTGTGACTCTTGTTCCGATGAAAGAGGTATTCAAGGCACTGGGAGGGAGTGTTAGTTACATTGCTCAACAGGACGCCTTCGAGATTAAAGTTGGTTCTACGAAACTAACTCTCCCGAAAACGGGAACAAAAGCAACGTTAAATGGAGAGCCATTAACTCTCAAGTCCCCGCTGCTTGTTCAAAATGGCGTAACTTTGTTTCCTGCTTCTGTTCTCTCAGATGCTCTGGGTGGAACTGTGACTTATAACTCTAAAGCTAAGCAGATGCAAGTATCCATTGGTAAAGGTAAAATGACTATTAATATTGAACAACCTCAAAAACAAAACAGTGTAACAGGAACAACTCCAACAAAAGGGAAACTTTATGCTGTGCCAGCTACTGGAGATATGAAAGGGTGGAGCATTCTCAAGGGTCATCCTTACGAAAAAAGCATCCGTGTGTACTTCAAAATCAATGGGTCAAATGTACAAATATATACTAAGGATATAAGGAAGGTAGATCTGAATAAAAAAGTAACATGGACCGATTTAGAGGGGAAAAAACACACAAATACGGTAAAACAGTTGTATACTGTTTTTGGGGAATTAAGTAATGAATATACTAGTGACATACTATATAAAATGTTTGGAAAAACATATTCAGACTGGATCGGGTCAACTTCACTGAATGCAGATCGATACGTTGACCAGTACTTGGAGCAACAAGGATTAATTGAACCCTATGGAAGTAATATTACTTTGACACCAGACACAGAAGTGTATTGAAAACCGTCTGTAACATTTCGAAAAAGTGAAATTAGTATCATTTTTCATATTTTATATTATCCCACAAGAAAGTCTCTGAGAGTAATTGGAGATGTTCTTGTGGTTTTTTTTAACATTCTATTAACTCATACTGATTTTGCGCTTAATAGTTCTCTTTTATACTCAGTTAATGTGGTGATCTAAATTGATCCGTACATATCGTTTTATCATGTGAAAATGCATGTCTCAAGACTCAGTTTTTAGTGGGTTTAAAGAAATGAGTACTGTCACTAAATGTCGAATTCGTATATATATTCATTGTGAATGTTAATTTAATTGACGTTAAATAATCGTATATCTAACACTTATATAACTTTAATAGGCTTAATAACGTGTTTTAGTTAAAAGTTAGTACTATTTATTCATTATTATAGAGATTTGCTTAGGGGATGTGATATAAGTGTTCTTTTTTCTTTCATAGATAAGAATTATTGTTTACACGAGTCTGTTATTCAGTTATCTTATATTTGAACTAATGTACATGCTGGATGAACAAATGATTGCCAAGTTGAAAACATGGGGGTAGGACGAATGAACAACAAGCAAGTGAAACGTTGGGCACAAGGGTTTCTGGTTTTCGTTCTTGTCGTTACAGGTGCGGCACCAATCGGTGGATTAAGTCGTACCGCATATGCTGATGAGGAAAGTTTAGTAACGGAAGAGCCGCAAACAAGTGATCAGGAGACATCCATACCGGATGCTGTCCCAACTGAAGAATCGTCAGACCTAGAGTCACCGAATAACGAAGATGATGATATGGATGAAACTAAAAGTGAGGAACCAGCTGAGACGGATAATGCAGAAGTGCAGGAAGCAGAAGGGACTTTAATCATATCCATTGCTGATGCACGAGTACTTGCGCCAAATACAAATGTAGCCGTTTCAGGTGTCGTAACGTACAGTGAACTCTCCGGAGAATTCACGAATTATTATATCCAAGACGAAGAGGCTGGCATTGTAGTCCGAGCGAAAAATCAAGTTGACGTGGGGGATCGCATTGAAGTGTATGGTCCAATTACTCACTACAGCGGACTCGTCCAGATTGAGAAGGATAAGTCAGGTTTTACCGAAGGATACATGAAGGTCACTGAGCAAAATGTAACACTCCCCGGACCCAAAAATATGGTGTCCACAGACTTTGTCAGACCAGCAGACCAAAGTAACAAAGGTCCTGGCGAAAAGTATGAGGGAATGTTTGTCGAAGTAAGAGATATTCAGGTAACACGGGGCAGTAGTTCGACGTTTTACGCTACGGATAGCCATGGTGCTGAGATGACGATTTACGCCAAAAACTCTCCTACCGCGCTAACTGTCGGCAAAACCTACGAATATGTGCAAGGTGTTCTGACCTTCAACAGTAATTACGGATTAGAGCTTTTGCCTAGAACAGCCGCAGATGTTGTAGAAAATAGCCTGTCTGTGATGGCAAGTGTTCCATCTGGCGGGATTCCCCGAAACAATGAAGTCACATTAACCTCTCCAGCCAAGGATGCAATTGTACATTACACAACGGACAATACAGAGCCTACTTCTTCTTCCACCGTGTATAGTAGTCCAATAGTGATTGATCAAGACATCGTAATCAAAGCCGTTGCCATTCTTAATGGACAATCCAGTGCAGTGTACACCTTTACGTATCAAGTACTTCCTGATAAAGAAAACGTGCGTATCCATGATATTCAGGGCGCAGGACATACCTCTGTTTTTAACGGATACGATGTTAAGGATATCGAAGGTATAGTTACCTCCGTCAGTACAAGCAGTTTTTACATGCAAGAGCTTCCGGATGAGATGGACGGTGATCATCGGAAATCCGAAGCCATTCAGGTTTATAAACCGAGTCATGGAGTTATCGTCGGCAACCAGGTGAAGGTATCCGGCAAAGTTACGGAATATGGGGCGGTTAACGAATTAACCACCACGCAAATTACGGCGAGTACCATTGTAAGAGTGTTAGAAAAAGTCGATCTACCTGTACCTGTGAAGTTGGGTGTCAATGGACGAATCATTCCAACAGTCATTGACTCGGACTCTTTTGTAGAATTTAATCCCGAGACGGATGCTATAGATTTCTATGAAAGTCTGGAAGGCATGCGTGTTGAACTGGAAAAGCCTGAAATTATAGGTCCTTACTCCAGTCAACCGGGTCTGGCCGTTGTTGTGGATAATGGTGAGAATAATTCACTTCGCACACCTAACGGTGGTGTTATTCTGACCGATAACAAGAAAGATATGAATGAGAGTGATCTCAATCCGCAGCGTCTATTTATCGGCAAGAAACCTTCCAAAGCAGTAAAAACAGGCGATAAGTTGGATGGGAATGTAATCGGAGTAATGACATACTCTAGCGGCAATTTCAAGGTGAGTCCTGAAGGGAATTTACCAGCAGTTATCCCGGGAGAAACGAAACAAGCGACTACTTCCATTGAACAAGCGGCAGATAAACTGACCATTGCTACGTTTAATGTGGAGAACTTCAGCAAAAAAGATTCAACACGAGCCAATAAAATCGGTAAAATCATCGTGGATAATCTGAACACGCCAGACATCATTGGCATCATGGAAGTTCAGGATAACGATGGCGATGCTGACACGGGCACAACAGCGTCCAATGAGAGTTTTCAGACGCTAATTGATGCAATCAAAACGAACAACGGACCAACATATCGATATAGTGAGATTTCTCCGGAAAATAACAAGGATGGCGGGGCACCTGGTGCCAATATTCGTGTAGGGTTCCTTTATCAGCCGAACCGTATATCGTTGGCTAATGGTATCGGAAAAGGAAATGCTACGACAGCGATCACAGTCAAAGCTGACGGCAGTCTCTCCAATAATCCGGGTCGTATTGCACCGGAGGACGAGGCATTCGCCAGCTCTCGCAAACCGCTCGCAGCGGAATTCGAATTCAATGGTGAACGTGTAGTGGTGATTGCCAATCACTTCAATTCCAAAGGTGGGGACCTGAAACCTTTTGGAAGTATACAGCCTGCAACTCGAAGCAGTGAAGTTCAACGTGCGAAGCAAGCTGCATTGGTAAATGGGTTTGTGAAAGAGTTACTGAACAAAGACCCTGAGGTAAATGTCGCTGTACTCGGTGATTTCAATGACTTCCAATTCTCAAATACCTTGAACATTGTTGAAGGTAATGAACTGGACAATCTGGTAAACGAACTACCAGAGAATCAACGGTATTCCTACATCTATGATGGAAACTCTCAGACACTGGATCACATTCTGGTGAGTAAAAATCTAACTGAGACAGCAACCATCGAAGTGGTACATGTGAATGCCGATTTTGAGACAGCGGATGGACGGGTGAGCGACCATGATCCACTACTCGCACAATTAAGTATTGGAGATCCAGTGGAAGAAGGGGACTTCAACCTGCGCGTTCTTCACACGAATGATACGCATGCGCATCTGGATAACATCCCGCGCCGAGTAACGGCAATTAAGGAAGCTCGCAATGATAACACTTTGGTGCTGGATGCAGGGGACGTTTTCTCAGGCACATTGTACTTCAATCTGTTTAACGGTCTGGCTGATCTGGAGTTCATGAACATGATTGGATATGATGCCATGACTTTTGGTAACCATGAGTTTGATAAAGGTCCAAGCGTACTGAAAGCATTTATTGAGAAAGCAGAGTTCCCGTTTGTGAGTGCTAATATTGATTATTCAAAGGATGCGAGTTTGAGCGGTTTGTACAACAATAGCATCGGTAACCCGGCTGATAAAGCCGAAATCTATCCGGCGATTATTACGGAAGTGAAGGGTGAGCGAGTCGGTATTTTCGGACTGACGACACCGGACACGGTATCTCTTTCTTCACCAGGAGATGACTTGAAGTTTGCGGATTACAAGGCAAGTGCACAAGCAACTGTACAGATGCTGCAAAATGAAGGTATCAATAAAATCATTGCTTTGACTCACCTTGGCTACTCAGAGGATCTGAAATTGGCTGAAGCTGTAGAAGGGATCGATATTGTGGTAGGTGGTCATTCACACACCATTCTGAAGGAACCGATTGTTGTAGGCAGCCAGGATGAGCCGACATTGGTTGTGCAAACTGGGGAGTATGATGTCTCTCTTGGTCAATTGGATGTTACGTTTGATGAAGCAGGTATTTTGAAGAAGTGGAACGGCAAATTGCTAAGTCTGGATGCGAAAGATGCTGCCAACCAATTCATCTATGCTGATGATGTGGAAGCTGCAAACAAGTTGCAGGAATATGCGCCTCAGCTGGAACAATTCAAGAAAACGGTTATAGGTAAAACAAATGTCTTCCTGGATGGAGAACGTGGCGCTGTGCGGAAACAGGAAACCAATTTAGGAAACCTGATGACAGACGGTATGCTGGAGAAAGTGAAATCCATTGTGCAGGAAAACGACGTCAAAGGATACGTGGCGATCCAGAACGGCGGTGGCATTCGCGCTTCATTCCAGACAGGTCATATTACGCTGGGCAATCTCCTGACTGTGATGCCATTCGGTAATAACCTGTCTGCGTTGAAAATGACAGGCAAGGAAATTACAGCCGCACTGGAAAATGGTGTTAGTGGTGTGGAAACGGGAGAAGGACGTTTTCCGCAAGTAGCGGGTATGCGTTTCTACTACGATTCCACGAAACCAGGCGAGAAAATTGATGCAACGACCAATACCGTGACCCAAGTGGGTCAACGTGTGGTCAAAGTTCAGATTAAGAATGCAGATGGAACATACACGGATATTGATCCGAACGGATACTATATCGTCGCTACCAATTCATTCATGGCTAACGGTGGAGACTTCTATCGTGCTATGAGAACGGCAAAAGATGATAATCGATTCTACGAATTAAATCTGGTCGATTATGAAGTCTTCCATGAACATCTGGACCGTGTAGGTACAGTTGATCAAAAGACAGAAGGACGCAGTACCGATCTAAAAGGCACGCCACTCCCTGGGGACGGAAATGGAAGCAATCCTGGTAATGGTGGCGGGAATAATGGAAGTAATCCGGGCAGTGGTAACAGTGGTGGAGGATCTACAACACCTACTCCGACTGTAACTCCAACCACACCGACTACACCAACCAATCCTACAAACCCAACTACGCCAACCGTTCCGGGTAATGGAGGAAATCCTAATCCAACTACTCCGGTCGTAGACCTGAAGGACATCGGAAATCACTGGGCAGCTGCTGCCATTGGACAGGCCATTTCCCGGGGAATTGTGAACGGATATCAGGATGGTAATTTCCGTCCGAATGCACCAGCCACACGTGCCGAATTCATTGTTATGTTGGGAAGAGCATTTGAACTTCCAGCCAGCAACAAAGCATTGACCTTTAAGGATGCTGCTGGAATACCTGCATGGCCACAATCCTTTATTGCACAGGCAGTGGATCAAGGGATCATTAGTGGGTATACGGATGATACGTTCCGTTCATCGGGCAAAGTATCGCGGGTAGAGATGACAGTTATGCTCGTCAGAGCACTCGGCCTCCCGGTACAGTCGAATCCGACACTGAGTTTTGCGGATGCAGATAAAGTACCTGCATGGGCTGTTCCATATATCGCTGCTGCATATGATGCAGGACTGGTAAAGGGAACCGGCAAAAATAGGTTTAATCCCCTCGCTGAAGCAACACGTGCTGAAGTGGTAACCTTGTTATTGGCGGCAAGCGAGTTACAAAAGCAATAAAACGCAAGATACCAACGGTTTAGAACAGCTTGCAGAATTCCATCTGCAAGCTGTTTTTTTTACTAGGACGTGTCTGAAAACTCCGAAGGAAGTAGATTTTGCCGAATTTTCGTTCAAAGCAAGGAAGTTTTCTGCAGGCGTGCCGGGGCACGTCAAGTGAAAGTGACGCAGCAGGGGGCGAAAAGGCGGTGAAAGATGCACTTCAGCGAGTTTTGAGATACGCCCAATTAATGCCTGTTAATTTTCACCAAGCGAAGGTATAGTAGACAGGATTATATTGAAGGAGTGTTGACGACATGCAAGAACAACCCGTTTTAATCGCGCTATTTGCCATAGCGGCAGGAATTTTTAGTTTGCTCGGTGGTATCAACAATTGGGATTGGTTTATGAAGAGTTTCAGAGCAGGGATTTTTGTGAAGACTATTGGAAGACAGGGCGCAAGAGTGGTATATGGTATTCTCGGTGTTGTCATGATTGTCATTGGTGTACTACTGTTACTGATCGGATAGATATTGGAAATAAACGAACTCACCAAGTATCATCTACATACGATGTTCATGAGCGAAGGCGAAGTAAGAGGATATGTGAGAAGAGTCAAATGGAAAAAGCGTGTGAAAGCGTAAATTAGCAGTATGCAGTATGGCCAGGATAGAATATCAAATCAAATAGCATGCCTGAAAAAATCATAGTCAAAACAAAAAGACCACCGAAAAATTTCGGTGGTCTTTTTACCAAATTCAGGTTTATCCATCTCAATCTGGTTTAATTATCTTTTAAGTCTTCTACAGAGTTGATATCCATATACGTTGGAACAACCAGACCCTGCTTGACTCCAGTCATACTGACAGCGATATCTTCGATCTTGTCTCCATATGTTTTCCAGTAGTCTCCATGTGTAAGCGGGAGCCATACGGCTGGAGAAGCATCGATATCACCTGCTGCCAAGCCTGCCCACATGGGTCCAGCTTCAACTTGTAGTGCTTTGACGGTGTAACCGAGATCTGTCTCCAGCACATACTTCATCAGGTTGGTACTCGCAATTTCAGAGTCCCATGCAACATAACCGAGACGCAAATTGTCACCTTTAACAGGGGTTAACCCTTTGGTCCACTCTTCAATTTGGTCCGGATGTTTTTCTGCATAAGTCTTGGCAGCTTCTTCAGGCGAAACGCCCTTTTGAATGTCTACCATGATTTCACTCATTTGATCCGCAGTCCAATTAAAACGAGAGAAGAACTCATAGGCAACGGGATGATCTTCTTTGATTCCCTTACGTCCAACCGTGTGAACTTCCTCTGCATCGCCGAAAATCAAGTCGGGGTCGTCCAGATACTTCAGATCATACTGATTGAACATCCAGTGTGGAGTCCAACCCGTAACGATGATTGGTTCTTCATTTTTATAAGCTTTGTCCAGCGATGCAGTCATCGCGGCTCCAGAGCCTTCAATCAGATTCCAGTTAGACAAATCATAATGCTTAATGGCGTTTGCAGTGGCCTTCATCAGACCTGCACCTGGATCAATACCAACAATCTGGTGATTAACCTCTTCGCCCACATTAGCACTTGCCGATGGAGTGGAAGAAGCGGCACCTGTCTCCAGATCTGCAATCGAATTGACTTCAGTCATGTAACTAGGAACCACGAGTCCTGTACGTACACCTGTCATATTGGCCCCCAGATCGTCTACCTGGTCTTTGTAACGTTCCCAGTAGTCAGCGTGTGTCAATGGCAGCCAAGCTGCTGGAGAGGCATCTACGTCGCCTGAGGCAACACCCGTCCACATTGGTCCGGCTTCGACTTGCAGAGCGTTAACTTTATAACCCAATTCGTTTTCCATCACATATTTCAGCAAGTTCGTACTTGCGATTTCGGAATCCCAAGCCACATAGCTTAGTTTGAATGCATCACCGTTCACTGGAGTCAGACCTTTGGTCCACTCAGCAATCTGATCGGCATGTTTCTCAGCATAAGCTTTAGCTGCTTCTTCTGCGGATGTGCCACCCTGGATAGCAGTCATCATTTCACCCATTTCATCCGAGGTCCATTGGAAACGGGACAGGAATTCAAACGCAACAGGGTGATCTTCTTTCAGACCTTTACGGGCGATGGTATGAATTTCTTCAGCATCACCGAAAGATTTCTCAGGGTCTTCCAGATATTTTAGATCATATTTGTTGAACATCCAGTGTGGAGTCCAACCTGTAATAATGATTGGATCTTCATTTTTGATCGCTTTGTCCAGCGTGGCCGTCATGGCTGCACCAGAGCCTTCAATCAGAGTCCAGTCAGTCAATTTATAGTCTTCGATCGCTTTTGCAGCGGACTTCATGATACCAGCCCCTGGATCGATACCAATAATCTGATAGTTCACTTCTTGACCTACAGCATTGGCTGCTGAATTGTTGCCACCAGCGGAAGTTGTGCCACCAACGAAGTATTGTGAGAAACCAGCTACAAGCACAAGGAATGTTGCCGCAGCAGTGATCCATGCTTTTTGCTTTGATGTAATGCTTGAGTTCTTTTTGCGACCTGGCATAAAAACATTTTGTGTAAAACGGTCCAGAACAATCGCGAGTACAACAACGGCCAGACCGGCTTCAAAACCTTTACCGATTTGCAGTTGTGTTACGGCACGATAGACTTCCGCACCAATACCTTGTGCACCAATCATGGATGCAATAACAACCATGGACAGTGACAGCATGATGGTCTGATTAATACCGGACATCACGGTAGGCAAAGCGAGTGGAAGTTGTACTTTGAACAACTTTTGCATGGAAGTTGAGCCGAATGCATCAGCTGCTTCAACCAATTCGCCAGATACCTGTCTGATACCCAGGTGAGTCAGACGAATCGTTGGCGGAATCGCAAATATAACAGACGCGATAACACCTGGAACGACACCTAGACTAAAGAATGTAACCGCAGGCAGCAAGTAGACAAATGCAGGCATCGTCTGCATGAAGTCAAGCAGCGGTGTAATGATCCGCGCCGCAGTTTTACTGTATGCGAGCCAGATTCCGACAGGTACACCAAGCAGGATCGAAACCAATCCTGAAGTGATAACCAGACCGAGTGTGTCCATCGATTGGGACCAGTATCCCAAGTTATCTACGAGCAAGAACCCGATAACCGTAAATAGTGTCAGTGGGAGTCGTCCTACGAGGAACGCAAGAACACCCAATATGGCAATGAACAGGAGTGGATGGGGCAGCAAGAACAGCCCGGAGAAATATCCGACAACCGCTTGAATAACGGTGGAAATTACATTAAACAATCCGGAGAGCGAGGAGCTCATCCAGTCAACTATGGATTCAATCCACGACGCTAGTGGTATTTTGGGAATCATTCACAAGTTCCTCCTTTACTGCAACTTCACCGCTAAGTGCACCCAGCAGGGCACCGCGGACGATAACACCTTGCAGACGGCCATTCTCACCAACAACAGCGAGAGGCACATGGGCTGAACTTACAATTTCGAACAATTCATGAATCAGGGTCTCAGGCGACACAGTAGGCCCGTCCGTGATCAGAATGTCTTTTAATACTTTGTTTTCACGCATCGCACGAGAAGCGTCTTCTGCTGTAATGACACCAAGCAGCTTCTTCGAACGGTCAATGACAAACAGGTTGGAAACGCCACTTTCGCGCATTAATTCGAGGGCAACACGAGGTCCGCGGTCAAGCGTGATTGTTTCAGGGCGACGCATTACGTGAGATGCTGTAAGGACCTTGGACAGATCCACGTCTTCGACGAAGCGGGCCACATATGAGTTGGCCGGTTGAATCATGATTTCTTCCGGTGTACCGATCTGCACAACTGCGCCGTCTTTCATGAGGGCAATACGATCGCCGATGCGCAGCGCTTCGTCCAAGTCATGGGTAATGAAAATAATCGTCTTTTTCATTTTATCCTGAAGCTCGATCAACTCATCCTGCATATCACGACGAATCAATGGATCAAGTGCACTGAAAGCTTCATCCATCAGTAGTACTTCCGGGTCATTGGCAAGTGCACGCGCCAAGCCGACACGTTGCTGCATCCCGCCACTGAGTTCATCTGGCATTTTGTCTTCCCAGCCCTTAAGGCCAACCAGCTCAAGTGAGGTTTTTGCCTTCTCCCGGCGTACTTCCTTATCTACTTTTTGTATTTCCAATCCATACTCCACATTATCAAGAACGGTACGGTGCGGGAATAACGCAAACTTCTGGAAGACCATGCTAATCGTTTTCCGGCGCACTTCGCGCAATTGTTCTTTGTTCATCTTGCGTAGATCCTTACCATGGACCAGAATTTCTCCGGATGTTGGTTCAATCAGACGATTGAACATCCGAACCAGTGTGGATTTACCACTCCCGGACAGTCCCATAATAACGAAAATCTCGCCTTCCTTAATGTCCATGTTGACCCGGTTGACACCAACCGTTATCTGTTTTTCTTTGGCCAACTTTTCTTTACCCCAACCTTGCTCCAGTAATTGCAGACCTTGCTCGGTTTGGGGTCCAAACAATTTACTTACGTTTTTCACTTCAAGTATGGTCATGTTTTCACCCCTTCTGATGTGTTGTGCACTTCGAACGGCTTTCAGCATCCATAAGCCCATACACTTATGCGCCCAGCCACGAAATCCGGTAGTTGTTGCTTCGCTTCCCGTCTTTCTGGGTAACGAGTTTAATACTAACAATACTTAACCAGTATATCAACCGAATAAACAGTACATAATGTTTGTACAGTAAAAACTGTACAAAGTTTTTCGTCCAAATACTCCGTCATTCTCCTTATTCTGGCTAATAAGGCAGCTTTACATTTGACATTGCTTTTCCTACAATAGAAAATGAGCTGAATTGAAGCTGAATTTTTTGGTTAAAAGATAGTCATAGGCAATTGTAGCCTGGTAAAGTTCCCATTTTCATACATTGGGTGAATGAAAGCCCTCTGGCATATATGATGTCCGGCCGAGAGCTTTCCCATGTAAGCAGGACTTTTAAAGTGTTGCAATGATTTCGCCAAAGACTGTGGAATGTTCAGAATGGAGGTTGCAAGCATGGGCTTGGACCATTTACAAGAGGAACAGCAGGCAACCGTGCTGAAGATTCGTAAACGCGTCATTGAAGCTATTGGACGTAATATGGATCTTTACGGCGTTACGCTGTCAACGGGACACTTATATGGATTGCTATTTTTTGCAGACAAACCAATGACCCTTGACGATATGGGACGGGAAATGGAAATGAGCAAAACGAGTATGAGTACAGGTGTACGAACACTGCTGGATTTGAAAATGGTAAATAAAGTGTGGAGCAAGGGCTCCAGAAAAGACCTATATGAAGTCGAATATGACTGGCATCAGACGTTTACGGATTATTTTGCAATTAAGTGGAGAAAAGCCGTGGAGAGTAACCTTCAGGTTCTACGCAAATCAATTGATGAACTGAATCGATTAGTCGAAGATCTGGATGAAGAGGCGGATGCTGAACTTATCCACATCCTGATGGAAGACAAACACAAAGTTTTGCAAGCGGAAGCATATTACAAATGGTTGGATCGGTTAATTGATACCATGGAAGATGAAGAGATATACAAGTTGGTTCCGAAGGAAGAGATTAAGGAACATTCATAATTACATGCAAAGGGCCCTTTCCGTTATAGGAGAGGGCCCTTTGGTCTGTGCAATATCTTACTGATTTATAATGAAGGAACACGATGTAAAAGATAATCTTGCCCATCGTATCAACCTATGTTCACATCTAATGTCCGATCAGACCTGCCTGAGGAAAGACTACAGATTGCTGAGCAATCTGTTTCAGTTCGTTCAGAATCTGCAACCGGCCAGCCGGGGTCCAGCATAACCGTTGCCAGTTCGAAATATCGTGAACGTTACCATACAATACAGCAGGGGATCGATTCCATGAAGCCGTTTGTTTCATGCGTCGGAACAGCTTTTCATTGGCAGGCTGAAGCGAAGCACGATGGATCAACAGGTAATCTGTGTCCAGCACCGGGATACTATCCGCAACATACTCATTTCTGGAGCTTTCGGGAGATACAAGCTCAGCGGGCTGAAGTCCCAATTCAGCATACAACAAGTGATTTAATGGATGCTCGCCAGTCCCTTGTAAGCGAATGAACTGATTCGTAACCTCCATCAGAGCCAACCTGTTTTGTCCGAAATAGGGTTGCAGGTTCAGGCTTGCTTCAAGCTTGCGAAACGCAAGTTCTTTGAAATTCAGTAACGCTTGTTTCTCACGTCCGACCAGTTCGGCGATGCGAATATGGTTCTCTTTCCAGTCATCAGTGGACTCCAAGATGATGGTAGGTGCAATACTTTTCAGGCGATCGTAATAAGGCTTGTGGTAAAAGTCACCGATGATCAAGTCTGGCTTCGCCTGCCGAAGTTGGTCTAATTGTCTGGTTAATCGGCGTTCTTGTTCATATTCATCCGATTCTCGGTCAAACACACTTTGATCTTCCAGCACAGCTACCGGGCGCAGTCCAAGCGAGGCCAAGTTCTCATGGAATCCCATAATGGATGCCGTAGCTACGCGAAGTTGATCTCTTTTCATATATACGCTGGGAGCAATCCCCAAGGTTTGTTTGAATTTGCGGCTAAAATAATATTCATTGCCATACCCGACAGATACCGCGACGTCTTTGAGGACACAGGATTCCTCTGTCAGCTGTTTTTTTGCTTCGTTTATACGTAAACGATTCAGGTAATCGGTCGGTGACATGCCTTTGGCCTTCTTGAAACTGCGTGAATAAGAGCTGGGGGTGAGTCCAGCAATCTTGGCAAGCTGATCCATGCTGATTCCTTCACTCATGTAACGTCGCATATACATAATACTGCGTTCCAAGGCAGGGTCCACTTTCTCATGATTGGCTTCCAGCCGGTTCTCTGAGAGAAATTGCAACAGTTCATGCAGCTGGCTATGTATGCTGATAAAGTGATCCGGTTGCAGACCGCGATAGGTTTCATACAGTTGTTCCAAACGTAATACAGCCTGCTGCTCATGACGAACCAGCAACCTGCCTGTCTGCCAATCCAGCGGGAAGGCGGGTGAAGAGGTCATTTTCCATTCACCGCGCACTTGCTGCAAACAAACCGTATCCATGCTTAGTAATATACATTCGGTCATATTCGAGCGTGCAGCGGCCTCAATGGCTGTTCCTGGCTTCAGTACGAATAAGCTACCGGCTTGCGCCGTATAGACTGTATCATTCAGGACCAGAACACCGTCTCCTTGCAAAATAAGACAGAGCATGGGCCGTGACACCGTCTTGCCTTGCACACGGAAATTCTCCCCACGACGCACACGGCACATGGAGGAGAGGAGCGGTAGAGATGAGGTTTCAGCAATGAAGGGAAACTGTTCAGTCATACGGACCATCCTTTTGTCTTATTTTCTTAATGATAACAATTATCATTCTCATATGGAAGATGTTTTTGAAAAATAGTTTTCGACAACCAAAAAAGGACTACCAGGAGCCATGATGGCTGCAAGGTAATCCTTTTTGTTACGGACATGTCCGTTGTATGGGCTATACGCCTGAATCAACATATATGTTAGTACGGTGTCACCAATAGAATATTGTCGAGGAAAACGTCACTCATTACTTTTTTCCCTGTTCCACCCGTTTGCACGTGATACAAGCGATATTGATCTTTGGCATTGATGTAGAAGAGGCCCGCAACATCATCTCTGATATGGAATGCATCCCATTCGTCCCCGGTAAGTTTCGTTACCTTGAGAGCTGTATTAACCGAATAGAGTCCGTTGTTGCCAGAGATGTATGCAGCCGTAGATGTACCATTGGTCAACTGATTCGCCACATAAGTTACATTTGTCAGGTTCAGGTTGGCAGACTTGGTCACTTTGTTGCCCGAGACCGTTTTGGCATAAGCCTTTTTGTCTGCATCGATAAGGACAACTTTGTCTGTACCTAAGGCACTTACTTCACGAACGCTTTTGTTATGAAGCTGAAGTGTTTTGGCTGAAGTTGTTAACGCAAACGCTTTGCCTTTGGCATAATTGTAATCCTTATTGCTGTCGAGAACGATTCCTTTGTTATACACGTAAAGATTGTTTCCCCAACCACCGGAATATACAGCATTCACATCCAGTTTGGCTTTGGGATTAACCGAAGTTGCTTTGCCAGTGTTGTAGTTCACCTTATACATGACAACAGCATTGGTAGAATAGAAATCCTCGTAGGGGTCTGTATTTACCATCAGTTGCAGTTCGTTTTTGGATTGATTTGTAAAATAACGTCCTTCTACTGCACCTGCGGCAATCCGCTGCACAGCGCCAGAACCGTTGGACGTTTTGGACACAATCCACGTATTTCCATTAACCAACGCATTATAGTAGGCACGCCCTTTGGTTACCAGGAGGAATGGGAAGTCGGTATCAGCCTTGTCAGCAATCTTGGTGACAGCTGAAGCGTCACTATTGCCATTCGCGCGATAAATGGTACCTGTAGCATCCAGATAATAGATGAATCCGTTATCCGTATAATAGCTGAGTACATCCGTAGCAAATGTCTCTGCCGCATCGCTGGACCCGTCATTCGGAACCCGAAGCAGTGTTGTGGAAGAAGCAGTCTGCGTGTAGTAGAGATAAGAGCCTGCCGCGTGCAAGTCCACACCTTGAAAATCAATTAATACTTCTGTTGTATTGCTGCCATCCGCGGATACTTTGTACAAAACGCCGTCGGATTCATAATACACTGTGGATTGGCTAAGTGAAGCTGCCTGGGCTGAGGTTCCACCTCCCAATGTCACTGCTGCAATGAGTGTAAATAACAGCAATGTACAGATGGTGCGTTGTAAGTATGTATGCCTTGTTTTCATTCGTTCATCGTCCCCTTCGTTCTTCTATATGTATGTCGTTAATTCCTTATGTTATATCGGTAAACTATGGAAGATATGTTAGATCTCAAACATGAAAAAAAGAAGAGGATGAAATTGAATTTCACACCTGTCCAAACCTGAAATCGAATTGCGCATGATGCTGCCATTCCCCTCCCAAAGCGTTCTCCGCCTGACATGATCGTGATAACATTACACTCAACCAGAGCAGAGGCCAACTGACAATCCAACGACAGGAGCGAAAAGATATGATGAATATAGCAACGATTGGTACAGGGTCCATTGTGGATGCCATTTTATCTGCGATTAATGAACTGGATGATGTTACGTGTACAGCGATGTACTCCCGGAAGAGAGAGACAGCACAGGAGCTTGCGGGTAAGTATGGGGTCAGTACCATCTATACGGACCTGGAATCCCTATTTTCAGATACAAATGTAGATCTCGTATATATTGCTTCACCAAACAGCATGCATTACGAACAGGCCTATCAGGCACTTCAACATGGCAAACATGTTGTCTGCGAAAAACCGTTCACGTCCACGCTTCAGGAAGCAGAAACGCTGATTGCACTTGCAAAAGAAAAGAATCTGTTGCTGTTTGAAGCCATCTCCAACATTCATCTGCCCAATATTAAAGTCATACAGGGGCAACTACCAAAGCTTGGTCCGATCAGACTCATCCAGTGTAACTACAGTCAATACTCGCGCAAATACAATGATCTGCTTGCAGGGGAGACGCCGAACGTATTCAATCCACAATTCTCTGGTGGAGCGCTGATGGATATCAATATTTATAATCTGCATCTGGTCATGAATCTGTTTGGCAGTCCGAATGCCGTATCGTATACCGCGAACCAGCATGCAAACGGCATTGATACGTCAGGTGTTGTGGTTCTCCAATATGCGGAGTTTATTGCGGAATGTGTAGGTGCCAAAGACACAAACAGTATGAACTTTGTGCTCATTCAGGGTGAGAAAGGTTATCTTCAGGTTGTGGGAGGAGCAAACGGTTGCCGGGAGATCAAGCTTCAGATCGGGAACGAGCCTGCTGCGGCGTATAATGCCCAGAGCCAATCCAATTGGCTGTACTATGAGTGGGAAGCGTTCAGGGACATCCATGCAAATGGGGATTACAAAAGGTGTTACGAATTGCTCGAACACAGCCAGTCTGTGATGAGTGTACTTATGAGTGCGCGTAAGGATGCCGGGATCGTATTTGCAGCGGACCAACGTTAATCGTTAATACGTATCGCTAATGCTGCCCATGTATAACATGTCGAAAAGATAGAGTACCGAGACCATCGAAGACATTTTGGATAGCCTTAATTGTTCATTGTATCCGTAAGCCAGTAACGTTTCATCACAATGTCTGGACAGGGTTGAATGGTTGTTGCCCGTGACTGCGATGACTTTCATCTGTTTGTTGCTCAGCACTTTGGCAGCTTCAATCATGGATTGGTTCTCACCTGTGTGTGATATAACAAAAGACAGCGTCAGGTTATTGGGGTTCATCGTGTTCAAATAATGCATGTTGGGACTATTGTGAGCAATCGCAGATATGCCGAGTTCATTCCATTTGGCACAAGCCTGTTGAGCCAGATAATAATTCATATCACTGCCATAGACATCAATGCGTACGGATTCTTTGACCCAGTTCGCGATTCGTAACAAAACAGGAGCGTTTAACATCCGGCGTGTATCTTCCAGCGCCTGCTGGTACAGGTAAGGAACCGAGTCGATGGCAGCCAGCACGTTCCCTTGTTCTGCAATTGCATGATCCTGCGTCTGCAACCGGGAAGGTATCTGTTGATATTCAAGAGCAAGCTTGAGCTGAAAGTCTGGGTACCCCTTGGTACCCAGCTTTTTGCATAAGCGAACAATGGTGGATGAGCTTGTATAGGTCTGCTGAGCCAGTTCATGGGCTGTAGAATCAAATACAACTTCGGGATTGTTCAGGATATGGTTCACAATATGTTTCTCCTGTGCCGTCAATTGTGAAGCATATTTTAATTTTTGAAGTAGTTTGGATTCCATACAGTTGTTCCATTCCTCTCTAGAATCATCCCATAACATATATCTCCACATCATAACCCGCGTATATTTATTTCTCAATCTGTATAGCGGAGCGACAGTGTAAATCTGTTGAATTTCCTCGCTACACTCCACATCATTTAGATCTGACTTTCCGCCAGTTGTTGACGACTATTCCATAGCGTGACGAAACGAAGGAGAACCACACTAATCAGCATAAGCACTGCTCCAATCATGAGTAACATCCAAGGACCAATCAGCAGCATGCCACTGGCTTGACCAGCGACTAAGGCAATGAGGGGAAGGACAATTAATCCGCCGAGTTGATACGCTTCCTGGAACCCACGGACCTTGGCCGAGATCAAGACGTTCAATAAAATGACCATAAGACTACAAGCGGGAACAACCCACACCACAAGTATGATCCAGTTCAGATTGGGAAACATCAACGTTCCAAACATGGGGTACATCAGAATATTGGCAATGATTCCGTAGATCAGGAAAGTAACCCAGGATAATAGAATGGAAGGGATCAGGGTAGCTAGCACTTTGCCTTTAAAAAGAGTGCTCATACTGATCGGTGTGAATAACAACCCTTCCAGCGTCTTGCGTTCCTTCTCACCAGCGAAACTATTGGCCGTCAGAATGCTGGAGGCCATCACCGGAATGATGAGAAACAAGGGAGCGAACATATACATGGCCAAGTAATAGACAATACGATGATTATCTGTAGGCATGGAAGCAAGCTGAGGAATCTGTCCACTTTGGGTTAACGCATCCAATGATTCAAGCAGAAAGCTGATGTTGCCCAGTGAACGAAGTTCCATTCTGGAGGCCGCCCACAGGAGGGCAGAGGGCATAATGATTCCGATAATCAGTGGGACAATCAACATGGGCAACCAGAGCTGAACACTGGCGGTGACGGACCGGATATCTTTACGTACCAGTGCACGTATGGCTTGGCGGTTATTCATGGTGGTGTGCCTCCCTTATGGCAAAATAGATACTTTCCAGATCACTGCCCGTGATGCGGGCCTGATAGACTTGACCATGCTCCGTTAATTGCTTTAACAACAGTGGAATGTCCTCACGGGATCGAAGCTGAAACGTCGCTTTATGTGCGGAGATTATCTCAGGCGTAAAGTCGGTTGTCGTGTGCCATCCATCGGGCATGTCGGCTTCTACTTCGAGCTTCGGAGTGGACAGGTACCGGCTAACAATCTCCTGTTCCGTGCCTTCCTCAACGATACGCCCCTTTTCCATGAAAATATAATGATCACAGACGGCTGACAGCTGGGACAGCACATGGGATGAGACCAGAATAGTCATCTTTTCTTCCTTATTTAACTGACGGATAATGCGCAGCACCATCTGAATTCCATCCGGATCAAGGCCATTGGTGGGCTCATCCAGAAACAGGATGGAAGGACGGTGCAAGAGTACTCGTGCAAGGCCCAAGCGTTTCTTCATGCCTGTGCTATAGGTGCCGACTTTTCGATGCTGATAATCCTGCAACTCAAACAGAGTTACAAGCTCGTCGATTCGTTTCTTGGCATGCTTAAGGCCAAAAACATCTGCGAAGAAAGTCAGATTGTCACGCCCGCTCATATTTTCATATAATCCACTTTGTTCGGTAAGAGTGCCACACATGGCCAGTACTTTCTCCGCCTCACAAGCGGCGTCCAATCCGTTAATGGTTACCTGTCCACCGGAAGCGCCTAAGACCCCATTCATGATACGGATCAGTGTGGTTTTGCCCGAACCGTTGGGTCCAATCAACCCGGTGACACTGCCTTGTTTAACTGTGAAACTGACATCATGCAGTGCTTGATGCACCTTGAATTGCTTGGATATGTTACGTACTTCGATCATGCATATTCACCGTCCGATCTGAGTTTGGAGATTATACGTGCGGTAGGCTGATATCGTTCAAATGGACGACAAAAAAGATATTTTCCTCCTTCAATAGTCCCGAATGTAGGATGCACATTTACCCTGAAGTCTGCCTGAAATCGGGTCTCAGGTTTGTTTTCACTCTGCCTTGTAACATGTATCCTTATTTTAGGGTAGAACATCCGTTTCATTGCTATTCATAACGTGGTAATGAAAGATGAGGCCATACGTCTCATGAATGCCTGAAATATGCCTATAACGCCGGTCTTGGTTATCCAGGGCCGGCTTGACGTGATGTTTTGGCGTGCCTGTCACGGGGAACGTCTGTTTCTAACGATTACATAATGAATTCGTCTAACACATCCATATGAATACATCGTATGGGTACATATTGTGTTTGGACGTAGAGGAAGGTGAGTGAGTCATGACAGCATCCAATGAATATCGTTTTCAAGTGAATCTGAGTGGGATGATCCAGATTTTATCCAACCATCTATATAGCAGTCCTAAAGTGTTCTTGCGAGAACTGATGCAGAATGCGACGGATGCGATTACCGCACGAACGGAGGCGGAGTCAGGGTATCAGGGTGAAGTGCGTGTTGAACTGACGGGAACAGGTGAGCAATTGACCATGATGGTGGAGGACAACGGCATCGGCTTGACTGAAGCTGACATCCATGAATTCCTGGCCATGATTGGACAATCCTCGAAGAGGGGGCAGCAAGCTCTGCTGGATGGAGAGACGTCCTTTATCGGACGTTTTGGGATCGGGTTGTTATCCTGTTTCATGGTGAGTCATGAAATCGTCATGCTGACGCAATCCGCGAAGGGCGGCCCTTCGATGGAGTGGCGGGGCAAGCCGGATGGCACCTATACGATTCGACAGTTGGATACACAGCTGTCCCCGGGCACGAAAGTATATCTGCGCTGCACACCAGACGCGGCTCACTACTTTGAAGCAGATTATGTGAAAGAGGCCCTGTTCTATTATGGAGCGTTATTACCGTATCCGGTCACGCTGTATCATGACGGCGCGCAACATGTGGTGAATAGCGAGACACCGATCTGGCTGATGGACCCTGCACTCGCACGTTCACGCAGATCAGAGGTATTGGCATTTGGTGAACGTCTGCTTGGTGAGCAGTTCCAAGACTTCATTCCGTTGACGACAGCTTCAGGCCGTACCGGAGGTATTGCTTTTGTACTGCCACACGCGGTTAATCTGAATGCCAAGCGTTCTCACCGGGTTTACCTGAAGCGAATGCTGATTTCGGAGAAGGCTGAGAACATTTTGCCAGAGTGGGCTTTCTTCGTGAAATGTCTGATCTGGACAGATGAGCTTCAACCGACGGCATCACGGGAACATTTTTATGAAAATGAGAAGTTGGAGGAAGTTCGCTCCGAACTCGGAGACGCACTTCGCAAGGGACTGGCCGATATGGCTGAGAGCCAGACGGAACGGCTGCAGAAGCTGATTCGCCTGCATGCTCTGTCCATGAAGGCACTGGCTGTACAGGATCAAGCATTCTACGCGATGATTCATCGCTGGCTGCCTTTTGAGAGTACGAGGGGGCACCGTGAACTTGGTGAGCTGATCGATGAAGGAGAGACATTGTATTTCACGTCCTCTGTTGATGAGTACCGTCAGATTCATCATGTAGCTTCCGCACAATCGATGCTGGTAATTAACGGTGGTTATATCTATGACAGCGATTTGATGGCGACACTGCCGATGACCGTGCAAAACGTGCACACGGAGCGGTTACAGTCGGATCAGGTTTCGATGAGTTTCACCGATGTGCCACCCGCTGAGCGTAATCAGTATTATGATGCGTTGCGACTGGCCGATTCTGCCTTACAGCGCTTCCGTTGTCGAGCTGAGGTGAAAGGGTTTAAGCCATCGGATCTGCCGGTGTTGTTCACGTTGTCTCAGGAATCCTCAACACTTCGTGCGCTTGAAAAAGCAAGCGAGGAGAGCACGGAATTGTTCTCGTCTGTTCTGGGTTCATTGTCTTCTGGCATGAGTTCAGCAGGGTACTCAACCTTGTATTTGAACGTGAGTAATCCAATCATTCAGCGGGTACTGACATCACCGGATGATCAGATGACACCGATTGCCATCGAAATGTTATACGTCAATGCGCTGATGATGGGGCATTATGCCATGAGCAAGCAGGAGCTTGAAGTGTTAAATCAGGGCATTGTTCGTTTTATTGATTGGGGTTTGCGTGCAAATACGGACCGTAAGGGGGATGCTTGATGAAGACAGAGATGGATTTTGAAGAACTGATGGACGAGGCCTATGGCTTGCCCAATGGTCCGGCGAAGCTCGGTATGCTGGAGGAAGCAGCAAGAGTTGCTGATGTGAACGGCATGGAGGAAGAGGCATACGAAGCAAGATCGGAGATTGTGGAGACAGCAACATTTTGCGGTTATCCGATGAAAGCACTGATCGCTTTTTCCTGGCAGCTGGGCAAGTTCGACCAACAGCCCGAAGAATATGATGAAGAAACGTTAATGTGGTCGTACAAATGGATATTGGGCAAGATGCCCGACTTCCCGGAAATATCACGCGAGAAGATCCTGGAGCTGTTGGAGGATTTCGGACGGCGTTTCAAGTCCTACGGTTACAGCGAACGCTCTTACTGGTATTATCGGTTCCGGATCTTTATGGATTTTGGGGAGCTGGAGGAAGCGGGACGCAGTTATGATCGATTCAGAACGATGGATCGTGACTTCATGAGTGACTGCGAATCCTGTGAGCAGGATGAGATTATGCGTTATTTCTTGTTAAAAGGAGACGATGAGAAGGTGTTGGAGGTGGCACAGCCTATCCTGAAAGGGCGTATGAGCTGTGCAGAGATTCCGCATCTGACTTTGTCTGAAATTTTGATGCCGTTATATCGGTTGGGACGGACTGCGGAAGCAGATAAACATCAGACCAAGGGATATCGCATGATTAAAGGCCAGAACGATTTTGTGCAGAGTTTTGCGGAGCAGATGGATTATCTCACACGTATGAATCCGGAAAAAGGCATTGATGTGCTGGAGGAAACACTGGTGTTCGCTGCCGATCATGAAGATCCTTACGCCAAAATGTTTTTCTATGCCAGAGCAGCATCGTTGCTTCGCCGCTGGGTGGAAGAATCTCCAGAATACCGATTGCGTCTGCCAGCGTCCTTCCCGTATGAAGGTGACCCGGGCGACCTGCTCAAGCTGGCCGATTACTTTGCGGAGCATGCTCAGACCGCTGCAGCCAAGTTTGATCAGCGCAACGGGAACCACCATGTATCTTCGTTGATTGAATAGAGACGGATATAACTTAGTAACAGATTTTTATAATAAGTTAGGAAAAGGAACGAAACAGGCTTGTTTAAGAAGGATAGTCCCCTTCTGAACAAGCCTGTTTTTTTGCATCATAAGCATGATAACTCTAATCGGTATGAAGATGTTTTATTTTTATTGTGCAGAAGTCGCAGAAGTGACCGGTGCTGGTACTGGAACCGGTGCAGTTTCAGATGCCTCCTCTGCAGCTTCGGCTTCTTCAGCAGGTTCTGCTTGCGGCTGCTGAGCAGCCATCAGTTCAGCGACGATTTGATCTGTTGGTTGGGTAAGCAGCGCATACATGATCGCAGCCTCTTCCTGACGAATCAGAGGTTTGCGGGCAAGGAAATCAACAGAACCATCCTCCATTACCTTCACCTCGGGTCCATGGATACCAAGCTTCGCCATCATCTGAATGGCTGGTATAGCCCATGCATCTGTGTGCCCCGCAAGTTTCACATCATTGAACAGTTCGCTAGGATATTGTAGTTGCATAATTCTCCACATCATGACCATGGCTTCCTGTCGGATAATCACTTGATCCGGCTTAAATTGCTGTTCGTCCGTGCCAGTAATCATACCCAACTCATATCCGAGTTGAATATATCCGGCTGCTGCATGATCTGCCCAGTCGGTGCCAGCAGGAGGCGTAGTTTTGCTGGGCTTCAATCCACTCAGTTTAAGGGTGTTCTCAATAAATTCAGCTCGTGTCACACCTGTTTTTGGTTGGAAAGACTTGTTGCCATCATTCTCATAATATCCAAGAGATTGTATGGCGTAGATGGCTTCAGCATAAGGACTGTTCTCACGAACATCCCGGAAGCCCATAGGCTTTTGACCTTTTTTCTCATAGCCCATAGGGTTGAGGTAAGGTTCTTTCATGTATGTGGTGCCATCTGCATATTCTTTGAATGCTGTGAATTGACCAGTCAATTCATCTTTGAAGAGATTATCCTCCAATTGAATCAGGTTGCGTTGACCCAGGAATACATCGTTAATACTTAGTTGTCCTGGCTTATCCCCGCCACCTTTCAAGGAACTTACAATCGTGCTAAGTCGAAGATCCGCGTACAATCCGGTGAAGCGTTGCAGCTCAGCTGCCGATTGCGGCGTGTATTCCTTGAACTGTACAGGCTCTGCATATTCCGGGAAGAAATTCTGAATGAATGCCGGGTAGAACAGATTACGAAGTGCTCCATTTTGATTATACGTCAGGAAAACGCCTGTATTTTGCTCGGGAATAAGGAAGAGATAAGAGCTGAATCCGTTCAGGTCGCCTCCTTTTGTAATAACTTTTGGACTACTTCCTGCACCGGGAAGCTGAAATGCAGCTTCGAATCCATAGGTGGTGTTTGGTAACAGTGGGTGAATGGAAGAACGGTACTGTTCCATGCTTTTCACCGTGGATTCCTTGAGAATCCGCTCGTTGTCCTTCACGCCATCATTCAGGAAAGCGATCATGAACTTCCCAATGTCTTCTGCGGTAGACAACATGCCGCCTTGAGGCATAGGTGTTGGAGCGATGGTGTACAGATCAAGCGGATTGTGTGCCGCATCATAGCCAGTAGCCAGCTGCTTTTGGAACTTTTTGTCCAGCATGAAACTGCTGTTATCCATTCCTAGCGGTTTGAAGATATGTTGTTGCATGTAGGTTTCAAAGGGCTCACCGCTTACATTTTCAACAATCATGCCAAGCAGCAAGAACGAGAAATTATCGTACATGTAGGCGCTACCAGGCTCTCGAACGACAGGAGGCATATGTTGCTGTGCGTAATCCTCCATCGCTATGTACTTGTCAAAATCAGTATGGATGTCTTCCTGCTGGGGATCACGGATCTCGAATCCGGTCGTGTGGGTGAGCAGGTTCTCCACAGTTACAGGTTTGTCAAAAGGATTATCGAATTCGAGCCCTTTCACATAGGTCTGAAAGTCAGCTTGCAGATCAACCTTGCCTTGCTCTACCAGCTGCATTACAGCTGCTGATGTAAACGTTTTGGAGACAGAGGCTACACGGAAAGCAGTTTTTTTCGGATCGATCGCTGTTTTGCTCTCCACATCAGAGAAGCCATATCCTTTTTCCGCCAGAACTTTTCCATCCTTCACAACAACAACGGAGGCTCCAACATAATGGGGCTTTGCCTCAGGTGAATCGAAGAATGAATCCAGAAATGCTGTAGCCGATTCGGTTGTCAGCGCTTTCGTCTTTCCTTGTTCAGCAGCTACTGGAGTCGCGGTCTCCGCCTGGACTGCGGGTACCGACAGACTGAGAGACAGGACCACAGCCATAAAAGCTCCTGTTAGGGAGGTGAACCTGAAACGGGTCTTTCGTTTGGATAAATGCATGCAAACACTCCTTTATGAAAATATTTACAAAATAGTTACCTACCCATGTATTACTGATTACTCGCCCGATAGGTTTCACGATAATAGATTCCAATGTTGGCAATCCAGATCACAGAAATCACTACAATCGGGAATGGAGCAAAGGTAAAGAGCATCGAATATAGAACCATAGAGACCATTCCAACACCAAGAAGTACATTCATCATCTGAAAAGAACGATAGGCTGCGCGATAGACAATCCATTTCTCGCCTTCATCCAGCTTCTCAAAATGATCCTTCTTCATGTTGCGCGAGTTCAGATCCAGAGTACGCTCAGGATAATAATGGTTGTATCGCTTCACAGTCAGAGTTTGCACGACCACAACGATGATAATAGAGATACATGAAGCAACGAGATTCAAGAGGTTGAACAGTTCTGGAGAATTCGGCATGGTTCGGTTGGATGCATACAAGGATAAGGCAAGTGCTGCCCAGGTAAACGTAAGAATAACGCTGAATCCGCTGAGAATCATCGCTTTTCCGAGGGAACGCTCTGCTGAAGAGATGAGTGAATCGGAATCTCCATAAGCATCATCTTCCATGGGAGGGACAAATGGCGTGCGGGAGAGACTGAAAATGTTCCACACCGTCATAACTACTACAAGAGCCGCCAGTATTGCGAATAAAAGATCATAGTCATAGTACACGGACAGCGTCCAGTTCAAGTCAGAAGGGAGTTTACTGACTCCGCTAGCTCCAAGAAAACCAACTACAGCGCCACCTGCAGCATACAAGGGAAGACGCAACCGCTTTTTGATGGACGAGGATGATGAATTTTTCATTTTAATCTCCACCTTTCAGTTCAAAGATTTTTTCGACAGGTTCACGAAATACATGTGCTATTTTTAGTGCCAGAACGACCGACGGAGAGTAATCTCCACGCTCTATCAGGGCAATGGTTTGACGGGATGCACCAATGAGTTTGGCCAGTTCTGCTTGGGATAGCCGGTCTCTGGCTCGTAACTCCCGAACGTGATTGTGTAATTCTTCCACTTGCTCACCTCCATGAACCTAATGTACATGATATATGACTAAATGTAAACTATAATATATAAAATGTTAAAGATCATTTACTTCTGAACGTTGATAATGGACATGAAAAAGAGAGCCAGTTGGGCTCTCTTGGATAATTATTTTATTGTCGGAAAAGTTGCCGGAAAAGTGAAATCAAGATGCATCTGCACACGGCAGATGTTGATTCTGTTCCTCTGCCTTCCGAAGTAACATTCGGAAAAAGATGAGCGCTCCAAGCCCCATCAGGATATACAGACCAGCCATCGCATAGGAGGGCAGAAAGGCTCCAATGGTTAACCCGAGACTGCCGAGGAGGGCAGCAACGTTGTAACTCAACCCGTCAGCAGCCATATAGGCAGCACGGTCCGAATCTGGAATCATACCCGCGAGCATGACCTGACGAACAGGGGCGTACATCAACTCTCCAATGGTTAGCAATATAGCGGATGAGATGAGTAACCAGGCCCAGTTGCTGAAAGCAAGTACGGTGAAACCTGCGGTATAGAGGAGCATACCAACAGTCATGATAGATCGGGACTGGAAGCGACCTATCCATCTGGAGAATGGAATGGCAACCAAGGCGACCAGTACGGTGTTGATGACCATGATCAGGCTGAACATATGCAGACCTGATATATCTGAGCCGAACAGTTGGGCGGTGAATTCATTTTTTAGACGAACAGCAATGTATTTATCCAACTGAAATTCCAGGGAGACTGCAAGTACAGTAGCCGTGAAAAATATCATGAAACGTTTGTCCTGAAAGACCGCCCAGTACGTTTTCAGTATGTTCCTCTGGATGGGAGCATCGCCATAACCAAGTACACGTTTATCCATTGTTTCACGAATCATAAAGATCAAAATAAACAGGGTAGCTAGGCTTTCAAGGCATACCAGACTGAACAATAGGAAACGAAATGATTCGAAAAATAGCCCGCCCATCAGTGCACCAAAAGTTACAGCAACGTTTGTTGTCCAATATTGCAATCCATATACATAATGGCGTTCATGTTCACTGCTTACATCAACAATCATGGCATTAGCAATCGGCACGGTGATCCCTGAACTGAGACTGCTGAGCAGAAACATGAGACAAGTGACAATGATTGAATCCATCCACGGCGAATTGGCGATGGCCAAGCCGAGTAGAGCCATGACCTGGAGACTTTGTGCGATCACCATTAACTTCTTCCGTCCAATCCGGTCAGACCAATATCCTGCCCACAATCCCACAATCATGGAAGCTACAATATTGACCGTCAGCAATAACCCCGCCAAACCTGCGCCAATCTGAATACTCAGATAGATCGCCATGAA
This sequence comes from Paenibacillus sp. SRL342, assembly GCF_984798905.1. Lineage (NCBI taxonomy): Bacteria > Bacillati > Bacillota > Bacilli > Caryophanales > Paenibacillaceae > Paenibacillus > Paenibacillus sp. SRL342. The sequence continues at coordinate 1,578,007 of NZ_OZ481790.1, forward strand.
TGGAATGATGGACTTCTGGGTCAGATCGGTGAAAAAATCAGTAATGATACGTATCCTGATGTTAGGGTGCAGATCGGCGTATTTCATAAGTCGTTTTTCTTCCTTCCCACTGGTCATGTTGATGTTACTGAGTATAATGGAGGAAAACCTGAAGAAAAACTGTAGAAGCATCCGGATGGATTTCGTATTTTAGCAGAAGGTAGGGCATATATGGACATATCAGAACATTACATTCAACTGCGATTAAACTTTCCACATGTGCATGATGAACAAGAAGAACATACAACAGTAGGTGAACTGGCCGATCTATTATGTTGTACCATGCGCAATATGAACCTCATTATGAACAAATTCAAGGAGAATGGATGGGTCAGGTGGAACCCGCAGCGCGGAAGAGGCAAAAAATCGATGCTGGTATTTTGTGTCCCGTTGCTTGAAGTGGCGCGTGAACGATTTGACCATCTTCTGAATGGGAACAGGATGGAGGACGCCTATGAACTGGCTGCCGCCTTGCCAATTACGATGAGAGAACATCTGATGCAGCAAATGCAGCATCAATTCGGTCTGCGTTCGAATAAAGGGGACAGAGGGCGAATGGATACATTGCGGATTCCACGAAATATCCCTTTTAAGACATTGGATCCCACGCAGACGGCCATGTGGGGAGAAGTTTTTATTGTTGCGGAGGTTTTTGATTGTTTGGTTCGCTATAATGCTGAACACCATGTCTGTGAACCGAGTCTGGCTGTGGCATGGGAGAGTCATTCGGAGGGGAGGGAATGGACCTTTTATCTGCACAAAGGTATACCATTTCATCATGGCAGAATATTGGATGCAGAGGACGTGAAGTTTACCTTTGATCGCATTATCTCTGACAATAGTAACCCGTGCAGGCCTCTGTTTGGATCTATTGAGCGCATAGAGACGTTGGACGAATTGACTGTACGTTTTGTGTTAAACAAGCCAAACTTCATGTTCCCGGATCTGATGAGTAGTATGTCTGCATCGATCTTGCCGAGAGATATGGAGATGAATCCGCTTCATCCGATTGGAACAGGACCTTATCGGTTGATGCGGCATGATTCCAAGCTGCTTGTGTTGGAAGTCTTCCCTTCCTACTTCCGAGGGCGAGCCTATATTGACCGCGTTGAAATATGGCAACTTCCCCATTCTGGGAGGGTGGAGTCCGTCATCAAGCATAATATATTTCCGGATGCGGAGCCTCGTGCCGTGCAGCATGAGATGCAGGGTGGCATGTATATGACGTTTAATATGCAAAAGGAAGGGCCGCAGCATGATGTGAATTTTCGCCGGGCTGTTCAACAGCTATTGAATGCGCAAGAGTTGTCGCAAGCGCTCGGAAGCACGAACACGCAGGCTGCTTATAGTCTGATTCGAGGACGAGTACAGCAACCTTTAAAGGTGGGTTCAGATCAAGGGGAGCCATGGAAACAGCAATCGGAACAACCGGAGGGTTCGGTCACACATGTACCTGAACTTTCCATGGAGACCTCACTGGCGCGGGCCTCAGCATTATTGCGTCATAGCTCTTATCAAGGGCAGAGTTTAAGTCTATGGGTGGAAGAAGGTGAGAAGATGGAGGCAGATATGGTCTGGTTTGCAGAGAGAAGTAAACAGATTGGCCTACATATCAACATTATGCAGGGAGATCCGATCCATGCAGTCTATCAAGATGGGTTCGGGGATTGTGATCTGATCTATACAGGAGAAATCTTCAATGATCATGTTGTGCTGAGTCTCGTGACGATGTACACCTTCCAGAACACGTTATTCCTGATTGCGATGAATGATCACTGGAGACATGAACTGGAACAGGAATGTGGACGAGTGGTCATGATCCAGGAACCTGTGGAGCGGTTGAATAGATTGATTCGGCTAGAAGATCGACTGATTCAGGAGGCGTTGCTTCTGCCCACATACAGCTTCAAGGAAGAACACGCCCATCATGATTCGTTGCGAGATTATCGTCTTGCGGGGTATGGTCTGCCTGATCTGCGCAGATTGTGGGTGAAGAGAAGCCCTGGGGCCGCTGAAGAGGATACGAGTTATCCGGTGTATATTCCGTTGTGGTAGGACTATGCGAGCGTAGCAATGCCGTATTAACGGACTTCACCGATTGCTTGTCAAACTAGTCCGCATATATCGAACAAGTCCCTCATAACATGTACTAATCAAGTAGGGGTTCTGCTGCAAGCACAATCCTGAAGTGAAAACATGTGCTAAAGGGGATGATGTCATGCGCCGAATATCATGGATGCTTGCCATGGTATTGGTCTTATCGGTCTTGCTTGCCGCCTGCGGGAAGAAGGATGCGGCAGCTGTGGTCAAAGATCTGAACGAAGTCGTAGGAGAGATGGAAAGTTACCAGGGGGCAGGCGTGATGACGCTGCATACCGGAGATACGCCGCAGCAGTACAAGGTCGAGGTATGGCATCAGAAGCCTTCCTATTATCGTATTGCGTTAACGAATGCCAAAAAGGATGTAACACAGATTGTACTGCGTAACGATGAAGGTGTGTTTGTTCTGACGCCCAGCCAGAACAAAAGCTTCCGTTTTCAGAGCAATTGGCCAGATAATCAGGGACAGGTATATCTCTATGAAACATTGATTCGGAGCATTACGGGGGATACAACCCGTCAGTTTGCGGACGAGAAGGAAAGCTATGTTTTTGATGTAGCTGCCAATTATAATACACACGCACTTGTCAGACAGAAAATCTGGCTGAACAAAAGTGATTATGCACCTAAACAGGTGGAAGTATCCGACTCCAATGCCAATGTTGTGGTTGATGTGAAATTCGACTCCTTCAAATTCGGGACTGAATTTGAAAAAGATGCCTTTGATATGCAACGTAACATGACTGCTGCTACAGAAAAAGGCGGCCAAACAGGAACAGATTCTGGTGTGGCTCCTGCGGAGCAAACAGGTGAGGACAGCACCAAAGAACCTGCCAATCCTCAGACTGCGCCTGAACCTGACGGAGCTGTCACTGATGGACAGACCGGTGTAGGTGGTGACACAGAGCAGCAAGGTACAGAAGGTGCTGCAACTGGTCAGGAAGGCGAAGAACCAACGCTTGCAGAGCCGGAAGGTGCAGACAGCTTTGGCGTAATTCAGCCGACGTATGCGCCGGAAGGAGTCCAGCTCAAGGACGATCAGATTCTGGAAGAAGCGGGAGACTATTCGGTTATGCTTCGTTATGAAGGAACATATAATTACACGATATTCGAAGCCAGACCACAGGATCGAGCTGTGTCGCTTGCCCCATCCCGTGTACTGGATCTGGGATTCACACTGGGCATGGTCAGCGGAGATGCACTGCAGACACTGACATGGACGACAGATGGCATAGAATATCGAATCACCAGTGCCGACCTGCCTGATAATGAAATGGTACGTATTGCAACATCGATGCAAGAAGAGTCAGGCAAATGATTTTTGAACAAGTGAACGAATAGTAGCATAAACATAAGGAATGCTAAGAAGCATCGGAGACCTGTTCTCCGGTGCTTTGCTTTGATGTAAGACAGGTATTCATCTGGCGCCGTTTTTCTTACTCGATACACCCAATAATGCAAAATGCGCTTCTACGCAGAGGGAACCGGGTAAATAATCGATATAAGCAGAATTTGCCGGGGTGGAAAATGGAATTTTGCCCTGCCAATCTCGCTTATCGGTCTTCTTCTGTGTTCGCATTTGTTCCTCAAACGGCGCACCTTACATCTGTTTTTGAATGCGAAACTTCGGTTCATTTGACAGTCACATGCTGGAGCATTACGATGGAGTCTGACGTGAGCCGGATTAAGATGATTAGAGAAGGTGACTTAACGTGCAAGGACAATATCGGCCGACCCAAGCGGAGATCAATTTGGATCATTTGTGTACTAACGTAGAAGCTTTCCGCGAGGCATTGCCTCAGGGCATGAAATTCCTCGCCTGTGTGAAGGCCAATGCCTATGGACATGGAGCGGTGGAGACGGCTAGAGAACTGGAACGAGTGGGTGTGGATTACTTAAGTGTGGCTTTTCTTGACGAAGCTCTGGAACTGCGACAACATGGGATTACGATTCCAATCCTGGTATTGGGTTATACGCCGCCTGAAGGGATCGCTGTTGCATGGCAACATGATGTGACCGTCACACTGTACAGCAAGGAAGTGCTTGACGCCATTCGACATCTGGATGCGAGCACATTCGCTAACAAACTGAAGGTTCATATTAAAATCGACAGCGGCATGGGCCGATTAGGTCTGTTGCCTGGCGATGAGGCATTGGCTTTCATTGAGGAAGTAGCTTCGCTCAATCAGGTGATGCTGGAAGGCATGTTTACCCATTTTGCCAGAGCAGATGAAGAAGACAAAACCTATACACTGGAGCAGTATAGACGGTTCCAAAGCGTGGTTCATGCGCTCAGGGATCAGGGATGTTCCATCCCGATTATACATACGGCGAACAGCGCCGCTGCCATTGATACACCGGAATTGTCCTATGATATGGTACGTGTGGGAATAAGCCTGTACGGACTGTATCCTTCGGCTGAGGTGAATCATCAGGTGGTGAAGTTGTCCCCGGTATTGACGCTGAAGACAAAAGCGGTTCTGGTCAAAACACTGCCACCCCATTGGGGGATCAGTTACGGAACCCGTTATTTTACGCAAGGGTATGAACGAATAGCGACCCTGCCGATCGGATATGCAGACGGATTCTCCAGAATGCTGACAGGTAAAGCACAAGTGCTTGTACGCGGCCGCCGCGTCCCTGTCGTCGGTACGATCTGCATGGATCAGTGTATGGTGTCGTTACAATCTTTCGCGGAAGAGGCGGAAGAAATTCAAGTCGGCGAAGAGGTTGTCCTTATCGGTCATCAGTCTGGTGGCGTAATAACCGCAGACGAGGTGGCATCCCAACTCGGTACGATTGCATATGAAGTGATCTGCATGATGGCGCACCGCATTCCACGGGTATATACCCGCGGGGAAGCAGTAGTCGCCAGAATCAATCCACTTTTGACATCCTGATAGGTAAACTGGACGTCATTACCAATAAACTTTTTTTCAGAACAGAAGGAAAACTGTCGGAGCATCTCGAATTATGTATGACAGTAAGGATTTAATTCCTGAATTGAGATGTTTGGTCTGTACGAATATTGTTCCCCGTGTTTATAATGGAGTACAGCATACTTGATATACTCGGGGCATATATATTCCTTTGTATAAAAGTTCTGGAAAAACGTAATACTGGTTCACAATGGCGAAAGGTTTGTGGGGGTGGAAGAAAGGTGGCCAACTTGCAGAACACCAAGCGGATCATGATCAGTTTACCTGATTATCTTTTGCAGGAAGTGGATGGCATCGTAGCGCTGGAGAATTCCAACCGCAGCGAATTGATTAGGCAGGCTATGAAGCTGTATTTGACGGAGCGTAAGAAACGTTACATCCGTGAAACGATGCAGCGCGGATACATGGAGATGGCTAAAATTAATCTGACCATGGCATCCGAAGCCTTTCATGCGGAGGAAGATGCGGACAGCACTCTGGACCGCTTAGTTAGCGGGGTGTAGACATTGATCGTAAAACGTGGTGACGTTTTTTTTGCGGATCTTTCTCCCGTTGTCGGTTCCGAGCAAGGTGGAGTCAGGCCGGTTCTGGTGATCCAGAATGATATCGGCAACCGGTTCAGTCCAACTTGTATTGTGGCGGCTATCACCGCCCAAATCCAGAAGGCAAAGCTGCCAACGCATGTGGAAATTGATGCTGCGGCACACGGCTTTGACCGGGACTCGGTTATTTTGCTCGAACAAATACGGACGATTGATAAACAGAGGTTGACTGACAAGATTACCCATCTGGACGAGGAGACCATGAAACTGGTCAACGAAGCCTTACAGATCAGCCTTGGTTTAATCGATTTTTAAGGCAGCAACCAGCGTCTTGCACGCTGCCCTGCCGTCCGTTGGCAATGGATGTTCCTGTAAGGGAACACACTGAATTCAGACTGTAACCAAAAGAGCGTATGACATCCTTCGGGCTGTTATGCGCTCTTTTGATTAAAGCTTAATGAAAGCGTAGAACATTGGCGATCTTTTCGCTATAATGAAACCTGAGAAACCGTTTACCCGAAAGACCTATATATAGAGGTGGAGGAGACATATGAGCATTTACATCAATCAAGAGAAACTTCAGTTTCATTTACAGACCCGCGAGGCCAGTTACGTATTCCAGGTACTGCCCTCAGGATATTTGGTGCATTTGTATTATGGCAAAAAATTACGCGACACCGATCTGAGCTGGTTGCATGTGCGGACAGAACGAGCGTCCTTTAGCCCCAACCCGGTGCCAGAGGATCGTACGATCTCATTCGATACGTTGCCAGTGGAATTGCCAGTGTATGGCACGAGTGATTTCCGTAATCCTGCAATTCAATTGGAACTTGAGAATGGCTCAACCGTTTCGGAGTTTACCTATACAGGTCATCGATTGATCAAAGGAAAGGCAGCGCTTACCGGACTGCCAGCAACCTATGTTGAATCCGATGACGAAGCAGAGACGCTGGTTATTGAGTTGGAAGACCGCGTTGCAGGCATCAAAATCGAGCTTTCCTATACAGCCTTTACGGCATTTAATGCAATTACACGCTCCATGCGTATCGTTAATGAGAGCGCTACCTCAGTGAATGTGGCGCGTGCGCTCAGTTCATCTGTTGATTTCCCGCATGCTGATTATGAATTGTTGCAGTTGTCAGGTGCATGGACACGGGAACGTGATATTGTTCGCAGACCGCTTGCGTCAGGCCTGCAAGGGATTGAGAGCCGTCGCGGTTCAAGCAGTCACCAGCAGAATCCTTTTATTGCACTGATGACACCAGGCACGGATGAAGACCAAGGTGAAGTTTATGGATTCAGTCTCGTCTATAGTGGTAGCTTCACCGCACAGGCTGAGGTGGATCAGTTCCACACCACCCGTGTGTCACTCGGAATCAATCCGTTCGAGTTCAGCTGGAAGCTGGAGCCGCAAGAAACGTTCCAGACACCTGAGACGGTTATGGTGTACTCGGCTGCAGGTTTGGACGGCATGTCACAGTCCTACCACGAATTGTATCGGGAGCGTCTTGCGCGTGGTAAGTTCCGTAATGCGGAACGTCCGGTTCTGGTCAATAACTGGGAAGCAACCTACTTTGGATTCAATGCAGACAAGATTGAGCAGATCGCTCGCGCCGGACAGAAGCTGGGTATTGAGCTGTTTGTCTTGGATGATGGCTGGTTTGGACATCGGGACAGTGACAACTCCTCGCTGGGCGACTGGATTGTAGATAAAAACAAATTGCCACAGGGACTGGATGATCTGGCTAACCGCGTAACAGGTCTGGATATGCAGTTTGGATTGTGGTTTGAGCCTGAGATGATCTCACCAGACAGTGAGCTGTATCGTGCGCACCCGGACTGGTGTCTGCATGTGCCTGATCGTCGCCGGACAGAAGGGCGTCAACAATTGGTACTCGACTTCTCTCGTCAGGATGTACGTGATGAGATTGTGCGCATGTTAACAGACGTACTTGGTTCTGCACCAATCACTTATGTGAAATGGGACATGAACCGGAATATGACGGAAGTGGGTTCTGCATTGCTTCCGGCAAACAGACAGCGTGAGACTGCGCATCGTTACATGCTGGGGCTGTATGACGTTATGGAACGAATCACTTCGGCGTTCCCGAACATTCTGTTCGAGAGCTGTTCAGGTGGTGGTGGCCGCTTCGATCCAGGTATGTTGTATTACATGCCACAGACGTGGACAAGTGATAACACGGATGCCATATCCCGCCTGCGGATTCAATACGGTACGAGTCTTGTGTACCCGGTAAGTTCGATGGGATCGCATATCTCAGCGGTACCGAATCATCAGGTCAACCGGATAACTTCGCTTGAGATTCGGGGACATGTTGCGATGTCGGGCAACTTCGGGTACGAGCTGGACCTGACAAAATTCACGGAGGAAGAGAACGACATCGTGAAAGCCCAGGTTGAGCTGTACAAAGAGATTCGTGGAACGGTTCAATATGGAACATTCCGTCGTTTGCTCAGTCCGTTTGAAGGCAATGAGACAGCGTGGATGTTTATTGCACCGGATGGAAGCGAAGCTGTTGTATTCTACTTCCGCGTGCTCTCTGAGCCTAATGCGCCACTTCAGCGCCTGAAGCTGAAAGGATTGGACCCTAATGCGGATTACCGTCTGAAAGGCGGATCAGAGACCTTTACCGGCGATGCCCTCATGTATGGTGGTATTTCGGTAGGCAGTGCATCAGGAGACTATCTGAGCGAAATGTTCCGGTTCGAGCGCGTCTAGATAAGTGAACTACATTTTATTTACACGGATACTACGATGACAGAACAACCTTCCAATCGCTGTTATCCCCAGATTTTTCGATTCCCTTTTCTCAAGGGAAAATCCGGGGATAGCGTATGCTTTCGAAGTAGCTTTCTGCAGAAAGCTTGTAGCTTCGCTTTTTCAGGTTTTTTCTGTCCTCTCCGTTATCGTGTAAATGAGCAGTTTCACTTATTAGATTGCTATTGTATTTAAAGTTTTAAATTAAGGAAGGACCGAGGAGCGTCGTGTTGACGTTTTTCGGTCTTTTTTTGACGTATTGGGGAAGGCTGGAGGATGACATCATTCTGTCAGAACTTGTATGCTTGCGGATTGATGGAAATCTGGACGTGATTCTGTGATAATATAGGGTAGAGTGGAAGAAACAAATGGTTCAACTATACTGTAATTACAGCAGCAAAGCTGCCCTGAAATGATAGTAACGAACGATTCAGGAAGGAAAGAGGGATTTATTTTGTCTGAACAGGAAACGGTTCTGGAACCCAATGAAGAAACAATAAAGGCAGAACGCCATGAACGAATCATCAAACAGGTAGCCAAGGAACTGTCACTGTCCTTGAAGCAGGTCCGTACCACGTCGGAGCTTCTGGACGAAGGCAATACGATTCCATTTATCGCCCGCTACCGTAAAGAAATGACTGGAGAGCTGGATGAGAACCAGCTGCGATCGATTGAAGAACGCATTGTTTATCTGCGCAATCTTGAGGATCGCAAATTGGAAGTCATCCGTATTATAGAGGAACAGGGCAAGCTGACCGGAGAACTGAAGCAATCCATTACGCAGGCTGTGAAGCTGCAGGAAGTGGAAGATCTGTATCGACCTTACCGTCAGAAGCGTAAAACACGTGCCAGTGTGGCCAAGGAAAAAGGTCTTGAGCCCCTTGCTGTATGGATCTGGGGTCAACCGAAACAAGGAGATGCACTCCAGGAAGCTGCGAAATATATCAATGCTGAACTGGGTGTAGAAGATGCAGAATCGGCGCTTCAGGGAGCCAAAGACATTCTGGCGGAGAATATTGCAGACGATGCTCCCATTCGTGCCTGGATTCGTCGGTACACCTTGGATCACGGGATGCTGACTTCAGAAGCGAAGGATGCTCAAGAGGAGTCCGTGTACGAGAATTATTATGATTACCGCGAACTAGCCAAAAAGATGCCCCCACACCGTATTCTCGCAATTAATCGCGGTGAACGTGAGAGTATTCTGAAAGTCGGCCTGGACGTACAGGCAGAACCGGCCCATCGCCATATGGAAGGACAGATCATTCGTGGTGCTTCTGCCGTGCAGGATATCCTGCGTGATGTGATTGAAGATGCATACAAACGGCTTATTGCGCCTTCCATTGAGCGAGAAGTTCGTGGAGAACTTACGGAAAAAGGTGAAAATCAGGCCATATCGGTATTCTCGGCCAATCTGCGTAACCTGTTGCTTCAACCGCCTATTCATGGCAAACGTGTGCTGGGTGTCGATCCGGCCTATCGTACCGGTTGTAAACTGGCTGTAGTAGATGATACGGGCAAACTGCTGGAAGTGGCTGTGACCTACCCAACGCCACCACACAACAAGAAACGTGAAGCTGCGGAAGTATTCCATCGGATGATCAAGCAATATGATATCGGACTGATCGTCATTGGTAATGGTACCGGATCACGTGAAACGGAGCAGTTTGTTGCTGAGATCATTCAGGAGAACGGTGATGAAAGTCTTGTGTATCTGATTGTTAACGAAGCAGGCGCGAGTGTATATTCTGCATCCAAGCTGGCCCAGGAAGAGTTCCCGGATCTGGATGTTGCGGAGCGCAGTGCAGCTTCCATTGCTCGCCGGGTACAAGACCCGCTGGCGGAGTTGGTTAAGATTGATCCAAAAGCCATTGGCGTGGGTCAATATCAGCATGACGTCTCCCAGAAGGTTCTGGAAGAAAGCCTGAAGGCTGTTGTCGAATCCGCAGTTAACCATGTGGGTGTGGACGTAAATACGGCATCACCTTCGTTGCTGTCATATGTTGCCGGAGTTAACGCTACGATTGCCAAAAACATCGTGAAGTACCGTGAAGAGAATGGCCGGTTTACGAACCGCCGTCAGCTTCAGAAGGTGCCACGTCTGGGTGCCAAAACCTATGAACAGTGCGTAGGATTTATGCGTATTGGTGAGGGTGAGAACCCGCTGGACCGTACACCTATTCACCCTGAGTCTTACAAGGTGGTGGATCAGCTCTTCAAGGAGCTTCAGGTTGCACTGGACAAGCTGGGCAGCAAGGAATTGTCGGTATTACTGTCAGAGCAACAGCCAGAACAATTGGCCGTGAAACTGGACGTAGGTGTGCCTACATTGCGTGACATTCTGGACAGCTTGCAGCGTCCGGGTCGTGACCCGCGTGAAGAAATGCCGTTGCCAATCTTCCGTACAGATGTATTGAAAATTGAGGATCTGGTGGAAGGCATGGAGTTGCAAGGTACGGTTCGGAACGTTATTGATTTTGGTGCCTTTGTTGATATTGGGATCAAGAGTGATGGGCTTGTCCATATCTCACAGCTCAGCAACGGATATGTTAAACATCCGATGGATGTTGTATCTGTCGGGGATAATGTAACGGTCTGGGTTATGAATGTGGATACCAAAAAAGGCCGTGTCGGCCTGACGATGAAGAAGCCTGCTTCTGCGCAACAGTCTTCTTAAATAGTAGGATTGGAGAACAGCCTTCCCTAACCAGGAAGGCTGTTTGTTGTCGACAGTAATAGTCCCGTTGTCCATTCTAATTCCTCTAGTAAGTACGGTGGGCAATATGTGCATTTTCTTAAAGTGTGTGTTCAAAAGGCCATCTTTCGTAATCCAAAGCAGACTTTTATAAACAACCTCTTAAAGTTCGTTCTCCGCGCTGCGTGGTGTGCCATTTGCTGGTTTGTTACGATAAAAGAACCAGCATTCGTTCAGCAACTTGATTTGCCGGCTATCCTTTTTGTGAAATGCACGCATCAGTTGATTGCAAAGCCATTGAGGCAAGGGTATCTCCTCCTCTTGCATAATTCATCTGTACGTTAGCATATGTGGCAATAGCCTGGACTGTGCGGGATAAGTGGAGGCCTCCGGCAAATCAATGTCTCGTTGACTCAAAAAAAAGCACAAATCCCAATTCAGGGAGATGTGCTTTTCGTTCTCATCATTATAAAATGATACCTGCGGTGAATTAGAGAGCTTCCATCTCTTCTTCATACCACTGTTCCAATTGGGCCTGGAGAGCCCGGATTTCGGTAAGTAGAGAAATCAAAGGATAATGGCTTTCACGTAGTGCTGCAAAAGATTCTTCAAGCGCATTGATATAATCAAGGCCGCCGATGATAGTAAGATTTTCGTTTAGGAGATCGAGGCTGTCACATTCGGCGATCGCCCAAGGCAGGACAGGGACATCTGCTGCAGTGAGTTTATCAATTTCCTTGTGCAGGCGCAGGTTGAGCGCACTGAGTTGATAGGCGTAATCTGCCGGCATTTCCACGAACTGCAATTGTTGTTCCTGCTGCAGGATGACATAGCGCATTGTAGGCATAACGAGTAATAATCTCCCCTCATACATTCTACTTGACAGTGTAGCCTACGAAACGGTTAAAATTCAAGTATTATACCGGAAAAACAAATGCTCCGAGGGGGTGCAAGGAGAGGATACCGATGGAAAATGAGGAATTGCAACAATGGATTGAACAGGTATCACTGGATCATTTCGGAGTGCCGTTCACCCATGAAGCGTTGTTTAACAGTCGCCTGACCACAACAGGTGGGCGTTATATGCTCAAAAGTCACCGGATTGAGATCAATCCGCATCAACTCGAAGCCTATGGGCGAGATGAGGTTGAGAAAATCATCAAACATGAGCTGTGTCACTATCATCTGCATATTCGTGGGCGCGGCTATCAGCATCGTGACCCGGAATTCAAGGCTTTATTGCAGAAGGTAGGCGGCTCGCGTTACTGCCAATCACTTCCTGACGGTAAAGGCAGAAAGCCGCTGCCATATCGTTATAAGCTGGTGTGCAAGAGCTGTGGTACGGAATATTTGCGCAAGCGGAAAATAGATCCGAAGCGTTACCGTTGTGGTCGTTGCACGGGAAAGCTGGGCCTTCAGAATATCTGATGTGTGCATTGTTCACTACGCGTAAGTAAAGTGATGAAAGGCATGTTGACTTGGATTATTAATCATGATAGATTAGTCTTATTCAAGTTAATTTTCCCTGATAGCTCAGTTGGTAGAGCACTCGACTGTTAATCGAGTTGTCACAGGTTCGAGCCCTGTTCGGGGAGCCATTTCTTGGAGAGATACCCAAGTGGCTATAAGGGGACCCTCTGCTAAGGGGTTAGACTGCGTAAGCGGTGCGAGGGTTCGAATCCCTCTCTCTCCGTTCTGAATTAAACTTCTCTGCAAAGGGATGAGAACCCTAAAGGTTCGTCGGAGCATAAGCTTCGTTAGCAATACTTCGCAGTCTCGAACGAAGTGAGAGTACCTCTCTCTCTCCGTTCTGAATGACAAAAAATCCTCTTCACATTAGACCGGTTAACGGTCAGTGTGAAGGGGATTTTTTGCGTGTACTGATCTTTGGTTATCCCTTGTATACGCTTCTGCTTAAAGTGTGATGCTCAACACCTCGTATAAACCTTTCTTGCCTGCTTCCGTTACTTCGACAGAGCGACTTCCTGTTTTTTGACGAATCCAGTCCAGTTCCGATAATCGATGTCTGAGTTGTTCCCCAAGTATACCTGAGAGATGATGACGGCGTTCGCTCCAATCCAGACATTTGCGAGCGATGGCCCGGCGTGATCCTGGCTTCATCTGAAGTTTAATTTCAAACGTAGTGAACCACTGTATTCCTTTCTCTGTAACTTGATAATCCTTGCTGTGTGCCTCTTCGGGCTCTGAAAGATACCCCTTCTGTATTAAGGCTTCACAGAGTGAGATTCCCAATTTCCCGGCCAGATGACCATAACAGGTCCGTGCATGACTCAGTTGTTGAAGCTGATCGGATTGTTTGAGAGAGCGGATCTGTACAGGCGGAGCAATACTGGCCATCGTTTCAATCAGATTAGCAATTTCTTTGTTTGCAAGACGGTAGTATCGATGGCGTCCTTGTTGTTCAACTTCGAGTAATCCTCCCTCTACGAGTTTAGCTAGATGGCTGCTTGCCGTCTGGGGAGTGACACTTGCCATATGAGCAAGCTCTCCTGCGGGCAACGCACGGCCATCCAGTAAGGATGACAGAAAAATAGCGCGGCTTGGATCAGCGATTAACGACGCAATAACAGTAATATTCGGATATACATTCATACTTCGATCATATCTGAACTATTACTGTATTACAATCCAGTTGTATCGTCCTACGGTCAGATTGAGCTTATATATCATTGGAATGGGAACAGGAGAGGTTCAGGATGAAAAAAATAACGAAACAGGACTTTGCTACAGAGCAGTTGTCCGCGAGTCCAGCAGTGATTCAACATGAGACGATTAATCCCAGTATTTTATATTATGGTACGCCCGTATTGCTGCTAAGCACATTAAATGAGGATGGGTCAACCAACCTGTCACCATTATCTTCGTCTTGGGCGCTGGGGGATTGTCTGGTTCTCGGTCTAGGTACACAGGGCAAAGCCTATGAAAATCTGAGTCGACATCCGGAGTGTGTGATTAATTTACCAGATGCGACCATGTGGAGACAGGTTGAGGCATTAGGACGTTATACGGGAGTCACACCGGTTCCTGAGGAGAAAAGGAAGATGGGCTATGAATATTGCCATGATAAATTCACTGTAGCTGGACTGACATCCGAATGCTCGGTTCAGGTGGATCCAGATAAAATAGTTGAATGTCCGCTCCAGATTGAAGCGGCTGTACAACACATACGTATTCCCGAACATACACCGTTCATGGCGATTGTTGAAGTGAAAGCGTTGAAGGTGCACGCGCACACAAGACTAATATCTGGACCGAACAAGATTAATCCAGAGGAATGGCATCCGCTGATATATAATTTCAGACAATATTTCGGATTGGGCAAGAGACAAGGGGAAAATTTCCGGGCAGAGAAGTGACCTGAGTAGAGGCTTTTTATTAGTCATGTAAAGATTGGGTAATAGTAAAGATAGACTAATGTAAGCATATACATAATGAAAGAGGTGATGTGCATGGAAGTGGAATATTTGATGCGTGTACTCATAGCTGGAATATGTGGTGTGCTAATCGGATATGAGCGCAAGAACCGAATGAAAGAGGCGGGGATTCGTACTCATTTTGTGGTGGCCGTTGGTGCTGCCCTGATGATGATTGTATCCAAATACGGATTCCAGGATCAGGCTGGCTGGGCCAATCTGTCTCTTGATCCGTCAAGGATTGCTGCACAAGTCGTTAGCGGTGTGGGGTTCATTGGAGCCGGGATGATCTTCACACAGCGTCACACGGTCAGGGGATTGACCACAGCGGCTGGCATATGGGCTACGGCAGGCATGGGACTTGCTGTGGGTTCAGGTCTGTATTGGACGGGTGCAGGCGTGACACTGCTTATTGTCGTGGCACAGATGTTACTGCATAGACCCACACGCTGGTTGGTATCCGCCCGAACAGAGACGTTAACCATCCATCTGCAAAATGAGGGAGAGGCCCTGAAGACTGTTTTGGCACTGCTGGGGCAGGAGAAGATATCAGTCATCGGATTTAAGACAGAACAGCAAACAAGCACAGACTCCGTGGAAGAGACTGTGCTTGAGTTCACATTGCAACTACCGGGTTCGTACCGGGGTGAGCAACTGATTATTTTGTTACAGGACGTGCCTCACGTTCGATCTGCGGAGTTAAAATGAAGAGAACCTGCATGGATCAACAGGCGACCATGCAGGTTCAGTACTTAATTCAGTATGGGTTCAATTACTGACCTTCTCCGACAATCGTTTCTGGACGGGACACCGGTTTACCTTCAAGCAGGCACTCGATAGCATGGGCTACACCGTGCTCCACATTGGTCAACGTTATGGCTTTGGCTAATGCCTGGATCTCGGGTTCGCCATTACCCATGGCGATGCCGAGTCCTGCCATTTTTAACATGGAGACATCGTTGAAGTTATCGCCAATCGCTACGGTATCCTCCATGGAGATGTTCAGGTGAGCCGCCAGTTTGGTGAGGGCATTACCTTTGGATACGTCCGGGTGCTGCATTTCGAAGTTATGCTCAAAGGATACAACCATGGCGACATCGGATCGGGAAGCGAAGTATTCTCGACCAGTCTTTACTTTGTCCGGATTCATGGAGAAGGCCATAATATTATAGATGTAGGCTTCTGCCGGAATTTCGAGGTGGCTGTCTACGCGGTGGTAGTCTTTTTTGTCATAGTGTTTCTTGATGGAGCGAATCATGCGTGCAATGTCCTCACCAGGGTTTGAACCAAGAACACGTTCCATCTCGGCGAGCAAGGTCTCATGACTGCTACGCGGGGCATAGATGCCTTGTTGCGTTGAAGCCTCATAATAGACATCATGATCTTCCAGCCACTGCATGACGGAAGCTGCTGTGTCACGCTCGAGCGGAAGATGGAATAAACGTTCACCGTCTGCATCATGAATTGTCGCTCCATTGGAGCCGATAATCGGGGTTTTGATTCCGCCTTCGCGGCTGATGGTCACAACATCGGAATAGACACGTCCTGTTGCAATGGTAACTTTCATACCGGATTGCTGGGCCTTTTGGATGGCTGCGGCATTCTCCGGGCTAATCTGGCTATCAATGTTCAACAAAGTTCCATCTAAATCTGTGGCAAATAATTTCATAATTTACAACTCCTTATCATCTGTAGGTTCAGGAATGAGAATCTCAACCTGTTGTTCGGCTAGAAAAACAAGCCATTCTTTGGTTGGCCATTGATCCGTAATCAATACATCCACCAATGACCAGTCGGCAAAACGATAACCATAACGTCTATCAAACTTGGATTGATCTGCAAGAACAACAACTTTCTTGGCAGCTTTCATCATTTGGTGTTTAATTTTCCCTTCCTCTTCGGAAGCACTGAAGCCATCCATGGTGATACCGCCAATTCCGATAAAGGCTTTATCTACATAATAGTGGGAGAGGGTCTCGATAACAGAGGTACCGTAGACATAACGTTGTTCCTTGTCTACTTTGCCTCCGAGCAAACGAATCTGGACAGCAGTGTGATTGGAGAGAAGATCAGCGGAATGAATCGAATTAGTAATGACGGTACAGGATTTGCCGTTTAAGTTCTCGGCACAGGCCTGCACAGTCGTGGAAGAGTCCAGAATAATAATCTCGCCTTCCCTTACAATGGCCGCAGCGAGTTTGCCGATGGCCCTCTTTTCCTCAGATACATCGAGTAAACGGTCTTTGTAGGATCTGAATTCTTGCGGAGGAGGGGGGAGAATCGCACCGCCACGTGTTCGGATAATGGCATCCTGTTCCTCAAGCTTAATCAGATCCCTGCGTGCAGTATCCCGTGATACATCAAACAAGGCGACAATATCATCGGCTGAGATGCGATTGTGTTTGCGTAGATGTTCAACAATGAGCTGCATTCGTTCTTCTTGAAACAAACATGTCACCTCCGAGTGTATGGATGACCGTACTTATACTGATACTTTAATTATAAGTATTTTTAATGTGATTTGCAATATTATAAGTGAACGTAAGTTTTTGTAAGTGTTTTAATGAATGATTTACATTTTTCCTGCACAGTGATGACACTGGCATGAATAGGAGAGGTGGCGATTAACGGGCCTCTGAAGAACAGTATGCAATGGACAAAAAGGCTTGAAAAATAAATTTCAAAAAAAGTATTGCAAGTTCAAATTGTCCTGTGGTATACTCATTCTTGTCGCCAAGAAAGACAACTTGTTATTAAGGCCCGTTGGTCAAGGGGTTAAGACACCTCCCTTTCACGGAGGTAACAGGGGTTCGAATCCCCTACGGGTCATATCTTCACCACCTCATGAGATCTACATTTTCGATGAGTAATCCTCAAAGTCATTGCTCTTATAGACAAGAATGAAGCATGGCACATCCGGTGAAGTTTACAGCAAGAGCCATTAGCTCAGTTGGTAGAGCACCTGACTTTTAATCAGGGTGTCGAAGGTTCGAGCCCTTCATGGCTCACCATTTTTACAATTGAATATGCGGTCGTGGTGGAATGGCAGACACGCTATCTTGAGGGGGTAGTGGGTGTATACCCGTGGAGGTTCGAGTCCTCTCGACCGCATCACAGCAACAATATAAGATAGACTTCTATGATCATTCATGGGAGTCTATCTTTGTGTTATACGATATACCTTATCCTGTTCCAGGCATATAAAGGCTGAGCATTCAGGAATAATGTGGTATAATTCAAGCAGATGAGTTGATTATTACGGTTGGAAGGCGGTTCTTGTATGCAGTCGATCTATGAGCGAATTGAACACCTGATTGCCGAACGAGGAATGACCAAGAAGGCTTTCTGCCAACAGCTGAAGATTAGCACAGGCAATCTGGGTGATTGGAAACGTGGCAAGTCTATTCCGAGTACGAATAAATTAATTGAGATTGCTTCGTTTTTTGATGTGAGCCTCGACTGGCTCATGATTGGACGTCCATCGAAGGAAGCGATGGTTCGGGAAAAACGGGAGGATTATTTTTTTGACGTTTTGCGGCAATTGAATTGCCAAGAAAGTGAATTATCGACTGTGGAACAGTCTTTTATCAGCGAATATATTGAGTTCACCCGTTACCGCAAATCCAAGGAAAGCAAGGATGCAGGCGACTATCGCTATAAACCTGAGAACAAGTCAGAGAACGATTCTGAGGAAAACGAAGCGTAAGTGATATGAGCAGCATCCATAGACTGAATGTACAAAAACCTCTGGACTAATCCGAACACACTCGGAGACAGTTCAGAGGTTTTTGTGTTAACCATCCTTACTTCACGCCCTTATTTACGAAAGACGAGGGTTTCTTTGCTCAGCAGATGGGGGCGGAGTGTATTCCAGATTTGAAGACACTGCTCCTGAAGTTCCCAAGCTGCCATGCCAAGGAGTCGAACGCCGATTCCACCGGTTGCCAGCAAACTTGCACCTGCGAGCATTCGTCCATCTGGTGGCAGAGCAGATCTGACTTGCTCCAACTCCGCAGTACCAAGCCCCGGGGCAATCATCCATAACGCAGCGGTATGTGTGTAGTGAAGGAGGGACGCTGAGTGTCTGGGATCATCGGTATCCGGTTCGAGTCCGAATCGATCCCAGACAGCCAGTTGCTCACCTTGCCATATCTCCGTCAAGCTGCGGTAACGCTCGAATTGGAACGCTTCTCCCCGATGAATCCGTCCGGCAGACCAGATATCTGCATAGGCCAGGATTGCCTGTTCTTCCAGCTCAAAGGTTACAGCGAGCGAAGAAGAACTTCCCTTGAAGGGAATGACGCATTCAGGGAAGTATTCCAGCGTGGCCCCTTTTCCCAACCGAAAGTGATGATTAACGGATGAAGGAATGGAAGGTGTGGGATGGAGTCTGGTAGCAGATGTGCTGCTCAGCATGACATGGGTGCCTTCACCTAATTCCCACTCGGAATGATAATGATCCCCGTTAAGGACTCCAGGCGAGACGTCTGACGTGTACACACATAATTCGGTTCCGCCTCCGGGAGGTCGAAAGGATCGGCTAAACCGGAGTGGTGCGCTGTAATAACGATCAGTCATGACAGTCCGGTCGCCTTGAAAGGCAAAGGTGGCCCGAAGCTCGCTGCGGCGTGTGACGGGCGAACCTGCACTTTCATTCCCATTTAGCTCTGTTTCCGTGGGGACAGAAGATGAATTAATGCGAGTGAGTGCCATGTTCATGGCTGTGTGAATGCAGATGTGCAGCGGAAGCATCGTCATCCATATATTGATGTTCAAGCCAGTGGACAATCTCGGATACACCTTCACCGCTCATTAGATTAGACATGACATAAGGGCGGCCTTCGCGTACCCGTTCGGTATCATTTTTCATAACTTCCAGGCTTGCACCAACGTAAGGGGCGAGGTCGGTTTTGTTGATTAACAGCAGATCTGAACGTGTGATTCCGGGACCGCCTTTGCGAGGGAGTTTCTCCCCTTGGGCAACGTCGATAATGTAGATGAACACATCGGCCAGTTCCGGACTGAATGCAGCGGAGAGATTGTCGCCGCCACTCTCGATGAAGATCAGTTGCAGATCCGGGAAACGTTCAATCAACTCGTCAACCGCTTCGAAATTCATGGAGGCATCCTCACGAATAGCCGTGTGCGGGCATCCGCCTGTCTCTACACCGATAATGCGCTCTGGTGCCAGTGCATTCTGACGCAGCAAGATTTCGGCATCTTCCTTGGTGTATATGTCATTGGTGATGACAGCAAGGCTATAACGTGTACGCAGTGCCTTGGACAGCTTCTCCACCAGGGCTGTTTTACCTGAACCTACCGGTCCGCCAATTCCAATTCGCATCGGACGACTCCGATCAAATGCTTTACGTTCCCACTCCGGATGATGCGTATGATTAGCTCCTCCACACATAACAATTCCTCCTAAGTTAGATAAAAGTTGTAGTTAAGACATAAACAACCGCGCGGGTAAGGTCTCGTGCCGCATGGCGTAGATTTCCTGGGCGATTCCGAAGCTGTGCATATCTTCCGGGTCATTTTCCCGAATGAGCGCCCATTCCGCTTCGATATCATCAAGCAGTTTCTGAATCAACATCTGCGCTTCGGTTTGTCCGATGGGCAGCAGGCGAAGTGCGCTGTTCACATAAGCGTTCACTGAGGTATACAGATGCCCGGTAACGGCTTCATCCAATTCAATCTCCAATTGATAGTTGATATAACCGTGAATGGTCGTGATGCCACAATACGCGCCGTGTTCCCGTATAGCCTCATCGATCAGGGAAAAGTCCATCCATGGATAGAGTGAACGGGCCAGCTTGAGCAGTCGTTTTCCCATTTTGTGGCCGCTTTCCCTGAGTTCCCGAGGGGAGCGCTGGGCGTGGACACGTTTGTCATACAGGGCAAGTAGAGCGGCATCTTGCTGTTTTATCGCCTGATAGACGCCTTTGATGGCAAGACCATCTAGTCGTACAAGACTGGAGTGAAGCTGGCTACGAATAAACTGTTCAAGCTGCGCGGTATTTTGCACGGTGCCATCATGCGTGTAAGCTTCCAGACCGAAGGAATGGGAGAAACCACCGATGGGCAGGGCTGAATCCAGCAGCTGAACATAACGGAGTAGCTTCGTGCCACTATTCATCATGAGTGCCCCCTTATCAGCTAATCCGTATTCCTATCAAAACATAAAGTACCGCTGTGCCATAGGCAACTCGTCTGCGGGTTCACAGGTGAGTAGCTCGCCGTCGGCGCGTACCTCGTAGGTTTCGGGATCGACTTCAATAACGGGGGTGACGTCGTTATGAATCATGTCTTTTTTACTGACCGAGCGACAGCCCTTGACGGGTTCAACCCGTTTCTTCAGGCCCAATAACTCTTTGATCCCCGCATCTGCTGCGGCTTGGGAGACAAATGTGATCGATCCGCTGGCAATGGCGCTACCATAGGCTCCAAACATCGGTCTACCAAATACGGGCTGAGGTGTCGGGATGGACGCATTGGGATCACCCATCTGGGCAAACGTGATCATGCCACCTTTAATGACGATCTCGGGTTTTACACCGAAATAGGCCGGTTTCCATATGATTAGATCTGCCAGCTTTCCAACTTCCACCGAACCGACGAGATGACCGATTCCGTGTGCGATAGCTGGATTGATGGTGTACTTGGCGACATATCGCTTGATCCGATCGTTATCGGAGGGGGAATTCGGGTTGAGCTCAAGTTTGCCGCGCTGTTTTTTCATTTTGTCGGCTGTCTGCCAGGTGCGGATAATGACTTCGCCCACTCGGCCCATGGCCTGTGAATCGGAACTGATGATGCTGAACACACCAAGATCATGCAAAATGTCTTCGGCTGCGATGGTTTCGGGACGAATCCGCGAATCGGCAAAAGCTACATCTTCCGGGATGGAAGGGTCCAGGTGATGACACACCATCAACATATCGAGATGCTCTTCTACAGTGTTGCGTGTGTACGGTCGTGTTGGGTTGGTTGATGAGGGGATAACGTAGGACTCCCCAGCGGCCCGGATAATATCCGGTGCGTGTCCGCCACCAGCGCCTTCCGTATGGTACGTGTGGATCGTCCGGCCGTTGATCGCAGCCAGGGTGTTTTCGAGAAATCCGGTTTCGTTCAGTGTATCGGTGTGGATAGCGACTTGAACATCATGTTCCCCGGCGGCAGTCAGACAAGCGTCGATAGCGCTCGGGGTAGTGCCCCAATCTTCATGCAGCTTCAGGCCGATTACCCCAGCTTCAATCTGTTCAATTAAAGGTGCGGTACTGGAACTGTTGCCTTTGCCAAGGTAACCGATGTTCATGGGAAAAGCTTCTGCGGACTCCAGCATCCGGTGGATGTGCCAAGCTCCTGGTGTGCAGGTGGTGGCTTTGGTTCCGGTTGCAGGTCCTGTTCCGCCGCCGATCATGGTCGTGACCCCGGAGGATAACGCAGTCTGAATCTGCTGTGGGCAGATGAAATGAATATGGGTATCAATGCCGCCAGCGGTTACAATCATGCCTTCACCAGCGATGATTTCGGTGGAAGCACCGATGACCAGTGCGGGATGAACACCGTCCATTGTATCCGGGTTACCGGATTTGCCAATGGCGCAGATGTGACCATCCCGAATGCCGATATCCGCTTTTACAATGCCCCAATGATCGATAATGATAGCGTTGGTGATAACCGTATCAGGAGTGCCGTCGCTTCGCAGAGCAGTGGTTGACTGGCCCATTCCGTCGCGGATAACCTTACCACCTCCGAACTTGCTCTCATCTCCGTATACGGCATAATCATGTTCAATCTCTGCCCATAGTTCGGTATCTGCAAGTCTTACGGCATCACCGGTTGTTGGTCCGAACATGGACGCGTATTGTTCACGGCTCATTCGTTTCATGAAGGTTCACCTCCATCTGGTATGGGAGGGGAGAACGTCTTCAGGAATGCCTCCAGTTTCACTGGATCAGGAACTTGATCCGCAGAGCCTTCGGTTAGTCCGTTGAACCCGTGAATTTGGCGTTTGCCGCCAAAGGTCGTGAGTTCGACAGGTTTCTCTTCACCAGGTTCGAAGCGAACTGCGGTGCCTGCCGGAATGTGCAGGCGATGTCCAAAAGCTGACATGCGATCAAAGTCCAGTGCTGCATTCACTTCATAGAAGTGAACGTGAGAGCCGACCTGGACGGGGCGGTCGCCGCGGTTAAGGACAAGGAGTCGTAGGGTTGAACGATCCGGATGACAGATGATGTCGTCATCTGGCTTCAAACGGTATTCACCAGGAATCATGGTTTCTCCTGCCTTTCTCAGCGTATAGGTTCATGTACGGTAACCAGTTTTGTACCGTCAGGAAATGTGGCTTCTACCTGTACTTCAGGAATCATATCGGGAACACCATCCATACAGTCTTCACGTGTCAGGATGGTGCCTCCGTATCTCATTAATTCGGCAACACTCATTCCATCCCGTGCTCGTTCCATCAGTTCGGAGGTCAACAAGGCGATGGCTTCGGGAACATTTAACTTGAGTCCGCGTGCTCTTCGTTCACGGGCGAGGTTAGCGGCCACGGTAATCAGGAGTTTTTCCTTTTCCTGCTCAGTCCAGTGCAAGGCAATCCGACCTTTCGCTTATAGTGTCTGATATGTTCATGAATCAAGTTATATGTTAAATATACTCACACAGGGTGATTTCTTTGTCAATAAGCTTCAAGGCTTATTAGCAGTATGCATGAAACAGGTAGGCATGAAATAAAATTATGTAAGCTATATTGACATGAAGAGAGTAACCCTCCATAATTTGGATCAACGAACATTTCGGACGCAAATGACCTTAATGTTCGTCAATAGACTAAAAAAAGGGAGTGTAGGCTATTGAAGAAGAGGTCGGTCAAGTTATGGAGTATTTTGCTGGGTGCGGTCATCGTGATGACAGGATGTGTGGAGGGCGCTACGCCTCCTGAAGCTTCGGGTTCAGGTGGTACAGGAGAGCCGGCTGCATCCGGTGATACGATTAAAGTTGGCATTCTTCACTCTCTCAGCGGAACGATGGCGATCAGTGAAGTATCTGTTAAAGATGCGGAGATGCTTGCCATTGAAGAGATCAACGCCGCGGGCGGAGTTTTGGGTAAACAGATCGAGCCTGTAATTGAGGATGGCGCTTCGGATTGGCCTACTTTTGCGGAGAAGGCTGGGAAGTTACTGCAACAGGATAAGGTCGCTGCTGTATTTGGTGGATGGACTTCTGCAAGTCGGAAGGCTATGCTCCCGGTGTTTGAACAGAACAAAGGTCTATTGTTTTACCCGGTGCAATATGAGGGATTGGAATCGTCGCCAAATATTTTTTATACAGGAGCAACAACCAATCAACAGATCGTTCCATCTGTAACCTGGTTACTGGAGAACAGGGGCAAGACGTTTTATCTGCTCGGTTCAGATTATGTATTCCCAAAAACGGCCAATCAGGTCATTAAGGCACAACTCACAGCAGAAGGCGGCGAAGTGGTGGGCGAGGAATATACACCGCTAGGCCATACCGATTACAGTACCATCATTAGCAAAATCAAAGCTGCGAAGCCGGATATTGTATACAATACACTGAACGGAGATAGCAATGTGGCCTTCTTCAAACAATTGAAGGATGCCGGAATCTCCTCGGATCAGATGACGACCCTCTCGGTAAGTGTGGCGGAGGAAGAAATCCGTGGTATTGGCGCAGACGTATTGAAGGGACATCTGGCTTCGTGGAATTATTATCAGACAACGGATACACCTGAAAATGCAACATTTGTTGCCAAGTATAAAGAAAAATACGGTGCTGATCGAGTGACAGCTGATCCGATTGAAGCGGGATATGTGGCGGTTTATCTCTGGAAGGCGGCGGTGGAAAAAGCAGGATCAACCGACGTGGAGAAGGTGAAGGCAGCTGCCAAGGGTCTGGAGTTTGATGCTCCGGAAGGTAAGGTAACCGTGGATGGAGAGAATCAGCATATCTACAAAACCGTACGGATCGGTGAGGTGCAGGAAGATGGGCAGTTCAAGGAATTGTGGAATTCTGGTGAGCCTGTCAAGCCGGACCCTTATCTGAAAACGTATGAATGGGGAGCTTCCCTCAGCGCTAAATAACATAGAAACCTCGCAATAAAACAGGCAACTCGCTTCAAAGCAGTCGAAACATAAACGAGGGTGTGACAACACATCCTCTCACCGTATCGCGGTAAAGCGTTACTGTAATATGGGAATGTTCCTGCCGCTAATTGAAGTCATGTGAAATATCGAGAGTCACGGTATGGAGGAGGGGATAGCGATGGATATGTTTATCCTGCAGATGTTCAATGGTCTGAGTATCAGTTCGATTTTGTTGTTGATTGCACTCGGTCTGGCGGTAACATTTGGGCTGATGAATGTTATCAATATGGCTCACGGTGAACTGATCATGATTGGTGCATATGCAACGTATGTAACACAAAATCTGTTCATGTCCTATGCTCCGGCTGCGTGGTTTGGTGCCTACTTTGTTGTGGCTCTGCCAATTGCGTTCATTGTAGCTGCTCTGATTGGCTGGTTGCTTGAAGTGGTTCTGATCAGGCATCTGTATGGCAGGCCGCTGGACAGTCTGCTTGCGACATGGGGTGTAGGCATGATGCTGCAACAACTGGCCCGTACCATATTCGGAGCACCAAATGTGGGAGTGTCCAGTCCAGCTTGGCTCAATGGGGGATTGGCGATCTCGGATGGCATTGTATTTCCGTATAAACGAATTTTCATTATCGCACTGGTTGCGGTTGTGCTGCTGTGTATGTATCTCTATATCTATCGAACATCTTCCGGAAGACGAATGAGGGCTGTAATGCAAAATCGGAGCATGGCGGGGTGTCTTGGGATTTCTACCCGGCGGGTGGATGGTATGACCTTTGCTATTGGTTCGGGCATTGCCGGAATTGCAGGTTGTGCATTAACGCTCATTGGTCCGATAGGTCCTTCACTTGGTACGTATTATATTGTGGATGCGTTCATGGTCGTTGTCTTGGGTGGCGTAGGGAAATTGATCGGAACCGTGTGTGGTGCATTGGGGATTGGTATGTTCAACACGCTGTTCGAAACCTATACCTCGGCCTCCATTGGCAAGGTGCTTGTGTTTGTATGTATCGTTGCTTTCCTGCAATGGAAACCACGCGGATTGGTCGCGATGCGCACACGGAGTCTCGATTAACGTGAAAAAGGGGGTTAGTTCATGTCCGCTTTACTCAAGACTGGCAGTCTGAAAATGAGGATTATCTGGGCAGCTGTGCTGATTATGATGTGTCTTGCTCCACTGATCTCCACGGAGTTTCGTTTGAGTCTGTTAGCCAAGTTTTTGGCGCTGGCAATCCTGGCCATTGGTCTTGATCTGATCTGGGGATATGGAGGTGTGCTGAGTCTTGGGCATGGGGTGTTCTTTGGACTGGGTGGATACGCGATGGCGATGTATCTGAAGCTTCAGGCCAGTGGAGCAACACTTCCTGACTTCATGGGATGGAGTGGTCTCAGTGGTCTGCCATGGTTCTGGGAGCCGTTTCGCTCCTTCCCGGTGGCGCTGTTATTGGGGATAGCCCTTCCGGCATTGCTCGCCTTTGCCCTGGGGTGGTTTACGTTCCGTAACCGGATCACCGGTGTTTATTTTACCATCCTGACTCAAGCCTTGGTTCTCATTACGGTAACACTCTTTGTTGGTAAACAGGAATGGACGGGCGGAACAAATGGCATCACCGGATATAATTCGATCTTTGGTTTTACACTTCATTCCGCTGGAACGACGATTGCTCTCTACTATATAACGCTTGCTGTTCTGGTGATCGCTTATATGCTCTGTCGTCGAATGGTGAACAGTCGATTCGGTCAAGTGCTCGAAGCTGCGCGGGATGGGGAGAATCGGGTGCGATTCCTCGGATATGATCCGGCAGGATATAAAACGCTGGCTTTTGCTTTTTCCGGTGCGCTTGCAGGCATCGCGGGCATGTTGTTTGTTCTTCAGGTGGGTATTATCTCGCCATCGATGATGGGGATTGTGCCTTCCGTTGAGATGGTCCTGTGGGTTGCGTTGGGTGGTCGCGGTACGCTTATTGGGGCGGTCATCGGAGCGGTGGTGCTGAATGCGGCCAAAACAGGCATAAGTGAGGCTTACCCCGAAGGGTGGCTGTTTGTCATTGGTGGGCTCTTTGTAACAGTCGTTTTGTTCATGCCAAACGGTATTGTAGGTGTATATCGTCATATCGTTCGCTTGTTGAAGCGGAGAGGAGAGAGTGCGCATGTCCAAGTCACTCGGGAAAAACCTAAAGTCTACTGAGGAATCAGCGGTGTTGGTAGCCGAGGATATTACGGTAGCGTTTGGTGGGTTCGTTGCTGTCAAAGGCATGAATCTGAAGCTGCATGAACATGACCTGCATTTTCTGATCGGACCCAATGGTGCTGGAAAAACAACGATGCTGGATGTGATATGCGGCAAAACAAAACCCATGTCCGGCTCGGTGAAGATGGCGGATGGCACGGAATTAACACGACTGAAGGAGCACCAGATTGTTCGCAAAGGTGTGGGACGCAAATTCCAGGCCCCATCGATCTTTGCGGGTCTGACGGTGCAGGAGAATCTGACACTGGCGGCGGAGACTCGCCGTTCCCCTTTGCAAGCCATCGGTATTCGTCGATATGGGAAAATGAGTGCTGCCATGGAGCATGTTACCCTCCAGATTGGTCTGCAAGACCGCGTTGATGCTCGTGCAGGAGCGTTATCACATGGGGAGAAGCAGTGGCTGGAGATCGGCATGCTGCTTCTACAGGAGCCGCGGGTGTTGTTGCTGGACGAACCAGCCGCAGGCATGACGGACGAAGAAACACACAAGACTGGGCGACTTCTGCAAGAAATTGCGCGTGAGCGCTCGGTTGTGGTGGTGGAGCATGATATGGAGTTTGTGCGAGAGTTCGCAGCCAAGGTAACGGTGATGCATGAAGGGAAACTGCTGAAGGAAGGTACGATGGCGGAGGTACAGGCAGACCCGAAAGTGGCCGAAGTGTATCTGGGCAAAAGGAGGGATGACCATGCTGTCGCTGCAACGAATTGAATCCGGCTATGGGGAAAGCAATGTGCTTCGTGGTGTGAACCTGGATGTACAGCCTGGACAGGTGGTGTGTCTGATGGGCCGTAACGGTGTAGGGAAAACAACGTTGATGAAAACATTAATGGGGCTGCTCAAAACACGCAAGGGCAGTATTCAGTGGCAAAATCAGGAGTTATCCACCTTGGATACAGCCAAGCGGGCAAGGGCAGGGATCGGTTATGTACCGCAGGGGCGGGAGATTTTCCCGCAGCTTACGGTGAAAGAAAACTTATTGCTAGGTCTGGAGACAAGTGCACCGGGAGTAAAAACGTTCCCCGAGGATGTACTGGCGATGTTTCCAGTGCTTGCGACGATGTATGGACGGCAGGGCGGGGATCTGAGTGGTGGACAGCAGCAGCAGTTGGCATTCGCCCGGGCATTGGCTTCGCGTCCGGGGTTGTTGCTACTTGATGAGCCGACAGAAGGCATCCAGCCTTCTATCGTGGAGGACATTCGGCAGGTTATTTTGCAGCTCAAGGCAAAGGGGAACCTCTCGGTTCTGCTGGTAGAGCAGAGTATTGATTTTGTACGAAGTGCCGCAGATTACATCTATATCATGGATAAAGGAACCATAACCCTGCATGGGACACCGCAAGAACTGGATATGTCGCAGTTTGAACATCATCTCTCCGTATAGTTGTAGTTAGTGTGGCGAGTGGAGAGAGGTTTCAGGAGCGCTTGTCCAGGATATTCGAGTATTTCGGATATAACCGCCGAATGCATTCCGGACAGATGTCATGGGTGAATTCGGCGTGGGTATGCTTCTCCAGATAACTCTCAACGGAGTTCCAGTGTTCCTCTTCGTCCTTGATTTGTTTGCAGACGGCGCAAATAGGCAGCAGTCCGCGCAATGTGCGCACTTCAGACAATGCCTTCTTCAATTGGTGTTCTGTCTTTCTCTGTTCGGTAATATCCATGTGTGCAATTAAAGCGAGATCGGTATCCAGAATTGAATTTGCATAAGATAGAGGGGTGAGTTCTACACGAAACCACCTCTTTTCGTTGTATACAGTATACACGCAGATGTCATATGTATGATTTCGATTAAAGGGTATTCCGCGTTCTTTCAAATTCTGTGCGACAAGTGCCATGTTAGCGTTCTTGCCTCGTTTTGCCCAGGCTTCCGTCAGATGCAGGTAATGTCTATGACTACTGTGTATATCCGGGTTTGGTGAGCATTGACCGAGTCCCTGTTGCCAGGCACGGTTACAACTTTGGATAATCCAATTGTCATCAACGATGATGAGCTGGTGACGTATGGACTGGAACGACAGCCTCTCCAGATCGGATGTAACATGTCTCATGGATGAGACCCTCCTTTGGCAGAAATCTTATCTCAGTTTATCTGGAATATCCAAAATATCAGCGACCAGGTGCCTGAATCGGGTTGCTTTGCGTGTGCCGTGAATAAGATTGGATAAACGATAGGGTGGGATGCCATGCTGTTCGCAAAAAGTCTTCTGGTCCACTTGAAGTTCGGTTAGCCGTCGTTTGATGGCCCATCCGAACGGAGTAACTGGTTTTTTCTTGTTCAAAAGGGTTCACCCCTGGTTAGAATGTAGTATTCAGCCGCCCTTTCTTCATGTAGAATGTATAGAAATGCGAGCTGTATGTTTCATTATATACGTAAATTCGTCATCTAACAATTAAAAAAGACGGAAAAAAGTGTATTTTGTGATTATAAATGGCGTAAATACGTAAATAAAACAAATAAAATGACAAAAAACACGTCGGCAAGGAGGTTGCCGCGTGTTTTTTAGTTTGTTTGAATGAAGGGGAGCAGGTATGAGGAGGAAGAGGATTAGGCCCTGTAGGCATGAAGTCCAGCTCCGAGCATATGGAAACTGGGGAAAAACGATTTCATGGACATCGAGGTTGGCTGTGCCAGTCCATCCGCAGCCGAGGCGCTGACGGTCTTCCATTCATTCTCCAGATCTGTGGCCAGGCGGACCATCAGATCCTTGGTTGTATCGTTGTTCAGGGGAATGACTTTGGAGGCTTCGGTTATGCAGGCATTCATGGCTGAATGCAGGTAACCAAGGACCGCCTCCTCGACCGGGATGTCGAGGTGGTGGTTAATCCAGGCGTGAACAGTGGAGAGGCAGCCAACCGAATCATATTTGGCAAAGATCTGTTCGAGCTGGCTGAATTCAATCCAGGGGTGCAGAGCGCGTGCGAGTCTGATCAATCGTTTACCCATCGCGGCAGCTTGTTCTCTGAGATCTCCAGGGGTTCGCTGAACATGGACGAGCTTGTCGATCAGAGCTATCCGCCATGTATCCTTGTGATCTGCTGCGGTATAGATGCCTTTGATGGCCATACCTTCAAGACGAACTATGCTGGGATGCAACTGACAACGCATGAATGATTCGAGATCTTCAGCATTACGAATGGTACCCTCCCTGATATGGATATCCATGCCGAAGGAATGGGTGAACCCTCCAACCTGAATAGAGGAATCAAGCAGTTTGACATAATCGAGCAGCTTATTCCCACGGTTCACAATCATTCGCCTCCTGTGTTCGTTAAATGTCACTTAAAGTGACATTTATATTCCTTTTTGTTTACTTTGTGTTTAAAAATCCGAATTATATGATAGTTATCATCCCATAAATGTCCGCTTTTTGTCAATAGTATCCGTGAAAATTAATGAATTAAATCTGAAATTTAATATTGTGTTATTTTATATAACTTATTGTGTTACTTATATGGCGAAGTGCAGGGTAGACTATATATAAGGAAGGACTATATATAAATGAATCAACAAGATCGGCTCTTACCGAAAAAGAGGGGATCAAATCTAATGATATGCAGTTCATGGGTAAAGATGACGAGATTATGCGATTTTTGATGAAATTGCCTAGCTGAAAAAGTAGTAGTAAAAAATACTTTACTTTTGGTTCTGGACCCGGTATAATCAATTCTGTTGCCGATTATTTACGACATGCGGTCGTGGTGGAATGGCAGACACGCTATCTTGAGGGGGTAGTGGGCGTATGCCCGTGGAGGTTCGAGTCCTCTCGACCGCATCATATGAACGATTAAAAAGAAGCTTTCCATTAATGGAAGGCTTCTTTTTAATCGTTCTTTTTGAACAGTTTGACATCAAAGTTGAGAGAAAAAAAGGCCATCCATTACCGGGGCAATGGTGCTCTACCTTCCGGCTACGGGTGGCCAATGTATTATTTTTGCAGCAAGTTTTTGATATCTTCTTCAATCTTGTCCGGTGTTGTTTTGGGAGCATAACGTTTGATTACCTGTCCGTTCTGATCCACAAGAAATTTGGTGAAATTCCATTTGATTGCTTTGGAGCCGAGCAGGCCAGGAGCTTCTGTGCTAAGGTGTTGGAAAAGAGGGTGAGCGCTTGAGCCGTTCACATCAATTTTCTCAAACATGGGGAAACTCACGCCATAATTCATCTGACAGAACTCGGCAATATCGTCGGAAGATCCTTTTTCCTGTGCAAACTGGTTGCTTGGGAAACCAAGCACTTCAAATGGAGCATCTTGAAACTTGTCTTGCAATTCTTGCAGACCTTTCAATTGAGGGGTAAGGCCGCATGAGCTTGCCGTATTCACAATCAGGAGCACTTTGTCACGGTAGTCGGACATTTCAACTTCTTGACCGCGAAGGGTATTCACTTTGTAATCGTAGACTGTCATCTAAATCGCCTCCATTTATTTACTCTTATATCTTCTATTATATTGGTTGCAATTAAATATTGCAAAATTAATATGGTGTTAAAAGAATCAAAACAGGCAAGTTGTGCAGAATACGTGAATGAATTGCGAAGTGATTTACGCGAGAGTGAGAATTAGATAGCCTTGGAGAGATAGATAGAGTATAACTTTGTTGTAAGCGTTATTATGGATGGGAATTGCCAAAAATCTGCCGATTCGGTGATCTGGGCGGACTTTACACCGCCATGGCACGGGTGTATGATTCATTACGTAATTTCAATTTAAACTAAAATTGTACTTGAAAAACGAAACAAACGATAATATCGCTCGATCTTATCCTTAAGATATACGAACGATGTTTTAATCGCTGAGTTTCCATTCATTGATGAATGGGAAACGGGGGAACCAACAGAATGCGCTGTCCAGGACAGTGGCATTCATGGGGTGAATTTTCCGGTGACAGCCGGAAATAGGGCGACTCTCGCGCCCGAATCCGTCAGCTAACCTCGTAAGCGTTAAAGGGAGAGGCAACAAGCCGTACGCTGGTTCATGGTGTTTTCGCCATGGATTATTTAAGAAGCGTTCGGGAGGCCTTGGTCCCCCACGCTTCTTTTTTGTTGTCTTTTCACGCCAAGGGAGGAACGAATGATGGATACTGAGATGATCTTAGTGACTGCTCCAAATGAAGCAGGACGCAAATTTATTAAATTGCTGATGTACAAAAAAATGCCGTTTGCCGTTCTAACCAACAGTGCAGGGGAAGAGCGCAGACTCCGTAGAATCGGAGTAGAACATGTCATTCGCATGAACACGGCTGCAGCTCAAAAATGGTTTTTGCCGCAGGGCAGCGTAGGCAACGTGTTTATTTTCGAGAACAGCCTGAATCTGACCTGTCGTTATTTACAGATCTGCCGTTCATGGACATCGAAATCCCTGTGCGTTATTACGGAGCAGAGTCATCCTAAGGGCATCTATCGGGGCATGGGCGCAGACCGGATCGTATATTCGCTCAATGGGGAAGTTGGCTTTCTCCTCAATGGTTAATGCCATCGCTTGTGATTGCTCAGGTGTAAGGTGCCTGTTATAATTGAATGTATCGATAAACGGAAGTTTGAGGAGACTCATGCAGGATGGTGAGTCTTCTTTTTTATGGTTTTAGAGGTTGTTCAAAAAGTCCGCTTTTGATTACGAAGGATGCCTTGTGGCATCATCAGCATCGAATATGAAATTCAGCCGAAATGTCCGTTGCTCACGTAGTTTTCCCTACGCTCCGCTACTCCATTTCTAGCTTCATTCCATCTTCTCGGTACTGAAAACCAGACTTTTTGAACTCGATTAGGATCAGGAATCACCTGTGGCTTACAAGGAGGAATTGGCGTGCCGGATGTAGGTGGATTGAAATGGTTGTTTTTTGATGTTGGAGATACACTGGTGGATGAATGGGAGCCGGTTGATGATATTATCGGACAGTTCGTCCGCGAAGCCTGTGCATTGGGATATCCGGTGAAGATTGAGGCGGTACGCGAACTGTTCGCGAACTGTTACCAGAAATATGAGCAATGGCCTATGAGAGTGGCGATTCGCACATTTGTTGAAGACGAGGGACACCAGAAACAGATTCAGGACAAGTTGAAGTTTCAAAAAGATCTTGAACGTCCGTTTCCTTCAGCGGATTACGTTCTTCAGCAGTTGTCACGGCATTATCGCATTGGCATTATTGCCAATCAGAGTCCTGGAACGGAAGAGAGACTGGAGAGTTACGGCTTGCGGAAGTATGTTGATGTTCTGGCATGTTCGGCTGAAGAAGGAGTGTCCAAGCCAGACCCTGAGTTATACGCTGTGGCCTTGAAACAGGCCGGTTGTGAACCAGAGGAAGCCGTCATGATCGGCGATCGGATCGATAACGACATTATACCTGCTCTGAAGCTGGGCATGCGTACGATTCGAATTATGCAGGGTTACGGAAGATTCCAGCCAGAACTATCGGATGACCAACGTGCGGATTGGACTGTTGATTCATTGGATCAACTCCTGCCGTTACTGATACCAAATCAGGATTAGATGGTTGTTTATTGGAGTTTGAGTTTTACTATAAAAGGAAACACCTTGCTGTATTGCAACAATAAAGGCTGATCAACTTGGGTATTGCATACCAGAGTTGATCAGCCTTTTTAGTATTTAGTCGATAAGAACGAGATTAGAATAACCGAATCGTCTGAATGATCAGATATACATTCAGCACAACGATAATTGCGGCAATGACCCATGAGATGATTTTGAGCCACAATTTGTTGGCGAATGCACCCATGCTTTTTTTATCACTCGTGAACATCACCAGGGGAATTACAGCAAAGGGCAATTGAAGCGACAGCACGACCTGGCTCAAAATGAGCAGTTCTTCTGTGCCATGTTCTCCTGCAATGGCTGTCACAATTACCGCCGGGATGATGGCGATCAGACGTGTGACCAGTCTGCGCAGCCAAGCCGGAATCCGAATGTTCAGGAAACCTTCCATAACGATCTGCCCAGCAAGTGTACCTGTAAGGGTAGAGTTCTGACCTGATGCTAACAGCGCCACACCGAACAGAATGCTTGCAACCGTAGTACCCAATAGAGGTGTCAGCAGATGATAAGCATCTGCGATCTCAGCAACCTGCGTCATACCAGCACTGTGGAATACAGCAGCAGATACAATCAGGATGGCTGCATTGATGAACAGGGCCAGTGTCAACGCGATTGTAGAATCCATGGTCGAGTACCGAATGGCTTCTTTTTTGCCCTGTGGGGTCTGTTCGATCTGACGGGTCTGGACAATGGAAGAATGCAGGTACAGATTATGCGGCATCACGGTTGCTCCGATAATACCAATGGCAATATAGAGCATAGCCGGGTTTTGCAGAATCTCAACATTGGGTACAAAACCATGGAGAACACCGCCCATATCCGGTTTCGCCAGAAACAGATCAATCCCGAAGCAGAGGGCGATGGTTGCCATCAGCACAATGACGAGAGTTTCCAGAGCGCGGAAGCCTTTGTTTTGCAGTACAAGAATCAGGAGTACATCAACCGCGGTGATGATAACGCCGTATAACATGGGGATGTTAAATAACAGCTTTAACGCGATGGCAGAACCGATGACTTCAGCCAGATCGGTGGCTGCAATGGCAAGCTCACACAGAATCCATAACATCATGACAACAGGCATGCTGAATCGTTCACGACAGGCTTGAGCCAGATCCCGTCCAGTGACGATGCCGAGTTTGCCAGCCAGCGACTGAAGGACAACGGCCATCAGGTTCGATAACAGGATGACGGATAACAAGGTATACCCGAACTGTGAGCCGCCTGCGATATCTGTTGCCCAGTTCCCGGGGTCCATGTAACCTACGGCAACAAGGTATCCTGGGCCTACAAAGGCGAGGAATTTCTTCCACCATGCAGCATTCTGCGGAACTTTCATGGAACTATGTGCTTCTCCAAGGGAAGGGGCCATGCCCGCAGTAGACAATGATTCTTTTGAAGGAGCGTGGAACGGATTTTTTTTACTCATACGATAATCACCTGACTTTGAATGATTTGATTTGGAAATAATGTTGCGGGACAACCCGCTCATGATATATCTAAATTTTTATGTTTATTGTTACATTGTACTCCTTCAATTATTTTTGTCTAGTGCAACTTTTATGTATCAGCACAAAATTTCGGTTCCAGCTTGTAGATGTCCCTTCGTATATTACCCAACCTTAGGGAAAATACAGCCATGGCATTGAAATGCATGAAAATAATAAAGTTGTAAAAGCTGATAAAGATACAAAATTGCGTTTCAAAATGAGCCAGAAGTTTAATTGAAAGGAAGGCAATAAAAACTATATGGATAAGGGAGAGATTCTTAATGGAAGCTTTATATACAGCAGTAGCGACAGTTAAAGGTGGGCGTACAGGTTCCGTGACTTCTTCGGATGGCGTCCTCAAGCATGATCTGAAAATGCCTAAAGAGCTTGGTGGCTCCGGTGGTGAAGGTACTAACCCTGAGCAGCTTTTTGCCGCTGGATATGGAGCATGTTATGAAAGTGCCCTTGCCAATGTAGCACGCAAAGCAGGTGTGAAATTGGAGGATGTGGTCGTTACAAGTAACGTATCCATTGGTAAAGACCCTGCGGATGACGGTTTCCAGCTGTCTGTTCGTCTGGATGTTAGCATGCCTGGTGTAGATCACAGTCAAGCAGAGGAACTGGCCCGCAAGGCGCATGATTTCTGTCCATATTCCAAAGCAACACGCGGCAACATTGATGTTGTTTTAAACGTAGTCTAAGATTTGACTCCCGGCAAGTAAAGGGAACATATAGAGCAGGGTATCCCAGATACCTGATGTTCGACTACAAAGCCCTGCTGGCAATCGGCAGGGTTTTGTGTTGATCATCTTATAAGGACATGATGCAGGAGACTAGATGCCAGATCGCGTACTATTTTACATAATTGCACTCCCACTTCATGCTACACATTCCATAAAGGGGGAACAAAGATGAGTATTGAAGAGATGATTGAGCGGCGATTTGTGTGTACGAAATGCAGAGGCACGGATTGTAACATTAAGGAAGTTTCCATGTCAGGAGCAGGCCTGAGCAAGATGTTCGATATACAGCATAACCACTACCTGTTCGTGGCTTGTGCTTCCTGCGGGTATGTTGAAGTGTTTGATCCGGATGTCTTGAAAGGGAAAAAACAGGGGCAGGTCGGGACTATTCTGGATATTCTGTTTGGCGGGTAGACATGCGCGAGTTGACATTGAACTGAATTTTCTTTAATATAACTTAGTACTGAGTAGTGTCATTGCATGAACCAAATTTGAATTAAACAGGTGATATCCATGTCTTATAGACCGCGTATTGCAGATTTAGAATTAGCTTATGGTAACAAGGAAGACGGATTGTACGAATTCAAAATGAATTTGGTAGACGGTACAAAATGCCGTGTATTCTACTCCCGTTCCCCGGAATGGAAGATGACCAATATCAGCCGTCTGCAGAAAACGCCTTGTCCAGTATGTCGCAAAGATTTCATTTGCAAATGTATGGACCAGTGGGCAAGTGACCTGCATCAACAGATGATCGATGACCAATGGATGGAAAAGGCAGTTACGGAATAATTGTTGGACAGATACGAGCGTGGGCACAATGCCTGCGCTCTTTTTCTTTATATTTCCCATTAATGCGTGTTCAAAAAGAGCGGCTTTCAGTCTTATTGAACAACATCCAGAAATAAATTTAGAATTAGTGAACAAGAAGGCCCAGATTGGGTAAGTTACTCTAACCGCAACAATAGGAGGCAGCCAATATGACAGCAAATCAAACAGATGTGCATCAGGGACATCCGATCGTACTGGTGGATGGCGTCTGTCACTTCTGCCAGGGCTTAACCAAATGGATTATCAAGCGTGACCCGGAAGGGAAATATCATTTTGCATCGCTCCAATCGGATGTAGCCAAGGAACTGCTGGTGAAGGGCAATTTGTCGACAGACAGCATGGACACCTTTGTTCTGATTGAAAATGGAAAATACTATACACGTTCAACCGCCGCACTGCGATTGGCCAAAGGTCTGAAGTTTCCTTATCCGTTGTTATATGTGTTCATTATTGTGCCTAAATTTATTCGTAATGCAGTCTATAACTGGGTTGCTCGCAACCGTTATCGCTGGTTTGGCAAGGATGAAGCGTGCATGTTGCCTACACCGGAGATCAAAGATCGATTTTTGTGAGTGTGATTAATAACGGAAATAATTGGGTAATGACTACAGATCATATCTATTTTGGGAGGAAAACAACTTGAAGAAGTGGACTACATTATTTATCGGGGCATTATTAGCAGTGAGCTTGGCAGCATGTGGTAACGATACAGATAATACGGCAACGCCGCCAGCGACTAACAACGAAACATCTAACGAGGGTAATACACCTGCGGAGCAGGAAACAAAGGTCCCTACCCTGGACGAATTGATTACCAAAACCAATGCAGCAACCAAAGAAATGAAAAGCTTCACAACTGAAGCAAATATTGATCAGAATCTGAAACTGGATGCTGGTGAACAGTCTCAGGATCAACAGGTTAAAACATCGCTCAAAATGGATATTATCAAAGATCCAATGATGATCTATCAAGAGATGAAAATGGAAATGTCGGGACAGGAAGCTCAGAACGTGAAACAGTATATCACTTCCGATAAAATCTACTCTCAAGTTGGGGATCAATGGGTTGCGATTCCTGAAGCTCAAACCAAGGAACTGATTGAGCAGATGAAGGCAAGCATGAATCCGGAAGGTGAATTGGAGCAATTCAAAAAGATTGAAGAAGATACTGAAGTGACCGAAGAAGGCGACAATTATGTGATTAACGCTGACGTATCCGGTGATAATGTGAAGGAACTGGCGAAAGCCGTGATGGAGCAGAACGGATCGGATGCCCAGATGCAAGCCATGCTTGATCAGATGAATATCACCAGCATGAAGATGAAATACATGATCAACAAAGAAACCTATCTGCCTGCAAGTACGGACGTAACCATGGTCATGGAGATGGAACAGAATGGACAGAAAATGACGATGGACATGAAGATGAACAGTACATTTTCTAACCAGGATCAAGTGGAAGAGATTAAGATTCCACAAGAAGCATTGGATAGCGCTAAATAATTTGGTTATGCCAAATGTGCTGAAGATGATTTAATGCGGTAAGCGAGCATCCGTGCATGCCGTTACAGGCACCTCTGAGATAGATCTGTGTGAGCCGAGAGGTTTACCGGATTAGAATCAGGGGTGTTTTTCTGTTTAGCGGAGATTATGGTCAGGGTTCAAGGTGTTATAGTATAGTCATATTGAAGTAGAGAGGGGAGATAAAAGATGATTGAATATGCACACATCCACCATGTTAGTCTGGCTGTACGTGATCTGGAAATCGCGAAGAAATTCTATTCTGGGTTACTAGGCATGCAGGAGATTGAACGTCCAGCCTTCCGCTCCACGGGTACATGGTACGCTATCGGCAGCCAGCAGCTTCATCTGCTTCAGCACCCGGAGGGCCACACGTTACGTGAGGCTGGTATTGATACTACAGACGGCCACTTTGCGATCTGGGTCACCAGTTATTCAGGGACTATAGCCTGGCTGGAACAGCAGGGAATTGAGTATGAAGCGAGACCTGACAGTGTGGCTGGATTCGCACAGATTTTTGTACTTGATCCGGACCGTAACATTATTGAGTTCGATTCACCGTACAACTCTTAAGGGAAAAAGGGTTAGAATAAATCCCTTGCTCCCCCAGAAATTGTATGCTATATTATCCATACATTCATAGCACGTGACGGAAGCACCGTCCAAATATCGCATATTCATGCGGTTATTGGACGGTGCTTTTTTGTGCTTTTTGACAGGGAGGGAAGGAGAAATTGATTGTACTAAAGGCGGTATTGGTTTCAAAAGACAAAGATTATATCAGTGCCTGGCTTGATTATGTACAGGGAAATTCGTCTGGTCTTCATGTGCGTTTCACGGCATTCTCCCAAGAAGATTCGTTCAGGGATCACATGAAAGAGCAAGAAGGTCGAGAATTACCGGATCTGGTTATTGCGGAACCGGAGTTTCTGAATGACTGGCTGAATAACGGGGGAGAAGTATCAGGTGTACCTTGGCTAATGCTTAGTGAAGGGATGGAAGAGGTGGATGAGGCCA
The DNA here is from genome assembly GCF_984798905.1 of Paenibacillus sp. SRL342. Classification (NCBI taxonomy): domain Bacteria; kingdom Bacillati; phylum Bacillota; class Bacilli; order Caryophanales; family Paenibacillaceae; genus Paenibacillus; species Paenibacillus sp. SRL342. The sequence continues at coordinate 1,617,058 of NZ_OZ481790.1, forward strand.
AGCGGCTGATGAAATATCAACCCTTGCCTGCTTTGCTGGATGCTGTGATGCATGCTTGCCGGCAGCCACGCCGTAAGAAGGTTCACCATACGGGGCAAGAGACTCTCTCCATCGGTGTAGTATCCGCTTCAGGTGGAAGTGGCAAAACGGCAGTGGCCCTGCATATGGCGAAGCAATTGGGACTTGCAGGATATGCTGTTCTCTATCTGAATCTGGAGACGCTGGACAGTACGCTCCCGTTTCTGGAAAAGGGACTCACTAGAAGTGGGCAGCGTCACCCGGATGCGGAGACGGGATTGTCCCGTCTGTTATACGATCTGAAGGTGGGCAGAAAGGAATCCGGTAAGCAGTTACAGGTGCAATCGAAGGGCGTAGATGGATATGTGGTCCGGCATGAAGCACTGAAATCCGATGTGTTCTGGCCATTATCGAATCGGAAAGAACTGTTGCAAATGACTCGTGAGGATACGTCGAATCTGCTTCGTTATTTAACGGAATGTGGACAATATGACGTGTTAATTCTGGATGGGGATTCCGGTTGGGATGGGCGCAGTGAAGGGGTGCTGGATGCAGCAGATGCATTTGTCTGGCTCGTTGAGGATGATATATCTGCCATGCATCGATGGGGACAATGGTTACAGCATGCTGAGCGTACGAAGCCAGATTTGTACGAAAGTATGCTCGAGCGTTCACGCTTTGTGGTTAACAAATATCGGGACAATGTCGTCAATGGACTCCCACGCCCTGATCTGCATCTGGATGCAGTGTTGCCCTATATCCCTTCCTGGAAGCAACTCAGTCAGGAGGAAGTCATGCTTAGTTCTCCGATCTTCCAACGTGAAGTGAAGAGATTATGTGCCATGCTGGTACAGGGTGGCGAAGAAGAATTGAAGCAGACGGGACGAATTCAGAAGCAGGATCGGTGGGCACTATGATGGAGTCATCGAATCGAATACTGGATCGTGAAGAACAGTTTCAGATGATGCGCAGGGAAGTCAGGGCTGGCCTCGATTTAACCTCTTCAGCAGGAGATGATGAACTGTGGCAGGGGATAGAACGCAAAGTTCTCACTGACCCGAAGCTGGATGATTTGACCTCAGGAGAGCGTCATACGCTGGTGCAGCGATTGTTTGATTCTTTTCGTGGATTGGATATTTTGCAGCCACTTGTGGATCATCCCGATATTACGGAGATTATGATCAATAGTCACAAGGAGATTTTTGTGGAGCAGGAAGGTGAAGTCAGCCAGATCACCCTTGAATTTGAGTCCAGGGAACGGCTCGAGGATATCATCCAGATGATTGTATCCGGGGTAAACCGGATTGTGAATGAGTCTTCTCCAATCGTAGATGCCCGTTTAAAGGATGGTTCACGGGTTAATATCGTGTTACCTCCTATTGCCTTGAAAGGACCCACGATGACGATTCGTAAATTCCCCAGTGAACCGATGAAGATGTCCGATCTGATTGAAAAGGGAGCCCTGCATGAAGAAGCGGCAGAATTATTGCAGCAGTTGGTAAGGAGCAAATATAACATCTTCATTGGAGGAGGGACCGGGTCGGGAAAAACGACCTTTCTGAACGCCTTATCGCAGTTTATCCCTGCCGATGAACGGATTATTACCATTGAGGATTCGGCGGAGCTACAGATAGTTACGGTACCGAATCTGGTATCACTGGAAACGCGGAATGCAAACACCGAAGGCAAGGGACAGATATCTATTCGGGATCTGATCAAATCTTCCTTACGGATGCGTCCAAACCGGATTGTGATTGGGGAAGTCAGGGGCGCAGAAGCGCTGGATATGTTACAGGCCATGAACACTGGCCACGATGGATCATTGTCTACAGGGCACGCAAACACGATTTCCGACATGATCAGCAGACTCGAAACGATGGTGCTTAGCGGTGCGGATCTTCCTATTGCGGTTGTAAGGCAGCAGATTAGTTCAGCAATCGATATTTTTGTACATCTGTCCCGGCTACGAGACCGCTCACGGCGGGTGACAGAGATTAGTGAAGTGATTGGCATGCAGGACGGGGAGGTTATGCTGAATCCACTGTTTCGTTTCCAGGAACAAGAAGAGCGTGAAGGCAAAATTATTGGCGGGTTAGTACAGGTTGGAAAGTTGAATCAGGTGGATAAAATTCAGATGGCTGGGCTCGGGAAATGGCTGGATGAATACATAGAACAATATAGTGTTGGAATAGGTTCATCAGATAACAACGTGAATTAAAGTCATTGGAAGGTGATTACTGTTGGGTGAAGCCAGACAGATGTTGACGGATTACACCGTATATGCGCTTTCCCGGAGACAACGAATGGTCTGTATGCTGATTAGTGGTCTGCTGTTTTTTGGCATCGGAATTCTGTTCTACCATCACTGGTTGGCTGGAGCGATCCTGGCTGCGGGTTGCATATGGGTACCAAAACATTGGACTAAAGTGCTGTTGGAACGAAAAAGAATGACACTCAGTTTACATTTTAAGCAAGCATTATATGCATTATCTTCGGCACTGGCAGCAGGAAAATCGGTGGAAAATGGATTCAAGGAATCCGTAGAGGATTTGCGGATGTTGAACCCGGAAGCGGATACCGATCTGATTCGTGAGTTCACGATATTGCGGACACGGATGGAGTATGGACAACCAATCGAAGAGGCACTACAGGATTTTTCGGATCGGGCTCAGATTGAAGATATTACGAACTTTGCAGATGTGTTCATTACGTGCAAACGAACTGGCGGGGATCTGGTTGAGGTTGTGCGTCGTACCTCTGCGGTGATTGGTGAGAAGCTGGACATTCAGCAGGATATTATGGTCGCGGTATCGCAGAAAAAGTTCGAATCAAAGGTGATGTTTGCCGCTCCATTTATTTTTCTGATATTCCTCAATCTGACCGCCAAGGACTTTATGGAGCCGTTATACAGCGGGATGGGGTACATCATCTCTAGTGGAGCATTGGTAGTACTCGCCTGCTGTTATCTGTGGATTAATCGCATTATGGATATCAAAGTATAAGGAGCTGAAACGATGCTGCTTCCCGTTATAGTCGCAGGGATGCTCGGAGCGGGATGGCTGGTGCTGGATCGAACCCGGGGGCAGACCTACCGGCATCTGCGCAAGCTGGATATGGAAGGATTACGACTGAAAAAATTGCATGGTCCCTTCCTGTTTATATTGGACAAGTTCGAGATTGGACGCAGATTGCCAGTGCTCATGTTTCGAATGCAACATGCCATTCAGAAAATGTACGGCATACAGCACAGCGGAGAGAAAACGATGCTGTATTGCGCTGAAATGTTGACTTATACATGGCTCATGCTGCTGGTGGGCTGCCTGTTATCACTCGTTGGAGATATGGGCATCGGAGGTATGGTGGGTGGGCTCGCGCTCGGTGCAGCGTTGCCTTTTGCGCTCTACAAAGACCTCAATACGAAGGTGCAGCGAAGAGACCAGGATATTCTTATGGAACTGCCTGAGCTGCTGAACCGAATTGTACTGCTGGTTGGCGCAGGGGAGACCGTGCAACGTGCTATCGTTCACTGTGTCACAAGCCAGGGGGAACGGGATCATCCGCTGTACAACGAACTTAGAAAGACAGTGGGAGATTGGAATAATGGTTATTCGTTTCAACAATCATTTGAACAGTTCAGCCGCCGCTGCGGTGTACAGGAAGTGACAATTTTTACAACAACGGTGCTACTGAATTTCCGGCGTGGGGGAGGTGACTTTGTATTGGCGCTGCGGGATCTGTCACATGTGTTGTGGGAGAAACGCAAGGCTGTCAGTCGGGCGAAGGGAGAACAGGCTTCTTCCAAACTGGTGTTTCCGATGGTACTGATCTTTTTTACGATTGTGGTCATGATCGGGGCACCTGCTTTTATGATGATGAATATGTAGGAGGAATTGGGATGATGGAAGTATTGAAAAACAAGGTAAATGTATTTTGGGAGGAAGAGGACGGACTCGGCACGTTGGAGCTGATTCTGATTATCGGGGTTATTATCATTATTGCTTTAATTTTTAAAGACCAAATTAAAAAATTGGTAGAAAGACTGTTAACTAATGTGAGTAATAAAAGTAATGAATTCTTCGAATAACAAGTTCAAAAAGGAAGAAGGGAGCTTCACCGTTGAAGCCTCCCTGATCTTCCCTGTTGTGCTGTTTATTCTTGTGTTATTGCTCTTCTTTACCATGTACATGTATCAAAAGACATTCCTGAATCAACATGCTTATGCAGCTTCCGAACGTGCAGCCTATAGCTGGGACAACAGCCACAAACAGGCGATGACAGGTGAATATGGTGTTGGAGAACATGACAATCTGTACTGGAGACTGACGGACGATCGTATGCTTGGAGCGCTGTTTGGCTGGGCGGGAGCGGATAATCAGGTCAGCGTTTCTATACCTGCTGGTGAAGGCGGCAATCTCTCGGAACAGAAATTAGCACAAGCGGTGCAACATATGCCCTCAGCCATGAAAGGAACGATTGAGTATCAGAATTCTCTGATTCAGCGGAAAGTAACAACCAAGCTGGAACAAGTAATTTCTTTGCCTCTTCCTTCTTTTTTGTTCGATTCAGGTAACCGTGTACTGACGCGGGGATCATCCGCAGTTGTTGAACCGGTTGAATTCATTCGAACGGTCGATCTGGTTCGTTATTACGCAGCCAAGTTTAAAGGCAAAGGCGGTGCGGCGACCAGTACAGCGGCAGAAGCCGGACAGGTTGTGCAGCATTTTGGCAAAAGTAAAAAGTGAGAAAAGGAGGAGGGCGGAGCTGTTTAGAAAAAAAGACGGTGAGTTGGGAGCCGTAACCCTTTTTTTAATATTAATATTGGCCGGAGTTTATATGTTTGTCGCTATATTTATTGATTACGTTCGTATAGCTGCATTCAAGGTGCAGACTGAACGCATGACACATGCTGCGATGAGATCCGTCATGTCAGCCTATGACCCATCACTACGAGAGTATGGTTTATTCGGGTATGGCGACAGCAGTGGGGATGCAATTATGGCTAAAGTACTGAATGATAGCGTGAAGCCTTCAGCTGTAAAAGATGGATTTCCCATTCTGGATATCCAGTGGGATACAACTACGCTGAGCATGGAGCGTGAACTGGGCAGATACGATATATTTAATCGCCAGATTCAGGAGGATATGAAGTATCGGGCTCCGGTTGATTTTACCCTTGAAGTGATCAATCGGTTCAAACCAATGTCAGACGAGATGAAGGAAGCCGCGCACACGGTAGATTTGCTGAAAAAATTACAGAAGTTATATGACAAACGTGAAGAATTACTGGATGAAGCCATTGCCAATCAAACGGAATCCGCGGAGAAACTGAAGAATCTTCCAAAGTTGATCATGGATCCGCCGTCACAAGCGATCTATGAAGAAATGTTGGAAGAAACACCGGAGACAGCTGCCGAGGCAGCAGCACGTTATACAGATTATCTTAACAAGAAACAGGCAGATGAGGGACTGCCATTGAGAGAGCAACAATACATATTGGAACTGGCTCGTTATCGGACTGGTGTTGGTAATGTGGTGACAGGCATCAGCATGATCATACAGCCCGCGTTACAGGCCCATCAAACAAAACTGGAGGAAGCACAGTCCAAAATCGAAGAAGCACGCAAGATTAATGAGGAAATGAAACGTGTGATCGCGGAGGGGGAGAACCGTTCGCAGAATGCCAGCTACGACAACGTGGGCAACTCGAATCTGCCTGGGACGAGTCCTGCAACTACTGGATCAGGCAGTGAAGCTAAGAGCACACGCTCCCACGCCTCGGAGCTTGTGAGGGCGGATAACCTATTTGATCAGTTGAAGGCACGGGTTGTTTCCCAGAATGCGGACTTCTCTAACGTCAGAAGAGACAACATGGAATTGAATAGTCAGCTTCGCAGCGTTACGGGAATGAGTGGGGTTCCGATTAAACCTGCGGTCAGACAGGCAAGTCAGATTACGGAACGATATATGGATACCTATGTGAATAGTGGTCCTGCCAACCTCATCCAACAGAGTAAGCAGCAGCTGGAGAGTGGTCGTGGGTCGGATGCCCAGCGCAAAGCAAATGACAAAGAATCCAAAGGGAAATTGAAGGAAGTCAAACGAATCTTGTCGCAGATTCAGAATGGAAGTTCGGGTTCCATGGACGCTTTCAAACAGTTGGAGGAATATTACAACGCTAACATTTCTTTTAATGAGGCTAGTAGTGAGGAAGGCAAAAAGGCAGAGATTGCTGGAGATCCCTATGACTCTGGTGGCGATGCCATGAAGGGGATGGACAGTTTGTTTGGCGGGATGTCCGGTCTGTTGGACAGTCTTGGCGACGAATTATTTCAGAATGAATATGCTTTAGCCTATTTCAACTCCATGGATTTTGGTCAGTTATTTACCTGGACTGAAGGTGGTGGAGATGCTGGTGATGTTTTCAAACTGGAGAATCAGGAACTGGAGTATATCGTTTACGGGTTTCATAATCCTTCGGGTAACATCGCTGCGGCATATGCGGAGATATTTGGGATGCGGCTGGCTATTCGAACCGCAGAAGGGTTAATTGAGCACAGCAAGCTGGGGAACCCACTTCTGGTATTATCGGCAGCAATCTTATACGGGATTACAAACGCCATCGCGGATATGGTGAAACTAGCAAAAGAGGGCAGTGTGGAATTGTCCAAGTATATCAAAGTCAAACTGACGTACAGGGACCATCTCCGATTGTTCCTATTGATGCATAGTAACAATGAACGCAAAATGTCCAGAATGCTGGCGCTAATTCGATTGAATACGGGTGTGAATCCAGATGAGAAACAGACGTATGCTTCGGGTAACATGCGCAGCAGTATCAAGCTGTGGTTTTTACCAGGGGTGGTTAGAAGCATAGGTGCAGTGATGGGTAGTGCGGACCAAGTTGAAGATGGACGATTTTTCATTGAACGGAAGGCGGATTATTCCTATTGAATAATCAGGATCGTTTCGGTGGAGGGATTATGGATAAGCAGCAACATTATGAAAAAGAAAGCGCACAAATGCAGATTCGTTTAACAAGAATAATCAGATTGCAGCGTTTGAAGTCTCTCAAAAAGCAGATATATTCTTCGGAAAAGGAACAAGGTAGCTTGGTTCTGGAAGCCTCACTAGTGTTACCTGTCTTCTTGTTTTTTATCATGTTTCTCATCTTCATAGTGCAAATGACTCTAATCTCCACAGTGTTACAGAGTACGGCGGGTGAAGCGGTGAAGCAATTGTCAACGAAAATATATCCCGTTTCCCTTGCATTCACACCTTCTGATTCTGCCGGCGGAGAAGGTTCAGGAGGGGGCTGGAAGATACCAGAGTTATCTCTGACGGAATGGGCAGAAGGTTATGCTTCTTCTCTACCCGAGCCATTAAGTGATTGGGTACGTTCAGCGGCGGCCAGTGGTGAACAACCACTACAGGAGATCAAAACATCCGTCTTGGAAACCGTACTTGATCCCACGGTAAAACCGTTGCTTCAACCATTTATCGAGCCAACGCTGCTGAATATGGAACGTGTTCATGTGAATGGTATTTCGGTACCTGATCTTAAAAACAAAACAAATCCGTATTTCCGACTTGAACTGAGTTATGAATTGCCGCTAAAAGTCCCCTTTCTCAGTAAACCGCTACGGATTCAGGCCGCTGCGGCAGAACGGGTATGGATTGGGGATACCGGAGAAGGATCGGATGGCAGTGCAGGAGACGGGGATACTGCGGATTCAGCAACGGTTCTGTCGAAGCCTGACCCGGCTTACATAGGCAACAATGCAATGATCAAGGTGGAGGTAGAACCAGGAGAGACAGCCAACTTAACGATATTTTACAAGTCAGGTGAAAGTTCTGCGAAGCACATCGGCTGGGCCACCGCAGATGAGAATGGAATTATTGAATGGAACTGGTTTGTTGGTACTCGGACAACAGAAGGAACATGGAGTTTTGTTGTCGAGACAGGGGACGGTGCCAAGACGGAGACTACGTTTACCGTGGCCTCCAGAAAATAAGGAAGGGGATGATGGAGGTGGAGTGGTTTTACATTGTCTGTGGCTTATACGTCATTGCAGCTTTTATTACAGATATTCGTTCAATGAAAATTCCAAATCGATTGACTTTACCCGTGACTGTTGCAGGCGTATTGGCCCATATCATATGGGGAGGTTGGGATGGTTTCTTGTTCTCAGTCGCTGGATTTGCAGCAGGTTTTGGTATTTTGTTTCTTATGTATGCGATTGGCGCCGTAGGAGCAGGAGATGTGAAATTGTTTGGTGGGATTGGTGCATGGACGGGACTTGCTTTTGGCATTCATGTCATTATTTACTCCGTTTTGTACGCGGGCGCAATTGGTCTAGTGATACTTCTATTCCGTAAAGATTCAGCGAAGAGAATTCGAGGCATGGCAGGTAGTCTTGCGGGGTTCTTCATGCTTGGTTCGCTCAAGCTGGTGAACAAGGAGAAGACATTGAAGTTTCCGTTTATGCTGGCGGTGTTACCTGGATTTATCACGGTGCTTGTCTCGGGACTTTTCCCTTTATAAAAGGGAATCAAGAAATCTGGGGATAACAGTGATCGGAAGGTTGTTCCGTCATCGAAGTGCCCAGTGTAACTTTCTTTAGTTGACCTAAATAACAATGGAAAGAGAGGATTGGCATGTATGGATTAACGAGAGATTTTATTCGTAACGGCGGAGCATTCATGGTTTTGGAGAAAGAGGACGGGTTACGAATGGAGGAATTAAGCCGGGTACAGATGGGGATGTTGTCCTCCAATCAGATTCCGCGACTTCTTCCTGTTCATATTCGGGAAGTCGATCGAAATGTAACTTTGCAGTACGACATATCAGGGTACAAGATGTTATCTCAGATGTTAAAGTCAAGCAAAATCAAATTGCGTGTTCTGTATGGTTTGTTGTTCCAACTAGCTGATGCCTTCACGGAATGCCGGCAATACATGCTGGAGCCTCGTAAATTATTGATCCATGAAGAGTACTTGTTCATCAACGGTTCATTCGAACAGGGTGAGCTAGGGATGGTATATGTACCAATCATGGATACGGTTGAAGTTGATCCAACGCCTCAGCAATTCCGTGAGCTGGTGATCAGGCTGATGGCACATGTACAGGAACTGCAGGGAGAAGGCATTCAGCGTGTTCTGCAGTTATGTGACAATGACCGCTGGGATATCAGACAGTTGCGAGAGCTTCTTTTGGAATTATATGCTGACGAGAAAGAGAATGGAGGAGGCGCAGCATTTCTCTCGTCCAGAACTTCGGAAACACCCAATGATTCAAGAAGTGATCTTCATTCGTCGATTTCTGAGCGAGATAGCAGGCTAGCCACTGGTACTTCTCGGCCATATCAACCCGGTACTCCCATTCAAAATGCTGCTGTGGGACCGCAACTAAATTTCCGTCAGTCGCAGAAAACGAGTGAATCTGAGGTGGAAGACATTCCGGTGAGATCTCGAACCTTTCCAGGCAGGCGCTCACCTGAGCAATCTTCATTAGAGAGTTCAAATGGTATGGATAAGAGAGGAAGTAACCCGTATGATTCGCTAGAGCGTGTTGATATGGAAGTGGAGGAGAAGCCCGGATCTTCCAAAGTAACCTATATCATATTGGGCTGTATAGTTGCCATGGCAGTGGTATGGAGATTTATTTACATGGAGCAACCGGGACAGACGCAGATGATCCTGTGCATGGTACTTAGCGTTGGCTTGCTTGGTGTAGCAGGATGGACGTGGAAACGTAAGGGAAGCCCTCATAATGATTCAGAGAATAAGCGGTCTTTTTCATTCAATTTAGGTAAGAACAAAGGCAAGCAAATGGAAGATGAAGAGGAACCATTTCAGGAAAGTTGGCGCTGGAATACAGCTGAAAGGCCAGCGGAACGCATAAAACAAACGGTTGCATCCGCCTCAGAAGGTAGTAGCGAGCATTCCCGTTATCAAAGTCTGCATGTGACACCTGAACACTCCGAACCATCGTTCGTTCAGCGCCATGTGGAAACGGTAGCTTCAACTTCAGAGCTAATTCGAAATGATGCAGTTGCGGAGGCAACCGTAAATTTGCAGAATCTGGCTAATGGTAAATTTACAGGGGAAGGCCCGGTGATGGCGTCTTATTATCTTGAACGAAGATCTGGCACCGGTGACCAACATGAACGGATGGATGTGCAAGGCGCATCTTTTGTCATCGGAAGATCAGCAGACATGGTTCAGTGGGTGGACACAGCGACCGGCGTGTCCCGTGCTCATGTGGAATTGAGCCGGAACAAATTGGGCTATGTGATTAAGGATCTGGGTTCCGTCAATGGAACCATTCTTCAGGGCAATATTCTTGCTCCGTATAAGGAGTATCCATTGGCGGATGGAGACACATTTACACTTGCGGAATCTGTCTATACTTATCGGTCGGTTGGATAAGGCCTTGTTCAATCAGTCAGATAAGCCGCGATGCTTCAGATCTTCCAATGCCTGGGTTAAGGTAGGGAAAGTGAATTGGAATCCGTGATCGAGTGCTTTTTGCGGAATGACTCTCTGTCCCTGAAGCAGAACAACGGATAGCTCTCCAACTACGGTTTTGATCAAAAATCCGGGTACGGGGAACCAGTGAGGGCGATGATAGACCTTGCCGACCGTACGACCAAATTCATCATTGGTAACCGGATTCGGTGAGGAAGCATTGACCGGACCTGACACTTGTTTATTTTGAATGCTAAAGTCAATCAGCCTTACGATATCCATAATGTGAATCCAGCTGGTCCATTGCTTGCCACTGCCGATCTTGCCGCCAACACCGAGCATGTAAGGGAGTTTCATCAATGGAAAGGCTCCTTTTTTATGGCCAAGCACCAGGCTAACCCTGATTTTGACGAGTCTGACATGCTTGATGGCATCTGCAGCTATTTCCCATTGTTCTGAGACCCGGGACGGGAAGTTCATTGATTTTTGTGGACTGCTCTCGTCAAAGGTTTCGTTAGGGGAGGTTCCATAGATGGCCATGGCAGAAGCCTGAACGACCACTTCCGGCTTTTGTTCCAGAGACTCCACCAATCGGGCTACCCGCGCTACGGTCGTGACTCTGGATTCAACAATCTCCAGCTTCGCTTTGGTTGTCCAACGTTGATTCAATGTTTCTCCGGCAAGGTTAACGAGAGCGTCCATACCTTCCAGCAAGTGAGGTTGTTCTTCGACTTGTTCCCACGATATATATGTAAGATTTTTACTTGGATTATGCAAGTCAGGCAGTTTTCGTGTAATAACTTTCACATGGTGCCCGGCTTGCAGCCAATAATCTACAAGTGCTCCCCCCACAAATCCGGTACCTCCACAAATGGCAATTTTCATATCAAACATCCTCTCTGTATTTTCACTGCGCTGATATATTACCGTTGGATCGACAAACAGCCCCGTACGGTAAGCAATGCCTGTTGGGAATAACTTACCTGACGGAGCATATCTGTATCTAATTAACCAAATTTATATGCCATTTAACTCATCTTTTATTTTATTTAATCAAATGTTGATAAGGGGAATAATCGATTTTGTTTTTCTCCAAAAATTTGACCAAAAACTTATTATCCCTTTTCGGTGTGGCTATAATGTAACCTTTGATGCAGTGATCTCTCGATACTTCCGTGGCGTCGTCTTCAACTGCAATTTTACCGATCTCTGCAGCAATGGAATGTTTGGCAATGTCACGAAATGGCCCTGGCACAGGCTCCACAAGTTGATCCAAAAAAGCTTTGGCTTCATCTGTCCATAAGTGACGGCTGGCTTCAACCCAATAATTCTGCCAATCCAGTTTGGACTTTCCGTCCGCTTTTGGTAGCACTTTCAAAAACTTGCGCATCATAAAAAATCCACCGATACACATGCTGCCAAGCAATAAAAAAGTCCAGAATGCGATCGTATTCATAAACCAATTGCTGGGGGAACTGCTGGTCAGTATCATCGCGTAGGAGTCGAAAATCATTGCGGAGTCACCTCGGTTCATTGATTTTCACGGAAAGACGGATTCCGCCTACCCATGTTCCACATATTAGCTGTCAAAAATAGCCTCTATCCCGAATTATAGCGCATTTCTAGATTTATTTCGATAATCGCGTTAGAATAAGGGATAATTCAGATTAAGGGGGATCAATAATGCTGAAAATCGGCTCCCACGTGTCCTTTTCGGACAAGGGATTATTGAGTGCAACGAAGGAAGCGTCCTCGTACGGTTCCAGTTCGTTTATGATATATACGGGTGCACCACAGAATACACGTCGCAAGCCAATCGAATCCATGTATATTGAAGAAGGCAAACTTGCCATGCAAGAGGGTGGAATGGAAGATATCGTTGTCCATGCACCGTACATTATTAATCTTGGCTCATACAAAGACAACACGTATAGACTCGCTGTAGATTTCCTTCAGGAAGAGATTCGTCGGACACATGCTATTGGTGTGAAGAACATCGTATTACATCCCGGCGCATTTACAGATAAAGATGCCCACTATGGGATCGGACGGATCGCAGAAGGATTGAATGAAGTGTTGGAAGGCGTGAAAGAGACAGATGTGAACATCGCTCTGGAAACCATGGCTGGCAAAGGTACAGAAATGGGTCGCAGTTTTGAAGAAATCGCTCAGATTATTGAGAAAGTAACGTATAACGAACGTCTGACTGTGTGTATGGATACATGCCACATTCATGATGCCGGATACGATATCGTTAACGATTTTGACGGTGTACTGGAACAATTCGATCGTACTGTAGGACTTGACCGCATTGCCGTAATGCATATTAATGATAGTAAGAATGCTGTGGGTGCGCACAAGGACCGTCATACACCAATTGGTTCTGGCTGGATCGGGTTTGAAGCGATTAACCGCATCGTCAACCATGAGAAGCTTCAAGGACGTCCATTTATTCTGGAGACACCTTGGATTGGCAAAGAGGCCAAGACACAGCGTCCAATGTATGAAGTGGAGATTGCGCTGCTGCGCGGGGATGTTGCCGGTCGATTCGGCCAGGAATTCCTGACAGAAGTAGAGCAGTTGCAACACTTTTTCAAAGGTAAAGAGATTGAGTCTCGTTCGTATATTCTGGATGTGTGGACGCTGCTCAAAAATGATGCCAAAGCCAAAAAGGCAGATCCGCGCGAACCGCTGGAACGCCTCTATGACATGGTGGCTGAAGCTGCACTATTCCCGCATTTGAATGAAGAACAACTGAATCATCGCTTGATTGCATGGCTTGCGGGTTAATCCCGCAGGTCATGGCTTAAATGAAGGAGGAAGAATAACCCGATGGAGATCCACGCTAAACAAGTACGCCCTGATTCTAAAAACCGCGCCGATCGTGCGCGCATGCTTATTTCTTGTCCAGATGGTCCAGGAATTGTAGCTGCAGTCTCTCATTTCCTGCACCAGCATGGTGCAAACATTGTTCAGTCGGACCAGTACACCATGGACCCTGCTGGCGGCATGTTCTTTATGCGAATTGAGTTTGATCTTCCGCAATTGTTGGTCAATTTGCCGAAACTGGAAGCTGATTTTGCAGAAGTGGCAAGCCGTTTCCAAATGGAGTGGACGTTATCTGCGGTCAGCCGCAAGAAAAAACTGGCTATCTTTGTATCCAAAGAAGATCATTGTCTGGTTGAATTGTTGTGGCAATGGCAGGCAGGCGACCTGGATGCCGATATTGCGCTTGTGGTCAGCAACCATCTGGACATGAAGGACTATGTAGAATCATTTGGCATTCCATATCATCATATTCCGGTTACAGCAGATACGAAGAAAGACGCGGAACAGCGCCAACTGGACGTCATCGGCAACGATGTGGATGTGATCATTTTGGCTCGTTACATGCAGATCATCTCTCCCATGTTTATTGAGCACTACCGTAATCGAATCATTAATATCCACCATTCGTTCCTGCCAGCCTTTGTGGGTGGTAAACCGTATGCGCAGGCGTACAACCGTGGTGTCAAAATTATCGGTGCGACAGCCCACTATGTTACGGAAGAACTGGATGGCGGCCCGATTATTGAACAGGACGTGCAGCGTGTAAGCCACGGGGACGATGTAACCGAGCTGAAACGTATCGGACGTACCATTGAGCGTGTTGTGCTCGCACGTGCCGTGAAATGGCATGTTGAAGACCGCGTTCTCGTTCACGAAAATAAAACCGTTGTATTTTAAGCTCATGCTTTAATACTGTGCAAGGTTGATTCGGAACCACGTAATAGATTAACAACAAAGCGACCCCAATTCGTTTACGAAACGGGAGTCGCTTTTTTTGTTGTGTTGATATACTTTCCGCACAAACCAAGCATAATACCAAACAGCAGATGTCCTACAATCCAGTAGAGGATGGCGGACAGATCGTACAGCTCTGGAACACGTGATGACAATTGAGAGAGTGGGATATAGAGCAAGGACGAGACTGCACCAAGTAAAATTCCTTTGATCATAGGGCGGCCTGAATGCCTTACCCACCACAGATAGAAGATGCCGATGACAACGGACACGATGAGATGCAAAGCAAATTCAATGAATTCGGGTAAAGTTGGCGGAAGACCAGGCACAAAATCAATATTCAGCAGCAGGGTATATACTTGTTCGCCTGTGCTGGCCTGAATCATTTTGAGGAAAAATCCCAGTACAACTCCCGTGAGGATTCCCGTTAAAATACCGGATAACCAGGGTAATGAGTTTTTTACCGATGTTGATGGGTGAGCAGCAGGATCTGGCATGATCGAGACCTCCTATGATTGACGCGTGTACATCTGAAAAGTAAACCAATGCCCGAATCTCGAATCCATAATTAAGAAACATTATATGTGAATTGAGGATGAATATCTAAAAAATGCATGGTTTTCAGGTTAAAGGTTATACTTCATGCGATGGATTTGTGAGGCTCCTTAGGTCTGCTTTTGGGATTTAGTACCTTGTAAAGTACGATTTTTGCTTGATAAGCTAAGGATTATTCATCACAAACAACCGATTTTCACGAACTTCTAAAAGAAGGTTATGGAAAAGCTTCACGCCAAGTGATACAATACAAAAGTGAATAAGTCAAAATGAAACACTCAAGCGGATTCACTTATTGTGAAATTCGGTTTGCTTGTATGATGAGAGGGATTCGCTTGCGCACCCGACTTATCTAAAGACATGAGGAGGACAAACCATGACTGACAAGAACGAAGCGATTCAAAAGGACGAGAACACTACAATCGACAACCTGTCGATTACTACCGTACGTACTTTGGCGATTGATGCAATTGAGAAGGCAAATTCCGGACATCCGGGTATGCCTATGGGCTCCGCTCCAATGGGGTACCAACTTTTTGCAAAAACGATGACTCATAACCCGGACCACCCAACTTGGGTTAACCGGGACCGTTTTGTCCTGTCTGCAGGACATGGCTCCATGTTGCTGTACAGCTTGCTGCACCTGAGCGGATATGATCTTCCAATGGAAGAACTGAAACAGTTCCGTCAATGGGGAAGCAAAACTCCGGGTCACCCGGAATTTGGACATACTGCAGGTGTTGATGCAACAACCGGCCCACTGGGTCAAGGTATTGCAATGGCTGTAGGTATGGCGATGGCTGAAGCTCAACTGGGCGCAACATACAATAAAGACAAATTCAACGTAGTTGACCACTACACTTACGCAATCTGTGGTGATGGTGACTTGATGGAAGGCGTATCTCATGAATCAGCTTCCCTGGCTGGACGTTTGCACCTGGGCAAACTGATCATGTTGTTCGACTCCAATGACATCACGTTGGATGGTAAATTGGATCTGTCTTCTTCCGAAAGCATCGCGAAGCGTTTTGAAGCTTATGGCTGGCAAGTGCTGCGCGTTGAAGATGGTAACGATCTGCCTGCAATCGAAAAAGCAATTCAGGAAGGTCAAGCAGATACACTGCGTCCTACACTGATCGAAGTTAAAACAGTTATCGGTTATGGTAGCCCGAACAAACAAGGTAAAGGCGGCCACGGCGGTACTCACGGATCTCCACTGGGTGCAGACGAAGCCAAATTGACGAAAGAGTATTACAAATGGGTTTACGAAGAAAACTTCCACGTACCAGCTGAAGTTCGCGATCACTTTGCACAAGTGAAAGATCGTGGTATCTCTGCTAACAAAGCTTGGGACGAGAAATTTGCCGAGTACAAAAAAGCTTTCCCTGAGCTGGCAGCTCAATTTGAAACAGCGATTAACGGCGACCTTCCAGAAGGTTGGGACCGTGATCTTCCTAAATATGCAGCAACAGACAAAGCTCTTTCCACTCGTGTAGCATCCGGTAACGCTCTGAACGGTCTGGCGCACAACGTGCCACAACTGACAGGTGGATCTGCTGACTTGGAAAGCTCCACAATGACTCACTTGAACAACCTGGAGAACTTCACACCTGAAGATTACTCCGGCCGTAACATCTACTTCGGTATCCGTGAATTCGGTATGGCTGGAGCAATGAACGGTATGGCACTGCACAGCGGTGTGAAAGTATTCGGAGGTACGTTCTTCGTATTTACCGATTACCTGCGTCCGGCTGTTCGTCTGGCTGCCCTGATGGGATTGCCTGTAACGTATGTTCTGACTCACGACAGTATCGCTGTTGGTGAAGATGGTCCTACGCACGAACCAATCGAGCAACTGGCATCCCTGCGTATCATTCCTAACCTGACGGTTATTCGTCCGGCTGATGGTAATGAAACTTCGGCTGCTTGGGCTTACGCGCTTGAGAACAAGAGCAACCCGGTTGCACTCGTACTCACTCGTCAAAACCTGCCGATCCTGGAAGGTACGGTTGAAGGTTCACGTGAGAACGTGAAACGTGGTGCTTATGTTGTCTCTGATGCAAAAGATGGCAAAGCGGTAGCACAAATCATCGCTACAGGTTCTGAAGTGCAATTGGCTGTTAAAGCTCAAGCAGCACTTGCTGAACAAGGTATCCAAGTTCGCGTAATCAGCATGCCAAGCTGGGATCTGTTCGAGAAACAAGACAAAGCTTACAAAGAGTCCGTTCTTCTTCCGGATGTTAAAGCTCGTCTTGCGATTGAAATGGCTTATCCAATGGGCTGGGAAAAATATGTTGGAGATCAAGGTGACATTCTCGGAATCAGCACATTTGGTGCATCCGCGCCTGGCGACCGTGTTATCCAAGAATATGGCTTTACAGTGGACAACGTGGTTAGCCGCGTAAAAGCATTGCTGTAATAGAGGTTGTTCAAAAAGTCTGCTTTTGATTACGAAGGATGCCTCACGGCATCATCAGCGTCGAAGATGGGATTCAGCCGAAATGTCCGTTGCTCACGTAGTTTTCTCCTACGCTCCGCTACTCCATTTCTAGCTTCATCCCATCTTCGCGGTACTGAAAACCTGACTTTTTGAACACGCACTTATAGCTTCATAAGCGCTGCTATGGTCGGGAGAGCTTCATGCTGTCCTGATCCATGGCAGTAAGTTATTTCCGCAGAGCATGGGCGGTAACTCGTTATCGCCCTGATCTGTTTTGCCTTTTGTTTTCATTAACTTCAGGGGAGCGGGTACGCATGTCACAATTCGATCAAGTCAGTGTAGTGAAAGAGGCCAACATTTATTATGATGGTCAGGTAACCAGCAGAACGGTTATTTTGGGGGATGGCAGCAAAGTGACTCTAGGCATCATGCTTCCAGGCAGTTATGAGTTCGGTACGGATTCCCGTGAAATTATGGAGATTCTGTCCGGAGATCTGAAAGTATTGCTTCCCGGAGAAGAAGAGTGGCAAGAGATTCAAGGCCAAGCTACGTTCCACGTGCCTGCCGAGTCCAAATTTAAACTGGAGATACGCAGCGTTACTGACTACGTCTGCTCGTACCCGGCGGAATAACATAAGAAGGGTAAGCAGAACCGCAACCCGCGGATTCGGTTTACCCTTTTTGCTTCTTGAATTCTAACGACAAAGTTCGAGCTGCAAGCTTGTCAGCCCCGTGGATTTGAAGTATCCTTAAGGCAAGTTGTTTAGAATGGAATACGGATACGGAAAAAATATAACCGAAATCAGGAGGTTTTTGAGATCATGGCAAAAAAAGTGACATTTGACTATAGCACGGCATTGCAATTTGTAAATCAGCATGAAGTGGATTATTTTGCAGAACCGATTCGTCTGGCTCACGAGCAGCTTCACAACGGAACAGGAACAGGCTCCGATTATCTGGGCTGGATTGACCTGCCGACGGCTTATGACAAAGAAGAGTTCGCCCGTATTCAAAAAGCGGCTGCCAAAATCCAAAGCGACTCCGAAGTACTGATCGTTATCGGTATCGGTGGATCATACCTGGGTGCACGTGCAGCGATTGAAATGCTGACTCACTCTTTCTATAACAATCTGCCAAAAGAAAAACGCAAAACACCTGAAATCTATTTTGCAGGAAACAATATCAGTTCCACATATGTAACTCATTTGCTGGATCTGGTTGAAGGCAAAGATTTCTCCGTTAACGTCATCTCCAAATCCGGTACAACAACAGAGCCAGCAATTGCATTCCGTATCTTCCGTGCAGCACTGGAAGAGAAATACGGTAAAGAAGAAGCTCGCAAACGCATCTATGCTACAACAGACAAAGCACGCGGTGCATTGAAAGAACTGGCAAATGCAGAAGGATACGAATCTTTCATTATCCCGGATGATGTAGGCGGACGTTACTCCGTTCTGACAGCTGTAGGTTTGCTGCCAATCGCAGCAGCTGGTATCAGCATCGAGGAAATGATGCAAGGTGCGGCTGACGCATCCAAGGAATACAGCAACCCGAACGTAGCTGAGAATGAAGCATATCAATATGCTGCAGTTCGTAACGCATTGTATCGCAAAGGCAAAGGAACTGAGATTCTTGTAAACTATGAGCCTTCCCTGCACTTCGTATCCGAGTGGTGGAAACAACTGTTTGGAGAGAGTGAAGGTAAAGACTACAAAGGGATCTATCCTGCATCCGTTGATTTCTCTACAGACTTGCACTCTATGGGTCAATTCATTCAGGAAGGTAGCCGGAATATTTTCGAAACTGTTATCCAGGTTACTGAAGTTGCAGAGCATATCTCAATCAAATCCGATCCGGACGATCTGGATGGTTTGAACTTCCTTGAAGGTAAAACTATGGACTTTGTTAACAAAAAAGCATTCCAGGGAACACTGCTTGCACATACAGATGGTCAAGTGCCAAACCTGATTGTGAACATTCCAGATATGACTCCATATTCTTTCGGATATCTGGTATACTTCTTTGAAAAAGCATGCGGTATCAGTGGCTACCTGCTGGGCGTCAATCCATTTGACCAACCAGGCGTGGAAGCGTACAAGAAGAATATGTTCGCATTGCTGGGCAAACCAGGCTTTGAAGAAGAGAAAGCAGCGCTCGAAGCGAGACTTTCCGAATAATTCATCGGTCTGCTCATATAGTTGAATAAGGTAATGTAAATCTAACTGGGAATCACTGTTTGTGTAAGATGCAGGGTTCCCGGATGTAGATAACCAGGGCAGTTCGTCCGCGTTCGCGCGGTGAACTGCTTTCTTGTAAAATAGACTCAGGAAAAGATCAGAAAGTTGGATTTGGGATGATTGAACGTTATCGCACGGTTCGAGGACCGGGCAATCTGGAAATTGTAATCAAGAAGTCGCGATTTATCGGTCATATTATGCCGGTCACGACAGAGGCAGAAGCTGTTGCTTTCATCGATGAGATCAAGAAAAAACATTGGAATGCAACTCATAACTGCTCTGCATACATGATTGGGGAGCGGGACGAAGTCCAGAAGCAATCCGATGACGGGGAACCCAGCGGAACAGCAGGGAAACCCATTCTTGAAGTGATCAAAAATCAGAAATTAAAAAATGTGGCAATTGTGGTTACGCGATACTTCGGGGGAATTATGCTTGGAGCTGGCGGGTTAATTCGTGCTTATACGGATGGAGCTGTAGCAGCCATTGAAGCCGGAGAAGCCATTACCAACGTGCTGCATCGTGAAGTGTTTGTTGAACTGGATTATACGTGGCTGGGTAAAGTGGAAAATGAGTTAAGAAGCCGGGAAGTCCGTACAGGTGAAACTGGATTCACCGATAAGGTTACGTTGACTTGTCTTCCGCCGGATAGTGAAACCGAGGCTTTTGTAGCCTGGATCACGGATTTGACGCAAGGGCAATCCCGGATCACGGAGGGACAGCGGCTTTATTTTATTGAAGGGGAATAAAATATATGGCTAGAAGAGCAGTCGAACAGGAGTTGTCGAGGGAGCGGATACTGGAGGCGGCGAGGCACCTTTTTATTACCAAAGGATACCGCGCCATTTCGATGCGAAGCATCGGCCAGCATCTGGGCTATAGTCATGGGTCGCTGTATTATCACTTTAAGGAAAAGGCAGAGCTGTTCTATGCCATCGTGGTTGAAGATTTTAATCATCTGGGGCATTTGCTGCTGCAAGCCATGGTCAGGCCGGTTCGTGATGATGTGAGCAAGGTAGAGCATATCATGATGGAGTTTATTCGCTTTGGTCTGGAGAATCCATACCAATACGAAATTATGTTTATGATCAGGGACGAAGAACTGTTGTCTTATTGTCGTGCCGAACAGGGACGTTGCTTCGAATTGTTTGCATCGATTATAAGGCAGTATATGAATGAAGAGAACTGTACGGAAGAGGATATTCAAAGGGTACCGCGTACGCTATTTTTGGCTATGCACGGATTCATTTCTTATTACATTCAGGACCGTTTAACGTTTGTGGAGATTGAATCGTCTGCGCTGTCTCATGTCAAAGTGCTGTGCCGCAATCTGGGTCAGCAGTCTGGCGACCAATAATGGCGCTGTTGTTGCACCCCTACACTTCAGGGCGGTGATTTGTCATAACTTTAATCCTTTATAACGTTGTCTCGCGAAAGTTAGTATGCGCAGCAAACCAAGTCAGGCGGCTCCGACCCGGAATGAGGGTGGACCGCCTGTTTGTGTTTATCAAAAATGAACGAGTGGGTGGCAGGCCTATTGGACCCAACTAACCTTCCATGATTTTGAGGAAGTACTCCCGCTCACGTGGTCCATCGAATTCGCAAAAGTAAATGCCTTGCCAGCGGCCAAGCAGCAGCCTGCCTTCGTGAATAATCACCGTCTGTGATGGCCCTGTAGTGATCGATTTGAGGTGAGAGGCTGTATTGCCTTCGGCATGTCGATACTCGGGATGCTCCCAAGGGTATACTTCGTCCAGACGCAACAAGACATCGTGTTTCACATCCGGGTCTGCATTTTCGTTGATGGCAATACCGGCCGTCGTATGTGGACAGTAGATGAGCACCGTCCCATTCTGCACTCCGCTACTCTGGACAACCTGCTTCACGTCCCATGTGATATCCTTCATTTCGTCTCGTGTGGAAGTGGATATATTCTTCGTATATAACATGTTAGATCACTCCTTATCATCTCTGTTCTTACCCTCGATTGTACCTTAACCACTACATACCAAACAAACCACATATGAAGACGGATATGTGAATCGCACAATAACGGAGAGGTCAGAAATATAACCTGAAGAAGCGGAAGCTAAAAGCTTTCTGTAAGAAAGCTGCTTCGGAAGCATAGGCTTTGCCTTTATCACCGGATTTCCCCTTAAAAAAGGGGATCAAAGAAATCTGGGGATAACAGTGATCGGAAGGTTGTTCTGGCCGCGCAGTGTACAGTGCGATTTTTATTAATCGTTCTCATATGAGGCCCAATTATATTCAATAAAAGCATTGACGATTAGCACTGCAAACTGGTAAAGTATCAGAAAAGCAAAACCAAGTAGACTAATGGGAATAATATTAAAGTAATATCATCCAACTTAGGAAAAATGTCGTATTAAAGCCAGGAAGACTGCCGACCGGAGCTAAAGCCGGAGGCTGGGAGGGAACGCAGCAATGAATACCGTTCTTCGTCATAAGGGATGGACTTGGGGATTCCGCAGTACCGTATTGTTATATTTTATCGTACTTATTGTACTTCCAATCATCGGTGTGTACGTCAATTCCTTCTCTGAAGGATGGAGCAACTTTGTTCAGAGCATTATGGACCCCATCGCGTGGAAAGCCGTACTGCTGACCATTCGGCTGGCCGTGATTGCCACGCTGATTAATGTGGTTTTGGGCACGATGATCGCTTGGGTGTTGACAAGGTATCGCTTTGTAGGTCGATCGTTTCTCAACAGTCTGGTTGATCTCCCGTTTGCACTGCCAACAGCGGTGGGCGGCTTGATGATTATGCTGCTTTTGGGTCCGGTCAGTGCCATCGGGAAACTGGCA
Organism: Paenibacillus sp. SRL342; assembly: GCF_984798905.1. NCBI lineage: Bacteria > Bacillati > Bacillota > Bacilli > Caryophanales > Paenibacillaceae > Paenibacillus > Paenibacillus sp. SRL342. The sequence continues at coordinate 1,639,384 of NZ_OZ481790.1, forward strand.
GAATCCATGGGATTTGAGATTGTATTTCACCAGCCCGCCATTGTTATCGCGATGACCTTTGTCACGTTTCCGTTTGTTATCCGTGCGGTGCAGCCTTTGCTGGAAGAAATCGATCCTTCCGAGGAAGAGGCCTCGTACACGATGGGGGCATCCAAGGCTCGCACGTTCATGCAGGTTATTTTGCCTTCCATGGCACCTGGCATGATCAGTGGGGGGATGCTCGCTTTCTCCAGAGGACTGGCTGAATTTGGTGCTGTCGTGCTGGTGGCTGGTAACATTCCGGGCAGAACACTGACCGCTTCCGTATTTATCTACGGGGAGATTGAAAGTGATAATCCAACGGGAGCTGCTGCTGTATCCGTGTTGCTCCTGACGCTCTCCTTCCTGATCCTCTGGCTGATCAATCTGGTGCAGATGCGGGGGAGAAGACGATGAGACGACTCTTAATCGGACTGACGTTTGCGGTATTTATTGTACTGCTGATCATCCCGCTCGGACGCATTTTTATTGGTGCATTTGAAGACGGGGCAGGTGGATTCCTGAAAGGGTTAATGCGTCCTGAGGCGCTACATGCCTTGATGATGACCGGACTGGTTGTCCTGGTGGTCACCCTGTTAAATACATTGTTTGGCATCATGATGGCTCTGTATCTGGTTCGTGCCGGATGGCTGAGTGAAAAGATAAAAGGGCTGCTGAACAGCATTGTAGACCTGCCTTATGCCGTATCTCCTGTCATTGGCGGTTTGATGATTGTGTTGATGTTGGGACCTAACAGCATTATGGGCGCTTTTTTTGAAGGGATTGGATTCAATGTGGTCTATGCCTTCCCGGGTATGGTGATCGCAACGTTATTTGTTACCTTTCCACTGATGGTCAGAGAGGTTATGCCTGTCCTGCAGGAACTCGGTTCCCAGCAAGAGGAGGCCGCATCTACACTTGGCGCATACGGCTGGAGAACGTTCTGGAGTGTGACATGGCCTTCGATCCGCTGGGCGGTAGTGTATGGTCTAGTCTTGACGGTTGCGCGCTCGCTTGGGGAATTCGGTGCAGTGCTGGTGGTATCCGGTAATATTATGAACAAAACGCAGACCGCAACAACCCTGGTGTATCAGGATGTTGAGAATTTTAATGTGGCTGCCGCAAATGGTGTGGCGTTGGTGCTGGTAACCTTCTCCGTCGGGCTGCTGCTCATGATGGAATGGGCCAAGAAGCGAAAGGAAGTGCATTGATATGCATGTAGAAGTCCGTGATCTGAACAAACATTTCGGTGATTTTCATGCGGTAAAAGATGTCTCATTCGATATTGCCAAAGGCCATCTGATCGGTCTGCTTGGACCCAGCGGAGGCGGGAAAACGTCCATTCTGCGGATGCTTGCGGGTCTGGAGAATCCGGGTTCCGGGGAGATTCGCTTTCACGGAAAAGTAGTGAACCATCTGCCTCCACAGGAGCGGGGCATCGGATTTGTATTCCAGAACTATGCCTTGTTCAAACATATGACGGTATTTGAGAATATCGCCTTTGGACTCAAGGTTAAGAAGACACCAAAAGCCCAGATCCGTGATCGGGTAATGGAACTGGTTGAACTGACCGGGTTAAAAGGTTTCGAACAGCGCTATCCGCATCAGCTGTCTGGTGGGCAGCGTCAGCGTGTTGCTTTTGCCAGAGCACTCGCCCCGGAGCCACAGCTGTTATTGCTGGACGAACCGTTCGCGGCCATTGATGCCAAGATCCGTCAGGAACTGCGTTCATGGTTACGTGAGCTAATCGAGCGGGTAGGAATCACTTCGATTTTTGTAACACATGACCAGGATGAAGCGATTGAAGTGGCGGACGAGATTATGATTATCAGCCAAGGTCGTCTGGAGCAAAAGGGCACACCTTGGGATATATACAAAAACCCGCAGACCCCTTTTGTCGCTACATTTATCGGGGAGTCTACGGTTGTGGAGGATGCCTCCCAGTTGAAAGGATTCGAACATGCGGTTGAGGGTGAAGGTACCAAAGCGCTGATCCGACCGGAGTATATTGAGATCGGCTTGAAAAACGAATTCACCATGCTGTCTGCAACGGAAAAAGGTACAGTCAAACATCTTCATTTCCGCGGCAGTGAATGGATGGTAGAGGTGGACGTACAGGGTCATAAGTTAATCACATATCGTTCCCTGGAGAAAACGACATTGGAGATCGGTCAACCAATTCGAGTCCTTGTACACCGTGCATACCTGTTCAATGACTCCAACAGTTGGGTGGTAGAGAACCGACTGAAGGAAGATCCGATGCCGGTGATGATTTAGATCAAGTGGAAGAAAGGGGCTGCCCATGCAGACGAGGAAGAAGAAAGCCATACTCTTATATGTTGCCCTCATGCTTCTGCTCGTCTGCATGACCGCTGGATGCAGCAAGCAGGAGGGGGCAAGCGAACAGAGCGAGCCCGCTGGTAACGATTCATCCAATACGCTGGTGATTGGTGCTTATAGTGTAGCGAAAGATGCTGTAGGCGAATTACTGCCCAAGTTCCAGGAGGAGTGGAAGGCAAAAACCGGACTGACAATTAACTTCCAGGAATCCTACGAAGCTTCGGGTACACAGGCAAGAGCCATCGTTGGTGGATTTGAGGCTGATGTGGCCTTGCTCGCGATGGAGAGTGATATCGAGAAGCTGGTCAAGGCTGATCTGGTTAGCTCCAATTGGAAACAGACTCCGAATGAGGGCATGATCACCCGTTCGATTGTTGTTCTGGGCACAAGAGCAGGCAACCCGCTCGGAATTCAGGATTTTCAGGATTTAACGAAACCGGGAGTGAAGGTGCTTTACCCCAATCCAAAGACATCCGGGGGCGCACAATGGGATATTAATGCCATTTACGGTGCTGGATTGAAACTGTCGGAGGAGCAAGAGGGGAAGAAAGATCCTGCCGCAGCCAAGGCTTTTCTCGAACAGGTACATCGTAACGTTGAATCATTGGACAAGAGTGGGCGCTCTTCGATGGCGGCATTCGAGTATGGCGTGGGTGATGTAATTGTTACATATGAAAATGAATTGCTTGCCCGGATCGCCAAAGGTGTAGATTATGACATCGTCATTCCGAAAAATACGATCCTGATTGAGAACCCGGCAGTTGTGGTGAATAAATATGCCGACAAACATGGGAATCGTGAACTGGCGGAAGCTTTTGTCGCCTATCTGCGTACACCAGAAGCACAGCGCATTTTTGCCAAGCATGGTTTTCGTTCAGTAGATCCGGATGTATTTGCACAGACCGAGTCGACTTTCCCAACGCCAGAAGGACTATTTGATATCAACTATCTGGGTGGATGGGACGAGGTACGCAGCACGTTGTACTCCAAACGCGGCGTGTGGTATCAGGTGCTCGCTGGATTATAGGTTGAATTATGAATTTGGACGTTTGTTTACTTAGTACAGAGGCTTAAAGTTTTGTGTGATAATCGTTTAGAATATTATTGAAATGGCCTCCCCATGGTTAGATAATGTCTAACCATGGGGAGGCCATTTACAGTGAGAGTAAGTTATAACAGGATTTTTTCTAGAAATATTATTAATTAGTATTGTTGGTATTCTAAGGATTCAAGTTGACAAAAAATAATTCTGCTTGAGTCCTGTCCTTTCCAAAATCCATACGAGTAAAGGTAAGAATATCCCCGAAATTAGTAATAGGGGTATAACTTCCTTCTTTTGTGGTTAACCGTTGTTTATTACCTGTGGTTAAATCTACAGCCATGATATAGGGGGATTGTTTGTAGATAAGCTGATTTTCAAATAAAAAAGGCGAGTATCCACCGAGTAGCGAGCTGTCGTGAATAATGGAATATATCAGTTTTTTTGTTTTTCTATCTAAGATTTCAGTAGTACTCTCCGTTGTCAATACAATCCATTGCTCATTTACTGTGAAATCATAAATGTCTTCACGATCTTTAACAATAAGCTCAGGTTTGGAATGGTCTTTAGGACACATAACAATGTCAAACCGTTTTTCATTATTCTGATCTTTATTTTCAAAAACCGTTTGTTGTATCAATAATCCTTCTTTTACAGGCCTTTGTAAATCAAGGAAGATACCTTCTCTGTTCTTTGATTGTTCATTTAGAAATTGTGTGGCTACCGTGGTCTTGATACGAGTCTTCACATTATAAATGTAAGCTTCGTTCTTCACGATGTGATTGGTAATCTTCTTCTCTATCCAGCTAATTTCATCTTGATTGGATCTTAATACTGGAACGGCTATCTGATCTTCGCTAATCCCTTCGGCAAAAACGGTAGCGGTTGCATCAAGATCATCTCGTTTCATTCGTTTAATTTTCCATGGAGTAGTATTATCTGTTGACTTGGATGGATTTTCTACCCAAAATAAGTCATCGCCAACGGACACCAGGGTATTAATAATCATGCCTTTCGCAGCACGGTATTGGGAGATATAGGTATTATTTTTCGTATCAAACTGAATGATTTCCATCTCCATCTCTTCAGTTGTAGAAAAATCTCTACTAAAAGTGACGATGCCGTTGTCATTTTTATAGCTGGAAACGATGGTGTTACGCTCTAGAATATCATTTTTAATTGTAATTGAATCAATAGTGTAAGGAAGCTTAAATTTAACATCGGGTTTAGCTTGTGGCAGTTCGGATAACGTTGGCTTTTGAGATAAATCTGTTAAATTAGTTTCAGGTGCAGTTTCCAATGTACTAGAAGGTTTTTCAAGTGAATGTGGATCTGTAGTTTGATTTGCTGGAGTTGATCGGTTGCAGGCTGTAAGTAATAACATAAGCACAATGATGAGATAGAAATAAATGTATTTATACTTCTCCTTCATGTTGAAGCCTCCTGTAGAGTAGTAAAGAAGGGAAGCATGCTCCCCTCCTTTAACCTAATTTTACCATATTATTGCTTGTCTAAAGTGGTTTTGATTAGCCTGCCATACTTTTTCAAGTGTGTACCACTTATTACCATGCGTTTTCCCTCTATTTCCTTGATCGTAAGGATCAGTGAGTCTTACTTTTGCATCATTTGTTCTAAAATCATAACCTGAGACATTTATTATATGTCCGCTTACAGTTCCCGTATAATTTTCTAATTCATTTCCTGTAATTTTTAAATCTAACACAGCTGGATGGTAGTTATCGGATGAATACATGATGGCATACTTCCATGATTCAATTGGAAGTGACGTAGAGTATGAATAAGTATAGTTTGATTGAAGATTATTTAGTACGTCATCAACAACTGTAAAGTCAGTTCCATCTTTTGTGGTTCCTATTTTTTGTGCATAATATGATTGTGATTCTGAACTGCCATTTAGGTAATTTAATACTTGCTTAGACGTAGCTGGTCCACACCAATATGTTGTTTCCTGTTTGAAAGGGGTAACACCTACCGTTTTTAAGTCACCAATTGCCATTATTTGGAATTTACTTTCAGCTTTATCCTTGTGAATTTGTAAATCTTTTAATTTTTTTGGAAGAACTTGTTGTTGTTTTAAGCTATGATAGTTACTATTTCAAAACAATGAAAGTAAACTTGAGACCGGAAGCTAACTCTTCATTTCAATGGAAGTAGAGATGGAGGTTTTTTACTGCCAAAAGGTTATAATAGGGGTATACTGAATCATGATTGTTACATAGTGCAGGAAGGTGTGAGTTGGATGAGTGCAGAGATCAAATTATCCCAAAGTACAGCGATTCGACTGGAGCAGGCCCGCGGTAAGGGGATGCCTGAGGAAGAAATATTAAAAGCCATTCAAGCGAAAGATGTTTCCGCTTTTGACGCCGTGTCTGAAGAGGAATACCGATATAACGAATTTTTCTCGTATGCGGATGAGCATGGTGAAAATCTGGAGGCAGCAGTAAAAGATGGGTACCGGATTACCTTTAACACACGTGGTGGACTCGGAATCTGGTTGGAAAAGGCCTTTAAAGTGCAGCCAGAGAAAGATTTCACGGTGGGTGAAGGAATCGTTACCGGATTACAGTTGAAACCGGAGCAGGCAGAGGTGCTGGCGAAGCGGCTTGCGTCGAACTGGGTCATTACGGATTCGAAGGATGTACCTGCGGGTCGGGAGCTTACTTTGAAGCTGCGAGCACTGGTGTAGTTTCAGCGCCGAGTGGATGTGACTCGAATTAATCAGTCGTGGCCTGTTTAGAAGGTAAGTCCTGATCTTCATGCGGATGACCCGCTTATAAGGTTGCACTACATGCTGACGAAGCGTACGCTCCCGAATGGAGCGAAGCATGGAATTAAAGTCTGACGGTGAACGGTCAGACCACAGACTGTCCCGAATTGCAGTGGATAACTGCAGCGGGATGGTCTTTTTTTGCAAAAACAGAGGTTGACGATTACAATCTACATATCATTAATTCAGGGGGAATGCGGATTGGATCAGCTAACATTTCTGGGCACTGGCGATGCGATGGGCGTTCCACGTGTGTATTGTGATTGCGACGTATGTACAGAGGCGAGGCTTACGGGAGAGAATAAACGGAAACGCTCTTCTGTTCTGATTGACGGTGATGGCGATGGTGCTAGCGAAGGATTCATGATTGACTGCGGACCAGACTGGAGATCACAGATGGAGGATCAGGGATTGCGTATGGTGCATACGCTACTTGTCACTCATGCGCATTTTGACCATATTGGAGGATTGCCGGAATGGGCGGATGCGTGTCGCTGGCTGGGTGTAAAGGGGCGTTTATATGCACCACGTGAAGTAATTGTTACGATTCAGGGACAGTTTCCCTGGTTGGGGCGTCATATGGACTTTCTAGAAACGGATGACGGTATTGAACTGGGCGGCTGGAAGGTACATTCCTGGAAAGTATGCCACGGTAAAAACGGTTATTCCTATGCGTATCGACTCGAACGGGAAGGGTATAGCTGGGCGTATTGTTCGGATGCCATTGACCTGAAAGAAACCGAGAAAGAGCCGTTGCACGGACTGGATCTGCTGGTGCTTGGAACAAGCTTTGTGCATGAACTTGCGGAATTTTCAACACGTTCCGTGTACGATATGCGTGAGGCGCAGGAGCTGCTGCGGGAACTGAAACCGGGTCATACCTATTTTACACATATGTCTCATGACGTCGATCTACGGCAGAATTATAATCTGGATCAAGGCATTACGATTGCCCTTACCGGGATGAAGGTGCCGCTTGGAACATTAAAGCTGGAAACGAATGCGTAACCCAACTTAACTAGCGTAATAAAAATAAATTCAGAAGAGCGTATCCTTTACAAGGGGTTCTTCGTTTACATAGTGTAAGTCAAAATCAATCAGGAACCAGCAAAGGGGGGCCCCCAAGATGGCCTTTGTGAAGTCCGTGGATTGCAGAATCAACAGACCACATGATGATGGTAAACAAGATAAATTCGATATTGAATTCAATGGCAACGACAGAAAAAATCAATTGAATCAAAGCATCCATACCGTACTACCCAATCTGATGGGTTCGTTGTATGCGTATTGTTTATCTCTGACAAAATCAGTTCCAGACACGGAGGATCTGGTTCAGGAGACCTGTCTCAAAGTGTTGTCGTCGAGTGTAGTTGGAACTTATGGGATGAATAAAGATATAAACTGGGAAGCTTATCTGATTCGTATTGCACGCAACAGCTGGTTTGATATCCTACGTCAGCGGGAGAGATTAGCATATAAATTGGATAGCTTGAAGCCGCTCCTGCACGAGATGGAGGAGGAAAGGCAATTCGAGGAATTGGAGTCTGCCGTACAACTTCTTGTAAATACGCTACCTCCGTGGCAGCGAGTGATATATGTATTACGTGAATTAATGGGTTATAAGGCGGCAGAGACTGCGGAAATGTTGGATACAACAGAAGGCGCAGTGAAAGCAGCGTTAAGTCGAGCCCGCTCTGCCATAGCTGAAGTGAGGCACAGGTTGGAACAATCGGACGACACAGAATTGCAGTATGAGGAAGGCGCAGTGGAGGACAATCGGGAGGAACTGCGCAGCTATCTGCTGGCATTTCGTAATGGAGATACAGCCCGAATTATTGATCTGTGCCTGAATCGGACTGATGATCCGATGGCTGTGGCGGGTACAATTTTGCAGCAGGCTTTGCCGTCTCCATCCATGCAGCCAATGATGTACGGGTACTCCACTTCTGGCACGAATTCGATGTCGTATGGAGGAGGATACACGGTCACCATGGTTGCCTAAACCGAGGAGGCGACATACATGAATGTAGTGCCATATGTAGTGGAACAGACAGCTCGCGGAGAACGGAGCTATGATATTTATTCACGTTTGCTCAAAGACCGGATCATTATGGTGTCCGGGGAGATCGAGGATCAGATGGCAAATGCCATTGTGGCCCAGTTGTTGTTTTTGACTGCAGAGGACCCGGAGAAGGATATCCAGATGTACATTAACAGCCCTGGTGGGTCGGTGACCGCGGGATTTTCGATCTATGACACGATGCAATTCGTGAAGCCGGATATCTCCACGAACTGTACAGGTATGGCGGCAAGCTTTGGCACGATATTGCTGGTGGGTGGAACAAAAGGCAAACGTATGGCATTGCCAAACAGTGAGATCATGATCCATCAGCCACATGGCGGTACGCGGGGGCAGGCGTCGGATATGCTGATTCATGCTAACCGCATCATTCAACATCGTCAACGCCTTAACAAGCTGTTAGCCGACCATACAGGACAGTCAATTGAGCGGATTGAGAAGGACTCGGATCGAGATTATTTCTTGACCGCTGCTGAAGCAGTCGAATATGGATTGGTGGATAAGGTCATATCCAGCTCATAACAGTAGCCCGGAAGGTCATGTGGACCTTTCGGGCTTGATTAATCAAGAGGACGAACAGGAAACTGACGTCCTCTTTTTTGTCGTCCAGATTAGCCAATTCACGTCTATGGATCGAATCAGAATGAGAATAATGTGTAATAAGGATTGACCATCGGTAGGTATAGTGTATATATTATATATATACACTATACCTACCGAAAATTATTTAACATCAATGGGGTGAGGAAAGATTAACATTTTAATATCGAACGCTTCGAGCGATCCGATCTATATGCAGATTTTAACTCAGATCAGACAGAGCATCTTGAGCGGAGAATTGGTTGCTGGAGATAGTCTCCCCTCCATTCGGCAGCTCGCCAAGGATCTGCAAGTCAGTGTTATTACAACTAAACGTGTCTATGAAGAGCTGGAGAAAGAGAAACTGATCGATTCAGTTGTAGGCAAAGGGAGCTTTGTATCCGGGGCCAATCAGGACTTTATTCGAGAGCGGCGGATGAAACAATTGGAAGAGAAGATGCTCGAAGTGATTCGTGAGAGCAGAGAACTGGGCATGAGTTCACAGGATGTAATCCATCATCTTACATTGTTGGTTGAGGAGGAATAAGCATAATGAACGCGATCGAATTACGTAATGTAACCAAAACGTATCCTTTATTTAAAGTAGATAATGTATCTCTGGATGTGAAAAAAGGATATATCACGGGACTTATTGGTCCAAATGGGGCGGGAAAGAGTACTTTGATCAAAATGATCACGGGTCTGATCCATCCCGATATGGGGAGCCTCAAGACATTGGGCAGTGAGATGCCCAATCAGGAAGTTGACATCAAACAACGCCTTGGCATTGTATCCGATGAATGTTTTTACTATGAGCATCTAACGATCCGTGAGATGACACAAATGATCGCTCCTTTCTACACCAAATGGGACAATAAAGCGTTCAATGACTACTTGGATCAGTTCGAACTGTCTCCCAAAAAGAAAATCCAAGATCTGTCCAAAGGCATGAAGATCAAGTATTCTCTTGCCGTAGCTTTGTCACATGAAGCGGATCTGCTGATCATGGATGAACCGACATCTGGACTTGATCCTGTATTTAGGCGGGAACTGCTCGATCTGCTTGCAGATATGATACAGGACGAAACAAGGTCCATTATTTTCTCGACGCATATTACGACCGATCTGGAACGTATTGCAGACTACATTACGTTTATTCATCAAGGAAAACTGGTGTTCAATGAAGCCAAAGATGATGTGCTGGAAAGGTATACGATTGTAAAAGGGGATATGGGTCTGCTTGATTCCGACATTCGGAAACATTTCATCGGAATACGCGAGACAGCCGTTGGTTTTGAAGCATTGTCGGATCAAAAGGCTGAGGCCGAACAGTTATTTGGCAGGCTTGCTCTTTTACAAAGACCTACGTTGGAAGACCTCATTTATTTTACGGCGAAGGGAGGACGCAAATATGCTTAACCTACTTCGTAAAGACTTCATTGTACTGAAAAGTTCACTGTGGATCATTGCATTATACCTGGTGGTATTCAGTCTCGCATTCATACCGCAGAGTGAAATGTCGATGTATTTTGTGGGCATCTATACTGCATTTGGTTCCATTATTATGGCAACCATGATTGATATCAAGAACCATAATCATAATTTTCTGGTCACGCTCCCCGTTAGCCGCAAACAGATTGTAAAAGCAAAGTACTTGTCTGCCATAGTCTATGCGCTATTCGGGGTGCTTGCGTCGTACGGAATTCACGAGCTTGTGAACCTGAATTATCCTGAACTGAACAAGCCGAATTATTCACTTAGGGATATTGTCATTTCCATAGGCATGGTGCTTGCGTTGGTTTCCATATACATGCCTCTTTTCTACGGACTTAGCAAAAAAGGTGCTGGTATCATCAATGCGATATTCATGGTCTGTATGATTATACTGGCGCAACCCGTTGCGTACCTCATGAGTATGGCCAACGAGAACGGTATGATTACCACAACGACAATGGCATTGGTTTCGTTAGGCATAATAGGTTTGTTTTTGGTATCCTATCTTATTACGATACGCCTGTTTGCAAGAAAAGATCTTTGAGCACAGAGTGGGTTGCAGGTAAAGAGTAAAGAGTATAGAACACCAAAAAGTAAAGTCGCCATAAGGCGACTTTTTTGATGTAGCAGGTGAGAGGGCAATTGCACTTGATATTCTTCGGAGTGACGTCAGTTCCAGGGAATCGAAACCTTACATTTCTTTCGAAAGCGTAATGAGCCTGCTCATCCCTTCCCGAATCTGCTGTTCATGTGCATAAGAGAAGGACAGGCGCAGCTTGCGACTGGCTGAATTATCCGAAGAATCAAATACGGTTCCGGGTACGAATGCAACGGATTGTTCCATGCATCGGTGAAGCAGTCTTCCGGTATCCACACCCTCAGGAAGCTCCACCCAAAAGTTGAGTCCGCCCTCCGGCCGGGTCCACGTCCAGTCCGTTTCCAGCAGACACTGTTCCATCACTTCCATCCGTAGCTGGATGGCGGTCCGCAGCTTGGACAGATGCTGATGCATACGTTCTGACTGAAAATAACGGAGAAAAAGCTTCTGGTTCAGAAGGGGCGATCCGTTATCTGTCAGTGATTTTACAGCCTGTAGTCCTGGCATGAAACGCTGACGGCATATGATGGCTGCAATCCTTAGCCCGGGTGCAACATACTTGCTGTAACTGCGGATGTACAGGGTGTGCCCAGTGGTGTCATAGGTGAAAATGGGTGCAGGAGGTTTCTCCTTAAAATAGATATCATAGGTGCTGTCGTCTTCGAGCAGAAAACATCCATACTGTTCTGCAAGTTCGGGTAACTGCTTGCGCTGTTCTACTGGAACGTTAACGCCGGTTGGATTATGAAAAGTTGGCGTCGTGTAGAATAAGCGTGGTTTCTCCGATTTCATCAGATGCTCAATCTGCTCCAGATCATAACCGTCCGAGTGAATATCCGTAAAGATCAGACGAGCACCCTGCTTGCGGAAAATCTCCATTGCCGGTCCATACGTAGGCCGTTCCATCAACACCCGATCTCCGGGTTTGACCAGCGTCCGCGAGATGACATCGATCGCTTGCTGGGCACCCGAAGTAATGAGCACTTCGTCTGCGGAGAGATAGAAGCGTTCTTTTTTTGTTAGATGGCTTGCCAGCGCACTTCGCAATTCCAGATCTCCCTGAATTGTGGAATACGTTCCGAGCAAACGGGGATATTGATCCAGCAGATCACGCATCAGTTCTCCCCAATACCGGTTGGGCAGCAGAGAGGGATCGATTAACGATTTGGAAAACTGGTATTCTGCTTCAAGGGACTGTACCCGTGCAAGTGAATCCCAATGCAGCCAGGCAGACACAGCGGGATCATCCGCCTGATCCGTTACGGAGAATGGAGTTGCTGGACTGACATAATAGCCGGACTTATCCTTCACATACACATTCCCACGTTCTTTTAACTCCTGATAGGCTTTGAATACGGTCAGACGATGTACGCCGAGTAGCTCGGACAGGCTTCGTACAGATGGCAGTTTTTCATGTTCGGCCCACTCTCCCGCTTCTATACGTACAATGAGATAATGGATTACTTGCTCATATAATTTCAGGCTGTTATCTGTCATCATCATGGTTCTGCCCACCCGGCTCACACTCCTTTTGAACTCTATTGTAACAGCTAATGGGAGAAAACTGTTCTGTTTTGTTCATTCTGTTCTGTAGACCATGAGATATGATGGAGAACAGATAAAGGAGTGGTTATCATGGTGGGGATTGCATTTACGGTTATGTGTCTTATTTTCGGTACAACATTTCTGGCTATTAAAATTGGAGTAGAGGCAGGCATGCCGCCTTTTCTGTCAGCCGGATTGCGATTTGTAATCGCGGGAGCGCTGATGTTTGCATGGATGAGGATGAAGGGCAAAGTGAGCTGGTCGCTCCTGTTCCGCAAGGAGATGTTGCTGACGGGAGCGGGACTGACCTTCGGCACCTTTGCCACATTATATTGGGCTGAACAGCATGTGAGCTCGGGTGTGGGTGCCATTCTGTCAGCGACAGGGCCTTTGATGATTATGTTGATGCAGACGGCGCTGTTACGGCAAAAAACATCTGCCCGTATGATTACAGGCTGCCTGATCGGGTTCTCCGGTGTGGTTCTGGTTGTGTTGCCAGGTGTATCGTTTGGTGCAGGTTCCCTGTTCATGTGGGGTTGTATCGCGGTACTGGTGGGGGAGGTCTGTTATTCAGCAGGTGCCTTGTACTCCAAAAAGGTTATTCATCAGTTCAAGGAGGCTAGTCCTATAGCGATCAATGCGGTGCAGATGATGTATGGGGGACTGCTGTTATCCCTGCTCTCAGTCGGAACAGAATCGTGGAATATGTCTACTCTGGACTGGGTGCCTGCCGTCTCGTCGGTGATCTATCTGACTGTCATTGGCTCCATGGTGGGGCATAGTCTGTTCTATTGGATTATGTCGCGTACCAACCCGTTGTTTCCAGCAACATGGTTATACATTTCACCACCCATTGCCGTAGGGCTTGGTGCTGTTGTCTACGGTGAGCATGTCAGCTGGGTTACATGGATCGGTGTAGTGCTGGTCGTTTCAGGTCTGCTGGCGATGAATGAGAAGGTGAGCAGCTGGTTGAAGAAAAGAAGTCGTGCGAGGATGACAGTGCAGGCTTCCGAATCTGTTTTAAAATAGCTGGCCTTTCTCACATAACAGATCGAGTAGCTCCATCGTTAACAATTTATGAGTTCGGGTAACTCTCAAATCCACCTTTTTATCAATCATTTTCATCTACATCAGTTCCTTATTGTAGTTTAGCTATATATTATCAACACAATGATTCTTACATGATACGAGATTCCAAGTGTATATTGGTATTATAAGTAATTTTTTGATAGGGCTACAAGTGTAGATAAAATATGATGGATTAGAGAGGATGAAGTGGGATGTCCGAAATGAAAAAAGCTGTGGTGATCGGGGTAGGTATTGCAGGGTTAATCACTGCAAGGATGTTATCTGATTATTATGATGAGGTATGTATCATTGAGCGAGATGAATTGCCTTCTGAGCCGGCAAATCGGCAGGGTGTGCCTCAATCCTTTCATCCACATCGTGTATTACCGCGCGGCGGACTCATTCTGGAACATTACTTTCCCGGATACAATGACGAATTGGTCGCGCTTGGTGCCATTCCTTCACATGAAGAGAAGTTTATGATTGCCAATCGCTACGGTAGATTAGTTAATAAGGCGAATGCTGCTTCCTCATTCAAAATTGCATCGAGCAGCAGAGCTCTGCTGGAATGGGTACTGCGTCAGCGAGTCCAGAACATAGATCATATAAGCTTCTTAACGAGTACGGAAGTTACCGGGTTAATGGCATCAGAAGATCAGCGTTCGATTACAGGCGTGTATACCAAAATAAGAGGTCGGGATAACCGGGAAGAAATGCTTGCAGCAGATATGGTTATTGATGCCGCGGGACGTTCTTCCAAATTGATCAGATGGCTTGAACAGATAGGGTTTTCCGTGCCTGAGCCGGAAGTGCTGAAGGTGTCGCTTGGTTACAGCACCCGCTATTATAAGATACCATCCTCTATTCAAAATGAATGGGGCACGGTGATAACAGAGTCCGATCCTGTGCAAGGAATTCGTGCAGGCATGTTGTGGCGCATTGAAAATGATATCGCCGGACTGTTACTGTTCAACGCAGGGGGAGATGAATATCCTTCAACTCATCCGGATGAGTTCCAAGAGCAAATCAAACATCTGTTTGCTTCGGATGAAATCGTAGCATTGGCAGACCAGCTGGAGCCTTTTCAAGGGCCGCGGGGATACCGTATTTCCGAGTCTGTCCGTCAACATTTTGAACTCATGGAGAATTGGCCCTCCGGATTACTTGTCCTTGGCGATGCATTTTGCAGTTTCGATCCGATCCATGGCCAAGGCATGACGGTCGCTGCAATTGAAGTCGAGACCATAGCGAAATGTTTGGATGAGCAGCGAATGCATCCTGAGCCGCAGTTTGAGCGCCAAGTGTTGCTTCGTATGCAGCAGGCCATTGAACCGGCCTGGTGGCTTAGTTCTGTGGCTGATCTGCGTTGGAAAGGGGTCGAACATGTTGGGCCTTCCCGAATGAAAGGGGTTGCTTTTGCTCAGAAGTATATAAACTTGTTTACTAAGCAGGCGATGAAAAAGGCGAGTCAGGAAAATAATAAACATCTCTTTTTTACCCAGTTCCTGATGAATGCTCTAATCCTTCCTCCAAGTGAATACTTTAAAGGTGAAATCCTGAACATGATCCTGAACGACAATGGTTCCAAAGAAGAAATGGAGTTAAGAGCAGAGCTTGGTGTCCAAGATCCGGAGCTGTTTCAGCAAAGAATAGATGAGATCATTCCGTCATTTCAACTGGAATTTGATGGGCAAATCAAAAAACTGCTGGAGTCTTTCCAGCATGCCATGAGCAAGTAAGATAATAATTCGTGGTGCGAAAGTAGGCAAAATATGAAACGAATAATTTTAAATTTCATAGCTAGCATTGTAATCTCATTCATTGTATTTTTTATTGTTTTGTTTTTTGCCGATGTCCAAGATACAAATCGTGTCATCTTATCTATGGCGATTACGATTTCGCTACAATTATCCTTGATTACCGCATTGTTGCTCTCAAAACATAAAAAATAACAGAAAAATATACCTAATATAATCGTTTAAATAGGATAATGAACATATTTTTAAAATCAAAAAAACAGCCCTGTACGGCGAAATTCGCCGACTGGGCTGTTCGTTGATCTTATTTACTCTGCGTTCAGCACAAACTTCTCGATAACTTCTTTCACGCCGTCTTCGTTATTACTTGCCGTAATGTAATCCGCCAGCTCTTTCAGGGCAGGGATGGCATTCCCCATCGCTACACCAAGACCAGCAACTTCGAGCATCTCATGGTCGTTCCAGGAGTCGCCGATGGCAATACACTCGCTGAGCTGGTGACCGAAATGGTCAGCCAGGAAGGTCAAGGCGTGACCTTTAGTTCCTTCATTATGCATGATCTCCAGGAAGTAAGGTTTGGATTTTGTGATATGCACTTGTGGTCCGAGCAATTCACGCAGGTCAACGGCAACCTTATCCAAGTAGTCTGGCTCATCGATAATGAGCAGCTTCGGTGTCTTTTGTTCGATGACTTTGATGAAATCAGATTCGATGTAATATTGGGTGCCGTTTAATTTGGCATAATCACGCAGCTTGTCGTTTTCCTCACGGGCATATAACTTGTCGTCAATGTATGTTTGAAGGTGGAGATTGTTCTCCAGGCAGTAATCATACAATTTACGGGAAGCTTCCTGTGGAACGTAGCGCTCATAGAGGACTTTTTCGTCCAGCAGGTTTTTCACCAATGCGCCTTGATACGTAATGATTGGCACGTTAAGTCCGGTTTGACGAGCAAGCGCTTGTGCGGAAGCATAAGCACGTCCAGTCGCCAGCGTTACAGTTACACCATGGGCAACCGCTTGTTCCAGTGCAGTCTGTGTAGCAGGGGTTACTTCCTTGTTATCGTTGATCAAGGTGTCATCAATGTCGATTGCGATTAATTTGTAGGTCATCTGTATTTCTCTCCTTTTTTATCTGTATCTATTTGTATCTATACCCGACTTAACTATATCAGTTCAACTAGACGTTTTACACGAGAACGGAGAGGACAGAAAAAACCGGAAGAAGCGGAGCGTTCGCCTGAAAGCTTTCTGAAAGAAAGCTACATCGGAAGCATAAGCTATCACCGGATTTTCCCTATGAAGAAGGGAATCAAAAAAATCTGGGGATAACAGCGATCGGAAGGTTATTCTGTCATCGGAGTGGCAGGTGTAAACATTCTTGGGTTGAACTTATATACCTACTCTTCCAGGAAAACAAGGCCAATAAAGTCTTCCAGCTCAAGGTTGCCGAAGTAATGTTTTACATCCAGGCCCTCAAGTGCAGTACGCACCTCGGATTCCTCATACCGCTTGCCACGCAGCATATTTTCGATATCAGCCACATCGCCTACGCCGAAGAAGTCGCCAAAGATTTTGATATCTTCGATGCGTCCATCCTTGATGTTCATGCGCAGATCGATGATGCCGACAGGGAATTTGCGAGTGTGCTTCACATTGCTTTCTGGAGACAAGCCATAGTTCCAGTCCCAGTTGTTATAACGCTCAGCGGAGATTTCCTTAATTTTGTCCCAGTCCTTGTCAGTCAGCTTGTATTGCGGGACGTCCTGTGGCTCCATTCTGAAAATGTGACGTAACAGCTCATCGCGGAACTGCTCAATCGTCAGGTTGGTGTCAATCAGATCCCGTATGTTGGCGACCCGGCTGCGCACGGACTTGGTGCTCTTGGATTTGAATTTCTCGGGATTGACGTTCAGGGAAGCCTGAACATGCTCCAGATTCAGATCAAACATCAATGTGCCATGACTGAACATGCGCCCACGTGTGGAAAACTGGGCGTTGCCCGAAATTTTCTTTTCGCCGACTTGCAGATCATTACGCCCGGTCAACTCGGCATTTACACCAAGCTCGTGCAGTGCTTCGACCACAGGCTGGGTGAACTTGCGGAAATTGTGGAAGGATTGACCGTCATCCGCTGTAATAAAACTGAAATTCAGATTGCCCAGATCGTGATATACCGCTCCGCCTCCCGAAAGACGACGAACCACCTGCACACCGTTATCCTGAACGTACTCGATATTAATTTCCTCAATCGTATTTTGATGCTTTCCGATGATAATCGACGGACGGTTGATGTAGAACAGCAGATAGCTGTCATCCTCCATCGGCAGATGCTTCAGAATGTACTCCTCAATGGCAAGGTTTACAGAAGGATCTGTAATGCCCTGGTTGTCTACAAACAGCATGGTCATTCCTCCATTAATGTATGTGAGGGATTGCTAGTCCCTTATGTAGTGAACCTTGTATATCAAAAGGAACCGAAATTCCTCTTCTATTGTAAACGAATTATGGTTGGGACACAAAGAAAACAGGATTGACCCACACCTCCCGTGCCATCCATAATAAAAAGGACATACAGAAAGGATGACGGAAGAATGACCGGTTATATCGAAGTGTTCGGACATGGCGGGGACGTGGAGACGGCTGCGTCACGATTTGGGAGGGAAGCTACTGATTTTCTGGATTTCAGTGCCAACATTAATCCGCTCGGTCCGCCGGGAGGGGTGCTGGAGGCTATACAGCAAGGATTGCAGTCGGTGATTCGGTATCCCGATCCGGCGCATCGGGGATTCAAAGCACTGCTGAGCGAGCGTCTTGGTGTGATGCAGGAGCAGATTTCCGTGGGCAACGGCGCAGCCGAAAGCATGGCGCTCATTCTGCTGGGGCTTGCCCCTCGCAAGGTGGGTACGGTGGAACCGGGATTCTCGGAGTACCGGTCGTTGGCACGACAATTCGGTGCCGAGGTTGTGTATACGGAGGGAAGAGAAGAACTGGCGTGGCGAGCGGAACCCGAGGACATCGAGCAGCTCATGGAAAAGGTAGACCTGCTCTTCCTTGGCCAGCCCAACAATCCAAACGGTGTACAATATCCACTTGAGGTATTACAAGGGCTTGCCCGTAAAGCGGAAGAAACGGGAACCGTACTTGTCATTGACGAGGCATTTATGGATTTTATTCCGGTAGCCCGGCGTCAGTCCCTGGCAGCACATCTGAATGATTATCCGAATGTGATCATCATTCGCTCAATGACAAAGTTTTATGCCATTCCGGGCTTGCGTCTCGGATATGCTCTGGGCCGTGCCGAATACATTCAGGCGATGACAAAGAAACAGGTGACCTGGAGTGTCAACGGTCTGGCACTCATGGCAGGTGAAGCCTGTCTGCGCAGCGGAGAACGGTACGAACAGGAGACCATATCACAGATCACGCGGGAACGGGGTCATCTCATCGCAGGACTGAAGGCGTACGGATGTGCGGTGACACCGGGAGAGGCGAATTTTATTTTGGCACGTGTGCCGGCCCCTTGGACAGCGGCATCAATGCAGGAGGCGCTGGGTAGAAGAGGTATCCTGATTCGCAGCTGTGCCATGTATCAGGGGCTTGACAAAGGGCATGTACGTTTCGCGGTCAAGGATGCAGATGCCAATGCTACATTACTGGAAGTGCTGGGCAGCGTGCTGGAAATCAAGGGATATCCGAATGTTGATCAGACGAAAGATGAGGAACAGGGAGGGGAGCGGCAGTGACACTCCCGTTTTATAACTACTTTGCGAATGGAGAAACAGGTGAGAATAAATATGCGGCCACTTCCTGGCCTGGACTGAACATATCTGCACATGAACGACATATCAAAGCACAGAGCCCAAGGGCTGCCCAAGCGCTGTCAAGTGCAGTATATGGCGGCGGGATGCTTGAACTGGATCGCATATTTAACATCTATGTGGACAGGCATTACCGCTGTGATGATCCGCCGCGTGATATCGAACAAGCGCTGAACCAATGGCAAGAGCCGCGGGATCAATGTGCCGGATTATTGACGGCCGTAAGACTGGAGCATACCTCCATTCAGGAATATACAAGTGATGAATTTGGTCTTCTGTGCTGCACCACTGCGGGTGTATCAAATGCCGCACGCGCGGGGTCGGAGAGAACGGTATTTGATACGGCGGGAAATAAGACGATGTCTTCCGGCCGGGAGCGCTCTGATCCTTCAGCACAGAATCTAACGTTGCCACCCTATGTCCCGGGTACAATTAACATCATGCTCTGGTTGAATGGACGCATGACCACCGGGGCGATGGTGAATGCGGTACAGACGGCGGTGGAAGCCAAAGCGGCAGCGCTGGCGGATGCGGGTGTTCCGGATTCGGAGAACGGGTTGCCCGCCACCGGCACCACAACCGATGCCATTGTGTTTGCGGTACGTCAGGCAGTGGAGGAACCTCAGCCGATGATCACTTATGCCGGAACAGCGACTACGGCAGGGGCAACGATTGGCAGATTGGTATACGACACGGTGACGGAAAGCCTTCGGGCCGGACTGTTATGGAAAGAGAGGATCAGGCACAAATGACTTTTGATGTGGAGCATCTATGGACCTGGCCGTTCTGGACAGGCATGGCGGGAGCCTGGATTATTATACTTGCGTACCTGTTGGACCGATGTATCGGAGATCCACGCTGGATTCCCCACCCGGTCATTGGCATGGGAAAAGGCATCTCGGCGTTGGAGCGTGTCATTCGCTCGCGTGTGCGCACAGATTCGGGGCTCAAGAGAGCCGGGCTGTTATTCCCGATGGTGATCGCGGGGAGTTCTTTTGCCATCACGTGGGGACTCGTATATATGCTTGGGCTGATTCATCCTGTCATTGCAGCCGCAGCTGAAGTGGTGCTCATTGCAACAACCATTGCTTCAAAAGGGCTGAAGGATGCAGGCATGGAAGTGTATCGTCATCTGAAGCAGCAGAATTGGCCGGCGGCCAGAACTTCACTGAGCATGATTGTTGGGCGTGATACGGCTCATCTGGATGAACCGGAGGTTGTGCGGGGAACGGTAGAGACGGTGGCCGAAAATATCGTGGATGCCATTGTATCCCCGTTATTCTATGCGCTCATTGGAGGCGCTCCGCTTGCCATGGCTTATCGTGCCGTCAACACGCTGGATTCCATGGTCGGATATAAAAATGACAAGTATCTGCATCTTGGCTGGGCCTCGGCCCGTCTGGATGATGTGGCGAACTGGATACCTGCCCGGCTGACCGCGATTCTGTTAATCGTGGGTGCCTGGGTCATGAAGCTGGACGCCAAAGGAGCAGCACGCATGGTTGCACGGGATGCAAGATTACATCCAAGTCCGAATAGCGGTTTTCCCGAATCAGCGGTGGCTGGAGCACTGGGCATCCGGCTTGGCGGACATAACGTGTATCACGGAGTTGCTTCATTTCGTGCCTACATGGGTGAAGCCACACGGCCGATGAAGGCCGAGGATATTGTGCAAACATCACGTCTGATGTTCTGGTCGGCAGGGGCTTTTGTGGTACTATGCGTGCTCATAACGCTGGGCGTGTGGCTGGCAGGAGGGACGCTGTTATGGTCATAAATGAAGGAAATACAGGCAATGAAGTACATATGAATCAGCCTGAGCCTCTGAAACGAAACATTCTGTGGGTCCGTCATGGGACAACGCTGTGGAATTTGGAAAAAAGATATCTGGGGCATACCGACATCGGTCTGCTGCCAAATGCCAAAGAAGAGCTGGCTCCGCTTCATGAACAATTGAGCGGTGTTTCGTGGAATGAGGTATATTGCAGTGATCTGCTTCGCTGCCGACAGACGCTGGAACAGATTCTTCCTGATGCCAGCGGAAAGGTGAAGTTCGACTCGCGCCTGCGCGAGAATGATTTTGGACAGTGGGAAGGGCTGACGTATGATCAGCTTAAGGATAACCCTGTGTACCGAAACTGGATTGATACCCCGCAGGAGGTCACTCCGCCCGGCGGGGAATCGTGGCAGGAGTTTACCGGACGGTTGGATTCCTTTCTCCAAGAGATGTTATTGGAGGGTCGTCCTTCGATGCACGTTGATGAGGGGCAAGTGCCAACCATAGTTGTGGTCACACATGGTGGTGTCATCCGGTATGCTTTGTCCCGTCTGATTGCCGGTCTTGGATTCTGGGATACACATGTCGTCCCGGGGCAGGCGATTCAGGTTCAGCTTGATCAACAGGGGAATCAGTGGTTTGGCAGCAGAGTGACTTTTCCGCCAATCGGGTTGTAAGGATGTACAATATACCCTATAATCACAACAGAAGTGTGACTTCAGTATGGATACAGATACGCTGCAGGATGTGAAGCCTGAAGGAGTATGCAGCATGCAGAAGTTACACGGCAATGGTTTACCATATCAGCGACCAAGGGTCCCGCGTGTGAAGGCTGTTTTCATGGCAGATTAGTATGAGTCATGAACACACAAGGGTGAAATGGGGAAGCCGGTGCAAATCCGGCACGGTCCCGCCACTGTAAAACAGGATGATTCCTGTAAGTCAGGTTACCTGCCCTGGACGTACAAACCGGTGTTCCTTCGAGGAAAGGACAGCGTTTCGGGCTATTCTATGCGCATGGACAACCCTTGGTTGAACATGTACAGATCGCCATATGCGAGACGTCATCCCTGATCCTGGACGTATGGATTGGGGATTTTTTATTGTTCATGTAAAAAAAACGAACTTTTACACGTTAACGAAGAGTGCAGAACCGATCTGAAGAAACGGAGTGTTCGCCTTTATCCCCGGATTTTCCCTTTCGAAAAGGGAATCAAAAAAATCTGGGGATAACAGCGATCGGAAGATGGTACTGCAATCGGAGTGGACTTGTGTAAAATGGATGGGTTTTACTTGTACAGGAACACCAAGACATGGGGAATAAGGGTTCGAGCACGATGCAAGAAAATAGTACAAATAGAGAAGGGGAGAATAACAGAATGAATTTCAAGAATTGGAAAAGCGTAGCGTCACTGCTAAGTGCAGCGGCACTTGCACTGGCTTTGGCCGGATGTGGCAATGCAACAACAAACGAGGGCACAGGTACTTCACAGCAACCGGCACAGGAGCAGTCCCAAGGCCAGGCGCAGACGGACCTCAAAACACAATATCCACTGACCGTTACGGATGCAACGGGTGAATCGTTCACATTTGAAAAGGCACCAGCCAAAATTGTATCTGTGTCTCCGGCTGAGACGGAATCCCTGTTTGCCCTTGGATTGGACGATCAAATCGTTGGTGTATCCGACTATGACGATTATCCGGAAGCGGCAACAACCAAAGCTAAAATGGGCGGTATCACCAAGCCTAATGAAGAGTCCATCATTGCAGCTGAAGCCGACATTGTCTTCACAGGTATCTCGATGAGTGAGGATGCGGTGAAAAAGCTGCGCGAACTGGGCATTACCATTTTCAAAACGGATCCTAAATCCATTGACGATGTGATGAATAATATCGAAACCTTCGGTAAAATTACCGATCATCAGGAAAAAGCTCAGGAGATCATCACACAGATGAAACAGGATGTGACAGATGTAACCGAAGCGGTGAAGGCAGTTAAACCGGAAGAGAAGAAAAAAGTATACGTTGAGTTCTCCCCAGGCTGGACTGTGGGTAAAGGCGAATTCATGGATGAACTCATCACCGTAGCCGGCGGTACCAATATTGCTTCGGACAAAGAGGGCTGGTATGAAATTAATGAAGAAAACGTGATTGCCTCCAACCCGGATGTGATCTTGTACGCCAATGATGTGATTGACGAAAACTCTAAAACACTGGATCAGATCATCAAGGCGCGCAGCGGCTGGGATCAAATTACGGCTGTGAAAAATGACGCGGTTATTGGCCTGGATGCCAACCTGCTGAGCCGTCCGGGTCCACGTGTAACTCAAGGGTTGAAAGAAGTAGCCAAAGCGATCTACCCTGACTTGTTCCAATGAGTAAAAAGCTGATCCTGTTCGGAACGACGGGCATGGTGCTGCTGGTGCTCACCGTGCTCATCTGCACGGGCATTGGTTCAGTAGCGTTGCCGATCCGGGATATTGCAGGCATCCTGATTCACAAAATTCCATGGGTAGGCGATTGGATTACACCGGATTGGAATAAGGCAGCCGAACAGATTATCTGGAAAGTCAGATTCCCACGTGTACTGCTTGCCGTGCTCGTGGGCGCATCGTTGGCGATTGCCGGTACGGGATTTCAGGGGGTTCTTCGGAACCCGCTGGCAGACCCGTTCACCCTGGGCGTATCATCCGGTGCTTCGGTGGGTGCAGCCTTTCTGATTTTCTTCGGATTGCAGTATGCACTGATCGGAATCTGGACGTTGCCACTGGTGGCGTTTTTGACGGGTGCAATCACGTTGTGGTTTGTTATGGTACTGGCTCGTGAAGGGCGTAAAATACCTACACACAGCCTCATTCTGGCTGGTGTGGTCATGCAAAGTTTCCTGGGCGCAGTTGTTTCCTTCCTGTCGACCATGTCGAAACAGACGATTAATGAAATTATATACTGGACGATGGGAAGTCTGGCTCTGCGTGGGTGGTCGTATACGGCCATCCTTTTCCCGTATTTTCTGTTAGGACTGGTCTTTCTCTGGAGCCGCGCACGCTCGTTGAATGTGCTTGCACTGGGAGAACGTCAAGCCGCACATATCGGGATCGGAGTGGACAAGCTCAAGCTGTCAGTGCTAGCAGTTGGCACACTGCTGACCGCAGGTGCTGTCTCGGTATCGGGTGTCATCGGATTCGTTGGATTGGTAATCCCGCATATGTTGCGTCTGCTGGTGGGACCGGATTACCGACTGCTGGTACCTTTGTCTGCCATTGGTGGAGCGATCTTCATGGTGTGGGCCGATACCATCGCAAGATCGTTGTTGGCGCCAACTGAAATTCCGCTTGGTGTCGTCACCGCCTTTGTTGGTGCGCCGTTCTTTGCTTACCTGCTGCACCGGAACAAAAAGTTGCAGAAGGGGATGATGCCATGAATTCCAGTAACAGTTCCAACTCGACTTCACTTATCTCCATTAAGGGAGCAGGGAAGTCATATGGCAATCACCAGGCACTGCGCAGTGTAGACTGGCATGTTGGCGAAGGTGACTGGTGGGGAGTTGTCGGACCAAACGGCAGCGGCAAGTCCACCTTGATTCAGCTTATTGCCGGAACGGAACAGTTAAGCGAAGGTCAGATCCATATTGATGGTCGAGACATCGGCTCTTACAGCCGTAAGGACCTGTCGCGCATGATCGCTGTATTGCAGCAGGATGGCTTGCCAGCTATCTCCTATCCCGTGCGAGACGTGGTGGAGATGGGGCGATATCCGTACCAGAACTGGCTGGGGCGGGAAACGGGTGATGGGGCACTTGTGGTGGACAGGGTGCTCGAAGACCTGGGATTGACAGAGCTGGCGGACAGACCGCTGGACGCACTCAGTGGCGGGCAACGGCAGCGGGTCGCACTAGCCAAAGTTATGGCTCAGGAGCCGAGGTTACTGCTACTGGACGAGCCGACTACGTTTCTGGATATTAAATATCAATTGCAATTCATGGAATTGTTATCGGCATGGCGACAGAGGACTAACATTACAATTGTGGCTGTGCTGCATGATCTGAATCTGGCCGCGTTATTTTGCGATCACATTCTGGCGCTACGTGAGGGAATGGCGGTTGGAAAGGGGACACCTCATACGTTAATCAACGATGAGAACATCCAAGACATATTTCGCGTCAAACCCGCGATTGTCTCCCATCCCGACCATGCCATACCTCAACTGCTGCTGCGGCGGGACATCGATTAAATGAAGCGGGGCAACCCATATTTTGATGAAGGAAGTGCTGGTTGTATGAATAATGAACAGGTGTTGGAGCATTTAACAAGTAAGATTACTGCTCCTGATCAGGAAGTGGCGGCAGAAACCTCTGGACATGTGGATTCGTTGACGAAGCCGCCGGGAAGCTTGGGCAAATTGGAAGAGCTGGTGATCCGCCTGGCAGGCATGACGGGCAATGCACGTCCGCGTTTTGATCACAGAGCGGTCATTGTCATGGCCGCAGATCACGGCGTAGTGGAAGAGGGCATCAGTGCTTTTCCTGCTGAAGTGACCCCGCAGATGGTCCTGAATTTCCTTGCTGGAGGCGCGGCGGTGAATGTGCTTGCCCGTCACGCCGGAGCTGATGTGATCTGTGTGGATATCGGGGTGAATGCCGATCTTGAACATCCGGACCTGCTTTCCCGTAAAATTCGTAAAGGCACGGCCAACATGGCCCGAGGGGCAGCAATGACCCGGGATGAGGCAGTTCGGGCTATCCTTGCAGGAGCCGAAGTTGTATCGGCAGAGGTGGCGAAGGGAACACAGCTGTTTGTCACCGGGGAGATGGGAATTGGCAACACTACTGCAAGTGCTGCGGTAATGAGCGCGTTAACCGGAGTTGCACCAGCTGCCGCCGTGGGGCGAGGCACTGGCATTGATGATGCAGGCTTGCAGCGCAAGGCTGCTGTAGTCAGCCGGGCGCTTAGCGTAAACGCACCGAACCCGGAAGATGCACTGGATGTTCTGTGCAAGGTGGGTGGACTGGAGATTGCCGGACTCACGGGGGTTATCCTCGCAGCCGCTGCTCATCGTTGCCCGGTCGTTGTAGACGGGTTCATCTCTACCGCGGCAGCGCTGGTGGCGAGACAACTTGCACCTCTGAGCACAGCCTATATGATCGCTTCTCATACGTCACACGAAAATGGACATGGAGCGCTACTGCGTGAACTGGACCTGAAAGCGATGCTGGATCTGGACATGCGTCTGGGTGAAGGCACAGGCGGCGTGCTTAGTCTTCATCTGATTGACGCAGCTTGTCTCATTCTGAACGAGATGGCTACCTTTGCAAGCGCGGGTGTCTCAGACGGGGCAAGCCATGCTTCGGACTCCGCAGCGTCGGTTGATTCATCCCTGCAAGGAGAGAGTTCCCGATGAGCGTACTGGTGACAGGCGGCGCACGCAGTGGCAAAAGCTCCTTTGCCGAGCGTCTCTGCATGCAGCGTTCCTCGGAGGCCTGGTATGTGGCGACAGCTCAGGCGTACGATGATGAAATGCGTGAGCGCATCGCCATGCATCAGCATCAGCGCGAGGCATCAGGGTATCTGTGGCACACGATGGAAGAGCCGATACATCTGCCTGCTTTGATAAGCCGTATGGGTGAAGGGCATACAGAGACTTCTGCACCCACCATTCTGGTGGATTGCCTGACGCTGTGGCTGACAAATGTTTTGTTAGCGCATGAGCATGACGAGAAGCAGGTGTTACAGGGACATTTGGATGCGCTGGTTGAAGCGATTCGAACCTATCCCGGGTTACTTGTTCTGGTTACGAATGAAGTGGGGGACGGGATCGTACCGGAATATGCCCTTGGCAGGAAATATCGGGATTTGGCCGGTATACTGAATCAGCGCATTGCGGCGATATGCGGTGAAGTGTTTCTGGTGACCGTAGGCATTGCGATTGAACTAAAAAGCAAGGAGTACCGCTTATGAAGGATGGCACGCCTGCTCCTCAGCGCAAACATGCGGCGGCAGCCGCTTTTCAATTTTTGTCCCGTTTCCCTGTCAAAATGCAAATCGATTTTGTCCCGCCGCTGCTGAGGGAAAGTGTAGTCTTTTATCCGCTGGTCGGTGCTGCAATCGGTCTGTGTGTCTGGCTCTTGGGAGCCTTAAGTGGTGCAGTGCTTCCGGCCTTACCGGCTGCCGTCCTGACCCTGACGTTATGGGTATGGCTCACCGGAGGACTCCATCTTGACGGATGGATGGATACGGCGGATGGCTTGCTCAGTTATCGTACCCGTGAACGGATGCTGGAGATTATGAAGGACAGCCGTGTCGGGGCAATGGGCGTGATCGCCTGCGTGTTGCTTCTGATGATGAAGGCTGCGCTGATCGCCGATTTTATTGCCCGGGGCCACTGGGTGTACGGTGCGCTGCTGATCCTGCCCATGATCTGGAGCCGCTGGTTCATGGTGTATGCAATGTCGGCCTGGCCGAATGCGCGCGAAGATGATGGACTTGCCGTATTGTTCAAAGGTCTGGGTGAGCGGAAGGAGGTCCAGCGTGCACGAAGTTCAGCTGTGGGCCTGACCTTAATCGCAGGGGCAATTACGTTTGCCGCGGTGTGGCTTTTCAAGCCGGATATGGGGATTGCGGATGCGATGGTGAGTGGTCTGGGAACACTGCCATGGTGGCTATACCCGGTGGTGGCAGTTATTATTCTGCCTGTGGCGTGTTATTATATCGGCCGATTCGTGGCTGCCCGGATCAGTGAACGGCTCGGCGGTTTAACCGGGGATACGTATGGTGCCATGAATGAGCTGCTGGAGGCGGCTTTGTTGACTGTGCTGAGTGTGCTTCAAGGACTGTTCTGGCTGTAACTTTTGAAGTATGGAGCAGTTTGGAAAACGTTACGCATGAGGTTGGGAGCAAGGTGATCTGGATATACACGGAGACAGGGGGAGAGAGCGTGGAAGATAGGCTATCACAACCAGCGGCGGTACTGATGCTGCAAGGAACGGCTTCCGATGTGGGCAAAAGTGTCATCACAACGGCATTGTGCCGGATTTTTAAGCAGGATGGCTTCAAGCCTGCTCCGTTCAAGTCACAGAATATGGCACTGAATTCCTATGTGACGGAAGATGGCAAGGAGATTGGTCGGGCCCAGGGGGCACAAGCTGAAGCCTGCGGTATTGAGGCGACAACCGATATGAACCCAATCCTTATCAAGCCGGTGCGGGACATGCATTCGCAGATCGTGGTTCACGGTGTACCTTTTTCCCAGATGAGTGCATCGGACTACCGTCAGCATTTCCTGCCTCAAGCAAAGCAGACGGTTATGGATGCGTTGAACCGGCTACGGGATACCTATGATATTGTGCTGATGGAAGGAGCGGGCAGTCCGGCCGAGATCAATCTGAAGGACCGGGATATCGTCAACATGAATCTGGCAGGCTGGGCCGATGCGCCGGTGATTCTGATCTCCGATATTGATCGGGGTGGAGTGTTTGCTTCCATTGTAGGTACGCTGGAGCTGCTGGAACCCCATGAGGTGGCGCGTGTCAAAGGGTTCATTATCAACAAGTTCCGCGGTGATCTGTCCCTGTTGCAACCAGGACTCGACTGGCTCGAAGAACGGACAGGCATTCCAGTATTAGGGGTATTGCCTTACATAAGAGATATTCAGATTGAAGCAGAGGATTCAGTGGTGCTGGACTCCATGCGTCATGGAAAATCCGGCAAAACCGATCTGGATCTGGTGGTGATCCGATATCCGCGAATTTCCAACTTTACAGACTTTGATGCACTTTCCCGTGAACCGGATGTGAATGTGCGTTACGTGACCTCGCCAGAGGAATTGGGCAGTCCGGATGCCATTCTTCTACCGGGTACGAAGGATACCATAGGTGACCTGGCATATCTGCGTGAGTCTGGGCTGGAGCAGGCGATTGCCAGTCAGACCGAGCGTGAGCATCTTCAGCTGGTAGGAATATGTGGCGGATACCAGATGCTGGGACGTCATCTGAAAGACCCGTTTGCTGTGGAGGCGAATCAGATCCAGGAAGCAAAAGGACTTGGCTGGCTCCCGCTATCGACAACGTTTCTTCAGGAAAAGCAGACCGTCAGAGCTTCCGGACGGGTGCAGCCGGATCACCCGCTTCGTCTGTATGGTGAGCGAGATGTAACAGATGCTTCATTACCTGTTAATGGATATGAGATTCATATGGGTGTTACGGAGTGCCACGAGCCTGAACGGGTAACCGCGTTGTTTGAAATCTCACATCCAGGTGGTCAACCTTTCCAAGAAGGCTGGGGCTCAGTAGATGGCAGCGTGTGGGGAACCTACCTGCATGGTTTGTTTGAAAGTGATCAATTCCGACGTTCGTGGCTGAATGCCTTGCGTGAAGGAAAGGGACTGGCTCCACTTCAGGAGACGTATAGTGCGCATGAACGTAAGGAGATGGAGTTCGATCGGGTAGCCGAATCGTTGCGTTCGGCATTGGATATGAAGCGCGTGTACGAGATTATGGGTGTTCAGGCACCCGAGTGAAACAACAATACCCCCATGTCTGACAACCCGTTCTCTAGAAACGGAATGTTAGCGGCATGGGGGTATTGTATATCCTATGATTATATGAGGTTTAAAACAGGTGATGATAGGTTAATGGTTAACCTGTTAGTTTATTTTGAAATTTTTCATGGCGGATTGAAGCTCTACAGCTTGTTCATGCAGATGACGAACTGTATTCGAATGGGAATCCATCTCGCTGAGCTGCAGGTCTGCTGTTGAAGCAATCTGTAACATGCTCTCACGAGATTTGGTCGTAATCTGTGCCGTTTCTTCAACGGATGCACTCACTTCTTCAGCACCAGCAGATACTTGTTGTGTAGAAGCAGAGACGGTCTGGATCGTCAGATTGACGTTCTGAATCAATTCATTCAGCTGCTGGAAGGCTGATCCTGCTTGTTGAACGACAGTTGTGCCTGAACCAATCTCCTGGGTTACACGGTTCATGGCGTCAACGGAGCGTTCAGCGTCTTCACGAATGGTACCCAGATAATCCGAAATTTCTTCGGTTGCTGTCTTGGATTGCTCGGCAAGTTTGCGAACTTCTCCAGCAACAACAGCGAATCCGCGGCCATGCTCTCCGGCACGTGCTGCTTCGATGGAGGCGTTGAGTGACAGCATGTTAATCTGTTTGGTGATCTCAAAAATGGAAGCAACAATGGTGCCGATGGCTACCGAACGTTCATTCATAGTTTCCACATAACGCAACGATTCGCTTGCTGTCTGGCCTACACGCTCCATCTGCTCAATGGCATTCTGAGCCAGTCGGTTACCGTTAACTGCCTCGTTGGCTGCTTCACTAATCTGGTCAGACACTTCAGCGGAAGAAGAAGCAATATGCATGATACCCTGCGTAATTTCTTCCATAGCTCTGGCGTTCTCGGATGCGCTTGACGCAATGCTGATGCTGCCTTTTTCGGCATCTTCTGCGGAGCGGCTGGAGTTTCGAACCATACCGGACATCGATTCAACCCGCTGAAGCAGGTCATTGGAGCCTGATACAACTTCATTGGACGTGGACAAGGCACGGCTAATCATTTCTTTCAGGTTATGCGTCATCGTCTGGAAGCTAGCGGCAAGCTGGGCAATTTCATCCTTACCTTTGATCTCTAGTTTAGCGGTCAGATCACCTTGGGATATTTGTTTGCTATGTTGGACGAGCTTGATGATTGGTTTGGTAACTCTTTTGATCATACTAGTGGAGATAAGCCAGCCGAGCACAAACACTAATGCTGTAATCCCCAGACACAACCAGAAAATCTGGGTAATCTTGTCTTGAATGAACTGGGCATCCATGCTCACAGCCATAATCATGTTACTTCCTGCAATGGGGATAAAGGCTGCTTTATGTACACCAAAGGAATCGGAGTAGACCTCACTGATTACCATTTCTTTGTTCTCAATAGCTGCATTCATTGCAGGTTCTACACTAATCTCATCCTGGGCTTTCATGCCTGAGGAAGAGTTGGCCACAACCACTTTGGCTGAGCCATCTTGAATAGCAACAACGTAAGCAGCATCCAGATTATGTTCTTTTGCTTTATCTGCCAGATACGATTCCACGGTCATGGCAGCACCTTCAGAACCGGCTCCGCCACTCTGTACCTGTAGGATTTTGGAAGCTGAAGTATTTTTGTATATATCCTGAATGGACGTGTTTAGGACTTTGTCAAACTGCGGGAGCACGTAGCTTTGAATAATATTCATCGAAACGGCGTAGAAACTGATACTGAACAACAGGGAAGCAACCAGCAGAACGAGGAATAAGGTGCCTCTGATTTTACCGGCAACGGTGCGATTACGAAACATATGATCATCCTTTCACGTCAAGTTCATTAACATTGTCGCTTTTCCGTATTCATAAGACCTATCTACCAATGAAGAAAGACCTAAATTATACATTGAGAAAACTTGGGAATAAGCGGATATACCTATATTACAAAATTAACCGGAGGTTGAATAGAACAATTTTCACGATTTGGTGTATTTTTTTCAGAAATACATGAATCTATTACATGCATATTACATAATATCAATTAATACCTACCAGAATAGTTTGTTATATGTTATATTGTAAAATGTCTTTGTCGGAAGTACAAAAGATAGAAGAGAAAACCGGATATGTTCCGGTTACACACATGCCTGAGGAGGATTTAAAGAAATGGATACTTTTCTAGTCATATTGAATGTAGTGGTTATGCTTGTTTTACTTGGCATCCTCTACTGGATGCAGAAAAAGCATATCTCCTTTACGAAACGCGTATTTGCGGGTCTGGGACTGGGGATTGTTTACGGGGTTATTCTTCAATTGGTGTACACATCAGGCTCTGATGTAGTTACAAAATCAGTCGATTGGTTCAATCTGGTCGGTTCAGGATATGTTCGTTTGTTACAAATGGTCGTGATCCCATTAATCATGGTGTCGATCATCTCAGCCATTATGAATCTGAAGGGCAAGCAAAATCTCGGCAAGATGAGTGTTTCCATTATTGCCATTCTGTTGATCACCACAGCGATTGCCGCAGGTGTCAGCATTGTAACGAGCCTTGGCTTTAACCTGACTTCCATTGAGATTCAAGGAGGAGACCGGGAGAATGCGCAGATTCAGAAGGTGGAGGAACGGCTTGTTGATGTGAAGGATCAGACAATCCCGCAGCAAGTGCTGGAATTCATTCCTTCGAATCCATTTGCAGATATGACAGGAGAACGTCGTACATCCACACTGGCGGTGGTTATCTTCTCTGCGTTCATCGGTGTAGCCGTACTTGGACTGGATCGCAAAAAACCTCAGCAGGCGGAGACGTTCCGCGGTATGGTTAATGCGGTATATGCGGTGGTTATGCGAATTGTTACGCTGGTGCTGAGGCTTACGCCTTACGGGATTCTAGCACTGATTACAAAGGTAACGGCGACAACCAATGCGGAAGAGATATTAAAGCTCATCAAATTCGTCATTGCGTCCTACGTGGCCCTCATCGTGATGTTTATTATTCACCTGATCATTATCTCGCTGTCCGGGTTCAACCCGATTACGTATTTGAAGAAGGTGCTGCCAACACTGGTATTTGCCTTCACATCCCGTTCAAGTGCAGCAGCGATCCCGCTGAATGTGGAGACACAGACGAAGAAACTCGGCGTATCGGACGGCATTGCGAACCTGTCTGCAAGCTTTGGTGCTACGATTGGGCAAAACGGCTGCGCCGGGATCTATCCGGCCATGCTGGCGGTGATGATTGCTCCGACGGTCGGCATCGACCCGCTGAGCTGGGACTTCATTGTGACTTTGATCCTCGTAGTCATGATCAGTTCGTTTGGTGTGGCTGGCGTTGGCGGCGGGGCAACCTTCGCTTCCCTGATCGTATTGTCCACCATGAATCTGCCTGTGGCTCTGGTTGGACTGCTCATTTCCGTGGAGCCGCTGATCGACATGGGCCGTACAGCGCTTAACGTGAACGGGTCCATGACTTCTGGACTTGTAACCAGCAAAATTTTGAAGGAAAACGATCGGGACACGTTTAACGATCAGAGCCGTGAGCTGGATTCTGCGGCTCAGGCTTAATTACAGAATGGATTAGATAGAAACTCACATTAAGATAGCTAGAGCCGTCTACAAATCAAGTGAGAAAAGCCGTCCTTCGGAGGAATCCGGAGGGCGGTTTTTTTACGGCAATCAAACTATGCTGTGCACAGTGGTGAAGCAGTCTTCTTTTTCTATACACGGTGCAAGGGGAATAGAGGTAGGAAAAACTAGTATGGTCGAGAGGGACACGGGAGGAGTATAGGCGGGTTCGTAGTCACTCAGGCACACTTGGAGTTATTTAGTTCTGTTCATGGGGCGAGAAATGTGATAGAGTATTCATGTTTTGGCCCTGAGCCAAACCGCGGTTCGTAACCATCCCGCGTAATCAAAACTAGGAAGGCAGTGTATGTATTTATGTTTAACTTAGGGTGGGGAGCAGTTTTTGTTCTCGTAACTTATGGATTTTTCCTGTTGTGTTACCGCTTGTTCGGTAAAAAAGGTCTCTATGCCTGGATTGGTGTGGCTACGGTTATAGCCAACATTCAGGTGACCAAAACGATAGATATCATGGGAATCGTACTGACGTTAGGCAACACGATGTATGTCAGCATGTACCTGACCAGTGATCTGCTCAATGAGAAATATGGACCAGGTGAGGCACGCAAAGCCGTATGGTTCGGTTTTTTCACGTTGATTATGACTACGGTTCTGATGCAGATGGTGTTGTTTTTTGAACCGGCACCAACGGACTTTGCACAGGATTCGATGAAAACATTGTTTGGTCTGCTGCCACGTCTGGCCCTCGGAAGTCTGACGGCATACTTCATCAGTCAGTTCTTGGATGTACGATTGTACTCCTGGTTACGCAAGGTAGCCCCAGGACGCAATCAGTTGTGGATACGCACCAACGGTAGTTCGATCATCAGTTCATTCGTGGATACACTGGTGTTCTGCGCGATCGCGTTTGCGTTCATCTACCCTTGGGATGTTTGGCTGGAAATCTTCCTGACGACGTATATTATTAAATTTGTATTAACTGCGGTTGGAACGCCGTTTCTGTATGCTGCACGCAGCTTTAAGTTTAAGGATGAGGCTTAGACAATATCGTTATGAGCGTGTATCATTAGCCAACGATGATTTCAACCAAAGGGGAATCGAACATGTACTCTACACTGCGTTATACACTGGAAAGCAATGGCACAACCTACGAGAATGATAGTATTAATGCCTCGTTATTGGTGGAGTTGATCTCCAATCTGGAATTGCATGAATACGTAGTACTTAAACCTTCGGAGCTGTTGGAGGGAAGTATGTATATGCAGGCTGCTGCGCTTGAGGAACCAGGGCAAATGGTGGCAGAGATTCGTTTGCAGGAAGGCGAGGACGGTTTCCGGCATTACAGCTACAGCACAACAGATCCAACCGGGATTATTCAATGGTTTCTGGATTACTGGGGGAAGCAACAGCTGCCACAGCTGGAGTCTTGGCAGGATATCACGCAAGAGTTTGGTTAATGGTAAATGAGTGAGCAGGAATAAGATTACGTAGAATGCAGACGGAGTAATCTAGGATATGCTTTGTATTAATTACAATCCCGCAACCCATGATATTCATGGATTTGCGGGATTTTTGTGTTCGCGTGTGTACTTTTCTGTATACAGGCCTGAGGCGTACGCAAAAGGAGTATATTATTTAGAAGATACAGTTCAGCACAGTTTGGTGCAGTTTAGTTCATGATGCATAAATATCGGCTGAGCATTGATGTATATGGGCTATTTTTGACATAGATCCAATTACATTAGTCGGTAAGGATTTGCAGTTCTTTTGGATATGTTGTCAGAACTTCCACACCCGTCTCGGTCACAATTACATCATCCTCAATGCGGACGCCGCCTGCTGCGGTATATATGCCCGGTTCAATCGTGAATACGGTACCTTCATTCAGGATGTCCATATTCTCTCCATGGAGAGAAGGATACTCATGTACGTCAATACCGAGTCCATGGCCTACTCTATGCATAAAACGTTCGCCGTATCCCGCTTCTTCCGTGACCTGGCGTGCTGCACGATCCACTTCAGCGCAGGTGATGCCTGGTTTCACGATTTGGATGGCAGTTTCGTTCGCTGCGAGCACGGTGTTATAGATGGTTTTGAGTTCAGGTGAGATGTCACCAAAAGCGAATGTACGCGTGATATCCGAAGCATATCCACCGGCATAGACACCCATGTCAAACATCAACAGGTCACCATGTTGCAGTTTCCGTTCACCTGGTGTACCGTGTGGCAGACCTGTTTTGGGTCCCGTGAGCACCATGGTATCAAAGGAAGGACCATCGGCACCCAGCTTTTTCATCTGATACTCCATCTCGGCGACAAGCTCGATCTCAGTTACGCCTGTACGAACATGAGAGAGTCCTTGACGCAATGTTTCTTCAATCAGATGAATGGCATGGCGAATGCGGGCTACCTCATCAGGTGTTTTTTTCACACGTAATGTGCGAAGCAGGGGGCCAACATCTTCAAAGCTGGCAGCACCCAGTGCGGCGGTCAGTTGCTCATAACGTGCGACCGTCACGTACTCTTTTTCGAGACCTACTCGACCCAAGCGCCCTTGATAACGTTCGAACAAAGCGTATGGATTATCCGTATCCGTGTGAGTGGCAATGTTGGATACCGAGGAAGCGGCAGCGGCAGCTTCAGCATCGAGCGCAGGTACAATCAACAGGGGCTCTTCGCCACGTGCGAGAACCAGACCTAGGAAGCGTTCATGCGGATTGCTCGCAAATCCGGTTAAATAGTAGATATGTTTTGGATCTGTGATCAGCATGGCGTCCAATCCTTGCCCGGACAGATCGGCTTCAAGACGAGATAAAGGGTTTTGATTCATAAGTGTAGTTGTCCACCTTTCCATTCATACTATCCTTCTATTATAAAAGATTATGATGGAATTCCAAACTGCGGTGATTTCATGTCCTCGGAATACCTTGAATTCTCGGTTTAAGCGGCTGGTGTGAAGGGTAATACAGGGCGAAACCGCTTTACAGATGAATAATAACACCTCAACTATAGAGAAAAAAACATTAACAATACGTTAAGCATGACTTATTTATTTTATACAAAAGAACGATATACGAAGGGAGATGTTATCATGAATAATCGAGTAACCGTTCCGCTGTATGCTTCATTATTAAGTGTAGCACTGTTAACCGCGTCATGTTCTTCAGGCGAACCCTCAACGGGAGGAGCAGAGCAGACGCCTCAGGGACAGGGAGCAGGTCAGGGACAGACAGCGAATGGAGGCAATACCGGTGCAAGTGGGAATGAGAGTGGAGCGCAGGGGGAGACGGTTATTCCGTATCAGACTTCCGTTCTGGTTGAAGGATTGAATGCACCGTGGGAGATTGTGAGTGTGCCTGATGGTCGGATGTTTGTAACGGAACGGCCTGGTGCGATTCGGGTCATCGAGGATGGAAAACTAGCCCCTGAACCACTGATTGAATTCTCAGCCCCGTTTAATGAAGAAGGTGAAGGAGGTCTGTTGGGTCTGGCAGCTGATCCGGACTTCGAGGAGAACGGTTATCTGTATGCGTACCACTCCTATCTGGAAGACGATGACATTGCGAATCGAGTGTTACGCCTCAAGGTGAATGATGGCAAAGCGGTCATAGATCAAGAGCTGCTTGGCAACATCCCAGGCGGAACAAATCATAACGGTGGGCGGATCAAAATTGGCCCGGACAAGTTGCTCTTTATCACGACAGGTGAACGTTATGAACCGGAACTGTCACAGAACAAAGATAGCCTTGGCGGTAAAATATTGCGGATTGGTCTCGACGGATCGATCCCGGCAGACAACCCATGGCCGAATTCACCTGTATACAGTATGGGACACCGCAACGCACAGGGACTGGCATGGAACCCGGACAACGGTTATCTGTATTCTACCGAGCATGGGCAGCGGAATCACGATGAGATTAACCGGATTGTAGCTGGAGAGAATTATGGCTGGCCTGAGGTGGAGGGAGACGACGATGGCAACGACGCATATCAGGCTCCGCTTGCACATAGTGGGAATGATACATGGGCGCCGTCTGGTGTAGCTTTTGTAGAAGAAGGTCCTTGGGCTGGATCTCTGATTGCTGCGAATCTGCGTGGAGAGCAGTTGCTGAAGGTTACTCTTTCGGAAGATGGCACACAGGTGAAGAAGGTGGAACCCCTCTTCGAAGATGAATGGGGTCGAATTCGCAATGTGAGTGCTGGCGAGGACGGGAAGTTATATGTGCTTACGAACAATCGGGATGGACGAGGATCGCCACGAGATGGAGATGACAAGCTGATAGTGCTTACTCCAGAGAGTTAAGTCTGGAGTCAGGGGAGATAAAATCAGTGTTGCAGGACAGTGTCGAACCGGATTGGTATCCCCGTAAGGGTGAGGATGAAGTAAGTTTAAAACGAACGGTTACCACTCAACTTGAGTCAAAGCCCTGAAGTGCCCTGAATCTGAATCGCATTCAATAAAATTTTTTCTAACGAACCTGACGCACCTTGAATAGAGGTTTGGTGGCGTTCGTAGTCTGAGATTCATTACAAACAACTCCAGTGCAGTAGTAGACGCACATGGTTAATTAATTAAAGGAGCTGTCTCCGTCAAATTCATGACATTTGGGGACAGCTCCTTGATTGTAATCTATGTGTCATCCTAATCTTGAATGAGCTACAACGCACAATGCCGCACGAAGAGAAACAGCGTTAATAGGATGCTTGTGTCATTCCAAAAATACTCACAGCTCCACGTTCTTTACTACTCTGCGCTCTCCGCAAGTGTGGCAATACGCTGAGTCGGATCATTTGTGTACTCTCCACCGTGATAACAGAGAACCTTATTGAGCTTAAGGTTGGTCAGTTTCTTCAGGCTTCGCATCGCTTCAGGCATGTCCGGTGTCGCTTGTGGTGCAGGGCCAACCAGTTCATCATCGACCACACGAAGTTCATCGGCAGCGAGCAGGAACTGTTGCTCCCCGAAATACAGGCAGATATGACCTGGCGTATGTCCCGGTGTATGAATGACCTGTGTACCACCTTGAAGGGGTAACAAGTCTCCGTCCGCCAGAGTTCTACTAATGTTCACTTCAGGCAGCTGCAAGAGCAGTTGGTCTGCCAGTGCCAAAACGGGCGCGGGCAGCAGAGCACGACGTTCAGGCGTGAATTTGATCAAAGGTTTCTCACCGGTTAGATATGGAATCTCATCGGCATGTGCCCAGATTTCAAGATCGGGAATGGCATCCAGAAGAGCGCCCAAGTTACCGATATGATCAATGTCCTGATGGGTAATAATCACCCGTTTGACGTCCGCGAGCTGTACGCCCTCATGTTCCAATGCGGATTGAAGTTCGGCAAATTGTCCAATCATGCCCGTATCCATCAGGGTAACGCCATCTGCATCACGAAGCATGACGGGGAATATGGGGCTGTTCCCGGAAGGTGTGGGAATCTGGAGATTTAGCACAGTAATCGAAGTTGTTGGATGGCTCATGGTTATCCGGACCGTAGTCCGGTACACCTCCTTTTCTTTTTAAGCGATGATTGTTGTTATTCAGGGCGATTATATTTCAAGTGTTTTCTATATTTTTTTACCGTATGGAGCAGCGCTTCGAACGTTTCTTCTTCATTACTGCCATCCTTAACGATGGAGACAAACGAGAAGTTATCATGAACAAGTTTGTTCCTCGTCTGATACACCAGACTAAGGGCTTCAGCGAAGTGTTCTTTTTCGGATTCCAGAGCAATGAACTCTTTACTCAGTTCGGCCTGAATAATCTCCATATTGGAGCGTGCACGGTAGGCAGGAGTTTTCATCAGCTGGGTCGAATTAAACTTTTTCTGATATACGTCTCTGTACAGTTGATGTAACATTTGTTCAGTAATGGCGCATAGTTCGATGACGAGTGAAGCATATCTTCGGTTTTTGCGTTTTCGGGTGAGATCACGCGTTTCTTCTTTGTCCAAAATACCGTATTTTTCATACAGCGTAGACTCAACGTTCTGCAAGATTTCCTGATATTCCTGTTCGAGTAGTGCGATTTCAAGTTTGGCTTGTTTTTTAACTTTTTTAAAATCTTCTTTGGTCAGCATACTTGTCCTCCCATGGAAACCGAGATGTGATCCTATCATTATCTCATATTGTCCGTCGTCGCGCCTCTAATTTCGGAACCTCAGGTTCAGAAGGGAAGTACCTCATGTCCAATCAGACAGCAATTGTAACAGGAGCTAACTCAGGTATGGGGTTGGCAACCACCATTGAACTTGCAAGACAAGGATATCGCGTAATCATGGCATGCCGCAGTGAGAAGCGCGGACAAGAGGCTCTTCAGGAAGCTGTGCGTCAGTCCGGCTCTTCTGCGATTGAATTGATGTTGTGTGACCTGGGTTCACTCGAAAGTATACGCCAGTTTGCCCGCACATTCCGCGAGCGTCATGATCGCCTTGACGTTCTGGTTAATAATGCAGGGGTAGTGATGGTTAAGCGGAAGGAAACCTCAGATGGGTTCGAACAAAGTATCGGTATCAACCATCTGGGGCACTTCCTGCTGACCTTACTATTGATAGAACCTCTGAAAGCCGCAAAGCAGGGGCGAATTGTGAACGTTTCGTCAGGTGCGTACAAGGCCGGCAAAATCCACTTCGAAGATCCACATCTGCACAAAGCTTATAATCCGATCAAAAGCTATGCTCAATCCAAGTTGGCTAACGTGCTGTTCACTCGTGCACTTGCTCGCAAAATGTCAGGTACATCTGTCACAGTGAACTGTCTACACCCTGGTGCGGTGGGAACGAGTATTGGCGTAGATCGTAATACCGGATTTGGCACACGTATTATGGCTTTTGCAGGTAAACTTCCATTCTTTCTGTCCCCTGAAGAAGGGGCGCGAACGGCTGTTTATCTGGCCACAAGCCCTGAAGTCGTCGGCATCACCGGGCGTTACTTCTATCAACAGAAAGAGCAGCAGCTGAAGAAACATGCCGTTGATGATGCTTCAGCTGAGCGTTTCTGGACATGGAGCGAAGAACAGGTTGGGCTAAAGCCTGACGAGAAGTTGTAATTCAGCACAAGCTGATGAGTGACCCATGAATAGAGTCGTTACATCTTTTATACTTTTGCCTTCACAGCTTGTTGGATCATTTCAATAACAGCTTCAATACGTTGGATGCCTTGATCTCCCTGACCGTATGCACGGACAGAGGCGGATGAGGCATTTTTCTCATTCTCACCAAGTACGAGCGAATAAGGCACTTTTTCCATCTGGGCTTCACGGATTTTGTACCCGAGCTTCTCGCTCCGCAGATCTGTTTCTACCCGAATGCCCGCAGCCCGGAGTTGGTTCTGTACTTGGAGCGCATAGTCTACATAATGATCCGATACAGGTAGGAGTTTCACTTGTACAGGTGCAAGCCAGAGTGGGAACGCTCCTGCGTAATGTTCAGTCAGGATGCCGATGAAACGATCGATGGAACCGTAGATGGCACGATGGATCACGACAGGACGGTGTTTCAGACTATCTTCTCCAATGTAAGTGAGGTCGAACTTCTCCGGCATTTGAAAATCAAGCTGGATTGTTCCGCACTGCCAGCTGCGTTTCAGCGCATCGAGGATATGAAAGTCAATTTTTGGTCCATAAAAGGCACCGTCTCCTTCGTTAATGCGATACTCCACGCCTCGACGATCTAGTACATTCTGCAAAGCTCTTTCAGCTTGATCCCACAGTTCTTCCGATCCCATGGAATCTTCCGGGCGA
This sequence comes from Paenibacillus sp. SRL342, assembly GCF_984798905.1. Lineage (NCBI taxonomy): Bacteria > Bacillati > Bacillota > Bacilli > Caryophanales > Paenibacillaceae > Paenibacillus > Paenibacillus sp. SRL342. The sequence continues at coordinate 1,680,129 of NZ_OZ481790.1, forward strand.
GTGGACAATTCAATCTTATATTCGAACCCAAAGATGTTGTACATACGTCCGATCAGTGAGATCGCCTGATTAATCTCGTCCTCGATCTGCTCTGGCATGACGTATAGATGGGCATCATCCTGGCAGAATGTCCGCACACGCATCATACCGTTCAGGGCACCTGAGAATTCATGGCGGTGAACCTGACCAAATTCCATCATGCGAATGGGTAATTCGCGATAGGAATGAAGTGTGTTTTTGAAGATCAGCATGTGCCCAGGACAGTTCATCGGTTTCAGTGCAAAAGTCGCATCGTCCACTTCCGAGAAATACATGTTGTCCTTGTAATGCTCCCAATGGCCGGATTGCTCCCACAGCCGGTTGTTCATCATGAGAGGAGTCCGAACCTCCTGATAACCTTCCTGTAATTGCAGCTCACGCGAGAATTGCTCCAGTTCAGTGCGAACAGTCATACCTTTGGACAGATAAAAGGGCATGCCAGGTGCTTCTTCGGAGAACATGAACAGTTCGAGCTCTTTGCCAAGTTTACGGTGATCTCGTTTCTTCGCTTCTTCAAGCATGTGCAAGTGTTCATCCAGTTGGGCTTTGTTCGGGAAAGCAGTGCCGTAGATGCGTTGTAGCATCTTATTATCCGAGTTACCCCGCCAGTACGCACCAGCCACATTCAGCAGCTTGAACGCTTTGATCCGACCAGTGGATGGAAGATGGGGACCGCGACACAGATCGAAGAACTCTCCTTGATCATAGATTGAAAGTTCGGCGTCCTCTGGCAAATCCTGAATGAGTTCAAGCTTATAGGGGTCTTGGATCTCTCCGAAGATCCGGAGGGCTTCCTCCCGGTTAACGACCCGGCGACTGATCTTATGATTCTCCTGAATGATTTTGTTCATTTCCCGCTCGATGGCAGCCAAATCACTGATGGACAAGGCATGCTCCAGATCAACATCGTAATAGAATCCATCTTCAATGACTGGGCCGATACCCAGTTTCACTTGTTCTGCACCGTAGATGCGTTTGAGTGCCTGTGCGAGCACATGTGCTGCGCTATGACGATAACGATATAGACCTTCCGCACTGTCCAAAGTAACGATAACAAGTTCGCAATCTTGCTTGAGCACCCAATCGAGATCGACATTTTGACCATCTACAATACCGCCAATAGCCTGTTTTCCCAGGCTTGTGCTGATGGATGAGGCGACCGCACCGACAGTGATGCCTGCTTCGTAAGAACGTACCGCGCCACCTTGCAGACGGACCTCAATGGAATGGCTGGATTGTTGAAGATCATTTGCTTGGTTGTTAATTTCGTTACCTGATTTGTTGCTTGCTGAGTTACTGTTTTCCTGTTTGCTCATGTGAACCACTCTCCATTTCTTAAAATGAAAGCGCAAAAAACACCCGTCCCGGAAAAGGGACGAGTGCGCTTGGCTCGTGGTTCCACCCTAATTTGGTTATGGTGCACCCTGATCTCGACCAGCCGTCGTGAACAGGAAACATCATAACCCTCATTGGAATCCGTTATCGGGGATCAGACGGTGGACTCTACTGGCAGCATGCCGAACATCCGAAGGAGGTCCGAAATGCTGAGGTTGGAGGTCACGGCTGCAGAGGGGTAATTCCGGTCCGTTCGCTGAAGAAGGTTTCACCAATCCCCTCTCTCTCTGGGCAGCACGCAAACGAAATCATGTCTCTGGTCATCGCCAAATATGTTAGATCAACTCATTCAAATTATTCTGAAATATGTTGCATTCAATATCAATATATTGGAACAGGTGTTGTTGAGTGTCGATTATATAGACTGAAAATGGAAAGGTCAAGTGGAACATTTTAATTGGTTTCGGACGGCCCATCCCATATTAAGCGAATGATCGTTCCTTCACCAGGGGTGGACTGTACCTCAATACGACCATTCATGGCTTCGATCAAACCTTTGGTTACCGCCATGCCCAGCCCTGATCCAACGTCCGATGTACCTGTATCTGTACCGCGATAGTATCGTTCAAATAACTTCCATACCATCTCGGAGTCCATGCCTCTTCCATTATCGGCAAACTGAATGCTGAATTCATCTACCTGCTTACCAGAATGCACACTGACAACCAGGATGGACTCGGGCGGATTATGAAGAAGGGCATTGGCAGTCAGATTATCCACAATTCGTTCAAACGACGGAATATGGACAAGTCCATACACAGGCACTTCGGAAGGTTGGAATAGGATGCGACCTTCCCCATATGCAGGATTCCGTTCGGCGCGCTGGATCAGATCACGAAGCAACGCATTTACGTCAGTCTCTTCAACCACAGGTTGATATCCTCCGCTGCGTAATCGATAGGTCATGGCAAGGTCGTTGACAAGCCTGTCCATATACATGGACTTATCGAGCATTATGCCTGCGAATTCCCTGACTTCCTCCGCGGTCCAGCTATACTTATCCGCCTCAAGCATATGAGCATATCCCTGAATGGAGGAGAGGGGTGTCTTCAGGTCATGTGTTATGCCAGCAATCCACTCCTCGCGTAGTGAATCGGTCTGTTTCCGAAGTTCTTCATCTTGTTTCAATGTGTGAGACAAGGCCTGCATGGAGCGGAGCACCTCAGCATAAACGTGATATTTCCGTTTCCATTTTCCGTTACGACGCTGGCTGCGAGGCACTCCTAAAGCTCCGGTGGGTTCCTCGTAATGCCCTCGCTCCAGACGCTGTAACCATTGGAGCATATGCAGCATGGGTGAGCCGAATCGATTGGCATACCAGAAGGCAAGCAAGATGAGCAGAATGATGATGGATACAATCAATACAACCAATGCCGGTTCCAGAATAAAATTGTAGGGGTTCTGATCAGTGTTCACCGCTGGATCACCAGGGATGCTAATCAGCCAGGTAGTTTCATTTTGTTCGTCGTACCACGTTGCAACAGACATACCTGATCGACTCGGATAGCGAACTTGCAGAACAAGTTCCTGAATGGTGTATTCGCTAGGTACGCCCATGTCCGGTTTGTTATAGGAGGAGAGCTCGCGTCCTGACGCGTCCAATACTTGAAGATAAGCATTGGCGGCACGGAGGGCCTCCTGTTGGTCGGTCTTAAGATCAAGCTTCCCGTTGGTGAAAGCAAGGTCTGAACGAATCTTATTCATTAAGGACTTGGCCGGGTTACTCTCACCATATAACAAGGTGAATTCCTTCCCGTTTTTCTCCCGGATTAGCATGACGATCTGATAAGGGAAGGGCTTTTGGCTTTCCCAGTATGCAATCAATTCTCCCGGTTTATAGTGAGTAGGAACATCGGCCGGGGTGTGGTATGCATCTATGGCGTAACCTTGTTCATCCAGAACTTGCAGCCAGCCTTGATATTTATCTACTTGCTTCAGCAATTCGGGGTCATATCGGATGGTATCATCCGGCATGATCTCTGCTGTATTAATTAATTGGTCCAGACCGTTGGCAGCAAAATCATCTACCAGATTCACTTCATTTACCTTTTGTACGACCCAGTAAGTGGCTACAGACCCAAGCAGGATGATAAGAACAACTGCACCGGCAAGCATCCCGATAAACCGGGTCATTAACCTGCGACGAATACTCATGGGCGTGACACATGTTCCGGCTGAATCAGTTTGTAACCCAGACCCCGGACGTTGACGAGAAACACCGGATTGGAAGGATCGGCTTCAATGCGCTCCCGAATGCGGTGAATATGAACCATCACGGTATTATCATCACTAATGGCTTCAGAGCCCCAGACTCGCTCATAGAGGTCTGATTTGGTGAAGATTCGATTGGGATGTTTGCAGAAAAAGAGTAGCAGTTGAAACACAAGTGCCGGACAGGGTACGGGCTCACCTTCAACCCGAAGTTCACCAGCCCACTCCAGTACCTGGAATCGTCCAAAATCGTACACGCCTTCCGATGTGCAGCGAGATGACGTATTTACGTTAGATGGGTTGTGATCCGAGATCGCTGCGGTTTTAGAAGGTAAATAACGCTTCAGTAATGATTTAATTCGAGCAACCACTTCCAGAGGATTAAAGGGTTTGGCAACATAATCGTCGCCCCCAACGGCGAACCCGGTTAATTTGTCATAATCCGTTGTTTTGGCCGTCAGAAACAGGATGGGAGCATCGGTGACCTGCCGTAGAAAAGGACAGATTTCCAGTCCGCTTTTGCCAGGAAGCATGATGTCGAGCACGATGCAATGATACGTCTTGTTGTTGCATGCCTCAATGGCAGCTTCGCCTGTTGTAACGGTATCAATATCGAGAAACTGCTCTTTGAGCAGAACGGTTTTGAGCATATGCAGAATAGCCTGTTCATCATCCACAAGCAGTAATGAGACGTTATCCATAGTTTAAAAATGACCTCCTGATCCTTCCGTTGTGTGTATTGCTAATCATACCATCCAAGAAGGCTGTATAGTGTATGAGCTATCTTAACGGAATCTTAATTATGCAGCCTCAAAAGGCGTTGCAAGTTTAACTACATGTAAGATGGGGTTAGACGAAGGATAAGACTCATTCTGTACACTTAACTGGAAAGTATAACGATTAACGGAAAGGGATGTTGAGAATGAACAGAGAAGGTCATCTGAAATCAAAACAAAATACACAATTGAAATTGCAGAATAAAAGGGGGTGGAAGGTGCTTGCGATTACCCTTGGAGCTTGCGTGATATTGTCTGCTTGCGGCAACAGCAACTCCATTACTTCCGACCAGGCGGAGCAGCAGTCAGCCGAACAGGCATCCAATACAAATAAAGAGGGTGAGAACACTCATCAGGAACAGGATTCTGCTTCAGCAGGAACTGCAATGGTTACACCCGACAATTTTGTTGATACCCTCATGAAGGGTTCCAGTGAAGATATTTACCGTCAGTTGAGTCCTCAAATGAAGGAAGCGATCACACTTGAAAATCTTAAAACGTCTGCTGACGAGTTCCTGGAAGGAGTAACTTCCCTGGATCAAGTGTTCGCAGCTGAGATGAACAATCTGACCGAGTTCGCCTGGAAGGATCAAACAGGGACAAAAGGGATTCGAGCCTATTTTACCGAGGCCAATCAGATTGATGGTCTGTTGATCCAGCCGCTGGAAACCCATAAGAATACAGATCAAAAGTTCACCAAAACTGAATTCCATTTCCCTTTAAAGGGTGAATGGTATGTGTTCTGGGGAGGTAACGATGTGATGTCGAACTATCATTATGAGCATGAAACACAGCGCTATGCGCTGGATATCATTCGTTCAAAAGAAGGTTTTAGCTATAACGGGGATGCCAAGGTGAACGCAAACTACCATGCTTTTGGTCAACCACTCTATGCTGCTGCGGACGGAACAGTTGTCGATACCAAAAATGACATACCAGACAATATACCCGGCGTCATGAATCCCGAAGAGCCAGCGGGGAATTATGTGGTGATCGACCATGGCAACAATGAATACAGCATCACAGGACACATCAAGGAAGGTACTGTCTCGGTCAAAAAAGGAGATAAGCTCAAGCAGGGAGACCCTATCGGTGAGCTTGGTAATTCGGGGAACTCCAGTGAAGCTCATCTGCATTTCCAGGTGTCGGATGGCCCGGATCTGTTCACATCTCGCTCAATTAACATTCGTTGGGCAGACCAGACTCAGCAGTTAACTCGTGGGAACACAATTCAGGGACTTCCAGAGTAATGATGGAGTAATTCTCTGTCAGAATGTTAGAGGTGACGAAGGCTTCTATTTTCCATTATAATATCCTCTATGATAATAGAACGATCTGGAATGATGGAGGAATAGTGATGAAACTGGAAGATGTGCAGATTGAATATGCGCGCCTGGAGGACTTGCCGAGGATTGTGGAAATTTATAATTCTACCATTGAGGGCCGTATGGCAACAGCGGATTTGGAGCCGGTGACGGTGGAGCAACGTTTGCCTTGGTTCGAGGAACATACACCCGATCATCGTCCGCTTTGGGTGATGAAGCAAGCAGGACAGGTGGTAGCTTGGGCAAGTCTCAGCTCGTTCTATGGACGCCCTGCGTATAACGGAACGGTGGAAGTCAGTGTATACGTCGATCAGCAATGCCGCGGAATTGGGGCTGGCGGACGTTTGCTTGAAACGGTATTTGAGGCGTGTCCTGCACTTGGGATTACGACCATTCTCGGATTTGTCTTTGGGCATAACGAACCGAGTCTGGGGTTATTGCGCAAGCATGGTTTTGAACAGTGGGGATATTATCCCGAAGTTGCCGTACTGGATGGTGTGAATAGAGATCTGGCGATTTTGGGCAAAAAAATATAAGTGTCGTTCTTATTCGTAGGATAAGAACATTGAAAACCTTCAACCTAAATTAATAGGATTGGAGGTTTTTTGTCGTTCAACTATATTCTTTGCTATGTGAAAGTAAGGTTGTGTTTATACGCCAAGCTGCTGTTTGATCTCTTGGATCTGTCCCAGATGACGTTCCTCATGATAACTTGTAAAGTCAATCCATTGGGTTAGATCCATCTCACCAAATACGGGATGAGGAAAGGACTTGCTGCGCAGCAGGTCAGGATCATGATCCAATGCAAAGTTATTTAACGATTGGTGAGATTCGTCCAGATCATTGCGTACGTCTGCAAGTGCTTCGGGCGCTGCTGGAGGCTGAAGATGGGGTGGTGCCTCTACGGAGCGGCTGCGGTCCAACGATAATTCATATGGTTTTTTGTCCACAGACACCGTCTGTTCCTTCTCGAGGGCCAGGCGGGCTTGTTTTCCAATGACATTTTCCATCAGATTCAGATGACGTAGTACTTGCATAATACTCCACTGTTCGGGTGAAGATTTTCGGTTCAATTGTTCTTCTTCGAGTCCTGAGATGGCTTCCCAAATTTGGTTGCGTATATTGTCATTACGAGTAAACATCGTGCAATCCTCTCCTTATATACGGGTTCTATGATGCGGGTAGTCTGTGTATGTTCATTACCCAAAATGTGGATGCTTATTCTTGAAGCATTGAGAATGGAAAGAGTGAATGCGAACCTAGGCAAGATTAGCCTTTGTTAGATGTGATTTGTGCCAAATAAAAAAAGCCGTTCTCCATGAACGGTTCATTTAAATCCATCCCAAGTCCAAAAAAAGATTGACGGGCAGACCCCGGCAAACTATAATCGGTACAAGTAACTTGATATGTAAGGAGTCCTGACATGATATGTTAGTAATCGACGAGGTGTATCACCATACAGCATTGCAAATATCATCGTCCGATTTATTGTACCTTATCGAACGGCTGAAGGTCAAAAAAGAAAATGAGATCCAAACGCTCAAGCAGAAGATCGAACAGTTCGAACAGAAGCGTCGAGCGGAAGAGGTTGCTTATCAATCGTTGTCGCCCGTACGCAAATGGTTTGCGGGCCGCCCAGCATCCCATCATCAGGCGGTAGAGTATATGGTGCAGGTGAAGGAACGTTTTCGCAAGATGGAACAGATTCGCAGACGCATACGTGAATTGGATCAGATCGCAGAACGAATTAAGCATCCGGACAGCATTGAGCGGGACGAGATTGAGCTTGCGTCCGATACAATCCGTGAACTCAGACAGCTTAGTGAAACGGAGGATGTATAAACATGACTTTGGAGACGTTAAGCACCGGGATTGATACGGTCTGGGTCGTACTGAGTGCAGCGATGATTTTATTGATGGAGGGTGGATTCGCCCTGCTCGAGGCTGGCTTTGTGCGTTATAAAAATAGTGTGAACATTATTATGAAGGTTTTTGCTGACATTACGATTGGAACGTTGCTGTTCTATGCTATCGGTTTTGGACTGATGTATGGTTCGGACGTTGGCGGTTTTGCGGGAGTAACGGGATTTTTCCTGAATGGGGATTTGTCTCACCTGGACGTACCGGTATCTCTGGAGACATTCTGGTTGTTCCAGGCTGCCTTTACCATTGCTGTTATTTCCATCGTTTCAGGAGCGGTAGCCGAGCGGATCAACTTCCGTGCCTACCTGTTGTATATCATATTGATGACGGCGATTATCTATCCAATTGGTGGACACTGGGCATGGGGCGGCGGCTGGCTTAGTCAGCTGGGGATGCAGGACTTTGCCGGTTCGGCTGTTATCCATGCACTCGGCGGATTCTCGGCACTGGCGGCTGCGATTATTATTGGCCCGCGTAAAGGCAAATACACGCCACTTGGCGTAAGTGCCATTGCACTCCCGAGCAATCTGCCACTGGCATCTGTAGGTGCATTTCTGTTATGGTTCGGCTGGTTTGGCTTCAATGCTGGTAGTACACTCAGTGCGACGGATGTAAGAATTGGTCACATTGCGATTGTTACGATGTTATCTGCGGCTTCGGGTGGTGCGGTTACGTTGTTGTATACGTTATTCCGCTTCAATCGTTCAGATGCGCCATCGGTCATTAACGGTTCACTCGCGGGACTCGTCGGCATTACGGCAGGCTGTGCTTTTGTTGGTGATGTAGCAGCGATATTCATTGGGGCAGTATCCGGTCTATTGATGATGGCAGCCACTAACTGGCTGGACCGTCGGCAGATTGATGATCCAGTTGGTGCTTTCCCGGTGCATGCTGCATCCGGAATGTGGGGCACGATTGCTGTAGGTCTGTTTGCTACGGATGGTGGATTATTTATGGGCGGCGGCTGGAGGTTGCTGGGTGTTCAAGCACTTGGCCTTACAGCCTTAGTCATCTGGGGATTCGCCATGACCTGGATCGGGTTAAAGTTGATTGGCAAAATTGTGCCTGTACGTTCGACAGAAGAAGAGGAAGATTTGGGTCTGGATATCAGTTATCATGGTGTGATGGCAGCCCATCAGGCCCATGAATTCCTGGATGGTGAGGAGCATATGCGTGCTTACCAGGAGAAGTCTTCTGATCCAAATCGTTAAATGGAATATAGAATTAAGGAAGTAGACTGACAAGGAATGTCAGTCTCTTTTTTCTATATAAATTGGACTGCACATTTACACGAGAACGTAGAGGACAGAAAGAACCTGAAGAATCGAAGAGTTCGCCTTTATCCCCGGATTTTTACCTTTGCAAAGGTGAATCTAAAAAATTCTGGGGATAACAGCGATCGGAAGGTTGTTCTGTCATCGGAGTGGTAAGTGTAAAATATTCTTAAGTTCAATTTATATAGAAGCAGGGAAAGACGTCCGGGCGGAAGAATATACAGGTGTGAACCTGAATATGTCTCAGCATAGGTGTATTGTCAAAAGGGGAGGATCTATATGATTAAGCCAGAACAATGTGAACGTCTGACCAGAAAAGCCCGTAAAACACTTGAGGAATATGGTTTGGGAGTTGCTGCCGATCTGCTGCTGTCTTCAAGCCGCTGGGGAATTCGCCTCGATGTATCCACACTGGACGAATATCGCAGAACAGGAAACTCACGTGTGGGTGGACATCCGGATTTGCCAAGTCGCATGGAATGGCCCGTAACACAAGAAGGAGTTCTAATGACTTTCCTGGCCCAACTGAACCTGGTGGATTTGTCGCCGTATACGCCGAATGATGGGCGCGGGACTTTGCCTGAACGTGGAATGTTATACTTTTTCATTGGCACGGATGAATCTGCTTGTCCCATTGAACATCGTGTGATTTTTGAGCCAAGTTCTCATAACCTGATAAGGCGAGAACCTGAGGGTGATACCGCGCTGGATGGAGCACCGTTTGTTGCACATTCGGTGACTGTGCTGCCTAATCTTGAGTTTCCTACATATGCATATATTGACTCCAACGGGCTGAATGAGCTCTCGCCGCCGAGGCTTGAGAACGATGAGGCCGAAGCGGAAGTGAGTCTGTATGACCGTTACCTTGAATTCGAGTCGAGTTGGAATCATCCAAGTACGCTGAATTGGGGTGGGATGTTTGGATATCCTGACGGGCAGCATCCGGATGCCGAGCATCGTGCCTTGTTACAGATCGCACTGGGAGAAGAGTACGATTATAATGAGCAGGAGTGTGAGAAGAAGCTGACCAAGCATTACGGCGGTGATGAGGATCGGACATGGCAGGAACTATCCGATACGCTGCTGCTGTTGAAGATAGATACGCATGATGCTATTGGTTTCCAATGGTGGGATTGCGGGGAACTGCAATTTTTCATTCGCAAGTCTGACTTGGAGGCTGGACGATTCGAGCAAACGTATTGTTCGTTATACTCAAGTTGAGCAAAGATTTGAAAACAAATAGGCAACAAAATGTCCTGAATCCCGTCTATAAGAAGGAGGAAGGACTTTTTTGTTCGTAGATTGATAAATTTGAGGTATAACTTGTTTATATATTAGGGAGGGATATCTTGGTTGATAACCGATCATATGTTCTGTATAATGGGATAAAAAGGAAGTGTGTCTGTTGATTCAATCTGCGTTCAAACATATTGACGTGGCCGTAACATCGTTGATTGATATATGTGATCAGTTGTCGGAAGAAGATTTGGCTTTGACTCCAATTGAAGGTAAACGGCCTGTTGGAGAATTACTAGCCCATCTGTCTGTGATCTGCCGAGCGGATGTTTATATTTCCGAAGGTGCATCGGAGGAAGAGATGGCTCAATTCTATGCAGAGAATCAGGCGCATTCGCTCGGTGAGATCAAGCAGGCTTTGATTGATAACCAGATGTATCTATACCAACGGTACAGGCAGTTTAACACGGAAGAGTTATTACATGTGACGGATTCGTACTGGGGAGCTTCCTATAGTCGGCTGGAGTGGTTACTTGAGATTATGGGGCATGTATATCATCACAGAGGACAATTGTATACGATGCTGACCCTGACGGGCAAAGAACCCGAATCAGTACTTTTTAAATAGAAACGGATAGAATACATATAAGCATGTTATAGGAAATATCATGGGTTAAAGTGGGAATAGACCGACGATACTACACGCCATACGTGAAATAACGGAGGATTCGGGACGTGGAACAACACGATACATGGAATGCATCGATGGACAATACGTTAATTGACAGGTTAAAACAGATTCCTGAACTTGGTCAGGCCACGCGGATTGAACCTGTTATGAAGGGTTATTCAGCAGATACTAAATTCAAAATGTTTATCCCTGGTCAAGGCCATGTGCTGGTGAGGGTGTATGATATTGCTGAGGAATGGATGAAGCAAAGGGAATATCAATATTTGCAGAGCATGCAACAATTAGGTGTACTGTGTCCAGCAACGTTGGGCACAGGTAGATTGGATGAGAAGAACGGATATATGATTCTTAGCTACATTGAAGGCGAAGATGCTTCCGAGAGACTGCCTCAGCTGAATGAACAGCAGCAGTGGGCGGTTGGTTTGGAAGCAGGAGTGCAGCTACAGCTGATTCACCAGTTGCCGATGGAGGGACAGATCGAATCATGGTACATACGCAAGAGCACCAAGCATCAACGTTACGTGGAGCGCTATAAACAGTGCCCTATCGTGATGAAAGAGGATCATGTTATTCTAACGTTTATTGCAGACCATCTTGGTTGGATGAAAAATCGTCCAGATGGATTTCAGCATGATGACTTTCACCCGAGCAATCTCGTCGTTAAGCATGATAAACTCGCAGGAGTGGTTGATTTTAATCGTTATGATCAAGGTGATCCCATTCATGAATTTTTGAAGCTGGGTTTGTTTGCTTCGGAGATCAGTATTCCATATTCCATAGGTCAAATTCAGGGTTATTTCGATGGCAATGAACCGGATGAGTTATTCTGGAGATTGTATTCACTGTATACGGCCATGGCGCTGGTGTCTTCTGTGGTGTGGATTCAGCAGGTGAAGCCGGAAGAGACACATGAGATGATGACCAAGATCGAACGTGTCCGTGAAGATCATGATGATTTTCGCAGTTTCATCCCTCGGTGGTATACTTTGAACAGGTAAGGGAAAAGCATAGCCAACAGATTATGCTAAGGTATACCCGGATCAGAAGATTATATTTAAGGCCAGGCAACGAAGTGGAACTTAGGCACAAGCGGTTATTACTGAAGACGTTTAATATTCGGTATGAGGAGGATGAAATGAACAATAGACACATGAACTCGGATGGAGAGCTGCCTGGTATCTCCGGATTGGGCGGATGGCTTATTTTAATCCAGATCAGTCTTTGGTTTGCGTTGGTGTTTCTCATTTCGGATGTATCGCAGGTGAATGTCATCATGGACCCTGCCAGATGGGAAGTAGACCGTGGTGTCGATCCTCAGATTTACACGGAGATGATCCGTCCACTCCTGTGGTTTGGTTTCATAAGCAGTACCATTCTATTGATGATCGTTATCGTGAATCTCATTCTTTTATATAAACGGAAGAGACAGTTTCCGCGTATGATGATGGTGATGTACCTGATGAATGTGATCATAAGCATCGTGACGTGGATTCTGATTGCGCGCAATGAAATCCCAAGAGAACAGCATGTGCTTGATGCAACTCCGGCTTTTCAGTTGATCGTACGATCCATTTTGACGTGCTGTATCTTCATTCCATATTTCCTGAGGTCGGTACGTGTGAAAAATACGTTTGTGAAGTAAATAGACTTCTTCGATTGTCTCACTGCACTATAGTGCTCTATAGGATAGTGACACGTAAGGCCCGTTGCTATACAAGAGATCATCCTGTATGCTAACGGGCCTTTACGTGTGTTGAATATATGAAAAGAATAATCATTTCGATGATGATTGTTCCCGAATTGAGGCGGGAATTCGGCGTATCATCTGGTTTAATACCTCGGAGAGCACCAGGCCTACGGCAATAGCTCCGGATAACATGAGTGCTTTGGCGGCCATCTCCATAGCGGCACTGTAGTCATTTTGCACAAAACTTCGCATCGCATTATACGCCAGTCCACCAGGAACGAGAGGAATGATGCCTGCGACGCTAAAGATGATGACAGGTGCGCGAAACATGCGAGAGAATACCTGGCTGATGACACCTACGGCTATGGTCGCTGCAAGTGTAGCAGGCACCGCATCCGCTGCATATTCAAGCACGATATAGATGATCCAGCCGATCATGCCGACAAATCCACCGTGGAGCAGCATGCGCCGTGGTGCGTTGAAGATGATCCCAAACGCGGCTGAAGCGACAAAACTGGTCAAGGCTTGTTCAATAAAATGGAGCATATCCTGCATTCCTCCGTCTTACATAAAAAGTGAAAATACAACTGCAATGCCGGTACCTATGGCAAAGGCGGTCAGAAATGCCTCGGCTCCCTTGGATAATCCGGAGACAAGATGTCCGGCCATTAGATCGCGTACAGCATTGGTAATCAGCAGCCCCGGATCCAGTGGCATAACCGAACCAATAATGATTTTGTCCCGTTCATGACCTACTCCCATGTAGATCAGGAGAAAAGCGAGTAAGCCAATAACAAAGGATGCCGTAAGCTCGGCAAAGAATTTGACCCGCACCAACCTGTGAAAGGCAATAACGGCTGCATAACCTATGCCCCCGCAGATTAACGCCGGAAGAAAGTCGCTCCAGCCCCCGCCAAACATAATGGTAAAACAACCACTGGATAACGCTGCGGCCGTAAGCTGCACCGCCGTTGAATAGGAGGAGGGCTTGCCTTCGATCTGTACCAACAGATCATGAGCTTCCTGAGCGGATAGCTCACCTTGCCCAATGCGGCGGGAGACTGCATTCACCTCAGACACCTTGTCCAGATCCGTCGTACGCTCGGAGATACGAATCAGCTTGGCGGGTTCGGTTGCATCAACAGAGAAGAAAATGCCTGTCGGAACAACGTAACTGTGCGAATGGGGTAAACCCAGCGCAGCCGCCATACGTTTCATCGTATCTTCCACACGGTAGGTTTCACCACCGCTTTGCAGCATGATTTTGCCTGCGAGCAGACAGATTGCAATCACGCGGGATTGTTCAGTAGGGTTGCTGCCAATCATACCCGTCTCGGCTTGTGATACGGGTGATGAATCATGACGTATGTATTCCAACCGGATCAAGCTCCGTTTCATATGAGATATGGGGTGGTGCGACACCATTGTATCATATTTCACACGCTCGCAAGGAATCATACCGCACCATGGCCGGGACCATAAAAAAGCTTCGTTCCCAAGACTTGAAGATCTCAGGAGCGAAGCTTCTTGGAACAGGTTCGGATATGGAAGTACAATACCCCTACATCAAGAGTGTGATAACCAACAATTCATACAGCACAAGCGGCAAAATCGTTGGTCCAAACAAGGCGCGCGGTTCAGGATATCCATGCATCGGGGTAACCTGGAGATACAAAATTCCCCGGTCTGCACTGATGATGACACCTTCCCACACTTGCCCATCGATATTCTGGACTTGTACCTTCTTGCCTACATGCTGCCGGGCTGTATGATGAAGCATATTCCGCACACTTTGCACGGATTGAAGCATCGGTTGATTGGCTTGATACACGACACGTGTGGACGGCGTGGATGTGGATTCAGACATGATGCACAACCCTTCCTCAAAATAAGTTCTTACTTCAAGGTATGCATCTGCCTATAAAAGGTGATTACACAAACGCCATCTCAAGGCTCCCGCGTCCATTTTCGTAGGCGACTTTGCCTAATGCTCCATTCACAAAGGTGAGTTGGGGCGGAACATGGCCGAGATCCACATCGTACAGTACAGGGACATCCAGATCCCCAAGTGCAGAGGATAGGGCATCGGTGAAATTGAAATCGGCTGTATCGGAATAACCCGCAGGTCGGCCGAACATGAAACCTTTTACACCTGCAAACCAGCCAGCCTGTTTCATCTGCCACAGATGACGGTAGATATCCCCCGCATTCATCTCACAGCTTTCCAGATACCAGATCGTTCCTTCGTCTGCACAGTACTGATCCAGATAGGATGCAACAGGTGCATATGGCGTGCCAATCAGACTGGAGATCGTATCCATACAGCCACCGATCAGCCGACCGGAGAACGACACAGCGGTATCTGCATCTTCCGAGTGGCCGAGCTGTTTCCAGCGCGAAGGTGTGTCCAGGTTAAATCCAGGAGATTCCGGTTTCCATGCCGATTGATAATGTGTGGAAGACGATTGTGTGATCTGTCCGCCGTATTTGGTCTGTAACACATCAATCCAGCGCGCAGTCACGGGATCGAGGGCGTTTGATCTTAGATCCACATAATTGGTGCCATGTGCTGATGCTGTTCCAGTGAGCAGAGTATAGGCGAACAGGAAGGTACTGATATCCGAGTATCCCATGACCCATTTGGGCGGTAATGATTTCAAAGCTTCCCAATCCAGCAGAGGGAGGATATCCATGAGAAACTCCCCGCCCCATGGAGGGATAATGGCTTGAATAGTTGGATTGCGGAAAAATTCATTCATCTCTTCGGCGCGTTCTTCTTTGGAGGCACTAACACATTTGGTATTGTGGCGGAGCGACGGGCTTTCCATCACGCCAAAACCAAGGCGCACCATGTTGCGTTTGCTCTCCTCAAGGTAATGGTGCAGGGATTCGCCTACACCGCTGGAGGGTGCTGCCACACCGATCATGTCCCCTTGCGCGAGTGGTTGCGGATAACGGATGGAACGATTATTCATTGCGGAAACACCCTTTCCTGTAAACATATCAATTTAATGTAGTTGTTTAATATTTTCATTATAGTGCATGAATACGTCGTGTGGCTTGCAATTATGGCTGTTACATTTTCTTTAGGGAGTCACAGGAATTTCAATAGAGAACGGTGCACGAATTTGATCAGGGTAAGAGAATATTTCCATTGTCAGATCTCCTTTGGCTGCGGCTCCATTTTTAATGACAACTCTTGCTTCAAAGACGGAAGGGCTCCAGCTTACTTCATTAATGTCGAAGGGGTTTCCTTTACTGTCCTCAATATTGGTAAATGATAGCCCTGATGTAGCATTTTGAGCATCTGCAATTGAAAACTCGAGGATCAGATTTTTGCCCTGGACCGTGCTTTGCAGCAATTTCAAACTCGATGGGCCGCCTTGTATTTCACCTGAAGAGGGATCGATACTGATAACCAGTTCCTCCTTATCCACTGCTGAAAGGCCAGATCCTTGCAAAGTCAGTTTTTTCGGAGTGGAAAAGTACATGCTTTCGAAAAAGACGGAATTTCCAGAGCCTCCGATGGAAGATGAATCGGTTCTCCATGCTCGGCCTTGCTCATCTACCAAGTGCAGATCACGAATGCCAAAGATTTTTTTGGTGTTGTTCCGATCATATTCGATATCAAGTACAAGACGAGTGGGATACAGAACGGCCTGTTTCACATGAATATGCTGCCCGTCCACGGTCATAGTTTGGTTTACTGGAATGATTTTTTTCATGCCTTTTGTTAAGCTGTGGTCCACGGGGAAGGTGATTTTCCACTTATTATTCGTTTTCTTACCTCGTTCCTTAAATATAATGGTCAGCTCTTGTGGCGGTAAAGATTCTGTGAATGAGACATCGATTTTATCCTCATAAATGCCATTTTCTGAAGCAGGTCTAGGTGAAAAATAACTAAATGCAACAGGAAGATCTTTACCGTTCTCATCCAGCAAATCGATATCATAGTTGAATTTCTCGGGATCTTTCATGCCTTTCATCGTGTAAAAAATAACCATGCGTGACTCGTCTGTGATAATTCCATCAACGGTCAAGGAAGTACCATCATGCTCGTCGGTGACGCCGACCTTCTGCAAGAGGGACTGATCAATCGCCATCATTAATCCTTTGTCCTGGCGAATCATGCTAACAATGCCTTCCATGCCAGGCAATTGCTCCACGAAGGACGCAAAAGCGGGAGAGACACGGATACATCCCGTAAACAGCAGGATGAGGGCAGCTGCCGAGATGGAACTCATATACCAGCGCAACCGGGACTTGCGTTTACGAGCAGCCTGGCGGATTCCGGACTGCACAGCCTGATAGGCGGCATCGGGCACAGGTATGGTTTCGTACTCCGTCTTGCGAGCATTCAGACGTTCTTCCAATGTGTCGAATGAGTTTTGTTCATCCGTCATCAGGATACATCTCCTTTCGTTTCAAGTTGATCACGGAGCTGTCCGAGTGCCCGATGTAATCGGGATTTTACAGTTCCGGTCGGGATGTCGAGAATATCGGCAACTTCAGTTAAGGAGAAACCTTCGAAATAACTCAGAATAATAATCTGTTTGCAATCCCGGTCAAGGGTGGATACGGCGGCAGCAAGATCGGGGTCCGCAGGACGATCCCAACTGCTGGATTCAATAATCTCGGTGACGGGACTGAACCGACTTTTGCGTTTGCGTTCGTCCGCACAGTAGTTGAGCAGAATGCGGATGAGCCAAGTGCCAAAGTAGGAGGGCTCTTTTAATTTTTTGAGTTTATGGAAGGCCCTGAACGTTGATTCCTGAATCGCTTCGAGCGCATCACCTTCGTTATGCAGGTAGGCATAGGCGATACGGTACAGTTGGCTCTGATGTAATTCCATTAAGGCTGCAAAAGCCTCGGCATCCCCTTTTTGTGCGGCGATGGTGAGCTGAGAAGGGGTCACATGGCTCCTCCTTTCATGGATATGTTGAGTATTAGACCGTGTAAAGCTTCAAACGGTTCTTGTTTTCTTAGAAAAATATGTATGTACCTGATTTCTATAATAGTTGAACTACGTATTTGCATGAGAACATACAGGACAACAAATAACCGTCAGACCTTCTCTTTGTACTCCAAAAAGAGTCCTGACGGTTATTCGCGGTATTGCTCACGTTAAATCTAATCATTATTGCTGATGCGCTGTAACGGCTGCTAGCAGACATGAAGCTGTAGACGTGTTACCACGCTCAAGTGAAATATCCAGTGCGGTTTGGCCCGCTAAGTTTAGCGCGTTTGGATCAGCTCCATGCTGGAGTAACATCTCAATAAGTTCGATCTGATCCGTATGAAATGCTGCGGAGTGCAACGCATATTGTCCATCGCTGTCCAGAATACTTGTGGATGCCCTATGTTCGAGTAAAAGGCGGATAACTTCTGGCGAACGTTCTCCCGCAAGCGCGGCATGTAGTGCAGTATTGGACGGAATAAAAGAAACCCGGGAATGAGAAAGGGCGTTAACATCGGCTCCATACTCCAGAAGAAGACGAACTGCTCCTGCTTGTCCATAATGAGAGGCATATCCCAGCGGAGTTAACCCATCCTGATTTTCAGTATTGGTGAGTTCCGGGTGAGAAGCTAGCAATAATTGCAGGTTGGCCACATCTCCAGACTGTGCAGCCTGAAATAGTTGATTAATCTGTTCTGCATGATTCATAAAGGAATACCTCCATCTGATGAGATAATGTAATTATAGATGTTCCTCTTCAGAGGTTCTTCTTCATAATCACCTTTTTGCCCGCAGCTGGGAAGGAGAGCTATGGAAGCGTCTAGTGAATAGTGAACTGAACGAACCGAGGCTTTCGAAGCCCACATCATAACAGATATGGGTGACAGACCTGTCCGAATCAAGCAAAAGCTGCTTCGCAGCCAATAGTCTGCATTCGGTCAGATAACGATGGGGTGAAGTACCAAACAACTTTTTATAACTGCGTAGAAAATGATTCACGGATAGTTGTGAAGCCGTTGCAGTCTGTTCTAGCGTTAACGGCCGATCATAGTAGGCGGAGATATACTCATGCCCGATATACACTCTTCGGTACAACTCTTCTCTGGTTGAACGTCTGATCATATCCAGTTCGTTGATCTCTTGCTGAACATTACGGTGTAGATCCAGCATGTGAACAGCGAGCAGATGAAGCTGCTCCGCTATTGCCCAGGAATCCAGTGTGTCTTGACTGTACAAATTCCGCAAATCATTCAGAGCTGCGCCAAGCCGATTATCCATGGCATATGTACGTTCTACCCACTCCATCTTGTTAGAGGATGAATAACTATACGGCTCATCAAGTAGACGAAGATCACTGGTCATTAGATTCCGTCCGATCTCTTCCACATAACCGGGAGGGAAGAAGATACAGAAGGATTCAACTGGAGTAGATGAATCAATGTGGAGACTATATTCCTGACCCTCATTCAGAAGCAGATAGTTCTCATTATTAACTGCGAAGTGACCGCGGCCCGCTTCATAGAGCGTTTTTCCGTTACGGAATGTTTTCAGTGATAACGAGCCGCTGCCTTTCCAATCGAATTGGGAACTCGATTCATGCAGAATGAAGGGGACAGGTCGAGGAAGAGGAATCTCCAACACTTGCAAGCACCTCCAAGCTTAATTCTGGTTATACAGCTTCTTCACAGCCTCCAGCCCAGGTACCGCGAAGCAGGCGAGTGGAGAGGGCAGATCATTCAATGGGAACCAACCGATCTCACCGATGGCTCCGCCTTCTTCCAGATTACGAGCATGGCCGCCAATCACCTTGGTGGAATAGAGCACGGATATCCAATGTTCCTTCTGTTGTGGCTGGATCGTCTCCGCCGTACAGAGCAGACTGTCAATGGCGATATCCAGATTCACTTCCTCCTTGATTTCACGGATGACGGCAGTTTCGAGTGATTCATAGGGATCTACTTTCCCGCCAGGGATACTCCAGGTGTGCTGTTCGGGCTGACGATTCCGCCAGGCGAGAAGCACTTCGCCCCGTTCATTCAGGATGACCGCACCTACGCCGATGCGAGGTGAAATTTCAGATTCACCTTTTGGAACAGAACTTAATTCCGACATTGACAGCGCAGCTTGTTCGTTCCCATTAGGTTGTGCAAAACCACCCGCGTCCATATCCCCAGATTCAGGAGTACGATTAGACCGGAATGATAAGGGAAGCCCAGACTGTGCCGACCATTCTTCAGCAAGGATACTCATTGAGATCAGGTCATAATGCATGCCATCCCGCAAAACTGCTGAACGCTGGCGACCCTCTTCCCGGAATCCGGCTTTTAGGTACGCACGTCTTGCGGCTTCATTGTATTCGATGACTTCCAGCGCAATCCGGTTCAGGTTCAATTCGTGGAATCCATATCGAAGAATCAGAGCCAGAGCGTCGCTTCCGTAGCCTTTACCTCGATCATTTTCTTCGCCGATGCCAATGGCCAGACGAGCAGAGCGATTGTTCCATTCAATCCGGTACAGGGCTGTGAAGCCAATGAATCGGTTACCCTCCAGTGTACGTAATGCAAATTCAAATCCGTTGTCTCGGCGGACAGAGGAAGACCCTGTCTCATCCGGCGTTAACGGGATCGCGATATCGGTATCCATGTTGCGCAAGTATTCATAATCGTCTGTGAAGCGGGAGAGACGCATGCAATCTTCCGGGCATGGGGCCGCTAATCTGACTTTGGAACCTTGAAATCCATTTAAATGACGTGGAGACATGTTGCACCTCTTTTATTCGATATGAAATCAATCGTTTCTCCCCATTATACTACGAACAGAAGCGGATACCGAAAAATGGCACCAAACGAGCTATACTCAGTGGAAAAGAACCATAAAAAAAAGCAGCCGTTTCAGGCTGCTTGTACATTAATTATTTCAGATCATTCAATAAATTCTTCATTTTTTTGTAATGTCCACTGACCCGATCAACCATGTAGTTATACATGAGCTGGTTCTCTGAAAGGTCCGCCATTTCCTTGTCAATGTCAACGTTATTGTTGTTATTGTTCATCGTAGTTTCGTTGTTCTCGACAATTCGGTACTGTACGATGGAAGAATTGGGATCACTGACAGGGAAGTGTTTGTTATGAGTCCGCTTCATGGCGAGCTGATCTGTTTTGCCATTTTCAACGATACGTCTCAACTCTTCCTGAAATTCTACCGTTTTCTTTTTGTAGTTGGGTGTGTCTGCATTGGCAATGTTATTGGTGATGGCATTGTGTTGTGCAGTAAGCGCTTGTAACAGTGATTCGTTACGTCTTGTCGTATTCGTTTCGATCACGGGCTCAGTCTCCTTCACTGTAGATTGTACAGTTACTTCTATAATAAGAAATAAAGTTGCACACTGTCAACATAACAAAGAAAAAGACAAGCACATGCCGGAGGCCCCCCCGAAAAGAAGAACCCTGCCTTCATGAAATCTTGTCTTAGACTTTGCCCTTATGGATCAGCGTTGAACAACCTTTTTAAGAGGGACGATTAATATTTTTACCATAATAGATCTCGTCCATCTCCAGCTTCAGCCACTCCGTAATCTCCTGTTGTTCCTTTTTGCTGAGCTTATCCTTGGTGTACCCAAACAGATAATTGTCGAGATCAAATTCCCTCAGTTTACACTTGGTGTGAAAGATATTCTCCTGATAGACGTTTACGTCAATCATGTCAAAGCTGCTCTTGATCTCGTCCGGAATATAATTCTGAATCGAGCCGATCTCATGGTCAATGAACAGCTTGCGTCCGCTTGTATCCCGCGTAAAACCACGCACCCGGTAATCCATCGTCATAATGTCCGTATCAAATGAGTGGATCAGATAATTCAGCGCCTTAAGTGGTGAGATCTCACCACAAGTGGAGACATCAATGTCCGCACGGAAGGTACTGATACCTTCACTAGGATGAAATTCAGGGTAGGTGTGCACAGTGATATGGCTTTTATCCAGCTGCATGACAACGTTATCGGGCAGAGGGCCAGGAGATTCATCGAGTGATTCTTCAGGGATCTCCACAATCGGACCTTCCGAGACAAGCATCGTCACACTCGCACCTTGAGGCACGTAATCCTGCTGGGCAACATTAAGAACGTGGGCTCCGATGATGTCAGAGACGTTGCTCAGAATTTTACTCAGCCGGGCGGCGTTATACTGTTCATCAATATATTCAATGTAAGCTTCGCGTTCGTCTTTGGTTTTGGTATAACAGATATCGTACATATTAAAGCTGAGCGACTTGGTCAGGTTGTTAAATCCATGCAGTTGAATGCGCTGCTCTGGCGTAATTGTCATGGTTGCAGTTCCCCTTATCCCATACGACATATCATCGCAGTTATAATACTACTTATACCCAACCTGCCTCGAAAAAAAACATATGTACGGCATTCAAAATACGATTCCCCTCTGATGAAAGCTATGCATGAATGGACTTCAGATGATCTACATTTTTTCAGAATGAAGAATCATCAAAGTCTATAACATCGTTCATGCGCTCATCCTCAGCTACAGATTGAATATCCTCTGAAGTGACACTGATGATTGTATAGTCCTCGTTCTGCTGTTTCTTCACGGCTTTTTCCTTCACAAAACGGGGACTGCCTTCTCCAGCATCTTCGTCATAGACGAGCAGAAGACCGTCGCTTTTACGCAGCAACAGGTCATCCCGTGAAGTGAACTGCCACGGCCCGATATAAGGTTGATTGCTAATCGCACCGTAATAGTCCACACCCGAGAGGATGGAACGGTAATACTCCTGCTTGTCTTCTTTCCATTGTTCCTCCGGGTTCTGAAAGGCAGTGATGATCGACAGTTTCAGATGTGGATACGTCTTCTTCAGATCAATCACCACTTCGCAGGCCCACAGATCCACACCGTATTGTCCCGGCGTCAGCACCCATTCCAGACCATCCTCGACAAGGGGAGTGAGGCGGGAGGCAATGGCCTTCTTGATAAATGGAATACCTTCATGTTTCTGTCCAAAAATCTGCAATTCATGTGCCCGGTAACCGGTGATTAACAGGTTTTTCAGTGTCCGTTCCTCCTTTCAGGCATGATCAATCGATTAGTGAATTTTCTATATATGCACACATTAGAGGTGCAGTTATTTCGCAGGTGGAGTTTCTGCACGGAACGGATACAGGAATGGCTTCGGAATATCCGTTTCGAATGACATTAACTCATCCGTTGTGGGATGGATAAACGAGAGTATACGTGCATGAAGTCCGAGACGGCCAAGGTCTCTTGTACGTGCACCGTATTTTCTGTCACCGGCAATCGGATGTCCGAGATCTTCCATATGCACACGAATCTGATTTTTACGGCCTGTCTCCAGACGCACTTCCAGCAGGGAGAACTCACGGTTCGATTTCAGACGTTTGTAATGTGTAATGGCGTGTTGTCCATCATTCGGACGAGAGCTGGAGTACATTTTCAGCGTTTTGGTTTCCTTCAGCCAAGAAGAGATGGTGCCTTCTTCTTTGGCTACTGAACCTTCAACAAGGGCAACATAGACGCGGTCCTGCACATTTTCTTTCCAGTTGTTTTGCAGCTTCTGCTGCACCTCTTCACTTTTGGCAAACATCATCACACCCGATGTATCCCGATCGAGACGATGGACAACAAAGATCCGATTAAGCGGGTTGGTGCGGCGTACATGCTCTGTCAGTTGGCGATAAGCCGTCAGGTCATCCGTCTTGTCTGCGGCAATGGACAATAGTCCGGCTTCCTTGCGGATCACAATGATATCATCGTCTTCATGCAAAATGTTAATACCCGTCAAGGATGGAGCAGCGACTGCACCTTCTTTTCGAATGTAGACAATCTGACCTGGCGTCAGCGCTTCATTAAACTTCGTTACGACCTTCTGATCCACGGATACCTGTCCACGACCCAGAATGGACTTCACTGCGTTCCGTCCTGATTTCAAATGCTGCAACAGGAAATTCAACAGTTCATCCTTTTCGGTCACTTTGTACTGGCGTGGTGGTTCCTGCTTGCGATAGTAGGAATTGCCTGGTCGTTTGGATGCGCTGGCATTTTTGGGTTTGTTGCCTCCAGCTTTCTTGGGTGCACCCGATGATTTAGCGGTTATTGGCTTCTTATTCTCCTCCGTATTACGTGATGCGGAAGCACCTGATGTTTTGGCAGATGAGAAGTTGGACTTGCCGGAACGTGCTGAAGATGAACCTGTATAAGATTTCCCCTTGGCCGAGGCCGATGTCTTGCTGGTTGGACGTTTGCGTTTATTCATGAATAGTAATCTCCTTCTGAACAGCCTGTACCGCTTGTGTGCATACGATCCGTTCATTTTCGTTATGCAGTTCAATATACCATTAACAGTCGACAAATAAAAATAGGTTCATGCAATCTGCTATACATCCAATCATAAGAGTAGTGAGATTCATAGGATAGGGTATCCCATAGCATTGGAGGTGTTACTCATGGGCGTGTTTCTCGATATGAGAACTTCGATGAACTCGGCAACCGTAGGACAGCCCGGTTTGTCACTGTCAGAATCCCCGACAGCTTTCGGCACCATTGGTCTGCAGACGCAGGGCGTGGTGAATCCCATTATTACGTTGAACGGGACAGTAGGTGTTACGGGAGAACTGGGAGATACCTTTGTTGTGGAGCTTGTGCGGGGTTTTTTATATGATCCTTTCTATATCATCTACCGTGCTGAAGGTACGATTGGACAGAACGGAGGTGCCGAATTTCATTCGTTCACAGCTCAGGATCTAGCTGCACCACCAGCATTGGAAAGTGTGTATACTTCGTTCATCTCGGGGGTGTCCACAGCAGTAAGAACTGGGCCGGAGATGTTATACGGTATTGCAGCCACCGGTTAGTAGTGAAAGGCGAAATAATACAGGCAGAGTGCTTCGTGATCACTTCCGTTGACGGCAGAGTTCGCTTCATACCCCAGAAACGCAAGACAATGCAGTGATAGGTTTCGACTAGCGCCAGCAAGAAACCCCCGGCTTAAGAAGTCGGGGGTTTTTGCCGTACAAGCATCTGCACGTTTCAAATACAACTCACGAATCTAAAGTTTGGAACTGTCCATGATCAGTTGGCACGGCCTTTCAGAATGATGTTGTTGGCTTTGCCAAAATCGATGGCAACTTTGCCTGCGAGTGCAGCTGTTCGCTCCGCAAGGATAACCGCATTGACGCCACAGGAGAAGAGAGCGACATCGAAGGTATGTTGATTATTCTGAATCCAGTGCAGCGTTTCATCCATTTGCTCATAGCTGTCGAAAGGCAGGGCAGTCACAATGTTCAGATTATACGGATCACGTTCGAGCATGACACGCAGTGCCTCAATCTCACGAGTAACGAGTAACACACGCTTGCCTGCAAGCATCTGCCAGAAACGCGGGTTCTGCGCCAGTTCCCGATTAACACAGGCATGACAAGTCAGTGGAGGAGAGATGCCAAAGTGTGCAAATACCATGTCGGTCAGGGGTCTTTTGAGATAATCGGGAGCATTGATGGTGCTGTCACCACGAGGAAGAATGCCGACGATATCGGCACGTTGCAAGGAAGCGGCGACTTCATCCCGTAGTTTCGGGTTGGGAAGACGAAGTCCCTTTTGCCCTAAGTTGGCTTTCTTGGCCCAACGCTCCTGAAGGACTTGTTCCGTAGGCCATACGGTTTCTTGAGACATGACGATATTCTCGCCATCACCGACTCGTACAAGAGACAGCGGTCGGTGTTCCAGAAGTGCCGCTTCGAGCTGATCAAGCACACCTTCCATTTCAAGATAGATCGAATTCATTGATGGGTTGCCTCCTTTGAAAATTGAACTGTTCTATTCTATGTTGCGAATACCGTAACGATATGTACGTTCGACCCAAAGGGCGTCATCTTCGGTTGTATATCAATCTATTTATATGAAAGTTAGTACATCTGTCGGTACCGCTTCTATCAACGTTTCATACGATATAGAGTGCTGGATTCACAAGCGAGATGTGGCTTGTAAGCAATCAGATAGATAGAAGATGGTCTTCGTAGGAAGACAGCATCAAAACTATGAAAACAGTCTGTATCCGACAAACGGAACTTGCAGCGTTCATGAGGAGGAATGTTATGTCCAGGAAAGTTGTGATTGAGATTAACTTCAACAATTACGGGATGGACCCGCAGCGATTGACGCGGGAATGGCTGGAACGTCGGATGAGCATCTTCCGCACGTTCACATTGCATTGCCTGAAGGCGCAGACAAATCAGGATTTCCTCACAGTGGTGAAGTTGTCCAAGGAATCCGGGGAATTAATGCAGGAGATTTTGGCGGGTCAGGAGCCGCTTCCTTCCAATATTCGTTTTGGAACCAATATCGAGAGTGTGCGTGCCATTTTGGAGTTTGCCAATGGTTCGGAGCAACTCTATATTGCCCGTCTGGATTCGGATGATTTATACCATAAAACCTTTGTTCAACAGCTCTACGATATTCAACCACAGCAGCAGACGATGGCATTGATTAACCAGAACGGATATCTGTGGGACAGTGTGAATAACGAGATGGCCCCAGCGTTTCACCGTTCTCCACAGTTCTATGTCTACTTATATAAAACAGCCGAATACGCAGCAGGATACCGGGTCAAGCTTCCGGGCAGAGGTACACATGGCAATGTCATTGAACTTCCGCACGAACTGCTTGCTCCGCGCAATTATGTCAACATCGTACATTCGAGCAATACTTCAACCAAAAAGGTACCGCCCAAAGACCGGTTAAGCCGGGATGAGATGGCACAGGTACTACGCGAATTCATGATCTGATCAGGGAGGGATTCATCCATGATTCAAGGACAAACGATTCTGATCACTGGAGGAACGGGCTCCTGGGGTCAAAAGCTGACTGAGGTACTGCTGGAGCAGGACCCGGCTGAGATTCGCCTTCTGTCACGTAATGAATACGCCCAGATTGCGATGCAGCGAGAGTTCAACCATGATCCGCGTCTGCGATTCATCATTGGGGATATCCGCGATTATCGGGCAGTGGAAGATGCATGCAGAGGTGTGAATGTGCTCTTCCATCTGGCTGCGCTGAAGCACGTTCCGGTCTGCGAGGACCAACCTGATGAAGCGTTCAAGACCAATGTAATCGGGACGCAGAATATTATTCGGGCTGCGATACGCATGCAGGTTGCCAAAGTCATCGATGTGTCCACCGATAAGGCGGTAGATCCGATTAACGTATATGGCATGACCAAGGCTTTGGGTGAAAAAATGATGATCCGTGCCAACTGGCTAAGTGAAGGTACCCGGTTTGTCTGCATCCGCGGGGGCAATGTGCTTGGAACCAGTGGCAGTGTTGTGCCGTTGTTCCGGCGTCAGATCGATGAAGGCAAAAGCCCGACCATTACGGACAAAGGCATGACCCGTTTTTTCCTGACGCGTACCGAAGCTATACATTTACTGCTTAAGGCGGCTGAGGCGGCCGTGGGCGGAGAGACTTTTGTGATGAAAATGAAAGCTTGCAAGATGACGGAACTTGCATCCGTCATGTTGGAACAGGCAGGTCGTCCATCCTTCGATTATAAGGTGACGGGAATACGTCCAGGCGAGAAATTGCATGAAGTGTTGATCTCGCCCTTTGAAGCGCCGCGTACGTACCAATACGATGCGCAGTATTATGTCATCCTGCCGGAGCACAAGGACAAGAGCCTGACGGATCAGTACAGCAGTCTGCCACGTGTGAACTTCTCCGAGTATCGCTCGGACAGTGCCATGATGAACAAACCAGCGATTGCCCGGTTTTTGCGTGCAGGTGGCTATATCGATTAGGGTGTGTCTCAAAACTCGCTCGGAGTTTTCAGACACGCCCACCGAGGGGAGGCGGAGCGTTTGGAGGTGGTAGGTATGGAAGAAAATCATCAGCACAACCAGCACGAAGGTAATGAAGAGTTACAGCAACGTAACCTTATACAACATATTAATGACCGCTCCCTAAAAGCTGTTGTCATTGGTCTAGGCTATGTGGGTTTACCCATGGCTGTAGAGATAGCACAGGCCGGTTATCAAGTCCACGGGATTGACATCGATACTTCCAAGGTAGCTAAGCTGAACGCCGGGAATTCGTATGTCATAGGTATAGAAGATGATGTTGTGCAGTCGCTTATGCAGGCTGGATTATTCACGGCAAGCACCGATTATGCAGCGGTGAGACAGGCGAATGTCATCGTGATCTGTGTGCCCACTCCGCTGACTGCCGATCATCAACCGGATATCTCGTATATCTCGGCCGCGGTGGATGGCATGACTCCGTATTTGCAGGAAGGCAGCCTGGTTATATTGGAAAGCACGACCTATCCGGGCACAACGGAAGAACGCGTGAAACAACCGATTGAAGTGGCAAACGGCTGGCGAGCTGGAGAACAGTTCTACGTCTGTTATTCTCCGGAGCGGGTAGATCCGGGCAGTGTTCATTATGGTGTGAAAAATACCCCGAAGATTATTGGTGGTTCGACACCCGCTTGTCTGAATTATGGTAAACAGTTCTACGGCTCATTCCTCAACGAAGTTGTTCCGGTTAGTTCAACAACGGTAGCGGAGACGGCAAAATTGTTCGAAAATACATTTCGTAGTGTCAATATTGCACTCGTGAATGAGTTGACCCCGGCCTGTGAACAGATGGGTGTAAACATCTGGGAAGTACTGAATGCGGCGGCAACCAAGCCGTTTGGTTATATGCCCTTCTATCCCGGTCCCGGTATCGGCGGACATTGTATCCCAATCGATCCGATCTATCTGTCCTGGGCAGCAAACCGTCAGGGATCGGAGCTGCAATTCATCCAGCTGGCGGATGCAACCAATCGGCAAATGCCAGAGAGAGTAGTGAAGCGTGCCTCGGAGCTGCTGAAGCAGAATGGTGTATCTGTGCGGGGAGCACGTGTTGTACTGGCGGGTATGGCTTATAAAAAAGATATTGACGACTTGCGCGAATCGCCAGCATTGGACGTTTTTCGGCTGCTGAGCGTAGCGGGCGCAGATGTGGTTTTCACCGATCCAATGGTGCCTGTCTTCCGGAAGGATGACGGTACGATGCTCCAGTCTCGGCCTGCTGTACCGGAATTGTGGACAGGAGCTGATCTGGTGATCATCACCACGGATCATTCGGCATTCGATTATCAGGAGATGGCGGATCATGCAAAGCTGATTTTTGATACACGCAATGCAACGGCCGGATGCCACGGGGGAAATATTGTGGTGCTGGGTCAGCCTGTACGGCGAGGAAACACGGGAGAAACCTATGGCGAATCATGACCGGGTGAGTGAACGCTATTACGGCGAGATCAATTCGGAGGATTCTCATGAAGCGACGAGAACACGTATCCACTGGATGTGTCGTGCGGCGACAGGCAAACGCATCCTGGATGTCGGGTGCAGTCAGGGCATTACGTCCATTCTACTGGCACGTGAAGGATTTCGTGTCACTGGCATTGATTTGGAAGAAGAAAGTGTCCGATATGCGCAAGCTGAGCTTGCCAAAGAGTCTAGGCCAGTTAGGAACAATGTGGATTTTCGAATGCTGGATATTACGCAATGGAAAGTACGGACGACCTTTGATACTGTGCTGCTTGGAGAAGTACTGGAACATTTTGCTCATCCGGAGACGTTGTTGGTCCAGATTCATCGGCTGCTGCAAGAGGATGGGACGCTGGTTGTGACCGTACCGTATGGATATCATCCGTTCTATGACCACAAGCAGACCTTCTATGCAGGAAGCCTGGCGATGACCCTGATGCCGTATTTTGAAGTCTTGAAACTTGAAGTTCATCATAAATATCTATGTTGCGTGGCCCGCAAACGGCGGAGTACACAACTGCATATGTCGCCGACTTTGGATCAATTGATGGAGTGGATGGAACTGGATCATGTCCATTTTGCCGAGGTGGAACATCAGCACCTCCGCGTAATGAAGCAGCGCAAGAAGGCACTGGACAGTGCGGTGGAGCAGGTGAAACGGCTTCGCCGTCAGGAGAGTGGAGAAGTGTAACATGGGATACGATTGTAACAGGATAGGATATAAGAAGGCATGTGCCTGAGAGATTAAAATTACTGCAGGTACACCGGAACTATGTACTTGAGTTAATTAGAAAATAGGGGAACTTGCATGATCGACATATTGCAATACGCGTACGACAGGAAGGGGCTCAAAACGTGATCACCATCAGTCTGTGTATGATTGTGAAGAACGAGGAACGCATGCTGGCGCGCTGTCTGGACTCGGTTGCCGGCATCGCGGACGAGATCATCATTGTGGATACCGGTTCATCGGATCGCACGATGGACATCGCTGCGCAGTATACCAACCAGGTCTACACGTATGAATGGAAGGAAGACTTTGCCGCAGCGCGGAATGAGTCATTCACCAAGGCCACGCAGGAGTATATCCTGTGGATGGATGCGGATGATGTGCTGCTGCCCGCGGAACGGGCGAAGCTGGAGGTGTTGAAGCAGCAGCTTCCGTCCGGGGGGGAGACGGAAGCTGTGATCTTGAACTACACGCTGGCCGAGGGAGCGGAGGGGAGTCCACTTGTGACGGACCGACGCCTTCGCCTGGTCAAGCGGGATGCCGGGTGCCGCTGGCATGGCCGGCTGCACGAGCAGCTTAGCTTTCCGCGGGGCGAGGTCATTACGGCAGACATTGCCGTCACGCATCGCCGCGAAGCGGGACATCATTCAGCGCGAAATGTGCGCATTCTGCGCAAATGGATCGCCGAAGAGGGCGTAGCACAAGGCCGCCTGCTGTTTTATTATGCAGGCGAATGTTATGACCGCCAGCGTTATGCGGCGGCGGCACGCGGGTACACGAAGCTGCTGGAGCAGCCAAGCGGATACCGCGAGGATCGCCTGATTGCCTGCGCGCGGCTGGCGGAATGTTATGAACGACTGGGTGAGCCGGGCCGTAAGCTCGGAGCATTGCTGCAGTCGTTCCAGTATGATCTGCCACATGCCGATTTCTGCTGCGCTATTGCGGCCTGTTTCCATGAACGGCAGGAACCCGTCTCGGCGATCTACTGGTATATGCAGGCGGTGGACGTGAGCAGCCGCGATCCGGGTCTGCGCCCGGTGCCTATGGCTTGCCGTACATGGCTGCCACATGCCCGTTTATCCCTTTGTTATGCTCATCTGGGCAACTGGGAGCAGGCATTGCTGCATAACACCAAAGCCCGTGAGTACTTGCCCAACGATCCCGGATTGCTTGCGAATCGGCAGAAGCTCGAAGTTGTGGTACGCAAAGAGATGAAGGAGCGGGAAGAACGTGGTGAAGTGTCACCGCATAAGTAGGGAGATGAACTGGGACAGATGAGGACAGAAGAGTTTGCAGTGGGAGTAGAGATAGAGAAAATAGATTGAAATAGAAGTGAAATAACAAAGAAACTAATCCGTTGCTGGTAGGATGCGATAGGATGGATCAGTGAAAATAAGGGTTGATTGGAAATAGAGTGTAAGGCACAATTGCGAGCAGAAGCAGAAGCAGAAGCAGAAGCAGAAGCAGAAGCAGAAGCAGAAGCAGAAGCAGAAGCAGAAGCAGAAGCAGAAGCAGAAGCAGAAGCAGAAGCAGAAGCAGAAGCAGAAGCAGAAGCAGAAGCAGAAGCAGAAGCAGAAGCAGAAGCAGAAGCAGAAGCAGAAGCAGAAGCAGAAGCAGAAGCAGAAGCAGAAGCAGAAGCAGAAGAGGATTAAGAGGTAGAATAGATATAATAGATAAATTATGATGCTGCCATATGTTTAAAGTCCGATAGCTACGAAGTTGGTAGTGACTGAGCTTATGCAGACCACAATGAAGCATAAGTTGATAAACGATAACTTGCAGAACAAGAGCAGCCCCGCTCAACCGAAAGAGTCGGTGAGTGGGGCTTTTAATGCTTATCGTGCCGCGTATATCTCCTGCCATGGTGTAATGAAAGTAGCATTTGGTGAAATTTTCACAAGGCATACAGAGCGTTGGGACTTTTGACAATGCGGTGCAGTGAGGATTACTCATCAAGATGAGCCGTCGAGTGTTCAAGGCCATCATATTAGCTGCTAAGTTGTTTTACTTTTCAGGTGCCAAGCATCGCACATACTGTTCTTTCAGCCGTAAGCTCTTGCATGCCCAGCCCCATCCATCATATATTTCGTCATCGATGTTGAGGGTGATGGTCTCATCCGTATATTCATTCCAGTTTTCAATCCGGAGTGTGTTTTCACTTTCCCATTCGAGATGGTTATTTCCGTGGTGCTTGGCACGAAAGATTGTTTTTACCGTGGCACCCTCAGGTGCATTTGTCTTCTTTACATCGACCCAGATTGTAACGCCGCCTGCCGCACCACCGTAAGGTACACCGTAAATTTCGGCAGTATAGTCACCATTACGTGAAGGCATGGAATAGCTTAATTCTCCTTTCTCAGAACGGTCAAACGTGGAGAAGTAAGGACGGAGCCAGAAATACAGGAATACAGCGGCAAACAGTACAAGAATCAACAATGTAAATGTAGTGAGAATAGGGTGTCTACGTATCCAAGGTTTGCGAGAATCTGTATGGGATGAACTTGAATTAGCTTGAGTATTTGAGTCCATAAGGTTGATCCTCCAATTGCAGCTTACAGTGATATTTGCTTTGCAGGAATATAAATGTCCAACTCTCCGTAGTGGTCTTGAGCCAGACTGCCGTCAATTCTTTCAAAATAGTATGGATCACTCTTCTCGTACCCCGAATGGCTCTGCCAATATTCATCGATAAATGTCCAGACACTGTCCAAATGATCAATATGGATCAGACTTGGATGGAAATCACAGACGAATTTGAATACGGCATACTGGTTGGCCGGGACCTCAATTCCGTCCAGTTCTTCAGGAATATGATCCAGACTGGTGACCTCTACAGACGGCTGATATGTACTGTAATCCTCGTTAATTTCATTGGTAAATCCGATATATACGTTGGGTTGCAACACGTTAGGAATCGAATGAAAGTGTTTTTCAAAAAAGTCGTTGCCTGCTGAATTGGCTTCATAGTGCTCTTCGTTATCTGCATACCGAATGTGGGACCGTTGCCCAATGAGTTTCATAGCCGGTTTTCGTACATACGTTGGTTTGAAAATATATCCATATGGAAGCGTTGTGATCATGGACGAAGTCATGCGGGCTGTGAATTCAAGGTTTCCAGCTCCCTGTTTGCGATACTGCAGGGGTGTAATGCCGAAGGCTTGTTTGAAAGCACGGATGTAGGATTGTTCATGTTCAAAAGCGTAATGTCCGCTGATATCGATAATCTTCCAGTTCAGATTCACCAATTGCTCCAGGCTGCGTGCCAATTTGCGTGAACGAATGTATTCTCCAGGCAATTGTCCGCTTACATGTTTGAACATGCGATGCAGGTGGAATTTGGATATATGAGTCACAGATGCCAGATGATCCAGCGTTAATTTGTCTTGAATATGGTCTTCTATGTAGTCAAATAGCTTATCCAGTGTGTCTAACAGATCGTGTTGCATATCAATCTCCCTACTTCTAATAGTACTTACAGCAATAAATGTTCATTTTTTCCTTATCACCGATGATATCATAACCAAGTACATAATTTAATGACAAGATTGGAGAAACCATCCATGTTTGCTGACAAAAGAACTTATACAACGTTAGGCATGTTAACTCGATTATGGACACTAACGGGCAAGTACCGTATGTTCATCATTCTGTTACTTTTCGCTGCCTGTATGGTCTCACTGATTGAGGTCGGTTATTTGGAATCGATTCGAAGACTGGTCAAAGGCGCGACTGAAGGACAGTTTTCGTTACTCTACTCAGGGTTGATCATAGGCGTTAGCATTGTAGTATTACGATTGATTGTAACCGCATTCATGACGAGGGTCGAGACGTTATTCCAGCAAAAGACATTATTGTCTGTGCAGTCTCTACTGCTCTCATCCTTTAGCAACACAGAGACACGTGATCTGGCACATTATCATACAGGTGACCTAACCTCTAGGGTCTGGACTTCAGCCAAGGAAGCACAGAAGGGGATCAACCAACATGGCATTGAACTCGCGAAAAATATCATTCAGCTGATTCTTGCCTTTGCTTACTTCAGCTGGGTGAACTTGCCGCTGTCGTTGGCTATCACTGCATTCACATTGATCTATCCTCTTGTAACGGTAGGACTTGGTAAACGTCTACAAAGACAGCATGATCAGTTGAATGCCAGCGCAGCGTCAAGAGATGAGATACTGACTGAAATCATCCAAGCCCCAGTTGAGATCCGAAGTTACGGACTGGCGGGTTATGTACACCATCATTTTAAAGATCGAATGGATCAGGTGTTCAGACATACGATGTCCGTATCTGTGTTACAACGACTTTCGGAAGTAGCCGGACGGGTCTCAACGTATGGTGGCATGATTCTGATTCTCTATCTAGGCGGCATGCAGGTCCTGAATGGACATATGGATGTAGGCGGACTGGCAGCTTTTCTGGTAGCAAGCAGTCAGTTAACACGTCCGATTGAATCGTTATCTGGGCTGTGGAATGATTTTATTGGTTCGGCTTCTCATGCATCCAGAATCTTTGAGGTGCTGGATTTGGAGAGAAAGAACACGGTTGCTAATACCGGTACAAATACATATGTACGATCCGAACCGGGTTCAGGTGAAATTGAAAAACAATCTAAACTGGCTGGCATTAACGTGCAGCATGTGTCTTATAGGTATGCGGAGCAAGAAGAAGTGTTAACAGATATTTCTTTTGAGGCCAAGAAAGGAAGGCTTACTGTAATCACAGGGCCAAGTGGATGCGGGAAAACCACGTTATTGAAATTAATAGCCGGATTAGATACACCTGTTACTGGTTCGATCCAGGTCATGAATCAGAAGAATTCACTGAAGGATATGCACAAAGTTCAGACAGCGCATGTCAATCAGGTATATGTTCCGCAACAAGCCTTTATTTTCACAGGTACAGTGGAAGAGAATATTGTTTTTGGACAAGAGGGGATATCTGCCGATCAAGTAAAGGTTGCGGCCCATATGACGCATGCACATGACGCGATTATGCGTCAATCGCTCGGCTATGGGACAGAGCTTCAGCCGCAAGGCGGGACGATGTCGGGTGGTGAGCTTCAGCGTATTAGTCTAGCCAGAGCGCTGCTGAGGAACCCGGATATTCTATTGTTGGATGAACCGACGTCATCCCAAGACCCGTGGCATGAGCAGCGATTGAATGATCTCTTTGCCCGAATCACTGCTGACAAAGGCACAACGGTTATTGCAGTTACTCATCGATTATCGCTGATAGAACGGGCGGATCAGGTCATCTATATTCAGCAGGGACGCGTCGAAGATACGGGGACTCATCGTGAATTGCTGGATCGTCCAAACGGATATCGAAGTTATATTGCGGAGCAGGATACGGAAGTGGAGGGACAGCATGAGTAACAAGATCGAAGATGCAGCATATACCGATGACGTTGAAATGAAAAGCAGTCATGAGAAAAGCGGAGCTTATGAGATAAATGAAAATAATGAAAATGAAGCTCATCATCAGATGAACGAAAGTGATGTTCCAGATGACCCAAAACAAGCTGTATCATTGGCAACGGTATGGCCCGTTATTTTTCGCTGGATGAAGCCTTATGGATTAGCTGTAGCGATCTTGCTCATTTTTATCGCAGCAGATGCGGTCTTTGATTGGGGACTTGCCTTTGTACAGGGATTCTTCGTGGATGCTATTCATGATGGGGGACAGGAGCAGTTAAACGCTACGGCGATGATCTTTATCGCCATTCTGTCAGGGTTTATCGTTTTACTCGCGATGCATCGTTATGTGCTGGTATGGCTCAAGGAATCGATGCAACGGGATATGTCCATGGATCTGTTGAAACTGTTAAACCGGATGCCTTATTCCTGGGTGCGCAGACAGAAGTCCGGGGATGTGATGCTTCGCATCAAGGAAGACACCAAGCATGGTGCAGAAGTTGTAGAGGCTATTGCAGAGGGTGTTACGGTTGTGTTCATCATTGCTCTATCGCTGGGATACTTGTACAGAGCAGATGCATGGGTTGCGGTTATTGCCTTGGTAAGTGCAGGGGCAATCTGGTTCACGGCGAGGTTGTATGATCAGCGAATTGTACATCTGTCCGATGAGGTCGAATCCAGGGAAGGCGAGTCCCAAGAACAGATCCAACAGTATGTTGAAGGGATACCGGTGATTCAGATGTATAATGCTTCACCGTGGTTTCTCGCTCGTTTTCGGACACAACAGCAATCACTGAATCGTGTTCAGGCTAAGTTGCAGATGACCCTGAGTATGTCGGATAACGTGGCGATGGCGGTGTTTGGTTTGGCTCAATTGGCAGCGTTGTTCCTTATTGCTTTGTCAGCGGCTAGGGGAACTTTGTCTCCGGGCATGGTTGTTGCAAGTAGTCTGCTGTTTGAACTGGTGGTGTGGCCAGTACTTGGCTTGTCCAGCCAGTGGAGTCAGATGCAAGCCAGCGTGGGTGCATTTGGACGTATCTCTGCATGGTTGAAATTGGCGGAGAACAAGAAGAGATACGCATCCAATACTAAGCAAGAGGAGCTTGCACAGGGAATGTGTAACCAAGATCAAGGGAGTACACAAAAAGGGGCACATAAAGAGAAAGAAATTGCTATGCTACGTCTTCAACAGGTTACATTAACCGATGAAGACAGTGGTCGGAACATTCTGGATCAAATTACGCTTAATCTGGTTCCTGGTGAACTGGTTGCGGTAGTTGGCGCCAGCGGTGCTGGCAAATCTACAATGTGCCAAGTGTGTGCAGGGCTGATCGAGCCAACAAACGGAAGCGTATTGCTGGGGGATAAACATGTTGCAGATTATATAGAGATGGATGACCAGTCCAGACTCACGTATATGCCGCAGACACCTACTTTTTTTACAGGAACGATTGAAGATAATATTCGTCTGAGTTCAGACGTTACATTGGACAGAGTGAAGCTTGCGGCAAAGCAGGCAGGTTTGCATGAATATATAGAGGCACAGGAAGGACAATACGCAGCAATGTTGCATGAGAAAGGAGCCAATCTATCTGGAGGCCAACAACAGCGACTGTCGCTTGCCAGACTCTTTATGAGGTCATCCGATCTATATATTCTGGACGAACCAACGTCATCACTGGATATTCAGACAGAACAGAAGGTGATGAATCACTTGTTGAACTTTATGAAAGACAGCATAGGATTGCTCGTCACACATCGCATGGAGGTTGCTCGTCAGTGCTCTCGCATCCTTGTGATGGAACATGGCCGAATTGCCGAAGATGGAACGCATGAACAACTGATGCAGAGAAAAGGATTGTATTATCGTATGAATGCAAGAGGTGGTGATACAACATGAATGAATCTGGGGTTAAGAAAGTAATGGATACGCTGGAGTTCTTGAGTCAGGATCGGGAAGCACGTCGTTTGTATGAAGAGCGGCAGAAATATTTGCATGACGAAGCTTCTATGATTGAATGGGCTAACTGAGTCTGAGATACAGTCATTGAAAGGCTAGGAGCGTATACAGTACAAACTAGTTGTTAATTAAGCTCTTATTGTATGTTGAAATGAATGCAATCGTTTTGTCCAACTAGGGCAGGACGGTTGTTTTATTTTGATGAAGGGGCTTCAAACGTTTTACAGTAAAACGCGGTTGCTCATTCGGAGCTGGACCGTTAAACTAAAGGGAGCGGCGTTTGCTTGACGGACAAGTCATGAGAACGCCATTTTGTTGTCAAGGATGCGGCATATGAGCCGCTTTCGGATGTCAGAATCGGATCGGACCAAGCTGGTGGAAAAACACCGGTGATAAGTAAGGAGTCTTTACATGAGTGTGCAAACACCTACATTAG
The DNA here is from genome assembly GCF_984798905.1 of Paenibacillus sp. SRL342. Lineage (NCBI taxonomy): Bacteria > Bacillati > Bacillota > Bacilli > Caryophanales > Paenibacillaceae > Paenibacillus > Paenibacillus sp. SRL342. Next base: position 1,717,524 of record NZ_OZ481790.1, read on the forward strand.
AAGAAGCGCAGGGTCTCCTGCAAAAATATTATGGCTACCCCGACTTCCGTGAGGGACAGAAAAAGATCGTAGCCAGCCTGCTCGAACGTGAAGATACGTTGGGTATTATGCCAACCGGGGGCGGTAAGTCGATCTGTTATCAGATCCCCGCTCTGTTATATTCGGGTCTGACACTTGTTGTCTCCCCGTTGATCTCATTGATGAAGGACCAGGTCGATGCGTTGACGACCGCCGGAATTGCTGCCGCGTATATTAATAGTACACTTAGCGGCAAAGAAGTGAATGATCGCATCCGCGCGGCGCAGCGCGGTGAGCTGAAGTTGCTCTATGTCGCGCCTGAGCGACTGGAGCTGGATTGGTTCCGCGAGGAGATGGGCTATTTGCCGATCTCTTGCGTTGCCGTGGATGAGGCCCACTGTGTGTCACAGTGGGGACATGATTTTCGGACAAGCTACCTGGCGGTAGCGCCGTTTGTGGATAGTTTGCCGGAGCGGCCGGTGGTTGCGGCCTTTACGGCTACAGCGACGCCCGAGGTCATGGGTGATATTCTGCGGTTGCTGCGTTTGCAGGACCCGCAGACATATGTGACCGGACTTGGGCGGGATAATCTGGCGTTTAGCGTGCTGCGTGGCGAGAGCAAGAAGGATTTTGTCCTGAATTATGCGCGCGAGCATGCCAGCGAGCCGGGCATTGTGTACGCCGCGACTCGTAAGGACGTGGACGATCTGCATCAGCGTTTGTTGCAAGCGGGATTGCCCGCAGGACGCTACCATGCCGGCATGACGGACGATGAACGGTCCCAGAGCCAGGAAGCTTTTTTGTACGATGATATCCGAGTGATGGTGGCGACCAATGCGTTTGGGATGGGGATTGATAAGTCGAACGTGCGTTACGTTATTCATAACAGCATGCCGAAAAATATGGAGGCATACGTTCAGGAAGCCGGACGTGCAGGCCGGGATGGAGAGCCAAGCCAGTGTATTCTGTTATTCGGGGCACAGGACATTATCACCCAGAAGTTCCTGATTGAGCAGAATCCGATGGACGGCGACCGGAAACAGAACGATTACCGGAAGCTGCAACAGATGGTGGATTACTGTTACACGACGCGTTGTCTGCGCAGTTCGCAGCTGGATTATTTCGGTGAGGTGCATGACGATACACCTTGCGGTACGTGCAGTTCCTGTACGGACGACCGCGAGCTGGTAGACATGACGATTGATGCACAGAAAATATTCAGCTGCATTCATCGCATGCGTGAACGGTATGGTGTATCGCTGGTCGCTTCGGTACTCAAAGGCTCCCGTGCCAAAAAAGTGCTTGATTATGGCTTCAACTCTCTGCCAACCTACGGCGTGATGGGTAATCGGACAGAGCGTGAGATATCGGAGATCATCAACGTGATGGTATCCGAAGGGTATCTGATGCTGTCTGAGGGACAGTATCCAGTTGTACGTCTGCAACCACTAGCGGTGGAAGTGCTCAAAGGCCAGCGTGAAGTGATGCAGCGTGTTGTCCGCAAGACAGCAGCAACGGCTTCGGGTACGAACTATGGTGGACGTCGCGGACGCGATGCGATGCCATCTGCGGTTAATGAGACGGTATTTGAACAGCTTCGCCTAATCCGGCGTGATCTGGCGGCGAAAGAGCATGTACCATCGTACATTATCTTCAATGATGCGACCCTGCGTGAGATGAGTGTGGTATGTCCACAGACAGAACGTGACATGCTGGATATCAAAGGGGTCGGTGAGGTCAAGTACCGCAAGTACGGACTACCGTTCCTGGAGTTTTTCCAGAAGCAATCGGGCGAAGAAGTGGATACGGATGACGATGCTTTTTACGAGTATGAGTAGGTATGAGTGAGTTATGATCAATTATGAGCGCGTTTGGCTGGTTGGGATGAAGTGAGGATTGTTGTTACGTTCGCGCTTTCAGGTCTTTGAAGTTCATGACGCGTAAAGCTTAATTGATTAAAAGTTGATATATATGCTTCGTGCAAGTCGATGATTTATCCATGATACGGGAAAAGTGTTTGGCACAGGTTCGACGCTAGAGTCTCAAGCTTCAAAGCTCAAGACAGTAATATGTGGATATCGAATTTTGGATGGAATGCGAATGAGGTATTTTACAGATTGAAGTGAGTTTGAAGTTGGTTGTCGTGTCTCTGTAGAGTGGACAAATGGTGGCGAATTGTCTTTCAAAGGGTGGACATTGGCGTTAGGAATGGCTGACCGCATCTTATACAATATGTAGGTTCGATGTGCGTTTTTTTATACTGTATGTTGTGGTTTGGGTTTATCGAGGTGTATATGTCTTTTTGAAAAGAGTGTCCACTCTTTGAAAGACAAAAGTTGGATATGTCCATGAGACATGGAATGGCGAGTTCAAAAGAGGTTTAGATGAACAGCATCCGGGGCAGGATGGCTGTGCAGCTTTCTTTTTACCAAAAAAAATATGGTCTGGGTGTCCAGGCAAAGGTTGTGAACCATGAAGGTTATTCTTTCTACATTAAATGCAAAGTACATCCATACCTCCTTGGCCTTGCGGTGTCTGAAGGCGTACAGTGAGAAGGATTTTGATATTGACCTGGCGGAGTATACGATTAAGGACCCGGTGATGAACATTGTATCTGATCTGTACCAGCGTGGGGCGGACGTGATTGGGTTCTCGTGTTACATCTGGAACATTGAAGAGACGATCAAGGTCATTGATAATCTGAAAAAGGTTATGCCTGACGTGAAAATTCTGCTAGGCGGGCCGGAAGTGTCCTATGACACGGAATATTGGATGAACCAGATTCCCAATGTTGATTTCATCGTGATGGGTGAAGGGGAAGAGACGCTGCATCAGCTTTTGATGGAGCTGGAAGGAAGCAAGAAGTTCCACTTTGTCTATGGACTGGCGTATCGCAAAGGGGAAGAGGTCATTCTCATGCCAGGACGGCCAAAGGCGGATCTGAACGATCTGCCGTCACCGCATCGTTTTGATGAGGATATCCCGGAGCTGGGGAAACGGGTTGTTTATTTTGAGACCAGTCGGGGCTGTCCGTTCAGTTGTCAGTTCTGTCTGTCCAGTATCGAGGTTGGCGTGCGGTATTACGATATTGAGCGGACGAAGTCGGACATTCTGTATCTGATTGAGAAGGGTGCGAAGCTGATCAAGTTCGTGGACCGGACGTTCAACATCAAGCGGGATTATGCGCTCGAAATGTTCAAATTCCTGATCGAGAATCATCAGGGGACGGTATTTCAGTTTGAAATTACGGCGGATATTATGCGTCCTGAAGTACTGGATTATCTGGCAGAGAATGCGCCACCGGGCACATTCCGGTTCGAGATCGGGGTTCAGTCCACGAACGATCCAACGAATGAACTGGTGAAACGCCGCCAGAACTTTACCAAGCTGAGCCGAACGGTGAATAAGGTCAAAGCCAGCGGCAAAATCGACCAGCATCTGGATCTCATTGCCGGACTGCCGGAGGAAGATTACAATACGTTCCGCAAGACGTTTAACGATGTGTTTGCCCTAGGGCCAGAAGAGCTTCAGCTCGGATTCCTTAAAATGCTGCGTGGTACGGGTCTGCGTCTGGATGCGGAGAAGTACAACTACACATACATGGATCACGCGCCTTATGAGATCCTGGGTAGTGACGTGCTACCGTTCAGTGACATTGTACGCCTGAAGCGGCTGGAGGATGTGCTGGAGAAATACTGGAACGCACACCGGATGGATCATACGCTGAAGTATCTGATGGAGCAGGAGTTCAACTCGCCATTTGATTTCTTCCAGGCGTTCGGGGATTATTGGGAGGGTCAGGGGTGGCAGAAGATCGGTCACCAATTGGAGGATCTGTTCACTCGTCTGCACAGCTTCCTGGAGTCGCGGAACACGCCGCATATGGATATCGTGCTCGGCCTGATGAAGCTCGACTATTTCCTCGGCCACAAATACAAACCGCGCAAAATCTGGTGGGAAGATCCGCTCCAGAAAGACCAGTGGGCGGGTTATATGAAAACGTTGGCTGAACGTCCGGAAGACGTTCGTCTGCCACGTGTTGCCGGCGCCGCAGGCACGGCATGGCTCGAAAGCAGCGGCACGGGTCCGAGTGCCGCTGGGGCAAGTTCGGCTGCTGCCGAGGAAGACTCTGCCGCAGATGCGGCGGGTGTAATCGGCAGCGAAGCCGGGGTTGCAGCGTCGCTCACTTCGGGCGACGCAACAGGGTCCGCCGCGGATGGAGCGGCGGACGGGGAAGACGGCAACGCTTCGCGTGCGTTGCCGATGACCTCAGCCATGACCGCACAGACGGTCATGGGTGCCCGTGCTTTCGCCGACCTTGGTCTCGGCGAAAAGGAACTGCAGAAGCACACCGTATTGGATGTGCTTCCGTTCCGGCTTGAGCGTGTGCTAGCTGGCGCCAGCCCGCTTGCCGCGAAAGGCCGGACGCTGCTGGTCGTTGTGTACCAGCAGCATGAAGGGCAGCAGGCGCAGTATTATACGCTGCCGCTGGGAGAAGAAGCCGCTGCCATGTAGATGCAGCGGCTTTGGGGTTAGCTGCATGGCCGGTTGGCGGCATGCAGCGGGAGAAGCGCCACGGCTTAACGGTCGTGGCGCTTTTTGTACGCATCACGGCTATGCGCTCGTGATGCGTACAACGGCGAGCACCGCGGTTATGGACGCGGTGCCTTCCCGTGAGGTGCTGCCCCATTGGGCGCAGCACCTCACCCTTACGCGGCTTGCCATTGCACAAGCCTCGCTCCGCTCCACCTTTTAAAAAATCATATGTTTCGAAAGCATCGGAAGGTCGTCTAATTCTCTATGGGATGAAGAAGGGCCTTCCATTTTTGTTTTCAAGGTCACGCCAGATACCAATGGAACTTAAAAATGGATGACACCTATAGGGTACAGTTTAAATGAAGGCCTACTTTAAGTTGATTTACATATTACTGCATCAATAATACGGTTATCGGTTCGAGATCATGGTACAGTTGAAAAAATGCTCCGTTTTATCAAAGTTTGCGGCTGTTATTTGGGATGTGATCTCAATGGATAGGATGATGTGAACAACATTTGGAAGATGAACGGAATATTAGAATAGCACTAAAAACAGGCCCTGAAGCATATTTATTGAAGTCACATCAATCCCAAACATGGTCCAACCAATTCGAACGTTAAAAGAGGCTCAACGTATGGCTGCTGATGTATAAACAATGATCGAGCCAGACAGAGAAACACTAAGGAGGGTTCATATGAAAGCTGTGATTTGCACCAATTACGGACCGCCAGAAGTGCTACAGATGAAAGAGATGGAAAAGCCTAAACCGAAAGACGATGAGGTTTTAATTAAAGTTTTTGCAGCCACTGCACATATTGGTGATACCCGTATTCGAAGAGCTGATCCATTCTTGGTGAGACTTGTATTCGGCATGCTCAAGCCCAGGAAAAATTTAATACTTGGCCTGGAAATATCCGGTGTGATTGAGTCGGTAGGGAAAGACGTACAATCCTTTAAGGAAGGAGACAAGGTCTTTGGACTTACAGGGTTTTGTGGGGGTTATGCCGAATACATTTGTTTACCTGAAAAAGTGAAAAACGGAACCGGGGAAAAAAAAGGAATGGTTGCAATAAAGCCCAACCATTTATCCTACGAAGAAGCTGCGGTCGTTCCATCGGGAGCACTTACAGCTTTGAAAAATTTGCAAAAAGCAAAAATCAAGCCAGGTCAGAAAATATTGATCAATGGAGCATCCGGCAGCCTAGGGACGTATGCGATTCAACTTGCGAAATACTATGGGGCAGAAGTCACAGCGGTGTGCAGTAAAAGTAATTTTGGATTGGTAGAATCTATAGGAGCGGATAAAGTAATTGATTATACCGAAGAAGACTTTACGCAATCAGAAACTAAATACGATATCGTTTATGATGCCGTAATAAAAGCCAAACCCTCAAAATGCCAAAAAATCCTAACAGCCAATGGTGTTTTTCTAAACAACAGTCGACTTCCGAAAATGGAAGAAGCCGATTTACTCTTTCTCATAGAGTTGATTGAGGAAAACAAACTAAAACCGATCATTGATCGAACCTATGCTTTGGATGAAATTGTGGAGGCCCACCGATATGTGGATACCGGGCGTAAGAGAGGCAATGTGGCAATAACGGTCAGATAGAATGAAGGATGTATATAGGAATCAGCTTTACGCTGAGGCCATGTTTTAGGGAAAAAGGTGCTGAAGATCGGCTGAGGAAAAGGTCAATCCCTGCGATACCACAGGAGAGTAAAGCCACTGATCTATGGGGATGGATCTTATGCAGCATGAAGGGCATCAGGCGCAGTATTACATGCTGCTGCTGGGAGCGTAAAGCCGCTTCCATGTAAATGCAACGGCTCTGGGGTTAGCTTGCATGGCCAATTGGCGACATGCAGCAGAGAGAAGCGCTACGACTATGCGGTCGTGGCGCTTTTATTGCATGCATCACGGCGTAGTCCACCGTAATGCTGCTGGAATGATGAGCACCGCGGTTATTAAAACGCGGTGCAACCCTATGAGGTGCTGCACCCATTGTACGCAGCACCTCACCCTGACACGGCTTGCCATTGTATAAGCCGCGCTCCGTTTTACCTTTTACATCACTAAAAGCATCATTTAGGTCTGAGAAAACATCGTGATATAATTAAACCAAAACCGATTAGGGCAGGAGAGCTATAGAAAATGGATGATTTTACTAAGAAGCGCATTCAAAAGATTATGGATAATTACACCCAAAATGCAGTACCCGAGCACGTGAAAAGCCAGATGAAGATAAGTTATAAAATCAGAGGAAATCATGTGACGTTGATTGAAGAAAGGCAAGCCTTTCGAAGCGAGCAATGGGTACAGATGCCGGTAGCACAGTTCAGATTGGATGAGAAGGCATGGAAAGTGTATTGGCAGGACAGTAAAGGCAGATGGCATTTCATCGATGATATCGAACCGAACGAAGATTTTGAAACACAACTCAAGATCGTTGACGAAGGTCATAACGGAATGTTCTGGAATTAATTTTTCGAAAAAAGAGTTGGAGAGTTGAGTAAGATAATTAACATTAAAAGATATGAATGTCAAACTTGAAACCATTGAAGAGACGGATTCATTCTTTAGCTGGCATTCATCTTTAAAGAGAATTTGGAGGCCACAGAATGGACCTGAAGACATACCTGGCAGAGCATTTTCCAAACCTAACATTGGAAAAACCGCCTCTTTTCTATGATTGGGATGTTGCAATACGATTCGAACTTGGCAATCCTCTGATGTTTGGAATGAATACGGAGCATTACATGGAACGAGTTTATTATCGATCACTTGAATTATTTAAGGCTCTTCATAATCAAGAAGATGAAGTCCTATTAATAACTCAAGCTTATTTTGCAGATAAGCCTAAACACAAAGTGAAGAAGTTGAACCTGTATAGGAAATATATCAAGAAGAAAGAGCCGATTAGAGCCTTGAGACTTGAGATACTTTCAGGTTTGGATTGTGAACCGGATGAAATCCCAGACCCAAGGAACAACATGTATAGGTACTGGACTAAATGTAGAGTTGAGGACTTGAAATATAATCAGTTAATCAGAGCTATATGTAATCATGATGTTGGAATTAAGCCAATGATTTATCATAGGGTGTATTTCATTAATATTAGTAAGAAAACGATATTTCATATCTATGATGATAGAGGTTGCGATGTTATTTCAGCATCAAGAGAAGAGCTAATGGATATTTATAAAGAATTTAATGGTTGGATTTTAGATTATGATCGAGCCAGAATTAACAATGTATTTCTAGGATAATGGGGTGGATGATCCAAGATAATTTTCTGATGTTGATCGCGCAGGGATAATGTATTATTTGAAACACAGGTTTGGAAAGAACTTCAAGGGTGTTCAGATGTAAGGAGTTAGGATTATGGATAACAAAGAAAAGAAGTTACTCATTGTTATGATTGTACTTGCTGTAGTTGTATTAGGAGTTATATGGTACCTGAAAGTAGGCTATCTATTAAGGAAACCGGAGATGCCCGAAGCAAATATTGCAATTCAGACTCAAATGGTGGATGGCAGTAAGATCAGTTTACGAAATGCTGATTACACGGAAAATCAAATCAAGGTTGGATATGAAGTGAGAGGGTTCAGCTTGGAGGAATATAATATTGCTTGTGAGCTTTATCGTGACGGACATTTGATTTCAACTTCTGGCTCAACAGGTGGAGGTTTAATAGAACTGAATGAAAAGCATCATTACTTCATTGGTCATGAGAATATAACTGAAATGAATCTTCCTGAATCTATACATCTAAATGTGGAGATTAAAGTGATACCCAATGATTATAGACAAAAATCGATAACTTCATCCTTTGACGTAAGCCTAGATAAAGAAGTGCAATAGATAGAAGAGGACTGCTATTACTGGTGATTAAGACAACTGTTAAAGGGATGAGTGTTGTATGATAAAACCTTAATTCAAATGGTACTTCTCCATAACGGAGTCCCGGAAAGTTTCATATTCTGTTAACGCTTGTGCAGTGGAGGATTGAGACACACTATATTGAGTTATCCCTTCAAGGCTGAATTTGCCTAAGTTATCATTGATTAATCCATAATTACCAAAGGAGTTTTTCATCAAGAAAAGCACACTTTTATCACCCTTCTGCAATTCTACATAGTCATTAGCTGTATATTTGACGTCTCCTTCCAGGCTAACGGGTTCGATGATTGTCAATTCGTTCTGATCTGAAGGGAAATCTTCGGGTTTCTTCAATATCTTTTCAATCTTGATGTTTGTGTTGGTGTGAAAGGATTGCATGGTCCCATCCTCAAATGCAGTAATAACATGCTCTCGATCTCTGAAATCTTCTGTTGCATAACCAATAACGATCAGTTCAGCAAACGCATCCAGCTTATCTATTTCATGAAATATTAAAGAGTTGGCTGAAAGGTTGACGACTTTATGAATGGGCACGTCCGGTTTCGATTGACCATTTACGTAAGCGATTGCACCAGCAGAGATAGCCAATACGAATAAAGAGACTAGAACAACCTTCTTTTTGAAAAAAGACATGATCTCATCCTCTCTGTTAGATTTAGTATATTGAAAGTATTTTGCTTCATTTCTACTATACACATATTTGAAAATTATTGTAAATTGGTTGTGCCAAACTAAAAGTGGTAAAGCGGTGGAACAAACGAGGAGATGGTACGAATGGATCAACAAGAATATGGCCGCTATTTATTATCGATGGGCGGAGAAGATATTGAGCGAGAAGATGATGAACAGGTTGAGGCAGACCATCTCTACGGATTTTTTCAATGGTTTATGCCATCGGGAGCAGGGATTGAACGTGTGTTTGAGCCGATTCCAGAGAGCCAGTGTTTTCTGGACAGAATACGTCTGATCTATGAGATGTTGAATCCAGAGGAATTCGCTGGCGAATATGTGCCGGGTTATTTCAATGGTGGACATGAGGATGCTTCCGAGGAAACGCTCCGTGGTCTAGGGGAAGAACTAATTCAAAGATTGAAGAGTCTGTTCTCCATGGTGCCGGAGGATGATGAACTAGCAGACGTAGCTAAGAAAGCATACGGGGCTTTGGCGTGTGTAAAGGAAGTGGTTGCACTACCACCAGGGGAAATTAGCAAGTTAGAACAAGGACTGATTCAAGGCACGGATGAAGAGGATAGCGAGGTCGTTTACGATGCACTTGGTGACCTACTTCGCTCACGCAAAGATTACAATGAAGCTATCGAAATATTGAGCGAAGCCTACTATTCCATCGCTTGCGATTATTGGGTAGCCTATTACTTGCAATGGCCCCGTTATCAAGGTTTGCAAGAGGCGGAAAACTGCTTATATCCATACTTTGAGCTATACTGCTATGGCTATAATCTTCATTGGACACAAACGAAGCTATACATTGGTAAACGTTAAAACGTTACGATTGTTTGTATAATTGATATGGTATGAATTGTGGAGGGGACAAAATATGTTTGCTGATCTATATAACAGACGCGGTATTACTTTACCTGCTACAATCGTTGAGGAGTTAGAAGTTCATCTTCAGAAACAGAAGGATTACAAGTTTTTTCTCCGATTAATGCAGCGCGACGAGATCGTTGAATCATTGGATGATATGGCTGGAATAGAGGTGTACCACAATATGATTCCTTTATGGACAGATGATCATTCGAACTACATAGGCTTACATGTGGAAGGTGCATGCCAGTACAGGATAAGTTATATCAGCCATGAGGAGACGGATATAGCTCCAGCATATAGAAGTGCAGGCTCATTCATACGTGAACTGGAACGAAATCCTCATCAGGATTGGGATGAATTGAAGAAAGACTATCCCAGCGATATTGAACTTAGTAGAGATCAAATGAATGAAGACTTAAGTTGTATTCATGAATTGAACGATGTAATTGAGTCTGATCCACGATTAAATGAGGATGTTCGTTGTCAGTACATTTATTGCATTATGGCATTAACCCCGCAAAGCCATCTGGATTCTCTGATGAAATATATAGATGATGAAGATATGTATGTTCAAGAGAGAGCATGCCAGATTATGGGGTTCCATCGTTACACGCCGGCTAGAGAAAAATTAGTAGAAGTCTCCAAAAAAGGAATGCATAATGGGAAACTAGCGGCCAAACGAGCATTAGCCAAAATGAGAGAACAACGAAAAGAAAATAAGATAAAATAAATCTAATGATAAGGGTGATCGATATGGAACGAGGACTCATTATATTTTTGAACGGAACGTCAAGTTCGGGGAAGACAAGCATTGCGATGGAAATGAAAAATCAGGGAGACATTCCGTTTCATCATCTATCTGTAGATCAATTTCTGCATAATTATGATCAATTCATCGACACTACATATCCAGATATGAAACCAACAAGAGAAGTGGAACACCATGTGATGACAGATATCCTGTTCGACCCCATCAATTCGTTGTACTGTGCAACCATTAAGCTGTTTTCGGAGATGGGTTTGAATGTCATCGTGGATACGGTCATCAGCAATGACAAGTGGTTTAACGGTTTTTATGATTTACTATCGGATTATCCGATTTTGTTTGTAGGTGTGCAGTGCTCGAAAGAGGAACTCACCAGAAGAGAGCAGAGCAGGGGAGATCGCGAGATTGGACTTGCCCATTCCCAGTTCGACTACATCTACTCTTATGATGAATATGATCTGGAAGTGAATACGGAAGAGCTTAGCTCAGCTGCATGTGCGGATAAGATATTAAGTTATATGAAGTCTGATCAGGAATACTCGGCATTTAAGAAATTAAGCAGAAGAGACTGAGGCTGTTTGCGTCAGATCATATGAGATCCATTCCAATGAAAGTTAGGGGTGCGGCCAAATCTTTTTCTTAGCGTTGCCAGGACCTAATAAGTAGATTTCATCAACATTCCCATAAGTATTAGAAAATGAAATTGTGAAGTCTTTACTACCACCGATAGGAAGTTTACTGCCTTTAATCTGAATGTAAAGTGAATTGTTATGATGTGAGAGGTAGTAGCCGTGATATCTGCTAATACTGTCTGCAAATCCACCTTGTATAGTAATAAGCTCAGGAGAAACTTCAGTTCTCGTAACCATTGTCTCGTCAGGATCGACAACTTTGTTCAACATATAAAATCCAATGATAATAGGAACAACGATAATAAAAACTGCACCAACAATAATGCCATACTTCATGCTTGGTCGCATACTCATTATTCACCTCCATAATTAGATGATAGGAATCGATGTCTCAACACTCATTGGGCATCGATTTATAATATTTAATCAGAACAGAATTCAACGTTTAGAAATATTAGGCTCATTTAAATAATATACTAATTCATTTTTTTGTAGAGATAGGTGGAGGTCACCGATGGAAATTAACGCTAAGAATCCAGAAGATCATATCCAACACATGTTACACGCGATCATCGAACAAACACAATCCATTATCAACGATAGTCATAAACAATCCTTCGGCTCTTTAGAATATTTCTTGGAGCACATTCTAGTGTACCAGGATGAAAAGCAATACATGTCTAGCGAGTGGCATATCCGCACACCACGCTGGCTAGGGGAGTATGGAAATACGCCAGAAGAAGAAGAGCTTCTTTCAGACATTTACAGACTGCAAGCATATATCACTGAAACATTAAAGGGCGGATAAGCGGATTACGATGTCGCATTAGTCCGGATGAAATGTCGCAAAAGTACATGGTAACGCAATACAGAGATCGTATATACTCTCTTTATGTTTCGATAATGAAAATCATTATCAGTATTATACATAAGGGGGATTCATCATGAATCAAGGAACAAATAGGCAGGTTGCCGGAAGTAAGGCATATGCTGCTCATAAATCACGATTACTCATGGGCTTGATGTTGGCCCTTATTCTAGTCCTGACGGCTTGCGGTGCCGCAACAGGTACAGATAGCAGTAAGCAATCTGCGGCAACACCAGCGGAGACACCTGCGAATGCGGAAACACAGACGGACGGAGCTTTTCCCGTAACGATCAAGGGCATGAAGGGTGACATCACTCTAAACGAAAAACCACAGAAAATTGCAGTGCTTGATGTTAAGTTTCTGGATCAAATGTTAGCCGTTGGCGAGAAGCCAGCAGGTAGTGTTATCGCTGGAGGCAACACCGATTATCCAGAATACTTAGGCGATCAACCGAGTGGTGTACAGGTTCTGGGTACACGGGACGAGCCTAACTTGGAAGCGATTGTTGCACTCGACCCCGATCTGATCATCATGACCGACTTCCAGGAGAAACAGTATGAAAGTGTAAGCAAAATTGCACCTACCCTCGTACTCGATTTCTACGAAGATTGGCGGGAGACGTTAGCTACAGTAGCTCAGATTACAGACAAGCAGGACGAGGCAGAGAAAGTGCGTACAGCGTATGAAGACAAAATTGCCGGGCTGAAGACAAAATTGTCAGAGAAGCTGGGTGATGAAACGGTGGCGATCATTCGTCCACGAAAAGAAGGAATTCGTGTTCACGGTATTGAGCACCGCATTGGCGGTATTATGTACAATGACTTGGGGCTGAAGATGCCTGCTTTGGTACAGGAGATTAATGAAGATGGTTCCGTAGAAATCTCGATGGAAAAAGTGCCTGAGATCGGGGCAGATCGTTATTTTGTGCTGTCGGATGAACTGTTTGCGGCAGAAGCGGAGGCGATGGTGAACAATCCGGTATGGCAGTCTCTTGATGCTGTGAAAAATAACCGCACGTATGACGTTAACTCAACATTGTGGATTGCATATTACGGACCTCTTGCGATTAATCTTATTGTAGATCAGGCATCGGAAGCCCTGCTCGGATCGAATTAATATGAACCAGTATCTCTCGACAGACTTATGGAAAGAGACAGTGGAGGATCATTCGATCTTGCTCGGTAAGCCGCCTGAACATAGTGTCCGTACCATTGCTCTAAGTGAGTTGCATGACGAAGCGGCATGCCGAGAGTATATCAGTTGGTTACAGGAGTACATCGATGCGCCTGACATGAAGGTAGCCGCTTCGATGTTAGCCAAGCGAATCGGTTATCTGTGGACGGCTCCGCTGGTGACCGCGATGACTTTTCATCATCAGCATGTTTCTTTTCAGCTGGAGAACAGCTTTCTCTATCATCCGGCGCTCTCAGATCATGAGGGCGGTACACGATTTCCTTTTCTAGCGGTGAACGGGCTTCAGGCAGAAGGAATAACGGGAGACAGGGCAGCGTGGCGGGAAAAGGTGCTCGAGGAGATTTTTGCGGGACAGCTTACACCCCTGTTAAAGACGCTTGCTGCGATTGCGCCTCTTTCGATGAGTATTCTCTGGGAGAATATCATGGTACGTATCGGCCGACTATTCGCTCCTGATGAAGCCGAGACTGAGCAGGAAAGTAAGATCATTCGAGAGGACTTTTCATATCTGACGCAGGTGGCATCCGGGGAAGTGTTTGGTGAGAGGAAGAATCCGTTAACCCGCTTCACCGATTGTAAGGACAATGTGCATGTTGCCAAAAGCGAGCGGATTACCTGCTGTTTCTATTACCAGATGTCAGGCGAATATTGTCTCAAATGTCCGAAAATTGACAATGAGAAAGAATCTCAACTAAAATGACAACAGCAACAACTTTACCTTTGCTATTGTCAGGAGATGAGAAAAATGCCGCTGCAAGAACAGACAAGTCTATGGAGTGATACAACGATCAAGATGCTTGATGGGTATAGCGGTACTTTGCAGACAGGCAGCGTTTTACACGAAACGGATTTAACTTCAAATGTGCTGCTGCTGGCATATGGAGGGGAAGGGGAGCTTGCAATGAATGGCGAGGATAGCCACATTGGAGCTTCTTTTGCCTGTCATGTGGTGAAGGGATCATCCTTTACGCTGACGGCCAGATCAGAGGACATTCATTATATTGTTATTATGTACAAGGCTTCTTCCATAGAGGGAGCCTCTCTTGTTGTGCCTTCATATCGCAAGCATCCGCTGCGCAGGTCATTTGTTCAAAACTCGGCAGCCCATGCGGAATGGATCGAAAATGCCGAGAAAATCGTTGCCAAATGGCGCCGCGGTGAAGGACTGGAACGTTTTTATGCCAACGCTTTGCTCCAAGGAATGATCTACGAGCTGATCATGGAGTATGAACGTGGTCAAGGGGGAGCGGAGTCCGACATGGTGGATGTAGTCGCTTCTTATATCACATCGCACTATCGTCAAAACTTGGAGCTAAAAGAGCTGGCAGCCCTGGCGGGCTGTAGTGTAAGACAACTGCAACGACGATTCAAACAAGAGAAGCAGCTTGGACCGATGGAATACGTCATTCAGCTGCGTATGGAAAGTGCCTCACGCATGCTATGTCACACGGATGCCTCCATCGGTGAAATTGCGGACAAAATGGGCTATCGCGATATGTATTACTTCAGCAGAGCATTTAAAAAATATCATGGCGTCCCACCGCTACATTACCGGCATGCCGCCGCTTCGAGAAGAGATGCAGACTATGCGAATGCTTTGCTGCAAAATCGTACAGCTTCTTCCTATGAATCAGCCGAAGGCCCGGTCATCTGCCATATGCGCGGGGAGTACACCGTCACCGAAATACCACAGCGTATCGCTGTCCTCGATGTGCAATATGCTGATCATTTGCTTGCACTGGGCTTGTCTCCGGTAGGAAGTGTCGGACTAGGAAGTACCGTGTTAACGTTCCCTCCATCACTCCGGGCAGGACTCCAGCATACAGCATTACTTGGTACGTATGAATACCCCGATCTCCCGGCAGTAGAGCGACTTGCGCCGGATCTGATTATTTGCACCGAGGTGCATGATCAGCATCATGAACGGTTAAGCCAGATCGCTCCAGTGCTCATGTTCAAGCGTAATGAAAACTGGCAGACCATCCTGAGTCTATTCGGTGAACTGACAGGCAAGCGAGCAGAGGCCAAGCAGATTATTGCGAATTATCATCGCCGAACAGCTTTGCTGTCCGAGGAATTGTCCTCTGTACTGGCAGGAAAAAGTGTGGCATTGATTCGTCCACTCGATTCCCTCGTGCGCGTCCATTCTGCTGCTCATCGCACAGGCGCTGTGTTGTACCGGGATCTGGGTCTGCCCGTTCCGTTATTTGTTGCAGATACCACCGACACGGCCTATCATATCTCGGTTGAGAGATTACCTGCAGTACAAGCTAGCCACTACTTTTTGCTGAGTAATGAGCTTATGCAGGATGGGATATCTGCGACAGAGACGAGGGTTTTGGAAATGCTGGATGGGGGTGAGCAACAGTGTGTACACTCTGTTGATGCTGCAACATGGATCGGCTGTTATGGGCCGATAGGTGTTAATGGGATTGTGGGTCAGATCGAGCAGGCGTTGTTGGGGTGAGGGGGAGTTATACAATTACTCCCCTTATTTCAGTATATTCAGAGTTCATCGAATTAGTGGAGAACTTCTTCAAACAGAGATGTATCATAGTTAAGAATGCAGTCATTCTATTATGTAGATCGCATTTGTTTCTTCATTTTATTGTTACTGAGAACGTTGACAGAAGTAATTGACGAAAGATACAATCCATATATTCCCTATAGTTTCAAATTGTTTATATAGATTGATCGTTTTAAAAATAACTTCAACTCTCTATTTGGAATTTGATTTTTTGGATATACCTTCAGGAAGTGATAGTGTCTTAATACTTAAAGGATCGTAGTTCACGAAAACAAATACCTTCTTTTTCTTATCGCCTTCAATGTAGCCGTGGAGGCCTAACGACTTGCTTAAATCGGGAGGAGAGAATCTATACTCCGTAAAACGAACGGTTTCACCGTACTTTTCGAGAATATAATTTGCAGCGAACTTCTCGGCGGAGGATACAATCATCTTTTCCTCTTTGGAGGCACATGCTCCAAGCAAGAAAGATGAGATAATTAAGATTACAAACAGGAAGAAAGGTTTTCTCAAAAGGGACACCTCTACTTTCATATACTGGTATTAATATACTATAAAGATTGAATTATCACTAGTTTACATAATCATATTGAAATGTTCAATTCAGGAGGTACTTATGCGGAACGATTACATTAGCGATGAGTTGTATAAGGAAATATCTGACTTAGCCTACCAGAAAAACGTTACTGCTGGAACATCCCTTACGGAGGAGGGTGATTATGCACAATGGAAGGTCATTGAACCTGAAGGTGCTAAGCTCCACAATAAAGTGTCGGGTTTTGATTCCGTCATCCTCCACAACAATCAGACGAATCAGATTGTCATCGGTTACCGCGGAACGGAGCCAGATGGGAGCTGGCTTGGTAGAGCGGCCGATTACGAAACAGATGTGTTCGATGTTTTAGGTGGACGTACCAGAGAACTGGAGGATGCCGTAACTGATCCTAATCATCATAACATTTTCAAGAAAAGTTTTATTCAATCCATTAAGGACGATATCGATTGGGAGAACAACCAATTTCATCAGGCGGAAGTACTTTATGAACAAGTCAAAGCAAAATATCCTGACGAAAGTATCTCTCTTACGGGACATTCGCTTGGAGGTGGTTTAGCGCAATATGTGGCAGCGCGACAGGATTTGTCGGCCATGACATACAGTGCTCCGAGTGTAACCAATCTGCTGGACGATGCAAGCTTGGCGAAAGTGAACGAAGGTTACTATGATAAAAAAGTGGTAAACATCGTTCAGCCAAACGATTCAGTAGGTGCAGGAGGACTTTTTGAATATGACAGACATGTTGGCAGCACGTACTACAAAGGCCAGGATTTTGACTCGGCCAATGCGATGTACCAAAACTGGAGACTGCAATTCCAGCTCATGGTGCCGATTAGTCCGATGGGGCCCAGCGGCCCGTTAGTAACATACAATTTCCCAATTGATATCGACCTAGACAAGTTTCAGGTCGGTAATATTGTTCGATTGATGGACTCGTTTTCCAAGGAAGAAGGCAAAGGATATCACTCGATGAACCAGTATCAGTTTGATGAACAGGGAAACTTGGACGGTCCACTTATCGATCGCGCCACGGGGAAACAAATTGACATCTCACCACGCTGGAATGCTTATCAGGAATCACGGATGGCTTTGTCAAACATCGTTGGAGGGTTTGTGGCTCCCTTGATTGCGGCTGTATCCAATGGAAAGTCAGGTCAAGGTGGTGGGACAATCCGACTAACGCCGGAGGAATTGGCACAGGCAGCCAAGGAAATGCGCCTTAGTCTGAGCGGGTTTTCCAATGATGCACAAGCTTCCATCCGAATGTTCGAGGCTTATACTTCCACAAGTGAAAGCCATTCCTTCACGTCAATCGCTTACGAAGCTACGGCGACACTGGAACGAATTAACCGTTGGTATCAGGAATCCATCAGCGAGATTGCCGAGTACATTGAACGCAAGCACGAAGATTTCGTTCAAGCAGACCAGTTCTTAACGGGAGGTAATTGACATGGGAAGAATATCGGTATCTTTATCCGATCTGAGAAGAGCCGTTCAGCAATGTGAGCAGTTGCAGGAGCGCTTAGTGCAGCAGGAGCAGAAGATGCGTTCAATACATAGTAGACTGGAGCAAGATTGGGCAGGAAATGCTGCCACAACGCTAGGATTCAAAATGCAATCTTTCCTGAACGGGACATTCAGCCGAATGGATGAATTGGAGGCGCATAAAGAAGCATTGCGACGATACATTCACAGAATGGAGGAAGCTGACCGTGAGGACTTCAGAGACCGGAGGGAGCACTGCTTGCTGAGCTGAGATATTCGAACAGTGGTATGCAGATTCTGCAGCAACAAAGATCGGCACAGGGTTGTAATGTAGAAAGCCTGAATATCAATCCACGAAGTTATGACATTCAGATGATGTGGCGAAGCGATACGCTCTACCTTTTTTAAAGTTGATAGGTTCCAAATGCATCGGAAGGTCTTCGGATTCCCTATGGGATGAAAAAGGACCTTTTTGTTTTATTACTATAATGAAAGGTTCCACTGCGTACTCGCATTCTGTAAAACCCTGCATATATTCATCGTATTTAAAGCTCATTGGATCGATTGGATAAGGGGTTGAGTAAACTAATAAATCTCCTTTATTCGCCAATTTCCTTTCGTAAATGTAACAATATGGGTTATCATATATGTAGTTCAGGCACTAGTAGGAGGTTGAAAGTTGGTGAAGAATCATTTGTATTTCTGAATTCCGACTTCAAGGAAGTTCAATTATCATCAACCGATTTAATCTATAATGTGTTTAAAGATATGTATACGTATATAAGTGTTGAAATCACAGACGACATTTTATCGAATAAGGTATCGCTAGAAAAAGAATCGAGAAATCAACTGATTAAGGATATTGGAGTGCTTAAACAAGATTTGGAGTATATCGATAGTCAATTTAACGAGGATATTCTGAAAGAACAAAGTCCTAAGTGGATTGAAAACAAATGGAAAGAGTTAATTGGAGAGATTGTAAATAGAAATGCGGATTATAAGTTATATGAAAGAATGAAAACGAAATATAATCTATGAGTATTTCTTGTAAGGAAATTAATATCTTAATAACAACATATCTACGCCGTGTTGCTTTCACTTCTTGGTCTATAGAGGATATTCGAAGAAATGGAGTCAGCAGGTAACCATGCACTACCTTACTGAATTGCGGCAAGTCGCTGGACTCTTAAGGGTAGTGAGGGTTTGTAGATACAAGTTATCAATAAAACTTTTTGGGGAGAACTGATGGAACCATTACAGATTATCAAAACGCCTCCATACTTTAAGATTCTAAATTGTAATATCACGAAAGTTTTAGATGAATTACTAATAGAAGATAATTCTATTTTATTTTTAGACATTTACCATGAAGAAGATCTCGATACCTACTTATCTAAAAATAAAATATTAAAGTTAGATAATGTGATACAAATTATCGATAATTCAAATAAGATGAGTTTTATACCATATATCAAATCGAAGAAAGATTTATTAGATCATTATAGGTACCAAGACTGGGACTTTTCTTGTATTGTCTTTGATAAAAATTTTAAGTGTCTTTTCTACATAAGAGGGATAGATGATGCAGGAGAGAATGGAATTAGAATAAAAGAAATGGAGCCCAACCTATATAATAAATACTTTTTAAATTATCAAGATTAGAAGGTAACTCTTACGAAGGCGAGAGCTAATGTGAAGTGATTTGAAGAGATGTTGAAAGAATGTATGGTATAACGATGCATTACCGCTGATTCACGAAGTTAAGTGAAAGACTATAAGGAGGGATATAATGAAGCTTTTTCGTGGAAAAGAAGCCTTAATTCAAGGGACTGATCTTATAAAACCTTCAATAGATACGCCTCTTGGAACAATTGAACTTTCTCTTGCTGTCTCCAGCGAATTTTATCTTCCTAGTCACTGTGCTCAGCTCAAACATGGCGGATCACTCTACCAATATTACTACGACTCGTTTGATTGCGAGTTAGTGCTCTGTAATCTGAACCATAATCCTTCTTCACCTCAGGAAGTAGACGAATGCTGGGGAGCCGTATTTAGAATCAAACCCAATGCATATCATCAGACAAGCACGTGTAGCTTTTCTGCTTCGTGGATAGAGGTATACGGCTGGGAAGATTACGGATCTGACACGGGAGAAAATCTTGAAGCTGTCGAATATGAGAATGAACAGTACCGCTTACACATAGGAACCCAAGAAGAACCACTGATAATGGGAAAAAGAAACCAAGGTGATATGATTCCTAAATCTCTTGCTTTGAACTCTGCTTTTGAGAAGTATAGTTTTGTCTTACATTCTGATCAAGGCATTGAAGTATCTATGACAGAGATTGATTCCCACCAGATATGCCAAGTACATTTTTTAATAGCGTGGAAGAGAAAAATAGAAGAGGATATTTCTACTTGGTTAGCTGTAGATCAGCCTACGAAAGAAATCTTAAAGGGAGAAGATATTTGGTAAACTATAAACGAAAATAGTATATAAAGAACAAGAGATACATCCTTGATCAAGTAGTGGGAGAAGTGTGGTACTTTACCTATATATATAGGATAAATTTTGATATACGTCTAAGGTAGAAGGAGAGAATGTAAATGAACAACATAAACTCTCATAATTGCAACCTAAATATAAGGTATGACATGCCTGATGAGGTGTGGGCTAAAGTTTCTAAAGTATATGAGCGGATGCCAGGGTGGATTGGTTATAAAAGTGGAATTCCACATTGGTTTGGAACCGAAGAGGATGATGTCTTTATTGAAGCATCTGTTGAGCCTAGTGGATTATCATTTTATGCACAGATGAATAACGATGATTGGACTTCATGGATAGAAACGTTCAAGTTGGAAGCGTCAAAAATATTAGGTTTTGATGTTGGTGAACCTGAACATGGATATATGTGATGAATGAAGGAGGATGTAATGATGAATGGATATGGTACATTACATGAGTCAAACGGTCGTTATGCTTTGAGGTTTGAACGATTTCTTCATCATAATCCAGAAGATGTTTTCCTTGTGATCACGAAGCCTAATTCCTTCGCCCAATGGTACCCTTTCGCAACAGGAGAGATGGATCTGAGAATTGGTGGCAGGATTGCCTTCGATGATGGTGAAGGAACGACATATGAGGGGACCATTACAGAGTTAGAAAAGCCATATGTATTTGGTTTCCGTGAAGTTGATGATCTGATTAACATTTCATTGCAGAAAGAAGATAAAGGATGTCGAATGATCTTTACCCATACGTTTAACGATGATTCATGGGCAGTGAATACCGCTGCGGGATGGCATAGGTGTCTGGATGTATTGGTTCAAATTATCAATGGTAAGCCCATTCAGTGGCACGATAACTCAATTGAGTTGCGTAAAATCTATAGTGAAGCATTCAAGATAAAAGATTAACAGAATTAAAAAAAGTTATTTCAATATAACATCCTACCTCAACGTTGATCACCATATTGGGGGGTTATCGTGACTAAGGATTCGTGTATACAGATTAGTTATCTGAGACCGACATGATGGGGATGAAATAAAGATGATACTAGGACTATACAGAATCAAGGGATTGATTCGCTATAGACTGTAATCGATTAGATGTGATAATATTTCCTGCTTATATTTGGGGGAAATATGCGTGAAAGCAGATTATACCTCTATTGCCATTCCAGTGTTTAATTCGTATAGCTATTCTTTCCAACAACGAACGAAGCATCGCAAAAACCAGTATTCAGCTACCGTGATACGATAATTAACGATAACTACAGGTGAGGGTATACAAAGAATACGATGACATCCGATAACACAGCATTCCTACTGTGGGCATACGCCCTTGATCGCTAAAAAGGATTTTCAAGCGCGTTATTAAGCGATACATTCAAACAGCTAAGTCTAACGACCCGTTCCCTACGGTCACTTAAGCTGCTTGAACGTCAGAAATGCCAAACGTTATACAAAATTGCCGAAAGGATTGATGGACGTTGATTCAAGGAGAATTAATTTATAAAACAATAGACTCTTTAAAGAAAAGATTAGAAAATAATAAATTACTAGAACTACAACTTCATGAAGGTTATTTAACTCAAGCTACCTGTCAGTTTAATGAAGCAGCAGATGAAAGTGATTTATTGGAATTCCAAAGGAAGTTAGGGTATAAACTTCCCAATGATTATCTTAACTTTTTGAAGATAACCAATGGTTGTTCATTATGTGACCATCCGCAATACAGTGGAGAATCATATTTATATAAGTGGCAGGGTATTGAAGAATCAACGTACGAGGAACCAACTGATGGGTACTTAAAGATAGCCTATATATATCAAGATAATATAATAATTGATCTGAAAGCATATAACCAAGGCTCAAATAATTACTTAAAGGTTAAGGGGCACATAGATCATTTTCATGAGTCGAGACCCTTGAATATGAACTTCGAGTTGTGGTTCGAACGATTTATTATCAGTCAAGGAGATAAGTTTTGGGAATGGTCAATATATACGGCAGAAAATTATTATAGATTAAGAGGATAAAATATTGAAGGAAATTTCTGAGGAGTACTTTCAAACTAGAGGATTCGTGAATACAGGAATGTTATGTGGAATTGTATTGAAAGAGTTGGAGTAGGTGAGTTCAGTGGTGGAGAGGAAATTTAAAAGTCATTTTTTTTATATTGTTCTACTGTCAGTTCCATTTGTAGAAGGAGAGATTTTACTTTTATTAAAATATCCTAACACCGGATTAGGCAGGATTATAAGCTTGCCCATGACCTTTATGATGAATGGTGTGATTATTCTGATCTCATCTAGTTTAGTTTATTATTTGCTTAAATACACCAGACTTCGAGTTGTTGGGCGAGTTATTCTAGGATTAACGATATGTTTAACACTTATCGTAACAGTGTGGTTGTATCCACAGGATTCATCCAAACATATTTCAAAAACCATAGTAGAAGATATTAAGAATTTATGGATTAAATGAGGAATTCGCTTGGTATATATTTTCTGATTAATTATTATTTCTAAAGGATCCATACATCAATTCTTAAAGAGGTGAACTCCTGAAAGACAAAACTGAAGTAATGGCTTATTTTAGCTTGTTTGGAGATGAATTCGATCCGAATTATGTAAGTTCAATACTTAAAATTGAACCTACGAATACGGCTTATAAAGGCGATATAATTAACAAAAAGCATCGAATCAAAGAAACATCATGGACATTAGGTACGGATTATGAAGAATCATTAGATGTGAATCGCCAATTAATAAAAGTAGTCGATATGTTGAGAAACAAAGTAAAAGAGATCAATTCGATTCGGATTGAACATCAATTAAAAATAAAATTTTTCATTGTAATAAGAATAGAAGAGGGGAAAACGCCTGCTCTTTATTTCGATTCTGATTTTATTGAATTTGTTAATATGATTCATGCTGAAATTGATGTTGATTTGTATGCAAATCCATATAATGAAGAATTAGAATAAGAAATAAAGTTTGTAAGACACGCTTCCAAGGAATGGACATCAGATAACATTATGTAGGAATAAACGAACCTTAAGGCTCATCAATATCTGATAACAAAGTGTTAATGATGAGGGATAGGCTTCCTTTTTGCTGTAAATAGTGGTGTTTCCCTTAAAGGAGGATCTTAAATAATTGAGAAAACGACATTCTATTGAAAAAGCGGAGTGGTCAGAAACTAGAGAGAACCACTATCACAAAGACTGCAAGGATATGGCATTTGCATTTGGCGATAGACTCATCGAAGTGGATGGCACGGTTTATTTGAAACGAAAAGAAGTCGAGATTAAGGTGATTAAACCTCTTAAACGAAAAACATTTTGGTATGAAACATGGCTGAAGATCAAAGAAATCTACAATGCATAGTCTAATATGTAATTCAACATGATCGCTTAAGAGCCAGTGAAGGTTGATTAATCATTTTGTGAGTAATATCTGGAGGTAATTGAATGACGATAATTTGTCTCGAAGGTGCCAGTTCTGTAGGTAAAAGTACTACTTGTCAGCAGTTCGCTACACAATAAGATGCATTTATTGTTCCAGAAACAGGGTTCCTTTTTGAATCTCCTCAACTTGAAGGTAAGGAACTTATGATGTGGTTACTGGAGAGACAAATCGATAGATGGCATATAGCATATGAGAAGAATCAACAACATGAGTATGTGATTTTGGATGGCGATGTATTTAAGATTTGGTACAGCTGGATATATGGTTCTGAGCACCTATCTTTAGATGAGACAGCGAACTTTTTTAGAGAGAAGTTATTGGAGAATGAAATATCATTACCGGATGCTTATGTACTATTCTGGGCAGAAGAAGATGGATTGCGCAAGCGAAAGGAGATGGATCAGACAAGATCCAGAAGAAATTTTGATAAACATCTACGCATGATTGAACCTCAAATGAGATACTTCCATTACCTTAAAGAACTGGTACCAGGATATGTAGGGATTCATAAAGCAGAGACTGTAGCAGATAATATACATCATATTGTAAAGCATAGCGAGACATTACCGGACATAAAAAAACGCGAGAGCGAGATCTTTGATAGAGTAATTGATTTTTACAAGAGTACTACTCCTTAATCTTAGTGTGGCTTTTGATATCAGATCTCAAAGCTACTCTAGCTGTGTCTTGGAACTGAACAAATACTGCGAACCAAGGAAAAAGAAATATGCGAGGTGAGTTATGGGCGTAAGAAAAAAATATAAACGTAAAATCGTTCGCTCCAATAGATTATTTTATTGGTATGTTGAACCGGATATAGACGATGAAGGGATAATCAAATTACATATCGTTTCTGAGGATAAAAAGTTAATCGTCACTTATGAAGTGGGACAACACAGTATTAAGAACAAGACCCCATTTATAGTCATCACCGGAGAAGAATTCGAAGGCTGGACAACAGAATATATAGGATACAGAAGAGTACTCACACCGAAATGGAGCGATGAGATCATCACGCCAAAGTTGATAGGTGAAATCATTGATTGGTGCCTCTTAAAAGATAAAGAAATAAACATCGTTAATTGGAAAGGTGAAATACTTTGGCCTCTCTCCTGAATGGAGTGTAATTGCATTGGAGAAATAATTTAGATTCGTGTGGACTCTTTTTGAGAGCGCATACGTGAAAACAAGAGAATGTAATTAACATTTAAAATAAAAGGAGAGAAGAAATGCAGATGAATTGTAGACATCACACGGTAAACAAAGTAATTGCTTGTGTTCTGTCATTCATATTTATCATTATGGCAATAGCGGTACCTGCCCATGCTGAAGAGGAACAGGTTGAGACTACACCATCCAGGATTCCTTTATCCAAGTTAGAGGAAACGATTGATGCTTATGTAGCCTCGTATGAGAAGTATACCGCTGCCGTTTCGGTTGTGGCTATCAAAGATGGTGAAACCATTGTGAATAAGGCATATGGTTACGCAGATATTGAGAATCAGCGGAAGGCGGATACCTCTACTGTTTTTGAATGGGCTTCAATCTCGAAACTGTTGGTCTATACGAGTGTGATGCAGCTTGTCGAACAAGGAAAGCTTGATTTGGATACGGATATCCAAGAATATCTGCCCGATGGATTTTTCAAAAAGCTGAAATATGATGATCCAATTACCCTAATGAACCTGATGCATCACAATGTGGGTTGGGAAGATCAAACAGCGGCCGAGGTGTTTTATTACTCCGAGGATGAAACGTTAGAATTAGGAGAAACGCTGCGTAGAAATGAGCCGAAACAGATCTATAAACCGAATAGCGTCGTCGGTTATTCCAACTACGGCGTTGGTCTAGCCGGTTACATCGTAGAAGAGATAAGTGGCCAACCTTTTTATGAGTATGTCAATCAACATATTTTCGAACCACTTTATATGAACGACACCTCGATTCATCCAACGGGGCAAGATCATCCAGACCTAGTACAAAGAAGAAATGAGATTGAAGGGTATACAAAAGATTTGAAACTGATCCCTCAGAACAGAGGATACGTCACCTTTTATCCTGCCGGGGCAGCGATTGGGACAGCAGAAGATTTAGGCAAATTCCTTGCAGCGTTGATGCCTGTAGATGATAGCAATGTATTATTTAAGAACAGGGATACGTTGAACGAAATGTTGTCAACAAGTCTATATTATGACGGGACTTCTACTCCGCGATTTGCGCATGGGTTCATTGAGATGGAATACTGGGTGCCTACATTGCTGCACGAGGGGAATTTGAAAGCATTCTCCAGCAAAGTTGTCTTTGATCCCGAATCTAAATTTGGGGTGGTGGTCATGACAAACCAGTCTTTTGAAGAAATTTATGGTTATGGGCTTATTAAAGAGATTTTCGGTGATAACGCCAATTCTAATATAGTTACTTCGGAGGGGGTAGGATATTTTCAATCCGCACGACGGGCAACATCTAGATTTACTAATTTATTTACAGCTCTTGATATAAGGAAATTCACCAAAGCTGAATTAAGTAGTTCTTATCATGTTGTCGAGCATAATGGGGTTGTTGATAAAATTTCCTTTACTCCTTACATTGATTACTTGCCAATATCGAATGTAAAGGTAAACTTGATTAAGATATCTTTTATTCCTGCTGTGCTTGCCGCCATTTTCAGTTTATGTGCTTTGATCGGCTATGTGATCCGGAGGCTTCTTAACAAACTACATAAACGAGGAAATCCTACTACCAATTTTAATAAATACCATCTTGCAATTAACTTTGCAGGTGTGGCACTCCTTCTTAATCTTTTCATCATACAAACGAAGTTGAGGTTTCCGAATTATCCCGCTTATTCGTCGTTACGCATGAATCTAATGTTTAACCTTCTTTATGTGGTTCTAGCAGTGGCGTATCTGGGCTTGCTTATTTACAAACTGCGAAAGAGTAGTTACAGTAAAAAGCAAAAGGTGATGTACATCATGTCTGGCATCTCGGCGTTCATCTTGGCTGCTTTTATTGTGGGATGGAATTTGTATGTTTAGAAGATTAAACGCTGAATATAGATATTCCATGTATTACACAGGCTCGTGGATGACTCCTATATATAAGTGAAATTATAAGTGGGGAAAATTATAAAGAGTAAAGGCAGCAATTCCTTATGTGGGACTGCTGCCTTTGTTTTATACGCCCTTTGGCAACTTGTGCCTCGGCATATTGAAGGGGATCAAGATCATCCTATTTTTTGTCTCTCAAAATAAATAATTTAATGTAACTGTAAATGACCACTAGAATATTCAATAATAATAGACCTATATATCCATCCGTTAATTTTGTTCTTTCAATCCACTTATTCACTAACTCTCCAGAGAGAGCTTGTTTTCCTAAATATTTATTTATATCACTCGGATGTATCTCATCCATATATATAAGTGGAAACTCCATGCTGTTGGAAGAAGCAGCTAGCGGCGGATAGAATTCTACCCATTTCTGACCTGCCCATCTATCATACTTATATTGAAGGTCTGCGCTGGATTCAAGATTGTCCCACCTGAGAAAACCCAATATGAGTAGAATACAAAGTGTGACGACGCTAAGTATTAACTTCTTGTTATTCAAATAAACCCCATCCTTATGTTGTACTACTAACAGTATCGTTGCATTGAACAACCTTATCATCCGTTATATTCTATCAGCATTTTCCGTTATCTTTAAGTGGATTGTTTCATTCCGAATGAAATGCTAGTAAGGTAACCAACCCTAAACATAAGACCGTATTGTTTCTGACCTATTTTTCCGGGCCATGCGTTGAGACACTCCTTCGCCACTCAGTTGCTGGAAAACGGGATAGATCTACGATACTTTCAGGAGCTATTATTCGGTCATACGAGTGCACGAACAACTCAGCGATATACACATGTTAGTACAAAAAATATTCAACGTATTCAAAGCCCACTGGATCGTATGGACATGGGAGATTGAGTATCCTAATATATCTCCTTTTTTCACCAAATTTTTCTTCGCAAATATCACCGCATAGGTTATCATATACGTAGTTCAGATATCGGGCAGAATGTGTTGTATTTACGAAGTACATAGATTAGATGTTAGGTGAAATCTGACAAAAAATAAAAAAATTAAGGAGAATTAAGCATGGAAGAAAAGAGAAAATATAAACTTTATCAGCTTCTCATAATCGTAGCTTCTATTATTGGTGTGTGGGGATTCATTAATCCTATTTTCATTGGCTGGGTCTTTAAAGACAAAGATGGATATGAAACATATAAGGAATTTGGTCCTGTTGGTGATTGGATTGGTGGAACATCGACGCCAATTATTACTCTTGCTAGTTTTATCATTTTATTAGCAGCCTTTCTTGCTCAAAAGGAAGAACTTCAAGCAACACGTGAGGAAATGAATTTAACAAGGAAAGAGTTTAAAGAACAAAACAAAACGTTAGCGAGACAGCGGTTTGAAAATACTTTCTTTCATATGGTCTCATTACATCACAGTATTGTTAATAGTATTGAACATACTGAGATAGAATCAAATAGTAAAAGCTATACAGAAACTCAGTATACATCCAAAATAATACGGGGTAGAGCATACATATCTAATATTGCACGGCCGTTAGTTTCATATGAATGGTCAGATACGTTGGATCTGAGGTCGTTGAAACAAAAATATAATAATATTTATCAAGAGAATCAAAGTGAGTTAGGTCATTATTTCAGAAATCTATATCACATTATTAAGTTGATAGATGAAAGTGCTGAACTTGAAAACGACAATAACAGTGAATTTGAGGAAAGAAAAAAATATATAAGAATCATCCGAGCACAACTTTCAACTGATGAATTACTTTTGTTGTTTTATAACTCACTTACAGATGAAGGTTCAAAATTTCATACTTTAATTATCAAATATAAATTACTAAACAATTTAAGTGTGAAATTAGTGCCAAAAGCACTTAGAGATCTATTTGTAAGTATGAAACAAGAATAACATTAAGAAACCATTAGGTGTACCACTGAAGAGCCAGAAATCACCTAACATAATATTCACGCTGTGAGCATTCGCTCTTGGTTTGACATGAAGGATTTCGAGGGAGTAAAGGCAGCTAGACACCTCGGCATTCGCCGAGGTCGTGAATACAGGAACGTTATAAGAAATTGCCTCAATCACAAAATTGTTGAAACAGGGGTGATGAAGGAACAATGGATTCATTATTTGATTTTAAGATCATTTCAAAACATAGAATGGTAAATCAGGCGACACATTCAATCGGCTAAGTCTGTCGACCCGTTCTATATAAAATCATGACATTAAATTAAGAGGGTAGGTGCTTTGAAGTTTGAATATTAAAAACATAATTTCAATTCTAATTATTATTGGGCCAGGACTATATTTTGGTTATGTTGGAAAATCAACAGAAATGGGACTTGCAATTTTATCCGGTGCTGTAGCTGTAGCTTTTATGAATATTGATAAGATCCAGCGATTTAAAGGAGCTGGATTTGAAGCTGAAATGAAAAAAGCAGTGGAAGACGCATATGCTACGATAGAGAATTTAAAAGAATTGGCCACACCATTAATTATTACAGTAGTCACCAATCTAACTTATTCCGGACGTCTTGGTGGCATGGATCCTCATAGAAAACACAGATTTAAAGATGAACTAAAAATCATTTCTGATAAGTTATTAATTACTGATTCAGAACTTGAGGACGCTATGAGTAACTTTCATAGATATCATACATGGGATCATATCTCACGTATTGCTGATGAAGTACATAAAGAACAACTTTTGTCCGATGAGCATAGAAGAAAGCTATCTGAACTAAGAGATTATTCTTCAAGTCATTTTCCTTCGGTGAATGAAATAAAGAATTTATTTATTGGTACACCAATACCTGAACGGATACAAGACTTGATTGATGATTACGATTACTATCTAAAGAATCAAAAACTAAGGAGATGAGTCTCTAGCTCAAGAATGAATGTATTTCGGGGAAGAGTCATGACATCATATAAGAAAGCATTCCTACTGCGGGCATTCGCCCTTAATCGCTAAGAAGGATTTCCAAGGAAAGATTATTCAGGCGATACATTCAAGCAGCTAAGTATGACGACCAGTTCCCTTCGGCCACTTAAGCTGCTTGAACGTCAGGAATGCCAAACGTTAGACAAAGACTTTTGAATAAATATAAGTATGGGAGAAGTCGATGAAGTTTACTAAATTAGTAGAAGATTTAGAAATGATTATTGAATATAAAATCAGAGATGCAATAGGGGAAACAATTAGTGAATTGAATAAAAGGAATATGCTTACAGCATCATTTGCAAGTGATAATATCATTACTTCTGGATTCATGGAACTAAACAATCAGATTATTAATAATATTGAGGAATTCAGTAAGTTAAAACTACTTAAAAAGGCAGAAATCATAGTGCTAAAAAAGCAAATAAATATAATAATAGAAAATCAAAGTATATTGTTAATAGATGAAGCGACCAAAAGTACAAGTTATGAACCAACTTACTTGAAACAAGAACATTTAAAAAAAGAATCAAAGAGGATTATGAATATCCAAATTGAACGTTTACTAAGAGAAAAGAAGCAAAAAACTATTAGTTTTTGGTGGGATCTTTCGAAGATTGCATTTACAGCTATTGTTGCTGGATTTATTGGAGGATATATAAAAGACATTTATTTCAAGTGAATTCAATGATGAAAAGTCCTTCGTATAACATTGTATCTACGCTGCGTCACTTTCGCTCCTTGGTCTACCCGAAGATTTTCAGAGAAGCGGATTCAGGCAGAGAGTCCTACAGGGCTAAGTTGCGGAGTCACCCAGTCAGTACGCTCCTTTAAGCCTTTTGGGTTCGTAGATACAGAAACGTTAAGCGAAACATAAAATCTAACTAAGTATGAGGTAAGTAAAATTTGTTGAATCCTAGAGAACAAGCAATATTAATTTGGATTGGAATATTCGTAATTTATGTTTTGTCTATGAAGGGTGTTAGGGCATCAATACCTCAAATTTTTAAATCTTTTTTTGGCTTGTTTAGGCACCCTATTTTTATTCTCACAAATATATATATACTATTTATTTTTTGCATAATGTTCTTCTTTAGAATACTTGAAGTAGGAGTGGTTAAAGACTATGTAGTTTGGATTTTCACTGCATTATATCCTTTGGTTTTTCGTGTTTCTTCAAAGTATAAAGAAATAAATATAAATAAGATATTTAAAGATACTTTTAAGTTAAGTATAGTTCCCCTATTTGTTATTAATGAATATACTCTATCACTCGTTTCAGAACTAGTAGTAGTACCTATTTTAGCGTTAATTGCTGGGATTTTAGCTGTAACTGAAAGAGAAGAACAATATGTACAAACTAGAAAGTTATTAAATAACATATTAATGATTTTCGGATTTATATTTATATGTACTGCATTGATAGGCTTGATATTGCATCTAAATGATGCATTGGAAGTAGACTTTTGGATAAAGATGTTTATCGACATTATAGGTATAGTTTTGCATATTCCTCTTTTGTACTTTCTTAAATATGCAGGTTTTTATGAACAAATTATTATTAGGACTAGAATTGGTAAATCGAAAAAAATATATGCAATGGTTATTGTTTTCTTTAATTATAGATTTAAAACAGAGAAATTATTAGAGTGTTCAAAGAATTATAAACTATGGAATATT
Source organism: Paenibacillus sp. SRL342 (assembly GCF_984798905.1). Lineage (NCBI taxonomy): Bacteria > Bacillati > Bacillota > Bacilli > Caryophanales > Paenibacillaceae > Paenibacillus > Paenibacillus sp. SRL342. Next base: position 1,749,246 of record NZ_OZ481790.1, read on the forward strand.
AATACTATCAATGAATTAAGAGATTTTCTGAAGTTTGAATCATGAGGAATAAACATCGCTTAACATAATATATAAGTAGTGACTCCTTCGTAACCTTGGATTCCGAGGAGACATTTCAGCAAAAAAACCTTTGGGGTCCGTGAATTCAGGAACGTTAGGCAAAATATTATCCAAGGAGGATTTGAATGAATATATTAGCAGTTGATTGTTATTTTGAGCATGGAAACGTTTCTACAGATGAGTTTGGCTCTTCAATTACTTTTTTAGATTATGATGTAATAATATGGGATCCGAATTTTACCTTGTCAAGTTACGAAGCCGATAGAACAAGCAGTACATACAGGGGAATTAAAAATCTTTCCGAAAAAGATTCAACTACTATTCAATACGATATTAAGAGAAGAAAAAACGAAATAAAAGAACTTTTTAAATTAGGTCGAACTGTCATAGTGTTTATGGCGCCGAATCAAATTAGTTATTATCATACAGGTGAGAAACAGTTTTCTGGTACTGGAAAGAATAGAGTTACAACTAATATAGTTAATCAAATAGATCTTTTATCTATTCTACCTCAAAAGTTAAACGTTACAGAGGCTAAAGGTTCAAATATAGATTGTAGAGCTTCTGAGCCATTTAAATCCTTTTTCACAACAAATAAAAAGCATTTTCAATATGAAGCATATTTTAATCAAACTACAGGTTCTCCCTTGTATTTTGTTAAAGGTACTGATAGAGCAGTAGGATCTTACTTAAAGATTGAAAATGGGAATCTATTATTTATACCAACGTTTGCTAATGACGATGATGAAGACTTACAAAAGGGGTTTATTGATTCTGTTATTGTCCTTGTAGATGAGTTGAAGCGAAGCACAGGAGACTTCGTGCAGCCTTCATGGAGCAAAGAATTTATATTACCTGATGAAACAGAGAAAAACAAAAAACTTGATGTATTAGAGAAAGAACTAGCTTCAATTCTTGAGAAGATAAATCAGCAAAAAGAAGAAATATACATGATTGAAGGCTATAAAATTTTATTTACAGGTTCAGGCAAAGCTCTTGAAATTCAGGTTGCTAAAGTATTTGAAGAATTGGGATTTAATGTGGAAGAAGGCTTACCAGGCAGAGATGATTTAATTATTTCATGGAAAGATAAAGTTTCAGTAGTAGAGGTAAAAGGCGTTTCTAAAAGCGCCGCTGAAAAACATGCTGCACAATTGGAAAAATGGGTAAGTACATACTTCGAATCCCATGATCTAATGCCCAAAGGAATATTAGTAGTTAATGCATTTAAAGATGTAGTATTGGATAAACGAGTAGAAGATGATTTTCCAAGTCAAATGATCACTTACTCTGAGAAGCGGGATCATTGTTTAATTTCAGGTCTGCAATTGCTGTGTTTGTATATTGATTGCTTGAAAAACCCAGAAAAAAAAGAAGAATGTCTAAATGAGTTATTAAACACTAATGGAATCTATGATAAATACAATTGGAAAGAGATCATCAAGATTAATTAAAGCGACAAAATAAAAGAAAGAATGATATAGAGTAAATATACTCCGCTTAATAACAAACTGATGGATTAAGCATTCGCCCTGGGGCCAACATTGAAGGAGGTTTGGGGAATTTATAGCAGCCGATCACGCAGAATACACTGGTCCCACAATTTGTTAAACAAAAAAAGTGAGGTTTAATTATGAGCAAACTCTATAAATATAACAAGGCTTTGGAAATAATTCTATTTGGACTATCCGTAGTCATTATTAACTATCTATTAAGCAAAAATTATTATTGGGGAGTATTAATAACATCAATTGTAATCATTTTACTTGAGATTTTTGTAAAAAACAAAGAGTACAATCCGATAATTAAGTCAGCAAATGCTAGAGATGAAAAAAATAAAGAAATTGAGAGATATGGTATTACAAATCATTACTTTATGGACAATTATGAATCTAAAAATAAGAGGAATTCTGAAATAGCTAAAGCAATTGATGAGGCGAATGAATTGTTTTTACTTGCTGAAACAGGGAAATCATATTTGGATATTTCTACAGATAGACATTGGAAGAATATAAAGGAAAGTTTAAATAAAGGAGTATTTTTTAAGGTTTTGCTGTTTGATCCTCATAGTAAAAATAAACAAGTTAGAAATAATTTGAATAATGCTGATGGAGTTGATCGAAAGTTAGATATTGAGAGTCTTATAACACTGAATGATAAATATGAAAATGTGGAAATTAAGTTTACTGACGAAGTCTATTGTTCAATATTTTTTACGGATAAGTATATGATCTATGATCCTTACCATTTGGGTAAAACATCAGATCGTATTGAAAATAATTTCATTGCTCTGGAATTCGAACGTAATAACCGAAATTACAATATATTAAAAAGTCACTTTGATAATTGTTGGAAAAATTCCAAATCATTTGAGAAGGTTGTGAAAAATGAAAAGAATAATTCTCACTTACAACCAAAGTTGTAATTTAACTTGTGATTTTTGTTATGTGAATTTCCACCATCAAAAAATAGAAGACAAAACATATGAGGTTGTAAAAAGAGCAATATCATTGGAGTTCAACGTCATCACTTTCGGTGGTGGTGATTCTTTTAGTAAAAGAAGTTTTAGAAATTCATGTATACTAGCAAAGGAAAGAGGGTTATTTACCCAAGTGGATACAAATGGTATTTCAATAACTAAAGGTGATTTTGCATTTATTGAAAAGTATGTCGATTTAATTGGGATTTCCTTAGACGGGATTGGTGAAGTTCATAATTCCATGAGGAAATCAAAGAATTTATTTACTAAAATAGATACGGTTCTAGGAACATTAAATGAATTAAAAACTAGAATTAAAATAAATACCATACTCACAAATCAAAACAAAGGGGCTATTCAAGATTTATATAGATATTTAATGCAGTATGACAATATAGACAGTTGGAGTATATATCAGTTTTTTCCTTTATCCGTTGCAAGAAAGAATAAAGATGTGTTTGAAATCAATAAAGATGAGTTTGACAGTGTATTGACTTTTTTAGATAAGGAGAATAACAAATTTAATATCGAAAAATTTAAATATAGTGATAGAGTTACTGGATATATATTCTGTGATGAACAAGGAAAGCTATATACGAATAGTATAGAAGGAGACTACCGATCAATCTGTTCAATTTTCGATATAGATGTGGCAGAGAAACTATCTAGGCTTGAAAACTTCGTTAATCCTAAAACAAAAAAACGTTATGTATAAATTGACCATTCTTTGTTAATTTGTGCTGATTACTGCAAGAAAAGCCATCTGTTGGGATGACAACTCAAAATGGATGATTTAAATATGAGTTTCGGCACCTCAACACCATCCCAACTGTATGAAGCTTTGCCGGACTTACCCTTTCTAAGGCTATTATTATGAAGGGAATGATATATTGTTATAGTAAAAGATGATGAAGTTTTATAACAATCTTTCTTACTTTGTTTCTTCTCCGAGCAAATAACCCACTGAAATCTCCAAGGCGTTCGCAATCATCACCACTTCATAGTCTTGAACAAGACGATATTGACCCTCCAGACGTGAGAGACTCGTTTGACTGATATCCAAACCCAATGTTTGCAGTCTGGCGAGGAATTCTCGTTGTTTAATACCTTTACTTTTACGAATAGCTACGACTCTGGAGCCTATGATGTTTTTGTCGCCAGGTGGTTCTTGTCTATGCTTCATTATGTCTCCCCCCCTCATTTCAACCACATTGTATGAGAAATAATGGTTGTTTTAATGCGGATATCGAATTAAAATAAAATAAACCGATATTCGCATTAAAATTGACTGCTCACGTCTAGCATTAACAAGACATGGCGCAGTTTAGACCCATCAGAGAGGTGGATATATGAGCCGGTTGCTTGACTTATTGGAAGAGGAACGGCGCAAGCTTAATCAGCTTGGTGAGGCATCCTTGAAGCAAGCGATTCCGTTGTGGGAGAACCCTGAGGTTCAGGAACAGAGCCGGAGGGTGGACGAACTGGTGGCACGAGTTAGTGAAATGAGGGCGAAGCATAGTCGAGTGGTACGGTGATGAGTACGGTACATATAGGGGAGGAGAAGCAATGGATTTTCCACCGTGGATGCAACGAGCGATTCAAGCAAGGCTGGATGAGGTGACTGCCCGGATTGAACATGATCCTGAACTGAGTCGAGTACGTGGGGGAACAGACGAAGCATTTGAAGTTTTGTTTGCAGGTAATGATGTCAGTCAGACACCTGAATATATCGAGTGGGAGAATCGTTATATTGTCAGCAGGGGCATAGAAAATGAGCGGTTGTATATGCAGGGACTACGAGATGGCATTCAGCTCACAGTATCCTTGTTAGGTCAATCGATGCCAGAGGAGACCGATACAGAGGATTGATCCACTAAGGCGAACCCATAAGTCAGGGGGAAGCTGCCTAGATCTTAACTTAAAAACTGGAGCGGAAGCGTGAATCTAGCGCTTCCGCTCCAGTTTTTAATGCTATACTTTTCCAAATTCTAAATTTTAAATTATTACTTTCATGCAGATTGTGACGTTAAACATGTATGCACCTGTACACCACGAATTTAATTCTGCGAAGGCTTGGGAGGAGCTGATAAGGAAAGGAGGGCGTTAATGATGTGTTAAGCTTAAACAAACAAAGGCAGAAGTGAGGTATGGTTATATGAAAAAAAAATCTAAATACTTAATCCTGCTTTTTATGTTTATTTTGATTGTGTTTATTCTGCTTTTTTTAAATACCAATAAAAATGAAGCCAATGAGCCAGTGGTTAACGGCAATATTATTCACGTCAAAAGCTTTGATCTGGATGCCAAATCAACGAATTTAAAGACTATGACAGCAGGGTCGATATTCGTTGAGGGTGAGAAGGAGCATATTGATCATATCAAGATAGTAGCACATGTAGAGATTGACCCTGCTGACTGGGGTGGTGTTGCATTTTATATCCCTGATCAATGGAGTGTCTCCAGCATCACCAGCAGTTATCCTGAACATCAATCGAAGTTAAAGCCTGCTGAGTATGTATCCACCTGGATGAATTCTTCTGATGACTCTTCATGGTGCACGATGATTGAAATTGGGAGAGAGCGAAATTACATAGCGAATGGCGGGGGTACTGGAACGATTGTGATCGAATTAAGTCCAGATCAAAAGGGTGAGTCCCCCTCTAATTCATTAAAAATTGGTATTGAGGTCGGATCAGAAGAAAAAAATGGGAAAAGAGTTATGGGTACAGATTCTGTTGAAGTTCCTGTATTTTAAAGTGCTGGGTTAACTAGATATAGAAAAACAAGCCGAAGCGATGGCAATGCACGCTTCGGCTTGTTTTTTATTCTTTTATTGTGGCCCTTGTTACTTCTTTAATTCTTACTTCGCACTTACCGATTTAAACCAATCATTCACTTCTTGCGTGATCTGATCTCCGCCATTGGATTTCCAGTTGGCGACGAATTGGTCAAAGGCATCAATTGGCAGATTGCCGTAGATGATTTTGTTGAAGGTTTCCATCTCGGACTGGCGGAGCAGGTTCCATTTGGATACCATGGTTGGTGTTGCAGCACCAGTGAAATAGTTTTGTTTACGGACGTCGATCTGGGACATAACGACTTTACCTGCATACCAGTTTTCCGGTTTGCGGAATTCGGCCATTTGTTTCTCGTAAGGTGTTTCAGGCTTCTCGCCGTTGGCCAGCTTCACGAGTGTTTTCATGTACAGATCCGGGATACGTGCTGGGCCGGTCAGGAACGGGAATTCGTTGGAGAAGTCTTTAATCTTCTCTTTGTCACTGGTCGGTTGTCCGTCAATGATATCCCAGTCGTAACCTTTGGCGAAGCCGTATTCATACTCACTGCCCGCTTTCGGGTTAGCCAGGTTATCGAGCAAGTAGTTGTAGTACAGGAAGATGGCTTCTGGATGCTTCGCATCCTTGTTAATCATGATACTTGCGTTGACACCAGAGTTCTGCCACTTCGTACCGATCTTGCCGTCTGGGCCAGCTGGAACAGGGTAAGCTTTATACTTTGAGCCAGGTACGTTCTTCAGCAGGTCAGGTGCAGGCCAGTCCGGTACCCAGTTGGCGCCAGGCAGAATGCCCGCTTTGCCAGCTGTCCAGCTTTCAGCGGATTTGCCTTCGTCCCACAGAGCGGAGTCAGCGTGGATATAACCTTTATCCATCCATTCAGCCAGCTTGGCAAGGGCTTGTTTGGCACCCGGGTTAACGGATCCGTACTCGAGGTTGCCGTTTGCGTCTTTGTTCCATTGCTCCTCGATTGTGCCGTATGCACCGAACAACCAGTCGAGCTGACCCATCCAGGTGTTGGTGTTATTTTTCAGCGAGATCGCCAGCGGGAATACTTTGTCTGGAGACAGACCGTCCGGATTCTCGTTTTTGAATTTGTCCATGATGTTCTCAAGGTCTGCAATGGTTTTTGGAGCTTCCAGGTTCAGCTTCTCCATCCAGTCCTCGCGGAGCCAGAGCAGTGTATCGTCGTTATCGGTGTACTCCATGATCGGCATGTTGTATTTCTTGCCGTCCTTGGTGAACGGATACCACAGTTCAGGATGTGCTGCTGCGTGATCTTTCAAGGTCTGACTCGCGTACTTGTCAAACAACTCATCGATGGCGATGAATTGACCGGAGTCGATCAGTTGATTGGTCAGTACCGCATTGGTGGGTACGGATACAAAATCAGGCAGCTTTTCGCCAGAGGCGATAGCCAGTTGCAGCTTTTGTCTGTATTGATCGTCATTGGCCGGATACCAGGTATCTTTATGCTTCATACCCAGCGTTTCCAGCATCCAGCGATCGTGCACGTTATTTTCTTTGGTATCTCCTTGCACGTATTTCTTCGGCATTAATACCGAACTGAACTCGATGGGTGGATCATATTTTCCTTTAGCAAAAGCAGCTTCTGCTTCAGCTGAGCCGACAGTTCCCGGCGTATTATTGGTACCATTGTCACTGGCTGTCTCGCCACTGCCGCACGCAGTGATCGTAATGAGCGCGATAACCATGAGCAGTGACCACCATGTTTTTTTGAATTTGATCATTGTTCAATCCCCCTACGGTGTATGATCTTTACAGTGTAACTGTACCAATTTGTGCGGGAGTGCATCTATATGAGTTTTTTAGTTTTGATAGGACTCTATTAGTGAATGTTCCAAAAGATCGGTTTTCAGTCATGTTATTTATGCTGGTCGCGATACTCTTGCGGTGTAACGCCAAACTGGCGCTTAAACACTTTGATAAAATAAGCTGGGTCCATATAGCCAATCTCCATGCTGATTTCGTACACTTTTTTGGTGGTCGTGACCAGCTTGTGGCAGGCCCGATCCATGCGCAGGCGCGAGATATAATCACTGATGCCTTCGCCCGTTTCGATCTTATAGATTTTGGACAAATGGGTCGGGTGCAGATTGACATGGTCAGCAAGCACACGCAAAGACACATCCAGATGCAGGTTCTTATCTGTAAAATCCTGAATCTTCTTCACATACTCGGAACGGATGTCCTTGATCTCGTTGGACGTGCCTTCCTTGAGTTTGCCCAGCACACTGAGCGACCATTTCCGCAATTTGCTGATGGTAGCGAAAACTTCCCCACTTTGTAAACCCTCGACATCATTCCCCATTAAAGTGGTCAGAGTCAGCTTGTTCCGGTGGGCAATATTGGTGAATGAAGCCGTAATGAGAAAACCAGCCTCCATGCAATGCTCCCATGATTCCGACCATTTCTCATCCAGCTCTGCGCAGACCGCGCGTATTTTCTCTTCCGCTGCATCCCACTGTCCGCTCTCTAGCAAACTAATAAAGGTGGGCGGGGTATACAGTACATCCAAGGGACCTTGTGCCGCAGGTGTCTCGACATCGCTGACACGCATGACAAATTCGCGTTCATCGCCAACGATCTGCCGGAAATAGGCGGAAGCCTGACGGAAGCGATCGTAAAGCTGATCCGGAAAGGTGAACCACTCGGTGATAACGATGGAGAGGGAGCCTTTCAGAAATTGTTTTACTTTGGATTGAAGCTGAATCGATAGCTTCTCCAGAATGGTTTCTTTGCCAATATCGCCTTTCCGATCTTTCAACTGAAGCAAAAACACCAGATATCCGTGCTCCTCCTTGACGCCCCACACTTCCATAAACTCACCCATAATCTCTTCAGCCATGTTGATGATTGCGTATTCGATCAGGGTCTGATCATTGCTGTCATAGTGTCCGAATTCTTCTTCCAAACGAACCAGCATTAATGCGGCATCCCCGGTGTGAAAGGGGAGATTGTAATTGGCTAGCTTACGCTCCCATTCGGCAGCGGAGATTCGTTGTCCCTGTAAAGCGCCGAGGAGCAGTCGTCCCTGCAAATGGGGGAGATTCTCTCGCAACGTAAACTGCGTTCGTGTCAGTGAACTGACAATTTCCCATTCGTTGTTCAATTGATCGATGGCCTTCTGAACAGCGCCCATTATTTCCTCGTCTGTGGGCGGCTTCAGCAGATAGTCCACGGCTTCGAATTGGATGGCTTTTTTGGCGTAATCAAATTCGGAATACCCGGATAACAGAATGCATTTTATTTTTTTGTCCCGGATGCGGATGCGCTCGATCAGTTCAATACCTGTCATTTCAGGCATCTGAATGTCCGAGATCACGATATCGATGGGATGGGTGTCGATCATTTGTAGTGCTTCGTGTGCCGAGTATGCTTTATGCACATGTTCGATCCCCAGCGTGTGCCATGGCTTGGTCATGGACAGGTTATCGACCCAGTGTGCTTCGTCGTCAACGATCATCATTTGCATTATAATGTCTCCCTTGGTGGTTGAACTAAGGCATATTTACACTTGCCACTCCGATGACAGAATAACCTTCCGATCGCTGTTATCCCCAGATTTATTGAATGAATTTTATAATGTGTAAATCTGGTGATAGCTTATGCTTCCAATGTAGCTTTCTTTCAGAAAGCTTTCAGGCGAACGCTTTGCTTCTTCAGGTTTTTTCTGTCCTCTGCGTTATCGTGTACGTGATCTTGTTCAAAATTAAATCGTCAATTTATTGTTTGTATCGTATCAATTCGTATCGGTATTACCTTTATCGGAATCTGTGTCCTCTTTTGGTATCTCCCAGATGATTTCGGTTCGGAATCCGCCAAGTGGGGATGGGCCGAATAGGAGGTAGGAATGACTGCCGAACAGGTGCGTGATTCGTTGGTGCGTATTCCAAAGGCCGCAGCCCATTTCTTCTTGTAAAGGTTCCTGCATCTTCAAGTTCAGCGCTTCGTACTGTTCCGGGCTTAAGCCTGGGCCGTCGTCGTCGATGTATATTCTGCCAAAACCATTCAAGCGCTCCCCGGTAATTCGGATTTCCCCGGATGAATAGGACTTCGCCACACCGTGAATCACGGAATTCTCGACCATCGGTTGAAGCATTAATCGTGGCACCGACTGGGCAAGCATATCTTCAGGGATATCGATGTGATACTCAATGCGACCATTACGCAGCTTCTGGATATCCAGATAGTTGATCAGCAGCTTGATCTCTTCTTGTAGCGACGACGTCTCCCGTTCCATACGGGTGGTGTAGCGATAATACGCACTTAGGTTATGCGCCATGGAGACCACGGCTTGCTCGTCCTTCATTTGGGCCATGTTGATGATATAACCAAGACAATTATATAGGAAATGCGGATTGATCTGCGCCTGTAATTGCTTCAGCGTAGCTTCCCTGGCTCTAATTTTCTCATGGAATACATTTTCGATCAGATCTTGAATCTGATGGGACATATCGTTGAATCGGCGGAACAGGAATGAGAACTCATTCTGGTTTTTGCTATACAGTCGGACAGAATAATCCCCTTGTTCTACACGGCGTAAACCTTTGATCAGCTTTTTGATCGGATATTGAACATTTCGGTACAGCAGGATTGACGCAGAGATACCCACCACCAGCAGCAAAATCATACAGGTGTAGAACAGATTCTGACTGAGCGAGATGGGTTTCAAAATCTGATACAGCGGGATGACGTCAACCAGATGCCAATCCAGATAGGTGGACTTCACGGAGCTAACCAGATATTTCTTTCCGTTCAGTTCGACCACGTCCTGTGTGGTATCCTCTGGCGAGTGCGTATCCAGATACTGAGTGAGTGCTGCGGATAACTGTTTGTCCGCGCTGCGATTCAGAATGGGTGCATTTCCTTTGTGATATAAGAAAGGATCACCTTGTCCGCCTGCTTTATACGTATCCAGCATATTCTGAATGTTCTCATAGCTGAAGCTGGCTTCAATCACCAGATTGCTTCCAGTGAGCATTCCTGGTTGGGCAAGGGAGTCCGTAAAGAACCAGTAGAAGGATTTCATCTCATCTTGTGATTCGGCACTTTGGTCCCCATAGGTCCATTGTCCGCTCATATTTTTTTTCAAATACGCCTCATCATATCCGGTAGTTCGATTGTAGTTGGCGATGACATCCTCATTCTGCTGTGAATACACCGCATATCGGGTAGGCCATATATCGGTAACGCTCGTCTGAAGCGTCATTTTCTCCTGAATCACATAACGGGTCTGCATCCGGTCATATCGATCATCCCACATGTTCAGGCCGTTGAAGGCTCTGACATTCGGATCTCGGGAGAGAATCAGGCTGAAATCCATCATCTGATTGATACGGGAGTCGATCTGACTGGACAGAAACGTGAGCTGTTTTGTGTTGGAGATCTGCAATTCTTTGCTGACGACATCATAGGTGACGTTATTCGAGTAGGTGTACATGATCAGAATGGGGATGAACAAGACTACAATTAATAAGTTTATTTTGGCAAAAAGACTGAATCGGGATCTGGTATTACCTTGAAAAGGCATTAAGCGCTTCCATATATACATGAAAAGTCTCCTTCTAATTCGTGTGTAAACAACCTCTTCTGATGATACCCTAACAAAACACTATCAAGCCTAACAATGTTATATAGCAGACCTCAGAATGGCTTGATACTATTTATATCAGAGAACCCGATCACACACAAAAACTTTTTTTGGGAACAGGAGAAGCGCTATGGAGGCTAAATTGGAGGGTAAGCGGATCCCGCAGGCAAACGTTGGGAACAAGCTGGATAAAAAGAGAAAAAAACGCTACAAACAGCCATGGATTCTGCACTTTATGGTGTTGCCGGCGGCCATTATGGTCTTTATATTTTCATACATTCCGATGTCCGGGATTTTGATGGCATTTCAAGATTATAAACCTGCACTGGGATTTTTCAATTCCGAATGGGTAGGACTGAAACACTTCAGGTACATGTGGGAAAATGATTATTTCCTGCAAATTACGTGGAACACGTTGTTCTTTGCCTGTTCCAAGATTGTCATGAATCTGATCATTCCGTTTGTCTTCGCCTTATTACTTAATGAGGTACGGAAGATGGCGCTGAAAAGAACGATTCAAACGCTCGTGTATCTTCCTCACTTTCTGTCCTGGGTTACGCTATCAGGCATTCTGATCGACATTCTGGCCCAGACGGGTATTGTCAATCAGTTCCTGGTATCCGTATTCGGCATCAAGCCGATCTTCTTCCTGGGGGATGGCAGCTGGTTCCGCTTCACGATTATTGCGAGTGATGTCTGGAAAGAGTTTGGATTCAACACAATCATCTTCCTCGCGGCACTGTCTGGTATTAACCCTGCACTTTATGAAGCAGCTGAAGTAGATGGGGCAGGACGCTGGAAGCAAACGATGTATATTACCATCCCGGCACTGATTCCCATTGGGATCGTAATCGCAACTTTGGCACTGGGTAATGTGCTTAACGCCAACTTTGACCAGATCTTTAACTTATATAGTCCGTTGATTTACCAACAAGGAGATATTATCGATACGTTTGTGTATAGAGAAGGTCTGCTTAGTGGGCAGTTCAGTTTCGCTACCGCTGTGAATCTGTTCAAATCGGTCATCAGCCTGATCCTGATTGTGATCTCGTACCGACTGGCTTACCGATTCGCCGGATATCGAATTTTCTAGAAAGGATGACAAACGAATGTACCATAAAACGATGCCTTACCGCATATTCAGCATATTCAACAATGTGTTATTGACCATCCTTTCACTGCTCTGCTTGCTGCCTTTGTATCACTTGCTCATGGTATCACTTAGCGCATCTGCACCTGCAAATGCTGGTCTCGTAACGTTCTGGCCAATTGGATTTACACTGGAGGCGTATGCGAAAACATTTGCCAATACCAACTTCCTCTCCTCCTTATGGGTATCCGTGGAGCGGACGGTACTGGGTACAGGACTTGCGTTAATCGTTAATACGATTGCAGCCTATGCGCTCTCCAAGGAGACGCGGGTGTTCCGTGCACGTAACATCTATCTGTGGTATTTTGTCATCACGATGTTGTTCAGCGGTGGCCTCATTCCGGGGTATATCCTGATTCTGAAGCTGGGACTGATGAACACATTGCTGGCTTTGATCTTGCCAGGATTGGTTGCGGTGTTCAACATCATTCTGTTGCTGAATTTCTTCCGTACCGTTCCAAAGGATCTGGAGGAAGCTGCATTTATCGATGGCGCAGGACATTTCCAGACGTTTATCAAAATCTATCTGCCTGTCTCCGTACCTGTTATTGCAACGGTTTCACTCTTCATGATGGTTGGGCATTGGAACGCATACTTTGATGGGATTATCTACATCCGTGATGCGGAAAAGCTGCCACTTGCGACTTTCATGCAGACGATCATCGTGCAGGCCGACATGTCGAAGCTTGATCCAGAAGCGGTGAAGAACCTGTCCCAACGGACCATTCGGGCTTCGCAGATCTTTATCAGCGCGCTGCCAATCCTGCTTGTGTATCCGTTCCTGCAACGGTATTTCGTAACCGGGATCGTGGTTGGGGCTGTTAAGGAGTAGTTGAATGTAGGGGTTAGAATAGGGTTGTGAAAAAGGAGTCACTGAACTGGGGAAGGCCAGGGAGGTGGCTTCTTTTTGGTGTAAATATTTTCAATCCTATTAATTTGTTGTAAGATAGTACCAATTCATAAAGAAAGTGAGGTTAATCGTTTTGATACCTCCATATGTTGTAGACCTCTAGGTACGTTACTACTCATACCTGATTCTAGGTAAATCTAAAGTGCGTGCCGGGGATCTTATTGTTCAATGATAACGATGAAATGCAAGCATGGGAATTGCAACAGCTAGACAAGCACTTGGATACATGGAAGAGAATTAAAAGAGATTTCGACCCCAGAATCAAGAAATTAAATGAGTATCGAAATCACAGAAAAACCAAGCATTACTATAATAATGAGGTTAAGGACATTCGAGGACTCACCCAAAGAAGCTTTCGAAAACAATTCAAACAGAACATGCTTCTTGAAGAATTTTATCGTCCAGTACCTCATGATTATCGAACGTATGGTTGGTTGTCTTACTAAGTTGTCTTAAGTTACTAAAATGGAAAGAGAGAAGAAATTCTCTCTTTTTCTTTTGAAAGAATGATGGACAAGAAAAAGAGTACAGGCTACTTATAAGGGACATGAATTTTAACACGGAGGAGCAAAAATCATGATCGACAAAGAATATTATGTAAAGCTTAGTCAAGAGGCAAATGAGAATTATACGTTTTATAAGGAAGAGGCTGAAGCATCGATACATAGAAGAGAATATACCACTAGCAAGCGTTATGACATCTCTCTGTATTGGTATGCCCGCCAAGGTGAAATCTCTGGTGATATCTCAGATGAAGAGACGGATACATATTATGAGTTTGATAAGGATGACAGAATTAGAGTCTCGGCTTGTGATGATTTAATTGATGGGTATGCTTACATTACTTATGAAGAAAATAAAATGACCACTAGAACATATGTGGATGGGATTTTGGATTCCATCAAAGAGTACTTGTTGCAAGATGAATTGATCCATCAGTCAGTGGAGTATTTTCCGAGATTTGATAAATTAGAGGTTGAAGACTACATCTACGAGGGGAATAATCTGGTTCAAATATACCAACCTCAATACGAAAATAATGCTTGTTTTGATCACCTTCTTCGAACCTATTTCGAATATGATGAGCAAGGTAATCTCCTGCGAGTGTTAGATGGGACCAGAGGTGTAATCTACGTAAGGATGCCATCTGAGGAAGTTTTAGTACTCAGAGAAAAGGTAAAAGAGGAACTCATTCAAGCTTTAAAAGAAATCGTTAGCGATCTCTGTGAGAATCAGTCAGGCAAAGAATATTGTTTTATGTCAATCTACTTGCATGATGAAGTGCATACGGTATATTCACCTATTTTCCATCCTGGCTTGCAAGAAGTAAGAGAAGAGCAAATAGAAGAAAATGATAATGATGAGGAAGAATATTATTACACGCTCTGGAATTCAGGAGATCATCCGATGAACGATCAACAAGAACTTACGGATCAACATTTAATTCAGAAACTTAGAACTCTTATTATATATTGGCGTAGCAACGGAGATTGGTGGGAGGAAGGCGTGAGCTTGTGGAAGGAAGTCGCGTATGCCCTTAATGAAAAGACGAATTGGTCCGATTATCCAATACTCACAGAGAACTTTGTTGTATTCGTCGAATGGGAAGCGATGGATGTTATGAGTGGAGATTTGCAAGAAAGCATCCCTCCAGCGAAGTTACTGAGCTTGCAGTCTGATCGCTTGGCTCCAACGGTTTAAAATAACTCGTAAAGATGGATTTCAAAGCTTTGCTATCTCTTCCAAAGCCGTTGCCTACACTATGCTGCCCTGCTATAATTTCGATATATCTATCGTATTTGGGGTTATGACGTGGCAATATGGATAATGCCGGATTGCTCGTTCGCTAGAAAGCCTTACGCAAAGCCTGAATAGGGGCGGACTTTGTGTAGGGCGCGACAAAAATGAGATTGTTGCCCTGAAATCAACATTAACATAACGTTTCATCCCGCAGGCTTTGCACCTTATTTGTTCTTCTAATAAAAATAAGGGGCTGAACGCCATGCAAACACCATTTATTCAGAATCATCAATTCAATTATATTCAAAAACAAGCTGATTTCCTGCTCAAAACGCTACGCTCGGTTGTGGATCGAAAAGTATTGGAAACCGTCCGTTATACGGTTGGCACGAATGCGGTGGGCATCTTCGATGAGTTGACTTCGGAACAGAAGCAACTGCTGGAGCAGTTATCGACGTATGAGACGGCACATGAACTCCAGACCTATCTGAACCGGATTGAATCATATCTGATTCCATATCCGCAGATATCGGCAAAGCAGATCCAAAAGCTCTTTCCGAAGGCCAAGAAACTCAAAGTGCCGGATCTCGAATCCATCGATTACGCACATACAACCTATCTGAGATGGACCGACATCGCGACGAGTCGCTTGTTCATCGTGTACCCGTATGAAGGCAGATTCCTCGGTATTGAGGGACGGATTACACCTACGAACAAAAAAGGGTACTGCATGTTCTGTCATCGTCATCAGGAGCTGGGATTCTTCAACGTGAAGACCAAGGCTCACTCGCCGGACAACTTTTCTTCCATTGCCCAGTACGTATGCATGGATAACACAGCTTGCAACCATAGCATTACCGATATCACTATGCTGGAGAAGTTTCTTCTCTCGACAGTAAAATAATGCAAGACACACAGGCAGGGTCGCTCTTCGGAGCGACCTTTTTGCCGTGTTCAAGCGTAGTGATTCGCCATTGAACGTACCACAAAACTTCAGAATTCATATTCGGGTCATACCTTTTTTCTCATACGATTATGGAGTCGGAATATCGTTGGCATAATTCAGTCCCAGGTGATGTGCATGGTTCAGCAGGGCCTCATAATGCTCAGGCTTGGATTCCAACGTTTCATATATAAACTCAACCCTCGATTGGGACACCCCACAGTAATCGGCAATCCCCACATTGAGCAGGTTGGCGATCGATTGACCATAGTTGCGCTTCTGCATCTGTTCTTCCGTCACACCCGAAAGAGCGATCCACAATATCTGCTGATGAGGGAGCTTGTTCGCGCCGTAGGCAAATCCGTTGTTCATGACACGATCCACATAACCTTTCAACATGGCTGGCAGATGCCACCACCAGAGAGGAAACACAAAAGCCACAGCATCGTGTTTCTTCAATCGCTTCATCTCGGTTTCAACCTCAGGCGAGAACACCTGATTTTCTTGGGTATAGTCTGGTTCATCCATCTCTCGGAGAATCGGGTCGAAACCAATCCCATGCAAATCCAATATCTCATAACCGTGACCGGCATCGGTAAGACCCTGTGCAAAACGTTGAGCTACCTGAAAGGTCAAGGAGTCTTTTCTTGGGTGGGATACTACAATGAGTACGTTCATCTTATCTTTCACTACCTTTCTGGATTGCAGTCTTGTAGCCATAAATCAATGGCTGATGCTATTATAAACAGGTATGAAAACATCTGGAAGTACGCACTTTGATGTTCTATAGGAAGAATGAAGTGCCATAGGAACATCAAAGTACCCTAAATGAATGCCTTGAAATAGACTTGAATAATGGAAAAAATAGCAGAAAAAAGATGATGCTTCACCTTGATATAGCCTATTTATGGAGGGGTTCAAAAATGACAGAACATGGAGAAACGAGTGCTCCAAAAAAATATAAAGTAGGCGTGGAAGCGGCCTTGGAAGTAATGGGTGGGAAGTGGAAGCCTTTGATTATTTATCATTTAATGACCGGACGTAAACGCACGTCGGAGCTTCGGCGGTTAATACCGGACATTACGCAGAAGATGCTGACAACGCAGCTCAGAGGACTTGAAAAGGATGAGATCGTACAGCGCAAGGTATATTCGGAGGTGCCTCCCAAAGTGGAATATGAGTTGACGGACTACGGATGGGGACTCAAGCCTGCCCTGGACCATTTATGTTATTGGGGAGAAGAGCATCTGGACAAAATCCACGGGGACAGGTTTAAAGTATTGGAGGATTTCGATTCTCAGGAAAGTTGAAGAGAGGGGCACGAGAAGGTGGATGGTGCAGAGCACATGAAACAGGCAGTTCCCATTCGTTGTGAAGGCGTGGCTGTAGTTCTATTGAAGAAAAGCCTCGATCAATACCGTGTACTGATGCTAAAGCGGGCTGGTCGTATGTTGCATAACGAGTGGTGTTATGTTGGCGGCGGGATAGAAAAGGGCGAGAAGGCATGGGAAGCTGCACTCAGAGAAGTTCATGAGGAAACAGGTATTACGGAAGTCCGGTTGTATTCTGCCAATCAATTCGAACAATATTACTCACCCATGGAGGATTATATCTATACCGCTCCCGTATTCGTAGGATATGTGGATGAAAGCCAGGTTGTCCGGTTAAATCATGAACATATCGAGTACCAATGGATGACGTTTGACGAAGCTAAAGAAAATGCGGCTTTGCCCGGAATTGATGATATTTTGGATTTTGTTGAAAAGCATTTTGTCAGAAAAGTCCCTTCCGAGTGGCTTCGGATTAATGGTTAGAATAATTAGGAGGTGGAACTCATCACATACAAGACGATTTATCCAAGAGCATGGTTGAGCCTACTATGTATGTTGGTCATTGAAGCTATGTTTTTCAGAAATATTATTTATGATGAAAATGGTATTATGAAGTACTTCCTGATCGTTATATTGACCTTTATTCTCGGTTATATCGTTTTTCTGCTCTGGCGTTTGTTTTTCACTAGACCCAGTATTACGCTGGAAAGCGATCATGTGATTTCTATGAAACATCAGAGATATAATGCATCTCAGATTGAGTGTATTTATATGAATTACAGACGGATTGGCATCAAACTCTATGGTAAACGGTTAGTGCCGATGGATCTATGTTTTTATTTTCAACGAGGTCAGGAGTCTGCAGGCGTAGAAGCTGTGCATGAATGGGCGGCGCGAAACGACAAAGAGATCAAACACAAATTTTTTCAAACATTGGGGTAGAGCAGTGCGTTTGTGAATATAAGGAATCGTTGAGGAAGTGCAGCTTAATTCTCGTCACAAATTAAAAAGGTCTATGCTTTAATAGCAAAGTAGATTCTATAAATCAACAGGAGAGATGCATATGAGATATCGAACGAAAGAATGGTATGAGCTGTGTCAGCGGACAGGGCTTCATTTTGGGATGAGGGTACATAGAGGAACTTACGAATTGGACGAAGCACTTTTCCTGCGACGTTATAAAAGAAAAGAAAAAGAGTATGTAGAGTTTCAGCGTGAGATGTATAATACAGATCCTCGTTTTTTGCTGGAGCAAAATGGCCATGTTTTTGTGCCTGCTGAAAAGTTTTTTAGTGGAAATGAAATATTGGAAGACGATAAAATAATATACCAGATGCCTGCTGAAGAAAGAGAGCGGATCGAAAAATTAATCGCAGATTATGATGTGAGGCCTCCTTTTGATGAGTTGAGCTACAAGCAAGAGTTTAAAAGCAATCTGGAATGGGATTGCAAAAACCAGAAAGAGCGTTTACCTAAAGAAATCTATGAGAAAATTGCGGATATCCGTGTATTTACGTTGGGTTATTGCACGAGAGAAGTAATGCTACAGTTAAAGAAACAGAGTGCAGAAAATAGGAGAGAGATGGAGCGTGTATCGAATGAATACAGGGAAGCCATTTTAGCGCAGGATATTCCCGATGAAATCCGTAGTCGGGTTCAATTTCATGATTGTACGGTAACGGAATTACTGACGGTAGAGGAAGTGGTCATTCGTTTTGACACCCGTGGGGGCTTCACCAATATAAATAAACTCATGCTGGTTGCACCCGAAATCATCAAGCAAGAGGGTGAGATTGTAGGCAGTTACTGGCTGTATCAAGAGCTGTATCGGATAGATAACGGATATGAACTTCATGTTCTATTTGATGGAGAGAATATGCCTGAGCTGATTGTTCGCTGTGCTGATATTCTCGTAGAGGAAGAATGAGAGAGACCAAGAGAGACCAAGAGGATGAGTATGGAGGGAATAGAGATGGAATGGACCACTAGTACATTTGGTTATTTATCTACTCCCGTATTTGTCGTGGGCATTACATGTTACTTCTTTCCTGATTTTCTATACAAAATATTTTTGTCCTGATGAGATATCGGAAAATTAAACCGAATAGCGAGTTTGAAGATAACCCACCTAATAGTGATATCCCTAAACATATCGAAATAATATTAAAAGTACTAGGCACCATTATGGTGATCCTGGGGATTGTATGGTTTTGGTTTTCAGAAGAGTTTTACGACTTATTATTTTGACAGCAAGGAGTTGAACAACAATATGGAATTTATCTGGGCTTTAGTCATATCACTTATATGTTTAATTGTCGTTCTTATCTTTGCTGCAATTGTACGTTATGCGATAGATTCATCCAAAACATCGCAAAAGCTGGATGTCCTAGTTAAAGAAGTGCACTATTTGAAAACTGAAATTAAAAAATTGCAACACCATAATCAGCAAGATGGTAGCAAGCATATTATTGATGAGAAAGTATAAAAAGCAAAACGGAGGACATCTGTATGGGCATGTCAGACTATTACAAAAACCTCAGGGAAAAGATCGGCAACGAGCTTATTTTTATGCCGGGTGTAGCTGGGATTATCCGAAATGAACAAGGGGAGATCCTGTTCGGTCGTAAACATAACGAATCAACCTGGGGGCTGATTGCTGGAGCAATCGAGCTTGGTGAGACACCGGCGCAAACGATGGTAAGAGAGGCACTGGAAGAGACAGGTCTAGTTGTTGAACCCGAGAAGATTATTGGAGTATATGGGGGTGAAGCAAGACAGTTTACATACAGTAATGGTCATCAGGTTGAATATTTGACTATCGTATTTGAATGCAGTGTCAAAACTGGTCAACTCACGCCCGATAATGAAGAGATGAAGGATCTGCAGTTTTTCCCCGAGGATCAGCTCCCAGCCATGGCAAACCAGTACCCAGATTATATTTTTAGCTCCAACCAAGAAGAACGTGCCCATTTTGAAAAATAATCCAACCCACTGTGCAACTGGAATTTAAACTCACCTTATCTTCAACAAATGAATCAAGATCCTAGTTATATGAGGGGAACCATATGTTATGTTAATTAATCCAACGATTAATGAGATCAATGACTTATTCAAGAGGCATTATATCAACGAAGAGATATCTGAAATTCAAAGTTTGTCAGGTACCACAGCTGGACGTGTTTATCGGTTGAGTACGGATCTGAACAGGAACTATATTCTGAAATCAGATGAACCCGAACAGATTCATATTGCCCAGCAGTTTTTGGATACGTATAAGAATTCTTCGTTACTGCCTGAAGTTTTGTTCACTGATCTGGATAACACTTATTTTATCTATACGTATATGGAAGGCACGACCCATTTCAACCGTGGACAGAAAAGAGACTGGTTAACTCGTCTGGTGAACGAGCTGTTCAATACATATGTGCTTTCTTCAGATACGAAATCATGGGGCAGAATAGAGTTCCCACTGAGGACATGGAAAGAATTCAATCAGATTAGTATTCATGAGGCAAAAATGAATATCGGAAGTATTTTAACAACAGATGATTATAATCTGGTTCAATCCAAAGTGGATCGTCTCTTTCATGATGAAGAAGAAAAGTTTCTATTACATGGCGATACGGGGGTTCATAATTTTGTGTATGATCAAAATGAACTTATCGGCGTCATTGACCCATCTCCAATGGTTGGACCTATCCTCTATGATTTCTTGTATGCTTTTTGCTCCTCTCCGGATGATATCAACACCGAAACATTATTTGCTACGTTCGAACTTTTAGAGCAAGTAGATATGGATAAATCCAGATTGATAGAGGAAGCTCTGGTCCATCTATATTGCCGAATTGGGCTGAGTAACAAACATCATCCGGATGATCTGCCTGAATACTTAAAGGCATGGCAGGAATGGAAGCGAATATGCCAGGAACTTTGAGCTAACAAACTTTTTACAACTATCGCAAATGCCTTAGTTCAGACTATACAAGACAGGAGAGATATCACAAGTTGGATAACAAAAGGTTTTTGAATCGTCCGAATTCTTGGACGACCTCCGAGATGCTTCATGGCGACTTACTTTCCAGTAAAGAACTTATCTATGACAAGTGTGGCTTTGGTTGCTCACAACCACATGAAGAAGCACAAAATGCTGAATATGGGGCATATGTGTTCACCATAAATTCTCTCTCCATTCGATTCCGCGTCGCCAAAACCACACCAACCAAGATTGGACAATTTGTTACCCTATGGCAGCGGAGTGGGGATGGATCGACACAGCCATATGATGTATCAGATCCAGCAGATATGTATGTCATTAGTACGCGCACAGGCAGCAACTTTGGTCAGTTTGTGTTTCCAAAGCATCTATTGTTACAGCGAGATATCGTATCGGATCAAGGCAAAGGTGGCAAGCGCGCCATACGCGTATATCCGCCTTGGGACAAGCCAACAAGTAAACAGGCTCAAAAATCGCAGCAGTGGCAGCTGGAATACTTTCTGGAAGTACCTTTTACCGAACCATTGAACTGTGATCAAGCCCGGGTACTTTATCGCACCCAACGATTGAAGTAAGCGAAACAGTAGCCCAGCATCTCCAAACTCTTCTCCTCTGAATTCCAGCTTTCACCCTTTTCGGCATATCTCCTTTAATCGTTACTTCCCAGTACTGAAGCGTGTGCGATGTCCTCCATTCGTTAAAAATAGTGAACGTCAGTTCATTTAATTTTTTTGAAATTTGTGCTTGCCTTAATGTGAACATTAAGCCTTAGGATGTAAAAGAACCGGCCAAATGCATCCAAAAATGAACATAAAGGAGGAGTCAGCATTATGGCTTTTTCGATAAAAGAAGCTTCCGAGCGGCTGGGTTGTCCTGCACATAAAATTCGTTACTACGAGAAGGAGGGTCTGCTTCCTTACATTCAACGGGATCAACATGGAAATCGGATGTTCGAGGAAGAACATCTGGATTGGATGAGACTGATGTCCTGTTTCCGGGCAACGGGTATGAAGGTATCTACACTGAAACATATGGTTAGTCTGGCACTGGACGGGGATTCAACGATTCCACAACGGAAAGCGATCCTTCACGAATATAAAGAAGAATTACATCGCCGCCAACTTGAAATTGCCGAAGCACTTGCAGCGGTGAATAACAAATTGACGATCTATGAAGGCATAGAAAAAGGAAAGCTTCCTTCAGAGAGCAAGTTGCTAGATCAAATGGAAAGCATCGGCAAAAACTAATATTAACGGATGGAGAGATGGAGATATGAAGCAAAGAGTGCTGGGAAATAGCGATATCGTCGTATCTTCAATTGGACTGGGAATTATGGGCATGTCTCCGGGGATGTACGGCGAAACCAATGATGAGGAGTCAATAAAGACCATCCATCACGCGCTGGAGATTGGCGTTACACTGCTGGATACAGCTGATGTGTATGGGAATGGTCATAATGAAGAACTACTGGGGAAAGCGCTGAAAGGACGTCGTGATCAGGCCATTATTGCTACCAAATTCGCGTATACCCCAAACTATGAGGCGTTGAATGGTCATCCGGATTACGTGAAAAAGGCTGTAGAAGCAAGTCTTCACAGGCTGGACACCGACTATATTGATCTGTATTACCAACACAGGGTAGATCCTCAGATTCCGATTGAGGAAACGGTTGGCGCGATGGCTGACTTGGTTAAAGAGGGGAAAGTCCGCTGCCTTGGCTTGTCGGAAGCATCGGCTTCCACTTTACGCCGTGCACACGCCGTTCATCCAATCTCTGCGTTGCAGAGCGAATATTCTCTATGGAGCCGGGATATTGAGGACGAGATTCTACCAACTGCGAGAGAACTGAATATTACCCATATTGCATACAGTCCATTAAGCAGAGGGTTTATCACAGGTGAGATACGGAAATTCGAAGATTTGGATGTTAATGATCTGCGCAGATATATGCCGAGGTTCCAAGGAGAAAATTTTGCCAAAAATATAGAAGTTGTGGATAAAATCAAAGAGATCGCAATGGAGAAGAGTTGCACGCCTGCACAATTGGCTTTAGCTTGGACAATGGCTAATAACGCATTGCCGATTCCGGGAACGAAACGAATCAAATATTTGGAGGAAAACGCGAACGCTGCAACGATTGAACTTACACCAGATGACTTAGCTCGCATTGAAAAGGTAAGTCCCCAAAACAAGGTCCATGGAACACGTTATATGAAAGAAATGATGACTCAGCTTAACGGGTAAAAATGAGGCGAAAAAGGAAGTATGATTTAGTGCCATATCCTGTATAATTTAGAGAACAATCAGGT
This sequence comes from Paenibacillus sp. SRL342, assembly GCF_984798905.1. Classification (NCBI taxonomy): domain Bacteria; kingdom Bacillati; phylum Bacillota; class Bacilli; order Caryophanales; family Paenibacillaceae; genus Paenibacillus; species Paenibacillus sp. SRL342. Next base: position 1,772,568 of record NZ_OZ481790.1, read on the forward strand.
TTGCATTTCTGTAGAGAATGAAGGATCTACGATTGGAAAATAAGGTATCCCTATTATGGGAGTGATTCTGCTGCCACTTTGAGTACTGGAGTGTGGTCATGATTGTATTGACATCGGCAATCGTATTCACCGTCTTGATTCTGATCGTTATTCTGTTTCAGGTTGCGTTGGCAGTAGGTGTGCCATGGGGAGAGTACGCCATGGGTGGGAAGTTTCCCGGGAAATACCCCGTAACCATGCGTTTTTCCTGCATATTTCAGATCGCAATATTGGCATTCATTGGGATCGTTGTTTTGAGTAAATCAGGATTGCTTTTGCCAGGATGGTCTTCATTCTCAGATATCGCAATTTGGTTTATCATTGGGTATTTGGTGTTGGGGACGATTTTGAATCTGATCACGAGAAGTGTATGGGAACGAAGAATCTGGGCGCCCGTAACGTTGTTGATGCTGATAACCAGTATAATCATTGCCATTTCATAACAATGAGCAACAATAGAATATACTAAACGAGAGCCCTGGCATGTATGCCAAAGGGCTCTATGAATTACTGCCGTTCCTCATTTATACTAATGATAGCTTAACCCTACATAGAGAAGATCAACGGAGAGGAGCGGTTTATTTATGCCGATCTACTACTACCTTGCAGCAGTTTTATTAGTTGTAACAGCCTATTTGGTTCGACGTAAGCTCAAGATTTTCCGTCCAGCAGGAAGACGCAGAAAACAGACGAAAGTGACGTACAGACGAAAAAAAGCACCATTGAATCTTGGACTTCGAGAAGAAGTCTCCTATCAGCAAACCATTCTTCAATTGGAGAAGAGTTACAATAAGCATTTTGCCAATAAACTCAAGATACGAATTCAACAGGAATATCCTCACATGAAAACGCTGGAGTATCGGTGGAAATTGATAGAGCTCAAGCGATATTTCATTATGGCTTCATTACTTAAGCAGGTGCCCATGTTCAGTGATGAAGTTGATGATTTGTGGCATGAGATGCTGATGTTTACGAAATCTTACGCTGATTTTTGTGCAGAATTCATGGGTTCCACCGTGCACCATGAGCCGGCAATCACCCGCCGCGAAACGCCAGGAGCGCGTGCATGGTTTGACTGGGTGTACTGTCAATTATTCGAGTTTACCCCCTACAGTGCTGCAATCTGGGGTGATTTTTTCACTTACCCATTATCCAGTGATGTACAGAAGCTGATCGCACAGGGAGATCAGTCTGAACTGGTGAATGAGCTGTTTCATGCCAGACGCATGCAGGAAGATCCTGAAGCTGCTCAGGTGATTGCCTATTTGATTGATCAACTACGTAGATCCGCAACGCTAAGTGAGGAAGAGCTATCTCCATCATCTTCCGGAAGTAGCGATGTAGCTCTCGTCATGGCTAGCGCCATGGTGTATTACTCCATGCATAACGAGGCGACATATGGGTTACACATGGGGCGGATGGAACAGGAAATTCTTCCACAGGAAAAGGCAGCCTATGGTTCCTCGTCAAGCAGTGGCTGCACGAGCAGTTCCAGCTGTTATGCGGATCAATGTACAGACAATAGTAGTTTCTCGGGAGGATCTGGATCATCCTCGGGGTCATCTTCCGACTCTTCTTGCAGCTCATCCAGCTGTTCATCTTGTGGTGGTGGCGGAGATTAATGAAGTATGAAGCTAGCGAATGAATGGAAAAAGAGAAGATGTCGATGATACAGCGGAATAACCTGTCAGAAAAGAAGGCAGGGATGTGTTCATCAAGCCGTAGGACATACCAAAAAATTATAAAAATCAAAAACAGGGCTTTCCCAGTGATGGGAATCAGCCCTGTTTTCATTTAGCAGTTTTTTTTTAGTAAACATTCAATGGTGATGATGTGCGTGAGCATCTGGTGCGTCGCCTTTGACCGTACATAATACTGAGGTGTCATGCAGATGTTTCTCAGACTCTACTTGGAGCGTTACATGTTTGATTTCTTTATGCTCCAGCATATGTTCAATTTTCTGAACCAGGATCTCGGATGCATAAACATCCATCGTTCCATCCACCACAATATGAGCGGTCAGCGCATTCAGGTTACTGGTGATGGACCAGACATGCACATCGTGAACACCTTTGACGCCATCAACTTGTTTAATAGTCTGCACCAGTTCATTCACATCCACATTGGCTGGAGTGCCTTCCATCAAGATATGCAGGGAGGATTTGGTGACATAGAAACCACTTCGCAATACCAACGCCGCGACAATTACACTTGCAAGTGGATCGGCCCAACCCCAGCCAAAAAACATCATAAGCAGGGCTGCCGCAATAGCCCCAACGGATCCCAGCATGTCGCTGATGACATGGAGATAAGCACCGCGCATATTCAGATTATTTTCCGTATCGCTACCACGCATCATGATCCAGGCCACCAGAATATTGATGAGTAATCCAATGATGCTGATGATTAACATACCTACGGTTGCAACTTCCGGCGGATTGATAAAACGCCCAATCGCTTCGTAGAAAATGTATAGTGCAATGGCGATTAACGTAATTCCGTTTAACGTAGCGGCTAAAATTTCAAATCTTCTGTACCCGTACGTTTTGCCGGTATTTACGGCTTTTTCACCAAAGGTGAACGCCAGCAGAGCGATCCCGAGTGCAATGGAGTCAGACAGCATATGGCCTGCATCCGAGATAAGTGCGAGACTGTTGGTGATGAATCCACCAATGGCTTCGACGATCATATAGATGGTAATAATAATGAAGGAAAACAACAGGACTTTCTTGTTATTGGTGGTGTGAGCGTGGTTGTGTCCATGATCGTGCCCATGGTTGTGACTGTGATGATGTCCAGACATATAAATCCTCTCCTTTGGAGCGCGGCTCCGTTATGTAATATGATTTCTAGTGTGACTATAACTGAGCTTAAGCAATGTTTAATCGCCTACAAATGAATATATGAGCGCTTGTTCATATGTTATGGTTTTATTATAGTTGCGCCACATAGTAGTGTCAACCAGATTCAAGAAAATATAAACATGTCCAAGGTGTCTCCATGCATGTGCTGGCGAATGAGATTGCTTTTATGCTACCATCTGTGCAGGATCAAAGTGAGATGTACTCGCTACATAGAAGGGCGGACAACGATATGAAACATCTGCTGCTGGCAGACGATGATGCCAATATTCGAGCACTTCTGCGGCATGTCATGACCAAGGAAGGGTATCGGGTTCATGAAGCGCAGGATGGATTGGAAGCGGTCAGACTGATGCAAGAAACGCCGATTGATCTGGCGATCCTCGATGTGATGATGCCCGGCATGGACGGACTGGAGTTATGCGATTTCATTCGGCAGCATTACGACATTCCTATCATGCTACTGACGGCACGAGATCAGCTATCCGATAAGAGAGATGGTTATTTGAAAGGAACAGATGAATATGTGACCAAGCCATTTGAACCGGAAGAGTTAGTCTATCGGGTAAAGGCGTTATTTCGTCGGTACCATCGCACATCCAGCGATATTATCCGTATGAACCGGATCGTCATTGACCGTAACAATGTGGAGGTTACCGATGGGCAATCGATTCTCTTTTTGCCAATGAAGGAGTTTGAATTACTCTCACAGCTTGCACAGTATCCGGGCCGTTTGTTCTCGCGGGATGAGCTCATTCGACTCGTCTGGGGAGCAGATTATGAAGGAGATGACCGTACCGTTGATGTACATATCAAGCGGTTGCGTGATCGGTTTGCCGATTATACGGACGATTTCGTCATTCAGACTGTGCGGGGCATTGGTTACAAGATGGAGGTGAAAACGCCTTGAGGACCTTGTATGTCCGGGTATTCCTTATTACGATTGGAGTGATTATGGTCAGCGGCATGCTCGGTTTTCTTTTGTCCAACATCTACTATCATACAAAGCTCAAGGATTTCAATGATGAGAAGCTGGTGGGCATCGCGACGCAAATGAAGCAATTTGTGGAACAGCAACCTGGCACGATGGAGGATTATCTGAACAATGCCGCCGCACTCGGGTATGAAATCTATGTGACGGATGGAAAAGGCAGCGACCGATTCTATGGCCGCGAATTCCGTGAGAAAGATCTGGATAAGCAAGCTGTAGAACTGGTACTAAATGGTGAGGTGTACCATGGCGTCGCCCAGTTTCCAAGCAAACCGTTCATTACCGGTTTCTTCGATAATCAATTAAGCAATACCGTGGGTGTTCATCTACAGTTGGGCAATGCGAATTACGCTCTCTTTATGCGCCCGGATGTAATTCTGCAATTCGGTGAGCTGCGAATCTTTTTTGCATTGATTGGAGCATTGACGATAGGCATTAGTATCCTGATCTTTCTGATCAGTACCCGCTATCTGGTCAATCCGATTGAACGTCTATCCGAGGCGACCAAGCGCATTGCTCAAGGAAAATATAATCTGAAATTGCCTACCGCAAGGCGGGATGAGATTGGACAACTGGCACAGCATTTCATGACCATGAGTCGTGAATTGGAAAGGGTAGATCAGGCGCGACAGCAGTTTGTATCCAACGTATCCCACGAGATTCAATCGCCGCTGACCTCAATTCAGGGGTTTGCCCAATTGGTGGCGGATCGGGATCTGCCTGAACAGGAACGGGAGCACTATGCATCGATCATTGAGGAGGAGAGCCGCCATCTCTCCTTGCTCAGCAAACAACTGCTTCTCCTGTCCTCTCTTGAACAAGGTAACGAAGATCTGTCCAAAGTAAAGTTCTCTTTGCAAGATCAATTCAGGCAAGCGGTTCAGGTGCTGCAATGGCAACTCGAAGAAAAAGAACTTCTGCTTCGGATATCGGTGCCCGAATCCATCCAGCTGGTGGGCAATGAAGTGCTGCTCATGCAAGTTTGGATGAATCTACTGGGCAATGCGGTGAACCATCTACCACAGGGAAGAAGCATCGAGATTCACGCGGAGCAGACGGAAAACCAGTGTGTGATTCAGATTCGGGATACAGGAGACGGGATTGCTGCGGAGCATCTGCCTTTCCTGTTCGATCGATTCTATCGGGTGGACCGTGCGCGGGAACGTTCTTCTGGACGAACAGGTCTTGGACTTGCCATTGTGCAGAAAATTATCCGAATTCATGATGGTACAATTGAGGTTTCCAGTTCGCCTGAGGGTACGGTCTTCACCGTGACACTTCCGCAGATGTAATCTGTTATTCATTTGCCGTTCATTTTCGCCTCCTATACTTGGGTTATCAAGAGGGAGGTCACAGAACATGTACTTGGCTATTCGGGAAATGAGGTATGCCAAAGGGCGATATGCCTTAATTGCTACAATCATGGTACTGGTTTCATTTCTGGTACTATTTGTTACAGGTCTTGCACAGGGGCTGGCGTATGATAACGCAGCTTCGATCAAAAATATGGCAGCAACCCACTTTGTACTGGAGCAGGATTCGAATCATCGTTTTACCCGGTCACAAGTGGATCAGAATCAGCTTGATCAAGCTCGCTCGGTAGTGGGGCAAGAGAACGCTGAGCCGCTCGGTGTGAAAATGACAACCGTCAGTCCAACCGGCGACACAAAAAAGATCGATGTCACGCTGTTCATGGTGAACCCGGAGAACTGGCTTGCTCCAACGGTGACCGAAGGGTCTCCGATTACGGATCAAACGGACGGGCAGGTTGTGGTGGACCAAAAGTTGTCTGAATCTGGTGTCACGATTGGCACCGTCCTGGTCGATCAAGCTTCGGGTACGGAGTGGACCGTTGGTGGATTTGTACAAAATGAGTCCTTCAGTCACTCCCCGGTGGTGTTCCTAAATGAACAGGAATGGCTCGCACTCCAGGGAAGTTCACGGACTTCTCAAGCTTCAGCAGACACCAATGCCAATGCTCCGATATACAATGCTATTGCGATCAAGGATGGGGGCGATCAGCTAGACCGCCTGAGTACTGCATTGCCTAATACGGAAGTTATTACGAAGTCGGATGCCGTATCGGCCATTCCTGGATATAAGGAAGAGCAGGGATCGTTGCTCATGATGATCGCTTTTCTATATGTTATTTCGGCGTTTGTGCTTGCGGTATTCTTCTATGTCATTACAATTCAGAAAACGAGTCAATTCGGTATATTGAAAGCGATTGGAACGCGGAATGGTTATCTGGCGGGCAGTGTTTCGTTACAAGTCTTGCTCCTGTCGGTTGGTAGTCTGGTGATTAGCGTACTGTCGGTTCGACTGTTCGAGTCTATCTTGCCAGCATCGATGCCGTTTCAATTAGGCTTGTCCACCCTCGCGCTGACCTGTGTGTTATTCATACTCATGTCTGTGGCGGGTTCATTATTCTCGGTGTGGAAGGTTACCAAAATTGATGCACTTGATGCGATTGGGAGGACTGCAGCATGAGAAACCGATTGGTATTGCAGGGAATTACACAGACCTTTGAAGATGGCGGCAGCAAACGCACGATTTTGGACAAACTGGACCTTGAGGTAACAGAAGGGGAACTTGTCGCTGTAATGGGGCCTTCCGGCTCGGGTAAAAGCACATTCCTGTCCATTGCTGGCGCACTGCTCGAACCAACCCAAGGGCAGGTTCTACTGGACGGGGCCTCTATTATGGGCAAAAGCAAACAGGATATATCCGATATGCGGCTTCAGCAGCTTGGTTTTATTTTTCAAAGTGCCAACCTCATTCCGTATTTGAAAGTAGAAGAGCAACTCATGGTGGTTGCGAAGCTCGCCGGAACGGATAAAAACAAGGCGGAGAAGAGAGTGGATGAGCTATTAGACACGGTGGGGTTGACCCATCGACGGAAGGCATATGCGGAGAAGCTGTCTGGTGGGGAACGACAGCGGGTCGCCATTGCAAGGGCGTTGATGAATGATCCGGCTGTCCTGCTCGCGGATGAACCGACAGCCAGCCTGGATGCGGAGCGTGGGCTGGATATTGTCCGCATGATTGCACGGCTCGTGAAAGAGCAGGGCAAGAGTGCAGTGATGGTTACACATGATGAGCGGATTTTGCCGCTCTGTAGCCGGGTTCTTTTTTTGGAAAATGGAAAGCTGGTGCAGCATTAGAGAGAGCATGGTCTGAGAGTCTGGAGAGAACACTGATCCAAGGCTAAGGGCAGAGCGCATAAGAAGAGGGTCACGTATTCCCGGTGGGAAGGTGGCCTTCTTTCTGTGTTTTCGAATATAATTGGAAGAATAGTGGAATTAGATAGAGAGGATCGGGTGCGGATGAGTAGCTTGAGTGCGGAATTATTTCCGGCGTTGAGTACGTCGATTCATTGGGGAATTATTGAGGCGGAGTTCAGATTAAACGACATCGTGGATGAAACGCTGGTGAGCAATATTAGCATCATTCCGTTTGTCGGGGATCAATGTGTTGTATTCCAACTGGATAATGGAGCTTGGGAGCTTCCTGGGGGTACGCTTGAAGCGGGTGAGCATTACATGGATGGACTGAAGCGCGAATTGATGGAGGAACTTGGGGCTGAAATGCGGTCCTATCAGATTTTTGGCCAATTCTATTGCGCATCCAGTGCGTTGAAACCGTATCGACCGCATATCCCGCATCCCCATTTTGTACGAATCATCGGATATGGAGACGTTGAACTTGTTGGTGATCCGCTGAATCCGGAGGATGGAGAGCAGGTGGTTGCGGTGGAAGTCGTAGAGATTGATGAGGCGATCCGAAGATTCCAGGAACAGAACAGATATGACATTGCGGAGATGTACAAACTGGCTCATATGCTGCGAGAAGAAGCTAAATAGTCAGGCAAGGACCAGATGATCTAATTCCGATATCTTACGGAGGTAATGATGATTCGAGATAAAATTAACGAGCTGCTGGATGCATTACCCGAAATGGAACTGAACCGAGCATATTGGGGGATTGAGCGTATCCATCAGGAATATATGTTCAAGAAGAATTTGCAGGGTAAAGGGGTTGTCGTGTCCGAACTGTATGAGGAATCCGAAGGGATTGTACAGCAATGGGACAGCGTGTTTGCCCATAATATCGATGATGTGGTCAAAGAGTCTATCCATTATAGTGAGTACAAGTGGCATTTGTTCAGTTATGAACAACAGAAATGTCGGACACATGATCAAGCACGAGATGCTTTCAATGCCGAGCCGAAAGATGAAGTATATGTGATGTATGAAAGTGGGGGTTGGGTGCTTTTATACGAAAACGCGAATCGGATTATTGCAGCGGATTTTGATTCGGAGCAGGATATCTATATCTTCGACCGAGCGTTTACATGGACGTACGTGCATACGCACGAATCCATGTGTGGCCCTTATTTTTATAAAATGGAACAAGCATGATTTTGAACAAAAAAAAGATAACAACGTATTAAATAAAATTTGCCTTGGGAGTGATATCTAATGCAGGAACTTTTTAAGAAGATCATCAAAACAGAAGTCAAACCCGTATTTGCCAAACACGGTTATTCCAAGAAAAATCTGAATTTCTACAAAGCGGATGGAAACCTCGCATATAAGTTCAACATTCAAAGAGCAAAGTATAACACCAGTCGTCAAGTCCAGTTTTATGTTAATTGTGGTGTTCATTCCACCGAACTTGCGGAGTTGCATTCCGTTGGATTGAATGGAGACATATTGGAGTACATATCTCATTTTACCTGCCGAATCAGAGCAATAGCCCCTTCCGCTCCGGCCCACTATACCTTAACGCCTGATATCGATCCGGAAGCTTTATCGAAAGAACTGGTGTCACATTTGGAAGAGGGCATGTCATTCCTGCACTCGCTAACAGGGGCCAGAGATATAGTCCATTATTATATGGACAAGACAGCGCTACATTTAAGCGAAGTAACCTTCCGCTTCCTGCTAAAAGCCGGTGATACGGAAGAAGCCAAGCATTATTTACAGCAACTGCACGCCAAATACGGAGCCGAAAAGCGCTGGACGATATTAGAAAAGAAATATGCAGCCGTTTTTGCCGAGTACGGATTATAGGCTTTGCTCCAGACAAATAGCCAAAATGAGAGGGGATAACATATGAACGATACTCAATATAATTTAAATTTTGAGAAACTGTGTAATGAATTACAGCTTGGTGAATTGATCAGTTCGCCCAAACCGATTTCAGGTGGACTTCTTCATCGAATGTACGCCATTGAAACGACGCAAGCTAATTATGCAGTTAAGGCATTGAATCCCCAGATCATGATAAGACCTACTGCTGTGCAAAATTATATTGATTCAGAAAAAATCGCAAGCGTGGCAGCTGAACATATCCATGCTCAACCTGCAAAAAGGTTAAAGGGTGCTTCTATGCATAACATTGATAATCAATTCTATCTAATTTTTGATTGGATTGAGGGGCAACGCTTGGAACAAGATGAAGTTACTATCAATAACAGTTCTCTGATGGGAACGATCCTTGCAGATATTCATAAAACGGATTTTAGACAACTAGAATTGCATAGTTCACAGGTGACTAATTCTAAAAAAATAGATTGGATGTTTTATCTGAACAAAGGAAAAAATGAGAATTCGGAATGGATTGAGATTTTGAATTCCAGTATGGATAAGCTATATGAGTGGAGCATGAAGGCTAAGAAGTCATCTTCAATGTTAGCATCTGAGAATGTTATTAGTCACAGAGATCTGGAGCCTAAGAATGTGATGTGGAGACAAGACATACCTATTATTATCGATTGGGAATCGGCAGGTTATATTAATCCTATGCATGATCTGGTAGAAACAGCTGTGTATTGGTCAGTAGATAACTCCGGAAGTATAAACAAGGAAAAGTTCTTGGCTTTTATAGCTGGATATGAGAAGCAAGTGGGGAGTCTAACCGCCAATTGGGATGTGGTTCTGGATAATGGTTTTGCTGGAAAGTTGGACTGGCTCGAATATAGTCTTAAACGGTCACTGTGGATTGAATGTACGGACATAGAGGAACAGTTAGTAGGAACATCACAAGTCATTTGGACTTTAGAGGCTCTAAAACAATACGAAAATATGATTTCAGATATTAAGAACTGGTTGAATACTTGATTCAGGAGGGGATGCCATATGGCCAACGATAAAGGAACACTCAGAACATGCGAACAAGGCCATTCGTATTATAAAAAAAGTGATTGCCTAACCTGTCCGACATGCGAAGCTGAACGTAAACCGACAGAAGGATTTCTAGCCTTGCTGTCAGCTCCCGCCAGACGTGCCTTGGAGAATGAAGGCATTACGACACTACTGCAACTTGCGGATTACACAGAGAAAGAAATCCTGAAACTACACGGAATCGGACCATCTGCCATGCCTAAACTTCGAAACGCATTGGAAGAAGAGGGATTGTCTTTTAAGAAATAACCCTCTTCATGTGGTTTCACTAATCCAAACCAGAAGCAGAAGTAATCTCCTCCATCGTTACCCGATACAACAAGTTACCTTCACTAAGTAGCAGACGATGTTGACGAAAATCCTGCCGTACCTGCTTGAAGGGCTGATCATCTTCATTTAGCAAATCAATCTTTTGTCCTTTGCTCAATCTTCCGGGCTTTTCCATTTTCTTAAGGACAAACGTACCATGTTTACCGTACCCGGCATCAAACAAAAAATGATAACCATCCGTACTGAAGCCGGAGGAACCGGAGATGTTTGGATTCATAAATGTCACTTTGGGTTCACTGGTGCCCCCTGAGATACAACCCAGTTCGAAATCGGTGTAGAAGTAGAACCAGACCTGGTTATCATTTACGACATTGAGTGCGTAACAATCCGCAATGTCTGCTGCGTGGTTTTCGTACAGCTTATTACCGTGTCCATCCCAGGCCAGCAGACCGTATGATCCAATTGGATCGCTCCATCCGTAGTTACCAAATATCCCTTCATCAAAGTAGCTGGTCCAAATCGTTCCCTTCTCTGTGACCTGTACACTCTGAATACCGTCTCCCAGCAAAAACTCGCGAATTGTATTTCCGTCTAAATCACACACTTTGGCGTTTAGATCATACTTTTCATTCCCGTAATTGGTACATCGTGCTCCGACGAGCAGCAGATGATCATGTAACGGTTGTACATAATGATAATTGAACGTCTGTCCCCAAATGACAACTTCCTCGATAGTTTGATCTGTCACAATGAGTACTTTGTACGTATAGCTTTGGTTTAATGTGGTCTGAACGAACATACCTCGTTCTCTTTCTGGAATCTGGTTCATCAGCAGCACATAGACAAGACCATCACCGCCCCACTGGGTGGAAACGATATCGAAGCCCTCGACATAATTTGAAATGTCGGCGAAAGGCAAAAGTTTTACTTTGGGATTGGGCATATCCATATCCTCCTTCGTAGTCGAATACAGTGTCACCATCTGCATCTGTATAAGAGGATTATGACGTACGTGTACTTTGCTGAACATGGCGGAAGTATAGCGAAAGCCTTATTTGGTTTTTACTGTATGAGTATGATTTGTAATGGCTGCTTCGTCCTTGACATATGTAGTACAATAAGGAAGTTGTGTAAAATTCCATATAATAGGAAGGCGGAGAGATCGCTATAAGGAGAGTATGAAAATACATACAACGCACGTGAAGTAAGGGGTGAGAATCACCCATAGGTTCAATGTGCAATATTAAGATGAAGACTCATCTCAGAAAAACAAAACTGGCTAAGGAAGTGTTACGAAATGGAACCACATATTCAAGAGCAAAAGGCAGATTACCGTCCACTAGGCGTCTCGGGATTGGGTGGTTGGCTTATTCTCATCCAGATTGGATTATTTCTAACGGTAATACTGCTTGTAGTGCAATTATTTCAACAGATAATACCCACATTCACAACGGAGACTTGGGAAATGCTAACCTCCAAACAATCGGACTACTATCACCCGTTATGGGGTCCGGTACTTATTTTTGAGATGGTGTACAATACGCTGTTTTTATTATTCAGCGTCTACACAATTTTTGCGTTTTATAGCAAGAAGGCAATATTACCCCGTCTGATGATCATCTTCTATGGTCTCAGTCTAGCTGTTGGTATCATTGATTACCTATTATTACTCCAGATTCCGTTAGCAAAAGAATTGGAAGATGGAAGCTCGATCAGAGAAATTGCTAAATCTGTAATCACTTGTGCCATCTGGATTCCTTATTTTATCAAATCAGAGCGAGTTCATAACACATTTGTGAGATAAATGGTAAGCAGGAAATACCCGATCTTGGATAGAAGCTATCTGAGGTCGGGTTTATTTTATATATGCCGGGCTGTCATACAGTGTAAAGGATATTGTTCATTATTGAAGTGAAAAGGAGGAGAGATCTTGAAAATTTATCTCGTAAGGCATGGGATGGATGAGGGAGGGTATCGAGGCGGATGGAGCGATCGTGGACTTACGGAGCAGGGAATCAATCAATCCAGGAAATTGGGAGAGCATTTGCATCATCATGCTGAGGAGTACAACATACATACGATTATTAGCAGTGATCTGCCTCGTGCAGTGCAGACTACACGGGAAATGGAGAAGAGATTAAACATGCAGGCTAGCCTAATGAAAGATTGGCGGGAGATGAATAACGGAGATTTGGCAGGCATGCTCCATAAGGATGCTGAGGAGCATTACCCAGGGATTTATTTCAATACTCTTGAGATGGACTCCCCGTTTCCGGGAGGAGAAAGCCCAAGGGATTTTTATAGCCGGATAAGTACAGCTTTCGAGAGTCTATTCAGGGGTTTAGAGGAGAAAACAGTAGAGTCCAATGTTCTATTAATTACTCACGGCGGAGTGATTAATATTCTGTATTATCTGCTTGAGAAGAAGGAATGGAGCAATAAGTCCAGCTTCTATCCCATGGACAACACCAGTGTACATACCGTTGAAAAGGGAAGGCATGGTTGGAAACTTAGCAGCGTAAATGTGTTAAGTCATCTAGATTAGTTGTTTTTCCATGTTAAAGAGAAGATGGAGGCGATGACATGAGTGATAAACCCATTGAACTGCTACAACGTTTGAAGTCTTTATCCGGCCCATTTCCAACGTGGGATATGGGGCAGTTACCGGATCGGCCCGGGAAGCTATTTTTGGAGTGGTTGAGATTGGCGGTTGAGAATGAAGTGAAAGAACCTCATGCCATGACGATTTCAACCGTGGATCAAGACAGTTATCCTGATGCGAGAGTATTGATTTTGAAAAACGTAATCGACGAAACGTTTTATTTTGCCTCCAGTTCGGAGAGTCGCAAAGGGCAGCAGTTGAAGGAGAATCCTCATGTCGCTCTGACATTCTACTGGCCTTCCCTTGGAAGACAGATTCGGATAAGGGGAATTGCCGAGGATCGGGGAGATGAAGCGGGCGCTGATGATTTCCGCAAACGTTCAGCTGGAGCAAGAGCAGTTGCTATGACAGGGCATCAGAGTGAGGTTTTGGATAGCGAGGAATTACTGAATAGTTCCATTAAAGCTCAGAAAGAAAAGATAAGACGTGACCCTAGTGTTGTTACACCTCATTGGCGTTTATATGCCGTGAATGCACAAGAGGTGGAGTTTTGGCAGGGAGATTCGGAGCGCAAGCATGTACGAGTTCAATATGTAAAGCAAGATGGGCAGCAGTGGAAGACACTCAAATTGTGGCCTTGATTTTACAACAGATGAGCTAGGTAATACGGACCGAACCGCTGTGTGTTTCTTTTTCCTAACAATCTGAGGGAGGATAAATCTATGAAAACGATTGAAAACTTCTTCGAACCATTTCCGATATTAGAAACCGAACGAACGCTGCTCCGACCGCTTAGCTATGATGATCTGGAGGATATGTACAGTTACTGCGTTGTACCTGCTGTATCGGAGTTCACCACTTGGGATGCGCATCAGAGCAAAGAAGACACCAAAGCTTTTTTAGATTTTGTCATGAGTCGTTATGAGACGGATCTAATAGGTCCATGGGGGATTGAAGATAAACACACTAAAAGATTGATTGGTAGTTGTAACTATCTAGGGTGTGACAGCGATAACAGGAGAGTTGAACTGGGATATGTGTTATCTGATCAATTTTGGAATAAAGGCTACATGACCGAAGTAGTGAAACGAATCATCCAATTTGGATTTGACGAAGTGGGGCTCGAGCGAATCCAGGCCAGATGTTTGGTGAAAAACACAGGTTCCGCCAAGGTCATGGAGAAGGCAGGCATGCAATTTGAAGGTATGCTAAGGAAATACATGAAGGTAAAAAATGAGCTTCAAGATCTGAAGATGTATGCTATCGTAAAAGAAGACTTCTATACTCGTGTTAAATAAAGAACGTGTTATTGAAAAGTCGTGTGTCATTTATCATGCTGGCGAGCCATGGATTTTCCTATAATCCTGAATTTATCAGTGATACACAATAAAAGCAGAAGTAAGAAAGAGCTTGAATATCTGCTTCAAAAGGTCAAGGTATCGTATTTTATATTGTCTAATTCATAATTCAATAATTATATGCCAAGCTTTGGCCCATTCCTGATCGTTGGGGAAATGGGTTTATGTTGTTTTTAACAACCAACGTACATAATGTCATATCGTCAACCTGGTGCCATCCGCTATAATCTTCAAGTTATCCAAACGTGGATTGAATGAAGGAACCAGGAGGTACAACGAATTGATAGCCAAAAACAGATATAAATCACTCGAACTGGAGACACCCGGCGTATATGAGCTGGAAGGGCTTGAGGTGGGAGTGACATCGAACTGCAACTATAAATGCGACTATTGCTGCGCCTACAATCGGGATGATGGAGCGTGCATCAATAGTCAGGAAGTCATCCGTATTATTCGTGAGCTTCCTCGTCTCAAGCGAGTGCGATTGTCCGGGGGTGAAGTCACTCTGAAATATCAGGATTGCCTGGAGATTGTGACGTACTGTGCAGCACATGGCATTGATACACAATTGAACAGTAATGCCAGCCTGCTGAATGAAGAACGAATCATCGCGTTGCGTGATGCAGGCTTGTCTAACATTCATATCTCGTTCAATTATACGGATGCGGAGTCGTATGCTGCGTACTACCGTGTGCATCCTCGCATGTATGAGAGACTGGAGCAGAATATTCGTTTGTGTACGGAAGCTGGTCTGGAGACGGTGCTGGAAACGTTACTATTTGAAGGTAATCAAGCGAACATGCAGGCCATTAGCGATAAGGTGTATGATCTGGGTGTGCGCATCCATGAGATCCAGAACAGCATTAAGATGCCACATACGGATTGGAGCCAGATTGTATCCAGAGAGTCGCTTATTCGATCTGTAACGGAGCTGATTGAACATAAGAAGCCGGATACAACGCTCTATTTTACCTGTATGGATCGGTTTGCTGAACAGTTGAATTTGCGCGAACAACCTGGGGTGTATTTCTCTAATTGTGTGGATGGCACGAAACAGCTGCACTTGCACGGCAACGGGGATATTCTCATCTGTGAGTTATGCCATCCTGTCGTGATTGGTAACATCTATAATGGAACGTCGTTGAAGGATATCTATTCGCAGCAGCCCCCGGCGTTAATGGAATTTTTGGAAAAGCGGCCTTGTCCCGCATACGATGCTCTTTTTGCAGACGCATAACAGGAAGACCTGATGAAGATATGTGATATGAATGTTGAACGAGATATGTACACGATATTAGTGGCCTTAGGATTGTATAGATTATAAATCAAGGTGATCTGGTTTCCTCAATGGGAAAACGGATCACCTTTTTTATTGAACTATTCATTTACACAATAACGGAGAGGACAGAAAAAACCTGAAAAAGCGAAGCGTTCGCCTGAAAGCTTTCTGAAAGAAAGCTGCATCGGAAGCCTACGCTATCCCCGGATTTTCCCCTTTAGAAAAGGGAATCAAAAAAATCTGGGGGTAACAGCGATTGGAAGGTTGTTCTGTCATCGTAGTGTCAGTGTAATAATCTTTAGTCCAATTCGTGTGGTTTCAGATTCATTTAAGTTATCCGGCCTAATATGGCCTTAAGAACTTAGATGAAGAGGTGAGCTTCACATGATGAAGATCTATGAGAAACCAACCCGGAAAAACCCACATAAAAGACCGATCTCCCTAAGAAAGCGCCGATGGCTCATCATCACACTTGTCATCGTGCTTGCGGTAGGTGGAATCCTGTACAGCCTGGCTGACCGTTACCTGATCCGGCATGTGCAGGTGGTTGTAGCAGATGAGAACACGGCGATGGCATCAACGGACAACACCAATGATTCCAGCAGTACTTCGACGATCCCGACGGAAGTGAATGCAACATCGGATGATTGGAATTACTCGAGTGATGATATGAAGGTCAGTATTGAAAAGGTACAGACCGGTTCTGGCTCGGATCAGATTACGTATTATGTCGCCGATGTTCAGCTGACGGATGCAAGCAGCCTGCGAACTGCGCTGGCGGACAATAGTTTTGGAACGAACATTACCGAAAATACGTCAGAGATTGCCTCAGCCAACAATGCGATCTTTGCCATTAATGGTGACTATTACGGATTCCGTGATGATGGTGTCATTATCCGAAATGGAACGTTGTATCGGGACAGCCCAACGCGGGATGCGCTTGCCCTGTTCAACAATGGAACGATGAAAACATATAACGAGAACGAGATTTCTTCCTCGGAACTGCTGGCCGAAGGTGCAACCAATACACTATCCTTTGGACCGATTCTGATTCAGGATGGCGAGATCGTCAGTGATTTTAGCAGTGTGAAAATCGATAACAACTTCGGTAACCGCTCCATCCAGGATACAAATCCAAGAACAGCGATCGGCATGATTGCTCCGAATCATTACGTCTTTGTGGTGGTGGACGGACGGCAGGATGACAGCCGTGGCATGACCTTGGCAGAACTGGCCGATGTCATGAAAGGTCTTGGAGCAACCGAAGCCTACAACTTGGACGGAGGCGGTTCATCCACGATGTATTTTATGGGCAGAGTTGTCAATAACCCGCTGGGGCGTAACCAGGAACGTGGTGTAAGTGACATTTTATATCTGACGGAGGGACAAGGATCATGACGATATTAATTCCATCATACGAACCGGATGTACGTTTACTGAATCTCGTTCTGCAACTGCAAACATTTAAACTTGGACCCATTGTGATTGTGGATGATGGCAGTGGCCCAGGGTACCGTGGGATTTTTGAAACGGCAGAAGCCTATGGCTGTACGGTCCTGACACATCCCGTCAATCTGGGTAAGGGCAGGGCGTTGAAGACGGGTTTTCAATATATTAAGGAGTACGGACCTCAGGGCGGTGTAGTGTGCGGAGATAGTGACGGGCAGCATCTGCCACACGATATTAAGCGTATCTTCGAAGTGCTTCTCGCACAAACGTCACCGGGAATTGTACTTGGCAGCCGTCGCTTCAGCGGGAAAATCCCAGCACGCAGCCGTTTTGGCAACACAGTCACCCGGGCAGTTTTTTCGCTCACGACAGGTACCCAAGTATATGACACGCAGACGGGTCTTCGAGGTTTTCCTTACTCCATGCTGGACTGGCTGAACCAGATTCCGGGGGACCGGTTTGAATACGAGATGAACATGCTGTTAACGGCACACAAGGAAGGGTATGAGATTACGGAGGAGTTTATTGATACGGTGTATCTGGATCACAATGAGTCCTCCCATTTCCGGCCGCTGATGGATTCGTTCCGGATCTATATGCCAATCCTGATGTTCAGCACATCTTCGGTGCTGTCCGCTCTGATTGATTTTGGATTGCTGTTCATTATCCAGTATTTCACGCATAATCTGTTTCTGTCGGTTGTTGCAGCAAGGCTGTGCAGCTCCATCTTCAACTATACGATTAATCGGAAGTACGTATTCTCCACAGGACGAACCTCTAAGGTTCGCCAGTCTTTGCCCAAATACTTCTCACTTGTTCTACTGGTGCTGCTATTAAACTACGGTTTACTGTATTTTTATAATGAAAAACTGATTATCCCACTGCTCGCAGCCAAGCTGTTGACCGAGGTGTCCATCTTCCTGTTCAGCTATTGGGCACAGCGCAGATTTGTCTATTAACACAGAGAGAGTGGGCATATAGGTTGCTCTCTTTTTTCAATCCAAACCGTTTCAAAAGAATATCCTGCGCTTTTTGGTTAACAAAAAAGGTCGAGAACAGGGGTAAGCATACCCTTGCTCTCGGCCTTTTAAACTCATAGGAGAACGAGCGTTACATCAGCTTCTTAATCTCATCCTTGAGGATTTCGGACTGGGTGCCGAAGATGACCTGCACAGCTCCACCACCGAGCCTCATGACACCGGAAGCGCCAAGCTGTTTGAGCGCCCGATCGTTGACGGCTTTGTCGTCCCTGACAACTAGTCGGAGGCGAGTGATGCAGGCGTCAATGCTCTCGATATTATCTGTTCCCCCGATCTCGGCGAGCACTTTGCCAGCCTTGGTGTCGGCAGACGCAGCCACGGCTGAAGTATTAGTGGGGGGATCGGCATCATAAGCGTCATCCTCGCGCCCCGGCGTTTTCAGGTTGAACTTGATAATCATGAACCGGAACAGGAAATAATAGACGACCGCAAATGCGAGTCCAACCGGGATCATGAGCAGCGGATTGGTCGACAGCTTCATGTTCACGAGGTAATCGATCAGACCTGCCGAGAAGGCGAAGCCCAGCTTAACATTCAGCAGGTACATGATCAGGGCCGCCGCACCGGTAAGAATAGCGTGCACCACATACAGCAGAGGAGCCGCGAACATGAAGGAGAATTCGAGCGGCTCGGTAATACCCGTTAAGAACGAAGCCACCGCTGCGCCGATAAAGATCGAAGCGACCATTTTACGCTTTTCAGGCCGGGCTGTATGAATCAAGGCTAGCGCCGCCGCCGGAAGAGCGAACATCATAATCGGGAAGAAGCCAGACATGAACATGCCTGCTGTAGGATCTCCGTTGAAGAAGCGGGTCAGGTCGCCGTGCACGACTTCCCCGGCTGCATTGGTATAATCTCCGATCTGGAACCAGGCGATGGAGTTGAGGACATGATGCAGACCGAGCGGGATGAGCAGGCGGTTGGCGATCATAAACACCATGGAGCCAATGCCGCCAAAACCTACAATCCAGGCGCCAAAAGCGCCGATGGCATCCTGAATCGGGCTCCAGACCATGCCGAACAGGATGGCCAACACCAGCATGGAGCCGGCGGTGACCATCGGCACAAAGCGTTTGCCGGAGAAGAAGCCGAGCCAGTCAGGAAGCTTGATATTATGGTATTTTTTATACATATAGGCTGCAAGCAGTCCGGCAAATATACCGCCCAATACGCCCATATCCAGCTTGACATCGTCAGGAATGTAACCGAATACACCTGGAACGGCTCCCAGAATCCGCGTCAGCACCATATAAGCGATCAGGGCGGAAAGCGCGGCGACCGCATCCCCCGCCAGTCCGATTGCCACCCCAATGGCAAAGATGAGCGCAAGGTTGCCGAAGATCGCCCCCGCTCCTTCATTCAGGAATGGAACTACATACTGATTAAGGAATCCCCCGATCACGGGACCGAGCGGAATGTCCTTTTCATAATTTAGAAGACCGAGGCCTTGAAGAATACCTGATGCAGGCAGGGTTGCTACAGGAAGCATCAGGGATTTTCCCAGCTTTTGCAGTGATTTCAGCATATTGTTCTTCCTTTCTTTTTTTGATTTAGCTTATTTGGACAAGCTGACTTTCATGATAGTTCCCATGCCTGCTTCTACGCTGCCATACTCTGGGTGCGACTCCCACGGTTGTTCAGCCGCATTTGCAACGATGACAGGGGTGATGACCGGATAACCGGCCGAAGCGATCGCATTCAGGTCAAATTCAATTAGAGTCTGACCGATAGTGACCTGATCCCCGGTCTGCACTTGGGGTGTGAAGCCCTGTCCTTTCAGGCTGACAGTATTCATACCGATATGCAGCAGCAGCTGCAGCCCGGAAGCATGTTCAATCATTACGGCATGGTGCGATTTGATCAGGTGTACCACAGTGCCGTCGATAGGGGCGACCAGCCTGCCTTCCTGGGGAATCATTGCGACGCCCGGTCCCATAAGTCCTTGTGCGAACGCTTCGTCAGGCACTTCTTCCAAACTGACGCAGGTTCCGGTTAATGGGGAGGCGACGGATATTGTTTCAGATGTTTTGGCAGATTTGTTGTTTTTCCATTTCCAGATCATTGTGTGTTGTCCTTTCTGTTGTTGGTTTTGGCATGGGTTTGAAAAAGCCGGTATAAATGCATTGCGAGAAAAGCCGTTTCTTCCTCAGGCACTTCTGTACCCAAATCCTCGGCCATTACAGCGCTCAGTTTTCTAGCTAGCTGGTATTCGGACGTATATTCATTTTTCACATATTGTGCGAAGGTGGGGGCCGTCATCGGCTGCTGATACAGGCGTTCCATGGAGAAGCGCAGGTGTATCATGAGTCTTGCCTGGCTAAGGCTTCCCTGATCAAAGCGAACGCCACCCTCCTCTTCAATAATGGACTGAAGCTTGCTGATCACATTAGATACCTTAACCAACTGTCCGACAGGGACGTGATTTACGGAGGAGTACACATGGTATGTCAGGAATCCCGCCTCATCCTCCGGTATATCTACGCCAAAAGCCTCTCCGATCATGGCCGCCGCTTCCGAGGCGATTTCGAATTCTTTCGGAAAACTGAGCTTTGTCTCCGTAAGGAAAGGATTCAGAATCTCCATCCCGTTGCGGATACGATATAAGGTGAACTGAATATGACTCGGAAGAGCAAGATAGATCTTGTCATTCAGCTTGCCGGGAAACTGATCAGCGATGAGACGGATAATTCGGTCAGAGATGTCGATGACATGGGGGTCCAAATCCCTCATCAGCTCCTGAGCCTGCCCCCATTCCTCCCGGTCTTCCAGCCGGAACCTTTTCTCAATCCGCGGATCATCGGACTGCACGGTGCTTTCCACTTTGAACGCAAATCCCAACCCTTTGCCAATCAGTACATACTCCTTGCTATTCTGGTGCGACCGGACCAGAACAATATTGCTGCCGACGACCCGCTCCACCTGCAGAATCATTCCTTTACTCACGGTTCACCGCCTCCTCGTTTCTAAAGTTAACGCTTACATGCCTCCGGAACGCAAAAAGAGCCAAGAAGCGAGTATAGTCTCATGTTCGCTTCTTGGCTCATGCCCTCTGGGGTGGTAACACGCCAATTCATTTTATGTTTTTATCAGAACGTTCTTCCTACATAATATATAAGCTGATCTGCCAACGTCAACCATAATTTTGTCATCCCACTGTTCGTCGTTTAATATAGGGAATGTGTAAACGAAAAGGTACCTGTCATAGATGGAGCCAAATCTAACATGAATAGGAGTATGCCTATGTATCTTCGAAGTGTGGAACTCATGTCGGCCAAGATCGAGAATCGGGATCAATATCCTTTTGACATCCCCGCGATCCGATCCTTGGAACGATTGGAGCTCACGAATAACGTTACTTTTTTTGTAGGTGAAAATGGTTCAGGGAAATCTACGCTGCTGGAAGGCATCGCTCATCAATGTGGATTCAATACCGCAGGGGGTGGCAGGAATAATACCTATGAGACACATGCTTCGGAATCCTCGCTCGGGAATTATCTCAGGCTGGCCTGGTTGCCCAAAATAACGAATGGTTTCTTCATGCGCTCTGAATCGTTCTATCAATTCGCATCACATGTCGATGAGATGCCGGCGTCGCTTCAATACTATGGCGGGCGTTCACTACATGAACAATCACATGGGGAGTCTTTTCTCAGTCTGTTCGTCAACCGCTTCAGTTCCAAAGGCATCTATCTGCTCGACGAGCCCGAAGCCGCATTGTCCCCAGGAAGGCAGCTCTCTTTATTGCGTATCCTTCATGATCTGTCAGGTACTTCGCAATTCATTATCGCGACGCATTCACCGATTTTGCTGGGATATCCGGGGGCAGAGATTTTAAGTTTTGACGATAACCATATTCAAGAGGTAGTCTATGAGGATACCGATCACTACCAGATTACCCGCAGCTTTCTGGAGAACCGCGACCGGATGCTGAATGAATTATTTAAAGATTAAATGAGATTGTGATACCAAGAGTAAAACTACATTTTGTATGAGGAGAGATAGGATGAAAGTAGGATTCATAATCATTGATATGCAAGAGAGTATTGTGCGAAAAAAGATGGACCAGACTTCGATAGACGATGCTTGCGAGTACATTAACCATGTAGCTAACGTACTGCGCTTGAATGATCATGTGGTCGTTCACGTGCAGGATGTGGAGGGTATGGAGGAGGCACCACCGGAAGAATATCGTATTATTCCCGAGGTGGATGTGAATGAGAAGGATATCATAGTTACCAAGGAAGCTTCCAATGCTTTCTGGCAAACTGATCTGGAGCAGGTGTTGAAGAGTCACGGAATTGAATTGGTGATTATTGCCGGGTTTGCCGCAGAGGAATGTGTTCTATTCACCTACAACGGTGCGATGGAGCGAGGTTTACTGCCGGTCATGTTGCAAAACGGAATTCTCAGCACTCATCATGAAGCGGTGACTTCTACGTACAGAGATCGCAATGTGATCTCATATCCTGTGGTTGATTATCTATATAAGTTCAACTAAAGAGGTTTACACTGAGCACTCCAATGACAGAACAACCTTCCGATCGCTGTTATCCCCAGATTTTTTTGATTCCCTTTTTAAAGGGGAAATCCGGTGATAGCGTATGCTTCCGATGCAGCTTTCTTTCAGAAAGCTTTCAGGCGAACGCTCCGCTTCTTCAGGTTATTTCTGTCCTCTCTGTTTTGTGTAAAAAGTTTAGTTGAACCTATATAATTCAATAATCATTAGCTAAGTGCTAATGGATACTTGGTGAAAAATAAAGACAAGACCAATAATCGGACTCTGTAGGGAGTCTTTTTTTTGCACAAATGTACACTTCCACTACGACAGTTAAGATTACTCCATGGTTTAAACCAAACTTTGCCTATATCTGCTGTGGTTGAAAGGATATATTGAGAACAGGGCACAGCAAACTCGTTGTGGACATCGGTAAGGTTATGTATTGATCACTAGCCAACTCTTTGACTAAGGGAGATGTGCAATGAAGATGAATGTGCAAATTACGAGTATTTTCGCAGAACAAAAGGAATTGTTTCTCAACCTGTACAACTTGTATTTATATGATCTGTCTGAATTTTCTGGCGAGGATCTACTCGAAGAGGGGGAATATGATCCAACGAACACCTATCTATATCTGGAACGCGATGAATTACATCCATTTTTGATTCAGTATGAAGGAAAGGTTATTGGATTCGTACTGGTGTGCTCACCTCCATATGTGCCGGAAGGTGTGGATTATACCGTGCAAGAGCTGTTCCTGGTCAAAAAGTATCGCGGACAGGGGCTGGCAGCACAAGCGGTTGACTTGGTTTTTGCTCAATTTGAGGGTAAATTCAAAGTGGAACAGCTTGCTAATAATGCAGCAGCAGTTTCATTCTGGAAAAAATATTATGAGCAGCATCAGATTGAATATACTGAGTCTGAATATAACATTGAGATTGACAACATCGCTGGCAGCCACCGAATTTTGTCCCAGACTTTTGTGCGTGGGAAAGAGATAGATCCTATTTAAAATAGAAGGTGATTAGTTTGATTATTATCATAGCAACCAAGGGAAGTTTGAAGTGGGTTTCGGGTGTATTTCAGGCAGAAGATTTAGCTAGACAGTACATGGATCTAATACCTGATGAGCTTAAGGCATTCCAGGAATTCATTCAGATAGAGAACATCACATATCCATTTTATATTATAGAGCGTCAGGATTCTCCATTTAGGTTTCTTGGTAAAGATGAGATGATTTCACTTTTTGATAAAACAGATGTATCAGAGGACGAAGATGAGGTACACTTCAATATCTACACGGTGGATTCAGATTATAGACCAAAGAACCCTGGAACAGATTATATGGGAACACTGAGGCATGATCATGTGACCAATGAATCTATAGAGATGTACCGAGAAGAAGGAACAGCGTTTCTGAGTAGACGAAGGATTTTATGAATGTAAGGAAGTTTTTATCACGGTCCTATTTTACTTCTCCTGATTTGGGAGGTAGATAGGATCTTTTTCAATTTCCATTTACCAATACATGGGTTATGATGAATTAAGAGGGTCTATGGGAGTGACGTGTAAGGGGGAAGTACGCAGGAATGCCAAAGCATCATTTTGTTATCGAAAACAAAGAGCGAGTAAACGGGAATATTCATACTTCCTACTCATGGGATTCAAAAGGGAGAATACATCGAAGTGGATTAACCACAGAGAATCATGCGACCTTGGAAGACGAATTCATTGCGTACATCTATGATTCCCTTTGCTGGTTGGATACATGGAATCCATCTACCTGTATGAGATGTAGTGGACTGAACAACTATGGAATAACCGTTATTGAAGAGCAGGATGCTTTGTTGAAGTTTCATCAACTGATTCGAGCCTGGATGGATCTATTCAGCCATGCGACGGATCCGATCGTTCTTACAGGGAATTACAGCATTGCTGGAGGCGAACAGAAGGGCTACTACGAGAAACTCGTATACAACAAAGTCGAATTAATCAACGAATTAAACAAGCTTGCGAACATGGCAAAGTACGCTGAGGTAAATGAGAAATGTATTGTGCATTTCGGGATATGAAATTTAACTCTTTTAAGACCAATTGACTAAAGAAAGGAGTTTTTATATTGCCTTGGCCTATGGTACATTTTGCAATTGCATCCGCGTTGATATCCGAGCCATCCCCTGAATTGTTACTGGGAAGCCTCGCTCCTGATTCCATCCACGTAAGAACTAATCTTCGTACTGAGAAGGCAAAAACCCACCTCATGCCAGAGGCAGGAAGGTTCGCAACAGACGAAGAACTTAAAGAATTTTTTGAGTCCAACAAGAAGTTAGCTTATAGGGATCCCAAATTCATGCAATATCTGTGCGGATACATCGCCCATATCTATACGGATCGCGTGTGGACTTTCGATATTTATCCTGAATATGAAGTCCACCCCAATGGAAGAAGCGTGTATACACAGGATGTCACGAAGCTGGAGTTTATGATTCTACGGAATTGGAACGAGGCCCATGAATGGTTAAATGAGCTGAACGTGGGAAAAGCATTTGGTTTAGGTGGATTGCTGGAATCTGAGGTGTATCAGTATAGGGAGGAGAAACTTGAGTTTTTAGCTAACTCTGACTACGAACCTTTGGGCGACTTAAATATTTTATCCATGGAAGCTATGGAAGAGTTCATACATAAAACTGCGTTAGCGCTAAAAGAATTGTATACAAAATGGAATGTGTATGAAGATTTACGCAGCACTGTGTAAGCAAGGGAGGGATTTACCTGAAGGTATACAGGAAACAAGTACGCAAAATTGTAGTGAATGATACACTGTTCCTGTACGTTGTGGATGAGCAAGCTTACGATATCGTCATTCGGGTTTATTCGAATGCGCTTAAATCTACATTTGTAGAGTTCGATGTTGCTTGGGAAGATACATGGGATATATTTGTCTATGAACCAAAACTGATAGCCAACCTTATTCAATATGCTATAAAACAAGAGTGGGACTACCAAGAGAAGAATAACAAAATGAAATTTAACAATGCGACCAGCATTGTAAGAATTCTAATGGCAGAGAAACAAACACGATCATAAGGAACTTGAACACAAATTGAAAGCAGGTCTACTGCTCTACAACTCAAATTAGAAGATATATGTACTGAAAGGCATAATTTCCAGTTAATCTTGCATCATAGAATCACATAAAGGAGGAAGGACATGGACATCGTTATGACGCTTGAACCGCACGGATGGCTGGATATCCTGGTTAAACCTAATCAAGGAGAACAGATAGAGATTCCGGTTTCTTTTTTGTCGGATGGGGTTGAGGAGATAACACGTCAATTCGTTGCATTGCACAAGGGAGCCACAGAGGTAACCATGACCATGCAGACCGAACCTGGAGAATATCGTTTCTGGATCAAGAAACGTTCACAGGTAATCGTTCAATTTATGGTGTATGAGATGAGTGATAACTTTAGCACGGAAGCCGTTACAGAGGGCCGTTTACTTATGTCCGAGGAGTTAACCTTGGTCAAGTTGACTAAGCTGTTCTACAGAGAGCTAAGCAAATTGAAGGAAATGGGACTGGAGGAATATCACAAACGGTGGAGTTTTGATTTCCCTCTGGATGCCTATGAGCGGATAGGAAGGGTCGTCCAGATCCGATGAAATCGAGTGTGTTTGACGAGAAGGAGGGGTGACGTGGCAAACGTATACAAGGGAAGATACTCCGCTCAGATTGAGGGGGAATTTGTTGTTTTTATTATCGGAATGAGGGTCAATCGTTTGTGGGCTATACACAAATGGCTGCCTGTCTTTAAGTCCATGGGCCCGATGATTAAAGAACTGTATACGAATCCGGAGACCGGATTTCTGAGTACAGAGTATTTTATAAGCTGGCGCGGGGTGACGTTACTACAATACTGGCGCTCTTACGATGAATTGGAGAAATACGCACGGGGCGGACTACACTTGGAAGCTTGGAAAAAATTCAACCGATCCATTGGTACTGACGGAACAGTAGGGATTTATCATGAAACATACAAGACTCAGTCGGGTTCCTTCGAAACCATATACGCCAACATGCCAAAGTTCGGATTAGCTAAAGCGTCTGAACATGTGCCAGCGACAGGCAGGATGGAAACATCCAGACGCAGAATGGGCGGAGAGAATGACCCGGCAGTGGAAGCACCAGAGAATCCTTAAACGTTGAACAGAGAGGAGAATGTTATGAAGGCTAGAGTGCAAGCAGAAGATGTACATTCAAAGCAACTTAGCTGGTTGTGTATTAAACCGATGCTTGTTTCTGTACGGGGCAGAGATATGGCCGCCAAAACAGAGATATACCGACAGTTACACGAAGGGCAACAAGCCTTATTTCTGTTCTATTCCTATCACAATCACACGAAAAGTCTGGCAGAATTTTATTGGTTTTCGGCGTATAACATCATCGAGATCAAGAGTTGGAATGGGATCAAAAAAGGGATGCACTTTTTTCATTTAGCTGAGATGGCGACCGTATTGGACCAGATTGAAAGTCTCATTACGGACAAAAATAGAGTGGGTGAAGAGTGGCGTGAGGTGTTAGCAACGGATCTGGATAAGGACCCGATTTTGCTTCAGAGAACAGAGGTGTTATATGCGACCTATCAGACCGTGGCGCAAGCAACAATTGCACATATGAATGAGATGATCCTGCAAAATCAGGAGATGTATCTGGAGATCGTATAAGGATAACGTAGCACCTCGAAATAATAGAATAGCTCATGCCTTGAATGCTCTGGATGAGTACATGGAAGAACTGCTCCTATGGAGTGGTTTTTTTATTGTCTACGTAGTGCCGATGCAACAAACCTGCAAAATCATGCAACAAAACGCAATACAGTGGGATAGTCATAACTATGCTTGTAATATGAGTTGTGAGAGGAGGGCAACACGTGAAAGTCATTTTTGAAGAGAACACAGCAATTGAAAAAAGGGTGGTCAAAGTCATAACTCATCCTGAAGAGAGGTCGAAGTGGGATCGTATTGAAAAAGCGATCGGCCAATCGGAAACTCAACTAACGGTCATCCATGCCAAGAACAATCGCAACGTACAGATTCAACTGAGCTCGGTGGTCGCCATTGAGTCAGAGGATCGGATGTGTTGTGTACGTGTGATTACAGGCGAGAGATACCTGCTTAACAAACGTTTGAAATTTGTGGAAGAAGACCTGGATGACGTTCATTTTGTGAAAATTAATAATCAAACGATCATCAACACACGGTATATCACCGCATTCTCTGCAACAGATCATGCTCGGATTAAGGTAGATCTGAGCGATAGCTCCAGTTACTTTGTCAGTCGATTTTATATTAAAAACTTTAGGGGGAAATTATCATGATGATGCAGCTTAGGCTTTCCTTTTTTCAAGTATTCACCGTTACTTCACTCTGGGTGACCTTGCTATTGACCCTATTCTATAATGATCAACCTATCGAAATGGGCTATCTGTGGAATATTGCCGGCATTTCAGCTATTGCCGCTGTGTTGTTTGGCGTGATGTACAATGCGCTCTGGAACCATTTTACGTTAAAACCGGTATGGAATATCGCCATTTCTTCCACATTCAATATTGCAGGAGGCATGGGGATCGTATGGTTATTCTCCACGGAAATGTTCCATTTGATTGCTCCCTGGTTCCCCGGCATGTGGTTGTTATCCATTGTGCTGCACATCATCGCTTTCTATTTTTATGCTAGAATGGATAGCAGGAAAAAAGCGGAAGAGTTAAATAACATTCTAAAGTAGCTAAGGGGAACAAATATGAACGAGGAAGAAATGTTGCAGTTGTACGGGGTGGAACCTGATGAGGTACACCGGAAGGAGGGGGACTATGCCAAGTTTGCATGACAACATCATCTTAAGTTACGAAGTTGATTTAGAGAACAATAGAATCAGGATGCGCACTCGTTCAAGTCATGCTGTACCGAAAAATATGGATGTCTTATTCTCTGGTGTAATGGCTCATGCGTTTGATATATCGCTCCATGGCAGCATTATTTTGGATCTGGATGAGTGGGATATAGAGCATTTTATTCCTTATAATCGAGAGTTGTTAGAATCGGGAAAGGGTAGTGGTTGGCCTGTCAATTATGATTCCTATGACGAATTGCAAATCCGGCTGATAGAGGAGAAATACAAGTATATGGTGATCTCATCCTCGTATGGATTGAATGGGTGGGTTTTGGCGAAGGGGATAGATATTTCTGTTCAAGAATCGGGTGAACGGGTTGATGGGTGAGTACACCCAGCATGGTAGCAAGAGGGGCGCAGGACTAAAAACGTACATTGTTGTGTTTGCTGTCCTGCTCCTTATTCTAGTCATGACCCATCCAAACGAAGAAGATTTTGTTGCATGGCTTGCAACTGAACATTATCCATTCTTCGTATAATGTGAATGAAGGCAGGACGTTTGTGCAGAAAATCGATGGTGAGGAAAAGACGCTTCATTATAAAGCTGGACATATACGGCATAGGGGGATCTATTCAACATATAGTTACCGTTTTGCGGATAATGAAGAAAACGAGGCCCAGATTGAAGCGGTCGGCATAATGAATATGCTATTTAATAGATAGCTAGATTGATTGTGGACAGTTACAAAAATTGAGTGAAAGTTCTGCTAATAACCACGCGCTTTGCATGATATAGCTTGTGCAGAGAAACGTGGTTTTTTGCATGAAATGCGCTAGAAACAGAGATGGTTAACTTCGTTTATTCGCAAATTCCACATTATGGGTTATGATGTACCTTGAGAGAAAATTTTACATACAATAGGAAGTCTTCGTTCTAAATTAAAGGTATTTAAGCTCTTTACTAGGGGAGTGTTATCCATGATTGAATGGAGGATTGATGATGAAAAAGTTAACCGTAGTTTCATTATTACTTCTACTTCTGGTGGCCTGTCAGAACCAGGAACACACTGAAGATGCACAACTGGATGAAGAAAGATCGACATCCCAAGAGAATGAAGACATCCCACCAGAGTACCTTGATGAAACAAACTATACAGGGGACAAATTGGAAATCGTCAAACTTATGAATACCCGTCTGCGTTATTTATACGAAGAGGATGAAAAGCGATATATGAATCTTTTTGATCCAAAATCTCCTATATCAGGTATGGGAAGATACAAAGTTCTCAAAGTTACTTTTATGAGCGATATAACTATACAGGAGCAAAGGAAGCTCTACCAGGCAGTGGTGACGGTTAACGAGTTAAAAGAGAACAACGAAGAGTATAACAATACGATGGTGTTTTGGAAAAAGAAAGAAGATGGCGATTCTGCGCAATGGGTTATTGCGGATATTGATTAATAACTTACTGTCTGACACATGGAAGATCCATATCTTCACACAAAATAAAGGGTGATGTAATGATGACAAGGCGATTAATACTGATTGAAGGATTACCGGGTTCAGGCAAGTCAACGGTTGCCAAGATGGTATCCGAAATTTTGATAGAACAAGGCAAGAAGGTACAACTATTTCAGGAAGGAAACCTGGATCACCCTGCTGATTACGAGGGCGTATCTTTTTATTATACAGGAGACTTCGAGGCTTTATTGAAAACGCATGAAGAATACAGAGAGATTCTGGAAAGTAATGCGATTGCCCATGATCAAGGTTTCCTGATTCCATACCGTAAGATGAAAGAGCAATGGGGAATAGAGCTTCCCGATCACATTGTACAGGATATTTTCAGCCGAGATATTTACGAAATTCCTTTTGAGCAAAATGTGAAGCTGATCACCGAGAAGTGGCAAGATTTCACCCAAAACGTGTTAAGCACGAATGATGACTGCATCACGATATTTGAGTGTTGTTTTATCCAGAATCCACTAACCATGGGTCTTGTCAAATGTAATCAATCCAAAGAGCAGAACGTTCAGTATGTATTGGAACTGGGGCGATTCATTCATGCTCTGAACCCGCTTCTCATCTATATCGACCAGAAAGATATATCCTATACATTCGATAAGGCGGTTAGTGAAAGACCAAAAGAATGGTCAGAGGGATTCATTAATTATTATACGAACCAGGGTTTGGGACAGGCACAGGGTTATCAGGGTGTTAAGGGTACGGTACAGGTTTTGCAGGAAAGAAAGAAGCTGGAGTCCGAAATCTATGGCTTACTTGAGATGGATAAGGTATGGCTGGATAATTCGGATTATGACCTCGAGGCTTGTAGGCGCAAACTAGAAAAGATTCTGTAATAACCTTAATGAAATACGAATACATACCGGAGGTCAGTTTTATGACATTTTATGAAGTAGCCCTAATTGCAACAACCGCAATCTTAATTATTATAGGTGTTCGAAGCAAACGGAAAGTAATTTTTAGATGGGGCATAGCCAGTTTAATTTTATTGCTCGTACTCATCATTCCCTCATTCATCATGGGATTCATGGACGGATTTGCTGATGGGTGGTCAGCGAGATGACCACTGCAGATAACAATAATGTATCGTATGAACAAAATAACAACAAATTCAACTTCCGTGTGGCAGGTATTGTGATGGATGCGGGAAGAGTTCTTTTGCATACGACTGAACAGGATGATTTCTGGAATCTGCCCGGAGGGCGGGTGGAATTGCACGAGACAACAGAAGCGGCTATTGTGCGAGAGATGGCGGAGGAACTGGGTGTTCATGTAGAAGCGCAAAGGCTCGCATTTGTTAGTGAAGATTTCTTTGAATATGATGGCCTGAAATATCATGAAGTTGGCTTTTATTATCTCATCACATTGCCGGAAGCCCATAAGCTCTATAATGAAATTGAATTCAAAGGTCTAGAGGATAACGGTAAGTTATTCTTCCGATGGTTTCCCTTGGACGAACTAGAGCAGATGGAAGTCTATCCTGTGTTTTTGAAAAAGGAACTGACTAATCTCCTTGATGCAAAAGGCATCAAACACTTCATTCAGAAATAGAGGGATAGGTGCCTATGGACATTACATTTATTCGTCATGGTCATGGCGAACACTTGGTAGATTACCCTAATCAATTAAATTGCCTGCACCCTGGCCTCACTGAATTGGGGAAAAGTCAGGTTATAGCGTTGCGTAAACAAGTGTTTTTTTCGCCTGAAGACGTCATTTTGATTAGTCCAACGAAACGTACTATTGAAACAGCACAACTCCTAACCTCTAACAAAAATCTTGCGTTCTTCAGCCCGCTGGTTGGCCCAAGAATGTTTCCTCAGAATCCAGAGTTTGTACCTTTCGTCTGCGATCAGATCTATTCCAAGGAAGAACTCAGCCATCAGTATACTGACATAAGAATGCTTGATTTGGGTTTTGATTGTTGGAAAGAAAGTATTAATCAGATGGATGCACATCGATTCAAGGAATTAGCTGAGCAGCTTCTTGAATGGTGCAGGCAACAGAGCGGCAATACGTTTATCATTTCACATGATGGTACGATATCGAACTACAGGATGTTACTCGGAGAAAAAGGGTTAACCAAAAGTGATTTTCTTGGTGAAGCAGGGCAGTACACGATCAGGAACTTTTAACGATCTAAGGAGATCTCATCAATCTCTTCTACTACACATTACACAAGGCTTCTGTTTTGTAAGTGGTCTATAACTGTACTAAGGGGGACTTTCAATGAAGTTATCGGATTATGAATATTTAACTTTGGCTCTGGAAGAAGCAGAACAATCACTTATTGAAGGAACGTATCCGATTGGTGCGATAATCGTGGATGTGGATGGGAATGTCGTGAGTAAAGGCAGAAACCGAGTCTTCTCGGATTGCGATCCTACAGCACATGCTGAGGTGGATGCCATTCGTCGGGCAGGAAAACATTTGCTGGATGTAGACAAGAAGAGATTCATGAAGAAGAAAGAACTGACGCTCTATACTACCTGTGAACCTTGTCCTATGTGTTCTTGTACCATATTAATGTCGGGTATTAAAAAGATTGTATGGGCAGCGGATGATGAAGAATATGGCGGGCTTCGACGTTTCAAGGAAGGACCTCATTTTATCCATATGTTTGACACGTTATCCTGTGTTGCAGCACCCTATCTTGATCTGGAAAACAGACAGAGAGCTTTGCTCGCCAAATGGAACATTGGTAGAGGTTTGCTTGATACAGAATGGGAGATTCCTAAACAATGATCTTTTTATAAAGGGGATGTTCGTATGTCTCAAAACAAATATGTTCAAGCCGCTATTAATGCAGTTCATTACGTAGAGACCAAGAAATTTGGTAACCCAGTTGAGGCTTGGAGTTTTGCAACTGGAGAGTTATTCGGTGAGGGAAGTTGGGGACAACGGAAAGGCTGTCCCAGAACTGCTTTTCTAGGTCTGTGTGAGGATGGTTATGTCAGAGGTATTCCCCAAGGGAGATATAATCATAGAGAGAACTCGTTAAATAAAAGATATGCCATTAACACGGTTAAATTATTTTATAAGAACTCTAGTATGGTTCATGAAGATAGTAAGAGATTGTGGTCAGCAGTCACTGAGGGCAAAGTGATTAAGTCAAACTATCAGGTCGATATTGTTAAAGGACTATGGGGAAAAGGAATGATCCTTACAGAAAGGAGATGAATTCACATGGAATTCGTGGGAGAGAAGGTAAGAATAACATCAGTCACAGAACAGGACCTCGACTTCATATGTCAACTTGAATGTGACACAAATATATGGAGCTTTGAGGAAACTGTTGAAACGGATGAGGAAAAGGTCCGTGAGAAATATCGCAGCCATTTTGCTCTCGCAGATGAGAAACCATATGCCTATGATTTCGTTATACGCCGCATAAATGATCCGGAAGATACCCCCATTGGTATAGTTCAGATGTGGAGTTATGTGGATTACCGCAAAAGTTGGGAACTTGGATTCGCTGTACTTTCGGAATATGCAGGGAGAGGATACGGGAGTGAAGCTACCCTTCTTTTGTTACAATTTGTATTTCAAGAGTTACAAGCTCATAAGGTCGTTGGCATGTGCAATTCACAAAATGTTCGCTCTGCCGCACTGATGCAGCATGTGGGTATGACACGGGAGGCCATCTTCCAGGAAGAGCTATGGTGGAACAATCAGTGG
Organism: Paenibacillus sp. SRL342; assembly: GCF_984798905.1. NCBI lineage: Bacteria > Bacillati > Bacillota > Bacilli > Caryophanales > Paenibacillaceae > Paenibacillus > Paenibacillus sp. SRL342. The sequence continues at coordinate 1,806,236 of NZ_OZ481790.1, forward strand.
ACCGACCAGTACTTTTTCTCGATTTTGGATAGAGAATTTAAGTCTGTCTAATAGGTACGGGAGGAAATAAGATGACTACGTTGGTTCTGTTAAGTGATTTGCTCTTCGAGTCTAATGATAAATTGGATCAGAGAATACGAAGCTTATTCGAAAGTGCACAGCCTTCCATCGGATATATCCCTTCGTGCTCCGATCCGGAGCGAAAGTATTTTGAACACACTAGACGTTACTATAATAAATTAGGAGTAGATAACATTCAATATTATGATCTTGATCTGGAGTATGAGGAGAGCACATTTGGCGCTATTTTCGAATGTGATGGGATTCATCTATCCGGCGGAAATACGTTTTATTTTCTAAGTTTATTACAGAAGAGAAATATGGTTGGTTTGCTGCGTTCCTATGTGAAGAGTGGCGGCATTCTGATTGGGGTCAGCGCAGGCAGTATTCTGACTACACCTACGATAGAGATAGCCGGGTATGGGGAAGATGCAGATGAAAATAAAGTGGGTTTGAATGATATAAAAGCGCTGGGGCTCGTTGATTTTGAGTTTGCACCGCACTGGGATGGTTCGGAAGACACCCTGAATTCATTAAGAGAGTATACCCGTGTTAATCGTACGGCTGTTTATGTGTGCCAAGATGGTGGCGGGCTTGTAATGGATGGTGAAAGCGTAGAGTTATATGGAAATGTGAGTCTCGTAGATTACAGAGAGAGTGGGTCTGTTGATGAGTAATATTACGGTCTATCATTATGATGCTTTCTCTACCGTTCCGGGTCAAGGTAACCCGGCAGGAGTGGTTTTTGATGCTGATCATTTCAGTGAGACGGAGATGCAGCAGATCGCTTATAAGGTTGGTTTTAATGAGACGGTATTTGTGTTGAACTCTGAAGTAGCTGACGTCAGACTACGTTATTTTACACCGGGGCATGAGATTAATCTGTGTGGTCATGCCACAATGGCATCACTGTATGGTTTGAAGACGCGTGGTATGTTAAGTGACAAAGAATTGATCACAATTGAAACCAATGTAGGTACATTACCCATACGATTTGAGCGCAATGCCGACACCATTTACATGGAAATGAAACAGGATCAGCCGCAGTTTATACCATTCCAGGGGGATATCGAGAAGCTGGTAAGCGCCATCAATCTCACTCTGAATGATGTTGACCTTTCCACGCCAATCGTTTATGGAAGTACAGGAACCTGGACGTTATTAATCCCGACTCGTGAACTGAACTCTTTTATGAAAATGAAACCGGATTCTTCCCTGTTCCCTGGAATTTTAATTGAGACTCCCAAAGCTTCCCTGCATCCCTTTTGTTTCGAAACCCGTGATTCCGATGCGATGATGCATGCCAGACATTTCTCTTCACCTTACTCTGGTACGACTGAAGATCCAGTGACTGGAACAGCCTCCGGGGTGATGGGTGCTTATTATTTAACCTATGTGAAACCGGAGATTGATGAGGTACAGTTTGTGGTAGAGCAAGGGCATGAGATTGGAAGAGATGGAAAGATTCAAGTGAGTGTGATTCGGGATGGTGAGGATATGGATGTCAGAATAAAGGGGACAGCTGTATTTGTGCGTGAACTGAACGTTGAATTGGACACCTGATCATATACCTAAAGGAGTTGATCTTGTTGAATGAAAAGACTGTTTTAGATAGCGTTACTCGTGTCTTGAAAGAAGAATTAACGGATGCCTTGGTGGGAATATATTTACACGGTTCTATGGCCATGGGATGCTTTCATCCAAATCAGAGTGATATCGATATATTGGTCGTTAGCCGGGAAAAGCGATCTGCCGACACTTATCGAAGGATTGCACAAAAGTTAATGCATATTGAAGATGAGATGCACATTACGAAAGGTTTTGAACTCAGTATTGTGCTGGAATCTACGATTGTAAGTATGGCATACCCTACTCCTTTCGAATTTCATTATTCTGCCTATCACCGGGAGAAATATCGAACGGAAGAGCAATATCTCTGTGGTGGATATGAAGATCCGGATCTGGTAGCACATATGGCTGTCATCTATGATCGAGGTATTGTGCTGGATGGTAAACCCATTAAGGATCTGTTCCAACCGGAAAATCGTGAACATATGATTGCCTCAATTACATCGGACGTGAGTTCAGCTATGGAAGAAATTGCGGACAACCCAGTCTACTATGTATTGAGTCTATCCCGGGTTCTTTTGTACGTGAAAGATTCAGTCATTCATTCCAAGCGAGAAGCAGGAGAATGGGCACTTACAAACCTTCCCACTAAATACAAGGAAGTCATCTCACAATGTCTTGCAAAGTACAATGGTGATTTGGAGAATGTGAATTTGAGTGAAGCCTTACTTCGGGAGTATGCGGAATATATGTTGAATCAGATCCAATTGAAGGGAGATTAACATTTTGCAAATTATTGATATTCGGCAGAAGCCGGACGTGCTGCAAGAAGCAGTACAGTATTTCTGGAAACAATGGGGCTCGGAATCAAGCTTCCATTTCTATCGGGATTGTATAGAGCGTTCTGTGGATACAGAGAGTGATGTACCAAGATTTTATGTGATGTTGGACGGAGACCGAATTATCGGTGGGTGCGCTTTGTTGCGAAGTGATCTGAATAGCAGGCAGGATCTTTTTCCCTGGTTTGCGTGTCTTCATGTTGATCCAGAATATCGGGGCCAGAATCTGGGTGGACAACTCCAGACCCATGCATTGAATGAGGTGAAAGCAAAAGGGTATGACAAGCTGTATTTGTGTACTGATCTGACCGATTATTATGAAAAAAATAACTGGGCCTATATCGGCAAAGGATATCTGCTTGATGATGAAGAGACGAGAATCTATGAATATAAGATTTAATAGAGGTTACACACGCTTTAGGGCGTTGTCTTGAATTCGGGAGGAATGAATCTATGATTACCGAGATTAATAAACATGAATTCCATAAAGTAAAACATCTCACGGACTCGTGTCAGAATATTGAAGTCAAGGCGGTGGCGTCTGGCTTGAACCCGGGACGGATCTATGTAGATGATGCAGAGAATATCACAGCAGCACTAATTTGGATACATGGACAGTCCGGTTTTCAGTTGATCGGCGACTCTCGAAGTGAGCCCTTTCTGAATGAATTGAAAGAGTACATGCGGGAACGTATTGAACCTGAGTTATTGGACTTACATATGCATGCTGTTGAAATTGGTGTGGTGGACGAAGCCTGGGAAGATGTTCTTCGGCACATCTCCGGGAAAAGAGAGATTTCCAGTGATATTCAACATGTATTCAAATTGAATCCAGATTCGATAAGTCATCAAGTACCTCTCGACATATGTGCTTCACAGGACGAGGAAGTCAGAATTCTCAGGATAGATGAAGTACTATTAGGAGAGAAAAGATATAACAATTCTCAATTCCTGAAGGATAAAATCTCTTACTTCTGGACGACAATAGATGATTTTTTACAACATGGATTTGGCTATATTGCAGTGCATAACGATGATATCGCGTGTGTTTGCCTTTCGGCATTTATCGCAGATCAGACACATGCAGTTGATATTGAAACGGTTGAAGTCTACAGAAGAAGGAATTATGGTGCGAAGGTGGCAAAAGCTTTTGTGGAAGAATGCGGTCGTGTAGGCATACATCCGTATTGGGATTGTTCACCGGACAATGCAGGCTCAATTCATCTGGCACAAGGCATGGGGATGTCACTCGATTTTAACTATAAAGTCTACTGGTATGACCTCTCTATATAGATTGTGAATCGGAAAAATGAAGGAGGATGTGCTATGAGCGACTCATTACAGGATCAGATTCACTTTCTCATTGAGATTGATAAACTCAAAACGATTGAACGAAAGACGAGAATTATGCATGGTGAGAGACTTGAAAATGATGCGGAGCATTCCTGGCATCTGGCGATGATGGCTTTGGTTTTGCAGAGTCATGCCAACAAGGATGTGGATATCCTCAAAGTCATTAAGATGCTTCTCGTTCATGATCTGGTCGAGATTGATGCCGGAGATACATTCGCTTACGATACGGTGGGACACACGGATAAATACGATCGTGAACTCCAGGCGGCTCATCGGCTGTTTGGTATGTTGCCTAAGGAACAGGCTGAAGAACTACTCCAATTATGGTTAGAGTTTGAAGCAAAGCAGACTCCTGAAGCACAATTTGCCTCATCTCTTGATCGGTTGCAGCCTCTGATCCACAATCATCAGAATGAGGGAGATACGTGGCAGAAATATAACATTACAAGTGATCAGGTGTTAAACAGAAACCGTGAGATTGCAAACGGTTCCGAAACATTGTGGGAGTATGCGGAGCAGCTTATTCAGAAATCTGTGGACCAGGGAATCTTGACCAAATCATAAGGATACGTTTAATCGTATGTACTTTGAAGAAGGAGGAGCATGATGACAGAGGATTTTTATTGTGATGAAGTGCTCAGTGGTAAAACAAAAGTAAATATTGTTTGGGAAACAGATCAAGTATTAGCCTATCACCATACCCGACCATACTACGAACACCATATCGTGGTAATTCCCAAGATTCATATCCGGTCATTCATTTCCCAAGAAGCAGAGAATAATGATGAACTTTTATTGGAAATGATGCGTGTCATTAAAAAGATTGCTGCTGACATGGTGAACCAGACAGGCTCGTCGAAGATTATAACTAACTTGGGCAACTATCAAGACTCGAAGCATCAACATTGGCATATAGTCAGTGGTGAACGAACTTAGGAAACTGTATACCGGATTATAAATCTCCCACCTTCTCACACGGGTATGGAAGGTTTTTTTTATTTTTAATTATAAGTACTCTAAATGCCCTTACATCTACCAGAAAAGTTAACTGAGGAAAAATATGCTAGAATAGGGAGTGATAATTTAATAGACTAATTAGGAGGAATAATGATGATGTTTGGTTCTATCATTACAATATTCGCAATGTTGATTAATGTGTTGTTATATGGACTGGGCGTGTATGCGCTGATCCTGTTTATTAAGCTAGCCCGACGTGGGATTCAGGCACTGGATATCTACCTGTATGAGAAACGCGGAGAGCATTTCTAACGTTCAGCATCTCATACTCGAACAGAATTATCATTTTTCTCTCAGTGTTTTATCTTTTCTATTCTAGTATGATTAACGCATCAATCCAGTAAAGAGAGGTTAATGATATGGATGCTTTTTTAGAGCAAATTAACGAGTTAAACGAGCTTCAGAAAGACTTGGTTAGTCTACATCCTTTGTTTGCAGAACATTATCCAGTAGTTGTAGCCTATGAAGCTTTATTATATATCTATGATTATTCGTCCAAAACGCAGCAATATGAGTGGGTGAAGACGGTACCGGACGATTTATATATTCCAGATGAGTGCCTTGCGGCAATGCCGGTGCATCATATGAACGGACGAATGTGTGCGATTGTAACGGATGCAGCGTTCAAAGATCTGGAGCAGAAAGTCTATCTATTCCATGAATATGTTCATTGTTATGTATATGAGAAATATGATGAACGGATCGTCAACCGTCTTCAGATTAAGCATAAAATGGACCAACTGAAGCGTGTGACATGGGAACTGGATTATGAGTTTCCCTATGAAAATGAAGTCGTTGTGGAACGGATTAACTCATTGTTGTCTGCTTTGAAGAGTAAAGACCTGATACAAGTACACACAGCCAGAAAGGCGTTGTTCACTTCATTAAATGAAGAACAAGCCGAGTACTGGAGCTGGTTGGAGTGGAACGAGGGTTACGCTCGTTATATTGAGAATCTGATTCGGGCAAAATTTGGGCAGGAAAGCAATCATTTTGGAGATACAGCTCCGTTTAACCGCTTGATGTTCTATGAATGTGGGTCGGAATATATTAGTCTGCTTGTGAAGGAGCACCCGGAGTACCATACGGATCTGGAGCAGCTGTTTGACCGCATGCAAGTGGAGAGAGTTCAGGGATAATCACGCATCTACGGTGAAAAAGGATGGAACCTAGCGAAGTCTCACTATTCCAGTGATCTGTACGTTGCACCAGTAGGTTATATCGTTTCTTTTTACTAAGTATAGTAGAATACTTCCCGATAAAAGGAGATTAACTCTATGCCGTTACCTATGGTTCATCTCAATATTGCTAATCTGATTGCAGACTCGCTGCAAATGCAGACTGATCGAGGTTCATTCTATCTGGGGAATATCGCCCCGGATTCCATACATATGCGTGAAGGTACAACCAGAGATGATAAGGAGTACACCCATTTCAACCCGAAAGATGATGGAGATTACGTTGGTGAATTGAAGGATCTTTACTCATTCTATATGCACCAACTTACCGATGAAGGATGGAAGTGGTTTGTGCGAGGATACTTTATGCTTGTGCTAACAGACTATTACTGGTTCCGTAGTGTGCATCCCGAATTCGTCGAACGGGTCAACAAGGTAGACCAACATACAGGCAGTAGCAGATCGAAGGATGAACTAGCGCGTTTATATTACCAGGAGACGGACCAGATCGATTTTAATCTCTATCAAGGTTCAAGTTGGAGCGAAGAGGTATGGCAGGTGCTCAACAGTTCACCGGGTTATGACATGACGGATCGTTTAACTGCTGATGAGATTGTACGCTGGCGGGACCACACGTTTTCTTTTCTTAATGGGGAAGAACCGGGAATTACTCCTGAGTTCATCACGGGTGAGAGAGTTCAGGTATTTGTGGAAGAGACCTTAGAGCGACTGATCGCTTTGTTGTCTTCATGGGACCCGGAGTTACGTAACTTGATATGAATATAAATAGTTAGTGCAGTTGAGTCATTATATACTGTATTTATTACTTCTCTACTCATTACTAGTTTATTTAATACTAAGTCAGGGAGGCGTGCAGTATGGTGAAATATGTAGGAGTGTTGCTCGTATGTGTCATTGCCGCATTCATTGCAGGGTGCAGTAAACCGAATGAATCGAACGCGGAAGAGGGGCTTCCTGTGCTGATCACCTTAACCTGTAATCCAAACCTCACTTTGGAACCATGCCAAGATGTTAAGTTTGATCGATCTGACGAGATACGGATCATGATGGAGGCCATACATAAGGCTGAGCGTATGCCCGGCATTCTCGATTATGGTACACAGTACGACCTGAGCATAACCAATGTGGATGGCTCGATAACACGGTATGATTTTTCATTAGGAATGGATCCCAAGATGCAAGGCGTGTTAGTAAACCATGAAGACACGCACACTGGATATAGCATTCCTCTTGAGGATTCGAATCAAATAAGAAGACTGATTCAGCGACGTACAGATTAAGAAGGTAAATGGAACGGAGAAGAACCTGTGGATGACAAAATTACCATTGAACCTTTGACGCGATCGGATGCAGATGGAGTGTATCAGGTGTTCGAGACAACCATTCCCTCAGCATTTGATAAGGAGGGGATTGGCTCGCTTCTGGATGATATTCAGGATGAAATAGCACAGAAAAAAGCGATGATTCACAAGGCATTGCAAGCAAAGGACAACATAGAACCAAGTGTATTTTTCCTCGTCGCCAAAATGGGAGATGTTATTGTAGGCACAATCTCGTATGGACCGTGTGGTAAGGAGATTCGAGAATGTACAGAGGGTCGGCTAAACGGTATCGGAGAACTGGGTAGCCTGTATGTGTTGCCCGAGGTTCAAGGACAGGGGGTTGGTTCGGCGCTGATTCTCGCCCTGGTTACTGAACTGCAGCGGCTGGGAATTGAGCAATTCTGCCTGGATAGCGGTTACCAGATCGCACAGAAAAAGTGGCAACGCAAATTCGGTGAACCCTATGTGGTGGCGAAGAACTACTGGGGCGAAGGAACTGACCATATGGTATGGCTGTGTGAAGTACAGGATTTTATAGTAAAATGAATGAACAAAAGAGATGACGACCTGTATTGTATAGGGGTCATCTCTTTATTTTTTTGCATCGATCGTGGACGATTATTCGTACAGTGTATCATGTGTGTTTTTATGTACCCGAGGAAAAGGAGTGAACATATGTCAATACAGTGGAATATACCCGAGCAGAGGCTTTCCCCTTATGCGGTAAACTTGTGGAGAATTAGCGCCATCATATGGAATGTAATAGGCTTTCTGATCCTTGCCGTACTGTTAATACTCGACTCCATCTATGGATGGAAGACGTGGATTGGTTGGATCTTGTGGGGCGTTACAGCCATATCTGTGCTCTACGCGGTGTGGGATATTTTGATCCAGCCGACATGGTTATACAAGCATTGGTACTATGATGTGAATGAGGAGTTCCTGCAACTGAAGCGTGGGGCGCTAACCAAGGTACATCAGATCATCCCCATGGCAAAAGTGCAATCGGTTACAACAAATCAGGGACCTTTGATGCGAAAATATGGACTCTATTCCGTATCGGTTGGCACGATGGGTTCATCGCATGAAATCCCGGCATTGCCAGAGGAAGTCGCGCTTGCACTCCGTCATCAGATTGCATCCTATGCGCGGATTAATGAGGTGGATGAATGATCGATCTGAAGCGACATCATCCATTAACCATGCTGTGGAGTCTGTGGAAACTGGTGAAGAATTCGTTCGCCATCGTCCTGTTTTTGTTTGTTTTCCGTCAGGGATCAGAGTCCCCATGGCTTTTCTATGGAAGGATCGCCTTTTATGCGGGGATTTCCATCGGCATTGTGTCGATCATCTGGAAGTGGTTTACTTCTCGTTATACAGCAGACGTTAAGGCTTTTCACATCTACAGTGGTGTGTTTAACCGTACCCGAAGAACGATACCTTATACGAAGGTCCAGAATGTGAATCGTCATACAACGCTGTTTCATCGGTTGTTCAGCGTGACGTCGATTCGATTCGAGACCGGAATTAAGGGAGAAGATGCTACCTTTCAGTTACACGTTGTTTCACTTTCCGAAGCGGAACAGCTGGAGAAAATTGTAGCAGGTCATATGGCTGAAGAAGCAGAAACAGCAGGGGCAGCAGAGGAACATGATACGTTGGATGCAGTTCAGGTTATGGAAGAGAGAGAGGCGCAATCCGAACCTTTTATAACTGTTGAAGCGATGTCTCTACCTGCAAAAGAAAAACAGGAACGGATTGTTCATTATCACTCCACCCGCAAGGACATATTCAAAGCATCCTTTACCTCGCTTAGTTTTCTCGTACTGATTCCGGTCTTGGCTACGCTTTATTCCTGGGTGAAGGACTTCTTCCCTGATGAAGAAGTAACGGAAAGTTTGTTATTAACCTGGCTTGATTCCTGGTGGATTGCCGGTTTGATGATTTTAGTTTTATTGATTATATCTATTGCTCTGGGCATAGTCAGAACCTTCGTAAAATATGGGAATTTCCAGATCACCTCGGATGCCAAGCGGATCTATATCTCGAAGGGCATGATGGAGCAAACGTCATTTTCAATCCTGAAAGAACGAGTACAGGCCGTGAAAATTACACAGTCTCCGATGAAAAGGCTGCTTGGACTGGCGGAAGTAGAACTGACGACTGCGGGTAGTCTGGGGGAATCCGAGCAGGAGGTGAATTCGCTTTATCCTTTCTTGCCTGTGAAGCAAGCCTATATCCTGATAAAGGAGATTCTACCATCCTATCGGGTCACACAGGAGATGGAAAAACTTCCGAAAATATCATTATGGTTGCGCCTGCTCAAACCAAGTTGGGGATGGATCATTATCACGGGTTTACTGTGGTACTTCAAACCAGTGGTGTTTGGGCAGAAACATGCCTGGTGGATGATTTCCGCGATTCTGCTCGTGTGGATTGGAACATGCAGAGTGATGGACTTTTTCCATACCCGATACATTCTGCACCAGAATTTCATTCAACTTCGAACCGGAGCGCTCACTTCAACACTCTTCATCTCCAAACGTGAGAAAGTCATCGAAGTGCAGATCACCCGTAATGTGTTACAGCGTTGGTTCGGTGTGGCTTCCATTCATACGGTAAACCGCGCCAAACCAGTACTGCATCATCGGGCACATGACATTTCCCTGGATACGGCCAAATCATTTCAATCATGGTACATGGGACGTACCCAAGATGTTCAGACCCGTTAATTGCAGAGCAAGTGCAGGAAGACCACATCAGGTTATTCTGTGCTTGCTCTTTTTAATTGAAAATAGAGGAGGAAGAGCAATTTGCTGAAAGCTGTGTTCTTTGATGTGGACGGTACATTGTTGAGCGAAATAGATCGGAGTTTATCACCGCGTACAGCTGAGTCGATCCGGGGATTGATTCGTAAAGGCGTTCGAGTCGTACTCGTCACAGGCAGGCCCTATAATTTATGCGAAGAATTCAGAAATCTCGGAATCGATACGATCATTTCGGCTAATGGAGCATTGATCAAAGCAGGTGATGAAGTGATACATAAGTCTGTACTTTCAGCACAGATGGTTAGAGCATTCAGTGAGTTTGCCGAGTTGCAGGGGCACAGTATTTCATATTTTACAGAGTCATTTGAGACAAACGGGTTGTGTACAGTAGATGGTCGTGTTGCTGAGGCGTTAAGAGATACACTTGGACTCATGGATTCCCCGCAGAAAATTAGCACGTTGGAACAGGACGTATATTGCATCTGTTTATATGCAGATGAAGCGGAGACGGAGAAATTCCAATCTAGATTTCCTTCTTTACGATTCGTGAGATTCCATCCGTATGTAGTGAATGTGCTGGAAGCGAGCGAAGTCAGCAAATCTATAGCCGCAGAGAAAGTTCTCGACTACCTGAAGATATCCAGAGAGGAAACAATGGCCTTTGGCGATGGGGAGAATGACGTGGATCTATTAGTGTATGCGGGAATCGGAATTGCGATGGGAAATGGCGGAGAACGAATTAAACAAAGCGCCGATTATGTCACCCTGCGGGCAAGTGAAGATGGAGTCACCCGTGCATTAAAGCAATTTAAGATTTTATGAGAATGGATCGGCTAAAAAGGTGGATTATATCCAAATTGTGGATTTTATTGTAGAATGATATAGCACGTATTAAGCCCTAAAGCATAGGGTGTTGATCGAAGGGTGACTTATGAAAAAGGTTGTTATCGTAATCCTGTCTCTTGTCGTACTTGTTGGTGTATCCTCGTCCGCTTATGCTCATCCAGGCAGACTGGATAAGAATGGTGGACATAATTGTTCAGCCAAATCCAAACAAAAGGGTCTGTGCACGGGTTATCACTATCACAAAAAGAAAAAATGAGAATGAGCTTTACAAGATAAACCCGGCCATCGTTCAATGTATGGTTGGGTTTGCATGTGTACCATTGATTTAAAATGATGGAGGCGGTTACACCATGCGGATACAGGAGATATCGGTATGGAATTATGAAGAGTTAGTGGCGATGCTCGCCGAAAGCTCCAATGAGGGGTTCAGACATATCGAGCGATTAATCCATGAATATGAGACAGGAATCAATACATTCCAGCAAGAAGATGAAGCGCTTTTTGAATGCAGAGTGCACGATAAGGTGGTTGGGATCTGCGGTTTGAACAGAGATCCTTATTCTGAAATGACTGATACCGGAAGGATTCGCAGGCTTTATGTGATGAGAGAATTTCGAAGACATGGGGTTGGGCGCAGGCTGATGGATGCGGTTATTCAAAAAGCGGGAAATCATTACGCTCGACTGGTTCTGTACACGGATCAACCGGTTGCTGAATCTTTTTATCGCGACTTGGGATTTAGAGAAGTGACGAGTACGGAGAAGATAACGCATGTACTGGAATTGGGGGAGAAGGAAGATGGAGCATATTAAAGCGGTTATTTTTGATTTGGATAATACAATTCTGAACAGAACGATGACCTTTGGCGGCTTCACGCAGCGTTTAATCAAGACCTATTTTGGTCACCTGGAGTCAACCGAAGATATAAGCAAGCGAATTATTGAACTCGACCAGGATGGTTATAAGGACAAACCCCTTCTGTTCAACGAGTTGTTGAATGAATTGCCTTGGGCAGAGTATCCGCCACATGCAGAACTGATGGAGTTCTATGGCAGAGAGTATGTGCGAAGTTCAGTTCTGATGGAACAAGCGCGAGAAGTCGTTCAGCATCTGCGGGGGAAATATCAAACCGGGTTAATTACCAATGGGCAGACCGATATTCAGTATGGAAAAATCGATCAACTCGGTATCCGGGAGGATTACGACCATATTATTGTTTCAGAAGAGGCAGGAGTCAAAAAGCCCGATCCACGCATATTTCAGCTTGCGCTCGATCATTTCGGTCTAAGCCCAGAGCAATGCATCTACATTGGCGATCATCCGGTGAACGATATTCAAGGAGCGGCAAGCGTTGGCATGAGTACGATCTGGATGAAGGTTAACCAGCCGTGGCAGGACAGCATTATGACTGGTCCTTTACATACGATTGAACATCTAAGTGAGTTGAAGAAACTGCTTTAGAAGGCGGTTATATAGACGAGTAGACTCCTATAATCACAGTCTGGAAAGCGAGGAACATACATATGGAGATTAGACAGATGGCTACAGCGTTTTTGGGCAATGGCTCAGACATGCTGATGATGAAGAAGGCGGGCAGCAGATTATTTAACTTTGAATTTTGGGGTGGCATTGGCGGACATCTGGAACAAGGGGAACTGAACGCACCCATGGGCGCAAGCTATCGGGAGATTGAAGAAGAGACCGGGTTCAAGCAAGAGGATGTCGAACACTTTCGGCTTCGATATATTCTGTTGGAAGTTAACGGTGGTGAGATTTGGCAGCAGTTTGTATATTTCGGAGAGACCACGCATCGACATTTTGTACCCTCGGATGAAGGCGAGTTATTCTGGATACCGCTGGATGAGGTGCTGGACGTACATTTGTCTATTCTGATCAAAGCAACGCTCAGGCACTATTTACAACACCCGGGAGCAGAAGACATCTGGATTGGCAACGTTCAGAGCGGAACAGACCTAAAGGGCACTCCACAGGTAATATGGAACAGAATGCAGGAAACGAAATCATTTGAGCCAAAGGGGGTTATCAATAATGTTGAAATATAGAACTGAAAGAAAAAAATTGAGATGGATCAATTACCTGTTGATCACTGTACTGATTGCTATCATTCTTCCGAGTAGTCATGTAGAGGCAGGCAGCACGATTACAGTGAAAACGAAGGTCCAGTATTACAAAGGACAGCCATACATACATCTAACAGGTGGTAATAAATCTGTAACGGATAAGCTGAACAAGACATTTAAACTCCACGCAGTGAAAGCAGCTCGCCTGGACAAGGAAGAAAAGAAATCAAACAAAAATTATTTCTACATTACCATGGCCAGTGTAAAATACAATGCAAAAGAAAAGTTATCTGTGGTATATGAAGATCATGTGTACACTGGCGGAGCACATGGAATGGATGCAACAAAAACATATAACTATGATTTAAGAACGGGGAAAGAACTGAAGCTAAGCGAGTATGTTAAAGACGATACTCAGATGGAGAAGGTAGAGAAATCAATCTCCAACAGTCTATTAGCCATGTATAATGCAGGAGTTTCTATTTTTGAAGAAAATATTTATGATTTTCAGCTTGATCAAACATCTGAATTCTTTTTATATGATAAGGGGATCGTCATCCGATTCTACCCTTATGAGGTTGCACCCTACGCTAAAGGGTTTGTAGATATCAAAGTCCCGTTCAGTAAATTCAACCAATAGAGTTTTTGCAATAAAAGACATGATCCAGTTCAATGAGGTCATGTCTTTTTCTATATATACAATCATTCAAAATACTCTAAATAATTTCAATAACTTCGGCTCCTATGTTTCTACATACCGTGTAACAGCTCAACCCATTCCAATATGTAGGTTTTGTTATGAAGTGTATTGGAAACATGTTTCAGGCCGACTGTAGTAGCGTGCACATGCTGCTACGGTCGGCCTGAACGGGGCGAACCAGTTTAACTTAACAGAGGGCAGAGGCGGTTATTATGGGTTGTTGGAAGAAGCTGATTTCGTCCGACTACGCTGTAATAATTCGATCTTTCGTTCGTCTGTTCCGATGTTCTATAGCCTCCTCATAATCCCCGATTAGTGTATCAAAAATATGCTCCCACGACCGCTGCTCAGCCAGCTTTCTGCCTTCCAGTCCCATTATCCTCAATTGGTTCACGTGATTTCCCCAGAGACATATCTCCCGAATCAGTGCATCAGCCTGACCTGGCTCGAATAATACACCGTTGTGGGATATCAGATCCTTTACACCTCCGGCATTGGCCGCCACCACAGGGAGTCCTGAAGCCATCGCTTCCAGTACCACATTGCCAAATGTCTCCGTAGAGGAAGGAAACACAAACAGATCTGCCGAAGCATACATAACAGCAAGTTCTTCGCCATGCATATAGCCTGTAAAGGTGACATTCGGTGGGGATTGCAGACGCATTTTGGGGAGAGATGGGCCGTCGCCAACGATGATCCAGTGTACACGGGACTGCATTTCCTGGGGCAACTGCTGCATGGTAGTCGTGAGTGTAGTGATATCTTTTTCCGGGGCAATGCGTCCAACGTAGAGTAAAATAAGGGGAGCGGTGATGTGGTATCGTTCACGGATATCCGAGCTGCGTTTATCAGGGGAGTACAGGTTGCAATCAATCCCGCGAGACCAAAGTTTCAGACGTTGAATGCCCTGGGCTTGAAGGGTGTTTAATGTTTCCTGCGATGGAGTTAGGGTTGCATCACAGGCACGGTGGAACCACTGGATATACTTCCAGTAGAGAGGAATCATGCTTTTCAACCGGTAGTATTCGAGATAACGATCGAAGTGGGTATGGTAGGAGACAACATGCGGAAGATGGTGTTTGAGCGCATACCTCAGACCAAGCAGCCCCATATTAAAAGGCGTAGCGATATGCAGCAGATCGGGCTGAAAGGCTTGTAGCTGTTTGTGTGTGTTTGCTCTGTTGGGTAGAGCAATGCGGCATTCGGGATACAGAAAAAAAGGGATGTTGGCAACCGATCGGACTTGAGTCTCATGGCTTCCTTCAATGACGGAGTTCGGAGTAAACAGCAGATGTTCAATTCTTCTGCGGTTCAGATGATTACTCAAGCGGTGGAGCGTGCCAGCAACACCATTGGTTTCCGGAAGATAGGTGTCTGTGAACAAGGCCAGGCGCATCATTACCCCTCCCAAGACTCGTGATGCCAAGATCATAACAGCGGAACATTTTCCAGAGGTCAAGTGCACGTTAACTTGACGATATTCCCTGTAAAATGACTTCTGCACGAACATGTAAACTTCCATAAGTTCAACTTATATAGCGTATTCTGCTATGATGTAATAACGTGTCGGCGTAGTTGAACTTGAAATTTACACGAAACGGAGAGGGCAGAAAAAAACTGAAGAAGCGGAGCGTTCGCCTTTATCACCGGATTTTACCCTTTAATAAAGGGATTGAAAAAATCTGGGGATAACAGCGATCGGAAGTTTATTCTGACCGCGTAGTGGTCCAGTGTAAAAAACACGTTCAAACTATTTAGACAGAGAGATACAGGAGGCAGAGAAAGATGAACAAGTTACAAGAAGAATTGCAGGAGTTGTTACCACTCGATCAGCTTGAAGAGATGTCGGGTGAAGAAGTGGTGGGGAGTGTTGCCATGGACCTGTATCGGGCTGAATTTGCGACGATTCGAGAAAGTGGGCCGGAACTTCCGCAAGTATTGCAAGATATCATTCTAATCATTGATCTGGATACCGAGCTGTCCATGAACGGGATGACCGGTTTCCTTGAGAATATCAGCGGACAGTATCTCGGTGAGACAATAGCAGCGATGGGGCGGATCGGCAATGATGCAGATGTCGTGATCCTGAAAAAGATAGAGCAGATATTGTCCGAAAGCGGGGTAACGCACGGACAATTACGAGATAATGTGAATGGCCTGTCTGAAGATGACATCACGACAACCCTGCAAACACATGGGGAACAGATTCATGAGGTATTACAGCAGATTGAACTGGAAGCCGCGAATTTGAGCATGCAATCGGATAACGAAGAAAGCTTCGACTTGCTGTATCAATATGTGGATGAAAATAAAGATCGTTTAAAACAGGAAATGCAGCACATCTTGTCTAATTGAATTGGGAAGAGGGGGTAAATGACAAACATGAACAAACGATTAGCGATGGAATCCGTTCTGGTTACCCTGTTATTCATCATTGGTTATGCAGCTTGGAATGTCGTTCAAGGCATGATCATGACTATGAATTACGTACCTGATCTGACAAACACCGCTTCTTTGGGTACCCCACTGCAATCCAAGGTTGCTTTTGGAACTATTGTTCGGTGGGATTCTTCCATGATAATCGTTGGCATAGGCGCAGTTATCCTGTTTGGAACTGCTTATTATGTTATCCTCTCACAATTCCAGCAGCGGAAGCAGCGCCCCTAGTCGATAGTAATCTCGTAACACATGTTTCTTTATACACTAAAAAGAGCCCTTATTGTCAGATCACTGATAATAGGGCTGCTTTTCGTTAGCCTCATATATTAAGAATGCCGGCCGCAGCCTTCTGACCAGATATCACAGCACCTTCCATGGTGGTGAACATGGGCTGTTTAGTGTAATCCCCAGCGAGGTATAACCCTTGAATTGGAGTCACTTGTTCGGGTCGCTTGGGCTCATTGCCTGGTGAGATCCGATAAAAGTTTTCATTCCCCCGAACAATCCGGTAATCCGTTACGGAAGACACACCTTCGGCAAGTCCGATATCGACCAACCCTTGTTTGGTACGCTCCCATACTTCCTCATCGGGCAGATCAATGAGTTCGTCGGGATTAACCAGAATGATTGAAGCTCTGCCAGGACGCCCGCGAAACGTTGTTCGGGATTGCTCCCCAAATGAACCGATGTCGGTGCCTGGCCCAAAGGTTGTACGGTCCTCGGGAAGGAGCGGCAGCTCTGATTCGAACTGTGCTGTAACGTGTGGCATGGAATCCAGACTCAAAAAGGGCTGAAACCATTCATGTTCACTGAAGTGCTCTTCAAGTAATTGTTGGGAACGTCGGATATTGGTAGCTACAACAACACGTGTAGCGGAGAGCTGTTCACCATTTTCCAGTTCAACACCCTTCAGACCCTCCGAATCATAGAGTAGTCGGATTACTGGGGCGTTGATTCGTACTTGTCCCCCTTTTTGCGTGATGGCAGCAGCCAAAGGTGCACACATGACATCCGTCATACCGCCAGTAAAGGCACCAATTCGCATTTTATGAATCCGAGGAATACCCGGCAGGAACAGGCCAAAGAAGGCATACGCAGAATATTTTTCAAGTGGCATGAAAAAAATGCCTGAAGATAACGGTTCAACGATTCGTTGCAGAGCCTGTTCGCTTACCCCATGTTGATTCGCAAAATCAAGTACCGATATTGAATCGAGTTCCTCGGGGCTGGATACACACTCCTTGAAGCCAGCAGTTAAAAAAGGAATAAGTGAAGCCTTGTCGGCTGGCGTGATGAAATTATTGTTTCCCAGCACACCTGATAGTGTTTTGAGGGGAGCATGAATAACGTCAAGTCCAAATTCACCATGCTCATCGACATTTGGGTGACGGACTTCCATCGTGGTTTCCCATACCAACATATCATCAAGGTCAATGCCAGCACGTTCAAGCAGATCTGGCAGTGCTTTGTAATATCCAATGAATTTGTGGAACCCGGACTCCACCTCCATTCCCCGCTCATTCCAGTTCCCTGTGCGTCCGCCTACATAGGGGGCAGCTTCGAGGACCAGTACAGACTTTCCCTGTTCCACAAGTTCAAAGGCACAACTCAAACCTGCGAGCCCTGCACCGATGACAATGATTCGATCTTTGTTCATCTGAGAATTGTTGGGTTGTGTAGACAATCATATTCCCTCCTTTTATATCTAATATACCCATTAACTCCTGTACAAAAGCTTCTATACATAATTGAGATCGAGTTATCGTAGTACAAAAAAACAGCACTTCGACACGGATGTGCCAAAGTGCTGTTGGTACAGATGACAATCAGATATGTTTGGAAATGATTTCTTCCAGTCCTTGAGCAACAGAATGCGCACCCCGTGCCAGATGTCTTTCATACAGATGCAGGCGGACGAAACTCTCATCTGTGCCCATCGCTTCCGAGAACATTCCACTGAGTCCGCGAGCGCGGCGGTCGATCTGTAATAGTAGCTCCAGGGAATCGCCCATCGGATAGAACATGACTTCCAGCTCATCCAGATGCCCACGGAATTTGTTGGTTGGCACATATTCGAATTCCTGAACAAATGGCAGATTGCCGCCCAGTTTCGGTGCATAATCGTTTGTCACTTCACGGAGTTTGAAGCCGAGGATATCCATTGCATCGAGCACGGTGTTCATGTCTTTGCTAGGAACAACATGCAATCTGTCCCGGTCTGAGGGGTCTACAGCGCTTGAAATATCAAGGCCCGTTTCTACCCACACCTCTGCACGATGTAGCGTAATAGGCAGGTTTTCTGGTAAGTCAAATGAGAAGTCTTTCTCCAATTTGGCTCCAGGCTGTAATGTGAAACCTTCGGTGAGCAAATATTTGGCTATAACGGCTGTTTCTTTTACTTTACGATCATCGCGCTCCCGTATGTAATGGGTTTTGATTGAAAGATAGATTCGATCTACGTTCTGTTCCACATCTCCACCTTCAATGTACACAACCCCCGAGATGATTCCTCCGGGCGTGACCTCTGGTGTATGCAATTCCGTATTTACTTTGGCTGCTCCAACACCTACACTGGCTAACATTTTCTTGAAAAATGACATGCGCTCAACCTCCAGATCAGATGGTTTATTATATGGGATACATACGGCTTCGACCTTAATACGGAAGCTGGAAGAGAAGCGTTTCATATTTTAGCAAAGATATATCACATATCCAAACAGGAGAATCGACTTACCTATGTCGAATGTTTAAATAAAGGGATTTTTTGTCAGGAGGAACTCTATGAGCATGGAATGGTACGATATGATTGCACGACGTAATGGAGGATACAAGGGTAGAGCTTTATATACGCTTGAAGGTAACTCTGCTGAAGATATTTTTGAAGAGAGGTTGATTAAGCTTTTGCCTCAGTATACATCCGTGCTCGATGCAGGCTGTGGACATGGGGAGTTTACGTTGAAAATGTCGGAATATACCGATCACATTATGGGATTTGATAATTCGGAAGAGATGATAAAGATAGCCCGGAACAGTCTTCATTCAAGCACGATAACAAATGTAGAATTTTTCTGTGTCAGCACAAAAGAAAAGATGCCATTTGAAGATAAGCAATTTGGTCTGATCTATGATCGCAGAGGTCCAACTTCCATTATTGAGCATGGGAGATTGCTGCAAAAGGATGGAGTTATGATTGGTATTCATACGGATATAACAAAGGTACGTGAGCGTTTGGAAAGAAATGCATTTAAGGAGATCAAGATTGAGGAATATAACGAGGCATTTATGATTTTCTCAGATGAAAAAGAGTTTGCCATCTTTCTCTCCGATATCCCCGGAAACTCGGATTATACACAGCCTGAGTACCGGGAACAGCTGGAAGTCAAGCTGAAGGAGAACCAGGTTGATGGTAGGATTGCTGTAAGAGAATGCAAGTATATTTGGCAGGCCATAAGGAGGTGAAGCGGATTGAACACAAAATTTTCAGAACAGAAATATGGTGAAACGGGTGTCAAAACCAGCTTCGAACAGATGGCGAACGGGGAACAAAAATATAAAATGATAGCAGAAGATGGCAGTTATTATTGTAGAACTGTTGCCTCTCCCCACGGAGCATGGCAAAACAGTCATGTACATATCAACTTAACGGAGTTTTATGTGGTGCAAACCGGATGGATTGCGTATGCCAGTTATGGAGACGATCAGATATTTTCGATTCGAGTGATGCGTGCAGGAGAGCACATCATTGTCCAACCTGGAATCCACCATAATATATACATGTCTGCACATAGCGCGATACATACCATCAAGCATGGATTGAATACCTCCAGTGATTGGACGGCATCCCCTGAGTTGGATAGGTTAACTCAATCTTTAACAGAGAAGGAGCTACTCCAGAAGTATGATTAACCAGACGGGAGGATCAGACAGATGCGTAAAAGCACAATATTTTGGACTACGGGAATAACGATAATCCTCTTGGTGACTCTGCTCATATACAGCTATGTTATTCCAAGTGTGAGTGCACAGGATGTTGTGATGGCAGGTACAATCAGGCAGATTGATACGGACGCAGTTGAGGTAGAGTTAGAGATAACGCGAAAAAGAGAAGACAAGGATCGACATATGGTGTATCCTGTTGTCCCTGGATGGGAAGGGGTCACATTCACTGAAGAACAAGATGATGCGTGGTACCTGCCTTCGTCTGTAGGCAGCTCCTATCTTGATCAAGTCATTCTGGAAAAGTATCTGAAGGCGCAGGGGAAAACCATGAAATCAGCTGATAATCTGATAGGATTTGCGATACCTGATGAGATAGGGAGCTACAAGTTGCGGTTAACGCTCAGATCTTCGGATGGAACGACTCAACCGCTTGAGAATCCCATGGTGTATTATGTTCACAACGAGCATTTGTTAGGGAAGGATCTGAGTTGGGTTACGGGTGAGAATCTGGAGATCAATAAGGAGTAATTCGAATGATGAATGTATATGAATTGAATGAAATCACCGTACGTTTCTTGGAAACAGAAGATGAACACCATCTGGTGAAATGGCTGTCAGACCCGAAAGTTCTTCAATACTATGAAGGGCGTGATCGGCCTCATGACCTGGAACAGGTGAGAGAGCATTACTACAATCAGAAAGATGATGCTACTCGTTGTATCGTTGAATATGGAGGACATCCGATTGGATACATTCAGTTCTATGAGCTTGAGGAAGAAGAACGAACGGAGTATGGTTATGGAGACACGGATGAGATCATCTATGGAACGGATCAGTTTATTTGTCAGGCAGACTACTGGAATAAAGGCATTGGTACACGGTTGATGCAGTCCATGCTGGCTTATCTGATTAATGAAAAACAAGCCCGTAAAGTGGTTATGGACCCTCAATCCTGGAACTTGCGAGCGATATCCTGTTACGAGAAATGTGGTTTCCAAAAGATTAAGCTGTTGGAGAAACATGAGCAGCATGAAGGACAGATGCGAGATTGTTGGCTTATGGAATATACCCTGTAGATCCTGTTTAAAGTTATTTTGAATCATACAAACAAGGAGGAATGATGGATGGATGAAAGATTTCCATTAGGACCATTTGTACACACGGGCGAAGTTACGCCCACGCAGAGAGAACAGTGGATTCGGGACATTGCTGAGTTGCCTGAACGCGCACGAGAAGCGGTAAAGGGACTAAGTGAAGAGCAATTAAGTCTGCCGTATCGAGAAGGTGGATGGATGCTCAAACAGGTCATTCACCACATGGCAGATAGCCATATGAACAGTATGATACGTTTCAAGTTGGCACTGACAGAGGATACACCTACGATTCGACCTTATTATGAAGAGCGCTGGGCTGAACTGAGTGATTCAAGAGACCTAGATGTTGAATTCTCGCTTCAGATTCTGGATGCCCTCCATCGTCGTTGGGTGTTTCTGTTAAACGCGTTGACAGATGCAGATTATGCCAAACAATTTTATCATCCCTCATCGAAAGAAACGACAAGACTGGATTACAATCTGGGCATGTATGCTTGGCATGGCAAACATCATGTTGCTCACATCACATCGCTTCGGGATCGGCTGGGAATATAGCTAGAAAAAATATCTTGTTGAGGAGAAATTATCAATGAGTGTACATATCAGACTATTAAATGAGAGCGATCCTGTAATCATATCAAAGGCGTTTCAGGAGCAGGGTTGGGGGAGATTCGCTGAGCAGTATACTCATTACTTGGCTGAACAACAGAATGGGGAACGCGTAACCTTGGTAGCCGAGTTGAATGGAGAATTTGCCGGATACGTGAATGTATTGTGGTATTCCAGCTACCCGTCTTTCAGGGAACAAGGTATTCCCGAAATTAACGATTTTAATGTGTTGATGAAGTTCCAGCGCCAAGGTATTGGTTCACGGTTGATGGACCGAGCAGAGGAAGTTATTCTGGAACGAACGGATGTAGCAGGCATTGGTGTAGGTGTGTTTTCCGATTATGGCAAAGCGCAAGTTCTATATGCCCATCGCGGATACATACCAGACGGTCACGGTGTACACAAACATGATCATTACATTCAGCCGGGTGAAGAAACGATTATGGACGACGATGTTGTACTTTATCTTACGAAGAAGCTAAAAGCCACGCAATAAGTCTAATGTGTAGTTAGTACTTGCAAAGAAAGATGATAAAAAAGCGGTCCTGCATGTTATACTCTATTGGAATTTGAAGAATGATAAGCAGGATGTTGAGAGATTAGATGAGCAGAGGAGTGATTGATCCATGTTTAGCAAAGTCGGCCAGGTTATGTTGTATGTCAACAATCAAGATGAATCACTGGCTTTTTGGACGGAAGTTGCAGGATTCCACATTGTGGATGAAGTAAACCTTGACGAGGGCATGAGATGGATTGAGATTGCGCCTACCCCAGACTCGCAGACGAGTATTATTCTCCATGACAAAGAGTTCGTTGAACGGATGTCGGCGGGTGTAAATCTGGGCACACCTTCGTTAATGTTCTTCACCGATAATCTGGATCAGTTATATGCCGACTTGGCTAGTAAACATGTAACGGTCGGAGAGATTGTAGAGATGCCAACCGGGCGAGTTTTCAACTTTGCTGATAATGAAGGAAATTACTTTGCAGTTTTGGAACGGGCGAAGTAAATTACAACTCAAAACCGCTATGCCTGTAAGCGATCGACATTCATGTCGGTCGTTTTTTGTTGGGAAAAAGCTTATGTTTTGGAGTAGAAACATGCAAGGAAAATAGAGAATTACTGGGTAAAAATGTTATAATAGAGTGTGGCTGATTTATTGAAAATGACGAGGAATGAATAGTCGGAAGTGAAGGTTTGGATGGAGCGATTAAGGAGGAATGTGGTTGTGGAAAAGACGATTAAAAGTGTACAGGATCTATATGATATGCTCGATGCGGACTTCAGATCTGCCAAGCAGTTTTGGGAACCTTTCTATGAGGATCGGAACAGACCAATACCCTTTTTCCCAAACAAACCGGATGAAAATCTGGTAGCGCATCTGAACGCAGGTGTGCTAAGCGGTGGCAAGGCACTGGAACTGGGGTGTGGCCCGGGCAGAAATGCGTTGTATTTAACCCGCCAAGGCTATCAGGTAGATGCTTATGATCTTTCGGAGACAGCGATTGCCTGGGCTAAGGAGAGGGCGGCAGAAGAGCAATTGGACGTGCATTTTGAATGTCGATCTGTGTTCGAATTGTCCCCAGAGCAAGAATATGATCTTGTCTACGACTCGGGTTGTCTGCATCATCTGTTACCACATCAGCGCATTCCTTACATAGAAATGATCCACAATGCACTCCGGCCTGGAGGATACTTTGGAATGACTTGTTTTGCTCCTGGTTATGGAGATATTGGTGGGCCAGAGATCGTTATGAATGATTGGCAGGTGTATCAAGAGAAGTCGATGCGAGGTGGTCTTGCATTCACGGAGGAGAAGCTTCGCTACATGCTGGAAGATGGCTTTGAATGTGTGGAGTTCCGTGCGATGAAGACGATGGAGCAGCATGAACTATGTTTTGGTGTACCTTTTCTCTGGGCCACGTTGTGGAGAAAGAAAGATTCATAAGCTTATATGGGGATATGATCGATTGAAGATAGAGGAGGGGGAGTATCGAAATGGGAACAGAAACAGGAAGAAGACACTTTATCATTACAGGCACATCCAAAGGGATTGGTTTACAACTTGCAGAGTTATTATTGGCTAAGGGGGATTACGTTTACGGTATTTCACGCGGGGGTTCGGATCTGTTGGAATCAAGCGAGGAATGGAGCGGACGTTACCGCCATGTTCAGTACGATCTTGCCGAACTGAATGGGATCGATGATTTGATTACACGCATATTGGACCAAATTCCGTCTCAGGAAGCTGAATTCATTGGACTCATTAATAATGCAGCGATGCTGGAGCCACTAAGACCTATCGATCAGTGCAGTGCGGCAGAGATAAGTCAGAGTCTTAACATCAGCCTCGCAGCGCCAATGATATTGAGTTCATCTTTTATTCAACAAACAAATCACCTGTCCGCCAGACGTAAAATTGTTAATCTTTCATCGGGTTCGGGAAGTTATCCCGCGCCTTCAATGGCAGTGTACTGTACATCCAAGGCAGGCGTGAACATGTTCACCCAATGCGTATCTCTGGAGCAAACGGGGCAACAGAACCCTGTTGAGATTATTGCTTTTGATCCGGGGATGGTCGATACGGAATTGCAGGCTGTTGCACGAGGCAAAAGTGCAGAGGAGTTCGCCCTTGCGGGTATGTTCAATCAAGTATATGAAACAGGACAATTAAGATCGCCACAAGATGTAGCGAAGCAGTTGATCGTGCGGATCGATGAACACAGTGATGCAAGCCATGTTATACACTCCACCGAGAGTTAATATCGTATACTTCGTTTTGCCTGTTTTCTTGTGAAGTAATAAGTAAGGATACCTTTTTGATATAAGCCCAATTTCCCTGTACACTGGTAACAGCGATCGGAAGTACGATTCGTAACGGTAAAGGTGATCCTGCAACAATGGGGCCTGATTACCTTATTCAACCTTAGAAGATCAGAAACGTGGTGAATCTCTTGTTTAAAATTATGCTCATTGAAGACGACGAATCGTTATTCACTGAAATCAAGGAACGTTTGTCCCAATGGTCGTATGACGTGTATGGTGTGCAGGATTTTGGAAAGGTATTGCAGGAGTACAGCGTAATTCAGCCGCAACTGGTCATTATTGATATTCAGTTACCCCAATATGACGGGTTCCATTGGTGCCGGATCATTCGTTCGCACTCCAATGTGCCGATTATCTTTTTGTCCTCACGGGATCATCCTGCGGATATGGTCATGTCCATGCATTTGGGTGCAGATGATTTTATCCAGAAGCCTTTTCACTTCGATGTATTGATTGCCAAGATCCAAGCGACTTTGCGGAGGGTGTATAACTATAACACAGAGCATACTGAACTCCGAACCTGGCGCGGTGCTGCTATTGAATATGTGAAAAATACACTAACCTGCGGGGATGAATCTGTTCTGTTAACCAAAAATGAGATGTTCATCCTTAAAGTGCTGGTCGAGCACAAAAATCAGATTGTTTCCCGTGAGGACCTCATCCGGAGCTTGTGGGATCATGAGCATTTCGTGAGTGACAATACGCTGACGGTTAACGTTAATCGGTTACGGAAGAAACTAGAACCCATCGGCTTGGAGCAGTACATTGAAACCAAAGTAGGTCAGGGATACATGGCAACGGAAGAGGCAGAAGCATGATCGGAAAGTACATACGAGAAAGGGCTAGTTGGTTATGGCTACTGATAAGCATGCAACTTATTATTTTATTGGTGGCCTACCTGGACTCGTCCATTCCATTCCAATCTGTGATGTATATCGTAGGACTGAATGTGGTGGTATGTCTTGTTTTTATCTGGGCGAGATACCTGAAAGAGACCCGTTTCTATAGAAAATTGAGCCTCTGGGATCATACCTATGATCTGAGAGAACTCGATATCGCCGAAAGTCCATATGAGCAGATTGTACATGAGGCGGTCAGTTCCCAGACACAGCGGTACCGTAAGGAGACGTCACACCATTTTATCGCTCTAGAACAGGAGAAGGACGAGATGTTATCCTGGATTCATGAGGTGAAGACCCCACTGACAGCGTTGCAACTGATGATCGAGCGCTTGCCAGATGACAAGTTACAGAGCCAAATGACATATGAATGGTTACGAATCCATCAGTTACTGGATCAGCAACTTCATCAGAAGCGTATTCCATTTATGCACAATGACTTGTTCATCGAAGAGACGGAACTTGAACCGGTATTGAATAGCGAGATACGAGCGTTGAAATCGTGGTGCATTTCCAAGGGTGTTGGCTTTGATATGTCTTTGATGGTATCGCGCGTGCTCACAGACAGCAAATGGTTAGGCTTCATCCTCCGGCAGTTGCTGAGCAATGCGGTGAAGTATAGTGATTCATCGGATATCCTCATCGAAACGCGGGAACAGGATGGACATATTGTACTGATCATTCAGGATCACGGGCGAGGGATTGAGACACAAGATCTGCAGCGTATATTTGATAAAGGATTTACGTCTACCCGAGGCAGAATGGATGGGGCGGCAACCGGGATGGGACTATATTTGGTTCGTCAAGTGGTCCAGACGCTTCATATGAACATTCATGTAGAATCTTCTCTTGGCGAGGGCACAACCGTCACACTTACTTTTCCGCGAAAAAACGACATGGTGCATCTTGCAGGCGTGTGACAACAATGTCACATGCTTTTTGGTTTTGTTCGGTGAATCACACGATAACACTGCACATCCCGATTATGATATAGACATGAGCATTTTTGCAGAAGATTTAAGAGGAGTGAGTGGGATATGTGGATACTGGAAGCCAAAAAAATTCATAAAGTCTATGGTAATAAACTGAATAAACAGGAAGTGCTGAAGGGCATTGATCTTGGAGTGAGCAAGGGAGAGTTTGTTGGTATTATGGGGCCTTCGGGTTCGGGTAAAACGACGCTGCTTAATGTACTTTCCTCCATTGATCGGGTGAGCCAGGGCACGATTGATATTGAGGGCAAGGAATTTACCGGAATGAAGGAGAAACAGCTGGCTGAGTTCCGCAAACATCATCTGGGCTTTATTTTTCAGGAATACAATCTGCTGGATACGCTAACGGTGAAGGAAAATATATTATTGCCGCTCTCCATCACGAACATTCCAAAGCAGGAGGCACACCGGAAGTTTGAACAGATCGCCCGTGAACTGGGGATATATGAACTGAAAGACAAGTATCCATCTGAGATTTCAGGGGGTCAGAAGCAGCGGACTTCGGCAGCACGAGCATTTGTCCACGAGCCGAGTATCATTTTTGCGGATGAGCCGACAGGAGCGCTGGATTCCAAGTCCGCTTCGGATCTGCTCGGCAAGTTAAGTGATATGAACAGCGCACGAAAAGCGACTATTATTATGGTTACCCATGATCCGGTTGCCGCAAGTTATTGCAGCAGAGTGATCTTTATTCGAGACGGTCAGATCTACACCCAGTTGAATAAAGGAGACGAGTCCCGGCAATCGTTCTTCAACGATATTATCAAAACCCAGGGCGTATTGGGTGGTGTACAGCAATGAGCTTGAATTATATCATCTTCCGCAATCTCAGGAAAAATCTAAAGAATTATTATCTCTATGTATTTGCGCTTGTGTTCAGTGTGGCCTTATATTTTTCCTTTGTGACGTTACAGTATGATCCTTCCATGGATGAGGTGGCTGCTTCAACAAAAGGTGCGGCGGCCATAGGTGCATCTTCAGTACTGTTAATCGTCATTGTCGGCATTTTTTTGCTCTATGCCAATACGATCTTTATCAAGCGGCGCAGCAAAGAAATTGGATTATTCCAATTGATTGGACTGACGAAAGGCAGAATTTTTGGTATTTTGAGTGCGGAGAACAGTATCCTCTATTTTGGCTCCATGGCTATCGGTGTGTTAATTGGGTTTCTTGCGTCCAAGCTGGTATTGATGATATTGTTCAAAATTCTCGGTGTGGATGCGATTACGAAACTGTATTTCTCTCCGATGGCACTGATGCAAACGGTGATTGTCTTTACGATAATGTATCTGCTCATCATGCTGATGAACTACACTTTTATCAAGAGACAGAGCATTCTCTCACTCTTTCGGGTGTCTGCCACTTCGGAGCAGCAGGTGCAGAAGATGTCTGTCGGACAGATGATTATTGGCGTCTTGGGCATTGCCCTGATTGTGTATGGATACTTCATGTCTGCACGGCTGTTCAGCGGTGAGGCAATGGACATGCAGCAGTTGATGTATACGATGATCCTGATTCTCTTCTCGGTCATACTGGGGACATACCTGTTCTATAAGGGTTCGGTAAGTTTTATTTTTAATCTGATTCGCAAAAGTAAAAACGGATACCTTACTATTCATGAGGTGTTGTCTTTATCTTCAATCATGTTCCGCATGAAATCTAATGCATTGTTGCTCACGATTATTACAACCGTGTCGGCGCTTGCTATTGGTATGCTGTCACTCAGTTACATTTCGTATTATTCGGCAGAGGCTCAGGCGAAGGAAAGCTTGCCGGAGGATTTTTCATTTGCTCAGGTTGAGGTGAAAAATCGCTTTGTAACGGAGTTGGAACATAAACAGATTCCATATGAGGAGAATCATAGACAGCCTATTTATATTGAAATTGATGCTCATGAAGTGATGGATGAGTCCATGACGGAACAGTACCTGTTCAGCAGTGTGTTGAGTGACAACATGGTAGATAACATAGATCTGCAACCAGGTGAAGTGATCTTCATGGGATATGGAAATGCTATTAAGCAGTTGATTTACATTCAGGAGACAGGTCCAATCGTCTTGCATGGGTTGAAGCGAACGTTGGACCAACAACTGATCGGAACCACCAAACAGGGAGTTCTTCCTGCGTATTATACTAGGGGCACGCCTGTAGCGGTAGTAGATGAAACGGTATACCAACAGCTGAGACAGGATCTCGATCCCGAGCTGCAAAAATCCGAGTGGGCTGACTACTATGGTGTACGTATTCTGAAAGAGGGGCAGGCTGAAGAGGCATATGCCGTATATAAGGAGCTGCAGTTGGAAGCACCGAGCTTCTCCCAGATTGAGTTCAGAAATAACCAACGTAATAATATGGGACTGATTATGTTCATTGTTGGTTTCCTTGGTTTGACGTTCTTGATTACATCGGGATGTATCCTGTACTTTAAACAAATGAACGAGAGCGAAGAGGAGAAGGGTAATTATACCATTCTTCGTAAACTTGGATTTACGCAAGGCAATCTGTTGAGGGGAATTCAGATCAAGCAGTTGTTTAACTTCGGTATTCCGCTTGTGGTGGGATTGAGTCATAGTTACTTTGCCGTGAAATCAGGTTGGTTTTTCTTTGGTACGGAGCTGGCGACACCTACGGTCATTGTCATGATAGTTTATACATTGTTATATTCGATTTTTGGCCTGTTGTCTGTGTGGTACTATAAACGGGTGATTAAGGAAGCCTTGTAGAATTGGGTACAGGAGTATGCTGATATAGCAAAATAGGTTGAGTAAAGGGCAGCTGTATTGTTTACAGACTGCCCTTTGTCTTACAGAAATGAATAAAGCAAACTGAAAAAAAAGGATGATGGAATTGAGTCGAAATGATGATAGAGTCCATGCTTCTGATTCGTGTAAAACTGTGGAACGAGGGGAGTGGAGCAGCGTGCCTGGAATTCTATATGCCTCGAAGAAAGAATTAAGTGAGACGATTCGACGCACCTATGTATTATTTGAGGGAGAATTCAATGACATCCATAACAGTGACAAAGATAAGTGGGTTGAAGGTGTGGATAAAACCCCTGCCCAGATGATCGCCTACCAGCTGGGATGGATGAACCTGGTGATGGATTGGGAGCGAAAGGAACAGTTGGGACATGAATGTCATATGCCTGCACCAGGGTATAAATGGAACCAATTGGGGCCGTTAAATGAATCATTTTACGAAAAGTATTCAGGTTATACGCTGGAGGAGCTGCGCTCTTTGTTTCGGGAGACAGAACAACAATGGCAGAACTGGATTAACTCCCTTAGCGAAGAGGAGTTATTTGTACAAGGGATGAGACAGTGGACGGGTACCAAGCCTGGGTGGGCTATGGTGAAGTGGATCCAGATTAATTCGGTAGCCCCTTTTAAATCTTTTCGGACCCGAATTCGAAAATGGAAAAAAGGTCAGTTAGCCAACATGGATGTGAGGAGTGGAGATATCTAATGAATCTGGCAAATAAAATCACGTTGGCTAGAATCGCGTTGATTCCATTGTTTATGATCTGTTTTCTCAATCAGCAAAACGTGATGATTGCACTAATTATATTTGCAGTAGCAGCAGGTACGGATAAATTGGATGGATATGTGGCGAGGAAATATAATCAGATCACGAATCTGGGAAAGCTGCTCGATCCACTGGCGGATAAACTGTTGATTGCGGTAGCGCTCGTCATGATGGTTCAGGAGAATATGATCAGTTCATGGATTGCTGTAATCATTATAGGACGTGAAATTGTGATTACAGCGTTACGAATGGTAGCAACAGAGCAGGGCATTGCTCTCGCAGCCGATCGGTATGGAAAAATCAAAATGGTGCTTCAGGTGGCAGCCATCATTGCGATTTTGTTGAACCATGTTCCGTTTAGTTTGCTAACTGAGGTGCGGGTTGATGTGATTTTATTATGGCTGGCAACAGGAGTTACGCTGTTATCGGGATTGAATTATATTCTAGTAAACTATAAGTTGCTACAGACAGGAAGGTAGGAATATAGGAATATAGGAAGACCCATGAACTACGGCTTCACAACGCAATTGGTTGCAAAATGATGTGGATGATCCGCTGACCAAAGATGAATTGGCGGCAGCTCTCATTCAGACTAATGGAGGATTGTATGCAAGAAATGCGGGTATTTCCGATGTGACAGGGCTGAACTCCCTGCAAAAACTAGATCTGAACAGTAATGAGCTTGTTCATCTGCCAGCTGGAATTGCCGGACTATCTGATCTGCAATACTTGGATGTGAGGAACAATTCCATCCCCCTGAGAGAAGAGCCTGACTTCACAATGCATCACACGTTGCTGCAACGTGTGTACATGTATAATTTTGATGATGCTGCCCCTGTGCTGGTGGAGGCACCTGCGGGTAATATCGCTTATGTTCATGGAGATGAGATTGAGATCGACCTGTCCTTTATGTTTGAGGATGAAGATGACGCTAGGTCGACCCTCATCCTACTGGCTGACTCCCCTGATCCACAATTGGCAGATGTCAGAATGGATGGACAGAAACTATACATTACTGCACTGGGGACGAGTAGTGAGCCAATTCGGATAGAGTTGAAGGTTACGGACCTTCTGGGCAAAGTTGGTGTAGGTCACGTGTACGTTGATCTGAGAGAAATAGAGTAGCGTATTTTAAAACAGCATATGTGAACAAATGCAAGTTACATCAACGTGCCTTCCGCTATGGAAGGTACGTTTTTTTATTTTTGTAAAGGATAACTTTATGTTAAAATATGCAAGAAATGAATGAGGCTGTGAGTAATGATGATAGGGGGAGAAGAGGATGTCCCAAATCAATATCAATCCAAGTACTTCAAAGGATTCAGAGTATGTTCGCCAGCAATTAGTCGCATATAATGCTGCACATGTGAGCGAGGAATTAAGGCATCGGTACGAAGAATTGAATTTCAATATCAAAAATGAGACTGGCGAGATTGTTGCAGGTGTGCTTAGTACACTTTGCTGGAACTGGCTGGAGGTTGATATTCTTTGGGTGGATTCTGAACAACGGCATCGGGGATATGGTTCACAGTTGTTGCTTGAAGTTGAGCGAATTGCACGAGAGAAATCTTGTGATTTTGTCATGTTGAACACTTTCTCCTATCAAGCACCGGAATTTTACAAGAAACATGGCTACCAATTGATCACAACGATCGAGAATGCACCGACTGGACACAGTCATTATTATTTTAAAAAGGACCTTACTTAAGACAAAGCATGCGAAATAGGAAAAATCAGGAGGGTTATGATGATTACCATTAAAGGAATCAAACTTGAAGATTTACCGGCACTAAGCCAGCTATACAATGAGTTGATGGGAACGCCTACCAATGAGCAACAGATGAAAAAGATGTTTCATTACATACAACAGAATGGTCATTATCATGTGCTTGGAGCATTTTACAATGACAGGCTGGTCGGGTCCGTTATGGGGATTGAGTGTATGGATCTGGTGGGTCCATGCAAACCGTTCATGGTTGTGGAGAATGTGATTGTATCGGATCAGGTACGCAGGCAGGGCATTGGGCAGAGGTTAATGCTCCAGATTGAGCGGATTGCCAAAGATATGGGTTGTGGTTACATGATTCTGGTGTCTGGTGATCAGCGTAAGGAAGCACATATATTTTATGAGAAGTTAGGTTTCAAGGATGAGAAGGTTCAGGGTTACCGGAAGCATCTTAATTGACTATTCTTCCTGTTTTCGTGACCGAAAACAGCGATTGTTATTAGCTAACACATCGACGTGGAGTTATGGTGCAGTCGACCAAGGTAAATAGAGACACGTGAGTTGGAAAACAAAAAAAAGAGAGCTGGCAGCTCTCTTTTTGTATTTATTCCTTGCTTTGTTCTTTGGAGCCGGATGAGGATGATCGAATATATTGCGGTGGATGAACATCATCAATCATTAAAATGCCGTCATACTGATCGCGTGGGACAAAACTCTCAGGGATCATGCCCCAGCTGTATGCAAATCGTGGTTCGAACATCCATGAGTTGCCTGTTTCCCTGTTCTGATACCGCAGGTCCAGAAAACTGTAGGGTGTATTCGTTGCTGACATGATGCCTTCAATGGAACCGGGTTTTGCCGGCTCAACGGCATGAAGTCCGCCGGAATTATCGGCCGTTTGACCGCTGGATGCATACAATCCCAAAACATAACTTGATTTTTTCATTTCTTCCGAAAGTTTTTCTCCCATCATGGTTATGGGATAGGGCGAGCCCATGACTTCGCTATGCGCCTTTCTTATGTGATCGTTATGTCCCCATACAATAAATTTTTCGTTGGGATACACTTCGGTAGCGAGCCACATGAGATTGTCATGCATCGCCTGATCACGCCACTCCATGGAATCAAAAAACGACTCATATTTTCCTTCATCCATTTCAGCCGTTGCACGGATCGAAAGATCGACATATTCCCTTGCTACACGAATTCGATCACTGAGGCTTCGCTCCAGCAGCATGGAAAGTTTCGGTTGATCCGGGTATTCTTTTTGCAGATAGGCCTGGTTAGATTTGGATTTCAGGGATTGAAGGACATCTTTGTATACCTTGATAATTTCATTTTTCTCAGCGCGATAGGCTTTCAGATCCGTTCCGGCAGAGAAATTGGACATCTTTTGTTCCGTTTGTGTGAGTCGCTTGGCGAGCTCTTTATCCTTCAGCCAGTTACCGTCCAACAGTGGGAATTGCAGTTGCATGTCGAAACCGGTTAGAATCAGGGGTCGTTCAGTCTGTGCGCTCGTTTTGAGATAATCGAATAAAGGCATGATTTCCTTGGACCACCAGACGCCGAAGATGGAGTTTTTCATCGTTTGTTCGGGAAGTTGCTGTTTTACCATGGTATTAGCAAGCGATGTGTTGGAAAGACCGCTTTCAAAGGCAAGAATGTTGTATCCCATTTCCTGATGCAAAAACTGGATCAGCCGGGTCTTCGCCAGATTAAATTCGGCAACCCCATGGGAGCTTTCACCCAGAAACACAATTCGCTTGTCATAGAGTAGAGGTTTCAGCATCTCCAGATCCGAGAAGGAATCGGGCTCCTGACCTGTCTTCACAGGCTGGATGCTATCCAGTCGATATGCGTGATCTCTAGCCCATTCGTTCCATTCTGCAATTTTCTCATCCGACGTTTTCGCGGATTGCACCTGGGTTACCTGCCCCTGAATGGTCTCCATGGTAGCTGATGCTGCAGCACCTGCATGTCCGGCTGGATAGAGTGAATTGGCCAGTATGGCGGTAGTCAGAGCAAGTACAGCACCCGTTTTTCTTTTCCTGAAATAGTTCAAAATAATGCCTCCTTCATCATATGCGTGATAATAAATGATTTCGTAATGGAACCATCCGGCTTATGTCTGCTCTTCGTCCCAGAACAGGTCATTCAGTGTTCTTGAGAGTGCCTTGCATATGGCAATACATAAGCTGAGGGACGGATTATACTTTCCCAGTTCAATGAGACCAATGGTTTGCCTCGATACACCAACGATCCGTGCCAGATCGTCCTGCGATAGATCCTTTTCGACCCGGGCGACTTTCAATCGTATGTTTTTCATGCTCATTCACCCTTGTATCCTTTCTATGAATCCCACTGATCTTTTCGAGCGGCTTTTTGACTCGCCTTGTTTGCGAAGTGATGAACGATGACATTGAATCCTGCAAAGAGCGGAATATAAAGCAGCAGTGAAATAATAAAAACGAAGAAGAAAAACCACCACTTCTCATTCGCCGTTTCGGCAAACAAAACAGAACTTCGGATGCCCAGGAACAAGGCCATAGAAAAACCGATAACAAGACCCGTAATTATGTTGCGCAGGCTATATGAAATTTTGCTCGTCTGGTCATGGACCTCAACTTCATCCGAATAAATGCCCAGCATGACGGAACGAATTCCGAAATAGATACTTCCTGCGAGAAGTACGATCACTTCCGTCAGCATGGAGTAAGTCTCCCAACTGAGAAAGCTTTTGATCAGGATGGAGATGCCGCAGATCCACATGATTAAAGTGTAAGCTTCCTTATACACCTTGTTTTTCAGATTGACGATACGCTCATCCTGATTGCCATTTGTTTTAAACCATTTCATGATTGACCTCTCCTTCATAGAGATTGAAAATAATGTGGTAAATATTTCTTATGAGCTTCATGATAATATTATTCGAGTCTTTTTGCAATATATATATGTCATTTTGTTTGGTATAAAATACAATCTGTGAAAATAAAACAAATCTAAAGTTACACAATAACGTACAGCGACTGGTAGAGGACACTGCAATCGAAGTGGCATTGTGTATCATCCGGCAGGAATTGATTGACTGCCCATACGGCATAAATTTTGGTAATATATACAAAGTGTTTGATAAGACAGGAGGTTTATATAGAGTATGAGAATCGTGGATAACATTAAAGTCTGGGGGGAGCCGCTGGAGAACGCCGTAAGTCAGGCGGTGACTTGCTCGCAATATGGGGATGTACTGGGTGTGGCTCTCATGGCCGACCATCACAAAGGCTACTCGCAACCCATCGGTGGTGTGGTCGCTTACCGGAATATGATCAGTCCGTCAGGTGTCGGATACGATATTGCCTGTGGTAACAAGGCTGTGCGCACAAATCTGATGTGGGACGATATTCGGGATCAGATTGTAAAGATTATGGATGACATCAATTCGACCATATCTTTCGGTGTGGGCCGCAATAATCCAACACCCGTGGATCATGAGCTGTTCGACGACGCGAGCTGGAAGCTGTTTGATACCATTGAACCGGGATTACAACATAAGCTGAAGACACTCGCACGCAACCAGCTTGGAACTGTAGGCAGTGGCAATCATTTTGTGGATATTTTTGTAGAAGAGACAACGGGAGAGGTATGGATCGCGAATCATTTTGGCAGTCGCGGGTTCGGTCACAAAGTGGCGAGTGGATTCCTTAACCT
This sequence comes from Paenibacillus sp. SRL342, assembly GCF_984798905.1. Lineage (NCBI taxonomy): Bacteria > Bacillati > Bacillota > Bacilli > Caryophanales > Paenibacillaceae > Paenibacillus > Paenibacillus sp. SRL342. The sequence goes on from NZ_OZ481790.1 coordinate 1,841,745, forward strand.
CGCTGCAGGACGCGAGTTCAGTGGCAAAGCTCCTGGTGAATCGATGGATCAGCCGCCTACATTGTTTGACCTAAATAGCGAAATGGGTGATATGTATTGGGACGCAATGACTTTGGCGGGCCGGTATGCCTATGCAGGACGAGACTATGTCATTGAACAGGTGCTTGGAATTCTCGGGGCAAGTGCTGAATATGCCGTTCATAACCATCACAACTTTGCCTGGAAAGAACAGCACATGGGTGAAGAGGTAGTCGTGGTCCGCAAAGGCGCAACGCCGCTGGCACCCGGGCAGCTCGGTTTTGTCGGTGGAAGCATGGGAGATATCTCGGTAATTGTGGAGGGGATCCACAGCGAAGAGAATACCGAATCATTCCGCAGCACTGTGCACGGAGCAGGGCGTACGATGAGCCGAACGCAGGCGGCTGGCAAAATGAACTACAAGCTGCGCACACGCATGGGCGGTGAGATTAGTGAAGCACAGATGCATGAAGCAATTCGTGCCTATGGCGTTGAGCTCCGGGGAGCGGGCACAGACGAAAGTCCGTTTGTGTACAAAAAACTGCAAGACGTACTGAACGCACATGCCAATACGCTGAAAATCAACCATGTGCTGCGTCCCGTTGGTGTCGCCATGGCCGGAGGTAATGAATTCGATCCGTATAAGGATTAGTCATATATGTTCAACTGAACATTTACACGATAACGGAGAGGGCAGAAATAACTTGAAGAAGCGGAGCGTTCGCCTAAAAGCTTTCTAAAAGAAAGCTACATCGGAAGCATACGCTATCATCGGATTTCCCCTTTCCAAAAAAAAGGAATAAAAAAATCTGGGGATAACAGCGATCGGAAAGTTATTCTGCCATCGGAGTGCCAGTGTAAATATTCATTAGTTGTACTATATATAGAGAGGGTGAACTTCATGAGAAATTGTGCGATATATAGCTCTCAATTTGACCTGGATCAGCTGTTTGAAGTGATTCTATCCATTTATCCTGAGGGTACGATTGAACGCCGGGAAGACAAGACCCATATTCAAGTGACGCAGAAAAAATGGCTCAGTAAGAAAACCAAAGGCTTTAATATCATGACCAGCCAGACACATCCTGAGGAATTTACGACAATGATTCAAGGGATGCTTGGTTTTTTGAGTCAGATTGAAGGGCGCAATGCTTCGCTCCAGGAAAAGGTACTGATCAAATGTTCCACATTGAATATGGTGGTTGGTATTGAGACGGAAGAGGACATATCGGAAGAATTCTTCGGCGAGTTATTGCGATTGGCGGACTCTCTGGATGCTGTTATCTTCTGGGGAGGTGGATCTCTGCTCAATGCACAAGGCCAGCTATTGCTGGATGTAAATGGAGATTCTGAGGTGGAGGATTACACCGTGACAGCACACACCAGCTTCCTGGATGGCGATACACCCCAGTCCGAGTCTGCAATTCAACGTAAAGTGCGGTCAGAGCAACGCTTAACCGAACAAGGGGTTCCGTTTAATGCGAACTTGCCCGCAAGAGCCGGAGACGAGCACACGACGATTCGGAGTGAAGCGGAGGTCGCGCGCCGTGCGGTTGCCCTATGTCTTGCCGCTCTTAAAGGTGAGTGTCTGGGAGCAGGCGAAAGTGCGGAAGATACGGCAGCGTTGGTTCAGGAAGTAATTGACAAGTATGAGGCTGAATCCTTTTTCTCACCCGTAGAGAAGAGGTTTATCGATCAGCACGGAGCAGAGCAGCAGGAGATCATATCGTTCTCCTGGGGATATGAAGCGTACCACGTGATGTTGTGGGCGCTTGGTTACGTGAAGGAACTGGGCGCACCAACGGAGTTGTGTAACGTAGGGAAGGATGTCGGTTATTTACAGCAGAAGGATAGCTTTACGGACTTTCTCACGGATGCATCCCTGCGTAGCAAGAGTGAGATTCTGGATGAAGCAGATCTGATCTACCGTTACAACTGGGTGTGTGTGGATAGTCGGGTAAATGACAGAACGCCTCCCGCTGGTTTGAATGGTGGGGTGGCCTATGAACGTCACCGTGCATTGAACTGGCTGATCTGTTACCTGGATCAGGACTGGGATGATGTGCGCACGGATACGTAGAACGGCCCAACATAAAATAATCAAGCCAAATAACCCAAAAGCCGTATGATTACACGGTTAAAAGGGTATTTGGCTTGCTGTTCTGTGTGGCATAAGTGTTATTCCATATATGATTTTCAGTATGTGCACTCACATATGTACCACCATGTATCCTACCTTATTAGCCGCTATGCCGGCTGAACTGTTCACGAATAATAACGTCAGCAAGAATCAGCTTTTTCTCTACGCTGCTCTCTGGGTTCGCAATGCGCCATAACATCTGATCCACTGCACGTGACCCCAGCAATTCCTTGTTCACATTAACTGTGGCCAGTAAGGGAATATTGTCGTATAGATTATCAAATCCAGTCACAACACACTGATCGGGTACACGAATGCCCATACTTTCAAGAGCTTCTATGGTGTATAGCCCATAGAAATCATTCGCACATACAAACACTTCAGGCAGGTTATCCTCATGGATCACTGAAGTGAACGTCTGGCGGAACTCATCCAATGCCTGATTACTTAGCTCGGGAATCTGGTGTATCTCCATTCCATGGCCCATGAGCACAGAAGTATAAGCAATCCAGCGTTCATAGAAGCTATGAGCATCACTGATATTGCCAACGAACTGGAAGGTTTTGAACCCCTTGCGGAGCAAATAGAGCATGATCTCGCGCATGGAAGCAAAGTTATCGGTAAATATACTGTCACTGTGGAAAACAGGGTCCAGATGATCTACCATCACAACCGGAATGCCCAGCCGCTTGATTTCAAGTAGAATCGGCGTCGAGATAGAACCAACGGTAATAATTCCCCGAATAGCATCCGGATTCAACAGCGTGAACAACTGATCTGCTGAAGGTTCCGTCAAGGTCAGGATATTTATACCTTTCTGGTTCAGCTTGGACGAGATTCCGTTAAAGACAGGTCCCCAGTATACGGACTCTTGATTTTGATAACGAACATTGGGAAACAAAATCAAGATGGTACCGCTTGAACGTGTGTTCTTCGGGTCATGTGATTCACTGCTGTGAGACAGTTCACCAGACAAGATGCTGTTATCTTTGAAATATCCAAGTTTGCCGGCGGCCTTGAGAATAACATCCCTCGTCTGATCGCTAACTCCCGATTTTCCAGACAAAGCTCGTGACACCGCGAATTTCGACAAACCCGTAAAATGTGCAATTTCCTGAATTGTTACCTTCGTTTTCATCATACCATCCTTACACTCGTAGTTCTGCCGTATTCCTATTTGGAGCGATATCCAACTGATTCTAGTATAGCATGATGTATTTCTCTTAATCTAATAACGGATAGAGAATTCAAAATGTTAGTGATTCGCAGCATTTTACGATAGCCATCCAACGTGAAGGTAAGCATATTTTCAGATAGTATGACGAATATTGTCTTAAGAATTATTATTTTGTTATTTAAATAAAATAACAAATGATTGAAATGTAGTGCTGATTATAACAAGTGTGTACTTAGGGAATGACCTGGTGAATAAGCTATAATACAGCTAAAATATAGCTTTATCAGCATTTTATCAGAATAATTAGAAAATGTTAACAACAAAAATGTTGACGCTTACATTTCGCTGTGTTAAATTTTGTTTGTCAAAAACAAACAAGAAAATAACAAATGGTGGTGGTCGTTTATTTTCGATTGGTTGATGAGTGGGGTTAATGATTTAGGGTGAACCATGATTGGTATACACATTCGGGGAGGTTGTTAAAATCATGATGAGAAGATGGAATGTTCTACCTCTGATGTTATTGGTTGTGATTCTTTTTGTATCCGCTTGCAGTGGTGGGGGGACAACGCAGACGGGGACTGATGCAGAGGGAACAACGAATTCAGGCAACAGCACCGAAGTCGCTGAAACAGAGAAAGAAGACGTAGCTGAAGAAGTTGTGGCGAATGTGCCTGATCTGGGTGGACGTGTCATCAAGGTTGCGGCCTGGTGGGATCTGAAACCGGCGGGAGAGACGGCCTCGGATAAGGCCAGACTCGATAAAATTGCAGAGGTAGAGAAGAAATACAACGTGAAACTGGAGTTTGTCAACGTACCTTTCGAAGAATACATGAACAAATTCACAACGTCTGCACTAGCCGGCGAACCATTCGCTGACATCGTTCAGATGGAATACAAATCCGCACTACCTGCCATCCTCAAAGGGCAATTGTTGCCCATCTCCGAATTCACTACACCTGAGAACAACATCAATCAAGAGGCAAACCTGATTGCTAAATTCCCTGCCATTGCGGGCAACGAGTACGCCTTCGAATCTCCAACCAGCATCGGTCTGGGACTTCACTATAATCGTGACTTGTTCAAAAAACTGTCATTACCTGATCCGCAGGACCTGTATAACCAAGGTGAATGGAATTGGGATAAATTCTTGGAACTCGCCAAACAGGCAACCAAAGATACGGATAATGACGGCAAAACAGATGTATACGGTTTTTCTGGGTGGGCCCTTGATGTCGTTCGTCATTTTACTGCAGCCAACGGTGGAACCATCGTGGATGATACCAATAGCAAAGAGGGATTATCCGATCCGAAAACGATTGAAGCTGCTGAATTCGTCAAACGCCTGTATAACGTGGAGAATGTCGTGAAGGTCAAAACCGGCGACAAAACCAACTGGGAGGAAAGCAATACGTTCAAGGATGGAGACGTAGCTCTGTTCACTGCTGCTGAATGGCAGTTGGGCGATCTCACCTTTGCTGTCGGCGTTGTACCGATTCCGAATGGGCCACAGGGTAGCAAAGAGGTAACGTATGCAAACAACGCGGCATCGGCGAAGTTCATTCCAAAAGGTGTGGAGGATCCGAAGATCGTCTACCAAATCTATGAAGAGACCTTCGACATCCCGCAGATTGAAGAGTATCCAGGTCAAGATTATCTGGAGAGTCGTTATACCGATGAGAAGGATATTGCGATCATTCGCGAGCACATCGCTGGAACGGGCCGCATTTTACTGGATGATGCTTACACGGGTTACCCATTTGGAGATTACGTGAACGATATCATCAAAAACAACGCTTCCGTGACAGCAACAGCGGAGAAATACAAAGCACAGGCACAAGCTGCCATTGATAAACTCGGCAAACAATAAAAACACTTATCACCAGCAAACGATTCAGGCAGGGGCTCGTGTCGGCAAGGTTGCACGGAGTCCCTTTTTCCTGAACCACCAAATCGGCATTGCTGGCATCAGCCTTGATGAGGAGGACTCGTAGGATGGCTGGAATTCTACAACGTAAGACATGGATATTGTCCACAGTAATCATCGTGGCGGCAGCCTGCATCATTTTATATGTAACTTCCGGCGCTGATGTGAAGAGTGCAAACATTCCGCCTGGCAGTCTGCCTGCCATTGAAGTGGATGCAGTCTTGCAGCAGACCCGGCAGAAAAAGGGGTACGAACAGTATCGATCCGGAACGGATCAGGCTACACAGCCGAATGTGGACATCACCATTGAAGCAGTAGATTATATAAAAGCCGAAGGTGAAGACGTCCGCAAACTGACTAATTATGAGGGAATGGATGGTGTATCTCTCCATACCGGAGAGACCGGACAAGTCGATTGGACCATTAACGTGCCGGAGACCGGGCTGTATAACCTGTCCGCCACCTATTATCCCGTTGAAGGCAAGAGTTCGGCCATTGAGCGTGCATTGTACATTGATGGTGAACTTCCTTTTGCGGAAGCCGCCTATTTGCAGTTTGATCGGGTGTGGGCGAATGAGAAAGATGTTGTGGAGCAGGACAATCAAGGTAATGACCTTCGCCCGAGACAAGTGGAGCAACCACGCTGGATGGAAGAAACGTTTCAGGACTCCGACGGGTACGAACAGACTCCATTCAAGTTTTATTTGGAAAAAGGGGAACACACGCTAACGCTAAAATCATCACGTGAACCCATGGTGATTCGGTCCATTCGTCTTTTCAATGAGAAGACAGCTGTTCCTTACGCGGAAACTGCAGGTGCACAACAGTCGGATTCCTCCGGGCAGCCGAAGGATGTACTTATTCGCATTGAAGGAGAAGCCGCGATTGCCAAATCTTCACCTACGTTATACCCGACCAGCGAAAGGTCAAGTTCTGCTGTATCTCCTTACAGCGCTTCCCAGGTACGCATTAATACAATTGGCGGCTTTAACTGGCGTCTGCCAGGACAATGGATTGAATGGGAAGTGGATGTGCCGGAGAGTGGACTTTATCATATCGGTTTTACCGGACAGCAGAATTTTGTCAAAGGCATCTATTCCACACGCAAGCTCACCATTGATGGTGAAGTTCCGTTTGCAGAGATGGCCAAAGCCCCTTTCCGTTATCAGAGTGACTATCGCATTGACGTCATGGGCAGCAAGGAAGCATACAAGTTTCACTTGGAAAAAGGAAAACATGTGCTACGGCTGGAGAACAGCCTCGGAGATTTTGCCCCCCTTATCCGCAATGTGGAGGACAGTCTGTACAACTTGAACTCCATGTACCGACGAATTCTGATGATTACAGGCACGAAGCCTGATGAATTCCGGGATTACCGGGTGGAGAAACAGATTCCGAACCTGCTGGAAGTGTTCAGCGGGGAAAGTAAACGACTCAAAGACGTGGCCGCACAGCTTCGACTCCTGTCAGGACAGTCCAGTGATCAGGAAGCGCTGATCAAGACGATGGCGTTGCAACTGGACGAGATGATTGACAAGCCGGATACCATTCCAAGACGGCTTGCGGCTTATAAAACCAACACGGGTGGTCTCGGAACATGGGTGCAGCAGGCACGAGAGCAACCCCTTGAGATCGACGCACTGTACGTCACTTCGATCGATCGTGATATTCCCGGAACAGGCATGGGACCACTCGCGAAGCTTGGTCATGAAGCCAAGATATTCTATCATTCGTTCTTCATTGATTATAACCAGATCGGCAATGTAGCCACTTCAGAAGATCAGCGCACGGTAACGGTCTGGATTGGTAGCGGACGAGACCAGGCGAATACGATGAAGGCGATGATTGACAAGACCTTCACACCAGACAGTGGCATTAACGTGAATCTGAAGCTGGTCAACATGGGAACCTTGCTGCCAGCGACGTTGTCCGGTGAAGGACCCGATGTTGCCATGCAGATCGGTAATGACCTGCCCGTGAACTTTGCGATGCGGAACTCGGCTGTAAATCTGACGCAATTCAGCGACTATAGCATCGTAGAACAGGAGTTCAGGGAAAGTGCAATTGTACCGTATGCCTACGATTCGGGCGTATATGCCCTACCGGAAACGCAAACCTTTAACATGCTGTTTTATCGTAAAGACGTGCTCGAAGAACTCGGACTTGAAGTGCCTCAGAACTGGGAGGATGTCGAGGCTCTACTCGCGATTCTGAGCAAAAATCACATGGAATTCGGCATGCCGGTTGTGACCCAGGCGAATATGCAGGGTGTCAATATTCCGCCGAACTCGCAGTATGCAACGATGCTGCTCCAGAATGGCGGCGCCTTCTATCGTAACGATGACAAGGAATCGGATCTGGATTCCCGGATCGGAATCGAGACCTTTAAGCAGTGGACGGAATTCTATACCGATTACAAGCTGGAGCGGGAATATGATTTTGCCAATCGTTTCCGGACAGGACAGATGCCTATTGGACTAACGGATTACACCATGTACAACCAGTTGTCTGTATTTGCACCGGAGATTCGCGGACTATGGGGATTCGTTCCAGTGCCGGGAACCGTTCAGGCAAATGGTACCTTGAATCGGGACGTACCGGGTGGAGGTAGCGCGGTCATGATGCTGGAGGGTGCCAAGGATCAGGATGCGGCGTGGGAGTTCATGAAGTGGTGGACCAGTACACCGATTCAGGCGGAATTCGGACGGGAGATGGAAGGACTGATGGGTGCGGCTGCCCGTTATCCAACGGCCAACATCAAGGCACTGGATTCCCTGCCTTGGCCTGCGGAGGATTATGCGAATCTCAAAGCCCAATTCGAAACCGTGAAGGGTATTCCCGAAGTACCTGGTGGTTATTTTACAGGCCGCCATCTGTTCAATGCATTTTACAAAACCGTTGTTGGCCAAGTGGAAGCCAGGGAATCCATCATGGATTATACCCAATATATTCAGGACGAGATTCGCGTCAAGCGTACTGAATTTGGTCTTCCGTAAGCAGAGGGAGGGTTAATCGTGCCACAAATATCACTCCGAGACGGACAAAACAGTCCTCCTGAGAAAGCGTCAAGGATGGGCATGAAATCGTGGTGGAGCTGGAAACTCCAGGAAATGAAGGCCAGCAAACATTCCTATGTTCTGCTTGCACCTTATATGCTCCTGTTCCTCATGTTTACCGTGATTCCGGTTGTCATCTCGATCATACTCAGCTTCACCTACTTTAACATGCTGGAATTTCCACGTTTTATTGGCTGGCAGAACTATACCCGCCTGTTTCTGGAGGATGATGTATTCCTGATTGCAATCAAGAATACGCTGCTGTTTGCCATCATTACCGGGCCGATCAGTTATATTGCCTGTTTTGTCTTCGCGTGGATCATTAATGAGTTAACTCCGAAATGGAGAGCGTTCATGACGCTGATCTTCTACGCGCCCTCCATTTCAGGCAATGTGTATTTTATCTGGCTGATGATTTTCTCGGGAGATCGTTATGGTATTGCTAATGGGCTGTTGATCAAATGGGGTTTTCTGCTGGAGCCGATTCAATGGCTGAAGACAGAAGCTTACATTATGCCCATCCTCATTCTCGTGCAGTTGTGGCTGAGTCTGGGAACCGGATTTCTGGCGTTTATCGCCGGTTTGCAGACTGTAGACCGGACGCTATATGAAGCAGGAGCGGTAGATGGGATCAAAAATCGCTGGCAGGAACTATGGTACATTACCCTGCCTTCGATGCGTCCACAGTTGATGTTCGGCGCAGTCATTCAGCTGACAACCTCGTTTGCCGTGGCCGATGTGTCGATCGCGCTGGCCGGGTTCCCAAGCGTGAACTATGCAGCAGAGACTGTGGTGACCCATTTGATCGACTTTGGTACAACGCGGTTTGAGATGGGATACGCATCGGCGATTGCCACCGTGCTGTTCATGATTATGGTGGGCACCAACTTGCTGGTACAGAAACTGCTTCGAAGGGTGGGAGAATAGCTATGGCTGCAATTGCGACAGGCAAAAAGCGGGTGAATCGCTCGCTATCGGGAAGCCTCTCCCTGTTTGCCCTTCTGCTCGTATTCGGTGCTTTCATGGTACTGCCGTTGATCTATGCGATCAACAATGCATTCAAACCATTGGATGAGATCTTCACTTTTCCACCAACGCTATTTGTCAAAAATCCCACGTTCAGCAACTTTACGGATCTACTGAATCTGCTGAGTGACTCGTGGGTGCCGTTCTCACGTTATATATTCAACACGGTATTTATTACAGGTATCGGAATTGTAGGCCATGTGCTGCTAGCTTCCGCAGCGGCCTACCCGCTTGCCAAGCACAAGTTCCCAGGCAAAGTATTCATGTTCCAGGTGGTCGTACTCTCACTGATGTTCACACCAGCGGTGACGGCCATTCCGAACTATATGATCATGTCATGGCTCGGATGGATCGACACATACTGGGCTGTTATTATTCCGGCATTTGCCTATTCACTCGGGTTGTACCTGATGAAACAGTTCATGGAGCAGATCCCGGATGCGCTGCTGGAAGCAGCCAAGATTGACGGTGCCAGTGAATACCGAATCTTCTGGTCCATTGTGATGCCCAATGTGAAGCCAGCCTGGCTTACATTGATCATTCTGCTGTTCCAGATGTTATGGGGCAGTGATGGGAATGGATACATCTACAGTGAGCAGCTCAAGACCCTGCATTATGCAGCGGGTCAGATAATTCAGGGCGGCATATCCCGGGCAGGAGCGGGTGCTGCGGTAGCACTGATTTTGATGAGTGTGCCGATCACGCTATTTATTTTCTCTCAGAGCCGAATCATTGAGACGATGGCGAGCTCGGGCATGAAGGATTAAGGGGGAACGATATGGCACGCACAGTGAAAAGATGGCTTGTTCTCCTGGCGGCAGTATCTCTGCTGCTGGTGAATGCCGTGCCTGCGGCGGCCTCCCCGGCGCCGTATGAGAGTTACAATTACAACTATTGGAAAGAGGCTGTTCCCTCACCGGATGCCTATCTGCCCGAGCGTACCCTATCAGGTCGTGACCTTGGCATTAGTGAGTTCAAAGACCCCGGTGATGTGAACGTTTCTCCCTCCGGGTTGATCTATATTTTGGATAGCGGCAACAGCCGAATTATCGTATTGGACACCAGTTTTAAGCTGCTGCGCGTCATCGATGGATTCATGATGGATGGTAGCAAGGAGACCTTCAACCTTCCGGGCGGATTGTTTGTGGATGAAGAAGAACACATCTATGTTGCCGATACGGGCAACAGTCGTGTGGTTGTCCTGGATGGAGAAGGAGCGCTGATTCATACGATCACGAAGCCAGAATCGGATATCCTGTCGACCCAATTCCAGTTCCAGCCCTTGAAGTTGACGGTTGACCATGTGGGCCGGGTGTACGTTGTGGCACAGGGGGTCTACGAGGGGATTATGCAGTTTGACGAGAGCGGAAAATTTATCGGATACGTCGGTACGAACAAAGTGGAGCGGGACTACGGCGAATATATCTGGCGCATGTTATCGACCAAAGCGCAACGCGCACAGATGGTCCTGTTTGTCCCAACGGAGTTCTCCAATGCGGATATCGACCACAAAGGATTCGTGTATGCGACGAATATTGATCCTGGCTCGAATGAACCGATCAAACGTCTCAACCCGTCTGGGGAAGATGTACTGAAGCGGTTTGGTTATGTTGACGTCAAAGGCGATATCCGGTTTCGCAACAATCCTGGTCCATCGAAACTGATTGATGTGAAAGTGCTGGGTAACGGCATGTACAGTGTACTGGATGCGACACAAAACCGGGTGTTCACGTACGACGATGAAGGTCATCTGCTCTACATATACGGTGGCAAAGGAAATCAGGTGGGTACCCTCAAGACGCCTGTTGCGATTGAACAATCCGGTGAGCGCCACTTGGTTCTGGATCGGGGCAAGAACAATCTTGTCGTCTATGAGCCAACCCGTTTTGGTGCCCGTGTGAACGAAGCGGTGGCACTCCACTATCGCGGAGAGGACACTGAGGCCGTGAATATTTGGAGAGAAGTGCTGAAGCTGAATGCCAACTATGACATCGCCTATATCGGTATCGGCAAGTCCTTATTAATGGAGAAGAAAAACGAGGAAGCGCTGGGTTACTTCGAACTTGGGATGGATCGCAAGAGTTATTCTGTCGCGTTCAAGAGGCACCGGCGGGAGATGATGAAGGAACACTTCGGTACATTCCTGACCGCTGCGATCGCGCTAATTTTCATTCTGATCCTGACCCGATTGGCGGTTAAATGGAGACGGAGGAGGCAGGTTGATCGTGAAGCAGGATTTCATTAAGTTTCCACTGCATCTCATTTTTCACCCCATTGATGCATTCTGGGACCTCAAGTCGGATAACCGGGGACGGCTGCTCGTTGCTTTTGCAGCGCTCGTGCTCACCATCATCATGATGATTTTGCAGAAGCAGTACGCAGGATTTCTCGTCAATTACATCGATCCTCGTACGATTAACAGCATCATCGAGATCGCCACAGTTGCTCTCCCGTTCTTTCTATGGTGCACAGCCAATTGGGCAGTAACGACCTTGATGGAAGGGGAAGGGAAATTCAGAGAAATCGTTCTGGCGACAGGATACTCGCTCATTCCGGTTATTCTGATCTATGCCCCGATGATCGTGATCAGCCGCTTCATGGTGCAGGAGGAGACTGCTTTTTATTATCTTTTTAATAGCATCGCGTTCTTCTGGTTTGTGTTGCTTTTGTTCATTGGCATGATGACGGTTCATCAGTACACCGTGATTAAAACAATCATTACGATGGTGCTAACGCTTATTGTGATGGGCATTATCGTATTCCTTGGTGCCCTCGTCTTCAGCATGCTCCAACAGTTGTACGAATTCGGTTATAACATCTACCGTGAGTTGATTTTCCGGACCTAAAGGAGGCGGCATCCGTGAACAAAAGGCAACGACTATATACGGTGCTGGCTGGTGGTGCAGCTGTAATCATGATTGCAGCCGGGCTGCTGTATATAAACAACAGGGGGGTTCCAGCCGTGGAAGCTGCGGCTTATCTGGATACAACAACCCAAGCCATGCCCGTCACGGAGGAACCGTTGCAATTCCTTGACGACTCTTCGCAGGGGGTGCCTGGTATGCAACTGGTCGCCGAAGATCAGGGATTGGCCCTGTACTACAACGAGGAGACAACAGAAATTGCAGTACGTGACGGAAAAAGTGGAGAGATCTGGTATAGCAACCCGAAAGAACGGGATGGGGATAGTCTCGCTTCCGCATATGAAAAAGAAGTGCTGTTCTCCCAGCTGAACGTGTCTTTCCGGGATGCGATGGGAACACTGGAGAACTTCCCGAATTTCAGTTCCAGCATCAGCAACAAGCAATTCACTGTGGGGCAGATCGATCAGGGGATTCGGGTGAACTATACGCTTGGTGATACGTCGCTTGGCATTGACGCACTGCCGAAGTTGATTAGCAAGCAGCGCCTGGAGGAGAAAGTGCTTTCCAAACTGGACGCAACTGTCGCAAGATACACATCTGCCCGTTATTATCCAACCAAGAACAATCCGGATATTCTGGAGCGGCTGGATGGACAGATCTCGAAGCAACTTGTGCTGAACAAGATGTTGGCAGCCTTTGAGACGGCGGGTTACACGGCGGACGATCTGGCTTTTGACAATCAGGAGAATGGTGTCGAAGGCGGAGGTGTATCGGATAAACCCAGCTTCGTGATTCCTGTGGAATACCGACTGGAGCAGGGAGCACTTGTTGTGACCGTGCCTCTGAGCCAGATAGAGGAAAGTGGGCAATACCGCATTCGGAATATTGATTTGCTCGCTTATTTTGGTGCTGCGGATACGAAGGGTAAGGGCTACATGCTCGTACCTGACGGTTCAGGCAGTCTGATCCACCTGAACAACGGGAAAACCCAGGAAGAACAGTATGTACAGCGCGTATACGGCGCAGACCAAAATGATAATTCGCTCAGTCGTCCTCAGGTTAGTGAATCCGCGTATATGCCTGTGTTTGGTCTGAAGAACGGGGAGAATGCCTGGTTTGCGGTGATTGAAAAAGGGGACGGCATAGCCAGTATCACTGCAGATATTGGAGGCAGGCAGAACAGTTACAATCATGTGCATGCGACCTTCTCCCTGCGGGGTGAGGATGAATTGGAGATGTACACCTCGCAGAAAATGCAGGAGATTCAGCTGCTTAGCGAAGAGCCTTTCCGTGGAGATATCCAGGTGCGTTATCATTTCCTTCATGGAGAAAATGCCAGTTACTCGGGTATGGCCCGCCTGTATCAGCAGCAATTGATAGAGCAGGATGTATTGAAGCCACTCGCAGAACAGACGGAGTTGCCGTTCTATGTAGATGTACTTGGTGCGGTGGACAAAGAGGCTTCGTTCCTGGGCGTGCCATATCGTTCCACCTTAGCTATGACCACGTACGAACAGGCTACTGAAATGGCGGCGAAGTTGCAGCAGGAAGGTGTAAACCGCGTGCAAATGCGGTATCAGGGATGGTTCGGCGGTGGGATCAGTCATCATATGCCAACCCAGGTGAAGTTGGACAGTGAGGTAGGCAGTCGTTCCGAACTTCAGGCGTTGTCCGCTAAGCTTGGGCAGTCTGGCGGAGCCTTGTTCCCGGATGTGGCTTTCCAGCACATTTATCACGATGATATGCGCTTTGCTCCCTCTTCGGATGCGGCACGCTTTGTAACGAAAGAGACAGCGGAACTGTATCCATACAGTCCTGCCCTTAATCGCATGAATCAGAGCAAGGACAGCTATTATCTGCTCTCAGCGGCCAAGCTTCCATATGTGGTGACTGAGTTTGCTGATAAATTCAATAAACTGGACCTCGGTGGATTATCCCTCCGTGATCTTGGGCAAGTCCTGACTTCCGATTATCGGGATAGTCGGGTGATTCATCGGGAGACGGCGAAGAACATTGTGAAGGAACAGCTGGGACAGCTGGAACAGTCCTATCCCAACTTGATGATATCTGCTGCAAATAGCTACGCTTGGGGAAGTGCACAACATGTTGTGAATGTACCCGCAGGGTCAAGTCGGTTCAATATTACCGATGAAGAAGTTCCTTTTTATGCGATGGTTATTCATGGTTACATGAACTATGCTGCATCTCCGATGAACACGTCGGGGGATCAGGATCTCCGCAAACAATTGCTGCGCAGCCTGGAGCTTGGGGCAGCTCCGTATTTTCAATGGACATATGAACCATCTTCCCGGCTGAAACTTACGAATTATGATTCGGCCTACGCGACCGAGTATGGCTATTGGGTGGATGACGCTGTTGCCTTGTATAAGCAGGCGAATGAAGTGTTGGGAGAACTGGAGAATGAGCAGATCCTGAAGCATGAACGCATCCAGGATGGCGTGGTCCGGATCACTTATACGGGCGGTACATCCATTCTTGTGAATTACAATGTGGATTCAGTTACTGTTGGTGGAACAACAGTTGGCGGGACGGACTATGTGGTGGAAGGAGTGAACCGATGAGAACCATTCGATTATCGCTGAAGTCACGGAGAGCGCTGCTTGGACTTGCCTTTATATCGCCGTGGCTGATCGGCTTCATCTTCCTCTTTGCCACGCCACTCCTGCAATCCATCCGGTTCAGCATGAGTAACCTGTCTGTTGCTCCGGGCGGATACGTCCTGGAATACGTTGGATTTAAAAATTTCAAGGATGCGCTTCTGGTTGACGCGACGTTCAACCGGATTCTGGTTGACTCGGTTGGAGCGATGCTGCTGAATGTGCCGATGATACTGTTTTTCAGTCTGTTCACGGCGACACTGCTTAACCAGAAGTTCAGAGGCAGAACGATGGCGCGTGCAATCTTCTTTTTGCCGGTTATTCTGGCTTCCAGTGCAGTTGCAGCTGCTGAGTCTGCGGGATTAATCAATCTGATGGGAGATGCGAGTGCGGTCGATGCATCTGCCGATGGCGGGGCTTCGTTCAACGTGGTATCCATTGTGCGTATGCTGGCGGATGTGGGATTGCCGATGGCCTATGTGGATTACATTGTAGAAGCCATCATGCGGATCTATGAGATTATTAGCAGCTCTGGCGTCCAGATTCTGATCTTCCTCGCCGCGCTGCAATCGGTGCCGGGATCGATGTATGAGGTTGCAAAGATCGAAGGGGCGACAGCCTATGAATCATTCTGGAAAATTACATTTCCCATGGTCAGTCCGTTGATTCTGACGAATGTCATCTATACCATTATTGATTCATTTGCCGGAAGTCCGGTCACACAAGCTATCTATCAGACCGCATTCAAAACCCAGAACTTTGGCTTAAGCTCGGCGATGTCCTGGTTATATACCTTGGTGATTGGCCTTGTACTGATCGTAGTGGGCTGGGTGTTGTCACGGCGGGTTCATTACAACTGACGGTTAACGTTGAGGGAGGCTTCAGATTATGGCTGCGTCAGGAACAGATCGCATGGTGGTGGTTCCCAAACAGAATTACCACATGCAGCGGGTACGAAACAAGACATCGGACCTTCTCTATTCCATATTCAGATATGCACTGGTCATCGGCATTTCATTTATTATTTTATATCCGTTATTTCTCAAAGTGTCAGTTGCGTTCAAGGATAAGCAGGATATCTACAATCCAACGATTTATATGATTCCTCAGCATTTTACACTGGATAACATCCGGCTAGCGGCGCAAGTGATGGATTATCTGCCTTTGCTGGCGAACACGTTATTGTTCGTTACCATCACAACGCTTCTGACAGCGATATCCTGTGCACTTGCCGGATACGGCTTCGCCCGGTTTTCGTTTCCGGGTAGTAATGTGCTCTTTATCCTGGTGATTCTGACGATTCTGGTGCCGACAAGCACGCTTATGGTACCGATGTATCTGCATTTCCGTAGCTTTGACTTTATGGGCATTATCCAGTTGTTCACGGGGAAGAACGGCATTAACCTGCTCAATACGTACTGGCCTTCAATGATTACGGCTGCTACGGCGGGAGGGCTGAAGGCGGGGCTGTTCATCTATATTTTCCGTCAGTTCTTCAAGGGCATGCCGAAGGAGATCGAGGAGGCTGCACTGATTGACGGCGCAGGTGGATTCAAAACGTTTGCCCGTATCATGCTGCCCAATGCAATCTCGCCGCTGATTACGGTCATTTTGTTCTCGTTTGTCTGGCAGTACAACGATACCTTCTATTCGGCGTTATTCATGAGTGAAAGTCCACTGATCTCCCTGAAGGTGGCTTCCTTGCCTGCACAGGCGAACCAGTTGATTCCGCAACTGATGGGCTTTGGTTCTAACTCGGGCATCAAGGCTGATCCGAACTATGTGGCGATGATCGTGGATACAGGCATTTTGCTGGCTATTGCACCGCTGATTATTCTGTATCTGTTTGTTCAGCGCTATTTCGTTGAGAGCATTGAACGTTCTGGTGTAGTGGGTTAACATGGTAAATCCAATTGGAGGTGTAGAGATGACAGTGCGTGAGATCAGCAGAGTTCCGGTGAATAAAGCAGCGACAGCCGAAGCAAAAGAGCTGATGGCGTTCCTGGTCGAGCGTTATCGAAAAGGAATGTTGTCAGGCCAGCAGGATTACAGCAATCTTAACTGGATTAATGAAAATACAGGCCGAAAGCCAGCTGTGATTGGCTTTGATCTCATGGAATATTCCCCATCAAGAACAGAGCGTGGTGCGGTCTCCCAGGAGATTCGGGATGCGATAGACTGGCACAGACAAGGCGGGATCGTGACGTTATGCTGGCACTGGAACGCACCGACGGATCTGATCGATGAACCAGGTAAAGAGTGGTGGCGGGGGTTCTATACGGATGCCACAACCTATGATCTGGCCTATGCGCTTGCTGATACTGAATCGGAAACATATCAGTTATTGATCCGGGATATCGATGCGATTGCAGTTCACTTGCAAGAGTTGAAGGATGCGGGTGTACCTGTATTATTTCGACCGCTTCATGAAGCAGAAGGTGGGTGGTTCTGGTGGGGAGCGAAAGGCCCCGAACCTGCCAAACAGCTATATTGTTTGTTGTATGATCGATTGGTTCAAGAACATCAGCTGAACAATCTCATCTGGGTCTGGAACTCGGAAAAACCGGAATGGTATCCGGGTGATGATGTCGTGGATATTGTCAGTGTGGATGTATACCCGGAAGCAGGAGACCACAGCCCGTTGGCTGCGCGTTACGCCAACCTGCGTGAGCTTGTGAAGGATAGCAAAATCATTGCACTCGCCGAGAATGGCTCCATTCCGGACCCCAAGCAGATGAAGGAACAGGATGTACACTGGAGTTGGTTCTGTACCTGGACAGGTGGATTCCTGAGAGACGGGACGCATAATGATGTGGCATTTTTGAAGGAAGTGTACCATAGCGCAAAGGTTATTACGCTCGATCAGTTACCGAAATGGAGTTGGCTATAAGAACCCCACTTTCAACTTAAATTGGAATCAATGAAGCGTTAGTATTCGCATTAATTCTTACAGCGAATACTAACGCTTCATTTGTTGGTGTGCATATGTACATGGAGCCCTCTTCCGAGAAACATGAAAATCTGGTTTGAACAACCATTTAGTTTGACGGGTGTAACATAGCTTGGATATTGGTATGTAAAGTCACGCTGGAAGTGAATAAAATATACGATTGATTCACTGTGCGGATCAGAATCCTCTCGCTTGTGCCATTGACTGGACCGAGCCGAATCGCAGATGGTTCGCTTCCACCGTACGTATCATCCAGGGTGACCGATGTGATATGTGTGATGGGAATTTCAATTTTGGAAAACTGCCACCGGATGACCAGTTGATCTTCTACTTTTTTCACGTTAACACCAAACATAGGATGACCTCCTGTTGTGATTCAAATTATTGAAGTAATCTCGTTTGTCCAGTCTATCATATTTTGGATAAAATTACCTTATTAATAATAAAGAATGACGATCTCTATCAACTGATTTCGAAAGTCCAAATCTAGCCTGTGCAAAGGAGGAGAATGTATGAACAACTGGAATGCCTATCATTATTTTGAACAAAGTCTTGGTCCTTTCAGAAATCTCTCCAGCCTGTCTGCGGATGAAGCAGAAACAGTTACCCAGAAGGTTCGTCTTCAGGGACGGAACTTTGCCAGTCGGCGACCCGCAGATTACATGACAATTCGCAGAACACTTGAACAAAGGGCTTATGAGCAGTTTGTTGCCAAAGGTGGGAAGCCGGTACAATCATATCCCCATTATCTGACGCTCGGTGCATGCGAATGGCTGTTGTCCTGGTATTCAGAACCGGATCATGTAATCATTCCATGGGGTGACCTTCCAGTTGAAGTTGTGAGTTTTACCTACGGGGACTTGTTTCCAACAATGAGGTTTGACGATGCTAAACCTTATCGTAAGCAGATCTATACCAAGGATGAAATCATGGAAGTTATTCAGTTCTATGGGTGGCCTCAGGAATGGAACCGTAAAGGTGATAAGGGGCCGGAACGATATATTGAGGTACAGGTCTGGGACGAACGTATATCCAATCGTGCACGCATGACTGAGACCGTTATGAAGAAATTTGATATTATCATCGATTCCAAGAAGTGATCATGCGGAGATATCAGTGTACGATATCGAGGTATGGGAACTTGATGTAAAACATACAGGATTAACCATGATACATATCGAATACAAATAGAGAAATTAGAGAACTTATACTCCAACACAAAGGGTGTGCCACATGACGAATCTATTCGAACATTGTTCAGGTCAAACATTATCTGCCAACCTGAGATGGCTGAACGAGCCAGCAGATTGGTCCATTGAAGACGGCAAAGTAACGATAACTGTTTCGCCGATCAGTGACTTTTTCATTGATCCGGGAGGTGAGCCGGTGAAAGCTTCAGCTCCATTTTTACATACGATAGTCAAGGGAGATTTCAGCATCGTCACTCGAGTACAGGTGGACATGAAAGAACAGTATGACTCAGGCTGCCTGATGGTGAGGGTGGACGATACGAATTGGGCTAAAGTCTGCTTTGAGTATTTCGAAGAACAGCCGTCCATTCTTAGTGTCGTTACTCGTGGTAACTCGGATGATTGTGTATCAGCACCTGTAGAGGTTAACAAGCCTTATTTACGTGTAGCCCGGGCAGGCAACAGCTTTGCTTTCCATTATTCTCAGGATGGAGAGAAGTGGAAGTTGGTACGTTATTTCGGCCTCGACTGCCCGGATGAAATCAAAGTTGGCATTGTGGCCCAGTCCCCCATTGGGCAAGGGACGACGGTTACTTTTACAGATGTACAGCTTCAACATGGAGTGACCGGAAGTGTGCGCCGAGTAGAATAACACGAGCAGAAGGTTGCTATGTCATTCATTTCACCCGAATTAACAATCCAAACAGGCCGAGTACAGCAAAGGCCAGAAATGCCGTTGTATTGGAAAACATTTCGATCGTATACCCTGCCATGGATGAGCCAAGAAATTGCCCAACACCCAGCGCGAGAAAGGCAAGGCTAATTCCGATGGACACATTTGGACTGAATAGTCTCGTCGCCCAAACGATAAATACACTGGTCAGGAAAATATACGTGCTGCCAAATATGATCGCAGAGATGAGACTGGCAGTCATGGATGGAAGAAGGATTACCCCCAGTGAGATCGCCAATAAAAGTATGCCCATTCGGTAGGACCACCCAATCTCGAACCGTTCAATAATGCGACCGGCGCATCCACCGAGTATCCCCATAACCCCCATCACAATCCAGAACAACACGGCTTCCGAATCGGAGGCCCCTTTCTCGTCTGTGAGGAAGTTGCGGGCAAAGGTCCAGTAGATTGCAGAACTGAAACCTGTCAACAGACAAGCCATGAGCAGAGCGGACCCTGGTCTGGTTGGTTTCATACATGCCCAGAGAGACTTGGTACAAGGCAGTGTCTTCGTAGGTGGAATAACACGTCTGTTCCACAGCAGAACAACAACACCGATCACAGCAAACAGGATGTAGGTTAGACGCCAGTAATCCGTGAACAGCCAGTAGAGTGGACCTGATATTACAATCCCGAAGCTGGTCCCTGTGTTAATCCAGCTGTTGCCTCTTGCTTGTAGCTCGGGAGCAAGCTCGGCATTAACCGTGTTACCGAGGGCTGGAGAGGCCCAGCCTGTACTCAAACCTGCTAGAAATATACTAAATGTAAGAACCCATGCATTCTGAGCCAGGGCAATGCCGGTTAATCCGATCACTGCGCTGATTCCTGCCAATTGAATGACATAATGATGTCCCTTGCGATTAATCAACAGTGGTGCAGTTAGAAGGGACAGACAGTAGGCAATATACGTTCCTGAGTTAATCGCGCCAGAGGCTGCATCATTTAATTGTAAAGCTTCCGAAATTTCCGGCATAAACAGTCCATAACCGAATCGCCCGAATGCATAACATACAGCGATTAGTGCAATGCCTGGAAAGATAATTTTTTTCATTTAATCCACCGCCTTTTAGATAGAACGATCATTATATTTCTTATGAAATAAAAAAGTGAGTTGAAATATTAACTCACCCGGAATAGCTTTATTTGAAACTGGTTTGCGTCATATGGATCAGTTCACGGCAGACGTCATTTACATTTTCTGTCTCAGCAAGTGCCGTGGAACCCTCCAGCAGCAGGGAGAATCGCAATAGATCTCGATCACTTGCAGCAGGCGCCAATGTTTGGATTAACGTTCTCATATGTCTTTTATGCGCATTCACTGTCTGGACGATGATATGATCTGTATAACCTCCGAATTCTTCTTTGGCGCGTAGAAATAAGCAACCTCTTGATTCGTGTTCCTTCAGCCAGGTTGCATGTCCTTCAGCCAGATTGAGGAACATGGGTTGTGCTTTATTGTCTGCATATTGCCGGAGTTGTTCCAAATAACGCTGTTCGCGCCGCAGGAGCACCTGGACAATGAGATCATCCTTCGACTCAAAATGATTGTATAGCGTCATAATCGCGATCCCGGCATCCGTGATAATCCGCTTCAAACCGATGGAATGGAAACCGTGAAGGTAGAACAATTCTTCAGCCACGTTCAAAAGCATTTCCTTTTTGCTGCTCATGATCAGTGATACTCTCCCTTCAAAATAAGATAGAACGATCATTATACTCGTAGGCTATAGTAATTTGTTTATATTGTCAAATTCTGTGAGCAGGTGTTATATGAACAACGTCTTTGCACATTAACCGGACATATGAAAGCACAACATGACAGGTTGTTGGGTGGTTTATCCGTTATATTAGACATCAAGGAGTGATTATTACATGAACTGGATCAACGCATTACAGGTCGCTATTCAATATATGGAAGACCACTTGCTCGAAAATATGACGATGGAGCAGATTGCAGCGCAGGCCCATATCTCTCCTTTTCACTTTCAACGTACCTTTGCCTTATTAACTGATGTTACTGTAGCTGAGTACATAAAACGCAGACGATTGACACTGGCGGCACATGAGCTTCTGCAAAGTGATCACAAAATCATTGATCTGGCGTTTAAATACGGTTACGACACACCGGAATCTTTCTCCAAAGCATTTCGTAGACAACATGGGATCGCACCCAGTGAGGCTCGAAAGAATAGTAACACTGTCCAATCGTATAATCGTCTGGTGATTCAAGTGAGTCTAAAAGGAGCAGAGCCGATGAAATATAAAATCGTTGAACATCCCGAATTTACGTTGGTCGGAGTAGAGCAAACTTTCTCCTATGCAGATCAAGAACATCTGCAAGGCATCGGGAAGATGTGGCAGGAAGCGTGGACGAGCGGCACAGAGGATCGTTTGTTTGAACTGAACAATGGGGATATTCCAGGTTTACTCGGTGTCGTTGTGGATCAGAGCGAAATTCAGGAAAAACAGATGCAATACTGGATCGCTACAACTTACGATGGTGAAGTACCGGAAGGATTATCAAGCTTCACCATGCCTGCTTCCAAATGGAGTGTATTTGAAGTAGAAGGCCCGATGCCGGAGAGTATGCAGCTTCTGTGGAAACGGATTATTTCGGAATGGTTTCCATCCAACCCTTATGAGCACGCATATATGCCGGAGCTGGAAGTATACCCGGGCCCCAATCAACCGCCACAAATCTGGATACCAATTAAATAAATTTTAACCGTTTCAAACTCGATCATTGTAACCCATAAACATTCGGATCATCGAAGCTGTTTATGGGTTATTTGGTTGTGATTAGTCAGAGATTCGAAGTTGTACAGAGGATGTTCAAGCGTTGTTCATTTTATTGCAGCCAGGTAAACATGATATATTGGAACGAGAGTTTATCTCTATAAGAGGACAATGAGGTAAACTGCAGGAGGCAGATATGTTACATGAGGACTTATTCATTCAGACGATCATCAAACACGAGCAATTAATGCATGACCTGCGGAGAGTTCGTAGTCTCCATTTGCCTCAAAGTTACATAGGTGCAGGATATATTCGTAATTATATCTGGGATGTTCTGCATGGATATGATCTTCGTGAACTTCACAGCGATATTGATGTTGTCTATTATGATGCGCAAGACTTGCGTGAGGAGCGAGACATACAGCTCGAACAACAGCTTCGAGAGGAGACCGGCAATTCAAAGTGGTCGGTCAAAAATCAGGCGAGAATGCATTTGCGCAATGGCACAACTCCTTATCATTCTACTGAAGATGCTCTTCGCTATTGGCCAGAAGTTGTGACTGCTATAGGCGTACAGTTGGGTGAAGAGGATCGGGTGAACATCTGTGCTCCGCATGGTTTGCATGATCTGTATCATCTCGTAGTCCGCAAAAGTCCGTTCTTCACGGATGCTGACTATTATAATCAGAGAGTACAGAAGAAGTGCTGGCAGGAACAATGGCCGAAACTAACGATAATAACAGCTTGAATAATAAGTGATTTGCGGAATAGCGGGTACAAGAAGGAGTGTCTACGGATTTGATAAAAAAGTTCTTACACAAAAATGGGCTGATCATTGATCTTGTCCTGTTGGCATGTTTTGTGGCGTTCCTGGCCTTCTGGGGCCAAAGGTTCCCAGTCATGTTTTTCGGAATGATCACGGTGGCTTTTATCGTACTAAGGCGGATTGACTATCAGAAGCATGTTATTCTGAAACGGATTATCCTTACCGGATTTAGCGTGGCTGTCGTCTCTTTTGTCATTATCGAAGCGCTTGTATTTACACAGCTTGGTGCGAATGATCCGGAAGAAGCGGACTATGTCATTATTCTGGGTTCAGGCATCCGTGGAACGGAATTGTCATTGACCCTAAAACAAAGGTTAGATGCAAGTTTGGACTACATTCGCAGTCACCCTCAGACACCCGTCATTGTATCGGGTGGGCAGGGACCGGGGGAATCGATTCCCGAAGCGCTCGCCATGAAAAACTATCTGATTGAACAGGGGATTAACCCTGCCCAAGTCATTATGGAAGATCGCTCCACAAGTACACAGGAGAATTTGGCCTTTTCCAAAAAAATCATTCTTGAATCCGGGTTAGAACACCCTGAGATCATGATTGTCACCAGTGACTATCATATGTTTCGCTCCAAGTATATCGCTGCCAAGAACGGTTATGCGGCAGAATATGGCATATCGGCCCCGTCACCGGGTTATCTGAAACCCGTCAACATGATCCGTGAATATTTTGCTACGATCAAAACACTTATCTAGTGCACATGACAGAAAACGGAAACAGGACGAAGCTGGAGATCTATGCTTCGTCCTGTTTGCATATAAGGATGTTACTGCTCCTTAATGTATAGGTTATTTCTCTGAAGGAGCAGGTACAGTTACTGAAACCTTATCCCCAGGGAGAGCTACCATTTCGGGGGATTGGGTATTCGAAGGAACGGCTACGATTTCAGGAGATTCACCCGTAAAAGGAACAGTGGCTGATTCTCCAACTTTAGCCTCAGAAGGTTCAGTAGCAGACGGAACTGGCACAGCTTCGGAAACTTCATCCTCAGGGAGAGCCACGATCTCAGGGGTTTCGGAAGTAGAAGGAGCAGTTACAGCTTCGGAAATTCCGACCTTGTTGGGAGAAGCTACGATTTCAGAAGATCCATCAGTAGAAGGAACAGGCACAGTTTCAGAAGCTTCAGCCTCTACTTTAACCGTATGGTTTGATGCCCATACTGCGGTGGACGTACTTACTCCTGTAATAAGCAGGAGGGCTCCCATACTTATCATCCAATGTTTCTTTTTCAGTTTCTTTACATTAAACATAATCATCAATCTCCTTTTTAATTGTTTGCCTTCACCCGATAGGGATGAACAAAATTGAGCAGGCATCTTCTTGGTTCCCGCCATCACATTTAAAATTGTCTCACCATATCGTCTCCGCTCTTCATGGGACATCTCTTTCACGACATCTTCATCACAGGCCAACTCGCTCCAGGTATGAATGTCCCGGCGAATCATATGAATCAGGGGATTGAACCAGTGCAGGGCACTAACCCCCAAGGTCACAGCCTTGACCCACAGATCTTTATGTTTTAGATGTACCAACTCATGATGAATTACCATGCTGATGTCCATTTTCACCGTATTTTCGGGTGGCAGATATATCGTGGGTTTAAACAAGCCAACCAGTATAGGGCTTCGTACTAGCGTGCTGTGAGCAAGCGTGATATTGCGTTTGAGACCCAAAGCCTCTTTGATTAATGGTAGCTGTATAGCTGCCTCACTATGACAGAGGACTGGGGTACGTGTACGAGATAATTCATTCAGAAATCTTCGATAACAGTACACCTGCCATGCAGAAAAACTGATGACTCCAATGCCCCATCCGCATAACAAGAACCAGGCAGTGGTTACCGAAATGGTTTGTTCGGGGATAAATGTTCCTGCAACTACACCCGAAGCTGCTGCATTCTCCGTATTCGGTATAGTTGATGTCGTTTGGAATGCAATATCCAAAAGCCATGAAAGGCCAAGAGATACCGGGAAGAGATAAAACAAGAGAGCCAGTTTACCGAGTCTGTAGAGCCACTTGGTCGGAAAAACAGAACCGGGTATAAGTCGTAGTGCCAAAATACAAACAGAAACGATACTTCCCGCCACGGTCAGGCTGCACAGAATTTCAAAAAAGATGTTCATCATCTGCACCTACTTTTCCGAAAGCCATTTTTTCAGTTCTGAAATGTCATCGTCTGAAAGCTTGTCGCCATCATACATGGCCGAAACCAAATTCTTGACTGAACCTTGATACAGTCCATCAAGAACATGTTGCGTTTCCTGTAGTTTGTAATCTTCGGGCTGTAGAAGAGGTACATAATCATTGGTCCGTCCACGTCTCGTGACGGTAAGTGCGCCTTTATCCACCAACCGTGACAGAAAGGTAGACATGGTCTGCGCTTTCCACGCTTTCCCCTTCTCGGCAAATATGTCTAATAGTTCTGTCGAGGTGACCGGTGGGGCGCATGACCATATAACAACCATTAACTCCATTTCTGTTTCGGATAATTTTTGAATCTGGTTCACAGTGAACACTCCTTAACATCGTTATGCGTCCATAACGATCGTATTACTACACTACGTAGTACGTATAAACTATTACAACTTGTAGTGGATAGTCAAGTTATCCTGATAGATGATTGCCAAACCATGTTATAATATAGGTCATTAATAGAAGAACGATGTAGGAGTGAATGATCATTACAGCATATCAATTACCTGCTCTCTATGAGCAGAAGCGAGTTTCAATGCACGAGATGGAAGAGATTGTACGCCTGTTGGCCCAGACACCGCTATTATACGATGATGGACAGAGCATTCAGGTTCAGGATTACATGGGAGGCTTGGAGGTCGAACTTGAGCATGAGGTACGCCGTGCAGTGACCGAGTTGTACGAACTGGCTGTTCAGGCCTGCCGCGTCTTCGCCGATCCATTGGCGTACGAGCAACTTCAGGATGCGCTTGGGTTACAGGCTGAGTTATGGCAGGAGGAAGTGCTTACTCTTGCAAAGTGGATGGATTGGTTGAAGCAGATCAGTGAAGGAAAGAGAACACTGCCCGAGTACAACTTTTCAGCGATGCTTGGGAACTTGCCGGACGGATTCATGATCCATGATTTTTATGATGAACTCCGATATCAGCTGGAACAAAATCCTGCAAACGCATGGGCTATTGAAGAGCGGGATCGCTTGTACGCAGCCCTGGGTGCGAATTAAATCAAACCAACGGGTCACCGGCGGTGTTAATCTAATATCTGCATTTTGCATGCATAGAAGCATTCCAATCTATACCTTACGAATTCTTTACCCAGTATGGGAAATGAGGGGATACCGTGAAGAAGGTTGTATTAGCTGGTGGAACGGGATTTGTCGGACAGGATTTTGCCCAAAGGTTCAGGAAGCTGGGGTATGAGGTGTTAATTATCTCGCGTCAGCCCGGTCATATTGCCTGGGAGGATCGTGCAGGAATCATAGAGGCACTGGAAGAAGCAGAGATGTTGATTAACCTGGCGGGTAAATCGGTGAACTGCCGTTATACGGATGAGAATCGCAAAGTCATTCTGGAATCCAGAACCCGTACCACGCGCATTCTCGGCGAAGCCGTTCTGGCTTGTAATCATCCTCCTGAACTATGGATTAATTCGAGTACAGCAACCATATACAGACATGCTGAAGATCGTCCCATGACGGAAAAAGAGGGCGAGATTGGCTCCGGATTCTCGGTCGACGTTGCCAAGGCGTGGGAACAGGCTTTCTTTGAATTCAGTCTGCCGTCTACGCGTCAGATTGCACTGCGGATTGCGATTGTGCTGGGCGAGGGTGGTGTGATGGTGCCCATGACGAACCTCGTCCGTTTTGGACTGGGAGGATCTCAAGGCGCAGGAACACAGCAGTTCAGCTGGATTCATATCGAGGATCTCTTCCGCATGGTAATTTATCTGCAAGAGCATCCACACTTGAATGGTGTGTTCAATGCGTCCTCTCCGCATCCAGTGACGAATCGGGAGCTAATGGCGCGTCTGAGAGAACAGATGGGTGTTCGGATCGGCCTGCCTTCTCCTCGCTGGATGCTTGAACTGGGCGCACGTTTCATTCAGACCGAGACGGAACTGGTTCTCAAAAGTCGTTGGGTGATTCCCGAGCGAATGGAGAGAGAAGGATTCACGTTCACTTACGGTACACTAGATGCCGCTCTTGCCGAGATTTTGAATAAGAAGAAATGACACTTTATACAAAAGAAAACACAACAGGAAGGGCAGAGGCATCTGCCCTTTTGTTATATATGTTCAACTAAACATTTACACGATAACGGAGAGGACAGAAATAACTTGAAGAAGCGAAGCGTTCGCCTAAAAGCTTTCTGAAAGAAAGCTGCATCGGAAGCATATGCTTATCCCCAGATTTTCCCTTTTTAAGAAGGAATCAAAAAAATCTGGGGATAACAGTGATCGGAAAGTTGTTCTGTCATCGCAGTGTAAGTGTAAATACAATTAGCTGAACTTAAATATATCAGTCAGATGAACAGAAAGAGGTTGGGGAAATGCAACTTAGAAGAGTAAGGATCGCAGGAACAGGGAAGTACCTGCCTGAACAGGAAGTCACCGATGAGGAACTGGATCGCCGCTTGGACGTGCCTGCGGGCTGGGTCAGCAAAGCCACAGGTGTAGGTGTGCGCCATTATGCTTCGGGTGAAGAAACCTCCTCTTTCATGGGCGCGCGGGCTGCGGAAGCTGCACTGGTGGATGCAGGATTACAATTCAGTGATATCGACTGTCTGGTGTGTACTAGTGGCACGAAGGAACAACCGTTGCCAAGTACGGCGGTATTTATCCAGCAGGCCATGGGGCAGCAAGATTCAGGCGTGCCTGCTTTTGATATGGATGCAACCTGCCTGAGTTTCCTGAACGGACTCGATGTGATCTCCTATATGGTAGATGCTGGACGTTACCAGCGAGTATTGCTCGTAGCCACCGAGATTGCCTCAGCCGGGCTAAATTGGTCTGATAAAGAAAGTGCGGCCCTGTTTGGAGATGGAGCGGCCGCTGTTATTATTGAACGTTCGCCTGAAGGGTCATCCTCCCAGATTGTACATGCTTCCCTTCAAACCTACAGCCGAGGTGCTCGCTTCTCGGAGATTGCAGGTGGAGGTACACGGCTGCATGCTTCGAATTATAAGGCGGATCAGCCTGAACCCTACCTTTTTCATATGGATGGACAGGCGATCTTCCGCATGGCATCCAGACTTTTGCCTGGATTCATTGGTGATATGTTGCAGGCGACTGGGTGTCAGATGGAGGATTTCCAATTGGTTATTCCCCATCAGGGAAGTGCCATGGCGATGAGACTGATTCGCAAGAAGCTTGGCATTGCTGAAGATCGGTTTATGGACATCACACGAAATCACGGCAATACGATTGCGGCATCGATCCCGATGGGTCTGCATGAAGCGATTAGACAACAGCGTATTCAGCGTGGAGATCGGGTGTTGATGATTGGCACGGCTGCCGGATTATCATTGGGAGGACTCATTTTTGAGTACTAGATCTGGGGAAACAGGACATCGTACAGCTGCTTCTCTCCGTGTGCTGCTTACAGGCGGAAGGGCTCCCGTAACGCTGGATCTGGCACGGATGCTTCATCGGGCAGGCCATCGGGTCTATGTTGCGGAGAGTGCCGTACGGCATCTGACCAGATTATCTCGTGCAGTGGAACAGTGTGCTGTGGTCCCGTCGCCACGTCATGAGACACATGCTTATCTGGCGGAGTTGGAACGGTTGACACAGGATTGGCAGATTGACCTGTTGATTCCGATGTGTGAAGAAGTATTCTATGTTGCTCAAGGGGCAGACAGACTGCGTGCATATTGCCGTGTTCTGGTTACAACTCTGGAGCAGCTGCATGAGCTGCATCATAAATATGATTTTATCCAGCTTGCAGGGTCACTCGGTCTTTCAGTTCCAGATACACGCCTGATCAACAGTCGGCAGGAATGGATGGAAGCTCAGTCTGTTCTGGGAAAAGTAGGAGATTGGGTGTGGAAACCGGTGTATTCCCGTTTCGCAGCCAAAGTTCGCATGCCAATACTCATGACCGATGACGCTGGGACAGGGATTGATCAGGAAGGAAACGTAAGCCAAAAGAGCCGTCGACATATCCGTAACGACCCACCGGAAGAAGGGGAATTATCCTCTGTTTCGCCTTGGGTTGCACAGGCCTACATTCCTGGTCAGATGTTATGTACATACAGCATAGCGCATGAAGGGCAACTGGTTGCGCATTCCACTTACGACAGCCGCTATCGTACAGGTAGCGTGGGAGCGAGTGTTTTTTTTGAACAGGTAGAACATGAAGGTGCCCTTGCGTGGGTGAGACAATTTGTTGAGGCAACAGGTTTTAGTGGACAGATTGGGTTTGATTTTATAGAAGGTCGGGATGGGCAGGTGTACGCAATTGAGTGTAATCCGAGGGCAACGAGTGGGATTCATCTGTTTCACCCTGGAGATGACTTGGTGCGTGCACTGACTGAACCGGAGACGTTGGTAAAAGAAAGAAAAATGATCACGCCCGCACGGGACAGCAAAGCCATGCTCATGCTTCCCATGTTGGGAAGTGGAGTACAGCAGATCTTTGGCAAAGGGAAACTCCGTGCATGGATAGCTGCGTGGCGTGGAACCAGGGATGTGGTCTATGTAGGGCAGGATATCCAGCCTTTAATGGAACAATTCGGAGTGGTGCTGGCCGCATGGCGTCTGGCAAGATCGCAGAAGTGCTCGCTGACTGAAGCTTTGACTCATGACATAGAATGGAACGGTGAACAACAATGAATAGAGCATTGGTTACAGGAGCTACGGGATGTCTGGGCAGGCACCTCGCGATGCGGCTTGCCAAAGAGGGATGGGAAGTCACTGGCATGGGCCGACAGGCAAAGGTTGGTGCAGAACTTGAGTTGGCAGGAATCCGATTCCTGAATGGAGATATACGGGATGAGGAAGTAGTAAACGAAGCGTGTGCAGGACAGGATATGGTGTTTCACTGTGCGGCACTATCATCGCCATGGGGTAAATATCGTGACTTTTATAGCAGTAATGTAGAAGGCACACAAAACCTCATTGATGGCTGCCTGCATAATGAGGTGCAGCGATTCATACATGTCTCAACTCCGAGTATATATTTTAACTACAACCCGCGGTATAACGTACATGAGAATGATCCGTTGCCATCCAAACCAGCCAATCATTATGCAGCCACGAAGCTTCTCGCTGAGCAGGTTGTAATGGAGGGGCATGCGAAGGGACTTCCGTCGATCATGATTCGACCGCGAGCGATCTTTGGTCCGTATGATCAGACGTTATTTCCCAGAATTGTCGCAGCAAACGCAAAATCGGGCGTGCCGATGATCGGTGGTGGACAGGCGTTAATCGATCTGACCTGTGTGGATAATGTGGTGGACGCCTTATTATTGTGCCGCGATGCCTCTACAGAAGCACTTGGTAGAGCCTACAATATCTCCAATGGCGATCCAAGGGCGTTCAGTGAGTTGGTGAGCAGCCTGTTTGGCATGCTGGATATGCCCTTGCGTTGTCGAAACATTCCTTATCGGATGGCATATGGTGTGGCAGCGTTGCTAGAGCGAGTTCATGGCTATATTCCTGCGTTGGGTGAACCTGCGTTGACACGGTATACAGTCGGCTCCTTATCTATTCCACAGACATTGGATATTACGGATGCAAGGGAGCAATTGGGGTACGTCCCTCGGGTGTCCATTGAAGAGGGATTACAACAATTTGCAGACTGGTGGAGGGCAGAATCATGCTGACGACAACTCCAGTAGAACTATATTTGGGTGCGGCGGGTTACTGTACACATCCAGAGTTTCTGACGCTGCGCGGTGGTCGGTTAAGCCCAGTACCTTTCCCGGCAGGATTTGCCTGCATCATTCATCCCGTACACGGACCTATCCTGTTGGATACGGGATATAGCTCCCGCTTTTTCGAAGAAACGGCTCATTTGCCCAACGCACTGTATCGTCATATTACACCTGTGGTCTATCGTGAAGAGGATAGTGCCGTTCATTTTTTGGCTCGAATTGGACTGAAAGCTTCGGATATTCGGTATATCATCCTCTCTCATTTTCATGGTGATCACATCGCAGGTGTACGAGATTTCCCGGAGGCACAATTCATCTATCTGCCAAGAGCCTATGATGCTGTGCGCTCACTCGGTCCAATTAAGGCTGTAAAAGCAGGTTTTCTTGCGGGGCTGTTGCCTGAGGATTTTATGGCCAGATCATGGCCTGTTACGCGTCAGCCTGAGCGATGGACGAGAGCGGGGAAAGAGTTCCCTTTTGATGAGGTCTACGACATCTTTGGTGATGGCAGTCTGCTTGGGGTGGATGTATCCGGTCATGCGGAAGGTATGATGGGACTCCTGCTGCGTACAGAAGAACATGATTATTTTCTTTGCGCGGATGCGGTGTGGTCAAGTCGGGCTTTTCGTGAACAGCGCAGACCTCATGCGCTCGCGGGTATTATTATGTCGAATCGACAGGAATACCACCGTAACTTTGACAAGCTGGTTCAGCTGCATCAGCAATTTCCCCAGATTCGGATTGTGCCGAGTCATTGTCGAGATGTACTGGACGCTTGGGGCACGGGAGGGCAGAAACGATGAGTAATACCTTTCGCATTGTAGTTCATTATGCACTCGCACGTGGGCTGCGAACATGGAAAACGCGAGAACAACTTGAGCGCTGGCAAGAGCGCCGGATTATTCGGCATGTTCATCAGATCCGTGCCCGATCTCCGTTTTACCGGAAGTGGTGGGGTGACGTGGACGCATCCGACTGGAGAAGCTTTCCGTTGATTAACAAATCAATCATGATGGAGCACTTCGATACACTGAACACGGTGGGTATTACCAAGGACGAAGCGCTGGCTCTTGCAGGTGAAAGTGAAGAAACGCGTGATTTCAAACCTTCCATTCAAGGCGTGACGGTTGGACTGTCTTCGGGCACGTCAGGGAACCGGGGGATATTTCTGGTGAGTGATCGGGAGCAGGATGCGTGGACGGGCACAGTGCTGGCTAAGTTGCTGCCCGGTGGACTGAGGAAACCTGCCAAGATTGCGTTTTTCCTGCGTGCCAACAGTAATCTGTATGAATCGGTGCAGCGTGGCAAATTGCAGTTTCAGTATTTTGATCTGCTAGAGCGTGTGGAGACCTTGGTGAGACGGTTGGAAGAATACCAACCTACTGTATGGGTAGCTCCTCCATCCATGCTGCGTCTGTTGGCGGATGCCTATGTGGCAGGCCAACTGACTGCTGTACCGGATAAAATCATCTCGGTTGCCGAGGTGCTGGACCCCCTGGATCGCAAGGTGCTGGAGCAGGTGTTCGGACAAACCGTTAGTCAAGTCTATCAGTGTACAGAAGGGTTCCTGGGTGCGACCTGTCGTTATGGCACACTGCATTTGAATGAAGACATCGTGCATATTGAAAAAGAGTACATTGATCCCGCCACCCGGCGGTTTGTGCCCATTATTACGGACTTCTCCAGAACATCACAGCCGATCATCCGGTATCGGCTGAATGATATTCTGACCGAGGCGGCGCTGCCATGTGCCTGTGGTTCCCCGTTTACTGCCATTGAGCGGATTGAAGGCCGCTGTGATGACACGCTTTATTTTACACAACTACATACGGGTGAGTCGGTACCTGTCTTTCCAGATTTCGTTACCCGTTCGGTCATTGCGGCTTCGCCGGATATTGAACATTATCGTGTGGTGCAGCAAGGGGACGGAACAATGGAGGTATCCCTTCGGCTTGGCGGGAGCGCAGTGATGGCTCACGTAGAGACCAATGTACTGCTGGAACTGATGAAGCTGGGAGAGCGGCTTGAATGCACCTTACCTGAGATCAGATTTGTACCGTATACGTTTGAACCGGGACTTACGAAGCTGCGCAGGGTGGAGAGACGGCATAATGGAGTGGCGGATTAAGCAGTAGGGGCCGTGCGGTATAGGTAGGAACGGGAAGTAAGTAATTTACCGAGGAAAGAAGGACACACCGTGACAGCAGAGGAACATTTAACTAAGGACGGGCAGGGACGAACCAACACGGGTCTTGATGCAGTGAAGAAGACCAAGGGAGGAGTGAACGCTCCGGTGGCTTTAATTACGGGTACCTCCAGTGGTTTCGGTATGCTTACCGCAATCACCCTTGCCAAGCAGGGGTATCGCGTTGTTGCTACAATGCGTGATCTGAGTCGGAAAGAAGAATTGGCAAGGCTGGCTGAGCAGGCTGGGATATCTGAACGTTTGCAATATGTACAACTGGATGTAACCGATGCTGTATCAGTGGACAAAGCGGTGGGGACCGTTCTTCAAACCAATGGACGAATCGACATGCTGGTGAACAATGCGGGATTTGCGGTGGGTGGGTTCATTGAGGAAGTATCGATGGACGATTGGCGGCGCCAGATGGAAACGAATCTGTTTGGATTAATCGCTGTGACACGTGCCGTCCTGCCTGTGATGCGTGAACAGAAGCAGGGGTTAATTGTTAACTTGTCCAGCGTCAGTGGGTTGTCCGGTTTTCCGGGGTATGCGCCCTATGCTGCCTCCAAATTCGCTGTGGAAGGATTTACGGAAAGTCTGCGTCATGAGATGTCTTCGTTTGGTGTTCGGGTGGTATTAGTTGAGCCTGGCTCTTATCGTACACCGATCTGGAATAAAGGTTTGGGTGAGATTCACCGGAGCGAGGACTCTCCGTATAAACATAAGCTGGACGCGGTTCTTCGTTATTCCAAACATGCGAGCGAGACGGCACCTGATCCACAGGAGGTAGCTGATCTGATTGGCCGAATAGCACGGATGCGTGCACCAAGACTTCGATATGCTTTGGGGAAAGGTTCGCGTGTGCTCATCATAGGTAAAGCACTGCTACCCTGGAAGTGGCTGGAGTGGATCATCGCCCGTGGTTTAAAATAGAGATTTGGTAGGAGCCAAAATTGTACAGTTTGCGAATGGGAGGGGTTAGCCATATTCGAATTCATCGTCATTATTTTACTTCTTGTGATTGTGGGTCTGCTCTTTCATATCAATAGCAAGCTGCCAGATCGTGACCGGGTGAAGGAAGCAATGGAACGGGATCGGAATCAGAAACTTAATCAGGATGCTCCAAATTAAAACGCGGAGGTTACCAATGAAAATTGCATTCGTTTTGTTTGATGGACTGACTTTTCTTGATTTTGCAGGGTTTTATGATGTGATCAATCGGTTGAATTTCTTTGAACCTACCAAAGGAACGACGTGGGAAACTTGTGCAATGACAGATCAGGTCACGGATGAGTCTGGTCTAACGTTGAAGGTGGATCGGGTGAAGCCTGACCTGTCGGAATATGATCTCGTGTTTATCCCCGGGGGCATGGGAACGCGCAAGCTTCGATATGACGAGGCATTTGTAGGTTGGCTGGAACAGGCTGAGTCTGTGCCTTTGAAGGTTTCGGTGTGCACAGGCTCTCTGCTGCTGAGTGCAGCTGGTTTTTTATCCGGCAAAAAAGCAACAACACATCCCCGTGCATATAATTTGCTTGAGCCGTATGTCACTGAGGTGATTCAGAAGCGGATTGTAAAAGATGGAAATGTAATTACTGCCGGTGGTGTAGCTACATCTATTGATCTGGGGATTTATGTTGTTGGGTTGCTCGCAGGACAGGAAGCGGCAGCGAATGTAAAACTTCAGATCGATTATCCTTATGAGATGCAGGGAGTGGTCGAAGAATGAATGAAGGCCGAAAGCAAGAGACCTATACCATTCGCAATATTCAGCGGGATGAAGCAGACCTCTACTGGCCTTTGCGACTGGAAGCATTGAAAACACATCCTGAAGCCTTCGGGGCTTCGTTTGAATTGTCCATTCAGATCCCCATAAATGAAGTACGGGAACGCATACATAATGAGCCCGATGATTATATTCTGGGAGCATATACAACAGAAGGAACACTGGCGGGAATGATGGGTTTCAAAAGGGAACACGGCCTAAAGCTCAGGCACAAAGGCATGATCTGGGGCGTCTATGTAGCTCCGCCATATCGGGGAAGTGGGCTGGCTTCACGTTTGCTCCGCGAGGTGCTGGATCGGGGAAGACATCTGGAAGGTATCAAGCAGATTAATCTGAGTGTAGTGACAACCAATGAATCAGCCCGACGTTTATACGAGCGATATGGATTTGAAATTTATGGCATCGAGCGTAATGCCTTGGAAGTCAACGGTCAGGGATATGATGAGGCGCATATGAATTACTTTTATACAGAGCCCTCAAGATTGGATGATGATATCACCACAGGAGGAGTCCTATGACAGATCAGGTTAAACATGAGATAGATAGTGTTTCCTTTGTTTTAAAAGAGTCTCATTCTTTCGATTGGTTACGGCCCTTGGGTACGGTCTTTCGTGTATTCGATCAGCAGGATTCAGGGAATCTCTCCTTCGGTATTGTGCAAAAGGATGGAAAGCGATTGTTCGTAAAGTATGCGGGAGCACATACAATTCATGCGAATCATACGGGAAGTCCCCCGGAAGCCATTCGTAATCTGAAATCATCTGTTTCCGTCTATGAGGATCTCGCGCATGACACGTTGATTCGACTAACGGATCATTTTGCAACGGATGAGGGGTATGCCTGTGTCTTCGATTGGGTGGATGGGGAGTGTCTTCACTCCCACTGGTATTTTCCGCCTCCGGCTAAGTATGAAGATCCGCGTTCGCCCTACTATCGGTTCAGACAACTCCCAGTGAAGACACGTATTCAGGCGATGGAGCAGATTCTGAATTTTCATATCGAGGTGGAACGAAGAGGTTATGTGGCTGTTGATCTGTATGATGGCAGTCTGATCTATGATTTTGACAGAAACTTTATGAAAATTTGTGATATCGACTTGTATCGGAAGGGCTCTTTTACCAATACCATGGGGCGTATGTGGGGATCTTCCCGCTTTATGTCACCCGAAGAGTTTGAGCTAGACGCACCCATAGATGTGGTTACCAATGTATTCAACATGGGGGCAATGGCGTTTGGTTTGCTTGGCGGGGAGACGGATCGTTCCTATGAGAGATGGGATGCCGGAGAAGCGTTGTATCACGTTGTGATGCGTGCAGTGAGCGACGAGCGGTCCGAGCGGTACGCATCGATTGCGGAACTTGGTGAGGCCTGGGAACAAGCTGCCGTGCAAAGGCAATGAGTGGAGCAGTGTGATTTTCGCAAATGTGCAAATTCCATTCGTATGTGCGTGTGAAATCCCGTATAATGGAAATTATTAAGGGGGTGCAGACGATGTGCAGATATGCCATGTCAGGACCATATAAAGACATCTATGCATGTTTCATTTGTCGCAAATCATTTAAACAAGTTTCCAGACATGACCTAAGCCCTGAGGTGGTGGCCCAACTTGAATATAAATGCCCGCAATGTGCCACGTCTATGGTTAGCATGGGACAGGATTTCCAGGCGCCCAAGCAAAATGATACCAAACAATGGGCCAAAGTGATGATGCTGTATCGTCATGGTTATACCTATCATAATTGCGGGTGCGGGGCTGGATATCGCCCGGCTGATTTACGTGAATTATCCGATTTTCTGGAGCAGCAAGAAGCTGGTAAAGCCAGTGAAGGCAAACGATTATTGCAAAGGTTAACTTCTTAGTTATGGTTCCCAATTCGAACCTGTCGCCTATGGAGATGTTGAAAATACAGGCGAGCACTTTATATATGATCAACGAACAGCAGCGTCTTCTACGAATTAACGAACCGGGT
Source organism: Paenibacillus sp. SRL342 (assembly GCF_984798905.1). Lineage (NCBI taxonomy): Bacteria > Bacillati > Bacillota > Bacilli > Caryophanales > Paenibacillaceae > Paenibacillus > Paenibacillus sp. SRL342. The sequence continues at coordinate 1,878,806 of NZ_OZ481790.1, forward strand.
GGTGGGCAGGCTCCAGCCATTTTTATTGGCATGACTTCTGCCGGTTCACTGATCTATTATCATGAGCAGTTACCGCCGGATCTAATGGATGAGTTGGGGAAGGATTGCGAGCTTCCGTTGGATATTCCAAAACTGATTCGCAAGGTGGAAACCTTTGAGCCAGTTAACCGTGTATGGATGGGACCCGCCTATGCTTTTCCTGAGATATCTGACGAGTGGAACCTGAGGGTTCAGTTGATTGGTCAGGAGCAGCGTTATTTGCTGGCAGAGCATTTCCCTGAATTAACAGACTACTTGTATGAAAAAAGTCCCGTTGCCGCTTATGTCATTGGGAATTCTGCTGTGGCAGTGTGCTGCTCCGCAAGGCTCTCCGATCATGGGGCGGAAGCGAGTCTATATACGGCACCCGGTTATAGAGGACATGGATATGCAGCGGAAACGGTAAAGTGCTGGCAGTATTATGTCAAGGAGCGTGGACGCATGCCAATCTACAGTACATCTTGGGATAATCTCGCTTCACAGCAAGTTGCCCGTAAACTCGGATTAATTCAGTTCGGTGTGGATTTCAGTATCACAACTGTGGATTTGAGGAAGGACTGTGATGTCTGATGATCCGCACTTTCGTACAAAAGGATCTGCAGTATGTCATTGATGCGCATATCCGAATCTATCGAAACGAGTATAATTATGATTATAGCTTTGCTGAATTTATCACCCATAGGGGCGGGTGGATTATATCAATCTGTGGGCTTTGAAGTGAAGGAAGTCCGCAAGCAGATGTTGTCAGGTCAGGAGCTTACCGAAGAACAATGGGAACTTGTTCTGTAGTTGGCCGGGGCTTGAGCATGAAAGCCGAATCTGTTGCGTTAACTCGTTGTTGAAAGGAGTGGGACGGTGAATCGCAGAAGACTGATTCTGGGTTTGTTATCCGTATGCACAGCATTGACGGTAGCAGCATGTTCGACTCGGACAGAAGAACAAGCATTATCAGCAACCATTGAAAGCAACCTGCAGCAGATGGTTAGCGACCCTGTTCTCCTGACCAGCAGCAATCCGAATGATTATATTGCTGGTAACCGGGAGGCTTACAAGGACATCCTGCATACGGGTGAGGCCGGACTGCTTCTCCTGTTACAGCAGCTCGAATCCAGTCCGGATAATGGTCTCAAGGAATGGATCATGGCTCAGGCAAGTACTGAACTGCTTGGAGAGCATAACCCTGTAGAGGCGTGGCATAGTGGCAAGGACTGGTTCAAGCAGTATAAAATGAGCGTAGAATAATGGCTTATCATCTTAGTGGGTGATGAGCCGGAAGTACAAACCTCACCTCCAGTCAGCATGAGCAGCATTGAGAGGTTCTTGGAACCCGAAAGAATACATTATAGAGGTGAAATCCTTGACTAAGAAAATTGCCTTTTTTGATTCAGGCATCGGTGGTTTAACCGTTTTGCATCAGGCATTACAACAGTTTCCGGAAGAAAAATTCCTGTATTACGCGGATACCCTGCATGTCCCATATGGAACGAAGTCTGCGGATGAGGTTAGAGGACATATTTTTGATTGTGTGGAAGCCATCATTCAGGAGGATGTCCAAGCAATCGTGATTGCTTGTAATACAGCAACAAGTCTGGCTGTGAAGGATCTGCGCGCCAAGTACGATATCCCGATCATTGGCATGGAGCCTGCGGTGAAACCAGCCGTGGAGATGAATCGTGACAGTGGGAAAAGAGTGCTTGTATTTGCCACGGCCCTCACTTTGAGCCAAACCAAGTATAACGAACTGGTATCGCGTGTTGATGATCACCACAGTGTGGATTCCATTGCGCTGCCGGAACTTGTGGAGTGGTGTGAACAGCTGGATTTTGATCCGGGCAAAATCGCTGATTATTTCCGGTTCAAGCTGGCAGATCTCGATCTTCATGGGTATGGCACAGTGGTGCTTGGTTGCACGCATTATCCATTCTATACGTCCATTCTGCGCACGGTTCTGCCCGATCATATACAGATTATTGATGGCAGTACAGGCACAGTGAACCATCTGAAGCAGCGGCTTGGGCTGGTGGCTCAACATGGAGACAGAACAGGGGATCAGGTCACTTTCCTCAGTTCATCAGGCCGACCGGAAGAGCAGGAGAAGATGTACAGTGCACTTCAATATCTTGAGATGAACTCCAAGTAGGTTACGCCATAGGAGGTGATAGCTATGCAGTCCATTTATCTTATCCGTCACGCTAAGGCCACAGGGCAGGAACCCCATGCAGAGCTTACAGATGAAGGGATCAGGCAGGCTGAAAAACTTGCAGATATCTTGGCTCATCACGCCATAACATATATTGTCTCCAGTCCATGGAAAAGGGCCGTTCAGACGGCTATGCCACTGGGCATAGCAATGCTGCAACATATACATACGGATGAACGTCTCCAGGAGAGGGTACTTAGCTCTCTTGATCTGCCTAACTGGATGGATGTACTGAAACGTACATACGATGATGTGGATTGGGTGGAAGAAGGCGGGGAATCTTCTCGAAACGCTGCTGCAAGGGGGCTGGCACTACTGGAAGAGTTGTGGAGCAGACCGGAACAGCATGGGGCCGTGGTTACACATGGGAACTTATTATCACTGCTTATTCGTGAGTATGAACCATCCTTTGGTTATGAAGAGTGGACCAAACTGTCTAACCCGGATGTGTATGTGCTGGAGCGACAACGGCCAGATGCAGGGCTATCCACCATTCGAAGAATTTGGACAGATTAAACAGTAAAAGAGTGCTCCAGCGATATTATATCAGCCAGAACACTCTTTTCGTTTATCCACGGGGCAAGTTTACAATGCGGCAATCATGATCATAACCCATCCAGCCAAAAATGCGACTCCGCCAAGTGGGGTAATGGCTCCCAATTTGCGAACACCCGTTACACTTAAAACGTACAGGCTGCCAGAGAACAGGATGATCCCGGCGAACATCAGCCACCCGGCAAGCATGACGAGCGAAGAGGATTCAAGGCGGTCTGCCAGCAGTCCGATCAGGATGATCCCAAGTCCGTGGATGAGGTGATATTGAACACCGGTTTCATAGATTTTGATCATGTCAGCGGATAGTTTGCGCTTGAGCGCGTGTGCGCCAAAAGCGCCCAAAGCAACAGCCAGGAACATCATAATACTGCCGAGTATAATCAGGGTTTGCAATGTGTCTTTCTCTCCTTTTAAGGGTAATTAGATATAACAACAAAGTGTACTGCACGAGTGTTGTCTACAGTTTGCGCAATTGAATCTGCCCAATGGAGTGATCGGCTTCCTTTTTCAGAATCAGTCTGGCACGCCCTTTGGTTGGCAAAATGTTTTCATGCAGGTTTTTGGCATTGATATCCTGCCAAATCTGGTTGGCTGTACGCACGGTTTCTTCTTCATCGATATTGGCGAATCTTTGATGGAAAAAGGAATCCGTGTTCTGGAACGCTGTGTTGCGAAGCAGCTTGAAACGCTCAACGTACCAGTGTCGTATATGCTCTTCTTCCGCATCAATGTAGATGGAGAAATCGAAGAAATCACTAACCAGCAAAGGCGTTTCCTTTTTGATCTGAAGTACATTGATACCTTCAATTATGAGAATATCCGGTTGACAGATCTGCTTCTCTTCTCCTTGAATGACATCGTAGGCGAGGTGAGAGTAGACGGGTGCTTTCACTTCCGGCTTGCCAGATTTCACATCACCCATGAACTGAATCAGGGATTTGATATCATAGCTTTCCGGGAATCCCTTGCGGTTCATGATGCCCTTCTCTTGCAGCACCGCATTGGGATATAAGAAACCGTCGGTGGTGACAAGGTCAACCTTCGGACTATTCTTACCTCTGGCGAGCAGTGCCTGTAGCAAACGGGCCGCTGTACTTTTGCCCACGGCAACACTTCCCCCGATTCCAATGATGTAGGGGGTGGGGAGAGCTTCTTTTTTCATAAAGGAGGCCGTTAGTTGATTCAACTCTCGTGAAACTCTTGCATATAGGTCAATAAAGTGGGTAAGAGGCAAATATATATCTTCGACTTCTTGAATCGATACCTCTTCATTCAATCCCTTTAACTGTTCTAATTCGGCTTCCGTCAGTGGAAGAGTGGTCTGATGTTCTTTAAGTTCAGCCCATTCCTTGCGGTTAAACTCGATGTAAGGAGAGTATAAATTCATGAGATCCCGCTTTCTGTATGTAATATAATTGTGGACATAACCTAGTGTATCAAATTTCAGGAAACTGACAACACCTTTACATTGTGCACTTCATAATGCCTTTCGTCAAAATGGAGCGAAATACAACTTATAGGAAAGTTTAACCCAATTTATGTTAAAGTCAACGTATACCATGCGGAAGGGTGACAGCACATGATCGTATATGAGAGAGAGCATGATTTTGTTTTGACCGCACAGCATGAGCATGGATTAGTAGCCGGAGAGATGGCTTTCCACTGGAAAAATGAATTATTAGCTGATGCTTCGCATCGGGATGAATTGATTCTAGCGGCCAAGGAACATGACCGTGGCTGGATTGAACTGGATTCATCTCCGTTCTGGAATGATTTCAGTCAATCGCCGTATTCGTTTCGTGATTATCCATTGCGTCCGCGTTTTGTATTCTACCATAAAGGGATTGAAGAAGTCCGTCAGAAAAACCTCTACGCCGGATTATTGTGTAGCTTGATGTACACGGAGCTATTTCAGAAAAATCTGGGGGCCAATGCTCAGGATGATGATGACATCCGAGATTATCTGCAGCAAGAACACAAACGTCAGCTGGATTGGGAGAAACAGCTTGGTGGTGATGCTGAAGCACTGAAACAGAGGCTGCAAAGTGATGTGGAGATCATGCTTTTCTGTGATCAGCTCAGTCTGTTCCTCTGTATGGAGGAACCTGGAACACCTGCTGCGCGTTATGATTTTTTTGCAGAGGGGCTCAGTTGTACGTTTGATGCCTGTTCCAGACAGCCGATTCAGGCAGAGTGGTTATCGAATGAAAAAGTAGGCCTGTCTTTTTTCCCGTTTGATGAGGACTTTACGATCGTTTTACCATATAAATCGGTGCCAAAGGCAAGTATCCGCAAATTTGGTATGCAACAGGCTTATCGCCGGGCTGAATGGAAGGAACGCCGGGTGTTGATTACGGAATTAAACTGAGAACTGGAAACTCCAGGCTTGAGGAAAGACCAGCATAGAATATCACAAAACAGGCGGGCTTCTGATGTACAGGTGTACAAGGCGTCCGCCTTTCGTATGCATATATATCATCATAGACTATACTGTGAGACCGGTGTAAATACGAATGAATCAGAGTGGGAATAAAGCAGGAAAACACAGGTTATTCCCAGAAATGTTAGTGTACAGCAGAGAAGCGCATGTTAGCAGGAGGACGAATATGGATACTAGAATAGAGATATTAACAATGTGTATGGTATGGGACAAAATGAATGATCAGGTGTTGTTAATGAATCGGCCGGATCGCAAAGGATTTCCGGGATACATCGCTCCTGGGGGGAAGGTAGATTTTCCGGAGAGTATCGTGGATGGTGCCGTGCGGGAGGTTCTGGAGGAGACGGGGCTAGTAGTCAATGAGATTACGTATAAAGGGCTTGATGAGTTCTGTGATCCCGAACAAGGGTTGCGGTACATGGTATTTAACTATTTGGCGACTTCATTCGAGGGTCAATTATTGCAAGATCCGCCCGAAGGCGAACTGTTATGGGTGCCTATGAAGCGGGTTTTTGAGCTGCCTATGCAGGATTGGTTTGCTGAACGTCTCCCGCGTTTTTTCCAAAAAGGTACTTTTGAGCGGAGTGTGATCTGGGAGAAGTCATCCGGACGTACACTGCAAGAGACATTTATGATTTATAGCGATTGAGTACTTGAACAGAGTTAGACCCAATAAGTTAAACCGTCAGAAGGAGTAAAAATCATGGGATACTAGCATGCCCTGCAAGGATACAGTGCGGCGACGCTTGATGGGGAATGGAAATTAATTCATGAGCATTTAAGCTTGGGTTAGGATAAAAATAATGCCTCAAAATGTATCATCCATATCTATATATTTATATCCAAATATTATGATATAATGAAGTTTACTATTTTTATAGGAGATGACTAGTCTGTGGGTAATAGTGTGTGATTAATAGATTGAGTAAACTAGTTTGTTGAAATGAAGAATGATATATTTGTGGATTTGCCATACATAGGCTTCTGCAAACAAGACGTAAATGAATATTGTACGATGAAAAGGTGGAGATTGGCATGAAATTGTCGTTCCGGATTTTGGACTGGGAAGAAGAGAGACCCTACGAACTTTTATTGATGGCTGATCCTTCAAAAGCAATTGTGGATGAGTACCTGAGTCGGGGGGTTTGTTTTATTGCCGAATATGAAGGAGAGATGGTTGGGGAGTTCGTATTGTTGAAGACTCGTCCAGAGACTGCGGAGATTGTTAATATTGCCGTACAGGAAGAACTGCAGGGACAAGGTGTAGGCAAACACATGATTAAGGAAGCGATGGAAGCTGCACGTAGATTGGGCTGCCGGATTCTCGAGATTGGAACGGGCAACTCCAGCTTTCATCAATTGAAGTTATACCAACGTTGCGGTTTTCGCATCATTGGGGTTGATCGTGACTTCTTTGTGAGGCAATATGAGGAAGAGATTATAGAGGATGGTATCCGTTGTGTGGATATGATCCGTATGGCCATAGATCTGGATGCTTTTACAGAGGATGAAAAGAAATAGGAAGTAATCGCTGAAGTAAGGTACATCTTACGGACGAGAGGAAGAGATGTAAGTGGATCGATATACACATATTGGGGTATATGGCTTGGTCGCTTGGGAGCACAAATTCCTGTTGATTCATAAGGCTCGGGGAGCATATCAGGGGCAATGGGATTTACCAGGCGGAAGGCTGGAATTTGGTGAGCAGCCAGTGGCTGCTCTTCATCGTGAGATTGAAGAAGAGACGGGCCTGACCCATCTACAATTGGTGATTAATTCTGCGGAGTCATGTCTACTGGAATGGGTGCATCAAGGTGAGCCGGAAGAGCTGCACCATATCGGGATGTTGTATGATGTTGCTTTGACCGCAGCCAGTCAGCCGAATCATATCAAAAAGGAACCCGATGGTGAAGATTCGTTAGGAGCGGACTGGTTTACACTGGAGCAGGTTAGAGAACTGTCTCTAACGCCGTTTGCAGAGTATATGATTAGTCAAAGTAGAGCTTGAGGCGCATCATCAACTCTATTGTTAACTTAAATTTGCTGAATCCAAAGAAGCTGCTCGGATAATTCATGTCTGGGCCAGCTTTTTGCTGTTGGTCACTTGAAGAAAACCCCAATTACTTGTTGAATGTGACGTCAAATGGTTAATGTTTAACTTGACGGTTTGTTTTTGAACATAATGGACCACAATTCAATTAAGGAGGTAAAATGGGAGATCGTATGCCTATTTTGTTGTAATTAAGCGTTTGTTGTTCTACCCAAATTGATCGATTTATTCGATTCATCTAATTTATGCATCAATTGGACTAAAAATAGGAAATGCTCCTGAGCGTAAAAGTTTATAGAATAGATAGTAGAACACGGACTTCACTTGAAGAAGTGGAGAAAGTGTAACCTTCGAACGGATCAGGACAGTATTCGACATCTGTGCGACGGTATATACAATCATTGTTTTACTTTGATTTTGAAAACGCAGACAAACCTTGACGGGAGCGTCGGACTAACGTTACTACCACCAACAGCACGATTATTGGACTTCATGAAAAATTTCGCTTAAAATGTTGAACGAACGCAAATTACGGCTTAGTCAATGATTTCCGTCAAAAACTTATGACTAAATCAAGACGGAGGGAACGTCGATGACGATCGTGGAAGGCAACAAGAAGCCCTGGGAAAGTTACTATGGCCCCAATATGGGATACGTACAGGAACAATATGAATTATTCACTCAAGACCCTGGTTCGGTTACACCGGCTTATCGTGAACTATTTGAACAATGGGGTGCACCGCCGATGTCTGGCAGGGATGCACGCACAACTTCGAATTCCGGCAACGCCCAATTGGCTTCCGGAAGCGTAGACATTCAATTATTACAGAAAGCGGTTACAGCGGGTAAACTGGTATGGAACATCCGTACCTATGGTCATCTTGCTGCAGATATAGATCCGCTTGGAATCAGTGAAGATACAGACACATCTTTGCTGGAACCTCAGCATTTTGAATTAAACGAAGAAGATCTGAAAGCTTTGCCTGCTTCCCTGATCTGGGAAGGAGCAGATGGGCAGACAGCAACCGGATGGGATGCAATCCAACGCTTGCGTCAGATTTACACTGGACCCATGGCCTATGAATTCAGTCATGTGCACGAAGTTCAAGAACGTGAGTGGCTGAATCGCCGCGCGGAATCCCGGACATCACCAGCTCCGCTTACGTCGAAAGAACGTAAGGCTTTGCTGGAACGTTTGGTTGAAGTCGAGCAATTTGAAGATTATCTTCACAAAACATTTGTTGGTCAGAAACGTTTCTCCATCGAAGGTAACGATGTGCTTGTGCCGATGCTGGATGAAGCTGTTCGCATCATGGCGGAAGCCGGATCAAGCCACATTCTGATGGGTATGGCCCACCGTGGACGGTTAAACGTACTGGCTCATGTTTTGGGCAAACCGTACAGCAAAATTTTCTCTGAATTTCATCATGCTCCGAACAAAGATTTGGTTCCATCGGAAGGTTCGACTGGAATCAACTACGGTTGGACGGGGGATGTCAAATATCATATGGGTGCCAACCGTTTTGTAAAAGACGGGGAAACTGTACAGGCACGCCTTACTCTGGCGAATAACCCGAGCCATCTGGAATACGTTAATCCGGTTGTACAAGGGTTTGCTCGTGCGGCTCAGGATGACCGTCGTGACCCTGGATATCCGAAGCAGGACGTGACGAAGGCAGCTACCATTTTGATGCATGGTGATGCAGCATTCCCTGGCGAAGGGATCGTTGCCGAGACGCTTAACTTCAAAGCTCTGCCAGGATATCAGAATGGCGGAACCATCCATATTATCGTCAACAATCGTCTGGGTTTCACTACAGATAGCGGTGATTCCCGTTCAACGTATTACGCAAGTGACCTTGCTAAAGGGTACGAAATTCCGATTGTACACGTGAATGCGGACAATCCGGAAGCTTGTATTGCAGCCATTCGTATGGCAGCCGAGTATCGCAATCGTTTCAAAAAGGATTTCCTGATCGACTTGATCGGTTACCGTCGCTACGGCCATAACGAAACCGATGATCCCGAAACAACTCAACCTATCGTTTATGACAAGGTGAAAAACCATCCAACGGTAAGCCACTTGTATCAGGATCAGTTGAAAGAAGAATCGATTATCGATGATGCATCCATTACGAGCATTCGCGATGGAGTAACGAACAAATTAAAAGAAGCTTATGACCAGATGAAGAAAAATGAAGTACATGAATATTATCAACGGAAAATCAGTGAGCCGGAGGCTGTTACGATTACTCCGACTGCGGTACCACTGGAGAATCTGCGCAGCATTAATGCTGATTTGCTGAAATGGCCTGAGAACTTCAATGTGTATCCGAAGTTACAGCGGATTTTGCAACGCCGGAGCACTTCCCTGAACGAAGGGGAAAAAGTGGATTGGAGCCTTGCGGAGACACTCGCATTTGCAACCATTCTGGCAGATGGCAAGCCAATTCGGATTAGTGGACAGGATGCCGAGCGTGCTACATTCGCTCATCGGAATCTGGTGTTACATGATTCGGAGAATGGAGCAAAGTTCTGCCCATTACATCACTTGCCACAGGCAAGAGCATCCTTTGCAATCTATAACAGTCCGTTGTCTGAAGAATCCGTTGTTGGATTCGAATATGGCTATAACGTATATTCACCAGATACATTGGTCATTTGGGAAGCTCAATTCGGAGACTTTGCCAACTGTGCACAGGTTATATTTGACCAGTTTGTATCAGCGGGCCGCGCCAAATGGTCTCAGAAGTCCAGTCTGGTGATGTTGTTACCACATGCGAATGAGGGTCAAGGACCTGAGCATACAAGTGCTCGTCTGGAACGCTTCCTGCAGCTTTGTGCAGAAGACAACATGACGGTTGCCAACTTGTCGAGTGCATCTCAGTACTTCCACTTGTTGCGTCGTCAAGCCTCGTTGACTGAAACGGAAGATGCTCGTCCACTTGTGATGATGTCACCGAAAAGTCTCATTCGTAACCCGCGTGTTGCATCACCGGCAGTTGAATTCAGTGAAGGCAAGTTTGAACTTGTACTGGAACAAGCTGGACTGGGGACACAGCCGGATCGTGTAGAGCGCATTATTTTGTGCAGTGGCAAGATTGCCATTGACCTGGAAGATGCTATTGAAAAAGATAAAGCAGATCGGTCATGGCTTCACATTATTCGTGTGGAACAGTTGTATCCGTTCCCGGCAGAAGAGATCAAACGTGTCCTTGCCCGTTTCAGTAATGTAAAAGAGTTGGTATGGGTACAGGAAGAGAACAAAAACATGGGTGCCTGGACATACATGGAGCCTCGTCTTCGTGAAGTCGCCCCGGAAGGCACAACCGTTAGATATGAAGGTCGCCCGGAACATGCAAGTCCTTCCAGCGGTTATCAGCTTGTGCATAGTATGGAACAGCAACAGATTATTACATCTGCGTTGAAACAAACGACGAAGAATAATATTCCACTGGGGAGGTAACAGCTGTGAGTGAAATTAAAGTACCTGCAATGGGTGAGTCAATAACTGAGGGAACTGTATCCAGATGGATGGTTAAAGAAGGGGATACCGTTAATCAGGGTGATGTGCTTCTTGAACTGGAAACGGATAAAGTAAATATTGAGATCAGCGCAGAAGAAAGTGGCGTGCTGGAGAAGATCATTCGTCAGGAAGGAGAGACGGTCGAGATCGGTGAAACGATCGGTACACTCTCAGCTGGTTCTGGAGGAGGAAGCGGTGCACCCGCTTCCGAACCAGTAGCTGAAGAGAAAAAAGCCGTTACTCCTGCACCTGAAGCTCCAACATCACCATCGGCACCTGTTGCGGCAGCGCCAGAGTCATCTGATAGTGCCAAGACGGCTTCACCGTCTGCCCGTAAGCTTGCACGTGAACGTGGTATCGAGTTGGATCAGGTTCAGAGTAAAGATCCGATTGGACGGGTATACCAGGACGATGTGAAGAGTCATAACAATCAGGCTCCTGCTCCTGCTGCTCCACCTGCGAGTAAAGCTCCAGCAGCACCAAGTGCTCCGGCAACTGGAAGTTCTACCTATACCAAACCAGTGGAGCGTCAGCGGATGTCTCGCCGCCGTGCGACCATTGCCAAACGTCTGGTAGAGGCTCAGCAGACAGCAGCCATGCTGACTACGTTTAATGAAGTTGATATGACTGCGATCATGGATGTACGTAAACGCCGTAAGGACAAGTTCAAAGAGAAACATGAGATCAACCTGGGCTTTATGTCCTTCTTCACCAAAGCGGTTGTGGGAGCTTTGAAAAAATTCCCTACAATCAACGCAGAGATTGATGGTGAAGATGTTGTTCTCAAAAAGTATTATGATATCGGCATTGCCGTATCTGCGAAGGAAGGACTGGTTGTACCGGTTGTACGTGATGCCGATCGTCTGGGCTTTGCCGAGATCGAGAAGAGCATTGCAGACCTGGCATCCAAAGCTCGTTCCAACACACTGGCGTTGTCTGATCTTCAAGGCGGAACGTTCACCATTACCAATGGCGGAACATTTGGTTCCTTGTTGTCTACGCCAATTCTGAATACACCGCAAGTGGGTATTCTGGGAATGCATAAGATCCAGCTTCGTCCAGTGGCGATTGATGCAGAGCGGATGGAGAACCGTCCAATGATGTACATCGCGTTGTCCTATGATCACCGGATCATCGACGGTAGTGAAGCGGTACGTTTCCTCGTGACCGTGAAAGAACTGCTTGAAGACCCGGAATCCCTGTTGATTGAAGGTTAATCCATCTCGTTTGAATATAGCTATTATTGATATCGCTTAACAAGAAAACCCCTGAACTGGAGTGCAGCGTGAGCTGAGCATCCGATTCAGGGGTTTCTTTTGGCTTTTGGTATGTTGTTCTCTGAATCTATTATATAGAGTCAGCGGTCTCAGTAGGACTCACCGGACTAGGGTGTGTATTCGAGCCAGGGGTATTCCGCTCTAGCCAGTTCACAACGTGCTGGGCTACTTCTGTTCGGTTGATCTCATGCAGCATTTCATGGCGTCCATCCGGATACAGGCGATACTCAATGTTCTCCAGCTGAAGCTTCTTATACTGCGAGACCAGATTAAGAACGCCTTTGCCATGAAGTCCAACAGGGTCCTTCTCACCTGAGAACAGGTATACGGGTTTGTGTTTGGGTATGCGCTCCATATTGTGTGGAAGATGGACTTCAAGCAGCAATTTGAAGAAGTCGCGGAAAAAGCCTGCTGTACAGACCGCTCCGCACAGGGGGTCATCAATGAATCGCTGAACCTCTTGTGAGTCCCGGGACAACCAATCAAACGGTGTCGTCGCGGGGCGGAAAGAGCGGTTAAATCCACCAAATACAATCGCGTTGAGCAGCATGCTGGGGTGGGTAGCACCCTGAATGCCACACTGCAAGAAGGCCAGCTTCTCTCCAAACCGGAGCAGACCGCGTCTTCCGTTTGTTCCGGATAAAATAAAGGCATGGTACTGCTCATGACCCGCGTACATGAGATGTTGTACCAAGAATGAGCCCATGCTATGTCCCATTAGAAACATGGGGACCCCAGGATTTTCTTTGGCGGCTACTTCGCCCAGATTGATCATATCACTCGCCATCCAGCGGAAGGCATCGATACCAGCATTACCAAGCAACTTGGCATTCTCCACAGTTTTGCCATGACCCCGATGGTCATTGGCATAGACCGCATAGCCATTTTGGGTAAGAATGTCGGCAAATTCGGCGTATCGGGCTGCCGTCTCGCCCATGCCATGTGCAATTTGCACTACACCTTTAACGTTGCATTCCGGATCGGGAAGCCAGCGGTACACATGAATACGGGTACCTTCACTAGCGACCAAGGCAAAGGTAGATTCCTGCATCTCGTGTAATTCCTCCTTCACAGGTTACATATAAGCTTTATTTAGGGCAGATAAGAGCGAAGAACAGTGGTATTCCCGTTCAATGTATAAGAACCCAGATTGGCTGGCAAGAGATAACATTGTCCAGCTTTCAATTCAATGCTGTCTGATTCAGCATGTGCCCACTCCAAAGTTCCTTCTCCTTCACAGACAACGAGAATCGTGAAGCTGTCAGGATTGGTGGCGAGTTCCCACCGTTCAGTCACAATTCCTTTTTCCACCACAAAATAAGGGCATTCCGCAAGCTTGAGCCATTCACCAGGAGTAGCGTTATTTGTTTTCATTGTTGAGGCACCTGCGCCTTCATAGGCGGTGACATTTAATGAGTCTTCAACATGCAACTCACGTGGTTTGCCGTCTAGCCCTGGACGATTGTAATCGTATATCCGGTAGGTCGTATCCGAGTTTTGCTGAATCTCAGCGACAACAACACCTGCACAGAGCGCATGCACTGTTCCAGCAGGGATAAAGAACGTATCACCAGCTTCTACAGGTACCTGACGAAGGGTATCCATCACCGTGCCGTTTTCCAATGCTTCTTTTAATGTTGCCCGATCAACGCCTTCATTCAAGCCATAGATGATGTGCGCGCCCGGTTTTGCGTCGAGTACATACCACATTTCTGTTTTGCCAAGCTCGCCAGGAGGAAGTGCCTCATACTCGTCAGTTGGATGAACCTGAACGGATAGGTCATCGTTGCAGTCAAGCAGCTTAATCAGGAGGGGGAAACGGCCGCCTTTTTCAGAGACGCCTTTGGTTCCAAGCCATTCGGTGCCAAGTTGTTCACGAACTTCATCCAGACCCTTGCCAGCCAGGGCTCCATTTAATACCTTGGTTGTACCGTTGGGATGATCTGCAATCATCCATCCTTCTCCGATATGTCCTTCAGGGGGCGTAAGGCCGAATTGCTCCAGAGCACGACCGCCCCACACACGTTCTTTGAATTCAGGTTGGAATTGTAATGGGTATGGCGTAGACATCAGTAATCTCTCCTCTAGTATATGAAATGGTGGATCGCTTTAATCAGTCATGGGCTTGTGGTCGCCATGAGCAAACAAGTGAATACGTTTGCATATGTAGAAGTAGAACACAGATCGCAGTAAGAAAAAGCCGTTAATAGCTCGCCTTGCGATTGTGTCTAGTTTATTGTATTTGGTGAACAAAGGAAATTATTTTTTCTCGATTCCGATCAGGAAAGGAGAAGTTTCTCGCTGCAATTGGCGATACATCACAACCTGTGCCTGTTCCACCGGCAGGGCAGAGGACCATTCCAATACGGCTGATGCTTCCTGTGCACCTCCGTCATGACCAGGATAGAGCACAACCGTAATAATGCCGCGAGGACGTAATAAAGCGAGTGCAGCTTCGAGTGCAGCGATTGTGCTGTTTGTCTCGGTGATGATGGAGGAATCTGCACTTTCTGAGGGCAGGTACCCCAAGTTGAACATAACTGCACCAACCGCACCAAGCCATGACTCAGGAACTGCTTCTGCCATTCGATCATGGCTTAGTTGAAGCATGGAGATGGAGCCAAGCTTGGCTTCATCATTTTGTTTTCGAATCCGGGCCTGTGCCAGCGTGAGGGCTTCACTTTGAATATCGAATCCAATGACTTGACCACGCCTGCCTACTTGTTGTGCCAAAAATAGTGTGTCTGCTCCTGTGCCAACCGTTGCATCTATCGCCAGATCACCTGGCTGCAGACGGGAAGCAATCCACTGATGTGCACAGCTGAGAACCGAAAGAAAGCCCATCTATGCTCGCCTCCAATACTTACCTTGCCATGAATCCCGCTCTCGCAGCTCACGATCAATGGAGTTCAACACTTCCCATTTGTTCATGGACCACATCGGTCCGATCAACAGATCACGTGGTGCGTCGCCTGTAAGACGGTGTACGATCATTTCCGGTGGAAGCATCTCCAGTGTATCTACGATCAGCTTGATATACTCGTCCTGATCCAGAAAACGTAAAAGACCGGCTTCGTATTGCTTCACCATTGGTGTTTTGCGCATCAGATGCAGCAGGTGAATCTTGATTCCCTGTACATCCATATTGGCAACTGCCCGTCCAGTGTCCAGCATCATCTCATGTGTCTCTTGAGGCAGACCATATATGATATGTGTACACACACGTATATTCCGTTTGCGCAGTTTCTCAACCGCCTCTTCGTAACACTTCGTGTCGTGCGCGCGATTAATCAATGTGGATGTGGAATCATGGATCGTCTGAAGCCCCATCTCAACCCACAGGTAGGTACGCTCATTGAGTTCAGCCAAATAATCAACAACGTCATCTGGCAAACAGTCCGGGCGAGTGGCGATGGACAAACCAACAACACCGGGTTGCTCAAGAATTTCTTCAAAATATTCGCGCAGCTCCTCGACCGGAGCATACGTGTTCGTATAGGCTTGGAAGTAGCCAATATAATGGGCTGTAGGCCATTTGAGGTGCTGTTTATCTCGAATTGTATTGAACTGGGTGACCAGATCTTCACGTCTGCTACCAGCAAAATCGCCTGATCCACGCGCACTGCAGAAGGTGCAACCACCTTTGGCAATGGAACCGTCGCGGTTGGGACAGGTGAACCCAGCATCCAGCATCACTTTGAAAACCTTATTGTTAAATTGATCGCGCATCTCATAATTCCAGGTATGGAATCGTTTATCTCCCCACAACAGAGGGGACTGTAATGCAGGTGCATTCATCTTCAGGGTACTCCTTTGGCTGTCGAATTACCGTAATCATACGTGAACAAAAGAAGAAGCGCTATGCGATTTCCGTCATAGACGATGGATAGCGATTTTAGGTGTTTTCATGAACTTTTATCATTGTATCAAAAAACGAAAAAAAAAGGGAATCGAAACGCAAAAATAGGCCGTAAAATCAAGGTTTTCTCCTTGCTATAGTTTACACCTTATGTTATATTTAAATCAGCGTCAGACACCATCTAATGGGTATTATTCATCATAGCATTTGAATCAACGTTGACGTCATGGACCATACTATACCGTGAGGTGATATGAATGAATTCCCAAGTTAAAAACAAAGAATTGAATCATGTGTCTGTTGAATTGACGGCAGAAGAAGCGCTGGCTTTAACAGGTGTTCGTTTTAATGGAAATCCGAAAGTGAAAGCGGCTGCAAGACAAAAAGTTCGCGATGCTTTCGAAAAGACATTTGATTTTTCACACCAAGATAAGGTAGACTATGAACTACTAAAGTAGTTGGACCCCAATTCCAAATAAATCGAAGAGGGAATCTTTGAGATTTGCCCAAAGTGGCAGATCCGAAGATTCCCTTTTCATTGCTCTTTACAATTTGCCAGTTCTTCGGCAAAATAGTTCTGAGACAAGTATGGGACAAACGGAGGAATAAAATGCGTTTACGTGGCAGAAAAGGGATAAGAGAAAATCTGGAGCAACAAGTTGATCTTGTTGTACTGGACCCCAAGCAACATAAAGGAAAATGGTCTGAACTGTTTGGCAATGATCACCCGATCTTCGTGGAATTTGGTATGGGTAAAGGTCAATTTATCAGCCAAATGAGTTATAAATATCCGGAATTTAATTTCATCGGTATTGATATGTATGATGAACTGGTGCGTCGTGCCAGTGAGAAAGCTCGTAATGCGTGGAGCCAGGCTGATGTGGAGACACCTCCGAACCTGAAGCTTGCGCTGGCAAATATCGAACAGATCGAAGAAGTTTTTGAACCGGAAGAACTGGAGCGCATTTATTTGAACTTCAGTGATCCTTGGCCAAAAGCAAAGCATGCACGTCGTCGGTTGACGCATCCGCGCTTCCTGAAGAAATACACAGAATTGCTTAATCCCAAAGGTCAGATTCATTTCAAAACCGATTCGGAGACGCTGTTTGATTTCTCACTCAACGCCATTGCCGACTTCGGCCTGCAAATGACCAATATTTCTTTGAATCTGCATCGTGATGGTTTGAATGAAGAACATGTGATGACGGAGTACGAGCAGAAATTCATGGGTAAAGGTATGAACATTCACCGGGTTGAAGTGATTGTGGGTGAAGAGGCCTTGCGTGAGTATCAGCAGACACGTCTGGACAAGTATAAAGTTCGTGAAGCTTCTGATGAGTCTGGTGAAGATCAGGAACAGGAATAATTCGAAAAATCTAACTTAAACTCAATTAGGTAGAGCGACACATGAGGTGAATGGTTTCATTCTCATAGGTCGCTCTTTTTTTGCATGAACAATCAATATGCCATGCTCCATAAACTCAAGTCTGGGATGATTTCAAAAGTTCTCTGAATGAAACTCTTTGCGGCGATAATCGTTTGGTGTAACCCCGTTGAACTTTTTGAACATGCGATAGAAGTATGAACTGTTGGTGAATCCCGTTCTCTCGGCAATATCGGCAACAGAGTTCTCTGTCTCTACCAGCAGATGCTGGGCCTTGGCTATGCGGGTTTCATTAATCACGTCCGTAAGTCCTTTCAAGGTAAGCTGTTTGTAGAGCCTGCTTACATAGATGGGCGACATGCCCAACTCATCTGCGATAGAAGTTAGACATAGATTGGGGTCCGCATAGTCCCGCTCAATAATGCCATTGATTTTACGAATCAATTCTTCATGTTTCAGTGTACGTTTCTCCTCCACTTTGGAGCCAAGCTCATCAAACATCCGATAGAAGTGTTCATGTACTTCACTGATGTCTTCCGCGTCTTTGACAGGCAGCATTAGACCATCCGAGACTGAATCAAGCGTGAGTTGATTATTCTTCTTGAGGGTATTTCGTACATGGTTCAGTGTCATCGTCAGATGGGATAAGGCTAGCTGGAAGACGGTAAATGGATATGCGGCTGTCTCGCCGACGATGTCTGCATAGACTTGTTTTGCTTCGCGTGTCTTACCTGTCATTAGGTGATCGACAAGTTGTCTTTCCTTACCGGCTGGGAATGCGTACTCCTTGGCGTGATACGCCATGATGTCAGAGGTATAGATCAGACAGCCCGGTCCCATGAACAAACGATGCAGTGAGGCTTCGGCTGATCTGGTATAGGATGCAATACTGTCTTCCAATGAATCTTCTTCCGTGCCGATTGTACAGGAGATGGAGCATTTCAAATGGGTCATTACAGCTGCCTGCATCATACGTAGCAGCTCTTCGATCCGGTTATGAGCAGGTTGCCCAAGTTCATGGCTTTCCGTTTTTTCATTGAAGATGAGTGTGATCAGATCACCGCCCATGTCGACAGCTTCCGCATTGTAGTGAAGATCGGCTGTCTCGGTGCAGATGTTCATCATGGCGTATTTTACAAGCTGGGTCTCATCACGATACGTTTCGTTGAATTCGGTAAAATGGTCAATACGTAGCAATACCAGTCTGGATGCACGCCGAACATCAATGGAGGAGCCGTAGAACTTCATCCGTTCTTCCAGCATACCTCCAGTTACTGTTTCACGGCCCTGCAGAGCCCCCCGCAGAAAATCCTGCCGTAACAAATGAAGACTGCCACGGCGCTCTGCTTCCATCACACGTAAACGAACAATCACCTTATCAATAGGGTGATATAATTTTCGGGACACAAGGTAAGAGAGCAGTAACCCTGCGAAGAGAAGTCCAACACAAAACAGAACGGTATGTGTGCGCATGCTCCGTATATCTGAGGTGATCAGATCATAAGGTGTTATTCTCACATAACGCCAACCCAGGTCATCGGGAGCGGTATAGGTGATGAGGGATTTTTCTCCGTCAACCTTCTCGGTAAAGTAAGCTGACTGCTCCGTATCCTGCATAATTGGCTTCATAAAAGCTTCACTGGAGAGATTTCTCATCAATGCACGGTCGCCAAAGTCAGATAAAAGGTCTCCATTCTCATTCACGATAAAGGTTTTGCCGGGTTGATCCACAGCATTCATATTCGGACTGAGCCAATCATCTTTGATATTAACGATGACAGCATAGTTTAGCTTCGCGTTATCATTAATCGTGTCATAACAGAGATAGGTGTAGCTGTTAACCTCTGTTGCTTCGGTAGAGCCGACCTGATATGTACGAGGGATGGGCACAAAAGGTTTATAGTCATGGAAGCGTTGAAGGATGCTTGTAATCCCCTGATCATCGATCTCCGAGATGGACTGCTGCCCATTGCGCATGTTGGAACTGATAAAGAATTCTTTACTTTTGGAGTTATATACATAGATGGATTCGATAAAGGGAAGGGACATACGGTAGTTGTCTAGCTGCTCCATCGCCGATGTAATCTCATAGATATTTGGTTTGGAATAGAGCAGTAATGAAGAGATGGTGTAGTCCTGATAAATCTGATATGACAATGATTTCGCAGTCTCGGTCATTTTGGCCACTTCACGGCTGGTTTGAGTAAGACTGTTCATATCTGTACGATACACCTGGCGAAGAGCAATCCGATTATAGTTGACGTACAAAATAGAAGAAGCCACAAGTAAGGTAGCGACGGTACTGATAATAATGCCGATCAGAATCCGTGTGAAGACTTTCTGACTGTCCTCTGAACGTTTACGCATTCATCTTCCCCCTCGGACCTCCTGTTTTGGGTGAATAACATAGAAATTCATGTACATACGTGAGGCTTCATATATGGATGAGCAGAAGAGCAAGAGTAACTTGAATTATATATTATGTATGCGTTTACATCAATGGTGGACAAGCCATTTTGCCTGTTTTGTCTACATAAAGTTCAACTTTCGCTGAATTGTTCACTAGGTGTAGCCTATGCACGATATCAACATTTGTGAACGGATGTGTGTGGATGTCTGTTCATTTCATGGTTCGTTCATTTTGTTCATAGTTCATTTCGCAGAATCGTTCATTTTCTGAAGGGAAGCTTCAGTATCCGTGAGTGAAGAGAGCATCTACAATAAAAAGAGAGCTCCACCACGCAGCACCGCAAGAAATTCGGGAGGGATCGAGCCATGCTCAAAGAATTGAACAAAAACAAAATCATGTTTCTGATGCTGTTGCCCACGCTGATCTTTTTTCTGATTAACTCGTATTTTCCGATGGTCGGCATCTATTATGCGTTCACCCGGTATGATTTTGAAGGCGGATTATTTGGCAGTCCATTTGTCGGTCTGGAGAACTTTAAGTTCCTATGGCAATCCGGAATGTTGCTCAAGCTCACAACCAATACCGTGGGTTACAATCTCGCCTTCATTATATTAGGAAACGGTCTTGCGATCTTCTGTGCGATTATGCTTAGCGAGATCCGGGGCAGGTTATTCAAAAAAATTACGCAATCCGTCATGTTCTTGCCGTATTTCATCTCATTTGTACTATTAAGTGTAATCGCTTACAACATGTTTAACTACGAGTCGGGTTTTGTGAACACGGTGCTCAAACGTTTTGAGGCCGGCCCGGTCGACATTTATAACACACCCTGGATCTGGGTGTTCCTGATCATCATCTTTTATCTATGGAAAAATCTTGGATACAGCATGGTCATCTATCTGGCCGCCATAACGGGTATCAGTGACGAGTATTATGAAGCTGCCCGAATCGACGGGGCGAATATATTTCAGCGGATCTGGTACATTACGGTACCAATGCTGAAGCCAACCTTTGTCATCCTGTTGTTGTTCTCACTCGGCAGCATTATGAAGGGGCAGTTTGACCTGTTCTATCAACTGATCGGTAATAACGGGGTACTGTACAACGCTACAGATATTATAGATACGTATGTGTATCGTTCACTGAAAGTAACGTTTGATATCGGGATGGCAACGGCTGCGGGTCTGTATCAGTCCTTGTTTGGATTCATTTTGATCATGACCGTCAACTATATTATCCGCAAAGTAAATGAGGACTACGCCTTGTTCTAGAACGCCCGCAGGGCAGGAGGGAGAACGATCATGAACACGCCAATGAATACTCACACTCGTACGAATACGCGTCTCAGAGATTCGGAATTCACTTTCATGTTTCAACTGATTTCCTACAGCTTCATCATCATTTTATCAATCATGTGCTTGCTACCGTTTCTGCTGATTCTATCCGGTTCATTCAGCAGCAACGAGTCCATTGTGAGGGATGGTTATCACCTCTTTCCAACGGACTTTTCCCTAGAAGGTTACAAAATGGTGTTCAAATTCCCGACTCAGGTACTCAAGGCTTATGGGGTAACGGTCTTTACAACGGTGGTGGGAACTACGCTAGGGCTGTTCCTCATCACGATGGCCGGATTTGTGCTCCAGCGTAAGGATTTTAAATATCGGAACACATTCTCGTTTTTTATCTACTTCACAACCCTGTTTGGTGGGGGACTTGTACCTTGGTACATTATGCTGGCGAACTACTTCAATCTCACAGATACGTACACCGTACTGATTTTCCCGGGGTTGATGACGCCATTCCTCATTATCTTGATGAAAAACTTCATTCGCTCGGCAGTGCCGGATGAATTGATTGAGTCCGCCAAAATTGATGGAGCGAATGACTTCCGCATCTATGTCAGCATTGTGTTGAAACTGGCGATGCCTGGTATCGCCACCGTAGGTCTGTTTCTGGCACTGGGTTACTGGAATGACTGGTTTACCTCATCCCTCTTCATTAACAACCCGGATATGTACCAACTTCAATTTTATCTCTACAACACGATGAACACGATAACATTCATTGACCAGATGGCGATTGGCACAGGGATCACACTCAGTCAGGATGTGCCTACCGAATCAACCAAGATGGCAATGGCTATCGTTGTAACGGGACCGATTTTGTTCCTGTATCCGTTTGTACAACGTTATTTTGTTAAAGGACTCACCATTGGTGCAGTGAAAGGTTAGAACGTGAACGCGCTGTGGGCGTCAGGCCACTGATATCATTTCAGGTCTGAAACATGGCGAGTGTGCGCTAACATATAAAGGTTCACCACAAAAAGGGAGGATGCGTATGCGTAACAAAACAATTCGGCACCTGTCTCTGGTACTTGCTCTGATGTTGTTCGCCGGGGTACTTGCCGCATGTAATAACGGTTCGGGGGGATCGACGCAAGGAAGCGAGCAGGGAGGAACATCCGGGAACAAAGGCGAGAAAGTCACGCTTCAGTTTTACATGCTTGGGGATGCTCCGAAAGATCTGCCTGTTATTGAATCCGAGATCAATAAGCTGGCGGAGGCTGATCTGAACGTCAATGTGAAATTCAACTACACCTCATGGACCGACTGGGATCAAAAATATAAACTGCTGCTGTCTTCCGGACAGCCGATCGATCTGATTTTCACAGCGGATTGGACATTCTACCAGTCCTATGCCAAGAAGGGCGCGTTTCTGCCACTGGATGAAATGTTGCCTACAGCAGCGCCAGCACTGAAAGCTCATGTCCCTGATGATATGTGGGATGCTGTCAAAATCAATGACAAAATCTATACTGTTCCATCCACTTGGATTGAGTATGTAACGGAGGGAATTGCGTACCGTGAGGACTTGCGCGAGAAGTACAATCTTCCAAAACCGGAATCCTTGGAAACGCTTGAAGCATATCTGGAGGGCATCAAAGCCAACGAACCCAATATGATTCCGATTGCGGATAGCAATGCCAACCATACCCATGGTATTCGTCAATTGACATCCAAGCTGGTTAATACAGCAGGTCAACTTCCATATGGACTGGATATTATGTATGACACACCATCAACTGTGACGTCCTATTGGGGATCCGCGCAACACCTGGAAGACCTGAAAACATACAAACGTTGGATGGACAAAGGATTTTTCCCGAAAAACGTACTGAATGTAAAAGATACATCCAACTCGTTGCTGCAAAATGGAAAAGCGGCCGTTGTTCTGTCCGGGGAAAACCCTAACAAATTTAATGCAGATGTAATCAAGGTACAGTCTACGCATCCAGATTGGAAACTGGCTTATTTCCCTTACCCGAATGCGAAAGGGTTTGCACAACCGGTTCACCCGATCCACAATGGTTTTGCGATTCCGCGTAGCAGTAAAAACCCGGAAAAAGCATTGGCATTTTATGAGAAACTTGTGACAGACAAACGATATAATTGGTTGACTGAATACGGTATTGAAGGCAAAAACTTCGAGGTAGATAATGGATATTACAAAATGGTCGGAGATGCACAAACAAACGGCTTCCCGCGTGAGGGCATGAATGGCTGGGCTTGGCGTAATCCGGAATTCATGCTCTATGATAAAACCTTTGATGATGTCCTGACCATGTTTGAAGATCTCGACAAAATCAAAAAGCCGGATATCTTTACAGGATTTGCTGAAGACTGGACTCCGTACCAAGCCGAGAAGGCTGCATTGGAGCAAGTGGAAAAACAATATTTGTATCCGCTTAATGTAGGTTTGGTGGCAGACGTAGAGGCTGGATTGAACACATTTATGGAGAAGGCTAAACAAGCAGGATTGGAAAAAATTCAGGCAGATTACACCAAGCAGTGGCAGGAGTACTTGAAGTCTACAGGCATACAATAGTTTGTACTTTCCTTCATAAAGAAAAGGTGCCTTCGGATTCGAAGGCACCTTTTCAATGTGGTTGCAGTCTTGTTTGAAGCCGTTGGTTAGAGGCTTGATTAGACGAAGAATACGGGAAGCGACATCCTAATGGGATAAATTCATAAACGGGCCTCTTCTGCGGATGAAGGACGAACGTCCTCCAGCAGATCGATAATACTTTGAGCACTCTGCAGCGGATGAACCTTGGCGATTTCCGCCAGATGACGTTTGCGTTTACGTACAACATCCGGGTAGTGATGCAATAACTTGTTCATCCATTTGACCACTACGTCGAGCGATGTTATGGGTTCTCCCAACCCTCTTGCGGTAAAATAGTGGACGTTTTCTTCTTCCTGACCAGGTATAGGGTTGTGGAACAACATTGGAATTCCTTTGGCCAAGCCTTCGCTGCATGTCATTCCCCCAGGTTTGGTGATCAGCAGGTCGGATACTTCCATCAATTTGTCCACTTCGTTGGTGTATCCCAAAATATGAATGTTTTCTTTGCGATACATGGGGTTCTGTTCCATGCTGATCCGTGCTTTATCATTGCGACCCAGACAAAAAATGATCTGAATATCTTCATGCCAGCGTGTCAGCAACGGATGGACCAGCTTGTCGCTGAGCATTCCCCAACCGCCGCCCATCACCAGTACAGTGGGCATGTTCTTGAGGTTGAATCTGCTTCTAATCTCTTCTCGCCCGGGATGCTCCCAGAAATTCGGATGCACCGGAATGCCCGTGACTCGAATGTTGTCTGTAGGTACGCCGCGTAGCATTAGTTTGGACTTAACCTCATCTGAAGAAACCAGATAAAGGTCTACTTCACGGTTAATCCACGTCCCATGTGCATCATAGTCGGTGATGACTGTGCATAGGGGAACCTGTACACCCAGACGTTTCAGTCTGGATATGACAGCACTTGGAATCGGATGTGTACAGACGATCGCATCGGGACGTAACTGGCGCACAACGCTGCGTGTATGTGTATAGAACAGTTTATGCAGCGCCAGTGTTGTCAGCCTGTTCAATGATTTTTTATATTGGTGTCTGTATACGTATCCGACAAGTTTGGGTTGATTGGTAACCGTTTTTTTGTATGCTGTTATAATCAGAGGTGCAACCTTGGGATTTAAGAAACTTCCCAGTTCAAGCACTTTTGTCTGCACGTCTGGCGAGAGCTTTCGCAAATTGCTGGACAGTGCATAGGCGGCTTGAGTATGACCCGTACCAAAGCCTTCAGATAATAGTAATACTCTTTTTTTCTCCACGCTTGCTTCACCTGTTCCTGCTAGGTTTTTCTGAGTCTAACATATCGGCTTTAAGACCAGAATGCAACTGTTGCAAGTGCGACTAAAGTACCTATTGTGGCACCTGCCAGAACATCGGAAGGATAGTGTAATCCCAGATAAATTCGAGAGAATCCGACAATAAGGGCCACAGGCAACAATATTAGCAATAAGATCGGATCAGTGGTCATAAAGGGAACCGTGACCGAAAAAATGGCAGTTGTGTGTCCTGAAGGAAACGAGTGATCCGTCAGGGGATTACGGAACGTAATTGTATCCGGCAAGGCCAGATAAGGTCGAATGCGGGGATACAATTTTTTCGCGATGGCTACAGGAATGTGGCTGACCGCAAGAGCGATACAAGCCTGGAGTCCTGTTGTGCTCCATGGAGCTGGAGCAAGCAGCCAGATTAACAGTGATATTGCAATAGAAGAAGTTGCTCCACCCAGATGGGTGAAATAATACAGCCAAAAATTCATAAAACGATTATGAAGCCGGCCGTTGATCCACATAAAAACATTTCGATCATAATCTTGAAACTTTAAGAATAAACGGCTCATATTGGCCTCCTGCCAGTCAGGCCGCCCGTAATGGCGGCATTATTTCCGGTGATTTTCTACATCCGGTTTCGTCCTGATTAGTATATAACCGTTTTTCATGAACTTGAGGTTATTTCAGGTATATGTTTATCATATTTTTAAATGTTGTCCTTTTCAAGAAGAACCCATGTAAAGAACGTAAAATTCATGTTAAAGAGTGGATATATACCCATCTTAACTTTTTGACTTGGGCCAGCCAAAAAAGATACAATGATTCAACATGGCTGAAATGAGGTAAAAAAAATGTGAGTTCTGTTTCAAACTTTTTGAGGTCTGTTTGCGTTATTTGTTATAGAGCCTCTGACGAAGAATAACATGCTGATGAAAAAAGCAGGGACTTTAGAAATAAAAATCAAGTAAACGGCTGAAAATAAGATATAACAGGCATGAATGCGAGGTTGCGGTATCACGAAGTGTCTATTCAGCGTTTAAAGATCACATTTCTGCTTCAGAAAGTGGAATTGGGGTTTTGACAAATGACTGAAAAGGATACAGAATCGATAAAGCAGCCAACTGATAGCAACCAAGCTTTGAAACATTGCCTGATATATTCACGTAGTACACAAAAGAACAGGGTCATATTCTGCAGATCAAAAAAAAATAAATTGCAGAATCAGGAAGAGAAATGCTTGAGTAAACTGGGTTTTGAAAAAAAGGGGGTAACAGAGAACGATGTTGGACGCTATATTCGTCACGATGCAGGTCATTCTGGCACTGCTAGCCGTGTACCAATTCACGTTTTCGCTGTTCGGTCTGATTAAGAAAAAGAAAAAGAAACATTATCCGGCGACAAAATCATTCGCTGTACTCGTCGCAGCACACAATGAGGAACAAGTCATTGGTGCCTTGATGGAGAACTTGAAACAACTTGACTATCCGGAAGATCTGTACGATGTGTTTGTCATCTGTGACAACTGTACGGATGGAACGGCTCAAATTGTCAGAGAGCATGGATTAAACGCATGTGTACGTACCAACGCCGATCTGAGAGGTAAAGGGTATGCCATCGAATGGATGCTTAAGTACCTGTGGAAATTGCCACGTCAGTATGACGCAGTTGTTATGTTTGACGCGGATAACCTGGTTGACCGTAACTTCTTGCTTGAGATGAATGATGACTTGAACAATGGTTCACGTGTTATCCAAGGATACATTGATACAAAAAATCCGGAGGATTCCTGGATTACTGCAGCTTACGGAGTATCTTACTGGTACATCAACCGTCTGTGGCAGTTGTCTCGTCATAACTTGAATATGGCGAATTTCCTCGGAGGAACCGGAATGTGCTTTGAGACCAACCTGTTGAAGGAAATTGGTTGGGGTGCAACAAGTCTGGTTGAGGATCTGGAGTTTACAATGCGCAGTGTGCAACGTAATGTGTATCCTGTTTTCAACTATGACGCCAAAGTATTTGATGAGAAGCCATTAACATTCAAAGCTTCAGCGAGACAACGTCTGCGCTGGATGCAAGGTCACTTTACAGTTGCGCGTAGATACTTCTTCCCGCTGCTCTGGCAATCCATTAAGGAAAGAAGCCTGGTGAAATTTGACCTTGCTATCTATGGAGCCAATGTCTATGTGGTGTTGCTTACGTTCCTGATGACGGCTGTGATGTGGGTAGACATGGCTATATTCAGTGGTCCGCACATTGCTAATATTTATGGGTACTTCCCGTTATGGGTTGGGTTCATGGCTATTGGTTTGAACATTCTGACGTTCCTGTTGTCCATGGCGCTGGAGAAGGTTACCTTTGCCAAAGTTTATCTATATCTGATTTTGTTCCCGATCTACCTGCTGTCTTGGTACCCGATTACGTTCTACGCTTTCTTTACGCAGAACAACAAACAGTGGAGCCACACTCAACATACACGTGTTGTACGGTTGGATGAGGTGCAAAGCAAACAAGGGTAAGGAACTTGCATGCGATACCTTGTTGACATTTGATATCACAAATGTATAATTTGCGAAAAAAAAGTTGTGTAGAATGTTGACAATGTGTTTTGTGGGTGATATAGTATTCAAGTGCCTTAAAACGAATAGAAATGGAATCACAAGCAGAAGTCCGACTTCTCACCTGATCAACAAACATGTTGGCTGGTCAACGATCCCAATAATTTATGAAGTGTATACTCATGAAGAATTGTGTTGATTACAGGGATGTCGGTAGCTTGACCGGCATCCCTTTTATTTTTGTTTAAATGGATATTCAAAATGACCTGGAGGTGGACGATTATTAGTAAAGATCACATGATTAATGATGAGATTCGGGCGAAGGAAGTACGCCTTGTCGGAGCTGAAGGAGAACAAATTGGGATTACGCCCATTCGCGAAGCACTGCAAATGGCGATTGACCTGAATTTGGATCTGGTCAATGTGGCACCACAGGCTAAACCGCCGGTGTGTCGTATTATGGACTATGGCAAATTCCGCTATGAGCAACAAAAGAAAGATAAAGAAGCCCGTAAGAACCAGAAAATTGTTGATATTAAAGAAGTATGGTTCCGTTCCAATATTGAGGAGCACGATTATCAAACGAAGCTTCGTAATGTAGTTAAGTTTTTGAACGAAGGCGACAAAGTGAAATGTTCTGTTCGTTATCGCGGACGTGAAATTGCACATGCCGCGATTGGTCAACGGATTTTGGAGCGCGTTAAGGTAGAAGTTGCAGAACTTTGTACTGTTGAACGTCAACCAAAACTGGAAGGCCGCAGTATGATCATGATTTTGGCTCCTAAAGCCTGATAACATTGGAGGAGGAAACACAAAATGCCTAAAATGAAAACACACAGCAGTTTGAAAGGACGCTTCAAAATTACCGGTTCCGGTAAGGTCCTTCGTTACAAAGCTCACAAAAACCACTTGCTTTCCCACAAATCCAAACGTGCTAAGCGCGTTCTGAACGGTAACCCAGTTATGGCTGCCGGGGATGTTAGACGTTTGAAACAAGGCTTGGCTAACTTGAAAGGCTAATTTTAATTAGTAGATTCCGTATGGGGGATCGGCTACGGCCGTACACATACCACGGATACATTTATATTTATTTGGGAGGTTCTTTAATATGGCAAGAGTAAAAGGCGGTTTTGTAGTACGTCGTCGTCATAAAAAGGTTTTGAAACTGGCAAGAGGTTATTTCGGTTCCAAACACCGTATTTTTAAAACAGCTAACGAGCAAGTAATGAAATCCCTGGTATACGCATACCGTGACCGTCGCAACACGAAACGTAACTTCCGCAGACTGTGGATCGTTCGTATCAATGCTGCAGCACGTATGAATGGTTTGTCTTACAACAAACTGATCCATGGTTTGAAACTTGCTGGAGTAGACATGAACCGCAAAATGTTGGCTGATCTGGCCGTTAACGACATCAATGCGTTCAACTCTTTGGCTACTGTAGCTAAAGGCAAAATCAACGCTTAAATTGTATGATACAAGCCGCCGTACCTATATGGCGGCTTTTTTACGGCTTGGAAGAAATTCGGAGATGAATCTCTGAATGAGTAGAGCGAATAGGCTGTAGTCTGGAAGGGAACAATGAAACCAGATAACTGATGAATAACGGTCCATGAGAATACATAAAATACGAACGGTGAAATAATACAAATAAAAACAGGTAAATCCCACTCATCACTAAAGTTCACGATATGTTTTTGTTATATAACATCACATCGTTGTAACGTTAGTGTGTTAAAACGCTAAATTATTAAGCGTTTTCAATAAAAAAAGAACAAAAATATGTGATATTTGGTGATGAAACATCTGGATTTTAACACTGGTTGATTGTATAATCACCTCTAGTAGGCTAGTCCTAGATTTTTCTCTCCATGTCATAATGTTCGGTTTTTCGACAGATGATAGGATGCTACAAGGGTGAGAATGCGCTTTTAATGTCGAAGAAACCATACATTCTGCATAAAAGTCATTCCTGCTATCTGTTAACCGTTCAAATTGTAGGCTGGATTGGAATGAGGGATATATCATTAAGGGGGAAAAAGAGAAATGAAAAAGATGCTCAGCTTGTCTTTGGTAATGTTGCTGGCGGTATCGGTTATGCTCGCAGGTTGCGGTAGCAAACCGAAAGAAGAAACAAATGCCGGAGGAGATACAGGTGGCACATCCACTGAAGCGAAATCCGACCTCAAAATCGGTATGGTTACTGACGTAGGTGGAGTTAATGACAAATCCTTTAACCAATCCGCTTGGGAAGCTCTGCAAGCGACTGAAACAGAAACAGGTACTGCTGTTAAATATCTGCAAAGTAAATCCGATGAAGAGTACATTCCTAACCTGAACGAATTCGTTAAAGGCGGATATGATCTGACTTGGGGTATCGGTTTCCAATTGGCTGATGCAATCAAAACTGTAGCTGAGCAAAACCCTGATGCTAAACTCGCGATCATCGACAGTGTTGTTGATTCTCCTAACGTTAAATCCGTAACATTTGCTGAAGAAGAAGGATCTTATCTGGTTGGTGTTGTGGCTGGTCTGACAACAAAATCCAACAAAATTGGTTTTGTAGGCGGTATGGAAAGCCCACTGATCAAAAAGTTTGAAGTAGGATTCAGAGAAGGGGTTAAAGCAGTTAACCCTGATGCTCAATTCATTTCTAACTACACAGGTGCATTTGATAAACCTGACTTGGGTAAAGCAGCAGCAGCAACACTTTACAATGAAGGCGTAGATATTATCTTCCACGCTTCTGGCGCAACAGGTAACGGTGTGTTTAACGAAGCAAGTGCTCGTAAGAAACAAGGTCAAGATGTATGGGTTATCGGTGTTGACAAAGACCAATCTCTTGAGTTTGGCGATGAGATCACTTTGACTTCCATGATCAAAAAAGTTGACGAAGCAGTTAAGCGCGTTAACAAAGAAGTAGTTGATGGTACATTCGCTGGTGGTTCCGAGAACCTGACTTTGAAAGAAAACGGCGTAGGTATTGCTGATACCTCTACTGCCAATGTATCTGCTGATACACTTGCAAAAGTGGAAGAGTACAAAGAAAAAATCATCAGCGGCGAAATCAAAGTTCCTACGGAGTAATTTTGATCTTAGTCGCAAATGAATAATCATTGGGGCCGGTCTTGACCGGCCTTATGATTGCAAGAACAGGAACATTTGATCAAGTCATCATAACAATTGTACAAGGTCACTGTGCACCAACGCTCCGGTAGGAGCTTTTCTTAAGATAATGGAATTGATATGTTATTAATCAGCTGAACCATTCGATTATCGCAAGAAAAACTTCAGCTAAGCGCGGTCTGTCTTCTTTGAAAGTACGTCGATAGACGTTTTTTTTACGTTTGCGGAACCACACTATATCAGTTATAAGGGTGATTACATGGGTGCAGCAACCCCCGTCGTTGAGTTAAAACAAATTACGAAGCGTTTCCCAGGCATTGTTGCCAACGACGCCATCAGCCTTCAGCTTCGTAAAGGCGAGATCCATGCGCTACTGGGCGAAAACGGCGCTGGTAAGTCAACGTTGATGAATATTGTATTTGGTCTATATCAGCCAGATGAAGGTTCCATTGAAGTGAATGGCAAGCCTGTCATCATCGACAGCCCTAACCGAGCGATCGATCTTGGCATAGGCATGGTGCATCAGCACTTTAAACTTGTACAGCCGTTCACGGTAACAGAGAACATTATTTTGGGATCTGAACCAACGAAGGGTCTCAATATTAACTATAAAAAAGCAGCGGCTGAAGTTCAGCGTCTTTCCGAACAGTATGGACTTAAGGTGAATCCTCATGCCAAAATTCATGATATTTCTGTCGGAATGCAACAACGTGTAGAGATTGTTAAAACGTTGTATCGCGGTGCAGACATTCTGATTTTTGACGAGCCTACAGCCGTATTGACTCCTCAAGAGATCAAAGAACTGATGATCATCATGAAGAAACTTGTAGCTGAAGGAAAGTCCATTATTTTGATCACGCACAAACTGAAAGAAATCATGGAAATCTCCGATACGGTAACGATTATCCGTCGGGGTAAAGTGATTGATTCGGTCAAAACTTCGGAAACGAATCCAAATGAGCTGGCAGAGAAGATGGTGGGGCGGAATGTCACATTCAAAGTGGACAAAAAACCGGCTACACCTGGAGCCAATGTGCTCGAAGTCAGTAAATTAACGGCCAAGAATAAAGAAGGTATTTCGGTTCTGAACCAACTTAACCTGAACGTACGTGCAGGAGAGATTGTCGGAATCGCAGGCGTGGATGGCAACGGTCAAAGTGAACTGATTGAAGCCCTTACCGGACTTCGTAAAGTAGAGAGCGGTTCGATTCTTTTGGAGGGCAAGGAGCTGTCCAATCATTCTCCACGCCATATCTCGGAGTCGGGTGTAGCCCACATTCCGGAAGATCGCCATAAACACGGACTTGTACTTGATTTTTCAGTGAGTGAAAATATCGTTCTGGAATCGTATTATAAAGCACCATATACCCGTAAAGGGTTCCTTAACTTTGATGCCATCAAACAGCAGGCGAAGCGGCTTGTTGAGGCATTTGACGTGCGTACACCAAGCATCGAGACCAAGGCTCGGTCCTTGTCCGGAGGAAACCAGCAAAAAGCCATTATCGCCCGTGAGGTTGATAAAAACCCTGAACTGCTTATCGCTGCGCAACCAACGCGTGGATTGGATGTAGGGGCTATTGAATTCGTGCAAAAGCAATTGATTGCACAGCGCGATCAAGGGAAGGCTGTTCTGCTGATTTCATTTGAGCTTGATGAGATTATCAATGTATCTGACCGAATTGCTGTTATTTATGAAGGACAGATCGTTGGCGAGGTGCTGCCGGAAGAAACCAATGATAGGGAGCTCGGCTTGATGATGGCGGGCAGCACCCAAAAGAGAGGTACTGCGCATGAATAACGTATTGAAATGGTTTACCCGAGATTCATTTATTTTGCCTGTAGTAGCTATTATTATGGGTCTTATTCTCGGTGGAGTTGTCATGCTGATTGGTGGCTACAATCCAATTGAAGCCTATGGTGCATTGTTCACCAAGGTATTTGGCGACATGTACAACTTTGGTGAAGCAGTACGGGAAATGACACCACTAATTATGACTGGACTTGCATTTGCATTTGCATCACGTGCAGGGTTGTTTAACATCGGGGGAGAAGGTCAATTTCTCGTCGGTATGACCGCTGCAACATTTGTTGGTGTTAAATTTGCAGGTTTGCCGATCTACCTTCATGCGCCACTGGCTTTGATTGCCGGTGCATTGTTTGGTGGTCTGTGGGCCGCTATTGCTGGTTATCTAAAAGCGGCACGTGGGGTCAATGAAGTTATCAGTAGTATCATGTTGAACTGGATTGGTCTGTATCTGGCCAACCTTATCGTTCGCCAATTCTTGCTGTTGAAGGGCGAGAATCGTTCCGTGGATATCAGCGAATCGGCTTCGATTAGTTTGACATGGCTCTCTGAACTGATGGGCAATTCCCGTGTACACATGGGGACGTTGATTGCCCTTGTGATGGCTGTGCTCTTTTATATCTATATGTGGAAAACAAAACAAGGTTATGAAATCCGCGCGGTAGGTTACAACCCTAATGCGGCTGAATATGCAGGTATGCATGTTAACCGGAATATTGTAAAAGCGATGTTTATCAGTGGTATGCTTGCTGGTCTTGGTGGTGCCTTCCAGGTTCTTGGTGTGTTCCATTACCAAACCGTAATGTCGGGTTCACCCGGTACAGGCTTTGACGGAATAGCGGTTGCCCTGATTGGTTTGAATCATCCGTTTGGGGTGTTATTGGGTGCAGTGTTGTTTGGTACCCTCACGTACGGATCTGCAGGTATGAGTTTTGCTGCAGATGTTCCGCCTGAGATTATTCGGATTGTGATCGGTTCGATTATCTTCTTCATTGCGGCACAAGGCATCGTGCGCTGGATACTCAAACCGTTCTATTCGAAGCGTAAGAAAGAGAAGGTGTTGTAGATGGACTTGTTGACAATTGGGCAAATTATCAATACGACGCTTGTCTTTGCTACGGCATTGATTTTTGCATCACTCGGCGGAATTTTTTCGGAAAAATCAGGTGTAACCAACCTTGGACTTGAAGGTTTTATGGTCTTTGGTGCCTTTGCAGCTGGAATCGGGGCGCATTATGCTCAAGAAGCGGGCATGGGTGGAACGACATCGGCCTGGATGGGGGTTTTGCTCGCGATTGTATTGGGCGTACTGGTATCTCTGATTCATGCCGTTGCGTCTATCACATTTAAGGCAGACCAGATTATCAGTGGTATCGTCATTAACTTTTTGGCAGCAGGAAGTACGTTGTACTTGGTTAAACTGTTGTTTGAAGGTTCTGGCGATTCACCGTTGGTTCAAGGATTCAGCAAGTTTGATGTGCCATTCTTGAAAGACATTCCTTTGCTGGGAGAAGCCTTCTTCAAGAACGTATATCCAACGACATATCTGGCCATTCTATTCGTATTCCTGACGTATTACATCATGTTCAAAACGCCATTTGGTCTGCGCCTTCGTTCTGTTGGTGAACATCCAAGTGCGGCGGATACGGTTGGTGTTAAAGTGCTTCGTTATCGCTATATTGGCGTTATGATCAGTGGTGCACTAGCCGCTATTGGTGGAGCTGCGATTACGTTGACGACTACGGGTACATTCTCACACAATACGGTTTCCGGTCAAGGTTATATTGCCATTGCAGCTATGATCTTTGGTAAGTGGAATCCGATTGGTGCCTTTGGTGCGGCTGTCTTCTTTGGATTCTCACAAGCGATCCGAAACTATGTACAATTGTTTGAATGGTCGCAAAGTATTCCCCAGGAAATTATTTTCATGTTGCCTTACCTGCTTACCATCATCGTTCTCGTTGCAGCGGTTGGACGTTCTTCGGCTCCGTCTGCACTCGGTGAAGCTTATGACCCGGGTAAAAGGTAAACTTGCAATATGTCAATTTACTATCCAAAAGCTTGATAAAAGGGTCCGCCTTGTGCGGGCCTTTTTTTGTTTTCTTGATCGTTGCCAAGCCAGTTTTTCATGTTTACATTGGTTCTCGTGCAAGTACCCATATTTTCAGGTAGGGACAAAGAAACAGGCGAATTCAGTGATGGACGAATACACTGTTTTGAACGATCCGAGGAGGAGGGGAAAGTATGAAACAACAAGTTACGCGTGATGAAGCGATGAAATTAATAGGCAAAAATATTGTTGCAATCAAAAAAGACGGCACTCGGGTTACGGGAAAGCTGTTGAAAGTATCGGGCAACAAACTGGTACTCAAGCGTCTGAATGGCAAAAAAGTACGTACAAAAGCGATACTGCCACTGGTATTGTTTGATCTGCTTGCTATTGCCACACTGCCGTATGCTTATGGAGGTGGTCCCGGCTTCGGTCCCGGATATGGACCTGGACCAAAACCAGGCCCTGGATATGGTCCAGGCTACGGACCGGGATATGGACCTGGAGGACCTGGTGGCGGATATGGACCTGGTCCTGGATTCGGCCCTTATGGTCCAGGTCCACGTCCACCAGGATTTTTCTAGGACATTCTATAATGTTTTTTCCAATTCGTAGCAGCGGCTTATCATGATGTATCGAATCGCGCTGTATCCATTTTTTTGATAAAACTGAAGCCCTTTGGTATTGCCTTCATCTACCATAACTTTAGACCTTCGACAACCCCGGGATGCCGCAAAGCTTTCTGCTTTGAGCAACAAAGTTTGCCCATAACGTTTGCGTTGTTCTTTCGGACTAACGGCCATCATATCGACATAGAGCAATTCCCCATGCATGAGAAAATGGATGAATGCCACAGCAGCTTTGTCTGGCTCCGGCGAGACAACAAAGGTCATGCCCCTGTTCATTCGCAGGGGTATTTCTTTGCGGATTTTATTAATTTCCTTTTCGCTCATATGGGATAAAGGAACAAGTTGAGTGTCAATCAGCTTCATGATGGCGCCATCATCCAGCTTGGATGTGCGTTGCCGAATCACCATGCGGAGCCTCCTTTCAGGACCAGTCGTGCTGCTCGTATATCCTATGCCCGAAGCAAGATAAAAGGTGACTGAATGAAGCGCTGGGATTAGGGCAACCTTATAGGCTGAAGAGGGGGGAAGGAAGGTTCTCTGAATTTTTATGCAAAACAGGTATTGACTTATCGGTTGGAGGAATCATATAATGTTCCTAACATTTAACGAGAATATTTCATCGGCTATGAAGAGGACGAAGTTTTAAGGGCTCTTTTGCTCAGAGAGTGGCTGGAATTGCTGAAACCACCACCATTATCCCTTATATACGAGCTCACCTCGGAGCTGTTTTCCTGAAAAGCACTGGATGTCACTCCTTTCGCGTATTAGGGAAAATCGTATGTCTGCGTTACAGACAACAGGTATGGGAAACGACTATGTTCGTTTGAGCTATTCGTTTTGTTGTACCTGGTAAGGTCCGTTATTGCGAAATTTCGGACAAAGTTGGGTGGTACCACGGAAGCGATAACCTTTCGTCCCTCGCAAGCATGAACTTGTTTGCAGGGGATGGAAGGTTTTTTTTGTAACTTTAAATGTCAGAATGGTGTAAATTCCGAGAGGAGGATGACTAATGGGAGCTCAAATTCCAGAAGTACGATCAACAGATGAATTACGTGAAAAATGGATGAAGCCGGAGGTCATTAGCGGTTCCGAGATTCTGCTGAGAAGCTTGTTGCTTGAAGGTGTGGATTGCGTATTTGGTTACCCGGGTGGCGCAGTGTTGTACATTTACGATGCAATGTATGGTTTCGAGGATTTCAAACACGTCTTAACCCGTCACGAACAAGGTGCAATTCATGCAGCTGACGGATATGCACGTGCAAGCGGCAAAGTTGGTGTTTGTATCGCTACCTCCGGGCCGGGAGCAACCAATCTGGTTACTGGAATAGCCACGGCATATATGGATTCTGTGCCGCTGGTTGTCATTACGGGAAATGTTAATTCCAGCCTGATCGGCTCGGATGCTTTCCAGGAAGCGGATATTACCGGGATTACAATGCCGATCACCAAACACAGCTATCTGGTAAAAGATGTTAAGGATTTGTCGAGTGTCATTCATGAGGCATTCCATATTGCCAACACCGGCCGTAAAGGTCCTGTACTGATCGACATTCCAAAAGATGTCTCAGCCAACAAAACCTTATTTGAACCGAGTATTGAACCTGTTACATTAAGAGGGTACAATCCACGGACAGTACCAAACAAACTGCAGGTTGACCGTTTGGCTCAGGCCATTCAGGAAGCAGAACGTCCAATGATTCTGGCCGGTGGCGGTGTGGTATACTCGGGAGGACATGAAGAACTGTTCGAGTTTGTTGAGAAGACAGGCATTCCGATTACGACAACCCTTCTGGGGCTTGGTGCATTCCCAAGTGGGCATGAACTATGGACAGGGATGCCAGGAATGCACGGAACATACACATCCAACCTGGCCATCCAACAGTCGGATCTGCTGATTAATATCGGCGCACGATTCGATGATCGGGTAACAGGTAAGCTGGACGGATTCGCTCCACATGCCAAAATCGTCCATATCGATATTGATCCGGCTGAGATTGGTAAAAACATTGAAACCGATATTCCAATCGTTGGTGATGTGAAGACCGTACTTGAAATAGCCAACAAAGAAGTTGGACGTGCAGAGCGTGCAGATGCATGGAGAGACCAGATCAAACAGTGGAAACAAGAGAAGCCTTACAGCTATACGGATTCAGACGAAGTGCTGAAACCGCAGTGGGTTGTTGAAATGCTGAATGATACAACCAAAGGTGAAGCAATTGTAACTACGGATGTGGGACAACATCAGATGTGGGCAGCACAGTATTACAAGTTTAATCAACCACGTTCATGGGTAACTTCGGGTGGTCTCGGAACGATGGGCTTTGGATTCCCTTCTGCAATTGGTGCTCAGATGGCCAATCCGGACAGACTTGTTATCTCCATTAACGGTGACGGCGGAATGCAGATGTGTTCCCAAGAACTCGCAATCTGTGCCATTAACAATATACCGGTAAAAATTGTGATCATTAACAATCAGGTACTTGGAATGGTTCGCCAATGGCAGGAACTCATCTATGAGAACCGTTACAGCCACATTGATCTGGCAGGAAGTCCGGACTTTGTAAAACTGGCTGAAGCATATGGCGTGAAAGGATTACGTGCAACGAATAAAGAAGAAGCAGCGCGTGCTTGGCAGGAAGCTTTGGATACACCAGGACCAGTCGTTGTAGAATTCGTAGTACGCAAGGATGAAAATGTGTATCCAATGGTTCCGCAGGGAGCAACAATTGATCAAATGCTGATGGGGGATGCTGACGAATGATTAGACATACGATTTCAATATTGGTAAACGATCAGCCAGGCGTCCTTCAGCGGGTATCAGGGTTGTTCGGTCGACGCGGATTTAACATTGAGAGTATTACAGTAGGTCAATCGGAAGAACCTGGACTCTCCCGGATGGTTATTGTTACCATTGGTGACGATAAAACACTAGAGCAGATTGAGAAACAATTGTACAAAATCATCGATGTTATTAAAGTGGTAGATTTCAGCCTGAAACCGATGGTAGCCCGTGAACTCGCCCTGATCAAAGTGAAAGCAGAGCCTTCCGAGCGACCTGAAATTCTGGGTGTGGTAGAAACATTCCGCGCATCCGTTGTAGATGTTGGTCCAGGCAGCCTGATTGTGCAAGTAGTCGGAGATACGGACAAAATTGATGCTATGATTGAATTGCTCAAGCCATATGGCATTCGCGAATTGTCACGTACAGGCATCACTGCATTGGTACGCGGCAACGTATAAAGCTATAATGAATGAAAAGGGACGACGGTTAGCTAACATATACAGTTGATCTTATGTGAGTGTCAGTCCCCTAACAGTTGTAATTTAACATTTTAGTGATGTAACGCTTGAAAATATAGCTACATTCCCGCATTAATGGGCGGGTGTCTGAACGGATCGGATCAGACCAGAGATGCTTTTGACACTCCAAGCGAGGCGGTCCCTTGAGACACCCGCTCATTAATGAAGGGTTCTTTACAATACAAAGGAGGACTTATAAACATGCCAGTAACTACTTATTATGAACAGGATGCAGAGCTTAACGTATTGAAAGGAAAAACGATCGCGGTAATCGGTTATGGTAGCCAGGGCCACGCCCAAGCTCAAAACCTTCGTGATAGTGGATTGAACGTAGTCATCGGACTTCGTGAAGGTAAATCCTTCGACACTGCAAAAAATGACGGATTTGAAGTTCTGTCCCCGGCTGAAGCAACAAGCCGCGCAGATGTAGTTCAAATCTTGCTGCCAGACGAAACTCAAGCTTCTGTATACAAAAACGAAATCGAACCAAACCTGAAAGAAGGCGCTGCATTGCTCTTCTCACACGGTTTCAACGTTCATTTCGGTCAAATCGTTGCTCCAAAAAACAGCGATGTATTGCTGGTAGCTCCTAAGTCCCCTGGTCACATGGTACGTCGTACTTATGTGGAAGGTTTTGGTGTACCAGGCCTGATCGCGATTGAGCAAGATGCAACGGGTAAAGCGAAAGAAATCGGTTTGGCTTATGCTAAAGGTATCGGTTGTACACGCGCAGGGGTTATCGAAACTTCCTTCCGTGAAGAAACAGAAACAGATCTGTTCGGTGAGCAAGCTGTTCTGTGTGGTGGTGTGAGTGCATTGGTAAAAGCTGGATTCGAAACATTGACAGAAGCGGGTTACGCTCCTGAAATGGCATACTTCGAATGTCTGCACGAACTGAAGCTGATCGTTGACATGATGTATGAAGGCGGACTTTCAAGCATGCGTGATTCCATCAGTAACACAGCTGAGTACGGTGACTATGTAACTGGACCTCGCGTTGTAACTGAAGATACGAAGAAAGCAATGAAAGAAGTACTGACGGATATCCAACAAGGTAAATTCGCACGTGACTTCATTCTGGAAAACCAATCCGGACGTGCATTCTTGACAGCAACTCGTCGTAACGAAGCTGAACACCCAATCGAAGTGGTTGGCGGACAATTGCGTGAGATGATGCACTGGATCAAGAAGTAAGCATTAACTTCTAGAACATGCACTTAAAGGTATTCAAGTAAACTTAGAGCTTTAACTGGGAATAGCGGCCGTGCTTATGCGTGAGCCGCTATTGCTGGTTTCAGAGAAACATATAATAACAAGTACAGGAGGTGCGAAGCGTGCGTAAAATCTATGTATTTGACACAACGCTGCGTGATGGAGAGCAATCCCCGGGAGTCAATCTGAACACTCGTGAAAAGGTGGAAATTGCCCATCAGCTCGAGCGGCTTGGCATTGACCGGATGGAAGCGGGTTTCCCCGCGGCATCTCCAGGTGACCTGGCAGCTGTCAATGCAGTAGCAAATGCAGTCAAAAATGTGACTGTAATTGGCTTGTCCCGTTCCAGAGAACAAGACATTGATGCGGTTAAGGAAGCACTTAAAGGTGCACAGGACCCATGCATTCACGTCTTCCTGGCAACTTCACCCATTCACCGCCAGCATAAATTGCGCATGGACAAAGCGCAGGTACTGGATACAGCTCGTTCCGCGATTCGTTATGCCAAGAAAACATTCTCGAAGATTGAATTCTCACTTGAGGATGCAGGTCGTACCGAGTATGATTTCCTCGTGGAAATGGTAAATATGGCTGTTGAAGAAGGTGCAGCCGTTGTGAATATTCCGGATACGGTTGGTTACCTGAGCCCATATGAATACGGCAACATTTTCAAACACCTCAAGGAGAATGTACACGGTATTGAAAAGGTACAGCTGAGTGCCCACTGTCATAATGACTTGGGTATGGCGACGGCGAATACACTTGCAGCCATTCTCAACGGAGCCGATCAGATCGAAGGTACGATCAATGGCATTGGTGAACGTGCCGGGAACACGGCGATCGAGGAAATTGCTATGGCACTGGAGACACGTCAGGAATTTTTCCAGGCGAAAACTTCGCTGCAGTTGTCTGAGATTGCACGGACCAGTCGTTTGGTTAGCCGTTTGACAGGTATGGTTGTACCTGGAAACAAAGCCATTGTTGGGGCAAATGCCTTCGCACATGAATCCGGCATTCACCAGGATGGCATGTTGAAGGAAAAAACAACGTATGAGATTATGACTCCAGAGTCCATCGGTCTGAAGGAAAGCAAACTTGTACTGGGTAAACATTCTGGTCGTCATGCCTTCCGTGAACGGTTGATTGATCTGGGGTATGAGCTGGAAGAAGAAGCATTGAATCGTGCTTTCGCCCAGTTCAAAGATCTGGCTGATAAGAAAAAAGAAGTTACTGACGAAGATCTG
Source organism: Paenibacillus sp. SRL342 (assembly GCF_984798905.1). Classification (NCBI taxonomy): domain Bacteria; kingdom Bacillati; phylum Bacillota; class Bacilli; order Caryophanales; family Paenibacillaceae; genus Paenibacillus; species Paenibacillus sp. SRL342. Next base: position 1,919,656 of record NZ_OZ481790.1, read on the forward strand.
CTTGCCGTAATTGAAGAGAAATTGCAGGATGCACCTGAGGTGTATAAACTGGAATCCATCTTCGTAACGTACGGAGATGAATCGATACCAACAGCCAAAGTCCGCATTGCGACGCTTGACGGGGATACAATTGAGAAGCAAGCAGAGGGTAACGGATCGGTAGATGCAATCTACAATGCGATTGACCAAGTGAGTGGGGAAGACGTAACGTTGTCTGACTACTCCATCAAATCGGTAACACATGGTAAGGATGCATTGGGTGAAGTACATGTTGTGCTGACTCAGAATCAGGTTTCGGTACAAGGACGTGGCGTAAGCACAGATATATTGGGTGCAAGTGCACGTGCCTATGTAGACGGCCTGAATCAATTGATTGAGAAGCGCAAGACTTATACGAACCGTGTAAACGTTAACCTGTAGGCTCCGATGCAAGAAGCACGCAGCCTTCTTTGAACTTAACTATAAGCCGAGACACATGTATGCTGCTAGAATGATTAATCTTTAATTTAATTAATTTAGTAGATCGTTCGGCTTACTTTGTTACGTTCAATGAGGTACGTAAAAAGTCTGACTCTCCTGTGGAGGGTCAGACTCTTTTGCTTATATTTATATGATTATGGCAGTAAACACAGAACCTTTTCAACGCTTACCTATTGCATTGGCTTACACTATTAAGCTATTACCACGCGTATGCATTAGGTGCATGTCCACCTGGACCCGGGAAAATCTCATCCAGACGTTTGAGCACAGCTTCATCCAAAGTCACGTCCAGACATTTGAGTGCGGTCTCAAACTGCTCCAGTGTACGCGGTCCGATAATCGGGGCGGTCACTGCCGGATTGGCTGCAACCCATGCCAAAGCCACCGTATCCTGTGGTTCACCGAGATCACGACAGAGTGCAGCAAAGTCTTCAAGCTGAGTTTGCTGCTGCTCGATCCGTCCAGCGATGCCCCCGCTGCGTGTTCCTTCCAGCTTCTGCAGAGCGTTACGTCCCAGTAATCCACCATCCAGTGGACTCCATGGAATGACGCCGAGGCCCAGCTCTTTGGCAGCGGGCAGTACTTCCAACTCAGGCAAACGACAGTTGAGACTATATTTATGTTGCTCGGAAACCAGGCCGAGGAAATGACGATTCTTGGCTTCGCTTTGAGCGATTGCAATCTGCCATGCAGCAAAGTTACTCGATCCTACATAACCGATTTTACCCTGATGAACGGCATTCTCAAATGCACCCCACAGTTCATTCCATGATACGGCTGGGTCTACATGATGCATCTGGTATAGCTCGATATGATCGGTCTGTAAGCGGCGGAGGGAACCCTCCAGATGCCGTCTGATTTTGTAGGCGGAGAGGCCAGCTTCGTTGTTGGGGCCGTCTGTATCATCATGCATGGAGCCATAGACTTTGGTGGCCAGAACCACTTTCTCACGTCTGCCACCACCCTGGTTGAACCAGCGTCCGATAATTTCTTCGGTAAGACCGGAATTCTCACCCCAGCCGTAGATGTTAGCGGTATCAAAAAAGTTCACGCCTGCATCAAGTGCTGCGTCCATAATGCGAAAAGCTTCTTTTTCATCTGTAGCTGGCCCAAAATTCATGGTACCGAGACAGATTCGGCTGACCTTGAGGCCTGATTTACCCAAATACGAATATTGCATGTTGCTTATCCCTCCTGCGTACCTGATTTGAATTCAGCTATATTTTAACTCAGACGGGAGGTCAGAACAACTTGGAAAGGCCAATCTCTATTGGCTTATAGGTAAAATCTATTAAAGTCATAGATTGTATATCTTGGTCAAATGACCTTGGAATATGATACAAAAGAGAGAGTTAATATGAGACGTTACTTTATGAATAATTAATGAATGAAATATAAGGAGTGGACAACCCAATGGCAGACGTAAAAAAAATTGCAGTTATTGCAGGTGACGGAATCGGCCCTGAAGTCGTAGCTGAGGCTGAGAAAGTTCTTAAACGTACGGAGGAAGTATTCGGTTATCGTTTTGAGACAGAGCATGCGTTGTTTGGCGGAATTGCGATTGATGAGAAGGGTACACCTCTTCCAGAAGAAACACTGAGTGTATGTAAAAGTGCAGATGCAGTCCTGCTTGGAGCGGTTGGTGGTCCAAAATGGGATAACAACAGCAAAGAGCTTCGCCCGGAAACAGGCCTGCTGGGTATTCGCAAAGCACTTGGATTGTTCTCCAACCTGCGTCCGGCTGTCGTATTTGATTGCTTGAAGGATGCTTCAACGCTGAAGCCTGAAGTACTGGAAGGTACAGATCTGATGGTGGTACGTGAGTTGACAGGTGGGATCTACTTCGGAGAGAAGTTCAGACGTGAAAGTGCACAGGGCGAAGAGGCTGTGGATACATGTGCATATAATGTAACAGAAGTGGAGCGGATCGTTCGTCAGGCGTTCGAAATTGCGCAAGGACGTCGCAAAAAGCTGGCTTCTGTAGACAAAGCCAACGTATTGGAAACTTCCCGTCTATGGCGTGAAGTCGTGAACCGGGTAGCACCGGATTATCCAGATGTTGAACTGGAGCATGTACTGGTAGACAACTGCGCGATGCAATTGCTGCGTCGTCCGTCCAGCTTCGATGTCATCGTAACGGAAAACATGTTTGGAGATATCTTGAGTGATGAAGCAGCGATGTTGACAGGTTCCATCGGTATGCTCGCATCTGCATCACTGGGAGAGGGCAGCTTCGGACTCTATGAGCCGGTACACGGTTCTGCACCGGATATCGCAGGTCAAGGCCTCGCTAATCCGATTGCAACCATTCTCTCTTTGGCATTGATGTTCCGTACAACCTTTGGTTATACGGAAGGTGCGGATGCCATTGAAGCGGCTGTATCGGATGTATTGAACGCAGGACACCGCACGAGTGATATTGCTGTAGACAAGAGCACAGCGATCAGCACGACCGAAATGGGTGATTTGATCGTGGCGGCTATTCAGAAACAGGCGTAATTATATTACCAACTACAGGCAGCCCTTTGTTTCCAGTTATGGAATGTACAGAGGGCTGTTCCTTTATCATTTTTGCCACGAAAAATCCTTATTTATAATGATTATAAAAAAATAATGTTTATAATCTTGACTTTGGGAAGTCCGGATGATAACATTTTACTTGTACTTGTTATCAAGTATCAAATCAATTTAATTACAGGAAAAGCGTACGCGTTTTTCTTGATGATGAGCAATCCGCAAGGATGCTTACATAATCCCAAAGGAGGAATTTTTAGTTATGGCAGAACGTTTGGTAGGTAGACCAGCACCGGATTTCGCAATGGAAACAGTATCGGGAGACGGACAAGACTTTGGTTCCGTTAAACTGTCCGATTATCGTGGCAAATGGCTTGTATTCTTCTTTTATCCTTTGGACTTCACATTTGTGTGCCCAACTGAAATTACAGCTTTGAGCGTTGCTTCCGAGCAATTCAAAGCTTTGGATACAGAAATCCTTGGCGTGAGTGTAGACTCCGTACACAGCCACAAAGCATGGATCAATACACCTGTAGACAGCAATGGTCTGGGTCAATTGAACTTCCCACTGGCTTCCGATATCACGAAGCAAGTGGCTAAAGATTACGGCGTTCTGATCGAAGAAGAAGGCGTAGCATTGCGCGGTCTGTTCATCATCGATCCAGAAGGCGAATTGAAATATCAAGTAGTTAACCACAACGATGTAGGCCGTAGTGTTGAAGAAACACTTCGCGTACTGCAAGCACTGCAATCCGGCGGATTGTGTGCAATGAACTGGAAACCAGGCGACACTAACCTGTAAGCCAGATTAACTTGAACGGTTTTTGTTCAAGCCCTCATCCCGTTAGGGATTGAGGGCTTTTTGCACCCTTTTGACGGAAGTTATCACGAAGTTAATCAAAAGTGTTTGAACAAGCAGCTAAGCGTGTTAATAATATATTAGAAGAAAGTCTTCTTTTTATCTGTTGAAAGAGGAATTGATGGCCTTTAAGGCGAATAGGGTATGGAAACCCGGTAAATATTCCGGTGCTCTGCATTTATAATCTGTACATGAATGTGATACACTGATGGAACTATTCCTTTTCGGAAGTGCTGGAAGTGTACGGGATTGAATGTTTATCAAAAAAGTCCCGGCACGAATAAGGAGGGTGAACAAAAATGAGTTACTGTTGTGGGGCAAGTATGGTTGGAACGAAGGGCACGCTGAAGCATTACCGCACCCAGGTTCATAATGTTCCCCTGCTGTTTTGCCCGGTGTGTCACCGGGTTGAGGTGCATTATAAAGTGGAAAATGAATATGAAATTCTCGCTGAATATGCGCATGGAGACGGTGCATCCGAGATCGATTTTCAGGATTATGTAACAGAAGATGAAGATGCGATTTTCGAAAACTGTGTAAACCGTGAGAGTGAGGATGCCATGGTCATTGTGCAGCGCCAGATTGATATGGCTCTGGATTTGCTCAGGCTCGCGAAGGAAACCAAAGACGAGAAGTGGGAAAGCGAACTTAAACGTCGATTAGCTGTGATGAGTCAGCGCAGACTGAAAATTCAGCATAATAAGACCGGACTATAGATGAACTTGGATATATCACAAATTAAAGATATTAAAAACGAAGCTGATTTGCCTAACTGGGTGAAACGGCTTCGTTTTTGTGCTGTGTTCTGGAACTAATTCGAGGTTTTTTTTAAAATAATTTCCATTCGACACTTTCTCCGATTGACTCTCTTCTATAAACTTGTCTATGATAAAAACAGACTTGCAAAAGAGGCGGAGCAAAAAATGTTCGTGTTTGGGAATAGGAGAAGGTCAGAATGGGACAAACGTATATGATTTTCCGGATCAACTGTTGGTTACCGGGAATAGACCAGCATGAGTTCCGGCCATGCCATCCATATTTTCGGCTCAGCCCCCCAACGAAAGGGCACCGGTAATGAAAAATAAAATCGGCCCTTCCTGTTTCTGTGATGATATGATGTCCGAATGGCAAGTTTATCATTTACGTGAAAAGGAGGAACCTGACATGATTAGTGAATTTCAGGATACAGTGCCTCAACCAACGGATGGATTCCCGCCTGTGCATCTGGATAACAACAAGTACGAGAATGTACTGGAACATCTGGATAGCGGTATTATGTTGTTTGACAGTCACGGTGTATTGACGTTTATTAACGTTCAGATGGCAAAGTTGTTGGAACTTCCAAGAAGTCTGTTGAGCGGCTGCACCCTGATGCAAATGCTGCATCATCCGCAGATGAGCCGATTCAAGAAAAAGAAAATTTTACGTATCTATCGGGAAACTATTTTTCACCGTAAGCGCTATCATGAATTGATTGATGAATACGGAAGGCATTGGTTGGTTACTGTGACGTACGGTGATCAGATGGATGGCGACTTCTTGTTCAGCGTCAAAGATGTATCTGATTATAAACAAATTGAACAGACCGCTTATCAAAATGACAAACTTGCGATGCTGGGGCGAATTTCAGCATCTATTGCTCATGAAATTCGTAATCCGTTGACTGCAATCCGTGGGTTCATCCAACTGCTCAGGCCCCATTTGCTGCAGCTCGGCAAAGACGAGTACGCTCGAATCATACTGACGGAGATTGATCGGGCGAATGACATCATCTACGAATTTTTGAATTCTTCCAAACCGTCAGCTCCACAGAAGACCGTGATGTCCGTCGACTCTTTGCTCAAAGAGGTGGTCTTGCTGACCGAAAGCGAAGGGTTGATGAAGGGATGCGAGATCGTACTGGATGAAGGGGATGCCCCGCTGAATGTATCCATTGATGTCAAACAGATTAAGCAGGTTATTTTGAATATGGTGAAAAACGCAATGGATGCCATTGAGGAAGTCGGTGAAGAACACACGGGTCTAATTCGAATATCTACCGCCACTGAAAACAAGTTCGTGCAGATCTCCATCGCGGATAACGGTCATGGGATGGACCATAACACGCTTGTACGTCTGTTTGATCCATTCTTCACGACCAAGGAGAGCGGAACGGGGCTTGGACTTTCGGTGAGTTACCGAATCATCAAGAATCATGGAGGCACCATCTCTGTGGATAGCAAAAAGGGCGAAGGCACGCGGTTTATGATTATGTTACCCTTGGTATATTGAGAAAAGCGGGGAGTCTAGGAGTTGGCCATTTGCCAACTCCTTTGTTTTATGTTGCCAATAAGGGTTATAGTTAGTAATGAATGCGAATACATAAGCTCCATAACGGAAGGATGAGATGCAGATGGAAATCCAAGGAATGGAACGAATGAATCAACAACTGATGGATCATGTGGGAAAAGTGATTGTGGGAAAACAGCATACCATAGAGCTGGTGATGACAGCGATCATAGCGTCAGGACATGTGCTGCTGGAGGATGTACCGGGTACCGGGAAAACGATGCTCGCCAAATCGGTAGCCTCTTCATTGGACTGCACATTCCAACGCATACAGTTTACACCGGACTTGCTGCCCTCTGACTTAACAGGAATTCATTTTTTTAATCAAAAAGAAGGGGATTTTGAATTCCGACCCGGCCCCTTGTTTGCCAATCTTGTACTAGCCGATGAGATTAATCGGGCTACACCGCGTACACAATCAAGCTTGCTGGAGTGTATGGAAGAGCGCCAGATCAGTATCGACGGTTCAACGAGACAGCTGGAACGGCCATTCATCGTTATCGCCACCCAGAACCCTGTAGATAACCAAGGAACTTTTCCGCTACCTGAAGCGCAGATGGATCGTTTTATGATGAAAATTCGCATGGGTTATCCAAGCAGTGAAGAGAGTGTAGAAATTTTGAGACGTACGGTAGCCAGTCGTTCAGTTGATGATCTCTCGGCAGTGATCAGTCGTGAAGAACTTTTGAAGGCACAGGATACGTATAAAACAGTGCAAATCAACGAAGATTTGCTACGATATATCATTCAGTTAACCGAAGCGACAAGGCAACATCCCGAGCTCTCGCTTGGCGTAAGTCCACGAGGGGCTCAGGCATTACTCAAGGCAAGTCAGGCCTGGGCTGCGCTGCATGGCAGAGACTTTGTTTTACCTGATGATATTAAAGTTCTGGCGGAACCTGTGCTGGCCCACCGACTTGTATTCCGTAACCGGATCAGACAACAAGAGGGCTTGGCGGAGCGTATCATCCAGGAACTTCTGAATCAGACAGAAGTGCCTACGGAGAATCTCGCTACAAGCGGGCGTTAATCTTATGGCATTATTATGGCTTGTCCTTGTTGGAGGCATTGTCGTAGTTATACATGGTGTGTGGTTTGGACGACCTGCACTGCGAAAGCTCAAGTACAGCAGACAATTCAGCAAGCTGCGTTGTTACGCTGGAGATGAACTTGAGATGGTGGAGACGATATCAAATGAAAAACGGGTCTCCGTACCGTGGCTCAGACTTGAATCGATGATGCCAGTGTCGTTTGTATTTCGTTCCGGCTCAGGTATGGATATTAGCCAAGGCGAGATCTATCAGAACCATAAGAGTATTTTTACGTTAAAACCGTTTACTCGTATTACGCGCAAGCATCCTTTTACATGTACTCAGCGTGGGATTTATCCATTAAATACAGCAACGATGACAGGTGGGGATCTCTTTGGCGTGTGGCGTTCCACCAAACCGATTCCTTTGCAAATGTCTATGATTGTGTATCCTTCATTAGTGAATGCAGAGGATCTTCCTGCAATTTATCAGGTATGGCAGGGAGAAGTGGAAGTATCACGATGGATTGTTGAAGATCCTTTCTTGATCCTGGGTGTTCGGCCTTATGGTGCAGGGGACCCCATGAATCGTATTCACTGGAAAGCGAGTGCACGTACAGGTGAATTACAAGTCTACAAGCAGGGATGGACAGCTGATCCGCAATCCTGGATTGTAGTCAACATTCAGGAATCGGCAGATATGTGGAGTGTTGTAACTCGACCGGAGAAGATTGAACGGGCTCTCCGTTACGCTGCCACGGCTGCAGTGGATGCCATCGGTAGAGGGTTGCCGGCAGGCTTCGCCCATAATGGTTATCATGTGGGTGGAGGCCGCGATACACTTCGGATTGAGCCGGATTATGGCACGCCCCATCTGGAACGGTTACTGGAAGCTATGGCAGAGACAGAGTTGAAATGCATGGTGCCCATGGAGCAATTCCTGAACGATGAAGTACGTCTGAATGAAGAAGCACAGCAAATCCGCAGCTATCTGCTGATTACATCCTATGTATCTGCCGCTATGGAGCACGAGATTGCACGTCTGCACGAACAAGGACATCGTGTAACGATTCTCCCGGTTGAGGACGTGAAGGGTAATACGAAGGCGGTGAGTGCATGAGGAACAGACCGGTAGCGACGACCAAAGGACTCATAGCAATGCTTGCCGTCTTGATGGCTGGCATATACCTTTTTCCGATATTTACGCTTGCTTCATTCTACGCAATGGAACATTTGCCGTTCACATTATTCATCCTGGTTGTTCTTGTAGGTTGGTTGGGACAGTTCATTCAGCATAAAATTCCAGGTTTTAGCGAGAAGAATACATTCATTCATGGAGTAACGGCACTCGTCATAGGATTTCTCTTCGCACTCGTTGTTGGGATGAGCCTTATTCTCTCGTTGCCGGAAATCATCACATTGGTACTGTGTGGGGTCATCTCGGCTTATGCAGGTCTGACCTTCCAGCCAGTCTTTCATTCAGTGTTGTTATGGCGCTTGCAGATTATGGGTGTAATCAGTGCAATCGTGCTTATGATTGCTTCGAACTCGTTGGGATTCATGCAGCCGATAAGAACCTATACCCTATGGATCTATATTGCGGGAGTGATCAGCTTTGCCTTTTGGCTGGTTGGACGATATATGCTGCAACTGGATCAGGCAATACTCAATGATGGCAAGAGAAGATTGGTATTAAAAGATTTTGCACGTGCGAATCATCAGCGGTTCATGTGGATGTTTATTGTTATCGTTGCGATCGGTGCTTTCCCAAGTCTGGCTGCCTGGCTGGGACCGCTACGTGACCGCTTGCTTGCATGGATCAGGGGATGGTTTGGTCCGATTTCTGGCGAGGAGCCACGATTACCAATGGACAACCCCAATCAGCCGCTAAATATACCGAATGACTGGAGAGAGCCGCCATCCGAGCCATCAGTCTTCTGGGACATCCTCGGATGGGTAGTGATGTGTGCTGTAGCAGGAGCAATTCTGTGGCTGCTTCTGAGGTTGGGACAAAAAACGATAAACAGACTTATGGATCGATTCAAGGGGATGTTACAACCAGGTGAAAAGAAGGCAGAACCACGGACGGAGTATATCGATGTCAGTGAGACGCTTGATGCGCCAGCAAAAGTCCGAAAGAATTGGTTTCGAAAGAAAGAAGCGCCACCTGCACAGGATGCTGAACGTGTTCGGTATTACTATCGGACTTGGATTGAAAGAGCTGCTCATCGAGGCGTGGTAATACAGGGGACGCACACTCCGCTGGAGGCTGCACAGACCATTATTCAGAATGGTGTGAAGGTAGAAGAAGATGAGCTGTCTGCGAGACTGCCAGATACGTATAATGCCGTTCGTTATGGAGAGAAAGCTCCCGATCGTTCCGATATGGTTGAGATTGACCGAATCTGGAGATCTTATCGAAGTAAATAAGTCCGGAATCCCTTTACTTTTCTTGTCACGTTCAAGTATCATGAGAGGAATACACAAGTTGGTCAGAAAAGGAGCAGACATTAATGAAGACAAATCATTGTAAAATTGTAGATTGTACGATCCGTGATGGCGGATTGGTGAATAATTGGGACTTTAGCGTGGACTTTGTTCAACAGCTATATGCTGGATTGAATGAAGCTGGCGTTGATTATATGGAAATTGGATATAAAAACTCTCCGAAGTTGCTTAAAGGCGCCGAGGAAGCAGGACCATGGCGTTTCCTGAACGATGATTTCCTGCGTAAAGTTATCCCTCAAAAAGGCAATACCAAACTGTCTGCACTGGTTGACGTAGGTCGTGTGGACGAAAATGATATCTTGCCTCGCAGTGAGAGCATGCTGGATCTGATCCGGGTTGCCTGCTACAGCAAAGATGTAGACAAGGCACTTGCACTGGTTCAAACATTCCATGATCGTGGATACGAAACTACACTTAATATTATGGCACTCTCCAATGTTATGGAGAATGAGTTGCTGGAAGCATTTGAATTGATCAAAGAAAGCGCTGTGGATGTTGTTTACATTGTAGACTCCTACGGTAGCTTGGACCATAATGATGTGAAATATCTGGTAGAGAAGTTCAAGACTCACTTGCCTAACAAGCGTCTTGGTGTTCACACACATAATAATATGCAACTTGCGTTTTCTAACACATTGGTTGCTGCAGAACTTGGCGTTGAACTGCTTGATGCTTCTGTGTATGGTATGGGCCGTGCTGCTGGAAACTGTCCAACCGAATTGCTTGTAGCTCATCTCAAAGGAACAAAATACAACTTGCGTCCAGTACTTGGTGTATTGGAACAGTTGATGGTTCCACTGAGAGAAAAAGAAGAATGGGGTTACATTCTGCCTTACATGATTACAGGTGCGTTGGACGAGCATCCACGTTCAGCGATGGCGATTCGCTCATCGGAAGACAAGGATAAGGTTGTTGATTTTTATGATAAATTAACAACACCAGAAGTGAATTTTGATAAGTAATATAGTCTGAAATACAGTTGTAAAATAGGGAAACATGGACTCTAACTGGAGATCCATGTTTTTTTAGTTCTTAATGCCTTGTTTTTCTCTATATTTATGAATAAATATTCCTAGGAGTAACTATTTTTTAGTTCACGTATACAAAATTAAATGTTATTATGTACCAGATAGCATGTGTATGCATGTGAATTGAACGTTGGTTAATATGATTTTTGTCGAATCGTGTAGTAAGTTTTTAAGTTTGGTTAATGTAATTCAGGATAGGTGATCCCGGGAAGGAAAACACGGCATGAAGGTTAATCTGCAAGATCAGAGAAAAATAAGTTGGGTCGCTGTGTGCGGCTTATTGTGTTTCCTCGCAAGTCAATGGTTTCGTTCTTCTTCAAGCTCTGATCTGATCATATCGGGTTACCCGGTTTTGACACTCTTGGGTGGATTCGCTGCGGCAGCGGCTTGTATCGGCATCTACAATCAAAGCTGGTTGTTTCGGACACAGAAGCTAACTCTTCGGAGGACATTATTGACAACACTCTTTTTATTGATTGGTCTGTTTGAACTGGTTCATATTGTTTCATTTGCAGAAGAGATTCCAAATGGAGCCATGATGGAATCGGAGTTCTCCTTAATGATGTCAACCATGGGATCTTTGGTATGTTCAGTAGGTTTACTGCTCGTGTATACCTTAAATGAGAAAGAAATTGCATTACCACGCAAATTCTTACTGTTCAGTGGGACATTGGGTACCTTTGTTATTCTGTACATACTGGCTATTCAGGAATGGAGCATGTTGCCGAGTATGCTTGACGGGGAAGTGCTGGGTGGTATCTTCACCCGAGTTCATCTTATGGTTGGATTGCTCTATGGCATTATTGCGGTTCTTATGTTTGTGCAATGGAAAAAAACCAAAGATGCTGATCTACCAACCATTCTATGTGGCATTCTGTGTTTCTTTTTTGGTGAATGTTATTTTGTTTCAGCAACTGGGGTGAACGATCTCAATCTGTTATTAGGATTGCTGAGTAATTGTATGGCATATTTTTTCATTCAAAAAGGACTGTATACGTCCGTAGTGGACACGCCTTTCCTGCAACAGCAGGTCGCGGAAGCCAAGATGAACTATATTGCTCATCATGATGATGTAACGGGACTTCCAAACCGTCGTCGCCTTTCACAGCGGTTGAAAAAAATGATGGATGATGCCGTGGTGCAAGAACAGCTTGTTGGCGTACTGGTCCTGAATATTAATCGGTTCAAAACCATTAATGATTCGCTCGGACAGCAAGCAGCTAACCGGGTTTTGCGTCAGGTAGGTCAACGACTGAAACATTCGTCACTTCCAGGAGAAGAAGTCTTTGGATTGGGAAGAGATGAGTTTGCATTAACGATGACAGATTTCAGTTCAACCGATACAGCGTTGCGTCGGACAAGATCCATCTTGCAACTTTTTGAGAAGCCCGTCTTGGTTGATGGCAATGAGTACCATCTTACACTTGGAATCGGGATGGCCATTTTCCCACATGATGGGGAGTCACCACTGGAGATTATTCAGAATGCAGACACGGCTTTGCATAGTGCCAAGGAACAAGGAATGGAACTGAATCGTTTTGCCCATGCGATGCAGATGAAGGCACAGGAGCGTTTGCAGCTTGAGAATGATCTGCGCAAGGCGTTGGATCGGGGTCAGTTCTACCTGGTCTACCAGCCGCAGGTTAATCTGCAAAGTGGGCTAATCGTTGGCATGGAAGCCTTGGTGCGTTGGCAGCATCCGCAGCGAGGCTCGGTATCTCCGGCGGAATTTATTCCTCTGGCTGAAGAGAGTGGGCTCATTGTACCGCTTGGCGAATGGGTGCTTCGTGAAGCATGTGCACAGAACAAACAGTGGCAGGAAGCCGGTTATCGTAAACTGTGTGTTTCGGTGAATCTGTCGATGAGACAATTCAGGCACTCCCATTTGTTGGACAATATCAATGGCATTCTCAAAGAGACGGGACTAGAGCCTGTATGGCTTGAACTGGAGATTACAGAGAGCATGACATTTGATAAAGACCGGTCATTCGAACAGTTGCGCAAAATCAAAGAAATTGGTGTGCATATCAGTATTGATGATTTTGGAACGGGGTACAGCTCGTTGCACTATCTGAAGGATCTGCCGATTGATCGGCTCAAGATTGACCGTTCATTCGTCAATGAAGTCATGGAGGACAGCAATAACGCCGCGATCGTATCCACCATCACTTCAATGGCGCATCATTTACAACTGAAAGTCACAGCTGAGGGCGTGGAGAACGAAGATCAGATGGTCTTTCTTCGCAATCAACATTGTCACGAGGCTCAGGGTTATTTCTTCAGCAAACCGATTAAAGCCGCTGAATTTGAAAAGCAGTTTTTGAGAGATGTGGATAAGCCTACAGGATAGGAAACAGCGGGGGCGCGAGGGTGCTCCTGCTTTTTTTGATGGATGTGTAATGAAAAAAATGGGAAATGTGACTTGCATGCTATAGAGGATCATGGTATATTATTTTTTGTAAAAACACTGTTAAATTCCTAAGGAACTTAACAATTAAATCTTCAATCATGCGGGTGTAGTTCAATGGTAGAACTTTAGCCTTCCAAGCTAATAGCGTGGGTTCGATTCCCATCACCCGCTTAACGAAGCAGTACCGGAGCCCTTGCGATGCAGGGGCTTTTTCTATTGCCCTAAAGGAAATCCCGTGGTAACAGCGAACAGAAGATTGTTCTGTCTTCGGAGTAGCGAGTAAGTAAGTAAGTAAGTAAGTAAGTAAGTAAGTAAGTAAGTAAGTATGCTTTAGTTTAATTTATATACCCTTTGCTTTTTTACAATGATCTGGTACAATAACGGAGAAATTGATACTACACATGAATGAGAGGTAACCATACGTCCCATGAAGTAAAACACATGAATTGAACCCCAGTTAACTGCAGACGGTTTTATGACGCAGTCAGCCAGAGCGGCTGAGCAATGAGGGGATTCGTGTGTCCAAATTCAGCTATGGGAAAAGGTATGGAGCAAGTAAGCCTTGTAGGTTTACGTGTACCCTGTGTTTGGGGTTTCTTTGTTCATGCCGTAGCTTACCTTAGATCTGTCTTTGAATGCTTGATCCAACCCTGAATTGCCAAACCGCCGGCTGATGCCAGCGGTTTTTTTGTTCAGCAAAAAGGATGCAGGAAGGATGAGGCCTCATGATGACATTGGTACGCTTACATGAAGTATCAAAAGAATGGAACGGTATTGAATTGTTTACAGGATTGAATTTGGAGATTAATGAGGGCGAACGAATCGCCATTTTGGGTCGCAACGGATGCGGCAAGACAACATTGTTACGCATCATTTTGGGTGAGGAGCATGGTGGTGGACGGATTGAACGTCATATTCCTCAGCAGGAATGGGGGTTCATGCGCCAGCGCTCACAGATTGAGGCCGGGATGAATGTACTGGATGCGGTCCGGCGTGAGAGCGGTCAGATCTATGAAGTGAAACGGAACTTGGAAGAACTGGAACAACGGTTGAGCATGAGCACTGAAGGGGATGAAGAGCTGCTTGCAGCTTATACACAAGTGATGGAGCAATACGAACAGTTGAACGGTTATATGTGGGAGACTGAGGTAGAGAAAGTACTGACCCGCCTTGGATTATCCGCAGAACATTGGAATAGACCCTATCATTCCTTGAGTGGTGGACAAAAAACAAAGGCTCGTTTGGCGGGGCTGCTTGTCAGCAAACCCAAGTTCCTGATCCTGGATGAACCGACAAATCATCTGGATGAGGGAAGCATGCGCTGGCTGGAAGAGTGGTTGTCCTCATATGAAGGTACGCTGTTATTTGTATCACACGATCGTACGTTTATTGATCAGGTAGCAACAGGAGTCATTGAGTTCAGTCCAGATGCCCTGACCAAATACAAGGGCGGATACTCCGACTACAAGATCCACAAAGAGCGTGAATTACGCGAACAGGAAACGATCTACCGCAGGCAGGAATTGGAGCGTAAGGCGCTGGAAGAAACGATTCGAAATTATCAGGAGTGGTTCCATAAAGCGCATAATTCAGCGACCGATGTGGAGGTGAAGATCACCCAGAGCTTCTACAAGGCCAAAGCCAATAAAAATATTTCTCGTTACCATGCGAAACAAAAACAGCTGGAGCGGTTGGAAAAGGAACGGGTGGATAAACCTCGTGAAGCCGCAAAGTTGAACATGGAATTACAGATGAATCCACTGGCTGCACGCCAGCTGCTTGCGCTGGAAGAGGTGAGTTTTTCATATACGGGAGACAAACCATTGCTGCGCGATCTTCGGATTGCTGTGGAACGTGGAGATCGGCTTGCTGTACGAGGTCCTAATGGAACGGGCAAGACAACACTGCTGAAGTTGATGATTGGTGAACTGGAACCTTCGCAAGGCAAGGTCACACGGCATCCACAGCTGAAAATCGGTTACTTTTCACAGGAGCTGGAAGGGCTTCCCGAAAATCTGACGCTGCTGGACAGCTTGCTTACCCTTCCATCCATGACACAAAGTGCGGCACGTACCATTCTGGGATGTTTCCTATTTTCCAGGGATGATGTATTCAAGCGCATTGGGGATTTGAGCATGGGGGAAAAGTGCAGAGTGGCATTTCTGAGACTGTATTTTGGCGGAGCGAATCTGCTGGTGCTGGACGAACCAACGAACTATCTGGACATCGATACCCAGGAAGTCATGGAAAATGTATTAAAACAGGCTTCAGGTGCTTTGGTGCTTGTATCCCATGACCGGATGCTAACGAAGACACTCGCGAATCGATTGTGCGATCTGGAGGCAGGAGGCACAGCAACCCTGTTTGAAGGGGGGGTATCCGATTGGGAGCAGTCCAACAAACTTCGGGAGATGGCGCTGGAGACCCGGGAATCCGATGACGAGCGATTGCGATTGGAGATGCGCCTATCGGAGTTGCTGTCTCCTGTAAGCACTGCTGGAAAGGACAGTCTGACACAGCCCGAGCATTCGAATGAGCGAGCAGTCGAGGCAGCTGAGATTTGGGAAATCCAGCAGCGCCTGAAACAATTGAAAGATAAGGGTGCAAGCATAAATTAGAACATGGACGGCTTGCTATTTCGATCTATTTTGCATATAATTATGAACGATCATTGATGATTACATCAATATAGGTAAGTGTTTAAAAAGATCGGTTTTCAGTACCAAGAAGATGGGATGAAGATAGAAATGGAGTAGCGGAGCGTAGGAAAACTACGTGAGCAACTACAATGTTTCCGAAGGAAACATACTTCGTAAGCATCTGCTTATTCGGCTGAATGCCATATTCGACGCTGATCATGCCGCTAGGCATCATTCGTAATCATAAGCGGACTTTTTGACAACCTCTAGAGGTTTAACTTAAAAGCAAACGTGATGATGGAGATAAGTAAGCAGTGCCTCTGGACAGGGAGGAAGCGCCGTAGATTGAGAGCGTTTCTGTAGAACAAGGCTGCCGAAATTCACTCCGAAGCGGTTCCCTGAACCTGTTTGTGTGCAAACACAGAGGCAATAGTAGGGGCAAACGGTTAACGGTCGTTATTCCGTACAAAGTGAGACAGAATCGGTTGCAGGCCAGAAGGGCCACGCAACAATGGATGTCTAACAAGGGTGGTACCACGGTCTTTTCGTCCCTTCAGGGGAGAGAAGGCCTTTTTTTGTTGCAAAAACACCACAAAAAGGGGGCAATTACACATGAAAGAACGTTTAGAGGCATTGAAGATCGAAGCGCTGGAGCAGTTGTCTGGTGTGAATGATCCGCAGACGCTCGGTGATCTGCGTGTAAAGTATTTGGGAAAAAAGGGTGCATTAACTGAGATTTTGCGTGGTATGGGTGCGCTTAGTGCGGAGGAACGTCCAGTTATTGGTCAAGTAGCCAATGATGTTCGGGCTGCCATTGAGGAAGTCATCGACAGCAAGCAGGATCAGTTCCAGAAGGAAGAGACGGCGAAGCGTCTGCAATCCGAGAAAATTGATGTGACTCTGCCAGGACGTCGTGGACGTCAAGGCGGACTGCATCCACTGACCAAAGTGGTACAGGAGATCGAAGATATTTTCATCGGTATGGGATACCGCGTTGCGGAAGGTCCTGAAGTCGAAATGGATTATTACAACTTTGAAGCATTGAATCTGCCGAAGAATCACCCGGCGCGCGATATGCAGGATTCCTTCTATGTTACCGAAGACTTGTTGATGCGTACCCATACATCTCCGGTTCAAGTACGTACCATGCAGAGCATGAAGGGCGAAGTGCCTGTCAAAGTCATCTGCCCAGGTAAAGTATACCGCCGTGATGACGACGATGCGACGCACTCTTTCCAATTCAACCAGGTTGAAGGATTGGTCATCAGCGAAAACATTCGTATGAGCGATCTGAAAGGAACCCTGCTGCAATTCGTGCGCGAAATGTTCGGTTCCCACACGGAAATTCGTCTGCGTCCAAGTTTCTTCCCGTTCACAGAGCCAAGTGCGGAAGTGGATGTAACTTGTGTACAATGTGGCGGCAGTGGCTGTCGGGTATGTAAGCAAACAGGCTGGCTTGAAATTTTGGGCGGCGGTATGGTTCACCCCAAAGTACTGGAAATGGGTGGTTATGATCCGGAGAAATACAGTGGTTTTGCATTTGGTATGGGCGTAGAGCGTATCGCGATGCTGAAGTATGGTGTCGATGATATCCGTCACTTCTACAATAGTGATCTGACCTTCCTGAAGCAATTTGGGCGGCTGTAACTTTAAGTCAAGAAAGATTAACCATATAGAGCAAGCGAATGAACCGGGAACACCAATTTATAGATGAAGGAAGTGAACGTCCATGAGAGTATCGACAGATTGGCTGTCTGATTATATTTCCCTTGAAGGTGTGACGCCACAGGAATTGGCTGAGAAAATCACCCGTGCGGGTGTCGAAATTGATGTAGTGGAGAACCGCAACAAGGGCGTGAATAAAGTTGTTGTAGGTTATGTGAAGAGCAAGGAGAAACACCCCGATGCAGACAAACTGAATGTATGTGTCATTGATGCTGGCCAGGAAGAAGATCTGCAGATCGTGTGTGGTGCAAAAAATGTGGATGCAGGCCAAAAAGTAGTCGTAGCCCTGGTTGGAGCGAAGCTCCCTGGTGGATTGGATATCAAAAAAGCCAAACTGCGCGGTGTTGTCTCCCTTGGCATGATCTGTTCCGCCAAAGAGCTGGGCATGAACGATAAATTGTTGCCCAAAGATCAGCAGGAAGGTATTCTCGTTCTGCCAGAACAAACAGAGGTTGGCACGCCAATTAGTCAGGTTCTTGGTCTTGACGATCATGTGCTTGAACTGGACCTGACACCGAACCGTTCCGACTGTCTCAGCATGCGTGGTGCGGCTTATGAAGTGGGTGCCATTCTGGGTCGTGAAGTGAAGCTGCCAAGTCCCAAAGACCAACTGGTTGAAATTGGTGATGCAGCCGCGAATCATATCTCTGTAGAGATTAAGGCACAGGAGCAATGCAGTCACTATGCAGCTCGTTATGTAACCGGCATTAAGCTGGGTGCTTCCCCGCTGTGGATGCAAAACCGTCTCATGGCGGCAGGTGTTCGCCCAATCAATAACATCGTTGATATCACGAACTATGTCATGCTGGAATACGGTCAACCGCTACATGCATTCGATGCGGATAAGCTGGAAAAGGGCCATATTGAAGTGCGGATGGCTAAAGAAGGCGAAACGATTGTTACACTGGATGGACAGGAGCGCAAGCTGGAGCCGCACATGTTGCTCATCACGGACGGCGTGAAACCTGTAGCCATCGCTGGGGTTATGGGTGGCGAGAATTCCGAGGTATCGGAGGGCACGGTGAATCTGTTGCTGGAGTCCGCCAAGTTCGACGGCGGAACCGTTCGGAAAACGTCGCGCCAACTGGGGCTGCGTTCCGAAGCAAGCATGCGTTTTGAGAAGGAAGTAGATCCGGGTGCAGTCATTACAGCTTTGGATCGTGCGGCTGAACTAATTCAGCGTTATGCTGAAGGTGAAGTGCATCAGGGAATCGTGGAAGCTGGAGCAGAAGCTGCGGAGAAACGTGTGATTCAATTGTCGCTGGACAGACTGAATCGTTATCTGGGAACCGATCTGTCTTTGCTTGAGGTAAAAACCATCTTCGCTCGTTTGCACTTTGCATGTGGTGATGCTGATCAAGGATTGCTGGATGTGGAAGTGCCAACACGCAGAGGGGATATTACGCTTGATGTAGACTTGTTTGAAGAGATTGCACGCCTGTACGGATATGACAACATTCCGACCACATGGATTGAAGGACCGACGACACCGGGAGCATATACACGCTCTCAAGCGATGCGTCGCACGATTCGTGGATTGCTCTCAGGCAGTGGCTGGCAGGAAATGATCAGTTACTCCTTTGTACACCCGGATAAAGCGACATTGTTCCCGGCATTGACACAAGGCAGTAATGCTGTGAAACTCGCGATGCCTATGAGTGAGGACCGCAGTGTGCTTCGTACGAGTATTTTGCCGCAAATGCTGGATGCAGCGGTGTATAACATGAACCGTAAACAGGATTCACTGGCTGTATTTGAAGTGGGCAATGTGTTCTTCACCGAAGAAGATCAGTTGACCAAGCAACCACATGAAATCCCAGTACTGGGGCTGCTTCTCACCGGAAATCGTGCAAGCCAGCAGTGGAATGTTGGAGCGGAGAAAGTAGACTTCTTCGATCTGAAAGGTGCGCTTGAGCATCTGTTCGCCTATGTGGGGCTTGAACAACGCATTCGCTTGGTAGCAAACAGCCCTGAAGGATTCCATCCGGGACGTTCCGCATCGGTTTACCTGGAAGGTAAGGATGGCGGGGAAGGCACATTGATCGGTACATTGGGTCAATTGCATCCGGAACTGCAACAGCAGTATGATCTGAATGATGTATACATCGCAGAGATTGCACTTGAATCGATCTACAGCGAAGCAGACGCTGACATTCGTTATCGTGAGCTTCCACGTTTCCCAGCCATGGAACGTGATATCGCGGTTGTTGTGAATGAGGATGTTGAAGCTGGAGATATGCTGCGCGCCATTCGTGAATCGGCGGGTGAATTGTTACAAAACGTACAGGTATTCGATGTGTTTACTGGCAGTAAACTGGGTGAAAACAAGAAGAGCGTGGCGATGGCACTGGTATACCGGAATCGTGAACGTACACTCACCGATGAGGAAGTTACTGAAGTTCATGCCCGTGTAGTGGCTCGTCTGGAAGAGCAATTCGGAGCGGAATTGCGTAAATAGGACAAAAGAAGATTTTTTGAACAAAGATTAGCAGGAATTGTTTGAAGTCACATCGAATCCTTAGCATTAGAGGATCGATGTGACTTTTTTGTGATTACAGCTTAGAATCAACATACAGACTTGAAGGAGGGCACAACTGTGACTACACCTGATCGTACACGCGTCACCGTAGAGATCTACGGGACTTCCTATAAACTGGTTGGTAGCAGTGCCGACTATATGAAACAAGTAGCTAACCTGGTAGATGAGCGTATGGGCGCAATCTCCAAGCAAAATTCCCGTCTGGATACTCCGCGTATTGCGGTACTGGCGGCTGTACATATGGCTGAACAGTCTCTTCAGACTCAGGAAATCCGTAATGAACTGAAGATGCTCACTGGAGAACGTACAGAACTGAGAAACGAATTGAATCGGTTGAACGCCATACAAAATGAACATCAACAAGAATTGGAACGGCGTGACCAGGCTCTTGCTGATTTGCAAAAGCTGAAGATTGAAGCCGAGCAGGCGTTGCAAAAGTCCGAATCGGACAAAAATTCAGAGATAGCCAAGTTGAATACGCTGTTGGAGCAAGAACGCGCTCAAGCAACGGAGCGAGTGCAGAAATTGCAGGCGCAAGCGACGGCACAACTGAAGGAAGCAGAAGCCAAGGGAACGAAACAGCTGAAGGAAATGGAAGAGAAAGCGGCTAACCAGCTTAAAAATGCACAGGTACAGGCTGCTTCCCAGCTCAAAGAAGCTCAGAACCGTTCTGCAGCCGAATTGCAGCAGGCGCAGGCCAAAGCTGCGGCACAATATAAAGAGCTGCAGGACAAGACTGCAGCTCAATTAAAAGAAGTCGAAAGCCGTGCCGTTGCAGAACGTCAGCAGATTGAAGCCAAGGCTGCGCAGCAGGTTCAGACAGCCAAGGAAGAAGCCGAGTCGGCCATTTTGTCCGAGTTGGAGCAGGCAGAGAGCAATCTGAAGAAAGCTCAGGAAGAAGCAACGCTGCAATATAAGGAACTTCAGCAACAAATGGAACTTCGTCTTCAACAGGCTGAAGAAAAAGCGTTGCAACAGACACAAGAGCTCACGGCTCAGGCGAATCGGGAACGGGCTGACTTGCAGGAACAAGCGGAGCAGCAGCGCCTGACTGAGATAAATCAGTTGAATGCGGAGTTCAAGGCGTTATCCGAGCAGTTGGAACTCGAATGGATGGAGAAAGAAGCAGCCCTCGAGGAGCAATTACAGCAAGCCAAGGAAGCAGCAGCGTCCCAGGCGAAAGAAGCCGAAGCGGCGGCAGAGGCCTTGTTGCAAGAAGAACAGGGCAAGCTCAAACAGCAACTTGAGGAACAACGTAAACAGGCGGAGGCTCGACTATTAGATGTCGAAGAGCAATTAGAAGAAGTAATGACCCAGCTCATCAGTGCACAGGACATGGTTGCAGAGCAAGAACAGCAGCTTCAGCACGAGCGTGGTCAATTGGAATCGTTACGTCATGAGCATGGGGTCCGTAAACAAGAGCAGGAAGTTCAGACTCGCCGAATTACGGAACTGGAACAACAACTGGAGCAGTTGAAAGAGGACCGTTCCCAGTTGCAGGAGCTTCTGCGTGAGACGGAACAGGCTGCCCAGCAATCCCGTGATTCACAGGAACAATGGAAGCAGAAGTATAATGAAACTGTGGATAGAGAAACCTCTCTCACAGCACAGCTGCGCAAACTTCAGGAGCAACATGCACAGCTTGAACAGGAAGCCCAAAAGCTTCGTGAGGCTGAAGTGAAGTCGGAAGAGGAACAGCGCAGACTGCAAAAAGTGCTTGAACAGGCTCATGCTGCGGTGCGTACATTGCAGAATGAGATCGGTACGCTTACGGAACGTGAGCAGTCCTGGAAGAACCTTGCTGAGCAGCGATTGGCTGAGATCGGAGACCTGGAGAATCAGATTCTTGAAGTTGCTGAACAAAATGAAACGTTGGAATCTGGTGTGCAATCCCTCCATGACGAATTGTCCGTGGTGAAGGAAGAATCTCGTTTCAACCATGAAGAAGCTGTGCAATACCAGAAGGATGCAGAGCTTTTGGAAGAGAAACGCAATCAGCTTGAAGTTGAGCTAAATGTTGTTCGGGAAGAGCTGAACCGACTTCAGGATAACTATAAACAAATCCGTAATGATTACAGTGATGCGTTACAACGGGAAGAGAATTACAGTTCCAAGCTGGATGAATTGAGCAAAGAGAAACAAGAGATTGTGAGCGCACTTGAAGAAGCGAGACAGTCTTCAGCGAAACTTTCCGAGCGCTACTCGGAGCAAGAGAGCCGGCTAGCCCAGACTGAGGAAGAAGCATTGGAGTGGCAGATCAAACACGAAGAACTGTCAGCCAAACAGACCGAGTTGGCATCCCGTCTGGAGCAGTTGACAAGACGTGAAGAAGAACTTCGCTCAAGCGTTGAACAAGCAGAGCAGAACAACCAGGTGTGGCAACGCCGTGCAGACGAATGGGCGGCTCAGGAACAATCCTGGCAGGAGCGCTGGGCTGCACTTGAGAATGAACTAACGGTTTGGAAGAGAGAAAGTGCGGCAAGTAGTGAGTTGCTGGAGGGGCTGGAGCAAGAACGACAGCAGCTGGACAAGTTACGTGCAGAAGCGACCCAAGAGAAAGAGATCATGGAAACTGAACTGCTTGAGATGGGGGAGCGTTACGAACTAGCGGCCAACCAATTACGATTGTTACAGGTTGAACGTGAAATGGAGCAGGAGAAGGCTGAGCAGCTGAACACGGAATATCGTCAGTTGCATGATGAATATACGAAATTGCAGACGGAATATAACGAATGGATTGAATTGATTGAACAGGACCAGACCTAGCGGATTGATTGTAGCAGAACTGGCTCGTGTGCAACGCACTCTGGTACAATTTGTTATACTAAAGAAGGAGCTCCCGTCGCTGCGGGGGCTCCTTGTCTTGAATACTATTCTTCAACGATAATTTTGGAGATCATGCTGCTGTGTCCGGAACCACAGAAGACCGAACAGGACATTTCAAATTCACCGACTTTGTCCGGGGTGATCACTTTGGAACTATTTCTGGTGTCGAGCGTAAGATTCAGCTCAGGCACAAGAATACCGTGGTTTCCGTTCACATTTTCATAAACAATCTTAACCGGGACACCTTTTTTAAGATGGTACTCGGGTTGATCAAATTTGTAGTTGCTTGCCTTGATGACCAGTTCTTCACTGGCTGTAACGCCAGCATCCGACCCGTTGCTGTCAGAGTCTGCGGACGGATTCGCTCCTCCACATGCAGTGAGGACCAGAATTAACATACAGGCAGTGAGCCATGTTATGCCTTTCTTCATTATGTGCCTCCTTAAAGCGTGATATGGATAAAATTTGAATGATTGCTCCAGTCATCATACCGCAATATGTGGATGCCTGTACACGCTGCGTATGTCGTTTTTTTGAAAATTGTACGTGTACGGCAGAGCATGCGTACTGCCCGAATGAAATAAACCCCTTCCGGCCTAGGGCCTTCAGAGGTTTAGGAGAATTCATGGGGGCGTTAAGGTGAAGTGGAGATTAACTTTTGGAGCTTCGTCCGGCATCAAAAGGGGTGGATACCGGGATGAAGAGATCGATAATCCCGATAACCAGCGCAGCGAGAATGGCACCGAGCAGGCTGACTTCAACATGATCTACAACATATTGACCAAGCCAAATCACCAGTGCGCTTACGATAAATCCGACAATACCGCGACCAAACGGGTTGACCCTTTTGCCGAAGATACCTTCAACGATCCAGCCGAGCAGGGCAATGACGAGAGCAAGCAACAGGGCGCTCCAGAAGCCACCAACGGCGAATCCGGGAACGATCCAGCTGACCACCATTAATACAATTGCAGCGATGATAAATCGCACGACATGTCCCAGGAAATTCATGGTGTTTACCTCCTTTTATTCGGATTGAACTGAGCAGGGCAACTCCAGGGGGATGGAGAGGTTGCACAATCCTGACACCTGTAGTTTGTGGTGCTATGGTTGAAGTTATGTGTGGAAGGATTCGTTAAATAGCGTAAGAAAGTTTCTTTCGTTATAATACAGATAATAGTTTGGAAGGAGTTGTACACTTGGACACGAAAATTTTACACACACTGGAATATCGCAAAATTTTAAATACATTGCTTAGCTTTGCTCAGACGACCATGGGAAAAAAGAAAGCGGAGCAACTTGAACCAAGCAGTGAACTTGAAGAAGTGAAGCGCTTGTTGCAGCAAACCGATGAAGCCTTCACATTTGATCGCCTGAAAGGCTCGCCGTCGTTTGGGGGAATTGTAGATATTACGGCTTCCATCAAACGTGCTGAAATTGGAGGCACACTTAACCCTCACGAACTTTTGGGAATATCCAATACAACCTTTGCGGCGCGGCGATTGAAACGTCAGATTGGTACTTTGCATGAAGATGAACCCATCGAATCATTGTTCTATATCAGTGATCAACTGTCAGAGCAAAAAACGCTTGAGGATGCCATCAAAATCTGTATTGACGATAATGCAGAGGTTGCCGACAGTGCAAGCGTAACGTTGGCGCAGATTCGTCGTGAGCTGCGAGGCGGAGAAGCACGGATTCGCGAAAAACTGGATTCCATGATACGATCCTCTACCGTATCCAAGATGCTTCAGGATCAGCTCATCACCATCAGAGGAGACCGTTTTGTAATCCCGGTGAAAGCTGAATATCGTTCGTACTTTGGCGGGATTGTGCATGATCAATCCGGTTCGGGTGCGACATTGTTCATTGAGCCGGAATCCATTGTTGCCATGAACAACAAATTACGTGAAACCCGGATTCGGGAAGAACGCGAAATAGAAATTATTTTGCAGAAATTGACGGCACTTGTCAGTGAGCAGGGAGAGTGGCTGTTGTATGATGTCGACTTGCTGGGATCACTTGATTTTATCTTTGCCAAAGCACGTCTCGCTCGAGAACTAAAAGCAACATTGCCTCGCATGAATGACCGCGGGTTCCTGAAGCTTAAGAAAGGCCGTCATCCACTGATTGCGATCGAAAATGTGGTTCCAATCGACATAGAGCTGGGCAATGATTACACATCCATTATCGTGACAGGTCCGAATACGGGTGGTAAGACGGTAACGCTCAAAACGATTGGATTGCTGAGCCTGATGGCAATGTCCGGTTTATTTGTTCCGGCTGAGGATGGCAGTCAGTTATGTGTATTTGATGCGATCTATGCAGACATTGGGGACGAGCAGAGTATCGAGCAGAATCTGAGTACTTTCTCCAGTCATATGACCAACATCATTCGCATTCTGAAAAACATGACGCCGAAAAGTTTGGTGTTGCTCGATGAACTTGGAGCAGGGACAGACCCTGCTGAAGGTTCCGCACTGGCGATCTCCATGCTGGAGCATATGCACCGGACGGGATGTCGCATGGTTGCAACTACCCACTACAGTGAACTGAAAGCATACGCATATGAGCGTAAAGGTGTCATTAATGCCAGCATGGAATTTGATATCAACACACTGAGTCCAACCTATCGCCTTCTGGTGGGTGTACCTGGACGAAGTAATGCATTTGCCATTGCAGAGCGACTGGGACTGCCGGGTTACATTCTCGACTACGCTCGTGGCGAAGTGAAGGAAGAGGATCAACGGATTGAGCACATGATTGCTTCTCTTGAAGAGAACCGTCTTACGGCTGAACAAGAGCGTGAGAAGGCAGAGAGCTTGCGCCAGGATATGGAGAAATTACGCAGTCGTCATCAGACCGAACTGGAGAAGCTGGAACAGCAGCGTGATCGCCGGATTGAAAAAGCAGAAGAAGATGCACGCAGCATTGTGGACAAGGCTCGTGCGGAAGCGGAGAAGATTATAGCCGATCTTCGCCTGTTGGCTATGGAAGAAGGTGCTTCCGTGAAGGAGCACAAACTCATTGCTGCCCGCAAACAGCTGGACGAGGCGGAACCGGAGAAACGCAGAAAAACGGTCAAGAAGACGGCAACCGCGCCGAAGACTCGTGCCATCGGTCCTGGTGATGAAGTGCTTGTCTACAGTTTGAATCAAAAAGGCCATGTTGTAGAGATGTCGGGCAGCAAAGACGCTATGGTACAACTGGGGATTATGAAAATGAAAGTATCCCTGGATGACCTGGAACTGCAGCAATCGGCTCCTGCAGCCAAACCGAAACAAAAACCGGTAACGGGTATGAAACGCACACGTGATGACAATGTGAAAAGTGAATTGGATCTGCGTGGTACCAACCTGGAAGAAGCCCTGATGGAGACAGATCGATTCATTGATGAAGCTTTCCTTGCCAACCTGGGCCAAGTTTATATTATTCACGGTAAAGGTACGGGGATTTTACGTTCCGGTATTCAGGATTACCTGCGTAAGCATAAACATATTAAAAGCTACCGGCTGGGCAATTACGGAGAAGGCGGGAACGGTGTGACCGTCGCAGAATTGGAATAGCCGGTCCATGAATCAATGATATTCTGTGACCTTATTCTTGAAGGTCGCAGATGGGGAGAGGGGAACGGTGCGTGATAGAAAGCATTGACCAATTGCTGTCTCATCCCTTGGGGATGGTACTCGGTTTTTTCTCGGTAGCGATTATGGAGCTGCTTGTATTTCTGGCTTGCTTCGAACTGGTGACCAAGTATAAATGCTGGACGGAGATCAAAAAGGGCAATGTGGCCGTTGCGATGGCTACAGGAGGTAAGATCTTCGGGATATGCAACGTACTGCGTTTCTGCATACAGGCTAAATCTTCGGTGTATGAAGCCATGACGTGGTCGTTTGTTGGGTTCTTCCTTCTGCTCGTTGCCTATTTTTTGTTCGAATTCCTGACACCCGTGTTCTCCATTGATAAGGAGATCGCAGCGGACAACCGAGCTGTTGGATTGATATCCATGGTTATTTCCGTTTCATTGTCGTTTGTTATTGGCGCGAGTATTATCTAGGGGGACCGGTCATGAAGATATTGATACGGATTCTGTTTGCGGCATCAATTGTGTTTTTTGCCATCGGTGTGATCTATGTGATGAATACATGATGATTTGAAAGAGAAAGGTTGATTTAATATGGAGACAACAGTATGCCCTTGGTGTCACACGGAGATTGTATGGGATGAGGAACTCGGTCCTGAAGAAGAGTGTCCATATTGCCACAATGAATTGAAGGGATATCGTACGCTCAACATTGACATCGGAGATGAAGAGCAAGATGAAGCTGAAGACGACATTTATGATGTGGATCATGCAAACGATGATAAACAGACTACGGATCTTTCAGATCTGTGGGGGGATGAAGTTGAGCTCAAATTGCCGGAGTTGCGAACGTTAACCAAATACGCGGATGAAGGTAATGACCTGATTCAATATGAACAAGGTGTCCAGAAGCAACTTGATCATCAGGAAGAAGTACCGGAGTGCCCGAATTGTCGGGAATTCATGATTCTTGCTGGTACTCAAGCTGCAACGCAGGATAACTTTACTCCAGTTGCTAACGCAGCTTCAGGCGCAGGGTCACTATTGTCACCACCGTTTAAGGTATTGACCTATGTATGCTCGGGATGTTTCCAAGTTCAATACAGTCTGTCTGAGGAAGATCGTCTGCGTCTGATTAAAAATCTGAGTACGCAGGAATAAACATTTAGGAGATTCAAACCAATTTCATAGCAATCCTGAAGATTCATCATGTTTTCCTCTTGGTTGGGGCACGTTAACCCTAAGACCTACCTGTACACAGTTCACTTCAGGTGGATGAAGGAGGAGCAGATGAAGATTACTTTAGGCCGACAATCCATTCTGCTTTTGGGCGTGAATGGATTGTTTGCGTTAGCCGGAGCGTTGTCGGGAACCTTTTTGAATGTGTTTCTGTGGAAAAGCCGTCCGGATTATGCCATGTTGGGGTGGTTCACTCTCAGCCAGCAACTTGCCATTGGACTGACATTCTGGCTTGCTGGCAAATGGGTCAAGGAACACAATAAAATGAGTGCACTACGATTAGGTACTGCGCTGTCCGGCATATTTTATATGATAGTCCTCTGGGCTGGTTCCAAAGCTGTAGACTGGATATGGCCTCTGGGTATACTACTGGGTTGTTCCCTGGGGCTGTTCTGGATCGCATTTAATGTTGTGTATTTTGAAATAACAGATCGGGAAAACAGGGATCTATTCAATGGCTGGGTTGGATTACTTGGCTCGATGACCGGAATTATAGGCCCATGGTTCTCTGGTCTGATTATTACTCGTATGACAGACAATACAGGATATCGACTCATATTTACGGTATCACTCGTCATTTATGTTATCGCGGTAGTCTTTAGTTTTTTTCTGAAAAAGAGAAAGGTAAGTGGAACATACCGCTGGTCCGAGCCTTGGATACAGATATCCAAACCGGATAGTCCCTGGAGGACCTTGGCTTTGGGTTTGTTCGCTCAGGGTGCGCGTGAAGGGGTCTTTGCCTTTCTGATTGCACTGCTTGTATACGTGGCCACTGCACAGGAGTATAAGTTGGGACAGTTCTCACTCATCACTTCTGCCGTGGCATTAATAAGTTATTGGGCAGTAGGGAAATGGTCCAAACCACAGTATAGATCCAGAGGCATGTTCATCGGAGCTCTGATTCTGCTGATTGTGCTGATTCCTCTTCTGTGGAAAGTGACCTATGTTACGCTGTTAATCATGGGGATCGGAAGTGCAGTTGCGATGCCATTGTATATTTTACCTATGATATCAGCGGGATTCGACATGATGGGCACGACTGGCGAAAATGTGGAGAAAAGGGTTGAACTTGTCGTATTGAGGGAGTTATGTCTGATGGTTGGCCGACTTTTTGGGTTGATCATATTTATTATAACGGTCATGAATAGTCCGTCCCTGCGCATGTTAACCTGGCTTATTATCGTTCTGGGTGCTTTTCCGCTAATTGGATGGATCTTTATGCGCAAGTTATTGAATCGAACGGAAGGGCAAGACCCCTCGGCTTAGCAACTTTCAAATATATAAACAGGGTACAGCGGCGGGAAAAGAGAACTTTCCGTGTGCTGTAACCCTGTTTGTCGTTGTATTGGTTCAGTTGGTGGTTATACAGGAGATGGTTTACTTGTACGTGTAAGTGAGAATAGATCCATGTCAGGGTTCTGCTTGCCCGTAATGGCATCCACAATGAGAGAGGCGGCAATCATACTGTACACGGTACCGTTGCCTCCATACCCTTCAACAAAGTACGAATTCGGATAGTCTGGGTGTGGACCGATTAGCGGAAGACCATCATGGGTGCTTCCAAAAACAGCTTCCCAAGCGTAATCAACTTCGAGATCAGGTAATGGGAAATACTCGGCAATCTTCTGTAACAAAATCTCACCTTTATGAATCGCCTTGATCGCCCGTTGTTCTTCTCGAGGACGATTCTCATCAAGTCCACCAGCAATAATTCTTCCGTCTGGAGTTGTGCGCATATATAGATAAGGTCGTTCGGTCTCCCATATCAAGCTTCGCTTATGCCAGCTGCTCAGATCCTGTAGTGGCTTGGTAGCGATAGCATATGTGCTTTGAAGGTATGCGCCTCTGTCCTTTTTAATTTCTTGTGTTTCATAGCCTGTTGAGAAAATAACATGTTTGGCACGTACAGTGCCATGAGGTGTGTAACATAGGAAGCCATTTTCATCATAATCACAATGGGTTAATTCACTATGAGCGTAGACTCTTGCTCCTTGACGTGAGGCTGAATGGAATAGTGAGTGAACCAAACGAAATGGATTAACCTCAGCATCTCCGCTTGTGTATAGTGCAGCACGTTTGCTGAACGGGAACACTGCACTGATTTTTTCCTGATCCCACAGCTCTACATCAAATCCATAATGTTTCAGGTTACGATATTCTTCCTCCAGCAACGGTACATCTTCCTCGTGACTGGCGCAATACAGACTTGTGCGAGGCACAAACCAAGGATCAATCTCAAGCTTCGATGAAATTTTTTCGAGATGTTGCATGGCATCACGGCATAATTCGTAGAATCGAACACCGGTTTCTTCCCCAAATGTCTGGATACAAGAGGTGAGCGTTTTGTCATTCGTATATTGGAGCAGGCCCGTATTAGCCATGCTGCTGCCATGACCGATATCTCTTTTGTCAATAACAACGGTGTCAATCCCCTGATCCGTCAAAAGCTTGGCAGACAACGCGCCTCCCATTCCACCACCGATGATTAGACAATCACAGGACAGGTTTTCTTGCAAAACAGGATAATGGGGAGGAGAAGCAAAGGTAGTTGGCCAAAATGTTTTTCCGTTAATAAGTTCCATAATTGATCACCTCTGTTGAATATAGTTGAAGTATACTTTTTCAGGTTAAGGTAACAATAAATTCGCAATAACTTTAGATTAAGGAGGTCAGACATACATGCAAAACTCACAAATGCAAGCACTGAGCCCCAAGGAACTGAACTATATTGCGGATTCAATTTCCAATGAGGAAATGTTAATCAAACAATGTGCAGCTACAGCCTCCATCACACATAATCCGCAAATTCAACAGGCGCTGAATCATTATGTTCGCTCACATGAACAGCATCTGAACACGCTTGTCAATGCGTTACAGCAACATCAATCTCTTGCTCCGGCGCAATCACAGTAAAGCTCAAAACATGACAAGTTATTTCAAAGCATAGGAGGAAAATACGTGTACACTCAATCTTTGTCATCTGGTGGGAATTTTATGCAAGAGCAAGATTTGTTGAAGTCGATTCTTGCAGATTTAAGACGAACTTCACGTGAATATACAACGGCAACTACTGAATCTTCTTGCCCCACGACCCGTAGAATGTTCAATGATTTAACGAACGATACATTAAGACTGCAAGGTGAACTGTTCAACCTGATGCAACAAAACAACATGTATTCCGCTTCATCCAAAGCACTTCGTCAGGATGTGGACAAACAAATCCAGTCCGCACACCAGACCCAACAGAAGTGTCAGCAATTCATTCAAGAAAAGAACACGCAGAACAGTTCATACAACCAAGCTCCTAATGTGCCTCAGCATCAACCGAATTACGGTAACCCTTATTACATGTAACCTTTGCAAAAGAGGTTTGAAGCACCTAACGTTACTGGACCATACCACCGCTTGCCTGAATTCAGGGCAGGCGGTCTTTTGTCTATGCATCAACGTCAAATTCATGTAATATAAGTATTAATTCATTTTCAGGAACCTGGATGATGCTGGAGGGAAAACCATGAAAGATTTGAACGATCTGCAATTAAAAGTTCTGGATCTGCTAAAGGAAGACGCGAGAAGGACTCCCGCACTGCTGTCGACGCTGCTGGGGGAGTCGGAAGACAAGATTAAAAACGCCGTGGCACAGCTAGAACAAGACCACGTCATCGTAAAATACGCAACCGTCGTGAACTGGAGCAAAATAGATGATGAGAAAGTAACGGCCCTGATTGAGGTGCAGATCACGCCGGAGCGTGGACGTGGTTTTGAAGGGATTGCCGAACGTATTTATCTCTATCCGCAAGTGAAGTCCGTATATCTCATGTCCGGTGCATACGATCTGCTCGTTGAAGTGGAAGGTGGCAACCTGCGTGAAGTCGCTAATTTTGTGTCGGAGAAACTGTCTCCGATAGACTCTGTACTTTCAACCAAAACGAATTTTATTCTTAAAAAATATAAGCAGGACGGGATTATTTTTGAAGACCATCAGGAAGACAACCGTCTCATGATCTCGCCGTAAAGGAAGATGTGTCATGATAGTGAATGAACAGACAACCGGGAACAACAAGAAAATGACATCATATCTGGCACCTCTCGTGCAGCAGATACCTCCATCCGGAATTCGTAAATTTTTTGATCTGGTTGGAGACAACAAGGATATTATCACATTGGGTGTGGGTGAGCCTGATTTTGTTACCCCTTGGCATATGCGTGAAGCTTGTGTATACTCGCTGGAAAGAGGCATGACCAGCTACACATCCAACGCAGGTATGCCGAAGTTGAGAGAAGCCATCAGTGAATATCTGGATACGCAGTTTGATACCAAATACGATCCCAAGGATGAGATTATTGTTACCGTGGGTGGCAGTGAAGCGATTGACTTGGCTTTGCGAGCATTAATCGTACCTGGCGACGAGATTCTCATTCCTGAACCCTCGTACGTGGCTTATTCACCAATCGCTTCAATCGGTGGCGGTATACCGGTTGGTGTTGAAACCTACGCGAAAGATCAGTTTAAGTTAACTGCCGAAGCACTTGAAGCTGGCATCACACCGAAGTCGAAAGTGGTTATTCTGTGTTATCCGAGTAATCCCACTGGAGCCATCATGACGTATGAAGAGTGGCTGCCTATTGCTGAAGTGATTAAAAAGCATGATCTGATTGTTATCGCGGATGAAATTTACGCTGAATTGACGTATACGCAAAAACATGTTAGCTTTGCAGCTATCCCTGACATGAAGGAGCGGACCATTCTCGTAAGCGGATTTTCAAAGGCTTTTGCAATGACAGGTTGGCGGATTGGGTACATGTGTGGTCATCCTGAGCTTATTGCAGCCATGCTCAAAATCCATCAGTATACGGTAATGTGTGCGCCGGCCATGGGTCAGGTTGCTGCACTTGAGGCGTTGACGAATGGTTTGGGTGAGAAAGATCGGATGGTAGAATCGTATAATCAGCGTAGACGTTTAATTGTGCAGGGATTCAGGGATATTGGACTTGATTGTCACGAACCTCAGGGAGCATTCTATGCATTCCCGAGCATTCAAAAGACGGGTATGAGTTCCGACCTGTTTGCTGAACGATTGTTAACGGAGAATAAAGTGGCTGCTGTTCCGGGCAATGTTTTTGGTCCTCAGGGAGAAGGCTTCTTGCGTTGCTCTTATGCTACTTCCGTAACCCAATTAAATGAAGCTTTGGAACGAATCGGAAACTTTGTTTACAAACTGCAAAAAGAGGGTTAATACTAAAATAGAATCTTTTTACAAATGTGACATGGTTATATTGGAAAAAAATAACT
The DNA here is from genome assembly GCF_984798905.1 of Paenibacillus sp. SRL342. Lineage (NCBI taxonomy): Bacteria > Bacillati > Bacillota > Bacilli > Caryophanales > Paenibacillaceae > Paenibacillus > Paenibacillus sp. SRL342. The sequence continues at coordinate 1,952,657 of NZ_OZ481790.1, forward strand.
TTCTTTTACAAAATAATGTGATATAATTTCAATTTGAAATAAGTTTTCATAAATTTGGAAACCATTTTTCCAAGGAGGGGTTAGCTTTGTTTTGTGTTGAATATGATTTACCGACGAATCGTGGGCACTATCTGGCAGAAGGCGATCATGGCGACCGATGGTCGGTGAAACCCGATAACGCATCTTTGCATGACATTTCCTTGGAAGATGAAATTCATATGCTTCGTCGCAAGATGGAACAGATCTTCCTCGAAGAGAAATCATTCACATCCGATATTGTAATTGAAATCAGCAGTTTGCTGGATTTAAAGATTAATGAATATATGAAGGCTAACCCGATTAAAGGAAAATAACGTTTATGCTGGATTGAAACGTTTCATTAATTGAATTAGAAAGGGAGACCTGAGAAGGTCTTCTTTTTTTGTGTGTAAAGGCAAGGTGATCCTCCGATAAGCCAGGTTATTTTTTTGCGTGGAACAATTGTGATATATTGGACATAGGAGACTAAAGGGGGAACTGGAATGAAGAGATTTTGGGGGCTTACTGCAATCATTTCTATCGTTTTTCTGCTTGCTGGTTGTGGAGGTAAAGATGGTTTTTCCATATTCATCATTGATAACCAAGGAAATCCATCTGTAATCTCAGAGCAGTTACAGGCTAATCTGCAACAGAAACTGGGTGAGGAACCCAAGGTGGAAGTGATTACCAGTGCAATGTATGATGTTCAGAAAATTATGGTGGAATATGCGGCTGGAGGACATGATATCTTCATTTTGCCTGAGTCCGACATGAAACAATACGGAAGTAATGGCTCCAATGTTCCGCTGGATGATACTTTTGATCCCAAGAAGTTTGAACGGGGTGTATTTGAGGGTGGAGTATTGGTAGAGAAGGGTGAAGGAGATGCAGGTTCAGATCTTAAGCAAGAATCACATCTTTACGGCATTCCACTCGAAGATATGAAAATGTTTAAAGATGTAGAATATGCTGCGAGCAATTTGTTCGCCACCATTCCAGTGTCATCTTCCAATGTCGAAGAATCCAAAAAAGTGCTGAAGGCGCTGACAGAGTAAAGAAAATTCAGAATGGCTATGGAAGGAGGGAAGCGGATTGCTGATTACGGTCACAGGCGGCATAGGTAGTGGTAAAACCCGGTTTGCCCTCAAGTACGCAGCCGGAATTAGCCGGGAGGGTGTATATTTATCCACTGGTGATCACGATCCCGTTATTCCCGAATTGCCATCCGCTCATTATCGTGCCATTCATGCCGGGAACGGTCAGCATCTGACAGAGGTGATCACCCAGATTAATCGGGAATCCAATCTGTTTTTGGCGGATCAGCGAATTGTAATTGTAGACAGTCTGACCTCTTGGATGGCTGCCGGTTTCAGGGCAACAGAGGATCTGGATCATCAACGTTCAGAGACACAGCTTTTGCTTGATGCTTTATTGTCTTATCAGGGGAAGTTGCTTGTGATTACCAATGAAATGCATGGTACATTGCATCCTACCGAGGAAGAACGAATATTTACAGCGAGAATGGCTTCGGTGAACCGGATGCTGCAGATACATGCTGAAAAGATGTACATGCTGGTATCTGGTCTGGCTATCGATCTTAAAAGTCAGGGCATGCGAAATGAAGATGAACGATAGCGAGATGACATAAACGGGTGACATAAAGAAGCCTCCTTAACCACGAATTGGTGGCGAGGAGGCTTTATTTATTGAGCTATCCTTTTTATTTCTGCTTTTTGCTACGTCTGATCCACCAGATGATACATCCGATGACAATGATGGCCAGAATGACGTACACTACAATGGAATAGACGTCCATAAAGTGCAAAATGCTCTCCCATGATGCGCCAAGCGCAGCACCAACGCAGACAAGAATGACATTCCAGATCAATGTACCAATGGTTGTAAAGAGAAGGAATAAACCAAATTTCATATTGGACATGCCTGCGGGAATGGAGATAAGACTACGGACGAGGGGAACCATTCGGCAGAATAATACGGTCCACATGCCATATTTGTCAAACCATGCATCGACACGGTGAATATCCTCTTTTTTGATGCGCAGAACATGTCCCCAACGTTCCACAATTTTCTCAAGGCGTTCGACGTCAATGAGTAGACCAATACCATACAGGATCACAGCACCAAGGACAGAGCCAATAGTTGCGGCGATAATAACTCCTGGAATAGTGAGACTGGTATAGGTGGTCATGAATCCGCCAAACGGCAGGATGATTTCGGATGGAATCGGGGGAAATACGTTCTCAAGAGCAATAATGAGTGCAATGCCTATGTAGCCGTATTGTTCCATGAAATCGGTTATCCAGTTTTGCATAATCGTCTCCTTTACTTTTGGTTTGCTTCGATTTGTCGTATACTCGGCAGAGCACACCAATTCTTATATACGTGTAAAGCGATAGACGGGTTTCTGAAAAAAATGGCATTCTCGTATTCATGATTATATTACCAATTGGAGGGATAACGATGGGCATATATACACGAACAGGTGACGAAGGACAGACTTCGGTCATCGGTGGACGCGTCATCAAGGATGATGACCGAGTTGAGGCATATGGCACGATTGATGAATTGAACTGTTTTGTAGGCCAGGCGATCAGCCTTATTGACTCTGCTCAAGGCGAATTTGAAGATCTGCGTGAACATCTGCTGGAAGTTCAGCAGGAACTGTTTGATTGTGGATCGGATCTGGCCTTTGTGAAGATTAGTGAAACCAAATATAAGGTGAGAGATGAGATGGTCACACGTCTGGAACAATGGATTGACCAGTATGATGCAGAGAATCCAAAAGTGGAACGGTTCATTATTCCTGGTGGCAGTCAGCTGTCTTCTGCTCTTCATGTGTGCCGTACTGTATGTCGTCGCGCAGAGCGTCGAACGGTAACACTTGGACAACATACAGATATTAATCCGTCTGTACGGAGGTATCTAAACCGACTGTCTGATTATTTCTTCGTGGTTGCACGGACGGCCAACGCGAGACAACAGGTGGCGGATATTGAATATGTGCGGAGCAAAAAAGTATTCCGCCGTAAAGAATGAGCCAGTATTATTCGCCAATTGTCTACACGGTGACCGAACAAGAAGATGGCTGGCTGCTGAAGACCGTGCTTCAGCGGCGGCTGCTGGTGTCGCGTAAGCTTTTGTCTAAAATTAAGCTGACTGAACAAGGTGTCATGTTAAATGGAGAGCGCGTTTATATTAGCGTCAAGGTAGCTGCGGGTGATGTCGTTGAAGTTCGGATGGAGCAAGAGGAATCGGATGATATTTTGCCTGAACCTATTCCATTTACCGTTCTGTATGAAGATGAGCACTTGCTTATTGTTAACAAGGATGCGGGCATCATCGTTCATCCGACACATGGACATTACACGGGTACTTTGGCAAATGGCGTTGTTCATTACTGGAAAACCAAGGGCGAGCGCTTTCGGTTTAGACCGATTCATCGACTTGATCAGGAAACGTCCGGTGTGCTCGCAATAGCCAAGAACCCTTATGTGCATCAGCACGTCTCTGAACAGATGATCGCTGGAACAGTGGATAAGAAATATATTGCACTTGTGCACAGCAGTCCTGTCCCGGAACAAGGGTCGGTGGACGGACCGATCGATCGTGATCCTGAAGAGCCACACCGCCGAATCGTAACACCTGATGGCTACGCTGCAAGAACGTTATACACAACCGTAACACGTTGGTCAGGGGGCAGCGCCAGTGCGATAAGCCTCAAGTTGGAAAGTGGCAGAACCCATCAGATCAGGGTACATATGACGTCCATCGGTTGTCCATTAATCGGTGATCGAATGTACAAGACACTACCTGTGCACGAGATCGATGAGCAGACCTTAGCTGTTCGGGATGAACGGGACAGCTGGATCGAACGCCAGGCCTTGCATGCCTGTGAGCTGACGTTCGAACATCCCATTCTACAGGAACGCATAACGTTCGAGGCTCCTTTTCCAGCAGATATGGCTGCGCTGGAGAAGCGTTTGAATGATGAGGCAGCTTCCAGAGAAGAATTGTAGGAAGCTGCGACGCGGCTCTTAGATTTCCTTAGATACGCCCTCTGTGTAGTAGGTGTCGTAGCTTTCTGTACGGCAAGCCTTGGTTGAGGTCAACGCTGGTGGGCTATTCCATGTGAGGGGGCTTAATGCACCTGAACAACATGCCGTAGGCTAATCATTATGGTTGTAGACTCTTTAGTCCTTAAAGTTTTAAGGTCTTGATCCAAAAAATATAGCGAATGTGTTTTGATCTCATTCGCAAAAGTCAGTAAAATTACATGGCGATGGTATCGATTTGGAGCGACTTTTGGATTTGCGAAGCAAACCAAGGGAAGCGAGAAGTCGATACCGGAGCATTTGGAGGAACACATACCATGAGTAACTTAAAAGTATATCAATATGCCAAATGCGGCACATGCCGCAAAGCTGTAAAATGGCTTGAAGCTCAAGGACATGAGCTGGAGTTAATCCCTATTTTTGACTCACCGCCATCCGAATCTGAACTAACAGAACTCATCCAACAGAGCGGACTCGAAGTGAAAAAGTTCTTTAATACGAGTGGGGAAGTGTACAAAGAACAACAACTGAAGGACAAGCTTCCCGGCATGTCCGCTGATGAACAGATTCGTTTGTTGGCTTCCAATGGTCGTCTCATCAAACGTCCGATCGTTACAGATGGAGAAAAGGTGACGGTTGGATTCAAGGAAGAAACGTACGAGCAGGAATGGAATAACGCATAAATGCGCTGAATGTCAGCCTTGAATTGTTCAAAATTCAGGGCTTTTTTGGCTGAACGATGGTTGGCGGAACTATGCTATAATGATAGAATTAGTTTCGTATTTTATATGCTAGATTTAGATAGGAGAGAACAAATTCAAGTGAATCAACGTAATGAACCTACTTTGTTGCTGGTAGACGGTATGGCGGTGTTGTTCCGTGCTTTTTATGCGACATCTGCAAGCGGATATATCAGACGTACAAAGGCAGGATTGCCTACCAACGCAGTCTACGGATTTATCCGTTATTTCTGGGATGCGGTTCAGACTTTTGGGCCAAGTCATGTCGTATGTTGTTGGGATATGGGCGGTAAGACGTTCCGCGGTGAAGAATATGCAGCCTACAAAGGCAACCGGGCCGAAGCTCCGGACGACCTGATTCCCCAGTTTGCTCTGATTCGTGAAGTCATGGATAGCCTGGGTATTCCGAATATAGGTGCACAAGGATTCGAAGCCGACGATTGTATCGGGACGCTTGCGAAGTATTATACCGAAGAGACAGATATGAATGTTATGGTACTGACGGGTGACCACGACATGTTGCAACTGATCAATGATCGCACAAGTATCATTATTATGAAAAAAGGCCATGGCAACTACATGGTGTACAACCCTGAAACGCTCATGGCTGAGAAACAACTGACACCTCGTCAAGTGATTGACATGAAGGGTCTGATGGGAGATGCCAGCGACAATTATCCTGGAGTGCGGGGAATTGGTGAGAAAACAGCGTTGAAGCTTGTACAGGAATACGGCTCCATTGAAGGGATTCTGAGCAACATGGATAAACTGACCCCTTCGGTGCGTAACAAGATTGAGAATGATCTGGACATGCTTCATCTGTCCCGCAAACTGGCAGAGATTCATTGTGCTGTTCCGGTTGCCTGTGCGCTGGATATCTGTGAATTGCGTCTTGATCCGGATATGGTGATGGACAAGTTTGAACAACTTGAGATGAAGAGCCTTGGCTCTTGGATGGGAGTGGCAATAGGGTGAGCAACATGCAGAACGTACGAACAGGCAAAAAGTGGTGGACAGGGGCTATGGCCCTCGTCCTGGCCTTGCCCGTAATTCTTTCGGGAGCAGTAAGTGCACCACAGACAGTGGATGCCAAAGCAGCAATTAGCACCAAAGTACAGAAAGTAAAAGCAGCAGGACGTAATTTTACCGTACAGACCGTTTCGATTCCAAAGGGAACACCGGTTACCGTGGGACTCGCGAAGAAGCAAGTTGGCCAGACGGCAACATTGCCATCGATTGTGAAAGCCTATGGTGCGCAAGCAGCCATTAACGGAGCATTTTTTGAAGCATATAACGGAGCACCAGATCCATACGGTATGTTAATAGCAAATGGTAAGGTCATACATATTGGAAGATACGGAACATCCATCGGATTTAAGGAAGACGGCTCAGCGATCATGGATTCACTTCAGGTGAGTTTGACAGGTAAAGTAACGGATACAAAAGGTAAATCACGCAGTTGGTATGCCACCTTTATTAATCGAACACCTTCAGCGAACGCGAGCATAACAATGCTGTATACGCCTGAACGAGGTGCCACAGTCGGGTTCAAAGGTGGCACTGCGGTTGTCATGGAGAAAGGTATCGTGACCAAAAAAGTGCCCAATACAAATGTAGCGATTCCTAAGAATGGCTCGGTACTGGTCTTTACAGGCAACCAAAAGTCTTCTTCGGATCGTTTCACCGTTGGTTCAACTGTAGAAATGAATTATAAGTATACGAACGCAGCAGGCAAAGAGATCCCTTGGCAAGATGTAGTGACTGCTGTTGGGGCAGGACCACGTCTGGTAAAAGACGGTAAGGTAGCTGTCAATCCGACGAGCGAAGGTTTCAAGGATGCCAAGATTCTTAATGCTTCTGGAGCCAGAAGTGGTATTGCGATTATGGCGGACGGTTCTGTTATGCTGGCTACCGTTTCCGGAGCAACAATCAAGGAGTGGGCAGCGGTGATGCAGAAGCTTGGTGCCAAACAGGCCATGAATCTGGATGGCGGTGCTTCCTCGGGTATGTATGCCGGGGGCAAAATGCTGACTTCTCCAGGCCGGCTCTTGAGTAATACACTGGTATTTGGCGGCTCTGTGCGTTAAAAGAAAGTGATTAATGGGAGGTATGACGCAAATGACACTCACATCTGATCGAAAGCCAGGGGAGGGTAATACAGCTGTTCTGGCCATTAATGTAGGGTTGCCGCAGCCGCTCCCTGGGCAGAAGCGTGAAGTGCTGAGCGGCATTGTGAAACATCCTGTATCCGACGCGGTTTTCCTGTCATTCACTGGAATGACAGGGGACGCGCAGGCGGATCTGGTGCATCATGGCGGCCCTGACAAAGCCGTTTGTGTATACGATTACAGTCGTTATACGGTGCTGGAACAGCTGATGGATCGCAAGCTGAACTGGGGAGCTTGTGGAGAAAATCTGACAGTTGAAGGTTGTGCCGAAGAAGATGTCCGGATTGGTGATGTGTACGAGTTGGGCGAAGCCACAGTACAGGTCAGTCAGCCCAGACAACCTTGCTTCAAACTGGGTGCGAGGTATGACTATAAGGAGTTGCCTGTTTATTTTCAGGAGAGTGGACATACCGGCTTTTACTTTCGTGTACTGCAAGAAGGGGAGGTTCGGCCTTCACCGATATTTCGACGAATCAGCACCGATCCTTCATCCATGACGGTTCTTGAAGCCAATCGAATTATGCATCAGGGGAAAGAAGATATGGAAGATATTCAGGCGTTACTGGCCATACCTGCGCTGTCAGACAGCTGGAGGCAGACGTTAATGAAACGGTTGTCCAAGCTGGAGAACAAGTAGCAGGGTAATTATTGTGTCATCAAGTAAAGTAATCCGAATTCCTTTTTTAAACTAACTTGGGAGTGTGACTAACATGACGATCTTAGGCGCAATTGAAGCAGGCGGAACCAAATTTGTATGTGGTATTGGCACAGAGAACGGAGAAGTTCTGGAACGCGTAAGTTTTCCAACAACAACACCGGAAGAGACCATGGCTCAAGTGATTTCATTTTTTGAAGGCAAAGGCATTGAAGCTCTGGGTGTAGGTTCATTCGGTCCGATTGATCCGATTGAAGGAAGCCCAACATATGGCTATATCACAACAACACCAAAACCACATTGGGGACAGTATAACGTGATTGGCAAGCTCAAGGAGCATTTTGATGTGCCGATGACATTTGATACGGATGTGAATGGTGCGGCACTTGGAGAAGCAACTTGGGGCGCTGCACAAGGTCTTGAGAGCTGTCTGTATATCACTGTGGGTACAGGCATTGGTGCTGGCGCTGTGGTTGGTGGTAAAATGGTCCATGGATTGTCACATCCTGAGATGGGACATATCATTGTACGCAAACATCCGGAGGATACATACGAAGGTTTCTGTCCGTATCATGGTGACTGCCTCGAAGGTCTTGCAGCAGGACCAGCCATTAACAAACGTTGGGAGCAGCCGGCTTATGAATTGCCTGCAGATCATAAAGCTTGGGAGATCGAAGCGCATTACCTGGCGCACGCACTGATGAACTATGTCCTGATTCTCTCTCCGCAGAAAATCGTCATGGGTGGCGGAGTAATGAAGCAGGAGCATTTGTTCCCGATGGTGCGTAGCAAACTGCAGGAGTTGCTGGCAGGGTACGTTCAGCATCCGGCGCTTCAATCCGACATTGACCAGTATGTTGTGTCACCAGGACTTGGAGACAATGCAGGTCTGTGTGGTTCGCTGGCGCTTGCCAAGTTGGCATTGAATAAATAGGTCATTAAGGGATTGACGAATTTTACCATTGTGGTATGATATGGGCAACAGCATAGTACGGTTAATGAGGAAGCACCTCTCTTGCATGGATTTTGCAGGAGGGGTGTTTTTTTGTGCTGCCTGTAGGTAGCGTAACTAACCCGTATAGGCTGAAATGTTAAAGGGAGGGAACAGAAAATGGAAGTCATTTTCATGAACAGATTGTCCAAAATGTCAGATCAGAATGCAGAGTATGCACAGCTATGGATTGGGGAAGAGGAAGATAGTTGGCAACTGGGATGGAGTCGTTACGAGGAAGGAGAGCGTGAGGACAGCATCTGGTATGAAGGGACTTCTTGGGAGGAGCTGCTTCATATTTACCGTCTTCAGCTTGCCATACAGATGAGTGAGGGGTACCGACCGCAGTTGCAGGGGTTATTTCATGAGAATGATGATCTGAAGTCACGCAGTTATGGTGGTCAGCGGCTCCATTGCTACAGTGAACTATACGGCAATGAGCAATTATATACGGATCTGTGCACATGGCGCAGGAAGAGAGCTGTTTCTGACCGGAAGGCACCGTATTTTGTTGCAACAAATCGTCTGCTGCGTTTGATCAGTGCCTTTGTTCCGCAATCGCTGGATGAACTGATGCAACTGCCGGGCGTAGGAGAGAGCAAAGCGACTGAGTATGGTACGGAATGGATGGAGATTACAAGCGGGTTGGAGCGTTCAACGACATTCCCGCTGGACTGGGTATATACGGCGCTGAAGGAAGAAGAGTATGAGAGTTGGTTATACAAGCAGAGAGAGCAGAAGTACAAGCAGGAACTGGATAAGTTCACCACGCGCAAGCAGGTGCTTGAAGGCATGAAGGAAGGATATACGTTAGAAGAGATTGTTAATCGATCCGGATTATCCCGACGCGAATTGATTGAGCTGTTGGAGACACTGGATCTCGAAGGTTATGACACCGATTGTCTTCTTGATGTGGAGCTGGCAGTGATGCCAGAGAACGAACAAGAGGCCGTATGGAGTGCGTATGAGGAGCTGGGAGATACGTTCCTGAAGCCAGTATTACATAAGGTGTATGGAGGAGAGAAACCCGATGGAGGAAGTCTGGAGCAGGTCTATGAAAGACTGCGCATGATTCGAATCCGCTTTCGTCGGCACGCAGAGACAGAGAAGAATGTTGGTTAATGATCAGAAATGAAAAAAGACGAGGCGTTTCTCCCAGAGGAGCGCTTCGTCTTTGTTATTTCATATGAGTTCATACCCAGTCTTTCTTGCGGAAAATGAAGAACATGCTCAGGCCCAGGGTAACCATCAGGCCAATCACAACAAAATAGCTGTATTTCCAGTTAAGCTCTGGCATATTCGTAAAGTTCATGCCGTATATACCCGTAATGACCGTCAGCGGCATGAAGACCGTGGTAATAGCGGTAAATACACGCATGATCTCATTCGCCCGGTTCGCAATACTGGATTGGTAGGCTTCTCGCAAGTTGCCCATCAGGTCGCGATAAGTCTCAAAGGTTTCAGATATTTTTACAGCATTCTCATAGATGTCACTGAAATATTTTTGCAGTTGATCATCGATGAGACGCAGATCTTTTTTGTTCAGGGTGTTAATGACCTCTTTCTGAGGTCCAAGCACTTTTTTCAGCCACAGAATCTCACTGCGCAGCCCGATAATCTCATTTAGATGTGACTTTTTGGTGTGCATCAGAATGTCTTCCTCAAGCTTCTCGATCCGTGCTTCGATTCGGTCACCTACGGTGAAATAATTATCAACAATCAAGTCAACCAGCAAATACAGCAGACGATCTGGTGTACTGATTTCCTGTTCCCACAGGATTGGTTTCAGTGTGCGCAATTCGCTGACCTTTTGCTTGGTAACACTAATAATGAAATGTCTGCCGAGAAACAGGTTGACCGCACGTAGAAATATCTCTTCATCATCGAAACGGATGCTATTAATCACAATAAAATAATGGTTCTCATAAATTTCAATCTTCGGACGTTGTTCTTCGTCACTAAGACAGTCTTCCACAGCCAGATCATGCATCAAGAACAACGGCTGAAGTACCGCCAAATCGTCTACGTCCGCATCAATCCAGTAAAATCCTTCCGCTGGTGGAGTCAGCGCCTGCTGAATGTCGTCCACCGGAATAAATACACCGTTGTTTACCAACCGGATTTTCATCGTTAATCTACTCCTTCTGCACCCGCCAACTTGGCGGATATTATCATTATGGGCGCAAAAAGAACAAATCAGCCGGTCGGCAGCGGAGCCTGGAGATCAGGGCTGCGTTCACTATATACTCAAACGGAAGTCACGTCCCGCTGCCGGCATGCTGATGTCAATTCTCTATGCAGTTTGTCGGAATTCGGCTGCCAGTCAGGCCTCGGGTCGCCATCCATTTAATATGTCACCTCTCACATAAGGGTTTATAACACCTTGTTTAGTATACCGCTGGTACAAGGTGCTTTCAAGCGCAAAAATGTGTCTATTTCGCGCCCTGAGGCAGTGTATGACAATGGATGATGAACGGTTCCGATCTGGGAAGCAGACATCGAACTGCATCTTGACGTGAGGGCATTAATGTAATAAAGTAGACGGTGAACCATATTTAATTACAATCTAATACAGCGAAATCTTATCAAGAGTAGGTGGAGGGACTGGCCCGATGAAACCCGGCAACCGGCGGTATACCGCACGGTGCTAATTCTTGCAGCGACTAAGTGTCAAGTGGCACTGTTGTAACTGAGAGATGAGAGAGGCGCATATCTTTTTTACATATGACCTTTCTCGAAATCCGAGGAAGGTCTTTGTTATATGCCCCGACTTCTCAGCAGTGATTTTCGCTAAGGAACTTGTGGTTGTTTGTAACGTTGGATGAAAGAGCAATTCAATGTTTTTACAAGCTCAAGGCAGTCTATAACTGTATTGATGTGAAGACATCAAGCCAGGGGTGGCTGCATCTATCTATGCACAAGGAGGAGTTAGATTTACTATGCCAATCAAAATACCCGATACTCTACCAGCAAAAGAAGTACTTGAAGGAGAGAATATCTTCGTCATGGATGAAACTTCTGCATATCAGCAGGATATTCGTCCACTCCGTATCGCTATATTAAACCTGATGCCCACAAAGGAAACGACCGAAACACAATTGCTTCGTCTGGTGGGAAACACGCCTATTCAGGTGGATGTCGTTCTCGTACATCCCAAATCCCATACGTCGAAGAATACGTCTCAGGAGTATTTGGATCTGTTCTATAAAACCTTTGATGAGATTGAGCACCGCCGTTTCGATGGAATGATCATTACGGGTGCCCCGGTGGAACAGATGGATTTCGAAGACGTGAACTATTGGAATGAAATCCAGGAGATCTTCGAATGGACCAAAACCAATGTGACTTCAACCCTCCACATATGTTGGGCTTCCCAGGCAGGTTTATACCATCATTTTGACGTACCCAAGGTTGCACTAGAAGAAAAGTGTTTTGGGGTTTTCCCACATACCATCAATAAACCACATGTTCCGTTGTTGCGTGGGTTCGATGAAGTATTCAACGTTCCACATTCCCGTCATACGGAAGTGAGACGCGAAGATATTGAAAAGAATGAGAATTTAGAGATTTTGGCTGAATCCGAGGAAGCGGGGATCTTCCTGGTTGCTACCAAAGACGGCAAACAGATTTTTGCCACAGGACATGCCGAGTATGACCCGTTCTCATTAAAGTGGGAGTATGACCGGGATGCAGCCAAAGGTTTGGATATCGCATTGCCTAGGCATTATTATCCGAATGACGACCCTTCCCGTGTGCCACCGGCTACTTGGCGCGCTCATGCCAACTTATTATTCTCTAACTGGCTCAATTACTATGTGTATCAAGAAACACCTTACGATATTGGCCCGCAAATCTAATCGAGATTACAGGAGGATGCAGCAATGGAAGACAACAACAAGTTGAAAATCGAAAGCCGCTTAGCACAAATTGGGTCCATCAATGAACCGGTAACAGGCGCCATTAACTTTCCGATCTATCAATCCACTGCGTTTCGCCACCCGAAGCTTGGACAAAGCACGGGGTTTGATTATATTCGTACGACTAATCCAACCCGTAAAGTATTGGAAGAAGCCGCCGCAGCGCTGGAGTCCGGTGATGCAGGGTTTGCCTGTAGCTCGGGAATGGCCGCGCTGCAAACGATCTTTGCCATGTTTGGTCAAGGGGATCATCTGATTGTATCGCTGGATCTGTACGGTGGAACCTATCGTCTGCTGGAACGTATTCTGTCCCGTTTCGGCGTAACTGCTAGTTATGTGGACACGAATGACCTTGCAGCACTGGAGAAGGTTCGTCAGCCAAATACAAAAGCTGTATTTATTGAGACACCAACCAATCCACTGATGATGATCACCGATGTGGAAGCCGTGGCTTCCTGGGCGAAAAGTTACAACCTGTTGACCATTGTTGACAACACGTTGCTGACTCCATTTTTCCAACGTCCGATTGAGCTGGGTGCCGATATCATCATTCATAGCGCTACCAAATATCTGGGCGGACACAATGATGTGCTCGCCGGACTAATTATTACCAAAGGTGAGGCGTTATCTGCAGAGATGGCGTTCCTGCATAATTCCATTGGAGCAGTATTATCTCCAAGTGACTCCTACCAGTTGATGAAAGGTATGAAAACGCTGGCTCTTCGCATGGAGCGTCATGAGCACAATGCACTTACGATTGCTAAATACTTGCTTGAGCACCCAGCGGTGGTTGAAGTGTACCATCCAGGCCTATCCGATCATCCGGGGTATGAGATACAGAACAAACAATCCACGGGTAACACAGGTATCTTCTCTTTCAAAGTGAAGGATGCACGTTATGTTGAACCGTTGCTGCGTCATATCAAACTCATTGCTTTTGCCGAAAGTCTCGGCGGAGTTGAATCACTCATGACTTATCCGGCAGTACAGACTCATGCGGATATTCCGCTTGAGATTCGTGAAGCCGTAGGTGTGGATGACCGTCTGCTCCGGTTCTCCGTAGGCATTGAACATGCAGATGATCTGATTGCAGATCTCGGCAATGCTCTGACAGCTGCACAACAGGAAGTGGAAGGAGGCGTGCACTCATGAGTGAGTCCAACAACAAGCCCAATTCTGAGTTGAAATTTGATACCAAATTGCTGCATTTTGGCGATGAAATTGACAAAACGACTGGAGCCTCCAGTGTACCGATCTATCAAGCATCAACCTTCCATCATTTTGATATCTTCAATCCGCCTCAACATGATTACAGTCGTTCGGGTAATCCGACACGTCAGGCATTGGAAGATTACATCACATTGCTGGAGGGCGGCGCACGAGGCTTTGCCTATTCTTCGGGAATGGCTGCGATATCAAGCGTGTTCATGATGTTCTCCGCAGGGGATCACATGATTGTAACGGAAGACGTATATGGAGGTACGTATCGTTTGCTTACTTCCATATTAAGCCGTATGCAGATTGAGACAACCTTTGTAGACATGACCAATATAGATGAAGTAAAAGCGGCACTCAAGCCAAACACCAAGGCAGTTTATATGGAGACACCGTCCAACCCTACACTGCGAATTACGGATATCGCTGCTGTAACTGACTGGTCAAAGGAACATGACCTGATCACGATTCTGGATAACACCTTTATGACACCGTACTATCAGCGTCCAATTGAGCTTGGTGTGGACATCGTCGTACATAGTGCTACGAAGTTTCTCGGAGGTCACAGTGATGTACTGGCAGGGTTAGCCGTTGCTCGCACGGAATCACTTGGCGTACAATTAAAACAGTTGCAAAATGGACTTGGAACTGTACTCGGGGCACAAGAATCCTGGCTTCTGATGCGCGGGATGAAAACCCTGGGAGCTCGCATGGCTCATAGTGAACGGAGCACAGCCAAACTGGCGGCATGGCTTAATAAGCGCAGTGATATTACCGCTGTCTTTTATCCTGGACTGGAGGATCATCCGGGCCGTGAGGCACATGAGCGCCAGTCCACAGGATATGGAGCTGTCGTTTCATTTGATGTCGGTTCAGGTGATCGTGCAAAAGCAGTTCTTAACCGGGTGAAGCTCCCCATTGTTGCTGTAAGCTTGGGAGCTGTGGAGAGTATTCTGTCCTACCCAGCGATGATGTCTCACGCTGCAATGCCGGCTGAGGTTCGCCGTGACCGTGGCATTACAGATGGGTTGCTGCGCTTCTCTGTAGGTCTGGAAGATATCGAAGATCTGATTGTAGATTTGGAACAAGCACTTCAGGAATCCTAGCAAAACTGGATGACCGAATAAGCCGATGCGTATCACTTAAGTTTGAAATAATTCTTTTCCATATGTAAAAATTTTTACTTATTTTTAAAGCACCTGTACATAAGGTGCTTTTTTTCACATGTAACCTGTGTTACGATATGTGGAGTACAGAAATACGATGTTGCCACCAGAACTTGCTTCTCTTGAACAAGTTGGGACGGATCGTTATATAATTTCTCTTCATGAGGGAGGCTTTTTTACGATGAGTACGGTAGACCGTATCTTAGATAAAGCCCTTCGGGGCGAACGTTTGGACTTGGAAGACACGATTCAGCTATTTGAATCCAACGAAGTGGACAAAATCGGGGCTGCTGCTAATGTCATTATGAAACGCATGCACCCTGAACCATACAGAACATTTGTAATCGGGCGTAACGTCAACTACACGAACGTGTGTGATGTGTACTGCCGTTTTTGTGCTTTTTACCGCAGACCTGGATCGGATGAAGGTTATGTACTTCCGGACGAAGTTATTTTCCAGAAGATTCAGGAAACGGAAGATGTGAATGGTACCGAAATTTTGATGCAAGGTGGAACGAATCCAAACTTGCCTTTCAGCTATTATACAGACCTGTTGAAAGCCATCAAAGAGCGTTTCCCAAACATCACGATGCACTCTTTCTCCCCAGCGGAGATTATGAAAATGGTTGAAGTATCCGATGGCCTTACATTGGAAGAAGTTGTTCGTGCCATTCACGAAGCTGGACTGGATTCCTTGCCTGGCGGCGGCGCTGAAATTCTGGATGACCGCACACGTCGGAAGATCAGCCGTTTGAAAGGTTCATGGCGGGATTGGATGGACGTTATGCAAACTGCACACCGCATCGGTATGAACACCACGGCAACGATGGTTATCGGACTTGGTGAATCGATGGAAGAGCGTGCATTACACTTGCTCCGTGTACGTGAAGCTCAGGACGAATGTATTGCGAACAAGTATGATTCCGAAGGTTTCCTGGCGTTCATTCCGTGGACGTTCCAACCGGATAATACAAATCTCAAACTGGAGCGTCAGACGCCAGAAGAGTACTTGAAGACTGTTGCCATCAGCCGACTGGTGCTGGATAATATCAAGAACATTCAGTCCTCTTGGGTAACGATGGGTCCTGAGATCGGTAAGAAGTCCCTTGAATTTGGCTGTAATGACTTCGGTAGCACCATGATTGAAGAGAACGTTGTATCTGCTGCTGGTGCAACTTACAAAGTTAACATTGAATCCATTCTGCGTTTGATTCGAGAGTCCGGTTATATTCCGGCTCAGCGTAACACCCGTTACGACATCGTACGCATGTTCGATGAAGAGAATGCCGTGCATGAAGATTTCGTAATGCAGAACTAATCCTGATTATTTGAATACTACTCCCATAAATGCTGATCGGTAGATTAGTATTGATGAAGCCAAGCCCGCTGACTACTCCGTTTGGAGAGACGGCGGGCTTTTTTGATTTCTTCTGCGGTTCGAGGTCATCAAACAGTACATGTTAGGCAATTGGCGATATTTTATATTGAAATTGAACTGTTACAATGAAAGGGAACTTGTGTAGTCAGACATGCTGGAAGGGGTAAACCGATGAAGAGAAGAATACTTGGCAAGACGGAACTGAACGTACCTGTATTGAGCTTTGGAGCATCCTCACTCGGTTCTGTATTTCGTGACATTGACCGGGACGAAGGGATTCGCACTGTACATGCGGCTGTAGATGCGGGGATGAATTACATAGACGTTTCGCCTTATTACGGGCTGACAAAGGCGGAGACAGTGTTGGGTGAAGCCATCCGCAGCTTGCCCCGCAGTTCATATATATTATCAACCAAAGCCGGACGGTATGGGGAAAATGAGTTTGACTTTTCACGTCAGCGGATTCTGAATAGCGTGCAAGAGAGCCTGGATCGACTGCATACAGACTATATCGACATTCTGTTCCTGCATGATATTGAATTTGTGCCAGCAGAGATTATTATCGAAGAAGCTTTTCCAACGTTGCTGCGTCTGAAAGAGCAGGGAATTATACGACATGCGGGCATTTGTGGATTACCCTTGCCGTTGTTCGAGAAGGTTCTGCCACAGATCGATGCGGATGCGATCATCTCGTATTGTCATTATTCATTGAATGATACCTCATTATTAACGTTATTACCCCTGTTGGAAAAAAAAGAAATTGGCCTTGTCAATGCTTCGCCTCTTTCTATGGGCTTGTTGAGTACCCGAGGGGCTCCTGCCTGGCATCCGGCAGATGATCGGGTGAAACAGCTCTGCCTGAAGGCTGCCCGCTTCTGTGCAGAACAAGGCAGTGACATTGCCAAGCTGGCCGTGCAATTCTCCACGTCGAATGAACGAATTCCGACAACACTGGTGAGCAGTGCCAGCCAGCGCAATATCCTCAATAATGCAGCCTGGATAGAGGAACCGATAGATCAGAACCTGCTGGATGAAGTGCTGCGCATTCTGGCTCCATTGCATAACGAGACTTGGTCAAGCGGACGACCTGAATATAATACGAAGCCAAGCAACACGGCAGCAGAAGCATCCAAGGGGGAACAACGATGAGAGCCATTGTATGTGAAGGAATAGATCAATTGAAGCTCCAGGAGCTGCCTCAACCAGAACGAGCAGAAGGAGAGGCGTTGGTTGCCATTCGGCGGATTGGGATCTGTGGAACGGATCTGCATGCGTACAAAGGCAACCAGCCATTCTTTACCTATCCTCGTGTTCTGGGTCATGAACTGGCGGCTGTTATTGAAGAAATCGGTCCGAACGAGGCTGGGTTACAGCCTGGGGATCAGGTAAGTATTATTCCGTATCTGCATTGCGGTCACTGTATTGCATGTCGCAATGGAAAAACCAATTGTTGTGCGTCCATGCAAGTCATGGGTGTGCACGTAGACGGAGGCATGAGAGAAAGAATCAGCGTGCCTGTCTCACATCTGCTCTCAGCAGAAGGTTTGACGGTGGATGAGACGGCAATGGTAGAACCATTAAGCATTGGAGCCCATGCCGTCAGAAGAGCGGGAATCAAGCCTGGGGAGCATGTGGTTGTGATTGGAGCTGGCCCCATTGGCTTGGGTGTGATGGCATTTGCCAAACAGGCGGGAGCACGTGTTATTGCCGTTGATCGTAATCTGGACAGGCTGGAGCTTAGCCGGACTTGGGCTGGAGCGGATGACTTGGTTCAGGCGAATGAACATTCTGTGCAGCATGTGGCTGAAATCACGGGAGGCGACTATGCTACGGCTGTCTTCGATGCAACAGGTAACGTGAATTCCATGAATGAGGCCATTCAATATGTTGCGCATAGTGGTCAACTCATTTTTGTAGGACTAGTGAAAGCAGATATTACTTTTCATGATCCTGAGTTTCACAAGCGGGAGATGAGTATCCTGGGTAGTCGAAACGCAACCCGTGAAGATTTTGAACAAGTCCTGTCAACCCTGCGCCAAAAGAAAATAAGCATGGATGGGTATATCACACACCGAGTGGAATTTGATGAGTTACCTACGGCAATAGACCAATGGTTATTGCCAGATTCCCATGTAGTCAAAGCCATCGTTGAACTATAATAACAATTAATTATAATAACAGAAAAAAACGCTCTCTGACCTTGGTGGACAATACTGTCCATCCATAGGGGAAGAGAGCGTTTTTTGTAAGTTGAATTAAAATTACACGATAACGAAGAGGACAGAAAAAACCTGAAAAAGCGAAGCGTTCGCCTGAAAGCTTTCTGAAAGAAAGCTGCTCCGAAAGCATACGCTATCCCCGGATTTTTCCCTTGAGAAAAGGGAATAGAAAAAATCTGGGGATAACAGCGATTGGAAGGTTGTTCTGTCATCGTAGTGTCAGTGTAAATATCATTAGTTCAACTTACATGAGCTATTATTTTTCCGAATTCGTTACAATGCCCGCATGTGGATCAATGTGACGTACAATGGACTTCAACCAGATCATCTCCAGCACATGTACCTCATAATAAAGTGCACCCGGGATTTGCCTGATCCATCCTTCCGTCCTCGCGAGTTGTGTTGAGTCAGAAGTGGCTTCCAGCGTTCCAGGTTCACGGCGCAGCCGTTTGCGTACAGCTTTTTCAACTTGAGAGCTTTGTGTGGTCAATATGCATACTTTTCGTTTGGAAGAAAAGCCCCTGAACGCAATGTACACCATTTCATAAGCAATAAGGTAGGCGATTACGGAATACATCGCTTGGTCCCAGCCAAAGACAACACCAGCGGCTGTCAGTATCAACAAGTTAAGCAGCATGATTATTTTTTCGATAAGCATCCGTTTTCCGCTAAATACACGTTCAGGTGGGCGGGAAGACGGATCACCGATTTCCAGCGTATCCAGTGTCCCACCATACCGCACGACGAGCCCAATTCCGAGTCCGAGGCATAATCCGCCAAACATGGCGGCAGCCAGCGGATGCTCTACAAGTGGCGGCATGGGATGAAGCACAATGGCACCGATCGAAAAGACAACCAGACCCAGAACAGTAACCAGTACAAATTTCTTCTGCACAATCTTGTAAGACAGAAATATAAACGGAACATTGAATAAAAATAGGAACAATCCAATCCTCATTTCGGTCCAGTGGGCGAAGAGTGAGGAAATGCCGGTAATGCCTCCAATAATAATCTTATTGGGGTGTAAGAACAATTCAAGTCCCACGGAGGCCAGAATTCCGCCCGCAATAACGAGAAACAGGTTTAACCAGCGGCGGGTAGACGATATCCTGGTCTTGACGGTGTTTGGCACCGGATTAGCCGATATCAGAGGTGCTTTCATAGGTCATCCTCCTTAGTGCGGCTTTCGAGCCATTCTCCCTGGGTTAGTCACAGAAAGATCGGCGTAAGAGCCGCGAAGTACGTTAGTATGTCTGTTCTGTACAGACATAGGAATTATCCTTCTTTCTGTAGGACCTTTGGTTCTTCTTTCTTTTTCCGAGGATCTTTGAACTTGAATATTTTATCCAATAAACGGAATACATGTTTGGACTCTTTGGTTAATAAAGGACCCAGAATGGCCAGAATTAGGACATACAGCGCGGCAAATGGTTGAATCATTGGCAACAGTCCACCGGCTTTACCCATGTTGGCCAAGATGATGGAAAACTCACCTCGTGAGACAATGGTTAATCCAATATTTGCCGATGCTTTAGGCGATAGCCCTGCACTGCGTCCAGCCAACATACCGGCCAGGAAGTTACCGAACAATGTAATAACAACTGCAATCAGAGCTAACCATACGGCTTCGCCACCCAAGGACAACGGATCGATGGACAATCCAAAGCTGAAGAAGAAGATTGCTCCGAAGAAGTCACGGAACGGTAGAATCAAGTGCTCAATCCGCTTCGCGTGTTCTGTTTCAGCAAGCACCAAACCAACCAGTAATGCACCAATCGCTTCGGCAACATGAATGGTTTCAGAGAAACCGGCTACCAGGAACAAGGCTCCAAATACAACGAGAGAGAATAGCTCATTTGATCGAATTTTAAGCAATTTGTTTAGTAGTGGTGTTGCTTTGCGTCCAAGGATAATCACGATAAGCATGAATCCGAGGGCAATAAGTGCGGACATGATGACGCCTCCGATGGAGGATGAATCACTAAGCACAAGTCCGGACAAGATCGAGATATATACAGCGAGGAATACATCTTCGAACATAATAATACCCAATATCATCTCTGTTTCCGGGTTGGCTGTTCGTTTCAAATCGACGAGTACCTTGGCCACAATGGCACTGGAAGAGATGGTAGTTATACCTGCGATAATAAGTGCTTCTGCAACTGGGAAACCGGAAACAAAACCGAATATTAATCCCAGCGTAAAGTTAATGCCGATGTAGATCGAGCCGCCAACTGCAATAGAGCGACCCGATTTAATTAAACGACCTACCGAGAATTCAAGTCCAAGGTAGAAGAGAAGGAACAGGATACCGATCCGACCCATGAATTCAATAAAAGGCTGACTTTCAATAAAGCGGAAGTCCAGATGCCAGATTTTCATGGCATGTGGCCCAACGGCCATCCCGATCAGAATATAAAATGGAACAACCGAAAATCTTAGTTTTGCCGATAAAAGGCCGGCTGCCGCAATGAGCACAAGGGCCAGACCTACTTCAAATATCAAATGATCCATCTATTTACCCCCTTCCAGTCAGGAGGAGGGATTTAAACAGTTTCTGCTGATTGCGTTCGCCAACGGCTACCACCGTGGATTCTGCACTGATAACTACCTCCGGACCTGGGCTGATATGTTTTTTGTGATTTTTCTCTACAACGGCGATAACCGTTGCCCCAGAGTTTTGACGTACGTCCAATTCACCGATGGATTTACCGATACTTCCGAAGGATGGTTCGATTTTGTACCACTCGATAATCAGGTCGTCAAACGTTACTTCAATATTTTCAAGCTGCTTTGGTTTGTAAGTTAATCCGCCAACAATAGCAGCAATCTGTCGTGCTTCGTAATCGTCAAGTGTGATCATCGAGATGCTTTGATCGGGATCATCATACTCGAAGTGGTACATTTCCCGGCGACCGTCATCGTGAATAATAATGACAATTTTATCACCGCTACTTGTTTCAATTTGAAATTTTTTGCCAATTCCCGGCAAGTCTGTTTCACGTACATCCATGGATTGTTGCCTCCTTATAATTAGGGGCTGGCCACAGAAGACAGGCTTATTTCCCGAAAATGATTAATCTGCTGCTCAAAGGAACATCAAAAGATGCGGGTAAACAGAGCCAGAAATTCCTGACACAGCCATATGATTTGAATTTGTCGGTGTGGGTACAACAAAAATAGGTACAGTCATAACATTGGTTTATCTAACGTGTGCTTAAAGGGTTATAAGTTATGCACAAGCACACCGTCTTATAAATACAGAGGTGTCTCCATGCAAAAGCAACCTGTAATACGTCGTAACGGCTAGTGAAGAGCGTTCACGTATTTTGGTGCTATAGGGGTGAGGGATACATACATGCTGGTAAACTTAATAGGTAGCAGAAATAATCTGCGTTTAAACAGACAATACCACGGTTTAAAGGACAGACCCGTTGTAGGGATTCGCAGCATCAATACCAATGCGAGGACAAGAAAGACAGGCTTATTATGCGTAACCGCAATCAGCTTGGACATGACTTGTGGGTATTTGCGAATGACAGGTTTCTGCTGGGATTCGGGTATTTGCAACAGCACTTCCTTGTTGGAAGTTGCTTCTACAGACACCCCAACGGCAGATTCGGTCTGCATCGGAATAGGGAAGCACAAGGCTTGGAAAACGCACAAAATGATAATGATAGTGTAGTGGAGTATTCTAGGTTGTTGTCTCATTTTGGCTTCCCTCCTTTTCCGTGAAACATACTGTTATTAAAATAATAACACATTTTTGTCTTAACTCCAAACCTCTTCATAATATACTGAGAAATCATGACACGCTTTCCATCAATCCGCTTCGTATATCCCCATCGGCCTTGCCATATACTTTGAACAGGAAGGAAAGGAGTGATTCTTGTGGAACTGTTTGCTGTATGGACCGATGTATCGGGGCAAGAGGAAGCGGATCAATTTTATCGTTGTGTCAAGGAAAAAACCAAAGGTTTACATATAAATAAAAGAGGTTTCCGGCTCACCTTCAAACATAATGATGGAAGAGCAACCTGGGTGTGTAGAGGGAATGAGAATCACGAAGACTTCCAACAATGGCTTCCCCGGATCAGTGATCTGCTCTCCCTTGGACTCGCCGACTTCATTATGGAGACACAAGAACGAGGCATGGTGGAGGATATGATCGCCAAGGCATGTTCTGTCATGGATGAGCATGAGGTGGAGAAGGTCAATCGAATCTGCATGCCACTTCTATTAAATGGTGATCTGGATCAGCCCGGACTTCGGGAGCGCCGCCGTACTACGTTAGCCAGTGGACTACGGCAAGACCTGGAGGATGTTCACTTTTTTCACCTTGAAGGTATTATCAATTTCCGTATACGGCCATATAAGCAGGAACTTCAGGAATTAGTGGAGTATGCACTCGATGAGTTCTGGATGGATCGGCAGTATGAAGAGTTTATGGGGCTGTTAAAATATTTTGTGTTTTTTCAAGAAGCCAAAGTACCACTAGTTCATCTTGTACACAAGGGAATGCATGAATTTCAGGTCTTGGATGCTGGACTTAATCTGTTACCTGTGCAAAAGGATGAACAGGTTGTTGTGGAAATGCCGGGTCTGGAACTGGAGATGGATATTGAAGATATGATTGTAAGTACACTCATCTCGATCTCTCCTGAGAAGGTCATGCTCCATACACGCACCCCGGATCTGCCAATCATCTCGACCATATGCCAGATCTTTGAAGACAAAGTGCAAATATGTCATCATTGCCCGGAATGCGAAGTGCTGCGCTCAGGATTGTTGACAGGTCTTGACGCAAGTGATCTCGGCAATTATAATAACTGTTGATCCATGAATTTTTCATGAGAACCATTGAACCAAAAGCGTTGACAAAGACAACAACCACACGCAAGATCGGTGCAGAGAGAGGAACCTAGGCTGGAATTTCCTCCGGATATCACGTATGGTTTACCCCTTTGTAGCTGCAATTTTGAAAGTGGAGTTAGAATATCGCCTTTATGGGGGATTATCCGCGAGTAAGGATCTGCCGGGTCATGCCCGTTATCGTCATGCCAATGAGGGCTGTATTTCCGAATATGGATGAATCAGCTGAATTAGGGTGGAACCACGAGTATATAACACTCGTCCCTTTGCCGGGACGGGTGTTTTTTGCGTTCCTTTGCAAAATGACTGGAATAGCAATAGATAATCAGTCCATAAATATCTGGACTCGAAGGTTACATTAACAGGAGGAATGAGACAAATGGCAGTGAACATTAAATTACCGGATGGTTCGGTACGTGAGTATGCGGATGGCAGCAGCATTGAGGATGTAGCCGCTTCAATTAGCAGCGGATTGCGCAAAAATGCCGTAGCCGGCAAGTTGGATGGCATCGTGGTGGACTTGTCCACAACACTTCATGAGGGAGCATTGGTGGAGATCGTAACGCTGGATTCACCAGAAGGACTTGAAGTGATGCGTCATAGTACAGCTCACTTGATGGCTCAAGCAGTGAAACGTTTATATGGTAACAAAGAGGTACGCCTCGGTATCGGCCCTGTCATTGAAGATGGTTTCTACTATGATATGGACCTCGAACATGCGCTCAATCCTGAAGATCTGCAAAAGATCGAGAAGGAAATGGAACGTATTGTGAACGAGAACTTGCCAATTGTACGTAAGGAAGTTAGCCGCGAGGACGCGATCAAAACGTTTGAAGAAGTGGGCGATCCTTACAAACTTGAGTTGATTCGTGATTTGCCAGCGGACAGCGTGATTACGATTTATGAGCAAGGTGAATTCTTCGACTTGTGTCGTGGTCCTCACGTACCATCGACTAGCAAAATCAAAGTGTTCAAACTGATGAATGTCGCGGGTGCTTACTGGCGTGGAGATAGCAAAAACAAAATGCTTCAACGTATCTATGGTACGGCTTTTGTGAAAAAAGCACAGCTGGACGAGCATCTGCACTTCCTTGAAGAAGCTCGCAAACGGGATCACCGCAAGTTGGGTAAAGAGCTGGAAATGTTCACATTCTCCCAACTGGTCGGTCAAGGCCTGCCAATCTGGTTGCCTAACGGCGCGAAGCTGCGCCGTACTCTGGAGCGTTATATTGTGGATCTGGAAGAAAGCCTGGGATACCAGCATGTATACACACCGGTTCTGGGTAACGTGGAATTGTACAAAACATCTGGACACTGGGAGCACTACCAGGAAGATATGTTCCCGAAAATGGTTATGGATAACGAGGAACTCGTTCTGCGCCCAATGAACTGTCCTCACCATATGATGGTGTACAAGTCCAGCATGCACAGCTACCGTGATCTGCCAATCCGTATTGCGGAGCTTGGCATGATGCACCGTTATGAAATGTCGGGGGCATTAACAGGTCTGCACCGTGTACGTGCAATGACACTGAACGACTCACACATTTTTGCACGCCCGGACCAGATCAAAGAAGAGTTTGCTCGTGTTATCGAGTTGATTCAAACAGTGTATAAGGATTTTGGTATTAACGAATACCGTTTCCGTCTGTCCTATCGTGATCCGAAGGATACCGAGAAATACTTCCAGAACGACGAGATGTGGGAAATGTCCCAACGCATGCTGCGTGAAGTTGTGGAAGAACTTGATCTTCCTTTCTATGAAGCTGAAGGTGAAGCGGCATTCTACGGTCCGAAGCTGGATGTACAGATCAAAACAGCCCTGGGCAAAGAAGAGACATTGTCTACGGTTCAACTGGACTTCCTGTTGCCTGAGCGCTTTGAACTTGAATATGTGGGAGATGACGGACAGAAACATCGTCCGGTCGTTATTCACCGCGGTGTAATTAGTACAATGGAACGTTTCACAGCATTCTTGCTGGAGAACTTTGCAGGAGCTTTCCCATTGTGGTTGTCTCCGGTACAGGCAAAAGTGATCCCGGTATCCGGAAACTTCGACGATTATGCGCGTGAAGTGGAAGCGAAGCTGAAACGTGCGGGAATCTCTGCTGAAGCCGATCTGCGGAATGAGAAGCTTGGATATAAAATCCGTGAGGCGCAGCTTGAGAAAATGCCTTATATGTTTGTAGTTGGTGAGAATGAGCGTAATGCAGAAGCAGTATCCGTGCGTAAGCGTGGAGAAGGCGATCTGGGCATGAAACCGGTCGATGAAATAATCGCTCAATTGAAAGAAGAAATCGCAACACGTTTGGTATAAATGAACAAATGATCTATCGGATAACCAGTGCATAAGTTGCGCTGATCACTCTGTATAACGCCTGGATAACATGGGATTGACCTATGTTATTCAGGCGTTTTTTCGTAGTGTTTGCAGTAAAAAGTATAGATTAATTGCTTTTTGGAAAACCTTTGCAGTGAGGGGGAGGTTATACAATGAAAAAGCAATTCTCAATTCAAAAGAAACATATACGGGGTTTATTGGTTGGCTGTGTGATGTTCGCCGGAATGATGATTAACCTGAATCAGGCGGATGCCTATACATTTGAAGAGGAAAGTACAGTACTGCATGTCGAGAGTCAGAGCAGCGGCAGTGAAGGTCCGATTATTGAAACTTCGAGCAAGTCGGATCAAGAATTTCCAGAACAGGTCAGCCATCAATACAGCGATGAGGCCCAGCTGACGACCATGGTTTATATGGCTTTATTGTGGTCACCACAACCAATGGTCATTCCAAGACCTGAACTTCCAGAAAAACAAGTGGCAGATCCGTCTATGCCGGTGCTTGCTCCGCGTTCAGAACAAATCCTTGGTACACAAAAGGTTACAGCAACGGGATATACGGCAGGAGTGGAGTCTACAGGAAAAGGGCCTAAACATCCTCAATATGGAATTACGTATTCTGGTGTCAAAGTACGCCGTGATAAAGAAACGGTCTCCACGATTGCAGCTGATCCAAAATTGTTCCCGATGGGTTCCATTCTGTATATTCCGGGCTATGGCTACGGAATTGTTGCAGATACCGGTTCGGCGATCAAAGGCCATAAGATCGATCTGTATTTCCCGACAACCAAGCAAGTGTACAAAGAGTGGGGCAAAAAGGATGTGGAGGTACAGGTGATCAGGCAAGGCGCTGGAAAGTGTACAGAAAAGATGCTCAGCGAGTTGGCCGATGCGATTGATGTGTACAAATCCGTACCGGACTCCTGGCTGGACAAGGCCATATAATTTCACCTGGTCACATGAATAACTGAAGTGCTCTCTTCACATAATATTGACTGGGGACGAACCCCGCGGTGCAGCAATGCAACGTAAATATGAAGAGAGAGGTGATTCGTTGTGGCTAAGAAATCACAAGGACAAGGGTACCAAACGCCAAACGAGAAGTACAATGCAGAGTTTGGAGAAGAGAATGCAGCAGCTAAAGTGAAACAATCCGCTCAAAACAAAGTACAAGATAATTTCCAAACACCTGATGAAAAATTCAATGCCGAGTTCGGTGTAGAAAACACGGGTCAAACAAACCAAGGCCGTGCAGGGAAATTCCAGAAATAATTGAAGATAAAGATTCAGCACCCTGGAGCAGCAGCTCCGGGGTGTTTTACATATGCGAAGTTTTTTACATTAATACCCTCCCATCTCAGTCTCGAGACCGAGATGAATTCCATCTGCCGCCGCTGTTCTCATTGTCTTGTCTGAGTTACACTGGATACATAATACAGACAAAGGAGACATGAGCGATGAAACGATCGACGCGTGACCGCTGGTGGGTTGGCATACCTCTTATTGCTATTGGTGCGATGATCTTGTTCAGACAATTGGGATATGACATTGATGTAGGATATATTTTCAGAACATATTGGCCGTTATTTCTAATCTGGTGGGGGGTCAAAGGAATTTCCGAGATTCGTCGCAATGGGGGTTACGCCTTTATTGGACCGATAATTGTACTGGCGATCGGTGGGTATTTTCTAGCCCGTAACCTGGGATGGATTGATTACTCCATGGGTGAGTTTATCCGTTATCTGATCCCGGTTATGCTGATTGGCGGAGGATTATTTGTACTGATTGGTCCACGACGTCGTGATCGGAAACATCATGACAAGATGCAGCCACCTCCAGCACCTGAGCAACCTTATAAACCGTTGTCTCCGGAGGATCTGGAGATGCCGTCGTCGTTTGACGAACAGTTCGAGAAAACATTTGGCAAACCAAAACAGGAACAGAAGAACGATGCACATGGCCCTCATTTCACAGGATCAACGGATTCATCATCACAAGGGCATCAATATAAGAAGAAACATCAATCGTATAACTCTAACGATACCGGATATGGAGAACATTATGGTGATAGGTACGGAAATGGTTATGGGAATTATGGCAGTGGCAATACCATTAATAAATCAGCGTTCATAGGGGATTTGTACATGGGACAGGAAGTGTTCTCGTTGAAACCCATGAACATCTCGGCTTTTATCGGAGATACCGTAATTGATTTGACCAAAGCACAGATTCCATACGGTGAGACGAAAATTGTCATTTCTTCATTTATTGGGGATGTGAAAGTATTTGTTCCAGAAGATATGGATCTGGGTGTGACGGTGACGACTAATTCCTTCATTGGAGATATGTCACTGTTGAACCAGAAACGCGGCGGATTCCTGAGTAGTGCCCAGGCTGAAACTGCCCATTACCATGAAGCAAGCAAAAAGGTACGGATTATTGTAAGTGTGTTTATCGGAGACGTCAAAGTGAATAAGGTGGGTTAACGCATGATTCGAACCATTCTCAAGGCCAATAAATGGGAACTGATGATGTATTTTGCGCTAACCGGTCTGATTACGCTGGGCGGATTCTATCTATTGTATGGAGAGGTGTTGATGGGGGCTGGTCGTCAGCGGGCATGGACCTATGTTGCCGTTGTTGTGCTGGCCACCGTTATCACCGGATATATCGCTGCATTACGACTCCAACGCAAGATCGATCTGCTTGATCTCAACATGTTGAAAGTATCCAAGGGTAATCTGGCGGTGCGCATGCCTGAAGCGGATGATGCTTCGTTTGGTCGTGTCTATCAGGAATTCAATGTCATGATGGATTCAATTGAGAAAAAGATGAGACTGCTTCAGCGCCTCGGTGAGCAGGAAGTCATTGAGAAGGAGCAAGCCTCGGAGCGGGCTGTGCTTGAAGAGCGCAAACGAATGGCAAGGGACCTCCATGACACGGTTAGCCAGCAGCTGTTTGCCATGCATATGTCGGCTTCGTCCTTACCTCGTCTGCTGGAGATGAATCCTGAACATGGCGGTAAAGTACTGGACCAGTTAATCCAGATGTCACATATTGCACAGCGTCAGATGCGAGGACTTATTGCCCAACTTCGACCGGTGGAGCTGGAAGGGCGTGACCTCACCGCAGCACTGGATAGTTGGTTTCCTGATTATTGCAGGCAGAATGGTCTTAAAGGTGTGAAAGAGCTGGAACTGGATGGCGGAATCTCGGATGCCATTGAGCACCAGCTGTTTCTTGTTATTCAGGAGGCAGTTGCCAATGTTGTGAAGCATGCAGAGGCGGGAGTGGTTAGTCTATCCATACGAGAGAGTGAACATCAGATCAGTATGAGCATCAGCGATGATGGTCAGGGATTTTTGCAGCAAGCGGAGCGTCCGGGTTCATACGGGTTATCTACCATGCGTGAACGGGCGGAGAAGCTTGGGGGGCAAGTTCAGATTATATCAAAGCCGGGAGCGGGAACGACGGTACGGGTATTGATCCCGAAATTTCCTAATGTATCTGAATGAACTAGAGGGGGAGACGCAATGAGTGGGAAAGTAAACGTAATGATTGTGGATGACCATGACATGGTTCGAATGGGGCTGAAAACGTATCTGATGCTGGAACCTACTTTTCATGTGATGGGGGAAGCGGGCCACGGGCAGGATGCGCTTGATCAGTTGCGTAAGTTAAACGATAGTGAAATGCCGGATCTGATCCTGATGGATCTGATGATGCCGGTAATGAATGGCGCTGAAGCAACAAAAGCCATCATGACTGAATTTCCAGGGATGAAAATTGTGATGCTCACCAGTTTCCTGGAGGATGATCTGGTTGTGCAAGCGATTGAAGCGGGTGCGGTAAGTTATGTACTGAAGACAGTCTCTGCTGAAGAACTGATCTATGCTCTTCAAGGGGCCTATAGAGGCATGCCTGTTATGACAGGTGATGTGTCGCAGGCGTTAACCCGGGGAATCAGACAACGTACAGCGAGAGAGAGTGAATCGGGTCTGACTGAACGGGAGAAGGAAGTGTTGCTACTTATTGCAGAGGGAAAGACCAACAAAGACATTGGGGAAGAATTACATATCAGTATCAAAACCGTCAAAACACATGTGAGCAACCTGCTGATGAAATGTGAGATGGACGATCGTACACAATTGGCCATCTATGCGCATCGTCAGGGTTGGGTGAAAACGAAAGGGTAAATGCTGTCATGACGGGGAAAAGAATGTATTCTTACGTGCTTTTATCTCCTTTTTAATTGTTTTTAAGGTACGGTTAAGGTTTAAAGTACAAAATAAGAACAGTTAAAGAATATCTCTTGGGAATAAGAGATTGGGAGGTAGAGAGGCATGGACGAACGCAACTATAGATCGAACCGTCAAGACGAGGAAAACGAAACCAAACAAACGGAGAACCGCAATTCTTCCGGAACGGACGAATCCTCCTATTATTATTCTTATGGACCTTTTCAGTCCGTGAATCAGGAAGATACAGCAAATCACATGGGAAGCACTAATCAGCGTGAAGAAGGAAATGTAGAGATTACAAAACCTGATCCGGTGAGACCCGTACCTACTTACTATAATAGTGAATCATCTGAACAAGCGAAAAGATCATCAGGCGGCGGAAACGGCTCAGGTAACGGTGGAGATCAAGGGAATGGCGGCAAAGGCAACTGGAACTATAATAACCGCAAGCCGCGTTCTTCCGTAAGATCACTTCTATTTTCCTTTATTGCCGGTATGCTGGTCATCACTGTTCTCATGTACACAGCTGATAGAACAAACATGTTCACACCGGAGACGGCACTTACGAACACGGACAATCAAAGTTCAGGACAGGAAGCATCCACAAACACAGGCGGAGGCAACAATGTCACAGCGTCGTTACTGCCAACAGGCAAAGAAGATGTGTCTTCCGTAGTAACAAGTACAAGTCCGGCTGTCGTTAAAATTGAAACACTCGCGAAGCAGTCCTCACGTACAGGATTGGGTCAGGGTGGATCGAATACAAGTGATCCGCTGTACCAATACTTCTTTGGTAATGGGGGCGGAACGGAAGGCAATCAAGGCCAAAGCCAGCAACCACAAAGCAGTAATCAGCTTGTGCCTATGGGCATTGGTTCGGGGTTCATTTTTGACAAAGAAGGATATATCCTGACGAATCAACACGTTGTACAGGGTGCAGATGTAATCCAGGTAACCCTGGAGAACAACAGCAAGCCTTATGAAGCTAAACTGCTGGGAAGCAGCTTTGATCTGGATTTGGCTGTATTGAAAATTGAGAAAAACAGTGGTGACGATGCGTTCCCTGTAGCTCCACTGGGTGATTCCAATAGTACTCAAGTCGGTGAGTGGCTTGTAGCTATCGGTAACCCTGAAGGATTCGAACACACGGTTACAGCAGGTGTACTGAGTGCCAAAGAACGTACAATCAGCATTCCAGATGAAGAAACAGGAAAAACACGTGAGTACAGCCATTTGCTGCAAACAGATGCTTCGATTAATCCGGGTAACTCCGGTGGTCCGTTGCTTAATCTGAACGGGGAAGTTATCGGTATGAACGTTGCAGTAAGCGCAGACGCACAAGGGATTGGTTTTGCGATCCCATCAAGTGTCATCTCTGAAGCGGTTAAATATCTTAAAGAGAACAAAGAAGTTCCCAAAGAGCCAGTACCCTTTATCGGTGCATCTCTGATGGCTCTCACACCTGAAGTCGCTAAACAAATGGGAACAGATGTGACCGAAGGTTCAGTTGTAGCCAGCACGATCTTCCAATCGCCGGCTTACCAAGCAGATCTTCGTGCATATGACATCATTACAGGTGCGAACGGTACCCCTTACGCCACAAGTCAAGATCTGATTGATTTTATCAAGAAACAGGAAATCGGCAGTGAAGTGACATTAAACGTGGTGCGTGACGGTAAGAAAATGGATCTGAAAATCAAAATCGGAAACAAAAATGATTTTGATACTTCACAAACAACAGGTACACAACAGCAGCAACCATAAATATCGGTCAAGGATTAACAGAACGGAAGGGTTTGAAGGCCCTTCCGTTTTTTTTGCCCTGATGGAGCAAGGTTACAATGGACCAGTACGGAATGGAGACCGCCTACTTGAAGATGCAGATTGTGCTTCTGCCTGTTACAATGGGATAAAACGTTAGGATAAAGGAGAAAGACCATGCGCTCAACTATTTTGATTGTGGATGATGACGAAAAAATTGTATCCATGCTCCGCCGGGGGCTGGCTTTTGAAGGATATGAGGTACAGACGGCTTCCAATGGAGCTGAAGGCCTCAGCAAACTGATGGACAAGGAGCCGGACATCGTTGTGCTGGATGTGATGATGCCGCAGATTGACGGATTTGAGGTATGTCGCAGATTGAGAGAAGCAGGCAGCAAAGTACCTGTGCTGATGCTGACGGCCAAGGATGAAGTACAGAGCCGAGTGACCGGACTGGACACGGGAGCCGATGACTACCTTGTAAAACCTTTTGCGCTGGAAGAATTATTGGCACGTGTCCGCGCATTGCTGCGCCGCAAGTCTGATAATGGGGGTACGCCGGACAACCGCTTAATGTATGAAGATATCATTTTGGACAATGACTCACGTGAAGTATTGCGAGATGGGCAGCGTCTGGAGCTGACTGCCAAAGAATTCGAACTGTTGAATCTGTTCATGCAAAATCCAAGACGGGTACTGTCCCGTGATCTGATTATGGATAAAATCTGGGGTTATGATTACAGCGGTGAGTCTAACGTGCTTGAAGTGTACATTGCCATGCTCAGACAGAAGACCGAAGAATACGGTGGCAAGCGTCTAATCCAGACCATCCGGGGAGCCGGCTATATTCTGAGAGGTGACTCTTAATATGTCCATTCGGTTAAGACTAACCGCATGGTATTCTGGCATTTTGGCGGCTGTTCTGATCTTTTGGGGCGTTGTAATCTATGCCTTTGTTTATTTTAACTCCTATCAGGAAGTCGAACAGCAATTGAAGGTGAAGAGTACCCGGATTACGGAGCAGATCGGTGTTAATCCTCTTTCACAGTCGCTGGATCTGGACCCATTTACAGAGAGTCAGCTTCAGGAGGCACAAATCTATATTCAACTCTGGGATTATCAGAGTCGTTCTGGCAGAATTTCCGGTAATATGGAGAAATTGCAGATTCAGTTTCCGGTACTAAAAGCCAATGAGATACTTAAAGAGCGTGGCATATCTAAGATCTATGTGGACGGTACACCGTTTCTGGTGAATCAGCTTCCCCTTTCTCTTCAAGGTACCAATGAAGTACGTGGAATTCTTCAGGTAGGAGCCAATGTAAGTTCACAGGAGAGATTGCTGGAAGCGTTGCTTAATATTTTAGTTTTTGGCTGGCTGGTAGCGATGGCATTGGCTATAACCTCAGGTCTTGTTCTGGCCCGCAAGTCGATGCGTCCACTCGTGAATGTCATTGATGCTGCGAATCAGATTCAATCGGGAGATGACTTAAGTGTACGTATTCAATATGCGGGGCCAAAGGATGAGATCGGGCGTCTGATTGAAACGGTGAATAATATGCTTGAACGTACAGAATTGTCATTCCGCGGTTTGGAGGAGACGAATGCTGCCCAGCGCCGCTTTGTATCCGATGCATCACATGAACTTCGTACACCGCTGACCACCATACGCGGGAACGTGGACTTCCTGAAGAAGTTATGGGATCAGGAGGGAACCGACCGACCGAATCTGGATGAGGAGACTGTCAAGCAAATGTCGCTGGAAGCCATTGAAGACATGGCGGACGAGGGAAAACGTATGAGCAGGCTGATCAGCGACATGTTATCGCTGGCGAGAGCGGATACGGGTCAGAAAATTGAACTGAATCCGATCCCGCTGCAGATTCTCGTACAGGAAGTGGCACGCAGAGCACAATTTCTGGATCGTCAGGCAGACTGGCTTCCAGGAGATTTTTCCATCCTTAACGGCATTTATGTGAACGGTAGCAAGGACTATCTGCAACAGATGCTGTTTATTTTCATCGAAAATGCTTTTAAATACACACCTGAAGGCTCTGTGACGCTGGATGCTGTATTATACAAGGGCCAGGTGGGACTACGCATCAGCGACACCGGTATTGGGATGGATCGGGACGAAGTGCCGTTCATCTTTGATCGTTTCTATCGGGCAGATGAATCCCGCGGGGCTACACCGGGCATCGGTCTGGGACTTTCGATTGCGAAGTGGATTATTGAGGAACACCATGGATCGGTTGAGGTTGTGACCAGACGTGGAGAAGGAACCACCTTTATTATCTGGTTGCCGGTTGTCTTTGCTCCGCCTATCGAATAAAGGTATAATAGACAGGACTGCAATTACATCGGCAACGTTGCCGAGAAAGAAAGCGGGTGGCAACCAAGTGGAAGTACTACGAATTTCGCCGCGGGGATATTGTTACGGCGTTGTGGATGCGATGGTGCTCGCGCGTCAAGCGGCACGCAATCTGGATTTACCACGACCTATTTATATATTGGGTATGATTGTGCATAACCAACATGTGACTGATTCCTTTGAAGATGAAGGTATTATTACATTGGATGGTCCGAACCGGATGGATATTTTGAGCCAAGTGGAGAGTGGCACGATTATTTTTACAGCTCATGGTGTATCTCCTGAAGTGCGTAAGCTGGCACGGGACAAAGGATTGACAACAGTGGATGCAACATGCCCTGATGTGACCAAGACACATGATCTCATTCGCGAAAAGACAGCAGAAGGTTATCAGATTATCTATATTGGTAAAAGGAATCATCCTGAACCAGAAGGTGCTGTTGGCGTTGCGCCAGACCTCGTTCATCTGATCGAGAAGGAAGAAGAGATCGAAGAACTGAACGTACCTTCAGGCAAAATCCTTATTACGAATCAGACAACGATGAGCCAGTGGGATATCAAACACATTATGAGCCGTCTGCTGGAGAAGTTTCCGGGAGCTGAGATTCATAATGAAATTTGCCTCGCAACTCAGGTTCGTCAGGAAGCTGTTGCTGAACAGGCAGGTCAAGCGGACCTGGTT
The DNA here is from genome assembly GCF_984798905.1 of Paenibacillus sp. SRL342. Taxonomy (NCBI): domain Bacteria; kingdom Bacillati; phylum Bacillota; class Bacilli; order Caryophanales; family Paenibacillaceae; genus Paenibacillus; species Paenibacillus sp. SRL342. The sequence goes on from NZ_OZ481790.1 coordinate 1,987,461, forward strand.
ATCGTGGTGGGGGATCCTCGCAGCAATAACTCTAACCGTCTGGCACAAGTGTCGGAGGAGATTGCGGGTGTTACGGCCTACCGTGTATCCGATGTTTCCGAGATTCAGCAAGAATGGCTGAAAGGTGTAAATAAGGTGGCGGTTACTTCGGGTGCATCAACACCAACACCGATCACGAAGGAAGTCATCCTTTACCTGGAGCAGTATGAACATGACAAGCCGGAGACGTGGGAAATCAAACGTACCGTGAACATGAGCAAACTGCTGCCTCCAGTTAGAGAAAAAACACGTACACCTTAGGCGCAGCTAATGTAAAAGTAAGTCTAAGTGTATGTGAATTAAAAACGAGATGTGAATGAGAAGAATCCTGTTACGCAGATCCGAATGTCGGAGCCTGTGGAGCAGGGTTCTTTTTGTATATGGATAAGGAATGTGTACCTTGACGCAATAAGAGAACTATGGTATATTCACTTTAACGGATAAAAGCTTAAAAGCGAACAAGCGTTTAAGCGTGACAGAGTTTTTATATTTAATCAGACGCACGTTAAGAAATGATTGTGCTCTCATACAAGGAAGGATGGGAATTAATATGATCGTTATTGCAGGCAAGGCTACACCGGAGGAACAGATTCAGGATATCGTTGCAGTTATTGAAAAAGAAGGGCTTCAGGTGCATATCTCTCGCGGAGAGGATCGTACTATCATTGGTTTGATTGGTAAAGTTGAACCTAAAATGCAAGAGCATCTTCGTCAAATGAAAGGTGTCGAGAATGTCGTGAAAATCTCGAAGTCCTACAAATTGGCAAGCCGCGACTTCCATCCGGAAGATACGGTGATCTCCATCAAAGGTGTAGATATCGGCGGAAAAGAACTTGTTGTCATGGGCGGACCATGTGCGGTTGAATCCGCTGCACAGATTGATGAGATTGCAGGGCTTGTGAAAGCTGCTGGTGGGCAAGTGTTACGTGGTGGTGCATTTAAGCCTCGTACGGGTCCTTACAGCTTCCAGGGAACGGGTGTAGAAGGATTGATCATGATGGCGGAAGCAGGCAAGAAACATGATCTGCTGACCATTACAGAAGTCATGACACCTGAGTATGTGGATATTTGCGCCGAGTACGCAGATATTCTGCAAGTAGGTACACGTAACATGCAGAACTTTGACCTGCTCCGCAAATTGGGTGAGTGTGGCAAACCGGTATTGTTGAAACGTGGCTTCAGTGCGACATACGATGAGTTGTTGAATGCGGCTGAATACATTCTTGCGGGTGGTAACCCAAATGTTATGCTGTGTGAGCGTGGTATTCGTACGTTTGAATCCTACACACGGAATACGCTGGATCTGTCAGCGATCCCTGTTCTACAGTCTCTGAGCCATTTGCCGGTTATTTCTGACCCGAGCCATGGTACTGGACGACGTGAACTGGTGGAACCGATGACAAAAGCTTCCGTTGCTGCGGGTGCCAATGGCTTGATCATTGAAATGCATACCGATCCGGATAACTCCATGACAGGAGATGGTGTGCAATCCCTGTTCCCTGATCAATTCGCTAACCTGTTGCAGGATTTGGAGAAATTGGCACCAATCGTGGGTAAATCATTCAGCACAGCCAAACAACCGGCAGAATTTTTCCCGGCACGTGTAGGCGTGTAATAAGAATTTCATAATCAAGGTCTGGATCATCATCCGGGCATCTCATCTGGTCTCGTTCATTGCGACGGAATCAGATAGATGCTCGGTTTTTTGCATATTTTGCAGTTTTGAACGTATTTATTAATCAATGGTGATAAGAAACATTTATGATGTGAAGTTTTTCCCATGATTTAGGATAAAAAAGGGGTCGCTTTACCGCATTAAACCAGTTGAATGTATATAAATCTAGTTGTTATATGAATTTAGGTTATTTATAAAATGTGAGTATATCTAACATACCTTCAAAAAATACCTTACATAAGTATTGACGATGTCATGTTTTAAAATTTATAATGACGACAGAAAAAAATTCGAATTTAGACATTTTCTTAGTGGGGTTGTTTAATGTTCGGAATATTTGGGAGGACGAATACATGTCGGTTGAAAACGTATTGAAATCAATTCAAGAGAACAACATCGAGTGGGTAGATTTTCGTTTTGTAGATTTAGCTGGTCGTGCACATCACATCTCGTTGCCAGCTTCGGCTGTTGATGCAGACACGTTCGTAAATGGAGTAGCTTTTGACGGTTCTTCGATCCAAGGTTTCCGCGGAATTGAAGAGTCTGATATGGTTATGATGCCAGACCCTGAAGCGACTTATGTCGATCCGTTCACTGCACACCCTACATTGAATGTTATGTGTGATATCTTCACTCCGGATGGCGAGCGTTATGAGCGTGACCCACGCAGCATCGCTGTTAAAGCAGAAGCTTATTTGCAAGAGAGCGGTGTAGGTACAGCGGCATTCTTCGCACCTGAATCCGAGTTCTTCATCTTCGACGATGTACGTTATGAGAGTGGCACGAACAGCTCTTCCTACTATGTAGATTCCGAAGAAGCTTCATGGAACACCAACCGCAAAGAAGAAGGCGGAAACCTGGGCTTCAAAGTTCGCACTAAAGGTGGATACGTTCCAGTAGCGCCAGTGGATACACAGCAAGATATTCGTAGCGAAATGTGTCGCCTTTTGGAAGAAGCGGGCCTGTCGATCGAGCGTCATCACCATGAAGTAGCGACAGCGGGCCAAGCCGAAATCAACTTCCGTTTTGATACACTGAAGAAAACAGCAGATAACCTGCTTGCATACAAATACATCGTGCACAACACTGCACGTCAATATGGTAAAGTAGCAACATTCATGCCAAAACCATTGTTCGGTGATAATGGTAGCGGAATGCACGTTCACCAATCCATTTTTGATGGCGATTCCCCATTGTTCTATGACAAAGCGGGATATGCTAACCTGAGTGAAATGGCTCTGCACTACATCGGAGGTATCCTGTACCATGCTCCGGCACTGATCGCTTTGACTAACCCTAGTACAAACTCATTCAAACGTCTTGTACCTGGTTACGAAGCACCAGTTAACCTGGTTTACTCCAAAGGTAACCGTTCCGCAGCCGTTCGTATTCCGGTTGCAGCTGTGACACCAAAAGGTTGTCGTATCGAGTTCCGTACACCTGACTCCACAGCTAACCCGTACCTGGCATTCTCCGCAATGCTGATGGCTGGTCTGGATGGAATCAAACGCAAAATCAACCCAACTGAGCTTGGATATGGTCCGCTCGATAAAAACATCTATGACCTGTCTGATGCAGATAAAGAAAACATCCGCAGTGTGCCAGCTTCCCTCGAAGAAGCACTTGATGCATTGGCAGCTGATAACGAGTTCTTGACTGAAGGCGGCGTATTCACAAAAGAATTCATTGAAAACTACATCAACCTCAAACGTGATGAAGCAAAAGCAGTAGCGATCCGCATTCATCCGCACGAGTACAGCCTCTACTTCGACTGCTAATCGGTCGGGGTCGGAACAATTCTTGTTCCAACTTAAAGCCTCCGGGACACGCTCTCGGAGGCTTTTCCTTGAATTAAACAATGTAGTGCTTTAACTTTGCAGGGTGATAAAGGAATTTGATGGCCTGAATTCAACACTTCAGTGCATATTGCCCTTGAAGCAGATAGAGAATACTGATATCATAGCGATAATATTCACTTTGTATGTCAGAGTTACGGATGGAAAGGGCGGGGGATTTTGTGACAAAAAGAGCGTATAACTTTAATGCAGGACCTGCGGCGTTACCACTTGAGGTACTGGAGCGTGCACAGGCGGAATTTGTAGATTTTCGTAATACAGGCATGTCGATTATGGAGATGTCTCACCGTGGAGCGGTGTATGAGTCTGTACATAATGAAGCTCAGGAGCGGTTGTTGTCGCTTCTAGGCAATCCAAAAGGATACAAGGTTCTCTTTCTGCAGGGCGGTGCAAGCACTCAGTTCGCGATGTTACCAATGAACCTGCTCGGTGCAGGGCAGACTGCAAGTTACGTAATGACTGGCAGCTGGGCCAAAAAGGCTCTGTCTGAGGCGAAGTTGATCGGCGAGACGCATGTTGCTGCATCTTCAGAAGCAGAGAAGTTCATGAAATTGCCGGATGTTTCGAATCTGAGTTTGCCCGAACGTACGGCTTATGTACATCTGACTTCCAACGAAACGATCGAAGGTACGCAATTCAAATCGTTCCCGGATACCGGTTCAGTACCTCTGATTGCGGACATGTCGAGTGATATTTTCTGTAAACCATTTGATCTTAATCAGTTCGGCGTGATCTACGCGGGTGCGCAGAAGAACCTGGGTCCATCCGGAATTACGGTTGTCATTGCCCGTGAGGAACTGGTGAGCGAATCGCCTAAAACGATTCCAACCATGCTTCGTTACAGCACACATGTAGATAACAATTCCCTGTACAATACGCCGCCATCCTTCTCGGTATATATGGTGAATGAAGTATTGAAATGGATTGAAGAACAGGGCGGACTGGCTGGTATTGAGCAAAAAAATACGAAAAAAGCGGAATTGCTCTATAACACAATTGACGCTTCAGGCGATTTCTACCGTGGTTGTGTGGAAACAGAGGATCGTTCCCTCATGAATGTAACCTTCCGTCTTGCTTCTGAGGAACTGGAGAAAAAGTTCATCAAGGCTTCGGAGGAAGAAGGATTTGTAGGTCTGAAAGGACATCGCAGTGTGGGTGGTCTCCGTGCCTCCATTTATAATGCTGCTCCTTATGAGAGCGTTAAGGCACTGACAGACTTCATGAGCCACTTCCAGAAGACAAATGGATAATTAAGTATAGGTACGGTGTAATGGACCTTTGTGTCTAATCCTGTGCCTTACCAGAGCCTTCCACATTGACGTGTGGAGGGCTTTTCTTTAAGATTAGAGGGTTGTCGTCAACATGAAAATGAAAAGGAGATTGAACACATATGGCTTTACACATCGTTCTGGTTGAACCAGAAATTCCGGCGAACACAGGCAATATTTCTCGTACTTGTGCGGCAACCGGTACCCATCTGCATCTCGTACGTCCACTTGGATTTCGAACAGATGATGCTACATTGAAGCGTGCAGGGCTGGACTACTGGCATGCTGTTCATATTGAATACCACGACTCATTCGCTGAGGTTCAGGAAAAATTTCCGGAAGGTCGTTTCTTCTACGCAACTACGAAGGCGAAAAACCGATACAGTGATTTTAATTTTCAGGATGGAGATTTCCTTGTTTTTGGTAAAGAGACTAAAGGCCTGCCACCTGAATTAATTGCTGCGAATCCCGATACATGTATGAAAATGCCAATGACTGGTGACGTTAGATCATTAAATCTATCCAATTCGGCAGCAATTATTGTATATGAAGCGTTGCGCCAGCTCAATTTCCCAGGGTTAGAAGGATAAATTCAGGTTATAAATGACGGCTAGAATTCGAAAAAAAACATTTTTCAAAAAAAAGGACAAAAAATGTTTATTTCCAGCAGGATTCGACAAAATCTTGGCGAATCTATAAACATAGTACAAATGTACCTAGAAATTTAGAGTAAGATAGGAGAGGTGTGCCGTAGCTATGAAGCCAGCTGGAGTAGTTCGCAAAGTTGACCAATTAGGTAGGATCGTATTGCCTAAATCTTTGCGTAAAAGGTATCAAATGAATGAGGGAGATCCTGTAGAAATCTTAGTACAAGGGGACCATATTATCTTGGAGAGATATCGTCCAAAATGTATTTTCTGCGGATCCATCGAGGAAGTCAACGAGTTCAAAGAGCGTTACATATGCGCACAATGTTTAGATGAAATGACTCAGCTTCCACAGCACGGATAAGAAATAACGTCATGGGGTCCATTGACCCCGTGGCGTTTTTTTGTTTTATTCTCAATCGGATGGCATAATTGCAAATTTAAATAAGATAAGATACGTAGACTAACCCTTGGTGTAAAGGGGTAAAACCGCATTCCAAACGGCATTCAGGATGCCTTGCATATTTTCTTCCTCACTGTTAATACATATGACAGCTTCCTTAGAGGGAATTACAATACACAATTGACCATAGGCTCCATCGGCGCGGTAAGCGCCATGAGAACACATCCAGAACTGATACCCATAACCTTTTCCCCAATCACCGTCTCCAGTCGTTTCGATCTGCTGGGACGTAGCCTGTCTGATCCAATCCGCAGGTACAAGCTGTGTGCCTTCCCAAAGCCCCTCCTGCAGCAGTAACTGTCCAAATCGACTCAGTTCCTCATTGCTTATCCAAAGACCTGCACAGCCAAGTGTTACCCCCAATGGAGAGGTTTCCCACTCTACTTCATGGATGCCAAGCGGATCAAATAACCGTGGAGTCAGGTAATCTTTCACGGTTTGACCGGTAGCAGCCTGTAGCATGGCTGAGATCATAAATGTATCCCCGCTGCTATATGTAAATTGTTCTCCAGGTAACCGGTCCAGAGGCAGCGACATGTAATATTTCGCCCAGTCCTTTTCAGTCAATGAAGCTCGTTCATCAGCCCAAAGAGGGGGAGAGTCATGGCCCGAAGACATTCGGAGAAGATCACGCAATTTTAATTCTTGCGGCGATGGGAGTTTGTGCTGTGCAACGGGTACATGATCATAAGAGAAATAATCACCAAGTGTCGCATCCAGATGTAACAGACCTTCTTCAAGCGCAAGACCAACGGCCATACACGTGAAGGATTTACTGATGGAATGTTGTACCCTGCGCTGGTCCTTATCCCGGTCCCAATGGGCAAGCAGATGCCCTTTTTGTAATATGCGAATGGAAAAAACATTCAATTGTTGCTCCGTAATCGTATGAATGAAACCTTTGAGTTGTTCAGACATATTAACCTCCCTAATATCAGGTGAAACCTGAGTAAAATCGGTTGGTGAAACGTTTCCGTAATTCGAATGCAAAATCAGAACCCATGTTAGTATAAACCTGGTTTGGTGTCAATTAAAGTTGTAATCGCACTTACTAAATTTTCATTTTTTCGTAATAATAGTGTCTTTGGACGCAGATTTAGACTTAAAATAGCATTTTTTCGAGAAAAAAACGCGAAATTTGTAAAAAGGTTATTGACAGGATTTACTCATCGGGCTTATGATTTATTCGAAACGATTCGAAGAAATCGCTTCCACATTAAAAGTGTTGTAATGAAGTCCATGTGGACCAACGTTGGCTATGTTTTGAAACGATTCGAGAAAATCGTTTCGATAACCCATCGTAATACAAGGGAATCTACAACAGCCTGCAATCCAACGCCAGAGAAACGAATGAGTAAAGACAGCAGGCGATGATGAGAGGGGTTACATTTATGGCACATATAACGATCGAAACTGGATCGCCAACCTTATGCATGAATACCAGCATACATGTTGTGTCCAGTGACTCCGGAGAGACTTCAGGCGGTACACTATATCTGTTGCACGGGGCAGGCGATAATGCGAGTACCTGGCAGCGGTTAACCACAATTGAGATGTATGCAGCGCAATATGGCTGTACGATCATTATGCCGGAAGCGAATCGTAGCTATTACACCGATATGGAATACGGCCTGAATTACTTCCACTACATCACTCAGGAGTTACCTGAAATATGCAAGCGTCTGCTCAATCTGAATCCTGATCCGGAGAAAACATACGTCGCCGGTTTATCCATGGGTGGATATGGTGCACTGAAATGTGGACTAACTTATCCAGAGCGATATCGCAAAGTAGTGTCCCTATCCGGCGTAACGGATATCCAGACACGACTTCGTGATCCTCATATGCCAGCGACCATGATCAAGGAAATGAAAGCGGTTTTTGGAGAACGTTTACAGGTAAAAGCCGATCAGGATATTTACGCACTGTCGGCCAAGCTGCTGGAACAGGGTGTTCCTTTACCGGATATCCTCAGTTGCTGTGGCGATAGTGACCCCTTCGTAGAGATGAATCGCGACTATGCGAGATACATGCAGGGGACTGCCTTTGATTTTCGGTATGTGGAGACGCCGGGGGCTCATGAATGGAGATTTTGGGAGCACCACCTGAGAACGATGTTTGATTTTCTGTACAACGACAAGACCATAGTAGAGTGAGGAGATGCAATGTGAAACCTGCAGCCGAAGGACCTAGCAAAAAGCTGAAGGGAAACGTGAAGGGCAATTCGCTCTGGACTGAAATCTGGAAGCACCGAATGACATACACCCTGCTTATTCCGGGGCTTGTCTGGCTAATTCTGTTTGCCTACATGCCGATGGGTGGCCTGTCTCTGGCATTCAAAGATTACAAGGCCAATCTGGGCATCTGGGGAAGTCCATGGAGCGGATTCGAGAACTTCAAATATGTTTTCCGTGATCCAACCTTTATCGACGCAGTATGGCGTACGCTGTACATCAATATTCTGAAACTGATTATTCAGTTCCCATTCCCGATCATTCTGGCGCTGTTGCTGAATGAATTGCGGATGCGCAGAGGAAAAAAATTGTTCCAAACCGTTCTTACGTTCCCACACTTCCTGTCCTGGATCATCGTATCCGGGGTAGTCATCAATGTGCTGGCATATGACGGACTGGTAAACAGCGCGCTCGGACTACTCGGATTGCCAACGATTAACTTCCTGGGGTCTGAATCCAACTTTGTACCCATGTTGCTGTTGACTGATATTTGGAAATCAAGTGGATGGGGCGCGATTATATTCCTGGCTGCCATTTCCGGTATTGATCAGGATCAGTATGAATCAGCACAGATTGACGGGGCATCCCGTATGCAACAGATGTTCAAAATTACTTTACCGAACATCCTTCCAACCATCACAATCATGTTTATTCTCTCGGTTGGTGGATTGATGTCTTCCGGGTTTGACCAGATCTTCAACTTGGCAAATGCCGCTACCAAAAATGTATCGGAAGTACTCGATGTATATATCTATCGGATTACGTTCCAGTCATCTACCGATTTCTCATTCTCGACAGCGGTCAGCTTGTTCCGTTCCCTGGTGAATATGGCCTTGCTGCTTCTTGCTGACAGATTTGCCAAGTGGCTTGGCGGAGACGGTTTGTTCCGATAAGAGAGGAGGAAAAATGAGATGAGCAAGAAAGCTAACAAAAAACCGAGAATTGGTACAGAAAAAATGACACTTCTCGATTACATTATTTTTGCCGTATTACTAGTGCTTGCCCTGATGATCCTGATTCCGTTCTGGAATGTCATCATGATCTCGTTTGCAACACAAAAAGAATATGCTGACAATCCATTTTTGATGTTCCCTAAAGAATGGACATTGGATTCCTACAAGGCATTGTTCGCTGACGGAACGATTCTGTCTGGGTACAAAAATACAATTATATTGCTAGTCATCGGCTTGCCGCTCAGCTTGTTCCTGACAACAAGCATGGCATATGGCCTTAGTCGTAACAAATTTCCGTTTAAGAAATTTCTCTTTTTCCTGGTACTGTTCACCATGATCTTTAATGGTGGTATCGTACCGCTGTACCTGATCATGAAATCACTTCATCTTACAGGTACGCTGTGGTCCGTCATTCTGGCGGGAAGCTTCAGTGCGTTTAACATGATTCTGATGATGAACTACTTCTACACCTTGCCTGAATCACTCATGGAATCGGCGAGACTGGATGGAGCCGGAGAGTGGAGAATTTTGTTCTCTGTTGTTCTTCCGCTGGCTACACCAATTATGGCTACAATCACGTTGTTCTACGGTGTGGCTTACTGGAACAGTTGGTATGATGCGATGATATTCCTTCGAAAAGCGGATCAGTTACCGCTCCAGAATGTACTCCGAAATATTATCGTGACATCTACGACGAATGCATCCAATGCATCCAGTGTGGATGCTGCCCAGGCAAGCAACTTCTCAATGGGCATGAAGATGGCAGCCGTATTTGTCACCATGGTACCAATTATGTGTTTCTTCCCAATGCTGCAAAAACACTTTGCCAAAGGGGTATTAACAGGGGCAATCAAGACCTGATATACGTATAGGATTTTGCAATAAAATTCTACTAAAAAACATGGGGGTAAAACATGAAAACGAACAAAAAGTTGTCAGTAAGAGCTCTCTTTGCCATCACGCTTAGTGTAGTTATGCTGATGGTGACCGCTTGTTCCAGCCAAGGAGCTTCAGGTGGTAACGAAAAAGATGCAGAGGGAAATTACAAAGATAACCTGACCATCTCTGTAGCTAACCTGACAGAAATCAAAAACGGGAACCTGGATAATGACTTCCACAAGTTCTGGACAGACAAATTTAATGTAACTTGGGACTACAACTATATCGATTGGGATTCATGGGGCGAGAAGCTTCGTCTGTGGATCAACTCTGGCGACTTGCCGGATGTAGCGGTATGGAACTACGTACATGGCGATGCCATTAACAGCATTGAACAAGGTTTGTTCTACAAATTCCCGGATGACTGGAAAGAACGCTGGCCTAACGTCGCAGCAGCTTACAATTTGACGGGTCTTGGAGACAAGTTGGAAGAATTGACGGGTGGAACATATGTCCTGCCTAGACCAATCTACTTCGAGAACAAACCAGCTGATCCACTGACGAACCAAATTGGTGTCATTGCGCTTCGTAAAGACTGGGCTGAAGCGGTTGGTTTTGAACTGAAAGATGCTTATACAACAACTGAATTGAACGAATATGCTGCGCTAGTGAAAGAAAAAGATCCAGGCAAAGTGGGTAACAAACTTGTACCTCTGTCCTACAATGCGGCAGATGCCATGACAAACATGATTATGCCAAACAGTGTGCATGCCATGACTGACTCTCCTTTCTACAAAGGTGAAGATGGCCAATTCCACTGGGGACCAGCAGATCCTGAAACGCTGACAGGACTTAAATTGATGCAAAAAGCCTATAAAGACGGACTGCTCAATCCTGAGTTCTACACATGGAAAAACAATGAAGGTCAAAACAATTTCAAAGTAACAGGTACAGCTGCTGTAACAAGTCTGGGCGGACTGGCTTCGTACAGACAAGGTCTGGATTCCGATATGAAAAAAAATCTGGGTGTAGATAGTGATGAACTGGTACACACAGCAATCGTAGTGGGCGATGACGGGAAATACCGTAACATGGAGCAAGCCAACTTCTGGTCTGCATTGATCTTCAATCCAGACATCAGTGACGAGAAATTCGAACGGATCATGGATCTGATCGATTACTCCGCAACAAAAGAAGGACAGTTGCTCATCAACATGGGCTTTGAAGGAAAAGATTGGAAGTATGATGAAAACAACGAACTCGTTAGCTTGTTGCCAGAAGGAACGGTATTGGAAGATAAATATCCAGCACGTTTCGAAGGTCTGTATCTGCTCGGTGACGACTTCAGTGTTGTAAACCCTGCAATCAAAAAAGATTACCGTGATAGAGCCGTGAAATTGTTCGAAGAAAAAGCAAAACTTGGTACAGAAGGCAAATCGCTTGCACCATACGATTGGGATGTCAACCTGTACGATTCCAAAGCTAAGAGTCAGGCTTCATTCGACTACCAGAATGAATATGCCAACTTGATCCTCAAAAACGGAGATCTAGAGGCAAACTGGAAAGAATGGGTAAACAGTAAAAGGTCCCTGGTTCAACCTTATCTGGATGAGCTAAACGATAAATTCTAGTAATCATTCAGTAATTAATTTTGAACCCGGTGCGCGGTCTCTCCCCGAACGCAGCCGGGTTCTTTATTTCAACAACTTATAGTGGAGGATACGATTAGATGAATAACGACCAGTTGTTAGACCTGGTGAAACAGATGACGTTGGAGGAAAAAACAGCACAACTTCTTCAGTTGACTGCCAACTTCTATGAAGGAACGAATGTGGAAGGTCAGATCACAGGGCCAATGGAAGAGATGGGAATTACGGAGCAGTCCGTGGATGCCAGTGGGTCCATTCTGGGATTGTCCGGTGCGCAGGCTATCATTGATGTACAGCAAGCTTATATGAAGAAAAGCCGTTTGGGCATTCCGCTTTTGTTCATGGCTGACGTAGTTCATGGATTCAAAACTATTTTCCCGATTCCACTGGCGATCGGTTGTTCATGGGACACAGAACTGGCTGAGAAAAGTGCTGAAATTGCAGCACGTGAATCAGCTGTATCCGGTTTGCATGTTACCTTTGCACCGATGGTGGATCTGGTTCGTGACCCGCGCTGGGGCCGTGTGATGGAAACAACAGGAGAAGATCCTTATCTGAACAGTTTGTTCGCGGCTGCGTTTGTACGTGGATATCAGGGCGATAGCTTGAAGGATGAGCCAGATCGTCTTGCAGCCTGTGTGAAACACTTTGCGGCTTATGGAGCGGCTGAGGGTGGTCGGGATTACAATACGGTGGACATGGCTGAGCGTAACCTGCGTGAGTACTATTTGCCAGCATACAAAGCAGCGTTGGATGCGGGCGTGGAAATGGTCATGACTTCGTTCAATACGGTTGACGGTATTCCGGCAAGTGGCAATGAGAAGTTAATGCGCGGCATTTTGCGTGACGAGTGGGGCTTTGATGGTGTATTGATCTCGGATTGGGCTTCCATTCGCGAGATGATTGCGCATGGTGCTGCAGAAGATGATCGTGAAGCGGCATATCGTGCCATTCGCGCAGGAGTAGATATGGAGATGATGACACCTTGTTATGTGCATCATTTGCCTGAACTGATTGAGAGTGGTGAAGTGGATGAGAAGCTCATTGATGAAGCCGTTCTGCGAATTCTGCAACTGAAAGAAAAGCTGGGCTTGTTCGATAACCCACTTCGTGCAGCTGATCCTGAACGTGAACGTGAGATTGTATTCTCCAAAGAGCACCGTCAGGTATCGTATGAACTGGCAACCAAATCGGCTGTCTTGTTGAAAAATAATGGCAGCGTGCTTCCACTTCAACCTGATGCTAATGTAGCCCTCATTGGTCCTTTTGCACAGAGTCCTGATATTCTGGGCTGGTGGTCCTGTGAAGGGGTTAAGGAAGATGCAGTCAAGTTGGGAACAGCTCTGCAAGAACGCCTGACGGGTGGGAAAGTTCAATTTGCTCAAGGCAGTAATGTTCATACGATTACAGCTGAGCAGATTGCCGAAGCCCTGGAAGTGGCAAGCAAAGCAGATCTGATTGTCCTTGCTCTTGGTGAAGACTCCGAGATGAGTGGAGAAGGTGGCTCACGCACGGATATTCGGCTGCCAGCAGCCCAATTGGAATTGGTTAAACAGCTCAAAGCAGCGGGAAAACCGATTGCCAGCGTTATCTTCAACGGCCGTCCATTGGATCTGCATGGTGTAATCGATGAATCGGATGCTGTTCTTGAAGCCTGGTTCCCAGGTAGTGAAGGCGGAGCAGCGATCGCAGATGTTCTGACAGGTGTGGTGAATCCATCCGCACGTCTGACGATGTCCTTCCCGCAGTCCGTAGGTCAGATTCCGGTCTATTACAACCATTTCAATACAGGTCGTCCACTGAACCCGGAGAAGACAGAAGAACGTTATGTCTCCAAGTACATTGACAGCCCGAATGAACCTTTGCTTCCGTTCGGTTATGGTCTCTCATACACTTCGTTCTCTTATGGTGATCTGGAAGTGTCAAGTAACGAGATGACTGCCGAAGAGTCCCTGAGCATTCAAGTACGTGTAACGAACACGGGTGAGCGCGCAGGCGTGGAGACCGTTCAGTTGTACGTTCGTGATGTAACGGGTGAAGTCGTTCGTCCTATGCGTGAGCTGAAAGGATATGTGAAGCTTGCACTGGCGCCAGGCGAGAGTGGTACAGCCACGTTTACATTAAATGAAGAACAGCTTCGTTATCACCATTCCGACTTAAGCCACCGCAGTGATCGAGGCGAGTTCCATATTCTTGTGGGTGCAAACAGTCGGGATACTCAGAAGAAATCATTCAGACTTGTTTAATCCGGTGAATGGAAAGAGTAATGTGTCAGGCCTTTTGTTATGGAAGGCCTGATGAACATAACAGGGGAGCGAAGAATGTGGTCAGTATCAAGGATATCGCCAAACAGGCGGGAGTTTCCATCTCTACTGTGTCATATGCGCTGAATGGCAGCAACAAAGTGACCGATGAGACGAGTTCCAAAATTTTGGCCATTGCCAAAGAACTGAACTATGTTCCAAATGCCGCAGCAAGAACACTGAAGAAGAGGGAATCCAAAATTCTAGGTGTATTCTTGACCGATTTTAGAGGAGATGTGTATGGAGACTTGCTGAGTGGCATGAAAGCCGTATGTAATGCTCAAGGTTATGACCTGATCGTGTGCAGTGGTAAACAATCCCATCGCATGCTTCCAGAGAGGATGATTGATGGTGCGATCATTCTGGATCATACGTTTGCAAGTGAGGAACTAATGCAGTATGCCGATCGTGGGCACAAAATCGTTGTATTGGACCGTGAGATGGATCATCCTAACATTAATCAGGTTCTGCTGGATAATAAGGCCGGGGCGACACTTGCGATGGAACATCTGATTGAACAGGGACATAAGAAAATCTACGTGGTGACAGGACCGGAAGGTTCGTTTGACTCTGTGCAGCGGTTAAAGGCTGTGAGACAGGTTGCGGAACGTGAAGCCGATGTGGAATGGATTGAGATCACGGGAGATTTTGAAAAGAGTGGTGGAGAACAAGCCGCAGATCAGATTGTGCAGGTGTATGATGGACCCGCAGCGGTATTCTGCCTCAATGATGAGATGGCTATTGGCTTGTGTGATCGTCTGGCAGACAGTGCACTCGGCGTTGGTCAGGAGATTGATGTCATCGGATTCGACAATATTGAATTGAGCAAATACGTCCAGCCGAGATTGGCAAGCATTGATTATTCCAAGCGCAAGTGGGGATCGCTTGCTGCCGAACAATTGATCAAAATTATTGCTGGAGAACCCGTTGATCATGAGCGAATTTATGTGACATTAGTTGAGGGTGGGTCGGTGAGTGGGCCTAGTCCGTCTGATTCGGTTATATCTATGCGGAATGACAGGGCGGTTAGCTATTGATCCCGAATACAGCAAGAGACAAGGCTTAGAAGAATCGAATCATTCTTTTAAGCCTTGTCTCTTGCTGTTTCGAGGATGAAGCAATAGAAAAAAGCCTCTCCGGAGAGAGGCTTGGCCTTTACAAGCCTTTTGTTTTGTCATTGTTGTAGGATGAAGTGAGAATGCCTGTAATGAAGAGAGTCAATACGATTGCAATAATCCAGAATGTCAGTGAAAATGACATACCCTTCGCACCTCCTGCACAAGCTCATTTTCTTCTATTATAACCATTATAGGTAGAAAAGAAATGCTTCACCCTATTATTTGTAAAATAAAAAGTGTGTGGGCACCGGTCTGAGGCTGCCATCTGAAGGGTTATTCACGACCCGATTATTCAGAATAAGCGAGGATGATCCACCGCCATCCAGATTATAGGCGTCGATCACCCCAAGCTTGTACAACCGCCCTTGCAGCTCTTCAAGGGTAGCACCGGAACTTCCGCCCTCATTATATCCGTCAACTACAATAATCAGTAACTGATCATCCTTATAATTGCCAATGACTGTACGTGGGGCTCGTTTGGGTGATACCTTCCACTTGTCGGGAATTGCAGTTTTACGTCCATTCTGTAGCAGCACGGGTACAAACGTAGCCCCAAATTGTGGTTGCAGGCGATCCAGTGAGTTTTTGTCGAAGAACTTGCCTCCGACCAGTTTGCCGGCATCGTTAAGTCCTACAAAAAACAGATCTTTGAAACTGGCTTGGAACCCGTTCACGTACTTCCCGTCCATGACGGTTGTGCTAAGTGGATAACGTTTGCCCCCACTGTCAGCAAATCCACCTGCGTTAATCCCGGCAATTGCGCCGTTACGCTTCACAGCCTGCATGGTCGTCTCAGAACGCCCAGGTTCACTGTCTAGAGCCATCTGCATGGCTGTAGGGTCTTTTAGCTTGATCTTCATGGCATAGCCCTTATAGCTGCCAGGATTCACTCTGTACATTTCAATCGTTAACCGGTCACTGTCTACCCGTTCAAATGGAACGCCCAGCTTGGATGAAATCCGTTTGTTGTAGATCATTTCCGGACGATCCGCTTGGGCGGAAGCCTTCTGTACAAGTGTAGACATCGTACTTGTTGTTTTATTATAGAGCTGTGTCGTTCTTTTAATAGAAGAAGAAGTCTGGACAGCAGCATCTTTTGCCCCCGCAAGCTCTTGGCTAATTGCTTGGGTCCGGGGTGTAATCGTATCCTCTGACAGTTCGGTAGGCATCAAACCTCCGGGTTCAAGTGGAGGACGAAGCAGCAGCAGGCATAATATCAATCCAACAAAAGGAGCGAGTGCAAGCATAAAAAAACGATTAACCTGTTTGACGGGTGTAATCATTTGAGCAGGTCCATCTTTTTCTGGAGTGTCTCCAGTTGTTTTTTGACTTCGCTCAGCTGGGTATACAGTTTGTTGCTGTTATCCGTTTTGTCACTTGCATTATCCTTGGTGAAAGTCAGCAATTCATTGAAGGATTGAACCTGTCCCTGCAGATCTTCTACTTCCTTTGATATCGTTGTTAGCTGATTTTCATAGTCGGTTTTTAGTGCTGCAATCTGCTGCTGATTATGGGCTTGAAGCTGGTTAATCATCTGTTGCTGGAGATGGTTACTATAATAGTAGGTTCCAACGACTCCTAGTGCAATGAGAACAATCCACATTACCAGAAACAGCTTGATTGAAGATCCAGCCTTGCCTTTGGCGCTCCGGGTGTGATGGATGTCAGAGGACGGGGCAGATGGTTTCATATCATCACTCCTGGTCATTAATAGGTACAAAAAAATTTCCAGTCCTCATTCTATCATGCCCCTATTGATTACGCAAAAATGAAATTCTTTACTTAATAGAGTAAAAAGAGATTGCATCGGAAGGAAGTCCTAGGATACAATTTCTTATAGATGCAATAAGTAGGAACTTTGGGCAGGTTTTTCGACTTTTTTAGATAGAAATGCAGGAAATTTATACTATATTTTGACCTTCCCGGGGATGGGAAGATGGACGTCATGGTGTTTTTATAACAAAATACAGTGAAAATAGAGCCTTTTTATCGGCTTCCTCCTGTATTTTTCTGTTTTTCGACATAATCCGACCTATGCTTCTTCTATACTCGGATTGTCGCATAGACGATGAATTCATCATGACAGAATTTAAAAGTCATTTGTCCAATACATAACAGGGGGAACAACAATGAAAAAAGTATGGCAGGTGGTCATCATAGATATCCACCCCACCAGCATGCTCGGTACAAAATTGATTTTGGAAGAGCAGCAAGATCTGACGGTACGTGGCATGACTTCGACCGGAACAGAAGGGCTCGATCTGGTGAATATTCACCAGCCTGATCTGATTCTAATGGATTATCGTCTTCCGGAGGGTCAGGCAGATCAATATATTGCCCAGATGAAGAATCTGTCAGCTCACAGTCACATCATTATTTTGACGGATGAAGACAATGTGAAGCTGTTTCGTCATTTGATGAGCCTTGGTGCAAGCGGCATGTTATCCAAACAGGCTTCCCCTAGCCAGCTGATTCATCTGATCTCTGGATTACGTGAGGGCCATGTGTCCATTCCATTGTCGTGGTTAAACAGTGCGGAGTGGGCGCAACCTGTGGAGTCTCCGACAGAAGCACGTGTCATTGAATTAACAGAAACCGAAACTTTTATCATGGAAAGAATTGTTCAGGGTGTAACCTATGATAAAATAGCGAATGAGATCAACGTTAGCAGACGTTCCATTGATAATTACCTGCGTAAAATATACGTGAAGCTGGAAGTAAGCAGTAGAGCACAGGCCATTGAACGTTATGCCTTGCATGCAAGACAAGTGAAGACGGGATCCTGACGAAACAGGTTTGTTCTTCCCATGATCACAACAGTTCGGTATGCATCCGGTCATATTCGATGGCGAGCAGGAATAGGTTGTAGGGCTGCGGACTGCGAGTACAGTTTCGGAATAGGGATGAAAGGGGAACGGATCGATGAAATATTTCTTTGCTTCCCGTACCAACAGGCTTTTGTCATCACCACTGAGGGATATACGTGAGATGTCTGGCAGGGATTATTTCATATCTCTGGCAGAAGAATTGCCTGCGGAGGAGTTGTTTCCTTTCAAATTGTTGGAAGAAGCAGCGGTGTCTGTCTTTAGTTCAGGCCCCTCCGCATTGCAATATGGAGAGCCAGCAGGCTACACCCCCCTAAGAGAGTGGCTGAACAAAGACTGGAATGCACGCAAAGGCATACGAACGGTACCCGAACAGATTCTGTTGACCACTGGTACCCAGCAGGCCATTGATCTGGTGATGCGTCTATTGCTTGAGCCAGGAGATTCTGTACTGGTTGAACATCCCACATCTCCAGGCTGTCTTGAGGTTCTGGAGATGCAAGGAGCCAAAATTGTGCCCGTAATGGGTGATCGGGACGGCATACTGCCAGACCTTTTGGAGCATCACATGCAGCAGGTTAGACCGAAGCTGCTTTTTGCTGCACCCAGTTTCTCGAATCCGACCGGTGCTTTGTGGAGTATGGAGCGGCGGGAGGCAGTCCTTGAGCTGTGTTCGCGCTATGGTGTACTGCTTGTGGAAGATGATTCTTATGGAGAGCTCCATTTCGATGGCCTTGAGCCAACGGAATTCTATCGTAAATATCCTTCACTTTTTGCACTGGATACTGCCGATCAGGGTGGACATGTTCTCTACATTGGTTCGTTCAGCAAAACGGTAGCGCCCGCTCTTCGAACCGGATGGGCTGCTGGACATCCTGCGCTGATTCAGGCCATGGCCTCGGTTAAACGAATTGCAGATGGTCAGTCCAGTCCGATGAATCAGCGGCTGTTGTATCAATTGCTTGCCCATTCCCCTTTTCGTTGGAGTGATCACCTATCCATGTTGAATCGGGAGTATAAGACAAGACTCAAACTGATGCTTGAACTGTTGAAAAGACCTGGCTGGAAAGGGTGTCAGTACAACATCCCTGAGGGCGGAATGTATCTGTGGGTACAGTTGCCTGAAGGATTGGATAGTGGCGCTCTGCTTAAAGCGGCTTTGCCCAAAGGTGTATCCTTTCTTCCTGGATCACTATGTTCTACAGGTGTACAGGATCAACGTTATATTCGATTGAACTTTAGCCATCCGGGCCGGGATGAATTGCTGCTTGGCATGAACCTGATCAGTGAAACCATTGCCGAATTTACGGCTCGTAGCTAAGTCAGATCAAAAATAGATTTTTTAGCAAAAATTAAAATGGGTTCATGACCAAAGTGATTACGTTATTGCATCCACTAACATTTTTATATATAATATGAATTAATGAGTTGTTGGTTTCTTTATATAAGCTACAATGGTGGCCGGTTCAGAAAATGCACTCATATATTTTATCTAACGGGGGAAAATTCAACATGTCTAATATTTTATTTGTTAAAGCAAATGACCGTCCTGCAGATCAAGCAGTCAGCGTTAAATTGTACGATGCATTCTTGAGCGCATACAAAGAGTCTCACCCAGGTGACACAGTTACTGAGTTGGATCTCTACAATACAGAATTCCCATTCTATGGTAACACTGCTATCACCGGTACTTACAAAGCAGCTAACGGTTTTGAACTGACAGCTGACGAGCAAAAAGCAGCTTTACTTGCAGCACAATTGCAAGATCAATTCCTGGCAGCTGACAAAGTTGTATTTGCATTCCCACTGTGGAACTTCACTGTTCCAGCTCCATTGGTAAACTACATTGCTTACCTGAGCCAAGCTGGTAAAACATTCAAATACACTGCTGAAGGTCCTGTAGGACTTGCTGGCGACAAAAAAGTAGCTTTGCTTAACGCACGTGGTGGCGTATATTCCGAAGGCCCAATGGCAGCTGCTGAAATGTCCCTGAACTTCCTGAAAACAGTTCTCGGCTTGTGGGGCATTCAAAACCCAGAAGTGGTTATCGTTGAAGGACATAACGCTTCTGCAGATCGTGCTGAAGAAATCGTTACTGCAGGTCTGAAATTGGCTTCCGAAGTAGCAGTAAAATTCTAATAGCAATCATTTATATAGAACACATCAAAACGCCTGTAGTCTCCAGTGGAGATTACAGGTGTTTTTTTTGCATTCTCATTTTTTCGTATCCGTTACTTTCAGATGATCAGAATCAGATCTTGCCTGTATTTTTCAAGTACTGCTCCGCTGTTTCAGCGATGTATGCAAGGTCGTCCTTATTTTCACCAGATACAGAATACGTTACATCGAGTTCATTAATGGTTCGTTCAATCATATCATTATCCTCAAGCATGTGTGCATGCTCGGTTAACGCCTGTACTCCCTTAATCGTCAAAATATATTTTCCACGGGAGAGGCGTTCAAACCAGCCATAATAATTTTTTTGCAGAATCCCTGCTGCAGAACCTACGCCTGTCTGTCTGGCAAGGTTGGCCGGAGAGGCTTCTCCGTTCGTCCGTAGAGCGGATGCGACACGTAAAGCCTTCTCACGATATGCTGTGACCAGCTGTCTTCGTGTGCTGCCTCCCGTATTGTAGTCTCCACTGCGTTCGTCGAATTCCTTGAGCAATCGTTTCCGCCGAACACCGCTTTTGCGAGCAACTTGATTGGCGCTAGTAAGGGGTGTCTGGGCTGAAGGTTCGCACAGTACATCAATCAGGGGAGCTTTGGTTTTGTAAAATGTGACAGTCAGTAGCCCCAGACCGAGCTGTCTGCATAGTGCGGTCAGTTCGCTCCAGCGTTGGTTTACGGCTCCGCGTTTACTGCGATTGCGCTCGACGGCCAGATACACGAACGGGCTAAGTTTCAAGCGCTGCATGCCCTGTAGTAACAAGGAGAGGTTAAATGTTTTTTTCATCTCCACAATGAGTGGTTCGTCCTGGTCCGATCTGACTCCGACGAGGTCACAATGTCTGACTTCCGCCTTGACGTCGAAGCCACGCTGCTCGAAGAAAGCCTTCACAGGCGAATATAATTCGGTTTCGTATTTCACTGCCATCGTCCGTGCTCCTTTCCAGAAGTGGCCTGTCTCTGACCATGTGTTGTCCGGTTTCCTAAATTTAGAACCCTCATTATATCATATTCGTTCTTTTTTTTCTGAAGGCACAAGATGTCTGATAGAACAGGGAAAAGCCAAAATTCGAAGTGGTTGATTGAAAAAAAGAGGTCAACTTATCCGAATTGCCGCATAGGTATGTAATACACTTTTCACAACAAAACAAGACGTTTGGACAGAGGGTGGCGGGACTACACAGAACCGCAAGATTGGTATTCAAGCAGGAGCCGCAATTCTATTGATTTCTTCATACCATTCGGAATGGTTGACAATCACACTAAAGGAGCCATGGGAGGTACCAAGCATGAATATTTTTGAACGCGTTGCGGAACATCGGGCAGAGAGTGACCGTTTGACATGGAACGGAACATTTGAAGATTATATTGCACTGCTGAGAGAGGACCCGACTCCGGCAATGACGGCTCACGCCAGAGTGTATGAGATGATTGAATCGTTTGGCGTTGAAGAAGTAGGTGGGCATAAGCGGTACAAGTTTTTTGAACAGGAGATTTTTGGACTGGATCGTTCGATTGAAAAGCTGGTTGAAGAATACTTCCACTCGGCAGCACGTCGTTTGGATGTACGGAAGCGGATCTTGCTCCTGATGGGTCCCGTAAGTGGAGGGAAATCGACGCTGGTGACACTGCTGAAGCGGGGGCTTGAACAGTTCTCGCGGACAGAGAAAGGTGCCATATACGCCATTGATGGATGCCCGATGCATGAGGAACCGCTGCATCTGATTCCACTGGAGCTTCGTCCTGAAGTGGAAAAGGAAATTGGAGTCCGTATTGAGGGTAACCTTTGCCCATCCTGCCAGATGAGACTCCGTACCGAATATGGTGGTGATATCAGCAAGGTACCGGTGGAACGGGTCATTGTTTCCGAAGATAATCGCGTGGGAATAGGAACGTTCAGCCCATCCGATCCGAAATCACAGGATATTGCCGATCTGACGGGTAGTATTGACTTCTCCACCATTACGGAGTTTGGTTCCGAATCCGATCCACGTGCCTATCGTTTTGATGGGGAGTTGAACAAGGCAAACCGTGGGTTAATGGAGTTCCAGGAGATGTTAAAATGTGATGAGAAATTCCTGTGGAATCTCCTGTCACTTACGCAGGAAGGGAACTTCAAAGCAGGACGCTTTGCCTTAATCAGTGCGGATGAAATGATTGTGGCGCATACGAATGAATCGGAGTATAAGTCTTTTATCTCCAACAAGAAGAATGAGGCACTGCAATCCCGGATGATTGTCATGCCGATTCCGTACAATCTGAAAGTGTCCGAGGAAGAGAAAATCTATGCCAAGCTCATTCAGCAAAGTGACATGAAGCATGTTCATATTGCACCGCATGCACTGCGGACTGCAGCCATTTTTTCGATACTTACCCGCTTGAAGGAAACGAAGAAACAAGGCATGGATCTCGTTAAAAAGATGCGCATGTATGACGGTGAAGAAGTGGAAGGATACAAAGAAGCCGATCTGCGCGAGATGCAAAATGAGTATTTGGATGAAGGGATGTCCGGCATTGATCCGCGGTATGTCATTAACCGGATCTCCAGTGCTTTGATCAAGCAAAATCTTCAGTGCATTAACGCGCTGGACATTCTGCGGGCGATCAAGGACGGTCTGGACCAACATGCTTCGATTACAAAGGAAGAGCGGGAGCGTTATTTGAACTTCATTGCTCTTGCACGCAAGGAGTATGATGAACTGGCCAAGAAGGAAGTGCAGAAAGCATTTGTGTACTCATTCGAGGAATCCGCAAGAACATTGTTTGAGAACTACCTCGATAACATTGAAGCATTCTGCAACTGGTCCAAGATTCGTGACCCGCTCACGGATGAAGAGATGGACCCGGATGAGCGTCTGATGCGATCCATCGAGGAACAGATCGGGATCTCCGAGAATGCAAAGAAAGCGTTCAGAGAAGAGATTCTGATCCGAATCTCGGCATACTCCCGCAAGGAGCGCAAGTTCGAATACAGCAGCCATGACCGTTTGCGTGAAGCGATTGAGAAGAAGTTGTTCACCGATCTGAAAGACATCGTCAAGATCACAACCTCAACCAAAACACCGGATGCAACACAATTGAAACGTATGAATGAAGTCATTAAACGCTTAATTGAGGAACATGGATACACCGCAGCCAGCGCGAATGAACTGTTACGTTATGTGGGCAGTCTGCTTAATCGCTAATCGGCAACAAACCATTCCGGATCAGGCTCCTGATGTCTGCTGTGAGGCTCCTTCACAGCAGAGTCAGGGCCTTTTTAATTACATGAAGGTCATATTAATCTAAAAAGCTGATAAATAAGGTTAATTTTAAAGAGAATTAGTTCTAATGGTATATGTATATTTAGGTATTTTAGTCTATAATCAATACATATATTTACAATTTAAAGTAATTTAGTGTTTATTAAGGAGCTGACTGAACCCGATATGAGCAGTATTTCCGCAACAAGACAGAAGCAACTTGATTACATGGGATTAACCACAGGGGATCTAAAACTACTTGCCGATCATCGGCCTGTTTTTAAAAAAGTCGTTAATGAAGTGGTGGATCATTTCTACAATCATGTGGGAAATTATCCTGAATTGGTAGATCTGATCGCAAGATTCTCTACCATTGATCGTCTAAAAGAAACGCAGAAGATGTACTGGTTATCGATGACGGATGGAATCGTGGACGACGCATATATTGAGCAACGGATTGCGATTGGACTTGTGCATTCACGGATTGGTCTGTCTGAAGATTATTATCTGGGTACCTATATGGTCTACCTGGATATTGCAACGAGCATATTCCAACAGGTTATTCCTGATTCCTGGCATCTTGTCATTCAAGCGCTCAGCAAAATGTTCAATCTGGATTCACAGCTTGTCCTTGAAGCCTATGAGAAGAAAGAAAAAGAAAAGTTACATCAGCTTGCCGATGACCAACAACATACATTACAGGCAATTACGCAGATTACCCAAGAGCTTACAGGCATGATTAGTGAATTAAATGAAAGTGCAATGGCTATATCGAGTGTTGCCAAAGAAACAGCGGCTTCTCAGGATCAGGCTCAGGTTCTGCTTACCGAATTAACAGGAGAGATCCAGCAGATCGGAAAAATGGGTGAACTCATTCGCGAGATATCGGATCAGAGTCATCTTGTCGGCCTGAATGCAGCGATTGAAGCTGCTCATGCAGGAGAGTTTGGACGTGGCTTCGAAGTAGTCGCTAGTGAGGTGCGCAAGCTTGCAGCCAGTTCCCGGGATGCCCAGGGTAAGATTCAGTCTAATCTGGAGAAGATCATGAAGAAACTGAGCAGTGTGCAGCAGGAGTCGGATCATACGTCTCGCGGAGCACGTAGCCAAGCTTCACGCTCGGCTGAACTCGCTGTATTTGCAACAACAATGGAGAAACTGTCTCTGGATTTGAAGAATCTGGAACAGCAGGAATAGAGCTTAAAAGCATTAGGAACCTTCCATACCGTTTCAGGCTGTTTTAAGCTATAATGGGTAGACAAACCTGCCGATGTTATAGAAAATGCAGCCGGAGACAGGGGATTCGAAAGAGGTTGAGGTGATCAGATGGCTTCTATCCATGATGTAGCCAAGGAAGCGGGAGTATCTGTTGCAACCGTTTCCAAAGTGATAAACGATTATCCTGATGTAAGTGAAAAAACACGCAAAAAAGTCAATATAGCCATCGAATTATTGAAATATCAACCCAATGTGGTCGCACGTGGACTCGTCAAACGCCGTTCATGGACGGTGGGCGTACTGTTAACGGTTCCGTTTACGAACCCTTTTGTGTCGGAGTTGCTGGAAGGGATCAAGACAGCGCTGGAGAACAGTGGATATGACCTGGTCCGGTTGTCTACTCGATTCGATGATCCGGCGTACTCGTTCATCAAACATTGCCGCAGTCGTAATGTGGATGGCGTTGTGGTATTCGGGGAAGGCAGAGAAAACACGAGTATTCAGGAACTGGTGGATGCAGAGATTCCAACGATGTTTGTTGATACGGACATGTTGGGCAAACGTGCCGGTTACATTACTACGGATAACGCGAACGGGATCTCGATGGGTGTCAAACATCTGCATGAGCTTGGGCACCGCAAAATTGCCTATATCTCAGGGACACTTGGACCTGCCGTAGCCAATCTACGATTGGAAGGATATCGGGAAGGGCTGCGAGAATGCGGCATCCCGTATTCTACGGTATATCTGGAGATCTGCGATTATTCCTTCGACGGAGGAAGCAAGGCCGCCCGACGATTGCTGGCACTTCAGGATCAACCAACGGGAATTGTCTGTGCATCAGACATGTCTGCTTTTGGTGCGATTCATGAAATTGAAAAGCATGGACTGAGTGTACCAGAAGATATCTCGGTTGTCGGGTTCGATAACACGTATTATGCTGAGGTATTCAAACCGGGGTTGACCACGGTGAATCAGAATATCTATTCCATCGGCATTAAGTCCATCGAATATCTGATTGCCATGATCGAGAATCCATCTTATTCTCCTCCCGTGGTGACGGAACCTTCCAATCTGGTTGTCCGTCAGACCACAGCACCTTTAAAAGTGTAAATATGTAATGACGGTGACATGGAGCACAGCTAACAAGCTGTGCTTTTTGTCGTTTTATCTTATTGTGAAGTTTTTAAAATAAGTCCTATAGTTTAACGGGTAAACAAAGTTCGCTGGCAATCGTATAATGAAAGTGCTTACAATTTCTGTTCAATAACGACTATCCAATCCTGCACAACGATCTTGTAAAGGGCTGGCGCATGACAGAACAAAGGTTACTCTTCACAAACAACCAACCAAGGAGGAGATCGGATGCATTTGAGAAAATGGTGGAGCTTGTGCTTGTCGGCTGTATTGATCTTCAGTTTGTTCCCAAGTGTGGGAACAGGAGGGACACGTGCTGCGGCTGCGGACGTTAAGACTGGCGATGATGAAGTACTGTTTGAGGCTAATTTTGAAGATGGTGTGTTGGGACAATGGCGTCCACGTGCGAATGAGAAACTCGATATTGTCACGCAAGTAGGTCACGACAGTACACGGAGCCTGAGAACCTCTTCCCGTACCGAAACGTTCCATGGACCCTTAATTGAAGTAATAGACCATGTACAGAAGGGCAGCACGGTTCATATTTCATTTTGGGCCATGTACGATGAAGGGCCGGACAGTCAGGTCATTAACGGTTCACTGGAGAAAGAGTACAATAACGACGCTTCAAGTCGAGAATATGCTACGTTTGCCTCTGCAACTCTGAACAAGGGACAGTGGAAAAAAATCGAGGCAGATGTGGTGATCCCTGGAGAAAATAGCGGCATCACCGGATTCCGCATGTATGCAGAGACACCTTGGAAGACGTCAGCGGAAGTGACGTCGGCGGATACGATTACTTTTTACGTGGATGATGTACTGATTACGGAAGCCGAAAAAATTGAAATAGAGCCGAACATTCCGAATCTAGTGGATGTTGTGGGACAACACTATGCAATGGGAGCGGCAATCGACCAGTCTGCACTGGACGCGGAAGATCCGCATTCCCAGCTGTTGACGAAACATTTTAATAGTATTACAGCTGGAAACTTTATGAAAATGGATGCGATGCAGCCTCAGGAAGGACAGTTTGTCTGGTCAGAGACAGATCGCCTGGTGAAGTTTGCCGAAGCAAATGACATGGAAATCAGAGGTCATACGCTGTTATGGCATAGTCAGGTGCCGGATTGGTTCTTTACGGATCCGGATGATGCTTCGAAACCTGCCACGCGGGAACAGTTGCTTGCACGGATGAAAACGCATATTCAAACCATCGTGAGTCGGTACAAAGGAAAGGTTCATACATGGGATGTCGTCAATGAAGTCATCTCAGACGGAGGCGGCTTGCGGAATGAGGCCAGTAATTCCAAGTGGAGAGATATTATTGGGGATGTGGATAGCGACGGAGATGACAGTGATTACATTGAACTGGCTTTCCGTTATGCACGTGAGGCTGACCCCGATGCGGTATTGGTGATTAATGACTATGGAATGGAGGGCAATGGAAACAAGGTAAATGATATGGTGAAGCTTGTAGAGAAGCTGCTTGCCAAAGGAACACCCATTGATGCGGTTGGATTCCAGATGCATGTGTCGATGTACGGACCGGATGTAAAGCTCATTCGTGAGGCTTTTGAGAAAGTGATCGCTCTTGGTGTGAATGTACAGGTTACAGAGCTGGACGTTTCGATCTATTCAAGTAATTCTGAACTGGAGATGCCTGTCACAGATGAATTAATGCTGCAACAAGCTTATCGTTATCGTGAACTGTTTGACCTGTTCGAAGATTTGGGGAAACGCGGCGTGATGGACAGTGTTACGGTCTGGGGACTTGCAGATGATGGTACATGGCTTGACAATCATCCGGTCAAAGGACGCAAAGATGCACCGTTGCTGTTTGATCGTAAATTAAAAGCAAAACCGGCATTTTGGGCACTGGTGGACCCTGCCACCCTTCCGATCTATCGTAATGAATGGACAGCATTGAAGGCCAGCCCTTCTTTCCCGAATCATAAAGGACAGGAAGATATTCTTTGGGGTGCTGTGAAAGGACTGGAAATTAATCATCTGGCAGATGGTACATCTGCGGTTACGGGTGAGGCTCGTATGATGTGGGATGCCAAAAAGGTGAATTTACGAGTGGAAGTGAAGGATACCACACGTCGCAAAGGGGATCAGGTGCAGGTTTTCCTCGCGGAAGAAGTCAAGGGGACAGGTGCTGCAACTTCTGAAGCTGATCTGTCTGCCAAGAAGAAAAATCCGCCGTCTGCCAATGGTCAATATACATTTAAACGGGATGGTGGTAAAGGCAAAGATAAAAATACTTACAATGTACAGGAGACAAAAACCGGTTATGTTGTATACGCATCACTGCCTATGTCAGCTGCTTTACTTACTGAAGGCCAGGTCTTGTCTCTGGATTATCGGATTACGGATGAATATGCTGCTGGAAAGACAGCGACCATCGTTTGGAATGATATTTCCAATCAACAGCCCGACAAACCAGCCAACCGGGGCAAACTGAAGCTCGGTTCTGTCTTGAAACAAACCAAGGTCACTTATGGCAAACCTGTAATTGATGCAAAAAAGGATAACGTCTGGAAAAAGGCTGCATCTGTTAAAACGGATGTCTGGGTGGTCGGAAACTCCGGTGCAACGGCGACTGCACAGCTGTTATGGGATGAGAAATACCTGTACGTATTGGCAGATGTGAAAGATCCTTTGCGAAGCAAATTAAGTTCTAATGCACATGAGCAGGATTCGATCGAGATTTTTATCGACCCGAGCAAAGATCAGACAACATTCTATCAGGAGGATGACGCCCAGTACCGGGTCAATTTTGATAATGAGGCTTCTTTTGGAGGAAATGCACGGAAAGAAAGTTTCAAATCAGCTACCCGATTAACAAGCGGAGGGTATACAGTTGAAGTGGCAATCCCACTAGATAGCGTTCGTGCTGAAGGGCAAAGATGGATTGGATTTGATCTGCAAGTTAATGATGATGGCGCGGGGGATGGCAAGCGAAGCAGTGTGTCCATCTGGAGTGATTCATCAGGTAACTCTTATCAAGATACTTCCGGTTTTGGCAGTCTGTTATTGACTCGCAAATAGAATATTTTGTTGTGAATTAGAATATGAAAAAGTTAGCTAATCAACATCGTATATCTGGAAATAAGTGTTGATTTTAAGGGCTGGGACGTTTAGACTATATACATTCAAATAAACGGGTTCCAATGTATGACAACGGCTTCAACTAAGTCTGTGGTCACGAGTCAAATGATGCGGAGGGAGTGCCTGTCATCCAGACAGCGCACTCGCTTCTTTTTTACATTTTTGCATACATACAAGGCATTTCCCGGTCGAAAGGAAAGAGTGAGTGGAGCACCTACATGGTACGTACAACTTAGAACTTGTTATTTTATCCTATATTATTGCATCGTTAGCTTCATACGCAGCCCTTGACCTTGCAGGCCGTGTAAGTCAGGCTAGCGGGATGGCGCGGAATGTATGGCTTACCTGCGGTGCAGTCTCGATGGGGCTGGGAATTTGGTCCATGCATTTCGTAGGTATGCTGGCTTTTGTTCTGCCTACGCAAGTCTCCTATTCCACCGGTAAGGTTATTTTATCTGTTCTACTTGCTATTGTCGCATCAGGGGTGGCCTTGAACATTGCGGGTAGACAATCGGGCAGGATAAGCCAGCTTATGATTGCTGGAGTGCTGATGACAGCGGGGATCAGCTCGATGCATTATGTGGGAATGGCAGCGATGTCAACTCCGGTTACGTATGAACCAGGCAGAGTGGTGTTATCCATTCTGATTGCAGCGCTTGCTTCCTTTGCGGCATTGTGGCTCATGTTTTTCTTCCGTTATCATCAATCAAGACATACCTGGGTTTACAAGATGGGCAGCGGTCTCATAATGGGGATTGGAATCTCTGGCATGCATTATACCGGGATGTCAGCCGCGCATTTCCATCATTCACATGGCTCGATGGTAAGTTCAGGTATGCAGATTGAGCCAGGCATTCTCGCCTACTTGATCGCATCGGGCACATTTATTGCTTTGGGCTTGACGTTGTTTGGCATATTTATCAATCAGCGAATGTCACAGAAAGATCAACGGATTCATGAGAACGAGCAATGGTATCAGGCCTTGTATCATAACCATTCGGATGCCATTATTTCAGTGAACAAGGAAGGGATTGTCAAAGGTATTAATGCTGCTGTAACAACAATCACCGGATATCCTGAAAAAGAGGTCATGGATCGTTCCATTGATGATATCGCTCAGCAGATCGATATCGAGTGGATAAGTGAATTTGATTCCATCGATTGGGATGATCATGGGCTGGAGCAGGCGCACTACATGGCCAAAATGAGAGACATACAGGGTGAACTTCTGGACCTTAGTATTGTTGTAGTTCCTGTTGTCATTGATGGCAGACATGTGGGAAGTCACATTTTGATCAAAGACGTTACAGAGGAGAAACAGGCTCAGGAGAAGATTCGTCACCAAGCTTTGCATGATCCGTTGACGGGGTTGCCCAATCGGCGCAAGCTGGATGATGTACTGGCTTGTACGATTCACGATTCAGAAGAAAAAGGGAATTCTTTTGCCGTTATGGTGATGGATATAGATCGTTTCAAGATGATTAATGACTCGCTGGGACATTCCATTGGAGATGTATTTCTAAGAGAAGTCAGCAACCGGATCATGAAAGCCATAGAAGCTTCTGATCCCTTGGCTATGGAGAATGTCATGCTGGCCCGGATGGGTGGTGACGAGTTCACACTCGTTGTGACCCAGGATCAAGCGACAGAAGTACAAGTGGCAGAACTTGCAAAACAGATTGTTGAAGCCATTCAGTTACCTTATCGACTGAAGGAGAATGACTTTTACGTAACCGCCAGCATTGGAATTGCGATGTACCCGGATCATGGAGTTGGCGTGGATGCTTTGCTGAAACATGCGGACTCCGCCATGTATGAAGTGAAGAAAAACGGCAAAAATGGTTTCCAATTCTACACTGCTCAACTGGATTCGGAACTTTATGAACGCATTGAGCTGGAGGGTTATCTTCGTAAAGCTTTGGAACGCGATGAGCTGGTCCTGTACTATCAGCCACAGATTCGTACCGAGGATAGCCGCATGATTGGTGTGGAGGCTCTTATACGTTGGAACCATCCACTCAAAGGTCTGCTCGCACCCAATGTATTCATCCCGCTTGCAGAAGAGACAGGCATGATCTATGAGATTGGCAATTGGACGCTGCGGGAGGCATGCAGGCAGATGAAACTCTGGCATGCCAGTGGCGGACCACTCATTCCGGTATCGGTTAACTTGTCCAGCCAGCAGTTTCACCAATCCAACTTAGTGGAACAGGTCAAGAATGCCCTACATGAGACAGGGCTGGAGGCCCGTTATCTGGAGCTGGAGATTACAGAGAGCATGATGATGGATGCAACAGTGTCCACGGCAATCCTGAAAGAACTCACGGCACTGGGGGTAAAAATCAGCCTGGATGATTTCGGTACGGGATACAGTTCACTCAGTTATCTGAAGCATTTCCCGATTCACAAGCTCAAGATTGATCGTTCATTCGTGACGGGTATTACAGAGAGCCATAGCGATCAGGCAATTGTAGCGACCATTATATCGATGGCCCAGAATCTCAACATGGAAGTCATTGCCGAAGGTATTGAGACGAAAGGTCAACTGGACATTCTGATGCAGAATGACTGCCGTGAGATTCAGGGATATTATTTCAGTCGTCCTCTGCCGGCAAGTGAAGTTGAACATGACTTTTTTGTACCGCTGCGCTTGCAGGGCAATGGTACAACGCCGGTACCATCCTAATTTTATGAAATGCCAAGCGGCAAGTTCCCGTGTATGTCGGGGACTTGCCGCTTTTTTATGTCTTATTTTTTATTAAACATTAAACTGATCCATGATAAGAGTATTTATATTTTCGTTTCCTATAATGATAATCGAAAACCTTACATAAATTTGCGGTGGTGCTTCTTGCCGTCATACGTAAACCAGATCGGTTTATCCTCGACACGTGTCTCTACATGTACCGTACGCCCCCAGAGGCGATACAGATAAGGCATGGTGCGCTCCATATATTTCAGATCCAACTCAATGCCTTCATATTGATGTTTCAGCACGAGTTCCCCGGTCCGCATATAGTCGGCATCTTGCACGACCAGATAAGGGGAGCCCCCGTTGACACGTGAAAATACGAGCTGATCCCGTATATTTTCCCAGGACTTGTCGGTGATTTTCCAGTCCGGGCCTTTTTTCTCAAAGACGTAGAGGTCGAGGTCCTCAGTTAATTGTTTAGTCATGTAATTCCGAATAAAGGAGGTATCGGAATCGAATTCACGCACCTCGAACATTTTCGCACGACCCTGGCCTGGTTTACGGCCCCAACGATCCTGTTCTTCCCGGGTTGGGTTATCCCAGCGTCGTTCAATATCCTCGAAAATCTTCAGTCCCAGATAATACGGATTCAGACTTTGTTTGGATGGCTGCACCACGGAGGAGTTGAGCTTCGCGAATTCAATCGTATCCTCACTGTTGAGATCGAGTTCACGGATAATGCGTTGATGCCAGTAAGAAGCCCAGCCTTCGTTCATGATTTTCGTTTCCATCTGTGGCCAGAAATATAACATCTCTTCACGCATCATACTCATGATATCCCGCTGCCAGTCGGTCAATACTTCCGAGAATTCCTGAATAAACCACATGACATCCTTCTCTGGTTCAGGCGGAAAGTGATGGACCTGAATGCCTTCGGCTGGTGTATCTTCGGTCTTCACATCATCAAGCGACCATAAATCATCATAGCGGCCTTCCGGTTTGGGTGCTTTCTCACCGCGCTGCTCCCGCATTTTCATCTCCATGTAACGTTGTTTGTCCAAATGGCGGGGTTTAATCAGCTGTGGATCTACATGTTCCTGAATTGCGATCACGGCATCGATAAATGCTTCAACCGCTTCCGTTCCGTACTCCATCTCATAATTGCTGATCCGATCCGCCGTAGCAGCCATGCTTTCGACCATATTACGGTTGGATTTGGAGAAGCGGGCATTGTTTTTGAAAAAATCACAGTGTGCCAATACGTGGGCTACGATCAATTTGTTCTGAATCAGGGAATTGCCATCCAGCAGGAAGGCATAACAAGGGTTGGAGTTGATGACAAGCTCATAAATTTTGCTGAGTCCAAAATCGTATTGCATTTTCATCTTATGAAATGTTTTGCCAAAGCTCCAGTGGCTGAATCTGGTCGGCATGCCGTAGGCTCCAAATGTATAAATAATATCCGATGGGCAGATTTCGTACCGCATGGGGTAATAGTCCAGACCAAAACCATTGGCAATCTCCATAATCTCGGCAATAGCGTATTCTAGGTCGCGGATCTCATCTGTCATCTAACGCTGCCTCCTTCCCGTTTCTGGAAAAAGCTGCGCAAAGCTTTGTACACTTCGCCTTTTTCTTTGATCACATAATACATAAACTGATCCATCTTGATATGGCGGTAAGCCGACATCAGTGTGCTACTGCGGTTATATTGATTCACTTCGCCGTATCCAAACATATTGCTACGTTTCATTAACTCCCCGATCAGCTTCACACACCGTTCGTTATCCGAGGTCAGATTATCCCCGTCAGAGAAGTGGAAAGGGTAGATGTTGTAGCTGGAAGGTGGATAACGGCTGTCAATAATATCCAGCGCCTTCATATATACAGAGGAGCAGATGGTGCCTCCGCTCTCGCCACGGGTAAAGAACTCTTCTTCGGTTACTTCCTTGGCTTCCGTATGATGGGCGAGGAAAACAATCTCAACTTTCTCATACTGACGGCGTAGAAAACGGGTCATCCAGAAGAAAAAGCTGCGCGCGCAGTATTTCTCAAACGAACCCATGGACCCGGATGTATCCATCATGGCAATAATAACGGCATTGGATTGAGGAATGATTTTGTCTTCCCATGTCTTGTAGCGCAGGTCATCCGGACTGATATGATGGATGCCTGGCGTGCCAGTCGTAGCATTGCGACGTAGATTCTCCAGAATGGTACGTTTCTTGTCAATATTGGACTGCATACCTTTTTTGCGAATATCGTTGAAAACTACCGTATGTGTCTCAATCAGATCCTTGTCTTTCTGCTTCAGATCAGGTAATTCCAGCTCAGCGAAGAGCATATCTTCCAGTTCCTCAATACTAACTTCGGCTTCCACAATATCATGACCAGGCTGATCGCCAGCTTTTTCGCCTTTGCCGGGTTTCTGCGAAGCAGCGGGATCACGACCGATGACGTCTCCGACCTGACTGTCACCGTCTCCTTGACCGACATGTTTTTGCTTCTGGTAGTTATACACAAAACGGTACTCATCCAGACTGCGGATTGGTACCTTGATGATTTGTTTTCCATCAGACATGATGATGTTTTCTTCCGTAATCAGATCAGGCAGATTCTGCTTGATGACATCTTTCACCTTTTGCTGATGGCGCTGCTGGTCCTGGTACCCTTTGCGGTGAAGCGACCAATCTTCCTTCGACACGACGAACGAGTAAGGCTGGTGTGAATTTGACATGTAGGCACCCCCCATTGATTACGCGGCACAGTTTGGCCTGTCGGTAATTAAGTATATTCACGGGCGAGGACGATATGTGATGAGAGTGGATATAAAATGATACAATTACGCAAGTTCACCTCGGAGGTAAGGTGAGTTGCAAGAACAGAACTGCACCATTTTTTACAGAAACAGTGAACAAGTGTGATATCCTTCCTTTACAATAGGAGAAAGACATCAATCATTATAATAGTTGCATGTAAAGGAAGGATTTATGTGAATAAAAAGGCGATCAAGGCTTGGATTATGTATGATTGGGCCAATTCGGCTTACGCGACAACGGTGTTGGCAGCGGTCCTGCCCGTATTCTATGCTTCGGTTGCTGCAGCAACGCTGGATAAGGATACCGCCGGCTCCTACCTGGCTTATACACACTCCATTGGCATGTTGTGCGTAGCTCTGCTAACACCGTTGCTAGGAACGCTGGCTGATTTGTCAGGACGTAAGGGCGACTTCCTGCGTGTATTTGCAATCATAGGCGTCCTTGCTACATTGGGATTCAGCGCAATCGGTGAAGGGGACTGGTTACTTGCTTCCGCTTTGCTGGTCATATCTACGATTGGTTTTGCAGGTGGTAACACCTTTTACGATGCAATGCTGCCGGATCTGGTACCTGTTGAACGAAGAGACATGATATCCTCCAAAGGATATGCCTATGGTTATATTGGAGGAGGATTGCTGCTTGCGGTGAACCTGCTGATGATTCAGCAACCGGGATGGTTCGGGATGAGCAGTACACTGGCAGGCACAAGACTTGCTTTTATCTCCGTCTCGTTGTGGTGGTTGCTGTTCTCGATACCGATCTTTCGTCATGCTCCGAGACGGCCTGCATCACCGGACATGCCCGGCTCGTGGACAGGGTATGCTGCGGTGGGCGTGCGCAGACTGCGGCAGACCTTTCGTCAGATGCGGCGTTTTCCCCAGTTAATCCGCATGTTGTTGGCTTTTTGGTTTTTTAATGACGGCATTAATACCATCATTCTGATGGCTACAATCTATGGGACAAGTATAGGTATTGGCACAACCGACCTGATGCTCGCGCTACTGTTAACCCAGTTCATCGGGTTCCCGTGTACATTGTTATTGGGAGCATGGGCACAGCGTTGGGGAGCAAAGCAGGTATTAATTGTTAGCTTATCGGTTTACATATGTATTGTGATTCTCGGTTATTTCATGACACAAGCGATCCACTTCTATGTGCTCGCCGGGCTGGTTGGAGTCGTGCAGGGTGTGAGTCAATCCACAGCGCGTTCCCTGTTTAGCAATCTGATGCCGGCAGGCAGAACAGGAGAGTATTTTGGTTTTGTGAATATTACAGGCAAATTCTCTTCGATCTTCGGTCCATTTGTGTTCGGTTATGTCGGACAGATCACGGGTTCCACGCGTTGGGGCATTCTGTCGCTGATCTTCTTTTTCATCGCAGGCATTGCTGTATTGTTAACTGTGAAGGTACAGAAGGGGATGCAGGATGCTGCATTGGCAGATCAGGAAGAAGAGCAAAATAGGAGTGTCGGAGCTCCTGGGAAGAGTTCAAATGTAAGGTTCACCTGATGATTGTTCAACGGTTTTCATAGTAAGCTTCTCAACGGATTACGCATGGCTTCAGGCATTGTTCCTCACAGAACATGTCTGGAGCTTATTCGCGTTTGTGCAATCAGAACATAGTTGATCATGAATAAGTGCTTAAACGACAGACAGGAGAATACAGTGAAAGAGTAAGAATTTATGAAAAGGTGAAAATAAAAGATTGACATGATACATTTTGTATCATAGAGTAAAACTATAAATACATATTGTATCTGAGAGTTGTCGAAAGAATATGTGTATTTGCATCACTCTCGGGTAAGGTTCCGACGGAATGTTGCAAAATACTGACCTAATAGTTTGCGTAGTATTCGTTTTGCCAAACACAAAAGTAGAGTCTGGTCTATCCCGGCTGCATGCTTAATTTATTGAACAGAGGAGAGGCTGCCATTGATCGACGCTCAAGGTAACGGACTTGTTTTCTTACTATGTGTTCCCCGCAGTGGTAGTTCATTATCCACAGTCATGCTACAAAATCACAGTCGTATATTCGCCACCCAGGAAATGTGGTTTCTGATGAGTCTTGTCGATCTGCCAAAAACCGATTCACGCGCTTATGGTGGCAGCTCCATCATGCGTCAGTTCTACAATGCCATGGTATCCGAGGATGTCTTCGAAAAGGCGTGCAGAAGTTTTGCTCTTGAGATCTACAATGGATTCCTGGAAGGGAGCGGAGCAGACTTCATCGTTGATAAATCTCCGCGTTATTATTACATGCTAGAATGGCTGGATCGTCTGTTCCCACAGTCCAAGCGCATTCATCTCCAGCGTAATCCTCTGGCCATAGCAGCATCATTCAAAAAGGTAAACCGTCATACAGGTGAAGGATTCGACCTGACTCATAGTTTGCAGAGCTCCAAATTAAATATGAAATCTGTAGATCTCACACTGGGTATGCTCCGCTTGAATGATTATTTTGCCGAACCACATTCCAATGCGTATGAATTGCAATATGAACGAATGGTTTCCAATCCCCAGGAAGAACTTGAAAAACTATGCGCGTTTCTGGGAATTCCATATGAACAGGGTATGGAGCAGTATGGACAGTTTCTGGACAGTGCCAAGTCTGACATGTTCTACAGTATGGGCGTGGGTGATCCATTCCTTTCTTCCCATCAAGAGGCACATCAGGGTTCTGTTAACAACTGGAAAAACATATTAGAACCACATGAAGTTGAACTGTATTGTCGTGTGATGGGAGCGGATCTGTTCCATCGGATGGGGTACAGTGACCAGTTGGCAGAAGCCGAACAATGGACGGGTGTTCGTTATGAAGCAAGTCCGGATCAAGAGGTCATCGAGCGAATTACGCATCAGTTGATTACAGCGACCGGTTGCGACTGGCAGCAGCACTATCGGATGCAGCCAGCTGATTCTCTCGTCCATGATTCCCATGAAAATCGGAATGATTCAGCTCTCGAAGAACCGGAAAAGATAGATCCCACACTGGCTGCACTGGCAACGATCAGACAGCTGCAGGCCGCACTACGGGCGGCAGATCATCGTCTGGAACGAGGATACAGTGAGCGAGAACGTTTGAAAGTCCAGCTGGCTTCTGCTCAAAGCAAAATACAGCGTATCAAATCATGGGTACCATTTGGTCACCAGATCAGCGCTTGGGCTTCACAGCGCAAGATTCTACGGGGAGGCAAGTCATGAGCGCCATAGCAGGAATTGTACACAACGATGGTCAGCAGGCGCTATGGGAAGACAGCTGGCGTCTTTACGCAAGCCTGGGGCATGTCCCTGCGGATACAACAGGGGTGTGGAAAGGCAATGAGGCGTTCCTTAGCTGTCACGCCCAATGGATTACACCGGAAGCGGTTAGCGAGAAGTTGCCTCTATATGATGAGGAAAGTGGTCTGACCATCACGGCAGATGCCATTCTGGATAACCGGGAACAACTGGCAGATCAATTACAGATATCCAGAGCTGAGCTGGCGATGTTATCGGATAGTGAATTGATCTTGCGTGCCTATCAGCGCTGGGGGGAAGATGTAGCTGTCCGATTGCTGGGGGATTTTGTATTCGCGATATGGGATGAGCGGAATCGAAAACTGTATGCAGCGAGAGACATTACAGGCATGAGAGCTTTTTATTACCGACATGATGGCTCACGTTTTGCTTTCTGCACACTCATGAATCCGTTGCTTGGGCTTGAAGGGGTACATAAAGAACTGGATGAGACCTGGTTGTCCGAATTCCTTGCCATTCCTGACATGCATGATTCAGCAGATATCAATTCAACCGTATATCGGGGAATAAGCCAACTGCCTTCTGCACATACACTTGTTTTCCGGGATGGGAGACTGGAGCTGAAGCAATATCATCGCTGGAATGAAGTC
The DNA here is from genome assembly GCF_984798905.1 of Paenibacillus sp. SRL342. Classification (NCBI taxonomy): domain Bacteria; kingdom Bacillati; phylum Bacillota; class Bacilli; order Caryophanales; family Paenibacillaceae; genus Paenibacillus; species Paenibacillus sp. SRL342. The sequence goes on from NZ_OZ481790.1 coordinate 2,025,641, forward strand.
GAACCCCTAAGGCTGAAATCCGATGGTGAGTATGTAGAAGCGTTTCGGGAGGTCTTTGGGCAGGCGGTTGGATCGCGATTGCGAACTCACAGGCAGGTAGCTGCTGCTTTAAGTGGCGGACTGGACTCGGGAGCCGTGGTTGGTTTTGCTTCTGGAACACTGAGAAGTCAGGGCAAACGGCTGCATGCTTATAGCTATGTTCCCGTGCCGGATTTCACGGATTACACGTCGAAAACGTTGCTTGCTGACGAGAGACCATTTATACGTTCGACTATTAATCACGTCGGGAATATCACAGAGAACTATCTGGATTTTGAAGGCAGAAGTCCTCTCAGTGAAGTAGACACCTGGCTCGATATTATGGAAATGCCCTACAAATACTTTGAAAATTCATTCTGGATTCGCGGATTCTATGAAAAAGCGAGCCAGCAGGATGCAGGTATTCTGCTCACAGGAGCACGCGGTAACTTCACCATCTCCTGGGGCCCGGCTTTGGATTATTACGCCAGTCTGCTGAAAAGTGGCCGCTGGTATCGCTGGTTCCGTGAGATGCAGCAGTACAGTGAACGGACCGGTATGCCCTTCTCCCGTATAGCCAAGATCACCGGGAAAAAGGCATATCCAGAATGGTTCAAGGCACAGTCCAAAGGAGCAAGCCAGGCCGCTTCTGTACAGTTGATCCATCCTGATTTTGCTCAAAGAACAGGTGTACTGGAAAGACTCAAATCCATTATTGTTCTGCAGGGCGGTGCCCAGGCTGATGCACTCAAAGTACGTGCCGAGAAATTCAATAACCTGGCCATTGCGAACAAAAACGGTGCTGTAGCTACAAAATGTTCTCTGCGTTACCGCGCTTGGGAACGTGATCCGACAAGTGATGCCAGAGTCATCCGGTTCTGTCTGTCCGTTCCGATTGAACAATATGTGAAACAAGGGACGGATCGTTCATTGATTCGCCGGGCTACTTCACCGGAGTTGCCTGACAAGGTCAGACTGAATCAACGGGTACGGGGGGTACAACCGGCGGATTGGCTGCATCGCATCATTCCGAATTGGGATGCCTTTACGGCCGAGTTGCGTGCCTTGTGTTCTGATAGCAAGGTTGCTGGCATATTAAACACGGAGCGTATCAAGTCTGCTCTGGCCAATTTTCCGAGTCCAAGACCTGAACTTGCTTCACATCCAGATCTGCGATTGATGATGCATAGTCTGATCGTCTATCGGTTCATTCGAAAATTCTGAATGAGGGCACATGAAAGGAGGTGAATACGATGCAAATGGAAAAAAAGGAATGGCAAGCACCAGCTCTTGAAGTGTTGGAAGTCAATCAAACGATGGCCGGTACTGGCTACAGACAAATTGACTGGATCACAGTTCACGATGCGGATCTGTACGATCCAACTTCCTAAGTTGTTTAGTTCCAAAACGTGTCATCATACTTAAAGGGCGGAATTGGAACCAATCCAGCTTTTCGCCTCCGCCCTTATATTGAGCAACATGAATATAAGGGCTTTTTTTTACATTTAATTACGAAGGAGGCGTCGTTCATTGTTGCCTGTGCATTATGTGGCGTATGGTCTGCGCTGGTCGAGCCAAACTCGAATGCCTGAACTACAGATCGCACCCAAGGATGCGGAGAGTGATTTTGATGTCGTGGATGTGCACATCGAGTCTTCAGATCTGACCCCATTGTGGGAGGATTGGAATGTAGGCAACGACAACTTTGTGGCACGAGAGGGCAGTCTTTTTTTCAAAATCGAAGATACAGGTCTGTTTCTAATGGAACAAGGAAAGCGCATTGTCGTGTCCCCTATATCGGGTGCAGATGAGAAAAAGGTTAGATTATTCATCCTGGGCACTTGTATGGCGGTCATTATGATGCAGCGTGGCATTCTTCCTTTGCATGGTAGTGCAGTTGTTATTGATGGATGGGCTTACGCATTTGTCGGACATTCGGGAGCAGGCAAATCAACACTCTCGGCCGCACTGGCATCACGCGGATATCCGCTTCTCACCGATGATGTTGTCGCATTGACCTGGGATGCTGGGGGAAGGGCTATCGTATCACCTGGTTACCCGCAACAGAAATTGTGGCAGCCCAGTCTGGATGGCTTCGGTATGAAGGAACAGGATTATGCAACGGTTCACGCGGAGATTACCAAGTATGCGATACCTGTTCAGCACTATTTTCATGAGATGGCCGTACCACTAGGTGGAATATTCGAACTTGCTCCACAACCGGAGGAAAACCATACTTCTGTTCAACTGGTTGAAGTGATGGGGCTAGAACGACTGCATCTGTTATGCTCCCATACGTTCCGGGGTGGACTTGTTGCAAGACAGGGGCTGGCACAGTGGCTGTTCGAGACGGCTTCAAGACTTTCAGCAAGTGTGGAGATTGGCAGATTGGTCAGAACGGGTGCTGAGTTTACAGCATTTGAGATGGTGGATCGGATCACAGATCATATACGTAAAGGAGTGCATACAGGACAATGACAGCGACTACACCGATGAATGTGGAAGACCGGGTAACCCGGAAGGAAGGCAATCTGGTCAGTGATATGGGCAGTGAGAAAGTTATGATGAGCATTAGCTCTGGAAAATACTATAATCTCGGGAGTACCGGTGGACGAATCTGGGATCTGATCGCAGAAGAACGCACGCTGGGTGAAGTTGTTGAGGTACTTGCTGCGGAGTACGAGATTGAGCCAGATGTATGTCGTGAGCAGGTGGTGCAATTCCTGGAACACCTGTCCCGTGAAGGTTTAATCGACGTTACTCGCGGAGTGTAGAATGATGTTGCGAAAAATAAAGGCTTATCTCGCGCTCCCGCGGTCGATGCGTCGACTGGTATGGGAGGCTTATATGCTCCTTGGTTGGGCACGCATACAGAAGGCTATGCCATTTGCCAAAATCGCGCCAGGGCTGGGTACACCCATGCTTGAAACACCGATGACAGGACTTGATCGCAGCGAGGTCATCACTATACGGAATATTTCCAAAGCGATTTCGCTCGCCAGCAAATATACGTTATGGGAAAGCCGCTGCCTTGTAATGGCGATTGCCGGGATGAAGATGCTTCAGCGACGCAAGATAGAGAGTACGTTATATATGGGGACAGCGCGGAATAAACAAGGACATATGATGGCTCATGCCTGGCTGCGAAGTGGTAAATTGATCGTGACCGGAGCTGATACTATGGACCAATATACGGTTGTCGGTGTGTTTGGCAAACGGTGTCCGGAGAAGGGATCTGGGGAGATTGTCTATGATACATGAAAGTGAACTCTATTCATCAGGGTTTCCGAAGGAGCTTAAGCTGATTTTGAGCATGATTAGAGGTGATCTGACGGCTCTATCCCCTGAAGAACTCAAGGCAGGTTTGCAAGGAACGGATTGGCAGCTCTTTCTGCGGCTTGTCTATCATCACCGCTTATATTCTGTCCTTTATTTGAAAATGAAAGAATTGAACTCTGCAATCATTCCTGCAGATGTTATGGAGAGTCTGAGACAACAATACACGGTCAATACGTTCCGCATGTTACATCTGACAGCTGAGATGGAGCAGGTGTGTGGCGCTTTTCGTGAACGCGGCATCCGCAATATTACACTAAAGGGACCAGCGCTCGCCCATGATCTCTATGGCGATGTATCCATGCGAACCTCCAAAGACCTGGATATCCTGATTCCGTTCGATGATGTGGAAGCGGCTGAAGGAATTCTGGCTACTCTCGGATACGTATCCAAGGAAGGGGAGCGAGCACCTACGGTGCGCAGCTGGAAATGGCGGGAACATCATATCTGTTATACCCATCCGGTCAAAAAGACTCAAGTAGAGATTCATTGGCGTCTCAACCCGGATTCGGGGAAAGAAACCGATTTTGAATTGCTGTGGAAACGCAGCCGATTCAGTTCATACACACAGACACCTGTCCGTATGCTTGAACAAGAAGACCTGTGGGCTTATCTCGTAACCCATGGTGCACGACACGGCTGGTTCAGACTGCGCTGGTTACTGGATATCGACCAGATGATCCGCAGCATGCCACTTGATGTGAAGAAAGTGGAAAGACGTCTGAAAGCGGAGGGGCGTTTATCCATCGGTTCACAGGCTCTTTATCTGGCCTCGGAGCTGCTGAATACGCCGCTGGATGTAGAGTACAGGTCCTTAATGTCCTTGAGTGACCGTACAGGCAAGCGATTAGCCAATGAAGGCGCAAAGTTCATGAACGACATGCTGGAAAGTCCGGCTGATATGAAGTCTTATCAATCATATCTGTTTAAACTTCGAAGTACCAAACAGAAATGGTTTTTCTTTATCGAACGTTTATATCCAAGTACATGGGATGTGGATCAATTGCCGCTTCCGCGTTCTTTGTTTTTTCTGTACTTTCCGTTACGTCCGTTTCTCTGGTTCTGGCGGCGAATTAAAAGGTATACGGTGACGGAAAGGGGTAAAGTATGATCTCGGAATTAAGATATTTCATGCGAAAGTTGCATCATGTCACGGGGCCCATTTTATATTGGAATCTGCTAGGGATGATCTGTATCAGTCTCATGGAAGGGATCGGTATCTACATGCTTGTTCCGATGCTGAGTCTGATTGGCATATTTGAGATGGGCTCCACAGGCTTAAACATTCCCTGGCTTGGAGACGTATTGAATCGTTTTTCTGAAAATAGCCAATTGTTACTCGTATTGTTCACCTTTGTATTGATTGTCTCCGGACAGGCCTGGATGCAGCGTCTCCAGACGATCCGTAATACGCGAATCCAGCAGCAATTTGTACGCACGCTGCGCATGGAAACCTATGGTGCCATTATTATGGCGCAATGGTCATTTTTTCTCCAAAAACGAAAATCCGATTTTAACCATATATTAACGACTGAACTTGCACGTGTGAGTCAGGGAACGAGCATTATGCTGCAAATGGCAGCCTCTCTGATCTTTACGGGCATTCAGATCGGTCTCGCTTTCTGGTTATCCGCCAAGTTGACGGCACTTGTGCTGTTCTGTGGATTGTTATTATTTTTTGTCTTGAGAAAATTCGTCAAGCGGGCCAAGCAGATCGGAGACCAGACCTCTGAATATTCGCAAAGTTATTATAACGGCATTACCGAGCATTTTAACGGAATTAAGGATATTAAGAGCAACATGCTTGAGCGCTCACACATGAACTGGTTTGAGCGCATGTGCAGACAGATAGAACGCAATGTCATTCAATTTAGTCAATTGAACAGTGGAACACAGTTGATTCACCGGATGTCCGCGGCAATCATTATTGCGGCATTCATCTATCTTTCTCTCCGTGTAATGACGGTGCCTCCAGCAAGTCTGCTGCTCATCATCCTTATCTTTTCCCGCTTATGGCCAAGATTTACGGCGATTCAGTCCAATCTGGAGTACATCAGCTCCATGCTGCCTGCGTTTCGGGTAGTCAGAGAACTGCAAGCGCAGACGGCGAAGAGTCGTGAGATTAGTGCAGAGATTGCTTCGGCAGGAGATGTTGGAACTGATGGTATTCAACCTATGGAACTGAAGGAATCTATCACGTGTGAGGATGTCTGCTATCGCTATGAGGGAAGTGATGCTTACTCATTGAGAAATGTGCAAGCTTCGATTCCAGCAAGGGGTATGACCGCAATTGTAGGTAAATCTGGAGCAGGCAAGAGCACGCTGATAGATCTGATTATGGGCCTTGTGAGGCCTGAAACTGGTCGTATTCTGATTGACGGTGTGCCTCTGTCAGAAGAACGATTATTAAGCTGGCGAAGTTCCATCGGATATGTCTCCCAGGACCCATTCCTGTTTCATACGAGTATTCGTGAGAATCTGCGTCTGGTTGATCCAAATGCAAGTGAAGAACAGATGTGGCAGGCTTTACAGTTTTCCTCTTCTGCGGCTTTTGTGAGAAAGTTGCCACAGGGTCTGGATACGATCATTGGTGATCGGGGTATTCGGTTATCCGGGGGGGAGCGTCAGCGATTGGTGCTTGCCCGGGCCATGTTGCGTAATCCTTCTGTATTGGTGCTGGATGAAGCAACAAGTGCGCTGGACAGTGAAAATGAACAGTACATTCATGAGGCGTTAGAACGGTTAAAAGGACATGTGACCATTATCGTGATTGCACACCGATTGTCCACGATTCGGACGGCAGATCGTGTAATTGTGCTGGATGAAGGTCGGGTGATTCAAGAGGGTGGATATCAACAGTTATCTACTGATCCGGTAGGGACGTTCAGCAAGCTTTTGAACATGCAGGCGGGTGTTGTGGGACAGTAAGAGGGTAGATAGCAGAATCCATTCCAAAATTAAAAGCCGAGTATGGGACATATGTATCTGCTTCTGTTCATTCATATATTTATTGAATAATCAGGCACGACACACGTAAAGAGGCGCGCCACGATGGGCGCGCCCTTTATGTAGGTGGTTCGTATATTGAGCATGGATTAATGAACAACGGCTGTTTTCGTAGGAAGCGGCAGCTGTAGAGCACCGATCTGCTCCAAATGCTGTATGATCTCTTGTACAGCTTCCTCAATGGACGATTGTTCCGTATCGATGATGACTGAAGGTGATTTGGGTACATCATAGGGGGCGGAAATGCCTGTAAAATGCGGGATGTCACCGTTGCGGGCTTTTTTGTATAGACCCTTGGGATCACGACGCTCACATTCTTCAATTGAACAACGCACATAGATTTCAATGAAATCATCCGGTTCGAATAATTGTCTAACCATCTCCCGATCCTGTTCATGAGGAGAGATAAAGGCCGAAAGTACAAACAACCCGGCATCCACCATTAACTTCGATACTTCCCCAATTCGGCGCAGATTTTCTTGACGATCCTCAGCTGTAAAACCAAGATCGCGGTTCAGTCCATGACGTACATTATCCCCATCCAGAACATAACAGCTTACGCCTTGTTCATAGAGATTTTGCTCCAGGGCAAATGCAAGGGATGACTTTCCTGCACCTGATAATCCGGTAAACCATATGGCACGACTACGGTGCCCATTATGCTTCTCCCGGTCTTGTCTGTTGATGCTGGATGATTGCCAGGTTATATTGCGCTCTTCCTTCGACATGAGTATCCCGCCTTTTCCCTACCATGATATGTATAATATTTTAACATATTTACAAGATTATAGCACCTTACAGATTTCTTCAAAATAAGCGTGAATCGACAAAATATCGGGTATAGATGTAGTACATACATAAGCATTATGCATATATCCAAGGAGTATTTTGAATCGATTGATGCAAAATGCTCACATCGCAGGAGGAACAATGTCATGAACGAAAACATACAAAACATACAAGTTGGGTTCAAATGCCCGGATTGCCAGCAGGATATCCGAGCGGAATTTATAGATGAACAGGTCAGCACGGTTCGTTGTAAAGGTTGTGACAGAGCGTATACACTTTTGAAGCCAACCATTGGTGATGAGATTCTATTGGATTGGGAGCAGGAGGCTTTGTATCACAAGCTGAGGGCAGAGCGGTCTGAACTGGATAATCACAATATGTCGGCCTTGATTATCAAAGTTATCGAGTTGCTTACATGGCGTGATCGGGGAGATGGACAGACCCGTGCCATACAGACCGTGAGGGAATGGCTTGCTTCCAGTGGCAAACCTCAGACCTTACTTGAATTGTTCCATCAATCTCCGCCACAAGCTGAAAATAAACGTTTCGATCGTTGATGATTTACATACATTAGCCGTTCCTGTGGCATATTACCTGAAGGTATTCGTGTGTGCAAACGACTAACCGAATTTTTCAGGAACAGGAGCGGATAGAATGAAGCGAATGGTTCTATATATACTGTTGGGACTGTTGTCCATCAGTATGGTACCGGCACAGACTGAAGCATCACCGGTTACCGGAGCGTATCACTTTGGCTTCAAAAAAAGTCAAAACGGTCAACTGCCCTCCATTGATCAGGAAGGCTTTAAATCGATCTTACAACATAACGATGCCATTTTCCTGGGGGATACAAAACAGAAGGAATTGTATCTCACGTTTGATAACGGGTATGAGAATGGATTCACACCTGCCATACTGGATGTTTTGCGTACCAAGAAGGTACCAGCTGCTTTCTTTGTGACAGGTCATTATCTGAAAGATCAGCCTGAGTTGGTCAAACGTATGGCGGCAGAAGGTCATATTGTCGGTAATCATTCATGGAGTCATCCGGATATGACCCGCATCTCCAATGAAAAGCTTAGAGAGGAACTCGAGAAGGTCAAGTCAGAGGTCAATCGGCTGACGGGTCAACAAGCGACCTTTTTACGGCCACCGCGGGGGATTTTTAACAATCGTACGCTTGCAGAGAGTCATGCCCAAGGGTATGTGAACGTGTTCTGGTCTGTTGCTTATAAAGATTGGGATACCAATGTGCAGCGTGGTGCACAATATGCTCATCAACAGGTGTTGAAACAACTCCATCCGGGCGCTGTCATTTTGCTTCATTCGGTATCCAAAGATAACACGGAGGCTCTGGGTTCCATTATTGATGAGGCTCGCAAGCAAGGATACGCATTCAAAAGTCTGGATGATCTGCGGACCAAAAGTTATTGATCCATTATCATAATGAGCAATGGACCAAGTGTAGGTCATTCAAAGTTTAGCAAAATATTAAAGGGCATCCTGAGCGATTAAGCTCGGAATGCCCTTTTTAGTTATACCGATATGCCAGTCCAAGTATTGGATGTACCACATACAGATCTAGAAGAAAGGATTGGATTGGGTAATACGATACGATGTAGCGTGTAATACTATAAAACAGTACTATAGATGATTCCAATTGTTTTTGGGCCGCAGTGACTGCATACTACACAACCAGCAGTGGTTAGTTCCACACGGGCACCCGTTTGTTCCTGCAAAGACTTCTGCAAGTCAAGCGCATCCTCTTCAGCCATAGTGTGCACAACAATCAGCAGGTCTGGATCGATCTGATCCTTCTGGCTGAGCGTATTATTCAGCATTTGTTCCAGAGCTTTTTCCCGTTTGCCGCGCACTTTATAGGCAGGTGCCATCTTGCCATCTGTTACCCGGATGACAGGACGAATCTTCAACAGGCTTCCAATCAGGTTCTGCATGCCCGAACAGCGTCCACCTTTATGCAGATACTCTAGTGTATCGATGACAAACTCCGTGCGTACATTTGATTTCATCGCCTCAATCAGGTGTGTAATCTGAGTCAGGTTTTGCCCTTTATCAGCAGCATGTACAGCTTTCATCACCATCAGTGCAATTCCTGATGAGAGATTCTGTGAGTCAATGACCGATATTCGACCTTCAGGGAACTCGGAACTCGCTAGTCGTGCATTTTGATAGGTAGAGGAAAGTTCAGAAGATAAGCTGATATATAAAATCTCATCCCCTTGATCTATGTAAGGTTGAAATGCCGTTATGAAATCAGCGGGGGAAGGTGCAGCTGTTTTGGGAAGACGCCCATCTTGGCTGACACGTTCATATAGCTGTTCAGGCTTAATCTCAGCACCGTCTTTCAGTGATTCTTCACCGAACACGACATATAAGGGAATGATACCGATATCGTGCTGCTGGATCCATTCTGGAGCCAGATCACTTGTGCTGTCCGCAAAAATTTTGATTCGTGACATGTCAATCTCCTTTGAAAACAATGATTTTGGCAAAAAATATAGATTATTCTTATGTGTAAACCCATTCATTTTAATTATAAGGAAACATGACGCTGATGCAAAGCGTTACATCAGCGTCATGCCTACCAAGATAAGTCCAACGAATAACAGAATCATGATCCCATTTAATAGGGTTCCGATAATGGCAAAAACTTTCTTTCGATTCTTGAGGACAAGACCAATAATTCCGACGATGACTCCGGCCAGATTGAGAATCAGGCAGACCAGAATGGCTAATGAAGCCAGAACCACTGCTGGATGCAAGGCGATCTCTTCTGTCTGCAACGGGGTGAGAACTCCGATGGACTCGTTTACAGCCATGGTGGCAATAAAGAATATCAGAATATAACCCAAGATTGCAACCAGCCCAATGACAAAGCTGGCGATTCCAGGTCCGGAATGTTTCAGTGGTGCCATCGGTTGCCTCTGATGATCTGGCGGGTATGCTTCATGCCCATTGTTATTGTATGGATCTGCATGGCCAGGATTCTGATCCGTTTTGTTATAACCTGAATTATAGGAATCGCGATTATCCATAATGTTGACTTGCCTCCCTTAATCATCGTACTGAGTGTTATTAACCTAATCGATGAGTAATGATTAGCTTCATCCCATCTTCTCGATACTGAAAACCAATCTTTTTGAACTTGCACTTAAAATACAACGATTACATACCTGTTTACTTTTCCATAAATATCGATAAAAATCAAGGATTTACGCTTGTTTCCTACAATTTATAGGGCAGGGATAGAATTGTTAAGTATAAACAGACATATGATCTTTGAAGCTCCGTCACGACTGGTAAAGGAGGAGGGGATTCGATACAATAATAGGAGTGAACTGTAGTTAAATTAAGGGAGAGAACTTATATGCAACGAAGATGGATGATGCTTGGAGCTGTAATGACCATGTTATCGGTGGCGATTGGAGCGTTTGGTGCTCACATGCTCAAGGATACGATTGGGCCCGCGGCCATAGCTACATATGAGACAGGTGTACAATATCACATGATTCATGCATTGGCTTTGCTCATTATTGGCTTGACGGCTGGTCAACTTGGAGCATCGACAAAACTGAAGTGGGCAGCGCGTCTGTTGTTTATCGGAATTATTGTGTTCTCGGGCAGCTTGTATGTGCTTAGTATTTCTGGCATCAAGATTCTGGGTGCCATCACACCGATTGGTGGGGTAGCCTTCATTGCCGGATGGTTGTTATTGGCATTAGATGTATGGCAGCGAGGTAAAGATCGCTCTTGATCGGTCCAAACAAATCTCGGAGGGTTCAATCCTACATGAACCATAGAACTAAAAAGCAACTTGCGTTAGAATGTCCCGTCATTCTAACGCAAGTTGCTTTTTGTTTTAATCCGATGAAGTTAGTTACAGAAACTCATCGATTTCATTGGTTCGGAACGTATACACCTGTTTTTCATCAACATGGTAGATGCTCACAATACTGGTATCACGATCAAAATTCAGAATACGGCAAGGAATGCTCTGATGTTTACCGTTCTTGTTATTGACAACAATACGAGTGAGTTTATTCTCTTTAATGAGCGTGTCAATCCACGCGTCAAATGAGTTTCCATCGGATACATTGGATGTTTGGGTGGCAGGCTTTTTCTCGCTAACCGGTTGTTCTTGTAGATTCTGTGTTTTGACTGGAGCAGGTGAGGCAGGTGTCTGAGCTGCAGTGGACGCCTTCTGTGCTGCGTTGGCTTTTTTGCGTTCGTTGTGAAGTGTGACGAAAGAGTCCTTCTTGGACTGGAGTGTCGCTTCAATAATTTTGCCTAGCTCTATGCCGGATTGAATCCGAAAGTCCGCAATTTGTTCTTCATTGTTTATGAACTCCAACAGGGACTGCAGTGCCAATGCATTTGAGCGGCTCTTAATAAGTATATCGACATTAAATAAAAAGCCGATGTCCTCTTGATTGGATAAGGTTTCTTTCATTCATCCCAGCCCCGTTAAAAAGTATGTCAGCTCAAAAAAACGCTTCAATTCACTATATCATTAAAAAGGAAATTATCATAGTGCTAGAGACGCAGAAATATGCCGATTAGAATGGGGAAATATCACAATTAAACCTTATTATTCACGTCTTTTCGAAGTTGTCCACAAGACAATCCAGAATGAGGAAACAACATTCGTGACCTGTGGAACAGGAGGTGGATCGGGAAATTTGTTGACCGATGCAGTCTATTATTGTTGGAGAGCGCGTATTGGCATGTGCGGAGCAACTTATCGTATCTCATTTTGGAGTAGAGTCGCAAAGTGCTGTTACACGTAAATAATGAACCCGTATGAGACAACATTCATCTTATGCCCACTTTAATTGTTTGTACTATGACGTTTAACAACCGTCTTCTCGTTATTATGTTACAATATGCTCATCACACATTAAGGAATGAAGACCATGCATCAAGAGGACAGTGTATTTGAACAGATTATGAAGCAGAAAAGATTGAAGCCTGTCAAGCCTGAAACTACAAAAGTTGAAGCTAAACCAATACATAAAAAGAAACTAGCTCAGGAGCCACTAAGTGAATTGGATGTCCAGTTCAAAAAGTCGGTAGCTGAATCAATAGATCGAAGTGTACTTCATAGACGTGTACTGGGAATTAGAAGAGAGTTAACGGAGATAAGGCGATTAAAGAATGATGAGCATACGTTTTAAAGTAGGCCCAATTCAACTCACCTTGGGTGAGGGGGGCTTTTATTGGTGTTTATTCCCTGCGTTCTAATCCCTTCTATCGAATCCCATAGACCCGCTCCTTTTGGCATGGTATAATCATTCCATAATTTAGGAGACGAGGTCTACATATGAAGAAGTTGGTTTTATCGTTTTTAGTTTTATTATTGTTTGTCGTTTCAACTACATATGAACCAGCAACAGCAGCTACTAAGTATGATTTTAAGAACGTAAATTGGGGTATGACAGTTAATCAGGTTAAAAAGAAAGAAAAATCTAAATTGCTAGATCAATCAAAAATAAAGGATATCTCGTTATTGGAGTACAAAACAACGGGATTCAGAGTCAACGCAAAACTAGTATACATATTCTACAAAAACAAATTAGTACGTGCAGTATACGAGATTTATCCTAATGATTTTAAGAAAACGACTATGGACAGAGTTTATAAATACTTCAGTATAAAACGTGACCTCTTTGACGAATATGATGCTTCAATTAACTTCCAAGATGGTTTAACTCCAAATGGAAAGCGAGTTCATTATGACGATGACATAGAAAAAAATCTACTCTCGGGTGCGGTTGCTTTGGAATGTAATTGGGTAATTGACAAGAAAAAAACCAGTATTAGTTTGATGTTGGCTAGGGTTACTGATGCTGTAAGGCTTAGAGTGATATACACTGATTATAATTTGAAGTATGACCTTGATGAACTTATAGACGCTCAAAAATATTAACGATTATTATGAGAGCTACCTCATTTCTGAGGTGGCTTTTTATATTTCATTGAAAGCTCAGTTCTACTATCTAAGTCTGCGTAAAAGAATTACCAACAATATATTTGAACTGTAAGTACCCACATTTTCTCAAACACGGCAGGTGTCCACACGACAATCCAGAATGAGGCATACAATTATCGTGACCTGTGGAAGAGGAGGTGGATTGGGGAATTATGGTGACGATGGAGCCCATTGTAGTTGGAGAGCATGTATTGGTAGGGGTAGAAGTCAAGCTGCCCAAAACAACGTTGTTGACCATTAACACATCCAAAGGATATATCATGTGCGGAGCAACTACCGTATCCCATTTTGGAACAGAGTCGCAAAGTGCTGGTGCACGTCATAGACCCATATGGGACAAGCTTTCATTAGTTTTCAAAAGTGTTTGAAAGGACTTGCGAAACGCTAAAAAAAATCAATTGTGATTCAATTTTGTGACGCTTTTTGTGACGCTTTAGAAATGGTGCAAGCTGTTGACTGGTGTGGATTTGCAAGGCGAATTAATCTTTTTCTGTGACGGTTATTATGCGTATTTTATGATTGCTATCAACCCTTTTGACATATTGTCAAAACCCTCACTTGCATATACAGTTACAATAAAAAATAACCCAAATAACTTTTAAAAGTGTAGGGGATTATTATTCTAAACGATTTAGTACTGGAATAGTTTAGGCATTAGGTCTTTAACGTAATGGAGAAAAGCCTCCAATCTTATGCTTAACAGTAGGGGGAGGATGGCTACTAAATTCAGAATAAATCTCAATAATTTGTCTCTCCAACGTGCAAGGCCGATTGTTACGTATAACAGGATGATAACTGTTTGGGAAGAAGCAACAGATGAAGAGGTTGAAAGAATAATTCTTAAAGACCATGAATATTACATGATTCACGACGAACGTTGAATTTCAAGAAAAAAGCTACCACTAGGGCAGCTAATATTTAGGGAATGTAGCATCATTTTTGAGGCTTAAGTATTGTTGTCTACAAGTCCTATAAAATCCATCTAGTTTTACTGAGTGGCCAGTTTTGATTTTAGCTAAAGGATAATCTTTCAAGACATTACCCAATAGATCGATCATATGTATAGCCATGTTTGATAAGCTTACTAAATGTATTTTTGTAAGTATAAAGCTGGTCTCATCAAAAACAGAATTATAGGTTTTATTGTCAATGTAGTGCACATTAGTTAAAGCATCTGTTAGATTTGAGTGTGCAAAATGTTTGTTTATATGCTCGCTTTTAATGCTTCTCAATTTATCGGAGTGGGAAGGATAATTATTGTTCAGCCACTTATTTACTTTATCTGAAACGTCTTTTTTCGCAATAAGATGTCCTGGAAATTCAGGATTATCTAAAACGTAGTTATTTTGATTGGGCTTGTAAAGTGAGTAACTTGCTAGTCCTACAGACTCAATTGCATTTCTTAGTGATTGGTATGCTTGAATTGTGTGAAGTCTAATTATTGACAGTAAAGAAAGGGACAAAGATTTATTCATTTGGGTTGAGAACGCATTAAATACATATGCAGTGGCATCAATCTTTTCAATAAAAGTCCAAGAGTATTCTATAACTTCTTTTGTAAATGTAAAATAACGACCATGGATATCTTTTGCATTCTGAATTAATCTGTCCTCTTCTTTGGAGAGATCATAAATTGAAAACATTTAAAAACTCCTTTTTTATTCAAATATACCATCTCGAATAATTTAAAACTATATACTGTACTTCTTTCAAACGAAAGTCTGATTTCATAATTTCCGTAGTTTACAAATCTGATGGTATAATAAGTTTGATTGCATCTTAACTTGATGGGGGAAATAAGAGAATGGATACACTTCAAAACTCAAAGGTTCCTGTAGTATTTATATCTTATAGTTGGACTACACCAGAACACGAAAAATGGGTTTACGAATTAGCTGAAAGGTTAAGAGAGGCCGACGGAATAGATGTGAAATTGGATAAGTGGGATTTGAAAGAAGGGCATGATAAATTTGCCTTTATGGAGAGGATGGTGACATCTCCAGAGATAGATAAAGTTCTTATTATATGTGATGAGGGGTATAAGTCTAAGGCAAACAGTAACAAAGGAGGAGTGGGCACAGAAAAACTTCTCATTACTCCTGAAGTTATGGAGAATGTTGAGCAAAACAAAATCATACCCATTGTCTCAGAATTGGATGAAGACGGAAACCCCTACTTACCAACCTTCCTTAAATCGAGAATATATATAGACATGTCAGATACGGCGAAGTTCGAGGACAGATATGAACACTTGGTTAGAAATATTGTGAACGCTCCTTTGTACAGAAAGCCTCCATTGGGGAAAAGACGCGTCTTTGATGATCAAGAAACTACAATCTTTCTGAGAACTGGTGGTATAGTGCACCAAATGCGTAGAGCTGTAGAGAGTAATCCACGTAGATTGTCAGCTTTGGCTTCTAATTTTTCAGATTCTTACTTTGAGGACTTGGATCAACTACGTATTAACTATGAAGATTTCGACATGAATGCTCCAGATGAGAAAATTATTGAAAAATTGAATGACACCATTCCATTAAGAGACAATTTTATTGAGACAGTTAAAATTCTAAGCGAAAATGATGTAATTGAAACAGAATGGCTTATTGATTTTTTTGAAAGGATCTTTGCCTTTACTGAATTCAGAGGAAAGGGCAATTCCAGCGACTTTCAGTGTGACCACTATAAGTTTTTAATTCAAGAATCATATATTTATGCTTGTGCGGTTCTTTTGAAGCAGTCAAAATACAGAATTATCAACGAATTGATATCGTCAAGTTATATTTTTGAATATCAACGGGGTACATTAGAAGGAAAATTTACTGATTTAAGGTTTCATCTTTCTTCCTTAGAATCAAGAAACGAGAGAATTGGTTCTAGAAAAATAAGCTATACAGCTTTCCTAATAACGGAAAGAATCAATGCAGCTCTCATCACTAAGCAAGAGCTGCTAGATACAGATATGATATTGTTTTATCTCTCAATAATGCTCAATGTATCGCCTGATCGAGGTGGATGGTTTCCAGTGACATTTATTTATAGGGATTATATTCAACCAATTAAATTACTAGCAAGGCTAAAGTCAAAACGAAGAGCGGAGTCAATTCTTGATTTGTTCGGTTATGCTTCCATCGAAAAACTTCGATCTGCTATAACTTCTTATGAGCATGAATCAGGCTATCGATTTGCTGGGACAGGAAACAATATACCATACATTAAATATTACATTAAACCAGAAGAAATTGCGGTAAACCCATAACCCCAAGAGAGGAATAATCCTCTCTTTTTTTATCCTTTTAAAAGATTAATTTTAACAATAATTAAGCAGTCCTAATGGATTGCTTTTTTTATTTTATGAGCGGGAATAAAAAGACGATCTATTACGTACTATATCGCATTTCATCCTGTTAGAGAAAAGTTGACGGTAGAATTTAAGCAAAATAGAAAAACAAAAAAAGACCCAACTCATTTTGAGTCAGGTGCATGATCTATGTCTAGTACTTCTTCAAACTGAATCAGCTCAGATATGTCTTTGATATCTAGTGCAGCGGCTATCTTTGTTAGCATATCAAGGTTAACTTCTTGTCTGTCAGCCTTGGCAAGTTTCGAAATTCTGGCTTGACTAACCCCAGACATAGATTCAAGTTGTTTTTGTGTTAGATTGCGTTGTTTAAGTACCTCTTTAAGTTTAATTTTAACCTTAAGCATAAATTACCTCCAGACAGTTGACAATATATGACCCTAAGTGTATATTTTAATTATGACCACAAGGTCATAATTTGGATGAATTGAACAATTAACACCTGTGTACACATTGTACACTATCTGTAACTTTTCATCATCAAAATTTGTACCATGTAACTTGTGCTTAGATTTCCAAAAGCAAATCAAAATAGCAACAACATACTTTAAATATTGTTCTTATAACAATTACAGAAAGACAAATTAATGCCGTTTTACAAAGTTATTCAATCTGAAAGGAGCGTCGTATGCACATGTATAAACATGGCAAGTTGATCAAAGGGCAGTTATGCGTTCGTAGCATTCAATTAAACAAATCCAAACTTTAAAGGAGAAGAATATATATGACAACCGAGTATATCAGACCAACTTGGACAATTGAAGAGGTTATCGTTGATTGTAACGTAAGTAAAAAGGCTATTGCTCTTATCGACAATTTTAAGGCTATCTTGGTTACTGAGGAGTTGCGCTATGAGTTCATGATGCGTGTTCCATTTGATCCCAATGGACATCAAGTTTTCGATCTTCTACACGAAATGAGAAAAGAGCAACTTTGTCTTAACCCAATGTCAGATGAGTCGTTTCTTGATATGTACTTGTTAAATCCAATTCAAGCATTACGGCAATATTTTAAACATAGCATTGTCCCTGCTCATGAAGAGCGTATCCAGCAATGGAACATCGATCTAAAAGAGTTGGTTAAACTGAAACAAACGGATTACTCAATTCATCTTAATAGGGCGTTGACAGCGTTGTATAAGTAAATTCAATTTTGTCAGTAACATTTTACTAGAACGGATAACGTTGTAACGTAAAAATATCTTATCAATCTGATTACAACAAGTTGATACATAAAAATTCTGTGAAATGACGATTTGATTCACACTTATAAGGTAGTACCAAATTGGTACGTGAGTTTTGAAGTAAGCACAGTTTGTGACGAAAAGGGGATAAACATATGAAACCAATACAATTTATCAAGAACCTAATTAAAGAGTAACGTTACAAGCGTTATGAAGAAGAGTATTACAACTTATCAGAGCAAGAGCAATCTTACTGGACACTAGATACGTATCAGATGCAACGTGAAGCCATTGATGTATTCTTCAGATATCCTTCACCATGTGCTATGCTCACATTAGCATTACTGGATCGTGCAAGACAGCCACAATGGACAGTGTTAATGAAGGCTATGGATACTAAAATGAGACATAAGCATAAGCCGCAATCCTTTGCCCTGGAAACAATGTATTCGGAAATGTTTGATGAAATCATGGCTCCATCCGTGTAGGAAAGAGGAACATAAAATGATATCTGACGGATCATTAGTTGATGAGATCATGAGTTTGAATACTACGGATATTCCACTATATCGTACAGTGGAAAAAGTGAAGTATCAGAAGAAGGTGAGAAAGCGAAGACAGACTAATAACATTACAACTGAATTGGAAGGTTTGTATCATGACTTGGTTAAAGAGGGATCACGATTAGACATCACAATTGAACGTAGGATGAAGATTAGAAAGGAACTCGCACTGATCAGGAAACAGAAACGATTAATGGATCAGGAGATAACAAGACAAGTTGAATAGATATATGAGGATGACACAAATGGGTGTTGTCCTTTTTACATTATATATTCGTGGTCTCAATAAGGACAAAATGCCCACATTGATTCATGACTATATTACTCGTAAAGTTTAACCTAGAAGCCCCAAACTGAGGGTAACTGTTTAAGGTGAGTTGAAATTCCATCCTCCTTGATTGGGCGTTATGTCGAACTTGAATACAAGTCTCGAATAATGACCGAAAATTGGCGTGAGTCACAGATCCTATAACAATTGTTTAACATTGCGTAAAACATAACGAGATATTCCTCGGAATGGTCTCTAGGACAGTCTGTCCTAGAGTCAACAATCTCCTCTGAAGGGCTACGGTACTATTTCGTTTGAAACGAATAACTTACCTTCACTGAGAGGAGAACATTTTTCTCACGCGAAAATTTTGTCCAACGAGGATTGTATAAGACGTTTGGTTTGAAGCCACATCGTTAATCTGAGAACGGAAATAATCATTTTCTAACTTCAAAGTTAAAAAGAGGTCAGGTTCAGGTTGAATCTGAATTGACACGGTAACCTTGAGCATGTTAAGTGGTATAATATTCCTATCATACATAAGGAGTGGTAAGGTATTGGTATGGACGATAGATTGGATAAAGGCTATGTGGAAAAGTGGTGTAATAGGAAGCGTTATAATGCCTTTGATTGCAGTACTTATAGGTTGGTGGCTTGCTAACTGGAGAGCAGACAGAAAAGAGAAGAGGGCTGAACAGAATCAGTGTCTTAAGTTATTACATATGCTTAGACATGAATTAAATACTGTACTTAAACATTATGATGCTAAAGGGAAGTATTACTTGAGAAACCCATTAACAGGACAAATAGTAAACAACAGTTCACTCTTAAATGTAGAAGATCACAAAGAGTTACTGGAAAGGTTATGGGAGTACATGCGTGGCTATGAATCTCTAAATACTGCAATTGAATCAATTCCTGCTATGACAACTCCAAAGCGTAAAGTTATCTTTGACATGAGCAAGAGATGGTGGGGAGATTATGATCTTGTCAAGTATAACAAGCTTTCTAAACATGTTGATGATGAGATTGAAATTACAATAAATGGATCTGTGAAGTATATTATTGATGCTGCTAAACCACTATTAGAAGAGGTAGAGAAACAGATCAGGTTGATTGAGAATACATAACCGAATTGGATTTGTTTAAGTAGATGAGTCTTTTGTAATGTCTAAACACTAAAAAGAGGGGGAATCCCCTCTCTAAATATTCTGAACTAAGATCTCGTTTACTACTTCTATAAATTTATCCCCAGCTAGTACTTCACTTTCAAATTTAGAACCAAAAACCCCTAAATGGTTAATTGCCTGTTCTAATCCGTCGAATTCAATTGCAAAGGGTTCTTGGACGTTTTTTGGCTTCTGATATAGTCCACTTATTTTATTCTTCATTAGATACCATCTACCATAAATGTTATCTTCCTCTTCGACAAGTAATAGGTTAAATCCATGAGTCGCTACTATGTCAAAATAACCCCATGCAAGTATCAATTGATTGTTTAGTTTAGGACATTCTAAAACCTTGAACTTTCGTTGATCAAATCTATCGAATCTATCCGTTCTTTCCTTCATGAAGTCTTTATCATAAAGAACTTTAAGTTTTATTTCGATCCGTTGATGTGAAGGTAAATGCATTTTGACAACAAAATTATCCCTTTGTAGGTTGTTAAACGGCTCTAATGTGATCTTTTGGTTTGCTGTGTACTTGGTGTTGAACAATTCTATAAATTCTTGCAATGGATCATAAATACTTTGTTTAAATTGATAGTTAATTCTTTTGATATGTGCCAATCTTTCGTTCTCTTCCTGTTCTCGTAAAAGTCTCTGTGTTTTAGCTGATTCATCTTTAGCTACTTTGGCGTTAACTAAATTTTCAATCATACCTGATATAGGTGTAGAAGGCATATTATCTACACTGAGGTCTTTCTCAATTTCATCCCAATTTTTATATCGTTGGTTCACATTTTTTTCTAACATTTTATTGATAACTTGTACCAGACCATTTGTAAGATTGGAGTTTATCTGTTTAATGGGTTTTGCATTTTGAAAAGTGTGAGCTTCTTGCCAACTTGATTGATCTGATTCATTTTTTACAGTGTATGGATGCTGAAGTGTTGCCAACTCATAGAAAAGGATTCCCATAGAGTATATATCATTCTGTATGGTGTTTTTATCTTGAACCCATCTTTCGGGAGCCATATACTTGACATGCCCAATTCCCTTGAACGTTATTTGTCGTGTGTTTTCTGTAGCGATTTTTGCCAACCCAAAGTCAGCTATTTTCAATACTCCATCATGAATTAATACATTGTCTGATTTAATATCCCTATGCACTAAATTAAGGCTGATATGCTTCATACCTTCAATTAATTGTGAGAAAAGTTCTCTCAATACTTCAATAGAGAAAAATTCCCCTGTAATCGTTTGGGCTTGAAGATGACTTAATAATGTTCCTTGATTTGCATATTCCATTATTAAGTATTGCGGCAAGTCAGGATATTTATGCCCATCATGTATGTAAACATATTTTATGACATTCTGATGAGAAATTGTTATTGCAGTGCGACATTCGTTCATGAAAGTATCATATGCACTTTGAGATGGGAAGCCTTGAGGTAGTGTTTTAAGTGCAAATTGAGTACCATCAGATTGCTTTCGAATCAAGTAAACAAAACCAAAACCACCATGTCCAATCATTTTTACCACTTCGTAAGCATCATTATTGCCATCATAGACAGTTACACCTGGTGCAATCATGGATAATTCCTCCTTCAATTACGGTGGCTCTATTATATAATATCTAACATTCATGCACTACATAATTAGATAGACTGCTGAACACAGATACATTCAGAAAACATAGGTATACAGACACATGTTGTTGTATAATTGTGGTAGCAAAGTAATTGTATTGATAGGAACTAGCGTATTTATGTATTGATTATTTTTTAAAATTTGCAAAGTTATTCTTAGTGAAATAATACTTTCATTAAAAGGGTGAATGATCATGCTGTATGACATTAAATCTTATTCAGAGGAATCAGGTAAGCCACTTAAATGTACTATTAAGGCTCTGCATAAGGGTGAATTAGTTCGCAAGGTAACATTGGAATACGGAGGAATTTATAAAGTTGTTCCTGATAATACAAACAAACTCAAACATCGAGACAAAGTGGGTATGTTAGTGGGATTTAAAGTAGATAGGTTAAATAATCCATTGAAAGCTAGAATTAAGTTTGATGAAACTGGCAGGATAGGCTATGTTGAGCTTGAAGATCTGCACCATTTTAAAAATGAATAGTTCAAACAAACATTTTACATAGAAAAGAGGACTGATACCTGTGTTCTGGAAAAAGAAAAAAAAGAATCTCAAAAATTCGGTTGAGTATGTAGGATTGCTTTTTGCACAATCAATTGAGATATCTGATAAGTTTTATCAAAAATTATTAAATGAAATCCCCCAACACAATTTAGTAAAAGATAAAGAAAATCACTGGTATTTCTATTTTTCTGTAGCCGCTGTTATGACAGGACTATTAGAGCTTGGAGATGATTATGAAGAAAATTACATACAAGTAATAGAACGTTTAAACAACTGGGATAAACAGGGGGTAGAAGCGTCCCAAGATTTTAACAACTATTTAAGAAATAGTCCTTTATTGGCTCAGGGCTTGGATAACCTTTATTTGATTATAACTCAATGGCTATATTTCAATGTTAAGGAGTCAACGGACATTGACAATAAAGAAATAGATCCTTTTTTAAACGCTGGAGAAGCCATTTCGGAATTGTTTTACGGTTGGTACTCAAAGAATGGGATCAAATGAGTCTTTTATAGAAAGGAGGTTACCATGAGAACAGAATGGGAGCAAAACATTCATTGGAAAGTTCGATCGAATGATAAGCGAATAACAATAATGCGAAATCATAATTGGGCTTTTGGAGCGTGGGAATTAGCAAGGTTAGATGGTAAGATTAAATCGAATTCTTTGCTTGTTCATGTCGATTCTCACCTAGACGATGCCATGGATGGATTATTGTTGGAAGGGTTAATGGAGGCTGACAACAAAGAACAGATATTGGAGCTTAGTAAAGGGTTTGATTATTTAACGAGAGAAACACCAGATCGTTTATACATGAAATATGATAATTTTATTTGGCCATCGCTTGCTCGTGAGACTATCGGAGAGATTATTTTTGTCTCAAGAGACAGAAAAGATATGGAAATACTAGAAGAGTTAAAGAAAAGTGATAGTCCTGAGAGTATGTTGATCTTATCTAAACTCCCATTGAATTTTGAGCATAAGTATCAAAGGTACACCACAATAGAGAAATTCCTTCAGAAATATGATGGTGAGAGCTTTTCAGATATGCTTTCAGGCAGGACGGCTATACTTGACTTGGATATTGATGTGTTTAATTATTCTGATGAGTACAACATGAATCCAGATCTTAGACCTCTACATGAGGTGAGGGAGCTCACTGAAGAGTTGTTAAAATTATATCCTTGGGATCTAATAACGATAGCTATCTCGCCAGAGTACTGTGGAGGTGTCTTTGAGGCAGAGATGTTGTTAGAAAATGTAGTGAAGGTAATGAAGATAGACTTAAATACAATAGAACATATAGATATATGATGATACGAAAATAATATTAGCCTTTCACGAGGTATGGAAGTTACAGGGGGTTAGTTAAATGCAGGATAATTTTGACATAGAAGAATATGTGAAAGAAAATCCTATGGATTATATAAAAGCCATATCGCTTTTGAATAAGCAGCCATCTAATCCAGTTGTACCGGAAACAATTTATGAAATCACCAGATGGCACATACCTCAATATCTGTATAAGTACTATTATCTTGGCGATGACGAAAATTTAAACAGCATAAGACTTAAGACATTACAGGATAAAAAGATTTATTCTGCTGAACCTAAAGATTTTAACGACCCTTTTGATGGCAGAGCATTCTTTTATCGAAGTGAAGAACTTCTTAAATACGAAATCCTAAAAAGATGGAAGGGGAAGCTGATTGACGATTTTTCGTCCTATGTCCGACTTTCCTCATTTACAAGGTGCGGTGTTAATAATATGCCTATGTGGGCGCACTATTCTAATAATCATAGAGGGTATTGTGTGAAATACGACACCAGATTGCCAAGCAATATGAAATTAAGGGGATCAATGTTTCCTGTTCAATATATCAACCAGCGAATTGATATTACTCCAATCATGGATGAAATCGTATCAGACTTATTAAGGGCAAAAGAAGCCGCAGATAAAGAAAATAAAAAGGAAATTCTCATAAGTAATATTATAGTTGTATGGATGGGTATATTTTATAATTGCATAAAGCACCCCAGTTGGGATTATGAGGAAGAAGTCCGCTATATTACCTCATCAACTAACGATCCGTATATGGACGCAACTCCTTCTGCAATATATATTGGAGAAAAATGTAGCGAAGTAAATAAAGCAAAATTAATAGACACCGCTAATAGTCTAGGTATACCGGCATATCAGATGAAACTCAATGAGTATTCGCTAGATTATGAGTATACATCATACAGAATAAATTAGATAAAAAGAATCTTTCATAAGGAGGGATTGTGATGATAAAGAAGCATTGGGGAAAGTACTTAATTCTACTTACTATTATAATACCGATCACAATTGTTACTATCTTTACGCTCCCTCATGATAAGAAATATACTGCAGTAGCCATATTTCCATTACTATTCTGGTTGTTGTATTATTTGTTGATTGTATTAGAGAAAAGAAGAGATAGTAAAAATAAATAATTTATTTGATTGGGGCTGGGCATTTGAAAAGAGATATGGATCTGATAATTGATATTTTAAAATGCATAGAAGAGACTAAGACATCAGCATCCAGCAATATCGTAGTTAGAATGTATGGATATGATTCTGAAGAAGAGCAAGAGCATGTTCAATATCAGATAAAATTACTAAAAGATGCGGGTTATGTTGAAGCAAGAGGTGGTCTGAATCCTTATGAATTTACTATTTCCAATATGACATGGGCAGGTCATGATTTTTTAGATGTAGCAAGAAATGAAGTGGTCGTGAATAAAACAAAGGAATTTGTAAAAAGTAAGGGACTTGATTTCTTGAGTTTACCTCTAGAGGTTGCTAAAGCACTACTGGTTGAAACCACTAAAAAAATGCTATTTAGTTAACGGTTGATTGTATTTACATTTTATGGGAAAGTGAGGTTAGAGAATTGAAATATTATTCGATGCCTGAAAATGTTAAAAAACAAAGCAAGAATGCTCGATACTCATATACAGTTGTGGTTAATCTATATGCTAGTCAGGATGACGCGGAAGAATACATAAATCAGGAACGTGAGAGTTAATTCTGATGAGAAGTTGGATAAAGAGGAACTGGCACAACGAGCAGCAAATGTAGTGCATGGATTAATTGAGTCTCGTGCAGAGTTTCAGAGCTATGAGCAAGTTCAGGTTGTGGGAATTACTTTTGCAAATGCATACGACAGTGAGTTGAAATGAAACCTTCGAATAGGAAAAAGTAAATTTTAGATTACTATTATAGATGTCTAAAAGGTTTATTTCATATAGAGTGGGAGAGATGAATATGGGAAGAAGTAAACTTCTGATTGATCTTGTCAGTAATAATGTTGATCTTGAGAATATATTATTACGAATGAAAGTTATACTTACGGATCTTGACGACAAGAATATAATGAATTGGATTAATGGAGAACTTGAGGGATATGGTGCTGAAGATGATCTCCCGCAATATAGAATTTTGCAGGGAGTTGCCTTAGGTACTTTTATTGTTAATCGTGGCACAAAATATACTGATCATCAAGTCCCACTAGAATTTTTACTGGAAAAAAATGAAATTAAAGAGATTAATTCTGTTTTTATTGATGACAGTATTCGAGCAGTGCAGTTGATTTTGAATAGTGAAGACAGGGATAACTATGTTAAACAAATTCCGACATCGTACTGCCATAGCATATCGAAACTCGATCTTCAAATAGCTGGCATGAGGGTTGCTATTCCTTCTAATAAAATTGAGAGCATTGTCTCACATGTTAAATCAAAGCTGATTGATATTTTAATGGAGCTGGAGAAACGTTTTGAAAATCTAGATGACTTAGATATAAGGGAACAAGTTGAATCAGATCCTACAAAAAAAGAGTTGGTTACAATTAATATTGAAAAGATTATATACGAGGGATCAATTGACATTGGAGATAACAACAAAATAAAAAAATCTGGAATAGGTAGAATATTTGGAGGGAATAAATAGATGGATATAAAAATCGGAGACAATAACAAAATAAAAAACTCTTCAATTGGTCATCAAGTTAATTTAAATACGGATGAAAACAAGAATAGCGATCTAAAGCCAAATTCATTTCCTCAAAGGCATCCAATCCTCATATCTATAATTGTTTCAATTTCTGTGGGATTTATTTTGTTATTCTCCTTTTGGAGTAACATTGTTAATTACATCGAGAGTTTATTTTAATTTCTTTTTATTGAAATAACTATTTCATTTGAAGTCGGGAGAGTTTTCCATGAACAGCTCAAATTGGGAATTAAGAAGAGCAATTGAAGATGTGATTAGATCGAATGTAAATTATGGAGGAAGTTTTCAAGAGTATCACTTGAAATTCCGGAAGAAGTTCTTTTCAATATTTAGAGGAGAAAGTTCATTTAAGAAAAGTAAAATGGAATTTGTAGATTATGTTGAATCAATTGATAGACTTAAGGAATATTTCGAAATTGTTAGCGGAAATTCAGATATAGTTATAAAGAGGTTAAATCAGGAAAGAGCCGAAAAAGCCAATGCAAATAGAAGATTAATTGAGGAAAAAAGGATTGAAGAAATCAAAAGAAGGGAGCTTGAAGAAGAAAAAGCTTATTTTGAACGGAGAAAAAGAGGGGAACCAATGGGGATAGATGATCTTATTTTTGAACTGAGACAACGAGATAAGGAAGAATAAAGTCTTCTTATATTCTGACGCTTAGTTAAAATGGCTATTTTAATGAAATGAGAGGGAGTGCATATAGTGGAGTACGCTGTACATTATATTTCACCAGATGATTCGACAAAGATATTCCATGAAAAATTACCAGATGATCTAAAGAGCAGGTATAAAAACACGAGTTATATCTACAAGGTGATCTATGAAGTATATACAGGGGAAGAAGATAGTTTGGAAAAGTCAATTTCATTGACAAGTGTGAAAGAACTGAATATTGATGAATTGTCCGATCGAATTGTTATAATCTATGAAAATGAAATTGAATATAATGATTTTC
Source organism: Paenibacillus sp. SRL342 (assembly GCF_984798905.1). Lineage (NCBI taxonomy): Bacteria > Bacillati > Bacillota > Bacilli > Caryophanales > Paenibacillaceae > Paenibacillus > Paenibacillus sp. SRL342. The sequence goes on from NZ_OZ481790.1 coordinate 2,052,491, forward strand.
GATTATATCAACTTGCTGGCATTTATGTGAAAGCAGCTTACATCAATGGTTGATATAGTGTCGATCAGAATAGGATTGGAATCTTAGAGATAAATTAAAGTGAAATTGGGAGGTGAAATAAATGGCTACGACTAACAATAGTATTCTTGTAATGGTTAATTTGCTGCAAGAATTACATACAAACAAGGAAGTCTCTCTTGATGCCTTTCACTATGGAGACAACTATAAACGAATTGCCGAAGATTTGTACAAAACAGTTCAACTGATCGGTGGATATGAAGTTAACCTTAATGAGGGTGGACTCCGAACAGTAATTTCTATTCGCTAAAAGAAAGGAAGGATGTGCGACCATGACAGATAAGATTAACCTCTACGTAGATGACCTCAGAGACTGTCCAGAAGGCTTCGTGGTCGCTCGTACTTACTAGAACTATTTACCTATGTTGGAAGACAGGATACAATGTACTAAATACATATTAAAAGGAGAAAAAAATGAAGAAAGTAATAATTTCCGTATTAGCAGCTAGTACATTATTATCAAGTTCAGTCTATGCCACTCCCCAATCCGAAATGATAAATATCAAATCAAGCAGTACTAGCAGTTCCCAAAAAGAAAGCAACAAAATTAAGTATGCAATATATCACTTATCTGATCAGCAGATTAAAAATGCAATCGCATTAGGAAAAAAGGGATACGATTCTCTTCAAGCTTTCACACTGAAGCAAAACTTACCTATTAGTAACGATAAAATGAAAATATGGCAGCCTGAGGTTCAACTCGACACCCCGTATAGTTTTGTGGCTCTGGCTTCTTTTCTGGCTTCGAATAAGTACGAAAACTACACATTAAAAGAAGCTAAGTACTATGCCAATTTTTATAGAGAAGCAGATAGAATTAGTTTCAATTTAAAAGCTTATGGTAACAATATCGATTTCACTGACTCCATTAAGGTAGTTTTTAAACAAGGTAATAAGATTTATCATCCTGTAGAAATCAAAGGTACGAACGATGTGAAGAGATCCTTGAATTGGCCTGATTCTCCAGCTTATAGAGCTAACATATTTGCATACTTTGATATGAAAAATGTAGATTTCAGTAAGGATGCAGAATTAATATATATGTATGCTGGAAAAGAACTTTCAGTAACATACAAAGTAGATTTTTCAAAAATAAAATAGATTTTAGCTTCTGGCCCTTTTAAGAGGGTCTTTTTCTTTCAATAATAGTTAACGTACTTTTTGTTTTTGTCACAGGAATATTGTCATTGCTCATTGCGGCTTTTAATCTCTGTGTATCGTCATTTTCTGCAGCATCAAAGAAGCTTGAAATGATTATTGCAAAGTTTGCCTCTATCATAGCAATAGCTCTAGAATTTTTTTTATATGCTATATTCCATACGAATTTTACGGAATTGTTCAATACCTAAAAGAAGACGAGTTTTCAAGAGAGATAGATATTTTAACTTTTGCATCTATGATTATACTAGTTCTACATAAAGCAATGGAAAAGAGAATTAAAAGCAATCAAATGGACTAATAAGTAGTCTGTATAACCCAACTCCTTTTTTCGGTAAGGTTTACTTGCTTTTCTCTTTATTTATCAATTTTTTAATTTTAATCGTGAAGCAATTTTTCAGGATGTATGAATAAATGTGAAATAATGCATAAATAAGTCATCATTTTAGGTAATCCTGTTACTATACGATTGAACTTTTGGAAAAAGCCGAAATTCCTTGTCCTGTCTACGTATTTTGATATTTCAATCGTTAACATACAAAATTTACCAATTTGTTATAATCGTTGCTACGACTAGCTTTATAGGGTGTTGATCGTCATTCTACGATTGCGCTTACGATATAGGATAAATTGACCTGACAAAGAAGCTAAAACGTTGATTTAACTGCATAAATGGATAGTTGTTGTATCGTACACGATTGGAATCACGATCCATGTGATTATAATTTGTTGATTCTGTCATATGAACAATTTGGTATGACATTGCACCGCTCGGTATTAGGAAAGCTATTTGAAATGTTTTCTCTTCCTTAATCAATTGATCGTGATGGATTGTTTCTTAAACAGAACACACTGTCCCAAACAGTGGTGAACTATCGTGAATATCCAGACAGTTAAAAGTAACCATCCTAAATGACCGGTTAGTGACTTCGGAAATTACGATGTTGTTCCAGTACCATATTGTTACACTACTACAAGTGGACAACAAGGAATCGAACTTCGATTTCCGAACTGTAACCTCAAATTGAAGTTAGCAGCCATTAATCCTCAAATATATCATTGTCGCAGTCCGGAATAAACATTAATTTATTTTGCAACATAATATTAATTATGTTGCATTTCGTGATGTATAAGGGTAGAATAAGAGCATGTAATGCAACATAATTTAGTGGATATACGCCTTTAGATAATGCAACATAACTGATAGGGAGTGAGCTAATGATTCAATTGTTTGAGCAGCAGCTAATAACCGATGAACTAAGTACCAACACAATTAAAAGCTACATGCTAAATGTTAGAGGATATATTAAATGGTTTGAGGAAAGTAAGGGAGTCGAGTTTAAGAAAGTACATAGAGAGAATGTTAAAGATTACATAAGCTACTTGAAAACGATTAAGAAGAACAGTCCAACATCGATCAACGCTAAGATAAGTGCATTGATTAAGTTCAATGAGTGTCTCATTGAAACGAATGTCCAAACTGAACAGGTGATAAGCAAGAAGGATATGCTAAAGCTACAGAAACAATATGCTTCATTGGCTACGGTTGGGCTTGCTGATGTAGAGAAATTCAGACAACTAGTATTAGAGAGTGAATCTAAGCGTAACTATGCTATCGTTTCATTACTGGCCTATTGTGGTCTACGTATTAGTGAATGCTTAAACATTGGGATGAATGAATTCAACCTAACATCCAGGGAATTGATTGTGTCAGAGGGTAAAGGGAAGAAACAGCGGAATGTGAATATAGGGAGCAAAGCAAGGACAGCGTTGCAAAGCTGGATCAAGGAAAGAGAAGAGAAGGGTATCAATGGAGAATACTTGTTTGTCAGTAACCGTGGAAGCAAACTAGATAGAACAGTAATCAATAAACTGTTTAAGCATTATTCAGGTATCATAGGCAAAGATATCACGCCACACGATTTGCGTCACTTCTTCTGTTCCCATGCATTAGAGAATGATATGTCAGTGCATGAGGTAGCCAATCAAGCCGGGCACAGTAACATACATACTACGTTGCTGTACACTAACCCAACAAGAGAGAAGATGCTTGCTAAGATGGATAGACTGTAACAATCATTAGCCTAGGCGTTATTGCTTAGGCTTTTGTGTTTGGGGATCATCTAAGATTTGAGAGGAATATGCATGGGGGTATATTTACACCTACAACTAGCTGGTATTTGCCAAATATTGCTTTAGCACTTGTAATTATTCCGTGAAGTTGGATTCATTAACGATTCATATTCCAGTCTTAGCCGGTCTACTAATAGGTGGGGGCTATTTTAAATCTAAAATAGTATCCATTTTACAGAATATGCCCCTAGCACATCTGCTTCGACACGAGAGTTGAATTTTAACGAGTGAAATTCTATTGGATAAAACCGACACTATAATGCCATCCCATCTATACAAAATAGCCCTCCATAGAGGAGGGGGAATACACTATTCGTTCCAGAGGACTAAGAGGGGGATTTTTTTCATTTTTTTAACTTGTGCATATTTTCTTCAAGTACCTGTTTACAGTAAGTTGGACTTAATCCATGTTCCTTGTATATCCGAGTAAAAGCTAGTCTATCAACAAAGTGTAAATCGTATATCCTCTCGAAGTCACGAGCTCGTCTTCTTATGCCCCTTTCTTTGGTTGTAAGCAAGATGGCTCCCTTAGCCTTAAACAATTGCTTAATAGTCCACCAATCTGCTTCGGTTGATTCAGCAATTTGTTCAAAACTAAGCAAGTCTTCGTTATACATTTTTAGCATCTGAGGGTAAAGGTGCTCAATCTCGCTCCATTTAGCAGGAGGGGATTCAACTACCCACTTAAGCTTATTTAAGTTGACTGAATCAGAGACATAGGTAGCATTTCTAACTAATTTACTTTCAGCGGTGAATTTATATAGTATCTCGATGCGTTTATTATCATATAAGACTATTTTATCTAGGAGGATACCCACGATTTTTCTTGCGTCTTTAATCTGTAATTCGTTATTGATGATACTTTGATATTTGTTAAGCAATGACATCCCTAGTGACATATCCTTATTTTGTCCACTGTTCAGATCTAAATTTTCGTTTATGGCAGATAATTCTTTGTTTAATTCAACAATCTCTTTCTCAACTGGTTCCAATTTAGTTGCTAACTCTTCTTTAGATTTAATAGTTCTGTCAGCATAGAGATCAATATATCTATCCTTTGCTGACTCTTTATCTTTTATAAATTTGATAATTCCATCTCTATTTTTTTCCATTTCTTTAACTTTTGATACATCAGAAATCTTATCAAGCATCTTATCAATCAATGTTTTAGGGTTATCAATCAGCCTCACTACCTCATTCCAGATGAGAGAGTCTACCATATCAACTCGCCAATTTTCACCTAAACAAATCTTATTGGGCTCTCCTGTTTCAACACTATATGATTTTCTTGTTTTTCTTGTACAACTATAATATTTTAACAATCCATTTTTTGTTCTAGTGGTTATACCCGATGAGACTGCTGCTCCACATCTTCCGCATCTAGCAATGCCTTTTAGCAAATAGTCTTCTGATGGGCGACCACCATTCTTGATATTACCATCTAAACATTTCTGCAAGCGTCCAAATGTAATCTCATCAATAAATTCAGGTATGGTAATCTTTTGCCATTGTTCTCTGGGTTTAGGTACTTGTTTTTTCTTGCCGTTTACTCGTACCACTTCAGTTTTTCCATAATAATACGTGCCCATATAAGACTCATTTCTGAGTATTCTACTGATTGTTGCTTGATACCACTTATCTCCCTTTGGTGCAGGATGTTTCTTTTTAGCCAAGTATGCAGCAACCTCTGAACAAGTTGAACCTTCCAGTATCATATTAACCATAGTCAAATATCTCTCTTTTTCATATTCATTCTCAACAAGAGTGTTCAGGTCTTTGTCGTAGGTATACCCATAAATACGATTCATTCCGGGTATCTTATTGTTAAAAACCATTGTCCTTCTTCCACGCTTAGTATTTGCCAGAATCTTAGCCTTATTGTATTGAGCTATTGATCCTTGAATATTATAGTTTAGCATTGATTCCGCATTGCCTTTTTGTAAGTCAAACTCAACAAAATGTAAATCGCAACCGAGTTCCCATATTTGATGGGTAATTTGTTGTTGTAGGTGAAGATGTCTACTCAATCTATCTGGATGTAGGAAGATAACTTTAGTTCCTAATCCCTTTTGTAGTAGGAAGAGGATATAGTTCAGCATCGGACGATTAGGGTTGTCTCCTGATTCTGCCTCTTCACGAAGAACAATAATCTCATCTTCACTGATATCAAACTTATCCTTCGCATCTTTTAGACATATGTCAATTTGAGATTCTAAGGAATAGTTATCAATTTGCATGTCAGAAGATACCCGAGTATAAACAATAGCCCTGATCTTACCGATCAAGGCTGTAATTTGAGCTGTATTTAGCTTTTGCATATCTTTTAAGACAATCATCGACAATCAATCCTCCGGATTTTGTTTGTTTTCTATCTTGTTCTCAACAGAATAATTCAGAAGAACAAATTCCATCCAATTGAGTATTTGTTCTTCAATGAGCTCTTCTGAAACTGCAACTTCTTTGTCCTGGTAACGAGAAATAGTCTTATATTCATACCGTTTCTTATATCTCATAATGACCACCTTAATAAGAATCAATTAATAAAGCTGTATATCATGATTTGGAGTTATCCAATACATAAAATACCGGGTATTACTCTGAATTACTTAATCATGAAAGAAGGAGCCAAGCAAATGACAACTATACCCGAAAACGTGTTTAATCATCTACTTGAAAATACTGGAGTGTTTATGCACTAAAATAGAAAAGCAAAACTCTAGCTATATAGATACTATCTTTTAGGTCACCTCTACAAGAGTTCGATAGGGGGATTGGGATATGGGTAACTTCATAAGTTATCGCTTATTCACTGACCTATGGTGTTTCCTCTTGTCTAAAGGCGATACACCTTTCCCATTGAAACAGTTCTTTTCTTGGTTTTGATTAAGTGGCAAGACTTTTTGAGAATAGATTCCATCCAATGAAATAACTTGTACTTGATTTAGAGAAAGTGCTATAACCTTAAAATCATACTTTTTCGTATACTGAACTTTCTTCCGACTAGGGAAATGTTATTAAAAATGTGTAAGTGCACTCGCAGAATTGAAAGTATTATATCTAATTGGAAAGAAAAGAGTTTCTCAAAGATCAAATTTGATTTAAAATAAAACAAAAAACACTTGCTTATAAGCATGGTAAATGATATATTGTCTTTGGAAGTTGTTTTATAATAAAACATTTGGAGGTGCGATTTGGAAATCGGTTTGGATTACATATGTAAAGTATACAATATGGAGTTTAAAGAGCTCGCAATAAGAATGAAAACTACTCCTCAGAATTTAAATGCATGGCTTAGACGTAAGCGGAGTATTCCTCCTAAGAGAATAGATCAACTAGTAGATATTTTCCCTAAGATACCACCAGAACTATTTGGAAAGGAATTGCTTGCATCAGAGAAACTCTTAATTCAAGAAATTTATTATACTGAAACGGATGAGTGGGAAGTTGAGGAGTATGAGGAGAGTGATGATCAAGGTAATGTTTTTACTAACCAGTTTATATCAAGATCAAACGAAGATATCATTAATGTATTAAGAGATCAACGTGAACGTCAGAAATTACTAGAGGAATATGAAGAAATAATTTTTGATGAAGAAGGAACCTATCGTTTGAATGAAAAATTGTTACGAAAATTCAAAAATATACTGAAAGGAGATAGGGAATCGAAACAGTTTAGCTTAATGATGTTGATGTTTTATTTTACTCAACCTTATGAATCTGATTTTGGTTTTGGTTCAGATCCTGACTTTTCACCATCAGAAAAGGAGCTTCGTCTTTACGAAGAGTTTAGAGTGTTGCTTAGTAAGTATGATTTTAAAATGAATTAATAATATCTAATTCAACGTCCTTTGATAATCGAATATCTTTTAATCAGTCAAACATAGAAGGGAGAAATATATCTTTTTGAATAATGAAAAGATCAGGGAGTTCTTTGAAACCGGATTCGATAATGGAAGAATTAATTTTGAGTACATATTAGAAGGAAAAAAACATAGTAAAGTGTACAAGAGTAAAATGAAATATTACAGCAAAGAAGCTATTAAAGAATTCGAAGAATGGAATGAACAAGGTTATGGAATATTTTATCTACCTAACGGTGGAGGTTACAAAAATGAAGAGATAACAGATTTTCGGGCGTGTTTTGTAGATATGGACATAAAAGATGAACTGGAGCATAAAATTGTGGCCTCAGGCTTCACAGGAACACGAAATGATTTGCAAGAGTTAGTTAAGGTAGGCTTTAGCTCTTTAAACAACAAACAAAGGTTTGATTACAAGCAGTTATTCAAAGAGCGTATAATAGAATTGGAAAAATACGGGATTCCTCCTAGTGCTGTTGTAGAAACGAAGAATGGCTATCATGTGTATTATTTACTTGAAACTGGAGCTCAAAAACATCAATTTGAAACACTAGAAGGATTACTGATATACATATTTAATGCTGATACCGCAGTCAAGAATCCAGCAAGGTTATTAAGGGTGCCCAATACACTTCATTTAAAAGAACCGAATGATCCATTCACGATAAAACTTGGTACATTTAAAAGAAACATTAGGTATGATGCAGCAGAACTTATTGTACGTCTTAAAGAAACAATTGAAAGAGTAATCATTAAGGTGGACTCACAGTTATGTGTCAATCGAAACAAAGCACCTACATACAATAATAAGTTACTTCCTTCTAATAAGAGACTTCCAGCTCGAAAAGGTATAGATTACTCGAACATAGACTTTGGAAACATCTCACTGATAAGCCGTGGGTTTGAGGGTTTACTAGAATTAAAGAGTAGGTTAGGTGTAGATAACCAGCCTGAGGTTTGTTACATTGACCGCAATGATATCAGACAGTTTTTAAAAAGACAGAATTTAAAACAATTACTGGGGATAGAATCTGATCGATTTCTTTGTTTCTTTCACAATAGTAGTAATTCAAGCAGTGGAAACATCTACAAGTATGAAGACAAGTGGTTTTACAAATGCCATTCGAGTAGATGTGGTGTCCATTATGATATCGTGCAAGTAATAGAACGAATGACAAGATTACCTATACATAAAGCATTTAATTATTTAAAGCAACTATACAACATAGCTGAGGTCAAAACAGAGTGGCAAATGGATCAGGAACAGTTGATTGATTTTAATATCGAATTTCTTGAACGGTTTAAGTACGACGTAGATTTACATAACAACTACCCATTTTTGAGTAGGTTTTTACGAACAAAGGGTACACTTAGTCTTCTGATTCAGATACACGAAGTTGCAAGGAGAAAGTTACCCCAACTTGCGACAATGAAAAGTCTAGATCTCAAGAATACCAATGCAATAGTGTTTGCACCAATTGGAAAAGTTATTGAAGAAGTGTTAAGTGATGACTCAAGCGCTCAGAACATTAATAAGGCTAATACCAAAGTGATTATTATGATTTTCATGTATTTGCTCAACACAATAGGTATAGATGAGTTACCCGATGAGATGCAAAAGAAGGTAAAGGAGTACCAGAAGAGTTCTTTTAGAAATGGAGAGACATTTAGAAATTTAGCCAGATATTACGAGATCGTGAGTATGGATACAGAGCGACTTATGCTCGCTGAAGAGATGAGTAAGTTTTTTTATTCTAACCATTTGACGATTTCGAGTTTTAAAAGGGAGCAGCTTCTTGGTCTATGTGGAGTGGAAGAAGCAAATCGTGTTTTTCCTGAACGTGTAGAGGAGGACATTTCTGAGATGAATCAGAGACTTTCTGACTTAATATACAAATTGGTTAGTGAGAAAATAGGGCTTCAGGGCTGGACATGTGATTCAGAGGTAGTTGAACTTCTAAGAATGGAGAATATTGATTACAAGCAATTGTACAAAGACAATTTCAAGTTTAATTCGAACAGGAAGTCAGAACTGGATTTACTAGAAGTAAATGATTATGATGAAGGTTTTCAACGGTGGTTGAATGCATTTTTACTGAGGAAAATGGCAGCTTATATGCCTGTAATATTAGTTAAAGCAGGATATTTGAAAGCAAGAGTTAACAAAGAATTGAGAAGAAGATTAAATATTCCATTACATATTAAAGGTTCTGTGTATCATCAGATAGTAGATTCGAAAGAAGATAACGATGATAAGGCATCAAAAATTAGAAGGTTGAAGCAAAGTGATACAAGTTTATCAAACTCTAAGATTGCTGAGTTAATGAGCTGTTCTAGACAATATGTATCCAATGTATTGAAAAGACAAAATAGATGATTACTATTCTATTCATTAATATTATTAATATTGCTTGTCAACTAAATTGTCGTTATAAAGCACCCTGTATCATTAGACTAAAGAATAGTTAACTCTATGTGGTGCTTCTAGATGCTCATTTAGTTGACAGATTTGTGATGAGTATTGAGGGGAGGTGAGTAAGAAATGTAGAGAATAGAGGCCTCCAAATTTTTATGGAAAGTCACGTTTACGTTATTAATTCTCAGAATTAAATTGACTACATGAGGTTAACGAATTCCAAGGCAGACTCTTGGAGCCTATGAATACAGATGAACGGGAGGAATGAGATACGCGTAGGATTCGATATGTGTGGTGCAGGTTGATGCAGCGGATAGGCTGGAAGTGACACAAGGGCAACAGGGATAAAGAAGAAGAGGAAAAAAGTTTGGATGTAGTTTGACCGTAGATAGTGATAGTTGAAAAATAATACATAGGGAATGAGGAATTGTGAATATGATTGATATCAACAGTACGGAAAGTAAATGGATTGCCATGGGCATGTATACCTCTTTTACAGAATTGATTCATCTTACGCCAGTTGTTTTGAATCGTTCTGAAGCAGTAAATAAGTTGATCAAGATGATTGAGGACAAGCCATATGTTCAAATTGCGAATAATGAAGAGAATAAAGCGATGTTAGACGAGATTTACATGTTTCTGAACAATTACGAAGGTGATTTGGCAAGAATTGATGGAACAATCTATGGTGATCTATGCGAGAAATTTGAAGATATTGGATACGGATTTGAATAATACATACAAAGGGAGAATGTAAATAAATGAGTTTAGCTTTAATGAAACTTTCTTCCAGCAGTCTTATGATTGCTGGAGATTCCAGATTATCTTTGAAATATAATGGTCTGAATTATGCATCAGGACACGCAAGGAAAATTGAACAAATTGGAAATACTGTGCTTTTTGCTTCTGGACATGCTGTAGTAAGCTTGAGGATTATTGAATCATTTAAGAAGAGTTCAGATCATAGTGTCGAAAGTCTAAAAGAAATTACTAAATATGAGTTAGAAAAGTACATTTTTGAGGCAAAAGATTATAGTTTTAGTAAAGATTTTGATTTTAAAGAGAAACTTTGTGCCGACATGACTCTATGTTGTTTTGAGAATAATATACCTGTAATATACAACATCGCGTCAAAAACAAACTATAAGGTAATTAGGGAAGTTTGTAATTACGATGAATCAGCTTTTGCGGCGGTAGGAGTACATGTTAAAGAAGCAGTTGACATTGCAAAAAGTCTTGATGGTAGATTGCATCCACTAGAGATATATAGAGAGGTTTACTCTAGATTAGCAGATGAGCAAGTTGGTGGATTTCTAAGCGTATTCACTTTAGCAAACGGGGAAGTTATACATAGCTTGCAATGTCCAATCATTGATAGAAAAAATATCCGATTTTATCAGGAACAATTGCAAATGACGAATGAAGACGGATTCTTCATTGATAAGAATACTGGAACCGGAGAGATGGAGAGAGTAGTTTGGCTAGATACTGATGGTAATTTGAATGCTAGAAGTGGTCACTTTCGGGAAAGTTTTATAACTGATGGATCAATTGAGGGAGCCACTATGAGAATTGGTAGTGGAAGCCATGTTTTCAAGGCAGATTATAGTGGAATCTACTTGGGAGCAGAAATTTTTGAAGATGCACCTTTTAGAGTTGGTCTGGATGGTATTCTTTATGCTAATGCGGCTCATCTAAAAGATTCATTTATTACTGATGGGGAGCTTGTCGGAGGATCGCTTACTATTGGTAAAGGTGATTCAGTGCTCCATGTAAACAATCAGGGAATTTACCTTGGTAATGACGACCCTAATAGTGCTCCATTTTGGGTTAATCCTAAAGGTAGGGCGACTATGAGTGACCTTGTTATCAAGGGTTCAGATGGGCAAACAATGCTTGAGACCAATGGAAATAAAATGTGGTTGAACAATATGGATTTAGAAGGCGTTGGCAGATTGTTGGCTGAAATGTTAGAAGTCAATACAATTCTTGCTGATGACGGCTATGTGAACAACTTGACTGTTAATAGACTCAAAACGATAGGTAAGGACGCAGAGGTTGGGCAGTTTATTGACTATATTGACATTCAAGACAATTACCAACGATGGATTACAGCACAAGTTCAATCCAAAGAACAGGCTAAAGATTCTCGTGATCGTCTATTGTTTTGGCAAGACAGTGAGAAACGGATTCTGACTACGGATAACACAGGCATTATCGCTTATGCGTATAAGTTGACTAATGAGAAGATTAAGCGAGAGATTAGTTTCGATGGCTCAGGAGATGCGGCTCAACCAACTGATATCATTGGTACAGGTGATGGTGGGGCAAATAATCGGGCTAAGATGGTAAACACTAAGTACAACGGTGGTTATAAGCAACTTTATAAGGCATCAAATACGGGGAAAGAGCGTAGCATTGACCTGAGAGATGACGGAGTTTACCTAGATTCTCAAGATGAAAAGGTAGTAATTACAGCAAAAGAGCTAATAGCAATGGCAGATGGAGGGCCAATGAAGATCGGTAATACCAATGGTTATATTGAGATTACAGCAGACGGTACGTTTGAGTTCCACGGTAAAGCATTCAATTTTCACACAAACTAGTTAATAGAGAGGAATATACATATGGATAAACGATTTGAGCTAGAGAAAGCATTAATGACGGAGCTTCAGGAAACGAGAAAGTTGTACGAAACGACCATGAAAGAAAGCGATATTCTTATGAATTTCATCATGGATCATAATCTAACAAAGATGTTGGACAACTATATTTATGAACAAATTAAGGAATACACTGAACCAGACCTGTTAAATAGTTACTTAAGCCTGATTACGCATAAACCAGAAGAGACTAAGGAACCATCAGTTAATATTGGTAAAGAGGTTTACATTAACGGAGTAAGAGTGAAGTAGTTAAGTAATAAAATTCATTAATGTGACCGATATATGGGATATACTGTATCTAGTTTTACTAGGTATATCCCATATTAAATTGGAGGTACATAATATGAAAAAAGTGTTCAGTAAGATGTCTACGTTTACATTAGGTTTGATTGTTGGTGTTGCGGTTACAGCAGGAACAGCAGTAGGAGCAGCTACATACCTTAAAGCAACCCAATCAAGTGTAAAGTTTGTAGTAGATGGTTCTCAGGCTAAGTTATCTGATTCACCACTTAACGTGAATGGAAAACTCTATCTCCCAGTGAGAGACACTGCTAATGCTATGGGTTACACTGTAGAATCTGTTACTAGTTCTCAGGTTTCGTTAAAAGAAGGTAAATCGTCTAGTAATACTACAACGAACAGTGGAACAACTGGTCAATCTGGAATTAGCTCTAACAATGGTTCAACGGGTGGTCAGTCTGGAACGGGTGCTACCAATCCAAGTAATTCTAATAGTGGATCAGCGAGTACAACAGCAAATAAGAAGGTAGCAAATTTGCGGGAAACGTACAGTACAGATGGGAAATTGGACGCAGAGAAGATTCGTACAGCGTTGAACAATGGCACACTGGATGTGAACGCCCAAGATTCTACTAATGGTAACAACACACTTCTGATGTACGTCATTGAAGAAAACAATTATGAAGCCTACAAAGCAATTAAACGTAATGCACTTGATGTGGATGTTCAGCGATATGATGGAAAAACGGCGCTGATGCTAACTGTTATTAACAAGAATGTATTCTATTTCGGAGAAATGACGGGTTTAAAAGCAGACGCAGAGCTTAGAGACAGTTCTGGAAAACAGGCAATAGACTACGCTGGTGATAACTCAACTGAACAGAGATATCTTAAGATTTACATGATGTAAAAGAAAGGAAGATTTATATCGCAAATGTAGCATTACAGGGATCACACTTAGCGGATTCATCTAAAACAGGACATGTATCATACGTTGAACGATACATCTATGGTTATGATGAGAATGGAGTCCCTCAATACAGTACGACGACTCACACGACCAATGCAAAGGTTACGGGTGCAGTAGCTCCCATCAACAATAAATTCAAGGTTAACGGCGTCAGCGTGGCTTGTATAGGGGATTCAACGCAAGAACAATGGGCTGCCGACCCTTCTCCCTCTCCGCAAAGAGGAGGATCTATTATATCCATTAGTCCAGGTACATCTGGTGGTGGTACAGGAAGTGTTTCTACAGGTAACGATGCTAAGGTTTACTTGAATGGTAAATTGATTGCTGTCCAAGGATCAATTGTTCAAACCCATTTGGGAAGTAACACTACCATTGAAGAAGGGGATAGTCTAATCAATATGTAATCAATAGGATTGGGCGAGAAAAAAGTGATCCGATATTTTAACTTTGAAGATATTGAATTCAAGGGTGTGAACAGTAGTGGCAAGTGGACTTCATTATATAGAAGTTTGCTCGAAGTAAAGACTTCATTAAAAAAAGGAGAGATTACTCTCCTTCAAAATTCTCAATATACATACTTTAACCCAAAAACTTCGTCAAGTCTTAATTTCATTTTTCTTCGTGTTACTTCATTGGATTCCCGTATGTAATGAACTTCCTCGTTACGGTTATGCGCGCGAACCTTTAAGTTACCTTTATAAAAGTAACCTCGAAGATTTTCGGAACTGGCTGCTTGCAGAGGAATTATTACACCGTCTTCTACTTTTACTACTACAAATACACAAGCAATTTGAGGGAGTTCTTCCCAGAGATCCGTCTTAACCGATTCCCATTTCCACTGGGAAACATCATCTGGTAGCTTGTTGGCATTTATTTTGTATACTCTATTATTCAAGTTTTCACCTCCTAATCATATAAATTTATTATACATTATATCGCGTATCAGGAGCAGTTAAAATTGATAATTCACATTAGGAAGGAAGAGAGCATATTTGGCAAAACGTCTCATTGCAGAGGAAGTATTAGAAGTTTGGATTAATACATATGGAGATCAAAATTACGTTGATTATAAGTTACGCGCACTGGCATTTGCAGAAAAATGTTATGGAGAAGGTATAATTGCTGAAAATGAGAAATTTAGTGCATTTCTACTTCATGGTAGTCTCTATAGTCGAATAACTAATTGTAAATATAATTCAGGTATGTACAAGTATGTTAAGTGTGAATGGGAAGATGAGGAGAAGACATTCTTAGATATACTACATAAGCAACAAGATTTTTGGGTGTCATGGAAAGATCACACGGAAGAGTACATGAAAAATGATTACAAACATTCTTTCAGACCAACTATAGATAGAGTGAATGAAAAAGAAGGTTATAGCTTGAATAACATACAAGTATTAACAAATGCAAAGAATTGCGCTAAAGCAACTAGCTTTCCTCACTATCTATTTACTGTAGTAAATACTACTGATCCAACGAAACAGCAAACTTTTCGACGATTTGATTCTAAGGGCGCAGCATTTAAACATATAGGCTTACCCTACGCCAAGTCTGACACAGGAAGATTTCATCAGGTAGGCAACGCTCTTTATTTGCTCCAATCGGAGGATGTTACTCTAGGAAGAACAACAATAGAAGAATATGAAAACCCTGAGGATTTAAGCTATACGGGATCTTTCTCAATAACTACAAAGCATCCACATGGTGGAACAATAACTATCAGTAGAAATTTCACTTATGAGAGAATGGCGATCATTTTAAAGCAAGACCAACAAATAGTACATAGTTAAAAGTAGAGAGAAGATACGAAGTTAGATTAGATTTTTAAAACGATCTTAATAGCTACATTTGAATATATACATAAGAATTTAAACAGTAATAAGACAAGTTAATACATACATAGGAGTTAACGAGGTGATGAGTGTGAAGACACCCAATGAAAAAGAATTGTTATGTACAAAGGACATTATGTTGCGACTGAAATTAGGGAGAAATGCGGCTAGAGAAGTAATGGGAAAATTGAATCCAATTCAAATTGGTAAACGATCGTACGTTCCTAGCCAAGTCCTAGAAGAGTGGATTAAAACAGCAAAAGTCAATTAACTGAAAATGGAGCCAGTAATGTGATAAAGTTAAGTAACAGTCACTTGCTTGGCTCCATTTTCTTATAACGTCACAATAAGAAAATAGGAGGTATCGGAATGGCATCTGTAAAGAAAAACAAAGACACAAAGAAGTGGTATTTCGTATTTGATTACTATGAACCCACAGGGAAAAGAAGGCAAATTAAGCGAGAAGGATTTGATTCAAAGCGTGAAGCTGATCTAATTATGTCAAAATTACAACAAGAAATCGAGAACGGTGAATTTGTGAAGAATGATAGCTCTACATTGGGTAGCTTTGCCCTTTATTGGCTAGAAAATATCCGAAAATTGGAGTGTAGTGAAGTAACATTTTACAATGACTGTCTATATTATAAGAATCATATCAAGGATTCAATTGGAAATGTTAAGTTACAAAAACTTGATATGAAGACTTGTCAGCAATTTGTTACTAATTTAAATTCTAAAGGGTACGCGAGAAACACAATTGAAAGAATAACAACGTTGATTAAACGAGTGCTGGATAAAGCCATTGAGTATGGTTTATGTAAATCAAATCCGATGAGGAAGACTACCTTACCCAAAAAAACAAAGAATGAAGTTAACATTTGGTCAATAGATCAGGTAAATCAATTCCTTGAAGCAAACAAGAACCGAAGATACTTTTGTGTTTATGCATTGGCGCTTTTGACTGGAATGAGACAAGGAGAGATTCTAGGACTCAGATGGAAAGACATTGATTATGAAAACAAGGTTTTATACGTCAATCAAACTTTATCGAACTATGGAAAAACGCTAAAATCTGGGGCTAAAACATATGCAGGAGTTCGTAGAATATCTATTCCAAATCAGTTAGTTGAAGTTCTCAAAACACAGCAAGAAAAGTATGATGCTTTGAAAAGTAAATTGGGGAGAGAGTTTCTTGATCTCGATTTGGTTATATTCAATTTGAAGAATGGCGGTACTGTATTTCCAAGTAATATGATGAAAATCTATCCCAAAGATGTTAAAAGAGCAGATCTTCCACACATAAGATTTCATGATTTGCGACATACACATGCAACCTTACTATTGTCTAAAGATATCAATGTTAAGGTGATTTCCGAAAGATTGGGACATAGTAAGATCTCAGTTACGTTGGATACGTACAGTCATGTGATACCAAGCATGCAGCAAGAAGTAACAAACACTTTAGAAGAAATCGTACTTTTGTGACGCTTTTGTTACGAAGGGCATAATGAGTGCCTGAAGACATTGATATATCAAGGTTTTTTGAGGCTTAATATCATGTGCGGAGCACTCGACGTGGGATTACTTAATGAGAAGCTCGGGGATCGCAAAATTATTGCGGCTCGGGCGGTTGGTGTGCGTACACTGGAGCAATTGTTGCATGCACCTATGGAGTCGGTGACAACAGAAGCCGAGGCCATGGGCATTACGGTTGGCATGACGGGTGTAGAGGCTTTGTTGAAAATGATCTAAGCACTAACAAAAGGGCTCCCCGTATGGGAAGCCCTTCTTTAGCGTTGCATTACAGAGCCGGCATGTCGTAACTAGCAAAGCTATACACGAACCCTTCTCATAAAATTAAGCCTCTTCCTTCGCGAACAAGGCAGCCAGATTTTCTTGGAAAGGTGCGCGAACAACGCCTTTTTCCGTGATAATAGCTGTTACATATTCGTTAGGCGTTACGTCAAATGCTGGATTGTATACTTTAACACCTTGCGGTGCTGTACGTTTGCCAAATCCTTCGGTCACTTCCTCCGCAGCACGTTCCTCAATTGGAATCAGGTCCCCGGATGGAGTGGACAAGTCAATGGTCGACAATGGGCTGGCTACATAGAACGGAATATTGTGAGCCTTAGCAAGCACTGCGACACTGTATGTTCCGATTTTGTTAGCTACGTCACCATTCGCTGCAACACGATCCGTTCCGACGATAACGGCTTGAATCCAACCTTTGGACATGACCATGCCTGCCATATTATCACAAAGCAGTGTAACGTCAATGCCGGCTTGCTGTAACTCAAAAGCAGTCAGGCGTGCGCCCTGAAGTACGGGACGAGTCTCGTCTGCAAATACCTTCAGGTGAATGCCACGTTCCTGCGCGAGATACATTGGAGCAGTTGCCGTACCGTATTTCGCCGTAGCCAGTCCGCCTGCGTTACAGTGAGTGAGTACACCCATCCCATCTTCGAACAAAGGCAGTGCATTCTCGCCGATCATGCGGCATACTTCTTCGTCTTCCTTCTGAATCAACAGAGCTTCTACTTCAAGAGCATCATTGCCCTCATCCAGGCTCAGGCCGGATTCAACGACCTCATTTGCTTTTTGCATCATGCGATCCAGTGCCCAGAAAAGGTTCACCGCTGTTGGTCGGGAAGTAGCCAGATGAGCACATATGGATTTTACGTGATCCAACCAACCTTGAACGGTTGTTCCGTCATATGATTTGGCACCCAATACAACACCAAATGCAGCAGCAATACCAATCGCCGGAGCACCGCGTACTTTCATGGAGTGGATGGATTCCCATACTTCCTCGGGTGTATACAGTTTCAACATGAGGATCGTTTCGGGCAACAGACGCTGGTCAAGCATTTCAAGCTTGTCCTTTTTCCAGATAAGAGAGGACAGAGGCTGATATTCAGGGGTTGTCATAGGGGGTTCCCTCCGTTCCTTATGTTAAGCCTTAGTAGTAGTAACAGCTGTGGATACAATATCCAGTACTTCGCCGATGGTATTCAAGCGACGATTGTTCTTGATTAATGCTTTACCAATGGACAATGCTTTACGCTGAGCATGTTCACGTTCAGTCGCATTTGGAATCGTATCTATATCCGCCACGTGAGCGAGTCCCACGATACGACGAACCATTTTGGCACCTGCAAAGCCGATCGAATCTCTGAACAATTGTTGCACATACAGATCCTGATAGCCTGGTGTTTTTGCCATCGGATCGACGAGGTCATTAACCCAGAGGGCACGGAAACGAGACTCGAATTCAGTCCATACATCACGAACCATATTAAGCAAAAGCGTCTCACGCTCACGCAAAGCAGACTCATCCTGAATCCATCCTGGAAGGGATGCGTAATTCAAGAGCAGGTTCGCGAGGACTGCACCGACATCGAATCCCATGGGGCCGTAATATGCAAATTCGGGATCGATGACCTTGGTTGATTCAGGTGTAACAAAAATACTGCCTGTGTGCAGATCTCCATGAAGCAATGCCTGCCCATGTGTCAGGAATTTTTCCCGCAGCAAGGCCACTTCAAGGTGAAGTTCTCCATCTGTGCGAAGGGCTTCAGCCTCGTCCTCAATGGAAACATCATAATTATTTTTCTCGGCGATCCGGTAGGGTTCATCAAAGATCAGATCCTCCGTTATTTTGCATTGGTCCGGATTAATGAATCTGCCCTGTTGTTCCTTCTTCAATTGCTGATCCATGCCCAAGTCGGATGTGAAGAACAGCGTTCTTGCCATGAATTCCCCAATATGCTGTGCAAAAAGAGGATAGGAAACACCTTCGATCAGGCCTTTACGCATGATCACATGATCACTCAGATCTTCCATAACCGTTAACGCGAGGTCATCATCGTAATGATACACTTCGGGTACCATCCCTGGACATAGACGATACTCTTCCTGAAGAATCTCACGTTCAATGCGGGCACGTACCAGAGAGAGCGGCCATGATTCTCCAACCACTTTCGCATAAGGAAGCGCCTGTTTGATAATGATACTTTTATCGGAGTTCTGATCCGTGATGTGGAATACCAAATTCAGATTGCCATCGCCGATCTCGTGACAATCCAGATTCGCATCTGCCGCAAATGGACCCGGTAATGTTTTGGCCAGTTCAATTGCATCCTGGGGGGTAAACGGGCGATATTGGGACAAAGGTGCCACCTCCATATATATGAAGAAACAGGAAAACCCACTTCTTTGCTTGGTATATGTCAGTATATCGGAAATAACGCGGTTTTTGAACTTTTTTTTGAGACAAGTCAAGTCGATCCTGATTCGAACTTCCGGTTCAAGGGTAAAAACAAATAGGCCGGACGGTTGAGAGAAACGCCGTTAACAAGCCTCTCCACTACATGTGGTGACACATTATTAACTCTCTGTTATGCATTGTGGGACAACCTGCTTATCATGGCATGACAGACTAATTTTAAATAAAGGATGGGATTAATATGGCTACAAAAAACAAAACAGATCAAGCAAAATCGGTGGAACAAGTACTTAATCGTCAGGTAGCTAACCTGAACGTATTGTATGTTAAAATCCATAACTATCACTGGTACGTTAAAGGACCTAACTTCTTCACATTGCATGTGAAATTCGAAGAGTTCTACAACGAAGTTACAGTACAAATGGATGAAATCGCAGAGCGTATCCTTACGCTGAAAGGTAGCCCGGCGGCTACAATGAAAGAGTATTTGGAGCTTTCCTCTATTCAGGAAGCAGCAGGCGGAGAAGACGCAAAAACGATGGTACAAAACCTGATCGAGGACTTCGCTACACTTTCGAATGAATATCAGGAAGGTATCGATGTTGCAGATTCAGCTGAAGATCAACCAACATCCGATATGCTGACAGGCTTCAAGGCTGACCTTGAGAAACACATGTGGATGCTTCGCTCTTTCTTGGGTTAATACAGCCAAGATTTAATCTAATATAAGTATGTTTCTTACGTAAGCTTCCTGATCCCCGATCATGTTGTCAGAAACGCCCAGAGCGTCTATACTGCTGACAAGAACGATAGGGGAGGGAACCGCTTATGTTAGAACCAACGATACCGGCTTTAAAAGAATGGGCTTCTGCAATCAAAGCACTGGAAACGGGTCGCCAAATTATGGTGATGCGCAAAGGTGGAATCATAGAGGAAACCCGACATTTTGAGCTGAAAAGTCCGGCGTTTTACCTGTATCCGACTTATGAACATCAGCGTAAAGAACTGATTAAGTCCTCGGATCAATCCTATGTTGAAGAATCACTGGCCGAATGGGTGCCCGAAGCTTCGACAATCCGTATTACTGCATATGCCGAAGTAACGCAGGATCTGGAGATACGAGATCAGGAGATGCTGGATCGACTTCTTGACTTTCATATGTGGACAGCGGATTTTGCCGAAGACCGTTTGAAATGGAAACGGAAAGATCCGCTCCATGTATTGATTTTACGTGTGTACCTTTTGAAAGAACCGATGGAAATCCCCGTACTGCCTGAATATAACGGTTGTCGTTCATGGATTTCTATTCCGAATGGTCCGGTGCCGCGCGAAATGACGCCGGTGGTGGACGTTGCGGATTTTGACGAACAGGTACAGAAGATTAACGAGATGCTCAAATTGTAAATAGTAACGTTATTTAACGGGAGGACTTGTCCATGATATGGATAAGTCCTTTTTTTAGATTAGTGTACAGCAGATGACATAAAAGCTTGAATTGCTGTGATTTTTCTCACTGTACATTTGTGAGTAAGATGTTTTCTAATTTGATTCAATTTGTCTTTTAATATAGAATCAGAAAGAATAATGTTTCCTGCAAGGGACAAACGTTCTTAGGAAATGACTTGATTATCATTGAGAATCAGTTTAGAATTATTCTAAAGTGTTCTTGCTTTGAAAGATTCAAGTACAGGAGAAATTCAGGGGAAGCCCTGTTCAGATATAATAGGCGCTTTTTCTTTTTCGACAACAACATCAATTTAATCAATGGAGGGAAACAATACACATGGCTACGAATTTCGTCATTGAAGGTCTGAAAGCGACGATCGAAGGTAAGGAAATCCTGAAAGGCATCAACCTGGAAATGAAAGGTGGAGAAATCCACGCAATCATGGGACCAAACGGAACAGGTAAATCCACTCTGGCTTCTGCATTGATGGGCCACCCTAAATATGAAGTAACAGACGGTACAATTACACTTGATGGTGAAGATGTATTGGATATGGCTGTAGATGAGCGTGCACGTGCAGGTCTTTTCCTGGCTATGCAATACCCAAGTGAAATTGCAGGTGTTACAAACTCCGACTTCTTGCGTAGTGCAATTAACGCACGTCGTGGCGAAGGTAACGAGATCTCCCTGATCAAGTTCATTCGTCAAATGGAAGGTAAAATGAAAGAACTCGACATGAATCCTGAGTTCGCTCACCGTTACCTGAATGAAGGTTTCTCCGGTGGTGAGAAAAAACGTAACGAGATTCTGCAAATGATGCTGCTTGATCCGAAAATCGTAGTACTTGATGAAATTGACTCCGGTCTGGACATCGATGCTTTGAAAATCGTGGCTGACGGTGTGAACGCTATGAAGAGCGAAGACCGTGGCTTCCTGATCATCACTCACTACCAACGTCTGTTGAACTACATTACGCCTGACTATGTTCACGTAATGATGCAAGGTCGTATCGTGAAATCCGGCGGACCTGAGTTGGCTCACCGTCTGGAAGCGGAAGGGTATGACTGGGTAAAGGCAGAGCTGGGAATTACAGACGAAACTGTAGGCCAAGAAGCGTAAAGACAAAACGGAGGAGGATTAATTAATGACTACACAAACAATTCTTCCGGTTGAATCTGAAGCGCTTCGCGCCTTGTCGGAAAGCAACAATGAACCCGGCTGGTTGACCGAACAGCGGCTTGAAGCTTTAAAGCTTGCGAGCGGGCTTGCGCTTCCTAAACTGGAAAAACAAAAAATCGAACGCTGGAATGTCAGCGAGTACGGAACATATAAAACAAGTGAAGCCATTTCTTCTTTGACAGAAGTACCTGCTTCTATCAAAGATCTGGTTCAGGATCAAGCTGAGGGCAGTCTGGTTATCCAGCGCAATTCCGGTACGGTATACTCCAAGGTGTCTGCTGATCTGGCAGCAAAAGGAGTTATCTTCACGGATCTGGCTACAGCGGTTCGCGAACATGGCGATCTGGTAAAACAATATCTGAACACAGCAGTGAAAGCGGATGAGCATTCCCTCGCTGCATTACATGCGGCACTTTGGAATGGCGGGGTCTTCCTGTATGTTCCGAAAAATGTCGAAATCGAAGTACCACTGCAAGCAGTGTTGCTTACGGACGACGCATCTGCAACGTTTGCCCCTCACGTGCTTGTAGTTGCAGAAGCAAACAGTTCAGTAACTTATGTTGATAACTATGTATCTGGCGAATTGTCCGCACCTGTTTTCCATAATGGTGTTGTGGAAGTATTCGCAAAATCCGGTGCTAAAGTACGTTTCGCATCGGTTCATCAACTGAGTGTGAATGTAACTGATGTTTCATTCCGTCGTGCAGTGTTGGAGAATGATGCTTCCATCGAGTGGATTGTAGGTGAAATGAACAATGGCGACACAGCGAGCAACACGATGACCGTGCTGAAAGGCAATGGATCAAGTTCTGATTCCAAAGTCATCGCTGTAGGTTCCGGTTCACAGAAAATCAACTACACCACAGAAGCTCGTCACTTCGGCAAGAATACACCAAGCCAGATGATTACACGTGCAGTTATGCGTGAAGAAGCTTCTGCAATCATCAACGGCATCACGAAGATTGAGAAAGGCGCTACCAAAGCTGATGGACAGCAGACAGAGAAAGTATTGATGCTGAGCCCTAAAGCACGTGGAGACGCCAACCCAATCCTTCTTATTGACGAGGATGATGTAACGGCAGGTCACGCTGCTTCTGTTGGTCAAGTCAATGCCGAGCAGATTCATTACTTGATGTCGCGCGGAATTAACCGTACGGATGCCGAACGCCTGATCATCTATGGCTTCCTGGCTCCGGTGGTGGCGGATATTCCTCTGGAAGCACTGCGCACCCAATTGCAGTCCCTGATTGAGAAGAAGCTGGGACAATGAACCCGTCCATTCGCGAGCAGTTCCCGATCCTCCACCAGGAAATTAACGGACACCCGCTCGTATATTTAGATAGTGCTGCAACTTCACAGAAGCCTCATGCTGTGATTGAAGCAGTCAAACATTATTATGAGTATGAGAACTCCAACGTACACCGAGGTGTTCATACCCTTGGAAGCCGTGCAACGGACGCTTACGAAGGCGCACGTGAGAAGGTAGCCAAGTTTATCAATGCCCGCCGTACACAGGAGATTATCTTTACTCGCGGGACAACGACAGCCCTCAATCTGGTGGCTTCATCGTACGCCCGCGCCAATTGCAAAGAAGGCGATGAAATTGTTATCACGCAAATGGAGCACCATAGTAATCTGATTCCTTGGCAGCAAGTTGCCAAGGAGACAGGTGCAACATTGAAATACATTCCGCTTCAGCCTGACGGTCATATTGAATTGGCTGATGTTGAGAAGACGATTACGAACAATACTAAAATTGTAGCAATCGCTTATGTATCCAATGTTATGGGTCTGATCCATCCAGTGAAACAAATTGCTGAAATTGCACACCGCAATGGTGCTGTCATCGTTGTTGATGGCGCACAAAGCACACCTCACATGAAGGTGGACGTTCAGGATCTGGACTGTGATTTCTATGCATTATCCGGTCATAAAATGTGCGGACCAACCGGAATCGGTGCACTCTACGGCAAAAAGGCGCTGCTGGAGTCCATGGAACCCATTGAGTTCGGTGGTGAAATGATTGATGATGTGGGTCTGTACGAATCCAACTGGAAAGAGCTTCCCTGGAAGTTCGAAGGTGGAACCCCGATTATCGCAGGTGCGGTAGGGTTGGGAGCTGCCATTGATTTTCTGGAGCAGATTGGTATGGATGAGATCGCACATCATGAAAGTGTGCTGGCAGCTTATGCAACAGAACGACTGGCTGAGATCGATGGGTTAACCATCTATGGCCCAGCCAAGCGGCATGTGGGTGTCGTTACCTTTAATCTGGGGGATGTTCATCCACATGATGTGGCAACTGTGCTGGATGCGAGTGGCGTAGCCATTCGTGCCGGACATCATTGCTGTCAACCGCTAATGCGCTGGCTTGAAGTTAGCTCAACAGCTCGTGCCAGCTTCTATCTATACAATAACGAACAAGATGTAGATCGGCTTGTCAGCGCCTTAATCCAGACAAAGGAGTATTTTGGCGATGCAACTTGATGATCTGTACAGACGTGTTATAATGGACCACTACAAAAACCCGCGTAACCGCGGAACATTTGATAATGACGCTGTCACGGTGAATTTGAACAATCCAACGTGCGGCGACCGGATTTCACTGCAAATTTTGCTGAAAGACGGAATCGTTCAGGAAGCCAAATATACGGGTGAAGGCTGCTCCATCAGCATGTCCTCTGCATCGATGATGACAGAGGCTGTCAAAGGCAAAACGATGGAGCAGGCACTCGATATCGCTAACCGTTTTTCCTCACTGATGAAAGGTGAAGAAGTCGATTTCGACGATTATGAAGATCTCGAAGCCCTATCCGGTGTGAACAAGTTCCCTGCACGCATCAAATGTGCCACTCTGGCCTGGAATGCATTACGCAAAGGGATTGACGAAGAGAATAAAGTACAATAACGATAGGGAGGTAGAGCAAGATGGCTAAAAAAGCACCAGAAATGGAAGAGTACAAATATGGTTTTCGCGACGAGCACAAATCCATCTTTCAAACCGGTAAAGGTCTGACTGCAGAAGTGGTTACCGAGATTTCCAAGATTAAGAATGAACCGGATTGGATGTTGGAATTCCGTTTGAAATCCTTGAAACAATTCGAAAAGATGCCAATGCCAAAATGGGGCGGAGATCTCGACGGATTGGATTTCAATGAAATTCAATATTATGTGCGTGCTTCTGAAAAACAAGGTAAAACATGGGAGGAAGTTCCTTCCGAAATCAAGGAAACCTTTGATAAATTGGGTATCCCTGAAGCAGAGCAAAAGTTCCTTGCAGGTGTATCGGCTCAGTATGAGTCCGAGGTTGTATACCACAACATGCAAAAGGAATTGGAAGACCAAGGTGTAATCTTCATGGATACGGACACGGCTCTCAGAGAGCATCCGGAAATCCTGCGTGAATATTTTGCAACAGTTATTCCGCCAGCAGATAACAAATTTGCTGCATTGAATAGTGCGGTATGGTCCGGAGGAAGCTTCATCTACGTGCCTAAGGGCGTTAAATGTGAAGTGCCTCTGCAAGCCTACTTCCGGATCAACTCCGAGAATATGGGACAATTCGAGCGTACACTCATCATTGCCGACGAAGATAGCTTCGTTCACTATGTAGAGGGCTGTACAGCTCCAATCTACAGCACGAACTCACTGCATAGTGCGGTCGTTGAGATCATCTGTAAGAAAAATGCCCGTGTTCGTTACACAACGATCCAAAACTGGGCACCAAACATCTACAACCTCGTTACGAAACGTGCGGTTGCAGAAGAAAATGCAACGATGGAATGGGTCGATGGTAACATCGGTTCCAAACTGACGATGAAATATCCAGCGGTTGTATTGAAAGGCCGTGGAGCTAAAGGTTCCGTACTCTCCATCGCTGTAGCTGGTAAAAACCAGCATCAGGATGCAGGTGCGAAAATGATCCACTTGGCTCCAGATACAACATCTACGATTGTATCCAAGTCCATCAGTAAACATGGTGGTAAAGTAACGTACCGTGGTTTGGCTTCCTTTGGACGTCAAGCTGAGGGCGCGAAATCTAACATCAAGTGTGATACACTCATTCTCGATAATGAGTCCACATCGGATACAATTCCTTACAATGAAATCATGAATGATAACATCATGCTGGAGCATGAAGCTACAGTATCCAAAGTGTCTGAGGATCAGCTCTTCTACCTGATGAGCCGCGGTCTGACTGATGCGGAAGCAACACAGATGATTATCATGGGCTTCATTGAGCCATTCACGAAGGAATTGCCAATGGAATACGCCGTTGAGATGAATAGATTGATCAAATTCGAAATGGAAGGCTCCATTGGCTAATCCAATGCAGCGCCTTTCGAAGCCGTAAAGCTAAACCTAGCTGCTGATGTTAAGCAGTAGATATAGTTTCAAGTGATCGAATACCCTCTAGAGCAGACTTTTAAAAAGTCTCTCTAGGGGGTATTTTTGTGGAATAAAATAAGACCAATAGCACAAGCCATTTCATAGATTTAAGCATTTAATGATAGAAAAGGATGTGAGTGTATGAGCGTAAACCCTTTCGAGGGCTATCGGATTACAAGTTCATTCGGCTATCGAATTCATCCTATTCATGGTGGACAGACATTTCACCGCGGAATCGATCTCGTGACAGAGCCCTGGAATGGCCCCGTCTATGCCTTTATGGAAGGTAGGGTACGTTTTGCTTCCGAAGGAGTTACAGGCTCCGGATTCGGCGGTTACGGGCTTACAGTTGCCCTTCAGGATCATCGTGGCTACTTGCATTGTTATGCGCACCTTTCACGTATTGCTGTAAGCGTTGGACAGCAGGTGAAGCGAGGCCAGCTTGTCGGTAATCAGGGGAGCACAGGTCAGAGTACTGGTCCGCATGTACATTATGAGATTCGTAAAACAAGTGCACCATCTTATGGGTATACAGCCAGCGAAGAGGGTGTGACGGAACCGGGTGCGTATCTACAGGCCGAATACGGAACTGCATCTCAGGAACAGGAGGCTCCGCCGATGACCACTGAGCAGAAGAAAATGTTTGAAGCCATGCAGAAAACGCTGGAGATTCAAGGGGGATGGATTCAGCAACAGGAGCAACTTTCCAATATGGATTGTCCCGCATGGGCGCAGCAAGCATTTGATTATTATCGACCGTTTATTATGAACGACAAAGGCAGTTATGAATTTTGGAGATTACTTGTTATCATGTACCGCAAGGAAAAAGGCATCCAGGTTCATTCGGATTCCGACACATAGATTCCTGCAAAGAACAGGGAGTAACAGAAGGCTGATCCACTCAGGTAGATGCAGACAGACAACCATTTATCGAATGTTGCCTGTTCGCCCGGTTCATTCCACCGGAAACGTCATATGTTAGGGTATACCTGATGAAGAGGAGGCAATCACATGAGCGAAGTAGGATATGGCTGTGGTGGCAACGTAGGCGGAGTAGGCGGCGTTGGCGGATACAATATGTTCACAAACACTGGTGCAATCTTGGTACTGTTCATTCTGTTGGTTATCATCACAAAAGCATTCTGCGTGTAATCCAACATGATTGAATCGGAATAGACAAAAGGGAAGCCGATTACGGCTTCCCTTTTGTCATATGCCAACCTATGAGTTGGTTATTCAAGCTACTTCCTGTTTGTTGCTTCGTATCCATCCTGTGTGCTGAGTACAATGAACAGATAGGCTTGTTACACCACTACTGTACATAAATTTCAACGATAGCAATATCTCTTTCTTTCGCTAAATCGATAAAGGCTGTAGAGGTCTGAACGAGTGGTCGGAAATAATCCGCAGGATTATTCATGACAATGAGTCCCGTCTGACCCGTGGTGAGCAGAACCCTTTTACCGATAAAATTAGGTAGCATATGCTTGATCAGTTCCTGCGTTGCTTCACCGTTTAACTGACCGAAGCTGAGACTGTACAGTTCACACAGAACAGAGATCAGTTCCTGTTTGGTCTGGTACACCCGATTTGTCGTCATGGCGCTGTAAACGTCTGCTACAGCAGTTATACGGGCATATGGGTGGATTTCGTCCCCTCGAAGTCCATGAGGATAACCACTTCCATCCTCGCGCTCATGATGCTGAAGTGCAACCATTGCCAGAATTTCATCCTGCGTGGATTCTTTAATGATATCGTACCCATAGAATGTGTGTTTCTTCATTTCGTCAAATTCTTCCGTGGTCAATTTACCAGGTTTATGTAAAATCTCAGAAGGAATCTTGGACTTGCCGATATCATGAAGATATCCTGCTTTGGCTACCGTTAGACATTCCTCGGGGTTGTAACCCATCCAGCCGGCGATATAAAAAGCGAGCATTCCGACTTGCAATGAATGGTTGTACGTATAATCGCTTTCCCCGTCCAGCATAAGCAACAAGGAGACAACATCTTTTTGTTTTTCCAACTGTTCTGTTAGGGTAAACAAAATCTCATCGACCTGTGTCTCATCAATAAAACCCTTCTCCATCGCTTGTTGAAATAGAGATTCAGTACCTTTGATCGTATCGTTAAACAAGTTAGTTAACAGACGGGTCTGATCGGAAGGTAAGGTTTGTGCATCAGAGTGTAGGTCGGATGGTGTGTGTTCTACATCTGCGTACTCGATTCCATGTTGCAACAGTTTGGATAGGTCATCTTCACTGAGGGTGGAACCTTTCATCAGCATGTGGAGACCCGAACTGTTGTATACATCATTTTTTAACAGGTCACCCGGTTTAAGATCAGTAACATGCACTCTCACGTATAAACCACCTTTTCTCGACTAATATCGACACATATAATTATAATAACAAGAAAAAAATGGGTTGACAACGACTTATTTACTATTAACCCACTCAATCTAAAAGGTGTAAAGGCTCATTATTTAGTTCTCCATGGGGTTCCATGGTCCTAATTGATGTCCCTTCCATTCAGATCCATCTTCCCAAATTTCCTTTTTCCAGATCGGAACGGTCTGTTTGAGTCTCTCTATGGCGTAACGGCTTGCATCATAACAGTCGTTGCGATGAGGCGAGGAAACGGCAATGACTACACTAATCTCTGCCACATCCACTTTGCCAATTCGGTGACTGATTGCACATAACACACCAGGCCAGCGATCGGAGATTTCCACACCAATGGCAGCCATCTGAGAAAGAGCCATCGGCACATAGGCTTCGTATTCAAGATGAACGGTGCGCTGTTCACCAGTCATTTCACGAGTCGTGCCTACAAAAGTAAGAGCTGCCCCGTGATTCGGGGTAATCACTAGCGCCGTTGTTGCTTCCACGGACAAGGTGGACTCTGTGATCAGAAATAAGCCATCTTCAGTCCGATGTTCTGGAACGGTAGAGCGAAGCTTTTCATCGGATATATCCGTACCATCACCTCCAGAGACGGGAGGGATTAACGCAAGTTCATCTTCTGAGCTAAGTATAGTATCGGCAGGAGCGTACTGCTGGTTAACTGCCAAAAAAGATGTCCTTATCTGAGAAGCTGCCTCTGGATAGGCCAGACTCAGTTTTTCTTTTAAATCGGCAGCGGTTGGAAGGTCTCCAATGTACTCAAACTCCAGAAGGGATGTATTTAAACGTTCTGCAATGCCTGCAAATAGTTGAATTGTCAATTTCATGGATATGACTCACCTCTTTTTGATCTCTAAACCCTTTAAATATATCATAACGACGCGGAAAATGTTATGCTTATCCATTAGAAGAATGAACGTTTATTGAAGAGCAGGGGAGGCGGTGTGATGAGCACCAGGGAGAAGCAAACGTTAACGATTCTGCACACCAATGACATCCATAGCCACTTCGGCTCCATGAGCACCATCGCCGCTATGATTAATGAAGAACGTGACCAAGGTGGCAACTTTCTAGTACTGGATATTGGCGATCATATGGACCGGATGGCCGTTGACACAGAAGGAACACTGGGTACGGCTAATGTTGATGTTATTAACCTGACGGGCTACGATGCCATTACAATCGGTAACAACGAAGGTCTAACCTTTACGCCAGATCAGCTCTCGCAGTCCTACGCTGGACTTCTGTGTCCTGTGGTATGCGGCAATGTTGTGGAGCAAGATACTGGACTTGCACCAGTGTGGATGAAACCTTCTCTGATTGTGGAGAAAGGTCCATTTCGCGTTGGTCTGCTGGGGGCAACGGCCCCTTTTACCACGTTTTACGAACTGCTCGGGTGGGATGTTCTGGACCCTGTGGAATCATTAAAAGTTCAAGTGGAAGCATTACGTAATGAAGTGGATGTGGTGGTTATTCTTTCACATCTGGGACTTTCGACAGATCGGAGACTGGCGGAGCAGATTACTGGAATTGATGTTATTCTCGGTGGGCATACCCATCATGTTCTCGAAGAGCCTTTAGTCATTTGTCAGACCGTGTTGGGCGGGGCTGGAAAATTTGGCCAATGGCTTGGGAAAGTGGTTCTGGAACGAACAAATGTGGGAGAACCTCTCCAACTGGTAAGTAGCGGTTGTATGGCTGCCAAGAGTATGTTACTGGATGATCAGGTTGCGCTGGCAATCGCTGCGAATCGTACGGAAGCCGAAAGAACACTCAATCAGACGGCAGTGATAACGGATCGGGTGCTGCCTATCACGTATGATCGGGAATCCCCGTTTGCAACATTGCTTGCACAAGCTGTCCGTCATTTCACGGGGGCACAGCTGTCTCTGGTGAATGCAGGTCAGCTTCTCGGAGAGCTTCCACAAGGAAATATTACAAAAGGAATGTTGCATTCCCTATGTCCATCTCCTATAAATGCTTGTACAATATGCTTGAGTGGAAGTCATATTCGTGAAGCACTTGAGCAGTCCTTGTTGGACGAGTTTTCAGGTAAGCCCATTGTGGGATTTGGTTTTCGTGGTCATATTCTAGGCACGTTATGTATGGACGGAATGGAAGTTCAATACAATCCAGATGCGCCAGCGTATGAGAAAATCCAGGCCATATCCATCAATGGGGAGCCTATGGAAGAACAATGTGAGTATATCGTTGGAACACTGGACATGTTTACGTTCAATGTGGGGTATCCTCCTCTTGCTCATGGAACCCGTACGCTCTATCATCTTCCGGAATTCATACGCGATTTGCTGGAAACGGAAATAAAACGACCAGGGGCTCTGGACGACAGCCTGCGAGCCCGCTGGCATCAAAGCTAAATTTAAAGTACTTGCCTTCTGCTGAAGCGGCGGCTAGTGGTAATTACATCTACGGAGCGGGAGAGGATAGGCTGTGCGTTTAGTACATATAAACTTATTGCAGCCTGGCATGAAGCTGGGGAAACGTATTTATAGTGAAGAAGGCCTTGTATTACTTAGTGAGGATGTAGAGCTAACCAGTCGATTGATTGGACGCCTTAAGGATCTCGGAGTCGGTTATGTGTATATTAAAGATGCTGTGACAGAGGACATCATCGTTCCTGAAATGTTGCAGGAAGAGACCCGAAGGAAAGCACTGGTCGAGATCAAACAGCAATTTCAGAGTATGTCAGGACTGAAAACCAAAAATCGGATTCCTCATTTCGGTAAAGCGCTTAGTGGTGTGATGAATGCGATTCTGGAAGACATCGGCAGTCAGAAGGAAGCCATGATTATGCTGATGGACATGAACTCCAGCGATTTTGACCTATATAACCATTCTCTGAATGTATGTGTGTACACGCTGGTTCTTGGTGTCGCTTCGGGTTACACACGCCAGCAATTAATGGAGATTGGTCTGGGCGCTTTGTTGCATGATATCGGCAAAACACAGATTGCACCAGAAATTTTGCATAAACCCTCCAGATTGAGTGACGAGGAATTCAAAATCATTCAGCAGCACACTACATATGGACACCGTATTCTCAAAGATGAACCAGGTATACCGCTTCTATCCGCGCATTGTGCATTGCAGCACCATGAACGAATTGATGGCAGTGGATATCCCTTTGGTTTGAAAGACAATGAAATTCATGAATATGCCAAATGGATTGCGCTTGCTGATTCGTATGATGCCATGACAACGAATCGGGTGTACAAGCAAGCCTTGCTGCCGCATCAGGCAGTAGAGGTGTTGTATACAGGTTCAGGAACCCTCTATGAACAACGGATGCTGGAGAAGTTCAGGGATTGTGTCGCGATATACCCGGTAGGTATTTCAGTCAAGCTCAGTACAGGAGAGGTCGGGGTAGTTGCATCAATTCATTCACGTGTTCCTCAACGTCCACTTATCCGTGTTCTAAAAGATGCGGACGGCCAGACTTTATCTTCGCCTTATGAAATTAACCTGTCTACAGCACTGTCTGTGATGATCACAGGTGTAGAGGGTGTGGAAGATACACCTTCAGTGGCTCAAAGTGAACAGGTGGAAAGTTGAACTACTTGAAAGTTGATTAGCGCTCATGTCGTAATATCCGGGCCGTTTCGCAATGCGGTCCAGAGTTGCCTGAGCGTTTTTTGTCATGTAATGGACAGGGTCTACGTATGCCGGAGCATTCAAAATTGTGCTATGATAAAAGATAACTCCAAAAAGAGAAACACAAGGTATGATGTAAATAAAACTTTTTAGGTTAATAAAAGGAATAAGGTGAAGAACAATGACCATGCTAAACTCAGGATCGGTACAACCGATGCCTTTATCGCCAACGAATGATCCGTGGGATCCGATCGGCTCTCTGCGTACATATGGACGCCATGTGCTGACCAGTGTAGAAATGACCGTGACACATCTGTGCAATATGAGGTGTGAGCATTGTGCCGTGGGAGATATGCTTACGATGCGTGAGGCGCCGGCTCTTCCGCTTCCTCTGATGCTGAAACGATTGGATGAAGTGGAGCATCTGCAGACGATTAGTCTGACGGGTGGCGAGCCAAGCTTTAGCCAGAAAACAGTGGATGAGATGATTATCCCGCTGCTCAAATATGCCAAGGAACGTGGAATTCGTTCCCAGATCAATTCGAATTTAACGCTGGATATCAGCCGGTATGAGCAACTTTTACCTTATCTGGACGTTATGCATATCTCATTCAACTATCTGAATGCTGACGATTTCCATCAAGTTGGATTTGCGAATAGTGGCAGACCTGTGAAACGTGAAGTAGCGGTGAAGATGTATGAGAAAATGATTGAAAATTCACGCAAACTGAGTGAAGCAGGCATGTTTATCTCTGCAGAATCGATGATTAACTTCCGTACGCACGACAAGCTGGATGGTATTCACCAATTGATTCGAGAGATGGGCTGTGTCCGTCATGAAGTGCATCCGATGTATAATTCGAACTTTGCTTCGTCACTGCCCGTGTTATCACTGGATCATATGAGAGCAGCGATTCATCGTTTGCTTGATGTGCGTGACAAAGATATTTGGATGTTATTCGGGACCCTGCCATTCTTCGCGTGCAGTGCAGCAGAGCAGGATCGGGAACTGATCAACCGTTTATACAGCGAACCCAATGTGACGGTACGTAACGATCCGGACGGACGCAACCGTGTTAACGTCAACATGTTCACGGGTAATGTGTATGTGACGGATTTTGCGGATATCCCGGCGTTTGGCAACATTCGTGATCGTAAACTGGATGATGTGTTTCATGAATGGTCAGCTGAACATCCGTTGAATCAAACGGTCAATTGCCATTGCGATATTGCATCCTGTTGCGGACCAAACCTGCTAGTGGCAGATATGTATTACAAGGGTGTGGATTTCAAATCGAGAAAGGCAATCACACGTTGATATTCCAGGTGTATTCCTGAAATAGATAGAAAAGGGGAGTTTCAACTTGGATATTCATACTGAATTTCATCTTGGACAGCTGGTATTTAATCTGGTCTGTGTCTTTTTGCTCGTATTTTTGAATGGCGTATTTGTTGCAGCGGAATTTTCCCTTGTGAAAGTAAGGCAGACACGCTTAACTCAATTGCAGAGTGAAGGAAACCGTTTGGCTGGTTATGCACTGAAGGTGAATAGTAAACTGGATTCCTATCTATCGGCAACTCAGTTCGGGATTACATTAACATCACTTGGACTCGGGTGGCTGGGAGAACCAGCCATCTCTGAATTGCTCGTTGAGCCTCTCATGTTTAAGCTCGGTGTAGGAGATACAGGGCTTATTTCGACCGTGTCGGTCATTATCGGTTTCTGTATCATTACGTTTCTGCATATTGTGCTGGGTGAGCTTGCACCTAAATCGTTGGCAATTCAAAAAACAGACGGAGTGGCATTGTTCTTATCTGCACCCTTGCTGTTGTTCTACAAAATCTTCTTCCCGTTCATCTGGGTACTGAATGTATCGGCCAATGCATTGCTGCGTTTGGCAGGTATCGAACCTGCCAGTGAAGGAGAAGCTCACTCGGAAGATGAACTTCGAATTCTGATGAAGCAGAGTGCCAAAAGTGGTGTCATCGATAAAGATGAGATCAAACTGATGGACAACATCTTTGATTTCTCCGATATGCTGGCACGTGAAGTGATGCTGCCACGTACAGACATGGATTGTCTGTACACGCATATGTCTTTGGAAGAGAACCTGGAGATCATTAATGCAACCAAACATTCCCGGTATCCCGTAGCAGTAGAAGACAAGGATGAGATCATCGGATTCATACACATCACCGATCTGTTGCTGGCTAAACCGGAGCAACAACATGATCTGGCTTCACTTGTTCGTCCAATCTTAAACGTTCCTGAATCCATGGAAATCAGCCATGTGCTGCGTCTCATGCAGAAGAAACATTCACAGATGACGCTAGTTGTGGATGAATATGGCGGCACAGCTGGATTGCTGACTGCGGAAGAAATTCTGGAAGAGATCGTTGGAGATTTGTATGACGAATTTGAGGATGAGCGTCCGCATATGGAACGCAGTGGTGATTCGTTTTCCATTGATGGTCGTTCGCTTATTGAAGAAGTTCATAAGTGGACCGGAGCCATCATTGAGGATGAAGAAGTGGATACCATTGGCGGATGGCTGTTTAAAGAGCTTGGAGGTAGTCCAGCCAAGGGCAAAACTCGGGAGCTGAATGGATACGTCTTTGAAGTGGAGGAGTCCACTCGTTTGCGAATTACCCGGGTTCGCGTGTACAAGCAATCTGTTCCTCAAGACATGAATTCGGAAGAAAAACCAGTAGAATAGATTTTGTAGTAATCTGATGATGAGTGAGATGAGCAAGTGTGAACATATTACTCATTTTACGAAATACAGACCTTTGGAAGTGCCGTAAGAGGTGCTTCCAAAGGTCTTTTTTGATTGAGAGTGAAGTTGGCATGAGAAATTCCTTTATGAAGTTTGGATAAATGGGGATTAACCTGTAGAACTGAAACATATACATGTAGAGACGGGAAGCAATGGTTTGAATGGTATGGGGAATGCACGTAAACATCGTTGAAGGAGGCGTTTCGAGTGAAGGATCCACAGCTTCGAGCCTATGCTCCTTTTGTGGGGCCGTTTGATCCTTGCAAACCGATGGAAATCCGCACGTATCTTGTTCCACCGCAGTTGTTTATACCTTTCCAGCCCATGGGTTGGCCGCAATACAGTCCGGCAGAAGCGTTGAGACTGGGAACATTATGGCCTGCATTATATAGCCCTTACACATCCAAGAAATCAAAGGAGAGGAAGGTGGAGGCAGATGGAACCTGAAGCACCGAAAGCCTGTGATGCAAAATACTACGAGTTGCTGGAAGAACTTCAGGCGCTGGACTTCGTGTTAGTGGAACTGAATCTATACCTGGATACCCATCCAGGTGATTTTCAAAGCATTGAGCAGTACAACAAGTTCAGCCAGGAGCGAATGCGGGTAGCTCATGAGTTTCAACAGCTGTATGGACCGCTGATGAATTTTGGTCATGCCTTCTCAAAATATCCGTGGGAGTGGTCCCAGACACCATGGCCTTGGCAGGTATAAACGTTAAAGGAGGAGTCTTGCAATGTGGGTATACGAGAAAAAGCTACAATATCCTGTTCGAGTGAGTAAATGTGACCCTCATATGGCCAAATTACTGATGGAGCAGTATGGTGGAGCAGACGGGGAATTGGCAGCTGCCCTGCGGTATCTGAACCAGCGTTATACGATTCCAGACAAAATTATCGGCCTGTTAAACGACATTGGAACAGAAGAATTTGCTCATTTAGAGATGATTGCCACGATGATCTATAAGCTCACCAAAGATGCTACAGTGGAGCAGCTGGAGCAAGCTGGCTTGGATGCTCACTACGTTAATCACGATAAGGCCCTCTTTTACAGTAATGCAGCAGGTGTACCGTTTACCGCTACGTATATTCAAGCCAAGGGTGATCCAATTGCGGATCTGTACGAGGACATTGCAGCAGAAGAGAAAGCCCGGGCTACATATCAATGGTTGATCGACCTGACCGATGACGTGGATCTGCAGGATAGTCTGAAGTTTCTAAGGGAACGCGAGATTGTGCATTCCTTGCGTTTTCGGGAGGCTGTAGAGATCCTGAAAGACGATCGGGAGACAAAGAAGATTTTCTGAACATCTGGTATAAAAGCAGAAGTCTGGCAGTCCGATAGGGCTGCTTTTTTGTATGAAAAGATAATAAAATTAAATAAATAATTTTTAAGATTAAATTACATATAATTATATAATTTACAAATATTGTTGTTAAATAAACTCGTATGTTATACAATGAAATCGTAGTTAAAAAATCTATTTAGGAGATGAACATTTTGAGACTTAGTAAAGTTCTTATGTTGACTGCATGTTCCTTTATTCTGACCACTTCCATTTCAAGTGGAGACGTGTCTGCGGCAACTATTCAACCGAATACCAGTACAAGTGTATCAGACGTAGTAACTCCTATGCTTGAAAGTAAACCTTTTACTGTAGTTCATTATTACCCTGTAGGTTTTGGAGTACCAAAATATCTTACGGACTATAAAACGCCAGACGGTTATGTAGGCACCTTGGTGTTGGTTAGTTATCATACGGTGGATGGAATTGTTGCTGCTAGATACGATGGGATCGTTTACAAATAATCGGAAATTTTAGCTTAAACCTAGTATTTAAGTTCTTATAACAACGATTTTATAAAATTTTAAAAGTAGCAGTTCTCAAGATTGAATAATCTTGGAACTGCTACTTTTCACTTTAGAGCCTCTTTTTCAGATTAATAGATACTAAAGTTGAATGCTGACGGTTTCTTCACCAGGGCTTATATAATTAACACTTACTTTATTGGAAGGCACAGAGTGATATCCTCCGGTTTGTCCACTGCCCCAACTGCTATATATAAGATTACTTCCCGAATAGTATCCTACAGTGATATCATGCCAGCGAACATTTTTAATGGTTGAACCTGTGTTCATGTTCTCGGGTTTTTGACCAATGGTGGTCATTCTTTTAACTCTCATCCCTATACCGCTTTTATCCCAGCCGCTTACCCCGCTTCTTACAATTGTCGTTGTTAATTGTTCACCAGTCGTTGTGATTCCTGATACAGCCAAAGTACATTCATTTGGATTCGTCACATAAAATTTCATATAAATATCCTGACCTGATCGATAGCGCGTATTGCTAGGTACCATGGCTCCGTTGGCCAACGTCGTAGGTGACCAGTTATCAAACGCTGTGCTGTATTGCAAACCTGCATCTATCCCATTTCCGTTAGATCCCCAGCCTCCCAGATATACATAAGGAACATCCGTCGAAACATTCCCTTTTACGTATGGGGCACCTGGAATGGTTACATAAGTACTTAACCAGTTATATCCATTATTTGAGAAAACTCTTCGATAAGGACCGGAACCTCCGCTTGGATTAGGCACTTCGGCAGTGGGCGAAATTTGTGTGTCATCTTTAACGGCAGATGCTGAAAAATCATTCGTGGATATTCCAGGACCGACAAGTTCTTTTCCGGATGCGCTTTGATAGATATTGTTCTCAACCAGATCATATACTTCTGTCGTCTCTTTGAGTTCCGTCTTGTTAGAGTAAATGGCACCGTCTTCTGTGACATAGATGACATTTCCTCGATCTTCTTCGTCAAGCCGGGCCATCACGTCAGCAATTACTTCTCGCTCATTTCCTGTGATTGATGAATCGATGTTGACTTCGATCCTTTTTTTAAGTTCATTGTTCATGGTGATCGTGTCCATATTACCATCTGCGAATACAAGATTTAATGGAGTTAATAACAAAGCTAAGGATAATAAAGAAGTTAGCGATTTTCTTATCTTCAATCTAAAAACTCCCTCTCTCAAATGGAATGTGTGTTGAATAATTACCAATGCAATTTCTAACTCCGTTTAATGCAGTAGCAACTCATGATAATAGATAACATTTGAACATAAACATCTCCTTTTATGAGTTTTAATTACTTCTAAATCATAGTTTTTGTGTAATAATATGTAAGTGACTATTTTCACAATGAAAGGTAATAAATCTTCAATGAACGTTATAGGTAGAAAATGAAGAAACAAAAAACCATCTCCAGTAGTGGTACCAGAGATGGTTTTATAGAATTTGAAGTGTTTACCTAATATTCAATTACCATGGCTACATTTTGCCACCCGGCTCCAACGGTCCAGAACAGAACTTTGTCACCACGCTGAATCTGACCGGTTGTAACCGCTCGATGTAATGCGATGAATGGACTGCTGGTAGAGGTGTATCCGAACTCATCTCCGATATAGACGGCAATATCATCACCAATGCCGACGTTCTCGGATACAGCCCGAATGTTACTGATGGATAGCTGGGAGAAGCAGGCGGCTCTGATCTCGTCTGGTCTAATCTCATTACGTATCAGCAAGGTACGAATGGACTCTGAAGCAGCATCCACACAGATGGAATCATCAAATGGGATGAATTTCACATGAAAGGCACCCGCATCTACACCCGTTTTGCCCAGCTTTGCCAAGCCTTGTGCAGGAAAAAGAGAATTACCATACACGCAGGTATCCGTCTGATAGATGGAATCAATGAAACCGACAGCATGTTCATCCCGCTCTACAATAACCGCCGCTGCTGCATCGCCGAAATTGGCGAAGTATACGGGATCATCGGGACTGGCGTGAGGAGCCACGTAATCGGAGCCGATGATTAATGCCCTGCGAATTCGGGGATTGCCCAGCATCTGCCGGCTAACCTGTTCGAAAGCAGCGGTCATGCCTGCACAGTTCGCATTACTGTCAATGCAGATCGTGTGAGAAGCGCCGTTAATCATGCGATGAATCATCAGGGAATTCGTAGGAAAGATGTATTCTGGCGTTTGGCTTGCATAAGCAATCAGATCAATATCTGCACCGGTGAGTCCGGTTTTCTCCAGTAGGTTACTGGTTGCCTCAAAGGCCATGCTTAGTGAATTTTCGTCATCGTTGTCAATTTTATAACGTGTATCACGACCAAGTGCCTGTAACAATCCACGAATATCTACACCTCTTGCGTCAAAATGTTCAATATAAAAATCATTGTGCACCTTGGTTGCTGGATGATAGATATCGATATCTACAATACGAATTCCGGCCATCTTCATTCTCCTCTTGAGCGGAAGGGTGAATTCACAGCTTGTCCGCCTGGTTTATTAAGTGGTAACGGTAGATATGATTTCGAGATTGTCCAGACCGACTGACCGGCCGAGCCGGGACAATTGCATTTTTAGAATCGCGTTGTTCTCGAGGGTCAACACGACTTTTTTATATTCATCTTTTTTGAATAATTGAAGGCAGCCTTCCAGAAGAGGAACAATCTCCGGAGCAGTAACATTCAACTTTTTGCAATCGATGTTCAGGTTATACTCCTTGGTGTTAATAGGAGCGATTGTATCCTGATAGGCCGAGATGGAACGCAAACCGTCTTCTTGAGAGAAAGAACCCTCCAGTTCAATGTTTAACACCTTGTTTGGAACGTCAGTCTTCAGAATGAAATTTCCCATGCTTGATCTCTCTCCTTTAAATGAGTTAAGGCTATCCTGCTAATGGATACACAGCCCCATAGGGCCTCTGCTGAAAGCTTCTAAGATGAGAGCTGGTTCGAAGGATAATTTAACCATATTATAAAGGTAGGAATGTAAAAAGATCAATAAAAAAGTCGAATCATGTATAAAAATGTAGAAAAGTGAATTACTGTATTTCTTCCAAGGTGGCAAGCAAAATATTAAATGCACTTATAATGCGTGGAGCACCCACACAGGGTGCCAGATGTAGCAATATTCCCTTGAGCTGATCCACCGTCATTCCCACGCTCAGAGCCATTGTGTAATGCACCCCTAATTGTTCATACTGGCCTTGGGTAATCAACGAAGAGATGATAGCAACTTCCTTCCATTGATCCGTAATCGTGGTGCGCTGAAAAATATCCCCGTATGCCGTTCCCATAATAAATTCCGACAATTCGGGAAAATGTTCTTTGATGGGGGCTAGGGCTCTTGCACCGTACTCACCAGATAGTTTTGCGAAACGGTCTAGTCCCTGAGCTACATGTTCACTCATGATCTACTCCTCCTAATTCAAAGTTACGGTGCGGTGAGCCGTGGGTGGAATTTCATCTCGATCGGTCAGAAGTTCAATAACAGTTACCTGATTCAATGTCTGGGCTGTGTTCAGCGCAGATGAGAATTCTGCAAGGGTTTCTGCTCGAAACGCAACCGCACCGAGAGATTCGGCAAATTTGGCGGCATCCATAGGAACTTCATATAATGTGCCATCAATTCTGCCTGTTGTTTTTTCCATTCCTTTGAGTGCCATGTCCAGTTGTTTGTTGTTAACAACAATGAAGATGACGTTCAGATTGTTGCATACCGCGGTATGGATCTCCGTCCCCAGCATCATGAAACATCCATCCCCGGTGATACATACGACGGTCTCTTCAGGTGAAGCGGCCTTTGAACCTATCGCCATACCAATGGCATTACCCATGCAGGCAAAGTAAGCGTCAAACACAAAGCTGCCTGGTTTCTTGACTTTATATCGCTGGACCGCATGAAATCCGTGGCTGCCATCATCAACAAAAAGCTTATGATCATACGGAAGCAGATCGCTCATTCCATCTAGCACAGAAGCCAGAGACAGTTGGGGGAGATCTGGTAAAGGGACAGTGTAATCGATGGGTGCCGTGGTTCTCACAGGAGTAGGGAGGTCTTCTAATGTGCCCAGCAAATATTGCAGGTTGTCCTTCAAATCACCGGTGATATGTAAGGTTTGAGCGCTCAGAATCTTACCCACAAATGTAGGATCAGTATCAAATTGAATGAGGTGTGCCGGGTGGTTCTCAGGTTTCAGATTGCATAGGGTCATATCACTCAGACGTGAACCGAGTACAATATAAAGGTCACTTTGGTTCAACATGTCGTCTGCATGTGGAAATCCTCCAACACCACAAGGTCCATGGTACAGGGGATGGTCCCACGCAATCGCTCCTTTTCCACCAGGCGTAGTAATGACAGGAATGTTGAACGATTCGGCCAATTGAAGCAATTCATCATGGGCTCTGGCACGACTTACACCTTTACCAGCAATAATTAAAGGGCGGTTGGATTGTTGAATGAGAGGGAAAATGCGATTCAGATTAGATACGCTAAGCAGAGGTTCCGGTTCGGGAATGACAATCCGGCATTCCGATAACAATTCAGTCTGTACGTCAAAAGGAAGACAGAGGTGAACAGGGCCTTTATTCGGACCAAGGGCAATGGATAAGGCATGATTCAGTAGGGTGCCGAAGTGATCTCCACGCTCAACGAGTTTACTGAATAATGTGGCAGGCCGGAACATCTCGGCTAGATCAGCCAGATAGGAAG
This sequence comes from Paenibacillus sp. SRL342, assembly GCF_984798905.1. NCBI lineage: Bacteria > Bacillati > Bacillota > Bacilli > Caryophanales > Paenibacillaceae > Paenibacillus > Paenibacillus sp. SRL342. The sequence goes on from NZ_OZ481790.1 coordinate 2,094,448, forward strand.
AGGAATCCTGGCACTGAGGTAACCCCAGTTCCTGGATGGATTGATGACCCGTAATAAACAGTACAGGGAGATTGTTGGCCTTTGCATGGGCTGCTGCAGTAAGCAGATTGGTTCCGCCTGGACCGGATGTGGCAAAGGCAACGCCGAGTTTACCCGTCTGTAATGCATAACCGGATGCGGCAAAACCTGAGCTGGATTCATGACGGCCTGGAATGAATTCTAATCCGTAATCCACCATTTTCAGTACAGCAGGGCAGATGGATTTACCAATAATACCAAAGACATGAGTAACGCCTAGATTACGCAGAGTTTCTGCCAAATAGTCCGCAACTGTTCTCATGCGGGACACCTCGCTTCATGAAATAGGTTATTAGAACCATACGCATATTCCATTTGTTGAATGCAAGTTACTGTCTAAGGTTGTAAGAGGAAATATTCATTGTTATTAGGAAGAGTATCTTTTTTTGTGGTTTTTTGTCAACCTGTTTTTGTGAGTCTAAATTCCTGATTCTTAAGTTGGTAACGCTTTAAGTGTTGCTGGATAAAGTAAAAATAATTGGTTATATATCCCTGCAACGAATTACCCAATCGGTACAAAGTTACAAATAATGTAAAAACATGACTAACAATGATGAATTTCAGTCTCTAATAGCGACTTGAAAGCTAGGGATTTATCTTTTTTCGTATCAACGCATCGCATTCGCAATTCTTTGCTTTCTGCTATACTGGAAAGGAATTGGGAGGGGATGGAATGACAGTCATCAAGATGGCTCTGATTGGGCTGGGTAAAATGGGATTACATATGGTTCATCTCATCGAGAATACAAAGATGGACACGGAGATTGAGATTGTTGCGGTGTGTGATGCGAATGAGGAAAGTTTGGCGTCTTTTGCAGCTTCCCATCGGGGAGTTAGGACGTATACGGATTACAAGCAATTGATGAATGAACATCAGATTGATCTGTTGTATATTGCAGTTCCGCCGAAATTTCATTATCCGGTTGTCATGGAGGCGCTGGAGCGCAAAATTCATGTATTCTGCGAGAAACCGCTTGCCAATAGTATAGAAGAAGCCAAAAAGATGCTGGATACAGCGCAAAAGGCGGGCGTTGTTCATGCCATCCACTTCTCGATGCCGCATGAACCTTCCGTGCTGAAGTTGCAAGAGATGATTGAGCAGGATACTGTGGGGGCCATTCGCAAAATAGATCTCATTTTGCAATTCCCGCAGTGGCCACGATCATGGCAACAGAATGCATGGATTACAAGCCGGGAGCAGGGTGGATTTATTCTTGAAGTGGGGATTCACTGGATTCATATGATTCAAAAGGTGTTTGGTGCCATCCGGGTAGTGAGCACCCAGGTTCAATATCCTGATAATGGAGACTGTGAACTAGAAGTGCAGGCTGCAATGGAACTGGAAGACGGAGTCCGAATTCAGCTGAACGGGATCTCTCAATTTGCGGGGGAAGAACGTGTATCCATGGTGGTGTACGGCACAAAAGGCACGATTGCTCTGGAAAATTGGGAAGAATTGAAGACTGGCATGGTGGGGCAGCCACTTTCGCCTGTGGAAGTGCTTGAGTCCGCCAGTGAGTTGCCGGTTATTAAACATGTCATTGCCCGTATACAAGGCAAACCAGCTAAGATATATGATTTTAACGATGGGTATCAGGCACAATTGATACTGGAAGCGTTACGGAACACGGAACAATCAGGATAAGAAAAGGAGTGTCAGGTTTTTCATTTCGAAGTGCCTGCTGTACCTCTAAATGTATCAGCTCTTCGTAACACCAAGAAGCATCACAGTGGCCCAGGTGTGCCTGTCTGCGATGCTTCTTTCCTGTGTTTTGGCGCAAAATAGAGCTACATAGACATTCTATCGTTATGTTGTATGTTGATTCAGGTCACGCCAGCTTGAATCGCTTAACCAGCTGATCAAGTGTATCCGACATTTCATTCAACTGCTTGGACGTGTCAGACATTTCCTGCAGAGAAGCAAGTTGTTCCTCCGTCATCGCAGATACTTCTTCCGTGGCTGATGCAGTATCTTCCACAACAGCCGATACCTCATTGATGGACTTCATCACAGCCTCACTACCGGAAGTTAACTCCTCGACAACAGCAGATACCTCCAGAACTTCACCACTGAGGTTATGAATATGCTGAGTAATGGTTGAAAAAGCATTACCTGCATCCTCAATGGTCCGCAACCCTTCATTCACATGTAGAGTACTCTCATCAACCACCTGCACCGTACTTTGAACACCTGCTACCACGGTTTCCAATATACTTGTAATTTCTTTGGCTGATGTTGCACTTTGGTCTGCAAGATTACGAATTTCCGCGGCAACAACAGCGAAGCCGCGTCCATTTTCCCCAGCGCGGGCAGCTTCGATTCCGGCGTTAAGTGCAAGCAGATTGGTTTGTCTCGCAATACCCGACATTGAATCTGCAATGTTGATCACTTGATCAGACATCTTCGAAATTTCATTAATGGCTTCCTGTACAGAGAGGAAGGATTGCTCAATGGAACTCATTTTACCTACAGCATTATCAATGCGCTGTTGCCCATCCACGGCAATGGATTCGGTACGAACTGCACGGCCTGCCACGTCACTTGCCGAGGAGGCGACACGATTAAGGCCATTGAGGGATTGCTGCATCGCAGCTACCATGGTTTGCGTAAGAGCAACCTGTTCATCAGCGCCTTCAGCCACACGTTCCATGGCAGTGGCAACTTCTTTTCCTGCAAGATGGCTATCGGCAACGCCTTTATCCAATCGATCCGAAGCTTTGCTCAGAATCATGGCATTGCTCTGAACGTCCAGCATCATTTGCTGCAAACCAGTGAGCATTGTATTGGCTGCCTCCGCGAGTTCACGAGTTTCGTCTTTCATTGGCGTAGCGATTCTCAGTGTCAGGTCACCATTGGAAGAACCGATGTCATTTAATGCCTGCTTCACGGTACGGATGTTTCTAACAATGGCACGTGACAGGACCAATGCAGTGATGAACGAGATAATGGCCACAACGATAAGTGCCCCATACAGTTCCAGGTTCAGTAGTGTGTTTTTTTGCTTCAGTGCTTCTGTACGGTTATCGGTTAACGTATGCTCGTTGGTTCGAAACGTATCGAGAGCAGTCCGAATCTGGTCCATGTCTCTTTTACCTGGATCATCTGCGAAAAAATCTCGAATGGCCTGAGTATTATTGGCTTGACGAAGAGCGACCACAGGTTCACCAGCGATCTGGACCCAGTTCTCCATATTAGTATGTATGTCTTCCAAAAGTGCAAGTTGAGCCGGATTATCCGAAATTAAAGCAGCAAGTTCATCTCTGAGTGTAATAAGTTGCGCTTTTCCTTGGGTGTAGGGATCGAGATAATTGTCCTGACCCGTGATGATGTAACCGCGTTGACCTGTTTCCATATCTACCATGTTTCTTTCGAGTTCATAGGTGAGGGCGTGTACCCTCATATCGTGATCGACCAGAAAATCCAGTTCCCGTTGGAGCTGACTTGTGCTGTTCTGAATCAGCAGGATGCAACCAGCCAGTACAGCCAGTACGAGTAAATATCCTAATCCGATCTTATAAAAAATCTTAAAGGTCTTTCGCTTTTTCATGTTTGTTATTCCTCTCTATGGGGTATATGTAGTTGTCGAAAAAACCGGAAATATGACAATTGTAGGTCTTTAGATTAGGTGTCTAAAGAACTATTTTTTAGTATTATACGTAAAGAAACTTCTTTTGTATATAGTTCGTTTAACTATAATATAACGTTTGATTTATGTTGTATAAGGTTGGGGTTGATGATGTTTTACAATCGTTGGTTTACACGTTCAAACGTTATGTTTATCATGGGAAGGGAACGATTCCAATTACATATACAATATCCCAATCCGAAAGGAACATTGGACATGAATAAAGAGAAGGTATTGCTCAAACCGGAAGCGATGATTTTTGACATGGATGGTACGCTGTTCCAGACAGAGACCCTGTTGTTGCCAGCTTACCAGCAACTATTTGATACATTGCGTGCCGAAGGGCATTTTGAAGGAGAAACTCCACCCGAGGAACGGATGCTGGGAAGTTTGGGCATGTTGCTCGAGGATATATGGAAAGTGGTTATGCCTGAGGCATCGGAAGTGGCACATCGCCGTGCAGACGAACTGTTGCTTCAACTGGAGATTGAGGGGCTTGATCAAGGAAGTTCCCAATTGTATCCTGGGGTGAAAGAAACACTGCAAGCATTAAAACAACAAGGAGTGCGTCTTTTTGTCGCAAGTAACGGGCTGGAGGACTATGTGAAGGGTGTGGCGTTTGCACACGAGATTATGCCTTTCTTTGAAGGGGTATACAGTGCAGGCCAGTACAAGACTCCTTCCAAGATTAATCTGGTGCAGATCCTGCTTGAGAAACATCGTATTCAGGACGCATGGATGGTAGGGGATCGCTCTTCTGATGTGGAAGCTGGTAAAATGAACGGTCAGGCGGTCATCGGCTGTGCTTATGCCGGGTTTGGCCGTGATGAGGAGCTTGCGGGCTCAGATGTGCTCATCTCTGATTTTACAGAACTGCTGCGTCTGTATGATGAAGCAGAGTAGCCTATACGCTACATACGTATACTGAGATTTAAGATTACGAACCGCATGATATGAACCTGTAGACTCAACGGAAATTCGTTGAATACAGGTTTTTTTGTATGGTCATGCAGTCACATTCTCCCCTGTAAAAAGTTGATTTCCCTATCCCGCCTACCTCCATATTCCCTCTATACTTCATTCAAAAGCTATAGGGGGTCCGATTCTGGTGAAACCATCCAAAATACATGCCTATATGTTCATCTTTCCAAGTCTTTTTTTAACCCTTGTATTTGGGATCTATCCGCTGTTATGGGCGCTGCGTTACATGTTCTATGATTATCAAGGCATCGGGACGCCTGTCTTTATCGGGCTTGATAATTTTGGACGCATTTTGCGTGACGGGCAATTCTGGGATTCTGTAGGCAACACGGGTGTGTACGCCCTGGGCAAACTCGTTGTTACAATTCCACTGTCGTTAACTCTGGCGATTATTCTGAATCGCAAATGGAGAGGGCGATCCCTCTTTAGGGCGATCTATTATCTCCCCACTATTTTTAGTGCTTCGGTCATGGCGATTGTATTCTTTATTATTTTCAACTCTTATAACGGAATATTGAACCAATTGCTGCTCAAGTATCATGTGATCTCCGAATCCATTAGCTGGCTGGGGGCTGAACATGCCATGCTAACAACCATCATCATCGCCATCTGGGGGGCTGTGGGCAACTATATGTTGTTGTTCATTGCGGGTCTTCAGAGCATTCCCGAAGAGCTTTATGAGGCGGCATCGCTGGATGGAGCGAGTGAGTTTCAGAAACTGCGGAATGTAACAATTCCATTGCTGGGTCCAGTCTTGCAGATGATCATCATGCTGGCAATTACCACGGCGCTGAAAGGTTACGAGAGTATTATGGTGCTTACCGAAGGAGGGCCGTATGGCAAAACAGAGGTGATGTATCTGTATTTGTTTAAACTGTTGTTTCCCGTGTCGGCTGACACCCAATCACTCCAGCAGCTCGGTTATGGCAGTGCGGTTGGTTTCACAACGGCTCTCATCGTAGGGGCTGTGACGCTCATTTATTTCCGTATATCCAAAAAGCTCAATGATGTCTATTAAAATGAAAAACAGACTTTTTGAACACGTATAAATTAATCAGGAGGAAACGATGATGACTCAAAATGTGCTTGCGCCCTCAGGGTCTCCCCAACTCATTCGCTGGACCAAACGAACGGTACTTTGGCTGTTTTTGATCGCAATTGCTCTGCTGTCGTTGTTCCCCATCATACTTGTATTGCTCGGTTCCTTCAAAACAAACCAGGAATTGACCGGAGGGGCTACCATCTGGCCGAAGATTTGGCAGTTCTCCAACTATGCTCAGGCTTGGAAAACCGCCAATTTTTCGGGTTTTACGATGAACAGCGTGTTTGTTAGCATCAGTACAACAGTTGGCACGTTGCTGGTAGCTTCGATGTCAGCCTACGCTGTGGATCGAGTGAATTTCAAAGGGAAAAAGGGGTACACCTTGCTCATGGCATCCACTCTGTTTATTTCCATAGGCGCGGTTGTGCTGCGTCCGCAATTTGACCTCATGGTTAAGCTGGGGCTGAATACCACGTTGTGGGGCGTTATTATTATACTGATCAGCGCACACGCTGCCACATACTTTATTCTCATTGGTTTCTTCAAGAGCATCCCGCGCGAACTGGATGAAGCGGCGATGATTGATGGCTGTAATTTCTTCACCACATACTGGCGAATTATTCTTCCGCTCCTGCGGCCCGGACTCGCCGTTGCAGGTCTGGGTGTATTCCAGAGTTCTTGGAATGAATATATTCTTCCTTTTGTGTTCACCATGAGCAATCCGGATTTGCAGACTTTGCCGGTTGGGCTGGCTAGTCTGCGATATGGCATCGGAGCTGCGGCTGAGGTCCAACTGATGATGGCCGGAGCCTGTCTGTCCATTTTGCCGCTGCTCATCGTTTATATTTTTGCCAACAAATCATTCATGCAGGTGACCTTGGGAGCTGTGAAAGGATAGGCGTGAGCACAATCATGGAAACGGTTTTACGGGTTATTCCACTGTGCTATACTCATTTTAATTCACAGCGGACGGGCCAAGCCGTGTTCAAGGAGCGAGCGCCGATGATATTCGACTTTTATAAAATGTCCCTGAAAAAAAGAATACAGCTGCTGTACATTTTTCTCGTTGTCCTGTGCATCAGTGTGACCGGGATATGCTCTTATCTCTTTGCTGCACGAAGCATTGAGCAGAATGCACTTGAACTGAAACAAAGCATTCTGAACAAATCAGTGCAGGTTATGGATGAACATCTAAGGCATATTGTTGTATCCTCTTTTTCTTTTATGCTCAATGAAGCATTCACCCAGGTCATGAAGGACGTGGGGAAAAATAACACATCTCATTATTATCAGAATCTCTCGCTGCTGCAAACATCGTTTGCTCAATTGAAGCTCGTAGAGCCACTGATTGATACCGCATATCTGACAACACCCATCGGTGATTTTTTCTCGACCAAAGATTTTCCGAATCGCAATAACCCGTTCGACAGGGAATACGGACGCTACGTGAAGCTGCAAGGCTGGAATACGATGTGGTTTGGTTCACATCAGAGTGAACTGTTCCAATCCCAAGGAAATGTGTTATCTCTGTTGCTCAAACCCATTGTGATCGATAATCATACCTATTCGAATGTATATATGGTCGTCAATATGAAGGAAGAGGCGATGCGAGACATTCTGACGCAGGATCTCATGAATAACCAGATTCAACTGTTTTTGCTGCACAAAAACGGAAATGAAGTCATTCGACCCAGGTCCCGAAATTACGATTTCATTATGGAGCCGGACTTTACCCAACAGTTTAGCCGTGGCGATGCTGGAGATTTTACCTATAGGAACGATCAGGGGGAGGACATGCTTGTTAACTATTCGGCATTGTCGATGAACGAGGATTGGGTCATGGTAAGTGTACAGTCCAAGGCTGACTTGTTGTCCCCCCTCCAAAAGATACGCTGGCTGATCATCCTGATCATGTTGTTTTGCATTTTGCTCGCACTTGGGTTGTCCAGGCTACTGGCATCCGCTCTGCTGAAGCCACTGAACAAACTGCGACGCCTGATGGTTGAGGTGGAGTCCAATGATCTGGATGTACGGTTTCGCAGCAAGTATGACGATGAAGTCAGCGCTGTAGGGCATCGTTTCAATCGGATGTTGGACCAGATTCAGGTTCTGTTTGAAGAAGTACGGACAACAGAGCAAGACAAACGGCGGTTTGAAGTCAAGGCGCTTCAGGCGCAGGTTGATCCTCATTTCCTCTACAATACGCTGAATACAATGTTCTGGAAAAGTGAGAGCGGAGAGAAGAAGGATGTAAGTGAGATGATCGTCTCCTTATCCTTGTTATTCCGTCTGGGACTGAATGATGGGAAAGACATCACCAGTGTGGGGCAGGAGATCAAACATGTCGAACAATACATGCAGCTTCAGCAAAAATGTTATGAGGATCTGTTCGTTTATCGAATTGAGGTGGGGGACCCCTCTTGTTACGCTGTTGATATTTTAAAAATATTGCTTCAGCCCTTGGTCGAGAATTCCATCCTGCATGGATTCAATGACAAAGAAGATATGGGCGTTATCCTGATCCGCATTGATCGTCAGGGTAACACACTACGGCTGGAGGTGGCTGACAATGGATGTGGGATGGATGTAGCCAGCATCTCTGCTGAGGATGCTCCTGACGGGGGACGCAAAGGTTATGCCCTATCCAATCTCCATGGCAGACTAAGCCTGCACTACGGGGATGTGGCCTCGATTGTGTTTCATAGCAGTACAGATGTAGGGACAACAGTTGTTATCACGATTCCGATCACCTGAGGAGGGGCAGTATGGGCCAATTGACGATGTGTGTTATGGATGATATCCAGGCAGTTGTAAAAGGCATATCCTCAACTATTCCGTGGGAAGATCATCAGGTTCGGATTGTAGGCACGGCGGGCAATGGAGAGCTCGGTTGGTCCTTGTTGCTGGAGCAGCAACCCGACATCGTGATTAGTGATATCAGGATGCCCAAGCTGAGCGGACTGGACCTCATGAAGCGGGCATTGGATGCCGGACTGCGAGCCAAATTTATTTTCATCAGTGGTTATTCGGATTTCCAATATGCACAGGAAGCCATCAAGCTGGGGGCATCCGACTATTTGCTCAAACCGTTTACCCCTGAAGAAATACTCGGTGCGGTGTTGAAGGTAAGACAGGTGATTAAGGAAGAGCAGGCACAGTGCAAACAGTTGGAACAGTTGGAGCAGAAGGTGGAGAGCAGCAGCCAGTACGAGCGTCACAGCTATCTCCTGGGTTTGTTGCGTCATGAAATCGGGGGCTTCCTGAATGAAAGTCGCTGGAACGAGCTGCATATTGATCTCGATTCCTCCAATCTTCTCGTGATGGTCATTGAGGTGGATGGTTATACGCGATATGGATACACGATGCATCTGGATGCCGAAATCGTTCCTTTTGCGGTCCAAAATATTGTGGGAGAAACCTTGAACCGCTATACCAAGGGCGTTGTTTTACGGGAAAACCGATACCGGCTTGCCGCCATATTTAACACACCAAGTCAGATCGATGTCTCCGAGCTCCTGGAGCAATGCCGCCAAAATGTGGAGCGATTCAGCAAAAAAACAGTCTCGATTGGTGTGGGTACGATTGCCCACAGACCACAGGAAATCTGGACGTCCTACGCACATGCAGATCAGGCGATATCCTATCGTTTTTACAGTGAAGGAAATTGCATCCTCAAGTATGCTGAACTGGAGAATCAGGCCTGTGTGGCCCCGGTATATCCTTTGGAGAAGGAAAAAGAGCTTTTTTACGCACTGAAATGTGGTAATGAGAGCACTTGTCACCGGATCATTGATGAAATTCTCGAAGAATGGCAGGTTTCCGAAGGTTTTCCCGAGCCGCTCACGATGATTCGTTTGTTGTCTGGACTGGCCTTTGCCATCTACCGTGCCTTTTGTGATGAGATTACAGCAGAGGAACGCTTGCGTCTGGAGGCCGACCTGACAGTGCTTGAGGCGATGCGCTCCTTGACATTTGAGGGCTGGAGGGGATATATCAAGCATTTTAGCAGTATGGGATGCGAGATTATGGACAAAAAGCGACTCACCGATGTCAAACAGGCGATTAGCAAAGCACAGGAATATATCAGTCTGAATCTTGCAGAAAATCTGACGCTGCATGCCTGTGCCCAATCCGTGCATTTAAGTCCGAGTTATTTTGCCAATGCCTTCAAAAAGGAAACGGGCATAACGCCGATTCAATATATTACTAAGATGAGGATGGAAAAAGCAAAAGAGTTGCTGGTTGCAGGTGTACAGGTGCAAGAGATCTGCCAGAGGCTGGGTTATGAGGACAGGCCTTATTTCAGCGGTTTGTTCAAGAAATATTGCGGCATGACGCCAACCTGCTTCCGGCAAATGTATGAGAATTGAACCCGATACGGATCGTCATTTTTCCCACCATGCAAAGTCAGAATGTCCCTCACTTGCATGAAAGCTTAGCGATTATCATTACGTTAACGGATAACCAAACGGGTTGTCCAGACAAGCATAAGGGGGCATATCAATGGTTAAAAAGTGGATGGTGACTACGCTAAGTGCATTGCTGGCGCTAAGTTTGGCAGGTTGTTCTGCTGACAGTGGTACTTCGGCAAATAGCGAATCGGGGACCAGCGGGGAGAATGCCGGAGGGAAAACCAAAATCATATATTGGACACCGGACCGCCATGATGCTGATTTTATGAAATCCAAGATCGATGAGTTCAACCAGACGAACAAGGACAACATTGAAGTGGAGATGACCGTGATGGGGGACAACTACCCACAGGCGGTCGATATTGCTTTTGCCAGCAAGCAGGCACCCGATGTGCTGCAAGTTAATGATTTTCAGACGTATTATCAGAAGGGGTATCTCGCCCCGATCGATGGATACATGAGTGATGAGATGAAGGCCGTGTTTAAAGACAGCTTGATTGAAAATAAAAACACGATTGATGGAAAAATATATTCCCTCCCCAATACAGGGCAGGTCTGGCGGCTTGTGTATAACAAGGATATTTTCAAAAAAGCAGGGATCGAGAGTCCGCCAAAAACGTTGGCTGAGATGGTTGCGGATGCCAAAAAAATTACCGAAGTTGGTAAAAGTGAAGGCATCTATGGTTTTGCCAGCCCGTTCAAGAGCAGCAGCGGCTTCTGGAGAGCAGCCAATACGATCGCAGGTGCAAGCAGTAATGTTGGTATTGATGGTTACAACTACAAGACTGGCCAATTTGATTTTGGGATGTACAAGGATATCGCAATGGCACTCCGTCAGATGAATCAGGATGGCAGTATGCTGCCAGGGGTAGAAAGTCTGGACATCGATCCACTCAGAGCCCAGTTTGCACAAGGAAAAATTGGAATGTACATTAATCACTCCGGCGAACCAGGGGTATATAAAGATCAGTTTCCTACCAAAGAAAATTGGGCAGCGGCTCCTGTGCCAACAAATGATGGAACGATCAAGGGCGCTTCGCAAGTCATCGGGGGCTCCTACATCGGCATCAATGCAGATTCTGCCAATAAGGAAGCGGCATGGAAGTTTATGGAGTATGTGTACAGCACAGATCTTCAGAGTGAGTATTACGAAAAGGGATACGGAATCTCACTGATTCCTGCTGTACTAAGCTCTGACAAAAAACCAAGCATTCCGGGCATTGAAGGTTTCCTGCCCAAACGATATGATGCCATTTTCCCGGCAAATCCAAGTGTGGTGACCGAGAGTTCACTGGAAGGCACCAAATGGGGTGAGGCTTTTTCAATCTTTGTATTCACGGGTGGCGATCTCGATGCTGTGATCAAGGATCTGGATACAAGGTACAATGCAGCTCTGGAGAAAACCAAAGCGGCAGGGCTGACCAACATAACTGCTGATCCATCGTTCGATTCTTCCAAGCTTCAGGGTAAATTGTCCACAGAAGACTAATAAACGTTCATAGCGGCCGTGGTTTAACTACTTCGGTCGCTTATTCACAAGGAAAGGGGAAAAGCAAAATGATTATTAATCATGCGTCTACCGATGCATATATCATAAACGAAACGAGTTCCCGCAAGATCTTGGGCATGGGCGGTACATTAATGATGGTGGAGGTTACCTTTGCTAAAGGTGGTATTGGAGAAGTTCACTCTCATGATGCGCACGAGCAAGTCAGCTATATCGTCAAAGGCAGCTTTGAGGTACAGGTCGGTGAAGAAACTCGTATCTTAAAAGCAGGGGACAGCTTTTATGCCGGTTTTAACGTTCCGCATGGGGTCAAGGCCCTGGAGGACTCCGTCATTCTGGATGTGTTTACCCCATTCCGTCAGGATTTCCTCGAGGCGTCCCAATGAGCGATTTTTACCTTTCGGCAACGGATCTGCAACGGGCTGCCCAATATTATGAAAAACATTTTCCGGAAGAAGCCCGAAATTCGCTCACGATTGCCAATCGTGCCATCCTGAATGAATTTATCGTTCCTTATACCAACGATCTGAATCGCTGGATTCCGATGGGGACACCTGTGGACTGGCTCGACAACCCGACCAATGATCTGGAGTTCACATGGGGCATCAATCGACACTGGCATATGCTCGATCTGGGCAAGGCGTATCTGATGAAGGGCAATCCGCTATATGTAACAGCATTTATTGACCACTTCCGTAGCTGGAGACAGCAAAACCCGGTTTCTGTAAATCTGGTTTATGACGAGGCTGTGTTCTTTCAAAGACCCGGTCCGTGGCGCCTGCTGGAGACGGGACTACGTGTGCAGTCCTGGATATCGGCATATAAATATATGGAAGCGAGTTCACTGATAGACGAAGGTTTTCAGGCGGAGTTCCGACAAGGTCTGGAAGAGCACGCCGAGTTTTTGACCCGTTACCTCGGCAGCACGGAAATCAATCATGCCATTATGCATATGCAAGGCTTGTTCATGATTGCTACGTTCTACCACCAGCACCCGCGAAGTCCACACTGGCGTCAAGTGGCGATGGAACGTCTTGAGCTGTGTTTGCTGCATCAGTTGGGTGAAGAGGGAATACAGGTTGAACTGACAACACATTACCACAATGCCAGCATCGAGATGTTTGGCACGCCTTATCGGTTGGGTGAGATTTCAGGACATCCTTTCTCGAAATGGTATGCCAGCTGTCTACGCCAAATGGCAGCATTTACTGAGGCGCTGATTCGACCAGATCACCAGTCTACCGGTATTGGTGATTCGGATTGGGTTGGCGATGGACGACAACGACTGACCCTGCTTGGAGCGATCCTGGACGATGATGATTTGATGGCTCGCGGAACGGATAGCTCGGAGTGTCTCTGGTTGCTGGGTGTGGAGAAATATGAGCGATGCCTCCGTCTACAGGCTTCTTCTTCTCCGGCTTTGTCGAGCCGGGCTTTTCCGCAGACAGGATATTATGTTATGAGGGACAAGTATCAATATCTTTTTTTTGATGCGGCTGCCATGGGCGGAGCACATGGACATGCAGATGCGCTGAATGTGGAGTGGATGTGGAAGAACCAGCTTTTCTTCACGGACACCGGACGTTACACGTATGAAGAAGGGGAATGGCGTCGGTATTTCAAAAGTACGCGGGCGCACAATACCGTCACGGTGGATGGTCTGAATCAGACACCTTATCTCTCCACACAGCAATGGGGTGAACCGGAGGCTCAGGCCACAACGTTACGTTGGGAGAGCAATGACAGCTATCACTTCATTGATGCTTCGCAGGATGGATATACACATTTGCCAGATCCAGTTACACATCGCCGGTGGATGCTGGCAGGGGTGGAGATTCCTATACTACTAATTGTGGATTGGCTGGAGGCAGAAGCAGAGCATACTCTGGAGCAACGTTTTCACCTGCATCCGCAAGCGGATATTGCGTTGAGGATGAATGAAGCTGGAGAAATGACGGCGGATATGAGCTATGAGGCATCTTCCATAACGCTGACGATGCAATGGGTTACGGCAGGCATCGGGAAGGGAGCCTTCGCGTTGACGGAGCAGCCCGGCTGGGTATCTGAGGTGTATGGTTCCAAGTCGGAAACATCGGTCATCCAGGGCAAGACTGATTTCTCGGGAAAAGTGGGTATTCTGACGTTGTGCCTGCCTGCGGATCATATTGACCAGGTTACATGTGTTACCACATGCCAACTAGAACCTGACCTGATGAGATTGGCATTATCTTATGTGCAAGGTGAGGAAAAAGGGTATATTGTGATTGACAACGATACGCTGCAATGGACGAAAGAACAGAAATAAAAAACAGTAAAGCAGGAGTCTATGCTCGCACTTGGCGAACATAGACTCCTGCTTTATCTAATCCATTCACTTGACTTTCCTTTTTCTTTTTACTCTGGTGGATTTTTGCGAAACGGGCCTGGGAGTGGCTGGTTTTCTGGACGTTCCGGGAGGTCTGTTGCGATATACATATAAGGCATACTCCAGCGGTTGAGTGATGGCTTTATAATAGATATCCCGCTCCCCGATGCGAGCGAATACTTCACGCGCAGGTTTGGGATTAACTTCAAGCAGGTAGATACGTCCGCTTCTGTCAATCGCCAAATCCAGTGCCAGCTCACACAGGTCGCCATACGTATCTTCCAGAAACGAAGCAACATCAATGCCGAATTTCTCTGCAGTTGTGTTAATTTCTGCCCGGAGGTCGTCATCTTCGATCCATTGCTTCATGAGTCGGTTCATCGCTATTGCCTGACCGCCGCCATGCAGATTGGAGGTCACGCTTTTTTCTGCACCCATGCGTCCAGCACATCCAGTAAGCTCCCATTGTCCTTCACCATTCTTCTGAACGAGCATGCGATAATCATGCACACGTCCATTCGGAAGCTGAAGTTGAATCCCCTTTTGTACAAGATACTTGTCTTTCATGTTCCAGTGCTGGAGCAACGCGCCAAGTCGTGAGAAATGAACTTTACGTGGAGTGATGATACGACGTTTCTGATCCCGCCCCTGAACAAGCACCGTATTAGCCTCGCTACTGCTGCGTTCAATGCGCAGAATACCACGTCCGCCTGTTCCATTAATGGGTTTGAGATAGACCAGGGAAGAAACTTTGAGCATCCGGTTTACATCGGACATATCCTGAAATAGAGCGGTTTCCGGCAGGTGTTCACGAAAGTTGGCTTTTTGTAAAAGGGTCTGGTGGATGGTCCATTTATTGCGCAGTGGCCTGTTCAGAAAGAGCAGATGCCCATATTTCTCACGAAAAGCAAGCAATTGCTGGAACCTTCGGTTACGTTGAATCCGGCAGCGATCAAAGATCAGGTCCGGGAATGATCGCCACTCCCTGGACCAGCCTTTTCCCTCATGAAAAACCATGGCTTCAATTTGTTTGCCCCCGGGGTGTACGTCGGCTGGTGTGAATACATAGATATCGAGTCCCCGCTTGCGCCCTTCAAGAATCATTCTGCGATAGACGCTTCGTTCTTCAAGAGCGCGATGTTCATTTAAGTACAACGTCATAATGCCCAGAACAGGTGAGGACACAAACAATCACCTTCTTTTTGCAGTATTCCTGTCTATCATCGTTTGGACTGACGGGCAAGATAAGCGCTGTAGTGAAATATACGTTCCAATGACCGCCGTCTGATCTGTGGTTCATCAAACTTCATGGGCTTTGCATTGGCTTCGAAGAACCAGAGTTCCCCCAGGTCATCAATGCCCAGATCCATGGACATTTCTCCGAGTGTGAAACCAGATCCCCGTTCTACCTGTCTTGCGATCATTAATGAAGTGGATTTCACACGTTTCATCAGGGTTGTTGACATTTCTTCGCCAAAAAGCTCGGTCAGCAGCTTCTCAGGGTCTTCTACGCTCCCGCCGCGCGGCACATGCGTTGTAATGCTGCGGGAGCCAGCAAGTCTCGCTCCTACACCGGTTACGCTCCATTGGCCCTTGGTGTTCTTTTGTACAAGAACACGCAAATCGAAGGGGCGTTTACGAGAGGATGCCAATTCAATGCCTTGTTGCATGATATAGGGCGTAAGTCCGGTTTCTTTGCGAATTCGTGCCCATAACTTGGCAAGTGTAGCTGCTTTATAGGTCGTGCTTTTACGTGTGGTTTGTATTTTGAGTCGGTAGGGAAGTCGTTCTTTTTCCTGAAATTTAAGCATCATGATTCCTTTGCCAGCTTTGCCGCTCTCGGGCTTAAGGTACAGGTAGGGATACGCCCGTAGAACGGCACCCAGAGAAGAAGCACTTCGCATCCGCCGAGTATAAGGGATCAGTTGCTGAGTCGATTTGGACTTCTTCAGCCATTCGAACAGATCCCATTTGTTGAAAAAGAATGGGTTATACAGTTCGATTCCGGATTGCATGCATTCGTCAATTTTACGCTGTACGGAAGGTTTTCCTTCGTCTTCCCGGTTGGGAATACGATTGTACAGAACATGGGGAAGGGGGAAAGGTTGTGAAACCCACTTTCCACTCCCCTTGTTGTACGTATATCCTTTCACGGTGGGACCACTCACGTTCAGATCCCGAACAGTTACAATGTACACCACGTATCCCATGCTTTCGCCTGTCTGTAAGATATCCTGAAAATTTTGATGATTTCCCCTGAACATGCGCTGTTTATCATGCATGGTCAAAACAGCAATGACAGGTTTGAAATCATCATGAAGGCTCATCAAATTTCTTCCTTCTTCCGGAACTTGCTCAAATACAGGCAGTGTTCCAAGATGTGCTCCACCGACGATTTGCCCTCCACCCGGAGTGAAGGGTGACGGAAAATGGAGCGCCCGGGTTTGGCGTTCGCTTCGAACATCCATACATGTTCCTCCTGATCAATGCCCAGATCAAAGCCAATCTCACCAATCAGATGCTGGTGCTGGGTTTCAATCGCCTGGGCCAGTGTAATAGCGACGGATTTGGCATGCTGAAGAACTTCTCCCGCACGATCGCCGAAGTTGCGACTGAGCGCCTGCTCAGGAGTCATTAGGGAGCCGCCATTTTTGATGTGTGTTGTGACGCTGCCACGTCCTGCCTTTTTGGCTCCAATTCCGACAACAACCCATTGATTGTTACCATTTTTATGCATGTGAAAACGAAAATCAATTGGACATTCATCAATCTCAATTAGACGTATTCCCTGCTGAACGACATATCCGCGTAGCTGTTTGCCATGTCTTCCCTGAAGCATGCGCATCAGACTGTTGAAGGACCCAAAACGCAGGAGTGCATTACCGCCTTTTTTGCGATAACGTGCGAAATATCCACGTTTGGGCGAGTAAGTCAGGCGGTAGATCCCGTTCCCCAGACTTCCGGCAGTAGGTTTATAGTAGACGAACTGATGGCGTTCCAACATTTCCTTCATCTGTTCAACGGACGGATTGGTAATTGATTCAGGGATATACCTTCCGGCTGTTGGTTCGTTCTCCAGCAATGTATAGATATCTGATTTGTTGAAGAAGCTCCAATTGAAGAACGGAATTTTCCGACGAATAAATCGTTCCCGCAGTTGGTTAATGGCTGGTGAGAAATCTGAACGACGGCTTGGTAACCGGTTGTAGACGACATCGGGCAGAGGTACCGTTTTGCGGGTAAAGCTTCCGTTATCATTCAGAAAAAAACCGGATACCGTCTCATTCTGCCAATTGATATCCCGGGGAGTAAAGGCATAAATATAGGATTTTCGGCTGCCTTCACGGAGTAACTGTTTGATGAAACCAGTACGGGAACCGAATGGATTCGTGCTCGTCGCAGGCCCATCAGAGAGTACGCCGATCAGTGGACCTAACTGGACCTCATCATTTTGCAAATTCCGGAGATAAATACTGCCCCGTTTCGGAACGTTCATCATATTACGGATACCTGAAGCGAGATACAGATGTTTACCTGCTTTTTTGATTGGTTTGATCGTTGCAGGTACCCGGTCACGCCCGAAGCGAAGGTGCACCGTTTTTTTGCCGGACAGGTTGAGGCTCTTCATTAAAGCGTTGGATACATAAACCACTTTATCCGGTTGCTTGGTGAAATGCAGATTGCAAAAGGTCAAACTCATGATTTATCCTCCTATCCTGAAAAGATCCTTGGGCTCCATGGCAAGCGGGCGCTGCGGGCCTCAGCCGCCGTGAATCGGGATGGGTTTCAGGCCAGCTTTGCTGGATGTATTCGGCAATTTCATTGGACGAATGACGTCCGTGAGAACATGTTGTTGCAACAGATAACGGGCATAGGCAAGCGGCCGGGTATAAGTCAGAGTATGCATGCGTCGGTCGCCCGCTTCTGCAAATGAGGTGCGGCCTGGTTTGGAGTTGACTTCAATTAGCCAGAGTTGGCCCTCTGCATCTGCTCCGAAATCAAGCCCCAATTCGGCTAACCTGCCGAAACGGCTTTCCAGCAGGGTGGGGATAAGAGTAGCAGTCTGCCGGATGCTCTTCAGCAGAGTTTCTGTGCGAATCGTTCCATATCGCTGGAGCAGATATGCGTGGGCAGGATATGCTTTACCCCCACCGTGAAGATTGGACGTGAGTGAACCTTCGGGTCCTTCCCGTACCATATATCCGGTAAGCGTCCAGCGACCTTGCCCATTCTTTTGCATTAGAGCCCGTATGTCGAATGCTCTTCCATGATGGCTAAGCTCCAGATATGGCTGCACGATCATCTTACGCTCAGCCTGATGTAATGCTAGCCAGGAAGATACAGCCTGGGTATGGTTGAATGTAAGAAAAAAGGGTTCATTGTCCTCGTTACGCCCCTCCACGATCCATGTTGATGGAGTCGTTCCCCGAGACAGGCGAAAGGTATTTTTGCCATGAGTCCCGGATACCGGTTTGAAGAACAGTCCTCTGGGCCAACGGTCCAGCCATGTTTCCCAAGGAATATGTGATCCGATCCGGGTTGTGGGAGCAAGTTGTGACCTCAATTCAGGATTTCGGGACAACACACGATGTACCTCCCATTTTCCTGGAAGGGAAGCAGACCAATAACGGTGTTGATCTGTGCCGTTGGTTGGTATCCATTCCTTAAGCTGTTGTCTGACGTACCTGGAGATCGGGCGAAGACAACGATCCATAATGAGATCGACTGCAGGAACAGGTACCGAATTCCACTTCCCTTGATGATAGACATATCCCCATTGAAGAGGGAGATGGACTGCATCATTTGATATCGGGATCACAATAATCTGAAGGGCGTATCGCATGCTCCCCACACTGAGACGACGACAGAAAAGTTCATCTGTAAAGGGAGGTGAGCCTTCGGTTGCACGTACCAGAATGGCCAGTGTCTTGGTCTGAGATGATGGAAACATTACGCTGCACCTCTCCTCTATCAGATTTGTTTCCAGTAGGGAATAACTTTTCAAAAACCCGCCAGGTACGTAGAATATTCAAGCATGGCTTTGACGGAAGGGCGGATCTTGCTCTCACTCAGTGGTGTATTATCATTCTTGGATGGTTTGGAGTTGACTTCGAGCAGCCATACGCGCCCAGTGGTGTCCAGAGCCAGATCAATACCAAGTTCACCAAAATGAGCAGGGATGGCACTCTCAATCCCCTTTGCGATATCCAGTGCTGCGGTGTGCAATCCTGCATAAGCGGAAGCTTTGGCTGATCCAGATAACTGTGTTTTGGCAACAGCATCCTTGACGGTGCTGAGACTTCCACCCCGTGCCAGATTGGATACGTAGTGACTCCCGCCTGCAATCCGGGCGACGATGGAGGTTACACTCCATTTACCTGTACGGTTCTTTTGCACGAGCGCACGGAAATCCACGGGTCTGCCACTGTTGTCAATGAGAGTCAGCCCTTGTTGGATCTGATAACGCGTTGTTTTCATTTTCCCAGACATACTGGCATACAGTTTATCCAGAGAAGTATACGTTTGTTTCCGGGTGCCCCCGACGCCAGTCGCCAGAGTCAGGAAGCTTCCGTCCGTCTGACGTGAGACCCGGATGATCCCTTTACCCAAAGAGCCGCGTACGGGCTTCAGAAATACAACCGGATGTCGATTGCACATCGTCTTGAGCAGGGCTGATGTCTTGAGTAAATGAGACTCGGGAAGAACTCGTTTAAGCGTTGAAATGGACTTGAGTGCGTCAAACACTTCGTTTTTGTCCAGAAACTTTTCATTGAAGGTTTGCGTGCCGTAGAGCGATTTTACTTCTTTCATAAAATGCTGTACGCTAGGTTTGTTCTCAAGCTTGCGGGACGTTAGCCGGTTATTGACGACGTCTGCTACAGGCAGAACAGTCTTTTTCCAGCCGTCATCATACACCCAGCCTTTCATATAACCCGTTACCGCTCCAATATCCTCCGGTGTGAAAAAGGATACATAGGCGCCTTGCTTACGGCAGGCGTTCACCAGTTCTTGACAGAACATCGTGATGGAGCCAAAGGGCCGATCGGGCTGATCGGGATAATCCTGGCTAACCAGTACACTGATGTAGGGTCCAAGACGAAGCGTACGGCTGGCTGAACGATAGGATACCCTCAGAACCGAACGTGGAACGAGACCGGTCTTGCTGGCAACTGTCTGATTGATGCGCAGCCCGTCATACCTTGGTACCGGAATAACAGTGACTTCGCGACGGAAAGATCCAAATTGCAGCTGAAGCGGCCTTCCTGAAGGGATTTTAAGTGCCTTAAGCACCCCTTCGCCCAGCATGATGACGTCGTCCTGCAGGATGCCCGAGCCGGTAACCTGAATCGTTACTTTTTTAGTGGACATCACGGATCTCCTTCCGGGCGGCAACTTGATGTCTGATCTCGAAGTTGAACGGCATCTGAACATGGCATGTGCTTCATCATATGAGGACATATAACCCTTGGTGATTGACCCATATGGATTAAATGCATTTGATTTCGAGGCAGGTTATGGATGGCCTGTTTCAGATCGTCCTTGTTTGACAGCGAAGAAAAGCGTGTATTAGCACGGATGAACAAACCAATCTGAGGAGGAATAATAGTGAACATTTATGACAAAGCCAATGATTTGGCCAAAGCACTGAGAGAAAGCAGCGAGGTGGAAGAGATTACTTCCGCGATGAAGCTGATTGAAGCTGATCCGGATGCAAAAGCAATGCTGGATAACTTCCGTGATCAACAAATGGAACTGCAACAACGTATGATGAGCGGGGATATGCCAGCTCCGGATGAGATGGAGAAAATGGAAAAATTGTTTGAGGTACTGAGCTTGAATCTGAATATCCGTCGCTTGTTTGACGCGGAGCGTCGCCTCAGTGTCATCATTGAAGACGTGAATAAAATTATTGCTGACAGTCTGGGTCATCTGTACGGTGGCGCTGAAGCGTAAAAAAGGTAGTTCAAAAAGGTTGTCTTGTTTTTTTACCTGAACCTTTCATATTGGCTCCTTATCGTTCATAGACTAGACATATAGAGTCGATCAAGAACGAAGGAGCTGTGAATGGTGAAAAGGTTGAAAAAAGCAAAACATGTAATCTATCTGCTTATTGCGTTGTCGATGCTGGTCATAGCACTGCCGCGGATTTCCTTTGCTGGAGGAATGGACTGGGTTAATATTTTTGGCATCGTATGGGTGCTGTTCTCCTTATTAATCGTTGGCGCACATCTGCATTTTATTCTTGGTGTGGATGAAGAGAAGAAGCGTGCGCTGGAAGCCGTTCGTCGGGCGAAGCTGCGGCAGTGGGAGATGAAACTGCTGGACAAGCAGGAGCGGAGCGAGTCTGTATAAAGGATAGAATTACAATCCGTATGCCAGGGCCAACAGCGTTGGTTCTGCCTCTGGAACAAGACCGGATTCCCTTGCACATAAGGGGCCGGTCTTTTTGTTATATACAAGGATCAGGGAATAATCAGAAGATTGAATTCAAGCAGCCCATTTCCCAATAAGAATGGGATAGGAAGTGGGGTTATTTTCCTGACGTCGTGTTATAATAGGTACAGTATAGTACAGATGCATCTTCGGGGGTGGTACAGTTGGACGGACAGGAAGAGAACGTAACGAAGCATGAACAGTTACTTCAACATATTGAACAACTGAAGGTTGGCAGCAAAATATCAGTACGTGGACTTGCGCGGGAGCTGGGTGTAAGTGAAGGGACAGCATATCGTGCGGTGAAAGAGGCGGAGAACTTCGGGCTGGTCGTGACCAAGGAACGAATTGGAACGGTGCGGATCGAGAAGAGACCTCGGGGCATGTCGGAACAGTTGACCTTTGCTGATGTTGTGACCATTGTGGAGGGCCATGTGCTGGGGGGGAACGAAGGTCTCACCAAACCGCTGCACAAGTATGTGATTGGTGCGATGAAAGAACAGGCAATGGCCCGTTATATTGACGCTGGGAGTCTGCTGATTGTAGGTAACCGTGAAGATGCTCACTCGCTTGCCCTCGAACAGGGAGCGGGCGTGTTGATTACGGGTGGTTTTGGGACAAGTCGTGAAGTAAGAATTATGGCTGACGAGCTTGGGCTACCCATTATCTCTTCCAGACATGATACATTCACAGTGGCTTCAATGATTAACCGTGCGATCTTCGATCGGCTGATTAAGAAAAAAATTATGCTTGTTGAGGATATCATTGGTCAGAAACCTCGCTTGCAGGTATTGAAGGTGACCAGTTCAGCCGCAGATTTTCATATGCTGGTGTCGGAGACGGGTGAACATCGCTTCCCGGTGGTGGATGAATGGAACCGGGTCATCGGGATTGTGAGTCTGAAGGATGTCAGTGAGCTGAAAGAAGATCAAAGTATTGAGAAATGTGTGATACGCCGCCCGATTACGGCTTCATTGCAGACATCTCTTGCTTCTGCTGCCCAGATTATGACCTGGGAAGGCATCGATTTTCTGCCAATCGTGGATCGGAACCGCAAACTGATTGCGTCCGTCACACGCAAGGAAGTGCTTCAGGCCATGCGGGATGCACAGAAGCAGCCACAACTGGGAGAGACGTTTGATCATCTGATCTGGAACGGGTTTGCTGAGGAGCGCGGTGAACAGAACGAATTGTTATTCCACGGATTCATCATTCCTCAGATGGCAACGGATCTGGGTACGATCTCCGAAGGTGTTCTGTTGAATGTGATGACACAGGCTGGCCGGCGGGCAGCGTGGGATGTTACAGGGAACGACCATGTGGTCGATAATGTAACGACGTATTTTGTTCGACCGGTACAGATTGAGGATCAGATCCTGGTTCGACCGTTAATTCTGGAAACCAGCCGTCGAACCTGCAAAATGGACATTGTGGTTACCCGTGAAGGCAGTGTGGTATGCAAAGCGGTAATGACATTGCAGTCGATTGACCATGCCTAGCAGGGTACGTTGCCTCGGGCATAGACAAAGAGAGTACTCCCTGACCAATAAGCTCTGCCGGGTTGCGCTGTCGCGCGGTTCTGGCTTCGCTTAACGAAGGGGAAGTACTCTCTTTTTGCAGACACAATGATAGCGCTGCAACGGATCATGCAGATTGTCCGGAGGTTTTACCTGATCCCTTATTGGACCGTTGTTGAAGCCGCGCATAATAACTGCGGTTACGTATTCCGGCAAATACATTATACGCACCCATAATCAGAAATAGCGCTTCCACAATCACGGATAAAGTGGAACCCGTGAAGACAAACATCAGAATCAGTGCAAGCACGACAAGCATGCCACCCATCCAGATATTTGTCCACGAACGGTACAGACCGGCGCTGGTAGCATCTGAACTTCTGTGTGAACGAATGCTGTTCAACGCTGCAAAAACCATGGCAACAGCAAAGATGGCGATTAGAGCATATTTGAGTACATCAATGAACACAAAGACGCAGCTCCTTTTCTGGAAAGCATTTACTGCCCTTATTGTACCATGCAGAGATGCAGACAAGGGCAGTTTTTTGCTGTTACGCAGGAACGTGCATGCGAATCTGTACCCAAACTTGCAGTACGCCTTCCATAACCAGCATCGTTTTGACCTGAACGGTGTACTCCTTTTCCCTGACCGAGTAGACTTTCTGATTCAGCATGATTCGCGTCATTTTGCTATACTCATCGATGTTGAATACATCTCTGCCCCGAAGTACCTCAAGTTCGTCTCCGAGTTTCTGTAACATCACTTTCAGAGAAGCTTCGTCTGGCCCCTTATCCGATTCTTCTGCACGGACCTTGATTTCCTTGATAACGGTTTGGCGTTTACTGTATTTTTTCAGCGTTTTGATATCCTCCTCATTCTGATGCAGCTGAAGCTGCAGCTCCTGATTGTTCAGCCATAACGCATTGTAACTCAGGTGAAATACACCGTTGTAGACGACACATCCAGCGATCATTCCCAGAACAAACACAGCGGTCATTCGCATCAGCGGGCGGTAACGGGAAAATGGCGGAATTCTCATGAACGCTGTTCCTGTCTCATATTAGCTCCGGCCTCCGCCGCACACCCATTTCACCAGCTCGGTTCCCATATGTGCGCCCATAAAAGCAGAGATCAAATACAGAATTTGTTTGACCGCCGGAGACAGGTTACCATCCAGGAAATTGCTCTCGATGACACGCATGGGATCTATTGTGCCGCCGACAGCGGCTGCGAGTGCCCATATCTTTATTTTCCCGGAAATATCGAGCATCGTCTGTGTCGGAGGCTGAAGTGAAATCACTGCTCCAATACCTCCGATCATCGCGCCGCCCAGCACGATTCCAAACGCAATAAAGAAATCAAGAATGGCTTTGGACAAAAATGTGCTCACTGGCAACACCCCTTTCAGACCTAGCAGCACACCTCCTGTCTTCGGTCTGTCACAGGGGGAGCGGCTTGTACTTCTATTGTATGGGCGTGCCCCCGAACGTTATGATAAAATAGAATAATAAAGTCTCCTTTTTATGAGGTTGTCACGAATTTTAATAGGAGATTCCATTTTTTTTTTTTATTTAATTCATATATATATGAGATAGATAGGGTAGCAGACGGATCAGAAGATCGATGCTGCGACTATCTGCGGCGAAAGGAAGAAAAAAACATGAGTTCTTTTGTGCATTTGCACGTTCACAGCGAATACAGTTTGCTGGACGGCGCTGCGCGTATTCCGGATCTCGTGAATAAGGCTGCAGATCTCGGAATGACGACACTTGCGCTGACCGACCATGGCGTGATGTATGGTGCAATTCCTTTTTATAAAGCATGTATGGAGAGAGGCATCAAGCCGATTATAGGGTGCGAGGCATACATGACAGCAGGGTCCCGCAAAGAGCGGGGAAGCCGCAAGGATCAACCGATTCATCATTTGATTTTGCTGGCCAAAAATATGACGGGTTACCGTAATCTGATGAAATTGTGCTCCATTGGACATCTCGAAGGTTTTCATTACAAACCCCGTGTAGATATGGAAAGTCTGGCTGCCCATCACAAGGGCATTATCTGTCTAAGCGCATGTCTGGGTGGTGAAGTACCACAGCATCTGCTGCATGGGCGAGAAGAAGAGGCAAGACGTGCCGCGTTACGCTACAAAAATATCTTTGGTGCCGATTTCTATCTGGAACTTCAGGATCACGGGCTTTCCGAGCAAAAAAGGGTAAATCCGCAATTGATCAAACTGGCTGCCGAGCTTGAGATTCCGCTTGTAGCGACCAATGATGCACATTATCTGTCGGAAGAGGATGCTGAGCTTCAGGATGTGCTGATCTGTATCGGAACGGGCAAGACCGTGGATGATGAGACTCGGCTTCGGATTGGAACCAATCAGCTCTATCTGAAAAGTGAAGAAGAGATGGCTCGTTTGTTTCCTCATGTACCCGAAGCTCTGGCGAACACCGTCCGCATTGCGGAGTCCTGTGAGTTGAAGCTGGAATTCGGCAAATCGATTTTGCCGGAATACAGACCACTTCCCGATGGACTCAGCCCTTCGGCGTATCTGCGTCAGCTGTGCGAAGAAGGAATGGAGGAGCGTTATGCGCAGTCCACACGTTGGACAGATGCGGAGCTTCGATCCGAACTCGAACAACGATTAGCGTATGAGCTGGGTATAATCGACAGCATGGGATTCTCGGATTATTTCCTGATTGTTTGGGATTTTATCGCCTATGCGCATAAACAAGGCATTGTTACTGGACCAGGCCGTGGCTCCTCGGCAGGTAGTCTTGTAGCGTACACTTTGCATATTACCGATGTTGATCCGATGAAATACAACCTGCTCTTCGAACGATTCCTGAATCCGGAGCGGATCTCCATGCCGGATATTGATATTGACTTCAGCGATGAACGGCGAGATGAAGTCATTGATTATGTCGCGCATAAATATGGCAAAGCCCATGTCGCCCAGATTATTACGTTTGGAACGATGGCTGCCCGTGCAGCCGTACGTGATGTTGGACGGGCACTGAATGTGCCTTATGGTGAAGTGGACAAGGCTGCAAAGCTGATTCCGGCGCAGCTTGGCATTAACATTGAGCGGGCCATGGAAGCTACACCTGAACTGAAGGCGCTGTATGAAACCAAGCCTAAGACACGTGAGCTGCTGGATATGGCGATGAAGGTAGAAGGTATGCCACGCCATGCTTCGACGCATGCAGCGGGAGTGGTTATATCCCGTGACCCGCTAACCGATGTGGTGCCACTTCAGGAGGGCAGTGAAGGGACAGCATTAACCCAGTATTCCATGGAAAACCTGGAGTCTATTGGTCTGCTTAAAATGGACTTTCTTGGTCTGCGTACCCTCTCGATCATTGAGCGTTGTGTGCGCTGGATTGGGGAACATGGAGAAATTCCGGACTTCCGTCTTATTCCCGATGATGATCCGTTAACGTACGAGATGCTTGGGCGAGGGGACACGATGGGCATATTCCAACTGGAGTCTGCCGGGGTACGCCGTGTGCTGAAAGAGATGAAGCCAAGTGGTTTTGAAGATGTAATCTCTGTACTTGCCTTGTACCGTCCGGGCCCGATGGAGTTCATATCCAAATACATTCAGGGCAAGCATGGACAGATTGAAGTGGATTACCCCCATGTGGATCTGGAGCCTATCCTGAAAGATACGTACGGCATCATCGTGTATCAGGAGCAGATCATGCAGATAGCCTCTCGGATGGCCGGTTTCTCGCTGGGTGAGGCAGATTTGCTTCGCAGAGCGGTCTCCAAGAAGAAACGGGAAGTGCTGGATCTGGAGCGTGGACACTTTGTACAAGGCAGCCTGAAACAAGGGTATAGCGAAGAAGAGGCAGACCTGGTCTATGATATGATCGTCAAGTTTGCCAACTATGGCTTCCCGCGGGCTCATGCCGCGGCATATGGTGTGCTTGCGTTCCAGACAGCGTATCTGAAGGCGCATTATCCGGTTCATTTTATGGCATCCATGTTAACAGCCGTAATGGGCAGTCATCGGAAAGTGGCAGAGTACGTGGTGGAATGTCGACGTATGGACATGGAGGTGCTTCCGCCGGATGTGAATGAGAGTGGTATTCTGTTCACACCTGTATTTGTGCCATCCGGCAGCGCAGGAGCTGGGAATCAGAGCAATGTATTGCGGCAGACTGCGGGAGCAGATGCAGAGAGTGACGCCGGAAGCCCTGCCGAAGAACATGCCACGAACGGTAACGAGAGTTCCTTCAGGGAAGATCGCGTTCATGAGCATGATGGGCATTCGGGACAAGCCGAATATGGTGAAGCACCTCTGCCGGATGATCCCGGTCCTGGACCCGAAGAGGACAGTGGTAAATATGAGTGGCAGGCAGCAACATCCATGCCTGAGACATCCGACAACCGGAAGGAACCTGGATTGGTGACGGCTTCTTCAATGGAAAATGGTAATGACGAGGGACAAGAGGCGTCTTCCTCGCGCGCGGAGCAAGGGGAACTCTCCTCAGCAGAGAAGAACGTTGCAGTGTCTAATGATAATCCGGATGAGGAAAAATTAACGGGCGCAATACGATTTGGTCTGGCCGCTGTGAAAAATGTCGGTACCCAGGCAATGGAAAGCATTATGATCGTAAGGCAGGAGAGACCGTTCGACAGTTTGCTCGATTTTTGTCGTCGTGTGGATCTGCGTGTATGCAACAAACGTGTGATTGAATCGCTGATCCAGGCCGGAGCTTTTGATACATTACCTGGGCACCGGGCTCAATTGCTCGCGATGCTGGATGAGACTGTTGAAGCGGCTCTGAAATGGCGCAAGGAACGCGAGGATCTGCAGATTCAATTGTTCGACTTTGTTGAGACGCCAAACTGGGAGATTGAGTATCCGGATATTCCTCCTTATTCCTCAGGGCAGCAACTGGAGCTGGAGCGTGAGTTGTTAGGTTTGTATCTCTCCGGGCATCCGCTGGATGACTATGAAGATGTGCTGGAATCGAGTGGGGCTGACCGGATCATGGAGCTGACCGAGGCGGCAGACGACACGATGACCGTCGCCGCGGGTATGGTTGTGTCCGTGAAGTCGATCACGACGAAACAGGGCAAGGCTATGGCGTTCATGGAGCTGGAAGACCAGATCGAACGCTGTGAAGTGGTTCTCTTTCCCGAGGTATGGCGGCGAAGCCAGCAACATGTCGGGAAAGGTGAACTGCTCATCGTGCGTGCCAAAGTGCAGCAGCAGGACGAAGGGTTTAAGCTGCTGGCTGAGGAAGTGGTGCCGTTGTCACCGGCGGCACTGGAGCAGCAGCTGCGCAGCCGCGCCCGGCGCGGCAAGCCCGGCAGCGGCAGCTCTTCGCGCCCGGCGCAGGCGGCTTCGTCGCGGCGGCCAGCGGGCGCAGGAGCCGAAGCGCAGCGCAGCAGCGCAGGCGGGGATGCTTCGGCTGCGCGTAGCAGCGGGAGCCACGGCTCGGCAGCGACGCGCAGCGATGCGGCGGGCATGGGCGCAGCCACGGCGGCGGCTTCCCGGCCTGGCGGTGCCGCAGAAGCGGCAGGCAGCCCGGCGCAGAGCCGCGAACCGCGGGCCGTGGAGCAGCGGGTGTTCGTGAAGATTGCCCCGCATGCGGAGAAGCCTGAGCTTCTGTCACGTCTGAAGCAGCTGCTTCAGGAGCATCCCGGACCTGTGGCGACAGTGCTCTTCTATGAGCAGCAGCAGAAGCTGCTTGCGCTGAGTGATGCCTACCGGATTAAGCCATCACCAACCTTGTTCTCCGAGATGGAGAAAATGCTGGGTGAAGGCACAGTCAAAATTAAATAAGAGGCTGTCCCATAAGTGATAGCACTTATCCATAGTATGAAACCTGTTTGGCTCAATGCTGAACAGGTTTTTTTGTGATTATTTTAGCGAGGTTCCCTGACGACAGGGTTTAAACAGATGAATGACAGACTTGTTATAGGCCAGCTACAGACCAGAGCGGAATGTACAAACCTGCAACATGTCCTGGGTGCGACTGGTCTTAACCATCCGCACATTTTATGAACATTTTAACAGGTTGCTGCATACACTTGAGAACACCGAAGGACCTCGCGGTCCTCGGGGGATTGATGCGGGAGGTCGAGATATGTCATATGAAATCGTAGAAGCCATGCTGGCCCGGCGGGGTGTACAGATTGATGCAATCGCAGCAATTGTATACCGTCTGCAAAAAGGGTACCACCCCGAACTGACCTTGGACGACTGTGTAACCAGCGTGAAATCCGTTCTGCAGAAACGAGAGGTGCAATATACGCTCTATACGGGTATTGCTCTCGACGAACTTGCGGAGAAAAAACTCTTGCCCCAACCGTTACAGGCTATTATGGAAGCGGATGAATCCCTGTATGGAGTGGACGAGACTCTGGCCCTCGGCATTACTCATGTGTATGGTATGATCGGTTTAACCAGCTTTGGTTACCTGGATAAAGAAAAAATAGGTGTAATTCATGATTTGAACGAACACACAACAGCCATTCATGTCTTTTTGGATGATCTGGTCGCAGGGGTGGCCGCTGCGGCTTCTGCCCGGATTGCACACAAAAATATTAAAGCCAAAAAATACCCCTCAGACCTTTAACCTCCTGTATTTCCATGCTTGCCTGTTATGGTTAATCTAATGGCTCATATGAAGGTCTACAAGGGCGGCTGACGCTGCCCTGATAAGCTTGTGGCTGTTTATGGAAGAGGTAGGAACAAGAAGATTTCGTCAACCATATGAGTTATTCGTGGGGGACTAATGTCCCTCATGATCCCAAATTCTCCCCAAAGGTCCCGAACCCTTTCTTGCAGAAAAAAAGTGAGGTATGTTATCATTAGTCCAATATACGGGCTCTGAACATTAGCTTAGGGGGCGGACAAGGCATGTGGACGGTGATTTACATTGCACCGACAGCAAAGGTTGCGGACAAGATCAAGACCAAGCTTTCGGAAGAAGGTTTTCTGGTACAGACCCGTCCCATCAGTTTATCCAAGCAGCAATTTGAGATTCGCGTCCCTTCTGGGGAATTGGAAGAGGTCCAGGAAGTGTTGAATTCCATTCTGCATTCCTGATATGTTCGACATCGACGTGCCTTGGCAGATGAAGAAGTACCATCGGTACATAAGGGACTAATCGCGTAAGCGGAGAGAGGAATCGACTTGCATGTATTGTATGCTGCTGTCCTTCCTTCTTTTTTTGTTAGGACAAGGACCGACCTGGTTGCTACCGGAGACCCTACCAAGATAGATTCAAACATCGGCGCAACAATCTTTCGGTTTTTGCAGGTAACATCAATCGTGCTGACAGAAGCCGCTGATCCTTGCCCTGTACCGGCGGATTTTTTTGTTGTGAATGCTGGACAAGGCCCAGGGCAGCGTGTGGGTCGTAAGCGGTTTACCGTAGCACGCGGATGAAGCTGCCACAAGCAGCGCTCTGCAGGTTGCGGCCATCAAATCAACGGCTGGAGAGGTGTAGTTGTGTTCAAAGATATATTCCAGAAGAAACGGAAGTACGCTACCATACCTTCCGAGCGTGCACTTCCCGGCGAAGGCCAGGAAGTCCTAGAACGCCCAAAACGTGAAATACCTGAAGGGCTTATGAACAAGTGCAGCAAATGCGGCACCATTCAATATAGCAAGGAATTGGAGAAAAATCTGAAAGTATGTCCTGCCTGCGGTTACCATATGCGTCTTAACGCTATGGAGCGCATTGCTATGGTACTTGATGATCAAGGATTTGTTGAATTTGATGCTGATATGATATCGGTTGATCCACTTGGCTTTCCTGGATATAGCAACAAATTGGAACAACAGCGTCTGAAATCGGGCCTGAAGGAAGCGGTAATTACAGGGGAAGGAACTATTGATGGCCTGCCTGTAGTTGTGGCTGTCATGAGCTTTGATTTCTTCACAGGAAGCATGGGTTCTGTTGTGGGGGAGAAAATTACCCGTGCCGTTGAGCATGCAACAGAGAAACGGTTACCATTGATTATTTTCTCTACATCAGGTGGTGCCCGGATGCAAGAGAGTATTCTCAGCCTCATGCAAATGGCCAAAACAAGCGCAGCTTTATCCCGTTTGGATGAACAGGGCGGGCTGTACATTTCGGTCATTACGGACCCAACGACAGGTGGAGTCTCGGCAAGTTTTGCGAGCCTGGGCGATATTAATATTGCCGAACCTGGCGCTGTATTTGGTTTTGCCGGCAGAATCGTTATCGAACAGACGATCCGTCAGAAGTTACCTGATGATTTCCAGACGGCTGAATTTAATATGCAACATGGTCAGTTGGACATGGTTGTGCACCGGAAAGAACTACGGACCACTCTTGGTAAGCTTCTGGATATGCATAGTGAAAAAGGAGGGGTCTAAATGGCGGGTGAGTTGCCATATGAAGCGCCTCTGGTTGAGATGCGCAAAAAGATTGATGAACTCGTACAGTTTGGACAGGAAAAAGGCATCGACTTCACGGACGAGATTGCCCGCCTGGAAGAACGTTACCATAGACTTGAAGAAGAGATCTACACTGGCATAACAGCAGCTCAGAAGATGCATCTGGCCCGTCATCAGCAGCGCCCAACGGCGCTGGATCTGATCCAGCTGATATTTACGGACTTCATTGAGCTGCACGGTGATCGCATGTTCGGAGACGATCTTGCGGTTGTTGGCGGACTTGCCAAGTTGAATGGAAAGACAGTAACGGTAATCGGACAACAGCGGGGGAAAGACACGAAGGATAATATCGCCCGCTTTTTCGGCAGCGCTCATCCAGAAGGTTTCCGAAAAGGACTTCGTCTGATGAAACAAGCGAACAAATTTGGTCGTCCTATTATTACGTTTATTGATACTAAAGGGGCATATCCGGGTAATACTGCAGAAGAGAGAGGTCAATCGGAAGCGATTGCTCGCAACCTCATGGAAATGGCGAAGCTATCGGTTCCTGTTATTGTTGTGGTCATCGGCGAAGGTGGAAGCGGCGGTGCCCTCGCTATGGCTGTGGGTAATCGTGTGTTGATGCTGGAACATGCGATCTATTCTGCAATCTCTCCAAACGGAGCTGCTTCGATTCTTTGGAAGGATGCATCCAAGGCAGATCAGGCGGCTGAAGCCATGAAAATAACAGCCAAAGACTTGCTGGAGATGGAAGTCATTGAAGAGATTGTCCCTGAGCCACGCGGCGGTGCTCATCGGGATTATGAAGCGTCTGCTGCTTTCATCAGTGAAGCTTTGGTCCGTCATCTCGACGAGATGAAGGGTTGGAGCGGGGATCAGCTGAAACAGGATCGTTATGAGAAATTCCGTAAAATTGGATCGGTCACGATTGAACCTCAAGCCTCCATTGAAGCCCCTCAAGAGCTTGTAGAAGTCGATGTTGCGAGTAATTTGTCGGGAAATGCTGAATAATGTGACGAATTTCCTATACAAATGAGCAAAAGTATAGTAAATTTAATAGTTGGAAAAAGAAAAATAGATAAAGAGTAATACCTTTAAAATCGGAGGAAACCCAAAATGCGTAAAACGAAAATTGTATGTACCATTGGTCCATCCAGTGAATCTCTGGAGAACACCAAAAAATTGATTATGGCCGGTATGAATGTGGCCCGTCTGAACTTCTCCCACGGTGATTTCGATGAGCACGGCGGACGGATCATTGCGATTCGCCAAGCATGCGAAGAGTTGAACAAAACAGTAGCGATCCTGCTGGACACCAAAGGACCGGAAATTCGGACAGGTAAACTCGAAGTTGAACCGATCGAATTGGTTCAAGACGAGTACATCACTTTGACAACAGAAGAAATTCTGGGCACCAAAGAACGTCTTTCCATTACGTATACAGATCTTCCGAATGATGTTGAACCGGGATCTACAATTCTGATCGACGACGGTCTGATCGGACTGACCGTGGTGGAAGTACAAGGCACCGAGATCAAATGCCGTATCGTTAACGGCGGATCGATCAAAAGCAAAAAAGGTGTTAACGTTCCGGGCGTTGCCATTTCTCTGCCGGGTATCACCGAAAAAGACGCTAACGATATCGTATTTGGTATCGAACAAGGTGTCGATTTCATCGCAGCTTCTTTTGTACGTAAAGCAAGTGACGTACTTGAGATTCGTGAACTGCTTGAAAAACACAATGCTGGACATATCCAAATCATCTCCAAAATCGAAAACCAACAAGGTGTTGATAACCTCGACGAAATCCTTGAAGTGTCTGACGGCCTGATGGTTGCTCGTGGAGACCTGGGTGTTGAGATTCCTGCGGAAGAAGTACCTTTGGTACAAAAACGCATGATCGAAAAATGTAACGTTGCAGGTAAACCGGTTATCACAGCTACACAAATGTTGGATTCCATGCAGCGTAACCCACGTCCAACACGTGCGGAAGCAAGTGACGTGGCAAATGCAATCTTCGATGGTACGGACGCAATCATGTTGTCTGGTGAGACAGCTGCGGGTAAATACCCAGTTGAATCTGTTCTGACCATGTCCCGTATTGCTGAAAAAGCAGAATCTGCTCTGCCTTACCAAGAGTTGTACCTGAAACAACGTGTTGCTCAACAAACAACAGTTACAGAAGCAATCAGCCAATCGGTTGCCCTCTCAGCTCAAGATTTGAACGCAAAAGCGATCATCACTTCAACTGAATCAGGACACACTGCACGCATGATTTCCAAGTATCGTCCAGAATCTCCAATCATCGCTGTGACTACGGAAGATAGAACTTCCCGTCGTTTGGCTCTGGCTTGGGGTGTAACTCCTGTCAAAGGAAGACTGGTTGATTCGACGGATGCTTTGTTCGAAAACGCAATTGAAGGCGGCGTAAAATCCGGACTTGTTAAAGAAGGAGACCTGGTTGTGATCACAGCAGGTGTACCTTTGGGTCGTTCCGGTTCTACCAACCTGATTAAAGTAAGCCAAATTCCAAACAACGCTTAATAGCGTCTTGGATGGAGAAGCAACAGGAAAGAAGCAATGGGGCTTTATTGTCCCGTTGCTTTTTTTCCATCTTCTTGACACTTTACAACGAAGTAACACGTATGAATGACAGAACGAAGGAGGCCGATAACGTGCGAGAACAGAGCAACGGCAGCTGGTATGCGGCACGTCTTCGTGTACGCTATCAAGAAAGTGACCAGATGGGCGTGGTCTACCACGCGAACTATTTGAATTGGTTTGAAATCGGTCGAACTGAGATGATTCGCCAAATGGGGTATACATATCGTAAAATGGAGGAACAGGGGTTACTGCTTCCCGTAACCGGACTGGATGTGAAGTATCACAAGCCTGCCCGATATGATGATGAGATTATCATTTTCACCCGTATTGCTGCATTTAGTGGTCTGCGACTGAATTATGAGTATGACGTAAGACGCATGTCTGAAGAACCTGATGAGCATATGGCGATTGGAGAACGGGTATGGTTAGCTGATGAATCACTTCCAGGTGAACGCCTAGTTACAGGCTCTACCCAGCATGTATGGGTGAATGGGGACTGGAAGCCGGTTCGGCTGGATAAGGCAGCCTCTGAGCTATACAGCGCGCTTGAAAAGGTGTGGCTTTTGGGAAAGGGGTAATACGTCAATGCGAAAATGGATGTGGGCTTTACTCTTAATCATTCCGGTGATTGAATTATTTGGTTTTATTCTGATGAGTGACTGGATCGGAGCCGGAAAGACATTGCTTCTCATGATTCTCACGTCCTTGATTGGTATAGCAATGTTGCAGTTTGAAGGGCGAAAAGTACTTGTGGACGCCAAATCCGAGATGGAGCGTGGCAAGGTACCTGGAAGAAAAATGGTCGATGGTCTTTTTATTTTTGTCGGTGGTTTCCTGCTCTTGATTCCAGGTTTTGTAACGGATCTGATCGGGTTTACACTAATATTTCCATTAACACGTCCGGTTTACCGTCTGTTCTTCCTGGGGTGGCTGGAGAAAAAAATGAAAAGTGGAAAAATTACGTTTTATCGTCGTCCGAAATGAAGCACCAGTTGTTATGCATAATGGAAAAGGCTCCGCTCAGCAGATAATTTCTGTTGAACGAAGCCTTTTCTATTTTTCCTGTGTCATAAGATGATGCCTCATCGGACACGTCCGTTGATGATATACGTTCTGAGGTCGCGTAATACGTTAGCCCGATTGAACGCATCGAGAATCACGAGACTGACAGGGCCAATGATCAAGCCCAGAACACCGAACAACTTCAAACCCACAAACATGCCAACCAGCGTGGCGAGTGGGTCGAGCCCAACACTGCTTGCAAGTACCTTTGGTTCAATAATCTGACGAGCGATCAGTAAGATCAGATAGATAATACTAATGCCAATACCCAGATACAGATCCCCATTCATAAAGAGGTATGCTGCCCAAGGCACCATGACAAGGCCAACACCCAGATAAGGAAGCAGATCGACCAAACCAATCATCAGAGCGATGGTGAAGGCTGAATTGACTTGCAATATAAGCAGCCCAATCATAACGAATAGTGCTGTAATCGAGATCATGATTAATTGTGCTCTTGCGTATCCGAACAGGGCCTTCTTAAGGTCAGTCCATATATCGGAGATCGGCTTGCGAATGGAAGAGGGCACCCATCCCGATACGGTGATGTTGTGCCTGGTCCAACTTTTGCTAATGAAGAATGTAGACAACAGAACAACGATTAATACCGCGCCCATGTTCGGCAGGGAAGTCAGCAGACTCAGAATCATGTTGAAAAATCCGGTGACCAGATCTGTGACGGCTGTACCCACCGTCTCAGTTGTTTTACTAATATTGCTGTTGATGGTTTCCTGGTAGTTGGGATTTTCCTTGTAAAATTCATTGATCTGCGCAGTCAAACTTTGAATGGTGTCATTCTGGGTCCAGCGCACAAACGTGTCCTTGATCTCATCAACATGAAGATCAAAGCTTGTCGTAAGTGAAATGACTTCTTTTACCATGCGGGTAATCGCCGCAGACAGTACTACCGCAATGGCTCCAAAATAAAGGATCAATGAAAGAGTCACAGCCAGCCAGCGGGGGAATCGTGCTCGATGCTGAAGCAGTTTCACTAAAGGATTCATGGCATAGGCGATAATCCAGGCAATCGCAAAAGGGTACAAAAGCGGGAACAGCAAGTATATGGCAACGGCGATCAGAACGGCCGCAATGATAACCCATAAGCCGCGGAGCAGGCGTTTCATTATGATTCTATCCAAGCATCAACTCTCCTTATTTCAATTAAGCCGACCTATGTATGATCCATAAAGCAGTATTAGAAATAGATGGCTATCTTAATTAATATAGAGCATTTACAAGGTTTTGAAACGCCGGGATGTTACCAGATCTTGTTCAAAAGCGGAGTTTTTGAACAAGATCTGCGGGGATTCTTTCTTTTGCCTAGAGTATGCCTTAGTATTACAGAATATAGCAATAGAAAGTTCTTCATACGACAGGATTGGTTAAAAAACATTAAATGTCAACCTTGTTTTTGTAAAGGCTTTCAAAAATGCTTTATCGGTCCGATAAAGAAGTTTGGCCTTGAAACCCTTATATATCAAGGCTTTCTATGCTCCATCACCCACGATCCACCCACAAAGCCTAAAATATGTCCCCAATTAGAGCGTCTAACTTATCCGCAGCATCAAGTTTTCTAGCTTGCGTCACATGTAGGTAGACTCTTTCTGTCACTCTATCATCTTCGTGACCCAACATATCTTGAATGGTCGGCAGATCCACTTTAGCTTCGGCCATTAATGATGTGAATGTATGTCTCAATAGATGGGGCGTTATGCTTTCGGGCAAATTAGCTTTCTCCAAAATATCAGACATAATCCCTCTAATAGTACTCATCGGCATTGGGTATCCAAGATATTGGTGTTCGTTAAAAAAAATGAAGTTGTGGTCCTCGAACCACTTCCCATGCTGGCGTATTAATGATTGCTTATAATCCAATTGTTCTTTTAAGATATTCACAACGCTTTGGCTAATAGTTATCTTCCTTACGGATGACGGTGTCTTGGGTGGTCCTATCTCATAGTTTTTAAGGGAGTTAGGGATGTACAAAGTTTTTGTTATTGAAAGTGTTTTGTTGGATTCTGAAAAATCGCTCAATTTCAAAGCGCAAAGTTCTCCAATTCGGACACCGGTGTAGGCCAAGACGAAAAAAATACGAAATGCTTGTTCGCTAGAAGCGTTTAAAGAGGTTTTTAAAAAATGAATCAACTCATCTTTTTCTAGATAGCGTGGGATGTCATTGTCCAATTCAACTTCTTCGACAGTTTTTTTATATTTAGGCACTTTCACATGGAGCACAACGTTTTTTCTCACGAGATCATGCTTCATGGCTCTTTCGAAGATCATTTTTAAAGTAACATACAAGCTAACAAGAGAACTTCTTGCGTACCCATCTTCTTTTAAATTGTCAAATACGTCTTGGAGATAAAATGCAGTGAACTCTTGGATATACATTGATCCAAACAAGTCATCCGCTAAATTGATCATGCTTTTACGAGTTGCAACAGTACTTTTCCCAACACCGCTTTTTGAATACTCTTCAATCCATTCCGCAGCCCAGTATTTGAATGTTATTTTTGATTTATCTATAAGCATGCCGTACATTAGTTCGGCATCAATTCGGATTGATTCATTAAGTGCATCATCATATGATTCAAATGCAGGCGTTTCTTTTTGTACCCGTTTCCCAGTGATGGGGTCCTTCATGTCATAACGGTAAGTGAATTTACCTGATTTAGTTTGTCGTATGTTAGCCTTCTTTTTCTTTGCCATTAGAATTCACTCCTGGATTAAATCTCTTTATTCAAAGAACGCTCCATCAACAAGTTGAACATCTTAATTTCATCTTCTGGTAGGGCAAGGATTAACTCAATGGCGCGTTTTTGTTCATTAGTTATTTCTCTATTATGTATTTCGATCAAGTTGAATGAATTTTCAAAAAGAAGGTCTTCTATAGTAACATCAAGCACTTGTGCGATAAGCTGAACCTTACCCATCCGAGGTTCGTTTCTTCCTGCTTCCCAATACCCTATGGTTACCCCAGATACCCCCACTCTTGCTCCCAACTCTTCTTTGGATAACTTCTTTTCCTCACGATACCTTTTCAAATTCTCAGCAAAATATATTTTTTTCACGCCCGTGTTTCCTCCTTTGAAATTATGTATCTATCCTAACATTAAATATATAATATTTCCACAAAAAATCTAACTTATACTTAAAAAATATAAAAATATGCTTGAGTTCTAACTTTAAGTTTGATATATTGGGTACACCAGAGAGCGAGGTGATGCACAATGGTCAGGAAAACAGTTAGGGAGTGGAGAGCATTTCGCAAACTGACAAAATCGGCTATTGCCGCGCGTTTAGGGGTTCATAGCGGCACATACACACGAATGGAAGATCACCCAGAAAAGACGACATTTGAGGAAGCAATAAAGCTTGCTAGTGTTTTCGAGTGTGAAGTTAGGGAAATCATTTTTTTTGAGCAGAATCCTAACTTTATGTTAGGTGAACTTGTGGTGATCTAACATTGTGTGAGTGAAAGGGGGTGGAAATATTGTCATCTACTCTTATGACGATTAAGGATTGCATGTCTCACTTCGGTGTGAGTAGAACCACCATTTGGAGAAGGATTAAATCTGGAGAACTACAAAGCTTCAGATTCGGTGGTAAAGTACTGGTCAAACGTGAATGGATTGAAGGGTATGACGAAAATAATGGCAAGTAATAGAGCAACTTTGTACTGGAACGAAGCAACAATGTGTTGGAATGAACAACGATATGGAAGGGAGAAAACGAATGAATCAAAATCAAATGGTGTTATTTGAAGGACAAATATCAATCACGATCCTGATGCCGGGGGATGTCGACTTTGATTTTATAGGGGAATTCATCATTGCGGCTAAGGACGTGGCGGTCGGCTTGGAGTATCAAGGTGCATCAGCAACAAACGAGGTACTGAAGTTCTGTAAAACCGAACATGTCTACCTTGTAAAGAATTCAGACATGGTGAATCGCCATATCCGAAAAATGAACAATGCTGGTGAAAAGTTCATTTCTAATCTATCACTCAATCGGGTGCTTGGTCAGTCCGGACAGCCAAAGGCAATCCCATTCCAAGATTTCTTGTATGAGGAAATGCTTCCTTCCGTGCAAAAGCATGGTGGTTATCTGACCCCTGCAAAAATCGAAGAAGTGTTGGCTGATCCAGATACAATCATTTCACTTGCTACTCAATTGAAAGTCGCTAGAGCGGAGAACGAGAAACAGAAACCGCTAGTTACCTTTGCTGAAATGTGCATGCAGTCAAATGATTCAATTAAAGTCCGTGACCTGGCACATTCTCTTAGTAGTCATGGTATCAAGATTGGACAGAACAGGCTTTACGACAAGTTGAGGGAATGGAAGCTGATTAGTAAAACCGGAACAGAACCAACGCAAAGGGCAATTGAACAGGAGTTGTTCGAAATTGTTACAGGCGTAAAGCAGAAACCGAGCGGCGAACCGTTCACATGGCGAACACCATATGTGACTGTCAAGGGTCAAGTGTATGTTGCTGATCGGTTGAAAAAAGAACAGGGAATCTAACCCACACTGAGAGGATGAACAATATGAAAAGAGCTGAAATCCAACAACAAATGAACGCATGGGTGATTAAGGCAAATAAATTTCTTGAGCATTTCCCTCTTGAAAGAAACAAACTGGATCTTGAATTGTTAGATTATAACATCAAAATTGGACGTGTTGCTGGTGGGTACTGGGCACGGCAAGTTTCCAAAGAAGATGTCGAAATCTTTAAACGTGAAATGGTTGAATATTATGGCGAAGGTAGTGAGGATGAACGCGAATTCTCAAATTATATCAACTCCATGCTAGCGCTTCCGTCTTATAAGGCGACCAATGTTTTTGCTGCATTGAGAATTTACGGAAGACGCCGTATCAAGGTTCTAACTAAATTTAGTTCTTTGAAAGATGAAGGGCGTGTTTTGCTGGACGAAATCAAGTCAATTGGAAAAGATGCCAAAGAACATATTAAAGAAAATCCATCTGCAGAAGCTGGTTTATTGATCTGGCAGACTCTGGACTTTTGGAAGCAGTTTAAGAAAATTTTAGATGAACCTTTGACTGGTAACAAGACCGATTTCATGATACAGGTTGAAGCTATTTTCAAAAATTCCACGATCACAAGAGATGAACTGTTACAGGTAATCACTATTGATAAAAGCCTAAAGTGGTGGGATGGTAGCAGACGCGAAACGTTCAAGGAAGTATACTCCAGAATCCCTGAGAAAATCGATTACGAAGTGTTCAAGGAAATCATCTTCATACAAAAAATTGAGCATGAACGTGATTGCTATTTGATGGACATTTTCATGCATCACATGTTTTCAGTGATGGACAAGCACAAAAAGGAAACTGGCAAAGACATGATTGATACGTTTGGGATTTTGGAAGAGATTACAGGCAAACCGATCCAGACATTCACATCTAAACTTGATGAGTACGGGGATATTGTTGATATGGTGCCAAACAAGCCCAATCTTAGGGTGGTGAAGTAACTATGACGTTGCCGGAACTTGCTCGTATCTGGTTCAGTCACCCCATGCAGCACTCCATCATTGTACGTAACATCCAAAAACAATCTAAAGGAGCTAAGTAATATG
Source organism: Paenibacillus sp. SRL342 (assembly GCF_984798905.1). NCBI lineage: Bacteria > Bacillati > Bacillota > Bacilli > Caryophanales > Paenibacillaceae > Paenibacillus > Paenibacillus sp. SRL342. The sequence goes on from NZ_OZ481790.1 coordinate 2,135,066, forward strand.
AAATTATCACCAAACGAAATTGCACTTATAGCCGTTCTTCGAACTCTTGATTTTTGCGACATGCTTGATGTATTCGATTCTCTTGAGGAATTGTCTGTTCAGTCTCAATTAAAAGGCATGGCTCAAACGCAGAAAGGTGATAACCCTGCAAGTGCTGCTGGATGGCTGAAACGTGCATCAGATGTGGACAGACTTCGTGATGCCATTTGCCTAGCGAATGATGATTACCGCGCCAACATTTTCCCTGAGACTCAAGGGCAACCGGAGGTGCTGCAATGAAGGGAGCTGACGGAATCTCTATTGCTCAAAAGTTGACATTGAAGGAAGCACGGGAGAACTTCGGGTATTCGTTGGAGGATGCGGCACGTAAAACAGGAATCAAAGCGACTCGAATCAGTGAACTTGAGATTGATGCCAGTCATGCGGCCATAGATGAATTCGTAAGTCTCTGCCAGAGCTATGGAACCAACTGCAATCACGTATATTCTGGACTGGCTAGTGATGTATACCGTGCCCGGTTGCATATAAAATCAGTTGATTTCAATGACTTATCCCAACTCATTCAAATTAAGTTAAGAGTAGCTGAATTGATTCAAAATGTAGAAGCTGATGACTTATTCAGCAAGGAAGAAATCTCTAAAGAGATTAAAGGGTTGTTCCGCGATCTGCATGAGTATGAATCTATTAATCTTAAACCGTTTTTGAAAGGTAACGACAATATAATTGTGGGAGGTAGAGCGGTATGACGGAAGGGCAACACACTGAACTGATGGCGTATTGGGAAATGAAGAAAGAGTTGTTGGATATCATCTATCTTGTAAGTACTGATGAAAATTATACGAAAGATCAGATGAACAAAGATATTACGAAGGTACTGACCATTGTTGATGTGCGCGAAAAAGAAGCCATGTCAGCCATTACATCGGCGTACACAGCTTCTATTAATCATCTTAGATAGTCATTTATGGTTCGCCTTGATCTATCTCTTGGCGGGGATATCAAGGTAACCTAATTCAAAGGGGCATCCCTTCGCGCACATTATAACATCATATTTTTGAAAAGCGCAAGGGCTGCCCCCAAATTTGAGGGGTGAACAATATGAAAACGGCTGTTCCTTTTGCGAAATTAAGCCGCGAAACAAAGGTTCAAGAACTGGCTAAAAGCATTCAAACAAAGGGTCTTTATCCGGTACTGAACAACTTTCATATATATATCAGCGAACGTGGAACGTTAAAAAATAAAGTAGATGTATGGACATATGTATTGGGCTTGGTTTGTGATGCTATCCGTGGGTTGCCACAGGTAGAAGGGACGAACATTAAAGTGGCACCTATGTACGATTCAGCCAATGAAATAGCTTCCATCATGGCGTGGCCCAGCGATTCAGAAGCCACCCATACCTGGTATAGCAAGCCGGTTCGTATTGAGGGATTCGAAGTCATTTCAGCTCAATATGATTGGGAGGGTGAGAGTCTTGGGATCTAATGAAACGATCGTTGACGTGGAATCGGTCAGTCATGAACTTATTCGTTCCCTTACGCGCCCATTTAAACCGGATTCAGAGTTTGCAGGAAAGTACCATCACATGCGTTTCCAGTGGTGGACTTATGACATTTGGAGCAGTGGATTTCAAGCATCTATGATGACGTATTTAGAGTACGTAGATCGTGATGAATTATATGAATTTGTCTCTCAGTTCATTCGTCGGATGTGTGATAAGGAACGGCCTAAAGGTGATGCTGTCCGGTCTTTACTGGCTGCTGCATTCGGCACGCAAGATCAATTTGAAAAAGAGTAGGTGAAGCGGATGGCCCGGCCAAAAAAAGAGGGAATGGATTATTTCCCTCATGACACAGATGCGGTCGGTGATGACAAGGTTGAAGCTATGATGGCCTTGTATGGGAATGATGGGTACGCCTTTTATTTCATTCTTCTTGAACGCATCTATAGGAGTGCTAATGGTGAATTGGACGTGTCTAATTTCACGATCCGTACAAACCTGATCAAGAAATTAGGGATATCACAAGAGCAATTTCACCCAATGTTGGAAGCCGCCTTTGAGATTGGAATGTTTGATAGACAAATCTATGAAACACGCCAATGCATTACCAGTAACGGTGTGAAAAAACGCCATAGTGAAGTAGAAAAAATGCGTGATAAGTGGCGATCCAAGAAGGATAAGGATGGGGAAAACTCTTCTGAATCAGGAGAAAATACAGGTGAAAACGGAGTTATCTCAGGGGAAAACGAATCAAGAGAAGGGTTTTCCCTTGAGAAAAGTGCACAAAGGAAAGTAAAGGAAAGTAAATCAATAAAAAATAATAAAAACATACGTACCAATTCACCTGACAGTGAATCGGATGATAGTGACTATTCGGACGACTTCAAACAGTTCTGGTTAGTATACCCACGGAAAACAGGCAAGAAGGTTGCGTATAACAAATGGTTGCGACTAATCAAAGCGAAGAAAGATTCATTGGTATTGATCCAGTGTGCAGAAAATTATAGTGCTCACTGCCGAATAAACGGAACTGAGGAAAGATTTATGCTTCACGGTTCAACATTTTTAGACCCCAAGAACGAACGCTATACCGATTTCTTGGAACCTCCAGTACAACCAGCAAAGGCACCAATCAACAACAACCAGACCAAAGACAAATTCAGTCAAAATAAAGACTTGTTACTTTCACGAATGCAGGAGGGACGACATGACCGAAGAGGAAACAATCGCATTGATGTCACTGATTATTACAGCTTACCCACAGGTACAACTGAATAATGACATTGTTAACTTGTGGATAGAAATGCTTTCAGACATACCTCAATCTGTAGCACTCCAAAATTTGAAACATCACATCAAAACATCCAAATGGCCGCCAACGATAGCTGATATCCGGGCCAATACATCTGCAGCAAATAATCTTCTACGGGTAGAGACGCAGGAACGGTTAAGACTGATGGAGTTTTGGGAAGAGAACGCGGTACCGCTTCTGAAAGACGGTGAGCCGAATGGATAACCATTTCAACCCACAAGCTGAACAAGCGGTTCTGGGTTGTATCTTACTTGATCGGACACAAGAAACCGCGGCACTTGTAGTTGAAATTCTGACGATTGACGACTTTTCAGCAAAGCATCAACCCATTTTTGAATCGATAGTAGACCTTCATGAAGAACAGAAGGCTGTTGATTTAGTCACCTTGTACACCCATTTGAACGCCAAAGGGATAACGGGTGATGTGATCGGGTTGACGTATCTTGGAGAACTGGCAGAAGCGGTGCCAACTACCGCGAATTTTCATGAGTACATTGCTCTTGTCCAAGAAGCTGGATTAAAGCGACAGACCTTGCGGATGCTGAATGAACAGCGGGAACTGCTTGAAGCGTCTTCCGATCCGCTAGAAGTGATTGCAGGGATCAAAGCTGGAGCAGAAGAGTTGTCCGAACGTTCCCCTTCTGGACGCGGCATGGTGAAAATCAGTGAAGTCATGGATGGTCATGATGACGATTTGGACATACGAAGCAAATCCAAAGGAATTACAGGCGTGCCCACTTGCGGTTCAGATCTGAACAGACTCACAGGTGGGCGACAGAAGCAGGATTTAATTATTGTGGCTGCTAGGCCCAGTGTCGGGAAGACAGCTTTTATGCTTAACAACTCAAAAGCGGCTGCCAAGCATGGCGTGACCACCGGGATATTCAGCCTTGAAATGCCAGGTAAGAAATTAGGTGAACGATTGATTGCAAATATAGCGAAACTGGACGGGACTATGTTACGCACTGGGCTATTGGACCCTAAAAGCTGGGAGGACTACACAGACGCACGGGCCATCCTGAGTGATTTGCCTATTGTAATTGATGACACGCCGGGAATTACAATCCAGCAGATAGCCGCAAAGACGAAGCAGCTCAAGAAGGAATACGGTGATATTTATATTCAAATCGATTATCTGCAGTTGATCAATCCGGGCAAAAAATTCTCAAGCCGTGAACAGGAAATCGCCTATATCAGCCGTTCCTTGAAGCAGATTGCGCGGGACAACGATTGTCCGGTAGAAGTGCTGTCCCAGCTCAGTAGGGGCGTAGAACAGCGGCAGGACAAGCGTCCCATGATGTCTGATCTTCGGGAGTCCGGTTCCATTGAACAAGATGCTGATGAAATCGACTTCTTGTACCGTGACGATTATTACAACGCCGAAACTGAGAAAAAAAATATTGTGGAAATCATCGTTGCCAAAGGCCGGAATACAGGAACAGGTGTCGCGGAAATGGTGTACATGAAGAATTTTAGCAAGTTCGTAGATATAGCACGGATTAATTACTGATCAGAAAGGCGGTGTGAATGTGACAGCAGATCATTTGGAGATTGAAAACAATGTAAGACTCATCATGCGGTATCAGATCATTTTAATCAGCCATTTGGAAAATGCGTTGAAAAACGGCAACATTGACGAACTCACATTCACCCGCCTGAAAAGTCAGGGTTGTATAGCTCAGACTCAGGATGAAATATTGGATCACTTCGACCGGATATTTCGTGAATTGGTCAGCTATTATCAGGAACGTTTGCGGGAACGGATGATAAAGGGTGCGGCATTTATTGATGCCCTTGCCCCTGACGATCCACGCCGGATACCCGCTATGGAAAAATACGATGGGCTATGTAAACGGCTCAAGGAAAGCGAGGACAGGGAGCATGGACGACACAACGGTAATGACGCCTAAAGATGCAGCAAGCCAGCTTCATGAATTGGTCAAGCATATCAAGGCTCAATTTGATAATACGGTAACCTGTGTTGGATTCTGCGATGGTGAAGCAACGGATTTATCACATGCATTCGAGTTTCTTGGTCCAGAAGAAGTGGAGCCGGAAGAACTGATGCGTCAGTATCAGGCGAACAGAAGAACGCGCCGCCGTGCCAAGGAAGCCAACGAACAATGGCGTGTGCTACATGAAATCGTTGTCCGGCTGGGGCTGCTTCATGAATTCAGCCAGGGCAAACGTGAAATTCGGTCAGTAATAAAAACTCAAGCTGCACGGCACTACACTGTGAGAAGTCGTGAGGATCTTCAAAACCATTTCGATAGAGCCAAGTTAAGACACACGGTTAATACAGGAACAGACTCGTAGACGGACGTAAAGTGTGCATAGAGCGTTTCGGGGTGTAAACACACCAACCCCCATTTATAAATGACGTGGCGGTACCGCAGAATCGGCCTGCGAAGAAATTAAAGGGGAGAGATTAGCTATGAAAAGCATAATTGATGTAAAACGGAAGCTGGCAAAAGCCAGAACACCCTATCCAACCATGCTGATGGATGAGCTGGAAGATTCGTTCATTGAGAACGATCAACTTCGTAAGGAACTTGAAGAGGAGAAGAACAAGCGCACCAGCTCAATACGGTTGTTAATGCAAGTGACGGATATTTTGAGCATGGCAAGAACACCAGACAGGGCAGGCGCGGCTTTAAAGGTGATATACAGATGGTTGCATGAAAATAAGCCAGTAGAACAAGAAGGTGAAGCAACTCATGAGTAACGATATGGTAACAGCGCGTACCCAATGGGCATGGACGGAGAAAGCCGAAAGCGAGAACCCTACACGTTCCCGAGCTGGGGAACCGATATGGCCGCAATACAAGACAAGCGCACCAAAAGCGTGGTTGGATCAAGGGCTAATTCAAGATGCTTCGGAAGTGGTCACAGAAAGCCAAGCGACTCTTGATGATTATATGTAATATAGTGCAAAAGGGGGATCATATGGACGCTGTAGAACAATTAGAACTGTTTCCAAGCGCCACTGATAAGGATGCCGAAGCTACAATTAAGTTGCTCCGCGAAGATTATCCCCAATGGAAGGCAAGCAAAAGCGTGTTTGAAACAATGAGGGTATTGACGCCAGAGCAAAAAGGCAAATATGATGCCTACAATGAGAAAATCAGCGTGGTAGACATGGCAATTCGCACGATCAAGGACGATGAAGCCCGAAGAATTATCGAACATCGGTTCATCAAAGGCGGGAAATGGAAGCACACTGTAATTAACTTTCGAAGCGTGATGAGTGAAAGAACAGTAGATCGACGCATCACGGAAGGTATCAGGTGTGTTGCCAATACGTTGAAAGATTGCGGAATCATATAAACCTTAAAATATTGACGGTAAATTGACTGTATCATGACAATCATATGACGGTTAGTGCAAATTAAAGTAGGGACATAGGGCTTTTGCCCGGGTGTCCCTGCTACCCCTTATCCCAGCAGGACTCGACCGTGCTGTGGGATTCTATATCCTTAGACGTGAATCGTCAGGGGTGCGGGTTGCGGGGAAAGCGGTTATGATCACCGCTACTTTTTATTATGGCCTATTGGATTGTGTAGGTTCGATTCCTACTAAGGCCGTACAATAGAGGTTTTCATGACAAAAAAAGCCACTCTGATTATAGAGCGGCTTTCGTTTTGATTAAACGTGCAATGGGCCGAAATTTGGCTTGGTTTCTTCTGAAGTTGAAATCCATTCAGCGAGTTGGTTGAAAAGCTTCTGGGTTTCTTCTTTCGTTTTGAGTTGTGAAGCATCCCAGAGATCTGAAAGAAAGTATCCAATATCGTGAGGATAGGCTATAGATTCAGTATCAAGGACTTTAACAATACCAGGACTACCGTGTTTGTCGCTCTCAAGAGAATCAAACTTGTTAGAAGAAATGTTCCAGCCGTTCTCAGTCTTAGTTAGTGTGTATGGGTCCTTGTGTCCCCATCTGCAACTGTAGATGTCCATTATGAAACTAGCACCAATATTTTGCATTAAAATCATCTCCTAAAATTTACTTGTTGTGAATTCCATCTTAACATTATGGTGTTCGCCCGCAAACTACCTTTGAAAAAAATTCATTAATAAGGTATGTGGAATAAGACGCATGGATTGGATAATCTTCCATTGCCTACGATGTCCTCCAGTGGTTATGATTGGCGGGTATTCCAATTGCACTTAGGAGGATGACAGCATGAATGAAAAATTTGCACAAGCACAAATGGAACGCATTCTTAATACACCCGGATTTGTAATTATCTCTGATGAGACAGTTGTGAACGTTCGCAAGGTGACCCGGATCGATCCTTTAAATCGGGTAGTGTTCTTCCCTGATCAAGAAAAAGGTGAGATAGGGAACAAAGTTGATAATGATCGTTGGGAACATTTCATAACAGAGTACAAGAAGTTTCAATAGATATTGATGCGGAAGTGAGTCGCCTTTAATGGCGGCTTTTTTTGTGTCTAAAAAGGAGGACAAAGCAAAATGGACGCAGCAACAGCCCTTGAACTGGCCCATAAGTACACGGCTTGTCCTGATTGTGGTAACACCTATGTAGGAAACGGAGAAGGAACCATCAAAATTGATGAAAACCTGTTCCATCGAAGTTGCAAATGCGGTTGGAAAGTGACCATAAAGGACGGTGTCGAGGTTGAAGGAGAATGAAACGTTCGATGCAGTGAGTAATGAATTGAAGCAATCATTAAAAATTGCAATTACTGCCGCGGCAGATGCTTTAAGGGATCATATGAAGCGACTTGGAACGGCGATACGTGAAATGATAAGCCTTTGGGAATATGTTCAGGAGTATCAGGAGTTGAACGAACACGATGTGAAGAGGATCAAACCTCTCCAGCTGCCGAGAAATCCGGTCATGCTTCCGCTCAAGCATCAAGTAATCAATCGTAAGCCGGTTCTTGCGGTAGCACGCAGCCGCTGTTAATCCAGTGAGGTGGTGACATGAAAAAAGTCCAACCGATCCGCGATGAACGGGTTATTGATGGCATGAAGGATTATTTTTGGATACGCAACATACGAAATTACTTGTTCTTCTGTATTGGCATCTATAGCGGTTTGCGTGTATCCGACTTATGCAGGCTGAGGGTTATTGATGTAAAGGGATCACACGTTAACCTGGTTGAACAGAAAAACAAACATGCCAAACGGTTCATCATTCATCCGAGTATCCGGCAGGATCTGGACAAGTACATTTCCACTATGCAGGATCTGGATTTCCTGTTTCCTAGCCGTCAGGTCAAGACAGTTAGCCGAATGCGGAAACAACCGATTGACCGGACGACAGCATACCGATTCTTGAATAAGGCAGCCAAGGAATTTGGCCTGAAAGAGATCGGTTGTCATACGCTACGGAAGACATGGGCATACCGCTTGTACATGCAGAACCCTGAAAACCTAGCGTTACTAATGGACATGTTCGGGCATAGCGATCCGCGGGAAACATTGGACTATATCGGACTGACTCAGGACATGATGGACAGGGCAATTATGCTGTTACGCTAATATGAGTGCATCACAATATGGCGTTCGTTGCACTCATATTATAGAAATGGCTTTTGAATCTGAAATGACGCTGATTGCCAGTTCTAAACCGAGTGAAACACTATTGTATTTATGTTTCAGTCCTGATCCAGAAAATGGTTAATAATGACCCTATTTTGGGTTATTATTGTGTTGGTTGATTAAGAAAAACAATTAGAAGTTTGTCTATTTAGACTGATTCTAAGAAAACCGACTCAATTATGGCTGTATAAACGATGAATAAACGCCCCATTTGAGGGCAATAAGCCGGGAAATAATCAAAATGGGCAAAATCGAAAAATCCAGTAATGACGCGGGTTTTCGGGTTTATGCATAAACTATGTATATTCGCACAATTCAGTTAGCTGTCAAAAAGCCCGTCAAATCAGGGTTTTCGGCGTGGTTGTGGGAAAGTACATATGTACAAAAGACCGGGTTTTGAACACATGTCTGTGCATAAATATTGCATAAACGATGTCAGGGGTGAGGTGTATTATGTAATGGCGAGAGAGAGAAGCCCGGACCGCAAGAAAGCATTAGCGATGTGGTTCGCCAGTGGCAAGGAAATGAAGCCAGGAGAGATTGCCGAAAAGCTTGGAATCAGTGCTGGTCTTGTTCGTAAATGGAAAAGCCTTGATGAATGGGAGAAGCAGCCTGAGCCACGCCCAGGAGCGCCCAAGGGCAATCAGAACGCAGTAGGCAATAGAGGTGGGCACGGCGGGCCATACGGAAATGACAAGGCCGTTAAGCATGGGCTATTCCGCAGGTTTCTGCCAGATGACGAAGAAACGCAAGAGATTTATGACACGACAGCCGAGCTTTCCACGTTGGACATCTTGTGGGAAGGCATACGCATCCAACTTACCAACATCATACGTGCCTTGAAGATTCAGCACGTAACGGGCAAGGATGAGATGATTAAGGAACTCAAAAAACAGAAGTTCGAAGTCCATAACACGGGAACCAAGAAGGAACCGAACATTGAACAAATACCAATTGAACAGGAATACGAATTCCAGTTTGCGTGGGATCGATCAGCAAACAGCCTGAAAGCCATGGCTGCTGCATGGACGGCGCTGGTTAGCTCCATTAAGAAATATGAGGATGTTTTGCGGATGGCGTCCCCCGATGAGGTGAACGAGGTCCAGAAACAGCGTCTGGAGCAGATCAAGGCCAGTATTGCCGTGATGCGTGGCAAGGTGCCAGATAACAGCAAGCTTGACCTGAACCAACAAATTACCGCCTTGGCTGACTTGATCAACAACCCTGTGCCGGAACGGGTGATAGACGATGACTGATACAGCCCTGATCCCATATGCTCCATTTAATACGAAGCAGTCGGAATATATCAGACGTTGCCAGGACTCATGGCTGAACGTAGCTGAGGGCGGCAAGCGTGCAGGCAAGAACATCATTAACCTGATTGCCTATGCCATGTGCTTGGAGGTTCACCCGGATAAGCTCCATTTGGTGGCTGGTGTGAGTATGGCAGCCACGAAGATGAACGCCATAGACTCCAATGGATTCGGGTTGCAATGGCTGTTCAAGGGCCGTTGCCGTGAAGGTGAATACAAGGACCGTGCAGCACTCTTCATTCAGACCAAGACGGGCGAGAAGATCGTTATTATTGCAGGCGGCGGTAAGGCAAACAACGCCGCGCTGATCAAGGGTAACTCCTACGGGACAGCCTATGTGACGGAGGTCAACGAGTGCCATCCATCGTTCGTCAAGGAAGTATTTGACCGGACGCTGGCATCAACGAAGCGGCAATTGTTCTTCGACCTTAACCCCAAGCCGCCAGCCCATTGGTTCTATGCGGACATTCTGGACTTTCAGGATGAGTTGTTAAAGCAAGGGCAGAACGCAGGGTACAATTATCAGCACTTCACCGTGTTCGATAACCTGAGTATCCCAAACGACCGTCTCAAGGCCATGCTGATCACTTATGACAAGTCCAGTCTGTGGTACAAGTCAGAGATTAAGGGTGAACGGACGGCAGCTACAGGACGGATATACACGCAGTACACTGTCAAGGATGTCATCATTACCAGGGAGCAGCTAAGGAAAGAACGGTTCATTGAGTTTTCCATTGGGATAGACGTTGGGGGCACTGACGCCACGGTTGCCACGCTAACTGGATTCACGCCGCGATATGGCACGGTTATACTGATGGATGGATATTACCACAAGCAGGGCAAGGAGAACGGCTACACACATGACCGTTACGCCAAGGAGATCGTTGAAAAGATAGTCGAGTGGTCGGAAACCTATCCGGCCTTTTTGACGTATGCCCATATCTTTGCTGAATCTGCTGACAAGCTGTTCCGGCAGGCCCTGACTAATGAGTTAAAGCGCAGAGGGATCTATTTAAAAGTTGAACCCTCATACAAGAAAGAGGGAATTACTGCCCGGATCAGGTTAACAAACCTCCTGATGAATCAAGGGCGGTACAAGATTATGTCTCATCTTAAAAAATGGATCGAAGCCATTGAGAATGCCACATGGGATGAGTCAGAGCGCCAAAAAGGTGAATGGGTGCGGACGGATGATGGAAGTTACCCGGTGGACTGCTTGGATAGTAGCGAATACGCCGTTCAGCCGTTCAAGAAGAGACTGGAGGTATAGAAATGGGGTGGATCAAGAATATGGTCATGAAAATGCTGCGTATTAACCCAGCGCCGGAGAATCGAAGTGTCACAATCACAGAGCCACTATCATATCGGACGAATGTACTGCGTAACCGCTTATGGTTCCGTGGTGATGCGTCTGAGCTGGATCAGTTTTACAAACAAACCGGAACGGATGCGGTAGGCAAGGCCCGTTTCTGGGCAGCGGTGCCCAGTCAGAACATGGCGATTAGGAAAATCCATTCCGGAATGCCTGCCATGATTGCGGAACGTCTATCGGATATCGTTGTTGCTGATCTGGAAGCAGTTGAGGTGGATAAGAAAACCGCATGGGACGATATCAGCAAAGACAATGCGTTTGATGAGTTGTTGGGGCAGAACATCATAGACGCTTTGGTGGCCGGGGATGGAGCATATAAAATCACCGTGGATACTGATGTTACCCAATACCCCATTATTGAGTTCTACAGCGGGGATCAGGTGGAGTATAGACGGAACCGGGGCAGGCTGCATGAGGTTGTTTTCTTTACGGATCACACGCTAAAGGGCAAGGATTACCGCTTAGAAGAAACCTATGGCCGTGGATACATCCGGTATCAGCTTTATGACGCTTACGGAAAAGGCGTGCCGCTTACTGCATTGCCTGAGACGGCAGCACTGGCGAACATCGAATACGATGGCAAGTTTATTATGGCCGTACCGCTCATGTTCTTCCGCAGCTCCAAGTGGGAGGGGCGAGGGAAATCCTTGTTCGATAGCAAGTCAGACAACTTTGACGCATTGGATGAGGTGGTGAGTCAATGGTGGGACGCGATACGAGCCGGGAGGGTGCAGAAGTACATTCCAGACGACTTGGTTCCGAAGAATCCTGAAACGGGGGCTCCAATGCGTGCCAACCCATTTGATAATCAGTTTATCAAGATTGGGACATCTATGTCTGAGGACGGTAAAGACCAAATCACCATGTTACAGCCGCAAATCCTGTATGAAGCATTCGTGGGGTCATATGCAAGCGCACTGGACATGTGCTTGCAGGGCGTTATGTCGCCGTCCACGCTGGGCATTGACTTGAAGAAGACCGACAATGCAGAAGCGCAGCGGGAGAAGGAGAAAGCCACACTATACACCCGTGGGAAGATCATTGATGCGCTGAATGAGGTGTTGCCCCGTCTGGTGGAAACTGTATTGAAGGTGCATGACACGATGCAGAATCGGGGGGCAGGCGAGTATGAAGTATCTGTTAAGTTCGGGGAATATGCCAGTCCATCCTTTGACGCCGTGGTAGAGACAGTGGGCAAGGCCCGGACGTTCGGTGTGATGAGCGTAGAACGTGCGGTGGAAGAAATGTATGGTGACACCTGGACGAAGGAAGAGAAGGCCGCTGAGGTTGCCCGATTAAAGGCAGAACAAGGCTACACTTTAGACGAACCGGCACTGAATCGGGATGACCCCCCGGATACCGAGGATGATGACGATCCAGAAGAGGATGAGGTATGAAGAAGAGATATGACATCCGTCAAATCTTCTCTGACATGGAAATGGATCTGATCAAGTCCATGAAGCGTAACCTGAAACGTCATGAGCTTGATGAAGAAGAGGAAGGCAAGGAATGGGAGCAATGGCAGCAACGCAAGCTGCAAGACATCCAGCAGTACCGCAAGGAGACACGCCAGATATCCAAGAAGTATGAGCCAGAAGTGAAGAAGGCAGCCGAGGAAGAGGTTAAAGGCTCCTGGCGGCGTGGGGCTGATCGTGTGGCGAACACGGTAAAGGGCCTGTGGAACAAGATTACTGGCAAAAAGCCTTCTATAGAACCCGAGGATGGATCGGACCGAAGCTTCTTCAAACTCAATGAGAAGCGGGTTAACGCTCTGGCTGATGCTGCACAAAACAATCTGCAAATTGCCCGTCATGCCATGCTAAGACAAGCAGATGACGTGTACAGACAGACCATATATAAGAGCCAGGTATACCTGAACAGTGGGGCTGCTTCGCTGAATCAGGCTATAGATATGGCGACCAAGGAGTTTCTGGAGAAGGGGTTTGACAATATCACCTATGCTAATGGAAGGCGGGTGAACATTGCTTCTTATGCGGAAATGGCGTTGCGTACATCTTCCCAGCGTGCTGTATTTGCTGGAGAGGGTGCCAAACGGGATCAACTGGGCATTCGAACCGTGGTCATATCTTCACATGGCAACTGTTCGAAGCTGTGTCTGCCTTATCAGGGCAAGGTGTTCATTGACGATGTGTATTCCGGGGGATCGGCTGCAGATGGGAAGTATCCGCTACTGAGTACCGCCATAGCTGGGGGCTTGTTCCATCCGAATTGTCGCCATAACATGACCACGTTCATTGTGGGAACCAGTTCACTGCCCAAGCCAGTTGACGATGAGAAGGCGGTATCTAACTATCAAGCGGAACAGAAGCAGCGATACATGGAACGCCAGATACGTAAGTACAAGCGCTTGGAAGCGGGTAGTGTGGACGAAGAGAACCAAGCGAACTACAAGGCCAAGATTAGACAATGGCAAGCTCAGATAAGGATGCACCTTAAAGAGCATGATTACTTACGCAGGGATTCCAAACGTGAAAAACTCAGAATACCGCCTAATTAGCGCCTTCTTTTGCAGAGGGCGCTTTTTGTATGGGCTCCAAATGAGACTTTTGGGGCTCACCGCTCAATAACCGGAGCATATCGGTTAACTCCCTTAGCTGGAGAGCAGCTATACAAATCTATGGAGGTTGATGATATATGGATTGGCTGAAAACGTTGTTGAAGAATGCGGGATTGGATGATTCAAAGATTGACGGGATCGTAACGGATGCAGGCAAGGAGCTTCCAAAACACTTTGTTCCCAAATCGCAGTACAACGACTTATCGGATGTGAAGAAGAAGCTGGAGAAGGACGTCACGGATCGGGACGCACAGCTTGAAACGCTCAGTAAGGATGCAGGCGCTTCGGAATCGCTCAAGGCTGAGATTGCCCGCCTTCAGGGGGAAAACACCACAGCCAAGCAGCAGTACGAAGCAGATTTGAAGGATATTCAGATGAACAATGCAATTTCTGCCGCGCTTAACGGGAAGGTCCATAACGAGAAGGTGGTTACGGGCATGATTGACAAAGCCAAGTTGGTTATTGGCGATGACGGCAAGGTGGTAGGGCTGGATGAGCAATTGAAGGGGCTTCAAACATCGGATGCCTACTTGTTCAAGCCTGATGAAGCAGGCGGCGGTAACGGTGGCGGTGCTGGTGGTGGTTTCCGTGTTGGCACGCCGGGACAAGGAACAGGACAAGCCACGAATGAACAACTGGCAAATATTTTCGGAGTTGCTGAAACGAAGTAATAAACCAATTTACTAATTTAAGGGAGAGATGAACACATGGCGTTCAACTATGTAGAAAGTTTTTTGACCACATTGCAGCAAAAGTATACGAAAGAGTTGGCTTCCGATGCTCTGACCACGCAAAATGCGATCTGGGTGAATACCAAAACAATCCAGGTGCCGAGTTTGGATGTAGCAGGATATAAGAACCACAATCGTTCCGGGGGCTGGAACCGACAAGCGGTTAGCAATAGTTTCGTGAATCTGACCTTGGATTTTGACCGTGACGTCGAGTTCTTCGTTGACGCGATGAACGTAGATGAAACGAATCAAGTCGTTGCTGCTGCTAATCTGACAGCTACATTTGAGAAGGAACAGGCCATTCCTGAGCTTGATAAATACCGCTTCTCCAAAATGTATGCAGACTATGTGGCGATGGGCTACACACCTGACACAACCGTTTTGGATGTTGCCAATGCCTTGGAAGTGTTCGACGAAATGATGATGAACATGGACGAAGCAGAGGTACCACAGGAAGGCCGGATCATGTACGTAACTCCAACCTACATGAAGCTTCTGAAATCCGCTGAGAAGATTCGTCAGGTCGTCACCGTGGGTCAGAACAGTGGAGTTATTGACCGCGCAGTACGCAGCTTGGATGAGGTTGTGTTGAAATCCGTACCTTCCAGCCGTATGAAGACGGTTTATGACTTCACAAACGGTGCTGTGGCGGGTGTGGGTGCAAAACAGATTAACTTGATCCTTGTTCATCCTGAGTGCGTGTTGGCGCCGATCAAACACAGTGCGGTTTATCTGTGGGAGCCAGGTAGCCATACACAAGGTGATGGGTATCTGTACCAAAACCGCCGTTACACAGATCTGTTCTTGATTGAGCGCAAAGCCGCAGCGATCCAAATGAACGTTCAAGCCTAAAATACAGGTCAATAGAGAGGGGTAAATCACATGTTGATTGCAGTAAAGGGAAATACACAGTTGAAGATTGACGATGCTGACCGGGAAACCTATCTTAAACTCGGCTACGATATCGCTGAACAGTCGGGAAATACGCTTGAGGTGGTAGAGAATTCTTCAAGCAAAAAGGTGTCTTGGAAGGAATATGAAGCCTTGCTAAGAGAGAATGAAGAGTTAAAGAATCAGATTGCGGAATCAGGTTCTGGTACACCAGAAGCGTTGAAGGGGCTGCAAACCCAGTTGGATGACGCGAACAAGGAAATCAAATCACTCAAAAAGCAGATTGCGGCCACGACTACACCTGATGACAAGTAGGTGATGGCATGTCATATGCAACGGTAGAAGAATATGAAATGTATGGGGATGGCATGATTCCGGCTGAGGACTTGAATAAGGCTCTTAGTCGGGCATCCGACCAAATAGACAGCCTGACCTATAATCGCATCGTACAACGCAAACTGGAAGGTCTGACAGCCTTTCAGCGGGGGAACGTGGTTAAGGCGGTGTGCCAACAAGCGGATTTTCAGTTTCAATATGGGGATTACTTGGACTTCCCACTCTCTGGATACTCGGCAGGCAGCGTCAGCGTGTCATTTAAGGCCGTTGATGGACCCGGAGGGGTTAAGACTACCGAAGGTGTAACAAGCCTGCTGAGAGCCACAGGGTTGATGAATAGGGGGCTACGTTGATGCGGGGTAAGTTTCCGTTTCCACATTGGATATTGAAGACACCGGTTCAAGTGTTTCACACCAAGCTGTCAGAAGACGGGGAGCCTGTAGAAGAATTAATCTTTGACGGGCTTGCCTGTTATGACGAGAAGATGCGTCAGAAGCTGGATAAGGAGCGCCGATTGGTTACGCTATCCGGTAAGGTGATCATCCGGGGCGATATCCTGCCAGGAGAATTGATTGAGGGCTTTGTCCGGGTTGGTGGGACTGATCGAATCATATTCAGCGCTTCAAGGCCGCAACATCCAGACGGCAGCATCTTTTCTACGGAATTGGAGCTGAGCTGATGGTTAAAGTGAAAGTGACGATGGATCCCCGGGCTATGCGGGAACTTGCAAATGCCCCGATCAAGGCGCTTGAAGTCGTAGCGAACGGGAAGGAACAGAGCATCTTGACCGAGATTGCCAATGCTCAGGTTGTGCCGAAGCAAACAGGTGAGTTGGAACGAAGCGCTTGGGTAGACAAAACTGGGCTGAAAAAGGGCCAGGTGAAGATTGTCTATGACACGCCATATGCGCGCCGTCTTTACTGTCATCCAGAATACAACTTCCGCAGGGATAAGAACGCCAACGCCCAAGGGCTATGGCTGGAAGCTTGGCAGAAGGAACAGAAAGGTTGGATTCGCAAAACGTTTGAAAAGCTGGTCAAGAAGTTTGGGGGTGGGTTCATCAAATGATGCTGTCCGAGATTCGGGATTGGCTGAAAACGCAGATCGATTCCCCAAATTGGTACATTGGCAAGATCGATGGGAAAAAGGAACAGTCCATTGGGATCTACAACCTGAACACCGGACAACCTTACATTGCTATCGGAGGGCTGGAGAACACCAGCTATACCAACAAGTCTATATCCATCCTGGTTCATTGGAGTAAAAACGCAGATACAGCGGAGCGTAAGGCCCATGAGGTCTATGCTGCGCTATTTGGTCGTTCTGATGGGGAGATTGCGGGGCATCGTGTCATTGCCTTTGAGATGCGGACACCATGGCCTATTGATGTGGGCACGGATGATGCAGGGATTTACGAATATGTGATTGAGACAACGATTTATTACGAGAGGTAGGGGATTGATTTGCTAAAACTTGACTTGCAATTGTTCGGGGGCACTGGTGTTTTCCCGGTTCATAACAATATTTTCAAAGTTGGTATCAAAGGCCGTGAGTCTACAGATACGGATATGAAGACAATCAAGGATTTGGAGAATTTTGCTCCAGCAATCGACGGTAACACCGAAGAATGGAGTGCGATGGACCAAGCGGGTTGGACGAGACGGGCGGTGACGGGTAAATCCCTATCCTTCAGCTTCAGCGGCAAGCGGAACTATGGCGATCCAGGTAATGACTATGTTGCAGGCTTGATGTTGGGGACGGGGCAAGAAGTTGAAACCATCTTCGAATGGACCATGCCGTCCGGAGCAAAGTTGACCATGAATTGCGTCATTAACTTGACCACGCCAGCAGGCGGCGATTCGACCAACATTGACGGTCTGGAATTCGAGCTGCTGTCTGATGGTAAGCCTGATTTTGAGAAAGCACCAACCACACCATAATTCAAACCAAGGGGGATTTTAAGATGGCCAACATTATTAATCTTACAGATAAATTTGCAAAAGACGAGGTAGCATCAATCCAGATTGGGAACAAAAAGTATCCAATCAACAATTCTGTTGAAGCTGTATTGGGTTTTGAAGAACTGGCAAATGACGCTTCTGTGAAAGGACTTCTGAACGCAATTCAAGGGTCTTTGGGTGAGAAAGCCGTAACTGAAATTGGTGTGAGAAAAATGAGCGTTGAAAACTTGAAAGTGCTTATGTCTGGTCTGGTTGCAGCCATGCAGGGCCTATCCTACGAGGAAGCCGCTGCCCGATTTCGACAATAGCGCCGCGCCGGAAAACTGGTACGATTTGCGCGAGGACTGGACTCTAATCGAAGCCAGCCTTGCCAAACAGTACGGTATCCGCATCCGGCAGCACGGAGATATGCCGTGGGAAGAATTTTGTACATTGGTTGGGGGTCTTATGCCAGATACACCGTTGGGAAGCATCGTAACTATCCGAGCGGAGAAGGACCCGAAGACAATCAAGGGATTCAGCGCGGATCAGCGCCGCATCTACAATGACTGGCGTAAACGGCAAGCAAACCAGAAGTTGACTGATCCTAGTAAGTTAGATCAGGAGATGAAGAGTCTGGAAGCGGCAATGGCCCGGATGTTTGGGGGTGGGTAGATGGCTAGTGCAGGACGCGTAGATTTAGACCTAGGGCTCAATTATGGGCCGTTTCAAAGTCAACTTAACGGAATCGCTGGCACAGCTACCAACCTTGTCGGCGGGGCCTTTAGGGGCCTTGGCGGCATCATTGCTGGAGCTTTTGCGGTTCATAGCATAAAAGAATTTGGTAAAGAAGCCATTAACCTGGCATCGGATCTGGCCGAAGTGCAGAACGTGGTCAACGTCACGTTTGGGAGCATGACCAACCAGATTAACAACTGGTCATCGAACCTGATTGACAGCTTTGGTTTGTCGGGACTGGCAGGGAAGAAATATGCATCCACCATGGGTGCCATGCTCAAGTCATCCGGTATTTCTGGTGAAGCCATGAAACAGATGTCTGTCAAGTTGACGGAATTATCTGCTGACATGGCTTCTTTTTATAACATCACGAATGACGAAGCGTATTACAAAGTATTTAGCGGTATGGTCGGTGAGACTGAGCCGTTGAAACAATTGGGCGTAAACATGTCCGTGGTCAATATGGAAGCCTACGCGATGTCACAGGGCATCACAAAGTCCTGGTTGTCCATGACGCAATCGGAACAGGCCATGCTTCGGTATGGATATTTGTTACAGGTAACGGCAGATGCACAGGGTGACTTTGCCCGTAACAGCCAATCATGGGCGAACCAGATTCGTATTATGGGCGAACAGTGGAACATCTTTAAAGGCACGATGGGTGCGGGCTTTATCAACATCTTGGCCCCTATCGTAAAAGGGCTCAATTGGGTTATAGCCAAGTTACAGATTGCAGCGGCCTATTTCAAGGCATTTACGGAATTGGTCTTTGGTGACGCCGTGAACGCTGGTGGTGCCGGAATGACGGTAGCTACAGATGCCATGGGCGGCATGGGGGATGCAGCGGCCGCGGCAGCTCCTGCTGTAGAAGATACAGGGAAAGCGGCTGAGAAGGCAGGCAAGAAGGCGAAGAAAGCCGGAAAAGATATGAAGGGCAGCTTGGCCGGATTCGATCAGCTCAATACACTGGCCCAATCCGCGGCGTCCGCTCTGGATGATGCAGGTTCTAAAGCTGCTGGAGCTGGCAAAGGAATAGGCGGGGGCTTGGGTGGTTTGGCTGGATTTGGTGACCTGGACTTGGGCACGCCGTCGATTGAGATCGATCCGATCAAGCAGCAAGTGGCAGCCTTCTTGGAAGATATCAAATCTCGTTTTGCTCAAGCGTGGTCTTTCATATCCGCAGGCTGGGCGGGAATCGCTCCGGCTTTCCAGCCTTTTGTGGACATGATGGGCCCTATCGGTAAGTCCATTGACAATATGGGCCAAACGTTTCTTCGGCTCAAAGATGGCGTCCTGGTACCGATGGCAAAATACATTTTAGGGAATTTCATTCCATCTATTGTTGGTGGGTTTGTGAAGTCTTTCGCCCCGGTGATTGCGAATCAGATCGTATGGGCGTTTGATTTACTTGATCGTACATTTAAAAATTCAACTGACCAATCCATTAAACTGTGGGACATGGTATGGCTGCCAAGTCTGGATAAGGTGAAGAACGCATTTGTTACTAACATGCCGATCATTGCAGCATCGTTACAAAGCCTGCTGGATGGGACACTGAATCCCTTTACTGACTTCATGCTGAATGAATTCGCTATCCCTATTTCGGCCACGTTGACCGAGACACTTGTCCCTATTTTCACGGATACACTGGTCTGGGCGATTGATACCTTCGCGAAGACGTTTGACAATGCCGTTAATCATATCAATGAACTGTGGGCCGGAACGTTGAATCCAGCACTGGAAGAGTTCCGGGATTTGTTCTTGGACATCATTCCACAGATCGGTGATTCATTTGATAACTTGCTGAATGGCACAATCAAGCCGTTCGTGGATTATGCATTAAATGAATTCATCATTCCTATTGCCGCAAAGATCATTGATACGCTGGTGCCGATCTTTACAGACGTTTTGGTGAAAGCATTTGAGGAAGCGGCCAAGACATTCAAATGGGCCGTGGACATGATCAATGATATTTATAACACGGTGTTGAAACCTGTGTTTGACTTGATCAAGAAAATTGTTCTGGATACCCTCCAGATCGTTAAGGACCTTTGGGCGAAGTATGGAAAGGATATCCTTGACAAGATATCTGAGATGATGGAGAACACACGAAAGCTGTTCCAGAAGCTGTGGGATGACGTGTTGAAACCGATCATAGAGCCGTTCCTTAAAAAGCTGAATGAAATTTGGGACGGCACGCTCAAGGGGATCATCAAGCAAATCGGTGAAGTGGTCATGAAACTGGTTAACGCTGCGCTGGACATCTACAACAAGTTCATTGTGCCATTGATCGGCTATGTTATTGATAAGCTGGCACCAAGCTTCACAAAGGGCTTTAACATCATACTGAACATCGTGACAACAGTCATTCAGAGTGTAGGCGGTATCATCAAGGGGCTGCTTAAAACACTTGGAGGGATCATTGACTTTGTGGCGGGAGCCTTCACAGGTGACTGGAAGAAAGCGTGGACCGGAGTTAAGGATATCTTTGGCGGCATATTTGATTCCCTATACAGCTTGGTCAAAGCACCGCTGAATATGATCATTGACGGTATCAACAAAGTCATTGAAGGATTTAACAGCTTGAGCGTAAGCATTCCAGAATTCGAGATTTTCGGAAATAAAGTAGGAGGCGGCAGTGTTGGCCTTCCGAAGCTTCCGAAAATACCAAAGCTGGCGAAAGGTGGTTTGGCTTACGGGCCTACCCTTGCCATGGTCGGGGATAACCGGGGAGCTTCCGTTGACCCCGAAGTCGTATCCCCGTTGTCCAAGCTTCAAGACATGATCAGCGGAAATAATCAGCCTATGGTGGAAGTGCTTTTGCTGATATTGGATGCCTTGCGGAACAATGACAAACAGACCGTCATACAGCTCAATGGTACGGAGCTGGGGCGTGCTGCTGTGAGTGCCATAAACGACATCACAAGGCGTACAGGCCGTTCACCATTAACGACATAGGAGGGATGAAGATTGGAAATCAAAATTAATGGTCAGGAAATAGCCGCTTATCCCTCCACGTATCAGGTGACGGTGCTTGACTTGGATGACGCTAATTCATCCGTACGAACAGCAAACGGAACCTTGAACCGGGACCGGATAGCGGTCAAACGGCAGATCGACATGGCTTGGGGGATGCTGACGTGGGCAGAAATGTCCTCCATCCTACAAGCCATGTCCAATGTGTTTTTTGATTGTACTTATCCAGATCCCATGACAGGGAAGCATGAAACCAAACGGATGTATGTCGGCAATCGGCCTGCACCGTTTTCCGTAATGAGTGGCGGCGTGATGTACTGGTCCGGGCTCAAATTGACGCTGACAGAGAGGTGATCAAATGTATCCAATATCGCCGCTCTACACAGATTATTTAAGACGGCCGGACCGAGAATTTATCGTCAAGGCTCTGGTACAGTCAGAGGAATATGATAGCAGCAAAATTGTGGACTTTAGTATTGAAAACAGCTTGAGCCTGAACGATGGCTTTGAGATCGGAACGGCTATCCCGAGCAAACTTACGATCAGGTTGCGAACGAATGAAATCATCCCAGCAAATGCGCGAATCGTGCCGTACCTGTCCTTATCCATGGCGGGTATGACGTGGCTACAAGCGCAGTACCCTTGGCAGGATATGCATGTCTCCTGGACAGGTGACGGAACAGATTGGCTGCCGCTGGGTGAGTTCTTCGTTGATGGCAGGGAGAAAGTGAATGACGTATGGACCTTTACCTGTTATGACAAGCTGGTTTTTGCGGATGTCGCTTACATATCATCCTTGACGTATCCGACTACGCAACGTGCTGTGTTCAATGAGATTTGCAACCGGCTGGGCTGGACGTATGACAGCAGCGTGGTGATCAATCCAGCGTATCAGATACAGGCAGGGCCAGCGGGGTACAGTATGCGTCAGGTGCTGTCCTATATCGCTTCTGCCAATAGCGCAAGCATTTATATTGACAAGGCGGGTACCGTGAAATTCAAACGGTTCACGGCTGCTGATACTCCAGTTTTTGATATGACCACGGCCGATTACGTACAGGTGAAGCAAACCAATCCAGTGAAGACATACACACGGGTTGTGGTCACCTACAACACCGAAGATGAATTGCAGTACGAAGCCGGGACAGGTGATGATAACCATACGTTGTATGTGGAAAATCCCTTTGCTACTCAGGCGGTCACAAACGGCCTTCTAGCAGCTTTGAACGGGTTCTCCTATCTGCCACTCACAATGGACGCTAGGGGATTCCCACAGCTAGAACAGGGTGACGTCATCGGGTTTGAACAGCAGGAAGGCACAACCTGGGACGAGACGGTATCGACATGGCAGGATACACACATTCCGTGGGACGGCATCATGCGGTACAAGACAGTCATTCTTCATCAAGTGTTCAACTTTGCTGGTGGTCTACGGATGACGCTGGAAGCACCTTCTGTTTCTGAGCAGCAGAGTGAATTTGTGGTGGATGGTACGTTAACCGCTGCCGTCAATAAGCTGAACAAAGATGCGATCAAGGAAGGGAAATCTTATTACGGGGCAACCATTACCCGAACTGAGGGCCTGACCATTGAACGCGAGGACCATGCCAGTAAGGTGATTCTGAACAGTGATAAGATGTCGTTCCAGGCTGATGGTCAAGATGCAATCTATTTCGACATCCCAAGCAGACGGTATAAGTTTAACGGGACGCTGGAAGCCACGGATGGAGTATTCAGTGGAAACCTTCAGGCGGCTGGTGGATCATTCACCGGAACGCTCGAAGGTGTTGATGGAACGTTCGGCGGCACTGTCACTGGGGGGCGTTTTGTAGGCGGAAGTATTCAAATAGGCAATTCATTTTCGGTTAATGAATCTGGCCATATGGTTGCTGTAGGCGGGGAATTCAGTGGAACGATTACGGCAGCCGTTATAAACGGTGTCCAAATAAACGGATCTACCATTGTCGGTTCTGTGCTCAAGACTGCTGAGAGTGGTAGACGAATTGAAATCGATCAGGCAGGCTGGAGATCAATAGATGCGTCTAATCGTAAGAGAGTTAGCATTGGATATAACGATGCAGCGGGAATGGCGGGGCTTACGTTCTTTAATGAGTCTGAGAGTCTTATGGGTCAGTTGTATGCCTCCAGCGGTAGCTTCTCGCTAATAGGACAGTCGGATATGTTGATTAGAGCGTTGAGTGGATGGTTGTCCATGCAGGGGAATATTGATTTTTCTTTTGCGAATATCATCGGGATTGATATTGCAGATATTTCAGGATTGCAGAGTCAATTGACTAGCATGCAAACTCAACTATCAAGTCTAATGTCGAATTTCAGCACGCACAGACACAGCGTAACCACTTCACATCACAATCACGGCAATAATCAGAATCTGCCGAATACTGGTGGTGGAACCTTTACGACAACTACCCCGTAATGTATCATAATAGGTAAATTGAACCAATACGGAGGTCGCGAGATGAAAAAGGTTGCATATATTGCCGGTGGAATTTTAATCGGTTTTGTTTTTTCGACAACTGCAGGTGTTTTTGCTGACACTGTTAAAAGCGTTGTTGGGAAGAAAGTGACGGGTGAATATAACATTGTTGTAGATGGTAAGTCTCTTTCTGAAAAAGGCGCAGTAATAGATTCGAGAGCGAACGTGCCTGCACGTGCTCTTTCGGAAGCTTTAGGAGCTGATGTACAAGTGTCGGGCAAAACAATCACAATTACCTCGGGAAACGTTGAATCTGGCAGCGCAGAAGCGACATTGCCAGTATCTAACGCATATTCAGGAAAATCGAAAGAGTACCTCGAACTTATGAAAAATGAGTACAATACTAAAATATTGCCACCTCTGGTTGAAGTGAGAAATAAAAAAGCGGCTGTGCTTGCCGAGTCAGAGAAATCTAGTGGTGGCGGTGAGCTGTCAGCCCAGGCAAACCAATCTTTGAAAGAGGAAGTCGCTGATCTGAATGCAGAGATCTCTAAATACGAGTCAGAACTTGCGCTAATTGAGGAAGCGTTGGAGGTCGCGAAATGAAAAAAGTCATCTCGGGAGTTTTAGCAGTGACGTTATTGCTTGGTAGCACTACAGTGATGGCGGCTTCATCTGGTTTGCTGGGTCAGAAGGTGCAAGGACTATTCTCAGTTGAACAGAATGGTAATAAGATAGCGGATGCTGTTGTTATTAACGGATCTACTTACGTACCTGTACGAGCTATTGCTGAAGCAACTGGAACATCCATAAAAGTTGAAGGTAAGAAAATTATTATTGGTGACACCTCTTCAACAGCACCGAGCAAAAATACCAATACTGGAAACAACAATACTAGTGGCAATAATTCATCCACTTCTAATAACCGAGCAAATCCAGCATCGGTTGGCACGACACTTCCGTTTACTGTAAAGGATATACTGAGCGATTACGGCGGTACAATAAACATCCAGGAAGTTATTCGTGGTGAACAGGCATGGCAGATGATTCATGAAGCCAACATGTTCAATGATGAACCCGCTGCCGGATACGAATATATGCTTGCAAAAGCGAAAGTGACAATTACCAGAAATGCTAAAGCGGATACTGCCGTTGATCTCTGGAACGGTGATTTTACGCTAGTTTCTACTTCCGGAACAGCTTATGATAATCAGTCGGTAGTAACTCCTGATCCGAAGATAGATGCAAGCATTTATGCTGGATCTTCCAATGAGGGTTGGGTAGTGTTCATGGTTAAGAAGAATGATGAATCGCCGTTGATTGCGTTCGAACGAAAGTATGATGGATCAGGCGGAGTATGGTTCAAAACAAAATAGATTCAAACATTACAGAGAGTCCATATGCATGGGCTCTTTTTTGTTGCCTAAAAAGGAGTGAAAGGCATGGAAGAACAGCGATTACGTGAGATCATCCGTGAGGAATTGATTGCCCATGACGAACGGAACAAAGCTGAGGTTATCACGATCCGGGTCAATGATCAGATGAAAGCAACCATGCTTGGAATCATGAAGAATATGAATTGGGGTGGCACAAGTGAAAATTAGGAAAGTGCTAGAGCTGTCCATCGATGTAGATAACGTGTTTAATGATTTGCCACATATTCTGCGGGCATTGCTTGATACGATGCCCAACAGTGAATCGAAGCTTGCCTTACTCAACACAATCAAGATGGACGTGGATCATTTTTTGAAAGGAGCTGAAACCGATGGCAAACAGGTACGGGACACTGGTCGGATCGAAAAAGATCAGTGAGGATTTTCAAACGATAAATGTCGGCTTTGACCGTGTGCAGGCCGAAATGGACACCAAGGGTACTCCTGCAGATGCCCAGGCAAAAGCCGATGCTGCTAAGGCGGCTGCTATTGCCGCGGCTTCTGCTGATCTGGCAGCCCACAAGGCCCGCGGGGCAGATGAGCACCCGACAGCAAAAGGGAATGCAGCGGGGTTTATGAGTGCGGCCGACAAGCTCAAATCTGATGCCAGCACCAACGCCGCAACCCCCGACACCCTCATGCAACGTGACGCAGCAGGCCGCGCCAAGGTGACGGCTCCAGTAGCGGCAGATGACATTGCCCGGAAGGCAGAGACAGACGCCGTACAATCAAATCTGGACAGCCACGCAGCGGATACTGATATTCACGTTACTGCTGAGGATCATGCCAAGCTGGATGGTATTGCTGAAGGTGCAGAGGTTAATCAAAATGCATTTTCCAAGGTGAATGATGTAGAAGCTTCCAGCAAGACCGATACAGTTACTTTTGTGGGTGGTACCGGGATTGCCGTTACAACGAATCCGTCTACCAAACAGGTAACGGTCACAGCTACGGGAACGGCCACTCCTGGTGCCCATGCATCATCCCACGTTACTGGTGGGTCTGACGTGATTCCAGATGCTGTGACAGACGGAGACAGCGGCCTAATGAGCGGCGCAGATGCCAAGTTTGTCCGAGTGGACGGGGAAACGAAGGCAGGAGCGCAGGCGAAGGCTGATGCAGTGCAGGAGTATGTAGACGGTAGGCTGAACACGCCTGAGCGTGCAGCTATTACACTCCAACCAGGTATCCACGTAGTTCAGGCAGAACAGGATGCAGCGTTTAAGCTGGCGGGGCTGCAAGGCCGGACGGTTCTTAACTACCAAAGCCAGATTAGTATCTTTGGAGTACTCAACCCTTATGTGATCCGGTACGGGGAGAATTTGATATCACCGTTTTATGAATGGACGAAAACCGGACATACAAGCAACGATACCGATCCCTATGGTTTGATGGGAACTTTGGTTTCTTCCGCAATCGGAAGTGATGCGTTCGCTTCTTACAATATAGATGTGATCGGTAATCAGGATTACACCTTAAGCAATCCGGTCAGCTCCACAGGCTTCATGCGTATTTCAACATACAATAGCGCGGGTACAAGGATTCAGGGGATTTTCGTTAAGCCGGGAGAATCCAAAACAATAAAAATGGCTGCTACTGCTGTGCGTTTGAGCGTGGTTCTGTCGGGCGTAACTGCATACACAGATGAATTCGACTCAACTAAATGGACCTGGCAAGCAGGTACAAGTCGTATTTTCACTAATCCAATGCTTGTCATCGGAAATATAGCCAAAACATTCAAACCACGTGAAGACGCCATGCTTGCGCTACAAACAGAGCTGCACGCCAATCCAGATACAGGAGCTAACCCGGATATGGTGTTTGAGCGAGATGGGAAGTATTTCAAGTTGAAGAAGTGGCATAAGTTCGATGTGAACGGAGCAATCACTTATGCATTATGGGGAAATGGGACTGGTTTTAAGTTAATTAACGCTTTATTGCATGGTCCACCTGCTGTAGATACAACTGGAAGAATGGTTAAATATGACGGAAAAGTAATTAAGGAATCGGATTACGTGACGGTTAGTACTGCAGCGGATAACTTGAATATAGGCGCAACCACCGGTACAATTTTTGACAATTTCCAAATTTCTATTGCCAACACAGACAGCGGATGGGGAGACTCATACACGCCTACAACCGACGAGATTAAGGCGTATTTCATGGGCTGGCGCATGGCGAATAATGGCGATTGGGGTCCTTATAATGGTACGGGGACTAAGGTATGGAAGAACATTTTGAGATACCAAGATTCAGGAGGAGAGACGGCATATATCTTGCCGACTACTAATGTGCCAAATTGGACTCCATACCAACTCCTATACCAGCTTGCAACGCCAGTCGTGGAACCGATCACATCTGAGGGGCAATTAACTTTTGTTCAGGGAGCTAATCAGGTCGAGGTCGGTTCAGGTATTGTGTTACGTGAGAGTGCCAAGCCTCAAATAAGTGATTATGGGACGTACATTAACTCAGCTTTTCCGGGTTTTGAACAAACGAGGTTGAAACACCGGACAAGCAAAATTCTCACTCTGTTCAAGGACAGCAAATTCGATCCTTCTTGGGTTAGGAATACGTTAGATGCCTATGGAGCGGAACGAGCTGTTCTTTCAGCCTACGATCCTTCCGCAGCTTACAGTGTCACATACCTGATGCTGGACAAATATCCTGCTGTAGACTTCGCTGGAACGTATGCAGAGAATGAAAAGGGGCTGTTGCTGGATGCTGTTCGAACGCTTCAAGAAAACACGACTCGGATAACAGTCCTTGAAAGCAAGAAGGCAGAGAAGGACGCTCCTGCATGGATAACGCCTACACTGCTCAATAACTGGATTAATTATGGTGGTTCAGAGGACGGAGCAGGATATAGAAGGGACAGCGATGGCTATGTCCACTTGAGAGGACTTGTTAAACTTGGTGTAGCTGGAGCAATGGTCTTTAAGTTGCCTATAGGGTACCGACCAAAATCTATACTCAGGTTACCTATTACAGGAGCTGCAAAATTCGGTGAGATGACTATCGGAGTTGATGGCGGGATCTACTTTAACACTGGCATTGACGGAACATACGTATCAATGTTTATACCGCCGTTTGCCGCTGAACAATAAAGGAGGGATCATATGAAAGCCGTACCTAAAGTAAATACAGACGGACTCTATTTGGAGGACGAGTTGGTGGACGATGCCTTTTCCGGTGTCGTCCCTTTTTATGTCGAACCAGAGCCAGTGGTATTTATTCCTGATGCGCCTGAACAGCCTGTGGAGCCTGATGTGCCGGAAGAGGACGAGGAAGAGGTAGACAGGGAGATTGCGGGGTATATCGTTGGCGTACCGGTCTCTGCTGGCCTGTTCCGTCCACGTTTTGACTTAGCGGCATGGGTAGCATATCAGGACGCTATGAAGGATGGTCCGCAGGAAACATTTCCTGAGCTGTGGGTGGAGGGATTAAGTCAGGAAGAAATCGACGAGTTGACCAAACCACAGCCAGAAGAACCTTCTGAGATGGATATGCTTCAGCAACGCCTAATCGAAGCGGAAGCTGAGAATAAGCGTCTGGCAGAGGAAAGCAACGCCAATCAGCTTGCCCTTATGGAGTTGCATATGCTTGTGTTAAGTGTGGTGTCACCGGATGAGGGTTAAGCTTGCTTGGCTGCTGATTCGGTGGGCTGTAGCACTCATGAGAGGGGGTGAGTCTATGTTAGCAGTATACGTAATGATGATCCACAAAAACCTGATCAAGCTGGAGCAAGTACCAGCAGGCAGCCGTGATAAAGTGGCCGCTGCTTTGCAAGCCGGAGACATGGACCAAAACGGAAATATCGTGTAACAGGCGTTCCCATGTGGAGCGCTATTTTTGTGCCCTCTGGAGTGGTCAGGGGGCTTTTTCATATTAGATAGAGACGGGGGATTGGCGTATGGAAGCCATACCAGGAGGTGTGAACGACATGCAGGTGCAGGATGTAAATACGATTGTGGATTTGAAGGTTCAACTGGCCCGGATTGAAGAAGCCTTAAAACCTTTGGCGGCTTTGGCTCCAGGTGTAGCAGAGGTTAGAGAGATTTCCAAAGAAGCCTTGCAGACAGCACAGCAAACGGCTTTGAGACTCGTTGAACTTGAAGCTGAACTGAAGAAGACAACCGATGTAGCCCATGAAGCCAAGCGCAATGCGGCAGATGCGCTGACACGTTTAAATAAGCATGACGAGGACCAAAAATGGCTAAAACGTACCGTGTATGGTGCGGCATTAACTGGATTGACTGGACTTCTTATCGCGGCTGTATGGGCCGGAATTAAGTTAGGGGGAATGTAGTGTGGAATGGGACATTATTCAAGGGTTGATTGATGGCCGGCTGCTGATCGTATTGGCAGCCTGCTGGGTGATCGGGTATGTATTGAAGTCAACGCCGAAGGTACAGGATTGGACTATCATTTATATCGTTTCCGGTGTAGCTATTGTATTTTCTATCCTGATGCTTGGTCTGAGTGTTGAGAGCGTGGTACAGGGCATCTTGGTTGGTGCTGTGGCGATTTACGGTAATCAGTTGGTAAAGCAGACGAAAAAGGGGTCGAATCATAATGAACTATCGTAAAGACCATATCCCGAGATCCACACCAAATAGTCGTCGTTCGGGAATCTCCATGAATCCAACAACGATCACTATTCATAACACAGGGAATGCAAAGAGCTCTGCAGCGAATGAACGTGCTTGGCTCACCAATCCTACAAATGCCCGTCAGGCCAGTTATCACATTGTTGTGGACGAGAAAGAAGCGGTTGAATGCATTCCGCTTATGGAGAATGCTTGGCATGCTGGAGACGGCAGCGGAGCCGCTTCAGGGAATAGGACATCAATCGGTTTAGAAATCTGTGAGTCAGGCAATTATGCTCTGACTTTGGAAAACGCCACGGATCTGGTGGCAAAGATGCTGAGGGAGCGTGGGTGGGGCGTGGATCGGCTGAGACGCCACTTTGACTGGTCCGGTAAGATCTGCCCACGTCTGATGTATGATGGCGGTAAATGGACAGGCTGGTCCCTATTCAAGGCTGCAGTTAATGTGAAGCTTGGGCAGATCGATAAACAGAAAGAGGATGAAGCCGCTATGGATAAGGCAACCGTTATTGTGAATGGGAAGAAGATCAAAGATGGTGTGTTGATCAAGGGGGAAACGTTTGTTCCGCTAAGAGCCGTGGGAGAATCTATTGGTGCTAAGATCGGATGGGACAATAAGTCTAAGACCGCTACGCTTACAATTGAATAAACCCAAGCGCTTGGAAATCTAAAAGGCCCTACCAGTTAATCTGGCGGGGCCTTTTTTGCGTTCTTAGACATGAAGATAAAACCTATTGACTAAAGTAAATAGATATGGTATATTATTTATGGGAGGTGAGAACAAGGATGAAGAAAAAAAGGAGAAAGAAAAAGGAACTCCCGGTGGACAAGCTGGTTACGCTTCTCACGGCCATTGTCAGCTTGCTTACCGCAGTAGTCAACCTCATCATAGTCCTTCGCCGTTAGGCGGGACTTGAGGGTAGCACGGTCGGTTAATCCCAAAGGCCGACCGTGTGAGTTCCTTAATCCTTCTCTTCCCTTAGTATAGCATGACAAGAAGGGAGCATGTATAATCATGAGTATGTCAAAAATAACTAAAGTGACTTTGATCATCAGTTTGCTTTCGCTGGGTCTAAGTGTCGCTACAATGGTAATATTGATTACGAGGTGATTTGATGGAACGGGACGATCTGATCCGCATCATACAAGAGAACGTACTAACATCTGCTGAAACAGTGGAGCTGCTTGGCGTGTCCAAGCAAAATCTACTGTCCTTAGTTCAGCGTGGTAAATTGCAGCCAGTCAAAGAGTCCGGGTCAGTTCGTCTCTTTCTCAAATCGGATGTTGAGGGCCGTAAGCGAGAGGCGGAACAGTTGCGTGAGAAGTATAGACCATATGAATGAATATTTGAGCCCACCAGCTTATTCCGGTGGGTTTTTCTCTTTTTGCTTTAAAGGCTTTTTCGTAAGTGTTTTATAATACT
Organism: Paenibacillus sp. SRL342; assembly: GCF_984798905.1. Taxonomy (NCBI): domain Bacteria; kingdom Bacillati; phylum Bacillota; class Bacilli; order Caryophanales; family Paenibacillaceae; genus Paenibacillus; species Paenibacillus sp. SRL342. The sequence continues at coordinate 2,166,226 of NZ_OZ481790.1, forward strand.
CGAATGGCACACCCTTGTAATGCCATCTGTTCTCCTGCTTGTCCCTCTTCTGAATGATGACCTTGAGTTCCATATTGCTAACCTTCCGCTGAAACGCGGCTGCGTACTCCTTGCATTGTTTAATCCCTCTTTCCTCAGTTTCACTATAGAAAACGTGAAGCGAGAATCCATTAGCCATAACTTCCATTCTGTAAAGGTTCATTGGTATGTGGCCCTCTCATGTAGAATTATGCTGAAAATCATCCCTAAAACATCCCAAAAAACATCCTTGACAATACAAATATACTATACAATGTAGAATATATTCGACAATATGATATTGGTTCACAGGAACATGTGTTCTGTGTATAATGATAGGTATATCTTTGAAGCGAAGTCAATTCCCAGTTTGAAGAAGCTAACAGATGTAAGGTTTTACCTACAGGACGTTCGACACATTATGACACAAATTGTCATGAGGAAAAGGTATCATTTACATATGTATCGGGAGGAGGAAAGTGTGAGAGGTTCAATAAAAAAACTATGGTTGAACCATATATTTACCCCAGGAGAGCCGACAGGCTCACTCAAAGACTATCTCGTATAATTCTTCCATTGGACAGTCCAGTACATAGGCGATGTGTAGCATTATATCGGCAGACATCTTATCCTGATTGTTAGCCCAATTAGATATAAGTTGCGGACTATACCCTGTCTTTCTGGATAGATCGATCTGCTTCATACGACGTTCTTTGAGCAATATCTTCAGTCGGCATCTCCCACGGGAGACTTTCACGTCAGATGCTCCTTTAAGCTAAATATTTCCTGTATGACGAAATGAGTATAGCACAGAGGGTTTAATGAGAAAAGCGTTTCACGCTGATCCTTCCCAATATTGAAAATATAGGGATTATGGATTAAAATAAGAACATAGGTTCTCGTTTTCGGAAAACAACAGAGAAGGGGTGCGCAACATGTATTTAAATGTCACCGAGGATGAAGTAGAAAAGACCAACTTAAAAAAGGCCCGTCAACGATTAGGCTTATCATTGGCTGAAGCTTCGAGGGCTCTTAATATCGCAGAGGAAAGATTACTAACATACGAAACAAAACCGTCAGAAATGGATATAGAAACAGCCGTCAATGTCGGGAGATTGTACAACACGGCACTACATAACTTGGACTTTTCAAATTAAATACTATGAATAGACGCACAAAAAGCAGGAGGTCTCCCCTGCTTTTTTTTAATATAATCCCACCACAAATCACCCACAAAGTAGGTGAAACAGAATGTAACTAAGTGAAACACAACGTAACAACAAATATTGAAAAAACCTTAATGTATCAAAGAAATTGAAACAATATGACACATGGTGAAACCGATTGCAACAGCCTAATGATTATCGGTCCGATAAAGAAGTTTGATGTGCGAATGAACTCTCATCATGTTCACATAAACGACAAAATCCAGTATGATGTTATAAGTAAATACCGATTGACAGATAGGAAAACCGCAGTTTGAAATATTTGTTAATTTTAAAATGAAAATGTTTACAAAAAGAGAATAGGTGCACTTTGGCACTTATATGCACTCTGGAATGGTTCCTGATTTCGCTTATTAAAGGAGAGATGTAATATGACAGCTACCAAAGGTCTGGAAGGCATCGTTGCAACAACCTCTTCGATCAGTTCTATTGTAGACGGTGTGCTCACATACCGTGGTTACGATATCGACGATTTGGCTGAACATGCCAGCTTTGAAGAAGTTGCCTATTTGTTGTGGTTTGGTAAATTGCCAACAACGGATGAACTGAAATCCCTTCGTAAAAGCCTGAGCGATTACGCGCCGATTCCGAGCGAGTTGATTGCACAAATCCAATTGTATCCGAAAAACGTCAGCACCATGGCAGCACTTCGTTCCGCTGTCTCTGCACTTGCACTGTACGACGAGCAAGCGGATGAGATGACAACGGAAGCGAATGAGAACAAAGCGGTTAAGTTGCAAGCACAGTTGCCAACGATTGTGGCAGCCATCGCCCGTATCCGTCAGGGTAAAGAACCTGTGGCTCCAAAAGAAGGCGCTTCCATCGCAGAGAACTTTTTATATATGATGACTGGTGAAGAACCATCCGAGACCGCAGTGAAAGCATTGGATCAAGCCCTTGTCCTGCATGCGGATCACGAGTTAAACGCTTCGACATTTGCAGCCCGTGTAACGGTTGCGACGCTGTCGGACATCTATTCTGGTGTAACTTCCGCCATTGGCGCACTGAAGGGACCACTGCATGGCGGTGCTAACGAAGCCGTTATGAAAATGTTGAATGAGATTGGTACGCCTGATCGACTTGAAGCGGCAATTCAGGAAAAACTGAATAATCGTGAAAAAATCATGGGCTTTGGACATCGGGTGTACAAAAACGGTGATCCACGTGCCAAACATCTACAGAAGATGTCCAAGGAACTTGGCGAGATGAACAATGATACGCGCCTGTATGATATGTCTGTGAAGATCGAGGAACTGGTAACAGGACAAAAAGGACTGAAGCCTAACGTAGACTTCTATTCTGCTTCTGTATATACCCAACTGGAGATCGAACAGGAATTGTTCACTCCAATCTTTGCGATCAGCCGGGTGTCTGGATGGACTGCGCATATTTTGGAACAGCTTGCGGACAATCGCATCATTCGTCCACGTGCGGAGTACACTGGCCCTACAGAACAGAAATACGTTTCTATTGAACTTCGCTAATAGCCGCAAAAACGGTATAATAATATAGACGGGGTGAAGGGTTGGAAAGCAGAGGCTTTACTGGCTTAGGCTCTCAGGACCCTTCTCTCAACAAGACTAGTGGTATGATGAATACTGCATATACGAAACCTAGGAGGAATTTTAACTATGAAATTAGAAAAATTTGCTCACCCAACTGAAGGCGAAAAAATCCAAATTGATAATGGTACACTTCAAGTACCTAGTAATCCAATCATTCCATTTATCGAAGGTGACGGTACAGGCCGTGATATCTGGAAAGCTTCCAAACGTGTATTGGATGCAGCTGTTGAAAAAGCTTATGATGGCAACAAAAAAATCGCATGGTATGAAGTGTTTGCTGGACAAAAAGCATTCGATACATACGGTGAGTGGTTGCCGAATGATACACTGGAAGCCATTCGTGAGTATATCGTAGCGATCAAAGGACCATTGACTACGCCAATCGGTGGCGGTATTCGTTCCCTGAACGTAGCCCTGCGTCAAGAGCTTGACCTGTACACATGCTTGCGTCCTGTTCGTTATTTCGACGGTGTACCTTCTCCGGTTAAACGTCCTGAGTTGGTAGACATGGTCATTTTCCGTGAGAACACAGAAGATATCTATGCAGGAATCGAGTATGCTGAAGGTTCTGAAGAAGTGAAAAAAGTGATCCAGTTCCTGCAACAGGAGATGGGTGCTAACAAAATCCGTTTCCCTGAGACTTCCGGTATTGGTATCAAACCAGTTTCTTCCGAAGGTTCGAAACGTCTGGTACGTGCAGCAGTGCAGTACGCAATTGACCATAACCGTAAGACGGTTACATTGGTACACAAAGGTAATATCATGAAATTCACAGAAGGTGCCTTCAAAAACTGGGGATATGAAGTGGCTGAAGAAGAGTTCGCTGACAAAGTATTCACATGGGCACAATACGACATCATCAAAGAAAACGAAGGTACAGATGCAGCGAATGCAGCACAAAAAGCTGCTGAAGATGCTGGTAAAATCATTGTAAAAGATGCGATTGCCGATATCGCTCTGCAACAAGTATTGACTCGTCCAGGCGAATTTGATGTTATCGCAACATTGAACCTGAACGGTGACTATCTGTCCGATGCACTTGCAGCGCAAGTTGGCGGAATTGGTATCGCTCCTGGAGCAAACATCAACTACGTAACAGGACATGCTATCTTCGAAGCAACTCACGGTACTGCACCTAAATACGCGGACAAAGATGTCGTGAACCCTGGTTCCGTTATTCTGTCCGGAGTAATGTTGCTTGAGCACTTGGGATGGCAAGAAGCAGCTAACCTGATCTACAAAGGTATGGAAACATCCATTAACAATAAAACAGTAACGTATGACTTTGCACGTCTGATGGACGGCGCTACTGAAGTGAAATGTTCTGAATTCGCGGATCAAATCATTAAAAACCTGTAAGGGGAGATGTGAATCTTGACTATTCAGCGCAAAAAAATCACAGTAGTCGGCGCCGGTTTTACCGGTGCTACGACCGCATTAATGCTTGCCCAAAAAGAACTCGGGGATGTTGTGCTGGTTGATATTCCTCAACTGGAGAACCCGACGAAGGGGAAAGCACTCGATATGATGGAAGCAAGTCCTGTTCAAGGATTTGACAGTCATATCGTCGGTACTTCCAACTACGAAGATACTGCAGGTTCTGAGATTGTAATCATCACCGCTGGCATCGCCCGTAAACCGGGTATGAGCCGCGACGATCTGGTCAATACGAATGCGGGTATCGTGAAGTCCGTTTGTGAAAATGTGAAAAAATATTGCCCTGATTCCATCGTCATTATTCTAAGCAACCCGGTGGATGCGATGACTTATGCAGCTTATCAGACCCTTGGTTTTCCTAAAAACCGTGTTATCGGTCAGTCAGGTGTTCTGGATACAGCACGTTATTGTACCTTCATTGCGCAAGAGCTGAATGTATCTGTTGAAGATGTTCGTGGTTTCGTTCTTGGCGGCCACGGAGACGACATGGTGCCCCTCGTTCGTTATTCGAGCGTAGGTGGTATTCCGATTGACACGCTGATTCCGGCAGACCGCATTGAGGCCATTGTTCAACGCACACGTGTTGGCGGAGGCGAGATTGTGAATTTGCTGGGTAACGGCAGTGCCTATTACGCACCAGCAGCTTCGCTTGTTCAGATGACCGAAGCCATTTTGAAGGACAAGAAACGTATCATTCCAGTGATCGCTTATCTTGAAGGTGAATATGGCTATAATGATCTGTTCCTCGGTGTACCAACCATTTTGGGTGGTAATGGCATTGAGAAAATATTCGAACTTGACCTGACAGCGGAAGAAAAAGCAGGATTGGACAAATCTGCTGATTCGGTTCGCAACGTCATTTCGGTAGTAAACCTGTAAGTTTGAAAACTTTTTGAACAGAAGCTAAAAGAAAACCTCCGGTAAACCCGGAGGTTTTCTTTTCTTTGGATAAGTTCCCCAGTATAATGGGATGTGATGTATAGCACACCGAAAATGTTGAGGAGGATGAAAATTTTGACAATGATTATGTATCTGCTCCATATTGTTGGAGCACTGGCGATGGGATTCTATTTGATTCTGCCATTTGTGGTCGGTAAAATCCGTACTTTGAATGCCGCAGCACAAGAGGGAGCCTTCGCATCACTTCGTTCTTTGAACAAAGTCGCGCAGTATGGACTTGTAATCCAACTTCTTACTGGTGGTTACCTGATGACCAAAGGTGAGTATTCTCATGTCTGGATGGCTGTTGTTGTTGTTCTGCTCTTGGCTATTGCGGCTATTGGAGGAATTATGGGTAAACCGCTGCGACTCGCTGCTGAAGGTGTGAAAAACAAGCGTGATGTGGGTCCTGAGCAAAGCAAGATCCGTATGTTCAGTACACTTCTGGCTGTATTCTTGCTAATCATGGTGTACCTGATGGTGAATAATCAGGTGATCTAAGTGCGTTGTGGACGGTTAATCCATCCTACGAAGATGTATTGTTAGTTGTTGGTTAAGCGTTTGCAGACGTAATTAGGACAAGCCAGATGATATGTAAGATGGTGTTCCGTTGAAACAAATAAAAAATAGACAGCCTCATTGGCTGTCTATTTTTTTATTACCGAGATGAGATCAGCGGTCCTCGGTGTATTTGAACTGGAACTAGAGGGATCACTACCCTTCATAACAGCATGCATACTCCATCAGACACTGTCTACATTGGTTAGGTTGTACTCACAGTATACGCACGCACTGCATTTCGACCGTTGCGCTTGGATTCGTACAAGGCAGTATCAGCGTCGCGTAACAAGGACTCCAGCGAATCTGACCCTCCATTGTACTGGGCAATACCAAAGCTTGAGGTCAGTGTAATAGGCACTCCCTTAACATCCAGGGGGTCATTCAATAAGGCAACTCTCAGTTGTTCGGCAAGTTTCTCGGCTTCTTGAAGCGAGGTATTCGGAAGGGCGATGACAAACTCTTCTCCTCCATAACGGGCAAACAACATCTCAGGACTTAAATATCGATTACAAACAGAGACCACATGAATGATGGCCTGATCGCCAACATCATGCCCGTAAGTATCGTTGATGCGTTTAAAGTAATCAATATCAAATAAAATAAATGAAACAGGTTGTAGATTAAGCTGAGCTTCACTCAAAATCTCCCGTCCTCTATGCAAAAATTGAGTGCGGTTATAGATTTTGGTCAAACCATCGAAATAAGCCAGTTGTTTCAGCTGTTCTTGCAAGAAGCGTTGTTCCGTTATATCGATTAACATAATTAGACTGCCCACAGTCTGTGCATCCTTGTTATACACGTAAGATGTCCTGACCTGATAACAGACGGTCTCTCCATTTAACTGCCAGTACAGATCGGTTTGCAATCCTTCTCTTCCGTATTCAACGGGAAACGTCTTTCCAGCAAGATTAAGCCAGATATCATCCAAGGGTTGGCCAATCATAGTTGTATCAAGCTCTGGTAACATGTCACGCAGAGATCGGTTGTAATCGACCAGTCGATTGAACCTATCCAGTACAATAACACCTTCACGCATGCTCTCGAAAATACTGTCTTTGGCGATGGGTACGATGGTCAGTAGACGTGAGGATAGAATCGCCCAGATATACATAGCAGACGTGATACACATGAGTACGGGTACGGGGTCCATCCCGCCGGGGGTCACACCAAGCAAATACAGAAAAGCTGCGACCATAGGAATAATCTGTGAAGTAATGAGAGTGAGTAATTGACGACGATACATCTTCTTGGTATGTCTCCATTGTCCGATCAGAATGAGGCAGGCACATAACAGACAGGAAAAGGTGAATGCACCGTGTACAACATACCATTGACCCACTGCGATATCCATCAGAGGAACGGGACTATCTTCTCTCAGCCATACTTTTTTATAAAATAGATGATGAAAGTCATTGGTTGCAACCATAGCTAGTGTAATGGAAGGGATTACAAACAATGAGGCAGTTACCTTTTTGGATAACGTTTTTCCTGTGTACTTTATCATCAACATGAGGCCAAGAGATGCGGAGAAGGGCATGCCTATATACTCTACGGTGGTCCAAAACTTCATCTGTTCCAGCGTGTTGCTGGCCAACTCAATTGCATAACCAAAAGTGTATATGGAGAGTGCTGCTGTGTAGAGAATGAATATTTTGGAACTGGGGATCTCGGATCTTCTGAAATAGGTATATAAACACAAAAAGACATTCAGCACGGCTGAAGTAGCTACGAGTGTTATATATGTATTAATATGCGATTCCATTGTCAGGTCTCCATGTTAGGTTAGAATGATTAAAACAATAAAAATGAGAGTTAAAGCACATCAGTATACTGTACATTGTACATCAGCCCAAGCAGCATAGGAATACACTTTGTATCATGAAACAGTCTAATTTCGAATAAATTTCGAATTTTGGCAAAACAGGCATTAAAGCAAATAGGTTGTTTGATATCCAAAGAGAGTGGTAAATAACGATTAGAGACAGCACGCTGAGGCTTGAGTTGCTGTTGATCACAGAAGAATAATCTGGACTGTTACTGCCATCCTACAGAATGAGACTTTTTTCAGAGAACGAAAGACAAGGAAGTGTGCAGTTATGTCCATGTCTTCTGTAATCCAAATATGTTCACATTTTGAGAGGAGAATGTTAGATGTCAACTACACCGCAAAATCAAAAAACAATGCCAGCACAGCATCAAGATCAACGCCCCGGAATCGAATCAGAGATGCATCCCAGACCGGAATTTGAGAAGCCTGAATACAAGGCAGCAGGTAAACTGACGGGTAAGGTGGCGCTTATTACAGGGGGTGACAGCGGAATTGGACGTGCTGTTGCTGTTACGTATGCCAAGGAAGGCGCGGATGTCGCCATTGTATACCTGAACGAGCACGAAGATGCCGAGGAAACGAAGCGTCAGGTTGAACAAGAAGGGCGCAAGTGCATCTTGATTGCAGGTGATATTGGTGATGATGCCTTTGCGAAGAAGTCGGTTCAGCAGACAGTGAATGAACTGGGCAAACTGGACATTGTCGTGAATAACGCAGCAGAGCAGCATCCACAGCAGAATCTGGAGGATATTACGCCAGAACAGCTGGAGCGTACATTCCGTACCAATATCTTCGGCATGTTCTATGTGACACAAGCAGCCCTTCCACATCTGAAGCAGGGCAGTACGATAATTAATACAACCTCCATCACAGCCTATCGCGGCAGCCCGACACTGCTTGATTATTCGTCTACCAAAGGAGCAATCACTTCGTTCACTCGTTCGCTGTCGATGAATGTGATTGAGAAGGGAATTCGTGTTAATGCCGTTGCGCCAGGGCCGATCTGGACACCACTCATTCCATCCACATTTGATGAGAAAAAAGTAAGTGAGTTCGGCGCAACGCAGCCAATGAAGCGGCCAGGACAACCGGATGAACTGGCTCCCGCCTATGTATATCTAGCTTCTGATGATTCTTCGTATGTGAGCGGACAGGTGATACATGTAAATGGCGGCGAAGTGGTGAACGGATAATACGTAAAGAACGTTTAGACTCAGGATAGGATTAATTTGATTATATAGAGAGGCGTATCGCTTTCAGCATGGCTGAGCGGTGCGCCTTTTTGATATCAGGTGAATATGTATGTCAAAGATGCGGTTTAGCACCTGTTTACAAAAGTCGGCATCTCTGTTGATACTACTATGATATTTTATTATTAGCCTTGTCTGACTGCAGTTGAATAGCGTATTACACAGTACTGACTAAAAGATTGGGAGTCCCCTAATCTGTGATATGATAGATTGAGCAATTATACTCGGAGGGACAAGTCATATGAAAATGAGCAAACAGAATGCAGCACATTATATATGGGGTGCACAGTGCGATGGTTGGCACCTTGTTCAAAACGAAAAATTGAGCATCATTCATGAGAGAATGCCCGCAGGAACGGCTGAAATACGACATTATCATTCGGTAAGCCGTCAGTTTTTTTTCATCCTCAGCGGTGAAGCGTGTATGGAACTTAATGGAGAGACGTTTGTGCTGGAAACCCATGAAGGAATAGAGATTGCACCCGGAATGCCGCATCAGATGATGAATCGGAGCAACGAGGAAGTGGAGTTTCTCGTAATTTCCAATCCAGGTACCCGTGGGGACCGAATTGAACTGGATTCAATGTAGAGCAATTCATAAGATATTAATCTGATCATAAAGGAAGAGATAGATGAGACCGTTCCGAATTCGCCTTGCCATCATTATGATGGTGCTAATCGGCGTATCCGTCATTGTGGCTGGATATACGATGGGCAGAGTGTTTAAGACTACGCATATAGCCGCATTGGAGCAAACCATGGTGCGCGAGATTAATTTGCTCAAAGCAACTTTTCCATTCCATGATGCAAGTGATCCAACCTCGGAAGCCACACGAAAGTATTATTCAGATCGGGCGTTGGAACTGGATCGTCTGACGGATTCCCGGGTAACCTTCATCAATAAAGACGGCATGGTCATTGGGGATTCCGAGAGTGATCCGGCATCCATGGATAATCACTTGAACCGTGAGGAGATTAAGGGTGCCGTCGGAGATGGATACGGCCAATCCATACGTTACAGTGAGACATTGGGACAAGACATGCTGTATGTAGCACTACCTGTGAATTCGGATCAAAGTGACATGATTGAAATCCCTAGCGGCAAATTTGATGGCTACATTCGTCTATCCATGAGTCTACAGGCTGTGGATCAAGGGCTTCAGCGTGGTTGGATGATTATGTTTGCTGCACTTGGACTATTGTTCCTAATTGTCGCGTTTGTCAGTTATCGGGTTGCACGCGGATTAACCTCCCCGATTGAGCATATTACAAAAGTGGCCCATCGGATCACCAAACTGGAATACGATGCCAGAGTTGATGTAACGCGTAGAGATGAGATCGGACAACTGGGGCTTGCCATAAACGGAATGGCAGACAGCTTGCAGTCACAGCTGAAGACGATTCGTGACAATGAAGCGTTGTTACAGAGTGTCCTCGCGAACATGACCGGAGGAATTGTCATGATCGACGCAGGGCAATCCATTGCACTGGTCAATCGGGAAGCGGAGCGTATGCTTGGTATTCAGGCAGGAAAGGTTACGAGTAAGCCTTATACTGAATTGAAAAGACACTACGAATTAACACGTACCATCGAAGAGAGTGTTGCACTGAAAGAACGGATGCATGAAGAAGTGAGTGTGTTCAACCCGGAGGAAAAACTGATCCGTATTGATGGAGTACCGATGTCTGAAGATGATGGTGGGTATCGGGGCATGTTGTTCCTGTTGCAGGACGTGACAGCGATTCGCCGATTGGAGTCAATGCGCAGTGAGTTTGTTGCAAATGTCTCTCATGAGCTCAAGACACCAGTTGCTGCAGTCAAAGGGTTTGCCGAAACGCTGCTTAGCGGCGGGGTACAGGATAAGGAGACAGAGAGATCATTCCTGAAAATCATCTATGATGAAGGAGATCGACTTAACCGATTAATCGGGGATATTCTGGAGTTATCCAAAATTGAATCGAAACGCGCACCGTTGCAATGCTCACCTGTCCATGTACACTCTTTCTTCGAAATGGTGCTGGGCACCTTGTCCAAGGTGGCGGAGAAAAAGCAGATTCGTCTGGAAATGCATGTTCCGGAGGAACTGTACATTGAAGCAGATGAGGATAAGATGAAGCAGATATTCATCAATCTGTTATCGAACGGCATCAACTATACCCCCGATGGTGGACGAGTGAAGTTACAGGTGACGATGGATAACGATGATGAAGTCATCTTTGCGGTTTCAGATACAGGAATTGGCATACCGAAAAAAGATTTGCCGCGAATCTTCGAACGGTTCTATCGCGTTGATAAAGGCAGATCCCGTAATTCGGGAGGCACAGGCCTTGGACTTTCCATCGTTAAACATCTGGTGGAACTGCATCATGGCAAATTGTCTGTAGAGAGTGAACTGGGCATGGGGACAACGTTCCGTGTGATCCTTCCATTCATTCAAGACGAAGAGATGTAGGCGTCTGGTATCAAAATGTAAAAAGTGTGTATTGTTTTACACCGCGTTAACAAATTAGTGCTATGATAGAAAAAGTGTTGTGGCAACAGACAACCTATGAAGAGAGAAGGGGTATCATGGCACAGCGTTTGCTAGTTATTGAAGATGAACCTACATTATCAAGATTACTCACGTATAACCTGACACAGGAAGGTTATGACGTTACGGCAGAGGATCACGGATCTGCAGGATATGATCGGGCCTTGTCCCAGGAATTTGATCTCATTTTGCTGGATTTGATGCTTCCGGGCATGAATGGTCTGGACATTCTGAGCAAGTTAAGAATACAGGGTGTTAGTACACCTGTTATCATTCTGACGGCCAAGAACGGTGAAGCCGAGGTTGTACAGGGACTGAAATCAGGTGCCGATGATTATATTACCAAACCGTTTGGTGTGTCTGAGCTATTAGCCCGAGTGGATGCGGTATTAAGACGTTATTCCAATGGTGAAGATTTACCACAGCTTGAGGACAAGGATGGCTCACGAATTATTCTGGGAGAGCTGGAGATTTATCCTCTGAAATATGAAGTGACATTGGGTGGACAATCCATCAGTCTGCGTCCAAAAGAGTTCGAAGTACTTCTATATTTGGCCAAAAAGCCGGGTGTGGTACTGACAAGGGATGATCTGATGAACGCTGTGTGGGGCTTCGATTATATCGGAGGTCAACGAACCGTGGATGTTCACGTCAGCTCATTACGTAAAAAGCTGGAGCTGGACCCGGAATCGGTTCATATTGATTCGATTCGTGGTGTAGGTTATAAATTGGTTGTCAAAAGAAAAACTCCCCATCATTCAAGTTAGCAATGATCGGGGAGTTTTATTTTACGTTCATTTAACATAAAGGAAGATTTTACTTTACGTAGAGGGAGTAGCATGGACTTATATTAGTGATACTTTGTACCTATACCTCCCACCTCAAGACGGAGCTAATACGTAAAGGAGATTGCGCATTTATGCCCATGTTGCTCGAAGTGAAACCCGACCAGCCTCATGTTGTTTTACATAATGAAGAATTAACGACACCCATAATGGAGCAAACTGAAGTAGCAATAGTTGCTGAAGAGTCTGTAATCCATTTGCATGACTATTATCGTCAGGTACCTGTCGCGGGGGTCCATACGACCTGTGGAGAAGCAGCGACGATGATGAATCAGGATCAGGAGCACCCATGTATTGTATTGTGTGATGAGCAGATGAAACCTACTGGATTGTTAATGCGAGAGACGTTATATCGGATGTTAAATGGCCGTTTTGCCGCAGATCTATTCTACCGTAAGCCGGTCATACAAGTAGTGAATACATCTCCGGTTATAGCAGATATTCATATGGAAGCCTCAACGATTATTGATATCGCACTTGGACGGAATGAACAGCATTTCTACGATTGTCTGCTGGTTACGGAACAAGACAGGCTGCTTGGTGTGCTGACGATGCGTGATGTGATGTCCCTCTCCCGCAGGCTGCAACAGGCTTCATCGGCAGAGCGTGTGCGTACGGTAACCGAGAGCAGACAGGAGATATCGAGAATCAACGATGCAGTCACCAAGCTGGTGCATGCAGCGAATCAGACTGTACATGAAGCACGTGAGATCATGGCATTGTCCAAGCATGGGGAAGAGAGTTTGAAGGACGTTGATGCTTCCTATAACCGGGTACATCAGCATATGGAGAGTCAAGGTCAACATGCAGATCACATGCTGAATTCGATCAAAACAGGCTCAGGCATGGCACAATCCATTCGCTCCCTGGCAGATCAAAGTGGTCTCCTCGCCCTGAATGCTTCCATCGAAGCAGCTCATGCTGGAGAATATGGAAGAGGTTTTCAGATTGTTGCAGGGGAGATTCGAGCGCTCGCAAAACAGACCCGTGAGGTTGCGGGCAACATGTCTTCATTGCTAGAGAATATTGGTGGATTGACCCTTCAGACTGTTGAACTGGTTAAGGCAAGCGGAGCGGAGATTGACGACAGTTCGGTGCATGTCACTGCAGGGGGAGCAACGTTCCGACAACTGAACAGTGCAGTGAGAGATTTGTCTCGTATAGCAGAAGAGATCGCCATGGAAGGTGGGAAAGCTGGAGAAGTTGCAGAGCACATTCGTACGAAGCTGGATGAGATGGTTTCGAATAGTGAGTAAACTATAAGGTAGTCATTAAGGCAGGCATCAGCAATCAGATTGATCCATTAAGCAGATCATGAAGGTTAAGGATGTCTTTTTTACATTCCGTTAACATGAAAGTGATACTGTTTTTACAATGAAAGGGTAGGATATTAAAGATGGCCGAGCAGCGATGAAAGATTATCAGTATCGGTCTCAACGTAAAGGGAGTTTCCGTGTCCCTGCAGCGAAGGAGAAGTGAACATCCATGAAGGACCTCATTCACATTGAAAATCTTAATTTATATTATGATACGCATCACGCGCTTAAAAATATATCGATGGATCTGCCGGAAAAAACCGTTACTGCGTTCATCGGGCCGTCAGGTTGTGGTAAATCGACATTGCTTCGCACGTTAAACCGGATGAATGACATGATTCCGGGTGTTCGTGTGGAAGGACAGGTTATGCTGGATGGCTCTGACATTTACAGTAATGAGATTGAAGTGGAGACACTGCGCAAACGAGTTGGCATGGTGTTCCAACAACCGAATCCTTTTCCAAAATCCATATACGATAACGTGGCTTATGGACCGCGCTTGCACGGGGTAACCCAAAAGGCTGAACTGGATCAGTTGGTGGAACAGAGTCTTGTCCATGCTGCCCTATGGGATGAAGTGAAGGATGTATTGAAAAAGTCGGCACTTAGTCTGTCTGGCGGACAACAACAGCGTCTCTGTATTGCACGGGCGCTGGCTGTACAGCCAGACGTTCTACTGATGGATGAAGCAACGTCTGCACTCGACCCGATCTCCACATTGAAGATTGAGGAACTGGTGAAGGAATTGCATCACAAGTATACGATCGTTATGGTTACCCACAATATGCACCAGGCGGCACGGGTATCTGGACGCACGGTATTTTTCCTGAATGGTGAAGTGGTGGAGGCAGCTGATACGGAGACGTTATTCTCCACACCGCAAGATTCCCGGACCGAGGATTATATATCTGGAAGGTTCGGTTAAGCGAGCTGAATTGGAATGATCCCGGCATACCCGGAGATGATGGATAAGGAGGACATGAAATCTATGATTCGCAGAAAAGAATTTGATCAGGAGCTTGAAGAGCTGCGTACCTTGCTCAAACAAATGGGTGAACATGTAGGAGCAGCATTGGATGGTGCTATTGAGAGTTTACAAACGATGAACGCGGAGAAAGCTCAGGTCATCATCAAGAATGATGCGAATCTGAATGCCCTTGAAGACAAAATTATGGAACTTGGCTCCAAACTGATCATCACACAACAGCCGGTGGCAAAGGATCTCAGACGTATTATCGTGGCATTCAAAATCTCCAGTGATCTGGAGCGTATGGGAGATCTTGCGCTCGACGTGGCGAAGGTGACACTCCGGATGGATGGACAGAAGCTGATTAAACCGCTGGTGGATATCCCGCAAATGGCAGAAATCGTGAAATCCATGGTCGATGAATCCATCGAATCTTTCCTGAAAGAAAACACAGACCTGGCCTATAAAATGGCTCAAACGGACGATCAGGTAGACCAACTGTATAGCCACATGATCAGTGATCTCTACACGTTAATGACGGAGCATCCTAATCAGGCTTCACAGGCTATGCTGCTGATGATGGTTGGGCGTTATATTGAACGTATTGGTGATCATGCAACCAACATTGGTGAGAGCACGGTGTACCTGGTGACAGGTAAACGTCCGGATCTGAATCAATAGAAGAGCATTGCTTTGGAATTGGGGAATCAGTACTGATAAAGTAATGCAATCATATGAATGGAAAAGGACTTTCTCTCAGGTAGGCTGCGTACAGCTGTCTGCGGAGAAGGTTCTTTTTTTTGCAATTAAAAATGAAGTGAAAAGAGGCTATTCTTTTTGATGTGACAGGTGGGTATGGTATCATGAGAGTAGATGTAATTTGAAGAGGTTGACCATATAATACGCGAGGTGCTGGAATGGACAAGTTTATTCTCATAGATGGAAATAGCATTATTTACAGGGCGTTTTTTGCAATGCCGCCTCTGACCAACTCGAAAGGTCTGCATACCAATGCGGTATATGGCTTCACTACGATGCTGCTGAGATTGCTTGAAGAGCATAAACCTACACATGTCATGGTTGCATTTGATGCAGGCAAAATCACGTTTCGCCACGAAGGGTATCAGGAATACAAGGGTGGACGGGAGAAAACACCGCCAGAGTTGTCAGAGCAATTCCCTTTGCTCAAAGAGCTGCTGAAAGGACTTGGCATTGCTCAGTTTGAACTCGCTGGATTCGAAGCGGATGACATCATTGGAACGTTAACCAAACGGGCAGATGAAGCGGGCAGACAGGTGCTGGTTGTATCGGGTGACAAAGATATGCTGCAGCTTGCTTCCGAACATGTACATATCGGGCTGACGCGTAAAGGGGTAACCGATATTGAGCTGTACGATCCTGCTCAGATTAAAGAGCGTTATGGTCTGACGCCGCTGCAAATCATTGATCTCAAGGGTCTGATGGGCGATGCGTCCGATAATATTCCGGGTATTCCCGGGGTTGGAGAGAAGACAGCGTTGAAGCTACTGCACCAGTTCGGATCGGTAGAAGATGTGCTGAACGGCACAAGTGAACTGAAGGGCAAGATGAAAGAGAAGATTGAGGCACACGCCGAAGATGCCCGGATGAGCAAACAACTTGCGACGATTCACAGGGAAGTTCCGCTGGAGCAGACGTGGGAGGATATGCAATTTGCTGGATTAAAAGAAGAACATGCTGGCCCTGCACTAGCTAAGCTGGAATTCAAATCTCTGCTCGAACGCCTGTCGTTCAGTGGCAGTATTGGTTCTGAACAGGAAGCGGTTCCTGCTGCCGAAGTTGAATCCTCCATTGCAACAGAGGACAACATCAGTGAGCTGTTCAGTTCACTGGATTCCATTGATGTACTCCACGTGGAGACACATGGGGATAACCCTCACCAAGCGAAATTGATTGGACTAGCTCTAGGTTCTGCTGGAACATATACGTTCATATCTCCCGAATTGCTTCATTCCGAGGCTGCGGCTCCAGTGCGGGCATGGCTTGGTAATTCAGACCAGCCAAAGCGCGGTTATGATCTTCATCGTGTAGACCTGGCCCTGCATGCACATGGCATCGAATTCGCTGGTGCGTCATTTGATGTACAACTGGCTGCGTATTTGCTTGATCCAACGGAATCCAACCAGACGATTAGTGGACTCACGACCAAGTATGGTCTGCCGTCGCTCGTAGAGGATGACACGGTTATGGGGAAAGGCGCTAAGTACAAGGTACCGGAAGTGGAGATCTTGGGTGATTTCCTGTGCCGCAAAGCTGCCGCAGTAGCAGCCATTATTCCACTTCAGGAGCAGGTGTTGGAAACCGATGAGATGAATTCGCTGTTCCATGAACTGGAGATGCCGTTGTCACGCATATTGGCGGACATGGAGAAACAGGGCATCAAGGCCAATACAGCCGATCTACAGGCTTTGGGCAGTGAGTTTGAAGAACAGATCAGCAGGTTGATGGCTGAGATCTACAAGCTGTCAGGAACGGAATTTAATCTGAATTCACCAAAGCAACTGGGTGAGATTTTATTTGATAGACTGGGCTTGCCGGTGGTGAAGAAAACAAAAACGGGTTATTCCACAGATGCGGAAGTATTGGAGAAATTGGCTCCTTATAATGATGTGGTCAAGCATATTCTGCAATATCGTCAGCTTGCCAAGCTGCAATCCACTTATGTGGAAGGATTGCTCAAAGAGATATCCAATCGTGATGGCAAGGTGCATACGTATTATCGTCAGACCATTGCTGCAACAGGACGACTTAGCAGTCAATTTCCGAACTTGCAGAACATTCCGATTCGGATGGAAGAAGGTCGCAAAATCCGGAAGGTATTTGTTCCTTCCGAGCCTGGATGGTCCATTTTGGCAGCAGACTATTCCCAGATTGAACTGCGTGTACTGGCCCACATTTCGGACGATGAGCGCTTGAAGGAAGCATTTGTCAATGATATGGATATTCATACAAAGACCGCTTCGGATGTATTTGGCGTGAAGCCTGAGGATGTGGATGGGGATATGCGTCGTTCCGCCAAGGCAGTTAACTTTGGTATCGTGTATGGCATAAGTGATTATGGTTTATCACAGAACCTGCATATCACACGTAAAGAGGCCGCGCAGTTTATTGATCAGTATTTTGAAGTCTTCCAGGGTGTACGCCGATATATGGATGACATTGTGAAGGAAGCTCGCCAGGATGGTTACGTCAAAACGTTATTGGAACGACGTCGCTACCTGCCAGAGATTAATGCCAGCAACTTCAACCTGCGTTCTTTCGCAGAGCGTACGGCGATGAATACACCGATTCAGGGAACAGCGGCAGATATCATCAAGCTGGCCATGGTACAGATGGATGAAGCGCTGCGGGAACGCAAGTTGAAGAGCCGTATGTTGCTTCAGGTGCACGATGAACTTGTATTCGAAGTGCCTGCGGATGAATTGGAACTGATGAAAGAGTTAGTCCCTTCTGTTATGGAAAAAGCATTGGAACTGTCGGTTCCGCTGAAAGCAGAAGTCAGCTTTGGTGATAACTGGTACGAAGCGAAATAAATCAAGCACTGCGCGGTTTTTCCGGTATTTTACAATAGACCCTTCCATGTTCGAGATATAAGAAAAGGGTCCCGCTGAGCGCCATCTTCCGTTATAATATAGGGGAGGTGAGAACATCATGCCGGAATTACCGGAAGTCGAAACAGTCAGAAGAACATTGAATCAACTTATTGTGGGCAAAACGATTGATCATGTTACCGTTAGCTTGCCGCGGATTATTCAGCGGCCGGACGACATAGATGCATTTGCAATGGAACTCGCGGGACATACCGTCATTGGGGTGGAGCGCCGCGGCAAGTTTTTGCGTATTTTGCTGGACGGGCTGGTGCTTGTCTCCCATCTGCGGATGGAAGGAAGGTACGGTGTGTATGAGCAGCATGAAGATGTGGAGAAACACACACATGTGATCTTCCATTTTAACGATGGTACGGAATTGCGTTATAAGGACGTGCGTCAGTTTGGTACGATGCATCTGTTTAATGCAGGTGAGGAACTGGTGTCCAAACCTTTGCTGAAGCTGGGACTGGAGCCGCTTGATCCAGCCTTTACGGTAACTGCATTCCGCGAGGCGGTTGGCAAGCGTACAACCAAAATCAAGGCTGTACTTTTAAATCAGGCATATGTGGTCGGTATCGGGAATATTTATGTGGACGAGGCTCTATTTCGCGCAGGTATCCATCCCGAGACCATTGCCAAGACACTGACCGAAGCTCAGTTAACGGTGCTCCATGAAGCGATTGTGGCTACGTTGCAAGATGCAGTGAATGCAGGTGGATCTTCCATCAAGTCCTATGTGAATGGACAGGGTGAGATGGGGATGTTCCAGCATCAACTGAAAATCTATGGACGCAAATCAGAACCTTGTACAACTTGTGGTACGTTAATTGAAAAAACGGTGGTTGGTGGCCGTGGAACGCATTTTTGTCCGAACTGTCAGCTGCTGTAACATGAACTGAATGAACGAAATGATGAAATCATAGCACCCTTGGATTCCTCCCTCCATATACTGATATGGCAGAAATAAGCGGGCGTATACCCATACTGGCATCTTCAGTTGGCACGAGTACCGCACAGAGGAGGAGTCCGGGGTGCTGCATCATTTTATTTCATTGCTGGCGCTTGCTTTGGCGCTTAGTTTAGATGGTTTTGGAGTCGGGATTACATATGGGTTACGGAGGACTAAGATTCCCCTGTTATCTATCGCTGTTATTTCGATCTGTTCGGGATTGGTTATTGCCTTGTCGATGCAAGTAGGTGTGTTGTTGTCCCATGTGGTGTCACCGGATATCGCTTCGATTGTGGGAGCCGTTATATTGATAGGTATTGGTGCATGGTCACTATTGCAACTTATTCGAAAGCAAGGCAAAGAACAGCAGGAAACAGACACTGGAACGAGTGGGGAAACAGAAGCAACGGTAACTGGGGTGGGAGAAGCACAAGAGAGACTGTCGGATTCAAAGGGCAGGAATCAGGTGCTCGCACTGGATCTGGAGCAGTCGGCTTCAAGTGGATCACTGGAACGAATGGTATTTACACTGGAGCTGCGCAAGCTGGGCGTTGTCATTCAGATCCTTCGCAGTCCCTCCAAGGCGGATATGGATAACTCGGGAAGTATATCTGCCCAGGAAGCGATGTGGCTTGGTATTGCCTTGTCTCTGGATGCGTTTGGGGCAGGATTGGGAGCGGCACTTCTAGGATTCCCTACACTGTGGACGGCACTCATTATTGCGCTGTTTAGTGGAGCGTTTCTGTCACTCGGCATGAAGGTTGGCCTACGATTCTCAGCTCTGCGCTGGATGCGAAGACTGTCTGTATTGCCAGCGCTAATGTTAATGATTATGGGAATAATGAAGCTGTTATGAGGTGAAACGATGAATATAGGCTTAACCGGCGGGATCGCGACAGGCAAAAGCAGTGTTTCCGCCTATCTCGCCAGTAAGGGAGCGTTGCTCATCGATGCAGACGTTATTGCCCGGGAAGTTATGATGCCCGGGCATCCCGTGTTGGCCGCCGCTGTTAAGCGGTTTGGACAAGCCATACTGAACGAAGATGGAACACTGGATCGGAAAAAGCTTGGAAGTATTGTTTTTCAACAACCAGAGGAACGAAAGGCATTGGAGGCGATCACACATCCGGCGATCCGAAGAGAGATGCGTGAACGGGCTGCTGCATACGCGTTGCAGTATCCGGATAAACTTGTGGTATCTGATATTCCTTTGCTCTACGAATCAGGTCTGGAGGACGGTTTCGAGGAAGTCATGGTTGTATATGTCCCGAGATCGGTACAACGAGATCGCTTGATGAGTCGGGATGGAATGACTGCAGCACAGGCCGAGGCTCGAATGGATGTACAGATGGATATTGAGCGCAAAAAACAGCTGGCAGACATTGTCATCGATAACAGTGGCTTATGGTCTGCGACGGAGCAGCAAATTGACTCATATCTACGGCCTAAGGGTTTGTTATGAGAATATTGCGTAAGAAACGTGTACTGCTGTTGATGTTTGTGTCCTTTGTACTGGTGTTATTTCTGAATACAAACTGGATGGCATGGTTCTATCCCATACATTATAAGGAAGAGATCCGTGCCCAATCTCAGAGTTATGAGGTTGATCCGTTTCTGATTGCTTCCATTATCAAGGTGGAGACTAATTTTAAGACAAGCAAGGAATCCAAGCGAGGTGCCATTGGGCTCATGCAACTGATGCCGGACACGGCGAATTGGATACTGGAACAAGCCAAAATTCCCGACACTTCGCTGGAGGAATTGAAGCACGAGCCTGAACGAAATATTCAATTAGGCACATGGTATCTGCGGAATCTATCCGATCAATTCGATGGCAATGAAGCGGTCATGATCGCTGCCTATAATGCGGGTCCAGGCAAAGTGAACAGTTGGCTCAGAGATGGTGTGTGGGATGGCTCGTTCGATACGGTGAAAGATATTCCGTTTGGTGAGACGCGTCACTATGTACAAAGAGTCATTTACTATTATAATCAGTATGTAAAGATCTATAATACGTTCTAAGTATATAAGTAGAAGCACAGAGCAGGCCGGTTATTCACCGGCCGCTCCATGCTCCTCTGTGTAGCGTATTACGATGCAGATATTATTGGTATTGACCTGCCAATTGCTGTTCTGCAATTGTTACCAGACGCTTCGTGATGTATCCACCGATCGAACCGTTCTCGTAAGAAGTCATGTTACCTTGGTATCCGTCTTGTGGGATGCTGATTCCGAGTTCTTGAGCAACTTCATATTTCATTTGCTCGAGTGCTGCGGAAGCTTTAGTTACCACCAAGTTGTTGGAGTTACCATTGCTTTGTGCCATTGCTGTTCACCTCCTCGCGGGTTGGTAAAAGTATTATGTGTCGGCAATGCATTTTTCATTACAAAATCAAGACAGGGAATATGTGGTAAAAAGTAAAACGTGGGAAGTGATCTGAGTTGAAGTGTCCTTATTGCGGTTATATGGGTACCAAAGTGCTTGATTCGCGTCCGGCCAACGAAGCAAAATCGATTCGTCGTCGCCGTGAGTGTGAGCAGTGTGCCCGAAGATTTACAACGTTTGAGATGATTGAGGAGACTCCACTGATTGTCATTAAGAAAGATGGCAGCCGGGAAGAGTTCAGCCGGGACAAGATTCTCCGCGGGCTTATTCGTGCCTGTGAGAAACGTCCAGTCTCCGTAGAGACCCTGGAGATGATGGTATCTGAAGTAGAGAAATCTCTGCGTAATACAGCTGATGCTGAAGTGGAGAGTCGCCAGATTGGTGAGTTGTTGATGGAACAGTTGTTTCCAGTCGATGAAGTGGCGTATGTCCGTTTTGCGTCGGTATACCGCCAGTTCAAAGATATCAATATGTTCATGAAAGAACTGAAATCCCTGTTGTCCAAAGACGATCTGGAGGATTAGTGAAGTTGGTAAAGGGAGAAGAGCAGTCTGGAGTTCCAGTCCGTGTGTACCAGAGAAATCGGTTGTTCTTCTCCAATCACTTTGGATCTTAAAAAGTGATTGACAGCGAAAGCTGGATTTTATATGATATAGGAGTCGCCTGTGGAACGTAGCAGCGCTGGACAAGTTATCTACTTCATATCCTGGGGCCTTAGCTCAGCTGGGAGAGCGCATCGCTGGCAGCGATGAGGTCAGGGGTTCGATCCCCCTAGGCTCCATAATCAAGAATGCCATCACATTATTGTGATGGCATTTTTTTGTGGTGAAATAAATCAGAACATGCATTAATTAATTAGAATTTTTTGGACTTGGGGACGAATATTCTAGATGAAAAAATAGAGGGTTTAAAGTCCTGACTGTGGAGTTGTCAAAAAAAGTACAGTTTGAAAACAGGAGACCCTTCCGGCTGGATATTGTCCAACCGGAAGGGTCTGCATTTTTCTGTATACGCTTTCAGTTAGCCAGATATTCGACGAATCTTACAAAGATCGTGGCTACTTCGGCGCGGGTGGCGGTGGCTTTGGGAGCAAAAAAGTTGTCCGGCTTGCCTAATACAATGCCGATGCCCCGTAGCGTCTGAACGGCCTCCAACGCCCAGGAGCTGATCTCACTCTCATCCGTGAAGGACTTAGAGTGGCTTTCAGGTAGCTCATAGCCCTTGTACTTCATGTAGTTGTACAGGATCACCAGCATCTGCTCGCGCGTCATCGGTGAATTGGGGTCAAACAGGTCTGCGTTTGTACCGTTGACTATGCCTTTTTCGGCCGCCCACTCGGCTGCCGCCGTGTACCACTGTCCGTTCGTCACGTCGCTAAAGCGGGAACCCGTGTAGCTGGAGAGGTTTACGTCCTCAAGATTGGCCAGTACCTGCACGAACATTGCACGCGTCATTGCGCTTCCAGGTGAGAATGTTGTGGACGTCGTGCCGTTGAAAAGATTGTATGTGTAGGCGAAATTTATATCGTTGTAGAACCAGTCGTCCATATTGGCATCCCTGAAAGGATTGCCCGATAGCACGTGGAAGCCCAGTGGGGTGGCGTCATCAAACGCCAGCTCCGTAGCCTCACGGATGTTCAGCGACATGCCGTTGTCTAAGCCAACTCTTGCGCCGCTTGATCCTACCACAACCGTTCCGCCGCTCCGTATCTTCGATCCGTCGTGGATATGCACCTGGTTGCCGTTTGGCAGGTTCACATGCGCTTCTTTGCCGCCTACTGTAACCGTACCGTCGCTCGCGATCGTCGAGCCGCCCGAAATGGTCACTGTGCTGTTGCCGCCGGGTAGTGTCACTTCGGCGCTCTTGTCTGCTGGAATGGTTACCTTACCGTTTGAGTCTATCGTTGTGCCTTCGGGTACTTTAATCTTCGTCCCGCCTTTGGTCGTAAGCTCGCCGCCTCCGGGGAGGGTGGTGTTGCCGTTTTTGTCTGTGACCGCGGGCTTATCCTTCGGTGTATTCACTGTGTAGGCCAACTTCGATGTTCCAGCGTCTGTCCCGGTGCCCGTATTGTCGGTGTTGCCCGTATTACCGATGTTGCCGGTATTTCCGGTGTTGCCCGTATTGCCGCCAGAATCAGGCACAGTGGGAGTCGTCGTCTTCATCGGCATGGCCGTCACACTGATCTCCGCGCCGTCGCCCTTCGCGTTCATCGCGATGATGGTGAAGTTGTAGCCTTGGCCGTTTGTCAGGTTCTTAAAGGTATATTTGGTCTCCGTCGCATCCAGTGTGACCGGCGTCACGTTGCCATACCATACCTTGTAGCCCAAGATCGCACTGCCACCGTCGTCAGCAGGGGCGGTCCAGCTTAATGTGACCTGTCCGTCACCGGCTGTCGCCTTGAAGCCGTTCGGAGCACCGGGGACGACCGGTTTTCTCTGCGCGAACATCCAATCAAAGACATCTGTGTAGTCATTGTTCCAAACCGGCAAGTTAGAGGACTGCGCCGTGGGAGCTATGCTCCAATTCCCCATAGTTATCTGGTTGTAAAGAACCGCCGCTTCAACTTCGTGCGCTATGTAATCAGCCAGAACAGGTGTGTTGGCTGGATTCGGCCTCAGATTTGGCTGATCAAATTGATTGTAGGGCCACGTAAGGACCTCATTACTCTCAAAGCGCGAAGCCCTCGCGTTGATCATTTTTGGCATATTGTTATTGATGAAGTTATTGAGGTTAGTCTGGTAGCCTGCAACGTTATGAGCATTTACAAACATCCAATAGGCCAGATTGTTGTGAGCGTCGTTGTCCTTAGCATTCGGTGAACCGCTTACCGGGGCCATAGGTGCGGCGGCGGCGAAGAAGCCAGGATGGCTGTTAACTAAGTTGTTTGTATACTGGCCGCCCCATGAGAAGCCCGCCGCGTAAACACGATTAGGGTCTACTTCGCCGCTGGCAATCAGGGCGTTTATGACCTTCTTAACATTCTCTGTTGAGGGAACAGATACGCCATTATAGGAAATATTCAGTACATGGCTGGCGTACTTGTCAGGATTTTTCTCCATTTTTTTCATTAGAGCGACCGAGCCGTTGGCGGATTTCATGGCCGCTTTTTGGTCTATCGCAGCGTTTGTGCCGCCGCGTGACATACCATGTGTATAAACATACAGCGGCAATCCTTTCATCACGTTACCGTCTTCACCCTTGTGAAGGTAGAGCGAGCGATTGACCGAATTGTCCGTGAATGTTGTAAACTTGTCAAGGATCGGATTCACAACTTTTTCCTGTTCAAAAACCACGTTGCGAAGTGGACTCCCTTCTGTCAGTACAATCTCTCCGTTTGGGACGATGTTGTAAACCTGCTTTGTTGAGTTACTGCTGCCATCCAGCGTTGTTTTGCCGCCGCTCGCTGAATAAAACTCAGACTCAACTACGATGTAACGGCCGCTTGCCAGTCCGTCCTGATAATCCGGTGAATTGCTTACCGGCCCCAGATAGCCGCGTACCTTCGGTTCGTCATTAGCGTATACCCTTGTGATCTTGCGCGTTCCTTCAAAGGTCACCGCTTCGCCGTTCAGGGTTGTGTTCCTGGCTGACAAGGTAAACAAGTCCGGATTAAGCTCGGAGCCTAACGCTGCCTTCCCCTGGCCTAAGTCGATGATGACAGCCGTTGTGTACTCGCCACTGGCGAAGTTGTCATTCCATACGATAAAGGGAAGTATCCCCGCGTCCGGATCGTTCTTGAATGTCACATGAATGGTATGGTTAGTCTCAATATTCGAAAAGGTATAAGTGCCAGCAGATAGAGTCACGGTCTCGCCGTCTACCGTTACGGTATCCACCATTTTGCCGGAATCGGGGGTAAACGTAAATTCTTTGTTAGCGTCCCGATCTACTCTCAGAACATCGCCGGGTGGGTTCGGCGTTATTCGGCCGCCCGGTCCCGCAGTGGCAGTGATTGAGAATCTAGTGTCCACTTCATTGGCTGAAGAGAGCTGCAGGCTGTCTGTAAAAGAAGCAGCGCTGGTGTAAGCCGCGTCTGGATCTCCGAAACTGGAAACGACTTCATAGCGGTCACCGCCTTTTTCCGTCGAGTTATTAATATAAACCTCAAAGGTAAGCTTGCCCTCCTCCAAGGTCAAGGTTCTTTTGGGTATTCTCATCTCCACGATATATCCTGTTTCCGTGATCTGGGTCCATGCAGCTCTGCCCGGAGCGGCCTGCCCTGAGAACACACCCGTCGCGCTGACGCGCCATTGGTTTGAGCCTCCAGTTCCGGTACCGACATAAAATTCCAGGCTGTCGTATTGGTGATCTCCGCCAGCTCCCAGATATAGATTACTGTCATTCACAACTACTCGGGCATATAGGTAGTCATGGTCCCAAAGGATTCTGGCTGTGCCCGTGGCATGGGGTCTGGGATCGGCGGGCACAGTGCTTTTGTTGATGTGATGCTCCATGGTCTGGCTCCAGAGTGGGTCGTTTGACCCGAGTTCGGGAGTTCCAAAAATGGCGGTGGGTGTTTCATTCGCTACTGTGTTCTCGATGTTGTCAGTGGCGGCGGCATAGCTGGTAGGCATTAGCGACGCCACCATTACCAAGCAACAGAGGAAGGCGAGCATTCTGCTAAATCGTTTTGGCATAAATGAAAATCCTCCTTATTTTTCGATGCGGTGCGCCCATGGCTTACCGCATCGTATTCGGACACGTTGTTCATATGACAAGCGCCCAACTATATATATTATGTTTATCAGGCGTTCAATCCTTTAATTTACCCATAGAGTATATTTAGAATGAAAACGATTACTTCCAAGTATAGGGATAGTGTTGAAGTTTGCGTGAATTGCAATAAAAAAATCCACCTTATTAACAAGATACTACATTGAATTGGAAGTGTTGAAGACGTAATATGAGAAGAAATGTAAGCGCATTCTTTTTTAAGCCGTATCTCTATTTCCTTTAGCGAGGGGGTCTGGTTTTAAAGGTGAGAGATATGGGTTGTATGCTTCTGAAAATTAATCGAAGGGAAGAATGCTATGCGGAAGCAAATTACAATCCTAATGTTAGTTTTACTTATGACCTTCAGTAACTGGTTTAATCTTGTTCTGCCATTTAGCAATCAAGCTTCAGCGGACAAAATAACACCAACGATGTTGGCACATTATCCATTGCTTGAGGATGTACAGGATATATCAGGTAATGAAAAGCATGGAACGGCCGTAGGAGACATTACGTACACCGATGGTCTCACTCTGCCTGGGGGAACAGATAGTAATACAAACTACGTTCAGCTTCCTACTGGTTTGTTTGATAATCAAGAAAATACAACGATATCTGTATGGATCAAGAGCAACACTGGGAGTGGGAACTACTCAGCATTATTCTACGGTACTCCAGCAGCTGGCAATAACTTGCCAACGAATTACTGGATGTTTAATCCATCGAATCCAAGTGGTGATTTTAAGTCAGTATTTACGAATAACAATAATGTTGACCAGCCTTGGTCGACTGAGGTAGGGGTATCAGGCCCTTCTACGTCACCGCACGAAGGTCAATGGGTTCACTATACGACGGTCATTACAGAACGCTCTATTACAGGTTATATCAACGGTGTTCATATAGGCACGACCGCCAAAGAGAAAACAACAGCAAGTTTTGGTACTGATTTGCAGGCTTACATCGGACGCTCCAATTATTTAGGGGATGCTACTTTTGCGGGCAACTTTCAAGATTTAAGAATTTACGGAGAGGCACTAAATAATGAAGATATCGCTGTAGTATATGAACAATCGTTTAATGAAAAGCAAGTACAACAAGGCAAAATAGAGCTAACGTTAGGAGACATATCGGCAGTTACAGAATCTCTTGAACTGCCTACTCAAGATAAGAATGGCGCAATGATATCATGGACTCCTAGTGATGAGAGTGCGATTAGTCCAACTGGGGAAGTGTTCTTACGAGAAATGGAGCAACAAGTGACGTTAACTGCAACCATTTCTTTGGGTGGAAGCCAGGCAACGAAGGAGTTCATGGTTACCTTACTACCTAAGGATGACTCTGTTGAGCAGATTGCCGTTAAGAATGTCTTGCTTAATGAACCTACAATTATTTTATCAGTGGGGGACAGCGAGACATTAGTGGCTTCGATTTCACCTTCAAATGCAACGAATAAAAGAGTTATCTGGACATCTAGTGACTCCAGTGTAGCGATTGTCAATTCAACGGGTAAAGTTACAGCTGTTAGTGGAGGTACAGCCACAATGACGGTACAGACTGAAGATGGAGAGTTTACAGCTACATCAGCCGTTACCGTTAAGGGAAAATCGCTAAAAGATGATCTTATTCTTCATTACAACATGAAGACGACTGAAGAAGTAGACGGTCAACTCGTACTGAAGGATGTTGCCAATAAGGCAGTTACATTTGACGGAATATTTAGAAATCCAAACAATGGACAATTCATTTCAAACAGTGAGGTTGGCTTTGTCTCCTTCAATGGTGGAAGCTCTACATCTAATAGTGGGCATGTTGAGATTCCTAAGGGCTCAAATGGACTAGATCTACTACACGGTCTGAATGAGATTACAGTATCTTCAATCGTGAACTGGACGAATGATGGGACGAATCGCTGGATCTTCGGTTTGGGTACTGTATTAACTCCAGAAACGAACAAATATTTCTTCGTAACACCACGTCACGGTAGTGGATCAGGTAATATGATTGCGACAGGTATCTCTAAAAATGGCTGGCCGAACGAAGCGTTAGTTACAGGTAGCGCAAACTCAAACCTTATCGGTGGGCAGTGGAAGCATGTAACGGTGTCCTTGTCCGAAGCTAGCAATAGGATAACGTTATTCGTGGATGGAGTTAAGGTTGCTTCGGGTAATGCAAAGGGACTAAAGCTGTCAGAAATTATTAATCCGGATGCTACTTTCTCTGGCTTTATCGGTAAATCAATCTTCTCAAACGATCCATACCTTCAAGGTAGCGTAGCTGATTTTCGAGTATATGATCGCGCGTTGACAGAGCAAGAAGTAGGCGAGTTATATCAACAAGAAGGAGCAACACACATCTCAAAAATACGTCAGCTCACTGTGGATGATGCAGCAAATCAACTTAACATCAGTAGTTTCTTAGGTGAAGGCGATAAAAGCACCGATAAGATAACGAGAAACGTTACATTACCAACAAGCGGTAAAAACGGCGTGAGCATTACTTGGAGTTCTAGTCATCCTACTGTCATTTCTAACCATGGCACTGTACAACGTCCAGCTGTTCAAGCAGGTAATGTTCAGGCAGAGCTTACGGCTACTTTAACGTATCAAGGCGTATCAACTACAGCTGTATTCCCTGTTACAATCTTGAAGCAATTCGATGATCAGCAGAAGGTTGATCTGGACGCTGAACAAATAGAGATCTACAATGCTGACAACATTAAAGGTAACTTACATCTTGTTGCTACAGGTGAACAAGGCTCCACAATTACATGGTTATCTAGCAGACCGGCAGTTGTTAAAGGAACGACTGAAGCGGCTGGTAATGCTAAACAGCTAGGTTGGGTAAGCCGTCAAGCTACGGATACGCCCGTTACGTTAATAGCTACAATTACGAATGGTGCAGCTTCTAAACAGCTTACGTTTAACGTTACGATTAAACAAGCAGCTGCGCCAGTACAGCATGATGCTTACTTCTTTGCATACTTTACAGGTGAATATGAGGGTGGTGAAGAGATATCCTTCGCTACAGCTGAAGATCCATTGTTCTGGAAAGGGCTGAATAATGGTAAGTCGATCCTTCAATCTGATATGGGTGAAAAAGGACTTCGTGATCCATTCGTTATTCGGTCACCACAAGGTGATAAATTCTATATGCTGGCAACCGATTTGAAAATGGGCGAAAGTACAAATTTCGACCAAGCTCAAATTACGGGTAGTCATTACATGATGATTTGGGAGTCGGAGGATCTCGTTGATTGGAGCGAGCAGCGTATGATCGAGGTTGCTCCTAAGACTGGAGGAAATACGTGGGCACCAGAAGCGATCTATGATCCAGTAACTGGAGAGTATATCGTATTTTGGGCATCATCGATGAAAAACACAGAGACATACGGTGATTATAACGGAAGACCTGCAGGTCAGTACAATGTGATGTACTACGCAACAACAAGAGACTTCTACAACTTCTCTGAGCCAAAGGTCATGATTGATGAGTCACTTCCGACCATTGATACAACGTTTATTGAGCATAATGATATGTTGTACCGATTCACCAAATCAGAAGTAAATACTAAAGTGTATGTGGAGAAAGCACCAACTTTTTACTATGACAAGGACGGTATTGCAGCAAACGGCCTTCAATACGACGCTGTTCCGGGTACACGTGATAATAAACTTGGCTTGATCGGAAATAATGGCAACAACGAAGGGCAAACGATTTTTAAGGATAATAATAAAGACCAATGGTATCTGTTCCTTGATTCATGGCCATATCATGTCCGATATACAACAGATCTGGATAGTAGTATGCAATATATGAACAATGTACTAAGTAGTGATAAATATGCACTTCCGCCAGGACCACGACACGGAACCGTAATTCCAATCTCACGTGCAGAGTATGATGCTTTGCAAGAGAAGTATGCCTGGAAAGGTCCAGCACCATCAACAGACCCGGTTGTACATTACTCATTCGATGCAAATACAGTGAATGGTACAACGGTGAATGACATTTCTGGCAATGGTCATCACGCAACACTAGTAGGTGGAGCAACGATTAATGAAGAGGATCGTATCGGTAAAACGGGTGGTGCACTAGAGCTTAATGGATCAACAGGATATGTGAAGCTGCCAGATAACTTGATTCAATCCTTGAATCTTGAGAAGGCTACGTTCTCTACATGGGTTCAAATGGACAGAAATCAAGCAAATCAAAGAATATTTGATTTTGCTTCCGACACAGGCAGACAGGTTAACCGCAACACCATGTACTTGAGCACACAAGGTGATACAGGTAGTCTAGAGTTCGCTGTCGTAACCCCTTTTACAGAGAAATTTAGCAATGACAGCACGCGACTGGGATCAGAATATAAATATGCGGTGAGAAATTCTGGACTATTACCAACGAAGACTTGGCAGCATGTTGCAATTACAATGGATGAATTTGATGCAGTATTGTATGTGAATGGTCAAGAGGTTAAACGTAGCTCGACATTTAACGTTGAGCCGAGAATGTTACTGGAAACAACGATGAATTATATTGGTAAATCGAGAAACAGCTCTCATAGTTTATTTAATGGTAAATTTGATGATTTCCGTATTTATAATCGTGCATTATCCGTTGAAGAGATTGCAACATTAGCTGATGAAGACGTTACTCCTCCAGTAGAGCAGCCATCTGGGGCAGAGCTCATTCTTCACTACGATATGAATGATATCGATGGTGCGACGGTTATTGACCAAACAGGAAACTTCAATGGAAAATGGATGAATCCGTCTAAAGCAGAATGGATTCGTACACAAGATGCTGGTGTACTAAGCTATACTGGTGGCACAACTAACTCTTATGTAGAACTGCCACAAGGAGTTCTCGATGGTTTAACGGATATGACTGTTTCATCCATTGTGAACTGGAGCGGTAAAAACGCTGCGGAGTGGTTATATGCATTAGGAAGACCAAATAATAATACACACTATACGTATTTCACACCACGTTATAACGCTAACGGTCTGGCTCGCCTAGGTATCGCGACGAATGCTTGGAACAATGAGTCTTCAACTTCTACCACAGGCTTAAAGAATAATGAATGGAAAGTCGTTACGACTGTTGTTTCAGGCACGGATGGTACACTAACGCTTTATATTGATGGTGTTGCTGTTGCATCAGGCTCAACGAATGGAATGACACTAGAACAAATAAAAAATACTTCAG
The DNA here is from genome assembly GCF_984798905.1 of Paenibacillus sp. SRL342. Classification (NCBI taxonomy): domain Bacteria; kingdom Bacillati; phylum Bacillota; class Bacilli; order Caryophanales; family Paenibacillaceae; genus Paenibacillus; species Paenibacillus sp. SRL342. The sequence continues at coordinate 2,197,594 of NZ_OZ481790.1, forward strand.
GCAGTAGTGGATCCATCGGTAAGTCATTCTATACAGCTGATCCTTACTTCGGCGGTTTGATTGCAGACTTCCAAATCTATGATGGTGCTATGACTGCGGCAGATATTACATCACTTAAGGCCCATGCAGATCAGAAGATTGCTTTAATGGAGGGCATGCTTGTATCGGCTGCGACAGAGAAATTAACGATTCATGATCTTCTTGCTTCTAATGCATCAAAAGATGCGATTATAAGCAATGTAACATTGCCAACATCAGGTGTTTATGGCACAACAATAAGCTGGACTTCAGATAAGGGGAATGTCATCTCAACTACAGGTGCCGTAACCAGACCAGCTAACGCAACAGGTGATCAAGTTGTAACGTTAACAGCAGTATTTACAGATGGTACAGAGACAGTTAACAAAACTTTTCAGTTGACGGTTAAGGCATTGCCAAACGATGTCACTTCTGTAGATGAAGCAAAAGCAGCACTAGTCGTTCATAACATTAATGATGTAAGAGGTCATATCGCACTACCAACATCTGGTCTATATGGAACAACGATTACTTGGGCTTCTGCACAACCAAAAGTCGTTTCAGTTACTGGAGAAGTAAAACGTCCGGTACACGGTAGTGGAAATGTAGATGTGAAGCTTACAGCTACGATTACATTAAATTCAGCATCCACTACGAAGGAATTTATTGCGAAGGTGAAGGAACTGCCTGCTGATGAAAAATATGCGGGATACTTTTTCACATATTTCACTGGAGAAGGTACTGCAACAGGTGAGCAAGTTTACTTTGCACTAAGTAACGGCAATGATCCGTTGAACTGGCGAGAATTGAATAATGGTAAACCTGTATTAACCTCTACCTTAGGGGAGAAGGGGGTACGTGATCCGTTCATTATTCGTTCGCCTGAAGGTGATAAGTTCTACATGATCGCTACCGATCTAAAAATTAACGGCAATGGTAACTGGGGTAGAGCACAGACATGGGGCAGTCGTTCCATTATGGTTTGGGAATCGAATGATCTAGTCAACTGGACAGATCAACGCATGGTAGAGGTTGCACCGGAAGAAGCGGGTAATACATGGGCACCAGAAATTATGTACGACAACACAACAGGTGAATATATTGTATTTTGGGCATCAAGAATGTTTGATGATGCATCCCATACAGGTGATGCTTATCAAAAAATGATGTATAGCAAGACAAGAGATTTCTATACGTTTACTGAACCGCAAGTATATTTGGATTATGGATATTCAATCATTGACACAACGATGATTGAGCATGAAGGAAAAGTGTATCGCTTTACGAAAGATGAGCAAAACAACGGAGCTTCTGCTCCATTTGGCAAGATGATCTTCCAAGAGGTGGGTGACTCGATCTTAGATCCAACCTTCAAGATGATTAATCAAGGCGTTGGTAACATCAAATGGGTTGAGGGTCCAACGATCTTCAAATCAAATACCGATAAAAAATGGTATTTATTCGTAGATGAGTTTGGTGGAAGAGGTTATGTTCCATTCGAGACAACAAATCTTGCATCAGGTGTCTGGACATTATCTTCTAACTACAACTTACCAGCCAGTCCGCGTCACGGAACGGTAATTCCAATTAGACAAAGTGAGTATGATGCACTCAACGGGAAGAACGTACCCGTTAGCGGAATTAGCTTGGACAAAACGACGTTGTCAATCGTAGAAGGTCAATCAGGGCAATTGACAGCTACGGTAGCACCAGCTAATGCAACGAAAAAAGCAGTAACATGGAGCTCTAGCGATACAGCTGTAGCGACTGTAAGTGCGACAGGTCAAGTAATAGCGGTGGCACCAGGAACAGCAAGGATTACAGTAACTACAGTGGATGGTGGTTTATCATCCAGCGCTACGGTAACGGTAACACCATCGATTGATGGAACACCACAAGCACCAAGCAGTGGTAATGGAAATGGTGGCGGTGACGGTAACATTCCTGCACCTACAGCACCACCAGCTCCAGGTGGAAGTGATCCAGTGGTACTGGACAATGGTCAAATACACATTAAGCCTGTCGTAAATGAGAGCGGTGCTTCTAAAGTGAAATTAAGTGCGGATACGGTGAAGCGTGCGCTTGATCAAACGACAGGCGGTAAGTTACACATGCAAGTTGAAGCTGATGCAAGCTTGAATGGGCTAACGATTGAGCTAGCAGTAGATGCGCGCTTAACAAGTGGATCTTCTACGGTAGATCACATCGAGATCAACACAGGCTCTGCAGTCGTAACCGTGGCAACCGAACTGCTTGGAACAGGAACAAGTGCGGGGAAAACGTTAGGATTGTCGATTAAGAAAATCGCAGCTAATCAATTGCCAGCTGGCGCACAAGCTCAGCTGAATGGTGAGGTCGTATACGATATTGAGCTAACGATTGATGGCAAGAAACTTACACAGTTTGATGGCAAAGATGATCTCGTGATTGAATTGCCATACACACTAAAGGCTAACGAAAAACCAAACAACGTCGTTGTATACGATGTGAAGGACAACGGAGAGCTAAGAGTGGTGACGAATGGTAAATACAATGCAGCGACAGGAAAAATAGAGTTCAAGCCAACGTATCTGAGCAAGTATACGGTAGCGTATGTTGCAACGAGCTTTAAGGATGTGAACCAAGACTGGGCGAAGGACGCGATCTCAGCATTGGGAGCAAGAGGCATTGTGAAGGGTGTAGGCGATGGAGAGTTTAATCCGAATGGTCAAGTGACAAGAGCAGAATTCATCACCATGCTGATGAAGTTGTTTGATCTATCGGATGAGAGCGCAACGACAAGCTTTAGTGATGTGAAGCAAGGAGCATGGTACCATGGAAATATCGCTACCGCGCAGAAGCTGGGGATTGTGAACGGGAAACCAAATGGACGATTCGGAGTTCATGAGAACATTACGCGAGAAGATATGGCGGTTATGGTATACAAGGCTGTCCAAATTAAGCAACTGGCGTTAGTAAGTGGTGAAGCTACAGCCTTCAAGGATGAAGCAAACATCGCAAGTTATGCGAAGCAAGCGGTAGAGGCAATACAGGGAGCAGGCATAATAAACGGTGTAGGTAACGATGAGTTTGCACCGAAGAAGAATGCTAGCCGTGCAGAAGCAGCAGTGATGATCTATAATTTGTTGGGTTTGATGTAGACACTTTAAGTATAAGGCAGTTACTATTGATTCACTCAGATAATAAAGTTGGGCGGAAGAACTTGTTCCGTCCACTTTTACCTAAATACGGGCTCAATTCTTCCTCTAAGATTATCTGTATAGGCCAGATTTCCATCCGTCGTGATTACGGCAGCCTCGATATCCTTCATTTTATTAACTTTATGAATAATGGAGACCGCATCTAACCCAAATAATTCTGTAGTATATATATCACAGTCGAGCGATCTATCCGCAATAATCGTTAAAGAAGCAATATTACTTTCGATGGGATAGCCTGTCCTGCTGTTAAATATATGATGGTACTGACCCCCTTTCTTCTCTAAAACTCTCTCGTATATTCCTGATGTAACGACGGATTGCTCCCGTATACTAACGAGTGCTGCTGCATTTCCTCTAGGTAAAAAGGGATTTTGGATTCCGACTTTCCAATGACTGGACCCGGTGGGAGAATCGCCATGAACCAGAACATTGCCGCCCATATCGACCATAGCTGATACAGCTCCGTTTTTCTTGAAAAATGCCATCACTTGATCGGCAAAATAACCTTTAGCAATCGCTCCAAGGTCGATTTCCATGCCCTTTTTGGATAAATGAACCGTTTGCTGCTCATCATCAAGCTGTATATGCTCTGGATTCAAGAGCTTCAGCACTGCTTTAATCTCGGTATCTTCCGGCACATGTGCCTCGCGGAAACCAATTCTCCACAGTTTGATCAAAGGCCCTATCGCAATATTTAAAAATGAATCTTTATTCAGGCTGTGTTCTTTGCCTATCTTAATAAGATCATACAGTTCCTTGTCTACTCTAAGCGGATGTGATGCGGCTTCTTTTTTTAACATGGCAAGCTGCGAGTGCTCACTGTTGGCACTAAACACTTGTTCATAATGGACGAGCATATTCACGGCTTCATCGGCAAGCTCTTCAGCATCTGTCCCCTCGATATAGAGGGATATGTTAGTTCCCATGAGTGGTACCGTTCTCGTAAAAGGTTTCATGATAGCCTCCTATATCGCACATTGTTGTCCGTGATTGAGAAAAGTATGGATGAGGTCATGATCCACGCTATTCAGCTTTTTTGCTTCATGATGGGCTATAAAATAATCCAGACTCATCTTCTCTACAGGGATTGGATAGATGTTGTATTCCGAAGGGCACTCCTTGATATGGATACTTTCAGGTACAAAGGTCAGACCTAAATTATGCGTTGCCAGCTTCAGTACCGTGTAGATTTCATTACTTTCCATAACGATATTAGGCTGTACCTTGTAGACACTGAGCAATTGATCAATCTGTTTTCGGATTGCCGAACCCTTGGACGTTAGAATAAGCTTTTGATTCAAAATGGTGCTGATCTCAATCGTGCCCTCCGGGATAACTGCAACATTCTCTTGATATAATTCGCAGCAACGCGGAATGATGGCCTGGTAACTGTGTCTGCCCCAGTTAAACGAGTTCAGGTTAGGGGAGATACTGCTTGAATTTTGCCCGATCCAGAAGTCCAACTCATTATTTTGGAGACGTTTCTCATTTTTTTCAGGTAAATCCTCGACAAGATTAATTTTATAAGCAGGATGAAGCTCCAGAAAATCTGGTAGAAAAAGGGGTGTTAAGTAAACACCAAGGCTTGGAAGAATGCCGATCCGTAACACTTTATTGTCGATATCCGATATATATGAGATTTCCCTAATAAGCTTGGCGTAGCTATGTTCGAGTGACGTTAAGTATTGATAATATATTTTCCCCTGCTCGGTTAATCGGTACGGAAGTTTGTTACGAGTGATTAGCTCACAGCCCAACTCAATTTCGATTTTCTTGATAACCTTTGTGAGGTAGGGCTGAGATATGTATAGAGATTGGGCAGCCCTGCTATAGTTACTGTATTTCAATAGGCTGTCAATGTAACACAAGATATCTTGAGATTCTAACTTAGACATGTTCCTCACCACTTGTGAAAAAAGTAACAAACTTTGAATTTGAGGTGATTATAACAAATTAGTTATCAAACTGCAATGAATAACTATTAGATCATTTGAGCTTTGATATGTTAGAGTTAGGCCGAAAGATTGAACCTGACAGTTACTAACATCATCTCGAATGACAGAGAGGGGATTACGATGAACTATTTAGCTATCGTGGGCACGAATTCGGATGTGTCAACGAACCGGACGCTACTTCAATTTATGCAAAAACATTTTGCTAGTGAAGCCCAGATTGACTTGTTTGAAATCAAGGATATGCCTGCCTTTATTGAAAAAGATGAATTAGAGGATGCTGAAGTTGATATTCCTGTGAAGGTACAAGACTTATTAGATCAAATCTCTAAAGCGAAAGGTGTCATTATCGCTACTCCTGAGTATGATCATGCGATTCCTGCCGTGTTGAAAAGTGCGCTGGAATGGATCAGTTATACCACTCAAACCCTGAAAGACAAGCCTGTTCTGATTGTGGGTGCTTCACATGGTGCACTCGGTTCTTCCAGGGCACAAGCGCATCTTAGACAAATCCTGGATTCGCCTGAGCTTGGTGCGAGAATGATGCCTAGCAGCGAGTTTCTTTTGGGAAAATCACAGAGTGCATTTGATAGCAATGGTAATCTCATTAACGCTGACAAAGTGGCGGAGCTTGCCGAAATCTTCAATGAGTTTGTTTTGTTTACGGAGATCACTACGGAACTGTTATCAAAAAGGACGTTGAAGAAAAAAACGAAAAAATTTTCCTGGCAAGAGTAGGGGGCTAATCACAATGAAAATCATAGCGATCGTTGGCACAAATGCAAAGAAATCGTATAATCGCAAGCTGCTTCAGTTCATGCAAAAGCATTTTGAGTCCAGAGCAGCCATTGAAATTCTCGATATTACAGATGTTCCGATGTTTAATCAGTCCGATAACCATACAAACAGTGAAATTATACAATCGTTTAATGAAAAAATTATAGCAAGTGATGGTGTCATTATTGCGACTCCAGAATATAACCATTCCATCCCTTCATCCCTTAAAAGCCTGCTGGAATGGTTGAGCTTTGAAATCCATCCGCTGGCTGGCAAACCCGTGATGATCATAGGTGCGTCCCAGGGAACACAAGGTTCCTCGCGTGCACAGTTGCATCTTCGTCAAATCCTGGATGCACCGGGTGTTGAAGCCAATGTGATGCCAGGGTATGAGTTTTTACTTGGAACTGCACATAAAGCATTTGACGAATCAGGTGACCTGAACAATGAAGGAACGATTGATTTCCTGGAAACATGTTTCCTGCGATTCCTTCGGTTTGCCAAAATTTCAAATCAGCTCAACGAAGAAGAGGAGTTTACCTACAAACCCGGTGTGTATGAGATCAATGCCATAGGTCACAGTGGCAATCTTCCGATGAAGGTATCCTTTAGTGAAAATAGAATTGAAAGCATCGATATCGATTCGAAGGGTGAAACCGAAGGCATCGCCGATGTTGTTTTTGTAAGAATTCCGAATAAAATCATTGAGGGACAGACGCTGAATGTAGATGCTCTCTCAGGTGCTTCTGAAACCAGTAATGCTGTCATCAATGGTGTAGCCAAAGCGGTTAAGCTTGCCGGAGTGAATCCTGACATCCTGAAAAGACGTCCAAAACCTGCTAGCAGCCAGATGAAAGATGACGAAGAATACACTTGCGATGTGGTCGTTGTAGGTGGAGGTGGCGCAGGACTCAGTGCTGCTGCTACAGCTTTACAACAAGGAGCAAGTGCGATTGTACTTGAGAAATATCCGGCTGTTGGGGGAAACACGATCCGTTCAGGTGGTCCTGTCAATGCTGCAGATCCTGTATGGCAACAACAGTTCACTGAGAATCCAGGGGAAAGACAGACAATTGAGAATTTATTGAGTACGGATGAGAGCCTGGTCCACCCGGAATATATCGATGATTTCCATGCACTCAAAGAAGAGTTTACTGCGTATCAGGAAAAGTTCGGCACAGAAAAGGCTTATTTATTCGACTCGCCACTTCTTCACAGAATGCAAACGTATTTTGGGGGCAAACGAACGGATCTGAATGGAAACACGATCTATGGACAATACGATCTGGTCAAAGTACTTACAGACCGTGCCTTGGAAAGTGTAACGTGGCTTGAGGATATCGGGGTTGAATATGATAAGAGTATCGTATTTGCTCCAGTGGGTGCTCTTTGGCGCCGCGGCCATAAACCTGTCAAAAGTTATGGCTCTGCCTTTATCATTGCACTTAGCAAATATGTAGAAGAGCATTCAGGAAAAATGATTACAGATAGCCCAGTCAAACAATTGATCATCGAAGATGGAAAAATAACAGGTGTTATCGCAACAGGTGTTAATGGTCAGAAAATCACCATTCATGCCAAAGCCGTTGTGCTTGCCAGCGGCGGTTTTGGTGCAAATACACAGATGCTCAAGGAATATAACACGTACTGGAGCCATATTGACGATGATATCAAAACAACAAATTCCTATGCGATGACTGGTGATGGAATATCGCTAGGTAAGAGTGCAGGAGCAGCGCTGACAGGCATGGGCTTCACTCAAATGATGCCTGTAGCTGACCCGGATACGGGCGAGCTGTTCAGTGGATTGCAAGTACCTCCTGAAAACTTTGTCATTGTTAATAAAAAGGGAGAACGATTTGTTAATGAATTCTCTGGACGAGATGTCTTAACAAAAGCGGCTATCGAGCAGGGAAGTTTATTTTACCTGATTGCGGATGATGAGATCAAGAAAACCGCAGCGAACACAAGCCAGGAAAAGATAGACCTTCAAGTCGAAGCAGGTACCTTGTTCAGAGCCGATACGTTAGAAGAGCTGGCCGTGAAAATCAATATGGAACCTGAAGTTCTTAGAAATACGATTGATAAGTATAACTCATATGTGGATGCGGGGTTTGATCCGGAGTTCCATAAGGATACGTTTAGCTTAAAAGTTGAGAAGTCTCCATTCTATGCTACGCCTAGAAAACCGGCGGTTCACCATACCATGGGCGGAATCAAGATCGATACCCACACTCGCGTATTGGATGAAAACGGTCAGCCAATTGCACATCTGTATGCCGCTGGGGAAGTTGCAGGAGGTATACATGCAGGCAACCGTTTAGGCGGTAATGCCTTGACGGATATCTTTACTTTTGGACGAATCGCTGGTAAGACTGCTGTTGATGAAATGAATGATGTAGAGAACATCAAAAAAGAAATGTAGATCACTCCAGATTCCATATGTAAAGAACCCGCTTAACACAAGGATTTTCAAGTGTTTTGCGGGTTCTTTCTAGGTGAAAATGGTTTGGTTGTGTGGTCGTAGTCACACGAATGTTCTCAGACCCCAAACCAAGCCCGGTGAAGGGCATATACGCCTTCTGTAATATCCTCAATACTCAATCCACCAAAACCAATCTGAACCATGGATTGCTCCGCTTGAGCTGGTTGCACCCAAAAGGGGGATACCGGGTAGACCTGAACACCTTCTTTCTCAGCAGTAGCAATCAGCTTGTGTTCATCCATTCCGTTATGTACTCGCAACAAAATATGAAGTCCTGCATCCTCACCAATGATGGTAACTTGAGCACCCATCATCTTTTGAAGCATTGAGATGAGTGTGAGTTGCTTCTGTCGATATACCTTCCTCATCTTGCGAATGTGGGCTTCCCAATGCCCATTACTCATAAACAGTTCTAAGGTGTTCTGCTGAAAATGAGAGACCGTTTGATCATATAATCGGTAGTCTTGTTTACGGTGTAGCTCTAACATGGTCTGTGGTAGAACCATATACGCAATACGTAATGAAGGCAGAAGGCACTTTGAAAATGTCCCCAGGTAAACGGTTCGCTGTTGAGTATCCAGGCTTTGCAGGGAAGGTATCGGTTTGCCGACATATCTGAACTCACTATCATAATCGTCCTCAATAATGATCCCATTCTGGTCTGTTGCCCATTTCAGTAATTGCATTCTCTTGGCGAGCGGCATGACCATTCCATAGGGGAACTGATGTGACGGTGTAATGTAGACGATGCGGGAATTGCTTTCGTATAACTTGCGGATATGAAGCCCATCGACTTCCAGCGGAATAGGGTGAATGTTTAGACCTTTATGTTGAAAAACCGTCCGAACACCGTCATATCCCGGGTCTTCCATCGCGATCCCATGACTAACGTCACCTATTAATCCAGATAACACACCGAGCAAGTACTGAACACCAGCTCCAATTATAATTTGATCAGGTGAACAATTTACTCCCCTAGAGCTGTGCAGGTAATTTGCAATTTCCGATCGCAACCCCGGTTCTCCGAGCGGATCACCATAAGAAAACAACTTCATTTGGTTCTGGAGCAAGCTCTGATTGGATAACTTGCGCCAAGTGGCAAATGGAAAATGCTCAGCATCTACGTCACCATAACGAAAATTGTATCGAATCTCGGGGCTATCCTGAATAATGTTTTCCAACCAATTTGTACTCACTACGTGGGATAGGGGCAATGCTTCCAGCTTTAAATCCATGATGTATAAGCCACTCCTTGGCCTGCTCTGGACATAACCCTCAGCCAATAATTGTTGATACGCCATATCCACTGTATTACGGCTAATGTGGAGGTGGCTGGACAGTGAGCGAATAGAGGGAAGTCGAGTATGGGCTGGTAACTTTCCGTTCAAAATATCTTTCTTAATATAGTGATAAAGCTGAGCGTATAACGGATCTCCAGACTCTCTGTTCAACAATAATGTCAAATCAATCATGTTAATCCTCCTCGTTGCCAGAACTGACCCTGTTATTTTGTTGAGAGTTGTCACTACTTATGGGGTCAATCGATTGTTACAATTATATCAGTTCCAGTCGAATTAAAAAGATATCAGTCTACTGGATTACTATTGTTGTAGGAGGAGAAGGAATGAACAAACCTATAGATGTTATGGAACGAATAGAAAATCCGTCAACACAAGCGTTACACAACTTCAATCAACACCCTGGTTTCCGCCGCATGTTTGCCCCGGACCAGTTGACAATCGGGCTGTTTTTACCACTTAAATTTTATAAAGGTCATATGGATGTTCTAAAAGGTCAAGCTGACCTCGTGGAAATCATTGATCAACGAAATTTTGCAGCCGTATGGGTGCGAGATGTTCCTTTATTTGATCCTGCCTTTGGAGATGCTGGACAAGTATTTGATCCATTTATCTATCTTGCCTATCTTGCTGCAAGAACCCAAAACGTCTCCCTGGTAACAGGAAGCGCGATCTTCACGCTTCGCCATCCGATTGATTTAGCCAAGGCAGCTGCATCCATTGATGTACTTTCGGGCGGACGACTTGTGCTAGGGATTGCTTCCGGCGACCGACCTGCTGAGTTTCCGGCTTATGGGATAGATGGGGAGCATCGTGATGTGCGATTCCGGGAGACTGTGGAGTTTTTTCGTGAGCTTATACAGGATAGAACTGGCGCAATTCAATCTTCTCTTGGTCAATTGAAAGGGCTTGAATTGCTCCCGAAGCCCGTTGCTGATGGCATTCCGCTCGTTGTGACGGGCTCAAGCAGGCAGTCTTTAGATTGGATTGCAGAGCACAGTGATGGTTGGCTCACTTATCCCGAAGCAACGGCAAACGAATCCGGTCCTCAAATGCTTGGTCATAAGATTAATGCTTGGCGTGAAAAAATACCTGGTGGCATGTTCAAGCCGCATATGACGAACGAATGGATTGATCTTGTCGAAGATCCCAATTATCCTCGAACACCGCTTCGTGGCGGGTACATATTGCGGACAGGACGAGCAGGTCTGATTCAGCTATTGGAGGAATGGAGAGCAGTTGGCGTCAATCATGCTGCACTCGGTATTCATTTTTCGAGTCGACCTCCTGCTGAGGTGATTCAGGAGTTGGCAGAGGAAGTATTGCCACTCTTTCCCACGCATGTGGGTCCGAAGCCGTTGTTTACAGGGTGGTAGAACATGAAATTGGTGCCTGATGACACAGATAGCTTTTCTCCGCATTTCTATTAACGATCTGGAGAGTATCGATCCGCTGACAGCGATGAGGTCAGGAGTTCGATACTCTAGATACCATAAAGGAAAAAGACGTCATCATGTAACATATGATGGCGTTTTTTTGCCTCTATGTAAACGCTTTAATTAAATATAGACAAGGGATGCCGTCGGTGATAATATTGTTTCTATAAGAAACAATATTGTTCTTATGGAATACAATATGTTTCTTTATCTATTCCCGATTTGAAGCTTTTGATCTTGCAAGTAACAAGAGAAAAAGACCAAAAAAAGTCGTCCTCCACATTCTATTGGGTATTATGAGCACCTCATTCTTAAGTATACGAATAACGCCCTGTGCTAAAGAATTTAATTGTTTGGTGCTTGAGCGTAACGAGAGGATCGGGAAATATTATGAGTATAATTGAAACAACAATCGAATCTTTTGACGGTACTCGGCTATATTCTAGTAAGAATTTAGTTAGTGATGCAAAAGCCGCTGTCGTTATTGTTCACGGACTAGCTGAGCATGCAGGGCGCTACGATTATGTGACGGAACAACTAAATAAACGTGGTTTTAGCGTGTATCGCTTCGATCATCGTGGTCATGCCAGATCCGAGGGACAGCGTACGTTCTATAAAGAATTTGATCATCTTATTGAAGATGTTCATGTCATTGTGGAGGCGGCATTGCAAGAGAGTGGCGATCTTCCGCTGTTTGTGATCGGGCATAGTATGGGCGGTTTTGCAACCTCGTCCTTTGGAACGAAATATCCAGGCAAGGTCAGAGGCATCGTACTATCCGGAGCCCTCACTCGTTACAATACAAAAGTTGCCGGAGAACTGCCAATGGATCTTCCTGCAGGCACGTATTTCCCTAATGAGCTGGGCAGCGGCGTATGCAGTGATCCCGCAGTTGTATCCGCTTACGCGAATGACCCGCTGGTTGAAAAGCAGATCTCTGTAGATTTATTTAATAGTCTGGGAAATGGCGTAGCATGGCTGAAGGAGAACCCGAAGCAGTTTACAGATCCCGTGCTTGTACTGCATGGAGCAAATGATGGACTGGTCAGCGAAAAGGATTCCCGTGACTTTTACGGCGATATCGCTTCCACGGATAAAACACTCAAAATTTATGCTCATCTGATGCATGAAATATTTAATGAACCGACTCGTGATGATGTTATTGAAGAAGCAATTACATGGATTGAAAAACGAATCTGATTTCAGTAGAGTAAGAGAGAATCTGAATATGAAAGGGATTACGCATGAAATTAGATTGGATGGGCGACCATCGGGAACTGATTGAGAAAATTATCAAATACGGTAATGCGTACTCGAACACGTACAAGTTGCAACGAAGTTATGGTACAGACATGATGTTCTCGGCTTCACAGATTCAGACGCTGGAATACATTCTGGAAGCCGAGGACAAGGAAGAGAAGATGTCGGAAATGGCCGCACGCCTGGGCGTAAGCCGCAGTACATTTTCCAAGAACGTGAAGAATCTGACGGAAAAAGGCCTGCTCGAAAAATTTCATTTAAGCGGTAACCGCAAAGACATATACGTCAAACCTTCGCCGAAAGGTCGCGAGGTATATGCGAAGTATACCGAATTTGTAAGGGAGCTTTGCTTTGATGAGATTTTCAAGTATGCAGATCAGATTTCAGAAGCGGATAAGCAGAACTTTGTTCGCATCATGGATCTGTTTGCCGACGTGCTCGTCTGGTATGGTGAAAAAGAACAGGAAGCGCGCAAGTTAATCAGAATTGATTCCTCTGAAACATGAACCTTGAAAATTAAGGGCACCAGCCCATTCCCTCCGCGAATGTCCGTCATACAGTATAAAGTGCTTGATGCAGCAGAGGCTGTAGGACGATTATTCAGCAGGGAGTGGGATGTGTGAAATCATCAACAAAGCTTACCGGACGGGTTATTTATAAAGGAGATCCGGGATACGAAGCGGCGCGCAAGAACTGGGACCCGCATACCGACAAATATCCTAAAGTTTTTGTTTTTGCCCAACGGACGAAAGATGTATCCAACGCTATCCGATGGGCTCGTGAAAATAATGTACCGATCAGGCCGCGGAGTGGAAGACATGCGCTTGAGGTTAATCTTTCACAGGTTAACGGCGGAATTGTCATTGATGTAAGTGATCTGAATTCCATCAAACTTGATAAAAAAAATGGAACCGTTGTTGTGGGTACGGGTAACCGAGTAGGGAGAATTGCGAATACCCTTGCCAAGCAAGGTTTCATAGCTCCTTTTGGTGACAGCCCTACTGTAGGGATCGGTGGAATTACGTTAGGTGGGGGAATTGGGCCTCTCCAGCGTACGATTGGACTCATCAGTGATAACCTGCTTGAGGTAGAGATGGTGGACGCCAAAGGAAAAGTTATCCGGGCCAATAAAAATCGTAATGCGGATCTCTTTTGGGCCTCGCGGGGAGGCGGCGGCGGTAACTTCGGAGTGTACACCCGTTACAAATTCAAAGTGCGCCGGGCTCCAGCGAAGGCGACTGTATTTAAAATCACCTGGCCATGGGCTCAATTCGAGAAGGTGCTCAAAGTATGGCAGAGGTGGGCTCCCTCTGTGGATACAAGACTGGGCAGCGAGTTGTCCATCGGACCGAAAAAGGGTGGCAATGTCGTCATGGAGGGGCTGTTCCTAGGGTCAAAAACAGAGGCACTCCGTCTATTGGAGCCGATTACGAGTGTTGGCACACCGACAAGTTCCATTGTTCGTTTGTTACCTTACACGGAAGTTGTGAAGTTCTTATTACAACCTGATCCGACCGAGACTCAACGGTATAGTAACCAGTTCTCGTCCGGTTTTGGACGAAAACCATTCCCCGACAAAGCCATTAAATCGATGCGATCATTCTTGGAGAACCTGGAAGAGGGACCAGGCGGATTCTATTTCCTCAACTGGGGCGGAGCGGTAAGTCGCAAATCACCTAGATCTACCGCATTCTTCTGGCGCAAAGAGAAGTTCTATGTGGAATGGACCAGTACGTGGCTCAAACCATCCCATGCCGCCAAAAATATCGCACTCGCTCGTAATACTCGCAAGAAATTGCAACCATACATTGTGGGTTCCTATATCAACGTTCCAGACCAAGGGATCAAAAATTCCGGTCCAGTGTACTATGGAGCCAACTATGCCAGACTGCGGAGAGTCAAAGCCAAGTATGACCCGAAAAATGTGTTTAACAATCCGCAAAGCATTACTCCTGCTCGGATAGTGTAAGGTAGAGCCATTCATTTTTACTAGCAGCTAGTGTTAATCAGAAGTTAAATTCATCTATGTATTACTAATAATAAAGACACGTCTTTTATGGCGTGTCTTATTGATTTTTATGGTAGTATAGATGCCAAAACGATATATGAAATGATACAGTTGCTGTTCGACCCTTGAATGGAGGTATGGCTCATGTATGCACCGATCTTATCTACGAAATTAACCATTCCAGTTCAGCGCTCCCATGTAGTGGATCGTCCCCGCCTGTATGTCCGTTTCGGCGAGGGGATGCACGCTAAACTCATACTGGTCTCTGCTCCTGCAGGATCAGGAAAAACACTACTAGTCAATCAATGGGTTAAGTTTTCTTCAATAGATACAGCTTGGCTTTCGCTGGAAGAAGCGGATAACGATCCTTCACGTTTTTTGACATATCTATGTGCTTCGTTACAGACGATTTTCCCCAAGCTTGCTGAAGGAATCATGGGATTAGTTCAATCTTCCGAGCCTCCACCGATCGAGATCATTATTACATACCTTCTTAATGAAGTTTCTGAAATAACCGATCATTTTGTACTTGTTCTGGATGATTATCATCTCATGACTTCAGAAGTGATCCATCAATCGCTTGCCTACTTACTGAGGCACATGCCCCCGCATATGCATATCGTCATGACTACGCGTCAGCAACCCAAGTTACCTTTGGCTCGACTGCGGGCAAAGGGGGAATTGATTGAAATACGTGGTAGTGATCTGCGTTTTACTTCTGCCGAATGCAGTGAGTTTTTGGATCGGGTCATGGGATTGAAACTTTCAGAGGAACATGCTGCTCTCCTTGAAAAACGAACAGAAGGCTGGGTTGCCGGGTTGCAGTTAGCGGCCTTATCCATGCAGGGTTCTTCTGATCCAAATCACTTTATGGAAACGTTCAGTGGCAGAGACCCATTTGTACTGGACTATATAATGGAAGAAATATTACAAGGGCTAACCGAACAAGTACAGAACTTTTTGTTGAAAACGTGCATGTTGGATCGATTATGCGGTTCATTGTGTGATGCGATCTTGGATATAGATGAACCCAAGGAACATGAATCCGTTGATTTTACTGGACAGGACATGTTGGAGTGGCTGGAGCAAGCCAATCTATTCATCGTTCCCTTGGACAATGAGAGGCGATGGTATCGTTACCATCATCTGTTTGCAGATTTATTGCGTAAAAGAGTACACCAGAATTCAAATTATGCCGGCACAGCGGAGACCGATCTGTCTATTACTGAGATACATAAGCGAGCGAGTATCTGGTATGAGAAGCATCAAATGGAGCTGGAGGCTTTCAATCATGCTGTAGCTGCGGCAGATACTCATCGGGCATCGGATCTGTTGGAAGGTAAAGGTATGCCACTTCTTTTTCGCGGGGGTGCTGTTCCTGCCTTGCAATGGTTGAGGTCTCTATCCTCAGCAGAAATGGATTCAATACCTTCCCTATGGGTGATGCATGCGGCTGCGTTATTAGTGTCAGGATATATGATAGACGTCGAACCCAAATTGCAGTCTGCTGAACAAGTGTTACAAAATACCGAACCTGAAAAGGCCAATTCTGATCTCATCGGACATATCGCTTCCATCCGAGCCACGCTGGCTGTCAGCCGGCACGATGCGGATGCGATTATTACGGAGTCACTTCGAGCACTCAAATATTTGCATCCTCATAATCTGCCCATTCGTGCAGCAACAGCTTGGACATTAGGATATGCATACCAGCTTCAGGGAAAACGTGTGGAAGCCGAATTGTCCTACGAGGAATCATTAGCGAATAGTACCAGGATCGGACATCATATTATCACGATGATGGCGACACTGGGCGTGGGGAATATGCAGGAATCCAACAATCAGCTACACCTGGCGGCTGAAGCCTATCAGCAGGTGGTCCATATGGCAGGTAAGCCACCGCTACCCATTGCATGTGAAGCCCATTTGGGTCTGGCGCGAGTTCATTATGAATGGAATAACCTTGATGTGGCGATGTTGCACGCCCAACAGAGTGTGCAGTTGGCACATCAATTTGTCCAAACGGACAGGGTTGTTGCAAGTGAGTTATGGCTCGCCCGAGTGACGCTTGCGAAGGCGGATCTTCATCAAGCCGCTATCATGTTAGATAGAATCAACGAAACGGCCCAACAGTTAAATTTTACAAAGGCGATCCCTGATATTACTGCTGCATACGTTCTTGTGCTCCTTCGTCAGGGTGATCTGAAAAAGGCAATACGATTATCATGGGACAGAAATCATGCGCTTAGTCAGGCCAGAGTATTGCTGAAGCAGGGGAACACCTTGGAGGCACTTGGTATGATGGAATCCTGTCTTCGCTTGGCCATAACCAAAGGCTTCAAGGATGAACAGCTCAAGGCAACAATCCTTCTGGCGGTTATCCATGAGGAACATGGAAATAGAACACAAGCTATCGAGCTCCTGACTGAGGCCATGATGATGGCAGAGCCAGCTGGCTTCATTCGAATATTTGTAGACGAAGGTGTTGTTGTGCACAGTCTTTTGAAGAGTATGAGAGCACGCGGTGACTCACATTTATATCTGCTTCAATTACTGGCTGCATTTGATGAAGGTGAGGATAACAGAGTAGAAATGATTTCGGAAGAGACAGATGTATATCCGTACGTTTCTGAACTGCGAATTGATCCGTTAAGTGTGAGAGAGCTCGAAGTATTACATCTCATTGCGCAGGGAAGATCCAATCGGGAGATTAGTGAGATACTTCATATTGCACTGCCTACCGTGAAAGGACATAACCGGATTATTTTTGACAAAATGCAGGTGAAGCGACGAACCGAAGCCGTAGCAAAAGCACGTGAATGGAAACTCCTGTAACGGATGCATCTTTGAAACAATACTTTAGTATCTAGGGGCCGAACCCACTTCCCGATATACTCATGGCAAACAGGAACATGTGGGGGGAAAGATATGAGAGCTATCATATGTACAAAGTATGGATCACCAGATGTGTTGCAGCTTAAAGACATAGCGAAGCCATCACCCAAGGATCATGAGATTCAGATTAAAATACATGCAACAACCGTAACATCGGGGGACTGTAGAGTTCGCGGTTTTAATAGCCCATTCCTGTACTGGATACCCATGCGTCTGTTTTTGGGAATCCGAAAACCCCGAAATTCGATTCTGGGTGTAGAGTTAGCAGGCGAAGTTACGGCGATCGGCAAGGAAGTGAAGCGATTTAAATTAGGTGATCAGGTATATGCACTAAATGGAATGCGTTTCGGTGCCCATGCTCAGTATATATGTCTATCTGAAGAGGATCCCGTCACTTTGAAACCGGTTAATGCAACGTATGAGGAAGCAGCAGCTGTTCCGTTCGGTGGAACTACGGCCTTATATTTTCTGCTCAAAGGAAACATTAAACGGGGAATGAAAGTGCTCATCTATGGAGCTTCGGGAGCCGTAGGAACTGCTGCTGTACAGCTTGCAAAGTATTTTGGAGCAGAAGTGACAGGGGTATGCAGTACAACGAATGTGGAATTCGCGAAGTCACTTGGTGCCGAGCATGTTATCGATTATATGAAGGAAGACTTTACAAAAACAAGTCAGCGGTATGATCTGATATTGGATGCAGTTGGCAAAGTCTCGAAAGGTCAGTGTCGGCACCTATTGGCACCTAACGGCACATATGTCACTGTTGATGGGCAAGGCATCGCAAGGGTTACTGCGAAGGATCTGATACTTCTTAAAGAGTTGATGGAGGCTGGTAAGATGCAAGCGGTGATTGACAGACGTTATGCTTTGGAGCAAATTCAGGAAGCTTATCGCTATGTGGAAACAGGGCGAAAGAGGGGAAATGTCGTGATTACGGTCAAACATGAGAACTAATTGGCAGTGTGTCGAACTTACTTTTCAAAGGAATGAAAAAGCCACCCTCGGTCATATGACCAAGAGCGGCTTCTTTACATGCCAATTCGCATATCAGCCATTCAGCTATTATGCTTTAACTTGTTCTCCAGCAAATACTTCAACGTTCATTGGAGCGGCCATAAATGCTGCTGCTTGTTGAACAAAAGCTTGGAAATGTGCGCTTGTGTTGTGGGAAGCTGTAGCAGCTTCATCTTTCCACAGCTCGATCATCGTGTATTGTTGTTCGCGTTCTGTGCTTTTTGCCAAATCGTAGCTGATGTTACCTTCTTCTTGACGTGTTGCAGCAATCAGTTCTTTCGCAGATGCGAGGAATGCTTGCTCTTGGTCCGGTTTAATTTGCAGATGAGCGTGAATGATAATCATAATGTATAACCTCCATATGGTGTTTGTTTGGAATGTGTTAAGAATATATGCTTATTGACCCATTTAATCGAGACTTACAGGGAAACCGTCCCTGATATTATGCCCAAGTTGTGATGGTTTCTACAGGCAGACGGTAGGAAGGGTGACCTTCTTTGGCCGATTTACCGATCGAGATCAACATAACGGGTTGATAACGCTCTTTGTCCATGCCAAATGCTTCTGCAATCTGGTCTTTCTCATAACCACCAATTGGGTTGGTGTCATAACCATGAGCACGAGCAGCAAGCATCAATTGCATGGAAGCAAGGCCAGCATCGATCAGGTTAACGTCGCGAAGATCGGAAGCAGCCATCTTTTCGTAATAAGGCATTACAGTTTTGAGCTGCATATCCTTAATGTCTTGTGGCATGTAACCAAGTTCTACAGCTTTACCAAAAATCTCATCCATGTATTCAACGTTGTTCATATCAATAAATACGCCAATAACAGCGGCAGAAGTCAACACTTGATTTTGATTAAATCTCGCAAGTGGAGCAAGCTTTTCTTTACCTTCAGCCGTATCAACAACCAGAAAACGCCAAGGCTGCAAATTGATCGAAGATGGTGCACGGGAAGCTTCGGACAGAATTTCTGTCATCTCTTCACGGCTGATCTTCACTTCAGGATCGTAAAGTTTAACAGAACGGCGACCGTAGGTAATTTCGTTAAAATCATTGGTTTTCTGGAATTTGCTTTGAATTGTACTCATGCATGGATCTCTCCTCTATATATGGGTTTAGAAATTGTTGTGCATACGTTCCAGGAGATCGGCGAGTGACTGAACTTCGTCTTCACTGAAATCCTGTAAAATCTGGTTGATAAAATTGGTCTTCTCTGCTTTGTAGCCTTCAATCTGTTTCCGACCGTGGTCCGTCAAACGAACAAAAGTGACCCGATTATCGTCGGGGTTCTTGCGTCTTGTAACCATCAGGTCCGCCTCAAGCTGTTTCAAGTGGCGTGTAATCGCAGCACTATCAATGTTAATGATTTTCTGCAGCATGGATTGGTTAATCTCATCTACCTGATCCAGCTCATGCAGAATTTCGAAGCGAGAGGAACTGATACCTGTACAGCGTTCAAACTTGGGACTGATTTTGTTACCCAACACGTTCAACAGATTGATGATTTGTTCTTCTTTGGAAACAATACGTGTCATGACTAGACCTCCCGGGTGAATCTGAATCATGAACAACGGCGTATGTTAACCAATGATTAATGTTGCAGTATACAATGCCATTGCCTAATGATTATTTGTATGCTCTCGATCATTGATGTATCAATATTTGATGCGTCAATCATTGATGGCTCAATTAATATATCATGCCTTTTATGATTTTGCAACAGGTTAGAAAATGTTGCTGATTCTAGTGTTATTATCCCGCTATGTTACATTACAGTCCGTATATGTTGTCCAAATGCATAAGTTAATATTGATTGTTTATGTTATTGAGAATTATTATCAACTAACTTATAATGAAATGAAATGTACATAATGATCGAAAATAACAGGAAAGTTCATAACAGCAGCAAGAAGGTATGTCGATGTAATATGGCGGGAGGGAAAGTACAGCGGATATGAATTTGAATGATCACATCAGGTTGTGGAATCATGTTTTTGTCAAAATACTGGATGTACGCCAGAACGCTTTGGATCCTGGGGAGAAGCTGAAGAATTATCAACTACCAGCGAGTACCTATCTATATATCACCGACGGAAGTGCACGGATACGAATGGATCAACACAGATACATCGTGGAGGGATTCCACATCATTCATGGAGGCAAACAGGCGAATTTAAACATGGAGACGGATTCAGGCGTGACGTATTATATGATTTTGTACAAAGCCATTCTGGCCTTGCCCTGTGGGATGGAAATTCAGCATCTGATGGACCATGAACGTCCGTTCCAGGACCAATACGCACTTGTACCAACCCGTCCGCTGCACCTGTATCAGTGTATGGAGGAATTAAAACAGGAGTGGGAACAGTCCACTAAGCTTGCAAAGTTACATGCCAAAACCTTATTTCATCAATGGGTATATTCTTTGTTGGCAGACGTATACGAACAATCCATTCAGCCACATAAACCGGATACGGTCACACAGGCTATTGAATACATGAATGCTCATCTCCATGAGCCCATAGCTCTTGACGTAATGGCAGAAGCAATGGAATGCAGTGTGGGGCACTTGTCCAGGTTGTTCAAACAAAAGTTAAACATCAGTCCCATCCAGTATCTTGGACAGATCCGAATGGAGAGGGCAGCACATCTTCTGGTGCATACCCGTGCTACGCTGCAACAGATTGCAGAACAGGTCGGCTATCCGGATGCACATTCACTGAGCCGCAGCTTCAAAAAAATAAAAGGTCTTTCTCCAATTCGTTATAAAAAAGGAGTAAGCCAACGGTTTAACAAGTCGAAACAGACATTGGTATTGAACAACAAGCAAGATTTGCCCATTATAATGCAAGAAAATGCCCTTCATTCGTTACATTCCCATCTATATAATGATATTGATTATCAATATCAAAAGAATGTTGGAGGGGAATTAATAATGCAAGGAAAATTCAAAATGACAGCACTAAGCATGATGCTGTGTCTAACGCTATTGCTCACGGCCTGTTCCAGTCCGGCACCGTCTGCAAGTGGTACGCAAACAGAGACCAATGCGGCTACTACACAATCGGGTAACCAGACAACGGAGACAGGGAAATCGACTGCACAACCGGAGACGCGGACGGTCTCCACAATGAGGGGAGATGTGGTAATTCCGGCCAATCCTCAGCGTGTTGCTTCAGATCAATATATGGGGTACCTGCTGAAACTGGGCATTGTACCGGTTGGTGTAAGAACATTTATGTTGAACGAAGGATGGATTGAAAAGTCTGGCATTGCTTCTGATGTTATAGCGAGTATTGAGGATTTGGGAGGAGAGTTCCCAATGAATCTGGAGAAATTAGTGTCACTTGAGCCGGATCTCATCATCGGTTCCATTGATAAAAATATTGAGGATTACGAAAAAATTGCAACGACCGTCTTTTTACCTTATTGGGAAGGCGATAAAACTTCTGGTCCACTGGAAAAGCTGCGCCGGATTGCTGGTGTTTTTGGTAAAGAGAAGGAAGCAGAGCAATGGATCACGACATATGAAGAGAATATCGAAGAGACTAAGAAGCAGATTGATGGTGTGATTAAAGAAGGCGAGACCGTATCCATCATTCAAATAGGATACAAAGCGTTGTATGTCCTTGGTGCAGAAGGTGGGAACTATGGTAGTTCCACGATCTATGAGATGCTGAAACTGCCTCCTACTCAGCAAGCACTCGATATGAAGGATGGATTCGAGACGATCTCCCTTGAAGTACTGCCTGAGTATATGGGAGATCATATCTTCTTATATGGTTCGGGTAGCGAAGACGCCAAAGAGATCCTGAACAGCGAGGTGTGGAAACGTCTGCCTGCTGTGCAGAAAGGACAAGTCTACGCCTATGGTTCCTTGGATGGTACAGAGGATGAGTTCGTCATGGAAGATCCGTATTCACTGGAGTTGCAGTTAGATAGTATAAAGAATTTACTATTGGGAGCTAAAAAATAGAATTAATTAGTTCACACAGAATCGGATCAGAACGGGGAGGGGACGTGAGCATGGAGGAAAATGATTGGATCAAACAACTGGAGCAACTACATTTCTCTGCTGTCCACGTCTGCCATTACTCTAGCAATCCGGGGGCTGTTCAGCGTCGGATCTGGAAAAGGTTCGCCATTTGCAGGGTCATCGCTGGCAAGGGATCTTTGTCTATGGATAACATTGTACATACGGTGTCTCAAGACGATTGGTTTTTGTTGAAGCCAGGAATGCATGTGGAGTTTCAGACGGATATGGAAGCACCTGTCCGATATCAGATCATTTTATTTTCCTGTGTTACACTTACCCGGCGTCGGAATGCTTGGCATACCGAGGCATTTGATCTCCCTGTGACGGGCAAGCTTAATGTTCCTTCCAATACATGTGATATTCAGGAGATGATGGATACCCTGGTGAGTGGAAAGTACTCCATCACGAGTCTGGAAAAGACGCGCAGGAAACATCTTTTGCATCAGTTGTTGATTCAATTAATAATGCACCTGAAAGAAGCAACTCCAGCTGTAGCAGGGATGGATCTGGCACTTGAATATATGACGCATCAGTATATGGAAGACATCCGAATGGATCAGATGGCCCGCATGGCAGGGCTTAGTGTGAATCATTTTATAAGAACATTCAAACGGCAACTCAATATGACCCCGATTGAATATATACTGAAACTACGTATGGCAAAGGCCAAGCAGCTGTTATTTTCTTCAGACAAAATCAAGGATATTGCAGAGCAAGTGGGTTATAAGGACGAGCACTATTTCAGCAGAGTTTTCAAGAAAAACGAAGGAATCGCCCCAACGTTGTATATGAAAAATAAAGTGAATCGCATTGCCACCTTGTATTACGGGTTGGACGATTATGTGATAACGCTCGGTTTGAGGCCAGTATCCGCTTTATCCTATGGTCAGAGGGTAGCTCGTCATGTTGCCGTACCTGCGCTTCAAGCACACAGTCATCAGGGACTTATCCTGGATAGCTTCAATCAGAACTATGATGATTTGAGGTTAGTCCAACCGGACCTGATCATTACAAGTGATCGTTTGGAGCCAAATGACTCCCTGCATCGTATCGCGCCTACCACCATGCTGGAGCACACCAACCATTTTGGGGAGAGGCTTATGTATATGGCGGACATTATGGGCCGCACCGAACAGGCTGTACAGTGGATAGAACAACATGCTGAACTGAGCCGGGTTCTTCGAGGACGCATTCAATCGAGGTGGGGGAAACAGAGTGCCATGTTCATCCGGGTGACTTCTCATTTCTACCGAATGTATGGATTGAACAACCAGACAGGGGCCCTATTGTATGATGATCTGGGATTTTATTTGCCTCGTGATTTTCCGGAACAACAGTGGGCTGTAGAGAGTAAAGTTTGCGATTTGCAGTTATACGACGCGGATCATGTGTTTGTAATGGTCGATCCCACAGAAGAGGCACGTGCTCAACTGAGGCAATTACAGCAATCCAGTGCATGGTTGGCATTAAAGGCTGTTCAAGAAGGCCGTGTATATAATGCAGGAGATATTTTCTTCAAAACGCTGGGTCCGACCGGACGCATGTGGGCCATGCGATATGTGGCAGAGCAACTTGGGGTTACCTTAAGGTGATATTATGCAAGAGAAGAGAGTGGAATAATCCATGGTCAGCCTGTACGCTTTTCCCTACTATAGTGATAATGATTATTATTATTAAATAGTAGAGGGGATTTACTACAAATGGTAAGACAGAGAGCAACAACGATGATACTGTTGACCCTGCTTGTGCTCGTTCTGACGGCATGTAGCAAGGCAACAGAAGCAACGCCTCCGCAACAGGATACGCCTGTGGAAGAGAGTGGTACACAAACGATTGAGCATCTTAAAGGAACAACGGTTGTACCGCAAAAAATAGAGCGTATGGTGGTATTATCTGCTGCTTACATCGATCACATGTTGACGATTGGTGAGAAACCAGCAGGCGTTAATGTAGAAGTTCGTTACGGAGGAGATTATTTGCCTTACTTTGCAGATCAGCTTGCCGGCATTCCAACGGTAGGGTCTGCAGACAGTCCTAACCTGGAGGCTATCCTTCAGATTGATCCGGATGTCATCGTTATTGAGAGTCGAACTGCGGAGAGTACGTATGATCAGTTGGAGAAAATCGCTCCGACGATTGTACTTGGTACTGAATGGCTGGATTTTGTTGATGATACAACATATTGGACACAGGATCTGTTGATCATTGCCGGGATGTACAACAAAGTGGATCTGGCAAAAGAAAAGATAGCCGAGGTTGAGCAGCAGGCGAAGCAACTAAAAGCGAAGATCGATCAACTGGATCAAAAAAAGCTGGCTTATCTGCGTGTAAGAGAGAAGACCTTGCAAATATACGCGGCAAAGGGACATCCAACCAACACACTTTTGTATCATGACCTTGGATTTGTGCCAACGACTGTGACACCTTCCGAACAACGTGAGGACCTGTCCATGGAGAAAATTGCAGATGTGGATGCTGATTTTGTAGTTCTGGAGATTGACCCGAATGCCGATGAGTATTTAAACAACATCAATGCAAGCTCACTCTGGAAAAGAGTACCGGCTGTTGGTGCAGATCAGGTCTATACGACAGATTCGTTCTGGTTGTTTAAGGGCTGGGGAGCAATTGGGCGAAGCGAGATTATCAACGAAGTTGAAGATATGATTCAGTAGATGAAACGTTATCCAAGACATGATTATTCAGAGATGTTGGAAGCGTTACAGCAATTTTTTGTGACGACGATCCAAGCCACTTGTGATGATTCCAAGTATCCTTTCCGTGTGAAGGATCTGTTGAATGAAGAGAAACGAAACTTGATATTGCGTGAACAGGCTATGCAGCAAGGGCTTCAACTGGGCGGCAGAGGAAGTGCGGCTGTTGGTACACTTTTTGCCAAACGTTACTCCGTATTTGTTATGTCCATAATCTCAGCATTCAGTCTATACGATACGATACTTAGCATTGCAGACGATGATGTGCGGTTTGAATTGAATGGAGCAGGTGGCATGCGATATGCGACTCGGCTGGAGAGAACCTCTCTGGAGGCTGAAGATCCTGTTCAGCGCAGGTCAGAGAGTGGTATGCTCAAGAAAAGAGTGCTGCTACATCTGGAACCTGTCCTGCGAGCGGTAGCCGTCGGAACAGGAGCGAGCGATAAGGTCATGTGGTCTCTTGTTGCGCATAATGTGCAACAATTGTATGCACGAATGATTAATGATCAGAGCATATGGAAGACAGATGAACGGCTTGCAAAGATTCAAGCAGATCAAAGCCTCTGGCTGGATCGGCAAAACGATAATGCATGTACATTTGCCAATGAGCTACAGTGCTTCGAACATTCCAGTTGGCAGGGACCGCCGTTCCTGATACGTCGATATTGTTGTTTGGCATATCAGGTTGGGAGCGGCAGTCACGCACATGCATATTGTAACAGTTGTCCCAAGCTGGATTCGGAATCCCGATTGCGCAAACTTCTCCAGCAGTGAACAGACACTCTTGTACCGCATGGTACGTATCTGTTTCAGACAATCCATGTTCTCTTCGGTTTCCAGTGGGTAGAATCTATGATCGACAAGCTACACAACCTGCAGCGGCTTGAGCCAGCGTCTGCGGGTTTGTTGGCTTTGTACAAGTTCACGATACCTTTGCATTGAGGGATAGTATTCGTTATACTTCAAGCTATTGATCAATTAATCACTAAATATTGGAGGGCGGATTATCATGGCAAAGGATACAGCAGCGTCGGTTAACCGGCGAAATGATATTATCTCTGCAGCAATTGACGTCTTCGCGGAAATTGGCTATTATCGTGCAACTACAGCCCAGGTGGCTGAACGGGCACAGATCTCACAGCCGTATATATTTCGTTTTTTCAAAACAAAAGAAGCTTTATTATTAACTGCAATTGAGGTCTCATGGACACGGGTGATTGATTCGTTTCGAATTGTGGTGGAGACGGCGACACCAGATCAGTTAGAGAATGATCTCATTGAAGCCTATGATAAGATTCTGGAATCGCACAAGAGCGAAATCTTGCTTCAGATGCAGGCGCAAACGATCCAGGAGGAAGTCATTCGTCAGGCTATGCAAAAAGGCATGAGTGATGTAAGAAGCATGGTACTGGAAGCTTTCACCGTTGCAGGAATTGCTGAACCGCTAAAAAGAACCATGATTTTTCTGGCAATCGGGATGTTGTGTAATGTATCTAATGCACTGGATATGCCGGAGCTGAAGGAACGATAGAGAGGGAGGTAAAGTCCCTTTTTGAATTTTAGTTATTGATCAATCACTAAATATGATTTATATTATTTTCAGATAAGTAATTGATCAATAACTAAATGGATGGAAGAGGTCGATATACGATGAAAAAGGCTATTGTGATTGGAGCCACAGGTGGAACAGGTGCAGCGATTACGGAGGAATTGATTAGACAAGGGATTTCTACGATCGCATTTGGGCGCTCCCGTCAAAAGTTGGAGCAACTTGCGGTAAAATTGGAATCTGCGGATCACCTGTTAATTGCAGTTGGAGATGCATTTCGGTCGGAGGATATTATTGCTGCTTCCCAGGGTGCCGATGTCATATTTCATTGTGCGAATGTCCCTTATAACGAGATGGAGAGCAGGCTGATTCCGCTCGGTGAATCTGTGATGACGGCGGCAGAACACTTGGGTCTGAACGTGGTTGTTATAGACGGAATCTATCCCTATGGCAGAAGACAAATGAAGGAAGTAACCGAAGAACATCCGAAACAGCCACATACGCGCAAAGGCAAGACACGACTTGCCTATGAACAGATGTTATTCAGCACAAGATGGAGCAGAGCTCAGGTGATGATCGTTCGTTTGCCGGACTATTATGGCCCGACGGCCAATCAGGCTTCCTATCTGGGTTCAACCCTTGAAGCGATAGCAAAAGGTAAGATGGCTTTTTTTATCGGGAATATGAACGTGCCGAGAGAGTATATTTATTTGCCGGATGCTGCGGTAATGGTGGTGGAGCTGGCAAGCAGAGAGACGACGTATGGACAGAACTGGAACATTCCTGGATCGGGGATCATCTCGGGTCATGACATCGTGCGATTGGCACAGAAGGCTGCGGGAAGAAGCAAACCTGTGTTGGCAATAGGAAAAGTAGGATTGTCAGTGATTGGATTAGGTGTACCCGTTATGAAAGAAATTGTAGAAATGTTATATCTGACCGAGGAACCCCTGATCTTGAGTAGACAGAAGTATGAGGAACGGATTGGCCCGATTGTGGCAACATCTTTTGAGGAAGGAATTAAGTTGACGATTAAGGAGTTGGAGTTGCAGGGGGAGTAGAGGGGAATATATTTTTTAGAGAAAAGTAATTGATTGATCACTAACTATAGAGGTTCCATAGGTATATTGAATAGTGGGCGCACAAAGCTAGTCCCGGGCATAGAGTGTACTATTGTAAAATGCGGAGAATCGACGTGGTGTACGAGGAGGGGGGATTTTCTTGTGAGCGGTATATCCAAAAGGAAACGCAAAATTTCCTCAAGTAGTACAGGCAAACGGAAAGCAAAAAAATCAAAAAAACACTCTATCCCAAAGAAGAAGAGTAAGTCTTGTAAGAAAAGCAAACGTAAATGCAAAAAAAAGAAAAATCACAGGATTCCTTTCCTTCGCGGCCCACGGGGGTATCAGGGAATGAGAGGATTCACTGGAGCAACAGGTGCTACTGGGTTAACCGGAGACCCTGGGTATCCCGGCATATGGGGAGCAACCATTTTAACAGGACGGACCGGAGTAACTGGAACCACGGGAAGTACCGGAATAACCGGAGTCACAGGTGCAACAGGAGCTACCGGACTGATGGGCACCACAGGTGTGACTGGAACTACAGGAGCTACAGGTGCGACCGGACCAACGGGTGAGGCGGGAGCAACTGGATCTACTGGTGAAACAGGATTCACTGGAGTGACTGGAGCGACAGGAATTATAGGTCCGACTGGTGCCACTGGTTCAACGGGTATAACCGGATTTACAGGTGCTACAGGATTTACCGGAGCGACGGGTCTAATAGGTATTATGGGTGCGACTGGATTAACGGGAAGTACTGGAGAAACTGGAACCACAGGCCCGTCCGGAGTAACAGGAACAACTGGTATAACTGGAACCACAGGTATCACAGGAGTCAGTGGCGTAACTGGAACGACAGGTACTACGGGCGCGACCGGCCCAACCGGTGAGACAGGTATCACCGGAGTTACAGGCGCTACAGGATTTACTGGGGCGATAGGAGCAACGGGAAGTACGGGTCCAACTGGAAATACTGGCATAACCGGAACGACAGGGACCACTGGTGCGATCGGGTCTACGGGAGTTACTGGTGTTACGGGTGTAACCGGATCTACTGGAAATACTGGTGCTTCAGGGATTACTGGATTTACGGGCAGTACAGGTGCGACCGGCACGACTGGTTTGACAGGATTCACCGGAGCCACAGGAAGTACTGGTGAGGCGGGGCTAACAGGAGTTACAGGTACGACGGGATTACCTGGCATTACGGGTACCACGGGTGTAACCGGTTCTAGTGGAATTACAGGCCTCACGGGAATTACTGGAGCAACTGGAGCAACTGGCACTACCGGTATCACAGGTACGACTGGTGTGACAGGACTCACTGGGGCCACTGGTATAAGTGGTGTTACTGGTGAAACAGGACCATCAGGCACAACCGGATTAACTGGCGTTACTGGAATTGCGGGCACAACAGGAACGACTGGAGTAACCGGTGCAACAGGTATTACTGGATTTACAGGCAGTACAGGTGCGATCGGAGCAACTGGTGCCACTGGCACAACCGGAGTCACAGGTACGACTGGTGTGTCAGGACCCACCGGGGCTACTGGAGAAACGGGTACCACCGGAGTTACAGGTGCTACAGGATCTACTGGGGCGATAGGGGCAACGGGAAGTACAGGTACAAACGGCGTTACTGGCATAACAGGTACGACTGGTACTACGGGAGTTACAGGTATAACCGGCAATACTGGTATAACAGGAGCCACAGGAATTACTGGAGATACCGGTCCAACAGGGGTCACAGGAACGACAGGTGTGACGGGATCAACTGGCGCAACTGGAGAAACGGGGATTTCAGGTGCAACCGGAGTTAGTGGCACAACAGGAATTACCGGAGCTACCGGAATTACGGGTGCTACAGGAAACACCGGGACGACAGGTGTAACTGGAGAAACAGGGTTCACAGGACTAACGGGAGTTACCGGTCCAACAGGAACGACAGGGTTAACAGGGGTAACCGGAATCACCGGTGAGACCGGAGCCACAGGGATTACAGGTACAACTGGACTAACTGGCATTACTGGAACCACGGGTATCACAGGCGTGACCGGAGCTATCGGACTGACTGGTGTCACTGGGGAAACGGGTTTAACAGGATTCACAGGCACGACAGGAGCGACGGGACCGACTGGGGCGACTGGAGAAACAGGAAGTACAGGTTCCACGGGAGTAATCGGCGCAACCGGAACAACTGGTGTTACAGGTGCAACCGGAGTTAGTGGCACAACAGGAATTGCTGGTGTAACTGGCGCGACAGGACTCACCGGGGTTACTGGTTCAACTGGTAATACCGGAGCTACTGGCATAACCGGGGTCACCGGCGAAACAGGGCCAACCGGCACAACTGGCGTTACGGGTACAATTGGTTTGACCGGAGCAACAGGCGTCACCGGAGAGACGGGTCTAACTGGGAGCACAGGAACCACAGGTACGACTGGCGTGACGGGACCGACCGGTGCAACTGGAGAAACGGGAATTACCGGAACCACTGGCGTTACTGGGGAGACAGGTCTAACAGGGAACACAGGTGTAACGGGACCAACTGGCACGACTGGTTTAACTGGCGTAACGGGACTTACTGGTGTGACCGGAACTACTGGTATTTCGGGTCTAACAGGAGGTACAGGTGCAACTGGACTAACTGGTATTACCGGAACCACGGGTACAGCTGGTGTAACGGGCCCAACAGGTGCCGCTGGAGCAACAGGAAGCACAGGTGCCACAGGTGTAACGGGCCCTACCGGTTCGACTGGCCCTACAGGAGAGACGGGGTTAACCGGGGTCACAGGTCTGACTGGTGTGACGGGACTGAACGGTGCAACTGGAGAAACTGGAATTACAGGTACAACTGGACTAACTGGCATTACTGGAACCACGGGTATCACAGGAGTGACCGGAGCTACCGGACTGACTGGTGTCACTGGGGAAACGGGTCTAACAGGATTCACAGGCGCGACGGGACCGACGGGATCGACTGGGGCGACAGGAGCAACGGGAATTACAGGTATCTCGGGAGTGACTGGAGTAACAGGGTTCACAGGACTGACGGGAGTGACCGGGGCCACTGGTGTTACTGGGGAGACCGGTCTAACTGGAAACACAGGTGTGACGGGCCCTACCGGTTCGATTGGCCCGACTGGTTTAACTGGCGTAACAGGAACAACTGGTATTACGGGAGTAACTGGAGAGACAGGACTAACAGGTGTAACTGGAACTACTGGAAGTACGGGCGCGACGGGAACAACTGGTGTTACGGGTGCAACCGGAGGTAGTGGCACAACAGGAATTACTGGTATAACTGGCGCGACAGGACTCACCGGGTCTACTGGTTCAACTGGTATTACCGGAGCTACGGGCATAACGGGGGTCACCGGAGAAACAGGGCCAACCGGCACGACTGGCTTAACTGGCGTTACGGGTACAATTGGTGCGACCGGAGCAACAGGCGTCACTGGAGAGACGGGTCTAACTGGGAGCGCAGGAGCCACAGGAATTACTGGTGCAACCGGAATTACTGGAGATATAGGTCCAACAGGGGTCACAGGTACGACTGGAGTGACGGGCTTAACTGGCGCAACTGGAGAAACGGGGATTTCAGGTGCGACCGGAGTTAGTGGCACAACAGGAATTACTGGAGCTACCGGAATTATGGGGGTTACAGGAAACACCGGAACGACGGGAATTACGGGTACCACCGGAGCTACTGGCGTCACTGGAGAGACAGGAGCTACAGGCCTGACGGGAAATACAGGACCAACGGGTGACACCGGATTTACAGGTCCAACAGGTGAAACAGGAATAACTGGAGAGACGGGGCTAACCGGAGTCACTGGTGTCACCGGGGTAACGGGTCTATCCGGGGCCACAGGTGTAACGGGCTCAACCGGTTCGACTGGCCTAACAGGAGTGACAGGACTAACAGGTATAACTGGAGTCACTGGAAGTACGGGTGTGACAGGAGCAACAGGAGCAACAGGAGCAACAGGAGCAACAGGCGTCACTGGAGAGACGGGTCTAACTGGGAGCACAGGTACGATTGGGGCAACGGGTATCACGGGAGTTACTGGTGTAACAGGAGCCACAGGAATTACTGGTGCAACTGGAGCTACTGGAGCTATAGGTCCAACAGGTGCGACCGGAGCCACTGGGGTCACAGGGGAAACGGGTACGACTGGAGCAACGGGAAGTACGGGTACTACAGGAGCTACTGGTGTTACGGGATTAACTGGAGCCACGGGCATTACAGGAGAGACGGGGGTAACAGGCGTTACCGGCACGACAGGACCAACAGGACCAACCGGAGCCATTGGTGCGACTGGCGTAACCGGAGTCACTGGTACGACTGGAGTTACAGGAGCAACGGGGAGTACGGGTTCTACAGGAATAACTGGCGTAACCGGGCCGACTGGTGCTACTGGAATTACTGGGGTAACTGGAGTTACAGGAGTTACAGGAGTCACAGGTACGACTGGAGTTACAGGAGCAACGGGGAGTACGGGTTCCACAGGAATAACTGGCGTAACCGGGCCGACTGGTGCTACTGGAATTACTGGGGTAACTGGATTTACAGGAGTTACAGGGGCAACCGGTCTAACGGGTATTACTGGTGACACAGGAATAACCGGCACGACCGGCGTAACTGGCATTACGGGTGTGACTGGAGCTACCGGAATTACAGGTGCCACCGGCACAACTGGTGCCACTGGAGAGACGGGTGTAACAGGGGTCACAGGTACGACTGGTGTGACGGGACCCACCGGGGCTACTGGAGCAACGGGAACTACGGGTGCGACTGGTGCCACTGGCATAACTGGCGTAACTGGTGTTACGGGTACAACAGGTACGACGGGAGCCACTGGGATAACAGGTGTGACTGGAGCAACAGGAACCACGGGCATTACAGGAGAGACGGGTTTAACAGGCGTTACAGGCACGATCGGTGTAACGGGACCGACCGGAGCAGCTGGGGCTACAGGGCTCACAGGTGTATCAGGAGCCACCGGAAGTACTGGTTCTACAGGTGCAACTGGGGTTACAGGCATCACAGGAACAACCGGCACAACAGGAATTACTGGCCCGACTGGACCAACTGGGGCTAACGGAATAACGGGGGCAACCGGTGTAACGAGTGCAACAGGAGCTACGGGAGCCACTGGAGCAACAGGAATCACAGGAACAACAGGTGCAACCGGGGCCACGGGCTTGACAGGAGCCACTGGACCAACCGGCCCCAATTTTGCAATACAAGGGTTCTCTGCCTTTCTGGCTACACTTTCGACAGCAACGAGCACACAATTAACCAACTGGACAACAACGAGTCCTTATTACGGTAATGCCAACTTCAATGCAACTACGGGGAATTATACTGTCCCGGTAACTGGAAGATACTCGATTGTGGCCACGATCAATTATGCAACGACCGCAGCGATTGCTCTATCTCTGGGTGCTGGTGTTAACCCAGCCTTTCTTGTACAGAGAACATCCCCTACGGTAACGACACTTGTCAGTGGTTTGTTGCCCGTCCTAAATGTCGCGATTACGCTACTCACACTGCGGGCAGTGCTGGGAAGTGGTTCAGTGACTTTGGCAGTAGAAGTCGCACTGAACGCGGGAGATGTGATTGGACTGTTCTATGCTGCAAACGGGTTGACGATTACATTGAACCTGGGCAGTGGTGCTACAAATGGCATTGTGTGGTCGGTGCATGAGATCACCTAAACACTTCTCAACGGATTGCGCCTATGGACAAATTCGTAAAGTTGTAATAAGTTAGTTTGAAGATATTCGAAATATCTTTTGGAAATTGGACTAACAAGTGAGGTGGATTACATGATTCCTATTTTGGGACGCATTAACGAATTAAGTCGAAAACAACGTAGCAGCGTCGGTTTGACAAAAGCTGAACAAAGCGAGCAGCACGAGCTTAGAAAACAATATTTGCAGGCTATTCGAGGTCAGGTGCTGACAACCATGCTGGCAGTATCCGTTGTGGACCCACTGGGGCATGATGTGACCCCTGAGAAATTAACCAATGAAAAATTGCAGCGCCGTGAACAAGCCGGCCAATAGCATTCCTTTAAAAAGACAGACCAAGGTTACATCTTGGTCTGTCTTTTTTTTCTGCAAATCATTCATTCAACAGAAACTGCATCAATAATCCAGTTAGGGTTCGTGCGAATTAACAAGCATGTTAGATATTTTTAGTGTTGATGACAATAAAGCTGCCGCCAACTTCAATTCATCCCGGATAACTCATATAATAACGCTAATATATTCAGAAAAACAAACAAAAAGCACAATTACTCTCAATATAACTAACAACAAACTTACATCAAATAATCAAAGAAAGACTAGTTCATATAT
Source organism: Paenibacillus sp. SRL342 (assembly GCF_984798905.1). Taxonomy (NCBI): domain Bacteria; kingdom Bacillati; phylum Bacillota; class Bacilli; order Caryophanales; family Paenibacillaceae; genus Paenibacillus; species Paenibacillus sp. SRL342. The sequence goes on from NZ_OZ481790.1 coordinate 2,231,671, forward strand.
GTATCTCGAAAGGGTTGATGAATCATGAGTCTGGAGGCTTTGAATGAACGTGTGAAGAATGATCTGGCTTATTTGTCATTTGGTGGCGCGAATTGGGTGCGTCCAAGAGAACATGCGGATGGTCATGTCTATGATGTCGTCATTGTGGGCGGAGGCCAGAGTGGATTAGGGGCGGCATTTGGACTTCTTCGTGAACGGATCTCCAATATTGTTGTCATTGACGAGAATGCATCGGGGCTTGAAGGACCTTGGGAGACTTATGCGCGTATGGTAACTTTGCGCACACCTAAGCATCTGACTTCCATCGATCTGGGTATCCCCTCGTTAACCTTTCGCTCATGGTGGGAAGCACAGGTTGGGCCCGAAGGTTGGGAAGAGGTAGATAAGATCCCGCGCGGAGACTGGATGAATTATTTACGCTGGTATCGGAAAGTGCTGAATCTACCTGTGCTTAATGAGGTGAAATTGACGCTGGTTGAGCCAATAGAGGACGGTATACATCGACTTCATGTGAACAAGGCAGGAACTCAGAGGGATGTTATCCTTGCTCGCAAAGTAGTGTTTGCTACGGGAATACAAGGTGGTGGAGAGTGGCATGTGCCATCCATGATTGCGGATAGATTACCTCGGGATCGGTATGCCCATACGTCGGAAGCGATTGATTTTGATCAGTTAAAAGGTAAAAGGGTGGCTGTGCTTGGGGGCGGCGCTTCTGCATTCGATAATGCGAGTTATGCCCTTGCCACCGGTGTGGCGGAAGCTCATGTATTTGTACGACGGGAACAACTGCCAAGTGTTAATCCCATTCGTCAGATGGAACAATCCGGTATGATTGAGCGATACCACGCTCTTCCGGTTGCTGATAAATATGAAGTGATCTCTCATTTCTTCAAATTCAATCAACCGCCAACCAACGATACGTTTAATCGTGCAGCAGCTTGGCCTGGATTCGAACTGCATTTGAATTCGCCTTGGCTGAGTGTAGAAGCAACAGACCAAGGCGCGATTGTGCATACCGCACAGGGAGCATATGAGTTTGATTTTCTGATTATTAGCACAGGTCTTCTCAGTGATCCGGCACTCCGTCCTGAACTGAAGCTTGTGGAGCCATACATCGCGCGTTGGGAGGATTGTTACCAGGCTCCACCAGGGCATCGCAATGCGTTGCTGGACGCACATCCATACCTGAGTTCCGGGTTTGCAATGACAAGCAGAAGTGAACAGGGTGAGAAAGCGTTGCACGGACTATTTGTATTCAACTACTCTGCACTTGCCAGCTGTGGTCTGTCGGCATCGGCAATATCGGGGACCAAGAGTGCAGTGCCGAAACTGGTCTCTGCTATAGCGGATCAGTTGTTCCTCGATGATCGGGAGATTATTTTGGAGCAATTCTATGCGTATGAAGAACAGGAATTTACGGCTACATGGGTGAAAAGTGGTGCCCTTGCTGAGTAATTGCACTCTATAATATTGTGAACGTGTGGGATCTGATGCTGCACGTTTTTTTGTTTTTCATATGATGAAGGTTACACTTGCCTTTAATTTGTTGTAAAATGTCGGTTGGAACATGTTAAAGGCAGGGATAATAGATGAATGAAATGAACTATGAACAATTTAGAGCCCATTTGAAGAAAGCGTCGCGTAAACGAAATGTACCTTTGATTAAGATCGTAGCATTTCAAGAGAAATACATGAAGATTGAAGAAGTTCAATTTTACGATGTGGAACAAAATCATATGAGTGTTCAGGCCTGCAATACGTTGTGGATGCATCTGGAGAATAAATCTTTCCGTAATATGGTGTCCCAACATTTGCAGTTTTATAGAGACATGGAGAACCTGGGTCGGCATTCCTTTGAGAATCTGATCAAAGAACTATATGATACGTCTGTTCCTGTGCTGCTCGATTACAATCCCGCTCATTATTACACCTCGGGGCAATTGGCTGAGATTCTGGTCATGAATGAGGAGCGGTTGATAGAACAATTGGAAATGGGCCGCTTCAAGGGGGCTTTTATTAATGAAGAAGGTAAATGGCTTAAACCTAAACCGGATGCAATGGTTGTAGAGTCATAAACGTCATAAAGTTCCCATGATAAACAAAATCCTGCAACGCCGCGCATCAAGTGCTGGAAGCTGCAGGATTTTTAATGAAGACACGAAGGGCACGGAATTTCAACTTTAAAAACATGAAGAGAAAAAGGGACAATTGGACAAGAAAATAAGTCAAAAGATGCGGATTTTGAAGGTTTTTAAATTATTTTGAATGAAAGTGGTTGTTTTTTGAGTGGATTATGATACTATAGAAGCAGTTGGAGGAATGAAGATGCTGACTGAAGAACGATATGCTGCAATTATAGAGCGCTTACATTTACAGGGAATTGTGAAATTGCAAGAACTAGTTGATGTGTTGGGTGCTTCTGAATCAACGATTAGGCGTGACTTGATCGATCTGGAGAGTCGTCAGATGCTCAAACGCATCCACGGCGGTGCCGCACTGGTGAATGAAAAAACGCTGGAACCGGGCATGGAAGAAAAAACATTCAAAAACATTCAACAAAAAACGACGATTGCCCGTTTGGCTGCACAGGAGATCGAAAATGGCGAATGCATCTATCTGGATGCAGGGACGACAACGTTAGCCATGATTCCTTTTATTGAAGCTAAAGACGTAACGGTTGTTACTAACGGACTTTCACATGTTGAAGCTTTGGTAAGCAAACGTATTCGCAGTTATTTGCTCGGAGGTATGATGAAAATTCATACAAAAGCAGTCATTGGCAGTATCGCATTACAGAACATGGATAATTTCCGTTTTGATAAATGTTTTCTTGGAAGCAACGGAGTTGATCCCGAAATGGGGTATACAACACCGGATCCGGAGGAAGCCTTGATTAAAAGGCGTGCACATCAATTATCGGGAAAATCTTATGTGCTGGCTGATTCCAGCAAAATAGGGGAAATTACTTTTGCCAAATTGTTCGATTTGGAGGAGGCCGATTTGATTACTGAGCAGATGCCAGAACACTGGCGGCCTGGAATCGCCCAGAAAACTAAAATAATTGAGGGATAACGATGATATATACGATAACACTTAACCCGTCCATTGATTACATCGTGGAAGTGGATGAGCTGAAACTTGGCGGATTGAATCGAATGAATCGGGATTTGAAGCTCCCTGGTGGCAAAGGCATTAATGTCTCTCGCATACTGAATCAACTTGGAGCAGATAACACGGCCATTGGTTTCCTTGGTGGATTTACTGGACGTTTCATTAATGACAAGTTGCAAGAAGATAACATTCGGACAGACTTTGTTACGATTGCAGACGATACTCGCATTAACATCAAGCTGAAGCATGGAGAAGAGACAGAGATTAATGGTCTTGGACCTGCAATAAGTGCCGAAGAGGCCGAGCAGTTGCTTCACAGATTGTCTTCATTGGAAAAAGGAGATATTGTCATTCTCTCCGGAAGTGTGCCGCCTTCACTTGGATCGGATTTCTATGATCGTCTCATTAAAGTATGCAAGCAAACGGGTGCCGAATTTGTGATTGATACAACTGGCCCTGCGTTAATGGAAGCTCTTGAACATGCACCATTGCTGGTGAAGCCAAATCATCATGAACTGGCTGAACTGTTCGGTGTAACGATTGATACTCGCGAGGAACTGGTGTTATACGGGCGTAAGTTGCTGGAAGCCGGTGCTAAACATGTATTGATCTCCATGGCAGGCGAGGGTGCACTATTCATTACCAAAGCGGAGGTTCATCATGCGAATGTGCCAAAAGGCACTGTGAAAAACTCGGTTGGTGCCGGTGACTCCATGATTGGCGGATTCGTAGGTACCTATGTACAGAGCGGAGATTTGCTGGAAGCTTTCCGCACAGGGGTTGCATCTGGAAGCGCGACTGCGTTCTCGGATGATCTGGCAACACGTGAATTGATTGAGGAACTACGCAATCAAGTAACCATTTCGACAATCTAATTTAAAAGACATATAAAAGCTTTTCATTGTAATTGTAATGTAGTGAGGCCTGCCTAGGCAGGCCGACTGAACTTAAGGGAGTGTACCAAGATGAGAATAACAGACTTGATGATCCAGGAAACGATGATCATGGACCTGCAAGCCACAACCAAAGATGAGGCTATTGATGAACTAATTGCAAGCCTGAACCGAAGCGGACGAATTAATGATCCGGTCCTGTTCAAGGAAATGATCTATAAAAGAGAAGCTGAATCCAGCACGGGGATCGGTGGCGGAATTGCGATGCCACATGCCAAGACAACAGCAGTGAACGAACCAACAGTTGTATTTGCCAAGAGTAGAAAAGGACTTGATTTTGAAGCGTTGGATGATCAGCCAGCTCATGTGTTCTTCATGATTGCGGCTCCAGAAGGCGCAGGTAATACCCATCTGCGTACGCTTGCAGCTCTTTCCAGGTTGTTGATTGATAGCGATTTCATCTCACAATTGATGAGTACAGATACACCTGCCGAAGTTAGTGCATTGTTTGATGCCAAACAGGCAGAAGCAGCGGAGAAGGAAGCAGCCAAAGAAAAAGCAAAAGCTGAAAAAGCAGCAAATGTCGCATCCACTTCTACTACTGGTCAGCAACAAAACACCTCTGGGGTGATTGTAGGTAATGCCAATTCGGAAGATTTTGTTGTTGCGGTTACAGCCTGTCCAACCGGTATAGCGCATACGTTTATGGCTGAAGATGCACTTAAAAAGAAAGCTCAGGAAATGGGTATTAATATTCGCGTAGAGACAAACGGCTCTGAAGGAGCGCAGAATGTTCTCACTGCTGATGAGATCGCTCGTGCTAAAGGGGTTATCGTTGCCGCAGACAAAAATGTGGAGATGGCACGTTTCGATGGCAAACCGGTATTGCAAAGACCGGTGAGTGATGGAATCCGTAAATCCGAAGAGTTGATTCGCAAGGCCGTTAACGGTGATGCACCGATCTATCGTAGCCAAGGTGGAAATGCCAAAGAAGATGGCGCAAGCACTGGTAAGATTAGTGTAGGTAGCAAAATCTATAAAGATCTGATGAATGGTATCTCGCATATGCTGCCATTCGTTGTAGGTGGCGGTATCCTGCTAGCAATCTCCTTCTTGTTCGAACAGCTTGCTAGCCCTGAGAATCCGATTGTGCAACTGCTTCAAACGATCGGTGGCGGAACAGGTGCGTTCCACTTCCTGATTCCGGTACTTGCCGGATTTATCGCGATGAGTATTGGTGATCGCCCGGCCCTGATGCCTGGTATGGTCGGTGGATTGATGGCGGTTAACTCAAACGCCGGTTTCCTTGGTGGTTTGGCTGCCGGTTTCCTGGCGGGTTATGTCGTTGTTGGTCTCCGTAAGTTGCTCAAAGGATTGCCTAAAGCGATTGATGGCTTGAAACCAATCTTGCTGTATCCGGTATTTGGTTTGCTGATCGTGGGTGCCATCAGTTTCTATGTCTTTGATCCAATCTTTGGTTCCCTGAACACCTGGCTGGTAGATGCACTTGGTAACTTGGGTACAGGTAATGCGGTATTGTTGGGCTTGCTGCTTGGCGGTATGATGTCCATCGATATGGGTGGACCGTTCAACAAAGCGGCTTACACATTCGCTATTGGGGTATTCACATCCAGTGGTAACACAGACGGTGCATGGATGGCAGCGGTTATGGCAGGTGGTATGGTGCCTCCTCTGGCGATTGCACTTGCAACAACATTCTTCAAATCCAAATTTACAGAGCAAGAACGCAAATCAGGCCTGACTAACTACGTACTTGGATTCTCTTTCATTACAGAAGGTGCAATTCCATTTGCTGCGGCTGATCCATTACGTGTATTGACTTCTTGTATTCTGGGTTCCGCTGTTGCTGGCGGATTGACACAACTGTGGAGCATTAATGTACCAGCTCCGCACGGCGGGATCTTTGTTGCAGCGCTGGCGAACCACGCATTATTGTTCCTGCTCGCTGTTGCAATTGGTTCTGTGATCTCCGGTCTGATTCTGGGGCTGTGGAAGAAGTCACCAACGCTTGTGAAGTAACAAATATAAGTAACATCTCCTGGGTGAAATTCACTTGGGGGATGTTTTTTATTTCAGTTTTTTCGTCAGGTAGTGGAAAGATGCTTCCGGATATGTGTAAAATGCTTATTTAGCTTTTACATTCATGTGTGGTAAACTAAATATAATTATATTTTGAAACTATGTTTCGTCTGATGAAACTTATGCAGGAGGAATTGGAATGTCTGATGTAATCAAAAGTCAGGTGCAGAAGCAGTTTGCGAAAAATGCAGGTAAATACGTGACGAGTTCGGGGCATGCCAAAGGTGAGGATCTCGCGTTGCTCGTGGCTTCATCTCAAGCCACTCCGGATATGCACGTGCTGGATATCGCCACTGGAGGAGGGCATGTCGCGAATGCATTGGCTCCACTTGTTCAGCGGGTGACAGCCCTCGATCTAACGGAAGAAATGCTTCAGGTAGCTGAAGCGTTTATCCAGGGGAATGGACACGGTAATGTAGATTTTGTAGCCGGGGACGCAGAGAAGCTGCCATTCGATGATGATGTCTTTGACCTAGTGACCTGCCGCATTGCTGCCCACCATTTTCCGGACGTTTCTTCGTTTGTTCATGAGGCATTACGAGTTATGAAGCCCGGTGGAAGGTTGTTATTCATTGACAACGTGGCACCTGAACGTGATGAGAATGACCAGTTTTACAATGAAGTGGAGAAGTGCCGGGATGCAAGCCACGTTCGAGCATGGCGCAAGACGGAATGGATTCATATGCTGGAGTATGCCGGCTTCCGAATGGAAACGATGGTTTCCTTCCAGAAGCGCTTTAAGTTTGAAGAGTGGTGTAACCGTGCAGCGCTGCCGGAACGGGAGAGAAGGGAACTTGAAGCAAGTATGTTGAGTGCACCGTCCATTATCAGAAAATTTTTTAATTTTGAAGTAACAACGAACGGGAAGCTCGACAGCTTCGAAGGAGAAAGTGTGTATATCCAAGCGATTAAACCGACTCATCTCTGATTAGGTAAAGGACCATTTAGCTGAGCAGTTTATGCAACGGTAACAGCATGAATGTCGATCAAATAAAACAAGCAGAGTACCTTGAACAGGTAGATCTGCTTGTTTTATTTTGCATATTTATAATCAAAGCGACGGTTCAGGGTTTTAGTATAACTTTGGTACATTCGTCTTCATGATCGTTGAAAATGCGATACGCATCGCTTGCATTCTCCAGTGAAATCCGATGGGAGATAATCTCGGTTGGATCAAATTCACCAGCAGTGATTTTGCGGAACAATTCAGGCATGTAATGTATAACAGGAGCTTGTCCCATTTTAAGATTAATATTGCGTTCAAACAAATTGCCTAAAGGAAACATGTTGTAGGAAGAGCCATATACACCCGTAAGTTGGAGTGTACCGAATTTGCGGATCGCTTTCATTCCGATTTCAATCGCACTCAGTGAACCGCCATGAAGTTTCAGCTTCTGCCCGATTTCTTCCAGCATGTTCTTTTTACCATCCATACCTACACAGTCGATAACAACGTCGGTTCCGCCTTGTGTAATCTCGCGAATGTGCTCACCCATATCATCGTAATCTTCGAAATTAAAGATCTCTGCATCGTTCAAACGTTTGGCTTTCTCCAGTCGATAGGGCAGGCGATCCACAGCAATAACGCGTTTGGCACCTTTCATCCAGGCGAACTTCTGCGTCATCAGCCCAATGGGTCCACTACCGAGTACAGTGACTGTATCTCCCGGTTTAACTCCGGCATTCTCGACGCTCCAGTATGCGGTTGGAAGAACATCGGACAGGAACAATAGGGCTTCATCTTCCAGTTCACAGGATTCCGGAATCACAAACGGAGTGAAGTTCCCGTAGGGAACACGCAATAATTCTGCCTGACCTCCGGGGTGATTTCCGTAGCGTTCGGTGAACCCGAAATAACCCCCTGTATGAATATCCGGATTGCCATTGGAATTATCGCACTGGCTCTCCATGTCATGATTGCAATAGAAGCACTCACCACAAGCGATGTTAAAAGGCAGGACCACACGGTCCCCCTTCTTCACACGTGTCACTTCCGGACCTACTTCTTCTACTATGCCCATCGGTTCATGACCGATAACGTAATCTTTTGCAGCAGGCAAGGCTCCCTGGTAAATATGCAAATCGGATCCACATATAGCTGTGGAAGTAATACGAACGATAATGTCATCCTTCTGTTGCAGTTTGGGATCTTCAACCTCTTTGACTTGAATGTCCTTGATTCCCTGAAACGTAACGGCTCTCATCTATCATATTCCTCCTTGTATAGTAGGATTCTCTCACAATTACCCCATTTCAGCACAAATGATAGATATACATACTAAATTAAACGACAGGCCATTTTACTTTACGCAACGCATCAAGCAACTCAGGCGGCGCATTAAGATTGTCACGGACCAGATCCCGCGGGGTTAACGCCATCCACTGATTCAGCGATACATCCTCGAATCGATCACTTCGGAATATCTCCAAAAACCATAAAGTGTCTGTGCCAGTATTCTGTATATAGTGTCCCATGGCGACAGGAACATATCCGACATCTCCAGCCCGATAGTCAAACGTGCGAGCAATGCCATTGCCTCCAAAAACAGTCATTCTCCCTTGTCCTGTCAGATAGTATTGCCATTCATCTGCATTGGGATGCCAGTGCAGTTCACGCATGGCGCCAGGTCGGATCTCAACGAGTGCGGCTGCAACGGTAGTTGAGATGGGGAAGTTGGTCGAGTCGACAATCCTCACGCTTCCGCCGGGGGTAATGAGTGGTTCCTGGGCCAGCAATCGGTGTTTGAATGTGAGAGGAACGGTGCCATATGGCGACTGAACTTCCTGGCTCTCGATGGAACCCGGGACGGTATCTTGGAAAATGTAGACTTGTTCCTTCGGCATTGACTGAAAAGCGGATTCGGGCACGCCGAAATTGACAGACAATACCTCTGGCGGGGTATGGGCAAACCAATCCGATATGGATAACGTATTCAGATCGGAGAAGGACCCGTCATCAAATACAAGCAGAAATTCGCAACCATCCTCCAGTCCCTGAATGGAATGGGGTAGACCTTTGGGGAAAAACCAGAGATCGCCGGGGCCGACATCCGCAATAAAATTACGTCCGTTCTGATCTACCGAAGTGATTCTTGCCGTTCCCCAGATCATATAGGCCCACTCGGATTGTTGATGCCAGTGCAATTCCCGTACACCTCCCGGTGTCAGACTCATGTTCACACCAGCCAGTGTAGTGGCAATAGGGAGATCCCGGACGGTAATTTCACGTGACCAACCCCCATGGTTCAATTGCATATGGGTATCGGAAAAAGACATTTTCAGATTGGGCAATAACCCGTTATCGGTTGCCGGAGGTACCAGCATATCAGGGTTTTGTATATCTCTCATGACGTCTCTCGGTCCCAGATCAGGTCCTCCTGCGCCATCACTGCGAATGGGTTGCGGGATGATAAATGGTTTTTCATTTGGTTGCTGTCCTTTGGTCATGAAGTGATCCCTCCAGATTCAGTACCATGTCACACGCGACATGGTATCGTGATGTTTACACCTATGAATCATGGCTTGGATAATATGAGGGACAAACGACAAAAAAAGACGTGACTGCATGCGGTCACATCTGTATTCCTGACTATAGTGTACGGAAACGCTGTTCATAAATCTCGTTTACTCTGTGGAGAACGGCAGGGCCCTGCTCTGTGAAACGAAGTGCTGTCGCTTTATTTTTCACCAGGAACGCACCGGATTCTTGTTCGGTTGGGGATAAGGCCGCATTGTAGAGCAACGAAGCGCCATGGCTTGGATGAGGGAAGAACCATTTCATGATAGGTTTGATATAGAAAGGTAATCCGGATGTTTTGTTGCCCCTTAGCGTATTATTTCCACCGGGATCTACGCTTAGTAGTTGTATGCCACCCGCATTGGCAGATTTGGCAACCTCGCGTGTCCATAGGGATAAACCGAGCTTTGAAATGGCATAGGGGCCAAACAGCTTTTTGAATTCAGCTGGACGTTCCAGGATGTTCAGATCAAATTGTTTGACCATACTGAACGCGGTGGTGGAAGTATTGACGACTGTTTTCAACTGTCCTTTGAGTAATAGCTCAACGAATTCCATGTAGATGATGTAAGGGACTACCGTCTGAAGTTCAAAGTGCAGTTCATGCCCCTGATCAGAGAAACGAAGCTCCGAAGCGCTGCCACCCGCATTGTTAAACAAGACATCGATCGAATCGGTATCGGATTGGATCTGATCCAGTGCAGTTCTCAGACTGTCGTAGTTGGTCAGATTAGCCTGAACGGGGCGGAGCTGGCCTGAACGTAAGGCGTTCTGAATATCGGTATCCTCAGATGGGAAAGCAGAACGGTTGAGACCGATTACCTGCCACCCTTCAGCCAGTAACTTGCGTGTCAGTTCAAGACCAATTCCTGACGTTGACCCTGTGATGAGAGCGGTGCGAAGCTGATTTTGTATATTCATATATACCTCCAGAAGAATGGGATTACAGAATGAATCTGTATGCTGCGCTCATTCTATAACTTGGAGTCGACTCCAAGTCAAGGGGTGTTATGATGGAACGGATCATGCTTGACTTGGAGTCAGCTCCAAGTTGTAATATGGAGAGAAATGAATGTGGAGGAGGCCCATATGATGAGCGAGAATGAAGTATTCTCCATTAAAGAAACGTCAGAACAGGCCGGATTATCGGAAGATACAATTCGTTATTATGAGAAGATTGGGCTGCTTCCCCGAGCTGAACGCAAGGCCAATCGCCATCGGGTATATCGCTCGGAGGATATCCATACGATGAAGTTGATCACTTGCCTGAAAAAAACAGGAATGTCTCTGGAGGAAATGAAGCCTTATTTACAGATGTCCATGGATTCCGATCTCGCCGATTTTCCGGATGAACGGGAGATGCTGGTGAATCACCGGAAGAAAGTTGAAGCACAGATTGCTTCGCTACAGCAAGTCGTTGATTTTATCGATGAGAAGTTGGAGAAACGAAGTATGTATCCTGATGAATGTCCTATTACCGGGGAGAACCAGATGTCTGTTTTTGAAAAACAGAACATATTCTCTTGATGGCGTTGCTGCCATTTGAATCCGAAAACCCACGTCATGATGACGCGGGTCTTTTTGCTGTTTCTAGTATTTAATATCGAGTGTATGACGAAGTCGTTTGATATCGCTTTTGGGAGGGAGACCATACATGCGGGCATACTCCCGGCTGAATTGAGACGGACTTTCATAGCCAACCTGGAACGCAGCGTCGGCGGCATCGGTTGAACCTGCAAGCAGCATTCGCCGGGCTTCGTGCAATCGAATTTGTTTCTGGAATTGCAAAGGGCTCATGGCGGTAATGGCTTTGAAATGATGATGTAATGAGGAAGAACTCATGTTGATCATGGCAGCAAGTTGTTCAATCCGAAGTGGCTTAGCGTAATCGGATTGAATGACTTCGATCACCTCGGCGATGTGCTGTGCATGACTGTCCTGAATAGCAAACTGCTTGATGGAATGTCCATGTTCATCCTGAATAATACGATATAGAATTTCACGGATAAACATAGGGGCAAGGACGGGGATGTCTTCAGGTGTGTCCAGCAGCCGAACCAATCGGATCACGGCTTCAAGAAGGGAAGGTTTGGTTGAGCTAACAAACAATCCTCTTCGTGTTGAATGGTCAGGTTTGGGTTGTGCAGAAGGCGTATCCTGAATCAGATCGAAAATCTGCCCTGAATCAAAATCCAGTCGAATACATAGATAGGGATATTCGGTTGTAGCCTTTACAACCTGCCCTGAAATAGGCAAGTTTACGGAAGCTACCAAATATTGTGACAGGTCGTAGGTGTAGCTCTCGCGGCCGAGTATAACTAATTTGGAACCTTGGGCGACAATGCAGAGGGCAGGCTGATGAACGGAATATATGGGTTGTGAGATCTCGGAGGCACGGATTAAGGCAAGTGATGGAATTGCTGTTGGATGTATCCCGTCACTTGGGGTGAAATGCTCAATAAGTTGAGCCAATTGTTGCTGCTGCTCCGTGATGCCCGTATCCGCTTCATTGGTTTTGATAAGCATGGATTGCAGCCCCCTTGTAAACCACTATTACTATTATTTTATAACGCGCTGGAGGAATAGGCAAGAATACTGCGGGATTTTTCTATCGTACAATGACTGATCCTCTACATAATGGAGATAAGCAACGGAATCTTTTGAAGCAGAGAGGAGTGAGAAACAATGGAGCGCAATTCAATGGGCGACCAACAAGAACCCAAACACCCGTATGTGGGGATGTGGGTCACGAAGGATGGATATATCAGACACGAACTTCTTCCTTGCGGTAGATATGATGAAGCAAGAGGAGATCGGCAAAGTGCATATCAGGGTCGCTATGTTGTTCATGGGAAACATATAGAATACGTGGATGATACGGGATTTACAGCGGATGGAGACTTCAGGAACGGCGTTTTGTATCATGCAGGCATGGTGTTGTATAGAGAAAATGTACAATAACAATCAAATAAGGAGCGATATAATATGTCCAATGTAAAAGGGAAAGTTGTTGTCATTACCGGTGCGAGTAGTGGAATTGGTGAGTCAACAGCTCGATTGCTTGCACAGCATGGAGCGCATTTAGTTATTGGAGCTAGGCGTGTGGACCGTTTGGAGACATTGGCCTCCTCCATTCGTTTGGAGGGCGGATCAGTGGAGTATCATTCGCTGGATGTTACCAGATTGGAAGAGATGCAAACCATCGTTGACCTCGCTCTAACTCGCTATGGACGTGTCGATGTCATTTTAAATAACGCTGGAGTAATGCCGCTATCTCCCCTTGAATCGTTAAAAGTAGATGAGTGGAATCGCATGATAGATGTTAACATTCGTGGTGTTCTGCATGGCATTGCGGCTGGACTCCCCGTCATGAAAAAGCAGGGTTTCGGCCAGTTTATTAATATCGCCTCTATTGGAGCCTATGCCGTGTCACCAACGGCCGCGGTGTATTGTGCAACCAAATACGCGGTCCGCGCCATCTCGGAGGGATTGCGACAGGAAGTAGGCGGAGATATCCGTGTAACCCTTGTATCACCGGGCGTGACGGAATCGGAACTCGCGGATACGATATCTGATGAAGAAGCACGTGATCTCATGAAAGAGTATCGGCGCATATCCATTCCCGCCTCGGCGATTGCGCAAAGTATCTTGTTTGCCATTAGCCAGCCGGCAGAGGTGGACGTAAATGAGATTGTAGTCAGACCGACAGCAAGCATGGCTTAAGGTCTGATCCTCTTTTGGTATATAATAGATTCAATTGATACGAAAAGAGGAATAGTGCAGTGACATTACAACAACTAAAATATGTGATCGAAGTTGCCACGCGCGGTTCCATGAATGAAGCAGCCAAAAGGTTGTTTATCTCTCAACCCAGCCTTTCGAATGCCATTCGGGATCTGGAGCAGGAGTTACGAATTACTATTTTTGAACGCACCAATAAGGGAATATCTCTGTCTAAAGAAGGCGTTGAGTTTCTGAGTTATGCACGTCAGGTGGTAGAACAAGCTGAATTGCTGGAGAATCGTTATCTGAACGCCAAGCCATCCCCGCAGCACTTCTCCGTATCGACGCAGCATTATGCGTTTGCGGTGAATGCCTTTGTTCGCCTGGTACAGCAGTATGGTCAGGATGAATACGAGTTGGCGCTTCGGGAGACCAAGACCTACGAGATTATTCAGGATGTGAAAAGCCTGCGTAGTGAAATTGGCATCCTGTATTTGAATGAGTTCAATGCCAAGGTGATTAACAAATTGTTAAAAGATGCCGGTCTGGTCTTCACGAGTTTGTTTACAGCGAAGCCCCATATCTTTATCAGTGTGAAGAACCCGCTGGCGAAGCAGGAGTCGGTTGCAATCGAGCAACTGCAGGATTATCCGTACTTGTCATTTGATCAGGGAGAGTACAATTCCTTTCATTTTTCCGAAGAGATCCTGAGTACGTTATCTCACCCCAAAAGCATACAGGTTAATGACCGCGCAACATTGTTTAACCTGTTGATTGGTCTGAATGGTTATACGATCTCTACGGGTGTACTTAGCGCTGATCTGAACGGAAACGAGATTATTCCTGTACCGCTGGAATGTGAGGAATCCATTAATGTAGGGTGGATAAGCCACAAGAGTACTTCTCTCTCTAATCTGGGCGTAGCATATGTCCAGGCTCTGCATGAGGCCATAGGGTCTTAGAAGTGTTAAATGGTTCATCAAAAGGCCGTTTCCGGTTGAGTCGGAACGGTTTTTTTGTTGTACTATGATCTTTCAAGTATAGGGTGGAATGTTGTCATCCCGTGTAATAGAATGAAGGTATATGTCGAATAGGTGTAAGAGATCGAAGGGAGAACGGTTCGTGAGAGTTCTGTATCGGAATAAAAGTGAACAGCATGAGCTGACGGTATATGATACCAAGAAGCTTTATGGAGAGAAGGGCCAGTTTCGTGTATTAGAATTCTCCAACGCAGCTGTGCAGGGAGCCATGGATCTGGATGAGCCTAAGCGGATGGTGTTGGAGTATCCCCGAGCGATCGTGCATCTAATGGAACGAAATGACCCTGCATTTGATAAAGTGTTTGTGGTAGGACATGGTATTGGCACGTTGCCAACCTACTTGTCCGATCGTGAGGTAAAGGTGGCTGAGCTGGACGCAGAGGTCGTGGAGTTGAGCCAGACCTTTTTTGGATATGAGGGAAGTCCTGTGCTCATTGGGGATGGTCGTGAATTATTAGGCCAGGAACCTGCTGCGACATATGATTATATTATTATTGATGCCTTTACGGCAACGGGTACACCCGAGCAGTTTATATCCAATGATTTTTTTGCCATGGTCAAGGACAAGCTGGACTCGGACGGAGCTGTCATCCTTAATGTGTTCGGGCGTGCGGGCAACGATCGGCTTGTCAATGCGATCTATACGACACTTCAGGCGCAGTTTGCCTATACACGTGCATTTGCATTACCTGCAGAAACAGCGGATGAAGTTCAAAATCGCATTTTAATGGGTAGTCATCACCCGATCGAATTTCAGGTTCGTCAGATGGCAGGGTTTGTTGAACAAGAACCAGAAGAAGGATATATCATTGTCGATTAGGGCGATCCTGAACAGTGATTCTTCCAGGGAAAGTAAAATGTCATTAAATCGTCAATCTTACGATGTAATTGTTAAGATTTCTCAAACTCTTTATTTGATCTTAACAACTTTCGTATAAGATAGAAGGAATATGCCTTTTCATGAAAATCCGGGGGAAGTAAACGATGATTGCACAGATCAAGAGATCTAGATTACGAAAAAAAATAAAAAACATGAAGAAGATCAGCCTCACGGCTTTACTCGGCGGGTTGGTCACTATTTCAGTTATAATGACATTGACCCTCATGGTCATCTCATCTTATACATCTCAGAAACAGTCACTCATTGATAACACCCTGTCCTTAAACTATGCAAGCGCTGTGCAAATGAGCCAAACGCTGGATTCGCTTTTTGATTCCATGCAGGAGAGCTTGAAATATGCAGCCCAATATTTCCCGGATATGGATCACTCCAATACAAAAGAGTTGAATTCCACATTGGATTTGGTTCGCAATAGCAGTAATTTTTTCAATTCCGTTTCTTTGGTAGATAAAGCGGGAGTAGTCAGGTCTACCTCACCTTACTCACAGGCTAGCGTAGGTCACCATGTTAGTTCCAATGCAGCAAAAGAAGCGGTTAGTTTGAGGGCTTCGTATATCTCCGAAGCATACCAGACACCCAGAACCAAACGCAGAATTGTATTTGTCAGTGAACCGATCTTTGATTTGGCAGGGGAGTACCAAGGAACGATTGGTGGAAATATCTTTTTACAGGAAAATAATATATTAAGTCTGTCTTTTGGCAGTCAGCTCAAGACAAGTAATGGTTCCTACTTTTTTATTGTGGATAAGAAGGGCACTTTGTTATTTCACCCAAACACCAACCGAATTGGTGAAAATGTCAGTAAAAATGAAGTGGTGCAAAAGCTGTTAGCAAACGAGAACGGTAAAGAACAATACAAAAACTTGGCAGGTGTGGATTCACTTGCAGGTTATTACAAAGTTCCATCAACAGGTTGGGGCGTCGTAATCGTGTCTCCAACCCAAACGGTGTACGATCAGTTGAATCATCATATCCGTATGTTGTTGCTGTACACTTCAGTGCCTTTCCTGATCCTGACCCTTATTGTGGTTCGGGTTGCACGCAAGCTGGCCAGTCCTTTTGCTATGCTTGCTGATTTGGTGAATCAGGTCGATAAGGGACAAGTGGATCTACCGGTGATAAAACCTCACTGGAATAGAGAGGCAGACCTTCTAACGAGAGCAGTTGTTGGCGCATTGGCGAACTTTAGAAAACAGACAAACCAGCTTGTCTACGATGCCAGAACCGATGTTTTAACAGGCATGAACAATCGCAGAACCTTCGAAGAAGTCATTCAGGAATGGATTCAGGATGATATGCCGTTCTCCATTATTGTTCTGGATATCGACCGTTTCAAGTCCATTAATGATACATTCGGGCATCATGCTGGGGATGAAGTATTGAAACACATTGCAAATATCATTCAATTGTCTGTTCGACCAGAAGATGTCTGTGCCCGGTTTGGTGGAGAGGAATTTGTAGTCTTGTTAAGAAATTCCGAGTCTAGCGTGGCTTTTGAGATTGCTGAACGTATCCGAATAACGGTCGAAGAAAGCGTATTGCCTATAGATCGTTCCGTCACCATCTCGGCTGGAATTGCTGAATATCCGAAGCACTCCACAACATCCACAGAACTGTTTCACTTGGCGGATAATGCATTGTATCAAGCCAAGGAAGAAGGGCGTAACCGAACGGTTACGATCCAGACGGTTATTAAATAAGCAAGCAAAGAAGCTGTTCCCTAAGAATAAGGGACAGCTTCTTTTGTTTTCTATACCTCTTGTGAGGATCTGGCCAGAACCTCATTTGTATAGGTTTCTCCCCAATCTCGCATGCTGAAGATAATCGGGCGTAACGTCTCACCAAATGGTGTGAGGGAATACTCCACTTTAGGTGGGATCTGGGGATATATTTCACGATGAACAATTCCGCTGCCTTCCAACTCTCGAAGTTGCAGGGTGAGCATACGCTGGGTAATGTCAGGAAACAATTTTCGGATCTCGTTAAATCTCAAAGGACCGGAGAATAAATGATACAAAATGGCACCTTTCCATTTGCCTCCGATCACACTAAGGGTAACTTCCACGGAACAGCCGTATGGCGCGGGACATAGCTTGGTTGCGTCCTTTTTCATTATAAGTACACCTCCACTTTACGGTGATTTTCTATAGTATCTATTTGGGTGGTTATATTACATAACGTACGTATAGTTCATGAAAGAGCATATCACTTATGATGCAGATTATAAACCCTAACTCTAGGCGAAGGCAGATGTGCTGATGTCTATAATATAAAAAAGAGCCCCGGTTTCAGGCTCTTCTCTGGATGTATAAAATATGATGAGCGTAAATACGCTACTTCAGTGACGATAGAATGGAGTCACATAGAGCCATCGTTGCAATATTATCCTTGGCGCTGGAATGTGGGACAGTCTGATTCTGGCAACACGCGATAAAGTGCGCCATTTCACCAACAAACCCGCGTAGATAAAGGTCGCGATAAGCTCCTGACATGGGAGTTGCGGAAGGTGTATATACAGTATCTTGCTCCTCGAGAGATTTCCAGGGAAGGCTGGTCGAGCTCCGGGATTGATGAACAGTAAGTGTGTTGATCTCTTCAGCTGACGCAAATCCGTTGTCAAAGGTGACGAGTACACTTTCACTCTCCCGTGACCAAGCACTCATGCCGGTAAAATAAGCGCTACCTACGACGTTATTTTCAAATACAAGGGAAATGCTTTGATTAATGTGTTCCCCATCCTTCACGGTTGTGCCTGTAACTCGCATTACTTCTCCGAATAAGTAACGCATCAGATCGACCATATGAATGGCAGCGAGCTTCATGAACTGTTCCTCATCCTTGCAAAATGGGGTACTGTCTACAGCGAATTTCATCTGAAATGAACGTACCTTACCTAACGAACCACTATCAATGAGCTCCTTCAACTTCATGTATATGGGGGCATAACGTTTCATAAAACCGACCATGACAACGACGCCAGCCTGCTCGGCAGCTTCTGATACAGTGGCTGCTTCCGCTGCGTTCCATCCGAGCGGCTTATCCACGTATACATTCTTGCCAGCCCGAATGCATTCGAGAACAAGAGCGGTCTGATCTACAGGCTGGGCGACCACAACGACTCCGTCACAGATTTCCTGCTGCAACATAAGCTGAGCATTGTCATACGCTTGTCCGTTGCTGCCAAATCGCAGCAGAGCTGCTTCAGAGCGTTCCATACTGCGTGTGGCAATGGCCTGGATCCGCGCTCCGGCTTCAACAACAGAAGGGTAAATATTCGTGGATGCATGAAACCCGGCACCGATAAAGCACAGATTAGTTGTTTTCAAGGTGGATCTCTCCTTCATTTTTGCATTCGTATGGATGGAATATTTGTTGTTTAATGCTACGATAGGGTGTTTGAAGTTGAGAAAAAAGGACATATGTCCTGTTCTTGAATGAATAAAAAAGAAGTTGCATTTTTATTTTGGAGCATGTATACTCTGAATTACGGTAAAACAAGGAATTGCTTCACCGGAACGCTTTTCATCGATGGATGAGGAGATACATATTATGCGGTCGTGGCGGAATTGGCAGACGCGCACGGTTCAGGTCCGTGTGGGCTAACCCCCCGTGGAGGTTCGAGTCCTCTCGACCGCATCTAACCAAAGAAAGGTTCGTGAGTTGCTCTAGGGCAATTCACGAACCTTTCTTTATTTTGTGGATCATTCGTGTGAAGCCTACATTTTGCTACCAGCATGCCAATGCTAATGTTGCCGCTGGCGCAGAATGACTGCCGTGATGATCCCGGCAATGGCTCCTGCAATACCAAATAGCGTAACACTGGCAACCACTTCAACCGACTGGAGACGAAACAAAAAAGCGATACCGCTGCCAAAAGTGGTTCCGGCGAGAAATCCGAGCGAAATTCCTAATTCTTTCGTTAATTTCATTGCTTCACCTACTTGGAAATGTGAGATATGGATTTGCAAATATTGGGTACAGGCAGTAAAGTGTGATCAGGAAAATCATCACATTTTATTTCCTTTTTTATCTTGTGGTTTTAACCCGTTAATTATGCATGATATCTCATATGGGAGGGTAAGAGCGAATGAATATGAACGAACGAATTGCAGCATGGAATGAGGAAGCACAGCAGTGTGCTTGCGGTCATCAACACCGGATGGTGGATATGCTGATTCATCTGGAACCTGGGGCCATTCAGAGGTTACCGGGTTATTTGTCTGAGCAAGGATATCGTCAGGTGACAGTTGTTTATGATCGACATACGTTTCGGGCCGCTGGATCTGATGTGCTGAGTAGTATTCGCGAAGCTGGAATGCATGTGGATGAGATCTCTATACCGGAGAATCGTACGGGTGATATCATTGCGGATGAAGCAGCTATTGTACAGGTCATGTTGGGTGTGAGACTCGAAAGTCAGGCTGTAATTGCGGTGGGTTCAGGTACCATTCATGATCTGGTGAGATTTGTTTGTTCCAAAATGAACAAGCCCTTTCTGTCGATACCGACAGCGGCTTCAGTGGATGGGTTTACCTCTGCGGGTGCACCCTTAATTGTAAGCGGCATCAAACAAACATTTCAGGCTGTTCCGCCTGAGGCTATCTTTGCCGATCTGGATATTCTGGAGCAAGCCCCCCAAGTGATGACAGCTGCCGGATTCGGAGATATGCTTGGTAAATATACTTCACTTGCAGACTGGATTGTTTCTCGTGAACTGGGCGGAGAACCGTTCTGTCCAGTTGCTTATCGGATGACAGAAGAAGCGCTGAAGACCTGCGTAGATCATGTACAAGCTATTTCGGAGGGGCGAGCAGAGGGAGTAGCTGTATTAATGGACGCATTAATTATTTCCGGTATCTCCATGCTGATCATTGACCATTCCCGTCCGGCATCCGGAGGTGAGCATCATCTGTCCCACATCTTGGAGATGGATCTGATGCAAGCGGGAGAAAGACCGGTTCTGCATGGTGCCAAAGTTGGCGTAGCTTGTGCGTTGCTTACGGTGAAATATAAAGAGCTTGCACAGACATCGGGTGAACCGGTGTTTGGGATATATGACCAATTGCCGGAGGCTTCTCAGCTCATCGCATGGTTGGAACAAGTAGGTGGACCTGTGACTACTGAGCAACTCGGTGTAACTCCGGAGATGGTGGAACATGCGTTCAACACAGCGCATACGCTTCGTCCTCGATATACCGGATTGAGATATATCAATGAAGTATTAAACACGAGGTTAGGATAACCTTTTAGCGAGAACGGTCATGATGAAATGTATAAACTTAGCTTGTAGCTGGCTGTGATGGCTCTCCTTGGGATCAAAAGGCGAATTAGGGTAGGTTATCTGACATTTCTCAGGGAATAGCCAGAACAGTGCTTCAAGTCCGAGAGAGAAGGCATGTATTTCATTTTAAAAAGGCTCTGGCCTCCCTATGGGGAGATCAGAGCCTTTTGGCTGTTCGCTTATTTAGTTGTTGCGACGATCTTTCAAGATGACATCTGCGAACAAAATAGTTTTCGGGATACGGAAAAATTGCTCCGCTTGTTCCTGAAACGCAGCAGAAGGCAGTGTTCCCTGATGCAGCCATTTGCGGAAAGTGCCGGGATGAACCCCGATCCAGTGGCTGACATCTGTCACCGACAGATCATGGACCATACACAAGCCTGTCAAAATACGGTTACTAACCGGAGAACGGGTCACCGTACGCTTCATGAAGCGAGATGACTCGGGTTGACATATGACAGGGCTATTACGCACAACTTCTTCATTGAAGAGAATATGACGCGGGTAGCCGAGTAATTGGCAAGTCTTGTCCAAATTGGTACTGCCGGGTATCCGTCCTTCATATACCCACGCACTGACACTGCGTGAAGAGATGGAGAGGTCTTCAGCTAGCTGGGACAACTTGATATCATTGGCCATCAGCACGGCAAGAAGAACACGATTGCGGATTTGACAGCGTGTCGGTTTTCGGAATCGTTTAACACGGACGCCTTTTCCCAAGTATTTACGGTTGATCAGAGACCACGCCTGGATGGAATGTTGTTCTGGTTGATTAGGCATATTTCCTCCGATTTTTTTTAACCAAATACTACAATAAACAACGGGGTACTTTCAAGTGCCGGGTTTACCGGTTACAAATGCATCAATGCGTCAATTCATGATAAAGAGGGAACTACGAACTAGACCATGCGCAATTCACATCCTAGTATATTCCTAGATTACAATGTTTCACTAAAAATGAGGGGAGAAATTCGGCAGGAATAAAAATAATATAGTTCTAATTACTTATTATTAGGTCTAAAGAACTTTTATCTGTTTTTTGTTGATATGATGCGGTTTATTTCCCTGAATTCCCCAAAAGCATGTGATTTTCGTTCCCCTGCTGCGAAGAGGATGTGCACAAATCTGAAATGATAAATCCGCATGTTCAGCATGACATGTGACCTGTCAAATCTCTTACTTTTACATATATTGTATGATACTCAAGTGTAAGGGAGAGGTGAGGAACGTGCATCTATCTGTGAATACCTTTGCTGCCATCTCGGGAGCATTTGTTACGTTTGCTTTTGGCGGATGGGATCAATTGCTGAGCCTGCTCGCGGTCGCGATGGCTGTGGATTATATAACAGGTTTGGCAGCGGCGGTAAGAACAGGTACCGGGTTAAATAGCAACATTGGATTCTGGGGGATTGCTCGCAAAGGGCTCATGCTGACTGTTGTTTTGCTTGCTCATCGAATTGATCTGATCATGGGAACCGATTTTATCAAAGGCGGAGCTATTTATTTCTATCTGGTGAATGAACTCATTTCGATTACCGAGAACTATGCCAAAATCGGTCTTCCATTGCCTGCAAAGCTCAGACAGGCCATTGCAGTGTTGAAAAAACAGGAGGATCAGGAGTATCTGACGAATCGTGAGTGGTCCAAACCGCAGCAAACTCCAGACAACATCAAGCAGCAGGCTGAAACAGGACAAACTTTGCAGGATGAATCCGCGAAACAGACGGAGGATAGTTCTCAAAAGAAATCCGAATCGAAAGGAAACGGTTTGGATTAGTTTTTCTTATCAAGAGAACGTTTCCAAGTATCCTTTCGTAATAGAGAGCGTTATGATATATTTTGGATACATGAAAATTCATTCATTTCTACTATTATATTAAATGAGGTGCTTGCCCAGATGATAAAACATATTGTCCTGTTTAAAATGAAAGATCGTTCAGCAGAAAGTATTGAAGCTGCAGCCCAGGTGCTTCGCAATCTGGAAGGTAAAATTGATGTCCTAGTTTCACTTGAAATCGGGATTGATGTGCTTCGCTCGGAGAGATCGTTCGACATTTCACTCACGGCGGAGTTTGCGTCACTGGAGGATCTCCAGGCGTATCAGGTACACCCGCTTCATCAGGAAGTTATCAAGTACATGAACGAAGTCAGAGAACAGTCAATTGCAGTGGACTACGAAATCTGATCTGTCATTCAAACTACGTTGAGATAAAGGGGACTCTGCATGAGCGATTTAAGAGACGTTATGGAATTTCTATATATTTTTGTTGTGTTTCTAATCGCTTGTCCTGTGATGATATTCTGGCTTAAGCGAAGAGGGAAACGGAACCGATAACTCACTGAACGGGAAGTGAACGAATGTATTATGTGAACAGAGAACAGATTGCCCGCCGGCTTGCTGCTGTACCGGAAGTAGCTGAAGGGCTTCGCGGGGCAGCAGAAGCTTGGGATGGCAGTCTCATGCTGGGTATGGTACAGGAACGTTGTCTTCACCTGGCGATCGAGATTGTTACCGATGTGGGAAGTTATCTGATCGACGGCTTCATCATGAGAGATGCAAGCAGCTATGATGATATTATTCAGATTAATTATGAAGAAAAGGTTTTTGATAATCCGACCTATGAGATATTGCGTCAGCTTGTCACGTTACGCAAGCCACTGGTGCAGGATTATTACACCTGGGAGCGGTCTGAGCTCCATCCACTTAGCGTAGAGTTGCCGAGTATACTTGAACATTTTACTACTCAGGTTAGCGCCTACGTGGAAAAAGAACTTGGTCCTTTCAATACGGCACAGGCCGAGGGACAGCGTAAGGAATGAGGGAAATCGCATGACAAATGAATCAAAAGAATTCAATGAAGCTAATACTGAAAGTAACGAAACAAATGAAACACCTTCCGGATTCCATCCGGTGTATATGGTTGAACTTTTGTTCCGGGAACGTCCAGAGGTGGATCGCCTGCGTTTGCAGGAAGCTATGATCCGTCATACAGGACAAGTCCGACTGGATGTGAAACAAGAGAGCGGAGGGCAAAAGCATGAGATGCTTGTCTTCTATCATCTGGACCACAAGGTATCCTTCCAGGAAGGGGATATCCCTGCTCAGACTTGCATGCTTCCTGTGAATGAAATCGCAGATCGTGCTCGCTTTGGCGGTGCTCTGCAACAAGCATGGCATTGGCCGGATGCAGGACAAGCTGTGGAAGCTGCGCGTTACTCCATTCGGATACATGATATGTTCACGGCTGCCATGCCTCGTAAACAGCGTCTGGAGCTGTTTCAGAAGACTGTACTGGCAATCATGGAGAGTTTGACCTGTGACGCGCTGTATTGGTATGGCAGTGACAAGCTGGTTGAACCGGAAGCATATACGCAAGCTCAGGAACGTGAGGAACATCTGTATGCAGCCATGAACGTTCGAATGTATCAAGCTGGAGGTACAGAGGAACAGCGCGGGTTGGTCATGGATACCGTGGGATTATCTGCGCTGGGTGTACCTGATGTCCAGTGTCACTTCGTCGGTCTTGATCCGGATACGGTGGCTCAGACCTTACTGGGTGCAGCGTATTACATATTTGATCAGGGGGATGTTCTGCAAGATGGACAGACGCTGGGTTCTTCAGGTGGACGTCGCTGGCGTTGTGAACATCAGGCAGCATTGATTGCACCTGGACGATATGTGATTGATTTGGACCCGGGGGATGAGCATGCCGCGTCTAATCTCGAGCCGGCTCGTCAGAACTGAGTTTAAGCCAAGTCATTTGCATCCATTCAAAAAGGGCGTTCAGATTATTTTTAACATCTGGAGTGTCAAGTCAAGCCTGTGCTGCTTATAATGCATCAACAGAGTAGGCATTCGCCCGGATGGCTGAGCGACAGACCGTTGCTTCTAGTCCGGTACTTAAACAATAGTAAAGGGAGAGATGTGACGTGAAGGATTCTAACAAAAGTTTGTTGTGGGGAGCTCTTATTGGCTCCGTGGTTGGTTCAGTAACGGCATTGTTGCTGGCGCCGAAATCGGGACGTGAACTTCGTCAGGATATTACAGAAGGTGCTCGTCAGGTATCGGAGAAAGGTCAGGAACTGGCTGGTATCGTGGGAGAACAAAGTTCGCAGATCGTATCCAAAGTTAAAGAGACCGCAGATGTCGTGATTCAGGATATTCAATCCTGGCGCAATTGCGCTGAAGGGAAAGAAATTCGCATATCGGCAGCCATTGTTGATAACGATATCGATATCGATAAAACAGTGGATGAACCCGGAATTGACATCGTAGCGAAGCTTCCTTCGGATGAGTCCAAGGACGACAACTAAGCAATGCTCGATAAGCAGGCTTTCCTCTAATTAGAGGAGAGCCTGCTTTGTTGCGTGTCCACACATAGATGACGTAGCGCGTGGATTTAATTTGAACCCTGCGATGAAATCGGGTAAGATGTAGGTACCTTTTTGCCGGAATGTTCATACGGTAGGAAGAAAGCTCTGAGAAACAATCGTTTTGAGAACCAATTCAATGAAGAAGGAAGCGGTGTGTTCGTGCAGCAAGCAATCGCTATATTAGACTCCGGTGTGGGGGGATTGACCGTCGCCAAGGAAGTGATGCGTCAGCTCCCGCGGGAAAAGATCATTTATTTTGGGGATACTGCCCGGACACCGTACGGACCCCGTTCGTCCGAACAAGTAAAACAATTTACGGAACAAATCGTTGATTTCTTGATCCAATTCGATCCGAAGGTTATCGTTATCGCCTGTAACACAGCAACAGCAGCCGCGTTGGAGTATATCCGTGGCAAGGTGAATATGCCTGTCATTGGTGTTATACATCCGGGTGCGCGGGCCGCAATCACAGCGACACGTACAGGACGTATTGGTGTGATTGGTACCACGGGTACCATAGGTAGTGGGGCTTATACATCAGCACTCAAGCAGTTGTCCCCCTATATTGATGTGGTCAGTCAGGCTTGTCCGGCGCTGGTGCCGTTGGTGGAACAAGGTGAATTTCGTTCCGAGCACACGACACATACGGTGGAACAATCATTGGGCGGGATTAAACAACAACCAATAGATTGTCTTATTCTGGGTTGTACGCATTATCCCTTTCTCATGGACACGATTCAGGAAGTTATGGGACAGGAAGTGAAGTTAATCAGTTCAGCAGATGAAACGGCACGTGAAATCAGTACGATTTTATATGATAAACGAAAGCTGGCCAGTGGGGATGAGACTCCGGTGCATCAATTTTTCTGCACGGGTGACCCGCGAATGTTCCAGAATATCACCCGTCGATGGTTGGGGGAGCAGATCTCCAAGACCCCTGTTGTCTGGCAAGTTACGCAATTATCATAGTTATATTCAAATTATGCATGAATAAGACTTTTAATTAATGTAATTTGGTTGTGGACTATCCCGGAACTGTGAAGTTCCGGGATTTTTTGTCGTCATTATGCATTAACCGAAGATAAACATGATTCTTGTCACATGACGGACAACCTGACCTGCATACATATGTTACAGACACGAAATCGGTCAGAACTGGACAGGAGACCTGTCTTTTCCTGTGGAAAGGAGAACAACATGGATCTGCAGTGGATTATCGTTCAGCGGGGAGATACGTTGCCGCGAATTGCGTCAGCACACCATATGACCAAAGAGTTCCTTGCTGCACTGAACCCGGAGGTGGCTTCCCAGCCATACTTGCTGGCAGGTCAGATGCTGCGTATTGTCCCCGGGACAGGTCGCAGATACGCTGTACCGCCTGGAGAAAGTGTAGGAGAGATTGCAGGGAGATTTGGTCTGGACGAAGAGGTGTTGCGCCAGGCCAATCCCGAAATCACCAATGTAACCGACTGGGGTGGTCGCTGCATTCATATTCCGGCTTCGAATGGAAAAACTATCGTGAAGATTCAGGGAGAGTATGGTTATCGAGAATTAATCAGGGATATAGACAAGCTGGAGAATCAATACCCGTTTATCGAGACGGGGTCCATTGGAACAAGTGTTATGGGGAAGTTGCTGCCTTATTTGCGTATTGGGCAAGGGTCGAGACATATCCATGTTAACGCTTCGGTTCATGCTAATGAGTGGTTAACAACAGCAGTTCTGATGAAGTTTATCGAGGAATATGCCGAGGCGTATAGTGCGGATAGGACATGGCATCAATACCAGACAGAACGCTGGATGCAAGAGACGACACTCTGGGCCGTGCCGATGGTTAATCCGGACGGGGTCGAACTGGTTCAGGAAGGTGTGGTCAATCAGCATCCACATGCGCAGCAGTTGTTAGCCTGGAATGCCGGCAGATCACATTTCACCCATTGGAAGGCCAACATCAGAGGGGTGGATCTGAATGATCAATTTCCAGCCCATTGGGAGGAAGAAGCAGTGAGAAGAGGTGTGACCTCACCTGGCCCCAGGGATTATGCAGGGACAGCGCCATTGACAGAACCAGAGGCACAGGCGCTTGAGCAGTGGACTCAGCAACATACATTTGATGCGGTAGTATCCCTGCATAGTCAGGGACAGGAGATTTATTGGAACTATCGTGATCTTGAACCCAGGGAGAGTGGACCGCTGTCGCGTAGACTCGCCAAAGCTTCCGGCTACAAGGCGGTGAAGCTCGGTGGCAGTGATGCCGGATATAAGGACTGGTTTATTCAAGATTTCGGTAAACCGGGCTTCACGGTGGAAGTTGGATTGGGTGTTAATCCGCTTCCCGTAGAACAGTTTGATGATATCTGTATAGAAGTGGGAATGTTGCTGGCTGAACTGTTATCCAATGGACAATGAGGCAAGACCCTGAATTATGAAGGTGTGAAACTTAACAGTAGATCATTCGTATAACAGGAACGGACGCTATGAGCGACGTTCCGTTTTTATTATTTTTTATAATGACATTCTACGTCATTCGTTCTGAATGTTTTTGAACGGGTAATGATGGATGTGCCGTTTCGGCGACATATACAATTATACGGAGGGATTCAAATGAAGTGGAGAAGACTGCTGTCGTTCAAACGATGGACACAAGTTTTCAAAAGGCTCCCCCGGCTGCTCCGGGCTCCGCAGATTCCTTTGGGAGAAAAGTTGTTGTTTATTATTCCGGCGCTGTTATACTGGGTACTTCCTGACGTAATGCCGTTTATGCCCATCGATGATATCGGGGTCACTTTGATTCTGATGAACTGGTTTGTAAGCCGGGCAGAACGTAAATATCCTGTGCTTCAGGAGGGGGCACCTTCTTAGTTTGCGGCCGAATGGATCATTTTAACATTGAATTCGCATCAATGTTATTGCGAAGAGCGGTAACTTTCTTTACAATAGATGCTGTAGTTTAAGAATGCTGAAATTGTTGAAACCTGCAATTACAATATAGGAGATGAAGAGAATGAACTGCAAAATTACGCGTAATGCTGCTAAAGTATTGAAGCTTGAATTGGACAAGCCGGAGAACGAAGGAAAAACCCTGCGCGTTGTCATCACACATGCACATGGTGACCATGCTCACTACGGGCTTGATCTCGACACACCAAAAGAAAATGATACAGTTGTATCTACCGATAAAGAGATTGATGTCATTCTCGCGAATGATCAGCCTTTGTTGAACGGTGTTAAAATTGACTACCTCTACTTCCCGGAAGAGGGATTTGTCATTACGAATCCATCCCAAGGTAATCACGGCGACCACTAAGGGCGCGAAGAAGGGGAACTCATGGCTAACGATATCCGCGTATGCGAAAAGTGTAATCATGTCCGACTGAAATCGATTGTACCCAAGCTGCAAAAAATGGCTCCAGACACGGAGATCAAGATTGGGTGCAAATCCTATTGCGGTCCTTGCGCGAAACGTGCATTTGTCTTTATCAATGGTCGGTATATCAGTGCGCCGACAGAAGAAGAAGTACTCGCCAAAGTCGCAAAGTTCGTGAAGTAATAGGATAAAACAAGGTGAGAGAACGAAAAGTTCAAACATCCGCAAGGAGGGGCTACGTGCCTCTCCTTTTTTTCGTTTGGGTAGCAGTGAAAGGATGTGTTACTCCATAGCACCTTGGACCATTTCAGTAATTTGGAAGGTATCTTCTCGAATTTCAATGGCAATGACGGTAATATCCTTTTTCAGGAAATGTACATTTCCAAGTCGTTCTTCCTCCAATTCTACCCAGCCTGTATCCGCTAACTTCTGAAAATAATCCATTGGCGGGTATAGTCCTTGCTCACCCCCAATATGTTTCAGCTCGTACTTAACGCCTTTTTTAAGGTTGGGATCATCGGAATAAGCTATGTTTTCAATAAGCTTTGCATTGGTTGGAACAGGAATGTCTGGGTTCATGGATGACGCTGTATATCCTTCTATCTCGTATGTTGCAGGAGCGCAGCCTTGTACCCAAATGAGCAGGGGCAACATACAGAGTGTCAATAATATTTTCTTCAAATAAATTCCTCCTGATTTGGAATGATTACCTAATAAACGTAGCGAAATCAATTAAAGTTACGATGAAAACACAAAAGAAGAATAAGGAAGGCTTGTGTTATCCATCCTAAAGGGGTAACAGGAACATGATAATCCCAAGGAGGAATACTCATGCCGAAGCGTTATGATTCCAGTTTGCAAGCCGATACCACCGTATCTCAGGCGCAAAATGCGGTGAACAAGCTTCATTATGCTGTATCTCAGGCCATGTCTCATCCGACGGCACAGACCATTGTACAGGCGGAACGACGTCTGGCACACACGGAGCAGGCGATGCGACAAGCAGAGCTTTCACTCGGAGGGCAAGGTGTTGAGTTGGCAGAGGAAATGTTCATCGAGGAGAAGAGAAGATTGAATTCAATCCAGAGTCAGCACGGTCAAGGGAATATATAACGTTCCTGTCACACCAGAACCCGCAGGGCAGCAATGCTTTGCGGGTTTTTCATCTCTTTTGCAATGACTCCCCATCCATGGGTCTACTCCGACAGTATGTCGAATGGTCGCTTAAAATTCTGTGAGAAGGTTAATAGAACAAGAGCAGGCAAAATTCCATACGGGAGGTACAGAATGACAAAACATATTACGGATTGTACAATTCTGAACAACGGAGTAACGATGCCATGGCTAGGATTTGGAACATATAAAGCAAAAGGTAAGGAAGTACAACAGGCGGTTGAGACCGCTTTGGAGGTTGGATATCGCAGTATTGATACCGCGTCCATCTATGGCAATGAGGAAGAAGTGGGACAAGCTATTGCAAGCAGTGGTGTTGCCCGTAACGAACTGTTTGTGACGACCAAGCTCTGGAACGAGGATCAGGGATTTGATTCAACATTAAGAGCATTTGAAGCCAGTCAGAAGGCACTTGGACTAAATGTGATTGATCTTTACTTAATTCACTGGCCTGGCAGAGACCAGTATAAGGAGACGTGGAGAGCATTCGAACGTCTATATAGCGAAGGAAGCATCCGTGCGATTGGTGTGAGTAATTTTCAAGTTCACCATTTGCAAGATATCATAGATGAGGGCGGAACGGTGCCTGCGGTAAATCAGGTAGAGCTGCATCCAGGTCTGATCCAGCAGGAACTTCAGGATTTCTGTGGGGCGCAGGGAATTCAACTGGAGGCTTGGAGCCCGATCATGAAAGGCAAGCTGAACCAAGAGTCCACCCTCAAAGCGCTGGCCCAGAAATATGGGAAAACGCCAGCACAGATCATTCTGCGCTGGGATATTCAGAATCAGATTGTGACGATTCCGAAGTCGGTTACCCCGGAGCGTATTCGTGAGAATGCGGACATCTTTGACTTTGAATTGACACCGGATGAGTTGAGACAGATTGATGCGCTGGATTCCGATAAGCGGACGGGTCCACATCCGGATCAACTGTTCTGGGATTGAGTGGGTAGGCGCTAATTGAATATAATTGTTTGATGAACTACTGGTGGTTGTTCCGGTTACGTAATCGTTCTTTTGATCGCTGTTGTATCCAAATTTTTTGATTCCTCTTTTCAGAGGATAAAATTTGGATACAGCTTATGCTTCCGATGCAGCTTTCTTGCAGAAAGCTTTCAGGCGAACGCTTCGCTTCCTCAGAATCGATTCCGTCCCCTCCACAGTAACTGTTCATCAAACACAAATATATACAATGAGCTAGAATCGTTTGTAGTATATAAAAAAGCAGCAGGATCAGGGGATACTCCCTGATCCTGCTGCTTTTTGTATGTGAATTGGCTTAATTTTTTTTCGGCACTGCGCAACCGTCATCTGTGCAGATGCCACTGCCGTCTGTTTCTGTTGTGTTGGATTCAACCATGGTGAAAGGGGAACGCTCGTCCCATGCTTTTTGAATGGCATCCAGAAACACCTCGTCAGGCTGAGCACCTGATACGGCGAACTTGCGGTCGAATACAAAGAACGGTACACCGCGGATGCCGAGTTGCTCGCCTTCCGCTTGGTCAGCTCGGACATTGTCGGTGAATTGATCACTGGACAGCACTGCCTTAGCTGCATCTCGATCCAAGCCGACTTCCTCTGCTAACTGAGCCAACACTTCAGGGTCGCCGGAGTGTTTACCTTCAATAAACACAGCTTGGAATATCCGTTCACTCAGTTCGAGCGCTTTGCCTTGTGTATCTGCCCAGTGTGTCAGGCGGTGAGCTGAGAAGGAGTTCGTAGGGATCATGGCGTCGATATTGTATTCCAGTCCTGCCGTGCGAGCATTGGCATTCATCTGGGCATTCATACCTTTGGCCTGTTCCACGCTCATATTATATTTGGCAGCCAGATATTCCGAATTGGTTTTGCCTGGGTTCAATGCAGCGTTTGGATCAAGCTCGAAGCTTTTGAATTGCAGCTTCACTTCATCACGGTGTGGGAACTGTTCCAGTACATTCTCCAGGCGGCGTTTGCCGATATAACAGAAAGGGCACAGAAAATCAGACCATATCTCAATATTCATTTTATTAAAACCTCCATCATCCTTTTAGTTGAAACTAATATGGTTACAATTATAAAGCCACTTTCTATAATTCGCAAGGAGATTACTTTTTATCCCGATATGCCTTGGACCAATGGTAAGGTTGAATCTCATCCAGTCTCTTGAAGACCAGTTGACCAGAAGGATCGTATACGGCAGCTTTGACTTCTTCGCCCCAGTAAAATAATCGTTCCTGGCATACACCGCAAGGTGTAAGGATCTTAAATTCTGAATGCTCGTCATCACGAGCGATACAGAGGGAGTGGGTGACACGTTCGTTCAATTTGTGGGCTTCCAGATAAGCTCCTGTTTCCATGCACAGATGCGTGGCATCGTTGATGACCTCTGGAGCTACGCTAATCAGCAGGGAACCGGCTTCGGTATAGACGGCACCCGCCCCGCCCCATCCCTGAGGATAACGTTGCTGCACGAAGTTTGCGGTTTCTTCGAACAATTTCTGTTCAATATTGATTGGTTCAGTGTGTGATGTCATGTAATGTAAGTTCCCCTTTTTAAATCCAATTCAATTCATTTCGTGTATTTGTTTAGCTTGTCATTACGATATTGCTCATTGCGATGTTGCTGTTGAACTGTCTTCCTCTCGAAAGCGCTGAATCAAATCATAGGTAATGACCGTGTCCGAGACATGCAATCGCTTGGCTGCTTCATCATGACCGGGGCGGCAAGCATTGATATCTGTTTTGTCACGTGTGGACAGGTCATAACAAGCGCCATTCTCATAGATATAGTCATCCGATGGAATGTAGAATACAGAACCATCCGAGAATGCCCCATTACGCAGCACAACCGTACGTGCAGAACCGTCATATACGTCGTTACCCATATGATAATAGGACTGGTCGGACAAGCCGAGCAGATGCAATACGGATGGCGTGATGTCCAGTTGTCCCGAAGGTTCGTCGATGGTTCCGGCAGCTGCTCCGTCCGGTAAATGCACGAGCAGGGGAACCTCGTTCATGATCTGTGCCATATCCAGTTCGTTCAGCGAACGTCCCAGGAACTGTTCGTATTGTGATTGTTCCTTGATCGAGTTGTCGTGGTCCCCGTAGAACATAAAAATGGTATTTTCCCATAATCCCCGATTTTTCAGATCCTCCACCATCTTGCCGAGCGCCGAATCCACGTAATGAACGGATTGCAGATAATCACCGAACATCGTTCCCTGGAACTCGCCTACATCCAGTTGCTGCTTCTCTTTTGGCAAAGCATACGGATGGTGGCTGCTGAGTGTAATGAGGAAGGAATAGAATGGTTCGGTCACCTCACTACTCATTTTCTCAACGGATTGCCGGAAAAAGGATTCATCAGATAGGGACCAGCCAAGCGGGTCATCCTGTGCAAAATCATTTTTACTATAAAACTTGTCGTACTTCATATTCTGATACATCGTATACCGATTCCAGAAGCCACTCTCATAAGCGTGAAATACATTGGTGCTATACCCGTTATCCTTCAGGATGGAAGGAAGGGAATCATACGTATGGTCTGCATATCGTACAAAGGCTGATCCAACCGGAAGTGGATGTAGGGAAATGTTTGCGCCAAAATCGGCATCTGACGTTCTGCCCTGACCGGTCTGGTGATAAAAGTGACTATAATACTGGCTTTCCTTCATCAGTTCATTAAAATGGGGCGTGATCTCCTGACCGCCAATGCTCTGACCAATCATGAAGTTCATAAAAGCCTCACCCTGGACAATGATCACATTGCTGTCTTTATATTTGCCAAACAAGGCATCATTCTGCGGGGCAGTTCCTTGCCTTTCAGCGAAGAATGCCTTTGCTTGCTCAACATCAGCGGGATCAGCCTGCGGCCCGGAGCCGATGTGGTCTTTGGCATAGTTGTACAGATCATAACCGTGAAAAGCGAGTAGTCCGGTCACGTTGTACATGGATACATTCCACCAGTTGTTATCGAACAGGCCTTTGGCCCATGTTTTGCTGTAGAAATAAATCGGGCCGACGGCGAGGCCAAGTCCCAGCACAAGGGCAATGCTGCCAGCCGTGAGACGGCGGCGCAACCGTATCTTGCCATCGTTATACGAATAACTCCCGTAACTCGTAACAGATGTACTGGAGTACTTCGAACGGTAACGTCTGCTGAACAGTACGATAGCTGCGAACGGGATGACGACAAGCCAGTCGGCAAAGAACCAGAGATCACTTGTGTAGATCAATGTAGCGATGCTGTCACCCAATGCGTCAACTTGTCTCGCCTGCAACAATACCGGGATGGTCAAGAAATCCTGGAAATAGCGATAATACACCATATCGGCATAGATTAGTCCGGTAAGCAGCAGGTTAAGCACGGCGAGAGACGCGATCATGCCTCTACGTGGCAGCAACCAGGCCCAGAAGGACAAGAGTAGTAAAGATCCAATGGCAATGACTTTATCCAGCAGTCCCATCGTAATGTTATAAGCGTGAAGATTGTGATGGAGCCACATGAGTTTGAGAAGCATGAGCACAAGAAAAATAAGATATAACGTTAATGGATGATTTAGAAGCCCGCGTGGCATGGAGCTGCGCGTAGGCCGAGTGACAACCATATGTATGTCCCCCTTGCTTTTGTTGTTTTGTTATCGGAATGTAAAATAGGGCTCCATCCATTATAGCGTGGCCTCATGTGTTTTCAACTATGCCTCAGAAGAATTGATTTCTGCGAAAGCGAAGACCGAAGTTGATGAATTCATATGATTGGAAAAGCGCACAAAAAAAAGCGCCCCGGCCATGGATGGCAGGAGCACTTTAGATTTGAAACAATTACGAAGATTGTGGTGTTTTATTTCGTGGGGGCAGTGGGCCCAAATACTGATAGTACTGGGTTTCAATTCGTCCGTTGAACAACTTGCGACGTTTGTCTGCCTTATGACCGAAATACTCCTCAAAAGCTTTGGTCGACGTGATTGCAAAAAAGGACCATGTTGGCATGTCGAGGTAACTGCGCCCTAATGAGCGGAGTAACTTCTGTACTTCTTTTTCTTCACTCAAACGTTCACCATATGGGGGATTGGTGATGATGACACCATATTCACCCTGTGGTCTTGCGCGATGAGCGGGCAGGACGCTGACTTCAATATCTTTGGCGAAGCCAGCACTTTTGATCGCTGCCATAGCAACTTCAATCGCTTCAGGATCAATATCGCTACCTGAAATCTGTAACGGGACATCGTCACGAACAGCATCGAATGCTTCTTCGCGTGCTTGTTCCCATAATTCTTCAGGAATCACAGCCCAATCCTCAGAGTTGAAGGTCCGACGAAGTCCTGGTGCAATGTTCCAGCCGATCATGGCGGCTTCGATCAGCATTGTACCTGATCCACAGCACGGGTCATAGAATGGGCGGGATACATTCCAGCGGCTGAGCTGAATAAGAGCTGCAGCAAGTGTTTCTTTGAGTGGCGCTTCGGTGACGAGTTTACGATAACCCCGTTTATGCAGACCTGGTCCCGTTGTATCTAAAGTAAGCAGGGCGCGATCGTTCAGCAGAATGACCTCAATCACATAACGAGACCCATCCTCTGGGAACCACTCTGTGTCATAAGTCAGCTTCAGTTTCTCTACGATTGCTTTTTTCACGATCCCTTGTGATGCAGGCACACTGCTTAACTGGGATTTTTGAGAACGACCCTCTACAGGGAATTCGCCGTCGGCTGGAATCCACTCTTCCCAAGGCAGTGCTTTGGTGCCTTCAAACAATTCGTCGAATGTTGTGGCAGGGAATTCACCCATTTTCACCAATACACGATCCGAACTTCTCAGCCACAGATTACAACGGCATATATCAATATAATCTCCTGTAAAGAAAACCCGTCCATTGTCGATCGTAACATCTTCATACCCCAGTTGTTTCAGTTCCCGGGCAACAACAGCCTCGAGTCCCATCGCCGAGGTTGCAATCAATTGCAATTGAGCCATGTGATTCATTTCAACTCCATTTCAAGCTGGAGAAGGGAAATCCTTCTCTCTGCTGTATAGTGACGGTGCGGCCTTGCCGCTTTCCGTGAAAAAACTTACAATGAGAAATGCGGTGAACGTAGGCACTCCTTTTTCGAAGTGGTGCACCTGTCAACCGCCTGTGTTGATAACAAACATTTATTATAGAACATTGGCATCCATATGGAAAGCAGTCCAAGTGTCCAAGGAGGATTTTAGTGGTGAATCTGACCCCTGATGAATATGTAAATCAATTATTTCAAGAGGATGATCTTTTGCTGAAAGTGAAAGAGGCCATCCGTTCGAACGGTATGCCGGAAG
The DNA here is from genome assembly GCF_984798905.1 of Paenibacillus sp. SRL342. Taxonomy (NCBI): domain Bacteria; kingdom Bacillati; phylum Bacillota; class Bacilli; order Caryophanales; family Paenibacillaceae; genus Paenibacillus; species Paenibacillus sp. SRL342. The sequence continues at coordinate 2,267,451 of NZ_OZ481790.1, forward strand.
TATCCGTTGCGGCGGCGTATGGACGATTACTCACGTTTCTAGCGAAGACATCCAAAGCAGAAGCTGCGCTCGAAATCGGCGTGCTGGGCGGTTACAGTGGGATCTGCATTGCGCGCGGTCTGCGTGAGAATGGAACCCTGACTTCGCTGGAACTGAAAGAGGGATATGCGGCAATGGCGCGTGGTCATCTGGAAGAAGGCGGATTTGGCGAAAAGGTCGAGTATCGGATTGGCCCGGCGGCAGACAGCCTGGAGCAATTGGAGCAGGAAGGACGCACATTTGATTTCTTCTTTATTGACGCAGATAAGGAGAATTATCCGGTATATCTCGATTATGCCATTAAGCTGGCCCGGCCAGGTGCTGTCATTGTAGGTGATAATTGTTTCCTGCGTGGTCGTACGCTGAATCCGGACAAGCAGGGCCCGGCCGTGCTTGCGGTTCGCCGTTTCAATGAACAGATGGCAAGTGACCCGCGCCTGGTGACGACCATGTTGCCCGATTACGATGGGCTGGTACTTGCCTGGGTGAAGTAACAGTGGAAATTTCCTAAAGATAATACTCCGATGGAACACGATCTCACGCGTTTATGTTTGTGAGGGGGATCGTGTTTCTGTTTGGCGTTTTCTGAAAAACACAAAGAAAGAGACGACACACCTTGAATGAAAGGGTGGTGTCATCTCTTATTTTTGTCCAAATTTATAAAGGATAAGTGCTTTCTTATACTTCAGGTGTTCCGTACGTTTCAAACCATTTTTTGATGGTGTCAAAATCATCACTGAAGGACAAACCCAGCATCAATAATACACGAGCTTGTTGTGGACTCAGGTTGTCGCCTGCAATGATACCTTTGCCACCGCCGTACACACTTCCTGAACCCGTCCGAGTGGTGGTCACAAAGATGACACCTTCTTCAATGGCTTTGGTACGAGCTTGTCCCATAGCTCTGGATATACCGCCAGCTCCGGTACCGGAAGTCACGATTCCTTTGGCACCGCTGCTCACGAATCCTTCAATGGCTCCGCCGCCAGCTTCTTGATATGAGATCGCAATTTCTACTTTGGCCAGATCTGCCTTAGTGATTTTACTTAGATCAAATACGGGCTTTGCTGTGCCTTCTGGTTTCAAGGCACGTGCAGGAGCACGGTAGATTCGAATGTTCTCTTCATCTATATATCCTACAGCGCCGAGCATCGGCGTTTCAAACGTATCTGTCCGATAATCATTTGTCTTGGTTACACCGCGAGCAAGCTGGATTGTGTCATTCAACATGAGCACTGTGCCGAATGAAGTGGTACGACCACTGCCTGCAAGTTTGATGGCGTTGTACAGATTGGCTTGAGCGTCAGAACCGATGACGGTCCATGGACGCATGGAGCCTGTGATCACGACAGGTTTGTCACTCTGAACCGTCATATCGAGGAAATAAGCGATTTCTTCCATTGTATCTGTACCCGTGGTCACGACAACACTGTCATACATTGCCAGAGCTTTGTCTACCGTCTGCGACAAGTCATAGAGGTCGCTCATGCTATAGGAACCTGAACCTGAGTTTCCGAATTGGAGTGTGCTAACATCGGCAATCTTCTGTTTATCCGGTAAGGTGTCTACCATCTCTCCAATGGGAAGTGTGCCTGCCTTGTAATTCTGGAAGCTGGTGGCATCCTCGGATTGACCGGCAATCGTTCCGCCAGTTCCGATTACCAATACATTAGGTAGTGCAGATTGCTTGGAAGAGTCTGGTATTGCGGGAATGGAAGTATTGCGAGCTGGGGTAGTAGTTGCTGTCTGAACAGCACCTGTTGTGCCTTTCACCTCTACCGTAGCTGCGTGCGCGGCGTAGGTTCCAATGGGGGACAACGAGATGGTTAATGCTGTTAAAGCTGCGGTACTCCATACGGCCCAGGGACGAAGATTGGATGTTTTACTCATGAATAGCACTCTCCTTCAAGTAAGTGTGATGTTAAGTTTGTTAAGAAGAATATGTATACCATTTCAAATTGATTGTATTTCATGTTAAGTAATATGACAAACTTAGATAATGGTAGAGTAATCGATTACATTCGTAGATAATGAGAGTAAAATGATTATTTATGAGGAATTACGAAAGAATATTCATTCTGCTAGAGATATATAAGAGCTGGTTTTAGAAGTTTTGAAGAGAGAAATGTCTTTTTAATGTTAGTTAACATTACATAATGAGTCTTTTGTCCTGATAAAATGAAGTATTTTAATAGAAGAATGTCGAATTGGGACTCATATCAGAAGTAGGTAACAGAATAAGAGGATGATAGTAACGCATATTAGGTAATGGGGATCAATTACGGTCTAAAGAGTGGTTTCGTAATAGAGTTATGCTTATAATAGGAGTGATCGACATATGTAAATAAATATATAATATTGATTGGAGGAGAAACGATGAAACAGGCACCGAGAAAGTATGCAAATTACATTCCGATTCGGGAACTGGAGACTTTGGAAGAGAGGTTATCTCCCTTCGAGGTGTATGCAGAACTTCGTGATAACACTCCAGTCCGATATGATGAGCATCGAGAATGTTGGGATGTTTTCGGGTATGAAGATGTGAAGTATGTTCTGAAAAATCCGAAACTATTCTCTTCTGCACGTGATCGTGCCAATACGAGCATGTTGACGACAGACCCTCCCAAACACAAACAGCTGCGTGATCTGGTGAATCAGGCGTTTACACCCAAGGCAATTGAAGCATTGGCTCCGCGTATTCAGGAAATCACAGATGAGTTAATTACTCCACACCTGTCAGAAGGACATATGGAACTTATTGATGACCTTGCAACACCATTGCCCGTCATTGTCATTGCGGAATTGATCGGAGTCCCTGCGGAGGATCGTCAAAAGTTCAAAGACTGGTCTGATGTGTTGGTGAAAGGTGCACGTGACGATAGTGAGCAGGCCTTCCAGGAGTTATTGGAGGAGAAAAAAAGAAATATGCAGGAGTTGCATATCTATTTCACTGGCATTATGGAAGAGCGTCGGTTGCAGCCAAAGGATGATCTGATCTCATTACTGCTTGCTGCGGAGATTGATGGTCAGCAATTGACTTCAGATGAAGTGGTAGGCTTCTGTATTCTCTTGCTTGCTGCCGGTAATGAAACAACAACCAACCTGATTACCAATGCGGTTCGTATTCTGTCTGAACAACCCGAGCTACAACAGGAGTTGCGGGAACATCCTGAACGGATTATTTCTGCGATTGAAGAGACGCTGAGATATTATCCGCCAATTGTCGCGATTGGGCGGGTCGCCAAGGAAACTGTAGAGTTGAATGGTCAGATGATTCAAGCTGGGGAGCAGGTGATTTCCTGGGTTGGAGCAGCCAATCGGGACAGTGCCCAATTTGAAAACCCGGAAGATTTCATCTCTGATCGCAAGCCGAACCGACATATGGGCTTTGGTTTTGGCATTCATTTTTGTTTGGGTGCACCACTCGCTCGATTGGAGGCAAGGGTAGTTCTTCATACCTTGCTTCAGCACATGGAGCACATTCAACTTGTGCCGGGAACGGCTCTGCAACCGATACAAAGTGCCTTTGTGTATGGTGTGAAACATTATCCGATAGAATTCAATCTAATAAATAAATAATTAAATAAATGGCGCATGAATGACAAAAGCCGCTCTCAGGCCAATTAGGCGCTGGAAGCGGCTTTTTCAAATGAAAAATTAAGATGGACTAACTAAGAAATGGATAGGGAATCAGGATTCCCGAATAGAAGGAGGTTTGTTATACAATTTGAATCGGACCCAAACCATATTAAGCAGCAGCAGTCCGCCAGATACGATAAACAGACCTTCGATCCCGATGAATCCTGCCATAAATCCTCCAATGATCGCTCCAAGCATGTTGCCCAGCGCCAGAGTACTCGTATTAAAACTGAATGCACGGCTGATCATGCTATCGGATGTATAGGAACGAATCAGGGCATTAACGCTCGGAAGCAAGCCACCCATGAACACACCCATCATGAAACGAACAAGAATGAGCTGCCACACGGTCTGAACAAATGCCTGCGGAATAAGCATGAGTCCTGTTCCTATGAGAGAGAACGTCAGCACCTTGTGAGGACCAATCCGGTCACTCAGCTTCCCGAGAATCGGAGACATCGCCATATTGGATAGTCCCGTAACTGCACCGACAAGTCCTGCCCAGAAGGCCACGTTTACATCCGAAGCATGCAATTTTTGCACATACAGCGGCAAGAGTGACATGGGGCTAATCATTGCAAACTGCAACAGAAACGTTACAGCAAACAGTGCGGGCAGTTGAGGTGACTTGTTCAATTCCTTCAGACCGGACAATACGGATTGTGCCGGCAGTTTGGCTGCTTCTTGACGGTCGAACTTCTCTCTCACCAGGAACATGGCGAGCATGGAAGCGACAAAGATCAATCCACCTGTAATGTAGAAAATGGGGCGGAAGCCTACCGCATCCGCTAACAAACCACCAATGAGTGGACCCAGGATTGTGCCGGCAACCTGCCCGGACTGACTGATTCCCATGGCAAAACCCATGCGGTCTTTCGGTGTGGTACCTGATATCAACGCAACAGCTGCAGGATTGAAACCGGAGATGGTACCGTTAAGCAAACGCAATAAGAGCAGCTGCCAGGGATTCTGTGCCAGACCCATAAGGGCAATTACAATGGCCATCCCGAATCCCGAGCGCAGCAGCATTACTTTTCGGCCGTACTTGTCCGATAACTTGCCCCAGAGCGGTTGGAACAAAAATGAGGTGAGGAAATTGGCTGCAAAAATAAATCCCGCCCATATGCCAATTTCATGTTCGCCAACAACGCCCAGATCTCTTGCGAGATAAAGAGACAAAAATGGGGTAATCATGGTCATGCCCGAATTGACCAAAAATTGTCCGAACCAAAGCACAATGAGGTTTACTTTCCACGTTTTCAAAGTGCTTTCACTTCCTTTCAAAGATATTTCTGTAATTCTCAAAAAAACACCATTCTTTCATTATAACATAATTGGCATATGAGGGATGGGTGTAAGGAATGTCATAGTATTGTCACGTAGAACGCATCTGCATGTGGTTGTTACGGCTGTTTAAAAAGGGCATAATGGTAATTATGAGTCCAAAAACTATTGGAGGCTTCTTACATGAGCTATAATGATCGACTGATTCGGGCAAGTTTCAAACAACAGGTAGACCGTGTCCCGGTATGGTACATGCGTCAAGCTGGACGTTACGATCCTGAATATCGCAAAATTAAAGAAAAGTACTCCTTGTTAGAGATCTGCAAACAACCCGAGCTGGCGGCTGAAGTTACACTCATGCCGGTACGCAAACTTGGTGTAGATGCGGCTATTTTGTATTCCGATATTATGAATCCGGTTGCCTCTCTGGGCATTGATTTTGACATTGTAAAAAATATTGGTCCAGTTATCGATAATCCTATTCGGTCCGCTGCAGATGTGGATCGGCTGCGTCCCATCGACGTAGAAGGAGATCTGTCACATATTCTGGAAACCATTCGAATTCTGGATAAGGAGCTTGATGTGCCTCTGATTACGTTTGCGGGCGCACCATTCACGATTGCCAGTTATCTGATTGAAGGCCGACCTTCGAAAGGTTATATCCGCACCAAAACGATGATGTACAGCGAGCCTGAGGTGTGGCACAAGCTGATGCAGAAGCTTGGTGATATGGTTATTACATATGTCCGTGCGCATATTGCGAATGGCGGTAAGGCATTCCAGTTGTTTGACAGCTGGGTTGGAGCACTTTCTCCCAAAGACTTCAGAACATATGTGTTGCCTACGATTACCCGTATCTTTACCGAATTATCGGATTTGAATGTACCGAAGATTTATTTCCCTGGTGTTGCATCCGGTGAGTTGTTGCCAACACTGCATAATCTGCAAGCCGATGTGATTGGACTCGACTGGAGAGTATCCATTTCGGAAGGGCGTCAACGGCTTGGCGGCAAATTTGCAGTACAGGGTAACCTGGACCCATATTTGCTGACTGCCCCGATGGAACTGATTAAAGAGCAAGCCAAAGTGATTATTGACGAAGGAATCAAGGAGCCGGGTTATATTTTCAACCTCGGACACGGATTATTTCCTGAAGCATCGCTAGAGAAGCTCAGAGAACTAACGGCGTATATTCATGAATATTCTGCCGAAGCAATGAAGACTGGGGTGACGGTAACCAATGACTAATACTGTAGGTGTACTGGTGATGTCGTATGGCACACCGGAAAATATGGAGAGTGTTGAAGCGTATTACACACATATCCGCAGAGGACGTCCGCCTGAACCGGAGCAATTGAAGGAACTGACGGACCGTTATGAAGCCATTGTTGGCGGTGTTTTCCCACTTCGTGAGAACACAGACAATCAGGTCAAGGCCCTTCAAGAGACATTAAACCGCGATGAGCGTGGCGCTGATGTGGAATTCCGTTGTTATCAAGGACTGAAGCATGCCTATCCGTTTATTGAGGATGGCGTGGAGCAGATGGCGAAGGATGGAATTCAGACAGCCATTGGTATTGTACTGGCTCCTCATTTTTCCACGATGAGTGTAGGCAGTTATATCAAACGTGCGCGTGAAAAAGCAGAAGAGCTGGGCGTTCATATGTCCTTTATTGAGAGTTATCATCTGCATCCGAAGTTAATTCAGGCGTTGTCCACACGTGTCAGTGCCAAGTTGGATGCGTTCGAAGAAGCTGGAGCAAAACGCGGAGATGTGAAGGTGTTGTTTAGTGCGCACAGTCTGCCGGCACGTATTGTGGAGATGGGTGATCCATACCCGCAACAATTGCTGGAGACTTCGGAAGTGATTGCCTCACGTGTAGGCATAACCAATTGGCAATTTACGTGGCAGAGTGCCGGACGAACAGCTGAGCCTTGGCTTGGACCGGATATTCTGGATACGTTACAGGAGCTTTCTCGTGAACAGGTAGAGGATGTACTTGTGGCACCAATCGGGTTTGTCTCGGATCATCTCGAAGTGCTCTATGATCTCGATATTGAGGCCAAATCGATTGCCAAAGAGATCGACATGCGCCTGATGCGTATTGACTCCCTCAATAGCGATCCTCTATACATGGAGACGTTAAGCGACGTTATTATAAGCCAATGGCAGCAAGGGTCGGATGAGTAATGGGTGATAAGAAACGCCGTGTTGTTGTTGTCGGCGGTGGCCTTACCGGCCTCAGCGCGGCATTTTATATCCGCAAGCATTACCGGGAAGCAGGCGTTGAACCCGTGATTACTTTGGTCGAGAAAAGCTCGTCCATGGGAGGTATGATTGAGACACTGCACCGGGATGGATTTGTGATTGAAAAAGGGCCGGATTCTTTCCTGGCTCGCAAAACAGCAATGATTGACCTGGCTAAAGAATTGGAGATCGATCATGAACTGGTCAGTCAGAATCCGGAGTCGAAGAAAACGTATATCATGCAGCGTGGCAAGCTTCATCCTATGCCAGCAGGACTTGTTCTCGGTATCCCGACGGAACTAAGACCATTCTTGAGAAGTGGTCTGGTCTCTCCGGCAGGCAAACTGCGGGCATTGATGGATTTTGTCATCCCGCCACGTCGTACAACAGAGGATGAATCGCTCGGTTATATGATTGAACGCCGTCTTGGAGCTGAAGTGCTGGAGAACTTGACGGAACCCCTGCTCGCAGGAATCTATGCAGGTGATATGCGGCGATTGAGCCTCCAGGCTACCTTCCCGCAGTTCGGAGAAGTAGAGCGCGATTACGGCAGCTTGATCCGGGGCATGATGACGGGTCGCAAACCGGCTGAAACGCATACCGGAACAAAACGGAGCGCTTTTCTGAACTTTCGTCAGGGACTTCAGAGCCTTGTTCATGCACTCGTCCACGAGTTGCAGGATGTGGATCAACGTCTGAACACTGCGGTGAAGTCACTGCAACGCCTTGATGGAGCGCAGACCAGATACATTGTTGAACTTGGTAATGGCGAAATGCTTGAAGCCGATGATGTAGTGGTTACTGTGCCGGCATATGTCGCGTCGGAGCTGTTGAAGCCTCACGTGGATACAGCGGCACTGGATGCGATTAACTATGTGTCTGTAGCCAATGTAGTGCTCGCTTTTGAGAAAAAAGAGGTGGAGCATGTATTCGACGGGTCGGGTTTCCTCGTTCCGCGGAAAGAGGGCCGTAATATTACGGCTTGTACGTGGACATCGACGAAATGGCTGCATACGAGCCCGGATGATAAAGTACTGCTCCGCTGTTATGTTGGTCGCTCCGGTGACGAACAGAACGTAGAGCTTCCGGATGAAGCGCTGACGAATCTGGTTCTCAAGGATCTGAGAGAGACGATGGGTATTGAAGCAGTGCCGATCTTCTCCGAGATTACAAGGCTACGTAAATCCATGCCACAGTATCCGGTGGGACACCTCCAACATATTGCCGCCCTCCGTGAGGAGCTTGGCAGCAAATTACCGGGTGTGTACATTGCAGGTGCAGGTTATGAGGGCGTAGGTTTGCCTGATTGCATCAGACAAGCGAAGGAAATGTCTGTTCAGGCTACACAAGAGCTTGCAGCAGATTAAGTACAGCAAGAGAGCTGTCTCAAACGTAGAATTATCTACTGGAGAGATGGCTTTTTTTATGTGAAGATCTGGAAGCTAACTGAGTTCATACCCTTTCAATCGATACAGTTCCAACGAATGATGGAAATCCAGAATATGCCTGATATAATGGTATGTATGGCTGTGAAGAAGAAGAGGAGTTGCTTATGTATCCCCCAAGATCAGAGCGAAGTGTAAAGAAGAAAAAAGGTAGTAAACGCACCCGCAATACAATCACAATCATCTGGACAGTTAATATTGTATTGATCATTGCAATTGGTCTGGTGGGCATTTTTTATGTCATTGATACACGTCAGCAACAGGCAGACCAGCCGGTGAAACAAGAAATCGTCGATCAGGATCAGCCTTCCATTGGAGACGATGCCAAAGGCGGCGATCAAGTAACTTCTCCAGACTCGGAATCCGATGAGAATTCGGAAGAAGAACACGAAGCTACGGATGAAGAGACAACAGCGGATGCAGATAAGACATCTGGAGTAGCGACACCTGACACTTCAGGCAATACCAATAGTGAGAAAGCAGAATCCGGAACGAAAAAACCTGTAGCAACTTCGACACCATCCAGCACCAAGGGAAATGCAGGTGTGGATCAGGAATCAGGGACGTCGAAACCTTCCAATTCAGCGAAGGATGTCACGATTAACTTTGTTGGTGATATTCAATTCTCGGGCAAAGTTGCTGAGTTGCTGGATAAGAACGGTTATGACTATCCCTTTGCCAAACTCGGCAGATTATTCAAGGATGATGATCTTACCATCGGTAACCTGGAGACACCAATAACTCATGGTGGTACCAGTGCAGCTGATAAAACCTATGTCTACAAATCATCGCCCAAAGCATTGGCGGCAATGGCTTCAGCCGGTTTTGATGCTGTCAATTTGGCTAACAATCATATTTTGGATCAGGGCGTAGAGGGCTTGGTGGATACGTTAACTTATCTCAAGGAATATGGCATAGCTCACACCGGGGCAGGTATGAACAGGGATGAGGCCTATGCACCAGCATATCTGGAACGCAAAGGCATGAAGATTGCATTGCTTGGGTTCTCCCGCGTTGTACCGGAAACGAGTTGGAAGGCTGAAGGCAATCGGGCTGGCGTGGCTGAAGCCTACGATTCCACAGGAGCAGTCAAAGCGATCCAGGAGGCCCGTAAGAAGGCTGATCTGGTGATCGTGGTTGCACACTGGGGAGAGGAACGTGTAAGTACTCCGAATAGTGACCAGACCCGATTGGCTCATGAGTTTGTAGATGCTGGCGCTGATCTGGTCATAGGTGGTCATCCTCATGTGTTGCAAGGGTTGGAGTACTATAAGGGGAAGTGGATTGCATACAGTACGGGAAATTTCATTTTCTCCAGATCAACAACCGAAGAGACTTGGAAAACGGCGGTATTTCAGGCTCGCTGTAGTCAAGATGCAGCTTGCAGCATGAAAGTTATCCCTTATGAGGCTGGGCTTGGTCAGGCCATTCCGATGATCGATGAGGCGAACAAACTGCTGTTGGAACAGATGGCTAAGCTCTCCCCGGGTATTCGATATGATGGGAATGGGGTCGCTTCACCTAATTAAAAACCTTTTTGAGGAGGGAATCGAATGAACAACCTTTGTGTAGCGCACCGTGGATTTTCTTCTATTGCACCAGAGAATACGATGGCTGCATTCCTGATGGCCATGGAGCGGCCTGAAGTTCAGTGGATGGAGCTGGATGTGCAGTTGTCGCGTGATGGTGTGCCAGTGGTTATTCATGATTTTACAGTGGATCGCACGACGAATGGCAAGGGCCTGGTTCGGGAAACCGATTGGGCTGATCTGCAACGTCTGGATGCCGGAGCATGGAAAAATAAGTCTTACAAAGGCGAACGGATTCCGGCGCTAAGTGAATTGTTAGATCGCTCGTGCGGCAGAGTGCGTTTGAACATTGAACTGAAAACGCAGGGAGACATGTACCCGGGTCTGCCTGCGGCTGTTGTACATGAAGTGAGAAAAAGACATATGCAAAATGATGTTGTGATTACTTCATTTGAACCAGCCGCTCTGATCGAAGTGAAGAAACTTGCACCGGAGATCCAGACGGGGCTGATTATCGATGCACGACCAGGCGATCTGTTAACCGCCCTGCGGAAGATGAATTGTACATTCCTCTCGATTGGATACACCAATGTAGATAAATCCTTAATGAACGAGATGCGGAGTGCAGGCATTCGGGTGATGGCTTGGACAGTGGATGACAAGACCATTATGAAGAAACTGGCGGCGGTTGATCCAGAACTCATGTTATGTACGAACCGTCCTGACGTATGGGAGCTGGCATTTCAGGAGACGAGCAGCCGATTTTTCAGACCCTAACTTTCCTATATGCACTAATGAATCCGATAAAGGTGGTAATATACCCATGTTGACTAACATTCGCAATGTATACTGTGTAGGACGCAATTATAAACTTCACGCGGAAGAATTGGGTAACGCGGTTCCGGATGAGCCAATGATCTTTATGAAACCTTCTCATGCAGTCGTGCCCCTGAATGGCGAAACGCTTGAATTGCCTGCTACCAAGGGTGAAGTTCACTATGAAGCTGAATTGGTCGTTCAAATCGGCCGGAATTTTGAGCCAGGTATGGCGGTAGATGAACTGGTGGATGCGTATGGGTTTGGTATTGATTTTACGTTACGTGATGTACAGACCGTGATTAAGAAAAAGGGCCACCCGTGGACGGCGGCCAAAGGGTTCAAAAATTCCGCTCCGGTTACTGCATTTCAGGCATTCCCGGGTGCGGCAGCATTACTGGAAAAAGACTTTACATTGACCAAAAATGGTGAGGAAGTCCAGCGTGGTAACATTCGTAATATGATCTTCAGTTTACAGGATATTGTGGATTATGTAGGTCACCATTACGGCCTGGGGCCGGGCGATGTCATTTTTACAGGAACACCTGAAGGTGTTGGACCAACACAAGCAGGAGATGTGCTCGAACTGGCATGGGACGGCGAATCCTTGGGTGCCTGCAAGATTGGGGCAGCGCAATAAGGATTACACATCAACCTGCTTGAGATGAATAGGTTACAAGAAAGGGGCGTGAATACGCTCCTTTTTGCTTTGTTATCGTGGATATATGTTTATACCTTCATTGTACGGATACGCTAACGCTACTAATTTACGCCAAGCTGTATGCTGTATTTGCGCTCTGTGTGACCAACTCTTCCAGTTCAGCATGTTGTGCAGCATGTTGCTCCGAACGGATACTTCCACTTGCGAGCCGTTCATCCAACTGCTCTTTGAGTTGTCTTACTTGTATAGCAATGACCTCATCCAAATTCCCGTTATTTTCTTCCGTAATTGTCCTCAGTGATTTTCCGTTGTACAGCTCCTGATACAGATCTGCTTCTGAAGGCTGATTCAGAGCGCTGAGCAGCTCGTCGCTGCTTCCCTCACGAGTGTCCAAGTCAACGATGGACCATTTAGCAGTAGGTATGGGAGAGATGGCAGACTGGCCCCAGGCTGTTCCAGCGAAGGACATGGTGACAATCATTGTGCCTATAATAATGACTCTTTTCATATTCATATGGATAATCCTCATTTCTGTAGTTGAGTACGAACTGAATCGTAGCTTGTCGTAAGTGTATTTGTTCATGTTTCGATCTGAGAATAGTGTAAACGGGAAACCTGAAGTGAAACTTAAAACAGGATAAGTAATTTCAACCTAGCGGAGAATGGCTGCAAAAAGAAAAGATCATTAATATAATTCACACTTGACAGGTTGGGTTAGTTGGTTATATGATAATCTCAATTATTTTAATACTCATTAAATGAACAGTGAACTAATTTGAACTGAAAACTGCATTGAGCTGATTGGACCACCAAAGGCTCCCGGGACTACTCCTCTAAGGAATGTCCTCGGGGGCCTTTTTTCGTATCTTTATTGAAGCTTCAAACGAACAAGGAGGTTATGGAATGAGCGATAGAGACTGGGAAGCGTTGGAGCGGACGGATTGGTTATTTCGCAAAATGGTCAGACGATTCGTCAAAGAGCGGGATCGCATCTCTGTAGAAGGTATCAGCCTGCCAGGCATGCTTATCCTGCACAAAATCATTCGTGAGGGAGAACAGCGGCTTGGAGATCTGGCAGAACAGTTGGACTTTACATCGGGTGCCATTACAGCTCTGACCGATAAGTTGGAGAAAAAGGGACTCACCATCCGCAGACGAAAGGAAGACGACCGCCGGACGGTTTTACTGGATATCACATCAAGCGGGCGGGAGATGTATGCGAGAAACAGCAACATCGGTGCCCGATGTATCACGCTTCTGTTTGAGGGTTTTACGAGTGAGGAACTGGAGCAGCAAAGTCAATTCTACGAGCGGGTAGTAGCGAATCTGGAGGGGTTCTCGGACGCGGTGCTGGAATTGGCGGAGAACAACGGGATACAAGAACATGATCGGTCCTCGACAAGTAACCTTGAGCAGAAGCAGCAGGACAGTACCGGGAAGAGTAACTATCTCAGTTATTGAGGTTGGGTCAAAGTAACGACATTTGATATACCACAAACATTCTAGGGGAGAGATGATCAATGGGACACTCAACGATATATCCAACTGGAGCAACGTTATACAATCCGGATAAGGCTTGGGGCGGTTATACCGTTTATCAGGCAGGTGAGGAAGGCGTAGTATTGATCGATATGAATGGAAAGGAGGTCCACCTGTGGAAAGGATTGTTAGGTTTTCCGGCCAAAATATTACCTGGCGGCTACGTGCTGGGCAGCACGGGTCGGAGAGATCCGAAGTTCGGTATTCAGGACAATGTCGATCTGGTGCAAGTGGATTGGGACGGCAACATTGTATGGAAATACAATAGCTACGAACATATTGAAGATCCGGGGTATGAGCCACTATGGTATGCCCGCCAGCATCATGATTATCAGCGTGAGGGTAATCCGGTAGGTTACTATGCACCTGGCCTTGCGCCGAAGGCGAAGAGTGGTAAAACGCTCATCCTGGCACACAAAAATGTGAGTAATCCTCAAATTTCAGATAAGCCATTACTTGATGACGCCATTATCGAAGTGGATTGGGAGGGGAAGGTAATCTGGGAGTGGCTGCCTAACGAGCACTTTGAAGAATTAGGTTTTGATGAAGCTGCTCGAAATGTCCTGTTCCGTGATCCGAATACACGTTCTTTCGGTCATCTGGGCGGTGGCGTCGGTGACTGGTTACATATTAATTCTGCCTCTTATGTCGGACCCAACCGTTTCTATGAAGAAGGAGACGAACGGTTTCACCCCGACAATATTATCTGGGATGCCAGAGAGGCCAATATAATTGCCATTACGGACAGACAGAGTGGAAAGATCGTGTGGAGACTAGGGCCAGACTATGCTTCAACTGAAGCGAAACACATTGGCACAATTATCGGACAGCATCATGCACATATCATTCCCCAAGGTCTACCGGGAGAAGGCAACTTGCTCGTATTCGACAATGGCGGCTGGGCAGGTTACGGCCTCCCAAATCCGGCTTCTCCATTTGGATTGAAACATGCGATTCGGGATCACTCCCGTGTACTGGAGATTAACCCGGTCACCCTGGAGATTGTCTGGCAGTATACCTCGGCAGAAGCAGGTTTCTCGGTTCCGACGGATTCTTATAAATTTTATAGCCCATACATCAGTTCCGCCCAGCGTTTACCTAACGGCAACACCCTGATAACCGAAGGTTCCAATGGCCGATTGTTCGAAGTCACAGCGGAGCATGAGCTGGTCTGGGAGTATGTCTCCCCGTACACGGATGGGCGGAATACCAATATGGTCTATCGCTCATATCGAGTTCCTTATCAGTGGGTTCCACAGTTGGAGAAACCGCAGGAAGTTGCCATCGAAGCCATTGATGTCTCCACCTACAGGGTCCCGGGAGCAGCACCCAAAGGTTCTGCATCCATCGTGAGCGTAGAAACAACTCTTCCATTTGTGGAGGGTGCAGCCTGTGTGGCAACGTCGGATGAAGGCAAGTCGGGCAGTTAAGCGTCAAGAATCATGACTAGATCGAATGGGGTGTATATTGTGAGAAAACCATCCATAATTACAGGCGTATTGATATTATTCCTGGCTACGGCACTCCTATTATCCGGATGCAGTTCAAACGCAGCAGGATCTGGAGCAAAAGACGCTACCGGCAAGAATACCGATAATGTAAAAATTCGAATTGCAGATACAAGTACGAACCCAACGTTCAGGGTAGCCATTGCCAAAGGTTTCTTTGAAAAACGGGGCATTGATGCAGAGAGTATTACGTTTGGCTCACCGGCTGAAGGTGTAAATGCACTATTTATCAAACAGGTAGATATTGCGTACGGGGCGGACTTCCCTGTATTAAATGCTTTGGCTAAAGGGGAATATTCAGTCGTCGCTTCCGCAGGTCAGACTACGGATGAAGCGGCAGCCGCCTGGAAGCTGTATGCAAGAGAGGATATTCAGAGTGGAGCGGATTTGAAGGGCAAGAAAGTGAGTTTCATTCGAGGCACATTTATTCCGTATCTATGGGATGAATATTTGAAAGATCAGGGAGTGGCGCTGAGTGATGTGACGCAAATTGGTCAGGGGGCTTTTGATGAAGCCTACATCGCACTGAAACAGGGAGACCTTGATGCCGCTTGGGTTATAGGTTCCGCGTTAACCGATAAATTCGATGCACTCGAAGGAGTACATCAGCTGACGGATATGTCTCAGACCCCTATACGCCTTGGTATGGGACTGGTATCGAATAATGAATTCATCCAGGCAAACCCTGAAAAGATAAGTGACTTCCTTGCGGCGCTGGATGAAGCATCCACGTATGCTCAAGCGCATCCTGAAGAAGTTGCGGATCTGATGTATCAAGAGACCAAACAGCCTAAAGATGCCACGTTGAAAGACCTTCCGATCAATCCATGGGAAGTTGGATTTACGCAGGCTGCTTATGATAGTTTGGCAGGTCAGAAGCAATATATGGTGGACACCGGAATCATCGAACAGGATTTTGATCTCGACACCAAACTCGACTTGACTTCTCTCCAACAGGCTCTGCCGGAAAAAGTGACATACAGTAAATAATTCTTATTGAAATGAAATGGGAGGTGTCCGTTATGTCCTTACCTGCAACTGAGCATACCATTCATATTGAACAGCTTCGGAAAACGTATCATGCCCCGACCAATGGGGATGTGCATTATATCATTAAGGATGTCGATCTGGTTATCAAGGGAGGAGAGTTCTTTGTCCTGCTTGGTCCCAGTGGTTGCGGGAAGTCAACGCTGCTGAACATGATCGCGGGTTTTATTTCCAAGTCGGGCGGACAGCTCAAGGTAGACAACAAGGAGATCGACAGACCGGGCAGGGATCGGGCGATGGTGTTCCAGCAGGCGGATTCTTCTCTCTTTCCATGGCTAACCGTGAGGGAAAATGTTGAATTCGGACTTCGAATGTCCAAGGTGCCCAAGACACAACGACGTGAGATCTCTGATCGATACATCCAGCTTGTGGGACTGAGTGCTCATGAGGGGAAATTTCCGAAAGAGCTATCAGGTGGTATGAAGCAGCGTGTTCAATTGGCCCGCGTACTTGCGAATGACTCAGCGATCTTGCTGATGGATGAGCCATTCGGTGCGCTGGACGCCATGACGAGACGAACCATGCAGAAGGAACTTGTGAATATTTGGAAAGAAACACATAAAACTGTTATCTTTGTCACACACGATATTCAGGAGGCGTTATTGCTTGGGGAGCGCATAGGCATTATGTCTGTAGGTCCATCTTCGAATATCACGGATATTTACCACAACACGTTACCTTACCCGAGGAACATCGCCTCGTCTGAGTTCAACACCCTGTATGACCGAATTCAAGGCCATTTTGAAGAATAATTGAGGTGATATGTAAATGAAATGGTTGGAGAAAAAATGGGTGTCTATCCCGCTTCTATGGGTAACGGTCATCTTAATCTGGCAGCTTGGTGCCCTTATCTATGGGCCTGACGTAATCCCTGGTCCGTGGCACACGATCCTGGGAGCACGCGAACTGATTGCTGACGGTACGCTGATGGAGTATATCGGAATCAGCTTCACTCGTGTACTGGCGGGCTGGGTACTCGGAAGTATCATTGCTATTCCGGTAGGGCTGATTATTGGCAAAGTTCATCTCATCCGGCTGTTCGCGGAACCGTTCCTTAACTTTATACGTTTTATCCCGCCGATCGCCTTTATTACCTTATTTCTGGTGTGGTTCGGAATTGGTGAGCAATCCAAGATCGCGCTCATTATGTACGCAACCTTCTTCATTGTTGTGTTGAATACACTGACAGGTGTACTCTCCGTTGAAGAAGACAAAATCCGGTCGGCCCGCAGTATGGGAGCCAATGAACGGCAGATTCTGCTGCATGTGATTGTGCCGGCGACAACCCCGTATATCTTCACGGGTGTGCGACTGGCGATGGGAACCTCGTATATGGCCATAATCGGTGCTGAGATGATTGCCTCGAATGAGGGAGTGGGTTACTTAATCTGGAATTCCAGACTCTTTTTCCGAACAGATTGGATTTTTGTCGGGCTGATTTCCCTGGGTTTTATGGGATTCCTGACGGATCGATTGTTCAACTGGTTTGGTCGCAGAGTACTCTACCGATATGGGGTCATTGGAGGAGCGAAGCGGGTCTGAAACAGAACCTGGGAACACCGAATTCCAGACGTAACTTGAAAAGGGAAGTTATCTTGTTTTAACGTTTGATCAATAACCTGTTTTGGCACTTCTACACGAGGCCAAAACAGGTTTTTTGTGTGCTGGCCTCTGGAGTTTCGGCATTGACATCAAACCGTGGTATAATTGAGTTTCAAAAATACAATAAACGTCATGCGGACTGTGTATACGCTGCATGCAGGAGACATTATGGATTGGATTATTGGCGCCGTATGCGCTTCTATGGTGGCAGGTGCTGCCTATGCGAAAAAGTCGCTAACCCTGTCTGGCTGCCTGGCAGCAATTATGATGGGAACGATATATTACGGAGCGGGTAACCTGTTCTGGTTTGGCACGTTATTGTTGTTTTTCATCACTTCAACGTTGCTCTCCAGGTTTCGTAAAGATCGGAAGCAGGAGCTGGAGAAATCCTATGCCAAGTCAGGAAATCGGGATGCTGGGCAAGTGATGGCTAATGGTGGGATGGGCATGTTTCTGTGTCTGGGATACTGGATATTTCCCCATCCGGCATGGGTATATGCTTTCATTGGTGTAATGGCTACCGTTACATCGGATACATGGGCAACCGAAATTGGGAGTCTCAGTCGTAAGCCGCCGCGCTCTGTTCTCACGTGGAAGGTACTTACTCCAGGTGCCTCAGGAGGCGTTTCACTTCTTGGCACCGTGGCTGCAGCTGTAGGTGGGGCTCTGATTGGTGCGGGAGCATTTTTCTTTTCCTGGATCGCCGGGGTAGAAGGGCTTGGTCTGCTTAGTTGGATTTTTGTCGGCCTTGCAGGCGGATTGGCAGGGGCGTTTGCCGATTCCTATCTGGGCGCAACGGTGCAGATGATGTATCGTTGTACCGTGTGTGGTCGTGAAGTTGAGGTGCATGAACATTGCGGGCATCCAACGGTTCGGGCTCGTGGCTGGGCATGGATGAGTAACGACCTGGTGAACGTGCTTAGCTCGGTCATTGGCGGATGTGTGGCGATTGGATTGGGTAACATTTTGGCGTTGTAGGAGGGAGTAACATTTGAACACTGTACATGGAGACAAATCGGAGGCTATTTTGGATGCAGCCTATGGTATTTTTGGCTCGAAGGGTTTTTATGAGACCAAAATGTCTGATATTGCAGACGAAGCTGGCATCGCAAAAGGCACCATTTATTTATATTTCAAAAGTAAGGAACAATTATTTGTAGCAGTATCCAAGCGGGACTGTAACAGTTTTATCAGTCGTCTTGAATATGCTTTGAACTCGCATGAGAACACAGGTGATAAACTTGGCGCTATAGCCAAGACCCACCTTACGTATTATTATGAGCGTCGCAATCATACCAAGCTCTTTTTTATGGCACCTAATAATGATCCGGATCTGATGCAATTTATGAAAGAATTTATGAATCAATACATGAGCATGGTGTGCGAGGTGCTGGAAAGTGCAAGTGTACCTGAGCCAGTCTTATTAGCCAAATCATACATTGGGATTCTGGATCGTCTGAAGATGGATATTATGCTTAATCCAGAGTTCAACGAAGAAGATTTGAACAAACGAATTGCCTTCTCAGCAGCATTATTTCTGGATGGGTGTCGGTCCTTTTTGAAAACGTAAGTGCTTGTGTGGGTACGAGTAATATTGAATTCTATTTTACAGAGAAGTGGGTACGCGCAATGAACATAATGACGGTAGAACAAATTGCAAAAAGTTATGGCGAGAAAATATTGTTCAAGGACGCTTCATTTGGTATGGCTGATCAGGACAAGATTGGTGTCGTTGGGGTAAATGGAACCGGAAAATCCACGTTTTTGCGTGTGATTTCTGGTATGGAACCTGCAGACGCGGGACAGATCTCGATCGGTAATGACGTACGTATTCAGTTCCTGGCACAAAATCCGGACTTCAATCCGGATAATACGGTACTGCAACAAGTATTCGAAGGTGACAGCATGGAAATGAAAACCGTGCGTGAATATACGGAAACGATGGAACTATTGGAACTGAACTCGTCCGATCCAGCATTGCAAGAGCGGTTATTACGTTTGAATCAGCAAATGGAGCAGCTTCAGCTCTGGCAGATGGAGAGCGAAGCGAAGAGCATTTTGTCCAAATTGGGTATTCGTCAATTCGATGCACTAATGGGCACATTGTCTGGTGGACAACGCAAAAGGGTAGCACTCGCTGCTGCGCTGATTCACCCTTGCGAACTGCTCATTCTGGATGAGCCGACGAACCATATTGATAATGACTCGGTCGTTTGGTTGGAGCAGTACCTGCAGAAGCGCCGCGGCGCACTGCTTATGATTACGCATGATCGGTATTTCCTGGATCGTGTGGCGAATGTCATGCTGGAATTGGATCATGGACGTTTGTTCCGATATGAAGCGAACTATACACGTTTCCTGGAACTGAAGGCGGAGCGCGAAGAACGTGAAGCTTCTTCCGAACAGAAGCGCAAGAACTTGCTTCGGACGGAGCTTGCATGGATTCGTCGTGGTGCCAAGGCGCGGACAACGAAACAAAAAGCGAGAATTGATCGCTTCGAACAACTCAAAGACCAACAAGGAGTCCAGCGCTCGGGTTCATTGGAAGTATCGGTTGGCTCCACTCGTTTGGGTAAAAAGATTCTGGAGATCGAGCATCTTTCCAAATCCGTCGGTGGCCGCAAACTGATCGAAGATCTGAGTTATATTGCCGTACCTGGAGATCGGGTAGGGATTGTTGGACCGAATGGTAGTGGTAAGTCCACGTTGCTTCAGATGATATCTGGCAAGCTGGAACCCGATGCTGGTGTGGTTGACGTTGGTCCTACGGTCAATCTGGGCTACTTTACACAGGAACATCAGGAGATGGACGAATCTCTTCGTGTCATTGAGTATATTAAAGAAGTGGCCGAGAATGTGAAAACAGCCGATGGCTCTCTGATAACAGCATCCCAGATGCTGGAGCGGTTCCTGTTTACCCCGGCATCCCAGTGGACGCCAATCTCACGTCTGTCTGGTGGAGAGAAGCGTCGCCTGTATCTGCTGCGTGTGCTGATGGCTGCGCCGAATGTATTGCTCCTGGATGAGCCGACGAATGATCTGGACATCCAGACACTCGCTGTACTGGAAGACTATCTGGACGATTTTCCGGGTGTAGTTTTTGTGGTATCCCATGATCGCTATTTCCTTGATCGTACTGTGGATAAAGTGCTGTCTTTTGAGGGCAACGGTGCTGTACGTGTACACGTCGGTGACTACAGTGAATATGCAGAGTGGATGCTGAAAAATGCGCCTGGAGCTAATCAAGAGAGTGACACAGGAGCAGCGAAGGTGAAGCAGTCATCAGATAAAACGACGCCTGCTGTGTCAGCGGCTAAACCGAAGTTGAAATTCAGCTTCAAGGAGCAACGTGAATACGACCAGATTGATGAAAATATTGAGAAGGCTGAAGCCAATCTCGTCCGGATTAACAAAGAGATGGAAGAGTCATTTAGTGATTCTGCCCGTCTGCAGGAGTTGATGGCTGAGCAAGCTGAGGCTGAGCGCCATCTGGACGAATTGATGGAACGCTGGACCGTTCTGAATGAACTTGCAGAGCAGATTGAACAGAGCAAGTCTTGATTTATAACTAAACATCGCCCTTTCTTCTATAGTGACTTTATGTCGCATTGGAGAAAAGGGCGATTTTTTTGTCTGTGAATTTGCGCATTAAAGTGAAACGTTCTGTATGCTCATTACGTTTTATAAGTAAAGAATTCCATAGAAGGGAGAGAACACCACACTTATGTATAAGGAAATTAATCAACAGTTGGCAGTGCTCAAGGAAAAGGGGAGAATTTACGAGAAATGGACCAAACGTTTGGAGAAGCTTCAAACGGAGGAAACTGAATGGGAAGCAAAGGTAAAACGTCGTCTGGAGCATCTCCAGAAGGAGCAGAAGGACGTTGAGCGATTGAACAGCATGACATTGTCAGCATTTTTCTATCAACTGATTGGCAAAAAGACGGAACGTCTGGAGAAGGAAGAGCTCGAACTCATGGAGAGCAAGGCTGCATACGACACCGCTTGTCGCATGTTACAAGACGTACAGGAGCAACGAATCCATGTGGAGCAGGAGTTGGAGGGTCAACGGCAGTATCAGTACTGGAAAAGCGATTACAACGCTCTGTGGGGGAAGAAGGAAGGTCGACTGCTGGACCAGGATGCGGAATTGCAACAGATGGCTGAGAATCGGGAACATCTGGCGAGCGAGCTACAGGAACTGGATGAAGCTTTCCGGGAGGGAGAGTATCTGGTTGATGCCCTTGAACGTGCCGAGAAGGCCTTGTCTTCGGCAGGTAATTGGGGTGTATATGACATGATGGGCGGTGGGGTCATCTCCACGCATATCAAGCGAGGACGAATGGATGACGCTCAGGTCGCCATCATGGATGCAGGTAAGCGTCTACGACGTTTCCAGAAGGAACTGGAGGATGTAGAGATGGCAGTACACGCGGATCTGCATCTGGGAGGTCTGCTTTCATTCGCAGACTATTTCTTCGATAACCTCTTCGTGGACTGGATGGTTCAGGACAAAATTCGCAAAGCCGAACGTCAGGTGAAGGATGGACTAAGCGCGGTTAGGAAGACCATGCATGTGTTAAGAAATGAAATACATGACCATAAGGCAGAGTTAGAGATATTGGATCGTAAATATCATGCATATGTGGAACAGGCAGATTAAGAGATATGACAAAAAAGGCCCCTTCCAAGCACACCGAATTGCTGTGCTTGGAAGGGGCCTTCTGCTTAGACGAACATGTGGATGTTATCCATGACAATTTCGTCGATCAATGATTCTGTTTTACTTGGTTGTAATGTAGGCTGCGAGCAATCGTGCCGTATTCAGTACAGCATCCTTATGCGTACGCTCCATGGAATGAGATGCGTGAACCCCCGGACCGATCAGTGCTGCTCGGATATTGTTTCCTCCGCGTAATGCTGCACTGCCATCTGAGCCATAGTGGGGATAAATGTCCACGACGTAATCCATCCCATCCTGTTTGGCCAGTTCAATGAGACGACTGGTCATATCGTAGTCATACGGGCCAGAAGAATCTTTGGCACATATGGAAACGTCAGTTTCTTTACAGCTCAGGTCATCGCCCATGGCTCCCATGTCTACAGCGATCATTTCACTGATTTCCGCAGGGATATACGATGCGCCATGTCCAACTTCTTCATAGTTCGAGATAAGCAGAGAGACGTTATGTAATGGTTTCCAGCCTTCACGATGTGCAGACTCAAGGATGCCAAAGAGGGCAGCTACGCTGGCTTTGTCGTCCAGATGACGTGATTTGATATAACCACTCGGCGTGATGACTGCGCGAGCATCAAAGGAGATAAAGTCGCCGACAGAGATCCCGAGTTTCAACACATCTTCCTTGGAGGAGACAACTTCATCGATTCGGACCTCCATATGGTTCTCAGTCCGTTCAAAGGTACGTGCATCCGGATAGACGTGGACAGACGGATGAAGGGAAAGAATGGTGCCTGTGTATGTCTTTCCATCCCGAGTATGGATGCTGCAATATTCGTTTTCGATACTTTGCATCGAAAAGCCACCGACAGAGGTAAGCTTCAATGTGCCATAGGATGTAACAGAGCGTACCATGGCCCCTAGCGTATCCACATGGGCGCTTAAAGCGATTGTCTTGGACGAATCCTGTCCGGGCAATGTAAGCACCGCACCGCCCTTGTTATTCAGCTCACAGGCGATGCCCAGTGCTGCTGCTTCCTTCCGGATCATCTCGATTATATGATGTGTGTAACCACTTGGACTTGGTGTGTCCAGCAATTTTTTCAGAAAAGACAGAACGTATGATTCATCAATTGTAAAACTCATTGTGTAATTTCCTCCTCGGATCGTGGGTATGGTGAAACAAAATACAGCCTGTCTGGGGGAGAGAATGTGATACTACCATTCCTGACTCGCCAGCAGGCTGTCTCTGATTGGTTACAGTGTTCCCGTAGGGTTTCCTTTGCGCTGACTCTGGATCGAATCCTTCTCCAATAGGCTATCGGATTTATTTGAGTCAAGCGAATCCATCGATTTGAAAGAATCCAATGTAGATTTGCTTGTCGTGGAACTTTCCAATTCAGATACACGCAATTTCAGTTGTTTATTTTCACGTTGCAGTCTGTATTGGCGATAGATGCCATATGACCCTACAATAATTCCACCGATCAGGGTACAGCCGAGAATGAGCAAGATCAGCGGGATTTGTACCGTGTTAAATAACAGGTTGACTTGTACGGAATCCACATTAATGACCGCAAAGATTCCCGTGAGCAGTGCAAAAACAAGACCTGCTATGAGTGCCCATTGCATTTTCATGGTGTTGCCTCCTTGTTGAACAATTGAGAACTAGATATGCATTACCCATATTCGGGTAGGTTGCATCTTGCAATGATGATAAAATCCCCTGCCCAAACGGGCAAGGGATGCAGGTCACATGGATAGACAACCTTATTTGGTTAGTTGCTCCATCTGTTCAATCAATTCCTTGAACACACTCATAGCTTCACGAATTGGCTGTGGTGTAGACATATCCACACCTGCTTTTTTCAAAATATTGATGGAGTAATCACTGCCACCGCTCTTCAGGAAGCCAAGATAACGGTCAACAGCCGGTTGGCCTTCTTCCAAGATTTGCTTGGAAAAGCTTGTCGCTGCGGAGAAGCCTGTAGCATATTTGTAAACGTAGAAGCTGTTATAGAAGTGGGGAATACGAGCCCATTCCATTTCAATTTCTTTGTCGACAGCCATGCCTTTTCCGTGATATTTCACGTTCAGATCATAATAGATCTCGGATAACAATTGTGGTGTTAATGCGTCACCTTGTTCCGCACGTTCATGAATGATTTTCTCGAATTCAGCAAACATGGTCTGACGGAATACCGTTGTACGGAATTGGTCGGCATAATAGGTCAACAGATACAATTTTTCCTTTGGATCTGTTGATTTGTTAAGCAGATAATCCATCAGCAACGCTTCGTTGGTTGTGGATGCAACCTCAGCCAGGAAGATGGTGTACTGGGCATCACGATACGGAAGTGTTGTATCCGAGTAATGTGAATGCAGAGCGTGACCCATTTCATGTGCGAGTGTGAACATGCTGTTCAGGTTATCTTTGTGATTCAACAAGACATACGGGTGAGTGCCGTAAGCGCCCCAGGCATATGCGCCTGAACGTTTATTTTCATTCTCATATATATCGATCCAGCGGTTATCATATCCAGTCTGCAATGCGTCAGCATAATCCTTGCCGAGTGGTTTCAGACCGTCTTTGACCGTTTGTTTCGCTTCCTCATAGGTAATGTCCATTTTGTATTCGTCTACGAGTGGAGCGAACAGATCGTACATGTGCAATTGATCCACACCCAGCAACTTTTTGCGCAGGTCCATATAACGATGCAATAACGGAAGGCTCTCGTGAATGGTGTCTACCAGATTGGTATACACATCCGTTGGGATGTTATCTCCGTATAAGGACATTTCCATCACGGAAGGGTACTTCCGAACATTAGCATAGAACATATTTTTGGTGACATTTGCATTCAAGGCTGCAGCTATTGTGTTCTTCTGTTTGGCATAGGTTTCATATACCGCTTTGAAGGCGCGTTCGCGAACTTCACGATTAGGATTCTCCAGGAACTGAATGTAGCTACCGTGTGTCAGCTCAACTTCGTTACCATGTTCATCCTTGATTCGGGGGAACTTGAGATCAGCATTATTCAGCATGCTAAAGATTGTCTGTGGTGCTTGTGAAAGGTTGCCTACCTGTGCAAGCAAAGCCTCTTCTGCTTGGCTAAGAACGTGGGCTTTTTCGCGTTTCATCTCTTCCAGCGTAAATGTATAAGCAGAGAGTTTTTCGTTCGCAATAAATGCATCCAACTGGTCATCTGGCAGGGAAAGAATCTCCGGTGTGACAAAAGAAAGTGCTTCACCAACCCGTACGCCTAATTTCTGGGCTTTTTGGGACAGGTTTTGATATGTAGGATTTGCTGTGTCTTCATCTTGATGCATACGTGCGTACACAAAGAGGCGTTCTATTTTGAGGCTGATCTCATCTTCAAATTCGAAGCAAGATTTGAGTACATCAGGTTGATTCAGTTTGCCTTGGAATTCGGAGGCCTTCTTGGTCAAAGACGATACTTCTTCATATTCCTGATCCCAGGCTTTCTGATCGGCAAATAAATCTTCCAGTTTCCAGCTATGTTCAGCCGGTACCTCGGAACGTTTCAATAATTGACTCATGGAAATCCTCCTTTGATGATCTGATGAATGTATGGACGAAGCTGCCTTCGTCGCACTCGCGTGTGCGGAGAGAGACGAAGGAATCAGACTAAGTACCAGGATAACAGATAGCGATTTCTGGTATTTCAACGGCCTTCCTCCTTACGATACGAATAATCTCGTATAGTATGACCTTAGGCACGTTGAAATATTTGAATATCTGGGTCCCCGTTATTAGGTTCCCATGTTATACAGAAAATAAACGATCAGGAAAAAGGCAAAACAAATGAGCAGTGTAGCAATAAGAGCCATTCCCCGTCTCAGTCGATCCGGGATGGAATTCCGTCCCAGAATAAGCACAATACCAAGGGAGAAGGCAAGGATAATAAAGATGACGACATTGCTTGAGTCAAGCTGCATGGGTTAGACCCCTTTGAAGGCAGCCATCAATTGACGCCATTCATCCTCACGGTTCTCAAAATCTGCTTTTGGGAAACGGCGTTCAGCCCAGTGCATTAATGCAGGACGGCTAAGGAAAGTATGGCATTCTTCGCCCCACTCTTCCGAAATTTCTCGCAGTACGAGATATTTGCCTTGAACTTCTACGGTCATCATATTCCACTTGTCTGTTTTGTATATTTCATGTTTTTTTATCATAGGTAGTCTCCAAACTAACGGTTTTGGTAAAATGATACCGTACCCTACGATTCAAAGCAAATTTTTTCGACATTTATGGAAAGATAAATTGCAAAATGGAAGCCCATACAGTATAATAAGGGTATTCGCCATAGATGGCGATATTTTTAGGAGGTTTTTCATTTGAAAGGTACAGTTAAATGGTTTAACGCAGAAAAAGGCTATGGCTTTATTTCAGTTGAAGGCGGCGAGGACGTATTCGTACATTTCTCCGCAATCCAAGGAGACGGCTTCAAAACATTGGAAGAAGGTCAAGCGGTAGAATTCGAAATTACTGATGGAAACCGTGGTCCTCAAGCAGCTAACGTAAACAAACTGTAAGAATTTTTCCGGTCAACGGACTTCTTATATATGATAAATTTATAGCTGAATATTAGAACCTAAGCACAGTCCCCCATGGGAGGCTGTGCTTTTTTTGATTCTAAAATTTCCAGTGTAAATATCGGTTGAATATGGAGTATGTTTCCCTGTGGTTTCAGGATACACGATTGGTCATGCTGGACCATAACTTCAATCCGAAACCGATCAATGCAGCCAGGGAGAAAGCCATAGCGGTGAGATAGAAGGTTTGTCTGCCTGCATGTTCCAGCAGCAGTCCGCCCAACGTTCCACTAAGAAGTCCCGAAGCACTGGACCAGACAATGGTGAACAAAGCCATACCCGTTGCTCTGTAGCCGTCCGGAACTAGGCGAATGATGTAGCGGACCGCCGTAACGTAGAAAATACCAAAGGTAACACTATGCATCGTCTGAATGGCAACGACAGCTGCAGGTGTATCGGATATGGACATAAGAAGCAAACGAACTGTATACATCAGTGCAGCAAAAGCGATTAGTGGCAGTTCCTTATAACGGTTTCCATACTTGCTAAGCAGCAGGAAAATGGGAATTTCACTTACGGAAGAGATCAGCAAAGACCAGCCGATCAGCCCCTCGCTGGCACCCAGATCTTTTAGCGTGATGGTAAGAAATGCTTCGTTCATGCGATGTCCCATGGCAAGCAAAAATACACAGCCAAAAAAGGTGAGCACATCTCTGCGTTTCAGAATAGCCCATAACCCCGATAGATCCATTTTGCTACTATTCCCTGAAGGTTGATCCTTCAATTGAAAACTGATCAATAATGTAGTGGCAGCAAGACCGACGCAAAGCCATATCGTCCATCCTGGACCGAAAGATCCAAGGAAATACCCGATACTTAATGCAAAGAAGGCATAACCGATCGATCCGAAGACTCGAATGGAAGTGAAATTTCGGCCGTACTTGCTGGCCGTTGTAATAGCCATCGTATCGGAGAGTGGATAGACCGGATAATAGAAAAAGTAAAACAAAGTCACGAGTACAAATACCTGACCGAAAGTTGTCGCGTTGGCAAGCATGATCCCTGTGATCAATTGACCACCAAGCAGAATGATCATTACTTTGCGTACCGTTTGGTAGCGGTCGCTGGCCATGCTCCAGAACATATTGGAGAACACAGAGATGAGGGGGCCAATTCCGTAGAGATATCCAATCTCAGCCCGACTGAAGCCCAGATGACTGAAGTAAAGCTGGAAGTAGGATACCACCAGAACGGTGGAACCAAAGATGGTGAACATGAGAGCCCGCAGCCAGTTCTGATCCGGGCGGGCGTTGTGACTTAATTTCATGATGAGAGACTCCAATCTTGATAACAATTCAATGATTTTATTACCCTTTCAGGGATGTTGATTTACGGGCTTTCGGCACAGACATCGTAGGTTCTTGCTTCGTGCGCCGGATGACAAGCCAGACAATGACAAGTTCGGCGAGCAGGCCAAGGGATTGGGCAATAGCTCCAATCATGCCGTTCCACGCAGGGAAAATACTAACCAGTATAAGCAGCACAATTACCGTGCAGATTGCATTCGCCGTTTGCGAACGAAACATCGTTTTTGTCTGACCGCGAAGCAGAATGAGGCCATTGCTGAAATCCAGAAAAGGGAAGATCAGCGGAAATAAGACAAACGCACGCAGTGTCCACAGACTTTGTTCCAACAGTTCGCCCTGAACGCTCATGACATTTTCAAGTACCCATGGTCCCAAGGGGGTATAGGCAATCGACACCATCATCGCAAACGGAATAAATCCGGTGACAAGTGCGAATTTTCGTACCAGTTTGGCATCCACAAGGTAGAAATTCAGCACGATCTGATGGATGTATGTAAAGAAGCTTAGCATCAACTGCATCAGACTGCTTGCTATGGCAAAGGATGAAATGGCTAGTGCGATCCCGGTCGTTTTGCCAAGTACGATGTTAATAACCGGTCCTATGAACAGCGCTACAAAGCTGGATAACAGCAGTGGCTTATAAAAGCGAAATACGTCTCCCTTGCTCTCGACGGGATGATCCTCAAGCTTGGCTGGCATCTTGCGCTTGATGCTGTTTCCCTCCAGAAAGCTGACGAGCGCTTCAATCATCATGCCAGCAGCAAAAATGATAGCGCCTACACGTCCACTGTCAATGCTGTCTGTGTATATGAAATAGAGGGATAGGCCGTACATGCCGGCTAAACGGAATACCATGCCGATGGTTAACCACTTGGTGCGGTTATTCGTAATGATGATCCCCTGATAGATGTTGCGGATCACTGAAAAGATACTCACATACATGAGAATTTCATATACGTCGATGACTTTGGTCAGCAGATCCGGACTTACACCAAACAAGTATTTGAACACCCCGGTACCAACGGGAGAGTATACGATGAGAAACCCAATGAGAAGCACACAGGCAAGAAATATTTTGGTCACAAACGTGAGGGCCTGAAAGGA
Organism: Paenibacillus sp. SRL342; assembly: GCF_984798905.1. Classification (NCBI taxonomy): domain Bacteria; kingdom Bacillati; phylum Bacillota; class Bacilli; order Caryophanales; family Paenibacillaceae; genus Paenibacillus; species Paenibacillus sp. SRL342. The sequence goes on from NZ_OZ481790.1 coordinate 2,296,514, forward strand.
AAGGCGATCGCGAACCAGTGCGGAACAGGTTTGCCGCAGCAGGGTGGAGGGGCGTTCCGTGAGGGTTAACAAGCTACCGGCGATGGCATAGCTGGCAATAACCGTCTCGGGATGAGCGGAACGTGCTAATGTGCTGTTTATGATGACGTGAGAAATGGTGACGAGAGAGGCGGAAATGCCAAGTGGCACAAAAAAAGAAAATAACCGTCTCCACGAAAGTGATTCACTTGACGACATGTCAACGACTCCTTTGATGGATGAAATATGGATAGTATATCACAAAGCTTTGAACGCCGATGCGATTTTTTATGCGGAATATGCGGCAGATCATTTGTACAATTAAAGGGATCATATTATAATAGGAATGGTTAAAAATCGCTCTAATACGTATTCAACCAAGTGGAGGCACATTTATTTTGAGCCAATCAAATCGAAAACGTCATCAATATCCGCGTGGACCGCTGGCATTGATGAGAGGGGTGTACAAATACACCATTCCGGAAACACGGAAGGCACTGAATGGATGGCGTGCTCAAGCTGAGGCGATTCCGAATGAGGAGTTGCGTACACAGGCACTTGCCAGTCTGAAGGATAAACAGTTTCACTGTGAAGGCGGAACCGTCTACGCATTAGCTGATTTGCCCAATAGGCACATTCTGATTCCGCTGATCGTTTCATATCAAACTATTAGTGATTATTTGGACAATCTGTGCGACCGCAGCACCTCGATGGACCCGGATGATTTTCGTCTTCTCCATCAATCCATGCTTGATGCGGTAGATCCCGAAGCAATTCCCGTCAATTATTATGCCCTCCGTGAGGAGCAGGATGACGGTGGATATCTGCGGAATCTGGTGACCACATGTCAGGAACTGACCCGTCAGTTACCAGGCTATACGTCCGCCAAGCCCCAAATTCAGGATCTGGCAGGCCTATACACGGACCTGCAGGTATATAAGCATATCAAGCCGGAACTGAGAGAAACGGCACTGCTCGAATGGTGGTCGGAGCATCGTCATCGCACACCTCAGTTTCGTTGGAACGAATTCGCTGCTGCAACTGGCTCTACACTGGGCGTTTTCATGCTGTTTCTGGCTGCGAGTGACGATCAGTTGACTGAAGAGCAAGCGGCCTCGATCCATACGGCCTATTTCCCACATGTATGCGCATTGCACATTATGCTCGATTATTTAATTGATCAGGATGAGGACCGCATCGGGGGAGATCTCAACTTCTGCAACTATTATGAGAATGTGGAGACAATGCTGGACCGAATTGCTTTTATTGTGGAGATGGCACGCAGTGATGTACAGAAGATTCCGGGAAGCTCCTTTCACCGGATGATCATCGAAGGACTGATTGCCATTTACCTGTCTGATCCCAAAGTCAGCGAACAACAGGAAGTTCGCGTTGTATCCAAACGTCTGCTGAAAAATAGTCCGATCACAAGAATATTTTTCTTCATTTTCAGTCGCTGGATACGGAAAAATATGTAAGTCAGGTGTGATATTGCGGAGCCTGAAGTGAAACTAGAGGAGGAAGAAACATCATGACAGCAGTAAAGAAAATCGCAGTATTAACGAGCGGTGGTGATTCACAGGGGATGAACGCGGCTGTTCGTGCGGTTGTTCGCAGCGGACTGTTTCACGGTCTCGAAGTATTTGGAGTTCAACGTGGATACCAGGGTCTTTTGAATAATGACATTTTCCCAATGGATTTGCGGAGTGTAGGGGATATCATCCAACGTGGGGGAACGGTTCTTCAATCGGCACGTTGCAAGGAGTTCTATACCGCTGAAGGTCAGCAAAAAGGTGCGGACATTCTGCGTGCGCGTGGCATTGACGGTCTGGTTGTTATCGGTGGGGATGGTTCCTACAACGGTGCGAATAAACTGAGCAAGCTGGGCATTAACACCATGGGTCTGCCAGGAACGATTGATAACGACGTTTCATTCACCGACTATACCATCGGATTTGATACAGCTGTAAGCATAGTAGTTGATGCAGTAAACAAATTACGTGATACGATGTCTTCACACGAACGTTCTTCCATCGTTGAAGTTATGGGTCGTCACTGTGGGGATATCGCTCTGCATGCCGGACTTGCTTCGGGTGCTGAAACGATTCTTGTCCCAGAAGTTCCATTTGATATGGACGAAGTAGCAGATCGGATGAAAGCTAACTTTGCACATGGCAAACGTCACAGTATTATCATCGTTGCAGAAGGCGTAGGCAAAGGTGAGGATGTAGCAAAAGAACTGATGGAACGTTGCCCAACGTATGAGCCACGTGTAACCGTTCTGGGTCACATTCAGCGTGGGGGTACGCCAACACCTTTCGACCGTAACCTGGCAAGCCGTCTTGGCGATTTCGCTGTTCGCAGTCTGATCGCAGGCGAGACAGACAAAGGTTGTGGCATTATCAAGGGTGAACTTACCCTGACGGATATTGATAAAGTGGTTAACACAAAAAAAGATTTCGATATGGTGACTTACGAGCTTGCACAACGTTTGTCCCAATAATTCGATTCATACGCAAAGAGCACAATCCCGCTTTAACGTGGATTGTGCTCTTTTTGTTGTTTCACGGAGTGAGTATATCAATGTTACGCCTTGCGGAGTGCGGCTTGTTTTTGTACCCGAAAGAGTCTCCAGAGAAGCGCTGTTGCTCCTACAGCAAGGCCGGCAATAAGGCCGATCCAGTATCCGAAGGCACCGAGTGAAGTATACGTAGCAGTTAGATAACCTACAGGCAACCCAATAATCCAATACGCTACAAACGTAATGATCAATGCCGGGTTAACATCTTTGTAGCCACGTAGTGCTCCTTGGGTTGGTGTAGCAATCGCATCTGAGATCTGAAAGAAAATGGCGTAGATGAGGAAATGCTGCGTAAGTGCAATGACCTCTCGATCGTTTGAATACACGCCTGCAATCTGTTCGCCGAACACAATCAACACGATCGCTGTCAGCAGTGATAGCCCAATGGCCCCACCTATTCCGAGCAGGCTGTATTGTTTGGCGTCTCTCAGACGCCCGGCACCTGCCTCGAAGCCCACAAGGATCGTAAGAGCCATACATATACTCACAGGCAGCATGTAGAGCGTAGAAGCGAAATTCAGCGCCGCTTGGTGTGCAGCAATTGTTGTGGTATCGAAACGGCTCATCATTAAAGTCACAGCAGCAAAGATGGACGTTTCGAAAAAAGTCGCAAATCCGATGGGCACTCCAATCTTGAGTAACTCTTTCCATTTGGACAATGAGACACGGGTCCATTGACGGAAAATGCCATACTGGGCGAAAGGTTCGACCCGATGGACAAAAAAGAGACTAATAAGAAAGATCAGCCAGTATGTACATGCTGTAGCCACACCGGCACCAACACCGCCCAATTGGGGGAAACCCCAGCGGCCGAATATCAGCAGATAATTCAGTAAGATGTTAACGGGCAGGGAGACCAACGTAATGAACATCGTAGTCCGTGTCTGGCCAAGTGCATCCATGAAGCTGCGCAGCACCGTATATCCGAAGAGTGGGATAATGCCAAAAGCAAGTGCGCACAGAAAATAGAAGGCGACTTGGGCAACCCGAGGTTCCAAAGGCATTCCGTTCAGTATAGGGCCAAGTAACAACGCCCCGGCTCCGATCACGACGAGACTGACAGCAATTCCAAGATACAGCGCCTGGATGACGTTATACCCGATCTGATCATTACGTTTGGAACCTAACAGATGGGAAACGACAGGTGTAATACCGATCAAAATCCCGCTTAGTCCAGTTTGAACGGGCATCCATAGACTTGTGCCAATCGCAACTCCTGCAAGGTCGGCCGGAGAAAACTTGCCTGACATATTGGTGTCAAAGAACGACATGGCAGAGAGGGCGATTTGAGTGGTGAAGATGGGCAAAAATATAATCAGGAATTGCTTCACTTTTTGGGAAAAACTTGTTGTGTTCATGTTCACTGGCAGTGCCTCGCTATTCTAAAGAGATGTCATCCAAGTGTCATGTCTGGACAGCTATACATTGTAGTGGATTTTGTCCGTTTTGGATAGGGACAGATACAGAGGAGAGGCACTCCGAGAAAAATGAACACCAAAAAACCTCGCTCCGCTTCAAGCAGAACGAGGTTGGATGAAATGAGAAGTATGAAAGAGTGCGGATTACTTATATTGTACACCTGAGGAATATCGGTTGGACGCATTCCAGAGCAGATATTCATGTACATCCATGTCCTTCATCGCTCTGATCTGATCTTCCACTTGTTTCTTGCCATACTTGATATAATGCCCACTTCCCAGCCAACTTGCTGTGAAGTCCTGAATCCACGGACGAATGACAGGTTTGAGCTCTTTGGTAGGGTCCAGTTTCTTATGTGTATCTTCCATTGAACCCTTGATGGTTGTGTAAGGATCTTTGTCAGGGTCCTTGACCCCGTACCAGCCAGTTGAATAGTGACTAGGGTATACCATCGGTGAGATCACGTCCACATTTTCGGATATTTTAACAAAATCCTGTCCAATGCCTTCAGCCGCAGGTACGGAAGCTGCATAACCGAAAATATCAACCGAGACACGCACACCTAACGGTGCCAGCTCTTTGCGTGCATATTGCACGAATTCAGCTACAACATCGACCCGGGACTTGTCAGATTTGGTGTATTTGAGTACATCAGCACGAGTTTCGAAACCTTCCGGGAAACGAACGTAGTCAAATTGAATCTCTTTGAATCCAAGTTTGGCCGCTTCCTTGGCGATTTCGATATTATAGTCCCATACTTCCTTGCTGTATGGATTCACGAAGCTGTCGCCTTTGCCATTCGCCCAAACCGATCCATCCTTGTTGCGGAAAGAAAGCTCCGGATTCTTCTTCGCAAGAATTGTGTCTTTGAATACAACGACACGTGCAATCGGGTAGACCTCATGTTTTTGCAATCGTTTCATCAAGGCATCGATATCCCGAATAAAAGGTTGGGATTTACCCATTTTCTGAAGCGCTTTGTTTTCTGTGGGATAAGTTATGTATCCGAGATCGTCTTTGATATCAATGACCATGGCATTCAGTTCTGTACTGTCTGTCAGCTCCAGCAATTCTTTCATGCGTGCGCCGCCGGCACTGTATGCCGTTACATAGATACCTTTGACGACGGGGGCATCAGGTTGAGGGTCTGTTTTAGCAGGTGGATTATCGGCATCGATAACAACCTGATCTTTTTGAGATTGGATAATTGCGGTGTTAAAACTGTTGGTTAACGATTGGAATTGAGGATTTCCCTGATCTGCCACTGCCGGAGCAACACCAAAGCCTCCAAAGGCCATAGCCAGTAAAGCCCAAAACATGTTCATTCATTTCCACTCCCTTATGTGTGCATTCCATGTATGAATTATACATTAAAGCCTCTGGGCTTTTAACCATATTAATCAAGTAATGAAACACATGGAAAAAATGAAAACCGCTTCCTGCTGAGGAAATCCCCTGCAAGAAGCGGCGTGATCAATCTGAAAAAATTATTGAATGTAAATCTCATTTTGATGCTCACAAATACTGTACTGAATGATTTCCATTGCGTCTCCCTGTTCCAGGATGCCCAGCCCATCCCGGAGGACAATCAGTGAGTCGAGTTCATTCGGTTTCAAGAAAGGGAGCATTTCCGGGCACCATCTGTTGACAATCTCAAACAGTTTTACCGTTTCCATATCCACAATAATCACCCTCTCCTACTCGAATTCCAAAATGGTAAGTCATTCGGCGCGATTCGGGAAAGCATATGGCCTGTGAAATTGAAGGGTTGAACCTGCTATACAACATATTTAGGAGCCGTACACCGTTATTATACCACAATGTTGTGAATTGTTAACCGTACAGGTGTCTCAACTTCTGCGGAATGAGCCCATAACACCAACCGTTTCCACAATGTTAACAAAAGCGTTTGGATCTGTATCCTTGATAATACGTTTAATTTCAACCAACTCATAGCGGGTGGTTACGGTCATGAGCATGTCCTTTTCAATATCCGTGTATGCTCCCTGAGTCTTAATTTTGGTAACTCCACGAGGCCGAATAAGTAATTTTTTTAACATGGCTTCGGTTTCGTTAGTAATGATGTACAGTGTTACTTTGACGTGACTGATATGGATCAGATCGAGCACTTTGCCTGTAATGTAGATGGATACCATCGAGGCCAAGGCTGTGTTCCAATTGTCACTCAGGTATCCTGCTAGCATAATGATGGTACCGTTCATGCCTGCCATCACTGTACCAATCGGAAAGTCTCGTTTTCGCGTGAAAATGGACCCAACAATGTCGAGTCCTCCTGTGGAGCCGCCGACTCGGAAGGAAACGCCTGTGCCCATTCCAATAAGGACACCGCCAAATACAGAACTAAGTAAAGGGTCTGTAGCCACAGCAAAAACAGGCAGAAGCGCAATGAACCAGGAAGTGGCTGCTACCGAAAGAATACTTAATGTAATGAAGCGTCGTCCAAGAATAAACCAACCTGCAATGAGCAGGGGAATGTTAAGAACAAAATACATTATACTAAGATTCAACGTTGTAAAATAACCCAGAAGCATTGAAATACCGGACACCCCGCCGCTTAAAAGCTGATGGGGGACCAAAAACCAGTTAAAGCCGCAGGCAATAGCTGCAGCACCCAAAATGATCACTAAAGAGTGCCAAATTATTTTGGGCAATTTAATCACCTCATTTATATTTAAAACCAGATTGCTGGTAATCTTGAATTGTTTTGTGATATAATAATTTGTGGATATTCTTGAGTAGGAAACTTTTCCTAAATGGAGCAATAAAATTTTGAAATGTTTCAAACACATGTATGTAGTTTTAGTCTTATGTTGGGGACCCATTCATGGAATTATATTCGTTAGTGAAAATAATTCGTCCCGTTGGGATACCCTATAAATATTAACGCTACTTAAGAATACAGACAACAAAGTGGATTGTCCACCATGTCCACCATATAAAAGGAGCATGAATAATTTTGACAAATTTAAACTTTACAGATTTCAATCTTGAACCACTGGTGCTGCAAGCCATCACTGAGCTCGGGTTTGAAGAAGCAACACCGATCCAATCCAAAGCGATTCCTTTGGCACTCGAAGGCAGAGATTTGATTGGTCAAGCTCAAACAGGTACGGGTAAAACAGCTGCATTCGGTATTCCGTTGATCAGCAAAATCTCAAAAAGTGACGAGAAAATCCGCGCCCTTATTATGGCACCTACACGTGAACTTGCAATTCAAGTTGCTGAAGAGATCGAAAAACTTACTCGCTTCAAAGGTCTTCGCTCCCTGCCAATCTACGGCGGACAAGATATCGTGCGTCAAATCCGTGCACTGAAAAGAAAACCACAAATCATCATTGGTACACCTGGACGTCTCCTTGACCACATCAACCGCAAAACAATCAAACTAGATGATGTACAAACTGTTGTACTGGATGAAGCAGATGAAATGCTTGACATGGGTTTCATGGAGGATATCCAATCCATCCTGAAACAAGTTCCAGACGAGCGCCAAACCATGCTGTTCTCAGCAACAATGCCTCCTAACATTCAAAAATTGGCACAACAATTCTTGAACAATCCTGAACACATTTCTGTGATTCCGAAACATGTTAGTGCACCATTGATTGACCAATCCTATATCGAAGTACCTGAGCGTCAAAAATTCGAAGCATTGAGCCGTTTGTTGGATATGGAATCTCCTGAACTGGCGATCGTATTCGGACGTACAAAACGTCGTGTTGACGAATTGGCTGAAGCTTTGCAAAAACGTGGATATTCTGCAGACGGTCTTCATGGTGACTTGTCCCAGAATCAACGTGATGCGGTAATGCGTAAGTTCCGTGACGGCAGCATTGACGTACTCGTTGCAACAGACGTAGCTGCACGTGGTCTCGACGTATCTGGCGTAACCCACGTTGTTAACTTTGACCTTCCGCAAGATCCGGAGAGTTATGTTCACCGTATCGGTCGTACAGGTCGTGCGGGTAAAGAGGGTGCTGCTTGGTCCTTCGTTACACCGCGTGAGATTGATCACTTGCACTTCATCGAGCGTGTAACACGTCACCGTATTCCACGTAAACCACTGCCAACAATGGCAGAAGCGGTTGAAGGTAAACAACGTTTGACAGCAGAGCGCTTGCTGGAAATCGTACAATCAGGCGAACTGAACGAATACAAAGGTATCGCGATTCAAATGCTTGAGCAGTATGATTCTGTTCAACTGTTGTCGGCTGCACTGAAGCTCCTGACAGGTGACAAGAAAGATGCTCAAGTTGATCTGACTCCTGAAGATCCAATCCGTGCAAAACGTCGTAAACCGGATGTTCGCTCTGGCGGACGTAAACCATCAGGTTACAGCGGTAACCGCACAAGTGGTAGCGGCGGCAGTGGTGGTGGTTACAACCGCGATCGCAACAGCAGTGGTGGCGGACGCGGCGGTTACAACCGTGATCGTAACAGCGGCAGCAGCACTGGCGGTGGAAGCAGAGAAGGTGGTTACAACCGTGACCGCAAACCGCGTCCAAGCAGCAACGAAGGACGTCGTCCAGCGAAAGATTCTTCATTCGAGTAATATAAACGTATGATCTGAAAAATGGAGCGGGCAACTGCTCCATTTTTTTATTTTCAAAGTGACTGCATCATTTTATTTTACTATCAGAAGCGGTCAGAAGCGCTAGCTAAGGGTAATGACGATCTGTTTTCGGGAAGTGCTGGCTTTTCCTATATATAATAAGGTATATTAATATTAGACTTCAGGTAATACGCAAGGCTGCAGAGGAGGAGAAATGTTTGGAATTTAAAGGAGCTATGGGTGGGATCTACCGGCTTACAGAGTGGATTACGAGACTGGCCGCAACCAATCTGTTGTGGGCTATTTGTTCGTCTCCGTTCTTGTTTTTCTTGATTATGAAACTGCTCGTGATGCAGCAGAACCTCGCAAATGAATCATTGCAAATGAACTGGGCTATAGCTATTGTGGCACCGCTTACACTGTTCCCGGCGACTTCGGCGCTGTTTACGGTTGTTCGTAAATGGAATATGGGCGATACGGATGTACCGATCTTCCGTACTTTCTTTGTAGGTTACAAGGAAAACTACAAGCAAAGTTTAATTGGGGGCATTTTTTACACACTGCTGTTCGCGATTATGTATCTGGATTATACCGTGTACATGACGCAGTTCCGCAATATGCAGCTCGTAGGAATCATCATGTTAGTACTGCTTCTCTTGTTATTTGTATCACTCTTTAACTTTTTCTCGATGGTTGTACATTATCATATGTCCATCGGACTCATTATCAAAAACGCGGTATTGCTTACGCTGATCAGACCATTCCGTGTATTTTCCACATTGCTGGGAAGTGGATTGCTGTTCTACATCGGTTTCCGTTATCCGGTTTTGTTCGTTTTCTTCATTATCAGCATCATTGCTTGGTTCGCTTTCTTTAACTTCTACGCAACCTTCAACAAGATGCAGGAGCAGATGGAGAAGATGCAACTCAAGAAGGAAGAAGAGGAAGCTGCTGCGCTGGCTGAACAATCAGCAGAGAATGGTGAAACATCTGAGCCATCAGACGACAAAAACATTACATTGCACAAATAAAACATGATGGATCGCCATTTACTTTTTACACAGTTAGGGATATAATAATTGTACATCCTGCGATGTACGTTTCGGTTATTCGTTGTTTTGAACCAATGATGATGTCTTCGGGAGATCAACACAGAATGTTGCTGAAAAGCCCTGTCTATACGACATGGGGACTTCAAAAAGCATTTTTGCGGTCACCCACCTGCCAAGCAGGTTCATAAGACAATGTAGCCGGACGGCATAGGCGGGTTCCTAAATTTTATGTACAGCACCCTGACTTTTCCTCTTCAGAAGGAATTTCAGGGTGTTTTTAAGTTGTGATGAATGTTTTTGATTGGTTTTATGATAAATATGATGCTTGCCCTTTTGTTACTACTTGAACAATGTTACACTAAGATACATAAATGGAACGGTTACTATCAAAGGAGGAAGGGTCTTGACCTTAAAGAGAACGCTCGTCGGTATCATCCGCAGCATGGAGGGGACCAGCGATCGAGCCAAGGATCCCAAATTAAAAACACGGTATTATAACTTATCCAAAGACAGAGCCTGGGAAGAGGTCTCTTCGACACTCAAAAAGATTCCGGGTTATAAAGTACTGCACGAAGTGCCTTCTGTTGGAGAAGTTATTCTGGAGAAGCGGACTACCTTTGGACGGACGATGGACATTACAGTTTCCATTATCTCGGTAAGTCCTGTTCGTAGTGCAGTGGATATGTATTCAGCTTCCCGTGGTTCACTTGGAGACTTGGGCTCTAACTATCGCACGATCATGAACTTATTCTCTGTACTGGATAAAAAGCTAAGCAAGTATAAAGCAAATGATTGAAATAGATGATAAATAACAAAAAGCGAGAGAAGGTTAACCTTCCTCGCTTTTGTTCTGAACGTATGATTACTTCTACAGCAAAGCTTTTACAGCTGCAATCGCTTGTTCGAAGTTAGGGGAGTCTGTCATTTCAGGCAGATACTCCACATATGTAATCCGGTCTTCGGCATCCAGAACAAAAATGGAGCGCATGTCGAGTTGGAATTCTTTGATCAGAACGCCGTAGTCTTCACCGAAAGAACGTGTTTTGTAGTCTGACAATGTAACTACGCGGTCAACACCAGCTGCTCCACACCAACGGGCCTGAGCGAACGGAAGGTCAACGCTTACTGTCAAGACAACAACATTGTCTCCGAGTTCTCCAGCTTCCACGTTGAAACGACGAGTTTGCGCATCGCATACGCCAGTATCCAGGGAAGGAACAACGCTGATTAATTTGATTTTGCCTGCGAAGTCTTTCAGAGAAGCATCTTCAACCAGGTTCTTGCTCAGTGTAAAATCAGGTGCTTGATCGCCCACTTTCAGTTCGGGTCCGATCAATGTAATAGGGTTGCCTTTAAATGTGGCTGCGCCTGTACGTTCTTGTGTCATAATAATGTTCCTCCTTATAAATTGGTGATCCGTGCCAAAATCCATTATAATCTTTTATGAAAGGCATTGTCCAATTCGGACATGTACCATTACGATGGATCAGAGATGTAAGTCCGATCTGAACAGGGTGGAGTGAAAGAAGAAATTTATGATATTTATTCGCTATGAGAACTGGAAAGGTTATTTGAAGTATTTCCCTTTGACGTCGCTTTTTTTAATTGCCAATGTAGTCATGTTTATTGTGTTAACGGTGAACGGTGGATCAACGAACAATATGGTGCTGCTGAAATTCGGGGCACTTACGAATCATGAACTGTTCGCGCATGAATGGTGGCGTTACATTACATCCATGTTCCTGCATGCGGGCTTCGGTCATTTATTGTTTAACAGCTTTGCGTTAATTGTATTTGCTCCACCGATGGAGCGGTTGCTCGGGTCGGTAAGGTATGGTGTATTGTACCTGGGTGGCGGTGTATTGGGTAATATTCTTGCTGTAGCGTGGTACAACTCGGTTGGGAGTATTACCATCTCGGTAGGTGCTTCAGGAGCGATCTATGCCGTCTATGGTGCATTCCTGTATGTAGCGCTGTTCCAGCGAACGATGATGGACGAGGCTTCGCGCAAAACGATGTACACATTGCTTTTATTCGGGATCATATTCTCCTTTGCCATGTCGGGCATCAACTGGATGGCTCACCTTGGCGGATTGTTGGGTGGGTTCTTTATTTACGGACTGTTGATCAGATTGTGGAAACCCCGTAGCTTAAAGCGGTAGTCAGAACGTTCTCAAGATGGAATGCAATCAAGGATAAGTAGGGTATAACAGATTGGAGCGATCAGGCGAGTGGAATTAAGACAGTTGCATTACTTTTTGAAAGTGGCACAGAAGGAACATGTAACACAGGCTGCTGAAGAGTTGCATGTGGCACAGTCGGCGGTGAGTCGTCAGATTCATCAGCTGGAAGAAGAACTGGGCGTGGACCTTTTTATGCAAAAGGGGCGAAATCTGCAGTTGACTGCAGTAGGGCAGCTTTTTTGCAAACGAATTGAAGGTATCTTGAAAGATTTGGACAAGGCAGTCGGGGAAGTTCATGAGTTTCTGGACCCGGAGCATGGAGAGATTCGAATTGGATTTCCGCATAGCCTGGGGATACATCTCATTCCTTCCGTGGTGGCAGCTTTCCGTCAGCGTTACCCCAACGTGAAATTCAGATTCAAGCAGGGGATGTTCCCTACACTGATTCGTGATGTGTTATCCGGAGAGGTAGACTTGGCATTTATTTCTCCTTTTCCAGAGAAGCATGATCAAGTGGATGGAGATATAGTACTCACGGAAGAATTACATGCCATCCTTCCTCCTAATCACCCGTTAGCTGGTGAAGAGACAATTGCACTTGAACAACTCAAGGATGATAAATTTGTACTGTTTAGCAAAGGTTATTCTCTTCGTCCTATTGTGTGGCATGCCTGTCTGGAAGCTGGTTTTACACCCAAGATCGCTTTTGAAGGGGAAGAGACCGACACCATCCGCGGATTGGTCGCTGCGGGCATGGGGGTCAGTCTGCTGCCTGAGATGGCGTTATTCCAGACGAATCCGTTGCAACCGGCACATGTGGCTATCTCCCATCCAAAAGTAACGCGAACTATCGGGTTAATTCATCGTGCGCATGATAAACTGCCGCTGGTTGCTCAGTCCTTTCGTTCATTCTTGCTTGATTATTTCGGTTTACAACAAAACAATACCCCATCCGATTAACGGTGGGGTATTGTTTTTTGTTTTTTGTTGTATTAAGTATCCAATTAATCGCGGCTGTTGAAGATTCCGATGTAACGAATCAACTCAAGCAGCGAAATCAACGCTGCAGCAACGTAAGTCAAGGCTGCGGCATTCAGAACTTTTGCAACCCCTTTTTCTTCTTCATTACGGATGTACCCTTCGGATACCATAATCTCTCTAGCACGGTTACTTGCATTGAACTCAACCGGTAAAGTGATGAGTTGGAATGCTACAGTTACGGAGAAGAAGATGATACCGATACCTACAAGGTTCATGGCATTGAAGATGAATCCTGCAATCAACAGGAATGGAGCTAATCCGGATGCAAAGTTCACAATTGGGAAGATCCGGTGACGTAGTGCCAGCATCGGATAACTTTCTTTATGCTGAATGGCGTGGCCAACTTCATGACACGCTACCGAAACAGCTGAGATTGAGTTTTCATAATATACTGGTTCCGATAAACGTACAACCCGATTAATCGGATCATAGTGATCAGAGAGTGTACCACGTACAGGTTCAATTGGAACATCATGCAGGCCGTTAGCATCAAGCATCTGGCGAGCGGCATCGTAACCAGTCATTCCGTTCTGGTTCGGTACCTCCGACCAACGTCTAAACGTACCTTTAACGCGAAATTGCGCCCATAAAGAGAGCAAAAAGGCGATAATGATCAATACGAACATACCGTTATTAAAACTCATATTCATTCCTCCGCTTTCTAAGAATAAGCTACATCATGGTGTTCTCAAGCAAGATTTTTAGTGCCTCCATTGTACCGGCACTTTTGGTGAGGAGTCCTGCCATCATTTTACGTGCTTGTACAGGTTTCATCTCTCCAAGTAGCGGTTTGAGTTCGTTAACCTCTCGCTCAAGTTGTTGTACATGAAGCTCCAACGTTGTCAATTTGCTGGCAACTTGTTCTTCTGTACTAACCAGACGCCACTTCTCAAGAGATTGCTTAATCTCGTCGAGACTATACTTCTCTTGTTTCATCTGTACAATACGTTCAAGCCTCGTTAAAGTTTCATTACTATAGAGACGATAATTTTTTTGTGTACGTTCTTCGGGAGAGATTAGTCCAAGCTTTGTGTAATAATCAATCGTCCGTTCACTAACACCAGCGGTCTTGGCAAGTTCGCCAATCCGAAAAAGTTTCATATCCCCAATGATATTCACCTCGCTTGCAAGTTCAAATGTAGGGAATTGTAGTTTCCACTTGTGAATTTCTAGACTACGCCCAATTTTTCTTACTAATAAGTATGATACATGATCTTTAACCGTACAGTCAAACGTTATGCTTTGGCAATCAGCATACTGCATTTCTATATCTATGTACTCATAGAATGTGATTATGTACTTAAGTGCAAGAAAAAGACGTATGACTTTATTCCCAGAAATAATTTTCAGTTTTGATGAAAATACTCTTGTCAACTTTCCTCTCTTCTGCTTATAATGACATTAAGAGTTTCACGTTATGTGAAGAAACTTAACATAAGAGGGAGTGGGGTATATGAGAAAGAAATGGTTGGTTTCCGTGTTAGTAATGCTTACTTTGTTCGCTTTTCCGGTCAGCGCATTTGCGGCTGCGGAGGGCCCGACTAACATTGAACTTCAAAGTGGTTTGAACTCAGCCTTTACGTTTTTGGCTGTTGTACTCGTGTTCTTGATGCAAGGGGGATTTGCTTTACTCGAAGCGGGTTCAACACGAATGAAGAATGCAGGACACATTGCGGGTAAGACCATCCTGACATTGGGAATTTCAGTAATTGCCTTCTGGGCTTTGGGCTTCGGTCTTGGTTTCGGTAATGGTAACAGCTTCTTTGGAACAACAGGATTCTTCCTGAGTGGTGACAAGATGGCTGCTTCCTTCGAATCACTGGCTTTCTCCGATGTTCCACTGACTATTAAATTCGTATTCCACCTCGCTTTTGCGGCGGTATCTCTGGCCATTGCCTGCGGTGGTATGGCTGAACGTGCAAAGATGAGCGTATATATTGTATTCGGTACTCTTTATACCATTATCATGTATCCGGTTGTTGCTCACTGGGTATGGGGCGGCGGCTGGTTGGCTGAGCTGGGTATGCAAGACTTTGCAGGATCGACGGTTGTTCACTTGACTGGTGCAACTGCAGCATTGGTAGCTACCATCTTGTTGAAACCACGTATTGGTAAATATAACAAAGACGGCAAACCCAACATCATTCCAGGTCACAACCAAGTGTATTCCGTACTCGGGGTTATTATCCTCTGGATCGGTTGGTTCGGGTTCAACCCAGGTAGTACATTGTCTGCCATGGGGGATGGATTCTTCGGTTATGTTGCATTAACTACTAACGTAGCTGCAGCAGCTGGTGGTGTTGCTGCGCTGTTGATCTCATGGGCAGTACTTGGTAAGTCCGATATTCCTAGCATGTTAAACGGTGTGCTTGCGGCACTCGTTGCGATTACAGGAGCATGTGCATTCGTTGAACCTTGGGCAGCTCTGGTTATCGGTGCTTTGGCGGGTATCATCACATTCTTCACAGCACAGTACTTCGATCGTAAAGGAATTGACGATCCAATCTACGCTTTCTCCGTGCATGGTATTGCTGGTATGTGGGGTGCGATCTCCACGGGCTTGTTCGCTACTCCTGAACTTGCCGAGAATGCGGGTGTAGGTCAAGCGGGTCTGTTCTATGGCGGTGGATTCCACCAATTGGGCGTACAGCTTCTCGGTCTGGCAGGTGCTTTTGCCTTCGTACTGGTAATGTCCTTCATTATTCTGGGCGGAATGAAAGCGATCATGGGCATCCGTGTTACTGAAGAAGAAGAAACAATGGGTCTGGATATCAGTGAGCACGGTACTTACGGATACCCTGAACAAATGAAAAATGCAGATTCTAAATCCAATGGTGGTACGTTCAGCTCCTGAAGTGAATGATGCTGAATCATGCTTCAAGGAGGCTGGACATGATGGAACCCATCTCGTATACAAACTATTCCTGGTCTTATCAGGGAATCGATGGTGCGGTGTCTTCTCAAGAGCTGCGCCAGGCACGTGTGATATTACAGAACGAGCTCCAGGAATTGTTGTCCGCTTCCTTGTCGCCGATCGAGTGGTACCAAATGGTAAATGAACTGCATGACCGGATTGCACGGAAAGCAGTAGAGTTATGCATTCAGGGGATGGTTGAGGAAGGCTTCGGCCAACCTCCCGTCCCCTATGCCTTTATCGTATTTGGCAGTTCCGGCAGGGAAGAAGCAACGTTATGGAGTGATCAGGATAATGGCATGATCATTAGCGATACTCCGCATGAAGGTAAAGAGGAATATTTTGCTCAGCTCGGACAGCGTATGACGGATATGTTGGAAGAGCTTGGTTACGCCAAGTGCGAAGGCAAAGTCATGTGCTCTGAGCCCCTCTGGAGAAAAACGCTGGCGTCATGGAAGCAACAATTAGCAGATTGGAGCTCGGATCTGAATTGGGAGCCTGTTCGTAATCTGATTATTGCTTCAGACATGCGTTTTGTTGCAGGTGAGCAAAGTCTGGCGGAGGAATGGATCACGATTTTTTATGAACAGTTCAGATTGGTTCCTGAACTTTCGGATGCAGTTCTTCGCAATACGGTTAAACATAAAGCTACATTAAATGTACTTGGACGTGTGGTCACAGAACGATTTGGTGAACATGCAGGCGGATTTGATGTCAAGTATGGTTTGTACATTCCGCTGGTGAACAGTGCCCGTTATTTGGCTTTGCAACATGGGATCAAGGAGTCATCTACGTTAAAAAGAATGGAGAGATTGACTTCACTTGAAGCTGTTCCATTTACATTACTGGATGCATGCCAGCGGGCCTTCTTTGCCGCTTTGAAATTTCGCAGAAGTACACCGGTTGTCATTCAAGGGGATTTGCAACATAGCAGTGGGTTCCTGGATGAGAAACAGATGAAACAAAAGCAGATTCATTATGAGCTCAGGGATACGCTCGGATTGGTACGACGAGTGCATCGTGCTTTGCAAAGACAGTTGCGTTTTGCAGAAAGGAGACGTCCATGAGAGAGCCGGCAAGGGGCAATACAGGATTCTGGAATTCGCTGCGTCAGGGAGGGGTTCCTTCCGCCATCGCTTCCATTATGGGAGCCCCTACGGCGCAACACATGGCGTTTATCCGTTCGATGATGAGAGAACAGCGCAGACCTGAGGTTCTGCATACACCTCTAAATGAGCTGGACGCAGTTGTATTTGATCTGGAAACGACGGGATTTTCACCCCAGCATGGGGATGAGATTATCTCATTTGGTGCGGTCCGTATACATGGTGGTGTAGTTCTGGAAGGAGAACAGTTCTATACGGTGGTGCAGTCCAAGACTGCGGTTCCGGAACATATTACTGAACTTACAGGTATTACACAGGAGATGACGCTGGACGCACCAACTTTGCTGGAAGGGCTGCATGATTTCATGTCTTTTGTAGGTGGAAATGTTCTGATTGCACACGCAAGTGCGCATGACCGAGCTTTTCTGAATGCTGCTCTGTGGCGGACTTCAAAAGTAAGGCTGACACATCGTTTAATTGATACGATGATGTTGGCCCGCTGGCTTGAACCAAGCAGGCCGGGGTATGGTCTGGATGAATTGCTGGAATCCAGAGGGATTCCGATCTATGGGCGTCACCATGCACTGGAAGATTCGAAAATGACTGCGCAGTTATGGTCCTGCTACTTGGAGGACATGACTCGTAAAAATGTGGAAACTTTGGGTGATCTGTATACCCAGCTAAGTCACGCATAACGGAACGGGAAGCAGATTGTATGAAGGTACAACGCGTTGTGCCGGATCCTGCGATTCCTTCGAGGATTCAATCTTATAACCGTTGAGCTGCATATGAGATCGCAACCCGCTTGTTAGGTCAGGTGAGCCGATGAGGTACATTTGAAGCAAACCGGCGAAGGCCGGAAGAGCTTGCATGTCCTCTAAGGAAGGAACAGGCCTTGTCTGCGGATGAGAATGGAAGATACCAATGAGCTTAGGCTCGGAGAATATGCACCGAATCCATTCGGCATCGTCCAGAGTAAAATGGTGCAGCGGGTCAGGTGCTACGTTACGAATGGGCTGAAACCGACTGATTCGTATACCGCCCGCTGCGGTTTCACCCAGCATAACCCCGCAGGCTTCTTGTGGCAGCGAAAGGAACATGTGCTTTGACATCTCTTGTTCTACGGAAGAAGGGATGTAGAAGACGTTTTGCTGCCCGTGAAGTGCTGCCATTTGTATTCACCCCTCTCTCTTTGGCTCCTGCTTAGGCAGGAGTCCTTTTTCATTTTATTTTCTGTAATGCGGATTGTAAAATTTTAAAGGAAAAGGGTACAATAATAAAGAGAACATTGGGGAATCATGTTCTAGTGAACTGTCATAGAGCGTGATAAACACTTAGCATGTGCAGAAATTACGGTTTCAGTTTCAATATGCTAATTATATAAAAGGGTGGCGGGTTATGAAACGAAACATATACATACTCCTTGGTGTTGTGTTGCTGGTTGGTATTGCACTGGCGCAGAATAAGGGTGACGGCATTGCAGCCGTCTTTAAGCAGGAAGAACCCATGCCTACAGAGACGGGACCACGTGCGGGTCTTCTGGCGCCTGCTTTTTCTCTGACAGCAATGGATGGGAAGACGTACAGTGTGGGCGGTGCCAAAGATAAGGCCACGTTTGTAAGTTTCTGGGCATCCTGGTGTGAGCCGTGTAAGCAGGAAGCTCCAGAGCTGAATAGAATGGCTGCAAAATACAAGGATAAGCTTAACCTCTACGGTGTTAATGTGACATCATACGATAAACTCAAGGATGCCAAAGCTTTTGTGGATGAGTACCAACTGGCATTCCCTATTCCTTTGGATGAGAAGGGGACTGTGTATGCTCAATACAATGGGGTGGCTTTTCCCACGAATGTTCTGATTGACTCCAGAGGAGTTATACAGGAGATTGTTCTGGGCATATTGCCCGAAAAAGAGTTGGAGCGTAAGATTAAAAAGTTAATTGCGAATTAATTTTCTGCAAAGAAAGAAGCCTTTGCATCCATGAATCATGGGTACAGAGGCTTCCTTTTTATTTTCCGGGAAATAAGCGTTAAAAGGTTGTTCAAAAAAAGCTTTTTTGGACATGCATTTTAGTGGTTGCTTATCCCATGAGCAGGAATAGGGAGTGTGCCCGGCTCATCCAGCAATTTTTCTTGAAGCAAAGCATAGCGGAAACTGTGTACGAGTGCTTCCCAACTTGCTTCAATTACGTTCTCGGATACACCTACAGTGTTCCATGTGTTCTCCGTATTTTTGGATTCGATCAATACACGAACTTTGGCGGCTGTGGCATCTTTCTCATCCAGTACACGTACTTTGTAGTCCGAGAGGTGCATATTGGCAAGTGAAGGGAAGTATTGCACCAGTGCTTTCCGAAGCGCGTTATCGAGTGCGTTAACTGGACCATTGCCCTCAGCAGCGGTATAAGCGCTTGTTCCAGCGATATTCACTTTGACAAAAGCTTCAGAAACAACGGATTTGCCTGCCGTTTTCTCCACAAGCATTTTGAATGATTCAAAAGTGAACAATTCTTTCATGTCACCGTTCGCTTCACGAATTAACAATTCAAGCGAAGCATCTGCACCTTCGAACTGGTAACCCTGATGTTCCAGGTCTTTGATTTTCTCAATAATCTGACGTGAATTGGCACTGCTTGGATCGAACTCAAGCCCCAGTTCCTGTGCTTTGGATACAATGTTACTTTGTCCGGCAAGTTCAGAGACCAGCACACGTTGTTTGTTACCAACCAGTTCAGGCACGATGTGTTCATAGGTACGTGAATCCCGCAGGATGGCAGAGACGTGAATTCCACCTTTGTGAGCAAAAGCAGCATTGCCAACATAAGGCTGATTAATCGGCATATTCACATTGGCAATCTCGCTAACATAACGAGCCACGTTTGTAAGTTGTCTCATGGAATCCTCAGTAACACATTCATAACCAAGTTTCAGTTGCAGGTTCGGGATAATGGATGCGAGATTGGCGTTACCGCAACGCTCTCCATAACCGTTCATCGTTCCTTGCACCTGACGGGCTCCGGCTTGTACAGCGCTTAGTGTGTTGGCCACAGCCAGTTCACAATCATTATGTGTATGGATGCCGAGATGTGCATGAGGCAGGCTTCTATGCAGTGTGGATACGATCTCGTGTACCTCGTTTGGCATCGTCCCGCCGTTGGTATCACACATAACGAGCCAGTCCGCTCCAGCTTCGTGAGCTTTGGTCAAGACTGCTTGAGCATACTCCGGGTTATGTTTGAATCCGTCAAAGAAGTGTTCTGCGTCAAAGATTACTTCCATACCATTTTGTTTCAGATAGGCGATGGAATCATAGATCATGGACAAGTTTTCTTCCAATGTAGTCTGCAAAGCGGTGTGCACATGGAAGTCCCATGATTTACCAACCAGAGTTGCAGCCTGAGCACCAGATTCCATCATGCGCTTCAGGTTGGCATCTTCACTAGCAACACTGCCTTTTCGGCGGGTACTGCCAAAAGCAACAACCTTTGCGTTCAGGTTTAATTCCTTGACTCTTTTGAAAAACTCAATGTCCTTGGTATTGCTGCCGGGAATTCCGCCTTCAATATAATGGACACCCAGGTCATCAAGCTTCTTGGCAATTTTGAGTTTGTCGTCTGCCGATAAGCTGACACCCTCCCCTTGTGTGCCGTCACGTAAAGTCGTATCGAAGATGGAAATGGCCTTTGACATGAAGATCCTCCTTTGAGATAAAGCGCTCTTTTAAAAGATTGGATTGTAAGTTGGGAAAAGTTGTTAAGTACGTTAGTGAACGAATCCTTCGATTCGGCAACGCTACACTGTGTTAAACTCGATGCGCTGATTTGTCCTAAAGTCGTCAATTTGTATAATTAATTATTATAGCACCATTATAGCCAAATGCTACATAGAAATCGCAGTTTCATGTAACAATTAACGGATTTTAGAGAAAAAAGAAGGGTGGTAATCATAATCCGAATGTATGTTATAATCTATTATTGAGTTTTAATTGGAATATATGGAAGAAAAGGAGGGATAATTTTGAGTTTTGTATGGGAAAGTACAGTTATTGCCCTGATCACTTTGATTCTTTTTGTAAGTGTAGGCTGGTTGATTATTCGGTCTCTGATCAGATCTCGCAGAAAATAAATGTTCGTGACTGAATTAACATAACGGGTTTGATATACTATAGAAGAAAGAAATTCGTTTCATTAATTAGTGTGCAAGAAAGGGCGGGGGTTCATGATGTCTTCAGACGGCAATCCTCCAGCAAATGTGGATCAATATTACCCTGCAGCCGGACGGGTGATTCTGCATGTCGATATGAATGCTTTCTACTGCTCTGTACATGAAGCCGAGGAACCAGATTTATATAGAGGAAAAGCAACGGCCGTTGCGGGCAGCAGTGAACTGCGAAAGGGTGTAATTGTAACCTGCTCATATGCCGCTCGTAATCGAGGCATCTCAACAGGTATGGTTGTGCACCAAGCCATGAAAAAGTGCCCTGATCTCATTGTGATTCGTCCTGATTTCCATTTGTATCGTCAATATTCAAGAGCGTTCATGCAGATTGCGTATAGTTATACGCCTCAACTTGAGGCTACATCCATTGATGAATGTTATCTTGATATTACAGGTTCAAGGCAATTCGGGAATCCAATGGAGATTGCGGAGAGCATTCAGCGTAGAATCAAGGATGAATTGGGACTGCCATGTTCCATTGGCATTGCACCCAACAAATTATTGGCGAAAATGGCTTCGGATCTGAAAAAACCGAATGGTATCTCCATTTTGCGCATGAGGGACGTACCCCGGATTCTATGGCACAGACCATGCAACGAGATGTTTGGCATTGGCAAAAAAACGGCTGAAAAGCTAAAAAAACTGGGCATTGAAACGATTGGTCAATTGGCCAAGTCGGATGAGAACATGTTGACCGAACTATTTGGAGTTAATGGAACATGGCTCAAAAATTCCGCCAATGGCATTAACCACTCCGCAGTTCACGCGGAACGTGAGGCCAATAAATCCATTGGGCATACAACCACTTTACCGGCGGATGTATCGGATATGAATGAGATTCATCGAGTGTTCCTCAATATAAGTGACCAGGTAGCCAGAAGGTTGCGCAAGCACGAAATGTTCAGCCAGGGTATTCAGATTACAATCCGGACACCGGATATGAAGACAATCACCCGATCACGTCTAATGGAAGTTCCTACGGAGGATGCAACGGTCATTTACCGTGAGGCCTGTAAACTATTTGAGAAGCATTGGGGTAGTGGCAAGCCTGTACGCATGTTGGGTGTGACACTTCAAAACCTGATTCCAAGAGAAGAATCGGCTGTACAGATGGACTTGTTCGAATATGAGCAGAAGCCCAAGAAGGACAATCTCATTCGGATTATGGATCAGTTACGTGATAAATTTGGTGAGAATGCTGTTGTGACCGCCGGCATGCTTGGAGACGATCCTTCCGTGTTGCTTCGCAATCATAAAGTGCGCGGTACTTCCCTGCAAAAAGATAACTTGCAAAGTCTTGATTAAATAAGGGATAATAGAGACTTGTGGTTGCAAAATGATTTGTAATTATCCTTACTTTGTATTAATATGTTTCTAGATAAAGACACTGTACGTTTCGAATTTTAGGAGGAGAGAATGTAAATGAGTAAATATACTTGGGTTGAAAAAGACACATGCATCGCATGTGGCGCTTGTGGAGCAACGGCTCCAGACATCTACGATTATGATGATGAAGGTTTGGCAGAAGTTATCTTTGACGGCGATGCTAACCATGGTGTCAAAGCTATTCCAGACGACTTGTTTGATGATATGCAGGATGCATGCGATGGCTGCCCTACAGATTCAATCAAAGTAGCGGACGAGCCTTTCAATAAAGAAGGCTAAGTATTTCTCCTATGAACACAAAGCACCTTCTTTTGTCTTAACGACAAGGGAAGGTGCTTTTTTTTGCATTCATTTAACTGTGATTATCTGACTATGGATCAAGGACGAACATTGTCGAACCCCCTTTTTTCCACCGGGTACTCAAGTCCTATGGATTCAACGCTTGGTTATGCCGATATATAATGATATACGGAAAAAGGCGAAATAGTGGAGGATCGGATGCAAAATACTCATCTAAGAACATATGTCAAGAAACATCCAGACAATAAAATGGCTTGGTACTTGCTCGGAAAGGAGTACTTGGGCGAAGGACAGGAGGCCAAAGCCAATTATTGCTTTCAGCAAGCGGGCGAGGTTTATGAGGCATTTGAACGCAGTAAAGCTCCTGCTGACATCTGGGTAGACTATCAGGATAAACTGGTCGAGATGTCCGAGCAAAAAGAGAAAAAACAACGTAGACGCAAAATGTGGCTTACGTTGTTCATGCTGCTTGTGCTGGCAGGTCTGCCACCTGCGGACGCTCCGGGTTTCAGTCGTGAAGCGGCCGACGCACTGTCAGCAGCACTGGAATCCACAGATGATATCGCAGCGCCTGTAGAAGCGGATCAACAGGCTGGGACTGCATCCATTGCGCCAAGCAATGTGTTCACTGCTGCGGCATTTGGTGGAGGTAATCATGGCGAGGCTGCTCTCGCAGCTGCCTGGTCTGGGTCTGGTCCAAAAGTAGAGACTTCTGCTGTACTGGGTATGCAAACCTCGGATGACTGGTCTTTATGGAAGCGAAATATGCCTGTGAAATACATAGTACAAACCAATACAAGCGGGAAATTGACTGCACAGAGTTATGATGCCAAGCAATGTAACTGTGAACCTCCTGAAATTACACCGAAAATCAAAAAGATGGCCTTGGCGTGGACCGCCAAGCAGGAAGCAGCTGCATCCTTATCAAGTGCAATCGTTGCCTATCGCAAAAAAAATGACGTTTGGCCCAAGAGTGTAACGCAAATGGCTCAGCCATTTCCGAACAATATTCTGGGAGAGACTGCGTCAGGGATGACCGAGATGTTTCCGAAGCTGTTAGCTCAGCATCAAGGAAAGGCACAGGAAGGAAAGAACGATTCGAGTGGTAAAGAGAGCGGTTCAACATCTTTGAATTCGTCTCAAGGCAACAATGCCGCTTTTGCAGATACGCTGGGAGGTCAGCCTTTTTTGCAGGAACCGCTGGAGATTGTTATTGATAAGGATAAACATAAACTTGCATTAATCAGTGGGGATACCATTGTTCGTATGTATGATGTGGGACTTGGCGGTGATCGAACACCGGAGGGTTCATTTGTCATCACAGATAAAGTGGTTAATCCGAATGGGCGCTCGAACGGTGAGTTTGGAAGCAGAGGTATGCAGCTCTCGAATACGAATTATGCCATCCATGGGACAAACGAGCCAGACAGTATCGGACTGGATGAGTCCCTTGGATGTGTGAGAATGCATACAGGAGATGTAGAAGAGTTATTCGCTCTTGCTCCGCAAGGCACTCCGGTACGCATTGGAGAAGATGTACTGCCAGATCTGACGCTTGTTCCAGAAGCAAAGCAGCGTTATCAGCATACACTTGTTCCAAAGCAGAATAATCCGAACAAAACGTATCACTGGCTGAATTGATCTGTTTGATATGTAGAATCAGATGGATTCAGCCTGAATCATCTACATGTTGGCAATAATGATAAGAGCACCAATGATGATGATCAAGCCGCCTACACTGGCTGCAGTCCATGCAATGGCTTTGCGATTCACTTCTTCTTTCTTTTGCTGTAATGCAGGTGGTTTACGTTTGGGAGCCATGAGTTATTCCTCCTTATTTGGAATAGAACTGGTGTAGAGTAACCATGCTCTCATTGTAAAGAATTCAACTCGTCATTACCAGTGGGCGGGTGGATTTCTTGTGAGCATTTTGTATTATTCGATTTGTGCTGTCTATGCGCAAACTACTTTCCTTTTTAATAAGAAACAGATAGACTTGTGTGTAGAGTGTTTTTTACATATGAAAAGACGGAAAACGGCTTTTTGGCGTACCGGACCAGAACGGAGTGAGTGATTTGTTATACAGAAGTCTTGCTAAACCTTTGTTGTTCAAAATGGACCCTGAACAGGCCCATCATCTGATTATTGGCGGCCTTAGTGGCGTGGGTAGCATCCGTCCGGTTCCTTCCGGACTGCGAGTGATGTACGGCGTTCGTGAAACGTCTGATCTGGCTGTTGACATGTTTGGGTGTCATTTCCCTACACCTGTTGGTCTGGCTGCGGGTCTGGACAAAAACGGACAGGCCGTAACGGGCTTTTCTTCCATCGGATTTGGATTCATGGAAGTGGGAACCGTGACACCACTTGCACAACCAGGTAACGATCAACCACGGCTGTTCCGTTTGCCACCAGATGAGGCTTTGGTGAACCGAATGGGCTTCAACAATCTGGGTGCGGAAGCGATGGCAGGTGAATTGGCACGTCTACAGGATCGGCGAATTCCAGTGGCTGTTAACATCGGCAAGAATAAGGCAACGTCTAATGAGGAAGCTCACCTGGACTATTCGAAGTGCATTCAGGCACTATACGATTATGCTGATCTGTTCGTGGTTAATATCAGTTCACCAAATACACCGGATTTGCGTAATCTGCAACATGGGAATGAATTGAAGGAACTGCTCGCTGCGGTTATGAACGAGATGAATGTGCAGCATGCACGAGCGGGTGGAGCGACCAAATCCGTTCTGGTGAAGATCGCACCGGATGTGAATGATCAGGAACTTGAATATATGGTGCGCACAATTGCAGACAGCGGTGTTGCTGGCATTATTGCAACGAACACAACCATTAGTCGTACAGGACTTTCTCACCAACATGCAAAGGAAACTGGCGGTCTGAGTGGTAAACCTCTGCGTGAGCGTTCTACGGAGATTATTCGTCAGATCTATCGTCAGACCGAAGGCAAACTTCCGATCATCGGTTCAGGTGGTATTTTCACAAGTGAGGATGCATACGAGAAAATTAAAGCCGGAGCAAGTCTGGTCGAAATATATACTGCATTGATCTACGAAGGACCTGAGGTGAATCGGCGTATTCATGCCGGACTGCGTGAGTTACTTCGAAAGGACGGTTATCGTCATATCTCTGAAGCGGTTGGTGCGGAGCATCGTTAAGAAGGAATGTGGATCCCCGGATGGAAAATATAGAAGCATGGAAGAGCGTAAAATGGTTCGGGACTCTTCCCCCCACCAAACATCATGTATAATGGAATAGAACAGGGGACGCTATAGAGACAGGAGGCATAAGCATGGACGGTAGAGACTGGGGTACATTTTTACTTCCTTATGAACAAGCGGTAGAGGAATTAAAAGTCAAGTTTAAGACAATGCGGGCGGAGCTGAAAAAACGGGAAGAGTATGCCCCGATTGAATTCGTTACCGGTCGTGTCAAAAAAATATCCAGTATTCTGGAGAAATCCAGACGACTGAATGTGTCGCTTGATGACGTGGAAACAGGCATCGAGGATATTGCAGGTATCCGCATTATGTGCCAGTTCGTGGATGATATCCGTCGGGTTGCCGAGTATATTCGAGGTCGTAAGGATCTCACGGTACTCATTGAGAAAGATTACATTACGAATTTCAAAGAGAGCGGCTATCGCAGCTTCCATATGATTATTGAGTATCCCGTTCAGACGGCTCTTGGACAAAAGAAAGTTTTGGCCGAGATACAGATCCGGACGCTTGCCATGAACTTCTGGGCTACCATTGAACATTCGCTGAGTTACAAGTTTCGGGAAGGGTTACCTGATGAGATGAGAACCAGGCTGAAAAAAACGGCTGAGGCGGCGTTTATACTGGACAACGAGATGTCTGCAATTCGTCTACAGATTTTGGAGGCGCAGAAGGCATTTGAGGATGATTCCAATATCGTGTCAAGAACATTGAATATCATTCATCAATTATACTTCTACCATCTTGTCAGTGAAGCAATTGAAGCACAAAAGCGATTTAACGATTACTGGGAACGGCATGATATGGAAGGGCTCAAAGACTTGCTGGATGACGTGAAGAAACTTCTGAACAACGCCAGAAAGGGCGAAAACCCGGATGAGCATCTATGAGCCACTGTACGTTGACTACTTAATCTACTTCAATCGTGATCAGGATTATTTCGAGTGCCATGAGGTGCTGGAAGAATTGTGGCTTGAACGTAACCGGGATTCTCTCTATAAAGGGTTGTTGCAAGTTGCGGTTGGTTTATACCACTTCAGGAATGGCAATCTCCGCGGAGCAACGATGATGTTACAGAGCTCACTTGATCTTCTGGAACCTTATCCTGCTACGGTTCTGGGCATAGACCTAGGGGCTTTGGTACGGGATGTACAGGAAATCGTGAAGCAACTGTCCCAATCAGATGTTCAGTCTGTGACTTACAGGGATTTATCCATACGAATTGTTAATGAGGTCTTGGAACAAGAGATATCTAGAAGATCGCTTGAGTTAAAACCTAATATTCCGCAGCGCCGGAGTCCTACCAGAGGGCGAATATACGAAGAGAAGATGAAGGCGATGGATCAGAGTAAAAGTTGAACCGTAATCAGCGTTAACATTCAAATGAGCATCCCATGGATATGAAGTTCCATGGTTATGAAACACCCCGACGATTCCTGTAAAGGGAAAGATCGGGGTGTTTTTGAATGTTGCGTCATATTCAGATGATTGCATGGTGGCACAGCCTGTCCTTCAACAGAACAGTATCGGTGATACAAGGCCTGATTGTAGATATTGTGGAAACGGAACTAGCAGTTAACTTGCCGAAGGAGCAGCACTGCCTTTATATTTTTGGAAAAATTGTTTGTAATCGTCCAGTGTATAGCCTTGGTCACTGCCATTTTCTTGCAGTCCGCCAACCATACGGTCTTTCTCGACACCAGCCTCATAATAGACGAGTGTAGGTGTGAACTCGATATTGTAATCAGTCCATCCTGCTTCGAATTCACGCAGATTGAACTGTGGAAGCTCAATACCTTCACTGTCAACCAGTGGCATCAACTGAGGTGTTGTGGCACGGCAGTGCGAGCAGTCGGAAGCAAAGAAATAAACAAAAAAGCTGTCTTTGTTATCGATTTTGGCTTTGAGATCAGTGGGAACAATAATTTGTTGATAGTTGGGATCACTAAGTAGCTCCCTTGTAGCTGGATTAAGCTTGGAAGCAGCGATGCCATAAGCATTTTCCACTGAATCCATCTGTTTCTTGGATTGCTGGTCTACGACAACCAGTGCTGCAATCATAATGATTAAAATACCCAGGAATATAAGGATCGCAGCACTTTTCTTTTTCTTCTTGGATTTCATTGGACATCCCCCATCGATCATATCGAAATATAGTTTGGGCAAAAATAAAGGTTGGGATAATATGCATAAACACCCGAATTTTTGCTCAGGAATCAATCTACTTGCCATTATACTACATTACACGCTGTAGTGGAATAGATACGATATGATAGGAAAGCAAAGCTTGGATATGATAAAATAAAACGATATTGCAATCTTACCAAGACAGGATGAGTGGGAATATGGGTGTAAAGTTACCTTTGATATTTGCTGAGCGAATGAAAAGTTTGCTGGGCGATGAGTTTGAACAATTTATGAAATCTTATGAACAGTCTCCTCATGCGGGACTGAGAGTGAATACGCTAAAAATATCGATGGAACAATTCGATGAGATTGCTCCGTTTGATCTAAGACCTATTCCGTGGTGTGAGACAGGATTCTATGTACCTCATGGTGTTAAACCGGGGCTGCACCCTTATTATCATGCAGGTCTGTATTATATACAGGAACCAAGTGCAATGGCTCCCGTTGAATTATTGCAAGTGGAACCTGGAGATCGCGTGCTTGATCTGTGTGCAGCTCCGGGAGGCAAGACGACACAGATTGCAGCAAAGCTGCAAGGCAAGGGCGTGCTTGTCACGAACGATATCCATGCGGAACGCACCAAAGCGCTGGCCAAAAACGTGGAATTGTACGGGGTGCGTAACGCCGTTGTTTTGAATGAGTCGCCAGAGCGGATCGCAAATGCATTTCCTCATTATTTTGACAAAGTATTAATTGATGCGCCTTGCTCAGGTGAAGGCATGTTCCGCAAGGATGAAGACATGGTGAAATCGTGGGAACATCATTCGGTGGAAAAATGTGTGCTCATGCAGCGGGATATCTTGGAGACTGCGGCACGGTTGCTAGCCCCGGGAGGAACCATCGTATATTCGACATGTACCTTTGCGCCGGAGGAAAACGAAGCAATGATTGCGGAGTTCCTGAATATAAACCATGATTTCGTAGTCATGGACATTCCTGAAGAGACAGGATTTGCTCCAGGACGTCCGGAATGGGTACGTCAGATGATGCCGGAGAAGGCTGAAGAGACGGAAGCTGTACTGGATCAAACGCGTGGAACCGTAAGATTGTGGCCTCACCTTTTGGAAGGAGAGGGACATTATGTCGCTGTATTGGAGCATCGTGCAGGACAAGGATTAGAAACAGATCAACCTGGAGTAGTTAAAGAAGGAGCAATGGAGTATGGACAGGTCGTGGATGTGTCCAGGATTGAAGTAGAGGGGAACAAGGATCACTCTATTGCTGCTTCTTCAATTGCTATGACCAAGGCTGATCGTAAAAAGGAACGTTTGTTGCGAATCGAATCCCGAGAGTCCCATGACAGACAGGCTGGGGGCGGCAAGAATTCGGGTAAACAGGGCAAAAAAGGTAAAGATCACGGTGGACGTAAATCGGAACGGGGTCAGGGACGCGGAGCTGATTCGGCAAGTATTGATCCGGTTGCGATCTACAGTCAGTTTATGAAAGAACAATTGGAGATTGAGTTAACAGGAGAGACGGTATGTTATGGAGATCGTGTGTATCAATCATCGGTTGGTGCAGCTCGGTTGGAGGGACTGAAAGTCATTCGTCCAGGCTGGTTTATGGGCACGATCAAGAATGGACGATTTGTTCCGTCCCACCCGCTTGCGTGTGCTCTGAATGCATCTGAAGCACGGCGAAGCGTAAATCTGTCATCCGCTGATGGCGAAGCCGTGAGGTATCTCAAGGGTGAAACGTTAAATATGGAAGAAGAACGAGTGGTGCTCAAGGCGGATACGGTTGCCAAAGGGTACGTTCTTGTATGTGTAGAAGGTTATGCTGCTGGCTGGGGGAAATGGCTGGATGGTGTACTGAAGAATGAATATCCGGCAGGGTGGAGGTGGACATCGGTATGAGTGGAAAAGGCAAACAAACGCTGCGTCTGGACAAAATATTAAGCCATATGGGTGTGGGAACACGAAGTGAACTCAAAAAGATGGTGAAACAAGGCAGAATCCATGTGGACGGCAAAGCGGTGAAAGACAGTGGTGTACAGGTGAACCCTGAGGTCAACGTCATTGAAGCCGATGGCGAGCGGATTGTGTATCGGGAGATGATCTATCTCATGCTGCATAAACCTCCGGGTGTCGTGTCTGCTACCGAGGATAACAGAGATAAGACGGTACTGGATTTGCTGCGCAAAGAGGATCGGGTGTTCAATCCTTTTCCTGTGGGACGACTGGATAAGGATACGGAGGGACTGCTCATTCTCACGAATGATGGTCCACTTGCCCATGATCTGTTATCTCCACGCAAGCATGTGCCCAAAACCTATGAAGCCCGTGTACTGGGAAACGTGGATGAAGCGGATGTACAACGTTTCAAGGCGGGCATTCAATTGGATGACGGATACGAGACGCTGCCGGCCGAACTGACTATACTTGGTCAGGAAGAAACGGAAGAAGGCACGATCTCGTCGATCTCGCTTATTATTCACGAAGGGAAGTTTCACCAGGTGAAACGTATGTTTCAGGCGGTAGGCAAGCGTGTGATCTATCTGAAACGCGTTGCCATGGGTGAGCTGGAACTAGCTTCCGATCTTACTATTGGAAGCTATCGTGAACTAACCGCAGACGAGTTGAGCCTTCTGCGGAAGTAAAAGCTCCCGTCCTTCGCGAAGCGGAGCAGGGAGTCGTGGAGGGAAGCGGAGCCCCGATACTAAAGCCGAAGGCGAAAAAGCTCCCGTCCTTCACGAAGTGAAGCAGGGAGTTGTGGAGGGAAGCAAAGCCCCGATACTAACGCCGAAGGCGAGAAAGCTCCCGTCCTTCGCGAAGTGAAGCAGGGAGCCGGGCAGAAAGCGGAGCCCTGCCCGTAATGGTCCCGGTTAAGCTTGGGCGGGACCGCCGCTGACCAGCGGTGTGCCCGGCAACAAGCGTTCCTACGACAACCGTGACATAGCAAGACCCGACCTAACACCGGTGAGCAGGACGGGAGTCCAGAGGGCAGAGCCCTCTGGGGCCCTCCCTCGGAAGGGAGGGTTTGGGTGGGTGCGACCACTAACAGATGAGGATGAAGCCAGAATGACTTATAAATTAATTGCACTAGATGTAGATGGAACACTGCTGAATGATCATCATGAACTTACCGAATGGACTCAGGAGACCTTGATCCAAGCTTCCCGTCAGGGAGCAGAGATTGTCCTGTGTTCAGGTAGAGGTCCTGCCAACACGATTCCTTTTATGGAGCAGATGGGACTGGATGGATATGTGATTACGCATAACGGCGCCGTTACTGCGCAAGTCGATACCCGTGAGGTGGTTCATCATTTTGCATTAGATGGACAAGGACTGGAGCCAATCATATCCTACTGTCGAACCAATGGAGTACATTTTGACATCAATACAGCATTTGGTCTGTATGTGGATCAACCAGAAGGTTTGGGTTTGCAGGTGCGTGAGATGTATTACAACTTTATGGCAGAGCCACTGAAGTTACCCAAGTGGGTTGACATGACAGAACCGCTGGCGAAATTCACTGCATTTGGTCCGATTGAACAGATGGATGCAGTACTTCAGGAATGGTCAACTTGGAATCTGCCTTATTATATGACACGGAGTGGTGACTTTTTTATTGATCTGATGCATCCCGAAGCGTCCAAAGGCGCTGCGCTTAAAAGGCTTGCCGAATCGAAGGGAATCATGCCCTCGGAGATCATGGCGATTGGCAACTACTTCAATGATATTACGATGCTGACCTTTGCGGGCAAAGGCATTGCCATGGATAACTCACCGGACGAGGTGAAAGCTGCTGCGGACGAGGTTACACTCTCCAATAACGAGCAGGGTGTGGCACACGCAATCCAAAAATATGTGTTATCCATCTAACCTACATCTTATTTTTGAAATGCACGCTTCCCTCATAATCTACCGTCTTTAGGGGCATCCTAAGAGAATAACGTTAGGAATGAAGGAGGACATGTGATGAATTATGATGTGGAATTGGTTGCAGACCTGCGGACATCAGGTGGAGAAGTACAGGACGTGATGGTCAATGGACAATATGCAGGCTCACTTTTCCTTGTGTACAGAGAAGGAGATCGTTTATCAGGTAGTCTTCAGATCGAGCAGGAGTCTCTGCCAGATGGTACAGAGGAACGTATCGTGGAAAAAGTGCATGCCTATGTCCGATCTCTTGCAGATGCGTTGGAAGCTGCTTATTATGAAGTGCTGCTTAGTTGTGGTTCATTACACTCGGTTCTGCATAAGCCTGAGTCAGAGACCGTGTGGCCGTCTGAAGATATGAATCATGACGAAGGCAGTTATGACGATATAGACAGCAGTGGAAGTAAGGTAATCCCTGTTTCACAAGCCGAATCGTTTACATATGAAGATCGGGATCAGGTTCTGGAGATGGAAATGGTAAGCGCAGGACGCAGCATATCGACGTATATTTTCAATGATGTCGAAGGGCAGGAACTTGCAGAAGCTTCCTTAAAACAATATGGCGCTGATGTACAAGGTGAAATACACTGGTATGACGAGCCGGAAGAGAATCAATTGGAAGCTGCGGCAGAGTTGCTGGTCAGAGAGCTGGATGAAGATATCATCGATACGATTACGATCCGCATGTGGCATCAGGGCAACGAACTCGAGACGCTAGAGTGGGTACATCGCGATTTCTCCGAGGATTTTGAGGATACCGATGAATCGGATCTGGATGAGCTGGAAGCTGCTGAAGAAACATGTTATGTCATGCTGAAGCGTAAGGATCGGGAGTTCCGGGTATATGAGCTTTTTCTTCAGGAACGAGGTGGATTGCCTGTGGGAACAGCAACAATAGATACTTCTCATTCCGATCTGACGGGATACATTGATTACGAGGTTCCTGGTACCAGCATTCAGCGAAAGAGCCTGGTCGAAGTGTTGATGCAGGAGTTGGACAAGGAAATGGAGTTTGATACCTTGCACCTGACGATGTTGTATCGAAATCAGATTATCGATGAAGCCAGAATAGATGGGTAAAGGGCAACCGCCTTTTACCTTTTTTTTATTCTCATTTTGACGAAAAATTCATTTCCCGGTATAGTACCATTAGTTTAACAGAGATCAGGAAGCGGAAGGAGAACAATGATGCACTCATTCAGGATCAGTAGCGAATATATTAACGATGGTTTTCAAGCGGTTCAGGCGAAGCCGGAAGATACGGAGGATGTGATGTCGCTGCTGGTGGAGACAGCCGAGTGGTTACAGAGCCAAGGTTCTTCCCAATGGAACGCTTTGCTTAAAGGTGAAGATTCACATGATACGGCAGGGGCAATCCGGCGTGGGGATGTGTTTGTATTTAAAAAAGGAGCGGACGTAGCGGGGATGGTCATCCTTTTGGTTCAGCCAAGCCCTTGGGATATTCATCTTTGGGGTTCAAAAGCTCATGCCGAGGATGGTGCAATTTATCTGCATCGGCTAGCGATTCGAAGAAAATATGCTCAGAGCGGTCTCGGACGGTCCATTTTGCAATGGTCCAGCAGCGGCATACATTTTGAAGGCAAACATACTGTTCGGTTAGATTGCGGAGCGAGCAATGCTACGTTGAACGCCTTTTACGCGCGGAACGGGTATACTTTTTTGGAAGAGACCGATGGTTACAGTACATATGAGAAGCCCGTGGAGCTACGGAGCTGAAATTCTGGTTATCCAATGAATATGTTGACGACAAGCGCGAGTGGTTGACTGCTGGATTAAAGCTTTTACTTCTGAGGGGAACGTTTCATGAATATGTTGTATATACGAGTTATCGTAATATAGATGTTCCGGCTTCCCTATGTCATAATGGATAGTGGAGCATTACGTAAGTTAGAAAGGGGGAAACTAACGGTGAGATTGCTGCAGGCGCTTTTCTTTCCTCCGGAGCAGCCCGGAGGTGTATCCTCTATGATTCCGTATATGCAAGAGAGATTTACAACCCCGAGGTGGGAAATGGATCTATTCTCGTTGCCAAAGCGAATTCGCAATAAGGGCAGAGAGGAAGTTCAGTTCGAAACGTTTGATTGGACGGAGTATCAGGATAGTCCTGTTGTCCAAAAATATATTCAAACTTATCGTGATTATCTATGGTGGACCAAACTGCGTATTCAGAAGCCCTATGATCTGATCCATGCCCACCACCCAATTGCAGGACTTGCGATGAAAACGGTTTTCCCGGATACACCCCTCATTCAGACGATACACTCCAGTTATGAACGAGAATTAATCCTTAATGGACGCATTGAAACGGATGGACCGGAGCATCGATTCCTGCTTGCGATATATGGTGAGCTCGAACACCAGGCAGAGCGCCTCTTAACGGTGTCGGATTCGTTCCGTCGTTATCTGGCTCCCTACGTGAAGGAACCTGATGTCATCGGTGTGATTCCCAATGGATTTGATGAGAAGCGGTTTAAGCCGATTCCTCATGATAATGCGATACCACAACTGGTCACGGTATGTCGGCTTGTTCCGGCAAAAGGGTTGGATATTCTTTTCAAAGCTTGTGCGGAACTGAAGGGCCGAGGTCATGATTATGTGTTACATATTATTGGAGATGGACCGATTCGTCCTGATCTGGAAGAATTGGCGCAACGATTAGGGATCTATAATGAGACCATTTTCTATGGTTATACACTGCACCCTGAGGAATTCATGCCATTCTTTGATATTTTTGTACTTCCTTCACGGGCAGAAGCATTTGGTTCTGTCTTCGCTGAAGCGGCGCTGAGTTGTCTTGCCCTTGTGGGTACGGATGTAGGTGGAATACCTGAACAGATCGAGAACGGTAGCAATGGGTTGCTTGTACCGGCAGAAGATCCTTCTGCATTAGCTGAAGCGCTTGAAAAAGTGATGCTGGACCCGGCTTATCGTTATGAACTTGCCCGTTCGGCGTGTGAAAAAGCCAAAACACATTACTCGCTTGGCAGATCGGTCAATGAGTTAAAAAAGATGTATCTACAGTTTCCTAGCAAAGCTTAAAACGTAGAGCAAAAAGTGCGAGCCGCTGTGATAAACAGCGGCTTTTTGTCATGTTTAAGGAAAGAGTACCTGCGATGACTTGTGGTTATGAGGCAAACAGATGCTCATATTCATGAAGTACATGGACCGTGAGATTTATATATTGTTGCGTCTACGAAAGGCGCCCCAGCGGTTCAGTACCAATTTGGCAGCCCAGATTAATGCCATACTTCCAAAGATGGGGTAAAGGATGGACAGCAGGGAACTGAATCCAAACTGACTGAGTGAGTAACACAACATCATAATGGTTAATGTAATGAAACGGGGATGGACACGTATATGTTGGCTGAGTTGCAAGGTCATTCCATAGATATCGGCTACAAAGGTACTGAATATTTCCATGAAAATAAGGGATACATATACAGATTGCACTGCCCATCCAAGTTGAAAGGCAATGCTGCCCATCGGGATTTCGAATTGAATGATGCCGGGCATTTGGGCTGACATGGCAAAATGAGCTGCCATCAGCATGAAACCTACGCCAATTCCACCCAA
Organism: Paenibacillus sp. SRL342; assembly: GCF_984798905.1. Classification (NCBI taxonomy): domain Bacteria; kingdom Bacillati; phylum Bacillota; class Bacilli; order Caryophanales; family Paenibacillaceae; genus Paenibacillus; species Paenibacillus sp. SRL342. Next base: position 2,332,199 of record NZ_OZ481790.1, read on the forward strand.
TACTCCACCCCACTTCAGCACATTCCGACTACGAATCTGGTTACCTACAGGCACAAGAACAGCTTGAGCCAACACCAGATTGAATGAAGTATACAACAGTGGAGACAGCCACACTTGAATAGGGTTTGAATCTGTCGTCAGTGTGATGAATCGGGAAGCACCTGGATGATGGATGGTACTGGTGATCATGAGCAGAGATAACAGGAGCATCATGGGCACGACAATGCTATTCATTTGTAGGATGGCCTGAATGCCTCGACCGAGAAGCAGATATGACCCTACAAGTGTGACGATCAGACCTGTCTGATAATGCAAACCCAGATGTTCAACAAAAACGGAACCTGCTCCGGCAAGCATGACACTGTTCACGCCAATGAGAATGAGAAGGGTCACCCAGGTGATCCATTTGCCCGCCTTGTGGCCGAATAAATGTTTGTTCAGATCCTCATAAGAGCGGGAACCGGTATCGTGAGCGATCAGCATCATTTTGGTACCTAACCAGACAAAGAGCATGGTGGATAAGCCTATGGTGACGGTGGCCCATTTGCCATACTGGGTAAAAAACTGCAAAATTTCCTGCCCTGTAGCGAAGCCAGCTCCAACAACCGTTCCGATGTATGTAAATGCGATCTGCAGCACCCGAAATGCCTGTTTCATGTGTTTCCCCTCTCAGGCCCCTGTATAGTTTGGACATGCGGGTACCATGGTACAAGGTATGCTTGACCCACGAAAGTCATGACAATCGATAATGAGCTTTGGCTTGAATTGTGTCTCAAGGACAGCGCCCAGGCAATTTCGCTTGAACTTATAGATAGATATATGATACTTTTACCTCATAGGATAGGCTTGGGAGGTCAAATCATGGAATTATTGAAACAACGAATTTTACAAGAAGGTGTGGTTATCTCGGATCAAGTATTAAAGCTGGATGGTCTGTTGAACCACCAGATTGATCCTGCATTAACGATGGAGATGGGACGTGAGTTTGCTGCCCGTTTTCGTGAAAGTGGAGTAACTCGAGTAATCACGGTAGAATCCTCAGGGATTCCGGTTGCGTTTGCCGCAGCCTATGAACTTGGGGTGCCCCTTGTATTCGCCCGTCGCAAAAAAACACTTCTGGCTGATCCTGATGCTTACTGTGAACGTGTACCGTCCTTTACCAAAGGAATTGTAACTGACATTATGGTATCCCGCGAGTTCATTCATGAGAATGACCGCATTTTGTTCATTGATGATATTATTGCCAATGGAGATGCCGCTCGTGGCGTCATCAAAATTATCGAGCGTTCCGGTGCGGAACTTGTCGGATTCGGCGTTGTGGTCGAGAAAAGTTTCCAAGCAGGGGCACACACGATTCGTGAACAGGGTATTCCGGTGGAAGCCTTGGTACGCATTCGTTCCCTGAACGATGGTACGGTACAATTTGACGATAACGAAATGTGACATTTTAAAGGAATAGGGCCTATTTTTTGAACTATGCCTTTGCATGACCGCAGATTTCATTTATAATGGGGTTATGTTAGGGAGAGGAGGCAACACCATGGGGAACCAACTGGCAACAGAACAATTTTTTAATGATAAGCTGGCGGAATCGAAAGTTCATTTTGAACGTGCCCTGGATTGTAAACATACGGAATTCGATGACCTTTATCCCTATATGATTGAACATCCTCAATTTTTCTGGTACAAACGCTATGTTGCCTGGTCAGAATTACTGACGATTGTAGGCTTGTGCGAAGAGTTGTCCTTCTCTTGGAAAGAACAATTTACACCGCATCAAGTGGAGTACCTTGAAGAACGTGTGATGTCCGCCAAAGTGCTTGATTTTTGGTTTGAGAAGAACGACAGCAAAGAGCACGCGCAGCGGTAACTTTCAGTCGGGACATAATTTCGAATGACATGACAGTCCAATACAGTCACGTGAGACCTAAATGACTTTTCATTTAGGTCTCTTTTTGTAAATAAATTTGAAATATAGGAGCCATGAATATGATTAGTGATACAGAATTGGACGCTCTGCGTCTGTCAGGTGAGAAAGTTAGAGTAGTACGGGACGAGCTGGAATCGAACGACGTGAAGGGGATTGTGGTTGCCTGGGATGGCGAGCAGGTACTTATCCGTCGTCAGAATCGACGTGTCGTTAAGCTGGACCGAGGTTACAGCTATCAGCTGTTCAGCGAGCCGCGCCAGAGTCCACTTAGTGAGTAACAGCTTATAATTATGGCAGAGCCATGAGCGTTAAATGTTTGGAATTACCATGATTTCTTGGCATAATTGACTCATTCGGGAGAGAAGATAGGTACAGTGAGGAAGATCTGTAACTATAGCCGAGAGGGTGTGCTACAAGCGATGACATTGATGAATGATAAAGTTCATGCCTACAAGGATCAGATTGGAGCATTAAGCGATGTACTGCCAGGTGTGGTGAAGTCATATCATGAGTTTACCGGAGAATGTTTCCAACCTGGCGTGATTGATGCGAAGACAAAACAGCTAATTGCGCTTGGGATTGGATTGTTTGCCAACAATGAGGTATGTACCTTCTACCATGTAGAAGAAGCCCGTGCTAAGGGTGCAACAGATCAGGAGATTATGGAGACCGTTGCGGTGGCCGGAGCTGTTGGAGGAGGACATGCACTGTCTCAGGGTGCGATGCGAGTGCAGAAGGCGCTGCATTAGTAAGTAATGCAACATACATTTTTAAGTACAAAAAAGGCATCCGGTTAATAACCGATGCCTTTTTGTATGTGAATTACATTTTACCCAACATTTTATCATACATAAACTGTCCAGTTACCCGACGTGCTGTTACATAGCGGTCATTAAAGTATGGATTCGATAACTTTGTGATGCTTACACCTTTACTGCTGGAGGCATGAGCGAATTGTCCGCCGCCGATATATACACCTGTATGTGAAATGCCTTTGCCTGTTGTATTAAAGAACACCAGATCACCTGTCCGAACATTGCTCTTGGATACAGGCGTACCTGCTTTGGCTTGCTGCTGAGAAGTACGTGGCAATTCAATGCTGTATTTGTTGAAAAGATATCTCATAAAACCAGAACAGTCGAAGCCGGCTACAGTTGTGCCACCCCATTTGTAAGGTATACCTGTCATGTTGTTCACTACGGAGTTGATACTGCTTGCCTCTGTGCTTGTTGCCCCGGATGTAAATAATACAGCTGCTCCAAAAATGGAGATAATCAGTTTTTTCAAAATCAATGTTCTCCCTTCGATGCCTACGGAGTTAGCTAAGGGTTCGGTAGAAGGTTCCCTATATTTCCTATGTATAAGAATAATTCACCCAAATTGGTTCCCCCGTTTTCAAACATGAAACTCGGCAATGAATAATTAAGTTTTTGTAACTATTTGAAACTATATTGCATAAATGCGTAATTGTCAAACCTATTTAAAACCCTTCGTAATACCTCAATGTTAGCGGAATTAAGGTTTTTATATGAAAGAAGGGATCAAGTTTGGGTATCATTCATGACAAAAACGTCATTATTGATTCGTTTAAGACGAATTTGGATAAATAAATAGGTTTGTCATGAGTTAAAAGAACTATCCCGTTATGTAGAATTAGAGAGATTATATTCATTAAGTTGCATATATTGACAAAAATCGATTTTTTGCATATTATCTGATTATCCAATCCACATATTGGATTAAAATTGATTTTATTATGTGATAAATACAAATAAAGGAGGTTTGGGGACGCGTATCATAGGTAAGTAAAAGTGGAAGATTTATAAAAACGAACATAGGAGAGTGTTACATTTGAAAGCGAAGAAAATAATTACTTTTGTCCTGGCATGCACGATGGTGTTCTCGGCAGTTGGAATGGCAGTTCTCCCTGTAGGGACGGTATCTGCTGCGGATGCATCGGGTACTACAGCGAGTATTTCTGATATTTTGAAGAACCAGCTGCCGGATGGAGGTTGGAGAAAAGATTATAAACAGACAAGTGGAGAGTGGGCGAAGTCCACGATCGACAACAAGGCTACATACTCAGAAATTAGAAGATTGGCGAAGGAATTTAAAAAGACGAATGATCCGCGTTACTCCACAGCTGCAATCAAAGGAATTAACTTTTTGATCAACATGCAGTATTCAAACGGCGGATGGCCACAAGTTTACCAAAGCTCCGGATATCACAAGCACATCACTTACAATGATGATGCCATGATTAATGTAATGATCATGTTGGATGAAGTAGCGACACGCAAAGGTGATTTCTCGTTTATCGACAGCACACTTGCTAACCGCAGTAAAAACTCAGTTGCCAAAGGTGTAGATGCAATTCTGAATACACAGGTTGTTTCAGGCGGTAAGCTGACAGCATGGGGACAACAACATGATTCCAGTTCTCTTAAACCGGCAAGCGCAAGAATCTATGAAGTACCATCACTGACGGCTGGAGAGAGTGTAACGATTGTTAAATTCCTGAAAACCAGACCTGCTACCGCTAAAATTACGGCATCCATTAAGGGAGCTGAAGCATGGTTTAACAAAGTGAAGATTACGGGTTACAAGTATGAAAGAGCAAACGGAGACAGCAAAATTATCGCTGATTCCAAAGCTGCACCGATCTGGGCTCGTTTCTACGAAGTGGGAACGGATAAACCGATCTTTATTGGTCGTGACGGGGTCGTTAAATACAAACTAAGTGATATTGATAAAGAAAGAAGAGGCGGTTATGCTTGGTACGGTAACTGGCCTTCCAAGCTGTAATTTGTATTATGTTTCCGTTATAATGAACCAAACTATTAGCAGTTAAAGGTAAAGCCCGAATCGAAATGGACGTCTGTTTCGATTCGGGCTTTATTGTAATTATTTTCATTGTTGACATGATAGATTCCACATGATATATTACTTCTTGTCGCCGATATTGATCACGGAGATACAATATGCGGTCGTGGCGGAATTGGCAGACGCGCACGGTTCAGGTCCGTGTGGGCTAACCCCCCGTGGAGGTTCGAGTCCTCTCGACCGCATCTAATAAAAATACTCCTTAAGTTAACGCTTAAGGAGTATTTTTTTGCATTTTTTGATATAACACTAACTTTAGACTCGAGTATCCAAGAGGTTAGTGCTTAGCTGCACGTTCAGCAAATGTCTTCCATCAGCCATACGGAACGTTTATTGTGCTGCGGTAACATTAACGCTATCAATATTCGGTCCTTCCGATCCAGTGGTAACCACTTTCAATGTATTGGTCCCCGTGTTCATGGGGACCTGTATTGTTTTTTCAACCCAAGTGGACCAGCTTCCCGTAGCTGGAAAGGGCTCGTTGCTGATGACTTTGGTTCCGTTCACAAAAATGTCGAGGTTCCGAGTGCCGCTTTCCAGCGCATAACGAAACTTTACGTTTTTGGTACTTGTTGTAGTGTTATTAATGCCGTTCCATTGAATGGTCGAACCAGTCATCGCATTGAAGTTAACATACCCGGAGCCAGTGTAACCGGGGTAGATTGTTTCAATGGCAGCTTCCGTAAGTGAGGTTCCGGTCTCTGCTTCATACGTAGTGCCACTGCCTGTATTCCCGCCGCTATTACCGCCAGTAACGTTGGCAACAAACGTTGTTACGCTCTGAGGTGGGAGCTGTGCCGTGAAGGCTCCATTGGATACAGTAAGCGGGGTTCCGCTTGCCAAGTTTCGACCGCTGTCTGTAATCCATGAGGACACAGTGGAGGCATTACCATTCTGCAGAACGAATTTTTGGCTTGTGGCTGAAGTTCCACGGTTAATTGCCACAACGACGACTTTGTTATCACCTTTATAGGCTGAGACAAATGTGTTCGTATCCGGATTTTTCGTTGCATCGACTCGCAGGTAGCCTGGACGAACGAATTTAGAGAAATGAGCCATATTATACCCGCGTTTGCTTATGGTACCGTCCTCTTTCATCGGACCATACTGTCTGCGGATGTACCACCACACATAGGCCTGGAAATCACCTTCTACCATGGCATTGTGCATGTGATAGGAAACGTCTAATGCTTCAGGCCAGCGGTCTGCTGAGTTGTTATCACTGTTTGGAACATACACCTCAGTCATCCACAGTTCTTTACCGGCTCCTTTTTGCTTAAAGAGAGGGTAGGCAAAATTCGAAATCTGTGTTCCATACGTATGCGCTCCCAGAATGTCCATGTTGGCAAGCGCCTGCGGATCATTCAGGATTGGGTCGGATATGTTCTTTAAGTACTGGAAGGATTCAGGCGCCATGACTTTGGTACCTTGAATGGACCCGGCATTTTCTTTCATGAATCGAAGGATCTCTTGTGGAGTCCACCAGGTCCAGTCATGAGCATAATCCGGTTCATTTTGCACAGAAATGGAATATAAATCTACGCCGTTATTTTTCATGTAGGTTACAAAGTCGTTCAGATGTTGCGCATAGGCGGCATATTTGTCGTATTTCAGGCGTTTGGCATTTGTGTCTCCATTGTGGTTGAACGTTTCAACCATGCTGCTTGGAGGATTCCATGGGGATGCGAATACGATAGCACCCTTTTCGATAGCCCGTTTGGCTGTGGCAACTTCACGGTACCAGTTATTAGAATCTGGATCGACGTAAATCCTGAGAATTGAGAAGCCTAACTGATTCTGATCATTACCAAAAGCAGTTTCACGTTGAGCGGGAGTCAGATCACCAATCCAGGCAGGAAGGTTAATGCCTCCAAAGCCCTTGATTAGCTGTTTTTCCGAGGACAAATTAATGTTGGCATCGCTGGCTGCTGACACATTTGTCGGGGTTAACATCAAAGGCAGAGCTGTTAAACAGGCCAAAAGAACATTAATCGTCTTTTTTAGTTTGAATTTCACTACTTTCATCCTCCTCGATAATAGTAAATGGTTACATAGAGAAACCGCGACCAGGGATAACAAACAAGAATAGCGGATTGTCTGGCATTTATTTTATGTAAACCCTTTCAAAACCTCCTTCCATAAATCATAGGAAAGAAATGCAGCACATAACCTCTTTCATTTGTTGATTCTACTAAATAATTCCTAAACTGAAAACCTGACAAATTACAGTATTTTTTCTAATTAATCTCTATTCTCTAACTGTTCAATGACAGTTTTTGTCTGAATGCAAAGGAGAAAACGGGAATGATGGGGATCTTCGCTTGAGACAGAGGTCTCCAATGGCGGGGATATTGTTATTAAGGAAGGCTTTGGCTTACATAATCCTCCCTTCATTATCAAACAATGAGATCACAGAAGTTACGGGGAGGAATCATGATGAAGGAACAGAGAAAGAATTATGGATTCATTGTAGGTATCATGGCATTTTTGATTGTGTTTTACGCAGGCATATCGGCAGGAGGGCCTACAGCGGCAGCTTCAGAGTCCCCATCGAATGACAAACGGTTAGCGATTATCATCGATGATGTTGGTAATGACATGAGGGGTACGGCAGAAATCCTGGCGATGCCAGTTAAATTAACGGTAGCGGTCATGCCTTTTTTGCCAACAACGAAGAAAGATGCGATAGCTGCACATGAAAAGGGGATGGATGTGATTGTGCATATGCCCATGGAACCCAAGAAAGGACGACCTGAATGGCTGGGCCCGGGTGCAATCACATCCAGTCTAACAGATGAAGAAGTCCGCTCACGCGTGGAGAAAGCGATTGATGATGTGCCCCACGCCATTGGCATGAACAATCATATGGGTTCCAAAATTACTTCGGACAAACGCATCATGTCCATTGTACTCGATGTATGCAAGGAGCGGGGCCTCTTCTTTGTAGACAGCCGTACGAACTTTCGCTCCGTGGTGGGGGAACTGGCCGTATCCAAAAATATGCCACCTGTAGGTAATGACATTTTCTTGGATGATCAAAACTCTAAGCAACACATTCGCAAACAACTGGATCTGGCTGCTCAGCGTGCGATCGATAAGAATATCTGTGTTGTCATTGGTCATGTCGGTCATTCGGGGATGAACACATCCGCAGTCATTCGTGAATCCGTCTCCCGTCTGCAAAATCAGGTTCAATTTGTGGGAATCGGTGATCTGGTTCGAGATGTGTGGCAATGGCATTCTGCTCCTACACTACCGACAGATAATAAATAATGCCATCGGCAATGGACTGGGCGATTCGTTTTTGCTCAGCGGGATCACTCATTCTGGCTCGATCTGTCGCATTGCTCAAAAATCCGGTTTCGACGATAACGGCAGGTTGTTTCACGTAATTCAATAAATAAAAGGGCTTGCCCCATACGATCCTGTGCTCCGTTCCGTACAACTTGTTCATGGCATCCTGAATGGATTGGGCCAGCAAATAACTCCTGCCTTCCTTCTGGTGTAGTACCACCGGGCCGTGTACATTCGATCGGGGACTCCAGTTCGCATGAATGCTGACCACGATATCTGTACTTACTTCTTCGCTAAGGCTTTTACGTTGGGCAAGATCTCTGGTATGACGGGAGCGGTTGTTCAGCCAGCGGTTCTCATCACTAAGTGCATAATCACCAAGTCGATTGATGATAACGGCATAACCTTTGCTGCGAAGCAGCAGATAGACCTTTTGGCTAATGGCCAGGTTGATATCTTTTTCCAACACACCTTGGGCTGACGTACCACCGTCAATACCGCCATGGCCTACATCGAGCAGGATAACCGGTGCTGCAAAGGCATGATGACTTGAGCGATATGCATCTCCATCGGTCACTGGTAGCATGGATGGACTGTTCTGGGACGGGGCTGCTTTTCCATAAGCCACATGGGGCAGCATGAGAAGGCAATGGAAGCTGATTAGCAAGGCTACCGAAGCGGTCAGCAGCTTATACATGGGAATACACACTCCTTCATGGAATAGGTATCGAATTTCAGATTAGTGACTCGATGGATACCTTTGGCATTAGACTGTGCATTCTGAGGGTTTTCATACTTCTTTAAATAAAAAAATGTTTAACCAGTCCACATCCTGCACACAATAGAACTATCGTAAGCTCCGCAAATGTGCAGGAGCGAAGGAGGCAGAATTATGGCCAAAAGTGATGAATTGGTAAAATACATTACGCAGCGTGTTGTTCATTATATCGATACACCGAAGGATGAGCGGAAAGGTCGCACCAAAAGGAAAGAGCCGTGGGCGATGAAGTGGTTTGGTATGATCCCTTTCGCTGTATCCCTGTGGGTGGGGAAAAAGGAAAAAGAATTCGATACAAAGTCTCATAAACGAAGTTCTTCGGGCAAAGGGTGACCATAGCTTACCTATTTCACTAATGTAAAACCAAAAGACGCAATCCCTTAATATAATGGGAAGGCGTCTTATTTGTTGTTTAACAGTTTATCTGACTGGACTGTATCTTAAGAGTTAGCTGATGATCAAGGATTTACGATGTAAAAATGGCCATCTTGCTGCAATGTGCTCAAAGGGACAAATCGTTGAATGGATGATTTTCCACCTAGCGCTACATATAGAATAGACTCTGCTACCTGATCAGTATGCCACAGCTGATACCCGCTAACAGGTAGAGGACCGCCATATACAACGTTACGATCACCCGCTGAGAAAACAATCTCTTGATTCTCCCCGTGTTGTATCACATCTTTTGCCCGGTCGGCATCAACAGGCTTGGAGGTAATCCACAACAGATTGTCAGTCGGATTAAAGACGGGTCGGAGATGAAGTGGGTCGACTGATAAAGATGGTGTTGTGGATAAATCAGTTATGCTGACAGAGGTCTGTTTGGAATCAGCCTCCAGCAGGTTCAGGAACTCTGACGGTAGTAAATCTCCGTTCGTAGCATCAATATAAAGTGCAGGATGGTTAGGTTGTTCCACTTTCCAATAAGCCAGCAGGGGAAGAGTATAACCAAGATGAAGCTCTCCTCCGCCAGCAAGTAATGCCTCAAGGTTCACATGTTGTCGATCCAAGGCTTGTCCAAGAAGTTCATTGTTGTATGGTGACTGTTCTCCATGACCATATTCACTAAGCATCATCTGACCCTGCTCTGTGACTGTAATAATCATATATCCGATCGGTTTGCCTTCAAACTCAGCTTGAACGAGCCAGCTATGTGTACCCGGACCCAGAGGGTAGAAGTCCAGGTCGGCGTTCTTCCAATGCGCTTCGGTATCAACTGAGCCAAGTGCAACAGCTTGTTGCTCTGCAAACCGTTGTACAGCAGCGGGAGCTAATTTGTCATTCTCAACGGCAAGATGTTCGGGACTATACTCTGTTGATGATGCGGGGGACAGTGAAGACGTTTCTTGTTCCTCTGCATTGGCTATCGACCAAAAAGAGAATAGGGCAAGACAACTGAGCAAGCCCAAGGTTATACAGGTTGTTTTCCGAGCGTTGTTCCAACACGTATGAAAGAATCGTTTCAAATTTACACCTACTTTTCATTTATCCGTTACCTGAGCGGCTCCTAGTTTCATTCTAGGGGACAGGCTATGCAAAGGTTGCCGCAACCTGTCGGGCAGCTGATCATGAATAAACACTACTTTTGCCAGCATTTGCAGGAAAAGTAGTGTCTTCGTCTATCTTAAGTGAAACATACCGCTGCTAATGGCAGTCACTTTCACTTTGGGTTCATATTGCCAGATCATCTCGGTCCGGCGTGTCTCATACTGCAATTTCATAGCTTCACGATCTATTACCGCCTGTTTTGTTTTCTCTTCTTCGGCATCTGTCTCGGAGTCGATCGGTACTGCGGTTTCTGCCGCCAGTTCTACATCTGCTCCAATGGGTTTAGCGTTAGTGATATCCAGAACTTTTTTCAGTGGTACAGGTGGCGTGCGGTTAGAATGGACATTCTCCGTGTCTGAGGTTGTCTTACCTGGTGATTCTACCTCAGGCGTATCTTCTCGGAGTACTGCTTCATAGTAGGTGTCCAACACGTCCAGCTCCAGATCAAGCCGCTCTTGGGCTTTCTCGGCCCAGCTATAATCGAGTTCCAGCAAGCGGTTTGTCAAATGAGATTCCAGAGCAGCTCCGGCGTCAAATATCGAAACTTTAGCTGTCTGCACATGCATGTTCTCCGCAAGTCTTGGACTGAGATCACGTCGGTTCAGCTTGGTGCCGAATTTCTCTATAATTTCACCCGAGCGTAGGGAGATGCCGAGAAAATGCAATTCCTCCCGTTTCAAATCACAGGCGAATTCCACCTTGAAACACACACCAAGCCAAGGCTCATATACGGCTGGCGCTGTAGCCCGCAATTGCCGTTTGGCAGCCTGTTCGAACAGATTCACGAAGGCACCGCCTTCACGGGCAGCGCCGAAAATCTGCTGGAGTCTGCGACTGCCGTACACCACTTCTTCACGTAATATTCGTCCTGGCCCCAGCTGTGGCAGTGATGGCGTAATACCGAAGTAACGGCCTAGAATAGTTTCTTTTGGTGGCTCGCCTTGAGGACTGCCGTTGGTTATGCCATTCGTTTCAGCAGGGTTAGGCACAACAGGAGGTGATGCTTGCGCAGCTTTGGCTTCTGCTGCTTCAATGGCCTGCTGATACCTGTCAGGATCAAATATAAATGTAAAGGACATCGTCTCAGCGGGTGCTCCGGTTCGTTCCACGAACCCCCAATAATAGGGGCGATTGGTCAACGCTTTGTCCGCCTCAGGCGAGAGTTTGACTGTAACATGGGCAGGGGAACTCTCCATAATCTGACAATCGAGTGCTTCCAGATAGGTGAGAACATATGCCTGCACTTCATGGGGAGACATGGTCATGAGTTAGCTACCTCCTTTGCGAAGATCTAACAACCCGGATACGTCAGGGCCTTCATCGGCAACCTCACGTTGAATGGAGTTCAGCGATTGTCCAAGTGAGTCCATTTTACTGCGAATATCTTCATCAGTTTGTGATTCCAATATGATTTTGTACAAACTTTTCTCAATAGACTCCTTTTTCTCCAGCCGTTCGAGAATGACATCCAGCCCGCCGATCACCATTTCAAACATATTGATCTTCTCATGCAGCAGACTCAGAATATGTTCCTCAATGGTTCCGGTCGTAGATAAATTGAAGATGTTCACGTCATTTTGCTGCCCAAGCCGGTGTACCCGGCCGATCCGCTGCTCTACCCGCATAGGGTTCCAAGGCAGATCAAAGTTGATCATATGATGGCAAAATTGCAAATTGATGCCTTCACCACCCGCTTCGGTTGCAATCATGGCCTGCACACGCCCGCGGAAGAGATCCATCATCCAGTCTTTTTTGCCACGATTCATACCACCCCGATAGGGTACAGCCGTAAGCCCATTGTTGCGGAAATAGTTTAGCAGATACTCCTGCGTGGCCCGGTATTCGGTGAAGATGATTACTTTTTCATTCATGTTCCGAATCAGTTCCATTGTTTTCTCGGCTTTGGTATTTTCCTTGATCGCTTTAATATGGGCAACGAGTTCCCAAATCTTGTCCCGAAGGGGAGAGTCCAGCGGAAGTTTCTTCGACAGATTAACCAGCGTCACAAATACAGCATCCCGACTGCTGCACACTTCACGCTGCAATGTAACAAGGGAGAGCATGCTGCTCAGATTGCCGCCAGCTTCCTGGTACTGGTCTTTGACAAAGGAAGTCACACCATCATAAAGCGCTTGTTCTTCGGGCGATAATTGCAGATTCACGTTGGAGACGTTCCGTTTGGTAAATTGAACGGGGCCTTCGCCGCGGCGGTTACGAATCATGACTTTGGATAACTCGTTCTTAAGCTGTTCCTGATTTTTCGGAACCCGCTTGTCTACAACAAAGTTGGCCGCAAAGTCACCCTGACGACCCAGTTGACCGGGCTTCAGCAGGTTGATCAGATTGAACAATTCACTCATATCGTTCTGCACAGGTGTAGCTGTGAGCAGCAGGCAATACTTTTTGCGCAATTTCAGCATGAATTGATAGTTGGTTGTTTTTTTGTTTTTGAGCTTATGAGCCTCGTCAATAATGATCATGTCGTAATCGGTATTCAGCAGCATATCTTTGTGCGGGTCACGTTTGGCTGTATCCATGGAAGCAACAACCACTTCATTCTGCCAGGAATAGGCCTTTTTCTGGGCAATAGCAGGGATGCCAAATTTCGAATTCAACTCCCGTACCCATTGCAGCACAAGAGACGCTGGCACGAGAATGAGTACCTTGGATACGAGACCTCGAACCATATATTCTTTCAGAATGAGACCGGCTTCAATGGTTTTGCCAAGACCCACCTCATCGGCGAGAATGGCCCGGCCTGACATTTCAAATAATACTCTGCGTGCAGTGTCCATCTGATGAGGAAGTGGAGTAAGGCCTTGTAGATGCTTCAAACACTGGATCTCGTCAAAATTGGGAATCAGATTGGTTTCTTCGGCTTGAATGCCCAGTTGGAAGAGTCGATAATCCCCCCAAGGACCTCCTTTATCCAGTCGTGATTCCAATTGATTAATCCAGCTTCGATCAAATTCCAGCGGAACGGGCAGCTCGGCTACAGGTTGATTCGTGTGGTGCGGGTTTTTCCGGTTCATGGTGTTTCCTCCCCTGCCATACGTGATGACGTTTTATTCGTAGGTAATAGTATGGACGAATGAGAGTCAGTTCATAACTATATAAGTTGAACTACAGTTTATTTGCACGAACACTACGATGACAGAACAACCTTCCAATCGCTGTTATCCCCAGATTTTTTGTGTGCCAAAAAATTCACAGATATCGTATTCATGCGTATGAGGGTGTGTGAAGAAGTTTGTCCGAGCAGGGGAGTCTATAAAATAAAGTCTGTGATAAAAGTCTTATGGAAAATCAATATATGGTGTAATATACTGGTTTTATATCACTATATGTGGTGTTTTATCATAATTTACTCTTATAGTGAAAATGGAGATCTATTTCGGGAGGTTGAACGTAGCGATGAAATCGAACCAACGATCGTACCCATTAGAAGGACTCAGCGAAAAAATATTTCTGGACCGATACGCCTGGAAGGACGCCGATTCGAATCATGCCAAGGTCGGAGATGTGGTATTGGTATTAACGAAGGATGATCCGAAGTTCCCAACCAAGGAAGTGGGCGAAATCATAGAACGTCAGGGTCAGCTTGTACAGGTAAGGACTCGAAGCGGAGAGATCATCGAGACAAACGTGGAGAAATTGACACTCAACATAGAAAAAACACCGGAAGAGATGTGGGACCGTCTTGCCAAAGCGATGGCTTCTGTCGAATCCACAGCGGATCAGCGGGCAACGTGGGAGTCCAAGTTCCGCTCCGTGTTGGAAGATTGGAAGTTAGTACCCGGAGGCCGCATTGCTGCCGGTGCGGGGGCAAGCGATGAGTTGACACTTTTCAATTGTTATGTCATTCCGTCTCCGCAAGACAGTCGGGGTGGCATCATGAAGACTTTGACCGAGATGACGGAGATTATGGCACGTGGGGGAGGCGTTGGCATTAATTTGTCCTCTTTGCGTCCTCGCCGAGCGGTGGTGAAAGGTGTCAACGGATCATCCAGCGGTTCCGTATCGTGGGGCGGATTGTTCAGTTATACGACTGGACTGATTGAACAGGGTGGGAGCCGCCGTGGTGCGCTCATGCTCATGATGAATGACTGGCATCCGGATGTGCTTGATTTTATTACCGTGAAACAAACGATGGGGCAGGTGACCAATGCCAATCTGTCTGTATGTGTGAGCAACACATTTATGGAGGCTGTCAAGCAGGATGGAGATTGGGACTTGGTTTTCCCCGATACGAACGATCCGGACTACGACACCGAGTGGAACGGGGATATGCAGCAATGGAAAGCAGCAGGTCATTCGGTGGTGCACTATCGTACACTGAAGGCGCGCGAAATCTGGCATACCATTATTGAATCAGCCTGGAAATCGGCAGAGCCTGGTGTGGTATTCATGGAGTACTATAACCAGATGTCCAACAGCTGGTACTTTAACCCGATCATCTGTACTAATCCATGCGCGGAACAGGGTCTGCCTGCCTGGGGTGTATGTAATCTGTCTGCCATTAATCTGTCCAAATTCTACGATGAAACAAATCATGATGTGGCATGGGATGAACTGGCGGAAACCACTCGCATCTCGGCTAGATTTTTGGACAATGTCATCGATGCAACACCATATCATTTTGAGGAAAATAGACTGAATCAACAACGTGAACGCCGGGTTGGGCTTGGCACGATGGGACTGGCAGAGCTGATGATTAAGCTGCGTATTCGATACGGCAGTCCTGAATCTCTTGTTTTTCTGGATAAACTGTATGGATTCATGGCGAAGGAGGCCTATCTGGCATCGGCAGAGATTGCAGCAGAGAAGGGAGCTTTCCCAGCTTTTGAAGCTGAACCGTATTTAAAGAGTGGATTCATGAAAAATATGGTGGCGACGTACCCTGAAGTGGGAGAGGCCATTCGTAAACAGGGCATTCGAAATGTCACACTGATCACACAAGCGCCAACGGGAAGTACAGGTACGATGGTGGGCACATCAACAGGTATTGAGCCGTATTTCGCCTTCAAGTATTTCCGTCAAAGCCGTCTAGGTTATGATGAACAGTTCGTACCGATTGCACAAGATTGGCTGGATGAACATCCGGGTGAAGCCTTACCAGATTATTATGTAACGGCGATGGATCTGTCGGCTGAAAATCACATCCGGGTGCAGGCTGCCATTCAGCAATGGGTGGATAGTTCGATCTCGAAAACGGCAAACTGTCCGGCTGATTTTACAGTGGAGGACACGGCTGAGCTGTACGAACTGGCCTTCGACCTAGGCTGCAAGGGAGTAACGATATATCGCGACGGCAGCAGGGATGTGCAGGTGTTGTCCACGTCGAAGAAGGAAGCGACCCAGGCTGAAGATCAGAACACGGCGGAAGCTGAAGAGAAGACAGTCGTATCTGTAATAGAAAACCCGAATAATGCTGAAGTACAGGCAAGTGATAGAACTTCCAATAGCCAGGATGGTGTTAGCACGCATTCTTCCGAGCAACCCCCTTCCTCTTCTACAGTGCTGGATAAACAATACAGAAACCGTCCTCAAGTACTGCGCGGTGCGACATACAAAATCAATACGCCATTTGGGATGGCTTACATTACGATCAATGATCTGGAGGGAACGCCGGGTGAGATCTTCCTGAACGTGGGCAAAGCGGGCTCGGACGTGTTTGCGATGGCTGAAGCACTCGGTCGAGTATGCTCTCTGTTCCTTCGATACGGAGATCATGGGCACAAGGTTGAACTGTTGATCAAACATCTCAAGGGAATCGGTGGTTCGGGCGCGATTGGCTTCGGAGCCAACCGGGTTGAATCGATTGCTGATGCAGTCGCCAAAGCATTGGAAAGTCATGTACAGAGCAATGTGCAGGAGAACGAAACTGGAGCAGTACAAGAACAGAACAAAGTGGAGAGCACGTATCCCAAAGTGGAGGATCAGAAAAGCTTTATCGAATCGAGAGATTTATGCCCTTCATGCGGCTCGGCATCCCTGATGAATGTGGAAGGATGCAAAACATGCAGCAACTGTGGGTACAGTAAGTGCAATTAAATAGCATTTGGAAAAAGTAAAAAAGAAAAGGCATTCCTGACTCCATTACGAAGTCAGGAATGCCTTTTTGTCATTTAGCTAACTAACACCAATCCTGGCATCGATCTGCAAGTGATTGCAATTCATTAAATAAAACGCCAGCATGGTAGCCGTCACACACGGCGTGGTGTAACTGAACAGATAAGGGAAGATAGACGTTATCGTTTTGTTGAACATATTTTCCCATCGTGAAAATAGGCAACAAGTAGGTTCCCTCATTGTAAATATTCAGATTAAATCCCGTAAAGTTCACCCAGGGAATGCTGGAAACGGGAAATGTATTTGGCGGTTCATTGGGTTTGGCAACAAATTGTTTGTGATCTTTGTAATTCTTCATATCTTCCAGATAACGATTGTGGAACGTCTCGAAATCTTCATGGAATGCTGTCCAGATCGTTGAGAAACTTTTGTTGTCCTCATGAAAAATCGTATAACTCGGAGACATTTCGTCCCAGTAGCCCAATTTCCCCTCGGCATCAAAACAGGTTCGAAATTCCCTGTGTGCATTGACGACCGTAGAGATCATATGAATAAGAGCGGGATAGAACTTCAATCCTTTAAGCTTGAGTTTGGTGATCAATAGCGTGATATCCAGATTAGCAGTTATGCTGTAGGTACATCTGACCTGATTCAAGTAGTGGTCAAAGTATGGCTTTCGATCCCACTGATCTAACACGATTGAATTAAACATAAGTTATAACCTCCTAAATTTGAATAATGTCTTTATTTAGGAGGTATATTTGACTGATTTGACCATATCCTATCACATTCCCAGTATCGTATTTTTAGAAATTGACCATCTCAGTATAACATGATAGTTGATGTGTGTTGCTTATAGCGAAATCCTCTGCAAAGCGCTTTTTCAACCAGCATCTTTACTTTATAATTAAAGTTGTGTTTATAACGAAGAAGAGAGGGGATTAGATGCGTCAGCCGATAGAAGAACCCATATTTTATTCTTATCCTGGAATGGTAGCGGTGGTGACTTCACGTCATGAGGGAGTTCAGAATGTGATGGCGTCTGGATGGCATACATACATCGGATCATCACCAGGCGTATATGGCATCTCCCTTCGTAAGGAAACATTCTCCTATGAACTCATTGAGAAGAGTGGCGTATTCGGTGTTCATTTTCTGCCGGGTCATCGTTCGGAGTGGATTCAAGCTGCAGGAACGTTCAGCGGAAGAGATACGAATAAATTCACAAGATTCGGCATTCCGTATGAGGAAGGAATCAAGGTAAGTGTACCGATTTTGACAGACGCTTATTTTGCCTATGAATGCAAGGTTATGGATATTACGACATATGGTGACCATGAATGGATTGCAGGGGAAGTGTTGCAGCGATATCAGGATCAGAAGTACTTTCTAGAGAATGGAATGGTTGATCTGGAGAAGTTGCAAATCCCAATGTACACAGGGCGTTCAGCATACCGGATCATGGATGCGCGGACAGAAGAAAAGATTCACCCGTTCCACCTCTAGGGTCCTAGGCAAGAAGAAGCAATTATGAGCAAAACTTTCAATCCGGTCTGACATAGGTTTATAATGGATATTGGCTGCTGAGCAAGTCGGCAGCCTTTTGTTATGAATTCAATTGTTTCAATCGATGTGTGCGTGGGTATGCTGGTTTGCGCAAGCGGGACAGGTAATTTTAGCCACTCGATGAAAAGTACTATATTTAACGACAAAATTAGAGTATGATTTTACAGCTATATGAGCTGGCAGGAAAGGTTACATCGGTTTAATCGTTTGTAACTATTCCTGTAAAGTATGAGGCTTATTTCGGGCGTATAATGCTAAACGTGAACTCACGAATGAATATAAAGAATATTTTAATAATTAAACTTAATGGACAGGCAACTCGTCTTCTTTAAGATTATAGAATTTACACAGAATGTAGCATCATCGGATCGTGCTTCAAACAGAGGCTTTTCTAATGTTGTAAATGAAAGATGGAAGGTGCAATACGTATGTTAATGACAACCAGAACGATCAGGAGTTCCTTTATGCCCCCAACACCGATGTTGTTGACTCACAGTAACAAGGAGGGGCATGCATGTCACAATCGTTAAATCGTAAGAGACATATGAACGGACTTGACGGCTTGCGAGCCATCGCTGTACTTGCGGTAATCGCGTATCATCTGAATTTGGATTTTATTCCGGGCGGACTGCTCGGTGTAGGTATATTCTTTGTTCTCTCGGGATATTTAATTACAGATATTCTCGTGTCACAGTGGCAGGAACATGGACGCATTTCACTCGGTGATTTCTGGGTAAGACGGGTAAGGCGTTTGCTTCCAGGCATGCTGACCATGACAGCTGTGGTGATGATCTGGTTAGCTTGTACAGACCCATCCCGACTTGCTGCGCTTCGTGGTGATATCGTTTCGGGTGTATTATACATAAGCAATTGGTGGTATATCTTTCACAACGTTTCCTATTTCGAAAGTTTTGGCCCTCCATCACCGTTTGGACATTTCTGGTCGCTGGCTGTGGAAGAGCAATTTTATCTTATATGGCCTCTTCTACTGATCGCAGCAATCGTAGTGTTCAAAAGAAAGGGATGGCTGGTCGTTTTCATTGTCGTCGCAGCTGAATTATCTGCTGGCGCAATGGCCATCATGTATAATCCGGATTTGGACCCGAGCCGTGTATATTATGGAACAGACACGCGGGCATTTGCACTGCTTGCTGGTGCTGCTCTTGCCGTGGTGTGGCCTAGTCGCAAGCTATCGAGCTCTCTGTCTGGCATGAACCGGCTTGTGCTCGATGTGTCGGGACTTGCTGCGCTTGCTTTGTTAATCTACATGATGCTGAACAGCAGTGAATATGATCCGTTTCTGTATCAAGGGGGCATGGTGCTTCAGGCTATTGCAACAACGTTGCTGGTAGCGGTGTTGGCTCACCCATCGTCTCTCCTGGCACGTATCATTGGCGCGAAGCCATTACGCTGGATCGGAGAGCGATCCTACGGATTATATCTGTGGCATTATCCTGTTATTATGCTAACCAATCCCGCGGTGGATACGGGAGGAGCACATCCTGTACGAATCATTTTACAGGTTGCTGCAACGGTTGTACTGGCCTCATTGTCCCTTAAATATATTGAAAATCCGATTCGGTACAATGGATTCCGTGATTCTTGGTCCCGATTATGGGGAAGAGGGCGGTCATCGATCGGTATACGTAACGTATGGTGGAAGCGTGCAGGTCTGTTGATGACGATTCTGCTGTTGTCCTATACGGTATCTCAGATGATGGTCTCACATGCAGCGAACTCCGACTCCCATTCGGTATCGATGTCCAACACATTGAATGGAGAGAATTCCGTAGCGGAGGAACAGGGACAGGATGTGTTGCCAGCTATTACAGCAACGTCAGGCTCTGGCCAAAAGAACGATGCTCATACCCATAAACTGGAAGCAGGAACGAAAGATGATCCGGGGAAAAATGAGAAGCCAACAGGAGAGCCTGCACCAGATTCAAAACCTGACGAACAAGACAATTCAGTGAATCCTGGCAAGGACGGTCAGTCTGAAGATAAGCCGGCTGATGAATCCGTGACGAACGAGAATGATATACCGGATGACGCCGGGGCGAATCAATTCGATGATACAGATCATGCGGATGACACACCTGATTCATCTCAGGACAATGAAGAAACGGCTCCTCCTGCCCAGGATGGCAAGGTTCATTATACCGTCATTGGAGATTCGGTGATTTTGGATGCAAAACCGTACTTGGAGCAAAGTATATCGGGAGTGTATGTGGACGGACATGTCGGTCGTCAGATGTGGCAGGCAGGCGATGTATTGGAAGGTCTGAAGCAAAATAACCAAATGGGCAGCAAAGTGGTGCTGGAGCTCGGGACGAATGGTTCCTTTAACTCCAAAAACTTGAATGCTGTGCTTGATTATCTGAAGGATGAGGATCGGGTATATCTGGTTACTGTGCGCGTACCTCGTCCGTGGGAACGAACGGTGAACAGGGCGTTGAATGAGGCAGCATCCAAATACACCAATGTCTCGTTGATTGACTGGAACAGTGCAAGTGAGGGACATGACGAATATTTTGAAAAAGATGGCGTACATCTCACTACGCAAGGGTCCGAAGCTTTTGCAGAACTGGTGAAGAACAGTATCCAATAATACGCAATCCATATTTAATACGATTTAGCACTTATTCAATATATATAGCCTGGGGTGAAGCTACCGACGGCTGCAACAAGAAAGAGCTCTCATTGTGAGGGCTCTTTTTATATGTTATGAACAATAAGCCAGCAAAGTAAATTCCAAACAGGGGAACCGATATTTTTCACCCCTGCATCCGTGGATCGTCACCTTACGGTATGATAGCGTTACCATTTACAATAAGTGTATTCAAATCGCCGAGGGGGATTATAGAGATGTTGAAAAAATGGCTTTCGGGTTTCCTGGCAATAACATTGTTCTCCATTATTCTGGCTGGCTGTGCTGGCGGAGACACTTCAGAAGGAGGCAGCGGCAATGACAAAGTAACCGTCACACTCTGGCACAACTGGACCGGACAGGATGCAAAGGCGGTTGCGATGCGCAAAATAATTGAAGATTTTCGCGCGGCGCATCCAGATATTGAAGTTGTGGATGAAGGTCTGCCAACAGATGGTCTCAAAACCCGGCTTCGTACGGTGGCAGCTGCTAACGAGATGCCAGATCTGTTCGTGATGTGGCCGGATGCCATGACCAAGGAATTTGTGAAAGGTGACCTGTTACAGCCCATTAATGCAGAGCTGGACGCAAAGCCGGAGTGGAAAGACAACTTTATCCCGAATGCACTGGATGGATACACTGTGGACGGGAATATCTACTCCGTGCCCATGAATCTGGCGCCGAGTTCCTTCATCTATTACAATGAAGCTCTTTTCAAGCAGTACAACGTAAAAGTGCCTGAGACATGGGCGGAACTGGAACAAGCGATTGCTACTTTTAATCAAAATAAAGTCATTCCCATGGCACTTGGCAACAAAGCCAACTGGGTAGCTCAATCAACGATATTCAGTACACTGGCTGATCGGATTACCGACACGGACTGGTTCCTGAAAGCGACAGCACAAGAGGGTGCAAGCTTTACCGATCCGCAATTTATTGAAGCCTTGAACAAGATGCAGGAGCTTGGCAACACCAAGGCATTCCAGGATGGATTCAATAGTATCGATGAGACACAGATGATGCAGCTTTATTTCCAAGGTAAGGCAGCGATGGTCATGAACGGCGGATGGGCCTTGGCAAATCTGGTGAACAATGCACCTGAAGAGGTGTTGAACAACACCCATATTACGATTCTTCCTCCAGTGGACGGAGGTCAGGGTGAACCAAGAACAACATCCGGTGTAGTAGGAACCGGGTTGGGTGTAAGTAAAAAGCTGAGCGGTGCACAAAAAGAGGCAGCAATGGAGCTGTTCTACGCGCTGGCAGGACCTGATGGTCAGAAGGCCACATTGGATAGCAGCACATTGGTGAGTTACAAGATTGATCTGGACAAAACCAAGGCACATCCATTGTTCGTTGAATTATATGATCTGATGCAGGAAGTGAAAATCACGCCAGTATACGATTCCAAGCTGGGATCGGCAACGGTTGAGGTTATTAATAATGCATTGCAAGAGTTGCTTATGGGCGGTAAGGCCGAAGACATTGCAGCTAAAATTCAGGCGGCTCAAGCCAATGCAGTTAGTCAGTAACCATTCGTTAAAACCCCTTCCCGGCAGGGGAGGGGTTTTAAGTATGGATAAGATAGTCAGTTGCAAGTTGAGAAAGGCATTCAAGGAGGGGAAGTGAACAGATGAACGCACTGCGAAGTCGGCGTTTTATTATGCTGGGGCTGGCCCCGGCAGTCATCATTTATGCATTGTTTGTATTTGTACCGGTCGTATGGTCGGCATACTACGGTTTCTTCAACTGGTCCGGCATCGGCGCATCGAAATACATTGGTATGGATAATTACGTGGAGATCTGGCATGATCCTGTGTTTTGGCGGGCACTGAAAAATAACGTTATTTTTGTATTGGCATCGGTGTTTGGACAGATTCCGTTAGCGCTGATGCTGGCGGTCATCTTACACAAAAGCAATCCATTACAGCGGTTTCTGCGCTCAGCCGTATTTCTGCCGATGGTGTTATCCACTGTAGTTATCGGTATGATCTGGCAGTATATCTATCATCCGCAGATCGGGATATTGAACTTTCTGCTGGACGCCCTGGGGCTGGAAAGTTGGAAGCTGCAATGGCTGTCCGATGACAAGATTGCCATTTTCTCATTGGTACCACCGCTGCTCTGGAGCTTTGTTGGGTTGTATCTGATTATCTTTATCTCGGCACTGCAAAATATTCCCGGCGAGATTCATGATGCTGCCAAAATAGACGGTGCTTCAGGAATCCGGAAGCTGGTATCGGTCTCATTGCCCATGATCTGGGGTACGGTTCAGGTTGCGATCATTCTATGTATTTCGGGTAGTCTGAAATCATTCGATCTGGTCTACATCATGACCAAGGGTGGTCCGGCACATGCGACGGAACTGCTTGCAACGTATATGTACAATTCAACCTTTACAACATACCGATATGGTTTTGGTAGTGCGATCTCAACAACCATCGTACTGATCTCGTTACTGCTGATCGGAACAAGCCAGTGGTTAACCAGTCGCAAACGAAAAGAGAATCAATAGAGAGGAGGGGCTATCATGCGCGTGACACCTGTATCCATGCCATCACCACGAAGCAGCTCGGGCCATCCGATTCGTCGCCTACGTAGCGGAATTGTTTGGACGCTGCTAACGGTCTATGGTATTTTAACATTGTATCCGTTCTACTGGCTCGTAATTAGTGCATTCAAAACAAATGAAGATTTCTATAGCCGTCCCTTTGGACTGCCGGAAAACTGGAATGTTGCCAATTTCAGCAATGCATGGGAAAGCTCCAGGCTGGGGACCGCTTTTGGCAATTCACTAATCGTATCGGTGGGGTCTCTTATTCTGACGCTGTTTATTGCAGCGCTGGCTTCATTCATCCTGGCTCGTTTCCAGTTTCGCTGGAAAGGGTTAATCATGACCTTCTTTGTTGTTGGCATGCTCATTCCGATCCATAGTACACTTGTCCCCTTATTTATTCTAATGAAACAGATGTCCTTGTTAAATACGTACTGGGCCTTAATATTACCTTATACGGCTTTTGCACTGCCTACGGCAATTTTTGTGCTTACGGCTTATCTGACAAGTGTTCCACGTGACATTGAAGAGGCGGCTTTTATTGATGGAACAGGCCTGTGGGGACTATTTACCCGAATTATGCTGCCGATGTCCGTCCCTGCGTTGTCCACGGTTACGATCCTGAGTTTCCTGCATGCGTGGAATGACTTTTCATTTGCGCTTGTGTTCATCAACAAAACCGGATTGAAAACGTTACCGCTGGCCATTGCGAACTTTGCGGATGGATATCAGACGGATTACGGATTAACGCTTGCTGCCATGACCCTGTCGGTCATTCCAACCATTATTCTGTATCTTATATTCCAGGAACAGGTTATGAAAGGCATGACCGCAGGAGCTGTTAAAGGATAAGCGAAAGCGCATCCAGAGGAGGAGAAACGTTTGGCACGCTGGCTCACATCTTCGTTACAAAGGAAGCTATCCGTCGTTGTGACGGCTTCAATGATTGTGCCTTTGCTGGCCTTGGGCCTGTTCGCCTTTCTGATCTCTTCCCGCATCACAGAGCAAAAAACAAAGCTGTCCGGCATGGATACGCTGAAACAGGTGGAAGCAAATCTTCGTTATATGCTGCAGGATGCCGAGAATCTCTCCATTTTCCTGATTGGAGAACGGGACATCCAGCAGTACCTTAGCCACAATGAAGATCATGAGCTGGACCGGGTGGATATCCTGGGCAGGATGACCAATCTGGCGGCTTCCAAGAAATATATCGCCAACATCGCGATATATCCGGGAGGTTTTGATGCTACATTGTCAACCGCTACCTGGTATGAATCCAATGAATCCAACCTTTCGTATCCCTCTGTTCCCAGTGGTGAAGCAGTCAAACAATGGACGGGAGTATACCCGGTTCAGAATTACGCGGGTATTCAAAATGTGATCACATTGGTTCGGCCAATTCGCAGTATCCATGATTATCGACCCATCGGCTGGTTAGCCATTAGTCTGGATGAGAAGGCCATATCCAAGGGATGGGCCGCTCTGGGATTAGGCAGAGGGCAAGGCAGACTGGAGCTCATCGGCAGTTCTGGAGAGATTCTGTCTTCGATGGACAAATCCCGGCTTGGACTTAAGCTGGAGCAGGCCGAACCAGGAGTCACAACGTTAATTCAGGATGGCGGTAGCGGAACCACCACGTATGGCAGTGGTGACGATAAACGGACATTGCTCTATTATCCGGAAGAATTGACGGGGTGGACGTTGGTTGGAACAGTCTCTTATGACCAGTACAAGTCGGAGAATCGGTATATCCTTATTCTAACGGGGTGTGCCGTTGCCATGTCTGCTGTGATCAGTGCTGGCTTGGTCTGGTTTACGGTGCGGCGTGTGACGAGGCCGCTTCGTGTGCTTACCAGACATCTGTCCCGAATTGATCCGGAACGCCCGCTTCCTTTGTTTCGATCTGAAAGTGATGACGAGATTGGCAGGCTTGGGGAGAGTTACAATCTGCTCGGTGCACATATTCAGTTATTGAAGGAAGAGGTTATTCGAGGTGAGGCTCGCAAAAAAGAAGCGGATCTTCGGGTGCTTCAGGCGCAGATTAACCCGCACTTTCTGTATAACACGCTCTCTTCAATTCATTGGATTGCCTTGATGTCTGAAGAGAAGCGGATCGCGGATATGGTTGAGGGCTTGAGTGACTTTCTACGCATCAGTTTAAACAATGGTCAGGATTACTGCCCTGTGGAACAGGAGATTGCTCATATTCGCCATTATGTGCGTGTGCAGTCGATTCGTTTCCCTGATCAATTTGTTTTGCATTATATCGTAGATCCAGCGCTTGAGAAGCGAATGATGCTGAAGCTATTGCTGCAACCGCTTGTTGAGAACGCCATGATTCATGGCATTCAGCCCAAAGCAGGCGTAGGCACCATCACCATAATGATTCGCAAGGACCCGGATAATGAACGGATGAATGTGCTCGTGCTGGATGATGGTGTCGGCATGGAGCCGGACATGCTGGAACAATTAAGGATAAGCATTAGGGAATGGAAGGGAAAACAGCCGGAAAAACAGCTAAACCAAGGCGGTTATGGGCTCTGCAATGTGAATGAGAGGTTGCTGCTCCATTATGGAGCGGATGCACAGCTTGAAGTAGACAGCAGGGTTGGGGGAGGTACTCGGATTTCGTTTTCCATTCCAATCTTGGAGGGTTCGCCATGAGACTATTAATTGTTGATGATGAAGTGATTATCCGTACAGGGCTTGCCAGCGTTATCGCTTGGCATGAACTCGGAATTGAACTTCTTCAACCTGCTGCTTCGGCAGAGGAGGCGTTAACACGCATGGCTGAGGAACGTCCGCATATCCTGATGACGGATATTCGGATGACAGGTAGATCAGGGCTGGAACTGGCAGAAGAGGGCCTGAGATTGCTACCTGAGCTGGAGGTCATTATTTTGTCTGGATACGATGACTTTTCTTATGCGCAACAGGCGATTCGCCAAGGAGTCACAGATTATCTGCTCAAAACAAGCAAGCCGGAAGAGATCATCAAGACCGTATTACAGGCCAAACAGCGAATCACGGAACATTGGGCAGAGAAGTCCAGAGAGGGCCAGCTTATGCGGGAGAATCGGGAGCGGTTATTTGCTGGATGGATCATTGATGGTGACACCGCTTCGGGCTATTTTCCTTCATTCTTGCGATCTGATGCTGGAAAAGAGGCAGGGGTTGGTGGCCTTGATGATGAACAGATTCTCAGACAAGTCATTATTCTTCGAGCAGAGGGTTGGGATCGATCCTCGGATGCGCTATTACGATTTGCGGTGCAGAATACCCTGGAGGATATGTTACCTGGTGCCATTGCTCATGTAGAGAAACAGCAAATTATTTGTGTAGTTTCATGGCCGCCTGTGGAACATGAAAATACGTTCAGGCTGGAGAGTGCATTACGTCGGGTGGAGCAATTACTGAAGTGCACCCTACGCGCAGCCGTAGGTCTGCCTGTGCGTGGATATGCAGATCTGCACGAAAGCTACAGAACTGCTTCAGCTGCATTCCGATATCGGGGTTTGATGAATTACAAAGTATGGCATTATGAGCACGTTCAGGATCGTCAAGGTGGTAAAACTGTACTTACGCACGAAGAGGAGACCAGACTTGGTACAATATTGCTGGATAATGATTCAGTCACGTTAACGACATGGACGCGGGAACTTGTGGCTAATCTTGTTACGGAACCGGAGGTCACACCAGAATCGTTCAGTGCTTGTTTGCACTCAGCCGTCATTGCAGGTCATCGCTGGCTGACTCGCACAATGCGAGCCACAGGGCATGAAGAACCCGCAAGGCTTGAGCCCTGGTTGCCGGAACCGGATGCTGAAGCCGGTGACCTCGGGGATATGCTGTTCCATCATCTGTATGGTCTGATGCATGTCTATCATAGCCGAATGGGTCAGGGACAGGCTGCCCATGTGCAGAGGGCTATCGGTTATATTGAATCTTCATTGGCGCAGGATATTAATCTGCAGCAGGTAGCTGGACATGTTCATTTGCATCCGGGTCACCTCAGTGAGCTGTTTAAAAAAGAAATGGGTGTGACCTTCGGAGATTTTGTCACCGATATGCGTATACGAAGAGCGATGGATATGCTCGCGGTGTCTCCAGCGAAGGTCAGTGAAGTCGCTGCCATCAGCGGTTACGAGGACGTGAAATATTTTAGCAGGCTGTTCAAAAAACATACGGGCAAAACCCCGAGTGAATATCGCGAGGAGGCAATGTCGTTTAAGCCTTCGGGAAGTTAGAAATGAGGAGATTGGGAAACATGTCTTGCATTTCTGCAAACGTTTTCGATATGGTATTACTCAGAGATATTGGAGAGTGAGGGCATACTGATGAAGACCCATAGTTCAAGTCAGGATTTATCGGGACAATGGAAGATACAGCATTTTGAAGTTGGAGAGAAGCGGGCAATGGATGTGGCAGCTGCTGCACTGGATGACCGTTTCTGGATTGGGGCTGAAGTGCCTGGCGATGTACACGCTGCACTGGTTGAACGCAGTATCATTGATCCGCCCTATTACGGACATAATGATGCCAAAAGTCGCTGGATTGAGCAAAAGGAATGGTGGTACCGCACAACCTTCAATCTGGTGAAAGATGCAGAGACCGAGGAGCACTTTGAATTGGTGTTCGAAGGATTGGATACGTTTGCAACGGTATATGTCAATGGCCATGAAGTTGGGAAAACGGCCAATATGCTTATGTCACATACGTTTAATGTAACGTCTCTGGTACGCAGCGGCTGGAATGCGATTGCTGTCAAGTTTGATCCGCTTCACCTGCATCACCGGGACAAAGAAACCTTCGACTGGTCCTCGTATACGAAGGAACGACCATGGTTGCGCAAAGCAGCGATGAACTTTGGCTGGGACTGGGGTCCACGTATGGTTACGGTGGGGATCTGGGGTGCTGTACGGCTGGAAAAACGAACAATCGCCAAGCTGGAAAGTGTGTATGCTCGTACGGAATCAGTCAGTTCAGAGCTTGCTGTATTACGCGTCACGGCGGATGTGAAGTCGGTCTTGTCTTACCGTAGCAGACAGAAACGTGAGCAGGCTGTGGTTGCGACCTGTAATATTCGTCTGTTGGATCGGAGCGGACACGAAGTGGCATGTGCCACTGAACTACCTCTAGAAGGTGGTAAGGCAGATACCACATTAAACGTTACGTCACCTCAGTTATGGTGGACTCATGATCTGGGTGAGCCGTATCTGTATACCCTGGAGGTTACATTATACGCCGATGGCGTTGAGGTGGATCGTTATAACGAGCCTTATGGGTTACGAACGATAGAGCTGGCTCTTCACAATGAACAGGGTGAGGATGCATTTACTTTTATTCTGAACGGAGTCAAAGTATACGCCAAGGGTGCAAATTGGATTCCGGCTGATCATCTGATTGGTGCCATCCCAAACTCCCGGTATCGTGAGCTTGTGGAGCTGTCGGTGGAAGGTCATATGAACATGCTGCGTGTATGGGCTGGTGGTATATATGAGAAGGATGTCTTCTACGATGAGTGTGATCGGCAAGGGGTGCTGGTGTGGCAGGATTTTGCATTCGCGAACGCATTGTTCCCGGATTTCAATCGTGATTTCATGGATAATGTACGGCAAGAGGTAGAAAACAATGTCCTGCGCCTGCGTAACCGTGCCTCGCTTGCCATCTGGTGTGGGAATAACGAGATTGATTGGCTCTATGATATGAAGTCGGCGAGTGGAGATATTACCAGTCCGTTCTACGGCGAACAGATATATCATGAGCTAATCCCTGAAGTGCTGGAGCGCTTGGATTTGTCTCGTCCGTACTGGCCTTCTTCGCCGTTCGGGGACAGCAACGGTCAGGATGCGAATGACCCGGATGTGGGGGATCGTCACAACTGGCAGGTATGGCATGGTTCGGTCTATCCAAGGAAGCATGGAGAGCCGCCGTTGCTGGACTACAGTATTGAAGGTGTAACGTTCAAAAATTACAAAAACGATCATGCGTTGTTCAGCAGTGAATTTGGCATGCATGCCTCGGCCAATCGTTACACGCTGGAGAAAAATATGCCTGCAGGGCAGTTTTACTGGGGTAGTCCGGAGATGGCCTATCGTAACAAGGATACCAATCACCAGAAAGGCATTTTGCTAATGGAGGGTTATACAGGGATTCCGCAAAATATAGAGGAATACATGAACTATTCCATGCTGACTCAAGCAGAAGGATTGCGCTATGGAATTGAACATTTCCGACGTATTAATCACCGTAACAGCGGTGCGCTTGTGTGGCAATTGAATGACAGTTGGCCAGGGACAAGTTGGTCCATGATTGATTATGAACTGCTGCCGAAGGCATCTTTTTATTATGGGAAAATATTCTTTCATCCTGTCCTGTTGTCACTGGAGCATGAGCCGGGGGAGCCGCTTGCGTTGTGGGTTGTGAACGATACATGTGACGTCTTGAAGGGGGAGCTTCGACTCAATGTCTATGCATTGAATGGAGAGAAGATCTACTCCAGCTCACATGCTGTTGAGGTAACATCCCAATCCTCACGGTGTATTGCTGAATTAACTGAAGTAGAGGTGTTACAGGGCAGACGTGCGGAGGAAGTAATGGTTGAGTTGGTATCTGAAGGGTTTGCGGCACCGAGCAATCGATACTTCTTGCGTGATCCCAAGGATGTGACGTTGCCAGAGTCGCAATTGAGCGTACATGTGAACGAAGAGGAGCAGTCTGTCACGGTTACGGCCAGTGGAGCGATTGCACGATTGGTGAAGCTGGAGCTTCCCCTTGGGCGTGTCCGATTCAGTGACAATTATTTCGATCTGCTCCCTGGTGAGAGTCGAACAGTAAGGCTTCGTCATCCAGAGCAGTCGTCTCTGCCTCTGAAAGAACTTCGAGTTAGTGCCATGAACGGCAGAGAAGGATAAAATAATAAGAATAGACTTCGAATCTTATTCGAGGTTCAAGGTGGTGATCCTGAACAGGGATGCCACCTTTTTTACTTTTGCAGCAGGTGAGATCATGTCGTCGTGTCAAGGTAGTTTTGTCCTTAGTCCACAAGTGGTACTTCCCATCGGGTTCACATCTTGGATCGTTAAGGGTAGAATGATAGAAAGAAATCGTTTTCAAAAGGAGGTGGATTCATGTCATTTGTCTTTTATCCCGAGATGGTCATATTCATTCTGATGTTGATCCTGCTGATTATTGGTATTGTATATATCGTTCGTAAAAGCAAACAAGTATTGCGCCGCTTAAGCAATCTGGAGAAAGCAGTATATGAAAAAGATAACATCTCATCCTATCCGAAGGACGTCGATACTGTACAAGAAGCACCCAGAGAAGACACGTTTGCTCCACGCAAACGAAAATGAAGAAGGATACGGAATTACATAAAAAAGATAAACCAACAAGCCAAACAGCCGATTCTTCTCTATGAGGGAGTGATCGGCTGTTTGGGCATATAGGCATTTAATCCGTATTAACTGGGTTTAGAGAAAGGATTCATAACGCTGTTGGAAAGAGGATTCCATCTCCACTTGCCGAGCAAGTTGCTGCTGTACCTTTGCACCGCGAATCGTCTGAAGTTCCTGAAGTTGTGCAGTGGAACGGAATTGATCTGCAGCCATTTGGACAAGTAATTCGGAGAGCACATCCGCATCTTCGAGCGCAGCATTAAGTCCAAACGCACCGGTTGGTGTCATGGTATGAGCGGCATCACCGATGAGTACAACATTGTCCTGTGCCCACGACTTGCAATAGCTGCTTTCAACAGATAACAGAACAAAATCACTCCAGCTCTGGATGTTGGCTGCTACTGAATCAGACAGGCAAGGAAAAGCAGATACAAGTTTATCTACAAAAGGAGCAATCGGCTGCTCTCGCAGCTTGGAGTAAGCCCCCTCGGGAATGTTCCATCCAATCTGAACATAACCGCCGAACTGTGAGAACAGGGCGAGCTGTTGACCATCCATGCTGGCCATTCGAACAGCGGGTTCCCAGCCTACGGGTGCCGGAATGCGCGCCCAGAGCAGATCATACCCGTGCTTGCGAATCTCCGGGGTCATACCGGAATGTTTACGTACAGCAGAGTATCTGCCATCAGCACCCACAATAACAGATGCCTCAATGGAGGCAGGAACGCCGTTCTTCCGAATGTTAATACCCACGACCTGGCCGTTCTTGTCTCGTAACAAACCGGTCATAATCGTATTGAACAGTACTTGTTCATATGAACTGTGCTGCTGAGCATGCGACACGATGGCTTCCAGGAGATGATCTTGGGGTACATGAATACCAACATGAGATTCTCCATAGCCCGGTGATACCGTATGAATAATCTGCCCATTTTCCCAATACTGAATCTGCTCCAAGAGCAGCGCTCCGCGTTGCTGAATGAGGGAATAGAGGTCGTGTTTATTTAAAATGGCTTCGCCGTCCACATTGAGCAACTCCCCGCGAAACGACTTGTGCAGATGGGGCTGCCGCTCAATGAGCATCGTGGAAATTCCTTTTTGATTCAGTAAATAAGAAAGCAAAGCACCGCCAGGTCCAGCGCCGACGATGCAAACATCTGTTTTGAGTTGAGATTGTGTATTCTGATTCATGTGCATAAGTCCCTTGCAGTATAATGGTGATGCTTTATTTACTTTATAACAACAGATTTATTAAAATCATTAAGTAACTAAAAGTAACTTTAGATATAGGTTATTATAAACAATCCCGTTGCCATAATGCAATAGGTGAAAACCAAAATAAAACAAGAGTCTTGCAGTCAACGATAGGGTGTCGGATACAAGCGCATTTTTCACAAACATCATAGTGTAAATATGTTACAATATAAGGTAGGTTATGATGAAAGGCGGAGGAACGTTTATGAGCCCGGATACGGAGCGAAACTCTCAATTGGCAAATGTGGATCAATTGTTGGAGGCCTTCTTCAGATATAAAAATAAAGTATTGGATCAGCAGCAGAAGAACGAAACCAACTGTAAACTGAATCCGACAAAAAGTCATATATTGGGCATGATTTTACGTGAAAAACGCTGCATGGCGGTTGATGTGGCCAGACAACTCAGTTTGTCTTCCGGCGCAACCACCATTGTACTGAATCAACTGGAGACGGAAGGGTTGATCCAGCGGGTGCGCAGTGAAGAAGATCGGAGAATTGTGTGGCTGTCCTTAACGGATGAAGGCGTGCAGCTTGCCAAGACACTTAATGCGAATCGCGGCCGAATGACGTGGGAATTGTTGCAAGCACTTTCCGAAGAGGAGCAACAGCAGATGTTTGGCATGCTGAAGAAAATTGAACTGAAACTGCTGGAGAACATGAAGTCGTTTGAGCAGATCCACCGATAGTCCATATATGACTTGATTCCTTGAATACGTCAGTCCTCATGAGTTCGTCCCTAATTGCGGGGGGATGAACCTTGAAGACTGGCGTTTTTGAGTTGGTTACAAATGAAAGCGAACCACATGATCCGTAAAGCCTTCCTGGATCAAAACTTCTTTTTGTTTGCTGCCCATCAGGTCAAAGTGGGGGAATGGCTGCCGCCGATGAATGTATCGTGGGTTCAGCCCATGATCATTGCACCAACGCTCGAGACGTTCCAGATCTGCACAGCCAACTTTGGTGACACTGGTGATACCGGGGAATCGGTTGTCAATCCAGAAATGAGTGAGGTACGCAATCTCACCACGAGCCACTTGTTCCTTCCACGCAGCGAGCTCCTGTCGTATAATTCCAAATGCCATAGATGCAAGTTCCTTTCCAAACGGGTATTGTCCTGAGCATATTGTAACATCTTATATACAGAATCCATCAGAAATCTTTAATCTATATAAGTTGAACTAAAAATTATTTACACTGACACTACGATGACAGAATAACCTTCCAATCGCTGTTATCCCCAGATTTTTTGATTCCCTTTTCCGAAGGGGAAAATCCGGGGATAAAGGCGAGCGCTTCGCTTTTTCAGGTTTTTTCTGTCCTCTCCGTTGTCGTGTAAATGATTAGTTTCAATTATATAAACTAGTTTGAGAGCAGTTAAATGGGTTATATGAATATGACAATATTTTTATAACAAAGTCTGGATTATGTTAAAATAAACCTATACAACAAAGGTTTCACCACTTCTATAGCGGAAAGGGACTGTCATCATGGAAATATTTATTGCCGTACTTGTCTTACTGGTCCTGATCGGTTTATCCAATATTTTAAACCGGTTTGTACCCTTTATTCCCGTTCCGCTCATTCAAATCGTGCTTGGTGTAGCTATAGCTTTGCTTCCTGCAGGTGTTCATCTGCCGTTGAATCCGGAATTGTTCTTTGTGCTGTTCATCGCACCTTTGTTATACAACGACGGTAAGCGAACACCAAGGAATGAATTATGGAATTTGCGTGCACCTATACTTCTGCTTGCGCTGGGGCTTGTATTCGTGACGGTGGTCGTGGCGGGATATGCCATTCACTGGCTGATTCCTTCGATTCCGTTACCTGCTGCTTTTGCTCTTGCAGCCATACTGTCGCCGACAGACGCTGTTGCCGTTGGCGCCATGGCAGGGCGGGTACATTTGCCCAAAGGCATACATAGGCTTCTTGAAGGTGAAGCATTAATGAATGATGCATCCGGCCTCGTGGCCTTCAAATTCGCGATTGCAGCCACGGTTACAGGTGTGTTTTCCCTGGCGCAGGCAACCTTCAGTTTTATTCTGATTGCGATTGGCGGACTTCTTGTCGGGGCATTGTTATCTTTTCTGTTAATCAGGCTCGGGGTATGGATCCGTAGACTGGGCATGGAAGATGTGACCATTCACATGTTGCTGCAAATCCTGACGCCATTTATCATCTATCTGGTGAGTGAAGAAATTGGAGTATCAGGTATTCTTGCGGTAGTGGCAGGCGGTATTATCCACGCCATTGAGCGTGACCGCGCTGAATCGGTTCAGTTGAAAATGCAGGTGGTATCTGCGAGCACATGGTCAGTCATTTTATTTATACTAAATGGCCTTGTGTTTGTTATTTTGGGTGTACAGGTACCGGATGTGCTGAGTACCATTTTTGAAAATGTTTCGTTTAATAATCTGCAGGTGTTGGGATATGTGTGCTTGATCTCGGTGTTACTGCTGGTTCTGCGCTTCCTCTGGATCTATCTGTTCTGGCAAGGGAATGAATTGCTTCGTACCAAATCCTCTATTGGCAGGCCCAGATTCAAGGATATTACGATCATTTCCCTCTCTGGGGTGCGGGGGGCTGTAACATTGGCGGGTGCGTTCTCCATTCCTTATGTGCTTCAGGATGGATCACCTTTCCCTGAACGGGATCTGATTATTTTCCTGGCGGCAGGGGTTATCCTCTTCTCTCTGATTGCGGCGAGTGTGTTTCTTCCAGTTCTGGCCAAGGACGATGGGAAATCCACAGAAGAAACCCCGCAGAAGTCAGAACGAAAAGCACATGACATTATGCTGAATGCGGCAATACGAGCTGTCAAATCCGAAATGAACGATGAGAACAAAGCTGCGGCTCTCGCGGTCGTCTCAGATCTGTCCAAATACATCAGGCAGGCCGCAGGTCAGCTCACCGCCGGTAAACGCAAAGATATTCAGAAACAAGAAACGGCTATTAACCTGATCGCCACCCGGGCGGAGCGTAAAGAAGTTGAAGTAATGCTGGACGAAAATGCAATTGCTTCTGATGCGGCCTTCAAATGTGATAGCTGGCTGGATCGCAAGGAAATGATGCTGGCGAATCGCGCAAACACTCAGTTCATGACGTCGATCAGCGAGATCGGGCGTGTGTTAGGACATCTGTTCACCAACCGGTCCCAGAAGCCGAATCAACCATTCATGCTTGAAAATGCAGAACTGTTCCGTCAGGTGAAGCTACGGACCTCCGAAGCGGCAATTAAGGCCATTCGTGCTCATATGAATGATGGGAATCGAGTCGTCGCACTGTCGGTCATTGCCAAGTATGAGCGTGTAATTGCCAAATTGCGCACCTGGAACCAGGGTAAAACGGAAGATCCGTTTAATCAGGAGAAATTGGAGTTGCAGATGGTGGCGATTCAGGAACAGCGCAATACAGTGCAACAACTGTATGAAAACGGCGAAATCACCCGTGATGTGGCTGCGAAACTGCGCCGGTTTATTAACGACGTGGAAGCAACTGCGCTGAAAAATACCTAATCCGATAAATCCGATATTTTAAATATGCTAAATGGTTTGATATAATATGGGACAAGAAAGACGTTACAACTAAATTGTACTTATTCGATCAGTGAAGGAGAGATGAGACATGGCAGAACAACAAATTCGGTTGGGCAAGACGGATCTGATCGTGAATCCCATTGGATTGGGTGCGAATGCAGTAGGCGGACATAATATATATCCGGACATGCTGAATGATGAGACAGGTAAGGAAGTGGTTCGTACAGCTTTGAAACAAGGTATTAACTTTGTGGATACGGCGTACATCTATGGACCGGAGCATTCCGAACGACTGATTGGTGAAGTACTGAAGGAAACCGGTCAGCGGCAGAATACCATCATTGCAACCAAGGCAGCTCATAAATTAGTGGATGGCAAAATTGTCATAGATAACTCACCTGCTTTTCTGAAAACATCCGTGGATGAGGCGTTGAAACGTCTGCAAACCGATTACATTGATCTGTTCTACATCCACTTTCCGGATGAACTTACACCTAAGGATGAAGCGGTAGATACGTTAAAACAATTGAAAGACGCTGGCAAAATTCGTGCCATTGGTGTATCCAACTTCTCCATCGATCAGTTGCGTGAAGCCAACAAGGACGGGCATGTAGACGTACTGCAATCTGAATATAATCTGTTCAAAAGAGATGCGGAGAAAGAGCTGTTGCCGTATACGGCTGAGCATAACATTTCTTTTGTTCCTTACTTCCCTCTGGCAGCGGGACTGCTGGGCGGGAAATATAATCGCAATACAACTTTTCAGGATGGACGGGCAAAGAACCCGCTGTTCACAGGTGAAGCTTTCATTGACAATCTCGATAAAGTTGAGCAACTGCGCAGCATAGCACAATCCAAGGATGTTGAGGTCGCCCATCTGGTTCTGGCCTGGTACCTGACTCAGCCTTCTATTGATGCATTGATTCCGGGTGCCAAGCGACCTGAGCAGGTCATTAACAATCTGCAAACATTAAATGTGGAATTAACTGCTGAGGAAATTGCAGTCGTGGATCAGATCTTTCGTTAATGAGTTCGGGTGAATCGGGAAATGCTAACAGGGAGTTTACGTATGAAGACAAAGTGAGGACACCACATGAACCTGAAGGCAGCCCGAGTCATCGGAATGTTCACGCTAATTATTTTGCTGGGTAGCAGTTCTGCCTATGCAAAGCCTGTACAGAAGAACCGTCAGTATTATGAGGAACGAGGAGAGATTGTGTGGGAAGTTCCCACACAGGATAAACTCATCGCCCTTACCTTTGATGATGGGCCAGATCCGATTCAGACTCCGCAGATCCTGGCTTTGTTACAGCAGTATCATGCTAAAGGAACTTTTTTTGTACTTGGCAAATGGGCAGATAAATTTCCTAAACTGATT
Organism: Paenibacillus sp. SRL342; assembly: GCF_984798905.1. Classification (NCBI taxonomy): domain Bacteria; kingdom Bacillati; phylum Bacillota; class Bacilli; order Caryophanales; family Paenibacillaceae; genus Paenibacillus; species Paenibacillus sp. SRL342. The sequence goes on from NZ_OZ481790.1 coordinate 2,369,038, forward strand.
AAGCAGGAACAGCTCGAAGGGCATGAAATCGCCAATCATACGTATGCGCACACGTATGCAGTTCGATCAACTAGTGCGGACAAGTACATGAAGGATATGAACGAAGCAGAAAGTTCCATCATTCAAGCAGGCGCGGAGCGTCCCCTGTTGTTCAGGCCACCGGGCGGCTATTACAATGACATGGTCATCCAGGCTGCCAAACAAAAAGGGTATACCATTGTACTCTGGTCCTGGCATCAGGATACACGGGACTGGGCTTCTCCAGGTGTATCGGCCATTGTTAAAAAAGTACTGAATAATGCGCGTAATGGGGATATTGTACTCTTCCACGATAAAGTGGAAGGCAAGTCCCATACGGTAGCTGCGCTCAAAACAATCTTGCCGAAGTTGCAGCAGCAGGGATATCAATTCGTGACGGTGTCTGAGCTGCTTGCTGTGAAGGCACGCGAAGCTGCGAAGGATGGAACTTCGCCTTCGTCTATTCTGAAGCATGTGCAGCCCTGAACATGGCCAATCCAAATAGAAACCGTAGGTCTCAGATGAAGAGACCTGCGGTTTCTTTATCTTGGTCTTCATATCAGTCATGGAATTATCCTTAGGAGGTTATTGCCATGTCCCTTTTGTTTTGAAACCAAAACGTCTACAATAGATGGAGCTTTGTGTTTAAGGGTTATATAGTATACATGGTATGAATCACGACATAGAGGAGAGCGAACATAATGAATGGACAACAACGTGTAAATATTAAACCAGGTCTGGAAGTGGACATTGTGCTGAAGCAGGACCAAGCTACAGGAAAGCTGACACGTGGCATTGTGAAGGATCTGTTAACCAAGTCACCTACGCATCCACACGGAATTAAAGTACGACTGACGAGCGGTCAAGTGGGACGTGTGAAACAGGTCATTACAGGAGGCACGAACTAACTGTGGCCCAAGGCGGGGAGATGAGTACTACCGCAGAAGTAATGGCACATCTGGCTTCGGGTAATGCACGTCAGCAGGACGCCTATCATGTGTTGCAGTGCAGTGGATTGCTCGATATATTAGCTGACTATCACCCATATCCAGCAGGAACGGTACCGATTGATATTGATCTTCCGGGCAGTGATCTGGATCTGCTGTGTTATGCAGAGGATCTGGATATGTTTGAAGCCGAGATATACGATCGAATCGGAGCCGTTGCTGAATTTCAATGTGTACGTGGTGGGGATCTTCCAGACCAACGTCCTTATGTGACTTGTAATTTGCAAGTGGGACATTGGCCTGTGGAGATTTTTGCCCAATCCGTGCCAGTTAACAGGCAGAATGCATACCTACATATGATCGTAGAGTGGAGATTGTTGCAACTGTGGGGAGACGCGGGACACCGTGAGATCCGCAGACTGAAACAGGCAGGGTGGAAGACGGAGCCTGCATTTGCTTCTGTTCTTGGATTACAGGGAGATCCATATGTGGACATGCTGCATCTGGCCGAGATGCAGCGAGAAGATCTCTGGAACTGGGCACGTTCACGCACGTCTTTTTAAACGGTTTAGCATAACTTTTGGTCAGATTAGAAAGATGGCTACAATTGTTGTTACCGTGAGTCCCAGCAGTACAGGCTTCAGGTTGCGTCTTGCAAGTTCAAAAGGATTGACGCCGCAGATTGCAGCAGCAGGAATCAATGCCCATGGAATCAAGGTTCCACCACCCACCCATATAGCTGCAACCTGACCTAATGCTGTCAGCACAGGTGCGGAATCTGCCGATCCTGCAAACATGGACGCAATCGAGCCAACCAGGGATATCCCCGAGAACCCCGAACCATCCATTCCGGTCACTGCTCCGGTCACCGTCATTGTAATGGCGCCCACCGTATCATTTAATGGCACCAGCCCAGCAAGTGCGACCCCCAGGTCATTCACGATCCCGTGTGAACCTTCAGGAAGAGGGGTGATGAACAACTCCGTAATCGCAGCATCTCCCAGATAAAAAAATGCAGCTATAGGAATAACCGGTCCAAACACCTTGAAACCAAACTGAAATCCTTCTATTAAATAATTGGTCGTTTCCTCTGGTCCGGCATGACGATGTGCGGCAAGGGTGACAGCGATCAATATAACCACAGCGGTTCCGCCAATCAGAGCTGTTGCGTCGCCGCCTTGCAACTTCAATACAAACATCAGAATCACATCAACTGCGAATAACAGAGGGATAAGCAGAGCGAATGCTTTTTGCAAACGGAGTGAAATTGCTTGACGTTCAACAGACAAATTGCCTGGTTGAGAAGTAGACACAGCCTCTGATGAGGAAGAAGGTTCCGTGCTCATGGTACCTGATATAACGTTTGGGGAATGAGCAGGTGAACCTGATTTCATCTCTTTGCGCAGCATCCAGAAGGCTGTAAGTGTAGATACCGTTCCCATGACGATGACCAGAGGTATGCTGGCCGTCATGACGGAAGTAACCGGTATACCCGCCGCATCAGCTGTAAGTTTGGGAGCTCCCTGAATAATGTAATCCCCCGACAGTGCAATCCCATGTCCGAACAGGTTCATGGCAATAGCAGCTCCAATCGGAGGAAGACCTACACGCACGGCTACAGGAAGCAGTACTGCACCGACGAGTGCTACGGCTGGGGATGGCCAGAAAAATAGTGATACTACCATCATGATCAATCCGATACCCCAATACGCGACCTGAGGAGAACGGATAAACCGGGTGACGGGTGTTACCATGACCTCATTAATGCCTGTTCTGATCAGAACACGGCTCATTGCCACAATAATCGAGATGATGAAGATCGTACTCAGCAATTCTTTTGTTGCATAGATAAAACTGCTGAAGATCCCAGCAACTGACCCGCTTAAGGTTTCGGTTGCCAGAAGTCCAATGGTCATAATACCCGCAACACAGATGATCGTGGTGTCCCTGCGCCGGATCATTACGGCGATGATCAAGACGATAAATGCCAGATAGACATAGTGTAACGCAGTGAGTTGAATATTCATCGAACAGGCCTCCCTACATCCTGGTGACTAACCCGAGGAGTGATATATCGTATGCATGTCAAGATCGGGCGTTCATGGAGTCCGGGGCTTGCCGCAGCATTTATTTTTAGGGAGAAGCTTCTGAGCTATAAATGAAGGATTTATTTTACAACTGGAGAATTTATTACAACATGAAGCGTGTTACTCTTGAAATTGGAGCGGATGAAAGTCACCAGAATTGATATGTGAAGGTCACGGGACCCCATAGACAATGGCAAGCAGGGGTGATTACAATAAACATGCCATCATAAGGAAGAAAATAGAAAAACTATGTTGAAATAAAGTGTGTGTTCAAAAAGTCTGGTTCAGTACAGCGGACTTTTTGAACTACCTCTAAGAGGGCGGGAATCCATAATCCATGAGTTTAATCCGTTCACTTCGTTTTAAATTTATAGTGGGTCTTACATTGATCATGCTGCCATTATTCATGCTGCTTTATTATAACAATGTCTACGCCATGAAAGTTGTACGTGACAAAGTATCCCTCACCAATATGAATCATCTCGCCAAGAGTGTGGAGCAGAATGAACGTGTGTTACAGGAGACGAATCGGTATTTATATAGTCTGGGCGAGCGGGACCCGGATATTATCTCTCTGTTTTTTCTGAAATACGGCAGCGGTGATTATATCATTGCAAAGCAACGGATTATGAACAAATTCATGACAGATATCGGTTTTTATAATCTAATCGATTCTTTTTTTCTATACGATGCCGTGAATGATGATCTTCTGCTCGCCACTTCAGGCAATTATGATGTCAAAAAGTCGGTTGTGCAGGAGAGTATGCCAGTCCAGATGCAGCAATTGGAAGGGGATATCCAGAAGCCGGAATGGAGCATCGTGCGTGGCGGGACGTGGAATGCGCTGGTGAAAACGGTGCGAATCAACCAACAGTTCTATGCAGGTGCACTTGTCGATATGAATGCACTGAATCATACACAACAATTCACTGAATCCGGAGATCGGGGAGGTGCAGTCATTGTTGGAACAGATGGTGGGGCACTATCGGATTCCACATTGAATACTGCACAGATTCAGCTGGCTGCAGCACATCTTCCCGGCTTGAAGAATCCGTATCAGGTGATCTCTGAAGTTGTGAATAAGGGAGAAGCACGTCAATATTTGATGTTGGGTACTGCCTCGGCCATGTCCCAGATGAATTATATCGTGCTGCTGCCTGAGGAAGACATGATGCGTAACCTCCCGTTTTTCCAGCAGATCATTCGTCTGCTCCCCATTGGTGCGGCAGTAATTCTGGTTACTGCACTGATCTTTTTGCGGCATCTGTTATTCCGCCCGATGAATGCGTTAATTCGAGGCATGAGAAGGGTGAGTCGTGGAGATCTCGATGTGAAGCTGGACCCGCCATCTTCCTCTGAGCTTGAATTTATGACACGAAGTTTCAATCAAATGACCAGTGAAATCAGGCATCTGAAGATTGATGTGTATGAGGAACAGCTGCGGACGCGGGAGGCCGAGTTCAAACAACTGCAGATGCAGATCAATCCTCACTTTTACCTGAATTCACTCAATATTATTCATAGTCTGGCTTCCTTGCAAAAGCATGAGTTGGTGCAGCAGATGGCGGGTCATCTGGCCGATTATTTTCGATTCAGTCTGCGTGCAGGCAAACGTATTATTCGTCTGGATGAAGAGCTGGAGCACATTCGTCATTACTTAGAAATTCAAAAGCTGAGGTTTCCAAGCAGATTCGATTTTGAACTGGATGTTGAACCGAATCTGGGACATTATGTGATTCCGCCATTAACCATTCAGCCTTTTGTGGAGAATGCCATTATTCATGGATTTCAGCGCCGGACACAAGCCTTTGTCATTCGGATCGTGGCGCGCCTCGATGAGAAGTCGTCCGGTCAGGTCGATGGGACGGTGCTTCAACTGATGATTGTGGACAACGGCGTCGGATTTGATGAGGAATTGTTGGGGCGTCTGCAACATGGACAATACGCTGAAGACCCGAATGGACAGCATATCGGGATATGGAACGTGGCTCATCGGCTATTAGTGAAGTATGGTGATCAAGCCAGTTTGCAGTTTGGCAATGAGGTGGATCATGGCGCCAAAGTCATCATTGATTTACCCGCTCAGACCGAAGAGGAAGAAGGGGGAGCCTATGCGGAACCTGTTGATCGTGGATGATGAAGTGTATGCATTACAAGCAATGGTTGAAGGAGTCGATTGGCAAGCAGCAGGCATTGACCAGGTATACAGTGCTGGTGATGCCGAAGAGGCAAGAAAGATTTTAAGGGCAGATGCTATTGATATCATGATCTGTGATATCGAGATGCCTGGTGAAACAGGGCTTGACCTGCAAAGTTGGGTGTTGAAACATGATCCAGGTATACTGACCATTTTCCTGACAGGGCATGCTTTATTCGATTATGCTCAGACAGCAATTAAGCTAAACAGCTTTGATTATGTGTTGAAGCCGGCTCCAGCGGATCAATTGATTAAGGTAGTAACCCAGGCGGTGGAGAAGATCAAGGATGGAGAGCAGCGTACCCGTACCAACGAAGTTTATGAGACCGTATACAAACGCTGGAAAACCCATAAACCGCTGCTGACAGAACGCTTCTGGAAAGATGCCATCTCTCAGCGTATCACGTTAACCGAACAACGGCTACAAGAGCTCGCAGAATTGTATGGTGCCGAGATTGACCCGCAAGCTCGTGTGTTACCCATTGTGATCTCGGTAGAGGAATGGGTGCGTGACTTTGATTTGCGTGACGAAGAGGTATTGGAATATGCCCTTCGTAATGCAGCCAAGGAGATGCTGCTTGGCGACAAGCCCGGTGAGGTATTTCAGGATCAAAGTGGATTAAATATTGTCCTTGCTTACGAGCAAGACAGTATCATTCCGAGTGCGAGCGAAGTGGCACAACGTTGTCAGGGGTATATTCAGGAATGTGGTACGTATTTCTACTGCCGGTTGTCCTGTTATGTTGGAGCCCCGGTTGCTGTAACTGAGCTGCAAGGCATGTTAAATGAACTGATGGATATGGAGCGGCGCAATATTAAGGAGCTTGAAGAAGTGTTTGTCTATGATGAGCGGGGAAGAGATCAGGAAGATCGCTTTTTGCCTATTCCATGGTTTTCGGAATTATCTATTCTTTTTGAGACGGGTAAAGTAGGGGATTTGCGAGAACGTGTGGATGAGATTTTTGAGTTGCTTGCTGCCCAGGAGGGTTTGTCTCCTGAAATGCTGCATCTCTACTATCATGCCATGCTGCATGTGGTCTATCCGTTGCTTCATCAGAAAAACGTGTCCATACGCAGTCTGTATCCGGGTGAACGGGAGCCGGAAGAGGGGATGGTGACAAGGTCGTTGCCGCAGTTGAAGCAGTGGACGTCTGATCTGATTGATCGTGTTATCCCGGTGTTGTACCCGGACGATCATAGCCCCATGACCATTGTAGATCAGTTGTGCGTTTATATTGAAACTCATATTGGTGAAGAACTTATGCGAGAGGAGCTTGCAGCTTTTGCCGGATTCAATCCCGCTTATCTATCCCGTCTGTTTCGGAAAGAGAAGGGGATGTCCCTATCTGAGTTTATCCTGCAGGGCAGAGTAGCCAAAGCGAAGACATTGTTGTCCCAGTCCACCGTCAAAGTGACGGATATCGCTGGCAAGGTGGGGTACTATAATTACTCGCATTTCACCAAAATGTTCAAAAAGTGCACGGGTATAACGCCACAGGAGTTTCGAAAACAGTCACGTACCGTATAGTTCAGGGCGCAGCATGCTGCGCCTTTTGATTTGTTTATTTTGACACTAAAGTCATAATTTGATAAGTCAACAGGTCACCACAGCAGATAGAGGTCTTACTCGCCCCGCCGTATACTTGAACCACAGGAGCCGCAACGGAGCTTCATCCTGAGGAAGAATTCAAGAGGAGTGAGGGAGAACAAGTTATGAAGACACAACCCCAGGCGGGTAAGGGAGTACGGATATCGGAAATACCGGGAGAAACAGTCCGAAAGCGCAAGTCGGTGTGGCACAATCTTGGCAAATTCAAGGTGCTGTATCTCATGTTCTTGCCAGGGGTCCTGTTTCTGCTGGTGAACAACTATATGCCGATGTTCGGCGTTCTGATCGCATTCAAAAATGTAAACTATGCTGATGGTATTTGGGGTAGCCCATGGAGTGGATGGGACAATTTCAAATATTTGTTCTCAACCAGTGATGCATGGGAAATTACCCGAAATACACTCGCGTATAACACGGTGTTCATTGCACTGAATCTCTTTGTAGGTGTCGGGCTTGCTATTCTGCTCAATGAAGTGAAGAACAAGGCAATGTCCAAGTTATATCAATCACTTATGTTATTGCCATATTTCCTGTCCATGATTGTGGTCAGTTATCTGGTACTGGCTTTTCTGGGCAAGGATTCAGGCTTCATGAACTCAACGATTCTGCAGATGTTTGGCGGTCAGCCGATCGATTGGTATTCAGAGCCGAAGTATTGGCCGTATATTTTGCCACTGGTGAACACATGGAAGAATATTGGATATTATGCCGTCATTTATCTGGCAGCTGTCGTGGGTATCGATGAAGAATATTATGAAGCAGCTGTGCTCGATGGAGCAACCAAATGGCATCAGATACGCTTCATTACCATTCCGTTTCTCGTGCCATTAATCGTCATTATGACGTTATTGCAAATTGGTCGTATATTCTATGCAGACTTCAGTCTGTTCTATCAGGTTCCATTGGAATCGGGAGCGCTGTTCCCTGTAACGAATGTACTGGATACCTACGTATATCGTACGTTCCTTATCGGTGGAGATATCGGGATGTCATCAGCAGCCGGTCTATATCAGGCAATCGTTGGATTTGTGCTGGTTCTTGTATCCAATACCATCGTAAGGCGAATTGATAAAGATAATGCATTATTTTGAGAGGAGGCAAGTCAGCTGTGAAATCACGTGATCCACTAGCCGTATCGAAGCGTTCCGCATCCGTTATTCATGCGATGTTTCTATTCTATGCCATTGCCTGTATCGTGCCGATCCTGCTTGTCTTCGCCATCTCATTTTCGGACGAGACAACAGTAATTGCCAATGGATATAAGCTTATTCCAGAGAAATTCAGCCTGACGGCTTATGAGTTTCTGTTCAGAGATATGGATCAGATCATTCACTCGTATGGTATATCCTTTATCGTTACCGTTGTAGGTACCATTACAAGTGTTGCGTTGACCGCATTATATGCGTATCCGCTCTCACGGAGAGATCTGCCTTACCGGGGCTGGTTCGCCTTTTTCATCTTCTTCACAATGTTGTTCAATGGGGGTCTGGTACCTTGGTACCTGGTCTATGTCAACGTATTGGATCTGAAAAACTCCCTACTGGCACTCATTATGCCGCTACTGCTATCCCCATTCTTTGTACTGGTCATGCGTACATTCTTCGCGAACTCCATTCCGGTGTCCATTCTGGAATCGGCTCGGATTGATGGTGCGGGAGAATTGAGAACGTTTGCACGTATCGTGCTTCCGCTCTCTCTTCCCGTAATGGCAACCGTCGCGTTGTTCAGTACATTGAATTACTGGAATGACTGGTACCTTAGCATGATTTTTATATCAGATAACCGGACGATCAGCCTTCAGTACCTTATGTACCGGACGCTGCTCGATATTCAATATTTAACAACCAACTCCAACGTCTCTTCACAGATTTCGTCGCAGGGTGGATTGCTGAATCTGCCTAACAAAACTCTGCAAATGGCGATGGCTGTGGTCGGTATTGGTCCAATTGTACTGGCATATCCGTTCTTCCAGCGTTATTTCATCAAAGGTCTTACGGTTGGCGCTGTGAAGGGATAACTCTGAACCGGTTAGCGGAGTGGGCAAGGTAAATGAAGATGGACTGAAAGGGCATATACAGAAGTAGTTATCGGTTTAATTGTGAATTGGGGAATTCGGTTGTATGGTTCAACACATGACAGGAGGGGTTCAATTGGTTAGATCATTAAAGGTATGGTCACGCATGATGGCAACGGTGATGACGCTGAGCCTGGTGCTGGCTGCTTGCTCATCAGACAAAGGTGGAACAACAACACCTGGCGCAGAAGGCGGAGGAGCAAGTGAAGGTGGGGGCAAACCCTATGAAGTGACACTGTTCTACCCAGGGACACCACAGAAGGATGTCGCTCTGGTGGAAGCCGAGATTAACAAAAAGATGGAACCAAAGATCGGGGCCACGCTTAAGATCAATGCGATTGACTGGGGACAGTGGGATAACAAGCTGAATCTCATGATTTCTTCAGGTGAAAAATCAGACATTATCTTCACAGCAGCTTGGCAGAACTACACGGTGAATGTAGCTAAAGGCGCATTCTTGCCGTTGAATGATCTGCTTGATGCACATGGTCAGGATATTAAGAAAAACCTGGACCCTGCCTTTCTGGAAGGTTCCCAGGTGGACGGCGTGAATTACGGCGTTCCTACGAATAAGGAACTCGCGGCCACACGTGGTGTGTTGGTACGTAAAGATCTGGCTGACAAGTATAAGCTGGACCTGACAGCTGTAAAGACATGGGCTGATCTGGAGCCACTTCTCAAAACAATTAAGGAAAACGAGCCAGCCATTACACCGTTCTATATGTCCAATACCAATGGTAACGGGCTATTGGAGAATCTGGATTGGGATTATCTCGGTGATGCTTCCGTACCTGGAGTCATCTCCAAAACAGCAGGCGGAACAACGGTGCTGAATGAAGTGGAGACCCCTGAATTCAAAGAAGCGGCTGAACTCGCTCGCAAGTGGTATCAAGCGGGATATATCAACAGTGATGCTGCTACATCCAATGTGTTCCCGAAAGACCAGGCGAAGGCTGGAAAAGCGTTTCTCTGGACAGATGGCATGAAGCCAGGCAAGGATAAAGAAGAAGAAGGGTATGTGGGTTTCCCACTCACTCAGATTGAGATGACACAGCCAACAATCACGACGGGTGATGCATCTGGAGCGATGCTTGCAATCTCCCGTTCTTCCGAGCAACCGGAGAAAGCGATGCAGGTCATTAACCTGCTGCATTCGGACAAGGAAATTAACAACTTGCTGAACTTCGGAATTGAAGGTACACATTATGTGAAAAAAGACGGACAGGATAATATCATTGCTCTCCCTGATGGCGTAGATGCCAACAGTCGTACCTACAATCCAGGTGCACAATGGCAACTGGGTAACCAATTCCTGAACTTCCTCTGGGATAATGAAGATCCACAGAAATGGGAGAAGTTCAAAGAGTTTAACGCCAAAGGTGTGAAGTCGCCAGCACTGGGCTTTACGTTCAACAGCCAATCTGTCAAAAATGAAATTGCTGCGGTCAACAACGTAAACAAACAGTTCAAGCCGGGTATGACATCGGGTGCCGTTGATCCAAATGAGATGATTCCGAAATATCTGGAGAAATTGAAAGCAGCGGGAATTGATAAAATTATTGCAGCCAAACAGGAACAACTTGATGCATTCTTGTCTAAGCAATAAATGATCGTCAGCCATGACAGAGAGACTTGTGTTATTACAAGCTCTTGTCAGCGGTGAAAATGGAGGACGTTTTCGGTGAACAACCGAAGACGTCCTTTTTATTGTTGTTTTTTGATTTGGATTGTTAATCATAAATAGGAAAAATATGATATAATAAGGTGGTTGATTAGGGGGTGTTCGTGTGTCGAGAACCAGACTTGTGTTCTCAGGGGCTTTATTGCTATTTGCTATCATCTTTACATTTAACCATCATCTTGGTTTTTCTGTTGGGGATACCATGCTGTCAGCAATAGGTATATCACCGTATACTACGTCTTATTTAAGTGGTGTACATATCACACTTTTCCTAGGATTGGGGATTTTCGCCTGCGGCTTCTACCTTACACGCAAAGAAATCGGGAAATCATTCCCCGGTCTTGCAAAAGGGTTATGGATCGTAGTTATCGCTATCATTCTCAGTTATTCGTACATGACGGATAAATTGATGTATGTAGCCAAGTGGGGAGCTACAGGCATTAATGCGGTATCCTATGTACAGAATGCAAGCTCTTGTACCTTTAACGTGCTGAAAACGGGTGAGACCCGAGCCACCTGTGACCTGACACTCAAAAATTACGGCAGAGATTCCGTATCCGCCGTGTTATTGCCTGATCTCGCACGCAGTTATAAGTTTAAGGACGATCCACTGTTGGAAGCCTTGCAGTCTGTCCAGTTAAGGCCGGTACATGTTGAGATTGAACCCCATGGAACGTTTACAGGCAAGTTGGAGTTTTACGGGAAAGCGGAATCTCCTCTGTTCGTCAATGGGAAGCTTATGGATATTGTGCTGGATGTAGGCGTGGATGGAGCGAATACGGTATTTGATTATGATATTCCATAGTTGATTTTTTTATAGTAAAAAAGAATAATTACATAAACAGAAGTGGAATAAGGTTTGAGTAGAATAGAAAGATCAAAGGCATATACTGAAATTAGAGAGAGCTGGCTAATCGCTGGCTCTTTTTGTGCGTGGAAGTTGCAATTAGTGCAGAAATGTTGGTTTTATCTCCTTCCCCCTTGAATTGGTAACGCTTACGCTAGATAATGAATCGGTTTGTCTCAAAAAAATAGTTTGTCTTTAGCGCTTACATCATTACAATTAATGTCACGACAAATTTAGACAAGGTGAGATGAAAAGATGTCATATCGGACAAACCTGTTTTCCAAAATGGTCATTCTTATTCTGATTATGCTGATTCCTGTAGTGCTTCTGTACTGGTACTCCAATCACAAAACAACAGCTGTTCTCAGAGACGAGTTGAATCGATCGAATAGTAACCAGCTTGAATTTTTCCAAAATCAAGTGAACACACACATCGAACTGTTATCCTCATGGCCAAATCTGCTCATACATGATCCTGATATTGGCAGCTTCCGGCGAATCTATGCGGACAGTAATTACTTTGACCTAGATGCGATCAACCTGGTCAAACGTATTCAGAATAAGCTGAGTATTCAGGAAAGCTCATCCAATTGGGCCACGAAATTATATCTGTATTCTCCTTCGCTGGGTAGGGTGGTTTCCGAAAGGGACGCACGTTCTTACGATAAAGAAGCGCTAAGGGAAAATATCATTTCCGGCTGGGATGTACGCAAAATTCAGGATGGAGAAGATGATCGGTTCATGTTTAGCTGGATTACGGTATCTCCATATGGTATTAAAGACCCGGCTAATCATGCGGAAACGATTATTAAACTGGAGTTTGATAGTGATAACATTCGGGATATGCTGGACAAATTCAAGGACGATGGCAGGCATGACCCCTTCTATTTCCGTGAAGAGTCGGGGGTTATCTATAACCGGACTTCAGACCGTTCATTAACGAATCAGTTGATGGAAGAACTGTCCATCCATAAACTTCAGGACGTTGATAATCGTACAGTAGTGATCGGGAACGAGCCTTACATGGTCAACACGGTGAAATCAAGTACAACAGGCTGGTATTTGGTGGACTATATGCCGCTATCAGATATTCTGAAGCCCATTCACCAATCAAATATGCTGTTCTATTCTTCCATGATTTGTTTGTTGTTAATGAGTTTTGGTGTGGCGTATTTGTTCTATGTTCAGGTGCAGGTACCAGTGAAACAACTCATTCGCGGGTTCCAGCGGTTGAAGCAGGAAGATTATTCCGTGAGAATTAAGCCAAAGGGCCGCAATGAATTCAGTTTCCTGTCCGAACGTTTCAACTTGATGGTGGAGCAGATCCAGCAGTTGTTTGAGCACGTTTACCTGGAACAGATCCATGTGCGTGAAGCTCGGTTGAAGCAGCTGCAATCGCAGATTAACCCGCACTTCTTCTATAATTGTTTCTCCTTCATCACAAGTATGGCGAAACTCAAGCGTATGGACGCTGTTGTAGCGATGTCGCATAATCTATCGCGATATTATCGGTATACGACAAGACAGGAGCGGGACGTGGTACCGTTGACAGAAGAGATTGAATTTGTCAGCTGTTATCTGGAGATCCAACGGATGCGTATGGACCGCATTCATTACAAGATTGATCTGACTGATGAGATGTTAAGACAGGAGGTACCGCCACTCATCGTGCAACCACTAGTGGAGAATGCGGTGATTCACGGTATCGAGGCGGACGCGGAAGCCGGAGAAATAAGAGTATCCGGGGAAAAACAGGGCGGTGTCATGGTTCTTGTGGTAGAAGATGATGGGCAAGGCATGACGCAGGAGGCACGTGAGGCGCTTCTGAATAAGCTCAGGGGAACTATGGATCAGGAGATGGGCTGTGGCCTGTGGAATGTGAATCAGAGACTCCAGCTTCGATATGGGGAGCAGGCTGGGCTGGATGTAACGGAATCGGAACTTGGTGGATTACGAGTTACGCTGTCATGGCCTGCCGAGCAGGAGTTTCTTCTGGAGAATGAAGGATAAGCACTTGGAATGTGCAGCGTATGATGAACGATGGAATCCATTGGCAGAATGAACGAAATAGGGAGTGAATCACTTGATTGATATATTACTGGTAGATGATGAGACATACGTAACAGAAAGTCTGGAACTTACGATCCCCTGGGGAGAACTTGGGGTAACGACCGTGCTGCGTGCCGCATCCGGTAAGGAAGCGCTGGAGATTATGGAGGAAAATGCAGTAGACATCGTAGTTACCGATATTCGAATGCCTGGTATGTCAGGATTGGATCTCATTGCAGAGGTAAGCAAACGCTGGTCTCATATCCGCTGTATCTTGCTGACCGGTCACAGTGATTTTACTTATGCGAAGAAAGCTATTCAATTGCAGGCAGCGGATTATATCCTGAAACCCGTAAACGATGATGAATTTATGAGTTCCGTGTCGGCAGCCATCACGTCTCTTCGCGATGAATGGGATGAATTCGATAAATATCACCGGCTCTTATACAGCCGGAAGTCTGACTATAAAATTTTACGGGAAAATCTCATGCATGATCTGCTGCTGGGACGTGAAATCACGGCGAGGGCACTTCGAGAACAACTGCAACAGTATGAGATTCATATTGATCCGGAACAATCGGCTGTGATGATGCTGATTCGCCTAACAGGACGTTTCTCATCAATGGACCAGCAGTCTCTGGATCTGATGGATTTTGCGGTAGGTAATATTGCTGAGGAAGTACTCGGAGAGCAATTTAACGTGTGGTTTGGTCGCGGACCCCATGAGTGTCTGGTTATGTTCTTGCAGAATCAAGATCAGATCGTAGCTCCGCAGATGGACGTGGAGACGCTGAGAATCTCAGCTGAAACTTTCCGTGAGCATGTCATTCGATATTTACAGGGAGATCTGTCCATGGTAGTTACACCGTCATTTCCCTTTAACGAGTTGACAGCAGCTTATCGAAAAAGTCTGGGTTCGCTTGTCCTTTCAGGACCGGAAGAACACAAGATTATATATATGGACATGGATCAGGCACTCAGCAAAAGACCGGAGAATGATGCAACGCAGGCGCTCGAAGAGCTGTACAAACCGCCTGTACTTCCGCAATTGCTTGAGACCAAGCAATGGGAAGCGGCAGCGCGTAAGCTGAACACGGTCTTTGACGCGGCAGAACAGGTTCGATTGTCCAGAGAACATGTGTATGAGATGTATCTGTCGGTAACCAATGCATTTATGTATATCGCCCATAAACAGGGGCATCTGGTGCATGAGATTGATCATGCGGGATTTGATCTGCTCCTTGCCCATCAGTTGATTCAATCACCCGAGAAGCTGCGGCGCTGGGCAACCGAGATGCTGGCAAAGCTTCAGGAAGAGTTGTCCGATCAGGAAGGTGTGCAGAGCCGCAGACATGTGATCAAGCAGGTTCAGGAGTTGGTGACAAGAGATACAGGACAGGATCTGTCAGTGAAGATGATTGCGGACAAGGTATATTTACACCCCGTATATCTATCGAAAATTTACAAGGCAGAGACTGGGGAAGGTCTTGGGGACTACATGATTCGTATGCGCATGGAGCGTGCTCTGTATCTGCTTAAGAATAGCAACAAAAAAATATACGAGATTACGAGTGAGCTTGGCTATCAAAATCCGCAATATTTCAGCAAAATGTTCAAAAAACATTATGGTATGACACCAAATGAATTTCGGGATCAGGCATAATTACAACAACATTCCAGAATATAGGTTGGCAAAGGTGCAGAAATCTTGATTTCGTATCATAGGCTCAAAGGCCTGGTCAGCCTATAATGAAAGGGTAACCAAAACGATTTAAGGGGGAACAACATGAGAGCGCAATCAACGAAAAAGAGATTCTTGTCGCTTCTCGCTACAACGCTGTGTCTGACTGTCGTTCTTGCAGGATGTTCAGGAGGCAGTGGAGGCGGAGATAATGCAGCTTCAAACACAACAGGAACTGAAAACGAATACAAAGAGAAATACGATCCGCCAGTTACGATTACAACAGCCTGGGGAATTGATCCAGAGCTGAAATTCAAAAATGGCGAATCCATGGAAAATAACGTGGCAACCAAGTGGGCCAAAGATCAATTCGGTATTGAAATCAAATCGTTGTGGTCAGTTACAGATACAAACGGAGCATTTGCAACCAAGCTTCGTCTTGCGATGTCATCAGGACAGGAAATGCCTGATATTGTAAACGTGGGTGATAATCTGCTTGCTCAGGATCTGATTGATTCTGGAATGTATCAAGAAGTAGGGCCACTGTTCGATAAGTATGCTTCGGATACATGGAAAAAAGCAATTGAACAAGATCCAAACGTATGGAACCAATATAGTCGTGATGGCAAAAGAATGGGTATCCCTGTTCTGGACTATGCCTACAACAATGATTATCTATTGTGGATTCGTCAGGATTGGCTGGACAAGCTAAATCTGAAAGCGCCAAAAACAATTGATGAATTAGAAGTTGTTATGGAAGCATTCAAAAATAATAACCCTGACGGTTTGGCTCCTGATAAAGTCACTCCGCTCAGCATTGGTTTCAAAACTTCCATGAATACATGGATGGGAGACCCATCCTGGATCTTCGGAGCATATGGAACATTGCCGTTCCAATGGAATCTGGGGGAAGACGGCAAGCTGGAGTATGGCTCCATCAATCCGGGTATGAAACAAGGTCTGACCAAATTGAGCGAATGGCTCAAAAAAGGATATATCCCGCAGGAAGCAGCTCTATGGGATGAGAACAAAACAGCAGAGCCAGCAGTTGCAGGAACTGCCGGTATTATTCCAGGACCTTACTGGATGAGTGGATGGCCACTTCTCGATACAGTGAAAAATGTACCGAGTGCCGTGTGGAAACCGATTGAAATTCCGTCTGGTCCTGAAGGCAAAGCGATGCGTCACGGGACACAGTTCGTTAATGGTGTTACGTTGATCAAAAAAGACATGGCGCACCCAGAAGCATTCTTTACGTACCAGAACTACCTGTTCGACAATTATGCAGACCCGGCACCAGGTAGCCCTTATGACAATGGTCTGTTTGCAGGCTATGACTATCAATTAGATGCAAATGGAAAACAAATGCCGATTGACGAGATCGAAGGCGGATATGTTAACGTTGTACGTTATTTGCTTGTTCGTGACGGTGCTCGTATTCCAGATGCACAGATGAAAGCTCTGATGAATTTGGCCAATGGCAAAGAGCCTGAAACCAAGCTTGAAAAAGATGTTGCTGTCAACTACGGTAAAGAAACTCCAGCAGCAGCGAAAGTCTTGCTTAGCCAAGAAGAAATTTCCTTCAAAAACATGTTCACAGGTCCAACAACAAAGACAATGAAATCCAAGCTTGACTATCTGAACAAAATCGAGAATCAAGCATTTAACGAAATTATCTATGGCAAAAATCCGGTTGATGCGTTTGATACCTTTGTACAAACGTGGAAATCGGGTGGCGGCGACCAAATCACGCAAGAGGTTAACGAATGGTATGACAGTGTGAAAAAATAGTTACAAGCAGCGCCCAGACGACTAACGTCTGGGCGCTTTTTTATGTTTATTCATGCTAAGGCAAAGTGGTTGAATTTGTGCCATTTATATTGCTTTTATGTGCTGTTTGGACCCCGTAAAAGGTTGATATAATCGCTTTATAAGCCACTCAGGGAGTACTTGAGTAGGAAGAAATACAGGGGGAGCAATCATGAGAACTTTGAAACGCACTTGGCCATTCCACGTTATGCTGTTGCCAGCCATTATCTTTCTGATTATCTTCAGTTATGTGCCTATGGGCGGGATTATTATGGCATTCCAGAACTACAAGCCATGGCTTGGGATTAGCGGTTCTGAATGGGTTGGGCTGGACAACTTTAGATATTTGTTTGAACGTGAAGACAGCTTACAGGTCATCTGGAACACATTGATTATTGCTGTACTTAAACTGATTTTTAATTTATTTGTTCCATTTGTTTTTGCCATTCTTTTGAATGAGGTTCGCAAGATGGCTGTACAGCGAACGATTCAAACACTTGTCTATTTACCTCACTTCTTGTCCTGGGTCATTCTGGGCGGGATTTTGATAGATCTGTTGTCAACAGGCGGCTTGGTTAACCGGGTTCTGGGAACCTTTGGACTCGGGCCATATTTCTTCCTGGGAGACAACAGTTGGTTCCGATCTACGGTCATTCTGACAGATGTGTGGAAAGAATTTGGCTATAACATGATTGTCTTTCTGGCTGCCCTTGCCGGAATTAATCCAGCATTGTACGAAGCAGCGGAAATTGACGGAGCAGGACGCTGGAAACAGACACTGCACATTACAATCCCTTCGCTTGTGCCGATGCTGATGGTTGTAGGAACACTGGCACTTGGTAACGTACTGAATGCCGGATTTGACCAGATATTCAACTTGTATAACCCGCTCGTATATCAAACGGGTGACATCATTGATACATTCGTATATCGTTCCGCAATGCAGAATGGTGAGATGGGCTTTGCAACCGCGATCGGATTATTCAAATCGGTCATTAGTATGATCTTGATTCTTGTATCGTACAGCTTAGCCAAAAAATACGCTGGATATCGCATATTCTAAACGAATGAACAGAGAAAGAAGGGACCACGATGTATCATAAATCATTGCCTTATCGCGTGTTTAATATAGTCAATACCTGCTTTCTGATTTTGGTCGCCATTATGTGTATTGTACCAATGATTCATGTACTGGCAGTATCCTTTAGTACAAAGGCTGCTGCCGACGCCAATCTGGTCAATCTCTGGCCCGTAGGTTTTTCACTTGAGGCATACAAAAAGACGATGAACAATCCAATTTTCTTGAACTCGCTCTGGATTTCACTTCTACGTACAGTAATTGGTACAGCGATTACCTTGCTGATTACGTTCCTGGCGGCGTATCCGTTGTCCAAAGAGAATAGTGAATTCAAAGGCAGAACGATCTACTCCTGGATTTTTGTATTCAGTATGATTTTTAACGGGGGACTGGTGCCATTTTACATGGTTATCCAGAAGATCGGGTTGATGGATTCCTTCTGGGTACTGGTACTCCCAGGGGCAGTGAATACATTCCTTGTCATTTTGATGCTGAACTTCTTCCGCGGTATTCCAAAAGAGCTGGAGGAAGCGGCGCTGATGGATGGAGCTAACCATTTCAGAACATTATTCAGGATCTTCCTTCCCATTTCGATGCCGTCCATTGCAACAATTGCATTGTTCAGTATGGTGTTCCACTGGAATTCCTGGTTTGATGGATTACTCTACATGAATAACGCCAAGGATTATCCACTTGCTACATTTATGCAAACGGTCATTATTGGACGTGATATGAGTAGCATGAGCATGAATCCAAAAGAAATGGAAGCTCTCTCTCAAACCACGGTAAGGGCAGCTCAGATCTTCATCGGAAGTGCACCGATATTGATTGTGTATCCTTTCCTGCAACGTTTCTTTGTCAAAGGTATGACGTTGGGCTCAGTTAAAGGCTGAGCCTGTACCCCAAATTATTGGAGGTTGATACAGTGAGCAACTTGACGGAAAAGACATTCATTCTGGGAATGGATGTGTCCTTTATGGATGAAATCGAACAGCATGGCGGGAGTTATAGTGATGTGGATGGCAAGGAACAAGACTTGCTGTCCATCCTGAAGATTAATGACGCTAACGCGATACGACTTCGAATCTGGAATGATCCTGTTGGTGGATTCTGCAATCTGGAGCGGACGGTGGAGGTAGCCAAACGGATCAAGGAACAGGGCCTGCAGTTTTTGCTTGATTTCCATTATTCTGATCGCTGGGCTGATCCAGCCAATCAATGGAAGCCGAAAGCATGGGAGAATCTGTCCTATGAAGAGCTTCAACGTGCGGTATGCATGTATACGGCTGACGTTCTGAGAACGTTGAAGGAACACGATGCGCTTCCAGACATGGTGCAGGTGGGCAACGAGATTACACCAGGCATGTTATGGAATGAGGGACGTGTCGGTGGAGAAGAGCATGATACGGATGAACAGTGGGAGCGTTTTGCAGGCCTTGTGAAGTACGGAATTGCTGCGGTCAAATCCGTTGACGCGGATATTCAGATTATGATACATATTGATCGTGGTGGAGATAACGCCGAGAGCCGCAAGTTTTACGATCGCTTTGAAGCACTGGGTGTGGAGTTCGATATCATTGGTCTCTCGTATTACCCTTGGTGGCATGGCACACTCGAAGCGTTACGTGACAATCTGCATGATCTGGCTGAGCGTTATGGCAAACCGATCAATGTAGTTGAAACCGCTTATCCATGGACGCTGGAGCAGCCGGAAGGCATTGAATGGATTTTGAATCAGGAAGATATGTTGTTACCAGGATACCCTGCAAGTGTAGAGGGACAGACCAAATATCTGAAGGATCTATTGCAGATTATTCGCGAAGTTCCTGGTGGTTTGGGGCACGGATTCTATTATTGGGAACCTGCCTGGATACCAAGTAAAGAAGAATGGTCCGTCGGTCATCCGAATAACTGGGGCAACCTCACCATGTTTGATTTTAAAGGTCGCAAGTTGGAATCGTTTACAGCACTCGCGTCTGTTGAAGAATCAGATGTCGTGTCATACGTGTAATCTAGCGTAATATGTATCGTCTGTGAAGTCGTTGTTATCGTTATCGTATATAAACTAAAAAAACAGTAATTAAAGCAAGGGAGTTGTCCTTATGACATACAAATTTCCACCTGTAAGTTCCAAAGCCCCGCACATGTTGCATGGCGCAGACTATAACCCGGAGCAATGGCTCCGCTATCCTGAAATTCTGGAAGAAGATATTCGCTTGATGAAGCTTGCCAAGTGTAATGTGATGTCCATTGGTATCTTCTCGTGGGTATCCCTTGAGCCGGAAGAGGGCGTATATACATTCGAATGGCTGGATCAGGTGTTGGATCGTTTTGCAGCTAATGGCATCTATGCATTCCTGGCTACACCAAGTGGTGCGAGACCAGCATGGATGTCCGCCAAGTACCCAGAAGTACTCCGTGTCTCTGAGAAACGTGTCCGTAATCTCCACGGTTTCCGTCATAATCATTGTTATACTTCCCCGGTATACCGTGAGAAGGTTACTGCGATCAACACAAAACTGGCAGAACGTTATTCGGATCATCCGGCTGTAATCGGCTGGCATATCTCGAACGAGTTCGGCGGAGACTGTCATTGTGATTATTGTCAGGAAGCATTCCGTGGTTGGGTTCAGAAGAAGTATAAAACACTCGATGAACTGAATCATTCGTGGTGGACCACATTCTGGAGCCATACGGTTACAGACTGGAGTCAAGTGGAATCTCCGGCTCCACACGGTGAGACACAGGTACACGCAATGAATCTGGATTGGCGCCGTTTCGTTACGGATCAGACAGCTGATTTTATCGTGCATGAAACAAAACCATTGAAAGCTCAGAATCCTGATCTGCCAGTCACAACAAACCTGATGGAATTCTATGGTGGTCTGAACTATTGGAAGTTCGCCGATATTCTGGATTTCCTCTCTTGGGACAGCTATCCGACTTGGCATGATGCAGATGATGACGCGAAACAGGCATCCCGGATCGCCATGATGCATGATATCGTTCGTTCCATCAAAGGCGGTCAGCCGTTCTTGCTGATGGAGAGTACTCCAAGTTCAACGAATTGGCAAGATGTTAGCAAGCTGAAAAAACCTGGCATGCATCTGCTCTCTTCTCTCCAGGCTGTGGCACACGGCTCCGATAGTGTTCAGTACTTCCAGTGGAGAAAAAGCCGGGGGTCCAGTGAGAAACTTCATGGTGCGGTGGTAGACCACGTAGGAACGGAACACACTCGAGTGTTCCAAGATGTCACCGACGTAGGAACGGCTCTTGAAGGCATGGAAGCCATTGTAGGAACAGCGGTTCCGGCAGAAGTTGCAATCATATTTGATTGGGAAAACCGCTGGGCCGTTAATGATTCCCAGGGTCCGCGTAATATCGGTGTGAAGTATGAGCAGACCGTGGAAGAGCATTACGAAGCGTTTTGGAAAAAGGGAGTTGCTGTAGACGTTATTGATATGGAAGCAGATCTGTCCAAGTACAAGTTGCTGATTGCGCCAATGCTCTATCTGGTACGTGAAGGTGTTGGGGAACGCATTGAGAAGTTTGTAGAACAAGGCGGTACGTTTGTAGCAACTTACTGGTCTGGTATTGTTAACGAAAACGATCTGTGTTTCCTGGGTGGATTCCCGGGCCCACTTCGTAAGACACTTGGCATCTGGTCCGAGGAAATTGACGGATTGCATGACCGTGATCTGAACGGAATCATTCCGGAGAAGGGCAATGAGCTTCAACTCAATACAGCGTATGATGCAATTGAACTGTGTGATCTGATTCATCTGGAAGGCGCGAAGTCACTGGCTACGTACCGTTCTGACTTTTATGCCGGACGTCCGGCATTGACGGTTAACCAGTTGGGTTCAGGAAAAGCATATTACGTAGCGACACGTCTGAAAGCGCCATTCTATGATGATTTCTATGCGAAACTAATCGCTGACCTGAACATTGAGCGTGGACTTGAAACCGAGTTGCCTGCCGGAACAACGGCACATACACGTACAGATGGTACAGCAGATTATGTGTTTGTACAGAACTACACACCAGATGAGAAGCTGATTGAACTAGATGGACAATCCTATACCGATCTGCTCAGTGGTGATGCTGTGGAAGCAAGTCTCAGCTTGAAGCCATATGACATTTGTGTTCTGCGCAGACCGGCTGCCCGGAAATAATATAAGTTCATCCTTACTTTATAAACGGAGTTAGGATAGAAAGAGATTGCCCTGAAACGCCTGCATTGGTGTTCAGGGCATCTTTTTTATTTTATGCATTTGGCTGTTGAACCACTTTTTCTGGACAAGATAAAGGATAAACGTGTCCGCGCAGCGAAGACAAACACGTAACATGTAACTCAAGACTTTCAGTCTGGGAGGAATGGAAATGAATCAAAGAAATCTGGATGGTAACAGCATTATTATTCGACTGGAAATGACAACTAAGGATATCAAGTTTGGCGAAGTGGCTTCGGCCATCTCGGAAGCTGGGGGAGACATCATTGCCATCGACGTGATTTCCACCAATCAGGATGTAAGCGTGCGCGACTTGACGGTCGCAGTTACAGATGCACAAGATAACAGTAAAATTATAGAAGGGGTGCGCCAGCTTAAAGGTGTGTCCATTATTAATGTATCGGATCGGACGTTCCTGCTTCATCTGGGCGGTAAGATCGAAGTAACACCAAAGACCCCGATTCAAAACCGGGAAGATCTGTCACGTGTGTACACTCCGGATGTGGCTCGTGTATGTTCAGCCATTTCAGAAGAACCCGGCAAAGCCTTCTCATTGACAATTAAACGGAATACTGTAGCCGTCGTATCTGATGGCAGTGCGGTACTTGGACTGGGCAACATTGGTCCCCGTGCAGCGATGCCTGTCATGGAAGGTAAAGCGATGTTATTCAAACAGTTTGCTGGTGTGGATGCTTTCCCAATCTGCCTGGATACACAGGATACCGAGGAAATCATACGTACTGTGAAAGCGATATCACCTGGTTTTGGCGGCATTAATCTGGAGGATATCTCGTCACCGCGTTGTTTCGAAATTGAACGTCGTCTGAATGAGGAATTGGACATTCCTGTATTTCATGATGACCAGCATGGCACAGCGGTTGTGTTATATGCCGGTCTGATCAATGCACTCAAACTGGTGGGCAAGTCCATTGAAGATGTGAAGATTGTGGTCTGTGGTATCGGTGCAGCAGGTGTGGCATGCAGCAATATATTATTGTCCGCGGGAGCCAGCCGGCTTATAGGTGTCGATCGTGAAGGTGCAATTGTACGGACACAAACCTATGAAAATGAAGTCTGGAGTGATTATGCAGCTCGTACTAATCCCGAACTGGAGACTGGTTCGCTGCGTGATGTCATTCGTGGAGCCGATGTGTTCATTGGCCTATCCCGCGGGAATCTGTTAACTCGCGAAGATGTACAGACCATGGCAGAAGATCCAATCGTTTTTGCAATGGCAAACCCGGTGCCTGAGATTATGCCTGCCTTGGTGGAAGACATTGTTGCTGTAATGGCAACAGGACGATCCGATTATCCGAATCAGATTAACAATGTGTTATGTTTCCCGGGCATGTTCAGGGCAGTTTTGGATTGCCGAGCCACCGAAATTAATGAAGAAATGAAGCTGGCAGCTGCGCAAGCGATTGCTTCGGCCATTACGGACGAAGAGCGTACACGTTATTACATTATTCCGAGTGTGTTCAATGATAAAGTAGTCAAATCGATGCGCAGTCGTGTAATTGAAGCAGCTATTAAGACGGGTGTAGCTCGACGTATTCCTCGTGAACAGGCCCGTGAAGGCGGGGAATCGTAAGATGTCAGAGAACCCTCTTCAACCTGGTGGGAATCTGCAAGAATTAGGGCACATGCATAATATAGATGGAATAACGGCAGGAGAGGCTGTTCTGCGCGCCGCCCGATCCTTTGTTCAAGGGGACTCATCCAAGCATAGTGATGGTCATGACTGGCCGCACATTGAACGGGTAACGGCACTTGCGGTTGAACTCGCTCACCGCATGGGTGCAGATCCATTTGTCTGTGAGCTGGCTGCATTATTACATGATGTACCGGATGAGAAGCTGAATGAGAGCTTGGAAGCCGGGATGGCCAAACTGAATGACTGGTTGGATACCCAGCCTCTTGACCCGGATATTCGTAATAAGGTTGTGGGTATTATTAGCACCATCTCATATGCGGGAGGTCAGCGTCCTGCGGTCAGTTCGCTTGAAGCACAGGTTGTTCAGGATGCAGATCGACTGGATGCACTGGGTGCGATTGGGATCGCGCGAACCTTTGCCTTTTCAGGCGCCAGAGGGCGCGAGATGTACGATCCGTCCCTTCCCCCACGGGAGCAGATGACCCGTGAGGAATATCGCAATGGGCGCAGCACAACGATAAATCACTTTTACGAGAAGTTGTTCAAGCTCAAGGATCTGATGAATACCTCCTATGGCAGGGAGCTGGCGGAACAGCGTCATGAATATATGGTGCAGTTCGTGAACCAGTTCAAAAGGGAATGGGAGGGCACGGACCGTTAGGCAGGCATAATAAGCATGAGCATTCCACAGAGGTATCATAAGTAACAGAGGCGAATCTTTGAAGTGGTGAAAATCCATTTTGAAGATTTGCTTCTTTTTGGGTTAATAATGTGTATGAACATACATAAAGGAATCAATTTCATAATACCTCTGACTTATGACATGGCAACGGAAGACCTTACATGGTACAATAAATCGTTCTCCTGAATGAATTCAGGCAAAAAAAGAAATATGGGGTAATAATGAACATGATTATCAAATGTAAAATTTCAGGTTCGGTAAAGAGGAGGGGTGATCACCATGTCGTTTGGTGCACGTGTACTTAAGACGGGGATCGCGGTCACGCTTGCCTTGTACCTAAGCAGTCTGTTCTTGAACCCGCAATCTCCCGTGCCTGCCGCAATCGCGGCTATATTCGCCATGCAGCCTTCCATCTATCGTTCCTGGAAATACTTCCTGGATCAATTGCAAACGACCACGCTGGGAGCTATTGTCGCCCTGGTGGGGGGCATGGTGTTGTCCAATGAGCCAATCGCTGTTGGATTAATTATTGTACTTGTCATCATGATCTGTCTTAAATTGAATATGGGTGAGACGGTTGGCCTGACACTGGTCACGGTTGTATCCATTATGGAAGCATCGGGTGACTGGCATTTTGCACTCAATCGTTTTCTGTTGACACTGGTTGGTATTGTATCGGCGTTTCTCATCAACATTACGGTATTTCCGCCGAAACCGAAGGTTCAGTTCGTGAAGCAGATCCATAGTGTATTCAGCGGTATGTCGTTGCTTCTGCGAACCTCGATCTCGGATGAGATCAAGGAAGTTGTATTCCGGGAGGAGAAAAGCAACCTGGGCGGTTCCATTAAGTCTTTGTCCGACAAGTATAACTTGTTCGAAGAGGAACAGAAAAAGATGAAACGTTCGAAATTCAGCGAAACTCGTCAGATGGTGGTCTACAAACAAATGCTGCTGAGTCTGCAAAAAGGGTATGAGGTGCTGGATTCGGTGGAACGCCACTATTTCCAGGCACCGCGGACAACGGCCATGGATCAGTTTTTTGACTCACATCTTGAACTGGTTATCAAATTCCATGAGCATGCACTGCTCAAGTTCGAGGATAAGCTGAAGCCTAATGGTGAAGAGGCCGCACAGTTTGTATTGGATAATGACCGTTTCATGGAGCAGGCGATCACCCAGTTTGATATCGACAAGGAAGGGATGTTACGATTGTCCATCGTGGCTGCTGCGATCTATGATTACGGATATCAGCTGGAACGTTTGAATCGACTTGCCGAACATGTGCATAGCGCTAGCGAAGACAAAGAATCACAGGATAAAATTTTGAATTGGCTTAAGTGGCCTTAATGCGAATTGCGCACCTGCTTGGCGATCATATACAATGTAGTTACAACATTGCCCGGACAATCGTGTCCGGGTTGTTTTGTCATACATACGGCTGAAGGGCATGAATGAATATTAACGAACTGAGGGATAGAGACATGATTATAGAGGAATTGGACGCTGGACTAATGGAATGGTTGAGTGGGACAAATCTGGCGCATAAACAGCATGAAGCCATGCAACTGCTGACCGTATCCGAGGATCAGTGGCCGCATCAGGCGATGATTAGTATGGGGGAAGTGATTGCGATAAATCCGCATCAGCTAAGACTGGCTTTATGGCAGGGTACACAGACCAGTATGAACATGAGCAAAACAGGCAAGGCTACCTTGATTGCGGTTCAAGGACATCGATTGCTGCATATTCGTACAGAAGTAGAACGGCTGCCTGAGATGAAGGGGGCTGTCCATCCGAGAGATCGTTTTGAAGCACAAGTGCTCCATGTACGTGTGGATTACGCGCCATATGCGGAGATCACTTCAGGAATAACCTTTCAATTAAAAGATGAACTTGGAGCAATTACACGCTGGAAAGAGACGATTGAAGAATTACGAAAGTAGGCAAGAGTAGCTAAGTCAGTTGAGGACCCGGTGATTGGGTAATAATGAAGAAGAAAACAACAAAAAACGCCTCCGCTTGCATCGGGACGTTGTCACTGGTACAATAAAAAATGGTTTTCAGAAAATTAGAACTAATTAACATATAATTAAAATGTTTACTTTCTAATAATTATACCATTGCCTTTTCGGGCTTGTCAAATGGGATTTTGAGGACACAATCCGGGGAAAGAGGGGCTATTAACATATGAGTACAGATCAGCAATGGAATGTGGAACAACAACGGGTCAACACCGTGACCGATCAGATTGAACGCAAGATCTCAACGCTGGAAGATGAAGTTGGTTCCTTCCGTGACGAAGTGGTTGGCATGAGAAAAGACTTCTGGGACGAAGTCACGATGAACTTTAGCGAAGCGGATGATGTTGGGGAGACTTCAACCAGCATGCGGCAGCAGTCACAGGTATTGTCCGATCGGGAGCGTAGCCATCTCAATACAGCGGCTGCGTTGGATAAAATGAAACGACTGCATCATTCACCGTATTTTGGACGCATTGATTTTAAGGAAGATGGATATCCAAATGCAGAACGCATTTATCTCGGCATTGCATCGTTGCTGGATGAGAAGGAAGAATCTTTTCTGGTCTACGACTGGCGTGCGCCAATCTCCAACCTGTATTATGACGGAGCACCGGGTCCAATCACGTATCATACACCCAGTGGGGAGATCAGCGGTGATATAGAGATGAAGCGACAGTTTGTCATTCGGGATGGTCGTATCCGGTTTATGTTTGACACAGGGGTTACGATTGGTGATGAGTTGTTGCAGGCTGTGCTCAGTCGAACTTCGGATGCACAGATGAAGAGTATTGTAGCGACCATTCAGAAGGAGCAGAACCGGATTATCCGTAATGACCGGACACGTATGCTCATTGTGCAAGGCGCAGCCGGCAGTGGCAAAACATCCGCGGCGCTCCAGCGTGTGGCATATCTTCTCTATAAATACCGCGAGCATCTGCAAGCGGATCAGATGGTTCTTTTTTCACCAAATCCAATGTTCAACAGTTATGTCTCCACGGTACTGCCTGAGCTTGGGGAGGAAAACATGTTGCAAACGACCTTCCAGGAGTATCTGGAGCGCCGTTTGGGTCGTGAATATCAACTGGAAGATCCGTTTATTCAACTCGAATATGTACTTACGGGGACGGAAGATCCCGATTACGATGTTCGCATGTCCAGCATTCGCTTCAAGTCGTCCGAAACGTTCCTCAAGGTGATTACACGTTATAAGGAAAGTATGTTGTCAGGTGGCATGAAATTCAAGCCGGTTCGCTTTCAGGGCCGAGCGATTGTCACGTCAGAGGCTATGGCTGAGAAATTCTACAGTTTCGAGTCATCCGTTAAGCTGGTGAGTCGACTGGAGATGTTACGGGACTGGATGCTGAAAGAACTGTCTGCCTTTGGTAAAGGTGAACTGGATGCGCCTTGGGTTGATCAGCAGCTTGATCTGATGGAGCCGGAGGATCTGCAACGTGCGTACCAACGGTTGAAGCGCAAGCAAAAAGGAAAGACCCATACGTTTAATGACTTCGAGCAGGAAAGAGGGATTCTGGCACGTATGGTGGTCAGTGACCGACTCAAACCGTTGCGAAAATGGATTAAGTCCTTACGATTCGTTGATATAAGACAATTATATGCACATCTATTCAACGATCAGGCTCAGATGGAGCGATTGCTGGGTGACGAATCGCTGCCTGCTCAATGGGATGAAATCTGTAAGATGACGTTACGCAGATTGAAGCTTCAGGAGTTGGCATATGAAGATATTACGCCATACTTGTACTTGCGTGAGCTTATGCTTGGATTCCATATTAACTCGAATATTCGTCATGTCATTATTGATGAAGCCCAGGATTATTCCGCGTTTCAGTTGGCATTTATGAAGAGATTGTTCCCACGGGCGAAAATAACAGCACTTGGTGATTTTAATCAGGCAATCTATGCCCACTCTTCAGTACTTAGTGGAACAGGACCCTTGACTAACCTGTACGGACCAGACAACACGGAAGTCATTGAGCTTACCAGAAGTTATCGATCTACCCGGGAGATCGTGGAGTTTACACGTGGCATGGTGCCTGGTGGGGAAGAGATTATTCCATTTAACCGTAGCGGTGAGAAACCTAAAGTGATCGTTTCTTCTGATTCAGAGCGTCATATGAATGTCATCACGACAGACTTGAAGCATTTGATTAAGGAAGGGTACGAATCGGTTGCAGTTATCTGCAAAACCGCCGAAGAGAGCAGAGACGTACATGCTGCATTGAGTAAGGCGCTACCCATAGCACCGAAGTTAATCAAAAAAACGACGCTGGCTTTTGAGCAGGGTGTTCATGTGATCCCGGCGTATCTGGCTAAAGGTGTGGAATTCGATGCTGTCCTGATCTATGATGGCTCTGCGGAGCAGTATGCTCAGGAGCATGAACGCAAGTTGTTCTATACGGCTTGCACACGAGCGATGCATCTGCTGCACGTTTACTGTGTGGGCACACCGAGTCCGTTCATTACCGCCCAGTCGGAAGAACAGTATGATCTTGGCAAGGTGTCTGCTACGCAAGTGGACTGACATAACACTTCATATGCATGAAGAAGGCTTCCGTTCAATGGAACGGGAGTTTTTCTGTATATGATACATATATCGGGAAGAAGCTAGCTTAGCGAGGGAATTATACGTGATGAGGTTACAGCCATATAGGTGATCGTATTGATAAAAATACCTAACGTGAATTCGTAAGGATTGGGTCCCGTGGATAAATACGTCTGCATAATTTGTATTTAAGCACAATCGATGTGATTTTTCTTTACACATGAAGTCCGGACTCATATAATCGTAACAATATATTTTTTTTGGATCGTTTATTAAAGGAGGCAACAAAATGAACAAACCATCTTTTGAACGGCCACTTATGGCCGATTGTGTACCGGATCTGGTCGCTACAGCACGGGGAGATTTGCCAGCGACTTTGGTCATTCGGGGAGGTACGCTGGTAAACGTGATATCGGGCGAGATTTTGCCTGAGATGTCCATAGCTGTACAGGGAGCTCGAATCGCTTATGTCGGTAAAGATGTAAGCCACACTATCGGAGAACATACGCGGATTATTGAAGCAAACGGTAAGTATATCGCTCCTGGTCTGCTGGATGGACACTGCCATATTGAAAGTACACAGATGAAAGTAACCGAGTTTGCGAGAGCGGTGTTGCCTTCAGGCACGACCGGAGGTTTCTTTGACCCACATGAGATCTCCAACGTGCTTGGTCTGAAAGGTCTGAGACTGATGCTAGATGAAGCACGGACCACACCGATGGCAGCTTATATGCAGGTGGCTTCCTGTGTGCCTTCCACGCATCCAGGATTGGAGACAACAGGTGCTTATATCGGGCCTGAAGAGGTAGCTGAGGCTCTTTCCTGGGGTCCGGACATGATTGGTCTTGGTGAAGTGATGAACTTCCCTGGAGTGGTCTATGGGGATGAGACGATGATTGGTGAGATACAGGCAACGCTCCGGGCAGGTAAAGTGGCAGACGGTCATTTCACCTGGGCTGCAGATGACTGGCGTCTGCCAGCGTATGCAGCGAGTGGAGTTACAGGGGATCATGAATGTGTGACCAAGGAAGATGTGGTTGAACGTCTGCGACTCGGGATGTACGCGAAGATGCGCCAAGGTTCAGCATGGCATGATGTGGCTGAGACAATCAAAGCCTGCACTGAGCTTGGACTGGATACACGCCGGATGATGCTGGTGACCGATGACCGAAGCTCTGAATCCTTGCTCAAAGAAGGACATATGGATTTTGTTGTTCGTCTCGCAATCTCCCAAGGGGTGAAGCCGGTTACGGCTTTCCAGATGGCAACCATTAACACGGCTGAGCGCTTTGGTGTTGCGCGCGACATTGGTGCGATTATTCCGGGCAATATAGCCGATATTATTCTGCTGGACGGTCGGTTGGCGGATGTACGTGTAGGCATGACGATTGCTGCCGGGCAAGTTGTAGCCGAGAATGGGAAGATGACGGCGGTATGGGACAGCTTCACGTACCCTGAGGAAGCGCTGAACACGGTGAAGTTAGAAGCTAATATTCAGCCGGAAGATCTGGAGTTGGCTGCACCGATTCAAGAGGGGACGATTGGTGCCAAAATCATTCATGTGACAGAGAACCATGTGGATACTAAGGAGAAACACCTGCCAGTCTCCGTAGAGAACGGCAAGGTTGTGGTTTCAACTTCAGGGGAAGTATGCAAAATTGCGGTCTTGGAGCGTCACAAACAAACCGGGAATCGAGCGGTAGCGCTTGTTGGAGGCATCGGCTTCACATCACCGGCAGCGATTGCAATGACGGTTGCTCATGATAGTCACAATCTGTTGATTATCGGTAATGATGATGCGTTAATGGCTGAAGCCGGTAATCGCGTCATTCGTATGCAGGGCGGGGTCGCCGTGGTAACGGTAGCAGGTGTAACCGAATTCCCGCTGCGGATTGCAGGTTTGATGTCAACCGAGCCATTCGAAGTCGTTGCAGCCCAATCGGCAGCAGTCAGTGAAGCTTTACAGTCCGCAGGATGTACGTTGAATAATGCGTTCATGACGCTTTCGTTGCTGGCGCTGGTTGTAATTCCGGAATTACGTTTGTCCGACAAGGGGCTTGTGCGGATCTCGGCAGAAGGTATAGAACTGGTGTCCCTTTTCGATGAAGTGGTTGAGAATACACCTGTAGCTCCATCGGGTAATGAATGAACGGAAATGTCGACTAGAACATCATTAAATAGGGTTCCATATAAAGCCGCCTTAGGGCGGTTTTTTGGTGTGTTTTAGGAGAAAACGCTTTCTAGGTCTTCTGGAGCTTGGTGTACATATGGCAATAATGACTGAAGTCATGCTGAAATAAGGATTGAATTTGAAAATAATGAATAATTGCGACTTTTGAACTATACATACAGAACTACGAATTCCCGAAATATAGTTATATGATTCTTTCGTCGTAAGTCTTGAAGATGATATTGCATATAAAAGCAATCCAAATTCGTCGTACCTAATAAGTATCCATTAAATGAATATGAAACGACACAATTTCATCCAGATTTGCACGTCAGAGCTGATAACTTCAGAGGGAGTGTACAAATATGAAAAGCAAAAGGGGTTACCGTTTTATCTTATTACTGAGTTGTTTGATCCTGTGTGTGAGTACAGCCTGTTCTTCCAAAGCCATTGCGGATGGTTCAGTCGACAGTTATGCAACGATTCATGGAGAACTTGATGTGCCGGTGAGAGCGACTTGGGTGTGGGATACGACCCAGATCCGAAGTAATCCTCAAGAGGTGTTAAATTACGCTACAGCGAACAAGATCAATACGATCTATCTGCAGATAAACCGGGATATAAAGATTCCTGAGTATAAAAGTTTTATCCGCCAGGCGAGAGTCAAGAATATTGCGGTGGATGTCATGGACGGAAGATCAGCCTGGGGTTTGACGGAAAGCCGGGAGCAGATTGCTTCTTTCCTGGACTGGATTGAGGCATATCAGGCGCAGGCGTTGCCTAATGAGAAGTTTGCTGGTATCCATCTGGATATTGAGCCACATGTGCACCCGCAGTGGAAAATCAATCAGGCTAGTGTAATTACCCAGTGGCAAGGCAATGTGGAGTACATTGTTGAGCGAGCATCACGGATGAAGATGCCGGTAGCGGCTGATCTGCCTTTCTGGCTCGATAACTACAAAATCCCGGGTTCCACGATGGCCGTAAGCAGTTGGATGATTCGCAAATTTGATTCCATCACCATTATGGCTTACCGCGATACAGCTTCTGCAATCTATAGTGTAGCGAAGGATGAACTTGCAGAAGCAGCTCTGCTTGGCAAGACGATCTCGATCGCGGTGGAGACAAAGCAAAGTAAGGAAGGCGACTTCATTACTTTTTATGAAGAGGGATCTGCTTATATGGAAACACAATTAAAGTTGGTCGAAAAAATGGCTTCAGTTCATACGTCCTTTAACGGTTTCTCCGTACATGAGTACACTTCATGGAAGACCCTGAAAAAGTGAGACACCAGTAAGCTCCTTAGCGCAATGCTTGAAGTAATATATGAAAGAGTTCTAACTGAAACAATGGTCTCAGAGCGTTACTTTGTTAGTTTTCGGGAATTGGAAGTTGATAAAAGAAGGTGTTTGCAGCTGAATAGCTGCGAGCACCTTCTTCTTTTACACCTGAACCAGGGCAGAATCCATGGCCACGTTCTCATAGAACATTTTGCGATACTGTGAAGGTGTGGTGGCTTTATGCTTTTTAAATGTAGTGATGAAGTAGCTTAGATGCTCAAAACCCACATCCATGGCGATATCAACAATCTTGTGATCTGTATTCTCAAGCTGAACGCAGGCCTGTTGAACACGGTAATAGTTAATGTAATCTACAGGGGTTTTCTGCACCATCTGTTTGAAGAAACGGCAGAAGTGTCCCTCGCTCATATTGGCTTCATCGGCCAGTTCTTTCAGCTTTAATGGTTCAGGATAACGTTTGTGGATATAACCGAGCACGGATTTCAGGCGCTCTACCTTGTCATGACTCCCTGTAGCCACGGTGCCTTTGAGCGGAGCAGGTTTCATATGTTCGAACATTCTGGAAAATATGAGGTACAGGTACGCTTTTGTTGACATTTCACACGTTTCGGTTCGGGTAGCATGGTCTGCAAATATACGTTTCAGAAGATCCAGAATTTCTTGTCCCCAATCCTCATCTGCCTTGATATGACTGGGGGGAATCACCGTTTTGCGTACTAGTGGACCGATGAATTTCTCTTGGACTGTATCGAAGGTACGGCTGCCAAGCAGCTCGGGATTAAATACAATGGAAGAGAATACGCAGGGCACATCGCCCTTCAGATACCCCGCATGAATCTCACCTCGATTGATGAAAATGGCTTCTCCAGCTTGAACCTCAACAGTGTTCATATCGATCTGAAAGACGGCGCAGCCCTGGGTCACCATAGTGAACTCCATCTCATCATGCCAGTGGCAATCGAGAATGCTATCCCCGTTCAGTTGTTGAATATCCGGGTACACACTGACGGGATACATGGCATTGCCGTGAATCCGGTCTTCCCGTAATCGTTCACGTTCCATATCGGCTTCTCCTTTTGTATCATTATTAATGTAATCGTTTCCATAGATTGGTGATGATGTTCAAGAATCGGATGTTTATTATCAAAATCGTGATATATTTGGTCAAAATAAGAGAAGAAATTCGTTATTAATATCAATATTATTATAATATAACCAAAGGGGGAAAGAAAACATGAAATTTACTGATGGATTCTGGATGACTCGTGAAGGGTACCAGATTCAAAACCCGACTGACATTCGTGATATTGTGCAAAAAAATAATTCTGTGACCGTATATGCGGCAACTAAATATATTCGCAGCAAAGGCGACACGTTGAACGGTACATTGCTGAAAGCAACGTACAGCTCACCAATGCCTAACGTTATTCGTGTAACCTTGAATCACCATAAGGGCGGCGTGAAAAAAGGGCCTGTATTTGAGCTTAACACACAAGAAGCCAACGTTGAGATCTCAAAAAATGAACAAGGTGCTGTTTTGAAAAGTGGCAACCTGGAAGTTCAAATCGACAAAACAAACGGTTGGGACGTTAGCTTCCTATATGGAGGAAAACGCATTACAGGTAGCGGTCAAAGAGCAGCTGGTTATATTACAGGTCCAAGTAAGGAAGCATACTTCCGCGAGCAACTTGATCTCGGTATTGGTGAATACGTTTACGGACTCGGTGAGCGCTTCACGCCGTTTGTTAAGAATGGTCAAATCGTCGATACCTGGAATGAGGACGGCGGTACAAGCAGTGAGCAGTCCTATAAAAACATTCCGTTCTACCTGTCCAATAAAGGATATGGCGTATTTGTAAACCATCCTGAACGCGTATCATATGAGATTGCATCCGAGAATGTATCTAAAGTTCAGTTCAGCGTAGAAGGCGAGACGTTGGAGTACTTCATTATCGGCGGTGACAATCCAAAGGATGTACTTGATAATTATACGAAATTAACAGGTAAACCAGCGCTTCCACCGGCATGGACTTTTGGTCTGTGGCTGACAACATCATTCACAACGGATTATGATGAAGCAACGGTTAATCATTTCGTAGATGGTATGGCTGAACGTGATCTTCCACTTTCTGTATTCCATTTTGACTGCTTCTGGATGAAGGAATACCAATGGTCTGATTTCGTATGGGATGAAGCGATGTTCCCGGATCCGGAAGGCATGCTTGCACGTCTGAAAGAGAAGGGCCTTAAAATCTGTGCTTGGATCAATCCATATATTGCAGAAAAATCCTACTTGTTCGATGAAGGTATGGAGAACGGTTATCTGGTGAAAACAGCTGATGGCAGCGTATGGCAATGGGATATGTGGCAAGCAGGTATGGCTCTGGTTGACTTCACGAATCCGGATGCTGTGAACTGGTATAAGAGCAAGCTGGAAGTCCTGCTGGATCAAGGTGTAGATTCCTTCAAGACCGACTTCGGCGAAAGAATTCCGACAGATGTTGTGTACTTCGATGGTTCTGATCCGGTTAAAATGCACAACTATTATACACAGCTCTATAACAAAGCTGTATTTGAATTGCTCGAAGAGAAGATTGGCAAAAACGAAGCTGCCCTGTTTGCACGCTCTGCAACAGCAGGTGGTCAACAGTTCCCGGTTCACTGGGGCGGTGACTGCTCTTCCACGTATGAATCCATGGCTGAATCGCTTCGCGGTGGCCTCTCGCTCGGACTTTCCGGTTTCGGATTCTGGAGCCATGATATCAGTGGTTTTGAAAGCACAGCGAGCCCTGACGTATACAAACGCTGGGTACAATTCGGACTGTTATCTTCACACAGTCGCCTGCACGGAAGCACTTCCTATCGTGTGCCTTGGCTGTTTGACG
This sequence comes from Paenibacillus sp. SRL342, assembly GCF_984798905.1. NCBI lineage: Bacteria > Bacillati > Bacillota > Bacilli > Caryophanales > Paenibacillaceae > Paenibacillus > Paenibacillus sp. SRL342. The sequence goes on from NZ_OZ481790.1 coordinate 2,404,623, forward strand.
AGGAATCCGTGGACGTTGTTCGTGACTTTACCAAACTCAAAATCAGCCTGATGCCGTACCTGTACAATTCTGCGGTAGAGTCAACGGTAAAAGGGATTCCGATGATGCGCGCTATGCTGCTGGACTTCCCAGAGGACCCAACAACATACAGCCTGGATACGCAATATATGTTTGGTGACTCGATTCTGGTGGCTCCAATCTTCAATAAGGAGGGTGATGTGCGTTATTACCTGCCTGAAGGAACTTGGACGAACTATCTGACAGGAGCGAAAGTACAAGGTGGACGCTGGATCAGTGAAAACCATGACTTTAAAACACTGCCAATGATGATTAAGCCAAACAGTCTGATCGCTGTCGGTGCTGTGGATAGTAAACCGGATTACGACTTTGCAAATGATGTGTCCTTGCACTTGTTCGAACTGGCTGATGGTCAAACGGCTCAAGCGGTCGTTGTGAACCAAGCGGCTGAACAGGAGCTGACAGTTAACGTTACACGTAAGGGATCAGTGCTGGATGTTCGTGCTGAAGGTGCAGGTAAACCTTGGAACATCGTACTTCGCGGTATTGAAAGTGTATCCAGCGTTGAAGGTGGTTCCCAAGTGTCTGGTGCAAATGGTGTTGTTGTTACAGCAGCAACAGGCGCAAGCGCGCTTACAATCCAACTGTAACATGATATAGTAGAAGAAAAGGACGGTGCCGAAAGGTGCCGTCTGTTTGTCTACGATGATAGGAGATTGAATGAAATGAGTACAATGAATTCCGGTTTGCATTGCACGATATCAGCAGAGATGCTGCATCAACTGGTAGAAATTCATTTTGGAAGCGATACCAAAGTGAAGGAGTTTGGTCTCCTGCAAGGTGGACTTTTTAATACAACCTATCGGATTCACCTTGAACATACATCCTATACGGATGTGATTTTACGTTTGGCACCAGAGCGGGGAGAGATGGAGGCTGGTTCTGCGAGTGATCCCCTATTTTCTTTTGAACGCACGATGATGGCGGCTGAACCGATTGTGTATGAATATTACCGTAACGCAGGCATTCCTGCTCCCAACATTATCGCCTGTGATGACAGCGGATCAATCATCCCAAGAACGTACATGTTTATGGAGTTTATCCCGAGTAAGCAGCTGGATCACGCATCGATTTCAGATATAAACAAAGAGCGATTGTACCATCAGCTTGGCGCCTATACCGCCATCATGCATCAGGTCGAGGGTGCTTCGTTTGGCTGGCCGCAGGGGGATGGGACGATTAAAGGATCGGATCAATGGTCCGAGGTGCTGCACTCTTTTGTAGAAGAAACGGCACTTAAAGCGGCACAAGTCGATTATATGTCAGGTGTGGGAGAAGATATCGCTGCTATTTTCATCAAAAATAAAGACTTATTTGATCAAGTGACCCGTCCGGTACTCGTTCATAATGACCTGTGGGAAGCCAACGTGCTTGTTCATGTAGAAAACGGTGAGCTAAACATTGCGGCCATCATTGACGGAGATCGTTCCATGTTTGCAGACAGGGAGTTTGAAGCCATATTGTCGTCAGAATCAGCGGCTTTTCATGAAGGATATGATCGTCCACTGGACTCATCCGCTGAAGGACAGGCACGCAGGCTTGCCTATCGAATACTGTCTTCGTATTTTAATGCCTACGTTCATGAACATCAGGTCAATCAACCTGAAGATGGTCAGAAGTATCGCCAGCGCACGCTGGATTTACTGGAGCAATGGAAGAAACTTGGACTTAACTAATTCGCAGGGGGAATGAAGGATGAAGGAGTATCATCAATACCCGATGTGGGATGCGTCACTTTCACTTGAGGAAAGGTTGGATGACCTGATTGCACGATTGACAACGGAGGAGAAGATCAGACTAATTCCTACACGCGAAGCAGCTGTACCAAGACTGGGCATTCCAGCCTACAACGTTGGGGGCGAAGCTGCACACGGGGTTGCATGGAAAGGGGAGGCAACGGTATTTCCACAACCGCTCGGTCTATCAAGTACCTGGAATACGAGACTTATGCGGGAGATTGGTTCAGTCATTGGCGATGAAGCGAGGGCATATCATCACCGTGATCCTGAAGTTCACGGGTTAACTTTGTGGGCACCAACGGTTGATCTGGAACGTGACCCACGCTGGGGCAGAACGGAAGAGGGATATGGCGAGGACCCGGTCCTCACGGGAGAAATGTCGGCGGCTCTCGTCAAAGGTATGCAGGGGAATGATCCTTTTTATCTGAAAATGGTCGCGACATTGAAACACTTTTTTGCCAATAATAATGAGAAAGATCGGCTGAATTGTTCATCCAGCATCGATCCGCGCAATCTGCGGGAATATTATTTGAAAGCATTTGAGACACCATTTGTGGAAGGTGGAGCCTTGTCCATGATGACAGCTTACAATTCCATCAATGGTACACCTGCCATTGAAAGTCCATATGTGAATGATGTGGTTAAGGGTGAGTGGGCGATGCCAGGTTTCATTGTATGTGATGGTGGAGACCTGTCACAGACGGTGAATTATCATGGTTATCATACCAGCCATGCCGAGTCAGCAGCAGGTGCGTTGAAGGCAGGAGTGGATTGTCTTACAGATGAAGTTGATCTTGTTGTATCTGCTCTGGAGGAGGCTCTTGACCGGAATCTGTTGGAGGTCACTGATTTGGACCGAGCGATTCGTAACATCTTTGGTGTGCGGATGCGACTTGGACAACTGGATCAGTCGGGGCAAAATCCATATGCGTCTATTCCCGAGTCGGTATTATGTGCACCGGAGCACGCCAAACTCAGTTATCGTGCCGCTGCGGAATCCATTGTTTTGCTCCAAAATGATGGATTGCTTCCGTTGCAGCCAGAAGCGTTGCAGAAAATCAGTGTGATTGGACCACTTGCGGATGTTGTCTATACCGATTGGTACAGTGGCACACTGCCTTATCGTGTATCCGTCCTCGATGGACTGCGTAATCGACTACCTCAATCAGACATAACGTATGCAGATGGGAATGACCGTATTCAGCTGAAGACAACAGACGGTCAGGTTATTACCTTGGGTGCGGAAGGTACACTCGTCGCTGTACCGGAAGCCAGTGTACCTACAGCCGCCGAATTTGTACATCAGGATTGGGGTTGGGGAAGTCATACGCTGAGAAGTGTGAACAATAATCGATACGTTAGCTTAACCGAGCAAGGTATCTATCAGGCAAATGCACCGGAGATTGGTGGCTGGTTCGTGAAGGAAGTTGTTCGCATAGATCCTCTAACGGATGGAAGTAACACCTTGCGGACGTGGAACGGCATTCCTGTTGGACTGAGCGAATATCAGGGACAGTCTGCTGTATCTCCACTCCGGCCACAAGGAGAACAGACTACAGCTACAGGTACAAATCCGAATGATATTGGTGACTCTGGACACGCAAGTCAATCACCAGGCAATACACAGATACCTTCTGCATTCAATATTGATATTGTGACAAGCGGAATACAACAAGCTGTAGAAGCTGCACGTAGCAGTCAGGCATCTGTCGTTGTTGTTGGCAACAGCCCTTACATCAACGGCAAAGAAGAAATTGACCGCCCAAGTCTTCTGCTTCCGCCGAGTCAGGTCGAGCTCGTCAAAGCTGTGTGTGAAGCCAATCCCAATACAGTGGTTGTCATTATGGGCAGTTATCCATTTGCCTTGCAGGAGTTGAAAGGTATTGCCCGCGCAATCGTTTATATGACACATGCAGGTCAGGAACTGGGGAACGCGCTTGCAGATGTGCTGTTAGGTCATTACGCCCCGGCAGGCAGATTGAACATGACATGGTATGAAGATGAATCACAGCTTCCTGACATGATGGATTATGACATCATTCAGAATGGCATGACCTATATGTATCATGAAGGACCGGTTCAATATGCATTTGGTCATGGCCTGACGTATTCGGAATTCGAATACGAAGCGATTCGTGTAAGTCGCAGTGCTACAGAGGAATCCACCACCACAGATCAATTGAAAATTGAGGTGGAGGTACACAATACAGGTGAACGTGACAGTGATGAAGTCGTACAGATCTATGGATCTTCGCATACCTCCCGAGTGAAACGTGCTCAGAAGCAACTGCTTGCTTTCCGCCGTGTTCATGTCAAAGCAGGGACACGTGTTACGATAAGTCTAGAAGTCCCTGTTCAGAAGCTGGCGCTATGGGATGTTACCCGAGATCGATACTGCCTGGAGACATCAACCTGGGCCATCTTGGCAGGGCGTTCTTCCGCAGATATACGTCAGTCGGCTGATATTGAGATTGAAGGTGAGACGATTCCTGATCGTCCGCTACACTTGCTTACCTTTGCCGAGAATTACGATGCTTGTGCAGGTGTTCTACTGGATGAATGTCTGGAAGGGCGTTCGGCAGTTCGGGCAATCATTCGGGAAGAACCCTTATATCAAGAGACGCAGTTGTCCTGGATCGCTTTCAACCATAATGCTGTTCAAGAAGTACAAGGATTTGAAGCCAGAGTGGCAGCTTTTGGGGAAGAGGGCAGTCTGGAGATTCGTTCTGGAGGACTGGAGGGCGAACTGCTCGGTGTATGTGAAGTTTCTGGACCTGGAGGCAGTGTGAATGGGAAAGATATCAAGTGGACAACAGTCCAGTGTTCGCTTGAGGCGCCACATAAGGTGAATGAGCTGTACATTATTTTCAAAGGTGGAGCAGCGTTACGGCACTTTAGATTGTTGTAGTTGTAGCATGTCCTGAATAATCAACCTCCGAAACAAGCACAATAATGCTGTTGTGTGTAGAACCTGTAAAGGTGGTTGTGGTATGAATGATAAAAAGTGGGACCTCGTCGCACTTGCTTCCATCCCTTTAATTATGACCTTGGGTAACTCCATGCTTATACCGATCTTGCCACAGATTGAACGTGAATTGAAGGTATCTGCATTCAAGGTCAGTATGCTTATTACAGTCTACGCTGTAGTTGCCATCCTGCTTATTCCACTCGCAGGGTATTTATCGGATCGTTTTGGCAGAAAAGCAGTCATTATTCCCAGCCTCATCATTGCAGCCGTCGGGGGTGCTGTAGCTGGTGTAGGTGCATGGATTCTGGATGGAAATGTAGCTTACTGGACCATTTTGGGTGGCAGGTTATTGCAGGGGGTTGGAGCAGCCGGCGCATTCCCTATTGTCATTCCATTGGTTGGGGACATGTTTAATGATGAAGATCAGGTTAGCAAAAGCCTGGGAATCATTGAAACCTCGAATACGTTTGGTAAAGTGTTAAGTCCAATTTTGGGTGCAGCACTGGCTGTTTGGCTATGGTTCTTACCATTTATGGCTATTCCTGTATTGTGTTTAATCTCGGTGATTCTGGTTATTTTCCTGGTGAAGTCTCCCAAGAAAAAAGAAAAGCCACCCACCTTTACGGAATTTGTGGCTTCCATTCGGGACGTATTGAAAGAAAAAGGTCGATGGTTATACGCCTTGTTTGCAATCGGTGGAATCTGCATGTTTATTCTTTTTGGTGTGCTTTATTATCTATCCGAGACGTTGGAGAGCGAGTTCGCCATGAAAGGGGTCGTAAAAGGTCTTGTACTTGCGATTCCGTTGGCAGCCTTATGTCTTTTTTCCTTTTTCGGAGGAAAGTGGATTGGAAAGAGTAAGCCTCGCATGAAATGGCTCGGATTCGCAGGACTTGTTCTTGTAACCGTTTCGCTGGGTGTTATTGGGATTTTCGATAATATCTACGTTGTGTTGGGACTGTTCACATTAGGAAGTGCCGGAGTAGGAGCAACCTTACCATGTCTGGATGCCCTTATTACTGAAGGTGTGGATAAGAAACAGCGTGGTACAATTACAGGTTTGTTCAGCAGCATGCGATTTATCGGTGTATCGCTTGGTCCTCCAGTTGTGTCCCTGTTGATTGGCACTCAACATTTTTGGCTTTTTGGTGTGCTCGCCGCATCTGGAGCTGTGGGGGCATTGCTCACCTTATTTGCGGTCAAACCCGATAAGGGAGACCAACCTACTTCAGGAAGCGGACATAAACAGGATGAACGGCATATCGATCGGATTGAGACGAGTCGAGGTTATGCTCCTATACGGCGCAAGAAAAGTCCGCTCTAGATGGATGGTATTAGCCGACAATTCATTCTTATCTTTAATTGAATACCATGGACCATAAAAAACGCGTTTACGCCTGAGAAAGTATGCATTCTCGGTGTAAACGCGTTTTCTTGATCATAAGAATAAAGCACATAATCGTGTCATTCCCATGGACGGGTTTATTTCTTATTTCTGGTATCTTGCGTATTATGTTCCGAATCCTTGGGCTGATCTGTATTTGTTGCAGGTATATGCGTATGAGCGAGCAGAGCATGAGGTTCAATGGAGAAGCTGCCGCTTCGTTTTCCCTGAATCAGATAGATAAGCAAGAACAGAATCATAAACATCACGGAATATCGATACATATCGGTATAACTGGTTATGGCCGCAATGGCGCCAAGAAGAAGGGCACCGGTTGCGATACCCAGATCCAGCGAGTTCAAAAACATACCGTTAGCCATACCCCGTTGAGATGGAGATACAACTTGAATCATCCAGGTCTGCAGAGATGACTGCATGGAACCATAGCCGATCCCGTAGATAAAGGCAGCAATGAACAAGATGGACATGGAGGTTGCATACGAGAGCAGAATGAGGCCAACAGCAATAAATATAGCCCCTGGAATGAGAAGTGCTTTTGGACCCTTAGTGTCATAGATCCGTCCTGCAAAGGGTCTAACCAATAACACGGCGAGTGCATTGAACAAAAAGAACAGCGCAGGATTGGCCAGATTGGCTTCCTTGCCATACAGAACGATGAATCCAACAAGCCCACCATAGGTTATGGATAATAGGCAATTCAGCACACTGGGCAGAATCAGCTTGCGGTTGAAAGGTGTCTTCTGTTTTGGGTTGGACCCTGAAGCACTTGTTGTGGCTTGTGGCATGATGGTTGTACTGTTATCGGTTCTGACTGCTTTTTTGCGTGTCAGCGAATAACTCAGTGGATAGATCACAGCGAGGACACCCGCAGTACATAACATGAGGGTTACAAATCCAGCACCCTGTAGCAGAGTGACCCCAATAATTGGCCCCATAGACATAGCCAGGCTAGTCGATAGACCAAAGTAACCCATACCTTCACCCATTCGTTTGACAGGCACAATGTCCGAGGCCATCGTTGGAAAAGCGGTACTGCTCATACCAAACCCGATACCAAACAACATTCTCAGCAACAAGAGCACAGCTATACCGGCAGCAAAATAATAGCCGAGCGTTGCCAGCAGGGCTACGGACAGGCCTATATAGATCATGGCGTTACGAAGGCCCTTCTCCAGTGCTTTCGCGGAATAGAGACGGGCTGCAATGGCACTTAGTGCAAACAGACATGTGAATAAACTTACTTCAAATGCATTGGCGTGAAATCGCTCCTGAACGTAGGACGGAAGCGGAGAGACGATCATGTGCAGTTGCAAGAACAACAAGAAGTTGCACAGCATCAGCAGAATAAAATCGGTGGTCCATAGTCTAACTTGTGTAGATTGTTCTTTCATGATGATGTATTCCCCCTGAGTTGTGATTCATTACAAGTTGCGGTTAATGAGGGAAAGAGTATGTTTAAATGCTTCCATCTGGTCTTCGGGTATACCTTCAGCAAGTTCTTTATTCATTTCTCTTTCAATCGGAACGAGGATATCAATTAACGCTTTGCCTTCTGTGGTGAGATATAACAGATAGGCTCTGCGATCCTGTTCACTGGTCCGGCGTTCTACCCAGCCTTTTTTCTCAAGCAGATCAATAATCCGCGCAGTGGTGGGTTGGTCTTTGAAGACACGTGCAGCGAGCTCCTTCTGATTCACACCTTCACCGCGGTCAACATTAAAGAGAACAGAAAATTGCTCTGTCGTAATATCATAAGGTTTGAATCGTGTTGCAAGTAAAGCTACAGCTTTACGATGTGTGAAACCCAGCATGAATCCAACAGATTGTTCCAGTGTATAGTCCATGTGATTGCTAGACCTCGCTTCCCTAATAAAATGTCCCAATCAATTAGTTGTTATAACAACTATATGTTAAACAAGTATTTTTGTCAAAATGAAATATTCTCATATTGAACGTACGGGTACGCTGTGCAATGATCTGAAAATACTGTTAGAATAGTAATGAAACCGCTTTTATGGAATCGATGTCTAGAGTGCTTGAAAAATGTAGAAAACCAATTTGCTCTAACAAATGTTGGAGATGACCAAGGAGAGCTGTGCATGCTAAAGAATATACCCGCAATATTACCTCCAGAGTTACTCAAAATCATGTCCGAAATGGGCCATGGAGACGAGTTGGTTCTGGCGGATGGCAATTTCCCCGCAGCCAGTCATGCCAAGCGACTGGTACGCTGTGATGCACTGGGAGTCGTTGAACTGCTGGATGCCATCCTGCAATTATATCCACTGGACACCTATGCTAAGCGTCCCGCTGCTGTCATGCAGGTTGTGGAAGGGGACCAGGTGATCCCGATTATATGGGAAGACTATCGCCGGTTGATTGAAGAATATGAAGGAATAACGGATGCTTTTGATCATGAAGAGCGATTTGATTTTTATAAACGTGCTTCGAATGCCTATGTGATTGTTGCAACTGGTGAGCGAGCGCAATATGCCAATCTGATTTTGAAGAAAGGTGTCATTTTCCCCGATGCTGATCCTGGTCAGGAACAGCAGAATGCTGAATCGAACTGAATAATTACGGCGACGGAGCAGTGGATGCTCTGGTCGCCTTTTTATTTTTGCCATTGCGGAGCCAGTATACCAGAACGTACAGAATGGGCATGGATTCGATAAGTACCGTGTACAAAGGTACAGCGTAAGAGCGGATAGCCAACTCGTAAGAGGCGGCATCTCTGGCATATTGAAGGACAATGGCAGCAGCCGTTCCCCCAATTAGATACACAACAGATTTTTGCTGCCTGATCCCGCTGAGTTTGGAGAGACAGACGGAAGCGACATACAACAGAAATGAGCTGCGAGTGAACATCGTTGTTGACCAAATTGCGATCAGAACAGGGTCCAGATTATCCAGAAAATCTCCGTATCGCGCAAAGCGTACCATCTCAAGTAAAGGATAGCGAAGCCCGGCGGCAACATACGGACCAAAATTCATCAAGATGAATATCCAGAATACAACGATGAATATAACAACGGTGATGCCGGCAAATAACATGCTTTTCAGCATAGGACGCCTGAAAGCAACGACCGGTGCGAGGAAGAGGAAAAACATCCATTCGGAGAACCATGGCATGGTGGACAAAGAACCCATCATGATCTCACCCAGATCATGATGGGTTGCCATCGCAAGCAGTATGCCAGGATTGCCCCCACCCCCAACCGCCGGAATAAGTAAGCCGGAAGTGAGAAGCTGTACCAGAAAAATACCTTCCGACATAAATACAATGGTAACCAATCCTGAACGCGCAGTCAGGCAGATGCACAGCAAAGTGAGGGTTGATGTTAACCATATCGGAGTCTGTGGCAGATACATCGATTGCAGGAAGATAATGAAATTCTCCACATCAATGGACAACAAGTAGATACACAACATTACAATTAACCCGATATAAAAGCGATGCACAACCTTGCCCACGATATCTTCTCCATAGGAAATCCAGGGTTTGTCGGGGTTAATGGAACCCAAACGGTATGTAAAGAACAGAAAAATCAGACTGATTAAAAATCCGCCGATCGTGGATAACCATCCCTGATAGCCACTCATTTTGAATAAACGTTGCAGAAGAAAGGCAATGGGTTCGGAATACAGGTAAACAAACATGAAGCGGTAACCCTGCCCCGCAGTCAGATGGTTCATGGTTAATCTCCTTTCTTAATCATGTGATCAGCCCAGCCAAAGACCAACTGGATTACATCATTGGGATTAGGCCATGCTGACCAGCTTACAGCGAGCGTGTTCCATACGAGAAATAGGCCGAGCAGTATGAAATAGGCACGTCTGATTGTTTTTTTGCTTGTTTTTACAGATGACCAATCCAGTAAATACAGTCCCGCAAATACTAAAACGGCTAACACGTATGTAACCTCCTTAAAAATCCATTCCCGTGCAAGCTAGAAGCTTGACTCCGAGCCAACAAACTGAATGTTGATATTTGTGTTGACAGTAAACTGAAGATCATTCTTTACATAGTCGATCCATGTAGGCCGCAGCTTCTTCCATACCTTCGGATATCTCCATTCGAGCCGATATCCAAGCATGAGTATGTCGGAGCCTTGGTGTTTCGCGGTTTGAATGGCCTGAGTAAGATGAGCACTCACTTTTTCATTAGCAGCTTGTTCAATGTCCTTAATCCCAACAATATCTTCGGCCTTTAGTACAGGAATGACCGAATTCAACTCCGCTTTGCCCGACAAATTGATTACAAAATGTGGTTCACCATTCTGGAGCTTTACATGTATATCCGAATGCATGCGGTATAACTTCATGCTTGCTTTTTGTTTTTTGGTTCTAACCGAAATGGTCATCGAATCCAGGTTTTGTCCTGCCCAGGCAACAGCGCGTGCTTCATCCGGTGAGAGTGTTCCAACCATCCGCATCTGACTGAATATGGAGCCACCGATTTGACTGACCCACTTTTTGGATTCTCCCTCTTCACTGACCATGTTGGTTTGTTTGCTGCCTAACATCGATGAGGCAAATCCCTGATTCATTTTATCGGATGTAAATATGCTTAACACCTGGGTTTTTAGCAGGTTTTCCTCGGTGGAGAATTCCCGAAGCACGTCACTCGGCGTTTCTTCGAACACCGGAGTCAGATCAGAAACGTCCTTGGCTCTGCCATTCGCAACCATTACGTAGCTGCTCAGGTGGAAAAGGGGCTGACGTGCAATCCATTCCATCGTGTCTTCAATCCCCTCACGTGCATAAGCTTGGCCAAAGACAATCACTCGCGTATGTCCCCAGGATATTTTACGTGTCAAGTCTGTCTGGATACGCTCTATCGCATCGGCAATTGTCGGTGCAGTTGCCGAAACCGCTGCATAGGGATCTTTGCCTGTACCCCCACCTTCGGGAGAAAGACGATTGGGGAGCGGCATGCTAAGGGTGACCTCGATCTCTCCAGGAGTATCTGCTTTGTCCACGTACATGGCCGTAATAAAGGTGCGCTCATTAATCTCGACTTTCGACCAGCATCCGGTACATAACAGACAACAAATAATGACGACCATAAGTGGAAGGGGAGACTTTCGAAATATTATGATGTATCCTGCCTCCTTTCATTATCGGTCGCATAGGCTTTGGTTCGTTTTTTCATCAAGAACCAAGGTACCCGAATAAACGTATCCTTAAAATCACGCAGGACGAGTGGGGCAAAAGGCTGCATGTACGGAACACCAAATGAACGCATGCTGACCATATACCAGTACAACAGATAGATAGAAATGACTACACCGAATAGGCCCAGTGTTCCACCCATCAACAGGACAGGAAAGCGGAGCAGTCGGAAGGCCAGACCTAACTCGAAATGCGGAATAATAAAGGCTGCAATGCCTGTAATGGACACCACAATAACCAAAGGGGCAGAGACTATACCTGCCTGTACAGCAGCTTGTCCAATGACAATACCGCCAATAATAGAAACCGTCTGTCCAAGCGGCTTGGGAATACGTATTCCGGCTTCACGTAATCCTTCGAAGGTAATCTCCATAATGAAGGCTTCAATTAATGCCGGAAAAGGAATGTTCTCTCTCGCGGAGGCAATTGTAATGAGCAGATTGGTTGGAATGATCTCGGGATGAAATGTAGTAACTGCTACATATACGGAGGGCAGCAGGAAAGCAATGACGGCAAACAGCAAACGGATAATTCGGATAAATGAAGCCGAATGGAACCGCTGATAATAGTCCTCGGACGACTGCATCAAAGAGAAAAATGTGACTGGAATAAGCAGGGAGAAGGGTGTTCCATCCTGCATGACCCCGATTCGTCCTTCTACGAGAGCAGCTGCAACGGTATCTGGTCTTTCGGTATATTGATACTGTGGAAATGGAGAAAGCGGATGGTCTTCCAGAAACTCTGATAGATAGCTGACCCCGAGACTGCTGTCCATATCAATCTCACCCAGACTGGTTAATACATTTTCCAAAATCTCAGGTTTGCATAATCCTTGAATGTAAATAACAAAAACTTCGGTTTTGGTATATTTGCCGATGGTAAATTTGATCATTTTAAAATCGGAATGTTTGATTTTGTGTCGCAGCAGAGACATATTTACATTAATATCTTCGATAAATGCTTCCTGGGGGCCAACGACGACGACTTCATTTGTTGATTCAGGTACGGAGCGCTTCTGATAATATTGAATTGAAAAAATGATCATGCCAGACATGCCTTCGATATAGAGTGCTGCGTTACCGGTTACGATATCATCTACCAACGTTTCCGCTGAATCCCTGTGCTCGTTTTCAAGAGAAAAAAAGGTTCCGCTCACGACTTGCGTAATGAAATCGGGACCGACCTCGTTCCGTGCAGCCTCCTCAAGCAAAGGCTTGACAATAGCTTCACGCATGATCTGTGTATCGACAATAGATTGAATATAGAGCAAAGTGCAATGGAGCGGACCGATCTGAAGAGGCTGATAGATCATATCTGCCACGCCGATTAGACGTGATTGCACCTGTATCAGAATGCTTTCTTTCATAGATCCCTTCCTCCTAAATCAATGAATGGCTCGGTTGCCTGTCCGCTATGAGCGATACTATAGTGTGCAACGCTTCGACTGAAATATACTCCGAACGATGAATGTTCGGTATCTCTAGAGAAAAGTTCTGGATACTACAAACATTGATACAGATGATGAATGGGGAAAGGGAGGGGACTGTTTTACAATTGAAGAAATACAAACGATGAGACGATGGTCTCCATCCCAGAGGAGTTGAGTGAAATGCAGCATCGAATCAGACAAGCGGGTCTTTCAGATTGTAACGAAGTGGGACAAATGTTCAATGAGTACAGGATGTTCTACAACCAAAATGCTGACATTCAGGCAGCACGTCAGTATATTGGAGAACGAATGGAACGCCATGAATCGGTGATTTTGGTAGCAGAAAAGCCACTCACGAATGGCTTAATTTGTACTGGATTTGTTCAGCTATATCCCAGTTTCAGTTCGGTATCGATGGGGCCTGTCTGGGTGCTAAATGATCTATATGTGCATCCGAATTATCGTCAGCAAGGCATTGCGAGGAAGCTCTTGCAAGCAGCCAAGCAATTGGCATCTGAACGTGGAGTTCTTCGTATATCACTGTCAACTGAGTTAAATAACAAGCAAGCCCAAGCTTTATATGAATCCGAAGGATATGCACAGGATACCAAATTCATGTATTATGAACTTAATGTATAAGAGGTTGCTCAAAAAGACGCACTATATAAATGAATGGCAGACTCGTGTCGTCGGGAACAAGGGAGGGGAGTCGCAAAATGATGCAGTGGATTGCCATGATCACGATGTTAATTGATCATATAGGGGCTGTCTTTTTTCCACATATTATAGAGTTGAGGATCATAGGTCGTATCGCTTTTCCAATCTATGCATTTGCAGTATATATCGGTTATAAACATACACGAGACGTGCAAAAATACATATGGCGGCTGTTCTGGATCGCGATCATATCACAGGTGCCGTTCATGGCTGCGTTTAATCATTATTCTCTGAACGTGGTATGGACATTATGGTCAGCCCTGTTGGTATTATTCGTTATTGATAAATTGCCATCCAAACTATTGGGGATTCCGATTGTAATTGGAGCAGGTTGGTTCATGGAAATTAGCCAAATGGATTACGGGATGTACGGGTTGTTATTGGTTCTGTTATTCCGCTATTTCCAGGGTCCTGTACTTGTCGTGGCACATGTCTTGTTAAATGCACTATATCTTCTGCTGCATAACAGCTCTGTGCAAATGTATAGTGTGCTCGCAACCGCCGGCATTGCTATTGCTCAGTATTACCAAGCGGGATTCCGTATGAAAGGTCCACGTTGGGTGTGGCGCTATTTCTATCCTGCGCATCTCGCCATTATTGCAATTATCCGATGGGTCTAAAAGAATGATCCAAAAATGCGAAGTAAAGAAGCCATCTTATCGTCAGTGAATGACGATAGATGGCTTCTCTTCGTATGACCTTATTTATTAATTAATGCTAATGATTAAGTGAAACTTACTCCATCGCTGTAGAAGTGCCGTTATGGTGCCGGATTGCAGACGGGAAATATCCAATCTGAACGGCGTAGTCCAACATGGCGGAGATGAAGCGATCATCTGTTCTCGCACATGAGATTCCGGCAGGCTCCACATAAGCCGTTGTGACAGGGCAAGCATAGACATATGCTGAATCCTTCGCACCGTCGCCTTCAAGCTGTGCAATAGCCAACTGAAGAGCTTCCGGCTCCTTGCTGATGCTCGCATCGAACAACCAGCGTGTGTAATCCGCGAATGGTAGCGTCTCGACTTCGTAACCAGCCCGATTCACAGAACGGATCAGCTCATCATAGCGGATAGGCTCCGGATTACAGATGTGGAATACACGACCGGCGGTATCCTGACGTAAGGCCAGATGAACGATCGCTTCACTTGCATAGTTAATCGGTGTAAAATCAACCATCCAGTCAGCTGCAGGAGCCTTACCGAGCAATAACATCGCTTTGATCATACGATAGAAGGCGTTGCTATCAATATTGGACTGGAAGCGTCCAGTCTCAGAGTGGCAAGTGAGGTTACCTGCACGATAGATGCTGACAGGTACACCTTGCTCAGCGGCAATCATGAGCACTTTCTCGGCTTCAAGCTTGCTGTCCGAATACAGGTTGTCCACATGCAAGTCAGCCGGGAACCGAAAATATTGCAGGGAAGATTCCCATTGTCCGCTGAGTGCCAGATCTTCCGGAATACCCATCGTGGATACATGGTGGAAGGAAGCACCTGGTTTGCTGCGAATCAAGTCTAACAATGCGACCGTTCCTTCCACGTTTGTTTTGGCGAACTGGTCGGCATCTCCGAAATGACGTACGTCTGCAGCGCAGTGGATGACACGGTCAATTCGATCCTGTACATAAGCCGTTTGTTCAGCGGACAGACCAAGATTAGGTTGTTCGAGATCCCCTTCAATAATCTCCACACGAGTGGAGAGCTGGTCAGTCAGTTGTTTGCCGAAATAACCTTCCAGTACGTTAGTCAAACGTTCCATTGCAGTTATTCCATTGGATGGTCGACGAACAAGGGTGTAGATTCGTGTACTGGAATTCAGAATTAACTGTTGCAGCACATGAGAGCCCAGATAACCAGTTGCTCCGGTCAGTAACACATGCTCAGGTTCACGAATGAGCGGATACCCCAACTGGGATGTTAGCTCCACAGGGTGTTCGGATAATTGTGTAATCATACCATCGGTCACCACTGAATCCGTAACTTCTGCTGCACTGAGAGACAATACTTCCACACGACGAGCGAGAGCGCGGACTGTTTTCTCGGCAAAGAAATCGGCAATTTTCAGTTGCGGATAATGTGGCTTCAGAATGACCAGTACATGAATGACCCGGAGTGAATCCCCACCAATATTGAAGAAGCTGTCTTCGACACCGAAGTCATCATGCTGAAGGATTTCTTTCCATGCGTCCAGGATAATGGATTCCGTCTCCGTCTCAGGCATGACTCGGTCAGGACGATCTTCATGTCGTTCCACATGAGGCAGGGATACCATCGCTTTGCGATTGATTTTTCCAGTCGGTGCAATCGGCATTTCATCCAGCTGACAGATCCACTTCGGTACAAAATAAGAAGGAAGTTTCTCCGTCAGTTCTGCCTTGATGTCCGAAACAGAGAGCGTACTGCCATCTTTCGATGTAAAGTAACCAACCAGCATATTTTGTCCGTCGGATTCTTTCTTCGGAATGACGGCAACGTTCTGGATCTGATCAAGCCGTGCAAAGTGATCTTCAATCTCCCCAATCTCAATCCGGTGACCACGAATTTTTAGCTGTGAGTCACTGCGACCAACATATTCAAGCAACCCGGAATCCAGCAATTTGGCAATATCGCCAGATTTGTAGATTTTCTCACCTATGGCAAACGGGTTCTCAATGAATGCTTGCTCTGTACGTTCTGGCTGATTCAGATAACCTTTGGCCAGTGCAGGGGTAGAAATATATACCTCACCAGGTACACCTGCGGGACAGAGCTGTTGTTCTTCATTTACAATGTATACTTTATAGTTATGAATCGGTTTACCGATAGGGATGTTCACCACATGTTCGGGAACCTGCTCACTGATGCGGTGAGTAGTTGTGGCTACTGTACATTCGGTAGGTCCGTACACATTAACAATATCAATCTGGTTTCCAAATTTACGCTGGAAGGCACGAACTTGTTCACCATATAACGCTTCTCCGGCTACAGTAATGATTCTGACTTTGGCCAGCTTGTGGAAACCTTCATCGGATAAGTAGGAAGCAAGCTGATTGAAGAAAATCGTAGGCAGTATCGTAATGATGGTTGTTCCTGTCCGTTCAATTGCACTTGCGAACTCTTCAACGGATACACGTTCTTCCGCAGACAATAGATATAATTCTGCTCCATAGAACAAGGCGCCAATGGTATCCCACACGGATGCATCAAAGCTGTATGTGGCAAACTGGGTTAATACATCACCTGGTTGAATGTCACAATCACGCTGAACCACACTGCCAAGATTGGTTACACCCCGGTGGGCAATCAGTGCACCTTTGGGTTTACCGGTCGACCCTGACGTATAGATAATATACGCAAGATCATCTGGCTGAATATCCAGATTGGGATTACTTGCAGCAAATCCGGCTAAACGACCATCCACAGCGAGAATCTGACGGACCGTAGCTATACTGGAGAACAAGCTGGAAGCTTGGGCATAAGAAGCCTCCGTTGTCAGCACGAATGAGGACGCCGTATCTTCCACGATATAACTGTTACGTTCTTGTGGATGCTCAGGGTCGATCGGAACATATGCACCACCTGCTTTCAGAATACCAAGCAGAGAGATGATGGTCTCCAGACTTCGATCCATAAAGATACTGACGAATTCACCTTTCTGCAATCCATTGGATAACAGAACACGTGCAACCTGATTAGCTCGTTCATTCAATTCCCTGTACGTATAACTTTTGGATGGCGATGTTATCGCCGGTGAATCCGGATATGCCGCTGCCGTTGCTTCGAACCAGCCATGAACCGTTTGGTTCTCTGGTTCGAGAACAGAAGTATCGTTCATTTCACGGTAAAGCAATCGATCTGAGGCGGAAAGAATATCTACCGTACCGATTGCTTTTTCACCGTCACGCACTAGGGCGAGTAGAAGAGTCTGATAATATTCTGCATATCTCAGCACGGTAGACTCTTTCAACAGTGAACTATCATAGAACAGATCGAGAATGAGCATGTTCTGATCATCTCGAACGTTCCAGTTTAATATTTGAGGAGCTTGAGGCAACTGCACACTATTCAGCATAAAAAACGTTTCAGGGTATCCACCGTTTTGCAACGTGTATTCAATCTTGAGCTGCTCTGACACCTCATGACATAGTTGGCTGAAGGTCAATTTTCCCTGAATCTGTAATGAAAGATAGGAAGCTGCCTGATCTGGGGAAAGTATACCTATGGCAAGTTCCTGTTCAGCTGACAATCGGAATAACAAGGCTGCATAAGCTGAGAGGAGTACCGGGTACACCATCTGTTCTCCATACTTCTGTTTAAGTTCACGGCTCAGAGAAGCATGTAATGTGATTTGAGCAGACTGATAAGAGAATGATTGTTGACGTCGCCCAAAATCCAGTGGAATCTGCAGAACTGGCAAGCTAGATTCCGTGGAATGGGAAGAAGATGCTTGGTTTTCAATCACTTCAGTTATTCCTCCTTGGTTCAAACCGAATGTTTTTGGATTTGAATTATTGTTTGCTTACATTGAAATGAGAGATCAATTCTTGGAGTTCCTCAGACATGCTGTTAAGACGTGTGGAGGAGTCTACCAGTGTAATCAAAGATGCTTTTTGCTCATCAACAGATGAGGAAATCTGTTCACTGCTGTTTGCTGTCTTACTTACGCTTGAAGACAAGTCGTCTGCTGTAGCGGTCATTTCCTCCGTACTCGCAGAGATTTCTTCCGTCGCGCTTGATACTTCCTGAATCTGATTAGATACCTTTTTCGCTGCTTCTAAAATATCTTCGAACAGTTGTCCTGTTTGATCGGCTACGCTGAGCCCTGTATCTACTTCTGAAGTACCTTGTTCCATAGCACGTACAGCCTGTTTAATTCCAGCTTGAATCTCTTGGATCAACACGCCAACCTGGCTGGTTGCTTGTTCAGACTGCTCGGCAAGTTTGCGTACTTCACCTGCAACAACTGCAAATCCTCTTCCTTCTTCACCAACACGAGCTGCTTCAATGGATGCATTAAGAGCAAGCAAGTTGGTCTGGCTGGAGATTCCCGAGATAATATTGAGAATATCGCCGATTTCCTGTGAACGACTCTCCAGAACCTCAATGGCAGAAGCGGTATTCTTAACCGATTCCGTAATCAGATTCATCTGTTCAGATACCTGACGGACAACGCTGTTACCTTGTTGCGAACGACGTTCCATCTCATAGGCTTCATCCGCTACACTTGCCGAGCTGCTGGCAATCGTCTGGATTACGGTAGCCATCTCGGACATGGCACGTGCACTATCCCGGGTTGCCTGTTCCTGTGAACGAATGTTGGAAGTAATTTGAGTCACATTATTATTAATAGAATCTGCATTCTCACTGTTGCGCTCGGAAACTTCATATAGCTCTTTGGCAGACTGATTTACTTCTTGAGATGTGATTTGCACTTTTACGATCGTATCGTTGATTTTGCGAACCATGGTGTTGAACTTCTCGTTAACGAGTCCCAGATCGTCTTTGCCTGTCGGAATGTTGACATTCAAATTACCCCGACTGACGTCATCAATTCCTTTGATCAAGTGACGGATAGGGGAAAGTGTGTTTTTAACTACAAGGTATTGGATAATCAGGAATAACAGCAAGAAGGCCACAAGGATGATAATTCCGTTTTTGAGCAAGGAGTTCAGTCCCGCGGGTACGGCTGATGCATCTGCATCAACGGCAAAATATGAGAAAATCTTACCGTTGCTGTCTTTGATAGGATATGCAATGGTTGTCCATGTACCGAAATCATCAGAATAAAATGTTGTGAATGTTGGGCGATCCGTATTAAGCATTTCTTTCAGTGCATTGGCTACAACGACTGGCTGCTCATACATGTCACCAATATTTACGTTCTCACTTTGAAAAGCCTCTCTTAGGTTGGTCGGCATCGCTACAAGGGAAGTTAATCTCTTGTTATCGCCACCGAGCTCAACACCGAAGATGTAGGCTTGTGCAATGTTAGGATAATATTCTTGCATTTCATCGAAATACGCTCGTAATTTCGTTTGTGTTGCTCCATCATAGCTACCTTCCGTAATAGCAGCTTGTACCTCGGCAGGATTGATATCTTCAGCCCACTTCTTGGTAATTTGCTCCACCTGTCCATGCAGTTGATCAACAAGAACTGTTTTTTGAAAATAGTAACTGCTTGCGATAAGTGCTACCCCGATGATAACGATATTAGTAAATGAGAGTAACAAATTTTTGGAGAAAAACGACATGCTTTTCCAACTTAATGATTTCACTAAATTCCACTCCTGATCTTCTTTAAATTAAGAAACTTTAGGTTTGCATTGGTACAGTGAACTAGATCATTCCGTGATCCCCTCCAAAGGAAATTTATGCGACCATGGTCTTGGTTTATCAGTCGCTTTCGTAGAGACTTATGTACCGTATGAACCATAGGTGTCTAATTATTAAAACACATCTATAATTAATATGTCGTATAAAATGTCGTTAAATTGAATAGTATCGTTAAAATTTTTTTAATATTTTACGTATTTATGGACATATCAGATGGTTTATAGGTATTTAGAACTGTTTATTTTAAAATTTCCCATTTTTTAGCTTCATTCTGTATTCTATAACATGGTGGGTAAAAATACATCCTTCAACCAAACAAAAATATGTTGGCAAAGATGCAACAGAAGGCACGGATATACATCGGAAGCGGTTTTATCTATAATAACTACATATGCATTTCTCAAATTATGAGCAGCGGGGGTTTATAGATGAATCTTAAACAGATAGCAGCAGAGCGTGCGGCAGAATATGTTGAGGATGGAATGAAGGTTGGATTGGGTACAGGTTCAACAGCTTATTATGCCATCTGCCGAATCGGTGAGCGGGTACGCGATGGATTGAACATTCAAGCGGTTGCCACTTCAGAGGCTTCGGACAAACTTGCCCGTGAATGGGGGATTCCCATCGTACCATTTGACCAGATTGGGCGTCTGGA
This sequence comes from Paenibacillus sp. SRL342, assembly GCF_984798905.1. NCBI lineage: Bacteria > Bacillati > Bacillota > Bacilli > Caryophanales > Paenibacillaceae > Paenibacillus > Paenibacillus sp. SRL342. The sequence goes on from NZ_OZ481790.1 coordinate 2,425,103, forward strand.
TCTGACCATTGATGGCGCTGATGAAGTAGATCCCGAATTTAACCTGATTAAAGGGGGGGGCGGGGCTCTTTTGCGTGAGAAAATCGTGGCAGCCAATAGTGACAAATTGATTATTGTGGCGGATGGCAGCAAAGCTGTGCAAAAGTTGGGGAAATTCCCGCTTCCAGTTGAGGTGGTTCCATTTGCTTCTGAGTGGACCTTCCAGGCGCTCGAAAAATTGGGGTGTCAACCACAGTGGCGGATGGATGGACAGCAACGTTATCTGACAGACAACGGAAACCTGATAGCAGATTGCCACTTGGAGGCGATTGATCACGCTGCGGATCTTAATGTTCAATTGAACATGTTACCAGGTGTTGTTGATAACGGACTATTTGTGGATATGGCTAGTACAGTCATTCTTGCCAATGCGGACGGAAGTATCGAAGAGCTTCATCGTTCTTAATATGGAAGAGGGTGCTTTTCATCGTATGAAAGAACTGCCAATCGTTGATGGTGAACTTGTACTCAGGTGTGTGGAGAAACAGGATCTGAAAGAACTCTATGAATTGATCTACAGTGATGACGTACCTGAATGGAAGCAATGGGATGCACCCTATTACCCACTTAAACACGAAAGTTATGAAAGTTTTGAACAAGGTATGCTCAAACGTATGGACGTAGATCCAGGCGATTCCAAACCCGTATCAATCCGTATCATTGAATCCGACAGACAAATTGTGGGTACAATCAGCTATTACATAGAAGATGAGTTATCCATGTGGCTGGAAATGGGGATTGTAATATACAGATCTGTTCAGTGGGGACGTGGGGTTGGCACACGTTCACTTGTCATGTGGTCAAGTCATTTGTTCGAACAGCTGCCTTTGGTTCGGGTTGGATTGACTACTTGGTCTGGTAATGAACGAATGATGCGTGCGGCTGTGAAAGCCGGATTTCAGGTGGAGGGGCGAATGCGGAAGTGTCGTATCGTTCGTGGGCAGTACTATGATTCAATTCGTATGGGGATGCTCCGTGAGGAGTGGGAGCAGAAGCTGGCCCCCCATACGAGCCGAAATGTAAACAACTGATGGAGGATTATTGAAATGCTGAACACGGAGGACAACCGGGAACTGTCTTTACAATTATTCGTGGTTCTTGTTCGGGCCTACAATTCTGTGACCTCACGTTCCAATCGGGACATCCAGAGTCACGGACTGAATACGACAGAATTTGGTGTGCTTGATTTGTTATATCATAAGGGACCGCAGGCATTGCAAAAGATTGGTGAAAAGGTCTTGATGTCCAGTGGTAATATTACGTACGTTGTAGATAAGTTGCAAAATAAAAATCTGCTGTTTCGTCGACCATCCAAGGAAGATCGGCGTGTCATTTACGCTGAGTTAACCGAGGAAGGAAGAGAATTGTTCACACAGATATTTCCTCAACATCATCAGGTCATCATTGATGCTTTGGAAGGACTTGATCCTTCTGAGAAAGTGGATGCGATTAAGATGTTGAAGAAGCTGGGACTGGCTGCAGAAGGGAAAACTGACTTGCGTTCATAACGCAGGTCAGTTTTTTTGTGGAACTCGAAAAGTACAGGCATATACTGGCTGACTGACTTGCAAGGCTCTCCATAATATAGGAAGATTGTTCTATACATCCATCGTGTGTAAAAAATGATTATCGAAAGTTCATGTATAATGGAACAGAACAATTAAGAGCGGAATGGATGGATTGGAATAAGTAGAAGAACCTATCCCGATTGCAAGTTAGCTAACATTGATCTCATTCTGGATTAGCCACGAATGAAGATTGAGTGTGATGCGGGTATGAGGAGGGGGGCATCTATGAGTCATCAAGAAGCAGGAGAACGATTGCTCCAAGAATCTGCAAACTTAGCTGATAAAATAACGGAGAAACAGTATCTCAGACAGCCTGATTTACTTGAGCGATTTGGCGAGAATGGAAAAATGCGAACCAAACAGGATTCGGAGTATAGCTTGAACTATTTGGCAGAAAGTGCGCTCGTACAGAGTCCAGGTCTGTTTACTCATTATATTGCCTGGCTGAAAGTTCTACTTGAGGGTTATAAGGTATCACCAGAAGACCTTATTATTAATCTCAATCTGATCAAAGAGACATTGGAAGAAGAATTTGACCATCCGTCAAAGGCACTTCTGCTCGAGTATCTGGAGATGGGAATATATAGAGCAACACACATGGAGTCACAGGCGGGTTACATCAACGAATCCATGCCATATGCAGATGCCGCGCAATCGTACTTACAGTGTTTGCTGGAGAATAAACGGACAGAAGCCTTCGAGATCATTGAAGCCCAGTTAGAAGCTGGGGTGACGATTCGTGATATTTATCGATATATCTTTCAGCCCACCCAATATGAAATTGGACGATTGTGGCAATGCCATCGTATCAGTGTGGGGCAAGAACACTTTTGTACGGCAGCGACCCAGTCATTCATTTCACGTCTTTATTCCCGCTGGTTGATTCATACAGGTCAGGATAAAAAACTAGTGGCTACCTGTGTAGGCAGTGAACAACATGAGATCGGACTGCGTATGCTCACAGATGTGTTCGAGATGGAAGGTTGGGATACGCACTATCTGGGAGCCAATGTTCCCAATGGAAGTGTAATAGAGGCTATAGTGCGGCATCAGGGCGATGTTGTTGCGATTTCAGTTACGATGACGTATCACCTTCATCTGGCCAAAGAGTTGATTCATCTGATCCGTCATCATCCGGCAACGGCACATGTGAAGATTATGGTTGGGGGATATCCCTTCAATATTGATCAGGAGTTGTGGAAAACGATAGGAGCTGACGGTTATGCTCCAGGAGCCGATGAAGCGGTAGCGGTTGCAGAACAATTACTGGCTCAGCCAGCTGCATGTAATCATCTTGATATGGTTAGGGATTAGGAGAGGGATGATGTGATGTCTAATGAGAGCGGAGAGATACAGAGGCTACGCAGAACGATTGAGCAGTTATCGGATCAGATGATCAGGAGTAAAGAGCAAGAGGAACGGACACTCTCGGAATTCTCGGATATGAATAATGAACTGGTGACACTCCAGCGTCTGCTTGCGAAGAACAATAAAAGTCTTGAAGCTGCACGTCAGCAAGCAGTAGATGCGGGTGATTCAAAAAACGCATTTATTGCAGGCATCAGTCATGATTTTCGCACGCCATTAAATGGAATATTGGGGATGGCTGAGATGCTTAAGTTGTCCCCCTTGTCTGAAGAACAGGAGAATTCCGTTTCCGTTATACAGGATGCTGCCAAACTGCTGCTTAAGCTAATTCAGGATCTTCTGGATCTGTCCAAACTTGAGGCGGGTCAGATGCGACTTGAACTGGGAGAAGTGGATCTGCAAGAGACGATAAACTATATTATTCGTTTGCTCGAACCCCAAGTCAGAAAGAACGGAAATCAGTTATCGATAGACTGTGACCCCAGAATCTCTACTCTTCTTGTAGGGGATTCAACGAGAATCACACAGATACTGATCAATCTAATTCAGAATGCGAACAAATTCACATCAGAAGGTACGGTGCGGATAAGAGTCACCCTTATGAAAGATGATGAGATTACACAAATGATTCGCTTTGAAGTCGAAGATACGGGGATTGGTATCTCGGAAGAAGATCAGAACCAGTTATTTCAACCCTACATGCAGACTGAACGAGGACGCTCAAGTGAATATGGAGGAACGGGCCTTGGATTATCGATCTGCAGGTCGCTCGTTACACTGATGGAAGGTCAGATTGGAGTAGACAGTCAGGAGGGTGAAGGATCAACATTTTGGTTCGAACTTACACTTGGTAAGAAAGACGGTAACCAGTCCACTAACCCGTCCGTTGCTTCCACTCAAGAGCATCAGGGGCAGAATATGGATGATGAAGCTCCTTCTGTATCTGTATTGCTGGCCGATGATAATGTCATCAACCGGCAGCTTGTTATATTGCAGCTCAAAAAACTGGGAATAACCCAAGTGGACGCTGTAGTGAATGGGGAAGAGGCAATAGCTGCTTTTCTCAGCAAAAAATACAGTTTGATTCTCATGGACTATATGATGCCATTAATGGACGGTTTGGAGGCAACACGCAAAATTCGCTCTATAGAAATGGATGAAATGCGCCATACCACACCCATTATTGCAATGACAGGTAATGTGATGCAGGAAGAGAAAGACAAGTGTATGGAAGTCGGGATGAATGACTTTATTGGCAAACCCTTCACGCTGGAAATTCTGAGTAAGATGATCCAGAAGTGGCAGCAATCCTCCGAACCAACCGAGGTACTAAATATGAGCATCGTACATGAGATTGCGGAATTAAACACCGATGGCGATCGTACACTCCTCGGTATATTGTTGGACATGTATCGTACCGAAACACCCGGAAAGATTGAGGTGCTGCGTAGACATATTGTGTCGGGCGACCATGTTGCTGCAACCGAGGTAGCCCATGATTTGAAATCAGGGAGTCTGAGTCTGGGGATTCGTTATTTATCAACTTTGTTTGCCCGGGTAGAGCAGTTCGCGAAGGAAGGTCAATCACGGAAAGCAGAACCTTTGCTGGATGCTTTGTTACCCGCCTATCAAGCAGCATGTGCATCACTGCAACAAATAAGTAAAGATTGAACATATCTTAATGAGGAAAGAGGGTAGGACTCGTTCATGTTATTCTACGTACTTGCAGCACTGGTACTGATCGTTCTTGCTCTTCTGTGGACAGGTGGGCTTTATTTTTTCAAAACGGCCATTCGCCGTACGCCAAAAACATTTTTGGTGGATAATCCGAATCTGATGCCTGAACCGGACAATGAAATCATTAGCAGTGCTTCTGACCTGAAGTGGCTGGATGCTCAGCCTACAGAAGAGATATCTCTTCAATCACATGATGGATTAAAACTGTATGGTACATGGCTCGGTTCCAATAAAGGGTCGGATCAGACGGTTATTCTGGCACATGGTTATTCGGGGAGAGGCAGAGAAATGGCTGGGTTTGCCCGGTTTTATGCGGAAAAGCACGGTTATAACGTACTCATGCCAGATGATCGGGGTCATGGCCGGAGCGAAGGTGATATCATCGGTTTTGGTTGGTTAGATCGGAAGGATTATGTCAAGTGGACCAACTGGGTGCTTGAAAAAGTGGGTACACAAGGGGAAATCCTATTGCACGGCATATCCATGGGAGGAGCAACCGTACTGATGACAGGTGGTGAAGCCCTGCCGACTCAGGTTAAAGCGATTATCTCTGATTGTGCGTATACATCCGTAGAAGAAGAACTGACGTTCCAGTTAAAGCAATTATACAAGCTTCCTGCATTTCCGTTTATACCTGTCACAAGTCTAATCTCCCGATGGAAAGCAGGGTATTCCTTTAGAGAGGCTTCGGCTCTCAAGCAGCTTGCCAAAGTTAACGTTCCCGTGTTATTCATCCACGGTGAGGCTGATACGTTTGTACCAACGGAAATGGTGTACAGGTTGTATGAAGCTTGCCCAACCGAAAAGGAATTGCTGACCGTCCCCCGTGCGGGCCATGGCACAGCGTTTCAAGTCGATCGCACTGGATATGAGGCGGCACTGGAATCCTTTATGAAGAAAAATCTGTCGCCTGCTTTTAATTGATTTTTTTGTGACAATCTGGGTATTAAGTAGAAGATGCAAATCATTTTCTAAACGATGGGGGTATCTTGATGGGAAACGAACAATTTGAGACTGCGCGAAAAGCAGAGGCAGGTTATCATTCCAACTTCTATCAGAATAATGAATTATTCGCCTCCGGTACCTGGATGTCGAGGCCCATGCCTATGGTGATGGATATGCTGGAACGTCTACTTGCTCACAAGGAGGAATTGCGTGTCCTCGATCTGGGATGCGGAGTGGGGAGGCATACGATACCGATTGCACAGCGTCTTGCTAAAACGAACAGTGAAGTCATCGGTGTGGATTTGCTGGATGAGGCAGTAGACGGACTTCGCAAGTATGCGAAAGAATATCAGGTTGATCATATCGTGCAGGCAGTGAAAGCAGATGTTGAACATTATGCTGTGGAACCAAACTATTTTGATTATATCGCTGCTTGTTCTTGTCTGGAGCATGTCTCCAATAAGCAAGCCTTCATGGAAGCGATAGACCGGTTACAGGCCGGAACTCGCACAGGTGGTATTCATTGTATTACCATGAGTACCAATGTGGAGGAAAAAGAAATCAATACAGGCAAGGAGATTGAACCATTAATTGAACTGAACTTGTCGACAGTTGAAGCGATCGCATTGCTGGAGGATGTCTACAAAGGATGGAATATTCTGCTTCAGGAACATGTTACACAGACGATTGAAGAGGAAAAGTATGATGAACCGACACAATTTCGTTGTGAACTGCTTCGTTTTGCTGTACAAAAGCAATGAATTCTCTGCCGGGACCTGACCATGGACCCGGCACTCTTAATGTGTGGTTTGAAGGGAGATCGTTAAGGATGAATACATATGTAATAGGGATCGATGGAGGAGGGAGCCACACGCGTGTGGCTGTCGCAGATCAGAACGGGAAGATTGTATCCTATGTGCAAAAGAATGGTTGCAACCGTTATCACGATACCAATGCTGAGCAAAATGTGCTGGAGGGTATCGCTGAAGCCATAACTCAGGCTGGACTCCAATCAGATCAGATCGCTGCCATTCAGGCCGGAATGGCAGGTCTGAATCGACCTGAAGATACAGTTTGGGCGGAGGCATTACTCGCTCGTACGGGGATTACAGGCAGGATCAGTGCGGTAAACGATACGCACATCGCACATACAGCGGCCTTCGACGGTGAGCCAGGTATTGTCGCTATTGGAGGAACAGGATCTCTGATCCTTGGCAGAACCGAACAGGGAGCTTGGCTCCGCAATGATCAGTTCGGTCATTATGCGCCGACAGCAGCACGTTTTCTGGCTTACGACACGGTTCATTCCATACTGGCTGGACGTTATGAGTTGCAGGATCAAGAATGGGTTGAGCAGGTTTTAACGTATTGGAATGTTGCCTCAATTCGAGAGCTCGCTGCGCTGGGGATAGCCGGTTTTGCCGAAAATAAACAGGCGACCAACCGAAAATTTGGTCAGATGGCGTCTATGGTGACTGAAGCTGCTACTCGCAATATTCCCCTCGCAGTTAGGGTGTGCGACTCGGCTGCCGATACGGCTGTTGTGGGAATCCTCATGCTGGCATCCTGTTTCGATCAGCCCACAGTGTCCATGACGCTTACCGGAAGCTGTCTGCGTTCACCATATATGGTGGAGGCTGTTCAGAAAGGACTGGATGCTGCCTATAGGCCCGAAGGGAAAAGAATTCAATACATAACCAGTAACTTGCTGGCAGTTGGGGGTGCGCTGCTGGATGCCTATCATTTGGCGCAGATCAACGTATCGGATAACATCTCAACTGTGCTTCAATCGGAGCTGAATCGGCACACGACTTGAACTTTTAGAGGCTAACGACTACAATACGATAACGGAAACAAGCAAGGTATAGGAGGAATCAAGGTGTTAATTAATCTGAAATCACGCATACAGGAACCGGAAGTACAGGAGCTGTTGTCCTACTCGGTCTTTCCTGATCCGGATCACTTGAACCGTGCGTTGCAACAATATGTAGAGAGAGACGAACTGCAAATGGCCGGTTACGAAGATGAGGGACAATTGATCGGTCTGATTGGATATGAGAAAACAGGAACAAGTGAGGTTACCATTCATCATATCTCGGTTTTACCTGAAAACCGCTTTAAAAATTATGGACGTGGTATGATCTCACAGCTGTTGGCAACATACAATCCAGATAGACTGATTGCGGAGACCGAGCTGGAAGCCGTCGAGTTTTATCGGAATACGGGGTTTGTGGTATATAGTCTGGGTGAATTATACCCAGGTGTGGAGCGATTCCGTTGTGTGCTCGAAAAAGAGGAAGATACAGACGAAGAGTAGCACAGAGGCCTTTTATTACTTTAGGAATATATGGATTATAATCATTACAGGATGTTGGATTTGGCAATGAGCTGAGTCGGACGTCCTGTTTTTTTGTCGTTTTCATCAAAAAAGCAGGAAAAAAGTATTGCTTTGTGAGATTGTTTCATTATAGAATAGTTTCACAGAAGAATAGTTCGTTAAGTGAACTATATAGATTCGGGAAAGGAGAATGAAGAATGACTACACCGGATGCAAAAAGTTTGGTGAACCGCTATTTGGATGCTTCCTTTATGGTCAATAAGCGGTTTGATACGCGGATACGCGAACAAGTGGGGCAGACCATAACGACCGATCAGTTCTGCGCACTTCGTCTGATTGAAGAGAAACCTTTCTGCACACCCTCTGATCTGGCAGAGCTTCTGTGCATAGGCAAGAGCAGCATTACTGCTTTGGTCAACAAGCTGGTGGATCGCGATTTGGTCCATCGGGCCGGGGATGAACGCGACCGCCGCGTTGTATATCTGACACTGACGGATACCGGACGACAGGTATACAGGGAAACAGAACAGGAAATACAGCAGATTCTGGAGCCGTATCTGGTTCATTTTAAACCGGAAGAGGTTCGGATTTTCATTGAATCTTTTGAGAAGCTTGCAGCTTTGCTAACGCATGAAGGAGGACAGGAGAACGAATGAGAACGATACTAAAAGCAAGATGGTGGTTAATGGGGCTATGGGTTGTTGTAGCTGCCGTGCTGATGTTTACCGCCCCTAACATGAGTGAACTGATTCGGGAAAAGGGACAGTTTTCGGTTCCGGAAGGGTACTCTTCCACCCAGGCAGCGGCGATTCTGAATGAAGCTGCAGCACAAAAGGGAGAGCAGCAAGGCAGCCAGATCGCCCTTGTATTCTATAATCCCGATGGGCTGGGTACCACGGGGAAACAAGAAGCAGAGAAGGCCGTTAAAAACTTGGAGGCCGACAAGGAGAAGCTGGGCATTCTGTCCATTCTGGAACCTTTCTCTCAGCCTGAACTGTCAGAGAAGATGATCTCAGCTGATGGCAAAACGATTCTAACATCGCTATCCATTGATCAGGGAGATCGTACGGTCAAGGAAATGCGTGAAGACCTGAATGAAGCATTGAAGTCCGTCAATGTGGAGCACTACATAACCGGTAAAGGTCTGATTGATGAGGACACCATTGAAAGTTCCCAAGAGGGGCTTAAGAAATCGGAATATATTACCGTTGTCTTTATTTTACTCATTCTGTTCCTGGTCTTCCGTTCGTTTGTAGCTCCGTTTGTACCGCTGCTGACGGTGGGGATCAGTTACATTGTATCGCAACAGATTGTTGCATTCCTGGTGGATGGGCTCGACTTCCCGATATCCACATTTACACAGATCTTTATGGTCGCCGTCATGTTCGGGATTGGTACGGATTACTGCATCCTGCTGATCAGTCGGTTCAAGGAAGAACTGGCTCATCATGAGAATACGTGGGATGCCATCATTGCCACCTATCGTACTGCCGGTAAAACGGTACTCTTCTCAGCACTAGCTGTACTGGTTGGATTCATTGCAATCGGATTTGCCCAGTTTATGTTGTACCGTTCTGCGGTTGCCGTAGCTGTAGGTATTGCTGTGATGATGCTTGCCTTGGTGACTATCGTGCCATTCTTCATGGCGGTGCTGGGCAAGAGGTTATTCTGGCCGTCGAAGGGTTCACTTGAACACGCCGAGAGCAAGATCTATGGTGCAGCTGGTCGCTTTTCACTTAAACGTCCATGGGCTGCGCTGCTCATCGTTGCAGCTGTCTGTGTGCCTCTTCTGGCAACCTACGATGGCAAACTGTCGTTTAATAGTCTCGATGAGATTGGTGAGAAATATGATTCCGTAAAAGCATTCAACATTATCTCTGACAGCTTTGGTCCGGGTGAATCGCTGCCAGGTCAGATCGTTATTCAGAACGATGAAGCGATGGATAATGCGAAGTATATGGCCGTTGCCGAGAAAATTAGCCGGGAAGTAGAGAAAGTAGCCGGAGTCGCTGGTGTCCGCAGTATGACACGACCTACGGGGGATGAGATTAAAGATTTTGAAGTTACACAGCAAGTGGGAACATTATCGGATGGACTGGGTGAAGGCAAGACGGGTCTGGACAAAATCCGTGATGGTCTGAGTGAAGCCAGCAGTCAGCTAAGTAAGAATGAACCACAGTTAAAAGAAGCTGCTGATGGAGCAGGTGAACTTACCAAAGGAACCTCCCAGTTGCAATCGGGTATCACGCAACTCAGTCAGGGACTTGGGCAGATTGAAAAAGGCATTCGAGATGGTTCGGCAGGTGCAGGGGATCTGAAGGCAGGGCTCCAGCAAGCCAAAACAAGTGCAGATCAACTTGCACAGGCGAACAATCAGTTGCTTGAAGCCTATCGTCAGGCGGGAGCAGGAGTCGCTGCACTGGGGGATGGAACCCGCGAACTGGAACAACAGCTGAACGGGGTTTCATCAGCTCTAACCAGTCTGTCCGAATCCTTCACAGCACTTGAAGAGCGTTATCCTGAATTGCAGCAAGATGCTGATTACCAGCGTATTAAAGGCACGATTGGTGAAACAGGTTCTGGCACAGCGCAGCTTGCTCAAGGTCTGGGTCAGATTAAGACCAAACTTGGGGAAGCCGCTGCTGGAATTAATCAGGCCAATGAAGGGTTTGCCTCCGCCGCAGCCGGACAAAAGGCGCTTGCCGATGGCCTGGGTCAAATTGTAACAGGAATTGGTCAGTTGCAATCCGGTCTCAAACAGGCTGCAGATGGTCAAGGCAAAGTGATTAGCGAAATTCCTTCCATACAGGATGGACTTGGCCAGCTTCAGGGTGGTCAGGAGAAAATTCAGCAAGGCTTCTCGGATCTGAGTGGTCAGCTAACACAACTGACAGATGGCTTGAATCAAAGTGTCGATGGTATTAAACAGGTATCCGGGGGACTGGATTCAGCGCAGGACTACCTGACGCAATTGCAAAATTCACCAGATTCCGATCTGGCAGGTTGGTACGTTCCTGATGAAGCACTGAACAGCAAAGACTTCACACAGGTATTTGATACGTATCTGTCTGAAGATCGGAAAACGATGACGATTGATGTTATTTTCGCCGAAAATCCATACGGAACAGAAGCCATTGATCGTGTCCCTGACATTGAGGCGGCTGTACATCGCGCGGTACAAGGCAGTACTCTTGAAAAAGCAGACATCGCCATAGGCGGAGTTACCAGCACATTTGCAGATCTGCAGGAGATCTCGAATAACGACTATACACGTACTGTAATGCTGATGCTGGCAGGCACATTTATTATTCTGGTTGTGCTGCTCCGCTCAGTCATTATGCCATTGTATCTGATCGTTTCCTTATTACTGGCTTATTTCACATCGATGGCGTTAACCGAAGTGATCTTTGTTAATATCCTCGGATTCGCAGGCATCAGCTGGGTTACTCCGTTCTTCGGATTTGTTATGCTGATTGCACTCGGTGTGGATTATAGCATCTTCCTGATGGACCGTTTCAATGAGAACAAAGGCATGAAAGTACAGGATGCCATGTTGTACGCGATGAAAAACATGGGCACCGTTATTCTATCTGCCGCGGTCATTCTGAGCGGTACATTTGCTGCCATGTATCCATCCGGTGTTCTCTCGATGATGCAGATTGCCACAGTAGTCCTTAGCGGATTGATCTTGTACTCTCTGCTGTTCCTGCCATTCTTCGTCCCAGTGATGGTGAAGATGTTTGGCCGGGCCAACTGGTGGCCATTCCCGAACAAGGAACAATCAGATTCCGTTGATTCGGATCGGACCATAGGCATGTAATGCATTGCAATGAATCTGGCTCTGCCGCGTTATGCGGCAGGGCTTTTTTATTTTTTGCCTCTACAGGAAAGCTGCAACTTGTGCAAAAGAAAGGTGCATGCCTAAGGACACCGTCCCGCGCTTTGTCGTCCCACTCATCATAAGATATAGAGCAGTTCATTATTGTTCAGAGACATCACAGCAGAGAGGGGCGACGGGATGGTATATCGATATGTGGCTATAGGCGATTCATTAACGGTAGGTACAGGAGCGTTGCTGGGCACCGGCTTTGTTCCTTTATATCGGCGAATGGCGGAAATGAATGTTCGTACGTTTGTATCCATGGAAAATATGGGCGTGAATGGACTGACGTCGGGGGAAATGTTGCAGATGATCTCTTCGCATCCCTGTGTACGGCAATCGCTCCGTGAAGCGGATATCATTACCCTATCCATTGGCGGGAATGATCTGATTCGTACGTTTAAAGCAAGTAATGGCATTCCAAATGCCAGCAAAATGACACAGGTGCTCGGAGAAACCCGCAGTAATGTATCCCAGATCATGCGGCACATTCGGCAGTTAAAGGGTAACCATGAGTATATGGTCCGATCCATCGGATTGTACAACCCGTATCCACAAGCGACGGAAGCTGCGTACTGGGTACGCCAATATAATTCGTTTTTGAATGGTGCGGGATCGGGAAACTATGCGTGTGCTCAGGTGTATGACAGGTTTGAAGGTCGTGAGCGTGAACTGTTGTTCTGGGACAGAGTACATCCCAATGCAAGAGGATATCGTGTCATTGCAGAGCAGCTTAATCGGACGGGATACTATCCATTCTCTTGATCACTTTGGAGCAGAACTAGACCAAGCGATGGACTTCCTTTAAGATAAATAGAAGACCGTTCCATTTTGTGAGATAAAGGGGTTAATTTTTGGTGCAAAACATCGATTCCGGTTCCCTCCATCCTTCAGAGCAGCAGCGTATATCCGAAGTGTTGGCCTTATATGGTTTCACATCGGACTGGAAAGGCGAGCGTGGAAAGGGTGGGATGAATAATTCTACTTACATGCTCCAGGTAGACGGGACTAATTACGTCATGAGACAATATGAAACACATAATGATCCGATGAAAATCGCCTTTGAACACGAGGTGCTGGCAGCCCTCCAACGTTCGAACTTTAAGCTTGATACACCTTCACCTGTAAGGCGGTTATCTGGTGAGAGAGGTACATTCCTTCCTGTAAAAGATACCCTCACAGGTCATACCAAAATCGTGACTCTGTTTCATTATAGGGAAGGCGTCAATCCCATCTGGCATATACCAGATCAATTGATAGGGCTCGGTAAAGCGGCGGGGGCCCTGTCTTCTGTTATGGCTACGCTGGATATACCACTTGAACCTGTGTATCCACCATACTATCGAATTCAGGATGCGTATCCGCTCTGTTCACCAGAACGATTATTACAGCTATGCACATCGCCGCCCGAGCAATTGGCCGCATGTGCGAATGAATTGAAGCAACTGAGAGATGCGCTGCCAGATCTTTTTGAAGCTCTGCGTGGTATGGAACATCTGCCGCATCAATTGGTTCATGGGGACGTGAATGCCTCGAATGTATTGGTAGATCAGCAGCTGGATGGTGAAATCTGTGCCATTTTGGATTTTGAATTTGCGACATGGGACTTGCGGGTAATGGAGCTGGCTGTTCCGATGTCTGACCTCCTTACCATGGACAAGAGTGAAGATTGGATGTGGCAGGCACAGGAGGGACTGATCAGGGGATTTCGGGAACAGGTCAGCCTGGAACCGGAAGAGTTGCTGGCCATACCTCGATTAATTTTGCTGCGTAGTCTGGATGTGGTCATGCATTTCATCAGTCGGATGTTTGAGGGTACAGATGAGCCGGAAGTGGCTGTGGAGCAGATTGTGAAACTCAAACAGCGGATTGACTGGATGCGTCTTCATGAAGAACGACTGCATGAGATATTGGTGTATTAAATATCGTTGTTAAGAATAAAAGTGCACTGTTTCTGCTCATACGAGGGCAGAGATCAGTGCACTTTTATTGGTTAGAAAAGTGATGTATGAAGATTACAGCGTATAGCGGATGACATTACAATCCACGTTTGCGGAACCAACTGCGGACAGCCCAGCGGCGCTCCTGACGTTTTTTGTATTTGGGTAACGAACGATAAACGTTCAACGATTGCTCGTATGCCTGCTTCGCGTCTGCATTGCGTCCGAGGGAACGGTGAACCGAGCCGAGCAGATAATAAGCTTCACTGGAAGAGGAATGAATCTCCTGAAACTGATGCACATAATCCAGCGCTTTGTCCTCATGCGTATCTTTGAACGCTCCAGCAAGGGTTAGGTACGGGCGTCCATACTTGACTCTGGGATTGATCTCGAGAGCTTGTAATATATGACGTTCGCCTTTTTCGATGTTACCCAGGTGAAGCTCAGTCGTCCCTAGTGCCTCCCAGTACTCAGCCGATTGTTCGTATGGGCGCTCCAGTTCAAGCAATAAGGCATGTGCCTCACTGTAACGCTTGCGCTCAATTAACAGGCGAGCCAGTTCAAGCTTGGAAGAAACTTCATTAGGACTCATGGCAAGCTGTTGCCGAAGCCGGGAGATGTTACGCATACGTTTGAGAGGTTTCGTGAAGCTTGGGAACACCCCAACGTAACGACGATCCAGGAAATACAGTATAACGAGTAAAATGAGGATGGCAATGAACGGATTACCTACAATCCGCCATAGAAGGCCAAAGATAAGAAATTTAATAAGCACAGGTTCAACTCCATTTATGATGTAATCGCGTTTCGTACACTTAAAATATATTTCGACTGATCCAACGGGTTAACTCCTCTGCGTTTGCGAGCATGATTCACATCCGCAGGACAATCCTGGTATCCGGCAAACGAAGTCGTAAGCACCCCGCGTCCGCTTGTCTCGGAACGCAGTTTCACCGGATAATCCATTGAGGTGGCAAGAGGCATAACTCCTTCAATGATACAACGTCCGCTACCAATGACGGGGGCTTCGAAGGTTGCCCGCATATGTACCAGATCGCTAAGGGCCTTACCGCCGTATTCTTCCGGGACCGTCAGCCGGAACTGAAGAAGGGGTTCCAGCAACGTGGTACCTGTTCTCGACAATCCATCCATGATTCCCATAGGCGTGGCTACGACAAAATCCAGCGGATGTGTATGCCAGACATGATGTTCCCCTTCCACCAGCGTGATGCGCAGATCGGTGACTTCCCAACCGAGCATACCTTGAGACAAGGCTTCCGGAATTCGTCGTTCAACTTCATTCTGATAACGTAACAGCAGATCATCTGTCCTTACGGTTGAGGCATAGATCAGACCGCTTCCGCGAGGCAAAGGTTCAATCTTGAAGCGGAGGATGGCCCAGCAGGGCTTAGGCATCGTATAGGCGATGTAACCTTCTCCGGCTGTACGTGGTGTCTCCTTATAGATGACGGATGGCGGATCAAACACGACATCCAATCCGAAACGACTTAGCAACAGGCTGGATAAAATCTCAAGCTGAATGGTTCCCATGACCTTGAGATGCAGTTCACGTTCCTCCGGCAACCATTGCAGGTCGAGTAAGGGGTCTTCATCCGTCAACTCTTGCAATGCTGCAACAAGATCGGGGTAACGTGCCGGGTCCTTGCCATGTACTTGTACGGTCAGCAAAGGTACAGCCATCTGTGGCAGAGGAGGTACACCCTCAGGATTGCCGATAATGTCACCCACATGTGTGTCACTCAGTCCGTACAGCGCAGCAATCTGCCCCGCGTGAACGGCACCGGTATCCGCCCATTTCCGTCCATCCATGCGGCGAATCTGCGTCACTTTCTCTTCAAGCTCCCGCGTCGAATTATGGATGGTATCCCGATTGTGTAAGCTGCCAGCATACATACGGACGTAAGCCGTGCGACCCATCGTACGGTTACGTTCAATCTTGAATACAACACCCGATACGGGAGAATCCACTGGTTGTGCAGGTGGGGGCAGGAATGCAAGGACCATGTCCAGCAATGCCGTGACACCAATTCCTTTGCCGGAAGCGCCATAACACACAGGGAACATCTCACCCTGATGCACATACCGCAGGAATGCTTCATTCAGATCCCTTTGCGATAACGGAGTCTCCTGGATGTAGGCTTCCATGACCTCTTCGTCCAGCTCGGCAAGGATCTCGACCAGACCTGGAATGGAAGGTGTGCCATCTGACAGAGAATCTTGATTCGGGTTCCATAGGGAGTCGATGCCATGAAATGAATCTTCCTGGAGCCGATACGTTTGGATTTCGCATGCGAAAGGGGACAGGCTGGAACGAATCTGCTCCATTACCGCTGGGGCAGATGCGCCAACCCGATCCATTTTATTAATATAAATGATGGTTGGGATGCGAAGTGAACGAAGGGCATGCCAGATGGCTTCACTCTGGGACTGAATGCCTTCTACTGCCGACAGAATGAGAATAGCGCCATCCATTACCCGTAGCGTTCGCTCTACTTCGGAGCTGAAATCGATGTGACCAGGCGTATCAATGAGGTCAATGATGGTGTTCTTCCAGATCAGAGAGGTCATGGCTGCCTGAACGGATATGCCACGTTCTTTCTCAATGTCCAAGGAGTCTGTGGCTGTTGTTCCGTCATCTACACGTCCCGGACTGCGGACGACACCACTCTCAAATAACATATGCTCGGTGGTGGTTGTTTTCCCCGCATCCACATGGGCGAAGAAACCAATATTCCTGCGATTTAATTCGTTTAACATGGAATGCTAAGCTCCTCTGACAACGGAATGCAATGTTTCCGACAAGTAATAATCCAGATTATCATACCACATCTTCCATATGGAAGAATATGTGGATATATATGATTAGACCCAGGAACCTACGTCCAGTCTGGTTCTATTTTAACGAGAACTGTTCATGGTTCTGCGGTAAGCTGCGGGCGTTGTACCGGTTAATTTTTTGAATTGACGGTAAAAGTGGGGCAGGCTGTCGAACCCGCAAGCATCGGCAACGGCTGCCATCGTCTCATCACCTTGCACCAGATGCTCTTTCGCCATAATGACCCTTCGCGCTAATGCGTAATCCGTTAGAGTCATACCTGTGTATCGTTTGAAGGCACGACTGAAATGGGCAGGGGATACAGAGGCGTACTGCGCCAGTTCAGGGAGGGAAAGGCCATTCCGAAGGTTATCGTCAATATGAGAGATCGTAGAAGAGAGCCAGGAGGGACCCGGAGCGGATTTACCCGGATTCGCAGGTCCCGCAGCTTCCAGACGTTCCAGAAAAATAAGCAACAGTTGTAGCCTTAACAGAGCCGCATGTGCGCTTAGATGATGACCGAGCTGGAATTCGGTCTGAATATCATCAATGAGGGCGGCCACCTGTGATTGCTCCTCTGTGTTCAGATGTCTCTTATACACGCGTTGTTTACGACAACGTTCAAACAGGCTTAGCAAAGAAGAAGCAGCACCTCCGGCGGTGGATGCCAGCAATCCCGGGCTGAAGAACAATGCGGAAGATGTGACAGGATTGCCTGCATCCGGCAAGGCTCGATGAACCGTGCTGCCCGGTATAATGAACAGATCTCCTTCTTGCATATTCTCAAGTCCAGTATCAATAAAGATGCTTCCCTGCCCCCGATATACATAGATAATTTCATGCCAGTCGTGAAGGTGATCTGGCAATTCGTTCTGAGGGGATTTGGTGTCGCTGTACACCAGGCGGAACGGAATACCGGATTCTGCTTGAATAGTCGTACGAACAGGTGAACGTTCCATAAAGACTCCTTTCCAGACGATCGTCTTCAACGAGATGTTATACCTGGTCATGAGAGAGTATATTTACCGCAATATAAGCAATTTAATTTCCTTTTATTGATGATACAATGAATTTAAAGCGTTTACAATAAAAGGGTGCAGAGCCTTCGAGCTGCATTCCGACAGTACAAATAATCGATGAGGTGAGTGTCCATGTCGGCGAGCACGAAACGGCCAAGGTTGAAGCTGAATTTACTGGGGAGCGATGGTCAGCGCAAGTGCAAGGAGATTATGGAGCGTCCCGTGAAGGTTTTGCAGATCGGAGAAGGTAATTTCTTGCGGGGATTTGCAGACTGGATGCTTCATGAGAGTGCCAGACAAGGCAAATTCCATGGAAGTGTAGCTGTTACCCAACCACGACCGGGAGGCAAGGCCAAGCTGGAGCAGATTCGCGATCAGGATGGGTTATATACAATGATTACGCGTGGTCTGTCCCAAGGAAAGCCGGTTGAGCGGACAGAGTTGATCTCTATTTTCTCACAGTGTATCAATCCGTATGAGGAATGGGATGCCTTTCTGAACTTGGCGGAACTGCCTTCACTTGAGTTCGTTATTTCCAATACAACCGAATCAGGATTGAAATATACGTATGCGGACTATATCGAGGGTGAACCGGTCCAATCATTTCCGGGGAAATTAACGGTTTTCCTGCATCAGCGATATTTGAAATTTGATGGTGATCCATCCAGAGGTTTGATTCATCTGCCATGCGAGCTGCTTGAAGGCAATGGTGATGTGCTGCGCAGTTGTGTCCTCCGTCATAGTGAGGATTATGGGTATTCGGATGGCTTCCGTTCATGGATCGAGAACCATAATCACTTCTTGAACAATCTGGTAGACCGAATTGTCACAGGTGCGCCGACCCAGGAGGAAGCCGATTCCCTGACAAATCGTTGGGGGTATGAGGACCAGTTGATTAATACGGCAGAGCCATATCATTTCTGGGCCATTCAGGGTGATGAATCCTTGGACAAAAAACTTCCTCTCAAGCAGGCAGGTCTTAATGTACATTGGGTGAAAGATCTGAAGCCTTTCCAGGTACGAAAGGTTCGTATTTTGAATGGGGCACATACCTTAATGTCATCCCTCGGCATTCTGCAAGGCAAGCAGCATGTGAGAGAAACGATGGAAGATCCACATTTTGGCACATGGATCAGGGAAGCTGTGCATCAGGAGATCGTGCCTGCTCTGGATATGCCCGATCATCAGCTGGACCAGTATGCAGAAGAAGTGTTCGAACGGTTCCTTAACCCGTATATTAATCACAAATTGCAAGATATTGCTTTGAATACGATCGGAAAATTCAAGGTGCGTGTGCTGCCAACACTTTTGTCTTACGAGCAAAATCAGGGAAGTTGGCCAGAACGTTTAATTCAAGGGTTTGCTGGATTATTGTGTCTCTATCGTCCGGTAAATACGCCAGAAGGTTACAAGGTACAACGACTGAATGGGGAGGATATTCTGCTGCGGGATGACCCGGATGTCCTGATTGCTTTGGCTTCACACTGGGACGGTTATGACACGCTTAACAGGGATCAGGAGCAACTGGATAACCGGGTAGCGGCTGTGTTGTCAGATACCCTGATCTGGGGCGAAAATCTGGATGCAAGAGAAGGGCTGCGTGCAGCACTTGTTCGTGAAATCGGATTATTGGAAGGTGAAGGGAAATGAACACAACAAGTACAATCAATGACTGGATTGCCATTCAACCACAGGATGATGTCATTATAGCGCTTCGGGATTATGCCAAAGGAGAATGTATTACATTGCCAGACGGTGTTTCCTTTACATTGCTCGATGACGTGCCGAAGGGGCATAAGATTGCTGTGCATACCCTGGCACCGGGTGATGATGTGATGAAGTATGGTTTCTCCATCGGGATTGCCCAAGAGCAGATTGAGCAGGGAAGCTGGATTCATAGTCATAACCTGAAGACGGGTCTGCACGGATTGCTTGAATATGAGTATCAGCCGGGCGCGCAGGTTCAGACGGACATGCCTCCGGAACATCTGCGCTCATTTGATGGATATTTGCGCCCCAATGGTGACGCAGGTATTCGTAATGAGATCTGGATTGTGAATACGGTTGGATGTATCAATAAAGTGTGTGAAGCTTTGGCACGTATGGGTCAGTCCCAGTTTGGAAGCCGGGTAGATGGTGTATTTCACTTTCCGCATCCATTCGGGTGTTCACAGCTTGGTGATGATCTGAAGTATACACAACAGTTGCTGGCCTCCTTGGTGGAGCATCCGAATGCAGGAGGCGTGCTCGTCATCGGTCTGGGCTGTGAGAACAATCAGGTCGATGAATTCCGTGAGTGTATTGCTCCGGAATACCGAGGCAAAGTACGGTTTCTCAAAGCACAGGAAACGGATGACGAGCTTGAGGAAGGGCTTCGACTGATGGAAGAACTTGTGGAGATCGCTGAACATGAACAACGGCAGCCGCTTCCGCTCAGCAAACTCAAAATTGGTTTGAAGTGTGGTGGTTCCGATGGTTTATCTGGCATTACAGCCAATCCGCTGGTCGGTGCGGTTGCTGATATGCTGGTTGCTGCCGGGGGTACGGCTATTCTGACGGAAGTTCCGGAGATGTTTGGTGCGGAGACGATCTTAATGAACCGGGCTGCCAATGAACAGGTATTTCACGATTTGGTAGACCTTGTGAACGGATTCAAGCAATATTTTGTAAACCATGGCCAGAACATCTATGAGAATCCTTCACCTGGGAATAAGGCTGGTGGCATCACAACGCTAGAGGAAAAGTCACTTGGATGTACGCAAAAGGGAGGACGTTCTTCCGTAGTCGATGTGCTGCGCTATGGCAAACGTGTAACTCAAACCGGTCTGAACATTGTAGAAGCACCGGGTAATGACCTGGTATCTGTAACGGCACTGTCTGCGGCGGGTGCACATATTGTGCTCTTCACAACAGGGCGGGGGACTCCCTTCGGAGGTCCGGTACCTACCGTCAAGATTGCGACCCAATCTGATCTGGCGAATCGCAAAAAACACTGGATTGATTTCAACGCAGGCCAGCTGTTGGAGGGGCGCACGATGGATGAGGTGAAAGTGCAGCTGTTCAGCCAGCTGATTGACATTGCTTCAGGACGGTCACACACACTCAGTGAGCAGCATGGATTCCGGGAGATTGCCATATTCAAGGATGGCGTAATTCTCTAAATCCATTGTCGATGGGGGCTGTTGATCGTCTGGGTTGCATTATATGATGAACCACAGCCAATTCCGGTTGAAATTTGCACTACAACCGGGATTGGCTTTATTTAGATTCCACGGATGCCAAGCGCTTTGGAGATGCTTGATAATGCGGCAGGTGAAGCATGTTGTTGTAGTTGCACAATCAATAGTTCACGTGCCTCTTCTATGCTGCCTTCAAATGGCTTAATGCCGTGACGTTCCATCCAGTGACCAGCAGTCTCGTATGCGGAGCTGTTCCAGGCGACTTTGCCTTCTGCGAGCCCTTCTTTTTCTTTGGTGCCACTGATCACAATGGCTGCACAGCCCTGAAGGTCCAGAAGTCCACGGTCAAATGTTTTTTTGTCCTCTTTTGCCCCGAAACCGGCTTGTGATCGCAAGGCACGTCCATCGATGCCTTCTTGTTCTGCAACTAACGCATGGAGTTTGAACGCTTCACGGGAGAGTAGACCCGCTTCATACTGTTCCTTGATGGTTCTGGAGTCGGCAAGCAGTCGGTGTACCCAAGGGAAGTATTCCGATGAGACAAGAAGCGCTTTCTTTTTGACAAATTTTCCATAGGCAGCAATGCCCTCCTCAGCCAGGCGTGAACGCCATAACCAGGGATCGAATTCATCATCCTTGTGCCAATGTTCTTTGGGGGTTAGCGATGACAGAGAAGGATATTCGGCAAATAGTGGTGCCAGAGGCAGCAGCCCTATAGACTGGATACGCTGTACTGCTTCTTCGTACGTTATAACGGCTTCATATGTCATGATATCAGTAGGCTCCTTTTTGTGTGTAGTCCAGGCTACGACTTGGTTGAAGCAAGGTATCTCCGGCTCACTTCCTCGGCATGCTGACGAATCTCACTGCGAAGTTGGAGGGGTTCGATCACTTCAGCTTCACGTCCCAATCGGTAAAAGAATCGTACGGCCCAGTCCCATTCCCCTGGTGGACAAAGGAATGATAATTCCCAGAGATCCGGGGCAATTTCAATCATCTTTTCACCAATATGCTCGTCCTGTTCAGCTTCAATCATTCCCCGATAACTCAGTTGTGCCTTAACCAGGGTTGGCTGCTGTTCTGGAGGGATCGGCTTGCTCTGCTGTTGCTCGGCCTGTTCGTGAAGCACCTGTGCATCCTGTGGTTCGATCGCTTTGACATCGGTAATTCGGTCAACCCGGAACAGACGCTGTTCACCATGTTCGAGGGAATATGCTTCACAGTACCAAAAGCCGGAGGAAGCATATACCCGTGAGGGACAGATATGCAACCATCGCTGACGCGATACGGAGCGATACAGCACACTGAGCCACTCGTGTTCGGGTATGCATGCCAGCAGTGCGTCCAGATGAGGAAGAATGTAATTGCGGTCTGGAATATGATGATACAGCTGTTGGAGCATAGGATCAATTCGCGACATAATATCATCCGGAATGATGGCCTTAACTTTGTTCATCAGGGTCCAGCGTTTCTCATGAAAGGGTGTGTCGGCGTAGCGACTTAGACCTTCAAGAGCGAATAGGAGCGTCGCTGCTTCTACCGGGTCCAGCTGTAGTGGGGGTAATACGTAACCCTCCATAAGTCTGAAACCGCCTCCCGGACCGGAAATGGCAATAATGGGCACATTCATCTCGGAGAGGGACTGAATATCCCGGAGAATTGTGCGACGGGAAACCTCAAATTTCTCGCCTAATGAGTGTGCCGTTTCGTGACCATGCTGTAATGCCATTACAATGGCAGCAAGCCGATTTGTTCTGTTCATGTCAGCCACTCCGTTTCGATCTGCGCCGCCGGAAAGTGATGTCGTAGTTATATTTCTATTGTAACAACGAATAAGTGACATCATGAGTGTCACCAATATATCTCAACTGTTCATTATTTTATAATGGATCAGCATCAGGATTCACAAGTATGTTCCGGCAGGCTTTGTTAAAATGTGTTTCTCGTCCAATTCGCTTTGCATACTGATATTTCCTTCTATCAAAAAGACCACAGATCATGCCAAAAACCCGTATCCGGTGTAGACGGATACGGGAAGTAGCAGCTTTTGGCTTACAGAAGACGATAAAGGTCTGAAATCTATACCAATATCCTCGCTGAAGACAATAACAAGTATAAAAGGAACGAATATGTGACACTTTGTATCACGGGTGTTTTATCACATTATATTATTCCAAATGATTCGAATTAAGCGAAATCGCTTATTTCATTTCGAGTAATTGCACCCCACGGGCTTCAATCTCAACACTTCCCGAAAGCTCACGATTGGTGAGCAGATCATGTGCCTTAGCTGTTCCCAGATCATAGGATTGCGTGGTTGCGTTATGGTTCATGACGAACAGGTAGGGTTTGCCGTCTTTGGTTCGTGCGCTTACTTCAACACCTTCTGGTGTCTCAAGCAAGGACTCTACGTTCTTGGCTGCTGCAAGCTGTCCCAGCAAACCATCCAGGAAACGTTCATCCGGGTCGGATGCAACGTACCAGGCTTCACCTTGACCCAAGGTATTACGTGTCACAACAGGCATGCCTTTATAAAAGTCGTTTCCATACTCCGCGATGACTTCGGCTCCTTCACTGTGCAGCAGGTCGCACAGCATGCCGCAGCCATACTCTCCTTCAAGATCGCCGTAGGTTTCTTTGAGGACAATGCGATTCTTTTGCTCAGGCAGCAGGGCATCAATCTCTTCCACCCAGATTCCGAGCAGTTTACGGAGTTCTCCCGGATATCCACCTGTGGTCACGAGATCGTTCTCGTTGACAATGCCACTGAAGAAGGTCGTCAGGAATGTTCCACCTGCTTCAACATACTTCTCCAGTTTGGCGGCAAACCCTGGTTTAACCATGTAAAGAACAGGGGCGAGGACAATGTCGTATTTGCTCATATCCGTATCCACACTGATGATATCTACCTGTATGTTGCGGCGGAAGAAGGCTGCGTAGTATTTATGGATCTGATCCACATAGTTCAGGGCAACCGTAGGTCCGCTTGATTTTTCGATGGCCCACCAGTTATCCCAATCGAACACAATCGCTACTTTGGATTCAACAGATGCATCCAGCGTGGTATCTCCAAGGAGCTGCAATTCCTTGCCCAGCTCAGCGACTTCGCGGAATACACGTGTATTCTCATGTCCAGCATGCTCAATAACTGCACCATGATACTTCTCACAGGCACCGATGGAGCGGCGAAGCTGGAAGAACATGATGGTATCGGCCCCGTGCGCAACAGATTGATAACTCCACAGACGCATGACACCTGGACGTTTCAGTGAGTTATATGGCTGCCAGTTCTGCTGACTTGGTGTTTGTTCCATCAGCATGAACGGTTGGCCATCCTTCAGTCCGCGCATGAGGTCATGAGCCATTGCCGTGAAGCTGACAGGAGTGGCGAGACCAGGATAACTGTCCCAGGAGACGATATCCAAATATTTTGCCCATTTGAAATAGTCCAATTGCTTGAAGAATCCCATCAGATTGGTAGTAACGACGGAGTCCGGAATGTGTTTTTTGATCGCCTCGTATTCCAACAGATAACAATCCAGCATGCTGTCGGAGTTGAAGCGGGAGTAGTCCAGTGAAATTCCCTGGAATGTTGAATTGTTGTTACCCCAATGTTCGCTCAGGTTGCTTGGTAATACAATCTCGTCCCAATCGTAGAAGGTATGCCCCCAGAAATTCGTGTTCCATGCTTTGTTGACCTGTTCCAGAGTCTGATAGCGTTCTTTCAGATACACGCGGAACGCTTTCTCACAGTTGTCACAGTAGCACTCACCACCATACTCGTTGGAGATGTGCCATACGAGAACCGCGGGGTGATCCTTGTATCGTTCGGCCAGTTTATCCGCAATCTTCTCAGCGTATTTGCGATAGGTCGGGCTGTTGGGACAGGAATTATGGCGCCCCCCAAATTTGCGTTTGCGTCCATCGGCATCTACACGAAGCACGTCTGGATATTTCTTTGCCATCCAAGCCGGATGTGCAGCCGTGCTTGTTGCAAGGCATATATAGACACCATTTTCATATAAACGATTAATCAGTTGGTCGAGTTCTTCAAAACGGTAAGTAACTTCATCAGGCTGAATTAGTGCCCATGAAAATACGTTGATTGTGGCAATATCAATACCTGCCAATTGGAACATGCGCAGGTCTTCAAGGTGGGTTTCGTGATCCCACTGTTCCGGGTTGTAATCGCCCCCGTAGAACATTTTGGGCAGTTTGTTACTAATCAATGTGTTCACCTCTTGTATAAGAATAATCCTATATTATATGATATATATGACTTTTAAAATATAATAAAAGTAATGGCTGATATAAGAATACGGAAGTGTATTTCAGCTTATAACCAAGGAGGCATCCTATGTTTATTTCCCCCCGACATCAACGATATTTCATGACATCACGTGATCAGCCCTTGCCCCTTTATATTGAGAGCCTGGGTTATAACGGCAATCAGGAGAAGGTGTCCAGACCTGTGGGGTATCCCTGTTACCATTGGCTTCAGACAGTAAAGGGAGCCGGAGAATTCAAGTTTGCCGGGTCCACGGTCGTACTGGGGGAAGCATCCGGTATTTTGCTGCCGCCGAATGAACCGCATGAGTATGTGCGCGCCCAAGGAGAGTGGGAGACACTTTACATAACATTTGGTGGTTCCCAGTGTCCGGCAATCTTGGAGTCACTTAGTCTGGGTGAAGCGGCGTTCTATCAGTGGGAGCAGAGCAGTCCGTTCAATGATTACGGCCAGGAAGTGCTGGATTCGATCAGAAGTGATCAGGATTTGTCGGGACTCGAGGCGTCAGCGGATATATACCGATTTCTGATTTTGCTCAAAAAACATGGCATGACGGGCAATCGTTCTTCCATCTCACATTCTGTGGAGAGACTTGCTCCGCTCATTGCATTCATGGAACAGCATTATGCGAATCCCGAGATTGGGCTCGAACATATGGCTGACCTCACAGGGATCTCATCCAGACATCTGAACACCTTGTTCAAGCAGTCCTTTGGCATGACAGCCTACAGTTATTTTATTTTGCTGCGCATTCGCAAAGCCAAGGAAATCATGACCGCAGACTATAGACCCACGATTAGGGAAACTGCAGTTAGGGTAGGGTTTCGCGATGCAAGCCATTTTGTAGCAACCTTTCGCAGGATTGAGGGGGTGACTCCTGAACAGTTCCGTAATTTGTACTAACATGTACCCAAATAAACAAAAAGTGATGCCAGGAAGGTATTGATGCGTTAGGGTCATTACCGTTATGATGGTATCGATTCCTGAGATTCGAAAACGTTTAAACGGACCCATGTATCCGTTCTACTTGGAGAGGATGATTGAAGATGACAACAACTATACTCTTATGGGATCATGCTGCACCTTATGCAGCCCAGGGCCATGAAGACGAAATGCCACATTTGATTCCATTTATTCAGCCCGGTTCCGAGAGCGCTGTCATTGTATGTCCAGGTGGCGGCTATGGATTTTTGGCTGATCATGAGGGTGCTCCAATAGCCGAATTGTTGAACCGTGCAGGTATAAGTGCATTTGTCCTGAAATATCGGGTGGCGCCTCACCAGCATCCTGCACCTATAACAGATGGTCAGCGTGCCATACGTTATGTTCGTGCTCATGCTGAGCAGTATGGCATCAACCCTGCCAAGATTGCAGTGCTTGGTTTCTCCGCAGGCGGACATCTCACAGCAACACTGGGAACGCTGTATGACGAGGGACAACCGGATCATGAGGACCTTATTGAACGCCAAAGTTCACGCCCGGATCGAGTTATTCTCTGTTATCCGGTCATTACGATGGAGTCCTATGGACATGCTGGGTCCCGTGAGAATTTGCTTGGGCCTGATGCGTCAGCCGAGCAGATCAAGGCTTTCAGTGCGGAACAACAGGTGAGAGCGGATGCTCCAGAAGCATTCATCTGGCATACCAGCGATGACCAGGCAGTACCTGTGGAGAATAGCTTGCGTTATGCACTTGCTTTGGGCGAGCATGGCATTCCCTATGACTTGCACGTTTTTGAGAAAGGTTCACATGGTCTGGGATTGGCTGAGGATAACCACGCGATTCGGGTATGGTCGGATCTGTGTCTCACATGGCTCAAGAATCAGGGCTGGTAATTTTATTGGCTGATAGCAAGTGAACGGTCCTAACCAATCGAGTAATCCGTATATTAACGCCTTAGAGCGAAGGAGAAAATAACGATGAAATTGCAGAAAAATGACAAGCTTCTGTTTATCGGGGATTCGATTACAGATTGTGGTCGGGAACATCCTGTAGGCGAAGGCAGTTCAGGTCTGGGCCATGGTTACGTAGCGCAAGTCTATGCCCTCTTGCGGTCCATCTATCCGGAATTGATGTTGCGTGTCCAGAATGTGGGTAATGGTGGAAATACGATTCGTGATCTGAAACAGCGCTGGGATCGTGATGTGCTGGACCTTAAACCGGACTGGCTGACGATCATGATCGGCATTAATGATGTATGGCGTCAGTTCGACAACCCATTATCAACAGACTCACATGTGTTTCTTGAAGAATACGAATCCACATTGCGTGAACTGGTGGCTTCGGTTCGTCCCAACCTGAAAGGTCTGGTACTAATGACGCCTTATTATCTTGAAGCCAACCCGGAAGATCCGATGCGGGCAACGATGGATATCTACGGAGAAGCAGTTCGCAGGGTAGCGAGTGAGTATGATGCAGTGTATGTGGATACACAGGCTGCATTTGCTCCATTTTGGGATCATTTCTATACGTCTGTGCTGACTTATGACCGGGTACATCCGGATGCAACGGGCCATATGGTTCTGTCCAAAGCATTCTTGGATGCCATCGGATTCGAATGGTCAGGCGGCGTCAAATCTGAATAAGGACGTGAGGGCATGAGCGACGTAACTGTAGCAGTACAAACCCAGGCATTACTGGGGGAAGGTCCAAGCTGGGATGCGGAGAACAATCGATTGTTATGGGTAGATATTGAAAGCTTCAAGGTGCATGTGTATGATCCGGTTACAGGGCAGGATCAGTCTTATGATGTCGGTGAACATGTCGGGGCTGTTGTTCCCTATCGTGGTGACGAAGTTGTGGTTGCTTTACGCAGTGGATTCCATACGTATCACTTGCTTACGGGTGAGCTGCATGCCATTGAGGACCCTGAACAAGATAAGGATACGAATCGTTTTAATGATGGAAAATGTGATGCGAAGGGCCGCTTCTGGGCAGGCACAATGAGCATGAATAATGAGAGCAAAGCCGGATCATTGTATTGTTTGGAGCAAGGGCAACCCGTTCGCACAATGGTACAAGGTGTGTCTACATCCAACGGTTTGGGCTGGAGTCCGGATCGGCAGACCATGTATTACATTGATACCCCGACACGTTCTATTGACCGGTTTGGTTTTGATCTGACGGCAGGTACCATACAAAATCGGACAAGTATCATTCAAATACCGGAGGAATTCGGTTTTCCGGATGGGATGACGGTTGATGGTGAGGGCATGCTGTGGGTTGCGCACTGGGGCGGAGGAAGAGTCACTCGTTGGAACCCGCATACATCAGAATTGTTGCAACAGATCGAGGTGCCGGCAGATCAGGTAACATCCTGCTGTTTTGGTGGACCGGATCTCGAAGAGTTATACATTACAACTGCACGGATAGGGATTAAGGAAGAACGTCTGAAAGAGACACCGGATGCGGGCTCACTTTTTGTCATCAGACCGGGAGTTAAAGGGCAGGAGACTCACACTTATGGTAGCCAGCAATAAACAGGTGCCAATTATGTAGTGAACCTCAGTGAACCTTTGCCTGGTTTGCCAGGAAAGAAACGATTCCTTTTTTTTACTCTTATATAAAATGTCGAAAGGTGCTGTTCTAACAGCATCTTTTTTTTGTTGTATAAACAAGTTTAAACACTGAAAATATTTTACAAAAATCGGAATTTCGACAGAGGGGTTTGGAGATTGCCAGCGAATGTTATTTATTGAAAGTATTATCCAGATAACCGCGAATTAAGAACAATCATGTAAGCGCTTAACATGATGACTGGAAGGGGGTGAGGCTCCTTGTATCAAGGGATGCATTGATTCGTCTGGCACGCCATCGTCAGCACGATGAGACAGCGGGGATAGACCGAAATGCAGTAACGAAGTAGAAGAGGAGGATAAGTTGATATGAGAACGTTTATGGGGAAATTGCGAATGATGAGCCTGACGGTTGCCGTAGTAACCGCCTCGCTGGGAGGACTTGCTGGAACCACAGCGGCGGCACCAAGTGAAGCCTATGAGTGGAAAAATGTGGTGACGGGTGCAGGTGGCGGGTTTGTGCCGGGCATTATTTTCAACGAGTCGGAAAAGGATCTGATCTATGCCCGTACGGATATCGGGGGAGCCTATCGCTGGAATGCGGCTGACGAGAGGTGGATACCCTTAACGGATTTTGTCGGCTGGGATGACTGGAACAAGAATGGTGTGGACGCACTGGCTACGGACCCGGTTGATCCCGATCGGGTGTATATGGCAGTTGGAACGTATACGAATTCGTGGGACCAAAATAATGGCTCCATCTTGCGCTCTACGGACCGGGGAGATACATGGCAGACCACAACACTTCCGTTCAAAGTGGGCGGCAACATGCCGGGACGTTCGATGGGAGAACGCCTGACCGTGGACCCGAATGATAACAGTATCCTGTATTTCGGTGCACGAAGTGGTAATGGGTTATGGAAAAGTACCGATTACGGTGTGACCTGGAACGAAGTCACAAGCTTCCCGAATCCGGGAAATTATGTACAAGACCCTTCGAATGAATACACAAGTGACATCGTAGGTCTGGCATGGATTACATTTGACAAAACAAGCGGTTCGGCAGGGCAGGCAACCCAGACGATCTATGTAGGCGTTGCGGATAAAGATCAAAGCGTATATCGCAGCACAAATGGCGGCCTGACCTGGTCAGCTGTTGCTGGTCAACCTACAGGTTATATTCCGCATCATGGCGTGTTTGATTCAGACGGAAGCCTCTATATTACGTACAGCGATGGTGTTGGACCGTATGATGGGGAAAAAGGTGACGTGTGGAAACTAGCCACATCGACAGGTGTCTGGACCAACATTAGCCCTGTTCCAAGCAGCAGCACGGATAATTATTTTGGATATGGCGGATTGGCTGTTGATGCACAGAATCCCGGTACATTGATGGTTGCGACATTGAATTCCTGGTGGCCGGATGCCACTTTGTTCCGCAGTACAGATGGCGGAGCGACGTGGACACGCATATGGGAATTTGAAGGATATCCGAACCGGAAGTTACGTTATACACAGGATATTTCGGCAGCGCCATGGCTCACATTTGGCACCAATCCTGCCCCACCCGAAACAAGCCCAAAATTGGGCTGGATGATCGGTGATCTGGAGATTGATCCGTTTGATTCGGATCGCATGATGTATGGAACAGGTGCTACGATCTATGGAACGAAGAACCTGACAGACTGGGATGATGACGAAAAAATCAATATTTCAGTGATGGCGAAGGGGGTTGAGGAGATTGCCGTACTGGATCTGATCAGCCCGCCAAGTGGTGCACATTTGATAAGCGGAGTGGGGGATGTCTCCGGATTCCGTCATAACAATCTGGATCAGGCACCAGACACCATATTTACGAGCCCAAACTATTCTTCCACAGAAAGTCTGGATTTTGCAGAGTTAAGTCCCAATACGATGGTTCGCGTAGGTAAAGCAGATTATGCTGCTGATCCAAATGCAAAATCCATTGGTTTGTCCAGTGACGGAGGTACTACGTGGTATAAGGCCAATGCAGAACCTGCTGGCACAACCGGAGGGGGAACCGTAGCGATCTCTGCGAATGGTAACCGACTCGTATGGAGCACGTCAGATAAAGGCGTACATTATTCGACTGGCGGCAATTCATGGACGGCAAGTACGGGGATACCTGCACAGGCGAAAGTGATTTCGGATCGTGTCAATCCAAACAAATTCTATGGATTTGCAGCGGGTAAAATCTATGTAAGTGTGAATGGTGGTGCTACCTTCACGGCATCACCTGCGACCGGACTCCCGATGGAAGGAAATGCCGATCTGGATGCCGTTCCAGGTGTTGAGGGCGAACTCTGGTTTGCAGGTGGCAGTGAGGAAGAAGGTCCTTACGGATTATGGCATTCCACGGATTCAGGAGCAACATTCACAAAGCTTGCCAATGTAGAGGAAGCAGACAGTATCGGATTTGGTAAAGCCGCCCCTGGGCAGAACGTTGTTGCGTTATACACGGTTGCACAGATCGATGGAACACGTGGATTCTTCCGCTCCGATGACGGTGGTGCCAATTGGGTTCGTATCAATGATGATCAGCACCAGTATGCTCGTGTAACTACAATTACGGGTGATCCGCGTTTGTATGGAAGAGTATATCTTGGAACAAATGGCCGCGGAATTTTGTATGCTGACCGTGTTGGAGGTAACAATGGCGGAGGAGACGGCGGGGGTACACCAGTGACCAACTCTGTGATTACACCGGTTACAGCCGAATTTGATCGCAAAGCAGACAATCAGGTTAATATTCCAGTCACGTTAACACTTAACGGCAATACACTTGCATCCATTCGCAACGGGAATGCAACGCTGGTTTCAGGTACAGATTACACGTTGACAGGCAATGAGGTCGTATTAAGTAAAAACTACCTAGCTTCACTGCCAAATGGCGCAGCGACGCTAACCTTTCAATTCAGCGCAGGCGCTCCTGCGACCTTGAATCTGCTCATTAAAGACACGACAGCTGCACCTGTTGGAACCATACGCATTGAGATGTTTAACAGCAACACTTCAGCAACGGGCAGCTCGATTAGTCCCAAATTCAAACTGACAAATACGAGTACTACAGCCTTGAATCTGTCTGATGTGAAAATCAGATACTATTACACGATAAACGGTGAACAGCCTCAGAACTTCTTCGCTGACTGGGCGACGGCTGGCAGTGTGAATGTAACAGGCACGTTCAGTGCACTCAATCCAGTACGGACGGGTGCTGATCACGTGCTTGAGATCGGATTCACAGCTTCGGCTGGAACACTGAATGCAGGACAAAGTACGGAAATCCATACGCGCATCTCCAAGAACAATTGGACCAACTATACCCAAACAGATGATTATTCTTTTGCAGGTAGTCAGACTTCCTATACGGACTGGTCCAAAGTCACCGGTTATATCGCGGGAAGTCTCCAATGGGGAATTGAACCATAAGTGAGTGATTTAACGAAATAAAGGATTGAAATAGGGGTCCTGATTCGCCAGATGATCAAATGGCGAGTCGGGGCTTCTTATTTTGTCGAAATATAGTGTAAACTATAGATAGTTACCATTGCTTAAAGGATCGTTTTAGGATATAAAAAGATGTACAATCAATTTAAAATTAATGTAACCGCTAACACTGGAAAGTGTTTATAACCGATATATAATAGTTGGTATAGCCTGTACAGATATAGAGGAAAGATTAGACAAGGGGGTCGCGATCATGAACCGGTTGTGCAAGGTGCTGATTGTTGACGATGAGTTCTTGGTAAGGCAGGGCATAAAGCACCATATGAACTGGGAAGCGGAAGGATTTAACATTGTGGGTGAAGCTTCCAACGGTGAAGAAGGATTACAGCAGGTGAACCTGTTAAAACCGGATATTGTGATCACCGATATTGTCATGCCTGTCATGGATGGAGAAACGTTTGTCCGTACACTAAAAGCCAGTAATCCGCAGATTGAAGTTATTGTACTTAGCAGCTTCAGTGAATTCGAGTATGTACGTTCTACGCTTCAGCATGGGGCAGCCGATTATATACTGAAACCAAAGCTGGATACAAATGAATTATTGGAGGTCCTTCAACGCACAGCGGGTAAAATTCCGGAGTTACAGTTCGAGCCGTCGCATGATGGTTGGAGACTTGGGCAACTGATGGAGAAGATGCTGTCCGGATTCACACTGGATGAAGATAGCGAAATGCCGATCATTCGAGATACCTTTCCGTATGAATCCTTTCGCTTGCTGGTGTATAAACCCGTGGGTGCTGGAGGGAATCCACTGAAGATGGATCAGGAACAGATTGAATCCAAGCTCCGCAGTGATCTGCCTGAAGTAGAATGTGCAATGGTTCCCGCAGAGGGTACATTACCTGTGATGCTTCTTAATGTCGATCCTGCGAGAGATGAATGGATGCTTGAACGGATCAGACAGTTGGCCAGTGAAAATGCAGCAGGAGAAGGCAGTCCTGGTTGGGTGCTTAGTGAAAGCTTTACTTCATTTGAAAAGATGGGTGTTGTTTACCGGGAACGCCTGATTAAGCTGATTGAATATCGCTTCTATTATAAGGATCGACCAATCCTGGTGTATGGTGAACTGCCTCCAATGCATCCCGCAGGTTACCAGTTTAATGTAAATATGTTTTTGCAGCATGTGAAGCGTAACCGGGTCGAAGCGGCAAGGGAGTATTTACAGGATCATGCAAAAACACTTGGACGGGATTATATTGCCGATGTGTTTGAGATCAAATCATTTCTCGGTAACTTGATCTTTAACGTGACCATTACCCTCGCGGATATGGATGTCCAGTCTGCGGGGCTGGAAGAGAGCAAATATACGTATTTTAAAAATGTGGATGGTGCTTCGAGTCTGGACGAAGTGATGACTGTGCTTGACCAATTCATGACGGAAGTTCAGGAGTGCACCGTTGGTGCGGGTGCAAAACGAAGTGATCCCAACATGAAGATGCTGCTGGATTACATGCATGAGCACTTTGATCAGCCGCTCGGGCTGGCTGAAGTAGCCAAGCATTTTCATTTTAATCCATCGTATTTATCCAGTTATTTCTCATCTCACAAAAAAGAAGGATTTAATGAATACTTAAATAAAATTCGGATTGAAAAAGCCGAGGAACTGCTACGATCCGATGATGTAACGATCTCTGAGATTAGCAGTATGGTAGGTTATTCCGATCATAGTTACTTTTGCAAAGTGTTTAAAAAATTCACCGGATTATCACCAAGCCGATACCGGCGCAAATTCTGGGCATAAAGTCAGAAGGATAAGATCATGAAGAAATGGATGAACCAATTATCTCGTCTCGGATTGTTTCCCAAGTTGTTTCTGGTTATGGTGGTCAGTATTGTCCTCGTTTCTGTACTCATCTTATGGACGACCATTCACATGTCAACCAATCTGTTTACTGAGACGTTCAGTATCACAAATTCCAAGGTGCTTAATCAGATCAAAACAAATTTTGAATCCTTTAATGAGGCCATTGCTGCCGTATCGAATAATGTGACGCAGAGTGGATCGATCCGAGGATTCCTGTCCGAAGGTGATGCCGATTCCCTCACGATGGCCAAATCCTTCTATAATATGCGGGAAACGATGGACCGCGTTCAATCGATAACGGAATCGTATGAAGTAGGGATAACGATTATCGGGATCAATGGGCGGAGTTATTCCACCAATCGTGCTCACCTTGAGATGTCAGTGGATGAATTGAAAGATGAACCGATCACGGTGGAAGCCGCTGAGACGCCGAGTCGTCTTATCTTTGATGATTACCAAAACGATGCAACGGTCGGAAGTCAGCAGATGATCTCTGCCACGAAAGCACTGACGGATCGGACCCGCAGCCGAATATACGGTACACTTTATGTCACGATGAGAGAAGAGGCGTTCCGTCAGTTCTATGCCAGCTTTACTAGTCGAGGCAATGACGTGGTTATTATGAACGAAAAAGGTGAGATTGTATCTTCGAATCGTGAAGACTGGATTGGGACAACTCAGCTGGATTTGCTGTCCTATGCCCGAGAAATGAACAAAACGTCTCCGAGAAGTATCAATGCTCGTGTGATGGATCAGGATAGCGTTGTTCTATCGGAGTATTTACCGTTCTATCGGTTTTACATTGTCAATGTCGTGGATAAGGATCTGGCGATGGGTCAACTCATCGACATGAAGACGGTTGCCCTAATCTGTGCAGTAATTGTTGTAGGGGCTCTTATTCTCGTATTTCTCATCACCAGCCAGATTACCAAGTCCCTGCGCAGACTTGTGAAGCAGATGTCCAATATTACGAAAAGTGATCTGGACAACTATATTCCAGTGAGTGGAAGCTACGAGAGCAGGCAGCTTGGTCATGCTTACAATTACATGCTTGATGAGTTGCATGATTATGTGGATCAATTAGTGCAGACCCAGCATGAACAACGTAACGCAGAACTTGCAGCTTTACAGAGTCAGATTAATCCGCACTTCTTGTACAACACACTTGCTTCTGTCAAAGTTCTGGTGCAACAAGGTAACAAGGACAGGGCAGCGGAGACCATTAATGCGCTGATCGGATTACTACAGAATACAATTAGTGATGTGAGTCAGACCGTTACAGTGGAACAAGAAGTCGAGAATTTGAAAAATTATGTCTTCATTAATCACGTCAGATATGGAGGCCGGATTAAAGCAGCTTTCTACGTCGCTCCGGATTGTACACATTACCATGTACCGAAGCTGGTCATACAGCCGTTTATTGAGAATGCATTTTTCCATGGATTCATCAAGAAAGAAATGGGTACAATTCATGTCATGGTTTCCAGAGCGGGAGAATCACTCATCTGTGAGATTATGGACAATGGTGATGGAATTGAAGGGCTTGTCATGGGAGAAACGTTGCCCAATCCAAAGAACAATCGTCAACTATTCAGTGGTATTGGTATTCGCAACGTACATGACCGTATTGAGTTATTATATGGTTCACCTTATGGTGTCACCATTATGAGTACGGTTGGGGAAGGAACGAGAGTCACCGTTACACTGCCTTTAATCACGAGTTGAATCGAAACCTGATTCGATTGAATACACTAAAATCGAGATCCCTCGCTTCTGTTTTTTACAGAGGCGGGGGATTTTCGCGTGTCAGAGGTAAAGTAAAATACATATTTGTACTATTTCAAGATCAAGAAATTACAAAATCAAAAGAAATTACAAAAAGCCAAATTTAATGCAAACGGTTTCTGTAAAGGTTTTCATTGTGGCAATAAGATGACAAATCCGTACAAAATTATTACTAACGAATGAAGATATGGGAATGATAAGATGAATACATCGAAAGCAACCGCTTTCAGAAAACGTAAACAAATTACACACAAAGAGGTCGAAGGGGAGTTGAATGTTTTGAAAAAAATGTGGGTATTGATGCTCGTTACAGTACTGCTGTTGTCCGCATGTTCATCCGGTGGCGGAGGTAATTCTGCTAGTGGTGGTGACGAAAAAACAAACGAAATTACAGTCTGGGCTTGGGACAAAGCTTTTAACGTAGCTGCAATGGAAACAGCAAAAGAAGCATATCAAAAAGCAAATCCTGATGTGAAAATCAACATCATTGAATACGCTCAAGCTGATATCATCCAGAAACTGAACACGGGGCTTAACTCCGGAACTGCCAGCGGTCTTCCAAACGTAGTTCTGATTGAAGACTATCGTTCACAAAGCTTCTTGAATGCATATCCGGATGCGTTCAAAGATCTGTCTTCCAACATCACGGCTTCCGACTTTGCAGATTACAAACTCGGACCAACAGCTTTTGATGGCAAACAATATGGAGTACCATTTGACTCCGGCGTTGCTGGTTTGTACTACAGAACAGATCTGCTGGAGCAAGCTGGCTACAAAGCAGCTGATCTGCAAGACATCACTTGGGATGACTACATCCAAATTGGTAAAGACGTAAAAGCTAAAACAGGTAAAGAGCTTCTTTCTCTTGACCCGAATGACCTTGGTTTGATTCGTATGATGATCCAAACTGCAGGTAAATGGTATTCCGCAGAAGATGGTAAAACACCTGACATTGCAACTAATGCCGCTCTGAAAGAAGCGTTTATTACTTACAAAGCAATGATGGATGCCAACATTGTTAAATTGCACTCTGACTGGAGTCAATTCGTTGCCAACGCCAATAACGGTAGCGTAGCAACAATTCCTACAGGTAACTGGTTCTCACCATCTGTACGTCAAGAAGTTTCCCAATCCGGTAAATGGGCTGTAGCTCCAATACCGAAAATGGCTGGTCAAGCAAACTCTGTTCACGCATCCAACTTGGGTGGTAGCTCTTGGTATGTTATGAACAACGTTCCTGGTGCAGATCAAGCAGCTGATTTTGTAGCTAAAACATTTGGTTCTGACAAACAATTGTATCAAGATCTGTTGAACAACATCGGCGCAATTGGTACGTACAAACCAGCAGTTGATGGTGACGCGTATGCCAAAGCAGACGAGTACTTCGGCGGACAAAAAATCTTCACAGACTTTGCGAATTGGACGAAAGAAATTCCAAGCGTAAACTATGGTATCAACACTTATGCCATTGAAGATATTCTGGTTGTAGAAATGCAAGCATTCCTGAACGGTAAATCAATCGATGACGTTCTGGCTGATGCACAAAAACAAGCTGAAGCACAATTAAACTAAGATACCCAAGGTAACTTATAGAACCCTAGGAAACATCGGAGCCGTCTCCCACGTCCGGCGCAAGTCGAACCGGATATGGCGAGAGGCTCCGTGGGTTCTACCCATGTTCCATGGAGAGAGAGGAGCCATACTGTGAAAGCCATGAATACAGGAGACAGTCTCCAAAAGAAAAATAATTTGACTGGATGGGCTTTTGTTTTGCTGGCTGTTGTCGGGATTGTTGCATTTTACTTCTACCCGATGATTCAAGCGCTGCTCTTATCGTTCAAGTCTGGTGTAGGAGCCAATCTTGAATTTTCGGGCCTTTCTAACTACAAAAGATTGTTAGTTGATACAACATTCCGTACAGCATTATCGAATACATTTATCTACTTGATTATTCAAGTGCCTGTAATGATTATTCTTGGTTTGTTTATTTCCGTATTGCTGAATGACAGCACACTACGTTTTCGGAGCTTCTTCCGTACAGCGATTTTCTTGCCTTGTGTAACTTCATTGGTAGCGTACTCTGTTGTATTCAAATATCTGTTCGCACCAGATGGAATGGTAAATCAATTCCTGATGGGCTTGCACATTATTGGGGATCCAATTCAATGGATCACAGACCCGTTCTGGGCTAAAATTACGATCATAATCGCCGTTACTTGGCGTTGGACCGGATATAACATGATTTTCTATCTGTCATCCCTGCAAAACATCGATCAATCGATCTATGAAGCTGCAAGAATTGACGGAGCGAATGCTTTTACACAATTCTTCAAAATCACAGTACCTTTGCTTAAACCGATTATCCTCTTCACGTCCATCACATCAACGATTGGTACATTGCAAATCTTTGATGAGATCATGAATATTACCAAAGGTGGTCCAGGTAATGCGACCATGTCGATTTCACAATACATCTACAACCTTTCGTTCAAATATTCACCGGACTTCGGTTATGCAGCAACAGTGTCGTATTCCATCGTAATCTTGATTATTGTATTGTCCATCATCCAGTTTAAAGTGGCAGGTGATAATAAAAATGGCTAAAGCTAAAGCAAAACGGATTTTCACGTATGTGTTCCTATCCATCGTCGCCTTTGTATCCATTTTCCCTTTCTTCTGGATGCTGGTCAGTTCAACAAATGCATCTGTCGATGTAACGAAAGGCAGATTGTTACCGGGTTCAGCTTTCATTGATAACTTCAACAAACTGATTGATTCGACGAATCTGGTACAGGCTCTCGGAAACTCGGCGATTATCTCTGTGGTCTCCACTCTCTTGGCACTGTTTATTGGTTCCATGGCAGGTTATGGCTTCGAGGTATATCGCACGAAGTCTCGTGACATTGTGTTTAATATCCTGTTGTTATCCATGATGATCCCGTTTGCAGCGATTATGGTACCCCTGTATCGTATGTTTGCAACAATCTCGGGAGTTGCACCGGTTATCGGTATTAACACCATGGCAGCAGTGATCTTGCCAACCATTGCAACAGCGTTCCTGATCTTTTTCTTCCGTCAGAACACTAAAATGTTCCCGAAAGACTTGCTGGAAGCTGGACGTATTGATGGTTTGAGTGAACTTGGGATCTTCCTGAAAATCTATATGCCAACCATGAAAACAACATATGCAGCGGCAGCAATTATTACCTTCATGAGTAGCTGGAACAACTATCTGTGGCCACTCATTGTATTGCAAACACCTGACCAACAAACGATTCCACTGTTGATCTCGAACCTCGGTGCTGGTTATTCTCCGGATTACGGAGTAATCATGACAGCAATCGTTATTGCAACACTACCTACAGCAATCGTTTTCTTCATCATGCAGAAACATTTTGTTGCAGGTATGGTAGGTTCAGTGAAGTAATGAAAACAGCATAATCCGTGCAAATGACGGGTGCAGGAAAGAAGAGAGGGCGCTGTTATGGCGTACCTCTGTCTTTTTTGTTTATGTAAAGCAAAAAGGAAATTCAGAGTAAACCTTGAATAAGTCAAACTATAACGTTTTAAAGGGAGAGAGAGCCGATGAAAGCAACAAAGGCAGATATCAACTGGTTGGGGGACGTAAGTGTATTTGAGGTGAACCGTCTTCATGCCTATTCCGATCACCGTTATTACCAAACGATGGATGAGGCTGTAGGTTCAGGCGCGATGTCCATGCGTTATGATCTGAATGGTACGTGGAAATTCAACTATGCGATTCGTCCAGACAGCCGTTCTGAGTTTTTCTATACATCCGATTTTTCCAGTGAAGGCTGGGATGATATTGAAGTTCCGGGGCATATCCAACTTCAAGGATACGGTCAGATTCAATATGTAAATACACAATATCCTTGGGATGGTTTGAACGACATTCGTCCACCGGCATTACCACAGGATAAAAACCCGGTTGGAAGTTACATTCGCACATTCCACCTGCCGACAGGTTGGGAGTCGAATCCGGTATATATTTCTTTCCAAGGTGTAGAGTCTGCATTTTATGTATGGCTTAACGGACAATTCGTAGGATACGGGGAAGACAGCTTCACGCCATCTGATTTTGACCTGACGCCATTCCTCCAGGATGGAGAGAACAAACTCGCGGTTGAGGTGTATCAACGCAGCACAGGCAGCTGGCTGGAAGATCAGGATTTCTGGCGTTTCTCCGGTATTTTCAGAGATGTGTATCTGTATACCGTCCCAACTGCACACGTTCGTGATGTTCATGTTCGCACAGATCTGGACAAGTCTTACACTAACGGTACGTTGCAAGTGGATCTGAAGCTGGAAGGAAATGCGGTTGCAGGAGCGCGCGTAGAGGCTGAACTTCGTGATCGTGAAGGCAATACCGTTAAAACGTTTGAATCCAAAGTTAACGATGGACAAGTAAGTCTTCGTGAAGATATCGGCATAGTGAACCTGTGGAGCGCAGAGATTCCATACTTGTACCGTCTCTATATTCGTGTATATGATGCTGCGGGTACACTGGTTGAGGTTGTTCCTCAAGCCGTTGGTTTCCGTACATTTGAAATGATTGATAAAGTGATGCACATCAACGGTAAACGTATCGTATTCAAAGGTGTGAATCGCCATGAGTTCAACCCGCGTCGTGGACGTGCGGTTACGAAGGAAGATATGCTGTGGGATGTTCGTACGATTAAACAAAACAATATGAATGCCGTACGTACGTCACACTATCCAAACCAAAGTCTCTGGTATGAGCTGTGTGATGAATACGGACTCTATGTTATTGACGAGATGAACCTGGAGACACACGGATCTTGGCAGAAGCTTGGCGCCGTTGAGCCTTCATGGGTTATTCCAGGGGACAAACCGGAATGGCATGATATCGTTATGGATCGCGCTGTATCCATGGTGGAGCGTGACAAAAACCATCCGTCCATTCTGATCTGGTCATGTGGTAATGAATCACATGGTGGTGAAGTCATCTACAAAGTATCCCAATATTTCAAATCAGCTGATCCAACACGTCTGGTACATTACGAAGGTGTATTCCATGATCGCCGTTTCGATGAGACCAGTGATATGGAGTCTCGCATGTATGCCAAACCGGCAGACATTGAGGAATTCCTGAATGCAAACCCGACCAAGCCGTATATCAGCTGTGAGTACATGCATGCCATGGGTAACTCCATTGGTGGTATGCACAAATATACGGAGTTGGAAGACAAATATCCAATGTATCAAGGTGGATTCATCTGGGATTACATCGATCAATCGATTTACAAAAAAGATCGTTACGGCAAAGAATTCCTCGCTTATGGCGGAGATTTTGGTGATCGTCCATCAGACTATTCGTTCTGTGGCAACGGTATCGTCCATGCTGACCGTAAAGTAACTGCGAAAATGCAGGAGGTTAAATTCCTGTACCAGAACATCAAGCTGTTCCCGGATCGTGAAGGTGTTAAAATCGTGAACGGTAATCTGTTCGCAGATACATCTGCGCTGGAACTGGTATACAGCCTGGAGCGGGAGGGACATGAAGTGCTGCGTGGAACATTGGAAGTCAACGTGGATGCCCAAAGCGAGACGGTAGTGAAACTTCCGCTTGGTGCAGAAGCTCTGGTAGGCGGCGAGTACGCTGTGAACACTGCATTTGTGTTAAAAGAAGCTACACTGTGGGCTGACAAAGGCGAAGAAGTGGCATTTGGACAGTTTATTTTCACCCAGGATCAGGTAAATGATGCAGTTGAAGTCGACTTGAACCTTGTAAGTGATGTACAAGTTATCGAAGGTGACGTTAACATCGGTGTTCGTGCCGGCAAGACACATGTGCTGTTCTCCAAACAGTTTGGGACACTGGTTTCCCTGAAATTGTCTGGTCGCGAGACGATTGCTGTACCACCTGCACCACTCTTCTGGCGTGCAATGACGGATAATGACAAAGGTATGGCGATGGGCTTTGAACTGGGCGCCTGGTATGCAGCGAGCCTGATGCCACGTTCTGTAGAGTGGAAAGCGGAACAGAAACCGGATCAATACCGGATCGAGTTCACGTACAAGCTCAACATCTCGGAGGATGTACAAGTAAAAGTGGTATATACCGTTCATGCAGATGGAAGTGTACGTGTTCATAATACGTACAAAGGTACAGCCGGATTGCCAAATCTGCCAATTCATGCATTGTCCTTCAGAACATCACCTGACTTCGAAAACGTGGAATGGCTTGCGATGGGACCCGAAGAAAACTATGCAGACCGCGCATTTGGCGCACGTCTCGGTATCCACGGCAGCAAGGTAGCTGATACCATGGCTCCATATCTGGTACCACAGGAATCAGGCAACCGTACGGGCGTACGTTGGGCCAAATTGACAGACAACGTGGGACGTGGCTTCAAAATTGAAGCATCCGGAACTCCGGTTGAGCTGAATGTTTCACCATATACGGCATTTGAGCTGGAGAACGCACAACATGCGTACGAATTGCCTCCTGTGCACTATACGGTCGTGACTGTAGCAGGTAAACAAATGGGTGTTGGCGGTGATGATAGCTGGGGTGCTCCGGTTCATCCGGAATACCTGATCCCTTCAGACGGCGAACTGACATTTGAATTTGTCATTCGTGCACTGTAAGTAAAAGAATCGTACAGAATAAAGAATGTATTCTATAAAGAACAGAGGTCTTCGCTCATCGGAGGCCTCTGTTTTGTTATGTCAATGAACAGCTTGAGAGGCTTTGTATGAAACCGTTCTCTCTCCAACCTCGTAATGTACGAGACAGGAAACATAAGGGGGGGGTCAAGATGAGTAAAAAAGCAAAGACAGGTATATGGGTGACGGTGTTGGTCTTCTTGGGCATCATAGTTGGATGTTTCATATGGTATTTCAATACCGCTTCAGGTGAACGTGCACTCAAAACGATGAGGTCCAATAACTCGGGTGGCCTGGAGAGGGTTGTTAAAGTGTACAGCAATAACGGTGAATTGATTCAGACCTATGATGGCAAAATTGACGTGGAAGATACGGAATACGGGAATAAAGTATTATTTGATCTCAATGGGAAACGTGTTGTGATCTATAATGCAACGATTGTTGTTGAAGAGAAGTAAACGTAGATTGCCAGCTTGAAGAGACGCTGGTTCGGAATTAGGAATGACACCCTATTGCTTATATGGTAAAATTAAGGAAAAAGATATAAGGGTCGGGTGAGATTTTTATGGTGGATATGTACCTCATAATCCTTGTTGCCATCTTGGGAATGATCCTGTTCTATAGCTTGATCGCATATTTCTTAATTCGTTTCATTTCGAAAAAAGCATTCAAACTGACGTTAACCAAATATGAAATGACGGAGATTATGACTTGGCTCGCCGTGTTGTTTATTACCTTCATGATGATTAAGAATGGTTCAATAAATCTTCTCTTACCGGTTGTTGTACTCATCATTCCATTGATTAATTTGCGACTCTCCAATCGAAAACATCGAGAGCTGAACTCGTAAGGTCTTGCTACGTTGGGATGAGGCACAAGAAGGATGAACATAGGAAAGGTTGACGGAGATTACATCACTAGTCAACCTTTTTCAGTTTCATTATGAATGGTGAAAATGAACAAGGAGGAGTTTAGTGATGATTCTGGGCCAATCAACTGACACTTCAGGTTTAACGCAAGTTGCCAATCTTTCGGATGAGTTGCAGCCTGTTTTTGATAAAGCAGAAAGCAAATATAAAATAGTCGATATTGAACTCTTCTTTGTTTTCAGGTGTCTTCCTGAAGAA
Organism: Paenibacillus sp. SRL342; assembly: GCF_984798905.1. Taxonomy (NCBI): domain Bacteria; kingdom Bacillati; phylum Bacillota; class Bacilli; order Caryophanales; family Paenibacillaceae; genus Paenibacillus; species Paenibacillus sp. SRL342. Next base: position 2,468,650 of record NZ_OZ481790.1, read on the forward strand.
TATGAGCGGAAGTCGACGGTCAGACATGTGAAGAAGGAGAATGTCATCTATTTTGATCTGGTGGTCAGCGAGGATCGGTATAAGACATTAAGCAAAAGCAAACAACGGTATGTGTTAAGCCATGAGTTTTATGTTTTTTTAAGTGAAAAGATACAGAAATACAAGATTGAACATCTAAACACAAATGAATTTATTGCAGATATGGGCATGTGGCTGAGGGAGATTGGATGGTTGCAGACCGAAGAGGAAGCCGAAATAAGTGAATTTGAAGAAAAGTATAACTAGCAAAATAAATGAAAACATAAACAACAAAAAGAAGCTCTCTTTCGAGAGCTTCTTTTTCATGGGAGAGGAGAAACCGGACGAAGAGCTTATGGGGAAACGTAAGTCTTCTCCGCGGTTGTCTACGACACTTGTGATGTCGATAATTATAGAATCGCCCGATTGTTTCCTTTTTATACATATGCGTCAACAATTCGTCAACAATTTTCCAAGGGAAATGAAGACCGCACATTTTTCAAACTGAACCCGAATGTGGTACGATAGTCGTATCAATAAACTTACATAGAGAAAAGGTGACTCGTCAAGTGAGAGTGGTATCTGGGAGTGCAAAAGGCAGGCCGCTGAAGGCTGTTCCTGGCACGGGTACGCGGCCAACCACCGACAAGGTGAAGGAAGCGTTATTTAGCATGGTTGGTCCTTATTTTGAGGGCGGCACAGCATTGGATCTGTTTGCAGGCAGTGGAGGTCTCGGTATTGAGGCGCTGAGCCGCGGCATGGACAAGGCTGTTTTTGTTGATTTGGAATCAAAAAGTATTGAAGTTATCCGCATGAATCTGAAGGCGACCAAGCTGGAAGACCAGGCGGCCGTATATCGTAATGATGCAGGTCGTGCGTTGAAGGCACTCGCAAAACGAGGCACAACGTTTGATCTGGTGTTTCTCGACCCTCCATATCGCATGAAGAATGGGCACGAGTTAATGCTGACCATGCACGAACTGGAGCTTCTGGAACCCGAAGCAACCATCGTGCTTGAATATGAATCCAAACATGATTACCCTGAGCAATTCGGCCCGTTTGAACAAACGCGCAAGGCTTTGTATGGGGAGACGGCAGTATCCATCTATTATTATGCGCCTGAAGCAGTTGAAGATGGAGAATCCATTACACCGGAAGAGGAGGCTCCTCATGACTGAAATGATACATCGACAGGAACGGATCGCCGTATATCCTGGAAGTTTTGATCCCGTAACGATGGGACATCTGGATATTATCGCCAGAGCGTCGAAGCAATTTGATCGCGTCATTGTGGCTGTGTTGAACAATATGAGCAAAAATCCGCTGTTTACGGTGGAGGAACGCAAAGAACTGATTACGGAAGTAACCCGCCATCTACCCAATGTGGAGGTGGACAGTTTCCGCGATCTGACAGCCAATTACGTCCGGCAAAAGGAAGCTCAGGTCATCGTCCGCGGTATACGCTCGGTAACTGATTTTGAATATGAGTTGCAATTGGCATCGACCAATAGCAAGTTGAACCCAGATGCGGAAACCATATTTATGATGACAAATCCCAAATATTCCTATTTAAGTTCCAGCATCGTCAAAGAAATTGCTCATTATCATGGAGATGTTACAGATCTTGTCTCACCTGAAGTGGAAGCTGCGCTCCGTCAGAAAATCAGCGAGAAAACCGGCGGTTAAACCAGAAGGTAAGACCGGATAGACTAACCATGACTGCAAGAAGTAACGCAAGACCCATGCATGCAACAGGGAAGACACTCCAAATGGTGTTGATCGTGTATGTGTTACCTGGACTATGTATGAATAGCCAACCGAATGGTGTCGTGAGGTTCTGCTCTGCATTCGTCTGTAATGTGGTCCAGACTTCTGTGCTATAACGGCTGAACGGCATCCATAGGAACAGACTGATAAAAAAGGCGATTAAGCCATGAGTCAGGCGAACTCCAGCAAAGTACAACATCGATTTGGTGCCCGGACCAGTTGTTTTCAGGACAGCAGAGACTTGCAGATGGGAACATAAACCACCCCATCCCAGAACGGCTGCAAGTAGAGACATGAGCAGCATGGGTGTAAGTGAAGTCTGGCTCAAATGATAGGTGCCCAGATGAAGCTCAAAGAAAGCTGGCCACAGCGCAGCAGAGGACCCGGGCGTCAGATAAAGGGAGACCAGCCGGATAAACACGGCAAAACCGATCATGTATCCTCCAGTCATCATCAAGGTCTGCACAGCTTGGGATACGGTGTCACCTAACAGTTTGCCAAATCCCCTTCCATCACGACGATGGGCTTCCCTGGCTGCAATCATCATATCGGACCATATACTGCGTCGTTTGAACGTTGCGTGGTTCGGTGCAGATGAGCGACTTGTGGAATTTGCAGGCTGAGAATCAAGAGAGCTGTTATCTGCTTGTACGGCTGTTGAGCCAACCTTGTTTGTCTGGTTACCAGGTGCAGGCAGGAGACGTGTGGCAAGAATGACAGCAATCCAGCCGCTGATCCAGTGGACCACGAGTAGAAAATATCCGGCCGCTGGCTGGTGGAGAAAAGCAGCACCAACGACCAAAATGATCATCATTGGATTGGCAAAATGAGATGCCGCCGCAAGGACAACCGCCTGCTTGGCGGTAATTTGTCTATCCTGAAATAAACGGGATACCGCATCTGCTCCTGCGGGAAATCCGCCGCACATGCCTACGGCAATCGCCAGACCTGCGTTGCCTGGAAGTCTGAACCAGCGTTGCATTAACGGTCCAAGCAAGGCGCCGATCGCGTGGGTGAAGCCAAACGCAGTGAGCATTTGGGATAACATGAGGAACGGGAGCATGGCAGGGAAGATGATTTTCCACCATATATCCAGACCTTGAATAGAGGCATCAAACGCTTCTTTGGGGGAAGCAACTACCGCAATGACCAACATTAAAGCGCCAGTACTTAGGATTATCGTTCGCAACGGGCCAGAATCTCTAACCTCGCTCTGTAATGTCATCGTTTCACCTCATATCAGATAACGCCGATTCGGCATCTTAATCATTATGGACGGCCGAATAACGCCCGAAGGGCGGTTCGGCCTTGACCGGACAGGATTTTGTATACAGCGGCCTATCCGGCCTGTACCATTGTATGCACAAGGACCAGAGTGTTAGACTTGAAAAAAATGATTAAACAGGATGGAATTACGATCGCTTATTATAGAGATACAAAGAACGGAGGCTCATGCGATGAATCGGATTCGGAAATCTGGCGGATTCAGAGCTTCGATCTTTGTGATCGTGGTGGCTCTGGTCGTCTATGTTGCCGTGTACATGCCAACGCCGTATATCATATATATGCCTGGCAGTGCAGATGAAGTAAAACCAATGGTAACCGTTAAGGGTGGAGACCAGGAAGAACGCGGTGTGTTCATGATGACAACCGTGTCGGCAACATATGCCAATGTGTTTTTGCTAGGAACCTCTCTGTTCAATAAAAATGCTCAAGTGGATAAAAAGGAAGACCGACTGCGCGGCAAAAGCGAAGCGGAATACTCTGCCGAACAGGTGTGGTTCATGAGTGACTCACAATCCTCCGCAATGGAGGCTGCATATGAGCAGGCTGGTGTGACGTACTCTATTGTACCTGAACATATCTTTGTATTTGGATTGTCCGAAGACCCAAAACCGGAAGGAGATATTGCTCCGGGCGATATTATTCTGGGAGTGAATGGAACAGCTACGCCGGATAATACGGTGCTTTCTGCCCAGTTAAAAGATAAAAAAGTCGGAGATACGGTCGAAATGCAACTGGAACGTGGTGGGGAGACCATTAGCCGGGACGTGAAACTGATTCAGGTAAAAGACAGTAAAACGGGTGAAGCCCGCTCGGGACTCGGAGTAATGATCGGTGCGGTTCAGAAGGTGAAAGCTGAAGACCCGAACAAACAGATCTCTTTCACAGATACTCAGGTTGGTGGTCCGTCTGCCGGCTTGATGTTTACGCTGGAGATCTATAACCAGTTAACACCTGGAGATCTGACCAAGGGGCATCGAATTGCGGGTACAGGTACCATTACCAAGGATGGTGTGGTGGGTGCCATTGGCGGTGTAGTGCACAAGATTGTAGCCGCTGACCGAAAAGAAGCCGAGATTTTCTTTGTGCCGAAGGATAACTATAAGGAAGCAGCAGCCAAGGCTGAACAGATTGGCACCAAAATGAAACTTGTGCCTGTGAGCACGGTGGAAGATGCGCTGGCTTACCTGAAAACCTTGTCCGTGAAATCATAGGTTATCATCGAGCGGGAAGAGATCGAGCCAGCGTTGAACCGGATGGATAAAGTACGGATGAATTCGAATAATTGATTACAGTGGAATGAAGTGTGATCAAGAGATTGAGAAGATCAACAGACTTAATAGACCCAAAGGGGTAAAGATAACGAAAAGAGTTAAGAGAAAAAGAATTAAGAGAACAAGAGAAGTGAATAAGGAAATCCCCTTGTTGCGAGGTGCCTGAGTGGCGTGCAGCAAGGGGATTTTTTAAAATTGTATAGTTGAGTAACGAATAGTGGATATCAATGATCTGTTTGATGATGGAAAAAAGCTCGTTAGAGATGAAGCCTTATGGTCAAAAGCGGATTACAGTCTCACTGGCGACTCATAGTAGTCACTGAACATCTTGCGTGTGTCCTTATGCTCGCAAGCGAGCCCATACGCAACCTGAGCTTGTATATCCAGTTCAAGTTGATTGTGTGTGAACGTCGACGGTTTCAGTACAACAGGCAGTGACGCGGTCTTCTTCATTTGTTTAAGCAGGCTCTGTCCTTGAGTATTAAATCCGAGGACTCGGAGATATCCAGGTCCGGCAGCCAATTGCTCTGGTGAACACTCGGCTTTGGTGTGATTCAGGAGCAGGTGGGCGAGCATACGCTGGAGTTTGGTGCGTGTGTATCGTTTGGTCTTCATTGCATTCAGGAGTGCTTCGACTGAAGGCTCCGGGAGCTGAGCGAGTGCACGGCTCACCCGGTGTTCCAGGCCTTCCGTGACTTCGGCGATGCGTTCCAGCTCGGAGGCACGGCGGGTGGCCGCAAGGTGCAACAGCGGCTGTGCAAAGCGCTCCCAGTGTATGGGAGCGCGCCCTTCCTGCCATTCGCGATGCAGAATGGCAAGGGTTGTCGCCGGCACGTATGGTGCGGCGGCATCGGGTCCGTCCGCCATCAGCAGGCGGCGGACGGCTGTAGCACTGGCGATCGCCCCCGGCCCGGGCGTCGCCTCATGATACGCGGCACCGGTACGCGCCGCCGTAAAGGGCTGGATCGCGCTGCCAAGTCGTTGCAGCGCGATCAGGTAGTGCAGCCCAAGCGAATTGTTGGGCTGCTCCAGCAGTGCAGCGGCGTCGTGAGCATCGACGCCGCCGGGCGCCAGCGCCGCCGCCGCGCCTGCGTACGCGGCGGGGTAGCTGGCGCCTTCCCGCAGGCGGCGCGCGATGTCCTCGCGCATCCCTGCGGGCTCCACAGCCAGCACGCGCGCAATGCGCTGCAGGCTGTCCAGGTCGCCGGACTCGCTGCCAAAGCAGAGCGAGTCCACAATGCCGGTGCGGTGCAGCAGCGAGACCGCACCGAAGGCAAACCACTCGGCCGGTTGGACCGCGTAGGCAACCGGCAGTTCAAGCACGAGATCGGCGCCTGCGTGCAGCGCCATCTCGGTGCGTGCCCTTTTACCTACGATGGCGGGTTCGCCACGCTGGAGAAAAGGGCCGCTCATGACCGCAACAACGGCGTCTGCGCCGCTTAGCCGCCGAGCTTCCTGCAAATGATAAACATGCCCATTGTGCAAGGGGTTATATTCAACAATGACGCCTACGGCTTTCATGATTAGACGTCCTCCTTTCGATTGGATAACCGAGTATGTATAACATCCATTCCATCATAGGGGATGTCATGTATTAGATCAAATCATGCACCAATTCAGACAAGAAAAAGGCACAAATCCAACATCAACGGATGTCAGACTGTGTGCCTGCAAATCTATTGTATAGTACACATTTTTGATAATCGACGAACGTCCTCTTCACCTTGATAAATCAGCAGGATAGGACACGTACCTATACACTTATACATTAGGAGCTAATCACATTTCACAACGTTTAGACACTTTCCGGTGCGGGAGAAAGACTTGCTTTGGGCCCGAAAAATTCATAATGAATGTTGTCCGCTGCAACACCAAGCGCCTGAAGCTCCGTATACACTGCCCGCATGAACGAAACGGGTCCGCACAGATAATAAGTGGAATCCAGTTCATCGATCACTTGACGAAGCCAGGCCGCATCCATATAACCTTCCTTATGAAAGTGATTGTTCGTACGATCAGAACCCTCAGGTTGAGTATAACAATAATAAGCTTTAACGCCCTGATTACGTTCGGCCAGACTGTTCACATGATCACGGAAGGCGTGAGATTGACCATTCGGACTTGCATGTAAAAATGTAATTGCACGGTTATCGTTCAAGTTAACCAGCGTATTTAACATGCTGATCATGGGCGTTAGACCGACACCACCACTCAGGAGAACAACAGGTCGTTGATCGTCTGCATTTAGCGTGAAGTCGCCAGCAGGAGCGGATATCTCCACCTGACTGCCTTCTTCAATGTGATCGTGTAGATACGTCGAGATAACTCCGTCAGGGCGCTCTAACACACCTCGTTCACGCTTAACGGAAATGCGATAGTGGGGTTTACCCGGGGCATCTGAAAGGCTATACTGACGAATCTGGGTAAATGACTGTGCCTCTGGCTGGATTTTGATGCTGATGTATTGTCCCGGTTCATAACTGGCAATGGACTGACCATCGGCTGGAACGAGATAAAAGGACGTGATGACTTCGCTTTCCTGAACTTTCTTGGCAACTTTGAATGTCCGGAATCCTTCCCAGCCACCTGTCTGGTTTTTCGCTTCTGTATACATATCCTGTTCGATCCCGATAAAGGCGCCTGCAATGACATTATAGGCTTCGCCCCACGCCGTGATAATTTCATCCGTTGCCGCATCTCCAAGCACATCTTTGATGGCTTGAAGCAGATAGGTGCCGACAATCGCATATTGCTCGGGAACGATACCCAGGCTGCGATGTTTATGTGCAACTTGCCGGACGGCAGGCAAGATGGAGGACAGATTATCGATATGAAGGGCGGCGGTGTACACCATATTGGCGAGGGCGGCTTGCTGCCGCCCCTGTTTCTGATTTGTATGATTGAAAATATTCAGCAGTTCCGGATGAGCTGTGAACATCGTTTCGTAGAAGTGGCGTGTGATCGCTTCGCCGTGGACTTCAAGTACGGGGACTGTAGATTTAATGATTCTAATTGTGTGCTCATTTAACATATATTTTCCCTCCCGATATGATATGAAATAGTTGGATAATAAATCGGTCATGGAGCTGATCGTGCCTCGGTTTATAGCAAGTATAGATAGGGAGCAAGTAGGTCTGTGTGATATAGATCACACTAAACGTTAACGAAATGTGACCGATGTTTGCAAGGAACTACAACTAAAATGACGACTTGTAGTTTATCTTGAAGTGAGTCTATAATAGACCAGATGGAGTAAACGGTTCTGAGCCATTGGTTTTAAAAAGGGTGTAAAGTTAAAAGTGTTGACAAACGTCTTGAAAAATCGGTATAATGATTTTTGTTTGTTAAGTCAATTTCATAATACTTTTAACGATGAAGCGTCAGAATACATACAGTCAGGATTTACTGCTTTACAAAAGAAGGCTTGACCTGTATAACTGTCGTGATACGTTTGATACGAATTATGAAATTGGTTTCGTTTGGAGTGATGGAAATGTTAATGCCATTTCGCAAAGTGGCTACCAGTGATGGCCCGCTGAAGTTTAACGAACAGTGGGATATCAAGGAACTGGTTTCTAACCGACAAGATATCACAGCCGTTACCCCGCTGACTGCGGATTTATCTGCAGAATTCAGAGAAGGTGACGTTGTGGATGTTCATGGCAAGCTGACCATAGGAGTGGACATGTTGTGCTCCCGTTGTCTCAAGCCGATCAATGAACATTTTCATATTGATTTTCATGAGCAATTCAAGCAGGGAAAACAGCCAGAGGGATTACACGAAGACGATGATACGCTCTATGTGGATGGAGATAGCGTTGATCTGAAGGGTTATGCTGAGGAAGCTTTTCTGCTGGATCTTCCGTTTATACCGCTATGCAGCGATACATGCAAAGGGTTATGCCCCAAGTGTGGCCATGAGCTGAACGAAGGTGACTGCGGTTGTGATAACCAGGTTATCGATCCGCGGCTTGCAGGGCTCAAGGATTTTTTTAAATGAGCATGATTGAAAATCGAACATTGTAACAACTACCTGCAAAGGTTGATTTTGATAAGGAGGTGGGAATAATGGCAGTACCTCAACGGAGAACGTCCAAGACGCGTCGCGACAAACGTCGCACTCACTTTAAATTGGCTGTACCGGGCATGGTGAAATGTGAACAATGTGGCGAACTTAAACTTAGTCACCACGTGTGCAAAGTGTGCGGAACGTACAAAGCAAGAGAGATCATCTCTCAATAATAGTTGGACATTAAGTAGCACTTCATTTCGATGAGGTGCTACTTTTTTTGGATTAGAGGGTGGCTATAGAGGGAGTTGGCAGGCATGAAATCCGTGCTTCACAGGGGTGTATTGTTTTTGTTAGGCCAGTCTTTCTTTTTGATACGGGATGAGATATACTATAGTTTAGTACCAGGTTCTAAGATTTGACGTTACATATAGATGAACCATAATCCGTTTGAGAACGACCCTGGTGACCAGGGATGCAACTATAGAAGCAACACGAAAGAATGGTTGAACTGGCCGGACGGGACGGTTCCGTAAACGATACAGCGGGGGGTGTCAGGCATCGAACGTGTACCGAAGAGACAGAGGCAACAGCAGTTAACCAAAATGATAGAAGAGAACCCGTTTGTGACGGATCAGGAACTTACACGCCAATTGAAGGTGAGTATTCAGACGATTCGTCTTGACAGGCTGGAACTTGGAATACCTGAACTTCGGGAACGCATGAAACTGATGGCAGAGCTCTCGTATGATCAGGTACGCTCGTTGCCCTTGCATGAGATTATCGGTGATATTGTGGATCTACAGCTGGATAAAAGCGGGATTTCCCTGTTTGAGATTAAGGAAGAACACGTGTTTTCCAGAACAGGCATTGCACGTGGACACTATGTCTTTGCACAGGCTAACTCCTTGGCTGTAGCGATTATTAATGACGAGATCGCGTTGACTGCATCAGCAGACATTCGCTTTGTCCGTTCGGTTCATTTGGGAGAGAAATGTATTGCAAAGGCTTATGTGAGATCGATTCCGGGTCAAAAGGGCAAAGCCAAAGTGGAAGTATTCACTTATGTAGGTGAAGAAATGGTGTTTCAAGGCAACTTTGTAATCTACCATTCAGGTGGAGAAGACAGCGGAGAAGGAGGTCATTTGGAATGAAAATCGTCATTGATGCCATGGGAGGCGACAATGCACCTGCATCAACGGTAGAAGGTGCGATTGCCGCAGCCACGGAATGGGCGGATACACAGATCGTCCTGATCGGCGATGAAGCCAAGCTGGAACCTCTTTTGAGTCAGTCAGGTGTTAGACCTGCCAATCTTACGGTCCGGCATGCTTCCGAAGTTATTGGTTCGGATGATGAACCCGTCAAAGCAGTGCGTCGCAAAAAGGATGCCTCCATGGTGGTCGCAGGCCGTATGCTGAAAGAGGGCGAAGCGGACGCGATGATCTCGGCGGGCAATACTGGAGCGCTCATGACAGCGGGTTTGCTTGTTGTAGGTCGCATGGCAGGCATTGAACGTCCGGCGCTTGCGCCTATGATTCCAACGATTGATGATGTAGGTGTGCTTGCGCTGGATCTAGGAGCGAATATGGATGCCAAACCGGAGCACCTTGCACAATATGGCCTGATGGGCAGTTTGTATCGGCAAAAAGTACAGGGCATTGAGTCCCCACGAGTGGGCTTGCTCAATGTAGGAACAGAGCCAGGCAAGGGAAATGAGTTAACCAAACATGCATACCCTTTACTGGAACAACTCCCAATTCGGTTTGTCGGTAATGTTGAGGCACGTGATGTGCTGACTGGTGCTTGTGATGTGCTTGTATGTGACGGTTTTGCAGGGAATATCCTGCTGAAATCGCTAGAGGGCACAGCAGGTGCCATTTTCGCCTTGCTTAAGGAACAATTCTCATCTTCTCTCAAAAGTAAACTGGCTGCAGCTGTACTAATGCCTGAGCTGCGTGGGTTGAAACGTAAGCTGGATTATACGGAGCATGGCGGAGCGCCACTCCTTGGTTTGAGTAGACTGGTTGTGAAAAGTCATGGATCTGCTGATGGCAATGCCATCAAAAATGCTGTGCGTCAAGCTCGGATTGCAGTGCAGAATCAGCTGGTAGAGAGCATATCTAAGGAAATTAGCGGGAAGTGAGTGACGATATGAATAATTTGCGCCCAGTAGGGGTTATTGGTACAGGGAAATATGTGCCTGAGAAAATTTTGACAAATAGCGATCTGGAGAAAATGGTCGATACCAATGACGAGTGGATCGTCAGTCGTACTGGAATCAAAGAGCGTCACATCGCTGCACCCGATCAGGCAACTTCTGATCTGGCATACGAAGCGGCTATTAAAGCCCTTGAATCTGCAGGCATGACAGGCAGTGATCTTGATCTGATTATTGTTGCAACCATTACCCCGGATTCTTCGTTCCCATCGACAGCTTGCATCTTGCAGGACAAATTGGGTGCAAAAGGTGCCGCGGCATTTGATCTGTCGGCTGCTTGTTCCGGATTTGTATACGGTTTGGCTAGTGCTACGAGCTTCATCCAAAGCGGTATGTACAACAATGCACTTGTTATTGGTGCAGACTGCTTGTCTCGCATTACGGATTATACAGACCGCAACACATGTGTCCTTTTTGGTGATGGAGCAGGCGCGGTAGTCGTTGGTGAAGTTCCGGAAGGTCGCGGCTTCAAAGCATTCGATCTCGGTGCCGAAGGTGCTGGCGGTAGTCTTCTTCAGATGGAAGGCGGCGGTTCCCGTCTGCCTGCTTCCGCAGAGACCGTTGAAAATAAAAAACATTACATCTACATGAACGGTCGTGAAGTGTTCAAGTTTGCGGTACGTGTCATGGGGACGGCTACCATTGAGGTATTACGCAAGGCTGGCATGGAGCGTACGGATGTGGATCTGTTTGTTCCTCACCAAGCGAATATTCGGATTATCCAATCTGCGATGCAACGACTTGAACTTCCTGAAGAAAAGGTTGTAGTCAACGTGGATAAGTATGCAAACACATCGGCAGCTTCCATCCCGCTTGCTCTGGTAGAAGCTGCGGAGGAAGGTCGCATGAAAGCCGGAGATACCGTTCTGATGGTTGGATTCGGTGGCGGTTTGACATGGGGTGCATCGGTACTCGTTTGGTAAAATAGACATCTGGGAGATGAATGAGATGGGTAAAATAGCATTTGTATTTCCCGGACAGGGATCACAGGCTGTAGGCATGGCCAAGGACGCGTATGAGTCCGTGCCTGCGGCAACTGAAATTTTTCGCACAGCAGATGAAACATTGGGTTTCTCGCTGAGCAACCTTGTATTTGAAGGACCGGAGACCGAGTTGAAACAGACATCAAATACACAACCGGCTCTGTTGACAGCAAGTATTGCCTTGCTTGAAGCTTTCAAAGAAAAAGGAATTCAGCCTGACTATACGGCTGGACACAGTCTGGGAGAATACAGTGCACTGGTGGCAGCGGGCGTTCTTTCGTTTGCTGACGCAGTGAGCACTGTACGGGCACGTGGTCAGTATATGGAACAGGCAGTACCAGGTGGACAAGGAGCGATGGCTGCTGTGTTGGGTGCGGATCGGGAAGCGCTGGGGGTGCTTTGCCGTGACGTATCTGAAAGTGGTCATGCGGTTGAACTTGCCAATATTAATTGTCCGGGACAAATCGTCATTTCTGGTGTGAAGGAGGGCGTAGCTGCTGTCGCGGGACGAGTGAAAGAAGCAGGCGGTAAACGCGCCATTGCATTGGAAGTAAGCGGTCCGTTCCACTCTTCATTGATGAAGGGTGCAGCTGAGAAGCTGGCAGAGAAACTGAAAACCGTTACGTTCTCACCGGCAGCGGTCCCTGTAGTCGCTAATGTGACTGCAAGACCTGCAGAGGATGGACAGGTTCAGGATTTGTTGACAGCTCAGGTCTATTCTCCTGTATTATGGGAAGACAGTGTGACATGGCTTATTGAGCAAGGCGTGGATACGTTCATCGAGATTGGATCTGGCAGTGTATTGACCGGTTTGATTAAAAAAACAGATAAAACCGTAAAATTGTACAATGTGAACAGTATTGAAACGCTCGAAGCAACGGCAAGTGAATTAGAAGGAGTTATATGAGTTAAACTAAACTTTTTACATGAGAACGGAGAGGACAGAAAAAATCTGGGGATAACAGCGATCGGAAGGTTATTCTGTCATCGGAGTGGCAAGTGTAAACATTCTTTGGTTGAACTGATATAGATTTGGGGAAAGGAGGAATGATTATGTCTAAACCATTAGAAGGTAAAAATGCACTCGTTACCGGGGCATCCCGGGGCATTGGGCGCAGTATTGCACTGGCACTTGCTGAAGCTGGAGCGAACGTAGCCGTGAATTATGCGGGTAGTCAAGCGGCAGCTGAGGAAGTGGCGGAAGCGATTCGTGCCAAAGGAGTCAAAGCGATTACACTTCAAGCCAATGTTGGCCTGATGGATGAAGCTGAACAAATGGTCAAAGCTACACTCGAAGCATGGGGAAACGTTGATATTCTGGTGAACAATGCCGGTATTACCCGTGATAATCTGATCATGCGTATGAAAGAGGAAGAATTCGATCAGGTTATTGAAACCAATCTTAAAGGTGTGTTTAACTGCCTTAAGGCGGTTACACGTCCAATGATGAAACAACGGTCGGGAAGAATTATCAATATCTCCTCGGTTGTAGGTGTGCTCGGTAATGCTGGACAAGCAAACTATGTTGCTGCCAAAGCAGGAGTCATTGGGCTGACAAAGGCATCTGCTCGTGAACTGGCTTCTCGTGGAATCACAGTTAACTGTGTTGCACCAGGTTTCATTGAGACAGATATGACAAAAGAGTTGTCCCAGGAGCTGGTGGACGGTATGCTAAGTGGTATTCCGTTGTCCCGTTTGGGTCAGCCGGATGAAATCGCCGGTGTAGTCACTTTCCTGGCTTCACAGGCTTCATCTTATATGACAGGGCAGACGCTGCATGTCGATGGTGGCATGTACATGTAATTCTTCCCGGACTTGAACAATAGTCGGGGAACAGGCGCTGGACGATCCGAAATGCCGGAAAAAGGCCGGGTTCCCCGGCCGGGAGCCGCATATGTCTTCTATGGCATTTTGCCTGCGATTCTCGTATAATACCAAAGAAGGAGGTGAACCGGATGTCCGATGTATTGGAGCGTGTAAAACGCATCGTCGTCGACCGCTTGGGCGCAGACGAAGCTGAAGTTACACTTGAAGCATCTTTCAAAGAAGATTTGGGTGCTGATTCTTTGGATGTAGTGGAATTGGTCATGGAATTGGAAGATGAATTTGATTTGGAAATCTCTGATGAAGATGCAGAAAAAATCACGACCGTAGGTGAAGTTGTAAACTACATACAATCTCATACCTAAAGTCATTTTTAGTCCCGCACATGTTTTCGAACAGGCGGGACTTCTCATCATTCATTGGTTTTTCTCATTCCGCAAGCAGCTCTACTCAAACAGGCCTATCTTGGTTGAATAGATGCCTGTTTGCGGATATTCCCACAAAATACTTGCGTAATGCAGTCGATATAGAGGTGACTCGGTTTGAAACAAAGAGTAGTAATTACCGGAATGGGCGTAATGACATCGCTCGGAAAAGATTTGGAAACGTTCTGGGGCAGTTTAATGGCAGGAAAGTCCGGAATTTCTCAGATTGAGGCGTTTGATGTTAGTGAATACACGACACAGATTGCAGCCGAGATCAAGGATTTCAACCCGGAAGAATATATGGATCGCAAGGATGCTCGCAAAATGGACCGTTTTGTACAGTTCGCTGTGGCAGCCGGCTTCAAAGCCGTTGAAGACAGTGGTCTGAAAATTAACGAGAATATTGATGCAGAGCGATTCGGTGTATCCATCGGATCAGGTATTGGTGGATTGGGTACGTGGGAGGACCAACATAACGCATTGTTGCAAAAAGGTCCAAAACGGGTAAGCCCATTCTTTATTCCCATGATGATCTCCAACATGGCTTCAGGCCAAATGTCCATTTCTCTTGGTGCCAAAGGTCCTAACATTAATGTTGTTACTGCTTGTGCAACAGGTACACACTCCATCGGAGATTCCTTCAAGCTGATTGCGAATGGTGATGCAGATGCCATGATCTGTGGTGGTGCGGAAGCAACAATCAGACCAACGGGTCTTGCAGGGTTCTGTGCGATGCGCGCAATGTCTACACGTAATGATGATCCTGCGAAGTCAAGTCGTCCTTTTGATACAGAACGTGATGGTTTTGTTATGGGCGAAGGCGCTGGTGTTCTGATTCTGGAATCCCTGGAGCATGCTCAAAAACGTGGTGCACGCATTTATGGTGAAGTGATCGGTTACGGTCTGACAGGTGATGCACATCACATGACAGAACCAGATCCGGACGGAGCAGCACGTTGCATGAAGATGGCACTTCGTAATGCGGGTATTGAGCCTGAAGAAGTAGACTACATTAATGCACACGGAACTTCGACGCCTGTAGGCGACAGATCCGAAACGCTTGCAATCAAAAAGGCGTTTGGTGATCATGCGTACAAGCTCGCCGTGAGTTCCACTAAATCCATGACGGGCCACATGCTTGGCGCTGCTGGTGGTGTAGAAGCGGTCATCTGCGGATTGTCACTGACACATCAGACACTGGCTCCAACGATTAACCTGGAAAATCAGGACCCAGAATGTGATCTGGATTATGTACCAAATGTTCCACGTCAAACCAAAGTTAATATTGCCATGTCCAATTCATTTGGATTCGGCGGTCACAATGCCACCATTATTCTCAAAAAATTTGAAGCATAAGGGGCTAGTTCGTTTGAGTGAAGATCTGAAGCAGTTACAACATAAACTTCAAATCAAATTTGACAACAGGCAGCTTTTAAAACAAGCGTTTACCCATGCTTCTTATGTAAACGAACACCGGTTCAGTCAGCATCAGGACAACGAGCGTCTGGAGTTTCTGGGCGATGCCGTGCTGGAACTGACTGTATCGGAGTACTTGTATCATTTGTATCCTAACCGTCCGGAAGGTGAATTAACTAAGCTGCGGGCATCCATTGTCTGTGAGCCTTCCCTCGTCAAATTTGCTGAAGCGTTGGGTTTTGGGCAGTATGTACTTCTTGGTAAAGGTGAGGAACTAACTGGAGGACGGACACGGCCGGCTCTGCTGGCAGATGTGTTTGAATCTTTCATTGGTGCATTGTATCTGGATCAGGGGCTTGCGCCTGTCCGGACATTTCTCGACCAGCATGTCTTCCCATTAATCGTATTGGGCAGCAAGCTGCAAATGAGTGATTACAAAACGGAACTGCAGGAACTTACTCAGCATCACAATATGGGAGCTTTGGAATACCGTATCGTTGAGGAACGGGGACCTGCCCATGAACGTGAGTTTGTCTCGGAGGTCCATATGGGTCAAGAACGGCTTGGCAGAGGTACAGGACGTTCCAAAAAGGAAGCGGAACAACAGGCTGCATCTGCAGCACTTGATCGACTGAAGCTTCCGGAAGCCGGAGCTTAACCGATAGCGCATAGACAAACGAAGAGCAAAGAGCAGCCCGCGGGTCCGCCCCGGCGGAAGTAATCGGCCGGACTGCTTTTTGCTCTTTTTTTTGTAAAGAGGTTCAGGGGGAGTTTGCCTGATCGTTAACTCATAAGTTGAATCTTATTTTACACAAAACGAAGAGTGCAGAACCAATCTGAAGAAGCGAAGCTAAAAGCTTTCTGAAAGAAAGCTACATCGGAAGCATATGCTCTGCATTTATCAACGGATTTTTCCCTTGGATAAGGGAATCAAGAAAATCTGGGGATAAGAGCGATCGGAGGATGGTACTGCAATTGGAGTGATCATGTGTAATGACAATTGTTCAATTTATTTAGCGCTTGAATGCAATACTTGAAATTTGCAAGAGGAGGTGACGAGAAACCCTATGTTTTTAAAACGGATTGAATTGGGTGGATTCAAGTCATTCGCCGACAAAACGGAGATGGAATTCGTTCGTGGCATTACGGCTGTTGTAGGTCCGAACGGAAGTGGCAAGAGTAATATATCGGACGGAATCCGTTGGGTTCTGGGGGAACAGAGTGCCAAGTCGCTGCGTGGTGGCAAGATGGAAGATATCATCTTTGCAGGCAGTGACGCACGGAAGGCCGTTAATTTCGGTGAGGTGTCGCTAACACTTGATAACGAGGATCACGCACTTGCATTGGATTTTGGTGAAGTGACGGTGACTCGTCGTGTACATCGCAGCGGAGATAGTGAATATTTTATTAACAAGCAATCTTGTCGTTTGAAGGATATTACGGAGTTGTTTATGGATACCGGCATCGGTAAGGAAGCCTACTCGATTATTGGACAGGGGCGAATCGAAGAGATTCTGAGTACCCGTTCAGAGGATCGCAGAGGCATCTTTGAAGAAGCTTCAGGTATCGTTAAATATAAATCCCGCAAGCGGGATGCGACGCGCAAACTGGATGAGACAGAGCAGAATTTGCTGCGGATTCATGATCTGGTGACTGAACTGGAAGATCAGATTGGACCGCTAAAGGAACAATCGGAGAAAGCGATCCATTATAAGGAACTTCGTTCACAGCTCAAATCACAGGAAATTTCCATGTATGTGTACCAGATCGAACAGATCCATGCGTCCTGGAGTAAGGCGAATGAGCGACTGCAATCCCTGAAGCAGGAAGAGGTTGGACTGGCAGCGATTGTCTCTACGCATGATGCCAAGCTGGAAAATGATCGGAATGCGCTGCGTATCCTGGAAACAGAGACAGAGCAACTGCAAGCCGCTTTATTGCAATTCAGTGAAGCGACTGAGAAAAGTGAAGGGCTTGGGGAATTGCTCAAGGAGCGCTCACACCATCTGCAAACGAATCAGGAGCAGCTCAAAGTAACGCTTGCCGCCAGTGAAGAGAGACATCGCGAACGGGAAACGGAGCTGCTTGCACTGCGTGAGAAGTTTGGCAAGCTTGAGCATGAACTGAATGATGTGAGAAATCAGTTGTCTCAGGAAGAAGCCAAACTCATCGGTGTTACAGGTGGCATTAGTCAACAGCAAGAGGAAAGCCTCAAAGGCAATTTGCTGGAACTGATGAATCAGATGGCTCAGACACGCAATGAAATTCGTTATGTGGATCAGCAGAAAGAAACGCTGGAGCGCAGGATGAATCGCGCGGCTGAAGAATCAGGCAAATGGGAAGATCAGAAAGAGACACTGGAAAGTCGCAAAGCGGACATTGAGAAAAAAGTTGTTCGTTTGGGCAAAGAAATCAGTGATCTGCGTGGTGGTTACATTACGGAAAGTGAACGACTTCAGTCGTTGCAGAAGCTGCTCGAAGAAAGTCGAGGCACGGTCCGTAAATGGGAACAGAAGCGTGAAGCTCAAGTCTCCCGCCGCGATACGATGAAAGAGATGCAGGATGATTTTGACGGATTCATGCTGGGTGTCAAGGAGGTCCTGAAGGCTTCACGTAAAGGTACGCTCAATGGTGTTCATGGAGCTGTGGCTGAACTTGTTAAAGTTCCCGAGAAGATCGAACTTGCCGTAGAGACTGCAATGGGAGCATCCTTGCAGCATGTGGTCATGGAAAATGAATCAGTTTCCAGACAGGCAATCGCTTTCCTGAAGCAACGCCAGTTGGGGCGTGCAACGTTCCTGCCTCTGGATGTCATTCGTCCTCGTGCCATTGGAGCGGCTGAACGTTCCATGATCGAAGGTATGGAGGGTTTTGTGGGGATCGGTGCTGATCTTGTACAATTCGAATCCAAGTACGCTTCGATCATTGGCAGCTTGCTCGGTAATGTTATTATTGCCGAAACGCTGGAGGTTGCCAATAAAATTGCGGCTCGTTGCCAGTATCGTTTCCGTGTCGTGACCCTTGAAGGTGACGTGGTCAATGCCGGTGGTTCCATGACGGGTGGTAGCCAGCACAAGAAAAATGTGAGTCTGCTCAGTCGGAAACGGCAGCTGGACCAGCTCGACCAGGATATTTTGGATACCGAAAATCAGATCGTGAAACTGCATCGCAGTGTGGATGATGTAAAAGTTCAACTGGAGCAGTGTCAGGACAAACTGGATGAACTTCGTCAGTCCGGTGACGATACCCGAAATGCAGAACAGCAGGCTTCGATGGAAATGAAGCAGGTAGAGCATGAGCTTCGCCATGTGCTTGAACAGGTTGCCGTTGCCGGGCAGGAGAAGAGCGGCTTCACCGAAGAGATCAAAGAGCTGGATACGGCTCGTATCGTCGCTGTGAAGAAGCTGGAGCAGCTTGAAGAGGAAGAAAAAGCGACCCATCGTGCCATTCATGCAGCTGAGTTTGCTCGGAAAGCCAATGAATCCGCGAAGGAAGAATTGCAGAGCCAACTCACCGAATTGAAAGTGCGCGAAGGCAAGCTTGATCAGGAGCGATTCTCCAATGGAGAACAATTGCGACGTTTGGAGCGGGAAGTGGAGTCGTTGGTGAAAGATCTTCGTCAGAATCGCACGTTGCTGGCTTCGATGGAAGCAGATCTCAAGAAAACACAGACCGAGAGTGTTAAGCAGATTGAAGATCTGAACCAGTACAAGCTGAAAAAAGCGGAAGCTTCCCAGGAGCTGGACTTCAAACGTGCTGCCCGAAGTGAGTTGTCGAAGAAGCTTGAGCTTGCCGAGAGCGAAACGAAGGAACAGCGCACGCAGTTAAAAGCTGTGGAAGAGCAGATGCGACAGACGGAAATTTCCGTGAACCGGCTGGATGTTGAGCTGGAAAATATACTTCGAAAACTGACGGATGAATACGAACTGGGCTATGAACTGGCCAAAGAGCGTTATCCTGTGCCGGAAGACGTGGAGCATACACAGGCAGAGGTACAGAAGCTGAAGCGTAGTATATCGGCCCTGGGTGATGTGAACCTGGGAGCGATTGAGGAGTTCCAGCGAGTCAATGAGCGATACGAGTTCCTGAGTGAACAGAAGAATGACCTGGTGGAAGCTAAAACAACGTTGTATCAGGTTATTCGGGAAATGGAAGACGAGATGGCGAAGCGATTCAAGATCACGTTTGATGCCATCCGCCGTGAGTTTGGTACCGTGTTTAGCAAGCTGTTTGGCGGGGGACGTGCTGACCTTGTTCTGATGGACCCGGAGCGCTTGCTTGAAACGGGAATAGATATTGTGGCTCAGCCACCAGGCAAGAAACTGCAAAACCTGCAACTGTTATCCGGTGGGGAGCGGGCTTTGACGGCGATGGCTTTATTATTTGCCATTCTGCATGTCAAACCTGTACCATTCTGCGTGCTGGATGAAGTAGAAGCAGCACTGGACGAAGCTAACGTCGTACGTTTTGCCCAGTACTTGCGTGAATTCTCCGAACAGACACAGTTTATCGTTGTTACCCATCGTAAAGGTACGATGGAAGAGGCAGATGTGCTGTACGGTGTTACAATGGAAGAGGGCGGAGTATCCAAGCTTGTTTCGGTTAAACTGGAAGATGAGGAAGCAGTAATTGCCTGATCTGATCCAAACCTGCGAGACAAATGAACTCATTGTAATCATTGAAAATCATTCAGATTGAGCATTTTTGCAAAAGCGCTTAGATTATGGACACGATGGAGGGGCTTTATGAGTTTTTTTAAAAAGCTGAGAGACAGCATTGCAAGCAAAACGGAGTCGGTCACCAAACAGTTCAAGGATGGATTGGAAAAGACACGTAAAGGGTTAGTGGAAAAAGTGTCGGATCTCGTAATCCGCCGCAAAAAAATCGATGAAGAGTTCTATGAAGAACTGGAAGAGATTTTGATCGGAGCAGACGTTGGTGTGAATACAGTCATGAATCTGATCGAAGACCTGCGCGTTGAGGTGAAAAAACGCAAAATTGAGGACGCGGCTGAGCTGCAGCCTGTATTGTCCGAGAAACTGACGGATCTTCTTCGCGGTGAACAGAATAACGAATTGAAAATGAACCCGGATGGCATTACCGTCATTTTGTTCGTTGGTGTTAACGGTGTTGGTAAAACAACAACGATTGGCAAGCTGGCACATCGATTTAAACAACAAGGTAAAAAAGTCATCATGGCTGCTGGAGATACGTTCCGTGCAGGAGCTATTGAACAGCTGGAAGTATGGGGACAACGTGCTGGTGTCGATGTGATCAAACAGCAATCTGGTTCTGATCCAGCAGCGGTTATGTATGATGCGGTACAAGCAGCGAAACAACGGGGTGCGGATGTTCTGCTCTGTGATACAGCAGGTCGTCTGCAAAACAAATCCAACCTGATGGACGAGCTTAACAAGATCTATCGTGTCATTCAGCGTGAGATTCCGGATGCTCCGCATGAAGTACTGATGGTACTGGATGCAACAACAGGTCAAAATGCTTTAAATCAGGCTAAACTTTTCGGTGAGAAAAGCGGTGTAACTGGCCTCGTATTGACGAAACTGGATGGAACAGCCAAAGGCGGGATCGTTGTTGCGATCCGTCAGGAGCTGGACTTGCCTGTGAAGCTCGTAGGACTGGGTGAGAAAATTGATGATCTGCAGCCGTTTGATTCGGAGCAATTTGTGCATGCTTTGTTCGCCGGATTGATTCAGGAACAGCCAGCGGAAAGTGCTGAAGAAGAGGAAGCTAATTCCTAGAATCATTAATAATAGTTTGAATTAATAATGTTAACCGTATTGCCAGTGATATACGTGATAAGTGTCACGTGTAATGTCACTGGCAATACGTGTATAATGGAGGTATAAAGAAGGCAATGTTAAAGGGTTAGAAAGGACGGTTGAAAATGGCCAATACGTATACCTATTCTCGCCGTGAAGAAGTCGCCAATGCGGTGACACATGGAATCGGCGCTGCACTCAGTGTAGCTGCACTGGTGATATTGATTGTATTTTCAAGTATGAAAGGCACGGCCTGGCATGTGGTCAGTTTCACGATCTACGGGATCACCATGCTGCTGCTCTATACAAGCTCTACACTCGTGCATGCATGGAAAGATGGAAAAGTGAAAGATTTATTTGAGATTTTCGACCATTCTTCCATATATTTGTTTATTGCCGGATCATATACTCCGCTTTTGTTTATTGCTGTTCGCGGTACACTTGGATGGACCCTGTTCGGTATAATCTGGGGAATCGCATTATTCGGCGTGATCTTTAAGGCATTTTTTACGAAAAGGTTTCTATTCATGTCCACGATTTTCTATATTGCGATGGGCTGGCTCATCGTTATTGCCTGGCAACCGCTTATGGCTGCCATTCCTACAGGCGGCATTGTGCTGCTGGTTGCTGGAGGCCTGATGTATACACTGGGTACGCTCTTTTATGTATGGCGTGGATTTCCGTACCACCATGCGATTTGGCATCTCTTTGTGCTAGCAGGCAGTATTCTTCATTTCTTTATGGTACTGCTGTACCTGACACCTCTTCGTTAGAACACCATAAACGGATGCATCTCCAGGACTGAGACGCATTCGTTTTTTCTTCTAAATAGAGGTGGATTGCAGAGATACAGATTGAATTTGCTAGTTGTGAAAAAGGGCATAAACCACCTGTTAAACATCGAAATAACATATCATCAGAGCTGTTTTTATTGTGACAAGTATTTTTGCTTGACAACCTGATTTGTTTTAGGTATTATTAGGAACGTTGCAAGAGTGTAAAGTGTTTTTCCTTGACGAAGGGAGTGCCCCGATGTGAGTCAAGAAAATCGGCTTGAGAAGACAAACCGGATTAACTTGCTGTTTGCTTTTTATGAATTGTTACTTACCGAGAAACAGCAGACTTTTCTAAAGTATTACTTTCATGACGATTTCTCACTTGGTGAAATTGCAGCCGAGTTTGAGATCAGCCGCCAGGCGGTATACGAGCATATCAAGCGTGCCGAACAAGTGCTGGAAAATTACGAAAGCAAGCTGGGCTTGCTGGAAAAGCATGAACGGCGTAATCGCAATCTTGAAGATTTGAAAAATGCATTGGAACGCGCAGGCGTCTCCATTGATAACAACAAACAAATACACGATATCGTTGCTCAGCTTAGTGAATGAAAAGTTGGCTGAGCGGAACGTATCGGTCTTGAAAACAGTATTAAAGCTTAAGGAGGTGGGATCATGGCATTTGAAGGATTAACGACCCGATTACAGAATGTGTTCAGCAAGCTGCGCGGCAAAGGCAAGGTGTCTGATGAAGACGTAGCCGAGGCTATGCGCGAGGTACGTCTGGCATTGCTCGAAGCGGATGTAAACTTCAAAGTGGTCAAGGAATTCATCGCCAAGGTGAAAGAGAAGGCTGTTGGCAAAGAAGTGATGGAGAGCTTCACGCCAGGAATGGTCATCATCGACATCGTTAACAAGGAACTAACGGATTTGATGGGTGGAAGCCAAGCGAAACTGGCTAAAGCGAACAAACCGCCTACGGTGCTGATGATGGTTGGTTTGCAGGGTGCTGGTAAAACAACCACATCGGGTAAACTGGCTAAAATGCTGCAAAAGCAAAACAGCAGACCATTACTTGTTGCAGGCGATATTTATCGTCCGGCAGCTATCAAACAGTTGCAAGTACTTGGCGAGCAGATCAAAGCGCCGGTATTCACACTGGGAGATCAGACAAGCCCTGTTGAGATCGCACGTCAAGGTCTCCAACATGCCAAAGATAACGGTAATGACTATGTCATTATCGATACAGCTGGACGTCTGCATGTTGATGAAGAACTGATGGAAGAACTTCGCCAGATTCACAGCGTAGTGAATCCGGATGAAGTACTGCTTGTCGTAGACAGCATGACAGGTCAGGATGCGGTTAACGTAGCAGAACACTTTAACCAGCAGCTTAATCTGACCGGGGTTGTCCTGACGAAGCTGGATGGCGATACTCGTGGTGGTGCTGCACTTTCCGTCAAAGCAGTTACGGGTTGTCCAATCAAGTTTGCTTCCCTTGGAGAGAAACTTGACGCCTTGGAGCCGTTCCACCCGGAACGTATGGCTTCACGGATCCTCGGTATGGGTGATATGTTATCTCTGATTGAGAAAGCACAATTAAACATTGATACCGATAAAGCCAAGGAAATGGAACGGAAGATGCGTAATGCAGAATTCACGTTTGAAGATTTCCTGGAGCAGATGGATCAAGTGAAAAAGCTGGGACCAATCGATCAGATCATGGATATGATCCCCGGCATGGGCAAGATGAAACAAGCCAAGGATCTGAAGGTTGATGATAAACAGATGGGCCGGATCGAAGCGATCGTTTACTCAATGACGACCGAGGAGAAACGCAACCCGGACATGATCAACCATAGCCGCCGGAAGCGTATTGCTACCGGAAGCGGAACATCTCTGGCTGAAGTAAATCGTCTGATCAAACAGTTTGATGAGATGCGCCGCATGATGAAACAGTTCTCGGATATGATGGGACCTAAAGGCGGTAAAAATAAAGCGATGAAGCAGCTTAAAGGTATGGGTAAAGGAATGAAGTTTCCTTTCCGTTGATTTAAGCGAAGCTGGATCATATACAGATTTCATTGAAGGAGGTGAATTTTCAAATGGCAGTTCGTATTCGTCTGAAACGTATGGGTGCTCACAAAGCTCCTTTCTACCGCGTAGTGGTATCGGATTCCCGTTCCCCACGTGACGGTCGTTTTATCGAGGAGATCGGTTACTACAACCCGGTTGAACAACCGGCTGTTGTTAAGATCGATGAAGATAAAGCATTGGCATGGCTTCAAAACGGTGCACAAGCATCTGACACTGTCCGCAACTTGCTTAGCAAAGCGGGCGTGATGAAGAAGTTCCACGAGTCTAAATTATCTAAATAAAGTGCTGATTCGGAGGGTCATCTATGGAAGAATTAGTAAGCATAATTGCTAAGGCTTTAGTCGATCATCCGGAAGATGTGACGGTTCGGACGGTTGAGAAAGACCGGCTTGTCGTTTATGAGTTAACCGTTCATCCTGACGATGTCGGGAAGGTAATTGGTAAACAGGGACGAATCGCGAAATCACTTCGTACGGTCGTCACATCAGCAGCAGTTAAGATGGATAAACGGGTTACCGTTGATATCATATCTTAAAGATATACGAAAGGGGGTTAGGATGCATGTCCTAGCCCCTTTTCGTGCATGCTGAACTTAATACGTTTGGATTAGATATTGAATTAAAATATTTTTGGGTATGAGTGACTTCGGAGCAGTGCAGGGGACGGGATCGATTCTGGAGAAGCGTTAGCGTTCGCCTTTATCACCTCATTTTCACCTTTTAAAGTAAGTTCAAAAAATGAGGGGGTAACAGCGATCGAAAGAACGAACCGTCGCCGGAACGACCGTACGAGAGTCGAGGTAGCTGTTTAGTTTGATTTAATTTCGTAGGAGGAACGTATGGCAGAGTTTATGAATGTAGGTAAAATCGTTAATACGCATGGAATTCGCGGTGAGGTGAGAATCATGCCTTTAACCGATTTCCCGGAAGTGCGTTTCGCGAAAAATGCAGAGTTGTTTTTCTTTACACCAGATAATCATCCAGTCATGGTTAACGTGGAGTCTTCACGTTTGCATAAAAATATGTATATTCTTCGTCTGAAAGAGTACGGCAATATTAATGAAGTAGAAAAGTTTAAAGGCGGCATGGCCAAAGTGTTAAAAGAGAACCTGGCTGAGCTGGACGAAGGTGAATACTACTTCCATCAAATCGTTGGGTGTTCGGTCATCACCGAAGAGGGTGAAACGCTTGGAACCATCTCTGAAATTTTGACTCCGGGTGCCAATGATGTATGGGTTGTCAAAACGCCAGCAGGTAAAGAAGTGCTGATTCCCGTTATTGATGATGTAGTGCTTGATGTGGACATCGAACAGAAGCAAGTGAAGATTCACCTGATGGAAGGGCTGCTGTAACATGAAAGTGGATGTATTAACGCTATTCCCGGAGATGTTTGACGGTGTATTTGGAGCAAGCATTTTGGGTAAAGCCCAAACGAAGGGGCTGGTGTCCCTCGGTGCAACCAACTTCCGTAATTATGCGACCAATAAACATAATACAGTAGATGATGCCCCTTATGGTGGAGGTGGAGGCATGGTGCTAAAACCAGATCCGATCTTTGCTGCTGTAGAAGATGTTCTGGAGCAACGCGGAGAAGCTGCGGCATCGATGAAACCTCCACGTATCATTCTAATGTGTCCGCAAGGTGAGACGTTTACACAGAAGAAAGCAGAAGAACTTGTGCAGGAAGATCATCTGATTTTTATATGTGGACATTATGAAGGTTACGATGAGCGCATCCGCGAATTTCTCGTGACGGATGAACTATCCATTGGTGATTACGTACTCACGGGTGGGGAGTTACCTGCTATGGTTGCGATCGACAGCATCGTACGTCTTATACCCGGTGTGCTTGGCAATGAGACAAGTGCCGTGACGGATTCCTTCAGCACTGGACTTTTGGAATACCCACATTACACACGTCCACCCGAGTTTAGAGGCATGAAAGTACCGGACATGCTGTTGTCAGGACATCACCTGAACATTGAGGCGTGGCGCAGAGAGCAATCTTTGCTTCGTACGCTGGAGCGCAGACCGGAGATGTTGGAAACAGCGGATTTGACGGACAAAGAGCGAGTTTGGCTGAAAAAGATAAGCTCAAACCGTGAAAATGGCACAGAGTAAGTATAATCGTTAAACACGTAAATATTAAATATCCAGAGTTGCAAAAGGCCAACCTTGATACCCACAGGTGGTATTATCCCCTTTAAGTAGACACTTGAAAAAGCCTTCATGTTATCATGAGGGTTCAAGTGACACTTGGAGGGGATATTTTTATGGCAAAAAAAGGACAAACATTTCAGACGTATACCGAAGAATTTAAATTGAATGCGGTTAGATCCTATGTCGAAGGGTCTTCAAGTTATAAAGTGGTAGCTGAACGCGAAGGAATTCGAAACTGTTCACAACTGAAGGTGTGGGTGAAAAAGTGGAAAAACGGGGAAGCGTTCGATGAGCGAAAAAACAATGTTCCGAATCCAATGAAAGGACGTCCCCGTACTGCCTTTAGCAGTGTAGAAGAAGAACGTGACTACCTTCAAGCACAGGTGGATTATTTAAAAAAGCGGTATCCAAATCTAGTAAAGGAGAAGCGCTGAGCCAACGGGAGAACTACGATATCATAGACGAATTGCGCTGCTCGCATAGCATTACACGCCTATTATCGATTACAGGAATACCCCGTTCCAGTTATTACAAATGGCGAGCAACACAGCCGCAGCGAGACGCAAGACAAGACCGTGATCGTGAGATCAAAGAACACATGATGGCTATTCATTTTGCAAACCGAGAGTTTGGTTATCCTCGCATGACAACGGCGCTCTGGGAGGCTGGTCTGAACGTTAATCACAAGAAAGTATGGCGAATCATGCGGGAACTATCGATCCAATCGGTCATTCGTAAGAAGCGGAAGAAGTCCAGCTATACGCCATCTGTGATTTATCCGAATCGCCTGAAGCGCAAATTTCATGCCACAGCCCCCCAGCAAAAAATGGTGACGGATATTACTTATATTTCGGATGGAAACACATTCGTTTATCTGTCTGTCATTCAAGACTTGTTCAACAACGAAATTGTAGCTTGGCAATTATCTAAACGGAACGATGTTCAGCTCGTATTGGATACGGTGGAACAATGGACACAAAAAAGAGACGTTTCGGAAGCCGTGCTCCATTCGGATCAAGGCTTCCAATACACGTCTCAGGCGTACAACACACGATTAGAAGCATTCGGCGTGAAGGGCAGCCACTCTCGCAAAGCAACCTGCCTGGATAACGCATGCATCGAATCCTTCTTTTCGCATCTCAAGACAGAGAAGCTGTACCTTAACCAGTGTAATTCAGAAGCAGAGATTCGACAAGCCGTGGAAGATTATATGTACCATTACAACTACCGACGTTTTCAAGCCAAACTCAAACAGCGCGCACCGATTGAATATCGATGCGCACTGGCAGCATAGCTTTTTTCCATCTGTCTACTTGACAGGGGTAAGACCACAGGTTGGCTTTTTTTGTGTACATTGAAAAGAATACTGGATTTTTATTGGTATATTCTATAAGATAAAAATATAATTAAT
The DNA here is from genome assembly GCF_984798905.1 of Paenibacillus sp. SRL342. NCBI lineage: Bacteria > Bacillati > Bacillota > Bacilli > Caryophanales > Paenibacillaceae > Paenibacillus > Paenibacillus sp. SRL342. Next base: position 2,496,091 of record NZ_OZ481790.1, read on the forward strand.
GAAACTAGGTTTCATTAAGTGAAACGAAAGGCGGTGTATGAATGTACAATATTATTGGTCTTGATCATATTCAGCTCGCAGCACCAGAAGATTGTGAAGTGCAGGCGCGTCATTTTTTCAATAAAGTACTGGGCTGGACGGAGATTCCTAAACCTGAAATTCTGAGAAAACGTGGTGGTGTATGGTTCGAGTGTGGCAGACACCAAGTGCATATTGGAGTACAAAGAGACTTTATTCCCGCCACAAAAGCTCATCCGGCATTTCATGTACAACATTTGGATCAGTTGCGTGAACATCTCATTCATAACCAAATTCATATTGTCGATGACGAAGCAAGGGCAGATGAAGGTGTAAGACGTTTCTATATAAATGATCCTTTTGGCAATCGCCTTGAGTTTTTAGAGTGGGTTTAAAATCATTCGTTTACATCGTTTAATTACGTAGGCACTTTTTTGCAGCTTTGAACTTTTTTGCATGATTCTAAATGGGGTTGTAAAAGAAAGGGATTTTCTTTATGGTGAACTCAGCTGGAATTCAATAATAAAGATAGCTGAGGAGGAAGGTTATGAATCATCAGCCTTATGAAATCGCCAGAGTAGATATTAGCCAAGCCGGAGAACGCTGCAAAATGCTTTTGGGAGATCTGAATGGGGACGGTAGACTTGAAATGTTGCTGGTACAGGCAGATGGGGGTATAGACGATCGGTATGTTCCGCATCAGGTATGTTGTTTGACTGTGTTTGATCTGGAAGGAACATTACTATGGCAGGTCGGAACTCCCGATCCCGATGCAGGTGGTCCGGGTTCAGACTATCCCGCTCAGGTCGCAGATTGGGATGGAGATGGAAATAATGAAGTATTGTGTGTGATGGACAAACAATTTCTCGTATTGGATGGCCGGACCGGAGAGATCAAAGAAACACGTGATCTGCCAGGTGATGAAGCACATGACTGTATTATTCTCGCCAATCTGACGGGTAACCAGCAGAGAATGGACATTATACTGAAAGACCGCTATAAGACGTTATGGGCACTTGACCATGATTTTAATTTGTTATGGAAGCATGAAGGGAATCCAGGACATTTTCCATGGGTATATGATATCGATGGAGATGGGAAAGATGAAGTGATGGCCGGATATGACATGTTGGATCATGATGGGACGTTATTATGGTCTTGTCTTAATCTCGATGATCATGCTGACTGTATATGGTTTGGAGACGTTGACGGTGATGGGGAAGTTGAGGTTGTTATCGGTGGCAGTGTTACGGTCATGATGGACCGCTATGGTAATGAGAAGTGGCGTTATGAAGATTCGATTGAATCACAGCATATTGCGTTAGGTCATTTTTGTACTGGAATGGAAGGTTTACAGATTGCAGGTCTGGACCGGATTGTCCGTGGGGATGAGAATGGTAAGGATGGAATGTTCATGCTGGATAGCGCAGGGAGAGAAATTTGGAAAGAAAATCGCACGACTCGTGGTTGGTTAACCATTATAGAGCCTGTTTGTAAATGGGATGAAGGTGGACTCGATTATATTTTGGCTTATCGCCGAGGTGGAGATGTGTTGCCTTCTTTGGTGGATGGAAATATGAAAACGGTTACTGAATTCCCGAAAGAGGGATATGTAGTACATGCAGATCTGGTTCAGACCGGACAGGAACAGATCATCATCTATGACGCAAAGGAAGCAGTGATTTATTCCAGTTCTCCGATGACATTATCACTTACCGATGCAAAAAGAGCCAAGCCACAGCTCAAAAGGCTGTATAGCTCGACTCTGTATCCAGGCGGTGAAGTTAAACTCTAGGTTTCACTGGTCATTCTCCGATGCAGGTAATTCGTTCTGCGGACTGGATTCGGGTTGAAGCAAGGACGCCAGATCAGTACCTGTCGAGACCGTCAAGCGAGGCAGCTTCATGGGATGATCTCCTGGATGCACAAATCCAGACTTTACGGTAAATGCCATGCGATATCCATGTTGTTGTAACTTGTAGATCATCTGTGTGCTGGTATAACCAAATGGATAGGCCAGATAAGGTGTGTCGATTCCGGTTTGCTTCATATGCTGGATATCATCATCCAGAAGGCTGGTGTCCAGACCGACAGGCACACTGTTACCACAGCGCATAAATCCCTTGTGATGCAGGTTATAGGTGTGGCTGTTAAATTCAAATACGTCAGTTGCCGCCTGCATCTCTGGCTTGGAGATGAAACTGTTAATGGCGGGCTCAAATTCCGAAGGTTGATCTTGAATTTTACTGCCTATGACAAACAGCGAGGCGTGAAAATTATATTTCTGAAGCACAGGGTAAGCTAATGTATAATTGTTCTGGTATCCGTCATCAAAGGTAATGACAATGGACTTCTGTGGTAGGGAAATTCTCCCGTTAACATATTGTTCAAGCTGATTCAGTGTAATCGTTTGGTAGCCTTCATCATGCAGGTATTTCATATTTTGCTCAAAATCCTCCAGATTAATGATGGATTTATTATCTGTCTCGTGATTATTCAATTTGGGCTCTATGTAATGATACATCAGTACAGGGACTTCTGTAGCCGTACCTTGTTCAATCTTGAAGGTAGAACGATCCAGCGCAGATTGGTTAGAGAAGTCAGTGTGTGACAGCTCGAATGCTTTGCGTTTGACTATGTCCCAGGATGTGCAGGCTTTGTGTGACAGTGCATTCGTTGGATGAGTTACGGCATATGCATATAGTGTAATGGAGCATGTGAGCATGGCAAGTAGGGCCAGTGTGATCTTATTCCAATATTTCATGAGTCTTGGGATTCTCCTTTTAAAGTGGTCAATAAGTTATATCATAGACGATATTGCTACACGGGAAGTTACAGTATTTTTTCCTGCATCAGGTTGACTTGCAGATGAGAACGTTGATTCATGATCCATATGAGAGAATGTATTTTAGAATGAGGTCAACATGAGATGGAGATGAGTATCAGCGTTGCTGATTGAACAATAGGCATTCTGTCTAATTTCTCTTGTGTTTTGATATGCTGCGTGATACAATAAGTCTGTTATGTGGAATACGGCGGTCCTCTATGGATAATGAAGGAGACAAGGTGATCTCTGGAAGAAGTATGAACGCCTGTACGGAAGGAGGGAGTCATAGATGAATATCGTTCAAGCGATTACACAAGAACAACTTCGTAAGGATATTCCGAGTTTTCGTCCTGGTGACACTTTGAAAGTGCACGTTAAGGTAATCGAGGGAACTCGTGAGCGTATCCAATTGTTCGAAGGTGTTGTGATTAAACGCCGTGGTGGTGGAATCAGTGAGACTTTTACAGTTCGTAAAATTTCTTACGGTGTAGGTGTGGAAAGAGCTTTCCCGCTTCATTCCCCAAAAATCGATAGAATCGAAGTGGCTCGCCGTGGTAAAGTTCGTCGTGCGAAGCTTTATTATCTTCGTGAACTACGCGGTAAAGCAGCGAGAATTAAAGAAATTCGTTAATATAACGGATACCGGGAAGGGCTTGGAGACAAGCCCTTTTCGTTTTTGTCCGGGAAAAGTTGAACCGGAGGTACACTTCCGAGTAAAATGGTATGGCAACGCATGCGGGAATAGTCCGGGAGGCTTGTAAAATCAGTTATTGGAAAACATTTGAATTGTGGATTAAATGTACTGTAATGCTTGGTGAAAGATTACATAACTGATGTGAATGTTTTGTATCCATCCATTGAGTTATTGGAACGATACAGAATGCTGGATGTGTGTACTGCTATAAACATGTACTGTGAAGAGAGGAAGATCTTGAATGGAACAAGAAGTTCAACATGACCGGGGCAATCCTGCCGAAGAGAAAAACAGTCGATCCAAAAAAGCCAAAAATGAAATTGTTGAATGGCTTAAAGCCATTGTTATCGCATTAGTTCTCGTCATTCTCATTCGGTGGTTGCTCTTCAAACCGTTTGTTGTGGACGGTCCGTCCATGCAGCCGAATTTTGAAACGGGTGAACGTGTGATCGTCAACGAGATCTTATATGATATCAGAGAACCAAAGCGCGGTGAAGTTATCGTCTTCCACGTACCATCCGAAGGTCGGGATTTCATTAAACGTGTTATTGCTGTAGAAGGTGATACCGTTGAGGTTCAGGACGATACCGTGATGGTTAACGGTAAAAAGGTTGATGAAACGTATATTCAAGGAGCCATTGATGCAGCTGAAGCAAATGGTGGAACCTATAACGTGAAGGATTTCCCGAATGAGCAGTTCCCTGATGGCAAAGTGCCTGCAGGTCATGTGTTTGTCATGGGAGATAACCGTCCAAATAGTACAGACAGCCGTATGATCGGTTATGTTTCGTTAAAAGATATTATTGGTCGTGCAGATGTGATTTTCTGGCCGATCGGTGAGATCAAGTGGATCAACCACTGAAATTGAAGTAAATAATGAGGTGAAGACAAGGTGACGATACAATGGTTTCCAGGTCATATGACTCGAGCCAGACGCCAGATTCAGGATAAGTTAAAGCTCATCGACGTGGTCATCGAACTATTGGATGCCCGTCTGCCTGTCTCCAGCCGTAATCCGATGATTGACGAAATATTGCTGGATAAACCCCGGATGATTTTGTTGAACAAATCGGATTTGGCAGATGCCAAAGTGACGCAAGAATGGATTGAATATTTCAAAAAAGAAGGAATTACTGCTTTTCCTGTAGATGCTTCGACAGGCACTAATGTTAAAGACATTCCGGTACAGGCGAAGCTTCTTCTTAAAGAAAAAATTGACCGTCAAATTGCTAAAGGGATTAATCCTCGTGCGGTTCGCGGGTTGATCGTAGGGATTCCCAATGTAGGTAAATCAACACTGATTAACCGACTGGCTGGACGGAGTATTGCGTTAACAGGAGATCGTCCTGGTGTGACGAAGGGGCAACAGTGGATTAAGGTAGGCAAAGAAATGGAGTTATTGGATACTCCAGGTATTCTTTGGCCTAAGTTCGAAGATCAAAATGTAGGTTATCGTCTTGCCGTAACTGGTGCGATCAAAGAAGAAATTCTGAATGCAGAGGATATCGCCTTTTTTGGAATCAGTTATCTGATGCGTTATTACTGGGACGCTTTGGAAGAGAGATACGGACTTCAGGAGTTCTCCAGGGATGCAGATGATTCGGACAGTGTTATTGCGATTATGGAACAAGTCGGCCGTATCCGTGGTTGCATTGTAAGCGGTGGACGCATTGATCTGGAAAAGGCATCACGAGCATTTCTGCGTGAACTGCGGGCGGGTAAAATGGGACGTTTTTCTATGGAAGCTCCCTATTAAAAAAATGGACTCTACACGATGAAGATCATTATCTTTATCTGTTCATTTCATATATACAAGTGCCGAAAGAAGCGGCCGTTACCGGATTACCGGGAGCGGTCGTTTTTTTGTGTATACCAACGTGGGAGTAGAGCTGGAACATACGTCGAAAACGATAAAATGGAAGAGGATTGAAGAACAGTGCGCTTTATGGAATTGGCAGACCTATATATCAGGTGCGTCAGAATCGTGCTATGATGAATGGTGGTGCAAATTAGAATACACGAGGTCTGATATATTCAATTTAAACCATCAAATACCGATAAATGAAGACATCACTATCTTTATATTGAAAACCCTCAAGGAAAAGTTTTGCTGTGAGAGACAGGTTGTACAGAACAAAAGACAGAGGATATACGTCTATATTATAAAAAATTGTAAGTGATACACATGCTGAAAAAGCGTGGGTAGAGGAGATGAACGTTATGGTTGAAAATAAAGAAGAGATCGGGTTGAATCTACTGGAGAACCCAATTGGACCAAAGAAGAAAAAAGAAGCCAGTGAACCTCGAGATCTGTTGCTCTATGAGCGGGAGTATTGGGACAGTGGATTTGAACGTATTGCTGGTATTGATGAGGTAGGACGGGGATGTTTGTTTGGGGATGTTGTCGCAGCTGCAGTTATTTTACCGAAGGATCTCATCCTGGAAGGTGTGAATGATTCCAAGAAATTAACGGAGAAAAAACGTGATGCATTATATGACGTCATTATGGAAAAAGCGCTGGCGGTAGGTATCGGGTACGCGGATGCCGAGACAATTGATCGGCTTAACATCAAGCAGGCTGCGAGACTTGCGATGAAACGAGCTGTTGAAGCATTGGGAGAAACTCCTGATTATATGCTGGTGGATGCCGAGAAGGTGGATGTGAATGTACCTCAACTGTCCATTATTAAAGGTGACGCCAATAGTCAATCGATCGCAGCGGCATCTATTATTGCCAAGGTAACGCGAGATCGGCTGTGCAAGGAAGAATGGGATACGTTATATCCGGAATATGGTTTGTCGATACATAAAGGATATGCAACAAAAGTTCATCGGGAGCAAATTATGGCATTGGGGGCAACCCCGATGCATCGGCGCAGTTTTCTGGGCAACCTGCTTGGAGAGCAGCAATCGTTGTTTTAACACAGGTTTAAAGAAAGGAGGGGGAGAGATTTGAATATCGGTTCCATGATAAAGGGGTTAATGGGAGATAGTAAACCCGGCAATGCCAAACCGCTTGAATTAAAGGAAGGTCAGGTGGTTCGTGGCTCCGTCGTTAGTGTATCCGATGATGGGGGAGAAGCAGTTCTGCAGATTCAAGGTGTGCAGGTGCGCGCCAAGTTGGAGACTCCACTCCGTCCGGGTGAGACCACGTTACTTCAAGTGCAGCCTTCAGGTGAAAATGGCATAACGGTAATGAAACCTATGTCCGGAACACTTGCTGAGCTGCCACAAGCTTCGCTGAACAACCTGCTTAAGGATGTAGGACTACCGGATACAAAAGGGAACCGGGAACTGTTACTTGCCATGCAGCGTAGCGGAGTGCCGCTAACGAAAGATAATGTGGCAATGGTTCAAAATATGATGACTGCCAAACCTGCACAGGTCCCTGTGGAAGAATGGGTGCAGGCGACAGGAATTGCTTTTCAGCGTGGCCTTCCGGTTACGGCGGAAACAGTAAAAGGATTACACCAGACGGTGTTTGGCCCCCCTCTGCATCAGTTATTAAGCGGGTTGGCTGACCAGTTGGAAACGATGCTGACACAAACAACAGGTAAACAGGTACTGACTGGAGAACAATCTGCTACGTTGAAACCAGCAGTCATGGCTGGTGCACCTGTAGTACCGAATGCATCACAGACAGAAGAAGGACTGGCTACATCAGGCAATGGTCGTCAGATGACTGGAACCGGAACACCTACTTTGTCAACGCAACAAGGACAAGCGGCATTGGCAGGATCTATATCCATGACTGATAGTGGGGCAGAGGATGCAGGTACTGCGGTGAAAGGAAACATGCAGACTGGCGGAGGTACAGGAAATGCTGAAGCCGGGGCAAAGGCAGTTGCCAGCAACGTTGAAACGGCTGGCAAAGGAGGTGCCGGTATTCCGTCTGGAACCGGAATACCTGGCGAGAGCCCGCGCGGGGCTGACGCGGGGCAAGCTGTGAGCCGCCCGGGAACCCCAGGCGCGGCTACAGAATCTGTGGCTGGCCGTGCAAGTGCAGGCCAGCCTGAAGCAGGCGCGGCCGGGCGAACTGACGGCCGCGCTGAAACGCCTGCTGCTGCGGGGACTCCGTCCGCAGCAGGCCAGGCGGCGCCAGCAGCGCCTACGGCAGCGCAGCTGGCGCCCAAGCTGCTGACGCTGCTGGACGCCCTGCGCAGCGCGTCCACTGCCGCACCGGCACAGCCTGGTGCGGCAGCACAGGCCGCCCCTGCATCGCAGGGCGGCCAGGCGGCTGTGGCTGCCGGAGGCGTGCCGCAGCCGTTGCCAGCCGGCGCTGATGCGCCGCCGGCTGGCGGTACTGCCGCAGCACCTGCGGGAGCTGCGGCAGTGCACGCGCCTGTCACCCACGAGGGGGACCCGTGGGTGGGGCGCGTGCTGAAGCTGCTCGGTGCGGAGCACGAGCAGCAGGCCGTTCACGGCGCGGTAGCGCAGCCGCGCGTAGGGGATGTGGCGAGTCCGGCGAATGCGGACACGCTGAAGGGCTTGCTGCTGCAGCTTGCCAGCAGCGAAGGTGCACCAGCAGCGCTTAAGGATGCCGCCGGACAGGCCGTGCAGTATCTGACAGGTCAGCAGTTATTGCTAACGACAGATCGCAGTGCTACTTTTGCACAGATGCACTGGTTTATTCCGATCACTGGACCGGACGGGGAAGAAACGGCGTCTGTTCAGATTCAGTCTCGCAGAGGTCAACGTGGAGAGCTGGATGCGTCCAACTGCCGTCTATGGTTTGATCTGGACATGAAAAGTCTTGGGCCTACTCTGGTAGATGTGCATGTGGTTAATAACATTGTCAGTCTGCGTGTATTGAATGATCGCGAAGGAATGGGACCGCTCCTGGAGAGTGGACGAGAGGTAATCCATCAGGCATTGGACAAGCTGGGCTATCAACTGCTGACCTTCAAGGCGGAACCGTGGCCTGCCGGCCAGGAGCCGGGCGCGGAACGAAAAACGAGGGCCTCGGACTATAGTCCTGAACGATACAAAGGGGTGGACTTGAAGGTATGAAAGACGAGTCGTCACAACCGGACCTGCTCTCCAAAAAGGCGGTTGCCCTAAAATATGTCCCTGGAGAGAGCGAAGCGCCTGTTGTTGTAGCCAAGGGGCGCGGCAAAGTGGCAGAAGCCATTCTGGATAAAGCCAGAGAAAACGGCGTGGCTGTTCAGGAGGATGCAGCACTTGTGGAGGTACTCTCCAAGTTGGATCTGGATGAACAGATTCCGGCAGAACTGTATCAACTGGTCGCAGAGGTGCTAACGTACGTCTACCGTGCAGATCGCATGGCCTCAGGACGTGAGGAAAATGAGTCATGGTAGAACGTAGATTGGGTCAGGAGCCAGGATTAAAGCTCACACGACAGCAGAAAGGCCGATTAGGTGAAGAGGCTGCCTGTCAATGGTTGCGAGAGCACGATTATCGGATCATTAGACAGAACTGGCGTTGCCGTAGCGGTGAGATTGACATCATTGCTTCCAGCGAGGGCCTGATTATCTTTGTGGAAGTAAGAAGCAGAAGTGGAGCCGTTCAGTACGGTACACCTCAGGAATCGGTTGATATGCGTAAAATGCAGCAGGTGCGTTCAACCGCATCCGTGTATTTGCAAATGACGGGAGAGACGGAACTTCAGATCCGTTTTGATGTAATTGCCGTAATGCTTGATCAAGCAGGAGAGATTGTCTCTCTGAATCATATTGTTAATGCTTTTTAAGAATTACACTCGAAGTTATTGCTGTATCAATAGATACGATTTGTATCATTTTAGTGTGAGTCGGTCAGTGATTTCGAAGTACAAGTTTAATTATGTCTTATCTTTGCATTGTTTTAGTTTTGAAATTAGTTAATATACTAAAGCCGCAATTCCTATTTATACAGGAACTGCGGCTTTTTTTGATTTAACTATGAAATCACAAAACGGAGAAAATAGAGCATTGATAATAAAATCATTGTATTTCAGAATTTTTAGATACAAATCGTATCATTTGTAATAAAATAAGAACGTTGAAAAATTTAAAGAGAGGTTGGTGGGATGTATGAAAGAGCTTCAGAATACTTCGAACAACACAGTAAAACAAGTATGGGAGTGCCCTCGGATGGAAGTGCTGGATATCAGCGAGACCATGAACGGTGGACAGGGGATTTGGCAATATGTTTGGGACGGAGAATTCTGGAAGCTTGAACTTATGGTCAGTTAATTTAAGAGGTTAAAGAGGAATGTTTGATCAATAAAATAAATGGTGAGGTGTAGTGGAAGATGCAGACAAGTATCAAATGGATAATTCGACTAAGTACACTATCTTTATGTTTCATTTTGTTTGGAATCATGTATTCCGGAGTTTCTTATGCTGCTGAATCTGACAATGCGGTTAGTGTGTCAGGTAAAGTGATTGATCGTCAGGGATTGCCTGTCAAGGACGCCACAGTCAAGTATTGGCTTGATTATGGGAATAAGGAACACAGCGTGGAGACAGATGAGAGTGGGAATTATCGTATTATTGAATCCGTTGAGAACTATACTGTATTTACCTTTTCAGTTGAAGCAGAGGGGTATGTGCCGTATCGACATCACACTTACTATAGTTTAAGGGGTGGAGAGCAAAAACAGCTTGATTTTCATATTTATGAACCTTCCACGATTGTAGGAACAGTCAAAGATCAGGCGGGCAGACCTGTTCCAGATGCTCGTATAAAAGTAACAAGTGTCTTTGATCGTATAGTGAAAACTGATCAGCAAGGTCGATATGCGGTTACAGGAATTGATTACGCCTATAATCCGAACATTGCAATATGGGTAGATGCCGATGATTATATGCTATATGAACAGGATCGCTTGGGTGTCCGGGAGGGGGGAACCTTGAGAAAGGATGTTGTTTTGGCAGAGGCGGCACACGTGCGTGGAAAAGTAATAGATGAAGCGGGCAATCCGATAACTGGTGCTAAAGTTTATGCTGGCGGTTCGGCAACGACAGATGCTCAAGGCGATTATTTTATAAAGCGCGTACCAACAGGGGCCAGAACGATAACGGGAGAAGCAGCAGGATATCTAAAAACGAGCCTAAGCGTTACTCTTGTAAAAGGAGATCATAATACGTTTAATATCGTACTTAAGAAGGATGCAGATATTACACCTCCAGTAACCAAGTACAGATTAGTTCCTATTACAGATACTGTGAACGGGAAAATATACATCAAAGGATTTACATTCAGACTTCAGGCAACAGACGAAGTCAAAGGTTCGGGCGTAAAAACAACGCAATATCGAATCAATGGGGGAGAATGGAAGAACTATGAAGGACCCGTCAAGTTTTATGCCCCTGATGTCAAGGTGGTAGAGTACTATAGTACAGATGTTGCAGGTAACCAGGAGAAGTACAACAAAATGGATTTTGTTAATGGCACATTTGAAGGGAATGGCACGTTTGAAGGGGCGAGTTACGACGATTGATTACTTGTTGATAAGATATGTGAATGAATAACAACATGAGAATAAAAGACGGTTCTGACTTGATGATCCCTCGTGGTGAATCAAGATTCAGAGTCGTCTTTTCTGTTCGTAATGAACTTAACGGTAATGACCTCTGCCGCCCCTTTGAATCTCGTGATCAGATGGGTGTATAATCAAGAAGGTAAACTGGAATTTATTTTTTATGTCATAAAGAAATTATAATGAGTGTACTAGGCCGCGAATCACTATTGCGGTTGCAAATGATTTTATAATCAGGGAGGTACGGCCGATGAGTAAAGCTACGAAAACAACAAATGAAGTCAGAAATGCGATTCAAAACCGTCGTACGGTGAAAAAATTCAAAAAAGAAGCTGTTCCTACACAGCAGATTATAGAATTGCTGGATACGGCAGTCTGGGCTCCTAACCATAAACTGCGTGAACCTTGGAGATTTTTGTTGTTTACCGGAAATGGACGGAAGAAACTGGCCGAGGCTATTGATGCAGAAATGGGAGAAGACAACAAATTTTCACCCAATATTATGCAAGTTCCATCCGTTATGCTTGTCGTGCTGGAAGAAGATCCAAGACAGAATATCTGGGACGAAGACTTTGCTGCGGTCAGTGCATTGGTTCAGAACTTTATGCTTGCAGCCTGGAGTGAAGACATTGGAACGTTCTGGGTGACCAAGCCATTCTTGTACGCTCCCAAATTCCGCAAATCGCTTGGAATAGAGGCGGGAGAGAAGATTGTAGGTATGATTTATATGGGATACCCTGATGTTATTCCTTCTGCCAAAGAACGCACACCAGCTAAGGAGAAACTCACTCTTTTCGAATAATAAATTATTAAAAACCTTAGCTATTTACGATCCCTTATGTTTCAGGGAAATCCACGTACAAGTACCTTTCTTCACAGAAGAGAAGGGCTTGTACGTTTTTTGTCGTGTTGGCGTATCCGCATTGTAGAATTTGCATAAGGAATTCTTCTCGATCTTCCTCTGCTGTTTACAGTTTCATGCCATAACACTGCTTTGGGTAAATCGGCCTGTTCTTTCCTCCATATGCTTCTAAAATAGCTTCAAAATAAATTAAGATCCAATTGACGATACTGGATGGCTTCAGCCACATGAGCTGTCACAATTTCACCTTCATGGTCCAGATCGGCAATTGTCTGTGCCATCTTGATAATCCGATCATGTGCACGCATGCTCAGGTTTAACGTTTGCAGCGTTTGCTCTAACAGTTGTTCTGCCTCTTGGGGGAGATGAATCGTTCGTCGCAAAAGCGTGCCTGAAAGCTGGCTATTCCAACGAACCGAACTTTTGGCATAACGTTTAGCCTGAATTTGATGAGCGTGGATCACATTTGCCTGCATTTCTTCAGAGGAAGGGGAAGCAGCAGACTTGCGCCACTCGCCTGGTGGAGGAACCTCAACCTGAAGATCAATACGGTCCAGCAGTGGTCCTGAAATTTTGGCTCGGTACGCGGCAACACGGGCTGGACTACATATGCATCGTTGTTCCTCCGAATGAGCGGACAAATATCCGCAGGGACAGGGATTCATGGAACATGCAAGCATGAACTGGGCCGGAAAGGTGAATGCAGCGCGAGCCCGACTAATTGTCACTGTGCGATCCTCTAACGGCTGCCTTAATACCTCCAGCACTTGGCGCTGAAATTCAGGTAATTCATCCAGAAACAATATTCCCCGGTGGGCAAGGCTCACTTCACCTGGTTTTGGGATACCACCGCCTCCAATCAGACCAGAGGTGGATATCGTGTGGTGAGGGGAGCGAAAAGGTCTGTCTGCAATCAGGCCTTGAGGCGCTTCTTTTAATTTGCCTGCAGCACTTAATACTTTGGTTACTTCCAACGCTTCATCTTCTGACAAAGGAGGAAGGATGGAGGGCAGACGTTTGATTAACATCGTTTTGCCCGTGCCTGGCGGTCCAACGAGCAGTATGTTATGCATGCCTGCTGCAGCAATCATAAGCGCGCGTTTTACATGGTGCTGCCCCAGAACATCGCTATAGTCGTCTGCAAATAATGGTGTTTGTCTCGGCTTCCTATCCGCCATCTTATGAGTCTTATCCGTTATAGGCGCAGCGAGGTGTGCATAATTTTTCAACACGACTGGTCCTGCATTCGAATTATTGGGTATTCCAACCGAACTTGCAGATTGATCTAAATTTTCCGGAGCAATATCCTGTAAATGTCGAATGCCAAACACCTGGATACCTCGAATCAGTGACGCTTCCTCTACGTTATCCAAAGGCAGGAGCACAGAAGTAAAGCCTTGTCGTTTGGCCAGGTCCACCATGGATAAAATGCCGGGCACGGACCTGATCGAACCGTCCAACGCCAGTTCGCCAACCACTAGTGTCCGTTCCTGGGGAGGCAGTACAAGCTGACCGCTTGTCATAAGTAAACCAATAGCAATGGCCAGATCAAAGGAAGATCCTTCCTTGCGCAGATCAGCGGGGGCCAGATTGATTGTGATCCGCTGTAAAGGGTACTGATATCCGCAATTTTTAATCGCTGCACGGACACGCTCAACGGCCTCACGAATAGCTGAATCCGGTAAACCGATGATGGATGTCTGTGGCAGACCATTGGATAAATCGGTTTCCACCTCGATCAGTACACCATCGATTCCGTACAAACACGCACTGTGTAATTTTCCATACATAACAAAGAAACACCTCACTCGATTCTTGACTCCGCATAATACGGGCCAGTCTACGAATTAAGGTGCTTCCTCAGCTTCTATTAAGCATTTTATATAAAAGGAATCATGGAGTCAACCTGTCATTCTCATTGCTGTAGTCATCTTTCCTGATCCCTGAATTTTATTTTTGGAAGGAAATCATTAAATAGCTTTGGCGAAAATGGTTACGTATTAAACTTTCATTATGATTATCAAATTTGGCCCGAGAAAACGCGAATGTATTCCATGGACCTTATGTAATATTTTTATCGAATTATGAGATGTACTTACGGCTCATCTATTCGTTTTTTATATTTCACACAATCTAATTTATCATAATTAAATTGAATAGTAAAATCATTTGTGCTCAATTATTCTGTTTTTTTTCTAATTTGTGATAAGATAGATTTATAGTTCCTTTTTTATAAGGAATAGAATGCACAATAGGCAGGTGAGAAAGATATATGCAGACTGACAGTTTGAAGCTGGATAACCAATTATGCTTTGCCATATATGCTTGTTCACGGGAGATTACGAAGATGTACCAGCCTTATCTCGAGGTGCTCGGCGTAACGTATTCACAGTATCTGGTTCTGATGGTATTGTGGGAACGTGAAGAATGTACGGTTAAGGAGATCGGGGAGGCACTCTATCTCGATTCGGGAACGTTGACACCACTTCTCAAACGGTTACAGTCAGCAGGACTTATTAATCGCGAACGCTCTGCTCAGGATGAACGAAAAGTATTAATTACATTAACCGACTCCGGCCGTGAGCTGCGGAACAAGGCATTATCCATACCTGAATCCATTCAGGGTGATGCGTGTTTGAACAGTACAGAGTTTGAAGCTTTGCTGGGTCAGTTCAAAGGGTTGCTGGAGAAAGTTCACCAAACCAACACGAACGCAGCCAAAAAATAAAATGTAGTTTTAGATCAAGGAAACCTTAGCTTTTAGCTGAGGTTTTTTCCATATATACCCAAGCATTCACAATATGGGATCATACTCATATCAAAATACTGTCTATTAACCATTAATTTTTTAAGGAAAGCGTTTTAAAAACGTGTTACAATGAATTGGGTTTAAGTGAAAATAGTCAACATTTGTCTTTTGTTAGTCTACCAACCCGCCTTGTTGCAGTCATGTTGATAGGAGGATTCGAGAATGAATATCCATGAATATCAAGGAAAAGAAGTACTGAAACAGTATGGAGTTACCGTTCCAAACGGAAAGGTTGCTTATACAGTCGATGAAGCGGTTGCGGCCGCAGAGGCACTGGGCAGTCCGGTGACTGTTGTTAAAGCGCAAATACACGCAGGTGGCCGGGGTAAAGCCGGCGGCGTAAAAGTGGCGAAGAGTACGGATGAAGTTCGTGCCTATGCTTCCGAAATTCTGGGCAAAGTATTGGTAACACACCAGACTGGACCAGAAGGCAAAGAAGTGAAACGTCTTCTGATTGAAGAAGGATGCGATATCCGCAAAGAGTATTATGTGGGTGTTGTTGTGGACCGTGCCACAGGCCGTGTAGTTATGATGGCTTCCGAAGAAGGCGGTACTGAGATTGAAGAAGTAGCTGAAGCTACACCTGAGAAAATTTTCAAAGAAATTATTGACCCTGCTATTGGATTGCAAGTGTTCCAGGCCCGTAAACTGGCTTACAGCATTAAGATTCCGAATGAACTGGTGAACAAAGCTGTTAAGTTCATGCTCGCGCTGTACACTGCATTTGTCGAAAAAGATTGCTCTATTGCCGAGATCAATCCTCTCGTTGTTACCGGAGATGGAAACGTTATCGCGCTAGATGCAAAATTGAACTTTGACTCCAACGCCCTGTTCCGTCACAAAGACATTTTGGAACTGCGTGATCTGGATGAAGAGGATGAAAAAGAAATCGAAGCTTCCAAATACGACCTCAGCTACATAGCACTTGATGGCAACATCGGCTGTATGGTCAATGGTGCGGGACTTGCGATGGCAACGATGGACATTATCAAATACTACGGTGGAGACCCGGCCAACTTCCTTGACGTTGGGGGCGGTGCGACAACGGAGAAGGTGACTGAAGCATTTAAGATCATCTTGTCCGATGCCAAAGTAGCTGGGATCTTTGTTAACATCTTCGGTGGCATCATGCGCTGTGATGTTATCGCCAATGGTGTTGTTGAAGCCGCGAAGCAGCTTGGCCTGACCAAACCGCTGGTTGTTCGTCTTGAAGGAACTAACGTGGAGCTTGGCAAACGTATTCTGGGTGAATCTGGCCTGAATATTGTTCCTGCTGATTCCATGGCCGATGGTGCACAGAAAATTGTTGCCCTCGTAAAATAAGTTCATTCCTTAGTACCGGAGCTGTCCGGGAATTGAAAAATAACCGTAAGGATGTGAAGCAACGTGAGTATTTTGATCGATAAAAATACAAAAGTCATTACGCAAGGCATTACGGGTTCAACGGGAATGTTCCACACGAAGGGCGCATTGGACTACGGAACCCAGATGGTAGGCGGAGTTACACCGGGTAAAGGCGGAACTAATGTGGATATCACGTTGGAAGACGGTACAGTAGCTAGTCTGCCGGTGTTCAACACTGTGGAGGAAGCGAAGGAAGCTACAGGCGCAACAGCGAGCGTCATTTACGTTCCTCCTGCATTTGCAGCAGATTCCATTATGGAAGCTGTTGATGCTGAGCTGGACCTCGTAATCTGTATTACAGAAGGTATTCCGGTTCTTGACATGATCAAGGTTGACCGCTTCATGGAAGGCAAAAATACCGTCCTGATCGGACCAAACTGTCCAGGTGTCATTACACCAGGAGAATGTAAAATTGGTATCATGCCTGGTTATATCCATATGGCGGGGCACGTAGGCGTTGTTTCCCGTAGTGGAACACTTACCTATGAAGCCGTTCATCAACTGACGACACGTGGCATTGGACAATCCTCTGCTGTAGGAATCGGGGGAGACCCTGTAAAAGGCTCCGAGTTCATTGATATCCTCAAACGGTTCAATGAAGATCCACAGACTCATGCGGTCATCATGATTGGTGAGATTGGTGGTACAGCTGAAGAGGATGCTGCAGATTGGGTACGTGAAAACATGACCAAACCGGTTGTTGGCTTTATCGGTGGCGTAACAGCGCCTCCAGGCAAACGGATGGGCCATGCTGGCGCTATTATCTCTGGTGGTAAAGGTACAGCCAAAGAGAAAATTGCGAAGCTGGAATCATGTGGAATCAAAGTAGCACCAACTCCTGCTGAGATGGGTTCGACTTTGGTGAGTGTACTTGAGGAACGCGGTATTTTGAATTTGTGCACGACACATTAATTCTTTTTCGTTATAATAGAAGAAACGGCTCGGAAATGATCTATTTCTGGTAGACCGACTATTATGGTTACGGAAAAGGTAAGCAACCTTTTGTCCTTAAACAGGGCGAAGGGTTGCTTTTTTGCGTTTTTTTTACGGCAAAAAGGGGAGGAATTGTCTCCCACCTGCGTAAACGCTTGCATTCCGTGGTCACTTAACACACAATATGAGGGAAGATCTCTTCCCGCTTTGGGAGGTTTATGGTATGGAAGAACGATGGATCTTGTTTGGGTTACATGAGATGGAGGGTATTGGCAAGAAAACGATCTCGAAACTGATTCTGGGACAACATGAATTACCCGATCTATTGAATTATGGGGAAAGCGACTGGGTCGCAGCAGGCTTGCGCAAAGATCAGGCTGCACGTTTGGCTAGCCAATTTACTATCGATTGGATTGAGAGTAAAAGAGAACACGTTTACAATCTGGGGATAGAGGTTATTACTTATCTGGATCAGAATTATCCCATATTAATGAAGGAAACCGTTCAGCCTCCCTGGGTAATGTATGCTCGAGGGGATGTTAGTTTGCTACACAATTCGTCTATTGCCATGGTGGGAACTCGTATGCCAACCGTGTATGGGCGCAAAGTTGGAGAGAAGCTGGCAGAACAATTATGCAATGCAGGACTGACGATTGTAAGCGGGCTTGCCCGCGGTATTGATAGCGTATGTCATGAGGCAGTACTACGTGCTAAAGGAAAAACGATTGCCGTATTCGGAACAGGGATTGATCATATATACCCACCCGAAAATAGAAGCCTCGCAGAGCGAATCGCGGAGACAGGTCTGCTTTTGTCGGAATATCCACCAGGTACAATAGCACGCCAGGGATTATTTCCGGAACGGAATCGAATCATTGCCGGTCTGACACTGGGAACATTGGTTGTTGAGGCTGACATTCGCAGCGGCTCACTCATTACAGCAGATGCTGCGCTTGAAGCAGGCAGGGATGTATTTGCAGTCCCTGGACCTATCACATCACCGAAAAGTCGGGGAGCACACAATCTTATCCGTCAAGGGGCCAAATTGGTCACTTGTGCAGCAGATGTATTGGAAGAGTATCGATTGGGCTTGCCAAATGCAGAACAACTTCCTTACAATAGAGGACGTTCGACCGAAACAACCGAGCCTTCCGGGCGAGGGATATTCGCTGAGGTTAAGCTCACTCCAGATGAACAATGTGTGATTTATCTGTTGGAACAGGGAGAACAATCATTGGATCAACTAGTTGAGCTGCTTGGTTGGGATTTTGGACATTTGCATTCAGTTCTGTTATCTTTAATCATAAAAAAGCAGATTAGCCAATTACCAGGCACTAAATACGCGAGGGTATGACGAAGCTACAACCTACGCAGTGTGTGGAAATATATAATTAGCAGAAGTTATTAACTATGCATAAGCTTACAGAAACAGTTTCATGACAGTTTCATGACTGAGAGGAGGATGAACCTATGGCGGATGCACTCGTAATCGTGGAGTCGCCCTCAAAGGCGAAGACGATAGGCAAATATTTAGGCAGCAAGTTCATCGTAAAAGCTTCGATGGGGCATGTTCGCGATTTGCCAAAGAGTCAGATCGGCGTTGAGGTAGAGAATGATTTTAATCCGAAATATATTACGATCCGCGGCAAAGGTTCAATTTTGAAAGAACTGAAGGATGCACGGAAGAAAGTGAAAAAAGTGTATCTCGCAGCTGACCCGGATCGCGAAGGTGAGGCTATCGCATGGCATTTGGCCCATGCCCTTGAACTGGACGATACGGCAGATTGCCGGGTTGTATTTAATGAAATTACAAAACAGGCGGTCAAAGATGCGTTCAAAACGCCGCGGAAAATCAATATGGATTTGGTTAACGCGCAGCAGGCAAGACGTATTCTGGATCGACTCGTTGGATATAAAATTAGTCCGTTATTATGGAAGAAAGTGAAAAAAGGTTTGTCTGCAGGCCGGGTTCAGTCCGTGGCTGTAAAAATCATTTTAGATCGTGAAAATGAAATTGATGATTTTGAGCCGGAAGAATACTGGAGCATTACCGCTAAACTGACAGCAGACGGCAATCCGTTTGAAGCCAAGTTTCATAAACTGAACGGGGCCAAAACAGAGCTGGGTAGTGAAGCGGAAGTGCAAGCGATCTTGAAACAGATCGAAGGAGCCGACTTTACGATCAAGGAAGTTAAAGAGAAAGAACGGAGCCGTAACCCTTCCGCCCCGTTTACGACGAGTTCTCTGCAACAGGAAGCGGCACGTAAATTGAATTTCAGAGCTTCCAAGACGATGTCGGTCGCCCAACAACTATATGAAGGTGTAGACCTTGGAAAAGAAGGCACAGTAGGTCTCATCACGTATATGCGTACGGACTCCACACGAATTGCGGCATCTGCACAAGAAGAAGCCAAAGAATATATCGTTGGTAAGTATGGTGAGCCATTTGCACCTGAGACTCCACGAAACTATTCCAAAAAAGCAGCTAATGCTCAGGATGCGCATGAAGCAATTCGTCCAACTTCAATTCTGCGTGATCCTGACTCAATCAAGTCATTCATGAGTCGCGATCAGTTCCGCTTGTATAAACTGGTATGGGAACGTTTTGTAGCGAGCCAGATGTCCTCGGCTATCCTGGATACACTCTCTGTAGATATTGCTGCGGGGGACACCATTTTCCGTGCAGCAGGTTCGAAGGTGCGGTTCCAAGGTTTCATGAAGGTATATGTTGAAGGAAACGACGATGGTACAACTGATGAAGATCGTCTGCTGCCTCCGTTGAAAAGTGGAGATGTGCTTGATAAGCAGGAGATTGAGCCAAAACAGCATTTTACACAACCGCCACCCCGATATACGGAGGCAAGGTTGGTTAAGACGCTTGAGGAATTGGGTATAGGGCGTCCGAGTACATATGCGCCAACACTGGAGACCATTCAGAAGCGCGGATATGTTGCGATAGAGGAAAAGAAATTCATGCCAACCGAGCTTGGTGAACTGGTCATCGAACAGATGGAAGAGTTTTTCCCGGAAATCCTGAATGTAGAGTTTACCGCAAACATGGAAGGTGATCTTGACCATGTTGAGGAAGGTTCCGAGGATTGGGTCAAAGTACTCGCAGAATTCTATGAATCTTTTGAGAAGCGCCTTGAGTTTGCGGAAGAAGAAATGAAAGAAATCGAGATTGAAGACGAAGTATCAGATGAGATCTGTGAGAAGTGCGGCAAACCGCTGGTTTATAAACTCGGGCGTTTTGGCAAGTTTCTTGCGTGCTCTGGCTTCCCTGATTGCCGGAATACCAAACCGATTATCAAGGATATCGGCGTGACTTGTCCGAAGTGTAAGGAAGGTCATGTTGTTGAGCGTCGTAGCAAAAAAGGACGTATTTTCTACGGTTGTGACAAATATCCTGAATGTGATTTTGTCTCATGGGACAGACCTTCAGCCAAACCATGTCCAAGTTGCGGATCGCTAATGATTGAAAAGCGGAACAAAAAGGGAGCACGATTGCAGTGTACTTCATGTGATCATCAGGAGCCGGTGGATGAACCGGATGACGAATCAGCGGATTAGTATATATGTGAATCAATTCAATTATAGTGAAATATGAAATTGCTTTATGGGGGTAAATGATTTTGACAAATGAACAACAAGTAACCGTTATTGGTGCCGGGCTTGCAGGAACAGAAGCGGCCTGGCAGATTGCAAGTCGCGGCGTACGCGTAAAATTATACGAGATGAGACCTGTTGTGAAAACGCCAGCTCATCATACGGATAAATTTGCAGAGCTGGTATGTAGCAACTCGCTGCGTGCGAATGGATTGACCAATGCAGTGGGTGTGTTAAAAGAAGAAATGAGAATGCTCAATTCTCTTGTATTGTCAGCAGCAGACAAACATGCAGTTCCTGCAGGTGGGGCACTTGCTGTGGACCGGGATGGATTTTCAGGTGAGATTACATCCACGTTGCACCAGCATCCGCTCATCGAAGTGGTGAATGAGGAACTAACTTCTCTGCCGGAAGATGGCATCGTTGTTGTTGCAACGGGGCCGCTGACTTCACCCGCATTGTCTGAGCAAATCAAGGCACTAATGGGAGAAGAGTATTTCTACTTCTATGATGCAGCTGCACCGATTATCGAAAAAGATTCAATTGATATGAACAAGGTGTATCTGGCTTCCCGTTATGATAAAGGCGAAGCGGCATATCTGAACTGTCCCATGACAGAAGAAGAGTTTGATGTCTTCTATGAAGCTCTCATTACTGCTGAGGTTGCTCAATTAAAAGAGTTTGAGAAAGAAATCTACTTTGAAGGCTGTATGCCAATCGAAGTGATGATGAAACGCGGAAAACAGACAGCTCTGTTTGGTCCAATGAAACCGGTAGGTCTGGTTAACCCTCATACAGGAGAGTTACCACATGCGGTTGTTCAGCTTAGACAGGACAATGCAGCTGGAACCCTGTATAACTTGGTTGGCTTCCAGACGCATCTGAAATGGGGAGAACAGAAACGAGTCTTTTCCCTTATTCCTGGACTTGAAAATGCAGAGTTCGTTCGTTATGGCGTAATGCACCGTAATACATTTATTAATTCTCCTAAACTGCTTCTTCCGACGTATCAGTTTAAAGAGCGTCCTAACTTGTTCTTTGCAGGTCAGATGACGGGTGTAGAAGGTTATGTGGAATCTGCTGCATCAGGGCTTATTGCCGGCATGAACGCAGCCAAAGCAGCACTTGGGCAGGAATTGGTGGTATTGCCCGTAGAAACAACACTTGGGAGTATGGCTCAGTATATTACAACGGCTGACTTCAAGCACTTCCAACCAATGAACGCAAACTTTGGTTTGTTGCCGAAGCTTGAAACGAAGATTCGTAACAAAAAGGAAAAAAATGAAGCTCTTGCACAGCGTGCACTGGATGGCATCACGAGTTTTGCTGAGGCAGAAGGTCTAACTGTTCCGGAACGCGTATAAATTATTCGTGGGAGGATGCTGATATCATGGATATGTCATTTCATGCTACAACGATCTGTGCTGTTCGTCATAATGGTAAGGCTGCAATCGCAGGAGATGGTCAGGTGACCATGGGCCAAAGTGTTGTGATGAAGAATACAGCCAAGAAGGTAAGACGTTTGTACCGCGGACAGGTTGTTGCTGGCTTTGCTGGTTCTGTGGCGGATGCGATCACCCTGTTTGAGAAATTCGAAGGTAAGCTGGAGGAGCACCATGGTAACTTGCAGCGTGCTGCTGTAGAGCTTGCCAAGGATTGGCGTCAGGATCGGATCTTGCGCAAGCTTGAGGCGTTGTTGATTGTAATGGACAAAACAGGCATGTTGCTCATCTCAGGTGGCGGCGAAATTATTGAGCCTGATGATGACGTTATCGCTATCGGATCAGGTGGAAACTTTGCCTTATCTGCTGCGCGTGCGTTGAAACGTCATGCAGTAAACCTGGAAGCAAAAGATATTGCGCGTGAATCGCTTCAGATTGCCTCGGAGCTATGTGTATATACGAACAGTAATATTATTGTAGAAGAGTTATAAGCCAAAGAAATCTCCCGTAGTGGAGCATGATTCTGTAATCTGCTCCAGGACGTCTAGGGGATTCTTTGTCCTTGTTAGGTAAAATAAATTCAACATACTGGTAGGAGGGAAGCAATATGAATACTCAAGCGTTAACACCGAGACAGATTGTTGCAGAGCTTGACAAGTATATTGTAGGTCAAAAGAAAGCCAAAAAATCGGTAGCCGTAGCCCTTCGTAATCGTTATCGGCGTAGCCTTTTGCCTGAGCATACGCAGGACGACATTGTGCCTAAAAATATCTTGATGATTGGACCTACCGGTGTGGGTAAAACGGAGATCGCCCGTCGCCTTGCTAAACTGGTAGGTGCCCCATTTGTGAAAGTGGAAGCTACCAAGTTCACCGAAGTAGGTTACGTTGGCCGTGACGTTGAATCGATGGTGCGTGATCTGATTGAGACATCACTGCGGATGGTGAAGCTGGAGCGGACTGAAAAAGTGAAGGACAAAGCTGAAGAAGCGGCCAATGAGCGAATTGTACATATTTTGGCTCCTTCACAGTCTAAGTCCAAGAATCAGCGTAATCCCTTTGAGATGATCTTTGGGAATAATGGTAACAACGTTCAGGAACAGGATGAACCAGAACCGGATACTGGGGTTGCCGAACGCCGCCGTAAGATCAAGTTTGATCTGTTATCTGGCAAGTTGGAGGATGACATCATTGAAATTGATGTCGAAGACACTGCGCCTAACATGATGGACATGTTTGCTGGTCAAGGTAATGATCAGATGGGCATGAACATGCAGGAGATGTTTGGTAGCTTGTTGCCTCGTCGTACGAAAAAACGTAAACTCGCTATTAAAGAAGCGCGCAAAGTGTTGATCCAGGAAGAAGCAGGGAAATTGATCGACATGGATGATGTTACCCAGGAGTCCATTCGCCGGGCGGAGCAGACAGGTATCATTTTCATCGATGAAATCGACAAGGTTGCCAGTCAAGGACGCGGTAGTGGACCCGATGTATCCCGTGAGGGTGTGCAACGTGACATTCTGCCTATCGTAGAGGGCTCTACAGTAATGACGAAATATGGCCCTGTCAAAACGGATTATATTCTGTTTATGGCAGCTGGCGCATTCCATGTCGCTAAACCCTCTGATCTGATTCCCGAGCTTCAGGGACGCTTCCCAATTCGTGTGGAACTAAGCAGTCTAACACTGGAGGAGTTTGTATCCATTCTGACTGAACCCCAAAATGCACTGACCAAGCAGTATGTGGATCTGTTGCGCACCGAGAATATTGAGATTGAGTTCTCGGATGAGGCCATTCGCGAGATTGCCAAATTGGCTGAATCCGTCAATCAAAATACAGAAAATATAGGTGCTCGTCGATTGCATACAATTCTTGAAAAGCTTTTGGAGGATTTATCCTTTGAGGCACCTGAGCTTACATTGGAACGTATGGTGATTACTCCGGAGTATGTCCGTGAGAAATTGAATGATATTGCACTTGATCGTGATTTAAGTCAGTATATCCTGTGATATAGGCTTGCAATGTAATTGCTAAAAGGTCGAATGAATGAACGATATGCACTGGACCGTAGAGAACACTTACGAGATCGACGAAGGATAATCATTCCTTAGACGAATCGTAAAAGGTTATCTCTCCGACCGGTGACATATCGTTTATTTTTGTTTCTATCTAAAGGATTTCGATGAGATAGCCGATAAAAGATGTGTGGTTGTTGTCTGGATCGACAAAACCTAGGACTTGTGCCGCATGCAAAGCGTGTTAAAACCTATCGGAGTGGTAGTTATTTCTAATTTTTATATCCAGTCATTCCCATTAAAAGAATGTTTCTTATTCCAAGTCTGGGCATCGGTTTAGTTGACAGATTGGTAAATGTTGCGTAAATGCGCAAAAAAAGAATTTATAGAAAAGTACGAAGTCACCAATTGTTTTCTGGGGATCAAAATACGTAAACCCTACTTAATTGTTAAGAAAGTGTTGTGTAGAATTGGTGAGAAATCTTAATTCGTGAAAGATAACTTGTCAATTGATTAATACACAGCTTCATATGCATACCTATCATGTAGTCGCTAAACCCTTAATCTAACGGCAAAAAATTCTAACATTATCAACGATGAATATTTCGAAAATATACATAATTACAGGCTTTATACAGTGCTGCCGAGACGAGAAAGGTTTTTTTTATTTTAAGAATGTTTAAGAACAATCAGGGAGAGTATTAACATACTTTTGTTTTGGGCCTGAACATTTACGAAAAAATTCATAATTTGCAGAAAATACACAAAAAGCCCTGTCTTTCAGAAAAGATAGGGCTTTTTTCTTATTGTAATATATCCCAAACTCGAAGAAACTTATGTTATACGACAACATCAGAGTTAATTCTACTTAAGTCCTAGAAAACCGTGTAAAGACGAATGTTTTTGTCGAAAAAACATTAGGATTTTCAAGGAAGAAGATTCAATCTTTTTCCATAACTTCTAAAGAGAGGAGGGGGATTGTGAATCTTTTAAACGATATCAGTTTTAAAAGATTGCAAGGTGCACTCGATGCGTCCAATATCAGACAGCGAACAATTGCTGACAACATCGCGAACGCCGATACCCCGTATTTCAAGCGCTCGAACGTTTCTTTTGAAGAAATGTTACAAGGGCAAATGAATGGAGATATGCCTGTTCTTAAGGGTAAAGTAACTGATGCAAGGCATTTTGTCATAGGTCCTTCCTCTTCCGTACCAACGCCAGTAGTTAATATGGACCAGTCAACCTCCATGAATAACAACGAAAACAATGTCGACATAGACAGAGAAATGAGTCTTCTGGCGGAGAATCAGTTGCGTTATAACGCTTATATTCAACAAGTGAACGAACAAATTAAAATCATGCGTGTTGGCGTGGAAGGGAGATAACCTAAATTGAACATTAGTAATAGTTTTAGTATCAGTAGCTCAGCTCTGACAGCCCAACGGTTGCGGATGGACGTTATATCTTCCAACATTGCCAACGCAGAGACGACGCGCGCGAGCGTATCCAATGGTGAAGCGGTCCCTTACAAACGTAAAATGGTTGTGCTTGAGCCGAATAAAACGTCATTTGGTACGATGCTGCAAAATCAGATGAGAGGTAGCGGTTCAGGAGATGGCGTGAGAGTAACGGAGATTCGCGAGGATCAGTCACCTTTGAAGCCTGTGTATGACCCTTCTCATCCGGATGCCAATGCAGAAGGATATGTATTTATGCCTAATGTGGATATTGCGAAAGAAATGGTCGACATGATCTCTGCTTCCCGTTCCTATGAAGCAAACGTAACAGCACTGAATTCAACCAAAGCAATGATCTCCAAAGCTTTGGAGATTGGAAGATAAGTTGCTTTGAAATGAAAATAAGAAAAATACAAACCAGGATGAAGGGGAGGGACATTAATGATTCAGAACAACATGTTTAGCACACAGGGGATACAACCGCTACAGATGAAGAGTGCAACCGAAAGTAAGCCTTCTACACCAGCCGAAACCATTCAGAGCTTCGGTACATACTTACAGAATGCATTAGGGTCCGTTGCAGCACAGGAGGCTCAATCGCATGAAATGTCGAATCAATTTTTGGTCGGCAAAGCGAATGTGGATCAAGTGATGATTGCTTCAGAACAGGCCTTGTTAAGCCTACAACTCACAACTCAAGTCCGAAACAAAGTGGTTGAAGCATACCAGGAAGTTATGCGAACGCAGTTATAAAACAACCTACTTGCGCTTCGATAGTAGCGCTGATCATTACAACAAAGCAGCTGCGATGCTGCTCCTGATCGTCAACCCATGAAACGGCTGGGGTTGAGTAAGGACAGACTAAGCAAAGTTTCGGATGGGGTGACAGAGTGAATGAGAGAATCGCCCAGTACAGGGATAAGGCATCCCAGTATTGGAATAGTTTTAGCAAAAAGCAAAAAGTATTATTTATATCCACCTTCCTGTTTCTGATTTTGGCTGCAGTTGTGCTCACGATGCAATTGTCCAAGACGGAATATGAAGTTGCTTTTACAGATTTGAATGCAAGTGATTCAGCGGGCGTGATTAGTTATCTAGATTCATCTAGCATTCCATACAAATTAAGTTCAGATGGCAAGACCATATCCGTACCGAGTACAAGTGTTGCAATCGCAAAGGTCAATGTTGGATCTCAAGGGATTATTCAGAATGGTTCATTAGGGTATAAGTCATTTGAGGAGTCATCATCACCTATCGGGATGACAGATAAAGAGTTTGATGTAAAGTACAACAACGCTATAAACGGAGAAGTTGAACAGTTACTTCAGCGGATGCAAGGAATACAGGATGCTAAAGTACTCGTTAATATGCCGAAAGATAACATTTTTGCTGGTTTAGAAGAACAAGACAAAGCATCAGCATCGGTAGCTCTCCAATTCAAACCGGGTTATCACCCAAATCAGGCAGCGGTAGATGGCTACTTTAACTTGGTTAAGACTGCAATTCCTAATCTGCCTGTTGAGAACATCACGATTACGAACACAGATGAAGCAGAATTGATTCCAACTGCCCGAGGTGGCAGTGGCGGGTTGTCTTCCGAAGTTCAAGAAAACATGGCATTACAGAAAAAATTTGAAAACGATGTCCGGAATAACGTAAAGCAATTCCTTTCCCAGATTGTAGGGGAAGACAAAGTTAATGTTTTGGTAGCCTCCAAGCTTAATTTTGACAAAGAAACACGTAAGGAAAATCTGGTCACACCTGTTGATGTAGATAATATGAAAGGCATCGAGATCAGTGTGCAGGAGATTCAAAAGAGCTACACTGGCGCAAGCAACCCAACAGGTGGTGTTGCTGGCACAGGACAAGAGGAAGTTCCGGGTTACCCATCATCTGATGCAACCGGTAATTCTACCTCTGAAGAATCATCAAGCACTATAAACTACGATGTTAATCGAATCGCCAAGGATATCATTTCCAGTCCATATACTGTAAAAGACTTAACCATTAACGTTGCAGTTGAACCACCGAATGGAGAAACAGAATTACAGGGACCGGTTCAGGACGCAATTGAGAACATTTTGGTTAACATTGTTCGTGCTTCACTGGCAGACTCAGGCACTGTAATAAGTGACGCCGATCTGACAAAGAAAGTATCAGTCATGTCACAAGGATTCCAAACTGCCTCTGCAGACAATACAGGTTTCCAGCTTTCCTCAACGATGATGTGGGGTGGAGGCGCACTCATAGCGGCATTGATCGCAGCGGTAGTTATTTTGTTAGTACGCCGTCGCCGCAAACAAAACGAAGTGGAAGAAGAAGAGATTCCTCTTCCAATAGCAACAGAGTTCCCGTCCATTACGCTGGACAGTGTAACGAACGAAAGTCAGGTGCGCAAACAATTGGAGAGTTTGGCCAAGAAAAAGCCAGACGAATTCGTCAATCTGCTGCGTACATGGCTGGCTGACGAATAGAGGTGAACGCATTGGCGAAGGCAAGCAGTCAAGGTTTGACTGGAAGACAAAAAGCAGCAATTTTGTTGATTACATTAGGTCCGGAAGTATCGGCTCAGATCTTCAAACATCTGCGTGATGAGGAGATTGAGCAACTTACGTTGGAGATTGCCAACGTTCGCAAGGTTGATTCTTCCGAAAAGGACATGATCATGGCCGAGTTTCACCAGATCTGTCTGGCGCAGGAATATATCTCTCAGGGCGGTATCAATTATGCGAGAGAAATCCTGGAGAAAGCTCTGGGTTCATCAAAAGCACTTGAAGTCATTAATCGTTTGACAGCTACGCTGCAAGTTAGACCATTTGACTTTGCGCGCAAAGCAGATCCGAATCAAATTTTGAACTTTATTCAGAATGAAAGCCCGCAAACGATTGCCCTGGTTCTGTCTTACCTGCAATTCGAACAGGCAGCAGCGATTCTATCATCCTTGCCACAAGAGAAACAGGCAGATGTCGCTCGCCGGGTGGCTGTTATGGATAGTACTTCGCCAGAAGTTATCTCTCAAGTGGAGCGGGTTCTGGAACAGAAGTTATCTTCTACCGTAACGCAGGATTACACCAATGCGGGTGGTATCGAATCGATCGTTCAGATTCTGAACGGAGTCGATCGGGGTACAGAGCGTACCATTTTGGACTCGCTTGAAATTCAGGATCCAGAGCTTGCAGAGGAAATCAAAAAACGTATGTTTGTATTCGAAGATATCGTCAATGTGGATGATCGTTCGATCCAGCGTATTATCCGGGATATCGACAACGCAGATTTGCAACTCGCACTCAAGGTGGCAAGCGAAGAGGTTCGGGATGCTGTGTTCCGGAACATGTCGAAGCGGATGTCCGAAACATTCAAAGAAGAGATGGAGTTTATGGGGCCTGTGCGATTGCGTGATGTTGAGGAAGCTCAGACACGTATTGTAGGAACGATACGGAGATTGGAAGAAGCCGGTGAGATCATTATCGCACGCGGTGGAGGAGATGATATCATTGTCTAATTTGATTAAATCTTTCCAGTATGTACCGGTTGATGACCGCAAAAAACTTGAAAATCACCATCATTATGGTGGTGCTGAGGAGTCTGAAACGGAATTATACGGTGATAGTGCTGAAGGTTCTGAGGCAGAAACGCTTCAAGCACGCGTGGACGAAGAAACACAACGTCTTACCGCAGAAATGCTGGAAGATGCCAAGGAGTTTGCAGAAAAGCAAGTACGTGAAGCTTCAGAAGAGGCAGAGCGCATGCTTCAAGAGGCCCGTGAACAGATCGACAGCTGGTGGCAGGAACAACGACAACAGGATGAACATCTGACAGAAGCGCTACGTTCACAAGGTTTTCAACAGGGTTTTGATGAAGGCAAAGTACAAGCTGAACTGAATCTCCAGGTGCAGATCGAAAAGATGATGATTGAAGCCCAGGAAGTGCTCAAGGAAGCTTATGTAGCTAAAGATCAGATCATTCAGGAAGCTGAACCGTTCCTCGTGGAGCTTGCTTGCGGGATCGCTGAGAAAGTCATTGACAAGCAACTTACCATTGAACCCGATCATACATTGGAACTGATTCGTCAGAGTTTGTCACGTAAACGGGAGCAGGGTTTGATCACACTTTGTGTGGCACCTGATCAGTTTACATTTGTACAGGCAGCTCGTGAAGAATTGTCTCTGTCTATTGACTCTCAGGCAGAATTGCAGATTTTGCCTGATTCAACGGTCAAAGATAAGGGATGTGTCATTCGTTCTTCGTTTGGAAGTGTAGATGCGAGAATTGATACACAGCTTGCTGAGATTAAAAAAGAACTGGTCCGCATAGCACTTGAGGATGAGGAGCGAAAAAATCAACATGAAGGTTCTTAGTTCACAGCGATATATGGAACATTTGCGCCAATTCGATCCTGTTCGTATTAACGGCAAAGTTACTCAGGTCATTGGTCTTATGGTGGAGTCAGAAGGGCCAGATGCAAGTATAGGTGACGTATGTTATATCTATCCTGGTAAATCGGCCAAGCCTCTTCAAGCCGAAGTTGTTGGGTTTCGAGATAACAAAGTGCTGCTGATGCCACTGGGTGAACTTCAATCCATCGGCCCTGGTTGCGATGTAGTAGGTACGGGTAAACCACTCGGTGTTCAGGTAGGCTCTGAATTGCTCGGTAAAGTATTGGACGGACTTGGACAACCGCTGGACGGTTCCCTCCTCCCATCCAGAATGCCGATGTATTCTACCTCCAATACTCCGGTCAATCCAATGGATCGTCCACGTGTACTTGAAACGATGGGTGTTGGTGTAAGGGCTATCGATGGATTGCTGACCGTAGGTAAGGGACAGCGTGTAGGTATTTTTGCCGGTTCTGGTGTTGGTAAGAGTACATTGATGGGCATGATCGCTCGTAATACCGCGGCGGATGTCAATGTCATCGCGCTTGTAGGTGAGCGTGGACGTGAGGTACGTGACTTTATTGAACGGGATCTGGGTCCAGAAGGATTGGAACGTTCCGTAGTCATTGTTGCAACATCAGATCAGCCTGCCCTGATTCGGATTAAGGGAGCAGTTATTGCTACCACTATTGCAGAGTATTTCCGAGATCGTGGAATGAACGTGATGCTCATGATGGATTCGGTAACCCGATATGCGATGGCACAAAGGGAAGTTGGTCTGGCCGTAGGTGAACCTCCGGCAATGAGAGGATATACGCCATCGGTTTTTGCGAGTTTGCCCAAACTTCTTGAACGGGCGGGTACAGGACCTACCGGTTCGATTACAGCCTTTTACACCGTTCTGGTTGATGGGGATGACATGAACGAACCGATCGCCGATGCGGTGAGGGGTATATTGGATGGCCACATTGTGTTAAACCGATCCATTGCAAATAAAGGTCATTTTCCAGCGATCGATGTGTTAGCCAGCATAAGTCGTGTTATGAAAGATATTGCTCCGGAAGAGCAGCTGGAAGCCGTTAATAATATGAAACGTTTGATGGCTGTGTACAAAGAATCTGAAGATTTGATCAATATTGGAGCTTACCAGCGGGGATCAAATGCAGCCATAGATGAATCCATAGACCAGATTGATAGTATATGGAACTTTACCAAGCAGAAAGTCGACGAGAAAGTCACCTTAAGTGAAGTGCAGGAACGTTTGATTCTTGAATTTGCAAGGAGATGAATGGTTAAGCGATGAAATTTCGATATCATTTCCAGAAAGTTGTTGACCTGAAGAGTAATGAAAAAACACAGGCAGAGTGGATGTTATCCACAGCGATCGGTAAACTTCAGACGGAGGAAGAACATCTGATACAACTTCTGAACGATAGAAATAATCTGGTCGGGATTATTCAATCTGCTACGGAAAATACAGCGTCTGTAAACAGTCTGCAGGAGATGCAGCGATATGTACATCATCTTGACGAGTGCATTTCACGTAAAAACAATGATGTTAAACATGCTCAGGTCAATGTGCAGCGGAATCAGACGTTTCTGAACGGTAAGATGGTTGATGAAAAAGTATGGCTTGGAGCGAGAGACAAGGCCAAGATCAAATTTCAGCAGGATATGCTCCTCCGGGAACAGAACGATCTGGACGAGATGGCTACTGTACGCTTCGCTGCCAAAGCCGGACGCGCGAATTGATGTGAGCCGGACGCGAAGTTGTCTCGTGAAGGAGGAATGAACGATGGCTGTTAAAGACGATAGCGACATGGAAAAAGAATCGGGAGGCGGCTGGGAAAAATTTCTCATGATTTCCATCCCGATTGTATTCACCGTAGTATTGCTGGGCGTATTGCTTACGCTTTTTAATGTAGATATTCGTAATAATTTGTTTGAATTCGCCAACAAGATCCCGGTAGTTAAGGAATGGGTACCTGATCCTGTGCTGGACCCTGAGAAAGATAAGCTGGAGAAAAGTGAGCAGCAGGTTGAAAGTGCTGAAGCCACAATCGAAAAGCTGAAGTCCCAAGTTACGGCAAAAGAAACAGAACTTAAGGCAGCACAGGAAGCGACAACAACTGAAGCGAAGAAAGCAACGGACCTTCAGAAGAAGTTGGATGATGCGGAAAAAGTGGCTGAAACAGCTACGGCAGCAACGCCGGAAACGGAATCCGATTATCAAAAGCAAATCAAAGATTTGGCTAAAATGTATGCGGACATGAGTCCAAGCAAAGCTGCACCGATTTTGCAAAATATGACGAATGAGGAAATGGTATTGTTGTTGAATGCCATGCAGTCATCTGCTCGGACCAAGGTGCTTGAAAAGATGGACCCGAAAACAGCAGCCGATGTCACCATGATGATGAAGGATGCCAAACCGTCCGGGGATCTGGCACTGGATGCGCTGCAATCCAGATTGAAGAAAGAAACCGCAGCAACTTCAACTGCATCCACAACCACAAGCAAAAACCTGGATAAAAACCAGCTTAGTCAAACATTTGCTTCGATGTCTGCTTCAAGTGGTGCCAAGCTATTATTGGAAACATACAAGCTAAGTCCTGACAAAACATTGACCATCCTGAATTCAGTAGATGATGCAACACGCTCTCAATTGCTTGAGAACATGTCTTCAGAGGACTCGGTTGAAACTGCAAAAATTTTGAACAAATTAATGGGCAACAAGTAGAACTGATTACTGTATAACCGAGAGGAGGTGAAAATAAATGTCGATTGTATATCAAATGGCATCCACAGCATCTGCAAAAGCAACAGGAGCAGGTCAGACAACCGGAGCACAATCTAAAGGTTCAGCTGCAGGTGCTAGCGGTGAATTTCTCCAAACTCTTGCACAATCGTTATCTGGAGGAAACACAGAAGGTGATAGTTCAAGCGCTACTGGAAGCTTAACTGCCAATCCGTTGGTGTTTTCCTTTGCTACAAGTGAAGAAGGAGAAGCGGCATCAATCACGGCTATACTGAATTCGTTGTTCACGGACTTGGATTCACTTGACGAAGCTTTGGAAAATGACCCATCCCTACTTGCAGGTTTGCAAACTCTGATTCAACAGCTGTATACACAATTAAGTAATCCTTCAGGTACTAACACAGAAGGTTCTGACGAGTCTTCGAACGGAGCGGAAAGCGTAAATACAGTACCCGCAATTGAACTGTCGCAGCATCCGGCAGCAGTACGTTTTGTTCTGCAAGATATGCTTACACAATTAGTAGCTGGAATGAATGATCCTGAGAGTAACGTTGCGAAGAACGCTCCTGAATTCAAACATTTGTTACAATCTCTGCAGAGTCAGCTTCAAGAGGCTGGAGTGGATACCGCGAGTAACAAAGGATGGACTGAACTGAAATCCATACTGGATACATTGACTGCAGTTAAGGATCAGTCTGCACAAGTCGCTCCAAATACTTCGCTTCAATCATCCAAACAGGATTCTGTTGTACCACAAGTTCTTGTTGCGGCAGTGGCGAATTCTGGAACCCAGGTGAAAGATGAGGCTGTTACCACATCTGCTTCAAATGCAGGTGGAGAAGTGGAACACTCAACCATCATTACTGCAGGAGAGCTGTCCTTGCGTTCATCAGGTACAACAGCAGGAAAACCGGCTGAACCTGTAATGCAAACATCACAGTTTGCCAAGGAAATGACACAGTTTGTTGTTAACAAGCTGGATATTGTCCAGCAAAAAGGATTTTCCGAGGCGACCATCTCACTTCGGCCTGAGCATCTAGGGAAGTTGGATGTTCAAATTACCTTGCAGAACGGGCAGTTGGTTGCACGGTTTATGACTGAGCACACGATGGCTAAAGACATGCTTGAACAACAAATGACGCAGCTACGTTCTTCACTTCAAGCCCAGGGAATTCAAGTGGAACGACTTGAGGTTACTCAGAACAGTTCAATCGGATCACAGATGTATCAGGACGGAGGCCGTCAGCCGGGAAGTAACTCTCAGCAACAACGCCGTTCGCGTGAGCGTGAGGAACAATCGGATGATGCTATAGCTACAGCAGGAATTCAAGAAGAATTGCGTAACTGGCGTAGCGAGCAAGTCGAAGGAAATGAATTACAGAGAGATACATTTAGTGCTAAGGCTTAAACAGAAATGAGGTGAGCAAATGGCTAATGAAATTGTTTCAACGAATAATACCTGGCCGAACTATTCGGCAGCCAATAAAGCAACTACAAGTGCTGCAACAAAAGAATTGGGTAAAGATCAGTTTCTAAAAATCCTGATTACCCAGCTGCAAAATCAAGACCCGATGCAGCCGATGGAGGATAAGGAATTTATCGCTCAAATGGCACAGTTCAGCTCAGTGGAACAACTGGTCAATATTTCTACCCAGCTCAAAACATTGAACCAGTCACTTGGTGCTGTATCCGGCATGATTGGCATGGAGGTAAGTTGGCTTTCTTCTAATAAAGATGATAACGGAACTCTTCGCCAGGGTATTGTAGATTCCATCATTGTAAGAGATAGCGTTCAATACGCAAAAGTGGGCAAAGACGAGATTAAGCTGGATGAGATCATTCAGGTGAATTATCCAAAACAGGCAGAAGAGAGTCAAACTCCGGTACAGAACGTTCAGGACGTAACCCCTGAAACGAACGAGAGCCAGCCAGTTGAATCATCCACTGAAACGGGTGACACGGAAGATAGCGGGAAAACGATATGAGTGATCGCATAACGGTTGGACAATTATACGCAGGCCCGATTACACCGAATATGCTTCAAAGACCCAAAACGGGAGAAGCTTCGGTCATACCCGAAAAACCTTTTGCAAAGGTGCTGGAAGATAATCTTCTGAAATTGAGCAATCATGCTGCCAAACGATTGGAACAGCGTGGTATTGAACTCAAGACCGAGCAAATGGAACAGATTGGTTCTGCTTTGGACAAAGCTGCTGCTAAAGGAGCCAAAGAGTCATTGATTTTAATGCAGGATATGGCTTTTATCGTCAATGTCAAAAATCGTACTGTGGTTACAGCTATGGATAGTGAGAGCATGAAGGATAATGTGTTCACTCAGATTGATAGTGCCGTAATCATTTCTTAACCGGCTGGCCCTTCTCGGGAGCCGGAATGCCGCTGACCGACTGATGCGGTAACCAAATGAAGACTGGGAGGATTTTTTAAAATGATAAAATCAATGTACTCAGGCGTTTCCGGGATGCGGGGTTTCCAAACAAAACTCGACGTAATTGGTAACAATATTGCGAACGTAAACACGGTTGGCTTCAAAGGCAGTCGGGTTATGTTCAAAGATATTATGAGCCAAACAACGGCAGGGGTAACTGCCCCTGGCGATGCAAGTGGTGGTGTCAATGCGAAACAAATCGGTCTTGGTGTAACGGTAGGTTCAATTGATACGCTGCATCTGGCAGGTAGCCCAATGACAACGAATAATCCAACAGATCTTCGGATTAATGGAGATGGATTCTTCTTGGTACGTTTGAGTGAAGAT
The DNA here is from genome assembly GCF_984798905.1 of Paenibacillus sp. SRL342. NCBI lineage: Bacteria > Bacillati > Bacillota > Bacilli > Caryophanales > Paenibacillaceae > Paenibacillus > Paenibacillus sp. SRL342. Next base: position 2,531,547 of record NZ_OZ481790.1, read on the forward strand.
CAGGAAATACCTTACCTGACTCGTGCAGGGGATTTCCATGTGGATGCTGCACGTAACCTTTTGACTTCGGATGGATTGTTTGTTCTGGATAATGGTGGTGGAAATATTACGATACCGGATGATGTGGTTTCCTTCACGATAGGTCAGGATGGAACAATTAACCAAACCATGGCAGACGGAACCATCGAAGCAGGTCCACAGCTTGGAATAGGTAAAGTTGTCAATCCAGAAGGCCTTGAGAAAATTGGGGGCAACTTGTACCGTATGACAGCAAACGCGAATCCGGATGGGGCGCTGGAACCATTAACAGCGAACAGTGCTGAGGACGGAACAGGAGCAATCATTGCTGGACAGCTCGAGATGTCTAACGTGGATCTGACAGGAGAGTTTACTGAGATGATTGTAGCTCAACGTGGATTCCAGGCAAACTCCCGGATCATTACAACGTCGGATGAAATACTTCAGGAAGTTGTTAACCTGAAACGTTAATAGCTGATTAATGAATTTTTAAAACGTGGGGGAGCTTGCTCCTCCCACTCTGATCAAGGGGGCTTAGCATGATTTCGGTTACGCGGTTAAATGGTTCTCCCATGTGGTTAAATGCGCTGATGGTTGAAATTGTGGAAGAGACGCCGGATACGTATATTACTCTGGTAACTGGAAAGAGACTGATTGTGCTTGAAAAAGCCGATGACGTTATTTCCAAGATTAAAGATTACAACCGTGAAATCGGGGTTCAGGCAGCCACTATTAAAGTGCAGCAAACGGAGGAATCCTGATGAAAAAAATGATGCCCTGGCTTGCAACAATGTTGCTGGCGATAACACTCATTGTGGTGGTTGTGTTTGTATTTATGCAAGGACAGAACGGAAATAAGGACGACACACATACGGCGGCGGCTTCAGAAGCCAAGAAGATGACTGCGGATGAGATTGTAGAGGTTTCCTCTGAGCTTGGAGAAATTAAAACCAATTTGGCTGATACGGATCATGTTGTAGTTGTCAGCTTCTCATTCAAGTTGTCAGACAAAACAGCCAAAGAAGATTTCGAGAAAATCAAAGAAATTACAGTGAAGCCTATTATCATTCAGACGTTTGCGGATACAAAGTCTGAGGAGCTGGCTACAGCGAAGGGCCGCATACAATTTAATGAGAGATTGACGGGACTAATTAATGAAGCTTTACCTGAAGGTAAGTTGAGCAGCACCAGTTTTTCAGCTTTTGTAATGGCGCCAATGTAATGAACAGAACACGCTGTAGACCTGTAAGGGGGTGAGAACATGGTGGATGTATTATCACAAAATGAGATTGACGCCCTATTAGCAGCCCTTTCTTCTGGTGAAATGGACGCAGAAGAATTGAAGAAGGAAGAAACTCAGAAGAAAATTAGATCGTACGATTTTAAGCGGGCAGTGCGTTTTTCCAAAGACCATATCAGAAGCTTGACTCGTATTCACGAAAACTTTGCACGCTTTCTCACCACTTATTTTTCAGCCCAACTGCGGACGTTCGTTCAAATCAATGTCGTTCAGGTCGAACAGTTGCCTTATGATGAGTTTATCCGTTCTATTCCTAAGATGACGATATTGAACATTTTTGAAGCGGAGCCACTACAGGGACGAATGGTGATGGAAGTCCATCCAAACGTGGGATATGCTATGTTGGATCGCCTTCTTGGTGGAACCGGGAGTGCTCCAACAAAGATTGCATCGATGACGGAGATTGAAACGACCATCATGGAACGAATATTCAGCCGTGCATTTGAAAGTTTGCAAGAAGCATGGAAGACCGTGTTGGATATTACCCCGAGGATGGAAGCGCTCGAGACCAATCCGCAATTTATGCAGATTGTATCTCCCAATGAGACCATTGCTCTGATCTCGCTCAGTACCAAAATTGGTGACACGACAGGCATGATCAATCTATGTATACCGCATGTCGTTCTTGAACCTATTATGTCACGGTTGTCAACTCATCAGTGGTTTGTTTCGGAGAAGAAAACGAGAGCTCCGGAGGAGTATGATGCTCTAAAAGAGCGTGTGAACAAAGCCAAGTTACCCATCGTTGCGGAATTGGGAGAATCCAGAATTTCAATTGCAGAATTTCTGGGTCTGTCGGTTGGCGATGTCATTACGTTGAACAAACCGGTTGATGAGGGACTTTCCATTAAAGTGGGTGACAAACTGAAATACATGGGCAGTCCGGGGACAATCAAGGACCGTGTGGCTGTGCAAATAGACGAGATTGTCACCGAAGGAGTTGAAGAATTTGACGAGTAAGGATTATTTATCCCAGGAAGAAATCGATGCTTTGCTCAGGCAATCGGAATCGATAAACAGCTCGGAACCCGCTGAAAAGACGGTTGATGATTTTTTGACCGAGCTGGAGCAGGATGCCTTGGGGGAGATTGGTAACATCACATTTGGTAGCGCGGCAACAGCCTTATCCACGCTATTAGGCCTCAAAGTAGATATTACAACACCTAAAGTTTCTATCATTAGTCGAACGCAGTTTGAAGAAGCTTTTCCTAAGCCGCATGTTGCCGTTCATGTGAATTACGTGGATGGATTCGAAGGCATTAACTCACTTGTTATCAAGAAGAGAGATGCTCAAGTCATCGCTGATTTGATGCTGGGTGGTGAAGGAAATCCGGTCGATGAAGAACTGAATGAAATCCATATTAGTGCGGTACAGGAAGCGATGAACCAGATGATGGGTTCCTCTGCAACCTCAATGTCCACGATTTTTAATCGTTTTGTGAATATTTCCCCTCCGGGAATCGATATTCTCAATCTGGAGAGTGGAGAGGGTGTAAGTAATCTTCCAGCAGATGAGACCCTTATCCAAGTTTCATTTCGTTTGTTAATCGGGGATCTGATCGATTCCAATCTGATGCAGTTGCTTCCAGTACATTTTGCCAAAAACATGGTAGATATGCTGATTGGAGGCGCTCAGGAGTCAACTGCCAGCGCACCAGTGGCATCAACACCTGAACCTGCGCCAGCAGCTGTACCAGCAACGCCACCACCGGTTGCGGAGCAGCCGCCCGTTCAGCACCAACAGGCTCCACAAGCTCCACAACAGCCTGCTCAGGACTATAACGGATATGGACAGGCCCCGATGGGTATGCCTCAAGGAATGCCGCCACAGCAGCCGTATGGCATGCCCCCGCAGCAACCTTATGGTGCACCTCAACATTACGGTGGAATGCCAAATAGGAATGTTAACGTACAACCAGTTCAATTCGCCAATTTGCAAAACGGGGCGTATGGTCAGGTAGACGAAAACAATTTGAATTTATTGATGGACATTCCCCTTAAGGTCACCGTAGAATTAGGAAGGACCCAGAAGCAAATTAAAGATATTTTGGAACTGTCACAGGGTTCGATTGTCGAACTGGATAAGTTAGCCGGGGAACCTGTCGATATTTTGGTGAATAACAAACTGATCGCCAAGGGAGAAGTTGTCGTTATTGACGAAAACTTTGGTGTTCGTGTTATAGATATCGTTAGCCAATGGGACCGAATTCAGAAATTACAATAAGCACAATTTAGGGAGGACTTGAATCAAGATGGCAAACCGAATTTTAGTCGTAGACGACGCTGCATTTATGAGAATGATGATCCGGGACATTTTGTCCAAAAATGGATATGAGGTTGTTGGTGAGGCACAGGATGGCTCACAAGCAATTGAGAAATTTAAAGAGCTTCGTCCGGATCTGATCACAATGGATATTACGATGCCTGAGATGGATGGCATTGCAGCTTTGAAAGAAATCAAGAAGATTGATGCTAACGCTAAAGTAATTATGTGCTCCGCGATGGGGCAACAAGCGATGGTAATCGACGCTATTCAAGCAGGTGCCAAAGACTTTATCGTTAAACCTTTCCAATCTGACCGGGTTATCGAAGCGATCAGCAAGACACTGGGCGTTTAAGAGACATGATGATGGCTCAGGGTGATATTCCAGGAGGAGCTGGCGTGGGAACCAATTATTATTTACAGCTTGTATGGGTGATTGTTGTCCTGGCCGTCATCCTGGCCCTTATTGTTTATCTGATCCGTTTTTTAAACAAACGGAATCAGCAAATGTTCCGGCACGGCACAATTCGTACCCTGGGCGGGGTTGGACTGGGGCAAAACAAGTCGCTGCAAATTATTGAAATTGGTGGAAGTGTATATCTGCTTGGTGTAGGTGAAGACATTCAGTTGGTAGATAAGGTTTCAGATCTGGAAGAGGCGCAAAGAATCATTGATTCCTTCGAACGAGATGCTGCTGCACAACAAGGGAATCTCTCACCTCTCATTGCCAAGCTCACAAAACGTTTCCGTAGAGAAGAACCGCCGCGGGAAATGGAACTAGAGGACACAACTTCTTTTCACGAAATGTTTGAATCCAAACTTCGGCAGATGCCTAACCGTAAAGAGAAGATGGAAAAGCTCCTGGATAAAGACAATACTACAGATCGGTCGAGGGATTCATGAAGAAAAAGATTTGGTTAGCGTGTTGTTTATTAGGACTTATCAGTCTGGCATCTGTAACGGTTGCCTTTGCCGAACCCATTCCGAATATTGATATTCAGATTGGAAACGGTGATGGAGGGACACCAAGCACGAGTTCACTGTCCATCATTCTGTTAATTACGGTGCTTAGTATTGCTCCAGCAATGCTTGTACTGATGACCAGTTTTACTCGGATTGTGATTGTGCTCGGTTTTATACGTACATCTTTAGGTACACAACAAATGCCACCGAATCAGGTGCTGGTCGGTTTGGCGCTATTTCTGACACTTTTCATTATGTCGCCGACGTTGTCTTCCATAAATCAGGTAGCGCTTCAGCCCTATCTCCAGGGAGAGCTTACGCAAACCGAGGCACTTGAAAAAGCAGCTGATCCCATAAAGAAATTTATGTTTAGTCATACCAGAGAAAAAGATCTGTTACTGTTTATGAAGTACAATCAGACTGAACAACCAAAGACCTATCAGGATATCCCAATTACTGTTATGGTGCCGGCATATGTAATCAGTGAGTTGAAGACAGCATTCCAGATGGGGTTTATGATTTTTATTCCGTTTCTGGTTATAGACATTGTTGTCGCGAGTACACTCATGGCAATGGGGATGATGATGCTTCCGCCGGTCATGATCTCATTACCTTTCAAAATACTGCTCTTTGTCCTTGTAGACGGGTGGTATCTGGTTGTCAAGTCACTGTTACTGAGTTTTAATACTTGATCCGGAAAGTTAAAGGAGGACGGTCATGACTTCGGAATTTATTATCGGTCTGGCCGGGAAAGCGGTATACACGTCATTGCTGGCCAGCGCACCCATGCTTATACTAGCTCTGGTTGTAGGACTTGCAATCAGTATTTTTCAAGCGACAACTCAAATTCAGGAACAAACATTAGCTTTTGTGCCCAAGATTGTTGCCGTACTTCTGGCAGTACTTTTGTTTGGACCTTGGATCTTAAATATCTTGGTCGATTTTACGTTTAACATTCTCGATAATCTATACAGATACATAGGGTAGGCTTTAGCAGATGGAGACATTGTTGCAAAGTTTCCCTGTCGCTCTGCTTATGTTTTGTCGAATCACATCATTTTTTGTAACTGCACCAGTTTTTTCGGCTCGAAATGTGCCGGCTTCAGTTAAAATTGGTATCTCTGCATTTGTCACATTGTCTGTCTATCTGATCTATGGAATAGACCAGACCGTGCCTACAGACCTGAGCTATGTCTTATTGATCATCAGAGAGATTTTAATTGGCCTGCTTTTAGGTTTTGTGGCTTATCTGTTGATGACGGCTGTCCAGACTGCGGGGACCTTTATCGATCTACAGATCGGTTTTGGTATGGCTAATGTATATGATCCAATGACAGGTGCTTCAGCTCCACTTACGGGTAACTTGAAGTATGCATTTGCAATGCTTCTGTTTCTGACGATGAATGGACACCATTATTTGCTGGATGCGATAGTTTACAGTTACCGGTGGGTACCATTATCGAATGTGTTTTTCCTACGGTTGGCAGATGGAAGTATTGCTGAATTTTTGATTCAGACCTTAGGTCAATCATTTATGCTGGCTTTTCAGATGTCGGCTCCAATTGTAGTTGCGTTGTTTTTGACGGATGTTGGATTGGGTTTTTTGGCCAAAACTGCTCCTCAATTTAATGTATTTGCAGTTGGGTTGCCGCTTAAGTTACTCGTTGGTCTTGCTATTTTGCTTTTGCTGGTTCCCAGTTTCTCCTTTGTATTTAGTCAATTGTTCGAAGCGATTTTCAGATCGATGGAAAAATTGCTTGGAACCATTGGACAAAGGCCCGGCTGAGTGAAACGGAGGAAAAGACACGGATGAAACTTCAACTCGACCTCCAGTTGTTTTCAGGGGAGAAGACGGAGAAAGCTACCCCGAAAAAGAGACAGGATACACGAAAAAAAGGACAGGTTGTAAAAAGTGCTGAACTATCTGGCGCATCCATTCTCCTAATCGCGTTTTTGATCATGATGGTATTCAGCAATTTCTATAAAGAACGTATAGTTCGTCTGTTTACAGATATCTTTATCAATCGATTGAGTATGGATATCACCGGAGAGAATGTGATGGCGCTTATGATGCGCTATGGCATTGAAGTTTTGTTACTGATCGCTCCCGTTTTGCTGGGTGCGTTATTGGTTGCTTTGATCGTTAACTACATGCAAGTTGGTTTTCTTCTTGTAGGGGAAGGTTTGAAGCCAAAACTTGAGAAACTGGACCCGATTAAAGGTTTCAAAAATATATTCTCTCTCCGCTCATTAGTGGAATTTGCTAAATCCATTTTGAAAATGTCGATTATCGGTTATCTCGTTTACAGTACAATTAAAGGCTACCAGTCAGATATTGCATCACTTTCTCATTTTTCATTGGATGCTATTTTACATTTCGCTGCGTCGATCACTTTAAGTCTTGGTATCAAGATTGCAGTGGCATTAATGATACTTGCGATATTTGATTACATGTATCAGAAGTATGACCATGAGAAGAAGATTCGCATGTCCAAGCAGGACATTAAGGATGAGTACAAGAAAATGGAAGGCGATCCGCTGATCAAAGGTAAAATTCGGGAACGTCAGCGTCGTATGGCTATGCAGCGTATGATGCAGGAAGTGCCGAATGCGGATGTAATCATCACGAACCCGACCCACTTCGCGGTTGCGCTAAAGTATGAAGGTTCCGAGATGGAGGCACCGCAGATTATTGCCAAAGGTCAGGATTATGTCGCCTTGCGTATTAAGGAAATTGCCAAAGAAAACGGTGTTATTACGATGGAAAACAAGCCGTTAGCACGAGCATTGTTCCAGAGAGCCGAGATTGGTGACGCTATACCGGCCGATTTGTTTCAAGCGGTAGCCGAAGTGCTGGCTTATGTATATAAACTAAAGGGCAGAACGAAATAAAAGGGGATCGGAGGCCGTACATTCATTGAAGATTAAAGATATAGCTGTCCTTGCGGGTATCATTGGCATTGTGTTGATGATGATTCTCCCGATCCCGCCCTGGCTGTTGGACTTGTTGCTGGTCGTGAATATTTCAATTGCTCTGATGATACTCCTTGTTGCCATGAACAGCAAAGAAGCGTTGCAGTTTTCTATTTTTCCAGCTTTGCTGTTGATCACTACACTATTCCGACTGGCACTGAACATTTCGACAACCAAGCTAATCCTTGGTGATGGGGATGCCGGAGCTGTAGTTGCTACCTTTGGTAGCTGGATTGCTGGTGGGCAAATTGCGATTGGATTTATTGTGTTTTTGATCCTCGTTGTCGTTCAGTTTATCGTTATTACAAAGGGGTCTGAGCGCGTAGCTGAAGTTGCTGCCCGATTCACCCTCGATGCGATGCCTGGTAAACAAATGAGTATTGATGCGGATCTGAATGCGGGTCTGATCAACGAGCAACAAGCTCGTGAGCGTCGTTCCAAAATTGAACGTGAAGCCGATTTCTATGGAGCGATGGATGGAGCAAGTAAATTCGTAAAAGGTGACGCAATTGCAAGTATTATCATCCTCCTGATCAATCTCATTGGTGGATTTATAATCGGTATGACTGTGCATGGGATGGCTTTTGCAGATGCAATGTCAACGTACTCTGTACTGACGATCGGAGATGGATTGGTAAGCCAAATCCCTGCTCTGCTTATTTCCACAGCAGCAGGACTTATCGTCACCAGAGCGTCATCCGAAGGAAACCTGGCAGATGATATTACAGGGCAACTGTTTACATATCCAATACTTATTTATATCGTAGCTTTCGTTATCGCCATGCTCGGTTTCTTCACACCCATTCATGTTATTACTACGCTTCCGTTGGCAGGTGTGTTGGCATATGCCGCGTGGCGTATGCAGAATAATCTGAATTTGAAACAAGTAGCGGAAGAACAGTTGGAAGAAGAACAGCAGATTGAAGAGGTTAGAAGTCCTGAAAGTGTAATTAACCTGCTTCAGGTGGACCCTATTGAGTTTGAATTTGGTTATGGTTTAATCCCGCTTGCTGATAATCAGCAGGGTGGGGACTTATTGGATCGGATCATTATGATTCGGAGGCAGTGTGCTCTTGAACTTGGGTTGGTCGTTCCGGTCATACGGATTCGAGACAATATCCAGCTAAGACCCAATGAGTATGTTATCAAAATCAAGGGTAATGTGGTAGGCGGAGGAGAACTGTTGCTGAATCATTACCTTGCCATGAGTCCTGGCTATGATGAGGAGTCTGTGACAGGTATTGAAACGACGGAGCCTGCTTTTGGACTTCCGGCACTATGGATTGATGAAGTAACCAAAGACAGAGCGGAACTTGCAGGATATACGGTCGTTGATCCGCCTTCCGTTGTGGCTACACATCTGACGGAACTGATTAAGAAACATGCGCATGAGTTACTTGGAAGACAAGAGACAAAAGCACTTGTGGATAATCTCAGAGAGAACTATTCTGCCCTTGTGGATGAACTGATCCCTTCTCTACTTTCCATTGGTGATGTACAGAAAGTGCTTGCCAAGTTATTGCGTGAGAAAATATCTATTCGGGATATGGTTACCATCTTCGAGACACTGGCTGACTATGGTACGTATACGAAGGATCCTGATGTGCTGACTGAATACGTCAGACAATCCCTCTCACGTCAGATTACTCAGCAGTTCTCTCAAAAAGGTGAGACACTTCGAGTGATCACGGTTGGACCTGGTCTTGAGAAGAAAATTGCTGAAAGTGTGCAACAATCGGATCAAGGCAGTTATCTTGCGCTGGACCCTGTATCTACACAAAGTGTATATCAGAAGCTCAGTGAACAAGTGAACCGTTTGATTCAATCAGGTCAGCAACCTGTTGTATTAACTTCTCCAACCATTCGGATGTATCTGCGTCAGGTTATTGAACGTACTATGCAGGACATTCCTGTGCTTTCCTACAGCGAGTTGGAGCCGAATGTTGAAATTCAAAGTATCGGGGTGGTGAACTTATGAGAGTAAAACAATACGTTGTTGAGACCATGCCCGAAGCTATGCTTCAAATTCGCAAAGACCTGGGAAGTGATGCCGTTATTCTGTCCACCAAAGAGATTAAGGTGGGCGGTGTAATGGGAATGTTTCGCAAAAAACGGATCGAAGTTGTAGCTGCAGTGGATAAGGAAGAAAACAAGCAAACAACAAAGCCAGTACAAAATCAATTCACACCTGTACCTCGTGCATTTGTACCTGAGGCTTATCGGCAAACAGCTCGTTCGTTTGTTGCGGCTTCTGATGAGTCGGCGACAATGAGTACAGGTGATCAAAGTGCACAGGACCAATCTGCGGCTGCGCCGTCTGTGTTTGAATCGCGTAATATCGGTTCAGACATAGACAGCGGCTCTGGTTCTTCGAGCACGGATCATAAACCGCGACCGCAAGGGGCGGATTTTTCGGGTTCAGCAACTGGTCCGAAGCCAACAGGTTCAGACCTGCAGCAGGATAAGTTGATGACTGAATTGCAGGATCTTAAACAGATGGTAACCAGGCTTTCAAAGCAAGGTACTTCTGCGGATCCTGTGCCAGAGGAACTGCATACGATCCGAGAACGTTTGACAGAACAAGATGTTTGGCCTGAAGTATGGGAATCCTGGTTTGATTCAATTCAAGCAAAATGGTCTGAGGATGGATTGAAAGAACAGGATGTAGAGCAAATAGTGAAGCTTGAGGTTATGCACTTTTTGGAGCAACGTATTGAAGAAGGCATTCTTCCTACCACGCGAATCGTCTATGTAGCTGGACCAACCGGTGTAGGGAAAACAACGACAATTGCAAAATTGGCTGCTGAACAAATGTTCAAAAAACAGCGTAAAGTTGGATTCATTACATCAGATACGTATCGGATCTCGGCGGTAGAACAGCTTAGAACATATGCATCTATACTGAATGTTCCACTTGAGGTGGTACAATCACCCGGTGATACACAACGTGCCATTTCTCGATTAGAGAATTGTGATTTGATTTTTATGGATACAGCGGGTAGAAACTACAGAAATGAATTACTTGTTTCGGAATTGCAAAGTTTGCTTGCTCCTGTAGAGAATAGCGAAACCTTTCTGGTCATGAGTATGACTTCCAAAAGTGCTGATATGGTTCAGATTACGGAACATTTCAGTAAATATGGTCTAGATAAGGTGATTTTCACCAAAATGGATGAGACTGGGAGTTGCGGTCCGTTATTTAACTTGTTACACCGTTTTCCACTCAAGCTCGCATATGTGGCAAATGGACAAAATGTTCCGGACGATTTGTTGAAGCCGGATGCAGATTCGTTGTCTAAACAGTTGCTGGGAGAATGGTCACAATGAAGGATCAGGCAGCTGCACTTCGAAGTATGGTCTCCGCGCCATTGGAATTGGAAGGCATTGAGCGAGATATTCGATCCTCGAAAATCATTACTGTGGCCAGTGGTAAGGGAGGTGTTGGTAAATCCAATTTCACACTGAACTTTGCCTTGGCATTGCAGGCTTTGGGGCAAAAGGTACTTGTATTTGATGCTGATATTGGAATGGCTAATATTGATGTTCTTATGGGTACGTCTTCTTCCTATAATCTTTACCACCTGTTGTACCGACATAAATCCATAAGGGAAATCATACAACTGGGTGCCAGTGGCTTGCCTTACATTGCTGGGGGATCAGGCATGAAAGAGTTGTTCTCATTGTCTGATCGTGATCTGGAGTTTTTCGCCAGTCAAGTCGAGGATATTGCCCAGGAAATGGATTATGTCATCTTTGACACTGGGGCAGGACTCTCCAGAGAGAATATGAAGTTCATCGGTGCTGCTGATGAATGCCTGATTATAACTACACCTGAACCGACTTCAATAACCGATGCTTATGCTTTAGTCAAAGTTATGCACGGCCAGGAAAATGCTACGCCCTTTCGGATGATCGTTAACCGGGTGGAAGACGAACGAGAAGCGGAACGGGTGGCAGATAAAATAGCTGGAGTGGCGAGGCGGTTTTTGCAGACGGATATTCCGCTACTTGGGTATATTTCAGAAGACGCCCAGGTAGTCAAGGCGGTTAAAAGGCAAATGCCCTATAGTCTGGCTTATCCCAATGCCAAAGCCTCCAAAGATATAGAGAAACTTGCTCTTCGTTATCTGGCTGTACCTGCAACTCCGGGATCCGGAACCTTGACAGGAATCAGGGGATTTATGAATAAGTGGCTTAAACGAACAACATGATTTCTGAATAAAGGAAACAGGGGTGACACAACATGGCGGTGTATCAAGTATTGGTTGTCGATGATTCCGCTTTTATGCGTAAGATTGTTACGGATTTGATCCAAGCGGATCCGGAATTCAAGGTTACGGCAACGGCATCAAACGGTAGAGAAGCGATTCAAAAATCACTGGAATTGAAACCAGATATTATTACAATGGACGTTGAGATGCCCGAAATGAATGGGTTGGATGCTTTAAAATCAATTATGAAGGAATCTTTCGTTCCTGTGATTATGCTCTCTGGTATCAATGAACAAGGTATGAAAGAAACCATTATGGCGCTTGAAGCCGGGGCATTTGACTTCATTCGCAAACCATCTATTTCACATGACCAGGATATTGCTCAAGTCGGTAAAGCCTTGGTTGAGCGCATGCGTGCTGCGATGAATGAGATCAAAAGAAAAGCTGATCGTGAGTTATCCATGAAAAATAGAGACATGTTGCGAGGAGCAGTTGCTCCCCCAACTCAGCCAGTGCAGAAAGAACTGCCGGCTAGGGATCGAGCGGAACCTGTGAAAAAAACGATCGAACCTGTCCAGACGAGTCAACACTCTCTTCGAGAGCGGACTGAAGCTTTTCAGGCCAAGTCAAAGAAAGCAATTGAACCATTGTCACCTTCAAAACCAGGTCGCGTAGAGAACAAATCAGAGCCTTTGCCGAAGGCTGAGCGTAATCTGGGGACGAAGGCAGAAAAAGCAGTGAGGTCAGCTAATACGGTACAGACTCCAAAGGAAGTTCGACTACCTAATGCAGCTAGAGTGGCAGCCGATCAAATAGCGGCAACTTCTGCCTCTGCAAAAGCCAAGGATGTAATCAAGCCTAATCCTGTCCCCAAAGGTGGAGGGGGGCTGGAAGGACCATTCAACAAACTTGTGGCAATAGGTTGTTCTACGGGTGGACCGAGGGCTCTCAAAACATTGCTTGAGCAGTTGCCTGCTGATTTGCCTGCACCGGTTATTATTGTGCAGCATATGCCGCCCAACTTCACACGTTCTCTGGCTCAACGATTAAATACATTCAGTCCACTGCATGTGGTTGAAGCTGAAGAGGGCATGGTTCTGAAAAAAGGAACTGCCTATATAGCACCCGGCGGATTCCATGTGAAAGTTAACAAAACAGCAGACGGGAAGTTTATCGTGAAGCTGACTGAAGATCAACCAGTGAATGGCCATAGACCTTCAGTGGATACGATGTTTGAGTCACTTCTGCCGTTTACATCTTTACAAAGGCATCTTGTTTTGCTCACGGGAATGGGAAGTGATGGAGCACGTATGATGAAGAGATTATACGAAGCTGGAGTTACATCAACCTTTGCCGAGAATGAAGAAACATGTGTTGTATATGGTATGCCGCGTTCTGCTGTAGAGCTGCAATGCGTTCGTCATCTTCTGCCATTGCAGGAGATTGCGTCTAAACTTGTTCAAGCAGTGAAATAACGGAGTGTAACTCACGGAGGAGGTGCCTCACAATGGACATGAACCAATATTTATCCATGTTTATTGATGAGTCTAATGATCATCTGCAATCGCTTAACGAAAACATGCTTCAACTCGAAGGCAATCCGGAAGACCTGGGCATAGTTCAGGTTATATTCCGCTCTGCTCATACCTTGAAGGGTATGGCAGCAACTATGGGCTTTGAAGATTTGGCATCACTGACACATAAAATGGAAAATGTGTTGGATCTGGTTCGTAATGAGAAGTTGAAAATGCAGGATTACATTTTTGATACCATGTTCAAGAGTCTGGATGCTTTGGAAACCATGGTTCAGGATATTACCGAAGGTGGACAAGGTAAAGCAGATGTGTCGGCAATCGTAGCTTCACTTCAGGCCATTGAAAATGGTGAAATGACAAATGGAGACGGACCTGCTACAGAAACAAACAAGCCAGCTAACGCTTCAATTTCTTCGGCTGTGGAGCTGGATGAATTCCAATATTCAGTGCTGGATCAGTCGATCGCCGAAGGTCATCGTGTGTTCTACGTGGATGTGCTTGTTAGCGAGCATAGCCAGTTAAAAGGTGTACGGGCTTATATGGTCTTTGATATGCTGGAACGTTCAGGTGAAGTCGTTAAGGCTTACCCATCCGTTCAGGATATTGAGCAGGAGAAGTTTGAGCGCAGTTTCTCGTTGTATTACATAACAACTAAAGAGGCGCACGAACTGGAAGAAGGCATCATGAGTATCTCTGAAATTGAAAGTGCGAAGCTCATTCAACTGGATCAGGAGACTCTTCAGCAGATGGCCAATCAGGTAGCAGCTACAGTTGAAGCGCCACCCGCACCAACAGCTGTAGCTGAGGTTGCTTCGCCGGATAAGAATTCTGTACCCAAAGAAGAAACCACAACGGCACCAGCTAAAACAGCTGCACCGAAGCAAGCTGCTGCACCTTCACGTACCATTCGTGTGGATATTGAACGTCTCGACGTATTGATGAACCTGTTCAGCGAATTGTTGATTGACCGTTCACGTCTGGAGCAACTGGCCAGTGAAACAGGCAACAATGATTTATCCGATACAGTAGCTCATTTAAGTCGAGTTAGCACAGATTTGCAAAATATTGTACTGAAATTGCGGATGGTTCCGGTAGATACTGTATTTAATCGATTCCCGCGCATGATCCGTGATCTGGCTAAGACACTTGATAAAAAAATCGATCTGGTGATTACAGGTGCTGAGACGGAACTGGATCGTACGGTAATTGATGAGATTGGTGATCCGCTTGTGCATTTACTGCGTAACGCGGTTGACCATGGTGTGGAATCCATTGCAGAGCGTGTAGCTGCAGGTAAACCAGAGATGGGTACAGTAAACCTGCGTGCCTTCCACAGTGGGAATCACGTATTTATCGAGATTGAAGATGATGGTAAAGGTATCTATCGCGACAAGCTTTTGAAAACCGCGATCAAACGTGGTGTTGTAACCGAAGAACAAGGTGCCAAGATGAGTGACGATGAAGTAAATCAACTGTTGTTCGCACCTGGTTTTAGTACTGCTGATATTATCTCGGATATCTCTGGTCGGGGCGTTGGCTTGGATGTAGTAAAATCGAAGATCACTTCGCTTGGCGGTAATGTAACCATTCATTCAACTCCAGGCAAAGGCACGAACTTCTCTGTTCAGCTTCCATTGACTCTATCCATTATTGCTGCAATGCTTGTACGACTTGGTTCAGAGAAATACGCTGTTCCGTTGTCCTCCATTGTAGAGACGGCCATTGTACAACGTGAGCAAGTTCGTAATATTCACGGCAATAAAATGATCACGTTCCGTGAGTCACTGATTCCGTACTTGTCCTTGAGCGAAGTTTTCTCCGTACCGGATTTCAATGACGCTGATGAGCAGGAAACAGAAATTGTCGTGATTCGCAAAGGCGACCGTCTTGCAGCCGTAGCTGTTGAAGAATTTATTGGACAGAGTGAGATTGTTCTCAAATCAATGGGAACCTATCTTCCTGCTATTGAAGGAATCTCTGGAGCAACCATTCTCGGAGATGGACAAGTAGCCCTGATTCTTGATCCTAATGCATTTATTAAATAAGCATAGAGCTAAGTCTTACATTTAATAGGGAGGTTTTTTACATGGAAGAAGAGTTGAAAGTCATCGTCTTTAAATTGGGTTCCGAAGAGTATGGTATTGAGGTAGATAAGGTTCAGACGATTGAGCGCATGATGCCAATTACCCGTGTTCCCAAGACACTTTCCTTTGTAAAAGGAGTTATTAATCTACGCGGTGTTGTAATTCCGGTCATTGATCTACGCGGTCGTTTCTCCCTTCCGGAAACGGAATACACGGATCAGACTCGTATTGTTATCGTAGGTGTAGACGACATGCAAGTTGGCTTTATCGTAGATTCTGCCAATGATGTTATTGATATTAAGAGCAGTGCAATCGATAGCCCACCAGAAGTGGTTGGCGGCGTCAAAGCAAGATACCTGCGAGGTGTTGCTAAATTGGAGGATTCACGCTTGTTGATTATGCTCAACCTAAACGAAGTATTAAATAAAAGCGAGATTGTACAGCTGGAAAGTGTTGAGGGCTAGTACCGTGGAGATGTTCAACCGATTTGAGGTATTCCAGATGGATGTGCTCAAAGAGGTCGGTAACATTGGAGCAGGCAACGCCGCAACGGCGTTGTCTCAACTCCTCAACAGACCGATTGACATGGGTGTACCTACAGTACAAATGCTCCCTTTTGAAGAAGTTGCCGAAAAAGTGGGCGGAGATGAACGCATCGTGGTTACCGTGTTTCTTCGTGTAGAAGGCGAAGCACCGGGAAATCTTTTCTTTATGATGACACCAGAGGCTGCTAAAATGTTGTTGAATAGACTTGCCGGGTTTGATCTAAAAGAAGGACTCGCTTTTACAGATATGGAACAATCAGCGCTTTCCGAAATTGGAAATATTTTGGCTGGATCCTATCTTTCTTCTTTGGCAGATTTCACGAAGTTGTCTATGTATCCAACTGTTCCTGGACTTGCCATCGACATGGCGGGTGCCATTCTAAGTTATGGCTTGCTGCAATTTGGCGAGATGGGTGACGCTGCATTGTTGATTGACACATCTTTCTTTGAAGGTGAAGATCAAGTTGAGGGTCAGTTTTTCCTCATTCCGGATCCACCATCCTTTGCAAAGATATTTGAATCGCTAGGGGTGCCACTGAGCCATGATTGAGGACAAAAGCGTCGTTAAAGTCGGTATGGCGGATTTAAACATCGCTCATCTTCCTGGTGTAATCCGTACGACGGGCTTGGGCTCGTGTGTGGGATTAACAATGTATGACCCACATTTGAAGCTGGCTGGAATGGCGCATGTCATGCTTCCTACTTCAGAGATCGCCCGTGAAGGGAAACTGAACACTGCGAAATATGCGGATACGGCGTTGCCTGAGCTTTTGGAAAAGATGATAAAACTAGGCGCTTCTCACTCACGTATTGTGTCTAAAATGGCCGGGGGCTCTCAGATGTTTGCCTTTGCTGGCGCAGGAGATACAATGCGCATTGGACCAAGGAATGCAGATTCTTGTCGAGAGTGGCTTCAAAAACTCAATATCCCTCTTCTAGCAGAAGATACGGGTGGGAATTATGGACGAACGATTGAGATGGACTGTGAAACTGGACTTTTGACTATTCGAAGTGTACAAATGGGTGTAAAGGAATTATAAGACTATGATAGGAAACTACCGCATTAATCTTGGAGCAGGCATCGTTGGGTTTATTCTTACTTTTTTTGTAGCATACAGCAGCAATGTGCTGATGACCAGTTTAATTCGCGGATTGATCGGATTCGTAGCCTGGTTTGTCCTTGCATATGGTTTACGCTGGGGATTGGGATTGCTGCTGAACCCTCAGATCGAGGGAAATGGGTATGGTTATGATTCACCAAATGCTCAAGATCAAAGAGGTTCACAGGTGGACATTAAAATCGAAGACGATGGACAAGAGCTGAATGATTTGCTCAAGAGTGGACAGAACGCTTCATCTGGGGACGATCTTCCGCCATCTGAGACGAAAGCTCCAACGGGATTCGCCCCTTTGGATCCGCCTAAACTTGTCCGGACCAAGGATCCGGAGGAATTGGCGCAGGCCGTTCGTCACCTGACAGACAAATAAGGAGGGTGAAAGCAATTGAACGAGCGTAAAGCTTCACATTTGAACCATTCTGATCTGTGGGAAAAGTGGAAAGAACATGGAGATCTTGATGCCAAGAAAACGTTGATTGAAAAGTATCTTCATATTGTAAATTATGTATCCGGTCGACTGGCTGTTGGTTTACCCAAAAATGTTCCCAAGGATGACTTGGAGAGCAATGGCGTTATGGGGTTAATTGATGCATTGGAGAAGTTCGACTATGAACGTGGTCTGCAATTTGAAACTTATGCATCATGGAGGGTCCGCGGAGCCATTCTTGACGGTCTGCGTCAAGGAGATTGGGTTCCGCGTTCTGTGCGTGAGAAGGCCAAGCGAATTGAAGACGCCTACCAACAGCTGGAACAAAGTTATCTGAGGTCTGTTAGTGATGAGGAAATGAGCGAGTACCTGGACGTGTCCACTAAAGATTTTCAACATATGCTTCAGGAAGTGGCAGTCATGTCACTTTGCTCGCTGGAGGACCCAATTCGTGAGGAAGAGTCTGAGACTCGTCTGTCTTTGATGGTGGATGAGAAAGCCAAAAACCCGGATTATAAAGTGAATGAGTTTTATTTGAAGGAAGCTTTGGTGCAAGGGCTTGACAAGTTGACGGTAAAAGAGAGAACGGTTGTTTCACTCTTGTATTACGAAGATCTTTCTCTTAGTGAAATTGCTGAGGTTATGTCTCTTTCTCCGTCTCGTATATCCCAGTTACATTCCAAGGCAATATTACGATTACGCGGCACGTTGGACAAACAGAAAGATTTGTTGATGCGTAAAGATTAATAGAGAGAAGTAATATCATTGGAGTTTGGGGAGTGGAAAGTCTAAAAGGGGGAAGAATTGCAGTGACACAGCGGACTGCTTTGGAACAATGTTTAAACATTGTTTTATCGGACGACAAATGCACAGCCTACCTTGAATTTTCCAAAGAGGAAGAAGGCTTTGCCTGCACGATCGATGAACTTGAACAATTTGTGGCGAACAAGGGCATCAAACAAGGTGTATCGCGAGAGGCATTATTACTTTTTGTGAGCAACCCTGAAACCTATTTGAAAGATAAATATAAGATTGCAGAGGGTGTCGCTCCCATTCAAGGAACAGATGGCTTCATCAAGGTCCTGGTTGGGATGGACGATACGAATGAACGACGACCATTGGAATCGGAAGATGGAACCGTCGATTACAAAGAAGTGACCCGGTTAAACAATGTCCGTAGTGGTCAGATCATTGCAGAGCGGATCGCTCCTAGCGATGGCATACCAGGCAGGGCAGTAACAGGTGAGGAAATTCCTTATCGTCCGGGAAAAGAAGCTCGGTTTAAAGTTGGGAAAAACGTTGTGATTAACCCGGATGGTTCTGCGATGTATGCTGCACTGGATGGGCTGGTTACCAAAACGGACGGTAACAAACTGAATGTGTTTCCGGTCTATGAAGTCAATGGTGACGTTGACTACAATAACGGTAATATTGACTTTGTAGGCACAGTTGTCATACGAGGCAATGTACTTACCGGATTTAAAGTAAAAGCAGCAGGTGACATTCGTGTTGTCGGAGGTGTCGAAGGAGCTGAACTGGAAGCAGGCGGCTCAATCGAAATTACCGGTGGTATTATTGGTTATAACAAAGGACTGGTACAAGCAGGCCATAATGTTAAATGTACTTTCATTCAAGAAGGTAACGTAGATGCCGGTGAAGATGTTCTGGTTTCCCAAAGTATTATGCATTCCAATATTCGTGCTGGCCATGGTGTCATCTGTGCGGGCACCAAAGGTCTTATCGTTGGTGGCTCGATCCAGGCTGGTCAGAACGTCTCAGCGCGTGTTGTGGGCAACAGCATGTCCACGGTCACTTCCATTGAAGTTGGTGTGCTACCAAAGCTACGTAACGAACTCAATGATTTGCGCAAGGAAGTCAGAGAGCAGATGGATTCCTTGGATAAAACGAAGAAAGCTTTGACATTGCTGGATCAATTAGCTGCCGCTGGACAACTCACTCCAGATAAGATGTCGATGCGAATCAAGCTGAATGCTACGCAGAAATCTGCTCTTCGTATAAGTGAAGAAACGAAAACGCGTATCTTTGAAATTGAAAAGGCACTTGAAGATACAAGTAAGGCTCGTGTTGATATTCTGAAGATGATTTATGGAGGCTCTAAAATAGTTATCGGCAGATACACGAAATTTATTAAAGATCCAGTGAGTCGAATTTCATTTTATTATCACGATGGTGATATTACGATGGTTCCATACGTTTAAGTACAGCATTCAGGCACAGGAAGAAATCCATTCGAAACCGTGAGGTGAGCGTATGAGTTTCAAAGCAGTGGAGTTGCAGATTGCGGTACCACGAACAAGTGAAGCGGGACGTTATCAAAGTGAAGCCCAGCAGCGACCGATTACGGATCAGAATCTTTTGGCAGAGCAAACATCGAAAGAAGCAAATGAAGCAAGGCAACGAAGTGAAGCAATGGACGAAACTTCACAGACTTCGGTGCGTGATGGTCATAACCATGATGGGGATCAGCAGAGTGGTTCCGATGGACAGGAGTCTGCTCAGGCTCAAGAAACTGTCAAACCTGCAGAGCACCCGTACAAGGGAAAACACATAGATCTGTCTTTATAATAAATGGTTGTTATGGATATGGAATCTTGCGCACCGATGGTTGAATCAGAAGGAGAGAACCCAATTTGTCACCATGGATCATTATTGTCATATTAGGGGCCTGCGCCATCGCCTATGCTTGTATTATGCCTCGGAAAAACAAGGCGCAAGAGCCTGGGCATCAACTGGTGCAGGAGATGGAATCTACGCTTGAACACTACATGACCGAGATCGAAAATGATAATGATGCTCTTATTCAACGTGTAGCTGAAATGAAGGGAGAAGCGACAGCAGCCGATCAACGTATGCAATTGCAACTTCAGGAATTACAGCAGCGGTTGGATCAGCTGGAACAGAGCAAAAAGAACGAACCTGTCGCTGCACCTGTTCCACACTCCGGTAATGTATCCGTACCATCTTCCGAAGGTTTGCAAGCACAAGCGCTCGTGAAAAGTGTACAAGCAGAGGCGGCCCAGCAGGCGTTAGAAGCAGACGAACAGACCAGTGAAGTCGAATCTTTGCCTGGGAGTGAGTCGATTAAAGATCGATATGCAGAACTCTTTAATCTACATGCTGAGGGTAAGTCGATGGATGCCATATCCAAGCAGACAGGCATTCAGCGTGGTGAGGTACAGTTAATACTGCAACTGGCAGAACGGGAGGAAAGCTAAGTCATGGACAAGCGATCCTTATGGATTGGTATAGGGAGCGGCTTGATTATTGGTGCGGTTTTGCTACAACTGGCCACAGTTGGACAAAATGCATTATCGGATAGTAATCTGGACCCTGAGCAGACCGCCAATATGACCAAAGAACAGCTTGAAACAGTCGCAAAAAGCCTGGATATGAAGGTGGTTGGTTCTGAAGAGGGATTGTTCACAGAAGCTGAGTGGGTAGAGAAGAAAAAGCAAGAAAGCAGTGAGTTGCAAGGGGAAACAGCAACACCGCCGGAGACAGTAACCTCTACGGAAACACCCGCAGAGCCTGAGAAGCCACAAGAGCCTGCTGCAAGTGAAGGTGAAGGGCAAAAAGAGATAACTGAGCCGAAGACAACAGAACCTGTAACGCCGAGCAATCCGAAAGGCGCAACAGTATCATTCAAGGTACGCTCAGGCAATAGTCTGGCGATCGTTGCAGCAAACCTAAAAACCGCGGGAATCGTAGATGATGCTCAAGCGTTCATCAAGGCTGGCAAAGCTGAGCGAATCAATACGAAAATCCAAGTGGGTACCTATGCGCTTGAAAAAGGCGAAAGTTTCAAATCCATTATCGCAAAAATTACGAAAGAACCGTCAAACTGAGCATGCTCGGACAGGACGGTTTTTGCGTATTAAACGGTGCATTTTCAAAGCTTGATAATAATTAGCGCCTGAGTTACATATCAAGTTTAAAATGATTCGATACTAGCAAAAAACGAAAAGTAGATTTTAGCTTTAAAGACTGTTGCATCGGACAGTCAATTATGCTATATTAGATAACGGTGTTAAAACACACGCATGTGCTAATTTTGTTGAGGGTGCTTTCCTTATGGAGAGTCTTGGCGAAAAATGATGCCGGCGGAGGACACAATAAAAACCATATTAGGAGGTGTGTGAAGATGGCAGTAATCTCCATGAAGCAGCTTCTCGAAGCTGGGGTACACTTCGGTCACCAGACTCGTCGTTGGAACCCAAAAATGGATCGTTATATCTTCACTGAAAGAAACGGAATTTATATCATCGACTTGCAAAAGACGGTGAAGAAAGTCGAAGAGGCTTACAACTTCGTTAAAGGAATCGCAGGAGAGAATGGTAAAATTCTTTTCGTGGGTACTAAGAAACAAGCTCAAGATTCCGTTAAAGAAGAAGCTGAACGTGCTGGTCAATTCTACATTAACCAACGCTGGCTTGGCGGTACCCTGACTAACTTCCAAACAATTCAAAAACGTATTGATCGTTTGAAACAGTTGGAAGCTTGGGAAGAAGACGGTACATTCGCTGTATTGCCTAAAAAAGAAGTTATCTTGCTTCGCAAAGAAAAAGATCGTCTGGAGAAATTCTTGGGCGGTATTAAAAATATGAAAGGCCTGCCAAGCGCCCTGTTCATCATCGATCCACGCAAAGAGCGTATCGCTGTTGCGGAAGCTCGCAAATTGGGTATCCCAATTGTAGGTATCGTTGATACTAACTGCGATCCGGACGAGATCGATTATGTTATCCCAGGTAATGACGACGCGATCCGCGCTGTTAAATTGCTGACAGGTAAAATGGCTGACGCAGTAATCGAAGCTAACCAAGGCGAAGAAACTTCCGCTTAATAGATTCGAACATATGTTATAAACTAAATGAAAAGGGTGGTTGGCAGGTGGATAACCTCTCACTGCCCTTTTTTTAGAGTGTACGTACAATACTTAATGTTGGAGGGAATTTATAATGGCAGTTAATGCGAGTGCGGTAAAAGAACTTCGCGAAAGAACGGGCGCTGGTATGCTCGATTGTAAAAAAGCACTGGAAGAAGCAAATGGTGATGTAACAAAAGCAGCTGAATTGTTGCGTGAGAAAGGTCTCTCTGCAGCAGCAAGCAAAGCAGGCCGTGCAGCCACTGAAGGCGTTGTAGAATCTTACATCCACGCTGGTGGACGCATTGGTGTCTTGGTTGAAGTTAACTGTGAAACTGACTTCGTTGGTAAAACGGATCAATTTAAGGATTTCGTTAAAGATGTAGCTATGCAAATCGCTGCAGCTAATCCTAAATTCGTTACACGCGAAGAAGTTCCTGCAGATGAGCTGGAAAAAGAAAAAGAAATCCTGAAAGCTCAAGCTCTTAACGAAGGCAAACCAGAGAAAATCATTGAAAAAATGGTTGAAGGCCGTATCGGTAAATACTACGAAGAGTACTGCCTGCTGGAACAAACTTTCGTAAAAGATCCAGACAAAACGATCTCTCAATTGTTGAACGAAAAAATCAGCCAAATTGGTGAAAACATCTCCATCCGTCGTTTCGTTCGTTACGAACTGGGTGAAGGTCTTGAGAAAAAAGTAGACAACTTCGTAGAAGAAGTAATGTCCCAAGTAAACAAATAAGACGGTTTCTATAAACCGGCGAGCAAAATTGATTTTCGAAGATATAAGAATGATGAAACTTCGAAGCGTAAACTCCCTTATATCTCAGGAAAACAGTGCCTTACCGGTTAAACGTTTTTCCTAAAAGAGCGGAACACAACTGTGTTCCTTTCTTTTTAAGCAGGAGGCCATGCGCGAGAAGTTTTGTTGGTTGAACACCAAGCGTGTTCAATTCAAAGTGGAGGGTGAATAATTGGAACAGCCAGTATTTAAACGTGTAGTCTTAAAGGTCAGCGGAGAGTCTCTTTCCGGTCAAAACGGCTACGGTATTGATGCAGATACGATCTCGTCGATTGCCCAACAGGTAAAAGAGGTTGTTGCACTTGGTGTACAGGTTGCTATTGTATGTGGCGGCGGAAACATCTGGCGTGGAATTGCCGGTAGCGAAAAAGGCATCGATCGTGCAACTGCCGATTATATGGGTATGCTGGCGACAGTGATGAACTCGCTGGCACTGCAGGATGCTTTGGAACAGATTGAAGTGCCTACGCGTGTACAGACATCTATTGCAATGCAACAGATTGCAGAGCCTTATATTCGTCGTAGAGCTATTCGCCATCTGGAGAAAGGCCGGGTCGTTATTTTTGCAGCAGGTACAGGTAACCCGTTCTTTTCCACGGATACAACAGCAGCACTGCGCGCAGCGGAGATTGAAGCAGAAGTTATCTTGATGGCCAAAAATAAAGTTGATGGTGTATACTCAGCAGATCCGTTTAAGGACAGTACAGCTGTGAAATTTGATCAGTTGACCTACATGGATATTCTTAACAAAGACCTTGGTGTAATGGATTCGACGGCATCCTCGCTTTGTAAGGACAACAACATCCCGTTGATCGTATTTGCCATTACGGAACAAGGTAACATCAAACGTGTTGTTCTGGGCGAACGTATCGGAACAATCGTTAAAGGGAGTGTAGATTAATGCCACAAGCGGTTAAACAACATGCCGAAGAGCGTATGGAAAAAGCAATTCAAGCATTGCGTCGTGACTTGGCTACTTTGCGTGCAGGCCGTGCAACTCCAGCTCTTCTGGACCGAATTCAGGTAGAGTATTATGGGGCAATGACGCCATTGAATCAACTCGCTAATATCAGTACTCCGGATTCCCGTACCCTGATGATTCAGCCTTGGGACAAATCCTCCATGGGTGACATCGAGCGTGCCATCATGAAATCGGATCTGGGTCTTACTCCAGCCAATGATGGTAGCATGATCCGTTTGTCTATTCCGGCATTGACGGAAGAACGTAGAGCGGAACTTGTTAAGCTGACGAAAAAGTTCGGTGAAGAAGGTAAAGTAGCGATTCGTAACATTCGCCGTGACGCGAATGATGACATCAAGAAAATGGAAAAGTCAGATATTTCCGAGGATGAATCCCGGAGACATCAGGACGATATCCAAAAATCGACCGACAAGTTTATTGCTGAAGTCGATAAGGTACTCGCTGCCAAAGAAAAAGAAATCATGGAAGTGTAAGACAAGCGCAGCCCCTCCAATACGGTGGGGTTTTGTCTCTTTTTCCAAGCTTCAGATAAAGAAACTTCAGGGATTTTGGAGGAACAGGAATGATCAAACGGGTTCGGTCGTGGTGGAATGGGGCTGACAAGCAGGAAACGCTGACTATATCCGAGGACAATATCCCGCAGCACGTCGCCATCATCATGGACGGCAATGGACGATGGGCCAAACGTTTGGGACTCCCGCGTATAGCCGGGCACCAAAATGGCATGAAGGCGGTCAAACGTGCGACCATCGCGGCGGATGAACTGGGCATCAAATATCTGACGATGTACGCTTTTTCGACAGAAAACTGGACGCGTCCAAAAGAAGAAGTGGATTTTCTGATGCGACTTCCGCAAGAATTTCTAGCCATAGAGCTGGATGAACTTATAGAAAAAAATGTGCGCATTCGCATGATGGGTCAAGAGGAACATTTACCTTCTCATACCATTAATGCCTTGCGGGAAGCCATTCGTCTTACGGAACATAATACAGGTCTCGTTTTGAACTTTGCAATGAACTATGGAAGTCGTCGTGAAATGACGGATTGTGTTAAACAGATCGCTCTGCAGGTGAAATCGGGGGAACTATCGGCAGAGGACATAACACCAGAACTCATTGATAGACATATGCTGACGGTTGACATGCCCGATCCGGATCTGCTGATCCGGACGAGCGGAGAGTTGAGATTAAGCAACTTTATGCTCTGGCAGCTTGCATATAGTGAATTATGGTTTACGGATATATACTGGCCCGAATTTGGCAAAAAGCATTTGCTTGAAGCAGTAGCCGAATATCAGCGCAGAACAAGGCGTTACGGCGGTTTGAAATAGATGGAGGATGAAGCCGTTGAAACAGCGATTAACGACAGGAATCATAGCAGGTGTGTTGTTTTTAGGTTTTTGCATGCTGGGCGGACCCTGGTACCATGGTTTGGTACTGCTTATGGCTCTCATCGGTTATTATGAATTTGTTAAAATGACCGGGGTGATGCCTTTTTCAGGTGTGGCCCTGATTGGATATGCTGGTGTTTTTGCCATTGTGTTTCCTTGGGAAATGCTTTGGGAGGCAAGACCGTTATCCTTATTTCAGGTCATCTGGATAGTAATGCTTGTGCTGATGACAGCTTCGGTTGTCACCAAAAATAAGCTTCCCGTGAATACAGTGGCGATGCTTTTCCTCGGCGTGTTGTATATAGGGATCGGTTTCTATTACATTGCAGAATCCAGACATCTGCATCATGGATTGTTCTGGACGTTCCTGTTGCTGGGCTCCATATGGGCCAGTGATGCAGGAGCTTATTTTGTAGGGAAACTAATTGGTAAAAACAAACTGTGGCCTTCCATCAGTCCAAACAAAACCGTGGAGGGTGCACTGGGTGGCATCTTGATTGCAATTGTTACTTCTGTTATTTTTGCATTAGTATCAGATGGTTTGCTTTCCTGGCAGAGAGCGATTGTGATCGGAATTGCCTGTGCAGTTGTAGGTCAGATGGGTGACTTGATCCAGTCTGCATACAAACGTGTATATAATATCAAGGATTCAGGCAGTCTTCTCCCAGGGCATGGAGGCATTCTTGATCGGTGCGACAGCTGGATTGTTGTTTTTCCATTCGTACATATACTAATGCTATTGCCCTACTAAAGAAGAACATGAGTCTGAGATAACAGCATTGTTCGTTGTAGGCATTGATAATTAAAGATGAGGTGCAGCATGAAAAAAATTGCGATTCTCGGGTCAACCGGTTCCATTGGAACCCAGACACTGGATGTAGTTGACATGCATCCAGAACTCTTTCAAGTGGAGGGACTGGCTGCCGGAGGCAATACAGACCTGCTGATCGAACAAACCAAACGTTACCGGCCGAAGAAAGTATCGGTGGGGTCCAAAGAATTGGCGGAGAAGGTAGCTCCACATTTGCCGGCAGGAACGCAACTGTTTTATGGCACTGAGGGACTCGTAGAAGTTGCGGCAGGAACCGATGCGCATACGGTTGTTACAGCGGTGGTGGGGAGTGTTGGATTGGAGTCAACGCTTGCTGCCATAGACGCAGGCAAACAGATCGGGCTGGCCAACAAGGAGACATTGGTTACGGCGGGGCATATTGTTACTACAAGAGCGGCTGCCAAAGGAATCTCTTTGCTACCCATCGATAGTGAGCACTCTGCGATATACCAATGCTTGAATGGTGAAAACAGAGAACGCTTGGCAGGCATTACGCTCACCGCATCAGGCGGATCATTCCGGGATCTTACACGTGAACAGTTGAAGAGCGTGACTATTGAGGATGCGCTTAAACATCCGAATTGGTCAATGGGGTCCAAAATTACGATAGACTCGGCAACGATGGTTAACAAGGGTCTCGAGGTCATTGAAGCACATTGGTTATTTGGTCTTCGATATGATCAGATTAATGTATTGCTTCACCCAGAGAGTGTTATTCATTCCTATGTGGAATTTGATGACACCAGCATCATCGCACAACTGGGGAATCCGGATATGCGAGTTCCCATTCAATATGCACTGACTTACCCTGACCGCTTGCCATCACCAGCACAGCGTCTGTCTCTTGCTCAAGCTGGAAAATTACATTTCCGTGAGATGGATATGGAACGGTTCCCGTGTTTAAGAATGGCATATGAGTGTGGTAAAATGGGAGGAACCGCAACAACGGCGTTTAATGCAGCCAACGAGGTTGCTGTAGCCCGTTTCTTGCGTAAAGAGATTTCATTCCTTAAAATAGAAGATATTATTGCTTCTGTGCTGGAAGCACACCACAATGTGGACGAGCCTGATCTGCATGAGATCGCGCGTTGTGATCAGGAGAGCCGTAAGTTTGCGGCCAGTCTGTAATCTCTTTTTTCATAACAAATTGGAAGAAGTGATTCTCTTGTGCGGCATCAGAGAATAATGATAATCTAGAGGGACAGACTGCGGTATGTGCCGTGAAGGAGGATGGATAGGGATTGGAAACCATACAAGTGGTATTTCTAACGGTGCTCATGTTCTTTGTCATCGTGACGGTTCATGAATGGGGGCATTATTATTTTGCCAAACGCGCCGGTATTCTTGTACGGGAGTTTGCGATCGGTTTTGGTCCCAAATTGTTCTCATATAAAAGAAACGAGACCCAGTTTACATTGCGTTTGTTGCCTTTTGGTGGATATGCACGGATGGCAGGGGAAGATCCGGAACTGGTAGAGATCCAGGAAGGACAGACCATTGCGGTAAGATCAGCGGATGACCAGGTGAAGATGATCTATCTGGACCAGCTGGATAACCGTAAAAATGTAATACGTGGTGAAGTCATCTCCATTGATATGGAGAACGCCCTGAAGCTTCAACTGGATGTAGATGGTGAGATTCAGGCGTATCGTATTCATCCTCAAGCAATGTTGGTAAGTCGTGGTAAACAAACGCAGATTGCACCGAAAGATCGTCAATTCGGCAGCAAAACTGTTGGACAGCGTGCATTAGCTATTTTTGCGGGCCCACTCATGAACTTTATCTTGGCCTTTGTGTTGTTTGCTGTATATGCGCAGATGGCAGGAGTTCCGGTGGGAAATCCAAAAAATCTTCAAATTGGTGAAGTGCTTGAAGGTGGGGCAGCCGATCAGGCAAACCTGCAAAAGGGCGATATTATCGAAACCATCAATGGTACTGCAATTGGTACGGATTCACAAAAAATGGTGTCGATGATTGCCGATTCTAAAGACAAGCCGATGGAATGGACGCTGCGCCGGGGTTCGGATACGTTTAATATAACGATTACTCCACGTGCTGTAGAAGGACAAGAGGGCGGTAAAGTGGGAATCGTACCTACGCTACCAACCCGATCTGTTGGATTTGTAGAGACATTTAAAGTCTCAGGCGTGGCCATGGTTGATACAACCAAAATAATATTTGAAGGTTTCAAACATCTGATCAACCAATTCAACATGGATGATATTGGTGGCCCAGTTCGTACATTTGAAGTGACAGGGCAAATTGCTAAACAAGGGATTGAGCAGTTAACGAGATGGGCAGCGATTTTGAGTCTATATCTTGGGATATTTAACTTGCTACCAATACCTGCACTGGACGGCAGCCGTCTGGTATTTTTGGGAATTGAAGCGCTGCGCGGCAGACCTGTTGATCCCAATCGCGAAGGCATGGTGCATTTTATCGGGTTTGCGATGTTGTTTGTGTTGATGCTGGCAGTAACTTACAATGATATATTACGTTTAATTAACGGATAATTACGGTTGGACTACGCTCTGGACATTCAGAGATAGTCGTTATGGGAGGACGCTGGAGTCTTATGTCAAAGGAAAATGATAAACAGTTCGTGACTGAAATCACACCACAGGGTGAGGATTTCTCACGCTGGTACATTGATGTTATCAAAAAAGCTGATCTCATGGACTATGCACCCGTACGCGGTTGTATTGTGTTCAAACCAGACGGTTTTGAAATCTGGGAACATATTAAGGATGAGTTGGATCGTCGTTTCCGTGAAACGGGCCATCGCAATGCGTACTTCCCGATGTTCATTCCTGAGAGCTTCTTTCAAAAGGAAAAAGAGCACGTGGAAGGTTTTAACCCTGAATTACCATGGGTTACGGAAGCTGGCGGAGAGAAGCTGGAAGAACGTCTGGCAATCCGTCCTACATCCGAAACGATTATCGGTCACATGTATTCCAAGTGGATTCAGTCTTATCGGGATCTTCCGGTACTGATCAACCAGTGGGCTAACGTAGTTCGTTGGGAAAAAAGAACGTTGCCGTTCCTTCGCACAAGTGAGTTCCTGTGGCAGGAAGGTCATACAGCGCATGAGACGGAAGAAGAAGCACGTGAAGAAACGATGAAAATGCTTGAGATTTATCGTGAAGTGGTTGAGGAATACTTGGCTATTCCTGTAATTGTGGGTCAGAAAACCAAGTCCGAGAAGTTTGCGGGTGCGGTGGATACGTACTCGATCGAAGCCATGATGAAGGATGGACGTGCTGTACAAGCAGGTACATCTCACTATATGGGGACGAACTTTGCAAAGGCATTTGAAATCCAGTATCTTAGCCGCAATAATGTGCTGGAGCTGGCTTACACTACTTCATGGGGAGTAAGCACACGTTTGATCGGTGCATTAATTATGGTTCACGGAGATGACCGTGGTCTCGTACTTCCTCCTAAAGTGGCACCAACACAAGTGGTCATGATTCCAATTGGACCTCCGAAAACGCGTGATGCTGTTGTTGGGCGTGCAGATGAGTTGTTCACTGAGTTGAAAAAAGCTGGAGTTCGTGTGAAAATGGATGATCGCAGCGATGTTCGCCCAGGTTGGAAGTTCAATGAATACGAGATGCGCGGTGTTCCGATTCGTCTGGAGATTGGTCCACGTGATATGGAAAATGGCGTTTGTGTACTCGTATCACGGATCACAGGTGAGAAGAAAGTGGTAGAACAAGCGAACCTGGTAGAAGAGATCCAGGCTATGCTTACACAGATCCAAGTAGATATGTTAGAGCGTGCTCGCACATTTATGTCGGATAACTTCTACTCCGTGGATACACTCGATGAGATGAAAGAACTGATGGAAAATAAACGCGGGTTTACACTGGCTGGATGGTGCGGTTCAGAAGCTTGCGAAGATAAAGTAAGAGAAGTCACAGGCGCAACAAGCCGGAACATTCCGTTCAAGCCTGCGGAAGAAAAGCATACGTGCCTGGCTTGTGGTGAACAGGCAGAACACACGGTTGTGTTTGCAAGAGCATACTAAGTCAGGATTTCTTGACTAAAAGCACTTATTCACCGTTTAAGTAATGAATGGAGAGCTTCTGTCGGATAAAATGAGTCGGTGCGAGTTCGGATCGGTGACATTTTTGAATGCAGGGGCTTTTCATGCTTTAAGGGGGTACAAGGAGGAACACGATGAGCGGATTCGAGGAGAAGAGAAAACGGTTTGAGTTGTTGATGAAACAGGCAGAGCTCCCGGCTGGCCTGTTAGAGCCCTATTTTTTGGATGGATGGATTGAACAAGTAGAGACCAATCGAAGTAATCGGGAATGGAATATTCTGATTGCGAAGGATACGTTGGTACCCGCTCCAATCTATCGCACATTTTGCCTGCATATTCAAGAGAAGATGAATCATATTGCCAAAATTTCATTTGGCTTCAAATACACGGATCAAGTACAAAATGGTGATATCGTCAGTGAATATTGGAATCTGTTTCTGGAGTGGGTTACCCGTGAGATTCCATCTGTAAATGGTTGGATGAACCGGACAACCTTTGAATGTGAAGAGGATCTTCTACAACTGACAATGAGTGATGCAACGTCAATGGAGTTGGCTCGTAAGAAACAGATTGATCAGGCTATTACAAAATTCTATGATAAGTACTTTCATTTACCTCTTCGCATCAAGATGCAAGTGGGTGAAGTGGGAAGTAATAAAGAGGCCATGGAACAGTTCCAGGCCCAAAAACGTGTAGAGGAACTTGAGGTCATCGAGAAGATGATGAGTGAAGTGGACACAGAAATCCCGGTGGATGAGGAGCAGGGTGATCTGCGTTTGCAAATGGGTTACGATATTAAGGAGCCACCAGTACCCATGCAGGAAATCCAGGATGAAGAGAAAAAGGTCACGCTTCAAGGTTCTGTATTTGGTCTGGATCGCAAAGAATTGCGAAACGGAAATACGTTGTTTACCTTCTACCTGACCGACTTCACGGACTCCATGCAAATGAAGATGTTTGCCAAAACAAAAGAGGATGTTAAAATTCTCAGTTTGCTGGCTAACGGTAAATGGGTGAAAGTGCGTGGCCGTGTAGAGTATGACCGGTTTATGCAGATTCCTGAACTCGCCATGATCCCTTCAGATCTGATAGAAGTCAAAGCACCGCCGTCTCGCAAGGATAATGCACCAGAGAAACGGGTAGAGTTCCATTTGCATTCTACAATGAGCACGATGGATGCTGTAACTTCGATCGACAAATACGTGAAAATGGCAGCGGAGTGGGGACACAAGGCGATTGCTGTCAGTGATCATGGTGGGGTGCAGGTATATCCTGAGGCTTCCAAGGCTGCCAAGAAAAATGGGATTAAAATGATCTACGGCCTTGAGGCCAATGTCGTGAATGACTCTGTTGCCGTTGTAATGGCTCCTCAGCCATTGGATCTCCAAACAGCAACATACATCGTATTTGATATCGAGACCACAGGTTTGTCGGTAACACAGAACAAAATCATTGAGATTGCAGCAGTGAAGATGCAAGATGGTAAGGAAATCGATCGGTTTGCAACATTTGTGAATCCGCATGAACGCATTCCCTACAACATTCAGCAGTTGACCAATATTAATGATGACATGGTAAAAGACGCACCTGAGCTGGAGCCTGTTATCCGTGACTTTGTGCAGTTTGCTGGTGATGGTGTGCTTGTTGCGCATAATGCACGTTTTGACATGGGCTTTATCCAGGCTTCCCTGAAGCAAATTGGATTGCCAGAGCTTCCTAACCCGGTCCTTGATACATTGGAACTGGCGCGATTGTTATTTCCCAAAAATAAGAACCACCGTCTGAATACGATGGCGGATAAATATAAGGTTGGACTCGAAAGTCATCACCGTGCCATAGATGATACGGTTGCACTCGCGGGTATACTGATCGGATTATTAAATGATGCTGCTCAGATGAAAGGTTTAACAAGGCTTGATCGCTTGAATGATTATGTAGGTGTCGACTTGTCGAATACAAGACCTTTCCATTGTGGAATCTATGCATTGAATGATGTCGGCAAGAAAAATCTATATAAGCTGGTATCTCTCTCTCATACGGAACATTTCAAGCGGGTACCGTGCATTCCCAAATCGAAACTGATTAATTTGCGTGAAGGTCTTGTTATTATTTCGGGCTGTGAAAAAGGGGAATTTTTCGAAGCGGTGCTTAACAAATCGCTCGAAGAAGCAGAAGAGATCGCTGAGTTCTATGACATACTGGAGATCCAACCGCTTACCATGTATATGCATTTGGTGGATAAAGGGTTGGTGGCTACGCCCGAAGAAATCAAAACAGCGATCCGTAAAGTTATCGATATAGGTGCAAAACTGAATAAACCGGTCATAGCCACAGGTAACGTGCACTATTTGGAACCACGTGACAAGTTATATCGGGATATCACCATTCACGGAATTACAGGATTTAGTCCACTGAAAGATCAGCGTAAACCGGATGCACATTTTAGAACGACAGAGGAAATGCTGGAAGAGTTCCAGTTCCTGGGTCAAGAGAAAGCATACGAGGTCGTTGTTACAAATACGGTGGAGTTGTCTGACCGATTTGAGGAAATTAAGCTGTTCCCGGACAAACTG
Source organism: Paenibacillus sp. SRL342 (assembly GCF_984798905.1). Lineage (NCBI taxonomy): Bacteria > Bacillati > Bacillota > Bacilli > Caryophanales > Paenibacillaceae > Paenibacillus > Paenibacillus sp. SRL342. The sequence continues at coordinate 2,564,496 of NZ_OZ481790.1, forward strand.
TTTACTCCGATTCTGGAAGGTGCGGACGAAGAAATCCGTAATACCTGTTATAATACTGCCAAGTCCATCTATGGCGAGGAATTACCAGAAGTAATCGTGGCACGACTAGAGAAAGAGCTCATTCCAATTATTAAATACGGTTTTTCTGCCAACTATCTGATCTCGGAACGCTTGGTTAAAAAATCGAATCAGGATGGTTATCTCGTAGGTTCACGGGGATCGGTAGGCTCCTCTGTTGTTGCTACATTCCTGGGTATATCCGAGGTTAATCCACTACCTGCACATTATATTTGTGTGAATTCAGAATGCAAACACAGCGAGTGGTTCCTGGACGGCAGTGTTCGAAGTGGATTTGACCTTCCAGAGAAAGAATGTCCGGATTGTGGTGGCACACTTAAAGGAGAAGGCCAAGATATTCCGTTTGAGACCTTCCTTGGATTTAAAGGAGATAAAGTTCCCGATATTGACTTGAACTTCTCTGGTGATTATCAGCCTCATGCTCATAACTATACGAAAGTACTATTTAGTGAGAAGAGTGTTTTCCGTGCGGGTACCATTGGTACCGTGGCTGAGAAAACAGCATTTGGTTTTGCCAAGAAGTATGAGGAAGAACATCACAAGAAATGGCGCGGAGCTGAATTGAATCGTTTGGCCTCTGGCTGTACTGGGGTGAAACGGAGTACTGGACAGCATCCCGGCGGTATTGTCGTGGTACCTGATTATATCGAAGTCGAAGACGTTACACCTGTTCAGTTTCCAGCTGACGACGTTAATGCGGAGTGGAAAACCACACACTTTGATTATCATGCTTTTGAAGAAAACTTGCTGAAACTTGATATTCTGGGGCACGATGATCCAACTATGATGCGGATGTTGCAGGACTTGACAGGTGTCGATCCAACGAGCATTCCGATGAATGATCCCAAAGTCATGAGCATGTTTAACTCAACCGACGCTCTGGGTGTTACACCGGAACAGATTAGGTCGCCAGTCGCGACGTTTGGTGTGCCAGAGATGGGAACGAAGTTTGTACGTCAGATGCTTGTCGAATCCCAGCCGACGTCTTTTGCCGATTTATTGCAGATTTCCGGATTGTCCCATGGTACAGGCGTATGGCTTGGAAACGCTCAGGATCTGATTAAGAACGGAACGTGTAACATTAAGACGGTGATCGGTTGTCGGGATGATATCATGTTATTCCTGATCTATAAAACGGGAATGGACGCAAGTCTGGCATTTAAGATTACCGAGAGTGTTCGTAAGGGACGGGGCCTGCCGCAGGAATGGATTGACGAGATGAAGAATTGTAAAGTGCCTCAATGGTACATTGATTCGTGTCTCAAAATCCAGTACATGTTCCCGAAGGCACACGCGGCCGCTTATGTTATTTCGGCAGTACGTACGGCGTTCTTCAAGCTGTATCATCCGATTGAATATTACGCAACCTACTTTACCGTTCGGGCAGATGAGATTGATATCGAACTGATGTGTCAGGGATATGACGCGATCTATCGCAAAATTACGGAAATTGAGCAATTAGGTTTCCAGGCACCTCCAAAAGAGAAAAACATGTTACCTGTTCTGGAAATGGGTCTGGAAATGGCAGCACGCGGATTCTCGCTGAAATCCATTGACTTATACCGTTCGGAAGCGACAAAGTTCATCGTTGACGGAAAATCACTAATCCCTCCATTTTCGGCGTTGGCAGGAATCGGGGATAATGCTGCTCGCAACATTGCTGCAGCAAGAGATCATGGTGAGTTTCTATCGGTTGAGGACTTCCAGCAGAAGTCGAAAGCAAGTAAGACCATTGTTGAACTCCTGTCCAATATGGGATGTTTCCGTGGCTTGCCAGAGAGCAATCAGCTTTCTCTTTTCTAGGATTGAATTTGGATCTAAACATAGCGATTGCTGGGGGAACGTAATTTTTCCTTCATTAGTAAGTAAACTGCCAGAACCATCGCTTACTTGTCACTATTACCAGACTATGTTATAATTTTTGAAGTGAACGAGATAGTACGAATTTCTAAAGAGTGGGGAAACCCACTCTTTAGTCTTTGGTATACAAGAATCTTGGGTATTGAATAATCTGCCAGTGCTTTTTTGCTGGTGTAACCTAAGTTGGAGGTTATTGGTTTTGAGCACAACGAACATTAAATCTACCGTGGAAGAAATGATCCAACCCTACTTGAACGAACAAGGCTTCGAGCTGGTTGACATCGAATACGTCAAAGAAGGCAGCAACTGGTTTTTACGGGTGTATGTCGACAAAGAGGGTGGCATCGACATCGACGATTGCGTCTTGATCAGCGAAAAGCTGAGCGCCAAGCTGGATGAGAACGATCCGATTCCAACCATCTATTTCCTTGAAGTGTCTTCTCCCGGTGCGGAGCGTCCACTGAAAAAACCTGAGGACGTTACCAAAGCTGTAGGCAAAAATGTTTTTGTTACAACCTACGAGCCGGTGAACGGATTGAAGGAATTTGAAGGCAAGCTGCTTTCCTTTGATGACGAGGAACTCGTGATCGAAGCAGGCAAAAAACAGCATGCCATTTCTTATGATAAGGTTGCCAGTGCGCGCCTAGCTATTTTGTTTTAAGTGCCTTGTTCACTTTATTAATGAAAAAGACACATCTCACGATAACGGCAAGGTGCTCATGAGTTCAGAGCCTTTCGCCGTTTTACGTATGAGATGCCATGTTTGAAAGGGGGATCAACATTCATGAGTATGGATTTTATTGAAGCAATGAATGAATTGGAACGGGAAAAAGGGATCAGCAAGGATGTGCTGTTTGAAGCGATCGAGGCTGCACTAATTTCCAGCTACAAGCGGAATTTCAACACGGCCCAGAATGTGCGTGTTGACATGAACCGTAATACGGGAGTTATTCGAGTGTATGCCCGTAAATTGATCGTGGAAGAAGTCCTGGATTCACGTACCGAAATTTCATTGCCTGCTGCACGAGAAATCAACCCACACTTCCAGCTGGAAGATATTGCGGAGATTGAAGTTACGCCGCGTGATTTCGGACGTATCGCGGCACAAACTGCCAAACAGGTAGTGACCCAGCGGATTCGTGAAGCCGAACGCGGCCTGATCTACAACGCTTTCGTAGATAAGGAAGAAGATATCGTTACGGGAGTGGTGCAGCGTCAGGATTTGCGCAATATCTACATCGATCTGGGCAAAATCGAAGCGGCTTTACCGCTGACCGAATTGATGCCGAACGAGAAGTTTGTTCATGGTGACCGTATTAAGGCGTATATCACCAAGGTCGAGAATACGACGAAAGGGCCGCAAATCATTTTGTCCCGTACCCATCCGGGCCTCTTGAAACGTCTCTTTGAACTGGAAGTGCCTGAGATCTTTGACGGTGTAGTTGAAATTCGCTCCGTCGCTCGCGAAGCAGGGTTCCGCTCCAAGATTGCCGTTCATTCCCGCAACGAGGAAGTGGATCCAGTTGGATCTTGTGTAGGTCCTAAGGGAATGCGCGTGCAGACCATTGTGGGTGAGCTGCGCGGTGAAAAAATCGACATCGTTCGTTTCTCCGATCAGGTAGACGAATATGTTGCTAATGCACTGAGTCCTTCCAAAGTATTGGAAGTTCATGTATTTGAGGAAGAAAAGATGGCTCGGGTTATCGTTCCGGACTATCAACTGTCGCTCGCAATTGGTATCAAAGGCCAAAATGCCAGATTGGCAGCCAAATTAACCGGCTGGAAAATCGACATTAAGAGCGAGAGCCAGGCGGAACAGGAATTCGGCAGAGAAAAAGATTCTTCTTCTGAAATGCATCAGGATTCCGTCTCCGTCGACTAAAGTAAAGTACGGGGGGCGCTGACGTATGAAACCAAAAAAAGTGCCGCTGCGCAAATGTGTGGCATGCCAAGAAATGATGCCCAAAAAGCAGCTGATTCGCATTGTTAAAACGCCAGAGGATGAAGTGCTGATCGATTTGACTGGCAAAAAATCCGGACGTGGTGCCTATTTATGCGGCAAAGAGTCCTGTTTTAAGCTCGCACTCAAAAACCGGGCTTTGGATCGGGCGTTGAAAGGCAAAGTCTCACCTGAAATTTACGAGCAATTAGCAGCTGACTTCATCGCGGTTGAGGATGAATTCAAAGCAGCACAGGAGCGTGAACATGACTAATATTAAAACGCTATCTTATTTGGGACTCTCTATGCGTGCAGGTAAACTTGTAACAGGTGAAGAAATTGTACTTAAAGCGATCCGTTCTTCCGAAGCTAAAATGGTTATTGTTGCGGGTGACGCCTCAGCCAATACACAAAAGAAATTTCGCGATAAATGCGGAACTTATAAGGTTCCTCTGTTGATCGGATTTGACCGGGATAGTCTGGGTTCAAGTATCGGTAAAGACACGCGTGTTGTTCTTGCAGTAACGGATCGAGGGTTTGCAAAAATGATCTCCAAGCAAGTCGGTATAATGTCGGAGGTGGAGTATATTGAGTAAACAGGAAAACAAGGATAAATTGCGAGTTTATGAATATGCGAAGTCCCTTAATATGAGTAGTAAAGAAATTATAACCATTCTTAAAAAGCTGGAAATTCCCGTAAACAATCATATGAGTGTCATGGAGAATGGTTCAGTCGGTAAGGTGGAACAATTTTTTAAAGATATAAAATCCACTGCTGCTTCGAAACAAAGTAACGATGCAAAACCAGTTGCTACTTCGGCAGTGCGCAGTGACAAACCAGTGGACAGCAACAAGCCGGCCGGCGGAGTGAACACGCCGAAGAGCAGTAACCCATCCGGTAGTCCCGTACAAACAAAAATACAACAGGAAAAGCAGGTAGGTATGAACAATAGACCAAATTCCAACAATAACAATGGCACCCAAAGACCCAGCGGCCAAGACAGCCGCAACAGAACGAACTCTTCCCAAGGCTCAAGCCAAGGAGGACAATCAACTAACCGTCCAAGACCAGCTCAAGGTGGACAAAGCAGTACTGCATCCCGTCCGCAAGGATCGGGTCAACGTCCGAATAACAGCGGTGGCGGTCAGGTAAGAACTTCAGGACCTAACAGCGGTGGTAATACAGGTACTGCTGGCAACCGTAGCGGTGGCCAAGGTCAGAGCCAAGGACAAGGCCAACGTAGAAGCGGCCCAGGTGGCACTACTGGCAGCAACAACAATAGTGGTAACCGTTCGAACAGCGGTGGCGGTGGACGTCGTTATGATGACAACCGTGGCGGCAACTTCCGTGGTAACCGTGGTGGCAAGAACAACCGCAACAGAAATCAACAACAGTACCAACAACGTGAAAAAATTGATAACACACCTAAGAAAATCATCGTTCGTGGTGATATGACTGTTGGTGAAACAGCGAAGTTGCTCCATAAGGATGCTTCCGAAGTTATCAAAAAGCTCATCGCTATGGGCGTTATGGCAACAATCAACCAAGAGCTTGATATCGAAACGATCCTTCTGCTTTCAGGTGAATTCGGTGTTGAGGTTGAAGTGAAGATTGTGCTTGAAGATGACCGTTTCGAAACACTGGAAGAGAATGATGATGCTGCTGACTTGCAGGCTCGTCCACCAGTAGTTACGATCATGGGTCACGTTGACCATGGTAAAACTACTTTGCTGGATGCTATTCGTTCAACGAATGTATCCGATGGCGAAGCAGGCGGAATCACGCAACATATCGGTGCATATCAAGTTGAAATCAACAACAAAAAGATCACGTTCCTGGATACTCCGGGTCACGAAGCGTTTACAGCGATGCGTGCACGGGGCGCACAAGTTACGGATATGACGATTATTGTCGTAGCTGCGGATGACGGTGTTATGCCACAGACAATTGAGGCGATTAACCATGCCAAAGCTGCTGGGCTACCAATCATCGTGGCTGTCAATAAAATTGACAAGCCGGGTGCTGATCCAGACAAAGTGAAACAAGAACTAACTAGCTATGAACTCGTTCCTGAAGAGTGGGGCGGAGATACCATCTTTGTTAACGTGTCAGCGAAACAAAGAATGGGTCTGGAAGGTCTGCTTGAAATGATTCTGCTGGTTGCAGAAGTGAACGAATACAAAGCGAACCCGGACAAACGTGCCCGTGGTACAGTGATTGAAGCCGAGCTGGATAAAGGACGTGGCCCAGTTGCACGTATCCTCGTACAGCACGGTACATTGAAAGTCGGCGATGCTTTCGTAGCAGGTAACTGCTTCGGTCGTGTCCGTGCGATGGTCAATGACAAAGGTCGTCGTCTGAAAGAGGCTGGACCTTCAACACCTGTTGAAATCACAGGTTTGACTGAAGTTCCAGGTGCGGGAGATCCATTCATGGTGTTTGAAGATGAGCGCAAAGCGCGTTCCATCGCTGACAAACGTGCGATTACGCAACGTGAATCCGATCTGGGTACACATACTCGCGTAACGTTGGATGATCTGTTCCAACACATCAAAGATGGCGAGATCAAAGATCTGAACGTAATCATCAAAGGTGACGTACAAGGTTCGGTTGAAGCATTGAAAGGTTCCCTTGCGAAGATCGAAGTTGAAGGTGTACGCGTGAAAATCATTCATAGCGGCGCTGGTGCAATCACGGAGTCCGACATCATTTTGGCAGCAGCATCCAATGCCATCGTGATTGGTTTCAACGTTCGTCCTGATAACCAGGCGAAAGCAACTGCAGATCAAGAGCAAGTAGACATTCGTCTGCATCGCGTAATCTACAGTGTTATCGAAGAAATTGAACAAGCGATGAAAGGTATGCTTGATCCGATCTACAAAGAAAAAGTTATCGGTCATGCTGAAGTTCGGAGCACGTTCTCCATCAGTAAAGTGGGTACCATCGCTGGTTGTATGGTTACCTCGGGTAAAATTACGCGTTCTGCGGAAGCACGCCTGATTCGTGATGGCATTGTCCTTTACGAAGGTAAGCTGGATTCCCTGAAACGTTATAAAGATGATGCCAAAGAAGTAGCCCAAGGTTACGAGTGCGGTATTACACTGGATAAATATAATGATCTCAAAGAGGGCGACGTTATCGAAGCCTTCATTATGGAGACAGTACAACGATAAGCAAGGAAGCATGAGGTGAACAACGATGGCTAAGATTCGTACAGGTAGAGTGGGCGAGCAGATCAAGAAAGAAATCAGTCTGCTCATCCAGTCTGAACTGAAAGATCCACGTATCGGCTTTATTACGGTAACGGGAGTCGAAGTGACAGGAGACTTGTCGCAAGCCAAAGTTTATCTGAGTGTCTTCGGTGAGCAGGAACAAAAAGATAACACGCTCAAAGCTCTGGCAAAAGCAAATGGATTTTTGCGTTCCGAGCTGGGCAAACGTATCCGGTTCCGGCATGTTCCCGAGTTGATATTTAAGATTGACGAATCCATCGCTTATGGCAGCCGAATTGAGAAGCTGCTTGGCGATATTGGTTCCGACAAGAACGAATCCCAGTAACAGAATAGAGGAGACGGCAATGCACACTTATGAACAGGCGCTCCAGGCCGGAAAGCAATTTCTGCTGGAGCATGATGATTACCTGGTCGTGTCGCATGTACAGCCGGACGGTGACGCAGTCAGCTCGACGGTAACGGTGGGCTGGCTGCTGTCATGTCTGGGTAAGACATTCACGATGATTAATGAAGGCGAAATTCCCGGGCGTATGCATTTTTTGTGGGAAGCAGGCAACATTGTGAACATGACCGAACAACCACCGCAGCGAAAATATAAAGCTGTTATTTGTGTGGATTGTGCAGACTTTGCCAGAGTAGGTTTGACACGTCATTATTTCGAAGACGATGCTGTTATTTTGAATATTGATCATCACCCTACAAATGACGGTTATGGTACAGTCAACATCATTAAGTCAGATGCTGCTGCAACCGCTGAAATTTTGTTCGATTTTCTTAACCTGTTCCAAGTAACATGGGATAAAGATGTTGCGACGGCAGTTTATACAGGATTGCTTACGGATACAGGTGGCTTCCGCTATGCCAACACCAGCCCAAATGTAATGACAACGGCCTCCAGACTGCTTGAACATGGCGTGGATGGACCCTATCTTGCCCAGACCTTGTTGGAGCAGGTGACTCTTCCGCAAGTTCGGATTTTGAATCAGGCACTATCAAGCCTGCAGATGACGGATGATGGAAAGATAGCCTGGGTTGTTATTACACCAGATGATATGGTGGCTTGTGGAGCAGCTAATGAAGATCTTGAAGGGGTAGTGAATTATCCGCGTAACATTCAGGGCGTGGAAGTTGGTATCTTTTTCAAAGTCATCAACGAGAATGCGGTCAAGGTTTCTTTGCGTTCAGCTGGCAAGATTGATGTTGCTGCACTAGCCCAGACCTTTGGCGGAGGCGGGCATGTGCTTGCAGCCGGATGTCGTCTGGAAGGCAGACTTGATGATATTGTCACAAAAGTACTGAAGCAGGTGAACTCACAATGGTAAAGCCATTTGAAGGTGTACTTCCGGTATATAAACCGGCGGGATTTACTTCTCATGATGTTGTAGCCAAAATGCGTCGCATTCTCAAAATGAAGCGCATTGGGCATACGGGCACACTTGACCCACAAGTTACAGGCGTTCTGCCGCTCTGTCTTGGACGGGCGACACGTGTGGTGGAGTACATGCAGGAGCTTCCGAAGGAATATCTGGCTACGCTCAGATTGGGACTCTCTACTGACACAGAGGATATGACAGGGGAAGTCATTGAGCGGGCTGAAACGACTGTGGAAGTAACACAGGAACAGGTTCAACAGGTGCTAGAGCAGTTTCTGGGCACGATCTCTCAAGTACCACCCATGTATTCTGCGGTAAAGGTAGACGGCAAACGTCTTTATGAGCTTGCTCGTGAAGGTAAGACGGTAGAGCGTAAGAGTCGTGAGGTCACAATCTATGAGCTCGAACTTACAGGGATTGAGACTCAGGGTGAGACCACCGATATATCTTTCCGGGCTTTATGTTCAAAAGGTACCTATATTCGGACATTGTGTGTAGACATTGGCCGGCAACTCGGATATCCATCGACCATGGTTCAACTGGAGCGTACAATATCGGCAGGTATCTCTGCAGATCGTTGTCTTCGTATTGAAGAAGTGGAACAACTTATGGCTGACGGGACTTTAGCGGAGGCGCTGATTCCTGTTGACGAGGCTATTTCTTCAATTCCGGCCCACAAGGTTGGAGAAGAACAGACCAAAGGAGCACTTCAAGGTCAGAAACTGTCTGCACGTCTTCTGGAACCACCTGTAGAGCAACCTGGGTTAATGCGGTTGTATGCTCAGGATGGTACGTTTCTGGGGATATTTGAGCGGGATGAACTAAAACCAACGGTGAGGGCAGTTAAAGTCTTTTTGCCGGAATAAAGAGGTTTCGGGCTTGGAGTTGTGGTGATGCTCAAGCTTGGCCTATCTAGTGAAATGCAGGTGAATGATTGTGAAAACCGTAATGCTAACCTATCCGCAGACGTTACATTCGACTGAGCTGAGCACACTGCCCCAAGTGCTTGCGATTGGTCAATTCGACGGACTGCATCTCGGACATGCAAGTGTCATTTTATCAGCTGTCCGCATTGCGCGGGAAACGGGCATGCAGGCAGCGGTCATGACCTTTCATCCACATCCGAAGGAAGTTATGCGCAAAGGGGATTACGAGGGTTATTTAACTCCCTTGAGAGATAAAGAAGATATCTTGGCAGGAATGGGCGTTGATGTACTCTATGTGGTGGAGTTCAATGAAGATTTCTCACGGTTGACGCCGCAACAATTCGTACACGACCTGTTGATTCCTCTTCAGACACGAACAGCGGTGGTGGGTTTTGACTTCCGTTTTGGTCACAAGGGTGCAGGGGATGAACAACTTCTTCGTACTTTGGGAGAAGGAGAGATGACGGTGGAAACCGTTCCTCCGTTCTTGTTAAATGGTGAAAAAGTGAGCAGTTCTCTCATTCGTGGCCTGTTGAAGCGTGGGGAGATGGATGAGGCCAGTCAGTGGCTTGGTCGACCTTACAGCATCAGAGGAACCGTCATTCATGGGGAGAAGCGTGGACGAACGATTGGATTTCCTACAGCCAACCTTGAACTCACGGATCATTACGTTACCCCGTCGAAGGGTGTTTACGCTGTTCGTGTGCAGTATGGCAAACAGGAACTGCATGGCGTAATGAATCTTGGTGTGAAACCTACGTTTCACGAAAGCGGGATGAAACCTACGTTTGAAGTGCACCTGCTTGATTTTGATGGACACTTGTATGACCAGGAACTAAAGGTTGAGCTCGTTCACTATATTCGTGCAGAACGAAAGTTTGACTCCATTGATGCATTGATTAGCCAAATTCGTGAAGATGCATTAACTGCCGGCCGCCTGTTATCTTAAAGGTTCAGGATTAAATGCATGTTTACATTTACTTTAACTAGGCAATTATGATATACTGTACTACGTTGTCGATTAAGACAACATTAACCTTGGCTTGGTTGCTTGCTCTCACCGGCGGTGACGAGGCTAATGGCGATTATATTGAAGGAGGTGAATAGGATGGCATTGACTCAAGAACGTAAACAACAACTGATCGACGAGCACAAAACTCACGAGTCCGATACAGGATCTCCAGAGGTGCAAGTTGCTATCCTTACGGAAAACATCAGAAGTTTGACAGACCACTTGCGTACGCATAAGAAAGACCACCACTCACGTCGTGGACTTTTGAAAATGGTAGGTCAACGTCGTAAGCTTTTGGCTTACGTGAAAAACAAAGATGTTAAACGTTACAGCGCACTGATCGAAAAACTCGGATTGCGTCGTTAATTATCGTACATGTTTTCAAAACCAACCTGGCTGTTATCCGTCATTCTTTTGTCTAAAAGGACAAGCGGAACCTACAGCCGGGTTGTTTTGTAGATGAACATGTTGCCATATATTTGTAGATGGGGCTCCGTGAGGAGCTTTTGTTGTGCAGGTTAGCATGTTGAAAGTTCCATACATAGCTAATGAATGCAGGACAAGCAGGAAATACTGTAAATATGCAGAATCCATTGAATTAGGAACGAATATAAGGAGGGGTTTCATGGAACAGCGTGTTGAAATGCAGCTTGGTGGAAGAAAGCTTACGCTTGAGACCGGGCGTTTGGCCAAGCAGGCTAATGCTGCCGTTAAGGTAACATACGGGGATACCGTGGTATTGTGTACCGTGACAGCATCAAGTGAGCCGAAAGATCTGGACTTTTTCCCATTAACGGTGAACTATGAAGAAAGATTGTACGCCGTAGGTAAAATCCCGGGAGGATTTATTAAACGTGAAGGCAGACCGAGTGAGAAAGCCATTCTTTCAAGCCGTCTGACAGACCGTCCAATTCGTCCTTTGTTCCCGGAAGGCTTCCGGAATGATGTACAAGTTCTGAATATCGTTATGAGTGTGGATCAGGATTGCGAACCGCAAATTGCTGCAATGATTGGTACATCGGCAGCATTGAGTATTTCGGATGTTCCATTCAGCGGACCGATTGGTGGCGTGAAAGTTGGACGTATTGATGGCGAGTTCATCATTAACCCAACGATTGCACAGCTTGAAGTCAGTGATATTGAACTGGTCGTTGCAGGAACCAAAGATGCCATCATGATGGTTGAGGCGGAAGCAAACGAAGTGCCGGAAGAAGTGATGCTCGAAGCAATCATGTTTGGACATGATGAGATCCAAAATATTATTGCTGTAATCGAACAACTTGTGCAAGTTGCTGGAAAAGAAAAAATGGCTGTTAAGTTGCGTACCGTTAATACTGAAGTTAACAGCAGCGTGCGTGAATTCGCCAGCGCTCGTCTGGTCGAAGCGGTTAAAATCGCCGAGAAACATGCTCGTCAAGATGCAATCGATGTAGTGAATGACGAAACCGTTGCTCACTTTGAAGAGAAATATATTGAAAGTCCGGAATTGTTCAAAGACGTGAAGGAAGTTCTGCACGATATCGTCAAAGAAGAAGTGCGTCGTCTGATTACGCATGATAAAGTTCGTCCGGATGGACGTGGACTTGCTGAAATTCGCCCAATTGAATGTGATACATCTCTGTTGCCACGTGCACATGGTACAGGACTGTTTACGCGCGGTCAAACGCAAGCACTTAGCGTTTGTACACTGGGTGCACTGGGTGATGTTCAGATTTTGGACGGAATCAGTCTTGAAGAAACGAAACGATTCATGCATCACTATAACTTCCCACCATTCAGCGTAGGTGAAGCTCGTCCATTACGTGCTCCAGGCCGTCGCGAAATCGGACATGGTGCTCTGGGTGAGCGCGCGCTTTCCAAAGTGATTCCTTCCGAAACGGATTTCCCATACACGATTCGTTTGGTATCTGAAGTTCTGGAATCCAACGGTTCATCATCTCAGGCAAGTATCTGTGCCAGCACTTTAGCTATGATGGATGCAGGTGTACCAATCAAAGCTCCAGTTGCGGGTGTAGCTATGGGTCTGATCAAAGATGGAGATCATGTATCCATTCTGAGTGATATTCAAGGTATGGAAGATCACCTCGGTGACATGGACTTTAAAGTAGCTGGAACACCTGAAGGTGTAACTGCAATCCAAATGGACATCAAAATTGCTGGTATTAATCGTCAAATTTTGTCTGATGCATTGGCGCAAGCCAAAGAAGGTCGTATGCACATTTTGGGCAAAATGAACGAAATTTTGAAAACTCCACGTGAGCAGTTATCACAATATGCACCTAAAATTACAACGATGCATATCAACCCGGACAAAATCCGTGATGTTATCGGTGCAGGTGGTAAAATTATCAATAAAATCATCGAAGAAACCGGTGTTAAAATTGATATTGAACAGGATGGACGTGTCTTTATCGCTTCTTCCAACCAGGAGATGAATGATAAAGCCAAAGCGATCATCGAAGGTATTGTGCGCGAAGTATTGGTCGGCGAGATTTATGTCGGCAAAGTAAAACGCGTAGAAAAATTCGGTGCATTTGTTGAAGTACTTCCGAACAAAGAAGGTCTGGTACACATCTCGCAACTGTCAACTGAACGTGTTGCCAAAGTGGAAGATGTTGTAGCTATCGGTGATTCCATTACGGTAAAAGTAACGGAAATTGACCCACAAGGTCGAATCAACTTGTCCCGTAAAGCAGTTTTGACTGCTGAAGCTCCGGCTCAATCCTAGGATACCGAAGCGACAGGTTATAAATGGATAGATTGAATGAAGAGACAGAATGTGAATTTCTGGCTCTTTTTTTAACGTTTAAATACGTAAAGCAAGGATGAAAACATGGCTTAGCATTCATATTCTTGCCCTTGTCCTCATATGATGGGGACAAAGACGGCGGGAGGATGGAGCTGTGGGAAACCAATCCAAAAAGCTGGCGGCTGTTCTGGCGGGTGTGACTGCGGTCATATTGATCGGACAAGTTGGCAGTGTACGTACATACATTACGGAGATCCGTGATGGGCCAGGTACGCAAAATGCTTTTGACATGTTTAAGGAAGCAACTGGAGAAGATGCGCTGTTGTCTGCGATTCGGGATAAAGCGGCTGAAACGAAAATTGCTCCGGTGAATGCCAGAGTGGATCGGGTATGGAAAGCAATTCCTGGTTATAATGGCATGGAGATTGATGTGGAAGCGACATACCGTAAGGCGCTGAGTGGAACGTTGAATACCAAAATAGCGTATGTCTACCGTCAGATTGAGCCGGAGATTCAGCTTAAAGATTTGGGTGCACATCCGATCTATCGGGGAAATGCAAACAAACCGATGGTTTCTTTTATGATTAATGTGGCCTGGGGGAACGAATACATTAAACCGATGCTGGATACGCTCGATGCCGAGAAAGTGAAGGCTACTTTTTTTCTGGATGGAAGTTGGTTAAGCAAAAACGTTGAACTGGCCAAAGAAATTCAGAAGCGTGGGCATGAGATGTCCAATCATGCGTATTCTCACCCGAATATGAGTCGATTGAGCGCAGAACGGGCCAAGCTGGAAATTAGCAAAACCCAGGATCTGCTCCATAAAACACTGGGTGTAGAGAATCGTTGGTTTGCTCCGCCTTCCGGTGACTTTAATCAGAAGACCGTTGACATTGCTTCATCCATGGGGCTGCAAACCGTGTTATGGACAGTAGATACTGTGGATTGGCGTAAGCCAAGCCCGGATGCCGTTGTTGCTAAAATTGCAAAAAATACCGAGGCAGGCACGTTAATTCTAATGCACCCTACAGCTGCTTCTTCGGGAGCTTTAAAGGGCATGATTCAATCCATACGGGCCAAAGGTCTGGTGCTCGGAACAGTAAGTGAGACGTTGTCTTCGGAACGTGTAAATACGTCTGCGGTTGAGTGAACGTTGTTTTTTTGTTAATATCAAACAGTTGGAACCAAATGTCGATTTCAATTTCAAGGTTGAGATCAAGGCAATTATAGAGATGTAGGAGGGCCAACCATGAAAAAAATTCAGCTGGGCAATGGCCTCAGAGTTGTCATGGAACAGATACCGACCTGCCGTTCTGTGTCTTTCGGAATATGGGTCAAGACAGGTTCGCGCAATGAGCAACCTGCAAGTAACGGAGTATCACATTTTATTGAACACATGTTGTTCAAAGGAACAGATCGTTATGATGCCAAGGCGATTGCAGAGCAGTTCGATGCGATTGGCGGTAATGTGAATGCGTTCACTTCCAAAGAATACACGTGTTATTATGCTAAAGTGTTGGATGAACATTTGCCGATTGCGGTTGATGTATTGTCTGATATGTTTTTCCGCTCCAAAATGGATGATGGTGAATTGATCAAGGAGAAAAACGTCATTCTGGAAGAAATCTCAATGTATGAAGATACGCCGGATGATATGGTTCATGATCTGATGGCCTTGGCCGCCTATGGTGAGCATCCACTCGCATACCCAATCCTGGGTACGGAAGAACGTCTCAAAGCGATGGATTCCAGTCATCTGCGTGCATATATGAAGGAGCACTACACGATTGAGAACACGGTCATTAGTATCGCGGGTAATATTGATGACAGTGTAATCGATCTGATGGAGAAGCATTTTGGTGCTTTTGATGTAAATGGGGTAACGGAAGCAGTCACGATGCCAGCCTTCCAAAGTGGACAGCTCTTTCACAAAAAGAAAACGGAACAGAATCATATCTGTATTTCGTTCCCGGGCTGTAAAATCGGTGATCCGCTGCAATTCGCTATGGTTGTTCTGAATAACGCCATTGGTGGAGGCATGAGCTCCAGACTGTTCCAGGAAATTCGTGAGAAACGGGGTCTTGCGTACTCCGTGTATTCCTATCATAGCTCTCATGCGGACAGCGGACTTTTCACGATATATGCGGGTACAGCACCAAAACAGACCAAAGAAGTGCTCGATCTGACCAAAGAGGTTCTGCGCGACCTGGCTGTTAACGGCTTGTCCGAAGATGAACTTCGTAAAGGAAAAGAACAGCTGAAAGGCAGCTTGATTCTGAGCTTGGAAAGCACAGGCAGTCGCATGAATCGTCTGGGTAAAAACGAACTCATGCTGGGCAGACACCATACGCTGGATGAGATGATCACCAAAATTGAGCAAGTTACCATGGACGATATTAACGCGGTACTTGATCTGATGTTTGCTGAGCCTTTTGCACTTGCTATGGTTGGCGCTTCAGATAAGACGATCGCTGGATTGAGAAGGGATGATTTTGTTGCATTACGTTCAAATACAGAAACTGCCGGGCAATGAAGATATTAAACTGCCTCAAAAAATGTCGGAGCTGGCATCCGGCTTTGATGTAGTAGCTGCACTTCAGGAAGATGTTGTATTGCACCCGGGTCAGCGTACGCTGATTCCTACCGGACTTGCGATGGCAATGCCAGCTGGATTGGAAGCACAGATCCGTCCTCGGAGCGGACTGGCATTCAAACATGGTATTACCTGCCTTAACACACCGGGGACCATTGATGCGGATTATCGCGGAGAAGTTAAAGTGCTGTTGATTAATCTGGGTCAGGAACCGTTCACGATTGTACGGGGAGAGCGCATCGCACAGATTGTCTTCCAGACCGTGCCTGCGGTTGAATTGACGGAAGTGAATGAACTTTCGGAAACGGTACGTGGCGAAGGCGGATTTGGTCATACCGGGAAATAAGCAGCGTAAATATACCCATTCTTTAGAGTCGTCCCTGACAGGGGCGGCTCTTTTTTACATTCGAGAAACGGACGGTGGAATGCAATTATTGTTTTCACCCCCCTGTGGGCCCTTGCATACGATAAGGCATACATGTGGTGAAAGGAGTGACGTCCCGATGCTGACCGGAGTCCGGATTGTAGTCCTGGGCGGAGATGCGCGGCAGCTTGAAGTCATTCAAAAGTGCGCTGAGCTGGATGCAACGGTAAGTGTGGTGGGTTTCGATAAAATAGAGCGTTCCATTCCAGGGATTGAGCACCAGGAACTGGAGGACGAAGTGTTTGCTTCCGCAGATGTACTGGTACTGCCTGTCGTCGGTTGCGATGATCAGGGGAAAGTAAGTACTTCATTCAGTGACACACCGATCTATTTGAAAAAGGAACATATTGCAGCATTACCAGAGCATTGTATTGTGTTCACAGGTATGGCAAAGCCGTTCCTGCGCGAACTTTGTCTTGAAAATGGGCTGCGACTTGTTGAAGTACTTGATCGTGATGATATTGCACTTTACAACTCTATTCCAACAGCTGAGGGAGCCATCGCCATAGCTATTCGGGAGACGGACTTCACAATCCATGGTTCGGAATGCATTGTGCTTGGCATTGGTCGAACAGGATTCACAATGGCCAAAACATTGCAGGGACTTGGAGCAAATGTACGGGTGGGAATCAGGCGGGAAGAGGATGCTGCCCGCGCTACAATAATGGGCTGGAAGCCTTTCATGACAACGGATTTGGCCGCTCAAACCGGGGAAGTTGACTTGCTTTTTAATACGATACCGACTATGATAATCACAGCACAAATCCTGTCCAGAATGCCGCAAAAGGCTGTCATTATCGACCTCGCATCCGCTCCTGGCGGCTGTGATTTCAGGTATGCTGACAAACGCGGTATCAAAGCGCTACTTGCGCCTGGCCTCCCCGGCATTGTTGCTCCCAAAACGGCTGGCGGCATTATTGCCGACGCGTTGATCCGTTTGCTTTTGGAAGAACAGAACGCACGGGAGGTTAAATCATGAACTGGCAGGGAAAAACGGTAGGTTATGCAATTACGGGTTCTCATTGTACGTTTGAAGAGGTTATGCCGGTAATTAGCCGCTTCGTAGCTGAAGGTGCCAACGTCATTCCGATTATTTCGAATTCGGTTCTGACGACGGATACACGCTTTGGTACGGCGCAAAATTGGCAAAAACAGTTGAAAGATATAACAGGTAATGATATCATTTCTACAATTGTTGAAGCGGAGCCATTAGGGCCTTCCAAGTTGCTTGATGTGCTGGTGATTGCTCCATGCACAGGGAATACAACAAGCAAGCTGGCTAATGCGATGACCGACAGTCCAGTGCTAATGGCCGCCAAAGCGCAGATGCGCAATCAGCGTCCGCTTGTGCTCGCGATTTCCACGAATGACGGTCTGGGCTTGAATGCTGCGAATATCGCCAAATTGCTCGTGGCCAAATATTTGTATTTTGTGCCATTTGGGCAGGACGATCCAATGAAAAAACCAAACTCGTTAGTCGCCAAAATGGAATTGATTCCAGAGGCTTGCTGGAGTGCTCTTGAGGGCAAACAGTTGCAGCCGATGATTGTGGAGCGTTCTTCACAGGCTTGATGGAACAATGATTCGGTGACAACGTTTATGCGCTTGGAGAAATGAAGGGGTTCGAGAGACAAAGAAAATCATGGGGGACGATATGCTGGATTGAACAGCTACTATGTCCACGTTCCTGTATATAAGGCATTCCTGCTTGCGGGCAGTACAGGTTAAGCAAGCGGGAGAGGTCTATTGTGAATGTATGCGTCATGACCTCGTATAAAATGCTGAAATTATCGCATCAGAACGCTCCCTAGAGTGATCCATTTGTTGATTTGACCCGTGTCCAGTCTTCTTGCGTACACAAATGGAGGAATAAAGATGCGTATCATGGTACAGAAATTCGGAGGCACGTCTCTCTCCACTGTTCAGGCGAGAGAGCATGTGCTCCGTCACGTTAAACGTGAACTTGAAGCAGGATTGAGTCTGGTCATCGTTGTGTCTGCGATGGGCCGCCGCGGCGAGCCATATGCGACTGATACATTGCTGGACTGGGCTGCACAGAACGGAAACGCACTATCCGCACGCGAAAAGGATTTACTGCTGTGCTGTGGTGAAATCATATCTGCGACAACGTTGAGCAGTTTACTCGAACATGAAGGCATTCCAACTACAGTGCTGACCGGCGCACAAGCAGGTTTTGTGACGGACGACAATTTCGGGAATGCCCGGATATTGGATGTCCGTCCTGTTCGTGTGTTGGAGCAGCTTCAGCTCGGCCGTGTCGTTGTTGTAACCGGATTCCAGGGGCAGACAGAGAACGGAGACTTCACGACATTGGGTCGTGGGGGAAGTGATACGTCTGCTACAGCTCTCGGTGCAGCATTACGTGCTGAAATGGTGGATATCTACACAGATGTGAACGGGATACTTACCGCTGATCCGCGAATTGTTGAGGATGCACGTCCACTGACTGTTGTGAGTTATGCAGAGATCTGTAACATGGCCCACCACGGGGCCAAGGTAATCCATCCACGTGCGGTTGAGATTGCGATGCAATCCCAAATTCCAGTGCGGGTAAGATCTACTTTTGCAGACACGGAAGGAACGCTGGTTACGCATCCGGAAGGATTTCAGGATGTGCAGACAGGCATTGTTGACCGTTATGTAACAGGCATCGCCTACGTGAGCAATGTAACGCAAATTACGGTGGATGTGCCTGGTGGTGGTGCAGATCGATTGCAACTTAAAGTGTTCAAAACCATGGCAGAGAATTCAATCAGTGTTGATTTTATTAATGTTACCCCCTCGGGAGTTGTCTATACGGTTTTTGACAGTGATTCCGAGAAAGCCATACAGGTATTGCAGGAGATAGGTCTCAAGCCACAAAGCTTGTCCGGTTGTGCCAAAGTGTCCGTCATTGGCGGAGGCATTAATGGTGTACCTGGAATTATGGCTCGAATCGTGGAGTCCTTGACACTGGCAGACATTCAGATCTTGCAATCGGCAGATTCGAATACAACGATCTGGGTACTCGTAAAAAAAGAAGATATGGTTCAGGCCCTGAGGGCACTTCACGCCTCATTCGAACTTCATTTGTAAATAACTGAAGTTAGAGGAGCCAAACCTGTTTTGAAGGAGGAATCGAATTGGACTTTGGAAGATTGATTACAGCAATGGTCACTCCGTTCAATGAACAAGGAGAGATTCATTGGGAGGAAACGGCACGTCTAATCGACTATCTGATTGCAGATCAAAAGTCGGAGACGCTTGTGGTTTCTGGAACAACAGGGGAGTCTCCAACACTTAGTGATACTGAGAAAGTTCAATTATTCGAATTTGCAGTGAAACATGCGGCCGGTCGGTGCAAAATTATAGCCGGAACGGGAAGCAATAACACGGCACATTCCATCCATTTGACACAGGAAGCTGAACGTGCCGGAGTGGATGGCATATTGTTGGTAGTTCCGTATTATAACAAACCTAGCCAAGAAGGTTTGTTCAAACATTTTGAAGCGATTGCAGGCTCTACCAAGCTGCCAATTATGCTCTACAACGTGCCTGGGCGGACTGTAACCAGCCTGTCAGCAGCGACAACACTTCGTCTTGCGCAGATACCTAATATCGTCGCTACGAAGGAATGTGCGTCTATGGAGCAGGTTACGCTGATTGCAACAAGTGCTCCAGAGAATTTCAGAGTCTATTCCGGTGATGATGCTTCAGGCTTACCAGCGATTGCGGTTGGAGCACATGGAATTGTCAGTGTGGCCAGTCATGTCGTAGGGGCAGAAATGAAGAAAATGATTGATGCCTTCTATGGCGGAGCACCTCTTGAGGCTGCTCAGATTCATCAGCAGTTGTTCCCAGTGTTCAAAGGCCTGTTTGAGTGTCCACAGCCTCTACCAAACCCGGTAGCGGTGAAATATGCGCTGACATTACGTGGTCTAGACGTTGGTTCTGTACGATTGCCCCTTATTCCGCCAACGGAAGAGGAGCAGGTTTATATCAAAGGTTTGCTTAATTTGTAATCATTTTGGCTGCTTATGGACTATTTTATTAATCATGGGAATATCCTTCAGATCAGCAAAAGAACCGCTCCTCTTCGTAGAGGCTGCGGTTCTTTTTTTTACGAGTAATGTGAGGTTTCTTTTCGAATGCTAAGGGGAAACCTACAGGTTAACGAGAGAGTGACTTGTTTTTTTTGTTTTTAATCATGTATAATGATGTCAAGTGACTGGGTGCGGTATTTTTTTGAAATTGAAAGCGACATCGTTTCGTGGTGTAGCTTTGCGGTGAAAAAGGAAGGAACGGCTAAGAGGGAATTTCAAATCCAACTTGTTGGTCAAAGGGAATAACTTCGAAGAACTTCTTCCAAATATCGTGAATAAAGGTGTTCTTTTGCATTCATCCCGATAGGTGGGTATGTGATGTATAGACTACTTTTCTTAACTTACAATAAATAATAAGGTACGACGTCCAACTACCATAGGAGGTTTAGATTCATTTGTCTAAGAAAAATAATAACGATAAACTGATGATTTTTGCTTTGGGCGGCGTAGGCGAGATTGGTAAAAATATGTACGTCATCCAATACGCCAACGACATTGTAGTCGTAGATGCTGGTCTTAAATTCCCGGAAGAAGATATGCTTGGTATTGATATTGTCATCCCTGACATTTCTTACCTGACTGAGAACCGTGACAAAGTAAGAGGAATTATCCTTACTCACGGACATGAGGATCACATTGGTGGTCTGCCATATGTTCTCAAACATCTGAATGTTCCTGTATACGGAACAAGACTTACGCTTGGACTTGTAGAAAACAAGTTGAAAGAAGCGAATCTGCTGGGTGAAACAAAACGTATTCTGATTGATGCTGATTCCGAGATCCAACTTGGATCTGTTCTGAAAGCATCGTTCTTCGCTACTAACCATAGTATTCCGGATTCTGTTGGTGTATGTGTCGAAACACCGGAAGGTGCAGTTGTTCACACAGGTGACTTCAAATTCGACCATACTCCAGTCAATGGTCAATATGCAGATCTTCAGCGTATGGCACAGATCGGAACAAATGGCGTGTTAGCGCTGTTGTCCGACAGTACAAACGCTGAGAAACCTGGATTCACACCATCGGAGAAAAATGTGGGTATCGTTCTGGAAGATATCTTCCGTAAAGCTAGTCAACGTGTTGTTGTAGCGACATTTGCTTCCAACGTACACCGTATCCAACAAGTGATCAATGCAGCAGAAGTGACTGGACGTAAAGTTGCAGTTATCGGACGCAGCATGGTGAATGTGGTTGGTATTGCTTCAGAACTGGGTTATCTTGAGATTCCGGATGGCATGATCATTGAACCTGAAGAAGTAGGTAAGATGGCAGCTGATCGTGTCGTAATTCTCTGTACAGGAAGTCAAGGAGAGCCAATGTCAGCACTGACACGTATGGCTCGTTCCACACACCGTAAAGTGGACATCCTGCCAGGTGATACCGTTATTATCGCAGCAACACCAGTTCCAGGTAATGAAAAATATGTAGGCCGTACGATTGATGAACTGTTCCGTCTGGGTGCTAACGTGCATTACAGCGGTGCTAACAGTGGCGTCCACGTATCTGGTCATGGTAGCCAGGAAGAGCTGAAACTGATGCTCAACCTGATGAAACCGAAATTCTTCTTGCCAATTCACGGTGAATTCCGTATGCAGCGTCGCCACGCGGTTCTTGCTGAATCTGTAGGGGTAGAACCTGAGAACATTTTCATCACGGATATCGGTGAAGTGATTGAAATTCAAGGTGGAGCAGCACGTAGAGCGGGTAAAGTTACTGCAGGTAATGTGTTGATCGATGGCTTGGGTGTAGGCGATGTGGGTAACATTGTACTTCGTGACCGCAAATTGTTGTCACAAGATGGTATCCTTGTTGTTGTGGTAACCCTGAGCAAACAGGATGGAAAAATTGTTTCCGGTCCTGACATCATCTCTCGCGGATTTGTGTATGTACGTGAATCGGAAGGACTACTGGATGAGGCCAACCGGATCGTTAGCAGCACATTGCAGAAGTTGATGAGTGAGAACGTTAACGAGTGGGCTTCACTCAAAACGAATGTTAAAGATGCATTGGGACGCTTCCTGTATGAGCAAACTCGTCGTAGACCGATGATTTTGCCAATCATTATGGAAGTTTAAAATAAGCAAAAACATATATTCAGGCACACAGTCGCCCCTTCTCTACGAGTAATATTGGACGGTTCCTCGTAGAGAAGGGGCTTTTTTTGCGTTTTTCAAGGAGATTGCCACAATGTGAGGCAATTTGATGTTGCGGGTATAAGGCGGTTGGAAAATTCCCCATACTAAGGAAATACATTAAATGTTTCTGGAGAAGGGGATTAATGAAATGAATGAACGTATGAATGACAAGCAGGCGTCAAAATCCAATCAGCCGGAGGTTGAAGCACCGGAAATGCCGATCAGGGAGGAGAAGGACATCTCTCCCGTGACGGAGGCTATTCAGCAATTTGGGCAGACACAGTCGCCAGCAGGCGAATCGAACATCTTCTGTATGACCATTATTGGACAGGTGGAAGGGCATTTAATTTTGCCACCACAAAATAAAACAACAAAGTACGAGCATATTATTCCACAGCTTGTCGCTGCAGAGCAGAATCAGCGTATTGAAGGTATTCTGATCATTCTGAACACGGTAGGTGGAGATGTAGAGGCGGGTCTGGCTATTGCAGAGATGATTGCTTCTCTGAGCAAACCTACGGTTACTGTGGTCATTGGAGGCGGGCATAGCATTGGAGTTCCGATCGCTGTAGCTTCGACGTATTCTCTCATTGCTGGAAGTGCCACGATGACGATCCATCCCATTCGGATGAACGGTCTTGTCATTGGTGTACCTCAGACATTTGAGTACATGGAGAAAATGCAGGAACGGGTTGTTCGTTTCGTCACTTCACATTCAAATATATCTGAAGAGATGTTCAAGGAACTGATGTTTAAGACCGGTGAGTTGAACCGGGATATTGGTACAGCTGTAGGAAGCGCAGATGCAGTGAAATATGGACTAATGGATGCAGTTGGCGGCATTGGTCAGGCCATTGCGCAGTTAAATCAGCTCATAGGCGACAACAGACAGACCCTGCAAGCGGGAGGTTATACCCAATGACACTATACACCGTGATGCCCCCTGAACAACTATGGTCAGGCATGTGGAAAGAGAGTGAAGATACGAGAGAGATCAAGATGAATGGATTATTAATGCAGGTGAGACCAGTGAATGATAATGAAGCTGTTATTGTACGATTGCTGGATTGTCCACTTGAAGCCTATCTCAATCCTGCCAATATGCCGGGTTCAACCATCCCGCTTTCTGGTAACTCGGGGTCAGCATAACACGACGAATTCAGACAAATTGAGCAGAAAAAGAACATATGTACGGATTATATTTGTATGGTATAATATTCTTCTGGGGGTGACCTGATTTTGGCCAGAAGAAAAAAGAGGAAAAAAAAGGGCGCTGGTTTTAGTGGCGTTTTAAAATATGAGATATACGGGATTGTGCTTATAACCCTTGCTGTGATTGCATTATCGGGTGAAGCCACCGTTGGACGTTCGCTTTCCAAGATGTTCGGACTGATGCTTGGTAAGTTTTATTTTGCGATTCCACTTGTTGGTATTTATTATGGTCTCATGGTGATGATTCACCGGAAATGGCCGAGTGGCTGGACCACACGCAAGACAGGACTTGTTTTGCTGGTCTTTGCTTTAACTCTCATGAGTACTGTTTCTGCAATGCACCAGAAGCTCATTCCGGTTGGTGCGCTTGAGCCTGGTGCTGTGATTACGCAGGTACATAATGATATGCAAACCGAGTTGCTAACCCCTGCTGCGCCAGGTGAGAGGGACTCCATGCTTAACAAGGACATCAGCGGTGGTTATCTTGGAGCTGGGCAATTTGCTCTTTTCCTGTGGCTGTTCGGCAGTCTTGGGGCGAGACTCATCATGATTGTCATGTTTATCATCAGTTTTATGCTGATTACGAGTCTATCTTATGTGGATTTGATACGAATATTCCGTACAAAGATTTGGGATGCCGGGAGTTCGATGTACAAGAAGCTGGAGTCGAGGCCCTCTGTACGTTCTGCTTCAGCGTCTGATGGAAGGAAAAAAGGTAACGCTCGTAAAGTGGTCCCTGTTCCTGTTGAAGATGACGAAGACGAGTATGAGGATGAATTAGAGGAACAGCATCTGCCAAAACGAAACTCGCCCATATTCTTCCAACTTTTCGGAAAATGGGGAGCTAAACGGGAACAGGCGACATCAGGACGTGAAATGGATGAGGTCGATTCGGCAGAAACAGAACAGATTGTGTACCGCGCCGAACAAGATCACAATGTAGAGGCGTGGCAGGATGCGACCGAAGACGTAGTGAACAAATCAGCTTCATCACGTGTTCCTGTTCAGGCTAAACCTAACTCAGCGCCGATCATTCGAGACTTTTTCGAGCACGTCAGAACAGAAGAGGCAAGCATTGAAGATGATCTGGACGATGCTTATCCTTTCCCGGATAATCTGGCCGATCCAAACGTAGTACAACAGGACGAGCATGCCATTAAAATAACGGATGAACTGGTAGAGACGGAGTGGTCTGCATCCGATGCGGGTACAAACGGGATGAATGCTGTGGATGAGATTCAGAGTGGAGAAGAAGTACCTAATGATGCAATGCAGGGAACAGATACTCCAACTCCTGAAGGGCAGGACACACAACCGGTGAAACCACCACCGCCACCTCCTAAGCCGTACAAGCTGCCATCATTCCGTCTCCTTGCCAAGCCAAACAATGGGGGCAAGGCGGGTGACCAGAAGGATTATATGCAGACAGCACGCAAGCTGGAAGCTACACTGGAGAGTTTTGGTGTTCGTGCCAAAGTGCTTGAAGTGGTACGGGGCCCTGCTGTTACAAGGTATGAAATTCAACCTGATATTGGTGTTAAAGTCAGCAGAATTGTCAGCCTAACTGATGATATCGCGTTGGCTCTGGCGGCAAAAGATATTCGGATGGAAGCACCGATTCCCGGAAAGTCTGCGATTGGTATCGAAGTACCTAATGGTGAAGTATCGGTTGTAACGATGCGTGAAGTAATGGAGACAGCAACGTTCCAGGATGCAGAATCCAAAGTGACCATTGCCTTTGGCCGAGATATCTCGGGACAGACGATTATTGGTAACTTGGCTCGTATGCCCCATTTGCTGGTCGCGGGTGCTACAGGTTCCGGTAAGTCGGTGTGTATTAACGGAATTATTACCAGCATATTGTACAAAGCCAAGCCGGATGAAGTGAAGTTTCTGATGGTCGATCCCAAGATGGTTGAGTTGAACGTATATAACGGAATTCCACATCTGATGGCACCAGTAGTAACTGATCCTAAACGAGCGTCACTTGCTCTTAAAAAGATTGTGGTTGAGATGGAGAAACGATATGAACTGTTCTCCAAATCAGGCACACGTAACGTCGAGGGTTACAATAATCTGATGAAAGATAATCCTGCGGCTGTTCTGCCTTATATCGTTGTCATTGTGGATGAGCTTGCAGATCTGATGATGGTTGCAGCCGGAGATGTAGAGGATGCCATTGCACGACTTGCTCAGATGGCTCGTGCAGCCGGAATCCATCTAATTATTGCCACACAACGTCCTTCTGTTGACGTTATTACCGGGGTAATCAAGGCTAACATTCCATCGCGGATTGCCTTCGGCGTATCCTCCCAAGTCGATTCCCGAACGATTCTGGATATGGGTGGGGCTGAGAAACTGTTGGGCCGTGGAGACATGTTGTTCATGCCAATGGGCGCATCAAAACCGGTTCGTGTACAAGGTGCATTTATGAGCGATGAAGAAGTCGAGAATATTGTAAACTACGTACGTGGTCAAGGTGAAGCACAGTATGATGAGTCCCTTGTACCTGAGGTGGATGACTCTATCCAGGCTGAAGATGAAGTACAGGACGAGTTATACGAAAAGGCAGTACAGATTATTCTGGAGGCCAAGCAAGCGTCTGTTTCTCTGCTACAACGTCGAATGCGAGTAGGATACACCCGTGCCGCACGTTTGATTGACTCCATGGAAACCCGGGGCGTTATTGGTCCTTACGAGGGTAGCAAACCAAGGGAAGTACTGATTTCACTTGAACAGTATCAGCAGAATAAAATAAGCTCGTAGTGTAACATGTAACATGGTTACAACGAATCGTTTAAGCCCTCAACCGTATTGGTTGAGGGCTTTTTGCTTGCTCAGTAGACTGAAGTTTTGCCATCTACTCCAAAGATCGGATGATTTGGTGCATAGGAAACAAGCAGGCTTGTCATAATAACCTTAGCGATTCTGTTAATCCCACAAGAGAAAGGTAGAGCACAGTCGATGCGAAAAATGAACCTATGGCTTTTCACTGCTATTTTGCTGATATCCGCATTGGGAATTCGTTATTTGCTTCCTGGGAATACAGCAACTGAAAGTTCAGCCGAGCGTACACCGCAGGTAGAAGAAAAGGCCTTGCCTACGTTTAGCAGCAATACAGTGAAATATGGAAGTTATGGTCAGGATGTATATGAGCTTCAGGGGCGTCTGAAGTACCTGGGATTTTACAATGGTAAAATCGACAGTAATTTTGGCAGCAGCACACTGAAATCCGTTAAATGGTTTCAATCCGAGTTTGGCATGAAGGCAGATGGTGTGGTTGGAGCTGAGACCAAGCTCAAGCTGTACAATGCGTCAACTAAATGGTCGCCAACAGAGCCGCCGCTACACAAGGAGTCCTCAGGTGGGGGTGGAGGCAGCAACAATACGGCAGATAAAGAGCAAGATAATATGGGATCTGCCAATGCCCTTGGTCTCTCAGAGAATGAACTCAAGATTATGGCTAACGCTGTATATGGTGAAGCCCGGGGTGAACCGTTTGAAGGTCAAGTCGCAGTAGCAGCAGTAATTTTGAATCGCGTAAATTCACCAAGTTTTCCAAGTACACCTTCTGGTGTAATTTTTCAACCAGGCGCATTTACGGCTGTAGCGGACGGACAGATCTATCTGGAACCGAACGCACAAGCCAAAAAGGCAGTTGAGCAAGCCCTGAATGGATGGGATCCGTCCGGTGGATGTCTCTATTATTTTAACCCGAAGACAGCAACATCCAAATGGATCTGGACCCGCCCGCAAGTGAAAACAATCGGACAGCATATCTTTTGTATGTGATGATGTTGGAAGCAACCAGAAGGCGTGACTTCGGTTGCTTCTTGCCTTTTGAATGGGTTAAAATGGTTGTTACGTTTAGCATAATACGATTGCATGATAAATGACGCCGTAAAGGGGTTTTGACATTTGAATACATCAGGATTCGAACGAGGTAACAAGAGAGAGTTTCGTATACATGTGCTTCCGACTAAACGTTTCAAAACGTTTGCTATATCGCTATATGCAGGAGTTCCCTTACGGGAAGATACAGTAACCAAAGTAGCGCTGACACCTTTTGTTCTGCGACGCGGCACGGAGTCCTATCCGGAAACAACGCAATTTCGTGAGCAACTGGAGCATCTGTATGGAGCAGGTTTTGGTTTTGATGTCTATAAACGCGGGGATTATCAGATTGTACAGTTCCGAATGGATACCATTAATGATTCCTTTGTTGGAGGGGATGAGCAGCTACTGGATCGTTCATTTGCCTTCCTTGGAGAGGTTCTTACACGACCTGCACAGGAGAATGGACATTTCAGGACGTCTTATGTACAAGCAGAGCGAGAGACTGTTCGTAAAAAGCTGGAGTCCATCGTGAATGATAAAATGCGCTATGCCGCTGAACGCAGTATTGAGGAAATGTGCAAGAACGAGCCGTACCGTCTTCACCCACTGGGTGAGCGAAAGGCTCTGCCCGGAATCGAGCCTGACACACTGACTGCGTCTTATCAGGAGTGGCTGCAAAAGGCGAGTATGGATCTATACGTGGTAGGGGATACGACACTGGAGGAGGTCGAGAACCTTGTTCAGCGTCATTTCAATGTAGATCGAACGTCCTCCTCTGATTATCAGACACAGGCAGCGGTTCGAGGAGATAAGGAAGTGGAGACCGTTGTGGAGCGACTGAATGTGAGTCAGGGAAAACTCAATATGGGACTCCGTACATCTATCACTTATGGAGATCCTCAGTATGCCGCAGCACTAATGTACAACGGGATTCTCGGTGGTTATCCTCATTCCAAACTGTTTGTCAATGTTCGTGAAAAAGAAAGTCTGGCGTATTACGCGTCTTCGCGTTATGACGGACATAAGGGTATTGCAACGATTCAATCCGGGATTGAAATCCCTAATTATGAGAAGGCTGTCACTATCATCAAGCAGCAGCTGGAAGAAATGAAAAGTGGTACAATCAGTGATCTGGAAATGTCCCAGACCAAAGCAATGATCCGTAACCTGCTTAAGGAAATGCAGGATTCTGCTTTTGAGATGATCGCTTATGACTTCAATCGACAGTTGTCCGGCAAAGAGAGAACGGCTGAAGAATTGTTGGCTCAGGTAGAACATATTAGCAAGGAAGATGTGCGTGAGGCGGCAGAACAATTCCGCCTGGATACGATTTATTTCTTGCGGGATGAGAAGGAGGAATAATCGGTGGAGAGCATTCGGTATGAGCATTTGCAGGAGACACTATATTACGAAGTAATGGATAACGGACTGCATGTCTATATTTTGCCTAAACCGGGATTCCAGAAAACGTATGCTACGTTTGCAACCAAGTATGGATCGGTGGATAATCATTTTCAGGTTGAAGGAAAGGAAGAAGTGAAGGTTCCGGATGGGATTGCTCATTTCCTCGAGCATAAAATGTTCGAAGAACCAACAGGAGATATTTTTGCCACGTTTGCGTCTCATGGTGCTTCAGCTAACGCATTTACGAGCTTTGATCAGACGGTTTATTTGTTTTCAGCGACTGAATATGTGAATGAAAATATACAAACATTAGTCGACTTTGTGCAAAATCCTTACTTCACGGATCAAAATGTTGAAAAGGAAAAAGGCATTATCGGACAGGAAATTGATATGTATGCTGACAATCCGGATTGGCGTGTTTATTTTGGATTGATTGAGGCCATGTATCAGAAACATCCAGTGCATATCGATATTGCAGGAACGGTGGAGTCCATCCGTACAATCACCAAAGAGATGTTATATGAGTGTTATAACACCTTCTATCACCCGAGTAACATGCTCTTGTTTGTGGTGGGTGGTGTAGATCCACAAGAAGTTATTGATATGGTTCGATCGAACCAGGAGCAGAAGGATTATAAGCCACAGGGGAGTATTCAACGTTTCTTCGAACCGGAGCCTGAGCAGGTAGGAGAAGCCAGACGGGAAGCAAAACTGGCTGTTTCACTGCCCAAATGTCTGTTTGGATTCAAGGAGACGGACGTTGGACTTACCGGGGAACAATTGTTACGGCGAGATATGACCACGCAGCTGATGATGGATCTTTTGTTTGGCTCAAGCACACGATTATTCCAGAAGCTCTACGATGAAGATCTGATCTCGGACAGCTTTGGACATGAGTATAACAGTTCGCCGCAATATGCGTTTTCAGCCATTGGTGGTGATACAAAAGACCCGGATCAACTGCTTGCGCGTATACGTGAAGAAGTGGATGCCATTGTAGAAAAAGGGTTCGAATCCACAGATTTTGAACGTGCACGCAAAAAGAAAATAGGCGGATATTTGCGTATGCTCAATTCTCCGGAGAACATTGCGCATGAATTTACACGTCAGCAATTCCGTGGCGGTGAGTTTTTCAATATGCTCCCGCTCTATGAATCGATTACACTGGAAGATGTAAATCTCAGACTGAGAGAGCATATTCGCTGGGATCAACTGGCTGTATCGCTAGTCGTGAGTCCTTGATATGGAGAGGGGAACAGGACAATTGAAGGCAAT
This sequence comes from Paenibacillus sp. SRL342, assembly GCF_984798905.1. NCBI lineage: Bacteria > Bacillati > Bacillota > Bacilli > Caryophanales > Paenibacillaceae > Paenibacillus > Paenibacillus sp. SRL342. Next base: position 2,594,650 of record NZ_OZ481790.1, read on the forward strand.
CGGGGAAATGACTGTACTGGTAACTGGCGCAAGCGGTGGTATTGGAGCGGCGATCGCAGAACGCTTCGCCAGAGTGGGAATGAATGTTGTTATACACTATATGAAATCGCATGAAGCAGCGAATGAAGCCGCTAGACGGTGCATGGAACAGGGCAGTGGAAAAATCATGACCGTGTCTGCGGATCTTCGCAGCCGTGAACAGATTGAGCGCATGCGTGAGAAGCTCGAGTCGCATAATCTTATGCCTGATATTCTTGTGAACAATGCAGGAATCTCACACTACGGAATGTTGGCTGATGTTACAGAGGAGATCTGGGATGAAGTGATGGCGATTAACCTCAAAGGCACGTTTATGTGTACACAGGAAATGATGCCTCACATGATCTCCCAAAGGTATGGCCGAATCATTAATGTATCGTCAATCTGGGGACTGTCTGGTGCTTCTTGTGAGGTGCTGTATTCCACAACCAAGGGTGGGGTGAATGCATTCACCAAAGCGCTTGCGAAAGAACTCGCACCTTCCGGAGTAACCGTAAATGCCGTTGCTCCTGGAGCCGTTCAGACATCCATGCTGAACCATCTGGATCAGAGTGAACTGAAGATGCTGGAAGAGGAAATTCCGGCAGGAAGGCTTGCTCAACCTGATGAAATCTCATCACTGGTTTATTTTCTGGCCCTCCCTGAATCGGGTTATATCAATGGGCAGATCATCAGTCCAAATGGCGGTTGGTTAACGTAAAAAAGCAAGAAAACTTGACTGGCTATGAACGAAACAGGTGAAGGTTGCCGAGAAGCGGCCGTCTTCCGGATTATTTTCAAATTGCTCGTATATAAAATGTCTCGAAAGCACATATTACAACTGTTGATTTTAAATCTCATGCGTCATCTAAGGAGGATTTATCATGTCAACAGAAAAAACAGTGCTCTCCAGTTTTGACACATGGAAGAAGTTCCTGGGTGACCGCGTACTGCAAGCAGAGAAGATGGGGATGAGTGAAGAAACCATCAACAAACTTGCGTATGAAATCGGCGACTTCCTTGATGAGAAAGTCGATCCGGCGAACCATTCCAACCGGGCATTGAAAGAGTTATGGGATGTCGGCGATGCAGATGAGCGTCGTACGATTGCGACCCTGATGGTCAAATTGGCCAAACAAAACGCATAAGATTACAGATGAAGAGCTCCCGCAAGGGGGCTTTTCTCTAATGATTACAAACGGATTACAGAGCTGTTCTTGTAATTCATTTTCATTTTATATATCATTAACGTGACCCATTTTTAGAAGATGTCTCAGATTGTTGTCCAGTGGACACGTTCTGTTGCTGTCGAATAATGTGGAATAATGCATTACGGGGTGTTGAAATGGAATCTAAACAATGGTACATGGAATATAAAATACATAAGAACAGACCTGGTTTGTTAGGCGATATTGCCTCTATGCTGGGGATGCTTGAAGTGAATATATTGACCATTAACGGTGTTGAAGGCAAAACTCGAGGCATGCTGCTTGAATCGGATGATGATGAAAAGATCCGTTTGCTTGGTGAAATGCTTGGCAAAGTAAACAGCATCACCGTCTCGGCTTTGCGTCAACCTAAATTGGTGGATATTCTGGCCGTGCGTCATGGCAGATACATTGACCGTGACTCGGATGATCGCAAGACATTTCGTTTCACACGAGATGAACTTGGGTTACTTGTGGACTTTTTGGGTGAAGTATTTAAGAGGGAAGGCAATCAGGTCATCGGTTTGCGCGGAATGCCTCGTGTTGGCAAAACGGAGTCTATTATTGCGGGCAGCGTATGTGCAATGAAGCGATGGACGTTTGTTTCCTCCACACTTCTTCGTCAGACGATAAGGAGTCAAATGTCCGAAGACGAATTGAACCCGAACAATGTGTTCATTATCGACGGAATTGTAAGTACGATTCGTTCAAGTGAGCGGCATTACAATTTGTTGCAGGATATTATGTCCATGCCTAGCACCAAAGTTATTGAACATCCGGATATTTTTGTTCAGGAATCCGAATATGATTTTAATGATTTTGATATTATAATTGAACTTCGCAACAATCCGAATGAAGAAATTATTTATGATACGTTTACGGCTAGCTACACCGATGAATTGTAAGGAACCGTACGGAATCATGGAATAGATTAGCAACAACTCAAGAGATAAACATAAGGAGGAGATGGCATGTCTGAACTGGGTCAGCAGTTAAGGGAGGCCCGGCTGCAAAAAGGGATGAGTCTTGACGATGTACAGGAAATGACAAAAATTCGCAAGAGGTATCTGGAGGCCATAGAAGCAGGAGACTATAAAGTGCTGCCGGGCAGCTTCTATGTGCGTGCTTTCATCAAAACCTATGCGGAGACTGTGGGACTGAACCCTGATGAGCTGCTGGAGGGACACAAAAAAGACGTACCCGCAGAAGAGACGGAAGCAACGATGGAACCGGTTATTCAGAAGCGTTCCAGCCGTCCGGTTGAGCGAAGTAATCGGTGGATGTCTGTTGCGCTGATGTGGACATTCCCTGTTTTGATCGTAGTGCTGTTGTATGTATACGTGGTGTATAACAATGGTGATGAATCAGATAATCAGGGGCTTGATTCAGTCAAAATTACAGACAGTCAACAACAGCCTGAAGATAAACCGGATCAACCTGCCGACAACGGACAGGCATCTAATCCGCCTGCGACAGATTCAGGTACTGACGGTACTGGTGAAGGCGACGCTGGCGGTAACGGTGGCGGTACTGACACAGAAGGACAGACGGACGGTCAAACTGATGGCCAAACTGATGGTCAAACTGATGGTCAAACGGACGGACAGACGGATGAAACTGAGGAAAAACCAACTGACAATTCACCGTCTAATGTGACTGTTGCAGAAGATGGGAAATCAGGGAATATTACGAACTTTAAAGTTAACGGTAGTGCAGGGCAACCTGTAACGGTTACGATCAAAGCAACAGGTAATAGCTGGCTGGAAGTGTATAAAGGCGAAAACTCCAGTGGAGAGAAGTTGGAGTATGGTAACACAGCCGAAGGTGACAGCTATACCTTTGAGTTGGATAGTGTAGGCATGTATATTAAGTCTGGTTACGCTGCAGCGACCACGATTGAAGTTGGCGGGCAAGTTGTTACGGATGGCAAGGCGACCAATCGGATCCGTTTGAAGCTTGGTGAAGACAGTAGTAGCACTACTTCTTCCACAGGTGTTGAAAATGGATCAACGGATGCTACAGGGGGTACCACGGGTAGCGAATAACCCGGTCAACTGCAGGAGACAATAATCGTGTCTTAACTTGCAGTTAACTTTTGGTGAAGTGAGGTGGATGGCTGTGACAGTCAGCTGGATCGTAACAGGTTTAGGGATCATTGTCAGCCTCCTGGGTTATTACCTGACTCCAAGTGCTTGGGGTTACGGAATATTGGGTTTTGGACTTGCACATGTACTTTTGGGTGTGCTCGATATGTTCAGACAGCCCAACCGCAGCCGCTATTAGTTGGAAGCTGGACCAGCAAAGCATTTTTGGCAGCCACTTCAAGTGGAAGCCAAAAATGCTTTTTTTCTTTGTGTAAACAGCTTGAAATTAGACTTTTGCTTAAGGTATCCTCTATAATGTTACAGAACATACGATTAACTGAAAGGGTGACTGGTTTGAGCTCAGAAAATTCATTTGATATCGTGTCCAAAATGGACTTGCAAGAACTGACAAATGCCGTTACACAAACCGAGAAGGAAATTGGCACTCGTTATGACTTCAAGGGCAGCAAGAGCAGCCTGAAACTGGATAAGGATGCGTTAACGATCGTATCTGATGATGAGACCAAACTCAAGGCTGTCATTGACGTGCTGCAATCCAAAATGGCGAAGCGTGGTCTACCATTGAAAAACATCGATTACGCAAAGGTAGAGCCAGCGTCTTCTGGTACAGTCCGCCAGCGTCTGAATTTTAAACAGGGGATTGATCAGGACATCGCCAAGAAAATCAATATCCTGATTCGGGATTCCAAGATGAAGGTGAAGAGTCAGATTCAGGGAGACCAACTCCGGGTAACTGGTAAGAGTAAAAATGATTTGCAAGCTGTCATGCAGCTGTTAAATGGTGCTAACCTGCCTCTGGATTTGCAATATACAAATTTCAAATAATATGGCCTTTCTGTAGCCAACGTGTTTTTTGACACGGTATTGGGCGTATATTATACTAAGTGTGCATTGCTGGCAGTCAAGCATCAAGTCCAGTCCTCATCGTTTGCTGACTTTGTGAAAAGCAGTACATCTTCTGGAAGTCACCGGAACGTTTAAAGCGTTTTGCTTTTGAGCGGTTGACTTTATTTTTTGCGTTTCTACATAGTGGGATCATGTTAATATGGATTGACATTGAAACTTGTACATTTCATGTTCCGGATGATGATAACGGGATTATGATGATTGTTTGGAGTAATGGAGGATATGAGGGAGGGCGTCTTGTGAATTTACCCAACCGGATTACGCTTGCACGAATTTGCTTAATCCCTTTTTTGATGGTGTTCCTGCTCGTGGATTTTCCATTTTATCCAGAGCCGTTGCAGCTTGGAAGCTTGTCGCTTCCGTATAATCAACTGATTGCTGCTGTTATTTTTATCATCGCCGCAAGCACAGATGGAATTGACGGATACCTTGCGCGGAAAAATAACATGGTTACCAATCTGGGGAAACTGCTCGATCCACTCGCAGACAAGCTGCTGGTTACTGCAGTTTTGATCTCGCTTGTGGAGATGGGCAAGCTGGATTCCTGGATTGCAGTTGTGATTATTAGTCGTGAATTTGCAGTTACCGGCTTGCGTCAAATTGCATTGCTGGATGGTTCGGTTGTTGCCGCCAGTGCTTGGGGCAAGCTGAAGACTGTAGTGCAGATTGTGGCGATTGTGCTGTTGCTGTTGAACAATTTCCCGTTTTCATACACGGGTATTCACGTCGATATTATCGCGGTATGGGCAGCAGCGCTTATTACCATCTGGTCGGGTATCGATTACTTTATCAAAAACAAAAACCTGCTTCATTTTACAAAAGCATAATGGTTTGTTCTTAAATGGGTAATCATGAAGGAAGCATTGGGTCAGGGGCAATAGGAAATTATCCTATTGCCCTTTGATCACTCACCACGTGTACAGGAGGATGCTCAATGAAGGCAGAAATCATTGCAGTTGGCACAGAGCTACTGCTTGGACAAATCGTCAATACCAATGCCAGATACCTATCCCGTGAATTGGCTGCGATGGGGATCGATGTATATTTCCAAACGGTGGTTGGGGATAACCTGAACCGGCTTAGTGAAGCTATTCGCATTGCGCAGAGCCGTGCAGACGTTATTTTATTTTCCGGTGGCATCGGACCTACCCAAGATGATCTGACCAAGGATGCGCTCGCAGCTGTTCTTAACCGGAAACTGCATACAGATCGAATGGCTATGGACAAAATTGAGAGCTTTTTCAGAGATCGTAATGTGGACATGACAGAGAATAACCGACGTCAGGCGATCGTTATTGATGGCGGAACACCTCTGGCCAACGAAACAGGCCTTGCGGCAGGAAATGCGATTTCTGACAATGACAAATATTATGTTGTGATGCCTGGACCACCTAAAGAGCTGATTCCAATGTTTGAACAGGAAGTCAAACCTTGGCTGTTCCAGCATGTACTCACAGAAGAGATGCCGATCTATTCCCGAATGCTCAAATTCGCAGGTATTGGTGAATCTGCTCTTGAAGATCGACTTCTGGATCTGATTGACGCGCAGACAGACCCTACGATTGCTCCTTACGCGAGCGAAGGCGAAGTTACGGTACGTGTCTCCACAAAGGCTGCGAGTGAGGGAGAGGCGAAGCTGAAGCTGGATGCGATGGAGGTTCAGATTCGGGAGCGTTTGACAGAACATCTCTACGCGAACGAGGATGTGCCTATAGAGTACACGATTGTAACCATGATGTCTGACATGGGGCTGACGCTCAGCGCTGCTGAGAGCTGTACAGGAGGGCTTGTCATGCAAAGTCTGACCTCTGTACCCGGAAGTGCGTCAATGCTCAAAGGTGGAATTGTTTGTTACTCCAATGAAATTAAAGAAAAGCTGCTGAATGTGCCTCATGATTATCTGGAAGGTGAAGATGCACCTGGGGCGGTAAGTCCTGAGGTTGCAAAAGTACTTGCTGAGCAGATCCGCATGATTGGCGATGCTGATTTTGGCCTGGCTGTTACCGGTGTAGCTGGACCGGGATATTCGGAACGCAAACCACCCGGACTTGTCTTCATCGCTCTTGCCGAACGTGGAAAAGAGACGGAAATTCATGAGCTGCGTATTAATGGTAATCGTGAGACGGTTCGCATTCGTTCAGCCAAAGCGATTCTCTATCGCTTATGGCAAAAACTTGTGGCGATGGATTGATTAGTTAATAGCTTCAATTGCATTTACAGTTCCAAGCAAGTATAATTAAGGAAGACGGAAGAACCGTAGAATTAGGCTTTAAAGCCTTGTTTACGGTTCTTTTTTCTGTTTAATGGAAAGTTTCCTTGAGGAAGAGGCGCCTCGGCCTTTACAAAAAAAACGAATGTATGTTCGAAAAAAAGCTTGGCAAACGTGTTAAAACAAGGTATTATTATCTTATAAACAGTAAAGGGTGTGAGCTTATTGTCAGACCGTCGTGCCGCGCTTGATATGGCGCTCCGTCAAATAGAGAAGCAATTTGGTAAAGGATCCATCATGAAACTGGGTGAGTCCACTCATATGAATGTGGAAATTATTCCCAGCGGTTCCTTGGCTTTGGATATTGCATTAGGAACAGGCGGCTTGCCTAAAGGCCGTATTGTTGAAATATATGGACCCGAATCCTCTGGTAAAACAACCGTAGCATTGCATGCTATCGCTGAAGTACAAAGAGCGGGTGGACAAGCTGCATTTATCGATGCCGAGCATGCTCTTGACCCACAATACGCAAGCAAACTTGGTGTTAATATTGATGAATTGCTTCTGTCTCAGCCAGATACGGGTGAGCAAGGGCTGGAAATTGCAGAAGCTCTTGTACGCAGTGGTGCAGTAGATATCGTCGTTATTGACTCTGTAGCCGCATTGGTTCCAAAAGCAGAGATTGAAGGCGAAATGGGTGATTCACACGTTGGTTTGCAAGCGCGTTTGATGTCTCAGGCGCTGCGTAAACTGTCTGGTGCAATCAGCAAATCCAAAACAATCGCAATCTTCATTAACCAGCTTCGTGAGAAAGTCGGCGTTATGTTTGGTAACCCGGAAACAACACCTGGTGGTCGTGCTCTGAAGTTTTATTCCACAGTACGTCTGGATGTGCGTCGTATTGAGAGTATCAAATCAGGCAATGACATGATTGGTAACCGTACTCGTATTAAAGTTGTGAAAAACAAAGTGGCACCTCCGTTTAAACAAGCGGAAGTGGATATCATGTATGGCGAGGGTATTTCGAGAGAAGGCAGTATCATTGACATTGGTACAGAGCTGGACATCGTTAATAAAAGTGGTGCATGGTACTCCTACGAAGGCGAGCGTTTAGGACAAGGTCGTGAGAACGCCAAGCAGTTCATGAAAGAGCATAAAGATATTGCTGACATCATTGAACAAAAAATTCGTGTAGCCAGTAACTTGGTTACTGCAGTTCCTGCGCCAACGAGTGAAGAGCAACAAAAAGAAGCAGCAGAAGAACAAGAATTGTTTGAAATCAACGAGTAATCTCTCAAAACCTCCCTTGTAGGGAGGATCCTGAGGGTGTTCCCCACTGGACTCCGTAAACTTATCTGATTGAGCTTGGATCAATCTGGATAATGGATTGTAGTGGGGTACTCGTGCTGTCCAACAGCCCCTGTCCCAATGGACAGGGGCTGTTGGCACGCTAACTGTGGAGTAAAGGCCGGGCAGAGTTCCCGGTCTTTTGTATTATTAGTGTTCTATGTCTTATGTGAAGATGTGCTTGGCGTAGTCAGAATGAAAATGTTATGAAAGGGGAGACCAGAATGGATCAACATGACGAGGATTTATATGAAGAAGCAGAACAGGACGGCCTATCCCAATTTCCGGACAACGAAGAACTGATTATTACACGTGTAGAACGAACGAAGAGCAGGCAAGCTCGTTATCGAATCACTTTTGGCAACCACTCCATTACGGTTCTTGAAGATGTGATGATTAAATACAGGATGACTCAAGGTAATACGTTTATGAAGAAGGATCTGGAGGAAATCATTGTAGCTGATGAGCGACAGCGGACGTATGCACAGTCTCTGCGTTTTTTGGAACATAAGCCACGTACGCGCCATGAATTAAGTCAGAAACTTCGTCAGAAGGAGTTTGCTGCACCTTTGATTGAAGAGGCGCTGGATCGGCTTGAGCGGGAGAACCTGGTGGATGACGATCTATTTGCGAAGGAATGGACAAGACAGCGTATGGAGGGCAAGCGGAAGGGAAAACTGTGGATAAGGCAAGAGCTGCGTCAAAAGGGCATTGCCAATGATCTCATTGTTGAGGCACTAGAAGGGATCAGTACAGATGCGGAATTTGAGACTGCCTTGAGTGCAGGACGCAAAAAATGGAATCAGGTCAAAGGGGACGTCAAAGAGAAGAAAAATAAAACGCTTCCCTTCCTAATGAGACGTGGTTTTTCAATGGATATGGTGCGCAAGGTCGTGAATTGTTTAATTGAAGAAGATGAGGCTGGGGACCCTGAAGATGACGAAGCGTTGTTATGGGATTAGCAGACTAGAGTCTCTATACTGCATTCTCTTGACAATTTCTTTCGTCAAATACTAAAATGGACATGAGTCTGTAAGAAATGGACAACCCTTTTTCCTTCCAAAAAAGCGGTTTCGGTTTCTTAAGATTTATACCATTCTTAATTATGGGTTCGCTGGAAACAGTGAATAGTACGTGGAAACATGTACATGTGAAATGAAAATCGGCGGGGGATCGCCGTGAGTATTCGTTATTCCCAAACATATGTAAGGTTTGAAAACTGCAAATTGACCCAAGGAATGCCTTGGAGGAACCAACGAGGAGGTGAACAGTATGGAAATTGCAATCACGATCGCTCTCGTTGCAGCCGCGCTATTCATTGGGTTCGGAGTAGGATATTTTATTCGCAAATCTCTTGCAGAGGCTAAAATCTCTAGTGCGGAACAAGCTGCCGTACAAATCGTGGAGAACGCGAAGAAAGAGGCAGAAGCACTGAAGAAAGAAACGGTGCTGGAGGCGAAGGACGAAATCCATCGCATTCGCGCTGAAGCTGAAAAAGACACTCGTGAACGTCGGAATGAAATTCAACGACAAGAAAGACGATTGTTGCAAAAAGAAGAGTCGCTGGATAAAAAATTGGAATCACTCGAACGTAAAGAAGAGCAAGTGGCTAACAAAGAGAAACGAATTGATGAGACTCAGCAGCAGATCGAAATGATTTACAAAAACCAGGTGACAGAGTTGGAACGTATATCCAACCTCACCATGGAAGACGCACGCAGTATCATACTGTCCAACGTAGAACAGGAAGTTCGTCATGAGACGGCTCAAATGATCAAGGACATTGAACAACAAGCGAAGGAAGAAGCGGACAAAAAGTCCCGCGAGATTATTACACTCGCCATCCAACGTTGTGCGGCTGACCACGTAGCGGAAACAACGGTATCTGTTGTTACCCTGCCAAATGAAGAAATGAAAGGCCGGATTATCGGTCGTGAAGGACGTAACATCCGTGCGCTTGAAACCCTTACAGGGATTGACCTCATTATCGATGATACGCCAGAAGCTGTTATTCTGTCGGGCTTTGACCCGATTCGCCGTGAGATCGCCCGTACTGCCCTGGAGAAACTGGTGGCTGATGGACGTATTCACCCGGCACGGATTGAAGAGATGGTTGAGAAATCCCGCAAAGAAGTGGATGAGCGCATCCGTGAATACGGTGAGCAAGCTACCTTTGAAGTGGGCGTGCATGGTCTGCATCCGGATCTGATCAAAATTTTGGGCCGGTTGAAGTTCCGTACAAGTTACGGTCAGAACGTCTTGAAACATTCCATGGAAGTCGCTTATCTGGCTGGATTGATGGCTGGCGAACTCGGAGAAGACGTAACTCTGGCAAGACGTGCAGGTCTATTGCATGACATCGGTAAAGCGCTGGATCACGAAGTGGAAGGATCACACGTCGAAATTGGCGTGGAACTGGCGAAGAAATACAAAGAACATCCGGTTGTAATCAACAGTATCGCGTCCCATCACGGAGATTGCGAAGCGACTTCGGTCATTGCCATGTTGGTTGGCGCAGCAGATGCGCTCTCCGCAGCAAGACCAGGCGCACGCCGCGAAACGCTGGAAACGTATATCAAACGACTGGAGAAGCTGGAAGAAATCTCAGAGTCCTTCGAAGGTGTCGAGAAATCGTACGCCATTCAGGCCGGACGCGAAGTTCGCGTTATGGTACAGCCTGAGAAGATCGATGATGCTGAAGCCTTCCGCTTAGCCCGTGACATCACGAAGATGATTGAGAATGAACTCGACTATCCGGGTCACATCAAAGTCACCGTCATCCGGGAAACCCGTGCGGTTGAATACGCAAAATAGAGCATTACGGAAAAGTGGCCGCAGTAGTGGGCCACTTTTCCTGTTGATAGCCTGTTAAAAGGCAACTATACATCATGGAGCATGAGATAGAGTCCTGCAAAGGTTCCACATTTGAAGTAAGAGGACTTTGCAGGAATTGAGGAGGCAGTAATCAATGAAAGTTTTGTTTATTGGTGACATTGTAGGTAACGTGGGACGTAAGGCATTAAAGGAAAATTTACCTTACCTGAAATCGAAGTATAAGCCACATGTGGTGATTGTGAATGGTGAAAATGCGGCAGCAGGTCGTGGCATTACCGGTGCAATTGCAAATGAGTTTTTCAACTGGGGAGTACATGGTATTACACTTGGTAATCATACTTGGGACAATAAGGATATTTTTGATTTTATAGATGATGAGCCCCGCATGATTCGTCCAGCGAACTTTCCACCAGGAACACCAGGACGAGGGTACACGGTTGTCAAAGGCGAAGGGAAAGAGCTAGCGATTGTCAATCTTCAAGGAAGAACGTTCCTGCCTGCTCTGGATTGTCCATTCCGTGTAGCTGATGAAATTGTAGATGAGCTGCGCCAAGACCATAAATGTATTTTGGTCGATATGCATGCTGAAGCGACGTCAGAAAAGATTGCCATGGGATGGCATCTGGATGGACGTGCGTCTCTCGTTGTAGGTACACATACGCATGTACAAAGTAATGATGATCGGATTTTGCCTGGAGGAACAGCTTACTTGACGGATGCAGGCATGGTAGGGCCTCGTGACGGTATATTGGGTATGGAGCGTGAGGCCGTGCTGCGTAAGTTCTACACCCAGCTACCTGTACGTTTTGTTGTGGATGATGGCAAATGGCACTTCCATGGTGTTTTTGTTGAAATTGATGAAGCCACAGGTGCGGCAACACGCATCGAAAAAATTCGCCTGACGGAGGACGAGTGGCGCATGGAATAGGGGGATTGTCCCTTTTTGCAGGGAAACCCGTCTAAAAAGAAGGAATTTTTTTGCCTCCCGCGAATAACATCTAGTAAGTGGAAACAAACTTTCAACATTCCCAGGGAGGTACTTACCATGGATGTATTAAAAGTTTCAGCAAAGTCCAATCCTAATTCTGTAGCCGGCGCTCTTGCAGGGGTTCTTCGTGAACGTGGAAATGCTGAACTGCAGGCAATTGGAGCAGGAGCACTGAACCAAGCCATTAAAGCGGTAGCGATAGCCCGGGGATTTGTAGCACCAAGCGGAGTTGACCTGATTTGTATTCCAGCTTTTACAGACATTGTGATTGACGGCGAGGACCGAACGGCCATTAAGCTGATTGTGGAGCCCAGATAATACATGCAGTATGCATTGAACCTGTTTACGATGTAGACAGGTTTTTTTGCGTTTTTTTTGCAATAACATATGGAGGAGGGTTTAAGATGTCCATGTCTGATTGGCGTGTAGCTGATTTTCACTGTGATGCACTGAGCAAAATTTTGATGCAGCCTGCTCTTTCATTCCAAGATGCTCCACAACTGGATGTGAACTTGCAACGTTTGAAAGAGGGGAATGTAGGGTTGCAGGCGTTCGCCATCTATTTACCCGAAGTGCTGGGCAGAGGCAAGTTTGAACATGTGATGGGACAGTTGGAGATTTATCGTAGACGTGTAGAGGGAAGTCAGGAGCGGCCTGACGGCACACAGACGTTGTTATGGCGTGAACAGGTGGCTCAGGTGGGGCAAACAGAGGGTCCGTGGGGATTAATCACACTGGAGGGTGTGGATGGCCTGGAGGGCAACCTGTTCTATCTGGAGTTATGTTATCAGATGGGCGTTCGAATTATTGGACTAACGTGGAATTATGCCAATTGGGCGGCTGACGGAGTAATGGAGAAACGTGGAGCAGGTCTGACCGAGAAAGGGAAGCAGCTGGTGCACCAGTGTAATGAAATCGGAATGCTGCTCGACGTGTCACATCTGACAGAGAAAGGTTTCTGGGAACTGGCTGATTTGAGCAAACGTCCTTTTATCGCCTCCCATTCCAACAGTTATAGCGTGTGTCCCCATGTGCGTAATCTGAAAGATGATCAGATTCAGGCTATCATTGCCCGGGAAGGGCGGATCGGACTGACGTTTGTACCCTGGTTTGTAAAGCAGGAGGGGGAAGTACGTATAGAAGATCTGCTGCCTCATATTGAGCAATTCTGTTCTCTCGGCGGGCAGCATCATCTGATGATGGGGTCTGATTTTGATGGAATTTCAACGTATATTCAGAAACTGGAACATTCAGGACATTATCCGAGACTGATGGAAATCCTGCTCAAACATTATGATGAACATCTGGTTCGTGGCTGGTTGTGGGGGAATGCGATGAGTTATCTGAGGGAACACTTGCCAGAGAGCAATCCGAAGATGCAGATGAAGGGCAATTCCATGAAATAGTGAACTGGTGTGTGTTAAATGTGTTGAATTGAAACTGGTTTTCCAAATAAAGGAGGGGAATGATGGCGAAATAAGTGTATTTCATGAATTTTCACCACTTCGTTTTCATTTCACTCCAAAAAGGGGTATAATACCATTGGATTGTTAAGAGCCTGAGTACAGGCCATAGATAAACAAGGAGTGAATTTACAATGAGTAAAACAGTACCTGTGGGCGTATCTGCCCGTCACATTCATGTATCCCAAGAGCACGTTGAAATTTTGTTTGGCAAAGGTTATGAACTGACTGAATTTAAACCTCTGTCCCAGCCTGGCCAATACGCTGCTAACGAAACTGTAGCGGTAATTGGTTCGAAAGGACAGTTTGATAAAGTGCGTATCCTTGGACCTGTTCGCCCTGAAACGCAACTGGAGATCTCCATGACAGATTCATTTGCGATTGGTGTTAAAGCACCTGTACGTGAATCTGGAAGCATTGAAGGTACACCAGGAATCACAATTAAAGGTCCTGCTGGCGAAGTAACAATTGAAAAAGGTGTTATCGTTGCTGCTCGTCACATTCACTTCCATACTTCTGATGCTGCTAAATGGGGTATCGAGGACAAACAAATGTTGAAAGTTCGCCTTGGCGGAGATCGCGGTCTTGTACTGGAAAATGTACTTGCTCGTGTATCCGATTCTTTTGCACTGGACATGCATATTGATACAGATGAAGCTAACGCTGCTGGCGCTCGTAATGGCGACACTGCTGAAATCATCGATTAATTACATGTAATAGCTTCAGCCGCCAATTGGGGCGGTCTGAATAACATATAAACCTGAGCACAGCCAACAGGGGCCGGTTAATTCCAGCCCTGATGGCAAGGCTCAGGTTTTTGTGTTTTCTGAGTGTTCTTCTGCGCATGGCATGTTTCGGATTAGACGAAGGGACATACGGTTTGGATGTGGAACTACAGCCCAATTCATGCTATAATTTGCTGTAATGCTCTTTTAATGTTCCACGCAAGAAATTCATGTGGAACAGGGATGAATGTACGATTTTTTATTAATAGAGGCTGTAAGGAGTGACCGAAGGAAATGGCTAAAGACTCAAAAAAGGATTACTCCCAATATTTTGATTTCTCGGATGCCAAAGTAATTTCGCAAGATGAATTCAGCAAAAAGATAAGAATCCGGGGCCGTGAGATTAACATCAAATCGGAACCCAATCATCGTCAGGAGAAACAGCGGGGCAAGGAAGACGTCCAGGTGCTTTACGAAAATGCCGTTCCCGATGAACTGAAAAACATAGGGAACGGCAAACATTATATTGTATATACGTATGGATGTCAGATGAACGAGCATGACTCGGAGACCATCAAAGGACTGCTTGAGTCTATGGGATATCAGGCTACAGAGAATCGCAAAGAAGCTGATGTTATTCTGCTCAATACGTGTGCCATACGGGAAAATGCGGAAGATAAAGTATTTGGTGAGCTTGGTCACTTGAAAACGCTAAAACTCGAACGTCCGGGATTGTTACTTGGCGTATGCGGTTGTATGTCCCAAGAAGAAGGCGTCGTCAACCGAATTATGCAGAAGCATGGATTTGTGGATATGATCTTTGGTACACATAATGTGCATCGACTGCCACATCTAATCCAGGAAGCGCTGTTCAGCAAAGAAATGGTTGTTGAGGTATGGTCCAAGGAAGGCGACATTATCGAGAACCTGCCGAAGAAACGTGAGGGTATGCGCGGCTGGGTGAACATTATGTATGGCTGCGACAAGTTCTGTACATATTGCATCGTTCCGTTCACACGGGGCAAAGAACGCAGCCGTCGTCCTGAAGATGTCATTGCCGAGGTTAGGGATTTGGCACGACAAGGCTTTAAGGAGATCACGTTGCTTGGTCAAAATGTGAATGCGTACGGCAAGGATTTCACCGACCTGAACTACAGCTTTGGTGACTTGATGGATGCCATTCGCCAGATTGATATTCCAAGAGTACGGTTTACAACCAGTCACCCACGTGACTTCGATGATCGCTTGATTGAAGTGCTGGCGAAGGGTGGAAACCTGGTGGAGCACATTCATCTTCCGGTGCAATCTGGCAGTTCGGAAGTACTCAAACGTATGAGCCGCAAGTATAGCCGGGAACACTATCTGAAGCTGGCTGACAAAATTAAAAAGGCCATCCCGGATGTTGTGTTGACAACGGATATTATTGTTGGTTTTCCGGGGGAAACGGAAGAACAGTTTGAAGATACACTTTCCCTTGTCCGTGAAGTAGGGTATGATTTTGCCTATACCTTTATTTATTCCCCACGGGAAGGTACACCGGCTGCGGTGATGGAAGACAACGTACCGATGGAAGTGAAGAAGGAACGTTTGAAGCGCTTGAACGAAACGATCAACGAATACAGCCACCGAAGCAATGAACAGCAACGCGGCAAAATCGTTGAAGTGCTCGTTGAAGGCGAGAGCAAGCGGAATTCCGAAGTTCTGGCAGGACGTACGCGCAGCAACAAGCTGGTGCATTTTGAAGGACCTAAAGAATTGATCGGTACTTTTGTACAAGTGGAAATCACCGATCCGATGACTTTTTATATTCGGGGCAACCTGCTCTCTGAGCCGGTAGCTGCCAATCAGTAATACACACACCAATAAGATGAATGATTTTTGCACTTGGCGGGGTTACGGTTGAGCGTAGCGAAGGTGACGGAATCGATTCTGTAGAAGCGAAGCGTTCGCCTTTGTCTCCAAATTTTAACCTTGAACATTTCAATCGAAAAAATTCGGAGACAACAGCGATCAAAAGAACGATCCGACACCGCAGCGGTCACTCAGCAGTCAGCTGAACTTAGAGCAACAGTGAGTATTCATCTTATATCATCTCATAGAATGGAGCGATTTCAGTGGCGCAGGAAGAAGTGCAGTACAACCATTATGGAATGCCAACCTACGATACGCGCAATCTGGTCATACGCGACGACATTATGGGAAAAGCCAAAGAATTGGCTGATATGCTCGGAACGAGTGAGGAAGTTAGACAGTTTCAACAGGCTGAAACCAAAATTCGGGATCATGAGCGCATCCAGCAGTTGATTGCAACGATCAAGAAAAAACAAAAAGAGATTGTTGCTTTTGAAAGCTTCAAAAATGTGGAGATGGTCAGCAAAATTGAACAGGAAATTGAAGATCTGCAAAGCGAACTGGACAGTATTCCATTGGTTACGGAATTCCAGCAGAGCCAGAGTGACATCAACTACTTGCTTCAACTAGTGATCTCCGTAATCCGGGATACGGTTTCTGAAAAAGTAAACGTGGAGGCTGGAACGGATTCACCTCCGACCAGTTGCGGTTAAATGACGGAAGGGTGCGGACGCTGTCCGCGCCTTTTTTGACATTACATAACCGTTAACGTGGAGTGGCTATCGCCAAGTACTCGGAATATAATTCCAAGCAAAGCTCCACGCTGTGGGGTTATTTTGTGTGGCGCAGCTGATTTTTAATGATAAAGGCACATGACATCAAGAGAGCTTGATACGTACAGTGAATAAAGGAGAAATGAATAATGAGTATTTTGGACAAAATGGTGGAAGACGGAGACGGACGATTCTGGGGATTTCTCGGCTGTCGTTATATTAAAGGAGACGGCAAAGAAGTACAGATCGCGTTGACAGCAGGTAAACATCATACCAACTCCATGGGGATTATACATGGGGGTGTATTAACTTCACTGATGGACCAGGCGATGGGTATGGTTGCAACAGCAGCAATGGAAGTGGACGGCTGTGTGACAACGAATCTGAACGTACATTTTCTCGCACCAATGAAACAAGGGGAATTAATGGTGACAGCTACGGTACTGCATCAAGCTGGACGCAGTGTTACGACTCATTCGGAGGTTCGTGATGAATCGGGTACGTTGGGATGCATGGCTACGGCGACATTCCGCATAGCACGCCCTAGAACGTAACGCACGAATCCTGCGGTTGACAAAAGATATTATTATGTCATAATGAAATTATCAAAATGAAAATAGTCGGTGGTGCCCATGAGCGAAAACTACGAACACTTCAATGCAGAGAGCGACGAACAAGCAGCACGTGCTTATAGTTCCAAAAAATATCGTACCCCCGATGGTGTTCCTGCGGATATCGTTATGTTCACCTTAACCAAGCGGGAGCGCAAGACGGTGACGAAGACACTTCCCATTCGGGAACTGAAAGTGATGCTGATCAAGCGCAAAGGCTGGCCTTTTGCAGGCAGATGGGCATTACCCGGTGGATTTTGTCAGGAGAATGAATCCATCTATGGTGCAGCTAAGCGTGAGCTGATGGAAGAGACAGGTGTAGACGGTGGACATCTGGAGTACTTGAATGTATACAGTCAGCCAGGTCGTGACCCGAGGGGCTGGATTATCTCTCACGCATTTTTCGCGCTTGTGGAAGAATGGATGCTGGATCAACGCCAAGCAGCAGATGATGCTGAGGATGTTGGATTGTTCACCATCCAGGAGGCGCTGCAAGAACTGGAACTGGCTTTTGATCACAGAACAATCATTGAAGATGCTTATCGACGTATTCAACAGCAGATGCTGGAAACGACGATTGCTCGTCAGTTTCTGCCACGTGATTTTACATTAAGTGAATTATATCAGGTTATTCAAAGTGTTGTGCCGGATTTTGAAGAACCAAACTTCATTCGCAAGATTACGTCTACCCGCAGCCGTAAAGGCATTGTGGAAGAAGTACGGGATGAAGAGGGGAACCTGGTGAGTTCCAACCAGTACTCGCAGCGTCCGGCGCAGCTATATCGTTTTACAGAACTCGTACCACGCCTTTCCATCTATACGTAATAAGGTGTAGATGTGTCAATCTGAATCAGGATCAACCATTTCTGGGCTAAGGGAGTGTTGACGATGAAAGCACTGATTGTCATTGATTTTACGAAGGATTTTGTGACAGGTTCTTTGCCAGTAGGTCAGCCGGCAATAGAGATCGAAGAGACGATTGCGGCTGTAACTGAAGCCTATTGTAAGAATAAACATGAAGTGATTATGGCTGTGGACCTGCACGAAGAGAATGATCCGTATCACCCGGAGACTGTACTTTTCCCACCTCATAACATCCGTAATACGGAGGGAAGACAGTTATATGGTCGTCTTGCCCAAGTGATGGAAGAACGGAAAACGGATATACAGTGGATGGATAAGACGAGATATAGTGCATTCTGTGGGACCGATCTGGAACTCAGACTGCGTGCACGTGGTATTACGGATATTGCACTGATTGGGGTATGCACGGATATTTGTATATTGCATACCGCAGTGGACGCTTACAATAAGGGTTTTCATATTACGGTATATGAAGATGCTGTTGCCAGCTTCAATCCGGCAGGGCATGAGTGGGCACTTGGACATTTTCGTTCCAGCCTTGGTGCTTCGGTGGTTAAGGCGAGCGAGACAGTCTTGGCCTAATCTACTCCATAGTCATGTTTGGTTGACCTCACGTTAGGAACCGGATGAATGTGGTGAATGGTGTATAGAGTTTTTTACGGGAGACTTGTTTGTTTAATACGGATGAACAGAATCATGAAGAATAAGTCTCCATATGTTAACCCGTGTCCACAGATGAATTCTGGGGGCACGAGCGGAAGTCAGAGAGGATGAGACAAATGCAGACAACTAGCCTGGCTTTACATACGGATAAATATCAGATCAATATGATGTACGCCCATTGGGTGAATGGTACTCACAAGCGGAAGGCGGTATTTGAAGCCTATTTCCGCAAACTTCCTTTTGGCAACGGATATGCAGTATTTGCCGGATTGGAACGTATTGTGAACTATATCAGCCAGCTTCGGTTCACGATGGACGACATCAAATTTTTATCCAAACAAGAGGAAAATTACGATCCGGTCTTTCTGGAAGAGTTGCTCCAGTTTTCATTTCAGGGAACGATTCATTCCATGAAGGAGGGTGCAATTGTTTTCCCTGACGAACCGCTCATTCGGGTAGAAGGCTCCATTATGGAGACTCAATTGGTGGAGACGGCGATACTTAACTTCATGAATTATCAGACGTTGATTGCAACCAAGGCTTCGCGGATCAAACAGGTAGCGCAGCAGGATATTTTGCTCGAATTCGGCACACGGCGTGCGCAGGAAGCGGATGCTGCCATCTGGGGCGCACGTGCCTCGTATGTGGCAGGCTTCCATGCAACGTCTAATATGCTGGCCGGAGAGCGCTTCGGGATCCCAACAGCAGGTACACATGCCCATTCCTGGGTACAGAGCTTTATGAGCGAACAGGAGGCGTTTGACGTGTATGCCAAAGTGTTGCCTGATCAGGTTACGCTGCTGGTTGATACCTTTGACACGTTGAACAGTGGAGTACCTCACGCCATCAAGACAGCCAAGAAGCTGGAGAGCCAAGGCAAAAAGATGAATGCCATTCGTCTCGACAGTGGTGACCTAGCGTACTTGTCGATTCAGGCACGTCAGATGCTGGATGAGGCTGGCCTGGATTATGTGAAAATTGTTGCATCCAATGATTTGGATGAAAATACGATTTTCAACCTGAAGGCTCAAGGAGCACGGATTGATACATGGGGTGTTGGTACACAGTTGATTACCGCTTCTGACCAGCCATCTTTGGGTGGAGTGTACAAACTGGTGGAGCGTGAAGTGGACGGTGCCATGTTGCCTACGATCAAAATATCTGCCAATCCTGAAAAGGTGTCCACTCCAGGTAAAAAGGAAGTGTTCCGGATCATTGATCCGAAACATGGCAAAGCGATTGCAGATTATATCTGCTATCCAGATGAAGAGCAGCCGCTACAGGGCGGACCGCTCAAGCTGTTCAACCCGCTACACCCTTACCTGAAAAAGACGGTTACCCGCTACGAAGCGGTAAATATGCTGGAGCCGATCTTTGTGAACGGACGCAAAGTGTATGAACTGCCTAATTTGGATGAGATTCGTGAGTATCATCGAGAGCAGATGGACCTTTTCTGGCCTGAATACCAGCGGAAGCTCAACCCGGAGATCTACCGTGTGAACATCAGCCCTGCGGCATGGAATATGAAGCAGAAGCTCATTGCGGAACATGTGAAATCCACAGAGGAATGATCTACTCATAAGAATTACAGAGAGGCATAACCAGTGAGGAATACTGGCTTATGCCTTTTTAATATGATCCCGATGAGATGGACCAGTGATGTAAGAAATCTCATGGACAGACTGCCGAGGTAACAGGCTATACTGGAAATAGTCATGCCCAATTCAAGAGGTTGTAGGGGGAAAGCAGTAATTATTTCTCGGGAAAGCGCAGGAGACGCCAAATTCTGCATCGCATTGTTTCAATCCCGTAGCTGTAGGGGATGAAAGTAAGAGGAGGTGCAGACATGAGATGGATATTAGGACTGGTCTGGATCGCTTTTATTGCCTATGCATTGTTGGTGGCACCGGGGCAGTCACCTGGAAGTGATCCGATATTCAAAGAACTGATCACAATGCAAAACAAAGAACCTTGGTTACTTACGGTGTTTTCGTGGTTAGGTATTTTCCCGGCGGTTTATGCCTGTATGCTGTTAAGAACATCTGTGAAAGAACGAGGTGGCCGTGTACCGGCTTGGCCTTTTGTTATACTTTCTTTCGGACTGGGTGCTTTTGCGCTGCTTCCCTATTATGCATGGTTATCACCCGCAAATAGAGCTTCGGGTTACGCAAGCTTAGATTTTGGTCGTCAGCGGGAGTCGGGAATTGGACGGGGAGCAGCCCACAAGCTGACGCATGTAGTGCTTCTGCTATTGACGCTGGGGACGGCACTTTATGCCGTGACGCAAGGCCATCCGGATGTATATATGGAAGCATTCAATCAATCTGCCTTTGTACATATCATGACGATTGATTTTGTACTGCTGACCTTACTTTCGATGATTGGGATATACAGGGATACTGAAGTGAGTCGACGTTCAGCAGCTTGGGCAGCGGCAGGGATCTTCCCTATTGTGGGTCCACTAATCTATCTGTTGACGCTCAGAAGAGACATAGCCTGATCATTAACATCTGAAGAATGCAGAAGTAAAAGGTAGCCCTTAAGCCTGAATGCGAACAATTCATGTGCTTAATGGAAAAATATAAAATCCAAAGAAGGAGTGGCTATCGATGAAAAATCATTTTAACGCATATGTAGTCCGCAAAGAAGACCAGGGGGGAGTAAAAGTAGCTATAGAGCAACTGAAGAAGGAAGATCTGCCAAATGGAGATGTAACGGTACAGGTGCAGTATTCCAGTGTCAATTATAAAGACGGGCTCGCTACCCTTGAGAAGGGTGGTGTCGTTCGTGAATACCCCATGGTACCGGGGATTGATCTGGCAGGAACGGTAGAGGAATCGGTAAGCGGACGTTTTGCACCGGGAGATCGGGTGATCAGTACAGGATTTGAACCTGGCGTATCCCATTACGGAGGGTACAGCGAGTATGCTCGTCTGCGCAGTGAATGGCTGGTGCCTCTGCCACCGGGTCTCAGTGAGAAAGAAGCCATGGCAATTGGAACCGCAGGATTTACGGCTGCACTTTCGGTTGAGGCGCTGTTACAGGCTGGAGTGACACCGGAGATGGGCAAGGTTCTGGTTACGGGTGCAACGGGTGGTGTTGGCAGTATGGCAGTTGCCATTCTGGCGAAACTGGGCTTCGAAGTAACAGCCAGTACAGGCAAGAAAGATCAGGAGGAGTCATTGCTCCGAAACTTGGGGGCCTCAGAGGTTATTACTCGTGAAGAAGCTGATGCTCCAGCTAAAGGAGCCATGGGGAAACAGCTATGGGCGGGAGTTGTTGATCCAACAGGAGGACCAGCTCTTGCGGAGCGATTGAAACAGATTCAATACGGAGGTGCGTTAGCGGTATCCGGCTTAACCGGAGGCACAGCTTTTGAGTCCACGGTACTTCCGTTTATTTTGCGTGGCATCCAGCTTATAGGTATAGACTCTGTATATTGTCCAATGGAACGTCGGGAACGATTGTGGAAACTGCTCGGTGGAGAATGGAAACCGGAGCGCGCACTGGAACTGGGAATCCGGGAGATTTCTCTAGACCAATTACCTCATACACTGGAGACGATACTCCAAGGTGGTGCAGTAGGTCGTACGGTGGTCAATACAATATCAGATCTGCCATCCGCATAAGATTCTAAGTCCTTAGACATGCTAATTCTACCTGATTGGGTCACAGTACACGTGGCTGGAAAGGAAGGATTGGCATGTGGTTTGGTAGAAAAGGGCGAGGTCTGGTTGGAAAAACAATGAAGTCGGTACTTGTAAGTGGCGTGTTGATCACAAGTATCTGGTCCCTGGTGGCTTGTTCGGCATCATCCATTGAACAGGAGCGGAAGGTCTATACCCGCGAAGCGACAGATGAAGGAAATATGCGGGCACAGAATCAAGGACACGGATTAAACGGTGAATTGGTGAGTGAGATCAGTAAGAGTTTTGAATCAAAAGGCATTCAGCTGATGAATAATATGTCTGCCGATGACGGCCATGGTGGGATCTCTTATATGTATTTGTTGAATGGAAGTGGCAGACACATCGTGAAAGTTCATATTTTCAGTGATAAGGCTGCACGAGCTGCCAGCATGAAACAAATGTATAGTGAGGATCGGGATGAGGCTGTCTTGGAGAATGCGCTTGGACGGACAACGATTCGCAGCAAAGGATATGTATCACTCGTTTATACAGCTTCTGGTGGAGAAAAGGATAAGTATGAACAGGATGTTATGCAGGTATTCCAACATGTGTTGGAGCAATTAAGGTAGGAGAAGATGGGAGCACAGAAAACTTTCAATCCTTACCGTACAGCTGAAAATAAACCCTAAAACCCGTCTGATCTTTCAGACGGGTTTATATATTTCACGCATCACATGCCGTAGCTCGGGCAAAATGAGTTTTTCCATGGCCAATTTGACAGCTCCTTTGGAACCTGGCATGGAGAATACAGCTGTGCGTCCAATCGTTCCAGCGACGGCTCTGCTCAGGATGGCAGCGGAACCGATATCTTCGGTGTAACTGAGAAAACGGAAGATCTCACCAAAGCCCGGGAGTTCCTTGTCCAGTAGTGAGGACACCGCTTCGTAGGTTGTATCTCGGGGTGCAATCCCTGTTCCGCCGCTAAGCAGCACGGCTTCAATATCATCACGAACGGCTGCATCTTGCAGGATGGTTCGAATGCTCTCCGTTTCATCTGGTGTAATGATGTATTCAACAATCTGATAACCGGCTTCATTCAGAAGCTGGTGCATGAGCTGGCCACTGGTGTCAGTGTCTTTAGTGCGTGTGTCCGACACCGTAACAATCATGCACGATACCGTGTCAGGGGCTTCCTGGCGATGTTGTTCCACTGAATTAGTCATGAAACTTCCTCCTTCAATCAACATGTCCTCATAGCATAGACCATCCGTTAGAATCAGGCAATGTACTGGAGAAGAGTTGAACGTTATTGCACAACGAATGCGGGATGGTGTACACTCGCTAGATATAGAAAGATCAGGTTACAAGAAGGACAATCAGAGAGGTGTATACGCATGAATGAAACGATTTTAAAAGAACAATCCATACCTGTATATATACTGTCAGGTTTTTTGGGGAGTGGCAAAACAACACTGCTTGTTCAGTTGATTGAACATTGGCAACAGCAGGGTTTGCGTCCCGCAGTGGTTATGAATGAGTTAGGCGAAGTCAATCTGGATGGTCAGATTGTGGATTCCACCGTTCCGATGACAGAGATGTTAGGTGGATGCATCTGTTGTACCGTACGTGGTGACTTGGGGTTGCAACTTGCTGATCTCGTTCAAGAGGAATCACCGGATGTGATCATTATAGAAGCCACCGGTGCCGCGAACCCAATGGAGATTTTGGATGCGGTAACGGAGACCTCACTCTACATGCGACTGGAACTGAAAAGTCTCATTACCGTTGTGGATGCAGCACATCTATCTGGTCTGTATCAGGAGCAGAAGGGGCAGACGTTCAAACTGATGCAGGAGCAGATTCGTTGTGCGTCTGTGCTTCTCTTGAACAAAACGGATCGGGTGAGTGCACAGGAACTGCAAGATCTGGAACAGCTTTTGGCAAAATGGAATGGCTTCGCACCTGTAATTCCTACAGTGAAATGTGAGGTGGAGATGGATCTGCTGCTTCGCAGCGGGGCAGACGTGCATGTACGTGATTCAGCTTCTGAAGCAGGCAAGCCGGCTCACCAAGAGCATCATGTGCATACAGAAGCCTGTGGTACACATGGATGCAGTCATGGTCATGAACATACAGATCATACAGTTCAAGGCGATGATACGAATACTGACGCATCCCATAGCCATGTCCATGCCCACAGTCACGAGCATTCCGCGCCTCATGCATCACACGAACATGTTATGGTATATACGCATTATTTCAGTCATCCGGTGAACAGCGAAGCATTTGAACAATTTGTATCTGCTTTGCCACGGGATGTGTATCGGGCAAAAGGCATTTTATCGTTTAGTGATACGGCGAGCCGTTTCTGGTTCCAGTATGCCTACCGCGAATCGGACTACATGAAGATCACACCTCAGGGAGATGTCCCTAATGTTGCAGTGTTTATAGGTGAACATTTTGACCAAACTGTCATTCGTGACCAATTACTGGAATTGGAAGCGATAAAGTAGGTTAGATGATTCAAAATTCCTCCGAACTGGGTATTAAGATGCATAGCAAACTTTGCCTGGGAGGTAACTTTAAATGACACAACAACAATATCAACAATGTATCGATGCTTGCCTGGAGTGCATGAATGCTTGCAACGTATGTTACATATCGAGTCTGAAAGAATATGATCTGGCGATGCTGCGTGATTGTATTCGTTTGAATCGGGAATGTGCGGAGATCTGCAGTTTTGCTGCACAAGCGATGACACGTGGAAGTGATTTCATTGCTGAAATATGCGAATTGTGTGTGAAAGCTTGTGAAGCTTGCGCCGCAGAGTGTGGCAAACACCACCATGATCACTGCCAAGCATGTGCAGAGGCTTGCCGCAGATGTGCAGAAGCTTGCCGGTTAATGGCAGCAGTGGCGTAAATATTATTTCACTGGAATATATAATTAAAACCGATAATGACGTTATCCCCTAAGTGAAGGCAGTGAACACAGGCATTTGAGACGATGTGCCTCTGTGTTGCCTTTCAATAGGGGATTTTTAATGCAGGTTGCCAAGTCTGATCGTGGTATGTATAATGATGGCAATGAATTGAAACGAAGAACATCAACGATCGGGAGAGTAGCCAGATCCATACATGACAGCGAGCCGGGAGAGGTGGAAGCCGGTATGACATGACCTGAGTGAACCGCACCCGTGAGATGGTTATCCGAAAAGATGAATTTATCCCGATTGGGGATAGGTCATATCTGTCTGAGGGTAATTCGGCTTGCGACCGTTATACGCATCGAGCGGAACAGGTTCTACAGGTATGCATGTTGATGTATATTAGGAGTAGCTGTTCACCTAGAGTGGTACCGCGGGAACTGTTAAGTCAGCTCTCGTCTCTTATTTAGAGACGAGAGCTTTTTTGTGTTTATTTTCAGCCAATCATGAATGGATAAGGAGTGTTTGACATGTTGATGAAGAAGGCTGCGGCCGATATTGCCCCTTTAACGGGATTGAATGAACAAGAGGTTCTGAGATTACTGGAAGTCCCACCACAGGCAGAGATGGGGGATGCAGCATTCCCTTGTTTTGCATTAGCGAAGTCATTAAAAAAAGCACCGGCAGTCATTGCGACCGAGCTCGCAACAAGTCTGCAGGCATCTGGAATTGAAGCGACTCCCGCTGGGCCGTATGTAAATATCCGATTCAATCGGGAGAAGCTTGCGCCGAATCTGCTGAAAGAACTGGGGGATGCCGCATTTGGTAAGCTTCAGATTGGCGAAGGCTCACGTGTTGTGATTGATATGTCTTCCCCTAACATCGCAAAACCCTTCGGAATTGGACATTTGCGTTCTACTGTAATCGGTGCAGCACTGTATCGGTTGTATAACGAAGCGGGTTATACCTCTGTAAGTGTGAATCATCTGGGAGACTGGGGAACCCAGTTTGGCAAGCAGATCGCAGCGTATAAACGGTGGGGCAATGATGAAGCGTTGCAGGCAGACCCGATCCGTACGTCTCTTGAGCTGTATGTGCGTTTCCACGATGAGGCGGAGAATGATCCTTCTCTGGAGATTGAGGCACGGGATTGGTTCCGCAAACTGGAGCAGGGAGATGATGAAGCACAGCGGTTATGGGCGTTCTTTGTGGAAGTTAGCATGAAGGAATTCAACCGGATGTATGAACGTCTGAATGTACAGTTCGACCATACGCTGGGAGAAAGCTTTTACAATGACAAGATGGGTGCAGTGGTTGAAGAACTGAAGGCAAAAGGTTTACTTGAAGAGAGTGATGGAGCACTCGTGGTACGTCTGGAGGATGAGAACATGCCCCCGTGCCTGATTATCAAAAAAGATGGAACAACAATCTATCCTACACGGGATTTAGCTACGGCGGTTTATCGTCATGAGGTGATGAAGGCAGATCGGTTGTTATACGTGGTCGGAGGTGAGCAGAAGTTACATTTCCGACAGGTATTTGCGGTCCTATCCCGGATGGGTCATGAATGGTCTGCGAAGTGTGAACATATTTCGTTTGGATTAATGCGTTTTGAGGGACGGAAAATGTCTACCCGCCGGGGTAAAGTCGTATTTTTGCAGGAAGTATTGGATGAGGCAGTCGCTCGTGCTTTGCAGATTATCCAGGAGAAAAACCCGAATCTGGAGGACCCTCAGAAGGTGGCTGAGGCGGTTGGTGTAGGTGCCATTGTCTTCGGTGATCTGCGTAATAGTCGGTTAAACGATGTGGACTTCTCCTTGGAGGATGCGGTGAGTTTTGAAGGAGAGACCGGACCTTATGTGCAGTATACCCATGCCCGGATTCAAAGTGTGCTTGCCAAGGCAGAAGAGGCGATCCGCGTGGAAAATGAAAACCCTCTGTCTAACCCCAGTCTTGCGGATGGTGAGATTGACACAGTGACCACTCCATCCTGTATCGGAGATACCTCATGGGCATTGCTGAAACTGCTTGGTGAATATCCCGAGTATCTGGAAAAAGCAATTCATCGGAATGAGCCTTCGGTCATTGCCAAATATACAATAGATGTCGCTCAAGCGTTCAACCGCTTCTATCACGCCGAACGGATTGCAGATGCGTCATCTGATGTAAGATCCTTCAGGGTGGCATTGGCCAAACGGACTGCCGAACGCCTCGCGTACAGTTTACATTTGCTAGGTGTGCAAGCTCCAGAGCGGATGTGATCCCAGGTGATATGGAGTACACGTGGACTTTTCAAGAAAGCCAATCAAGATGTACCAGACTCATTAGGTCGAGGTATGTTGCTTCAACGAGTGAGCAAGCGATTAGGTAATGCTCAAGTACTTGATGAAATTAACCTGGAAGTGAAGCAGGGAGAATGTGCTGTACTTGTTGGCAGAAACGGTTCTGGCAAAAGTACGTTGCTACGTATGTTGGCAGGTATTTTGTTACCCGATACAGGATCGATACAGCGCACAATGAAGGGTTCTGATGGGTATGCAGTAGATGGCTTGCCACGTTTACCCTTTACTTCTGGAGAGTACTTGTGGGACATGGGACGGATTCGGGGCATTCGCCCCGAAATACTGCGTGAGCGGATTAGAGAACTTAGTGAACTTTTATATCTGGATACCGCGATCGATCAGAAGTTACCCCTATTATCCAAGGGCACATTGCAAAAAGTGAATTTGATTCAGGCCCTGTTACCTGGACCGGGTGGACTTTTGCTGCTGGATGAACCTTTATCAGGCTTGGATATTCCAGCTCAAGAGGGCATTGTATCCTTATTGGGGCAATGGAAGGATGAAGGGACATCCATCGTTACAGCTTGTCATGAACCGTTGCTTATTGAACGTTTGGCAGACCAGGTAATTGTGTTGAAAAAAGGCAGCGTGCTCCGCTACTGGAGTCGTGAAGATATACTTCAAGCTGGCGAACCCGTTGTACGTATTCAAAGTCTGATGGAAGCTGGAGAGGATCTGGCTGACGATCCATCCATTTTACAACAACGGGGAGTCCTGTCTTTAGTCCGTAATACGAGCTTGGAGAAATCCAATGCTTGGTTGTGGGATTGGAAAGTAGTTCAACAATCAACAGATGATGTCCTCAGAATGATTCTGGCATCCGGAGGTTCGGTTGTGTCTGTACAACAGGAAGAAAGTCAATTACATATGGAAAGTCTGCTGGAAGGACAACATCCAGCTGTACATGCGAGTCGTGGAAGTGTCACAGGATCTGTGGACTTTAGCTCTTCCATGGATGATGCGGGGGGAGAAGCCGAATGATCTATCTGACCCGATATTTGTTAAGGCATCACATTCGCTCACAGAAATATTTTGCACCGGTTATCTTTTATATCATCGCCATGCTGCTGATCTATTCCTACAAACCCAACCCTATTGCGGACAGTTACAGTGTCACGGCTATGCTGTTATTTCTGGCAGCTGCTTGGCTCGGAGTAATGGTGATGAATACCGAACCTGCTAAGCAGTATCAATTACTCGTCCTTCATACAGGAAGCAGGCGTAAGGTTGTAATAAGTCAACTCATCTGTGCCTGGATAATGCAATTCATGCTCACCGTAATCACTGTGCTGTATCCCGTGTTCGCGGGAATGTTCGAGAGACAACCTACAGGTGAGGAGTGGATGATGACTTGGTTAGGACATCTGGGATTATCACTGCTGGGATTAGGCATCAGTGTATTTTTTCAAAAATCGTACATTCCCTTGCTTAGTCGCAGTATGCCTGCTCTCATTATTGTATTATTACTATCGTTTATCCAAGGTTCCTTAAGTGAACGTTTGCCTGAATCGTTAGAATGGCTTGGCCGCATTCTTCCACCAGCCTTTTATCTGGTTCGTGAGATGATGTTATTTGATGAATCAAAGATGGACTCTTTTGTCTCGGTTATGCTGTGGACTGTGCTCTATGCATTAGGGTTACTAATCATCCATGTGTGGCTGTCCGGAAGAAGAGATCTGCGGAGTTAGGAGACGCGCTTCCCGATAACTTGAATGTTGCTCTTGGTTTGGTTAGGATAGAGGGACATGGAATGGTTAACATTGTACGGTTGAAGGGGGCGCTCGCATATGCAAAATACAGATATCCAGAATGGTGACATGCTGGACAGCGAACACTCCAGGGAATTGTTTGCCTATTACGGATTGGCAGTGTACTACGGGCAGGCGCTTGAACAGCAGCTGGTCAATCTGATTTTATTAATGAAAATGTCTCAGGGCAAAGCCGTGTCTGAAGAGGATCTGGAAGATCTGTACGAACGAAAGATGAGCAGTTCACTGGGGCAGCTCATTCACGAAGTGCGCCATCATTTTACATTCTCTGAGGAAGAGACTCGCCAGT
Source organism: Paenibacillus sp. SRL342 (assembly GCF_984798905.1). Lineage (NCBI taxonomy): Bacteria > Bacillati > Bacillota > Bacilli > Caryophanales > Paenibacillaceae > Paenibacillus > Paenibacillus sp. SRL342. The sequence continues at coordinate 2,624,171 of NZ_OZ481790.1, forward strand.
TGAATGAATTATGGCAACAACGTAACCGTATTGTACATCATTATTTCAAGGAACGAATTCACGAGACATTCAGTCCGGAAGGACGTTCACGCATGATTAAGGAATTGGAGGATTTCAAAGACCGTGCACAGGAGTTGGAGATCCGACTTCAGCAATATACGGGTGCCTGGATCGCAGAGCTTGGTCTGGATGCCGAATCCGCAGCAGCTCTGCAAACGCTGGAGCGGATGCATACCGAGAGTATGCAAGCAAGGGCTTTGGAAGAGGATGAATGACAAGCAAACGGATAACGAAACGCTGGATATTAATGACGGCTCTGGCTATAGTATTAGTTGGAATCCTGTGGACTGTAGTTACGGCAGTACGTATATCAGCCTATACGAATGAGGACTCATCCAGGGTATCGGATGCAGCGATCATTCTGGGCGCAGCCGTGGCGGGGGATGACCCTTCACCTGTATTTCGCGAACGTATTGAACACGCGATTGAATTATACCGTCAGGGTACCGTTCGTAATCTGCTTTTTACAGGCGGGTCAGGTGATGATGGAGAACATACGGAGGCTGAAGTTGGTCAGAAGTATGCCATTGAACATGGAGTAGATCCAGCGGACATTCGTGTAGAGATCAAATCCAGAATCACCGAGGAGAATCTGATCAATTCAATTCCAATAGGAGAACAGGCCGGATATCAAACCTATACGATTGTGAGTGATCCGTTACATATGAAACGGGCCATGAAGCTGGCTACCGGACTGGGTATGGATGCCGTACCATCTCCGACACGAACTACGGCGTATCGAACCTGGCGCAGCAAGTTTCCTTTTCTCGCAAGAGAGACCGTGATGTACATGGGATATACGATCAAAGGATGGATAGACAATCCGCAGCAGCCATGAGGTTGCACGCGGATTTTTTTTTGTCTGGCCGAAATCGAAATAAACAGTATCGGAACCTGAATCCCGATGAAAATACAAAAAACCGATTTACACCGCAAACCCTGAGGTAGCTGTGTAGATCGGTTTTTGTGTTGCCGTCGAGTACATCATTTTGATTGGTTACTTAAAGAGCTTTCTGTTTTACTCTGTTATGCATTGCCTCCGGCAAAGGAGGTTGAGATTGGAATGATCTCGCCCGACGGATTCTCGCTAGTTGCACCCGCTGCTTGCGCACCTTGCTGAAGCTGATACATCTTAAAATAGCGGCCTTTAAGCTCCATCAGTTCATCATGTGCACCTTGCTCAACGATACGCCCGCGATGCAGAACCAGAATCTGATCTGCTGAACGAATGGTGGAGAGACGGTGAGCAATGATGAAGGTGGTACGTCCTTTTTTGAGGACTTCGAGTGCGTTCTGAATCAATGCTTCCGTTTCCGTATCAATATTGGCTGTCGCTTCATCCAAAATGAGGATGGCAGGATCAAACGCCAGTGCACGAGCAAAGGAGATCAATTGACGCTGTCCAGCGGATAATGTGCTTCCTTTTTCGATGACAGGTTCGTCAAAGCCTTGAGGCAAATGAGCCAGTATACGTTCAGCGCCTACATCACGCAGCGCCTGTTCAATTCGTTCACGGGAGATCTTCTCATCGCCGAGACTGACGTTGGAAGCAATGGTGCCTGTGAAGAGATACGGGTCCTGCAATACAATCCCCATATGCTCGCGAATCCACTGTTTAGGCAGATCTTTGACGTTCTGACCGTCAATCGTGATCTTGCCTTTTTGCGGGTCATAGAACCGGAACAGCAGGTTGATAATTGAGCTTTTACCTGAACCGGTGTGACCGACCAGAGCGACGGTCTGACCTTGGGATGCTTTAAACGAGATATTGTTAAGCACATAATCCTTTTTATAGGCAAAGGATACATCGTCGAAGACAACATTCCCCTTGTATCTTGGCATGGAGCCATCCGTTACAGCTTCTCCCTTTTCATCCATCAGCTCAAAGACGCGACCAGCAGATACGAGGGAGGAGTCCAGGTTGGCGAGCTGATTCACCATGCCCGTAATTGGCTGGAACAAGCGCCCCAGAACATCAACGAAGGCATATAGAACACCCAGTGAGATAATACTTGTGCCATCCAGCACACTGGAACCGAAGTACCACAGGACCACCGCAAAGGCGATATTCCGTAATACGTTAACCAGGTTGTGTGAGGTGAAGGCATTCAGGTTCAGCATTTTGTTCTGGTGTTTCATATAGTCATCATTCAGATCTTCGAATTCCTGTTTGGTTTGTTTCTGATGGCGGAATACGCGGATAATGGACATCCCCTGAATGGACTCGTTAATGATTGCATTGATCTCACTCAGTCGTGATCGAATGATCGTGTTGTAACGAGTGGCGAATTTGCGATAGAGCACAATCCATGTAATGAGCATCGGCACAACGAATAATGAGATTAGACCCAGGCGAACATCAAGCAGGAAGAGTGCGACATACACACCTGTAATCGTGATGATTCCTGAGAAAAAGTTCGAAAGAACGGCAACGAACAGATCCTTGACGGCTTCTGTGTCGTTCGTGACCCGAGATACAACTTTACCTGCGGGCAGGTTATCAAAAAAGTGCACCGGCAGTCGCTGAATATGGGCATACACATCGTTACGCAGTCTTTGAATGACCTTGTTGGCCGAGGACTGCAGCCAGAATGTTTTACCAAACTCCATAATGACCGAGATCACGAGGAAGATCATGTAATACACAATTAATTGATAGATGCTGGGCATCTCCGGTTTGTAAAAAGCAAACAGTTCACCAGCGGACAGCGGTGTTGCCGCATATTGGCCTGTCACTTCACCTGCGCGTGTAACCGTGAGGGTTCCATCCGTATATGTGCGGTCCCCGTCAGGTGCGCTTACCGGTTCGTTTACAAAATAAAAACTTCTGCCGGCTTGTAAAACCCGCACTTCCGAACCTTTGTTTTCATCCGGTTCGAACAAACCTTCGCGTTTGTAGTTCTTACCGTTGTATACTGCGGCTTCATCTGAAGCTGTTGTCTCATAGAAAGGCTGCTCAATCGCGAGCAAGTGATTGTCGATCATGGATTTGGCGATGAACGGCCCGGCAAGCTCGGCCGCAACACCAATGGTAAGCATAATTAATGCAGCGATAAATGTTCCTTTGGCTTTCAAGGCGTAATCAAGCAGCCTTTTGCCTGTATTAGACTTCAATGAATTGACCTCCTACGTGGACAGATTGGACTCGACCTGTTGCCGTTCATACTGTTCACGGTACCAGCCGTTCATGGCTAACAGTTCCTGGTGAGTGCCTTCTTCCGTAATTTTCCCGTGCTCCAGTACGATGATTCGGTCAGCATGTTCAATAGCAGACAGGCGATGAGTCGAGATCAGCGTGGTTTTGCCCGAGCGTTTGTTGCGTATATTTTCAATGATTTTGGCTTCAGTACGTGCATCGACAGCAGATAAGGCATCATCCAGGATCAGAATATCAGGATTAGCAATAAAGGCACGCGCCAGCGATACCCGCTGTTTCTGTCCACCGGACAGAGAGATTCCTTTTTCACCAACGAGTGTATCCAGTCCATCGGACAAGGTTCCCAGATCACCGTCAAAAGCGGCGGTACGAATGGCTTCCATGATAACTTCATCACTGGCCCCAGGTTTACCAAATTGAATGTTCTGACGAACTGATTTGGAGAACAAAACTTGTTCCTGTGGTACGTACCCAATCCAGCTGTGCAAGTCATCTTTGGCGATATCCTGAATTGGATGACCCGAGATGCTTAATGTGCCCGAACCGGCAGGGTATTCATGAAGCAGTTGTTTGAGCAAAGTAGACTTACCGCTACCCGTACGACCCACAACACCTAATGTTTGACCCCGTCGCAACGAAAAGCTGATGTGACTGAGATTGTCCACAGTGGAACTTGGGTAACGGAATGTAACATCCTGCATCGCAATTTCTGCTGGATTCGTAACGTGAGCAGGTTGATCAACATCTTGTACGGCAGGTTCTACCGATAAAGTCTCGTTGACCCGATCAAGCGAAGCGCTACCACGTTGCATCAGGTTAATTAATTCGCCGATGGCAAACATGGGCCAGATCATCATCCCCAGGTACATATTGAACGATACGAGATCTCCCAGGGTAATTTCATTATGAAATACAAGATATATGCCGTAGGCAAGTGCAATCACATAACTGAGTCCAACGAAGAGGCGGATGGTAGGTTCAAATAGGGCATCCATTCTGGCAACAGCCAAATTTTTGCGATACACATCTTCGGTCACATCGGCGAACCGTTTCTCGTCCAGACGTTCCTGCACATAGGCACGCACGACGCGAATACCGGCGATGGATTCCAGTACCTGGTCGTTCATATCTCCGAATGCATCCTGTGCCAGGGTGTAACGTTGATGTACAGCTTTACCATAGATCATCATGGCAATGGCGATAAAAGGTAATGGCAGAATTGCCGCCAGGGTCAGTTTCCAACTAACCAGGAACCCCATGGCGAACAATACGGTGGCCAGAAAGGCTGTAGAGTCTGTTAAAGTCAGCATGCCGAAGCCTGCTGTAGTAGCAATGGAACGAAGATCATTGGTGGCCCGAGCCATCAGATCTCCTGTTCGGTTTTTCTCAAAAAAGGGAGGAGTCATCCGTAACAAGTGGTCCATAAAGCGTGAACGAAGCAGCCGCTCAACCAGGTTGGCACCACCAAACAGTTTGTGCATCCAAACGTATGTAACCAGATAGATAATGATGACCGTTCCCAGAATAAGCAAAATATAACGGGTAAGTGAGGTGCCGGTAATGGAACCGCGCACAATCTCGTCGATGGCATTGCCAAGAAGACGGGGAGGCAGCAGTTCAGCAATGCCCACCAGAATAAGCAAAATGACACCGGTTAGGTATCGTTTGCGTTCCAGCCGGAAGAACCAGGCCAGGTTTTTAAGTACAGAGAACAAGTGTTATCCCTTCCTTTCGATGTCCGAGAAATGCAAATTCCGTTCATGTATGCCGAAATGTACCCACAAAAAAAGACATACCGCACGCAGGCGGTATGTCTTCATATAATCATACGGCAGCATGGCTCAGAGAACAGAGCCGTCACCATATATAAGTTCGATTGTGAGTATACATCACAGAGGTTCTAATGAAAGAACGCCTTGTCATGCCGACTTATGAACGGAATAATGATTTCGGGTGTGCTCCGGTATTTAGTTGTGTGCTGAATTGACCAATCATATGTTTGTTAAACACCGTAATCACCCTTTCTTTTTTTGGAAATAAATACAATGTAGACCTCGTATGTTTGCATCTTAACACCAGCTTTTACAATCTGTCAAACATTTTTCACAACTTAATTTGTCTTTATATGCTCTCTCGGGTTTGTATTCAAGTCCCTGTCGAGATATGATGGAACATATATATACAGAAGGAGCTGACACCAAATGAGTACCATACATGTATCCGATCAAGCTGCTCGCTGGTACAAGGAAGAACTGAATTTGAACGAGGGGGACAGCATCCGTTTTTTTGCCCGTTATAGCTCTGGCGGAGGTCTTCATCCTGGATTTTCGTTAGGTATTGCTGTGGAGAAACCAAGACATCCTGCGGATCAAACCGAAGTGTCGGGAATTCAGTTCTTTATGGAAGATCACGATTATTGGTATCTGAAAGGGCACCAACTGCATGTGGATATCGTTGATGAAGGTCAGGATATCGAATACCGTTATACGGAAGTCTAGGGCGATTTTGAGACATACCCTAATCCTTGAAGTATTCTGCTAAGTAATAGATGGATTACAGGTCGCCACCGGCTTCCGAGTAGGAGGAGGGGATAAGCAGTGAATCTGCCAGCACGAGATTTGGCCCAGTATATCGCAAAACGCTCTCATATTGTTGTAAAGGCGGCTGTGCGGGCTGAGAACGAACAAGGTGAATTACTGCTGATTCAGCATGCTGAACACGGTCACTGGCGGTTGCCAGCAGGTGAGATGCGCCCGGGTGAGGCCATTGAAGATGCTGCACATCGGGAGTTATGGGAAGAGACAGGTTGGACTGCTGATACCATGACACTTGAAGGTCTCTATTCGGGGCCTGAACTTCGGTATCTGCATTCAAGCGGAGATGAAGAGTATTATGTCATTGCTCTGTTCCGGACAGTGATCATTCAGGATGACCTTGTAGAGTCGCGTGTAAATAGTGATGCAGGTCTGAAGTTTTTTGCGCTGGAGTCGTTACCACCTCTTAATCAGATTAGCCGAATCCTGTTAGCGCGGGATATTGCAGAATAAAATAAGTGTTGACCGCAAAAAAAAAATGACCTTGGCATGCACGATAAAGTGGATGCCAAGGTCATTTTTTTAAAAAACCAATTCAGGTGCTCAGAGCATGAACTACACTTGATCCAGTGGTTCATCATCCATCGCAAAATCAAAATCATCAATATCAAATACCTGTACAGGCGATTCAGACTCAATTATGCGTGCAATCAGTTCAACCTGATCGGTGAGAATCGGGATACTCAGGCGCTGAGATGTCAGCAGCAGTTCGGTCTCAATGGGATCGAAATACTCCCCGTACTGTGCCGTATCTATTGCATTGATAATGGCAATGGATACTTGGTCACCAAATAAAATGGAGGGGCTTTTGGCCCATGGAACAAGTAACGCACGCTCTATTTTTTTCTTATTCAGCGGTTCCTCGAAATAAGAAATCATTTCATTGATTTTGGATTTCACATGCTGATCATCTGCCGGGTTATCCATCATGGGATCAGGACTGGTCTGGAATTCATATAGCTCAAGGATGGTGGTATAAGGAACAATATATTCAACAGGCGCGGGCGGCGCTAACAATTGACCGTAAATGGCCACCATCACGGCTTCTGTAATAAACTGACGTGACATGGTTCCTGAATCCTCCTGCGCCATTAATAGTTGCAAAGTGAATCTATATTTCATGCAACAGCATAACCTCAATATGCATTATTCTGCTGTAGACTCGTGTACATGATTTGCATGAATAGAAGTATATCACACAACGGTGGGAAATACAGCCAATCTGCATAGCATGTCAGGTCACAACCTTCACAACTTCAATCAGGATTTGCCCAGTAGCAATGATAAAATTCCCGCCGCAATCAATGGACCCACAGGTACACCCTTGAACAGGGCAACCCCAAGTACCGTTCCGATTAACAGCCCTGCAACGACAGTTGGCTGTGTACCCATCAGCGTAGCGCCACGTCCTCCAAGATATGCCACCAATAATCCTACGCCAATGGCGAGCAGTGACTTCCAGTGCAGGAAAGACTCGCCGATCGTCTGCAGACTCATCTTGCCACTGGCAAGAGGTGCCATCACGCCAATGGTCAGAATGATAATGCCCAGTGTAAGTCCGTATTTTTCAAGCCATGGAAAAGCCTGATTCAGGTTCAGGACTCGTAGCAACAACAGAAATACCATCGCTACGGTCACAGGTGTGTTGCTGCTGATAATCCCGAGAGCCGCAAATACGAGCAACAGCAGGGAAGTCATATCCATTGTTTTCATTTCCCTTCAGTCTGTCCACGTTGTTTGCTAACGATATGTTCCGCAATATAACGTCCATGCCAGCGCCCGGATTCAATAAAGACTTCATTGGCATTACGACCCGAAGCGATGACTCCGCCTACATATACACCAGGTACGCTGCTTTCCATCGTTTGTGCATCAAATAGAGGTTTATCCATATCATCAGACATCTCCACACCTACCGAAGTGAGTAGTTGACGATCCGGGCGGAAGCCGGTCATTGCCAGTACGAAGTCATTATCCAGCTCCCGAGTGGAACCATCCGTGTGTATCAGACGAATCGAATCATCCAGTATTTCATTCACGCGTGATTCCAGGTGCAGTGTGATACGACCTTTTGTCACCATGCTCTCGAATAGCGGACGTACCCATGGTTTAATATGCTGGGACAGACCACTGCCGCGATAAACCATATCGATATGTGCTCCGACCCGAACCAGTTCCATGGCTGCATCCACAGCTGAGTTGCTTCCGCCAATAATGGCGACACGTGTACGGGTATAAGGGTGGGCTTCCCGGAAGTAGTGGGTTACTTTATCTTTATCTTCTCCAGGGATGCCCAGATAGTTAGGATGGTCAAAATAACCGGTAGCTACAACGACATTGCGTCCAACGTGTACGATGGCCTCCCCGCGGCGATTGAGCGTATGTACCTCAAACGTACCATCATCCTTGCGTTTAATTTCACGGGCTTCCTCATAGTTATGAACACGCAGACCAAAATGTTCGGCTACCCTGCGATAATAGGCAAGTGCTTCATAACGAAACGGTTTATCATTAGGTGTGCTGAACGGAACGTTTCCGATCTCAAGCAATGGGGCTGTGCTGAAAAACTGCATATGGGTTGGATACAGATAAATAGATTGAACGATATTGTATTTCTCAACGATCACAGCGGACAGTCCCAGCCGCTCACATTCAATGGCAGCAGACAGACCGCATGGGCCTCCGCCGATAATAATGACATCTTCCATGTTCTTAATCCTCCTTATTTCAAGCAATATAATCCTACCGTAAATAACGAGCCAATGCCAGTTCAAGCGTGTAGTTTAATTAGACAAGCTTACTTGAAACCAAAGGAGTTGACGTGCAGAGAAGAAAAGACTAATATCAAATTAGATGTATATCTAAATGAAAGTGAGACGAACGATGATGCAACTGGAGAAAATTGTGGCTTATCATAAAGCGTTGGCTGACCCGACCCGGCTTCGCATGCTGCTGTTGTTGGCACAGGGTGAACTGCACGGACAGGCACTTGCCGAGCGGCTGAATCTGTCACAGCCAACCGTGACACATCATGCATCCAAGCTGAGAGAGGCGGCGCTGATTAAGGAACGACGGGAGAAAAATACAGTGTATTTCACACTCAATCCTTCCTTTATCCGCGAGAATGCACAGGCTTCGGTTGATTTTATCTTTAACCGAGAGGAGGTTACGGATATGAGTGATGTGAACGAAACATTGAAAGCGTCGGTCATGAGAAATTTTTTCTCCAAAGATGGACGACTGCGTCAGATTCCGGCTCAATACAAGAAAAAACTGATTGTACTTGGTCATCTGGTCGAGCAGCTTGAATTTGGTCGGAAGTATACGGAAAAAGAAATCAATACATTTATAAAGCAATACCATGAAGACTTTGCCACGATTCGGCGGGAATTTATCATGCATCAGTTCATGTATCGGGAAGAGGATATCTATGAATTGAATCCGAAGGAAATGTGGACACGCTGGGATCAGGTCAAATAAAGTGGGCTGGTGGTAAAAATAATTTGGGCTTGACAACTGTAAAGCTCAGTGTGTAACATAATGGATAATTCTACAAGGGAGGCGATTGTTTATGACAAACTTAAATGCAGTATACGTTAATTTGAATATGAACAGCGTCTCCGGAACGGATCAAAGCATGTAATTTTGCGTTAGCTGGATAGCAATATCCATTGTAACGTGAAGTATCACATGCTCAGATGAAGCCACGGGTGACGCACCCGTGGCTTTTTTGTTTGCCGATAAAAGGGTGTTCCTGAATGGTTTATATCGGATGCTTAAGTATTCTGTCCGTTAGATCTGCAAGAAGGGATGATCTTGATTCGGCTAACTACTTATTGCCGCGGGTGTATTTCTACTCGTGGTTTTTTTGTTTTGATCTGAACCGGAGATGATTGTTCACTCGGCTTGAACGAAGTAAACAAACTTATTTTGGGAGGAATTTTTATTTTAGATAACCATATTGAGAAGTACGGCTGGTCTGCAAAGTGGCAGGAACTGTGGCAAGAGACAGGGATGGAAGAGCAGGAGAGAAAACCAGCCAGAATTATCGCAGACCATGGACATCTGCAACGTTTGATTACAGAAGAGGGCGAATGCTGGGGAAGGATTTCGGGTCGACTGCGTCATGATAGTCTGGAGACCAGCTTGGTTCCAGCGGTTGGCGATTGGGTGGCGATTACAGGTCAGGCAGGTGAAGAAGCTATTATTCACAATCTGGTGCCACGTCGGAGCAGGGTATCGAGACAGGCGGCAGGTCCAGTGACCAAGGAACAATTAATCGCCGCAAACGTAGATACACTGTTAATCGTGGCTGCACTTAATCATGATTTCAACCTTAGACGACTCGAAAGATACGTGATGATGGCTTGGAATGGTGGCGTGAGGCCAGTCATTGTCTTGAGCAAAAGTGATCTGTGCAACAATGTGGAAGAACAGATCCGAAGTGTAGAAGGAATTGCTCCAGGCGTTGAAGTGCTTGCGATATCTGCAGTGGAGGGTCAAGGGAAATCCTTACTGGAAAGATATTTGCACCCAGGGTTGACTGTTGCGCTCACAGGATCTTCTGGCAGTGGCAAGTCTACGCTGGTGAACTGGATGATGGGTGAGGATCTGCAGCTTACGCAATCCGTCCGCGAGGGAGACAGCCGTGGGAGACATACGACAACACACCGGGAGATGTTTGTACTTCCACAGGGCGCCGTATTAATCGATACTCCAGGAATGCGCGAGCTTAATCTCTGGGATGAGGGCAATGATGGACTGTCGCATGCGTTTGGAGAAATTGAAGAACTTGCCGCCACGTGCAGATTTCTGGATTGCAGTCATACACGGGAAGCTGGATGTGCAGTGAAAGAGGCCATACAGGACGGTTCATTGGATGAAAAAAGGCTGAATAATTATCTGAAAATGCAGAAGGAATTGCAATATCAGCAGCGCAAGGAAGAAGTGGCATCCAGAAGGCGTACCGCCTCCAGCAAACCGGCCAATAGTCGCAAACCCAAGCACTCCCGTAGTGTGAAAGAGTGGGAGGAAGCATGAAATCAGGCGGGCATCATCCAGTATCTTGCATAAGATAGGTCAGGAGGGATGTCATTATGCCAGATTACAGGATTATTGTAGATCTGTCTGACCACATGTTATATCTTCTGGATGGCAATCAGGTGATTAAAGGTTATCCCGTAGCCACCGGCAAGATGCTCACGCAGACTCCAAACGGGGAGTTCACTATTATTAACAAACAATCTAATCCAGGTGGGCCATTTGGCGTGTTCTGGATGGGACTGTCTGCTCCCCATTATGGGATACACGGAACCAATGAGCCTTGGTCTATTGGCAAATCCGTCTCCCATGGTTGTATACGCATGTACAACTCGGATGTATTGGATCTGTCTTCCAAGGTATCTGTAGGCACGAGAGTAACGATCCGGCCGTAGGGCCGGATTTTACTTTATAAGAGTTAGTTCAGTGGATGAGTTTGGAATTATAGAAAGATGAATATATAATATGGTAAATTTGAGTGATAGCTATGCTGATCAGGCGGGCGCGTGAAGGGGATGCGCAAGGAATAGCCCATGTACATACAGAGAGTTGGAAAACAACGTATCGGGGAATTGTGCCTGACGATTTTTTGGATCATTTGACTATAGAATCAAGATTGTCCCAGTGGGAGAAGACCATTCGTTCTGGCGAAAAGGATCAGATCTTGGTAGTAGCTGAACAGCATGATGGGAACATTGTCGGATTTGCCTGTGGGGGTAGGGAGCGTGAAGGCAAATTAGCTTATGATGGAGAGTTGTACGCCATATATTTGCTGAAGGAAGTACAACAAACGGGGATAGGTCAGCAACTGGCGACACATGTCGTTCATCATCTGCAGACCCACAATATGAAACGTATGATCATATGGGCTTTGGAGCGTAATCCAGCTTGTCGCTTCTATGAAAAGATGGGAGGTACTCCAGTCCAAACACAGTCCATCCGCATTGGTGGTCAAGATCTGATCGAAGTTGGCTACGGATGGGAAGACTTGAGCCTCTTTGGAGAGAAGAACCTGCCCGACTGTTGAAAGACGTCCAGATGGCGACAGAATAGTGTGAAATGTATTGTTTCCCTTAAGCTTAAAGAATGGAATAGCTAATTCAGGTCTGCACGTTTGCGTAATTCTGAACAAGGTTAATGATGTATTACACCGTTGTGCAGGTGCGACATTTTATCTTGATCAGGAGGCGTATTCACATGACTTTAATGGACACTGAACATACAACATGGACGAAACAATATATTAATGGCCAATGGGTAGATGGCTCCGGTGAGAAAACAATGGAGAATATCAATCCTTATACGGGAGAAGTTATTGCCACATGGCGCTCTTCCAATAAAAAAGACATAGATAAGGCTTATGAGTCAGCTCAGAAAAATTCGGTTGAATGGGCGAAGTCATTACCTGCTGCGAAAGAAGAGGTGTTGCGTAAAGTTTCATCCCTGATGACAGAGCGAAAAGAGGAGATCATTCAACTGTTGATCACGGAATCCGGGAGTACCCGAATCAAATCGGAGGCGGAATTTGCAGCGGCTAAACGCATTGTGGACGAAGCAGCATCTTTTCCTTATCGCATGAAGGGTGAGATCATCCCGTCCAATACCCCTGGCAAAGAGAACCGTGTGGTTCGTGAGCCGAAGGGAGTAATTGGTGTTATCGGGCCATGGAACTTCCCTTTGCATCTATGCCTGAGATCTGTAGCTCCAGCGATTGCTCTTGGTAATGGTGTGGTGATTAAACCGGCATCAGACACTCCGATTACGGCAGGTTGGCTCATTGCCGATTTGTTTGAACAGGCTGGTCTGCCTGAGGGCGTGCTGAATGTCGTTGCCGGAAGTGGCAGCGAGATCGGGGATTACTTTGTCGCTCATCCGGTTCCCAAAGTAATTTCATTTACGGGTTCCACAGAAGTTGGACAAGGGATCGGTAAACTGGCGGGTGAACATTTAAAAGAAACAGCACTGGAACTAGGCGGCAACAACGCCATGGTTGTGCTGGAAGATGCGGATATTGAACGTGCTGCCGAAGCGGCGGTCTTTGGCAAGTTTCTGCATCAGGGACAGATCTGCATGGCTCTGAATCGTATCATTGTGCATGCCGATATTTACGACCAATTCGTCGAATCATTTGTTGCCAAAACGAAGAATGTCCAGGCAGGTGATCCAACGGATGCCAACACACTTGTGGGTCCTCTCATTCGGGAAAAAGAGGTAGAACGACTGCTGGAGCTTGTGAACAAAACCAAGGCCGAGGGCGCACGGTTAATGCTCGGGGGGACCAGTAAAGGCAGTGTGCTGTCTCCTACTGTACTTGCCGATGTTAAACCTGAACAGGATATCGTGCAGCAGGAATTGTTTGGCCCAGTAGCAGTGATCATGAAGGCTCATGATGAGCAGGAAGCTGTACGTTTGGCGAATGATACGCCTTATGGACTTAGTGGTTCCGTATTTACCAGAGATCTGAATCGAGGATATCAGGTTGCCCAGCGCATTGAATCTGGTATGGTGCATGTAAATGATCAGTCTGTGAACGATGAAGCGCATGTGATGTTTGGCGGTGAAAAAGCTTCAGGGATTGGACGTTTCGGTGGGGATTGGGCGATTGAGAAGTTTACACGTACTCGTTGGATCAGCATTCAGCACCAATATCGGGAATATCCGGGAGTGAAATAAGTCGAAAAAGGGTGAACTAGCAGGGGCATTTATGAATGATTAGAGTGGGTTACAAAAAGATCGACAATTCATGCGAAAGTCCGTCTCCAGCTTGGTGAGACGGGCTTTTTGCACAATTTTACACCTCGGCAAAATATGGCTTAACATAAGAGTGGAAAAGCTGTTTGGGGCTGACGCTATCTGGTTATTTATGGATACACGGAGGAATCGATCCGTAAATCCAATGGCAAAGGGGCTTTAAATTCATGTCCATTGACCGCTTTATTCTGAGGAAACTGAATACCTGTCAGGAAGAACATACACGTGCCAATTTGGTTCGGCTGTTTGTCATTCGTATTCGTAAAGCCGAGATTGCGGAAGAACATGATGCCGCCTATGTCCTGAGCAAACTGCACTGAGTGATGGCTGATAATAATTGCGATCCGCTGTTAACGTGTATACAACTCAAAAAAGGAAGCTTGTCTATATAAACTGTACCCTATAGAGTAGATACTTTAAAAAAGTCTCTCTATGGGGTATTTTTGTTATATACCATGTACGAGACAAGGACGGAGAACGATTAATGAGTAAGAAAACATTTACAACAAGCGAACTAGAGCAACTTGCTACAAATCCCTATGTGAAGTCTGTTTCGACCAAGGGAATCACTTATACGGACGAGTTCAAACAACTCTTTATTACATTAAATCAGCAAGAAAGGCTGCCTAGAGAGATCTTTGAGACTTGTGGATTTGACGTTCAGATCATTGGAATGACTCGGGTCAAAGCCGCAGCCGACCGATGGAGAGCCAGTTACAACGAGCAAGGGGCTATAGGCTTACAAGATACACGAGGCAAACATTCAGGAGAGTCTCTAAAACGAGAGTTAACCTTGGCAGAAAAGAACGCGAAACTCGAAGCGCAGATTCACCTGCTCCAAGCAGAGAATGAACTCTTAAAAAAGATTCGCCTGGCCGAACGGGGGTGGAACCACGAGTAAAACTAACGCCTAGCCTTCGATACAGGTTAATCCGAACCGTGATTGAGAAATACCATCTTCAGCGAATGGTAAGTGTTCTGTGTGAGACTGCTGGGGTCTCCAAAAGCGGATATTACCGATACTGGAGCACTTCAGCCATTCACAGACGCACGAAGAAGGAACAGGTTGATGAGGAAATAGGTGTGTACATTCGTCAAGCCTTCCAGTTTAAGAAACGTAACAAGGGCGCTCGTTCCATTAAGATGACGCTGCAAGGACAATTTCAGATCATTTGGAATCTCAAGCGCATCCGAAGAATCATGAAAAAATACGATATTGTATGCCCTCATCGACGAGCTAATCCCTACAAACGAATGATGAAGGCAACCCATGAACATCGAACCATGCCTAACCTGTTACAACGCAACTTCAAACAAGGCATCCCGGGCAAAGTACTTCTAACAGATATTACATACTTAAGTTACGGCCAAGGGAAACGCGCCTATCTGTCCACCATTAAGGATAGTTCCACCAATGAAATTTTGGCTTATCATGTGTCGGAGCGAATGACGATGGATCTGGCGACAAACACGTTGCTTCACTTACAGAAAAATCGCAAATTCAAGAAGAGTCGTAATGCCTTCATTCATTCCGATCAAGGTACGCATTACACTCATCCGGATTTTCAGAAGAAAGTGAAACGGATGGGGCTTGGACAATCCATGTCAAGACGAGGAAATTGTTGGGATAACGCACCGCAGGAGTCGTTTTTTGGTCATTTTAAGGATGAAACTTCCTTAAAGAGCTATGCCACGTTAGACGAAGTCAAACGTGAAGTTAAAGCCTATATGACCTACTATAATCACTATAGATACCAGTGGAACCTAAAAAGGATGACCCCTGTACAATACAGAGATCATCTTCTTGAAGCCATATAGTTTTTTTTAGAAATGTCCTTTACATAGGGTACAGTTTAATAACGACAGCTTCCTTTTTCATGTCTTGTACTGACTGTGTCTTGTTTGACTCCTTTTAATATAAGGATAAAGCAAGGGAGTCGTTTTCACTTCGACTGTGGAGAATGGCTTCTCCATTAACAATCTCAATACTAATTAAAGAATGCAGACATTTTTGAATGGCGCGTTTACCGTTGCTAATTTTATGCTCAAGAGCACTGCTAAGCAATCTTAATGTCTTCTGCATAGGTTGTTTGTTTTCTTGATTAAAATATACAGGGATTGATTTGTTTTGAAAGGTTATTAGGGTTCTCACTTGAAATCACCTCACGGTTGTTATTTCATACAGCTAATATTAAATTCCAATGCTTAAAATTACCTTAAAATCAGCTTATGAAAACATAAAGGTGGGTAATGTTTGAAAAGTGTTCACAATTCAATTGTGAGCGAAGGAATAAAAGTCCTGAAATACGTAACTTAATTACCATTTAAATGGAACAAAAAACGATAATTTTCGTATCCTCGCAATATTTAATTGCATAACTGCCACGAAAGTTCTGAGTCGAACGTACGATATTTTAATATATACGTGGGTCATATGTAACAAAATTACAGGTGGTACATTGCAAACAGGGTGTTTATGTAAGAAAATAGGGTTGATATAACGATTCATTCTCTTTTTTTTGATTTAATCTGACATTAGGACAATTTACATATGAGACCATGGGAGGGATTCGGATGATTCTAACCGTGTATTCCGGCCGCGAGGAAGGAGAATGGTTCGACATCGATGTTCCGGACGAATGTACCATCGAACATTTGAAGACATTACTCGGCGTTCGCATTTTTGGACAGGCACCGGGCGACGGCATTCAGTACATCCTTGAAGCCAAGTTTCCGGAAGGTCTGTGGTTCTCTCCACAGAACGCGCAGCAGTTAATGGAAACCGGGTTGCGGCAAGGCAGTTGCGTACGTGTCCAGCGGGCATTTTCAACGACTTCAGAAGAAGCGCCTGTATATGGAAGACGTTCATTGTTTCAGCAGGACAGCAACAAATAGGGCTTTTGAACGTATACATTCATTATTGAACTAACTAAAGGAGGTCTTCTCTTCGTGAATGTGTTATATCAGCGTTCTCCAAGAATGACACCGGTTCTCAAGGAAGAGAGACTCGAAATACTCAGGCCTCCAACAGAACCGAGCAAACCCACGTTTTCCATGATATCCATTATTGTGCCGATCATGATGACCATGGTCAGCATTGGTTTCTACGTATATATCAATATGACCGGCAAAATGAATAACAGTAATTATATGATGTTTCAGATGATGACGGTCATGATGATGCTTACTTCTTACACCATTCCATTCTTCGTGTATCTGAGCAACAAGAAATCATATCGCAAAAAATTGGAAGAACGAAAAATAATGTATCTTGCCCAACTGGACAAACACCGGGAAGAACTGAAAGAAGCTCAGGCGGAGCAAGTGAAGAGCCTGTACGAAATTCATGGTGATCCGGGTGTGTGTCTTCAAGTGGTGAAGAACCGGAACAGTTCCTTGTGGGAGCGTTCACCAGAGGATGATGATTTCCTTCAGGTGCGCATTGGTACGGGAGAGATTCCATTCCGCATCAAACTTCAGGTTCCGCGGATTGATGGTTATGAGAAGGATGAGCTGATTGAAGCGGCCCATGAACTTGCGGCTGAATTCCAGACGGTACCGGATGCTTCCATTACATTGCCTTTGTTCCAATCGAAGGTTATGGGACTTGTCGGTGATCGGGAGGAAGTGCTTGCTTCCCTGCGAGTCATCATCTCACAACTGACGGTACGCCATTCCCCGGATGAACTGAAGCTTGCTGCTTTTTATGAAGAGAAGGACAGCAAGGAATGGGACTGGCTTCGCTGGATGCCCCATATCTGGGATGAAGACCAAGGACAACGCTATATGGCCGACAGGCACAGCGGTGCGCATCAATTAGCGGACAGCTTGTTTTCCGTGTTGAACCGGCGCCGTAACAATAAGGAAGACCGCTACAAGAAAAGCATACAAACGCCATGTTACGTTGTGATTCTCTCCGATACACAATTGATTGAAGAAGAACCGTTACTTCCGCTGCTGCTGGAGTCGGCTCAAGACATTGATGTATGCACCATCATACTGGCTAATCGCAAGGAGTCTCTACCGATGCATTGTCAGTTGATTATGGATGCCTCCAAAGGCAAAGGGGTGTATATCAAAAAAACGGAAGATGCGGATGTTATTCAGCAAACGTACAAGCCTGATGTAATCTCGAAGGAGATGGCAGAGGCACTTTCCCGATATATGTCACCGATTCGTTTGAAGCGTTCATCTGCGTCGGATATCCCGCAACTGCTCCCGTTATTCGATATGCTGAGCACATCACGTGTGGAGGAACTGGATGTGGTGTCCAGGTGGGGACAGACAAGATATCCTGACACACTTCCCGTTCCTATGGGCGTAAGAGCTGGTGGCAAAAAAATTGCTCTTAACCTGCATGATAAAATCGAACGTCAGGGTCATGGTCCCCATGGTCTGATTGCAGGTACAACTGGTTCAGGTAAAAGTGAAGTCATCCAGTCCATCGTAGCTTCACTGGCTGCTGAATTCCATCCACATGATCTGGCGTTTATGTTGATTGACTATAAAGGTGGCGGTATGTCCAACACATTTGTCGATCTGCCTCATGTGGTAGGGACGATCACCAATCTGGATGGGAATCTGATCGAGCGGGCGAATATCTCACTTCGTGCCGAACTGGTCAGAAGGCAAAAGATATTAAATGATGCGGGAAATCTCCAGCATATTGATGAATATTATAAAATTCTGCGTTCCAGACATGAACAGCCACTGCCACATCTGGTTATTATCATTGACGAGTTTGCTCAATTGAAACGGGATCAGCCGGAGTTCATGGATGAATTGATCAGTATCGCGGCCATTGGCCGGACACTAGGGGTTCATCTAATTCTGGCAACCCAAAAGCCTGCTGGTGTTGTGGACGATAAAATATGGAGTAATTCGCGCTTCCGGATCTGCCTTCGCGTACAGAGTGAGGGAGATAGCAGGGACATGATCAAGATTCCAAATGCTGCCTGGATTACAAAGCCTGGTCGTGGATATTTCCAGGTTGGTAGTGATGAAGTGTTTGAAGAAATGCAATTTGCCTGGAGTGGTGCACCATATAACCAGCAGGAGGATTCAACGACGGTATTGCCTGTTATGGAAGTGCGCCTGAACGGTAAGCGGGAGCCTCTGTTAACTGGTGAGCGCAGAGCCGTTCTCAAAGGGGAAGATGTTCCGAAACAGCTTCAGGTATTTATTGATTATGTTGCACAGTCTGCAGCGGATGCGGGTATCCGTCGTTTGCCAGGACCATGGTTGCCACCTTTACCAGAGACACTGGAATGGGAAGGTCTTCAGGACTGGCAGGAAGAAGAGAATCGGGATTTGCTGCTTGATGGCGGAGCGAGTGGTTTGAAACCACTGGTGGGTTTGCTGGATGATCTCCCGAATCAACGCCAGCAGCCGCTCGCATTGCCTGTGGATCAAGGACATCTGGTCGTGTACGGCATGCCAGGACTGGGCAAAACAACATTTGTTCAGACCTTGCTTATGTCCCTGGCACGTTCCCATAGAACGGAGCCTTGGCATGGTTACATTATCGACATGGGCCGTATGATGAAGGATTTTGCAGCACTACCTCAGATCGGTGGCGTGATGATGGCTGAAGAGGAAGACCGGATCAAGCGATTATTCCGCTATATTCTCAAGCTGTCAGCACAACGTAAAGATATCATCTCGGAGGCGGGTGTTAAAACGATTTCGGCGTACCGCCGTTCAGCTCACGCCGCAGTCCCGCAGGTTGTGGTCGTTATTGATGGTTATCTTTCATTCCGCAATGCCTATCCGGAAGAAAATGAACTTCTGGAGACGATCCTGCGTGAAGGCGGAAGTCTGGGTATCACCTTTGTGCTTACTGCGAATCGGGTAACAGATGTATTTGAAAAATTCAGAAGCAATATTCCCAAGGCGGTTTCATTTGAGTTATCCGATCCAAGCGATTATTATTATGCCGTGGGAAGACCTTCCAAGGCGCCAAGTCAACTTCCGCCAGGAAGAGGTCTGGTCAAAGGGCAAGTGCCTCCGTTAATGTTCCAGGCGGCATTACCTTCTTCCGGGGCAGATGAGGGCAAGCGTTCATCTGCACTGCGCCGTACGATTGCTGAGATTCGCCAAGGCTGGACAGGCGAAGAAGCGCCGCAGATTGCTCCACTTCCGGAAGAGATCAAACTGAAAGATCTGCTCATTCAGACAGGATCTTATGGTCAGGCTTGGGATACATCGTCTGTAACTGTTCCTGTGGGACTGCTTACGGATGATCTGGAACCATTCGAGCTTAATCTGCGTGAAGGTCCGCATTTCATGGTAACGAGTCCGATGGAAGGCGGCAAAACGACATTTTTATTGACATGGATGTTATCACTGGCTTATCATGCTTCTCCGGAAGATGTGCAAATATACACAGTAGATATGCGTTATGGCTCAGGTGGGCTGGGGGAAATCAGCAGTTTGCCCCATGTCCGTGGACATGTATCGCGAGAAGAACAGCTTGCACCTGTGATTCAACAGTTGTACGATGAAGTTCTGAAAAGAGGCGAGATTTCCGGTGGACCGGAACTTGTGCTCGTTATCGACGATGCGGACACCTTGTCCAAGCAGCTAAACGATTTTAATGTAAAAGATCAATTGGGAGCGATTGTTCGTCAAGGAAGGGATCGCGGTGTACACGTGATTCTGTCCGGGGTTCCGGCAGACTTCCCAACCTTTGGTTCTGACTGGGTAACGGATGTGAAGGCTTCCCAGAGCGGAATGCTGTTCGGGACTTTAGACCCTAACGATCTCTCGTTCTTCCGTATACCTTATTCCGAATCTGGAGGTAGTACAGGTGGGCTGAAGGTACTGCCTCCGGGTCAAGGTTATTATGTAAAACGTAAATATTCCAGGGTTAAAGGTGCAGTTCCATGTGATGACAGCTGGAAAATGACCGATTGGATTTCTGAAATTCGTGACCGATGGCATGTTGTAGTTTGAGGGGAGGTGGCTCATAATGTTGACGGTTCATGATTCTAAGCAAAAGGTAGTCACGTTGCAAACAAAGGAACTTTTTTTCCTGGCTGGTATTCTCGGTTCAGACCGACTGCTTGGTGTGGAAGATCCGTTTCGCGGCTATATGGCGGAGGATATCGCGATGGAGTGGGAGCGTGTCAAAACCTCCCTGCTGGACAAAGGATATCTGATTCGGGATCAGGATACCGATGAGCTGATCATGACACCGACCGTTTTCTCCAGGGTAGCCATTGCCGGATTGTCCGACAGAGCTTGTTGGATTCGCTACACGATCAACGGAAAGTCGTATGAGAGTTATATCCATTGCACGGATGAGCGGGTCGTTGAAGTTTCCCGTGTTGACGACGTACCGGACTCGTTCCGGCTCAGCGATCTGGGAAGTGTTCGTGAAGCCATTGATGTTCTGATAGAGCGGATGAAATGGAGCGGCCATTCTCCTGCGGAGAAACCGGCCCTAATGTGCTCCAAGAAAAAATTTTATGATGTCATGAATGAGCTCGAAAACAGCGGGATACAGACCGTAGCAAAGGAGCTCGAGCAGGAGACAAGTGATCCTGAGGGCTCACTTGCACTGGCACGCTGTCTGGTGGGTAAGGAGTCAGACGGGGAGCTTAGGTTGCTTGTATGGAATGAAGATGGGTGGAAATCACAGTCGGCAGCATTTGCTGCAAGTGCGGTCTCCAACTGGTTGTTCCGGATGAGCACTGCGGCTTCAGATGATTGGCTTGTTGCAGCACTGACGACTAGAGAACAGTTTCACGAGATGCTGCTGGACTGGCTTAAACAGCCTGCAGGGGAAGAGGAAAGGTGATGGTAAATGCGCATTCGTGTGGAACCGGATGTGCTTCGGGCACTGAGCAAGCAGATTCAGTATGCAGCGGAGCAAATACAGCAAAAGATGACAGTGTTGGATCAGGCGATTCATTCGCTGGAGTGGGAGGTTGAATCCCGCGCAGCGGTGATGAATGAATGGAATCACAGTAAACGACTGGGCGAGGATGCGCTGCGTCGATTAATGGACTTAAGCGTACAGCTGGGACGCAAAGCGTTGTTATTCCAGCAGGCAGACATGGAGTATCGTTCCGTGCTGAGTCATGTGAACACAGCCTATGGTAATGCGGTCAATATGCTGAATGTTCTTCAGAACAATCGTACAGGAGAAATCATGCCTGCACATTCTGCAACTGTAGCTGTAGTATCCGATCCCCTTTCCGCAATGGCGGCCGTATATCGTGTACAGGATGCCGCTCCGCCTGATGGCTCCCCGGCTACACTGGTGCAGGCTATGCAGCCTGAGCCTGTAGCATGGAGATTCACAGATCCTTCCTTTCGGGGGAGAAGAGGGACCGAGCCTGTGGTTTCCTGAGCAAAGTAAATGAAAGTAACAGCAGAAAGTGAATTTTTTTTTTGTAAATAGGCTGTTAGGAGAAGTTTCAAATGCTGAAAATGGGGTAAATAGGATTAGGTCCTTCGGCTTTTGTCCGATCGATCCTGGTATAGTACAATTTGAACAAGCTAAAAATTTAATTGCACAAACCAAGGAGGAATTTACAAATGGCAGGACGTATTTTAGTTACCCCAGAGCAGCTTGATCAGGTTTCCAACCAATTTAAACAAAGCGGTGAGCAAAGTCAGCAAATCGTATCTACATTGACTCAATCCATCACAAGCATGGAAGGACAATGGGAAGGTATGACAAAGCAACGCTTCTTCCAGGAGTTCCAGGAAGCTAGCAAACAAATGCAATCATTCGTTCAAACGCTGAACAGTATCAGCGCTGAACTTACAGCTATTGCTAACAAATTCCGTACAGCTGACCAAGCTCGTTAATCTGCTTTACATAGATCAGGCCGATGTGAAGTCTGAATTCGTCCTGAATTATAGGTGGATAGCAAGCTGAAGATGTACAACTACAGCAAAAACCGGGCGTTTTCACAACACCCGGTTTTTGTTGCAACTATGACACTAGGACAGAGAGAGGGATAAGCATGTCTTTTCAACCAAATCCCGGGGATGAAGTGGTGATTAACGACATTGCCTATACGATTGGGCAACATCCGGCTGCGCCGGGTCTGGCTTATGCCCAAGCCGGAAGGCAGGGGATTGTTTATCAGTTGATACCCCGTAATGGTTCCATTCATGGGTCCAAAGCACTAAAAGTCTTTTTTCCTAAATTCCGTATTCCGGCTATGGTATATCAGTCTGAACATATGGAGTCTTATAGTGAACTGCCAGGTTTGCAGGTATGCAAGCGTGATGTGCTCACTCCGGAAAGAAACGGAGCGCTCATTGGAAAACATCCCGATCTGTTATATGCGGTGTTGATGCCATGGGTGCAAGGTCAGACCTGGTTCGATGTGATCAGTGATCAGAGACAGTTGACGGCTGAGGAGAGCCTGAAGCTGGCTAGAGCGCTTGCTGGAACGGGTTCGGCTATGGAACAACGTGGACTGGCTCATTGTGATATGTCCGCTCCCAATGTAATGATTCCGTTTTTTTCCGAAGTGGAGAACCTGGGGAAGGCGTCTGCGGTAGAACTTGTGGATGTCGAGCAGATGTACGGTTCCAAGATGGATCGTCCGGATGCCCTGCTTGCCGGGTCACCCGGTTATGCAGCCCATCGAACAGTGCACAGCGGTTTGTGGAGTTCATATGCTGACCGATTTGCCGGAGCTGTTATCATTGCTGAAATGTTAAGCTGGTCGGACCCTGTGATTGTAGAGAAAGCGTGGGGCGAAAGTTATTTTGACCAGCATGAAATGCAAACGGTGAGTGAACGCTATTATGCGATGCGGGAGTCCCTTGAGAAGCGTTGGGGTTCCAAACTGTCCGATCTGTTCATTCGAGCTTGGGAAAGTCACGATCTGAGCAGCTGCCCGACGTTTGGTGAGTGGTATGTTGCATTGGCTGCGGTAGACGTGAATCAGGCCAATGCGGCTGCTGCTGCGACATCGGAAGAAGAAGCTGCCAATCCGTCCGAAGCTGATGTGAATCTGAAAAAGAGCTCAGAACCAGTAATTGAACCGGTGAATACGCAAGACGGGAACCGTCCTCAAACGCCGCACTCTCCCGATCAGGAAGCGGTTGTGAACCGTCTGTTCCTGCAAGCAAGAGCCCTGGAGGATGAAGATAAACCGGCTGCAGCACTGGAAGTGTACCGCTCGCTTTATCATTTTATTCCTCATAACAGCGCGATGCAGATGGAAGTGGAGGCTGCAATCAAGGAACTGGATGCCAAGCTTAATCCAAAAGAAGACACAGACAAACCTGTACCTGTGCCATTCTACAGATCCAAAAAGTTCATGATATCCTCTGCTGTGCTTATTGTATTGCTGGCAGGTGGCGTGCCAACGGTCAAAATACTCGCCGATCAGGCAGAGGTGAAGCAGAAAGAACAGCAGGAAGCCACACGACTGGCAGATATCAAAGCTGCGGAAGAGGCTGAAGCAGCAAAGGCAGCTGCGCTCAAACAACAGGAAGAACAAGAGAAGCAAAAGGCCGCAGATGCTGCAAAACTGGACGCAGAGGAAAAGAAAAAGCTCGCTGAAGCCAAGCAGAAGGAAGCTGAAGCAAAGAAAAAGGAAGAAGAACGTAAGGCGTTACAGGCCAAGTACGACAAACAGGCGAAATATGAGGCCTTTCTGGTGAAGCAGGAACAGCAGAAGAAAGAAGCCGCTAAGAGAGCGCAGCAGGAGAAGTACGATAAACAGGCGAAATACGAAGCTTATCTGGTCTGGAAAAAAGAGAATGATGCGAAGCTTGCAAAACAGGAAGCGGAGCGTAAAGCGGCAGCTGAAGTTAAACGTCAACAGGAAATTGCTCAAAAAGCAGCTCTGAAGAAAAAACGTGCCCAGAATGTGGTCACGCTGATTGCTCATTACAATAAGACGTATAACGCGCAAAAAGGCAGAAAAATTGAAAATGCGGAAGCATATGCCCGTGATTTCAAAAATCTCTACAATACCGATGCTTCCTATTTCAAAGGTGTCGGCAAAGTGGCTGCTCGAATGAGTGCCATTAACAAATTCCTGAGCAACAACAGCTACACGTTGCCTAACTTATAATACGTGTTCAAAAAGGGCGGTTTTCAGTACCGAGAAGATGGGATGAAGCTAGAAATGGAGTAGCGGAGCGTAGGAAGAACTACGTGAGCAACTAAAATGTTTCCGAAAGAAACATACTTCGTAAGCATAAGCTTATTCGCTGAATTTCATATTCGATGCTGATGATGCCTACAGGCATCCATCGTAATCAAAAGAGGACTTTTTGAACAACTTCTTATAAAATAACACGTGAATGATGGAGGTGACTCATCCTAGATGAACTACACGATTCAAGCATCACAGCGTACACCTGCACTTATTATATATTTAATTGATATTAGCGCCTCCATGAACATGGTTCTGGAAAATCGTCGACGGATTGACGTCGTCTATGATGCCTTATCTCTCGCGATCCGGCAAATGGTATTTCGGTCTACTAAGGGAAATCGTCTGACACCGCGCTATCGTATAGCCATATTGGCTTACAGTGATGATGTATATGACTTGTTGAACGGAATCAAAGGGATTGACGAAATTGCTGCAGTTGGTTCTTTGCCTGACCTGACACCGAGACGGTTTTCAGATTCTGCGAAGGCTTTCCTGCAGGCGGAAAAGATTCTACAGGCCGAGATTCCGAATATGCAGGACTGTCCTGCGCCACTTGTATGCCACATGACCGATGGGGTGGCTACAGGTGAAGATCCCGAACCGATTGCCAAGAGAATCATGGGCATGAGTGTGCCGGACGGCAATGTGTTGGTCGAGAATATTTTTATATCGGATCATCTGCTGGATGGGCCAATTGCTGAACCTCGAAGATGGAAGGGAATCTCTTCGGAAACGAATCTACAGGATGAGCATGGAGAGAAGCTGCGGAATATGTCATCCGTCCTGCCCGAAAGTTATCGGGAAATGCTTGTTGAAGCTGATTATTTGCTTGCTCCCGGTGCACTCATGATGCTGCCAGGTACCTGTGCAGAATTGGTATCGATCGGGTTCCAGATGTCCGCTGCTACGCCTGTTAGATAGGAGGGGAATCATGAGAGCGATACGATTGGCAACATTGTCTGCTGGTGATAAGGGGGGCCATGTCGAGCAACGGCATGGCAACTTTCGGTATGTGAGTGTGCAGACCGGAGAACAGCCATTAACTCGTTATCAAGGTGCATTCAAGTGCAGATATGGTTACGGCAGAGCCGCAGAGACGGTTAATCAGGGTGATTCCGGACAGGATTTTGCTGCGGTCCGCATGAATGGGAATGTCTGCAATTTTGTATTATGTGATGGAGTAGGCATGAGTTATCTGGGCGACTTTGCAGCACGGTTTCTGGGAAATGCTTTGCTGGATTGGCTGGAAACGACGCAGCATCCGACGGTTGAGGCCGTGGAACGTCTTCTTCATGATCTGACCCTTCCTGCATCCGAGCAACTGGAGAAATTACAACCACTGGAAAGTTCCCCTCTGTTACTGCGTGAAGTATTAATGGAAAAACGAAGCCGTGGGAGCCAGGCCATGTATGTCTGTGGGCGGATTGAGCTCACGGGAGGAGGACGCAAAAGCCGTGTGTGGTTAGCGTGGCAAGGAGATTCACGTATTCGCCTTTGGCGCAATAATCAGGAACAGTCTGACATGTTCCAGGCACATTGCAAAACGAATGAGCGTTGGTCTACACTTGATGGTCCCGTGGGTGGCAAGCCGCACATCTATGAGACAAAAGGTTCAGCAGGCGATTCGCTGCGGCTCCAGTTATATACGGATGGACTGAACGACCTGGATGCCATTCAAGCCTATGTCCCGGATGAACACATTCAGGTACTGCTGGATGCTACACATACGGGCGGACTTGAAGATGATGCCGCTTTCATTGAGCTGGAATGGTGAGTGCCGGTTATAAAGTTGTGGACTGATCCTGAAGTTGCTGTGACGTTGGTGTAGATCAACGGTGAAAAAACTTGCTGGTGTTGATTTAAAAGACACTCTTTTTGGGTAATCTTGTGAAGAATTGATTTTGAGCTTGAACGTACATTCTTACATAATTGCTAAATCAAAGGAGTGGAATGGATAATGACACAACATAACGGCAAGTCACGGTTTCAAGGGAAGGTTGCAATTATTACCGGAGCAGGCTCCGGGATTGGGAAGGCCACTGCAGTCAAGCTGGCTAAAGAGGGTGCACATGTTGCATTGTTTGATCTGGTGAATGATCGGATCTCGGAAACGGAAGCAGAGATTAATGCGCTGCACCCTGGTGCGGCAAGAGCATTTGATGTAGACATTGCCGACCCGGCACGTGTGGAAAAGGCTGTACTGGAAACCGTTGAGTTATTCGGCGGTTTGGATATTGTTTTTGCCAATGCGGGCATTAATGGGGTATCGGCACCCATTGAAGAGATTCAGGTTGAAGATTGGCAGCAGATTATTACAACCAACCTGGATGGCACATTTTTCACCGTTAAATATGCATTGCCTCACTTGAAAAAACGGGGTGGCGGCAGCATTATCATTACAAGTTCGATTAACGGCAATCAACGCTTCTCAAGCTTTGGTATGTCGGCGTACAGCACATCCAAGGCAGGGCAGGTTGCTTTTGCGAAGATGGCGGCGCTTGAGCTCGCGAAGTTCAAGATACGTGTTAACGTGATCTGTCCGGGAGCAATTGCGACCAATATCGATCAAAGTACGGTCAAAACGGATGATCTGCAACAGATCATTATTCCAATGGAGTTCCCGGAAGGCCAGCAGCCACTTGCAGATGGACCTGGTCAGCCGGAACATGTTGCGGATCTGGTAAGCTTCCTCGCTTCGTCTGAATCCAGACATATTACCGGAGCAGAGATCGTCATTGATGGTGCCGAATCATTGCTCAGCTAAGTGAGCATTCTGGATAAATTCCATTTTACTTAAGTCGTGTCTTAGGATATGTCTGCGATAGTCGTTCCTCTGGAACGGCTTTTTTTGTTATAATGCTAACATTCGAATAGAGATACTGAAGAGCAGTAGGGTACATTCATTAGGAGCGATTATATGCATATAGAGTTACCGATACAAGAGGTTATTCCTGAATTAAGACAGTTATTTCGGAATCAAGATACAGGTGTGTTAATTGCAGAGCCAGGAGCGGGAAAAACGACGGTTGTACCGCTGGCTTTGCTGGAGGAGCCGTGGGTCGCGGGACGGAAAATCATTATGCTGGAACCCCGAAGGTTGGCTGCGCGTTCGGCTGCATCGAGACTGGCGGCTACGCTAGGGGAAAAGGCGGGGCAGACGGTAGGATATCGTGTACGCATGGATACCCGGGTGAGTCAGGTGACACGGATTGAAGTTGTGACGGAAGGGGTATTGACCCGGATGTTGCAGCAGGACCAGGGTCTTGAGGATACGGCGATGATTATATTTGATGAATTCCATGAGCGGCATTTACATGGGGATTTGGGTCTGGCTCTGGCCTTGGAATCGCGAGCGATGTTACGTCCGGATCTGAAACTGTTGATCATGTCGGCAACCCTTGATCCTGTTCCGGTCTGTGCATTGCTTGGTGAAGGCACAAGATCAATTCATTGTCCGGGCCGTACGTTTCCGGTGGAAACACGATATGTACCGAAACCAACAGCCATGCCACTGGAACAATTCACGGCTCAGACGGTGAACAGGGCATTAGCCGAACAGGAGGGGGACGTGCTTGTTTTCCTTCCTGGCGCAAGAGAGATACACCGTACAGAACGGGAGTTATCAAATGGATCTCTTCCTGGACATGTGAATGTTCATTCCCTGTATGGCAGTATGCCGGTGGAACAACAGGATGAGGCCATACGGCCGGCCCCTGAGGGCGCGCGCAAAGTGGTGTTGTCCACCTCCATTGCGGAATCCAGCCTCACACTCGCTGGAGTTAAGATTGTGGTGGACGCAGGGCTGAGTCGTGCATCGGCATTCTCGCCGCGCACCGGCATGAGCCGACTCGTCACCCTGCCGGTGTCCAAGGCGTCAGCCGATCAACGGCGGGGGCGTGCAGGGCGAATTGCCCCGGGGGTGTGTTATCGGCTATGGAGCGAAGAGGTTCACGGGGGACTGCCTGAGGCAGCACGCCCGGAGATCACCTCCGCGGATCTTGCGCCGCTGGCGCTGGAGCTTGCCGTCTGGGGTGTCCAGTCCCCAGCAGAGCTGCAATGGCTGGACACCCCGCCTGACGGCGCCTACGGCCAGGCACAGGCGCTGCTGCGCCAGCTGGGCGGCCTGGACGACGCAGGCCGCATCACGCCCTTCGGGCGGCGGATGAACACGCTTGGCGTGCATCCGCGACTGGCCAGCATGTTGCTCCGCGCAGCGGAGCTTGGGCTGGCCAGCTACGCCAGCATGCTGGCGGCACTGCTGCAGGAGCCTGCGGGCCTTCGCAGCAGTGGCAGTGCAGGCGCGGGCACGGACCTCCGCCCGCGCGTAGAGGCGCTGCTGACCGCGGACAGCAGCGGCATGTCTCAAGCGGCCGCGGCTGTCGCAGACGGCGCGGCCGTGCGGCGCATGCTCCAGGAGAGCCGCCAGCTGCGCTCGGCGCTCGGCCCGGCGGCCGATCCGGTGCGGCCGGATGAGGACAGCTGCGGATTGCTGCTGTCCTTCGCCTATCCGGACCGGATCGGGCAACGCCGGGAGGACGGCCGCTATCTGCTGAGCAGCGGCCGCGGCGTACGGCTCGCAGCGACAGAATCGCTGAGCCGTTCAGCGTATCTGGTCGCAGCCGAGGCAGACGACCAGGGCGCAGATGCTCGCATCCTGCTGGCTGCGCCGCTGCAGGAGCAGACATTGGTGCAGGCAGGGCAGCACTTGCTGCACAATGAAGTACAAGTGGCCTGGGATTCCAATACCCGCAGCGTTCGCGCACATAAGAGACTTCGTATTGGAGCCCTTGTGATTAAAGAGAGCAGTATTGCACAGCCACCTGAAGATCAGGTGCTGGAAGCACTGTTAACCGGAATACGGATGGAAGGGCTTGATTGTTTGCCCTGGACAAAAACATCCAGACAACTTGCGGACAGGCTGCGGTTCCTGCATCTCCATCTACCTGAGTGGCCCGACCTGATCGAAGATAATCTAACAGAAGAGTTGGCAGAACATCTTACCCCTTATCTGATAGGCATGCGATCGGCAGCCGACCTGAAGAGATTGTCGATGCAGGATGTATTACTGGGTGGATTGAGCTGGACGCAACGACAACAACTGGACGATGAAGCGCCGACGCATATACAGGTGCCCAGTGGTTCTCGTATTCCCGTGGACTACAGTCGTCCAGAGGACCCGGCGCTGGCGGTAAGATTACAGGAGATGTTTGGACAACAGGAGACACCGCGTATAGCGGGTGGGCGAGTCCCGTTGACCATCCACCTATTATCACCGGCTCAGCGACCTGTACAGGTCACACGAGACTTGGCGAATTTCTGGCGAGAGACGTACTTTGACGTCAAAAAAGACCTGAAAGGTCGTTATCCGAAGCACTACTGGCCGGATAATCCACTTGAAGCGGTCGCCACGAATCGAGCCAAACCACGGGGCAAGTAGATGAATTACTTCATTCTTTAAGACATCAACGATTCCATATAAACTAAAATGAAGACCCAAAGGCTAATAAGCCGTCCCCGGTTCCTTAGAATATCGTCTGGACAATTCACCAGGATCAGCCAGTCTGGACTTCAAGATGATTTGGACGCCCACGTCCTTCAACGTAGAGCATGCCTGACAACGTATCATATGCCTGAGTTTGAAGGCACACCATGATGAGGAATAAAAGGAATGAACCTCAGCAATTATTTGCTATCAACACATAGTATATTGACTTGCGAGCGTTTAAAAGAAACTTAGGCGGGTAATAACATAGCGAACCACTCAATAATATGAGGAGGAATTCACTATGCAGAAGAAAATCGTAGGTGTGTTTAATACAGAACGTGAAGCATCGCAGGCTATCGAGGGTCTGAAAGCACAAGGATTCACTTCAGACGAAATCTCCGTTGTTACACAGGATCGGGATGAACTGAAGGCTATTCGGGAAGAGACAGGTACCAAAGCCCCTGAAGGTGTGGCTGCTGGTGCAGCAACAGGTGGTGTCCTTGGTGGCGTAGCCGGTCTGCTCGCAGGTATCGGTGCACTAGCCATACCTGGCATAGGTCCCATTCTGGCCGCAGGCCCTATTGCAGCAGCATTTACCGGTGCAGCCGTAGGTGCGGGAGCTGGCGGACTGGTGGGTGGACTGGTAGGTCTTGGTATTCCGGAAGAGGACGCTAAACAGTATGAGGAGTATGTAC
The DNA here is from genome assembly GCF_984798905.1 of Paenibacillus sp. SRL342. Classification (NCBI taxonomy): domain Bacteria; kingdom Bacillati; phylum Bacillota; class Bacilli; order Caryophanales; family Paenibacillaceae; genus Paenibacillus; species Paenibacillus sp. SRL342. The sequence goes on from NZ_OZ481790.1 coordinate 2,655,094, forward strand.
AGAATGGTAAAATCCTGCTGCTCGTAGATTCTACGGATCGGGACTCCGATGTGTACGATGTGTTCAGTGGCAACAGCCAGCTTAACCGGGACAGAGCCGAAGCAGCTCATCGCGGAGATGTGCCAGCCGAACGTCCGGATCTGGATATGGAAGAACGCAGATTGGAAGCCCAAACCAAGGCAACGCGATTGGGTAACAATACATTCCTGTAATTTTGCCGCGAATTCGGTTGATATGAAATAAAACCCAATGACTTAATATCTGTAAAATGGAGTGACATATATGATCCACCAGATGGTCATTAGCCGGTTTCCTTAAGGGAAGCCGGCTTTTGTCCCTGTGTTGCATATGGGTGGGTGTCAATAATGTCGGATGGTGTTTTTACCCAGTCAAGCAGGGAATAACAATACATATAACAGTACAGCCAAAGCGAGTCCAATCACCAGTAGCATCATGGTAAGGAACCGGATTAATCCGGTCGATGCCTGAAACGTCTGTTCATTGATTTGTGTACGCTTCCGATGATAGGCTGCTGCCGAATATACAATGATGGATATGCCGCCAATCAGAGAAGTGATACCGGTAATAATCGCCGCAATATGTGCAAGCCGATCATACGCCGATGAATTGAAACCAAATCCGGCAGCAAGAAAGCCAATGCCCGCCATGGCAATACCTGTGCGTACCCAGGCCAGAAAAGTTCGCTCGTTAGCCAGATGTTGCTGGACATACTTGGAATCGGTAGTGGTTACATCTTTGTCTGTTAAAGAAATGTGAATCAACTCCGTTCATTAAATATACGGCTTCATTGTACTTTGTTTGTATCGCAAAACCAAGAAAGGATGGCTGAATGTATGCCTCGCAAAGAACGAATTACAGAAATAGAGAGCTTAAGGGGAATTGCCTTTGGAGCAGTGGTTCTCCAGCATTCCATCGCACATTACTCTCTGGTCCCGGAAACGAGACTGGAGGATGGGGTGTTACTGGCCATACTGCTGATGCTCTCCAAATTTGCAGTTCCTTTATTCATATTCATAACAGGGATGGTGCTTTTTTATAACACGGGAGACAAGCTGAATTATGGCCAGTTCATGAGAAAAAGAGTAAACGACGTGATCGTGCCTTATCTGATCTGGTCACTCATTTATTTTACACTAGCACCGCGTGGTTGGACCGGATTTGGATTGAATGACATCCCAGATCTAAGCTTGAAGTTGCTTACGGGCAAAACGACATCACACTTTTGGTACATCATTATGCTGATCCAGTTTTATCTGTTATTTCCGCTCTTCTTGCGGGCCATTCGTTATGTATATAACCGATATGAGGCCAAGGGACGCTTGATCGCATTATTGATTTCTGGTGTGGTGTATCTGGTACTTGCGGATCAATTAAGAAACATCGCCAAATTCATGGAACGACTAAATATACCGGTGCTGACAGATGCTTTTACAACGTATGCAGACCGCAATTTCCTCTATTTTTTTATTTATTTTGTGCTAGGTGCAGCCGCGGGGTTATCCGTCCAGCACTGGAATGAATGGATTCATCGATTGCGCTGGATATACTGGACAGTGTTTATTGTTCTGGGTCTGCGGTTTACTTATTTATTAATGCTGGAGTTTCAGAAGCCGGAAGGAATCAAAATTACATTTTACACAGTCAGCTTGATCCGCCCTGATATGGCACTCTTTCTGATCGCTTCCATTATGGTCATGTACCAGCTGGCCGGGAAACTGCATAACCTCAGGGCTACACGATTGCTGGGATGGATTGGTGGTGTATCGTATGGCGGTTATCTGATGCATATGTTGATGCTGCGGTATAGCTACATTCCAGATGAGTTGTTTTACGTTGCTATGGGCTGGAACCCTGTCGTCCGAATGATCATCACCTGGTTGTTGGCTCTTACATTATCCTGTGTACTGACATGGCTTATCTCGCGTGTAAGCTGGGGCAAATGGATTGTGGGGTCTGTACCCAAGCCTGCCCGCAATAGATGAATATATCAACATATGAAAAATTCACAACAAAATCACACCTGTACAGGATTGTTCAGGTGTACGAGAGTATACGATCACAAGATACAGAAGCACAGGTAGTACAGCTTTTACAGCTTTTGCACAGACTTTCTTGTCATTAAAATTCGATCTCACGACTCCCTGAGCCCTGAAATAAACAATTTTTGAACTAATTTCATAACTCACTAAAATGAATTTCTGTAACTGGATATAGACAAATTGAACGGTTTCGATCTATATCCAGCCTTGATTGAAGCAGCTAAAGGTATTATGAAATTAATTCTTTTGAATAAAAATTAAAATTTCATTACCTGAAAAATTCACAACAGAAAACCTTTTTCCGTGCTTCCCTCAGATTAACGCGAATTCACACGATTTCTTGCTCGTCCTCCTTGAAGATAGATAAAAGGGAGGCAAAGCGGAGAAAGATGGCAGAACACGAACATAAGTTTTATAATACTAGATATATAGGTTCTGACAGGAGGGGAATGAACGTGGCTTTTATGATTGCACAGCGGGCATTTATCAAGCTGTATCTGATTACGATGGTTGAACAGCACAGGGGGTATGGTTACGAGATGCTGGAGGCGATGAAGCAGGAATTCAAAGACTACGGTTATGTACCACCCCAGAGCGAGGTATATCGGGCACTGCATGAATTGGTACAGCAAGGTGTTTTTTATCGGACAAAGAAACTTAAAGGCAATGATCCAAAGGTCGATTTTCAGGAAATCGTTTTATATCATTTTACAGATGATGGTGCGGAAAAAGCTGAGTTATACAAAAAACAGGTCAAAACGGATCTGGATCGTTGTCTCGGCATGTTACACAAGGCAGAAGAGGACAATTACGGTACGAAAGGAAGATGAGCATGAACAGACAGTTACAGTGGGGAGTACTCGGTACGTCAACCATTGCCAAAAATGCAGTCATTCCGGCGATCCAGCAGTCTGAACGTGGTGAGGTGTTGGCGATTGCCAGCCGCAGCAAAGAAAAGGCGGAAATCCTTGCCGAAGAACTCGGCATTGCCAGATCGTATGGCAGTTATGAAGAGCTCATCGCTGATCCGGACATCGAAGCCGTCTATATTCCTTTGCCTAACCATATGCACAAAGAATGGACCATCAAAGCGGCACAGGCTGGCAAACACGTGTTGTGTGAGAAACCTGCTGCCTTGAATGCAGATGAATCGGCAGAAATGATCGAGGCGTGTGAGCAGCATGGTGTTCTTTTTGCAGAAGCGATTATGTATCGATATCATCCCAAGCACAGACGTGTGCTAGAGATTATAGCTAGTGGAGAAATAGGCATCGTCAGAGCCATCCATGGTAACTTTACCTGTAATACCGCTGATGACAAGGAGAATGTAAGGTTCAAAAGAGAGATGGGCGGCGGATCATTATTCGATCTTGGCGTGTATCCGATCTCGGCAGCCCGGATGTATCTGGGACAGGAACCGGAAGCGGTGACAGTACACGCTCTATTCTCGGACGAGCATGATGGCGTGGATATGATGGCGTCGGGACTGGTAGAATTTCCGAATTCAGTAGCTTTAACTTTTGACTGTGGCATGTGGGCTTCAGGACGAGCGGAGATGGAGATTCTTGGGACGGAAGGGCGGATTGAACTGCCAAAAGTGTTTGGCTGGGAGAACAGTGATATTCCACCTCAGATTATTGTGCACACGGATTCGGTCAGCCGTGAGGAGCGTGTATCGGTGTCGAATTCCTATGTGCTTCAGGTGGAGACGTTTGCAACGGCTGTGCTTGAAGGTGAAGCCCTACCATTTAGTCCGGAAAATACCATTCAAAACATGCGCGTTATTGATGCATGCCTGGAATCGGCTCGAACTCGTCAACGTGTGCAATTGATCGATTAGATTAGGTCAGCTCAGTTTAAACATACTAGAAAAGTAGACTCCATCTTCAGGGATGAGAGTCTTTTTTTTCTGTCTTAAAATGTTAGAATTATAATATTTTACAAATTAAACGTCTTCATTTGATATTTCTACCAAAATGATGTGATATAAATAGTCATGAGATGACTTGTTTACTATAATCTAGCAGAACATACAACTAGACCGTTACAGCTTGCAGAACGCATATCGTGACAACGTTCATCTACTTTGAGGGATCGGGAGGCCGGATTGATGAAAAAGTTGATATCCACCGCATTACTGGCATTGTTGTTAACGTTTGTTTTCCTCACAGGTTCACAGTTCACTCCAGTCGGACAGCAGAAGGCATCTGCTGCAACATGTACCATCATCAATACGTTTACAGGTGTAGCAAACTATTTAAGTGCAAACGGAACGTTGCCATGTAACTTTATTACCAAATCACAGGCAACAGGACTTGGCTGGGTAGCGTCAAAAGGAAACTTGGCTGTAGTTGCTCCTGGCAAAAGCATCGGTGGGGATACATTTGGCAATCGGGAGGGGCTGCTGCCTTCGGCCAGCGGACGTACATGGCGCGAAGCGGATATTAACTATACTTCCGGCTTCCGTAATTCGGATCGAATTGTGTACTCCAATGATGGGCTCATCTACAAAACGACAGATCACTATGCATCATTTACACGTTTGAAATAGAGGAAGGAGCAGCCATGAATACCGTGATTCTGGATGGAGAAGACTTTACGAGTAGCACTGAACTTCATCAACAATTAAAGGATAAGCTGAAGCTGCCGGATTTTTATGGCGGTAATCTTGATGCATTGTGGGATTGTCTGACGGGTACGATTGAACTTCCACTTGAGCTGAAATGGACCAACTACCTAATCAGCGAAGAACGCCTGGGGAATGAAGCAGACCGGGTACGTGATTTGATGTTGGAGGTACAGGCTGAGCAAGCTGGATTTCAATTGCGTCTTGAGAAGTAGGCAGCAAATGAAGGCAGTTCAAATATAATCCGTCAAGCCGAGCAGACCACATGTGGTCTGTTTTTTTGTGTTATAGGAGGTTGTTCAAAAAGGTTGTCCCAAAAATCTTTGTGTTGATTACGAATCATCTGAAAGAAGAACGAGATTTTACTTTTCTTCCTTGTCGTTAAAATTATTTTCACGGAAGTATTGATTTCTGCATAACTTACGTTAAAATAAAATTAACATGAAAAATATTTTAACGTTGAGGAGTGAAAAGGGATGAGCGATAACACAGCAGTTGGCAAGCAAGGTATGGGTGAGTTAATACGAATCAGACCGTACATGCAATTTATGCTTAGTAAAGTTGTATCCAGATTTGGTGATTCGATTGACTCGATTGCTTACAGTTGGATGGTGTACATTCTAACCGGTTCGAAAGTGCTGATGGGTACGTTGCTGGCGGTGAATTTTTTGCCCAATATCCTTCTGGGTCTGTTCGCCGGGGCTTTGGTTGATCGCATGTCTCCCAAAAAAGTGATTGTGATTACGAATACCGGTCGCGGGTTGTTGGTGGGGATTACAGCTCTGCTGTTTGGATTGGGCCAACTTGAAGTCTGGCATCTGTTTGTTATTACAATTCTGAATTCTTTGCTGGAATGCTTCACTAGTCCTGCGGAAGTGTCCAGTGTCCCCCGATTGCTTCCCCAATCGATGCTGCTTTCGGGTAATGCCATGTCCTCTTCCGCAACCAGAGTGGCCGAACTCGCAGGACTTGCAGTGGCGGGTGCCCTTATTGCTACAATAGGCATTGCCTGGACGATCTTGATTGATGCGGGGTTGTTTGCGCTAAGTGCTTTGATTATGAGCCGAGTAGGCTACCCTGAAGCCTTAACATCTGTTAACAATGAAGATAAAACATCAATTGAAATAAATTCTCTTCCATCCGACAAAAGTAGTATATTCTCCGAAATGGCGGAAGCTTTTCATTTTCTCCGTAAACATGCCTTATTGTTAATTGTCTCCATCCTGTTTGCCTTCGTTAATTTCTGCCTGATGCCGTTTAATGTTCTCCGTATACCCTATGTCATTGAAACGCTGCATGCTGGCGCTGGGGGATTAAGTCTGCTTAGTGGGCTGATGGTGGGAGGCATGCTGCTCAGTGGTGTATGGTTGACACAAAGGGGAGCGAATTATCGTAAAAGTGTGCTGGTCATCAGCGGTATTGTCATGTTGGGTCTCAGTTATGCGATGACGGCACTACCCGCTTATATGACTTCCTTCCAACTGCCGGTTGCAGCGGCCTTTTGTCTACTGATGGGTATGGGGATTCCGCTGGCTACAACACCGCTGGCCACCTATCTTATGGAAGTTACCCCTTCGGAGATGCTGGGCAGAGTGTATGCCCTTCAGGGTATGCTCGTCTTGAGTGTTTCACCCCTTGGGAGTCTGGCTTCGGGAGCACTTGCAGATTGGATGACCATGCCTGTTCTGTTTATCGTTTCTGGTATTATGCTTGCCATGTCCGCAGGTATGCTGTTATTTAGCAAAAGTTTTCGAAGTGCTCTGTGAAGATATTCAGAAGTGATCCTTAGCCGATTTTCTGTATCAAGTCATTTCTGGCTCGTTTTGACCGAAGTCCTGACGCAGCGGTATAATAGAGACATCGATGGACAACAGGTACCCCGGAAATGAGGATACAGGGATGGAGCACAAGGTTCTTTCAACAATTGAAGAAATTAAAATCTACTCCGATCCGTATCGGATTCAGATTATGAATATGTTTAACAAGCAGGGCAGACCATCCACTGTCAAAGAGATCGCCGACCAGATGGGTGAGGTGCCAGCCAAAGTTCACTATCATGTAAAAAAGCTGGAGAAAATCGGTCTGCTGACCATCGTTTCCACACGTGAGATTAATGGGATTATCGCAAAATACTACGAACCATTCACCGGAGAGATCCATCTCCGTCACGAAGATGAAGATAAGGAAAACTCTCCATTGAAACAGGTGTTTCGATCCGAGACGCTCAAATTATTAAATGAGATGTTCGAACAAAGTCGTCAGCGATTCATGCATCAGGCGGAAAACGAAGATCGGATGTTTCTCTCGGACATCACGCTGTATGCAACCCGTGAGGAAGTAGAGCAGTTGTATAAAAACATCATAAAACTCTGTGAACCCTATACTACAAAAGAGAATCGACAAGGGGAACAGGAGGTTTTTCAGTTATTCTCTGCTCTCTCCAAACCTATAGTGAAAATACCTGCTTCTAAGACAAATGCAAAAGAGAAAAAGAATGCTACGTCTGATAAGGACAAAGCAACTCCGAAAACGTCTCGATCTGTGTCTAAGCGACAGGAATCTGCATCATCTGGTAGTGAGTCGGAAGAATAAACGGATGGAATACATGGGTTCAGCCTTATCGCTGGAAGCAAGTAACCGCAAACGTGAGAGGCTGCTTTGGAGAAAACTAGAAAAAGCCGCCCAATGGCGGCTTTTTAATGCGTGATAAGGAAGGCTAATGGTGGAGCAGCCTATGGAATCAATTAATTTTGATGCCTACCGTTTCAGTTCATAACGAAGTTACATGTTCTCATCGTAGCCCTTCACATCACGTTTGGCTGCGGTTGCGGGGGAGTTGGATGTGCCATATTCTTCAACTGCTTCCCAGGCATCTGCGTTGTCGAACTTGCCCGCTCGCTGCTGTCTTCCTTCTCCAGCACCACTTGGAGGCATGGTCATCACTTCTTCTTCAACGGGCCGATCGTTGCTGATCTCCCGATTAGGTGTGTCGTCAATACAGTAAGCGGTATAAGGGATAGCCTCAAGTCGTTCGAAAGGAATATCTTCTCCGCACGTTACACAGGTTCCGTATGTACCTTGTTCCATACGTTCCAATGCGTCGTTCACTTGATTGAATTCGTCTGTTAATGTATCGTCAATCGCCAGATCACGGCTGCGTTCAAATGTTTCTGTACCGGCATCTGCCGGATGATTATCGTAGGAGGACAGCTCACCGGTTGAATCTTTCAGCGACTCGACTGGAGCACCGTCTTCCATGCTGGATTCAAAATGACGCTGCAAGTTTTCACGTTGCTCCAAAAGGGCGTTTTTCAGTATTTGATGTTGATCTTTAGTTAATGTACTCATAAGGACATGCTCCTTTCCCGTTGTGGGGTGTAGTGTGTCTTTACCCGAATTGGAAGAAAAGCAATCATTTTCGTGAGGAATAGGGCTGTATCGTTTTATATCTGACGGATTATGTGTTATAAAAAATAGAGAGAGAAATTGCCGTGTGTTCTTCCCAGGAAATAGAACTACGGCTTGGCTTATAATGGAGGTTGTCAATATGGATGAACATATGAAACGAAGATTGGATAAACAAAGACAATTGTTCAAACAATTGGGTGTGCAGCTAGATGCGTTATCGATACATGAAAAACAATTTAATTATAAACTTCGTGGTTATGATCCGGATGAGGTAGATGCTTATCTTGATCTGGTCATCAAAGATTACGAACGTTTCTATGCCAATATTGCAGATCTAATGGACAAATGGCAAGAACAGCAGTTAACGATCCGCGATCTCAAGTCGTCCGCGAAACCGGTGGAAGATCCAACCAAGATTGATCGCAAACAGCTGGATGATATTGTGAAACAACTGGAATACAGTGTGCGACAGCTCAAGATCAGAGCACGTCCCGAAAAGGATCTGTTCTCTGAATAAGGTCGGCATGTCCTGGATTATATTAAATAAAGGTGGTTAATCATGAGTACTCATTTTTCGGTCAGTGTGCATTGTTTGTTGTTATTGTCACTCAGCGCGCCTGAACGAATCACGTCTGCACATATTGCAGGTAGCGTGAATACCAACCCTGTCGTCGTCAGACGTATTCTGGGCGGGCTGAAAAAGGCAGGATTAGTGAACTCCTCTCCTGGAACAAGAGGTTTCTACTTAGCGAAGCCATCAAGTGAAATCACATTAGCCATGATCTATCAGGCTGCCAAGGACGAAGGTCCATTGTTCCCGATTCACGGCAATTGTAACCCGGATTGTGAAGTGGGCTTGCATATAGACAGCTTGCTGACCAATCTGTATCAGGTTGCCGAGGCGAAGGTGGAGCAGTTCTTTGCATCCATTACACTCGAAGATATGGAACGTTCCTGTACTCAGATGCAAGCTGTTCCATCACAGACAGAGTAGATTGCAACAAGACGAAGGAAAGGTGGGTTGTTATATGAAAATTGTAGTCATCTCTGACACGCATTGTTCACGTAAATCACGGAAGTTACCGACTAGGCTCCTGGATGTATTGCCGAGTGCAGATCTCATTCTTCATGCCGGTGACTGGTCGGATTGGAGTGTATACCCATTGCTTAGTGAGTATGCACCAGTTGAAGGTGTAGCGGGTAATACGGACCCGTCCGAAATCGCTGAAAAACTGGGATATTCCCGTATTGTTGAAGTGGAAGGGCTTCGTCTGGGTCTTGTGCACGGTCATCTGGGATCAAAGGGTACGGAGCAGAATGCGATTCATACCTTTGCAGGCCAGCATGTGGATGCTGTAATCTACGGACACTCACACATCCCGGTGATGCATACCGTCGATAACACGCTGGTATTTAATCCGGGGTCGCCTACGGATCGGCGTTTTCAGAAACAATACTCATTTGGCATCATGACAATAGATCAGGGGAAAATACAGGCTGAACATGTATTCTTTGATCGGGATTAGAGAGATAATGCGCGGGTTGCAAGTTGGACGAGTACAAGAACCAGAACCAGCTACTGAAGTGGCGACTGGATAACTGATAGGGAACCTTTTCCTTAAATTTCATCTTATATATATGATTATTGTACAAGGCATCTTTGAGCAGAATTCAAATCTGTTCCAGGGATGTCTTTTTTGATTTTTGATCACATCATTCTCTTGGAAGTTATCTCTGAATGGGGAATGTGCTCTGTTCGTTATCTGTCATTCATCTGTTGGCGTTTTTCCCTATGGTGACGTTCAGTGGAGTGATACAATGCCTTTACGACATGAAATGAATACGTTTACATAAGGAGATGGATCATGATGAAACTGTCTGTATTCACGGTGGCTACCCCTGATCTGAATGCAGAAGAATTGGCATCGGCTGCGGCAGCAGCAGGGATTGATGGAATTGAGTGGAGATTCCGTGGAATTCCTGAAGATGCTATGTCTGAAGAGCCTTCTTACTGGAGAAATAATCGATGTTCTGTAGATCCGAGTCGCTGGGAGGAACAGGTTCCTGTTTTTCGTGAAGCAGCGTTAGGGCAAGGTAGGAAATCCATTGCACTTGTGCCGTATCTGAACTGTGGAGATCTGTCTGCCACTGAGCAGGCGTTTCAGGCTGCTGCTGGTTTAGGAGCTTCAATGATGCGTGTGGGTGTTCCTGGATATGATCGCAAGACCAGTTATCCTGAGTTGTATCGTAAAGCTGTTGATTACCTGAGTGAAGTACAGGATATGGCCAAACAGTACAACATCAAGGCGATTGTAGAGACACATCATCAGACGATAGCACCGACGGCATCGCTGGCCTATCGGCTTGTGCAATCACTCGACCCGCAGCATGTGGGTGTATTGTACGATCCAGGCAATATGGTACATGAAGGATATGAGAATCATCGTATGGGACTTGAGTTGCTGGGGCCTTATCTGGCTCATGTACATGTAAAAAATGCCGGGTGGTTTGAAGCAGAAGGGAAAGATTCGCAAAAGGCTAATGTGACTGAGAAAAGCAGCAGAGTGGCTCTGAATACAGCCTGGAAATGTCAGTGGACACCGCTGACTAAAGGCATGGTCGATTGGGTACAGATGGTGCGAGATCTTCGTGCCGTTGGGTATGACGGTTACTACGGAATTGAGGACTTTAGTGGTGCCTTGGAATCCAAGGCGATGTTACAGCATTTTGCAGACGTTTTCGCCGAAATCGAGCGTCGTGTGGACGAGGAGGAGCAGTCATGAGTATCGTACGAGTAGCGGTGATTGGCATTGGAAACATGGGAGCAGCACATGCCAGAACGTTGGTGGCTGGAGAAGTACCCGGTGCAGAGCTGGTCGCCGTATGTGATGTAAGAAGAGAGATGGAGAGCTGGGTATCCAGTCATCTTCCGGCAACGGTAACCTATTGGCAGGATGCAGAGCAGATGATGGCTTCGGGTACGATTGATGCAGTCATTATTGCAACGCCGCACTATGATCATCCGGAACAGGCCATTCAGGCGTTCCAGCATGGCTTGCATGTCATGATTGAGAAGCCAGCAGGTGTGTATACAAAACAGGTACGCAAGATGAATGAAGCGGCCGCAGCCAGCGGTAAAGTCTTTTCCATGATGTACAACCAGCGGACCAACCCACTCTATATTAAACTGAGAGACTTGATTGCTTCAGGGGAACTGGGAGAGGTACGGCGTACCAACTGGATTATTACGAACTGGTATCGATCCCAAAGTTACTATGATTCCGGCGGCTGGCGGGCAACATGGGCAGGTGAAGGGGGCGGTGTACTGATTAACCAAGACCCCCATCAACTGGATCTGTGGCAGTGGACCATCGGCATGATGCCGGTACGAATGCGTGCTTTCTGTTCGTTTGGCAAGTATCGGAACATTGAAGTGGAAGATGATGTAACGGCTTATGTGGAGTATGAAAATGGAGCAACAGGTGTCTTTGTAACGACCACTGGCGAAGCACCGGGTACCAATCGATTCGAGGTCAACGGAGACCGAGGTAAAATCGTGATCGAAGATGGAAAACTTACGTTCTGGCGACTTCGGGAATCTGAGCCTGAATTCAATCAGCGGTTTACCGGAGGTTTTGGACAGCCAGAATGCTGGAAATGTGAAATCCCGATTACAGGTGTGGAAACGGGTCACCCGGGTCTGATTCGTAACTGGGTTGATGCGATTCTTACAGGCGCACCACTTATTGCTCCCGGTGAGGATGGTATACACGGATTGACGTTATCCAACGCTATGCTGCTGTCTACCTGGACGGATAACTGGGTCGATCTGCCGATCGATGAGGATCTGTTCTACGAGCATCTGCAGGAACGCATTGCTGGTTCAACGACGAAGAAAGACAAGGCATTCAGTGGCAGTCAACCTGCTGATTTGAGTCAGACGTTTAAATGAAGATGATATATAAGACGAGTTCATTGTAATCAACATTTTATAATAAGGATGGGATGACATGGCTAAAGATGGGATGTTTTATGCACCAAAAAGCGTTACAAAAGAGGTCGTATGTGGTCCGGGTGAGTTCACGATTGCTGCTGTTGCGCTGGATCATGGACACATCTACGGCATGGTTGGGGCATTGTTGGAGGCTGGAGCTACTCTCAAGTGGGTGTATGATCCGGACCCGGCGAAGGTGGAGGCATTTCGGAAGCAGTTCCCACAGGCTCAAGTCGCTGGATCTGAAGCGGAGGTGCTTGCAGACGATGAGGTGTTATTGGTGGCAAGTGCAGCGATCCCTTCAGATCGTGCGCCGCTTGGCATGAGAGTATTGGCCGCAGGCAAGGATTATTTTACAGACAAAGCCCCATTTACCACGCTGGAGCAATTAAAGCTTGCACGAGAAGAAGTGAAGCGAACGGGCAAAAAGTATATGGTGTATTACAGTGAACGACTGCATGTAGAAAGTGCGATCTATGCGGGGCAGCTCATCGAACAAGGGGCAATCGGCAAAGTAGTGCAAGTTATGGGTACAGGCCCGCATCGCCTGAATGCTGGAGGAAGACCCGACTGGTTCTTCAAGCATGAGCAGTATGGCGGTATTCTCTGTGATATCGGGAGTCACCAGATCGAACAATTTCTGACGTTTGCATCATGTACGGACGCTGAGGTAGGGTTCAGTCGTGTGCATAACTTCAATCACCCACAGTTCCCGGAACTGGAGGACTTCGGCGAAGCTTCTCTGATTGGTGATAACGGAGCTTCCGGTTACTTCCGAGTGGACTGGTTCACACCGGATGGTCTGGGCACATGGGGTGATGGGCGTACAGTTATTCTGGGAACGGACGGTTATATCGAGCTGCGGAAGTATATCGATGTAGCGAGAGAACCGGAAGGAGATCAGGTCTATCTGGTAAACCATGAAGGCGAGTTTCGCTACAGCGTGAAGGGCAAGGTCGGTTATCCGTTCTTTGGTCAACTGATTCGCGATTGTCTGGATCGCACCGAGACAGCCATGACACAAGAACATGCATTCAAAGCGGCAGAACTCTGCCTGATTGCACAACATAAAGCGATGAGCGAACGCGTGGTGTGGAGTAGCGGAGCGAAGTAAATGTTTTAGGTGAAGGGGAGCAAAGGTTGATTACTGAAGGTTATGAGTAAAGTTGAGCGAAGAAAGAGCAGCCCAAATGTAAAACTGCATCCAACAGGTTAGTCTTTTCTAACAAATGGAGCAGTTCGCACTGGGGCTGCTTTTTTTGAGTATGTTCGTGACTTCGCAGATGGATTAATATGGGTTATATTATATGTAGTTCGGATATTGTTTGATAAGAGAGATATTTACGAAGTTCGTAGATATGATGTTATGAGAAATCAAATTAAAGGGGAAACCAAGAGTGGGAAAAAAACTAACTATATTTCTTGTGGATGGGTCAGAAACAGGGCCTAGAACAATTGAAATCGGTAATTGGTCAGGTAAGGCTTTATATTCACAGCGTTCTTCTTTGCCTAAAATCATAGAGCGACCCGAATTTAATAGACCAGGAGTCTACATTCTAAAATCTTTACCTAACAACGAAAACTATAATGAACGCATATACATAGGTGAAGCAGAGAATCTTAAAAAGAGATTAAAGCAACACTTAGCGGATTCAGATAAGGATTTTATCGAAATTGTAGCCTTTATAAGCAAGGATGGAATGCTTACTAAATCTCATATCAAGTATTTAGAATCTCGAATTATTTCTTTATCTAAGGATGCGAAAACAGCCGAAATTGATAATGCTGTACAGCCTGAGTTAACAACTCTCCCTGAAGCTGATATTTCAGATATGGAATACTTTTTAGAGCAGATGAAGTTGATTTTTCCAGTAGTTAATTTTATGTTCTTGGTTCCTTCTACCCTTAAACAATCAAATGATAATGTAATTTCATCACCTCCGGTTAGTAGTGATATCATATACACGCTAAAAAGCAAAAGAGCTTCTGCTAAATTGATAGAAACTGAAAAAGGCTATGTAGTTCTATCTGGATCTCAAAGCTGTAAACAGACGTCAAGTTCAATTTCCGAGGGATGGATCAAGCAGAGAAACAAATTGATAGAAACTGGAGTTCTGATTGATGGCGGGGAATTTTATATATTTAATGAGAATGCGATTTTCTCCAGTATCAGTGCAGCGACTGCTGTAGTATTAGGCCGTCAAGCAGCAGGCCCTGTAGAGTGGATAGATGTTAACGGAAGAACGTTTAAGCAAAATCAAGAAAAGAAATTTGAAAGTGAAAGCAATGAAGAGTAATTTGACATCTCATAACATAATATTCTAGCAGCGGCTCCTGATGGAGCCTAGCTCTGCGGGAAGGATATCGAAGAGGGATTTCAGCAGACAACCACTGCTACGGTTACCCCTTGGTCAAAATGATGTTTTTGGCAGGGGAGTTGATTTATGTGACAACTTGCTGCGTAAGTTTGTGAACACAAAAAAGTTAGCAAAAATCAGGGGAATGCTTAATTAAAAGATTGATAACTATTAGTTAAGGACGGGGATTAAAATGAGTAGCTTGTTACTAACCTCTTGTGGTTTTTATACTGAAGATATTAAAAATCAATTTCTGGATTTTATTGATGGAGATATTTCTCAATTAAAAGTCTCAATTATTACAACAGCATCCCCTAGAAAAGAAACTAATAGATATGCACAAAGTGCGATGCAAGAGTTTAAGGACATGGGATTTCAACATATCAATTTTGTAGATATTGAATTTGATGACCCGCAAATTCTCTTACATAGAGATGTTATATATATCAATGGTGGAAATCCATTTACTTTATTGTATTACGCTAAGAAAAGTGGTGCTGATAAAATTATTAAAACACTGGCCGCACAGAATGTAATTATAGTTGGAGTAAGTGCTGGAACGTTATTACTGGGGCCGAATATTAACATTGTCGATTTCTTTACTCCACAGATGAACACAATGGATTTAACGGATTTTAAGGCATTAGGTGTAACCGACAAGCTTATTTTCCCTCACTATGACAGAGAGGACGTATTTAAAGATAGTTCTAATAAAACAATTGAAGAGAGAATATTAGAATTTGAATGCAATGAGAAATGTAAGGTGACAAGGCTTAAAGATGAAGAATATATCTCAATCTTAATGAACCAAGCACATTGAAAGTAGCTCGAAGAAGCCCCTAAAATCTTGCCAACACCGTATTCACACTGCGGGGCTAAGCCCCTTGGTCTGTCAGTGGGGTTTCGAGGAAGTAGTATCCAGTAGACAACTCCTGTGAGGCTAAGTCTTCGACCTAGTCGCTCCTTTAAGTCTCTCGGGTTCGTGAATACAACAACGGTAAATAAAATAACGAAGTAGTTTATATTGGGAGTTGATTCATTGAAGTATTCAACTGTAGTTCTTGACTTGGACGGAACATTATTAAATTCAAAAAAAGAAGTATCTAAGAGAAACGCAGATGTGGTCTTATCTTGTTATCAGAAAGGAATAAGAATAATATTTGCAACAGCTCGACCGCCGAGGGCGGTTAATTGGTTGCTTCCACAAGGATTAGTAGATATCGGGGCTTTTGTATATTACAACGGAGCTCAAGTGATATGTAAGGAAACCAAGATAGAAATTAATGAATCAATCCCTGCTAATGTAACTACAGAAATTCTTGATTACTGTTTGAAGTGTGGCCCTCAAGTTGAGTTGACTATGGAAGTGAAGGATGAGTGGTTTAGTTTAAGAGAGCTTGATTATATTAGCTCAATGAACACACAATCAAACCCCATAGTAAAACCCTTAAAAGAATTAAAGCAATATGATGCTACGAAGATACTTCTGACTGGCAATAATCACAATCCTGGATTGTTTGAAAAATTCGAGGGTAGAGTGAATATACTAATTACGGATAATAATAAATTAGTACAAATCATGCCTCTTCTGGCATCTAAGGAAATGGCAATTACTAAACTCTGTGAATTATATAATGTAGAATGGGATTCCGTTATTGTATTTGGTGATGATCATAATGATGTAGGCCTCTTTAAGATGGCGGGATATTCTATTGCTATGGGAAATGCGATTAGGGAATTGAAGGAAATCGCTGATGAAATAACCGTTAATAATGATGAAAACGGTGTTGCTGTAAGTCTAGAAAGATTTTGTGGGTAACTCAAGGTTACTTTATCTCACAGTACATTCATACACCGTCGCACTTGCTCCTCGGTCGCCAAGAAGGATATCGGAGAAGTTGATTAAGGCGACACATTCAATCAGCTAAGTCTATTGACTCGTTCCCTACGGTAAGCTGCTTGAACGTCAGGAATACAACAACGTTAGCCGAAACAAGTTCTTATTTTAGGAGGAGTCTATATGATATTAGAAAAAGTTATAAATAGAATTACAATACAAAGTGAATATAAGGATTTGGTTGATAAGTATATAGATCATATACTTAACGAATTTAAAGGTAAGATTCATAGCATTTATATGTGTGGCTCGATTCCAAAAGGAACAGCTCAACCTTTTAAGTCAGATGCAGACTTTACTATTGTATGTGCAAATCCCGAAGATATTGATTACGAAAGATTGTCAATGATTAAAGACAGGCTTTTGGAAGAATATCCATTCGTTACTAAGATGGATACGATCATTTGCTCGATTGATGATGTATTAAGTAGACCGAATGATTGGGGTTTTTGGATTAAGATCATTTGTGTTTGTATACATGGGGAGGACATTGGTGAAAAAGTACCCCCGATCAACATTTCTCAAGAATTCATTTTAGACTTAAATACAGATACCAAGGAGGAAGTAGATCGTGTACATCGATCACTTTCTAATGTTAGTGATCACGCAATGAAAACTAGATATATTAAAGGTTACTCTAAGAGATTAATTCGTGCATTATACTCTTTGGTTTTAGAAGATACAGGGGTATGGGAAGATGAAATCATTAAGATGAAGAATGCCATATTAAACTATTGTGAGATTAACTCCGCTTTAGTTGAGTATCTGTATGCTTGTTACTTGGATAGCGATGTATCTGCTGAACAGTTTCTGGAAATCGCAGATGAAGTATATCGCTATTTTGAGAACGCTTTAAATACAATGGCTGCTTCTAGAAATTCATTTGGCTAACAATATATTGAAGAGTTTTAGAATGTAATTCAATGATGCCGGCAACAGCGGATAACATTGTTTTCACCCATCGTACTCCAATACTGTCCTTCGGTCACCAGAAGGTAAGGAACCAGGAAGCGGTGTCAGGCGATCACCCCTGCACTGGCAAAGTGGCGGAGCCACTCGGCCTACCTACCTTATGCCATTGAGGCGTCGTGAATGCACGAACGTTATGCGAAAGGCCGAAGAACGTATAAACCATGAAAATTTAAAGGATGAAAGAAATGAGTAAGAAGACATATCTTGTGAATATAGCTTATCTAATTGACTTAACTGACGAAGAATATAAAGAAATCGATGGGGATTTGACTCCTGTACTAGAAAATGAAATTACAATAAGGAGAGATTTGAAATTACATTGGGAGAGCAGTTCCTCTGTATATCTCGATCCAGAAGCAATGAATTGCGGAAGATGCGCAAAATGTAATTCATGGGCAACTGATAGAGAAAAGCCAAATCATATTGATGAACTCAATAACGGAGCTGTTGTTGAAGGGCAATTACTTTGTGATGAGTGTTTGCCAGAGGAGCATAGATGGGCCTTCTAAAAATGGATAATGGTTAGTAATTCGCAGAAGTCTGATCCATCTCACTCTTCGAGTCATTCGGAGCTCGGTCCGGCCAAAGTAAGATGAGGATTCGGAGAAGTATTTGGTAGCTGCAGGGAAGTGGAATCAGCTGTACACATCCGCACCGACTAAGCGCATCACGCCCAGCGACTTCGTCTCTTAAAGTCGGTGGGACGTCGTGAATACAAGAACATTAGCAAAAACCTCTGTTAAGAACTGTGTTAAAGAACAGAATCAAATACAAAAATTTTCAGACTTGCGTCATCGTAATTCAAAGACAGTTTATACAGAGGAGTGGGGATTCATGATTAGAAAATCGGAGGAATTTTTAAAGATAATGTTAAATTTCTTCCCTTCCACTAGTACTGATTATAAAAAATCAATTGAGAATCACGGTATGGTATTAGAAACTGTCATAATTGAGGGAATATTCATGCCGGAGATTATTAAGTTATTAAGCGAGAATAGAAATAACAAGCTTCTAGAAAGTATTTTTGATTATTTTGAAGAAGTATCTAATTGCAAAGATGATTACTTAATTGATAGCATTTTTTCAGTTACGGTATCGGAAATATTGGGTAACGACGAAAAGATTCTTAGGGCTGCACAAGAGTATATGGGACCTAAAACCATGCAACTTCAATTAGAGGCTGATAGAGGATTAGGTAGGATTAGATAGAAGCTGATTAACGTGGCGGGACATCGTGGATATAAGAACGGTTATCCAATACTACCAATCAAAACAACAAGCATAGGAGCAATATTATGACAATTATTTTCAAAGAAATAAAAGACATTGATACACAGGCAATTCAAGAACTGTTTCATTCGGTGGACTGGAAATCAGGAGATTTCCCAGAAGATCTTAGACAAGCAATAAATAACTCGCATACGGTTATTACTGCATGGGATGATAACAAATTAGTTGGTTTAATAAATGCATTGTCTGACGGCGTGATGACAGTATATTTTCATTACATGTTAGTACACAAAGAATATCAATCATTAGGAATTGGAAAGAGAATGATGGAACAAATGCTTAGTCGATATTCTAATATCAAGACAAAAGTGCTTATATCTTATGATAGTGCAGAAAAATTCTATGGATTATTTGGATTTAAGCCAGAAGAAGGAACTAAAGCCATGTTTATTTCAGATATGGTATAGCATTGAAGTAAAGATTCCGATCAGATGAGAATTGATTATAGATGAATTTGTTTTTGAGAAGGTCCTATATAAAGCTTGAATTCGGATATGAAGGGATACCAGATGATAAGTTATAAACCATTTCAAAAATTATTGATTGACAGGGAGATTAAGAAGCAGGATTTATTGAAAATGACGGGGATTTCATCGGCAACGATGGCAAAACTTAATACGAATGAGTATGTATCGTTAGAAGTAATCGATAAATTATGTACGGCATTGGGATGCCAGCCTGGAGATCTATTGGAGCATATAGCAGATCAATGATGGGATGATAACATCTGCTGGTTACTCAAAGTTGAGATTCCGTCGTATGACATAAAGCAACGGCTCCTAACGGAGCCTAGGTCTGCTAAGTGGATTTCGAAGTTGATATTATGGTAGACGCCTCCGAGTTTGTTGAACTGCATAAAAACAGGAAGGTGATTAGAAATCACTGCAATAAATTAAAGAGGAGAAGCTAATTATGTCTAGACCTTTAAGAATTCATATTATAGGTTCAACCGGTAGCGGGAAAACATATCTTGGTCAAGTTTTATCAGAGAAATTAAATATAAAATATTACGAACTGGATACAGTCATGTGGAGCAGTAGAGTGGAATTTTCAGGAAAGAACCCTCCAGACATGAGAGATAAATTACTACATAAAATAATTGATAATGATAGTTGGATTGTAGAGGGAGTATATTATAAATGGCTTTCTGATAGCTTTTCAAGAGCAGATGTAATTTATTACCTAGACACTAATGTATTGATTCGACATTTTAGAATTATCATGAGATTTGTTAAACAAAGAATAGGCGCAGAAAGATCTATATACAAGCAAACATTAAGAGGACTAATTGAAATGCTTATTTGGAATCATAAATTCAATAGTACAAATCGGAAAGAAATCTGTAGTTTCTTGTCCCCTTATAAAGACAAAGTGATAATCTTAAAAACCAACAGGCAAATGATAAGTTTACTCAATGAAGGCAGTGAAATCACATAACTCCGCATTCACACACCCAGCATACGCTGGGTCTTATATACAGAAAAGTATGTGAAATCGACGAAACTATTTAATGAGGGTGAACGATGAAGATAATAAGAGATAGGGAAGAACTTGAAGGAACTGGTTATATTGAAGTTTTACCCGGGAAGTACCTAGGGCAATGTTGGAATGAGAACTCAATTTACTTTGATGAAGAAGTATTCGGCTATATAGAGAAATCAATAGAAAATATATTTTCTGGATATGATCATTATGCATTTAACGAAATACATCGGAAAACGTGGGAGGTGATCCTTGAGGATTTGAAAACGTTTGCTAATCTCCTTGATGAAAAAGTAACAATGGAATTAATAAATGAACATGTATATTTCTTCTTTGGCAGTTCTAAAGATGAGTTTCAACAAGATTTTCTCAATAATGTTCAGAGACTTCGTGAATTAATCATAGAGTTTGTTGTATGGATTAAAGAGCAATTAACAACAAAAGATTATGTTTCAGTTCTAGGAATTTAGCTATAGCTATTAGAGGACGAGTGGTTATTTAAACCAACATAGGAGGAATTAGAATGAAATTTATCGTTTCTGCAAGTGTAATCGTTCTCAATGAACATAATGAGATTTTACTTATGAAAGGTCGAAGAGGTTGGGAAATGCCTCAAGGTTGTGTTGAAGAAGGAGAGACTATTAGGCAGGCAGCAGTTCGAGAAGTGAAAGAGGAAACAGGAATTGACATCGAATTAATTAAATTTTGTGGTTTGTATCAGAACATAACGCGTGGCGTATGCAACAATATATTTACTGGAAAACCGATTGGTGGAGCTTTAACTACCAGTGATGAAAGTGAAGAGGTGGGCTACTTTACTTTAGAAGAAGTTGGGCAAATGATAACATGGGGAAATTTCTATGACAGAATTCATAATGCACTTGATGAGAAAAGCCATCCTTTTTTGATTGAATTTTCAGAATAAGATCACTCATTATGGTAGACTCCACCTTAAAGTCGCTCCTCTCTTGCTTGGTGATGTTCTGGACAAGCACCATTCTACCCAAGATAGGGGCGCTTCTTATATAATTGTACCTTCGTAACTCAGGTTTAATTGTGCTAGTTTTCTAATCCAAATACAGATATGAGAGTAGTGTAATATAAGGAGCAGCCCGAGAATAAAGGTTGCTTCTTTTTTGCTTTTATACTTCGCAAATGGAACATTGTGGGTTATATTGGATATGATTTGGTTCTATAGTAGAGAAATGGAGAGAGGTGGTCAACCTTGGATGAAAATATACGCTTTCCGATAGGACACTTTGAGCCAAATCTTAAACTCTCTAATGAGGAAAGAATCCACATCATTGATCAAATTCCCGGAATTACGAAGACCATAAGAGAGGTTACAGAACATCTCAATGATGATCAACTTTGTACTCCTTATCGTGATGGCGGTTGGACGATTACACAGATTGTGCACCACCTTGCGGACAATGACATGAACGCTTATATCAGATTTAAGAGAGCGTTAACTGAGGATGAACCGATGGCAAGCTCATATCGAGAGGATTTATGGGCATCATTACATCATTACAGGAATACGCCCATCGAAGATTCAATTTTGCTGATGGAGATACTGCACAAGCGATTTCTCACGCTGTTGTATAGTTTACATCTCGATCAGTTTAGACGAAAACTCCGAACAGAAGTGTTAGGTACAATTTCATTGGATATCGCCCTTCAAAGATTTGTATGGCACGGGCAGCATCATATTGCTCAAATTAAATCTTGTATAACATCGCAGAGGTGGTAGGGTTTTATACATCTCAAGTGTGGAGGTAACATAATGGGAAATTGTGAATTGAATTTCTGAGGAGCCTTGGGCTGCTGCTATCAATTACCTAGGATTAGTATGTAAACGGATTCAGAACTAGATGAGTGACTGCGTTTTAAATATAAAGTCAAATAGAAGTAATCTTGATTAGGGGGATACGGATGTTGATTGAAGATGAAAAAGTATACCCTGATTGCGCAGTTGAAATAAGAATAGTAGACGTTGGCGGATTAACAAAACCACAGCTTATACAGAAACTGGACCAACACTCTATTTTATTGAATAAATATGGAGAACAGTTGTTAAATGATGAGAGATTTATAGTTTCCAGTACAAAGCGAAGCTTGCAAACGGTTGAGTTGACCGTCAGACAACTTGGATTTTCGGATGGTGCTACGACTTTTCAGCTCTTTCGAAGAGCAAATGATCTTGGGTTGGAATGTTGTCCGGTTGAGTTAGGTCCTTATCTAAGAATGCAATATTTAGATCAGCCTGAGATATGTTCTACCAATATTTCAGAGGGTAACAAAGCTCCGTCCGGCTCCATTACGATAGCATCTGCAACCCTTACGGAGGATAATGAATTTCCAAAAGGTTTTTATCTCAGACGAATAAACGACAAGTTATGGTTACGAGGATATCTTGCCGACGATTTGCATATTTGGAGTCCTCATGATCGTTTTATCTTCTGTAGGTCTCAGCTTTCTATAGCATGAAGATCAGAAAGGTATTTTTGAAAACAAAGGAGTGAAAGAACAATGGATATCAAAAACAAAAGCGGAGATGTGCTTGGAAAGATTCAAATTGAATCCTTACGCAATGATCATGCGATTGACCGAATCGTCATTGACTTAAAGCCTGGTGACGGGAAGGCGATTTACACCGCAGATGTTATAGAGAATCAATTCACGCAACAGACCAATTATGCAGCCATTCCATGGGAAGATGGTCTGGAGCTATTGCAACGGCATTACTCTCCATGGCAGCCGAAATTTCCGATTGATTCTGATATAGATGCCATTCATGTATTTTATGGATTTGATAATTTAACTTCGCAAGAAATCGATGAAATGATTGAAGAAAGTAACAGGTCAGGCAGAAATGTAGTGATACGAGAATTGAAGCCCAATAAGAAGGTTGTGGGCATCAGCATCACGTATAAAGAATACGGTGGTTATAAACTTAATATTTTCGGGACAACAAAGAGCCGGATCGCATTGTCTGATCATGATGGTACTAAGGTTAAACAGGTAGCCATACGTGGCGTCCAAGCATTTTATATTTTCAATAACGAAACTTCCCAATTGATATGGATCGAAGAGGATGTGCATGGGAAGGCGTTGCAATACGAGATCATTGGCAGAAATATGTCAGAAGATCTTGTGATGAAGATTGCGAAGTCAATGAACGGATAAATGATGATATTAATCTGAGTGAGGTGCAACGATGAGTTACAAAACTATTCTCATAGACCAATTAAACGCTTGTTATCATGACAAGAGCTGGTTTATACCGCTTCATGATATTTTGACAGACCTCAATGCGGCGGAAGCCTCTTATGTAAAGAATGAGGGAGAGCATTCCATTTGGGCGATCGTCAATCATCTTATTTTCTGGAATGAGAAGTGGCTTGAGAGATATATTGCCGAACAGGTCAACGGGCAGAATTCAGTGAATAATGAGGATACATTCGACATAGATACGTCTAACCTGAATGATGTGGAGTGGCGCAAGACATTACATAGACTGAAAACCGTGTTTAGTGATTGGAACAGGGCACTCGAAGATAGTGAAGAACATAAATTGACCCGTGAAATCCCTGCCTATTTCAACGCGCCATGGTGGGGAGTTGTATCAAATCTATGTATTCATAATGCCTATCATATTGGCCAGATCATGCTGCTCAAAAAATCAATGAAACACACGTAGTACATGCTGTATTACGTTTATAAAATTATACTTAAGCAAGGAAGATGACTATCATGGAAAAAGGCAAAATTATATTTTTGAACGGTGTAACCAGTTCTGGTAAAACTTCAATTGTAGAGGCGATGCAATCATACGATGATCCGTTTTTCTATGTTGTGGCTAATGATTTATTTGAAAATACGATTGGTGATAAACATCTTCAGACGGATTACTGGAAGTATCTGAGTGAAGCGATTGTAATGATGTATCATACGGCAAAAGTATTTTCATACCATGGAAAGCATGTTCTGATTGATGGCATTCTTGTGGAAAGACCGGAGCTCGCGCCGCATTATGAACAAGTCAAACAGATTTTTGAAGGGTATCCACTGGATATCGTTGAACTGCACTGTCCTCTCGATATCTGTCGTCAGCGTAACATTGAGCGTGGTGATCGCAGAGAAGAGCAATCGGATGAGCAACATCAAATTATGGCCCAAAACATCAACTATAGCTATTCGATTGATACAAGTATGAACACACCGGAAGAATGTGCAGAGAAGATTATTGCAGCGCTGTTCAAGCCCCATCATGAACCATTGAAAAATATGTAAAAATTATATTACGAAGCTGTAGCGGAATCGATATCTAGTGACAACTTTGTCTGCTTTGGTCTGGAGGATTAAATGAGGATTTCAATGGAGTTACAAACAAGAAAAAGTGTAGTTAATGATTTAAAGGCAATGGGGATAAGGAAGGGCATGACGATAATCGTTCATGCCTCCTTCAAAGCAATAGGTAAGGTTATAGGCGGCCCGGTAAGTGTTATTTTAGCTCTGGAAGAAGCCGTTGGAACCAATGGAACCATTGTCATGCCCACTCAAACAGAACATCTTTGTGAACCTTCAGAGCATGACGCGAACCTGTCCTCAGCGGAAATTGAGTTCATCAAAGACAATATGCCTATTTATTATCCTGATTTAACCCCAACCTCGTATATGGGTATCATTCCTGAGGTGTTTCGGAAGCAAGATGGTGTGTTTCGAAGCTCACATCCGCACATGTCTTTTGCTGCCTGGGGGAAAGAGGCAAAACGGATAATGGAAGATCACAACTTGCATTATGCATTAAATGAGAAATCTCCGTTAGGAAAAATCTATGATTTGAGTGGATACATTCTGTTACTTGGTGCGCCTACAAATAGTAACACCTCCTTGCACCTGGCTGAATATAAACAGCAGAATTCATTTGTTAAGCAAAAAATCTGGGGAGTAAAAATGCTGGTGGATGGACTTGAGCAATGGACTACATACCATGATATTAACAATGAATCAGATGATTTTGAATTGATTTTTAATGAGTTTAAGATCCAAACTAACGCTGTTACCGAAGGAATGGTAGGGGAAGCTGTGAGTTATCTGATACCCCAAAGAGAGATGGTTGATTATGCTTTGGGATGGATGAATCGGAACCGAAGAGAGCAGTGAATCATCTCAAAAAGAAAGAAGGGGGAAATGTAATCATGACCAAAGAAATTGAACATTTGCTTCAAACTTTTGAAGAATGGGCGTTGTTTGTCAAGACGATGAATCATCTCAAGGAGAAGACCTGGAATTCCAGCATGGAAGAAGGGAAGTGGACGATTAAATCCATCGTCAACCACATGATGTTATGGGATCGATATTTTTACAAAGAAGCGATTGAGAAGATTGCTCTGAAGCAGGCAGTTACGTTGAAACATATGAATTTTGAAGAGTTTAATCGCAAAGCTATTGAGTACGGTAACCGCACTGAGACGTCTGAAATCGTAAATAAGGCTATCACGTACCGCCATAAAATTATGAATGACATTCGAGGGTTATCGGAAGAACAGCTTCATCAGACGTATTTGGACGCAGAGGATAACGTATTTTATATTCCCCAATACCTTAAAGATTTTATATGGCATGACCAGCATCATATGGAACCGTTGAAGAAATATCTTGCCAACCTTGAAGCGTAAAGGATTAAGCAGATGGGTGAGTTGTACGGACTAGATCGAGTGGAAGCGATTGCACTTGGAAGCGCGGTAATTGACCTGCGTATCACCCAAATTGTGAATGGCGTGAAGGGTGTGCATGCTGTCCTTCCGCATGATGCTTTTAAGTAACTTAAGGCCTGTTATACGTTGTATTAGAACTTGGGGGTCGATAAAATGAAAGGCAGACCACAGATCGTTTTAGATATCGCAGGGGTTTTGTTAAGTAATATGTCGTTGACGTGCTGGAAAGATATGAGTGAGGAAACCAACCTATCGGCAGAATCTTTGAAAGTACATTTTGCAGGAATCAAACGAAAGCTCTGGACAGGAATGATGAGGGAAGAAGAGTTCTGGCAATCGTTGAAGGAGATGTATCCCGAATTATCAATAAGCCGAGCGAAGGACATCTTATACAATTCAATCGGTCCCTTACCAGCCGCTCAATACCTTGAGCGATGGAGTGAGTCCGCCGATATCCATCTACTCAGCAATCATTGTAAGGAATGGATTGAGCCGAATCTGAGCTGTTTAAGCTCATTTACCAAAAGTGTAACCATCTCTAATCAAGTGGGTTTATGCAAACCTGAGATTGAGATATACCAACGGGTCAAAACCCTCCTGGCAGCTGGAGAAGAGGTTCTATTTATAGATGATCAAGAGAAAAATTTACATTCTGCTAAGCTACTTGGTTGGAGGACTTTACTGGCTGACGAAGAAGGAGATTGGGTTAATGAAGTTGAGTCATTGCTAATTTAGAATGTAATCCAGAAACCAATCAGTTCCGAATATTACCTGCTAAACTCCAAATTGTTTTAGATGATGATCTAAATGCTTGTATATGCCTTTACCCCATTGCTCGGCTGTTAATTTTCCGAAGAAGGGATGGGGGTGGCGGGAGAATTTTTCTGAAGCACCTTGTTGAAAGATATTAATCTGCTGCTCAAGCTTTTCTTTTTCTGCCATAAACTGTCGTTGGTCATCAATAATGATTGTCGGGATCGTAGACATATTATGGGGCAAGGGCTTGTCATTATAAAACATTGGTTTTGCGAACCGTCCTATAAGTCTCCCAAGTAATCCTCTAGGTGGAAAAGCATTTCCTAAGGGAATATCATGAAATGCTGAACAGTGAGCCAGCATTTGAGAGACCTGCATCGTGCCCCATTCAGGGATGGAGTTTTCACTAAGTTGAGCCATGCGCTCTGTAATTTCAGCAGCATTGATCGTATCAAATATGCTTTTCACAAGAACACCTCAGTCCTCTAGGATATAAAATTTGAACTTAAACTATCATCATTCTCTTATTGAAAGGTTTATCCTCTTACTATCAAGAATAATAAGATATGGTAAGTTTAGTCAATGTATTATAGGAAAACCACAATTGAAATCGGAGGATGCGAACTTGGAAAATAAGGAAACGTTTAATCTCGTAGCAGATGAATATGAACGATATAGACCCGTCTATCCGAGTGAAATGTTTGATGATATTTTTACATACCTGAATCTTAATAAAGAGGATTCCATTCTTGAGATTGGTTGTGGGACAAGCCACAGGGGAACAATTGAATCATAAGGATGTTCAACATACAGTATCCAAACGGCAGTTTTAAGTTTACAAGAGGAATTAGAGAGGTTAAAGATGCAGGCGATAATGGGGTGGTCCAAAGAGTTCCGAAATCTAGAATGGTATGGTTTGAAAAATGGAATCCGTGTATTGGAGGTTGGAAGCGGACCAGGTTACATTACAGAGCAATTATTGAACAGTCTGCCGGACAGCGAGCTTACCTCACTTGAGATTGATCATTCACTGCAAGCACAAGCCAAAGAACGGCTGAAAGATATTCCTTCCACGCGATTACAATTTGTAGAGTCTTCCATCTACCAGATGGATCTGCCTGATGATTCTTTTGATTTTGTCGTGGCAAGACTGATCTTTCTTCACTTGAACAATCCAAACGAAGCTGCAAAAGAGATATATCGTGTACTGAAGCCTGGCGGCCGTCTTGCCATTATTGATGTGGATGACGGCGTTTTTGGAGCAGTGAATCCTGATGTTCCTGCTTTGCATACGGTATTAATGAAAATTTCGGACTATGTGGCACAACACGGCGGTAACCGTTTAATTGGTAGAAGTCTGCCGCGTCTCCTTTCTGAGAGCGGATACATCAATGTTGACATTGATTCCGTCCTTCAACATAGTGATCTGTTAGGCATAGAAGGCTTTAAGCAGCAGTTTAATCTTAATCGTTTTGTACATTTTGCTGAAAAAGGTGTGATCAGTTCGGAGGAATTTGCTCAGCTGCAACACGCTTCTGAAGCGATAAATCATTCGCCGGAAGCCTATGCCATGATGAATTTCATTACAGCTTGCGGCACGAAGCCATTGACATAGCTGGGTTGAAACTAATTAGGGACGGAGGATGGAAATGAATATCGTTCATTCTTTTCAGGAATTAGTAGTTCGAGGGGATCATCAGGGTATGATTGAGTTACTGAAAAACTACGAACAATCCAGAAAATTGTCTGTCCATGAACAGGGCTGGGTCTACTGGAATATTTCAGATGGTTATGCCTTGTTAAGAGAGCCGGAACCGCTTTATGCCAATCACCAGGAATTCTTCAAATGGGGAAAAGAAAAATCTCGCCCCGGAGCAGTTACACTGGATCGTTTCGGATTCGACACAAGCGTTGTCATTATCTCTGGGGAACTACTTTGATCATTGGATGGACTGGTACCAATATGCTTGCGATCATGCTCCGAAGTTGGATACCAACCGAGGTGTTCGATTCGAGAGCCATCGGGCTTTGGGTGGTTCGCTTTGGGTTTTGGAGAGATACAGTGAAATGGACAGTGTGCTTGAAAATATGAACCAGCTTATACAAGAAGATGAGACATGGTCCAATATTCTTTTTGCCCGAATTACATACAACAAACAGCGTCTGGTCTATCTGTATCATGCCGGGGATTTGGCGGGCGTCGAAGCTCTTGTAAACGAAACGATGGACTGGATTGATGAAATGAATGATGGAGCACTACGGATTTCAAGAAAAGATAAAGTGGTCGGCAGCTGGGAGGATTTTAATGTCTCCAGAAATTCGCAGAGAGATATCAACATTGCGTTAAACAATTTGGCATGTATTTTAACGGATATCGAAAAGTATGAGGAAAGTGTGAAATTGTTTATGCAGATAGAGGAACGTGGTCACCACATGAAGGCACATGGCTTTTCCAAATGGATATATTCGATCTGGAAGACAAGAGGGGCTGAGACAGTTAAAGATGCATTAGCAGATAATGCATCTTATGAAATAGCGGACCTTGTGAAACATACTCCTAAATTATCAGAAATCAAAGGTTTAGCATGAGGTGATTTAAGTCGCAAGAGGCCTGCACAACAACGTGAGAGGAGTGATGTGATATGAGAAACATTACAAATCCGAGTAGAAGAAATGAAGTTCAAGAGGTGTTTTTGTCTAGCGCAGAGGACCCCCAAGGAAGGGTTCGGAGGGATTCCTCTGTGTAATTTTCACGAGGAGGAATTTCAATATATGATTCATTTAAAACGTGTATTGGTGGATAATTGGTATGCATGTACTCAACTGAATGTAACGGAAGAACAGAAAAAAAGTTTTCCCGCGCCAGTTGTATATTGGATTGCTGAATCCAAAGTAGTGGAAGACTTTCAACCCATGGCCATCTATTTTGATTCGGATCTGGTTGGATTTGCTGTATACTCAGATAAGCCGGATCATGAGGATAACTACTGGCTTCTTGCTTTAATGGTAGATACAAAATATCAGGGCAGAGGTTATGGAAGAGAAGCGCTTAGGAAGTTGATTGATCTAATGAAAGAATCGCTGAATTGCAAACGCATCATGATTGGACACAGGCCGGAAAATGGTATCGCCGGAAATCTGTATGAATCACTTGGTTTTCACAGCGTAAGTGAGGGATTGATTGATGGCGAAGTCGTTCGGCTTCTAAGATGCAAGTAGTGCCAAAACACACGCGATGTGGATTGTAAAGGAGGTAGCTTGTCTTTGAAGCGTGTACACATTATTTTCTCATTACTCTTTATCATGTTAGGAATTGTGATTATTACGATCTCGAAAATGATTGAAGAGGTGATTCCCAAGCTGGGGTATGCAGCATTCCAGTCAGCAGCAGCTGGCAGTTATACTCCGACTGATTATCAAGTAAATTTTGAGCTGAATTATTGGATAGGCGCGATATGCATTTTGGGTGGAGTTATCTGTTTGATTAGTACAATGAATGTTGTCCGAAACTACATTCGTGAAATGAATATAAGAAACAAAGCGTTTGATGAAACTCGTAACTATGACGATACAAGAGAACTGAAATAGGATATGATATGACATAAAAAAAGAAGGGGCGGTATACATGATTACATTCCAATACTTTGAACCGGAAGATTTTGAACAACTGATCGAATGGAGTGGGGATGAAGCATTTTTGCTCCAGTGGGCCGGCCCTCAGTTCCATTATCCACTTTCCAGAGAGCAGCTGTCGGATTATTTGCAGGGTGCCAATGATAAGAACACTTCAAATAAGTTCATTTATAAAGTGATGGATGAATCAACTCAGGAGATTGTAGGCCATATTGCTCTTGGCGGTATCGATCGATATAATCGTTCAGGACGTATCGGTAAGGTGCTTGTTGGCAAGCCATACCAAGGTAAAGGTTATGGGAAGCAAATGATCGATGAGGCACTTCGCATTGGATTTGAAGAGGAGAAGTTACACCGGATCAGTCTGGGCGTATTTGATTTTAATGTCTCAGCCATCGGATGTTATGAAAAAGCGGGCTTTGTACAAGAAGGACTTATTCGTGATGCGAGAAGATACGAAGATACCTTCTGGAATCTTATCGAGATGAGCATATTAGAAAACGAATGGAAAAAATGACTTCTCAAAAAGGATCATCATACTTGAGAGTCATCTTTCTTGAGAAACACTTCCATGAACGGATGTAATAACTACGTGTACGAAAATTTAAAAGGGGAGGTCCTACTGTCATCAGAATGACAGTAGGACCTCCCTTAATTACTACCTTCCTTGTTTATTTCAATGATCCCCGTATCAATAAATTCCTCCACAGGCACACCGTCGCTAGTGAGTAACAGGGTCTCCATCATTTTGGCACCCCAGACTCCTTCATTCTGCGAAATAACGGCAGACAATTGACCGTTGAGCAACCCGTTTTCACTGGTCGGGCTATCACCGAACGCAATTAAATGCCGGTTAAGGCCTTTTGCTTTCCAGATCAGGGTAGAGGCAGAGACAGAAACAAAATCGAGCCCGATAATCGCATTGAAGTGAGGGTGAGCTTGAATCATGTTCTCCATATCGGACATGGCTTGATCTTCATTCCCTTGATGATAACGAACTTCCAAGATTTCGATGTCTGTTTCACTGCGGATATAATCAATGAATCCATTAAGCCGCTGCTGCAAACCTTGCATCTCCTCCAAACCATTCTCGACAAGAATCATGCCTTGATTATGCAGAAATCTTGTAGTCGTCATCGCGAACTGCTGGCCAGTGCGATAGTTATCGGCGCCCACATAAGCGATTCGATGACTGGATGGGACATCTGACTCAAATGTAATGACAGGAATACCTGCAGCTTGGGCTGCATCAATAACGGGTGTAAGTGCAGCAGCATCCACAGGAGATATAGCTATCCCGTCCACATGTTGTTTGATCATATTCTCCATGATACGGATCTGTTGTTCGGTATTGGCTTCATCAGGGGCGTTTACAATTAATGTAATATTGTGTTTCCCTGCATACTCCGTTGCATCCTTCGTGATCATCTCATAGGTTGGATACGTCATTGGATAGATAATACCGAAAGTTTTGCTCGCTGCAGATTTCTCTACAGGTGAAGTCGCAGGAAGTGTTGCAGCCATCTGCTGTGGGCGAATGTGTGCCGAACCGGATGAAATGATCATCGGGAACAGAAGTATTAGTGTAAGTAAAAGTGCAAATCTGGCTTTATTCATACATGGACTCTTTTCTCATATCTGATGGTCTGGCCTGCGATTCCTCGGTTCCTTGAGTTCGATATTCTCTTGGCGTAAAACCTGTTGTTTTCTTGAATATATTAGAAAAATAGTGAGAATCGTTGTAACCGACTTTGTAAGCAATTTCAAAGGTTTTGTTACTGGTTGTTTTCAACAGCTCCTTGGCTTTACCGATTCGAATCTGGGTTAGATGCTCCGTTATCGTTTGACCGGTTTCCTGACTGAAAATCTTGCTTAGATGACTTGGACTGATTCTGACGTGTGCAGAAATCATCTTCAACGAGACCTGTTCGTTATTGTATTCACGGGATACATAAGCTTTCACCTGATCAATGACATCACTGTATTTTCCGGAGCACGCTGCTCTTCTCTGCCATAACAGGTTAAGGAGGGAACAGAGGTATTGGGTGCAATCCTCCCAGCACGTAATCTTCCGAATCGTCTGTTGCAGGGAAGTAATGTTCTCATCCGAATGGTCACTCATGCGGAACAACTGATTCGCGAGCCGAAAAGACTCCAGCGTAAGATCATTCAACAGATAGAAGCCATACGAGGAGGACTTCCAGTCGAAGGACTGTAAAGGAGCGGCAAACTCCTGCACAAAATGGTCACGCAGGTTGGGGGTGCCGATTTTGAGAAATTCAAGAAACGAATTCCTGTCAAGAAAAAGAGTCGTTTGCTCATCCAGGTTAATTTCATGTAGAGAAGCTCTGTTCTGAAGAGTGAGTCGATTAATATATTTATCCTCCTCCGCTTCCAGATAAGAGACGTGAATTCCTTGCAGACGTTCCTGCTGACTGCCAATGCCCAGAATAATATTACATTTGAACGTATGCTCAAGTTCCATACGAACCCGCCCGCGAAGCTGCTCGAGATAGACGGATATGCTGTCATCGGAGTGATACTTGAGCAGAAGCACCAACTCGGTCCGGCTTCGAATATAAGGAAGAAGTTCAACGTGGGGATCACGAGTTTCCTCCAGTATGGGAAGCAGCTTCTTCATCAGGGATTCCGGGTCCCGGGAATCATCTGTTAATCGAACATCAATAATGACAATTGTATAATACCTGGCCGAGAGAGGAAGTGAGAGTTGTTTGGCTGATTCAATCGCATCGGTTGTACCGATGAGTCCTCCGCACAGATCGGCCAGCAGTTTTTCTTTGGTGATCGTCCGGTTTGTCATGCGTTGATGTTCTTCATCCATTTGTCTGCTGACCTTATGCAGCATTTGGATTAGCTCTGCTGCACTAATGGGCTTTAGACAGTACTCGGTCACACCAAGTCGGATAGCCTCCTGGGCATAGCTGAATTCATCATGACCGCTCATGATAATGATTTTGATATCAGGTTGTTGCGTGCGAACGATGGAGGTCAGTTCCAATCCGTTCATAAATGGCATTTTGATATCCGTAATCAGAATATCCGGAGCCCATTCGTGAATTAAAGGTAACGCAAGCTCACCGTCGGGTGCATCCCCGCAATAGTGAAAACCTTCCTTTTCCCAATCAATACAGCTCCGTATATTCTCCCGAATTCCAATTTCGTCATCCACGATCATAACCTTTTTCAACGGTTAACCTCCTTGCTTTTGGGGATACGAATCATAAATGTGCTGCCTTCCATATACGTACTTTCCATTTCAACACCATAAGATGGTCCGAAATAGAGCCGAATCCGGTGATGTACATTGAGTAGACCGAATCCGCCTTCCTGCTCGTTATCTTGGGGTGAATGTGAACCGGCCGGCTTCTCCAGCTCTTCACGTAATTGTGCCAATCGATCCGCAGACATGCCAATTCCGTTGTCTTGTACGGTGAGAATGATGCTATTGTCCTCTACATATCCGTGTATGGATATCAGTCCTTGACCGCGTTTGTTCTTGATCCCATGGTAGAGCGCGTTTTCAATCAGGGGCTGCAGCGTCATTTTCAAAATGGGATAATCCTGAAGCTCACGATCAACGCTGATCTCGTAGGTGAGAATATCGTGGTACCTCATCTGTTGAATAACCAAGTAACTCCGCGCATGTTCAAGCTCGGTTTGAATGGATACCCAGTCGAATCCTTTGTTCAGACTCAAACGAAAGAACTTCGAGAGGGCCTGCACAAGTTTGATTACATTTTCTTTTTTCTCTGCTTCAGCCATCCATAGGATGGATTCCAACGTGTTATACAGGAAATGAGGGTTGATCTGAGCTTGTAGCGTACGTAGTTCAGCTATTTTCACCTGTTCATTCTCTCGAATGCTCTTTTCGATTGACATTTTGAGTTTATCCAGCATCACATTGAAACTTTTGCCCAGATCAGCAATTTCGTCCGAGCCGTGTGGTGTGACTTTGGCTTCCAAGTAACCGTTTGCAGCTTTACGCATCTTGTTCATCAGAATTTGGATGGGAAGAATCAGTCGATTATTCAGGAAAAAATATAACGATATCGCAAAGAAAGCACTTAACAAAACCGTAATGATGATCAATTGGCGAATGCTATTGGCCTCTGCAATGATTTCCTGATAAGGAGCTACCCCGATCATTTTCCATCCGGTCTGTTTTGAGGTGCTGTATACAACAAATTGGGGCTTGGATCCTGCAGACAGGATAAAGCTATCGTGCTGTAGATGTAAAGGGACCGATCGGATCTGATCCATCATGGTTATGGATGCCGGGGTGGCATCCGGCCTGAAGAGTGTATTTCCGTATTGATCACTAATATAGAAAAAACCGGAATCCTTAATAGGGGTATTCGTCAAAAAATCATCAATGAACGAATCATTCAAATCAATCACTATGAACCCGATGACCTCATGTGTAATTCGCTCTTTGACCGTAGTTATAATTGAAAGCGCATTCTGTTTAGGGTAAGCAAACCCATCCAGCCTGTTATATTCGGCATAGGCTGCAGAATGAGGGATGCGCAGAATCGCATCCGGATACTGTATCAGATACTTGAAGTACGGGTTACGTAGCGGATTTCGTTCCAGCTTGAACACGCCTTTTCGTTCACTTATGCCTTTTCCATAGAAATTCACGAACGAGATATTAAGTACCTTGTCATACTTGTAGGTTTCGCGATAAAGATTGTATGTCTGAAGGATGGCTTTGGCTTCCGGGTAGGACTCCGATTGAGAATACAGGTATTGAAGCACTTGCGGGTTCTTGCCCAGTTCAAGCAGCCGTTCCGTATCCTCAAACAAGATGTCAATGTTCCTGGCAAGCTGGTCGGCAACCAGCTGTGTCGAGGCCTTGTTATGATTGGATACGACCGTATAGGATTTGTGGTAAGAAATCAATCCAACCACGATCAGTGGTACTGAACTGAGGATGATAAACATGCTGAGTAGTTTAAGCCTGAGGCTTGAAGCAATCCATTGAATGAGTTTCAACGTATTCCACTCCATCTGAAGGGATCAAAAATGTATCATTAGTATAACATGATTTTCTAATATGTAAGAGAATCGCTAAATACTACACAATTAAACAAAGAAATTACACGTTCTAAACTCCATTTTTTGAAATTACTAAATTATTACATAAATAAAGTATGAGACTCCATATAAGCTCGGAATGAAAGCGTTCTATAATGTGGTCACACCACAAGGTGAAACGAAAAAAGGGAGGATCACAACATGCGAACCAAAAAAAAGTGGGGACTTGCCATAACATTGGCTATGGTGATGCTGGTCAGCACGGCATGTAGCAGTACCAATGGAGGAGCAGGCTCCGATAAAGAAACTTCAACGAGTGGGAATGGCAGTACACCTGCCAGCGCCAAAACAATTACGCTTGGTTTTTCGCAGGTTGGTGCGGAGAGTGGTTGGCGTTCGGCGAATACCAAGTCGATTCAGGATTCAGCCAAAGAAGCGGGTTATGATTTGAAATTCTCCGATGCGCAGCAGAAGCAGGAAAATCAAATTAAAGCTTTGCGATCCTTCATACAACAGAAGGTGACGGTGATTGCTTTTTCCCCTGTTGTGGAATCGGGTTGGGACACCGTGTTGAAGGAAGCGAAGGATGCAGGCATTCCCGTGATTTTGACGGACCGTGCTGTGGATTCGCCGGATAAAACCCTCTACAAAACCTTTATTGGCTCCGACTTTGTAGAAGAAGGACGCAAAGCAGGTCAGTGGCTTAGTGACCAATACAAGGACACACAAGACGAGATCAATATCGTTGAGCTGCAGGGTACAACAGGCTCTGCACCAGCGAATGACCGTCAAGAGGGCTTTATGGAATTGATTGCTTCCAATTCGAAGCTTAAAGTGATTGCTTCACAATCGGGTGACTTTACACGTGCCAAAGGCAAAGAAGTCATGCAAGCTTTCCTCAAAGCACATAAAAAAATAGATGTTCTCTATGCACATAATGACGATATGGCACTTGGTGCAATTCAGGCCATTGAAGCGGCAGGATTGAAACCAGGCGTAGATATTACCATTATCTCTGTGGATGCCGTGAAGGATGGGATGCAGGCTGCTGCTGATGGCAAAATCAACTTTATCGTTGAATGTAATCCGTTGTTGGGACCTCAATTAATGGAAGCGGTTCAATCGGTAGTGGACGGGAAAGACATCGAACCCCGAATCGTTACGGATGAGACGACCTTCACATCAGAGCAAGCCAAAGAAGCATTGCCATCACGCGAATATTAAAAGCAGATTCGTATAACACCGAAAAGTCATTTTTCGACCAGGCTGTCGCTAAATGACTTTTTTCCATAACAAAGGAGAGGGTTATATGGCTGAGCAAGCACCCATTTTGCAAATGTCAGGCATCACCAAACAATTTCCCGGGGTTAAAGCGCTATCCAGCGTCAGCTTTCGCTTGTTTCCGGGCGAGATTCATGCCTTGATGGGTGAGAACGGAGCGGGGAAGTCGACGCTTATTAAAGTTCTGACCGGCGTTTATTCCATTGACGAAGGAACGGTAACCATGGATAACCGTGATCTCTCGATCTCCGGTCCGCTTGAAGCGCAAAAGGCGGGAATCAGTACCGTTTACCAAGAGGTCAATCTCTGTCCAAACTTAACGGTTGCTGAGAATATTTTCATCGGGCGGGAACCGATGCGATTTGGCAAAATCAATTGGAAGCAAATGAACAAAGATGCGGAGAACCTTCTGCGAGACAGATTACATCTGTCCATCGACGTTAAGGCTCCTTTACAGACCTATTCGGTCGCGATGCAACAACTGATTGCAATTGCAAGAGCACTCAGCATCTCGGCAAAAGTGCTCATATTGGATGAACCCACATCCAGTCTGGACAAAAACGAGGTTCAGCAACTGTTTCGTATTATGCACAAATTAAAGAGTGAAGGTCTCGCAATTCTTTTTGTCACTCATTTTCTTGATCAGGTATACGAAATGTCGGATCGTCTAACGGTGCTCCGTAACGGGGAATTGGAAGGAGAGTACATAGCCGCAGAACTTCCACGCATGGAACTGGTGCTCAAGATGATCGGCAAGGAGCTCGAGGTCCTTGAGGAGCTTCCGAAGGAAGCGGATGCTGCCCAGGCGGAGTCGGGAGAACTGTTAATTACCGCTAAGGCACTTGGACGCAAAGGAGCAATTGAGCCGTTCGATCTGGACATTCGCAAAGGAGAAGTCGTGGGCTTGGCTGGGTTATTGGGGTCTGGTCGTACCGAGATCGCTCGCCTTTTCTTTGGTGCAGATCGTTCAGATGTAGGCAAGCTGCTCGTTGTAGATACAGGAAGTACGGTCAAGTCGCCGCGTCATGCAATTGATCAGAATATTGCTTTTTGCTCCGAGAACCGTAAAACCGAAGGCATAATCGATGATTTGACCATTCGGGAGAACATTATTCTGGCTTTACAAGCGACACGAGGCTGGTCCAAACCAATCTCACGCAAGAAACAGGATGAGATCGCCGAAAAGTACATCAACCTGTTAAATATCCATCCGAAAAACCCGGAGCATTTAATTAAAAATCTGAGCGGCGGTAATCAGCAAAAGGTGTTGCTTGCACGGTGGCTGCTGATGAACCCCGATCTGTTGATTCTCGATGAACCTACGCGTGGAATTGATATCGGTGCAAAGACTGAGATACAGAAGCTGGTGCTCTCTCTGTCGAAGCAGGGCATGGCCGTGCTGTTCATTTCGTCCGAGCTGGAAGAAGTGATTCGTGTCAGCCACCGGATTGCCGTAATCCGGGACCGCAAAAAAGTGCAAGAACTTAGCGGGGATCAGATCCATCAACAGCAAATCATGAAAGCAATGGCAGGAGGTTAAAGAGATGGCGGGCAAGATGCGTAAACATCATTTGTTTTGGCCGTTATGTATGCTTGGTTTACTTTTAATCTTTAATTTGCTGTACTCTCCGGATTTCTTCTCCCTCGTCATGCGTGAAGGGAATCTGTATGGCAGCTTGATTGATATTCTCAATTTTGGAGCGCCCTTAATTCTGGTATCGATCGGCATGACACTGGTGATTGCAACCGGAGGTATCGATTTGTCCGTGGGCTCTATTGTAGCGATCTCCGGTGCCGTGGCTTGTATGAGCATCAGCAGAGGAGTGGATCAGAGTTCGCTCTGGCTTGTGTTGGGTGCACTTGGATTATCTATAGGTCTCTCACTGATCTTGGGCATATGGAATGGGGCGCTGGTTTCGGTCGCCCGAATCCAACCCATTATTGCAACGCTTATTCTGATGGTAGCTGGACGTGGGATTGCGCAATTGATTACGAGTGGACAGATTATTACTGTATCCAACGCGAACTACGCCTATATCGGTGCAGGTTCGCTTGCAGCATTACCTTTTTCCATCTTCATCGTATTAACTGTGCTGCTTGTTGCCTCATTGCTGACGAGAAAAACGGCACTTGGACTGTTTATTGAATCGGTTGGAAGTAACGCAAACGCGAGCCAACTGGCAGGTATTCGTTCAAAAACGGTTATTCTCACGGTATATGTCTTCTGTGGTCTGTGTGCCGGCATTGCCGGGCTTATTCTCAGCTCGAATGTATCCAGTGCGGATGGCAATAACGCAGGTCTGTGGTATGAACTTGATGCCATTCTTGCTGTAGTCATCGGGGGTACTTCGCTCAATGGTGGTCGTTTCTATCTAATGGGTACCGTCGTTGGAGCACTCATTATCCAAACCTTAACAACGACGATCTATATGATCGGAGTCCCGCCAGAAGTTACGTTGGTTGTCAAAGCCTTTGTTGTACTGGCCGTATGTTTGATTCAATCCGATTCATTCCGCAATTCTATGGTGATCCGTTGGAAAAAACGGAAGTTTCCAGCCGAACAGGGGGTTAACCGCCATGTTTCTTAATCGTAAGTATCTCCCGGTCTTTGTCACTTTCGGCTTGCTGGCCGTGATGTTTGCCATAGGCTCTTTTCGGTATACGGGGTTCTTCTCCACACAGGTACTGCTTAATCTTCTCATTGATAACGCATTTCTGATTATCACGGCGATTGGCATGACTTTTGTGATTGTATCGGGAGGAATCGACCTGTCGGTAGGTTCTGTAATTGCGCTAACGACCATCATTAGCGCAAGTCTGGTCGAGAAGCAAGGGTGGTCGCCTGCGATTGTTATACCTATGGTGCTTGTCATGGGTGCGTTGTTTGGCACAGTCATGGGGGCGATCATCCACTATTTCAAAATCCAGCCTTTCATCGTGACACTGGCAGGCATGTTTTTGGCGCGGGGGCTGTGTTATGTCATCAGTCTCGATACCATTACCATTACGAATCCATTTTACACACAGGTTGCGCAGGCGAAAATTTCCCTGCCAGGGGGCAGTTTTGTCTCCATTAATGTGATTATTGCTCTGGTTATTGTACTGCTCGCAATCTACCTGGCACATTACACTCGGTTCGGGCGCAACGTTTACGCCATCGGCGGAAGCGAGCAATCCGCGCTGCTTATGGGACTGCCGGTTGCACGTACCAAAATCCTGGTGTACACGTTCAGCGGTTTGTGCTCCGCGCTTGCCGGTGTTGTCTTTACCTTCTATATGTTATCCGGTTATGGATTACACGCCATGGGTCTTGAACTCGATACCATCGCCGCTGTTGTAATAGGAGGCACCTTGTTAACAGGTGGTGTAGGGTATGTGGCGGGAACCTTTATTGGTGTATTGATCCAAGGGGCTATCCAAACTATAATTAGCTTCGAAGGTACGCTCAGCTCATGGTGGACCAAGATTGTGATTGGCCTGATGCTGTTTGTTTTTATTTTGTTCCAACGACTTCTTAGCGGGCGGCGAGTATCCTCGAAATCACTGCATTAAGTTGATCGAATTTAAATGATATTGAACACGGATACCGAAACAATGATATAACAATGAGATGGGGGATGCGTGAGTGAGAAGACATGTGAACGGGTTGTGTTTGTTCATTCTACTGCTGCTTGTCGGCTGCACAACCCCTGAGTCTGAATCTGTTCCTCCTCCCATCTCGTCTAACAACTTGGAAACTCTTCCCTCCGTTGAGGAATGGATGGAATCAGCGGTAGCAAGGGATACCTCTACGAAACCGATTGTTTTGGGTTTTTCCCAACTGGGCAGAGAGAGTGCCTGGCGTCTGGCAAACTCCACGTCTATCCGGAATGCTGCGGCTGAATCGGGAATCTCCCTTGTAATAAAAAATGCAGAACAGTCTCAGACGAAACAGTTCGAGGCTGTTCGGTCGTTCATCAGGCAAAAGGTGGATGTCATTGCCATTGCACCGGTCGTGGAATCGGGCTGGGATGGTATTCTTCAGGAGGCCAGGGATGCAGGTATACCCGTGATTATCGTAGACCGGTCAGTTGATGTCAAAGACACTTCACTTTTTGTAACAACGATTGGATCGGACTTTTATGAGGAAGGTGTGAAGGCCGGGAAGTACATTCAGGATCGGATGCGAAATCATCCGGGTTCGATACGAATTGCCGAACTGCAAGGCACGAGTGGTTCTACACCTTCCATCCAGCGTGGCGAAGGCTTTAGAAGCATTTTCGACACCAGAGCAGATATCATATTCTCACAAAGTGCTCCTGCCGATTTTACGGAGGACAATGGGAAACAAGTGATGAAAGAATTCCTTCAGGTCCCGGAAGACGAACGGCCGATGGTTCTTTTTGCCCATAATGATGAAATGGCTTTTGGCGCCATACAAGCGATAGAAGAAGTTGGGCTGAAGCCGGGAGAGGACATTATCATTGTCTCGGTGGACGGCTCCCGCAAAGCACTTGAAATTTTGGCGAGTGGGAAAATCAACGCTGTGGTGGAATGTAACCCGCTGCTTGGTCCTCAGCTTATGCAGGCTACAAAAGAAATTATTGCAGGGCGTACACTCCCGAAGCGCATGGTGCCCCCGGAGGATATTTTTACAAAGGAGAGTGCTGGACGGGAGATGTACAACAGGCGATTCTAGAATTCGTGATAAATTAGAACATTTTGGATAAAATTCAATTTACTTTAAATAGAGGTATCGTTTATACTGAACTCACCTTGAACTAAAAGCTCTTCTCTATGAGAAAGGACGTAGCGGATTACATACTTTTGAAAGCGCTTTTTTGAGGGGTGAGAGTTCGATAAAGAGAGGGAGTGTAGAAGGTATTATGCTGTGAATATAATATGAGGGAGGTAATTTTATGTTCAAAGTAAAGCTGGCAAAGGCGGTAATATCTCTCGCACTTTTCGGTACCTTGTTTTCTATTCCGGGGGTGCCCGATGCTCGTGCTGCAGATGCAAGTTGTCCGAATGGTTATGTAGGTCTGACGTTTGATGATGGCCCATCTGGAAATACAACAAACATGCTTAACGCGTTGAAGCAGGCGGGCTTACGGGCAACGATGTTCAATGTTGGACAAAATGCGCAAAATAATAAATCTCTGGTTTCTGCACAAGTAGCAGCTGGTATGTGGATTGGCAATCATTCCTATACACATCCAAACATGACTACATTAAACAGTTCTCAGATGTCGTCAGAGATTACTCGGACACAGCAGACGATCCAGTCCATTACCGGAAGTTCACCTAAACTGTTCAGACCTCCTTACGGTGCGACAAATGCGACCTTGAAATCCGTTGTGAGCCAAAACGGTCTGAAGGAAGTACTGTGGAACGTAGATTCCCAAGACTGGAATGGTGCCAGCGCAGCTCAGATCGTAGCAGCTGTGAATACGATGAAAAGTGGTGACGTCATTCTAATGCATGATCAGTACCAGACGACACTTCAGGCCATTCCGCAGATTGCACAAAATCTGAAGAATCGTGGCCTTTGCTCCGGCATGATCTCATCAACGACCGGTCGGGCAGTCGCACCCGATAGT
Organism: Paenibacillus sp. SRL342; assembly: GCF_984798905.1. Lineage (NCBI taxonomy): Bacteria > Bacillati > Bacillota > Bacilli > Caryophanales > Paenibacillaceae > Paenibacillus > Paenibacillus sp. SRL342. Next base: position 2,697,210 of record NZ_OZ481790.1, read on the forward strand.
AGCACTACGAATCCCCCAAGTAACGGAACAAAAGTGGAATCTGAGAACATGACCAAAGGTGGACAATACACCGGCAATATCAGTTCTCCTTTCAATGGTGTGGTCCTTTATGCCAACAATGATTTGGTTAAATACACTCAGAATTTTGCAACGAGCACTCATAATTTCTCGCTTCGTGGAGCTTCAAACAATGCCAACATGGCTAGAGTTGATTTGAAGATTGGCGGACAGACGAAGGGAACCTTTTACTTTGGCGGAAGCGCTCCAGCGGTTTATACCCTGAATAATATCAGCCACGGAACGGGAAATCAGGTCATTGAGTTGGTTGTAACAGCCGATGACGGGACATGGGATATATACATCGATTACTTGGAAATACATTAACAAGCTCAAGGTTGATTGGAAAATAATGCACTATGATGAAATCCCGTTGGGTTGACCCAATGGGATTTCATCATGTTTTGGCCATTTTGTAACACAAAAGTGGAAGGAAAACATTTATAATGGATGAAATTGTATGTAAAGAATCTGGTTTCTATTGAAAAATTTTATTGAATAGGAGTGAAAGAATTAAATGATTATTATGATTAATGGAGCGTTTGGTTCGGGAAAAACTTCTGCAGCAGAAGCACTTCAGCCCTTAATTGCAAACAGCATGATCTACGATCCTGAAGAAATAGGTTATATGCTCAGAAAACTTCTTCCGGAGAATTGTAGAGAGGAAAGGGAACGTACGGATGATTTTCAAGATATCGATCTATGGAAAATTCTAACCGTAAAGACGGCTAAAGAAGTAAAGCAGAAATACAACAAACACTTAATTATCCCCATGACCATTTATAAAGAGGAAAATTTTAATTACATCTATAACGGGTTGAAAGAGATCGATCAGGACATTCATCATTTTTGCCTTACGGCTAAAGAAGAGACAATTTATCATCGTTTGGCTAAACGCGGAGATGAATATGGAGGCTGGCAGTATCAACAAGCACCAAAGTGTGTTGAAGCTTTTAAGGATGAACAATTTCAAACTTGCATTATTACCGATCATCTGGTGACTAGTGAAATCATAGAACTCATATTGAAAAAGGTCCTATCCAAATAATTATCATTTTTTTAATAGGAGGGTTTTATGATGATGATGATTGTACATGTGCTCTCGAGAAAAGAATGGGAAGCCGCGTTGATCAATGGGATTCTAAAATAAAGTCAGAAGTTATATGGGAAGATCTGTATAATGAAGGCAGGGAATATCCTCATATTTCCGGTGAATTAAATCTAGACGCGGTATTTCATACATATGATGAAGAAATGAACAGAAGAGGATGGAACCTAATTGACGACTGTGACTTTTGAAGAGGTAACCGAACAACACCTCCCTGAAATTAGAGAGATTTATAACTATTATGTAATGAATACAACGATTTCGTTTCATACGGAGGAATTAGATCTTGATCAGATTAAATCCTCTGTAATGAACAAGGATACACGGTATAAAACTTATATAATTCTTGAAAACAATCAAATGATGGGCTATGTTCTGATCACCCAGTATAAGAGTAAACAGGCATATGACATTTGCGGTGAAGTCACCATATATTTAAAGCCCGATATTTTGGGAAAAGGCTTGGGGAAACAAGCATTAAGTTTTATTGAGAAGATTGCAAAAGAACAAGGGTTCCATACCTTAATTGCGACGATTTGCATGGAGAATACAAGAAGTAAATCATTATTTGAGAGAAATGGTTATGAACAATGTGCTCTGTTTAAAGAGATTGGATATAAATTCGATAGAAAACTGGATATTGGAAGTTTCCAAAAGATATTGTAAGGAGAATACGAAATGAGTAGAAACCTATATATTATATCTGGACCCCCTGGAGTAGGGAAATCTACAACTTCCAAGCTGCTGGTTCAGACTTTAGATAAAAGTGCCTACATTTCTGGAGATGCGGTTAGTCACTTTCCGGTCAAAGGGCGAGGTAAACCCTGGCTTGATAAGGATACAAACGACTTAACTTGGAAAAATATATCTAGTCTAGTGAAAAACTTATTGGATTATAAATACGATGTAGTGCTGGACTATGTGGCCTTTCCGGAAGACATTGATGAATTAATGACAGAATTGGCAGACTATAATGTTCGCATAATCTATGTTGTACTCATGGTTGATCGTCAAACGATTATTCGTAGAGACCGTCTAAGAGCAGAAGAATATCAAATGAAAGAAAGAAGTATAATTCTGCTGGATGAGTTTGAAAATCATCTGGATTTGAGAGTAGACAACAAGCTCTATACTAATCATTTTACAGAAGCACAATTACCTGAAATAGTAAGTGAAATTATAAATAATGAGAAATATCGAGTGAAATAATCCTTCACTCTTCACTTGGTATACTTGATTATAAAAGAGACAGCGAAAAAGCTGTCTCTTTTATTCTTCTAAACCAATTTATGTACAACTTTATACAAACCTATCGAAGTTACTCTTCTTCATTTAGAAAAACAAAATCACTGTCAATAAGCCCCTGTAAATACTCGTCAAAGCTGTTTGCAATCACTACGTATTCGTCAGGATCGTGCAAAAAGCGAACAATTTGACCGTGTACACCTTCATCAGTAGGGTTAAAATCAATATAAAGTCTCGATGTTCCACCATTATTCATACAGTCTGAAAAGTGAATGTATTTCCCTGGAAGAAGCCCCTCACGATTGATCTTAGAGTCAACGGCATACTCTTCATCTTCGTATACTAAAAGATAAGAGACGTCTTCTTCATTTTTTGAACTTTCGAGCATTTGTTGGGTAGAGAGTAAGTAATATGGATATCTGCCTTCTTCAAAATCTGAGCCAAGAATACAAACCGTAATTTCTTTTCCTCCGTACTTCCTCCAATATGTACCATCAATATTTTCTAGTAAACCGATGAGTGATTCTGGACAATTTGGATATTTTGATCTTAAAGTAGTTATATCTTCTTTTGTAGCACCGCTCGCTGTATTCAGTTCCTCAAGTTCTTCTGGTGATAATGCTGCTCTTAATCCATTTAAAAATTTGTTTACCAAATCCATTATGATGACCTCCCAATCATAAAATATAAAGCAAATATACGCAGATAAAGTAAAGGTACTGCGTTGGTGTGAAAAATCTTTCCCCCTACAATATGTTCTGTATACTAAGATCAGTTTATCATTTTTCTCTAGTTTATTGGCAACTACAAGTATTAACTGTCTGTCTGGTGATAAAGGTGCATGGGATTAACTGCTAAGGTTAGATAGACCCTCCCATGCTTTCGTAGTACAATTATGTAAGTAATTGGAATCCTTGGTTTTATAGTAACGATATAGAGGAGCGGAATACATTGTCATTACATATGTTTTTAGGAATTGGCCTAGCTTTATCATTATTGTCCCCCACAAATTCAGTTAATGCACCCTCGTCCGTTCAACTCATCCATTCTACAAATCATAGTAGTTATGCTTCTTATGAAAAGACCTTTACAATGGACCCTGATAACGGTGAAGATGCGCATCTGTGGATTGAAAATACCAGTAAGAGCAATCTTTATATGAAAATTTCCGTGGGCAATAACACTTCACTTGAAGTTCCTATTGATAAAGGAACTCAAAAAAAAGTGAATTTGGCTGTGGGGGTAACAACCGACTTCAAAGTTTATGTTTTCAGCAGTACAGGACATAAAGTTGATATAACGATCAGTGCACGGCAATTTTAATAAATATGATAGGCGTTTTATGAGAGTTTTGCTCACTAGCTCCATAACCAGGATGTGAGTGAGTGGAAATCTCCTATAATATTTGATATTTATGAATACGATTACATCATATGAAGGGGAAGATAATGATATATCGGAGAAAAACCTATACTATTGCGACTTCTTTTGTAGAAGAATTTAACGCTTTATTTAATGATATTTTGCTGCCATCACAGTTGAAATACGGATCAAGACTGATTGGGAGATGGCACACGCCTATCGATGATGAAACCAGTGAAATTTTTGCGATGTGGGAATACGATACCCTTGAACAATACGAAGAGATTGAGAAAAAGATACAATCAGATACAGAACACGTAAAGCGAGTTCAAGCGCGTTTTGATCAGATTGGAAGACATCGGTATAAAGAAGTATTTCGAGAAGAGATTAGACAAGCGTTTTTCACATCGACAGTAGATCGAGAACAAACGATTTTGAAGTGAAGTAAATGCATAAGGAGCTGAGAGAATGATGGAGACAGAAAGACTCATATTTCGGAAATATACCAAAAATGATTTCGATTTACTTTTTGATATGACAAGTGAGCCGAATATGATGAAATTTATAAGACATGGAGGACCTTGGACGAAGGAAGAAACCATGCAAAGTCTGGAAAAGTTCATCAACTGGAATAAAGACGATAAAGGGCTGTTCCTCGCATTCAATAAAGAGGATAACAAGTTAATTGGAACCTCTGGACTGATTCCTCAAATCATTGAAGGCGCTGATGAGCTAGAAGTTGGTTACTGGGTTGTAGAGCAATACTGGGGAATGGGTTACGGATATGAACAAGCAAAAGCGTGGAAAGAATATGGAATGGATCACTTGAAGCAGAAAAGATTAATATCGTTGATTCAACATGGCAATGTGGGTTCTATGAAAGTCGCGCAAAAGAATGGCATGAAACACGAGAAGGACGTAGATATAATTGGGAAAAATGTAGCAGTATACTCGATTGAGGTGAAGTGAATATGACTCGATTTCCTGAGCTAGAAACCAAAAGATTGCTGTTAAGAGAGATTAAACAGAGTGATTCCCAAGACATATTTCATATTTTTTCTTCAGATGAAGTTACAAGATTCTACGATGTAGAAAGTTTCACAACTATAAAACAAGCAGAAGAACTTATACAAAGGAGGAAAGAACGATTCGAAAATGGTCAGGTGATCCGCTGGGGAATTGCTTTGAAATCGGACAACAGAATTATTGGAACATGCGGATTTCATGGTTGGATGAAACAACATTATAAAGCTGTGATGGGATATGAGTTAGCACCGAAGTTCTGGCGGCAGGGTTACATGACCGAGGTAACTCGGAAAATCGTTGAATATGGATTCAAGAACCTTGAATTAAACAGAATTGAAGCATTTGTAGAGCCAGAGAACGCGGGATCAAGAAAGTTGCTTGAGAAAATTGGTTTCAGTGAAGAAGGCATATTGAAAGAACATTATTATTGGAAAAATCGATTTGTTGATAATGTCATCTATGCATTTTTTGAAGAAAGAATATGTATGAGAATACGAATTATTGGATCTTGCGGCAGTGGGAAATCAACATTAGCCAAAGGATTGTCGGATAAATATGGTATTCCTTCCTATGAATTAGACAATCTCATATGGGACAGAAGTGCAGAAAATCTGAGATATCCTGAAAGTGTTAGGGATGAATTGGTCCAATCTATTGTCAGTTCAGAAGCTTGGATCATAGAAGGAGTACAGTGCAAAGATTGGACAATAAAGTCCATCCAGGAAGCGGATTTGATTTTTGTATTAGCTCCAAATGTTTTCATTAGAGATTATCGGATTATAAAGAGGTTTGTATTGTCCAGAGTGGGCTTGCGACCGTGGAATTACAAGCAGTCATTCAAGAACTTATGCAAGATGATTGTGAAATGGAACCATCAATATAATATAGAAGAAGTTATGTGTACAATTAACAAAAACCATAAGACTGCAACAATCACGAAGAATAAAAAACAAGCGATACAGTTGATTGAACATCATTTGGAAGTGGTTGTAAGTGAAAGTGAAAAGAACGTTAGAATGAATTAAGGAATGTCGAAAGAGGAGATACAGTGGTGAATATAAAAATACAACCAGTCACACGAGAGAATTGGGAAGAGGCGCTGAAGATCTCTTTGTATAAACACCAAGCGTCATTAGTTCCATCTGTTATTGAGGGGATAGCTTACGCCTATATAAAACCGTGGGATGAAGCATTTGATCCTTACGTACTTGAGATCGATGGGAAGGTTTTTGGTTTCTTTTATCTAAGTTACACTCCCAATAGTACAGATAATTACTGGATTGGTGGTTTTCAAATCGATCAATTCTATCAAGGCAAAGGAATGGGAAAGCGCGCTATAAGAGCCATTCTAGATTACATTACAAAACAGCATCCGGTATGCAAGGTTATTTCATTAACGGTTGAACGGGATAACGAAATAGCACAGAACTTGTACAAGGGCATGTCCTTCATTAGTGAGAATAGAACCAATTCAGATGATGAAATGATCTACAGGTTGGAAATAAAATGATAGACTCAACATTTCAGAGGGCAATATATCTATATGAAGAAGGCTATAGAGCATTTGGTAAAATAGATGAATATCTGGCTGAACAAAACACAACTAGGAAGTGATAAGATGATTAGTTTGAGAAAAATTACGTTGGATAATCGTCGTGCAATATTTAATCTGGAGGTCTCGGATGATCAACGGCAATTCGTGGCCTCCAATCTGTCGAGTGTAGCTTCATGTTATGTTCTTTCGCAAAATGGAGGTCATCCATTTCCTTTTGCTATATATATGGACGATCAACCGATAGGATTTGTGATGATTACCTATGGCATTACTGGATATGATCTACCCTCTATCGCGGATAATAGTTATTGCATTCTGAGACTGATGATTGATCATCAATATCAGAACCGCCGATATGGACGACAAGCTATGGTAGAAGTTTTGGAATTTGTTCGTACATACCCAGCTGGACCTGCACAATATTGCTGGATTTCCTATAGTCCCGAAAATGTCAGCGCGAAAAAATTATATGAAAGCTTTGGTTTCGTAGACAACGGCGAAATCTGTCATGATGAGTTAATAACCGTACTGGAGCTTTGAATCACAGGAGAAGGGAGTGTTATATATCACTGAATTTAATGATCTCGAAAGAGAGATCAAAAGAAATAAAGCGTAGAGTTGCATGATATACCGAGAAAACTCAATTCAATATGAATACTATCGAAATCAAAAAACGAAAGAAAAACAACATAAAGTGAATTCAATTACAAAAAGTGTGCTCTCCGCATTGGTGGGAATAGCTATAGAACAGGGATACATTGAGAATGAGGATATTCCAATTGTGAACTATTTTAACGATCTGGATGATAGCAAAAAGGGGATTACCATTAAGCATCTATTAACAATGTCCTTGGGCCTACACTATTCGGGGAATGAAGCGATGATTCCATCTAAGAATTGGACGAAATTTGTTCTTGAGCAGCCTGTTGAATTCGAACCTGGAATTCAAATGAAATATAGTTGTGGGAGTTCGCATATACTTAGCGCCATATTGCAGAAGGCGACTGGTATGAACACTTCGGAATTTGCAAAAAAGTACTTATTTGCACCTCTGGTATTAACGATTTTCACTGGTATCAAGATACACAAGGGATTTCGATCGGTGGTTTTGGTTTGCGAATGAAGATCGAAGATATGCTGAAGTTTGGAGTGTTATACGCTCAGAATGGGGAGTGGAATTCGAAACAACTCATCTCTGCTGAATGGATCGCTAGATCAATACATAATATCCCAAATATAGAGTCTCAGTATGGATATCAGTGGTGGATAATGAAAAGCAACAAGGAAGAAGACGCTGAAAATAAAACGTTTTATGCTATGGGTATGGGCGGTGGAAGAGGGCAATACATATTTGTTAACCAAGAGCTACCATTGGTTGCGGTATTCACTACAATTATATCCAATGATAGCTTGTTATCACTTCATTGGTTTAACAATTTTATGTTGAAGAATAGTTGTTTATAGGAGAGATAACATGAGCCACTGGTTTGATCTAGATGAACTCGATCCGGAGTTAATCAAATTTGCAGTTATGATCGCGAAATACAACAATAAATTCATCATTATAAAAAATAGGAAAATAGGAAAAGAGGAAAAGAGGAGGTTGGGAGATCCCAGGAGGCAACAAAGAAATAGGGGAAACCATTTTACACACGGCGAGTCGAGAACTCTATGAAGAGACAGGGGCAGTACGCTTCGAATTAACTCCTTATGGAGTATATGAATGGAATGGGAGCTTTGGTATGGTTTCTTATGCTGAGGTTAAATCGCTGGAGAGCTTACCGGAGTCTGAAATCGATGAAATAAAGCTTGTGGATGTATTACCTGAAGGGATGAACTTCGGAGATATGTTATATCGTTTCTCAGACAGATGGGATGGACTTGAGAACCATAAGCTTAAGAAATACACTATCGAAATAAATCATTTGAATGAGTTACCTGAAATTAAAATAAGCTGATTTAAGTATCACGAACGAACAATAGCCGTTCCAATGGATATGTCAAAACTAATTGAAGAGAACAAGGAATACACTATTTTGTACGATAAAAGAGTCTTTGATAAATACAGACTTCGATCAATAAAGCCATAGGATCTTAGAAATAACATGGGAAGGAGAGCTGGCAACGACCATGATAGCGTATAGAACGTTGACCCTTGATGATGTGAATCAGCTGCAGGAAATAGATCGCTCGGAACATATTGATCTCATCTATGAAATGAGAGAGAACCGATTGGTTGAGCTTGAACAAAATCATGAATGCTCAAACTGGGATGAGATGCTTTTGAAAGAGATTCAAAATCGATATGTGTACGAATTAGAACAAGGTGGCATGGCATATGGTGCGTTTGCTGACGATCAATTAATCGGATTTGGTGTGCTGGCACATCAATATAGAGGAAAAGAACGAAATCAATTACAAGTTGACTTGATGTATGTCTCACGCGGGTACAGAAGACAAGGTATTGGAAAACGTATTCTAAACGAGTTAGGTGAAGAGGCTAAGAAACGTGGTGCACAGTATCTGTATATCTCCTCCACAGAGACGAAATCAGCGGTATCCTTTTATAAAAGTCAGGGCAGTCAGATTGCAAGCGAGATTGATCAAGAACTTTATGACAAAGAGCCGAAAGATATACACATGATAAAGGAGCTGGACACATGACAACGGTTGGGATACTCGGAACCATTCATAATCCAGAACTCAGGGAGCGATATCATTGTTCCCTTTCTCTTTACAAGGATGTGATTACTGAGTTTAAACCAGATCTCATTTGTGGTGAAGTTCATCCTCAGAGTTGGTTGAGGTATCTGAAGGATAAACATGACAGAGGATACTGGGGAGAACCAGCCAGTGAGTATTGGGAATTGGTCTTCCCTTTATGCGAGGAGCTGAACATCACATTTGTCCCTATAGATTGGTTTGAATTAGACGTGTGGAATGCTTTTGATCCATTCAACGGTTATTCGGGCGTGGAACGCAAAGAACTTGAACAACGGGATGATCACTGGTTTGCAGAGCAAATGGAGACGTATCAGTTTGGCGAGATTTCTTTTAATTCAAAGGAGTTCGATCGTGTAACCAGACAAAAATATGAATGGTTGCATCAGGTAAACGCGAAGGCACAGAACTTTCGATGGGTGGTTCGTAATCAGATTATGGTTCAAAGAGTCAAACATACAATTGAAGCTCATCCAGGAAAACGAATCCTCTGTATCGTTGGAGCCGATCACAATTACATCTTCCAAGAAGAGCTGATGATAGAACCCGTTGAATTGTTGTATCCGTTACGATAAAGGAACCGTTGGTAGAATTACAAATGAAACTTATATTTAAGGAGCATTACATGCGCAAAAAAATACGTAAAACACTCAAGTACAGCATATTCAGTATTATTTTAATGGTTATAGTAGCTCTGATATTTCCCACATGGACACCCAAAATTAAAGGTGAAAACAGTATCAGCATGTTAGAGCAGGTCGAAATTAACGGTACAGGACATGAAGTCATGATCAGGGGTGTTGATCGGACTAACCCTATCCTGATTTTTGTGCATGGCGGGCCGGGATGCTCGGAGATTCCATACGTAAGGAAGTATCAGAAAGAGCTTGAGCAACACTTCACGGTGGTGCATTACGATCAACGTGGGAGTGGGAAGTCCTATCACTTTTTTGAGGATTACTCGAATCTGACAACAGATGTATTAGTAGATGATTTGTTAGCGATAAGGGATTATGTATCTAAGGAGTTAGGTCAAGAGAAGGTTATATTAATTGGTCATTCATTTGGTACATACATCGGGATGAAAGCTGCGGCTAAAGCACCCACTCAGTTTCACGCTTATATAGGCATTGGACAGATGGCTAATACACTTCAGAGCGAACTGGAAAGTTTGGAGTACACGTACGAGCAAGCGAAACAAGCCGGTAATGAAGAGGATGTTAAAAAACTGGAGCTAATTCGCAGCTCGATCGAGCAAGGAAAGGAACTTACGCCTAGAATGTTGTTGCAAAAGTATGGTGGTGCAGCCAGACTCATCAACGAGAATAGAGATTATATTTCAGGATTCCTTTTTAATCCCGAATACAATGGGCTGGATATGATACGCTTTTATTCAGGGATGTTCAGTTCACAAGACATCTTACTGAAGGAAGCATTTGATCAAAATTTACCTGATATTGTTGATCATCTGGAGATTCCTACCTATTTTGTAACGGGTAAATATGATTATATGACTACTGCGAATGCAGCACGTGATTATTTTGACGTATTGGATGCACCGATCAAAGACTTCATTGTATTCAATGAGTCGGCGCATTACCCACAGTTCGAGGAGAAAGAAAAATTCGTAAAGTGGTTAAATGAGCTATTTTAATATGCATTGAAAGGAGCAAGATCATATTGTTAAATGATTTCATTGAGCTTGAAGAAGAGAGTGATGAGAGTTACCGGTGTTACACTCTGCAAAATACAGTGCAAATATTCAAACATTGCATACAGGATGAGTGGTTAAATGACGTCCGAATATATGTGTCCACTAATACACCGTTAGATTCAATTGTTCATAAAATAGAAGACTACATTAAGTGGTTTTCAACTTGTGAGACTGTCTTTCGAGAATATTATGAAAATGAACTTCATGAAAAGGTACATCAGAATTGGTTTAATGAAATTGAAGTCTATCGTGTGGATATCACATTTAACAGTATAACCGACTACGGCGCAACAATATCTTGCGGAGATCATATTTTGCGCGATCACATCATGATTATTGATTTTGATAGAGAACAAATCCAAGCAATCCACTTAAACGGATAGATGGATTATTTTGTAGTAAATAGTCACAAAAAACAATAAAGATATCGCTTTATTTTCCAAAAATGTGTTATTATGTTGGTGGTAGACGAAAAATTCATTTGTTTGATCGATAGGGAGAGGAGGCACGTATTCTCGAATCATTCAATCTGTATGGATAGATTAACTGCACTGCTTGTTAAAAATAATAGAATAAGCGGAGGTATGGTTATGTTCAAAAAATGGAAGAAATTTGGCATCAGCAGCTTGGCACTGGTATTAGTGGCTGCGGTAGTCTTTACGGGATGGAGCGCTAAAGCATCAGCAGCGGACGCTTCGCAAATAGTATCTGAGATGGGTGCAGGATGGAATCTCGGCAATCAGCTGGAAGCAGCGGTGAACGGTACACCGAATGAGACAGCTTGGGGCAATCCTACGGTAACTCCAGAGTTAATCAAAAAGGTAAAAGCGGCAGGCTTCAAATCCATTCGTATTCCCGTTTCCTATTTGAACAACATTGGAAGCGCTCCCAATTATACAATCAATGCGGCATGGCTGAATCGAATTCAGCAAGTCGTGGACTATGCGTACAATGAAGGTCTGTATGTGATCATCAATATTCATGGTGATGGGTATAATTCCGTACAGGGTGGATGGCTGCTCGTGAATGGTGGCAATCAGACTGCCATTAAGGAAAAATATAAGAAGGTGTGGCAGCAGATTGCCACCAAGTTTAGCAACTACAATGATCGCCTTATTTTCGAATCCATGAACGAAGTTTTTGATGGTAACTATGGCAATCCAAACTCGGCCTATTACGCCAATCTGAACGCATACAACCAAATCTTCGTGGATACGGTTCGTCAGACTGGAGGTAACAACAATGCCAGATGGTTGCTAGTTCCAGGATGGAACACCAACATTGACTACACTGTTGGTAATTATGGGTTTGCTCTTCCGACAGATAATTACAGATCCTCAGCTATTCCTAGTTCGCAGAAGAGAATCATGATCTCGGCACACTATTACTCTCCGTGGGATTTTGCAGGTGAGGAAAACGGCAATATCACACAGTGGGGTGCAACTTCTACGAATCCTGCCAAAAAGTCTACTTGGGGACAAGAGGATTATCTTGAATCGCAATTCAAGTCCATGTACGACAAATTTGTGACTCAAGGCTATCCTGTAGTGATTGGTGAGTTCGGTTCCATTGATAAAACGACTTACGATTCCAGCAACAATGTTTATCGTGCTGCATATGCCAAAGCAGTTACAGCAAAAGCCAAGAAATACAAAATGGTTCCTGTGTATTGGGATAACGGGCATAACGGTCAACATGGATTCGCATTGTTTAACCGCTCGAATAATACCGTGACTCAGCAAAATATCATTAACGCGATCATGCAAGGTATGCAATAATTTACTGTCTATCTGCATTCGTGCATACGGCGTGTTCCTTCAAAAGGGACATGCCGTTTTTTGTGCTACCCGGAGATAAAGTTGAACAACATTTACCAATGCATTTTACATAAGCCACATACAGAATTCATTAAATCCCACAATAGCTTTTATATACTTAATTTGCTTGATATAGCGAACTAAAAGGACTAGGTGGTAGACAGAATGTTAAAAAAGCGTGATTTGCAGGAATGCCTTTCACTGTACAGTTTAATGATGGACCCCGCAGTTTCTCCTTACGTTCGTTATGCATGCCAATCGTATGAGGAATATCTATTCCTGACGAAACAATTGATGGCTGAAGAAGAACAAAAGACAGTGATATCCCGAACGATTTTGAATGAAACAGGGCAGCCTATTGGAACCATTGATCTATATCATATTGAGCATCAAACCGGTTTTTTAGCCACATGGATTGGATCACCGTTTTTTGGAAATGGGTATAGCCAAAGAGCCAAATCAGCCTTCTTTGTTGAATTGTTTCTGGAACATGGGATTGAAACGGTATTTATGAAGATACGCAAGCAGAATATAAGATCCAGAAAAGCAGTACAAAAACTGCCTTACGTGAAGTTGGCCAATGATGTCTATCCCGATGTATATCAACGGATCAATGCCAAAGAGCAAATCTATGATCTGTATCATGTAGAACGGTCAGCCTTTTTCGAAAATAGTATGGATCTGCACCAAGTAGTAGCTACGTAACTTATACAGAGAGCGTTAACAGCGGCGTCAGTGATGACGCCGCTGTTTGATATGATATAGGAACGGACCGTTAATATAAAATGCAGGAATATGGACTAGAGAATCGAAAGACATTAAGTAGATAACCTCATAAAATAGTGGACGGCTCAAGAAGGAGGCATTAAATGAATAATATTAACAAGATTTTGGGTGTAGTCCTCATGCTTGGCAGTGTGTTCATTTCGACAATGGAGAGAATTTCAATACGAGTATCTGTCGCTATAGTAGAAGCAGGATATGCTTCAGGAGGGACTAACGTACCCCAGTTTGCTCAGACGAACGAGCATCCAACAGGTTTACTCGTATACTTCATGTTCTTTGTTGGATTCATACTATTGGTTGCGGGATTCCCGGGGAGTTATAAGAAAAATCGTAATCATGGGCATAGCAAGGAAGTTTAGCTTGAGGAGGGATGAAAGTGTCCGAACAGGAGGAAGCGTTATCGGGAGGTAATGTGAATCAGGTTGTCAGAATAGGTGAGACGGTTCGCCGGTATGCCAAACCAAATCCATACGTGCATGAACTGCTTTTACATCTCGAAAAGGTTGGTTATGATCATGTCCCTCGATTTCTGGGAATAGATGAACAAGGGCGAGAAGTACTTTCTTACCTCGAAGGCATCGTTCCAGGCAATGATTATCCTGATCTAGAAGAGTATATGTGGTCAGACGAATCTTTGATTGAAGTCGCGAAACTGTTGAGAAGTTACCATGATGCGACCGTTGGATTTACAACAACATCAGTATCAACGAACAGATATCCAGGCGTAACTGAAGATGAAGTTGTATGTCATAACGATTTTGCGCCGTATAATGTGGTGTTCAAGGATGGCCGTCCTCAAGGCATTATTGATTTTGATATGGCGGGTCCGGGTCCGCGAATGTGGGATATCGCCTATGTCTTGTATACATCCGTTCCACTCGCAGATTTTTCACCAGAGATGGACGGAAAGGGTGTAACGCCATACGCCAGCCAGGCGCACGGAACTGTTCGAAAAGAACGAATTACCTTATTCATGGCTACGTACGGGCTGAGTGTTCCAGCAGATTTGAAGGATTGGGTCATATCCCGTATCCGTTTCATGTGTAAAACACTGACTGATCGTGCGGCTGATGGAGATGTCGCTTTTATGAAGATGGTCGAAGAGGGTCATCTGGCCCACTATGAGAAAGAAGTCATTTTTCTTGAAAACCATTGGGATGAATGGGTTTGAAAGGTAATGCTAATGGACCGCGTGATAGCCTAAGGGCTGGACAGCGGTTTTTTTTTGTTTCCATCTTTCGAATCCCTATGAATTCCTTTCTATTCATTTTCAACAATTGTGATCAACAATACAGCAATATAGTTCAGATTAGATAGAAATAACTGTGATACAATTCATTGTAAAGCGCTATCATTGTAAATTATTAAACTATATTGCTTTTTATATTCTGGGAAGGGAGATCTTTACTGATGCTAACCATACACACCCCGACGAATATTGCTTTGCAGGAAAATGAAGTTTATGTGCGATCAGAAGCAGATAATTTTCAGGATGAATGGCCTGTTCATACGCATAATGGGTATGAGATACATTATTTTATTCAAGGAGATGCAACCTTTTTAATCGGTGACCGAATATATAAGCCGCTGCCTGGAGATATGTTTATATTCAGAGGCGGTGTGCCCCACCGAATCAATCCTTCAAGAGAAATCGTGTACAAGCGAAGTTTTGTCAATTTCACGGAATTATTGCTTTTGGACATGCTTGCTGTCAGTCAGTTGGAGAATCTGATGTCCATATTCCGTCATCCCAATGGGTTATTGGTGCATTGGCCTCCAGAGGAGCGTGAGCATATCACAGCTATATTTAAGGGAATCAAGGAGGAGATGGGGGCAGGGAATACAGGGTACAAAACAATGGTCAAATTAAGTCTTACCCAATTGCTACTGCGGATTTACCGGAAAACGACCAGTGAGCAATCCGCCAATCCTATCTTATGTTCTTCCCAGAAGCAGACAAGCGTAAGCCGGGTTCTTCATTATTTAAACCAGAACTATACGGAGAATGTTTCGTTGGATGAACTGTCCAAAACACTCCATTTGAATAAGTACTACATTTGTCATTCTTTCAAAGAGACGACGGGATATACCATAAGCAATTATGTTATACGGAAAAGAGTTGCAGAGGCCAAAAAATTGTTGCTGTCTACGGATGCACCGATTTTGTCCATATCTGAGACGCTAGGTTTTAACACACCTGTATATTTTAGCAGGGCCTTTAAACAATATGTGGGCGTATCACCACAGTTATTCCGTAAAAGTGAATTGCTCAACGAAGCCAAAATTCATTAGACCCTTCCAAGGAGATGTTGATATGACAAAAAGAACAACGTTTAAGTTCATCACTAGCATGGTATTGGTCATGTTACTCATCGCATTGACTGCTTGCGGAAATTCAGGTACCAATGCTAATCCAAAACAAACAACCCTGGATTTCCTGTGGTTCTCTGACGGAAAAGAAGGAGAAGTCATCAAGGAAATCATTAAAGAGTATGAGCAGACCAATACCAAGGTTAAAATCAACCTTATTGAAGTTGGCTTCAAGGATATCCAAACCAAATTAAAAACAATGTTATCCGGTGGAAAGCCACCTGCCCTGAGCCGGGTCACGGATACCGGATCATTTGCTAATCAGGCGGTTGATCTGACACCTTACGTGGACAATGCGGACCAATTCAAGGATCAATTTATTGACTCACTTAAACCTTATTATGTTATTAATGACAAGCTGGTAGCGGCGCCTATGGATGTTACAGCGAATGGGCTTATTTATAACAAAACCTTATTTGATAAAGCGGGCGTCAAAGTACCGACCTCTCCTGACCAGGTATGGACGTGGGATGAATACACAGCTGCGTTAAAAGAGGTTATGGACAAAGGCGGAGCACGTTATGGCATGGTATGGGATGTTACACCGCATAGATGGTCCACTCTTTTGTATCAGAATGGCGGAAGTATCTTAACAGAGGATGGCACTGCAGCAGCGATTAACAGTGAAGCCGGAATTCGTAGCATGGAGCAGTTCAAGCAGCTTCATCAAGAAGGGATCATGCCCGAATCCGTATGGCTCGGAGGGGAAAATCCAAACAACCTGTTCCGTTCCGGGACGGTGGCTACCCACTGGGCTGGCAACTGGATGATCAGCAATTACAAGGATATCACCGATTTTGAATGGGGAGTCACCTATATGCCAAAAGGAACACAACGTTCTTCAGTACCAGGCGGGAAGTTTCTGATGGCTTTCAAAGGCAGTGGATATGAGCAGGAGGCGGCAGAATTTATTGAATACTTAACGTCCAAAGAAGTGAATTCAAAATATAATCAGGAGTCATTGTTTATGAGTCCACGAAAGGACAGCGCTGTCCTGAATTATGAATTTGGCAAGGAGATGTTTGAAATTTTCGCGGATGAACTGAAGAACAGTTCGCCTCTTGCAGCTAATGACTGGTCCAGACAGACAATTGTATCCAAAATTACAACGGACCTGAAAAATAATATTGTTGAGGTTCTATCCAATAAGGCAACTCCGCAGGAGGCTTTGGATCGAACAGCCAAGCTGATTAACGAGGCTATTGGCAGTCAATAAACGTAAAGCCATGTGGTTCATTCGTATACGGGGGCTTAGCGATTCCTGTGAAGCCTCTCTTTCGAATAACGCATAAGGAAGGGGCAAGCAGATGAGTGAAGGACAACGATTAAACAAAAATACGCTGGCAAAACAGAATAGGAAGCTCGTTATTGCTCCTTATCTGTTTATATTACCCAACCTCCTGATCTTTGGAACCTTTATCGTATTTCCCTCTTTATTGGGCCTATATTATTCCTTCCATGTCTATGATGGATTGAACCCGATGAAGTTCAACGGGCTGGACAATTATATCAAAATTATAGGAGATCGGGAATTTTGGTCGACCATCGGACGAACGGGGATTTATGCAGCAATTGTTGTCCCGCTAATATATGCAGCAGCATTAGGCATTGCTTTGCTGCTTGCGCGCGAGATTAGAATGCGCGGGTTCTTCAGGGCCGTATTTTACTGGCCGACCATGATTTCTTACATTATCGTAGGATTGACCTGGAAGTGGATTTTCGGAGATTCATTTGGCATTTTGAATCATCTGTTAACCGTGGTTGGTGTGGAACCTGTAGGTTTTTTAACCTCTTCCTTTTGGGCAAATACGGCTGTAATCATCGCGACAGTATGGTCACGTGCAGGCTTTTTCATGGTCATTTTTATCGCCGGTTTGCAGGCTATACCTACGGATTATTATGAGGCTGCCCGATTGGACGGAGCAACGGGAATCAAGGTGTTTCGCTATATCACGCTCCCGCTGTTGAAACCCACAAGTTTGCTTGTTGTTATGCTGACTCTGATTGACGCGTTCAAAGCATTCCCACTTATGTTTGCGCTTACAGGTGGTGGGCCGGGCAAAGATACTACCTACATTGTTCAATATATTTATGAGATTGGCTTTAACAGACAGGAGCTCGGTCTGGCCAGTGCCATGTCGGTGATACTGTTTATCCTTATTGGTGGATTCTCGGCTCTGCAATTCCGTCTATCAAAAGGAGGGGCTACGTAATGGTAATGAAGCCTATGGTCAAAATCTTCATCTACAGTCTGTTAAGTGTTGCCGCAGTGGTGTGGCTCCTGCCTGTCCTGTGGGTCGTGATTTCTGCTTTGAAAACGAATAGCGATCTGTACAGCTTCCCTCCTAAGTTATGGCCGCAGCCAATCACCTTCGAGCATTTCAAGGAGGCATTCAGTAAAGGTGATTTTGGCTTGTATTTTATGAATAGTACGATCGTAACTGTAAGCTCAACGCTGCTACTGTTATTGATTAACTCCATGGCAGGTTTTGCATTGGCGAAATATCGCTTCCGCGGAAGCGCGATCATATTAATTGCTTTTGTCTCAACACTCATGATTCCGATTGAGGTAATTATGATCCCCATATTCAAGGTGCTGAGCGCACTGGGGCTGTATAATAGCCTGCTCGCGATTATTATCCCGCCAGCAGCAACCCCAACAGGTGTGTTCCTTATGCGGCAGTATTTGTTGTCCGTACCTGACGAGCTGTTGGAAGCTGCCCGGATGGATGGAGCGGGCGAATGGAAAATTTACTGGAGCATTATTCTTCCGATAGCGAAGCCGATTCTTGCGGTGCTCGCAATCTTCTCCTTCATGTGGAGATGGGATGATTTTGTATGGCCGTTAATTGCGATTAGTGATCCATCGAAATATACGATTCAGCTTGCGCTCTCTAATTTTATTGGTGAATACAACGTGGATTGGGGAAGTTTGCTTGCGATGTCTGTCATCACGATGCTTCCGGTACTCATTGTTTTTATGGTTTTCCAGCGGTATTTTGTCAGCGGTATGATTACTTCAGGAATGAAAGGATGAGTTGAATGTCAGATACCACCCGGAGTGGGATGGATACCTTGAATTATAAACCTATGAAATTAGGTCACAATCAGGTCATTAATCATTGGATGATCAGCGGCATATATACAAAGCCTGTTGCCTTTGTTCCAACAACGATGGAGGGAGATATTAATGATTGGCTTATCGATGGTTTTGCCATTCATGAGAATCCATGCAGAAAGGAATTTGTAGAACATCGGAGAACGCAGCCTGTGCACCGATTTTTTGATCAATGGAGCGAGTTTCCTAGCCCGGGAGACGACTTCGTTGGAGAAGAGAACGGAATGCCTTGGGCACTGTACTCTCCTTGGAATAATCCACGGGTGGAGCAATCAGGATTTTGGTTTGTACCGACACATCTGCGCAGTTACGCGGCAACAAGACTCATTTCTCCGATTGCTCATACTGCCTCTTTGCGGATTAAGACCTATGGCAGTCTGACGTTGTGGGTGAATGGGGAAATGGTAACGGATTTTGCACCACTCACGCGTAACAAGGAACAGGAAATCGTTATTAAAGCTGAATTAGAAGCTGGAATCAATGAAATATATGCCTGCTGGGAGGATCTAGCTGAGCGGGATACCATGTATGCTTTTGCGGTGGAATATCTTGGAGATGAGGAATTGGTCATTTCCCTGCCTATTGCTACTCATTTGGCGGAGTCTGTAAAATCCGCAGAGGAAGCCCTCGAACAGGCTTATTTTCCTTCGGATCTCTTCAAAGGTGAGCAGATTAAGCTTAAGCTGCCGCTTCCCTTACCGGACATCGTTAGAGAGGTTGATATTCAGTATGGCAATTTTTTTGACGGTACCGAAAATAAGACGATACACATCGCCGAAAAGGAAACGGACCTGGTCCTGGCACATACGAATCAACTCGGTCATCATTACGTATACTTCACGCTGGCTATCTCAGTTTCAAATGTTGTACTAACCAAGAAGTTTGGCTGCCAATCCTATGATACCAGCTATGATGAGGCAGCTCAGCAAGCTGCGGATATTGAAGCCCGCAAATCCCTGGCTCTGCGATGCATTGCCGAGAAGGGCAGTCCCAATATTCATAAGGCCATCGCTATGCTCAAAACAGGAGGCAATCTGCAAGAAGCGGAGAACATTTTGCTTGAGGGTGTGGAAGGGATTGAGCAACGGAATGATTGCAGTGACTTCTATCTGGTGGGACTGTTCCGTCTTTGGAGAGATGAGCGAAATAGCGGTCTGTTCAGTGAACCGTTCTGGGATCGGGTAAAAGCAAGCATTCTGGGCTATCGATATTGGATTGATGAACCTGGCGATGATGTGATGTGGTTCTTCAGTGAGAACCATGCCTTGTTGTTCCATACCAATGAACTGTTAGCCGGACAGCTGTTTGGAGATGAAATGTTCAGCAACAGTGGTGAATCCGGTGAAGTACACCGTCAAAAAGCAGAGCAGAGGCTTGCATTATGGTTTGAGCGCTTTTTGGATGAAGGATTGGCAGAATGGAATTCAAGTGCATACATTCCGATTGATGCGGTTGGGCTATTGCATATCTATGAATTTGCCCATAATGAACAGCTCAGACAGCAAGCCAAAAAGGCAATGGACCTGTTATTCTATTATATTACCGTTCAGATGCATCAAGGAGTCTTGTCCACAACGTTTGGGCGCAGCTATGAGAAGGAACTGCTGGGTGGTTATGCAGCGGGTACCACTTCAATGTGCTGGATCGCTTATGGCGTTGGCAATGTAAACAATTATTCAATAAGCAATGTTGCCTTGAGTTTATCGGATTACAGTCCTCCAGCAGCATATCAGGAGCATCTGTTGCTCGGGGACAATCAGCAATTGGTGTTCGCCAATCAGCAGGGCAAGGGAGGTTACGCCAAGCTCTATCACTGTCGGACAAAGGAATATTCCTTATCCTCAATCAGTCGCTTCCGCCCAGGCAAGCCAGGTTATCAGGAGCATGTCCAGCATTTATCTCTGTCACCTGAGGCGCTGATCTGGGTGAATCATCCGGCAGAAATATACAAGCATGGGGATGGTCGACCTTGCTTCTGGGCTGGGAATGGGATATTGCCCGATGTTGTTCAGCATGAGGGGATCGCTTTGATGATGTTTGATATTCCTGCGGATAACAACTCTGACTGGACACATGCTTATTTCCCTACCCACTCCTTCACGGAATGGGTAAGGCATGAGAACTGGCATTTTGCTCGTTTGGATAAGGGTTATGCAGCTATATATGCGGCCAACGGGATGAGTATGGAGAGCAACGGGGTGACAAGAGAACGTGAGCTTATTTCACCTGGCTTGCGTAACGCCTGGATTATAAGAGCAGGAAGCAAACAGCAATTCGGGTCATTTGACGCTTTTATCAACCAAGTTTGTTCTGCAAGTCCGCAATTCGATAATCAAGCTTTAACTCTCACTCTAACAGACCCGGTATATGGTCCAATTCAATGGGGAATGAACAAGCCTTTTCTTATTAAAGAAGAGGAAATTATACACGAAGGTTATGGAGTGAAGGGACAACTGAAGTTACTGGACATGGAGCGCTGAATCGTGTGCAAGAAACCAAGGGAGTGATAACCAACATGCTGAATCAAATGGTGCTGCAGGAGAGAATAAGCAAGGTATCCCAAGCGATGGAGTCTATGAAAAACACAAGCATCAATGAACAGTTTCCCATCGGACTAATCGACATACATCTATGGGAATGGCCGCAAGGTGTCGGTCTGTATGGCTTGCTTCAGCTCCATGAGGCAACGAAAGATCCCAAAGTGCTAGAATTTCTGGAATCATGGTATAATGCAAGGCTGATGGAAGGGTTACCGGAAAAAAATGTGAACACCTGTGCTCCGCTCCTTACTTTGATCTCATTATGCGAGCTGACCGGAAACAAGGAGTACGAACAGGTCTGTGAGGAGTGGAGCAGTTGGATCATGGATGGACTGCTGCGAACCGGAGATGGTGCGTTTCAACATATGATCACGGGAGACGCCAATGATGGTCAAATTCTGATTGATACCCTGTTTATGACGGTGCTATTTTTGGCGAAGGCAGGGGTATACTTCAAGAAACCCGACATGGTGGAAGAAGCCAAACGACAGTTCCTTGTGCATATCAAATATCTATATAACAAGGAAACCGGTTTGTTCTATCATGGCTGGGATTTCAATGGAAATCATAACTATGGTGCTGTTCATTGGGGAAGGGGCAATGCATGGTATACGGCGGGAGTTATGGATTTCCTGAATATCATTCCGATTGAAGACGGGCTGAAGGCCTATCTATTGGATACAGCAACCGCTCAAGTCAGAGCACTGAGCAAGCTTCAGGGTGAGGATGGCATGTGGCACACTGTGCTGGATGATCCAACCTCTTACAAAGAAACCTCGGCAACAGCTGCGATTGGATACGGCATTCTCAAGGGAATCCGATATGGATACCTGGATGAATCCTATCGCCAGAATGGCTTGAGAGCGCTTGAAGCGGTGTTGAAACATATTGATGATCACGGAGTTGTACAGCAGGTGTCCTATGGTACTCCTGTGGGGCAGGATGCTCAGTTTTATAAAGATATAGCAATCAGTCCGATGGGTTATGGACAAGCCCTTACGTTGTTTATCCTGATTGAGGGTTTGCGGGTTCCAACCGCCGAATAGAATCAGGCGGACTTGTACGGAGGATGGGGGATACAGTTTCCTGTATCCTCCTTTTTGTTTAGTAAGCTCGAATCTCGATTAATTCGGCATATCTGCTGCCATTTGTGGCATCAATCATGATTCTCAGAGCCTGAGCTGACACAGGGACATCCAGGGAATGAATAACTTTTCTTTTGTGATTTTCTTGAACACTTGCGACTTGTGTCCAATCGCCAGCCGGAGTCAGAACATCCACGTGATAATCACACACCAGCTCAGGCATCACACGGAATGCGGTCTGATGGTGATGTAAATTAACCAAATCCTCGTTCACATCATCATTAAACGTCAAGTGCAATTCAGTCAAGGTTTGTGGCTCTTCCCATGTCAGTTGTACCCATTCTGGCTTGCCAGACTGCATCGGCTGTGACATCCACTGTTGCGGCCCACCATAAGGGCGATGGTAACCGTTGATCGTGTTGTCCGCTGAATAGGCCGTGGTCTCAGAGAGGGTACGACAGCAGAAGGGCTGACGCGCCAATCCTTGCATGGACCATAATACGACAGGCTGATCCGTGGCGTGGTCCTCCAGATTTTTGGACACGTGGTTTTCTTCTGTTTTGAAGAAGATCAGCACCCCGCTGTGTGCTTCTGTCGAATGATAGAGTGAGACGGCTTTATTGGAGCGGATGATTATAAAAGCATTCTGCGGTTCTTCCGGTCGCCATTCGAGCGGAAGCTTCACCCACTGCGAATTTCCCGTTGTAACGTTAACAGTCGCCGTAACTTGTAACAAATGCGGGACGTAGTTCTCCTTACGCCCCGTATCCCACAGCTCTACCGTCAGCGCGGTATTGCTGGATGCATCCAGCAGCAGCTCCAGGCCGCTGAGCACTGGATGCACAGGCAGCAGCAGGGCAACATCCGTACCCAGCGGGTACGTCTCGCCAGGCTGCTCAAGGGCGATGCCCGTCAGCGTGCTGGAGGCTGTAACCTTGGCACACCGGGCCAGATCCAGCTCATCGTGGCTGCGCACCCCGATGATGGAAGCGTCCTGCCGCAGCAACGTCTGCTGCAGCACCGCCAGATGCCTCGCGTGCAGCTCGCGCGGCGATACCCCCATGGCCGCGCAGAGCGCCGCGCCCGTACCAGCGGCTTCGCCGATGACCGCGCATGTTGCCATGACGCGGGTCGTGCCGAAGGCGACATGTGATGCACTGATGTCGCGCCCGGCCATGAGCATATTCCGCACATTTGCGGAATACAACGAGCGGAACGGCACGTGATATACGCCATCGGCATGCATATGCTTCGAGCCACTCGCTTCGGCGTACATGCCCTGCGGGGGATGCAGGTCAATGGACCATCCGCCAAAGGCAACGGCATCCGGGAACTCCCGCTGGCTGATAATATCGTTCTGGGTGAGCACATAGTCACCCGTGAAGCGGCGGTACTCCCTTTTGCCAGGCAGAGAACCAATCCACTCTAGCGTCATATGGTCGGCATCAAACTTGCCGGAGTTCTTGATATAGTCCCAGATCCCGTAGATCACGGACCACAGTTCATCACGGATCAGCTCATTGTCATGAACGGTGTCATGTTCACCGCCCCATTCAATCCACCAATAATGACAACCGGAATCCCCGCTGCGAATGACCCGGCGAATCGGAATGCTGGTCTGTGTAATATCCTTGGCAAAAGAAGGCGGGATATAACGGACAGGCGCACCAGCATCCTTGGTATAGAAGAGAAGTGTACTGCCCAGCGTGATCTGATCAGCCACGTCTGGTGCCCACTCTTCGCCATATTCGCTGCGGGCTTCCCGACCGAGTGCAAACTTGGCTCCAGCCAGAAAGCCAACCAATCCATCACCCGTACAGTCCAGATAGATCTGACTCTCGAATCGGATTTTGCGCTCAGAACCCATCATCCATCCGGTAACGGAGGTGATCATGCGTTCATCTCCATCCCCAGTGGCCTCGACTTCATGTACATCCGTGTTCAGGTACAGGCTAATGTTGGATTCAGCTCGAACGGCTTCCAGAATGATCAAGTCCCAGAGATAAGGATTGCCCTCTGGATTACGATACTGATTCTCTACAAACAGTTCCCCCATGATACCCGTCTCGCGGGCATAGCGGTTAATCCCGTGGGCGGTAGCGCCGCAGACCCATACGCGTACTTCACTGCTTGAATTTCCGCCGAGTACAGGACGATTCTGCACCAGCGCGACCTGCTGGCCCAGCCGGGCAGCAGATATAGCAGCGCATACGCCAGCGAGCCCGCCCCCGATGACGGTGATATCCGGTTTAACGAGTTCGTGCTTCATGTGAACACCTCTCTCATTGAATATGGATGAGCCTAAGCTCAGATTTCATATTTCATATCTATAATTTCATATTAGTTCTATATATTTACTTTTCAAATACACTATATTATCATCGAGCATATACTTTATTTCATAACAAAGGCAGGTGTGTCATGGACCTCCTTAATCACATCTACTGGAAGAAGAAAGCTGAATTTGCTCTGACAGAAGATATCTACGACGCTTGGGTGGTCTTTGCCGTTGAAGAGGGTGTATTTCGTTACGAGATTGATGGACAGAGCGGAGAGGCGGGTTTTGCTGATCTGGTGTTATGTCCGCCCCACGTTCCTTTTCGCAGAGAGACGGTAACCCCGCTGACGTTTCACTATATGCTGTTCCGTTGTAACTCCGCAGAGGATGAGCATCTCCTGCCGCCAATCGGAAAATCCCTCGTTAACGATACAAAGCGTCTGGCTTCAACATATGCCTACCTGCGTCAGGCGAGCGAGGACAACGATGAGGATACAACAGGATGGAAAACCCATCTGATGTTGGATTTGTGGCGGCTGTATCAATGGGAGCGCAGACAGAGCAGGCTAATGGAAACCAAGTTCACGGAGGATGCCCTCATGACTGAAGCGGCAGTTTTGTTGGAGGAGTGGGCAGGAGAGGCGGTCAGTCTCCGAACGTTGGCTGAACAGTTGGCTTTGAGTCCAGTCCAGCTCACCCGAAGGTTCCGGGAGGCCTTTCAAGAGACACCATCCGATTATCTGAAAGCGATTCGTCTCAAAAAAGCAAAAGCTTTGCTGGCAGATAGCCGTCTGACCCTCACGCAGATCGCTGAGAGATGTGGATATGAGAACGGATTTTATCTGAGCCGTGTATTTTCGTCCACCATAGGAATCAGTCCCTCAGAGTATCGGAAACGACATCAAGTATGAGGTAAGTGTCTCGTCCATCCAACCTTCCATCCATTCACTCATTCATTTCTTGCTTACACCAATAGAACATATCTGTGTAGTTCACATGGATGCAGGCAGCGAATATCACAAATCCATGCAAATCATTCGACTCCGGCTGTAAATGGCAGGCAGGTGCTATAATGGGGTCATTAATTGTAGGGGAGCGAGCACTAAGGAATGAAGAAGCCAAATTGGAAGAGTTGGTTGCCACAGCGTCTCAGATACCGCCTGTTCGGTGCATTTGTGGTGTTGATTCTTTTGCCGTTCAGTGCATTGAATGTCTACAATTATCAGCAAATTGAATCCCTGGTCGAGCAGAAAATCAGTGAGCAGAGTCATGAGCAGCTAGTCCAGATGTATCGCTCTCTGGAGGACCAGATGAGCATTGCCTTCAAAACGCTCATTTTTCTGGAACAGGATTCCGCGGTAAGAAATGTGCTAACCTCCCCGGACAGTCGTACGCCGCTTGAGAACAAGTCGCTGGTAGAAGAAAAGTTCAAGATGATCAACAACAGTTTTTTCCTATATAATCCTTCGGTGTACTTTACCTTGCTGGATTTTCATGATAGCGTTTACACTTCGTATTTGCCCAAAAAAGCACTGACGTATGGCCCCTATCTGGAACAATTCCGTGAGCGTCTGGGGGAAATAACCATTCCAAAAGGCGGTGCGGATTCACACTCGCTTCAACCGGAAGAACTCTTCTATCGCTGGGATGCACGGGATTCCAACCCTGTGCTTAGAGAGTTATCTTCCAGCCCATATCTGTTGTCGCTGTATGCTTACATGAAAGATAGCGGCGGCAAGCGATACGGGCTGGCACGAATTAGCATTGATTATTCCTACTGGTTCCAGACCATGTTGAAGGATTCACAGAGTAACCAGGAGTATTACCTTATTACAGGTAGTGGAGAGACCATCACCAGTTCATCCAAAACAGCGGTGCTCTCCCCGGAGGTTACGCGTGAAATAGCTCTTCATCCGGCACAGGCTTATCTGACTGATCCAGCCTCGGATACGCTGATTAACTACGTGTACATCGAATCACTGGACTGGTATATGGTGAATCGCATTCCACTTTCCATCCTGTTTACAGAGATATCCGAGCTTAAACAACGTTACTTTCTGACCTTTTTTGGTTTCACAGGAGCATTTGTAGTGATGGCTTTTATGATCTCGGCAACGTTTACGCGCCCCTTGTCGCACTTACAGAACAAGATGAAGGAGGTTGTCCGCAAAAACCTCAAGATTCGTATTCCCGAAGGCCGCAGCCGTGGGGAAGTATTGGAATTGACACGCACGTTTAATACGATGCTGGATGATGCTAATCAGATGATCAACAGACTCAAGGCGGAGGAACGTCAAAAGGAAGCGGTACATTTTCATATGCTTCTGGCCCAGATGAATCCGCACTTTCTCCTGAATACATTGAATACAATGAAATGGAGCGCGATCCGCAGCGGGAATGAAGAGATCTCCGAGATGTGTGTTTCCTTGGGCAAATTACTGGAAGTCAGCCTGAATTCACAGGTCGAATTGGTATACCTGAAGGACGAGATTGAGTTGGTTCAAGCCTACCTTCATATTCAGCGGATTCGTTACCGCGATAGCTTTGAGGTGACTTGTGAATTTGACGATAAATTGGAGTATGCGCTGGTGCCCAAGCTGAGCTTGCAGCCACTGGTGGAGAATGCCATTCATCACGGTGTCGGGCCACTGGAGCAGCTTGGTCAGATCCGCATCGAAATTTACAGGCAAGACACAGGTATGCTGATGCTGGAGGTGGCAGACAACGGAATTGGAATGGAGGAATCCCGGCGTCAGCAGATGACCCGCACACGTCCGGGGATCGGTCTGTCCAACCTCAGAGAACGATTGCGGTTATTGTTCAAAGGCCAAAGTGAACTTGAAGTGATTGATACCAAGCCGGGGACATTAGTGAGGTTCAGCATTCCTTTTTTATTGTCGACGCCGTACGTACAGAAGCGATCTGACTAGCCGACTGGAGAGGGGAATCTGGCATGTGGAAAGTATTACTTGTAGAAGATGAGGTATTTGTACGTGAGTCGGTGCGAGAGATTATTTCCTGGGAAGAGCTAGGCTTCACGGTCATCGGAGAATCCGGTAACGGGACCGAAGCGCTGGCGATGATCATACAGGATACACCGGATCTGGTACTGACCGATATTGTTATGCCAGGTATGGATGGTCTGGAATTACTCAAACAGACCCGTCAGGCCGGGTTAAAAACCAAGTTTGTCATGCTCACCTGTATGGGGGAGTTCGAATATGTACGCCGTGCAATGGAATACGGGGCTTCCAATTATATTTTGAAACTGTCCATGAGTGTGAATTCACTGCGTGATACACTCCGTAAAGTAAGTGCAGAACTGGGAGCTTCAACTGAAGCCCGGACAGAGACAGATCATCATGAAGTGCCACCTTCCACACCGGTTCTCACATCAACGCCTGATTTGCCTAATTCTCTTACGGTCTCTTCTGCGCCCTCACCTGATAAGGATCTTCCCTTTACACCTGTTCGAGAGCCGGTTGTGAAGCATCCGGAGATTAGCAAAATAATTCAGTACATCGGACAGCATTACGACCAGGACATTACCGTCAAATCCATGTCACGATATGTGATGATGGGCGAGAATTATGTGAGTGCTCTGTTCAAAAAGAAAACCGGCCATACCCTGATTCATTACTTGCATGGGGTACGGATGGAGAAAGCGGCTGAATACTTGCGCGAGACGGACCTTCCTGTACAGGAGATTGGTTACCGGGTAGGGTTCGGAAGTGATAATTATTTCATTAAAATATTCAAGCGTTGGACCGGTTGCACGCCCAGCCAGTATCGCCATCGTTCGTGACTCACAGGATGAGTAGAAGGAATATGTGTACCGAGTGCTCAGGCAAGCACAAGTAAATCCGTATTTTTGTTCAATCCGAATCATGGATATGTATCTTATGAACCCAGCAAGGTCCCTGCTACGATGTAACGGAAGGTACACTTCAATTCAGGGAGGTCATGTGACCAGATGAGAATCAAAAAAGGATTAACAGGATTAATCGTAGGTGCGCTGATGCTGGGCTTGCTTGCCGGCTGTGTAGGTAAAAATGAGACGAACGGTGGGGATAACGGAGGTGGAGCGGCAGGGGGAAAAGTGAAGCTCACCATGTGGGGCGCGGTACCGCCCGAGAATGGTCCACAGGAAGTCGTGGATACCTGGAATGCGGAGCATCCTGATATTCAGGTGGAATATGTGCGGTTTGTGAATGACGATGATGGCAACCTGAAGCTGGATACGGCGCTGTCCACCGGGCAGAACGTTGACCTGTATGTCAACTATACCCTTACAAATCTGGATAAACGCATCAAGGGCGGTACAGCACTGGATCTGGGCGAGTTCACCGACTACAACATTGATGAGAAAATGGGTGAAGATGCGGCTTCCTGGAAAGTGGACGGAAAATATTACGGGATGCCAACCAAGAAAAACGCTGCCTTCTTCGCTTTAAATATGAAAGCGCTTGATCAGGCCGGACTGAGTGTACCGAAAGCCTGGACATGGGATGAAGCCCGTGAATATGCACTCAAACTGAAGACAGCTGGCTTCAAGTACGGATTGGTGCAGCATACCGCTTCCTATGTAGACCCGCTCGATTCCGTTCTGGTGAAGAACGGTTATGTTAAGGCAGACGGTTCTTCCAACCTCGATGATCCACTCGTTACCAAATGGCTGGAGACGTTGAACGGAATGATGAAAGAGGACGCAACTACGCCTCCACTCGGTGAGCAGCTGACTTCCAAAATGCCGGTGGAAAACATGTTCCTTGGCGGTGAGTCTGCCATGATTAATATCGGCGAATGGCTGATCCGCACATCCAACAATATGACCGAGTTCCCGCGGGATTGGAAAATCGCCTTTGCCCCTGTACCGAGATTGGCTGCACAAGAAGCAGATATGGTGAAGAGTGGAGGACTTGGTGACTTTATTGCGATCAATTCCAAGTCGAAAAATAAAGAAGCCGCATGGGAGTTCCTGAAATGGTACGCCGATGGGGGAATGATGCCGATGGCTGCGGGTGGACGTTTGCCTTCCTCCAATGCGGTTGATCAACAGACTGCGATCGATCATTTGCTGGGCGATTATGCCGATTCTTATGATAAAGAGTCTCTGGAATTTGTGTTGTACGGTGACGAGACACCTACGTTTGTCCGCAGCATTGCGCAGGAAGTGGTCGATCTGCGTGCACAGGAGTATGAAAAGTTCTTCCTTGGTAACCAGACTGCCGAAGTAACGGTACAGAACATGGTCAAACGCCATAATGACTGGCTGAAGCAGAATCAATAGATTGCAAAAGCAATGAGTCCAAAGGCCGTCCCAATGGGGCGGTTTTTTCTATATAAACAATAGAACAATTCCATGTTATTTCTCTCCCATAAGGAACTGCCGAAATACATATATCTGTGATATCAGGTACAGGGTTATGTTCCTTAAATGTTAGAGGACATCTTGTTATGCTTAATTCCAGAACAGATGTTAAGGAGTGGGGGAGCATATGCATAAATCCTGGATGAAACGGCAGAGCAGGCTCGGGTATCTGTTTATTGGGCCCAATATGATTGGCGTGCTGTTGTTTTTTATTATACCGGCTGTCTATTCGTTCTATCTCATGTTCACTGATTACAAATTTATGAGCCCGGAGACGAATTTCGTCGGGCTGGACAATATCCGCCGGATGTTGAATGATGATCTGTTTGGCGTGGCGCTGCGAAATACATTTGTATTTCTGTTAGCGGTTCCGGTATCGATGGGGTTGGCATTTATCGTAGCTGTGGCGCTGAACAAGTCGGTGTACTGGCAAAAAACGCTGCGTGCCCTCTATTTCATGCCCTATATCACCAGCGGTGTTGCCATCGCTTTTGTCTGGATGCTGCTGTTCCAGCCAACATCGGGGCCAATTAATGGTTTCTTGCGCGGAATCGGTATTACGAACCCTCCCGGCTGGTTATCAACAACCGAATGGTCCATGTATGCGATTGATATCATCTGGATCTGGTTCATGCT
This sequence comes from Paenibacillus sp. SRL342, assembly GCF_984798905.1. Lineage (NCBI taxonomy): Bacteria > Bacillati > Bacillota > Bacilli > Caryophanales > Paenibacillaceae > Paenibacillus > Paenibacillus sp. SRL342. The sequence goes on from NZ_OZ481790.1 coordinate 2,727,999, forward strand.
GGGTTACAACATGATTATTTATCTGGCCGCTTTGCAGGAAATTCCGGAGGAACTGGTTGAGGCTGCACGGATAGATGGAGCCCGTCCATGGCAGACGATACGCCAAGTGATTTGGCCTCTTGTGAGTCCAACTACCTTTTTGCTGCTGATTACCGGGCTGATTATGACCATCAAAAACTTTGGTATCATTCAAGCGATTACCCAGGGTGGGCCGGGGAACAGTACAACCGTCCTGTCGCTGTTTATCTACCAGAATGCCTTCCGCTACTACGAGATGGGCTACGCTGCTGCCATTAGCTGGGCACTCTTTGCCATCATTATGGTCTTCACTGTTTTGCAGTGGCTCGGTCAGAAACGTTGGGTTCACTATTAAGGAGGGGAGGGATCGTTATGGAGAAACAAATTGCCGCGAATGCGAAGCCCACAGCTCCACATTCACCTAAAGTTAAAGTCCGCATGGAGTCCTTGAGCCAGATTCGAAAAATCATACTGACAATTCTGATGTCCGGGTTTGCCCTGCTGATGGTTATGCCGTTCATCTGGATGATCAGCACGTCGTTCAAATCTCCTGCGGACGTATTCACCTATCCCATCCAGTGGATACCCTCCAGCCTGAACTGGGAGCATCACATTAAGGTCTGGAGCGGAGCGGATACCTTTGCGACGTATTATCTGAACTCGTTGAAAATATCGCTAATTAGTACGGTCGGAGCTGTATTTCTCTCGGCTTTTGCAGCCTATGGCTTCGCACGGATTCAATTCAAAGGTCGGGAGACATTGTTCCTGATCTATCTCTCGATGATGATGGTGCCTCCGCAGGTGCTCTTTGTACCGAAGTTCCTGATGTTTGAATGGGTCGGCATATATAATACGCACTGGGCATTGATCCTGCCCGGAATGTTCACGATCTTTGGGGTGTTTATGCTGCGGCAATTCTTCCTGTCCGTGCCTTCAGAGATCTCGGAAGCGGCGTTCATCGACGGTGCCGGTCACCTGCGAATATTCTTCAGGTTGATTCTGCCCTTGGCAAAGCCAGCGTTGGCTACGCTGGCGATCATTGACTTCTCCTGGCACTGGAATGACTATGAAAATGCGCTTGTGTTCCTCATCGACAAAGACCTATACACCGTGCCGCTCGGACTGCAGAATTTTATTCTGGAGAATAATGTGGATTACAACGGCATGATGGCCGCTGCAACGGCAGGCATTATCCCGATGATCATCGTTTTCCTCGTGGGTCAGCATTATATCATTCAGGGCGTAGCCGGAAGTGCCGTGAAAGGCTGAATCTGCTGTCACTGTGATCCCATATAATAACCCTTTTGCTGAACGAAGAGATTTTCGTGGCAGAAGGGTTTTCTGTGGTGAGGGAGAGTAACTTATCTTGCGCGATACAATAGTTCAAACTTCGTATATAATTAACAATGACATATGATGCTGTATGACTACATAACTATCGCGAGGTGCACTAGACTTATGCCAACCATCTACGACTTTACCGTAACCAGAACCAGTGGAGAGCGTTTCCCGCTCTATCAATATGAAGGAAAACCTGTGCTCATCGTAAACACGGCAAGTAAATGTAAATATACGCACCAGTTTGATGACATGCAGAAGCTGTATGACCAGTACAAGGATCAAGGGCTTCAGATTATTGGTTTCCCGTGTAACCAGTTTGCAGAGCAAGAGCCTGGAAGCAGTTCGGAAGCGGAATCCTTTTGTCAGATTAACTATGGTGTGAAATTTCCGATGTTCTCCAAACTGGATGTGAATGGAGAAGCGGCGCACCCGCTCTACGACTTTTTGAAAAGATCAGGGCCTTTTGCCGGCTTTGATGAAACAGATATACAGGCCAAATTATTGAAATTAATGGTGGCTGAGAAGGCACCAGAATGGTTACACGGCGATGCAATCAAATGGAATTTCACGAAATTCCTGATTGATGCAGAGGGTCGTGTGGTCAGACGCTTCGAACCTATCGACTCCATCGACGAGATTCAAGAGAGTATTAAACAGCTTCTATAATTTCACTTTCATATATCCTACAGGGGCATGACACAAATCGTTTCCCTCTTCCGAACAGGAGGTGCATGAATGTGCCGAGCATGATGCAATTTAGTGCTTCACTGGAGTATAGTTACCGATCCACCAGCATATTTAACCCAGGCAAGTCAGATGGATTCCACTCACATCCACATTATGAGATTTATTATTTTCATGATGGAGAATGTACCTACATCATAGGAGACCGGGTATATAACCTGGAGCCGGGTGATCTGGTGTTAATGCATGGCTTGACTCTTCATCGACCACATCCGAAGCCAGGCAGTGCTTATGAGCGAAGCACACTGCATTTTGATCCGTCTGCAATCCGCAGCAGCCTGCATCCGGACCGTATGGCTGAGGTCCTGAGACCATTTGAAGAACTCAGAAACTGTCGGGTCAATCTGAAGGGAGATAACCGCTCTGAATTCGAAGCTCTATTGCATGATCTTCATCGTCTGTCTCAAAGTCAGAGCAATTTCAGGCAAGAGCGAATGAATGTCAGACTGTGTGATCTGTTGTATTTTGTAGCAGAGATCTGCCAGGGTGATGTCCAGGAACAACTTCCCTCATCGGAGAGAGAGCGGCATGTCCAACACATTATTCGTTATGTGGATACCCATTATATGAAGGACATTGGTCTGGATGATTTGGCACTGGAATTACATCTGTCCAAGCCATATCTGGCAGGTATGTTTAAGGAAATGACAGGTTTGACGATATTCAAATATCTGTATGACCGCCGTATCAATCAGGCGAAGCTTTTGTTTCAGTTTCAGCCTGAGATCACCGTGACAGAAGCAAGTCGATTGTCCGGTTTCAAACGCCTTTCGCATTTTAGTCGGATGTTCAAACAAAGTGTGGGATGTTCGCCTGATCTGTACCGTACCCAATTGCATCGCCAATCATAGAAGTCTTGTTTGAGCTGACCAGCTTGTCTGGTTGGCTTTTTTTGTTGATTTTCGTTTGAGGAATGCATACCACTGTGTTTAGAGGACACGCAGAACAGGTAAAGAAAGGTAATGAACCTAGAGGAGGCGAATATGAATGAAACAGCGCACACCGGATCAGAATAACAGCGATACCCATCAGGAGCAATCCCGTGACAATCCTGAACAATATAAGACAGAGCACGAAAGTCTGCTTGACAGATATGAAGAAGAACAGACTGTAGATCCAATTCCGATGGAAGATCTGAATATGGAGGCTCAGGAAGAGAAGAATAAAGACCAGACAAAAAGCAACTCGTCTACTGAAGAGAAATACCGGGCGGATTATCGTAAAAAGACGGGCGAAGGATAATTTCAATTGCTGTATTGGGCAAACTTGTTGAATTGTTTTCGGTGAATGTATATTTAGTGAAAATAAATTAGTTTGTTGACTAATGTATGTTACTATATTATAGTTACTGTGTTGGCAATTGAAAAAAAATTGGGAGGCGATTAAGAATGACAACTTTTTTTGATGCGTTGAAAAACAGAAGATCTTATTATGGGATCAGCAAGGAATCTACAATTTCGGATGCTAAAATCCAGGAAATCGTAGAAGAAGCGGTGAAATATACACCAACTTCCTTTAACTCACAAACATCCCGTGCCGTTGTATTGCTCGGTGAACAACATGATAAATTGTGGAATCACACAGAAGAAATTTTGCGTGAAGTGGTAGGCAATGAAGAAGCCTTCAAATCCACAGCAGAGAAAATGACTGGATTCCGCAGCGGATATGGTACGGTTCTCTTCTTCGAAGATAACAATGCGATCGCACAGCTTCAACAAAATTTTGCAGCTTATGCAGATAACTTCCCAATCTGGGCTAACCAATCCAACGGCATGTTGCAACTGGTAATCTGGACTGCTCTGGAACAAGAAGGTCTGGGTGCATCTTTGCAGCACTACAACCCGTTGATTGATGAGAAAGTGAAGCAAGAATGGAGCATTCCTGAGAACTGGAGATTGATCGCTCAGATGCCATTTGGTAAACCAACGGCAGCACCGGGTGAGAAAGAATTCCAACCCATTGAAGATCGCGTAAAAGTACACAAGTAAGCTTCGCATTTCCCAACATTTAACCACATACGGCCTCGCTTTAATTTGATACGATGATAGTTGATCGTAATCCAATGAAGCGAGGCTTTTTGATGTGAATAATAGATTAAAAGACATAACAAACCAACGGATATGGAAAATAGCTTTATGCGGGTTATTAACACTTGGATCGGTGGCTGGATACGGCTCTACCGTTCAGGCTGCAAGCGTGCAGCAACAGTTTCAGGATACGCACACCAGTTACGCTAAGGATGCCATTACACATCTGGTGGCCAAAGGTATTGCTGCCGGTACGTCAGAGACTACGTTTGAACCGAAGAAAGCCGTTACTCGTGCAGAGTTTGCGACGTTTGCGGTTAGATTGCTAGGTTTGAAGTCCGTAAAAAATAATATAAATCCCTATCAGGATATAAGCATGAATGCTTGGTATTACGGCAACGTTGCTGCCATGACGAATCTTTTTATTTTGGAGGGTAAGGGTCAGGGAACTTTCCAGCCTAATGCTTCCATTACGCGTGAAGAAGCGGCTGCCCTTCTTGTGCGGATGTTAAAACAACAGCCGGTAGAGACATCACTCTTATCTTCAACGTATTTTGACGCAGCGGATATCTCGGACTGGGCACGTCCTTATGTGCAGACAGTCTATCAACTTGGACTAATGCGGGGAAGCGGAGGCGTGTTCCGACCACATCACCAGGTAACGCGGGAAGAAGCAGCCGTCATGCTTGATGCCATTTTACAAAAGAAAACATGGTCTGAGCAGTTACAACGTGGGGACGAACTTGGCGTTCAGCTGGGCTGGCAATATAACTCCACTACAGCTGAGTTCAAGAAGCAAGTGGAACAGTCTGAAGTGAATACGCTTGTCCCGCGCTGGTTTTTCCTGAACAGCAGTATGAAAGTAACTGATCACGCAGACCCAGCATTGATCTCCTGGGCATCCGCCACCGACAGGCAGCTATGGCCATTACTTGGGAATCGTTCCGATTCGGCACTTACGCATCAGATGTTATCCAGTTCGGCCAACCGAGCGGCAGTGATCTCACAGGTAGCCGCTTATGTCAAAACCTATAAACTGGACGGCATTAACGTGGACTTCGAGAATGTCGATCCTATGGATCGTGAAGGATTAACAGCATTTGTCACCTCGTTGACGGCAACGTTGCACGCACTGGGTGCAGTTGTGTCTGTGGATGTATCGCCAGACCTGGGTACTGATTGGACGGATGCATTTGATTATGCCAAGCTGGGCGCTGTATCGGATTATATGGTGCTGATGGGATATGAGGAACACTGGAATGGTGATCCAAAAGCAGGGTCTGTGGCCTCTCTTCCATGGGTGGAAAAAGCTTTGGACACCATGCTCTCCGAGGTGGTACGTGCCAAAACAATTTTGGCCCTTCCATTGTATACACGAGACTGGTCTTCCGTGAATCCAGCAACCAGTTCTTGGGACATTACACTGGCAGACCAGGGAATGCGTGCGCATGCTACGGGATCTGTAAGACGATGGGATGCAAGTCTGGTTCAATATATTATCGGGTACAACAGTAATGGTAAGCCAAGATATATATGGGCAGAGGATAGTCGTTCGTTATCAGCCAAAGTGTTAATGAGTGAGCAACGGCAAATTGCTGGACTGGCTTACTGGTATATGGGCGGCGAAACAGCGGATGTATGGAACGCCATCTCGAATGCATCGCGATTTGAATCTTATAACTTCTAAGTAATCATAAATCTTATAGGTCCAAACTCACCGTGATTCCTACGGATGGTTTGGGCCTGTTTATTTTGGTATAAGATAAGGAATAAGAGGAATCGTTTAAGCTTTGCTGAACGGTTTAATGTATAGAAGGACAAAATATATATATATTGAGCTAAACATTTACACAAAACGGAGAGGACAGAACGAATCTGAAGAAGCGAAGCGTGCGCCTAAAAGCTTTCTGAAAGAAAGCTGCATCGAAAGCATACGCTTATCCCCGGATTTACCCTTTGTAGAAGGTATTAAAAAATCTGGGGATAACAGCGATCGGAAGGTTGTTTTGTCATCGGAGTGAGCAGTGTAAATATTCTTTAGTTCAATGTATATAGTTCAGGAGGAGAAGGAGCATGCGAGAGGTTGATTGCATAATTGTAGGTGGAGGGCTCGCAGGGCTTCAGGCAGCCATTCAACTTGGACGTTATTCAGCTCATCAGGTGTTGGTAATCGACGCGGGAGAAGGCAGATCGACGTTGTGCCGGACTTATCATAATATCCTCGGTTTCCCCGATGGGGTATCCGGTGAAGAGCTTAGAGAACGAGGCAGGATGCAGGCAGAGCGGACAGGTGTATCTTTTGAGAAAGACCGTATCTTTAAAGCGGAACGTAAGGGAGAAAATATTCATTTATTCGGTACTTCCGGATCTGAATATAGGAGCAAAACCGTGTTATTGGCAACGGGACTCACGGATAGAGTTCCGGACATTCCAGGACTAACCCCTACGCTGGGCCGAACCGTGTATGTCTGCCCTGATTGCGATGGTTATGAGATTCAGGATCAACGTACGGTACTGTTGGGATCTGGTGAAGCAGGTGCCAATATGGCAATGATTTTAATTCAGCGTACGAATGATCTGTTATATATTAATCATGAGCAGGCCCCCATATCTGCAGAGCTGCATCGCAGCATGAAAGAGGCGGGAGTGCGTTATCTGGAAGCGGCTGTCCAGGAAGTGCAACAGATTGAGGATGGTCATATCACCGGTGTTCTGACCGAAGATGGTCAGATCTTTGAGTCGGAGCGTGGATTTATCGCATTTGGAGGCAATCGTGTACACTATGAACTGGCGGAGCAGCTTGGAGCTGTAATCGCAGATAACAAACATGTAGAAGCTGATCCACGCAGCTTGAAGGCAGCGACTAATGTGTGGATTGCCGGGGATCTGGGTCTGCACGCAGAGCAAGCAACTGTTGCGATGGGTGAAGGTTCCATTGCCGCGATCTGGATTCATAAGGCGTTACAGCAGATGACAAAGGATTCACGTTGAAATGTACCTCTGGATAAGAGGCTGATTATTCAATTATTACCAAAAAGTCCTCCCAAGCCATGCGTATGGCAGGAGGACTTTTTAAGCTAACTTTTGCTATGGAGAAAAGGATTACGCTTGTTTATCCGATGAATCCGTTGACTTGGAAGAAGACTTCTCGCCCTTTGAGTCATGTGAGAAATCTTTGCGAATGTTGTCCACGATATCACCAACCACGCCTTCGATCATATCGGTTGGTCCGGGATTATTTTTGTCTGGATGGATAACGGTATTTACTCCTGGTTCAAGTTCATCGTTTGTCTTCTCATGTTTGGTTTTATCACGCATGGGAAATCCCTCCTGATTCGATATTGTATAAGGTGTTCATTAACATATCCAAACACCGTTACGTATATGTAAACGATTAACCGCTGTAGTTCTTTTGAAACGTGTACTTGCTCATATATAGAAGATCTATACAGAATTGAACGTACTGATTAAAGTTCTGCAATACGTTTATATTATAGATAACCAGTGAGTATTAAGTTTAAAGCTCCAAACCAATAAACAACTATTATGCAGGAGGTTATTCAAATGAATGAAGAAAATCATGTAATCCATAAAGATGGCCAGGTTTCAACGGACAAGGTGGACAACGCAATTGAGAAGATTGCGCCGGAAGAAAGAGAACAGATTCTACAGAACTTTGATGCATTCAAAGAATACCTGGGTAAGCGAATTGCCATGGGAGAATCGATTGGACTAAGTGAGGAGCAGATGGCCAAAATTGCCGAGAAAGTAGCGGATTATCTGGCAGCTCGGGAGGAGCCCCGGAATCGTGAAGAGAAACTGCTTCAGGAGCTGTGGAATGTCGGCAAGGAAGATGAACGTCACATGCTGGCTCATATGCTCGTTCGTTTGGCACAAAGCTCCACACCCAATCATTAAGATTAACATCTATGCGGGAACCTGTGACGTCTTATTCAAGGGTTTGAAAGTCCCGCAGCAAACTAAGGAATCTGAGACGCGCTATATTGGTATAAACGGCCGTTAATATCGTGTTTCAGGGAATTTTGGCAAATAACGTGTTTCATGTTCCTTTCAAAATAAAAGGAGCGCCAGAAGGCCGAATAAGATGTCCTCGGTTCTTTAGCCGTCTGGACCATTCGTCACAACTAGGCAGCTTGGACTTCAAGATGTTTGGACATAGACATCCTTCATGTATCACTTGACTGAGTTTAAAAGACACACCCTAGTAAAGAACCTCTGAATGGCGATGCCTTCAAGGGTTCTTTACCGTTTATGGAGACTACAGACAGAAGTGATGACGCGCGTTGTAACTATTTTTAATCTGGCTGATACTTTTATAATCTCTGTTCCAAGTATGATAGGAAAAGAAAGAACGTTGGAATCGATAGTTCACATGAGCGTTTGAGAAGCAAGACTTCCGGTTAAGGAATAATAACGTTCATATTAAGGAGAGGTGTTACCTATGAAGAACGCGACAAAACAATGGAAACTACGAATGATCGGTGCAGTTGTTGCTTTACTTGGCATGATTGTGCTGACTACATATTTACTTACCCCTGCGAATGCTCAAGGTAGTACGGACGCTCAACAGCCTTCTGGCAAAGACGCACAGGTTGCGAACTCTGAGATGTTTACAGCCTATGTTGAAGGTATGCATGTAGAAGACGGCAAATTGTTTATGACAGTGGACAAGATTGGCTGGTATCAGGGTGAAGAAGCTGATACGATTTTTGCACAGCGCAATCCGGAAGCTGGTATAGATGGTGCTCCAGATGGTTACTATATTGTTAACGATAGCAAAGAGCAGGAACAAGTTGAGGTTAGTGCCAATGCTGAAGTGTTGATGCAGTTGTATGATCGGGATGGTACGATGCAGGGCGTAGACATTCAGTGGAATGAGCCTGTGACATTATCCAAGTTCGAATCGTTGTATGAGAATACCCGTATTCTTGATCTGTCCGTATTCCCGTATCATCTGACGGTGCAGGATGGAAAAGTGACTAAAATTGTGCAACAATACATCCCATAAAATTAGATGAAATTCATCATTCAAGCATTCCTCCTGTTCATTGGAACGGTGAGGGATGCTTTTTGGTTATGACAAATTCATGAAAGCGATTGTAATTAATGGTAGGTACATGTATCATTATTGGAATGGCGTTTTTACATAGTTCAGGAGGAGCCTCATGCTTAAAGACATGATTGCATTAACTAAGCCCGGACTTCTAAGGTTAAATGTGTTTGCGGTGGCGGTAGGATTCTGGGTAGCTTCAAAATGGGATATCAACTGGTTATCTCTGCTCATGGTCGTGATTGGATCAACTTTGGTTATTGCTTCAGCTTGTGTAATCAACAATTATTGGGATCGTGAATTGGACCAAAAGATGGAGCGCACCAAAAAAAGGATGGATTACATCAACCATCTGAAACCAGGGTTTGTACTTGGCTATGGCATTATCCTTGGTGTTGTGGGACTAGCAGTACTGTATCTCCTGGTGAATCCGTTATCAGGCTGGATGGCACTGCTTGGGTGGTTCGCTTACATCGTGATTTACACGATGTGGTTGAAACGCAGTTCAACGTGGAGCACGTCGCTCGGTGGAATTGCGGGAGCGATGCCGCCTGTCATCGGTTATACGGCTGTAACCAATGAAATTGATGCAGGTGCCTGGTTGCTGTTTGCACTATTATTCTTGTGGCAGCCACCACACTTCTGGTCATTGGGTATTCGCCGGGTAGAGGAGTATCGCGCTGCGGGCTTCCCGTTGTTGCCAGTGGTTAAAGGGGTGAAACGCACCAAGTTTCAGATGATTCCTTATGTTTTTCTGCTGCTTCCTGCTGTATTTCTGTTGTATTATTACAACTACGTAGGTCTGGTATTTCTGATTGTATCTCTGGTCGGTGGACTGATCTGGTTCGTGCATACACTTAGCGGACTGAAGACACAGGATGATGAGAAGTGGGCAAAAGTAAACTTTCTGATCTCGGTTAATTATCTCATGCTCGTATTTATTGTCATGGTAGCGAATACGGTATGGTCATAATTAGACGATGAACAGATCATTTTCAGAGAGATTTCAGCTTAAGCTATATAAATTGAATTAAACATTTACACAAAACGGAGAGGACAGAAAGAACCTGAAGAAGCGAAAGCGTTCGCCTTTATCCCCGGATTTTCACCTTTGTTAAAATGATTCGAAAAATCCGGGGATAACAGCGATCGGAAGGTTGTTCTGTCATCGAAGTGTTCAGTGGAAATATGCTTTAGTCCATTTTTTATAACAAGCTGCATCGAATGAAAAAGCACACGATGGAATAGCGTTTGGACAACCTTAAGTTGTTACAACATATTCTCTGGGGTGCTTTTTTGGTATAATAAAACAATTGAATCATATATGTGGAAATTATATTGCAAGATGGGAAGTGACAGCATGAGTAATTTGGAACAGGCCGTACGATGGAGACAAGAAGGCAAGGTGCAGGAAGCGATTGAACTACTGCAAGAGATTACAGTCCAGGAACCCGAGAATGCCAATGTCTGGTATCAGCTCGCTTGGGCACATGATTCGCTTGGGTTAGAGCGGGAGGCTGTCCCGCATTATGAGAAGGCACTAAGTCTTGGACTTTCTGGCGAGGACAGAGCAGGTGCAATACTTGGACTTGGCAGTACATATCGAACGCTTGGACAGTATAAGCAGGCGAAGGTTTGGTTTGAAACGGGCATGAAAGAATTCCCGGCGTACCGGGAATTTGAAGTTTTCTTTGCCATGGTGCTCTACAATCTGGGTGAACATGCAGAAGCGATGCAAAGACTGCTCGTGCAACTTGCGGACACGTCAAGTGACAAGAGAATCAATGACTATAACAGAGCAATCCGTTACTACGCAGATCAGCTCGATCGGGTGTGGGAATAGATCGAATACACAGAAAAGGGGATGTATGAATGAACTCCAATCAAGAACTGAAACAGGTAAATGAAAGATTGGATCAGATTGAGCAAAAGCTGGATAACCTGGGAGGCAGCCAGCGGAACAAACGCTCACCTGGCGTGCGCTTCCTGATTGGTTTTGGCATCACGATTGCGATTATATCTGTACTGCTGCTGACTCTTGGTGTTATCCAATTTGTGAGTATCGGATAGGAGAAATCGATCTTAACTACAGAGCTAGTGAGTTCTCCAAATTTACATAGCAGGGCCAAGCCACTGTTGCACCTCTTCTATAAAACGTCGCGTAGCGGGCGATAGATTACCCAAAGATGGGCAGGCCATGCCAATCGTACGATAAGGATCTCCAGTGAGTGGCACGAGCGCGAGTGAATCAGTATGATTTTGAAGTACCATTTCGGGAAGCAGGCTGATACCGAGACCATTCCGGACCATCGCCATGATGGCTTGATCCTCTGCTACTTCATAGACGACATTGAGCTTGGCCGCATGCTGCCGGATCAGTCGTTCTATCTCGTTATCTCCGCCCCACTTGGGCAGAATAAAGGGTTGCTCCAGCAGAATATCAAACGAAACAGACTCCTCTGAGGCGAGAGGATGATCCAGAGGCAGGATACACATCATCCTGTCTTTTTGTAATGGGATCGTCTCAAAAGGTGATGAATCGCCAAGGGACAGAAATCCGAGATCGATGGCACCTCCAGCCAACCAGCCCTCAATCTCAGCATAATCGCCTTCCCACAGCTTGATCTCAATTCCGGGATGACGCAGACGAAATTGTTTCAGGATGCCCGGCAACCACTGTGTGGACACACTGGCGAAAGTACCAATACGCACGGTACCAATCTCCGCGCCGCGAATGAGGGAGATTTCCTGATTCATGAGTTCCGTCCAGCGCAGAATTTCACGGGTGTATCCCAGAATACGTTCGCCTTCAGCGGTAACACGCACACCGGAGCGGCCGCGATGGAGCAGTGAAAAACCACATTCTGTCTCAAGACTTGCGATGGCATGGCTGACTGCGGATTGGGTGATATTCAGAGCTTCAGCTGCTTTGGTGAGACTGCCATACTCCACAACGGTATTCAAAATTTCGTATTTGATCAGTGACATGAATGGTTCCGTTCCTTCCCATTTTCGATACATGAGTTTATTTCATATAATCCATTATAAATATTCATTTTTATAATGCAAAGAGATCGTTTATACTTGCCAAGGCGAGTTACTTTGACGCACGATCACACAGATCAGAATACATAGAATGAAGGTTGAAGCAAGATGAATGGTGTACAGGTTAATCAAGGTCAGGCAACAAGAAGAGCGGACATACAGATGCTGCTCGCAACGGTCATATGGGGATCATCCTATCTGTTTATGAAATCGGGCCTGGAGTCCATGCAAGAATTGAATCTGGTCGCATTTCGTTTTGGAATTGCCTTTATTGCCGCAGGACTTCTTTTTCATCGGCGGTTGTTTAAGATGGATCGCAGAACACTTGTGGCAGGAGCGATTATGGGGACAGCTTTATTCGCTGCATTTGTATTCATCACCTATGGTGTGCAACGAACAACGACATCGCAGGCGGGATTCCTGATAAGTTTGGCCGTTATTTTTGTACCGATCCTAACGACCATCCAGCATCGTCGTATGCCAGACAAACGATTGACGCTCAGTATCCTGGTTGCAGTTACCGGGCTTGGCTTGTTGACGCTTCAACATGAGCTTAGTCTGCACACGGGAGATATTCTCTGCATACTAGCAGCACTTGTGTATGCCATCTATATCATGATTGCTGGCAAGTTCACACCGAAGCATGATCCATTAACATTAGGGACAGTTCAATTGGGTGTTGCGGCGGTGTGGGGAATTGCAGCTACATTTATGCTGGAGACGCCACGTATGCCCGATACGGCTGAATCCTGGGCAGCCATTCTCGGGTTAGGTGTTTTGTGTAGTGGCTTGGGGTATATTCTGCAGACACTCGCGCAGCGTCATGCCTCTCCTACAAGAACAAGTCTGATTTTTTCACTCGAACCACTATTTGCAGCAGCCTTTGCATTTATCTTTCAAGGAGAGTCGCTAACGTTGCAAGGGTATGCAGGAGCAGCTTTGATGTTGGTCGGTGTTCTGATCACAGAGATCAAACTTCCACAGCCTATCTTCTGGCGCAGAAAACGCCCGGTTTTACAGTCGGAACTCGGCGATCAGGGAGCACCAAGTGTATAATTGGAGACAAAGGGTCCTTTCGTCATCTTCTATGAAGGTGGGGAGAGGGCCTTTTTTGGTTATGTCGTACACCTTGTGAAACAGATAAACATCTACCTAACAAAAACAAAATAACATAACCTTGTTTTGTTGATTTTTATTTTTTATGCTACACTGAATGGAAAATTAGGAAAAACGGGTGAGTAGGATGGCCAAAAGAGTAACGATGCAGCAAATTGCGGATGCTGCGGGGGTGTCCAAATTCGCAGTCTCCCGTGCGCTGACGGGCAAGCCTGGTGTGAGTGAGCATACACGCGAGATGATTGTCAGAACAGCGGGGCAGCTCGGGTATTTCAGAACTGAGCCTAAGCGTTATCCGGGCGAGACACAGATATCAACGGAGATGAAGCCAGAAGCGGAGCGACAAGGCACGATATTGATTTTGTTTCCCAACATTCGTTCTCAGAATCGATCTTCCTTATACTGGGGTCCAGTGTTTGATGGCATTTCTGAGAGGCTGAATGAGAAGGGAATGGATATTCTAACGCTGACAGAACCCTCTTCAGATCGGATGTTCTCGGTCCTTAATCCCGACGCAATCAGCGGAGTCATTACCGTGGGCACCATCTCGACATCGGTATTGCTGGAGATTTACAGGCTGCGTATTCCGCTTGTCATGGTGGATCATGAAGACCCTGCCATATACGCTGACTCGGTTTTTACGGACAATATGAAATGTATGAAAGAACTGGTTCTGATGCTCGTTGGAAAAGGGTATAGAAAGTTCAAGTTTGCCGGGCAACTGCCCGATGCGGCAAGTTTTAGAGAACGCTGGCTTGGATATCGTACGGTGCTGGAAGAGAAGCAGTTGGAGGGGGAACAGCAAGAAGGGTTGCTGGGACCAGAGTATGATGAGATCCGGAGATCCATTGCTGGAATGGAGCTGGAGGATATCCCTGAAGTATTCGTGTGTGCAAATGACCATACAGCTGTCATTGTCATTCAGGCACTCCAAAGTCGAGGCATTCAGGTGCCTGAACGCTGTGCTGTAACCGGATTTGACAATACGCAGATGGATGAACCCATTCTTGCTTCGGTACATATTAACAAAGAGAATCTGGGAACAAGAGCAGTAGATCAGCTGTTGTGGCGGATCAAACATCTGGATGAACCTTATGAACGCAAGCTGATCTATTCGGAATTAATTATTCGTGATGAATATAACGCCAGTATAGAGTAATGTGATATAAAGTTGATGAACTATTCTAACAATGAACATACGTGTAGATGAAATCAGGTGAAAGACATGGAGAGGTTGGAGCTTCATGTCTTTTTGTTATGCAGAAACCATTTAACAAATTAAATTACAAAACAGATTGACTATAAGAAGTGAATCGTGTTAATTTTGTTTTGTAAGTTATTCGTTTTTATAATAACAAAACCTAACAAAATAATATTTACCAACTCTAACAACAATGGAGGCTGTCATGAGCACAATACAATCACATGTTTTTCAGAATTGGACGTTTAAGGCTTGCGAAGATCAAGAGTGGATGCCGGCTCAGGTGCCCGGCTGTGTGCATACAGATTTGCTGAAGCTGGGCAAGATTCCAGATCCTTTTTATGGAACAAACGAGAAGGAAGTACAATGGATTGATAAGATAGATTGGGAATATCAGACCGAATTTGACGTTGCCGAAGCGTTGTTCTCCCAGGAACATCTGGAACTGGTGTTTGATGGTCTGGATACATATGCGGATGTGTATGTGAATGAGGTGCATGTGTTATCAGCAGATAATATGTTCCGGGTGTGGAAGGCAGATGTAAAGGCTGTATTGAAGGGGAAAGGCAACATTCTCCGAATACGTTTTCGGTCACCAATTCAGGAAGATCTGCCTAAGCTGGAGAAGCTCGGATATGCATTACCGGCATCGAATGATCAGTCCGATGTTGGTGGACTTGGCGACAAGAGAGTAAGTATTTTTGCCCGTAAAGCCCCGTATCACTATGGTTGGGACTGGGGTCCGCGATTTGTAACCAGTGGGATCTGGCGTGAAGCACGTCTTGAAGGTTGGACACAGGTACGAATCAATGATGTGTATATCCAGCAAAATAAAGTAAGCGCTACCTCAGCTTCATTAACTGCTGTTGTGGAAGTCGAGACATCACAAGCGGTAGATACGATTATTCGTATCGGCGCAGATGGACAGAGATGGGAAAAATCCGTATCGCTACAACCCGGAACTCAGACTGTGGAGATTCCAATCTCCATGGATGAACCGAAACTGTGGTGGAGCCGTGGGCTTGGTGATCCGCATATGTACACTTTCCTTACCGAAGTGCTTCAAGGTGAAAGAGCTGTGGCTGAATCTACAGTGAAGACTGGGCTTCGTTCCATTCGGCTGGTACGTGACAAAGATGAAGCAGGAGCATCCTTTTACTTTGAACTGAATGGTGTTGCGGTCTTTGCCAAAGGGGCCAACCACATTCCGAATGATAGCTTCATCACTGAAATTACTAATGAACGTTATCGTCATGAGATCGTATCCGCAGCCGAATCCAATATGAATATGTTGCGTGTGTGGGGTGGCGGAATCTATGAGCAGGATGTGTTCTACGAACTGTGTGATGAATACGGAATCCTGGTATGGCAAGACTTTATGTTTGCATGCAGTATGTATCCAGGAGATGAAGCGTTCCTGAACAGTGTGAGACATGAAGCTATTGATAATGTGAAACGTCTGCGCAATCATCCAAGTATTGCACTCTGGTGTGGGAACAACGAGATTGATTCGGCGTGGGCTCACTATGTTGAGAATGGTGGCTGGGGTTGGAAAAAGGAATTTACTGCCGAGCAGCGTGAAAGCATCTGGGCCGATTACGAAGCCATCTTCCATGATCTGCTGCCAGAAGTGGTTGAAGCGTATGCTCCAGGTGTGGATTACTGGCCTTCTTCACCACTTGTATCCCTGACAGGGGATGAGACGCAGCATGCGCACCCGTCCACAGCCGAAGGGGATATCCACTACTGGGGCGTGTGGCACAATGTAGAACCATTCGAGAACTATAACGTGCATGTGGGTCGTTTCATGAGTGAATACGGATTCCAGTCTTTCCCGGAGTACAAGTCAGTACGCACTTACGCGGAAGAAGAGGATCTTGCTCTGGAATCGGAAGTCATGCTTGCACATCAGAAGAATGGCGCTGGTAATCGTCTGATCAAACAGTACATGGATATGTACATGCATGAATCGAAGGACTTCCCATCGTTCCTGTATATGAGCCAGGTGCTTCAGGCCGAAGCGATGAAGACAGCGATCGAGGCACACCGTCGCCGCAAACCATTCTGCATGGGCACACTTTACTGGCAAATGAATGATTGCTGGCCGGTGGCTTCATGGGCAGGTATGGACTACCTTGGTCGCTGGAAAGCATTGCAATATTATGCGAAACGCAGCTTCAGCGATGTGTTGGTATCGGTAGATGGAACAAAAGAAGATACAACAGATATATATATCATTTCGGATCAATTACAACCTGTAATAGGGCAGTTACAGATTCGTTTGCTCGGGTTCGATGGAACGGTGCATCGTAATGAAACACATGACGTGACCTTGGCATCTAATACAGGAGATCAAGTGCTGTCATTACGTAACGCGGAGTGGCTTGAAGGTCATGATACAGCTAACACGCTGCTGCGCCTGGATCTGAAACAGGAAGGTGCGGCGAATATTGTACAGGAACACTATTTTGTACCGTCCAAAGACCTTGCTCTGCAGCCTGCAAACATCAATGTAAGCGGGGGAGCGGATGAGAACGGCGTTCATCTGGTACTGGAAAGTGATGTGCTTGCTAAACAGGTATGGCTATCTTCGGATGTGGAGGGTGTCTTCTCAGATAACTTCTTCGACTTGATTCCTGGCATTCCGGTGAAGGTGCACTTTACGTCCAGAGAGGGAATGCAGTCTAATGATGTGATATCAAATCCGGGACCGATCGAGGTTCGATCCATGATTGATTTTATTCGTTTGACCTAGAAGACACGGTTGGAGTCTCTCGTAAGAGAGATTTCAACCGTTTTTTTATCCTGACCCCATTTATATATCGTAATGGTTTCGTAATACTTCGCTTAGAGAATCGTAAGCTGTCTTGCTTATTGTAATCCATGTAAGAAATAAACCAATGGAGAGTGATAAGAATGATGAAAACAAATAAGAGCAAAAAAGTGATGGTAGCAGTGGTATTGATGATGTCTATGGCCTTTTCTGGATTGGCAAGTGCTGCAGATATGAAAACGATTAAAAAGGATGGCATGGAGCTTGTTCAATTGAGACAGGCAGCCAAAATGTATGATTACAGCATTATGTGGGACAGCAAGGATAGATCTGTAACTCTGATGTATATGGGCAAAATGGACGACATGATGATGAAAGACGACAACATGATGGAAGATGACATGAAGATGAAAGACGACAAGATGATGAAAGACGACATGATGATGAAAGATGACAACATGATGAAAGATGACATGATGGAAGAAACGATGATGCCTGCGGGGAAAACGATTAAATTGTGGATTGGATCGAAAAAAATCATGGTAGACGGTATGCAAGTTAACTTGAAATCGATGCCTGTCATCCATGAAGGGAATTCGTATGCGGCTGAGTCTGTAATTAAACAATACATGATGCCAGCCATGGGAATGAAGTAATTTAAGGGCTAAGCATCGCCATCACCATATGATATGATTGGCTCAAATGTATTTTCTGGAATATGGGGTGGGTTCGTTTGAATGAATGTGTACTGGTTGCTGATGATGATACCAATATTACGGACGTTTGTCGCAGGTATCTGGAACGGGAAGGTTATCTTGTCGTGACGGCCAAGGACGGTTTGGAGGCTATTGAGCTGTGGCACAGTCAAACACCAAGCTTGATTGTGCTCGACCTGATGATGCCACATAAGAATGGCTGGGAAGTTTGCAACGAGATTCGGCAAACTGAGGATGTGCCCATTGTAATGCTGACGGCCCGTGGTGAGGAACAGGACCGTCTGATGGGACTGACGATGGGGGCGGATGATTATCTGACCAAACCATTCAGTCCGAGAGAACTTGTTTTGCGTGTGAAGGCAATCCTGCGGAGAATGCGAATTGCACAGGCATCACCTGTAACAACATCTGAATATACGATCAATTATGAAGGGCTTACCATTGATTTTACCAAGCGTGAAGTGCACATCAGCGGGCAGGCCATTGAATTGACCGTTACAGAGTTTGAGATGTTGTATTTGCTGGCAAGTCACCCGGGTCAGGTGTTCTCCCGTAACCAGATGTTAAGCAAGATTTGGGATTTTAGCTACGAGGGAGATACAACAACGGTGACTGTACATGTTCGGAGATTACGAGAGAAGATCGAACAGAATCCTTCTGATCCAAAATATATTAAAACAGTTTGGGGCATAGGCTACAAGTTTGCGGGTGGTAGTTCATGAAACTTCGCACATACTTGGTATTGTCCAGTCTCACAGGCATTGGCGTATTATTAATTTGTTTGTTCATCAGTTATTCCAAAATGCTGCTTACGATCGAACAATTGTATTGGTTATCGGCTATAACGGCAGGGGTAGGCTTACTTTCGTTTATTCTTCAATATTTGCTGACTAAGCCATTAGAGAAATCAATTGCGCGAATTACACAGCAGACGATACGAATTGCCGAAGGGGATTTCCATACGGAAGTCCCTCTCATCGGTACGCAGGAATTTAGGCTCCTGGCACAGCAATTTAATGAAATGAGTTCCAAGCTGAAGGAAAGCTTTGATCATCTGCATCACTCAGAAACCGCGAGACGAGAGTTGATCGCCAATGTTTCCCATGATTTACGGACTCCCTTGGCATCCATTCAGTCCTTCGTTGAAGCGTTGGAGGATGATGTCATTAAGGATAAAGAAACCTTTCAACGTTACCTGAACACAATACGACTTGAAACAATGCGTTTGGGAGGGCTTATTCAAGACTTGTTCGAATTATCCAGCCTGGAAGCGCAAGGGGAGGTATTTGTGCCTCAACCTTGTCACGTCGATGAGTTGCTGCTCAGTACGTTGGAGAGTTTTTCGTTTCATCTCGCCGAGAAAACGCTGAATGTTGAAATCGATTTGCCCGATAAATTGCCAGCCGCGGTCATGATGCCTGCACAAATGAAGCGGGTCCTTTCCAATTTGCTGCAAAATGCCATTCAATACTCTCCTATTGAAGGAAAAATCATTCTGGCTGCCGAAGAGAAGGGGCCGTTTATACGAATTTCAGTTACGGATGAAGGGGAAGGCATTGAAGCGGAGGAAACTTCGCGTATATTTGAACGTTTTTATCGAATTGACAAATCACGTAGCAAGAGCAATGGTGGGGCCGGGCTTGGCCTTGCCATCGCTCAATCGATTGTGGAACTCCATGGTGGCGAGATCGGGGTTCAGAGTACAAAAGGAGAAGGAAGCTGCTTCTGGTTCACACTTCCGATCTACGTCAGTCGTTAACCTTGGTTAATCAAACGCAGTATTTATTCAGGTGGTGAATGACTTGACCAGTGATTTAGTATTCCTTTTCGGCGTTTTTGGTGCAGGATTGTTATCGTTTTTTGCGCCATGTATTCTGCCACTGATCCCGGTATACGTATCTTATCTGTCGGGAAGTATGGTCAACGCTACGAATCAGCAACAGCCTGACACCAATTCGGTTCGGTTGCGGTCTACACTTGTTTTGCGGACATTTTTATTTGTTCTTGGGCTGTCCCTGGTATTTGTTTTACTCGGTTTTGGTTCGGGCATCGTTGGTAATTTGATCACAAGTCCTGTGTTTATTGCCATCTGCGGAGCCATCGTGGTGCTTTTTGGGATTTATCAAACCGGGTTGATCCGGCTATCCTGGCTGGAACGGGAGAGAAAGCTGTCAAACAATCAAGCCAAACGGGGAGGGTATGTCGGAGCGTTCCTGTTGGGTCTGACGTTTAGTTTTGGCTGGACGCCTTGTATCGGGCCTGTGCTGGCGGCCATTCTTGGTATCGCCGCAGGAGAAGGCTCTCCACTGTATGGCGGGTTTCTCATGTTCCTGTATACCCTTGGGTTAGCGATTCCCTTTCTGATTCTGTCCGTTTTTTCGGAATATGTTATGAAGCGGATACGTCGTTTATACAGGTACATGGGTGTCATCAAAATAACTTCCGGCTGTATTCTTATTATCATGGGACTATTGTTAATGACAGACCGACTAAACAGTTTGGTGACCTGGTTTCAATAATCATTGGAGGAATTTGGTATGAAGATGGCACGGAAATGGATGGTATCTGTAATCGTATTTGCTGGAGTCCTGTTGATCTTGAGCGGATGTGGATCACAGCAAACTGAATCAAAACAAACGGGGTCATCATCAACCCCAGCATCAACATCCGATATGAGTTCGTCAACGATGATGAACAAGGGAGAGACGGCTCCTGAATTTTCATTGCTTGATCTGAAAGGAAACACGGTTGGACTTTCTGATGTTCAAGGCAAGAAAGTGTATGTGAAATACTGGGCTTCCTGGTGTTCCATCTGCCTTGCGGGTTTGGAAGACCTGAACAATCTAGCTGGTCAAGACAATGATTTTCAAGTCATTACGATTGTGACGCCAGACTACAAAGGGGAGAAATCCTCCCAAGCGTTTACCGAATGGTTTGACCAACAGCCGTATGATAACATAACTGTTCTTTTGGATGAGAAAGGTGTATGGGCCAAGGAATTTGGCGTAAGAGCGTATCCTAGTTCCTTTTATATTGGCTCTGATGGTATTTTAACGAAATCGCAGCCAGGGCATGCATCCAATGAACAGATCATGGAATCATTACAAGAGATTTTGTGAGAAGGGAGGAAGTGTCATGAAAAGGACGCTGCTCGGCTTGTGCCTCCTTGTTATAGCGATAGTTGTGTCTGCTTGTGGAAACAGGGCTGAGAGCCATTCAGCTTCATCTTCATCTTCGATATCCACTCAACCTGTCAAGGCATCGAGTGTCTCCGAGGAAAACCTGAGTAACTTGTACTTGGCAGGAGGCTGCTTCTGGGGTGTGGAGGCATATATGGCTCGTATTCCGGGGGTTCAGGATGTGACTTCCGGTTATGCCAACGGTGAAGGAGAGAATCCAACCTATGAGGAGGTTATTCGCGGGGACCGGGGGTTTGCGGAGACGGTTCATGTAAAATATGATCCGCAGCAAGTTTCTTTGCAGAAATTGCTTGAATCTTATTTTCGAGTTATTGATCCTACCAGCTTGAATAAGCAGGGCAATGATCGTGGCGTTCAGTATCGGACTGGCATATATTATACGTTGCCTGAAGATGCCAAAATCATTGAGCAGGCTGTAGCGGTAGAGCAAGAAAAATATGACCAACCCATTGTAACGGAAGTGATGCCTCTGCAGAATTATTATTTGGCGGAGGAGTACCATCAGGATTATTTGGAAAAAAATCCGAACGGATATTGTCACATTGATATGACTGTCCTGGATGACCTGGAGATTGGAATTGATCCGGCTCAATATCCACGTCCAACAGATGAACAATTAAAGGAACAATTAACAGACGAACAGTATGCGGTTACGGTAAACAATGATACGGAGCATGCGTTCAGTAACGAATACTGGGATAATGAGGAGCCCGGTCTGTATGTGGATATTGCAACGGGAGAGCCGTTATTCACCAGCCTGGATAAGTACGATTCCGGTTGCGGGTGGCCAAGTTTTACAAAACCGATTGTACCTGAGGTTGTTACCTATACAACGGATACGAGCTTTGGGATGGAGCGCACGGAGGTACGAAGCCGGGAAGGTGACATCCACCTCGGTCATGTGTTCGATGATGGTCCCGAAGATCGCGGCGGCAAACGTTACTGCATTAACAGTTCATCGATCCGGTTTATTCCGTTAGACAAGATGGAGGAAGAACGATACGGGTATTTATTGTCTTTTGTCGAGTAGAGAAGGGCAGCTGACTTTATCAAAAGATAATAAGGCCATAATTTTAGAACGGTTGAGATCTCTCTATGAGGGATTTCGACCGTTTTTTGTTCTGCGGCATCTAACAAAAACGGAGGTAGGCTTCTAAGATGGTTCCATCATTGTTATAATTGATAATCATTATCAATTATAGGTGGGTTTTTAGTCACAATGCCAAGGTATTGTGTGTGTTTGATCGCTCAGGAGAGGGAGTTTATATGGGAATTCAGAATGACATCAAGCTGTGGGATCAGGTACAGGTTCGCGTGCTTGATGTGCGTCTTATATCACTCGCAACACACGAGTTCATACGCAATTATGTGTTACCAACCAGTGCATTTGTGTATGTTCAAGGCAGGGGTCAGGTCTGGCTGGATGAAGAGGTATGGACTACAAGCCAGTTCTTGCTGCTGCATGGTGGAAAAGGAAGACGTCTGACACTTGAAGCGACAGGGGTTATGGAGGTACATCTGATTTTGTACAAATCAACCTTGCCCTCCAACGTGCTTGTGGAGTACCGAATGATGTTGAACCAGCGTAATCCGTTTGAAGAGTCCTGGGCGACAGTGCCGGATCATACACTTGAGCTACGTGAGCTTGTGCGGAATATACATGAATATTGGTCAGGGCAGGAGCGAGTGAGCAAAATTCAAGTCAAAGTGTATTTTTTTCAACTGGTACAGCTAGTTTTGTTACAGCGGAGTCGCATGTTTAACGAAGTTCAACAGCCTTCGCTTACCGATCAGGTTTTGCGATATATCAAAGCTCATTACCGGGAATCCATCTCACTTGATTCGCTTGCCCAGTCCTTGAGTTACAGTCCGCAATATGTATCACGCAAATTCAAGGAACAGACGGGATGTACACCGACAGAATATGTGATTCGGTTACGAATGGGTGAGGCAAGGAGTCTGCTTGCGTCCACAGAAGCTTCATTACAGGAGATTGCTGCGTATGTGGGTTATATGGACCCGTTTTATTTCAATCGCATATTCAAAAAAGAGACCGGTATCACACCGGGGCAATATCGGTTGAAGCAGCAGGAAAACTCGAAATCAGTTTCAAAAAGTACATTAAATGCAACAAATGAATCCATTGTAACAGGTGGGGATGAACGTTATCCTTTAATTGATGATGATAATCATTATCAATATAAGGGAGATGAGGAAATCAACATGTTTAACCATTTTAAATCAGCGATCATGTCGCTTGCGCTTGTACTCACATTGAGTGCTTGTGGAACAGCCCAGCAGGGGGCAGAAACATCCGAAGCTGCGGCTGAACCCGAACAACCGGCAGTCGTGGAAACCCAAATGGTAAATACGACCTTTGGTGAGGTAGAGATTCCTGCACATCCGGAGCGAGTTGCTGCCATAGATTATCTGGGAACGGTGCTTGCTCTTGGTGTCAAACCGATTGGTGGAGGCCAATTTCTAATGAACAGTCCTTATCTGGAAGGTCACTTGGATGGTCTTGAAACGATAGGGGATTCCGTTGAACAATTGATGGAGCTGGAACCTGATCTCATTATTACATTGAATCCGGACAAGGCCGCTTATGAGAAATACAGCAAGATTGCTCCAACCGTTTCGATCGCATCCATCACATTTCCGACACTGAAGGATGAAGTGAACTATTTCGGTAAAGTCCTTGGCAAAGAAGCGGAAGCAGAGAAGTGGCTGGCTGATTTTGATGAGGAGGTTGCCAAAATCAAACAGGAGGTGCAGAGCGTTGTTCCAGCTGATGCTACATTCTCCGTTATGCAGGAATATGATCGCCAAGTGTTCATTTTTGGCAATCAGTCGGGCCGAGGAGGACGTAACATCTATGAATTGCTTGGATTGCAAGCACCAAAGAACATTCCATCCGAGTTGATGCAGGGCGCTTATCATGAATTCTCCATAGAACTGCTCTCCAAATACGCTGGAGATTACATTGTGTTGACCAGCAACTCTCAACTGAAAGACCTTCAGGCAGATCCGATCTGGGGTTCATTGCCTGCAATCAAAAATGGAAAAGTGTACATATGGACGGAAGAGCAATCCTGGTTCCGTGATCCGATCGCCTTGTTGAAACAGACACAGGATCTGGCTGAATGGATTATTGGACTTAATACACCGTCTAAGTAAGGAACTTCAGAAAAACCGTGCCGCCCAGTTTGCTGAGCAGCACGGTTTTCATATTTTATGTAGGACTGAACAGTAGAGGGGATTAACTGCCTGTAGGGAGATGAAATAACAGTGTGATTACCGTATAAGAGTTTATTCGCTCTTTTGTTCGTTCTGAATTTCTTGCAGATCCTCCAGCTGGAGTGTAAGGTCATTCTCGGGGTTTGCACTCACAATGACTTCTGACTGTGATTGTTGCTGACCTGGCTGGTTCGACTTGGCGGCAGATTTGATCACGTAGAGACTTTGAACGGAGTTGAGCAGGCTGGCTGGGGTGTCTTCATACGTTTCCAGGAAGAGTACATAGTCTTTGGTAGGAACCAGCTTGAGGTTGTCATCATTAATAATCTCGGTGTTGCCTAGTTGTCCGCCAAGTTGCTTCACTTCAAGTTTTTCCCCGGCAGTGTAACCGCCCTTATAGGATTTAGCGACCTGAATCGTGTGGATCGTATAGATTTTGTCAAAGGAAGATGGCTCTCCGCCCGGATCGGACGCGGGGTTTAACTCGTTCTCATTTGCAGCATCAGTAACTTGTACGATATCGTTTAAAGCTTCCACACGAGTCTCAACAACACTGCCTTTCACAATGGTATTTGCTCTCTCGGACAGGTCGCCAATGCTGGCATAACTCGGGTAATCTTCAGAAGCAATAATGGTCATGGGTGCATCGGATGGGGACGCGGTAGGTGTAACAGAAGAACATCCAACAGCAGATAAAATGAAAATGGAAGAGAGAAGCAGTGTTAATACTCGATTTTTGTTCATGGACAGGAATCCTCCTTGGATTTTGGGATAAGTTCGTAGCGGATTAGTACTTGGATCTCACGTTATTGATATCAAAAGTTTGGGGTTGTGTCATGGAATTGCGGTTGCGGGAGTATGACATAATGGAAGGACTGCTTGTTGTCGGGTTGTCACCGAGCCAGATGGAGTGTCCGAGTTCGTGGACAAATACGCTTTGAATGAAGTTGGATAAGTTGGTTGCGTCAGGGGTGATTGTGGATGCATTGAGTTCGATGCGGAAGCTTACGACTTGACTGCCGGATACGGAGGCGTAGTTGACACCATATGCTGTATTATTGAAGTTTCCTGCGGTGATGGTGTTTGGGGAGTTACTTGTTTTGGTGAATTGAACTTTGGCACCTGCATTGTTCCAGTTGGTAAGGGAAGCGTCCATGGGATTCTGCCATGCGGCGGCGTAATTATACGTACGAATGGGAATGGTGGTGCTGGGGTAACCGTAGGTTAGAAAGGTTGCCGCATAGATGGTACTACCAAACATCGCAATCGCTGAGAACAACATGATGCTCATCAAAAACTTCCTTTTCATACTTAAAACCTCCAATAAATGTATTTTATTCTCTATTATAGTAACAAGTAATATTGGAGTTGAAATGAGTCCAAGGTCGTTGTTTTTGTCGTGAAAAACATGAAATATATCTTGATCCGACCCTAATGGTGTAAAAATAAGTCATTTTCTGTTCAATGTTCATGAATAATTTCCCTAAAATTACAAACAATACGTTCAACTTCTCATAGGGAAAGGTAGTGCTTGAACATGTGCAACCGTTTTTCATTGGCAGCCGATTTGGACGATGTCAGAGATCATTTCAAGATTCAGCGAGTGATGTATTATTACAAAAACCGATACAATATCAGCCCAACCCAGCATACGCCGATTATTTTGCATCAGGATGGTGAGCGTGTACTGGATGAGTTCCGGTGGGGGTTCATTCCATTCTGGGGTCGTGATGCCGTTAACGCAAATCTCATGACGGTGCATGAGAATCCTTCCTATTACAAACTGGTAGAGACCAAGCGCTGCGTCATTCCCTGCAATGGATTATATTACTGGCGGCAAGAGGGCAAAAAAAGTTATGCAGTTCGTGTTGTCATGCCAGATCGGGGTCTGTTCGGCATTGCCGGGTTATACGAGGTGTGGAGAGATACACGGAAAGAGCCGCTTCGTACCTGCACGATGCTTATGACAGGCGCAAACATGGTTACACGTGAATTTGGCAGTAAAATGCCGGCCATCCTCTCCGAAGAAGAAATCAACACCTGGCTTGACCCTGCCAATACACGGGTGACTCAGTTGTTACCGCTATTGAAATCGTATAACAGTACAGAGATGAATCTGTATCCAGTCACCCCAATGGTCGCCAACGATGAACACGATTGTTACGAATGCGTGGAAGAGATGGATCAGAAGCTGGCTTACGTTCGGAGTTTCTGAATATCCTTTGCATGATGTGAAGAAGATGAAGAGGGCTGAGAGTCTGGAGACACTCTGCCCTTTTTTTTCCTTTCAGAAAATGAAAAGTTGCAATTGCAATGAAACGTAACTATAATCATTACAGTAAGTGAACGCATATATTCATATATCTATTAAAAGAGATATTTATAATCAGGAGGGAAACACGAATGAATCCAAAGTTTAACCAGATGTTTGAACAAGTTTCACTGCCGACTGGTATTACACTGAAAAACCGTATCGTGCTCGCTCCCATGACTCATATGTCCTCGAATGCTGATGGTACGATATCCGACGCTGAACTTGCTTATTATGCACGTCGCACCGGTGGTGCTGGCATGTCAATTACGGCTGTAGGGCATGTAACAGAGCATGGCATTGGTTTCCCGGCTCAGTTTGGCGTTTATGATGATCGCTTCATTCCTGGTCTGAAGAAACTAGCTGACACCATGAAACAACAGGGCTCCGTAGCCGTATTGCAAATTTTCCATGCGGGCCGTCTTACGCCTGAACAAGCTGTACCTGCGGGTCAAGTAGTTGCTCCTAGTGCGGTTGCAAGTGAGCGTCCGGGATCTCCTGAACCAAGAGAGTTGACGGATGCCGAGATTACTTCGATTATCAAAGACTTTGGTGAAGCGACACGTCGTGCCATTGAAGCCGGATTTGATGGTGTTGAGATTCACGGTGCTAATGGTTATCTGATCCAGCAATTCTTCTCCCCGCATTCCAACCGGCGTGAAGATCGTTGGGGCGGAAGTGTAGAGAAACGTCTGACATTCCCACTTGCTGTAGTGGATGAGATTCAGAAAGTGGTTGCCGAACATACCAAACTGCCGTTCATCATTGGTTACCGTTTCTCTCCGGAAGAACCGGAAACACCGGGACTCACAATGGAAGATACGTATGCACTGGTGGATGCGCTGAAAGATAAAAACTTGGATTACCTGCACGTTTCCCTGAACGAATTCTGGTCCAAACCAAGACGTGGCGAAGCAGATACGCGTTCGAGAATGGAATTCATTCTGGATCGTGTGAACGGTAAACTGCCTGTTATTGGCGTAGGTTCAATTCATACGGCTGATCAGGCCGCTGAGGCGCTTCAAACGGGAGTACCTCTGCTTGCCATTGGACGTGAGCTGATTATTGAACCGGATTGGGTTGAGAAAATCGAGAGTGGACGGGAAGAAGATATTGAGACGATTCTGACCAAATCCGATCAGGAACGTCTGGTTATCCCTGACGGGTTGTGGAATGCAATCATCCACACACCAGGTTGGTTCCCTATGGCAGAAGATAAATAAAATACACTTCAGAACTGGAATGGAGGGGGCGAAAGCTCCCTCTTTTTGCACATGGTCCAAATTCTCCTTGTCATCGCTCTGTGGTATGATGGATGAACAGGATTAACTGGATAATCAACGGTTTGGAGTGAAGGAATATGCTCGTAGCTGAACGGTATGAGAAAATAGTGGAATGGGTGGATACGCAAGGCAGCATGCGTGTGACCGAACTTAGTGAGCGCTGCGGAGTGACAGAAGAGACGATTCGTCGTGATCTGGACAAGCTCGAACAGGCGGGCAGGCTCAGACGGTCCCATGGCGGGGCGGTCAGTGTAAAATACAAAGATGAGTTACAGTCGGAGATTCCGTATCCGGAACGGGCTATAGCCCATGCAGAAGAGAAACGCAGAATTGCAAGCGAAGCAGTGAAAATGGTGGAATCCGGCGACCGGATCGCCTTGGATGCAAGTACAACGGCGTGGTATATGGCGGCAGGATTGCCAAACATTCCACTGACGGTATTAACCAACTCGATTAAGGTTGCTGCAGAGCTGAGTAACAAGGAGCAGATTCGTGTGATTGCCACAGGTGGGCAATTGGCTTCGAAGTCACTGTCTTTTGTAGGACCGCTGGCGGAACGTTCGCTGGATGCCTACCATGTGGATAAAGTATTTCTGTCTTGCAAAGGGGTACATCTGACCAAAGGCATCAGTGAATCCAATGAATTACAGGCCTTGGTGAAGCAGAAAATGATCCATATTGCGGATGAGGTCATTCTACTAGCAGATTCCAGCAAATTTAACATACAGGCGTTTACCAGAGTTGCTGAGATGAGCAGTGTGGGCAAAGTGATTACAGATCAGGGTGTAGATGAAGAGCACGTTAGCGCATTGATCGAACAGAATATTACGTGTATACGTGTGTAAACAAGAAAGGAATGAATGTCATGAAACATCCTTTTCATCTGAAAGCGGTATGGAATGGTGGGCGTAACAGTGAGGGAACAATCGATGCAGGTGGATTAAAAACGGTCATATCGATTCCGCAGGAGATGGGCGGACCCGGTACGGGAACTAACCCAGACGAGATGCTGCTGGGTGCAGCCTCCACCTGTTACCTGATCACGCTGGCAGCGATGCTGGAGCGCTCGGATATTACACCGGATGAATTAACGCTTGAATCGGAAGCAACGGTAGATGTTACGAATAACGTATTTACGTACGAACGGATCGTACATAGACCCCGGATTGTACTCAGCCAGGATGCTTCAGAGGCGGATCTGATCAAGGCTGAGCGCTTGGCGCATAAGGCTGAATCCTCCTGTATGATCTCCCGAGCGGTGGCAGGTAATGTCCAGATGGAGACACAGCCGGTCATTGTTACTACAGGAGCTAACGCGGTGTGATATACTGAAGAATAGACGATTCAAGTTGTCATTTGTGTAAAATAAGGAGTAATTCAGTATGAACACACAGAAGCGCAAGACTAACCGCTGGGTACGTTTAACACGTGCTATGAAGCTGAATTTCCTCAAATTGTTACGTGCTCCCGGAGGTGCCCATAAAGTATCTACCGGATTTGCCATAGGGTTCGGACTGGAACTGATCGTGATCTCGACCGCTTCCCTGATCTATCTCGTATTTTATCCGATTGTGCGACTGTCTGGGGGTTCGGTGCCAGCAGCGATTGTTGGCAATGTGATCGGGAAACTTACGTTTTTACCTATTATTCTGATGCCACTCGCCAAACAAATTGGCTCATGGATATTGCCTGCTCACAGCATGGGACAGGGACTGGTACATGAGAGTGCATTCATGGAGCTGTTTCGCGGGAACTGGTCGGCCGTGAGTGAATTGTTGCTTGGTGGACTGGATATTCTGGCAGGCATGTCCGTGTTTGGTGTCATTCTGGGTGTGATTTCGTACTTTGTCGTGAAATTCTTCTACGTCAGAGCGCTCAACCGGCGTTATGAACGCCGGTTGGAGAAACGCCGACAAGCGGACATCGCTTCGGTATCACCTCCGGTATTAATCAGGAAGCCATCACAATCATAATGGGCAGCATCAACATGGATGCAGCGGTGGTCCACAGAATACAGCGGGATACAAACTGCGGAGAAGCATTGAACTGTTCAGCCAAAATAACGGCGTTCACTGCGGTTGGCATCGATGCGAGGATCAGCAGCACACTGAACAACGTACCTTCGACCTGAAGAGCGGTTAGTATCAGCCAGGACAGAATTGGCGCAGCTGCGAGACGGACCACAAGCCCGGTCCAGAAAGCTCGGCGTACATTGGGTAGCCAAGGCACCGTTGCACCTTTTGGTCTGAGCATCTGTGCTCCCAGAATGGCGAGAACGACAGGAGAGTAGCCCGCAGCCAGCATGGAGATCCCTCCATCCAGCGCTTCAGGGAGGCTCAGATTGGACGCTCGCAGTGCAATGGCGATGCCAGCAGCATAGATGGATGGCATGCGGAAAACGGATAGGATCGCATCTTTCACCGTGAATTCGGATCGCGCGGCAAAAAAGATACCTACCGTATTAACAATGATCATCTGTCCAATGACGTAGACGGAAGCCTTGTCGAGTCCAAGCTGACCAAAGGCAAGCAGTACAAGCGGGAGCCCGTAATTCACGCAGTTTGTAAACGTGGAGACGAGGGTGAGACCCGCTTTTTCGCTTGCACCCAGACGGAAAATCCGGCTTAAAAGCTCGGCGAGTGCCCACAGAGCAATCAGATTAATAATAGAGAACCAGAACGTGCTGGTGACGTCCGTCCAGGTAATCTCTGCATGCAGCAATGTATTGAAGATGAGCGCAGGGCTCAAAATATAAAGGGAAAAGGTCGAGAGCGACCGGGTATCCCAATTTTTAAAGCGTTTTAACAGAATACCTCCGATCACGGGAAGTGAGATCGGCAAGAACACATGGTATAACGTGAGTAAAAATGAGTGAAGCAATGCAATTCAGTCCCTTCTGGATGAAAAACCTATCTTATCATAGCAGAAGATGCACTTCATATGAATGGATTTCAGTATGATGATGTGTAGTAATCGCCTTGCTTAACTAAGGATTTCCCTGCTGGGCAGCGACAGCGGATTGCTATTTTGATATGGCAGATTTATTATAGAAGAGGTGCAACAAGATTACATACACATAGAGGAGGAAACTGTAATGAGTGAATCAAAACGCTTGCTCGTACTTGCTGGCTCTTACGCCGAAGCGGAAAATGAGGGCATTTATGCATATGAATTGAATGAGGATACAGGCAGCTTGTCCAAGCTTGACGGCATCGCGGGCGTGAAAAACCCAACGTTTGTCAACGTGGATGCTGAAGGAAACAAACTGTATGCGATTGGTGAAACAGCGTCAGCTGAAGGCAACAAAATGTCTGAAGCGGTAGCTCTGAGCATTGATCCTTCTACAGGAAAATTAACGTTGCTGAACCGGAATAACTCCATTTCAGCTCCACCATGTCATATCCAGCGTGATCCTTCTGGCAAATACTTGATTCTCTCCAGCTACCACGGCGGCCTGGTAGGTCTGCAAGCCTTGACGGATAACGGTGAAGTCGGAGCGCTTCTGGACGAGAAGAAACATGAAGGAAAAGGTGCGCATCCTGAACGTCAGGACAAGCCACATGTTCACTCCGCATTCTTCAGCCCGGATGGAAAATACATGATGGTGCAGGATCTGGGCGCGGATAACATCGCGATCTATTCCATTGATGCAGACAAAAATGAACTTGTGCTGCACAGTGAAACCAAAACACATCCGGGAGCAGGCCCACGTCACTTGGCGTTCCACCCGAATGGTCAATTCGCTTATGTGATCAACGAAGTGGATTCTTCCATTACTTCGTTCCAATATGATGCAGCAGCGGGCACGTTGACTGAATTGTCTACAGTATCTACACTGCCTGATGGATATGATGGCAAAGAAAATACAACAGCAGAAATCACGGTTTCCAATGATGGACGTTATGTATATGGTTCTAACCGTGGACATGACAGCATCGTTGTATTTGCAGTAGATGCAGACAAAGGTCACCTGACACTGGTTGAGCATGTATCTGCAGAAGGTGAGCACCCGCGTCACTTTGCGCTGACACCTAACGGCAAATTGCTGATTGCAGCTAACCGCGATACCAACAACCTCGTGACATTCACGGTAGATCAGGAGAGCGGACGTCTGAAATACACTGGTCACAGCACAGGTGTATCCAAGCCGGTATGCGTGAAACCTGTATATCTGTAAAATGATAAATTTCTAAACCAGCCCTGGCTGGATTGAAAATGATAAAGATAAAGATAAAGACCCTGCCATGTGGCGGGGTCTTTTATATTGCATATCTAATTGGAGGAGTAGGCTGCTGTTCTGCTGTAAGCAGGCGTATTGGAATAGAGAATTAATTCTATATTGGATTCATCTAACAACGAAAAGTTGTCAATAGTATCGCCCAAGTAACTACCCCACTTCAAAGTGCGTACTTCCTGAATGGATAGTCAGAGTCTACAATAAGTGAGTAGCCAAAACAAACACTGCATGCATCTGAACAGACAAATTGGTGCAGGCTAAATATCTGATTATTATTTGTACAGGAACGACTCATACTTGAACAACAAAGGAGAAATAAATGATGAAATTGCAATTGGCGCTTGACTTGGTAAATATCCCTGAAGGTATCGCACTGGTTAAAGAGGTTGAACAATATATTGATATCGTTGAGATTGGTACACCAATCGTTATTAATGAAGGTTTGCACGCGGTTAAAGCGATGAAAGAAGCATTCCCTAATCTGCAAGTTCTTGCAGACCTTAAAATCATGGATGCTGGTGGTTATGAAATCATGAAAGCAGCTGAGGCTGGTGCGGATCTGATCACTGTGCTTGGGGCAACCAATGACAGTACGATCAAAGGTGCAGTAGCAGAAGCGAAGAAACAAAACAAACAAGTTCTTGTGGACATGATCAACGTGCCTAACCTTGAACAACGTGCTCGTGAAATTGATGCGCTTGGCGTAGATTACATCTGTGTACACACAGGTTATGACCTGCAAGCTGAAGGACAAAGCCCGTTCGAAGATCTGCAAACGATCAAAGCAGCTGTGAAAAATGCTAAAACGGCAGTCGCTGGTGGAATCAAGCTGGAAACATTGCCAGAAGTCATCAAAGCACAACCGGATCTGGTTATTGTAGGTGGCGGTATCACAGGACAAGCAGACAAAGCGGCAGTTGCAGCTGAAATGCAACGTCTCGTTAAACAAGGGTAAGCGAATGACCAAAACACAATACGCAGCTGACATCTTGAAGGAGCTGGAACGCACGTTAAGTCAGATCGATGATGCAGAGATGCAAGCGATGGCTGAACATATTCTGGCTGCAGAACAGATTTTTGTAGCAGGAGCAGGACGGTCGGGACTTATGGGAAAGGCTTTTGCCATGAGACTGATGCAGATGGGGCTTCGTGTATATGTGGTGGGCGAGACCGTAACACCTGGGATCAGCTCGAAGGATTTCCTCTTGCTGTGCTCTGGCTCAGGAGAGACAGGCAGTCTGGCAGCCATGGCTCAGAAGGCCAGTCAAGCAGGTGCACCTGTAGGACTCATTACAATTAAGCCAGAGTCCACGATTGGGAAATTGGCGACTACGATAGTGCGCCTTCCGGCTTCAGCCAAAGAGGACACAGCAACTTCCGGAGCGGCAGTAACCATTCAGCCGATGGGCTCGTTGTTCGAACAAGGACTATTAATCGGCATGGATGCTCTCATCCTTACGATGATGGAAATGAAGGGTATGACCGGAGCGGATATGTTTGGCCGCCACGCGAACCTGGAATAGTGAATAGTTGAAGACTGGAATCCTTTGATTATGAAGGGTTCTGGTCTTTTCTGCGATACATAGTCATTCATCTGTGTAGGTTTTATCCGTGATTTTCAGTTAAACTTTGCATCCCGACCAGGCTGTAGTAGAATTACTAGATAGCTGTATCGAATGAATGTACTTATTACATCATGCATGGAGCGGAAAGCTTACCTCGTGTGAAGTGTCCCCGTGATATGTGTAACATACGCGATATAAGATTGAAGATGAGGGGGCTCGGAGCCATGGCAGCCGAAGTCAAGGAACGGATTAATCTGAAAGAAATCAACTGTGAGAAGGAATTGACCCTTGCGGTGATCGGTGGCAAATGGAAACTGATTATTTTGTGGCATTTGGGTCTGGAAGGCACCAAACGTTTCAGCGAGCTGAAACGCCTAATCCCTCATATTACCCAGAAGATGCTGACCAACCAGCTTCGTGAGCTGGAGGAAGACAAGCTGATTGAGCGCAAGGTGTATGCAGAGGTACCTCCTCGGGTGGAATATACGTTGACCGATCACGGTCAGAGCCTGATGCCCGTCCTGCACGCGATGTATAACTGGGGTAAAAATTACGGTGAAAATGTAATCTGGAAAGAAAGCTAAACAAGTTTCTAAGAAAGCTAAATAAGTATGTTCTATAATGAACCGCCGGGTAAATGGATACTTCCATCACCTGGCGTTTTTTTTAGTTACTTTTAAATTTTGGTCAGTGGATCAATAGTTTACTCCAAACGCAGCGGGCAGAAATAGACTTAAGAAGCGAAGCGTTCGCCTTTATCAACGGATTTTCACCTTTAAAAAAGTGAATCAAAAAATCCGGGGATAACAGCGATCGAAGGGCTATTCTGCCAGCGGAGTAATAAGGAGTAATCCATTTGTCTGCTCTACCATAAATCCATACCAAAAGTCTCATTTTAGGTCATGTCATGTATAGATGAGCGGAATATGATACGATGAGAGATATTGGAAAATGCAAGGAGGATGACAACTAAAGATGGAAAAAATACGTACACGCGCTGAGGTAAATCAGGAAACGACTTGGGATTTGAGAGACTTGTTTGTAACCGATGCAGAATGGGAGCAGGAGCTTCGATCACTTCCACTGGCTGCTGCCCAGATCGAAACGTTCAAAGGACGTCTGGGCGAAGGCGCTGAACAATTGCTGGCTTGTCTGGATGCGCGTGAAGCTTTGCAGGAGCGGATCGGCAAGACGGCTTCTTATGCCCGCTTGAAGCAGTCCGAGGACAGCACCAATCCGGTGAATATTGAGAATTCAGCTAAAGCAGGAGATATCCTATCAAATCTGTCGTCGTCCTTGTCTTTTGTCAATTCGGAGATCATTGATTTGCCGGAGGGAACCGTTGAACGTTACCTTGAAGAACTTCCGGGATTGGAGCCGTATGCACGCAGTTTGGAGCGTTTGATTCGAGAAAAAGCACATCGGCTTACGCCAGAGACCGAGAAGGTACTTGCCTCACTTGGAGAGGTACTGGATTCTCCATACCGTATCTATCTGCGCGGTAAACTGGCAGACATGACGTTTGACGATGCTCTTGATGGAGAGGATAATACTCGTCCACTGTCCTGGTCATTCTACGAAAATAATTATGAGATGTCATCTGATACAAAGCTACGCCGTTCTGCTTATGCTGCATTCAGCTCGACATTAAATGATTACAAAAATACGTTCGCAGAAGGTTATGCAACCGAAGTGAAGAAACAGGTTGTTTTATCCAGGCTACGTGGTTACGACGATGTTACAGATATGCTTCTCAGCCCACAGCAAGTGAGCAAAGAGATGTACAATAATGTGCTCGATATTATCCAGCAGGAACTCGCACCTCATATGCGCAGACTGGCGGCTCTTAAGAAACGTGAGCTGGGTCTGGACAAACTGATGTTTTGTGATCTGAAGGCGCCGCTTGATCCTGAATTTAGCCCTGCCATTACATATGATGAGGCGTGCACACTCATTCGAGAAGCACTTGATGTGCTTGGGCCGGAGTACGGCGAGATCGTAGAGCGAGCATTCCGTGATCGCTGGGTGGATTACGCAGATAATGCAGGCAAATCCACAGGGGCATTTTGCTCCTCCATATATGGTTCACACTCCTATATCTTAATTTCATGGGCAAACAATATGCGCGGAGCATTTACGCTTGCCCATGAAGTGGGGCATGCAGGCCACTTCATGCTTGCGGGACGTTACCAACGGCTCACGAATACACGGCCATCTCTTTATTTTATTGAGGCACCGTCGACCATGAATGAAATGCTGCTGGCAGACCATCTATTGAAGCGTTCCGATAATCCGAGAATGCGTCGCTGGGTCATTTTGCAATTGTTGAACACATATTACCATAACTTCGTTACACATCTGCTGGAAGGTGAATTACAGCGCAGGGTGTACGCACGCGCAACCAATGATGAGCCCATTACGGCAAAGACGTTGAGTCAGCTCAAGGGAGACATCCTTTCCGAATTCTGGGGACCTGATCTGGTAATTGATGAAGGGGCCAAGCTCACGTGGATGAGACAACCTCATTATTATATGGGACTATATCCATATACCTATGCGGCAGGCTTGACGGCTTCCACAGCGGCTGCACAGCAGATTCGTGAAGAAGGACAGCCTGCGGTAGATCGCTGGCTTGATGCACTCAAAGCTGGTGGAAGTCTCACGCCACAGGAGTTAATGAAGCTTGCGGGTGTGGATATGTCCGGACCTGAGCCGATTCGCTCTGCGGTTGCTTATGTCGGCAGTCTGGTCGACGAACTTGAACGTCTGTATTCCTGATCTGGTTCATATAGTATACGGACAAGGCAGAACGGGTTGTCTGCATGCACCGCCTTCCTTGCGTGGGGGGCGGTGCATCTTATTTTTGCAAGGGGAAAGGAACGATGATGAATGGCGTTAACAAGCGAGTCCTCATCGATGGGCCGATTAAGCGTAGACGGCTTTGGTGTGTTTGACGACATGAATGGAGTACCAGGTTTTGAAGGCAATCAGGGTGGTTTTTTTTCGGGATTTAGTGAGTTTGCTGCAATGAATGCATTTGCTTCGATTTTCATTGGCGCCATATTTCTCATCATTGCGGGAGTTATTGTTTTTGTTATTATTTCAGGCATACGCTCAGGGATGTCAAATAACGCGGCAGCCTTGTTAACCCTGCACTCAACGGTGGTGACCAAACGAACGGAAGTTTCAGGTGGCAGCGGGGATAGCCGTGCGACTACCCGGTATTATGTTACATTTGAATTCGACAATGGGGAGCGCACTGAACTAATTGTTGGCGGAAACCATTATGGCATGATGGTGGAAAATGATCGAGGGATGCTGACGTATCAGGGGACACGATTCAAGCATTTTGAGAGAGATGTACAGCCCCAGTCCGGGGTAAGCAAAGGTCAATTTTATACGTAAAAAAAGAAATGCGGCTCCTCCCAAGTGGGAGAGAGTCGTTTTTGGTATACCCAAAAGAAAGAAATACCGAAGGGTATTCAAACGCTTACAATGGTGATATACTCGTAAAATAAAGTAAAACAGTATTAAACAAAAACAAACAAACAATAAATACAGAATAAAGTACAGGGTTACGGACTGAATCAAGAGATACCGTTTGGAAAATAGGATGGGTTCGAAAGGTTGGTGAAGCGCGGTGAGTGTGCTGGCTTATGATTTGGGCGCTGGGAGCGGGAGAGCGTTACTGGGACATCTGAATGATCGAGGGATCGAAACGAGCGAAATTCATCGGTTCAAGAATGAACCAGTGAAGGTTGGCGAGCGGATGCACTGGGATATTCTGCGATTGCATCATGAATTGTTGCAAGGGCTTACACTTGTGAAACAGCAGGGAGAAAAACCAGAGAGCCTGGGGATCGATTCGTGGGGCGTTGATTTTGGTCTGCTTGGCAGTAATGGTGAGTTGCTGGGTAACCCATATCATTACCGTGATACACAGTTTAACGGCATGATGGATCAGGTGCGCCAAGAGCTGAGCTCCCAGCGAATCTTCGAACGTACAGGGATTCAGTTTCTTAGCTTTAATACCTTGTATCAATTGGCGACACTTCAACGCAGCGGTTCCCCGTTACTTCATGAAGCAGAGCGTTTTCTCATGATTCCGGATTTACTACGTTATTTCCTGACCGGGGAAGCGGTGAATGAGTTTACCAATGCAACCACAACCCAATTATACAATCCATCAGCGGGGCAGTGGGATAGTGAGTTGCTGGCGCATATTCGCATTTCGGAGAAACTGTTTGGTGAAGCCGTGCTGCCAGGTACCCGTGTTGGACAATTGCGAAGCAGTATCTGTAACGATCTGGGATTGTCCCCGATTCCCGTGATCGCTGTTGCGGAGCATGATACGGGTTCAGCCGTTGTGGCTGTTCCTGCAACGGAACGTTCATTTGCTTATCTGAGCTGTGGAACCTGGTCCCTGATGGGTACGGAGATAGATCATCCTGCGATAAGTAGCCAGAGTCTGGCCTTGAACTTCACGAATGAAGGCGGGGCGGGCGGAACATTCCGTCTGCTGAAGAACATTATGGGCTTATGGATTTTGCAGGAAAGCATGCGGGAGTGGGACCGCCAGGGGCAGGGAATTAGCTATGATGTGTTATTGGCAAAGGCCGAACAGGCACCTCCATTTGCTAGTTTGTTTGACCCGGATGATGAACTGTTCATGCCCGCAGGAGATATGACGAAGCGTATACGTCAGTATTGCCGTGATACAGGGCAAGTGGTACCAGAGGATCAGGGGGCTATTGCCCGGGCAATTCTGGAGAGTCTGGCATTGAAGTATAGGAGAGTTCTGGAATGGACGGAGCAATTGTCGGGTCAGATGTTCAACGGATTGCATATGGTCGGTGGAGGCATCCAGAACCGCCTGTTATGTCAGTGGACTGCAAATTCCATTGGCAAGCCGGTATGGGCAGGTCCGGCAGAGGGAAGTGCCATCGGGAATATGGCTGTGCAATGGATGGCGAGCGGAGCTTTTAAAGATATCTGGGAGGCTCGTAAGGCCATTCGAGATTCATTTCCGGTAACTACGTATGAGCCGCAGGACAAGTCAATCTGGGAAGATGCTTACGGCAGATTTCTGCGTGTGACGGCTTCATCCAATTCACAAGCGGGGAGTGAGGTGTAACATGCTGGCAGCCGAGCGGTATGACCGAATTGTGGAGATGGTGAACGTAAAGGGCAGTATGCGTGTATCCGAGCTTAGTGAGCGCTGCCGGGTGACGGAGGAAACCATCCGGCGGGACCTGGATCGGCTGGAACAGGCAGGGCGACTGCGCCGATCTCACGGTGGTGCAGTGAGTGTGAAGGAAGATCAACCGGAGATCCCTTACCGGATCAGGGAGACAACACATGCGGAAGAGAAAAAGCGGATTGCACAAGCGGCTCTGGCGATGATTAATCCGGGTGATCGCATTCTGTTGGATGCCAGCACAACGGCAGGTTATATGGCAGCGAATATGCCGGATTTCCCGCTGACGGTCTTAACCAATTCGATTCAAATCGCCACTGAACTCAGCAGCCGTGACAAGGTTGAGGTCATCTCAACAGGGGGGCAGCTGGCATCGCGCTCGTTATCTTTTGTTGGGCCGCTGGCGGAGCGTTCTCTGGAAACGTATCACGTGGATAAAATGTTTATGTCGTGCAAAGGTGTACATCTCGAAGGTGGCGGAATCAGTGAATCCAATGAACTCCAGGCAAGGCTGAAGCAGAAGATGGTTGGCATTTCCGATCAGGTCATCTTACTTGCAGATGCCAGTAAATTTGGTGTCCGTGCTTTCGCCCGGGTATCCGGGTTAAATGCAGTCCATATGATCGTTACCGATCAGCCATTGGAGGCTGAACAGACAGACCGGTTGAGCGGATACAACATAGGGATCATTACAGTTTAAGATTTTAGAATTTACTTATATTAATTGAACTAAACATTTACACGAAACGGAGAGGACAGAAATAACTTGAAGAAGCGAAGCTAAAAGCTTTCTGAAAGAAAGCTGCATCGGAAGCATATACTGCGCCTTTATCCCCGGATTTTACCCTTACAAAAGTAAATTAAAAAATCTGGGGATAACAGCGATCGGAAGGTTATTCTGTCATCGGAGTGTCCAGTGTAAATATTCTTAGTCAATTCATCTACTAATCAGTTAATAGGAGCGTGTAATTATGAAGGTCTCCTTATTCATTACCTGCCTCAGCGATGCCATCTATCCCCGAGTGGGGGAGGCTATGGTCAGATTGCTCGCGGCTCATGGTGTTCGGCTGGATTTTCCGCCGAATCAGACCTGCTGCGGTCAGCCTTCCTACAATAGCGGGTACTGGGATGAGACTCGGGTAGCGGCCAAGACCATTCTTGAAGCGTTTGACGACAGTGATTTTGTGGTATGTCCTTCGGGATCGTGTACGTACATGATTCATCATTATCCCGAACTGTTCGCGGATGAACCAGTATGGTTGGAGAAGGCAAAACGATTGGAAGCCAAAGCTTATGAGTTTACTCAATTCCTCGTTCAAGTACTCGGGATAACCGATCTGGGCGCACATTTTCCGCACAAAGTAACCTATCATCCATCCTGTCATGGTAGCCGTTTGCTGGGTGTAAAGGATGAACCGATGGCGCTGCTCTCTCAGGTGAAAGGACTGGAATTGGTTCCACTCCCATTTGCTGAGGATTGTTGTGGGTTTGGAGGTACGTTTGCCATCAAAATGTCCGATATTTCAGGAGCGATGGTGACGGAGAAAGTCGATCATGTCAAAGAGACACAAGCCGAAGTACTGGTTGGGCTGGATATGGCCTGTCTGATGAATATCGCAGGTAATCTGCGTTATCGGAATGAACCGGTGCGTGTGATGCATCTGGCGGAACTACTGTATGAGGGGGTGCGAACAGGATGAGCCAACCGGGAGTTATGGATACGACGGTCAAAGAACGTGCCGGACTGGCCTTGAATGATGATTTTCTGCGTAAAGCGGTCAAATTCACGACAGAACGATTGCGTAACGGGAAGAAGTCTGCCTCAGAAGAACATGGAAATTGGGATGAATGGCGGGAGCGTGGCCGTCAGATTCGTCTGCACACAATTGCATATCTGGATTATTACCTAAATGAATTTGTGAATAACGCCCGTGCGAACGGGGTTCATATTCATTTTGCAGATACATCGGTGGAAGCAGCGGCAATTGCGCTGGATATTGCGGCGCATAAACAGGCTTCTACGGTGGTGAAATCCAAATCGATGGTGTCGGAGGAAGTGCATCTGAATCATGTGCTGGAGTCGGCGGGCATTGAAGCCATCGAGACGGACCTGGGTGAATATATCATTCAGTTGGCAGGCGAAGCTCCATCTCATATTGTCATTCCAGCCATCCATAAGAACCGCTACCAGATTGCCGAGTTGTTATCCAAGGAAGCGGGTGAAATTCTGGAGCCGGATACAACGGTACTTGCCGGATTTGTTCGCAAAAAGCTGCGCGAGAAGTTCCTCGAAGCAGATATCGGCATGACCGGCTGCAATTTTGCGATTGCAGAGACAGGTTCCATGGTTTTGTTCGAAAATGAAGGTAATGCCCGTATGGTATCCACTGTTCCCAAAACGCAGATTACACTGATGGGCATGGAGCGAATCATCCCGTCGTGGACGGATCTGGAGGTCATGGCAACCTTGTTACCACGCTCCGCAACAGGTCAGAAACTAACGATGTACATGTCAGGCATCACAGGTCCGCGTCGTACAGCGGATGGAGATGGACCGGATGAAATGCACATTATTATCGTGGACAACGGTCGATCCCTACAGCTTGGTGATCCTGAATTCCAGGAGTTGTTGAATTGTATTCGCTGTGGTGCTTGTCTGAATGCTTGTCCAGTATATCGTCATATTGGAGGTCATGCCTATGGTGGCACCTATAGTGGTCCGATTGGCGCGGTACTGACACCTGCACTCAATGGCAACATTGATGAATGGAACGATATTGCGGGTGCTTCGAGTCTGTGCGGAGCCTGTTATGAAGCATGTCCAGTTAAAATTCCGCTGCATGATATGCTCGTTTATTTACGTAGGCGTAAAGTGGAAGACGGCCATGGAAACAAAATGGAAAGCATGGGCATGAAGGGATTTGCCGCTGTTGTATCCAATTCCAAACGTTTCAGTGCGGCCATACGTCTGGGACAGATCGGGCAGAAGGCAGTTGTACGCAACAACGGCATTTCTCTCAAATTGGGACCACTTAAAGGCTGGAACAATTATCGGGTTGCGCCAAGCCTCGCCAAGAAATCCTTCCGGCAACAATGGAACAAGCTGGATCAGGAACTGAACCAAGAGCAACCGGCCATGGATTCTTCTGTTCGCAGTCGCATGGAGCAAATTATTCGTGAACGAGAGGAAGGGGAGGGTACTAAGCATGGTCACTGAACATCAGCAATGGCTGGCACAATTGGAGAAGAAGTCCATGGAGAAACAGGAGCAGTTCATGAATGACATTGCTTCGAAATTGAAGAGACCAAGGCAACGCCATGCGCCGACCCAACCCTTTCGGGGAGCACCCGACTTTTGGACTGAACTGGAATGGGATGAAGAGAAGCGTATTCAAGCATTTACGGATAACTTTGTGAGTGTAGGCGCACACATTGCCCGGGTTCAGAACATGGAAGAAGTGTCTCAATTTATAGCCAACAAATCTCATGAACTGAGTGCCAAATATATCATTCGGCAGAATGAACAGGCGTTACAGGATCTCGGATTGGAAGAGCAGCTTCCGGACGTACAGATCTCAGTGTGGAATAGTCAGGCGGATGAGAACTGGAAGGCTCGGGCAGCCGAGGCTGATATCGGTGTGGTTATGGCGGATTATGCAACAGCATACACAGGCTCGGTTACTGTGCTTTCTTCACCAG
Source organism: Paenibacillus sp. SRL342 (assembly GCF_984798905.1). NCBI lineage: Bacteria > Bacillati > Bacillota > Bacilli > Caryophanales > Paenibacillaceae > Paenibacillus > Paenibacillus sp. SRL342. The sequence goes on from NZ_OZ481790.1 coordinate 2,770,780, forward strand.
AAAAAGGTCGTTCAGTCAGTCTTTTGCCTACGGTACTCATCATCATTATTCCAGTAGATCGACTGTACACCAGACTGGGTGAGACGCTGGATCGATTTGACGAAGCGGGAAGAGAGAATCTTCCAGCAGGCATCCACTTTATTTCAGGGCCAAGCCGATCTTCCGATATTGAAAATGATTTAACCATTGGCGTACACGGACCAGGCATTGTATATGGTTTAATTATGGGTTAACGGTGTCGAGTGTTATGGCACATCATGATTTTGATAACTGTCCGAGATGCAGTATTTGACTGCTAAGGGCAGTTTTTTATTTTATCTATTATAGTTAAAAACTATTATAATTATATCAATTATATATTTCACCTATTAATGATGGAGGTGTATAATCCATCTCAAGAGAGAATTCATATGAGATACAAAAGAGAAAGAGGAGGATGAATACAGATGAGTATATTTTCTTACCAAGTTCCGTTTATGGATGGACATAAGGGTGATTTTTCTGCTTTTAAAGGGAAAGTACTGCTTATTGTGAATACAGCAAGTCGGTGCAGCTACTCCCGCCAATTCAGTGAACTTCAGCAGATGTATGAGAAATATGGTGATCAGGGGCTGGAGATTCTGGCGTTCCCGTGCAACCAGTTTAACGACAAAGAACCTGGTAGTAGCGCTGAGGTAGCTGAGTATTGCAGAAGTCAGTTTCAGATATCCTTTCCGATTTTGGAGAAGGTTGAGGTCGTTGGGCAATCGATGCATCCTGTGTTTCGTTATCTGACTACAGAAGCGCCATTTCAAGGTTATGATCTGGACACGAAGGAAGGAGAGTGGATGGACAGCTTTGTGAAAGAGAAGCATCCAGAATTGTATCAAGGGGACGGGATCAAATGGAATTTTACCAAATTCCTGATTGACCGAAGTGGTAACGTCCATGGCCGTTATGAAACGACAGTTGCTCCATTAGAGATGGAGTCGGCAATTCAGATTCTGTTAAAGAAATCATAAGTAACCCTTAATCACTGTCCTGAGGTCCTATGACTTTGGGACTGTTGAAGATTGGAACTGGAAATGTTAGGGTAAAAGAAGATAACGAAGTCCTCCATTTTTTTTAATCAAAAATGACCAATATACCATTCCGGTCAGTTAGTTCTTTGATGGTTTTGTCGTTATCTGGATGAAATATAAAAAAGTGCAAAAAATAACTTGAATCTGTTGATCTGAAGAGTAAGTGTAATCAAGTCTGTAAATCAAGTCATTATTTTTTAGTTGTAGAACTCTTAACTTGGAAAGAAGGAGTGAGTGTCATGCCACCAATTTCAGTGCCTCAACCAAAAACATTTGGCCCACTGGGCAATCTGCCGCAATTGAATTTTGAAGAGCCGGTGCAATCCTTGGTGAAACTTGCGGAAGAATACGGACCGATCTTTCGTATGGAGTACCCCGGGCGAAGTGAATTGTATATTTCAGGTCACGAACTGGTCGCCGAGGTAACAGATGAATCCAAATTCGACAAACGTGTGTGGGCACCCCTTGCGAAGGTTCGTGCATTTGCAGGAGATGGACTATTTACGAGTTGGACCGAGGAGCCAAATTGGAAAAAAGCCCATAACGTACTGCTGCCAAGTTTCAGTCAACGTGCGATGCAGGGATATCACAACAAAATGATTGATCTGGCTGTGCAGCTGGTTCAGAAATGGTCACGATTGAACCCGGATGAGACAGTTAACGTTCCGGATGATATGACACGTCTTACGCTCGACACGATTGGCCTGTGTGGGTTCAACTACCGGTTTAACAGCTTCTATCGGGAAGAACCACATCCATTCATTACGAGCATGGTTCGTGCGTTGGATGAATCCATGAGTTCATTGCAGCGACTACGTCTGCAAGACAAGCTAATGATCACCAAAAAGAAACAGTTTGAACAGGATATCCGTTCCATGTTCTCCTTGGTGGATCACATTATTGCCGAACGCAAAGAGAAACCGCAGGAAGGCGCAGATGATCTGTTGTCCCACATGCTCAGCGGCAAGGACCCCGAGACAGGAGAAACACTGGATGATGAGAACATCCGTTATCAGATTATTACATTCCTGATTGCTGGACATGAGACCACAAGTGGGCTGTTATCCTTCGCCGTTTATTATCTGATGAAGAATCCGGATACGCTGGCTAAAGCCCAAGCTGAGGTGGATCAGATTCTGAAAGATCCGGTTCCCACGTACAACCAGGTTCGCAATCTGAAGTACGTCCGCATGGTTTTGAACGAAGCATTGCGGTTATGGCCAACGGCCCCGGCATTTTCTCTGTATGCAAAAGAGGACACGGTACTTGCGGGTCAATATCCTTTGCAAAAAGGAGACAGCGTTAGTGTACTTATTCCCAAACTGCATCGCGACCGCGAAGCCTGGGGAGACGACGTAGAGGAATTCCGCCCGGAACGGTTCGAAGATCCGAGCAAAGTGCCGCATGATGCCTACAAACCTTTTGGTAACGGTCAACGGGCCTGCATTGGTCAGCAGTTTGCACTTCAGGAAGCAACGCTGGTACTGGGCATGGTATTGAAGCATTTTGACTTCATAGATCATTCTGATTATCAGTTAAAGGTGAAAGAAACGCTGACGCTTAAACCGGATAACTTCACAATTCGGGTACGTGCGCGTGGGGGGCAGCCAGTCATGGCCGTTCCGGGTGTAGCGGTCGAAGAACCAAAGCCGGTTGCCAAAAGAACGGAGCCGGATGCAGCGAATGCCCACCACACACCGATGCTTGTTCTGTACGGTTCCAATCTGGGTACCGCTGAAGGCATTGCACGTGAAATTGCGGATACCGCCAGATATCAGGGTTTCCGGAGTGAGGTCGCTACGCTGGATGATCGTGTTGGCAAACTACCAAAGGAGGGTGCCGTCATTATTGTCAGTGCATCCTATAACGGTCAGCCGCCAAGTAATGCCAAGATGTTTGTCGAGTGGATTGAACATGCGGATGCCAATGAATTCAAAGGTGTGCGTTTCGCCGTTCTTGGATGCGGTGACCACAACTGGGCCAGCACCTATCAGCGTATTCCGCGTTTAATAGATGAACAGTTATCTTCCAGAGGAGCAGAGCGGTTATCACCGCTGGGTGAGTCAGATGCCAGCGGTGATTTTGAGAAACAGGTGGGGGATTGGACGGAGCAATTATGGCCGGATCTCGCACGAACGATGGGACTGAAACTGAACACAAGCTCCAATAGCGAACGCAGTTCACTATCTGTACAGTTTGTCAGTGGGCTCGCCGTAACACCGCTTGCGGATACGTATGATGCACATGTAGCGGAAGTACTGGAGAACAGAGAGCTTCACGACGCAGGCAGTGAACGCAGTACACGTCACCTGGAGATCAAATTGCCTGAAGGCATAACCTACAAGGAAGGGGATCATCTGGGTATTCTGCCGCAGAATCCACCGGAGCTGGTGGAACGTGTATTGCGTCGTTATGGATTCACCGGAACGGAGCATCTGGTTCTGGATGCATCCGGTCGAAGTGCCGCGCATCTGCCGCTGCATCAACCGGTTAACCTGTATGATCTGCTTAGTCATAGCGTTGAGCTTCAGGAAGCGGCAACTCGTGCGCAACTGAGAGAAATGGCAGCATACACCGTATGTCCACCGCATAAGAAGGAGCTTGAAGCGCTGCTTGATGAATCTGTGTATATGGATGAAGTGCGGAACAAACGGATCTCCATGCTGGATTATCTGGTGAAATATGAGGCATGTGAACTGCCGTTTGAGCGTTTCCTTGAATTACTGCCTTCATTAAAAGCCAGATATTATTCGATCTCCAGTTCACCGCGTGTTCAGCCCGATCAAGCGAGTATTACGGTCAGTGTTGTGCGTGCCCCGGCATGGAGTGGGCAGGGAGAGTACAAAGGTATTGCGTCCAACTATCTGGCTAACCTGAAGTCGGGTGACGAGATCGTGATGTTCACGCGGACACCGGAATCCGGGTTCCAACTGCCGGAGGATGCACAGGTTCCCGTCATCATGGTAGGTCCGGGTACAGGTATTGCTCCATTCCGAGGTTTCTTGCAGGCAAGGCATGTATTGAAGGAACAAGGCCAAGAGGTTGGCGAAGCCCATCTGTACTTTGGATGCCGGAATCCCAAGCATGATTATCTGTACAAAAATGAATTGGAAGCAGCCCAGCAAGAAGGGCTTGTGAAACTTCATACGGCCTTCTCCCGTGTAGACGGGGAGGAGAAATGTTATGTACAGCATCTGATGAGAGATGATGCCCATCATCTGATTCCTTTGCTTGAAGAGGGTGCGCATCTGTATATCTGCGGTGATGGCAGCAAGATGGCACCTGATGTGGAAGCTACACTCCAGCAGGCATACGCTGATATTCATGGCAAGTCCGCGAAAGAAGCAGAAGACTGGCTTAATCAGCTCCAGCAGGAAGGTCGTTATGCCAAGGATGTATGGACAGGAATCTGATGTACACATGTGAAGGGTCAGCTTGATCCGTAACTGGCTGAGCGGTGAGATACAGAAGCAGTTCTGTTCTCACCGCTTTTTGACATAAAATGATTCTTCAGCAGATGAGTGGTTGCATGGGGTATAATTATATATTGGAAGGGAGCACCCGTATGCAGACATTTGGGAACCTTTGTATGGCTTGCAAAAAGAACCAGCTTTACTTCCGCCTACAAGGTCGTTTCAGTTTTTTTCTTCCGACGGTTGGTCGATAGATCGACTCGACGCTGGAGAGAGGAAATAAAATACGGGAAGGAACTCTGCCTTTTCCCTGGAGTTCAAGATAATCCAGTCCCACGCCCACAAGTCTGATATTGTTAAATGCATTCCTGGAAGGGAAAGTCGTGCGGATTCCCACTCTGACGCCCTGCCGTGTTCGAGGAATATCGAATACCCGAATGGAATTCAGACTGAGTGGAATGAATAACTGCCGGTTTACTTTGATAAACTGCCTTGGATAGACACGACGAATACGTCCCGGTTCCAAGCCGGAGAGTGGAGTATTCAGTTCTGCAAGGTGCCCCTGGAGTTCTGCCAGACGCTGCTGAAGTGTTTTTCCAGTATGGAGATGCTGCCAGCTCATAAGTATTCCTCCGTTCGCCATTTATACCTAGTATATGAAGGAACGGGGTAGGAAGGTGTACGTTTGATAGCCCATGTTCGTTACGGCTAACGGGGTTTCATTTTATAATAGAGGAGTGATTCACATGATCGTAGAGATGTATAAAGACCTCATTCAGGATGAGCGTGGCAATTATTATCTGGCAGTACAGATGGATGGTAATGAGCTTACGCTTGTTAATGCATTTGTTGAAGCGGCATTCACACCTGAACTGATCTACAATGAAGAGTTTCGTACCAAACATAAAGAGATGGAAGGCGGGTTTGTAGGCAAAATTGCGATGGACCTGCTCAGGCACGATGTGGTCATGGGGATGAAGCAAATCGACCGCAAGCTGTTGAACCTGTCGGATGTGGAACAGCAGTTCACGGTGAATTATATTGATACGATTGAATTTTATCGTCACCCGGCGTGGAACCGGAAGGTGTAAGGCGAAACTCATCTCCTTTGTAACCAGAGAGAGAATGATTTCCACAGTGGCAGACAATTGCTATCTTGTGTCCTTATCAATAAGAAATAATGAAATGTAAATACACAAAAGGGAAAAGCGCAAGTTTAGGGGCAGTAACCCTCCGCAACTTGCGCTTTTACATACAAACAATTAACGATACGTAGGATGGATGATGCCAATATCGCGTTCAGTTTTCAAATTTCCATCAGCGTAACGCTGCATTTCATTTCCTTTGATCCGAATCGGGATACACTCCCCTTGATAGTAAAGCTCCCCCTCGACGGTACGAACGGTCATTCCGATGACTGCCTCCAGATGCCCACTATGATCCGTTACAAGCCGAATCCCTGACGGGCCGTCCAGATGAACCTTGCCTTCCAGATATACCGTCATGCGATCTGGCGTGTTGACCAATTCATATCTTAGTCCATTGGTTTTCCGGCTATAAGCCGTGTTACCAGATACGATCTCACCATAATCCATATCGGCGGGGAGCAGTCCGGTAAACCAGAGCTGATTCGATCCAACAGGCATAATTCCGCATAATCGCTCCACATAATCAAGGAGACAGAGGATGGAGGGTGAGTAAGTCTCGGTAAAACCTTGTTCTCCGGTCCATGGGCTTAGTACCTGACCAAATCGCTTATCTTTGGATAGCGCGGACAAGATTGGCTGCATTACCCAGGTTAGCTCCACATATCGGTGATGATACTCAAATGCGTGTGGTGCCCGGATCAGACTCAGGAAATTGGATGCCCCTCCCCAGCTGTTATAGGAGGAAAAGGGATCAAATCTGGCATCATCCATTGAAATCGATGTAAACGGGTATTTAGCGAAAAACTTGCTTGTATTCAACAGGTACCGACGCAGTAGGTTATCAAACAATTCACGGTCGCCCACCTCGCAGGCCATCACGCGAAGCAGCACATCGGATTGGACTCGGACCATTTCGTCATTGCGGTCCCGATCATAGAAGAACATATCCTGTTCGTCGTAACAATAACGAAAGAGACTTTCCAGGCTGGACTCGGCTTTTGCTTTCCAATCCGTTTCCGATTCTCCCAGTTCTTCAGCTATGCGGGACAGATACATGCGCTGACAATAGATATTGGCAGTTAGATCAGGTGCCAGAAAAGGCAGAATTGGAGAATCCGGGTGATAGGCAGAAGCATCATTCATATAAGGTGTATCCGGAACATGCCAGAAACGCGGGGATAAGTCATGTCCGGTGTCAAACGTACTGAAGGCCTCTACACAGCCGGTTCCTCGGGTATTACGGTTGTGGGCAATCCACTCATCGTAACGAACCATAGCCTTATACATCGTATTCAGGAAAGACGAGTGCTTGCCATGATTGCCATGAAGCTGATAGTGGTTCCATACACTGCGTGCCAGCGGAGTGACCAACTGGATTTGCCTGAATGATGGCCCGTTTGCCGTGAGTTTATACGGAAGCAATCCATCATCTCTTTGCTGCTTGGCAAATGCGAGGTGCGTTGTTTCGGATACGGAAGGCAGCAGGCGAGACAGCAGCTCCGCATTGATGGTACCTGTGCTCTCTAACCAACATCCCAGATAGATGCCACCTTCTTGTAAAATGGGATCACTGTCTCCCATGGGCAGGATACAAGCAAGCAATTTCTCCACTGCCGCATAATACGTAGCTTCCATTCGACCACCCGATGCCGCAAACCGAATACCCGACGCATGCCATTCCTGTAATAACTGCTGATCTTCCGGTTTAACTGGCTGAACTTGATCCATTATCGAAATGTTGCGCAGCCGATTCAGTATATCTTCTGTCATTTGTCCCTCCTTGTAGCGTCTGCTTATTGATTCGATTCAAAGATCCGAACGGTACCGTTATAGAAGTCGGAGACAGCTTGCTCCACACTTTTTCGTCCAAATCCGATCTCCTGATTCGTCGTTTGAGCTAACTTGGAGAACTCTGCAAATCCCGGAGGATTGTAACTTACGTCAAAAGGTTCAGTCTTCGTAGCCTCGGAGACAAGGCTCGTATAATTATAGACAATCTCCTCCACAGGGCCTGCACCTTCCTGAAGAAGATTTCGGTTGGCTTCCGTAACGGGCACACCACGGTCATTACCGAGGATTTTGGCTGCTTCAGGATCATGAATCCAGAAGTCCATTAATATGGCCACTTCCTTCGGATGTTTGGTATTTGCGTAACCTGATAATCCCTGACTGGATTCAAATACAACACCCGTTCCTTTAGGGCCTCGTGGTACAGGGAGCAGCACCAAAGGATCTTCCGTCAAGCTCTGGAATGCAGCGAGTTGGTTGGATGGCAGTAGAGTCATGGCTGCTTTGCCTGTGATCAACAGGGACTTACTGGTGTCATCATGCGGGTTGGATACCTGCAATTCCGGTGTGACTACACCGCCGGATGCCGAAGTCCTTTCCCAATATTGGAACCATTCCAGAATATCTTCCTTGGCGAATCCAAGTGTACCGTTTTTCATGTCATACAGTTGTTTACCCCGTTGTTTTAGATAAATATCCATCCCGTCGACGGTAAAATTGTACGTTCCATAGAAGCCGTCTCCGAGCTTGTCGGACAACTCCTTGCTGATGGAGGCATACTCTGCCCAGTCCCAATCCGAAGCTGGCAAAGGCACGCCGGCTTTTTCAAAGAGTGCCTTGTTAATAACAATTCCCCGTGCGTTTGCACCGGCAGAAATATGTTGTAACTTCCCGTCGAGACGTCCATATTCGATCATGGTTTCATCCATACCGTCCAGATTCAGTTCGTTGCCAACATATGGGTCCAGGTTAAGCAGGACATCTTTTTTGGCATAATCCACGACATTTCCACCAAGGAAAAAGAGGTCCGGTGCTGTGCCTGATGCCAACTGGGTATTTAGCTTGTCGAAATACCCGGAGGAAGGTGCAAACTCACCTGAAATTTTAATATCCGGATGTTTTGCCTGAAAGATCTTCAGCGCTTCATTCGTAATATCTGCCCGTTTCTGGTCACCCCACCACATGATGCGCAGTTCGACCTGTCCGCCCTCGGTTGTTCCATTATCATTACCATTGCCTGCATTATCATTAGCCCCTGTATGGTCGGTTCCAGAGCAAGCTGTTACGAATAACAAAAGTGAAGTGATCATACCAATCATGAAACGTTTGATCATGGTTAATCCCCCTGTCTATTGATATGAGAAGCATGTTGTTACTTCAGACCTGTTGTTGCAATGCCCTCAAGGAAATATCGCTGAAACAGTAAAAAGATGATGGTCACGGGAAGCAGTGACAGGGTGGACATGGCGAGTAATGCACCCCAATCGGATTGTCCTGACGGATCGAAGAGAGATCGGATGCCCAGTTGCACGGTGAACAGATCAATTTTGCTCAGATAGATCATCTGGCTGAAAAAATCATCCCAGCTCCACAGGAAGGTGAAGATCGCTGTTGTAATCAGGGCCGGAACGAGCAGAGGCACTACGATTCGGAAAAAGATCTGTGATTGCCCGCAACCGTCAATGTTTGCACTCTCGTCCAGCTCCCGCGGTATACCACGTATGAATTGAACCATAAGCAAGATGAAGAAAGAATCCTGCGCAAGCCACTTAGGCAGAATCAGCGGGAAATACGTATTAATCCATTGAAGCTCATTATAGAGAATGTACTGAGGTACCAGAGTAACATGGTAAGGCAACATAATTGTGACCAACATCATGCTGAACCACAGGCCTTTGAATCTGAACTTTAATCTGGAGAAGGCAAAGGCTGCAAGGGAACAGGAGATCACATTACCTAACACACTCATGACCGAGATCAGCACGGAGTTGCCGAAGAAACGGCCGAAGGAGATACCTTGCAGACCTTTCCAGCCATTAATATAGTGCTCCAGCGTGAAACTGGTAGGGAAAAGATTGCTACTGGTGAAAATGAGATGGTTCGGTTTGAACGAACTGAGAATCAACCATAGTACTGGATATAACATCAGCAGACCGAAGAGTATAATGGCGGCATGCCTCCCGGCCTGAACCAGTTGTCGTTTGATTGGCATATGCATTACCTCCCCTCCTGATTGTCCCCGTAGAACACCCAAAATCGGGATGTAACAAAGACGATTGCGGTGAATACCCCGATAATGACCAACATGATCCAAGCCAGAGCCGAAGCATAACCCATATCAAAGAACGAGAAACCTTTCAGATACAGATACAAGGTATAGAACATTGTTGCGTCGAGTGGACCCCCGCGGCCATCTCCGATCACGTAAGCTGGTGTAAACGCCTGGAATGAATTAATCATGCTCATGATCAGGTTAAAAAAGATAACGGGGGAGAGCATGGGCAGGGTAATTCCGAAAAATTGACGTATCTTTCCCGCTCCATCGACATCGGACGCTTCATATAAGTCTGCCGGGATCTGCTTCAGGCCCGCAAGAAAGATGACCATGGCAGACCCGAATTGCCACACGGATAGTGTGATGATGGTATAGACTACATAATCCGGATGCGCAATCCAGGATGGACCTGAGATACCAAACCAGCTTAAAAACTGGTTGACCAGACCGTTCCCCTCAAAAAGTTGACGCCAGACGATTGCAATCGCGATACTGCCGCCCAATAGAGAAGGGATGTAATATACGGTCCGGTAGATGCCAAGGGCTCGAATACCTTTGTTCAGTGCCATCGCCACCAGTAAAGCAAAAGCAAGCCTTAGTGGAACAGATAGAAAAACATAATAAAACGTCAGCCCGAGTGACCTGCGAAAAGTATCGTCCTCGGTAAAGATGTGAACATAATTGCTAAGTCCAGTCCAAGTCGGTGATGACAGCAGATTGAATTTGGTCATGGATAAGTACAGGGACGCAACCATCGGTCCAAGTGTCAGACAGAAGAGTCCGATCAGCCAGGGCAGAAGAAACAAGTAGGCTGTAGTATTCTGCTGACCGTATAAGGGTTTGGTCTGTTTTCTCATCATGTGCCTCCCTTCTGAATGGTTAAGAATAATGGTTACCAAATATGAATCCGCTTACAACATATAGCGTTCTCTTGGTAACCACATCATACCGGGGAAGGGGAGCCGCTTGAATCTCATTTCTTCGGATCATGACTATCGATTTTTTCGGAATGCTGCAAGCGATAGTCTGAAGGACTCATGTTGAACATTCTTTTGAATTTCGAGCTGAAATAACTTGGTGAACTGAAACCGGTCAGTTCTGTAATATCCCACACGGTTAATTGGGTTTCCTTCAGCAGTTGCAAGGCGTGTTTCATCCGAACACCCGTCACATATTGAATAAAAGAGGTACCTGCACCTTCCTTAAACAATTCGGAGAAATAGGTAGGATAATAGTTAAATCGTTCAGCGAGTAACGTCAACGTTAGCTCCTGCATGTAGTTCTCCTCAATATATCGCTTGGCTAACTCTATAACCGTCCCATCCCTATCTTCCGAGGGGAGTTGTTGACTCAGGAAGTCTTGAGCCCATTGCATTAATAAGCGTTCTGCTTGATCTGGCGTCTTTAGCCACAGTATCCATTCCGGGGCGATAGGAAAATCCATCAACAATGAAATTTGAAAAATACTTCGTGTCATTCGGGAGGGAGAAAGCTGGAATGCCTCGTGAAGTTCCTTGCGGATGATGCTGCGGAAGGAGTCCAATTCCCCTCGAATGAGGCAACGATGCAGCTTGCGTGTCGTTTCTTCAGGTAGTAATGGACTATGGTCTGTTCCTGCCTGAGGATTTGGACCGATGCCAGCCCGTTCAGCTGAATTCCATGCCAGAAGGGAATGGATATAACCTTCTTTCCAGTGCTCAAGCCCAGATACAGAAATTCCCACCCCAATCTTGAGTTCCATGGAAAAAACAGATGCCGTATGTCTCGTGAGCTGTGGGATGAATTCGTGCTGCATACCGTCTTGTACCATGAAATGCATGATCCCTCCGTGTGCCGAATCATGAAAAACCTGGACATGTTCTGAATCAGACTGGGCGATTTCGTAACATACCATTTCGAAAGGAAGATGCATCTGCTCGTGTAATCGATCATTTCGAATATCCTGCTTGTTCGAGTGACTTATACTGGCGGTGATAAAACAGACCTTCTGATCCTGCCATGATTCGAGATGGAATAATCTGAGCCGTTCTGGCATGGAGGAAGGCGGTAGGCGATTGCCTTTGACGAGATCAAGAAGGAAACGTTCCTTCATTTCCCGGTAATACTGAGAGAGTCGCCATTGCAGCAATTCGGAATCACCTCGAACTTTACGTTGTTCATCCAGATCCGCTTTGATTTTGCCTAATGTGGCTTTCAGTTCATCCCGGGTTACAGGTTTCAGTAAATAATCCATCACCTGGCTGCGGACCCCCGCTCTGGCATATTGAAAATCCTCATAACCCGTGATAATGATAATCTGAATGGAAGGGTTATAACTGCGGCAGGCATCCAGTAATCGCACGCCATCCATGACAGGCATGTTCATATCGGTAATCAGCAAGTCAAAATGTTCAGATTTCATAAGTTCATCCGCTTCAATCCCATTAGAGGCTTCTCCTGTTATGACAAAACCCATGCCATGCCAATCGATTTTCAATTTCAAGCCTTCGCGAACTTCGATCTCGTCATCTGCGATTAATACGTTGTACATCATATTCCTCCTGTAAGGGTAGAATCAGTTCAATACATGCGCCTCCGCGCTCATCGTTCTCCATATGGACCGTGAACAAGCCACCATAATGCAGACGGCAACGAGCAATGACATTGCCCAGTCCAATATGCCAGCCTTCATTATGCAATATGGATTCCAATGAGGAGGGAGCAACCGGATGTTGCAACTTTTGGATGATTTCTGCTGGAATACCCGGTCCGTTGTCTGAAACGCTGACGTGCAGACGATCATACATCCGGTTAACCCGTATCCGTACCTGAGCTGTCGTCTGATGCTGGAAGCTGTATTTCACTGCATTTTCAATAAGTGGTTGAAGAATAAACTTGATGATGACCAAGGTGTTCAGTGTGCCTTCCGTCGTTATCGAAATGTTGAGCTTATGTCCGAAACGGGTCTGCAAAATGGAGATATAACGCTGTACATAATCCAGCTCTTCGGTTAGGGGAACAAGGTCGTCATTGGTGTTGATAGAAAAGCGCATCATTTTACCCAAATCCTCAATGACCTGAACCGTATCATCCGTTCGGCGCTGAATGGCAAGACTGCTTACCAGCTCCAGAGTATTAAACATAAAATGTGGATTAATCTGTATGAGAAGTGCTTTGTACTCTGCTTGCTGGCGAAGAAGTTTCAGTTCAAATTCATTCTGGATATGCTGGCGCAGCTGGCTGATCATATAACGGAAAGTGAAGATCACATAACTGATCTCACTTTTTACATTTTTATCCGGAGGCAGAAGTGAATCCGCTTGGTCAAAAGCACCTCGTTGAACCTGTCTCATCGCCAGTACCAGTCTGGTCAAAGGTTTGGTTACGCCGTGGGATAACCATGCAGCAGCCAAGAGGGAGACCAGAATCAGGGCAATCGTCACGACCACAATCGTGCTTTGGAGCTTATGGAGAGAGAGGTACATTTCCTTTTCGGGGGCCAGACCCGCCAACATCCAGCCGGTACGTCCCAGTTTCTTGAATACAAGGATGTCTCTCTGTCCTTCCTGGTTCGTGAGGTATGTTACACCGGATTTGAGCGGGCTGTTTCGAATACGATCGATCTCTGCGGTAGCTATAGCACCTAACGCGTCTACCTGCTGTGAAAGAATGGGATTTCCTTGCTCGCCCAGTAGAAAAATAGTGCTATTCTCCGCAAGATGTATGCGCCGGAGCGGTTCCAGAAAATAAGATTCACTGACATTCACCTTCATGACATTCTGCGCTGTAGCATGATGAAAGGTGCCAATGGGCATCAGCAGACTGACCACCGGATTACCATGATCTCTGACACGTTCCTGTTGATCAGTGTGTGCAGGTAACCAGCGTTCTCCCAACGTGTAGAAATTCGTATACCAGGATTCTTGTACAAAGGCAGGGTCATAGACTACCTGATTCTCGATGCCAATTCGCAGTCCATTCCGTCGATAGATGGATACATCCGAGATGCTGGTGTAACTGTTGGTTGCCTGAGTGAGAAAACGGCTCATCGCAAGGTTGGCCAGCATCTTTTCTCCTTCGGGAAGGTTCGGATCACCGATCGCATTATCCCAGTTTTTGCCCATATCACTATTGAAAACAAGAGAGGCGACATCATAGATCTGCATCTGCACCATGTCTACGTATGAACCGTATTCCTCCATTTTCTCAAGAGCAGAGGATTCGATGTAAGAGCGGATGACCGTGCGTGATTCCTTGAAGAGCAGGTAGGAGAGTGTGCCAAAAGCGAGGACAAACAGGACAACGATAAAGGCAATCAGGCGGTTTTTTAAAGAGAAGAACATAGATTTCCTCCTTCTAACGAGTCGACTTTCGTGCAAATTAATTATAAAAATATAAAAAAGACTGCGTAACATGCGCAGCCTTTAAATGAAATTAATAATGTAGTGCAGGCCTGGGAGACTTAGAAACGAACCAGATTATTGACGTTGACAGGCAAGCCCGTGGCGATAGCGCGATTGGCCGCAATACCCGTCAGAATGGATCTGGCACCGTCCACGTGGTTAGCTGCACGATGGAACGGATCTTCTACAGGCTCTCCAAACAGATCGTTCAGCAGAACCGGGTCACCTCCGCCATGTCCACCTGCTTTCTCTTCCACTTCAACCTTATATGGCGCATCAAACATTGGAAGAACCCGTAACGTTTTACCGATCAAAGCACCTTCTTTACTTTTGTCACCCAATGAATTGACATAGGATTGCTCCACAATGTTCATTTCAATCCGGCCTTTGGTGCCATTAATGGCAATGCGGTAACCTTCCCATGGCTGGTAGGCAACGAGGGAGTAGGTCAGAATGGCTTTGTTCCGATACTTCACCAGAACACCCATCGTATCCTCAATGTTGATGCCATCCCCAAATACGCTTTGATCCCGCTGATAACCATCTTCTGATTCAGCATCCAGATACATGGACTTCATATGAGCATCCGAATCCAGATGAAGTGCAAAAGGATCTTCTTTTGCGATCGGATTGCCAGTTGCCCGATTGTAGAACTGCGTTACACCGCGTTCTTCTGCGTTTTCTCTGCCGTAATACATGAGATCACCAAATGCAAACACGGTGTCCGGCTGTGAGCCGATCCAGAAATTCACCAAGTCGAAGTGATGGGTAGATTTATGCACGAGCAGTCCGCCGCTATTACGCTTGTCCCGATGCCAACGGCGGAAATAGTCTGCCCCGTGGCGGGTATTCAGCAGCCACTCGAAGTGAACGGAAGTGACTTTTCCAATGGTATCATTTTGAATAAGTTCCCGAATCTTAGTATGGTGCGGTGCATAACGGTAGTTAAAGGTGACCCTTACATTCTGGCCAGTTCGCTTGACAGCATCCAGAATATCCTGACATTTCTCCTCATCGATCGTCATTGGTTTCTCGGTGACAACGTCACAACCCAGTTCCATCGCGCGAATGATGTACTTGTGATGGGTACGGTCAACGCTCGTTACGATGACATAGTCAGGCTTCTCGTTCTCAATCATCTGATCAAACTGATCTGCAGGATAAGTAGGTACCTCGGGATAATTGTATTTTTCCTTCAACAGTTGATTCGCGTAATTCATACGGACTTGATTTATATCACAAAAGCCGACAAGCTCGGAAGTATCCCTGTAATCCCGGGTTAAAGCACCATAAAAAAATTCGGCGCGGCCGCCGGTTCCAACTAATACATAACGTTTCTTGTTACTCATGTCTATCGCCTCCTTGAATATAGCTCTAGACTATAACAAGGGAGTACTTCTTTCGCCGCATTTTATGCGTAACCGCTTTCAAATGCCGCATATTTTGCTATAATTTATGGAAAGGAGAGAGGGAGACATGACAGAACCTTTTCGTGCGGATTTTCATGATCCTACGGATTTGCTGCACATCGAATATGATCGTCGCATTGGATATTTCTCGATGACGGATGACCATCTGCATGATCATTATGAGTTGTATTACCTGTTGTCTGGCGAGCGTATTTATTTCATTAAGGACCGAACCTATCGGGTAAAGGCTGGCGACCTAGTGTTTGTTGACCGAAATACGGTTCACAAGACATTGGAGAGCGGCATGCCTGACCATGAGCGGATGGTGCTGTATATGAAGCCTGAGCTTTTTGAAGCCATAGCTATTTCCGCAGAGTTAGTTGAAGGATTGAAGGAACCCTTTTGCTGGGAGATTCCTATTGTAAGGTTTCCATCTCAAGTCACTGAGGTTCTGGAACGGATGGTTAGCGAAATGGTGGATGAAATGCTTCGTCCTCAACCTGGAAGCAACCTGTTGCTTCGTCACCGGGCTATTGAATTGTTGCTGCATGCCTATCGTAATCAACACCTGGGCAGGTTAAGCTCCGATGATCGTGAGCCGGTTCTTCACCCCAAGACACAGGCAGTTGTACGTCACCTGAATGAGAACTATCAGAAACCACTGACATTACCGGAGGTGGCGAGCATGTTTCGCATTAGTCCGCATTATCTGAGTCGATTGTTCAAACAAACGACGGGCTTTACCTTCAGTGATTATCTGAATCTGTTACGGGTGAAGGAAGCACAGCGTTTGCTGCGAGAAAGTGAAGAATCCATTACGGACATCGCCTGGCTTGCGGGATTCAGTAACTTCTCTCATTTTGGCAAGATGTTCAAGCGTACCGTTCAGGTATCACCAAGAGTCTATAGGCAGGAATACAATGAATCGGGTTCCGTGAGGACCTTAAAAGAGGGAGAGAATGTACGATGATTGAAGCGAGATTAAATGAACTGGGGATTATTTTACCACAGGCCAGCGCCCCCGCAGCGAAATATGCCAATGCCGTTATTGTGAATGGAATCATGTATGTATCCGGGAAAGGGCCTGATACCTCCGAACGCGGTAAAGTTGGAGCAGACTTCACAACAGAACAGGGATATGAATTTGCCCGGAACGCTGGACTGGAGGTACTCGCTGTCGTTCGAGACGTGCTGGGTTCACTGGATCGGGTGAAGAGAGTGGTTAAAGTGCAGGGGTTTATCAATGCGTCCGCTTCGTATCAGGAGCATCATAAAGTGCTGAATGGATTCTCGGATCTGATGATGGAGGTATTTGGGGATCAGGGGGTACACGCTCGTTCCGTATTCGGTGCAGTGTCCGTAAGGGATAATTTTCCGCTGATCATTGATTCCATATTTCAGGTAGAGGAGTAAGTATAACGATGACCGAATCGTCTTCATTTAATCCAATTATGTTAACGATACCCGAGAGCTTCCATACGGAACGCCTCACAATTCGAGCACCGAAGTGGGGGGACGGTGCGGCTGTTAATGAAGCCGTCCGTGAGAGTGCGGAGCAGCTGCGGTTGTGGTTACCTTTTGCCAAGAAAATTCCTTCATTGGAAGAGTCAGAAGTCACTGTTCGCAAAGCAAGACTGCAATATCTGGAACGTACCGACATGATGTTACATTTGCGTGATAGACATACGGATGAATTCGTAGGCAGCAGCGGGTTACATCGCATCGACTGGAATGCACGCTGTTTTGAGATCGGTTACTGGATTCGAACATCGCGAGCTGGTGAGGGTTTGATGACAGAAGCGGTGAAAGGGATAGAGAATTTTGCCATTACTCATCTGGAGGCGAACCGGCTGGAGATCCGCTGTGATGCCCGCAATGTGCGAAGTGCCAAAGTAGCCGAACGAGCGGGTTATACGCTGGAAGGTATACTGCGCAAGATGCGGCGTGACAGCACAGGTACGCTGGTTGATTGTATGGTTTTCTCCAAAGTCAGAGGCAGTGAGTTCGAGTAAAGGGAGGGTAGATATGGAGCGAATTGGTCAGGGAAGAACTGCGGAAATCTATGCCTATTCGAACGAGCACATTATGAAGTTATATCGAATGGATTTTCCTCACGAAGCGGTTCAAAATGAATTTAGAATAAGTGAGCTGGCATACAAAAAAGGACTACCCGTCCCGCAGGCAGTATCCTTGATAGAACATACTACGTCGCGTGCTGGCATTGTTTTTGAGCGAATCCAAGGGATTACCCTGTTATCACTTATCATTCAGCAACCGGAGTTCCTAGAGCAGCTGGCGTTTAAAATGGCTGACTGCCATTACAGACTTCATTGTGAGCGAGATGATGAAGGGACACTCCCCTTACAGAAGCAGATTTTATCGGGAGCGATCCGCAATGTTCGATTATTGTCGGAGGACGATCAAGCGCGAGTCCTTTCTTACTTAACAACATTGCCTGATAGACAGCAGATCTGTCATGGCGATTTTCACCCTGATAATGTTATGCTCAGTGAGGCTGGCGATCAATACCGGGTCATTGATTGGATGACTGGAATGTCCGGTGATCCTGCGGGTGATGTGGCTCGAAGCTGGGTAATATTAATGAGTGCCACATTGCCGGAAGATACAGATCCTGCTATACGAATGGGGTTTGAAACGGCTCGTGAATCGCTGGTCAAATATTACATCCATCATTATATGCAACTTTCCGGGATTACACGTGTAGCAATAGAGTCCTGGATGCTGCCAGTTGCCGCCGCGCGTCTTGACGAGGATCTGCCTGCTCAAGAGGTGGAACAGCTGCTCAAGTTTGTTCAGGAACGAATTCGTCTGTTATAAAAGTTGAATTACATATTATTTACACTGACACTACGATGACAGAATAACCTTTCAATCGCTGTTATCCCCAGATTTTTTTGATTCCCTTTTCCGAAGGGGAAAATCCGGGGATAAAGGCGAAGCATATGCTTCCGAAGCAGCTTTCTTGCAGAAAGCTTTTAGCTTCGCTTTTTCAGGTTTTTTCTGTCCTCTCCGTTATCGTGTTAATGATTAGTTCAACATCTATAGACGAATCTAATGATTTTATATATAAGGGTAGAGAAAGAGAGGGGACATATTAATGCTGCATTCATTAAAGGCCATACAATCATACAAGTCAGGAAACACGCCGGAAGCCCAGCCATTATGGCTGCAACTGCTGGCAGCAGCAGAGAAGCCCCATATTAACCTCGAACGCATTCATTCCATTGCCGAACTTGAGGGAACAAATCCGGTGCTGGACTACACAGAGCGTACACTTCACGTGCTGGAGGAGCTTCAGGTTTCTTTTTGGGTGCGAGAAATTATGGAGGACGTATTAATCTGGTCAGAGACGGCGAAGGCCGGATCATTGGAGCAGCGGCGGGTATGGCAAAAGCAGGGCGTTAACTTGTTTGTACATAATGTGGGGTCCGCTCAGTTATATGATCTATACGCAGGGGCAGACCACCTGGATAATGACATCGGTAAGAGCAGGGAGACGAGTTTAAATCAACTTGGATCTCCGGGCGATGCCTTAAGTAAAAATGCGGATATAAACGAGCATGATGCGCTGAATTCACACACACCAAGGCATGAGGTTATTCGTACTCTAATTGCTACGCATGGACTTATTGGTCAATACATACGCGGCGAGATTCCATTTGCCGAGAATGCTTCGCTCCACGCCTTGATCGTCAAAGGATGGCTTACTACAGATGAGTTGCACACCATACTGATGGCACTAAATGAGTGCATTATCGCAGGTGTTGATCGAGCGTTATGGAATCAGGTTCAGGCTGAGGTACAGCGAATTGTAGGCTGGATTATCGCTGGACCGGATCATGAGGACTGGAACGTGAAGGAACGGTTATCCCGCTTAAGAAGTTCATCCATTCGGCAGGGAGAGGCAATGGATACGGCGTACGCCAAACTCCAAACCGAACTGGATGTAGAACAGGCGTTGGCTCCGCTGGCTCATCGTACTCTGTGGTATGTGGAGTCGGCCATGCAGGATTTTTCGTTGCAAGAGATGGTGAAAGTGTTCCTGTTGACGCTTCGCAGCGATAGCATGCATCCCGCATGCATGGAGAGTCGATCTGAAATCGTTCGCCATATCAGCTTCGAACCATTGATGAATACGATGTATTACGATTACAAAGGCGTCAAGAAGCTCAATATTTACAAGAAACGAATGATTGAAAAATATTTGGAACAGTATGCGTGGGAACAGATTACGGCAGGGGAGCAGATCGTCTATCCCCATCTAACACATCGCATTGAGCGTCATGCGGATCTGCCGGATACACTGTTTGTGACCTTTGAATTTTCTCCAGCGGCGGAGAAGCTGATTGCATTCTGTATTGAAGCAGAAAAGTCACCGTTATACGAGAAGGCTGTACTGCTGTTATTTGACCTGTTCGGATTGCGCCGGGATGCCTATGACCGCTTCCACAACGAAGAAACGTATTTGTCCGATATGAACAGCTCCGGTGATTATAAAAAAGTACTGCTCGACTATATCGTTGGTAAACGGGTACTGGATATCGGTCCAGGTGGAGGAATTCTGCTGGATCTGATTGAGCAGGAAAAACCGGAAGTGGAGCCGATTGGTATCGATATCTCAGCCAATGTCATTGAAGCGCTGGAGCGCAAAAAACAGCGTGAGGGACATCGCTGGCAAGTGATGAAAGGCGATGCCCTGCAACTGGAGCAATATGTGCAGCCAGGCACAGTGGATACGGTTATTTTTTCATCCATTCTGCATGAATTATATTCATATATTGAACTGGACGGTCGAAGATTTAATTCCGATACGGTTGTAGCAGCGCTGAGAAGTTCATTCCGTGTGCTGTCACCTGGAGGAAGAATTCTGATTCGGGATGGGATCATGAGTGAACCGGAGGCACAGAAGCGCCGGATTCGTTTCCTGGAAGAGGATGGGATGCGCTGGCTGGAGCGGTATGCAGAGGATTTTCAGGGACGTGCAATTGAATATGAGCGGATCTCAGACGATGAGGTCGTATTGCCGATTAACGATGCGATGGAATTTCTTTACACGTATACGTGGGGTGAAGAGGCATACGTGCATGAAATTCAGGAGCAGTTCGGTATATTCACGCCGACAGCCTATGAGAGCTGTATTCGAGAAGCGCTGGGTGAACAAGCCGAAATTATTACTCTCCGACATTTCCTTCAAGAGGGGTACACGGAAGCACTCGGAGAACGAATGATCTTCATGAAGGAAAATGGTGAACCTGCGCCTTTGCCAGACAGTACCTGCCTGATTGTCATTGAGAAGAAAAAAGGGTTGGCGGATGGATGATGAGTGAGGCCAGTACGTTTTTGTATTTTGTCAGACATGCGGAGTCTCGATATGTTGAAGGAAGAGAACGCGAGCGTGGACTCACAGAGCAAGGTCATCTAGATGCAGGAACGGTTGCCAGTCTGCTCCATGGGGAGCAGATTCAACTGTTCTATTCTAGCCCTTACAGGCGAGCGGTGGATACGATTCAGATTCTGGCAGATCGGTCAGGTGGAATTGTGGTGACAGAGGAAGATCTGCGTGAACGCCAGTTGTCGAGTTCAGATGTGAAGCATGATAATTTTCGTGAAGCCAAGCAGCGGTTGTACCGTAATCCTACGTATGCGTATCCAGGTGGGGAGTCTGGTGAACAGGCTCGCTCAAGGGCAGTAGCGGTGATCGAGAAAATTTTGGATACACATGTGGGTCACAAGGTAGTCATTGGAACCCATGGAGATGTCATGACGCTTATTTTACAACATTATGATTCTTCCTACGGGTATGATTTCTGGGAGAAGACTACGATGCCGGATATCTATAAGTTGCAGTTTGATGGAACGCGCAAGTTGGTCCAGGTCACCCGATTGTGGGAGTGACAGAGTTATATATGAGGAATGCATTAGCCAGAATGATAGTGGGGAGGAGTGACTTGGACGGATGAAAATTACGCTGTTGCCTGATACATACTTTATTGAAAATCTAATCGTATCTTCATTACAGGATAGAATGTACTGCATATTTGATCTCGAAGGGACGGGCATTAATCCCGTGGTGGAGAGTGTGACTCAATTTGGTGGGATGCACTACCAAAGAGGTCAACGGTGTAACACAACATTTTCTTCACTTGCACGTGCAAACAAACCTATACCAGAAGCTGTGGCAAAATTAACAGGCATTTCGAATGAGGATATGATAGAGGCTCCATCGTTCGTAGAAACATTTCAGGAATTTCTGAAATTTATTGGGGATAATGTGCTTGTAACACAAGCAGGATATGAGTATGACCTACCCATCTTGAAGCGGCATTGTGATGAGTATGGGCTTCCGATGTTGACTAACCCGGTACTCGATACAAAAGCGATGTTCACCTACATTCATCCTGAGATTAATGAGGTCGTCTCTACGGATTTTTTGATTCGGTATTACGATCTGAATACGGATGGAATACACAGGCACAATGCTTTGGCAGATTGTGGTGTGATTGCTCGTATCTTTGAAAGTATCCTTAGCGAATACGAGGAACTTCAATTGGATCATTTTACAGCTGATTCTAATCGAATGATGAAGCGGTTTGTTATACCTGAGATGTATCTGACATGATGATGAACTGGAGGGGAGATCAATGAGCAAAGCAGACGTGGAGAAGCTACTGGGGGATCTTAACGAGGGGCGGATTCTGACCCAGCAGACATTCGAAGGATTGGATGTGGAAATTTACCTGGATAAAAGGGATGCCTCTGCATTTGCTGACGAGTGGATGCAAGCTTTTGAACGATGGGCTCAAGATACCGCGGTGGCTGAAGAAGAGGTGCTTCGCGCATGCAGGGAACAGGCGTTCAAACAGACCTTGGCTCTCACCGGCGAACCTGAGTTAGCGGGGTATGTAAGTGATGATATGGGTTTAATTGGTGCTGCATTGTTACAGAGTACGGCGAACGATTCCTTTGTGGAGAAGCTGTTGGAAAGTTATCGTCAAGGCAGGTTGCCCCTGCGATAAGCGGGGGAGGACCACAGGGTTGTTTCGTTTGTATAAAAAAACAGCATCAAATGTACATTGTGGGTCGACTGAGGCATAAGGTACAATTCACCTAAGCAATCGATGAGAATGATAATCATTATATGTGAAATATTCTCACGGTTACATCAACAGATCACATAGGGGTGAAGGGTAACATGGTAGGTTTAGTTAAAGGTTTCAAAGGGTGGATGATTACATTACTGCTCATGGGTCTGGTTATTTCAGGATGTAGTACAAATACCGCTACGGATGCGGAACAGACTCCTGCAACTGAAAGTGCAGCCTCTGGAGAAAATACTACTGAAACCGAAACAGAGCCTACTACACGGGTTGTACAGGATGAATTTGGAGATGTGACAATTCCGGTTCAGCCACAGCGGATTGCTGGAATATATGTGGAAGATTATCTGAAGGCGCTCGATATTAACCCTGTAGTGCAGTGGTATAATCCGATGTGGGGTGTACAGGATTATTTAGGACTGGATGTTCCTCAATTTGATACCACAGGGAGCATTGAAGCTTTGTTGGAATATGATCCGGATCTCATCATTGTAGATGGTGGGGTAGATATGGAGAAATATGAGATGTACTCCAAGGTGGCACCGACGTATCGTCTGCCTGAGAGCGTACTGCAGGATTCGAACCAAATTTTGAAAACCATTGCCGATGTTGTAGGTAAACCGGACAAGGGTGAAGAAGTTGCTGCGGCATTTGAGGCTAAGATTGCAGATGCTAAGGCGAAGCTGCAGGAAGCGGTTGGAGACGAGACGGTCGCAGTTGTCCGGCTGAATGTTAACGATGACACACTGGCTTTGTTCGGTGTGAAGAATCGATTTACCGGATTTATTTATTCCGAGCTTGGTCTAACACCTCATCCTCTGGTTAGCAAGATGGAAGAATACCAGGAAATTCTGTCTGAGGAGGCCGTGCCGCAACTTGATGCAGATCATCTTATTGTTTTCCCTTCCAATGGTGAATGGTCTTCTCCTGAGAACAAGGAAGCCTTGAAGGTACTTGACAGCAAATTGTGGAAATCTCTTCCGGCCGTTAAGAACAATCAGGTATATATAATGGAAAGATCACATTGGCAATCAGGTGCGATTACAGCGAATTCCATGAAAATTGATGATCTCTTGGAAAAAATGACTCCATAAGTATAATCTCATAAAGAAAGTTCTTCAGCCAGGGTTGAAGAGCTTTCTTTTTTCGTATACACTATTTTAAATGATAATAATTCTCAGTTAAGGACGATGAACATGTGCCACACCATAATACAACTTATCCCCAAGCCCTGGCTATGCTCACTTCAGCATATGGAATACGTAGATCACCATAAGTCTCATATTGATAAACGTTTGTTATACAGAATGTCGTCTTCACACGCCATATTTGTTGTAACGTCTGGGAAGGGGTCAATAGTTTGCTCAGATCGGGAATCTCATTTGGAAAAAGGAATGATTATGTTTGTTCCGGCTGGAACATCCGTTAAAATAGAAGGTTCGCCTTGGACAGAAAGTGAATTGCAGTATTATAAGCTTGATCTGATGGTGGGTGAGTTAAGCGAAGAGACTTCGAACGCTTTGTCTAGAAGAAACACGGAGGAGCGGCAGGAACTTTCACAAAGTCCAGTTTCTCCAACATTATTACCTCTTATGCAACTCAGTTACATCCCGTGGAGTACCTGTCTGGAAGCCTTGGAACAAATACTGCGTCAACAGGTCACTGGCGATTGGCTGGATCAATGGGAGGTACAGCTTCGTTTCCAGGAGTGGTTCCGTGCCTTGCTTCGCCAGAGTGCCCCCGAAACAGAAGTACCCGATGACCGTGCCCGTCTTCAAAGTTCAATTCGTTATATTGGCGACCACTATGATCAGACGATAACTGTGGATGAGCTCGCAGCAGATATTGGTCTAACAAGAGCCAGCTACACTCGGCAATTCAAAAAAATTACGGGTAAGCTCCCGCTTGAATATGTAAATGCGGTTCGGCTGGAGCGCTCGAAGCAACTATTGCAGCTCACGGATGATCGCATCCATGAAATTGCACAGAATGTGGGATTTAGCAGCGAGTATTATTTTGGTCGTCGGTTCAAGCAATATGCTGGTATTTCACCTGGGTTATACCGCCGTCATCACCGTCAAGAGGTTCGTGTCTTTGCTCCGTATCTGGAGGACTTTGTGTTGGCTCTTGGCGTAAAACCTGTACTGCAATGCTCCCATCATTCTTGGGGGAGACAGCAATATTTGGGGTTGGATGATGTACCCGAATTTGATGTAAGCCAGCAGGATGCTCAATTTAATGTGGGCAACATACCTGACTTTATCATGCTGGACAAGGGATTTGATCGATGGAATCTGGACCGCTTTGAGCAGGTAGCACCTACATTTTACGTAGAACATCTGGGAGAAGATTGGCGCTCCATTCTGAGATCGACAGCTGATGTGTTGGGGAAGGTGAATCGGGTTCAAGATGTAATTGGTGCGTATGAGGACAAGGCAATGGAAGGTAAGAGTCGGTTATCACGTTATATGCGTGGCCAGACTGTAGCTTTTTTACGCATATCCGCTTCGGATATTACTCTCTATGGGGATCAGCAGGGCTACGTCGGACCTGTAATTTATCAGGATCTTGGACTGACTCCACACTCCCGTGTGCAGCAATGGACAAGACACGAGCGGAGGATTTTCATTGGATTGGATCAGTTAAGTCAGCTTCATGCGGATCACTTGTTGATTACATTTGACACTGGAAACTCGGCCAAACCTGGAGATGAGCGCGAACTGCTCGAAAGGGATGAATGGAAATGTCTGCCTGCGGTGAAGAGTGGCAATGTGTATGAGGTGGATTTTATGAGCTGGATGAACTACGGTGTGATCTCTCATGGGAAGAAAATCGACGATATACTGCGGTATATGGGTTAAATGATGCAATATCTGAGAGATGTGTTAATTTGTAGTAGCGATGGCTGTCATTAGCGTTCCGTCAGTATGTTCACTGAAACCACCAGTTCCTATAAGCATAACTTCCTGTATTTCCTCATTGGAGTTTAATACATCAACCATACTTAAGTCATCATTGAAAGTATATTGGAAAGTTCTTATATCGCTCTCTTGTGACTTAGTTAAATCTAGTCTGGTTATACCTAAACCATTTAACCGCTCTTATCCGTAGGGCTCATAGTTAAATTCTTGATCCAGAAGAGAAGGAAGCAATCGATATTCGGTTTATTAAAGGGTATACCCGAAAGGAAACCATTCTCTTTATGAGAAGGGTGTGGCAGCCAGTACCGTGGAGGCTGCAATAGCGGCATATGACTGGTGTGTTCCTCATCTCGTCTTTTCCAATTCTCAGCAAAAGCAAAACAGCTGATGGGCCAACCGGGAGGCAGTCGAGCAAAGGGGAACTCCTGATAGAGTTTCTGGCTATGCTCCTTATCCTGACTATCCGCTTCCTGAAGAAGCCAAAAATTTAGTTATGCTCTTAAGACTTAATATTGATGGAAGCAATGTAATGTTCTCTGATGTTTATCAAGGTTCGCCATTTATTGCTGGAAATAATATAAGCCTTTCCTTAGTTAATGCTGACATGGATGGAATTAAAGCTGCATTCGATAAACTTAAAGTAGGCTGCACTGTAGTCATGGAGCTTCAAGAAACCTTTTGGTCCAAATTATACGGTGGCTTAACAGATAAATTCGGGATTACTTGGCAGTTTAGTTACGATGATGGTTCCACGAACATGTAATTTTAAATATACACGGAACAAATATTAAAGGATATAGAACTTTTCTTAGTTAAGATAAGACTCTATATCCTTTTTAATTGTTGAAACAGACATATATATTTAAGCTTCAACTTAGCTCAATTGAAATTAATTCATACAGAGTGTTCACATTACATCCAATTGTGTCGGCGATAGATATTGCAATTTTAAAAGGCATGATTCGCTTCTTATCTATAAAGTCTGTAATGCGCTCGGGCTTATAAAATAAGAGCTGTGCAAGTTCATCTATGTTCATGCCACGACTGAAGAAGATTGAAGGAGAGGGATAATTGTGGCACTAAAGATTTGAATCCGAAAGCATCGGTCAAAGAGGACGCTATTGGCATAACACCCACAGTATCTTTTTTGTTTGTTAATATTAGTTAAGAAAGTTATAAGTTCCATTAGAAGCAATATATCCGAATCTCATCTGCTTAAATTAAAATAGTATGCCTTCATAAACTGTTAAGAATTGCTCTCTATAATTCAAACTGTAAGCATTAAAACAAATTATTAGGAGGGCATTAATATGAAAAAAAAGAGTTTGAAGTGGGTTGGATCAACAGCATTATCACTTGTACTGGTAGCTAGCATATTACCAGTGGCAGGGGCGACTGGTGTGTCTAAAGTTAATAGAGTTACGGAAGTGAATGGAACTGTGACTACAAAAAGTGAGAAAAACAATGTATATGTAGAGAGTGAATTCGCCACGCTAAAAAGAGTTGTATTGACACAATCTGAAGCTTTTATGCACTTCAATTTTGATGATTTTCCAGAAGGAGACATGCCTATGCCTGAAGGAGGCATGTCTATGAATACGGATCCGGTAGAGGCACAGAAAAAGTGGGAGAAAGAGCGTGAAGACCTTAAAAAAATTCTTGAAAAATACGGGGTTGAGGTTCAACGTCCACGCCTTTTAAATGAAAAAGAAAAACAACTAGGGGCTGTGAAAGATGGCATTACAGGTGGCGAAGGAGTAACTAATTTCTTTGTCAGAGATCCATTCTTCACAATCGGAAATCATCTAATTGAAGGTTCATTTAAATCGGCTTACCGGAGACTTGAGGTTTTACCTGTTAGAAGTATTCTGGATAAGGAAGCAGCCCAAAATAACGTTCCGCATGTAGCTGTCCCACAACCAGACGTTTCTAAAGGAATCAACTCTGCTGCCGGTCCTTACCTTGAAGGTGGAGATATCCTCGTGTATGGAAAGACTGTATTCGTCGGTAATTCTGGTCTAGCTTCAAACAAAGCCGGTATTGATTGGCTCAGAAACTATTTGACACCATCAGGGTATAAGGTGGTTGAGGTGAAGCTAGAGCCTGGCACATTGCACCTGGATTGTGCTATCAGTTTTGTAAGAGATGGATTAATGATTGTTAGCATGGATTCGTTAGCCAATGGGCTCCCAGAAGAACTTAAAAATTGGGACAAAATCGAAGTGAGTTACAAGGATGCTCAAGATTTGGCGGTAAATGGATTGCCAATCAGTAGCAAAGTATATGTTACGGACATTGCATTCAAAAATACAATTGGAAAAGAGCTTGAGAAAAGAGGAATCAAAGTAGAATATGTTGATTACGAAATTTCTCGTTCTTTCGGCGGAGCTTTCCGTTGCAGTACACAGCCATTGCTTCGCACGGATAGCTAAAAGTTAAATCAAGTATGAGGTGAACTATGACAAGCCGGATTTTAGTGGTTGAAGATGATCAGGAAATTCGTGATCTATTACGTATGTCTCTTGTCCGTGAAGGTTATGAAGTAACAACAGCTAAAGATGGAGAACAGGGAATTGAATTAGTAAATGAGTCATTGGATTTGGTAATTCTGGATATTATGATGCCTGGAATAAACGGACTGGAGGCTTGTATACGAATCAGAGAACGATACAATGTTCCTATTCTTTTTCTAACTGCTAAATCCGGAACTTTGGACAAAACGGAAGGTTTGCTTGCTGGTGGAGATGATTACTTAACTAAACCTTTTTCTGAACAGGAGCTTCTGGCAAGAGTTATTGCTTTGTTGCGTAGGTATACGATTTATCAAGATAAAAAGGATTATGGCGAAACATTTCTTATCGGAGGACGCTTAAAAGTAAGTGAACAATTTAACGATGTATGGAAAGGCAGTCAGAAGATTGAGCTTTCCGATCTGGAGTACGGTCTACTCAAACTGTTGATGACCAGAAGAAATAAAATTTTCTCTGCCCAAAATATTTATGAGAGTATTTGGAAGGAACCTTATTTCTACAGTTCAAATAATACGGTAGTAGTACACATCCGAAAATTACGATTGAAAATCGAAGACGATCCAGCAAAACCTGCGTATATCTTAACAGAATGGGGAAGAGGTTACCGTTTTGGCCACTCATAAACTTACTATATCTAAAAAGTTGACAATTTTAATAATTATTGCTCTCACCATAAGTGTTCTTTGTTTTTTACTTTTGCAGTCCATAAGCAATCGGGTTATGGATCATTATTTTACTTCTGATGAGCGTTTAAAGTCCGAATCTCAAGTTTACGTCCAAAAATTTTCAGAATATGTTTCAGCAAACGATCTGTCAACGACAGATCGTATTGCATTTTCAGACTGGATTAAGAGTCAGAAGAGCAATTTATTATTATACGTATTTCAGAACCAGATGCTTCAATATGATTCCTTGTACCATGCTGATGACGAAGGAGCATATGGAAGTCAGCCTGAAACTGATTATGATCGACGGAACTCTTACCCAGTACAATTTAAGGATGGGACAGGTAACGTTTCAATCTATGGATTTTATTTTTCCCACTACTATAATGTGGCCTACATGCTTGAAATATTGCTGTCCGCAATGTTATTTATAACCATTGTTTTATTTGGAATACGTAGAGGGATCAAATATTTGCGCACAATTAATAATGAAATTCATATCCTTGAAGGCGGCTCATTAGACTACTCTATAACGGTACGAGGGTATGATGAATTGGCGATGATTGCGGAAAGTATAGAGGAACTACGTAAAGCATTTTTAGGCAGGTTAGAAAGGATAGACAATTTGCAAAATGAGAGTAGAAATCTTGCAACCGAAATGTCTCACGATATGCGTACGCCACTGACATCTCTCATCATGTATTTAGAGTTTGCCCGTAATACACCAGAAGATTTATGTGTAGAAACAAGGTCTCAAATCGAGAGTGCGTATCAAAAGGCTCTCCAACTTAAGAATCGTACAGACGATCTGTTTTCATATTTTTTATTAGATAAAGAGAGGGAGGCAGACTTAGTAACCCTTTCCGTTCGGGAATCAATTCATGATGTATTGTCAGATATTACAACTGTACTCAGAGCGGAAGGATTTCAGGTGCTTGTAAATGGTTCCCCTACGGATGTCATGATTACTATAGATATGGAAAATATTGGGCGTGTATTTGATAATTTTCTGTCGAACATACTGAAATATGCAGATCGAGAGCAGGATATTAATTTATTTACTTATATAGAAGATAATCATTTTGTGATTTGTGTAGAAAACAAATTAAAAATAAATAATGAATCTGTAGAAAGTTATAAATTGGGTGAAAAAATCATAGAAAAAATTATGCATCGGATGCTAGGACAATTCTCTTCATCTGAAGATCAAGAGAATTACAAAATTATCCTGAAATTTAAAATAAGTCGAGCTTTTAAATAGCTGACTAAAATTGCATGTAACGTGTTTTCGTAGATCTATCACGTTGACTGTATTCAATTCGTTCGACGATGAAGTTATGCGCGGGGTTGTTACATCGATTGAAAAAACCAACAGGAGAATTAAGCTTGTAAGAGGTGATGAGGATTACAGTTGGATCAAATTGGAAGAAATTATTTCAGCCGGGAACTAAAAAAGTACTCTAGCCTTTAAGGCCAGAGTAACACAACTACAAAAAAATCACGAAAAAATAACAATCTCTGCGAATGCTGGTGAATTCATACGATTTTAAAGTATGATGAACCCGCTAAATAACCGTGAAAATCAGCCTAAACGATTCAAGGAAAATGCATGAGAATATAGATAGAACATGCCGTATGCCGTGGATGAACTACGGTGTGATCTCTCATGGGAAGAAGATTGAGGATGTACTGAGATTTATGGCGTGTGGGGTGGGAGTTAAAACTACAAACTAGCTGGTTTCAATATTAAATTAAACTCGAAGAAAAATAAAAAAATATTCTACTAATCTGATTTATTGTATAATATAGGAAAAATGAACTGGAGAATAGACATCCTATGAAGAAAAAAATCTGGGCCTCGCTTTTAGTAATAGCTGTTATTGGAATGGCCCCTGTTACAGCAATATCAACGACTACGGTCGCCGAATCGTATGAAATTTTGGGTGAAGATCTTCCTGAAAGCTTACGATATGATTCTAACCATCCAGATATAATTTATGTGAAGGATTGTGGGGTCTTCGAGAAAGTTGATTCGAGTTTAGTAGATTACGGCGAAGAAGAAGTTGTGTTCGATGATTTACAAAAGGTAACAGATAAAACGAATGTAATTGTTGCTTATGATACAACTTACATCAAAAAAGGTGAATGGGAATAGCTCATGCAACAGATTTATAATATGGAGCGCAAGGAGAGATTTATTCTTCTTGGGCTCTTTTATATCCAATAAAAAAATAAAATTTCAAGAATTTTGCTGAATTTTATAGATGAGCAAGTTTATGTTTAGACACATGAACCTATGTACACTAAAGTGAGTTTGTACATAAACACTTTAGGAGGATTCATTTGAAAACAACATTGTTTAAGAAAGTCGGATTATTGATTGGAGCATTAATTTTTGCTATCAGTTTCGCACCTAATTCAGGGGTACATGCTGCGGTAGATTATAGCGGAGGGCTCATGGATAAGATGTTAATGACACTCAGCGATACTGAAAGCAAGGGAAGTAAATCTACATATGCATTAACAGATAATAATGAAGCTACAAGCGCGATTATAGAAAAATGGAACACTCCATCTACAGCGGTTGATCATGCAGTTGGAATCTTTAATGGAACAGTTACAGCGAATGCTATCCGTGTAAAAGCAGATTTTGATGTTTCAATTGGATTATTCGATTCCACTGGAAAGGCAATTTTACCGACGTATTGGTACACAGTAAAAGCAAATCAGGCTGATGGAAGATTAATTTATCTTCCTACAACGTACAAAGGAATAGCAAAAGTTAACTTGTTTAATTATTCCAATACACGGACAGTCAGTGTATCCGAGTTTCAGCTGTATAATATGACACCTCCAGCTAATCCATTAGATCTCGCAGCATCTGCAGATGAATCATCCATTGGATTGACCTGGAATGAAGTAACGACAGCAACCAGTTACACGATTAAAAGATCCACTACGGCAAATGGGCCATATACAACATTGGCAACTGGAGTAACTAAGGCCAATTATACAGATTTAGATGTAACTCCAGGTACCACCTATTATTACGTAGTGACGGGTGTTAATCCTGTTGGAGAAAGTATTGACTCAAATGAAGCCTCGGCAATTATTGAGAGCAACGGTCAGGTTGATCCTGAACCAGAGCAACCAACCACACCAGAACCAGAAGAACCTGCAACTCCGGAACAACCAGAGGAACCATCCACTAACCGTGCCATTTTTGTCGTTACCATGACAACGGGCTTGGAGAAGGAATTCGACCTAAGCATGAAAGAAGTAAATGATTTCATCAACTGGTATGAAGCCAAGCAAGCTGGAAGTGGCAAGGCATCGTATGCGATAGATAAACACGACAACAACAAAGGGCCTTTTAAGAGTCGGAAGGATTATATCCTGTTTGATCGGGTGCTCACGTTTGAGGTAAGTGAATACTAAAAATGTGAAGTTCCTCCAGCTTAGCTGAAGGGGCTTCTTTGTTGTTTATTTTGATAAATGAGCCAATACAATTACCAAAAAGGCTAGTTTGATCTTATTTTAGTGTAGCGTTTACAAAAAAACTGGATAACGAGCACAAAATGCAAAAGCGAATGTCCTTGACTGAACGATTGCGACATACCATTAGAATGAAGGCTGATCTGTAACGCAGGGTTTGAAGTCTTCAAGCATAGCCATGAACGGCGGATGGGAGAACTGTAATGACAAAACGGGTAATTCTGTTGGAAGAAGGTACGGCAGAGATGAAAGGGCTAATGGGCAGTAAAGGGGCTGATCTTGCAGAGCTAATCCATGCAGGGTATTCTGTGCCGGCCGGATTTGTAGTCACTACGGAATGCTGTCGCGAGTTCTGTACCCGTCTTGGACATCTTTCCAATGAAGGAGAGAAAGAGATTATTAACGCGATCCGGCATCTGGAACAGCAAACCGGGAAGTTCTTCGGACACTCGGAGAACCCGCTACTACTCGCGGTACGTAAGGACCAGGATCGAGCCTCAGCAACTGCGACACTGCTCAATGTTGGTCTGAATGATGTTACTGTGGAAGGACTCGCACGTCAAACCGGTGATCGGTTGTATGCACTCCAATGTTATCTAGATTACTTAAAGGAATATGGACAGCTGGTATATGCAATTCCGTCTGAATCTTTCACAGAAATATCGAGTCACGTCAAGGGTCGGGATGAAACGGAACTTGAATTAAGCATTACCAAATTTAAATATTTAATTGAAGGGGAGGGGCGTAACCCTTTTCCTCAAGATGTTCAAATTCAATTCAAAGAAGCAGTACGTGCGGTATATCATTCACAGCGTATTATAGCATCCAGATCTCAGGACGAGATCGTGCGTAAACCATATTACATCTCTTCGGAGCAAAGCGCTCCTGTTCTTATACAGACGATGATGCATGGAACATGCGGAGAATCAAGCGGGACCGGAACAATATATACACGTAACCCACTGACAGGAGAGAGGGGAATTACTGGACAATACGTCATAACCGGGACCTACCATCAAACGGATCAAGGTCTAGAGCGGTTAAGAGATGACGAACCTGAGCTGTACACAAGTTTGCTGGAGATTGGAGACCAGTTGGAGACGCGTAATGGAGAAGTGCAGGAAATCACCTTTGTGATTGAATCCGGCGCGTTGTATGTTGTGCAGACCCAGCCCGCACGATTATCCTCCACAGCCACACTAAGGAGTACTGTATATTTTGTGCATGAAGGACTCATCACCAAAGAGGATGCACTGTTACGCATAGAGCCTGGGCATATCACGGAAGTGTTGGAGCAATACTACACAGATTCTAACAGCGAAGCGAGCAATGGACATCTGCCCATACAGATCCAGCCATTAGCTAATGATGAATGTCCAGCTTATAACAACTCAGGTCCACCTTTATCAGCAGATCTGCAACTACTGCTCGATTGGGCTGATGAAGTGAAAGAGCTGAAGGTACTGGCCAATGCTGATCGACCACAGGATGCCCTGAAAGCACGGCTACTGGGGGCAGAGGGGCTAGGTCTGTGCAGGACAGAGAACATGCTGTTATCACCTGCGCGGTTCCCATTTGTACAAAAAATGATCCTGGCAGACAGTGAATCCGAACGCAGGCGTGGTTTGGAGCGTCTGTTGCCGATGCAGCAGTCTGATTTTGAACAGATATTCGAAGCGATGGATGGATGCCCGGTAACGATACGTTTGCTCGATTTGCCGTTACATGAACTACTACCGGATCTGGGAGTGTTGGAGAAACGACGTGAGTGGTTACAAGCAGAGGAGTGGCAGGAGCAAAAAGACCATCAGATTGAACTGGAGGAGCTGGAGCGCGTAATTCGCAGAGTCTGTGAATTGCATGAACATAATCCGACATTGGGGCAACAGGCTTGTCGGCTGAGTACAGTGTTCCCGGAAATCGTTGATATGCAGCTGGAAGCGATATTCCGCGCAGCGGTGAAAGGCATCCGGCAAGGCTGGTGGGTACGTCCCGAGATTATGATCCCGCAGATCGGTCATGTGCATGAACTTCAGGTTATGAGAGATCTGGTGGATCATGTGGCTGACCAAGTACTTGGTGAGGAGAAGCGGCATTGTCTCTATAGAGTGGGAGCGATGATCGAAGCTCCGAGAGCAGCGCTAACGGCGACTCACATTGCTCGCCAGGCAGACTTTTTCACGTTTGGCGCGGATGAGCTGACAGAGATGACATTTGGATATAGTCGCCAAGAAGCCGAGAAGCGATTCCTTCAACGTGATACGGACTCTCGTACGGTAACGAATAATCCATTCCATGTGCTGGACATCGAGGGAGTTGGACAACTGGTGGAGATGGCTGTAGTCCAAGGTCGAATTCGAAAACCTCATCTGAAGACAGGGATCTGTGGAAAAAATATTGTAGATCTGGTGTCGATTACGTTCTGCCACCGCATTGGTCTGGATTACGTAAGCTGTTTGCCTGAACAGATCCCTTATGCACGAATTGCTGCTGCACAAGCAGCCATTAAGGGACAGAGAGAGGGAGCGGACACGCAGAACACGGATATATCTACAATTGCGTAACGCTCACCCTGTCTTACACGGAACTTCCATGGAATAGCAACCAGAAAACTGTTATACTGAAATATGCGTTTTGTAAAATGAACGTAAAATTTCAGGGTAAGGGTTGAAGGCGACCATGTATAATTCCAAAAATGAACGAACTCCATCACGGACCTTATTCGCCGTGTTATTCATTCTTATGCTGTTGAAGCTGTCACTGCTGCGGTATTTCTTTTTCCAGGGTCTGTCCGGCATCGGTCTGTTAACTGACGCATTAGGCGCACTAACTGTGGTATGCCTGCTGGATCTGATCGTGCCCAAAGGCTGGAAGCGAGCAGTATACGGAGGATTCAATGTTCTGTTTTCTCTGGTGCTGTTCGCGGCTACGCTGTATAACGTTCATTTCAGTTCGGTACCCACCTATACTGTGCTTAGTGAACTGGGGCAAGTTGCTCAAGTGCGGGGAAGTATAGGGCCTCTTGTACGACCAACGCACTTTTTGTTTTTCGTAGACATTATCCTGGCGTTGCCAATATGGCTAATTATGCGAAGACGTTCAGCCGGGCGTAACCGCAACAGTTATCACGATAGCGGGTTGACGTTTGGCAGAATCCGGAGACGTTACTGGGGCAAGCTCGGCGTCGCGCTTACCGCCGCATTCTGCATCGTGCTGTCTGGCAGTTTTATTGTCAAAGGTGAAACAATTGATAATGAGCTGGTTCGGGCCGAGAATCTCGGTTTCCTGAACTATCAGGTATCGTCTGCCATTCTAACGAGCAAAGAGAATGAGGCCATTGCGAATGGTAACATTAACGAAACAATTGCCAAGATCAATGAGCTGGTTAGCCAGTATCCGTATCAGAATAAGTCAAGTGATGGTACAGCCGTGAAAGCCAAATATTTTGGTCAGGCCAAAGGTAGTAACCTGATTGTACTGCAACTGGAGTCCTTTCAGAATTTCCCGATTAATGCTTCATTAGACGGTCAGGAGTTAACACCGGTACTGAATGATCTGGCCAAAGAAAGCTATTATTTCTCTCATTTCTTCCAACAGATCGGACAGGGAAACACATCAGACGCGGAGTTCATGTCGAACACGTCTATCTATCCAACTGGCGTTGTTCCCATGTCAGCCGGGTATAGCGATCGTGATCTTCCCAGTCTACCCAAGGTACTGGCGGAAAAGGGATATGAGTCAGAGACGTTCCATGGGAATGACGTTACCTTCTGGAACCGGAACAAAATGTATCCGGCACTCGGATTCACTCGTTACTTCGACAAGCCCAGCTTCGAGAACGACAGATTCAATGACTTTGGACCATCGGATGAAGAGTTATATCGTGTAGGTGTGGAAAAAATGACTGCGCATCAGGCTGCGAATCAGCCGTTCTATGCTCAGTTCATTACGGCTTCAAGTCACTCGCCGTTTACGGTTCCAGCTGATCGTGCACGGATCACGATTCCTGCGACCATCACGAATAAACTGCTTCACGATTATCTGCAAGCGATCAACTATACGGACTACGCGGTCGGTCAGCTCATTGATGAGTTGAAAGCGAACGGATTATGGGATAACACAACGTTAGTGCTCTACGGGGACCACTTTGGTCTGCCTGCTGACGAAGAGATTACACAGCAAATCCAGGCGAATCTTGGCGTCCCTTATGACGGTAAAGTAAGTCGATTCAACATTCCGTTAATGATTCATACGCCGAAACAGACCAAAGGACAAGTGATTGAGCAGCCAGGCGGTCAGTTGGATATGTTGCCAACGATCATGAACCTGATGGGTGTCTCCCTTCAAGATGAGAAGTTTACTGCCTTCGGACATGATCTGCTCAACATGGACCACAATGCCTTCGGTATCCGGTATTACTTGCCGACGGGTTCATTTGTCAACGATGACATTATGTTTATCCCGGGTGCGGGCTTTGACGATGGAACAGCCTATTCGCTGAAGACTTACGAGACGGTAACGGATTTGGAACCGTATCGTTCCGATTATGAACATGTGCTCAGCTTGATGAAACTGTCTGACGAGTATGTGAAGTTGTTACCAAAACGTGCACCATAAATCAAAATTTCTGCAACAGGTCAGATCAAAAACGTCACCAGTTCAAAAGCTGGTGACGTTTTTTTGCATGTTTCTTGCACAAGTGTGGTAATAAAGAGAATAACTAAAGTTTGAAACTGTAATAATTAATGTTACAATGGAATGAGCAAGAATGAAGTGAGCAAAAGCGCGTAATATTCGCAGATCTCATATTCAAAGTACTTATGAACCTAACAGACGAGAGGATTGAATATATATGAAACTGAGTGTACTTGAACATGGACATATCAACGAAGGTCGAAATGTACAGGATACGTTGCAGGAAACGGTCAAACTCGCACAACATGCGGATCAATTGGGGTACTCCCGTTTCTGGATGTCGGAGCATCACGGTAGTGGTGCGCTGTCTTTCTCCAGTCCTGAAGTTATGATTGCACATGTGGCTGCCCATACGGATCGAATTCGCGTAGGTTCCGGTGGCGTTATGCTACCTCATTATAGTGCTTATAAGGTTGCAGAGAATTTCCGTCTGCTGGAAGCTTTGCATCCGGGGCGGATAGACCTTGGGATTGGCAGAGCACCAGGCGGCATGCCGATTGCCAGCAGAGCGCTGAATGAGGGGAAATCTTCGAATGTACACTTTTTCCCCCAACAGATTGCGGATCTCGGCGGATACTTTCATGAAGAATTGCCTGAGGATCATCGGTTCGCATCCCTTGTGGCGGGACCATCAGTTCCCACGGTACCAGAAGTGTGGTTGCTGGGTTCCAGCTCTGAAGGTGCAAGAATTGCTGCAGCGCAAGGGACGTCGTATGCGTTTGCCCAATTCTTCGGAACACCAGGCGGCGAAGAAGCGATGAAACATTACCGCAGACATTTCAAGCCGTCCATCCTGAATGACAAACCACATTCAATGATTGCTGTCTCGGCATTCTGCGCGGAGACAGAGGAGGAAGCCGCTGAAATTGCACGCAGCAATGAACTTTTCTTCTTACGCCTTGGACGAGGTCTTGAACAAAGTTCATTCCCATCTCTGGAGACGGTGAACAACTATCCATTCACAGCGATGGAGATGGAACAGATCCACCAGCGCCGTTCTTTTTCCATCGTGGGTACACCGGATCAGGTGAAAGACAAAATTACCGCAATGGCAGAACGCCATGAAGCAGATGAAGTCATTATTGCATCAGCAGTCCATTCGTTTGAAGCACGTCTGCGCTCATTCGGCTTGATTGCAGAAGCCTTTGGACTCAAGCAGGACTAATGGTGAGCAAGCGGGAATAACTACTCTAAACAGACTGGAATCTTGCTCTTGCAAGGTTCCGGTTATACTCTTGCGTGATCAGGGAGAGGAGAGATTCACATGCCAGATGTGTCATTAGTGATATTCATGGCTGTTACGATGAATTTAATGCACTGCTTAAGCTTGCAGATTATAATCCGCAGCAGGATGAATTAATTTTACTCGGTGATTATGTGGATCGTGGTCCAAGCAGCAAACAGGTCATTGAACAGATTATGCAGCTTCAACAACAGCACCATATTATGGTGATCAAAGGCAATCACGATGCCATGATGGTCAAGGCGCTTACCCAGGATGTTGAGCAATATGATCAACACTG
This sequence comes from Paenibacillus sp. SRL342, assembly GCF_984798905.1. Lineage (NCBI taxonomy): Bacteria > Bacillati > Bacillota > Bacilli > Caryophanales > Paenibacillaceae > Paenibacillus > Paenibacillus sp. SRL342. The sequence continues at coordinate 2,809,204 of NZ_OZ481790.1, forward strand.
GATTCGTAATGGCGGATTACAAACGATGGCAAGTTATCTGGACCTGGAGCTTACTTTTGATGAGCAACAGATAGATTGGGAAGCTTATGCTGAAGCTAAAAAGTGGATACGTACACACTATGAACACCATCTACGCTTTCTGGAACAGCTTCCGCTGGTGTACGAAATTCCGGGTTATATTTTTGTGCATGCCGGGATCAACCCGGATATCGAGGATTGGAGAAGCCAGTCCGAGCGGGACTTCATCTGGATTCGTGAATCATTCTATTCCAGACCAACGACGATTAGAGAGACGGTCGTATTTGGACACACCCCCGTGAAGCATTTGCATGATGAGACAGGCATTTGGTTTGACCCGAGCGGAGACAAAATTGGCATTGATGGTGGTTGTGCCTACGGAGCACAATTGAACCTGCTGGAGATTAGAGAAGACGGGAGTCTACAGACCCTTTTTGTACGGCAAGGGCAGAGCGCGGAAGAGCCTGAGATCTAATGTTTTCGTTGCTTATCAGAGTTTCATATGCTAATTTTTAAGGTTGTACGATGGAATAAACAGGATACATATCATATCGACTTGAGGGGTATGACCAAGTTTGGCTATTTTCAAAATGACTTGCCTGAGAATGATTTGCAATTAATTCGCTGTAAAGGGATTGGAATTAAGCCTTATTAGCGCTATAATCAGTAAGGGTATGATTAAATATGACATTTATTTTCTATATAAGTTCAACTAAACTTTTTACACGAGAACGGAGAGGACAGAAAAAAGCTGGAGAAGCGGAGCGTTCGCCTTTATCACCGGATTTTCCCTTTAAAAAGGGAATCAAAAAATCTGGGGATAACAGCGATCGGAAGGTTATTCTGTCATCGGAGTGGCAAGTGTAAACATTCTTTGGTTAAACTTATATAAATCAGAATTGACGGAGGGCTATGAATATGGAAAAAGCGTTAATCTTCGGTCACAAAAATCCCGACACGGATACGATCTGTTCGGCAATTGCCTATGCGGATCTCAAAACAAAATTGGGTCAGGACGTTGAAGCTGTTCGTCTCGGCGAAGTCAATGGTGAAACCCAGTTTGCACTGGATCAATTCAAAATTGCAGCACCACGTCTGATTAAAACAGCTGCAAATGAAGTAAACAAGGTTATTCTGGTTGACCACAACGAGCGTCAGCAAAGTGTAAGCGATATTGAGGAAGTGACTGTTGTTGAAGTTATCGACCATCACCGTATCGCTAACTTTGAGACAAGCGGACCTCTGTATTTCCGTGCAGAGCCTGTAGGTTGTACCGCAACCATTTTGAATAAAATGTACAAAGAAAATGGCATCGAAGTGAGTGCACCGATTGCTGGCCTGATGCTGTCTGCAATTATCTCCGACTCCCTATTGTTCAAATCCCCGACTTGCACAGAGCAGGACGTAGCCGCTGCACGTGAACTGGCTGCCATTGCTGGTGTAGATGCAGACACATATGGTCTGGACATGCTGAAAGCCGGCGCGGATCTGAGCCAAAAAACAATTGCTGAACTAATCTCCCTGGATGCCAAAGAATTCGTAATGGGTCAATCCAAAGTGGAAATTGCACAGGTTAATGCCGTTGACGTGAATGATGTTCTCGTGAAGCAACCTGAGCTTGAAGCAGCTATTGAAGCGATCATTTCCAGCAAAGGTCTCGATCTGTTTGTATTTGTCGTAACAGACATTCTGAACAACGATTCCGTAGCTCTGGCATATGGTACATCCACTAAAGCAGTGGAGAAAGCCTACAATGTGACGCTGTCTGATAGCAGAGCTATCTTGAAAGGCGTAGTATCACGCAAATCACAAATTGTACCGGTCCTGACGGAAGCATTCAACACGCTGTAACTCAAACCGATTGGCGTATTTGTACGCTGATATGTATTACAAATACGTAGCAACACCATCCTAGCCTGCTCTGATCCGTAAATGGTCAGGACAGGCTTTTGATGTAGAGGAGGAAGAAATCATGATCAAAAATGAAAAGATCAAAGCAGCCGAAGTGCAGTTGACCGGCCTGAATGGTGAAGATCTGGGTGTGATGTCCACGCAGGAAGCACTTCTACTTGCGAAGCAGCATAAGGTAGATCTGGTGTGCCTGTCCTTGATGACGAGTCCGCCTCCGTGCAAGCTGATTGGAGCTGAAGCGGCCAAAGCGGAAGCGCAGCAGGCGAAGAAAAAAGCGAGTAAATCCCCCGATAAACGTAAAGTAAAGGAAATTCGCTTGAACCTTGCGATGGAAGATCATGACCGGGAGACGAAGCAATCTCAAGCGGAGCGCATTCTGAAGAAGGGTGATTCGGTAAAACTCGTCATCCAGGTGCATGGAGCCAAAGAAGGAGTTGCAGGCAAGGAGTGGGCTGAGCAACTGAGCAAATCGCTGGCTGAATTCGGTAGCAAAACGACAGGTGTTCAGGTAAGTGGTAAACAGGTTGTTGTGCAACTGGACCCGATTGCTTAAACTGCCAGGAGCGATCCTCGATGTAGCACAAAGGTAAGGCGAATATTGATACCGTAATGATCTTTTGAATGTAAAGAAGCCCAATGAGGTGGCAGGTTAACTGCTGCTGTATTGGGCTTGTTTGTCATCACTTGGATTGAAGTATCGTGCAATTTAATGTAAAAGCCGTTTCTGTTCCAGTAGTTCAGCTGCGTAAATAACGGCTGCCACCAAGTCGTACATATAACTGTCCGGGTAACACAGGCGTAGAACCAGCGGCCATATTATTCTGGTTGTTTTTGGCGAATCGGGATAAATAAAAGAAGTCCGGATAGATCACCATATCCATCAAGTAGGCGGAGACCCGACTACCTGGAACGCGGAACTGATTCAGGGTACGTATAATATCTTCGCCGCGTGCAATACCAATGCCGTGTCCGTAATACCAGTTCTCGCGCAGCATGAACGTATTCTCTCCCTGCCACTCGGGAGTTTCCGGAGAAACATCCGGATTCTTGAAATACAGCACATCTCCTGGCAGGGCGGTTTCGCTACCGTTTTTTTCGGTTAATCGCAGGTCACTGTCATAATGCCAGTCAAAGAGTAACAGATTTCGAAACAGGGAATTAAAGGCGTCTTCGCGAATGCTTCCCAGCACGCCACCATACAGCACAATAACGGTAGCTGTTGCACATTCAAAGGCATATAAGTGTCCATTCCTCCAGATATCCCGGATACCGTCGGCGGGGGACACGTTTGATCTTAGTTCGAACCCACCTTCCGCATTACGATTCCAGTAGGCAGGATTACATCTGGATTTTTCAAAGGATGCAAAACTCACACCACTTCGATCCAATCCTTCCGCTGCATCCACGAGAGAGCCCCTCAAGTCCCACTCAAAACGAAGATGATCCATGGATTGGTATACATACCTTGTAGGCCGATTCTGGAGTTGCTGTAACCAATGCCATTCAAAAGCAGACCATTCCGAGCGGTTCAGCTGGGCGGGTTGATTAGCAACAATGATCATGATCCATAACCTCCGTTCCTATTCGAATATTCAACTTTGTATAATCGGGAGAGCACGGGTATTGTGTAGTATATGTCGGTTCATGCAGGAATTTTGTCCGATCTCGTTTATTAATCCTTGCATTTGGGGTAGTACTCTATAGATGAAGTTATGTTCAGGTCGATCTATTCATACGGAATACATTCAGATTCTCATAAAGGAGGACATGTAATGTCGAAATCCATTACAGAGAGCCGATCTCTGTTTGAACAGTTGTATACGCACGCACCAATCGGCATTGCTGTCGCATCGCATGTAAATGGACGGTGGTTGCAGCTTAATCCTGCATTTTGCGAGATGCTTGCATACAGTGAAGATGAACTGATCGATACTTCGGTCATACATATGATCTACGAAGAAGATCTGCATATGGAGGAATTCCGCAGCAAGTTTTGGGAAATGACCCATGAAACAAGTCCGATGTACGAGACGGAGGTGCGTCTGAAACGAAAGGACGGTTCGTTATTATGGGCAACCATTAGAGCTTGTATTGTTAGGGATGAAACGAATGGTGAGCCCTTGTATTTGCTGGTACAAGCTGCTGATATTACGAAACAAAAAGATGCAGAGGAAATCCTCATTGTGCAACGTAAACAATTGGAAGAGAGCAGTCGCATCTCTCGGCTGTTGGCGGAGTCTTCACTAGACCTGATTGCAATACATGATGCCGATTCTAGTCGTACATTTAAATATGTATCAAATGCATGTAAAAGCATGTTGGGCTATGAGTTGGAAGAAGTTATAGGTAAGCCGGGAACATTTGTTATCTATCCGGAGGATGTGCCTTTGGTTGAAGCGTACGTAGAAGAGCAGAGAAAGGGTCTTGCTCCCAAACGGCTCAATTATCGCCTGCTACATAAGGATGGATCTACGGTATGGGCAGATACGATTACGCACTATGTATATGACGATGCAGGTGAATTGATGGAGATGGTCGCCGTAACCCGGGATATCACAGCCAGCCAGCAACAACAGTTAAGCATGCAGGAGTACAGATCGTTATTTGACTGCAATCCCCTAGGTGTGGCTTCTCTTGATCTGGAAGGCAATCTGCTGAAAGCCAATATGGGTCAGGAACAGTTGACAGGACACACCAAAGAGGAGCTGCTGAATCGACCTTTTGATCACCTCATTGATCCTGTAGATCTGGAGAAGACTCGATACCATTTTGAGGAGACGGTGAAGGGCAATGCACAGAGTTACGAGATAGGCCTAATTCACAAAAATGGGCAGCGAATTGAAACAAATGTGATTAATGTTCCTATTATACTTGAGGAGAAAGTTGTCGGGGTCTATGGGATTACCAGTGACATTACTGAGTCCAAACGTTACGTCGAGGAGATCGAGAATCTTAGTTATGAACGGGCATTGATTTTGAATGGCATGTCTGAGGGGGTTATTGGACTGGACCTGGATGGGAATCTGAACTTTGCCAATCCGGCCGCTGCGGAGATCATGAACTTCTGTCCAAGTGAAATGAATGGCAAACCATTAGAACAGATGATGATCCAAATGCAGAGCGATGGCATCCCATACCCATCCAGGGATACACCTATTCTACAGGCTGTTCGTGAGGGACGAGGTCTGCCGCGTACCGAATCCGTATTCTGGAGACAGGATGGGTCCAGTTTTTTGGCGGAGTTCCAATTGAAGCCGATTATGGATCAGGGTAGAACCCGCGGAGCAGTTCTGGTCTTCCGTGATATGACATCTGTTAAGGACATCATACGTGCCAAGGAAGCAGCAGAGCATGCAGACCGAGCCAAGTCCGAGTTTCTCGCCATCATGAGTCATGAGCTTCGTACGCCATTAAACGGCATCATGGGCATGGCCCATCTGTTAATGGAAACCGAGCTGGATGATGAACAGAAAGGTTTTACGGAAATTATGATTGATAGCGGCGAATCCCTTTTGTACATTTTGAACGAAATTTTGGATTTCAGCAAAATCGAAGCCGGCAAAATGGATCTTGAGCGCGCACCTGTAGATATTAAGGCGATGCTGGGCGGGGTGATCGAGCTGTTTGCACTGAAGGCATCAGAGAAAAATATTGAACTCTATTGTGAAGTGTCGGATCACATTCCTGAACGCATTCGAGGGGATGAGACACGAATCCGGCAGATTTTGATTAATCTGGTGGGTAATGCCGTTAAATTCACAGAGCAAGGCCGCATTGAGGTGAGCGTAGGTGCTGATTTCTCAGATGAGCATGGTCAGGATAAACTGATGTTGACCTTTAAGGTGAGAGATACAGGGATCGGAATTCCAATAGAAAAGCAGCATCAATTGTTCCAATCCTTCTCACAGCTTGATCCGGCCATCAATCGTAAGTTTGGCGGGACAGGTCTAGGCCTTGCGATCAGCAAAAAACTGGTTGAGTTAATGGGCGGAGCGATTGGCGTACAGAGTGAGATCGGTGAGGGGGCAGAATTCCAGTTCACCCTCGTAGTGGAGCGGTGGTTAGAGGAAAGTAATGATCCGATTGACATCACCACGAATGATGAACTGCAATTGGATCGAGCTAGTCTTGCCCATGACATCAAAATTTTGATTGCTGAGGATCAAACGGTCAACAGTCATCTGTTGGAGGAGATGCTGCGCAAGTTTGGCGGAGTATGTGATATCGTTGAGAATGGTGCACAGGCCGTCGATTCTTTGAACAAGGTTCAATATGACCTGGTGTTTATGGATATTCAAATGCCAGTTATGGATGGGATTGAAGCGACCTGCCACATCAGAAAGAGCCACCCAGACATACCGGTTATTGCAGCGATTACAGCTTTTGCAGGCGCCGGTGACCGTGAGGAGTGTCTGAAATGCGGGATGCAGGACTTTATCAGCAAACCGTTTCATTCCACGGAGATTAGCCGCGTACTGAATACATGGGTTCCATATATTCGCTCTCAAAGGGTAACGTAACGGAAAAATAACCTGCGCCTTGAAATTCAAGGTACAGGTTATTCTGTCATTTACGACCAGCCTCCGATTAAACCGGAGAGAGTCACACATTCGTCATCTTCCAAATCTGCAATCAGAGTGAGTTCTTCGTTGTCTTGTGGATCAACGGAGAATAATTCACGGCGTCCGTCCTCATGCACAATAATGACTAACTGATGGCCGCCCTTTGTATCAAACTGGTACTTAACTCCGATACCAGGTAGTGGGCATTCGCGGATATTCATGAAACTTGTCACCTCTTTAGCTTTGCTTAATAAAAAATTAACCGTTCACACAGTACGGATGTATTCTACTATCCATAACACCGTTTGGCAAGTCACAAATAAAATTGGTGTGAAGAATTAATTTTTTCCGCGATGTGACCTTGCACTTTGGTGCTGTCTGGCCCGTCTGCGACGAACAAAAAACCAAATGAGCAGAGCAGCGATTAATAGTAGGCCAATGACTGCCATGATAATGATGTTCCGAATATTGGGAACCTGTACAGTCAGATCCAGTTTATTCATCTGGAGGGGTGAAACGTGCCAAATCAGCGTTTTTCCGCCATCCTCTACCTGATCTGCATTGGAATCAGCTGCCTTGATGGGCAAAGACAACTTAAAGTCAAAGTTAACATCCTTTAACAAGAGATTTTTAAGAAAGCTGGGTACCTTGTTAATCTGATTTTTGATCTCACCATCGGGCATGGACTCCATGAGATCGGCTTCTGCTGTAATATGCATTTTGGAAGTGAAGAAGCCAGGTGAAGTTGATTGTTCAACCTTGATCCCTTGTGGTAACTTGGACGTATTAAAGCTGGTTTTATTGCTTTTTTCATAATGGGTGGTCGCTGTGAGTTGCTTCTGATCTCCTTGTTCCGAAACCTCTGCCTGGAAGTTATTTCGATTCAATGCATCTGCAATCAGAGGCATGAGATTGTCTTGTCCAATTTTTCCAAGAGCGGAGTTCTTTACGTTGAGATTGAGATCCAGATCCGTTGATCCATCCATATTTACCGTTAGATGGGCTTCTCCATCAGCACAAGCGGATAAAACAGATAACATAAGGGCTAATAAAACAGTAAGAAATAACTGACGTAAGGGGATGCGAGTTGACATGTCTTTCAACCTTTCTGCTTAAAAATCCAAATTCCATTTCATAGAAGTATAGTATACACCGTAAGCATGGCGGATGAAACTTTGCACCGTGCAGCGAGGTACGTATGATTTAGTGTGATCGGGGAAATAATCCATTTATTAAAATTAAAGATTTCGTATTTTTGTCAATGTTCGGTCAATTCAAATGGCGCTTCACCGTGTACACTAGTAGTAGTGTGATGAATATACGGAAGCAGGGAGGTTACATTCATGACATATATCATTATTATGGCTGTTATTATGGTCGTGGGCATGGTCGGAATGGGCTGGTTCTATCAGATTATGGATAAAGACCAAAGCTAGTATTGTTTAAATGTGAAAAGAAGAGAGACAACCTATAAGCTGGCTTCGCTAACGCGAGGCGGGCTTATTTGTGTGGGGAAAATGTTGAGGCACTGACCTTACATAAGTACGTAATATATGTAACCAGTCGTGTTGCACAATTTGACCGATGGACAAATATTTTTCGTAAAGATGGGATTTTTTAGCTGCTCTTTTGTATAATAGGGGGTAGTTTAACTCGGGATGCTCCCGAAATTCTGCCAAACAGGAAAGGGTGTACATAATGAAATTTAGTGAGTATACGTATACACGTCCGAATCTGGAACACATCAAGACATCTTTCCGTGAGCTGTTGAGCGGTTTTGAAGCTGCGGCAACGGTTGAAGAACAGAGTGGATTCATGGATCAGATTAACGCGCTGCGCAGTGATTTTGAGACACAAGCCCAATTGGTCTACATCCGTCATTCCATTGATACCAATGATGAGTTTTACAAGGCAGAGAACGAATTTCTGGATGAGAATGCACCAATTGTGCAGGAATATATTACGGATTTTTACCGCGCACTGGTTAACTCCAAATTCCGCAATGAGTTGGAACAGAAATGGGGTTCACAGCTGTTCCAGCTGGCAGATCTTTCACTGAAAACATTCAGCCCGGAAATTATTGAAGAACTCCAGAAGGAGAACAAACTTTCCACAGAATACAATCAATTGATCGCATCCGCCAAAATTCCGTTCGAAGGTGAAGAACGCACGTTGCCACAGCTTCATCCATTTGAACTGTCCACGGATCGCTCCATGCGTGAGCGCGCTTCGGAAGCCAGATACACTTTCATGGCTGAACATGAGGCTGAATTCGATCGCATTTACGATGAACTGGTTAAAGTACGTACACAGATCGCGAAGAAACTGGGTTATCCAAGCTATGTAGAACTCGGTTATGATCGTATGAACCGTACAGATTACAACGCCGAGATGGTTGCCAACTTCCGTGCACAAGTTCGCGATTATATCGTGCCTGTAGCGACCAAGCTCAGAGAGCGTCAGCGTAATCGGATCGATGTGGATACACTGTATTATTACGATCAGGGCTTCAGCTTCAAGACGGGTAACCCGACACCTAAGGGTGACGCGGACTGGATTATCGAACATGGTAAAAAAATGTACGCTGAATTATCGCCAGAGACGGATGCTTTTTTCCAGATGATGACCGAAAACGAGCTTATGGATCTGGTAAGCAAAAAAGGTAAACAGGGCGGCGGATATTGTACGTTCCTGAACGATTACAAAGTGCCGTTTATCTTCTCCAACTTCAACGGTACATCCGGTGATATTGATGTATTGACACATGAAGCAGGTCATGCTTTCCAGGTGTATGAGAGCCGTGATTTTGCAGTGCCTGAATACAACTGGCCGACATATGAATCGGCTGAGATTCATTCCATGAGTATGGAGTTCTTCACATGGCCGTGGATGCAGTTGTTCTTCAAGGAAGATACGGACAAGTACAAGTTTGATCACCTGTCTTCCGGTTTGTTGTTTATCCCCTATGGCGTAGCCGTGGATGAATTCCAGCATTTTGTATATGCGAATCCGGATGCAACACCAGCGGAGCGTAAGCAGGCATGGCGCAACATTGAGAAGACCTATCTGCCACACATCAATTACAAAGACAATGCGTATCTGGAGCAGGGTGGTTTCTGGCATAAGCAGGGTCACATTTTCTCATCGCCATTTTATTACATTGACTACACGTTGGCACAAATCTGTGCATTCCAGTTCTGGAAACGCAGCAATGAGGACATGAAGTCCGCATGGGCCGACTATCTGACATTGTGCAAAGCGGGAGGAAGCCTGTCCTTCACCGGATTGGTTGAACTGGCTGGATTGAACTCACCATTCGAGGATGGCTGTGTATCCTCCGTAATTGGCGATATTGAGGCATGGCTTGACGGCGTGAACGATAAGGCGCTGTAAGCCTTCGTCAGGATGCTTTTAGTAATAGTACCTTCAGTAAGGTATAAGTAGTGGATAAAGCTTTAAGATAGATAAGTAAGACGGCTTGGAGACCTTCGGGTGTCTGGGTCGTCTTTTTCATTATAGGTAAAAATCAACCTTCAGTGTAACATTTATCGGACTCATTGTGATTTATTTCACTATATCTGAAAACGGATTCAGTTACAATGGAGATAGTAAATCAGGGGTTACAGGAGGCTGGTTCAAATGGCAACACATGCATATTATGTTCCGCCCGTGAACTTGATGGGTAGAGGCTGTTTACAGGAAGCAGGTCAGATGATTGAACAGATGGGTATCCGCAAGGCGCTGGTTGTAAGTGATCGTCAATTGATTACTTCAGGCGTTGCTGAACAGGTACTGTCTATACTAAGAAAATCAGGGTTAGAATATGTTGTATATGATGAGGTTCAGCCTAATCCAACATGTCAGAATGTACATGATGGACTTCAAGTATTCCAGGATCATGGCTGTGACGCCATTATATCGATAGGCGGAGGTTCACCGCAGGATGCTGCCAAAGGGATTGGTATTGTAGCTACGAACGGTGGGCATATCCGTGAATATGAAGGACTGCATCAATCGAAACATAAGTCCGTACCACTTGTGGCTTTTAACACAACAGCGGGCACATCGAGCGAGGTGACAATTAACTACGTGATTACAGATGAGGAACGTAAAGTGAAGATGGTTATGGTAGACCGCAACAGTCTGGTCTCGCTGTCGGTTAATGATCCGGAGCTGATGCTCAGCAAACCTGCAAGTCTCACAGCGGCTACAGGAATGGATGCCTTGACCCATGCCGTAGAAGCGATGGTTACACCGGGTGGATTTACAGTGACAAGTGCGACAGCTGCAGCAGCTGTTGAATTGATCTTTGAATATTTGCCTAGAGCCGTGAGAGACGGCAGTGATCTGGAAGCGCGGGAACATATGACGTATGCGTGTTTCCTTGGCGGGATTGCTTTTAATAATGCGGGCCTGGGTTATGTCCATGCGATGGCGCATCAACTGGGTGGCGTATATGATCTGCCGCACGGTGTCTGTAACGCAATGTTACTCCCCTATGTGGAAGAGTTAAACGCCAAGCATGTACCCGGCAAATTCCGTCATATCGCTAAGGCAATTGGTATGAATGTGAAGGGTAGAAGTGATGAGGAGTGTTCCAATTACGTCATTGAGGCCATACGTCAGCTATCGAAGGAAGTAGGCATTCCTGAGAAACTGTCTGAATTGGGTGTAAAAGATCCCGATGTGGAACTTCTTGCGGATAACGCGATGAAAGATGCCTGTGCACCAGGCAATCCCTATCAACCGTCCAAGGATGAAGTGATGGAGTTGTTCCGCAAAATTATATAGACTGTTTCAGAAACGGATACATCAAAGTACAATCTTGTTGAAGCTAGAGGATCATGAACCAAGCAGGGTCCAAAAAATAACAGACAAAATGAGCCGGGATGGAAAGTCGGCTTTTTTGTCATGTGAACTCATACTTTTTACTTATTTTCCCATTTAATGATTGTACAAAAACTAAAGGATTTTGCTTCTCTATTATCGAATATAATATGAATAACAGCGGCACGAGAAAGGGTGATCTTACCCGCAACTTGATGTCGATGTTTTCCAGTAAGATTCCCCAGTCCGTTTCGTGTTTAATGTAAATAGGAGTAGTCTATTTCATTGTTCACGAGCTACACCTGAAGTTCTGCATCTAACATTCACCTCTGTAAGACAGTCAAGGCAATTCTACACCAGCATCATCTCTATTTCAGGCTTTACAATCCAAGAAGTTCAACTGCAATAAGATTCATCCAGTTACACATCTGTACAGCATGCTCCTAATCATGACAACAGTGTCCACACAACAGAATATCGATTATGGGCTCTGAAATGAATCAGAACGAATGCACGTGGAGGAGGCTGTAATGATGGCGAAAAAAGAAGTTGTAGCGATGCTACTTGCCGGAGGGCAAGGTAAGAGGTTAAAAGGATTGACCAAATCACTGGCTAAGCCGGCTGTATATTTTGGGGGCACGTACCGAATCATTGATTTTCCGTTGAGTAACTGCTCTAATTCTGGTATTGATACAGTGGGTGTATTAACTCAATATGAACCACTTGTCTTACATTCCTATATTGGCATTGGCAGTGACTGGGATCTGGATCGGAAAAACGGCGGGGTATACGTACTTCCTCCGCATGAACGTGAAGACGGTAGCAACTGGTACCGGGGTACAGCGGATGCGATCTTCCGCAACCTGAACTTTATTGAACAATTCGATCCTGAGCATGTGCTCATTCTGTCAGGGGATCATATCTATAAGATGGACTACGAAAAAATGCTCCAATATCACAAAGAAAAAGATGCGGATTGCACCATATCGGTCATTGATGTCTCCTTGGAAGAAGCCAGCCGGTTCGGTGTGCTGAATACCAACGATGACTATAGCATCTATGAATTCGAAGAAAAACCTCCTGAGCCCAAGAGCACACTTGCTTCCATGGGTATCTATCTCTTCAAGTGGGATGTACTGAAACGTTTCCTGATCCAGGATGAACAACAGGCATCCACCTCCTATGATTTTGGTAAAGATATCATTCCGTTATTGCTTGAAAATGAAAAATCCTTATACGCATATCCGTTCGAAGGGTATTGGAAAGATGTAGGTACCATTCGCAGTCTGTGGGAGTCGAATATGGATTTGTTGGACGAAGATACCCCGTTTAATTTGAATGACCCGGACTGGCGTATTTTCACACGTAATCCGAACCAACCTGCACAATACATCTCGCCTTCGGCCAAAGTGCGGAATTGTATTATTAGTGAAGGCAGTGTGGTGCATGGAGAGGTCAATCATTCCGTTCTGTTCTACGGAATTGAGGTTGGGGAGAACAGCGCCGTTATAGATTCTGTCATCATGCCAAGGGTGAAGATCGGGCAAAATGTGCGTATTCACCGAGCAATCATTGCAGAAGGATTGGTTATTCCGGATGGAACACAGATTTCGCCCGCACCGGGAGATGAGAGTGATATATTACTCGTCGATCAGGAAGAACTGGAGCGTCAGCTTCGCCAAGGAATAACCAGCAAGGCCTAATTGAAGCCAAAAGGACGGTGCATGCGATGAAATCATTGATCGGAGTTATTAACCTTGACCATGAACTTGAGGAATTGAAGGAATTGACGTACTTTCGCTGCGGAGCCGCGGTGCCTTATGCCGGGCGTTACCGTCTGATCGATTTTGTTCTATCTAATATGATGAATGCCGGAATTGAGAGCATAGGGGTATTTGTCCGTCGTAAGTATCGCTCGCTGATGGACCATCTCGGTGACGGCAAGCCTTGGGATTTGGATCGTAAGCATGGGGGCATGTTTATTTTACCGCCGGACTGGAACGACCCAACAGATACATCACAGGGGGACTTGCAGCATTTCCATAACAATCTGGACTTCTTCCGCAGAGGTGCAGGGCAATATGTAGTGCATGCGGGCAGTCGCCATGTGACCAAAGCAGACCTCCAGGATGTCTACAGGTATCACATCAGTAAAGGAGCGGACGTTACACTGGTCTGCAAAAAAGTGGATCAGCTGCTGCCTGAGCATGACGCCTGTGTCAAAGTTGATCATGACGGGGACGGTAACGTGGTGGACATTCACCAAAGCGCTAATCACGCGAATATATATACAGAAATTTTCATTATGGAAAAGGAATTGTTCCTGCGCCAGGTGCAGCGCTGCATTGATCATGGCGAGAGCCATTTCTTTCGGGATGTGATTCAAAAAAATCCGGATGGATTGAATATCGCTGCGTATGCATATGATGGCTATCACGCAGTCATCAATTCCATTGACAGTTATTACCGCAACAGTATGGATCTGCTGAACACAGGGCAATATGAACAGCTGTTCAAGGAAGATCCGATCCAGACCAAAATTAAATACGAAGCACCTGCCAAATATCTGGATACCGCCGATGTTAAACATTCACTTCTCGCGAATGGCTGCATTGTAGCTGGAGAGGTGGAAGACAGCATTTTATTCCGGGGCGTACAGGTGGCTAAAGGTGCCAAAATTAAGGGTTCAATCATCATGCAAAAATGCTACATTGGTGAAGGAACCGTACTTGAGAACGTCATTCTCGATAAAGACGTGAAGCTCACCGGAGGACAGACGCTGATCGGTGACCCGTCGAATCCATACATTTTAGCGAAAAGTACTATTATCTAATGCCCACACGTAACCGATATCTTCTATAAATATATATAAAATAAAAATCCTGTAGGATGGATTTAAGGTTCATACACTTTCGACGAATGAATTGCATCTTCGAAAGTTCTCACCAGCATGCAAACGTAGTGAAGGGAACGAAATCGATTCTGAAGCGTAGCGGTCGCCTAAAAGCTTTCTGCAAGAAAGCTGCTTCGAAAGCATATGCTGGTTTCAAATTTTATCCTGTATTATATAAATTCAACTTGAATAATTACACAAAACGGAGAGGACAGAAATGACCTGAAGAAGCGTAGCGCTCGCCTTTATCCCCGGATTTTCCCATTTCAAAAAGGGAATCAAAAAAATCTGGGGATAACAGCGATCGGAAGGTTATTCTGTCATCGAAGTGGCCAGTGTAAATATAATTTAGTTCGATTTGTATGAATCGCCACCATCCTGCAGGATTTCCCCGGGAGGAACCTACTTTTGTTTGACAACAAGGAAACGTTCAAGAGCATATTTACACGGAATCTGGTCAGCAAATTGGGCAAACCGATTGAAGAAGCAACACAGGAAGACGTGTACCATGTACTGGGAAGCATGATTCGTGAATATGCAGGCCAGGATTGGGCAGCGTCGAATCAGGGGTTCAAGCAGCGCCAGGATAAACAGGTCTATTACTTCTCGCTGGAATTCCTGATTGGACGTCTGCTCGGCAACAATCTGCTGAATGTAAATGAATTGGAATTGGTCCGTGATAGTTTAGCTGATCTGGGTTTCTCCTTGGAAGAGGTGGAAGAGCAGGAGGCGGATGCAGGACTCGGTAACGGAGGTCTGGGACGACTCGCTGCCTGTTTCCTGGATTCACTCGCTTCACTCCGATATGCAGGACATGGTTGCGGGATTCGATATAAATACGGTTTGTTTGAGCAAAAAATCATCAATGGTAATCAGGTCGAGTTACCCGACAATTGGCTGGATAAGGGCAATGAATGGGAAGTCCGCCGTCCAGACAAAAAGGTGGAAGTACAGTTCTGGGGCCGGGTAGAAGCTCATGAGCAGGATGGAGAATATCAGTTTGTTACAAAAGATGCCGAATCGGTTATCGCCATTCCCTATGACGTGCCTGTCATCGGTTATGGTCAGACCCATGTAAATACATTGCGACTCTGGAGTGCCGAGCCAAAGCGCGAGACTTCACTCGACACCCCTTCGAACTATTACGGTTATCTGGATTATAGCCGTTCGGTTGAATCAATCTCGGAGTTTCTATATCCAGATGATTCCCAGTATGAAGGAAAGCTGCTGCGATTGAAGCAGCAATACTTCATGTGCTCGGCAGGTGTACAGAGTGCCTTGCGTACGTTCAACAAGCTGGAGCTACCGTATGATCGGTTGCCTGATAAAGTGGCCTTCCACATTAATGACACGCATCCAACCTTGGTTATTCCAGAACTGATGCGCATCCTGATTGATGTGAAGGGGTATGGCTGGGATGAAGCATGGGATATCACAACCCGTACTGTATCGTATACCAATCATACAACGCTTAGTGAGGCGCTTGAGAAGTGGCCTGTATCCATGATCAGCAGGCTGCTGCCACGAATCTACATGATCATTGAAGAGATCAACAAACGCTTCTGTGGCATGCTGCTGGACCGGTATCCAGGAGATCAGGATCGCATAGGGCATCTGGCGATTGTTGCAAACGATCAGGTACGGATGGCACATCTGGCGATTGTAGGCAGTCATAGCGTGAATGGTGTTGCTGCTTTGCATACCGAGATTTTGAAAGAGCGTGAGATGGCTCCCTTCTATGAACTGTATCCAGAGCGTTTCAATAACAAAACGAATGGTATCACCCATCGCCGCTGGTTGATGCATGCCAATCCGAAACTGTCGGATCTGATTACGGATACAATCGGTAACGATTGGATAACAGAGCCGGGCAAGCTGGAGCAGTTGGCTGGCTTTGCGGATAATACATCATTTCAGGAGCAGTTCCGTTTGATTAAGCGGGATAACAAAGAGCGGCTTGCTGCGTATATTCTGGACCATACCGGGACAGCAGTGAATCCGGATTCCATCTTTGATGTACAGGTGAAGAGGCTGCACGGGTATAAACGTCAGCTGTTGAACATTCTGCATGTCATGCATCTGTATAACCGGCTTAAGAATGATGCTTCGTTTGATATGGTACCACGAACGTTCATCTTTGGTGCCAAGGCAGCGCCGAGTTATTATTTTGCCAAGAAAATTATTAAGCTGATCAACACCGTGGCTGACACAGTGAATCGGGATGCGGCCGTGAATGACCGCTTGAAGGTATTTTTCCTCGAGAATTATTCCGTCTCTCTCGCAGAGAAAATCATTCCCGCTGCGGATGTTAGTGAACAGATCTCAACCGCAGGTAAGGAAGCTTCCGGTACGGGCAACATGAAATTTATGATGAACGGTGCTTTAACGATTGGCACGATGGATGGAGCCAACGTGGAGATGGCGGAGCAGGTCGGGGAAGAAAATATGTTCATCTATGGTCTGCGTGCAGACGAAGTGCTTGAGTACTATCGTTCGGGTAGCTATCGTCCGAATGAGATTGTGCAGCACGATGAACGCATTCGCGAGGTTGTGGAGCAATTAGTACATCCAGGTGCATTCTGTTATCGTGACGGGGAGTTCTGGGATATTTATGACTCCTTACTGGCCCATGGTGATGAATACTTTGTATTGCGTGATTTTGCTGCTTATGCAGACGCGCATGCTGCGATTGACCAGGCGTATCGGGATATTCCGGGCTGGACTCGGAAAGCGATATTAAACACGGCTCATTCCGGCATATTCTCCAGTGATCGTACCATTAGTGAGTATGCGACAGATATCTGGGGTATTCATCCCGTGTCCGGGAACTGGAAAGGTTAAGAATAGATTGTTAGACTAACAAGTCCCCTTGTTCACAAGAGACATCTCTGCTGGTAAATCAACCATCGTAGAGAGCATCTCCTTGTAGAACAAGGGGATTTTGGCATACAGTGTATCATAGTGTCATTCAACTTGAAGATAAGCGAAACTCGCGTATTTTTCATCATACAAGTTCGCACACAAAATCAAAAAAAAGATCTGGATCTCAGTCATACTACATAAGAAATCGTTTGATATTTTGAATTAGATAGGGGAGCCGTCACTATGGATCATTACACACGAATTCAGCTTGCTATTGAGTATTTGGAGCAGCATTTGCAAGATGATTTTAATATCAGAGACGTCCGCTGCTGCGAGCTTTTCGGCGTTTCATTTTCAGCGTTTATTCCAGGCAATTACGGGATTCACAGTACTGGAATACGTGCGCAGACGCAGATTAACGGAGGCTGCTGCGATGTTGCGGGGCACATCGGAAGGCATATTGGACATTGCGATGAGCTTTGGCTATCAATCTCAAGAGGCATTTACACGTGCATTTTCAGCTTACTTTGGAATGACACCCGCGAAGCTGCGTAAGTTGGAAGTGGATCAGTTGTCATTTTTGAAGATGCAGCGGAGCATTGATTTTAACGATTATCGAACTCAGCTTGATGGAACTTTCCACATGAACACACCCCGTCTGGTCACATTGGCACCGAACTGGATTGTCGGCTATGAATATAAGACCAACCTGAATGACAATCAGCATTATGCTGAAATCCCCGGATTTTATCACGATTTTGGCATGGAACAGAAATTCATGGCAATCCCGGAGAGGACACGCCCTGATATGGCTTATGGTGTGGCCTGTCATTTTGAAGAGGATGGAGCATTTTCTTTTATTGTGGGTGAAGAAAGCGGTGGAACATCGCAGGTACTTGAACCCGGTTTTACTTCGATTGAAATTCCGGGCGGCTTGTATGCAGAATTCACCGTGGAAGGCTCCGGGCAGGATATTCGTAAAATGATCTATGGCAGCTGGCTGCCGCAGTCGAACTATGAACGGAGGGAAGGGCCGGACTTTGAAGTGACGGATGTCTGGAAATCGACCCCTGAACAACTGGACATGAAGATCTATATCCCGTTAAAATAGACCTTACCGCTTCGCGGAATTCAAGGTCGGAGGACAGATGAATGAGCGAAAAGTCGTGGCTCCACTCCAAGTGGATGCTGACCATTGTTACTTGCATGGCAGTCCTTTACCTACTGATTATGGGCATTTTACTGTTTGTCAGTGGACGAACACCTAGCATGTATTATCAATATAATCTCGTACCCTTCGAGACGATTCGTCCACTTCTTATGGAGAGGGAGAGGTACAATACAGATACCTGGGTCAAAAACCTGTTTGGCAATATCGTATTGTTTATTCCGCTGGGTATCTGGATTCCATGGTTGTTTCGGAGGTGTCGTTCGTTCCTGACATTTACATCTACAGTTGTTTTACTTCTGCTGGGTGTCGAGGTCACACAATTGATTACACGTGTAGGTTCGTTTGATGTGGATGACTTTATTCTGAACACGATCGGTGCCTGGATCGGATACGCCGGATTTAAGTTAGTCTTATGTTCACAAAAAAGGACTCGGAATTGAACCGCAGATCGCGGTCCATGACCGGGTCTTTTTGCATAAGATACCTTTCAAATGTTTACAAGGGAATCATTTCGGATAAAACATATTAACGGCTTATTTATATCGTGAGCAGAGATTATATATATAAATTGAACTAAACTTTTACACGAAACGGAGAGGACAGAAATAACCTGAGGAAGCGAAAGAGTTCGCCTAAAAGCTTTCTGAAAGAAAGCTGCATCGGAAGCATACGCTATCCCCGGATTTTCCCCTTATAAGGGGAATTCATAAAATCTGGGGATAACAGCGATCGGAAGGTTGTTCTGTCATCGGAGTGTCCAGTGTAAATATTCTTTAGTTCAATTTATATAGTGGACAAAGATGAGAGCGAGGTGGGCGATATCGTTTGGTGGAAAGAGAGTGTGGTATACCAGATTTACCCGAGCAGCTTTAAAGATTCGGACGGGGATGGATATGGCGACTTGCAGGGAATCTATGAAAAGCTCGATTATTTGGAGAATTTAGGCGTGGATGTGATCTGGCTCTGTCCCATTTACGATTCACCAGGACATGATAACGGATATGATATCCGGGATTACTACGGCATTTTACGCAAGTATGGCACGATGGAGGATTTTGATCGATTATTGGCAGAGGCACACAAGCGTGGTCTCAAGATCATGATGGACCTGGTGCTGAATCATACGTCAGATGAACATGCGTGGTTTGCTGAATCGCGTTCGTCAAAGATGAATCCGAAGCGGGATTATTATATTTGGCGTTCAGGCAAAAATGGGCAGGTGCCGAATAATTGGGAGTCCTATTTTGGGGGTTCGGTGTGGAAGCATGATCCCGAGACAAATGAATATTATCTGCATCTGTATTCCGAACAGCAACCGGATCTCAACTGGAACAATGCACAGATGGCTGAAGAGATGTATGAGATGGTGCATTGGTGGCTGGAAAAAGGGGTCGACGGATTCCGTTTCGATGCAGTGGCGCATATCGCCAAGGCAGAGGGTCTGCCAAGTGCCCACAATCCGGATAATCTGCCGGTGGTTCCAGCGTATCAGCTCTTTTCCAACCTGGAACAGGTACACTCGATCTTGAAGAAGCTGAATAACATGATCCTGAAACCCTACGGACCCATGACAGT
Organism: Paenibacillus sp. SRL342; assembly: GCF_984798905.1. Taxonomy (NCBI): domain Bacteria; kingdom Bacillati; phylum Bacillota; class Bacilli; order Caryophanales; family Paenibacillaceae; genus Paenibacillus; species Paenibacillus sp. SRL342. The sequence goes on from NZ_OZ481790.1 coordinate 2,829,023, forward strand.
TGGCGAGACTTCGGGACTTGGGCCTGAGCAGGCCTTGGCTTATGTCGGGACGGATCGTGATGAGCTTAATATGGTATTCCAGTTTGAGCATATGTTTATCGATGCTAAATCCTCCGGAATTGGTAAATGGAACTATAAGGAATGGAAATTGACAGATCTCAAAGAAATCATGAGCCGGTGGCAAACGGTTTTGCATGGTAGAGGCTGGAACGCCAATTATATGGGCAACCATGATCAGCCACGTCCGGTTTCCCGTTTTGGTGATGATGGTAAATATCAGGTACGTTCTGCTAAGATGCTGGCGACATGGATGCTTACACTCGAAGGGACCCCCTACATCTATCAAGGGGAAGAGATTGGCATGACCAATGTCGCTTTCCCGGATATCGAGCAGTACCGGGACATCGAGACCAAAAATTATTACAATCATTACATTGGTCAAGGTAAGTCGAAGCATGAAGTCATGCAGGCGATCTGGCTGAAGAGTCGCGATAATGCCCGCACGCCGATGCAATGGGATGAGACGGAACATGCAGGGTTTACCCAGGGTCAGCCGTGGATTCAGGTGAATGATAATTATCCTGAGATTAATGTGGCTGATGCCGAAAGTGATCCGCAATCCATTTTGCATTATTACCGTAAGTTAATTGTGCTTCGCAAACAGCATAAAGTGCTTATCTATGGGGCGTATGAACTGTTACTGCCGGATGATCCGGATATCTATGCCTATACACGAACGCTGGATGATGAGCAGATGTTGGTCATTCTGAATTTTCGTGGGCATGAACCGGAGATGCACTGGCCGGAAGGCTGGGATTCCGAGCATGCCAAGCTGATCATCAGCAATGTAAGCAGACGTTATTCTACCGATGAAGGCGCGATTCAGCTTCAGCCGTATGAAGCAAGGGTATATCGTAAGCAGCGGTGAGACGGAGGCTAGCGTAATTTTGCGTTGGTGAAGAGCTATGATTTATAATAAATAGTGGTTTTCAAAATAATCAAAACATATGTCGGGAGGAATCCAAGTTGTTGAATATTACGTTCCACGGTCACTCCAGTGTACAGCTGGGCACAGAAGAAAAGTCTCTGATCATTGATCCCTTCCTGCGTGGCAACGAGCTTGCCGTCACGAAGCCTGAAGATATTAAGACCGATGTTGTGTTGCTGACACATGCACATATGGATCACATCCTCGATGCTGAACCGATTGCCAAAGCAAATAACGCCAAAGTTGTGGCTATTGTGGAATTGGCTACATATATGTCTTGGAAAGGTCTGGATACACTCGGCATGAACATGGGCGGAACGGTAGATCTTGATTTTGCTCAAGCCAAAATGATTCAGGCGTTCCATACTTCGGGGATTGTGCTGGAAGAAGAACAACGGATCATGTATGCAGGTTTGCCTGCTGGATATATCATTAATATTGGTGGTAAAACGATTTTGCATGCCGGAGACACAAGTCTCTTCGGGGATATGAAAATGATCGGTGATCGTCATGATATTGATGTAGCTTTCTTGCCGATTGGTGGACATTTCACCATGGGACCTGAGGATGCGCTGCAAGCGGCCGAATGGTGTAATGCCAAACTGACGATTCCGGTTCATTATGATACGTTCCCGGTAATTCGTCAGGATGCGGAACACTTCGTGCAACAACTGGCTGCAAAAGGGTTGGAAGGCCGTGTGCTCGCCCCCGGAGAATCTATTACCCTGTGATGCACATTTAACCGCTGTTCAATAATAAATAGATTTATGGATAAAGACGAATATCACGTCAAGATAACTGACGTGATATTCGTCTTTTTTCGGTTTCAGGTTCAATTTTCACCGATAGAGTTGGTACAAATGACAAAAACATTGAAATTCCATTGTTGAACTCCCGTTTAGAATGATATAAAAAGTTACACGGGAACCAAACAGAAATCCGAATTGACCGCAAACAGGGGGAGCGTTCATGTCATTTATGAAATCATTATTTTTTCAAATTATTGTAGCGGTAATCATCGGGATTGGCGTAGGCATCCTGTGGCCGGATCTGGGTAGCTTGCTGCAACCGCTCGGAACAGGTTTCATCAAATTAATCAAGATGATCATCGCACCACTGATTTTCATGGTGATTGTGACAGGTATTGCCAAGATCGGCGATCTGAAGTCAGTAGGTCGCATCGGGCTGAAAGCCATCGTGTGGTTCGAGATTGCAACTACAGTGGCGCTGGTACTTGGATTGGGAACAGCCAATCTGCTTCGCCCCGGTGCCGGAATGAACGTGGACCCTTCAACCATAGACGCAAGCGGCATTGAAGCGAAAACCAATGGTTCCGAGTTACCGCACACGGTAGACTTTATCATGAATATTATTCCGACAAGTGTTGTGGATGCCTTTGCACAAAATGCACTTCTGCAAGTACTGCTCGTGGCCTGCCTGTTCGGGGTTGCGCTGGCAGCAACGGAGAGTAAGGCAAAAGAGAATGTACTTACGCTGATTGAGAACTTGCTCGGCATTATGTTCCGCATCATCGGTTATATCATGAAACTCGCGCCAATTGGTGCATTTGGAGCCATGGCTTACACGGTAGGTGCCTATGGGGCTTCCACTTTATCATCCTTTGGTCTGTTAATTCTGGCCTGTTACGGCGCAGCGCTGCTGTTTCTGGTCATGCTGGCATTGGCTGCCTGGTGGATTACCGGGCTGAATTTCCTGCAATTTGTGAAGTATACCTGTTCTGAAGTGATGCTGGCAATTGGAACCGGATCCTCAGAAGTGGTGATGCCACGCATGATGGACAAACTAACCAAGGCGGGTTGTGATCGTGCGGTTGTGGGTCTTGTAGTGCCGACGGGGTACTCGTTTAATCTGGATGGCGCTTCGATCTATTTATCCTTGGCAACGGTTTTTGTTGCTCAGGCCGTAGGGATTGAACTGACATTGATGCAGCAGATTACGATTTTGCTGGTGTTGATGTTAAGTTCCAAAGGCATGGCAGGAGTACCTGGCTCCGCATTCTTGGCCCTGTCTGCAACGGCAGTGGCTGTCAATGCTTTTCCGGTAGCAGCGGTTGCTCTGCTGCTTGGTGCAGATCGATTCATGGATACAATGCGTGTATTCACCAACCTGATGGGCAACTGTGTCGCAGCATTTGTGGTGGCAAAATGGGAAGGTCTGCTGGATCAAAAGCGAATGCGTGCCGTACTCTCTGGTGAGATCAGTGCTGCTGAACTGGAAAGGGAAGAGCAAGCTGCACTATCTTTATTGATGTTGAATATGCAGGAAAAACAGGGTAAAGCCGCAGTTTCACCGGAGATGTCGTAGGAGGCAATGTGCCTACTAGAGTGACTTAGTCAAGTGAAAGTAACCGTATCATTTAAATCAACGAAATCATTGACTGACGAACAGCAAATTCAATTAACAAGTTCAACCAAATTAGACCGTCTGTTGCCCGCATCCATCGTGGGAAGAACAGACGGTTTCTTGTTATCCCAATACAGATATCATGGAGTTCACGAACGCAGATTCCAAAATAAATGTTACAGAGGAAAGATTTATGGGGAATGTGTAGAAGAGGCGAAGAATATACATATTATAGTTTCAACTTGTATATACATGTTTACTTATGTAATATAGATATGAAGTTAGCCGAGAACATCACATAAGAGCATTACATTTATTGGAGGCGTTAACATGAGTTCTAATAACACAACTCCGTCATCTTGGTGGAAGACATCAACGGTGTATCAGGTATATCCGAAGAGTTTTAATGATACAACCGGATCGGGTACTGGAGATATTCGTGGATTAACCGAGAAGCTTGATTATTTGCAGCATCTGGGTATCGATATTGTGTGGTTGCAGCCGGTATATGTATCTCCGCAGCATGATAATGGGTATGACGTAGCGGACTATTATCGGATTAATCCGGATTATGGAACGATGGAGGATTTTGACGAATTGCTGAAAGGTCTGAAGGCTCGTGATATGAAACTGATGATTGATATCGTGGTGAATCACTCCTCGACCGATCATGAGTGGTTCCAGCAATCCCGTTCTTCCAAGGATAATCCGTATCGGGATTATTATATTTGGAAAGATCCTGCTCCGGATGGCGGTGTGCCAAACAACTGGCAATCCAAGTTCGGTGGGCCTGCTTGGCAGTTCGATGAACAGACGGGACAATATTTCCTGACTTTATTTGATAAAACGCAGGCAGATCTCAATTGGGAGAATGAAGAAGTACGCAAAGCTGTACGGGATATGATCAAGTTCTGGGCCGAAAAAGGTGTGGATGGTTTCCGTATGGACGTGATCAACCTGATCTCCAAAGACCAGCGGTTCCCTGATGATGATGGTAGCGTGTCACCGGGTGATGGACGCAAATACTACACGGATGGACCGCGTGTGCATGAGTACATCACCGAGATGTACGATGAAGTATTCGGGCCTTACAACATGGTGACCGTAGGGGAAATGTCCTCCACAACACTGGAACATTGTATCCAATATTCGAACCCGGCTTCCCGGGAGTTTTCGATGACGTTTAACTTCCATCACCTGAAAGTGGATTATCCGAATGGTCAGAAGTGGGAACTGATGCCGTATGATTTCGAAGCGATGAAGCAACTCTTTAGTGAGTGGCAGACAGGCATGCAAGCTGGTGGTGGCTGGAACGCCCTGTTCCTTAATAACCATGATCAGCCTCGGGCATTATCCCGATTCGCCGATGATGGTGATTATCGTGCCGAGAGTGCGAAGATGCTCGCAACAACGATACACGGAATGCAAGGTACACCTTATGTCTACCAGGGTGAAGAGATCGGTATGCCGAATCCGGTCTGGAATGACGTTAGTGAGTTCCGTGATATCGAATCAACGAACATGTACCGCTTGCTTCAGGAAGAACGAGGCAAATCTGCTGAAGAAGCATTCCAAATCGTGAAGGAGCGTTCCCGGGACAACTCCCGCACACCGATGCAGTGGAATGGAAGTAAGAACGCCGGATTTACTACCGGATCACCTTGGCTGAAGGTAGATGAGCGGTATCCTTCGATTCACGTGGAACAGCAGCTGGCTGATCCAGATTCGATCTACTACCACTACCGCAAATTGATTGCCCTGCGTAAACAGGTTAACGTGCTGATCGACGGTCTGTATGAACGATTGGACGATGCACACCCGGATGTATTCGCGTACGCACGGACCAATGGAAGTGAAACCCTGATTGTTGTATCCAACTTCAGTAAACGAGACGTCACGTTTTCGCTTCCGGAAGTGGTCTGGAATGATCATATTGCAGGCAAATCAGCAGAGTTACTCATAGGGAATACGGAGGCAGCCCCTGCGCTGACGCAGGAAATCTCTCTCAGTCCGTATGCATCCTATATGTGGCTTGTGCCACAACAGGACTAATCACATTTTATAAATAGGAAGTGACACTATGGCAATCGATAAAAAACAGGTTGAGGAGATCGTCCGGGCAGTCGGTGGCAAAGAGAATATTGAAGCTGCAACGCACTGTGTTACACGACTCCGGTTTGCCTTGTACGATGAGAGTAAAGTGGATACTGAAAGTCTGGATCAGAATGATCTGGTTAAAGGTCAGTTCTCTTCCCAAGGACAATTCCAGGTCGTTATTGGGCCTGGTCTGGTGGATAAAGTCTATGATGAGATGATTCAGATTACCGGGGGAGATCGTTCTTCCAAGGATGATGTGAAGGCGGTTGCTGGTAAAAAGCAAAATCCAATTCAGCGAGCGATTAAAACACTCTCGGATATTTTCATTCCGATCTTGCCTGCAATCATTACGGCAGGTCTTTTGCTCGGGATTAACAATATTCTTACAGGTCCAGGCATTTTCTTTGATGGAAAATCATTGGTGGATGTTTATCCAGCCTGGAAGGATCTTGCGTCCATTATTAATACGATTGCCAGTACAGCCTTCACGTTCCTGCCGGCTCTAATTGGTTGGGCAGCTGTAAAAAGGTTTGGAGGCAGTCCGCTGCTCGGGATCGTGCTGGGTCTCATTTTGGTACATCCCGATCTGCTGAGTGCATATGGTTACGCTGATGCTGTGAATAATGGCACGGTGCCAACATGGAATCTGTTCGGTTGGGAGATTGAGAAGATCGGTTATCAAGGGCAGGTTCTGCCAGTACTGGTATCGGCCTATCTGCTTGCAAAGATGGAAATTTTCCTGAACAAAAGGGTACATGATTCGATCAAACTGCTGGTCGTTGCACCAGTTACGTTGCTGATTACCGGATTCCTGGCATTTACGATTATTGGACCGGTTACATTTGCTATTGCAAATGCAATTACATCCGGCTTGATCTATGTATACGATTCATACGCGGCGCTGGGTGGTCTGATCTACGGTGGTCTGTACGCTTTGCTCGTTATCACCGGTATGCATCACACGTTCCTCGCGGTGGATGTTCAGCTCATTGGTAGTCAGGGCGGTACGTTCCTGTGGCCGATGCTGGCATTGTCCAATATCGCACAGGGTTCGGCGGCACTTGCGATGATGCTTGTCCTGCGTGAGAAGAAAATGAGAGGACTTGCGGCAACGTCCTCGGTATCGGCCTTCCTCGGGGTAACCGAGCCGGCGATCTTTGGTGTTAACATCCGTTACCGTTATCCGTTTATCTTTGGTATGATCGGTTCCGCGATTGGTGGTGTGCTGCTGACGATGAATAATGTTCAGGCAACCTCCATCGGTGTAGGTGGTGTACCTGGATTCCTGTCGATTTTCCCTAACAAATGGGGTGTCTTCTTCATCGGCATGGCGATTGTCCTGGTTGTACCATTTGTACTGACAGTCCTTTTTGGCAGAGCCAAACTGAGAAAAGAAGATCGTAGTGCAAGCAATGAAACCGTTGCTGAGCCTAAAGCGGCTACATCGCAGTCTGCTTCGGGTGTTACCTCTTCAACTGCAAAAACAGATCCAAACCAGCGCACACGTAGTGCAGCTCAAGTAGGAGACGAAGCCGTGAATACACTGGAAATCATGGCGCCATTAACAGGCCAGGCCGTATCACTGGAGCAAGTACCAGATCCGGCTTTTGCCGAGAAACAGATGGGTGAGGGTGTAGCAATTGAGCCTTCCGGCAACGTTGTTGTTGCCCCGTTTGATGCTCAGGTAGCTCATGTGATCAAAAGTAAACATGCGGTGATTCTTGAACACGCGAGTGGATTACAGGTTCTGATCCATGTCGGGATTAATACCGTATCCCTCAAGGGTGAAGGCTTCAACATGCATGTGGAAGCTGGCGAGCATGTAAAGGCTGGACAAAAGCTGTTGGAGTTTGATCGTAAGGTAATTGAAGATGCGGGATACCCGCTGATTACCCCGATTATCATTCCAGATGGTCAGGATATGGTTGAATGGGTGGAAGTCACGACAGGTGATGTTACATCTAATCAAAATGGTGTGTTGAAGGTTCATCTGAAAGGTTAATTGAATACAACAACAAGAAGGGGCTGCGTGATGTGCAGCTCCTTTTTTGTTGTGAGATCGTTATTTTCATGGCGATCATGGTAAACTGTATATAAAATGGAAGAATCACATTTTTAAAATAATGGTGGTTGGAAAGGTTCTTCTGACAAAGCAAGCTTCAGGCATGTTCGAGTCGTGGAATTCATATGGTGGAGAAAGAGTTCCTAGATCGATGAGGAGGAGAGCCATGACACGGATTGCGGTGATGGTCATTCATGGGCTGGGTATGCGGAAGGATGGGTACGCGGACAAGCTGATTGCTTGTTTGCATAAGGAATTGGACAAGGTGATGGTCTTGCCTGGAGCCTCCAAACAGATGCTCGATATCGAACCTGTATATTGGGCGGATGTATTTGAGGAGCGGGAAGAGGCGCTCTTTCAACAGCTCGTCAGCTCTCCGGGATTGAACTTTCAGGCGTTGCGCCGATTTGTCATCCACTACCTGGCTGATGCGGTTGCTTATCAACCGGTGGAAAATCAAGGCCATAACTACGATGCCGTACATCGAACGTTGAATCAGGCGATGCATACCCTTGCACAGCGTAATGGACCGGAAGCTCCGCTCTGTGTGGTTGCCCATAGTTTGGGTGCAGTAATCGCCAGTAACTTCTTCTACGATCTGCAATATCCGTCCAGTCGTGTGCCTGAGGTTGTGGATGTGAACTCGGCTCTGGAGCGGGGGGATACGCTGACCCATTTTTACTCCTTTGGTACAACCCTGCCCTTATGGAGTTTGCGTTACCATGACTTTAGTTGCCCAATTCAGGTGCCCTCTTCCCATGTGAATCAGTACTATGCTGGGCTGGAAGGGGAGTGGGTGAACTTCTACGATCGGGATGATATTCTGGGTTATCCATTACGCCCCATTGATCCCGCTTATGAGAAAGCGGTCAAAGAAGACATTGAAGTGAACTCTGGCGGCGTGGCTATGAGTTGGAATCCGCTAAGTCATGGGGGGTATTTTTCCAATCGAAGTATGAATCGGAGAATTGCTCAGGGACTGGCTCGAACCTGGACCTGGATAAATCGTTCATAATTAAGAGGTAGTTCAAAAAGTCCGCTTTTGATTACGAAGGATGCCTAATGGCATCATCAGCATCGAATATGGAATTCAGCCGAAATGTCCGTTGCTCACGTAGCTCTATCTACGCTCCGCTACTCCATTTCTATCTTCATCCCATCTTCTTGGTATTGAAAACCGGTCTTTTTGAACACGTATTGTCAGTACTATAAGTATTAAAATTAGGAGGGAATATGTATGGAATGCAGGACAGGCTGTGCCGCATGTTGTATCGCGATTTCAATATCATCACCGATACCGGGCATGGCTCATGGCAAGCCGGCAGGTGTACGTTGTGTGCAGCTTACCGATGATAATCGCTGCGGAATTTTTGGCCAAAAAGATCGTCCTGCGGTATGCAGTGGATTGCAAGCTGAGAAAGAGATGTGTGGTAGCACCGATCAGGAAGCCTTTGATATTCTAACCTGGTTGGAGCATGAAACCGCACCGAAGGTAATATGAGTGGGTTGTTTTAATGAATTGGGATAATTATACTTAATAGGGAAGAAGGTTGATTAGAGAGAGGAGACGCGAATACAATGGGGCTTGTTAAACGTTTTGTATTGGTTGTAGTGAATATGATCGGAGAGTCATGGATGGGGTTTTACCGACGTAACTCGGATTATTATGACCATCAGACTTCGGAGTCTAAAAGTAAGATTGGCTATTATGCATTTATTATTGGGGCAACATTGGTTACGGTGGGCATTGTAGGCTGGATGTACAACCGAATTTATTCATAAGACATCATTATGCTTAAAATTGAATGAGGCCAAATGTTGAAGATGAGTCTGTACAAATAAAAGAGAGTACCCGCAGGATGTGACATCAAATGGATACTCTCTTTGTCATGGAATCGGGGCGAAATATGATCATTGAAGTGAGGGCTCTGCTTTCTTTTCTTTTAACATATGTACAAGAATCATCTTCAGTAAGGAAGAGACGATGAAAAAGATAAACAGGATGCGGAACAATTGATATCCGGATACAACCGAAAGATCGGCATTGACTTCATGTGCCATGATACTCATCTGATCCATCCCGCCAGGGGCCATACTGAGTAGTGAGGTTGCCGCGGAGAGGGAGAACACATTCATTAATAGATAACTCAATCCAAGCGCACCAACAATGAGCAGTACACTACTCATCACCGCTAGCGTGACTGTCTGTGTCTTGCGTTGCAACTGTTCCGGCTTGAGCATCAGTCCAACGTGGCTGCCAATCATCAATTGCGATACGTTTAAGAGAGAGGTTGGCAGACTTGGCGTGTGCATCGTTGTACTTAATTGAACGACACACATGACAATCATGGGACCCAGCATAAAGGCCGTCGGAAATCGGAGTTTGCGTGCAACCCATGCACCAGCTACACAGAGCGGAGCATAGACAAGAATCTCGGGGAAAAGGGAACCCCACGTCGCTACGTCAATGAACGGATGACCTGAACCACCACCTGCGATACCTCCAATCCACGGACTGAACAGCAGGAACGGAACACAGAAGATAATCATGATCAGCCGAGTCACCTGCAAAAAGGTAACTAGCGTCAGATTGATGGATTTCATCTCTTCTGCAAGGGACACCATCTGGGACAGTCCTCCTGGAATGCTGCCAACCAGCAGGGAGGGGAAGTCAAAGTCGGTTATCTTTGAAGCGATGTAGGCCGTAATTACACACAATCCGATTAACAGCAAGGTCATCAGAAGCATCATGGGAAGTTGTTGCAAAATGCCGTGCAGGGCCTCTTTTGTTAAGGTGAGTCCGATCGAATAACCAACAATCAGAATGCCATAGTCCCGAATGGAGGCAGGCCACATGAGCGGCCATTTGGCGACTTGGGAGCCAAGCAGCATAAATACCATTGGCCCGAGCAACCACGGGATCGGTGTATGAATGACTGTGAACAGCAATCCGCCAAGAACAGAGACACCCAGACTAAGAAAAAACCGAAAGACAACGTGGGAACCAAGCTTGCGCATCAGTTCCATCCGTTTAGCCTACCGGTTGAATGAGGTGGTATGAGATTCAGGTATGCATTCAGGTTTAATGAAGGATTCATGTTCATGTGTGATCACTCCTGATGATGGGATACGTTGCGTTATCTGCGGAATAACCAGGCTACTACTGTTCAACTCATTAAGATCCTGCGAGAGCCGTAGCGGATGTTTTGGGTTCTCTGAACATTACATAGTACATCAGTGATGAAATAACGTATAGACAGCCTGTGATGCTGAAAGTGATCGCGTAACCCCAATACGTTCCGTACGTGGTGACCAGATAGGATTGAACAGGTCCCATGGTCGCCCAACCAATCATGAACGAGGTCTGCATCAATGAATTGGCAATGCCGCGGCGTTTGTCCGAGATCCGATCCACCAGTATGGCTGAATGAATGGGATTGGCTGCGTTCATCAATGCTTGTCTGAATAAGAAACTGAGCGAAGCGATGAACAACAGATTGGTGAAGCCTGTTAATAGAAGGAAGGGCAGCGACATGACCTGGAAAATGACAACGGCTCTTACGCTTCCGACCTTTGCGGCCAGGGTAGGACCAATCAGCATGGATACAATCGTCATAATCTGACCAAGTGCAATCAGTAAGCTCATGCCGCTCAGAGAAACCGAGAACCGATTGGTGAAATACAGATTCAGATACGGTACAACCAGTCCGGAACCTAATCCAATTAACAACTGAGTCACTATAAACTGACCAATCAGTCGGGAATCTTTTTTCTTCGTGATCGAATCGTCCGTGCTTGGGGTATTCGTTGAACTTTCTTTTAGATCCGCATTGGGTTGAAGAACGGGTTGCGCCGGGATTGTTGTCTGCGGAGCAGCCTTGCCTTCGGTTACAAATAACAGCGGTATAAATGCAGCTAGTGTTGCTGCACCACCGACAAATAAAACCGTCTGCAATCCGGTCACTTTGGCGAGTCCTGCCGTATGTAACAAATCTGCGAATACACCGCCACCCAGGCTACCAAGCACTTGGGAAGCGAGCACAAGAGATGAATAATAACTGAACATCTTCAGCCGCTGGCTTTTCTTGACGTTTTCCGCCAGATAAGGAATGGCTAGTACTTGGAACACCCCAGCGAAAAGGCCAGAGAATACCGCGAACCAGATCAGTCCTGTAGCCGAATAATCGAAGGAGCGTCCGATCAGAAAGATTCCGCTGAATAACGCCCCGGTAATGAGTAATCGCTTGCGGCTGAACAGATCACCGCATAGACCGATAGGAACAAACATAATGGCTGTTGCGAGTGATTGAATACTTACAATCTGGCCGTTCATTGTATCATTATAGCCCAGACCCTGAATGTACAGATTGTACAAGACAGAGAACATGCCATTTCCGATCTGATACAGAATGCTAGCCAGGAAAAACAGTTGAATATTGCGGGACCAGCCGCGAATTTCATCATTAATATGTTGCAAAACTCTCAAGTGGTTCCCCCCAGTCTGCCTGTGCAGTGATTCCAGTTTAACAGGAAAGGGGAATTTGCGGAAGAATTGACCACTGTTTATTTTGGTTCAGGGGCATCAATCACACGAGCAATGACGAATCCATCGTAACCTTTGCTACCAACCGTTTGCAGTGCTGTAGCTTCAAGCCGAGGGTGATCCGAGATCAACTGCAGGAATGATCGAACGCCTTGAACTCTGGGGTCTGTGCTGTCTGTGCGGATCACTTCACCGTCCCTGACGATATTATCACCAATAATAAGACTCCCCGGCCGAGTCAGTCGCAGGGCCCATCTCAGATAATCGGGATTACTCGGTTTGTCAGCATCGATGAAGATCATATCAAACGGTTCTCTGTATTCTTCCTGAACATCGGGAAGGGTGATTAGGGCAGGACCAACTCTAAGGTCAACCTTGTGCATCAGCCCTGCTCGTGTGAGATTGGCTCGGGCCAAGTCTGCATGGTGCCATTCTGATTCCAGTGAGACGATGCGTCCGTGTTCAGGCAGCGCTCTTGCCATCCAGATGGTACTGTATCCACCCAATGTGCCGATTTCAAGTACACGGGATGCGCCTTGGATTTGAAGCAGGAGTTGAAGTAACTTTCCTTGATTTGGTGTTACGTCATGAGCAGGGAGTCCAGCTTCGGCATTGCTTTGCAGTGTATGTTCCAGCAGGGAATCTGATGGAATCAGCAGATTATTCATGTAGTCGTCGACTTGAGTCCAGGTATTCTGTAGTTCGGTTGTATTAATATTCTTCATCTTCACATGTTCCTTTCCTTGTTCCTTGTATTGGATTTCATATTTCAACTATAAATGGAGTAGATATATAAATAAAATATATATTATGTATGATAATATAACTTTAGATTATGTATTTGACGTGGAAGAGGTGTAAACATGAATCTGCATGGATTACGATTATTTCATGCCATCGTGAGATATGGCGGGGTCACTCGTGCGGCAGAGGAACTAAATATTAGTCAACCTGCGGTATCTTCTCAGGTGAAGAAGTTTGAACGTGAATTGGGAATCCAGCTTTTTGTTTCGGAGGGAAGAAGACTGGTGCTTACGGATGCGGGGATACAGTTAACAGGTTATGCGGAACGTCTGTTCATGCTGGAGCAGGATGTCGAGAATTTTGTGCAGGATTTTCGGGAGGGCAAGAAAGGACTGATCCGTCTTACGGCAACCTACTTGCCTTCGAATTTTCTGCTGCCTGGCTGGATTGCGCGGTTCAAGCAAATGCATGAGGATGTGGAGATTGTTGTGAGCACAACCAACACCCGGATGGCTTTTGACCAATTACTTCGTTATGAGGCAGAGATTGCAGTGTATGGTGGAAGTGGAATTACACATGCAGGTGTCCAATGGGATGAATTGTTTGACGATGAGATGTGGTTTGTTGTGCACCCTGACCATCCGTATGCGGGAAAAGAAATCGAGCTGCATGAGATGATGGCAGAACCGTTCATTATGCGCGAAGAAGGCAGTGCCACGCGTGAGCGACTCGTTTCCCTTTGCACAACAAATAACCTGGCCGCTCCCCGCATTGCGCTTCAGTTCAACGGGCTGAACGAAACGATTAGTGCGGTGAAGGCAGGTTATGGGGCCAACTTTATATCTTCTTTGGTTGTGAACGAGGATGTGCAGCAAGGCAGGCTGGCACGTGTGTACGTTCGAGGTGTACAGCTGAGAAATACGGTTGCCGTATGTACACGAGCCGGGGAGGTACTATCACCTGCTGCACAGCATCTGGTCAAGCTTATCCGCCAAGAAGCTGCTTTGATGAAATAAATAGCGTGATTGTACTTAAAATAACTTAAAGTCCATGTTCCAAAAGACCAGTTTTCAGTATCCTAAAGTGGATTTTTGCACAGCCTCTTGAATGGACAGATTGCTTCTTCTACTATTAACTTTTATTAACTTTCGCTTTGTTGTGAAGTTCCCCATGCATGTAATCGGGCGTATAGGGTTACGCCGCCAATGATCAGGACAGGAATCCAGACTGCAATCATGGGCACACGGTGGAATAACAATGCGGCTGCAATGACGCCGATCAAATAGATGACAACAGCACCTGCACGAAGGTAGGAGTCTGTAAACAAGGCTTTGGTTAACGATCGGATATTGGCATGTCGCAGCTTTTTGAGAATGTTCACGGTATCCTCGACCACAGCGGCCAAATTATTGGTGAGCACGGTTGTTGAGATGCCAGCAATGCCAATGCGGCGTGCCGCAGTTGTTTGCATCCCCATTGCAACGGCTAGGATGACAATTAACAGATAGGACAGTTGTTCTGAAAATGGACTAATCATGGCGATCGCGAACAGTAGGAGCAATATGCTTTCAACAGTAAATACAGCTGTGACCTTAGAAGACCAGCCATTTTTGGTCTGCACAGGTCCAACCATATGTGCTGCAATGGCATTGCCAGTAATAAAACCAATGAGAGCAAGCAGTGACCGCAGCACGACAAATTCCTGAGCACGGGCAATGGCAATACCGAGCAGTACAATATTTCCCGTCATATTGGCTGTGAGCACATGCCCCAGTCCCAGATATCCGATCAGATCCACCATTCCGGCAGACATGCATAGAAGCAGCATGGCGTATTTTTGGAGGGTGCTTTGATTCATCCTATCCGTCCTTTCAAAAAAACGTAGCCCCTCCAGTATACAGCCATAACCCATGCTTCTTCAAAATGAATTCATAGCGCAAGACTTAAGGTGCAGCGAGCCAATCAAACATATTGTTCACTGCTGACTGATGTATTTTCTCGTGAAAATGATGATCCTGCCCGCCGTAGGCGTGAAATGTGACATCCGCACCTCGGCGTTTAAGCCAGTGATACATTCGGGTGCCATGACTGTAATTCACCTGTGTATCCGATGTGCCATGCATGATTAGCACGGGACAAGATAGTTTGTTCGCTTTTGACAAGGGAGAACGGGCGAGATAAGCTTCCGGAACTGCGCGTGGGGAGCCACCCAGCACCCGTTTCAATGTGCGCCTCAGGTCGGTTCGCTCATGGTAAGTGCGTTCCACATCGGCGACACCGCTCCAAAGAACTAACTTATGTACTCTGTCCAGTCCCTCATTATAGGCAGTTGCGGTATGTACAGCATTAATGGCTCCACGGGAGAAACCCATTAACGATATCCGAGTCGGATCGACAAAAGGTAATCGTTTCATCAACCGGTAAGCGGCATGCACATCTTCGGCATCTTTCCCGCCATACTCGTCACGACCTTCACCTCCTTCGTTGCCACGATAGGATGGAGCGAACACGATATAACCTTTATGTACAAATTGCTCAAGCCAAACGGTATTTACCCCGCCATAGCTGCCAAGTCCGCCGCGACAATAGATCAGCACAGGCCACTGTTCCTGTGTGTGAGCGATATCATGCATTCTGGCAGAAGGGTAGTGGCTGGCGAGTGGTTGCAAATGTAGAGATGTATGTATGGAAGCGAATTCCGGAAAGGCAGAGGAAACAGAGCCGGAATGAGAAGTTTCATATGTCGTGATATCAGGTAATGAACAACCTTGTGGCAGGTATAAATAAGCTTTAACCCGAAGTGTATCGGATGAATACGTCACTTGATAGAGCAGGAAAATCCACCTCTTTTATTAATAATTGCGGGCCAAATGACAGGGATGTTTCTATAGGATGCGCGTAAAATAAGTTCCCATACCTTCCAGGCTGAATCGCCAGCCCAAATGTGAGAAATTCGTTTATTGGCTCCATATGATTTATAATGGTTCAGGAGACCTGTGGATTGACCGCTTGTTCTCATATTCATAAAACTAATTTTAGTGTGCAGAAAGAAAGGGAGAAAGCCATGATGAACGCTCCACATCCAATCGATCAATTCAAGAAATTCAAATATGAAATTACCAGATTTATGATGATCTATAAATTTGCTCTGGATCAAATGGAGACCAAGATTGAAGTCCTGAAGGAAGAATTCCAGTCTTTGCATGATTACAGTCCAATTGAGCATACAAAGTCCAGACTGAAATCACCTGAGAGCATTATGAACAAGATGTTCCGCAAAAATCATGAGTTAACGTTTGAGAGCATCAAGCAAAATATCAAGGATATTGCTGGGGTACGGATTACATGTTCCTTTATATCGGACATCTACCGCATTAAGGATATGCTGTGCAACCAGAGTGATCTGCGTGTACTGGAGGTCAAAGACTACATCGAGAATCCAAAGCCAAACGGCTACCAAAGCCTTCACCTTCTGGTGGAAGTGCCTGTGTATATGTCCAATGGTGAGGAACGAGCATGCGTGGAGATCCAGATCCGTACAATTGCGATGGATTTCTGGGCGAGTCTGGAGCATAAGATTTTTTATAAATACAATAAGGATGTTCCCGAGCATTTGACGAGAGAGTTAAAGAGTGCGGCAGATTCGGCAAATGCGCTGGATCAACAGATGGAGCGACTTCACCGGGAAATACAGGAGATTAAGGACGCCGATAACGAGCGGGATGAAGAAGAACTGCGCCGTATTATTATTAACAATCAGCAGTTCACACTGCCGTCTAACTTGCTCAAGCTGTTGGGTAGCGGGGAGTAGTATTTGATGAGAAGTACAACAGCTTCATTGAACACAAACTCCACATCTCGTGTACGGATGGCTTTAATTCTGGGGACATTGTCGGCCTTCGGGCCGTTGTCCCTGGATATGTATTTACCCGCATTGCCCACGCTGGCTGATGAGTTTGGTTCATCTACTTCGTATGCTCAACTCAGTCTGACGGCGTGTATGATTGGACTTGCAGTTGGACAGTTGCTTGCCGGACCTCTAAGTGATGTACGTGGTCGGCGAACACCGCTCATTGCAGGGCTTGTGCTCTATAC
This sequence comes from Paenibacillus sp. SRL342, assembly GCF_984798905.1. Taxonomy (NCBI): domain Bacteria; kingdom Bacillati; phylum Bacillota; class Bacilli; order Caryophanales; family Paenibacillaceae; genus Paenibacillus; species Paenibacillus sp. SRL342. Next base: position 2,845,916 of record NZ_OZ481790.1, read on the forward strand.
GATAGCCTCCATACTATGCCTGGTCAGCCCCACGATGGGCTCTTTTGTTGTGCTGCGGTTCATTCAGGGTGTAGCTGGAGCGGCAGGGATTGTCATCTCGCGCGCAATCGTCAGAGACGTATATTCGGGCCCGGAACTGACACGGTTCTTCTCTCTGTTAATGCTGATAAATGGCGTAGCCCCGATTGCTGCACCAATCATTGGTGGACAATTGTTGACGTATACGTCGTGGCGCGGCGTATTTATTTTGCTTAGCCTCATCGGTATACTGACGCTGTTGGCTGTCATTTTCGGTCTTGGAGAGACATTACCTTCCAACCGCAGATCAAGCGGAGGATTGAAGCAGACATTAATTACGTTTCGCCAAATCGCAGGGGATCGTCAGTTTATGGGTTATGCGTTGACCCAGGGTTTCGTAGCGGCTGGCATGTTTGCCTACATATCCGGTTCGCCGTTTGTGCTTCAGAAAATATACGGGGTATCCCCGCAAATGTTCAGTGTCTGCTTCGCCATTAACGGACTTGGCATTATTCTGGCCAGTCAGGTTGCTGGCAGACTTGCAGGTAAGGTATCTGAAACCCGGCTGTTAATCGCGGGGCTGCTAATCGCGGCGCTCGGAGGAACTTCACTGCTCATCGCCATTCTGGCCGGAGGTAATCTGATCTCTGTGCTGATTCCGTTATTTCTGGTGGTATCCAGTGTTGGGTTGGTCAATACTGCGTCCTTTGCCTTGGCGATGGCCAATCAGGAGAAATCGGCAGGCAGTGCGTCTGCACTTATTGGTGTGATGACGTTCCTGTTCGGAGGTATTGTCGCTCCCCTCGTAGGTCTTGGGGGAGAAGGAACAGCTGTGCCAATGGGAATCGTTATTGCGTGTGCTGATCTCGGTGCCTTGGTGATTTATTTCCTAATGGTCAGTAGAGGTAGGAAGCGCCAGAACAATTAAGTATTGAGTTAAATGCACTGATTCTGCACAACCTTGCGTTTATGGAGTCTTAATAGTGTAAAGTGACTTTGGGTTAAAAGAACGAAAAAGAGCCTTATTTGGAAGGAATCATGCTTCCAAATGAGGCTCTTGCTGTAGGTAAGGACAGGTTTAGCAGAGCGCAAACAAAATCTGTGTATTGGACAGTATACCTGGCGTGAGGAATGGATAGAAGTACCCCACCACAAAACCAAACAGATTAATCGCAGGCCACATCAGGTAGACATCATTGTATGTGAAGACAAGGGACCACCGGTTATAACAAAAGTTGGGCAGCGCACGTTCTTCGTTATCTCGTGGTGCCGCTGCACCAGTCTGTGCAAATTGCACAGCTTGAGTGAGGTTTTGCGGCTGTTGCTGGAGGAAGAGCGGAAGCAGACCCGGGCTGCTTTTGATCAGGTTATACAGAAAAAGCATCTCTGCCGGAGGCTGACCTACCGGACGAGGATAGGCACTAAGCAGGGTGGGCAGGTTTCCTTGAGTCAGTTGCGTAGGTACACCCGGTGCTGTACCCGGGATTGTACCTGGAATGCCTCCGGGGATATACGGACCGGGTACTCCGCCTGGAATGTATGGAGGATAGGAGCCTTGACCGCCAGGAATACCCGGAAACGTCGTACCACCCGGGGTGCCGCCACCGCCACCTCCTGGGAACAGTGGAGGCAATTGAAAGGAACGGTCTTCTCCATAACTTAGATAAGGGTTATATTCGTAATACATGTACAGAACATCCTTCCTGTCGTCGTATTCTGCATTCAGCATATGGCGGCATCTGCCTATATGTGAGTGCCGTCAGAAGATTTTATATGATCAACTCGTCGCATAATCGGATTGACAATTGAACTGATAACAATTATCATTGTCAATGAAATCGGACAAATGTACATACGGATATTATATGTATCAATATTTTTGAACATTAAAATCTGTCACAATAACGCCGAATAAGGTTTTTATAATGAAATGAGAGGGGTTAACAAATTGCTTAAGAAAAATAGAAAGATGATCATGCTTCTGATTACGGTGATGGTTATGTCCATCTGGTTGGCCGCGTGTGGTACAAAAACGGCAGAGAATGGAGCAGCAGGAGAGAGCGATACAACAACGGAGACAGAGACACAAACAGAATCCGCTACAGAGCGCACATTAACAGATGCAATGGGACACGAGGTTACCATCCCGGCTAATCCGGAGCGCATCATCGCCTCTTATCTGGAAGACCATCTTGTTACACTCGGTGTTAAGCCAGCAGCACAATGGGCCATCAACAACGGCAGTGGTTTGCAGGATTATCTGCAAACCGATCTGAATGGCATACCTGGTATTGCAAGTGATCTACCTTTTGAAGCCATGGCCAGTTTCTCACCAGACCTGATTATTATGGGTTCTGAAAGTACAGTTGAAGGGGAGAAATACGAACAGTACAACAAAATTGCCCCTACTTATGTACTCGGAGATGAGGTCAACAAGGACTCGCGTCAGGCTCTGCTCAAGATCGGCGAGCTTCTGAACAAATCGGATGTAGCGCAGAAGGCGCTTGACGATTATGATGCCAAGGCAAAGGAAATCAAAGAAAAAGTAACTGCTGTTACTGGAGGAACAAAGTCGGCCGCAGCGTTGTGGTTGTTCAATAACAAGTTTTATGTTGTAAGCAACAATGTTTCCAGTGGTGAAGTGATGTACAACGAACTTGGACTTGCAGAGCCTAATGTTGTGAAGGAAGCATCTGCGAAGGCAACGGGTAACTGGTCTGAGATTTCATTGGAGAAGATCGCGGAAATGGACGCAGACTATCTATTCCTGGTGAACAGTGACAAGGGAGCAGGCTCAGAAGCGCTGAAAGATGCCGTATGGCAGAGCATTCCTGCTGTAAAGACAGGTAATGTCTTTGAATTCACCCGGTCCAGTAGCTGGTTGTACAGCGGAGTTCAAGCGAACCTTCAAATTATGGAAGACATTCAGAACAGCATTGTTAAATAAGAAATAGTCGGTATGAAAAAACATGTTCCTACTTCCTGGTGCAATCGCACCAGGGAGTTTTTTTGTTAATTCAGCATTTTACGTTATATAATAAATATGAGTGTGTTATCGTGTCCTGAAGTGAAATTGACACTTGTTACACGAGCATGGAAGGGGATATTTACATATGTATACATTGGATCCACGTGAAATAACGGGAAGAGACAATTATAAACTGATGAGTGGTTCGGTGGTACCACGTCCAATTGCTTTTGTGACGACTCGTTCAGATGAGAATGGTGTAATTAATGCGGCGCCGTTTAGTTTCTTTAATGTGGTTAGTTCGGACCCGCCGCTGTTATCCATATCCATTGCACGTAAAGACGGTATCATGAAAGATACTGCACGTAATGTGCTTGCTCATCAAGAACTGGTCGTGCATATCTGTGATGAAGCAATCATAACAGAAGTCAATGAAACAGCAGCCATACTGGAACCCCACGAAAGTGAGCTTGAGCGGACAAAACTTACTACAGTGCCAAGTACCAAGGTTGCTGTGCCAGGAATTCAGGAAGCACTCATTCGGATGGAGTGTGAGCTGTATCAACACATTCCCATCACGAATGATGAGGGCAAACCCGCGAGCGACTTGCTGCTGGTACGTATTGTACAGTATCATTTCAGCGAACAAGTCTATAATCCTGATAAGGGCTATATCCTGATGGATCATTTGAAACCAGTCAGCCGACTGGCGGGTAATGATTATGCCAAGCTTGGGGAGAGATTCACGATAATTCGACCTGAATAGTTCTTACAGACCGAATTTGTAATATATGAATGGGTTCAATCCGGAAGCAAAGGCGGACAGCACGTGCGAAACTCGCATATGTTGTCCGCCTTTGCTTGTTAATATGAACATAAACAGGACAGGGAGTGAATAGACTTGTACTATATCCTGCATGTCATATGAACCTATTTTATATATAGGTTGTTTAAAAAGCCTGCTTTTGAACACGTACTATAAGGGGGTTAAGCCGATGAACCAGCTTGAGGCAAATACTGGGGCAAGTATTATGGGAATAGGAACGGCATGGCCTGCCCACCGTATTGAGCAAAAGGATGTGTCTGCCCGTCTCGCGCAAGCGCTGGAACATGAGCCGGATGCGAGAAGGTGGGCCAAACGGATCTTTAATCAGTGCGGTGTGGAGACTCGTTATACGTGTGAACCGAATCTGCTTGAGCCTGTTGATTCTTGTCGATATTTACCCTTTACCAATGCGGGTGAGGTTCCGACTACATCCGAGCGTATGGGCAAATACAAAGCCGCTGCTGTTCCACTTGGTCTGGAGGCGGCCGGACAGGCCCTTCAGGATGCAGACGTAATCTCCTCGGAAATTACACATCTCATTACGGTGAGTTGCACGGGGCAATTCCTGCCCGGACTTGATGTTCGGCTGATCCAGCAGCTTGAATTGTCACCGCAGATCAACCGGATTCCACTGGTGTTTCAAGGATGTGCAGCCGGTCTGAAGGCGATCCAACTGGCGAATTCAATCGTAACGACAGATCAGAAAGCTACGGTTCTCATCGTGTGTGTGGAACTATGCACACTTCACTTTCAGCCATCTGCCAAACGGGACGACCTGTATGCCGCATCGTTTTTCGGAGACGGAGCCTCTGCCTGTGTTATTGGTGCATCCGGAACAGACCGCAATGAATGTTTTCGACTGGGCCGAGGGCACTCAACGCTACTCCCGGATTGTGCAGAAGAAATGATCTGGGAAGTGGGCAATACAGGCTTTGATCTCTACCTGTCACCACAGATTCCGAAGCTGCTTGGTTTGCATCTCGGTCCAGAGGTAGAACGGTTGCTGGAGGGGAGCGGTTTACCGGAAATATGGGCGATCCATCCGGGAGGCAGAGGCATCGTGGATGCCATTCAGAAGCTGTATCAGTTGACAGATGAGCAGGTCTCCTACAGCCGAAACATCCTGCGGGATTATGGCAACCTGTCGTCCGTGACGATTCTTTTTGTTCTTCAAGCGATCCGCGAGGATTACAGACAGAAGGAAGAGCATTCCAGTGGGATAGCGCTGGCCTTTGGCCCGGGATTAACAGCAGAGTTACTTCCTTTTACATACATCCCTGCCCCCATAGCGAACAGAACACCTGTGAATCATGGCATTCAATAGTTCACGAACCCGAGTGAAGGAGATATACACCGCAAGTGTATGAACGTGCTTATGATCTTACCCTTGCCAATGAATATAATCGAATGACTAATCTGATCGCAGAGGAGCTAAGGTATGGGTTATCGCAGACTTGCTGCCTTCATCAGCCGATATCCGCGGTTCATTATTCTCTGCTGGGTATTTATCATCGGGATGTCAGCGGTCTGGGCGTGGAAGTTACCTGACATTGTTCAGGATCACGGCTTAAAACGGGTTCACGGGGATGCGCAAGCGGTTGAACTTGTTCTGGAGGACGAATTCGGATCTCCTGCTGATCCGGTTATTCTGGTTTTTGAGAAAAAGGAAAATACCTCACCGTTACAGTTCCGGCAGTGGATCAAGGATCGTTTGACACAGGTCCAAGTGCTGCCTGCAGTAACCTCTATCACGTCCCCTCTGGATGCTAGCGAAAGGTTAACGCTTCAAGACCAAAGGGCATATGCCCTTGTGAAAATGGATGTGCTCGCGCATCAGATGGGTCCTCCGCTGGAGCAGTTGCGCGCCGTACTGGCAACAGACGGTCCAGGTACGGTGCGATTGACGGGAAAGGCAGTCGTCCAGCAGGATGTCAATCATCTGAGCTTTCGTGATCTGGAACGGGCAGAGATGGTGGGACTGCCGATTGCCCTGGTCATTTTGTGTTTTGCATTCAGGGGGCTATATGCCGCGTTGATTGCTGTCATGATGGGGATCAGTGCTGTAATTACCGCTATGGGAGTTACGTCACTCCTTGGTTATCATCTGGAATTGTCCAACTTTATCATTAATGTGATTCCCATGGTGGGCATGGCACTGAGTATAGACTTTGCCCTGATCATCCTGAGCAGGTACAGGGAAGAACTTCAGCACGTCTACGAAGATGAAGGCAAAGCTAACGTTACGGGTAGCAGCCTGGATATGCAGAGCGAGGTTTTGCGGAGTGAGATTCTTCAGCGAACATTGCGTACAGCAGGCAGAGCAGTGTTGTTCTCGGCAGCTTGCGTGCTCCTTGGGCTGCTGGGTCTGCTCTGGATCAGACTGCCGATGTTTCTAAGTGTCTCCTTGGGGGCCATTATTGTTCTGCTCCTGTCGCTACTGTTAAATGTTACGCTGCTGCCAGCTCTCCTGTCACTGTCTGCGGATCGGGTATTCAGGCGAAAGTTAGTCCATTGGTTACCCAGACGCTCGGTCTGGCATCGATGGTCAGCAATGGTCATGAAACGACCCGTCAGTATGGCCATTGGAGGTACGGTTGTGCTTCTCCTGTGTGTTTATCCAGTAACCCGGCTGGAACTGTCCGTCCCGGATGCCTCTTCACTGCCAGAGAGAATGGACTCCCGCCAGGCAGCAGAGCAGTTGCAACATGATTTGGGGCAAAAGAATACCTCCGCCATCGAGATCGTGATTGGCGGACAGCAGGAACTGTTGACTGCCTCTCACTGGCATTTGGCCCACAATAAAGCCCGTCAACTACTGCAGGACTCAGGCGTATTGAGCATTGTTTCACCATGGGGCCTATTACAGCCGAATCAAACTGGCTCGCAAAGCCTTTTTCAAATTCCACCGTCGGCATTAACTCCTTCCATAGAAGGCAAGGAGTCAGCAAGGACGGCATGGCTGCGTTCAACGGTCTCTGATCACTCCATACGGTTGATAGCCAACGTGTACGGGGAGCCCGGGTCGGAGCAGGTCGCAGACTGGCTGGAACAAATGAGGAATAGCGATCATGCACCAGGTTCCAACAACGTAAAACTACGTTATGGTGGGGAAGCTGCCAAGCAGTATGAAATAATGCAGGAAGTCACAAGTCAACTGCCCAAAGTGCTGGTATTTGTAGTGGTCACCAATTATCTTGTGTTACTGGCGGCATTCCGATCGATGCTCATTCCAATCAAGGCAATTGTGATGAATCTGCTCAGCTTAGCCGCTTCATTTGGCATATTGGTGTGGGTGTTCAATGAAGGACATCTAGGTATGGAGCCGTCAGCTATTGCCATTATGATTCCTGTATTCATTGCAGGACTGGTGTTTGGCATATCCATGGATTATGGTGTGTTTATGCTGAGCCGTATTCAGGAAGTGTATAGACGAACCGGAGACAGTGATGTGGCTGTCCAACAGGGATTGGCTTCCACTGGCCGTCTGGTTACCTCCGCAGCGGCAATTCTGCTTGCGGTGACCGTGCCGTTTGCTTTTGCCGAAGTTGCAGGTGTGAGGCAGTTAGGGATCGGAATCACGGCAGCGGTGTTGATTGACGTTACATTAATCCGTCTAATACTGGTACCAGCATTGATGAAATTAATGGGCAGGTGGAACTGGTGGCTGCCAGGTCAGACGAAATGAAGGGTATTTCCGTAACCTGTCTTCAGGTTGGAGATATCCTTTTTTTGGCTAGAAATCATGTGATTCCATTCAAAACAGGCAAACATGTTCAATTCATGGGTGACCTAGATGTTCTATAATGGATGGGATTAATTCCATACAACAGTCTTTTATCTACGTTATCTTATGAAAAACAGGAGGGACACAGGCCCATGTCTGATATTGAAGCCTATCTACAACAACAAACGAATCTTCGTGGTCGTTCCGCGTATCATGCAGATCAACCCCTGGAGTTATGGTGCAGTCAGTTACGTACTCGTGTGAAAGAGCGGCTGGGCGGTTTTCCAACGATGGCGGCCACACTGAATCCTGTCTTACTGGAGCGCATTACATGTGACGGATATATTCGGGAGCGGATTGAAATCACGACCTATGCAGGACTTCGCATGCCTGTATATTTATTAATTCCGGGTGATGGAAGCGTTACTGATACAAAGAGACCTGCTATTGTTGCTTGTCATGGGCATGGCTACGGTAGCCGAGAGATATCGGGCATGGAACCGGATGGATCGCCACGGACAGGAGAGCCCGGATTACACAAGGACTTTGCAGTAGCTCTTGTGAAGCGTGGATATGTGGTTGCGGCTCCAGAGCTGCTCGGATTTGGTGATCGAAGATTGGAAGAGGACCGCGATGCGCCACCAGGGGTAAGCTCCTGCACGAAGATTGCTGCGCATCTGCTCATGGTGGGGAAGACCCTCGCCGGTCATAGGGTGTATGAAACAACACGTGTATTGGATTATGTATTGACCCGGCCAGAAGTGGATTCGGAGCGAATTGGAAGCATGGGTATCTCGGGTGGTGGGTTGGTGACCGCATTTACAGCCGCGTTGGATGAACGGTTCAGGGCAACTGTAGTAAGTGGTTATGCAAGTACATTCCAGGGCAGCATACTGGATCGGAACCATTGTCTGGACAACTATGTGCCAGGTATCCTGCGTGAAGCGGAGTTGCCGGATCTCATCGGCCTGATTGTGCCTAGGCCACTTTTTGTTGAAGCCGGAAGTGATGATCAGGTGTTCCCAATCCATGCAGCGAGAGAGGCGTATGCCCGTTTGACACACATATATGAGCAGGCGGGAGCATCAGAATCACTGGATGCGGATTTCTTTACAGGTGGACATGAGATTAGCGGTGCGAAGGCTTATGACTGGCTTGATCAAGTGCTGTGAAGCTGAGGCTTATTACCATCTATATAAGTTGAACTAATCATTTACACGATAACGGAGAAGATAGAAAAAACCTGAAAAAGCGAAGCGTTCGCCTTTATCACCGGATTTTCCCTTGAGAAAAGGAAATCGAAAAATCTGGGATAACAGCGATTGGAAGGTTATTCTGTCTTCGTAGTATATTCGAGAGGAGAATTCAGTGATGAAATGGTCAATATCAGTAAAGCTTCTGCTCTGTTTTGTTCTGTTTGCGAGTACAATGGGCATCGGTTTGGGAAGCAGTGGAGGGCAAGTCGCCGAAGCGGCAACGGACAATTACAGATTTGATTTTGGTTCGGGTGCTGTTGAGAGCGGTTACACAGGCGTGTCCGCAGGAGATGCCTATACGCCTACGAAAGGTTATGGCTTCAACACACCTGCACAGATGAGGAATGTGTCTGCCTCAGGAAGCGGGGTTAAGAGTGACGCTGTGCAGTTTCTGACTTACGGCACCAAGAGCACCAATACCTTCAATGTGAATCTGTCCAATGGCCTATATGAAGTTAAAGTGATCCTGGGTAACACCTCCAGAGCGAGTGTAGCTGCAGAAGGTGTGTACCAGATTATTAATATGACGGGCAACGGGGCAACGGACCAATTTCAAGTTCCGGTGACTGACGGGCAATTAAACCTCCTGGTTACGGAAGGAAAGACAGGCACCGCCTTCACACTTAGTGCACTTGAAATCCGGAAGTTATCCAATCAGACCGTTACCAACCGCACAATCTACATTGGTGGTGACTCAACAGTCTGCAATTACTATCCGCTGGGTAGCAGTGTACAAGGAGGTTGGGGACAGCTGTTTCCGTCCTATGTGAACAATTCCACCTTCCAGGTTCGAAATATGGCGGCAAGTGGTCAATTTGCGAGAGGTTTCCGCGATGATGGTCAGATGGAAGCGATTCTGAAGTATATCAAGCCGGGAGATTATTTTATTTTGCAATTCGGAATTAACGATACCAATGCCAAGAATAATACAACGGAGGCACAGTTCAAGGAAATTATGCGGGATATGGTGCGTCAGGCGAAGAACAAAGGAGCAACGGTGATCCTCTCCACGCCTCAGGGCCGGGCAACAGACTTTAATACAGCCAATGTACATCAAGCGGAGAACCGCTGGTACAATCAATCCACACGTGCACTTGCTCAGGAAGAGGGAGTCACCCTTGTTGAACTGAACAAGCTGAGTTCTGCCTATTTCACGTCTATTGGTCCTGCTGCAACACTTGCTCTGTATATGACAGGGGATAGTCTGCATCCGAATCGTCAAGGGGCTGCGGAGCTTGCACGTATTGTGGCTGCGGATCTGAGAAGACAGGGACTGAATGGATTCTGACTTTACTACTTAAACAGTCTGCATAATCACGGCTGATAGGATCCGTGTATGCAAAATAAAAAAAATACCCCCGAGAACAACCCGCGAAACGGGCGGCTGATCCTCGGGGTTATTTGTTATGCCCAGGCTGGGGATTACTCCATCATATCCTTGGCTTCATGGTTCACTTTTTTCCCTTTTAACAAGGGTTCCAATTCATCTTGTACGCTCTGCTCCCACAGGGGTACATCAGTGCGATAGGCGGCCCGTCCGTTCAGATGTCCGGCGACCGGAGCCGTGATGAATACAAACAGGATACCTAACAACAAGCGGGCACTGATATAGTTATCGAAATACCAGAAGTAGAAAAATGTAGCGCTTAATACACAGAACACTCCGAGTGTCATACTTTTGGTTGCGGCATGGGCACGTAGATATACATCAGGCAGACGAATAAGTCCAAATGCGCTGAGTGCACTGAGTAGTGCACCGAGCAGTACGAGTAGACCTATAGCGGTTTCAGTGGCTACTTTAACGATCTCCATCATTTTTGAATACCGCCCCCCGTTCGATATAACGTGCAAATGCCACTGTACTTAGAAAAGCCAAAATGCCAATCAGCAAGATAATATCCAGATAGGCTTGGGTTTGCAGCATCATCGACAGAACGGCAACGATGGCAATCACATTGATACCGATGGTATCCAGTGCCGTGATCCGGTCAGCCATGGATGGTCCCCGAAGCACCCTGTACAAGCAACCCAGAATGGCTAAGGAGAGAATGAGCAATGAGATGAACAACAGCGAGGATAACATTAACGCGTCACCTCCATAATTGCTTTTTCGAATGTATTTTGGATATCATCTCTCATTTTCTGTTCATCCTTGATATCCAGTGCATGAATAAACAGTTTGCGTTGGTTACCCGAGATCTCAAGCGGCAGAGAACCTGGTGTCAATGAGATGAGTAAGCAGAGCAGAGTAACTTCCCAATCCGAGGACAATTGAGTTTTATACGTAAAAATACCGGGCCTTATATCTAACTTTGGCTTGATAATCTGGCGTATAACCTCAATGCTGGCTCGCACCAGTTCCTTGAACAGCAGTGTAATCAGTTTGAAGATGGCCCAGACTCGAACAACATAGAAGCGCTGGGGGAAGAATCTGCGCATCCCCCCGATGAGAAGCAGTCCGAGCAGGTAACCTATGAGAAAACCAACACCATTCCAGGCATTGTTCAGAAACATCCATACAAAAGCAATGATAAGATTCAGTACAATCTGAAAGGCCATAGACATCTACTCCTTCAATACGGCATCAATATAAATATTGGGATGCAGTAGAATATCGCCTGCGCGGGAGGTCAATTGGAACATGCCTTCAGCCCCCACACCCATTACGATGATGAATACAAACAGAATTCCGGCAGGAATCAGAAGGCCGTTCACCGCGTAAGGGCGTCTTGTAACCCCGGCAGGTGGTTCGCCCCAGAACGCTTGTATGAAGATGCGTAGTACCGAATATAACATCAATAAGCTCGAAAGCACCGCAATGCCGGTAAGACCATACAGGCCTGCCTGCAAGCCTCCTTCAAAGAGAAGCAACTTCCCTGGAAATCCACTAAATGGCGGCAAACCTGCCAAGGCAAGTGCGCTGATGAAGAACATCCAGCCGAGCAGCGGATAGCGATGGATCAGCCCGCCCATGTTATCGAGTTTGGATGTTCCGGCAACAGCGATCAAGGCACCGCCGAGCAGGAAGAGCAATGTTTTGATCAACATATCATGCAGCATATAGAAGAGCAGACCTTCCAGTGCAGGGCGACTGGCCGAGGCCATACCAAAAGCGACAAACCCTACACCTGCGACCACGTTGTAGATGAGAATCTTGTTTACATCGCGGTATGAGATCGCACCGATGACACCAAGGACCATCGTTGCACCAGCCATCCATCCGATCAGTGCATGGAAGAAATCCGGATCATGATAGAAGATCAGTGTGAATGTTCGCACAATCGCGTACAAGCCAACCTTGGTTAGCAATCCTGCGAACAATGCAGTGACGACAGCAGGTGGTGCCGCATAAGAGCCCGACAGCCAGAAGAACAGGAACAGTCCGGCCTTGATGCTAAATACGATCAGAAAAAGTACGGCAATCAGGGTAATGACCCCACTTTGTCCCACTTCAGCAATCTTTACCGACAAGTCTGCCATGTTCAGTGTGCCAGTAATGGAGTAGAGGAAGCCGATGGAAGCGACAAACAGTGCTGAAGAAACGATGTTAATCAGGACATATTTGATCGTTTCCCGAAGCTGTCTTTCCGTACCTCCCAATACGATCAGTGCATAAGAAGAGATGAGCATCAGTTCAAAGCTGACAAACAAATTGAACAAATCTCCGGTTAAGAATGAACCGTTAACTCCTGCGATCAGAAAATGAAAGAACGGATAAAAGTGATGCTCTTCCCGCTCCTTGTTCACACTGCGGAACGCATACAGCAGACACGCCAGTGCAATGATGGAAGCGGCAACGACAAGTAGCGCCGAGACCATGTCTGCAACAAGCACAATACCATAGGGAGGTGCCCATCCACCCATATTAAGCGTTAGAACTCCAGTCTGAGCTACCCGCGTAATGAGTATCGTTGAGACCGCTGCTGTAAACAAAAGTCCAATGACACTAATGATCCGCTGGATATTTATTTTTCGGAAAAATAGCAGGGCCAGAACACCTGTAATCAAAGGCAACAGAATGGGCAGAACGACGAGATTATTCATATGGGCGCCCCCTTACTTCTTCCATATCGTCTGTTTTCAGCTTCAGATAAGAACGATAGGAGAGAACAAAGAAGAACGCAGTGAGTCCAAAATTAATAACAATCGAAGTGAGTATCAAAGCCTGAGGAAGAGGATCGACATAACGTTCAGCCATCTCCCCAAGCAGTGGTGGTGCCCCGGTTTTGAGACGTGACATGGTGATCAAGAGCAGATGCACGCCATGGGTTAGTATGGACATGCCTAGTACGATACGGAGCAGGCTCCGCGACAAGATTAAAAAGACGGCAACCGCAAACAGAATGCCAACGGCTACACACATCAATATTTCCATATCAGCGATCCTCCCCGATCTGTAGAATGATGGTCATGGTGACACCCAGGACAGCGAGATACACGCCAAGATCAAATAGCATGGCCGTGGCGAGTTCTGTCTCTCCCAGCAAAGGAAGTTCGAAATAGCCGAAGGTTTGACTTAGGAACGGGACTCCGAATATAAATGAACCCGCACCTGTAAGTAAGGCTATACCCAATCCGATTCCTGTTAGAATACGGAAGTCAACCGGTAACGCTTTGCGTATCGTATCTGTACTGAATGCCAGAGCAATCAATACGAGTGCTGCCGCTGTTACCAAGCCGCCGATGAAACCTCCGCCCGGATTGTGGTGACCTGCAAAGAAGAGGTGCATGGCAAACGTCAGTATGATGAACACAACGACTTTGGTGGTCGTTTGCAGCAATACATCATTACTCTGCAAGGGGACGGTATCCCACGAGGATGAGCTGCGTTCCCGGTTACCATACTTTTTCGTATTGTCCGCTTCATCATCCAGAGCAGGTTCGGAATCCTGTATCTCGTCCTTCTTACGGAACTTCAAGCGGGCTCCGAGGTCTTTCGCTTCGAGGTTCAGATTAATCATGGAGTAGATGGATAATGAAGCAACGCCAAGCACCATAATCTCCAATAACGTATCGAAGCCACGGAAATCTACCAGCAACACGTTCACGACATTTTTACCACCAGCCGAGTCATAAGCTTCCTGAAGGAAAAAGGTAGAAATGCTGTCCAGTGATGCTGTTCCGCTTGCGGCCAGTGCAACAAAAGTCATCACGATTCCGACTGCAATCGCTACGATCATATTTACCGTGAGATAACTGCGGCTTGATTTGCCACGTTGAAGCTCAGGCAGATGGTAGAAGCATAGCAGGAACAATGCAACGGACACCGTCTCAACAATCATCTGTGTCAACGCCAGATCCGGCGCCCGGAAAAGTACAAACAGCAGCGTTACGAGGTAACCAACTGCTCCGGTCATAATGACTGCCGACAGTCTGTTCTTGGCAAAAGGAATCGAAACTGCAGCACCGATGAGCGTGACTAGCAGTACCACCTCATAGAATGAGTAAGGTGCATTGCCCTGCAGATTCCAGGTAATATTTTCACCTGAACGGAAGAAGGCATAGACCAGCAACGCGACCGTGAATGAGAAAATGTAAACGAGATAATTACGAACCGAGCCATTCATATAGGCTTCCGTCCATTTGCGTGCATAATGCTGGAGATTATCCAGTACGACATGGTACATATTGTTAATCGTTAATCCTTGTGGATAGTGCTCATAAATATTCCTCCATCGTGGCAACAGCTTGTAGAGAGTGATTCCGAGAATCACAACTCCGATCGTCATAATCAGTTCCGGAGTCCATCCATGCCACAGGGAGAAATGTACATCGAAGCGCTCATTCCCATTCAAGAGGGATGGGAGCACAGCGGCCATTGCCGGTTCAATCAGTGAACCGGCCAGCAGATTCGGGAAGAGTCCGAATACAATGACAAGAACACCTAGAACAACAGGCGGAATGAGCATGCCAGCGGGCGCTTCGTGCAGCTTCTCGGCAGGGATCTCGCTTTGGCTACGACCGAGGAATGTTTTGAACACGATAATAAGCGCATAGATCAGGGTAAACACACTTGCAAGCCAAGCGAATACCGGCAATAGAATACTCCCTGACCCAAGTCCAAAGATTCGTAGATGCGTGACTTCGACCATTGCCTGGAAGAATAACTCCTTGCTCAGGAATCCGTTGAACGGCGGAATACCCGCCATGGCAAGTGAACCGATCAATGCCACGGTGAATGTAATTGGCATGAATGAAGCAAGTCCACCGAGCTTTCGAATGTCACGTGTACCCGTTTCATGATCGACAATGCCTACGACCATAAACAGAGCGGCCTTGAAGGTCGCATGGTTAAACAGGTGAAGCAGCGCAGCGGTTATTGCCACGGTATACATCGCAGAGGATTCGCCATATCCGAAGTAGAGAGCAGCAGATCCAACCCCTAAGAGGGACATGATCAGACCAAGTTGAGAGATGGTTGAATAGGCGAGAATCGCTTTGAGATCGTTTTTTTTCACCGCCAGGAATGATCCATAACACAAAGTCAGAAGACCAACGCCGGTAACGAGCCAGAACCAGAGTCCCTGTCCACCGAAGATTGGTGTAAACCGGGCTACAACGTACAGTCCGGCCTTAACCATGGTGGCTGAGTGAAGATAGGCACTAACAGGTGTCGGAGCTTCCATGGCATCCGGCAGCCAGATATGAAATGGGAACTGAGCTGACTTGGTGAAAGCTCCAATCAGGATCAAGACAAGTGCGGGTAGAAATAATGCGCTCTCCTGAAACTGACCCAATCCTGTAATGGTTGCACGAATACTGAATGTTCCGGTAATGAGATACATCATCATGAATCCGGTAAGCATGGCGAAACCACCAAATACCGTAATCAGGAATGATTTTTGTGCTCCTGAAGTCGAGGCTTTACGTTTGTAATGGAATGCAATCAACAGGAATGACGTAATACTGGTCAATTCCCAGAATCCGTAGAGCACGATCATATTATCAGACAGCACCACGCCCAACATGGCTCCCATGAACATCAACAGATACAGGTAGAAACGGTTCAGCGCTTCTTTCATATCCATGTAGAAGATGGAGTAGAGAACAACGAGGACACCGATTCCGGTGATTAGCAGTGTCAACATGAGGCTCAGACCGTCCAGATACAGATTAAATCCAATGTCCAGTGAAGGAATCCACGGGATATTTCCAGATACGGTATTGCGCTGTGACACAGCGGGTATGAGACTCGCAAAGTATACAAATAATAGTGCCGGGACAAGGAGAACCGGCCATCCCAAATGTTTTTTACGGAAGAAACGATGCAGCATGGCAAGAAAAATGCCAGCGGCAAAAGGCAAAATAACAGCAACATGAAGCAGGCTCAACATTACACCCCCAATGTTTAGTATTTCGATTACTCTCTCTGTGACATACAGGCGCATGATCCTTTGAAGGATATGCTTGCTCTCTATATTCATAACCCAAGTATGTATATACAGAATCGTGTCTATTCTTTGAATGGAAGAAACACGGTGAAGATTTCAGTATAATATTATATGGGCATGTATAATAAAAAAACATACAAGTTCCGATAAATATGAAAACGATTAGGTGACATTCCGTGTACTCTTTGCAGCATAGTTATGTTGAAAGGCAAGATGGTTTCACCGTGTAATGGAGGAAGTAATGTCATTCAAAATTAGAACTGTGCTTACAGTCATCTTTGCTGTGTTATCCTTGCTTGTTACCCTGACGATTGGGTCTATTTTTAGCCAAAAGTCATTTGTTGCTGTAGAGACTGAGATTGGTCACTCGCTTACAGGCACGGCCTCACAGGCTTCGGACAAGCTGGATCGATTCATGTCCGCTCGCGCGGGTGAACTGGACCTGCTGGGCCAAATGGCTTCGTTGGAAGATGGATTCCAACCTGATGAGATTCAGATGCTGCTGGATCAGTTACAAGATAGCTTTCCCTCATTCTCATGGGTTGGATTCATGGACCCGAAGGGAAAAGTGTTAGCTGCCACGGATGGTATCTTGCTTGGGGAAAATTTATCAGAGCGACCTGTGTATCAGGAGGGAATAAAGGGTAAATTCATTGGAGATGTGCATAATGCAGTACTTCTTGCCAAGCTGCTTCCGAATCCAACGGGAGAGCCGCTGCAATTTGTCGATATCAGTTTTCCGCTGAAGGATAGCAAAGGAATGATTCAAGGTGTGCTCGCTGCACATTTAAGCTGGGAATGGGCGAAGGAAGTCGAGGAATCCGTACTTGCCCCATTGAAAAGGGAAGAAAAAGACATTGAGTTTTTTATCGTGAGCAAAAAGGAACATACCGTGTTGCTGGGGCCGAAGGAATGGGTCGGTAAACCGTTGGTATTGCCTGGTATCGAAGAGGCCCGGCACAACAAAAGCAGTTGGTCCATTGAAAAGTGGCCTGACGGTAATGAATATGTGACAGGGTTTGCCTACAGCCAGGGCCATCTGGATTATCCCGGATTAGGCTGGACCGTAGTCATTCGTCAAGTCAAGTCGTCTGCTTTTGCTTCTGTGTTTGATCTGATGTGGTTTAATGTGTGGACTGGACTCGCCGTTACTGTGCTGTTTGCACTGATTGGCTGGTTTGTCTCACGTCTGATCTCTGCCCCCCTTGTGCGTCTTACCAGAGTAGCCAATCGACTGCGTGCAGGGGAAGAGCTTGAGATTCCTGCGATTAAGGGAATTAAGGAGATTGAAGTGTTGTCCCGTTCGCTTCGGGATATGCTGACCTCTCTTATGAATAAAGACTCAGAGCTGGTCGTGATGCAGAATCTGGCGCATTTTGATCAGCTGACTAGACTGCCGAATCGGACTGCCCTTGAAGTGTATCTGGAGGAGTCTCTGGAGACCGAAAGTGAAAATCACACGTTGACTTTTCTCTATCTGGATCTCGATGGATTCAAACGGGTCAACGATACACTTGGACATCAGACTGGAGATGTGCTGCTACAGAAAGTGGCCCAGCGACTGTCTGCTCTTGGTCAAGTGAAGGGGATAACCGTCCGATTGGGCGGAGATGAATTCCTGATTGTACTTCAGTCTGTTGGAAGTCATCCGAGGGAAGAAGCCATGGCTTATGCAGAAGCCATCATTCAAAGTCTGAACAAGCCGTTTATTATCGAATACGAGCGAATTCGAATTGGATGTAGCATTGGAGGTGCTGAATATCCAACCAACAGCGACAACCCAAGTGAGATTATTCGGATGGCGGACGAAGCTCTGTATGAGTCCAAACGTTCAGGCAAGAACAGAATGACATTTTATTCCGAGTTGAAGCAGGACCATTAGCGTATAATAACATTAGCTGGGTTATCCCAATCATCTTTGTGCGAATGTACGTATAAACAAGGAGGGGTGAAATGTCTGGAAAATATACAACTGTACCTTATGGTTATGAGCCACCTGCGGCCAGCCGCAAAGGCACACTGACTTTTTATGACTCGTTTGAACATGTAACTAATGAGCAACTCGAGCGTGCCGCTTCAACAGTGGATACCCGTTCATTCGTACAACTTGTGCTGTATCCTTTACACGAGAGTACGTTTAAGCGCATGAGCAAGGAACCGATACGGGCATATTACAAAAGAGAAGACCGCCTGCATGATTGGCGGCGGGAACATCCAACTTCTCGTATACGTGTGGAGGGGCTTGAGGGCAAGAGAAAGAAATATACACCTGTGGATAGCGCGCTGCGCCATATCACTGCGGAATATCCAGCCCCTCACTTTCTTTATTTGACGATAGAGATGGCAAATATGTTTGCTTCATTTGATTCCTTCAAGGATTGGATCAAAGAGCTGCGTCTCATCATTGACGGATCGTCCGAATACCTGCATCCTGGACTGGAGCAAAATCGTCATCGCTGGGAATGGGCGGAATGAAAACATAGACGTATGAAGAAGATTGGCCTGCTGATCGTATTCAGACCCAAAAAAAGTTGTGTTGTACAAACCGGAACTTCGGTGTACAGCACAACTTTTTTATTTATAGTTTCTCTGACAAGGATGAAGTCAGATCAAGTGATGTTACGGTTTTGTTTTTACCTGTTCGTTTGGCTGCATACAGACAGGCATCCACTTCCTCGAACAGTTTGTCTTTGGTTAGATTAGGACTGTAGCTTTTGAGACCGATACTCACCGTGACGGAAGCTCCTTCAAGTTCAAGATGGCCCATCAGGGCAATCTTCTGACGAATCTGTTCCACCAAGGCATAGGCCTGCTTGAAAGATTGCTCAAATATCAATAAGGCGAACTCTTCGCCCCCGTACCGTGCTGCAATATCACTTGAGGTAATGGTTTCCTGAATGATCAGGGACACTTTCTCCAAAATGATGTCTCCAACCCGATGACCAAAGGTATCATTAATGGATTTGAAGTCATCAATATCGATCAGGGCCAGGTGCAGACTCATGCCACTGTTGGCATACTCAAATGCTTTTTCATAATAATCCTTGAATGAGCTTTGATTATAAAGGTTGGTTAAACCGTCTGTTTTGGACTGTTTGGTCATAATGGCATTTCGCACAATAAGGTCCTGCTTGGCAAGCATGCTGGCCTCAAGATCATCGAGCACCTCAACGCCGCTGGTTACGATAACCTGTGCTACATATGTGCCTAAGATTAGAAAAGCAGGAATGGATACCATGTCAAATGAAGAAAGGTAGGATCGGTAGGCAGGGTCGAACAGAACGAGAAGGTAACCAATCATCTGCATCAGGAAAACAATCCAGACTCTCTTTTTGCTGAAGAACAGAACTGAAGCGAAGATGGGCAACAGACAGATTGCTAATATAATCCGAATGTCATAATTGACATAAATAATCGTCCAAGCGATAACCGTGCTGGCTATAGACATGGTGTAAAAGGAATATGAGCTGGAGCGCCGATCAACCCAACTTGCGAACAAAATGCATGAACTGCTGACGGCCGTAGGCCAGAACAGGACATTTATCAAGAAATCTGTAGGTGTGCGATCATACTCCAGATACAGGAAACAGCCAATCTGAATGGCGAAATGTGCAATAATAACAACCCAGTAGGCATGGAGCATTTTTTGAATCCATTTGGAATGTTTGAACTCGTATTCTGTTGGAATATGACTATTGTGAGTATCGAAACCTTTCATATATCACCGCTGACTGCATCATAATGGTACGACAGAATTACTCTCGTATAAGATGATTATAAATCACAATGAACAAAACGCAAATGTATTTAACTGTTCTATGAAAACAAGACTCACAGAAGTTTCGCGTTGTCACAAACTTTTTATGGAGGACAAACAAAACTCAATGATACACTCATAGACTATATAACATGGCTCCGATCCATATGTAGGAAATCATTGATGAAGGGGAGGTGATCTTCATTCCTCTTGTCGTTCGTTCAACCGTTAATGCTACGGGAGCAATTACATTTACAGGAAATACGCTTGGACTGAGTCGTTCGGAAACAGCAGGGGTACCCGGAACACAGGACAGTATTGGAGGTTTTACCACAACCAACACCAGCCTCCAGTACGGCATCTATCCATTGGGAACGACAAGTCTGTATCAGAGCAACAGTTCAGCAGCCATTCTTACACTGCCTGCTGGAAGTACCGTTCTATATGCAGAATTGATCTGGGGCGGCAGTTACATCAATGGTACAGTCAATCTGAGTGCTGCCATCAACAATCCAGTTACGTTTATTACTCCCGCAGGGACAGCCAGTATTACTCCTGACCCAGCTACTTATAATCAGTTTGATCTGGGGAACGGCGCTGCCGGCTATGTGCGTTCAGCCAATGTTACTTCACTTGTACAAAATGGGGGAGCCGGTACATACACCACTGGAGCAGTGGTAGGGACTATTGTCATCACTAATGATTCTACAGCCAATCATGCAGGCTGGACACTTGGAGTCATTTATCAGAATCCCAGTCTGCCCTTTCGCAACATGTCCTTGCGTGCAGGTGGGGTACTGGTTCAAGCCAACTCTGGACCAGTTGTTACCACACTGACTGGATTTGCTACGCCAATCTCTGGTGCATTGGGAGGAAGAATACTGTTTAGTGCGCAGGAGGGCGACGCGAACCGGACCGGTGACCAGGCATTATTCGGGCCAACCTCAGCTACATCGGTTGCTTTGTCCGGGCCCAATAATCTAGCTGCGAACTTTTTTGCTTCTCAGATTAACGGAGATACCGGAGCGCTTAATACAACAGGAACGTTTGGGACACGAAATCAGATTAACGGAGCTCCAGGTACCAATATTATCGGTGGACGTCAAGGCTGGGATATTACCAATGTGGATGTTTCAGCAAGACTGATCAATAACCAGTCATCTGCGGTGTTGACATTAACGACCTCGGGGGATGCCTACATTGTCAACGCCAATGCGATTCAAGTTGATATTAATGCGCCCAAGATCACATTGGCTAAGGCAACGGTCGCCGCCGGTGCAGTTGCCGGGGATAGTATTCTATATTCGGTTACCGTTACCAATGCAGGCACTGCGAGTGCGGCCAGTGTTGTTTTATCCGATTCACTTCCTGCAGGTCTTACCTTTATTCCAGGCAGTGTCACGGTTGCAGGTATATCCCGTCCAACACTTGATGTGACGGCAGGCATTCCACTGGGTTCGTTAACTTTATCCAGCAGTGTCGTTGTAACCTATCGAGCACGCATCGGTCAGGATGCAAGTATCCTGCAACTGGTGAATTCGGCCAATGCAGCCTTTACATTTCAAAGTGTAGCAGGGGGGCCGGTCATTACCGGAGTTATTCCGTCCAATAACTCCACCCTTACTGTTTATTCGCCAAACCTGTCCATTGTGAAATCGGCGAGTACCACCAATGCCACGGTGGGTGACCAGGTAACCTATACACTCCAGGTGAACAACGGAGGGAATGTTGCGGCCAACGTTACATTGAGGGATAACATTCCAAGTGGCAGCTCATATGTAGCAGGTAGCTTTCGTCTGAATGGAAATGTGATTGCTGGCGCCAATCCGGTTACCGGGGTTAATCTGGGTAGCCTGGCGGCAGGAAGTACCAATACGGTGACGTTTCAGGTACTTGTAACAAGCTTGCCGACACCGCCGACTCTTGTGGATCAGGCGACGGCTTCTTATTCCTTCAATTCACCTGATGGTCGGACGGTCACGGGAAACATCGCCTCGAATACCTTAACAATCCCGGTAACATTGCCCAATGTGACCACGGTAAAATCAGCATCCGTTACCGATGTTGCTGTCGGGGAGACCTTCACGTACACCGTAGTTACTACCAACAGCGGTATTCAGGTGATTAACAATGTGGTACTTACAGATGCGCTCCCTGCCGGAGCAACATTTGTTTCCGGCAGTGCAACCGTAAGGGGAACTGTCGTACCGTCTGCGAATCCGAGCAGTGGCATCTCTATTGGGACATTGGATGCAGGAAGTTCTGCAACGGTGACATTTCAAGTGAATGTGCAGTCTCTGCCTGCTTCAGGTTCATTAGTCAATCGAGCGGTAGTGTCCTATAGCTCTGGTTCGTTCACGGGCATTTCCAACTCCAATACCATTACAACCCCTGTCTACCAAGCCGTTGTCGGTATCAACAAGTCGGCAAGCCAAACCAATGCGACACTGGGGGATCAGATTGCATACACACTTGCGGTCACGAACAGTGGAAACATAACGACTCAAGTGAATGTGACCGATACCATTCCAGCGGGGCTGACGTTTGTCCCGGATTCGGTAACCGTGAATGGTACTGCACGTCCTGGAGCCAGCCCGTTAACCGGAATAACACTGGGCAGCCTCCTGCCGGGAGTTACAGCTACGGTGGTGTTTCGCGTTACACTCACCACACTTCCGACTCCCCCAACACTGGAGAATCAAGGGACTGCAAGTTATACGTACCAGCTTCCAAGTGGACGGAATCTCTCCGGCAGCAGCTTATCCAATATCGTTCGTATACCTGCATCGGCTCCCAATGTTTCTATTAGTAAAACAGTAAACACACCGGATGCGACAGTAGGAGATGTGCTTACGTATACCGTTGTTGCAACAAACGCAGGAATTAGTGCAGTACAAAATCTGGTGATTTCGGATGCACCATCCGGCTCTGAATTTGTCCCGGGTAGTGTCACGATTAATGGATCTGCTGTTACCACCGCAAGTCCCGTTGCGGGAATCGCAGTGGGTACATTAAATAGCTCAAGCAGTGTAACTGTGACCTATCAGACCCGAGTGAGTTCTGTTCCATCCACGGGTTTGGTTAGTAACCGGGCCAATGCAGCATTTACATCAGGCAGTTTTAATGGTGTTTCTTCTTCCATATCAGTAAATACCCCCATATTTCTGCCAGTGATCCAAGTGGTGAAGTCAGCAAGTACAACAAGTTTGACGGTCGGCGATACGTTTAATTACACCATCCAAATTAACAATACAGGTAATATAGCTGCAACGGTTACCTTGACAGATCCCATTCCAGCTGGAGCAGTATTCAGCACAAATAGTGTCATTATTAATGGCGTACCTACACCTGGGGTCGGCCCGGAGTCGGGAATCAGTCTAGGGGAGATTGCTGCGGGTTCAGGTGCAACGGTCACCTTTGTTGCGACGGTTACCAGTTTGCCAGATGCAAGGCAGTTAATTAATCAGGCGGTTGCTTCATTTGCCTACACGCTTCCAAGTGGGAGAACGGTTGCCGGTCTCTCGTCATCAAACACCATCACTATTCCAGTGTCTCTGCCCAATGTTACGATTGTTAACAGTGACAATGTAGAGTACGGCGTAGTCGGGGATGTCATTCGATACACATCTGTTATTCGTAATAACGGCACAGTAGCTGTTAATAATGTGGTATATGTCAATCCTCTTCCTTCGAATACCCCATTTGTACCCGGAAGTGTCATTGTGAACGGGACTTCGTTCCCGCTCTCCAATCCGACCGCCGGCATTCCAATCGGTACGTTGGCTCCAGGAGCCGAGGTTACCGTAACTTTTGAGGTGACGATTACCATGCCGATTCCTTCGCAGATTAACAATCAGTCGACGGTCAGCTTCACATCCGGTTCATTTTCAGGGTCATCATCGTCCAATACCACTCAGACTCCGGTCATACAACCGCAGATTTCACTTGTCAAAACAACAAATACCGTAAATGCAACTGTAGGTGATACAGTTGTATACACGGTAACGGTCAGCAATGCTGGCAATCTGGAAGCAAATGTTACTCTCACAGACAACATTCCTTCTGCGACTACTTTTGTACCCAACAGTGTGGTTGTATCCGGTGTGCCAGAGCCGGGAGTAACACCAGGAACAGGTATTCCAGTAGGTATTGTAGCAGCGGGGGCGACGGCTGTTGTCACGTTTGCCGTTGTTGTGGATTCACTTCCATCTCCGCAGCAACTTAGCAATTTTGCTACATCATCCTTTACATTTACACCCCCAGATGGGCGGACGTTAACTGGCTCAGCCACATCGAATACACTCACGTTCCCGGTCTCGTCACCAAACGTCGCTGTTGTCAAAAGCACAGCTTCCACTGCGGCAACTGTAGGCGATACGGTGACCTATTCCATTCTGGTGACCAACAGCGGAATTGCACCGGTGAACAATATTCAGTTTTCGGACCCGATTCCAGCCGGAGCCTCCTTTGTTACAGGGAGTGTCACAGTGAATGGGGTTGCGCAACCTGGAGCCAATCCGGCAGGTGGAGTATCCCTTGGGACATTGGGGCCCGGAACGTCCGCGACGGTCACGTTCAGTATCCGTGTCGACGTGATCCCGCCAAGTGATCAGTTGAGCAATCGCTCTACGGTCAGTTTTACCTCAGGTACGTTCTCAAGCACAACATTCTCTAATACCGTGGTCACTCCGGTGTACCAGCCTATTCTTTTAGCACAAAAAACAGCCAGTACACAAAATGCTACCGTTGGGGATACGGTCAGCTACACGATAACCTTGAGCAATCAGGGAAACTATGGAGCCCAGATTAACCTGACAGATAACCTTCCAGCCGGAACCATCCTTGTTCCAAATAGCGTTATTGTGAACGGTCAACCACTGCCAGCAGGAAATCCGGCAACGGGCATCCCCGCAGGCAATGTGGCTCCCGGAGCTACGACCACCATTACCTTTTCAGTGGTTGTTGATACGCTGCCAAGTCCGCAACAACTGGTGAATCAGGCTACGGTAGCTCTATCATATACATTGCCGGATGGGCGGAACATCACGGAGTCTGTTCTATCCAATGTGCTGACTATTACTGTATCGGCACCAGATGTCGATGTCGTCAAATCAACAACTTCGACGGCGGTATCTGTTGGTGATGTCGTAACGTATAGCATCGCGGTAACCAATAACGGAATCGCAACGGTGAACAATGTGGTTTTCACGGATGCAGTGCCGACAAGTACCGTTCTTGCGCCAACCGGCGTGTTTGTCGATGGTGTTCTGCGCCCTGGAGCCAATCCTTCTACGGGAATAACACTGGGTTCCATCGCACCTGGCGTTACGGTAACCGTTGTATTTAGTGTGCAGGTTACGGCGCTCCCGGCGAGTGCAGTGTTAAACAATCAGTCCACGGTCAGCTTTACATCAGGGGCTTTCTCAGCGACCACATTTTCCAACACAGTTACAACTCCGGTCTATCAACCTATTCTGGCTGCAGTCAAAACGGGAGATCAGACAGTAGCCACAGTGGGGGATACCGTTGTGTACAGCATCGCCATTTCCAATACCGGGAACTATGGGGCATCTGTCACTTTAACGGATACCATTCCGGCAGGAACAGAGCTTGTTCCAAATAGCGTTATTATTAACGGGGCTTCTGCGCCAGGTGCAGATCCAGCTTCGGGTATTCCGCTTGGTGTCGTTTCCACAACAACTCTAGTTACCTTCTCCGTGGTGATTGTGACTTTACCTTTGAGCCAGTCCATTACCAATCAGGCTTCTGCGACATTTTCGTATACCTTACCTGATGGAAGAACACTTGGAGGCACGATTACGTCCAACGCACTCAACATTCAAGTATCTGCTCCGAATGTGAGTGTAGTCAAGACGGCTTCGGTAGTTGATGCCGTGGTAGGCGACACGATTGTATATGAAATGGTTGTGACCAATGAAGGAATTGACCCGGTAAACAACATTGTGATCACCGATCCGATTAACCTAGCCACCACATTTGTTACAGGCAGTGTTCTGGTGGACGGCGTCCCACGTGCCTTGGCCAACCCTGCGCTGGGCATAGCCCTTGGTAGTTTAGCCCCTGGAGCATCGATAGCGGTATCGTATGCAGTGCGGGTCAATACACTGCCAACACCACCGGAAGTAAGCAGTCAGTCTTCCGTAAGTTTCACATCGGGTGTTTTCTCGGGAGCAGCGTATTCCAATACGGTTGTAACACCAATCTATCAGCCGATTATTGACTTAACCAAAACAGGGAGCACTTCCAATGCAACGATTGGTGACACCATCACGTATTCTTTTGCCATTATTAATAGTGGGAATCTTGCTGCTAATTTGACATTAATCGACAGTATACCGAACGGAGCGGTGCTGCTTCCCAACAGTGTTCTGATTGATGGTGTTCCACAGCCAGGTGCCAATCCGGAGACGGGCATCGTTGTGGGTACTATACCGTCCGGAGGTACGGTTACTGTAACGGTTACCCTCGAAGTGACTGTAGATTCGTTACCGCAGGATCAGCAACTGGTTAACCAGGCGGTGGCCAACTATACATTTAGCCCACCCGATGGCCGTCTGTTGACGGGGACCGTATCTTCGAATGTTCTGGTTATCCCTGTATCTGCACCAAATGTTGTTGTTGCCAAAAGCACAAGTGCCATTGATGCAGTTGTTGGTGATGTAATCACCTATACTGTTGTAGTAACCAATAGCGGCATTGAAGTGGTGAATAATGTGGTCATGGTTGACCCGGTACCTGTCGGTACAGTATTTGTGCCAGGAAGTGTTACGGTGGATGGTGTGCCAAGACCAACAGGCAATCCGAATACAGGCATCACGCTTGGTTCGATTGCTGCGGGTGCTTCCGTTACGGTTACATTCAGAGTAGAGGTTGTGGTGATATGAGCCAATCTTCCGGTCCGTTGTCCCATTGGCTAAAGAATCAGTCCCTGGTTCGATTCAGCTCGGGTGCGACTGAACTGGAACAGGTATCCTATTCGAATACAGTTGTAACACCGTGGATCGGCCCCAGGCTTGAAGTCAGAAAAGTCTGCAATGTCACAGAGGCTGCCTTGGGGCAGTCTCTTATCTACCTTGTTGAAATTGTTAACACCGGAAATCTTACGGCCCTAGTGCACCTATTGGATCAGCTATCTGCAGAGACGGCACTGCTTCCCAACAGTGTATTGCGTGATGGTATTCCATTACCGGGAGCATCACCGGAGAGAGGATTGCCTCCAGCTGAAATCGCGCCGGGAGCCACGTTGCGATACCACTTCCAAGTTGTAATCTTGCGTTTACCTGAGGCACTGAAGCTGCTGAATCAGGCACAGGTTAACTATGAGTTTTTGACACCGGAAGGCAGAACGGTTACGGGTATGGAACAATCCAATATCGTGGAGGTCAATCTGGTCTCATCCCGGCTGGAGATATCCTTGCAGGCGGATCACATCTATACCTTCTCCGGGGATATTGTCATGTACACCGTCATCGTGAGCAATCCGGGTTTTATTGCAGCTACGAATGCCCAAGTAACGATTTCTTTGCCACGAGGTATTGTTTTTATACCTGCCAGTGTCATCGTAGATGAAATGTTTGCGCCACAAGTAACGCCTGATACGGGCATACAACTTGGAGAGATTTTGCCTGGAAGCTCAATTAGGATCCAATATCGGGTTCAGGTTATGGCGGGAAGCGATGCGAACGGAATATCAAGTGTAGCTGCACTGACGTATATCTCGGCAGGGCAGCAGGAAACGGTCTACTCCAATCAGGTTACCCTGGAAGTGATACAGCCCCAGGTCTCTGTGCTGAAAAGTGTACTCCCGCTAACGGCCACATTGGGTGATGCCGTCCAATATAATATTACCGTCTCCAATGCAAGCAGTTATGCGGTGGATGGAACTCTCCTCGATGTACTGCCAACAGGTGTGACATTTATCGAAGGCAGTCTGGGCTGGAATGGGGTTAAACGTCCCGGATCCAATTTGGCTAAAGGGCTTAATCTGGGGACGTTGACAGCACGGTCGGTTCTGAATATTCAGTTCGAAGCGAAACTTCCAGATCGAGATGAATCGATGCCTGATGACTACAGGTATGTGAATCATGCTAGCCTGATGTATACATTTCGGTTGCCGGATTCACGGTCAGTGCAGCGGATGATTACATCCAATGAAGCTGTGGTTGAATTAAAAGCCCCGATAATTCAGGCTTATGTTCAAGTGACACCCACTTTGGTCGAGCAGGGAGGTACGGTCACTTTTCAGGTACGTGTGGGGAATACGGGCAATTTGCCGGCACGTGTACAACTTGGGAGTATTCTACCTGAGGGTGCCAGATGGCTTGGGCAAGCTACGGGTGAGATCCAATTGAGCTTACCAGAGTATTCCACACCACGGGTTCTGCATGTGGGTGTGATTGAGCCTGGAACGGAAAAGAACATCTCCTATGTAGCGAAGTTAGCTTCTGAGAAGACGGGTACGCTCCAAGGAGCCTTGATTGCCAGGTACACGTATGAATGGAATGGACAAAAACGGGCTGGCGAAACCCGTTCGAATGAGTACAGCATCATTGTGGAGTATGGAGAAGAATAGGAGGTATCACGGTTAACGGTAACTTGCCTGAGGAATTTGCTCATTCTGGATGCCATGAGATTACACGAACGTAAATGAATGGTATACTAATTGAATATGAACTCGGCAATCAACCCGTGGAATCGGGACGTCGGAGTAGAGGAGGCAGCCACATTGGCAAAAGCAAAAGTAGCAAAAAGACCTACACGGGATGAGTTTGAACTTGAAGAGTTGGGAAACCAGCTGGTTGAAGCCTTTCGGGAACGTTCGGAAGTACTGTTGACGGTATGGGGCAAAGAAGATCAGGTGCAAGGAGTCATCGTCAAAATGGACTCCCGTACACGACTCGTGCATGTAGAGTATACCGAAGAAGAGTTCACGGCGAAGGTGCCTTTTCTGGATATCATGCGTGTGCAATCTCCCCGGTACTGAACGAAAAAAACAGCAAATTGAATAATTAGGGCATCCGCCCTGTCAAAGTCGTTCTTCCTGCATAAGATATCCCATACCTGTTGCAGAGGAGGTACGGTCAATGAGCGAAGTATTAGGTGGAGAAACAAGAGGCTACGGATACGGAGGTTTCACTTCTGTAGGTGCCATTCTGGTTCTGTTCATCCTGTTGGTTATCATCTCCAAAGCGTTCTTGGTATAATTGCATATCTCTTAAGAATGAAAGAAGCTCTGCCATCGCGGCAGAGCTTTTTTGTTCGTTCAGTCATTGGCGAATTTTGTAGAAAATCGGTGTAAGTCCTGCTTACGTTATGTTAGAATATAACCATCCCTAGAGAAAGAAAGAGGTGTTTTGATTATGAGCCAAGCGTTAACAGAATCTTTAAATGAACAGATGAATTTTGAGTTTTATTCCGCTCATGTATATTTGGCTATGGCAGCCTATTGTTCAAGCAAAAGTCTGGATGGATTTGCGAACTTCTTCATCGTGCAAGCGGAAGAAGAGCGATTCCATGGCATGAAAATATACAAATTCCTGAATGATCGTGGACAACGTGCCACACTTGAGGCTTTGCCAGAACCGAAGAATGAATATGCTTCGATGCTGGATGTATTTGAGCATGGTTATGCTCATGAACAGCAAAACACGAAAAAATTCTACAATCTGGCTGACATCGCTCTGAATGAACGTGAACATGCAACGATGTATTTCCTGAAATGGTTCATTGATGAGCAGGTTGAAGAGGAAGCATTGTTTGACAACATTATTCAGAAGCTGCGCCGCATTGAAAAAGACAGCAATGCCTTCTACATGCTGGATGCCGAGTTTGGCAAACGTTCGTTCACTGCTCCTGCTGAATAAATGCATGTAGGGAGTCAATAAGATTCCAGCGTCAAAACACCATTTACATACTGCATGAGGTAATGATCCTGAATGCAATCGGGCAATCACCTTGCAAGGGATGATGGTTTGATGCCATATGCTGATTGAATACAAAGAAGCCTGCACTTGTGCAGGCTTTTTTGCATGCAAAGATATGTAATGATTATATTGATTTGCTTGAAATGGAGTAAAGGTCTATCAAAATTCTGAATGTGGGTAATAGAGGATATGTCACAATTGATCTATCCTGACGGGATCTTATTTTGCGCAAATCTATCAAATTCGTATTAAATTTTAGGTTTATCTGACAAAAGTGTAACTCTACCGTAGCCTTTGGAGCGAGAACAGGAGTCCCTATCTTTGATAGTATTAGGATTAATCGCCAAGGGATGAAGGTAGAAAACATGGACACCCGGGGAAATATAACACATAAGGGAGACTTTTAATTATGCTACATATTCGTAAATCTATCATGGTCACACTTGCAATTCTATTGATCATCCCACTATTATTGCCGCAGTCGGTATCTGCCAAATCTGCTGCATCCAAGGATGGTGCAAGCAAAGCAAATTCCAAAATCATATACCTGACGTTTGATGATGGGCCAACCGCTCATACGGGTCAGTTACTGGATATTCTGGATCAGTATCATGCGAAGGCAACGTTTTTCATGCTGGGTCCTCAGATGGAGAAATTTCAGAAGGCTACCAAACGAATCGTAGCTGACGGGCATGGATTGGGTCTGCATGGTGTGACTCACGTTCCAAGCAAATTCTATAAATCTGCATATAGCGGATTAAAAGAGATGCAACAGGCCAATGTAAGTCTGAACAAGGTTGCTGGAGTTAAAACAAGTCTCGTGCGGACGCCATATGGTAGTAAACCTTATCTCAAACCGGCATTCCGTAATGTACTGCTGGGTCAGGGTGGATTCCATCTATGGGATTGGAATGTGGATTCGGAAGACTGGAAATACCAGAAAGATCATCAGAAAGTCTATAACAGTGTAATGAAACAGATCCACAATGTGCAAAAGAGCGGAACAACGCCAGTTGTGCTTATGCACGACCAGGAAGCGACGCTGAAAGTATTACCGCAAGTATTAAAAACATTGAAGGCAGAAGGGTATCGTTTTGAAGTATTAAGCAAAAAAGTGCAGCCGGTTAACTTCTGGAACGACAAGCGTTAATCTTTTTAATTTTTCGATTGGCTACAACGAAGGAGGTACACATCATGAAGAAACAACGATTATGGATCACAATTCCAGTAACGACAGCCGTTTTACTTGCTCTGGCAGGATGTGGCGGACCGGATTCAAATGCAGCATCATCAGAGAATAGTTCTTCACCAATGACAACTGTGGGTGAGCAGACCGAGACTGGCAGTGGTGGTGCTGATTTCTCTAATGAAAATGAAACGGGAATCAAAGAGAATACGAGCACAGCCGATAATGAAAACACATCAGGATCCAAGGCAAACGACAACCAGGTTGCCACTGGTCAATCAGGTGTGAATGATGTGATCAAGCAAGTTCGCAACCAGTTGAAGATGAAGGATGCAGCGTTACCCACTTCATTCACATTGGACAAGGGTACGTCTTTGGGTGCGGCAATACTGTCCAATACTGCTGATGCATTTAAGGTAAACTTCTACGCTACCACTCAGTCTGTTGCCATTAATGATCAATCCTTAACTGCATCCGACAGTAAGATACCTGTACTGGCTTCCTATGAAGTGAAGACCTATAAGGACCCGAATCAGCCAGAAATTTTCCCTGAGAAGGACCTGAAAGATATTCCAGCAGATATGGCTGTGGATCTGGGACATGGCATCAAAGGTATGAGTGAAGGTGCCGCAGGCAGTCAATATCTGACTTGGCAGGAAGGTAGATGGACGCTGGAAATTCGTTCGGTTTCCGAAGATGAAATGAATAATCCGGGCATAGCGAAGAAAATGGTGGAGTATCTGGAGTCACATACCTTGCCTGTACCTAAAGATAAAGGGTATATCAAGGTTGAATATCCAAGTGGTGGAAAGTCTGTTCATGTAACGATCTCATGGCAGGACGGTAACCAAACTCATCAGCTTAAGACCGATCAAGTGCCACTAGAGGCTCTTGGCATGGTTGTATCTGTAAAATAAATCTTGAGTGTTTACGGATATTCTGCAATGTAGAAGAGATGAGTGTTGGATTGTTACGATACACATAAAAAAGCTTGGACCAGGAAGAAATTACTGGGCCAAGCTTTTTATTTTGAGCATGTTATCGCAGCTTATGCAGTCGGGGTACATGCTTATTTTTGTTTCAATGGGTTAAAGCGGTTCTTTCATTTGAACCACCCTTTTTCCTTGGAGCGAGTGATGGCCTCAATTCGGTTACTGGCATTTAACTTGTTGAGAATAATGGAGATGTAGTTACGTACCGTGCCCGTTGTGATGAACAGATGCCCGGCGATTTCCTTGGTGTTCTTCCCATCTGCCATGAGGCCTAGTACGGCATTCTCCCTTTCTGTAAGAGGGTTTTCTTCTACATAAGCTTCATCTACCAAGTCCGGAGCGAAGATGCGTCTGCCATTCATAACTTGGCGGATCGACTCGGCAAGTTCTTCAATTGGACTGTCTTTGAGCAGGTAACCACGGACACCACCCTTTAGGGCACGTTCGAAATATCCGGTCCGGGCAAAAGTGGTCAGGATAATGACCTTACAGCTCATTCCTTTGAGTTCTTCTGCGGCTTCAAGGCCGCTTTTCACGGGCATTTCTATATCCATCAGACAGATGTCTGGTGCAAGCTCCTGGACAAGGGCAAGGGCTTCCTGGCCGTTGCTGGCACGTCCGACGACTTCCATATCTTCCTCCAGATTGAGGAGAGAAGACAAGGCGCCGAGCATCATGCGCTGATCTTCCGCGATTACAATTCTAATCATGATTCTGCCTCCTTTATCGGTTTGCGAACGAGTTTCGGAACATGAATAATGATCGCTGTGCCCTGGATGTCTGTTGCAGAGCGAATATCCAGACAACCATTCACAAATTCAAGTCGTTCCTTCATGCCCAAAATTCCTGTTCCGCGCCGATCCTGTTTGCGAGTTCGTTCTATTCCAACACCGTTATCTTGAACGGTTAATACATTATCCGCTAGTGTTTCTTTAATGATGATAGTACAGGTTGTTGCCTGACTGTGTTTGACGACATTGGTAACAGCTTCTTTCAAGCACATACCGAGCACATTTTCATTCAATTGTGACGTATCCTGTAACTTCGGATTACCTTCCAGCACAAATTCAATCGAAGCGGCCTTCAGAATCTGCTCCGCCCGGAACAGTTCATCAACCAATTGTGTACCACGCATGGTGGTGACCATTTCCCGGACTTCCTTCAGAGCTGTACTTGCCGTTTGCCTGAGGTCGTTCAATTCAATCTCGGCCTGATCGGGATTACTGCGGAGCAACCGTCTCGCCAGATCTGTTTTCAGACCGATCAGAGAGAGCTTCTGTCCAAGTGTATCGTGCAGATCACGAGCGATACGCTGGCGTTCTTCCATTTTTACGAGATCATCAAGTCGCTTGTTCGCATTCTCCAATTGGCCTTCCAAATGTTCAGTTTTGTTTTTGTTATACGTACTGATTGGGAGCAGGATGGAGGCCATTAAGCTGATGAATACAAACGGGAGTTGGCTCACCAACAGAGAACTCTGATTAATGAAACCGTAATTAATGGTTACGAAACTGGCTCCCAGGTTCACCGAGTAGAGGGTGAAGAATCCGGCTTTATTTTTAATATTCCCAATAAAAAAAGCAAGAAACAATGAGAAATACGCATAATCATAGGCGATCGTCATCGTAATGGATATGGCAATAAGCATTCCAATCCACATGTACACCTGCCAGCCCTTGGTGATGAAGGCGAGCAGGTAACAAACGAAGAAAACGAGGATAATGATGATGCCGGTTACCATCGTCCATAATTTAGAATATTGCGATATAAAATAGAATGGCAGGATGAAAAAGGCGAGCCATACATAAAGGTTCAACCCTGTTTTTTTATAAAAATTTTGCATCCACTTTTGAATGTAATTCTCCTCCTTGCACTTGTACTCAACTTTAGCATGACTGTAGCATGACTATGGCTTGAACACAAGAAAACGAATCCGACAGAGTTAAGGCTTCTCTGTCAGACCCGCTGGATTGGTTACTCGGATAGGCGGTTGAACATACGGCTTGCGGGATAAGTTTTTGAGCTGTCTGAAGCTAATAAACTGTTTGGAATCTTCATCCCACAGACGGAAGCGCAGGGCAACCAGACTGGAACGTAGTGTAATAGTTGTTGCTTTTTGCAAAGGTGGTGTTGCGTTATGTGCTTCTTCCAAGAAATAGTTAGGTACACGCGGGCTCAAGTGATGCACATGGTGGAACCCGATATTACCACTGATCCATTGCAATAATTTTGGCAATTTGTAATAAGAACTGCCTTCAACAGCTGCTTTTACATAACTCCACTCATCTTCATGTTCAAAATACGTCTCTTCGAACTGATGTTGAACGTAGAACAGCCAGATCCCAAAGAAACCGGAGAAGAAGAAGATAGGTGCCTGCACCATTACAAAAGCCTGCCATCCGACTAACCAGGACATGAATGCATAGAGCACTACGATCAATACGGTAGTCAGGTGTGTATTGATACGTTCTTTACGTCTAGCACCTTTACGGTTAAAACGGTAAGCCAACAGAAACACGTAAATGGGTCCGATACAAAACAATACAAACGGGTTACGATAAATCCGATAGAAGAGACGACCCCAAGGAGAAGCTGCTTTATATTCGTCAACCGTCATAACCCAGATATCACCTACACCACGTTTGTCAAGATTACTGCTTGTTGCGTGATGGATAGAATGCTCGTTTTTCCACTGCTGATAGGGTGTAACTGTTAATACACCAGTAATGGTACCGAGAATATCATTGGCGCGTTTGCTCTTGAAGAATGAACCATGACAGCAGTCATGGAAAATAATAAAGGTCCGCAGTACAAATCCGGATGCCACCAAGGCAATCGGGAAGGTCAGCCAGTAGGAAACCGATAAGCTAAAGTAAGCTGCAGCCCATAACAAGAAGAGCGGGAGCAATGTATTGATTAACTGGCGGATACTTAGTCTGAGATCATTTTTTTCGTAAGGGGTAACTTCTTTTTTTAAGGCCATTTCTTTTGATCTGTTCATAAAATTGTGTCCTCCTTCAATCGTTATAACTGTAATCAGCTACAACTTGGCGTTTCCCGCTAGACTTTCCTGTGGGAAGCGTTTTTATCATTGTAAAACAATCCGAACATGACAGTAAGTCATAAACGTCAGCCTTCTGTAATGATGAATATCAACGATGGACCATGACATTTGTCATGGGTGTTATGATACTCAATAGCTCTGCAGAAGACAGAAGAGCAGGTTTTACTAATTCCTTTGCACAAATTACGCAACAATTTGTATTATGTATACAAATTTTGTTGGGAGCATGGTAAAATCTATCCTTGAGTGGTTATGACAACTTATGAGACGGGTCGATTAGGTTGATTTCTGATGGATTGGATGGAATGCATAATGAAGAAACGAATTACGGATATCCTATTTATTATGGCAGGTGCATTTCTGTTTGCACTGGCGGTGAACCTGTTTGTCATCCCGAACGATTTGGCTGAAGGCGGCGTCACGGGTATCACGATTATTTTGTATTACCTGTTTGAATGGTCCCCTGGACTGATGAACTTGATCCTGAACGGTATTTTGTTAATTGTGGGATATCGGTTTCTTGATAAAACGACTACGGTATATACAATTATTGCAGTGGTATTCAACTCGTTGTTCCTGCATCTGACGGAGAGTTGGACGATTGCATCGGATGAACTCTGGATCAATACCATTTTTGCTGGATTATTTGCCGGTCTTGGTATTGGCTTGATTGTTAGAGTGGGAGGCACAACGGCGGGAACAGTGATCCTGGCCCGACTTGCCAACAAATATCTGGATTGGAATATCAGTTACGGACTTCTGTTCTTCGATCTGATTGTGGCTTTCTCCTCATACTTCATCATTGGACCACAAGGATTAATGTGTACAATTGTCTTGCTGTTTGTTGGAACAAAAACGATGGAGTTCATTATTGAAGGGCTCAATCCGAAAAAAGCCGTTATGATTATCTCTTCCAAACAGGATGAAATCGCAAAGCAAGTCATTGAGAAGATGGATCGCGGAGTAACCGTCCTGTCCGGTCATGGCTATTACACAAAAAATAAGAAAGAAATTCTATACATTGTGATTAGCAAGCAGGAAGTTTCTATGCTGAAGAAGATTGTACGAGCAGAAGATGAGATTGCTTTTATCACCATTCATGACGTGCGTGATGTTTTCGGTGAAGGATTTATTGAGCTCTCCAAAACTTGATGAATATATGTATATAAGGAAGAAAAAGTTGCGGTGAATATCACCGCAACTTTTTGATAGGTTAATGGTATGCGGTATTAATCTAGTTCGATAAGAAAGAACCCTTCTCCGAAGAGAAGGGCAAAAGAGTATTAATAATGTTTTCTTTTTTTGACTGGACAATATTCAACAGTGACATGACAGTGTTTTTTACACTTTGTAGGGACATATTTAACTTTGGTAACACAAGTTTTCGTAATTTTTTTGTAAAAACACTTTGGTCTTGGATGATGACATTTATGATGCTTTCTGTACATATTAAAACCTCCCTGATCGTGATAAGGTATTCTATGAACAGGTCACTGTTTCGGAAATGTATAAACGTCTATTATTGTATAATAATTCCTTTATTAGGCTTTTGTGTTACAGGTGAAGGTGTGATTCTTTCTAGTAAAAGAGTGCAATGACAAAAAGCTGTACACCTACCAAGCACGATGATATATTGAATTTAATTATTTTGTTAATAAACTTAACTAACTATAGGAGGAGGCGATAATATGGCTGGCACACCGCAATATATTCGCAATCTGAATGAAAATCTCATCATGGATGTTCTTATAACTCAGGGAACCATGTCGAGAGCGGATATCAGCCGTCAGACCGGACTTAGTAAACCAACGGTATCTTTGGCGGTCGAACATCTGATTGACCGTAATCTGGTGAAGGAAATGGGGCGAGCTGACAACGCTCAGGGTCGAAAAGCAACCCTCATTCGTTTCAATGAAACGGCTTATTATGTCTGTGGTATAGATATCGGTGCAACACGTATTCGGATTGCGTTATCCGATCTGAATGGAGAGATCATTGCCTATCGAACATATCCCATGGTTGTTCAAGGAGCTTATGAGCGAGCAGAAGCGACAATGCTGGAGCTTCTTCGAAGCCATATGAACGAACTGCTTGATGAGAATCATCTGAACTGGGATCAGATTCAGTGCATCGGGTTCGGTATACCAGGCGTAGTGCTGCCTGATTCAGGGCGTATCAATCGTATTGTGGACCCGTTAGCGGGTCTGGAAGAAGCTTTCTCTCTAGAGTCGTTGTCAGGAGCTTTTCCCTGTGAAGTAATACTGGAAAATGATGTGAATCTTGCGGCGCTTGGGGAGTATCGGAGTGGTGCAGCAGCAGGGTATCCCTTGTTTGTTTTTTTCTCCATCGGTACAGGGACGGGCGCTGGCATCATGGTACATGGCCAACTGCTTCGAGGTTTAGGTGGCTTAACTGGAGAGATCGCGGAGATGTTGGTGGACGATGGCCGACGTCTGGAGGAAGTGCTGTCCGCTGATGGTCTGATGCAACTGGCAAAAGATGATCTAGATCAGCATGATGAACTATTATTGGAGGCTGCTCATTCGGGTGCGGATGTTCTTCACAGACACCTGACTCCTGAGAAGTTATTCGAAGCTGCACGCAGTGGAGAAGTAGAGGCTGTAGAGATTCTACAACAATACAGCCAGAAGATTGCTTCCGCTCTGCGTCAGATTAGCGTTGTGCTTGCTCCGGATCTCATTGTGCTTGGCGGAGGTGTAGGAGGAAACGGTGATGTGTTATTGCCTTTACTGAGGCAGATCATCTCTGAGCAATTCCCGGTGCAACCACAGTTAATCTGTTCCAAGCTTGGTGAGCAGGCTGTTGTCACTGGTGCGGTACAAGTAGCCATACAACAAACGATGCTGAACCTTCAGCAGGAAGCCATGGAATAAGAGATTGGATAGACAACATGTGAGGAGGGAAAGGCATGACAGAATCCGTAAAAAACGTAAGTAATGATTATCAGTCCAATCAGAATGGTACGGTTGGAGGGGATCCATCCGGCTGGATTGCAGGTATTGACATTGGAGGCACCAAAACATTAATGCTCTTGTCATCACAACAGGCTGGAAATGAAGTTCATGAACGAATCTTGCCTACTCTTGCCAGTGATCAGCCGGATGTGTTTTTCCGATGGTTATTCGCTGAACTGGAAACGTTCTGCCGTGAGGTGGGGTGCAGTCTGAATCAACTTTCAGGTGCAGGTTTGGGATTTCCTGGTGTGATTCTGCAGGAGGAAGGAATACTGCGAAATGCTCCAGCTTTTCAGTGGCCTGAGCAAGATATTCGTCCTATTATTGCGAAGTATTACACCGGGAACATCATGTTGGATAACGATGTGAATATGGCCGCAATGGGAGAATATGATCAAGGGGCAGCGCAGGGACATCGCCATTGCGTGATGGTCACGGTTGGAACCGGCATTGGAGCTGCACTAGTTCTGAATGGACAGCTATACAGTGGTCAGCATGGAGCAGCCGGCGAGATTGGGCATTTTATTGCAGGAGACGAAGGGCTTCATTCAGGCTACGTTGCGGATGCTGATTCATTTGGTGTATTCGAGCAAGCGACTTCAGGTACCGGAATTACGGAACAGGCAAGGCGGTATTTTGCTGATGGAAAGGGAAGTTCCTTATCCGTGATCATGAGTCTGGCAGGAGGGGAATCGGAACAGATTGAAGCCAGGCATGTGTTCAAAGCAGCGGAATCGGGTGATCTTGCTGCCCTGGAAATTCTGGAACTGCCCATGCGTTATATGGCTAGAGGTCTGGCGAATATTACGGCTTTACTCAATCCTTCCATTATAGTGATCGGTGGTGGCGTGGCTGCATCCAACCCATCCTATTATCTAAATGAAGTGCATACACGCCTCCAACGTTATACTGTTCTGCCTACACTTTTAGCTGTAGCTGAACTGGGGAACAAAGCAGGAGCAATCGGGGCATTGGCTGCAATCAAGTCGAGTCTGACACGCACATAAAAATAGAGAATAGGCGAAGCAACTACAGACATAAAGGATGGAGATCCGGATGAGAAGTAGACATATGAAGGCTTACACAGAGAAAACAAAAGCCGATTCCAATGATGCAAAACGTGTTTTACTCCAATTGCAGGGGCTATATCTGTTTATGGGGCTTGCCGGGGGGATGTTTAATCCGTACATTAATCCCATATTGGTAGCACAAGGGTTTTCCAGTAAAGAAACCGGATTTATTATGGCGTTTGGCACACTTGTATCCATTATTCTTCAACCTATATGGGGAATTCTGGTAGACAAGTTTAAAAAGACACGGTTCGTACTGGTGATAAGCCTGCTTGTTCCTGCATCGTTAGCGTATTTCTACAATATTCAAGTGTACTTTATATTAATATTGATTTATACTTTATGCACTATATTCCAAGTGACTCAAATACCCGTTGCTGACTCCTATGCGGTTACAGCTGCGAGAGCCGCGAACACCTCATATGGCATGATCCGACTCTTCGGCAGCATAGGAACGGGAGTTGGGGGATTTGCCGCAGGGATGTATCTCTCCCAGTTTTCCATTCACATGTTATGGCTGCCATTTCTCCTGTTTAACATTCTGAGCGCTATACTGGCAAGTACACTTCCCCGGCAGACGAGCATATCCTCGTCCTCGGTAACCTTCTCCGTAGGTTTGGCAAGATTGCTCCGAAACCGGACATTCCTTCTATTTCTAACAGGTTGTTTCCTGATTAACCAAACGCTCACTGCGTTTAACTCCTTTTTTGTTATTTCATTTCAGATGGCTGGCGGTTCTGTGACCATGACAGGTACAGCACTGTTGCTGGCGTCAATTACTAATGTTCCATCCATGTTGGCAGCGGCATTCATACTCCGAAAATGGGGACATGAACGGACGATGCTGCTTGCAGCGGGGGCGTATATGTTACGTTGGGGAATACAATGGCTATGGCCATCGCCTGAGGTCATGATTGGCGTTCAGGTGCTGCATGGGTTATCCTTCGGATTCTTTTATATTGCAGCTGTGGAATATGTGGCTTCCGTTACGGGACGGGAGATGCAGGCCACAGGTCAAAGTTTATTTAACATGGTATTTGCTGGCCTGGGCGGAATTGTTGGTAATATGCTTAACGGATATTTGCTCGATTCCGGCGGTCCATCACTGATGTATCTGGCTTGCACGATCAGTGCAGCACTAGGATCAGTGATTCTGTATATCGTCAGCAGGCAGGCCAAAGAACAGAGAAGAGTATACTCATTAGAATAGAGATGGAAGGAGTTGGAGCCTATGAAAGTAAATCTGAAGCGGAATTGGCACACCAAGTTAATGTATTCGTATTTTCCTATTTTTCTGCTTACGATTTCCATTCTGATCTTTCTCTCCTTCCTGATTGTCAACGAACTCTCACGTAACGAAACTCAAAAAGCCGACATGATCTCCACCCGCTATATCGTGGATACACTGGAGCGCTCGCTAAGTGACATTGAACTTCGGTTGCTTGAAGACATTGGTGCAAACAAGACATATAGTCGCTTTCTGGAAGCTGGACAGGGACAATTATCGAGTCAGTTCATCTATGATGCGGCAAGTGGACTGGGACGTATGCTGGATCAGCAGGATATGATTCAATCCATTTATCTCTATCGTATGTCCGATTCCCAGATTCTTACGCCCAGAGGCATGATGCGTTTGGAAGATTTCGAAGATCGTGACTATATTGAGCAAGCCTTGAAAGATCGCGAGAACCTCGGTTGGAACTTGCCACGTGATTATAAGGAACGTTCCTTCGACGTACCTTCACAGGTGATTAGCATGAATAAATGGCTTCCTTTACCGTGGGGCGGGGAAGGACTACTCGTCATTACCATCCGCATGTATGCAGTGGAACGGCAGATTGATAACATGACCAATGAAAAGTTATCTGTTCTTCAGGTTCGGGATAAAAGCGACAATCTGATCTATACCGCCCATCAAATTGACCCTTCAGCAGGTGAAATCCTTAATCGTGTGACTGCGGACAAGCTTGGTCTGATCTTTGAGAGTGGTATTCAATCCGGACAGCTGTATTCATGGGTATCCCTTGTCTCTTATGTGTGGATCGGTATTGGATTATTAACGATTGTTGGTGCGGTGGCTGGACTAATCTACATTACTCGCAGAAATACACGCCCCATTCAGCTGATCATGAATCGAATTCAGGCGTTACAGCCACGTGCCGAGGAGGATGAAGCAACTCCATCCGTCAAAGATGAACTGGCACTCATCGATCGTGCGCTGGAACATCTGATTGCTCAGACGGTTGACTATGAGAAACAACATCATGAAAACTTGCTGATTCATCGCAGACAGTTGCTTGTTGATCTGATGGAAGGAGAGCGAATGGATTCGTTCCGTCAGCGACTTCGCCATCTGCAACCGCTAGAGGAACGATTCATGGAACCGAAGAGTGTTGCAGTCCTCATTGCGGAGATGAATGGTGACGATCTCTCGACCAATCAGAATATTCTGAAGATTGCGCTTATGAACGTAGTGGAAGAACTTGTGCAGAATGAGACCCAGTTCGGCGGTTGGGCTGAATGGTTTGGGAACCGCAGGCTTATTGTAGTGATTGCATCGGATGAGCAGGAAGGACTGGATCGTGAATTACTTATGGATCTGGCTAAGCAGATGCATATGTGGATTGCGGAAAACTTCCGCTTACGGTTTACGTTCGGGATTGGACGAACCGTACCGGGCTGGGAGGAGATTACTCGTTCCTATGCGAGTGCAGATGCGGGTTTGCAGCATAGACTTACGCTTGGTAAAGATGCCATCGTTCTCAGTGAGCAACTGCCGGATCGTATTGAGCTGCAATCGTACAAGTATTTGCAGATGCTCGCAGACTTTGTCCGTGAATTTAGACTAACCGGTGATGGTTGGCGAACGCAGCTGGACCAGATGTTTGTTGCGTTCAGCGAAGATCAGATTACAGATCACGATATTCGCATGTTGCTGCAGGCGTTAATCCAGATGTTGTCCCGTGAATTCGGGGAGCTGTCTGAGCGGTTGCAAAGCCAATTTGCCGAGGAAATCCTGACTCGTCTTCGCAGTGATATCCAGCAGGTGGAGACACTGGAGGGGATTCAAGAGATTTTGCAGGAGTGGCTTAAAGAGGTTTATCGCAATTATGTGTCTGTAAATGAAACGAAAAGTCATCGCGCGATGATCAACGAGCTGCGGATCTATATTGAAGAGCATTTTGATGATCCGGATCTGTCGCTGAAACATTTGAGTGATCGGTTCCAGATCTCGGGCAAATATGCGAGTTATCTGTTCAAGGAAGAGTTTGAAATGAAGTTTGTTGATTTTCTGGTAAAACTGAGGGTCGAAAAGGCCTGCCGTCTGTTGTCTGCATCCGATATGGCTGTTCAGGATATTGCTCTGCAAGTGGGTTATGCCAATGCCATCTCCTTTGGCAGAGTATTTAAACGGATTATGGGCGTGACACCAGGGGACTACCGCAAGCAGAGTGGAAAACAAGGAGATCAATAACGGAATTGCACGTGTTAGAACATCCGGGTATCGGGGGAAATCGAATAATCCTAGAGATATCCATGAAATCTCCTGTATGAGGGAATAAGGTCCTTAACCTTGTCTTCCTTTGCAGGAGATTTTTTACATGCGGGAAATGCCATCGATATTTTGTTTGGTCAAATGAAGTTTAATCTTCCGCCAAGGAATTAATACGTCGAATCGTTCTACTCGTGTTGCTAAACAAGGAGATCACATAAGATGTGGTCTCTTTTTCATTTTTTGAACAGATATTTAATGGAAAAAAGATTATTGCAAGTTGGGGGATGCCAGATTGGGTATGAGAAATCAAATAGAATACAACATTTTATGTTATTGTAGTTAACATTAAAGGTGTGAAAATTGTATATTGTCAGGAATTATGTTTATATATCGCAGTATTTAACTTAAAAACCGTGAGTTTTACATTTTGAAAATAGTTTATTGTCTAAATATCAGATCGTATGTAATGATTAGTGACATTCACAGGTGCAACAAAATGGGATGAACAAAGTGGAGTGGCAATCATGTGAATCCATTCAGAGAGTGTGCGAAAGGGGAAAGGTCAAATGAGATTATTTCAAAGACGTAAGGCAGGCAAGGCAAGTTCAATCCTCGCAGTGGTAACAGCGTTCGC
Organism: Paenibacillus sp. SRL342; assembly: GCF_984798905.1. NCBI lineage: Bacteria > Bacillati > Bacillota > Bacilli > Caryophanales > Paenibacillaceae > Paenibacillus > Paenibacillus sp. SRL342. The sequence goes on from NZ_OZ481790.1 coordinate 2,889,217, forward strand.
TCTATTATTATCTGCATGTTCATCAGGAAGCGAATCGACATCTTCATCAGGAGAGTCGGGTTCGGGGGAAAAAACAACTTTGAAAGTAGAAATCTTCGACCGGGGAAACACCCCGGCGGGCTACACCATTTCGGACAGTTATCTGACTCGCTTCATTCAAGAGAAGTTTGGTGATCCAAACAACATCGATGTTCAATTTGTTCCAGTACCACGTTCGGAGGAAGTACAGAAGCTTAATGTTCTGATGGCGAGTGGCTCTGAAGTACCTGATATCGTCTTTACCTACGATTCGGGAACATTCAACCGGTATGCAGAGCAAGGAGGTCTGACCGAACTTACGGATCTGATCAATCAAAGTGGTCCTAACCTGAAGAAGTTCCTGGGAGATGAAACGCTGGCCTACGGTCAATACGATGGACAACAGTTCGCGGTTCCAGGTAAACGTCTTGTACTTGGCAAGTACGCATCCTATGTCCGTCAGGACTGGCTGGACGCGCTCGGATTGCCTTCCCCTGAGACAGCTGAGGAGCTGCATACAACACTGAAGGCCTTTAAGGAAAAAGATCCGGGTAAAGTCGGTACAGGACTTATTCCGATGGGGATGTCGATTGCCTCGGCTCAATATGAACCACTGATCTGGTCATTCATTGAACCGCTGACGGAAGAACAGAAATATACATTAACGCAGCAACTGGGTTCCAATGACTATCCAACGTTGTTGCCTGGTTTCAAGGACGCCCTGAAATATATGAACACACTTTATAATGAAGGATTAATGAGCAAGGACTTTGGACTCGACAAAGACAAGAAAAAGCTGTGGGAAGATGTATCTAACGGGAAAGTTGGATTCTACACTGAGGATGCAGGGGAGATTTATATCTCTGGTACGTACAAAAACCTGCAAACCAATCAACCGGGTGCAGTGATTACACCAATTGATGCATTTAAAAACTCGGAAGGCAAATTTGCCAAACCGGCATATGCACCCAATGCGATGTATGTCATGATCCCGAAATCGAGCAAAAATGCGGAAGCCGCGATGAAGTATCTGGATTGGATGGCTTCGGGCAACAACCTGTTCGACCTGCAATTCGGTGTTGAAAACGAGAACTATGAACTTGTGGATGGGGTACCACTGATCAAAGATGATGCTTCTCCTGAAATTGCAGGCCGTATCTATAATTCCGGTGACATTGCCATTATCGTGAACGGTAAATACGTTGGGGATGACAAGAAAAATGAAGAGGCCTATGTCGTACAGGTAGAGTCGAAGTATCGGGATGATATGCGCAAGTCGGTAGCGATCTCTAACACGGACACCATTCAACCAGTACGTTTCTCCAAACCGATTGATGCAGAAGCACGTTACGGTAACGGTTTAAAAGACAAGTTCATGGAGTTTTTCGTCAAAACTACCATTTCCAAACCCGCTGATTTTGAAGCCACGTATGACAGCATGATGAAGGACTACATGGCGAGCGGTGGTCAAGCAATCCTGGATGAACGTACAGAAGCTTACAAAGCGATGAAATAAGTAGAGTAGAGATCACATCTAAATGTGTATGACAACAAAGAACAGGGATTTTATTAGGGCGATGGCAACATCGCCTTGATGAAGAATCCTGAATGACATGGGGGGAAGGTTTATGAAAACAAGCATCTATTTCCGCAGAAACTGGCAACTATATGCGTTGCTCCTACTGCCCATGATCTACTTCATTATTTTCAAGTATGGGCCAATGTATGGCGTGCAGATTGCGTTCAAGGATTTTAACTTCTTTCAAGGGATCTCTGGTAGTGAGTGGATTGGTTTGGATGCATTCAGAGAAGTTTTTCAAAATCAGGGGTTCTACACGGCATTACGCAACACGTTAGTGCTAAACATGCTGGATTTACTGGTTTCCTTCCCGGCGCCGCTTATACTGGCCATCTTATTATTCGAGCTGAAGAAGGCCTGGTTCAAAAAGTTGGCACAGACCTTACTGTACATTCCTCACTTTATTTCGTGGGTCATTATTGGAGGAATCGTACTTCAGGTATTTGGTACGCAATCCGGTTTCATTAACAATATCTTAATGAGCATGGGGTTTGATCCATTGCCTTTCCTTTCAGACAAAAACTATTGGCTCTTTACGTATCTTGCGGTAGGTGTGTGGCAGAGTGCAGGCTGGGGTACGATTCTGTATCTGGCATCCCTGACGGGCATTAACCGGGAACTCTACGAAGCGGCTGAAGTGGATGGAGCAAGTCGGTTACGCAGAATCTGGCATATCTCCTTGCCAGGCATCAAAACAACGATTGTTACCTTATTGATCATCAATGTCGGCAACATGATCTCCATCGGTTTCGACCGACCGTTTATTATCGGAAACGTGGCTGTACGTGAATACTCGGATGTACTCAGCACGTTTGTCTATCGTGTCGGTTTACAATCTGGTCAGGTCACGCTCGCAACAGCTGTAGGTTTGTTCCAGGCATTAGTTGGACTTGTCTTCATACTGGGAGCGAATTACACGTCCAAGAAATTAACTGATGAGAGCATTATGTAGTGGATTAGATTCACATATGATCTGTAAGGAGTGAGTGAGATGTCTGAAAACACGGCGAATCGAATATTCAACACGGTAAACGTCATTCTTATTATCATTACGATGGTGCTGTGCCTTGCACCATTCATTCATATTATTGCGATCTCGCTCAGTTCAAACCGGGCGATCGGTTCAGGAGAAGTTTCCTTTTTCCCCAAAGAGTTGTCCTTTGAGGCGTACACCAAAGTATTTGCAGATGGATCAATGATTCGTTCCCTGATCTATACCATTTGGCTGACCGTCCTGAGTACGGTGCTAAGCATGGTGATGACTATCGCAGCAGCTTATCCACTGGCGAAGAGTAATCTGAAAGGGCGCAAGTGGTTCATGCTTGTCATTGTGGTGACGATGTTCTTCAGTGGCGGCATTATCCCCGAGTACATTCTGATCAAAAATCTACATTTACTCGATAGCACATGGGGACTTATTCTGCCTGGATTGATTAGTCCGTTCTACATGATTATCCTCATTACCTTCTTCCGAGGTATTCCTGAAAGTCTGGAAGAAGCAGCAGGCATTGATGGAAGCAGCCACTTCGGAACACTTATGCGCATTATCTTGCCGCTGTCCCTACCGGTTATGGCGACACTGAGCTTATTCTACGCGGTAGGACGGTGGAATGGTTTCCAGGATGCACTCATGTATATTACGAAGCCTGAGCTATATCCTTTGCAATTGAAGTTGTATCAGATGATTCAGCAAAACCAGATTACAGAATTGATGCAGAACGAAGGCATTGGTGCTGTTCAAGTACTGCCTGAGAGTCTGAAAGCAGCCAGTGTTATATTCTCCACGTTACCGATCCTGCTTGTGTACCCGTGGTTGCAGCGGTACTTTATCAGTGGCGTAATGGTAGGTGCTGTAAAAGGTTAACAGTCTCGGGAGGTCCATGACATGACACAACGAATGGTAGAGAAGATGTCGAAAGAGCAGCAGTATCTTATAAATCAGTCCATGTTGATGATGGATAGCTTTTATGACGAGGAATTGGATCTGCTTCGGAGTTTTGAAGAGGAGGATTCATCGCAGCACAGCACACGAGCGAGTGCACATTATGCACTCGGGTTGTTGATTCGAAATGAGCCTGGTGATGTGGAACGCGCGATAGGAGTGTTCCACAAGGTGCTCGATGTTCAATATGACGCTCCGGATGAGATCTATCACGGGACCTTCGCGACCCGACCCAATGATGTGCATCCACCAGCGGGTCACTACGCTTGGAAATCTTTTGCGCCAGGCACGGCCTATTTCCTGGAACGCACCTTTGAGAAGGTGTCTGCGCAGTTTATCCATAAACTACAGGAAGAGGGTTCTCTGCTAACAGAGGCAGCAGACCCCAAACAACTGAAAAACCTTTTTTATTCGGCAGTGAATCAGGTTCTGCCACCAGTCTGGATCAGCTATGATCCCAACTGGCGTGAGTTTATCGCTTGTGTCTGTGTGGTTGTAACTGCTGAATTCGCCGATCTACTGCCGGAGACACTCGTGAAACGGATGGATTATGCGATGGAACTGGCTGTTCAAGGATCAATAGAACGCAGGTTATCGGACGTAATCCCGATGAACACCAATATTGAGTTAATGCATATTTTCATCACCCACTACTACGGCCATCGTTTGAACCGAACAGATTGGATTCAGCATTCGGATGAACAGGCGGAGGGGTTGATAAAAGAGTTTGAACAATACGATGGTACATTCGCGGAGTTCAATACGACAACGTATTATGGGGTGGATCTGTCCGTGCTTGGCATGTATCGAAAGTATGGACTCACCGAACGTTTGATCGAAATTGGACACCGGATTGAACATGGGCTGTGGAATAACATTGCGCTATATTACAATGCCAACCTCGAAAATCTCTCCGGCCCGTTCTCTCGGGCGTACGACATGGAGATGCGAGAACATAGTTCGATCGGTGTATTTATCTATCTCTTGCTCGGTGAAGGCTATGAATATCTGGCAGGAATCAACTGTGAATCTGGGCATGATCCATTGATTGCGCTCCTTGGGGTGGATGTGCCCGCTGAAGCCGTGCCATATTTCAAGGATCATCAAGAGGATCGGCTTGTGCAGAAACAGTTCATGGAACTGTGTGAGCGCAATGATCCAACGTCCAATCGGAATTTGTGTACAGCCAAAGCCTGGATTGGTGAGGACCGGATGATCGGGGCCATGTCGGGAAGTGTGAATACCAACGGCCAGATGCATCCAGCCACGATCCACTGGCAGACAGAGACGGGGGAGCGTTATTATCTTCGCTTGATCCGCCGTGAGGTGGGCGAGGGGTGGAATAGTCATCTGCGCGGAATAACGTTCGATGCGGATCTCACACCTGATTCGTTAACCATTGATGTGAAGCTCTATACGGAGGAAGAGATCGATGTTTATTTTGAAATCAGAGGGCCATCCCTTCGTCAGCAGGATATTACACCAGCGTTATGGCAGTTCCCTGGACTTACGTGTGCCGTGAAGGCTGAAGCGCCTGAACCATCTGTGTTAATGTACGTGAATCATGCGGAGATCATCTATCGTTATGTGCCTGGGAAGACGGCAAACAAGATGAGATTTGAATTGACTCTCCGTGAAGACAACGGTTTGAGGAATAAATAGGTAGATAAGATGAACTGAACATTTACACGAGAACGAAGAGTGCAGAACCGATCTGAAGAAGCGGAGCGTTCGCCTGAAAGCTTTCTGCAAGAAAGCTGCATCGGAAGCATAAGCTATCACCGGATTTTTCCCTTTGGAGAAGGGGATCAAAAAAATCTGGGGATAACAGCGATCGGAAGATGGTACTGCAATTGGAGTGATCTAGTGTAAAGTTTATTGGTTCAACTTATATAGATAGAGATAAATGGAATATGAATGGCCGATAGAATGAGTGTCAGGGGGACCAAGTATGTACACAGACAAACAAGAATATTCGTTCTCAACATGTTGGAATATCAAACGTCATACGACCGGACAAGGCATGATTGAGGAGATCAAGTCTCTCGGATTCAAACAGGTTGAACTGAATTATAACGTTACGGAAGAGATGCTGCAGACGATAGAGCCGATGATTGAACGGGGAGAGATCGGTGTATCCAGTGTGCATAATACATTTCCGCATGTGGCTGATCCGGATTACGGAACGGATTCCATCCTGCTTGGATTCGATGATGAACCGCGCCGCAAACGGGCGATTGAACTGTTACTTCGCTCAGCCGAGTACGCACATCGTTATGGTGCCAAGGCTGTTGTTGTACATCCCGGTGAGGTTCCGTTTGAATACAACATAGATGAAGCGTTGAAAAAGATATACCACGATCAGGGGCCGGACTCACCGGCATATCAATCTTTATGGCAAGAGATGCTGGAGAAGCGGGAAGATGGCAGCGCACATTACCTGAGCCGGATTCAGGAGAGTCTGGAAGAGGTATGTGACTTGTCTGAAAAGCGAGGATATGGGGTGAATTTCGGTATTGAGACCCGTTCACGCTGTTATCAGATGCCGACTTTGCATGAAGCCGGAACGATTATTGGGCAAATGAAGGGCGCACCGCTTGGTCTATGGTACGATATTGGTCACGGCATGATGATGGATCGAATGGGGCTGTACGATAATGTACGTGAGGCTAACACATTGATTGATCACGTGGTTGGCGTGCATATTCATGAAACCTTAGGGTTATCAGATCATTGGTGTCCATACATTCATAGTAAAGACATGACCTTTTTTGATTCATTTTTGGATATCATTGATCGTTCACCAGTGAAAGTATATGAGCTGAAAGCCGCGTGTACACCGGAAGAAATCGATGAGAGTCATGGAATAATCACGGCTCGTATTGCTGAACGTCATGCGGCGCGTCAGCGCGGATAGGGAGCACACGCATCAAGCATGAATGCACCTTATAGAAAAGTAAACCAACAGATAGAGCGGTCCAGAATAAACCTCAGGTTGTATTACAGGGGGTTCTGCCGCTCTTTTGTTGTTCTTTTTAAGGTGATATATGTTTTTACCGTTTCTCTGGGAGTGTTACGTCACCGAGAATCCCTGCCTGATAGCCTTTGACTACAGCACCAATTCGAGATTTCACACCAAATTTCTGTGTAATAGAGGTTATATGATACTCCACTGTACGTTGACTGATCGCCAGATCCTGTGCAATTTCCTTATTGGTCATCTCCAGTGCAATGCGGTTAAGCACTTCCCGTTCAGTTGCTGTGAGGGATTCCTCCAGATTAGGAGATAACATTTTCTCTGGAATAAGCACATGACCCAACATACTTTGGTGGATGGCGTTGATAATCTGTCCATACGTTGCTTGTTTCGACAAGTAGGCATGAACGCCGAGATCATAAGCTTTTAACTGGAATTCGTGATAATTGTATCCGGATAGTAGTATAATTTTGACGGATAACCCGTATTGATCTTTCAATCTTCTCACAACCTCGAACCCGTCAAGCTGGGGCATGCGGATATCCATCACAACAACATCTGGCCGCAGCGCCTCTACTTCGGATAAAAAAAGCAATGGGTCGCTGAATGTCTTCACTACCTGTATGTCTGGTTCACGATTCAAACGGTTGTTGAGGCCTTCCATGACCAGGGGGTGATCATCAAGTAGTACGACTGTAATGGGTTCGCTCATTGTTCAGTTGCTCCTTTGGTTAAAGGCAAACGGATGTTGATTGAGGTTCCTTTGCCAAGGCTGGAATGTATGGTGAATTCTCCACCGAGATGTTGAATGCTGCTCTGTATGGATATCAAACCGAAGTGCCCTGTTGCAGTATCAAATGTGGTATGAACATTAAACCCCAAGCCGTCATCCTCTACTTGGAGAATCAAGTCATTATCCCTTGTATGTACCTGAATGGAGCAGAACGACGCCTGTGCGTGCTTCATCACATTCATAATGAGTTCGCGGACCGTCCGAAAGACGGTGGACTTCAGAGGTTCGTGCTTTAACTCTTCAGAGAGGGCGTTGTAGTTAAGTTCCATTCTGATGCCACTTTGCATTTGAAGTGTACGGATGAGCCATTGCAACGCTTCCTCAAGTTCGCTTCGATCCATAATATGAGGGTAGAGATCATCACATAATTGGCGTATATCTCTCTGGGAAGCATACAGGCACTCCAGCCAAACAGCCGTTTGATCCTTATGCGTCTCTCCGGTATCGTGTAATTCCTCCAAATCACGAGACAGGAAAATCAGGTTTTGAAGCAGTTGGTCATGAAGGAAATATGAGGTTTTCATACGCTCTGCCTGTTGGGCTTCCATCAAAATATCATTGAACTCCCGTTGACGGCGTATCTGGTGTTCATGAAGCGTTGTCTGATCTACACGGTGTTCATATCGCTTCTGAAGATCGGATAAGAGTCTGCCATTGACGAGCATTCGAATCGCTTCCAGCCTGCCTTGTTCAATGATATCCTGCTCTTCTGCTGAAAAAAGGGTTCGATTTTCTTTGTGACCAATGCCCAGAAATCCCGCCATCTCCGTTGTTGGTTCACCTGACAGCTCCCAAACTTGTGCCAAATCATATTTTTGTCGTAAAACTTCAATATCCAACGCCTGGTTATCTATATTCTGAATGGAAGCAAAAATCCCTGTACCTTCCTGAGAATATCTATGTTTATCATCAATCCATATGACAATTACACCTTCAATATCCAGCATCTTGTGGAACATCTCGGCAAACACGTGAATCATGTCCCGCATGTTTTGCTGCTCAGCCATTCGCACAGTCAACCGCAGTTGCTGGTGTTCCAACCAGTCTTTGTTAAGTTTGTTTTTCTTGCGTGAGCGGGTGAGCATGTACTGATACACCCAAGTAATCAGCAAAAACGAGACAAACAACAAGCTGATATGAATTAACGAATGCAGGTGAGAAGCAGCCAGAAACAGTAAAAATACGATTGAAGCATATAGTCCATGAATCATCAATCTTGGCATAACCAGTTTGAGGTCAAGCATACTCCGTTGTACAAGTACATAAGTGAACATCCATGATAAAGGCAGAAATCCAATTAATGTGTACTCTACAGGCAATAATGGTTCACCTTGAAGCAGGGTTGGAATAGCAAAACAGATGATGAAGGGAATTAGGCTAACAAGTATTCCTGTTAACATGAGCAATAGCTGGTTCTGCTCCTTGCGATTGTAGCTTTTACGATTAACCCATGTCATCCAGATTAAGATCAGAAGGGTTGCACAAAGAATAAAGTTAAGCAGATTGGTTGGACCAGACGGTGCAGCAGGTGTGCTAATTATAGTAATGCCTTGATTGATCTGAACATCGGTCATCATCCACTGCCTGATGTACAGAAAGGCAAGGCCAGTAGAGTAGGCAACGGCAATACCTCTGCTGATGAATAGTAACCACCGGAAGCGATGCAGGCGGGTACGGAATACAAAAGACACATAAAAAGCAGTTAGACAGTAAGGTAACCATGCCGCACAAAAGGCCAAAATATAATTAGATAAAGGCAACTGGGATGTGTATATCGTCAGTATACATATGGCCATGGACAGGTTAAGGAGGTAGAACAGGCGCATCACTCGTGAACCGGGTTGGCTAAACAAGGCATAGGTTCCGGTCAGCAATAGCAATAATTCTACAATGGATGAGAAGCCGATGTTGAACCATTCACGTGTTCCAGGCTTCATGGTATGTTCGGATGCCTGACCTTGAGAATTCTCAACGCCGATGGTGTAGGCTTCAGTCACTAAGAATACACCTTTTTGATGGAGTAAGCGGACTCCTCCTTTGGGTTCCAGCGAGATAACGGTGTCACCTGATCTAATCCCGGATGTATAGGCTAAACCTTGCGGATCTACATCATGTACTGCCCAAGAATTGGAGGCATTTGGTGTCAACGAAAGTCCGATATAAGGATTCATAAATGAAGAGATATGGATATACGTGGCTGTCAGTATAAAGCACAACATCGTTACAATCCATACGAAATTAAATTTAGTTTTCATGAATCTATGTAATGAGAGTTTTAGTCGCATGGTAAAATCATCCGTTCTTATAAAATGCATCATTGGTAAAATGAAGTGGAAAAACAAGCCATGTAGCAATGACATGGCTTGCCGAGCATCACTCTATGTTAATGTAGCAGAGTGCCTAACATTTTGTACATCAAAACTGATGATTCCTGCCTGAGCATAGGCTGCTTCGATCTATAATCGATAGCACCGCTGCTGGATACAGATACTTCCGGACCGTAGAGACCTAGAGCAACCACAAACTGGACACTTTCCTCAGCCCAACGATCCTGTGAACCGATGAGATCGGCAGTTACGGCAGGTGCGCCAAGGAGTTGTTGTGCCGTTCTCGAAATAATCACCGCGGCCTCTTGCCTTGTTATGGCTTGGTCAGGATGGAACAATCCACGGGTATTACCTTGCACAATGCCCAGTTCAAGGGCTGTTTGAATGTAAGCGGCATAGGGACTTGATTGGGTATCTTTAAATTTTGGTGATTGAGCTGAAATGGACATCCCGCTTATGCCCACAACCTGTGTTACGAACTCCCCACGACTTACGGGTTTCTCCGGTTCAAATAGGGATTGATCCTGTGGATACAGGCCAATCTGTGTTAAGCGATAGATGTATGGAGCATAGGGATGGTTTTCTGGCACATCTTCATAAGGCTTGGCTTCTGGCAATTTCTCGGACCAGCTATCTGACTTGTTGTAATAGAAGTATGTGATTTCACCTGACTGATTTTTTTTGAAACCAGCAAGCTTACCGTCCTCATCCATGAACAACATGTCCTTAACGGGTGTTAAAGTGTGAGTGCCATAAGCATCTATAACCTGAAGACCTTTCTCTGTTGCTGAAATATCATACAACCATGCGGGCAGACGGATATCTCGATATAGTCCCTCGTAGGTAAGAAGTAAAGACTTGGGTACGCTATAATCACTATAATGCGTCTCGTTGTTTGGATAAAAATGATCCATAAATGCTTGGAAAAGCGCTTCTCGCACATCTGGTCCATCACTGTTGGAGACGATAAATAGTCCAGTCTTCTCGTTAGGCAACAGCCACAGATTGGAGTGGAATCCGTCAAGATCGCCTGCTTTACTCACGACTTTCCGTCCATGATTATACTGCGAATAGGTGGATTCGAATCCGTAACCTGTGCCAGGTATATCCGGGTGTATGGACACATCCAACGTTTGCATCGCTTGGACGGATGACGGTTCGAGTATACGTGCACCCTGGTACGAACCTTGATTGAGCTGCGCAAGCATAAAGTGAGCCATATCCCGTCCAGTTGTAATTAATCCGCCCTCAGGGGAGCTGTCCGGTATATTGGGGTATTGCGGAAGCTCCTGTCCTTCAGCGCCATAAGGAGTTGCGAGTTTTCCCAGCGTGTCTTTGCTTAGGGTAAAATGGCTATCCGACATATGAAGAGGGTTAAATATATGTTGTTGTACATAAGTCTCAAACGGAAGTTTGGACTGTTTCTGAACGATGTAGCCCAAGAGTGCATAGCCGTAATTGTCGTAACGGAAAACTTCTCCTGGATTGCGAACAACGGACGGTTTGTTGTCTTGGATGAATTGCTCAAGCGGATAAGAACTTTCAAGTTCTCTGTCTGTAGCTGCTGCATCTGTGAAATCAAACCCGCTGGTGTGGGTCATCAGATGTTCCAATGTTAACGCTGTTCCGGTATGGTTGGTCAGATGCAAAGCGTCTGTGTATGCGCTGATATCCTGATCAAGCTTTACGTTACCTTGCTCGGCCAATTGCATAATGGCGGTTGCTGTCAGCGTTTTGGAGATGGAGGCTACACGGAATAGAGTGGAGTCGGCGTCGACGGGGATTTGTTTTGCCACATTGGCATAACCATATCCTTTATTCAACACGATCTGTTGATCGTGAACAACGGTGACTACCGCACCTTTCAGAGCAGACTTCACTTCAGGCTGGGCGAAGAATTGATTGATGAACGATTCAGTTTCCTGAGGGCTTACCTGAGGAAGAGGGGGTCTGCTCTCTGCGGATACACTGGTTATTGTGGTAAAACTCAGAGATGCAACCAGGAGGATGTTGGCTATGGCACGTTTCCACCTGTGATTTGATTTGTAGTTCTGTTCTTGTTGTTGTCGAGTTGGACATGTTGCTACGTGAGATTTCATGAAATTCTCCTTTGAGTTGAGATATGTTCGTTCTCTTACATCTAAGTACATCTATAATCTATCAGTTCAAATGTGATGGCGATTCCGTAGTACGCGCTTATTACGGCAGGACTTCCGCAAACCTTTTTGCGTGATCCCGCAATTATGGAGTATGAAGAGTGAGTTTTGAATGATCTTGAATATATGAAAAGAGGTATTTGTCATGATGGACCCAACAGGGACCTCGACAAATACCTCTTTTTGTTTCGTCTTTTATTTTCTATGCAAAGCGACATAGTGCAAAGTAATTGGGAAGTAGATTTTATAAAACTATTCGTACATCCGTCGTTCAAGTTCAGAATAGGCAATCGCAGGATCATCACTGGAATTATCAATATAAGCGACGGATGCAGAAGGGAGGGGCCAGGCTATTTCTTTACGGACGAGAGAAGCTGTGAAGGCATCCCAGTTGGCTAACTTCCATTCATCTAGTGGGGATTGTCTTGCTGTGATCCGCTTGTGATACAACGCTTCATTCTCTAGATAAATATAGGCAACACGCACATCCGTATCATCCAGGGTATGTCCAATTCGTGCAAGTTCCTGCTTGATCCAATCCGGGGTACCGATTTCCTTGGTAAATGGCCCCACAACGATCGTATCGATACCCAACTGAACGTTATCCAGAGCAGCATCCATCGTAATGCGGTACCCAAGATCACGGCATAACCTTTTGTATTCAGGCGAATCTCGGTCGGATGGATCAAGTCCCTGGAGGGTCATGATCGCCTCAGCCGCGGGACGAAGCAGAATATCCATATCGAAGAAAGCCGCTTTATGTTTACGGGAAAGGGCTTTGGCAAGTGTAGTCTTGCCACTTCCGGCCCCGCCGAGAAAGAAAATCAATTTGCTCATGAATGTAATGCCTCCTTAGTATGGTGCAAGTGCGTGTAAGATGTGAGCTAATATCATTTGCTTATTTTAGCACAATCCATAACAATCTCACTTCATCACCTGCGAAGGAAACCAGATATGACGCAGGTTCGCCCAGCCCTGGCTGTTGAAAGATATACCACGTACCGAAGGCAGATAAGCGGTTTCTACCGGTTTTTCGGATAAATGGAACAGTAAATTCTGACCAACCAAAAATTGCTCAATGCGGTCTAATTCACGAGTTCGATCCGCAGCGATGGGAGAGGCTACGATGGTTTGCAAGATCTCATGGATCGTTATACGAGTAGAATCTTCCAGATGCTCAGATAACGTAGAGTAGAGATCATACCTTCGCAGTTCTTCGTCCCTGTCCCGAATGAGAGAGAAGAGAATCAGATCAGACTCCAGCCGCAGATTTCCTTTGAACTGCTCCATCGTAGCAGTACGGACAGTACAGGAGAAACCGCACTGCTCCAGTATGGACGCCAGATGTTGGGCATCCCTGCGATATTGTGGGATGGTTGCAATGTGCAGGGAGACGGGACTGGAGGATACGGAACTCATCGATATATCGCTAAATCCCTCCGAGTGGACTTGGACTTTCTTGGTATTCACGGCACTAAAATCAGTCTCCACGACCTCAGAGTTATCTCCACGTCCGTCATCTCTATACATTCCAGCAAGGCATGACTGAAGGTGTGCTCTTACTTCCGGATCGTTTAACGGTCCGGTTTTTTGCGTATTACACGTGAGTAATTTATGAACCATCACCCCTGCACTAATCTGTGTCCAGTCTGCACCCGCAGACGAAGACGGATTATGAACAAGATGAAAGAACGGAGTTTCGATATCTTGGCTATCATCCATTTTTGCCGAGGCACTCCACGGAATTTGCAGGATATCTACCCGGTCCATATGGGCTCTACCCTGAAAATACGATGAAAAGGCTTCAAGTCTGCACAAGTGATCATCCCAGGCGGTGACCTTGAACGGTCCCGTCCCAACAGGTTTTTGCATCCCATGCACATCACTCGAATGCTTCATCTTATGTTCGTTTGTTCCTGATGAGGGTACAATCGCCGCACGACTTGTTGTCAGGAAGGACAAAAACAATTCATGAGGATTTTTAAGCTGGAAACACACGGTTAAGGAATCGACCGCTTCAATAGATAGAATCTGTTTACTTACATCACGGTACAGTGTCCGGCGATCTGTAGATTGCAGCCGTTCAAACGTATGAACAATATCATGGGCCGTCAACAACTGACCATCGTGAAATGTAATACCTTTTCGCAAATAAAAGATCCAGGTCTTTCGGTCTGCACTGACATCCCAGGTATGAGCGAGACATGGGAGAATCTCTCCCTGTTCGCCCCGCTGAACCAACCCGTCAAAGACATGGCTGGTAACAAAGGATTCAGCTAATAGATTAATGTACAGCGGATCAAGCGCATGAAGCTGTTGGCGCAGGGGCAACCGAAGCGTATCAATCTGCTCATTATTGGTGCCGGCTTCCGTATGATGTCCTGAATACCCAAGCAACCACTGGTTTAGATGATCCTGCATGATTGTTGAACTGGAGAATGCGCTCACCTGCTCGGCAGCTTCCTGCAATTCCCGGCGATTCATGGCCTGCATCATATATTCTGCGGCGATTTGATCAGCCGGAACAAGCAAGGTAAGTGAAGAACGCCGACCCCTGCCACGCTGGGAAACCCAATGAACCCAGTCATGGGCAACCATCTTTTTGACAATCGTTAACGTATTGCGATGTGTACAATTTAGCAACTCAGCGAGATCGGCGAGTGTAAGTTCATGTTCTGTGTGGTGGCCGTAATGGCGATGCAACAGCAGATATTGCTGATGTAATTTCAAGTGTTGATTCCCTCCTGGAGGTGAACTCTGACGTATTCCTCTAAAATAAGAAGTTTTGTCGAATTTAATTTCTATTTATATTCCTATTTTATCATCTAGAATATAGCATAGAAAGGTTAATGGAGGTTTTTCCCATGATTGATAAAATAATGGCTTCACCGCAACGCGCTCTAATCACGCTACTGTCTGCTTGGATGCTGGCAATCATTCACCAGTATTTATTCTATGGTAATGAGATTGGCGTATCGTATCCTATCTTTGTAATTCTCTTTTATGTGTTCATGTATCTGTTTGCACGGGATCGCATGAGGTCTTTCAAGTTCATTGATGCTTTTGTGGCGGCTGTAGTGCTATTGTTGTCGCTAACGTTCCTGTTATACGACAATGAACTGCTGTATGTTCTTAATTTTCTGGTCATACCTGGCGTAGTTATCTTACATATGACGTATCTGATGGGCAGAAAACAGAAGCAATGGTGGGAGATCGGTTTGATTGGTACGGCGATTGACCACTTGCTGCCTCAAGCCATACGTCATTGGGGGACTGTTGCTGCTATTGCTGTGAGAGCAGGCGGGCGTGGCATGGGCAAATCCCAGAAAACAGTTGTTTTCAAAGTGCTCATTGGTCTTGTGGCGTCCTTGCCTATCCTCATTGTAGTCGTTGCATTATTGTCCTCTGCTGACGGGGTCTTTGATCAGTATTTAGCCGGTTTTCCGGAGTGGCTGAATCAGTTGGCTTTTACTCCAGGGATACCAAGAATCATCTGGATTGTCATCGCAGGTGTATTACTGTTCGGTTATGTATGGGGATTTGTACAGCCAATGCAATATGAGGCAGAGAAGAGAGCGAACGCACATTGGAAAAATGGAGCAGCATCCACGGTTGATAAGCGTGATCACACCTATATATTCTCTCCTGTGGGCCCGGCCACTGAAGGTCAGGTTACCAATAAGATTACCCCCGAGCCCGAACGCACTCCGGTTCAGCGGGAACCATTCAGATTGGACCCCATCATTGTGGGGACGATGCTGATTGTCATTAACTGTGTGTACGTTTTGTTTGTACTTGTACAGTTTTCGTATCTGTTTGGTGCAGGAGAGGGGCATCTTCCGGTAGATCTGTCTTACGCAGATTATGCGAGAAGTGGATTCGCAGAGTTAATTCTCGTCACAGGTATTAACTTCTTTATTCTTATTGTTGCTTTGCAGTATACCCGTTCGAGTGGCAAAGCGGGTTCCATCGTGCATCAGGTACTTCTCTTGATTCTGGTCAGTTGTTCAGCAATTATGTTGTATTCCGCGTTTATGCGCTTAAATCTGTATGAGCAGGCATATGGATATACGTACATCCGCTTCCTGGTACACGCATTCATGATCTTCCTCGCACTCCTGTTGCTGATTGCTGGCCTTCGTATACGGTACACATCAATACCGCTGATCCGCTGGTATATCGTGCTGGCGCTCACAGCTTATGTTGCAGTCAACTATGTGGGCATGGATAAACGGATTGCCGAGCTGAACATAGAACGTTATCATCAGACTGGCAATATTGATGCAACCTATCTGGCAAGTCTGTCGGCAGATGCAGTTCCGTTACTTCGAGAGTTTGCTCAGGAGGAGTATCTGGATCTTAAGAGGGAAATGCTGGAACGTCAAGCCTACCTGGACGGAGATGCATCAGATCGTTCATGGCCTTCTTATAACGTGGCGAGACACCGAGCTGAGCTAGAAATGTCCAAATTGAGAACGGAATAGCTGAATAGTAGTTGTTTTCACGTACGGATTTATGCAAAAACAATATGTAAGTGTTATAATATAAAAACTAACCTATAAAGGGGGTGAATCCCTTGTTTGAACTGCAGGAGTTATTACCATATTTATTTTCGATTGGACTCATCTTCACCGTCAGTTATGCCTATATTGCCCATCTTCATTGTGGCATGACAGAGTACTGGATGGAAGGTGGCGCCGGTGGTGGACTTGAACCTGTACTTCCCGCCCTGTGTTTGGACAGACAGCATAGACAGGAAGACTGGAGTCGCATGATTAGACGAAGAGAAGCGCCCGATGAAGATGAACCAGATTGTCATTCCTCGTTGAACGATTGGTCAACAAATCAACGAGGAGGATATATATGGAACATAAGACTAACAAGGGATTCACTTTTAGAACGGGCAAGGGACGGATCTATGGCCTGATTGTCATTTTGTTTGCAGTCATGCTGCTTGCCGGATGCAGCAACAACGTGTCGGAGATTACTTCATCGACACCGGGATTTTTTAATCACTACATTGTATTTCCACTGTCGTATCTGATTCAGCATATTGCCACCATATTTAACGGAAGCTACGGGGTCGCGATTATCGTAATTACGCTGGTCATTCGTTTAGCACTGTTGCCCTTGATGATGCGTCAAGCCAAGTCCCAGCAGGGAACACGAGTCATCATGAACGCCATGAAACCCGAAATGGATGCGCTCAAGAAAAAATATGAAGGCAAAAATGATCCTGCTGATAAGCAAAAGCTGTCTCAGGAAACGATGGAGCTATACAAGAAACATAAGTTCAATCCGCTGAACATTGGTTGCTTGCCGATGCTCATTCAGCTGCCTATACTTTCAGGTATTTACACAGCCATCCGACTTACACCGGAGTTGTCCTCCCACTCGTTCCTGTGGTTCAAACTGGGAGCGCCGGACTATGTACTCGCTGTGGTGGTTGCGGTCATATATCTGATTCAAGCCAAGGTATCACAAGCCAATATGGCGCCTGAGCAGCGAAAACAGTTCGCCATTATGGGTTATCTCTCCCCATTGATGATGGCATTCTTTTCTCTTACAGCTCCGGCAGCGATGCCGCTCTACTGGACAGTTGGGGGGGCATTCCTTGTACTACAGACATTATTGTTCCGCAAAATGTACCCGGTGGAACATCCGCAGGAGCCTGCTACGATTGAGGTGAAAAAGATCAAGTCTGTGCAACATAACAAGTCCAGAAAACACGCCAAGTCACAGTGACTTGGGGCGACATCACAACTACGCTATTTCACCCTATGGAGCAGACACGTCGTCTACTTTATAGGGTGTTTTCGTGAGAGTGGAAACGAGTGATCAAAGAACAATTCTCATCACTCAACAGGTTTTAGTATATAAGGTAAGGGGTTGACATATTTATTCTATAAGGGGTTTTCAGGTCAAGTCCAGTTTGAACATGATGAGGTAGATTTATGGAATAAAAACAAATAAAATTTATTCATTGGATTTATTGACAAAATTTGATGCATCCATTACCATTTTGTTTAAGAGTTTTGGGGAGGAGCGAATCTAGTGTAAATGTTTATCAAAATATAACGATTTTTGTGAATTCATACCACGATAAATTTAATTCATTGGATCTGGAGGAAAATTAGTGGATATTATTATCGGGCTTATACTAGGTATAGTGGAAGGACTTACGGAGTTCGCCCCAGTGTCATCTACAGGTCATTTGATTTTGGTGGGACATTTGCTAGGTTTCGAGGGTACTGTGCGTGCTTCGACATTTGAGATTGTAATCCAACTCGGTTCAATCCTGGCTGTGGCTTTTCTGTTCTGGAAACGAATTCTCAGCATCCTCGGTATCCATGTTGGAGAAGATCGGAAAGCGACAAAGTCTACGGAAAAATTAACACTTATTCATATCATTATTGGTGTTATCCCTTTTGGTGTTGGGGGCGTATTTTTTTACGATTACATAAAAGAGGTTTTGTTCAGTGCTCAAACGGTTGTTGTAACGTTAATCCTTGGCGGGATTCTGATGATTGCAGCCGAAATATTTAAACCAAAAAAGCCGGCTGCAGAAACATTGGATCAAGTCACGTACCGGCAGGCTTTAATCGTAGGTCTGTTCCAGTGCTTTGCACTTGTTCCCGGTTTTTCGAGAATGGGTGCTACGCTATCGGGAGGTTTGCTAGCAGGCATGAGTCACAAAACAGCCTCGGAATTTACGTTTATCATGGCACTTCCTATTATGTTCGGAGCTTCACTGAAGGATTTATACGAGAGCTGGGATTATCTGTCGGTTGATGATCTTCCCTTATTTATTACGGGGTTTGTGACTGCTTTTATTGTAGCCATGATTGCAGTTAAATTTTTCCTGAAGTTGATTAACCGGATTAAACTGATTCCTTTTGCAATCTATCGTTTTGTATTGGCAGCCGCTTTTTGGATCTTTTTGCTAAACTAGAGCATTCTTATTATCTATTACATGTGAATAAATTAACCGTCGCCGGGAGTCTTATCCATGATCAGTGTTTTTATCAACTCACATTGAAAAGGAAAGATTCCCTTTTGCTTTTTTTTTGGAAATAGGTAGTTATCAAGGGAGATTCATCTACTGGGGTGGGAGCGCAAAATATGACACCATTCATCATAAAGCAAAGCATCATGTTTGTCATACTGTATGGAATCCAATTTTTGATCGGTACGATTGTACTCAAATATCAGTTGCGTGTGAATTACGCTCGTAAAATTGTTCATTTCATGTCTTTTATTACACCAATGGCTATTGAATTGATCGTGAGTTCCAGTACAGGATATACCGGGCCCATTTTTATCGTCGGAATGCTGATGAACTGCGTTATTATGCTCATTTATATTAAGCCAATTCGCGAGAAAAGTGTATTGGTTCAACGCATGTTTGCTTCTTTTGATCGTCCGGAAGATCGTCCTCATACTTTGCTGTGGATGAATACGCAATTAATTGCCGGCTACGTCGTTCTGGCACCCTGCTTTCTGTATTTTCAAAGCATAGGTTATGGTACGCTGGCCTTTATTCCCGTTATCATTAATGGACTAGGAGACGGGCTTGCCGAACCGATCGGTATTCGCTTTGGAAAACATAAATATCGTGTTCATGCCTTATTTTCGAAGAAAAAGTTTACGAGAAGTATCGAAGGCAGTTTATGTGTGTTCTTATCCGCAGTATTGATCCTTTTGGTGTTTGCAAGCAGTTTTACAGTTCCACAATTAGTTGTTGCACTGCTGGTTCTTCCTATAGCTGTAACTCTAGCTGAGGCATTCTCACCCCATACTGTAGATACACCGTTTATACTTATCGTTGGTTTTGCGTGTTTGTACATGATCATTTCATTTGTTTAACAAGGAGAACTTCATATGACAACCAGTGAATACAAGGTGATTTCTATTAAATCCAGTTATGAAGCATTCATTAATTATAGCTATATTGTCGTTGATGAAACGACCCGGGAGGCAGCGGTTATTGATCCTTCCTGGGACCTCGAAGCCATTCTGGATTCCCTGGAAGCTGAGCAGGCCAAACTCACACACATCCTGTTGACACATTCCCATACGGATCATGTACATCTTGTGGGGGCATTGCTCGACCGTTTTAATCCTCAGGTTTATATGGGGGGTGCCGAAATTGATTTTTTTAGGTACCACTGTAAGAATTTGAAGCCTGTAAAGGATCGAGATGCCGTTTTAATGGGCAATACACTAATATCCTGTATAAACACCCCAGGACATACGCCGGGCTCTATATGCTATTCATTAACAAATCATATTTTTACAGGAGATACTCTGTTTGCAGAGGGATGTGGCATATGCTCCGAACGCGGAGGGGATCCAGGTGCGATGTATCAGAGTTTGCAAAAAATACGGCAGCAAATACACCCTTCCGTCAGGGTATACCCTGCACATTCATTTGGCATTGAACCGGGTCAGACACTTCAGATGCTGCTTGAGAGAAACATATATTTTAATATTTTCGATGAAGAACAGTTTATTGCTTTCCGGATGAGAAGGAATCAGCCGGATGCCAAAAGCTTTGTGTGAAGGAACAAGAGGAGTGGCATATGAAAGAAAACATTGTTTTTATGTTCTCCGGTCAGGGTTCACAATATCTTCAAGCGGGAAAAGAATTATACCGGAGTTATTCGGTATTTCGCCGATGGATGCAGCAGATGGATCGTTGGGTTCAAGACATCGGCGGCAGATCCATTATACAGGAATTATATGATTCAAATCGGCCTTATTCTGATAGTTTCGAAGAAACTCTAATTACACATCCCGCCATTTATATGCTGGAATATGCGCTTGCAAGGACATTAATGGAGAACGGGGTTATACCCACAACCGTTGTTGGTACCAGTTTGGGGGAGTTCGCTGCAGCGGCTGTATCCAACGTAATAACTCCCAAGGCGGGACTGGAAGCAGTGTATAGACAAGCTGAAATTATACACAGGACTTGTATTCCGGGAGGCATGCTGGCTGTATTGCATAGTCGTGACATCTATGACACTAATCCGGAGCTACATGCGGAGTGTGAGCTTGTTGCTGTGAACTCGTCAAATCATCTAGTCATCTCGGGGGAGTTGAAAGGGCTTACAATAGCGGAGAATTGGCTAAAAGGCGAAGGGATTTCTCATGTCAGACTGTCTGTTACTCATGGCTTCCATTCAGCATGTATCAATCCTGCGGCCAAAGAGTATTTAGCCTATCTGGACAAGCTGTCTTACGATGCACCCCAGATTCCGCTTGTCTCTAGCTTGACCGGACAAGCTGTCACCAAGGTATCAACCGATCATTTTTGGCGAGTTGTCAAGGAACCGATTCTTTTCTCTCAGGCGATATCTCATATACGAGAAGAGAAACCGGATAGTATATTTCTGGATTTGGGGCCTTCGGGTACACTTTCCAGCCTCATAAATCAGATTAGCCACAGGAAGGAACGAACATATATAACCATGACTCCCTTCCATCAGGATGCAAAACATGTGGAAGAGATCATTAGTCGTTACGCCAATTCGAATGAAACTGGAGGGGATGAACCTTTGTGGGCATATGTATTTCCAGGGCAGGGATCACAGAAGTTGGGCATGGGTGAAGGATTATTTGAGCAGTTTCCAGAGTTGACCCGGCAAGCGGATGATATTCTTGGATTTTCCATTCAGGAACTGTGCTTGTACGATCGGTCTCAGCAATTGAGCCTGACAGAATATACGCAGCCGGCTTTGTTTGTTGTTAATGCCATGATGTATCTACATAAAATCAAGGAAACGGGCAGAAAGCCAAGTTTGGTTTCGGGCCACAGTTTGGGAGAATACAATGCGCTTTTTGCCGCAGACGTATTTGATTTTGCTACAGGATTGAAGCTTGTACATAAAAGAGGAGAAATCATGAGCATGGCCCCTAAAGGGGGGATGGCCGCGGTTATCGGTTTAACCGAGAGTGCATTGAAGACAATTCTTCAACGATTTGGACTGTATCAACTGGATATCGCCAATCTGAACTCCCCGACCCAAATTGTTTTGGCAGGGCCTCAAGAAATCATTGATCAGGCCAAACCAATTTTTGAACAAAACGGTGCACAGATGTATATCCCTCTCAGGGTCAGCGGCGCATTTCATTCGCGTTATATGGAAAAATCAGCCAAACAATTCGATCAGCATCTCCAGCGTTATACATTTTCCGCTCCTACGATGACCGTCATCTCAAATTATACAGCCCGACCCTATCGTACAAATGAAATTCATGCCAATTTGGTCCGCCAAATTACACATCCGGTTCGCTGGTCTGAAACGGTACGGGTTCTGATGGGCATGGGCGTAAACACAATAGAAGAGATCGGTCCAGGCAATGTGCTGACTAAGCTGGTTACCAAGATTCAGACAGAGTGCGAACCCATCGTATATCGTCCTGAAGACATGTCTGTCAAACCATTATCGTCAGCAGTCCACCCCGATACTCCAATATCATCCGTTGTACAGCCTGGCAACCAAGAAACTCGACTGGCCGAGTCTCTTGGCTCGAAACCCTTCAAAAAGGACTATAATCTGAAAATGGCCTATTTGACAGGTGCAATGTACAGAGGCATTGCTTCGGCGGAGATGGTTGTTAAAGTGGGGCAATCGGGAATGATGGGCTTTTTGGGCACAGGGGGGTTAAGCCTGAAGCAGATCGAAGAAGGAATCGATTATATACAACACCATTTGCAGGATGGACAGGCATATGGGTTAAATCTTCTTCATCAAATGACACATCCTGAACGTGAAGAAGAACAGGTTAACTTATTACTACGTAAAGGTGTAAATACAGTAGAGGCTTCTGCCTTCATGGGTGTTACTCCGGCATTAATCAAGTACCGTGCCCATGGACTGAAGCGTTCATCAGACGGGCGGGTATCCGCAACCAATCGCATTATTGCAAAAGTATCCAGACCTGAAGTGGCTGAAGCATTTTTAAGCCCCGCTCCGGAATTCATGGTTGAGAAGATGTTGAAGGAAAACAAGATTACATCTGTTCAGGCAGAACTCCTGAAAAAAGTACCCATTGCAGAGGATCTGTGCCTTGAGGCTGATTCGGGTGGACATACAGATGCGGGTGTGGCGTATGTCCTGCTGCCTGCCATGGTTCGTCTTCGCAATACAATGATGGAAAAGTACGGTTATTCGAAAGAAGTCCGCATTGGTGCTGCCGGTGGTATTGGTACACCTGAAGCAGCAGCAGCTGCTTTTTTGCTCGGAGCGGATTTTATCGTAACAGGTTCAATCAATCAATGCACGGTTGAAGCAGCTACTAGTGACGCTGTCAAAGATTTACTACAGGATATGAACATTCACGACACGGAATATGCTCCTGCTGGAGACATGTTTGAGATTGGAGCCAAGGTACAGGTTCTCCGCAAAGGTGTATTTTTCCCCGCCAGAGCGAACAAGCTCTATGATTTGTACCGGCAGCATGATTCTTTAAATGACATTAGTGAAAAAAACAAACAGCAGCTGGAAAACAAATATTTCAAAAAAACCTTTGAAGAAGTATATCGCCAGGTCGTTCAGTATAGATCTCCGGAGGAAATACAAAAAGCCGAACAGAATCCCAAATACAAAATGGCATTGGTATTCAAGTGGTATTTTGCCCACAGTACGATGCTTGCAATGGAAGGAACAGCAGGTCATCAGGTCGATTATCAAATCCACTGTGGTCCTGCCTTGGGAGCTTTTAATCAATGGGTGAAAGGCACACCGCTGGAGGACTGGAGAAACCGCCGCGTAGCTGAAGTGGGCATAAAGTTAATGGAAGATACGGTTTTGGTTATGCAAGAGCGCCTGAAACAATTGGCTATGGCCGTTGAGATGAACTAACTTTTAGCATTGTGGGGACAGGGGGGTGTGATGATGCGACAAAAGAAGAACATGGAGCCAACATCCGATATTGATCCAGGATTTCGCCTTACAGATATTGCAATTGTTGGTATGGCATGCAGGTTTCCGCAGGCTGATCATTATACGACGTTTTGGGATAATCTTGCGAATGGAGTGGATTCTGTCAAGGAGATTCCTCCAGATCGATGGGATGTATCGAAGTTCTATTCTCAAGATATTGACGCCCCGAATAAGAGCATTGGTAAATGGTGCGGTCTGCTTGATGATGTGTATTCTTTTGATCACCGCTTTTTCAGTATCTCTCCCCGAGAGGCCAAAAATATGGACCCACAGCAACGAATGATGCTTGAAGTTTCCTGGCAATGCATTGAAGATTCCGGGATTTCACTTCAAAGGTTACAGAATCAGATCACTTCCGTTTATGCCGGAGTAATGACGGTAGATCACCGCCAAATGGCGTGCCTTCCCGAATTGGAGATAGATAGCTACGCTTGTCTTGGAAATTATGAAAGTATTCTTGCCAATCGAATTTCTTACATTATGGACTTCAAGGGCGCGAGTATATCAGTAAATGCAGCTTGTGCATCTTCATTAGTAGCCGTCCATGAAGCCAAACAAGCCCTGCAACGAAAAGAGTGCAATTACGCCTTAGCTGCATGTGTAAATCTAAATTTGCATCCCTGGAAGTTTATCTCATTTTCCAAGTCAAGAATGTTAAGTCCGGATGGACGTTGTAAAACCTTTGATAAGGAAGCCAATGGTTATGTACCAGGGGATGGAGCAGGCGTGTTGTTGCTTCAAAGGCTTGAAGATGCGTTAGCAGAAGGTAATCATATCTACGGGGTTATCAAAGGATCTGCCTGCAATCATGGTGGAAGAAGCGCATCCATAACTGCTCCGAGCATGAGGGCACAACAAGACGTCATCTTGGCTGCTTATCAGGATGCAGATATTTCCCCGGAAATGGTCACGTATATTGAGGCACATGGAACGGGAACGTCATTGGGAGATCCGATTGAAATTGAAGCGCTTAAAAATGCATTTGCTGCCTATACTTCCCGAACCCAATTCTGTCGGATTGGCTCGGTAAAAACCAATATTGGCCACTTGGAGAGTGCTGCGGGCATGGCTGGTATTGTGAAAGTGATCATGATGATGAAACATGGTAAAATACCTGCCAACCTTCATTTTAACGATCCTAATCCGATCATAGATTTTAAGAATACTCCTTTTGAAGTGGCGGGGGCTCTAACTGATTGGAACAGTGCTGGCGAAGGTTTACCTTTAAGAGCGGGCATAAGCTCTTTCGGTTTTGGTGGAGTCAACGCACATCTGGTGATTGAACAGTGGTGCACTGCACACTCGAACAAACAGAAGGATGCCGTCGCCGCCCGTTCTCAACTGTTCACGCTATCAGGCAAATCGAAATGGCATTTGGAAAAACAGCTTGAATCGTGGAGAGCATTCTCGCTAACATCCGAGTTTGATGAGTGTACGCTGCGTGATATTAGTGGAACATTGTCCACGGGAAGAGTGGCTTTTCCTTATCGTTATGCTGTGATGGTAGACAATTTACAGCAGTTGAAGGAAGAGTTACATTCGGAATCAAGTCGTCTTTTCATGCCCAAGCAGCAAAAGTGGGCAATAAGAGTGGGGCACTTTTCCTATATAAACTATGAGCAATTTAGCAAGTTAACCCGTGGTTTACCGCATGTGGAGGACATCATCCAATCCTTACTGAATCAAATTGCCGATAGTGATCGTCCACTTGCCGATCACTATCGGCAGATGTTCTACAATGAACCATGGGAGCAAGAGACACTTCCGTGCTGTCAGTTCATTGCTGGATATGCCGTACTTCGATGTTTACTTGATGCGGGCTTAAAAGTGGAATGGATGACAGGGGAGCATACAGGGATGTGGGCTGTTCTTGCCGTAAACCAAATGATCGCTCCCGAAGAAATTCTTTTGAGGCTTTCAGGAAAAAATGAAGCTGATTTCATTAAACTACATCGTCCGTGTCTGCCTTACTATGACCCAACAGTGCGAGATATTTTGTATCCGATGTCCTTTGGCGAGTCTTATCTCCGGCGTTTGTTGGGTAGCTCGCAAATTGAAAGTGTGGACTCTGGGAATAGCGAGCATGATCGATTCGAATATCCAATGGTAAGTGATCACGAACGGGTTAAATATTATCTGACTAAGGGTCAATCACTCATCGCTCATCAGTTCACCTTCAGAAAGTATGTAGATGAATGGTCGAATCTTCTAGGTAAAGTAAGTGGGGACGATTGGAATTTGGAGGAGTTGCTTGGAAAGCCTGTTGATGTCTTGATGTTTACGGAGCTTTCCACTCAGCAGTTGTTCATTATAGTTACGGTTGTGGCTTATTCCCTAAGGAAGTTGAACCGCAAATGGAATTTGACGATAATGGCTGAGCCCGATCCACGATTCGAAGAAATGTTGGATCTGATGAACGATCACATCTTACTTCCTGAAATGGTCGCCCGGCTTGTTTTGGATTCCAATGTGGACTATAAGGTTGTTGCCGAATCCATGAACCTGAAACAGCGAGAAAGGGATATGGAGCCCAATGACAACCGATTATGTGCTCGAATTGATAACGTGCCCGAAATTGTAAATGTTGAGCAATGGCTGCATCAAACACAAGAAAGCCAAGTTGATCTGGAGAAGATTTCGTCAGACATCAAAATCATTGACATCGGAGTAGTTCAATCGGCCGCACCTGATACGCTGAAACTTGCTTTAAAAGAGGATGAAGCGGGATATGACTTCTGGAATATCCTCGGTCAGTTATGGCTCCATGGCGTGAATGTGAGGTGGGACCTATGGTTCCCTTCAGGAACATTTAACAAGCTTGCCCTGCCTACTCAGCGTTTCGAGTCTGTAATACATCGATTACATGACCATAATGATGCGGTAGCTCATGTAGCTAATCAATCGGTTAACGATGTATATATGCTTACAAGTGTATATGAGAACAGCTTGGATAGGGCGTCGCACCCGATGATCGGCCGGAATACCTCAACCTTGGATGAATTCAAGTATCAAACGTTGTTTACAGGCAAAGAATTTTTTCTGAATGATCACCGCGTAGACGGTAAACGAACATTACCAGGTGTTGCTTATTTGGAGATGGCATTAGCCGCTGTGCAGAATGCAGGCATCCAGGAGGTCATCGGTTTTGGTGATGTGGTGTGGTCAAGACCCCTAATAGTCATGGAGCAACCTGTTGAAGTAAACATTTCGTTGTCTAAAACCCAGGAAAAAATTCAGTTCCACGTATGGACCGGCGAAGATGTGAACCCTAGAAAAGTTTATGGGCAAGGGACGTTGTATGGAATAAAGACAGATGGCAACAAACAGGACACACGACAAGGCAATCCTAATAGGGTTAAACGGGATATCGATGCGATTAGAGGAAGATGTGTTGACCCTATTTCAGGAGTATATCGCAAACTTGAAAAGAGCCATCTGGTCTACGGTCCTTCCTTCCAATCCATTATGGACTGCTGTATGGGTGAGAACGAAGCTATTGCCAGGTTTGTCCTTCCAATCCCTTGTTATGAACAGTTACACGCGTATACGCTTCATCCTGTAGTGATGGACAGCGCACTGCAGACAGCGATGTTACTTGCCCAAAAGGTGAGCTCTGCTCCTTGTATGCCCTATTCCATAGGTGCGGTCAAATGGTGGAAGCGGCTTCCAGACAAGGGAAGTGTATATGTCAGGCAGCAGGGTACGCAAGGGGAAAAAGCATTCAAGTTTGATATTGTACTGCTTGATGAGCAGGAACTAATATGCATGGAAATGAGCGACTTTACAGTAAGACAGGTTCGGGACAAAAAGAGTCATGCGAAGGACCCATTGAAAACACTTTTGCGAAAATTGGAAGCCGGAGAGGTTGAACCTATTGATGTCTTAACTTATATGGAGGAACGATGAGAAAAGATCAGATGTTATCACTGGATCAGATTCTTGAAATGGTGAAGGGACGACGTCTCTCATCAGAGACAGCCTACCAGCTTATACAGGAAATAGAGCGGCATGATACTTCGGCTTCCAATAAGAAAAACCTGCATCAGAATACGTACCTGTATCCATCCTGGGAAATTCAAGACCTTCAACGTACCGTTTTCAAAAGTGAAAGGCTTCTGTTATTTGTTTCTGGTGAAGAACACATGCAGCAATGGAACCAGAGCACTTCCGTAATTCGTGTGTTACAGGGAAATCAATTCATTGAGCAGGATGTTAATACATTTATAGTCCGCCCGGGACAGGAAGAGGATGTTGACCGTTTGTTCAACAGGCTGTCCGAATTACAGTGGATTCCTGATACTGTCGTTCATGGATGGAGTGGTACGGTACTTCCAGAAAATGAAGGGACCCTATTGAACAAGTGGCTCGCCCAGGGTGTGTACACCTTATTTTATACATGCCGATGGCTGGCGAAATGTGCTGACAAAAAGAAAGTACATCTTTTATATGCTTATTCCAGCGATCGTAAAGAAGAACCGGCAAATGAAGCTGTAAGCAGTTTCATGCGCAGTGTGAAATGGGAACACCCGCAATGGACATGCCGTACATTGGACATGGGAAATGAACCAGTCGATATGTTTCACCTCATCCAACAGGAGATGGAAGCTCGGGACCAGGCGGTAGAGGTTCGTTATCGGGGCAATCGACGTTATGTGAAGAGATTGCTATCGCTGCCGAAAACAGAATATTCACAAGTAGAGTGGAATAAACAAGGCGTTTATTTGATTACAGGTGGGATGGGTGGTATCGGCCTCCAGTTTGCCTCCTTGCTTGCCCAATCCGCTCGAGTCATTGTTTTGTCTGGACGTTCCATTCTGAGTAGGGATCAGGAACAACAATTGTGTGATCTAGGGAAGTTTGGAGCTGAAATAGTGTATATTGCGGCGGATGTATCGCAACGTGAGTCCGCTTTTAATCTCATCCGTGAGTGCAAAACCAGATTTGGGGGCATTCATGGTCTGATTCATTGCGCTGGCGTATTGAGAGACTCAATGCTTCAATCCAAAAATAAAGTGGACATGGATGCTGTTATCGCTCCTAAAGTATACGGAACGGTTTGGCTGGACGAAGCTTCTTGTCATGAACAGTTGGACTTTTTCATCGTTTGCTCTTCCGTCATGTCCATTCTGGGCAACGCTGGACAATGTGATTATGCTTTTGCCAATGGCTTTATGGACAGTTTTTGCCGTCAGCGGAATCGGTTGAACAAAGAGGGGATGCGTTCGGGTCAAACGCTCTCTCTGAATTGGCCTCTGTGGTTGGAAGGAGGGATGGGAGTAGATTCAACCCATCGTCTTTTTTTGGAAAATACGCTCGGGGTTTCATCGATATCCAGCGAACATGCTATACAAGCTTTTGAGGATGCTTTTCATTGTAAGGAAAGTCAGCTAGTGATTGTTGGCGGGGATGCAACCAAATTTCAGAAGGTACACGAGAAAACGTCGTTTGCGGATGTGGACTCGGTTCCAAAAGAAATGTTGTTAGAGAACAGCATAAATGAGGAGGTTTTACTAGAAAGGGCTTCAGAAATTATGTTGACCATATCCTCACAGATTCTCAGTGTTGATGTACATGAAATGGATCTGGATGCGGATAAAAGCGACTATGGGTTTGATTCCATTTCGACGACTGACTTTGTCAATCGACTCAACGCAACGTACAACATTGATCTAACGCCCCCTATTGTGTTTGAATATGCGACTTTAGGGGCTTTTGCAACCTACCTAATCGGAGCTTATGGCGAAGACATCGCCCGATATCATGGAATGAGTGGCGGGCACGTTGAACTCGAATTGCAGACTCCGCATATGGTCGGTGATGATGAAACACATGAGATTGCAAGTGAGCCTATCGAACTCCATAGGAGGAATAAAGAACCCATTGCCATTATTGGAATAGGCGCTCACATGCCTCAATCCGAGAGTATGGATGAACTATGGGAGAACTTGGTTTCCGGGAAAACATTCATTTCCGAAATCCCTCCTGAACGCTGGGATTGGCATCAATATTATGGGGACCCAATAAAAGAAGTCAACAAAACCAACATCAAATGGGGCGGATTTATGAAAGCCATTGATCAATTTGATGCTTCGTTTTTTGGAATTTCGCCTCATGAAGCTGGGTTGATGGACCCGAGACAGCGCATTTATTTGCAAACTGTATGGGAAGCCATTGAAGATGCCGGTTACAGGCCATCGGAGTTGTCCGGGAGTAAAACAGGTATGTTTGTCGGGGTGGTTAGTTCAGATTATTATGACCTGATGCACCAATCAGGCATTCCAACTGAAGCACATACAGCTTTGGGCATATTTCATTCCATTCTGGCTAACCGAATTTCATATCTTCTAAATCTGCATGGACCTAGTGAACCCGTGGATACAGCCTGTTCCGGTTCACTGGTCGCCATTCATCGGGCAGTGGAATCGATACACAACGGAGAATGTGAACTGGCAGTTGCTGGAGGCATCAGTGTTATCGCAAGTCCACAGCTGATGATTGCCTTTAATCAGGCAGGCATGCTCAGTGTGGATGGTCGCTGTAAAACCTTTGATCAAGGTGCTGATGGGTACGTTCGTGGCGAAGGTAGTGGGGCATTGCTGCTCAAACCGTTGTCCAAAGCGGAAGCGGATGGAGACCATATCTATGGAGTAATTCAGGCAACGGCTATAAATCATGGGGGACATGCCAACACTTTGACATCTCCAAATCCTAATGCACAGGCAGAACTTATTGTTGAAGCGTGGTCCAGATCCGGAATTGATCCGAGGACAGTAGATTATATTGAAGCACATGGTACGGGGACCCCATTGGGTGATCCGATCGAGATAAATGCGCTTAAAAAAGCTTTCTCTCAGCTGGTTCAAGACTGGGATGAGTTGCATGGTAAGCCGAGCGGTTCTGCCCCAGAGTCCTCCGTTCCGCACTGTGCAGTCGGAACGATAAAAACCTATATTGGACACTTGGAGGCAGCAGCAGGAGTAGCGGGAGTCCTCAACGTGTTACTCAGTATGAAGCATAACCGATTGTTGCCGAATCTGGAGCTAAATGAAGTTAACCCTTACATCCAGTTGGAGAACAGTCCGTTTTATATCGTAAAGGAAGGGCAGACGTGGAATCGTAAACATGATACTGCCCCAAGAAGTGCAGGCGTAAGTTCATTTGGCTTTGGAGGTGTCAATGCTCATATTGTCATCAGCGAATACGTGACTAAGCATGACAGTTCCCTGATTATATTCAATCGCCCCCAGTTACTCATCGTTTCTGCAAAGAACAGAGATCGATTGAAAGCATATGCGAGGCGAATCGTTGAATTTCTGAGTCAAACGGATGGGATTACCCTGGCTGATGTTGCATTTACAATGCAAACGGGCAGGGAAGAGATGGAGGAAAGACTTGCATTGGTGAGTTCAAGCATCGATGACACCGTGGAAATGCTTAATCGGTTTATTGCAGATGAGACAGAAAATCTATCTCCATTTTGGCAAGGGAGCGTAACCAAGCGCAAGCCCTCACAAGATGAACAGGCTATAGCTTACCATCAGCCTTCCACAGATCAGGATTTCATGGTTGAAGCAGAGCTCCATAAACTTGCTCAGCTCTGGGTAACTGGCAACCGGATTGATTGGTCTTCAATGGATAAAGGAGAACGGAAACGGAAAATTTCCATCCCGACTTATCCGTTTGCAGAGACACGGCACTGGCTTCCTAATCCAGTCAAACGGATAGAAAGCCAAGAGATTCATCGGTCGGGAGTGGACAACAGATTCATGATGAAGCTGGAAAATAGATCGGATTTTCGCGCATACAGCTACGAATTTGCATTTACTGGACAAGAATCCTTTTTTCGGGATCACGAAATAAACGGATATAACGTATTGCCTGCCTCAGCTCATATTGAATTGATCAGAGCCGCTGTCATGATGGCTGCTCAACCAGGAGAGGGCGAACAAATCAGCCTTAAAAAGCTCGTATGGCTCAAACCTGTTGTCGCCAAAAAAGGCATGGGAAGGCTTCAAATACTTCTTAAACCATCTTCGAATGGATTTATTGAGGTCACCGTTCATTCTCCAACTAGTTCTCAGGGGGATGAGACAAACACCGTGGTTTTTAGCCAAGGGACTGCTGTGATAACCAAGCGTGAAGTACGTAAAACATACGAAATGGAGACTATCCTGAGCAGCTGTAGTCTGGGAAATTTTACATCAGAGCAATGTTATTCCTTTTTTTCAGCCAGGGGTATGCAGTATGGTCCAGACTTCCAGGGTCTGAAATCTGTAGCAGTGGGTCATGATCAAGCTCTGGCCAGAATTGCCTTGCCTCCGGGTATTATGGATGGATATCAGGACGGCACCATTCATCCCGGACTTCTGGATAACGCTTTTCAGGCTGCAATCGGGATCTGGCTAAGTACTTCGGGAAGTATTCAGGACGAGCAGCAAGATACGCCTTTGTTGCCCTTCTCTATACAACAAATTCAAATCATTGGCTCCTGTGAAGCTGAGATGTGGGCTCATGTCCGAGTCCATCAGGAGAGTGGCAGCGCTGCTGTGCACGCGGATACCGAATATGACATAGATTTGTTTAGTGTGAAGGGTGATGTACGGGTATCCGTTAGGGCAATGCGTTTTAGAAGACCTGAGTCGAAAGTTCCAGATCTTGAAGAAACTAAAGGTGTGGAGACTTACGAGTTACAAATGTTGGCCCCTGTATGGAAAGAGCAGACAATCGGCTTGTATGAACATGAACGTGTACTCAACGATCTCCCGGGAGAAATATGCTTGGTAGGTACGAAGAGCTCGTACTTGACCCAGCTGCTCAAACACCTGCCACATGCCGAGATGATCGTTTTGAATCCACAGGATTCGATCATGCGCATCTCTGAACAACTAAACCTAATCATGAACCTTCGTCATATGGTGTGGATATCTCCGATCACGGCTGGAAGCTCGCCTGATGTCAAGGGAATGGTTGAGGCTCAGGAAGATGGCGTGTTTCTTCTATACAGACTGATTAAGGCACTTTTTCAGAATGGATATGGGAATCGGAGCATGGAATGGACTGTAATCACGATGCGGGCAAACGCCATTCATACACTTGATTCCGTTGATCCCACTCATGCCGGGATACATGGTCTTATAGGAGTCCTGTGCAAAGAACGACCCGGATGGAAGGTTAGACAGGTGGATTTGGATCAGTTGAATGATAAGAATATGTACGAATTGTTTTCGCTGTCTGCTGATTCCTATGGATTCCCATATGTAAACCGACAAGGCGAATGGTTTCGTCAACAACTTGTGCCCGTTACATATTCTCCTGTGAGTTCCGGGCAGTCTCATTCCTATCGCCATGGGGGTGTATACGTTGTTATTGGAGGAGCAGGCGGAATCGGAGAGGCATGGAGTGAATATATGATCCGGCATTACAAAGCCCAGATCATCTGGCTGGGAAGAAGGGAAATGGATGCTGATATTCAGGCGAAATTGAAATGGCTGGGCGAGCTTGGCCCCGCGCCCTGTTACATGGCTGTTAATGCAACGGATTCAGAAGCAATGCGTCAGGCATGTATAAATATTAGGCGGAATCATCAAGCCATTAATGGTTTTATTCATTCTGCCATCGTGTTGGAGGATCGCAGTCTGGAATATATGGACGAAGCTTCTTTTCGGAAAGCTTATTCCACCAAGGTAGACATCAGCATCAATATAGCCAAAGCGTGTATCGGAGAGTCGCCTGACTTTGTACTCTTTTTTTCGTCCATGAATTCCTTTTTGAATTCGGCCGGACAGGCGAATTACGTAGCCGGCTGTACGTTCAAAGATGTATTTGCCCAATTTTTGAGACAGTGCTGTGATTTTCCTATCAAAGTGATGAACTGGGGATATTGGGGAAGTGTGGGTTCGGTACGTTCTGAATATTATAAGACACGCATGGCGAAAGCAGGACAAGGTTCAATCGAAGCTCCTGAAGCGATGGAGGCTCTAGATGTACTGATGAATGGTGTGCTGGATCAGATTGCATTGATAAAGAAACAGTCTTTGGTAGATATACAGATCTTAGATGAAGAAGAATCCATTATGGTCTATCAGGGGGCTGTACCGTCTCAGGTTATATAACAGGGGTCTGAAGAGCGGGGATTATCAGACGGTGGGGGGAACGTGTAATGACAGAACTGAAAGAGTTGTTGGGTCAATTATTATGGGGCAGACTGCATGCTGCAGGACTTTTGAGTAATTTCCGGGGTGAAGATGCAGCTGTAGCAGAAATACCTGATTCATTGATCGAGCGTTACGAAAGATGGTGGCGGGAGAGTTTCCTTTATTTGCGAAAATACGGTTATTGCACCTCTACTGACGCTGTAAATCCCTTGATTCAGACCAACGATACGGACCTGGCTCATGCATGGAAGGAATGGGATAGGAAAAAATTGCTGTGGCTATCCGATCCAAATGTGTCTTCCTACATTCCACTGCTGGATGCCACGCTCCGAGCACTGCCGGACATTTTGACTGGTCAGAAGTCCGCAACCGACATTATTTTTCCGAATAGTTCCATGCATCTGGTGGAGAACATTTACATGAACAATCCTGCTGCCGATTATTTCAATGCCGTTTTGGCAGATCGGGTTGCAGCTATTATAAAACAGCAACTTGTGCGGGAGCCGAGTGCACATATTCGCCTTGTGGAGATCGGAGCTGGAACAGGAGGCACGAGCCAGGCAGTTTTTAACCGTCTGAATGATTTTTATCCCCATATTCTGGAATACTGTTATACGGATCTTTCCCAGGCTTTTTTAAGTCATGCCCAAAAGGTATATGGCCCGCGTTATCCGTACCTTACATACGGAACGTTTGATTTGTCCAAACCGGTGTCCACCCAATCTTTGCAAGCGGGGACCTATGATATAGCGATAGCAACTAATGTCATGCATGCTGCTCCTAATATTCGCCTTGCCTTAAGGAATGTTAAGGCATTGCTCCGTTGTAAGGGTGTCTTTTTGATTAATGAAATTACCGAAAATACGCTTATGAATCACCTTACGTTTGGGTTATTGGATGGGTGGTGGAGCTATGTGGACCCTGCTCTGCGTATTTCCGGAGGACCTTTGCTTGAACAGGAAACTTGGAAAAACGTATTGTTATCCGAGGGGTTCGGGGAAGTTCAGTTACTGGCTCACACTGACGAATTCAAGGGCCAGCAAGTGATAATGGGGACAAGCAATGGCGTGGTACGTCAGCAAACCTTGAAACATGAGCAAACGGTAAAACATCAGGTCCAAAGTCAAACGAGCCGTAATTCGCAGAATATGCAGGAAAAACCGTCAGAAATCCGGTTACCTGAATTGGAGAGTTCACGTTCATCCGAAGAAAAACTGAAGTACATAAAGGAAGTGCTTGTTCGGACACTATGCGAATCTTTGAAAGTGGAGGCACAGCTTATCGACCATGAGGAGGCTTTTTCCGATTATGGGGTTGACTCCATAACGGGTGTTCGATTAATTCATTCGATTAATGAACGATTGGGAACGGAGCTGTTCACCACTGATATTTTTGATTTTCCTTGTGTCAACCTGCTTGCACAGTATATTGCCCCTATGTATCAGGAGAAACCGCTGGAGCCAGAACAACAAATGGAGTTTCATGGAGGTTGCAGTGCCGAGAAGCCCGACGTTCAACGAACTGAACGGATTAGTGAAGAGCGAGAGTTCACGTTGGATGATGCCATGGAGAGTCATTCCGATGGCGATATAACATCCCCCGGTTCCAACAACAGACACAAGGATATTGCGATCATTGGCTACAGCGGCAGATTCCCGCAATCGGATAATGTGGATGAATTATGGGAGCATTTGGCCGCAGGTCATGACTTGATTCAGCGTGGGGCGCGGTGGACTTCGGAACAGACAGGATCATCCGTAGAGAAAACGGAAAATAATCATGGAGCTTTTTTGGAAGATAGCGACTGTTTTGACCCCTTGTTTTTCAAAATTTCCAATGTTGAAGCAATGCATATGGACCCACAGCAGCGATTGTTTCTGGAGGAATCGTGGAAAACCCTTGAACACGCTGGATATGCAGGGGAACTGATTCATGGCCGCAAATGCGGAGTCTACACCGGATATTGCGGAGGAGACTATGAGAAGTTGGTCGGTGAACAGGCACCTGCACAAGCTTTTTGGGGTAATGCTGCATCCATCGTACCTGCCCGGGTATCCTATTTTCTGAATTTACAGGGGCCAGCAATCGCAGTGGATACCGCATGTTCTAGTTCGTTGGTTGCCATTCATCTGGCTTGTCAAGCTCTATGGTCAGGGGAAGTGGAGCTTGCTCTGGCAGGTGGAGTGTTTGTGCAATCGACGCCTGATTTTTATAATTCTGCTAGTCGGGCGGGCATGTTGTCCCCTGCTGGAAGGTGTCATAGCTTTGATGAACGTGCAGACGGTTTTGTACCGGGTGAAGGTGTTGGAGCCGTGTTGCTCAAACGGCTGGAGGATGCCATCCGAGATGGCGATCATGTACACGGGATCATCAAAGGCAGCTGTATCAATCAGGATGGGAGTACCAATGGTATCACAGCCCCTAGTAGAGCTTCGCAGGAAAGACTGGAACGCCAGTTATACGACCAGTTCGGTGTTAATCCGGAGCAGATCCAATTGGTTGAAGCACATGGTACTGGAACGAAGTTGGGTGATCCCATTGAATTCGATGCGCTGAATCGAAGTTTCCGGAAGTATACAAGTCGTTCACAATATGCTGCACTAGGTTCGATCAAGTCCAATATGGGACATTCGATTGCAGCAGCGGGCATAGCTGGTGTGATCAAATTATTATTGGCCTTGAAACATCAACAGATTCCGCCATCCATTCATTATTCCAAAGCGAATCCAGATATTGATTTTTCGAAAAGTCCATTCTATGTCAACACTCAATTAATTCCATGGCATACACCCCCCGGACAAAAAAGGGCTGCACTTGTAAGCTCATTTGGCTTTAGTGGAACCAATGCTCACCTTGCCATTGAGGAGCCTCCCGGAGAGTTGTCTCCTTTAATACATAAACCGGGTTATCTATTGGTGTGGTCTGCACAATCGACAGGACAGTTAAGGGAACAAGTGAGACGAATGGTGCAACATTACGGGAAAGTGGCTGCCCGGCTTGATTTTGCTAGTGCAAGCTTCACTTTGATGACGGGGAGAAGGCATTTGGAGCATCGGGC
Source organism: Paenibacillus sp. SRL342 (assembly GCF_984798905.1). NCBI lineage: Bacteria > Bacillati > Bacillota > Bacilli > Caryophanales > Paenibacillaceae > Paenibacillus > Paenibacillus sp. SRL342. The sequence goes on from NZ_OZ481790.1 coordinate 2,926,172, forward strand.
AGCCTGTGTAGTCCAGCATTCGGACGATCTGGCCTCCATTTTGGAACAATGGCTGGACACCGGAGGCTCATCACAGATCTACACGACGGATTTATCAGGCCAGCCTTCCCAAGAGCAATCCGTTCTTCGACGTTTTGGCAATGAATGTATCCAACAAATAGCTACCGAATCATTAGATGATTCGCGATATGTTGAAAACCTGCATACTATTGCAGAACTGTATGTACAAGGGTATGAATTGGATTATAACCGGCTTTATTTGACAGAAAAGTATAAAAGAATACCTCTGCCAACGTATCCTTTTGCACGGGAAAAATATTGGGTGAGGTCTGGGATAGCGACGAGGTCCGTTGAAACAGATGTAAAAAGTGAGATTTCGAATGTTGCTTCTGACAACAAAGAGGAGAGAATAGCAAAGCTTCTTTTGAAGCAATGGAAGCATTCGGCAGTTACAAATCCTGATCCTGGGCATGGAAAAGTTGTGGTTGGATCTACACTGGAAACCGTTGGGCTTGCCAATAAACTTTCACAAATGATACAGGGCAGCCAGGTTGTGCTTGTGAGTGAGGAGGAGCAGGACTCTGGACGTTTGCTCGATGTTTTGATGAATTGTGATGCTTTTATAGATCTGTCAGGTTGTGGGCGAAAGATGGAAGCAGAAGAAATGATGCTGGACAAACTGATCTACTGGTTAGCAAGGCTTCAACAAATGATTGATACCCGTGGTCACAAAGAATTAAAGCTGCTTGGAGTCACTATGGGGCTGGAGTCTTTCCAAAATAAATCGATTTATCTAGGTGGAGCAGAACGGGCTGGGCTCTACAGGATACTACAAAGTGAGTACAGACATATTATTTCGCGGCATATCGATGTGGACCCGGCTGACAGTGAGCTTGATGTCGCAGCACAAATCGTTCAGGAGTTAACTCATACGGGTAAGGAACAGGAAGTCTGTTATCGTGAAGGACAGCGGTACAGTGCTTATCTTGATACACTCGAAAACATCAATATACAGCAGTTGAATCAAAACCGACTCGCTTTTCCCTCCAATCACGTTCTTTGGGTCACTGGAGGGACACGGGGTCTAGGCATGCATTGTGCGCAGCATGCCGTCCGACACTACGGGGTCCGTAAACTTGTTCTGATGGGTCAGACCCCATTTCCATCTCGACATGAATGGGGGGCACGACGCGAGGACAAAGATGAGATCGGCAGTAAAGTTAGAAGTATCCTGGAATTGGAGAAGCAGGGCGTTCAGATTGAAGTACTGTCTTTTGATATAGGTGATAAAGAGAAACTTCTGGAGGCTGCAAAACACATACGTTCAACGATGGGCGTAGCCGGAGGAGTAATTCACGCAGCTGGCATAGCCGACATGGAAAATCCCGCCTTTATTCGTAAACCACTGGAGTCGATTCGGAACGTATTGTCTCCCAAAATATTAGGCACTGTAGCACTCTATGAATGCTTCCGTCACGATCCTTTGAAATTTTTTGTCCTGTTCTCTTCTGTGGCTGGAGCCATTTCGAAACTTGGTGTCGGACAAAGCGATTACGCTATGGCTAACACCTACATGGATTATTATGCCGAAGCGAATGCCCATACCAGTCCACTCATCAGTATCCAATGGCCGAACTGGAAGGAATCCGGGATGGGTGAGTTTCCAAGTCAAGCTTATAACGAAACCGGTCTGCTTAGCATCACGGATGAAGAAGGATTGAAGCTGCTGGACTGGGCACTAATCACTCAACCAGGTGCAGTTATGCTTCCGGCAATCGTGAGTAGCGAATTCATTGACACTGAGGGGAAATTGGGAATTTCCAGAGTGGTGAAAGCAGAAACGATGTCCGAAATACCTATGACAAGTGGTGTTCCTTTTTCTGATACATCCGAGATATTACAGATGAAATTAAGTTCCATATTCGCCGAGGAATTGTGTATTGAACCCGAGAAAATGAACCCGGACCGATCCTTCGAACATTTCGGGATGGATTCAATCTTGATTGCTCAGCTGGCACGCCGGATGGAACGCGAACTTCAAATTCCTGTGGTGGAACCTGGTCTTTTTTTGGACTATCCAACGATTGCAGGACTGACAGGGGCTTTGCTGCAAAAATACGCAACAAGTCCACGTACATCTCCCGAACAGATCAACAGACATGAGGCTCGACAGATTCTCCAGCCGCCCAAAGATCGTTCTCGATCCCGAGTGGCCATCATTGGAATGGCCTGTCATTTCCCGGATGCGGTGAACCCGGAACAATTTTGGAACAATCTAAAAACAGGCAAAAACAGTATACGTGAAATTCCGTCATCCCGGTGGGATTGGAGAACGTACTACCATCCTGATGGCAAAGCCGGGAAAAGCATGAGCAAATGGGGGGCTTTTCTCGATGAGCTGGAATGGTTTGATCCCGATTTTTTCGGAATGGATCATTCCCTGGCAACTCATCTGGACCCTTTGCAAAGGCAGTGGCTTGAGGTTAGCGCTGAAGCACTTGCAGATGCAGGATATGGAAAGAGTCAGCTTGAGTCGCTTGAGGTTGGTGTATTTGCAGGGGCAAGAACAGGTCATTTCATGAGCAAAATACGTCGGGACAACAAACAAACCATTATTGGCACAGGTCAAAATTTTATTACGGCACATTTGGCTCATTTATATAACCTCAGAGGTCCCAACATGGTCGTGGACACCGCTTGTTCCAGTTCCCTAACAGCCATCCATCTGGGTGCCCGGAGTTTGCAGAATGGGGAAGCAGATCTGGTGATCGCCGGTGGGGTTGAAGTTTTATTGGACGAGACCCCTTATCTTTCCCTGACTGCATCAAAGGTGCTGTCACCAGATGGACAATGTAAAACCTTTGATGCCTCCGCTAATGGAATTGGGGTTGGGGAGGGCTGTGGAGTAATCGTCATGAAACGATTGGAACAGGCCATAACGGACGGTGACAAAATCTACGGAGTGATTGATGGCTCTGCGATTAACAATGATGGTCATACAATGGGCGTCACCACACCGAATCCCCAGGCTCAGCAGTCGTTAATCGAACGTGCCATCAAGGATGCAAATATTGATCCGGCTTCAATCAATTATGTAGAAACACATGGAACAGGCACGGTCATTGGAGATCCCATTGAGCTTAAAGCGTTAACCCAAGTGCTGGGAACCAGTATGAAAAAGGGGGATCTTTGCGGTGTGGGAAGTGTCAAAAGCAATGTGGGACATCTGTTGAGTGCAGCAGGGGCAGTTAGCATGATCAAGGTTTTGCTGAGTATGGTACATGGTCAGATCCCGCCCAGTTTAAATTGTCCGCATCCGAATCCGAGATTTCGGTTTGAAGAAAGTCCGTTATTCCTTGTTCAAGAACTTACACCTTGGACCAATAAAGTGTTGCGTGCGGGTGTCAGCGCGTTTGGACTCGGAGGAAATAACGCTCATATCCTTGTCAGCAATGAAGGTGTACCAGACCCAAATAAAGCAACACTGGAACCTCGTTTCAATCGCATTATCTGGAATAGAGCCCGGTTTTGGCCGGATGAGGTTGAGGAGAAAAACTTGGTGTTCGGATCGTCTTCAGGACAAACCCATCGTAAGCCTGAGCATATGCTGTCTTTCTTCACACCGAAAAAATTGCAGTAAGGGGGAACTGTCGTTGATAGGTCGCAATCAAGAAACATACGTGCAACGTTTAAGCCACAGCAACGCCATCGTTCAGGATCATCGTGTACACGGAATTTGTACGTTACCCGGGGTCACCCTACTGGATATGATCTATCGTTTGTCGGCTTTATATTTGGAGACACACTCTGTCGAATTGCGGCAGATTTTGTTTACAACGCCCATTGTGACATCAGAGCAATTTGATCGCGAGATTGCTGTGACGTTCTCACCTGTACCTTCAGAGTTGCAATGGAGGGTAACCATTACAAGCAACAAAGTGATGAATGGTACCATCGATCAGGGCAGTGAAGAACAACATATGCAATGTACGATGTTTCTTGTTGATCCTGAGTTTAATCCACCCGTGATCCATATTCAGGATCTGAAAACTCAATCCCGAGATCAGTGGAGCATGGATGAGGTTTATCAATTGGCGAGGCAGGTCAACATCGAGCATGGGCCATTTATGCAAACTTCAGGGGTCGTCTACCAATATGAGAATCAGGAGCTTATGTGTCTGAATCTCAGTGAGCAGGCTTCCGTTTACTCCAATGAATTTTATGCACATGCAGCTTTTTTGGATGGGGCAACTTTTGCGGGCTCCTCATTTCGTTTAAAGGAAAAAGCACAGGGGATGTTTGATGATCAGACTCCCTATATTCCTTTTATGATTGAACGCTTCTGTATTTATGGTCCGTTACCTGACACCATTGGTGTGTACTCGCTCGCTCGACCATTGATAAACGATAATTCTGTCTCATCACCAGATCTGATTTCTACAGATATTAGAGTGGTTGATTCTGCTGGCAAGTCCTTGGTTGAATTTGAGCGTTTAACCGCTAAACGTATTCGTAATCCTCATTTGATACAGCAATGGGCCGAAGTACATCAGAATCCAAATGGGGTAGCAGGCTCAGGTTCAGAGGATTCATCTGTACCAGAGCTGGCCACAAAGGTCAATATACAAGATTCACCTGTCATCATAGATGATACATCCGAACTATCGAATCAGCGAAGAGGTGTTCCAGAAGGGAACACGAAGCAGGTTGCGGACTATTTAAAGGTAGAGATAGGCAAAGTGCTTGGAACATCTGAAGCGAATTTGGACACAGAACTGGGATTTTATCAGATGGGACTGGATTCCTTGCAGCTTATCAACCTTTCAAGGACGCTGGAGAACAAAGTGAAGGAGCAGCTTTACCCCACGCTGTTATTTGAATATTCCAATATTAAGTCTCTTGCTGCATACCTGCACCAACATTGGCCTGAGGCATTTACTGAAAATCAGTACACGGAGAGCAAAGCTTCGGCCAGCAAGGCAAGCATCAAAACTTCAGAACTCAATCATGATCGGGGAAAGAGTGATGATTACTCATCTGTCATGCTCGAACCCTTCTGGGAAGAGGTCACGCTGCATATGCGTAACACCTCAAACACAGTGCGGAGCCACGTTGTTATTCTTTGCGAGCAGGCAATTGGACATGATCAAATGATCAAGGAATGTTTTCCGCAATCAGAGGTTGTCACACTAACCAGTGAACGTACCATGCCACAGTCATTTGAACAAATGTGCGAGCAAAGTATAGTCTGGCTTCAGAATTACATGCAGCAGTTTCCCAAAGCGGAGACCCATATTCAAATAATTGGTCCGTCAGGAACGGGCACTGATTTTTCAGGCGCGATGGGAGCCCTTTTAAGAACAGCTCATGCAGAGAACCCTCATCTACATGGACAGATCATCACGGTGAATGATATTCATAACGTTACAAGAACCCAATGGGCGGACTGGTTGGAGAAAGAGCGAGTAACACATTCCTCGGGAGTCAGTGAAGTGTGTTACACCGGAAAATCTCGTGTGCGGATGGTGAAAAAATACCGTGAGAAGCCGATACCGATGCTGCAGAAAAGCCAGTATGTTGCAAAAGATGGTGTTTATCTGATTACTGGTGGATTGGGTGGATTAGGCTTGATGGTAGGTCGCCATTTGGCTGAGCAAGGGAGGGTTACATTGGCGCTGGTGGGGCGTTCTTCTCTTGGCAAAAAAGAGTCCGATAAGATATCGGAGTTGAAGAGTCTGGGAGCGGATGTTCATTATTTTCAGGCAGATCTAACGCATAGCGAGCAGACGAGTCATGTCATCCAGCAGATTCGGACCAGTCTGGGAGTTATTCGGGGAATCATACATTGTGCAGGAGTTACCCGGGACCAATTCATTTTACAGAAAACAAAAGAGAATATTTCGGAAGTGCTAGGCCCTAAAGTGAGCGGACTTTGGTACCTGGATGAATATACTCGTGATCAACCACTGGACTTTTTTATTTTATTCTCTTCACTATCGGCTGTGCTCGGGAATATGGGACAAGCAGATTATGCTTGTGGTAACGCTTTTATGGATCGGTTTGCAGAGCGGCGTCAGCAACAGGTTGTGGCAGGACAGCGATCAGGCAGAACCCTTTCAATTAATTGGCCTCTATGGGCGAATGGAGGCATGTCGATCGATCCAGTTTACCAGCAGCAGTTGGAAGTCAAAACGGGATTGGCCCCGCTGCCTCAAGACGAAGGAATGCAACTGTTCGATTCGCTTATGATGAATGCATCAACGCAGACTGTTGTGATGTATGGTAAACCTTCGTTTATCCGAAGTTTTGCACAAACTACTATCCATGTGGAGGGCCCTTCTGCAGCAAAACTTTTAAATCATGAGGTTCCTCGAAAAGAAAAGAGACCATCGGAAATGCATACAGAAGATATAGCCATTATTGGTGTGGCTGGCCGCTATCCGATGGCTCGGAATGTGGATGAATTTGCTGCCAATCTGTTATCAGGTAAGGATTGCATTACAGGTTTTCCCAGAGATCGTTGGGAACAGGGGCGGTTTTCGTATACGCCGGAATCATATTATCAGTTTGGGGGATTCATCGATAAGATTGATGAGTTCGATCCACTATTTTTTAATTTATCTCCCCGTCAGGCGGAGATGATGGACCCCCAGGCAAGACTTTTTCTGGAGACGGCATGGGAAGCCTGTGAAGATGCGGGATTTCGCGTTGAACGCAGTCAGCACCAGGATGCTTCAACAGGTACCCGGAGTGTAGGTGTATTTGCCGGCGTATTCTGGAATCATTATGAGCTGTTTGCATCGGAATTGACAGATCGCGGTGTACCTACATCCTTGGGGATCAGTGCAGCGTCCGTTGCAAACATGGTATCGTATTGCATGAATTTCCATGGTCCTTCTCTTGCGGTAGATACCATGTGTTCCTCCGCACTAACGGCCATTCATCTGGCCTGCGAAAGCATTCGAAATGAGGAATGTGAGTATGCTCTTGCTGGCGGAGTCAACGTCATTACGCATCCACATCGATACATGTTTTTGAAAGAGGCACAGCTATTATCATCCGATGGACGATGCCGCAGTTTCGGAGAGGGCGGAGACGGATATGTGCCGGGTGAGGGAGCAGGAACGGTGTTGCTGACCAGTCTGAGTCATGCCGAAGAGCAAGGTTATTCCATCTATGGTGTTATTAAAGGGTCTGCAATCAATCATGGAGGAAAAACATCAGGCCCAACGGTACCAGACTCAACAGCACAGTCGGAAGTTATTAAACATGCATTCAAACGTTCAGGGGTTGATCCTCGAACGGTCAGTTATTTTGAGACACACGGCACAGGAACGTCCCTCGGAGATCCGATCGAGGTACAGGGACTGAATAAAGCATTGGCGGACTGGTCACTGCCGGAACAGAGTTGTGCAATTGGTTCACTGAAGTCCAATATCGGGCATTTGGAAGCGGCTGCGGGTGTGGCTGCGTTAACCAAGGTACTGTTACAGATGAAACACAATCGGATTTTTCCTTCCTTACATGCGGAACGTCTGAATCCGTACATTCCTTTTCAGAACACTCCTTTTTATGTGGAGAGGGAAGGAAAGGACTGGAGAACTATGAAGGCAGATCGTAACACTCCAGAAACCCATCCTTTGCGAGCGGGTATTAGCTCCTTCGGAGCAAACGGCAGTAACGCCCATTTGATTGTTGAAGAATATGCACCAACAGCAGTAAATTCCAGTTCAGATTTGGAGTCCGAGCTTCCAGTCATTGTTCCGTTATCTGCCAAAAGTCAAACAAGTCTGCTTGATCATGTGCGCGACATGATGAATTATCTCTCCACCAGTAAGGAACATCAAAATTCCGCCGCCACACGGGGAATCAAGCTATCCAATCTGGCATACACGCTGCAGGTGGGCAGAGAGCATATGCGATACAGGGTTGCCTTTGTTGTCAGTTCTCTTGAAGAGCTGAGAAGGAAATGTACAGAGTATGTGCAAAGCAAAGACCAAGGCCAGCGGATTGGATCTTTGAACAGTCGGGCTGGTTATGAGGGAGAAGTCAGGCTTCAAGAAGATGCGATCACAGAACTGTTTCAATCAGATGAAGACATTCGGACAGCAATCGAAATATGGATGAACAAAAGAAAGATGGCTTCAATCGCTGAAGTATGGGCCAAAGGAATAACCATTGATTGGAACAGCATGTACCAGAAGGACAGCAGGCCTACTCGAATCAGTCTCCCTACCTATTCATTTCAAAGAGAACGCTATTGGGTCCCCATGGTCCATGCAAAAAGGGAGAGCGGGACTGCAGGTTTCGGCAAAAAGGTTACAGTTCTGCACTCCATGCTGCACCACAACCGTTCGGATCTGCTGCGGGGCCAGTGGTACAGTAGTCAGTTCAATGGAAATGAGCCTTTCCTAAGCGATCATGTTGTACAGGGGCACAAGCTGCTTCCAGCTGTTGTTCAGCTGGAGATGGCCCGGGCAGCAGCGGCGCATGCAGCGAATTGGCCTCCGCTCACACACAGTCTGCTGCTGCGGCATGTAATGTGGAGCAGGCCGCTCGTTGTTGGAGAGGAGCCTCTGGAGGTTCATCTCGTGCTTGAGGCCGAGGCAGATGGAAGCCTGTCCTATGGAGTTTCGGCAGCGCCAGCAAATGAGTCTGCAATTGAATCTGGAGAAGCGGTGTATAGTCAAGGGCGTGTAAGTGTGGGAAGACCTCTCGTAGAAGCCGTGCAAACCTTGGATTTGCAGGCTGTGCGCAGCCGGTGTACAGAGGGACAGGCCAGTGGAGCAGTTTGTTATGAAGCATTCCGAAAACTGGGTCTGGAGTACGGTCCGTCCCATCAGACCATTGCCGAATTGCAATGGGGGGCAAACGAGGCCTTGGCGCAGTTGCGTCTGCCACAAGCGCTCTTCGAAGGGCAAGCGGATACTGTGCTGCATCCCGGTATGGTGGATGGGGCCTTGCAAGCATCCATCGCCCTGCTGGCCGGAGATCAGATCGCGGAAGTGCTGAGATCCACTACTCAGGAGGGGGCAGTAAGCTTGGAGAGCACGGCCCTTGCGAGCACAACAGAACGACATGGGAACCCGCCCGCCTCCGCTCCGTTGCCTTTTGCACTGGAGGAGGCGGAAGTGATATCCCCTTGCCAGGCGCACATGTGGGCGGTGGTGCGTGTTCGCCCCGAGTCTGCGGCATCTTCCGCTGAGGCTAGCGTCCGTAAACTGGATCTGGAGCTGTGCGATTCAGAGGGACAGGTTTGCATTCGACTGCGGGGCGTGACCTCGCGTGTACCCGAAAGCCGGGAAGGTGTGCTGCTGGTGCAGCCCGAGTGGCAGGAGCTGCCGAAGCGCTCCCTACCGGCTGAAGCTGTGGGGGTTGAACCCGCGGTGCTGCTGTGTGATTGGGCCCCGCAAGACTTCGCGGCTGCGGATGTGTCCTGGAAGCAGATGGTGTTAACGGGGTCGTTGGAGGCGCGATACGGACAGGCTGTTCAGGCCATTCTGCACCATGTGCAGCAGCAGCTTGCGATGCAGCGAAGCCACCGGATGGCTGTGCAGGTCGTCGTGGCGGGAGATGAACAAGGAAGACGGTTCGCCGGCCTGAGCGGGCTGCTGCGGACGGTGCGACTGGAGCATCCGGGCTGTCTGGCACAGCTTGTCGAAGTCCAGCCAGAGACATCGGCCGCCATATTGACCGAACAGTTGCACCAGTGTGCGCTCCATGCGGAGGAGAGCCACCTGCGTTGGGAAGCGGGTGAGCTGAAGCGAGTGGGCTGGCAGGCGGTCGACGTGGACATGGATACAAATGTGGATATGGATGAGATGACGAATGGGAATGCAGAGACAGAGGTGAAGACAAAGCGGAAGACCAGTGTCCCACTGTTGTCCCCTTGGAGAGACGGAGGCGTGTACGTCATTACAGGCGGAGCCGGTGGCCTGGGACGGATCTGGGCCCGGGAGATTTCAGCCCAAACGGAAGGCAGTACGCTTATATTGACTGGCCGATCCCCGGCGATGCCAGAGGCGGTACAGCGAGAGATGGCGCAGCTCCCTGCCCAGGTGCTTTATGAAGCAGTGGACGTCACCGATCGGGAGGCGGTCCACGGACTGTTCGGGCGTATCCGTCAGCAGTATGGCCAGGTGAACGGGGTGCTGCATTGTGCCGGAGAAATCCGGGACAGTCTGATGCGATACAAAACGGAATCCGACTGGCAGGCCGTGCTGGCTCCGAAAGTAGTCGGCATACGGAATCTGGAAGAAGCGATCGGGACCGAAGCGCTGGATGTGCTGTTGCTGTTCTCCTCGGGTGCAGCGGTGACGGGGAATGCAGGGCAGGGTGATTATGCCGCCGCCAATGGGTATATGGATGCGTATGCGGTGAGCCGAAATGCGCGGATGAAACGCGGGGAGTGTCAAGGGAGAACCTTATCCATCAACTGGCCGTTGTGGGAAGAAGGCGGAATGCAGCTGGAGGAAGAGGGGAAGCAGCGTCTGTGGAAACAGCATGGACTGAGACCGCTGGGAACCGCGTCGGGAGTAAAGGCGTTGTATCAGGCCTGGGCGAGTGGAGGCAACCAGGTATTGGTGGCGGAAGGCAAGCTGTCGGTGCTGCGAAGAAGCCTGCTGGAGCCGGTAGATTCGGGGTTAACTGAATCGATCGAGCCAGCAAACGCAGACGCAGATAGGCAAGCGCCTTCGCCGGAATCGTTATCCATCAAGCTTGGAGCCCCTCTGGCGGGAGGCATGACCCAACAGGAAGCTGTATCTGTGCTCACGTTGGAAGTGGCCGCTTTGTTGAACGTAGGGGAGCAGGACGTGGACCCGGACATGGACTGGAGCGAATATGGTTTGGACCCGGTGCAATGGAGTGAACTTTCCCGCAGACTGCTAACTCGGCATGGATGGGATATTTCTGCAGAGACACTGTTGGAACAAATGAGCCTCCACGCAACCGCTGAGCAGTTCGTGGGTCAATTAAACCTTTCCAAGAGTTCAACAGCAGATATATCTGTGAGTATCGAGGATACGGAAGAGGTTGCTGGACTTGAAGGCAATCTTGAGGATCAAACCATCCTTTGGTTAATTAAAACATTGGCTCCCGTGATTGGCTTGCCAGAATCAAGGATTGAGCCAGATGTCCCGCTGGAGCAGTATGGTATCGATTCGCTGCTCATTATGAAGATGACGGACGTATTGGAGAATGAATTGGGGTCTCTGTCCAAAACGCTGTTCTTTGAATATCAGACCCTGAGGGAACTAAGTCATTACTTTATGAACATTCATCAGGTTCGTTTGGATACGCTGCTTCAGCAACGAGGGATGAAACCAGCCGGAATGACACAGAAGAATGTGCTAGCGATTTTACAGAATGTGTCGGACTCCCAAACACACGCACCAACACACGCCGTGATGTCGAAACGAACGCTGCTGACAGGAACCCCATTCGAACCCGAAGCCGAACCTATTTTGAAAGAAACGGACCCGGACCTTGCCATTCATATGGACTCACCTTCTGGTGGTCAAAAGGGCAAGAATAATCAGCATCAGGATATTGCCATTATCGGAATGGCGGGCAGATATCCTGGTGCCCGTAATATCGGTGAATTCTGGCATAACCTGCGTAGTGGTATGGACAGTATTACCGAGATTCCATCTGAACGTTGGGATCACGGGCAGGTGTATAACCCAGAGCCAGGAATTCTAGGCAAAACTTATGGCCGTTGGGGTGGTTTTTTGGATGGTGTGGATGAGTTTGATCCGTTGTTTTTCAAGGTATCTCCTCGTGAAGCCGAAACAATGGACCCTCAAGAACGACTTTTTTTGCAGTGTGTATATGAAACACTGGAAGATTCGGGATACACAAGACAAAGCTTGAGCACGGAGAAAGTGGGCGTCTATGTAGGTGTGATGTATGAGGAGTATCAGCTCTATGGGTCCCAGAATTCCATGGCATTCAACGGTAATCCTTCTTCCATTGCCAATCGGGTTTCGTATTTCTGTAATTTTCGCGGACCAAGCATGGCCGTGGATACAATGTGTTCGTCGTCATTAACATCCATTCATTTGGCCTGTCAAAGCCTGCGACAGAACGAGTGCCAGGTAGCTGTAGCTGGCGGTGTGAATGTGTCGGTTCATCCCAACAAATATATTCTTTTGTCTCAAGGGAAGTTTCTGTCCAGCAAAGGACGGTGTGAGAGCTTTGGCCAAGGTGGGGACGGCTATGTTCCGGGTGAAGGTGTCGGCGCGGTTCTGTTGAAACCGTTGGCGAGAGCCATAGCGGATGGGGACCGGATTTACGGTGTGATCAAAGGATCGGCGCTGAATCACGGGGGGAAAACCAATGGATACACCGTGCCAAATCCCAATGCACAGGCTGAGGTTATCGGTGACGCCCTGCTTGAAGCAGGTATTGATCCGCGAACGATCAGTTACGTGGAAGCGCATGGAACAGGAACCTCGCTCGGGGACCCTATTGAAGTGGCCGGTTTAACAAAAGCATTTCAGCGGACGGTCCAATCCAACTTCAAGTGTGCCATCGGTTCAGCCAAATCCAACATTGGTCACTGCGAGAGCGCAGCAGGCATTGCTGCGGTAACCAAAGTGTTGCTGCAGCTGCAGCATGGGGAACTCGCGCCATCCTTGCACGCGGAAGAGACCAATCCAAACATTGATTTTACCCAGAGTCCATTTGTGGTTCAGAAGTTGCTCGGACCATGGAAGCGTCCGGAAATAGATGGAGTGCAGATCCCAAGACGTGCAGGCGTATCTTCATTTGGAGCTGGGGGTGCCAATGCACATATCATCATTGAAGAGTATACCCAGACAGGTATGTACTCGGAACAGATAACAGTTGGCAAAGATCACCCTAAATCTCCTGTTATCGTTGTGTTGTCCGCAAGAAATCAGGAACGACTCTTGGCAAAGGCCAAAGACTTACTTGAAGCGTTATACACCGGAATATATGTGGATTCGGATATGAGGAACCTGTCCTATACTTTGCAAGTTGGACGTGAATCGATGGAAGAGCGTCTGGGCTTGCTGGCGGTGTCCATAGAGGAACTCATTGCGAAACTAAAAGAGTATGTTGAACAGGCAAACAATCTGGAAACACAAGCTTCGCAAATGGTTTTTTATACCGGTCATGTGAAAAAGGGTAAAGAGATGCTTTCCATCCTTAGTCGGGATGAGGATATGGAAGAAATGGTGAACCGGTGGATTCAGAAGGGCCAGCATGAGAAATTACTGGATTTATGGGTGCAGGGTCTGAACCTGGACTGGAATACATTATATGTTGCTGAGGGTAAACCCCAACGGATCGCCCTACCGACCTATCCATTTGCAAGAGAAAGATACTGGATCCCGCAGCAATCTCAGGGCAACACGATAAGTGAATCAAAAGTTAAGCAGGAGGAACCTCCTCTTGCAACCCCATCGGAGCCATCGGACCATAATCTTATGCTGACCCCAATATGGGAAGTAGTCGAAAAGACTGAAAAGTCCGAATTCAATCCTGGATATAAACGATGGCTGGTCATTGGAGGTACAACGGAGCAATGGGAGATGGTTCATCAGATCCATGCAAAATCAATCCGTATGGATGCGGAAACTGCTGTAGATCCCGTCAGTCTGATGAATGCCTTGAAAAAGGTCGATACGATTGATCATATCATTTGGTTATCCAATCATATGTCTCTCCCTCCAACGTCACTGAATCATATGATATTGGCACAGAATATGGGCGTGAAAAATGTGTTTCGAATCATTAAAGCCATGATTCAATTGGGATATGGTCATCGTCCGTTGGAATGGTCATTCTTAACCTGTCAGACACAATCCGTATGGTCTAGCGACCGGGTTAATCCTGCGGATGCCGGAGTTCATGGTCTTGCCAGCTCAATGGCGCAGGAGTTTCCACAATGGTCTGTGCGTCTTGTGGATTTGCAAGCTGGTAACATCAATGAACGTTCCATTCGTGGAGCGCTCTCACTGGAACCGAAAAGTAAAGGGGATCTCCAGGTCCATCGAAACAACCGCTGGTACAGTCAGGAACTTGTTCGCCTGGAGAGCAATGCCCCTCAGAACAACAACAATTATCGTTATGGTGGAATATATGTTGTCATTGGCGGGGCAGGCGGGATCGGAGAAGTATGGAGTGAATATATGATTCGGACCTATCAGGCGAGAGTGATATGGATCGGGAGAAGTGAATACAACGACGAGATACGGAATAAACAGAATCGTTTGTCAGCTCTGGGGGCTGCTCCCGAATATATTTCGGCCAATGCAGCCAGTGAAGAGGAATTAATGAGTGCGTATGAAACGATCAAAAGCCGGTTCAAGACCATAAATGGTATTGTGCATTCAGCAATTGTTTTGCAAGATGGCAGTCTGGAGCAGATGACAGAGGAACAGTTTCAACATGTATTTGTCGCCAAACTGGATGTAAGTGTTGTGATGGCAAACATATTTGCGAAAGAAAATCTGGACTTTGTCCTGTTTTTCTCATCTATGAACTCTTTTACCAGACAACCAGGCCAGAGCAATTACTCGGCGGGCTGTATGTTTAAAGATTCGTTTGCGCATTGGTTGCGACAATCCTGGACATGTCCGGTCAAAATTATGAACTGGGGTTTCTGGGGGAGTGTAGGCCGTGTGGCTTCATTGGAATACAGGGAACGCATGAACCGGATGGGTGTGAGTTCAATTGAGGCGCCAGAAGCGATGGAAGCCTTGGAGATGCTCATGAGCATAGATCTTACACAGGCTGCCTTGTTAAAAACAAAAACAAATTTGATTCCTGGAATCAATATGCAAAAATCTGTACAAGTCTATATGTCGGATCAGCCTCTAAAGGCAAGCAGGCCAGTGACTCGTGACCTCGTGCATACCTCTCACCCAGACAAGAATACAAGCCATTTGCTCCAAGAGATGGAGCCTTTGCTTGCAAAACTGATGTGGGTGCAGCTGCAAGCCTCCGGTTGGTTTGAATCCGATGTTAGCTCTGGTACTCTGGCTGAATTAACACAGAATTTGTCGGACACCTATGCGCATTGGATCAGAGGAAGTTTGACCGCGCTAGTCCGTTACGGCTATCTGATGAAAACCGATTTTGGTTACAGGGTATGCAATTACGACGAGCCGAAAGCCGAAACGGCTTGGCAGGAATGGGAGCATAACAAACCCGGATGGATCAAACACCACGGCGCGGAATCACAAATCAGATTGGTTGAAACGATGCTGAAGGCGCTGCCAGATATTATCGGCGGAAAATGCCTAGCAACCGAGATTATGTTTCCTGATTCCTCTATGGAATTGGTCGGGGGGATATACACGTGAAAATAAACCGTTATAACGAAGTGCTTGCTGAAACAGCACTACATTATGTGCAGCATAAAATCCAGTTGGACAGCTCTGCTCTCCGCATGATGGAGATTGGGGCGGGAACCGGAGGAACAAGCGCAGCCGTTTTGCACAGACTGAAACCGGTGGAACAACATATTCAAGAGTATGCATATACGGATGTATCCCAAGCATTCCTTTTGCATGGTGAACAGAAGTATGGAGCAGGCAGGTCATTCCTGAATTATCGTATGTTTGATGTTCGTTATGCTCCGTCTGCCCAACAGATAGACACCGGTGCCTATGATGTGGTCATCGCAGCCAATGTGCTGCACGCAACTCCCGATTTGCGGACAACACTGCGTAATGTGAAGGCTCTGCTAAAACAAGGCGGAATGCTGTTAATTAACGAGATTAGCAGCAATTCCCTTTTTACTCACCTTACCTTTGGTTTGTTGGATGGATGGTGGCTGTATGAGGACCCCGAGCTTCGTCTAACCGATTCTCCCGGAGTAGCACCTCATGTATGGGAACAGCTGTTACTGGAAGCGGGTTTTCATTCTATCGAATTTCCTGCACAAGATTGGCACGAGGAAGGGCAGCAGGTCATTGTGGCATACAGTGACGGCATAGTAAGGCAGATCGACGCGGAAGTTACTCCAGTTGGATCATCCAATCAGGCACGGTCTGAATTACAGTCCAATGATTCGTTCTCTCCAGGAAGCCGTCCTGAACTGCAAGAAAAGAAGCCGAGCAAGTCATCTCTTGGTTTGGAGAGCACTTCAGCAACCACATTGAAAGCACATGTAAGAGAGATCGTTACAGATATGCTGTCTGCTTCGCTTAAAGTGAACACCACCATGATTGATTCAGAGGAACCCTTCTCCGAATATGGTGTGGACTCCATTACAGGCGTACGGCTTATTCAGTCGATCAACGAGGCGTTATCCATATCTTTGCAGGTCTCCAGCCTGTTTGATTATAGCTCCATTGAGTTGTTATCCAACCATATCGTTGAAAAGTATAGGGACGGCCTTGTGCAAACCATCGAAAAGACTTCCAAATCTGTAGATCCGGTGGAGTTGAGCTCTGAAGCTGCTGCCCCGCATGCATACAAAACAGAAGGTTCATCCGAACACAATCATGACCAGCATTTTGTGTTCCCAGAGTCTTATAGTCCTTTAAAGGTGGAGCGGGGAGATATCGCTATTGTTGGGATGAGCGGGCGATTTCCGCAGTCAGATGATATTCATTCCTTATGGGGGAATTTAGTCATAGGAAAGGATCTGGTCGAGAGAGTTACGCGTTGGGATCTATCATCTTATTTTGAAAAGGATACTTCCTATTGCAGCCATGGTGGATTTTTGGAAAACATAGATGAATTTGATCCTCAATTTTTTAACATTTCAGGTACGGAAGCTGCTCATATGGACCCGCATCAGCGAATTTTTCTTGAGGAATGTTGGAAGGCGCTGGAGGATGCTGGATATGCAGGGCAGGCAGTTGCCGGGCTGAAGTGTGGTGTATACGCGGGATTTAATGAGCTTGATTACCGGACACTGCTTGGACCGAATCCTGTTCCGCAGGCATTCTGGGGCAACTCGGGTTCAGTCATTCCTGCTCGAATTGCATATTATCTGAATTTGCAGGGCCCTGCTATTGCAGTGGATACGGCATGTTCAAGCTCACTCGTATCAGTTCATCTGGCTTGTCAGGGATTATGGTCTGGAGAGACGGAAATGGCGCTTGCCGGAGGAGTCTTTATACAGTCCACCCCAGGTTTTTTCATTGCATCCAACCGGGCCGGCATGCTCTCAACGACAGGAAAATGTCATACTTTCGACCAGCGGGCAGACGGATTTGTGCCTGGAGAAGGTGCAGGAGTTGTAGTGCTGAAGCGTTTAAGTGACGCTTTGCGTGACAGGGACAACATCCATGGGGTTATTCGCGGTACAGCCATTAACCAGGATGGAGCCTCAAACGGGCTCACCGCGCCGAGTGCGAAGTCTCAGGAGCAACTCATGAGTGAGGTCTACAATCGTTTTGACATCCATCCTGGAAATATCCAACTGGTTGAAGCCCATGGAACGGGAACTAAATTGGGAGATCCCATTGAATACAGTGCGCTTGTGAAAGCGTTCCGGTCATACACCGAGGAGGAAAATTACTGTGCTCTTGGTTCAATCAAAACGAATATTGGACATGCTGCGGCCGCTGCCGGTGTGGCTGGACTGATCAAAATTTTACTTTCCTTAAAACATGCAAAAATTCCAGCTTCCCTTCATTTTCAGGAAGGCAACGAACACATTCCGTTTGCAAGCAGTCCTTTTTACATCAATACAGAGACAATCGATTGGATCACACCGCCAGGTGTTAAAAGGATGGCCGCAATCAGCGCTTTTGGCTTCAGTGGAACGAATGCGCATATGGTCATTGAACAAGCACCTGTTATGGGAAGTCAGAAGGTCAATCGTCCCGGGAACCTGATTGTTTTATCGGCTCAGTCACAGGAACAATTGGAAGTTCAAGTCAAGCAACTGGTTAGCTTCTGCAAAGAACAATCCGATGTGAGCTGCTGGGATATGAGTTATACATTGCTCATGGGACGAAAACATCTGAACTCCCGATTGAGCTGTGTTGTCCGTAATGAGCAAGAGTTGATCAGAATATTGGAGAAGTGGCTTGAAAAGGGAGCCGCAGCAGAAGTTCAGGTGGTGGAACTGTCACATACACTTCGCCCGCAGTCTTCATTAATGCGTTATGGAAATGAATGTTTGCAGCATTGTTCGGAATCACCGAATTCGGCTGAATTTACGGAAAAATTAGCAGCAGCAGCAAGCTTATATATGCAGGGATATCATCTTGATTTTGAATTGTTGTTTAAGCATGCGCCCGCAGGACGAATCTCACTGCCCGTGTATCCGTTTGCCAAGGATAAGTACTGGATTGATGCTGGTCACCCACCAACAAATGATCATACGATCCAACAACATGCTAACCAGAGCATAGAGGACTCAAACCAGTTGCTTCATCCTTTGCTGCATCGTAATACTTCGAATTGGGCTGCCCTCCAATTCAGTTCCACCTTTGATGGCGAAGAGCTTTTCCTGAAGGATCATATTGTGCAAGGGGAAAGTGTATTTCCGGGTGCAGCCTATCTGGAGATGGCTCGTGCTGCAGTGGAAATGGCTCATACGCATGATGATCTAGAACAGACATGGATAAGTCTGAGCCATATCGGCTGGTATGGACCACTACAGGTGAACAAAGAGCCTGTTCAGGTTGACGTCTTGCTTCATCCGCTTGAACGGGGAGCAATCGAGTTTCGGATACAGAGCCAAGGTGCGGAAGAGACTGTTGTTCACTGTCTTGGGCAAGCGGCAATGATGGAGCCGCAGGAAGTTGGACAGACAGATCTGACACAGATCAGAGCCCAATGCACCGAAGGGTTTTATACAAGAGAAGGTTGTTACAACCAGTTTAAACAAATGGATCTGCAATACGGGGATTATTATCAGGGAATTGAAGAGTTGTACATCGGGACCAATCAGGCGCTTGCCAAACTGAGCCTTGCAGGAGAGTTTTCCCATGAATATGGCGGAGGTCAGCTTCACCCTGGTCTTACAGATAGTGTCCTACAGGCATCCATTGGACTTCTGTTGGTGGCAGCAGGAGGTCCACCTGTTACAACACCGGTTCCGTTTGCCATGGAGCAAGTGGAGATACGGGGAAACAGTGCATCATTAATGTGGTCGCATGTTCGCGTCTGTACTCCGAATGACGCTCTAGTTGAAACGAAAAAGGTTGATATTGATGGATATGACGATAAGGAACAGCTTGTCCTTCGAATCAAGGGGCTGACGTTCCGCGAGCTTTCTAGACAGGTAGAGCAGCATGGGGATGAAGGGACTTTGCTGGCTGAACCCTATTGGAGAGTGGCACCTGTTGACACATTTGCCGGAGGTGTTTCCGGGAATGAGACCTTAACCGTGGACAATCATGTGGTGCTTTTATTCGAAGATAGCAATCACAGTTATCCAGGAATCGAGAAATATTTACAGCGATTTTCCATTCAAAGTGTACGTATTCCGTCAACGGATTTCAACCAGTCTTGGGACAAATTATTTACCAACGGCGCTTTGCAGGTGCTTGAAGAGATCCGGCTTCTTCTGATGCAGGCAGTGCCCCATGTTAACGATGAAAAATGGCTGCAAATTGTCATTCCTGGCGAGTTGTCGTTGTATCGCGGAATTGCCGCTATGTTAAGAACGGCCGAACTGGAGAATCCATTCTTTCATGGTCAGGTTATTGAGATTTTGAATGAAACGGAATCGGAGATGCTGGCAAACATGCTCGTAGATAATCGGGACTACCCAGAGCATGGTTTAATCCGTTATAAGAGTACACCAGGGCAATCAGGTGTTGGGCTTCGTCATGTTCAGGACTGGAAAATGATTGAACATGATCCATTTGAAAGTGCATTCGACATCCCATGGAAACCCGAAGGGGTCTACGTTATTACCGGGGGAGCAGGTGCTCTCGGGATTATCATGGCTGAAGAAATAGCGCTTCATGCACCCTCCTGCACCATTGTTGCTGTAGGGAGAGCATCCTTGTCTACCATTCGGAAGCCATTGGATGCTTTACGTGAGAAAGGAATAAACCTTCTTTACAGACAAGGGGATATTTCGGATCGACAGACCGTGCAAGAATTAGTGAGTTCATTCAAGATGGAGTTTGGTAAGTTGAACGGGATCATTCATTGTGCAGGAATTATACAGGATGACCCCATTTTTGCTAAAAGAGAGGACGATTTTCGCAACGTTTTTGCACCGAAGGTGTCCGGTATTGTTCATTTGGACGAAGCCACTCGGGAGGAGAAACTGGATCTGTTCATCGTTTGTTCGGCTGTTGCCGCGATGTTTGGCAACCCTGGACAAGCCGACTATGCGGCAGCCAACGCTTTTATGGATTCTTTTGCATCTGAACGGCACCAGCGAGTGCAGAAGGGTGAGCGGTACGGGCGGACCTTGTCCATAAACTGGCCGCTGTGGACTGAAGGGGGTATGACGATACCTGAAACCGTTCAGCAAAGGATGTTCCATCGTTACGGTTTGGCGGGAATGGAAACGTCAAGCGGCATACAGGCCTTCTATCGGGCTTTGGCAACAGAAGCTGGACAGATTGCTGTTTTGTCGGGTGATATGACCCGGATCAGGAGGCTTCTACATTCCAAAAACCAACAGGGATTCCTGGCTTACAATGGTGAGAGCGAAAGACTGGAAACGATGAAAGAAATAAATTCTCCTGTGGGGGAATCAAACCGATCACAGGCAGCTGACAAACCCAAACGAACGGTTCAATTTTTGATCCAAACTCTTGCCGAAGTTATTGGACTGCCCGAGTCTCGCGTTCGAGCGAATGCACCTCTGGAGCAGTATGGAATCGATTCAATCCTGATCATGCAGATGACAAACAAACTGGAAAGTTTATTTGGACCACTGCCCAAAACATTATTTTTTGAATACCAGACGATCGGGGATTTGAGCAGTTACTTTCTACAGGAGCAAGGCGAAAAACTGGACAGGTTGCTAAGGGAGGGAGATCCCGACACAACTTCAGATGCAGCATCCATACCTTTGGAAGCCAAGCATGTCAAAGTACAGCAGACCTTAGTGCAATCTGTCTTATCCATCCCTGGAGAGACCAGATCGCCCTATCTAACTTTTGGACAGACTCAAACGAATGCACCACGGATGAATGAATCACAGACTAATGTCTCCAGACAGGACACACCTGTCGATACGCAGCAGGATATCGCCATTATTGGTGTGGCGGGAAGGTACCCGGGAGCACGGAACATCCATGAGTTTTGGGAGAATCTGCGCAGTGGAACGGACAGCATTACCGAGATTCCATCTGAACGCTGGGATCAGGAGCAGGTATATGATTCAGAGCCGGGCACACCGGGCAAGACCTATGGACGCTGGGGCGGATTTCTGGACGGTGTGGACGAATTCGATCCGTTGTTCTTCCAGATTTCTCCTCGGGAAGCTGAGATGATGGATCCGCAGGAACGATTGTTCATGCAGTGTGTGTACGAGACGATTGAGGATGCGGGGTATACGCGGGAGCGTTTGGCTACCGACATCGTGGGTGTGTACGTGGGCGTGATGTACGAAGAATACCAACTGTACGGGGCCGAGTCCTCAATTGCGCTCTCCGGTAATCCGGCGTCCATCGCCAACCGAGTGTCGTATTTCTGTGATTTCCGCGGACCGAGTCTGGCGGTGGATACGATGTGTTCATCTTCGCTGACTTCCATTCATCTGGCGTGCCAGAGTTTAAGACAGAATGAGTGTCAGGTTGCGGTCGCAGGCGGGGTGAATGTGTCGGTCCACCCGAACAAATATATCATGTTGTCTCAAGGACGATTCCTGTCCAGCAAAGGTCGCTGTGAGAGCTTTGGTGAAGGGGGCGACGGGTATGTGCCGGGGGAAGGCGTGGGCGCGGTCCTGTTAAAACCGCTTGCACGAGCCGTTGCAGACGGGGACCGGATTTACGGCGTGATCAAAGGGTCGGCCTTGAATCACGGTGGAAAAACAAACGGATATACCGTGCCGAATCCCAACGCCCAGGCGGACGTCATCGGCCGGGCCTTGCGTGAGGCGGGCGTTGACCCGCGGACGATCAGTTATGTGGAAGCCCATGGCACGGGTACGTCGCTCGGTGATCCCATCGAGATTGCGGGGCTGAGTAAAGCTTTTCAGCAAGATCCGTCGGAAGAGGCCTACTGTGCGATTGGTTCAGCGAAATCCAATATAGGACATGCAGAGAGCGCAGCAGGCATCGCGGGAGTCACCAAGGTGCTGCTGCAATTACAGCATGGAGAGCTGGCGCCGTCCCTGCATGTGCAGCAGACCAACCCGCATATTGACTTTAGCCAAACCCCATTCACGGTCCAGCGGGAGTTAGACGTTTGGGAACGTCCGAGAGTGGGCGGTCAGATTGTGCCGCGACGGGCGGGGATTTCCTCGTTTGGTGCAGGTGGAGCGAATGCTCATCTCATTTTGGAGGAATACCGGGAACCCGACCTGACGCGTGAAAAGATGAATGAGCAAAACGAGCAAAATGAAGTGCCAGGGATGATCGTGCTGTCAGCGAAGAACGAGGAACGGCTGGTCGTGCAGGCCCGTCAGTTGCGAGATGCACTCCGTACCGGGCAGAGCAGCTGGAAAGTGAGGGAGATCGCCTATACACTGCAAACCGGACGTGAAGCAATGGAGGCACGGCTGGGTGTGCTGGCGCAAACGATGGAGGAGCTGCTTGCCAAGCTGGACAGCTATGTGGAACAGGTGGGTCAGAGGGAACCAGCAGGCAAAGGAAGCTTGTACTATCAGGGGCATGTGAAGCAAGGGCAGGAGCATCCGGGTTGGTTAACCGATGAAGAAGACATGAAAGAGAATGTGAAACGCTGGCTGTCCCAGGGTCGTTATGAGCATGTACTGGACGCGTGGACACGAGGGGCAGTGATTCAGTGGATGGAGCTATACGGGGACAACAGACAGCAGCACCCGCGCCCAGTCAGTCTGCCGGCGTATCCGTTTGCAGCTGAACGTTACTGGGTACCTGAACCCCTTGTCTCAAGAGAACAGAGGAGCAAAGTAATACAACATACAAGCGTACCTATTTTACATCCGCTCGTACATTGCAATACATCCAGCTTTGGTTTGCAACGATATGCCAGTACGTTTACGGGCGAGGAAACGATTTTGGCCCATCATCAGGTCCATGGAGAGAAATGGCTTCCGGGTACAGCCTATCTGGAAATGGCCAGAGCGGCGGTTCAGCAAGCTGTTGGACTTTTCGATGATTCGTTGCAGGTACGGTGTATTCAGAAAGTCACATGGATGACACCTCTACAGGTGGATCAGCCGGTTGATGTTCTCATCGAACTTAAACAGCAGAATGATGGAATCGTAGGTTTTGAGATCTATAGCTTCACTCATGGATCTGAGCAACTCAAACGAACACATTGCAAGGGTTCCGTTCTGCTGGGGGGAATACAGGCATCCGTTCAACCAAACGGAAACAAACCTTGGCTGGTTGAGAAGGCAGAACGTGTCCTAGCAGGTAAGGAGTGTTATTCCTTGTTTGACGGATTGGGTCTATCCTACGGGTCCGCCTTTCAGGGACTTACACAGCTGTTCATCCAGGATCATCAGGTTTGGGCACAGTTGCGGTTGTCTCCGGCAGTCGGACATACAGAGCAATATGTAATGAATCCATATTTGCTTGATGCGGCGTTCCAGGCCTCCATGGGTCTTTTGCTGAAGCAACATGTGGAGGGGGGCCGAAGTCCTGATTCAGTGCCACTGCCGTTTACACTAGATCAGTTGGAACTCCTGTATCCTTGCACAGAAGAGATGTGGGTGCGTGTCCAACAGATGGATCACTCTTCTGGGGCACAGGGGCTGATCAAGTTTCAGATTGAGATGTATAGTCCGGACGGAAAGTTATGCATTCGGATGACAGAATTGGCATGTAAAGCTCCCACAGCGGATAAGCTTCTTTTATTTCAAAATCCGTTGACGACCGGGGGGATACCTCCTGTTGGACATGTTCTGATGACACCCATATGGAGTGTATTTACGCCGGAGGAGATAGCGCTTCCGCTATCCGTTGGTAACAAGGTGCTCATCATTAGTGACAACGATACAAGTCATAAGCAAGCTCTGAAACTATATCCGGGCGCAATGCATATGTTGCCCCATAACAGCGTACTTGGTTGGAAGGACAGCCTGTCGGAGTTTGCCATTCTGGATCACATTATATGGCACGCTCCTTCCCCCGGTAATGTTTGCATGGCAGATGATTCGATTGTTGAGGGACAGGAGCAGGGGGTTCTTCAGCTGTTCAGAATGATCAAGAGTCTACTAGAGCTTGGATACGGTAATCGAAGCTTGAGATTGACCCTCATTACGACAAATGCGATCCCATCCTCTCCAATGGATGAAATTAATCCTACCCATGCAAGCATTCATGGTTTTGCGGGCTCTTTGGCCAAAGAATACTCCCGGTGGAGCATAAAACTGCTCGATCTGGAGCATGAGGTTGAATGGGCGGAGACCCAAATGCAAGAACTACCTTGGAATGGGCAAGGAAACGCCTATCTGTATAGGGATAACGAGTGGTTACGCCAGGAGTTGATCCCGGTAAATGTGCACAATGAACATGCAATTAAGGATGCTTATCGCCAAGAGGGAGTATATGTGGTCATTGGTGGGGCAGGTGGCATTGGACAGGTGTGGAGCGAATACATGATCCGGCAGTACAATGCACGTATTATCTGGATCGGGCGCAGGGAACCTGATTCAAGCATTCAACGTTGTATAGAACGTTTGGAGTCCCTGGGCAGTGCTCCCGAGTACATTGTGGCAGATGCGACAAATGCAGATTCCCTCCAGAAGGCCTATGAACAGATCAAGCGAAGACATCCCCTTATTCATGGTGTAATTCATTCTGCGATTGTATTGCAGGATCAGAGTATCGCCAATATGGAGGAGGATCGTTTTCAAGCTGTCTTATCTGCAAAAGTCGCTGTAAGTGCACGCATGGCTCAGGTATTTGGACAGGATGACCTCGATTTCATGCTGTTTTTCTCATCCTTTAATTCGTTTACCAGGTCTCCTGGGCAAAGCAATTATGCGGCTGGCTGCACCTTCAAGGATGCGTTTGCTCATCAGCTTGCAATGGAGCGTTCCTATGATGTCAAAGTCATCAATTGGGGTTATTGGGGAAGTGTGGGAAGTGTAGCCTCGGAAGAATACAACACCCTTATGAGCAATGCCGGTATCGGTTCTATTGAAGTAGCTGAAGCGATGAAAGCACTGGAAATCCTTTTGACAGGATCACTGGATCAACTGGGGCTTGTCAGAACGACCAGACCTCTTTTTATGCAAGAGCTGAACTTGAACAAAGTTGCATCCCTGAATGGTTAACAGAACGATGTGTTGACAGGGTGCATGAACCGTTTTGCACGGTACGGGAGAGCAGCAGAACATAAATGTTTCCAATGAATGGGCATCTGCCACCACAGGGAGGTTAAAACAATGGATGATCAGGTGTATATTCCGATTACAAAACATATTCCCGAGGGACTTCGCAGTGAGACAGATCAGTTACACGGGTGGCTTGTCGCATTATTGTCAGCGGAATTAAAGGCAATGGGGTTAGTTGAAAAAAGCTATTCCAACACCAGGGAATGGTTAGAGAAAAACGGGATACCCGTTTTGTTTCATCGCTGGATGGAAGAGACACTTGCTGTGTTAGCCAAAGAAGAGGGGAATGGCGCTGAGGGCGGGCAAACCGCTACTACCTTCGAGAATGTGTGGCAGAAATGGGATGAAGTTAAACAGCAATGGCTGCAAAAGGGCCACCTTCGATCCCAGGTCCTTTTGGCAGAAACGGCATTAAAACACCTGCCTGATATTCTTCGGGGATACAAGCAGGCAACGGATGTTCTTTTCCCCAATTCAAGCATGACACTTGTCGAAGGCATATACCAAAACAATCCCATCGCCGACTATTTCAATGAGGTTATGGGATCGCAACTTATAACAATTATTGAAGAAAAAATAAAAAAGAATGCAACCATTCGGTTGAGAATCATTGAATTTGGCGCGGGTACTGGCGGAACCAGTACCCCTGTGCTTGATAAGCTCAGACCGTATGAGCAGTACATTGAGGAATATTGTTATACGGATATCTCTTCCTCTTTTCTATTGCAGGCAGAGCAGCGCTATGGAAATGAACACCCATATTTAACTTATAGAAAAATAGATGTGACCAAACAACTGCAGAATCAATCCATTAATGAAGCTGTCTATGATATAGCAATCGCGGCCAATGTGCTGCATGCTACACCCAATATCCGTCAAACCCTCGGACATATCAAGGCAGCGATCAAAAAACAGGGGTATTTGCTCCTGAACGAGATAACCGATAATACACTTTTTGCCCATATTACGTTTGGTTTGTTGGAGGGCTGGTGGTTATACGAAGATGAGGCACTGCGTATTCCGGGCTGCCCAGGACTTACACCTAATACATGGAAAAAGGTGCTCGCCAAAGAGGGGTTCAGAAATGTTCGTTTTCCGGCATTAAATGCTGAAGAGTGGGGACAACAAATCGTTGTATCTCAAAGTGACGGCATCATTATACATGAAATAAAACAGAGTCCTGTATCTCATCCTGTACTGACACAAACCAGAGCGATTCCTGACGTGGAATGGAGACCCAATTCATCCCCGGTTATGGAGACTGGAAACATTCAACCTACAGCAGATATTCCTGACCACCTGATCCGGGATCATATTATTACGGTCATCCGGGACAGCATAGAAACTTCACTTAAGATGAGTCAGAACCGGATCGATAATCATCAAAGTTTCTCTGAATATGGCGTCGATTCGATTGTTGCCGTCAATCTGGTCAATCTTATTAACGAGCAATGTGGAATAGTGATGCAGACTACAGTGCTGTTCGATCATAACACGGTCCATGCCTTAAGCAAGCACATGCTGGAGCAATATCGACAAGAAATTGTGGCGTACATGCTGCCTGACCCGGCTACATCTCCACAGAGGAAAGACGAACAAGCCATCATTTTGGACATGAGCAACGATAATCGTAAGGCTGATAAGCCTGCTGTGCATAGGAATGAGGATCGGTTGCCAGTTCGGGATGAGAGGAGTAATCCTAATGCGACTTGGACAAGCACAATGGTTAATAACGAAAAGCTGGGATCCATTTCGGAAGGTTCATATTATCGATTGCTGTTGGAGAAACCTGGAGAATCCGATGAACTTAAACTGATTCAGGATCAATCGCGTTCACTCCAGTCAAACGAAGTGCAAATTGCTGTACATGCTTTTTCACTTAATTTTGGAGACCTGTTATGTGTAAGAGGACTGTATCCAACCATGCCCGCATATCCGTTTACCCCTGGCTTCGAAGTCAGCGGGGTCGTTGTTCAAACAGGTTCCGAGGTTACAGACCTTCGAAGTGGTGAAGAAGTGGTGGCCATGATGGGTGAGCAGATGGGTGGTCATGCCAATATGGTGATCTGTCCGGCAGCTCATGTAGTAACCAAACCGAAAAAGTTAACATTTGAAGAAGCCTGCTCACTGCCGGCCGTCACTATGACCATGCTTGATGTGTTCCACAAAGCCAAACCACAGCCAGGTGAAAAAAT
Organism: Paenibacillus sp. SRL342; assembly: GCF_984798905.1. Lineage (NCBI taxonomy): Bacteria > Bacillati > Bacillota > Bacilli > Caryophanales > Paenibacillaceae > Paenibacillus > Paenibacillus sp. SRL342. The sequence continues at coordinate 2,953,766 of NZ_OZ481790.1, forward strand.
ATTGATTCAGACGGCGGCCGGAGGGACAGGTCTTATTGCCGTACAGCTGGCGCAGCATTATGGTCTGGAAATCTATGCCACAGCGGGTTCAGATGTAAAACTGAACTATCTGCAACAACAGGGTGTGCACCATACCATTCAGTATGTGGAGCAAGATTTTGCCGAGGAGATCCACCGTCTTACGAACGGGCAAGGTGTAGATATTGTTATCAATACTTTATCGGGTGATGCGATTCAAAAGGGGATGGCTTGTCTTGCTCCCGGTGGCAGATATATTGAAATTGCTATGACTGCCCTCAAATCAGCCAAAAATATTGATTTATCCTTGTTATCAAACAATCAGGCATTTTATTCGGTAGATTTGCGACGCATGGCCTTCCGTGATCCTTCTATAATTCGAACCTATATGAAGGAAATGGCGATCCTAATTGACCAGAACATCGTTCGTCCAACGATATATGCCACTTATCCTTTTCAGCAAGTGAAAGAAGCATATAAGGCTATGGGAAACCGCAGTAATATCGGCAAAATTGTGGTACATATCCCTGAAGAACAACGTTTTAAGCCATATTCTGCTAAGCCATGGGAGCAAAACGTTGTGGTAGAAGAGGCCATAATGAATCAAGAAACACCGTCAGTCAGGGAGGAAATAGCGATTATTGGAATCAGTGGCCGATTTGCACAAAGTCGCAATCCTGAGGAGTTATGGCAACATTTGCAAGCCGGGAATGATCTGATTGGAGAGGTAAAACGTTGGGATCTGGACGCTTATTACGCGGATCAGCAGTCTTATTGTCGACATGGCAGCTTTATAGAGGATTTTGATCGTTTCGATCCTCTGTTTTTTAATATATCCGGCGTGGAAGCCACCTATATGGACCCGCAGCAGCGCATTTTTTTGGAGGAGTCCTGGAAGGCGCTTGAAGATAGCGGTTATGCTGGCAAAAAGGCCGAGGGCCTTCAATGTGGTGTCTATGTAGGCTGCAGCGGCATGGATTATCAAAGCATATTTGGACATGAGGGCCCTCCGCAGGCTTTCTGGGGGAACGCCAATTCTATTGTGCCTGCTCGCATAGCCTATTACCTGAATCTGCACGGTCCGGCCATTACAGTGGATACAGCCTGTTCCAGTTCATTGGTGGCCATTCATCTGGCATGTCAAGGATTATGGTCAGGCGAGACGAATATGGCTCTTGCCGGAGGCGTATTCATCCAGTCCACCCCTGGATTCTACATTGCCTCCAATCGAGCGGGAATGCTGTCTCCAACAGGACGGTGTCATACCTTTGATGAAGCAGCAGATGGTTTTGTTCCAGGAGAAGGCGCAGGGGTTGTTATCCTGAAAAGGCTTAGCGAGGCGCTGGATGACGGTGACCAGATTTACGGAGTCATTCGAGGGAGCGGAATAAACCAGGATGGGTCCACCAATGGAATTACGGCTCCCAGTGCGAAATCCCAGGAACGGCTTGAGCAGAACGTATATGAGACTTTTAATATTAATCCTGAACACATCCAGCTGGTCGAGGCTCATGGGACAGGGACCAGGCTGGGAGACCCGATTGAGTTCAATGCATTGGCGAAGGCGTTTAGAAAACATACGGACGAAAAGCAGTTCTGTGCGATCGGCTCGGTAAAAAGCAATATCGGTCATACGGCCACGGCAGCTGGAGTAGCGGGTTTGTTTAAAATTATGCTGGGGATGCGTCATCAAAAAATAGCCCCCTCCATTCATTTTCATCAAGCCAACAGCCAGATTGCCTTAAATGACAGCCCGTTCTATATCCCTACAGCCACGATGGAATGGAAAGCCGGGTCAAGTGGCAGAAGATGTGCTGCAATCAGTTCATTTGGTTTCAGTGGTACGAATGCACATATGGTCATTGAGGAGGGACCTCTGCAATCCAGAGCGTCAGAGCCGATGCCGGGATATTTGATTGCACTTTCAGCCCGTACCGCCGAACAATTGCGTCAGCAGGTTGAACAACTCACCGCCTACGGAAGACAATTGCCGGAACAGGATTGCGGTAACTTGAGCTACACGCTGTTATTGGGACGCAAACATATGGATTTCCGCCTCGCCTGTGTGACCCGAAGTCTGAATGAAGCGATGACTATACTTCAACGCTGGTTGGATAAGGGAAGTGCACCACAGGTTCGGGTTTCACAAGGAACACCGGACACTTCACATGAGCACTCCTCATTACAACGATATGGGAATGAATGTTTGCGGAGTTGTCAGAAGACGACACATGCAAGCGAATATTTAGAACATCTGGGTACTGCAGCGGATCTGTATATCCAGGGATATGAACTTGATTATGATCTGTTGTTTGAGCAGGGTCACTATTGGACCATATCCTTACCCACCTATCCATTTGCCAGAGAGCGGTATTGGGTGGAGCACGAAGAAATGAATTGCTCACCATTAATAGAAAAACCAACAATAGTTAAACCATCAAATGAGAGCATATTACTGCACTCCATGCTGCACCACAACCGTTCGGATCTGCTGCGGGGCCAGTGGTACAGTAGTCAGTTCAATGGCAATGAGCCTTTCCTAAGCGATCATGTTGTACAGGGGCACAAGCTGCTTCCAGCTGTTGTTCAGCTGGAGATGGCCCGGGCAGCAGCGGCGCATGCAGCAAATTGGCCTCCGCTCACACACAGTCTGCTGCTGCGGCATGTAATGTGGAGCAGGCCGCTCGTTGTTGGAGAGGAGCCTCTGGAGGTCCATCTCGTGCTTGAGGCCGAGGCAGATGAGAGCTTGTCCTATAAAATATCGGCCGCGTCATCAATTGAGTCCAGCGAAGGGGTGTATAGTCAAGGGCGTGTAAGTGTGGGAAGACCTCTCGCAGAAGCCGTGCAAACCTTGGATTTGCAGGCTGTGCGCAGCCGGTGTACAGAGGGACAGGCCGGTGGAGCAGTTTGTTATGAAGCATTCCGAAAACTGGGTCTGGAGTACGGTCCGTCCCATCAGACCATTGCCGAATTGCAATGGGGGGCAAACGAGGCCTTGGCGCAGTTGCGTCTGCCACAAGCGCTCTTCGAAGGGCAAGCGGACACTGTGCTGCATCCCGGTATGGTGGATGGGGCCTTGCAAGCATCCATCGCCCTGCTGGCCGGAGATCAGATCGCGGAAGTGCTGAGATCCACTACTCAGGAGGGGGCAGTAAGCTTGGAGAGCACGGCCCTTGCGAGCACAACAGAACGACATGGGAACCCGCCCGCTTCCGCTCCGCTGCCTTTTGCGCTGGAGGAGGCGGAAGTGATATCCCCTTGCCAGGCGCACATGTGGGCGGTGGTGCGTGTTCGCCCCGAGTCTGCGGCATCTTCCGCTGCGGAGGCTAGCGTCCGTAAACTGGATCTGGAGCTGTGCGATTCGGAGGGACAGGTTTGCATTCGACTGCGGGGCGTGACCTCGCGTGTACCCGAAAGCCGGGGAGGTGTGCTGCTGGTGCAGCCCAAGTGGCAGGAGCTGCCGAAGCGCTCCCTACCGGCTGAAGCTGTGGGGGTTGAACCCGCGGTGCTGCTGTGTGATTGGGCCCCGCAAGACTTCGCGGCTGCGGATGTGTCCTGGAAGCAGATGGTGTTAACGGGGGCGTTGGAGGCGCGGTACGGACAGGCTGTTCAGGCCATTCTGCACCATGTGCAGCAGCAGCTTGCGATGCAGCGAAGCCACCGGATGGCTGTGCAGGTCGTCGTGGCGGGAGATGAACAAGGAAGACGCTTCGCCGGCCTGAGCGGGCTGCTGCGGACGGTGCGACTGGAGCATCCGGGCTGTCTGGCACAGCTTGTCGAAGTCCGGCCAGAGACATCGGCCGCCATATTGACCGAGCAGTTGCACCAGTGTGCGCTCCATGCGGAGGAGAGCCACCTGCGTTGGGAAGCGGGTGAGCTGAAGCGAGCGGGCTGGCAGGCGGTTGACGTGGACAGAGATGAGAACGTGGACACGAATGAGATGACGAATGGGAATGCAGAGACAGAGATGAGGACAAAGCGGAAGACCAGTGTCCCACGGTTGTCCCCTTGGAGAGACGGAGGCGTGTACGTCATTACAGGCGGAGCCGGTGGCCTGGGACGGATCTGGGCCCGGGAGATTTCAGCCCAAACGGAAGGCAGTACGCTTATATTGACTGGTCGATCCCCGGCGATGCCAGAGGAGGTACAGCGAGAGATGGCGCAGCTTCCTGCCCGGGTGCTTTATGAAGCAATGGACGTTACCGATCGGGAGGCGGTCCACGGACTGTTCGGGCGTATCCGTCAGCAGTATGGCCGGGTGAACGGGGTGCTGCATTGTGCCGGAGAAATCCGGGACAGTCTAATACGATACAAAACGGAATCCGAATGGCAGGCCGTGCTGGCCCCGAAAGTAAACGGTATACGGAATCTGGAAGAAGCGATCGGGACCGAAGCGCTGGATGTGCTGTTGCTGTTCTCCTCGGGTGCAGCGGTGACGGGGAATGCAGGGCAGGGTGATTATGCCGCCGCCAATGGGTATATGGATGCGTATGCGGTGAACCGAAATGCGCGGATGAAACGCGGGGAGTGTCAAGGGCGAACCTTATCCATCAACTGGCCGTTGTGGGAAGAAGGCGGGATGCAGCTGGAGGAAGAGGGGAAGCAGCGTCTGTGGAAACAGCATGGACTGAGACCGCTGGGAACCGCGTCGGGAGTAAAGGCGTTGTATCAGGCCTGGGCGAGTGGAGGCAGCCAGGTATTGGTGGCGGAAGGCAAGCTGTCGGTGCTGCGAAGAAGCCTGCTGGAGCCGGTAGATTCGGGGTTAACTGAATCGATCGAGCCAGCAAACACAGACGCAGAACCAGACGCAGATAGGCAAGCGCCTTCGCCGGAATCGTTATCCATCAAGCTTGGAGTCCCACTGGCGGGAGGCATGACCCAACAGGAAGCTGTATCTGTGCTCACGTTGGAAGTGGCCGCTTTGTTGAACGTAGGGGAGCAGGACGTGGACCCGGACATGGACTGGAGTGAATATGGTTTGGACCCGGTGCAATGGAGTGAACTTTCCCGCAGACTGCTAACTCGGCATGGATGGGATATTTCTGCAGAGACACTCTTGGAACACTTGAACATGAGTCAAACTGTCCAGCAAGTTACCGGTCAGATCCACTTGATGGGGAAGGAGCGAATGGACCTGCATAAAAAAGAAGAGAACCTTGGCCTTGTTCATAAGAATGATGCTGATTTGCGAGTGAAAACAGTTCAATTTCTGCAAGAGCGTTTAGCCCGTGTCATCGGTCTTCCGAAATCAAGGATTGACGTAGATACTGCAATGGATCGATACGGGATAGATTCGTTACTTATTATGCAAATGACCACTAATTTGGAAGAACAGTTTGGCCTCTTGCCCAAAACACTTTTTTTCGAGTATCAGACCCTTCGTGCTCTGAGCGAATATTTTCTTGAGCACCATCATGAACCATTGCGACTCATTTTAGGGGAAGAACTTCCTGAGGAATCCGATGGTATATCTCGTGCTTCGGTTGCTGTACAGAATCCGGGGATAGAGGACGTTAAATCCAAGGGCATTTTACGCCAAAAGAGGACGTTAAAGAATCAACAAGCTACTAATCCAGAGTCGAAGAACGTTGATTCATTGAAATCTTTGAATCCAATTGAATCATCGAATCGGGTTCAAGAGGATGAGGAGAAGCAGGATATTGCCATTATTGGTGTGGCGGGAAGGTACCCGGGAGCGCGGAACATCCATGAGTTTTGGGAGAATCTGCGCAGTGGAACGGACAGTATTACCGAGATTCCATCTGAACGCTGGGACCAGGAGAAGGTATATGATTCAGCGCCGGGCACACCGGGCAAGACCTATGGACGCTGGGGCGGATTTCTGGACGGTGTGGACGAATTCGATCCGTTGTTCTTCCAGATTTCTCCTCGGGAAGCTGAGATGATGGATCCGCAGGAACGATTGTTCATGCAGTGTGTGTACGAGACGATTGAGGATGCGGGGTATACGCGGGAGCGTTTGGCTACCGACATCGTGGGTGTGTACGTGGGCGTGATGTACGAAGAATACCAACTGTACGGGGCCGAGTCCTCAATTGCGCTCTCCGGTAATCCGGCGTCCATCGCCAACCGAGTGTCGTATTTCTGTAATTTCCGCGGACCGAGTCTGGCGGTGGATACGATGTGTTCATCTTCGCTGACTTCCATTCATCTGGCGTGCCAGAGTTTAAGACAGAATGAGTGTCAGGTTGCGGTCGCAGGCGGGGTGAATGTGTCGGTCCACCCGAACAAATATATCATGTTGTCTCAAGGACGATTCCTGTCCAGCAAAGGTCGCTGTGAGAGCTTTGGTGAAGGGGGCGACGGGTATGTGCCGGGGGAAGGCGTGGGCGCGGTCCTGTTAAAATCGCTTGCACGAGCCGTTGCAGACGGGGACCGGATTTACGGCGTGATCAAAGGGTCGGCCTTGAATCACGGTGGAAAAACAAACGGATATACCGTGCCGAATCCCAACGCCCAGGCGGACGTCATCGGCCGGGCCTTGCGTGAGGCGGGCGTTGACCCGCGGACGATCAGTTATGTGGAAGCCCATGGCACGGGTACGTCGCTCGGTGATCCCATCGAGATTGCGGGGCTGAGTAAAGCTTTTCAGCAAGATCCGTCGGAAGAGGCCTACTGTGCGATTGGTTCAGCGAAATCCAATATCGGACATGCAGAGAGCGCAGCAGGCATCGCGGGAGTCACCAAGGTGCTGCTGCAATTACAGCATGGAGAGCTGGCGCCGTCCCTGCATGTGCAGCAGACCAACCCGCATATTGACTTTAGTCAAACCCCATTCACGGTCCAGCGGGAGTTAGACGTTTGGGAACGTCCGAGAGTGGACGGTCAGATCGTACCGCGACGGGCGGGGATTTCCTCGTTTGGTGCAGGTGGAGCGAATGCTCATCTCATTTTGGAGGAATACCGGGAACCCGACCTGACGCGTGAAAAGATGAATGAGCAAAACGAGCAAAATGAAGTGCTAGGGATGATCGTGCTGTCAGCGAAGAACGAGGAACGGCTGGTCGTGCAGGCCCGTCAGCTGCGAGATGCACTCCGTACCGGGCAGAGCAGCTGGAAAGTGAGGGAGATCGCCTATACACTGCAAACCGGACGTGAAGCAATGGAGGTACGGCTGGGTGTGCTGGCGCAAACGATGGAGGAGCTGCTTGCCAAGCTGGACAGCTATGTGGAACAGGTGGGACAGGCGGAACCAGCAGGCAAAGGAAACTTGTACTATCAGGGGCATGTGAAGCAAGGGCAGGAGCATGCGGGTTGGTTAACCGATGAGGAAGACATGAAAGAGAATGTGAAACGCTGGCTGTCCCAAGGTCGTTATGAGCATGTACTGGACGCGTGGACACGAGGGGCAGTGATTCAGTGGATGGAGCTATACGGGGACAACAGACAGCAGCACCCGCGCCCAGTCAGTCTGCCGGCGTATCCGTTTGCACGAAATCGCTACTGGGCTCCAAAGAAAACCGAGTTGGTATCGTCCAGCGCGGTTGGTACGAACGGATCAGCCATGCTCCATCCACTTTTGCATAGCAATACTTCGGATCTTCAAGAGCAACGGTACACTTCACTCTTTACAATGGACTCGCCTATGCTTATGGATATCAATAAAGAGCAAACAACAAAATTATTGCCCGACTTGCTTCATCTGGAAATCGCCTATGCAGCTCTGGATTTGGCCATACCTGATGATCATGATTCAGCAGAATCAGCATTATCGATCCAATTGCAGGATGTGATATGGGACAACCCTATTTATGTGTCTGATCAGCCACTTCCGTTACACATCTCATTGCAATCCGAATCACATTTAACAGTGGGATACGTCATATATGGTGAAAATGTAGGGGGATTTCAACCCGTATATAGTAGCGGAATGGCCAAAAAGGTGGCTTCAGAGTTCACAGGATCAGATGCTCTGGAAATTGATTCTATCGATATGCTCTACACCGCTGAGCTGGATTCGTCAATCACTGCTTTTGCGAACCATGCTTCAAAGTCAGCCTTGTCCTCATCTCCTTATGCGGTAGAACGTATATATGTGGGGGAAGACCATATTCTGATCAAGTTTGAAGATGCAACGGATGTGTTATCTATACCACCAGTGTACAAACTGCCAGTAGATGCAATTCACCTTGCCGTTTATGGGGGGCTAGGCTGGACAGAAATTGAAAATGAAGCAAAGCAGCAGTTGGATATTTCTGCTTCAAGTCCTGTTTACATTCAATCCCTTCAAAGACTTGATGCAGTAGGCGCATCAAATATTTCTTGGGCGAGAGTAGACAGAAGAGAGCGAATGAATGGGGCGTCAGGACTTGAAGTGTTGGACATTCGTTTGTATTCATCAGAAGGACGCGCAGTGTTGAAGATTCAGGGATTAGAAGCAGGCTTTACAGCCATGTCGCAGGGGACAGAAAACGACGGAATAGCGGTACATTCGAATGCTGCAACTACAAGTGCAGGTGCATTTGTACTTGAATCTTCATTCGGTGAATCCGAGAAAGAAACTGTGATCCTCTCCAAAGAAGCTTCATCTGCTTCCATGGCTTCTCGCCGGAGACCGGAGCTCTTGGGCCTAACAACGTCTGAGTGTGTAAGGTGGGAGTTAAAGGAACTGGCAGGCCAAACGTTGAAAATTCCAAGGGAACTGATTGATGGCAATGAAAATCTTGCCGAATATGGATTTGATTCCATTAGCCTGACTGAATATGCAACGGTTCTTAATCAGCATTTTGGAATGGACCTGGCACCATCCATATTTTTCGATCACACCACACTTCATGAATTGGCTCATTATCTGGAGCGAGAATTCGAGCAGACCATCACGGATCAATATGCAGATCACGACATTCAAACGGGAGAAAAACATACAGAGCAAGCCGCACCGTTAAAAAGCAAAGTGGCACAGCATCGTTCCAAAGCCCGAAAGCCTAACGCCCAGAGACAAGCATCTGGCAAGTACTGGCGTTTGGGAGATACACGGCGAATGCAAGCGGCCGATGAACCTGTTGCCATTATTGGTATCAGCGGACGATTTCCCGAAGCGCGCAATGTAGATGAGATGTGGTCGATTCTCGTAAATGGACAAACGGCTGTTAAGACCGTTCCCTCGGATCGATTCACCAGCAGTAAAAAGGATGCTACTTGGAAATGCGGTCTTGTGCCAGGGATACGAGAGTTTGATCCCCGCTTCTTCGAAATCTCTCCACGCGAGGCCGAGAGCATGGACCCACGTCAGCGATTGCTATTGCAAGAATCCTGGAGAGCGCTTGAGGATGCCGCTTATGGCAAAAAACAACTTTCCTCCGGTCGGGTCGGCATGTTTGTAGGAGTGGAGAATAATGAATATTTGCAGTTTGTTGGCCTGGATGGACCGCTTACGTCCAATCACAATGCCATTCTGGCCGCCCGGTTGGCGTATCTGTTGGACCTGAATGGCCCGAATATGGCGATCAATACGGCTTGTTCTTCGGGTCTGGCGGCTGTTCATCAAGCTTGTGCCAGCCTGCGGGCGGGAGAGTGCGACACAGCTCTTGCGGCAGGAGTAAGCCTGCTGCTCACTGAGCAGGGGTTCGAAGCGATGTCCCAAGCAGGCATGTTGTCTGAGGACGGTCGCTGTTATGCGTTCGACCAGCGTGCTAATGGCATGGTGCCGGGAGAAGCGATCGCGGTTGTTGTATTAAAGACCTTATCTCAGGCTGAGGCGGATGGAGACTCGATCTACGGGGTCATTCGGGGCAGTGGCATGAACTATGATGGCAAAACGAATGGAATCACCGCGCCGAGTGGTGTGGCACAGACGGCGTTAATGAATGAGGTATATGCCCGGTATGGCATTCCGGCGGAGAACATGCAGTACATTGTGACCCACGGGACGGGAACACGCCTCGGAGACCCGGTCGAAATCAAGGCTTTGCAGGAAGCCTATAAAGGACGGAATATGGCGCCAGGTTCCTGTGCGTTAACGTCGGTAAAAACGAATTTGGGTCATACCCTCGCTGCATCCGGTGTGGTGAGCCTGATTAGTCTGGTACAGGCGATGCGTTATGAGACGATCCCGGCAAGTCTGCACTGTGAGGAAGAGAGTGAATATATCCAGTGGTCGGAGGGGCCGTTTTATGTAAACAAAAGCAAACGGCCTTGGCCACGAACGGAGCAGGGCAGGTTGGGCGCGGTAAGTGCTTTTGGCATGAGTGGAACCAACGTGCATGTCGTGGTGGAAAGTTATGAAGGCAACGGGCAAAAACAAATGGCTGGAAATACAGCGCCTTATTATTTGCTGGCACTGTCCGCCAAAACGGAAGAGGCACTACATCGCAAGGTGGAGGACATGATCGCCGTGCTGGAACGGGAAGAGGAGCCGGATCTGGCGGCAATCAGTTACACGCTCCTGGAGGGACGACAGCATTTCCGTCACCGTTGTGCGGTGGTTGTACAGTCCCGGGCGGATGCTGTGCATGTCTGGAAACAGTTCGGTACGAAAGAAAATAACGGGAAGATGTTTCGCGGGACAGTGGGCCGGGAGTTCACTGAACAGCGCATTGTTCGGGAACACGGTCATGAGCTTTTGCATCAACTTCAGCATGGAACTCAAGCGATCGCAACCGGGGCATACCGTGACATTCTTCATGTGCTGGCGGATTTATACTGTCAGGGTTACGCATTGGATTGGATGAATATGTACGGTGAGTCTGTTCCTGAACGCATTCATTTGCCTTCATATCCGTTTGCCCAGGAAGAATACTGGGTGACCCAGTCATCACCTGAAGCAAGCCGGTTGAACGAGCAGCTTCTGACAGCAAAGCTCCACCCGCTTGTACACCGGAATACGTCAACGCTGCGCGATCAGCGTTATAGCTCTGTTTTTGCACGGGAAGATCCGTTGTTACATGACCCTATGGAATCGGGTTACCAATGTTTGCCAGATTCAGCCCACTTGGAGATGGCCCGGGCTGCTGCGCAATATGCGTTAAAGGGAGCGGGCGAGATGAACCAGGCCCCGGTCCGGATGAAGCTGACCGAGCATCAATGGGTCAATCCGGTTGTGGTGACAGAGCAGGCGCTGGAAGTTCATTTGGCCATTATTCCAGAATCAGATCAATCTTTAATCTATGAAATATTCAGTGAACGAGCTGACGGTGATGAAGAGTTGTGGAGCAGGGGCCGTATTGAATATGAATCACAGGAATTCGTGAGTCCGCCTATGGACATGCAGTCCATCACTGAAAGATGCACACATTTGGAGACTGCAAAACTTTCTTCAGAACTTAAAGGATCATCCATTGTTTGTTGTTATACCGGCGAAAATGAAGTGTTAATAAAGCTTTCAGCTGAAATTAATGCTCAGGATCGGACTTTGTTATATACTCCAAAGTTACTGACTGAAGCTGTATCACTGGCAGCAAACATCTTTGAGACAAGATCAGTAAAGGCAGCAGATTATCTTAACAAGGCCATGCCAGCAAAAGAGGCCGGCGAGTCGAGTGTACATGAAGTGCTGAGTGAAGAACAAAAACATACTTGGCTCTCTATGGAATCCATGGAGTTTACGGCAGATCACTTGCAGCATCCGCTGTGGATGTGGATCAGGGAGTTGGATTCCGGGCTGGATGTTACTTTCTGTGATGAGAAAGAACAGGTAGTTGCACACATGGCGGGATTACAGGTCCAAAAGAATTTGATGACAAAAGATATGCCGGAGGACATGGAAATAAAGGAGATAGAACGTGAGGTCGCTGATGGTAGCCTTCTAATGGCTTTTGAGGAAATCTGGGAAGAATCGGAGCCAGAACTTTATCATGAAGAGAACCCACAGACCATATTATGTGTACTTTCCCGTCAGGAGAATCAGGAGAGGTTCATTTCACTGATGAAACATCACAATCCTGAGATCCAGCTGGTCTTCATCGATCCGGGAATGTGGGAAAAAGAGACGGATCTTGATCATCATGCGAAGTACAGGGAAGCGCTTCAGGAGATCAGCCAGCAATATGGGAATGTGGATACGCTACTACATTTGTCGGCACTAGAGGAGCCACTACTGCTGCAAGACACGAAGCCAATTTTACTTTTGCTTCAGGCATTGGCAGCAGAGAAGATCAAGCCTGGCCGAATTCTGCTCGCCGGGGAATATAGAACAGGAATCGAACGTTGTTACCTAGATGCATGGATTGGTTTTGAGCGTTCACTTGGGCTTGTTATGCCCCATACGAAATTACAAGTGATCAGCAGCGATAAACCATCCAGTAACGAAGTGAACTGGAAAAGGTGGAGTGAACGGCTGTGGCAAGAATTAAGGTCGAACCAGCGGTGTAGCGTGCGGTATGAGAATGATCTGCGCAAAGTAAGCCGTATCAGACCAATCCCGCCTGCCGAGCATTATAAACAGGGGACAGAATACGTGTTGCCAGGAAAGACATATTTGATAACGGGCGGATTGGGAGGAATTGGCCTCGCTTTTGCCAGAGCATGGGCTCCGCTGGGAGTAAATCTGGTGTTGATGGGCCGATCTTCTCTGGATTCCGTGAAGCAGCATAGGCTCGATGAATTGATCGAGGCGGGAAGTCAGGCTATGTATGTTCAGGCTGATGTTGCCGTACTGGAACAAGTCGAAGAAGCGGTGCGGGCTGTCAAAAGCAAATTTGGCACTATTCACGGACTGATCCACGCCGCCGGGATTGAAAGTCGGGTAAGTGTGCTGGATAAATCAGCAGCTGATTTTGAACGTGTGCTTGCTCCCAAAATTCGTGGAACATTGGCATTGGACAAAGCACTGGGTAACGAATCGCTGGAGTTCCGCAGTTATTTCTCTTCTTCATCGGCTATTTTGGGTGACTTCGGCTCCTGTGATTATGCTGTGGCGAATCGATTCCAGATGGCCTATGCTCAAGAACAGCATCGCACGGGTCCTATACACACGGTATCTATCAACTGGCCGCTTTGGAGAGAGGGCGGAATGGGCACAGGCGAAAAGAATGCTTCGGCTATGTATCTCAAAACCAGCGGTCAACGTTTTCTGGAAAAAGACGAAGGGGTGGCATTATTTCCAAAAATTCTAAATGAACCTTACGCTCACCAACTCGTTATGGCGGGGAAACCGGAACGCATACATCGTTTTCTGGGTGTTGAATTCACACCTGAGGAGCCGGCCAGCACATCTCATACTTCGTATGAGGTCGGGAATCCAGTCTTGAATGAGGCGGCGCCTGCGTTAGGGCTGCGTGTAGAGTTGCGTGGCAAAACGGTGGCTGAATGCGCGCAGTGGGAGCTTGGAGAAATAGCAAGCGAGCTGTTAAAGATACCTCATGAAGAATTGGACCCTCAAGCCAATCTCGCAGAGTTTGGATTTGATTCCATCAGCTTGACTGAGTATGCAGGACGGTTGAGCCGTCATTACGGAGCAGAATTGACACCATCCATTTTCTTTGGACATTCCACATTGAAAGGATTGGCTGAATATCTGGAAAATGAACATCGGGATGTTCTAGTAGGCATGTACGAGGAAAGGAAGGCCGTGACCGACATGAAATCCAATGTCGCGGACCGAGGTTACCGATCCGGACGTTCCGGAAGATGGGCTGGCGGCAAATCCTTCCCTGCATCCGATCTTCGTCCAACTGCACGTAATCTGGATAAAATGGATCAATTCATGGAACCTGTTGCCATTATTGGTATTAGCGGACGGTTCCCCGAAGCACGAGATGTGGACGAGATGTGGTCCATGATCAGTCAGGGTCAGGAAGCGATAAGAATGGCACCGGAGGACCGGTTTTCCACCCACAATGGGCGTGAACCTTGGAAATGCGGTCTTGTACCAGGAGTACGGGAGTTTGATCCACGCTTCTTCGAAATTTCTCCGCGTGAAGCCGAGAGCATGGACCCGCGTCAGCGATTGCTATTGCAGGAATCCTGGAGAGCGCTTGAAGATGCCGCTTATGGGAAAAGACAGCTTTCCTCCGGCCGGGTAGGTATGTTTGTCGGGGTGGAGAATAACGAGTATTTGCAAGTTGTCGGTCTGGACGGGCCGCTTACATCCAACCACAATGCCATTCTGGCTGCCAGATTAGCCTATCTGCTGGACCTGAATGGTCCCAACATGGCGATTAATACGGCTTGTTCTTCGGGGTTGGCGGCTGTTCATCAAGCTTGTGCCAGCCTGCGAGCCGGAGAGTGCGACACGGCTCTTGCGGCAGGGGTGAGCCTGCTGCTTACCGAGCAGGGACTCGAAGCGATGTCCCAGGCGGGCATGCTGTCTGAGAATGGGCGCTGTTATGCGTTTGACCAGCGTGCCAATGGCATGGTTCCGGGAGAAGCGATAGCGGTTGTTGTATTAAAGACCTTATCTCAGGCTGAGGCGGATGGAGACTCGATCTACGGGGTCATTCGGGGCAGTGGCATGAACTATGATGGCAAAACGAATGGAATCACCGCGCCGAGTGGTGTGGCACAGACAGCACTAATGAATGAGGTGTATACACGGTACGGCATTCGGGCAGAGAACATGCAGTACATTGTGACCCACGGGACGGGAACACGTTTGGGAGACCCAGTTGAAATCAATGCTTTGCAGGAAGCCTACAAATCAAGAAATATGGAGCCAGGCTCCTGTGCGCTGACGTCGGTAAAAACGAATTTGGGTCATACCCTCGCCGCTTCGGGAGTGGTGAGCCTGATTAGCCTGGTACAGGCGATGCGTCATGAGACGATCCCGGCAAGTCTGCACTGTGAAGAGGAAAGTGAATATATCCGGTGGTCGGAGGGGCCGTTTTATGTGAACAAAAGCAATCGGCCTTGGCCACGAACAGAGCAGGCGAGACTGGGAGCGGTAAGTGCCTTTGGCATGAGCGGAACCAACGTGCATGTCGTGGTGGAAAGTTATGAAGGCAGCGGACAAAAACGAACGGCTGGTTATGCGTCACCTTATTATTTGCTGGCACTGTCGGCCAAAACGGAAGCAGCACTACAACGCAAGGTAGAGGACATGATCGCTGTACTGGAACGGGAAGAGATGCCGGATCTGACGGCAATGAGCTACACTCTGCTGGAGGGACGACAGCATTTCCGACACCGTTGTGCGGTGGTTGTGCAGTCCAAGGAAGATGCCGTATACATGTTGAAACAGCGGGGGCAATCCAAGTCAGGGGTTTTGTTTGAGGGCGTGGTGCCAAGAAGGTTTACTGGACAAAAGCTGTTACAGGAACATGGGGATGAATGGATTATCAAAAGCACCGAAAGAAGTTTGTCCTCGGAGAAACAGAGGGATATACTCCATGTGCTGGCTGATCTGTATGCCCAGGGCTATGATCTGAACTGGGGACAGATGTATGGCGATGTACCACCATCACGCATCAGCCTGCCAACGTATCCTTTTGCCCGAGAGGAATATTGGATGGCGTCAAAGGAAAGAGAGCAAGAGGAAGAGCAGCCATCGCGGGAGCGCTCATGGGCTTCTCTTCACCCCCTGGTGCAACAAAATACGTCTGATTTCACTGAACAAAGGTTCAGCTCGGTCTTCAATGGAAGAGAATTTTTCCTTAAGGATCATATTATTCATGGAATCTCCGTACTTCCCGGGGTGGCCCAATTGGAAATGGCTCGGGCTGCATTGCAGCTTACCGTTGCCGGCACAAGACCTGTTTTTCTGCAAAATGTGGTGTGGATCAGTCCCGTAGTCATGGATGGAGATGCAGCAATCCCTAACAGCATTCAGGTAGAAATCGGATTACATCCTGTCACAGAAAATCCTCAACGTATAAGTTATGAGATATACCGGCAAGACCAGCAGGTTGAGGGGAAACGTCATGTATACAGTCAAGGACAGCTGGGATGGAATGAAGAAGCTGAATCCCCTCCAATTCATGACCTGAACGAACTCATGGCTGCATGCAGCCGATCGACCTGGACGGGTGCAGATTGTTACAACGCATTTAGGCAAGCCGGTATCCAGTACGGACCTGCATTTGAGGGAATACAGCAATTGTTCATCGGTGAAAGGGAAGTTTTGGCCCAACTGAAGCTGCCTGAGCATTTGTTGCCGGAAATGAACTCATATGTCCTTCATCCCTGTATATTGGACTCCGCGTTGCAGGCCTCTATTGGCATGATGCTGGAGCATCCTGAAGTGGATGGGAAAAAGGCGGGACATGGTTCAGGTGGACCACAGCCTTCGGTTCCTTTTGCGTTAAAGAAAGTTCGGATCTATAAAGCTTGTGCTCAAGACATGTGGACATGGGTGCGCTACAGCTCCGATTCCAGTTCGGATGGGAAAGGAATGACGTTTGATATTGATTTGTTTGATCAAGAAGGAAGTGTCTGTGTTCGTTTAATTGGCTTTTCCTCTAGACAGCTTCCCGATCCAGAATCCACAGCGCCAGGTGCTGACACAACCGCTCGGTCTGAAATGCTGCTGTTAAAGCCGTATTGGCGGGAGATGGAGGTGGAAGGAGCCGGTCGGAGCTGGAAGACTCCAGACGCTGAGCATATCGTTATTTTATGTGGTGCACTCGCTTGCAGGTTGAGTGAGATGCAGCTTGAATTTCCGTCAGCATCGTTTATACCGATTGGGTTGGATCAGGGAATGGCCACAGCCGAAAAGTGGTTTGAGGATGGTGCCTTGCAGGTGTTTGGTAAACTTCAAACGATACTGTCCAGTGAATCGAATAAACCGCGAATTATACAGGCCGTTGTGCCTAATGATGGAGAGCAGCGTTTGTATGCTGCGCTGTCGGGTATGTTGCAAAGTATTAAACTCGAATATCCGGCTGTTGCGGGACAGTTGATTGAAATGGACGAACAGTTGGATAACGCAGATATTTTACAGCTATTGAAGTTGGACGTTTGCGAGCCTAAAGATAACTGGATTCGTTATACGGGTCGTCGACGGGAATTGGCAGACTGGCAAGAGATTGAACCGTCCACTGTTCTTGAAAAACGGTTTTGGCGTGATCATGGTGTTTACCTCATTACAGGTGGTATGGGAGGGCTTGGACTTGTATTTGCGCAAGAGATCGCCACACAAGCCAAGCATCCAACACTTGTTCTCGTGGGCAGATCACCGATGGACGGTCTGATGGAACAATCCCTTGAAGTATTGCGAGAGCAGGGAGCACGGGTGGACTATTTGCAGGTTGATGTAACGGATGGTGAAGCCGTGGAGAACCTTGTTGGTAGCATCAAACAAGTCTATGGCGCTATCCACGGCGTTATTCATGGAGCAGGATTAATCAGAGACAGTTTGTTTCTTGCCAAGACAGAGGAAGAATGGCGTCAGGTTATGAAACCCAAAGTGGCGGGCACTATACACCTGGATCGTTCTACACATAAGGAAGCATTGGATTTCTTCATTCTGTTCTCCTCTGGAACTGCCGTGCTCGGCAATATGGGGCAGAGTGATTACGCTACAGCCAATGCATTCATGGACCTATTCGCAACATACCGGGAAACGATGGTGAGTCAGGGCAAACGAAGCGGCAGGACACTGTCCTTAAACTGGCCACTATGGGAAAATGGCGGCATGAAGGTGGACTCATCTGTCAAACAAATGATGTGGCGGCAAATGGGAATGAGACCCCTGCATTCGAATCAGGGAATTGAGGCATTAACCCTTGCACTATCATCCACTTCTTCCAGAGTGATGGTCATGGCAGGGAACCCTGAACGAATTCGGGGCAAGATCAGAACTGTAAAATCACAAACACTAGGTATTTCCTCCCCAATGTATACAGCTTCTCCCAAAGGGGATAAGCCCAGGGACGACCGCTATTCGGAACTGGTTAATCGTGTTCTGGACGGGGAACTAACGGAGTCACAATTTGTTGAAGCGTTCATGAAGGAATAGGAGTGATCGGATGAAAGACGACTTGTATCAAATATACAATGATATCAGAACACGTAAACTAAATCCGCAAGATGCTGCCAATCAACTAACCTCTTTAATGGCGCAAAATCAACACACCCAGACTTCCGGCGAGTCTCAGGAGTCCGGGAACACGCTTCAGGCTGATACCGAGTTACATGAAAAGACACGCAGAATGTTGACTAAGGCTGTGGCTGATCAATTGAAGGTACGACCGGAGGAAATTGAAGCCGATGTGGAGCTCAGTGAGTATGGATTTGATTCCATTATGTTAACCGAACTGAGTAACTCCCTGAACAAGAACTACAGACTGAATCTGACCCCGGCCGTTTTTTTTGAACATTCAACGTTAGCGCAATTTACAGACTATGCTTTGGAAACTTATGTTGATCAATTTGCAGAACTGTGGACATCTCCTGCCTCGGCAGGAGATGTCCAGAAAACACATATTTCGTCTGAGTCCACAATGAAGAACAGATTTAAGTCATCCGAAAATTTTGAAATGGCTCACCAGTATGAGAACGCTGAGAATGCTGGAACTTCCGTAAATGATGAAAGCTTTCATCAAGCTCAGAAAAGAAACTCTCCAACCTTTCAGCGAGCAGACAAGGCGATAACAACGTTTGAACCTGTTGCGATCGTAGGCATGACAGGAAGGTTTCCGATGGCACAGGATACGGATGCGCTGTGGGAAAATTTAATCGAAGGAAGAGACTGTATCACCGAAATTCCATTGTCACGCTGGGATTGGAAGTCCATTTATGGTGATCCCCTAAAGGAATCGAATAAAACCAACATTAAATGGGGCGGATTTATAGATGGTGTAGATGAATTTGATCCTTCATTTTTTGGCATCTCCCCGCGGGAAGCGGAACTTATGGACCCACAGCAGCGTCTACTGATGCTCTATGTATGGAAGACCATTGAGGATGCGGGCTATGCTGCCCAAAGCTTGTCTGGAAGTAACCTGGGTATATTCGTGGGCACCTCCGGAACGGGATACAGCAGTCTGATTTCCCGTTCCGGAATGGCTATTGAGGGGTATAGCTCAACCGGAATTGTTCCATCCGTAGGACCCAATCGAATGAGCTATTTTCTGAATGTACATGGTCCAAGTGAACCGATAGAGACGGCTTGTTCAAGCTCGCTAGTTGCTATCCATCGGGCAGTAACAGCGATGAGAAATGGGGATTGTGATGCAGCCATCGTTGGCGGTATTAATACCATCCTGACCCCGGAAGGGCACATCAGCTTTAACCGTGCAGGGATGCTGAGTGAAGACGGGCGCTGCAAAACCTTTTCCGAACAGGCTAATGGGTATGTTCGCGGTGAAGGTGTCGGCATGCTGATGCTAAAGAGGGTGAAAGATGCAGAACAAGCGGGAGATCACATCTATGGGCTGATTCGGGGTACAAGCCAGAACCATGGTGGACGGGCCAACTCCTTAACGGCACCTAATCCGAAAGCACAGGCTGACCTATTGATCCAGGCCTATCGCAAAGCCGATATTGATCCAAGAACCGTTGGTTATATCGAAACCCATGGAACGGGGACACCTCTGGGTGACCCAATTGAAGTGAATGGGCTGAAGGCCGCTTTTAAAGAGCTGGCTCGTCAATCAGGAGATGAACCGCTTGGAACACCGCATTGCGGTTTGGGTTCTGTAAAGTCTCATATTGGACACCTTGAGATGGCTGCTGGTGTGGCGGGTGTCATGAAGGTACTGCTTCAGATGAAGCATCGTAAACTCGTGCCAGGCTTGCATCTGGATCATATTAACCCTTATGTCCAATTGGACAACAGCCCGTTTTATATTGTGCGGGAAACAAGAGAGTGGGCTGCCCCGAGAGATAGCGATGGCAGGGAAATGCCTAGACGTGCGGGAGTGAGCTCCTTTGGTTTTGGCGGCGTGAACGCACATATCATTTTGGAAGAGTATATTCCGAATCGGGAGAATCATGAAAAAAATACAACAGAAATCCCCGGACAACACCCTGCGATCGTAGTGTTGTCCGCCAGAAACGAAGCACGATTGCGTGAACAAGTGAATTTACTGCTTCAGGCCTTGCGTGAAGGAAAGTATGCAGAGAACGATTTGGCTAATATGGCCTATACGTTACAGATCGGACGCGAGCCTATGGAGGAGCGATTGGCACTGATTGTGAGGACTATGGCTGAATTGGCGACTGGCCTGACTCATTACATGCATGAAGGAGCAGTCACAGGTCATGACGGGATTGAAACGTACAGAGGGCAAGCCAAACGCAAGGACACACTCCTGTCACTAACAGAAGATGAGGAAATGCAGGATCTGGTCCATAAGTGGTACCTGCGTGGCAAGCTGGGCAAAGTCGCAGAGATCTGGACAAGAGGGTTCATTGTCCAATGGTCAGCTCTGTATGATGGGAAGAAACCAGCCAGAATCAGTCTGCCAACGTATCCGTTTGCCCAAGAAAAGTATTGGGTTCCGATCCCTGATTCCCGAATGCCGCGGCCATTCGAAGATGAATATTCGAACTCGGCAGGGGTTCTGCATCCCCTTCTACACAGTAACATTTCTAATTTATACTCACAGCGCTATAGCTCCATTTTTACTGGAACCGAGTCATTTTTGCAAACTTCTGCTACATCGGGCAAACGGACTTTTCCCGATGTAGCCTGTATGGAAATGGCTCGTGTGGCGGCGCAGCATGCCATGGAGTCGTCAGACGGGGATGGGCAATCGGTTATGAAGCTCAGATTATCCGATGTGAAGTGGGTGCAGCATGACACAAACATCCCGAACACGGCGTTTCCATTACAGATTCAAATTGAAATTTACCCTGAAGAAGATCATAAAGAACTTTTTTTCGAAATCAGCAGTGCTGGCGACAAAAAGGAACGGCAGTTATTAACGACGGGAAGAGTCTCCAGACCGGAAAGCTCTGCCTACGACCTAACAAGGTTTGACCTGAAAGTTATACGCAAGCGGTGTGAGTTGGATTTCAACTCAGCTACATTGAACGCAGACAATGTATGGTCTGGCGGACAGACGACGGGCCGTGTGAAACAAAGTTATAAGGGGAATGGAGAAGTACTGCTACACATCTCCAGTTCCGAAGAAACTACAAGATCTACCAACATGTTCATTGATCCAGAAATGCTGAAAGACGTCATTCAAGTTGGATTATGTGAACTCTGTGGGCAACAGGGTCAAGTGAACCTCGGGGGAGCCATTACCATAAAATCAATCCATTCCTTGGAGGTTTTGCAGGATGGGCAACCTGTTTGGGTATGGATTCGCCTGGGCACGCCGCCACATCATGATTCGACTGGAGCGGTTAGATCCGATCTTAGACTGGACGTAGCCATAGCCAATGACGCTGGTCAGGTTCTGATCTGGATGGAACAAGTCACCGTGAGTATGCCCGAGGTAGAAGGCGTAATCCTTCTGGAGCCACACTGGGAAACGGCCCCAAACCGCATGTCTTCTTCCGTACCGGTTTCATACAGCGAACACCGGATTATCCTGTGTGGTGAGTTGACAAATTTCACGATGACCGAAATGTTGAAACAGGAAATGCCAGGGGTTTCCCTGATACAACTCGGTTCAGCAGGAACCCTTGTACAACGTTACGAAGCATATGTGCTTGCCCTGCTGGAGCAGTTCAAAGATGGTGAGAGCCTTCGTCATGAAGGAAGCAAATTCATTCAGGTTGTCATACCTGACGATGCAGAACAATCCAGACTGTGGACAGGGCTGTCTGGCCTGCTCCGTACCGTTCAGCTTGAACATCCGCAGGTACGCTGCCAGCTTATTGAAATGCAGCGTGATACGTCACTGGAACAATGGGTGGAGCGGCTTAAGTCCTGTGCAAATTTGCCGAATGAGGATCACTTGCGATATATGGAGAATCAACTGTACCGTGCATCATGGAAGGAACTGGTTCAGGATGTATCCACCGAGGCAGTGAGTTCCATCAGGGAGCGTTCTAATCGAGAAGGCCATGAGCATCTGCCCCCCCATCCGTGGCAAGATGGGGGCGTATACGTTATTACTGGAGGAGGCGGTGGTCTTGGACCCATTTTTGCACAGGAGATCGCATTCAAGGCGACCGGGACAACGATCATCTTGACGGGCAGGTCTCCAGCGTTGCCAACTGCCGTCAGGCAGAGGATACAGGAACTGCCTGCCCACATTCAATACTTGACCATGGATGTAGCGGATGAAGAAAAAGTTCAGACAGTGCTGGCGATGGTCCGTCATACGTATGGGAAAGTAAACGGCATTCTGCATGGCGCAGGCATTACCCGGGACCGTCTGCTTGAAAATAAAACAGGTGCAGAGTGCAGAGAGGTGCTGGCATCCAAAGTTGCAGGGACGGTTTATCTGGATGAAGCAACACGGAGGGATGACCTGGATGTCATGATTTTATTTTCTTCCGGTACAGGTGTGACAGGAAACATTGGACAGGCAGACTATGCGGCTGCCAATGCTTTCATGGATCGTTTTGCTGCTTATCGCAATACGCTTGTCCACCGAGGAGAGCGGACCGGACAAACGTTATCGGTGAACTGGCCTCTTTGGGAATCGGGAGGTATGCAGATCAATGAACAGCAATTACGCAATTTGAAAAAACAGACGGGCATGCATCCTCTGCGTGAAGAAGAAGGAACGGCAGCCCTGTATCAGGCGTTGGCAAGTGGAAGAAGTCAGGTACTGGTTGCGGCAGGTGAAGTGACTCGATTGAGACAGAAGTTTTTGTCTTCCCCCGATGCTCTTGACTCACGGAATGCGGGACAGCAAGCAATCCCAGAGGAACAGACGGATACAGCCTGGCTTGAAGATAAGGTCAGGGAAACGATGGCTTCCATGATTTCGTCACTTCTTAAGGTGCAGGTTACACACATTGATCCCGAGGTTGAACTTGGGGAGTATGGACTTGATTCCATCATGCTGACGGAACTGACCAACACACTTAACGAGAATTTCAACATGAGTCTTACCCCGGCACTGTTTTTTGAATATTCGACGCTGCAAGCCTTCTCGCAATATGTAACACGT
This sequence comes from Paenibacillus sp. SRL342, assembly GCF_984798905.1. Lineage (NCBI taxonomy): Bacteria > Bacillati > Bacillota > Bacilli > Caryophanales > Paenibacillaceae > Paenibacillus > Paenibacillus sp. SRL342. The sequence goes on from NZ_OZ481790.1 coordinate 2,976,697, forward strand.
ACCTATCAACAACAATTTTTGACGAGATTCTCATCCAAGATGGTTCCCACACAAGCAAAGAGTGGGACTGAACGAGCTGAACCTCTTGTTTTCCGACAATTTACAAGTAAACATGCCTCGGGCGTGGGAAGGGTGAAGCCAACAAACGTCATGGAGGATCAAGGCATTGCAATCGTAGGCATGAGTGGTATTTTCCCGATGGCTGCTGACCCAGATGAGCTGTGGGACAATCTGGCAGCCCAGCGGGATTGCATTACGGAAATTCCTCGGTCTCGGCGGGAAAAGTATGCTTATCAAAAGGATTCTTTTAACGAGACTGGGGAGCTCGACATGATCTGGGGAGGGTTTATTGAGGGTGTGGATCAATTTGATCCCGGATTCTTTGGTATTTCTCCCCGTGAGGCGGAACTTATGGACCCGCAGCAGCGGCTGCTAATGCTGTATGTGTGGAAAGCAATTGAAGACGCCGGATATGCTCCGCAAAGCCTATCTGGCAGCAAGCTGGGCATATTTGTGGGAACGGCTGGTACGGGATACAGCAATCTCATCGCGTCTTCAGGCATGGCTATGGATAGCTATACGTCCACGGGAATTGTACCTTCGGTTGGACCGAACCGGATGAGTTATTTTCTTAACGTCCATGGCCCGAGCGAGCCGATTGAAACCGCATGCTCCAGTTCGCTGGTTGCGATCCATCGCGCAGTCACGGCGATGAGGAACGGGGATTGCAATGCAGCCGTTGTAGGCGGTATTAATACCATTTTGACACCCGAAGGATATATAAGCTTAACTAAGGCAGGTATGTTGAGCAGTGATGGTCGGTGTAAAACGTTCTCCGCTCAGGCTGATGGATATGTTCGAAGTGAAGGGGTCGGCATGTTGATGATCAAACCTCTCAAGGATGCCGAGGAAGCAGGAGATCATATCTATGCCGTTATCCGTGGAACAAACGAAAACCATGGAGGTCGCGCCAATTCATTAACGGCACCCAACCCCAAAGCTCAGACAGAATTGTTATTTGAAGCGTACAAAAAAGCGGGAATTGATCCGAGAACGGTAGGTTATATTGAAACACACGGCACAGGCACTCCTTTGGGCGATCCGATCGAGGTTAATGCGCTTAAAGCGACGTTTAGGAATCTGTATGAACACACAGGGGATAGACAAATGGGTGAGGCGCATTGCGGACTAGGCTCGGTAAAAAGCAATATAGGACATTTGGAGATGGCTGCTGGTATTGCAGGTGTAATCAAAGTGCTACTGCAATTAAAACATCAAAAACTGGCTCCAAATCTTCATCTGGATGAAGTGAATCCTTACGTGGAACTGGAGGATAGTCCGTTCTACCTTGTTCGTGATCTGCAAGAATGGAAGCCGATTACAAACGCGGACGGAAAGGCGATGCCAAGACGAGCGGGGGTCAGTTCGTTTGGTTTTGGCGGTTCCAATGCTCACGTCATTCTTGAAGAGTATACGGGAAAATTGGATAAAAAAGAGGCGAATCACTCAGCGGCACCTGAATATCCGACAATGATTGTTCTGTCTGCACGGAATAAAGGTGAGCTTCAGGAGCAGGTTCGTTTGTTGCTGAAGAGATTGCAGTACGATTCATATATGGATACTGATCTCCGCGATCTGGCCTATACGTTACAAGTAGGACGTAATGCGATGGAGGAGCGGTTGGGTGTGCTGACTTCCGGCATCGCCGATCTGAAGGAAAAGTTGAGCGCTGCACTGGATGGAGGCATGGAACAACTACCAGAAGGTTTAATGTACCAAGCGGGTCTGCAAGGTGGCAAAGAAGCATTATTATTTAACATGGACGAAGGCACAGAGGAAATCGTAAACCAATGGATGCAAAACGGTTCCTATGGAAAGGTGCTGGATCTGTGGACCAAGGGATATCCGGTTCGTTGGGAGCATTTATATAAAGATGATCAAGATAAACCTTCCAGGTTAAGCTTGCCCACGTATCCATTTGCTAAGGAAAAGTATTGGGTGCCGTATCAGTTCGCCCAAAAATTCGAATCGGGTTCCCCGGCCGAAAGACAACAATTTGTTTCTGAGAGTCAGCACGTACCATCGGAAGAAGCAACGGAACTTTTTTCTTTCCAGGAAATTTGGGAAGAATCCGCTCACCTTGACTCAGATTCGGCCAAGCTGGACAGAGAAAATGTCAGGGGACTGATATGTCTGTTATCCGATAAAAACAAACAGTCCATCATTCGCGAAATGTTGGCTCGCCGCAGTCCAGATACCGAGGTCTATTTTGTTGAAGAAACAGGCCTGGAGGCAGGGGAAATGGATCGGGAAGTATACTGTCAACAATTTCGCGTGATCGCCAAGCAAGGAGATCATATTGATGCGGTTCTGTATCTGTGGCCGTTTGATGATGCCCAATATTTACGTGATACAAGTCCGATTGTACACATGATCCAAGCGATGGTTATGGAGAATATACAACCCAAACGTATTTTACTGGCTGGAGAACATGCCACTGCGCTGGATCAGTGTTACCTCGACTCATGGATTGGCTTTGAACGTTCAATAAGTCTGAGTATGAAGAAGACGAAATTAACCGTATGCAGCTCGCAGGCACGACAGAACTCGGATATGTTGGCATTTGCGGACCTGTCGAACCTGCTGTGGGATGAACTTTTATCGGAATCGCCACAAAGTGTTCGTTTTGAGCATGGACGTCGTTTGGTAAGTCGAATGAAGCAAGTTGATTTAACGGAACATGCTGATGAGTATACCCTTTATCCGAAGCCTGGACAGACTGTATTGATTACTGGTGGACTTGGCGGATTGGGTGTTATTTTCGCAAAAGTCTGGGCTTCAAAGGGAATCAATCTTGTTTTGATGGGGCGATCTCCGCTGGATGAGATGAACAGGCAATTGCTCAAGGACCTTGGAAAAAATGGCAATAAGGTCATATATGTTCAGGCAGATGTGAGTGAAGCGGCGGAAGTAACAACGGCTCTGGAATCCGCAAAAATGCAATGTGGCGATATCCACGGATGGGTCCATGCCGCCGGAATGGAAAGTCAGGGAACCTTGCTGTCCAAAAGCATAAAAGAGTTCGATCAAGTGTTACGTCCCAAGGTTAAAGGATTACTTGTGATGGAGGAAGCATTGCAAAACGAACCTCTGGCTTTTCGTTGTTATTTTTCATCCTCGTCGGCGCTGCTGGGGGACTTTGGTTCCTGTGACTACGCTGTGGCCAATCGTTTTCAGATGGCGTACGCCCAGATGCAGGATCAGAATATTCGTACAATCGCCATTTTATGGCCACTTTGGAGAGAAGGTGGAATGGGCTCCAGAACGTCAGAAGGTACGGACATGTATCTGAGAACAAGTGGATTGCGTTTTCTGGAAAAGGATGAGGGGATCGCTTTTTTTGATCAGGTGATCAGACAATCCGGTACACATCAGCTTGCTCTGGCGGGAAGGGCAAGCCGGATACATCGTTTTTTGGGCTTGGACATGCCGGTTTCCAAGCAGTCTTCCCCTGGATTGCGCATAAAAGCGACAAAGCAGGATCAGGCCCAAATAAGGAATTCACATTCACCATTAAGGAAGACTTTACAGGAATGTGTAGTGCAAGAACTGAGAGACTGGGCTGCCCAACTGTTAAAAATGGAAGCAACCAAGTTGGACCCAGACCGGAATCTGGCGGATTATGGTTTTGATTCGATCAGTCTGGCAGAATTCGCTGAGCTTATGAGCCAGCAATTCCGGCTTGAATTGTCACCGACCGTCTTTTTTGCACATGGCACCCTGAACAGACTTTCGCAGCATCTGATCACATCCTTTTCCGAAGAAATGGAAGCAAGGTACAGCATGATGTCAACCGCATATCCAACACAAATACAGGATCACTCCCATACAGACAGAAACACCAATCCATCTGTAATGGAGCAGCTTGACGGATCAATGGATCATCCTGTCCCTGAACCTACTGAACTTCACAGGGAAGAACCTATAGCCATCATCGGCATGAGCGGAAGGTTTCCGCAGGCAGGCAACATCGAGGATTTGTGGACAAATGTTGAATCAGGTTCTTCATGTATATCGAGATTGCCCCGCAGTCGTTGGACCTCAGAAGGCGGGAAGGATGTAACCAATAAGGATGCTGATATTCCTGCATGGGGAGGTTATTTGGCGGATATCGATCGTTTTGATCCGATGTTTTTCCAGATTTCACCGAACGAAGCAGCGATGATGGACCCCAGACAACGTCTGTTTCTGGAAGAGGCGTGGCATGCTCTGGAGGATGCCGGTTATATGGGGGATCGTATTCGTGGCCAGAATTGTGGGGTATACGTTGGGGTTGAAGAAGGCGAGTATGGTTATTTGACAGCAGAGAAAGGATCGATTAACGGTAATCAAAATGCCACACTTGCGGCCCGTATTGCATATGTTCTGGATCTGAAAGGGCCCAATATGGCGATCACCGCCGCATGTTCTTCAGGGCTGGTAGCTCTTCATCAGGCGTGTCAGGCGTTAAGGAGCGGAGAGTGCGACACAGCCTTGGCCGGGGCTGTGAGTCTGATACTGTCTCCCATGCTGCACACAGCTCTCCATCGGGCAGGCATGTTATCCCCCGATGGCCAGTGCCGCGTATTTGACGAACATGCTAACGGAATGGTGCCTGGTGAGGCTGTGACCGCGTTGGTGCTCAAACCTTTGAAACAGGCCATTCGGGACGGAGACCATATTTATGGCACAATTAGAGGCAGTGGTGTTAATTACAGCGGACGAACCAATGGATTGACTTCGCCTGATCCTGAGTCACAGGCAGAGTTGATGAAAATGGTGCACAAACGGTATCGGATTGATCCACGTAGCGTGCAGTTCATCATGTCGCAAAGTGTGGGATCACCGATAGGAGATGCAATTGAGATGCAGGCATTATCCAACGTATATGGTTCTTACAACGATCAGGACATATCCGTGGCGATTGGTTCCGTAAAACCTTTAATCGGACATACCTTTGCGGCATCCGGTTTGGTTAGCCTCATAACGATGTTGATGGCCATGAGGCATAGAACAATTCCGGCTTTGCATTCCTATGAAGAGCCTAATCGGCATATCAACATGAGCATGGGCAGCAACCTCAATATCAATAAAGAAAACAGACCGTGGAGAACGTCGTTGAATGTATCAAGAATGGGAGCGATTAGCACCACAGGCATCAGCGGGACAAATGCACATGTGGTTATCGAAGAGTACGTAGCCGCTGAAACAGAGCAAAATGATGCAGTGAGCGAAGATTCGGTGGCCCAAGTTGTCATTCTATCGGCGTTGAACAAGGAACGCTTGCAGGCCGCTGCGCAGCAACTCCTTAATACAGTCATATTAAATAACGAGATGAGCCTGAGGGATGTGGCGTACACGCTACAAGTGGGCAGAGAAGCGATGCCGGATCGCTTGGCTCTAATTGTGAGTCATAAAAAAGAGCTCATTACAGGGCTGAAGAAGTTTTTGAAAGCGGAAAAGCCAAATAAAAACTGGGTTGATTCTTGTCCGATGTTTACTGGAAGGGCAGAAGAAGATTCGGCAGTGAAGGAGCTGTTGTCAGGAAGAGCTGGCGAAAAAATATTGAGAGCTTTCATGGCTGATGGCAGCCTTGATAAAATTGCACTGTATTGGTCCAAAGGAGGCAACGTTTCATGGGAAGGTCTGTATGAAGGAAAGCCTGCTCAAATCATTTCATTGCCTGGGTATCCATTTGAAAAGAGAAGATGCTGGGTTGACCTTACTCATACTCTTGCTCATGCTAAATCTGTAGTCGTTTCCAGCCTGGAGGAAGGAGCTCCTGATTCCAGTATAGATGTAGCCGGGAATACATCACTGGAACACAGGATCACAGCCATCATCCTGAATCTGCTTGGCTTGGAAAGCGGTGAGATTCAGGAATCAACACCTCTTGTGCAATATGGAATGGACTCCATCGTGTTTATTCAGTTGATTCAACGATTGCAAACCGAGCTGAATCCTGAAATCAATGCAGCAGATTTGCAACATTGTTTGACTTTGGCAGACATCATAGCAAGTCTGACAGACAGAATAAATCAGACCCCTACGCTTCAGGGCAAGCCAACAAGTTTTATCGTCACCGGACCGGAGGAGAAGACAAATGGTACTTTGAATTCGATTGTTAAGTCATGGTCACAATTCCCCGAACTTGTTCGGCTGAATCATGCTTCTGAAGGTCGACCCATCTTCTGGTTTCACGCCGCAATGGGTGGGGTGGAAGGTTATCAGGTTATTGCATCCCGGTGTACACGGCCCTTCTACGGGATCCAGGCAAGAGGCTGGACGACTGACCGCTCTCCGTTATATGGGATCGAAGGCATGGCAATGTATTATGTGCATGTCATAAAAACCGTTCAGCCGGAAGGGCCATATGATCTTGGCGGTTATTCTCTTGGCGGCCTGATTGCATATGAGGTGTGCAGGTTACTTCAGAATCAGGGTGACCAGGTAAACAGCGTGGTGATGCTCGATTCCATCCATCTCTCTGATGAAGACGAAATGACTTCGTCGGACAAAGGTTATATTTTACAATCCGTGAATATGTCGCTAATGTCTTCGATTCTTCATCAACCGGAGAAAATTGCAGACACGTTAATTCACCGCGATGAAATCAATATGGAACTAAGTAATGAGGATTTTCTTAAACACTTAACAGAAATTGCGGAATCCAGAGGGCTTTTCAAAAATGAGAAGCATCTACAGCAGCTCATTGAGCAATGTGTCAAGGTTCAGCAGGCATATCAGGCAGATCAGTACCAAGTTCAATCGCTTGCAGATCGAGATGCTGTGGCATGTTATTATTTCCGCAATCAAAGCGGACACTTCTTTGGTGAACTTGAGCCTTACTTTGTCACGGAGGAAGATTGCATCGAACTGAACAACTCAACCTATTGGAGTATATGGGCGGAGAACATTCCGAATTTTAATTTGTTTGACATCGATGTATCCAACCATATGTTACTGTTGTCCAATCCCGCAAGCTCTGATCGAATAGGTGCTTTCTGCAAGCAGTTGTATTCAAGTGAAGGGGTTACGGAAAAAGACATTCAATCCTTCAAAAAAAGTACCAAGGTAAGAGTCCCACGCAAGAGTTCCAAAAACCAGATTAAATAAGATCATCAAAAAAAGCGTTGCTCATGAATGAGCGACGCTTTTTTTTGATGATCTTACGATCTTACATAATGGTCATCTATTGTTCAAGCGGACAAGCAGTCGTTGAAGACCACGAAAGCCTACATTGGGAAGCCATTCGGGCTCATCCTGAATCCATTCCATATGAGGATACCTTGCGATTAGGCGGCTCATGGCAATCTCTGTTTCCATCATCGCCAACTGGGCACCGATGCAAGAATGAATTCCTACACCAAAGGCCAGATTTCGCGCTTCATTGCGTTCAATATCAAATAGATGAGGATCGGTAAATTTTCGCGGATCATGATTGGCTGAACCGAAGCAGAACATGATCAATTCTCCCTTTTTAATCTGCTGATCCAGAATTTCCATGTCTTCAAGGGCGGTTCTTACGGTAATCTGTGCAGGGCTTTCATAGCGAAGGACTTCCTGAATGGTGCTTTTAATCAGACCTGGAGAGTCTTTCAATTTCTGAAGTTGTTCCGGATGTTTCATCAGTGTAAACATGCCATTCCCAATCAGATTACGTGTGGTCTCATGTCCGGCGAAGAGCAGCATGGCACATTGCGCATGAATTTCTTCAATTGTCAGGTGCACACCATCATCATCAGTTGCTTCTATAAGATAAGTAATAAAATCTTCCTGAGGATGTATTTTTCGTTCTTCAATCACATCTGTCAAATAGGCAGTCAACAGAACCAAAAGATTTTGTGCACGCGTGACATCCTCATATGTAACCGTCATGGAACCGAACAAGTGAACGAGACTATCTGCACATTCGGCCACACGTTCATACTGTTCCTCAGGCAGACCCAGTAGTTTCATAATGACTTTGGTGGGAAGCGGGTAAGCATAATCCCGAATCAAATCCACCTCTTCTTTTCCTTCCATTTCATCAAGAGAGTCGTCGATCAGATCCATAATGTAGGGAGCCAGATTTTTGACCGACACGGAGAAGGCCTGGGTTAACATTTTGCGATATCTGATGTGAGAAGTGCCATCCTGAAGGGACATCCACATTGAAAACAGACGAATAAACTCCAGAATTCCATAGAGCTGTTGCTCCGAAAACTGGACTGCCCAATATTGTTGTGCCGTGTTATGGGAAATGCGTGGGTCTGCAATGTACTTGTTTACGGTTTCATATCCACCGATGTACCAAAGTCCTCCATACAGATTCACTTTGTGAATTTCGCCTTGCTGAATCAGCTGTCGATACACGTCATACGGATTACCGAAGAAGTTCTCATTATAGAATGTGGTTGGATCATTTACATCAATGACAGGTATTGACAAGTGGTTTCCTCCTTTTATCACGGCTTTTTTGAAAAATAAAGGAAATTATACAAAAATAGAGTAGCATGTATACTAGAATCTGTCGAGTTATGCTCAGAATATTCGCCAAATTTTACTTTCATTTTACTTAATAAAGCAAATAAGTAAATAGATTGACATGGAAATTTTAGGATAATATAATAAAAGTATTCTGCTTGCAAAGGAAGGATATCGTTATGATTACTGGACATTCCAATATCAGAGAGAATCCGACAGTGAACGAGAATAGAACAGACTATCCCCGCAATCATACCATCCATCAGTTATTTCAAGAACAGGCCCGCTTGCATCCCGATGCCATTGCGGTAGCCTCAGACACCATTCAATATACGTACAAGGAAGTAGATCAGTATTCAAACCAGATTGCCGCACTTCTTCGTCAGAAGGGAGCAGACCGCGACAAAATAATCGGTATTATGTTAGAGAGATCCCCTGAAATGATAATTGCTTTAATAGCCGTTCTCAAATCAGGGGCTTCTTATTTACCGATTGATTCCGAAACACCTGGGGAACGAGTGAATTATATGCTCAAGGATAGTGGGGCATGTATGCTGCTGACATCTCATCCTGAAGAGAATTACATAGAATGTATCGGTTTGGAGGTTATTCATCCCACCATTGAGGATTATTGTGACTTTCCATCCGATGCATTGACGGATATTAATCAGGCAGAAGATCCGGCTTACATCATTTATACATCGGGATCAACGGGTCTCCCCAAAGGAGTGGTGATCTCTCATCGATCAGCCATTCGTGTTGTATGTAATACCAATTACATCACCATTACGGAGCAGGACCGCATGCTTCAGATGTCCAACTATTCATTTGATGCATCGGTGTTTGAAATATTTGGAGCCCTACTGAACGGAGCAAGATTGGTCATTATTCAGAAGGAAGAGGCACTTCACATGCCCAGCCTGGCCCGCTCCATTAAAAAAAATGGGATTACCGTTATGTTCATCACAACTGCTTTTTTTAATGCTATCGTGGAACGTGAAATATCCTGCTTCCAATCGGTTCGCAAAGTGCTCTTTGGCGGGGAAAGAGTTTCGTTAACACATGTAAAAAAAGCGCTTGATTATATGGGGAGCGATAAGCTTATTCATGTTTATGGACCTACGGAAAGCACGGTTTTTGCCACATATTATCCTGTAAATGAAATCGAAAAGGAAGCGCTTACAGTGCCGATTGGCATTCCAGTCGCTAATACCTCCGTTCTGGTATTGGATGAGCATGATCATCCCGTCCCTGTTGGAGCAACCGGTGAATTATGCATATCCGGTGATGGACTTGCGCTCGGTTATTTGAATAACGATGAACTCACAGAACAAAAATTCATTCCGCATCCCTTATTTACATCAGAACGGATGTACCGCACGGGTGATTTGGTTCGCTGGACGCCTGAGCATACCCTTGAATTTTTGGATCGAATGGATCAACAGGTGAAGCTTCGTGGTTTTCGGATCGAGCTGGGTGAAATTGAAACCCATTTGTCCCGGCATGATGCGGTAGCAGAGGCATTTGTCATGATGCGAACAAACGATGCAGGCCATGCCTATCTGTGTGCATATATGGTGTTGACCCAAGAAAGCTCGATTGAGGAGCTGCGTCTTTTCCTGGAACAGAGAATACCGGAGTATATGGTGCCAAGCTATTATGTCAAACTGGAGCTGCTTCCGTTGACTGCTAATGGCAAGATTAACAAAAGTGAATTACCTGAGCCGGATAGCAGCATCCATTCAGGCAGGGAATACGTTGCTCCGACAACAGAGTTGGAACAACACCTGTCCATGATTTGGAAGGATGTACTACAGATCGAGCAATTGAGTGTAAATGACAGTTTTGCACATCTGGGCGGTCATTCCCTTAATGCCATTGAAGTGATTGCACGGATTAATGAGGATTTAAGTGCAAGTCTGCCATTAAACCAGCTTTTCCGTCTTGGAACGATCCAAAATATAGCAACATTTTTGGAAGAAAATAATGATGAGGATAACACGGAGGCTTACTTTACGGATCAAGGTGATCCTGCCAATATGCTTGAGCCATTTGGTCTTACGGGTATTCAGCTGGCTTATTTGATTGGACGTGACCCTGCATTTGAGCTGGGTGGAGCTGCAACCAATTTTACGGTCGAATTCGAGGCCGAGGCGGATATGGATTTGGTTAATGCAACTTTGCAGAAATTGATCAATAGGCATCCTATATTACGAACAGTTGTGTACGAGAACGGGACACAGCAAATATTGAAAAGTCCACCGTTATACACGGTAGAAGTGATAGACGTGTCAGAATGGGATACGGCATATCGTAGCTCGCAAATGGAAGCAGAGAGACAACGAATGATGACAAAAGTGATTGTTCCAAGCGATTGGCCATTATTTGAAATGAAAGCTTACCGGATGTCAGAGAATCAATATTATTTTTTTCTGAATCTGGACCCGCTTATCTGTGATGACAGCAGCTTGAAACTGCTCATCAAGGAATTCAAATGGCTCTATGCGAACGGGGATCAGGAGCTGCCGGAGCTTCAATATAATTTCAGGGACTACGTTCAGGCAATGGCACGTTTCAAACAGTCTGCACGTTATTTCAAGGATCAGCGCTACTGGATGGACAAGCTGGAAGACTTTCCGGGTTCTCCGACTTTGCCGCTCAAATGTAATCCGGCAGACATAAACGTGCCCCAATTCAGCAAATTCTCGAACTTTATAACGGGTGAACATTGGAACAAGCTTAAACAGCAGGCAAGGCAGCATAACGTTACCCCAACTTCCATTTTATGCTCAGCCTATGCCTATGTACTTGCGCATTGGTCAAACCAGGAGAGATTTGGGGTCAACCTGACCGTATTTAACCGGATTCCGTTTCATGAAGATGTGAAGAGGATGGCGGGAGACTTTACAACGCTGATGCTGCTGGATATTGATGCCCAAAAATCTCTGAATTCGTTCTGGACATTTACAGAGTCAGTGCAACATTCATTGCTGGATGCATTGGATCACAGACATTATGATGGCGTTGATTTTATAAGACAATTGGGCAAAAAACATGATATGCACAAAAGAGCAGTCATGCCAATTGTATTTACAAGTGTCTTAAATGAAAATGTGGAAGATTCATTTGACGCTTTGTTTAACTTTGACCAGATCAAGTATTTCAGTACAAGAACCTCACAGGTTTATATTGATAATCAGGTCTATGAAATCAATGGCGGTTTGTATATCACATGGGACTTTGTGGATCAATTGTTTGAACAAGAAGTGATTGAATCTATGTTCCAGCAGTATCTGAACATTCTGAACCAAGTGATCTCTGCAACACAAGTTACCAAGCTTGAGTTAAGTCAAGCGAGCAGGCAACTCATCAAACAGTATAACGATACGAGCAAACCGTTTACTCTGAAGCCTTTGCATGACCTGTTAACTGCAACAGCGACCAGATTAGGAGATCGGGTGGCGATTCAGCATCATGAACGTTCCATTTGTTACATAGAGTTGGAACGCAGATCGAATCAGATAGCTAGGTATTTGATCGATCACGGAGTACAGCGGGGCGATTATATTGGTGTGTATGGCAAGAGATGCATTGACACCATTGTGAATATATTCGGTGTGCTCAAAGCGGGAGCAGCTTATATTCCGCTTGATCCGGACTATCCGGAGGAGCGTAAGCAATATATTCGCGAAAAGGCCAACTGTAAATTTTTCATCATGCCAGAGCTATATGAGACGGAATCGTTAGAAACCTACTCTGCGGAATCCATAAACAGCAGAGTGACGAATGATGATATGGCCTATGTTATTTTTACTTCTGGCAGCACGGGCAAGCCCAAAGGTGTGCAGATCAAGCACGGCGCAGCAGCCAATACGATCCTGGATATGAATGAAAGATTCAACGTAACATCCAGTGATCGAATGATGGGCATATCTTCATTATGTTTTGACTTATCCGTCTATGATATTTTCGGCGCAGTCAGCAGCGGGGCTTGCCTGGTTCTTATTGATGATCAGCGTGACATGTTTCAGCTCAAGAACGTGATGGAACAAGAAAAAATCACCATTTGGAATTCGGTTCCTGCTCTTATGGACATGTGTGTTGATCTGTATTCACCGGGAGAGAAGAACAACGACCTTCGTCTGGTATTGCTTAGTGGTGACTGGATATCTCTGCGGCTTCCTCAGAAAATAGTAGACGTATTTCCTGAATCTGAGGTGGTTAGTTTGGGAGGAGCCACTGAAGCATCGATATGGTCCATCTATTACCCAATCACGGCAGTGTCTGAGCAATGGAAGAGTATCCCTTATGGTAGACCACTAGCCAATCAACAAATTCATGTGCTGAACAGACAACTTCAACCATGCCCTGTAGATGTTGAGGGGGAATTGTACATTGGAGGAAGCGGTGTAGCAAGCGGTTATCTTCATGACGAGGAAAAAACAAGACAGTCATTCATTGTTCATCCACAGTTCGGGTACATCTACAAGACAGGCGATTTTGGTGTCCTTCGATCCGAAGGTTATGTGGAGTTCCTGGGCAGAAAAGATAGCCAGGTCAAAATCAAAGGTTATCGGGTAGAACTTGGTGAAATTGAGAACGTACTTTTGCAAGCTGAAGATGTGCAAAAGTCAGCCGTTATTGATGTTGCTGACGAGAACGGAGTCAAGAGCCTTGTTGCCTTTGTTGTTACAGATCAGGATGTGGACACACTGCCACTGAAAGCCCTTTTGCAAAGTAAATTACCAAATTACATGGTTCCGTCCATGTTCCTGAATGTAGATGAAGTTCCGCTTACTGCCAATGGCAAGGTCAACAAAGCGACACTTGAACAAGTGGCAAGGCAGCATCAACTCACTGTTCGTGAACATGCTGTAGTGGATACAGAGCCTGTCAATTCCATTCAGGAACAGCTGCTTCAGATCTGGAGTGATGTGTTTGGCTTGAAGCAGATTGGCCTGAACGTAAGCTGTTTTGATCTCGGCGGAGATTCGCTGAAAATTATGGCAATGGTGGCTGAAGTGAAGAAGCGTCTTCATGTTGAAGTTCCCATTGGTGAAATGTTCCGAAATGATACGATATACAGCTTGGAACAATACTTGGTTACCAAAGCACATGTCAAACCTGCTGTGATCATTGAGAAGTTAAGTCGCCGTGACCGGTATAAGGCTTCTGCAGCCCAGAGAAGCATGTACACCCTCTCGCTGCTTGAAAATAATAGGGGAGCTTATCACATTCCCATGGCGTTGCTTATGGAAGGAGAAGTACACTTCGTACGGCTTGAGAGAGCGCTTCAAACGTTTATTGAGAGGCATGAAATACTGAGAACTGGATTTGAAGTGATAGAGGATGAGCTTATTCAGACGGTTCATACAAACGTAGCCTTTGAACTTGAATATGATGATCTTGGAGAACTCGATACAAATGACCATGAACTCGTTCGTTTGACAAGCAACCTGTGCAAACAGTCCACTCAAGCTTTTGATCTCCGCCAGCCTCCTTTAATGAGGGCAAAACTGGTGAGAATTGGCCATGGACGTCATTTGTTTATTATAAATTTCCACCATATTGTGGCTGACGGTACATCTCAAGGCATATTGATGAACGAATTGCTGGAGCTCTACAGTGGCTCAATTCTGCCAGACGTTGATGTGCATTATCAGGATTATACGGCATGGCAGGAACAGTACAGTCATTCGGATGAGATGGCGAAACAGGAGGCGTACTGGCTGGATATATATAGTAGTACCCCGCCAACACCTGAGCTTCCGTACGACTTCAAACGACCTGAAGTTAACAGGTATGAAGGAAACAACATCTACAATCACTTGGGCGAGAGCCTGACCTGCGACATCAGGCAGCTTGCCAAGGATACCGGATCAACGTTGTATATGGTGATGCTTAGTGCCTATTTCCTATTACTGCACCGGTATACACATGAGAAAGACCTGGTTGTGGGTACGGCTGCCTCTGGCCGTCTGCATGAGCCGTTACAACATATGTTTGGAGTATTTGTGAACACCATTGCATTGCGAAACCAGATGAACGAATCGGATACGGTCAGACAGTTTATTGAGCAAATCAAACAATCAACCGTAGCAGCCTTTGAACATTCAGAGTATGCATTTGATGAACTGGTGCGAAAAACAGGTGCGCAGCGTGAGTTCAATCGTAATCCGTTGTTTGACACGATGTTTTCGCTAGAGAACGCTTCGCTGTTTACTCGTGAAAAAGAGGGTATGCAGGTGTCGCCTGTCATGTTTAATCTGGATAATGCAAAATTTGATCTGACATTCAACATCCTTGAGTTTGAAAATGAAATCGTGCTTAACGTGGAGTACTCCACCGATTTGTTTGGTCAGGAAACCATTCAGCGCATGAGTGAAAACTATATTGCCTTAGTAGGCAACATGATATCCGGTCTGGAACAGCCGCTTAGCGAGATTGAAAGTGTGTCTCCGAGAGAAAGAGATCAGTTGATTCATACCTTTAATTCACCATCTATGGAGTATCCGTTGCATCAAACTGTGGATGAGCTCTTTGAACAGCAAGTGAGACGTACACCGGATCATGTTGCTCTGGTGATGGGCGAAAATCATGTAACCTATCGCGAGTTGAACCAACGAAGTGAACAGCTTGCTGATCTACTACGGAAAAAAGGAGTGCGTGATAACAACATCGTCGGGGTCCTCGCAGAGCGTTCAATCGATGCGGTGATCGGAATGCTGGCGGTTCTAAAAGCAGGCGGAGCATATTTGCCCATTGACCCAGCCTATCCAAATGATCGTATCCATTACATGCTTGAAGACAGTCAGACCCAATGGGTATTAACACCGAAGGAACGGTTTGAACATGTCGTTCAGGGAAAAGAAAGCTCTGTCCATCTCATTGATTTGCAGACTGAACTTTTGCAAACGGACGAATTTCTGGTCTCCTCTTCCTTGCAACCAATACGGGGGCAAAGTCGGGATCTGGCTTATGTCATTTACACATCAGGTTCCACAGGTCAGCCCAAGGGAGTGATGGTTTCACACCAATCGCTTGTTCATTTGTGTACATGGCATCATAAACGGTATCAGATTACCGATGCTGATCGCAGTGCCAGCTATGCAAGCTTGAGCTTTGATGCTTTTGTGTGGGAATTGTTCCCATACCTGTTGTCAGGAGCTTCCGTACATCTGATTCAGGATGAAATCAGGCTGGATGTGGTGCGCATCAATGATTACTTCCATCAGCATCAGATTAGTATTGCGTTCCTGCCTACAGCGATTTGCGAGCAGTTTATCCGGCAGGAGAATCGTTCCCTTCGAACATTGCTGACGGGGGGAGACAAGCTGAATTATTTTGAATCCCGAAACTATGAGGTTGTAAATAATTATGGACCAACTGAAAATACAGTCGTCACCACAAGTTTTACCATAGATCAGATGTATTCCAATATTCCTATAGGTCGACCACTGCCGAATACCAACGTGTTTATTCTGAGTGGCAGTGACCAGCTTTCGCCTATAGGGGTTCCGGGTGAATTGTGCATAAGCGGAGCCGGACTTGCAAAAGGGTATTTGAACAGGCCGCAGTTAACGGCAGAGAAGTTTGTTCAACATCCGTTTAATCCAGAACAACGGATGTATCGGACCGGAGATTGGGTTCGTTGGCTTTCGAATGGCAATATTGAATATTTGGGTCGTATGGACGATCAGGTGAAAATACGGGGATTCCGTATTGAGCTTGGAGAGATTGAACATCTGCTTTTGCAGAACCCAGGGGTGTTAGAGGCGACAGTTGTCGCGCATACAGACCCGGCAGGTTCGACATTTCTTTGCGGCTATGTGGTTTGTCATGAGGGGTATCCTGTGGGATTCATCGATGAGATTAAAGAAGAATTGACTCGGTGTTTGCCTTCGTATATGGTGCCTGCCCATCTCGTCATAATGGATCGTTTGCCTTTAACAGCTAATGGTAAAGTGAACCGTAAGGCATTGCCGATTCCGACACTATCGGACAACCGAACAGCTATCGCGTATGAACCACCAAGGAATCCGGTTGAAATTGCACTGGTCACTCTTTGGCAGGACATTCTAAAGATTGGAAATGTGGGTGTCCATGACCGGTTCTTTGATATTGGCGGACATTCCCTGCTGGCGACCATACTAATCTCCAGATTACACAAGGAGATGCAGGTAGAAATGCCACTGGTACAGATTTTCCGTACGCCTACAATCCGTGGCATGGCCCAATTCATTCTGGATCATAAAAAAAGCAAATATACATCTATTCCCCATGCGCCATTGCAGTCCTTGTATGATTTATCAGCAGCGCAGCAAAGAATTTATATTTTGAGCAATCTGGATCCTACGGATACAGCCTATAATATGCCTCTTGCTATGAAATTAAAGGGAAGCATAAATAAAAAACAATTGAATGAGGCGTTCTCCCGCCTGATTGCAAGACATGAATCGCTTCGAACTTCATTTGTCATGAATCAGGGTAAGCCTGCTCAACGAATTATGCCAAGCGTCGACTTTGAAGTTCAGTATAGTTCCCTCCATACCGCAGGGGAACCACCTGTTCTATCCGAGTGGGTACAACCTTTTTCATTAGAAAAAGCTCCGCTGATGCGGGCTGAACTTGTGCAAACCAAAGCAGATGAACATGTCCTTTTGTTTGACATGCATCATATGATTTCAGATGGAATTTCGATCGGGATTCTATTGCATGAACTGGCCGAGTTCTACAATGGCAAAAAATTGCCACCTGTCGCTACACAGTACAAGGATTATTCACTCTGGGTACACGAGCGACAATCTAACAGTGACTCGATGCGGCATGAGAAATATTGGGCTGATGTATTGAAGGAAGAGGTTCCGGTTCTTGACCTGCCTTTGGATTTTCCACGGCCGAAGACTAAGACGTTTAATGGTGATCAGATTCGTTTGCATCTGGATGAAACACTGACGGTTTCCCTTGAGCAGCTGGCCAATGATCAGGGAGCCACCATGTATATGCTGTTTGTCTCGGCATTTACAACACTGCTCTCCAGATATACCGGACAGGAAGATATCCTGATTGGTACACCGGTATCAGGTCGGAATCATGATGATCTCAACCGTGTTGTCGGCATGTTTGTAAACACAATAGTTCTCAGAAATGCGCCGCTGGGCCATTATACCTTCCAGCAGTATCTGGAACAGGTGAAGGAAAATACACTTCAGGCCTATGAGCATCAGGAATATCCATTTGAACGTTTGGTGGAACAGGTTGATGTGAAGCGTGATCCTTCACGCAATCCACTGTTTGACGTCATGCTTGTTCAAAATACAGATCATCTTGATCTCCAGATGAACGATGTAGAGGCCGGTTTGCTTGAAGATGGCATTCAACGTTCCAAATTTGATATGACGGCCAGAATGAACAAAACCAACCTGAGCTGGAATCTCGAACTGGAATATAACACGGATGTGTTCCGGGCGGAGCGTATTCAGCGCTTTGCTGAACATTTTGTCGAGATATTGAGACAGGTCGCTGCTGCTCCAGAAGTACGACTGGATCAATTGGATATTCTGACGCAACCTGAGAAAACCGTTCTGACAGGGTTCAACCCGCCGAGACAGGCCTATGAACGGGACAAAACATTGGTCCAGATGTTTATGGAGCAGGTTGAACACAATCCGGACAACATCGCTTTAGTTTTCGAGAATGAACAGCTGACCTACCGCATGTTGAATGAGAGGGCGAATGTCCTGGCTTGCGAGTTACGTCAGGAAGGAGCAGGACCAAATCACATTGTAGCTGTGATGGTTGAGCGCTCCATAAATATGATCGTTGCGATTGTAGGTGTGCTCAAATCAGGTGCGGCTTACATGCCGATCGATCCTGAACTTCCTACTGAGCGTAAGCGTTATATGCTGACTGACAGTGGTGCGCGTTTATTATGTACAGCAGATCATTCCATGGTGGATGACCTTGTGTTTGAAGGTACAGTTATTTTATTGGATGCATTGGATCGTTCAGGGCTACGTGAACCAGTACGTGAACCGGACTTGATCAACCATTCCAGCGATGCGGCTTATGTCATTTATACTTCGGGTTCTACTGGCAAACCCAAAGGCGTCGTTGTTGAACATTACAATGTTCACAATCTGGTGGACGGATTGGTGGAAGCGATATATCAGCACTATGAGACCCCTTTGAATATTGCATTGATTGCGCCATATATCTTTGATGCCTCGGTGAAGCAGATTTTTGCTGCTTTGCTGCTGGGACATGCACTGCATATCGTGCCTAAGAGCACAGTCTGGGAAGCAGATCTTTTGCTGAATTATTATGCTCATCATCATATTCATGTGTCCGATGGTACGCCTGCTCATCTGAAATTGCTCACTCTGGCCTCGAACGGATGCAAACAGCAGTATGAACTGCAAGAGCTGATCATTGGTGGGGACGTGCTGACCTTCGATCTTCTCGATGAAGTATATACCACGCTCCCTGGAATGAGAGCAAACGTTACAAACGTATATGGACCGACGGAATGCACGGTGGACGCGGCTTGGAACAGAATCATGTATGGGATAGGCGAGCGATCAGGAACGATTCCGATTGGTAGACCGATCCGGAATACAAGTATTCTGATTATGGATCGTTACAATCGTCCTCAGCCGGTTGGTGTACCCGGTGAGCTGTGTATTTCTGGTGAAGGTGTAGCACGCGGTTACTTGAATCAACCGGATCTTACGGCAGAGAAGTTTGTGGACTCACCTGTAGACAACGATCGGAAAATGTATCGTACAGGCGATACCGCCAAATGGCTACCGGATGGAACCATTGAATTTGTTGGTAGACAGGATGATCAGGTTAAAATCCGTGGTTATCGAATTGAACTGGGGGAAGTGGAGTACCAGTTAACCCGCCTGGAGGTAATTCAAGAGGCATATGTTAATGCAGGTCAGGATGACAGTGGTAATGATTATCTGTGTGCTTATATTGTGATCACTGATCCGGGGATCTCCATTATGGACGTGCGTGAGAAACTTGAGTTACAGGTTCCTTCATATATGATACCAGCCCATTTTGTCAAAATGGACCACTTGCCGAGAACGGTAAGCGGAAAAGTGGATCGCTCCCGTCTCCCTGAACCGGGCAACAGCATACTGGATGACTCGAAGTATGAATCGCCGAGGAATGACAAAGAGCAAAAGCTTGTTCAGATATGGGAGAACATCTTGAATCTGGATTCCATTGGGATTCATCACAACTTTTTTGTTATGGGTGGGGATTCCATCAAGGCACTTCAGACGATTTCCGGATTGTCCAAGCTGGGTTTGAAAGTAGAGATGAAGGATCTCTTTGCCAACCCGACGATCCGGCAGCTTAGTCCATATGTTAAGCAGTCCCAGACCCCAACTACTGGGAATGCTGAGGTGACAGGTGAGGTTTTCCTAACGCCCATTCAGCAGCGCTTTTTTGCAAGAAACGATACGGATCACAACCATTACAATCAGGCTTTTATGTTATTCGGGCAGGATGGGTTCGATCAGAACGCCATTCGGCTTAGTTTCGATAAACTGATGGAGCATCATGACGTGTTAAGGATGGTTTATGAATATAACTCTTCTGGAGAAATGATCCAGACTATCCCGAGCTATAGAAGCGGTATGTTTGAGTTCGATATTGTGGATGTCAGAGGCGCAGCACAACCAGAGGCAGAGGCATTCATTGAAGAGCAGGCATCGTTATTGCATAAGAAAATGCGGATTCATGAGGGACAGCTCGTTAAACTCCGGCTCTTCCGGCTTGATGAAGGCGATCACCTGTTAATCACTATTCATCATTTGGTCATGGATGGTGTGTCCTGGAGAATTTTGCTCGAAGATTTGGAGTCGTTATACATGCAAGCGGTTGAACAAAAGCCGTTTGATGTGGGACCCAAAACCGTCTCTTACCAGCAATTTGCTGCTGCATTAAAGTCGTATTCCAAACATCACCTTTTGCAAAAGGAGCAGGCGTTCTGGAAAAACGTGTCCAGTGTGTATACGCCATTCCTGGATTCTCAGCGCCAAACAACGGACACAGTCCATGACCATGGTCATAGCGCTACCCTTGTATCTGAGCTTGATCGTGAACAAACCGGCTGGCTTCTTCAACAGACAAACAGAGCCTACCAAACGGAGATTAATGACATTCTGTTGACTGCACTTATGCTAAGTGTAACCGAAATGACCGGTCAATCCCGATTCAAAATCATGCTGGAGGGGCATGGCCGACAAGGACTTGAAACCGAGCTGGATGTCAGCAGAACGGTCGGATGGTTTACATCGGTATATCCGGTAGTATTTGACCTGTGTCAAGAGCTGGAATTGCCTAAAGCAATTAAAACAGTCAAGGAAACACTGAGAGCCGTTCCCAATAAAGGCATCGGATACGGAATTCTCAAGTATATGGCTGCTGATCAGCATGGTTTTGCAGATGAAAAGGAAGCATCTATTTTGTTCAATTATATGGGTGAACTGGACAGCAGTTTGGAACGGAACTTGTTCAGTTCGTCTCATATCCCGGTAGGACAAACGGTGGGTGGGCAGCTCATCAGAGCGCATGATTTTGAAATAAATGCAGTTGTAATGGATGGAAAGTTCACCGTTCATACGACTTACAGTGATGGAGCATATGAAGGTGACATTGCTGAACAGCTTAATCGGTTGTTCATTTACAACTTGCATCAAATCGTTCAACACTGCCGGAACAAGCAGGGCACAGAGAGAACCCCGTCCGATTATGGGAAGCATCCTGTATCCATAGCGGAGTTGGAAGCCATACAAAATAGGGTTGATCCACTTGTGATTAGCAAAATTTATCCGTTGACCTTAATGCAATCCGGCATGCTGTACCATTCGCTGGAGCAAGAAACATCACACGCCTATTTTGAGCAGGTATTTGTGGAATTAAAGGGTAACGTTGATATGGAGATATTGAAATACAGCTTTGGACGGGTGATACAGCGCCATGAAGGGCTTCGTTCCATATTTGAATATCAACTTGTACAGCAACCTCGCCAGCTTATTATTGACCAGCAGCAGGCTGAATGGTTGATGCTGGATTGGACCGGAAAGAGCCAGGATGAACAGCTTCAACGGATGGAGCAGTTCATGACTGCTGATCAGGAAAGAGGGTTTGACCTCAGCCGGGAGTTATTAATCAGATTCTGTCTGATCTCCAGAGGGGTGGATGCGTACACACTGGTCATCAGTCATCATCATATTTTGCTGGACGGCTGGTGTCTGGACATCCTGATTCATGAAATGTTTGAGATTTATGCCAGTCAGCAGGCTGGGCAGCCTGAAATGCTGGAAGAAACCAGGCCGCTGGGGGACTACCTCGACTGGCTTGATCAACAGAACAAGGAGGAAGCACTGGCTTATTGGAAACTGTATCTCCAGGGCTACTATGAACGAGTCTCTTTGCCCAAAACAGGGGCTAACCTGGATACAGCAGCGCCAACGTTGCGGGAGCAGGAAATTCAATTCCCGCGTGAACTCACAAGTCAGCTAAAACAGTTCGCTGTGAACCATCAGGTTACATTTAATGCGTTGATTCAGGCAATATGGGGCATGGTCTTGTGCAGATACAGTGGTACAGAAGATGTCGTATACGGCACAGTCATTTCCGGGCGAGACGCAGATGTTGAAGGAATAGGGAATATGGTCGGGTTGTTTATTAACACGATTCCTACGAGGGTGAAGCTTGAATCGGATGAGCTTTTTGCCAATGTTCTCCGCAGGGTTCAACAGGAAGGGATGGAAGGTCAAAAGTATGGCTATGTTCACCTGGCAGATATACAGGATCAAAGTGAATTAAAAGCTGATTTGCTTGACCATGTACTGGTATTCCAAAATTTTGGTAATGAACAGGCTGCGAGCCTTGCGGCGGAGCATGTGACAGGAGTCACGCTGGAGCGCGTTTATGGCAATGAGCATACACACTATGATTTGAGTGTGACTGCTGTTCTGGACGATACATTCAGACTTAAATGGTCTTATAACAGTAACGTACTGGATTCAGATCTGATGAATGGTCTGGGTAATCATGTTCTCTACGTGGCGGAGCAAATTAGTGCAAACCAGAATATTCGTGTAAGCGAAATTGCTCTTATTGGCGAGCAGGCCCGCCATAAGATGGAGTTGTTATCCCATGGCCCGATGACACCATATCCCAAAGAAAAGACATTATCTCAGCTATTCGACGAACAGGCAGAGCGAACTCCGGATGCAGTTGCATTGGTCATGCATGAAAAACAGTTCACCTACCTGGAGCTGCAGGAGAAATCAAATCAGATGTCGGAACGTTTGCGCATGCGAGGCATTCAAAATTCATCCATCGTAGGACTGATGGTACAACGCTCTTCCGAGATGATTATAAGTATTCTTGGAATTCTCAAATCCGGAGCAGCCTATTTACCGATCGATCCCGAATGGCCAAGAGCACGAATTGTGCACATGCTGCATGACAGCGCTGCAGCCTTGCTACTTACGGAGGAACAATGGATGGAGGATTTCACAGGCGTCACTGAAGTCATGAATGTACATGCGAATGTTGAAGACACCATCCGATTAGAGAGCATAGGCATGAAGGAATCAGCACCAACCTTGGCATCCGAGGATAAGGCCGGAGACGATCTGGCTTATATTATCTACACTTCGGGCTCTACGGGGAAACCAAAAGGTGTAATGATCTCCCATGCCAATGCCATTCGGGTAGTGAAAGATACAAATTATATTCAGATCTCTGCATCCGATTCGATATTGCAGCTTTCAAATTATGCCTTTGATGGCTCGATATTTGACATCTTTGGAGCGCTATTAAACGGCGCGAGGCTGGTCATGATTGAACAGGAGACACTGCTGGATATTAACCAATTGTCCAAAGTGCTGACAGAGGAGAGAATTACGGTCTGTTTCATGACGACTGCTTTGTTCAACCTGCTGGTTGATCGTGCGCCTCATTGTTTGCTTGGACTTCGAAAACTCCTGTTTGGAGGGGAGCGGGCTTCGGTCTCCCATGCCCGAAGAGCTCTTTCTCATATGGGAGCAGATAAACTGATTCACGTATATGGTCCTACGGAAAGTACAGTGTTTGCAACAAGTTACCCTGTACAAGCCATAGGTGACAATGATGGAAGTCTTCCGATTGGCAAGCCCATTGCGAACACATCTGCATGGATTCTGGACGACAATCAACAGTTTGTTCCAAATGGAGTACCTGGAGAGCTTTATCTCTCAGGTGATGGATTAAGTCTCGGTTATCTGAACAATGAAGAGCTGACTGAAGCCAAATTTGCCAACAATCCATATCAGCTTCATGGACGAATGTACCGTACTGGTGATCGGGTACGCCGACAGTCTGACGGAATGATTGAATTTTTGGAGCGAATGGATCATCAGGTGAAGCTGAGAGGTTATCGGATCGAGCTTGGGGAGATTGAACAGATACTGATTTCGCATGAGCATGTCCGTGAAGCCACGGTTGTAGCTGTCAAAGATTCGGGTGGGCAGGATACATTGTGTGCTTACCTTACCGTCCTGAAAGAAGTCAATCGGGTGGATATGCAATCCTATATGGAAGCCCGTTTGCCAGGCTATATGGTTCCTTCCTATTTCAAGGTATTGGAGCAGCTCCCACTTACGCCAAACGGGAAAATAGACCGCCATGCGTTGCCTCGCCCTGAGATCGCAGTCAAATCAGAGACAACGTATGAGGCACCTTCCAATTATGTGGAGGAACAGCTAGTAAACATATGGGAAGAAGTGCTGAATGTGAAGCCGATAGGCACCGCCCACCATTTCTTTGAATGCGGCGGGAACTCCCTGAAAGTGATGCATGCAGTTCAGTTGACTAACCGAAAGTTGCAAATGGAATTAAAAATCAGTCAATTTTTTGAGTATCCAACGATTAAACAACAGGCCTCTCATATATTGGGCGGTAGCACAGCTGGCCCTGATGTGAATGAATATGTGGAAGAAGAGATTTAGCAGTTCGTTCTTTATGTACAATAAATGAGTCAATGATCCGTGAGAGACTGCATCACAGATAGCCCCTTCATTAGATGCGGTGTAGAGGTGCAGTTTCTCCCGGAATTCCACGTCTTAGGCGTCATACTGAAAGGAATGGTGAATTCCTATGAACATAGCGGAGTTTATGAATCATTTACAGAAGAAGAACGTGAAATTGTACCATCAAGACGGAAAAATCAAAATGATTGGACCGCGTGAGGAAATCAATGCTGATCTTAAATCACAGATTAAAGAACACAAACAGGCACTTATTCAGTTTCTGATCCATCAGGAAGAAGTATGGAATGCGCCTATTCCAAAGGCCCAAGAGTCGACCAACGAGATGTACCCCTTGTCCAGGGCTCAGAAAAGAATGTATATTCTGCATCAAATGGACGATCAGGGAATTGCTTATAACATACCAATGGCGGTGAAGCTGACGGGTCATCTTGAACTGGATTCACTTGAAGCAGCGATTGGGCGTGTGATCGAGAGGCATGAAGCGCTTCGAACTTCATTTGTCGATGATCAGGGTGAGCCTGCTCAGAAGATTCATCCTCAAATTCGGTTTAAGCTTGATTTCAGCGAACGGAATGAATCAGATATCTTGGTCAAGATCAAACAATTTATTCGACCTTTTGATCTAACGCAGGCTCCGCTGCTGCGGGCGGAACTGGTTCGCTTGGATCAAGATCATCATGTACTGCTCATGGATATGCATCATATTGTATCCGATGGGATGTCATTTGCGCTGTTTTTGAATGAACTGGCTGAACTATACAGTGGAAAACCGTTGACACCTGTTTCCATCCAGTACAAGGACTATGTAGCATGGGAGAAAGCCAAAGAACGTTCAGGTGATCTGAAGAAGCAGGAGACATATTGGCTGGATACGCTGAGTGGGGAACTGCCACAACTTCAAATGCCTCTGGATTATGCCCGCCCGCCAGAGCAAAATTATGCCGGTCAGCGAATGGTTACCCAATTGGATCAGGAATTAACGAGAAAATTGCAGCGTCTTGCCGATGAGCATGACGTAACGATGTACATGCTGCTTTTATCAGCCTATGCAGTCCTTTTATCTAAATATACTGGACAGAAAGACATTATCGTGGGTACCCCGATCGCAGGCAGGTCGAATGAACATCTCAAATCAGTAATGGGTTTGTTCACCAATACAATAGCAACAAGACATAACATCGACCCGGAGCAGACATTCGTCGCGTTTTTGAATCAGGTGAGAAGGCATACCTTATCTGCATATGAGAATCAGGATTATCCTTTTGATGAACTGATTGAAAAACTGAACTTACCTATGGATCGGAGCAGACACACACTGTTTGATACAATGTTTGATTTGCAGCACGCCGAGGATTATGTGTTCCAACTTGGTCAGCTTCAAGCGGAAATGTGTGAATTCGATCTACCGGTCTCCAAATTTGATCTCAGTCTCACCGTAATTCATTACGGAAGTCACATGAAACTGGATCTGCAATATGCTTCCGGATTGTTTGCCAAAAATAGCATGGAACGTTTTTTAAGTCACTTGATGAATGTGTTGAATGAGATTGCGTTGAACGTCACGCAAAAGGTAAGTCAGCTTCGCATGTTGTCCAGTCATGAAGAGGATCAGGTGTTGTATGAGTTTAACAGCAAGCGAGTGGATTCGTACCAGGGTACCTTAAATGATTGGTTTGAAGAACGCGCTGCATCTACACCTGAACGGATCGCAGTAGTCCACGGGGAAAAATCCATGTCGTATAAGCAACTTAATGAACGAGTAAACAAGCTGGCACGCCTGCTTCGAATGAGAGGGGTGAAGCCCGATTCGATCGTTGGTGTTATGGTGGAGCGTTCCTTGGATATGATTGTTGGGATACTTGCAGTTCTTAAAGCGGGGGCTGCATATATGCCGATTGATCCTGAACTGCCTGATGACCGAGTATTATACATGCTCAGGGATAGCGAGGCCGTGTTGCTTTTGAACGGGTGTCCTTTGAGAGACAGACTCCACATCACATCCGAGCTGGAGATGGACGACCCGGAAATTGAACGTATGGAACCACACAATCTGGAAGGTGTTAATGAGCAAGAAGATTTGGCCTACGTGATTTACACTTCCGGTTCAACGGGTGCACCTAAAGGGGTCATGACCACTCATGGAAATGTATTGAACTATATTTCTACATTTTTGAACAGAGTACCGCTAACAGAGGAGGATGCGGTTCTTCAGGTAGTGTCCTTTTCTTTCGATGCGTTCACTGAGGAAGTATTTCCGTTGCTGGCTGTATCCGGGCGTATTGTCCTGAGTGACAAGTTAAACGAAACGCATGTAGATGACCTGGTTATGCAGATTGAAAAAGAGAACATCACTGTCTTAAGCTGTTCCCCGCTCCTTCTAAACGAGTTGGACAAAAACTGGCATCTGCGTCCACATGCCAACATGAAATTTATCAGTGGCGGGGATGTCCTGAAATACGAATATGTCCGGAATATGGTCGGTTCGGCTCAGGTGTACAATTCATATGGACCTACCGAAGCAACGGTATGTGCTACATATTATCGTGTGATGCCACAGGACGAAGGAAGAGTGTCAATTCCCATAGGCAGTCCTCTTGGTAACTATGAGGTGTTTATACTTGATGAACATCAACAACCCGTTCCGATTGGTGTAGCAGGGGAATTATATATCGGCGGAGCAGGGGTCGCTAAGGGATATCTCAACCTTGCCGAGCTCACACAATCCCGTTTTGTAGATCATCTGCTTGCATCGGGGAACAAAATGTACCGCACCGGGGATATGGGGAGATGGCTTCCGGATGGAAATATCGAGTTTCTTGGAAGAAATGATGAACAGATTAAAATCAGAGGATATCGCGTTGAAATTCGGGAAGTGGAGCATCATCTGGCAGATCATCCCGATGTAAGCGACGCTGTAGTTATAACTCAAAAAGACCAACAGGGTCAGCTCTGCCTATGCGCTTATATTGTCTGGAATTCGCCAGAACATGGACATGGCTTTGATGAACTGAAAACACATGCGAGAGAACGATTGCCAGCTTACATGATTCCTTCATGGTTTATGAGCTTGGAGCAAATTCCGCGTACCCTCAATGGTAAAGCGGACCTTAACGTTTTGCCCCATCCCGATGTGGACAGCATGGCCAATACGACGTATGTGGCCCCAAGCAATGAGCTGGAATGTATATTGGCATCCATTTGGGAAGAAATATTGGAACTTCGGCCGATTGGTGTAGATCATAGCTTTTTTGAACTGGGTGGTCAGTCTTTGAGAGCATTTGCCATGATGTCAGCCATTCAGAGAAAGTTAGAGCTTCGGATTACACTCAAGGATATCTTTAACATGCCTACAATCAGGCAGCTGGCTGCATGGCTTCTAACAGTGGAGACACAGCGCACTTGCCCAATCCAAAAGGCAAACGAAAAACCGTATTATCCATTGTCCGCAGCACAGCGAAGACTTTACATTCTGGATCGGGTGCAGCAAACGGGTTTGATGTATAACATGCCACTTATTATCCGTTTGTCCAAAGAAGCTGAACAGGTACGAATGGAGCAGACATTGCTTGAAATGATTCATAGACATGAAGGGCTGAGAACTTCTTTTACAGAAATCGATGGTGAGCCCGTGCAGCATATTCATGCCCAAGTGAACTTCTATCTTCTTGTAGGCAGCGGGTTGCAAAAGGATTTCGATCCGTTCATACATTCATTTATCCAACCCTTTGATCTGGAGAAGGCCCCTTTGTTCAGAGCTGCATTATGGCGAACAGAGACCAGCCAATATTTATGTCTTGATATGCATCATTTGATTTCAGACGCGGTGTCCATGGATATCCTTATTCAGGAAATAGGGCAAATCTATGAACATAAACAATTGGCACCATTAACCCTTCAATATAAAGATTATGCTGAATGGTCTCTGGCCCCGGAACAACAGGAACAAAGGCAAGAGCACCAGCAATACTGGACAGACAAGCTTAAAGGTGAATTGCCCGTGTTAAATTTGCCGCTTGATTTCTCCCGACCTGCGATTCAGAGTCATGAAGGAAACCGGCTTCAATTTGCAGTGGATTCCGAACTGACACAAAAACTGCGTTTGCTGGCTGCCGAAAACGGTGTAACGCTGTTTGTTTTGCTGTTAACCGCATATACGATACTTCTTGCCAGGTACACTTCCCAGGATGACATCATTATAGGGACTACGGTGGCAGGACGAGAGCATCCGGAATTGGAAGATATGGTGGGCATGTTTGTTAATACGCTGGCATTACGCTTCTATCCTGAACCCGATATGTCCTTGCAGCAGTTGCTTCATCATATTAAGGATACTACGCTTGAGGGCTTTGCCCATCAGGACTATCCGTTTGATGAACTGGTAAGCAAACTTGAAGTGAAAAGGGATGCAAGCCGGAGTGCGCTATTCGATACACTGTTTACTCTTCAGGCTGAACAGACAACGGGAATGGACGCTAATGATTTGCTGGCTGAATACTATCCGTTCAGTCACCCCACAGCCAAGTTTGATCTGAGCGTAACCGCGTTGGAAACAGCGGAGGGTATAGAGATGTTTTACGGGTATGCCTCTAGGCTGTTCAAAGAAGAGACCATTGAGAAACTGGCTGGGCATTATAACGAAATTTTGAAAGAAATTGTAAAAGATACTCAACGCACCATTGGTGAGATCAACATGGTGACGGAAAAGGAAAGGGAGCTGCTGCTGTACCAGTTCAACAACAATGTTCGGGACTACGCCCAACGAAAGTCCGTTCCGGAACAGATTGCAGACCATGCAATTCATTTTCCCGATAAAGTAGCTGTTGTATATGATGGGCAACAACTAACCTATAGCGAACTGAATGAACGGGCTACCGATGTTGCGGAAGCTCTGCTGGATCTTGGATTGCATAAAGAAATGCCTGTAGGCATTATGATGGATCGTTCATTGGAAATGATGGTTGGTTTACTCGGTATTCTCAAATCGGGTGGGGCATATATGCCTTTGGACCCTGCCTTTCCCGAGGAACGTATTCGCTACATGCTGGAGGATAGCGGTGCCAGCGTGGTTGTAACTCAAGAGCATTTGTTGTCCCAAGTGAAAAAATACAGTCATTCCATTAAAACTCTGGTGCTTGACAGTTCTTGCTCACCATTACAGAGCATTGAGGAGAAGGGCGGCCGCCAGGAACGGAATGGTGTGTCCCGAATAAAGCATGATGACCATGATTTGGCCTACATCATTTATACCTCAGGCTCAACCGGATTGCCAAAAGGTGTATTAATTGAGCATGGATCATTCGCCAATTTATGTTATGGCTTCAGTGAATCTCAGCAGATCACGGAGCGAGATCGTGCAGCTAATTATTTGCAAATTACTTTTGATGGGTCTATTATCGATATTTTTCCGACATTGGTGGTGGGGGCCGAGCTGCACATCATCCCATCTCAGCTGCGCCTGGATATGTCACGGCTAAATGCATATTTGAATGCACACTCCATTACATTGATCACGTTGCCGCCTAAGGTGTGTGAAGTTTTTATCCATCAACCTAATACCTCATTGCGTTTGCTAATTGCTGGAGGAGAACAGCTGAAACTTTCGTTTCTTCCTGACTACCCACTGATTAATGCATATGGGCCTACCGAGAACACAGTCGCTACCACCTACCAACGGGTAGATCAGGTTCACGGCAATATTCCGATTGGCAAGCCGCTCCCCAACATCTGGACGTACGTGATGAATAGTGATCATCAACTGTGTCCAGTTGGTGTAGCAGGAGAGTTATACATTGCCGGCAACAGTGTAGCCCGGGGCTACCTTAATAATCCGGACATGACTTCGGAGAAATTTGTGGACAACCCGCATGAACCCGGCGGCAAAATGTACCGGACAGGTGATCTGGTGCGCTGGCTGCCTGGTGGCCAACTGCAATTTATGGGGCGTACCGATCAACAGGTGAAAATCCGTGGATACCGGATTGAGCTTGGCGAGATCGAGCAACAACTGCTGAAACATCCGGCCATCCGGGAAACAGCGGTTCTGGCTCATCAGGACCCGCAGGGAAATGGGGCGCTGTGCGCCTATGTTGTAGCCAAAGGTGAAGCAGTGTGGACAGCTGCTACTGTTCGGGACTGGCTGGAAGCGGAACTGCCGGATTATATGATCCCGGCCTATGTGGTGCAGCTGGATCAGCTGCCGCTGACGTCCCATGGCAAGCTGGACCGCAAGGCGTTGCCAGAGCCGGACCACCATCTGCCTGCCGGGCCGGAGACGGAAGCACCGCGTAGCGAGGTGGAGCGCCTACTGGTGGAAGTTTGGCGTGATGTGCTGAACATGGAGGAGCTGGGCATCAATCACCAGTTCTTTGTCTCCGGGGGAGATTCCATCAAGGCACTCCAGATCGGATCACGTCTGGCCCGAGCGGGACTGCGGATGGAGGTTCGGGATTTGTTTGCCTATCCAAAGATTCGGGATCTCTCCCCGTATGTGAAATGGGATCAACGTGAGCGCCAGAGCCAGGAGCCTGTGGAAGGAGAAGTGCAGCTGACCCCGATTCAGCAGTGGTTTTTTGCGAACAACACGACGGAACGAAATCACTTCACGCAGTCCTTCATGCTGCATCGGGCGACCGGGTTCAAGCCGGACGTGCTGGAACCAGTGCTGGATCGGTTGCTGGAGCATCATGATGCGCTGCGCATGAGATATGAGATACAACCAGATGGGAGTATCCGCCAATTCAACCGTCCGGTTCAAACTGGAGAGCGGATGTATACCTTGCACCGATTTGATATACGGGACTGGAATGAACCGGAGCGTCAGGTCTATGAGGCGGCTACCCGGGTGCAGCAGGCATGTAACCTGGAAGAGGGCAAGCTGGTGCAGGTCGGGTGGTTTGAAGCCGAAGATGGAGACCATCTGCTGCTGGCGATTCATCACCTGGTCGTGGACGGGGTGTCCTGGCGAATTCTACTGGAAGACCTGGAAGTGCTGTATCAGCAAGCGGAGCGGGGAGAAGCGCTGGATGTGGGCGAGAAGACCGACTCTTACCAGCGTTTCGCAGAAGCCGTGCAGGATTACGCGAACAGCCCGCATGCCGCCAAGGAGCGAGCCTACTGGGGTAGACTTGCAGCGGAAGGGGCTGGACTGAACCTGGGAGAGCGAGAGGAAGCGGCGGAACCGGATCGATTTGCGGACAGCCATACCCTGCAAAGCACCCTGAGTGCGGAAGTCACCCAACAGTTGCTGCGGGAGAGCAATCGGGCCTATCAGACGGAGATCAATGATCTGTTACTCAGTGCGCTGTATCTTGCGGTGCGTAAGCTGACGGGTGAGCTGAAGCTGAAGGTGAACCTGGAAGGCCATGGCCGGGAGGATGTGCTGGAGGGTATCGATCTCAGCCGCACCGTGGGCTGGTTTACGACCCTGTACCCGGTTCTGTTGGAGGGTGAAGCGGAGGACGAACTTTCGACCACCATCAAACGGGTGAAAGAGGGATTAAGGAAGGTACCGCATAAAGGCTTTAGCTATGGAGCGCTGAAATATGTGGCCCAGATGCCGGAGTTACAGGCGGAGAAGAAGGCTCCAATTCTATTTAACTATTTGGGAGAGATCGGAGCATCCGCAAATTCCGGGTGGGTTCATGCTTCACATTTTAAACCGGGAGAAAGCATGGGCGAGCACATTGCACGCATGAACCCGATTGAGCTGAATGTAGCCATCTATAACGGAAGCCTGGCCCTTAGCACAACCTATACCAAGTCTGCGTTTTCAGAAGAAATGATTCTTAATTTAAACCATTATTATATCGAAGCAATTGAACAAGTGATTAATCACTGTATCAGCAAAGAACATACGGAGAAGACATCTACCGACTATGGATTTAGTGACTTGTCATTAGAGGATCTTGAAGATTTATTAAGCGAATATGAGCTGATTGAGGATTAATATTTGTCTATTTTCATCCCATGTTTAGGACAGCTTAGGTACGATCCAATAAGGAGATGATATCGGTCCATGAAGGCAAAAGTCGAGAAAATATACCCATTATCCCCGATGCAAAAAGGAATGCTGTTTCATGCGCTCGAAAATCCGTCTGAAGATGCCTATTTTGAACAAACGGTACTGGATATACGCGGGGAGATTGATCCCGAAATTCTGGAGCAAAGCTTCAATCAGCTGCTTGAACGACATGAAATATTGAGAGCCTCGGTTCATACCAAATTGGAGGAACCCGTTCATGTTGTTCTTGCGAGGCGGACGATCGGGTTTACCTTTCATGATCTGAGGGGCAGGTCAGACGATGAAGTCGCTGCCTTAATGCAAGATTTTATGGAGAAAGATCGTGCAAAAGGGTTTAATTTGTCCAAGGATAACCTGCTTCGAATCGCTCTTGTTTGTAATGGTGAACAGCATTTCCAGATGATCTGGACGTTTCACCATATGATACTGGATGGCTGGAGCATGGGCATTCTCTTCAATGAATTGCTGGATATATATGCTGATAGATCCAATGGCCTACCGTCTAAAATGGCAGATACCCGTCCTTATAGCAATTACATGAAGTGGCTCCAGCAGCAGGAACAGGAATCGGGCCTTGGGTACTGGGAGCATTATCTGTCAGGATACAGTGAGAAGACCGGCTTGCCTTCGATAAACCGATCAACAAGTGAGATTTCGTTCTCCAGAAGAGAGAAGAAAATAGAGTTTTCTCAAGCTCTCACCACAAAAATGAAAGAGATGGCGCAGAAACATGCCGTGACACTCCACACCGTCATTCAAGCGATATGGGGGTTTCTGCTCGCCAAATATAATGATAACGAAGATGCTGTCTTTGGGACCGTTGTATCCGGGAGGGATGCAGCCGTTGATGGCATTGAAAATATGGTTGGTTTGTTTATCAATACCATTCCTACACGTGTTACCTTTTGTGGAGAGCAGCCATTTGTGGAGCTTATGAAAAAGATTCAGTCGGACGCATTGAACAGTCAGGCGTATCAATATTTAAGTCTGGCCGAGGTGCAGGCCCGCACTGAACTCAAACATGATCTGCTTGATCATGTCGTTGTGTTTGAGAATTATGCTCTGGATACGAGGAAGATGGCGGAGAGATCCAATCTGGGTTTTGAAATCAACGAGATCACTGGAGAAGAACGAACCAACTATCCGTTTACGATGGCTGCTGGACTTGGGGAGAAATTGACGCTGCTGCTCATTTATGATGAGCATGTCTATGAGTCGGCTCTGATGGATCAGATTGAGAAGCATATGAAAGCGATTGTCCATCAAATTACATCAGATGAGAGTATCCAGATCCAGGACATTACGCTGGTTGGAGACGCTGAATTTCCGATGCTTGAAATGGTTTCAAATGGGGCTGTGACGGATTATCCCAAATGGAAAACCATTCCTCAGCTTTTTGATGAACAAGTCCAGAAGACACCTCATGCCACCGCCCTTATTATGGATGACGTGCATATCACCTACCGTGAATTGCAGGAAAAAGCGGATCAAATGGCATCCCGGTTATACGAATTTGGGCTATCCAAGCAGGCAGTGGTAGGACTGCTGGCAGACCGCTCGATAGAGATGATTGCAAGCATACTCGGGATTCTGAAAGCAGGGGCGGCTTATCTTCCCATGGACCCGGGTTGGCCGGAAGAAAGAATAAGTCATATGCTTCAGGACAGCAGGGCTACGGTGCTCTTGACACAGCCCGAATGGATCAGCCAGGCACCGCTGAATTTTCCAATATTACCGCTGTATGTGGACTACATGGATCATATGCCTGCGGTCATGGAGATGGCGGCTGCCACACAGGTAATGGAAGTGAAACCTGACAAGGAGAGCCGCATGGATGATCTGGCCTACATGATCTACACGTCTGGCTCTACCGGATTGCCCAAAGGAGTGATGATCTCTCATGCAAACGTAATTCGGGTTGTATGTGAGACGGATTACATCGATATTTGCCCGGAAGACCGGATTTTGCAGCTTTCGAATTATGCGTTTGACGGATCTGTCTTTGATATTTTTGGCGCACTATTGAACGGAGCCAGTCTGGTTCTGCTCAAGCAGGATACGGTTCTGGACACCCAAGCGCTCGCCGAAGTTATCGTTCGTGAGAAAGTCACGGTTTCTTTCATGACGACCGCACTGTTTAATCTGCTTGTTGATCGTGAGCCGGAATGTCTCCGTGACTTCCGCAAAATATTGTTTGGGGGCGAGCGGGCATCCGTGGTCCAGGCCAGGAAAGGACTGGATATTCTCGGAGCGGATCGCCTGATTCACGTATACGGACCCACAGAAAGCACGGTTTTTGCTACAGCTTATCCCATCAGGTCCATCGAAGCAGCGGTTACCAATCTTCCCATCGGAAAACCAATTGCCAATACTTCGGTCTGGGTTATGGACCGGTACCAGAATCCCGTTCCAGCTGGTATTCCAGGAGAGTTATGTATCTCCGGAGATGGTTTGAGCTTGGGGTATTTGAATAACAAGGAACTAACCGATTCCCGATTCGTTCCACATCCCTTACTTGAGGGAACGCGGATGTATCGAACAGGTGATCGGGTACGCCGGCTCCCAAACGGAGATATTGAGTTTCTCGAACGCTTGGACCACCAGGTTAAATTGCGCGGTTACCGCATTGAGCTGGGAGAGATTGAGCATGTTCTGCTGGAGCATGAAGGGATTCGTGAAGGGGTCGTAGTGACGAGAAAAGATGCAGCCGATCAGGACATATTGATTGCATATCTAAAGGCTGATCCAGCGCTGACAATCACTGGAATTCGTACGTATGTATCGGAGCGCCTGCCGGACTACATGGTTCCTTCCTACTTTATCCTGCTCAATGAGCTTCCCTTAACAGGAAATGGGAAGGTTGATCGCAGGGCGCTGCCTGAACCGGCAGAATGCATAGAACATTTGAAGCATGACCAATATGAAGCACCAAGTACGGTGCTGGAGAATCGCATTTGCACCATATGGAAAGAAATTTTGGGAGTGCAGATTGCGGGGGTTCATGATCACTTCTTTGAGTCCGGCGGTCATTCACTCAAAGCGACAGCACTGGCATCACGAATTCACAAAGAGATTCAGGTGATGGTGCCGATCCGACAGCTTTTCCTTGCTCCAACCATCCGAGGTATTGCCAATTACATTGAATCTGCTGCCAAAGAGGACTATCTTTCCATCCAACCGGCCGAATCAAAGCCCTATTATGCACTTTCGTCTGCTCAACGCAGACTTCATATGCTGCATCAGATTTCGGATACCGGAACTTCATACAATATGCCTGCAGTGATGAGAGTATCTGGAAAACTGGACGTGGCGCGATTTGAAGAGGCATTCCGGCAATTGGTACAGAGACATGAGTCATTCAGGACGTCCTTTGTCATTGTGGATGGCGAACCCGTCCAACGGATTCATTCACATGTTCCGTTTGCTGTTGAACATATTGAAGCAGGAAGCCGATCATTGGAAGAAACGCTTTCGGATCGAATTCGTCCATTTGAGCTGGACAAGGCCCCATTAATGCGGATCGAACTTGTGAAAATCAGTGAACAGGAACATGTAGTCGTGATGGACATGCATCACATTATCGCAGATGGTGTGTCAACGGGGGTGCTTGTTCAGGAGTTCCATGAATTGTATGAGGGGAAATCTCTGGCTGAGCTGAAGTTACAGTACAAGGATTATTCGGAGTGGCAAAAGGATTGGTTTAACAGTGAAGGACTCAAGACACAGGAAACCTACTGGCTTAATCGATTCGAGGGAGAAATTCCGGTCCTTCAATTGCCGACAGACTGGCCAAGGCCGCAAGTATATTCTTTTAAAGGAAATCGGGTGCAATTTTCATGTGACGAACAGCTTACACGCGAACTGCATCAATTGGCCAGAGATCATGAAGCGACATTATATATGGTACTGCTGGCGGCTTATACAACTTTACTTTCCAGATATTCAGGACAAGATGACATTGTCGTGGGATCTCCGATTGCGGGGCGCAAACACGTAGATCTCCAACAGGTGATCGGTATGTTTGTTAATACACTTGCCATGCGGAATTATCCTGTAGCGGAACGGTCCTTTAATGATTTCCTTGGAGAAGTGAAGGAGAATGCATTACAGGCTTACGAAAATCAGGATTATCCCCTTGATGAGCTCATCAACAAACTTCATGTTTCAAGAGACAGAAGCAGAAACGCATTGGTGGATACGATGTTTGTGTTGCAAAATCTGGAGCTTGAGCGTGCATACGGACAACAATGGGGTGATTTACACGTTGAGCCTTATGAGACGGAGCTACCCATTGCCAAATTTGATCTGACTCTTGCTGCTGTTGAACAGAATGGCCAACTTGAGTTTGAACTGGAATATTGCAGTGATCTATTTTCCCTTCAAACGGTTGAAAACATGGGCAATCACTTTATTCAATTATTAAAAGGGATATTAAGCAATCCCCAAGGCAAGCTGGGTGAGTTTGAAGTCGTATCTGAGGAAGAGAAGCAGACGCTGCAGTATGTCTATAATGATAACACCTGCTCTTATCCGCTGCACCAGCGGGTATACGAGTGGATTGAGCAAAATGCTCTGCGGACACCTGATCAGGTTGCTGTTGTGCATAAAGGCAGAAGCATGAGCTATCATGAACTGAATGAAGCGGCGGATTTACTCGCAGCTCGTCTGCGTCAGCGTGGTGTAACCAGAGAAATGGTCGTTGGTATTATGATGGATCGGTCTGTAGAAATGATTGCGGGCATTCTCGGTATTATGAAATCAGGAGGGGCTTATTTACCACTGGACCCATCAACTCCGGTTGAGCGAATCCGGTATATGCTTCGGGACAGCGGAGCAAGGTTGATAGTGACCCAGAACCATTGGTCAGATCGGCTCAGGGCTGCTGATTCCGAATGTGTGACACTCATACTGGATGAGGCAGCATTGAAGGATTGGAATGCTGCGGCATCACTCCAAATTCCGTCTGTGGCTGATTCGGCAACGATGACAACAAACCCTGATGATTTGGCCTATATCATCTACACGTCAGGCTCTACAGGTATGCCAAAGGGGGTACAGGTTGAGCAATGTGCCTTGACCAACTTCTGTTGTGGATATATAGATGCTCTACAGTTAACAGAGAGAGACCGGGTGGCAAACTATCTCCAAATGACCTTTGACGCTTCGATTAGTGAAATTTTCCCTGCACTAATGTCAGGGGCTACACTTCATATCATTCCGACCGAGCTGAGATTGGATATATCGAGGCTAAATGAATACTTATCGGAGTATGGAATAACGGCTGCAACGTTCTCTTCCAAAGTATGTGAATCATTCGTTGAACTGCCAAATTCCTCTTTGCGTTTGCTAGTTTCGGGGGGAGAGCAGCTTAAACTTCATGCCCTTCCGAATTACAGGCTGATCAATGCATACGGGCCAACGGAAAATACGGTGGTTACCACTCTGCATGAAGTTGATTCCATAGACGGTGTCATTCCTATAGGGAAACCTTTCACGAATACAAGAATTTTTATTCTGAATGATCATCTTCAATTCTGTCCGACAGGTGTGACCGGGGAGATGTACATTACCGGTCAAAGTCTGGCACGGGGTTATTTGAATAATCCAGAACTGACAGCCGAGAAATTTGTAGACAACCCGCATGAGCCCGGCG
This sequence comes from Paenibacillus sp. SRL342, assembly GCF_984798905.1. Classification (NCBI taxonomy): domain Bacteria; kingdom Bacillati; phylum Bacillota; class Bacilli; order Caryophanales; family Paenibacillaceae; genus Paenibacillus; species Paenibacillus sp. SRL342. Next base: position 3,014,936 of record NZ_OZ481790.1, read on the forward strand.
GCAAAATGTACCGGACAGGTGATCTGGTACGCTGGCTGCCTGGTGGCAACCTGCAATTTATGGGGCGTACCGATCAACAGGTGAAAATCCGTGGATACCGGATTGAGCTTGGCGAGATCGAGCAACAACTGCTGAAACATCCGGCCATCCGGGAAACAGCGGTTCTGGCTCATCAGGACCCGCAGGGAAATGGGGCGCTGTGCGCCTATGTTGTAGCCGAAGGTGAAACAGTGTGGACAGCTGCTACTGTTCGGGACTGGCTGGAAGCGGAACTGCCGGATTATATGATCCCGGCCTATGTGGTGCAACTGGATCGGCTGCCGCTGACGTCCCATGGCAAGCTGGACCGCAAGGCGTTGCCAGAGCCGGACCACCATCTGCCTGCCGGGCCGGAGACGGAAGCACCGCGTAGCGAGGTGGAGCGCATACTGGTGGACGTTTGGCGTGATGTGCTGAACATGGAGGAGCTAGGCGTCAATCACCAGTTCTTTGTCTCTGGGGGAGACTCCATCAAGGCACTCCAGATCGGATCACGTCTGGCCCGAGCGGGACTGCGGATGGAGGTCCGGGATTTGTTTGCCTATCCAAAGATTCGGGATCTCTCCCCGTATGTGAAATGGGATCAACGTGAGCGCCAGAGCCAGGAGCCTGTGGAAGGAGATGTGCAGCTGACCCCGATTCAGCAGTGGTTTTTTACGAACAACACGACGGAACGAAATCACTTCACGCAGTCCTTCATGCTGCATCGGGCGACCGGGTTCAAGCCGGACGTGCTGGAACAGGTGCTGGATCGGTTGCTGGAGCATCATGATGCGCTGCGCATGAGATATGAGATACAACCAGATGGGAGTATCCGCCAATTCAACCGTCCGGTTCACACTGGAGAGCGGATGTATACCCTGCACCGATTTGATATACGGGACTGGAATGAACCAGAGCGTCAGGTCTATGAGGCGGCTACCCGGGTGCAGCAGGCATGTAACCTGGAAGAGGGCAAGCTGGTGCAGGTCGGGTGGTTTGAAGCCGAGGACGGAGACCATCTGCTGCTGGCGATTCATCACCTGGTCGTGGACGGGGTGTCCTGGCGAATCCTGCTGGAAGACCTGGAAGTGCTGTATCAGCAAGCGGAGCGGGGAGAAGAGCTGGATGTGGGCGAGAAGACTGACTCTTACCAACGTTTCGCAGAAGCCGTGCAGGAGTACGCGAACAGCCCACAGGCTGCGAAGGAGCGAGCCTACTGGAGCAGGCTTGCCGCGGAGGGAGCTGGACTGAACCTGGGAGAACGGGAGGAAGCGGCAGGGCCGGATCGATTTGCGGACAGCCAAACCCTGCAAAGCACTCTGAGTGCGGAAGTCACCCAGCAGTTGCTGCGTGGGAGCAACCGGGCTTACCAGACGGAGATCAATGATCTGCTGCTCAGTGCGCTGTACCTTGCGGTGCGGAAGCTGACAGGCGAGCTGAAGCTGAAAGTGAACCTGGAAGGCCATGGCCGGGAAGATGTGCTGGAGGGGATCGATGTCAGTCGCACCGTGGGCTGGTTTACGACGCTGTACCCGGTTCTGTTGGAGGGAGAAGCGGAGGACGAACTTTCGACCACCATCAAACGGGTGAAAGAGGGATTAAGGAAGGTACCGCATAAAGGCTTTAGCTATGGAGCGCTGAAATATGTGGCCCGGATGCCAGAGCTGCAGACGGAGCGTCCAGCATCCATTTCGTTTAACTATCTCGGTGAAATGGACGGAGGCATGATTGGGGAAGCCATGTTCCGGGAGTCCCGTTTCTCCACGGGACAAACGATTGGTGGCCATATCGCCCGAAATAACCCGATTGAACTGAACACCTTCGTATCTGGTGGGAAGTTACATCTCAACGTAACAGCAAACCAAACTGCAGTGGACATGCCGCTTGTAAGTCGATTTGCAGAGCCGTTTTTGGAGCAATTAACGGAAATTGTGGACCATTGCTTGTGTCAGCGTGAAACGACATATACGCCTTCCGACTATGGTGATCCAAGTCTGGCACTTGAGGAGCTGGATCTTATCAAATCTGCCTGTCCGGGCGTGATCATTGAAAGGATTTATCCGTTAACCAATATGCAGCAAGGCATGCTCTTTCACGCAATGGAAGATGAGACATCAACTGCGTATTTTCAGCAAACGGTCATGGAGATTCGCGGGGAAGTGAACCCGGATTACTTGCAATCCAGTTTCAATGAGCTCATGAACAGACATGAAGCATTGAGAGCTTCATTTATGCATCATGATTTGGAAGAACCGAGACAGGTCATTATGCAAAACCTCACCATTGAATTTGAATTTCAAGACTGGACAGCTTTGGAAGCACATCATTCAGCAGCTCAGTTGGAAACTTTTACTCAGCAGGATAAGGCTCGCAGTTTCCGTTTGGATACACAGCCACTTATGCGTGCAGCTCTTTTTCGCACCACAGATCAATCCTTCACCCTTGTATGGAGCCATCATCATATTTTGCTGGATGGATGGTGTCTGGGAATTATATTATCGGAGCTGTTCCAGATCTATAAGGCCAAACTTGAGAATAAGGCGCATAACCTGAAGGACCCGAAACGATATCATCATTACATTCAATGGCTCATTCGTCAGGACAAGGATGAGGCCCAAGCGTATTGGAGACATTATTTAGAAAATTATGACACACAGTCGAGTGTTCCAGGTTTGCTTCTTACAGAGCATGATGTTCCATATTTGCGAAAAGAACAGACGATATCTTTGGGTCAGGAGGTAACCCGCCAATTAAATGAAATAGGTGTTCGTTATGGTGTGACGTTGAATACCGTCATTCAATGTATCTGGGGTCTGGTGCTGGCCAGATACAATGATACGGAGGACGTCATATTTGGAACCGTAGTCTCTGGCAGAGAAGCGCCAGTTGAAGGCATAGAAGAGATGATAGGGTTGTTCATTAATACGATTCCTGTTCGGATTGGTTATCCGCATCAAAAGCATTTTGGCGATGTACTTCAGGCCGTTCAGAAACAAGCCGTTGAAAGTCAGCGATTCAATTATTTGAATCTGGCTGAGGTTCAGGCATTGAGTGATCTCAACAAGGAATTAATGGATCACGTCTTTGTATTTGAGAACTATGCCCTGGATCATGGAGCTGTTCAACAATCCAGCACGGGGGTTGGTTTTGAAATTACCGGACTCTATGCGGAGGAACAGAGCAACTACGGATTCCTGATTTCAGCAACACCTGGTGACAGCCTGACCCTTGTGATTACGTATGATGGGAATAAGTATGATTCATCCATTATCGAGCATATGGATCAACATTTTAGGAGTGTGGCGGAACAAGTTACTTCAGCTGATCATCAGCAGCTTGCTGACATTCAACTTGTAGGTGGTGCAGAGCGTGAGGTGCTCCTGAATTCTTTCAATAACTCTGATGCGGATTACCCGCGAAATATGACCATTCATGAGCTGTTCCAGCAGCAAGTTCGACGTACGCCTGATCGAATTGCTGTCCGGGATGAGCATCGTCATATGACGTATATGGAGCTGAATGAGCGTTCCAATCAACTGGCCCGTATGTTGTTATCTCTTACAGGAGGAACAGAGCAATTCATTGGAATTATGGCGGATCGGTCAGTCGATATGATCGTTGGCATCATGGCAGTGTTAAAAGCGGGAGCTGCATATATACCTGTTGATCCCACCTATCCGGATGACCGTATTAGCTATATGCTGGAGGATTCGGGCATCCACCTGCTGATGGTCTCTGAAAAAGGAATGGATCGCGGACTTCACCGGGGTTTATGCGTTGTCTTGGAGGAAGAGAACTCGTATCACCTGGATGCAGGAAATCTGGAGACATCCGTTCAATCCCATGACCTCGCCTATGTCATTTATACCTCAGGTACAACCGGGAATCCGAAGGGAACATTGATTGAACATAAAAATGTCGTGCGTTTGTTGATCAATGACCGTAATCGTTTTGATTTCAGCGAGAACGATGTATGGACGATGTTCCATTCCTTCTGTTTTGATTTCTCGGTGTGGGAGATGTATGGAGCGCTGTTGTACGGGGGCACATTACTTATCGTTCCACATCTGGTCGCCCAACAGCCTGGAGAATTCCTGCAATGGTTAATCCGTGAAAAGGTAACTATTCTGAATCAGACGCCATCTTACTTCTACCGATTGATGCATGAGGAGGCAAAACGTCCGAGGAAGGAATTGAGTTTGCGAAAAGTCATTTTTGGTGGAGAAGCGTTAAGTCCGTCATTATTGGCAAAATGGTACAAGCGTTATCCGTCTACAAAGTTAATTAATATGTACGGCATTACAGAGACTACGGTTCATGTTACCTACAAGGAGATTACGTTGTCTGATATAGAAATGGGCAGAAGTAATATAGGTCAGCCCATCCCTACACTCAGGGCATATGTTCTGAACCAGTATCGTCAATTGCAGCCTGTAGGATGTGCAGGTGAGCTATATGTTGCAGGAGAAGGGCTTGCCAGAGGATACCTCAATCGATCCAGTCTTACGGAAGAACGATTTGTCGAAGATCCGTTCTATCCTGGTGAGAAAATGTATCGTTCAGGCGATTTGGCCAGATGGCGTGCAGATGGCAACATGGAGTACTTAGGCCGGATGGATCATCAGGTCAAAATTCGGGGATATCGAATTGAATTGGGTGAAATCGAACATCAATTGCTTCAGCTTTATATCGTAAAGGATGCATTCGTTGTAGCCAGGGCGGATGAAGAGCATACACAATTTATATGTGCATATATCACCCTGAATGAGGCAGCAGATGATGCGGTTACGCAACAGATCAGACAACAGTTGTCTCTTCAATTGCCGGATTATATGATGCCAGCCTACATTGTAAAGATGGATCAATTGCCACTGACCTCCAACGGGAAAGTGGATCGTAGAGCGCTGCCAGCCCCGGAAGCGGGCATGTCTGCACTTGGGGGTTATGAAGCTCCGGGAAGCAGGGTGGAAGCGGAATTACTTGCACTCTGGCATCAGCTTCTAAATAATGACCGTATTGGCGTAAACCACAATTTCTTTGAAGTTGGAGGACACTCGCTGAAGGCTTCGGCTCTCGTATCTCGCGTCCACAAGGCATTCGGTGTGGCCATACCATTGAGACAAGTATTTGCAACGCCTACGGTCAGAGCCTTGTCCAAGTGGATTGATTCTGCTCGTTCCAGCAAATATGTGACCATAACCAAAGCGGAAACCAAGGAGTACTACCCGCTCTCGTCAGCACAAAAAAGACTTTTTATTATGCATCAACTGGAAGATTCGGGCCTGGCCTACAATATGCCTTATGCTATGAAAATAACTGGCAATCTGGATGTATGCCAATTGGAAGGAGCCTTTCAGGATCTGATCAAGCGTCATGAATCATTCAGGACTTCCTTCCATATGGTTGAGGGACAGCCTGTTCAACGAATTGATCAACAGGTGGAATTCAGGATCACATCCCTCGAGCTGGGTGAACAGACTTTAGAAGCGTGGCAGGCGAGATTTGTTCGTCCATTCAATCTGACTCAGGCTCCGTTGCTGCGGGTGGAACTTGTGCAGATGGGACCTGCGGAATACAGTCTGATTATGGATATGCATCATATTATTGCGGACGGTGTATCCATGGGCGTCTTGACCAGGGAGCTAAGCGCCCTGTATGAAGGACAAACGCTTGAACCACTCCAATTGCAATACAAAGATTATGCCGAGTGGCAGGCACTATCCAGGACAACGGAAGTGATTCAGGCACAGAAGGACTACTGGATAAGGGTCTATCAAGAAGAAGTCCCGCTACTGGATATGCCAATCGATTATGCAAGACCACAACACCGTAATTATGAAGGTGAACTGTTCCCATTCGAGTTATCTGAGGGTGTGTCGCAACGGTTGTCTCAATTGGCTCATCGAGAGAGCGTAACCTTATTTATGCTTCTCCTTGCTGGCTATACAGCACTGTTACATCGATACACCGGGCAAGAAGATATCATCGTGGGGACACCGGTAGCAGGTAATTCACAGCCGGAGCTGCAAGATGTAATCGGTTTGTTCATTAATACACTGGCACTTCGGAATCGTCCGGTAGGCACGTTTACGTTCAAGGAGTATCTGAACAAGATCAAGGAGAATACACTTCAAGCCTATGAAAACCAGGATTATGCATTTGATGAACTGGTTGAACAGCTTGCCTTGACAAGAGATATGAGCAGAAGTGCCTTGTTCGATACGATGCTGGTATTCCAGAATTATGACAGTGAGGAGCTTGCAATCGAGGGTGTGCAATTCAGTTCACTTCCTCCAAGTAACATCCGATCCAAATTTGATCTCACCTTAACCGCAATGGAAGCTGAGGGCCGGATCAAATGTGTGTTTACGTACTCTACGGAGTTGTTTAAGCCTGAAACAATAGAGCGTATGGCAGGCCACTTGACTGAATTGCTGGATAATATCAGTAATGATGCCACGTTACGGTTGCAGGATATTCAATTCATCCCATCAGAAGAGACAAAGTCCATTATGCAGCTATCCTGTGGTCAGCCTGTGCAATACAGAACAGATGCAGCCCTGATCGAACTATTCGAGGAGCAAGTAAGGAAGTCATCCGGGCAACGGGCAGTGGTGTCAGGGGAAAACGAATTATCTTACGAAGAGTTGAATCGCAGAGCTAATCAACTGGCTCGCTCGCTGAGATCAAGAGGGGCTGCACCGAATTCGGTTATCGCAGTAAGCATGAATCCATCTGTGGACTTGATTATAAGCATGCTGGCCGTTCTTAAAACGGGAGCCATCTATTTACCGATTGATCCTGAGCAGACTGTGAACAGGACCAATGTTATTTTGAATGATAGCCAGGCTATCCTTGTGTTGACGGATCATCCGTTGTCCAAGGAGTTATCTTTCAGTGGGGATGTGTGTCAGGTTAACGACAGCAGTATCGAAAGCTTTGACTACACGGATCTATCTCTGCCGATTTCGCCTGAACAGCAGGTCTATATGATCTATACTTCAGGCTCGACAGGTACTCCGAAAGGGGTAATGGTTCGCAACCGAAATATTGTTAATTACACACAATGGTTCATCCGCGAAGCGGGAGTTTCTGCGGCAGATCGAACGATGCTGATGTCTTCCAGTGCTTTTGATCTGGGATACACAGGTGTATTTTCATCCTTGTTGCAAGGCGGTGAGCTTCACGTTCCAAGAAAGGAAGACTACACCAATCCGGCTAGAATATTACAAATAATGGCTCAACAGCGTATCACATTCATCAAACTGACCCCTTCATTATTCAATCTGCTGCTCCATGATGCTGCATTTGCAGAATGGCAGCCTGTGCTGAGGCTGGTTGTGCTTGGTGGGGAGAAGACAAATACAACGGATGTGGAAAAGTACCTTCAAGAGTTTCCAAACAGCCGGATCATGAATCATTATGGTCCAACTGAAACGACGATTGGTGTAGTTTTTCATAACATATCGTCTGTGAATGTTCGTTCCTTTATAGATCATCCGGTTATTGGCAGACCGATTGATAACACTGTGGTATACGTGCTAGATAAGCATAACCATCTGGTGCCCCGGGGTGTATTCGGTGAAATTTGTGTTTCGGGTGAAGCAGTGTCTAGCGGGTATTTCAATCAGGTTGAAATGACCCGGGAGAAGTTTGTTGAAGATCCATTCCAGCCGGGGCAGATCATGTACAAAACAGGAGATCTTGCCCGTTGGACACATGATGATGAGCTGGAACTGGCAGGTCGGAAGGATAATCAGGTGAAAGTGCGTGGTTATCGGATTGAGCTGGATGAAATCAAAAAACAAATGCTGCTTCTGGAAGATGTACGGGAGGCCGTTATCGTACCTGGAGCAAACCAGGAACAGACTACAGTGCTCTGTGCCTATTTCACCGCAAACAGATCCATACCATTGGACGAAATTCGCGTTCATCTAGGTGTCGAATTGCCTGAATATATGATTCCTACGCATTTTATGCAATTGGATACCCTGCCGCTGACCGGCAATGGGAAATTGGATATACGTGCACTTCCCGAACCGGATGCAAGCATGGGTGGAGAGATGGTCTATGAGGCCCCAAGAAACGAGGCGGAGAGCCTGCTCGTTTCCATCTGGGAAGAGGTGCTTGGCTTCAAGCCAATCGGCATTAACCATCACTTCTTTGCTTCCGGTGGTGATTCCATCAAAGCATTGCAAATTATATCCAGACTGTCCAGAGCTGGCAAAAAGCTGACCATGAAAGAGCTATTTGCTAATCCACAGATCAAGTTGCTGGGGCGTTATGTTAGAGAAGATTCCCATGTAGACCGGATGAAGCAGCGTGTGACGGGTCCGGTTGATCTTACACCCATCCAGAAGTCTTATTTCTTGCAGCATCAACGTACAGGAATGAACCACTTTAATCAGTCCTTGATGTTGTACCGCGAGGAGGGATTCAATCCAGAGATAGTCCGGCAGATCATGGAAGAGTTAATGATGCATCACGATGTCTTGCGGATGTCCTATCGTGAGGAACAAGGTAAGGTGGTGCAGACCCATCTCGATTATGAAGCAGGTCTTTTCCAGTTGGACGTACAGGACATGAACGGTCTTGATGAGCAGGAACTGTACACCAGGGTGCAGCAGGCAGCCTCCAACATACAGGAATCCATCGAAATTTTCGAGGGACCTCTGGTGCGAGCCGTCATTTTCAGGACCGATCAGGGAGATCATCTGGTCATTGTAATCCATCATATGCTGATTGATGGGGTATCTTGGAAAATTCTATTGGAAGACTTGGCCATAGGATACCAGCAGCTTCTGGAAGGACAAGATCTTTCTTTTTATCCGGTTACAGATTCGTACCCCTACTATGCAGCTTTCCTGAGCGACTATGCGAAGGGAGGTCGTCTCGCCAAGGAGCGTGCGTATTGGATCAAGACGGATCAAGAAGAAGCCGGCTTTCTTCCTCGGAATGAAGTTCATCTGAGCGAATATCGATACGGAGACAATCGAATGAGCAGCGTATCGCTGGACCGAGAGATGACAACTCAACTTTTGAGAGAGACAAACCAGGCCTACTATACTGAAATTAATGACATTCTGCTGGCTGCTCTAGCTCTCTCCATCAAGGAATGTGCAGGAGCGAGCAAAGTTAAGGTAACGATGGAAGGTCACGGTCGTGAGCTTATGGGAGACGAATTGGATATCAGTCGTACGGTTGGCTGGTTTACAAGCAAATATCCAGTATGTATCGATCTCGGGAATGAGGAAGGGATTGGTACAACGATCAAGGAGGTAAAAGAGCAGCTAAGAAGGGTTCCAGCGAAAGGAATTGGTTACGGAATATTGAAATATATGACTACTGAATTGCCAAAGTTGAAAGAGCAGACACCACTCCTGTTGTTTAATTATTTGGGACAAATGGATCAGGATATCAACAGTGGTCTGTTTCGTTCGTCCTGGTTGCCAGCGGGCAATTCGGTTGGTGATGATGTCATTCGTGCCAATCCAATGGAAGTTATTGCCTATGTGGCTGAAGGTCAATTGATGATTAACATCACCTATAACCACAAGTTGTTTGATAACTCCATCGTAGAGAACTTTGCGACATCCTACCAAAAAATGCTCCAGTTGATCATTGAACATTGTGTGCAGCAACAGCAGGCCGAAAAAACGCCATCCGATTATGGAGATCCATATGTAACACTGCAAAATTTGAAAGTGATTACGCAAAAGTTCGGCCCAGATCGAATTGAAAAAATATATCCTTTGGCCAACATGCAGCGAGGTATGCTGTACCATGCACTTGAGAATCGCGGAGACAGGGTTTATTTTGAGCAGTTGATCATGAACATCAGAGGAAATCTTGACATTGACCGGCTTCAGGAGAGTCTGAACCTGTTGATGCAACGTCACGAAATGCTTCGTGCGTCCATTGAGTACCAAGTTACAGAAGAGCCGCGGAATATTATTTGTCAAAACCGAGAAGTTGCTTTTGTATACCGGGATCTTCGAGGTTTGCCAGAACAGGACAGAGGCGCTCGTGTATTGTCAATTGCTAGGGAGGACAAAAGAAAAGGCTTTGATCTTGGAAAAGATACACTGGTTCGATTTGAATTGTTGCAGACCAATGAGGAGCAATACTCGTTAATCTGGAGTAACCATCATATCTTGCTTGATGGCTGGGCAAGAGGCATCATTCTTGCAGAGCTGGTCCATCTCTATGAATGCAAACGTACTGGGAAAAACATTCAGCTCCACGAGCCTGTACCTTACAGTGAATATGTGGAATGGTTGCAGGCGTTGAACAAGGATGAAGCCATCTCGTACTGGAAGAATGTTCTGGGCGGATATGAGAACAAGGTTCAGTTGCCAGCAGGAATTTCTCGTTCATTGAACGATGGGGTCACTCCACAGGAGCATCAATTCCGCATTTCCAGACAGCTCACGAAGCAAATGAATGACCTTGCCAACCGGAACCATGTCACATTTTATACGGTTATGCAGTGTGTCTGGGGAATCATGCTTGCCAAGTACAACGATACTTCGGATGTCGTATTTGGAACGGTGGTATCCGGGAGAGAAGCGCAGGTAAGAGGGATCGAAAACATGGTTGGTTTATTTATCAACACCATTCCTGCACGGATTCAATGGGATGAGGGACATACCTTCAAACAACTGGTTGGAGATATGCAGGCCTTATCGATTGAAGGGAGTCAGCATCACCATCTGGGTCTGGCTGAAATTGCGTCTTTGAGCAGTCTAAAAAGAGATTTGATCGATCATATTATGGTTTTTGAAAATTACTCGGTGGATTCAAGTCTCGTTGAACAAGGCTCGAATGATATTGGGTTTGTCATTGAGGACGTCCATAGTCAGGAACAGACGAATTATGGATTCAATCTCATTGCAATACCTGGTGAAGAGCTTGTAATCAAGTTTGCTTATGATTCGGGCAAATATGATGAAGCCCTGATGAAAGTCATGGAAGACCATATGCTTACGCTGTTGAATCAAATCGTGACAGATGAAAACTTGCGGGTTGATGAGATTCAAATCATGACCAAACAAGAGCAAATCATCCTGTTGGATCAGTACAACGATACCGCATCAGCCTATCCAAAGGGCAAAATGATGCATCAGTTGGTCAGTGAACAAGTCCTCAAAACCCCTGAACATGTCGCCGTAGCGTTGGGCTCAGATGTGCTGACCTACAGACAGCTTGAAATAAAATCGAATCAGTTGGCAAGACATTTAAAGGCTATCCATGTTGGTCCAGGTTCCATGGTTGGTATTATGGTTGAACGCTCACCCGAGATGATTGTTGGCATTCTGGCTATTATGAAGGCGGGCGGAGCGTATGTGCCCATTGACCCGGAATATCCCGCAGAACGAATTACATTTATTCTGGAGGATAGCGGTTCACCGATCATATTGGAAATGGGAGAAGGCCATACCGGGTCGGGCAGAACATCCGTAGCGATTGATGCGGATTATAGCCATTATTCAGCAGAACCATTGGAGCAGCATGCTGGACCAGAGGATGTAGCGTATATGATCTATACCTCAGGATCGACCGGGAAACCAAAAGGCACAATGATTCCGCACAGCGGTCTGATCAACTATATTTTCTGGGCGAAGGACGTTTATTTGCAGAATCGGGAGCTTGATTTTGCCCTGTACTCCTCGTTTGCGTTTGATTTGACGATCACTTCGATCTTTACACCGTTGGTTACTGGAAATAAAATAGTGGTATATCCAACCAGCGGAGATGAACCGGTGATCCTGAATGTATTCAGGGATCGGCAAGCAGGCGTGGTTAAATTGACACCATCACATCTGAATCTGATTAAGGATATGGACAACACTCGATCTAGTATCAAGTGCCTGATTGTAGGCGGTGAGGACCTGAAATCGGAATTGGCTCGGGAAGTATATGAGAGTTTTGGAGGCAAGGTTCAGATCTTTAATGAATACGGGCCAACGGAAACGGTTGTAGGCTGCATGATCCATCCGTACAATCCCGAGACGGACACGAGAATCTCAGTACCTATTGGGAAACCTGCTGCAAATGTGCAGTTATATGTGCTGAATAAACATCAGCAACTGCTTCCGGCTGGTTCGCCAGGGGAACTATACATTGGAGGTGACGGAGTATCCCGAGGATACTTCGGACGTCCGGAACTAACGATGCAGAAGTTTGTACCCAATCCGTTCAAAGAAGGGACTACCCTATACCGGACAGGTGATCTGGTGCAATGGTTGCCAAATGGAGACATGGAGTTCCTCGGTCGAATTGATCATCAGGTGAAAATTAGAGGCTACCGTATTGAGCCGGGAGAAATTGAGTATCGTTTGCTGCAACAACCGGAAGTTAAGGATGCAATTGTGACCTCGCGGCAAGATGATGCTCAGCAAAGCTATCTCTGTGCGTACATCGTACCTGTGGACCTGAGTAAAAAGATGGACATCGTTCAACTGAAACAGGGATTGCTTGACGAGCTTCCTGCATATATGATACCTGCATTCTTTGTTGTGATGGATCAGCTTCCATTGACGGTGAACGGAAAAGTGGACTTGAAGGCATTGCCTGAGCCCGAGGGCAGTGTGACAGCTCTGCAATCCTACACACCACCGGAAACGGAACTGGAACGACACATGACAGATATTTGGGAGGACGTTCTTCCAGTGAAGCCGATTAGCATACATGCAAATCTGTTTGAGCTGGGTGCGAATTCGTTAAATGTGATGTCTTTTGTATCCCGATTGTACAGTCTGTTGAATTTTAGAATCCCGTTTAAGGATATTTTTGAAAAACCGACCATTGCTGATCTGGCGGCCTTTGTTGAGAAAGCCAAAGATCTGCTGGAGGACTACACCGAAGATTGCATGCAGCTAACCCGGACAAGTGAGGAAAATCGGATCGTTTTCTGTTTTCCTCCCGCTGCTTCCATGGGGATTGCCTACATGACACTTGCTCAGCATCTGGACTCGTTCGGAGTTTACAGCTTTAATTTCATCACTTCAGAAGATCGGATTGCTCGTTACGCTCAAATGATGATTGATATTCAAAAGGAGGGCCCATTCACGCTGATGGGTTACTCCTCGGGTGGAGTGCTGGCCTTCGATGTAGCCAAAGAGCTTAACCGCAGAGGATATGAAGTGCGTGACCTGATTATACTGGACTCAAAATACCGAACAGAAGTGGAAGAGCATCGTCTGACTGAAGAAGAGATTAGGCAGGAGATTCAGCAAAAGTTCAACATGAGTCAATATCAGGACCTTGAGAAATTGGCGAATGACTATTTGCTGGAGCTGATTACGAAGTCTTACCTGTATGTTCATGAAGCCATAACCTTTGGTACGATTGATGGTAACATCAGTTATGTGACTTCAGGACTTTTGGATGCCAATGCTTCGATTGCATTGTGGGCCCAATCCACCACAGGACAATTCAGACAAGTGAAAGGTTACGGCAAACATATGGAGATGATTGACAAAAATTATCCGGAGATTGTGAAACAGAATGCAACGCTCATCAACGAACTCTTGCTGACAAGCACTAAATAATATTTCAAGGTTGGCGTTTCGTGAGTCAGAAACGCCAACCTTTTTTTTAGAAAGAAGGTTGAAATCATGCAAAATATTCGTGTACTCATTGCTGATGACGATAAGGAGATTCGAGACCTGATCCGAAAATACCTGGAGCGGGAGATGTATACCGTAGATACTGCCGCAGATGGTGAACAAGCGCTGCAGCTGTTTCAACAGCACAAATATAATATGGTCATTCTTGACCTGATGATGCCTCAGATGGACGGTACGGAGGCTTGTCGAAGAATTCGCAGTATCAGTAATGTACCCATCATGATGGTGACAGCCAAAGACCACGAAACAGATAAAATTATAGGTCTTGGCATCGGTGCAGATGATTACATTACCAAACCATTTAGCATTCATGAACTGGTTGCTAGAATTAAGGCACTCATGCGTAGATTTATGGTTCTTGGGACGGAGGTTCCTGACCATAGTGAGGTCATTCGCTTCAAAGGATTGATGATGAATTTGAAAACATACACAGTTGATGTCCAGGGAAAAGAGACCGATCTGACTGGCAAAGAAACGGAATTGCTCAAATTTATGATGTCCAATCCTGGCCAGGTGTTCACCAAAGCCCAATTATTCAGGAATGTATGGGATAATGGGTATTTGGATGATGACAATACCGTCATGGTACATATCCGAAAGCTACGAATGAAGATTGAATCCGATCCTTCGAATCCACAGTTTATAAAAACCGTTTGGGGTATCGGTTATAAATTTGTAGGTGAACGGGATGAATAGAGATGCCATCTTGATTTTATCCGGTCTACAGTTGATCATCGGAGCTGGGGCTCTTGCTCTGGAATACTACACGAGCTTGACGCATGGTTCACGAATGTGGTTGTTTGCAGCGTTTGTTTTCACCAGCATCTGGGTACTCGTTAATCAATATCAGATTCGAAGCAAGCAGCAATCGATTGCTTCTGAACTGCATCGGGCGGTCAATGGAGAAGGAAAAAGAAGAATATTAAGCAAAGGGAATGTACTGCTGGATGAGATCGTTTTTGCAGCAAATGACCTGATGGAGCAGCTTGAAGGCGTAAAGATCGAGGCCCAGCGCTCTCAGGCAGTAAGAAAGAGTCTGCTTTCCAGCATTTCTCATGATATTCGCACACCTCTGACTTCGATGATTGGTTATGTGGATGCGCTCAAGGATGACATTGCTTCTACAGAAGAAGAGAGAAGAGACTATATGGATATTTTGTCGCGAAAATCGAAGGACTTGAAAAAAATGATAGATGAGATGTTCACCATGGCCAAACTGGATGCAGACGAGATGCCCATGCAGGCTGAGCCGTTGGATCTGGCCGAATTGACCAGGGAGATTTTGATTGAATTTATACCCAGTCTCAAAAAAGCAGAAATGGATCTAAAGATTCAGATCCCGGATTATCCTTGTTTCGTTATGGCAGACAGGTTGAGTATCAATCGCCTCATCAGTAATCTGATTCAAAATTCTATCCAGTATGGACATGAAGGGGGCGTTCTGGGAATTGAGATAACATGTTATCATCTTAATTTCCAATTAACCGTATGGGATCAGGGACCAGGGATATCAGAGAAAGAGCTAAATCTAGTGTTTGAACGTATGTATCGCAGTGACCACTCACGTAGCCCTGTCTTTGGGGCAAGCGGGCTTGGGCTTTCCATTGCCCGGACATTGGCTGAGAAAAATGAGGGGTATTTGAAGGCAGAGAGCAAACCTGGCGTGAAAACATCCTTTATATTCACAATCCCCAAGTATAAGCGGCTGTCAAAGTCACAGCACAATTAAGAGATAGTTAAGATTTGGATAAGCGCTATTTAAAATCTGAAACCTAGAATGAAATTATCAGTTCTTGGAAGGAAGGTGCGCTAGACGTGAGTGTAATTATCAAAACAACAAATCTTACCAAACAATACGGGACTCAAAAATCAGTTAATTCACTGAACATGACCGTTCAACAAGGTGGGATATACGGCTTTCTTGGACGCAACGGGGCAGGGAAAACGACGACAATCCGTATGCTGCTCGGTCTAATCAAACCAACGCATGGTGAGATTGAGATATTTGGAGAGAACCTATTTACCAATCAAAAAGAAATATTAAGAAGGACCGGTTCGATTGTAGAGGTACCCGGGTTTTATGAGAATCTGACTGCCCGCGAAAATTTATCCATCAACGCTCGAATTATGGGGATATACAAAAAGAATGCCATTGAGGACTCGCTCGAAATCGTAGGTCTGCAAAATGAAACCAAAAAATTGGTTGGCAAATATTCTTTGGGAATGAAACAAAGGTTAGGCATTGCCCGAGCCCTGTTGCACTATCCAGAATTGCTGATTCTTGATGAACCTACCAATGGACTTGATCCGATTGGGATCAAAGAAATTCGCAGGCTGATTAAAAATTTGGCCACCGAGAGAAATATTACCATCTTGATCTCAAGCCATATTTTATCGGAAATTGAACAACTGGTTGATTACATGGGCATTATTCATGAAGGGAACCTGCTGGAGGAAATTTCATTTGAGCAGCTTCGGAAAAGGAACCGTAAATACACCGAATTTCAAGTTTCAGATGATAATAAGGCTGCGGTCATTCTCGACGGTTTGGATCAGGCTGAATATGAAATTCATGATGAACGCAATATCCGGGTGTATTCCCATTTGGGACAACAAGGTAAGTTAAACAGAATCTTTATGGAGAATGACATCAATGTAACCAAAATTATGGTGAGTGAGGATCGTTTGGAAGATTATTTCACCAAGCTGGTTGGAGGTGGAACCATTGGTTAATTTGCTTTACACTGAACTTCTCAAGCTGAAACGCTCCAAAATGTTTCTGCTTAGTATCATCGGAGCGGCCGTTGCCCCTTTGATGGTAGCTGCTGCCATGTTTGTGCAAATGAAAACAAAGGAGCCTTATCTTGTCGCACAATTCAGTGTGCTTATGTCCAACACAAGCATATATGCTGTACTGGTCATTGGAGTTCCGTTGTATGGTGTCATTACCGCTTATCTGTATAACAGGGAATATGCGGAGGATACAATGAAGAATCTGCTGACCATTCCAGTTTCCAGAGTCGCTCTGCTAATGTCCAAATGGATTATGTTGCTGGGATGGATTATGTTGCTTACATTATCAGCGTGGGCGCTGGCGATCATTTTTGGTTCACTGGGTCAATTTGCAGGTCTTACTCCACAGTTTGTGCTTAACTCGCTCAGCAATTATGTAGTGGCAGGACTGCTGTTGTTTCTGTTGTCGACCCCGATCATTCTGATTACGCTCGTATTAAAAAGTTTTGTGCCAGCGATTATCGTAACCATTATTATTACACTGGTGAATGTGATGCTGGCTACAAGTGAACATCGCGGACTATTTCCATGGACCGCAGCACTGGATATTGCGAATGGAACACTGGAGGCCAAATATCCTCCAGAGTATTCATATATTTCGATCGCTGCGACGTTCATCATCTGTCTTGGACTGGCCATTGGTTATTTTAAGAAAATAGATATTCATTAGATCTTGTCTTCAAACTCATCCAAACCTTCTCCGAAACATGCAAAATCCTAATCAATTCGGTCGCATATGACTGCGAAAAACATAATGGAGAAGCCCTGATCAGTATGGATCAGGGCTTTTTTTTCAATGATCAGGTTAACCCGTAGTTACGGGTTGGCCTTTTTTGTTCTCGTTTTACGATAGGGGAAGCTGGGTTGAAAAGCATAACGTCCACTGCCTGTTCCCCACTATCACTTAATGATGATATACTTACCTGATGGAATATGATATTGATTATCAATATCAATTATCAATCTCAATTAATGAGTGATGTATACATTGGAAAAAGTGAAACGAGGGGCGCGTATAGATGCAAGAGAAAGAAGCGACACAAGGATTTACACCGGAGATGATTGATACAATGGCCAGTATCTGGACACGTTCGATCATTACAATAATAGATGTACGTTTTCAGAATATAGCGTCACAATACCCGTTGGAGCAATACAAAATGCCTAGTAGCATGTTTATCTATGCATATGGGGGAGAAGCGCAAATCCAACTGAATGAAACCACATTTGCAATGGAACGCTTCGGTTTAGTTCACGGCGGGAAGGGGAGCCTGCTCAGTATTACGCCTAAAGAGGAGATGGTGAAGACCTTTATGGTGTTTTATAGAGCAGAATCACCTCTCTTTTTCAAGAAACATCTGCAGCAATTACTGGAGCAAGTCAATCCATTTGTTCAACATTTTGGATATACGCCAAGTAATCCCATCTTGCTACGCGATTGGTTCCAACGGATGATGAATGGCTGGAAACGTGGCAAAGCAATGGATCAGCTACAGGCCAAAAGTTTTTTATATCAATTGATTCATGAGGTGTACAGGGATTTGGAGGGTGGTGAGATTCGGTATCTCCAGCCTGATCCAGCCTCTTCTGCCAAGATATATCTCGATAAACATTACAGGGAGCCGATTATGTTTCAACAAATTGCCGATATGTTTGGGATCAGTGGTGGACAATTGACGCGGTTGTTCAAAAAAAGGGAAGGGATGAACTTACAGGAGTATCTCATTCAGAAAAGGATTGAAGCTGCCTGTCATGATTTGAAACATACAGAAGCAACGGTTAAAGAAATCGCAACAGGAGCTGGGTTCGCAGATGAGAAAAACCTGTTCCGCATGTTTAAGAAGCATTACAAGATGACGCCAAGTGATTATCGGAAAATAAACGCACTATCCATGCAGGTTGATGGTATTGATAATGATTCTCATCTCCCTTACGATGAGAGGGAACTAGCGAGTCTAGTCAAGTCTTATAGAGATGGGGAATCAACGATGTTTGGAACATTAAGAAGTAAAGAAATGATTTTGGCGGCGGCGATAAGCATGATGCTCTTATTGACGGCATGTACGTCGGGGACGCCAGCGAATAATGGGGGAACGGCAAATACAACACCTGCGCAGACACAGCAGGCGACACAACAAGAAGGGTCGGAGACAAAAGCTTCAGAAGCAGTCTCGCAGACCAGAACGATATCCACAGTTAAGGGTGATGTTGAGGTACCTAGCAACCCTCAGCGAGTTGTAGTTGATTATTTGGTTGGTGATGTGGTAGCCCTAGGTGTAACTCCTTTAGGTGTGGCTAGAGCTGCACGGGGAGAGACAGAGCCTGTTTATGCTAACCAGATTACAGACTCCATGAAAGTAGCCATGGAGCCGGAAGATATCATGACGCTTGAGCCTGATCTTATCATTTTGGCATGGAGCGATGAGTCGTATGATGATTTATCCAAAATTGCCCCGACCATTTATGTTCCCTATGGTGATATGACTACAGAAGAGCGGATACAATTTATTAGCGATGTTTTGAACAAACAGGAAGAGGCTAAGGATGTTTTGAATGCTTATAACGGAAAAATCGAAGAAGCAAAGCTAGCCTTTCAGAATGCGGGCCTATCCGATGTGACGATTACGGTTGGAGAATTCAGTGATAAAAGTAACTACATAGCTGGAGCCAAACATGCCGTTGGTGAGCTTGTTTACGATGAACTTCAATTGCAGGCACCTTCAAAAGTCCAAACGGATATTATCGATGCAGATAAATATTGGGGCGATGTCTCCATGGAAGTATTACCCGCTTACTCTGGGGATTATATGATCTTCTTAGGAGATGGGAACGTTGCTTCTGATAATGCAGTGTGGAACTCCATACCTGCTGTGCAACATGATCGGATCGTGAAGGTGGATTCTTCGCTATCTTGGTCTACGGACGTAATGACTTCCAGTGCATTGATTGATTATATTGTTAGTCAATTGCTGGCATTAGCTAAATAAGAGTTGGAACGAAATTTTAATTGAGCACTCCAAATTTTCAAACATGACCAGTCGAATTTATGGACGTTAGTATCCATATTCGTTTGGATTGTCAATAGGTGATGAAAGGGAAACGAGATGAAAAGCAAGCCTGAACAAAAACGCCGTGGGGCGATGAACTTCACCATGTACATGGTAGTGGGGCTTGGATTAACGGTTCTCATGTCTGCGGCATCAATTATGTTTGGTGCTGCTGATATGAGGTTAGCAACGGTATGGGAGGCTATTTTCCGATTTGATCCAATGCTCACTGAACATCAAATTATTCAAACCATGCGTCTTCCGCGTACTGTAGCTGATCTGATCGTTGGGTGCAGCCTTGCGGTATGTGGCGCTATCATGCAGGGGACAACGCGCAACCCGTTGGCCGACTCCGGGCTCATGGGGATTAGCTCTGGCGCAGCATTTGCAATTGCACTATGCCTGGCCTTTCTGCCGGGTTATTCGTATTGGCAGATGATGTTGTTCGCTTGTCTGGGAGCAGCGATCGCCACCGGTATGACTTACTTTACCGCATCACTGGGCAATCGCGGAATGACACCTCAGCGGCTTGTACTGGCAGGTCTGTCTATTTCAATGTTGTTTGGCGCACTCAGTCAGTACTTGGCGATCAATTATAACCTGGGCCGAGCATTGACATTCTGGACAGCGGGTAGTACAGCGGGGGTCAAATGGGGAGAATTGCTGATTATCTCACCGCTCTTTGTTGGGGGTATACTGCTGGCACTGGCGCTGTCCCCTTCCGTTACATTGCTCAGTTTGGGAGATGATGTGGCAAGTGGACTCGGCATTCGTAGCGGACTGGTCAAGATTTTGTCGACAATTATTGTACTTGTACTGACTGGATTGGCTGTTGTTGTGGTTGGCCCGGTTGGTTTTGTGGGTCTGATTACCCCGCATATTGTGCGATATATGGTAGGTGTCGACTATCGATACATTATTCCGGCAGCAGCTTTATATGGTGCGTTGCTGACCGTATCGGCCGATTTGGCTGGACGTTTAATCAATAAACCGTTTGAAACGCCGATTGCCATTATATTTTCTATCATTGGTGTGCCGTATTTTCTCTTCTTGGCTCGAAGACAAAGGAGGGAATATGAATGATCAAGCGGCGTTATACGATGAAACGAGGCATTATCATCAATGTAGTGCTTATGGTGCTCATCCTTGTGTTTGCGATCATCAGCATGAATTCTGGCAAAATGAATCTTTCACCGCTAGAAGTGCTGAACGTTCTCATAGGAAACGGTACCGATAAGCAAAATCTGATTGTGTTTGATTTTCGTTTGCCACGAATTGTACTTTCGATTTTGGTAGGTCTAGGAATGGGAGCGGCGGGGGTCGTGATGCAGAGTTTGCTGCGTAATGACATGGCTAGTCCGGGGACACTGGGAATTAGTTCGGGATCGGGTTTGTTTGTCCTGTTCTTCGTTGTATTCTTTGCATCCACAGGCAAGAGTTCCTTTATTGCTCTGCCTCTGTTGGCTTTTGTTGGCGGACTATTGGCGGCCGGATTGATCTTCTTATTATCGTATCGCCGCGGACGAGACATCTCACCAATCGGTTTGATTTTGACCGGGGTCGCGCTAGGAAGCGGATATGGGGCGCTGACGACCTTCTTGACACTCAAGCTGGATGATTCACAGATGAACTTCATGCTGTATTGGCTGGCGGGGAGCCTATGGGGCGATGATTGGGGCTATATTTCCATACTGACACCATGGGTCTTGATCTTACTCGGCTATATTTTTTACAAAGCTCGCATACTGAATGCCCTCCATCTGGGCAATCAGACAGCACAGGGGCTTGGTGTATCCGTGAAACGGCAGTTCTTGGCGTTGTCAATCGCTGCTGTTGCTTTATCCTCTGGCAGTGTGGCCGTGGGAGGCAGCTTCTTTTTCGTTGGCTTGATCGCTCCGCATATGGCGAGAAAACTGGTCGGCCCTGATCACAAATTACTCATTCCGGCTGCCAGCTTGGCTGGGGGACTAGTCGTGGTGTTGGCTGACACGATTACGCGCACGGTTAGCCTCGTAGGAGATGTGCCGACAGGAATCGTTATTACAGTTATTAGTGTTCCATATTTTCTTTATTTACTAGCAAAATCCAAATAACACAATCAATGATATAGTCTGGATATTTTGTGGGAAACGGGTTGGCAGGACTGTGCGCTGCGTTTTAAAGCAGAATGCACGATATGAAGTTCAACGATCGAAGCTACCCTACATTACCGCTATACTTCTTAATCAAAGCATAAAAAAAGATGCCATTACGAGGATTCGTATTGGCATCTTTTGATTTTTCTCAATTGATAGTCAAGTTGATACTGGGAAATTACTCAGGATTTATATGGCAGGCTCATCCGACAGCTGGAACCGGGAAACGAAATACCAGATGAGCTCGCGACGTGAGGATACCTTGGTTTTGGCGAAAATGGATTTTAAATGATCCTGAACGGTGTAGACAGAAATATGCATCGCAGCAGCAATTTCTTTGGATGAATAGCTACGAAGCACATATCCGAGCAGTTCCCGCTCTCGACTGGATAATCCATGGCTTTCAGCTAGCAAGGGCAGCAAATCCTGCGGCATCGCCTGCTCCAAACGGATAGCAATTTGATCCGGTCCCGTAAGCTGTTGCATGAGACTGGCATGAAGTATGAGGTAACGCCCATCCGGTAGTTGGATGCAAACTTTGGATGGTGAGTCGTGAGCGATCTGAGTGTCGTGAGCACGTTCTGCCTGATACTTGCGCTGCAAGTGGGAACTCACTGCACGTACCGGACGGGGCAGAACATCCGGCCCTACATGTTCCAGCATGCGCAATTGGGACAGCCAATACTCGGCCGAGTCGTTCAGGGATAAGAGCTGGAACGTGTCTGAGGTGATCAAAATTCCGGGTTCCTCGGGACTTTCACTCGTAATCTCATCGATCAGTGTCAGGCTCGTAGACCGCAGCACGGATGCAATAGAAGCGGTCCAGGACTGAATCATCAACCGCTCTTCCTCTGTAAAGACACCACTTTCTGTCTTACGATACAGGGTCAGATATCCCCAGCAAGCGTCTCCATTGACCAATACAGCGCGCAATTCATCACCGAACCCCGCTGGCTGAAGAATGTTGATATAACGTGGGCTTTGTTCAGGCTGTGCGTTTACGGATGTGTGGAGTGTAGCTGTATGTTCACCGCTGCGAACTAATTCAGCGTATTTATGTATATCTTCTTCCATGTATTCGTTGATGAATAACCGATCATGAATGACTTCAATGCCATCTTCTGTCACAGCTCCTGTGGAGAGAAGAGTCAGAGGATCAACGGTAGTGAAACAGTATGCGTCGTAAGGTATAACCGTATGGATCTGCTTGAGAACAGCTTCCCGATAGGTACGTGAGGTCCAGGTTCCTTTTTCAAGAGAAGTGATAAGTCTGTGGTTCCGATCAATACGTGATGTCAACAAGGGTACTCCTCTCTCTGTGCGCATATCCCAATGTTCTGGGATTGTAGGCTCGCCGTATCCTTCTATAATGAAATTAGACGAACAACGAGTCAAGTCTAACTTCAATTCAAGAGGAGTGCGGTGTCCATGAATCACAATCCATCACCGATGAGCTGGGAAACAGCAGATGTTCATCGTTACGAACAATCGATAGCCCTGAAAATTCCGGGTTATTCTCATATGCATGATCTAATGGAACGGCTGCTTTCAGCATCTTTTGCCGATAACAACGATATTCATATCCTTATTGCCGGAGCGGGAGGGGGAAAAGAGATTGCTCTGCTCGGATCACGTCATGCCGGTTGGACACTGACTGGAGTAGATCCTTCACAGCCCATGATGCAACTTGCTGGGAAACGCGTCGCGGAAGCAGGCATCGGTTCCAGAGTGAAGCTGCAACCTGTCACGGTTGAAGAATTGCCGGAGGATATTGTATATGATGGGGCGACAAGCATGCTCATGTTACATTTCCTTCAGGGGATGGAGGCCAAGAGAACGTTTCTTACCAGCCTTGCAGCGAGACTTAAAACGGGTGCACCACTGATCATTGCGGCTGTAAATGCTGATCTTCGTTCACCTGCACATCCAATCATGATGCAAGCTTGGAAGGATCACATGTTGAGTGTGGGCGTCCTTCCTGAAGAGTGGGAGCGCTTTGCTGCTTCCCTGGGCCGTGAATCCGATCCAATATCCTCTGAAGAGATGACTCAGCTACTGACCGAATGCGGTTTCTCACATATTACACGTTACTTCGGGGCGTTCTGGGTGGAGGGGTATTATGCAATTCGAAACTAACGTGAAGCCTATGAAAGATCAGATCTGGGTGGTTGGCGGTTATGGTCAAGTGGGGCAGATGATATGTACTCAACTGGGGAAATTGTTCCCGGGCAAAGTATGGGCTGCGGGTACACGCATGAACCGTGCGGAAGAATTCAGCAGGTCTACTGGTGGTGCTGTGCTACCACTTCAACTGGATGTAACACGACCAGTAGAGCCATCCATGTTAAGGCATGTGAAGCTGGTCATAATGTGCGTGGATCAGAGCGATACACGGTTTGTTGAAGCTTGCGCACAAGCCGGAGCCGATTATATTGATATTTCTGCAAAATATGATTTTCTCGCCCAGGTTGAACAACTGCACACCAAAATGCAACGTTCCCAATCGACCGCGATCCTCAGCGTTGGCTTATCACCCGGAGTGACTAATTTGCTTGTACGCGAAGCGACCATGCATATGGATCAGGTGGAGGAAGCAGACATTACCGTAATGCTGGGACTTGGAGAGAAACACGGGAAAGCTGCCGTGGAGTGGACCGTTGATCAGATGAATGCCACCTACCAAGTGATGCAAAAGGGCAAACCTGCTGAGGTACAAAGTTTTGGAGATGGCAAAAGGATTGATTTTGGAGCAGAACTGGGGAACCGGAAGGCATACCGATTTAACTTTTCGGATCAGCATGTGGTTACTCGGACGTTACGTATTCCAACCGTATCTACCAGACTCTGTCTGGACTCCCGCTGGATCACAGGATCCATGGCGCTTTCCAAAAGTATAGGATTGTTTTCCTTGCTCCGTATCCCGTCTATTCGGAATGGAACAGTCAAGGCATTTGGCCTTATTCCCGGAGGAGAGCCAATGTATGCGGTCAAGGTCGATGCCGTAGGATGGGAAAATGGTGAGCAAATCCGCGTCGAACAACTACTGGTTGGCGCAAAGGAAGCAGATGCAACAGCGGCCGTGGCAGCAGCCGTGGCGGAACGCGTATATAGAACAGAGTCAGAGTTACCTCATGGTGTGTTTCATATTGAACAGTGTCTCTCTTTGCAGGACATTCAGGATGCACTTCCTACGCCGCTAAGCGTGATGACCACGATTACCTGAGTTCATGTTCTTTTGTTAGGACCCTCCGATCTGCTATGATGGAACAATAATCATGGCATGAATGGAGGGAGATCATGAACTGCGTTGCTGTATTACCTTATTACAAAGTGCAGAGGAAAGTGACGGGTCTCGCCCAAGAGATTGAGATGAATGCCCGCTCCATGATGCTGTATTCCGATAAAATCGTGACCAAATACCGCGAGTTCAACATCACGGAAGTGTTTGATATGTCATTTCGCCGTATGGGTGATGAAGGTGGATTTTTCTATCTGCACACAAGCACAGGAGTATATCCCTATATGGTCGAAATCGATCCTAAACCCTTTATACAAAGTTTCAGAAAGATGACGATCCAAAAATTAAAATGACTTGACCTTGCCGTTACGGAAAGGCTTACCCTCGGATAGGGAATGAACTACAACCAATCCAGAGGAGCCGTGAACGTCATGAGTATATTGATTCAGCAAGCTACGATTCTAACGATGAAAGATGCCGATGCCCCCTTTATGGGGGATATTCGTGTTGAGGGAGATCGCATTGTACAGATTGCGAACCACATTCCTCCTCAACCTGAAGATGAGATTATCGATGGACGTAATAAGGTTGCCATGCCGGGCCTCATCAATGCACACCAACATACACCAATGAGCCTGCTCCGGGGATTCTCGGATGATCTGAAGCTGATGGACTGGCTCGAACGTAAAATGTTGCCTGCCGAAGCACGGATGAACCCGGAAGACATCTATTGGGGTGCCAAGTTATCCATCGCCGAGATGATCCGTTCGGGTACCACTGCTTTTGCGGATATGTATATCCATATGAATGAGATTGCAGATGCGGTTAAGCAAACAGGTATGCGGGCATCGCTTACACGTGGGATGGTATTCATGGAGGATGATGGGGGACGCAGGTTGCAGGAGGCGATCGATCTTGTGAAACGCTGGTCTGGAGCGGCCGATGGGCGGATTACAACCATGTATGGACCCCACTCACCCTATACATGTCCTGTAGAGTCGCTGCGTGAAGTCATTGCTCTGGCTGTCACTGAGGATATTCCTCTCCATATTCATCTGGCTGAGACAAAGGAAGAAGTTGTGAAGATTCGTGAGCGCTATGGCATGACACCGACGGAGTATTTGGAAGAGGCGGGGATGTTCGAACAGGCACATGTGTTGCTTGCACATGGTGTACACCTCAATCGCAGGGACATCGGCAGATTGAAGGGCATGCGCGGCGGTGTAGCACACAATCCGGTCAGTAATCTGAAGCTAGGGTGTGGAATTGCTCCAATTACCGAGATGTTGGCTCAGGGAATTAATGTGGGAATCGGAACGGATGGAGCGGGAAGTGCCACAACCGTCGATATGTTCGAGGAGATCAAAGCCGCGACCTGGCTGCAAAAGCTGGATTATGGCGATCCCACTCGCTTGCCAGCCAAGGACGTACTAAGCATGGCTACACGCGGAAGTGCCAGTCTGCTTGGTCTACAGGATGAAGTAGGGATGCTTGAGGTGGGGTACAAAGCTGATCTGATCCTGATCGATCTGGCGAAACCACATCTTCAACCGGTACATGAAGTGGAATCCTTATTGGCTTACAGCGTAAATGGGGCGGACGTGGACACCACGATTGTGAATGGTCAGTTCCTCATGAGAGGCAGAAAGCTGCTCACGATTGATGAGGATGAACTTTACCGTGAGGTGAAGGTTAGAGCCAAAAGGATTGTTGAGGGAATTTAATTTTAGGTGAATATCATCCGAACTGGAAAATGATTTGTATTCAAAACGCTATGGAGGCATACTCCATGGCGTTTTTTGTCGAATTACAACTGGGAATAGTTCCACTGTCCTGTTCAGAATCGGTTCAGAATGGCTCGTTATACTGAGCATGTAGTTGTTCAAATTTGAAATGTACACGAGGAGGAACATGAATTGAAGGGGAAACAAAACAAAAAACGGCTTAAGCCGATATTGAAAAAAAGCATGTTGACTGTGCTCGGGCTGGGCATTGCGTTGCCTATAGGTGGAACGCTTCCTCAAGCTAACGCAGGAGAAATTGGCCCAGAGATTAACATTTCACGGCCTGTGCTCAACGACGGCATCCATTGGTTAAATTATTCATCGGAACAAAACGATCCTTCTTTTGTGTCCGGTGTACCCATCGAGGTAACGAACAATAGAGTTAGAATTGATTTGAGTACCCATTTACGATCTGATGAGTTTAGTATGCTCACAGCCAACTCAAGTGATAACAGTATAGCTAGGGTGTATGTAGAAACGATAGAAAATGAAAATATATTGGTTGTTATTCCTTACAAGAGCGGCAAGATCAACATCGAATTGAAAGCTCAATATACTGTATCTGATGTACCGGAAACGGTTACGGATAACTTTGAACTTAACATTAGTAAAAAAGGGGATGTAAATGCAGACGGAAAAGTGAATTCTGCGGATGCAGCAGAACTTTTGACTTATCTTCGTAATATGGTCAGTCGCCGCGGTTATTCTTATGTAGAGATGAACCGAATGGACGTGGATCGTAATGTGGAACCCACTTTGGGGGATATGAATGCGTTGTTAAACGGATATGCCAATAAAACACTTGGCGCAAAAAACAATGACTATGTGTTGACCTTTCAACAAGTGGACGATGCGCCGTATGTGCTGAATGGTCAATTGAAGAATTACATGGAGAACGCAATTGCCTCAGATTATGATTTAATGGATGTTGATGGTGATGATATTGATTACATTACTCCTTCTTATCAGTGGTACCGCGCAACAGAAGCTTCAGGAGAAGATATGGTTCCAATAGAAGGGGAGACACGAGAGCAGCATACCGTTACATCTGAGGACGAGGATCATTATCTTGTGCTCGAAGTGACTGCTCATTCCACTTCGGACGCGAATACGGAGCCTAGACGAGTATTCATTGTTGGAAAAGAAAAAATACAACGCCCTGATTAATTCATATTTTTTAATCTAGATAACAGTAACAATACTTTTCTATCTATACCAAACGATCTATCAATTGATACAGACATGGAGGCTAATACATGTTTCAACCGAAAAAGAAACGTCCAAGAATCAGAAGAACAATGTCAGGTCTCATCGCACTGACGTTACTCTCGTCTCTCGTATTCCCGAGTATAGCTGGGGCTGAGCCGGCAGAACCATCACAGGTGCAATTTGCAAATGTTAGTGTACAGGCGGGGCAGACGGTCCATGTCCCTGTTACATTAAAGCAGTCCTATTCTCAGGTTAGCGCTTATAATATGCAGATTGATTATGATACATCTGCACTGGAAGTTATCCGTATCACGCCTAAATCTGTCAGTACCATTAGCACATCCCCAGAAGAAACCGGTACAGGAGACTTCCAGTACGTAATTAATAACGAAGAAGGCTGGGTACGGATCATCTGGGTTGATTTCAATGCAGGTGAACGCCTGATTTCAGACGAACAGCAATTATTTGATATTGAGGTCAAAGCCAAAAATAATGCGACTCCTGGAACAAAACAGCTCACAGTGGTGCAAAGCGATTCAGAACATTGGCTTTTTACAAATGTAGAACACAATAGTGGTGCTCAGTTGTCCGGTGGAACAATCACAATAACAGCAGCAAACTCAGGTGGCGACAATTCTGGCTCGACACCTACGCCGAATCCTGGTAACTCTTCGGGTGGAGGGGGAAATGTATCTCCAACTACACCTGTGGTTACCCCAGTTCCATCGACTCCAGCGGTAACCAAAGGTGTAGACATCTATGTGAACGGTCAGAAACAGGAACAATCAGCGACAGCTACCACTTCAACGGTAAATAATCAGGTTACCACCACGGTTCACGTGGATAATGAAAAAGTCATCAATCAGATTGGAAGTGGACTAAAAACGCTTCTGCTGCCTATTACAGGTACTGGCAAGGGTGCAGTCGTTGGTGAACTGAACGGCAAGCTGGTCAAAACAATGGAAGGAAGTAATGCCGAAGTTGTCATTCAGACTGACAGTGGTACGTACACCCTCCCAGCTAATCAGATTCAGGTAGATCAGGTTCTGAACCAATTCGGAAGCACCGTTCCATTGGAAGATATTACAATCCAAATCGCTATTGCGCCTAGTGCCACATCCAAGCAAACAGCAATTCAGGCCGCAGCGGATAAGCTGGAGAACACAACGGTGATCGCAGCTCCGATTGATTTTGAAGTAAAAGCGATCTGGAATGGACAGCAAGTTAATGTAGATCGTTTCAACTCTTATGTAGAGCGCTCTATTACTTTGCCAGAGGGTGTCGATGGGTCAAAGATCACGACAGGGGTTGTGCTTCAGCCAGATGGCAGCCTTCTGCATGTACCGACCAAGGTTATCAAAGGTAACGTGCAAGATTCTGCTATTATTAACAGCTTGACGAACAGTACTTATGCGCTGATCTATCATCCGGCAACATTCAGTGACGTATCAAGTCACTGGAGTCGTGATGACGTACAGGATCTGGCATCCCGTCTGATCGTACAAGGTACTGGTGAGAACGTGTTTGCGCCAGACCGGAGTATTACGCGGGCGGAGTTTACGGCTGTTTTGTTAAGAGGCTTGGGTCTGCACGCACCGCGCAGTGCAGAATCGGCATCGTTCACGGATGTGAAGACAGGCAGCTGGTATGAGGATGAGGTTGAGACGGCAGTGTCCTACGGATTGATCTCAGGTTATACTGACGAGAGCTTCCGTCCGAACAGCGAAATTTCCCGTGCTGAAGCGCTGACGATTGTGTCACGTGCGATGAAACTGGTCGGTCTGGCACAGGCCGACGCGTCAGAGACAACAAGTCTGCTGAGCACATACAGCGATAGCGCTAAAGTACAGGCATGGGCAGCAGAGCCGGTTGCATCGGCGATTAAACAAGAGCTGGTACAAGGTGCAGATGGCAAACTGATGTCAGATGCAGACATTAGTCGTGCGCAGTCGGCGGCGATTGTGAAAAGGTTACTTGCAAAAGCTGGACTAATCTAATCAAATTTCTGGACACCTACACTTACTTGAAATGATTTGTTTCAAGCAAGCTGTAGGTGTTTTTTTACATACAACTTGTGTTCGAACTTCCTCTTATAGGTACAATGGTCCAGTTCATTATCAGTTCATACTGATTTGTTACAATATGAACATCAAATAGATAGATATTGTGCATGATCAGGAGAGGAAGAGATCCATATGAAAATACTTGAAGTTAAAAATGTGAAGAAATCATACACCTTATATGGAAAAGAAAAAGTTCCCGTACTCCACGGTTTGAACCTGAGTTTTGAGACGGGAGAGTTCGTCTCGATCCTTGGCGAATCTGGGTGCGGTAAGTCGACCCTGATGAATATCATTGGTGGCATGGACTCCGACTATGAAGGGGACGTCCTTGTTCGTGGCAAGAACTTAAGTTCCATGACGGAGAAGGAAATGGATGATTATCGGAAGAATAATATCGGCTTTGTCTTTCAAAATTTCAATCTGATCCCGCATCTGTCTGTCCTCGAAAATGTGACGATTGCGATGCAAATGACAGATACCAATGAGAAGGATCGCAATAAACGTGCAGTTGATATATTAACAGAAGTCGGCCTGAAAGATCATCTGAACAAACGTCCCAACCAGTTATCCGGGGGGCAGAAGCAACGGGTTTCCATCGCACGGGCTTTGTCCAACAATCCGGATATTATTCTCGCGGATGAACCGACGGGTGCTCTGGATAGGGAAAACGGAGATCAAATCCTCGCTCTGCTGGACAGTATAGCCAAGAAGGGAATGCTGGTGATTGCCGTAACTCACTCGCAGAAAGTTGCTGACTCCGGTACACGTATTGTGAAGGTTGAAGAGGGGCGCATTAGTGACGATATTCACCTGAAAGATCCTTCTACGGCTGTTTACGAGAGTGGTCAGGATTCTTCCCGGAGCCTGAGCTTGCTTGCTTCATTCAAGATGGCACTTAAAAATATGAAACTCAACGGCAAGCGTAATGTACTGGTCGCTTTAGGTGGATCTATAGGTATATTAAGTGTACTCCTGATGCTCTCCTTGGGGAATGGTATAACGACGTATATGAATGACGAAATCAATTCAAGTATGGACCCTTTGCTCGTGGATATAACAAAGCCGAGTGAAGAAGCCAAGGATATGCAAGGTCCTGAGGCCTTGATGGCACAAGGTGAACCGTTCACCGAAGCTGATGTTGAGACGATTCGCAATTTTCCTAATGTGGATCATGTAGAGACGATCACGACCATTACAGGCAAATCCACGATGGTGAATGAAAAACAAAGTGTAGGACTTACACAGTTAACAACGTTAACGGATGCTTTTGATCCAGCATTGATGACAACTGGTGTTCTGCCGGTAGAAAATCAGATGCTGTTACCCCTCGATACGGCGAAACAATTAAGCGGAAATGACCAAGCTGAATCCATGATCGGAAAGTCCGTGTTTCTATATATCAACGAGATGGATAGCAATAATAAACCAGTGACTTTGGAGAAAGAAGTAACCATCTCAGGGATCTACGAAGCGGCAGATCCGCAATCTCCAATGCAACAATCCCCGGGATACATTTCATCAGAGACGCTGGAGCAAATGTATACAGACAAGGGAATAACAATCGGGCCGATTCAGGTTAACGCCTATGCAACCGATATGAAATATGTAAATGATATCAATGAAGCTGCTGTAGACGCTGGCTTCGCAGGCTCTCAAATGGCCAAGGTCATGGAGAATATCACGACATATGTAAGTATGGCTTCCATTGTACTCGCGGGTATTGCAGGTATTTCATTGATCGTATCCGGTATTATGATACTGGTAGTACTCTATATCAGTGTCGTGGAACGGACAAAGGAGATCGGCATTCTTCGGGCGATTGGAGCAAGAAAGAAAGATATCAAGCGAATATTCTTCTCCGAATCTGCCTTATTAGGCGTATTTAGTGGTATTATTGCGGTAATCTTTGCAGTGATCATCAGTTATGTATTAAACATTCTTTTGGACAATGCGTTTGGAGCCAAACTCATTAATCTCTCGGGATATTATATCTTGTTTGGTATCGTGGTAAGTACAGCGATTAGTATTGTTGCGGGTTTGATGCCATCATCAAAAGCGGCGAAGCTGGACCCGATGGAATCCTTACGATACGAATAAAACCAATTGCGGAAAGGATAATGGCTACATGAACACAATTCTGGTGGTGGACGATGATTCCCATATCCGCAAATTAATCCGAATCTATCTTGAAAAGAATCAATTCTCCGTGCTGGAAGCACCAGACGGTCAAGAGGCGTTAGATATCCTCTCGCATACGAAAGTTGATCTGGCGATTGTGGATGTGATGATGCCGCGAATAGACGGTATTGAACTGACGGAAGATATTCGGTCTTATCTGGATATCCCAATTCTGATGGTGACTGCCAAGGGAGAATCCAAGGACAAAGTCAGAGGATTTAATGCCGGGTCAGACGATTACCTGGTTAAACCGTTTGATCCTGTGGAGTTAATCCTGCGTGTAAAATCATTACTGAAACGATATAACAAAAGTTCATCAAACATGATTCAGGTCAGCGGTGTAACGATTGATTTGGGCAATCTGATGGTCATTGCGGACGGACAAACTATCGAATTGAAAAAGAAGGAATGTGAATTGTTATTTTCTCTGGCGAGTTCGCCAGGGAAAATATTCACACGTACACAGCTTATAGATGACATATGGGGCATCGATTACGAAGGAGATGAGCGTACGGTTGATGTACATATCAAGCGGTTAAGGGAGCGACTTGAACCTGTACCTGAGTTAGTGATCTCAACTATCAGAGGACTCGGTTATCGCCTGGAGCGGGCATGAAAATGTTTAGGAAGAGCCTGCGACTTCGCATCGTAGCTACGTTTATCGGGATTGTTCTGGTGAGTTTAATTCTCTCCTTTATGATAAATAACGGGTCCCAGGAAAAGACACCGAATCGTTTTATGGTTACTTTTGCTGAAGACCTCGCTACACTGATTAACCTGATTGATGATCCGGAAAAAGTGAAATCAAGCTTGGAGATTTTTGCTCGCTACGGCTTAAATATCACTCCCGTGAATGAACAAAGTGAAGTGTTATCTTCCTTGCCAGAGGACAAAGTTCATTCGTTATTTGATTCGGGTACAACGGATGCCATTTTTCTGTCCAGTAAAGATGGAATCGCGAGTATAGGTGTTCCCGGAACAAACGAGGGGATCGGCACATTTCTGATTCAAAGTGATTTCTCCTCTCTTTTTCATACACTGCGAAACACGCTCTTAACCTCACTATTAACGGTTCTGGTGATTGGCAGCTTATTAATCCTGTTCATGTCAGGGTACATTGTGAAACCGATTAAGAGATTAACGGTTGCGGCGAAGGAGATGTCATCAGGTGACCTGTCGGTCCGCCTGAAACACAATAATAAGGATGAGTTTGGGGAACTGATGGAGAGTTTTAATCATATGGCCAGTGAGTTGCAAAAAATCGATTCGGTTCGTGATGACTTTGTCAGCAACGTCTCTCATGAAATGCAATCTCCACTCACATCAATTAGAGGATTCACCAGAGCACTACAAGATGGTGTTATTCCATTAGAAGAGCAGAAAGAGCATCTGGATATTATCTATGAGGAAACGCTGCGCTTATCGAGGCTCAGTGATAATCTGCTTCGGCTAGCCTCGCTGGATTCGGAGCATCATCCGGTTCATTTCACCACGTTCCAGGTAGATGAACAATTAAGAAGGGCGATCTTACTGGCAGAGCCGCAGTGGGCTCAGAAGGACATACAGATCGAACTGGACTTGTTGCCCTGCGAGATCACAGTGGACAAAGATTTGTTTGATCAGGTCTGGCAGAATTTAATAAACAATGCGATCAAATACACAGGTCCTAAAGGTACCATTCATGTCGAAATTGAGACGTCATCTTCACATGTGAAGATATTGATTAGAGATTCAGGACAAGGTATACCTGAGGACGCCCTTCCGTATATCTTTGATCGATTCTACATGGTGGACAAAGCACGGAGCAGCTCGCTTCGAGGGAATGGATTAGGGTTGTCCATTGTGATTAAAATATTGAAATTACATCAATGTACAATTGATGTAGAGAGCGAAGTAGGAAAAGGAACGCAGTTTATTGTCACGATTCCCAGATCGACCATTACACCTACACCTTAAGGCAAGCCAGAACAGAGAGAGCAATATTGGAAACAATCGGTCCCTGTGCGTTCAGGATTCAGATTGCTGCCATATTGCTTTTTTTGATATCTGTATTCGCGACAAAATTTCACATATAGTTTTGTTTAGCAGAGGATCATTTGTTAAAATAGAAGAGACGTTATGTGAATCTATGAACTTAATCAATTTATCATACACAGAATGGAGCCATCCAATGAAATATCGCAACATGGAAGATTGTATTAACGATCTGGAGCAGCACGGTCATTTGATTCGGGTCAAAGAAGAGGTTGATCCTCATCTGGAGATGGCAGCGATCCATATGAAAGTGCACGAGGCTAAAGGCCCGGCATTGTTATTCGAAAATGTAAAAGGCTCAAAGTTCCAGGCCGTATCGAATCTGTTCGGCACGGTGGAACGAAGCAAGTTCATGTTCCGGGGTACGCTGGAAGGCGTACAACGGGTCATGGCTGTTCGTGACGATCCCATGAAGGCGCTTAAGACGCCATTTCAGCATGTCCAAACAGGTCTAGCTGCGTGGCAAGCGCTGCCAAAACAGAAATCTATCAGCCTACCCGTGTCGGCGCAAGAGATTCAAATCTCGGACTTGCCGCTCATCAAACACTGGCCTATGGACGGTGGGGCATTTGTGACGCTACCACAGGTTTATTCGGAAGATCCGGACAAACCAGGCATCATGAATTCAAACTTGGGGATGTACCGGGTTCAACTGGATGGCAATGATTTTGAAATGAACAAGGAAATTGGATTACACTATCAGATTCATCGCGGAATCGGTATACATCAAGCCAAAGCGGTCAAAAAGGGAGAACCACTGAAAGTTAGTATTTTCATTGGGGGTCCACCTGCACATACACTTTCAGCAGTTATGCCTTTGCCTGAAGGACTTAGTGAGATGACATTTGCCGGTCTGCTCGCTGGACGTCGCTTCCGGTACAGTTACAAGGACGGATATTGTATCAGTAATGATGCTGATTTTGTCATCACGGGTGATATCTATCCAGGCGAGACAAAACCCGAAGGTCCGTTCGGGGATCATCTGGGTTATTACAGTCTGACACATGAATTCCCGTTAATGCGTGTGCATAAAGTCTATGCCAAACCGAATGCCATCTGGCCGTTTACGGTTGTTGGTCGTCCGCCGCAAGAGGATACGGCGTTTGGTGATTTGATTCATGAGATTACGGGAGACGCGATTAAACAGGAGATTCCTGGTGTCAAAGAAGTGCATGCGGTCGATGCGGCAGGGGTCCATCCATTACTGTTTGCAATCGGCAGTGAACGTTACACGCCGTATCAGGCGGTGAAGCAGCCGACAGAGTTGCTTACGATTGCCAATCGTATTTTGGGTACGGGTCAGCTCAGTCTGGCGAAGTACCTGTTTATTACCGCTGAGGATCAGCAACCTTTGGATACCCACAAGGAAGTTGAATTCCTGACCTATATCTTGGAACGTATGGATATGCAGCGGGATATTCATTTCCATACCCATACAACGATTGATACACTCGATTATTCGGGTACAGGACTGAACAGCGGCAGCAAGGTCGTTTTTGCAGCATATGGCGACAAGGTTCGAGAGTTGTGCACGGAGGTTCCGGAGTCTTTGAAAAACATTCGTGGTTATGAGAATCCACAGCTCATCATGCCGGGTATCGTTTCGATCCAGACATCGGCCTTTACGAGTTATGCGGATACAGCACAGGAGATGCAAGCATTCACGTCTCTATTGAAAGAACAGGGAGGTCTGAACTCGTGTCCAATGATCATTCTATGTGACGACAGTTCGTTCCTGAGTGCTAACCTCAGCAACTTCTTATGGGCAACCTTTACTCGCAGCAACCCTTCACATGACATGTACGGGGTTAATAGCGGATATGACCACAAGCATTGGGGCTGTGATCAGGTGATTATTGATGCACGCACCAAACCTCACCAGGCACCGCCGCTGATTCCTGATCCTTCGGTGGAGAAGAGCATTGAACGTTTATTTGTAAAAGGTGCTAGTCTGGGTTCGATCAAAATCTAATTTGAGATGTCTTGAAGAAGTTCAAACGGAGCGTTTGAACTTCTTTGGCTTACTCTGATACGGCGATGAAGCACAAAAGTGTGTAAAAGTTTAAAACCGGGACTAATTTGGATGTTGGAGTGAGGATAAAGTCTTAGGTGTTCGTATTTACCATTGTGATTAAGGTCGTTTGAACTATGTATGAAATGAAGAATTATAACGATATAAAGAAGTATAGGTATTTTTGTGGCCCCGTTCCGTTGGGTGCTGTTACTATAATGAATTGTTCAGGGGGAATACCGATTTGAGAATCCATATTATGAACCTGCAAGACGGAGACCGTCTAACTGCAGATACATTCAGCGATGCAGGATTACACGTTCTCGGGAAGGGAACTGTGATCAAAGGTGAGGATATCACCTTGCTTATGCAGCACCGTGTAGATTATGTAGATATTGAATCACGCGAAGAAGAAATCACTGAAGCAGAATTTTTTGCTGCAGCGGCAAAACATGCTTCCGGGATAACTACGAAGGAAGAACCGCCTGAAGAAGAGCTGAAGTCCCAATTTATTCAGACTGTACATAATTATCAAAATGCTTTTCTCGAAGCTCTGACCGTTGGCAAGTTCAACGCCACCATGGTGGATGATGCACTGCAACCGATGGTTGAGGGACTGGATGAGCAGAAAGATGTCGTTCATCTCCTGATGATGCTGGAGCGGGATGACGTCAATAACTATACACATTCAATCCAGGTAGGATTGTTGTCCTTCTACCTTGCGAACTGGCTTGGATATTCTCAGAAGGAGAGTTATCAGATTAGTCGCGGTGGTTATCTGCATGACATTGGAAAGTGCAAAGTATCCCACCGGATTCGGAACAAAACAGAACCGTTGACGGCGGATGAGCAGCTTGAAATGCAACGTCACACCATATATGGTCATGAAATTATCAAAAATTCGATGACGGATGAAGTGACAGCGCTGGTTGCTCTGCAACATCACGAGCGGGAAGATGGTTCGGGTTATCCGATGCAACTGGAGAAAAGTGAAATTCATCCCTATACCCAGATTGTATCTGTAGCGGATATCTATATAGGTATGAGATCCGGGAATCACGGAGGAAGCAATCCAAATCTGATCAACAACCTTAGAGATATCTATGGAATGGGATTTGGTAAATTGAATGAAAAACCGGTTCAGGCATTGATGCAACATTTGCTTCCTAATTTCATCGGGAAACAGGTTCTGCTCAGCAATGGAGAAAAAGGTGTGATTGTCATGAACAATACATCTGATATTTTCAAACCACTCATCAAAGTGGAGTCTGAAGAATATCGCGATCTCTCCAAAGAGCGTACGCTTGCCATTGATGAATTGCTTATTTAATCTAAATATGATCTGTATTCCTTATTTATATTGAGAACGGGCCTCCTGCACTAAGACAGGGGACCCGTTTTTTGTTATATCATCTAGATGTGTTGTTCGACCAAGGAAGCAAGCGTATACTTTGCAAAGACCTTATTTTTCCTGCCAAGGAGCGATCGCCATGATTGAAGTGACAACCGAGATTACGATACATGCCTCGATTGAACGGTGCTTCGACTATGCCCGGGATATTGATATACATACTCAGACCGTCTGGAAACATACGAGAGAGCGAGCAGTCGCAGGAGTAACAACAGGAAGAATTGGAGCAGGGGATACCGTTACATTTCAGGCTACTCATTTTGGTGTCAGACAGAAGCTGAAGTCCCGGATCGTGCAGTTTGAACAACCTTTCCTCTTTGTGGATCAGATGGAGAAAGGGGCTTTCAAGAGCATGCGACATGAACATCATTTCAGCGTAATTGGGGATCAGATAACTTGCATGAGAGACACACTTCGATTCGAAGCTCCACTTGGATTGCTGGGATGGGCAACGGAGCGACTTGTGCTGAAGAGATACATGCAGGCATTTCTAGAGGATCGTAATCGTAAGCTCAAAGATATGCTTGAGCAGTAGCCAGAATTGAATGGATAGAGGAGAGAAGACATTTGATGGATAATGAATATTTTGTAGGTTGGGGCACACTTGCCTTGATTAATGCCGGACTGGCTCAGGGAAAAAACAGAAGTGGTCGGAACTGGTTTCTGATTTCCCTGTTATTTGGTCCGTTGGCAACTCTTTTTATTGTGGTGTGGAATAAACTGGACTAATTCAACGATCGAGATTCCGATGCATATAACGATCGATTATCCAGAACACAAGGGCTACTGCACTAACGCCAGCACCTAACCAGCATACGGCTGTCCAGCCCGCCCAGGCATACACTTGGGTTGAAATGATGGAGCCGGTTGCACTGCCGATGGAATAAAAGATCATATAGGCTGCCGTCAGGCGGCTCTGTGCTTCGGGGCGAACTTCGTAGATCAGGCTCTGGTTGGTAACATGTACGGCCTGCACGGCGAGATCGAGCAGGATAACACCCAGGATCAGGAACCAGAGAGAATGATGGACATACCCGATGGGCAGCCAGGATAAGAGCAGAATGACAAGGGCGACACCGGTTGTTTTCTGCCCAAGGCCCCGGTCGGCAAGTTTACCTGCACGGGCAGCAGCCAATGCTCCCGCCGCTCCTGCGAGACCGAATGCACCTATGACTGTATGAGACAGGGACAGTGGAGGGCTACTTAGTGGCAGTACCATAGAAGTCCATAAGATGCTGAAGGCTGTAAAAATCAGCATGGCCAGCACACCTCGTACTCGTAACACACGCAACTCACGGTACAGTTGCAAGACGGAACCGAGTAATTGGGTATAGCTTTGTTTTACCTGTGGGGACTGCTGCTTTGGGAGAACAAGATATAAGGCGACAATTCCGAGTAATGTAAGGCTTGCGGAGAAGAGATACACCGATCTCCACCCGAGCCAATCGTTCAGCGTACCTGCAACCGTTCGTGCAAGTAAAATGCCAATGACGATTCCGCTGGTTACCAACCCGACAATGCGACCACGTTCGGAAGGGGCTGCCAAGTGTGCAGCAAAGGCAACGAGCGTTTGCGTAATGACCGAGAGTAGACCTACGACAGCCATGCCCATGAACAAGAGGGAACTGGATTGTGCGGTTCCTACGAGAACCAATGCAAGTACGGATAAGAGCATTTGAATGATGATCAGCTTGCGGCGATTTAAGAGGTCACCAAGCGGAACAAGAAGGAACAGCCCCAAGGCATAACAGATTTGAGTCACTGTGATGACAATCCCTATGGATGATGGAGAGAGGCCAAACTCATGAGCAATGGAGTCCAGCAAAGGCTGAGCATAATAGATATTGGCGACCGCAAGTCCGCTGCACACGGCAAAAAGAAGAGCAACTAACCGTGACATGGCAGGACGATCCTTATTGGATAATTGTGCATCTGGAGAAGAAGTTTGCATGAGTAGTTGTCACCTTTCTATTATGTACTGATCGGTATGTTATGTTTCGGGATAACCATACTTTATTTGCGTGAATTCTGTCAACAGAGAATTGGGTGAGGGTTAAACTGAAGGTTATTTACCCAGAGAATACGACGATAAAATAACCATATGATCGCTTCTATTCCAGAATTTTCGATTCATTTATAGCTAAAAACTCCTTTCCGGTTATTAGGTTTTGACTTTGTAATAAGAGTGAGGTTAAAATATATAAACATACTGATCGATACATAAAGAGGTGAATTGTATGGTTAGACAACGGGAATTTGATACGGATAAAGCACTCGATGCAGCGATGCATACGTTTTGGGACAAAGGGTTCGAAGCGGCATCTTTAAATGATTTGACGACCGCAATGGGCATACAACGTCCCAGTCTGTATGCGGCTTTTGGAGATAAAAAGGAATTATTTGAAACAGCACTTCGCAGGTATACCACTCAGCACGCGGCTCAAGTCAGAGCCAGACTTCAACAGGGTTCCTCCGTACGGGAAGCCTTTCGTGGATTGTTTGAACATATTGGAGCAGAGGGGAGTGTGACCGAGCCTAGTCACGGCTGTTTTTGCATTAATACGATGGTTGAGCTGGCTCCACATGATCCCAAATTCGCTGTCCTTACACGGGAGCATCAGATGTACCTGGGTGTTCTTTTTAAAGAAACGATAGAACGAGGGCAACAGAGCGGGGAGCTGTCCACTGACATGAACGCGAGTGCGGTTGCACAGTCTTTGGTTGTATCCATGATTGGACTGACTGTACTGATGAAATCAGGACCGGACCGCTTGTTTGTGGAGCAGAGCATCCAGGTTACGCTGTCTTTGTTACAGTAATAGGGAATTATTCTGTTTAAAGTGATGCGGAGTTGCTACAATATATTTAAGAATGGAGCAAATATAGGAGGAGATCAGAAATGAATACGAAGTTGCGCTGTGCCGTTTTGGATGACTATCAGAACGTTGCGCTGACGTCGGCGGACTGGGGTCCGTTGATGGATCAGGTGGAGATTCAGACATTCAACAACTATATGGGCTCGGAAGATAAAGTCATACAGGAATTGCAGGATTTCGATATTGTGGTGCTGATGCGGGAGCGTACACCGTTTCCGGAGAAGGTCATTTCACAGCTTCCTAAGCTAAAACTTCTGATTACAAGTGGTATGCGCAATGCGTCGATAGATCTCAAGGCTGCAGAGAAAAACGGGATTATTGTGTGTGGAACCGAGGGAAGCTCTAATCCGCCCACGGAGCTTACATGGGCACTGATTCTGGGGCTGTCCAGACAACTGGTTACAGAAAATAATGCACTTCGCTCCAATCGAAACTGGCAGAGCACGGTCGGGTTGGATCTGCATGGGAGAACACTTGGATTGCTCGGTTTGGGCAAGATAGGCACTCGCATGGCTGAGATCGCACAAGCATTTGGCATGAATGTGATGGCCTGGAGCGAGAATCTAACACAAGAAAAAGCTGAAAAACATGGTGTGATCTGGTCCGAGACCAAGGAGCAATTGCTTGCACAGAGCGACATCGTATCCATTCATCTAGTATTGAGTGATCGTACGCGAAATCTGATCGGACAAGCCGAATTTCAACTAATGAAATCGAGTGCGCTATTAATAAATACGTCGCGAGCGGGCATTGTCGATCAGGAAGCTATGGTAGAGGCACTGCAGCGTGGTGTGATTGCTGGTGCAGGTCTGGATGTATATGAGCAGGAACCGCTACCAGTTAACCATGTGATGCGAACATTGCCCAACGTTCTGGCTACACCGCATCTAGGTTATGTGACTCGTGGCAATTATGAGATCTATTATAATCATACCGTAGAGAATATAGCGATGTTCCTGAAGGGAACGTCGATCAGGCAACTGCTTTCTTAGAATGAACGTATGCGGACGGAGTATGAATCTGCTATAGTTGTACAGAATCAACGACAAATAAGGTGCTGCCAGGAAAGAGTTAGACCTGAGCAACACCTTTTTAGTATATCTGTGTAGAAAACAAATGAAGGGACGGATGTAAAACACATCCTATCCTGCTGAGCCATCCACTCACCAAATTTAACTGTGTGGTCCTCGCTGGGAAGAATGAATCATAGCAACGCTTGATTCACGAACGATTAAGCGTGGT
Source organism: Paenibacillus sp. SRL342 (assembly GCF_984798905.1). NCBI lineage: Bacteria > Bacillati > Bacillota > Bacilli > Caryophanales > Paenibacillaceae > Paenibacillus > Paenibacillus sp. SRL342. The sequence continues at coordinate 3,056,609 of NZ_OZ481790.1, forward strand.
TCAAATTGGATGTGTTCGTAATCGGTCGTATTCATCTCCCGAATTCGTTTTAACAACAGCTCGGTAGCAAGTCTGGCGACTTCTTCGCCCATTATGGAGACGGAACTAATCTGAGGAGACGTGACGGTCGTCCATTGATTGTTATCCACACCCACAACAGCCACATCTTCAGGTACACGAACCCCTAACTCCTTGAACCGATTAACCAATCCGATGGCAACCATATCATTAATGGCATAGACCGCATCTGGCATATGCGTAAGTCCGTAGAAATAATCTGCAGCATTGGCACCTGTATTTAATGAAAAGTCCTCACCAAAGTAGACGAGAGAAATGTCCACGTGACCTACGGCTTGCTCATACGCACGAAAGCGTTCTTCAATAATGTCCTTCGGTGCTCCTGCATAAGCGATTCGAGTCCGGCCGATTTTGAACAGATGTTCCATCACCAATTTGCCTTCGGGTTGAGAAAGAGAGACGATATCTGCCTTCATGCCAGGTTCCAGTTTTTTGCCGTAATTAATCATCGAGATAGGGAGCGGCGCCTTATCAATCAGTCCGGGTAACGTTTTGGGGTACGCCAGAGGCATGAAAATCAGTCCGTCCACATGCAATTTTTTGACATTACGAATGGTTTCAAGCTCCGTTCTGGCATTGCCTGCCGTATTGATCTGCACGACATGGTACCCATGCTGCTTCGCCGTTTGTTCTACAGACCAGGAGATTTCCGGAATGATGGCGTTTCGTATGTCGGGTACAACAAGAGCGATCTGGTGCGTTTGCCGGATTTTCAGACTCTGTGCCGAGGTGTTGGGTACAAACCCCAGTTCTTCAATGGCCTGCATCACCTTATCCCGTGTTTTACTGCTGATGCCTTCTGAATTGTTGATGGCCCGGGATACGGTAGCGATGCCCACGCCGGCACGCTCTGCAACATCCTTGATCGTAAGTTTCTGTTCTTTCCTCAATGTACAGTTACCTCACTTTATCGGAAACGATTCCGAATTATTAGGAATATGTATGAACTTCACGATAGTTATATAACTTGATTATAACATTTGAACAATGAAGTATCCCATGAAAGGACCAGATTTATGGCGAGGCCTGATTAAATTTCAATGGGACTACAATAGTATTTGCCATAATATATGTTAATAACAAGGATTACATCGTTTGTAATACTGCTAAGATCACTTGAATTATAGTATAAGCATTCTTAAAGTGAACTCGATACGATCACGAAATAGACATATTAGTGGAGAAATATGTTTGACAGCGTATCTAAAATGTGACATATTTAATTTACGGAAACGTTTCCGATTATATCAAAAATTATGATCTGGGAGATGAAATGAATGAAAGCATTACGTTGGCATGGAGTCAAAGATTTACGTCTCGAAAATATTAATGAACCTCACCCTGAAGAAGGGAAGGTCAAAATAAAAGTGGAATGGTGCGGTATCTGCGGCAGTGATTTGCACGAGTACACAGCAGGTCCAATCTTCATTCCCGCTCAAGCACCGCATCCGCTAACAGGGGAACAAGCGCCTATAGTTATGGGGCATGAATTCTCAGGACAGGTGGTTGAAGTAGGGGAAGGTGTTACACGTTTCAAGGCAGGCGATCGTGTTGTGGTAGAACCCATCTATGCATGTGGACACTGCGAAGCTTGTAAACAGGGCAGATACAATCTGTGCGATCAGATGGGTTTCCTTGGACTCGCTGGAGGCGGAGGAGGATTCTCCGAGTATGTAACTGCTGCAGAAAACATGGTACATGCCATTCCAGATTCAATTTCGTATGAGCAAGGGGCGTTGGTTGAACCTTCAGCTGTAGCACTTCACGCTGTGCGTCAAAGCAAGCTGAAAGTGGGAGATACGGCAGCCGTGTTTGGTGCAGGCCCAATCGGACTACTGGTCATTGAAGCGCTTAAAGCTTCAGGAGCGTCAGATATTTATGTGGTGGAGTTATCGGATGAACGGAAAGCAAAAGCCGAAGAGCTCGGTGCTATTGTGATTGATCCAATGCAGTTTAATGTCGTGGAAGAGATCCATCAACGTACACAAGGCGGCGTTAACGTAGCCTATGAAGTAACCGGTGTTCCACGTGTTCTGCAACAAGCTATTGATTCGACATGTATTGGTGGAGAGTTGATGATCGTCAGCATTTTTGAACAGGAAGCACCGATTCACCCGAACTCTATTGTTATGAAAGAACGTACAGTTAATGGCATTATTGGTTATCGCGATGTGTTCCCGGCGGTGATCAGTCTGATGGATAAAGGTTTCTTCCCGGCTGACAAGCTGGTGACCAAACGAATTTCGTTGGATGAAGTAGTAGAGCATGGATTTGAAGCACTGTTGAAAGAGAAAAATCAGGTTAAGATTTTGGTGAAAGCTGAATAGAAATCACAGATAGTATGAACAAGTAGACAGCACATCAACAGATGTGATTGTCTACTTTTTTTGTATAAATAGGGCGGAATTTGTTGCATGTACGGGTCGAATTACATAGTATAAAAAGATACAATTTGTATCATCTTGGTGTGAAGGTAATAATGATGAAAAAATGAAGGAGGAAGCGGACATGCAGAGACATACAAAATGGACAGCCGTAATTTTGACCATTGTCGCAGGAATGAGCTGGATGCTTATGGGGAACTCCAAGCCGAAAAATACCACGTCAACGAGTCAACCCCCTGCGACGGAACGTGGGCTTGCCAAGGTGTCGAATGCACCGATCAGTTCAGCGGATGTAACATCGAAGATCGAACTGCTAGGCAGACCTTTTACCAAAACACCATATGCTAATAACGTTTGGGACATGCAACTGTACAACGGCAAGATATATTTGGGCCACGGAAATAGCAGCAATCTGGGCGTAGCTCCTAATTCAGGCCCTATTCCAGTTATTTATTATGATACAGCGAATGCAAAATTCAAGACCCAGTCGGTGACGAACAGCAACCCGGGCATCTTGCCATCAACGAAGATGTATGTGGATGAGGAACAGATTGATATCTACAGAGTACTAAACGACAAGTTATATATTCCTGGCAATGATTCTGATAGTGAAAAGTGGGAACTGGGTAACTTCTATCGTCTGGATGGAGAGGTGTGGACCAAATATCGCAATCTGCCGCTGGGTGTACACGTATACGATCTGGCATCGTATCAGGGCAAGATGTTTGCCGCGTTGGGGACAGATTCCAAACCAACGATATTAATCTCTCATAATGAAGGTGAAACTTGGCAGAAATATGCGACCATTAATACGTTTGGTTTCCGGGCTTATACCATGTTCCATCTTAATGGCAAGTTATATGCATCTGGCATGATGTATCCTGCCAATAAAATATGGAATGACAGAACCAATATTCTGGAGATTAACGAAAAGCTTGAGAAACGGGATGTTGTCATCTATGGTAGCAAAATGCTGCCTGGACTAAGCTATCAAACGGGCACAATTCCTTATAATAAAATAGGCAAAAATGTTAACTTTAACAACAAGTTGCTCTATATAGCGGGAGGCGTGTTCAATGATGGGCAGCTGCTGCCCAAATCTTTGAATGTCATGACCGACATCAATCAGGCAAGGCGAGTTAATTTCCCGGATGCCAAGGCGCTCCCAACCGATGTGCTGTTGCGTGATGGCAAGGTGTATGTGCTTACGTACACTCGCCAAAGTGCCAATCTGTATATCAATCGGGTCTACCAATCCACGGATCTGACCACATGGAATGAGATTTTACGTTTTAACCAGGACACCTATGCCAAGTCTTTCGAAGAGAACGAGGGTGACTTCTACTTTGGTCTGGGTACTGATCCGGATGTGTTATCGACTTCATCAGGGAAATTGCTTCGAGTGAACCGGAGTGATATCCCCGTGAATGCTAATTAAATTGGAAGGAAGATTATGGATTATATACTATGCTACATCCACATTATTGGTGACGGGGAAATACTTTAAGATGTAGTAGAGTATATGTCAGACTGCTTCCGTAGTGTGATCCAACAGAGGCTGCCGTAAGGTAGCTTTCTTTTTTTCTATAAGATTACTTTGAACGCCCAACTTCGAAAATTTGTAAATAAAATTAAGAAACTATAAAATGGATAGAGAAATAATCCTAAACCAGTCAACTGGATTACACGTGTTAAAATATACAAAAGCATGTCGCATTTCATGTGGATGCGGAGTTCCATACTTCCAATTGCAAAGGAGCAATGTACTTATGAACGTACCTTCAGCTTTATTCAAACCTTTCACCTCGGACAAGCTAACATTGTCTAATCGAATCGTTATGGCACCCATGACTCGCGGATTCTCACCAGAGGGCGTACCTGGACCAGAAGTTGCTGAATACTATCGTCGCAGAGCAGCAGGTGGAGTGGGACTCATCATAACAGAAGGTACAGGCATTAATCATCCATCTTCGGTTAGTGGAGCGAGTATTCCATTATTCCATGGAGAAGATTCGTTGCAAGGATGGGCTAATGTTGTGAAAGCAGTACATGAAGCGGGTGGCAAAATCATGCCACAATTGTGGCATGTGGGTACAGCACGTCGTTCCGGTGACTTGCCTAACGCAGAAGCTGAGCCTGTAAGTCCGTCAGGGGTTAGCATGGCAGGTGAACCATCACGTGAACCATTAACGGAAGAGGAGATTCAAGGTCTTGTACAGGCATTTGCCCAAGCGGCAGCGGATGCACAGCGAATCGGGTTTGACGGCATTGAACTGCACGGAGCCCATGGATACCTGATTGACCAATTCTTCTGGGAGCAGACGAATCGACGGACCGACAATTATGGTGGTGATTTGGTACGTCGAACCCAATTTGCGGTTGAAGTGATTGAAGCTTGTCGTGCGGCGGTTGGTCCTGATTTCCCAATTGTGCTCCGGTTCTCCCAATGGAAGATGGGGAATTATGAGGCACGTCTGGTGGAGACGCCAGAACAATTGGAGCAATTCCTGGCCCCACTCAGTGCTGCTGGCGTAGATATATTCCATTGCTCTACACGCCGGTTCTGGTTGTCTGAATTCGAAGGATCTGAGCTGAACCTTGCGGGTTGGACGCAGAAAATCACTGGCAAACCAGCCATTTCGGTTGGATCGGTAGGACTTGAAGCTGAATTTGTAGACAGAGCAACCGAGAACCAGGGAACAGGGGATGCCCACTTGGATCTATTAAATGAGAAGCTGGAGAACAATGAATTTGACCTGATCGCCTTGGGTCGTGTTCTGCTTAGTGATTCCGAATGGCCTGCCAAAGTTCGTGAAGGTCGCATATCCGAAATCATTCCATTTACAACGGAAGTGTTGCAAACACTCCATTAATAGAAGCCTAAGAACGTTTGGTGCAAGGTGAATCAACGTTAAACAGCAACAATTTACAACGAAATTAAAACAAGAACGAACAAATAGGCCGCCTTTGGGCGGCTTTTTGATCTGCCTATACTAATAATTTCAACATATGAAAAATTCACAATAGAAAATCATTTCCTGCACCGTTAATCCTTTTTATTCTCCACATACATCCCACACGCGCCTAGTCACAACACCATTAAGTTCCACATCTCAGGTTCTATAGCAACCATTTTTTTTGCTGCATATATGTCAGCACAACGATTCAATCCTCAGAAGCGCTCATTTTGAAAATCATTCACCTTGTGATAAGGTTAGGCCTGAACCTTTAGATTACCAAGACGACATTACATAAGGAGGATGAATATCCTTGCACAACTATAGGTACAACTCGAACAATAAACGAAGAATACCACTGCAGGTGCTGTGTCTGCTGCTGGGAATCGTTCTGCTTTTATCGGCATGTGGCCAGGCACAGAAACCTTCCTCCGCAACGGACTCAAATACTGGCTCCAACGCTGGCTCCAACTCAGGGCAATCTTCCTCATCGCCGGAGCAGAATACCGTTCCACCGCAGGAAGAAGTGCAAGAGGAACCGCAAGAAGAAGTCGATCCGGTGCAGGAGCAACTCAGTTCATTAACGTTAGAAGAGAAGATTGGACAGATGATACTGGCCGGTGTTCAAGGGACAACGTTGGATAATCAAACCAAACAGATGATTACGGATCAAAAGGTAGGGGGCATTATTTTCTATGCCAACAATGTATCGACACTTGAGGGAACAGCCAAGTTTGTACAATCCATCAAGGAAGTAAATCAGTCCAACCCGGTACCGATCTTCATGAGCGTAGATCAGGAGGGCGGCAAAGTCAGTCGAATGCCGGACACGGTGGAATCCATTCCTTCCAGTAGAAAAGTAGGCGAGACGAAAGATAATGCGCTTGCTGAAACGATGGGCGAATTGCTGGCCAGACAAGTTCAGCTTGCGGGGTTTAATGTGGACTTTGCTCCTGTGCTGGATGTGAATAGTAACCCGAAGAACCCGGTGATTGGAGATCGTTCATTCGGCAGCTCGGCAGAACTGGTGTCACGTATGGGGATTGCAGAGATGAAGGGACTACGTAGTGAAGGCATTATTCCGGTAGTGAAACATTTTCCGGGTCATGGTGATACGTCTGTGGATTCCCATCTTGATCTTCCTGTCGTGAATAAAACGGAAAAACAACTGGCCAAGCTTGAATGGATTCCATTCCAGGCCGCAGTGAAGGAGCAGGTAGAGGCGGTCATGGTTGCACACATTTTGTTCCCGAAGCTGGACCCGGATCATCCAGCCTCCTTATCGGATGTCATTATTGGTGAACATCTGCGTGGAAAGTTCAATTATGACGGTGTAGTCATCACAGATGACCTGAGTATGGGTGCAATCGCGAAGAACTACAAGCTGGATGAAGCTGCCTTGGCAACTGTTAAAGCAGGAAGTGACATTCTGTTGGTCGCTCACAGTTATGAGAGTGCCAAGACGATTTTTGATACGCTAATAAGTGCAGTGAAGTCAGGCAAAATCACCGAGTCCCGAATTGATGAAAGTGTATATCGTATCCTGGCATTGAAGCAACAATACAAGTTATCTGATGATCAGAAAGCTTCCGGAGACCTGAAGCAATTGAATGCAGATATTGTGGATTGGCGTAAGCAAATCGATGCTAGATAATAAATCCTGTGTTATGATTTTGCCAGAGGTGAGATCCAATAATGTATACCATTATGATAATAGAAGACGATCCCAAGATTGCGGGATTATTGAAATCTCATATTGAGCGTTATGGAGACCGGGCCGTTCTGGTCGAGGATTTTGAGATGATTGTGCAACAGTTTGAGCAGGTACAGCCACATGTGGTACTTCTGGATATCAACTTGCCCAGTTACGATGGTTTCTATTGGTGCCGCCAGATTCGTACGCTTTCCACATGCCCCATTTTGTTTATCTCCGCGCGGAGTGGGAAGATGGATCAGGTCATGGCACTGGAGAACGGGGCGGATGATTATATCACGAAGCCATTTGAGCATGAGATTGTGATAGCGAAAATTCGCAGTCAGCTGCGCCGGGTATATGGGGACTATGCTGCACGTGATGAAGAACGCAAGGTGGAACTGGACGGCTTGGTCGTGTACTTGGAAAGACTGGAGATTCAGCTTGGTGATCGCAAAGTACAGCTGACAAAGAAGGAAACGATTCTGCTGGAAACGTTGCTGCGCCGCAGTCCCAAGCTGGTGAGCAGAGAGACTATCTTGGAGAAGCTGTGGGATGACTCGTTTGTGGATGACAACACACTCAGCGTTAACGTTACTCGGGTGCGTAAACGATTAGCCGAACTTGGTATTACGGATGCACTTGAAACGGTCAGAGGTTCGGGTTACCGATTGAACAATACCTGGAAGGCCTCTTCATCATCATGAGATTGTTTTTACGAGAACATCTCGCTTTAACGTGCTGGGTTGTTGCCATCTTGTTCACCGTTGTTGCAGTGTTCTGGTATGACGGTTACAACGATTGGGTCACGGCTGCTTATGCCGTAGCGTTGGGATTATTTTTATACATCGGATATTTGGTGTATCGTTATTATTCACATCGCTCCTTTTATACCCGGATGTCACGATCGATGGATTCGCTGAAGGAATTTGTACCATTGAACGAAACAAGTCCTTTATCACTGGCGCTGGAAAAGCTGCTGGATTCTCAATACGGACAGTACCATGCTCATCTTCATCGGCTGGAACAACGGCAGCAAGAATATCTGACATTCATGAACCAGTGGGTCCATCAGATGAAGACACCGTTATCCGTCATTGAGTTGACCGTGGAAGGCCAGGAAGATGACGATCCTCGGTTCATAAGCATTCGGGAGGAAGCGGACCAGATGAGGCGAGGTTTGGAGACTGTGCTGTATGTGGCCCGGTTGGATACCTTCGAGCAAGATTTCAGTGTGGAACCTGTGATACTGAAGACCGCTGGGGGAGAAGCGATCCATGAACTCAAGCGATTCTTTATTCGCAATCACGTCTATCCAGAGATGCATATAGAACCTTCGTTGGTTGTACAATCCGATGCCAAGTGGATTCGGTTTGTCCTGGTACAGTTACTGTCGAACGCAATCAAGTACTCCGCGGGCAACGGGCAGAAGATCTATGTGCGTGCATATGAAGCGGAACGCTCTATCATGTTGGAAGTGCAGGATCAGGGCATCGGGATTCCGAAGTCTGATCTAAACCGGGTATTCCAACCTTTCTTCACCGGGGAGAACGGGCGGCATTTCAAAGAGTCCACAGGCATGGGGCTGTATATTGCCAAAGAAGTGTTAACACGGATGAATCATCGGATTGATCTTGAATCTGTGTACCGCGAAGGAACGACTGTCCGAATTACATTCAACTCTTGAAGTGACAGGTTGAAGATAAGATGGGGACGTAAGGTGTGTGTATTATTAAAGAAGTATGAGTGGAGTATGAATTACAGTGTAAGTGTAAGGTGTAAGTATAGACGTCTATTGCCTGATCGAGGCGAAGGCGTCTTTTTGATTTTCATGATGCAACCTTACAACATTGTCATGTTGATGAAAGGTTAAACCATAGGAGAATGGCCGAAACTTCGATAGACTATAGTCATAAGAGTACAGGAAAGGCCACGCACAATACGCATGCACACAGCATGAAAGTAACTTGATTTTGAATTCATATATCACTAAGGAGTTGTAACCATGGAGATTTGTTCTGTGAAACAGATCAGTAAAATCTACAAAGGCATCGTATCTTATGAAGCGTTATCAGGTATTGACCTCAGTATTCAGGAAGGTGAGTTTGTTGGCATCATGGGACCATCGGGTAGTGGCAAAACAACACTGCTGAACATGATCTCAACCATTGATCACCCAACATCAGGCGAACTGCGGATTGCAGGGAAGAATCCGTTTGAATTGGATCAGGACGAACTCGCGCTGTTCCGGCGCAAAGAACTTGGATTTGTTTTTCAATCATTCAATCTGTTAAATACACTGACAGTCAAGGAAAACATTGTGCTGCCACTGACTCTTGACGGTGTTTCGCTAGCAGAGATGAACACTCGTGTTGAACAGCTGGCAAGCAAGCTGGGGATCGAGGGTATTCTGAACAAACGGACATATGAGATATCAGGAGGACAGGCACAACGTACGGCCGTTGCCAGAGCGCTTATCCATTCCCCGAAGCTGATTCTGGCCGATGAGCCAACAGGCAACCTGGATTCGAAGGCGGCAAGAGATGTCATGGAGATTCTCGAAACTCGCAATCAGGAGGATCAGGCTACGATGCTGCTGGTCACTCATGATGCTGTAGCAGCAAGTTATTGCAGTCGGGTTGTCTTTATCAAGGATGGCAAACTGTATAATGAAATTCACTACGGCGATAATCGCGCAGCCTTTTACCAGAAGATTATTAATGTATTATCCCTAATGGGAGGTTCAGGACATGAATTTTCGCCAGTTCGCCATTAATAACGTTGTTCGCAACAAACGAATTTATCTGGCTCATTTTCTGAGCAGTACATTTTCTGTTATGATCTTTTTTACTTACGCATTGCTCCTGTTCCATCCTGATTTGAAAGCAGGGTTAAAGGGATCAAGTGGGACGGTTACGTTGCTTGCGAATCAGGGGTTTATGATTGCAGAGATCATTATATTCATCTTTTCATTCCTGTTCCTGCTCTATTCCGTTGGTTCATTCCTGAAGACACGCAAGAAGGAATTTGGTATTTTCCTGATCATTGGCATGACACGTAAACAGATGAACCGGCTTCTGTTTATGGAGAACATGTGTATCGGATTAGCTTCCATCATTACCGGGATCGGACTCGGAATTATTTTCGGCAAATTGATTCTGCTGATCTGTGGCTCCATGCTGGCTGTTGAGAACAGCCTTCGATTCTATTTCCCGCTAAAAAGCATTGCCCTGACGGCAGGTGCATTTCTGCTGCTGTTTGTTGTAATCGCGATGTCATCATCCTTGCTCATCCGCAAAGGAACTCTCATTGACCTTGTGAAATCAGAGGAAAAACCGAAACCGGAACCCAAAGCATCACGTCTGCTCGCCTTGTTATCGGTATTGTTAATTGGCGGGGGTTATGCAGGAGTATTCACTTTTGTATGGATAAGCTTCTCCTTTCCGTTATTACTTGCAAGTGTCGTGGTTGTTATTGCAGGTACGTACTTTCTGTTCACACAGCTCAGTGTATACATCATTCGGGCACTGAAAAGAAATCCAAGGTTGTTTTTCCGTAAAACCAATCTGCTCTTCCTATCTGAACTTACCTATCGAATGAAAGATAACGCCATCATGTTTTTCATGGTAAGTATCATTTCAGCTTCTTCATTTACGGGAATTGGCACCATGCTTGCTATTGCTGACCCGGGGTTGTCGTCCATGTCGAATCCATACGCATTCAGTTATATGAATAACTGGGATACTCCCAACTCCGAGCGACATATTCGGCAGATTGAAGAAACGTTGATTGATCATCAAGTTCCCTACGTGAAGGGCAGTTATGCTCCTATAGGTGAAAATAATAATGGGAAGATTATCAAACTGAGTGATTATAACCGTCTTGCGAAGGCACTCGGGTATGAAGAACGTACGTTGAAACAGATCGATGAGTCATTTATGACACCAAGTAATTTGGCGATGCGCAAGGAGTACCGTGAACAGGTTGAACAAGGAGTCTCGGGAGGAAAGGTCAATCTGGAGGTTGATAATCAGCGCGTGCCTGTCCAGCTATCGACACCTGGTACCGAGATTGTGATTCCTTTTCAATATGAAATTTATCTTTACGTCGTAACCGACGAACTGTTTAATAAGATGAGACCTGCGTACAACGAAGAAGTTGGCATGCCTGAAGGGTTCTATTCGATGCGAACGATACAATTTATCGTGAAAGATTGGATGGGTACACGCAGCTTTGCTCCTGAATTGATCAAATCCATTCAAGATGATCATTCCGAAAAAGGTTATTACGAGGTCAGCGCGCTTGTGGTGGATTGGCTTAATTCCAAGCAGACCAATGGCATCATTCTAATTTTGAGCGGTCTGATCGGCATTGTTTTCTTCACCTTTGCAGCAAGTTTCACGTATTTCAGACTTTACGCAGATCTAGAACGGGATGAAGCGCAGTATCGCATGATTGGCAAAATGGGACTGAGTCGTCCCGAACTCCGTAAGATCGTAACAAGGCAGCTATTGCTTATGTTCTTCCTGCCGATTCTGGTGGCGGTCATCCACAGTTCGGTTGCTTTTGTGGCGTTGCAGCAACTAGTTGATTTCTCGGTCTTTGGATACAGCCTGCGCATCTTCTTGGTGTTTGCTTCCATGCAGATTTTGTATTTTGCACTCGTGCGCTGGCGGTATCTGCGTCACATGTATTCCAAATTAGTCTAAAATAGCATGGCCCAACAGACACCGGACTCATCGCTCGGTGTCTGTTGACTTTTCTAGCTAAGGCACAGTACTATTTCATTAGATACAGAATGTATCATTACATAGTTTCTCAAGCAGTTAGAAGGATGGAGTTACAGAAATGTCAGGCCGGTGCCTGAGAGGGAGGACATATCATGAGTATCACGATGTCTCGTGGACAAGCTTACATTCAACGTTTGAATGATGAGCGGAATGTATGGCTGGACGGAGAGCGTATCCAGGTAACTGGGCATCAGGCCTTTCAGGGAACACTTCAAACCATAGAAGGTTTGTTCAATCTGGTGGATGACCCGGAGACAAGGGAAACCGTGGCCTATTGGGACGAACAGACGGGAAGTTACGTGCATCGCTCTTTTCTTGTGCCTCGTTCAGTTCCTGACGTGAAGAGCAGGGCGGATGCTTTTCGGCTGTGGGCCGATCGGACGTATGGGGTGATGAGCCGATTGTCTGATTATGCCCGATCCAGGCTGACGGGTTGGTATGCAACACGACATGAGATGACAGCGCATGACCCGGCATTTGCAGACAAAATATCGGATTATTTTGCCCAAGCCAAACGAAACGATGCATTCCTGACAATTGTCCAGCGGGACCCACAGATTAATCGTTCCTTGCCTGTTGGAGAAGATGAGGATGCCATGCTGCGAATTGTCAAAAGGAATACGGAGGGCGTTGTGATACGCGGGGCCAAAATGGTGGCAACAGCAGCGCCTTATACGGATGATATCATTGCTTATCCCGTTCAACGAATTCCAGGCCACCTGCCAGAGCTGGCCCATATGGTAATCGTAGCCGCGGACAGTCCGGGCTTGCACATGATGTGTCGTGAATCTTTTGCCACAAAAGATACAGATAAATCACATCCACTCAGTGCGCAGTATGATGAGATGGATGCTGTATTATTTTTTGACGATGTATTTGTGCCCTGGGAACGTGTATTACTGCACAATAACCCAGAAGCCGTATGGCAGATTCGCTGCAATACAGCTTCTGCCAGTCTGGCCTATCATCAGAGTGTCATTCGATTACACTCGAAACTGGAGTTCATTACAGCCGTGACCTCATCCATTGCCAAGGAGATCGGGGTGGACTCTTTCCTGAATGTGCAGGAACAACTTGGAGAGCTGATCAGTCAGATGCAAACCATCGAGGGACTGATTATTGCTGCTGAAGCACAGTCCAAGCCGGACGCATTGGGCAACTGGCTGCCGGAATTCAAATATATTGAAACCGCACGTAATCTGGGCAATCGCTATTATCCCCGCGCGGTGGAGATTTTGAAGACCATTGCTGCGGGTGGTCTGATTCAGATTCCTTCGGGTACGTTTGAAATGAATGAAATGATGGGTTCCATGATTGGCAAATATCTTGGTGGAGTAACGATGCAAGCCCCGGAGAAGATTCGACTCTTTCAACTCGCATGGGAGCTGACCGGAAGTCCACTCGGAGCAAGGCATGATCTGTATGAACGTTTCTACGCGGGTGATCCTGTGCGCAATCGGGCGAACCAATATGTGCAGTATGACAAGGAACGTTTATTCGGAAAAGTGGAGCCGTGGCTACGTTCGCTTAAGGACTGATCTGATGATCTAATACAAATGCTCCGAATGAAGATTGAAAAGCCTGAATGAAGAACGAAAAGCTTGAATGTAGGCTGAAAACAGCCCTATTTTAGTTAATGCCTTGGCCTGAGCCAGGGCTCTATTTCTATTTATTTAGATTATCTTTAGAAATGATTTAGGTTGAATTAAGAGACGTAGTATATAGTAATAATGTAGAGATAGGCATAGAGTATAGGAAATGAGAGGAATAACATGAGATACACCGTATTGATTGCAGATGACGAACCAGAGATTGTTGAACTGCTTCAACTATATCTGGAGAAGGACTATACCATTAAGACTGCGGTGAATGGAGCCGAGGCATTACAATGCATACGTTCAACACAGATCGATCTGGTCATACTGGACATCATGATGCCTGTAATGGATGGATTGCAGTTGATCAAACAGATCAGAGCCACATATCACATGCCTGTACTGTTCCTATCTGCTAAAAGTCAGGATCACGATAAAATCCTTGGATTGGGACTTGGGGCAGATGATTATATCGCGAAGCCATTCAACCCGCTTGAGATTGTCGCCAGAGTAGAGGCGTTGCTCAGAAGAGTCAATCATTTTGATGCAACGGAGATCCCCGCAGCGAAAGAACAGAATCTGGTTTTAGGTGATCTGATGCTGGATCGATCCCAATGTATCCTTTTTCGTTCAGGAAGTCCTGTAACATTAACCTCTACAGAGTATAAAATTATGGAATTGTTGCTCGATCAACCTGGCCGAGTGTTCACCCGTAAAAAAATATACGAAGCGGTCTGGGGCGATTATTATGCGCACGAGGACAGCACGATTATGGTACATATCAGCAACATACGGGAGAAGATCGAACGTGACTCCAGACAACCGGAATATCTCAAAACGATAAGGGGACTGGGATACAAAATTGAAGCGCCCATGGAAAGCTAGAGAAAAGCGACTGTTACAGACCTCCCTGACACTGGACTTCTTGCTGTTCAACTTCTTTTTGCTGTTACTGGTATTGATTGTGTACCTTATGGTATCTCTGGATGTCGTGGATTTTCGCATTTCGGATCAGGTAGTTGATCCGGATCTGAATGTTGAAGCCCACGTGTATGTGGAAGAGCTGGAGAACGAATTTTACTCCGGTGGAGGTTCGGTGTCGAAAGGCAAAGACACAGAGATTCAACGTCTCAAGGACAGCGGTGGCTGGATTGAAATTCTGGATGCCAATCGCAATGTCATTCGTCATGTTGGCGACAAGCAAGATGCGTTCACCCAATACAGTGAAGCCGATCTGTATGATGGACTGGAAAATCGGAGTGACCAGGAATACTATTATTCGATCACTCCTCTCTCGACAGAAGGAGCGGCAGCGTATGTGTTGCTCAAAATTCCGCGTGATCTGGTCAGCGTGCGAATTAATGATAATCAGTTGATTACCAATCTGAAACATCCATTATCCTTTTACATTATGATTGGCATCGGTTTGGTTTTATTATTGATCTTTGTCTATAGCTATTGGGTCGCACGGAGAATCAAAAAACCACTCAGTATTCTCTCCTCGGGTCTTACGCAGATGATACAAGGAAATTATAGTACGCGGATGTCGATCTCAGCCGAGAGGGAATTTGTCCAGATAGGTGAGACCTTTAACTACATGGCGGACGTTATTGAGAACACCTCTGCGGAGAAACGTTACGCCGAAGAGAGCAAACAGCGACTGATTGTAGACTTATCACATGATCTGAAGACACCGATAACATCCATACAGGGATATGCGCAGGCATTGGTGGAAGGACGTGGGGAGGACAAGGACAGGCAGCAAAGATACCTGGGATACATCTATAACAAGTCTGTTCAAGTTGCACGCATGATACAGAATATGCTGGAGTTGCTCAAGGTGGATTCGCCCGATTTTCGCATGCATATTCAACGAAGAGAGATTGGAGAATTCGTGCGCGAGATTATGGCAGATACCTATGGGGAGATTGAACAGAAACAGTTTGTCCTTCATGTCCTTGTTCCTGATGAAGTGATCTACGCGAGGTATGATCCGGAGCTGTTATCCAGAGTCATTCAGAATCTGATTACCAATGCTCTGTCTTATAATCCACTCGGGACCGAGCTGCGCGTTGAACTCATTCCGCTTCATACCCATGTGGTGATAGAGGTGGCAGATAACGGAGTGGGCATACCTCAAGAACTGTGGTCAACCATCTTTGCCCCGTTTGTACGAGGGGACGAGGCGCGGACAGCGACCGGAGGCACCGGTCTGGGATTGTCCATCGCACGACGTAATACGGAAAAAATGGGTGGACGGCTGATCCTTTCCCGGCGTGGGCGCGAGACCACCGTGTTTAGCATTGAGATTCCAAATTAAATAAGAGAAGAAATGTCCATGTGGAGGGAAATATTTTGTTTAAAGTAAATACGTTTGTCCGGTTCAGTATTGCACTGGCGCTGATATTGGTTAATATCTATTTATTATCACGTGTGAGCTTCATCTTTCAGCCGCTCGTCACCATGATCACGGTCATTACCGTGCCAATGATGTTGTCGGTGTTTTTTTATTATCTGCTTCGACCGCTTGTGAATTATATGGAGAAAAAGAAAATAAATCGCACGCTAAGTATTTTGCTAATCTATCTGGTTATTGCTATTCTGGGAGTGTTCTTCATCATTGGGTTATGGCCATCGTTACGTGAGCAACTGATCAACCTGGTTGATAACGCGCCGAATCTGATCAATTCATTAAGTGAACAGCTGAGAGAGCTGGAGCAAAATGGTGCGATTCAGGCCTTGTTCCCTGAGGGCTCGACACCTTTCTCCCAGATCACGGAGTATATCAACAAAGGATTTAACTTTGTGACCAACTACGTAAGTGGATTTTTCTCACTCGTTTCCAGTTTTGCGATCATCTTGTTTACACTACCGATCCTTTTGTTCTATATGCTTTTACAAGGCGAGAAATTTGGTCGTAAACTGGCACATATCGCTCCAAAACGTTTCCAAAAGGACAGCCGTGAAGTTGTAATTGAGATTGATCAGGCGTTGAGTGGTTTTATTGTGGGAAGAGTTTTGGTGAATCTGGCACTGGGTGTACTGATGTATATCGGTTTCTTGATCATTGGACTGCCGTACGCATTACTGTTGACAGTGATCGCGGTCATCATGAACTTTGTTCCGTTTATCGGAGCGATTGTGTCGTCCGTGCCTATTGTGATCATGGGTCTAGTGGTCTCACCATCGGTTGCCATCTGGTCCCTGATTATTATTCTTGTCGCTCAGCAGATTCAGGACAACCTGGTTGCACCGTACGTATTCGGCAAAAAGCTCGATATTCACCCGCTCACGACCATCATTTTGGTATTGGGTGCAGGGGACTTGGGTGGAATTATTGCCATTCTGATTATTATCCCGGTTTATATGATCGTTAAAATTCTTTTGGTTCGAATCTATAACATGTTCTTTAAGGACAAATGGCAGAATGCATAGAATTTAATTATTCGAAGGAGTGGAGCACATGTCTGAAATTATCGAAAAACAATACAATGAACCTGAATATATCGCACCTCAATCTGTTCAAATGGGTACCATTCACATCTCGAACGATGTGTTATCCAAGATCGTGGGGATGGCCGCTCAATCAACGGCTGGCGTATCCTCCATGTCCGTTGGACTGACTGAAGGGATTGCCAAGAGTATCAGCGGCAAGAGTCTGCAAAAAGGGATTGACGTACACGTCAAAGACGATCAGGCAACCATCCAGCTGCGAATTAATATTCAATATGGCAACAAGATGCACGAGGTTTGCCGTGAACTTCAACATAATGTTCAACAGGCTGTAGAACAATTAGCCGGCGTCATGGTCAATGAAATCAAAGTGCAAGTTGTTGGCATATCCATGCCGGAGACGGTATAAACCAATGAAAAGAATGTAAGGAATTACGACTGTAAGGATAAACGATTGGCCCAAACAGCACCTTCCCAATTAACAACTTAACTGGGAGGGTGCTGTTTTATGTTTGCGGTAGTAGGTGGGCGCTTCGCCCATCACTTTTTTGAACATTTTGGAGAAAAGCAATTGATCGGTGTAGCCTACAGAACGGGCGATATCACCAATGGTTAGACCGGGATCAAGGGTCAATTCGGCTGCCCTGCGCATCCGATAATGGACCAGATACGACTGAATACTGCTTCCCATCTGGTCCTTGAAGAGAGAGCACAGGTAACTGCGCTGCAAACCGACATGGGCCGCGATGGACTGCACGGTAATGGCATTGGCATAGTTCATTTCAATGAAGTCCATTACCTGCGTTACATACGTTTCCTTCGAATAATCCGGCATGGGTTGAAGATACTCTGAATTAGCCTGATCAATCAAAATAGAGAAGAATTGATACAGCAAACCAGTCATGCTAATCTCCCAGCCTTTGTGGGTATTGCGGGAATTGATCATTCGGTGCAGGCAGGATCGCATCTCGTCATCCTCATTACCCAGCTCAAAAATTGGGTGATGCTCTGACAGACATGCTTGCTGTAAAAAAGATGAACTATTGCTGCCTTGAAAAGCAACCCAGCTGTATTCCCATGGATCATCCTGATCTGCTTCGTAATGAACAACAGAATGCGGAACAATCAGAAATCCTTGTCCTTTATGCAGGGTATACGTTTTGCCACCAACTTCGAAGGTACCTTTACCATTCAGAATATAATGAATTTTATAATAGTCTCGCATGGCAGGGCCAAAGTGGTGACCTGGTGTACAGGCTTCCGTACCATAATGTAGGAGCTGAAGCTCCTGAAAATGATTTTTTTTGAACATATACGTAATCAAGGGTATTCACTCCTGTACGATTTCGTCTCATCTTGCATTTTAACATACTACATATCTGAAAAGATTAATTATTTAACACTAGTATATATAGATAACAATCATTATTCCATATGTTCAAAGTGAAATGCCATATCGTTTATCCAGGAAAATGTCTAAGATGAAAAGGAATTCAACAAACCTTACAGGAAAGAGAGAATAACGATGCCCTATACTGCGAGTGAACAACGATATGATGAGATGAAATATGTGCGTTCAGGCAAATCCGGAATCAGACTGCCGCAAATTGCGCTGGGTTTATGGCAGAACTTTGGTGGCAACCGTACATTGGATATTCAGGAAGAGATGATTTTGCGTGCCTTTGACCTCGGAATTAACCATTTCGATCTGGCGAATAACTATGGTCCACCTCCAGGGTCAGCGGAAGAAAACTTTGGCGTGATTTACAAAAAACATCTGCGTCCTTACCGGGATGAACTACTCATCTCCTCGAAGGCAGGTTACCATATGTGGAATGGACCTTACGGCGAGTGGGGCTCCCGCAAAAACCTGATTGCCAGTCTGGATCAAAGTCTCAGCCGGATGGGACTGGATTATGTGGACATTTTCTATCATCACCGTCCGGATCCGGACACGCCATTGGAAGAAACGATGACGGCGCTGGATCATATCGTGCGACAAGGTAAAGCTCTGTATGTGGGTTTGTCCAATTATAACGCAGAACAGACGCAAGAAGCGGTAACCATTCTCCGTCGTCTGGGAACGCCATGTCTGGTTCATCAACCAAACTACTCGATGCTGAATCGTTGGATTGAAGACGGTTTGCAGGACGTACTGGATGAGCAGGGCGTAGGTTCCATTGCGTTCTGTCCACTCGGCCGCGGTCAGTTGACCAATAAATATGTCGACAAGATCAAGGAAGAACGAGCCAATCCAACAGGCAATTTGAAAAAAGAAGCTTACACGGACGAACGGATTGCCAAGTTCGATGCGCTTCAGGCGGTTGCGGAGCTAAGAGGGCAGACGATCTCCCAATTGGCTCTGAACTGGATTTTGCGTGGTAACCGTGTAACCTCTGCATTAATTGGTGCAAGCCGTGTGTCCCAGATTGAAGAAAATGTAGCTGCGCTCAGCGCACCTGACCTGACAACGGAAGAGTTGAATGAGATCGAAAGCATTTTGGACGGAATGGGTAATTATCCGTGGTAACACACACAGTATAGCTGTGTGAAAATTATATTTAGGTAAAACTAATGTAATATAAATGAAGAATGAAATGGCGCCTTACCTGATCAATCAGGAAGGCGCCATTTTGTATATGTCATTTTCTTTATAGGATAAGATCTATTATAATAGTTCATTAATTGACCTATGTTTATTTTTTCAGAATGAACCTAGTTCATAGCACCTGGTCCTAGGATTTAGGGTATAATATATAGAAGCTATACAATTGAACTACGAAGGAGAG
This sequence comes from Paenibacillus sp. SRL342, assembly GCF_984798905.1. Lineage (NCBI taxonomy): Bacteria > Bacillati > Bacillota > Bacilli > Caryophanales > Paenibacillaceae > Paenibacillus > Paenibacillus sp. SRL342. Next base: position 3,076,348 of record NZ_OZ481790.1, read on the forward strand.
GCTCCATTTGAACTTTGAACAGTGGATTTCGCCTGAAAGCTATAACCTGACATCCGAGATGGAGAATCATCCATCAGACCGGATTGCACTTAGATGGCTCAGCGATCAACGAGAATTGGAAGAGATCACGTATGGTGATTTATTCAAGCAGGCGAATCGTCTTGCTGGAGGATTGCGTGAACTTGGACTAGAGAAGGGTGATCGGGTGTTGGTCATGGTACCACGCCGTATTATTGCCTATGTCATTTATATCGCTTGTCTGAAACTGGGGATTGCCGTTATTCCTTCCTCCGAGATGTTACGGGCAAAAGATCTGGAATATCGTCTGCGTCACTCTGAGGCGCGGGCTGTTATTGTATGGTCCGAGACGACCTCTGAAGTGGAAAAGATGGACGCGGATCTGCCGTCACTGGCACATCGCATCGTGGCATCACCGAATGGAGAAGTTAGCGTACCTGCTGAAGGTTGGGTCAATGTGCATCAGTTAATGCAGAATCAACCCGATGAGATGGCTGCGGTGGAAACACACCGTGATGATACGGCTATCCTTGCTTATACTTCGGGTACAACAGGTAATCCCAAAGGAGTTGTACATAGCCACGGTTGGGGATATGCCCACCTGCGGATTGCTTCTTCATTATGGCTGGATATTCAACCTTCAGATACCGTATGGGCAACGGCTGCACCTGGCTGGCAAAAATGGATCTGGAGCCCGTTCCTGTCGGTACTCGGAAGAGGCGCGACTGGCTTGGTCTACAATGGATCATTCCAGCCCAAGCGTTACCTGGAACTGATGCAGGAACATCAGATTAATGTCCTTTGCTGTACCCCAACGGAATATCGGTTGATGGCCAAAGCCGATGATCTTGGACACTATGATCTGTCTCATCTGCGCAGTGCAGTTTCAGCGGGTGAACCGCTCAACCAGGAAGTTATTGAAATCTTCCAGCGTCACTTCGACCTGACTATTCGAGACGGATATGGACAGACCGAGAGCACGTTGTTAATCGGCAGTCTCAAAGATGCACCTGTACGCATTGGCTCCATGGGTCAGTCGATTACACCTGGGTTGATTGAAATTATTGACGATGAGGGACAACCTGTGCCTCCGGGTGAAGTAGGAGATATCGCGGTACACAAAGAGATGCCAGCCTTGTTCCGTGCCTATTATCAGGATGAGGGACGGAAGGAAGCGAATCAGCGTGGCGATTATTTTGTAACAGGGGACCGTGCACGCAAAGACGAAGAAGGTTACTTCTGGTTTGAAGGGCGCAGTGACGATATCATCATCAGTTCGGGTTACACGATTGGACCATTCGAAGTGGAAGAAGCACTCATGAAACACGCCAGCGTGAAGGAATGCGCGGTGGTTGCAAGTCCGGATGAGATCCGTGGCAATATTGTTAAAGCATTTGTTGTACTGCGAGATGATTCACTGGCTTCACCAGAACTGATGCGTGAATTGCAACACCACGTCAAAGAAATTACAGCACCTTATAAATATCCACGTAAGATCGAATTCGTTACGGATCTGCCAAAGACCAACTCTGGTAAAATCCGCCGGATCGAGTTACGTGAACAAGAAAAACGTAATGGTTAAATCGTTTTGTATAAATGAAATTTTAGATATTAAGCCTGCGTAATGAAAGAGAAGGAATCGATTCTGCAGAAGCGATAGCGGTCGTATTTGTCTCCAAATTTTAACCTTTGAAAATACGATGAAGAAAATTTGGAGACAACGACGATCTAAAGAACGATCCTTCGCTGTAACGGCCACTCAACAGATCCGAAGTCAATTTCCAAACCGATGCCATTAATATATTAAAATGGAGTGAATACAACTATGAGTCAATTTGAACAAACCTTTGAAAAGTCATTGGAACAATACGCAGAGCTGGTTGTTAAAGTCGGCGTGAATATTCAAAAAGGACAGGATCTGCTCGTTACTGCACCGATCGAAACGCTTGAATTTACACGTCTGATTGTGCAAAAAGCCTATGCGGCTGGTGCAAATTATGTACAAGTGGACTTCGATGACGACAACATTACCCGCAGTCGTTTTGAGCATGGCTCCAATGACAGCTTTGACTACTATCCAGCCTGGAAAGCGGATATGATGGAAAAGTTTGCGGAAGCAGGCGGCGCTACCCTGACGATCAAAGTTCCAGATCCTGAACTGTATAACGGAATTGACTCCGACAGCGTTTCCCGTGCTACCAAGGCAGCTGCACACGCACGTCGCGGATATGCCAAATACACACGCAACCATGAAATTAGCTGGTGTCTGATCAAGGCCCCAACCAAGGCTTGGGCGAACAAAGTGTTTGCAGATATCCCGGAAGAAGACCGAATCAACGTGATGTGGGAAACGATCTTCAAAATGAACCGTGTCGATGGCGGGGATGCCGTACAAAATTGGAGAGAGCATCTGAATACCTTGACTGCAATGGGAGACTTATTGAACAAAAAGAACTACAAGAGTTTGCATTACCGTGCGCCAGGTACAGACCTGAAAATTGAATTGGTCCACAACCACATCTGGGGTGGTGGGGGCAGCGAAAATAAACAAGGTGTCTACACGGTCGCCAATATGCCGACTGAAGAAGTATTCACCATGCCTAAGCGTAGCGGAGTGAATGGTTATGTTAGCAGCACCATGCCTTTGAACTTGAACGGGCAACTGGTAGACCAGATGAGAATCACGTTCAAGGATGGACAGGTTGTAGCGTTTACGGCAGCATCCGGTGAAGAGCATTTGAAGAACCTGTTTGCCACTGATGAAGGAGCACGTTATCTGGGTGAGGTCGCACTCGTACCACATGACTCTCCGATCTCCAATCTGAATCGCATTTTCTACAATACGGGTATTGATGAAAATGCATCCTGCCACTTGGCTGTGGGAAGTGCGTATCCATTCAACATGAAAGATGGCACAACCATGTCGAATGAAGAGTTACTGAAGCATGAGTGTAATGTGAGCTTGACACACGTCGATTTCATGATCGGTTCCGCAGAACTGGATATCGATGGTGAGTTACAAGACGGTACAATCGAGCCGGTATTCCGTAAAGGCAACTGGGCATTTTAATTTCTAATCTAGTTATATAAGTTGAACTAAAGATTATTTACACTGACACTACGATGACAGAATAACCTTCCAATCGCTGTTATCCCCAGATTTTTTTTGATTCCCTTTTCCGAAGGGGAAAATCTGGGGATAGCGTATGCTTCCGATGCAGCTTTCTTTCAGAAAGCTTTTAGGCGAACGCTTCGCTTTTTCAGGTTTTTTCTGTCCTCTCCGTTATCGTGTAAATGATTAGTTCAACTTAAATAGTAGCAGTAATATTACTGAACGAGAAAGTGACTTCAATTTGAAGTCGCTTTTTTCGTTTCCTCGTAACATGGGTTACACGGGTCTTACAGGTACACATATCTCGCAATAATGCTGATTGAGCAGTTCCCAACGATATCGTTCTATAACCGGCTTGTTGTCCATCCGATAACCACTTGTTTGCAAATGGGGCATGATCACATTCCATGCATGCTGAATATCTTCTGCCGTGTGCTTCACTTTACAGATGAGATAATCTCCGCCTGATAGCTCACCAAACTCAATAGAATCATCTTCCAGGCGTTCAAATTCGGCAATAACAATACAGGCATCATATCTACATTTTTCCGGCTGTGTGGTAGTTGGGTCATCTTGTGGAATACCGAATAAAATTGCTGCTTCATTAAGCAGTTGGTTTTTGTCTGCCCATTGTTTCAGCGTATTCATCGCTTGAGCATTGGCTGGACCGTAAGGACCGACTTGTCGAACATAGGCGATACGATATGACGGGAGGTTTTCGATAACCATTTTCATGAAAATCTTCCTCTCTGTACGATTTCTCTTACATGTTGGATGCTAACATGGTATAAAAGAATTTGCTTAGGTAATTGTTGAATCCCGACGACGAAACTCATAGAATAGTAATAATATGTTGGAAGACTGTTCCAATAGAGAAAAACGAGAGGGGGAGGCGCTAGACATGGATATTACTTATGCCTTCACGGATGAACGTTTCAGGCAAGTTGTGTTGGATCGCTTTTGTGATCAGCGGGATTTCATTCAGGAGAGTGACGTTTGTGAGGTTGAGATATTGCAACTTTCCAATCACAATATTAGCAATCTTGATGGAATTGAATATTTCAGGGATCTTCAAGAGTTGGATTGTGCCTATAATCAATTGACAAGTGTGGATTTAGCTCAGAATCACAAGCTGAGAATATTACGTTGCAGAGAGAATCAACTTCTTACACTGGACCTCAGTCTCCATTCGGAATTGCAGGTGCTGGACTGCAGCTTTAATCGACTTCGAAAATTAGACCTTTCTCATAATTCCAAACTTATAACGGTGGAGTGTCATTGGAATATGTTGTCGAAGCTGGCTTCGGAGCCCCTTGAGCAGTTGGAGGAACTTAGTTGCAGTTATAACGCTCTTTTCTCACTTGAACTTGAACACAATAAGCAACTGCGGCGACTTGATTGCGCCAACAATTACATGTTGGAACTTGATGTAACAAGTTGTCCAAACTTGATTGAACTTCGTTGTAACCACAACCATATCAAACAGTTGGATTTTCGTTCAAATATGGTTTTAGAGAGTGTCCGTTGTTTTAACAACCATATTAGCAAGCTGAATATTCGCCATAACATGCAACTAAAAGAGTTGTACTGTTCCGAGAACAAATTAACTGAGTTGGATTATAGCGCTAATCCCAAGCTGGAAAGACTGCAGTATGCAGATAATCTAATGTTTGAATCCAATCATGAAGTTCCGGGTATGGGGTTGTTTCAGTATGACGTCTCGATGTCCAACTATCAGATGCGCTTACTTACTCAGGATAAAGAACTGGTAGTCACTGCACAGGTTTCAACCAAGACAGAGATGGAAATATTGTCCCTATATATGGAAGAGACGTGGAAACGGTGGGACATGCTAGGTGAGCAGGCACTTAAAACCATTGCCGAGGCTCATCCGGACGAAGATATCAATGCATTGATTTTGGCTGATGCAGAATTTCAGGGAGATCAATATTTCCGATTGGGTTATGATGCGGGGGATACACCTGCTGGTCGACTGTACATATATGCGGAGTTTGACGATGAATTTAACATGTTGGATACGTTGATCTATGAAACGTATTAAAGCCACGAGATCGCTTTTTTGCTGTGTTGAACTAAAGATTATTTACACTGACACTACGATGACAGAACAACCTTCCAATCGCTGTTATCCCCAGATTTTAATTCCATTCCTTTTCTAAAGGGGAAAATCCGGGGATAAAGGCGCACGCTTCGCTTTTTCAGGTTTTTTCTGTCCTCTCCGTTATAGTGTAAATGTTAGTTCAACTTATATAATTTGTTATATTATATGTTATTCAGCGTGCATTTTGTTGAAGCTAACATATTCGTTAATCGGTTTACGGTAACCGCGTGGGCGCTGTTTGGCTTCCGACTTTTTGCCGATGGTGATCAGCATAACCGGTACGTAATGGTTAGGGATTTCCAGACTCCGTTGCAGTTCTTCCGAGTCAAAGCCAATCATTGGACAAGTGTCCCATCCGCGATCCTGAGCGATCAGCATCAATTGCATGGCAGACAGGCTGGCATTGCGAATCGCATCCTCACGTTGGAAGAATCTGCCGCGAGATTCGTAAAATTCGGTGACACTTTGGGATTCCTGCTCGTATTGGAACGGAGTAAGAGCGCCTAGGTTCAGCAGGCCTTCGTTAATCGTGCGGATATGGTGATGAGCGTTGACGTCGCCCAGTACCACGATGACCGCAGAAGCTGTTTTTACCTTATATTGCTGGGAAGCTTCATAGACTTTCTCTTTCTGTTCCTCGTCTTTAATCACAAGATAGTGCGTGTGTTGCAGATTAAAGGCAGATGGTGCAAATTTGTTCAGGGCAAACATTTCTTGCAGTTCCGAATCCGAAATTTCAATTCCTTCTTCAAAAATAACGGCCGATCTACGGTTTTTGACCAGATTCTCCAACTCACTCATGGTAGTTTCCCTCGCTTATGTATGATTTATAAACTGACTATAACACACTTAGTTACTTTATGTAAGTATTATTTTAGAATAAGACAAGGATTGTCTGCCATACGCTAAAATAAAACACTAGAGGTGATTCATGAAAGCATTGATCGCAAGGTATATGGGAGGACATGACCCTCATGAATTTCGGGTATATGTAATCCAATCTTCGACGTTAAAACGTTTTGTAGTAGTGGAGATTATTCTAGGCCCCATCGTGTACAATGTCGCACTTTATTTGTGCCAAAATGCAATACTTGCTGGAGTAGGCTCTTGGGCTGGAACAGAAGGTCTGAAGAGACTGCCACTGGTCTTCAGAAAAATCGTTGGGACATGATGAAGTGTGTAAATGAAAAATTGAAGCAGAAGAGGGCCAGTTGCGGCCCCATCTTCTCCTTCAGTCATGTTATCTATAGTCACGCTTCTTTTATCTAATCCAATAACTGTTTAGGCTTTGGGCTCAAACCTGCCTTATTTGGCACGTTCCAAATACTGCTCCAGCGTAAGTTTCTGGTTGGTAATCTCACCAGCAATATACACCCCTACATAACGTACATGCCATGGCTCATAGGAGTAACCAGTCAATTTCTCCTGATCTTTGCCATAACGGATGATGAAACCGTACTTGTGGGCATTGGCTTTCAGCCATTTGCCTTCTTTGGTGTTGCCAAAGCTTTGCTGAAGATCATAACCAGCCGAAGCGCTGGAGATATCCATAGCTAGACCAGTCTGATGTTCGCTTTGTCCTGGCCGAGCACTTGTTTTATTGGCAACAGCTTCACCTTTGATACTGGCATTACGGTCAAAGATCGATTTCTGGGTCGCATAAGAACGATAGCCAGACACCGCTTTGATATCAATGCCTTCTTTTTTGGCAGCGGCAAATAGTTTCTCTAGCGCTGTTGCAGCCACTTTACGCATTTGTTTCTTCGGACTGGAGCCTGAGAAGCTAAAAGGAATATTAGGCACAACCAAATCTTGAGGTGTATAAGTTGAAGGCAGATTTCTCTTTTTATTGACAAGTACAACTGTACTGGACACATTGGTCACAGTTGCCACATTTTTAATCGTTTTGATCGTACGACCAGGTGCATTGTCATGCAGAAATTGAGTGAAGCTAGAGCTTGCCGCAGACGCGATGGGATTCAGGCTTGAAGTGATGGGAAACGTAGTAAAAGCAGAACCTGCTACAACAGAGCCTACGAGAATTGTAGATATGATGGATTTACGAGTGAAAGATTTCATGATGTGTGTTCCTCCTCGGAATATATGAATCTATATACCGAGTATACTAGAGGATTATATCCATAGGTTCTCCAATTGTTTCCGAGTTGTAAACAAAGTTTGCTATAAAATCTAACTAGAGGATATTTACCTTGCCACTTCGATGACAGAACAACCTTCCGATCGCTGTTATCCCCTGATTTTTTTGATTCAATTTTATAATGGTGAAAATCTTGTGATAGCGTATGCTTCCGATGCAGCTTTCTTACAGAAAGCTTTTAGGCGAACGCTTCGCTTCTTCAGGTTCTTTCTGTCCTCTCCGTTTCGTGTAAATGTTTAGTTTATCTTTTATAGAGTCTTTTTTGCAACTCTGATAGAGGCATATAAGGAAAAGAACGTTAAAAAAGCCGTTGCATTAGATGCAACGGCTTTTGATGTGAAGAGAGATAATACTAGATTACTTCAAGTATGCTGGAAACTGTGTTACAACATGCAAGCATCGGATCCACCGGAGTTTCCCGCAGTTACTGCACGGGTATCACGAACGCGAACGTTGGCGCTGAGCACACCAGAATCACTGCTTAATTTGAAAGAAGGATAATTCTCTTCTGTATCCAGCTTCATGTGTTGTTCTAGGTTTAGCTGCTGCTTCGGGTCAACATAGAACGGAACCAGATTGGTTTCAATCTGCGCGTCGAGAGCCGCAAGTTCATCAACAATGATAATAGCGATAACTCCGTTACATCCGCAACCTTCCAGGTCATAGATCACTTTGAAATATCCAAGTTGGTCATTCAGGCTTTCCGTCAATCGTTTTGCAGCCAAATCTGTAATTTGAATATACATATAGGTACACTCCTTTATATGTGGTCATGGTAGTAAGTGGTAAAAGAATTCATTCAGCTTCTATTCCCATTATACCACTTTGGCAAAAATCAAAGCATTTATTTTCTTGACTGATCAGTCTGGAAAAGGTATTCTTTAGTTAATGAATAGGGAGGTGAGGTCTGAAATTGGGAAGAGCCAAGGAGTTTGACACGGAGACCGTTCTAAGAAAAGCAACGTCTGTATTTGGAGCGTACGGTTATGAAGGTACATCTTTGAGCTTACTGTTGAGTGAACTTGGTATTGCGAGGCAAAGCCTGTATGACACCTACGGAACTAAACATGATTTATTTGTCTCTGCTCTTAAATTCTATATTCAGCAGAAGACAGAGGCGGGGATTAGACTATTAAACGAATGTACAAGTGTGAGGCAAGGCGTGGCACAGTTGTTTAACGAAGCGGTTAACGTGTTGATAGACGACGAACGTCGTAATGAATGTTTCATCATTAATAGCGCGGTTGAACAGGCACCACAAAATCACGAAATCGCAGCCTTTATTCAAACCACTAACCAACAAATGGAAGATGTTTTTCATAGTGCATTGTTACGAGGCCAGAAGAGTGGAGAATTGAAGCACACAGAGGAAGAATTGCCCGGGCTTGCCCGTTTTCTGAATTATTCCCGACTCTCATTGACCTTTACGGCGAAGAGTGGTGCAAGTGCAGAAGCGCTGCGGGATTTTGTACAGATGACCCTAAGGGCAATGGATTAGCGTTTTACATGATTTGATTAAGAATTCTTTACGTTTTTTTGAAAATGAACGCTTAGGGCGTTTATTTTTTGACTATTATAGACCGATTGGTCTGGAAAAAGCGCCAAACAAACTGAAGGAGGATGTAAGGATGACACAATCTCAGCAATTGGAAGCGGGCAATAGTATACCGTATCGAATCATGCATGGATTTACTCAATTGCTACTGGAAGGAAAACTGGAACAGTGGTTGGAGCTATATACATCTGAAGCTATCTTCGAATTCCCATATGCACCAGCAGGATATCCTCAGAAACTGGAAGGCAAAGCCGCAATTACGAATCATCTTCATAATCTGCTGGGGATGATTGAAATCCAGCAGTTTTCTGAACCGGTGATCTTGGCTGATTCCACGAAACAACAGTTTGTGGCTGAATTTACTTGTAAAGGGCGTTCATTAGTTACAGGCAAGCCATACAACCAAACGTACATCTCTGTAGTGAGCCACTCTAATGGAAAAATTATACATTATAAAGACTATTGGAATCCGATGGTCGTACTCGAATCGGACTTAGGAGGAAACAAGCATGATCAATGATAAACCGTTGACACTTATTACGGGAGCTAATGGAAAAACAGGAAGCCGTGTTGCGGCCATACTTCAAAAGCATCAATATCCGGTGCGTTTGGCAGGAAGAACGAAAACATCTCTTTCTGGTTCTGCCGATAATTATGTCTATTTTGATTGGTATGATTCCGAGACATATGCGCCGGCGCTGAAAAATGTGAACCAGGTGTATCTTGTTGTGCCAGTCATGGACATGACCCCAGAAGACGTCATGATTCCGTTCATCAAGGAAGCATTGTGGAACGGCGTTAAGCGATTTGTCTTGCTTGGCAGTGCTTCAATTGATGAGGATGGTCCTATTTTTGGCAAAGTACATCAATATTTAAAAGCCCATGCTCCTGAGTGGGCTGTATTGCAGCCTTCCTATTTTATGGAGAACTTTACGGAGGGGCCGCATCGGGAGACGACGAAACAACTTGGGAAAATATACAGTGCTACGGGTGACGGGAAAATTGGATTTGTTAGTGCAGATGATATCGCAGCGGTGGCCTTCCATGCTCTGACAGATGTTGTCCCTCATAATACGGAGCATATCATTACAGGGCCAGAGACGTTGTCCTATGGACAGGTTGCAGACGTCTTGAGCCGTGTACTGGGTCAGTCCATTCAGCATGAATCTTTGTCCGATAATGAATTGAGGAACAGCATGATTCGCGCAGGAATGTCAGAAGAATACGCTGCTGCCCTCGCAGGACTGGATGTGCCTATCCGGGAGGAGGGGAGAGAAGATCAAAGGACGGATACGGTGAAAAAATTAACGGGGAATAACCCGATTTCATTCGAGCAATTTATTCTAAATCATATGGAAGTATGGGAATAATGGAAGAAATATTTTCATATTCAATGAGAAGACGGTGCCTAGTGCCCGTCTTTTTGCATGTCTGCCAGCATGTTGACATCGTTGATTCGAATATGGATCTCTCTCTAACCTGGGTCACTACGGAAAGCAGTGATTATACGAACTCACTTTTGGGGAAATAGATGAGAATGAATGTTAGGGCGTGTCTGAGACACGCCCTAGATAAAGGGGCGAAGAGAGCGAATGATTCAGTTCGAAAATGTATCGAAACAATATCCTGATGGAACAACGGCTTTGCGTCAGGTTAACCTCAACATTAACAAGGGAGAATTATTTGTCATGATTGGTCCGAGTGGGTGTGGCAAAACCACCATGCTCAAAATGATCAATCGCCTGATTGAACGAACAGATGGAATAGTGCGCATTAATGAACGCCCAATCGATGAATACAACATTCACGAATTGCGCTGGAATATCGGATATGTACTGCAACAGATTGCACTATTCCCCCATATGACCATTGCCGAAAATATTGCGGTTGTTCCTGAACTGCGAAAATGGAAGTCAGATCAAATCAAGGAGCGTGTACATACGTTACTGGACATGGTGGGTTTGCACGGAGATACGTACAGTGAGCGTAAACCGTCCGAGTTATCTGGAGGACAACAGCAGAGAATTGGTGTGTTGCGTGCACTCGCTGCTGATCCCGAGATAGTTTTGATGGATGAACCGTTCAGTGCACTCGATCCAATGAGTCGGGAGAAATTACAGGACGATATTTTGGATATCCAGCGTCAGATGAAAAAAACAATTGTGTTTGTCACCCATGATATTCAGGAAGCGATGAAGCTGGGGGATCGCATCTGCATTATGAAGGATGGACAGGTTTTGCAGGTAGGCACCCCGGAAGAACTGATCCGACAGCCAGCTAATGATTTCGTACGTGAATTTGTTGGAAGTGCTAACACCGATACAAGTTCACAATCTGATTTTGATCTCGAATCCATCATGTCACCACTCTCACCGGGTCATGTGCCTAAATCAGCCAAAACTGCCGTTCCTGTATCCATTACGTTGACGGAGTTAGTTGATATCATGGCTTCCCATGACCATCTGCTGGTTGAAAATAACCGCCAGATTATTGGCGAGATAAGTCGAGTTGATCTGATGAAATACTGGTCTGGTCAGTTACAGGAACGAGGTGAAGGACATGAATAGATTCACGGAGGTGTTCAGTGAGCGCAAAGGTCAGTTGTTGTCTGCTCTGCTGGAACATATTCAGATCTCATTTATCGCCTTGTTCTTTGCTGTCCTCATCGCTATTCCGCTTGGTATATACCTTACACGCAAACCAAGAGTGGCTGAACCAATTATAGGGGTTACGGCTGTGTTGCAGACGATACCTTCCTTGGCGCTTCTCGGATTGCTCATCCCGTTATTCGGCATAGGCACACTTCCTGCAATTATTGCACTGGTGGTGTATGCGCTGCTTCCCGTACTTCGCAACACGTACACAGGCATATCCGAAGTTGATCCATCCATGGTCGAAGCGGCAAATGCGATGGGCATGAATAGTTGGCAACGTCTAATCAAAGTGGAACTGCCACTGGCGATGCCTGTCATTATGGCCGGAATTCGGACCGCGATGGTCCTGATTGTAGGAACGGCGACACTTGCTGCTTTGATTGGCGCAGGAGGTTTGGGGGCATTAATCTTGCTGGGCATTGATCGGAACGATACGGCACTGATCATCCTTGGAGCCATTCCGGCCGCCTTGCTGGCGATTTTGTTTGATGTACTATTGCGTCAGTTCCAACGGTTATCCTTCAAGAAAACACTGGTTACCCTTGGATCGCTGGCTCTGATCGCGATACTTGTGATTACCATTCCCTTCGTGGCACGTGGTGGACAGAAGGATCTTGTCATTTCCGGGAAATTGGGAGCGGAACCCGAAATTCTCATTAATATGTACAAATTGCTGATTGAAAAAGATACAGACCTGACCGTTGAACTAAAACCCGGATTAGGCAAAACGCCATTCCTTTTCAATGCACTCAAGTCGGGTGATATTGATATCTATCCTGAATTCACTGGGACAACGATCTCCGAATTTATGAAGGAAACTGCTGTGAGTACGGATCGAACAGAGGTCTACGAACAAGCCAGAGACGGAATGCTGAGCCAGTTCAACATGGTGCTGCTGAACCCTATGGATTATAACAATACGTATACGTTGGCTGTTCCAAAGAGCATCGCAGATCAATACAATCTCAAGACCATTTCGGATCTCAAACCGGTGGAACAGCAGATGAAGGCAGGATTTACCCTTGAATTCTCGGATCGGGAAGACGGTTACCTTGGCATTCAGAAGAAGTATGGGATTGAATTCCCGAACGTGGCAACAATGGAACCCAAGCTTCGCTATGGTGCTGTTCAACGTGGCGATATCAATCTGGTAGATGCCTATTCCACAGATAGTGAGTTGAGACAATATGAACTCGTTGTGCTGGAAGATGACCAGGAATTATTCCCACCGTATCAAGGCGCGCCGATGCTTCGTCAAGAAACGGCAGATCAATATCCACAACTGGTTGAGGTGCTGAATCAGCTTGCTGGCAAAATTACGGATGATGAGATGCGTCAGATGAACTATGACGTGAACGTAGAGGGCGAGAATCCTGAACAGGTTGCAGCAGAATACCTTAAACAGGCCGGATTGTTGTAACTTCAGGCATCCCTGCAATAGATGTACCAAAAGGATGAGGAGGAACCATGATGACACAAGAAACGTATGACTTGATTGCGATTGGCACAGGAAGCGCGGCAAGCTCTGTAATCACCCGTTGCGCTGAAGCTGGCTGGAGAGTTGCTGTAATTGATGAACGTGAGTTCGGCGGAACGTGTGCACTGCGTGGCTGTGATCCCAAGAAAGTGCTGGCTGGAGCGGCTGAGCTGATTGACTGGAATGAACGGATGCAAGGGAAAGGAATTCAGGGACAGGCGACCATCAACTGGTCTGAACTTATGGCCTTTAAACGCACCTTTACCGAGAGCATACCTAGAGCAAGTGAAGATCAATTCAAACAGGCCGGAATGGATACGTTCCATGGTAAAGCTTCATTTGTCGATGAAGACCATATTCAAATTGGAGAAGAAGTGCTCCATGGCAAACACATCCTGATTGCTACCGGTGCAACACCTGCGCCACTTGAGATTGAGGGCTCAGAGCATCTTATATATAGTGATGACTTTCTGGATCTGGAACAGCTGCCGGATCGATTAGTTCTGGTAGGCGGTGGATACATTGCATTTGAGTTTGCGCATATTGCGGCCAGAGCCGGGACGGAAGTTCATATCCTGCATCGGAGTGAGCAGCCTCTGAAATCGTTTGATGCGGAGCTTGTAGAATCTTTGTTGCAAAAATCAAAAGAGATCGGCATTCATGTTCACTTGAACGCGGAGGTGAAGTCCATACGGCAAGAGGGGAACGCCTATGTTGTTCATGGCACACGTAATGGTGCAGATCACCAGTGGCAGTGCGGACTTGTCGTTCATGGAGCCGGGCGTGTTCCTAATGTGGATGGGCTGGAATTGGAGAAAGCCAACGTCAGCTACAGCAAAAAGGGGATTACGGTGAACGAGTACTTGCAAAGTGAAAGTAATCCGAGAGTGTATGCTGCTGGCGATGTAACGGATACAAAAGGGTTGCCTTTAACCCCGTTAGCAGGTCAGGAATCCCGGGCTGTATCGTTCAATTTGTTGGAGGGAAATCAACACAAACCAAATTATAAAGTGATGCCTTCCATTGTGTTTACTGTCCCTGCCCTTGGAGCTGTAGGTATGAGCACGGAACAAGCCAAAAAAGAGGGCTACGAGGTGCAGGTTAATGATATGTCGAAATGGTATACTTACAAGCGAACTCATGAAAAATTTGCCATGGCCAAAGTGGTGATCGACAAATCAACCGGACGTATTCTGGGTGCGCATGTGCTCGGGAGCAAAACAGAAGAATTGATCAACCTTTTTGCAATGGCGATTCAGTTCAATCTGACTATCGATCAGTTAAACACCATGAATTTTGCATATCCTACTGCTGCATCGGACGTGGGTTCTTTAATTTAGAAGTGATGATGAATGAACTCCCCTTTGGGACGGAAGGAAGGATGAAAACAACGATGTCATCGGATTTTATTGGGCTTCATGAAGGCAAGTGGACAAAGGAACCCGTTGCTGCACGGATGGATGGGGATCGTTTCGTTGTGGAAGCTCGGGAAGGCAGTGACTTCTGGGAGAACACATTCTACGGGTTCTGTCATCGGGATGGACATGCCATGCTTGCTCCATGGGACGGAACGGAAGCGATTGAGGTATCGTTTGATCTAAGCTCATTCACCCAATTGTATGATCAGGCTGGACTAATGTTATGGTACGGAGAAGACCAATGGATCAAGGCCGGAGTTGAGGTTAATGATGGCGTGGCACATGTTGGAGCTGTCGTGACGGATACGTATTCAGATTGGTCACTCTCTCCTGTGCCAGAGTGGGGTGGACGAATCGTAACAATCAGAGCCTCCTACAGTAATGAGGCTGTTGTCATTCGTGCTCGCACAGATGAGCATCCTTGGCGTACGATTCGGGTTGCACGGTTTGCCTATCCAACGAACAAACATGCAGGTCCATTTCTGTGTTCACCAAAGCGTGCAGGGTTCGAGGTAGCCTTTACCAAGTGGAGATCCACGACACCCGATCAAGACTTGCATACAGATCCGCCGATTACGGATTAAAACAAGTTCAGATGCACGATAAACAATGAAACATGAACAGGTGTATCTGGCTTAGAAAGCAAGACAACACAAATAAGCAAGTCTTCCATTAACGGAGGACTTGCTTATTTGTGTGTTTAAACTTTGGACTGTTAAAAGTCTCCAGTTACTCGTTTCATCATTCACCGGGGTCAGTGAGTTCTTTTCCCACATACAATAGAGTACTTGCGAACTTTACTTGAGTTTAACGTTTATTTACTCGTGTCCGTATCCAGGGACTGGGGTTCGGTCTCTTTTTCACCCTCATCATCATTGGACTTATTGAACTCAAGCATACGCTCCTCGTAATCATCAAGGAACCATAACGGGTCCATACTATCTTCCTCACCGTTGTAATTGATTACGATTTCTTCACCAGCCTTGATGTCTGTATACGCGTAGAAGTCAAAGGTGTGGTTATCAAAATTGATATCATAAGTAGCGTTGGGTTCATAGGAGTGGTTGATCAGACTGCCGTAACCGAGCAAAATAGCGGTATGATTCGCCCCATATTCGAACACGTAATCTTCCAGAATCGTTTTTTCCACATGCTCATGATCTTCATTTGGGTAAGGCACAACGGGTGCCTGATGAATAAGCGTTCCTTTGGCAATATCAACGGTAGCAAATACCCCGCGGTTAAACTCACCACCATCACCCAACTTGGATTGTTTCACTTCAATCATATTGTTCACCTGATGCTCTTCGAAGAGCTCCGTTCTATATAATAGTAATTCGTTAAGGCAAAATTTTAACCCATACTTTCATATAAGGCAAATTTCAGACAAAAAGGTGCAATATTTTTAATATGGCGTTGAGTTGTGCAGGATATAACGCTTATAATATACAAAGAATTAAGTCTATATAGAAAAGGTGTCATGAATGAGCATATTAAATGTAGAAAAATTAAGTCACGGTTTTGGTGACCGTGCTATCTTTAACGACGTTTCATTCCGCCTGTTGAAGGGCGAACATATTGGTCTGATCGGGGCCAATGGTGAAGGTAAATCCACCTTCATGAACATTATTACAGGAAAACTTCAGCCGGATGAAGGCAAGGTAGAGTGGTCCAAACGGATGCGTGTTGGTTATCTGGACCAGCATGCTGTATTAAACAAAGGCCAATCGATCCGTGACGTACTTCGTGGCGCGTTCCAGTATTTGTTCGACATGGAACAGGAAATGAATGATATGTATGGCAAAATGGGCGATGTTACCCCGGAGGAACTTGAACAACTACTTGAAGACGTGGGTACGATTCAGGATACGCTGACAAACCAGGATTTCTACATGATCGATGCCAAAGTGGATGAAACCGCACGTGGTCTGGGTCTGACGGATATCGGTCTGGATAAAGACGTCAATGACCTGAGTGGTGGACAGCGTACCAAAGTACTGCTTGCCAAGCTGCTGCTGGAAAAACCCGATATTTTGCTCCTCGATGAGCCTACGAACTATTTGGATGAATTGCATATCGAATGGTTGAAACGTTATTTGCAGGAATATGAGAATGCTTTTATTCTGATCTCCCACGATATTCCGTTCCTGAACAGTGTTATCAACTTGATCTATCACATGGAGAACCAGAATCTAACTCGTTATGTAGGCGATTATGATCATTTCCAGGAAGTGCATGAGATGAGAAAACAGCAGCTGGAGTCGGCGTACAAACGCCAACAACAAGAGATTGCTGACCTTAAGGATTTTGTGGCGCGTAACAAAGCAAGTGTAGCAACACGCAATATGGCGATGTCCAGACAGAAGAAACTCGACAAGATGGATGTTATCGAGATCGCCAAGGAGAAACCGAAACCGCAGTTCAACTTCCGTGATGCAAGAACATCTGGCAAGCTCATTTTCGAAACTAAAGGTCTTGTAATTGGATACAACGAACCGTTGTCCAGACCACTGGATCTGCGTATGGAGCGCGGACAGAAGATTGCCCTTGTTGGTGCGAACGGAATCGGTAAAACAACCCTGATGCGCAGTATTCTGGGTGAAATTCAAGCTCTGGAAGGAACCGTTCAACGTGGTGAACATCTGGAGATTGGTTACTTCCAGCAAGAGATGAAGGATGCCAACTACAATACATGTATTGAAGAGATCTGGCAGGAGTTCCCTTCATATACCCAATTCGAGGTGCGTGCTGCACTTGCAAAGTGTGGTTTGACTACAAAACACATTGAGAGCAAGGTAGCTGTACTAAGTGGTGGCGAGAAAGCTAAAGTGCGTCTCTGTAAGCTGATCAATAATGAAACCAACCTACTTGTGCTCGATGAGCCGACGAACCATCTGGACGTTGATGCCAAGGAAGAGTTGAAACGTGCGCTCAAGGCTTACAAAGGCAGTATTCTTCTAATCTCCCACGAACCGGAATTCTACCGTGATGTCGTTACGGAGACGTGGAACTGTGAGTCTTGGACAACAAAAGTATTCTAAATAGAGGTTGTTCAAGAAGTCCGCTTTTGATTACGAATCATGTGCGAGCTTGCGAACAAGCTCGAAGCGTGAGAAAAGGCGCGAATTTTGCTTGCAAAACAAGCAGAACTCGCGCCTTTTTTGTGTGGTTTTAACGAAAAATGTTTGAGCCCAATGCACAGTTGACAGCTTGAATAAGGCAATAATATAATTCAGGAAAGCAATTACATTTATATATTAGAAACCTGTTTCACTGCATAGGGGCAAAGAAAACACGGTATTCCGTATGGGTATCATTGCACTTAGAAGGGAAGACGGGTCTTTTTTTGCATTCAAATGAAACCGGTTTCATTAAAATAAGGAGGTGGACAAAACTCGTTACTGACCACTGGTTGCTGAGGATAGGCTGAACAACAACACCACGCGTTCAAGAACCATGCTTTCATCTTTCACGCCAAAGGAGAGAATGAACATTGGCTAAACTCAGGAAACCCATGATATTTATGTTATCAGCAACACTTGCGCTGTCTTCGGGACCGTTGATGCTACCGAGTAAGGCGTATGCCGATCTGAGCAGTATACCCGCCACGTTGTTGCAGGACGATTTTTCGGATGGGAATTACACGGAATCACCCGCGTGGAACGTAAGCTCAGGCAACTGGGAAGTGTTCGCTGACCCGACAGATGCGTCCAACTTTACGCTTTTCCAGAGCGATACCAATGAAGGCATCATCTCTACTGGAGACTCCATGTCGGACATGACCGTGTCCATGCGCTTTTATACAGGAGAAGGTAAAGGATTTCCGGGCATTTTGCCGCGGTTTCAGGATAAGAGCAACTTTTACTATTTTCAAATGCATGTTCCCAATAATAAACTCGTTTTCTCCAAACGGGTAAACGGATCAGACACAACTTTGAACACGGTGGACTATGCGTTTGCCAAAGATACATGGTACACACTCAAAGTGGTGTTATCAGGTACCACCATTCGCGGGTATATCGCGGAAAACGGCTCCGATCAGTTGGTATTTGATCTGGTCGATACTACATACGGGTCAGGTACCGTGGGCATTCGGAATAAGTGGCAGTCGTTACATGCAGATGACGTAATCATTGCCGAGCAGCCGCCTGGGAACGATATTCAGCTCTCCATTGCTGAGCAGACGGCGTCTTCGGTTTCACTGCAATGGTCTGAAATCGCGGGAGCATCAGCCTATCGCTTGTACCGTTCCTCTACGCCTGAAGGCGGCTATTCCCTGGTAACCAGTACCGGAACTTTGGAACACACGGATGAAGGATTGAGCGGGGATACGGTGTATTATTACAAGCTGGCTTATGAATACGGAGGTCTAACCGAATCATTATGGACTGCTCCGCTGGAAGTTCGGACGACAGCATCGGCACCACAGGCTCCTGGCGAATTAAAGGCCGAAGCACTCAACGCAACAAGCGTGAAGCTATCTTGGTCCGCCGTGGACAAGTCAACTGGTTATCGCGTGATTCGGGCCAAAGCTGGCAGTGAGCAATACGAGCAAATCTATGAAGGTAAAGGGCTCACATTCACGGATAATGCACTTGAGCCGGGCAACAGCTACAACTATCGCGTAACAGCCTATAACGCAGCTGGGGAGTCAGCATTCACTGTTGCAGAAGCCACGACATACTCCATTGACTCTCCAGCAGAGTTCGCTGCCACAGCTGTGACGGACACATCAATCTCTCTGGGGTGGAATGTCTTGCCTGGATCTGATGTAACGTATATCGTGTCCCGTGCAACCAGTGCTACGGGTACGTATCAGCAGGTCTATAGCGGCAATGAAAACACGTTTAACGATGGCGGTCTGACGATGGGCACAGGATATTTTTACATCATCCAGGCGACCGTGGACGGCGTAACTTCTCCAGCATCCGCACCGTTGGGTGTTACGACGATTCGTACAAGCATTACACCGGGGCAACTGTGGCCGGATCTGGACGGTAAGCCGATTGATGCGCATGGGGCAGGCTTTTTCTATGATGAACAGACGGAGATGTATTACTGGTATGGTGAATACCACACGGGCGGATGGCCAGCGGTTGGTGTGCGTGTGTATTCATCCAAGGATCTGATGAACTGGACGGACCGAGGCATGGCTCTAACGACACTTCAATCCATGGATGATTTTGACAATGACCCGTTGATCTCCGAATTGTATGCGGGGCGTGAAGACCGCGTGGATATCTGGGCAGATATCCGCAAAGGACGGATTATTGAACGACCAAAGGTCATCTACAACGACAAAACGAAGAAATACGTGATGTGGGCTCACATGGACGGCGACAAGGACCCCTATAACGATAATGCGAATTACGGTAAGGCGCGAGCCGGTTATGCGATCAGCGACTCTCCAACAGGGCCTTTTGTGTATCAGAAGAGTTACCGGATGGACAGAGCTCCCGAAGGGGAGAAAGATTTCTTCCCAAGCGACCGGGGTATGGCACGTGACATGACGTTGTTCAAGGATGATGACGGTACCGGTTACCTGATCTACTCGAGCGAAGAAAACCTGACGTTATATATCTCCAAACTGAATGAAGACTATAGTGACGTAACAGGGTGGCATAAGGAAGGACGAACGGATGACAAAGGCAATCCGGTACGAGATTCCACCTATCAGGCGGAATACGGCGTCGATTACGTGCGAGTGTTCCCGGGAGGGCAACGTGAAGCACCGGCGATGTTCAAGTATCAGGGGAAATATTATATTTTGACTTCCGGAGCTTCCGGTTGGGCCCCTAACGAAAACAAAGTGACGGTGGCGGATAACATTTTTGGCCCGTGGTCAACGCAGACCAATCCGTTCGTGCGTACGTTGCCAACTGATCCCGATCCAGGCAAGGCATTTGGCACACAGACCACATCCGTCATTCCGGTCGATCCGGAAAAAGGCAAATTCATTTACGTAGGGGATACGTGGAATGGTGGCAATTTCTCGAATGATGCTGCAAAATACGTGTTCTTGCCAATTGAGTTTGGAATAGGCTCCGACATCGCGATCAAGTGGTATAACAGCTGGACACCTGATCTGCTGAATTCGATGGGCAAGGTAGATATTGCTGATCCCTTGCCAGAAGCCGTGGCGCTAGGCAAAGTACCATCCCTGCCAACAACGTTGAATGTGCGCGAGGGTGGAGCACTGGTATCAACGCCAGCAGTCTGGACGGTTGATAACCGGGCCATGACGGCAGAAGATTTTGCCAAGCCAGGACCGCTCACATTACAGGTAACCACACCGGAATATAACAACAAAAAGCAGGCGGTTCGTGTAAATGTCATTCCGGAGAATACAGTTTTTTTCGTGAATAGTGGTGGTTACGAAACGGCTGATTACAGTCTCATGGGTGCTTATATGAAGGGAACGCTTGCGAACCCGGAAACGGCGGATCAGATGTACGCTCCGTCTGAGGGATATAGTTGGGGGTATGTCAGCGCAGATGCACTGCCATCCGGTTCGAATGGCGGGGATATATTCTCGACCGTACGTTATCTCAACGGTGGCAATGTCAGCAATTCTCCTAAAGGCACGGATTTGACCTATACATTTGATGTGCCAAACGGGACATATGATGTATACGCCGGATTCAACGATCCGTGGACCAATACTTCGCGCAGAGCGAATTTCATCATCAATGGCACCAATACCGGAGCAGTTACTTTTACGCCTGCCAGTGTTAGAGCCCACAAAGGCATCAGCGTGTCGGACAACAAGCTGGAGTTGACCGTGCGCAATACGGCATCGCAGGACCCGATGATTAGCTGGATTATGATCGTTAAACCTGACGCCGCGCCACCTGTAAATGATAGTGCTGGCCTTAATGCTGATGCGTTGGATTCAACGAGCGCAACGCTTCACTGGGATGCTCATCTTGGTGCAGCAAGCTACAAGCTATACCGCTCAGATCGTGAGCAAGGAGAGTATAAGGTGGTCTATAGTGGCAATGGGCGGGAGTACACGGACAGTGAACTGAACCCCGGCACGGAGTATTATTACAAAGTGGAAGCTTTGGATGCGACGGGGCAATCCTTAAGAGGTGTATCTTCCGCTTATCAGGTGCACACGGCTCAGCAGAGCGCTGCCGATGTAGCTACAAGCATTACAGCATTGGAACAACCTTCCGCAGGAGCGAAAAAACTGAAGTTACCATCCGTGCCGCAAGGTTTCACGGTGAAGATCGCTTCCAGTTCGGTACCGTCGGTCATTCAAACCGATGGAACGATTGTCCCACCATCTAAGGAAACAACAGTAACACTGGAGTTGGAAATTACCCGAACTTCTGACGACAGCAAAGCCCTGACTATAGTGTTAACAGTGAAGGTGCCGGCATCTGTTCCTTCCCCTGGAGGTACGGACCCTGGTTCGGGCGGTAATCCAGGCGGCAATTCCGGTGGAAATCCAGGGAATGGTTCTGGTTCAGCCAACAATGGCGGACAGTCAGGAAGTGGTAACCCAAGTGCAGAGAATGCTGTACCACAACCTAAACCGGAGAAAGACCGTTCAGTTCTGGAGTTGCAGGGACAGTCTGATCAGAAGGGTGTAGTGCAGTCCAACGTGGATGTTTCAACGATTAAAGATGCTTTTAAAGTTGCCCCCTCAACAGATGCGGGCCAGCGCTTGGTCGAACTTCGGCTGAAGCCGGTTTCGGGAGCGACGGCATATGAATTGTCTCTGCCTGCCTCTGTGTTGATAGATGAGGGTGAATCACATGTGTTTAACATTGTTACAGAGCTGGGAACGTTGGAGCTTCCTGCGACACTGTTAACAAAGGATATAGTTGGTGATGGGATTGCATCAATCCGATTGGTCAGAACGGAGTTACCACAAACAGTCGCAGATCAGCTTGGCACGCAATATGGAGTCCAGCTTGAACTTCAACTGGATGGTCAACCATGGCCATCGGAAAGCCAGTTAATACTTCGTCTGCCATTTCAATCCTCACAAAATGCTCAGCAGGATCGGATTGTAGCATTTGCCATTGGCGCGAACCGTACGGCAACTCCATTGCCGCAAAGTTACTACGATCCAAAAAGCGGGCAACTTGTATTTTCCGTAACATCACTCACAGGAAATTATGCTGTTGTGCCTGTAGAGCAGACATTCGCAGATCTTGCAGAAGTGCAGTGGGCCAAGAAAGCAATGGAGGCTTTGGCTGTCCGAGGTGTAATTGATGCAGAGGCAAGTGGTGATTCCACGCAGTTACATCCAAAACAGGAGATGACCCGCGGCCAATACATGCAATGGTTGATGACTGCGCTGGGCTTGAATGCTTCTTCCGGGAATGCGTTCTCTGATGTAAACGAAAATGCTCCGTATTACGAAGCAGTTACAGCTGCGCGTTCGCTAGGTATCACCAGTGGCACCGGTGACGGGCGCTTCCTGCCAGAGTCCACAATCACTCGTCAGGAGATGATGACGTTGACTGTGAGGGCACTTGCGGCGGCCGGGCTGGTTGACTCCGAGACGGCTGCAACAGATAACCTTACTCGTTTCCACGACGCTTCCGAGATTCGCTCCTATGCCCGGGATAGTGTCGCATTACTTGTGGATCTGGGCATCGCCCACGGGTACAACGGTGAGGTGAAACCACTTGCCGAAGCAACCCGAGCCGAATCGGCTACATTGTTATATGCGATGATGAGCAAACTGGTATGGAATAAATGATAATACACCAGAATCGTAACGTGTGAAAAAGAAGGCTTACTTTGACCTGGAACTCAGGTTGGAGTAAGCCTTTTGGAGTTAGCCTTGTTCATATATTCCACTTTCAACTTCAACTTGAGCTGGCCGCCAAATTAAAAATAAAACAAAACCGTCCTTGATTTGAAAAGGAGGGTTTTTGTTGTTTTTTGTCCTTTATCAGTGAAACTGATAAATGCTATAAAATCATTGAAATTGACCCTCAACATCCGGTGTGTTAGGTTTTAGAGAGAAGAAATTAAATTAATGTGATGATTTTAGTCGGAATTAAAATCGAAGCAATGCGCGAGGTGGCAAACAGTGGAACTTCAAGTGACAAACAGCCCTTTTAATCAAGAACAAGTTGAACTGCTTAATCGTCTTATTCCTACATTGACCGATGGACAACGTACTTGGTTGAGCGGATATATTGCAGCAATTCAGACAAGCGCGACTATAGCGGCTCCAGCTAACCTGGTACAGGCTGCACCAACTACAGGTATTGCACCTGTCAGTGCTCCGCCAGTATCCCGGGAAGTTACCGTGCTTTTTGGTTCACAAACCGGGAATTCCAGTGGCCTATCGAAGAAGCTGGCCAAGAAACTTGAAGAGCAAGGTCTTCAGGTAACGTTGTCATCGATGGGAGATTTCAAACCGAACGGACTCAAGAAAATTGGAAATCTTCTCATCATCGTCAGTACGCATGGTGAAGGCGAACCACCAGATAATGCGATTCCGCTGCATGAATTCCTGAACAGCAAACGGGCTCCAAAGCTTGAAGGACTTCGTTACTCGGTGTTGGCTCTGGGAGATACCTCCTATGAGTTCTTTTGTCAGACAGGTAAGGACTTCGATAAACGATTGCAGGAATTGGGTGGTACAGCTCTTGTACCGCGCGTGGACTGTGATGTTGATTTTGATGAAGCAGCTGCGGAGTGGATGAATGAAGTACTGGCATCCTTAAGCAGTACATCTGCTGCTGCGAGCACGGTAACCACTGAGGCTGTTACAGCTGCGCTGAGCGGCGGGGAATCCGAATATGATCGCACGAATCCATTCAAGGCTGAAGTGTTGGAGAATCTCAATCTGAATGGCAGAGGATCGGACCGTGAAACACGTCACATTGAGTTGTCTTTGGAAGGCTCCAGTCTGGACTACGAGCCAGGTGACAGCCTTGGGATATTCCCTGAGAATCATCCGCGCCTTGTGGAGGAATTGATTGCAGCCATGGGATGGAATGCCGATGAACGCGTGACCGTGAATAAAAACGGCGATCAGGCATCTGTGCACGAAGCGTTGCTGCGTTATTTTGAAATTACAGCTGTGACGAAACCGGTCGTGGAACAACTTGCGAAACTGAATCCTGGGAGTGGCCTGACGGCGTTACTCGCAGATGATTCAGAATTCCGCACAGTCATGAATAGCTGTGATCTGCTGGATCTGGTTCAGGATTATAATCTGAAAGGGATTCCTGCCGGAGAATTCGTAGCTGCTCTTCGCAAAATTCCGGCACGTCTATACTCCATAGCGAGTAGTTCGAAGTCTTTCCCGGATGAAGTTCATCTTACCGTTCGCTCCGTACGTTATGAAGCGCGTGGCAGAGAACGTTACGGTGTATGCTCGGTACATCTGGCTGAACGAATTGAAGCTGGAGACACACTGCCAGTATATATACAGCATAATCCGAATTTCAAGCTGCCTGAGAACCCGGATACACCGATCATCATGGTTGGCCCAGGTACAGGTGTAGCGCCGTTCAGATCTTTCCTTGGTGAGCGTGAAGAAACTGGAGCAGAGGGCAAGACATGGCTGTTCTACGGAGATCAGCATTTCGCCACTGACTTCTTGTACCAGACGGAGTGGCAGCGTTGGCTCAAAGATGGTGTGCTCACGAAGATGGATGTAGCCTTCTCACGTGATACGGAACAGAAAGTGTATGTACAACATCGCATGCTGGAACACAGCAAAGAACTGTACCAGTGGCTTCAGGAAGGGGCAAGCGTGTATATCTGTGGTGACGAGAAAAAAATGGCACATGATGTGCATGCTGCGCTCACCACGATTCTTGAACAAGAAGGCGGTTTATCGTCTGAGCAGGCATCGGAATATCTGACACGGTTACAGCAGGAGAAACGTTATCAGCGGGACGTCTATTAATTACCGGCCCAGCCGGACTGCACCATCCCGCAGAGACGAGAGGAGAAAGCAGCATGGTTTATAATAACTTACTTAACCCACAGCGCACGAATAGCGATGTGGAAGATATAAAGATCAAAAGTGATTACTTGCGCGGAAGTCTGACCGAAACGTTGGCCGATCGTATCACAGGGGCTATTCCAGAGGACGACAACCGTCTGATGAAACACCACGGCAGTTATATGCAGGATGACCGTGACCTGCGTAACGAGCGTCACAAATCCAAGCTGGAGCCTGCATACCAATTCATGTTGCGTGTGCGTGCTTCCGGTGGGGTTGTAACCCCGGAGCAGTGGTTGATGATGGATCGGGTAGCGCATAAATATGCGAATGAGACGATTCGTCTGACCACACGTCAGTCTTTCCAACTGCATGGTGTACTGAAGTGGGATCTTAAGAACACCATTCGCGAAGTGAATGATTCGTTGTTAAGCACACTGGCTGCATGTGGTGACGTAAACCGTAACGTGATGTGTAACCCGAATCCGAATCAATCCGATGTGCATGCTGAAGTGTATGAGTGGGCATGTCAGGTGAGCAATCATCTGGACCCTCGCACCCGGGCTTATCATGAGCTGTGGCTGGACGGAGAGAAAGTGATTGATTCCCAGGATTCGGACGAAGAAGTTGAACCAATCTATGGCAAAGTGTATTTGCCACGGAAGTTCAAGATCGGCATTGCTGTACCACCATCCAATGATGTGGATGTCTATTCACAGGATCTTGGCTTTATTGCTATTGTGGAGAACGGCAAGCTGCAAGGCTTCAACGTTTCCGTTGGTGGCGGCATGGGGATGTCTCATGGTGATGCCAAAACCTATCCTCAGGTGTCCAAAGTCATTGGTTTCTGTACGCCGGAGCAAATGATTGATGTTGCAGAGAAAACAGTTATGATTCAGCGTGATTATGGAGATCGTGCCGTTCGTAAACATGCTCGTTTCAAATATACGCTGGATGACCGTGGTGTGGAGTGGTTCATTGAAGAGTTGACTACCCGTTTGGGTTGGAAACTGGATGCAGCACGTCCGTATCATTTTGATACTAACGGAGATCGATATGGTTGGGTAAAAGGTAATAATGGCAGATGGCACTACACGCTGTTCATTCAGAATGGTCGTGTAAAAGATGTAGACGGCTATCCGCTCATGACGGGTCTACGTGAAATTGCCAAAGTGCATACGGGTGATTTCCGTCTGACTGCTAACCAAAATCTAATCATCGGTAATATCAGCAGCCAGAAAAAGAAAAAGATTGAAGCGTTGATTCAGCAGTATAACCTGACTGATGGTGCACATTATTCTGCGCTGCGCAGAAGTTCCATGGCATGTGTTGCACTTCCAACTTGCGGTCTCGCCATGGCTGAGTCCGAACGTTACTTGCCGTCCCTGATCGATAAACTGGAGCCTGTACTCGACGAAGCCGGGCTGAGAGACGAAGAGATTGTCATTCGCATGACCGGCTGCCCGAACGGATGCGCAAGACCGATGCTGGCAGAGATTTCATTTATCGGTAAAGCACCAGGTAAATACAATATGTATCTCGGTGGCAGCTTCACCGGACATCGCTTGAATAAGCTGTACAAAGAAAACATTGGCGAAACCGAGATTCTGGATACGTTAACTCCAATGGTGAACCAGTATGCCAAAGAACGTAATGAAGGGGAACATTTCGGAGACTTTGTCATTCGTGCAGGTTATGTTCCTGAAGTGTTGGATGGTCGACAATTTCACGCTTAATTGACCGGGTAACATGAACTGAAATTAGGACTGATTTAGGACGGAAGCATTCCTTTAAGGGGTGCTTCTTGTCTGTTATATATGGAGTGAATAGAGGTAACGATAGTTGCTGCTGAGAGATTTATGGGAGGATAAACTGAGGCTAATCTTCAAATGGAGATGGATAATCACCGCAGTTAATCCCATTATTTCGTGTGTATTAACTTGTTGAAGTACGCTCAACAAGATATAATGGCATAGTAGAAAGCAGATTACATGTTGAAAGTGAGCGGAAACGATATGGGTCGTAAGTGGAATAATATCAAGGAAAAGAAAGCTTCAAAAGATGCAAACACGAGCCGGGTCTACGCTAAATTCGGCGTTGAGATCTATGTAGCTGCCAAGAAGGGCGAACCGGACCCGGAAGCGAACCGTGCACTGAAAGTCGTGCTGGAACGTGCCAAAACGTATAATGTACCCAAAGCCATCATTGATCGTGCGATGGAAAAAGCTAAAGGCAGCGGGGATGAGAACTATGAAGAGTTGCGTTATGAAGGCTTCGGACCGAATGGTGCGATGGTCATCGTTGATGCACTCACCAACAATGTGAATCGTACAGCGCCGGAAGTGCGCTCTGCGTTTAACAAAAACGCGGGCAACATGGGTGTTAGTGGTTCTGTTGCTTACATGTTTGATCCAACAGCGGTTATCGGTATAGAAGGCAAAAACTCCGAGGAAGTACTGGAACTTTTGCTTGAAGCAGATGTGGATGTACGTGATATCGTGGACGAAGACGATGCTGTCATTGTATATGCAGAACCGGATCAATTCCACGCTGTACAAGAAGCATTCAAAGCTGCGGGTATTACTGAGTTCACAGTAGCCGAGCTGACGATGCTTGCGCAAAACCATATTGAACTTCCAGAGGATGCACAAGCCCAGTTCGAGAAACTGATCGATGCGCTTGAGGACCTTGAGGATGTTCAGCAGGTTTACCACAACGTAGAGTTCGTTTAAGAGAACGAGACGTGCGGTAATAGCGGCGGTTTAGAGTCTTTCTAACCCAGTTAGGGATTTGAAAATGTATATAAACCATCCATTTTATCACTCAGCGAGGGTATACATGCTATTGCCAAGTGATTCATGTGATGATGTACGTTTTCATAGCCTGTATTGTATTTAACTCACTTTTTGTATGGGAAATATCCATATGAGGAGTGAGTTTTTTTATGTTGTTTGAAGATGTTTACAAAGAGTTTCTTTTTGATTTGGAGATCAAGAACTATAGTATTCGCACTATAAAAGGATATAGAAATAACAATAGGGCATTTCTGAATTACTTATGTAATGAATTTTCAGTTGTTGAAATAGAAGAAGTCAACACCTCTCACATCAAAGCATATCTTATGAACTTGAAAATGAAAGGACTGTCTGAGTCCTACATCAATGGAATACAAAAGAATATCCGTTCATTTTTCAAATACATTGTGGAGGAAGGGTATATTGCTGAAAAGCGAAATCCAGTATTAGGTTTAAAATGGATGAGAGAACCTAAAGTTCTTATAAAAACTTTCAATGATGATGAAGTGAAACGTTTAATCAATGCACATAAAGGTGACTTTTACTTGAGTATGCGTAACAAGTTGATTCTGATGTTCTTTGTAGACTTAGGAATAAGAAATTTGGAACTATGTACACTTGGCTCTCTTGATGTAGGAGAAAGTGTTATCAAAATACATGGCAAAGGAAACAAAGAAAGAAATTTATACATTTCCCCTTTTCTTAAGAAATACATCATCAAGTACGAAAGAATGAAAGAGGCTTATTTTAAGGATAAATTCATGACTGACTCCAATTTCTTTTTATCTCAAAATGGCAAGATTTTAACTGTTACTGCGATTGAAGTGATGATGAAGAAAGCAGGCAATGAAGCTAAGATTCGAGATCATATTCGTTGTAGCCCTCACACACTGAGGCATTATTTTGCTCAAAAACAATTAAGGTTGGGATTAGATGTATACAGTCTTAGTAGATTATTAGGCCACGAGTCCACTGTAATAACTAACAGATATCTTCAGTCAATTCAAGATGAACAAATATTGGATTTGGCTAAGACAACTAGTCCGCTTATGAATCTGTAGGGAGTCAAAGAAGTAGTCATGAAACTTTATCTCAAAGGACAGGTGCATTATCAATGAGTAATGTTTTTAACTTTAGTGGGACGCATAGCATAGTGAAGTTAAACGTTTTTCCATGGTATGGATACAGGAATTTACAAAATTATTCCTTTATTTTTTCTACTTTTACTGAAGATATTGAGCTAAAAGGATGTTCATACGTGCAAGTGAGAATTGTACATGACTCAAAACTTCTGGCAATGAATCGAGATGTACTGACTGCCGATAAGTTTATATTCAAGGAAGGAAATTTAGTTGTTAATGAATTCATTGAGATTATTCAAGAGAAGACTCGTTTTCAAACGCTATACATTGCAGTTTTAAAGGGACAGGTAACGCCTAAAAAGCATGTGTATGTAGGAAAAAGAAATCTTCTTCTGTATACAGACAATAAAGACGGAGAAGGAATAAGTGACAAATATGCTGCCTACTACGGAAAAGAATTTGAAGCAAGTGTTAAGTGGCAGGAGGCTAGACTTAAGTATGAGATCATTCAACAGATGTATATTCTTCCTAGAAAGAATCCTAATAAGAACTTTACAGAGCAGCTAAAACTTCAATGGGATGAGCAAAGACAAATTGTGAGTGAACTATATGAACTGTATGAAGAAGCATCTCGCAATGAGTACATGGAGATATAATAATACTTTAAAAAAAGTGAAGGGAGGAAAAAAGTCAATAAAACACTGGGATTTGGTATAATTTGACAATTGGTTATTTATAGTGTATTATTATTAGTAGTAGGGGCAGTAACTAAATCATATATCCAGTTTTTTCAAATTCTTAAAAGAAGAACAGGAACGGTGAAATAGTTCCTGTTTTTTTGTTTTCTAAAATTTAGGGAGGTAATTTTAATGGAGTTAAGAGAGAGGGAAGTTTACAGACTCAAGAGATTGAGCAAGCGAATCAAAGTTAAAACGGTGGCGGCATACATAGGGTGTCACCAAGCAACTGTAGGACATTTTGAGAATAGAGGATATCCTATGTCTAAAGAAAAGATCGCGAAATATAAAGAGTACATCGATAACCATGAAGGGAGTGAGCGTTTATGAGCTTATGTATTGCACTTAATCATCCAAGTAGTAAGTTTGCCATTATTGCTGGAGATGGAAGAGTCACTAAAAATGGCGTGTTAGTGAGGGATAAACACTTGAAGCTAACTGCACTTACACAATATATCTCAATGTTCTGTTCTGGCGCACAAGATTATTGTGAAGTTTTAAGAGCAAAAGTTTCTGAACGAGTGAATGATAACACAAGCATTGATGAGATTGCCTTAATTATTGAAGAAATTAGTAAAGAAGTTTTGGAACAATTCGAAAAAGAAAATCCAATGTATTTAGTGGAGAACCCTGGATTTTGTCCACTTTCAACTATATTAGTTTATTATGACGTTTCCAAAAATGAAACTGGAATGATCGAGTATTGTCATACAGGTGAGACACGGAGAACAACTGAAGCGATGGTTACAGCTAGAGGAGAGAATAGGGAGGAAGTACTATCATTCTTCCAAAACAATCAGATGGATCAAAACAACATCATTGAAACAGTGTTTAATTTGTTTAAACACATTAATAGCTTTAACAAATATGTTGGGGGAAATACAATTCTTCATGTTGTAACTCCTAATGGTATCTACGAATATGACAGGAGGTTCTATCATGTATCTGGGTAAAAATGTAAAAATGGGGCCTAATGCTAGTATCTCATGGCATCAGGTTGCAAACCAGCCATTCATTCCAGTAGTACCAGACTACATTAAGTCAACTTACATTGATGCAACGCAAATCTATTCTCCTAATATATATGGCGGTACAATTGCGATAGGATCAGGAAACAATATCTTCAAGGCAGACAACAGAGGGATTTATTTAGGGCACAGTTCATTTGAAAGCGCTAACTTTAAAGTCAGTATGGATGGAAAGTTAGTAGCAGTGGATGGCATGTTTTCAGGAACTATCAATGGTTCAATTATTACTGGGGGAACAATACGTACAGCAGGAACAAATGCAGACAGGATAGAGTTATCGCGTAATGGATTTAACTCTTACAATCTCTGGGGAGAGAAGAATGGAGTAAGCGTTGATAGTGGGAATTTCTCTTCTCTAGATTTCTATTATAGGGGTGAGAAACGAGGAGGGCTATCCCAAGCAGCAGCAAACATCTCACTACAATCAACAATGGGTGACGTTATTGTTCAAGCATCCACTTATGGAAAGACACAATTCAGAGGAACAGTAGATTTTACAGATGCTAAGGTAAAAGGAATGACAGCAGTTTTTGGATAAAGAAAGGATGATTATTATGAAGAAAAATAAGAAGTGCAGCAAATGCAAACAGTATCATTCACTGAAAAGTTTTAACAAATCAATTCAGAGCAAAGATGGTAAGGGTGGCTATTGCAAAGAGTGCAGTGCTGCCTATCAGAAGGAATCACGAAAGCGCAAATACCAAGCAAATCCAGCTTTAGAGTTGTTGAAAAAATCATGCGAAGCTGCGTTTAGAAGAAGTCAACCTGAGTATGTCAAAGATGGTTATGCTCATGTAACAACAAGTTACATGAGTGCAAAGGAGTTTTGGTCTGACCTTTGGAATGACGATGATTTCCGTGAATGTTGGATAAAGCAATCCATGATTTTTGAGAATACTGCTATATACAAAGATAGACCAACTTTAGACAGAATTGATTCCATGAAGGGTTATGAAAAAGTAAATCTTCAAGTTCTGCCTTATTGGGAAAATGTCACAGATGGTGCATCACGTGAATGTGAAGTATATGTAATTAAAGATTTGAGGCTAAACGACAAGATGAACTATTCAAGAATAGGTGAAGCTAAGGAGGATTTAATTCGCAGATATCACATTCCTATTAATGTTCTAAATCAAGTTGATCATGGATCAGTAATAGATGCTGGAAACGGAATTGGTTTACTTATCCAAACTATCAAAGGTGAGCTAAAGACAGATGTTGAATGCAAATATCGGATGATATGGAATCTAGCTAGAACTATTTTTGACATCGAAACAGATGAAGAAATCCTTACTGAAAAAACTCAACTCCAGTTAGATGTAAGTGCCATCCAAATCAAAAAAATATTGAAAGGGGAAAGATCATGACGTACAAAGGTGAATATTTCTATTGCTACAGCCTAAAGTTATTCAAGTTTCTACGAATGGATAACGAAATTAGCTTTATTTGTTCTGGTCTGCATGAAAAGACACTGGACAAGTTTTGGCAGTTTAAGCGAACTAAAGAGTTAAATATGTTATTGGATGAGTACAGTCGACGTTATTGAATAACTGTTAGTAACAGAAAGTAATAAGAGATTTAGTGTAAAATAAATTAGTGTTAAATTATAAGGAGAAATGTTAAGCATGTATAGAGATAAAAAAGAAGCAAAATTCGTAGGATTCCCAATAAAGATGTATGCCTTTGAACATGAAGGTTTATTTGTTGTTCAGAAAGATGAAAATGCTTTCATGTTATACTTCCTTTTAGGTGTTCATTCTCAAAATTATTGGAACTGGGGAAGAGTGGAAACTACGGTTGTCACACTTAGTAAACAGCTACCTTTAAAAAATAAGGAAAGTGACAACCGTAAGGAAATTAGAAGGTTGCTACAAGTTTTGCATGACAAATCATGGATAAAAATAAACATGAATGATGATTCATTAGAATATGACAGTTTGCTTACTATCAATATGATTGATTTAGGTAGCCCTTATGTTATGGATGGGGTATTAAGCCAGAACTATAAACATACTGGTTGGTTAAAGGTAACTCAGGAGATGTTTGACGCATGTAGAGGGAATGCTAGACATTTTAGAGCCATGATCTACGCAGAATGGCGGATGTTTCGTAATCAAGAGAATGAAGGTGAGTATCGTATCTCTCTTAACGAATGGGAGAAAGTAATGGGAATATCCCATGCTACAGCAGTGAAGTTAGTCAAAGAGCTTAATGATTTGAATTTAGTTGATAAGGAACGTGGAGCCATGTATCAAGATGAGAATGGTCAACCCAAGCGAGAAACAAATTTATACACCGTTGTGAGTGAAGAAGAACGTCAAGAACGTAATGAGGTTGATAAAAATGAACAATATTCACCTGAACATCAAGAAAATATTAATACAAATGCAATGATAGCGGAAATAGAAGGAGACCCAAGATGCAAAGGGACAAATGTTTACAAGACAGGGAAAGGAGATTATTTAGGGAGCAAAGAGTACTATATTTGGAAAACAACCACGTATGAATATACAAGGGCGCACCTTGATAAGCGTTTTAATAGGTTTAAAGAGATAAGCCCTAAGAGGTATGCTATTGTCGTAAATGAGGGTGAAAAATATATGCAGAAACTAGAAAATCGTAAGAAGGAACAAAAGATAGCTATGGAATTACATCAATCTAATTATAATAATTCTGACCTAGACTGCTATAACCTTCATGATGAGAGCTATGATGATGAATTTACGAAAAGTATCAATGAAACTAAACGTAAAAATATAGATAGTGAAGAAGAGGAGAAAGCAAAAGGTGCGAGAGATTATGCTAAACAATTTGTCGCAATGTTTGATTCTTTAGATGAGCCTGAAACAGCCTGAGATTTCGAAATCTTATCAGGACTCTTCTAAAAAGAATGTAAGATAATTCAAGCGCATGTATATTTGGAGTAAAACAATACTCACAATAACCTTAAGTTTAATTTCGGGTCAATTCTGACAAAAATCTATTATTTGAAGTATAATAACATGTCAAATTTGACCCAATATCATCCATAACATAATTTAATTTGTTGTCAAATATGACATGTAACTATACAGTATAAACCAAATAACCTAAGAAAGAAAAAAACTACCTAGTAACCTCTTGCGAGAAGTACGTAGGTAGGTTGTTTCGCTTACGCTCTTGGAAGATCAAGGCCCTTCGCTGCGCTCAGACTTACTAACAGACACTTTTGAGTTAAATTATAGATAAAGATCAAAAACATATATGTTTAGTTAGTTAATTTAGAGCTATTATAGTTTTGAATTTAAACTGCAAACACCAAATTGTTCACTTTTTCAAACCTCATATCTACAACATCAAAATCCTCGTCCCCATTCCACTCACGAATTTCTTTCCACATATATATTCCGTCCTGGCAAATAACATATTTGTCTTTAGGTACTTCATCACAAACACATGCCCACCAGTTGATATCTTCACCAGTAGCAAGTTTCACATCCTCCTGTTGCAGTACCTCGCTTTCATCAAAAGTAATGACAAGTGAACGACCTTCGAATGCTCCAATGGACTTTACAATCGAACGTTTCTGAGGTTCATAATATGCATATGCTGAGATTGAGTTATCAGAGCTTAGAGTTATATTTTGCTGGTTGAATAGTAGTTCATCTTTCATAATTAAATCTCCTTTTATTATTGAATTTATATATTCTTTTATATATACTAAAAGTAATATTATGAATAAAATATATACCGATATAGGTATGTTGTCAAGTGGATTATTATTACGTGGAGGCGAAGTATATGCATTTACACATTAAACTTAAAGAAATCATGAAGGAACGCAAGATAACCCAAACTGAATTGTCAGCAATGTCAAATGTGACACAAGCGAAAATATCAAATCTTTGTAATAATAAAATGCAGGAATTGAATATAGGAATACTAGAGCGAATAGCATATGCTCTTGAAATCGAAGATATTTCAATTTTGATTCAATTTGAAAAGAATGAATGTTAAATTTGAGAGCAGTAATTACTAAGTGAGGAGCTAAAAAAAGATGATACAAAATAAAACTACTGATAATTTTTTCGAACTTTTGCTTGATATGAACGTTGTGAACACTATTGAATTTCCACATTACATGAAAGCTGGGATTTACGGTTTCAAGTCTGGAGACTATGTAAAGGATTTTTTAATAGAAAATTCAACAGAAGTCGATGAACTAAAATCATTCTCGTTCGTGGATAGGGTTGAGATTAAAAACTTCTTTTTCATAGATAGAAATCACAAAAATTATAAAGAGAGCTATGCAGAGAATGACCTCCCCACTTATTTGGGGAACACAGGGGATATTAAAATTACCGCTGTAAATGTAGTGCCCTACACGAAGACACTAAAGGTGATATATTGTATAAATGATGACATAGAAGAAATACATAACTTAGCAGAGAATTTTGAGCTTTATTTAAGTATTGAGATTAAGGGCTGTTTGAAAAATTCAGATTTTTGGAGGAAAATATTGTATCAAAGTTTTGTGTTATTTAAAACAGGAGATATTACTGGATCATTTATTAATATGTTTATAGCTTTTGAAAGTATGTTAAGAGCAAAAACGCTAATGAATGATGAATACAAAATTAATGAAGTTTATGCCAGATATATGGGAATAAAGAAGCAGGGATTACCTGAGGAATTACATGCATATCGTTTAATTAGAAATGAATTGTTACATGGTGATTATGCATTAGCAAGATTCCTGACAGAAACTGATCTTACTCTTTTGCTTATAAATATTATGAGTTTGGATTCAAAAAGAGAAATTTTTAAACCTAAAACGAAAACCTTAGCTATTCATGAGGCTTTGAAAAAAGGATAAAAGAAAATTGTAAAAGTAAAGAATGTAGTAATAATTAAGTGCTAATAGATGAGGAGACAACACGATGGATATTCTTGAAATTTCAGAATATGAGAATCAAATGGTATTACTATCTGAAAATAAATATGGTAAGTATTATAAAAACACAAAAGATGCATTAAAGCTCTTAAGTGAAGGTATAGAACATGTGGACATAGAAGCATTCGTCTTTAAAGCTTTCTATTTCCAAATGGAAAAATCACTTCATTTATCATTTATTTCAATTATTAGATGGCATGATGTACAAGCTTCAATGATGATGCGATATGCTATTGAGTCTTCTACAATGGCAGCGTACAGTTTATACAGTACTAATACTGATGAATATTTATATAAGAATGAGCGAGGTCTAGCCACGATCAGAGAAAAGGCGAAGGGGAAATGTTATAGTTGGTTGGAGGAAAATTACCCCCATTATTCTGACATTCTAAAGTTGAAAAAAAATATGATAAATATGTTTGGAGCACATTCAAATCTATTTAACGCTTATAAGAACTTTGACTTAGACAACTTTGAATTTCATTTTTTCGATAATTTAAACGAGGATGATATAAGAGGGTTTATGTGGAATATTGGCAATACTGCAATAGTGATTATGCAAATGATTTTGGAAATATCTAAAAAATACGAACGTATAACTTTTATCAAATGTTACAAAGAGAAATTGAATGAAGTAACTAGAGATAACATGATAATTAGAGATGAGTTTATAAGTAGACCTGAGTATGCACATTGGATTGGAGAGTAAAAAGTTATAAAAAATCTTGAATTCAAAGGTGGGAGTACTTATCGCTGCTATAGGTAGTATTCATTTAGGAGGAAATACTGTAGAAGGAACACTATTTAGAAGTGCTGTTTGTTTTTTCTTGAATGAAAAAAGTAGATATTCGAAAATACTAGATTTTTCAGAAGGAGCATGGGAAGTAGAGGTCGCTAAAGGCCAAAATTCCATTGTGGTCAGATGTAAAAATAGTTTATCAGAGGAGCGAGTGTTAGTCGAGGGGCATAAATTTGCTCAAATGTTCCTAGATTTATTAAGTGTTTATAAGAATGATAGTCTGTTTATTCCAAAGGCATCTGATAGTAATATCATATTTTATGAGAAAGATAGTATTTTTATCTTAAGAGATGTGGCTATAGATCAGTTCTCAATTAATATTAGTACGGAAGTATTTGTTGAGAATGCTAAAGGAGAATTAGTTAAACCCTTAAAGGAAAACTTTAATTGGTCTCAATCACTTAGATTCTACCGTTTATCTCAGTTAAGTTCAGACCTGTATGATGCTTATAGGAACTTGTTTTTGGCATTAGAATCGATTTTTAACATAATCGCCCCTAAAAGAAGAGAAGAGGGAGAGATTCAATGGCTTAGAAGAGTTCTTGCACAAGTAGAGAGTCAGATCGATATAAACAGTTGTGTTCCAGATGGGAGTAATCTAACAGCTATAAATTATTTTATAACAAAACAATATAAAGATATCCGTTGCAAGTTATTCCATTCAAAAAGTATGAATGTGTTACCTCATGATAATGTAAATCCTATAGTTATAAGTAAAGCATATAGAAATTTAATTGATTGGTGGAGAAGAATATCAAATTATTATGCAAACATTCCTGAAAATGGTGGAGGGATAACTGCATATGCATTCAAAGAGATGATGGATATTTTTTTTGGATCAGGGTTTCAGTTTGAGATAAGCGATGATTACTCACCTTTTGACCCTGATGACAAAACAACAAGTCCACTTAATAAAACGGTTGTTAAATTTTTAGAGAATAAGTATAAGTGTTTCGAAAATATAGGCGAGATTGAGTTGGAGGGAAGCTTGGAGCTTAGAGAAGGCAACTTGCTTAGCAAGCTATATAGAATCTGTACAACTATAGATGGCAATCTTACGACAACTCAATTTTACGAAGCAGGAATAGATTTAAAGGAGGTTAGTAAGATAGAGACTGCTCATGTGATTAGACTTGTAAATAAAAATATGCCTAAAGTTAACTTTTGATCTGAGGGTTTTGAATTAGAAGACTACAACAAACCGCCATGCTTTTTATTCTACGTTTACAATAATTAAGGGGTGCCTTAGTATTTTTAGCAAATAAAATTTGGAGAATTGTTTGTTTGTTAATTAGACTGATTTTTGAATGGTTTTTTACGTTAACGCTTTAACGCGATATTTTAATTGTTCGTGAATGAAATCCCGATTTCATATAAACTTCGAAAAATTTATAGGTAATCAGTAATGGTATATTTTACTTATTTATTTTACTGATCATGTTATAATTAACACAACTAAGTAATTAATGGGGTGATCTTGTGGATTTTTTAATGAGTACAGGATTTAGAGATT
The DNA here is from genome assembly GCF_984798905.1 of Paenibacillus sp. SRL342. Taxonomy (NCBI): domain Bacteria; kingdom Bacillati; phylum Bacillota; class Bacilli; order Caryophanales; family Paenibacillaceae; genus Paenibacillus; species Paenibacillus sp. SRL342. The sequence continues at coordinate 3,114,679 of NZ_OZ481790.1, forward strand.
TTGATAACAAGTTATGGGTATGGAAAAAAATCAAAGCTTTTTTTGAGGATTATGAAGGATTTTGTTATGAAAGTTACCAAATTAGTAGTGGAACTAGGAATAAATCAGTAATTGATATTTTTATGGTTCATAATAGACTAGGCTTTATATCAATGGATATTGTGGATTGGAACGATAATACTTCTACAGAAGACCTAAACCAAGCGATGGATAATCTTTTCAATAAATATGAAAATATGAAAAACAAATTTAGAAATGATTTGAGAAACGGAAGAAAAGAAAAGTATCATGGAATGCCAGTTATGGTTATTCCATCATTGACTAAAGCTAAGTGGAATGAGCTAAACGTAGATTCTGATGGAATATTTATAGTATGTTCGGATGATCTATTATTAGAATCATTCAATACAGTTTTATTTTCAGAGCTTGAGAGCCTCGGTACCGCCATTACTGAAGAAGAGTGGAGTGTAGTTAAAGCAATAGTTCAAGGTGGAAGAGTTATGGAAGCTCTTATTAGACAGGGAGCAGCATCGCCAGATACTAAAAAAGCGATTCTACAGAAACTTGAAGCCTCAATGAGCCTCCTTGATCTTGAACAAGAAAAAGTAGCAAGACAAATTCCTGATGGGCCTCAACGAATTAGAGGGCTGGCGGGCTCTGGTAAGACTATAGTAATGACAATGAAAGCTGCTTTAATGCATATTGCAAATCCTCAATGGGAGATTGTTTATGTTTTCTCAACTCAAAGTTTATATAATCAAATAAAAGATTACATAGAAAGATTTACTCTACATTTTGCAAACGTTAAGCCGAATTGGGATAAGCTTCATGTCTTGCATGGTTGGGGTAGTAAAGGTCAAGAAGGATTATACAGTTACATGTGCAAGAAATACGGTCAGAAGCCATTAGGTCTTGTTGAGGCCAAGAATATGTTTGGCAATAATTCACTTCTTGGAAATAGCTGCTTGAAGTTGATAAATGAGATTGAAGTTTATCCTAATTTTGATGCTTTATTGATGGATGAAGCACAAGATTTTGAATTTGAGTTTTTTCGTTTCTGCCATCACATATTACGTGAACCAAAAAGGTTCATTTGGGCTTATGATGAAGTGCAAAGTTTAAATAACTTAAATATTCCAACTGCAAAAGAGATTTTCGGAGAGAATGAACATGGAGAAGCATTAGTGAATTTAGAAGGTACTTATTCAGATGGAATAGAGAAGGATTTTATCTTATTCCATTGTTATAGGAATCCAAGACCCGTATTAGTAGCTGCTCATTTTTTTGGAATGGGATTATTTAGAAAAGAAGGAGCAATCCAATTCATTCCATCTGAGGGTGGATGGGAAGATATTGGCTATGAGATTGTTAGTGGTGAATTTAAAATCGGCGAAGAAGTAACAATGAGAAGACCTTTCGAAAATTCACCAAATAATATTGAAAAATTAGTAGGTTATGAGAATGTACTGAAGATGAGAGTGTTTCAGGAAATGAAATCCGAAATAAACTGGGTTGCAAACGAAATTAAGCGCAATCTTACTGAAGATGAACTCACTCCAAATGATATCTTGGTGATTAGTGTTGACAATCGTTATTACAAGAAATATGGAGAAGCTCTTAAGTATAGTCTATCAACGGAAGGCATTGATATGATAATTGTTGGAGAAGATACTGCAACAAATGTATTCAGAGTTGATAGCAAGGTTACATTCAGTGGTATCAGGCGTGCTAAAGGAAACGAAGCATCTGTTGTGTACATTGTTGGTTTTGATTCAATATTAGGAGGATTTGATATTGTCCAGCTCCGAAACACTGCTTTTACTGCTATGACGAGAAGTAAAGGGTGGTGCACTATTACTGGTGTAGGACAGAGAGCAGAATCATTATTTAATGAGATTAAAATGATAGCTAAAAACCCTGAAAAAATAACATTTAAAATTCCTGACCCTACATCTATTGAAAGGTTACTCGATAACATTGAGTATGCAAAAAGAAGAACCAAAATAAAGGAAGCAACAAAAATAATAAACAAATTAGACAAAATATTGGATGAAGATGATATTAAATTCTTAGATAAAAAATCATTAGAAAAATTAATGAGAAAATTCAAGATTAAAGTGGGTGAAGGCACTGAGTAATCTTGACATGAATTTTTTTCAATTAATTACCGAAATAATGAAGGAAGAATGCGAAAGCTTATCACCATCTGGAAGTTTAACTAATTTAGACTTTACAGTTGTACAATCTGAGGTGTTCAATCTAAAAGGTCCTATAGCAATACAGATTGAATATTTTGATGTAGATGAAAAGATGTTTAGTCACAAATTAGATGAGAATATTGAAAAAAGAGTTCATTTCGTTATGAAAGAGATGAGGAAAGAATCAATAATACAAAATGCAATTTTTATCACGAATCTAGATGAAGCTATTATTAATAGGTTCAAAAAGAGTTTTGCACACATTCTAACAGATGATATTCATATATGGGGCTCAAATCAAATAAATTGCTTGTTTGAAAAATACCCTCATATTTTTGCGAGGTATAATAAAGAGTTTTTTGTGAGTTTCATAAAAGAAGAGTTTTCGAGAGTGATTACTGATCCTCAACATCGAGAAGATCAGATAAATTATAGTAACAGTTATACAAAAGATAAGTTAAAGAAAGAGTATAAAGACGGAGAGCTCATTCTATTTTTAGGTGCTGGTGTTTCGATGTCAGCCAATCTACCTAGTTGGACAGAACTGGTATCAAAAGTTTATTTTGAAGCACTGTTAAGTAAAGGGATTAGTATTGAAGATATAGAAAATGACCCTAACTCTTATTGGCAGCTTACTCAGAGAATAGGTAATAACAATTTATTAGTTAGGACAAAATACGCAAAATTGCTTTTAGAAGATAAATTTGTCTCATATGTACACAAATGGTTGTATAACAATTCATCTCTTACTTCAGAACTATTAAAATCAATTTCTGATCTTATTAGTAAAAGTGATTTAAACCAAAGAAGACTTGTAAGTAATGTAGTCACCTATAATTACGATGACCTTTTAGAATCACATCTTGATCTGAGCAATATTAAATACACCTCAATTTGGAAGGACTCTCAGAGAGTAACTCCTGTATCTGTTGGAGTTTATCATGTGCATGGATATCTTCCTTACAGTAATGAATTTAGTAGTGAGAATATTGTGTTTAGTGAGGATGAGTATCACGATCAATATATGAAACCTTATGAATGGTCTAATGTTCTACAATTAAATATGTTTAGAGAAAAAACATGTCTTTTTATAGGCTCAACTTTAAGTGACCCAAATACACGCAGGATTTTAGATATTTCTAGGTCGAGTAGGGAAGGGAAGCAACATTTTATAATATTTCCTCGCTTGTATAAAACTCAAAAAATAGAAGAGATGTCCAAGGATAAAACTCTTTTAGAAAAACTTATGTCCTTAGAAGACGAAGACTTTGAATCTCTTATTGAGAAATTGCGCTATCTCATGATAGATAAATCAGTTGTAGATGAAACTTTACTTGCCGAAGAGCTACTTGTCGAACGTGATTTTAATAATTTGGGATTAAATGTGATTTGGATTAATGATTTTAATGAGATTCCGTTAATACTAAACTATTTACAGGAATAGAAATAACAGTACATGTTAGATAGCTAGGGGGATAGTTATAACTTTCCCAATCATACCTAAGATGTCAGAAACGCTATGCACACCAACAGATCGATCAGCCTCCAAATAAACCAAAGACTATCTATCAAACACAAAATAGAGCCGTAGGAGACCCTACAGCTCTATTTTGTGTTAGCTATTTGATTCGTATTCCAGCTCCACCATTCGGATCAGTTCTGAAGGCTTAATATTTAACGCTCTAGCCAACTCAAAAATAGTAGTTAATGATGGTTGACTATTACCACGTTCAATTCTAGATATAAACGTTCTTTCAAGTGTTGAGAGTTCAGCGAGTTTATCTTGGGATAAATCATTTCTAATCCGAAGACTTTTAAGTACTTTTCCGAAAATGGCCTCAATGTGCAAAGGAATAACTCCTTTTAGTAACAATTATTATGTTCAACAACTATAAAATCTGCACACTATATGATTCAAAATGGTTTATTTATACAATTAATTGTGATAAAATCAAAACATGAATCAAATAAAATAACTTCATGTGGGAGTGTATGTATGGAAACTACGGAAAATTTGTTGAGGGTAAATGAAGAATCAATCAAAAGTGAGGAGGAGAGAAATGCCACTCGATTTCAGAAGTTTTCAATTGTACCTGGCTTGTTATTGTTCTTTACATTCATGTATCTGACTTATCGTTATTTTGCTGAACATGATTTCCATGGTTCTTTTGTGTTTATTTCACTCCTTCTATCACTCTTCTTTATTGCTCAAGGCTCTGTAACAGAAGAAAAAGCAAAGATAAGAATTGAAGAGGCGAGAAGAGAAAAGTTAGATGAATTACTGAGTGACATCCCAGATTTCATTTCTTCTCAAGTATTTGCAAATGAAAAGCATAACGTAGCCATTTCCATTGATGATCTAAATAATAAGCTTTGTGTAATCGATTCTGAGATTCGAGTATTTCCTTCAAGAGATGTTTTAGAATTAGAACTAGTAGAGGATGATGTCCAATTGACAAAAACTTCAAGAGGTAGCCAGATAGGAGGAGCAGTTGTAGGAAGTGTACTTGCTGGAGGAGTAGGGGCTGTCATTGGTGGGTTGTCTGGACAAAAGACTACAAGTAACGATAAAGTTAAAAGGGTTTATCTGAAGTTGATTGTAAATGATATAAAGCGACCTAATGTAACAGTAGACTTTTTGGATGAGAAAAAGGAAATTCTTAAGAAAGACACAAAGGCAATTGATGCATCAAATAAAGCTAATCATTGGTATGGAGTATTAAGCGTACTTATTAAGCGAGGGTGAAAAGCTATCTCATCATATACATTACATAGATGCATTATTATCAAAAAAGCGTTTCTTATTTCAAATGAAGGAATTAAGGTGATTCGTATTAATGTGATAAACTGACTTTGCTGGCTAGATCGCATAGTAAGTTTTTTTAGGAAAGGACTAATTAAATGAATACATTCAAAGCATTCAAAGAATGGTCAGACCAAAACGATGGTCACATTGAAATACTTGTTACTACTGGGAAAACGGCAGTCATTAATAAATTCAAACCAAGTGCATCCGAAGATAAGCTCAAAGAGCTTTCCGATTATTTCTCTACTCCACTACCTTCAGATTACATAAACTTCTTACGATTATGTAATGGAGCTTCCTTGTTTGAAGACCCTGAATATGGCGGCGAAAACTTCTTATACTCAGCCCAAGATGTCATGCATTACAATGAAGCATCAGATAGTAAGATTGTTATAGCCAACATCCTTGATGATCGAATCCTGATTGATTTAGACCGCTGGCGCTCTCAGGATGAACAATATCTGTTACTTTGTGAAAGTTTATATTCTGTTGAGCATACAGGTAGCTTCTACAGTAACTTTGAGACATGGCTAGAGCGGTTTATCATTTCTCAAGGCTCAAAGTTCTGGTACTGGAAAACGGATCGTATTTGATGTAAACAAGCCAAAAGAACACCAGTCGTTATGAAAAAACAACTGGTGTTCTTTTGTAAGTATTCAATGAGAATTGTTGAACCAATGACAGGCAGCAGTTAGCTGACAGTTTAATTAGTCCAGAAGATGTTACACTGCCAGTGGCATTATTATAGTGAAGATAGTTGGGCTGTAAGACGCTTTTTCTGACGGTCAATGAAGTGCAGTTTAACCATTTGAATAAGGGGGAGTAAAGATTCTTTAATTCACAATTAGGAACTCTCCTTTGAGTACTAAATAGATTAATGACAACTTACCAGAATCATCAACAATTACTTCTTCTTGTTCGTGTCTGTGATAAAGAACAGGATACATTTTACCAAGAGTCACATGTGTTCCTTCTAGCAATTCTTCAGTAGCTCTCCAGTGTGTTGCTAGAGAGATATCATTCGTGACCGTATAATTGATAGTGTTTAACGGCGTATTTCTAAACTTAGATTTATTTTTTAGAAGAAATTCACTGAATTCTTTGCTCATAGTGGTTATTCCTTCTTCAGCATTTATTTTTTCATCAGTCAACTTAGGTGTCGGGTATGTTTCTTGGAAATGTTTGGTTAGTGTGTCTTCTCTAATTTGATCGAATGTTTTACCTTGTGTTTGTAACTTTAATTCCTCTGATTCAGGTTTTAATATCCCAACAAGGTCAATTAAAGTGATTTTCTTGGGTGTATTTTTATTTTCAGGCATATGTTTCTCAACCACCATTCTTTTTTTCTATTTTAACAGTGCATCCTAAATGTGTTTTTTGGTAATCACTTGCCAAACTTTTAATCGAATGGAAATAAGCAATGAGAATCATAGTCTGATTCCATTGAATCTTACATTCCCTTGCATCAATGGTGGCCTCAGTAAGTATATCCGTAACTTTATCAGCTGTTAAAGGTGTGTTCAATTTCTCAAATCCATTTAGGTGCATTTAGTGTTCTTCATTCACTTCCCCATTGTAATCATCAATTTCAGCAATTATTATTGGAACGATTTATCAGTGCTGACTGATCTGAATACATTATACATCACAAATGTTTTAAATACAATTATTAACAAAAATGAAATAAAATGAAATGTGAATATTGATTTAGAATCATCTTTTGTCTACAAGCTCGATTGCGAAAGAAATCATCAAATAATGAAATTCAATGGTATAATAAAGCTACTTTAATTAGCTTTTGTCTTAGGAGGATTAATAGTAAATGAATAAGGCTTTAATAGTAGGAGTAAATAAATATATATACGATGGTTTTAAAGATTTAGCTAGTGTAGAGAATGATGTTAAAACTGTGAGTGAAATGTTCGATAAGAACTTTGATGATTTCCATATACAAGAAGTTTCTGGGGATAAAGCAAATTCACAATATCTAAAGTTAGAAGTAGAACGTTTTTTGAAGAATTGCGATTCCATGGATACTCTTATTTTATATTGGGCTGGGCATGGAGACGTTTATGATCAAAAGGGATATTTAATTACATCAGATTCCACAAATGATGATCGTGCATTTAATAAAATTGAGATGAATACTTTAACAGAATGGATTGGGGATTCCCCTGCCAAAGCAATACTTGTTCTAGTTGATTGTTGTAAAAGTGGCTATCTTACAAGGAGTACAAGTGCTAACTCAATTGATTCTGCCATCAGTAAGCAGTTAGATGTTAAAGGAAAAGGTAAGGTCATTATTTCAGGAACTAATGACGAGAATGCATATAGCCTAGAAGATCATAGCAATGGACAATTCACGCAAATTTTCATACAAAACTTAGAGGCATACATAAGTGGACTTGATGAGAAGAATGATGAGGTAGATATCACAGAACTGTATTCTAGCATTGTTAAAGATATGGAATGGTCAGTCAATAGACAAATACCATGTATGAAAGCGTCTATAGAAGGACGCTTTCTATTAAAATTGAAAAAAGTTGCATTGACTAATAAAAACCTCACATACAATAATGCACCCACAGCTAACCTAACTAGAGGAGGAATTCACCAGATTGAATTATTGGAGAAAGACTTTAAGAGTAAGTATCTAGATCATAAACACTTTATTAGTAGTATAGTTGAGCATGTTGGGGTGGATTTATTGGCTGCTAAAATAGTCGAAGTTATACCACATGCATTAATGGAGGACTTCTTTCATGTAGAGGTTGAATGGTTTAATTGGGTTCGTTTTTCTAAAATCGGTTTAATGAGAGAATCTTTTTTACTTAGGTTAGATAGAAGTGAAGCAGAAGTGATTTTTAAATTAGTTAATGATAAAAATTGTTTTATTCACATTAAATTCTCTATATATAATGAGAATTTAATAGTTGAAAAATTATGGGCAAAAATTGAACAGAAGGAAGTAACTTTTCCGAAGAGTTATACCAGAAATCATACAAATAAGTTTGAAGAGAACATGGAAGACAACTATTCTTGGATATCATTAACAAAAGATCAAAGACATTTGATAACATTCGATAATCAGAACAATCTAACCAAGTGGAATATTCAAAATAGAGAGAAATTGCAGACCATTAAGTTAGAAAGTGAAAGTGATAAACTTCTAATCATAGGATACAGCAGTATGAACAACACAGTACTTACTGTTGGCTTATTGAACGATCAGTATGTTTACTGCTTATATAATTTCTTAGGAGATGTTATATATAAACAAGAGTTTGATAAAGGAGTCAAGGCATACTTCCCTGATTCTGGTGAATATATTATTTTTCATGATAAAGTCGAGTTGATGTTTACTTCGTTATTAGACGTGAAAATAGAGAAGATGTATAAGTTCAAGAAAGGATTCTTCGTACGAAAGGAATATCCACTCTTTAGTGAAAGCACAGAAGAGATTTTCGTTTATAACTATAATCGCTTTTTAGTTTTCAATAAAAACTTTGAGTATATAAAAGAGTATGCTATTTACAATGAAAATATCTGTGCTATAACTAATGTGGACTTACTTGTATCTTGTAAAGAAGGAAATGTACAAATTTTAGATACTATTAATAAAAGCAAGGAGTTTCCTAAGCTAAAATTAAACGAACACAGACCTTATAACAACTCCAGAATTATAGGTAACTATTTTGTTGAATTCAGAGAAGAATCTTTCTATTCTGATAAACATATAATTGAAATCACTGATCTAACTTTGTCTAGTGCTAACACTGATTTGTTTTTAATTGATGGGGAGCTTAAAACAGTGATATTGAATGAAGACAAGTCCTTCATTGCTGTTCTTACTAGAGAGGGTGCAATACATGTATGGGAATAAAATATAACATATAAGTGATAAATAAAGCTATTCGAAACGTTTATGCGTATCGAATAGCTTTATTTTGAATTTTATTTAACTTATTGGTTTGATTAGTTGTAAAGTTAATTAGCTACTTTTCACTATTGATTAAAATGCAACTGAAATAGTGACTGAATAATGTACTATTTCATCCAAAGGAATCCATACAGTTTCATGAGTACTCTTTAGCTTAACCAAATTTTTATCGGAGGTAAGCGAAATTTCACCCACATAGTTTGTTCCATCTTTGAACGTTAAAAAGACTTGATGCTTTTGCTTTTCTGCTTTCATTAGGTCTTTTATCATGTAGCATCCCCCGATATTTGTTTTTTTTAGGTCTATATACTTACCTCAGTATAATTCATATTTACTATAAAGGGAATATCTGAGATAATGTTCAGTGTTGAAATACCTAATTGCTAAGAGAGAGAGGTTAAGAAGTCGATGAAAGTACGTTATTCTACAAAGATTCAATGAGGTCACTAGAGTAATAGGAAATGAATTATGTATTGAGATTATTTAATAAACTAAAAAAGATTGTAATATCATCTAAAGGAGTACATATGAAACCTAAAACAAAATCAGCTTTTATGAAGAAAGTATTCTTAATGTTCAATGTCATTGTCCTTTTGTTTTCTTTATCTATTCAGCCTAAAGCGAACGCAATTGCTTTTGCTCCAGCTATTGGACTTGGTGGTTTAGAAGCAGGGGCTATAATGCTTTGGGGAGGAGCTATTTTAGTAGCTGCAACAGGGACAGCGGTTGGTCTTGATCCAGAATTGATGGACGAAGTTAAAAAGTTTGGTGAACAAGCATGGAATGATGCTGATGAATTAACACGTCAAGCTATAGCATCATCTATTAGTGGTATGGATAAAATATGGAGTACTAGTAAAAAATATAGTTTGCAGTGGTCTTCAGAGGCTCAAGCATACTTAAACAACAAATGGAATGAATACTTTGCGGCAGGGGCCTATGTTAATCCTACAACAGGCAAAATTGAAAAAATAGCTACAATAAATTCTGTAATTGTTCCATCGTCAGTTGTTGCATCTTATCCTAAATACGATAGTTATAAGGACATTGGCATGATTGACAGAGGTTATAAACAAGTTTATATTTCCTCAGTTGGAGTTGACGAATATGGTAAAATACGAATCAGTTCCAGTCCTCATGAGACAATTTGGCCAGATGTAGTAACAACTAAAAAATATCCTAATGCTCTTGCAGCTTATAATGATTTTGTCAAACAGTTAAAAGTTCAATCTACATATCAATCTGTAAAGCCAATCTTTGTGATGAGAGATATCAATGACGCTACTAATAGCCAAGCATATAAACCACTAGTTGTACCAACTAATTTTCCGACTAAATTGACAGTTCCGGCATTAAAAGGAATAGTAAACAGTAGCGGAGAAATTACAACATTAGAAAAACCGAATATCGGTAGAGTGGGGGGGGGAATTAACGGAGATATAGCTATTAGTTACCCTACTTATGTAGGGGATGTGGGGACATTTAGCAAATCTGATGCAGTTACTGGTGCACCAGTGGTTGCTAAACTAGAAGTTCAGATAAATGATAAAATAAATAAACAAATGAAAAAAAGAGGATGGACTGAAGACTCAATCGAGTCAACAGTAAACGAACCTCACGAAACAAGTGAAGCTGAAAACAAAGCAAATGGTAAAGAAGCAACAGCATATTTTAACGAAGATGGCAGTTATGTTACTGTTGAGAATGAGTCAGGTTTGATTATTCAAGTTAGCAATAGAAACGACCCAGATTGGGCACCTGACAGTACAATAAAAAATCCATATCTGCCAAGAAAGGAGAAAAATTTGAGTCTTTCAAAGAGTAACATTACAGACAAAGCAACAGTGCGTGGTGGCTTGTATTTATATAACTTTTCCGATGCAATTGACCTAATTACTTACTGTAAGGATAATAATTTAAGCATCTTAGGAATTGATGCTTTTATAATCTCCAAGGACAAAACACAACCAGTAAGTGAACATAGTATTGACTATTCTGTTTCTTCTCAAGTTGGGAATTGGGACAAAGCTATAACATTTCTCCAGAGTAAATCGAGTTTGAATCATATGTATGAAGTTACTTATTCAGAGGGAACAGATACATCTGTTGAAGAACCAACATACTCTGTGCTGGACTTGATCGCATTTAAAGCCATGGTCCAATTCATTACTAAATATTCAGAGAAGAATCCTTCTGCTAGCTTTGAACAGTTTTTAGAGTTTGTGAAACTTTCCGAATCAGGTACTCCAATTAACTCTAACTCTTGGAAAGAGTGGAAGAACAACCTCGTTAGATAGTGTCCCCTAATTACTTTACGCAAAAAACACTAATAGCATAGAGCTATTAGTGTTTTTTGCGTAATAATATGAACAAAGTAGGATGAATTTTGACGTTGTAGCAAGTGTTATATGTTGAGTTTTCAATTACATTAGGCAATTACTTCAACTAGTTTGTTTCATTATCTTTCTCAAAGGATGAATTTAGCTTTTCATACTGTTCCTGAAAGTGTTTAGTGATGGCTTCCTCTCTAATTTGATCGAATGAGTTACCTTTTGTTTGTTCCTGTATTTGCTCTGAAATAGAGTGGGATAAGATACCAACTATGTCAACTAATCTTTTCGCACTACTTGTATCAATATTTTTTTTGGCTTCTTCATACTTCTTATCATTGTTCATAGCGCATACCTCATTTCTACTAAAAATATACACTACACTGGTAGTAGTAAATACCGATGCATACGAGAGGGATTTGAAAATCGTGGAATTCTTAAATGAGAAGAAGTCAGCTAAATAAGTGAGGGTTTGATTCACGTATAGCGTTTGACTTAGTAAATTATAGAAATCACTCTTTTCTTATGAGAGTTGGTGTTCTTTGGATATTTTTATAATGTGATAATAGTTAGAATTATATACCTCGAAATACAAACACGTGATATTATTAAAGTATTATTTTACTGAAATACAGTTAGAGAAGGGGAGCTAGATGAAAAAGAAACTACAGGTGTTTGTGTCTTCAACGTTTACTGATTTAATTGAGGAGAGACAGAGGGCGGTTGAAAGTATATTGAAAGCTGGTCATATTCCAGCTGGAATGGAACTTTTCACAGCGGGTGATAAGGAACAGTGGGCGGTTATCAAAAACTGGATAGAAGAGTCGGACATTTTGTTGCTTATTTTAGGTGGCAGATACGGAAGTTTAGAGCCAGAGAGTGGAAAAAGCTATACTCAGCTTGAATATGAGTATGCTCTGACAAAAGGTATTCCAGTGTTTGCAGTTGTTTTAAAAGATCAATTTTTAGCAAATAAGCAAAGTGCTAATATAAATATCAACGTATATGAAAAGGATCAAAAAGAAAAATATGAACAATTCAAGTCTCTTGTTCGTAATAAGTTGGTCGTTTTTCCAGAAAACATTGATCAAATAGCTAACGCAATAACTCTTTCTATTAATCAGTTTCTTTCAGAAGATTCTACAGAATACAAATTTAAAGGCTGGATCAGAGGGGGAGATGAGGACGTTAAAGAGAAAACTCGTAATTTTGATTCTAATCAGAATAGAAAAGTTAATGAAGATCAACCATTCATAGTATTCCATGCTAGCGCAATGAATCGCAATTATGGTAAGATATGGAACGAACTTCTTGAAGGTGATTATAAAGATAATTTTTTGAGATCGAAGTTAAGTAGGTCTACTATTACTAGGCTAGTTAATGCTAAACAGAAGGGCACACTGGGGGAGCAATTGGTTATTGGTCTTTATTATGATGATGATGGAAGCCCTATGGATGGAGTAATAATTAAACTTACTGACTTCTCAGATTTCTCACCTCGTGGTGTAGAGTTTTCATTCGAGTTCGTTGAGAGTACTAAATTACCAAGTGGCTTGATTCTACATATTCTTGGCGAAAATTATCAGCATAGTAGGCTTGTGTCAGTGAAAAATAGAGAACAACAATTCATTGTTTATGTAAGTGAAACTTGGGAGAGCATTAAAAATAAATGTAATGCTCAGTACAATTGGTATAAAGTTCATAAAGAGAGAGAGAAAATTTATGATAGTGTTAATCGTAATCGCTACTAACTAAATGTTTTTAAGAACGATTATTAGAGTTTGGAGCATTATCAATTCGGATTTTTCCATGAGTAGAAAGCTAATAAACAAGATGAGTATAGTTACTCATGAGTATATCAATTAGGAATGTCTGTATTATTCTAAAAGGACAAGAGGGATATTATGAGCACCCAAAACAGAAAAGTAGGTTACTATAACTTCGAATTTCAAAAAAGAGGTGAGGTAGGACGCTTTTTTGACAGAGCGTTTTTTAAAGATTTTATCGACTATGTAATGGCACTTCCTTCTCATGAACAAGTGATAAATATACCTAGACACAACAAGGCAGTAGCGATAGATCGGCATGCTGTTACTTCGTTCCATGCTGATTTTGTGGTTCGAATTGTTTTTAAATCATGTAAGTACAACCATAGCCCAGAATACATGTCTAGTAGGGACGGTAGTGAAAGGGATAGTGACAAGAAGCAGCACGAAGGTGAGAAGGAGAAGACGCACCTTTGTATAAGAGTTTCATCATATGAAGCTAGTCTGCTCTTAGAGGAAAGAAGAAACGGAGTTACAATAAATGAAATTACTAGCTATCTTAATAAAAAATTAAAAGAATATCTGACCTCATTGAGCAGACCTAAGAACTTAAAGGTTATTTATGGTACAGTTCCTTCGGAAAACTTCTTAGCTATGCTTGAGACGATGGAAGACATTAAAGTAGCCGAAGTTATTACTAGCAAAGTTCATTTAGGAAGTGAAGCTATGGGGGTAATTGAAGAAGAAGACCATTCAATGAAAGAAGATGTTTTAGTCACTATGAAAGCTAAACCTAAAGAATCTATGGCTAAGCGAACATTCAGAAAAATGTTTAATTCAATAACAGCAACTGAAAGTAAAGTAAGTCGAATAAGACTTTATGGTCGTGATTCAAACAATAATCCGCTTAGAATTGATAGCGAACCTTTCAAAAAGGTTGATTATGTAGTTACAGAACTTGATGAAAATGGCACTGTAAATACTGACTCAATTTTTGAGAAGATGTTTGAGGTATTAGATATAACAGGTACTTCTCCATGATAGGAAAGATAATCTATGGTGAATGGTTGTATCCTGTTGTTGATTATTACGCAACATTGAAGCGCAATGAAAGGAATTATGAGATAATTCTTCCTCTTCTCGTTTCTGGTTTATCCGTTATAATATACTTTTTGTATGGTGATTCATTCAGAGCTATTATGAAATTAAGAGATATACTACCGAATGCTCTTGCAATATTGATCGGTTTTACTATTTCTTGTGTAACAATTTTAGTTTCAAGTGACAATGCCACTATAAAGTTTCTCAAAGATAAACAATCTGACGATAGGTTTGTGCGTAACAAAATAATATCAATGTATCAATGGATGCTAATCACCTTCGTTTATATTTTGATAGTTCAAGTGTTTTTATTGACATTCATATTCTTTATAGCATTTATTCTTCAAATACATCAAAGTCAAACTTTCTTGTCAATTTCATTATTTATTGAAGTCTACACGATATTACATATCTTGTTGCTGCTTATCAGGAATATTACCAATTTTTACTTTGTTTTCTTTGTCCAGAGAACATAATAAAAGACTCTGGTAAATTGAGTAGGTTTGATTCACTCGAAATTAACTGGATTACGTACACGGAAACGTGTGTAACGTAACTTTCTCACCTAAGTATTTTACATCAAGAGATAACTTTTTTTGCTTAAATTGCAATCAATTGTAAAATGAGCGGTCATTGTATATCAATTTAAAATAGTAAGAGTGACAATTCTGCATACCGTTCCTACAAACAGGCATCGGCTTCAACGCTGCTACTGGCGATTGGGTTAACACGATTCGAAGCAGGTATCGTTGACCATGCGAAAGTAACACGTTATGCATTGCAAAACGCAGCTTCCGTAGCACCTATTTTACTGACAACAGAAGTTGTTACTGCTGACAAACTAATTGGTTTCTTGGAGATGGAAGTACATACGAACTATGATGGTAAAATCATTCATAATTTGGTATGATAAACGTATAAAATTCCATACAAAAAGTGAGAACTACAAATCAATAATTGTATATGCAGAACCCGATCAATTCCACGCTGTACAAGAAGCATTCAAAGCTGCTGGTATTACTGAGTTCACAGTAGCCGAGCTGACCATGCTTGCGCAAAACCATATTGAACTTCCAGAGGATGCACAAGCTCAGTTCGAGAAACTGATCGATGCGCTTGAAGACCTTGAAGATGTTCAACAAGTTTACCATAACGTAGAGTTCGTTTAAGAGAACGAGACGATACGTGGTGGTTTGATTGCATAAAAAGAGTGTCTGACCAATCTCCTGGATTGGACGGACACTCTTTTTTTGTTTGTTTATGAGTTGGACTGTAACGTTCCAGGGGACTGATCTGATTTTTTCGATTTACCTCCACCGAACTTGAACAATACAATTCCGCCAACAATGACAAGTACACCGAGCAGCTGATTCCACGAAAAAGGAATTTGCTCCAGACCAAGCCACCCCATGGAATCAAACAATAGAGCAAAGCTCAGTTGGGATGTTAGCACGATCGAGATGGCATACGTGGGACCAAGCAACTTCATCCCTTGCACGAGACAGAAGACCACGCCAACCCCGATGGCTCCACTGAGCCAGTACCAGGGTTGCATATGCTGGAAGCTGAATGTATTTTTGCCCTCTACCAGCAGAGAGATGAGGAAAGAAGCAAGGAATCCGGTGAAAAGCACCATCGTTGTTGTGGACCATGAACCGGTGCGTTCATTGACTTTGCTATTAAAAATCGTTTGCAGACTGACAAGTGCACCTGCCAGTAGTGCAAGCGAAATACCTGTGATTAACATGGTTGTCGAACTCCTTATTCATAAATATTGTGACCTGTTATTTCACGTAGACCCGCCCGGTCCTTAATCATAATCAATCCCTGATGTCGTTCAATTAACCCGTCTGCACAGAGCTTCTGGATGACCCGGTTCAGGTGTCGGTAACTGGTGCCGATCAGATTCGCGATGTCGGTCAGATTGAACGCGTCCAGCTCTTCGTGAACGATACTGCCCGCTTCTTCTGTCGAGATGGAGAGCAGGTAGCTGGCTAGACGAACCTCAACGGGATACATCAGGTTGAAATTGGAAAAGTTCGAGTCAATGTAGAATTTGTGTGAGATGATTTTAAGCAGAAATTTAAGCAAAGGTGCATAATCGCTGGCAAGCTCAGCGAGCCACTGATAATGAATGCGAAGCATCACCACAGGTGACACGGCCTGAACCGTATTAACAATATCGCTTTCACGGACATACTCTATGTCACCGACCACTTCAAGCGGTGTTTTGAAACAAAGCACCAGCGTTTTGTCCTGAGCGGAGGTGGTGAAAATCTTGATTTTACCCTCAACCAGTACGTACAAATATTCGGAAGTTTCCCCTTCACGACAGATCAGTTCACACTTCTCAAAGTGGCATAACGTCATATGTGCACGCAGGGGCTCGTGAAATACAGTTTCGAGTTGATATTGCTTCAAATATTGCATTAATTGTTGCTCGTTATGGAACTCTTGCACGCTGTGATTCACCCCCGACGATATGTTTCAATCCTTCTCCAAAAACTATAGTTTCATAATAATGACACCAGTCACCATTAAGGCAATGCCCAGAAATTGCGGCAGTTTCATCTTTTGTTTCACGACACCGAACCATCCGTTACTATCCACCAGAAAAGTCAGGAACAGCTGGGCAATGAGCAGAGCCGAGATCGTGAATGTAACCCCGATTTGCTGAATGGCCGTCACTTCGCTGAAAATAATGACGGCGCCAAAAGCACCTCCAGCCAAGTACATAGGTTTTACTTGTTTGAGTCCTTGAAAGTTGGTGTCTCTAACAAATATTAGGATCAGCGCCGCTAAGATGAATCCTGTCAGTTGTGTAATCGTAGCGGCCTGCCATGTGCCCATGTCGGTGCTAATCCGAGTATTGGCAACACCTTGGAGCGTGATACACGCGCCGCCCAGTAATGCAAAAATAATTCCTCTCATATGTACGCTCCTTATTCAATCACTTCGACTTCTATTATTAAATGATAAATTGACTCTGAACGCCAAGGACAAATGTCCTGAGCTTTGAAGTCACAGCATTTAGAGTACAATAAAGAACTCGGGAAATCCAGATGGGGGGCATGAAAAGATGCGTGGCATATGTGCTCAGTACTCATTTTTCATCATAATCTAACGAACTAGTGACACCTTGTTGTACTGATTCGATTGAATTGAGAAATCTAACAAATCTCAGCGACGTTAAATGGGCTATGTTGGGTAGAAATGGGCGGTAAAACAGGGGGAATGGAGGCATAGGGTGTCTACGATTCGTTACTTTTGAAAATCGGCAAATATTCGCTAAATAGAGTGTGTCAGGTTCGTTAGCTATCCAAGAAATGTAACGAGAGTCTACCCAGTGTACCCCGGAGCATAGAAAGTATCCAAAGCTCCGGGGTAGGATAGGCAATGAGATTAGAAGGGATCAACTTGAGATCCTCTCCGTACAAATCCAATCGTATTATCAGATCACAGTGTACACAGGCTTCTCGCCTACAAAACGAACAGACAATTCGGGAAAACGTTCTGCCAACCTGTCTGCTAATAGCTTCATTCCCGGAGCCTCGCTCTCAGCATGTCCCATCATGATCAGTGCCTTAGACTTGCCTTGTTGCACGGCATCACGGATATATTCCGGTGTCTCCCATTCGAATCCTTCTCCAGCGATGATGAGATCCAATTGCTCATTCTGAATCAAGGGAATCGTCACATGTCCATTACCACGAAATCCTACCAGTACCGCTGCGCGTCTACAGACTATTTCCGCATTGCCTGCAACGCGTACATAATCGATGCCCAGGGAACTTTTCACATGGTGAGCAATAACTTGGGCGGTGCTTCCTTCCGGAAAAGAAAGGACGTCTGCTTCCGGTAGTCGTTGCTCTACATAAGAGGACCACCCCAATGCCCGAATCAGTCCTTCGGTAATGCCATCCGGTTGGAAGCGGTGGATGATATCATGACATCGATAGATGGAAATGCCTGCTTCGTTGATCAACTTTCTTTTGTCCGCATAAACCGAATCATTTGCAAGCCAATCCGTATGACTGTGATGGTTGTAGAAGGGGGATTCATGAGCGATGATCAAGTTTGCACCTTCCTGTATGGCTTGTTCAATAACATAATGTGTGGGCATAAAAGCAATGATGATGCCTTTGACCTTACGATCAAGTGAGCCCGTAATGAGCTGATCTACCGTGTTTTCCGGCAATTCAATGTTATCTGTGAGATGAAGTACAACGTCTTGAACAGTAAGATCCATAGAATGCATTCCTCCAATGACAGGATATAAAGTTAGTGTACCATGTTGACATTTGAAATCTACTGCCTTCCAGATTATAGGGTCGTTTTTATTGTTTTCGGTTAATACTTAAACATACAGATTACAGTCGGTTAAGATAACAACGGAGCAATGAATTGGGCTGTACACGGATGTTGGATTCATATAGTTTTCTCAAACAAGAATAAGTATACTTACATAGAGCCTTTGCTTGTATTAAATGGAGCTGAGTGCAAGGATAGCAGTTTCCATTTCAATACTGAGAATCAGTTGAGGTCCGCATTCATTTGCAACAATAGAACAGATTGTGAAAGGGGATAACTACGATGACAGCAACAACTATTATGGAACGTCTGAAGAGCGAGACAGCTCATTATCACAGACAAGTAGAACAGAACCCTTATGCAAAAGCCATTATGAATCAAACCGTGAATATAGAAGAATATAGAACATATTTAGAGAAATTTTATGGATTCCTGAAACCGCTGGAGGATCAGGCTGTACAGCAGCCTTTCTGGGAAAGTACGGGACTGGATATTGAGATTAGAGGCAAGGCTGGACTCTTGGAAAAAGATTTACGAAATCTGGGTGCCAGTGAAGAGGAAATCAGCCAACTTCCGCTCTGTGAAGAACTGCCGGATATTTCAACACCTGCCCGTTTGTTCGGATATCTGTATGTAATTGAGGGGTCCACGAACGGTGGACAGATTATGACCAAACGTTTGTCGCAGTTCCTGCCGATTGAGGCGGATCGTGGATTGGAATATTTCAACGCCTACGGCTCAGAGACAAGAACAAGATGGAGCGAGTTTACAGGTTTGCTGCAGCAGTCCATCAGTACTCCAGAAGATCATGACAACATGGTACACAGTGCATCAGAGACATTCCGACTGTTAGATCAATGGATTAATACCGACAAGTAACACTCCTTAGATAACATCATGAGAAGGGATTTTCCTGGCCATGGCCGAACCGAAGTCCAAGAAATAACAAAAAGTGAAGGGAAAAATCGTGCAATTGTCGTGTGATTACGTCTGTGAAACGTTCGATTTGACCAAGATATCATCAATTTGTGAAAAAGTTAAAAATACTTGATAAAAAGAGGGCAGAAATGCCTTCTTTTTTGTGTCTAGGAATGTCTAAATTTCGTCACCGCAGACACAGGACAAGTGATATAATGTTCCCTATGGATACACTTGTTCGTATTCTGTCTTGGAGGAGGGTGAGATAACGTTCTATGAAAGACAACTCAAGACAATTGGAATTTATGGAGATAGATCTGAGTGAAGAACCTGAAACAGCAGCAGTTCCGGTTCCTGATCGTTCAACCATTGTGCAGTCTGCACATGATACGATGCAGCATCGAGGAGGCATATTGTCCTCAGAAAAACGTTTTGTAGAGGAAGCTAAGCGGTGGGCAGAGATGGAGGGGGATGTATCCCCGTGGGTTCCCTTTATGAGTTACTGGCCAACGTATGGCGTGATGAATGATGCCCAGCGCAAGTGGTATATGTTTTGGAGGAAGGAAGTACGTCAGGGGAGATACCCGGATACCGATCTGTCCTATCTATTTGTTCATATCTACGAGTTAATTAACGGCATTGGCTGGCAGAATCCTCAGGATGGTTATGATCAATTGAAGCAGCTATGGGTGAACTACCGTGAACGGCTGCCCCAATTAAATATATATATGCAAGAGTGGATAGTCGATTATGTGCTGGTCCATCAGATGGAGATGTCCTTATCCGAGGTCATGGTCCTTTCGGGCGGATACCTGCCAGCAGAGATGCTGGATAGGGAGTTGCAACGTATTTTACAGGATAAGGTATCGGATATCTCGCTGAATATGCTGCAAAGATACTATGATTACGATATTACACTCAGTAAATTCTATAGAGATGGCGGCAAAGAAGTGATGGAGCAGTACATCCCCCGGGTCATGGCTTTGGTTGATTCGTACCTGGAACGTGCGCGACAAGTTGGACTGTTGCCTGAGTGTGATCCTAACGATGAACGCACGATGGAACGCATTCTCTTTCGCAAAGCAGTCTATGATGATTCGATCTATGGAAGATCGGTATCGTTCAGATATATGCCCATAGGTGAACAGGCTGAATTTGTGCAGATGGTCACGCGGATCTATCGATGTACTGAAAATAAACTTCGTGAACTGCTCGGATTCAGAGGCAGATTGCGAGGACAGACTCTTGAACCCGAACTTGCGAATCTGATTGAACGTTATCTGGACAAAACATATGCGACTGGGCAGGCGGAGGCTATGGAGCAACCGGTGATTCGTATTGATACGGAGAAACTGGCATCGTTACAGCAGGAAAGTGAGTACGTGCGATTGGCGCTTACAATTGAGGATGATCAGCCTTCTGAAGTGAAGGATGAAGAGGTTAACAACGCAAATGTTACAAGTAATCCATTCGATGCACTGGAAGCAAGGGATGATATCACTCCAACTGAAGGTTCCATGGAGTCGGAGCCATCCGCAGTAGAGATTGCAACAGGAGCGCAAGTAGAATCTATTAGGTTGCAGTGGGACGAGTCTGCTGAGGCTGATCTGGATGAAGAATGGCTGCTTTTTGCCAAGGAACTCTCCCCTCAGCAGGTGCAAACGATTCATGTTTTACTTGGCGCAAGTCCAGATACGGAGCTGATGCGTCTGGCTGAGCAATATGGAACGATGCCTACGCTTCTGCTGGATGAAATTAATGATGTGGCTATGGAAACGATCGGTGATCTTCTGATTGATGGTGATCGGATTGTTCCTGATTATATAGATGTGTTCGAACATGTGAAGAGGTGATACGCAGTGACAGAACTTAAAATACCAAAGCGGCTGACCACCGCACTTGTAAATTCATTGACAGCGGGTGTTGTCCCACGAATTGGGCTGGAGCAGATTGCTGTCGGTCGGAAACCGGAAGTGGAAGCCATTTTGCGGGATATGGACAATATCGCTGAGGGCGGCGCAGCGTTTAAACTCATTACGGGTCGTTACGGCAGCGGTAAAAGCTTTCTTTTGCAGATGATTCGTAACTATGCGATGGATAGGGATTTTGTTGTGGCAGATGCGGATCTGTCACCAGAGCGCCGATTGGTGGGAACCAAAGGGCAGGGACTTGCCACATACCGCGAACTGATGACTCGTCTGTCTACACGCACACGCCCGGATGGGGGAGCGCTGGAGCCTATTTTGCAAAAATGGATCGCAGGGTTGCAACAATCCACGATGCAGCGTCAGAAACTGCGCCCGGATGATCCCACTTTGCCGCTGGAAGTAGAGAAACAGATCTATGCGGTGACGGGTGAGATGCAGAATCTGGTTCACGGCTTTGATTTTGCCAAGGTACTGGCTTCTTACTGGAATGGGTACAAGCTAGCTGATGATGATCGCAAACAGGCGGCCCTTCGCTGGCTTCGAGGAGAATTTGCAACCAAAACTGAAGCGAAAAAAGAACTGGCTGTTGGGGTTATCATTGACGATGATAACTGGTACGACTACTTCAAATTGTGGTCTGAATTCACAGCGCGCATTGGTTACAAAGGATTGCTGTTGTTCATTGATGAAGCGGTGAATCTGTACAAAATTACAAACAGTGTCTCCCGTCAAAGCAACTATGAGAAATTGCTGACCATGTTCAATGATACGATGCAGGGCAAGGCGGAGCACCTAGGCATATTTGTAGGTGGTACGCCGCAATTTGTAGAGGATGAACGGCGCGGATTATACAGTTATGAAGCGCTTCGCTCCAGGCTTATTGATGGTCGTTATGCAGCCAAAGCGTATGCGAATTACACAGGTCCGATCCTGAAGCTGGCGATGTTATCACATGAAGAGATTCTGATTCTGCTCCAGAAGCTGCGGCAGATTCATGCTCTGCATTTTGGATACAGCGCAAGTCTGACGGATGAACAATTGGTTGATTTTATGCAAACGGCGGTGAACCGACTGGGTGCGGATGAATTGCTGACCACGCGTGAAGTGGTGCGAGATTTTATGGATGTACTGCATACGTTACACCAGAATCCTGAAGTGACTTATACTCAATTACTTGGCGAGCGGGTTGCCAAACCTCAGGAAACGGGTAAAGGGGCAGATGCTTCCGCAAATACGGATGATCTGGACGACTTTCTGGCGGAGTTTGAATTATGAGTGATAATCCGTTCTATCGGCTGGCTCCGTTTGTTCAGGAATTTATTTATAAAAAAAGATGGGAATCGCTTCGTCCAGCCCAGATTGAGGCCTGCAATATCTGTTTTCATACCCCGCATCATATGCTGATTGCGGCGGGAACAGCCTCCGGCAAGACGGAGGCGGCTTTTTTTCCTGCATTGACCGAGCTGTATGAACGGCCTTCCAAGTCGGTTGGCATTTTGTACATTGGACCTCTGAAAGCCCTGATTAATGATCAATTCGAACGTCTTAAGGATCTGTTATCCGAAGGAAATATTCCGGTTTGGCATTGGCACGGGGACGTACCTCAGGCGGAGAAAACAAAACTGATGAAAAATCCGTCCGGTGTGCTCCAGATAACGCCTGAATCGCTGGAAGGTCTGCTCATGAATCGACCAAATGCAATCCCGGCACTGTTTCATGACCTGCGGTATGTCATTATCGATGAGGTGCATGCTTTCATGGGAGCGGATCGGGGGATTCAAGTACTCAGCGAGCTTGCCAGAATCGAGCGTATGGCTGGCTGTGCACCGCGAAGAGTGGGCTTGTCGGCTACACTTAGTGACTATGATGCGGCCACATCTTGGCTTGCTGCGGGAACGCAGCAGGGGGTGGATGTGGTCTCTTCCCCGGGCGGTCGCAAGTTGCGACTGCGGGTGGAACATTTCTCTTTTCCAGATGCACAGGACGAGGAGCAGGCGGAGCAGCTTCATAACGCACGTAAAGCATACTATGACTTCATCTATGAGAGCACACATCGTAAAAAAGCGCTGATCTTCACCAACAGCCGAACGGATGCTGAAGTCACCATTCTTGAGATGCGGCGAGTCGCGGCTCGCAGGCAAGAGCGTGATGTGTTCCATGTGCATCATGGAAGTATCTCCGCCATGCTGAGGGAAGAGACGGAAGCTGCCCTACGCACTGGATCGGGTCCCGCGGTTGCTGCGGCAACGGTCACGCTTGAACTGGGCATCGATCTGGGCGAGCTGGAACGTGTGGTTCAGCTTGGTGCACCGTATAGTGCTTCGAGCTTTGTACAGCGTCTGGGACGTTCAGGAAGACGAGAGGATATGGCATCAGAGATGCTTTTTGTATGTCCGGAGGAAGAGGACGAGGAAGCGCAATTGCCAGCGCGTATGCCGTGGACGTTGATGCGTGCGATTGCTGTTATCGAACTCTATGTAAAAACGAAGTGGGTCGAGCCGCTTGAAGCTCGCAAAATGCCCATAGGTGTGCTCTACCATCAGACGATGAGCATGTTGAAAAGTATGGGGGAGGCGGAGCCGAGAGATCTTGCAGAAGCCATCCTTTCGCTGGCTCCATTTGCGTTGATTAGAACTGATCAATATCAGGTTTTCCTGAATTACCTCATCGAGACGGATCACCTGCAATGGACAGAGGATCGAACATTGATTATCGGTCTGACAGGTGAAAAAATCGTGAATAATTATCGCTTCTACGCGGTGTTTAAGGATGATGAGGAACATAAAGTATTAAACGGCTCGGAAGAGATTGGTTCGATTACAACCGTACCCCCACCTGGCTATTGCTTCTCGCTTGCAGGAAAACTGTGGAAAGTGGAAGAGGTCGATCACAAGCACAAGGCTGTGTATGTGAAGTCAGCAAAAGGTAAAGTAGATACGTTATGGCTTGGAGCGGGAGGAGATATTCATACGTCGGTGGTACAGAAAATGCGTGAAGTGTTATCCGAATCGACCATCTATCCCTACCTGTCACCACAAGCCGTCAATCGACTTGAACGGGCGCGCCGCCTAGCTCGTGAAAGCGGACTGTTGAAGCAGGTCGTGATTCCGGCAGGGGGAGATTCGTTGTATGTTCTTCCTTGGGTGGGAAGTAAATCTTTCCGTACATTGGAGCGCTTGATGAAGCATAATCTGTCCAAGAAACTTGCCTTGCGTTCGGTTGTGCCCATGGAGCCATATTATTTTGTAGTGTCCGGCAAGGTCGATGAACGAACATTGTTAGCTGAGATTATGAGTGAGTGTCGAACGGCTGAAGACGCATCTACGTTACTGGCTGAAGATGAAGCGCCTTATCTGGGCAAGTATGATGAATTTGTCGCGCCGCCTTTGATCCGTGAGGCTTTTGCCGTAGATGGGCTGGATCTGGATGGATTGAAGGCAGGTTTACAACAAACATTGGAGTGGGACTCCTCAGGCTCCAATCGGACATGACGTTTTTACGTAATCAGAGTACTCGAAGTATAGTACAGCGATCGAAGCGACTCGGTGTAATAATGTAGTTCAACTTTTTAGACGGAATAGGGTTGACACCATCTCACCTCCCATGTAATATATGAAAAGTCGTCACACACGAATTACATCAAATTGCATATATCATTTCGTATAACCTCGCAGGCCGAAAGTGTACACAGGGCGAGGGTCTCTACGGGAAGCCTATACTTCCTAACTACGATGCCAAGGAATCAATGTATTCCTTGCTCGTAGTTAGGATTTTTTGCATTTAGATGGTGTCTGTGACATTGGCATGAACCAACATGCGGGCGTATTTTTCTTATCATCAGGAGGTTTATTCACAATGAAATATTATCTGTCCGTTCTCGCGGGAGCGATGAGCTATGGCATATTATCCACGATTGTGGTTCTGGCGTACGGCGAAGGATATAAACTTGGAGAGGTTGTGGGAGCACAGCTGATCACGGGTTTTCTTCTATCCTGGATGCTGGCGCTATACACAAGATTTAGAACAAAACGTAAGTCACAGGCAAATGGCAAAGCATCAGGAGCCGTGGCACAGGTATTCAAGCGGTTGACGTGGAAACAACGTCTGATATTGATGGCTGCTGGAACACCAACCGTAATTACAGGTCTCGTGTATTATCAGTCTTTGCGTTACATTCCGGCTTCACTTGCCATTATCCTGTTGTTCCAGTTCACTTGGATTAGTGTATTGATTCAGGCGATAAGCAAACGACAACGTCCAGACAAAGTCACGTTCCTGACGTTGATCATTCTGTTCGGTGGAACCTTGCTGGCAGCGGGTTTCCTGGAACAAGGATTGGGTGAGTTCAACGGTCTGGGTATTGCTCTTGGGCTAATGGCAGCCGTAAGTTATTCCCTGTTTGTCTTGTTCAGCGGCAAAGCGGTTCCTTCAGCGCATCCAGCCTTCCGCAGTGCGTGGATGGTTACAGGCGGATTGATCCTGCTGTGCATTTTGTTCCCGCCGACATTCCTCTTTAACGGATTGATCTGGAGCCAATTGCTTGTATTTGGATTGCTACTCGGATTCTTCGGGGCATTCATTCCACCAGTACTGTTCGCTATCGGCGTTCCGCATATTGGTGGTGACATGGCCGGAATCCTGGGTGCAGTGGAGCTTCCAATTGCAGTTTTGTTATCCTCAATCGTGCTCCATGAGCATGTCAGCGGATTGCAATGGTTCGGAGTTATTATAGTGCTCATTGGTGTAGCCCTGCCAGAGTTGTATAAATTACGCATGAGACGAAGTCGGAATACACCGATATATTCCTGAGTTATACAAAAAGGGATATTGCAAAGCATGAACGGGAATACCCGTAGATAAGCCTGAGAAATCAGGCTTTTTCTATTGAAATATTCTATATAAATTGAACTAAACATTTACACGAAACGGAGAGGACAGAAATAATCTGAAGAAGCGAAGCGTGCGCCTACAAGCTTTCTGCAAGAAAGCTACATCGGAAGCATACGCTATTCCCGGATTTTACCCTTTGAAAAAGGAAATCAAAAAATCTGGGGATAACAGCGATCGAAAGGTTGTTCTGTCATCGGAGTGTCCAGTGTAAATATTCTTTAGTTCCACTTATATAGCTCAACCGCAATAGCCCAGAGGGGTCATTTTCATTGTCATGCGAATCAGGTATGCTTAAAGAATACATCCGTCTGTGGATTGAATATTGATGGGACATCGAATGAGGAGTGTTTATATGAAAAGCTGGTTTGGAAAAACATGGCCTTGGTTAACGCTGGGTCTGACCGTTGTTGTACTGCTTGGATCATTTTTGGTTTATTTTATGGGCAAAGACGTATCCCCGGGATCGGGAAGTGCAGTAACAGCACAAGCCGAGACTGCGGAGGATTTGAAGGGATATGAAGTCATTGATGTGGACGTGAGCAACGATGGTTTTGGACCAGACGTTATCGAGGTGAAAGCTGGCGTACCGACCAAAATCAACTTTATTCTGACCCGGTCGGTTACACATGTGAAATCAGTAGGATCACAAAAGCTTGGCATGGATCTATACATGCAAAAGGGACCCAATTATTATACGGTCGACAAAGATCTGCCCAAGGGAGAATATGAGATCCATTGCGGCATGTACATGATATATGCAACGATTAAGGTCGTATAAACAGAAGGAGCAAAGTTTCGGGTCACCGAGCTTTGCTCCTTTTTTTGGTGCGTGATATCATGGAAAAGTGGGTAAAATCGATCAGGAGGTGGCGAAATGAAAGCGCTATTTATTGGAGGGACAGGCACCATCAGTACGGCCATTACGGAGATGCTTGCACAGCAAGGCTGTGAACTGTATTTAATTAATCGCGGCAATCATAACGATGACTTACCTAGTGAGGTCAACGTACTTCAAGCGGACATTAATGACGAGACACGTGTAGCGGAACTGATAGCTGATCTGGAATTTGATGTTGTGGCAGACTTTATCGCTTTTGTACCGTCTCAATTGGAGCGAGATTACCGTTTGTTCAAGGATAAAACCAAGCAGTTTATATTTATAAGTTCAGCATCAGCGTATCAGACTCCTCTGGCTGATTACCGGATCACGGAAGGTACGCCCTTATCGAATCCATACTGGGAGTATTCTCGCAACAAGATTGCCTGTGAAGACTATCTGATGAAACAATACCGCGAGCATGGGTTTCCTGTTACCATCGTGCGTCCGAGCCATACGTATGGCGACAAATCGGTACCTCTCGGTGTTCATGGTGCTCAAGGCAGCTGGCAGGTTCTCAAGCGTATCCGTGAAGGAAAACCCGTTATCATCCACGGAGATGGCACCTCACTGTGGACCATTACGCACAATACTGATTTTGCCAAAGGGTTTATCGGGCTTATGGGAAATATCCATGCCATTGGTGAATCGGTACATATCACCTCGGATGAATCCGTCACCTGGAATCAGATTCATGAGATTATAGCTGGTGTGTTGGGCGTTAAGCTTCATGCGGTGCATGTACCCTCTGAGTTCTTGGCCGCATGCAGTGATCAGGATCTTCGCGGCGGATTGCTGGGTGACAAAGCCAATACCGTTGTCTTTGATAACAGCAAGCTGAAGCGGCTTGTTCCGGAATTTGTAGCAACGACAAGAGCTGATCAGGGCATTCGACGTACGATTGAGCACATTCTGGCGCATCCTGAATTACAGACCGAAGATCCGGAATTTGATGTATGGTGTGACAAGGTCGTTGGCGCACTAGACGAAGCGTTATTAAAGATCAGAGATGAGAAATGAGAAGTAAGGCGTTCATGATCAAGTGTTTACATTCATGCGCTTAATCGTTATAATCAAGAAAAAATGACACTTGTTAGGGGAGGCACCCCAACTTAGGACATCGTTCCTTTGTTGGGGTGCCTCCTTTTTTTTGTGTGCCAAAAAGGAGAGTAGACGTTGAAGAAATCAGGAAAACGTGTGAAGAAACAAGCGGAACAATTAACCAAAGTGGTACTGGCATTTGCGTTATTATCACCTCAAGCCCTGTTGCTTGAATGGGGCGCAACGACGGTAATGGCTGAAACGGTTGAAACCATCGGGATTGTATCCGATACGTCCAGCATGAAGGCTGTACAGTCCTCCAAGGTGAAAGTGGAGATGAACAGTGATGGTAAATACAGAATTGTATTACTACCAAACACAAATGTATTTTACGGTGGTGATACAGGGAATGTATCCACCATTATCGACCATAATGGATCACCCGTGAACTTCAAAACATTGCCGCTTAATTATTACCGAATTAACAATAATGTGATTGAAATGTCCCGGCAAAAGGACAATGTCGAATATATTTTGCGTGTATCTATCGTTAATGCTACCTCACAAGGTGGATACATGAAGGTTGAACTGGAAGCCATCAACCGCAGTGGATCGGCACTGAATTTGGGTGGAACATTTTATTGGGATACGATGGTGAATGGCAATGATGCATCTCCGTTTGAAGTCATCGAGAATGGATGGCGCAATTACAGCGGCGGCGTTCAGGTCACGGCTTTTTATGCGAATACGTACAATGTTGTGAATGCAGATCGCATATACATGGGACAGTACAGCGGTCCGGACAATGCGCAGCTAACAGGGGGTTCTTCACCTTCGTCATTCACTACAGGGCAGACCGTTACGGCGAGTGATACAGCTGCGCAATTCTGGTGGAATG
This sequence comes from Paenibacillus sp. SRL342, assembly GCF_984798905.1. NCBI lineage: Bacteria > Bacillati > Bacillota > Bacilli > Caryophanales > Paenibacillaceae > Paenibacillus > Paenibacillus sp. SRL342. The sequence goes on from NZ_OZ481790.1 coordinate 3,143,683, forward strand.
CCAAAGCAACAGCGAATCAGGCTTCACGCAAATTTTCAACGATCGTGGGAATCGGCCCTCAGAACGTTCCGCCTTCATTTACACTAACGGCTCCTTCTTCGGGGCAAACGTATTACAAAGGCGAGCAACTTCAGATCTCTGGTACAACGCGAGATACGGATGTAGGAGACCTATTGACCGTGAAATGGTCCATTGATGGTGGGTCTGAGAACATTTTGACCCAGATGACCGCGACGGGTTCAAATCAGTCTTTCAACACTAACTACACATTGCCTGACACCCTGCCAGATGGTACGCACACATTGCAAGTATGGGTCATGGATGACAAAGGTGGGGTGTCCTCAGCAGGAACCGTTAACTTTACGGTTAGAAGTTTTGTTGTGCCTGGAACGCCGACTTATACACTGGTTAACCCTAATAACTTGACGGTCAACTGGGATAAGAAGGCCAATGACGCCTCTGTTACATATGAGCTGAAGAATATGACCACGAATCAGATCGTGGATACAGGTGCGTCAAACAGTCGGCAGGTGACAGGGCTCACTCCGAATACCAGTTATTCTTTTGCTGTACGTGCCAAAAATTCAAGTGGTTCCTTCACGGGGTACTCCAGTCCATCCACCAAATATACATTGGCGAATCCACCCGCTGCTGCGGCTGTGACACAATCAGGCAACTCTGTTACAGCGAGTTGGAATAATAATAGTAACCCTGCGGGCACTCATTACAAAACGGAAATACGCAGTCCAGGTGGGCAAGTCCTCGCAACGGGAACAACAACTTCCACACGTACAGAATTTGCCCTGACCGGACTCGCGGATGGAAAATATGAAGTTCTTGTGGCGGCACTGAATGGTGAAGGGATACAGACCCCGTTTATATCCGCTGGAGAGATGATTAAAGATACAACGGGTCCAACTGCTCCTTCCGTTACAGTTACTCCATCCTCATGGACCAAGGAAGATGTTCTCGTCACGGTTGAAGAAGGAAAGGATGCTTTGAGCGGAACTCAGAAGACTGAAGTTAAAGTTGGTCCGGCAGGAGAATGGCGTGAATATAGCGATCCGTTTACCGTAAACAGTGAAGGCAACACAACTGTTATGGCACGCAGTATTGATGCGTTTGGTAATACAGGACAGGAAACGGCTGTGACAGCTAGGGTAGATCGGACGGCACCAACGCCTCCCGTTATCTCGCTGAATCCGCCCGATTGGACAAAAGCGGCGGTAATCGTGACATTAACGGTGGGTACGGACGAAGCAAGTGGCATTGGTCTGACACAATATAAGCTGGGAAGTGAGGGAGAATGGATCGACTATAAGGCTCCTCTTACACTAAGTGAAGAAGGGATAACCGAGATTTACGCACGAAGTGTTGATCGGGCCGCCAATGTCAGTGCTTCCACTTCGGCAACAGCCAGAATCGACAAGACTGGGCCTGAGCAACCAACGATTGCGTTAAGTGAAGAGGATTGGACGAATGAGGATGTAACTTTTGCGATAAACAGTGGTGAAGATGCGGGCAGTGGGCTTGCCAAGAGTCAATATCGACTTAACAAAGAAGGTCCTTGGATCGATTATACGGGTGAAGTGACGGTTACCGATGAGGGAGAAACGATCGTATATGCACGCTCAATTGACCGTGTAGGCAACATAAGCACGTCCGCTCAGGCTACAGTTCGAATTGACAAGACAGCTCCAACCGAGCCGGTGATTAGTTTAAGTCCTTCTGGATGGAGTAAAGAACATGTGCAATTCACTATCGCTGGAAGTGTGGATGAACAAGCGATATCCTATGAATACAGCATGAATGATGCCCCGTATATGACAGGAAGTAGCGGTACAGTTAGTACAAACGGCGCTACCACCATTCGGGCCCGAGCAAGAGATACCGTTGGTAATGTGAGCAAGGAAGTGAGTCGAATCGCCTATGTGGATCAGATGGCTCCAACGATTACATTTGCACCGAACGGACATGGCTGGACGGACACGGACATATCCACTACCATTCAGTATGCCGATGCCCACTCAGGCATTCAGGAACTGGAACGATTCTATCAAGTTACGAACAGTGCAGAATCACCGGAGCATTGGCTTGAAGCTCGCTCTGATGAGCATCAAATATCCATCGAATCGGAAGGCATCTGGTACATCCATGCCAAAACCATGGACAGAGCAGGGAATACATATGAGACAACTTCATCACCTTACCATATTCAACGCAAGCCCCAGCAACCGAGTCATGTGAGAATGACACAGATCGCTGAGACATCAGCTGAACTTACAGTGGATTTGCCGACTGGGGAAAGGTATACCGATGGATATCAGTATGAGATAACGAATAAAACAACAGGACAGTCATGGACACTGGATTATCCTAACCACAGTATAATCGATCACTCCCTAAGCGGTGGTCAGGTCTATGAATATGAAGTTAGAGTGAGAAACCATACCGGAGTAAGTGATGCAGTAAGCGCTCAAGTATTAACTACCCCGGCAGCTCCCGGAACATTGCACGTTCGAAAAGTAGATTCACAGCCCAATCTGGCCGAAATTCATTTTGATTCAGTACGAGGAGCAGATGCTTACCGCATCATCGTGACTACTTCGGACGGTGCCACCGTATTTGATCAGACGGTATCTGATCCTGGCAGCCTTCCCTATGTTAGCAACCTCGTTCCAGGAACCATTCATAACATTTCGGTAACGGCAATGAATGAAAGTGGCGCAGGTGGTAGCAGTAGAACCGGATTCCTCACACTGCCGGCAATGCCCGGACAATTTATGGCCGTTCAAATTCAGGAGCATGATATTTCATTAGAATGGCAGACAGTGACTTCTGCAACGTATTATGGTCTTTCACGTGATGGAGCAGCCATATATGAAGGAGAGCAGACGGAGTATCTGGACTCGGGTCTGGATAGCGGAACGGAGTACAGCTATACGTTAATTGCCGGAAATGAGACAGGAACAGGACCGTTGGCAGGATTACCTTTGCTCAAGACTTTACCTGGGCAAGTGTCCGGCTTACAGGTATCCGATGCTTCCACAGCGAGCCTTCGTCTGAATTGGGAAGCAGTACGAGGAGCCGATCGTTATGAGTTATGGTTGAATGGAGAGATGTCGGGAACGGTTTCTGCCGGAACCCAAGAATGGGTCTATGCGGGACTGAGTTCAGGAACATCTTATCAACTGGATGTACAAGCAGTGAACGGAAGTGGACAGGGGATACGCAGTTCGGTATCAGGAACAACACTACCGGAGAGCCCGTCGGGACTTCACGTTGTTCAAGTAACTGAACAGGGAGCAATCTTGAGCTGGGAACCTGTAGCTGGGGCAACGAAATATCGGGTGGTCATCGATGGACAGAGCCATGAGATATCAGATACACAACTCGCAGTTCACCACCTGTCAAGCAGTCATGAGTATACCTATGAAGTACAGGCAGGCAATGCTGCCGGGTACGGTGCATCCACCAGTAGTACAATTCTTACGCTACCTAGCAGGCCGGAAGGACTTAATGTCACATCGACTGGTGAGACAAGTATGGGACTTGCTTGGCAAGCTGTAGATACGGCGAATCTCTATATTGTGAAAATCAATGGAACAGAAATGGGTAGAACATCAGAACTGGCCTACATGCTTGAGGGATTGTTGCCAGGTACAGAGTACGCTTTGGAAGTACAGGCTGTGAATGCTTCTGGATCAGGTGAGACAGCGCAGCTCATCCGATTGTCCAAACCTGTGTCGCCTGCCGAAGTACTTGTTGATTCAGGAGTACATCATGCAAAAGTTTCCTGGTCTGTCGTGGAAGGTGCCGCTGAATACGTGATTGAGCAGAATGGCAAGGAGATCTATAGAGGAATGGAGAATGGAGCGACGATTACAGGTCTCCAGGGTGGAACGTGGCATCGCTATCAACTATGGGCAGTCAATAGACAAGGGACTCGTTCTGAAGCGACGGATGTATCTCTGCTGACTTTGCCTGAGAAACCCGTTAAGATTGCGGTATATGATGTGGCAAAAAACAGCCTGGGTCTGGATTTCAGTAACACTGGTGTCCAAGGGGCAGATTATTATGTCATTGAAAGGGATGGAAGAGAGATCACTCAGATGGATTCAAGTGAAACCCATTTCGTAGACAAGGATCTGTTGCCAGGAACGAAATACACTTATGTGATTCGGGCAGTCAATACGAGTGGAACGAGTGCGCCGCTTACTTTCAGTGTAATGACTCAAACGTTGCCATTGGTTGCAGAAAGTATAACAGTGAAAGCCGGAACACATGTGGTGGATCTGGCTTGGGATGTTGTTCAGGGAGCAGCAGCATATGAGATTCGTAATCGGGTAACGGGAGATGTGCAGAGCGTGTCTGAACCGTCTGTACATCTCAATAGTATGCTGGATGGCACGGCGTATGAATTCGAACTTGTTGCGATTAATGAAGATGGGCATCGGTCAGAGTCTATTCAGATTCAAGTTTTAACGAAACCCATATCACCTCAGACGGCAGGCATAACACATATTGCAGATCAGACCGCGGTACTGGACCTGACTGGAAGCTCAACACGGGGAGCAGAGCAATTCATTATTATGCGGGATGGTGTTGAAGTTGCTAAGGTTCCAGCAGATCAAACTTCATTTGAAGATGATGGACTGACACCAGGAGAGCATTACACGTATACCATCAAAACATCCAATGCAACGGGAGAGAGTGATTCCGGTTTCGAAGTTCACTTGAGAACGTTGCCTGCGACCATTCATGAACCTTTACATGCAAGCAAGATTGGGGAAAAGGAGGGATGGATCTCTTGGCCAAAGGTACAAGGTGCGGAGGGATATACTATACGTATCGGAGATCAGATGTTCACCACGATTGATGAAGGAGATATCACAGATGTGAAGTTAACTTATCTGGAAAGTGCAACCCGATATGATCAGGTGCAGATTATTCCTTATAATACGGCTGGTTCAGGAAGCCCAATGGCCGTGACTCCTTTTTACACCTTACCTCATGTGGATTCACTGGAAATGAAGATATACCCCGAGACTGATCACGCTAATTTGGAATGGGATTTCCCTTATGTAAACGAAACATTCGTTGTATTGCTGGATGGCATGGAAGTATATCGAGGCAAACAAAAAGAGTTTATCATTGATCAACTGGATGCAGGCAAGCAGTACTCGATTGAAATCTACACAGAGAATGATCAGGGAGATGCATCGGAGAAGCTGGCGTATTCTGTCCTGACCAAACCAGCAGCTCCTGTCAAAGTCGAGTATCATTCGGCGAAGGACCACATTCGTCTTCTATTGGAACAGAGCCGGGTGGAAGGTGCCGAGCAGTTTATCATTGAGCGGGATGGTGTGGAGATTGCTCGTGTTCCTGCAGACGAACTGTTCTATGATGATGAGGAACTCGAACCGGGCGTGAACTATATCTTTACAGTGAAGACCATGAATGCCTCCGGCAGTAGTGATGGTGGTTATTACCTTCAAGCAATGACTTTGCCCGGTAGTGCTTCTCCTCCTCCTGTAGTAGAGGGGCGTTCAATGTATGGTGCAGACATTGTATGGGAACTGATTCCTGGTGCTGCGGGTTATCGAGTTTATCGAAATGAGGAGCTTGTGGGAACGACAACGGAGACATCCATACATGTATCTCAATTAAATAGTGCAGAGCGTTATACTGACTTTGCAATCATTCCATTTAATGAGGCAGGGGAGGGTGAAGCGCTCCAGGTTCCGGAATTCGAGACGTTGCCTTCCGAGGATCTGACAGTTGCAGCCGTAGCGCAAGGCACAAGTGCGATTAAGCTCACTTGGGAACTGGATTCAATGAATGAGGTGATTGTGATCACCCATAAAGATCGTGAGATCTATCGTGGCACCCAGCGCAGTCATGTATGGACAGGACTTAATGCCGAGCAGCATTATGAGGTGGAAGTATGGACGGAGAATTCAGCAGGTGAAAAAAGTAAAAGCAAACGGGCAGCAGCCATGACTTTTCCGTATCCACCATCCGCCTGGAGCGGTGGCGGTGCAACCCCCATTCCAAACGGTACATCGGAACAAGCCGATGAGGTGAGTCCACAACCAGAACCGTCTGAGCAGCATGATGTACCTGTGAAAAAAAATATTAAATTTATCGATATCAGCCAAACATTCAATAAAGATCAGATTACCTGGCTGGCAGAACAGAATATCATTCAAGGTGTAAGTGAAACTCGCTTCGAACCACGCCGTCCGATCACGCGTGCAGAATTTACCGCATTAATCGTGCGTCTGATGGGTGTGGATACAACGGTTAATGAACAGCATGAATTTCAGGATGTAAACGACGATGATTGGTTCGCTCCAGAGATTAAGGCAGCCGTTCACCATGAGATGGTTCAAGGGATGGGGAATAGGAAATTTGCTCCACATGCACTGGTAACCCGTGAACAGGCATCCAAGATTATAGCAAATGTAGTCCGTAAAATCAGACCGGAACCGCTGACTTCCCCAAGAGCATTTACCGACCAGACTGATGTATCTGATTGGGCCAAAGAAGAAGTGCAGGAACTTGCAGGTTTGTACATGATTACCGGATATGAAGACGGCAGCTTCCGTCCCATGCAGCACTTAAGCAGATCCGAAGCTGCAGCGCTGATCTTCCGCTTAAATAAGCTGATTCAAGTCATGGATGAGAACGGTACAGATCAAGTGGAGAAAGCGTCAGCGTTGAATCGTCATATCTAGATTGAATTGATTCTTACATGTGATACTACATTCATCGGAAGTAATGACATTACCGCTTGATTGGTTTTTAATGTTATAATAGGTTGCCAATATGATAAAAAAGGGTAATGAACAATGGTGATGAATAATGAATAATAAATTTATCCGGATATATGAAGATATTGCAGATCGTATTCGGACCGGAGAGATTGAGGCAGGGACGCTGCTTCAATCGGAACTGGATCTATCGGAAAGTTATCAAACGTCTCGAGAGACTATCCGCAAAGCATTGAAAATGTTGTACGAAGAAGGTTATATTCAGAAGATTCAAGGCAAGGGCTCGATTGTACTGGACATACGCAAGATCGATTTTCCCATCTCAGGTCTGGTTAGCTTCAAGGAATTGGCCAAAAAAATGGGACATCGTGCTCAAACGTATGTGAAGGTTTTTGAGGAGCAGCAGGTCAATCAGGCGTTGCACAAGAAAATTAACTTTGGTCTGAATGAACGGGTCTGGGAGATCAGACGTGTGCGCAAAGTGGATGGAGAGCATGTCATACTGGACAAAGATTACATTAGTCAGCGGCTTGTTCCTGGGCTCAGCAAAGAGATCTGTAATGATTCCATCTATCAGTACATTGAGCAAGAGCTGGGGCTTTCCATTTCGTTTGCCAAGAAAGAGATTCTGGTGGAAGAACCCACCGCTGAGGACAGGGAATTACTTGACCTTGAAGGTTTCCACAATGTAGTTGTGGTGAGGAGCCAGGTGTACCTGGAGGATGCCAGTCAATTTCAGTATACGGAGTCGAGGCACCGGCCGGACAAGTTCAGATTTGTGGATTTTGCACGCCGCAGATAAGTTAATCGAGATCGATCAGAGAGTACCTTTCACTGAATTAGTCAGTGGATTGGTGCTCTCTTTGGTTATGGGGGAATCCGAAGATCGTCCATCAAGAACCGCTTAATGTCAATGTTCTTCCTGCATGTCGGAGCGTATGATCACAATATATACGAGGCCGAGGAGTGAGGGAATTGAATCACGTGACAGCGACATCCAATGTTCGCATATGGGAAGAAACCAGAGATATTCCAACCTATGGTACAGGTAAACCGGACAAAAATCCGATGTTTCTTGAAAAGAGAATCTATCAGGGAAGTTCGGGTAAGGTGTACCCGCATCCCGTGATCGACAGCATTGAAGATGAAGCCCAAATGAAGTCGTATCGATTAATTATTCTTGAAAATGAATATGTACGTATCGAGCTGATGCCCGAATTTGGGGGACGGATCTATCGTGCGCTGGATCGGACCAACAACTACGATTTTGTATATTATAACCGGGTGATTAAACCTGCACTTGTGGGTCTGGCAGGGCCATGGATTTCCGGAGGAATTGAATTCAACTGGCCACAGCATCATCGGCCCAACACGTTTGGTCCAGTCGACTATACATTTGGCAGTAATGAAGATGGAAGCGCTACCGTGTGGGTGGGTGAGATTGATCGCATGTATGGTACCAAAATGACCGCTGGCTTCACATTACATCCCGGCAAAGCCTATCTTGAAATCCATGCCGAGGTATACAATCGTACCAGCGCACCTCAAACTTTTCTATGGTGGGCCAACCCGGCTGTAGCTGTTAACGATCATACACAATCCGTTTTTCCACCTGATGTAACGGCTGTGCTGGACCACGGAAAACGGGACGTATCCCGCTTTCCAATCGCAACCGGCACCTATTACAAGATGGACTATTCCGAAGGTGTGGATATCTCGCGATACAAAAACATACCGGTTCCAACATCCTATATGGCGTATAAGTCGGATTATAATTTTGTAGGGGGTTATGACCACGGGGTTCAGGCAGGTTTGTTGCATGTAGCCAATCATCATATTTCTCCGGGCAAGAAACAATGGACCTGGGGGAACGGGGAATTCGGGCAAGCCTGGGATCGTCAGTTAACGGACGAGGATGGACCTTATATTGAATTAATGACAGGGATCTATACCGATAATCAGCCTGATTTTACGTGGTTACAGCCCTATGAAGCGAAATCATTCTCGCAGTATTTTATGCCGTATAAAGGAATTGGTATGGTCAAAAACGCAACGATTGATGCAGCGGTTAATCTGGAAATGGACGAAACGACCGGAATGGTAACCGTGATGGTATATGCGACGTCGGTTTTTGAACAAGTGATCGTTGAAGTAAAAGGGCTGACCGCGTTGTATCTCCAGGACAAATGTAAAATTTCACCCACTGAAGTATATAAGACTTCATTCCCGTGGAGCGGACAAGATGAATGGCATCAGTTGAAGTTAAGTGTTCGAACTGTGGAAGGAAAAGAACTTGTGGCCTATCAGCCTGAACGTACTGAGATCCAGGAAGTTCCAGATCCGGCCACACCACTCTCGCTACCATCCGAGATTCGTACGAATGAACAACTATATCTGGCGGGTCTTCATTTGGAACAATATCGGCATGCCACGTATGAACCGGAACCTTATTATCTGGAAGGTTTGAAGCGTGATGCAACGGATATTCGTCTAAACATAGCGTATGGCACATTGCTGCTGCGTAGAGGGTTGTTTCAAGATGCAGAGAAGCATTTCAGACAGGCCGTGCAATCACTGACATGGAAAAATACAAATCCGTATGATAGTGAAGCATTTTACCAACTCGGTCTGAGTTTGAAACTACAGGGGAAACAGGAAGAAGCCTACGCAACACTGTATAAAGCCGTGTGGTCTGCACAGTATCAGGATATGGGTTATTACATGCTTGCTCAGATCGATACGGGGCAACATCGGTACATCGAAGCGTTGGATCACATCGAACGTTCGCTGATTCGTAATACCAGAAATTATAAGGCTCGGCATCTGAAGGTGGCTCTGTTACGTAGAATAGGTCAAGATAAACAGGCGATCCAATATGCGCGTGAGACATTGGAACTGGACCCGGTTGAATTTGGAGCTGCATATGAATTAGTCCTGATCTATAGCGGAGCGACTACACCTTTAGAGAGAGAACAAGCGGGGCAAACACATGAGCATTTCCATCGTCTGATGCGAGGAGACGTTTATAATTATCTGAATCTAGCCGCAGACTACGCGGATTGTGGATTGTGGGAAGAAGCACTGACGGTACTCTCTTATGTTGAATCCGAAATTGCACAGCCGTATCCTATGGTTGGTTATGCTCAGGCTTACTTATATCGTCAGCTGAGGGATGTGGAGCAGGCCCGGGAGTGTCAAAAGCAGGGGAAAGCTGCTCCAACGGATTATTGTTTTCCTAATACGTTATTTGAATTCATGGTGCTTCAGGATGCATTGGCAGTGGATTCGAATGATGCGCGTGCTCACTATTACCTGGGAAATTGGTTATATGATCATAAACGCTACGAGGAAGCAATCACCCATTGGGAAACCTCACGCGAGGTGGATGCTTCATATTCGACTGTACATCGGAATCTGGGACTGGCTTATTATAACAAGTCGAATCGGCCCGATCTTGCACTGGCATCATTAGAGGAAGCTTTCCGGTTGGATTCGCAAGATGCACGGGTCTTCTACGAGTTGGATCAGCTGCGCAAGAAGATGGGGTATTCCTGCGAGCATCGAATCAAACAGCTGGAAGATCACATGGAGCTGGTTCATCATCGTGACGATCTGTACATCGAGTGGGTGACTTTACTGAATATGCAAGGTAGTCATCAAGAAGCATGGAATGCCCTTCAGACCCGGCGGTTTCATCCATGGGAGGGTGGAGAAGGCAAGGTAACAGGACAATATGTTACGGCACTGACAGAACTGGCAAAGCGAAAACTGGAGAAACAACAACCTGAACTAGCAATGGAATTGTTGAAGAAGGCTTTGGTTTACCCGGTGAACTTAGGTGAAGGTAAATTGGAGGGAGCCGGAGACAACCCCGTTTACTTTTATCTTGGCTGTGCCTACCAGCAACTGAAGAATGATCAGGCGGCAGAGGAGAATTTCCACAGAGCATCCATCGGTTTGAATGAACCGGCAAGCGCGATGTTTTATAATGATCAACCGCCGGAATCCATCTATTATCAGGGTCTGGCCTGGCAGAAACTTGGCAATGTGAAGGAAGCAAATCAACGCTTTAACAAACTCATTGACTATGCGGAAAGACATATGCATGATCACATCCGAATGGATTATTTTGCGGTATCTCTGCCCGATTTCCTAGTGTTTGACGACGATCTCAATCAGCGAAATGAAGAACATTGCCGATATATGCGGGCATTGGGTCTTCTGGGGCTGGGTCGGACGAGTGAAGCCAAACTTGAGTTGGAGCGGGTATTGGAGAAGAATCCCAATCATCAAGGGGCAATCATCCATCGATAATTGATAATCGTTCAACACATCCCATTTATAGCGAAGGAGTTATATAATCCATGAATGATAATATAGCAGGTAGCCAGATTCGCTTTATATTGGATGCGGAAGATAAAGAGATTCGTGCGGGTCGCATGACTGGCAGTGGTGGCAAAAGTCCACAAGGGGAATCGTATGATTTTACCAACTATTATATGACTCGTAATGCTAAACCCCGTATTCCCGTGGTAGGTGAGTTTCATTTCTCCAGATTCGCTTACTTGCAGTGGGAAGAAGAATTACTGAAGATGAAGGCAGGCGGGGTGAACATTGTCGCTTCCTATGTTTTCTGGAATTTTCACGAGGAGCAGGAAGGCGAATTTAATTGGTCAGGAAATCTGAATTTACGGCACTTTGTGGATATGTGTAGCAAACATGAGCTGCCGCTGATCGTGCGAATTGGTCCATTCTGTCATGGGGAAGTGCGTAATGGGGGGATGCCGGATTGGCTATTCAGTTATCCATTCGAAGTCAGGTCGAACGATGAAGGGTATCTGTATTACGCCAAGCGATTATATCGGGAGATTGCCCGTCAGCTCAACGGCTGTTTTTATCAGGAGGGTGGCCCTGTTATCGGGGTACAGTTGGAAAATGAGTACATGCACGCTGGCGCACCCATGGATGCATGGGGGTATACCCGCGAAAAATACATTACCTCCGGTCGGGATGGACGAGAACATCTGAAGATGCTTCGCCATATTGCCGAAGAAGTCGGTATGAAGCCGATGTTCTATACTGCCACGGCCTGGGGCAATGCTGCCGTGCCTGAAGAAGGAACGTTGCCGATGCTCGCGGGGTATGCGTACACACCATGGATTCCCAATCAGCCTCCAAGCCGGGAGTATTTGTTCCGGGATCTGCATATGAATCCTGTGGAAGAAGTGGATTATGACAGTCTGGAGTACCCTGCTGCGTATTGCGAGCTTGCTGGGGGCATGCAAGTCAGTTATCACGCTCGTCCGGTTGTTGATGCGGACAGTGTCGAGGCGATGACCATTGTGAAGCTTGCGAACGGCAGCAATCTGGTTGGGTATTATATGTATCACGGGGGGACCAATCCGATAGGCAAAAATTCATATATGAACGAACAGGCATTGCCGAAAATGACGTATGACTATCAGGCCCCACTCGGGGAATTCGGACGTATTGGTGAATCGTATGACCGCATTCGTAGCTTGTCCATGTTCCTGGAAGCATATGGTGAGTTGCTTGCACCAATGGGCTGTGTTATACCGGATGGTCAACAATCTATAACCCCGGAGAACACGTTGGATCTGCGTTGGTCTGTTCGGCAACAAGATGGCTCGGGATTCCTGTTCATGAATAATTATCAGGATCATGTGGCGATGCCTGATCGTGATATCCAATTGGAGCTGCATACCAGCAAAGGGACTGCTTCTTATCCCAGAGAAGGAACGATGCGGCTGAAATCCGGCATGGCGGCCATTCTGCCTTTCCATATGAATCTGAATGGAATGAAGATCATTAGTGCTACCGTTCAGCCACTGACCCGATTTATGGTAAATCAGGAACTCACAGCTGTCTTTTATGCCCATGAAGGTATGGCGCCTGAGTATGTTATTGATACAGCATCTGTTACAAATGTGGATATGCCCGAAGGTACAGTATCAGAGCAGGGGAATGAAGTTGTGATACATCCGATTGCCGGCAAAGACCATCATCTGAGGATCACAACATCGGACGGTATGGCCATACGTATCATTACATTGACCCGTGAAGAGGCCTTGAATGCCTACCGTTTCCGTGTGGGCGGAGAAGAAAGGCTTGTAATTAGCAGCAGTCATCTGTATGTACAGAATGAGATGCTCCTATGTACATCCGTGGAGCAACCAGAGATGGAGGTATCCTTCTATCCGGCTCCAGAGCATGTTTCAGCTTCTAAATATGCTGTGTCATCACAGTCGAAGCCGGGAATATTCGTTACGTATACATTCCAAGTTTCGTCTTACGAGCCTGCTGTAGAGGTTGATTCTCCCAAAGAGTATGCAGCAACACTGAGATTGGACACAGCGTGGCCGGAACAAGTAGACGACGTGTGGGTTGAGATTGATTATGAAGGAGACGTTGCAACAGCACATATTCATCATCAGATGTTAACGGATCATATTCACTATGGACACAGCTGGATGCTTGGTTTGAAACAATCCCGTCATTTGCTGGCTGATCACGCGCTTCGTCTGTCTATAACTCCAATTCGAAAAGGGACGACTGAGAGTTATGTGAATCAGGCTTATGTGGAGCGGTTTGAGGGCGTGGAGATTGGAAAGTTTAATGAGATTCGGGTGAGATCACAGTACCGAGTTGGGTTAGTATTGTCGGGAGTTAGAGAAGACACTTAGTCTAAATCAGGAGTTAAACAACAGATAAACAAGACTTAAACAACAGTTAACTTTCGTTAATAATACAGAGGGTTCTTTCTCCGAACGATTGTGAGGGGAGAGAGCCCTTTTTGCTGTGTTATGTAAAAACAAATGATTCCTAATCATAGTAAAAAGATCTTGACTGGTAAGCGTTTTCAATTTATTATAACCTCATAACCTTAACGATAAAGTTTATTTAAACTAAATAACGTAACTATAATAAAGTTATTAGTTGTTTATTTGCTAACAAAAGAACTTCTATTACCAACGATTTTAGTTAACTTATTGCCTGGAGCAGGGTTAATTGAAATAAAAAAAACAAATACAGGAGGTTCCAAACGAATGGTTAATCTGAAAAAGTGTACAATCTTCACGGTTATTGCTGCTCTTATGTTCATGGTATTAGGGAGTGCAGCCCCCAAAGCTTCTGCTGCTACAGGTTTTTATGTAAGCGGTAACAAATTGTATGATTCCACAGGTAAGGCTTTTGTCATGAGAGGTGTTAATCACGGACATTCCTGGTTCAAAAATGATTTGAATACCGCTATCCCTGCCATCGCCAAAACAGGTGCCAATACGGTACGCATTGTTCTTTCGAATGGTAGCCTGTACACCAAAGATGATCTGAACGCTGTTAAAAATATTATTAATGTGGTTAACCAAAATAAAATGATAGCTGTACTCGAGGTACATGACGCCACAGGGAAAGATGACTATAATTCGTTGGATGCGGCGGTGAACTACTGGATTAGCATTAAGGAAGCTTTGATTGGCAAAGAAGATCGGGTCATCGTTAACATCGCCAATGAATGGTATGGAACGTGGAATGGAAGTGCGTGGGCTGATGGTTACAAAAAAGCCATTCCGAAACTTCGAAATGCGGGAATTAAAAATACGCTAATTGTGGATGCAGCCGGATGGGGACAGTTCCCTCAATCCATCGTGGATTATGGACAAAGTGTATTTGCAGCCGATTCTCAAAAAAATACGGTCTTCTCCATTCATATGTATGAGTATGCTGGCAAAGATGCTGCAACGGTCAAAGCCAATATGGAGAATGTGCTGAACAAAGGATTGGCTCTGATCATTGGTGAATTCGGGGGATATCACACAAACGGTGATGTGGACGAGTATGCCATCATGAGATATGGTCAGGAAAAAGGGGTAGGTTGGCTTGCCTGGTCGTGGTACGGAAACAGTTCCGGTCTGAACTATCTGGACATGGCCACAGGTCCAAACGGAAGCTTAACGAGCTTTGGCAACACTGTAGTTAATGATACCTATGGTATTAAAAACACTTCTCAAAAAGCGGGGGTTTTCTAATCCGCCGATGAAACAGGAACACTCTGACGGTTACGTCAGGGTGTTTTTTTAATAAAATAGCTCAATCTATGATGACTTTTGAATATTTCCGTTTTGTTTTAAAATATTTTGTTTTCAAAATAAAACAAAGATGTTAAACTCGAATTAGGAATAAAACAAACATTATCGGAGGGAAACAAATGGTACAGAGTTTATGGGATGCATCGCAGGCTTCTGAGAAAACAACAGGACTTGAGCAGTTGGTTTACCGATCCAATCTGATTGGATCTGATCGCAGCGTATGTAACATCTACGGTGGTAATACGTCTACCAAAACGACAGTGAAGGATTTTCGTGGTCGTGATGTAGAAGTAATGTATGTGAAAGGTAGCGGCTCAGATCTGGGTTCCATGGAAGCAAAACATTTTACCGGACTTGGGCTCGAAGACATTCGACCATTAATTGAACGTGAATCCATGTCGGATGAAGAGATGGTTGAATATCTGGGACATTGCATGATTGATGCCAAGCACCCGCGCGCCTCCATCGAGACTCTTCTGCATGCGTTCCTTCCATATAAACATGTGGATCACACGCACCCGGATGCGATTATCAGCCTGTGTTGTGCGCATAACGGGAAGGAATTGGCCAGAGAGATCTACGGTGATCGTTTTGTATGGGTGCCTTACGTACGCCCTGGGTTTACGTTATCTAAAATGATTGCTGAAAGCGTATTCTCGAATCCCAATGCCGAACTCGTACTGATGGAAAAACACGGACTTGTCACTTGGGGAGAAACATCCGAGGAATGTTACGCCCAAACGATCAAGATTATCAATGAAGCAGAAGATTTCATAGAAGCACGAGTGAACGAAGAAAGTTTGTTTGGTGGTGTGAAACACCCGGCACTTGCCGCTGATGTTCGTCGTCAGATCGTATCACGTGTAATGCCAACGATTCGTGGAGCGGTATCGGATAGCAAAAAAATGATTTTGTCCTTTGATGATCAAGAGGACGTACTTGCTTTTGTGGGCGGAGCAGATTCCCCGGAATTGTCTCAGGTGGGCGCAGCTTGCCCGGATCATCTGGTACATACTAAAGTGGTACCTCTGTTCATCGATTGGACACCCAATGCGGAAGATATCGAAGGCTTAAAAGCCAAGCTGGTTGAAGGTGTGGCTGCCTACAAAGAGCAATATCAGCAGTATTTTGAGAGCAACAAAAACGAAGGTGATGTCATGTTCGAAGCGGCACCACGCGTTATCCTCATTCCAGGTGTGGGCATGATCAACACAGGTAAGAGCTGGGCGCTTTCCCAAGTAAGCGGAGCGTTGTATCACAGAGCGATTGCCGTTATGCGTGGAGCTACTAGCTTGGGCCAATTCGTATCACTTAGTGCAAACGAGTCTTACAATGTGGAGTACTGGCCGCTGGAATTGTACAAATTGTCACTGGCTCCGGCGGAAACCGAATTCTCTCGTAAAGTGGCGTTTATCACAGGTGGAGCAGGCGGAATCGGAAGTGAAACAGCACGTAGATTGGTATCTGAAGGCGCACATGTGGTGCTTGCTGATCTCAACCTGGAAGGCGCACAGAAGGTAGCACAGGAAATTAATGATCAGTACGGTGCAAATCGTGCTTATGCGCTGAAAATGGACGTCACCGATGAGGAAGCCGTTCAATCCGCTTATGCTGATGTTGCGGTGCAATATGGCGGAGTGGATATCATCGTGAACAATGCCGGATTGGCCACATCCAGCCCATTTGACGAAACATCCCTGAAAGAATGGAACCTGAACATGAATGTACTGGGCACAGGGTATTTCCTCGTGGCTCGTGAAGCATTCAAGCTGATGAAACAGCAGGGTATAGGTGGAAGCATGGTATTTATCGGGTCCAAGAACTCGGTGTATGCGGGTAAAAGTGCCTCGGCTTACAGCTCAGCGAAAGCGCTGGAAGCACATCTGGCACGTTGTATTGCAGCAGAAGGTGGAGAGTATGGCATTCGTGTCAACACGATTCTTCCAGATGCCATTCTACAGGGTTCAGCGATCTGGAACGGTTCCTGGAGAAATGAACGAGCAGCGGCATACGGGATTGAACCGGATCAATTGGAAGAGTATTATCGCAAACGGACGACATTGCTCGTGAATATCTATCCAAGAGATATTGCGGAAGGAATTGCCTTCTTTGCTTCTTCGAAATCCGAAAAAACAACCGGTTGTATGATGACCATTGATGGCGGTGTACCGGCAGCATTTACACGTTAAAATAGGAGGGTTCTTGCGGATGGATAACCAAGTCAAGCAAGCGTATGAAGCAGCCAAGGCATTGTATGCCCAGCACGGAATTGATACGGACGAGGTACTGAACAAACTCGCGGAGATCAAAGTATCCGTACACTGCTGGCAAGGCGACGATGTCAAAGGTTTTCTGAATAAAGATGGGGAGTTAACAGGGGGTATTTCCGTTACAGGTCAATACCCTGGGGCTGCGACCACACCAGCAGAACTTCGTAACGATCTCGAGCAAGCTTTTGCTCTGATTCCCGGCAAACATAAGGTCAATCTGCACGCGATCTACACGGATACAGACGAGCAGGTTGAACTGGATCAGATTGAACCGAAGCATTATGAGAACTGGGTGAAATGGGCCAAAGAACAAGGACTCGGTCTGGACTTCAACCCAACATGTTTTTCCCATGAAAAATCAAGTGACGGGTTCACGCTCAGTCATCCAGATCCTGAAATTCGCAAGTTTTGGATTGATCACTGCAAGGCATCCCGCCAGATTGGTGCTTATTTCGGGGAACAGCTTGGTCAGACTTGTGTAACCAATGTATGGGTCCCGGATGGATTCAAGGATAATCCAGTTGACCGGTTGACACCACGCAAACGTCTCAAAGAATCGCTGGATCAAGTATTCGCCGAACCGCTTAATCCAGAGCACAATCTGGACGCGGTAGAGAGTAAGCTCTTTGGTCTGGGTTCAGAAGCATATGTGGTGGGCTCTCATGAATTCTATATGGGTTACGGTTTGCAAAATGATACGTTAATCTGCCTGGATGCGGGTCATTTCCATCCAACAGAGGTTATTTCCAATAAATTGTCGTCCTTGTCTTTGTTTACAAGTGGCATTCTGCTTCACGTAAGCCGACCGATGCGTTGGGATAGTGACCATGTGGTAATTATGGACGATGAGCTACTGGAAATTGCCCGTGAACTGGTTCGACATGATCTGCTTGCGACCACACATATTGGACTGGATTTCTTTGATGCAAGTATTAACCGTGTAGCTGCATGGGTTGTGGGTACTCGCAACACGATCAAAGCCCTTCTCCGAGCGATGCTCGAACCGGTGGATGCCTTGAAACAAGCCGAACTGGAAGGGGATTACACGTTGCGCCTTGCCTTAACAGAAGAGTTCAAATCCTATCCGTTTGGCGCGATCTGGGACTACTATTGTGCTCAGCAAGGCGTTCCAGTTCGTGAAAAGTGGATTACCGATATCAAAACCTATGAACAAGATGTACTACTACAGCGTGATAAATCATTGGTGTAACTGTATTTAAGTTTCGTATAAACCACTATGGAATGAAAATTCCGTGGTGGTTTTTTTGGCATAATCACATTGAAATGCATAAGTGAGGCGATTGCTTCCATACTAAGAATATAACCTGTATCGTATACGATTGCCACGCAGAGGAGGAATAATGGAGTTGAATCTATCCCACAACAAACTGTATATCGCTGCACTTGGCGGCGTGAATGAAATAGGGAAGAATATGTATTTCATCCAGTACAATCAGGACATCATCGTGATTGACTGTGGTTCGAAGTTTCCCGATGAGACATTGCCTGGTATTGATCTAATCATTCCGGATGTAGCGTATCTGCTGGAGAATCTGGATAAAGTAAGGGGTCTTGTGGTTACCCATGGACATGAAGATCACATTGGTGGCATTCCCTATTTGTTAAAACAAATGAACATTCCGGTGTATGCATCCAGGCTCACTCGTGGGCTGATCGAGCTTAAACTGAAAGAGCATGGGCTGCTGCGCAAGGCGGACCTGCATACGATCGATGCTCATTCCAGCATTACGCTGGGAGGAATCGAGGTTTCCTTTTTTGCAACCAGTCATAGTATACCGGATTGTCTTGGTATCTTTTTTCAGACTCCAGCAGGCAATGTTGTGCATACCGGAGATTTCAAATTTGATATGTCGCCTGTACATGGACCTTTCCCAGATCTGCACCGCATGGCCGAGATTGGCAAACAGGGTGTCCATATTTTGCTTTCCGAGAGTACCAATGCAGAAAGACCCGGATTTACACCTTCCGAGCGTGTTGTGGGAGACCACATTCTGGATGCCTTTATCCGTGCAAAACAAAAAGTATTCATCTCCACCTTTGCGTCGAATGTCAGCAGGGTACAGCAGATTGTGAATGCAGCATTCGAGACGGGTCGCAAACTGGCACTGTTGGGCAGAAGTATGGTGAATGTGGTATCGGTAGCCAGTGAATTGGGGTATTTGCAAGTTCCTGACGGATTGATAATTGAAGCTATCGATTCGGATCAGTTTCCACCAGAACAAGTTGTTGTATTATGCACTGGTAGCCAGGGAGAAGCGATGGCAGCCTTGTCACGTTTGGCATCCGGTAAACATCCTCACGTAAGAATTGACGCCGGGGACACGGTCATTATTGCTGCCGGTGCCATTCCGGGTAATGAACGGAATCTTGCACATGTAATTGATAACCTGTATGTTCTTGGAGCACGTGTGATATATGGTTCAAGTGGTGCAGCTGGGATGCATGTATCGGGACACGGCAGTCAGGAAGAACTCAAATTGATGCTTACCCTGATGAAACCGGATTATCTGATTCCGATCCACGGTGAGTTTCGCATGTTGTATCAACACAGACTGCTTGCTG
The DNA here is from genome assembly GCF_984798905.1 of Paenibacillus sp. SRL342. Taxonomy (NCBI): domain Bacteria; kingdom Bacillati; phylum Bacillota; class Bacilli; order Caryophanales; family Paenibacillaceae; genus Paenibacillus; species Paenibacillus sp. SRL342. The sequence goes on from NZ_OZ481790.1 coordinate 3,163,420, forward strand.
AATCCGTAGGTATAGAGCGTGATCATGTGTTTATCGTGAATAATGGGGATATGGTCCAGTACAAAGATGGCATTGCTTCGCTGGGTCCCAAAATTGCATCAGGAAATAGTCTCGTAGACGGTCTGATCATGGGTGATGTCGGCAATATTGTACTTCGCGACCGCAGGCAACTGTCCTCCGATGGCATGCTGGTGATTGTGACTACACTGAGCAAAACGGAAAAACAGATGGTCACATCACCCGAAATTATCTCCAGAGGGTTTGTATTTGTTAAGGATTCGGAAGAATTCATGCATGAGATCCATGAGCTTGTTCTAAACCGGATGGATGAGTTGACCGGGGCTGGGGTGAATCAGTGGAATGTGATCAAAAGAAAGCTGAAAGACGAGATCGGTCACTATATTTACGCTCAAACAAAGAGAAGACCTATGATCTTGCCAATTATTATTGAGGTCTGAGTCAGCAGGGATAGGGATTAGCCTTGCCTTAATGGTCTGTGCAAACGTGTATATGGAAGCTTAACAGCCTGATGAATGTGGATCATACTTCGGTATGAAGTCACATTGCCATCGGGCTTTTGCTATTACATCGGGAATGTACAATAGATGTACGATAAATGGAGTTGAATCAAATTCGCCATGGGTTTGCGATTCGAAGTATAATAAAAGGTAAACCAGCTAATAGAAATAAGAGGAGTCTTTATGAATAAAACCATTTCTGATATCGCTCAGATGGCAGGTGTGGCAAAAAGCACGGTCTCTCGCTTCCTGAACGGCGGATCGGTTAGTGAAGATACACGCCAGAAGATTGAGCGCATTATCAAACAATACAATTATGTTCCCAACACATTTGCACAGAGTCTAAAGGCAAAGAAGACCAGTATTATTGGTACGGTTGTGCCACGTCTTGATTCTTTTGCAACATCCCAGACATTGATCGGAATTGATGAAGAACTGCGGAGTAATCAGTATCAGATGCTTATCGCAAATACGAGCCAGGACATGCAGCGCGAGATTGATGCCATCTATGATTTTGCACGACAGAAGGTATCGGGCATTATTCTGCTGGCTGCTGAAGTGACTGAAGCACATCTGAAAGCAGTGGAGGACATACGTATCCCCGTGTTGTTGGTGGGGCAGCAGCATGAGCAACTACATAGTCTGGTTCACAATGATGACCAGGCAGGTTATGAGATGGGTAAATATGTCGTCGAACAGGGTCATCGCAAGATCGTGTATATGGGGGTTAGCGAGAAGGATCGGGCGGTAGGGATCTATCGTAAACAAGGGTTCCAGCGTGCAATTGCCGAATGTGGAGAATGTGAAGTTAAGTATTATGAGACCAGCTTTAAGATGTCGGAAGCCATCGTTACCGCTGAAGCCATTTTGAAAGAAATCACACCAACGATCATTGTCGGGGCTACGGATAATATTGCACTGGGTGTGATGAAGATTGCGTTCTCCAATAAAATCCGCATACCGCAAGATTTGTCTGTTACCGGATTTGGCGGATACGACATTACGGAGATGATTCATCCCACGCTGACGACTGTGAAATATCATTATTTGCAGGCGGGCAAAGTAGCGGCGAATCACATTATTCGTCTGGTCAAAGGCGAGTCGGTGGAGGAACGAACAACACTGAACGTAGAACTAATTCCTCGAGAAAGCGTTGACAAATTATAAAAATATCCTTTATGATAATTCCATCGAACCGGTTCCACTATGAATATCCAATGCGGATATGCGAACACGGGCAGGCACTAATGCCATATGGAATTATTTTTTTGCTTTGAGTGGAACCGGTTCCTATATTTTGATTTTCGTATAAGTTATATAAGAAAAAAACATTTACGAAGAGGGCAGAAAAAATTCGAAGAAACGTAGTGTTCGCCTTTATCACCGGATCTCACCTTTTAGAAAAGGGATCAGGAAATCTGGGGATAACAGCGATCGGAGGATTGTTCTGCCATCGTAGTCCAAGTGTGAAATTTCTTGGTCTAACTTATATAAGCAAGAATGGAGAACAGCTATGAAAATGACTAGAGAGCAACGCTACAGACGAATTGAGCAAGGAGAGCCTGGAGAGGTTGCGAAGCTTGAAGCACAGATCTCCGTATGTCCTTGGCGACAGAGTTATCACATTCAGCCGATAACAGGTCTGCTTAATGATCCTAACGGCTTTGCATATTATCAAGGCTATTATCATCTGTTTTATCAGTGGTTTCCACTTGGAACAGAACACGGCATGAAATACTGGTACCATACCCGCTCGAAGAATCTGGTGAACTGGGACAATGTCGGGATTGGAATCGAACCGGGTGGCAGGTATGACTCACACGGAGCTTATTCCGGCAGTGCGATTGAAAAAGACGGCAAGTTGCACTTGCTATACACGGGCAATACGAGGGATGAGGCTTGGGTCAGACACCCGTATCAATGCTTGGCAGTTATGGATGAAGGCGGTTCAGTATCCAAACTGAATGATCCAGTGATCTCATCTGTGCCAGACGGATACACGGAACACTTCAGAGATCCCAAAGTGTGGCAACAAGGAGACACGTATTATTGTGTAATTGGTGCGCAGAGAACAGACGAGACGGGATGTACAGTGCTGTATCGCTCCATTGATCTGAACAACTGGGAGTTTCTTGGTGAAATTCGTACGCAATTAACCTCCTTTGGTTACATGTGGGAGTGCCCGGATTATATGGAGATGGACGGGAAAGGTGTGCTTGTCTTTTCCCCACAAGGCATAGACGCTGCGGGAGATCATTATCAGAATATTTTTCAATCCGGTTATCTGATCGGTGAGCCGCTCAATCTCCAGACAAGAGAGTTCAATCATGGTGAATTTCAGGAGTTGGATCGTGGATTCGACTTCTATGCTCCGCAGACGATGCTGGCTCCGGACGGAAGACGTATTCTGGTTGGATGGATGGGACTTCCCGATCTGGAATATCCGACAGACGATAGTGGCTGGGCTCATTGCCTGACCATTCCTCGGCAATTGTCACTCCGAGACGGCAAGCTAATCCAGCTACCTGTTACAGAGATGGTGCAATTGCGTCTGCAAGAGGAAGGGACTCATATTCGCGCAACGATTGACAATGAAAGCCGATCTTTCACTGGTTTTAATGGGATTGCCTATGAGCTGAAATGTGAGATAAGCCCTGTAGATGCAGAGATTGTAGGCATCGAACTCCGGGCAAATGGAACTGAAAAAACGGTTCTTCTGTATGATCGGATTCAGCAGAAAGTTGTCTTGGATCGGACGATGTCTGGTACCGAGCTGGCAGAGCAGAATGGCGTTGTACGACAGTGCACACTTACTGCGGACGTGATTAAGTTCCATCTGTTCGTAGATGCATCTTCAGTCGAGGTCTTTGTAAACGATGGTGAGGAGGTCTTTACCAGCCGCATTTTCCCAAGCCGGGACAGCGTGGACATTCGTTTTTTTGCACACGGAGGCAAAGCTGATTTTGAAGCAGCAAAATGGAATTATTAAGTATTACGTGAGAGGAATGAGATTACATGTCGGAGAATCAACGCATTGCCCAGGAAGTCATTCATGCCATCGGGGGCAAAGAGAATATCGCATCATTTGCACATTGTGCAACACGTCTTCGCATCATGGTGAAAGATAAAGAAAAGATTGATCAGAAAACGGTCGAGAACATCGAGAAGGTGAAAGGGGCTTTTTTCAACTCGGGTCAATATCAGATTATCTTTGGTACGGGAACAGTGAATCGAATCTTTGAAGAGGTTGAGAAGCTGGGCATTGAAGGAACGTCCAAGGATGATGTGAAGAGTCAGGGGAAAAAGGAAGGAAACGCTTTTCAGCGGGCTATTCGCACATTTGGTGACGTATTCGTACCCATCATTCCCGTTCTGGTAGCTACAGGACTGTTCATGGGATTGCGCGGATTACTTACCCAAAATGAAATTCTGGCGTTGTTCGGTGCAACACCTGATGATATTTCGGCCAATTTCCTGTTGTTCACTCAAATCCTGACGGATACGGCTTTTGCATTCCTGCCTGCGCTTGTAGCGTGGTCTGCGTTCCGTGTATTCGGCGGAAGTCCGGTACTAGGTATTGTACTGGGGCTTATGCTGGTCAATCCCGCATTACCCAATGCTTACGCGGTGGCAGATGGATCAGCACAGCCGCTGCATATGTTCGGTTTTATACCTGTCGTGGGTTATCAAGGATCGGTTCTGCCTGCGTTCTTTGTAGGTTTGATTGGAGCCAAGTTTGAAAAGGTATTAAGAAGACGGGTACCTGAGGCACTGGACTTAATTCTGACTCCTTTTATTACGTTGACAGTCATGATTACGCTTGGACTTTTCGCTATTGGTCCCGTATTCCATTCCCTGGAAGAGTGGGTGCTGCATGGAACAACTGCTGTATTGGATCTTCCGTTTGGCATCGCAGGTATTATCATTGGATTCTTCCATCAGATTATTGTCGTTACCGGTGTGCATCACATCTTTAATTTCCTGGAGATTCAGCTACTGGAGAAAACGGGATTCAATCCGTTCAACGCCATCATTACCTGTGCCATGGCAGCACAAGGAGCGGCTTGTCTCGCAGTCGGTCTGAAGACCAAAAATATGAAACTCAAAGCCCTCGCGTTGCCTTCGTCTTTGTCCGCATTTCTAGGCATTACCGAGCCAGCCATCTTTGGAGTTAACTTGCGTTATATGAAACCATTTATTATGGGGCTGGTTGGTGGTGGTGTGGGTGGTTTCATCGCTTCCCTGTTCCATCTGCAAGGTACAGGCATGGCTGTAACGGTTATTCCCGGTACACTGCTCTATCTGAACAGCCAACTGCCGTTGTATATCTTGTCCAACGTAGTTGCCATGGCGATTGCATTTGCACTTACCTGGTTCTTTGGATATAAGGATCAACCAGTTGCAGAAGAAGCGGTGAGCAATGACAACAGTGGAGTAACATCAACTGAAGTTAGAGCAGAGGACTCTAATCCGCGTCTTAATTCAGTTACCGATGCCGTTACAAGCAATCGTCCTAAGGTAGATTTTCTCGAAATAGCTTCGCCAATGAACGGTACCGTCGTTGCTCTGGAGCAGGTTCCTGACCCGGCGTTCTCGGAAAAACACATGGGTGAGGGCATTGCCATCGAGCCATCAGAAGGAAAAGTGTACGCACCGTTTGATGGTGTCATCGTACATGTCATGAACAAGAGTAAACATGCGGTGATTCTGGAGCATGAGACGGGTGTACAGATGCTGGTTCATATCGGAATTAATACGGTAGGACTGAAAGGGAATGGTTTTACCGCGCATGTGAATAGCGGAGATCGTGTAACTGCAGGTCAATTGTTGATTGAATTTGACATGGATGTCATTCAGACTGCGGGTCTGCCAGTGATTACACCTGTGCTGATTCCAAGCGGGAATGAAACGATAGCAACGGTTACAGCAACCTCAACCGGTCGTGTGCAAGCCAATGGGGAAGTGGTACTTGTAGTGAAATTTACTGAGCCACAATAGAGGCGTGTAAAGTGGGAAGCGGGTAGAGATGTATCTCTCCCGTTCCCCTTTTTTTGTGTACAATCGTATGAAATCAAAGAAACAGATCATCGGTGATCTAAGTGATCCAAGTGAGTTAGCACGCAAGAGAGCACCATTTTACGATTATCCAATCGACGCGCTATGAAAAACAAACGTTAATCGTGATCCTACAGACCAGCGTGACGTTTCAGTCGCTCTGCAATCTGCATTAGATCTTCCGCGGATATCCCTGGCGCAAATTCTTCCGGCAGATCAGGCAGCTCAGGTACTGGCCCTCCATACCCCGGCAAGCCTGCAAAAGCCTCCAGTTTACCACCATCAGTTGGGTGTGTCCCTTTCCAGATCTGGGCAATGCCCTGATAATCCTTGTCGCTGAACGTGTACAACCTGCGGTGCTCACCCTTCGCTTCCCACTTACGTGTCGTTTCAAAAGCTTTGTTATCCAGTCGTGGAATAGGGAACATCTTCGTTACATCCACACCTGTTGCAATTTCCAGTGCCTTTGCATACGCAAGAACATGCACACCTCCGCGTACAAGCAGGTATCCTGTCATTTCTCGGGCTGTTTTGTTGTCGGTCATTTCGTAGACTCTCATTTTGTGAGTTCTTGCTCCGCATTCAAGAAAGAAGTTATGCAACAGATCAAAGATCAGATTGCCACTGCTCACGACATATGAACCATTCCAGGGTCTTCCCATGGAGTCATACGGGAGCGCTGTCTGAGCCGATTCGATAAAATGTGAAGTCATCCGTGCGTCTTTGCCTACACGTAGCGGGGTAGAGTCCGGGGCGCCTGGTGAAGTGGAACCTTCAAGCATGAGGTTAATCGTATTGGCGACAAGTTCGACATGGCCGAATTCCTCCGCGGTAATACTTGCAACAATGTCATAAAATGGACGCAACTTGGATCTGCCTCTGAAATTAAATGACTGAAACATATAGTTATTTAATGTTGACATTTCCCCGAACTTTCCACCAAGCAACTCCTGAACTGCACTAGCTCCATTAGGGTCCGGATTATTGGATATGGGTAATTCGATGGCAAGACGGTCTACACGTTTAAACATGACATTTCCCCCTCAATCCTAGTTACTGTAAAAGTATGAAGGGTTACTTGTACGTTATTCGGTCGTTGGTGAAACAAAAAAACGTTCTGCCAGAGCTTAAAGCTCTGAACAGAACGTTAGATGAGTTCTTATTTGGAAGCTACGCCAACAACGCTTGTTCCATTTTTCGTGATTTTGTACGTCAGCACATCTCCGTTCCAGAAATGGAACTTAAGTGTGACTTCGCCATCATTGGTTTCATTGAAGAAGTTAGGTTTCAGTTCAATCACACTACGTTCGTAGTCTGGGCTAAATGTGTAGGAGAATTCTTTGAACGAAGTCCAGTTCTGTGGACCGGCGTTCTCTCCGTTTGCATATGTTGCTTCCATCGTAGCGAGCTGATTGCCGTTAAACGTAGTCGGAATGGCAAATGCACTGGTTGTGCCTGTTGCATCGTTCAACTTAGGTGTGTCATATTTAATGATATTAAAGTTCCAGTCAGCACCTTCATTGAATCCAGCTGTAAGTGTGGCATTTACGCCCAAATCACCAGAGGCTGTCAATTTGGTTAACAGATTGGATTTTAACGTAAGTACATCTTTTTTGATCGTATAGTCTTTACCTCTGACAAGAGGAGTAGTACCATTTTTCAACGAATTGAATTTGTTCCCATGCAGATTGAGTTTTACCTTCTGATCTTGAATGGCTTCATTTTGTTTAAGATATACGAGATCCGTTTCGGCTGTGGATGAACGACCTGTCCAGCTGGCTTTCATGGTATCAAATAATTCCTGATCAGACCAAGTAAAGCTTGTGCGACCGAAGTGTTGTCCGTTATCCCACAACATCGTGGTCATCTGTTTTTGACGCAGATATTGTCCAACAAATTCGAAGAATTTCAGCTTTTCGCCTTGCTCAATCACACCTGTGTGCTGGTCGAAACCAAGCAAGCCATACTCACCGACGATAACCGGAACGCCTTTCGCTGTGAAAGCATTGTATACCCGATCAAATGTGTCGGTAACATCCTTCTGTACTTCCTCGTTATACTTGGTGTAACCTGCGATGTTCACACTGAATGGCCAGAACCCGTAGTAGTGAACGGTTGCAATAATATTGCTGTCATTCAATTTTTGAATGGTCTTATTCAGTTCATCCAGATCAGGCTGAGCGGAAGAGGTATGCATCGTTGGAAGCACAAGTGGACGTGTCTCGTTGTTTCCACCCGAAGTTCTTACGATCTTGTGAAAAGAAGTGTTCAACTCGTCCAGCATGCGATATCCAATCGCTGCATCTGTTGTGCCGCCTTCAGAGAAACGTGGTTCGTTAACACTTTCGAACATGAGTTTATCGGATGCATCTTTGAATTTGTCCGCAATCTGAGTCCAAGCAGCGTTGTAACGTGCAAGCACGTTGTCATGGTCTTTCTCCATGTAACTGATCCAGCGCCAGGAATCATGGTGAAGATTAATCATAACGTAGAGATCCGCATCAAGGGCCCAGTTTACTACTTCTTGAACCCGATTCATGTAAGCGGAATCAATTGTGTAGTTGGGTGCGTCACCGATGTGGGCTTCCCAGGTCACAGGAATACGGATACTGTTGTAGCCCTCATCAGCGATCGACTGAATTAGTTCCTTCGTAATGCGCGGGTTGCCCCAGGCTGTCTCATCTTCACCAACGGCGTCCAGAGAGTTACCCAGATTCCAGCCAGGCTCCATGGCGTTCACGTAGGTCTGCATTTTGCTTGGCGCGGCTGAGGTATTGGCCTGTTCGCTGTTGTCAGTTGCAGCTGAAGCCATAGCAGAGGAGAATAGAGATAGAATCATGGCAGTCAAGAGCGTAAGAGATAAGACTGATTTGCGGTTTTTTTTCATTAATATAGTCTCCTTCGAATAGAGAATGGTTGAACATGAATAGCGGTTAAGCAGGGTGGAAATAGAGCTCAACGCGAACAAAAGTTCACTTGTGTAATACTGGAATCACCACCGATTTATGTACTGAAAGCGTTTTCGTAATTTACTATATCATGATTTAATATCGGACAATACCTGCACAATTTGAATAAAAATCATGTAAAAATCAGTGATTTTGCCATATTAATAGATTGTGTAGTGGGGCGTTTATTTCATTGGAAATGAAAATCATAAGGTTGCTTTTGAATGATAATTAGATTTAAATACCCTGGGAGGGATCTAATATGAAGCTGGATGCACATCAACATTTCTGGGAATACAATGTCGCCGAGTACGGATGGATTGGCGAAGAGATGAAAGCCATTCGTCAATCTTTTCTTCCGGAAGATCTTGAACCTTTATTGCTCCAATCAGGACTGGATGGATGTATTGCGGTACAAGCCAGACAATCACTGACAGAAACCGAGTGGCTTCTGCAGCTGGCGGATCGGCATGAATGTATCAAAGGTGTTGTTGGATGGGTGGACCTTTGTTCGGATGAAGTTCGGAATCAGCTTGAACTTTTCGCGTCCAATCCATATCTGAAGGGTGTACGTCATGTTATACAGGATGAACCTGATCTGGATTATGTATTGAGAGAAGACTTTCAGCATGGAATTTCATTGCTTAAGGAGTATGATTTGACCTATGATCTGTTGGTATCCAAGGAGCAACTGCCTTATGCTGTTGAATTGGTTAAGACGTTTCCTGAACAGCGATTTGTCCTTGATCATCTAGCCAAACCCGACATAAAATCAGGTATACTCTCACCCTGGAAAGAAGCACTTGAGTCATTGGCCGCACAACCTAATGCGTACTGTAAACTTTCAGGGATGGTGACGGAAGCAGACTGGACAAATTGGACTCCGAGCGATTTTACAGCCTACCTGAATATCGTCATAGAAGCCTTTGGTGCGGAAAGGTTAATGTTCGGGTCCGACTGGCCCGTTTGCAACGTTTCAGCTCCATATTCTGAAGTATTCGGTCTCATTAATTCTCACATTAATGCCCTACCTATACTAGATCAACAGATGATTCTTGGCGGCACATGTGCTGCGTTCTATCAAATATCGTAGTGGGCATTCCGAAGCTAAACCGGTTTCAAGAAGTTGACAACTGTTCTGATTCTTGCTAAAGTTTTATCCAATCCGCATAATCATGATCTGGGAATGTTACCGATATGGGCATAACCTGAGCTGGCTTGTTTACACGTAATCGTGTACCCAGGCTGGTTCGGGTTTTTTGTATTTAAGTTGAACAAACGATTTTACACGAGACGACTGCGCGGCCAGAACAATCTTCCAATCCCCAGATTTTTTGATCTCCTTTTTAAAGGGGAAATCCGGTGATAAAGGCGAGTTTATGCTTACGAAGTAGCTTTCCATTGAAAGCTTTTAGCTTCGCTTCTCCAGATTTTTTCTGTCCTCTCCGTTTATGTGTAATTGTGTAGTTAACTTAAATATTTTGTCTTTTTAATATTCTAACGATTTGAGCGGATAGCTGAATTACATATTTGGAAGGAGAATGATGATGACGAATTTTACATTTCCTAAAGACTTTCTGTGGGGTGGAGCCATTGCTGCCAATCAGGCGGAGGGCGCATATCTGAAAGATGGCAAAGGGCTGAGTATCGTTGACTTGCTGCCTACCGGAGAGAATCGCAGAAGTATTATGAAAGGTCATGTTCCGGCTTTTACGCCGCTTGCTACCGAGTTCTATCCTTCGCATGAAGCGATCGATTTTTATCACCGTTACCCTGAAGACATTGCTCTATTTGCAGAAATGGGATTCAAAGCACTGCGTGTCTCGATTGCTTGGGCACGGATTTTCCCGACAGGAGAAGACGCACAGCCCAATGAATCGGGATTACAATTTTACGATAACCTGTTTGATGAATTGTTGAAAAACGGCATTGAACCTGTGGTTACATTGGCTCACTTCGATGTGCCTGTGCATCTGATCGAGAAGTATGGCAGCTGGAGAAGTCGTGAACTGGTAACTCTTTTCGAGACTTACGCTACAACGGTATTCACTCGCTACAAAGACAAGGTGAAATACTGGATGACATTTAATGAGATCAACATGTTGCTTCATCTTCCATTCCTTGGGGCGGGGCTGGCGTTTAATGAAGGGGATAATATCAAGGAAATTCAATATCAGGCTGCTCACCACCAACTGGTTGCAAGTGCACTGGCAGTCAAGGCATGTCATGAGATTATTCCTGGTGCCATGATTGGGTGTATGCTCGCCGCAGGAAGCTTCTATCCGTATACTTGTAATCCGGAAGATGTGTTCCAGGGCATGGAAAAAGATAGAGAGTCCTATTTCTTCATCGATGTGCAGTCACGTGGGGAATATCCGGGTTACGCCAAACGTTTCTTCAAAGATCACGAGTTGAACATCGTTATGCAGCCGGGTGATGCGGAAATCTTGAAGAATCATACCGTAGATTATATCGGGTTCAGTTATTATTCAAGTCGTACAACCAGTACCGATCCGGAAGTCATCAAGAATATGACCAGTGGTAATGTATTTGGCTCGGTAGCCAATCCATATCTGGCGAAGTCCGAGTGGGGCTGGACGATTGATCCAAAAGGATTCCGTATTACCGCCAATCAACTACATGATCGTTATCAGAAGCCGCTGTTTGTTGTTGAAAATGGATTTGGTGCCAATGACGTGGTTACACCGGAAGGTGAAGTGGATGATGCATACCGGATTGACTACTTGAAACGACATGTAGCTGAAATGGGTGAGGCTATTCAGGATGGAGTTAACATCATTGGTTACACCAGCTGGGGACCTATTGATATTGTAAGTGCATCCTCAGGTGAGATGAGAAAACGTTATGGCTACATTTACGTGGACCGTAATAATGAAGGTCAAGGTGAGCTGACACGGCTGAAGAAGAAGAGTTTTGAGTGGTACAAAAATGTGATCGAATCCAACGGAACAAACTTGGGTGACGCGTAGTTTATATTTTTCTGAATTAAAATGGTCTTGTACGGCAATATAACATCGGAAGTTTCATCTATATAAATTGAACTAAACTTCTACACAAAACGGAGAGGACAGAAAAAAGCTGGGGATAACAGCGATCGGAAGGTTGTTCTGTCATCGGAGTAGCTAGTGTAAATATTATCTAGTTCAATTTATATAACCATGGGACTTCCGATTGTCCACACATTGAAAGCGTTGACATATAGTCAGGTTCGCGCTATACTTGACGCAATTATATCGTTTCTGGGATTGTTACTACACGACGTAGGCAAAACCTAAGCACCAAAAAAACAGACTACCATGTCTTGTTTATTTTGTGATGCTTCAGGTTTTTTTTGTATGCCCAAAAGACGATGTATAACTGCCAAGAGAGTGGAACGTGACGGGGGGATTGAATTGAAAATAGCAAAGGTTATCAACAATAACGTCATTAGCATCTATCAGGCGGATGGAGCAGAGCTTGTGGTGATGGGACGTGGGATTGCCTTTAAGAAAAAGCCGGGGGATAAAGTAGACGAGACCCGCATCCAGAAAGTATTTGCATTGAAAAACAAACAAACATCCGATAATTTCAAAATGCTGCTGCGGGAAGTTCCGATGGAACTGATTGAAATTGTGGAAGAGATTATCACGTATGCGCGTGAGAATCTGGGTCGAAAGCTGAATGAGAACATCTATGTATCTCTTACAGACCATATTAACTTCGCCATCGAACGTTATCGGGAAGGCGTGGAGATCAAGAACGCATTGATGTGGGAGATCAAACAGTTGTACAAGTCCGAATTCGAACTGGGCCTGAGGACGCTGGAACAGATCAACACTCGTATGAATATTGAGCTTCCACCTGATGAAGCCGCTTTTATTGCCCTTCATATTGTCAACGCAGAGATGAACGAAGAAGTTATTACAACGATGAATATTACGAAGTTTATCCAGCAAATTATTAATATAGCGAAATATCATTTCAAAATGGAATTTGATGAGGACTCTCTCAGTTATTTTCGCTTTATCACACATCTGAAGTTCTTCTCCCAGCGTGTGCTCAGTGGTACGCATTACGACAACAACTATGATCATTTCTATGACATGATTAAGGAGAAACATCCAGATGCCGCAGCGTGTACGGAGAAAATTGAGTTGTTTGTCAAAAAGGAATACAACCATGAGCTGACCAATGAAGAAAAGTTGTATCTGACGGTTCATATCGAACGAGTGGTTAATCGATAATATTTAAATGTTGACAAAAATGGTTTTATTATAATAATATGTGATTAACAGGAATTGAATACGATTTAACTGGGATTGTTACTGGTTATGCAGGCAAAACCTAAGTCATGAGAAGGACAGGACCATTGTGTCCCCTTGCTCAAGGCTTAGGTTTTTTGCGTGCAAAAAAATCGGTAAGAGGCCTGTTTGAGAAAAAGTGGGGGTGCAGATTATGAGTCAAGAGAAACTGGCCAAAGAGATTGTAGAATTGGTTGGCGGTGAGAAAAATGTGGAATCACTGGTTCATTGTGCAACACGATTACGGTTTGTATTGAAGGACGATGCCAAGGCAGACAAAGCCAAACTGGAGAAAACAGAAGGTATCATCGCAGTCAAAGAAAATGGAGGACAGTTCCAGGTGGTTGTTGGTAACAAGGTGCCTGAAGTCTATAGTGCCATTGGACAGATCAGTAACATTCTGGACGATTCGACCGATAAAGAAAAACCTCGCAAAGCAGCCAAAGGGCTCGGGGGTATTATCGATATCATATCCAGCATCTTTGCCCCACTTCTGGGTGTTATGGCGGGAGCGGGTATTCTAAAAGGGTTATTGTTGATTGCAAGCAATATCGGATGGCTGGAAACGACAGAAACAACATATACGATCCTGTATGCAGCAGCAGATAGTCTCTTCTACTTCCTGCCTCTGTTGTTAGCGGTTACAACGGCACGTAAATTCCAGGGGAATATGTTTGTCGCGATGACGATTGCAGGAGCACTGATCTATCCGTCCATCGTCACGTTGAAATCAGAGGGAACACCAACGGATTTCTTCGGTATTCCAGTCATTCTGATGAACTATTCATCTACAGTTATTCCTATCATTTTAGCTGTCATTGTGATGAGCAAGTTGGAGAAGTTCTTCAATAAGACACTTCATGATAGTGTGAAAAACTTTGTTACGCCATTATTTTTGCTAGTGATTATGGTACCTCTGACATTGCTTGTATTTGGACCATTTGGCGTATACGTTGGTAATGGAATTGCAGCTGGACTGGTTGCCGCATTTGGATTCAGTCCATTGCTCGCAGGAGCAGTTATGGGTGCAAGCTGGCAGCTGCTCGTTATCTTCGGAATACACTGGGGTCTGATTCCAGTATTTATCAACAACGTTGCAGTGTATGGACAGGATGGTGTTAAACCCGCTGCGACAGCTTCAATCTTTGCCCAAACGGGTGCTGCTTTTGGGGTTATGCTGAAAACCAAGAACAAAAAACTGAAAACGCTGGCTGGATCATCAACGTTGACGGCTTTATTCGGTATTACGGAACCGGCCATCTATGGGGTAACATTACCACTGAAACGTCCATTCATTGCAGGGGTAATCGGTGGTGCAGTTGGTGGAGCTATCATTGGTCAAGCGGGCACATTGGCATTTGCATCCGGCGCACCGGGATTACTGACCTTGCCAATCTTCTACGGACCAGGTGGACAAGGTTTCCCTGGATTGATTCTGGGTATCGTAGTATCGTTTGTTGTTTCGGCTGCACTGACGTACATCATGGGCTTCAAAGATCCGGTAGAAGAAGAAACAAAAACTGAATCTACTGTATCTGCTGAGCAACCTGCCCGTACAACGAATGCTTCAGACGAGATTGTATTTAGCCCAATCGAGGGAACGATTGTTGAATTGTCGGAAGTTCCAGATCCGGCCTTTGCATCGGGAGCCATGGGTAAAGGGATTGCGATTGAGCCAGCTGTGGGCAGAGTCGTAGCGCCTTTTGATGGTACAGTTACCGTTGCATTCAAGAAAAAACATGCCTTGGCTGTAGTGTCAGACACCGGTGCTGAAATATTGGTTCACGTTGGCGTAGATACGGTCAAGCTGGACGGGCAGCATTTTGTTTCCCATATCAAAGAAGGCGATCGGGTCCAAGCGGGAGATCTGTTGCTTGAATTCGATATTGCACAGATTAAGGCTGCTGGTTATCACACGGTAACGCCGATTATAGTAACGAATTCTGCCAACTACGAGGAAGTAATTCCACAGGCTACCGGACAGGTTAGTAGCCAAGAGCTTCTATTAAAATTAAGTAGCGGTAATGGTCAGGAACAAAAGTAGATAGATGCTGATGTACTAATCTGATGGTACAGTGTTTTCATGGTTCCGTTGACATGGTGGAATTGGAAAATTATAATTGGAGTTGTACATCTACATCTATACATGTTAATGAAAGGTGGATTATTGAACATGACAAATGCGATGAGACTGCGCTTCCTTCCTTTGAATCGGTAATTGAATACGTTCAAAGGCTCTGACCGTTGGTTCAGAGTAAACGGGATCAGTCTGTCATTTTCAATCATCCTGACCTTAAAATAAGTGTTATACTCGCTTTCCCGTTTACGTTGAATCACAGGCCACGGCCTGTGATTCTTTGTTTTTTTCTTCTGATTATCTTAATCAAGTAAATAATTAGGTAAAGGCGCTCAATACAGACTACTGGAGGTAACCGCTATGATGACGTTACTGTTCTATTGATACGAGCTGGCACGATCAGCTCGTATCGATAGAAGTGTGCTTCGCTATCGATACGAAATAAATCTTATTTCGGAGGTAGCGAATATGGAAAAGATATGTTTTGAATTAGAACAGGTTGAGATGACCTATATGGATAAAGCAGTACTGAACATTGAGCGACTGGCTGTGCATCAACTGGATCGCATCGGTGTAGTAGGTGGCAATGGTCAGGGTAAAAGTACGTTATTGAAACTCATTGCGGGACAGATTCAGCCAACCGCTGGAAAGGTAAAACGTCATGCTGAGTTTGGTTATTTGGAACAAGTTGAACCACCGCAGCCTAATGGGCACCTGGAAGTTGATGGGGCTTTACTCAGTAAATTAGCCATACCTCAACACGATCAACCATGGAGTGGCGGAGAACAGACCCGTTTAAAACTGGCTCAAATGTTCACCCATTATCATGAAGTACTGTTACTGGATGAACCAACAACACACCTGGATCAAGAGGGCATTACATTTTTGCTGGATGAATTGCGTTATTACTATGGGGCGCTTGTGCTGATCAGTCATGATCGTGCGGTTCTGGATGAACTGGTGACCACGATCTGGGAAATCCATCAAGGTGAGGTTCGCGTATATTCCGGTAACTATAGTAATTATCAGGCACAGAAGAGGCTGGAGCGTGAACAACAAAACCAGGCTCATGAACAGTTTTCCAAGGAGAAAAGACGATTGGAGCTGGCCGCTCGGGAAAAGATGAAGAAAGCCGAGAAAATAACGCAGGCCGGAAGCATGTCCAAAAAAGAATCCAAGGCAAAAACAAACCGCATGGTTGAAACAAAATCCAAAGGCACCAGTCAAAAAGCGGTGCACCGCGCAGCTAAAGCGATTGAACAGCGTATGCAACAAC
Organism: Paenibacillus sp. SRL342; assembly: GCF_984798905.1. NCBI lineage: Bacteria > Bacillati > Bacillota > Bacilli > Caryophanales > Paenibacillaceae > Paenibacillus > Paenibacillus sp. SRL342. The sequence continues at coordinate 3,179,595 of NZ_OZ481790.1, forward strand.
TTCACGAGGTAAAAGCGGTGCAAGAGGATCGGCCTATGATCTTCCGTCAGCCAAAGACACTGGAGCTGCACAACCGATATCCAATTATGGCAGATCGCCTTACACTTGAAGTGGAAGGTAACGTATTGCTGGAGGATGTAAGTTTTCAGGTTCCATTAAAACAAAAAATAGCGATAACCGGAGCCAATGGCAGCGGGAAAAGCACATTGCTTAACCATGTTTTCCATGCTGGAGATCATATCACGATGTCTCCAAAAGCGAAGATCGGTTATTTTCAGCAAATGAGCTATCGTTTTACAACAAAAGAGACCGTATTACAATTCCTGAAGAATCGTTCGGAATATGAGGAATCAGAGCTCAGAAGTGCGTTGCATGCGATGCAGTTTACAGGTAATGACTTGCTGAAGAATGTGGGGACATTAAGTGGAGGAGAAGCGATTCGTCTTCAATTATGTCACTTGTTTCTTGGACAATATAACATTCTATTGTTGGATGAGCCGACGAATTTTCTTGATATGCATGCATTGGAAGCGTTGGAGCGTTTTATCAAGACCTACGAAGGGACAATTCTGTATGTATCTCATGATCAGAGGTTTATTGAAAATACAGCCGATCAACAATTTCAGATTACAGAGCGTCAATTAATTCAGGTGAATATATAAGCTGAACTAAAGAAGATTTACACGGATCACTCTGATGACAGAACAACCTTAGAGGAAGAGAAGTAACGAAAACCGCCAAAGTGATTTTGGCGGTTTCGTCGTTTTCAAAGATAGGCAGATTAGTTACCTTATGTAGCTTCTATTAAGAATCCGCTTTTATAACCGTGGAATGCAGGTTACCTGTGAGGCGTTGAGGTGGGAAAACCATGCGCACTGGCGCAATGATGATGGCAGCAAATACAGCTTTGATCAGATCCCCAATTATGTAAGGATAAAACCCTTGAATCATGGCCTCAGATAGGTCCATTTTGTAAGCATAAGCAAGCCAAGGGACACCAGATACATACACAAGCAGTGAGCCGAATAGTTCAAATACAACAAAAGCGAGAATGAATCCTGTGACACCTTTGATGTTGATTCGTGCAAGCAACAGTCCAATTAATAATGCGGAGATCGGCCACATCATCACATATCCTCCGGTAGGTCCAAGAAGTACCGCAAGTCCTCCGGTCCCGTGTAGCAAGGGGAAACCAAGAGCGGTGAGCAGAACAACCATGGTAACGCTCAGAAAACCATATAGTGGGCCAAGTAATCCTCCGGCCAGCATGACAGCCAAAGTTTGTAATGTTATTGGTACTGGGGAGAAGCCAATGGGAATGCTTATGTAACCAAAAAGTACTAAAATTGCGGCCATAAGTGCGCTGAATACAATGCCTCGCAAAGATAATTTCATGTTTGAACAATCCTCTCCATTTTGGTAATATGATTGTTAACCAATTATATAAATGTGGTTGACGATTAGGATCGTACCACATAACAATAGAAAGGGAAAGGACTAATTTACGATGCAAGGCAACCTGCCTATAATTACATTAGAAGATGTTCGAGTGCATTATTCTTCCGAAGGTAGTCAGGTGAGAAAAGCACTGGATGGGGTCTCACTTACGCTGCACCAAGAAGAATGGATTAGTATTGTAGGGGCGAATGGCAGTGGAAAAAGCACACTCGCTGGACTACTGATTGGATTCATTCCACTATCTGGAGGGGTACGGGATATCTCGGATGAACTTACCGTTCGGGGTGTACTGCAGCAACCGGATGCACAGGTACTAGGCGATACGATTGAAGAGGAGTTTCATTTTGCGCTGTCACCATTAATGGAATCTGTAGAAGAGCAATTGGAGCGCAGGCAGGATGCATTACATACCGTAGGACTTCAATATCCCCCGGAGAAGGCGGTCTCACAATTATCCGGGGGACAGAAGCAACTGCTTAATATTGCTGTAGCGCTCGCAGCCAAACCGGATATATTGATTCTGGATGAGCCAACAGCCATGCTTGATCCAGGAGCAAGAGACCGTATCGAGGCCATCGTTCAGAAGATTACCCAGCGGGGGACAACGGTGATCTGGATTACACACCATCTGGAGGAAGCAACCCTGTGTGATCGAATCATTGCTATGGAGAGGGGACGTTGTGTGTACAACGGGACGCCGGAGTCCTTTTTCTATGAAACAGAGTTGAATGAGAAGGCTACTCGGGAAAATGTACAGCTATCTCCCTGTGAACGGTTAGGGTTGGACCCTCCTTTTACTGTAAAAACTGCGTTATTGCTCAAGCAAAAAGGTATGATGCCAGAAGCCATGCCACTGCGACCTGAGCAACTGGCCAAGGAGGTCGCACGTTGGAGATCAAGCTAACCAATATACGCATAGAAGCATCGGAATCGGGCAAACGTGCACTGCTTGAAGATGTGAGTGTACAGTTGAACAGTGGGGAAATCACCTTGCTGCTGGGCTGCACGGGTTCAGGAAAAACGACTTTACTACAGACGTTGGCTGGTCTGAGACCGCCCGATGCAGGAAGTATCACATTAGATGGCACACCTTTCTGGAAAGAAGGAAAAGTGCCGCAGTCGATTTTATTGCAAATGGGACTATTGTTTCAATTTCCGGAACAACAACTGTTTGCCCGAAGTATTCAGCGTGAATTCACATATTCTCTGCGTCCTTATCGACTTTCAGAGAAACAGCAACAAGAGCAGATCACAAAAGCACTGAACCAATGGGACCCGCCAGTGTCCTCGGAGTTGGATCGACGTTTTCATCTGGACAGGTCGCCATTTGCTCTAAGTGGGGGAGAGAAGCGCAGGTTAGGTCTTGCTCTCGGAAGTGTGACCAATCCGCACTGGCTTCTGCTGGATGAGCCAAGCGCAGGGTTGGAAGCCCAAAGTGTTGGGCTTTTGCTGGATGTATTGGAGCAACATCGTCTGGCAGGTGGTGGTGGCGTGGTAGCTACCCATGATCTGGATACATTTTTGCCTTGTGCGGATCGAGTATTGTTGTTGCAGGAAGGCCGTCTAATCGCCGATCTTACGCCGAGAGAACTTCACAAAAGGCCTGAACTGCTGGAGCAGACAGGGATTGGACTGCCACCATCGATGAGACTGGCACAGCAGTTAAGAGCAGCGGGTCTTGAGCTGCCATTGACCGCAATGACGCCAGAAGAGATGGCTGAATGCATTGTTCAGTCTACGTTAGTTGAGGTGGGGATTCAGGACGGATCGAAAGAAGCATCAGGGACGGTAACGATGGAAGTCAAGAGTGATGCAATGAAGTATGAAAAAGAAGCACAGATAGCGTCGTCCATTAAAACGGAGGATGATCCGAAGCTTTTTCCGAACACCTTGACTCATTCAGGCGGATTATATGGCGTCATGGACCCGCGTCTGAAATGGATTTTGTATATTTTGCTGGTCACCGCAGCTATGCTTCAACAGCGATGGCTGGGATTGACATTAACACTGGTGCCGGTAGTAGCAGCACTTGCCGTGCTCCCGCGTCAGACTTTGGCTGGATGTATGAAGTTAATGAAGCCATTATTATTCTTTTTCATCATATCAACGGCGTTATCTGGGACAACTCTCTCAACAGAAGGAGGAGGTTTGCACTTTGGCTTTTCTCTGATGCAGGCGGAGGGAACTTTGCTGAATGTGTATCGTTTGTTTATCGTCACATTGGCAAGCCTTTGGTTTTCGTTGACGACACCTTATGGTCGAATGGTAGAAGGGCTTAACTGGGTACTTGGCATTGGTAAAAAGATCAGGTTGCCCGTAGCTTCGTTTGCTCTTGCTGTATCGTTAATTTTTCGGTTTATCCCGATGATCTGGAGTGAGTGGCAGCGATTCTCACTGATCGTACGGGCACGTGGGAAGGCAGCTTTGAGACCCAATACCGTTCGAATTCGTGACCTGGGCCCGATGGTGATTCCCTTGTTAATGGCACTGTTCCAACGTGCGGAGGATATGACCATTGCGATGGAAATGCGTAAAGTTAGAGAGCATTCTACGCTCGGAGGACGTTCATTGTTATTGGTATGGTCCAAACGTGATACCTGGATTAGCATGGCTGGCCTCATTGTTTTTGTACTATTAATATGGATTCGCCAATTGTGATGGCGATAATGATCGTGATGGATCCGGTAATGGATCAAAACCTAAACGCAGTGTTTTCCAAAGATCATGCATAAATGCGTTTGTCCTCGCTCACAATAAGTGGACGTTGGTCATCTGAAGTGGATCAGGAGGGATAAACGATGAAAGATAAGTTTTTGCGTGAAGAACGGCAAGAATATACCGATGTGTCTACGGTGGAGTCGCAGCGAAACGATATCACACTCGAAGAATTCCCGGAGGGTCCTTACGGTTCATCTCTGTTATCCGAGTCTCTCGGGAAAAGTTCTCCGTGGCGGGTGGATCAGAGGTCTGCACATCGTTTTGATTATGAAAATCATGAGCTTCACGAGGGAGAAGTACGGGATTATCCGGGTCAGGATGTTTTTGATGAAACGGTTCCGGATAACGTGTCCAAGCCTCAATATACGGAAGATTCGTAGTTAGATTTTGATATGAAGTAGAGCGTAGCCTCCAACAGGTTTTGTCCTGTTCGGGGGTTATTTTCGTTGTGTTGAATGAAAATAATTCTCCTCCAATTCCACATTATGGGTTATTATATTTGTAGCTCGAAGTAAAAATCTGGTTAAATATGCGGGGGACTTGGGATGAGAGAGATCGATTATAGTCAATATTTCTGGCAGGATGATAAGATCAGATTACGTGCTTTGCGTGAAGAAGATTGGGAAGATCATTATTATAACCGCTTTGATACTCCTGCCCGTCGGTTATTGGAGTGTGCAGTAGAGTTGCCGCCAACCCATGTTGAAGCGAAGAGTTTCACGGAAAACTTCTCTGATTTTTCTTTAGCCAAAGGACGGATCATGTTTACAATTGTAAATATGGATGGTGAAAATGTCGGAGGTGTGAATCTGAACAGCATTGATGAGAGAAACGGTACCTTTAGCATTGGCATTCAAATTGACAGGGATCATCGAGGAAAAGGATACGGAACCAGAGCCGTTCGAATCTTGCTAAAGTATGCCTTCTTCGAGCGCAGGCTCAATAAATTTAATGATTATGTACTCCAAGGAAATGAACCTTCCGCAGCGATGATGAGAAAACTTGGATGTGTTCAGGAAGGTGTGCGCCGCCAAGTGGTCTATACGGATGGAAAATACCAGGATCTGATCCTCTTTGGATTAACCAAAGATGAGTTTATGGAAAAAGAGGGCCTTGTTTGAAGTAAAGCTAATAAGCTGAAATTAAGTGTGTAGTAGGAGGAACTATGAACAAACCCATACTAACCGATGAATTAATCATCGATTGCAAGGATATTTATTTGCGCGAGTATCGAATTGAAGATTTAGAGAAACTGCAAGAAATTACGTGGCAACCTGAGGTGTATGAATTCCTACCGGGATGGAACGCTACGATTGAAGACAGGAGCCTGTGGCTCACCGAATATGAAATCCCTGAGAATCAGCGTTTTAAACAAGCTGTGATGGCAGGAGGGGATATCGGAGAGTTATATTTACGTATGGCTATCGTTCTCAAAGAAAAGGATGAGTTCATAGGTTGGTGCTGCTCAGGAATTAAGGACGAACTGCCAGCACCCAATCGGGAGATTATGTATGGTATTTCGAAACACTTCAGAAACCGTGGTTACACAACGCAGGCACTCAAAAGAATGACGGAGTATTTTTTTGAATATACAAACGTGGAAGTGTTAAATGCCATCGCTTTGACTACCAATCAAGCATCCAATAAGGTGATACAGAAATGTAATTTTGAACGGTTAAATTTGATCGAGATCGAGGATGAAAAGTATAACCATTACCACCTGCGTAAGCAACAAGGCCAATTTTAATAGAACGTAGTCCCATAATGAAAGGCTATAAAATGAAAGTTTCGGGTCAGGTTGGACAGTTATTGCTTTGGCTGCCTGATCTTTTTTGTATTTATTTTATTGGACAAGGCTTATGTTAATAATTCTCTCCGCGATAATAGCGCTCCAATTTGTTATCCAAATGAACAAGCTGCGCTTTTTTCTCCTCAATATCATTCAGCAACTTTTGTTTTTGATCCTCAATCAGTTTGGTTCTTTCCTTCAGCGTGGAGGTTCCTTCATTGACCTGATCATAATACTTTTTGATGTCTTCCACACTCATCCCAGTTTCGCGAAGGCATTTGATAAAAACCAGCCAGTTCAGATCATCCTCCAAATAAAGACGGTTGTTCTGCTCATTTCGTGCAGCAGGTTTCAGCAGTCCCTTTCTTTCATAAAAGCGGATCGCTCCAATGGAGATTTCAACTTTTTTCGCTACTTCTCCAATCGTTAACATGTTAATCCCTCTTTTTATAAAAATAATTTGACCTACACTAAGTGTAGCATAGTAACTTATACATTGTTAAATATAAATCAAATTATGGAAAGAAGGATTCGCATGAAAAAGACTGTATTTGTAACCGGAGCAAATAAAGGAATTGGATATGAAATCGTCAAGCAGTTAGGTGAAGCAGGTTGGAGAGTTCTCCTCGGCGCACGTAGCGTTGAACGGGGTGAAAGAGCTGTTTCCGAGTTAACTTCCAGGGGGTTAGATGTAGAATTTGTACAGATCGACATGTGCGACTTGAATAGCATTGAGCAGGCAGCCGATACGATTCAGAAGACTTATCCCGCAATAAACCTTCTGATCAATAACGCGGGTATGCCGGGTGCTTTCTCTCATTCCTTCACGGATACAAAAGAGGAAGATCTGCGGAACGCCTTTGAAGTGAACTTTTTCGGCACCTTCCGTTTGAATCAGCGATTGTTCCCGTTAATCAAAGATAATGAAGGCACAATCATTAATGTATCAACCGACATGGCTTCTCTGCATCATATGCAAAATGAGGAATCTACTTTAAATGCCTTCGACTATAATTCATCCAAAACGGCCAACAGTGCCATGACACTTTCGATGGCTTATGAAGTCAAAAACAGCAGGGCGCAAGTCTTCGCGGTAACGCCCGGATTCACATCAACAGATCTTAATGGCAATGCCGAAGGCGGTAAATCAAAAGAAGCCGGCGCTGCGATTATTGTGCGCTATGCGACGGATGGTAAACGCCATAATGGGGAGTTCCTAGATGAGAATGGCGTATACCCTTGGTAGTCCGCCGTTGCCAAAAGCAACGATAGAACAGGATGAATTTTAGCGTGTATCTTCAAACTCAAACTCATATTCAAACTTAGGCGAGCTATACGATGATGGATACCAAGGTCTCAAAAGTCTTGAGGTCCAAGATGGCTGATCCTGACGATTGGGTAGACAATTTTCTAACGAACATAGGACGTCTTATTGGCCTTTCGGTACGTTTCTTAAATTGTAAGGAACATCAGACACGCTATTTCCCGAAATACCCTTAGAAAAACGCAGTAAACGGCTGTTTATTCTAATATAACGTGGCTCAGGTTCATTAGATCTCTGCGGACGCTCCAAATGCTTGAATAAGACGTCTCAGATTCATTAGCCTGAAAGCCTGAAACCAATTGAGCTACTACTCTACACTCTATTAATCGGATACAAAAAGAATCCCCCTTTCATTCCTCAACCGAGATGAGAGGGGATTCGTCATGCAATGAAAAGCCGGAATTAAAATGGAAGAAAAGCAGCATTTGGAGCTTGACTAGAGCTTGAGTAATGATCAAGTAGATCTTACGTAGAGCTGCTTATAGCCAACCTACTTGGAGGCTGCGCTCAGTCTAGACATCAGCCTTATACAGCGGCAGCAATATCATAAATTCCGTTCCCAGGCCTACCTGACTTTGTACCGTAACTTTCCCACCATGCGACTCCACAATCGAGCGGGTAATGGCTAGGCCGAGACCTGCGCCACCTTGTTTGCGCGAACGAGAACTGCTTGTGCGGTAAAATCGCTCAAAGATATGGGGCAGATGTTCAGGTTCAATGCCTGTGCCGTTATCTTTCACTGATAATTCAGCCTTATGATGCGTGGCATATAATGTTATGGAGATGGCTCCATGTTCAGGATCGGTGTGCTGCACCGCGTTATGGAACAGATTCAGCACAACCTGCTTCAGCTTGTAAGGGTCAGCCAGTACATATACTTCAGCCGTCAGATCAAGATGAATGGATCTTTGCTGAGCCATCATGGCGAGTTGTGGTTGCATTTCGAGCAGCAGACTATCTAGCTGAATGACCTCCCGCTCCTGCCTTGGAGCCTGATCCAGCTTGGTTAGTAACAGCAAATCTTCAACCAGCTTGTTAATTCGGACGGATTCACCGTGCATGCTGTCCAGTGCTTTATACAATTGATCTTGATTGGTCGCTGCACCCCGCTGCAGAACTTCAATGAAGCCGTGAATGGAGGTGAGCGGGGTACGAAGCTCATGGGAAGCATCAGACAAGAAACGCTGCATCTGCTCTTTCGATTCCCGCTCTGCTTCAAACGAGTTCTCCAGTCTTTCAAGCATGCCGTTGAATGAAACTGCGAGCTGATCCACTTCCTCTTGTCCCTGAACGACGGGAAGGCGTTCTGCGAGACTTCCTGCATCGATCTGCTGTACTTTATTCACCATGTTGGACAGGGGAACCAGCGTCCGGCGTAATACCTTAGTGTATAGAATAAGACCGGCTACCATGGCCAACAGCGATAACATGAGGAAGATTAGAAGCTGTTTAATAATCAAGTCTCTCAGTGGCTTCGTAGCCGTACCCATCTGGACCATCGGTAAGCCACGATTGCGTGGACCGGGTGAAGCAAATACAATCAATTGCTCATTCCCTTGGCTATCCGTGACGATCCGGTAGGGAATGTGTTTTTGTTCTTTCAACTCATCTGTAATGTCCTGATATTCAACGGTTGATAGTTGAGGGGCTTTCAGACCATCTTCTCCAAAAACATCCTCGAACGTGCCTTGGTTATCAAACAGAGCCAGTGAACGGTCTGGAATAAACAACACCCGATTGCCAGACCCGTTTCCTGCCTGTCCACCAAAAGGATTGTTGGAAGAGCCACTACGGGACTGGATACCGAGCCAAACCGGGGGCATGGACATAAGCTGTTCTTCCATGGTTTTCGCCTGATTCCGGTAGAGAAAACTTTCCATGATCCAAAATTGCAGAATACCGATTAACAATAACAGCCCGGCAAGCACGAACAGGGAACGTGAGAGCAATTGAGAACGCAATGAATGAGGCCAGATCCATTGGTGGAGACGTCTTAAACGAAGTTTATTTTTCTTAGGCAGAGAGTTCATTAAAGATCCACCCTGTACCCGACACCCCGAAGCGTGCGGATGAGTTTATGCTCTTTATCCCCGAGTTTGTCACGCAAGGAGCGAACGTATACCTCCACAATATTTTCTTCCCCGCCAAAATCATACCCCCACACCCGACTCAAAATGGTCGCTTTGCTCAGTACAATCCCATGATTAAGCACAATTAATTTTAGCAATTCGTATTCGGTAGGAGATAGCTCCAGAACCTGATTCTGATAGGTGATTTCTTTGCGCTGATCATCAATTCGGAAGGGACCGTGGGTGACGGCTCCTATTAATAAAGGAAATTGATTACGCAGTCTGGCCTGAATCCGGGCGAGCAGCTCATCAAAGGCAAAGGGTTTGATCATGTAATCGTCAGCACCTAACCAAAGGCCCTTAACCCGGTTCTCGACTTCGTCCTTCGCTGTCAGCATAATTACGCCAACCTCGGCACCGGTCTTGCGCAGACGCTCGACCACTTCGAATCCATCCATCTCTGGCATCATGACATCCAGAATAGCCATATGTGGCTTGAATTCAAGCGCTAACTCAAGCGCAGCCGCTCCATCCGGTGCGGTGCGCACATCAAAGCCCTCATTGCTTAATCCAAGATCTAGAAATTGTAAAATATGCGGTTCATCATCAGCCAATAGTATTTTAATTCCGCTGCTAAGCTTCATTATGTGCCGCTCCTCCTTGCTTGATTCCATCTATAGTTCTCCCTCAATGGAGAGGGACTGTATGTTGTATTATCGCTTGCCAAACTGAAATTTAGCTGAAAGGATTGTGAATTATCCTCAGACAACATTCAGCGGGCACTCATCCCAGTTTTATTTTGGCATGTCACAATACTAGACATGAAGAAATTTGAAGGAGTGATTAACTTTGAATAACACCAAAAGAAGGATGGATCTTGTCCTTCTGCCGATTGTATTACTGGCGGCATTTCTGAATGGGTACGGTATCTGGAACGATCAATATGCCAATTCCTATTATACGACTGCCGTTGGGAGTATGCTCAGCAACTTCCATAACTTTTTCTATGCTTCACTAGACTCAGCAGGCTCGGTCACTGTAGATAAACCACCAGTTGTCTTCTGGATTCAGACGGCCTTTGCCTATGTCTTTGGATTGCACGGATGGAGTGTTATTTTGCCGCAGGTATTAGCGGGAATCGGTTCGGTGCTCCTGATCTATTTCATGGTGAAACCTACATATGGACTTGCAGCAGCACGAATCTCGGCACTTGCGATGGCAACTGTGCCAGTTGTGGCTGCAGTCAGTCGGACCAACAATATTGACAGCATGCTGGTGTTTACACTACTGCTGGGTTCATGGTTTTTGTTCAAAGGCAGCAAACAAGGCAGTACTTGGCGCATTCTGGTTGCTTTTGGGTTAATAGGCGTAGCCTTTAATATGAAAATGCTTCAAGCCTACATGATTCTCCCGGCTTTTTACTTGCTTTATCTGCTTGCATTTCAGGCGAAATGGAGAAGGAAGATCATCCTGCTGATCGGCAGCACAGCGGTTCTGGCGGTCGTTTCCTTATCCTGGGCGGTCACTGTGGATTCTATACCCGAAGACGAGCGGCCTTATATCGGAAGCAGTGAAACAAACTCGGTCATGGAACTCGCCTTTGGATACAATGGTCTGGCTCGCCTAACGGGTCAGCAGAATACTGCAGGTAACGCAGGTATGCCAAATGGTATGTGACAGGGAAATAATCGGGGAAATCGAGAAGACTTGTCTTCAGACCTTAATCAGACAGGCAGTGGTGTTCCTGGTGCTGGGCAAGATGTCAATGCACCGGATAACGATAATACGAATGGTTCGAATGGCTTGAACACCATGGGTGGCATGAATGGGCCGAATGGCAATTTCCCGAGCGGGCAGATGCCGAATGATATCGAAATGCCAAACGGAAGAAATTTCGGCGGTGGCATGGGCGGAATGTTTGGAACAGGGGAGAAAGGTCCTCTGCGTCTGTTCCAGACTGAACTGTCAGGTCAAGCTAGCTGGCTGTTGCCAGTTGTGCTGCTTGGATGCATTGCCATATTTGCAGGATTAAGACGGAGAAATATAACCAATAAACACAAGGAAGCCTTGTTCTGGCTAGCCTGGCTGCTTCCCGTTGCAGCCTTTTTCAGTGTGGCAGGTTTCTTCCATCAATATTATCTGATTATGCTTGCACCTCCAATTGCGGCGCTGACTGGCGCAGGATTTGTAGCGATGTGGAAATCATATCGTGATCGCGATGGATGGCAGGCATGGTTGCTTCCGGTGTCCCTGCTGCTGACGACTCTGTTCGGCTGGTATATCATGCAGGTGTATAACGATACGATTGGTGCAGGCTGGTCCATTAGTGAATTGATCGCAGGCATTCTGATCACGGTTATCCTAATCGTTATGCTTCATCGCACACATCGATGGAAACAGAGCTTCATTATCGCGGGATTCATGGTGATGCTGATCGGTCCAATCTACTGGGCATTCACCCCAATTACTTATGGTGGCAACAGCATGATTCCTGCAGCAGGACCTACTGGTTCCAATGGTATGTTTGGTGGAGCAGGAATGGGTATGCCGATGGGTAACGGTGCAGGAGACACAGAAATGCCTGCAATGGGTGGCCGTGGCGGAATGGGCAACCGTAACGAAGAAGTGGATACAGCTACACTGATTTATCTGAAAGAGCACAATACAGGCGAAACGTATCTCTTCGCCACAACAGACTATAATCAGGCAGCACCTTATATTATCGATGAAAGAGCAGCGGTCATTACGCTTGGAGGTTTTTCCGGATCAGACCCGGTGTACACAACAGAGGAACTTGAGCAACTCGTCAAGAGCGGGCAAGTGAAATACTTCATGGTTGGTGGCATGGGTGGCCGCGGAGGGAACTCGGAAATTAGCGATTGGATCAAAGAGCACGGAACCGAGATTCCAACGTCAGAATGGCAGACAGGCACCGACAGCGGATCTACGGATAACGGAGACACCGGAAACAGAGCTGGATTTGGATTCGGCGGACAGACGACCTTGTACGAAGTGAAATTGTAGCTATATAAATTGAACTTATCATTTACACGATAACGGAGAGGACAGAAAAAAACTGAAAAAGCGAAGCGTTCGCCTACAAGCTTTCTGCAAGAAAGCTACATCGGAAGCATACGCTATCCCCGGATTTTCCCTTTATAAAGGGAATCAAAAAATCTGGGGATAACAGCGATTGGAGGGTTGTTCTGTCATCGAAGTGTGCAGTTTGTATAGAGTGAAAATCTCGGACGAAGTCCATGGGAAAAGGGAGGGGACAAACATGGCTCACGCGTACCGATATAGCATTATTATTCCCATGTATAACGAAGAAGCGGTGATCGAGGAGACTTATCGACGCCTGAAGAAGGTCATGGGCAGCACAGGAGAGAGTTATGAACTGTTGTTTGTCAATGATGGCAGCATGGATCGAAGTGCTCTAATGATCCGTGACTACGCCCGTTGGGACGAGAGTGTGAAACTGATTGATTTTGCCCGTAACTTCGGACATCAGATTGCGATAACAGCGGGCATGGATTATGCAGTGGGGGATGCGGTCGTTATTATTGATGCGGATCTGCAGGACCCTCCCGAACTGATACTGGATATGATCGCCAAATGGAAAGAGGGCTATGAAGTCGTATATGCCCGTCGCACCAGACGAAGCGGTGAAACTCGCTTCAAGAAATGGTCGGCAAGTCTGTTCTACCGTGTACTGCGTGCGTCGACGGATACGGATATTCCAGTGGACACCGGAGATTTTCGCCTGATTGACCGCAAAGTATGTGATGAGATGAAACGTCTTCCGGAGAAAAACCGGTTTGTGCGCGGGTTGGTCAGTTGGGTCGGATTTCGTCAGACTGCGATTGAATATGAACGCGATGAACGTCTGGCAGGTGAAACAAAATATCCGCTAAAACGCATGCTGAAACTGAGCCTGGACGGTATTACTTCATTTTCGTATAAACCGCTCAAACTCGCAGGTTATGTAGGTGCGATCCTGTCGGTTGGCGGATTTATCTATATGTTAACGGTTATTGGTTCGGCAATCTTTACGGATTCAACCATTAAGGGATGGCCATCTATTGTGAGTATCATGCTGATGTTTAACGGATTCATCCTGATCATGCTGGGCATTCTGGGCGAGTACGTGGGCCGGATCTATGATGAGACCAAGGCGCGTCCACTATACATTGTGAGAGATGTGGTTCATGCCGAGGGCCAGCAAGCACAATCCCGATTGACAGCCCGAGTTGCTCATCATGACTAAGCGTCTGGTGACACTCTTCAAGTTCGGTATTGTGGGTGTTGCAAATACGGCAGTGGATGCGGTGGTGTTTGCTTTGCTTGCGGTGGTCGGTGTACCGGTTCTGATGGCTCAAGTAATCTCGTACAGCTGCGGTGTTGCGAACAGTTATTGGCTGAACGGCAGATGGACTTTTCGAGATACGGCACGAGGAGGGAGTGATAGAGCGAAACTTATTCGTTTTCTAATCACCAATCTTATCGTTCTCGCGTTATCCGCTCTCATACTGATGACTTTGCACGATATGCTGGGTTGGAGTCTCGTGATGAGTAAAATCCTGGCGACCTTGATGGGGATGGTTCTGAACTATATGGCCAGCAGATATTGGGTGTTTCGTACAACGAACATATGAAAGGAGTCTATGATGATATGCGAATTAAGAAAGCAGTTATTCCGGCAGCGGGTCTCGGAACCCGTTTCCTGCCAGCGACGAAAGCACAGCCCAAAGAGATGTTACCGATTGTTGACAAACCGGCCATCCAATACATTGTTGAAGAAGCAGTGCAATCAGGCATTGAGAATATCCTCATTGTGACCGGACGCAACAAAAAATCCATAGAGGACCATTTTGATAAATCGGTTGAACTTGAACACTCTTTATATGCCAAGGGCAAACAGTCTTTACTGGAAGAGGTGCAGGCTATCAGCGAGATGGCCAATATTCATTTTATTCGTCAAAAAGAACCGCTGGGTCTGGGGCATGCCATTGGGTGCGCACGGCAATTTGTAGGAGATGATGCCTTCGCTGTATTGCTGGGAGATGACATTATGGTGTCTGATCCGCCTGCACTTGCACAGATGGTCCATCTCTATGAAAAGACAGGCAACCAGATCATTGGTGTCCGTCAGGTAGACGCGGCAAATGTGAGCAAATATGGCATCATAGATTCGAAGGGTGCAGAGGACCGGGTTCACCGGGTCACCAATCTGGTCGAAAAACCTTCCCTTGGAGAAGCGCCATCCCGAACAGCTGTAATGGGACGATACATTCTGAAACCTTCCATCTTTCCTATTCTGGATCAGATCGAGAGAGGGGCTGGAGGGGAATATCAGTTAACGGATGCCTTAAAAGAAGTAAGTCAGGTGGAGGAACTGTTGGCCCTTGAACTGGAGGGGCATCGCTACGATATAGGCGATCAATTCGGATATATTCAGGCGATCTTGGAGATCGGACTGATGCGCAAGGAATTACAGCCCATGCTGACACCATATCTTCAGAGCCTTGCAACCCAGTGGGCATAGGAATTGATATATAGTAGAGGTTTAGATGTACTGTAGGGCGGGATCTCGTTTGTGCCATGGTTCTGTCAAGACTCTAGCATTGTGCAATGCAGCCTGTAACGCTACAATAAGCAAGAAATTTAAGTTGCTGTTTGAGGGGTGAAGAATTATGAATGAATCTATCATCAGGGACCTTATTAAGTATATGGACGTGGAGGACAACGCCGCCATTCAATACATTCAGACCGAGCATCGGATGAAACTGGGACTCTTTTGGGGGATACAGGAAGGCAGCCGCGTTCTGGAAATCGGATGTGGTCAGGGAGATACAACGGCCGTGCTTGCACATCTGGTGGGGGAGAATGGGTACGTTCATGGTGTAGATATTGCACCAGAGGATTATGGTGCACCACTGACCGTAGGCGAAGCGGCAGCCAAGCTACGGAGATCTCCACTGGGTGATCGGATTCGAATGGATTATGACTACGACATTCTAAGTGATCAGGCTCAATTTGCCGAGAATGAGTTTGATGTGATCGTACTTTCCCATTGTTCTTGGTACTTGAGATCGTTTGACGAACTCGCCCAGATTCTTAGCAAGGTTAGGACGTGGGGGCATCAGTTATGTTTCGCAGAATGGGATGCGCGAGTTACAGATGTGAGCCAGCTCTCACATTGGTTATCCGTTCTGATTCAGTCCCAGGTCGAATGTTACAAGGAGAACAGCTTCTCCAATGTGCGCACGCTTTTTACACCGGAGGATATCCAAGAGCTTGTCTCTGCAGCAGGCTGGACGATTAAGGAAGAGACTTCGATCCATTCTCCCGAGCTACAGGACGGTCACTGGGAAACCGAAATGACACTGGCAGAAGCGCCTGTGGAACTGCAAATGCTCCCGATCCCGGACAAAGTGAAAACACTTCTTCTGTCCGAACTGAAATTACTTAGGACACATCATGCCTTGGGGCCTGGGAGTCCTCTGGGAACATATGCGATGGTTGCCAAAAAGCAGTAAGGAAATAGCTATTTGCAGTATATTATAATAAAAACGTCTATCATGTACTTTTCACAGAAGACAGACCGCATTTAGCTGAAGTTTTCTTGCGATAAACAATGGTTCAGCTCTGCTGGAAACATATAAATTCCATGATCTAAAAAAAATGTGTTTACTTCATCACAGTAATTTTGATATTATAATCGCAATATCAAATGCGACGAAGAGACGAGTAGATAAAATTCATTCTTTCAAAGAGAGCTCCGGCAGCTGAAAAGGAGTAAAGAATCTTTTATTGAATAAAGACTCAGAGCAGCACATCGGAACTTAGCATTAAGGGATGGTGTGACAGGAGCTCCTGTTACAGAGCTAGAGTATGAACGGTCTACAGCTAGCAACATGGTTGTAAACCTTTACTTGAAGAGGCGGATATGGTGACATATCGGCGAATCTGGGTGGTACCACGAGAGTTCAATCTCGTCCCTGAGACTTATTGTCTTGGGGATGGGATTTTTTGGTTTTTCCGGGGCTGTGACTACACGCTTTGGAATTGCCTGAATAGTGTTAATTAAGGAGTCCATTTCATAATACGTTTTTAGTGAGTTATGATATTGATTCAAGAGAAGAATCACTCAAACCGAAAGGAAATGATGATTGAATGTCAGCAAAATTGAAAGTCGGTATCGTCGGAGGAACGGGAATGGTAGGTCAACGTTTTGTGGACCTGCTTGATCAGCATCCATGGTTTGAAGTAACAGCTATTTCTGCAAGCGCCAATTCGGCAGGTAAAACATATGAAGAATCCGTACAAGGCAGATGGAAACTCGCAGTTCCTATTCCGGAAGCGGTGAAGAAAATCGTTGTTCAGGATGCTTCCCAGGTAGAGGCTTTTGCCAGTCAGGTTGATTTTATTTTCTGCGCGGTTGATATGAAAAAGAATGAGATTCAAGCGCTCGAAGAAGCTTACGCTAGAACAGGCACACCTGTCGTGTCCAACAACTCCGCTCACCGCTGGACAGCAGATGTACCCATGGTAATCCCTGAGATTAACCCGGGACATCTGGACGTGATTGAAGCTCAACGCAAACGACTGGGCACAAAAACCGGATTCATTGCTGTAAAACCAAACTGCTCAATTCAGAGCTATGTGCCAGCACTGCACGCTTTGCGTGAGTTCAATCCGACTCAGGTTGTTGCTTCCACGTATCAAGCAATTTCGGGAGCAGGTAAAAACTTTACGGACTGGCCAGATATGCTTGATAATGTCATTCCATACATCGGTGGCGAAGAAGAGAAGAGTGAGCAGGAACCACTGCGGATCTGGGGTTGCATTGAGAACAACCAGATCGTCAAAGCATCTGCCCCATTAATTACAACACAATGTATTCGTGTACCGGTAACGGATGGACATCTGGCTACGGTGTTTGTAAACTTCGAGAAAAAACCAAGCAAAGACGAAATTCTGGAGCGTTGGTTGCAGTTCAAAGGCCGTCCACAAGAGCTGGCTCTGCCAAGCGCACCGAAACAATTCATTACGTATTTTGAAGAAGAAAACAGACCACAGACGAAACTGGATCGTGACATCGAACGCGGAATGGGTGTCTCCACAGGCCGACTGCGCGAAGACTCACTCTATGATTACAAATTCGTGGGATTGTCCCACAACACGCTCCGTGGAGCGGCAGGTGGTGCGGTTCTGATCGCAGAACTGCTTAAAGCTGAAGGATATATTCAGCCGAAATAAGTGTACTAAGTACCATGAGCAACAGCAGATTTTTGAAAAAAATGATTAGAAAAATAACCATCACTCGTTGATGGTTTTTTTCTATTGTGGGCAGGGACCAGAATGGGCAGAATTAAATTAAAGAGACTACAGAGAATACAGCAGAGATAACAGTAGAGGGTTATAGTAACGAAAAACGCCGACAATTGTGTCGGCGTTTTTTTACATTCCAGTATTTTGTTAGGCCGCAGATGTCTTATCCGACTTTTGCAGAAGCTGAGAGCGACGACCGAGCAGATAACCTGTTAATGAAGCAAGCATCTGTTGAAATACCATGCCAAGCACAACCGGGACAGCAACTGGTGGCGGAAAATACGAAACAGCGAGTACTGCACCTGCGCTGATATTACGCATCCCTCCATTGAACACCAGTGCGACCTGATCAGCCTCATTCCAGCCCAACAATCGGGCGATGAAGTAACTTAGTGCATAACCGACTGATGCCAGGAAAATAATGATGACCGCAAGTCCAGCCAACTTCCAGTTGAAATCAGCCAAGTAAGGTGCAACGACAGATCCGTTAATCGCGACGACTGATGCCATGAACAATTTGGACAACGGATTCAACCTCGGTCCCCAGACCGGGACAATGGCGCCTTTGGTCCACTCATTCAGCAGCATACCGAGCAGGGATGGCACAACAATCATCCAGAACAGACTGCTCATCATGGCTGCCGTATCCAGTGTGACACTGGTTCCGATTAACAGGGATAACACTCCTGGCACTACAAAAGGAGCAAGCATGGTATCAATCAGGATGATGGATAGCGTAAGTGCGATATTGCCCCGATATATACTGACCCAGATGAAGCTGCTTATTCCTGTCGGAATCACGGCTGCCAGAACAAGTCCTGTTATGGTATACGCATCTGTAGGGAAAACCAAATGACCCATACCAAGAGCAATTAGAGGCATCGCCAAATGCAAAATAAACAGACATACAAACAGGGGGAACGGCTTCTTCAGCACGTTCACAAAATCCCGTATCCCCAGACTGATACTTCCAGCGAACGTCATGAACGCAAAAAGCCAAGGGGATAAAAAGGTATAAGAAGAAAGAAAACTCCCGCATAACACGCCAATAATAATACTGATTGGGGTAATCAGTGGCATGATGCGGTTCAAGCGTTGGTTCAAGGCTTGAAGCATAATCATGACATCCCTTTACCGTGTGATTTTACTATTATACATGTTAATAACGCTGGCTGCAGACCCATTTGCAATGAAGCAGTCTGAACAGGTATCATGGACTTGGAACAAGGATTCCGATTAGGAGAAAGGGAGATGATCATGTTCATAAGAAAAAGAAAGCACACATTAATGATGACAGGTCTTATTGCATCAAGTATTCTTTTGATTTCAGCCTGTTCAGTCGTGGAACAAGCTAATCAAAGTTTAAATTATGTGAGTGGGGCTACTGATTATATAGAACAGGTATCAAACGCCGGGGCTGATCTGCAAGAGCTCGCATCGGGTGCGGTGAATAATCCGGAGATTACAACGCAGATTCAGGAGAAAATCGATCTGATCCAAGCAGAAGCAAGTGAATTTTCTCAGTTGACTGCTCCTGCAATAGGAGAGAGCATTCATGAGAATCTGGTTAGTTATAATACACAATTAACAGAAGTCGTGGACAATTTCGAGAATACAATTGCAGAACAAGGTTTTACGGCAGAAAATTGGGAGAAGACAGGCATTCCTGAACTGATCACGAACATCAATAATTTGAAAGATCCGCTTAGCGGACTTCAGGGTGAATAAGTTGAATTAATTTTCAATATTTTATAAGGGCGAGATATCGGAATGATTGAATTACCGTTATGCTCGCTTTTTTATTTCCCAAACGGATGCATATTTAATATCACAGGAGCTAGACTATATCATGTAAATAGGAGATGTATATGACATTTATCTCATATTTATGTGAAGATGATCTATGGTTTGACAAGGTTGGGACAGAGGCGTATGATAAGTATATAAGTTAATAAAATATAGTTACTTACTATAAGTTTTGAACTGCCCTTAAATATATTTTGCCAAAGGAGAACGGTGTCATGACTCAACACAATGGAAAAGTAATCATTATTACAGGTGGAGCAAGTGGTATTGGTAAAGAGACAGCACTTCAACTTTCGGATCAAGGTGCGACTATTGTTGTCGCTGACTATAATGAAGACGGAGCGAAGAAGCTTGCGGCAGAGATTGAAGCAGCAGGCGGAACAGCGGGCGCGTACAAAGTGGATGTATCCAAGGGGGACGAGATCAAAGCCCTGATCGACTGGACCGTAGAGCAATATGGTACATTGAGCGGTATTTTCAATAACGCAGGCATTGGACTTGTGAAGCCATTTCTGGAGATGGACCCGGAATCCTATCACAGAGTCATTGATGTAGATCAGCACAGTGTATACTACGGTATGTATTATGGCGCGAAAAAAATGGTTGAATTAAATGTACAAGGTACCATTGTAAATACAGCTTCGATCTATGGAAGTGTTGCTGCAGTAGGCAGCTTCAACTACAACGCAGCTAAGGCTGCGGTTGTTATGATGTCCAAATCCGGTGCATTGGAACTTGCTGAACATGGAATTCGTGTAGTTGGTGTAGCACCTGGTTTTATCGAAACACCGATTCTGGGTGATGACCAAGCCATGAAGGATGCGCTTGCTACTCAACATATGCGTGGAGAGCTCATTCAACCAGAGAAAGTAGCCAGTGTGGTTACCTTCCTGTTCAGTGATGCAGCAAGCGCAGTGAACGGTACAACCGTAGCCGTAGATGATGGATTCCTCAGCTTCAAAACCAAATAAGTCCCCTTTTATAATTAAGGCAACTCATCTCAAAAAAACAGAAAAACGGTGCAGAACGATTTATTCGTTTTGCACCGTTTTTGTATTTTCATTATAAAGTAATCGTAGCATGTGAGAGGGAAATAAGTTTGTCGAATCATCCCGAAAATTCAGAGATCGTGATACAATTAACAAGGCTATAGCTTTTTATCATTTTGTGGTGTCATATACAATTCGAACGCCAAGAGAGCCATAACTCTCTTCTTTGTAATGACATTGAGAACAAGTTTTCGTCGAACATAGCGCATCGTTATGAACTTGTAATTTTTCGTTGCACTGTGGACATTTATTTTCAAAAAGAGTCTTCAACACGTTAAACATGCTTAATCACTCATTTCGGATTAATTTACTTGGTTTTTATTATAACGGATAATATTCGGTGTGTATAGCACTTTTGAGTGATATCGAAATGAGATTTATATTGCACGAAAGGAAGCGCATAACCGATGGATCTTCTGCTTTTTGTCATCATGTTTATACTGGGTCTGGTCGGTTCATTCTTCTCCGGTTTGTTGGGTATTGGTGGGGCCATTATCAATTATCCGCTGCTGTTATATGTTCCATCCTGGATGGGATTGGAGCCGTTCTCAGCACATCAGGTATCGTCGATTAGTATGTTTCAAGTGTTTTTCGCTTCACTTGCCGGTGTGATTGCATTCCGCAGAAAAGTACGAACGGGTAGAAGTGGTGGGGCGATCGTTCACCGCGGTTTGGTGCTATACATGGGCTCCAGCATTCTTGCTGGCAGTCTGATCGGCGGGTTCATATCCGGTCATCTGGACGGAAGGGTTATTAATCTGATCTATGGCATTCTGGCGATCATGGCGATTGTGCTTATGCTGATTCCCGGAAAGGGAAAGCTTGATACCTCAGCTCCACTGGTGTTTAACCGATGGATTGCAGCAGGCACTGCTTTTGCAGTAGGTATTGTATCAGGAATTGTTGGTGCGGGTGGTGCCTTTATCCTTATTCCTATCATGCTGACGATTCTCAACATCCCCGTACGAACGACGATTGCTTCTTCACTGGCGATTGTATTTATCTCTGCAATCGGCGGCGTTATAGGGAAAATTACGGGTGAAGACATTCCGATGGAACCCATCATCTATACGGTGATCGGCAGTTTGCTCGGGGCATCCCTTGGTTCACGGGTTAGTTCGATGATCAATGTGAGGGTACTTCGATATGCATTAATCGTACTTATCGCCATTACAGCGGTCAAAGTCTGGTCATCCATTCTGTAAAACCACGTATATGGGAATGAACAGTGACGATTTCGTAACCAAACGGTTGGATCGCCGTATAAAGGTTATGAACATGAGCTGAAGCGTTGGATACACGATCAAATGAGTTCAGTTTTCGTCCATGGAGCACCTCATCTCCTTTCATGGATACATGTTTAACATTAATAGAAGTTGAGGTATCCACCCTATGAATAACGTACTTACAGAACAGGCTGATGCAGGATATCGGCTAGCTGAGCAGAAAGCATCTCAGTATTTTACTTCTCTTAGGCAGCAACTTAACGATAATACGTATACAACAGCACTTACCCAAGATATTCATGTATGGCAAAAAAAACATATTCATCGTTTTGCCTGGCTTTCTCTTTTATCACCTAGCAAAAGAAAACCGGATCCCCGGGATGTTCATAGATATATCCACTGGCTGAATACTACAGGAAAGCTGGATGATTACCTGGATCGGAGTATCTCCTATATTTATATGCGGGATCTGGGGCAAGCCCTTGATTCTCCGGGTACGCAGGCCCGAATTCAGCACGTTGTCCAGAATACCAAAAAATACTTTATGGGCTCCGCTACTGGGTGCAAAGGACAGCCTGATTATATCAGTCTGGCTGCGTTGTACCGCTGGGGACAGAAGGAGCACATTGAAACGGCTGTCATCTGGGTGATGAACAAATTAAAGCATGTAGCATCCAACATTCCGAAGGAGCTGGATGCAGAGCAGGCGCAACGGAAGCTCATTAAGATCATTCTGGGCGTGGTCCTTCATGTGGACGATGAGATGAACGAGCAGACACCACCAGAAGAACGGGCCCGGAGATTTGATGCGGCGATTCGACTTGGTTATTCGTACGGTTTGACGTATCCATTTGTGGATGATCTGCTGGATTCTCAAGCTTTGACTGTTCAGGAAAAAGAACAATATTCCCTGATGATACGTGATGCACTTCTTACCGGGGTCGTCCCTGATCTGGGAGAGTGGAAAGGCAGCAATCTTGAAGTAATTGAATATGTACATTCCGAGCTTCGGGAAGCATTTGAGTACATTAAGGACTATCAGCATCCAGAGAAACAGCGCACGTTTTTAGAGCAATCCTATGTATTCTTTCAGTCTCAGGAGATCGATCGCAACAAGAAATTAGCCAATGCGAATTATACGAATGAAGAATTGTACATTCCGATTATTATCAAATCTTCTTCTTCCCGATTAATCGTCCGGTCTGTTCTCAGTGCACCAGTGGATGAAGGATTTGATCTGCGGACGTTCTATTACGGGATATATAATCAGTTGGCCGATGATTTTGCTGATATGTTTGACGATATGGAAGAAGGGGCAGTAACTCCATATACGTACTATTTGAAGTATCGAGATTTGCGTCCCGACTTGATTAATCCATATGAATTGTATTGGGCAGTCATCTCTCATCTAATCCATGATGTATATAACTCGGATGCCAAGACCCGTGAGGTTATACTGGATCGTGCGATCAACGGGCTGAAGCGTTGTAAAGAACGGTTGGGGCAGCAAAAATATGATGAAGTGATGACGATCTTTGCCTCTGGGCAGCCTGAATTCAATCAACTGGTTCAACAGATGGTGCGAAAAGCAGATGACGTTGATTTCCTTGATAAATTGTTACGGGATCAGGTCGTGCTTCAATTGAGAAATGACAAGCAGGAGAAAGAGGAGTTCAAGCAGACCATTCGAACGGTTCGCGAACAGATTAATGTGGAGTTGCAGATAGCCAAGCCAGGTGGACTTCATGAGATGAAAGAAACGCTGATCGATGCGGCCAATTACAGCTTGCAGGGCGACGGAAAAAGGCTACGTCCGATATTAACTTGGGTTATGGGCGTGCGCGAGTATGGTCTTCATGAATCATCCATCGTTCCGCTGCTAAGATCATTGGAGTACATGCATACCGCTTCCCTGATCTTTGATGATCTGCCTACGCAGGATAATGCTTCGACAAGGCGTGGACGTTCCACGCTGCATCAGGTACACAATAGCGCCACAGCGGAGCTCACGGGCCTGTTTCTCATTCAGAAGGCAATTGGAGAACAGTCATCATTGGATCGCTTTGATGCGGCCACCGTGCTCACTCTCATTCAATATTCAGCTGAAAAAGCAGAGGATATGTGTATGGGGCAGGCGATGGATCTGAACTCCAAGGGCAAGCCATTGACGCTGGAGCAGTTGAACATGATCTGTTTTTACAAAACTGGCATTGCCTTCGAAGCTGCCTTGGTTATGCCAGCGATACTTGCCCAAGTGAAGGAACCGGAGATGGCTGCGCTGAAAAAGTTCGCTTATCATGCAGGGATCGCCTTCCAGATCAAGGACGACTTGCTGGATTTCGAGGGAAATCACCTCATTCTTGGGAAACCTGCAGGTCAGGATGAGCGGAACAACAATTCAACCTTTGTGTCTATTCTGGGTGATGAAGGCGCGAAGAAAGCGATGTGGGAGCATTATTGTCTTGCTACAGATGCATTGAACGAGATGCCGAAACCTATTCCCTTCCTGAGACATTTATTGGATTATCTTATTGGTCGCGAGCGCTAACCCGTTTTACTAACGATTCCGTGTTGCATATGACTTATTATGATATATAATGACAAAGGTCGGGATTCCATTGGATGGATTCCAGGCCTTGTTTGACTTTGTAGACACCAAACTTTTGAAAAGATATGTTTCAATAACTCAATTTTTGGGTACTAAGCTGGTATTATGGTTTTAAAACAAACCGATCCTTTGTGGAACAACTTCCTTCCAATTAAAATTAACTTTCGACTATTTATAACATGAGTTTATATGCCAAAAGGAGAGTTTACAATGCAGGTTCAAAAGGTCGACCATCACGAATTGTTCGAGCAGATATACAACCAAGCACCTATTGGAATTGCACTCGTTGCTTCGACAGGAGAATGGAGAAAAGTGAATCCCGCATTTTGCTGTATGCTGGGTTATACGTATGAGGAATTAACGAAGCTCACCTACCAGGATATTACGCATCCGGATGATTCACCACAAGATGTGATCTATAATTGCGAGTTATTCGAAGGGAAATCGAAAGAGTATCAATATGAAAAACGTTATATTCATAAAAAAGGTAACATCTTATGGATTTCATTGCATGTTTCATTAGTTCGTAGTGAAATTACGGATGAACCTCTTTACTTCATTTGCCATATTGTTGATATAACTGACCGCAAAATGTCTGAACAAAAACTTCTGCATAGTGAAGAGATGTTCAAACTTATTACAGATCATGCTCAGGAGATCATCTATATTGCTGATCAGGAGGGCGTTTGTCGATTCTGCTCTCCCTCAGTCCAACTTTTGTTGGGTTATTCGCCAGAAGAAGTGATTGGTCAAAATAATGATGCATATTTTCACCCACAAGATGTGGAACGGATCTCACAGATGGACTTGACTAAAGGAAATCTGTTGAATATCAGGGTCCGTCATAAAGAGGGACATTATCTGTGGTTCGAGACCACATACAAGGTCTTTGGTGATGCTGAGCATGGACAGCAGATTCTTTCGATTGGACGAGATGTATCCGAACGAAAAAAACATAAAGACATCAGTGCAGAGGCTGAACGCATCGCTTTGATTGGCAGTTGGGAGTGGGATATGGTCAAAGACCAGATCGCGCTTTCCGATCAGATTTTTGAGATTTTTGAGCTTGAGCGCACCCGTAAATCATACTGTGCAAATGATGTTTTTAAAGTTATGAATGCTGCAGACATAGCTTCTTTACAAGAACAATTGCAATGGGTAAAACAAGGAAAACCGCTTGATTTTGAATACAAGCACAGTAGCTCTGATGGAAGTGAGAAGTATCTTCACTTACGCGGGCTGATCACGCTCGATGAATATCAGCAACCAGTTCAGCTGAACGGAACACTACAGGATATCACTGAACGTAAACGTATTGAATTTAAATTGCAGGAATCTGTGGAGCGATACACTTCACTTAAGAAATATAATCACGACGCCATTATCTCGTTTAACATGGATGGTAATATTATGAATGCGAATCCAGTAGCGGTGAAACTGACGGGTTGTCCCGTGGCTGAAATGATCGATACAAGCATAAGCAGATTTATTGGAGCGAGTAATCTCGGTCTGATCCTGCGCAGTAACAATGAGTTGGCCGAAAAGGAAATCAATGTTGTTCGTCATACGGATGGAACCGAGACAGAAGTCTTGGCTACGCTTGCTCCGATCATTATTAATAACTCTAATGTCGGGTACTACTTGATTGCAAAGGATATTACGGAGCAGAAGAAGCTGCTAGTTGCCAAAGAGACAGCCGAGAGAATGAATAAGGCCAAAAGTGAGTTTCTTGCGATGATGAGTCATGAAATTCGTACACCAATGAACGGTGTAATTGGGATGACGGATTTGCTTCTGGATACCCCTGGTCTTAGCGGGGAACAGAAGGAATATATCGAAATCATCCAGAAGAGCGGAGATTCCTTACTCGCCATCATTAATGATATTCTTGATTTTTCCAAAATTGAGTCAGGCAAAACCGATCTGGTAGATGATCCTTTTGATCTCGCAGAAATCGTCACAGAGACCGTGCAAATCGTAAAACCACTGGCTCGCGAAAAGAAGTTGGATGTTCGTATGTGCGTAGATGACGCCATTCCGACTCCTGTGTATGGTGATGCTTACCGTCTTAAACAGGTACTTACCAATATCATTGGCAACGCGGTTAAGTTCACTTCAGAGGGCGGCGTTGAAATTGACGTTGGCATTAAGGAGAAGTGTGGCAATACCGTACAGCTTTATTTTAAAGTGAAGGATTCGGGTATTGGGATTCCGGTTGAGAGAAAACAACAATTATTTGAGCCATTCTACCAACTGGAGAATTTCATGACTCGCAAACCTCAGGGCACGGGTCTTGGCCTTGCCATTAGCAAAAAATTGGTGGAGCTTATGCAGGGAGATATCTGGATCGAGGAATCGGATGAGCCGGGTACAATATTTGTATTTACTGCACGCTTTAAATTAACGAACGGTGAAGAGGGCAACAGGTTAGATCAACAACAGAAAAAGAACAGAACATCCGCTTTGCGGATTTTAATTGCAGAAGACAATGAAGTGAACCAACTCGTCCTTAGCAGAATAATCGAGAAAAAAGGACATGTTGTGGATCATGTCGTGGACGGTGTTGAGGCGGTTGAGGCGGTCAAACACAATGCATACGATATTGTCTTCATGGATGTGCATATGCCAAGACTGGATGGATTCGAAGCGACAAAAATGATTAAAGAATTAAAGTCCTCTGAGGATTGTCCATATATTATTGCGGTGACTGCAAATGCCGTAAGAGGAGACATGGAGAACTGCTTGAAGGCAGGCATGGATGCGTATGTCAGCAAACCGATAAAAATTGAGTCCATTATGCAAGCATTGGAGACCTATTACATCAAAAATAATCTCTGAGCGCGCTAAAAATGGATTCATGAGCAAAAAGCTGCTAGCTTATATAATAAACTGTACCCTATGTAAAGGACATTTCTAAAAAAAACTATATGGCTTCAAGAAGATGATCTCTGTATTGTACAGGGGTCATCCTTTTTAGGTTCCACTGGTATCTATAGTGATTATAGTAGGTCATATAGGCTTTAACTTCACGTTTGACTTCGTCTAACGTGGCATAGCTCTTTAAGGAAGTTTCATCCTTAAAATGACCAAAAAACGACTCCTGCGGTGCGTTATCCCAACAATTTCCTCGTCTTGACATGGATTGTCCAAGCCCCATCCGTTTCACTTTCTTCTGAAAATCCGGATGAGTGTAATGCGTACCTTGATCGGAATGAATGAAGGCATTACGACTCTTCTTGAATTTGCGATTTTTCTGTAAGTGAAGCAACGTGTTTGTCGCCAGATCCATCGTCATTCGCTCCGACACATGATAAGCCAAAATTTCATTGGTGGAACTATCCTTAATGGTGGACAGATAGGCGCGTTTCCCTTGGCCGTAACTTAAGTATGTAATATCTGTTAGAAGTACTTTGCCCGGGATGCCTTGTTTGAAGTTGCGTTGTAACAGGTTAGGCATGGTTCGATGTTCATGGGTTGCCTTCATCATTCGTTTGTAGGGATTAGCTCGTCGATGAGGGCATACAATATCGTATTTTTTCATGATTCTTCGGATGCGCTTGAGATTCCAAATGATCTGAAATTGTCCTTGCAGCGTCATCTTAATGGAACGAGCGCCCTTGTTACGTTTCTTAAACTGGAAGGCTTGACGAATGTACACACCTATTTCCTCATCAACCTGTTCCTTCTTCGTGCGTCTGTGAATGGCTGAAGTGCTCCAGTATCGGTAATATCCGCTTTTGGAGACCCCAGCAGTCTCACACAGAACACTTACCATTCGCTGAAGATGGTATTTCTCAATCACGGTTCGGATTAACCTGTATCGAAGGCTAGGCGTTAGTTTTACTCGTGGTTCCACCCCCGTTCGGCCAGGCGAATCTTTTTTAAGAGTTCATTCTCTGCTTGGAGCAGGTGAATCTGCGCTTCGAGTTTCGCGTTCTTTTCTGCCAAGGTTAACTCTCGTTTTAGAGACTCTCCTGAATGTTTGCCTCGTGTATCTTGTAAGCCTATAGCCCCTTGCTCGTTGTAACTGGCTCTCCATCGGTCGGCTGCGGCTTTGACCCGAGTCATTCCAATGATCTGAACGTCAAATCCACAAGTCTCAAAGATCTCTCTAGGCAGCCTTTCTTGCTGATTTAATGTAATAAAGAGTTGTTTGAACTCGTCCGTATAAGTGATTCCCTTGGTCGAAACAGACTTCACATAGGGATTTGTAGCAAGTTGCTCTAGTTCGCTTGTTGTAAATGTTTTCTTACTCATTAATCGTTCTCCGTCCTTGTCTCGTACATGGTATATAACAAAAATACCCCATAGAGAGACTTTTTTAAAGTATCTACTCTATAGGGTACAGTTTATAAATAGGCTAGCAGCTTTTTTATGCACATATCTCTAAGGATTTTTGATCCACAATTTGGAGATGTCCAGATAACCGAATTCTGCTACCTGCATGCCGAAGATGCTCTGATCCAGTTCGGCCTGCTTGTTCATGTGACAGCCATGCAAGATCCAGCAGTGATCACGTAGCAAGGCTTCAGCTTCATCCAGGAGCGCAGTACGGTCTGCCCGATGAAGCGTTGCGAAATGATCCAGTTTGTCATCCAATTGAGACTGGAATGCAGGAGACATACACATATGAAAATGGTTGGACAGGTTTTTGAAAAAGTGAATCATGCCGTACTGCCAATCTTCCTCCAGGATCTCTTCAGCGAGGATCAATTGCGCGTTTGTGGTTTCCTCTGAGTTGAAATAATCCACAACGGCCTGCATGCTGATGTTCAGACCGATGGACTCTGCCCGACACTGGAACCACTCCGCAACGTCTGCATCCTTATTATGTTTATACGATAATGTTACCGTCTCACCCTGGTACCCACAGTTATGCAGCAATTCACGAGCATGCTCAAGAGAGGCAACAGTCCAGTCTCGGGCTGCACTTTTCCACGGTAGAAAGCTGCTGGCCGGTGTGATCCGATTCCCACCGAGATCTCGGACAAGCGCGACCGAATCATAGACGATACGCAAAGCTTGTCGAAATAAGGGATGATGATGGATGCCTTCCTTGTGAAAATTGAACAGCATATACTGACAACCCAGCGCCGGATAATTGATGCTGTTCGTCTGATCACAGCCTGTTGCGAGACTCAATCGATCTGTCCCCGGTAGCTCATAATAGCGATCATTCGGACTCAGGTCAGGCACAAACCAGAAATGGACTTGATCCAGATGTGGCCGGATGCCGTAGTAAGCATCAAAAGCAGTAAGCTCCAGCACATCCTCATTCAGCTCAGAGATCAGAAAAGGACCGGTACCAATTAATGTATTGGTTACATTGTAATCATAGGGCAGGATTGTCATCCGAATACAACTGAACAGATGCAAGAAGAATCGATTAGGACGATGGAGAACAAACTTGATGCAGTAATCACCAGCTACTTCTGCACGTTCGATATCCCGATATAACCAGATGGACGGACTATGTACATCAATCAATCGTTGCAACGTCGCTTGCACATCCCGGGACGTCATGACACGGCCGTTGTGGAAACGCACACCTTTTCGGAGATAGAAGGTCCATAAGCGATGGTCCTCGCTGCACTCCCACATGTGAGCCAGTGCTGGCAGGAATGATTCCGTCTTGGCATCATAAGTGATCAACGTATTACAGACCTGGCTTAATAGGTAGGTTTCAAATGCAGTATACACAAAGGCTGGGTCCAAATCACCTAACTGGCGGGACCTCATGATGCGCAGAATATCCTGACCAGAGGCAGTTTCATCGTGGCTGTGAAATCCCATCTGTTGATGGAGGGAAAGCATGAGCTGTTCTCGCAATTTATCATCCACCTGAACAGTTCCAATGAGTTCAATGGCATCTTTCATTTTGCCTTTACCTAAAAGTTCGGTAAAACTCGCTTCCAGCGCTTCATTCATGCTACGCAGCATCGTTAACGCCGAATGATGTCCACGACCACGCCCGGGCTGCCAATGGATGAAGCCTTGTTCCTCCAATTTTCTAAGAATGAATTTCACATTACGTGGGGTGCAGCACAAGGCAGCGGACAGGCTATCAATCGTTACCGCTACAGGTTCAAGAAGTTTGAATGAAAGTTGTTCGGCACCTGCGAGCCTTATAAAGTGTGTATGTAGGGTATCCATGGCCATGACTCCTCTATTAAAGGTGAAAAGTGTGATCATATGTTTACACTTTTACTTCCCCCTTTTATCCTTACAATTATACATTAGAAGATGTAGTTCAAAAAGTCCGCTTTTGATTACGAAGGATGCCTATCGGCATCATCAGCATCGAATATGGAATTCAGCCGAAATGTCCGTTGCTCACGTAGTTTTGCCTACGCTCCGCTACTCCATTTCTAGCTTCATCCCATCTTCTCGGTACTGAAAACCGAACTTTTGAACACGCATTAGAAGAGGTTGTTAAATCACCCCGCATTGAAGCACTTAGAAAGAATAGGAGAAGTTCGCATGAAGCAATATTTAAGACAAATTCACCCCTTGGCATGGACGATCATTATCGGAACCATGTTTGGACGTCTTGTGACGTCAATGAGTATCCCGTTTTTATCCATCTATCTGACACGTGTGCTAGATGCTACACCAACCCAGACCGGTATTACTGTAGCCGTTAGCTCGTTGGCAGGTGTCATGGTCAGCTTTTATGGAGGTTATATTTCGGACCGGATCGGTCGCAAAATCGTGATGTTGATCTCGGTATTTAGCTGGGCAGGTGTGTTTTTTATCTTTTCAGCGGCAGAGCATCTATGGGTGTTCTTTGTTGCCAATACGTTAAACGGATTATGCCGTGCAGTATTTGAGCCGACCTCCAGAGCACTGTTATCGGATATTACTTCACCGGAGAACAAATTGCTGGTGTTCAACCTCAGATATGCTGCAATTAATCTCGGTGTGGTGTTTGGGCCAATTATCGGATTTCAGCTGGGATCATCTGAATCGACGTTTCCGTTTGTGATCTCCGGCTTGGTATACATAGCCTATGGACTTGTATTATTTCTGCAATTCAAGCTACAGCATGCCAATCTGCCGGAGCGTCACCAGGCTACCGCCCCACGTTTGCGTGAAGCACTCATGACCACTGGTCGCGACCGGGTATTTCTGCCGGTATTAATCGGTACCACATTTTGTGTGCTGGGTTACGGGCATTTCAGTTCCACGTTGGCACAGTACTTGGCAAGGAGTCCGATCTTTGAGAATGGAAGTCAGATGTTCTCGTACATGCTTTCCCTGAATGCCGTGACGGTACTGATTATTCAGTATCCTCTTGTGCGAACCTTCCGAAACTTCCCACCGCTTGTCCCTCTGATTGTGGGTAACCTACTGGTGGCAACCAGTCTGATGATGGTTGGAATCGCTGAAGGTGTACTCATGATGATGATGAGTGTCATACTATTTACCATTGGGGAAGTGTTGTTGTTCACCATGATGGATATGCTCATTGACCGGATTGCGAAGCCGGAATGGAAAGGGACGTATTTCGGTACCATCGGATTCAATAATATCGGTAGTGTCATTGCTCCTGTCATGGGAGGGGTGTTATTAAGTCAATTTGGAGCGGAGAATGGGCTCGCTGTCTTTCTACCGATTGCACTGACGACTGCCCTGGGAGTACCTTTTCTTCTGATCGCACATCGACGTCTTGTTGTTAGAGAGAAGCAAACCGAGTCCACATCAGTAAGTATGTAGCGAGAATAGAAAAGATTAATGACATGAATTAAATAACAATTCAGTTAAAATTATCTTGACGGATGTTAGTCCAGCGAATACAATAAACAACAAATATGTGAAACGGGTGGGATGATGATTATGTTTATGCCTATACAGATTTCGAATCGATAACTGAATACGCATGAGCATAGTGACATTAATCCAATTTTTTTGCAATGATCGCGTTGGGACAGTCATGTTTGTGCACCTCTGTCGTGGACGCTCATCATTATTGCGATGCAGAGGAGATACGGGAAATGCTTTGCATTTTATTCGATCTCTTTTGGCTACAAGCTGTAGATGAACATTAGTTCATCTATGGCTTTTTTGCATGCATTCCACCCAATTCGTTCACATGGAAAGGAGCGTTTGGAGCGTTATTTTATAAAAACTAACTTGTTAAAAAGGAGAATGTACAATGGTCAATATATGTTCTACATATCAATTATGGGCGGGAAATCCCGATTTTAATGTCATTATGTATGACTCATCCTAGTGGGGGTAACAGCGATCGAAAGGTTATTCTGTCATCATAGTTACAGTGTAATGTTCTTTATTTCATTTGATATAAATAAACCGATAAAGAGGTGGGACCTGTGCCCAAAACAGAGAAAATCTCCATGTCATGGCTGCTGCGTTATCTAAAACCAGTTAAAGGACGGCTGGCCTTACTTTTAATCATGTTGCTCACATCAACGGGGCTTCAGCTCTTGAATCCACAGATTATCAAACGTTTTATCGATACAGCAGCAAGTGGGGGAGTCCTCACCAATCTTGTTCAGCTCGCAGGAATATTTCTGGTTGTTGCCGTGTTTAATCAACTCATCACGGTAGCGGTCAGTTATTTGGGGAACGACGTGGCCTGGCGGGCCACGAATCAACTGCGCGGAGATCTGCTGAAGCACTGCCTGCGTCTTGATATGCGTTTTCATAATGTGAAAACACCTGGAGAGATGATTGAACGTGTGGATGGTGATGTAACGAGTATCTCCAATTTTTTCGCGATGTTCATTGTGCAAGTGATCGGGAGTTTTGTACTGCTGGCCGGAATTCTCGGTTTCATGTTCAGTGTCAATGTGCCCATTGCTTTGGTTATGACCGTGTTTACATTGTTATCGATCCTGTTCATGGTGTTCATACGGAATCTGGGCGTGGACTCTTCCAAAAATGAGCGGGCGGCCAGTGCTTCCCTGTTCGGATTAATTGAAGAACGCATTGCCGGGATTGAAGATGTGCAAGCAAATGGTCATGTGCCGTATGTGATGAACCGTTTTTACCGCACAATGCGCACGGTATTCCGTAAGGGAAGAAAAGCCTGGCTGCTGCGGGTTATTCCGTGGAATACCACTGTAGTTTTGTTTGCTCTGGCGGTCACTGCGGTGCTTTTGCTGGGTGTGCATTATTATATGGAAGGTCTAATTAGTATCGGAACATTATTTCTGATCTACCAATATACACAGATGCTGAATGATCCGATTGAGATGCTTGGAGATCAGGTACAGGAGTTTCAAAAAGCAAAATCAGGCATGCTGCGCTCCAGAGAGCTGTTGTCTATGTATAGTGTGATTGAAGAGGGCACAGAGGAGCAATTGCCGGAAGGACCGCTTGGATTGGAATTCAGTCAGGTGCACTTCAGTTATAACCAGGATAAACCGGTATTGCAGGACATTAATTTTGCTATTAAGCCTGGTGAACGTCTGGGAATCATCGGTCGCACAGGTAGCGGCAAATCGAGTCTTAGTCGTGTTCTTCTCCGGCTGTATAATCTGGATCGGGGCACGATCCGTGTAGGTGGAACGGATATCACAAAGCTTTCATTACAAGCGCTTTATCGCCGCGTTGGCATGGTGACACAGGACGTGCAATTGTTTGATGGCACGCTGCGTGACAATCTGACCCTGTTCAATGAGGATGTATCGGATCAGATGATCAAGGAGACGACGGATCGCCTTGGACTTAGCCAATGGATTAATTCACAACCAGAAGGGCTTGATACGTATCTGGCAGCAGGTGGGGCTTCATTGTCCGCAGGGGAAGCACAGTTATTTGCCTTAACCCGCGTATTCCTGACCGAACCGAGTCTGGTTATTCTGGATGAGCCTTCGTCACGTCTGGATGCTGCGACCGAAAGTATGCTGCAATCTGCAATTGACCAGTTAATGAAACAATCCACAGGAGTCATCATTGCTCACAGACTGGCTACGCTGGAGAAAGTGGACCGGATTATGGTGCTAGGTGATGGGAAGGTACTGGAATTTGGAGCGAGAGAAGAACTTGCCAGTAACCCGGCATCTCACTATGCCAGACTGCTGATTACAGGCCGAGAGGAGGAATTGGCATGACTGTAGCAGGATTTATAGGCCGTTTGTTTCGATTCAGGCCTTTGTTATTTGTAATCAATGGATTGTTATGGTGTATATTTCACTCCTTACCGCTAGCCATTGGTATTGGAATGCAATGGTTTTTTGATCGCACAACAGTGGGGTCCAATGACTACATGTGGCTTGCTGTGCCGCTTATCTTTATTGCTTTGGTCCGAATGGCACGGGTGGGCACATTTTTTGTAGCCTTCTATGCATGGGTTACGTATCTGTATCATGTTCAGGCGATTTTGCGAACCAACATGCTCGCAGCGATCATGCGCTGGCCTGGGCGTAATCTTCCGGCTTCACCAGGAGAGGCGATGAGTCGCTTTCGGGATGATGTCGATGAAGTCGTCGAGTATGTAGAATCATGGGTGGACTTCTGGGGACGACTTGTATTTGCTGTTGTGTCCATCGTCATTATGGCGAACATTAATTGGCAGATCACATTGGTTGCTGTGCTGCCATTGGTGGTCGTGACCTTACTCAACAACCTGTCCGGGAATCGGGCTCGGAAGTATGCACAGGTTAATCGTGAAGCGACTGGGCGAATTACCAGTTTTATTGCGGAAACGTTTGGAGCAGTGCAAGCCCTGAAACTGGGTCAGGCCGAAGAGCATGTCTCTTCACGTTTCAACCAGTTGAATGAAGATCGTCGCCAGGCTGCACTTCGAGACAATCTGTTCAAGCAGTGGATGAGATCGATGAATCAGCATGTTCTAAGTATCTGTACCGGATTGATTCTACTGATGTGTGCAGCTGAGATGAAAGCAGGGAACTTTAGCGTAGGTGATTTTGCCTTATTCACCAGTTATCTGGCCAATATCGGATTTAGCATCTCACTGTTTGGTTATATGGTGTTTCAGCACAAAAGGCTCAAGGTATCCTATGATCGTATGCGTAAGCTATTCCGCCCGGGGGAAGAAGACCAGATCATGGATTCGAGGGAAATCTATCTGTATGAAGATCCGCCGGAGCTTGTAAGTGAACAGAGGGACCCTAAGGAGAAGTTGCAATCTCTTGAGGTGAATAAGCTGACTTATCAATATCCGAATTCTGCAAATGGCATAGAAGAGATCAGTTTCCGTCTGAAACGTGGACAATTTCTTGTTATTACGGGAAGGATCGGGTCAGGTAAATCAACACTTGTACGCACACTTCTTGGACTGTTACCCAAGCAAAAAGGGGACATTCACTGGAATGGAGCAGCTGTTGATCCAGCCACGTTCCTGATGCCGCCTAGAGCTGCGTATACCCCGCAAGTGCCAAGACTGTTTAGTGATACGTTGAAAGAAAATATCGTCCAGGGCAAACAGGGGAACACTGAGCAAGCCCTTGAAAAAGCCATTCGTCTGGCTGTGATGGAGAAGGATATCAAACATCTGGATCAGGGGCTTGAGACCCCGGTTGGTCCAAGAGGGGTGATGCTGTCAGGCGGGCAGATTCAGCGCGCGGCCACAGGACGCATGTTAATGACGGAGGCGGACCTCTTTATCTTTGATGACCTGTCCAGTGCACTGGATGTGGAGACAGAACAACAAGTATGGGAAGGGCTGTTCCAAGAGCCGGATGTCACCTGCATCGCAGTTTCTCACCGCAGGGCAGCACTTTCCAAAGCAGATCACATTATCGTGATGAAAGATGGACGCATTGAAGCTGAGGGAAGTTTGGCCGAATTGCTTGCCACCAATGAAGAGATGCAGCTGCTGTGGCAAGGGGAGCAAACCCCCGCGAAAGTCGGGTAGCTTTGAAAATTTAGAAAAGATAATAAGAAAGCAAAAAAAGCCTTACAGACAACTCATTGAAGAGTACGGTCTGTAAGGCTTTTTATTGTTATAACGAGTGTAACGATGTAATATTTTTATCTCATCATTTGAGCAATCAAGGAATACGCAATGATGACCAGGAAGATAATAGTGATATGGTTAATGGAGAAGATAAACATCCGTTTGGACCATTTCTCTGTTTCTTTCTTATCAAAGGTAGCCACACTAAGAATGAGCCAGGCCAAGCTAACCAGAAATGCCACAATAGCGACAAATGGACTCATCGGCCAGAATAAAAAGCTGGAGATCAGTAACAGTACCAGATACACATTTGTCTGAATGTATGTCCGTCTGATGCCTTTAACAACGGGCAGCATGGGAACACCAGCAGCCTTGTATTCGTCAAAACGGCGAATCGCAATCCCATAGAAGTGAGGCATTTGCCATAAGAGCATCGTAACAACCAATGCCCAGATCTCGAAATGACCCAGTTCAGGTGAAATGGCTGCCCAACCGATGAGTGGAGGCACAGCACCCGAAAGACTTCCCACTTCCGTGTTGTAGATCGTTGTACGTTTGGTCCACATCGTGTAAGGGAACACGTAAAGCAACAGACCCAAAATACCAAATACAGCAGCGGATGGGGAAGCGATGTACAACATGATGCCCCCGATGATGGTGATTGCAATACCGAGAATCAGACCCGACTTGGTATCTACGCGTCCCGTAACGGTAGGACGTTTCTTCGTACGTTCCATGATCGCATCAATATCACGATCATACAAGTTGTTAAACACCCCTGCAGCTCCAATAATGAGAGAAGACCCAATAAAGGAAAGGATGATTGGTACAATATTAGCTAAGATTGAAGCATCAAATACATATAAAGCCAAACTTAAACCCGCAAACATGGCGATCAGGTTGGACTTGATGATTCCGATTTTGATCGTATCGAAGAAAACTTTCGGAATCGAGCTATACTCCAGGCTGATATTGGTCTGTGAACCATTGTTCAATGTTTTCAAGAACTCACTTCCTATATCTATACTTATATATTATGTCGCTATTATACCATTCAATACACTATGTGATTTAATTAACGTTTTAGTATTTAAAATAATGTCATTTGATTGTGAACAATTTAAAAACAAGGTTTTTTTTAATTGTTAAATAATTATTTCTGTGTTACAGGAGAAAATCTAAAAATCCGGTATAACAGTGATTCAAAGTTTGCTCTGTCATTGTAGTGTAAGTGTAAATAATCTTTTATTCAACTCACACAGGCTGGATTGAAGAAGGGAGTTAAAGATATATGTTGCAAAATGGTTAGGTTTTGTTTATTGTAGATATAAGATATCTTTAATGGTTTTGTTTTGTTAGAGTGTGTTCTTGTAAATCTCCGATATTACTTTCTTAAGAGAAAGCGGAGGTTATTTTTAAAACTAAATTAGAGATATTAAATATCTGGAAAGGGTGAATATTATGAGTAATATGGATCAACTCTTGGATGTACTTATTATTGGTGGAGGACCAGCGGGGCTTAATGCAGCCCTAGTACTTGGCAGGGCCCGCAAGAACGTTGTGGTCATTGATGATGAGACACCGCGTAACTGGGTTACAAGGGAGACTCATGGGTTTGTGACAAGAGATGGGGCAAGTCCACGTGAATTCCGGAAAGCTGCCAAAGAACAGATTGCAGCGTATCCTTCAGTTCAATTTGCATCCGATACAGCAACAGCGATAACAGGTAGCGATGGTGATTTTGTAGTTAAAACTACACAACGGGCAAGTTATCGCACGAAAAAGATTTTGTTTGCGGTAGGTAAGAAAGACCTTCCCTTGGATATTAACGGATTAACAGAGGTTTACGGTAAAAGTGCGTTTGTGTGTCCATATTGTGATGGATGGGAGTTAAGAGACCAATCGCTGGTCATCATCGTTAATGGAGTTAACGCATTACATATGGCAAAAGTCATATCCGGCTGGACAGAACGTTATACGATCTGTACGAATGGATCAGATTCCTTAAACGATGAGCACCGTGAAGAGCTGAAGCAGCATCATGTTACTGTATTCGATGCACCGATTCAATCCATTGACTCTGAAGAAGGGATGGTACAGCAAGTTGTACTACAGGACGGTACTGCGATTCCATGCACAGGGGTTTTCTTCCAACCGAAACTGTTTACCGGATCAGAACTGCCAAAGGCCATCGGTTGTGAAATTTCAGAGTTGGGAACGGTTATCGTTGATGCTTCCGGCAAAACATCTGTAGCGGGTGTATATAGTGCTGGTGATGCAGCATCCGAGATATATCAGGCAATCACGGCTGCGTCTCTGGGGGCATTGTCTGCGGTAAGCATTAATAATGAATTGAATTTCGAGAACTGGGATGAGCCAAGTCAACATTAGAATAAATTAAAAAGCTTCATAGAATCAAAGCGTCATTGGTTCATACAGTAGGGGATTGCATATGCAATCCTCTATTTGTTGTTATTCAACTTAAACGTTGAACGGTTCAAGTGAAAGTTCCCAGCCGGAAGAAAATTTGATATTAAATTTATTATGGTTTATTGTATTATCAAATGATATATATTACTATCATTTATAAAATCATCAAAGGAGAGATCACTTATGAATGAAAGCAGAACAGCCATCATATGGCTAACGAATACCTTGCTTCACGGCGTACAGATAAGAGGTGATCATCATGAGTGATGCAGCTTACATTCCACAGCCCAAAATGTATGGACCACTTGGCAATCTGCCTTTGATTGATAAAAATAAACCAACGTTGTCGCTAGGGGTGCTGGCTGAACAGCATGGACCAATATACCGAGTTACCGTTCCCGGTTATTCCGGTTTAATCGTATCTGGGCCAGATCTTGTGGCTGAGTTGTGCGATGTGTCCCGGTTTGACAAGTTTGTATACAATGAACTCGATAATGTACGTGCCTTTGGCGGCGATGGTTTATTTACA
The DNA here is from genome assembly GCF_984798905.1 of Paenibacillus sp. SRL342. Classification (NCBI taxonomy): domain Bacteria; kingdom Bacillati; phylum Bacillota; class Bacilli; order Caryophanales; family Paenibacillaceae; genus Paenibacillus; species Paenibacillus sp. SRL342. The sequence goes on from NZ_OZ481790.1 coordinate 3,218,822, forward strand.
AGCAGAACATCGGAGCCCAATTGGAAAAAGGCCCATAACATTCTGCTTCCCACCTTCAGCAAACAGGCCATGAAAGGTTATCATCCCATGATGGTTGATATTGCCGAACAATTGATCAACAAATGGGCACGCCTCAATTCCAACGATACGATTGATGTTGCGGACGATATGACACGCCTTACGTTGGATACCATTGGACTATGTGGATTCAATTATCGGTTTAACAGTTTTTACAGACAGGACCACAGTCCTTTTATTGAAAGCATGGTTCGGGCATTAAATGAAGCAATGCAAAAGAGCTCACGTTTGAAAATTCAGAATCTGCTTATGGTCAAAACCAAACGACAGTTCCAAGAGGATATTCAGACGATGTTCTCTCTGGTAGATCAAATTATAGAGGAACGTAAAGCGAGTTCAGCACCCGAAGAGGTCGACTTGCTCGCACGTATGTTGAATGGTAAAGATCCGGAGACTGGAGAAATGCTGGATGATGAGAACATCCGGTATCAGATTATTACGTTTCTCATTGCCGGACATGAAACCACGAGTGGTTTATTATCTTTTGCTCTTTACTTTCTACTGAAAAATCCGGATTCGCTTCAAAAGGCGTATGACGAGGTGGATCAGATATTGGTCAGTGACTCACCACAGTACGAGGAAGTTCTTCAGCTTTCCTATATTCGCATGATTCTTAGTGAATCGCTTCGTCTCTGGCCAACAGCCCCGGGATTTGATGTATATGCTAAAGAAGACACCGTCATAGGTGGCAAATATCCCTTGAAGAAAGGGGAAAGTTGCAGTATTCTTCTGCCCCAGCTACACCGTGATAGAGAGGCATGGGGAGAGGATGCGGAGCTTTTCCGTCCGGAGCGATTTGAAGATACGGCGAAAGTGCCTCATCATGCGTATAAACCTTTTGGTAATGGGGAGAGAGCGTGTATCGGCATGCAGTTTGCTTTATATGAAGCAACACTTGTGCTGGGCATGGTCCTTAAACATTTTGAGCTGATCGATTATAGCAACTATGAGTTGGATGTTAAACAGACACTGACATTGAAGCCGGGAGACTTCCGGATCCAGGTGAAAGCGCGCGAAGTGTCACAAAAGACGAATAAGTCTACCAGATCTGTGGAAGAGAAACCTGCTCCTGTTGTTCATAAAAATATAACAAGTGACAGCCAGAGGGGAGAAATCCTGGCCGTTGAAGCAGATGGTAACCCTTCGCTCCTGGTGTTATATGGTTCCAATCTGGGAACGGCAGAAGGCATTGCCCGAGAGCTTGTGGAGAAAGGGCGTTCGTACGGAATCCCAAGTGAAGCAGCCGCTCTCAATGAGTGGATGGGCCGCTTACCCCGTCAGGGTGTCGTTCTCATCGTCACAGCTTCGTATAACGGTAAACCTCCGCAAAATGCTACGGCATTTGTAGACTGGTTGAAGGGAGTAGAGCCAGAGGAAGCACGGGATGTAAACTATGCCGTTCTGGGCTGTGGAGATCGGAGTTGGTCCGGGACGTACCAGAGCATTCCTCGATGGATAGATGAGAAGCTTGAAAAATGGGGAGGTAAAAGACTGTTATCTCGCGGTGAAGCGGATGCCGGAGGTGACATGGAGAAACAAGTCGAGGCGTGGCAACATATGTTGTGGCCTCAGGTGTTGAAAGCTTTAGGGATCAACGAGGAAATGGTAAAGGTATCCATACCAAGCACAAGCAGACTTCACATGGAGTTTGTCCCCGAGAAAACGGATATGCCACTTGCACGAACTTATGATGCCAGCTATGCCACGGTTGTAGTCAATAAAGAGCTTCAGGCGCTGGGAAGTGGAAGAAGCACGCGTCACATTGAAGTGTTACTGCCTGAAGGCATGAGTTATAGAGAGGGCGACCATCTCGGTGTGTTGCCCGGCAATCAGAAGCAGAATGTGGATCGGATACTCAGTCGGTTCGGACTACGTTGGGATATTCCGATCCAATTAACTTCGGACGTCAGCCATCTTACACACCTTCCACTGAACAGACCCGTCAAGATTCATGAGTTGCTCACTCACTGTGTGGAATTGCAGACACCAGTTTCCAGAACACAGTTGCAGGAGTTAGCTAATCATACGGTATGTCCACCTCATAAGCGTGAACTGGAAGGCATGTTGGACGAAAACAGCTACAGGGATTATATTCTTGCCAATCGAATCACCATGTTGGACCTGCTAGAAAAGTATGAGGCGTGTGAACTGCCATTCGAAAGGTTCCTTGAACTATTGCCGCCACTCAAGCCCAGATATTATTCAATATCCAGCTCGCCAAGCCAGAATTCCAAGCAAGCGAGCATAACGGTATCGGTAGTAAGAGAGCCTGCATGGAGTGGCAAAGGCGAATACCAGGGAGTTGCTTCATCGTATCTCGCCGGTTGTCCATCCGGAGCACGTATTCTGATGTTTGTAAGTAAACCTGAATCCGAATTTCATCTGTCCGAAGAGGTTGATGTTCCGATGATCATGGTGGGACCGGGGACGGGGGTTGCACCTTTCAGAGGTTTCCTCCAGGCGAGAGCTGTCATGAAACAGAGAGGTTTGCCACTGAGTGAAGCGCATTTGTTCTTTGGGTGCAGGAATGATTCAGATTTCATATATCGTCAGGAGCTTGAGCAATACGAAAGGGAAGGGATCGTTAAGCTACACACTGCTTTTTCTCGTGCGGAGGGCAAGCCCAAAACGTATGTACAGCATCTAATGAAAGAGAATTCCGAACAGTTAATTCACATGCTGACGAACAAAGGAAAACTCTACGTATGCGGGGATGGAAGCCAGATGGCTCCTGCGGTAGAAGAGACTTTGCAGCAAGCATATCAGGAGGTGCAGGGAGCAACGATGCAGCAAGCGAAAGACTGGCTCATTCAGCTTCAGGCCGAAGGACGCTACGTGCAAGACGTGTGGGCAGGTAAACGAACGGTTGAATCCTCTCAACTTATCTATTAAAACTTAAAATGAAAGAGTAGTTTCAACTTCAATCAGTTGATGGTCAAACAGGTTATACATGGACCGTGATCTACGGAGGTTATGTAACCTATTAATTAATAATGAAATAATACTAATCATCCAAAAACAGCCGTTCGATCTGGAGTTTCACATCCAAATCAGCGGCTGTTTTGATTAGGTGTTTTGTAAGAACGAGTAATGATTCTTATCTGGAATCCTGAATCGTTGCTGTACTGTTGTTGGCGCTCAGGGCGGAAATCGGATCGAAAGGCGGCCCTGTTATTGTACCTACGAGCAGTGCAATATCCACCGCATTGACCGGACTGCCCCATGAATTTCCAGAGAAGACCATAACGGCCTGTTCATTAACAAATCCTCTCGTATTATAAACAACATTGCTAATAACTTCCCCAGTTGTATTAGGGTTAAAGTAGGCTGGCTGACGTAGGGAATAAAAAATATTGTTTTGTACAAGCAAGCCGGTCATATTACCGATTTGGGTCACGAGACCTCGATTGACAACCCAACCTGAAGAAGGGCCAGCTTGAGGAGGACCGAATATCGTATTATTTATTACGGTATGATTGGTTCCGCCTAATTGAATAAATTCAACAGCATAAGGATTATCACTCGTGATCGTTAATCCGTCTACAGTTACTCCGCTTCCAATGATGGTGAAAGGGATAACAGCAGCTTGTAACAGGATGATTGTACTAGGATAGCCTTTTAGAGTTATTCCTGCTTTATTAATGGTAATGTTCGCAGTGATTGGGTATGTGCCACCAAGAATATGAACGGTTCCTGTTGGAGATACCGCGGTTACACCTTGTTGAATCGTTCCGAAAGGACTGGCCTGTGTTCCGTCCCCGCCAACTGCACCTTGCAAAACATATACATCAAAGGGATTGGGCTGCACTGTGCCCGTAGCGCCCGTAACACCAGTAGCTCCAGTAGCTCCAGTAGCTCCAGTGGCTCCAGTGGCTCCGGTAACTCCAGTAGCTCCGGTAGTTCCAGTAGTTCCAGTAGTTCCGGTATCTCCTGTTGCACCGGTAGGGCCTTCTGGACCGCCGGATGGACCCGTATCTCCCGTTGCACCTGTAACTCCTGTAGAACCAGAACTACCTGTAACTCCGGTAGGGCCTGTTGAACCAGTCACACCTGTGGCTCCAGTGATGCCAGTCGCTCCAGTTACACCAATCGTTCCCGTATCTCCAGTGGCGCCTGTCGGACCTGTAACTCCTGTTAAACCCGTGATCCCGGTATCTCCGGTAACTCCGGTAGGGCCTGTAATGCCTGTAGGTCCAGTAGGACCTGTTGCGCCAGTAGCACCGGTGAGTCCTGTGGCACCTGTGGAGCCAGTGCTACCTGTCGTCCCCGTAGCTCCATTAAAATTCTCGCTGCCAAATAATTCGGAATAAACGAGTCGGTGAGCAGCAACCAAAGAGCCGGCACTGTTTTTCCCCCAAAAAGAAACCAAAATGTCCTCAGGGGCTGCTCCTGTAACTGTAATAACGTATTCGAAACTGTTAAGATCGGCAAAATAAGTTCGTGTAGCAACCGCACCGGGTAAGATTGTGAATTGCTCACTTACGTATAAAGCTCTGCTTGTAATTAATGAATATCCCTGGACAAGTATAGTTGCGGCGTTCACGACACTTTGATTTTCAATTTTAATGGAAACGATCTGAGTTGGCCTTACCCCATTTACGGGGCTATTATCAATAGGGCCAGTTAGCAGGATTGCCAAATTTCTCACTCCTTTTCTCAAAAATCGAAATTAAGTGTGACTCACACTGATGTATGTTTATTCGAAGACAGGGAAAAGTTCCCTACTTTCTCAGAATCAAATGTATAAAAGGTAATAATTAAAAAAGAGGATAATATGATGACTCTGATATGAAAATGCTTTCAAATAAATTTGAAATAAAAATGATTGACAGTGCCGATCTGAGCGGGTTTAATTATATAGACCGATTGTTATAATTATTTGAAGGAAGTGGCTTTCGTTGAGTGAAAAGTCTAATGCTAGAGAGTCTATTGTCAGCACAGCAGCGAGACTGTTTTTTTCACAAGGATATCATGCGACCGGTCTGAATCAGATCATCAAAGAGAGTAGTACGCCGAAAGGGTCGTTGTATCATTATTTCCCGCAAGGCAAGGAAGAGCTCGCGCACGAGTGTATTCAAAAAGCCAATGAACATATCCTGCTGACATTTGAGAAAACATTTGCAGCCCATGACAATACGGGGGACGCCATTCAGAGATTTATTCATGATTTGGCTCATGAAACAGAAGCAGCCGGGTTTACCGGATTTCTGCCATTCAGCTTCTGGGCAGCTGTGGAGACATCGTGTATTAGTCAGCAGTTGCGTATTGCATGTCAGGGTGTATTTGCAGATTGGCAGGATGTCATTAAGAAACATCTGATTCTGGATGGCGTTGGTGAAGAGAAGGCGCGGGAGACGGCACTTCTGATCATTTCTTTGATGGAGGGAGCACTGATTATCAGCCTGACGAATCAGGATAAACAGCCTCTGCTGACGGCTGCTGATTATTTGTCGGTTGTGACGAAGAACGCCAAACAGGTTCAATAATTTATAGCAAGAGACAGAGAAAAAGAAAGTTCGATACGTTTGAGGAGGATGGGATCGTGGAGGTTTCCATGAAGGCTGATTCTGCACAGAATCAACAAGAAACACAGCAATACAAGGTATTTCCGATTTTGTTCGCGATGCTGCTGAGCGGCTTTATTGGTCTGTTTGGAGAAACGGCATTAAACGTGGCATTGACGCCACTTATGGCTCTACTGGAAGTAGGTCCTACAACGATTCAATGGTTAACTACAGGTTACTTGCTTGTGTTGGGAATCCTGGTACCGGTATCCGGTATGCTGCTGCAGTGGTTTACCACAAGACAGCTGTTTACAACATCTTTGATTTTCTCGATTGCAGGAACATTTGTTGCTGCACTTGCACCTAGTTTCGAAATTCTATTGGTGGCACGGGTACTACAGGCGATAGGTACAGCGCTATTGTTGCCACTGATGTTTAACACCATATTGGTTATTTTCCCGATTGAAAAACGTGGAGCGGCCATGGGATTGATTGGTTTGGTTATCATGTTTGCGCCAGCAAGTGGTCCGAGTATCTCCGGTCTGATCCTGGCTAATCTGAGCTGGCATTGGATCTTCTGGATCTCCTTGCCGTTCTTCCTGATCTCACTGGTATGCGGCTTGTTGTTCTTGCCGAATATTTCGAAACTGACCAAGCCCAAAATTGACATACTGTCCATTATCCTTTCTACCCTTGGTTTTGGTGGTATCGTATACGGCTTCAGTAGTGCAGGAGGACATGGAGAAACTGGCGGTGGCTGGACAAGTCCAGTTGTTATCTCCACTATCGTAATTGGCGCACTGTCCTTGTTGTTATTCAGCATCCGTCAGCTGAGAATGAAACAGCCAATGATGGATCTGCGAGCGTTCAAATATCCGATGTTTACGATTGGCCTGATCCTGATATTCATCTGTATGATGATGATGCTGTCATCCATGCTGATCCTGCCAATGTATCTGCAACAAGGTATGGCCGTTACAGCGTTAACTGCCGGACTGGTTCTATTGCCGGGCAGTTTGCTGAATGGTTTACTGTCTCCGGTTATGGGTCGACTGTTTGACAAGTTCGGTCCGAAGTGGCTTGTGATTATTGGTCTGGCTATCGTAACGGTTGTACTCTTCATGTACACTGGAATTACACCTACAACAACACTGGCGAAAATCATTACGCTGCATGTGTTCATGATGGTCGGAATCTCGATGATTATGATGCCTGCACAGACGAATGGTCTGAACCAATTGCCACGTGAGTATTATCCTCACGGTACTGCCATCATGAATACGTTGCAACAGGTTTCCGGAGCGATTGGTACGGCTGTTGCGGTAAGTATACTGAGCGCAGGACAATCCCGCTTTTTGAGCGGAGTGGCGAACCCGGAAAGTCCAGAAAATCAACTGGCAGGTTTCACGTCAGGTGTACAGAATGCGTTTGTATTTGCATTAGTTCTGTCGATTATCGGTCTGATTACTTCACTCTTTGTGAAACGGGTCAAAGTAGGATCAACGCCAGGACAACAAGGTCCTATGCATTAATCCATTAACTAACATGAATAATTGATATTGTATAAGAGCGATGTGACCCTTAACGCTAAGGGTGCATCGCTTTTTTGCGTAAAATTTATTCTATCTTTTTTGGTCTTGACGTGAAACGGGTTACAGCCATTAGAGTAATAATGTAGACGGAATACGGCGATTTAAAGAATGAATTTCAGAGCAAATACTTCATGTTCCGGCAAAATTGTATATGTTCATACTAATATAAAAGGGTAATATAGAATGTATTAGTACAATTTTTAACCAATTCGAAAACGGTTTATATTTTATTTTTAATCAAGGAGACATTATTATGATCATCATTAATCCCATTGGCGATAACATTGAAAAGATGCTGTTGCACTACGAAAAAAACGGCCATCTCACTCTACAGGCTTCGCTTATCAGTAATCGCTCGGTTGTATATAGATTGCAAGACTATTGTCTTAAGGTATATGCTTCACGTGCAAGATTGGATGGGGAGATGGAAAGTGAGGCACTTAGGGCATTGCAGAGTAATCCCTATGCACCTAAATTGTATGCGTATTCACCAGGTGAGTACACCCTGACAGAGCGGATTGAAGCATTCAAACTGAAAGAGTACCGTGTGACATATGGACACATTCCTCCCAACTTGATATACGATATGTTTACGACGGAACTTCAGCAGATTCATGCTGGATATTGGGACTGGGATGTCATCCGATATGAGAATTTGCTCTGGACCAAGACAGGTGAAGTGAAGAGAACGAACTTTTGGTTGTGTGAGCCTGTGAACTCCAGACGTGAGAGCTTATATAACCAGATCATTCGAAGAATTGAGAACATCTACAATGGCGATCGAACCGAAATGGAGGCGATGGAACAGTACTTTTATCGTCACCAGTTGACTTCATTAGAGATCGAACAAGCTTTCAGCGATTTCAGGTCCCAACGGCCAAGACTGGCGATAGCACAATAAATCTCATACTTAAAACCCCAAAGATATTAGAGAATCTTTGGGGTTTCTTTTATGATATAACATAGCCTTACTTTAGCAGGATGTACGTTACTTCTTCACCAGGGCCAATATCTCATCCGCAACGAAGTCCGGGCGATATTGATGGATGTAGTGATCGGTATCTTTAATGGTCACCTGTTTTGAATCATCCGACCAGGATTTAAATTCAACTTGAGTTTTGTCCCATTCGGGTTCACTGGCACCGAGGTAATCAGCGGTCAGTATGGTGAGGGGAAACGGTAATTTTTGCTTGTGATCTACGACCACTTTGGCATTGGCAGCTATTTCACGTAATTCATCCAACGTGTTAGCATTACCATAGTTGTACAACAGCGCAGTTGTATCCAATTTTTTTAGATCGTCGGGTACAAGTTTCAATTCATTACGATTGGCATTGGAAGTTTCGACAACCAAGTCAGATTGCATCGAGAGGCGGAATAGTCCGGTTTGGATACGTAATTTATTCGCAAAACCACCAATTGTGTCTGCCAAAGAGTCATCGTCATTCGAATAATATTCGGGACTTCCGCCATCAATCATGACGATGCCTTTCACGAGATCCGGGTATTTTTGTGCAAAACGGATGGTCTCCAGCGAGCCGAGCGAATGTCCAACTAATACATAAGGCGGCTTCTGTCCAGATACCTGCAATAACTCGTGTAATTCTTCAGCTACGGTATCGACATCACGTTTCTTATCGGTCCGATCGCTATATCCATAGCCAAATCGATCATATACAGCGAATTTTGTGTTGGGAGCAAGCTTTTCATATAATGGATAATAATCTACATAGGGATTAGCAGTACCCCAGCCGGAGGCGAGGACGACTGTTACATCGCCTTCTCCTCCAGTATATAGATGCATATTGTCTCCATGGACTTCGTAGAGCTTTCCAGGGGGTACGAGTATTTTGGCATCGTGCCTTAAACCCACTTGTTGGTAGATCACGCCAGTACCCAGAAGCAACAGAACTATTGCCAGGTCAAATATCAAAAACTTAACTAATCTTTTGCGCCATTTCTTCATGTTCTCTCACATACTCTCCATGTATTTTCTCTATCATATATGCCTAATCTTATACGAGAGAAAACAGAGTCTTAATTCTATCTTAATTAACCGAAAATTGTATATCAACGGCCAATGAATTAATATATAGCTACGATATGAATAGTTCTTATCCAAATATTGAATCACAGATTGATTATATAGAACAGAAGGTATGTATAATGACAAAATACGAAAATCAGCTTCCGACATCAGCCGGCATGAACTTCAAATCCCTAATCAGTATATTGAGAGATTCCATGCGTGGCAATGTAGAGCGGAGGCCATCTGGCACGATGCCTATGGAGATATGTGAACCTGCTGAAACCTTGAATGCATCCGATAATCCACAGGTTACATGGTTCGGTCATTCGGCCTTTTTGCTTGAGATTGAAGGTCACAGATTGCTCTTTGATCCGATGCTGGGCAATCGTCCATCCCCCGTATCCTGGGTAGGTACCAAACGTTATAGCACGAATCTACCGATTCAACCGGAGGATTTCCCGGCGCTTGATGCAATCATTATATCGCATGACCATTATGATCATCTGGATTATGACTCCATCCGCAGATTGAAGGATAAAACAAAGCGCTTTATCGTGCCACTTGGTGTACGTCGTCGACTGATTCAACTGGGTGTGCCTTCAGAGCAGATTACCGAGCATAACTGGTGGGATGAGTTATCGTTCAAAGGTTTAACATTCGCTTGCACGCCAGCTCGCCATTTCTCGGGCAGAGGATTATTCGACCGTAATTCTACCTTATGGTGTTCGTGGGTTATCGCTGGACAACATACAAAGGTGTTCTTTAGTGGTGACAGCGGATACGGTCCTCATTTCAAGGAAATTGGCAGTAAATACGGTCCATTTGACCTCACCATGATGGAATGTGGGCAATATGACGAGCGGTGGTCCAACATTCACATGATGCCGGAAGAAACGGTGCAAGCGCATTTGGATGTAGGGGGTAAGTTGCTCATCCCGATTCATTGGGCCGCATTCACGCTCGCCTATCATGCCTGGAATGAACCGGTTGAACGGATTACGAAGGCTGCACATGCTTTGAACGTTAAGGTTGCAACTCCCAAAATCGGCGAGAAGGTTGTTCTTCATAAGGAGGATTACCCTACACGTCCATGGTGGAGACCGGAATTAGGATAAAAATAAAAGCGTTCAGCTCATCGAATGAGTGGACGCTTTTTCTATTGCATTTTACATCAGGATCGATAGTGCACTGTAAATTAACAACATACCCATGACGATATTAACAGGACGCTCGTATCTTAATAAAAAGCTCTGGAATAACATACCACCGAACGCCCAGGTCATATTGGCACTAATACCGATGAAGGTGAGCAGCAAGGCAAATACGATTAAATGAACATGGGACTGCCCAAGAGGCAGAACAAAAACGGATATGGCAGTAAGCCCATACAGAATGACTTTGGGATTGATGAATTGTAGGGTGAACCCAAATAGAAATGAATAATGATTGACCTTGTTGTCTTGCGAATCTGCAGGTTTACTTCGCATGATTTTGAGTGCCAGATAGAGCATATACACACATCCTAAGACGTTCAAGACAGGTGTGATTCTAGGAATGTATTGATGAAGAATAAGGTTGAAATAACTGGACAGAAACATAATAAGCAGGCAGCCAGCTGCAACTCCACTAATAAAAGGAAGGGTCTTGAGGAACCCCTGATTTCTGGCATGTGTCATGGAAATGATATTGTTGGGTCCGGGTGTAAATGAAGCAATGATTGCATAGGTCACTAAAGGTATGATATTCATGGTTCCTCCACGTTTTCTTAGTTGTGTGATATAATGAACTGAAATGTACGTTATAACGTACGGTCTTTATTATTGTACAATATGTACGTTATAAAGCACAACACATAAATATAAAATGAGGAGGATGGATTTTGAAAAACATTAATAGTATTCTTGCTCAGAACCTGAAACAGCTTAGGGAACAAAGAAAACTCAGTCTGGACAAGGTCGCCGAAATGTCTGGTATTAGCAAGACCATGCTTGGTCAGATTGAGCGTGGTGAATCCAATCCATCCATTGCAACCGTGTGGAAGATTGCTAATGGCCTGAAAACCTCCTTTACTGCTTTGATTCACGAGCCGAAGTCAGATACTACCGTTGTAACGGGCGATGATATTCAAGTATTGATGGAAGACGAGGGGAGGGTTCGAATATATCCGCATTTTCCTTTTGAAGAAGGACGTCGCTTTGAAATGTACATGATGGATATGGATATGGAATCTTCTTTAAGTGCTGAGCCGCATATCGAAGGTACGGAAGAATTTATTACTGTCTTTGAAGGAGAAGTTACGATTCGGGTAGGGACGGAAGAATATATGGTGAACCAAGGGGAGTCGATCCGTTTCCGTGCAGACAAGCCCCATGCCTACATTAACTCCGGTGCTAAGTCGAACAGATTGAACATGGTTATTCATTATTCAAAGTGACAATAAAGCAGCCTGATGTAATGAACTGAAACTCCTTTGTTAGTCGTGTCTCACAAAGGGTTCGGTTCAATACATTGGCTGCTTTATTGATGTGTGCACTATGATGGAGCCCAACCGCTCGCGATAGGGGACTCTGAGTTAAGGCTTTTCTTTGGCCTGACGCTGGATTTCCTTGGCTGTTAAAGCTTTATCATACACTCTTACGTTATCCAGACTGCCTTTGTAGAACGGATCAGCCGTATAACGACTCTTGCCTACATAAGCTTCCGTTACCTGCAGATCTTTCGGGTTAAAAGTAATCTCAGAGCTGCTTGCAACCGATGTACCATTTACATACAGAGTTCCTACATCGCCCTGAAGGGTTACAGCGACATGAACCCACTCTTTAACAGGCAGTGGATTTGCTGCAATCAGGCTCTGATCCCGTCCCTCATTATGGATGGTGAATTGTAATGCCCCATTATGTTGGGAGGGAGTAAGGAACATATGCCTCGTCAAGCCATTTCCAAAGTCGAAAATACGCTGCCAAGACCCGCCACCGTCCCAATTGATCCAGGCGCTAAACGTGAAATCCGTTGTATCTGTAATGAGTCCAGGTAACTGAATGTAACTGTCGGTTCCGTTAAATGTGGCAGCCTGATTTTTGCCACCAGCAGTAGAACTGACCACATTAAAGGCTTGTCCGTGATATTTGTTTTTACTGGAATCCTGTGCGACTTTGGCAAGTTTCTTGTGTTCAAAAGTATACTCCCCGAGCAATGGGCTTACCGCTTGCTGTGGAATGATAACGTTAAACGTTTTGGAGCTTACCGCAGTTCCTTTACGAATCGTTGCTGTTAATTTCACGCTGGCATCGCCCTTACCAGTGCGTGGTCGCTGCACTACACCTGTAGCGGATAGAGCCGAAGTGTTGGAGCTTTTCCACGTAATGTCTGCATCACTTGTTCCCTTGGTAGGCAGAGACAGATTGAAGAACACGTGATCCGTATTGCTGATGCTCAGGTCCTTTTTCACCGCATCTACAATGTCCTGATCACTCCGTTCAACACCTTGACTTCCCCAGATGGCAATTCCGGAGGAGGAGAGGGCGCTAAAGGTCAGAACCGTACTTTGAGATTCCGAGTTCCATTCATGTGTGAAAACGCCTTTGTACACAACGTTATTCGAAGTGATCTGAACCTTGTTGTCTGCGTCAAGACTCCAAGTTCCTGTCACGGCACCATGAATCTGCCCATCTGCCGTGAACTGAGCGGTCTGGGATGACTTAATGTCCGCCGTGATGTCCTTACCATGATTCACCCATTGGTACTGACCAGCGATATCCTGAGTTGTCAGTTGCGTTGTATCCTCTCCCAAAGCCGCATAGCGATATGGAGAAACAACGGGCCAACCATCTGCATTCATATGCATCTCATGTACGCGAACTTCATGCTCTTCGCCACGCCCTGGAAAGCGGGTATGGAAGATAAGAAACTGTTTGCCAGTCTCCGGATCAACATAAGCAGAGTTATGTCCTGGCGATACATAGCCGCTACCTAGGCCTGTGCCCGGATCACCGATCTGTCTCTCGAACAGGAAGTTCCCCATTAATTTGACTCCAAAAGGCTCAATAGAACGATCATCAAACAATGGTTTATCCTTGTCAGCTTTAACGTTGATCATATCGTTTCCTTCCGCATCGAGGAAAGGCCCATCCGGTGTTTGGGAGCGAGCAACACGAATGTTGTATCCTCCATCAGCACCTAGTCCACCGTAAGACAGGTACAGATAATAATAATCGGTTTCGGGACTGTAGAGCATGTAAGGTGCTTCAATACGGCTATGATTGCCTCCGGTCAGCTTTTTGCCATAACCTTGATTCGGCAGTGGTTTGCCTGTCGTTGCATCCATCTCCAGAATGAAAATCCCCCCGGAGTATGAGCCATACACCATCCATAACTTGCCGTTTTTATCATAAAAGACATCCGGATCAACCACATTGGGATGAATCGTTGCATCGTAAATGGTACCATCCTCACTGATCTGATCCCACATGCCGGATTTCAACAGAATGCCTTGATCCTTATAAGGCCCTTCGATGTTGTCTGCGACAGCAATGCCGAGCGCTGATCGCGGGGAGTCCCCTTTACAAGCATTGTAGTACATATAAAATTTGCCGTCCGCAAGCTGAATGACATCTGCCGCCCATAACGTATCCGTCTGCGCCCATTCCAGCGCTTCAGCGAATTCCTTGGTTACATTGGGGACAACAGGATTGTTATCTGTAACGCCGGATGCGACCAAATCCCAGTTCAAAAAGTCTTTGGACTTGGCTACTTGCAGATGAGATCCAAAAATATAAAACGTATCATCCACTTTAATGACAGAAGGGTCATGAACGGAAACATTTTTGAATGATGGAGCAGGAGTTGCGATAGAGGTGGTGGAGGTCTGCGAGTCACCCACAGTTGTCCCTGAAGCATTTGCAAACACCGAGACCGGCGCCAAAGTTGTTGCAGTAATTAATGCGGTGCTTAGTACAGAAATGTTAAGTACGCGTACCCAATAACGTTTCATACGTTTCCCCTTTCCTATTTCCGGAATGAAAAATTAGCCGATACTTGGCAACACACGATATAAGGTTTGGCAGCCCTCCTTTGGAACAACTCATAAATCAAGCGCTTTCATTTGTTATATTATCAATTGGTTTATATGTTTGTAAACCATAAATATAATGTTTATAAGACTAAAATGAATAATTAAAGAGAGACGGGAAGAGCCGATACAGCTCATTACATTCAAATAAACCAGTCGTCTTTCTCAAATTTAGGATTGAAATTGGGATCAATGATGCGATATTATTACGTTTAAGTAATGTGTTTAACTATTTATCAATCATTTTATATTAATACGAATCAAAAGCGTAAACCGACAATTCCCAACTACATAGGAGGTAAAAACATGAGCACATATCAAAATCAATTAATCACACAATACACGTTCGAAGATACCGTTCAGATCGGAAAGGACAGTTCCGGTAAGGGACATGATGGTATAGCCAAAGGTGAAATCCTACCTGTGGTATCCGAGGTGAAAGGCAGATCGGCGGTAACTTTCAACGGGGGAGCGAATGGAACTTCTTATCTGCAATTACCTTCGGATCTGCTTCGGGATGTAAGCGATAACACAGGGATTACGATTGCCGCTTGGGTGTTTCTGGGCAAGGGGTCTAATGTGTGGGAACGCATTTTTGACTTTGGTAAAGGGGAGAAGGGACCGTATTTATTTTTGACACGTCAGCTCTTGGGTACGTTATATGCTGGTGATAATCTGGTTGTCCACCCAAGCCGGGGAGTTGCAAGTGGAGAATGGATACATATTGCACTCTCTGTAACAGGCAGCCACGGGGGGACTTTGAGCAGTGCAGGGCCAATTGTATATGTGAACGGGGAGAAGGCGGCAGATGGATCGATCAGTCAGACGTCCAGTGGCAATTATGCCAAATTACGCGAATGGTTTGACTCTTTCACCGATTCTGAGAATTATAGCCAGAATTATATTGCACGTTCCCAGTATGCAGCGGATGTGGACTTTGCAGGTTCGTTATCCGACTTTCGGATCTACCAAGCAGCGCTTACCATGGATGAAGTCATTGAAGTCATGTGTGAATCACTGACAGATGAAGCGATTGTGAAGCTTGCGGCGGACAAGTACTTGTCCTTCCCCAACCGAATCATCACCAAGGATGTGTCACTGCCGGCACACTTGTTGGGTGGTAAAGTGTGTGTTGAATGGAGTTCCAGTAATCCGGAAGTCCTGACCGAGAACGGAGAGGTCCAGGCAATCACATCGGCACAAGAGGTTACGCTCCGTGCGCTTCTGAACAGAGGTGATAGTGAGCAGAGTCAACGCTTTGACGTGTCTGTTGTGCCCGCGCATCTCCCGCCTTATACGGTCACCATCCATGGAGATCAGAAGGTAGCTGATATCAGTGAAGTCATGTATGGGCTGTTCTACGAGGATATTAACAATGCGGCAGATGGCGGAATCTATGCGGAGCTTGTCCAGAATCGATCATTTGAATCTTTTGCATTTGATACGTACTCGCATGACTCTGGAGAATGTGGTTGTTCGACAGGTCGAAATCGTGAACCTTTGTTTGCCTGGTCAGGCGATACGGAGAAAATGCTCGTACAACATACGGATGGACTAAACGTTCATTTTAACGTGGAAGACCCTGAAGTAAATGCTTATTATGTAACGGTTCAGGATGGGGCAACGATTCGAAATCGTGGATTCTCCGACTCCAACCAGCATTGTGCCATGTCCATCAAGCAGGGTGAATCCTATGACTTTACCGTATGGGCAAAAGCAGAATCGGCAGGAACAATCACCGTTCAATTGCAGGATGGAAGGGACATATCCATCAGTGATTCGGTAACGCTGCATGTTGAAGGCGGGAACACTTGGAAGAAATACGGTTTGTCTCTGATTGGAACGGAGACTGTACTTGGTCAACTGGCACTTACGTTTGCAGGTGACATCTCGATCGATATGGTGTCCTTAGTCCCTCAGAATGTATGGGGAGCTGATCCGACAGAAGAGGGAATATCGGCTACGGCACATGCCAACTACACAGGTAATCCGAACTATCGATTGAGAAAAGATCTAATCCAGGCACTGGCAGATCTGCATCCGAAGTTCTTGCGTTTTCCGGGAGGATGTATCTCGGAAGGATCATTTATTTGGGACAACGTATACGACTGGAAGGATTCTGTGGGTCCGGTTGAGCTCCGCAAAGAGAATTATAATGTCTGGGGTTACATGATGACGATGGGCCTCGGTTATATGGAGTACTTCCAACTGGCGGAAGATCTGAATGCCGCTCCGGTTCCAGTCATGGCTTGCGGTGTGTTGTGTCAGGCACGCTCGGATTATGCTCACCCTGCGGGTGGCGCTTTAAGGGATTATTATATCCGCAACTTTACAGATCTGATTGACTTTGCGCTCAGTACAGACTTTGAACACAACGAATGGGCAGCGGTACGAAGCCAGATGGGACATCCTGAACCGTTTGATCTTCGTTATCTGGGCGTAGGCAATGAGAACTGGGGCACTGAATTTTTTGCCAACTTCGAAGTATTCAAACGTTCGATAGATGAGTACATGAAACAGAACTATCCTGATCATGAGCTGCATATTATCTCGACGGTTGGTGCTCAGGCGGATGATGATGCGTATCAGGAAGGATGGAAGTTCCTCAGCGGAAATCTGACCGGATCAGCTCAAGTGGCTTTTGCCGATGGTACTGAGGTGATTGAGGAGACGGTAACCTGGTATGAGAATCAGGACAATTATATGGACACCATTGCAGATGAGCACTACTACCGCTCCAATGAATATTTGCTGAATAACGTAGATCGATACAACTACTATGACCGGGCCTATCTTGAAGACGGAAGTATCGATTGGAAAGAAACATCCAAAGTATTTGTGGGAGAATATGCTTCCACGGACAAAAACACGCTGGCAGGAGCGGTCGCAGAAGCTGCGATCATGACCGGATTTGAAAATAATGCAGACGTTGTTCGTTTGGCTGCCTATGCGCCATTGTTCAACAAAGTACTAACGGACGGTACCTACCGCTGGACGCCGGACTGCATCTGGTTTGATGATGAAACGGTATGGTATACACCGAATTATTATGTACAGCAGCTTTTTGCAAAATATGTAGGAGATCAGGTGCTCGAGACTTCATTCTCCACCTATAGCAAAGGCAAACCCCTGCATCTCATTCCGCGTGGCGGCATCGAGATTGCAACAGGTCATGCAGACATCGTGGTGAAACGAGTCACGGTCACGTCCAATGTGGATGGCACCATATTGCTAGAGGAAGATTTCAGGGAACGTACAGAGCTTAGTAAGGCATGGAACCAGATTCCCGGATCGGAAGGATACACGTTGGCCGAAGGAAAAGGACTCATTTTGAAGGCACAATCAAGTGGATTGAATGGATTGTACCTGTTGAATGACGAATGGACTAACTACAAGGTGCAGGTTGAGGCTGAAAGAATTTCAGGTGAGGATGGTTTTTACATCGGCGTGGGACTGACAGATATCTCGTCCGAGAACAAGGATGTCATTGAGTACGCAATCAGTTACGGGGGAAGTGCCACAGCGGTGAAGGTGTACAAACAAGGGATTGAGGGTTATACCTTGGGAGACTATTCATCCAGTTCGGCAGCGGGTAACCTGAGAGCGGCCAACTATGAACCACTCGAGAATGGGACCGATTACACAATCACGGTTAACTATGGTGGAGATACAGGAAAGAATCTGATCTGCTCCTATACAGACGGTCGCAATATCAGCAAGGTTCTGGATTACAAGCTGGAAGCTTACAACCGGGAAGTATTCCACTCTGTTACAAAGGACGCACGGCATGTGTATGTGAAACTGGTGAATGCAGATGGCGTGGATAAATCAACCCGGATTTGCCTTCAGGATCTGAAGGTTGATGCTTCAGCCAGATTGATCACACTTACTGGAGAAGATCATTTGGTGCATATTCCGAATGTAAATCAGAAGAATGATGAGAAAGTGGTTCCCCAAGAACAGAAGATAAAATTGAATGGTGAATCAGTGATCGTTGGTTTGTCAGCTCATTCGGTAAATGTTCTTATTATGGATCTTCTGTAAGCAAAATATATAAATAAAGGCCCCCTTAAGCAGACATCTGTCGTTTGCGATAAGGGGGCGTTTTGCTATGGAACTTGTTTTGAACTAAAAAACAATTACTTTTCCACAAAAGGATTAACATGTCCTTAGTACGGTATGTTAACCAATAAGGACATGGTCCTCTGCATAACCGATTTTGGATGTGCGTTTCTTCTGAGCCAGTGCAAAAGCCAGAGTTAATGGTCCCAATCGTCCTGCAAACATCGTAATAGAGACTATAATTTTACCGGCAACACTCAACTCACTTGTCAGACCCATCGAGAGTCCTGTGGTGCTAAATGCTGAAGTGGCTTCAAACAGAACATCCAGAAAATGATTTTCAAGAATGCCTTCGGATATGGAGAGAAGAATGGAGATCCCTAGCACAAAGGCGAGAGAACTTAAGACAACAGCGAGTGCACGCATTACTGTTTCTTCTGCAATTTTACGCTCAAAAGCATGAATCTGTCCGCCGCCCCGAAATGTTTGTATGGTCGCAAGAACAAGGACCACAAAAGTATTGATTTTAATTCCTCCACCTGTTCCGCCGGAAGAAGCCCCAATGAACATTAGAATAATAATGAAAAATTGAGATGTGGCCAACATACTTCCAATGTCAATGGTATTGAATCCAGAGCTTCGAGGAGCGGTGCCCTGAAATAGAGAAGCCCATATACGTTCACTGTAAGATAAATCAGCGAACGTTGAAGGATTCCAACTCTCGAGTAAAAAAATGGTAAGGAATCCAATCAAGTAAAGAGAAAAACTACCGATTAACACAATTTTTGAATGAAGAGAGAGCTTTCTCCATGAACGTTTGCGGAATACATCCACAACCACAATATAACCCAGGCCGCCAATGATAAAGAGTGTAATGACCGTAAGATTAACAATCGGGTCACCAACAAATGGGGTGAGGCTATCACTCCAAAGAGAGAAACCCGCATTATTGAAGGCAGAGATGGAATGGAATATGGCGTAATAGAAAGCTTGTCCCCATCCCAAATCGCTCTGCCAGCGCAATGTAAGAACCACTGTAGCCAGCGCTTCAAAAGCAAAGGCTATAAGTACAATATACATGGATAGCTTAACCAGACCTTGAGCTGAGGAGGTATTGGTAGCTTGTTGAATAAGAAGCCTCTGTTTCAAGCCAATCCGTTTCCCCAGAATAATGGCAACCATTACACCTAGTGTCATGAACCCCAGTCCACCAACCTGAATCAAAATCATGATGATGACCTGTCCGAATGTTGAAAAGACACTCCCTGTATCCAAGACAATCAGCCCATTTACACATATAGCAGAGGTTGCTGTGAACAAGGCATCAAGTAAACCGATGGAAGTCCCAGTACTTGAAGATATGGGCAGTGCAAGCAATATGGCTCCGATCCAGATGAGAGTGAAGAAGATCATCATGATGAGTTGGGGAGGACTCATATTATTTTTCAACTTGTTCACAATCGATTCAATGTTCGTCAGAGCCGAAGTTCCCGTCACGCGTTTATCTCTTTGTTTCATAATCACTCTCCAGATTTCGAATGTCATCGTTACTACCTATTAACAAGAGCATATCTCCCGCACGGACGGTGTCTTCCGCCATGGGCGAGATATTCAGGTTATTCCCCGTTTTGATGGCGATAACGGTACATCCATATTCAGCCCGAATATTGAGTTCTAGCAATGTCTTCTGATTCATGCTTAAGGGAGCTTTGATCTCGACCAGATTATAATCTGAAGACAATTCAATGGAATCTATGATGTTGTCTGAACTAAGCTGATTACCGAGTCTCGTGGCCATGTCACGTTCAGGGTAAACAATCTGATCCGCACCGATCTTGCTAAGCACACTACCGTGGTTATCATTTTTGGCCTTTGCTGTTACTTTGGGCACATTAAGTTCTTTCAATAACAGAGTGGTCAGTATACTTGCTTGCAGATCTTCGCCGATCGCAACAATGGCGTGTGAAAAGTTGCTTGCCCCAAGCTCCATAAGGACTGATTTGTCAGTACAATCTGCTTGTACGGCATGGGTTGCTACCGTTGAAATTTCCTGAACAAGAGTTTCGCTTTTGTCTACTGCGAGCACTTCATGCCCATTTTTAATGAGTGTGTGTGTCAAGCTTGAACCGAATCGTCCAAGACCAAGTACCATAAACTGTTTTTTCATAATATCCCTCATTGTAATCAAAATAAATAACGGTTTACTCTATATCCTAATAGGTAAATATTACATTACGTACACAGGATTGTAAGGTTTCATATTGTAGTTAACAAACCCTGTCCAACATATCTATGTCTATGCATATCTCCAAAAGAGTTCATTCTAATGCCTCAAGAATAGAATTGCAACTGATTCGTTTCTTTTTTGGGATATGCTGTTGAACTGTGGAAAGCAGTCAACAAAAGATACCCAAAGTAAATAGCCCACACTATTGCGGTGATCTGGCTGCTCCTATAATAAACGTTGAAGGAGGAGTCAGCTATGCGTTCCAACTACAAACAATTTATCCGAAACGTTCCGCTTCATCTTATGATTCTGCCTGGACTGCTCATTATTATTGTATTCGGTTACATTCCGATGGCAGGTCTCTCTATTGCCTTTCAGAATTTCTCTCCCATTGCCGGATTCAAAAATCTAAATTGGGTGGGTTTGGACAATTTCAGGTATCTGTTCGATCTGCCGGGGTTCTCGCAGGTTGTATGGAATACGGTATTTATATCGACGATGAAAATTGTGTCCGGCTTGGTAATTCCGGTACTTGTAGCCTTATTGCTCAACGAGGTTCGCAAGACAGGATTTAAACGAACGATTCAGACGGTGATCTATATGCCTCACTTTTTCTCATGGGTTATTCTGGCGGGAATCATCGTGGATGTGTTATCTCCAAGCACCGGGATCGTTAATATGTTGCTGAAAGCCGTGGGCATTGACCCGATTCAATTCCTGGCCAGTAACGAGTGGTTCCCTTACATACTTGTCATCACAGACCAATGGAAAGAATTCGGATTTGGGACCATTATCTATCTGGCTGCCCTCACTAATATTGATAAATCTCTGTATGAGGCCTCTGTTATGGATGGTGCGGGAAGATGGAAGCAGACATGGCATATCACGCTGCCAGGCATTCGCCCGATCGTCATTTTGATGGTAACGCTTAGTCTGGGTAACGTACTTAACGGTGGCTTTGACCAAGTGTTCAACCTCTATAATCCATTGGTATATGAATCAGGAGATATTCTGGATACGATGATCTACCGCATCGGATTGCAGGATGCTCAGTATTCTGTATCGACAGCGTTGGGTCTGATCAAATCTGTCGTGTCTTTCATTTTTATCGGACTTGGTTATTTCTTGGCCTATCGGTTCGCGAATTATCGGATATTCTAGAAAGGAGGCAGAATCATGCACCATGCTTCAAGAGCCTATCGGTGGTTTCTAGGGTTTAACTACGTCATCCTGACGATTCTTGCCTTGTTATGCCTGTTCCCGATTGTGAATATATTAGCGATTTCATTTAGTTCAAGTGATGCGGTAAAAGCGGGAAGCGTCACATTCTGGCCTGTCGATTTCACGTTGTCCTCCTATCAATACATTCTGGAAAATCAGCAATTCCTGAACTCATTCGGCACAAGCCTTCTTCGTGTCGTTCTGGGGGTTACGACCAATCTGATCTTCACGATTCTCGTAGCTTATCCGCTCTCCAAAGAGGCTGCCAAATTCCGTTCAAGAACGTTCTATGCCTGGATCTTCGTATTCACCATGTTATTCAGTGGAGGATTGATCCCGGGTTACCTGGTGGTTAAGGAAGCGGGGCTGTTGGATTCCATCTGGGCTTTGATTCTACCGGGCGCCGTTCCGATCTTCAATGTACTTCTAATGCTTAATTTTTTCCGGGGATTGCCGAAGGAGCTTGAAGAAGCTTCCTGGATGGATGGGGCAGGACATTTCCGCACCCTATGCAGCATCTATCTTCCTATTTCTCTTCCCAGTATCGCGACCATTACGCTGTTTGCCATGGTGGGACACTGGAATGCCTGGTTCGATGGCATGATCTACATGAAGAGCCCGGAAGGCTATCCGCTGGCTACATATCTTCAGTCCATGTTACAGCAGGTGACGATGATTCAGAGCGAGATGATGACGCTAGAGGATGCAACGCTCTTAAGTCAGGTATCGGATAGAACAACCCAAGCTTCCCAGATCTTTTTGTCCGTTATTCCGATTCTGCTCGTGTATCCGTTCCTGCAGCGGTATTTCGTTCATGGGCTTGTCGTCGGAAGTGTAAAGGGATAAGATCGATAGGAGGAAAACCGATCGATGGAAGGAGCCGATTACTGGCTCCTTTTTTGCTATTGAGGAGAGGGGAGATGGAATATTGAGAGTCATCCAGGGGAGATGGAGAGAGTCATCCATTGTCGTCAAACTGATGATTGCTTTTGTACTGGTCATTCTGCCCTTGTACGGGATAAGCATTATGATTACGCAACTCAGCTCCAAACAAATGCAGACGGAGGTGGAGAAAGCACATGAGTCCAAATTGTACTTCTACCATAATCATCTGCAATTCGAATTGGAGCGAATGAGTGCACTAGTTACCGAATTTTCATTTGATGAACCCATGTCCACGCTAAGTACACGAGCCGCGATTATGAGCAGATATGAAGTCACGTCCAGTCTGAACAACATTCACAATAAGCTGGGTCAGATTATGGTGACGAGTCCCTACATTAGTGATGTGGTGTATTATGTTCCCGCTCTGCATAAACGAGTCAGTGCGGTGGACGGGATTCGGGACGTAGAGGATACCGAGTGGAAGAATCTGCTCGCGACGATGGGGAATCTGAATGGCGAATTATCGCATTCCAATAACGATCTCTATTTCCTGAAAAGTAATCCGTATAACATGAACCATGAGGAGCCACCTAATTTCATATTAGGGATACGCTTGTCTGCTGAAGAACTGAAACACCGTTTGCAGCAGCTGTCGGAAACGGGTGAAAGTGAGATTACACTGAGTTTTGGTGAACAGCAACATGTAGTGATCTCTTCTTCAGAGCAGCCAGCATCTGTAAACCCGATTCGAACAGTTTCACCTGAACCATCCGAGTCCATGCAAGTTACGAAGTTCCAATCTGATCCATATCTCTATTATTCGTTACATGATAAGGATCACTCGTTCACGCTGACAGCCACTATTCCGCAAGATGTGCTGAGCGCACCGCTGGAACAATACAACGTATGGTTATGGATGGTGACCTTCATGTCGGTTGTGATCATTGTTGTCTTCTCGTTTTCGATCTACAGATCGATTCACCAACCCTTAGCGGTGCTCATTCGAGGATTCAGGATGGCAGAGCAGGGCCAGACAAGCGTACATATTCCTTCATCCAGACGGGATGAATTCGGCTATTTATACTCTCGATTCAACCATATGATAGAGCGCTTACATATTTTGATCGATGAGAATTATGTTGCACGGATTCGAACAAGTGAAGCGGAACTGAAGCACCTGCAATCCCAGATTCAACCTCACTTTCTATACAACAGTCTATTCAGCATCAAACAAATGGCTGAAGTGGAGAATGTGGAGCTCATTCAGGAATTCACCGACTACCTGGGTCAATATTTCAGGTATATGTCCCGTGATTCTCATACGGAAGTATCGTTGGGGGCTGAGATTGACCATGCGCTGGTCTATGCGTCCATTCAAAAAATCCGGTTTGGTTCGAGGATTCAATTGGAATTGGAGGATCTGGATGCAAGGTACAGAGTTATTTCTGTTCCCAGAGTCATGATTCAGCCGATCGTAGAGAATGTGTTTGAGCATGCACTAGCCAAACGTAGCAAGGGAGGTATTCTACAGGTTTCGTACCAAAAGGATCAGGATAACCTGTCTATTCGCATCGAGGATGACGGGGATCAGTTAACCGACGCAACATTGAATTACTTGCAATCCTCCTTCGAAGAGACAGATCGGAAACATGGAAACGAAGAGATAACCGGGCTAATGAATGTGAATCAGCGATTAAGAATCAAATTCGGGGCTGTCTATGGTCTTACAGCACAGCGAAGTGAGCTCGGTGGATTGTGCATTATAGTGAAGATTCCATGGAAAGGGGAGTAGGATTATGCAGCGGATGCTTATTGTCGATGATGAACCTGTTATTCTGGACGGACTGTATGCGTTCTTTCAAAAAGCAAATCTACAGGACATGGAGATAATCAAGGCATACTCTGCCTATGAAGCTATTGATTGGTTGAACTTGGTAAAGATTGATATTGTACTCAGCGATATCTGTATGCCTGGCATGGATGGCATGCAGTTGATTGAGCAGATTATGGACCGGTGGCCACGATGCAAAGTTCTATTACTGACGGGACATAACGAATTCGATTATGCACACCAAGCCATTCGAAATCCTTGCGTTGTTGATTACCTGTTAAAGACAGAGGGCATGAACCACATTCGGGCTGCAGTAGAACGGGCATTAGCACAGATCTCGGAAGAGAATGATTTTCGCTACCAAGCTGCCTGGTTTCGCAGTAAATTACCGCGAGCGCTGCCCCAGTTACAGCGTCAATTGCTGCTGGATGTACTTAAGCGAACGGATAGACATGATACCGTTTCACTTCAAGAAGAACTGGATGCTGTGCAGCTACCTTTCGAATCCGATCAACTCGTTATTCCAGTGATCATCCGGGTAGAAGAATGGAACAACTATCAATCCCAGGCGGATCGCAGTCTAATCCGCTATGCCGTTGCCAATGTTGCGGAGGAGTTGCTGCAAGACAAGGCCAGGGTGAAGGCGATTGATCTGGACACTCAGGTCATCGCGTGTTTTATTCAATCGCAAGAGGCGCATTCGTCACACATATCTAATACGCAAGGGGAACGAGGGAGTCAGCCAGACAGCTGGAACCAGACCCTTCGTTTTGTCTATGGCACACTGGAGTCTGTGCAGCAATCCTGTGCGGACTGCCTGAACCTGTCTGTATCCATTATGGTCAGCGAGCAAGCGGTAGAGTGGAGCAGGGTTAATCAGGCGATCGCGCAGTTACGCCTGTCGATTCATGAGAGCCCCGGGTTTGGGATGGAGAAGCTCTTACGTGTAAATATCCAGGATGAATTGCCATACACCCCTAGCATTATGAATCAACAGGGTGTTGTAGCGCTGCATCTGGATCAGATCAAACAGCGAATAACCGCCGGGGATCGGGAATGGATAGAGTCATTCCATAAATGGACCGAGGCGGCGAAGGAGGGACTTCAAGATCCGTTCTTTCGCATGAAAACGTATACGGGTGCAGCTAGTATACTCATTGAAGTCCTGCATGAACTAGGGTTGTACGAGTCGGCAATGGACGAAATATCGCTGTCCCAAATGCTGCATTTTGACATCCATACGGCATGGTCCGATCTGGTCATCTTTTATCAATCGGCATACGAATGGATGATCTCCAAACGAAGCGATGCCCGCGTGAACGACCAATCACAGATTCTGATTACGATCCATCAATACATCAAGCACCATCTGGAGGATGACCTCTCACTCACACGGATCGCACAGGAAGTCTCTCTTAACCCTTCTTATCTGTCGCGTTGGTATAAACGAATTACAGGTAAAGGCATATCCGACTACATCCATGACCGTAGAGTGGAGCGAAGCAAAGAGTTGCTTCTGGGTTCTTCTTGCAAGATGCATGAAATATCTGCGAAGGTTGGATTTAGTGATCAACATTATTTTTATCGTTTCTTCAAAAAAGCAACAGGCTGCACCCCTCAAGAGTATCGGGATCAGAAAAGTTAAATGATATTTCAAATGGTAAATCAAAGATACCAGATGTCAACGGGGTACACTCGAAGTGAGAGCGCTTTCTTTATAAAATAAAATTATATATAAGATGAGTCAAATTAAACCTTGAACGGAGAGAGCAGAAAAAAACTGAAGAAGCGAAGCGTTCACCTTTATCAACAGATTTCTCCCTTGGAAAAAGGGATAAAGGAAATCTGGGGATAACAGTGATCGGAAGGTTATTCTGCTATCGGAGTGGATGTTTAATATTTATAGTTCATCTTATATACCTCACGGGAGGAGAAAAAAGGGGGATTCGCATGAATATATCATTCAAGAAGTTCTCATTATTAACATTAACCATGGTGCTGGCCACCACGCTTGCTGCCTGTTCGTCTGGTGCGGGAAGTGCCGAGAATGAAGCAGCGCCGAATACACAGCAGGATGCGGGAGGACCACTTACGAAATATGACCCACCCATTAAATTGACTTCCACCATGAATGAAACAGGGAAAGAATCGCTCGCCCAAGGAGATACACACGCCAACAACATCTGGACCAGAGGGTACAAGGATGAACTCGGTATTGATGTAACGTACGAATGGATCGTTCCGGATGCCAATTATAACGATAAGATGAATGTCACGCTGGCGAGTGGTGATCTGCCGGATGTACTGAAAGTGAGTGCTGTTCAATTCGAACAACTTCATGAAGCGGGAATGCTGGAGGATCTGACCGAAGTATATGACAAGTATGCATCCAAACTGGTGAAGGAGTTCATGTCTGCTGAGGATGGAGCAGGTCTGAAGCCGGTAACGAAGGATGGGAAAATATATGCCATGGTAAGCTTCCCGGGCTCGCTGGATTCTTCTGATATGATCTGGATACGCCAGGATTGGTTAAAAAAGGTCGGTCTTGAGGCACCCAAATCCATGCAGGATGTCATCCAGATTGCAGAAGCCTTTACCTTCGAAGATCCAGACGGAAATGGCAAAGATGATACGTACGGTATTGCCTTGAACAAAGATTTACCTATAAATGCGTTCTTGCTCGGTTATCATGGTTACCTCGAAACCTGGATTAAGGATGCTTCAGGTCAAGTCGTGAATGGAACGATCCAACCGGAAGTGAAAGAAAGATTGCGTGAACTTCAAACTCTGTATCAGAAGGGTGTGCTTGATCCCGAATTTGGCGTGAAGGATTTTGCTAAAATGATGGAGGATGTGAATGCAGGCAAGTCAGGCATGTTCTTCCTGCCACAATGGGCACCATTTCAGGTTAGCAGCATGATTAAGAAAGACAAAAACATCGACTGGATGGCTTACCCGGTTCAATCGATTGATGATCAGCCAGCCAAAACACAGAATCATCTTAGTCTGGGCGGTATATTTGCCGTTCGCAAAGGCTACGAGCATCCAGAAGCGTTGATTAAACTTCTTAATTTTCAGGCTGAAAAAATGTTCGGTGAGTCTGCCAAGGAAGAACGGGCTGCTTATTTGAATGGACTGACAGGTCTTGGTTTTCATAATGCGACAGTCTCCAACCTGCCAGCCAACAAAAATGTGAAAGCACAGGATGAAGTAGAGCAGGCGCTCAAAACAGGAGATACCTCTGGATTGGAACTCGAAGCGAAGCTGTTCTATGACGATATTATGGATTATCGGAATGGGAATCTCGATAAGTGGCATATGGAGCGTATCTTTGGCCCAGAGAGTTCACAAGGTGTGATTAAATACTATCGGGATAATGACCTGATTGTTATGAATGAATTCATCTATGCACCAACGAGAACGATGAATACCAAACAGGCAACACTTGATAAACTGAGAGCCGAGACGTTTCTGAAAATCATCTATGGTAATTTGTCGATTGACGAGTTCGATAACTTTGTAGCCAATTGGAAGAAACTTGGCGGGGATCAGATCACACAAGAAGTGAACGACACCATCGCAGCTAACCAATAAAAGGATTGAATTTCATAAGATCAAAGAAAAAATGAAAAATGGTGCGCTCCCATAAGGAGAGGCACCATTTTTTGGGGCAAATTATTTTCGTTTCAATAACAGAACCCCACTGATTTCTGACGTTTTGTAGCGGTATACCACTTTGAATCCAATATCATTGTCCAGCAAGCAGTTCAGTGCATTGATTAGCCGTGCACCAGGAACCAGTGTGAATGTACATGGAGATGTATTACCAATCACACGTACACTTTGGATTCTGCGCGCAGAACCGGGAATGAGCGGATTTCTAGACCAGTAGATTAATACCAGATCCGGTTGTGGAACAGCATTGACACGAGCCATACTAATCATCTCTTTTCTATTAAAGGTTCTTAATAGTAGATGAGAAGTAGAGGAAAGGGTGTTAGACGGAAGACATGATGTTTAATAAATAGACTCTACTTATTCGTTGAGTGCTGTTTGGATGGCAGCTTGTCCCCTGGCGTTCCCTTGCCGTTGTTTTTATTGTGACGCTCTTTTTCGGCATTTTCGTTAACTTTCTTCACAAAATCTTGAGTACTTTCCATTGTAAATTACAGCTCCTTCCATAAGCAAAATGTGTATTCCGATTGTTAATATAACCACTGGCAAGTGATTTTATTTTGTTGACATCGCTAAATTTAATTCTGATTCCACTTTCCTAGGTCAGTTGGGACATACTGGACATGGGAGGTTCATGCATCTAAACTAGATAGACCAGACACACTAAGAAGGGATGCGCAGATCCATACCATGTTGCAGAAATTCGGGTTTACACAATATGAAAGTCAGGTATACGAGGCTATATTCGCGCAGGATGAACCGCTTGATGCCACATCGATTGTAAATTACTCCAACGTTCCCAAAGCCAAGATCTATGAAGTGCTTAATCGCCTGATCGACAAGGGAACGGTGCTGACAACGATGGATGGGAAGAAGAAACTATATATGGCTGTGGATCTTCAGTCCATCATTCATAAGATCAAGGCTGATTTTGAGAAAGATATTGAGGAATTGAAGAGTTACAAAATCAAACGTACATTCACCGATGAACATATCTGGACGTTAAAAGATGAGTCGTCCATCGCATCGAATATCGAACAGCTGATCGAGGAAGCAGATTCATCAATTCTTTTTCTGGCCTGGAATGAGCGAATGGAGAAATATCGTGAACTGCTGGAGCAGAAGGAAAAGCAGGGCGTGTACGTTGAAGTGCTTGCCGTTGGGGGCATGGAGACATCCTTAAACCGGATATACTCGTTGATTCCATTGCTTGATGCGCCGGAACCTTCACAGCTGCTTATTGTGGATCATGCATATCTGCTGTTTGCCGGTGTAGAGCATGATTCATGGCGAGCGATCAAGACGATGTCCAAACCGATTGTTAAAGCGATGACTGATTATTTCTACCATGATGTTGCCCTTACTCAAATTACCAAAAAATACGGTGACCAACTGTTACAGGATGCTGAAATCGAGAAACTGCTCACCAGATTGATCTATTAAAACTATTCTCTTGGAGGATAGTTTTTTGTTATATCTTTGTTTGAAAACAATCATGAAAATAACTATTGAAAATTTCATTCTTATGGGTTACTATCGTAGTTGTAACTTTTGAGGAGGATTCAAAAATGAATAAGAAAGTATACTTGCTTGCTATCGCAGCATTTGTGGTCGGAACCGTTGAACTGATCTTGGGCGGAATTCTGGACCTGATTGCTACGGATCTTCATCTTTCCCTGGCGAAAGCCGGGTACTTAATCTCTATTTTCTCACTTGTCTATGCGTTGTCTGCGCCGATTTTATTAAATATGACGGCCAGATTCGAGCGTAAAAAAGTATATATGTGTACGCTATTTGTATTCCTAATCAGTAATCTGATCTCTGCGTTCAGCACCAGCTTTTATATGCTGATGGCGGGCAGAGCACTCGGAGCCGCAACGGGTTCACTTATTTTTGTACTCTCCCTGACCCTTGCAGCACGTATTGTAGAACCACAATATAAAGGACGCGCCGTGGGGATCATTACCATGGGAGGCAGTGCATCACTTATCCTGGGTGTACCACTTGGTATCTTTGTAGGCAACTTGGCAGGCTGGCGTGAGGTGTTTATGCTGATCGCTGTTCTGACCGCAGTGGTTATGGTGGCCATCTGGATTGCGATGGACCGTGTGCAGCCTATTCCTGCTGTATCCCTGAAGAAACAGCTTACGGCTCTGTGGAATCCAAAAATGTTGGCAATCCATGCCACAACTTTGCTTGTGCTTGCGGGTCACTTGACTTTATATGCGTATTTCACACCGTTTTTGCAAGAAACGCTGGGTGCCAGCGCGACGATGGTTACCTTTATCTATATGATGTTTGGGATCGCCGCTGTTGCGGGTGGAGGCATAGGGGGCATGTTATCCGATCGTCTGCACCCTGCTAAAGCCATTATCATCGTGCTGATTCCTTTTATCGTGACTATGGCTGTCATTCCGTTCAGTGTGGGATTGCCTTTGATCGCCTTCTTACTGCTGTTAAGCATCTGGAGTGCACTGAGTTGGACCGTTACGCCTGTACAGAATAGTCTCATTATCAAAACTTCGCCGGAAACAGCCGAAACGCTAATCAGTACCAATTCAGGAATTGCACATGCAGGTATTGCACTGGGTACCTATATCGGTGGCATGGTGATTGATCATTCATCGATTCTGAACACTGGATGGGTTGGTTCTGTTCTGATTTTGCTTGGTTTGGTGTCTGCCATCTATGCCATTAGCGTTAAGGAAAAAACCGTTCAGGCGGTTGCTTAGAATAAAGAAATTGGAGATTGGACAAAAGGCTTGAACCTCTGCATTCCCATAGTCTAATGGGTGTAGAGGTTTTTTTATTGTTGATACACTAGAGTACGCGTCAGTAGATTAAACCATTTTCATATCGAGAAAAACTTGCTTTATTCATGGTAATCTATATAATTAAAAGAGTTTTAAAAAGTGTTATTTAATGTTGAATTACATGATGTGTAAAGAGGGAGCGGTGATCATGACTACGAAGACGGAAAAACAGAAAATGCTGGATGGCGAGCTGTACATGGCTTCGGATCTTCAATTGTCTGAGGACAGAGAGTATGCAAGAAAAATGACGCGGACGTTCAATCAAACGACGGAAACGGACGGTGAGCTTCGCACCAAGTTATTGAAGGAACTGTTGGGATCTACAGGTGAACACCTGGGTATGGAACCTAATATTCATGTGGATTATGGATATAACATTCATGTAGGCAATCATTTTTATACCAATTTTAATTGTACGATATTAGATGTGTGTGAAGTTCGTATTGGAGACCATTGCTTAATGGGGCCAGATGTACATATCTATACGGCTACTCATCCACTGCATCCGCATGAACGCAATACGGGTGCAGAATACGGCAAGCCAGTCACGATTGGCAATAATGTATGGATTGGTGGTAGAGCCGTTATTAATCCGGGGGTTACCATTGGAGACAACGTGGTCATTGCTTCCGGGTCTGTGGTTACAAAGGATGTTCCCGATAATATGATTGTTGGCGGCAATCCTGCTAGAATCATAAGAGAGATTGAGCTTTAATTTATTTTTAGATAGAAGATGGGAAGTGCTTACGAAATGATGACTGAAAAAGAGAAATCCCAATTAGGGCTCTTATATAACGCCAATTATGATCAAGAGTTAATTGAAGAGCGTTTACATGCCAAGGGACTTTGTTACGATTATAACCAGCTTCATCCAGCCAAGATCAATGAAAGAGAAGCGTTAATCAAGAAACTGCTGGGGAAAACGACGGATCGTTTCCTGATTGAACAGCCATTTTTATGTGATTACGGCTATAATATTGAAATTGGTGAGAACTTCTATAGCAATCATAATATTGTCATGCTGGATGGAGGAAAAATCAGTTTTGGAGATAACGTTTTTGTTGCTCCCAATTGCGGATTTTATACGGCAGGCCACCCTTATGATGTTGAGCAGCGCAATGAAGGTCTGGAGATCGTTGGATCCATCACGGTGGGCAATAATGTGTGGATCGGTGGCGGTGTGACGGTTCTTGCCGGAGTGACGATTGGAGATAATACGATCATCGGCGCAGGGAGCGTAGTGACCAAGAGTATACCGTCTGGCGTGATTGCTGCGGGTAATCCTTGCAGGGTCATTCGCAAGATAACGGAAGAAGACAAAACAAAGTACAGCAGGGATGTAGTGAAGTGTCGAGGGACAAGAACATATTCCCATTGAAGTCGCTATTTTAGCGGCTTTTTTTATGTTATCGGTACAAGAACATGTTCCTATTTCCGATTAGACATATAACTAATCTTTATTTTCCCCTTAATTCATTCAACTAACGGAATCGATAGCGTTATGAAACAAAAAAAGCAGTCGATTTACGAGATCGGTTGCTTTTTTCAACTAACGGCCATTTCTCGTGAAAAGATCGGGTACATAGAAGGAGCACTTATTTTCTTAAATGGAAACGATGGTATGCGTTATGTTAATCTGTCTAATAGTGGACACCATTCAGAGAGAGGGATGTTACTTGAGAAGAAACTTATTATACATCGAAGATAATGAGAAGATAGGTAAATTGGTAAAGGAGGAATTAGAACAGCGAGGCTTTTCGGTTCAATGGCTACTTAGTGGTGAGGGAGCTGAAAAAGATGTACATCAGTATGAAGTCGTTATTTTGGATATCATGTTACCTGGCTTAGACGGATTTACTGTGGGAAAACGATTAAAAAAGGTAGCTCCTGATGTTCCGATATTGCTGTTATCTGCTCGAACATCGATCGATGATAAGGTAGATGGTTTACAATTTGCCGATGACTATGTAACGAAACCATTCCATACAGATGAATTAGTTGCAAGATTAGAAGTACTAATCCGGCGAAGTGGCGGAATACATTCCGAACGCATTTCATTAGGAAATCATATTGAAGTAGATCTAGGAGTCAAAATGATATTTGATAAACGCACAGGTGAAGAAATTATATTGACAGGGAAACAACATCGAATATTAATGTACTTCTTACGCCACCCTAATCAAGTTCTGCCAAAAGAACAAATCTATGAGGCTATTTGGGAAGAAGCTTATATTACTGGTGATAAAACATTAATGGTACATATCCGTCGGCTGCGTCAGAAGTTGGAACGTAATCCAAATTCCCCGGAGATTATAGAAACGTTGAAGGGAATAGGATATCGGGTGAAATTATGAGACAGAATAGGTCATTATTTCGCCGTTTTCTAAAAGTACATTTTCTATTTATCTTTTTTCCTCCCATAGTGCTTATTTTCTTCAGTGCGTTTGTTGGGTTTGCGGGTAGTATCCATGAAGAAGATCTGAATACGTTGAATTTATTTTATATCACTGTTCTATTATTTAGTTTTATCATGGTTGCATTTGTTGTTTTGTCTTGGTTGTTCTTCTTGAAACTTCGCAAACGTCTCACCTACTTACAAGAATTCATGTCGTTTTCAGCTACAAATCACTCATTTCCTAAACCAATATCGGTTCAGAGTGATCGCATGGATGAAATAGACCAGTTAGGGAGTTCCTTTAATTGGATGATTCAGCAGCTTGAGGACAGCCGCAAGCGGGAAAATGAAGAGGAATCATTAAGACATCGGCTCATCGCGAATTTATCTCACGACTTACGAACGCCACTTACTATTTTGAGAGGACATGTCACCAGGTTAAATGAGGAATCAATTAGTTTGGAAGGACAAAACTCATTAACGGAAATGAACCATACAATTACAAGAGTCGGAGAGCTAATGGATGATTTACTTTCTTATACCTTGATTACATCAGGGAAACATCCTTTTCATCCGACTTCAACAGATATTGGACGCTTAGTAAGAGCATCAGTTGCTGCGTGGTATCCTGCATTTGAAGAACAAGCAATTCGGATCGATGTTGATTCACCGGCAGAGAAGACTTTTTATTGGGAAGTAGATCCTAAATGGATGACACGAGTTCTGGATAACTTATATCAGAATGTTCTTCGGCATGCAGCAAAGGGGGAATATGCAAACATTGTAGTTGATATAGAAAATGAACAGATTATTATTGAAGACAGAGGTCCGGGTATGAATAACTCATCCGATGAGCGCGGGGTGGGGATTGGCTTATCGGCTTCAAAATATATGTTGAAAAAAATGAAGTTGAAAGCTGTCTTTACATCCAATAAAAATGGCACAAGAATAGCTATTGGCAGGGCTTAACCTAAAGTTAACCCAGAAGTAAACAACATGATATCCGAGATGCAACTTTGCTTCTTTATAATTACAACCATAACAGAAGGGATGTGTTATGGTTGATTACCATTAATAACTTAGTCAAACACCGAGGAACCCAAAAAATCTTATCAGGTATCAGTTTCAAAGCCAGACCAGGTAGAGTCACCGGTTTTTTAGGTCCAAATGGGGCAGGGAAAAGTTCTACACTTCGTATCCTGCTTGGATTAGATCGTGCCTCCTCAGGGAGTGCACTAATTAATGAAAAGCCATTTGCAGAATTACACAATCCTTTAGTAACTGTAGGCGCTGCAATGGATGGATCGGGAGCTCATCGCATGCGAACAGGACGGGCGCACTTACGTTGGATTGCTCGTGCCGCAGGCTTGCCTCGCTCACGTGTCGAGGAAGTTTTGGAAATAGTAGGTCTTACTACTGCGGCGGGCAAAAGAGTCGGGAGTTATTCACTTGGTATGGGGAAAAGACTTGGGATGGCAGCTGCACTACTTGGCGATCCAAAAATATTGATTTTGGACGAACCCGTAAACGGGCTCGACCCGGAAGGGATTCGCTGGATTCGGACATTTTTACGTGAACGTGCCGCGTCTGGAAACACCGTGTTACTATCCAGTCATCTAATGGGAGAGCTTGCAGAGACGGTTGATGATGTGGTGATTATTAAGCATGGGAAAATCGTTGCAGATGGAACATTGGAAGAAGTCATAGGTACCCATTCCACGCTAGAGGAATCCTTTTTTGCCCTGACATCTGAACGTGCAGGGAATGCTCTATGAGAGCAATCAACGCTGAACTGTCTAAATTACTTTCCCTGCCGGGCATTTGGCTTGCTCTTTTTATTGGAGCATTTGCTCCAGCGGTCTTTGCTGCATTGGATAGTCTAACACAAAAAGCGGACATTATAGCTGGAATCAGCACACGCCTAGCGGAAGTCGGCTATATTGGATTAGGTTTTGGGGTACAAGGCGTCATCATCCTTGGTGTGCTTGCTGTAAGCAGTGAGTATTTGACAGAGAGCAGTGAATCTGGTGGAGGACAACAGATGACAACCAGTTTATCTGTTGTTTCATCCCGACTTTATGTTTTGTTGGCAAAAGGAGGCGCCGTAACAGTAATTAGCGCATTGCTTTGTATGGTTGCTATTATAATAATGGTGCCCACAACGCATCTTATTCTTGATGAATATGCTCCTGCATTTGAATGGTCCAGACTGTTCGGTGCCCTTTGTTACTGGATATTTACCGCTCTTTTAGCAGTTGGGTTCACTGTTCTAACTAAAAATGGCGTTATACCTCTTGCTGTGCTCATGATCAACTCATCCATCGTATCATTTAGTGTTCTGCTTTCTAAGATTACGACGTTGGCGATGTACTTACCCGATCGGGCTGGCATTGATATGTTTATGTCTATGAGTGACAGATTCCACACTCCGTTCATAGGCGGTTTAGTCATGTTTGCTTGGGTATTTGTTCTCTTCATTATTGCAGCTATTGTATTCTATAGGAGGGACGTTGCAGCATGAGTGTCTCTTCTAGTAAAAAGATAACACCAATTCTCAGTGCTGAACTGGGCAAACTCGTTACATTACCATGGATATGGTTCACTCTTACGGGAGCGTTCATTGTCAATTTAGTTCTAGCTGTAGCGTTTACTTCTATTGGCCAACAAGGGGCTGCAGGAACTCAAAGGATGGTGGATACAGGACTTGCGTCTATGGGATATCTTCAAGCAGGGTTTATTATTCTTGGAATCTTAACAACTTGTTCGGAGTATACCGGCGGACAGATTCGAACCACTTTAACTGTGACACCTTGGCGTGGGTTTCAATTATCCGCGAAGCATCTGGCATTGGCTATTATAGCTATTCCCGCGGCGTTTATTATGGTTGCATCAGGTGTGCTATATGCTTTTGTTATGATGAGAGACACAAAAGTGATTGAGATGAACACATTAATTAAAACATTAGTAGGTGCAACAGGCTATTTAACAATGACTAGTCTTCTCAGTGCAGCTATAGGTGCTTTAATTAGACGAACGACTCCTGTACTAGTCATTCTGCTTGGGTATTATTTTGTTGTCAGTCCATTGGCAAGAAATTATCTGCCTGGTATTAAACATGTTTTTCCGGATACGGCAGGATATTATATGTATAGGTCGCTTTCCTCTGATGAAATGAATGTCCTTACACCAATGCAAGGGACAGGCATTTCAATGTTATGGACACTGATCTTTATTATATTTTCTGTTGTATTATACCGTAAGCAAGATGCCTAAGCGATCAATGGTCAGAGATATTCATAAAACAAAGGTAACCAAAAACTTGTTGTTGTATAATCATGGTAAACACAGATATGTGAGGAGAGAGTTTGCACAGAAAAAGGTTTTTTTAAGGATGCTGAAGAGGTCATAGCAAGAATAAGTAATTATGTAACTTTTGCTGCGTTTGGTATCGTGTGTTTTTACAAGAGGAATGGAAGTCAAGAATCAAAATGAAGAATGATTTAAGCAATAAACGAGATGGAGGTGAAATTGTCCAGCAGCTACCGTTCGAATTAATCATAGTCCAAAAACTAGACGTTAAAGATAGCACGATGAATGTGTCAACAGTAAATCATTACGCTAACGGGAAACGATAGCTCTATAATACAAAGAAAGCAGCTGATTAATGTGATCAGCTGCTTTTGTTCAGAATAGTTAAGTACCCATCACGACACAGTTGGAAATCGAAGGATATTTAAAGTCAATTTCAATTGTCCAAGGCAAGAACATTGTGTCATCGCGGATTAAATTGTTATCTAAATATTATCTTGAGATAAATTATGTGGTGGGATAAGGCTCAAATCATTCTCTGAAGGCAAAATCTCCGTTCCACTTCTGAATAGAGTGGGATATTTAATCTGTTTCATTAAGCTAATAGCAGGTTAGCTTACCTAAATGTAAGTCAAGAGGGAACAGAACTTGTTCTCTTTATCGATTAGATAAATGTCAAAACAAAAAAATCATTTACTTAAAAAAAACATATAGTGAAGAATATTATATTAGCCATTGAGAATACCCGATGTTTATCATCGGGTATTTTTAATAAAATCCCCAGACAGAAAACATGCCAAGGTATCGTATAACCGACACTTTTTCATGTGATAATGTCTGGGGGATAGAAGAATGGATCTGTTACATTTGCTTAAAGAACCTTAACGTTGCAAACTTTTTCCGTTACTGCTGATCACTTCTTTGTACCAATGGAAGGATTTCTTGCGATAACGTTCGAGTGTTCCTGATCCATCGTCATGACGATCCACATAGATATAACCATAACGTTTTTTCAACTGGGCAGAAGACGCACTGACCACATCAATGCAACCCCATGATGTATAACCCATAATTTCAACTCCGTCTTCAATGGCTTCGCCAACCTGAACCAGATGATCATTCAGATACTGGATTCGGTAGTCATCTTCTACTGTTTTCTCACCGTCCGCACCCGTGATCAATTCGTCCACAGCTCCCAGGCCATTCTCTACAATAAACAGCGGTTTTTGATAGCGGTCATAGAACATGTTAAGCACATAACGCAATCCTTGCGGGTCAATCTGCCATCCCCATTCACTTGCTGGCAGATAAGGGTTTGGTACACCCCCAAGAAGGTTACCTTCACCTGCGATTTGTTTCTCCGGGTCTGCTGTCTGACAGATACTCATGTAATAACTGAAAGAGATAAAGTCTACTGTATTCAGTAACATTTCCTCGTCGCCAGCTTCCATCTGAATCTCGATTCCATTTTCACGGAAGTAACGTTTCATATAACCAGGGTAGCGACCTCTTACGTGTACATCGCCGAAGAAATAGTTGCTATGTTCGAATTCCATGACTTTAATCATATCGTCTGGATTTGGTGTCAGCGGATAGGTAGGCATACTGAGCATCATACAACCAATCTGTGCCGTAGGAATGATCTCATGACAGAGTTTCACAGCGGAAGCACTGGCTACAAACTCATGATGGATCGCCTGATAGAGATCTTGCTTGCTAAGCTTCTCCTTAGGCGTGTAGATGCCTCCACTCATGAAGGGTGCTTCAAGAATGGAGTTGATTTCGTTGAAAGTAAGCCAGTATTTTACTCTGTTTTTATAACGTTTAAATACGGCAGTTACATAACGCTCATAAAATCCAACCATTTTCCGGTTAACCCAGCCGTCGTATTCTTTGGACAAGTGAAGAGGTGTCTCATAGTGGGATAGCGTAACCAGTGGTTCAATCCCGTATTTGTGGCATTCGTCAAACAGATCGTCGTAGAATTGCAGACCTTCTTCATTTGGTTCCAGCTCGTCCCCTTTTGGGAAAATCCGGGACCAGGCGATGGAAGTACGGAATACCTTGAAGCCCATCTCGGCAAACAGTTTCACATCTTCCTTGTAGCGATGATATAGATCGATACCGATCAGTTTCATGTTATCTTCGGTTGGTTCTTCCGTGATTGGCCCCATGATACCTTTGGGAGCTACATCCTGTGTAGATAATCCTTTGCCGCCTTGATTGTATGCACCTTCAGCCTGATTGGCTGCAATTGCGCCACCCCACAGGAAATTTTCCGGGAATTGATAAGTATGATTTTGAGAGTTGCTCATGTGTATCGCTCCATTCATCAAATTGATATTAAGATGATTCATATATGACATAAAAAAAGCTTAAACGTTGTAACGGGTTACACGTCAAGTTTTACTTTTGACCCAGATCTGAGGCATACTATTATTCTATAGTTTTTTAGCAAGAAGGGAGTCTCCGATGTCCAAGTTTGATGAAATTATGAAGCGGTCCGGTTACTCAAAAGCGACAGTGTCACGCGTGATTAATCATTCTCCGCATGTTAGTGATGAAGCAAGACAGATCATCACGGATATTATGAAACAGTTGAATTATATTCCCAACCGAAATGCCATATCGCTATCTACAGGGCAAACGAAGCAGATTGGAATTGTGACTTCTACCACAGGTGAGATCATTCTTACATTCATGAATCAATTCATTGATACAGCCATGGATTTTGGGTTTCAGACGATTATCTATACATCCCGTGGAGATCCGGAGATTGAATTGCAGGCATTCGAAGATCTGCGCAGTAAACGAGTCGATGGGCTAGTTATTATTGCTTGTGTCAATGATCCTCGGAAATTAAAGGCGTATATGGAATACGGTCCGATTGTCTCCTGGCAGCGAATGGGGAATGACGAGATTCCGTCTGTTGCGATGGATCAGGCAGAAGGGTATAAGTTAGCTCTGGAGCATCTGGTATCAAGAGGATACACCCGAATTGCGAATGCATTTGGCAGGGCTGAAAGTTTGAATACCCAGAGCCGCCGAGAAGCCTATGAATCTTTCATGAAGAGCAGAGGGTTGCATGTGTGGACTGAAGCATATCAATATTCCGTATTTAGCTCCTCCGATGGCGAAGAAGCGATGCGAAGAATGGCTGAAGGGTCAGAACTTCCACAGGCCGTATTATGTTCAAATGATTATGCAGCCATCGGTATTCTGAGTGAAGCACGCAGACGGAATATTCAGGTACCGGAACAACTTGCCATTGTGGGGTTTGATGATATCGAGCTTTCCCGTGTTCTTGGAATCACGACCATACATAATCCGATTGCGGAGCAAGCTACCCAGGCTTTCCATCTATTGTGGGCCGTATTGGGTAAAGTGGAGTTGCAGACCGAACAGCTGACATACCAGCTGATTGAGCGTGAGACGACTTGAATCCGTAAGACCTGATGCTGGAATCTGGTTTTATGGATTCAATAATTATTCAAATTTGAAGCATCTTCGAGTCAAACTCATACGTTATACTGAAGATGTGCTTTAGAACGACATATCTGTACAGAGATGTCGCTGAGGTTTTTTGTATCATGTTACAAGTTACATATTTCACAAACGATTAGCGGGAAAGGTGAGAATGGACTTTATGAAGACAGTGACAGGCCGATTCAGAATTGCGGGCATATGGGAGGGTGTATCCTTACTTCTATTGATTTTTATTGCTATGCCTCTGAAATATTTTGCAGATATCTCTTCCGCTGTAGCCGTAATGGGCATGATTCATGGTATTTTATTTCCCTTGTACCTTATTGCGCTAGTTCACTTGGCTCTGGTCAAAAAGTGGAAGATAACGCGTTGGCTGATGGGTGGACTCGCCGGTCTATTGCCGTTTGGAACTTTTGTATTTGAATCTTATCTTCGGAAGAGAAATTGGAAATAAAGATCAATAAGAATAAATGAAAGCAGGCGACTAATTCAAATGTTATCCGAATTGTCGCCTGTTACTTTTTGTACAAGTACTACTTTACTGTACCTTGCTGACGATCGGACAGCAGGCTTACGCCAATATCGCCAGAGGCATTCGACACAGGTGCATACGCCGAGAAGGAAGTAACAACTACCAGGGCAGTGAACAGAAATACGAATGATTTTTTCATACCATAACCTCTTTCATATGGGGATATATTCCATTTGATTCTAACGCACATAGGTTATACTTGAAAAGAAAAAGTTTAAAATGAGCAAGCTATTGATGACTGAAAGGATTGAGCTTCTATGAAAGATATTCATGAGTTAACATCCTTAGAAATGGTTGAAGAAGCTATTCAACAACATGAATTGGTTTTTTTGTATGTATCTCGTCCAGAGTGCAGTGTATGTCACGCTTTACTCCCCAAGATCAGGGCATTGCTTGAACCTTATCCATCGGTATATCTGGGTCACATTAATGCTAATGAAGTGGAAGAGGTTGCATCTAAGTTTCTTATTTTCACCGTTCCAACAATGATCATGCTTGTGGAGCAGAAGGAATATATTCGAGCGGATCGTTTTGTTCGCTTGGAACGTCTGGAAGAGCAGCTGCAACAGATTCAATCCATGTATATCCAGGATGAGGAATAGAAGCTAAAGCTTCATGAACGGCGGCTCATACATGAGCCGTTTTTTTGCGCCCGCAGTGGCGTATAGCTATGAACAAAGTTACATGATGCCTGAACTCGCAAATTAAAGTGTTGCCATGAAAACGGTTTTATGATAATTTAAACATTATAAAAACGTTTTTATAGTAAAGGAACAAAACTTATGGCAAAGATAACGATTAAAGATGTAGCAAGGGAAGCGGGCGTATCCATATCTACTGTCTCCAACGCCTTAAATGGTGTGGATGTCTTGAACCCGGAGACCAAATCACATGTTCTTAAGGTGGCAGAGCGTTTAAATTATGTGCCCAATCTGAATGGCAAGCTGTTGAAGTCCGGTCAAACCAAAATGCTCGGTTTTTTCACCACAAGTGTATCGGGTCCGTATTTCTATAAGCTGGTTGAGTCAATGTCTCGCGAATGTGATCGTCTGGGGTACGGGCTGAATGTATTTGTGACCAAGGATAAACACGTTATTATGAGTAATATTCTGGGTCGGCGGGTGGATGGTGTCATTATCTACGAAGAGCTTCGGATCGATGAGCAAGATATTATCGCCATGGAGAAAGACAAGATCAAGGCTGTTTTTCTGGATCGGGTCTATCAGAGCGATACGATGGGAAGTGTCATTTTTGACTCGTATGTGGCGGCTTATGAAGCTACCAAGTATTTAATTGGGCTGGGGCACAAGAAAATTGCTTATATTTCGGGTGTGGATACGATGTTTGACAGTGTACAGCGTAGGGATGGCTATCTGGCTGCCTTGCATGAATACCAGCTTCCAATCGATGAAGATTACATTATACAAGGGTATTTTGAGGAGGAGAGCACGTATAGTGCGATAAAATCTTTTCTTCACTTACACCCGGGCAAGCGGCCTGATGCATTTCTTGCAGGGAATGACTTGAGTGCAATTGGCTGTATGCACGCGTTGAAGTCTGAGGGCTTTGAAGTGCCTCAAGATGTTAGTGTCGTGGGTTTTGATGATATTGATATCGCACAGTATTTTTCTCCACCGCTTACAACGGTAAGAAATCAAATTGCAAGACAGGGTATCCTGGCCATCAATCAACTGGTGGGTATGATCAAGGAGAAAGAACAAGGTGCTGCACAAAAATTGGCGGGTGAGCTGGTGGTGAGAGGTTCAAGCCATGTGAAGATCGACCGGAAAGACTACCGTACATAAGTTGATTCAGCTTCTTCTCCGGTCTTTTTTTACTTAATTATAAACAAAGGGGTTTTTTATGTCGAAAAATAAAAACGTTTTTATGAACATGCATGCATGATGGAGGGGAGTAAAAAAACGTGGATAAATTAGCCGTAGAGACATCAACCGGTAAAAATGTGATCAGTCCCAATGGGAAGAAACCCATCGGACAACGGATCAAAGAATTCATAGTCGATTATCGGAGACAATGGGAGATTCAATCGATGATTATCCCGGGCATTATTTTTATGATTATTTTCTGTTATATCCCGATTTACGGTTTGACGATTGCCTTCAAAAATTACACGGTCATTGATACGCTGGCTACCGCTCCTTGGGTAGGGCTGGATAATTTCAGAATCATTTTGTCAGACAAATACTTCTGGGATGCGGTCGTGAATACGCTGGGGATCAGTTTTTTGAAATTAGGTATCGGGTTTGTCATTCCGATCATTCTCGCGATCATGATCTACGAGTTAAACAGCGGACGCTTCAAGAAGTTTGTGCAAACGGTTTCATATTTACCTCACTTTTTGTCCTGGATCGTACTTGGGGGAATGCTGATCACGTGGTTTTCAACCACGGGCTTATTTAATCAGTTGTTACTTAGCCTGGGAGTGATCTCGCAACCGCAGAACATCTTGCTGGATGCAGGTAAGTATTGGTGGATTGCTACGTTATCGGATATTTGGAAAGAAGCAGGTTGGGGAACGATTCTGTATCTGGCGATCATGGCAAAGATTGACCCAACATACTATGAAGCTGCCAAAATTGATGGTGCAAGCCGTCTCAGACAGATCTGGAATATCACATTGCCTAATATGAGATCAATCATCAGCCTAAATCTGATTCTAACTGTAAGCGGTTTATTGGGGTCGAATCTGGATCAGACCCTGGTTCTCATGAACTCTCAGAACCGCGACAAAGCGGAAGTCATCAATTCGTACGTCTATCGTATGGGGATGTCTCAGGGTGACTTTTCATATGCAACGGCCGTTGGCTTGGGTGTCTCCATCATCTCTGTCATTTTACTCGTCACGGCAAACAAAATCACAAGCAAATTAAACGATAATCAATCTGTGTTGTAGAAGGAGGCATCCCGCGTGAATGGAAAGGTGGCAAAAGAAGATCTCGATAGTCGGATCTTTGATACCTTAAATATGATTTTGCTAATCATCTGTACGGTCGTTATTCTCGTTCCTCTCTGGAATGTCATCATTTCTTCCTTTAGTTCAGGCAAAGCGCTGGCGGAAGGTGGATTCATCTTCTGGTCACCGGAATTCTCGCTGGAGAATTACAGAGCTGTATTCAACGATCAGGGCATCTGGCAGGCTTTCTTCATATCAGTGTCCAAAACAACGATTGGCGTTGTTACACATGTGTTCTTCTGTGCCATGGTTGGTTACGGTCTGAGCAAAAAGTACATAAGAGGCCGTAAATTATACGTTGCCATGGGTGTTATTACCATGTTCTTCTCGGGCGGCATGATCCCGACGTATCTGTTAATCAAATCACTTGGCCTGCTTAACAGCTTCTGGGTGTACATTATCCCGGCGTTATTCAGCTTCTATGATGTCGTGATTCTGATGAATTTCTTCCGGAATGTCTCGGATTCGCTGGAAGAATCGGCCAAGATTGATGGTGCAG
This sequence comes from Paenibacillus sp. SRL342, assembly GCF_984798905.1. Taxonomy (NCBI): domain Bacteria; kingdom Bacillati; phylum Bacillota; class Bacilli; order Caryophanales; family Paenibacillaceae; genus Paenibacillus; species Paenibacillus sp. SRL342. The sequence goes on from NZ_OZ481790.1 coordinate 3,263,002, forward strand.
GGGATTGGCATATTTTCCTGAAAATATTCATTCCGCTCTCCATGCCAGCCATGGCGACAATTGCGCTATTTAATGGGGTGGGGCAATGGAACGACTTCATGACAACCAAGTTATATATTACCGATCAGTCACTGTATCCACTCCAGATGATGCTGTATGAGATTATCGTTCAGTCCCAGACACAATCCATGCAAAATGTCGGGGGTTCCGCTGTCATTGAAACAACGACCAAAGGCGTGCAGTTGGCCACCATTGTCATAACAACACTCCCTATCGTGCTGATCTATCCCATCGTTCAGAGATATTTTATCTCGGGAATGATGCTCGGAGCGGTCAAGGAATAGGAGCAACAAATACCCCATTTTGAGGAGGAACAAAAATATGTTGAAGTTGAACAAGGTATCAGGCAAAAAAGGGATTAAATTGCTTGCAACACTGCTCACAGCCGCACTTATGATTACAGGTTGCAGCGGTGGATCGGGGGGCTCCAGTGAAGGGAATTGGGTATCCATTGAAGATCGTTATACGGTTGACCCGGAAAAGCCGGCTTGGCAGTTGGATAAAAAAGAAGAGGCTACCGACTTGACCTGGTACGTCAATGCAGACTGGTGGAACACTGATTTTGGCAAGGATATTGTCACCAAGAAAATCAAAGAGGATCTGAACATCAATATCAAATTTATCACCGGTGATGATACCAAGTTAAACACCTTTTTCGCAGGTGGAGATATGCCTGACTTGCTGACCGTATTTGACTCCAATTCTCCTGTGGTACAAAAAGCAGCAACCTGGGCTATGCCGCTGAACGATCTGGCGGAAAAATATGATCCTTACTTTAATAAAGTTGCGGCTGCCGATACATTGAACTGGTTCCAATTGGCTGATGGTAAAACCTATGGTTACCCGAACTATTCCAATACGCAAGAGGATTATGATAGCGGTAACATTCCAGCCAAGACGGCATTTATCATTCGTAAAGATGTGTACGAAGCTTTGGGTAGTCCGGTCATTGGAACGCCAGAAGAATTCCAGAGTGTGATGAAACGAATTAAACAAGAGTTCCCTGCGCTGATTCCGTTTGGGTTCAACTCCATTGGTGAAGGAACAGGTTCACTCGGGGATACGTTGCAAGATTTCATCGGTGTTCCGCTGGAGACTGAATCAGGAGAATTCTACGATCGTAATCTGGATGAAGATTACCTCACGTGGTTGAAAACGCTGAACACCGTGTACAGAGACGGCAATATCAGTGATGACAGTTTTGCCGATGATGGAACCGCTTTTGAGGAAAAAGTGAAGTCCGGTAAATATGCGACCATGCTGCTTGACGGTACACCTCAACAAGGAGGAAACCTGCAAATCTACATGAGTGCCAATCCAGGCAAAGAATATGTTGCTATCGATGGACCGCAGAGCACCAAAGGCAATGCACCAACATTGAATCAATCCGGTATTACCGGGTGGATGATCAATTTCATTTCCAAGGACTGTAAAGATCCGGCCAAGGCCATTCAGATATTCACATACTTGCTGAGTGAAGAGGGACAGACGCTTATGAATTACGGGATCGAGGGGGAAACCTACCAAACCAAAGCCGACGGTAGTGTAGAACTGCTGCCAGCAGTGAAAGACATGCAACTCAATAACGCAGATCAATTCAAAAAGGATTATCGGATGGGTGAATTTATGTTCTTCGGTCATGACCGCCACAAAGCACTCAGTGCAGATGCTTTTCCGGAAGCGATTAAACAGATGCAGGAGTGGGGTAAAGGCAAGCTGAAACCACACTTCATTCTGGAGAATATTAGCCCGGATCAAGGTACACCTGAAGCTCGTGCGTTGTCAGCAATCAATACGAAGTGGAATACAACACTGGTCAGTATGGTACGTTCCAAAGATGATGCCTCGTATGACAATGCACTGGCTGCTTACAAGTCATTTTTAGGTGAGAACCGTTGGGAAGAGATTGTGAAGGTACGCAGTGAAAAGATGAAATTGAACAAAGAGAAACTAGGCATTCAATAATAGAAATACAAAGGAGAATCCCATGACAACTTTCAAAATGTACAAATCCACGGGTGAAGAAGATTTATTCGTATCTCTATCCCAAGAGCAATTAAAGCCTCTGGATGCTCATAAGGAGACAACGACCATCCTTCTGGATGATCAGCTAACGTATCAGGAGATGGACGGATTTGGTGCTTCTTTTACCGATTCATCTGCCTATTTGATCAACCAAATCTTGAATGAGGAGCAACGGGATGAGGTCATGACCCGTCTATTCCATCCAGAGAAAGGGATTGGGCTGTCAGTCATCCGTAATCCAATGGGGGCTTCGGACTATGCGAGAACGGTGTACAGTTATAACGATATGCCCGAACAACAGACAGACCCAGAATTAACCCAATTCAGCATTTTACATGATGAAGAGGATGTTATTCCTTTGACGCAAAAGGCGTTGGCATTGAATCCTGAAATGAAACTGTTTGCTTCACCATGGAGTGCACCGGGATGGATGAAAACGAGCGGATCGATGATTACCGGACAGTTGAAGGCGGAATGGTATCCGGTTTATGCGCAATATTTTGTGAAATACATTCAAGCCTATGCCAAACATGGATTATCGATCCATGCCATCACACCACAGAATGAGGCGCTGTATGAACCAGGGCACTATCCTGGTATGTTGATGCCAGCCGAAGCCCAAGCAGACTTTATCAAAAACCATCTCAAACCAGCCTTTGTGCAAAATGAAATTCAAACCAAGATTCTCTGTTATGATCACAACTGGGATCAACCGGACTATCCCCTGACCGTACTTGAACAAGCGGGAGAAGAAGTGGATGGCGTAGCCTGGCATTGGTACGGGGGAGATTCTTCTACTCAAACGAAGGTTTATGAAGCTTTTGCAGGTAAAGAAGTTCATTTCACTGAAGGCTCAGGTGGAGAGTGGATTCCACCATTTGAGCAGGCCTTCTCAAATGTGATGCGGACGGGAATTCAGATTCTTCGCAATTATAGCAAGTCCTTTGTACTTTGGAATATGGCACTAGATGAGAATAATGGGCCTACGGTTCCTGGTTTTGGTCGCAGTACGTGTCGTGGTATCGTGCAAGTGAATCAGCAAACAAAGGAACTTACGTATACACTTGATTATTATGCTCTGGCTCATTACAGTGCTGTGATCCGTCCGAAGGCTGTTCGGATCGAAACAACATCCAGTGATGATGGAATTTGTTCTGTGGCTTTTAAAAATGCCGATGGTTCCGTAGGTTTAGTCCTCTTCAATGATGGGGAGGAGACGGGCAACATACAGGTTAAGCTGCGCGACGATGTATTGATGAAGTTCCAGCTGGAAAGCAAGAGTGTCTTGTCCGTATTAATCACAGATTGATAAATGGATGAGTTATAACCAGGCTTCATCAGAAAAGAAACCAAAAGAAGCGATATCCGGAGTGTACACGGATATCGCTTCTTTTTGGTGAAATTCATCTATTCAGAGTTATATTATACGGGCTGAATAGCGAGATGGGGTGTCCCGCTACTCTCATCAACGAACAGTATATATTGGTTGCCAGCTGTCCCTGTTAAGACCAGACCGGGTTGACCTGCAACACCAGGATTGTAATATCTGAATTGTTGCAAAACGGGGAGGGAGACTGGAAGCCATTAATTGTGTAGCGGCCTTAACGCTATCTCCAGCTTCAACCACCCCGCCTACACCCAAATGGTTGACAATCGAGGAGCTGGCGTTGATTTGAAGGCTGCCTGTTACGGTCTGACTGCCATTGACGTTTAGATCGACACCAACGGTTTGATTACCATTAACTTGATTTCTGATCTATCGACCAGCCAGTATTCCGCAATGTGAGGAAATGATTCAGTTTGGCGTGAATTGGCTTTGAAACATGGCCTGAAAGGGATTCATTTTGTGCAGACCATTGATGGATTCCCTACATTTAATGGTCAGATCTTTGATGCGAGTATGGAATTTGAACCACATTATACGTTTGCACATGGACATATGAATGGAATCTGGATCGAAATGAACATCAAGGGACAGCAGCATATTGCTGTGAATTACGACAAGGTATGGTCCTCCATTCTCGAACGAACACCACACCGTAACGGAGAAATTGTCTTTCCAGGAGCTTTTGTCAATTGGGATAATACACCGCGGAGAGGCGTTGACGGACAGAGTACGCTTGGGTCCACCCCAGAGAAGTTTGGGCTGTATCTATCCAGACAGATGGAACGAGCGAGGACGCTGTACAAAAGTGAATATCTTTTTGTTAACGCCTGGAATGAGTGGGCGGAAGGGGCATATCTTGAGCCGGATCAAAACTATGGTTATGCTTATTTGAGAGAACTCAAGAAAGCAACTCAGCATGAATCGAACAGAAACAAGTCTGTAGGAGGGAGTTCCGAATGAGGGAACTCTCTCTGTTTTGAGGTTGTTTACAGACCATGTTTCGTTGTAAGTAACGTTTTTTGTTTGCGGTACTCCGTTGGAGTTAACCCTGTATGTTTTTTGAACTGCCTGGAGAAGTAATACAAATCACTGAAACCGAGATGCTCGGCGATGGCAGTTATTGTGTTCGGGGTGCAGGTTAACAGTTCCTTGGCTTTGTCGATTTTTTTGCCAGTAATATAGAGGATCGGAGGAACTCCGATCTGCTGCTTGAAGAATCGAATGAAATAATTTGGATGCATGTAGGCGATCTGAGCCAGATCCTGAACCGAAATATTCTCTTCGATGTTGGAATCAATATAAGCCAGGATGGTAGACAGTTTCTCCATGACAGGAACGTTAATAAAAGAGATCTGATCCAGATCCAGATTCATTAGATAGTGGGATAGTAACTCGGTCAGTTTGCTCTTGGCCATCATATGGGCATAGACTTCATCGGATTTTGCATATGTAAGGATACTGCTGAAGATTGCTTGAATCAACTCAGGTTGATCTATCGTGCAGATGTGTGGGAATTTCAGAATTTGGAACAAATTGATTCCCCCAACCTTCGCGCTAAAGTGACACCAATATTTGAGAAAAGGACGGTCGTTAATGGCAGAATAAGACTGTTTGATCCCCTCTGGCATTAAAATAAGCTGATTAGGCGCAGGATAATACTCCTCATCCCCAATTTTGAGCCAACCTTCACCTTCGCATATGAAATAAAACTTGCTGTAATCGGGCGTGTAATCCAGGTCCCGCCAATCCGTATCGCACCGATTGTAGTTGACCATGAACAATTCGACTTGGAGATTGGACAGGTAGTTCGTAAGCAAAGTTTGGTGATTCATACTTTTCATCTCCATACAAGGTTATTATTGTCCATCTAAAAGTTAGTGTTCTGCATGTCTATCCTTCGGCTGCAGCACTACAATACAGCTACAGACAATAACAGAAGGGATGAGAACATCTCATGGACAAAAACGAATATTTGCAACAGATTGAAGCAACGATTGAGCGCGGTAAATTCAAAGACAATTGGAGTTCGCTTAGCGCCTTTCAAGTTCCCGAATGGTACACAAGAGCGAAATTCGGCATATTCATTCACTGGGGGCTATACTCTGTACCGGCCTATGATAGCGAATGGTATTCGCGAAATATGTATATACAAGGCACCAAAGCTTATGAACATCACCTTGAGGTGTATGGACCTCATAAGGACTTTGGATATAAAGACTTCATTCCGATGTTTCGTGCAGAGAAGTTTGATGCAGACGAATGGGCAACGTTATTCAAACAGGCTGGAGCCAGATATGTTATGCCTGTGGCTGAGCACCATGATGGTTTTCAGATGTACAAAAGTTCTATCTCTCACTATAACACATATGAAATGGGTCCCAAACGGGATCTTCTGGGTGAGATGAAGGTTGCATACGAGAAGCAGGGGCTGACCTTATGTGTGTCGTCTCACCGCGCCGAGCACTGGTTCTTCATGTCTCACGGGAAGGAGTTTGATTCAGATATTAAGGAACCCCTGGAGCGTGGGGATTTCTATTGGCCTGCCATGCCTGAGCCGAATCATCATGATCTGTATGGTTCGCCTCCAACCGAGGAGTATCTGGAGGACTGGTTGATTCGATGCTGTGAGCTGGTCGATCAATATCAGCCAAAGATTTTCTATTTCGATTGGTGGATTCAAACGGTTGCGTTCAAACCCTATCTTAAAAAATTTGCTGCCTATTATTATAACAAAGGCGAAGAATGGGGTGTGCCTGTAGCTATCAATTATAAACATGAGGCCTATATGTTTGGAAGTGCCGTTCCGGATGTGGAGCGGGGACAGTTCGCTGAGCTTAAGCCCTATTTTTGGCAAACGGATACAGCTGTCGCTAAAAACTCATGGTGTTATACGGAAAATAATAACTATAAAACGGCTGAGGAGATCATTCGGGATCTCGTCGATATTGTAAGCAAAAACGGGAATTTACTGCTGAACATTGGACCAAAAGCAGACGGCAGCATACCGGAAGAAGATCGCGACATTTTGCTGAGCATTGGCAAGTGGCTGGAAGTGAATGGGGAAGCGATCTATGACACGTCATTCTGGCGTACGTTTGGCGAGGGTCCGACAGAGGTGAAGGAAGGGCAATTCACGGATGGGGATACGAAGATATTTACGAGTGAAGATATACGGTTTACGTTAAAAGAAAGCAGTCTGTATGCCACGGTTCTTGCCTATCCAGATAACGGAGTGATTCACATTAAATCCCTGAAGGAAAATTCTCACCATTTTCAAGGGGTCATTCAAGATATTCAGGTACTTGGCTATGAAGAACAGCCGCAATGGGAGAGAACAGCGGACGCACTGACGATCACAACGACAACTGTGAAAAGTAAGGCGCCTATTGTTTTCAAAATTAAATTGGACTAATCAACAAAGATAAATTGAATGCTGTAAATATAAAAAGGGCGCGTCCAGGAGTATTGTACTCATCGGATAGCGCTCTTTTGGTTTGGCTACTACTCATATAATAATCACGAAATTCTTACTTGATAATATACTGATATCATCAAACCAGTGATGTTCGCCTGTAATGGAATGATTGAGACTCACTAAGGAGGATCTGCAAAAAAGATGAAACCAAAGAAACGCATCAGATATGGTTGGAGCGGATTTAAGAAAAAAAAGGCTGAGGACTGTGACCATCCCCAAGAGCAGCAACAAAAACACCATCACGAGCACCATCATAACCACCACAATAACCATCATCATAAGTGTTTTGACAAAGAAGCCGAATTGCTTCTTAAATTGATTGGTGAGTTGAAGGGCGCAATTGTACAGGTTTTTGCCAATCCCACTCCGCACAATGTTTCACTTCTGATTGAGGTACTGCGTAAATTACTGGCTCTGGTTCATCATTCGGATTTGAAAAAGGGAACCAAAGCAGACCTCGAAGCGGTCTTGGAGCTCACCATTGTATCTGTAGAGGCCGTTCCATTTTCTCCGATCAGTGTGGGAACCAATTTGCAGCAATTGCTGGATGTGCTCCTATCTGTCATTTTACAGGGGAATATCGATTCGTGCGAGAAAGATAAACTGGTCATTTTGATCCGGGCGACCGAATTGGCTATCACAACAGGGCTTAGAAACATAGGGGGTCAAGGTCCGGCAGGACCTGCAGGGCCAGCGGGTCCTCAGGGCGTACCTGGTCCACAAGGCCCGGCTGGCCCAGCAGGTTCTCAGGGTGGTGTAGGTCCAGCGGGTACACCGGGAGCTGCTGGTACCCAGGGACCAGCAGGTGCTACTGGCGCAACGGGTGCGGCAGGCCCAGCAGGTGGCGCAACGGGAGTCACAGGTGCAACGGGGGGGACAGGAGCTGTTGGGGCAGCGGGCGTTACAGGAGCAACAGGTGATCCTGGCGTAGCAGGAGCCACCGGAGTCACAGGGAATACGGGTGCAGCTGGACTTGCGGGAGTCACCGGGGCAACGGGTGCAGCCGGAATTGCAGGGGTAACCGGGGCTACCGGCGCAACTGGGATTGCGGGAGTAACTGGCAGCGCTGGTGTTACAGGAGCTACGGGTTCGGGCGCCATCATACCGTTTGCTTCTGGCGGACCTGCCATATTAACAACGGTTCTTGGTGGACTGGTCGGAACGACAAGTCTTATCGGTTTCGGCAGCTCGGCAACCGGAGTCAGCATTCTGGGTGGCACCATTGATTTAACGGGAACGATTGTTGGACCACTCATTAACTTTGCGTTCTCTGTTCCACGGGATGGCGTTATAACTTCCATTGCTGCCTATTTTAGTACCACAGCAGCCTTGGCCCTGGTTGGTTCCACGGTGACCATTACTGCGCAATTATTCAGTTCACCTACTCCTGATAATGCATTTACTGCGGTTCCGGGGGCGGTCGTTACACTGGCACCTCCACTCACCGGTATTATTGCATTGGGTAGTATCTCCAATGGCATAACAACCGGATTGGCTATACCGGTGACTGCACAGACACGTCTTCTGCTTGTATTCTCCGCCACGGCAACTGGACTTAGTCTTGTGAATACCGTTGTTGGTTATGCAAGTGGCGGCGTGAACATTACATGATGAGTATAAATTTTGATATGAACGACATGGGAGTTCTCATGTCGTTCTTTTTCTTGATTTGAAATTTTGAGCATAAAGTCTTGGTTATATAGAACTTTGAAAAGCTATTATTCATCAAAAACATGCAGAAATACGAAAAATAAGATGAAATACGTAAGCGACATGAGACACATAAAAGCATTAAATAGACTTATTTTCTATATTTTTCAATAAAGTGCTTGTATATATCGAATAATGATTTTATACTATACCAATAAAATCCAATTAAATTCCTAATCAACTATTATATGTAATTAAAATATTTGACTATTCACTCGAATCACGATCGAAAGTCATATCCACCACTCCTTAGCAAGCGTTCTGCTAACGCTCCAGATTACCCTTCCACATGAATGCTTATAGACATTCACTCTCATTGCATTATTCAAATACCCAAACTATTCTCTCACATGGTTTAATCCGATTCATTCAATCTCCTAAACTTCCAAGTGAAAAAACATAGACTGATCTGTTATCTCTTCTGACTCATATTGATTCCTAACCAGACCTGTAAAGGAGGTGAGGCTTTATGTGAAATCCAGGGTATCTATTTCGTCCGCAATAAAGGTATTTTACCGTTTTATTCTGCAGAGAAGGGCATATGTACCAGACTAAATTAAAAAACCGGGTAAAAGGAGTGGAAAAGTTTGATAAAGATTAATCGGTTACGCAAGCCCATCTCCATGGGGCTCTCGCTTCTCCTTGCATTTTCGATCATTCATCCGGTTTCAGCTGAAAACTCCACATCATCCAAATTGGATATGAAATCTGGACTTGCCAAAGTTACGGAGTCCAAAGTAAACGCAAAGTTGACCAAAGAATTTGATGGTAGTGAATATGTTACCTATCTGGTGAAAATGAAGGAACAGGTGGATACAGCAGCAGTCTCCAAACAGGCCCTGGAAAAAGCGACCATCGCCAAACAAACGGCCTCAGCAACAAAGCTGTCCGTTCGTAATTCGGTCGTCAGCTCTCTGCGAGAAACGGCCTCACGTACACAATATCCATTGGAAACTTATCTGGAAAAGGAAGTTGACCTGGGCAAGGTCAAAGAATATAAAAGCTATTTTATTGTCAATTCACTGGCAGTAACGAGTACCAAAGAAGTCATGGAACAGATTGCGCTGCTGCCTGAGGTGGAGAAGATTCTACCGAATGAGACACGATACTTACAGAAAGCCGAAGTGAGTAAAGAACCGGCGAATGCGGTATCAGGCAAAGATGCTGTCCAAACGCCAGCTAAAGACTCTTCAGTCGGAGTCAAAGACAAAGAGCCTGCTGCAAAAGACAAGCTTGCAACAGAAAACGTGGAATGGAACCTGGATTACATCAATGCGCCAGCCGTGTGGGATCGGGGCATCGATGGAACAGGGATTGTTGTTGCCAATCTGGACAGTGGTGTAGATTATACCCATCCGGCGCTTCGCAGCAAATGGCGGGGACTGGATGCTTCAGGCAATATCGTTGATCCCGAACTGAGCTGGTATGATCCGCACAGTAATGCTTCCCTCCCTGCGGACGGAGACGGGCATGGTACGCACACGATGGGTACGATGGTTGGCTCTGAAGCAGATGGCACCAACCAGATCGGGGTTGCTCCCGGTGCGAAATGGATTGGTGTGCGGATATTCAATCCGGAGACAACAGATGCCATTATTCTGGATGGCGGACAGTGGTTGATCGCTCCGGTCGATGCGGAAGGCAATCTGCATCCTGAACTTGCACCGGATGTCGTCAACAACTCATGGGGCGGCGGCCCGGGACTTGATGAATGGTTCCGACCTATGGTTCAAGCCTGGCGTGATGCGCAGATTTTTCCCGAATTCTCTGCGGGAAATGTAACACTGACGAATCCGGGTGGTCCCGGCTCCGTTGCGAACCCGGCCAATTATCCCGAAAGCTTCGCAACGGGAGCCACAGATATCAATGGTAATCTGGGTTCCTTCTCCCTGCTGGGCCCATCCCCGTATGATGAGATCAAACCGGAAGTATCTGCCCCTGGTGTGAATATCCGTTCAGCAGTTCCGGGCGGAGTATATGAGGGAGGCTGGAACGGAACATCCATGGCAGGCCCGCATACAACTGCACTTGCTGCGCTGCTGCTTCAGGCCAATCATTCCCTTACGGTGGATCAGCTGGAGCAGATCATTACAGATACAGCTACGCCGAGAACCGATAGTCAGTATCCGACCTCTCCTAATAACGGCTACGGTCACGGCATTATTAATGCCCTCGATGCTGTAGGTTCTGTACTCGAAGGGATCGGCACAGTATCCGGCAGAGTGGTTACCGCCGGAGATGATCTGGAAGAGCCGGTACTGGCACATACCCCTGTTAATTCTGCCTTTACAGGCATCGATATACCATTAACCGCTCATGTGACAGATAACGTCGCGGTAGTCTCTGTCGAGGCTTTTGCCAAAACGACAGGCACCAACCAGTACGTTTATCTGCCGATGAACCGGATTGCTGGGGATAACAAAGATGGGACGTATACAGCGACAATCCCTGCTTTTCTTATTGAACCGCAAGGTGTGGAGTATTATATCCGCGTAAATGATTACGGCAACAACGGATTCGAAAGTCAGGTATATAAAGTGGCTGTATCCAATGGTGTTCAGCCAGGGTACCTTCAGGATTTTGAAGAAGATCAGCTGGGCTTCACGACTGGCGGAACCGGAAGTACTTGGGTATGGGGAGCACCAACCAGTGGTCCTGGAAGTGCATACTCCGGTGACAAGGTGATTGCAACCAATCTGCAAGGAACTTATGTGGCGAATAGCAATGCATATCTGCTTGCGCCGCCAATTGATCTCACCGAGAGTCCGGAAGGGGCATTGTTATCCTTCAAGCACTGGTATGATCTGGAGAACAACATCGACTTCGGCAAGGTATACATTGCTTCCGAGGATAGCGATTATGTGTTCGAAGAGCTGTTAACCTTCACGGGTACAGGTGGCAATTGGAAGACACAATATGTGGATCTTCGCGAATACGCGGGACAGCAGGTGTTCATCAAGTTCAATCTGACGAGCGATAATTCATTGCAAAAAGCTGGCTGGTACATTGATGATTTCGCTGTAGAAGAGCTGGATGAGATTGCTCCGGGCGCACCTGCCGGATTGTCTGCGACGGCCGATATTCTTGGTAATGTAGCCTTGAGCTGGACTGGTCCGAGCGATGAGGATCTCGAATCTTATATCGTATATCGCTCCACAAACACAGGTACAGGTTATGAATCCATTGGAACTGCAACAGGAACAACGTTTACAGATACGGCTACGGTGACAGATTCGACGTATTATTATACCGTTGCCGCACTTGATTATAGTGGCAATGAAAGTGATAAGTCGAATGAGGTCTCCATTACAGTAGAGGTGCCACAGGATATCTACATCGATCATTTCGATGGCAGTGATGATAATGGTTGGACTCATTCGGGAACCAAAGATGAGTGGGAACGAGGCATTCCGGTAACGGGACCTGCCAGCGCGGTTTCTCCTCCGAATGTCTGGGCGACTGATCTGGACAATACGTACGAGAATGGCTCCAACTATTCGCTCGTATCTCCGGTCATTGATTTGACAGATGTATCCGAAGGAACACTTACGTTTAATCATTGGTACGAGATTGAGAGTGGATACGACTACGGATATGTGGAAGTCACCAAGGATGGTGGGACCACATGGTCAGAACTGGGCAAATTCTCACATACTACAAACGGTAAACAATGGACACCTGTGTTTTATGATCTGGATGCACTTACCGGGAATGAAGTACAATTCCGGTTCCGTCTGACCTCAGACAACAGTGTTGTGAAGACAGGCTGGTTCATTGATGATTTCCGTGTACTGGGTGTTGCTGCGGAGACGGTAACGGAGGACAATGCGGTTGTGCTTAACAGTGACAAACCAAAACCGTCCTATGATAATCCATGGTACAAAATTTCGCGGACTGACAAAGCGGAATTTAACAAAACGAAACAGCAACAACCGGAAATTGAAAAACCAGGATCAGGTTCGGTTAATCCACAAAGCCTGCCTGCAAGTGCAACGGTTACCGTACTGGAAACCGGACGTTCGGTGAAGACGGATTCAGCTACAGGCAAGTATAACTTCACACACGTAGCAGGTGATTACACGTTAAAAGCTGAGGCATATGGATATTATCCTCGAACTCAGCAGGTAACGATCACCGATGGCGGTGGAGCCAAAGCCAACTTTAATCTGGAGGAAATCCCGCATGGGCAGATTGAAGGTGTAGTAACCGATGAGCGGACAGGCCAACCATTGGCTGATGCATCCGTCCTCGTGGTGGAGGATGCCAATGTAGGTGAAGTTCGCACGGGTTCAGATGGCAGCTTCGATATTCAGGTATTGGAAGGAAGTTATACCCTGTCCATCCGGGCTGCGGATTATTACAGTAAAACCGTCACTGTGACTGTCCCTGGCAATGGTACGGCTGAGGCAAATGTTGCCTTGAAACCATTCATCGGTTTCCCAGGGGAAATTGCTTATGATGATGGAACAGCAGAGAATGCACGAGCTTTTAACGCTGCGGATAACGCTTGGGCAGTTCGAATGACACCAGAGCTGGAGACCGCTCAACTGACAGGTGCATCGTTCCGATTCTGGAACACAGAGTGGCCTGTGCCTGGAGGTACAACGTTCCAATATGCCGTCTATGATGCATCGGGTGCCGGTGGAGCTCCGGGACGACAGCTGGCGGGACCATTCGATGGTACTGCACTTCGTAACGATCAATGGACAACCGTTGAATTCCCGGAACCAGTGATTGTAACGGGTGACTTCTATATCGTGTATGTACAAAGCGTAGCCGGAACAAGTGCTCCGGGACTCGCTACCGATGAGAATGGTACGAATGCTGGTCGAAGCTGGCAGCGTGTAAGCGGAGCATGGAGTACTTCACCGGTAGAAGAAGGCAATTACATGATTCGTGCAGTCGTGAGATATCCGGTAAATGCACCTGTGCTCACAGTACCTGCAAACACGTATACGAATCAATCGACCTTCACTGTGTCGGGAACGTCTCCGGCATCTGGAGCTCAGATCAAGATCTACAACGGCAAGGATCTGGCTGGCACCACAACGGTGGCAAATGGGAAGTTCTCATACGGTGTGAAGCTCCGTTCTGGCATTAATGCGATTACTGCGGAGGCAGTGGTAGACGGTAAAACAACGGACCGTTCACTCCCCGTAGTCATTATTCTGGATCAGACCAAACCACAGTTGACAATTGTTACGCCAGCTCAAGGGGATCGTATCAATGCAGAAGTGGTTTACGTAACGGGTAATGTCGTTGAACAATTCCTCGATAAGGTAACCGTTAACGGACAAACCGTACAAGTGGGTAAAGACAGAAGTTTCAGTCACCGTGTATTGGTCAATGAAGGCGAGAACACAATTACCATGACAGCAACCGATATCGCTGGTAACAAAACAACCGTAACCCGCACCGTCTATGTGGAAACGGCGTTGCCAGAACTTACGAATATTACTCCGGCTGAGGATGTTCGAATCACATCAGGGGAGAGTGTTACCGTTTCATTTGACAGTAAACCTGGTCTGCAAGCATCTTTCCGTATTCAGTTACCTTTGAATCTGAATGACCAAGGCGCAGGAGAGATTCCATTGCTGGAGACTGAACCTGGTCGTTACACGGGTACGTACACAACACCTTCATCCCTTGTTCTGGATGGTGGAGTCATTGTGATTCGTGCTCAGGATGCAGCAGGCAACAAAGTAGAGGCGGAAGCAGCTGGACGATTGTTCGTCAGCGCAGCACAAGAACAATCAGTTCCAGAACCAGATTCCAGCCCTGAAGAGACTGAAACAGAAGTAGGTCCACCGTCCGCTGAGAGTCTGCAACCTTAAACATGCAAAGTGTGACATGGATGATAACTGCATTTTGACCGTGTAAGCAAGAAGCCGATAAGCCGAGGTATCAGGGCTTGTCGGCTTTTTGTTGTATCTCGATTCACATCTCACGCCTAATTTATCTACGCCAAATAAATTTATTAATAAACTTTTGGAAATGAAGCATCCATGGGGTGCTTTTTCTTTTGTTCTCACATGAAAGCAGGTGAGTTGTCTCCTTTCTTCACATTAATGATATAACATGATATATTAGGATGTAGAACATGAGAAGTATGGGTATTTATGGAGGTGCTTGTATTGGGGAAAGATTCGGCATCCAAGCCGATGTATGAACAGATCTTTGAATCCTTGCGCGAACGGATACAGCTTCATCAATATCAAGTGGGTGAGCGTGTTCCTTCGGAGAAGGAATTATGTGATGAATTCGGAGTGAGCCGGATTACAACTAAAAAAGCGCTTGAGATGCTGGCGAGTGAACAATTAATTGTTCGTCAGCCGGGACGGGGTTCTTTTGTAGCCGACACAGCAGAAATGTTACAAGAAAGATCTAACAGACCTGCTCCGCGTGCTGCGATCAAAGATCCAGAGAAGAAGCTGCTCATTGGTCTGGTCATCACTAACTTCAGTGATATGTATGGTACAGAACTGTTATATGGGATGGAAGAAGCTTCCCGAGAGCATGATTGTTTTCTCGTACTTAGACGTTCCTTCGGGATTCCCGAACAGGAGGAACAGAGCATTCAGGAACTGCTGGAACTGGGTGTGGATGGATTGATTATTTTCCCGGCACAGGGTGAATATTTCAGCGATGAGATTCTTAAACTGGTCGTTAATAAATTCCCGTTTGTCCTGATTGACCGGTACTTGAAAGGCATCCCGGCTTCATCTGTCAGTACGGATAATGTAGGCGCGGCGCGAGAAGGGACGAATTATCTGTTCGATCTCGGTCACCGACACATCGCTTTTCTGACGCAGCCTCCGGCGAACACTACACCGATCGAAGAACGAATTGAAGGCATTATTGAGGCTCACAATGATCAAGGAGTTCTGGTGAACAGGGAACTGTGGTTAGAATCTTTTCTTTCGACACTGCCAAGTGTGTTTGATCCTCAAGTCGAGGTCCGTGATGTGGAGACACTGGTGGAACATTTACAGAAATACCCTCAGATTACTGCACTCTTTGCTGCGGAGTATCATATTGCTTTACTTGCAGAACAGGCAGCGGATCGGCTTGGTCTGAGAATCCCGGAAGATATGTCCATCATTTGCTTTGACAGTCCAAACGCTGCCGAAGGAAGCCGAGTAACCCATATGAGACAAAGCCAGTTTGATATGGGAAAACAGGCATTCGAGATGGTGCTTCAAAGTATGCAAAATAACGAAATGACAGTGAACAGAGTTGTTTTGCCTGCCCGTTTGGTGAAGGGGAAGTCAACGAGTATGGTGAAACAAAAGGGTTAATTATAGCAACTTAATATTCATTGTGTTCAATCAGGGGCTTCGTGTAAACGAGGCCTCTTTTTGGTGTGGATAAAATGGGGAGAATTGCTTTAAATGGTATGTTATTTGATGCCGTTGAATTAAAATAACATGCTAATATACAAATAAATATATTGACATAACATTATATTCGTTTTAGGATGATGAAAGCGGTTAACAAACTGGATTACATAAGGAGGACAACATGCTGACACCCAGAGATGATCAAGAAATTTCCCCCTCGATATACGACATGATTGATCGGGTTAACAAACGTATGCCGGAATATCCGGAACTTAACCAAATGTTTAAAAATTGTTTTACCAATACGATGGCAACCACGATTCAGCGCAAAGAAGATGGAACAACTTTTGTGATTACGGGAGATATTCCTGCCATGTGGTTACGTGATTCTGCTGCTCAGGTCAGACCTTATCTGGTTCTCGCTTCAGAGGATGAAGATATTGCCGACATGATCGCTGGACTGGTTGAACGTCAACTGAATTATATTCTCCTGGACCCTTATGCAAACGCTTTTAATGAGACGGAGAGTGGAAAAGGACATCAGGAAGACCTGACGCAGATGAATGATTGGATCTGGGAACGGAAGTATGAGATCGACTCACTGGCTTATCCGATTCAGCTCAGTTATCTCTTGTGGAAGAACACGGGAAGAACAACTCAATTCAATGATACGTTCCGTAAAGCAGCCCAGATCATCATGCAGTTATGGCAAGTGGAACAGCATCATGAGACGAAATCACCCTACACGTTCCAACGTCTGGATGCTCCTGAGACCGATACGCTCACCCGAGAGGGACGAGGTACTGAAACGGTATACACAGGCATGACTTGGTCGGGATTCCGTCCCAGCGACGATCGCTGTGAATATGGATATC
The DNA here is from genome assembly GCF_984798905.1 of Paenibacillus sp. SRL342. Lineage (NCBI taxonomy): Bacteria > Bacillati > Bacillota > Bacilli > Caryophanales > Paenibacillaceae > Paenibacillus > Paenibacillus sp. SRL342. The sequence goes on from NZ_OZ481790.1 coordinate 3,279,874, forward strand.
TGATTCCATCCAATATGTTCGCCGTGGTGGCGCTTCGATATCTAAAGGAAATTGCTGAAGCGGTGTTCGAAGATGAAACGCTGGCAGCGACTGCTCAGCAGTTGGAGGAACAGATCAACATAGGTATTCAGGATTATGGCACCGTTGAACATCCGGAATATGGAACCATATATGCATACGAAACGGATGGGAAAGGCAATTACAATCTGATGGATGATGCCAATGTGCCGAGCCTGCTGTCTTTACCTTATCTCGGATATGTGGAGGAGAACGACGAGGTGTATCAGAATACACGCCGTTTCATTCTATCCTCGCACAACCCGTATTTTTATGAGGGAACAGCAGCAGCGGGAATTGGTAGTCCGCATACACCGGAAGGGTACATCTGGCATATCGCTTTATCGATGCAGGGGCTGACTACGGAGGATCGCAATGAAAAACTACGATTGCTTCAGCTCATCCATAAGACGGATGCGGATACCGGACTGACCCATGAAGGTTTTTCGGCCAACAATCCACATGAATATACACGTCCATGGTTTTCATGGTCCAACATGCTCTTTAGTGAACTGATGATGGATTATTGCGGATTCCGCGTACAGAAATAGGATAGGAAAGCAAGAGATAACCTGCGAGTACATCATAACGTTCGGAGTTCGTTGAATTCCGACAAGAGGAGAGCGAATCATGAGAAAATTATCATTGAAAATGCCGGTAGCAGCAGTTATGACATCCTTGCTCATTCTTACTACAGCCTGTTCGGGTGGAAGCTCAAGCACAGGCACAACCAGTGATGGCAAGAAGGAAGTAACCGTATCATTCCGTTCTTCAGGATCTGAAGATACACTTACGAAATTCTTCCAATCAGGCTTGGTGGATCAATTCGAGAAAGAAAATCCGGATATCAAAATCAACATTGCGCCTGTACTGGCAAGTGAGGGTGATTATACGTCCAAAATGGTTCTGCAAATGAAATCCCCGGATACGGCGCCTGATGTCATTGCCGAAGATACATCCATCATCAAATCCGATGCTGTTGCGGGATATCTGGAGCCGCTGGATACACAGGTTCAGGGATGGCCCGATTGGGAAGAACACATCATCGACAACCTGAAGGCAGGGGTTACCGGAGAAGACGGCAAAGTGTACGGCGTTCCGGCTACCTCGGATACACGCGGAATCTGGTACAACAAGGAACTGTTTCAACAGGCAGGACTTGAAGTTCCGTTCAAACCTGCAAGCTGGGCAGAAGTACTCGAAGCAGCACGTACCATCAAGCAAAAGCTGCCGGGTGTGACGCCACTTAATATGATCGTGGGCAAAGCAAACGGGGAAGGTGTCACCATGCAAACACTGGAAATGCTGCTCTATGGTACGGCGGATACGCTGTATAACGACACGAGCAAGAAATGGGTCGTGAACAGCCCGGGGCTGCTGGATTCCTTCAAATTCATAGATCAAGTGTTTAACACGGATAAAACAGGTCCAACCATGCAGGTTGCCCTGAATGGACAAGCTGGCAGTATTGCATTCCAGCAACAGTTCCCGCAAGACAAACTGGCGATGGCTGTAGATGGTAGCTGGGCAGGTTCGACATGGGCCGAGAACGGTGCTGCTCCAATCGCCAACGTTGAAGAGAAAATAGGCTTTGCACCATTCCCGACACAAAATGGGGAAGAACCTGGCGCGACTACAATGTCTGGAGGATGGGCTTGGTCAGTTCCTGCACAAGCGAAGAACAAGGAAGCAGCTTGGAAATTTATCGAGTTCCTGATGAATAAGGAAAATGCGACTGCTCGCGTAGTAGCGGAAGGCAGCCTCAGCCCACGTAACGATTCCACAGAAGTTGAAGGTTATACGGAGCGTCCATATACCAAAGAAGCACAGGAACTCTTGAATGTGGCCCACTTCCGTCCAGCGAACGATCAATATGCAGCGGTATCCGCACAATTGCAAAGCATTGTTGAGAGTATTGCCTCTGGCAAGCTGACGCCGGAAGAGGGAGTTACACAATTGAAGGACAACGTATCCCGTTCCCTTGGCGCGGACAGCATCGAAGAGAAATAAGGATATCGATATATTCGGAGGGGGAGGCACAATCTCCCCTTTTTCCGGTTCGAATGGAGAGTGACTTATGAAAAGGAAAGCACCAGGTTCATTTCTGTTTCTCATGCCTTCCGTACTGTTATTACTTGTGTTTTTCATTGTTCCCATCATTCTGACGATCTGTTTTGCCTTTACGAATATGGCTCTTACCGGGGCGGCAGCCAAGAGTTTGGAGTTTGTTGGATTCCAGAATTTCATTAATATGTTCCATGATCCGGACTTCCGGATTAGTGTCTGGCGCACGCTGGTTTTTCTCATCTTCTCCGCAGTGATTGGTCAGGTGTTGCTTGGGTTCATACTGGCTCTTCTAATGAAAGAGAAAAATGTGACGTTCCGCCGGGTCATCGGGATCATCGTCATTGCCGGTTGGGTGACACCCGAGATTGTCGTGGCATTCTGTATGGTGGCCTTTTTCAGTGACAATGGCTCATTGAATCAGATCCTCGGCTGGTTTGGAGCGAATCCAGTCTCCTGGTTGTTCAGTTTCCCTATGGTGAGTGTCATTATCGCGAATATCTGGCACGGCACAGCCTTTTCCATGATGGTCTATCAGTCGGCACTGGATGATATCCCGAAGGAAGTTGAAGAAGCTGCGATTATTGACAGTGCCACCGGGTTCCAGATTGTCAGACACATTACGATTCCAATGGTAAAAGGGTCCATCGTGACCAACATGATGTTGGTTACCCTACAGACACTTGGTGTGTTCACGCTAATCTATACGATGACCGGTGGTGGCCCGGGTACTTCGACACAAACCTTGCCGATCTTCATGTACAACCAGGCTTTTGTGAACTATCAATTTGGATACGGCACAGCCATATCTCTGGTTCTGTTGTTCATCGGTATTATCGCCAGCCTGTTCTACATGCGATCCATGAAAGTGAAAGTGTAACCATGAAGGAGGTTCGATCCCAATGGTCAAACATGGGCTTCAACGTAAAATCCAGTACGGGATTCTAGTCTTTCTAGGGCTCTGTTTTTTATTGCCGCTGCTCTGGATCATTCTGGCTTCATTTGACCCAAATGCGCAACAGGGCATCAAAATGCCCAGTACCTGGACCATTCAAAATTTCAAGGATGTGCTCGGGGATTCGAGCAATCTTCGTTCATTCGGTGTAGGCCTTATTCTGTCGGGAGGGCAAGCGATATTGGTTGTTCTGGTATCAGTTCTTGCTGCTTATCCTTTATCCCGTTATGAAATGAGATTCAAAAAAAGCTTTCTGTTATCGATTCTGTTCATGACAGCTCTTCCGATTACTGCCGTGATGGTTCCGGTATTTCAAATGTTTCTGTTCTTCAAAATGCAAAATAGCATCATTGCCACGATGCTGTTCCTGACCGCATCCTCACTTCCTTACGGCATCTGGATGATGAAAAACTTCATGGATTCGGTGCCGATTGATCTGGAAGAATCGGCATGGATCGACGGTGCATCCGTGTGGAACGGATTGAGACGAATCGTGGCACCATTGATGTTGCCTGGTATTGCAACGATAGCGATATTTACCTTTTCGGGAAGTTGGGGCAACTTCTTCGTGCCATACATCCTGCTCCAGACACCGGAGAAACTTCCGGCATCAGTCACGATTTATCAATTCTTTGGCAGTCACGGTATGGTTGAATACGGCAGATTGGCTGCATTCTCACTACTTTATACAATGCCTTCGGTTGTGTTATATATCTTCTCCCAGCGGTACATGTCAAAGGGCTTCAGCATGGGCGGGGCAACCAAAGGTTAACGACAGGAGGTACGCAACATGACAACCAAAAAGACGGCACATCTTATCTCGCATACCCATTGGGATCGCGAATGGTATATGCCTTATGAACACCATCATGTACTGCTCATTGAGCTGATGGATAAACTGCTGGACACGCTTGATCAGGACCCGGAATATCGTTATTTCCATCTGGATGGGCAGACGATTATTCGTGAAGATTATTTGCAGGTTCGGCCCGAACAACAGGAGAGGCTCGACCGTTATATTCGTGAAGGACGCATCCATTTTGGTCCATGGTATGTGTTGCAGGATGAGTTTCTGACCAGCAGTGAGGCCAACTTGCGTAATCTGCTCATCGGGCATCGTGATGCTCGACCTTTGGGTGTGATATCCAAGACGGGATACTTCCCGGACTCGTTCGGAAATATGGGACAAGCACCGCAGATTCTGCAACAGGCGGATATTCATAACGCGATCTTCGGGCGTGGGGTAAAGCCTACGGGATTCAATAATGCGGTGGTTGATGCAGACAGTTACGAATCTCCCTATTCCGAGATGATCTGGCGTTCGCCGGATGGTTCGGAAGTGCTCGGCATTTTGTTCGCGAATTGGTACTGCAATGGGATGGAGGTTCCGGTTGATCCGGAGAAAGCCCGAGTATATTGGGATAAAAATCTGGAGGATGCCGAGAAATTTGCCTCGACCCCACACCTGTTGTTCATGAATGGTTGTGATCACCAGCCGATCCAGACGGATCTGCCCGAGGCATTACGCACGGCAGCTGCCTTGTATCCTGATGTGGAATTTATTCACTCCAATTTTAACGATTACATTGAGGCAGTTAAGAAGGATGTCCCTGAGCATCTGGCGACCATTGAGGGCGAGCTTCGCAGTCAGCACACGGATGGTTGGGGAACACTGGTGAATACGGCATCTGCCAGGGTTTATCTGAAACAGTTGAATCAGCAGGGGCAGATGTTGCTTGAAAAAGTAGCCGAACCACTCGCCGCCATGGCCCATATGGCTGGGGTAAAGGATTATCCGCACCATCTGTTGACACATGCATGGAAGATGCTGATGCAGAACCACCCGCATGATAGCATCTGCGGATGCAGTGTGGATGAGGTTCACCGTGAGATGGTGACCCGATTCGCCAAGAGCAGACAGCTTGCAGAGAAATTGGTTTCCCAGAGTGCGCAGGCGATTGCTGAGTCCATTCATGTGCAACCTGCTGAGGCTTGGGGAGAGGAAGCGGTGCCGTTTACCGTGTTCAACACGAGTGGTTGGAATCGAAATGGAATCATTGAGATGGACCTGATTGTGGACAAAGCATTTTTCCCGGAAGGTCCTAACCCTCAGGCACTTGCGCAGAAGGTGGAAAAAGATGCACTGCCAGTGTATCAGCTGGTCGATTCGGATGGACGCACGTACTCGGCAGAAATCAAGGATCTGGGTGCGCATTTTGGCTATGAACTTCCGAAGGATCGCTTCCGACAGCCTTATATGGCTCGTAAAGTAAGAGTGACTTTTCAGGCGGTGGATGTACCTTCTCTGGGCTATAAGACGTATGCTCTCATTCCAGTGGAGAAACAAGCAGAGATTGCTGAAGTGCCCGATATGAGCGAACTCATCCAGGTTCAGGGAATGATGATGGAGAACGGTCAATTGCGGGTGACGGTTGAAGAGAATGGTACGGCAACAATTGAAGATAAGGTCTCAGGTGCTGTATACCAGGGATTGAATTCATATGAGAATACCGGTGATATCGGCAATGAATATGTCTACCGTCAACCCGAGGGAGAGACAACGCTGACCACGGAGCATCTGAAGGCGGACCTGCGGATTGTGGAGCAGTCTCCGTATCGGGCAGTTATGCAAAGTGTATTACGCTGGGATATTCCTGCTGGAGCAGATGAACTGTTCGAGCTGGAGAAGCGCCAAATGGTTCCTTTTACAGAACGGAAGGCACAGCGAGTCGAGCAGAATGTTCCGCTTGTGATTACGACAACGTATACGTTGGAAGCAGGCAGTAATATGGTCAAGGTAAAGTCTGACTTTAACAATCAGGCCAAGGATCATCGACTGCGTGCACTCTTTCCATCCGGACTGGTGACAGACAATCATTATGCAGATTCCATCTTTGAAATCGCCAAACGTTCCAATACACCGGCCAAAGAATGGGTGAATCCAAGTAATGCGCAGCATCAGCAAGCGTTTGTACATGTGACCGATGGTGATCATGGCTTGATGATTGCAAACAAAGGGCTGAATGAATACGAGATTTTACAGCATGAAGAGGGCAGTACGATTGCAGTTACGCTGCTGCGTGCCTCTTCGGAACTGGGAGATTGGGGTGTGTTTGAAACACCGGAAGCTCAATGTCTGGGATCTCAGAGTGTGGAATATGCGATTATTCCATTTGCGGGCGATGCTGCACAGTCAGGTGCATGTGCATCCGCATACGTGTATCCGATTCCGTGGACGACTGTACAGCAAGGGGCACTTGCGTATACATTTGAGCGAGAAAGTCATGCCGGTGCCGATGGGTACAAGGTGGAACTACCTTTGACGAAGCAATGGTTAGCGTGGAATTCGCAAGGTTCGACACTGGCATTCTCCACATTGAAGATCGCAGAGGAAACCGGAGATTTGATTGCTCGCTGGTATAATTTGAACTCTGAATCGGTTGAGTTGAACGTGCAAACTGGATTCGAATGTGCTTCCGTCTATGAGAGCGATGTGCTGGAACGGGTTAAGGGCACGTTGGAGGGACACAGCCAGATGGTATCCGGGTACAAAATCGTTACACAAGGGTATGCGTTACGTTGAGTTGATTATTGAACATCATAACTATAGAAACCTCCTGTTCACGGTAGAGTGGACAGGAGGTTTTTGGATGTTTTCTTCTAATTGGGGATATCAAATCAAAAAATAGAATAAAAAAATATTGCAGTTTCATCTTTAAATTTTGATTCCGTTTCCTCTACTATTTTCTAGCACAATTAGTCTGTCTATTGAGGCAAATTTAATTTCCTCGTATCTTTATTTCTTTAGAGTTCAACCGAATTTCTCTCCTTGTATGGACTAATTATAATATGGTCTATTTTTGTTTGACAATTTTTTTGTCTTTAGATACTATAACATAAACGACAGTGATCACTGACATTCTTTGAAAAGAGGAATCAAGTTGTCTAACAATACAAAATTAAGCAGCAAGGAGAAATTAATGACGGCTGCTATCGATTTAATTTCAAAAAAAGGTTATAGCTCTGTAACAACTCAAGAAATTGCCACTACTGCTGGTTTAAGTGAGAAAACATTATTTCGACAATTTGGGACGAAACAAAACTTATTAGAAACAGCTTTTGACCATTATCACTACTCAGAAGAAATGGCAAAGATATTTAATGAAAGGTTAGTATGGGATCTACAAACGGACTTGTTATTGATCTGTAGAACATATCATGAAATTATGAATCGTAATCGAAAAATGATTATGATTAGCTTAAAAGAAGAAGATAATTTACCTGGGTTCAGAGAACGAACAATAAAACATCCTCGTCAACTAATGGAGGTATTAACTAATTATTTTAATGCCATGTATGACAAAGGAAAGTTGATAGAAACGAATCCTGAATTACAAGCTTTTTCTTTCATGGCACTGAATTATGGTACGTTTATAAATCATCTAGATGAACAATCTAATTTTCCAACCCTCTCATTGGAAGATATAATTAAAGAGACTGTATGGATATTTTCTAGGGCGTTAACTCCCTAGTTTTTTTTCAACAAAATGACAGTAAGTACTGACTGTCATTTGACTATTCATTCAATGCATACAAAGAATCGAGGAAAATGATATGAACACCAAAGCTGCTACAACAAATGAAACAGGCCCACTTTTACTGCGTGTGCTAGTCTTCACACTTATCATTTCAGTCATGAACGGAACCATGTTTAATGTGGTCTTGCCAGTAATTAGCAAAGAATTCCAACTCACTGCATCACAAGTAACTTGGATTGTTTCAGGCTATTTGATTGTGTATGCGATAGGTACAGTTACCTATGGGAAACTGACAGATAAATTTAGTATTAAAAGTTTAATTACGTTTGGTCTGTTACTTCTGACGGTTGGATCTCTTGTGGGAGTAGCTGCTACACAATATTGGATGATCATCGTTGCACGTATCTTGCAAGCCGCTGGTGCGGCTGTGATACCTGCGTTGGCTATGATAATTCCTGTTCGTTTTTTTTCACCTGAGAAGCGTGGGCGCGCTTTGGGAACCTCTGCAATAGGTACGGCTCTTGGAGCAGCACTTGGTCCAATTATCGCCGGATTTGTCTCAAGTGCTTTAAATTGGAAATTTCTCTTTGTCATACCTCTGCTTTCTCTTATCACATTACCTTTGTATAGAAAGTATTTGGATGATGAGCCGGTGACAAACGAAAAGATTGATTATATCGGCGGAATTTTATTGGCAGGAACGGTTGCTACATTCTTACTCGCACTTACACAATCCAATATGTGGTTGTTAGTAACTGGACTAGTTATCCTAGTTTTGTTTATCATTCGAATTCGCTATGCCTCTGTCCCCTTTGTGAATCCAGCGATCTTTAGAAATAAACAATATTCTAAAGGGATGGCTATTGCATTTGTATTAGTCGCTGTTGGATTCGGCATTCCATTCCTGACACCGCTCATGTTGTCGGATGTTAATGGTCTGTCACCTGCATCAATCGGGCTCATTATGTTACCTTCAGCTCTTATTACCGCCATTCTTGGACGTAAGGGTGGAAAATTAGCGGATGAGAAAGGGAATCCATTTCTACTGTATATCGCATCAACACTTCTTGCTGGAGGTTTCATTATTCTATCGTCAGTGGTGGGGATGTCGCCTACGTATATTCAAATATTCCTTACCTTAGGTGTAATGGGTCAATCTTATATACAAATTGCTATGTCAAACACCATCTCACGAACTTTGCCTAAAGATGAGGTAGGAATCGGTATGGGATTGTTATCGATGTTTAACTTTATTGCAGCAGCAGTATCCACGACTGCGATTGGTAAGCTACTTGACGGTGGAGCAACTACTGTTCACTTGAATCCGTTTGTTCATGATAAGGTTGCTTTTGTGTACAGTAACATATTGCTGGTGCTGGCTTTAATAGTCGTTGTAATGGCAGTACTTTATTCTCTTCAATTTGGACGTAAATCCAACAATAAATAAACATCTTATTGGAATTGAAAGAATATCTTCTGCGGACTAGACCCTAATGATCAGTCGAGTATGCGTTCTGTGTAATAACGAGATTTATCAAGCGGTCTGCTTATGTACACGATTCCGATGTATAAATATCTAATAAAAATATATGTCGTGATTTTATACATTTATTGTCGTGAGTTTCTATTAAAAATAGATTAAGTCTGTGATAACTTATAGATAAATGTCAGAATATTATATAGTATGGAGGTAAGACACATTGACCATTCGAATTGGGAAAATTAGCTTGTGGCATGTTCACGCATGGGATTACATCAAGCAGGCACAGGAACATGAGGATACAGTTATCGCAGCTGTTTGGGATGACGATGCCAAGCGGGGGCAGGAAGCGGCTGAACGTTTAAACGTACCATTCTATGCTTCACTCGAAGATATGCTCGCCAAGGATGACATCGATGCCGTTATTGTAGATGCGCCAACCCGCATCCATGAAGAGGTGATCACCGCTGCTGCAAAAGCAGGTAAACACATCTTCACGGAGAAGGTTATTGCATCAACACAGGCGGAATCTAACAGAATCCTTAATGAGGTAAAGGCAAACAACGTCAAGATGACAGTTTCCTTACCACGTCTGAATGCAGGGTATACGTTAACGATTCAGGATGTACTTAACCAGGGATTGCTTGGTAAAGTGACTTATGTAAGAGCGCGTTTATCGCATGATGGAGCAATATCGAACTGGTTGCCTGAACACTTCTATGATCTGAAGGATTGTCAGGGCGGTGCGCTGATTGATCTGGGCTGCCATCCCATGTATCTCGCCAAATTGTTTCTGGGTCAGGAAGTAACAGCGGTTAACGCGAACTTCGGATATATTACAGGCAAAGAAGTGGAAGATAATGCAGTCGCAACCTTGTTTACGGATTCTGGAGCAGTCGGCGTTGTTGAAGCTGGTTTTGTGAACAGCCATTCTCCATTTACGATTGAGGTTCATGGTACGGAAGGTACGCTTCTGTACGGAACACCCGAAGAAAAGTTATTGATTCGCACGAAAGCAGCAGAGGGACAGTATCAAGAGTGGACTGAGCTTCCTTTGGCAGACCAAAGAGAAAGCGCATTCAATCAATGGGTTGCACATATACAGAATGATACGGATGCAACCGAAAACGTGCAGATTGCTATGGAGCTGACCCGGTTGATGGAAGCAGCGAATCTCTCTGCCAAAGAAGGGCGCAGAATCACTCTGAATGAGTTGAAGGGTTAGGTTTTATTAAGGAGGTATGCAATCTTGAGCCTGTATCCTTATGAGAAAATGCTTGAACGGCAGGATCTCCTGGAGAGACTGGATATTTCAATGGTTTGGGGACATTATGAGATTCGCGTGATGCGATTTCATCTGACTTCTTTTCCAGCGGGCCGAGTTGTGGATTTCCATAATCATGCAGAGTTTGAGTTTCATTTTATCCCAAGAGGTAAAGGTAAAGTTATTCTCGATGATCAGACACATGCACTCTCGGAAGGTATGCTTTATTTGACTGGACCGGGTGTACTTCATTATCAGGAGGCTGATGCCAAAGAGGACATGGATGAATTATGTCTTCATGTGGATATCGTTCACAAGCCAAGAGAGCATGTTGATCCCTGGGAAGCAGCAGAGTCTGAGGAAACGATGGAAAAGCTGAGAACGCTTCCGCTTACTCCAGTGAATGATTATCATCGGGCAATGCATTGTTTTTTGGAAGCCTACGAGGCATGTGATCAGAAATTGTTAGGTTATTATACGTCGATCAAGCAACTGGTTATCAGCATATTACTCAAAACCGTGCGAGCATACGACACCGGGGGGAATCGACCGGAAGCCCCTGTGCGGGATATGTCGGTGTATCGCTATGAGTATGCAGTGCAGTATATGGAGGCGAATCACCCTACAGTGGTCACGCTGGAGCATGTAGCTGAGAAACTTCATATTAGCAGCAGACAATTGCAGCGAATCTTCTACCAGGTACAGCCGGAGATGCCGTTCAGCCGTGTACTGGAGGATATTCGTCTGCGCGCCGTGTGCCGCAATCTGGAGGAAAGTAACGTATCCATTGAACAGATCGCTCTTGCTTCAGGCTTCAATAATGCCAACTATTTGCATGCTGTATTTCGCAAACGTCTGGGGATGACCCCGTCGGCTTTTCGCAAAATGAAACAACCAATACTTAAGTGAGGGTGAATATATATGAGTAAAGTATATCGTATCGGAATTATTGGCTGTGGTGGAATCGCGAATGGCAAACATCTGCCGAGTCTGAGTAAACTGGATAATGTTGAACTGGTGGCTTTCTGCGATATCGTTCAGGAACGTGCAGATGATGCCAAACAGAAATATGGCTCTACTGATGCTGAAGTCTACACGGATTATCAGGAATTGCTTAAGGATGAGTCTTTGGATATTGTGCATGTGCTTACGCCGAATATTTCTCATGCCGAGATTTCTATTGCTGCTCTGGAGGCGGGGAAACATGTCATGTGTGAAAAGCCGATGGCGAAGACATCTGCTGAAGCACAACTCATGCTCGAAGCGGCAGAACGTACCGGCAAGAAACTGACCATCGGATACAACAACCGTTTCAGAGAAGACAGTCAGTATTTGAAGAAGGTGTGCGAAGCAGGTGACCTGGGTAATATTTATTTTGCCAAAGCACATGCAATTAGACGTAGAGCAGTACCAACATGGGGTGTTTTCCTGGATGAAGAGAAGCAAGGTGGCGGTCCGCTGATTGATATTGGTACGCACGCACTTGATCTGACGCTCTGGATGATGGATAACTATCAACCAAAAGTTGTGCTTGGTACGACCTATCATGAGCTTTCACAACGTGAAAATGCGGCCAATGCCTGGGGCCCGTGGGACCCAAAACAATTTTCCGTAGAAGACTCAGCCTTTGGTATGATTGTGATGGAAAATGGAGCAACGATCATGCTGGAATCCAGTTGGGCACTGAACTCACTGGATGTGGATGAGGCAAAATGTAGCTTGAGCGGTAGCGAAGCGGGTGCGGATATGAAGAACGGGCTGCGCATCAATGGTGAGAAATTCAGCCGTCTATACACCAATGAGATTGAACTGAGTGCAGGCGGGGTAGCTTTCTACGATGGTAAGAGTGAGAGCGCACCGGATGTTGAGATGAGAAAGTGGATTGAAGCGATTGAGAAGGACCAGGAGCCAGTCGTTACACCGAAACAAGCGCTGGTTGTATCTCAGATCCTGGAAGCTCTCTATGAATCTGCTCGCACAGGCAAGGCTGTATACTTGAATAACGGTAGCGAAGCATAGAACAGACATAAAACAATTAGATTACAGAACCCTTTGTCCTGTTATTTGGGGACAGAGGGTTTTTGGTGTTTTGGTTACTAGCTATTGGTCCATACCAGACTCTATTTCGGCACATATGATGAGAGAAAAATGAGCTGAAAAGAGGGTATGTCTTGACTAAACACAAAACGGGTCATGGTGTTTCCATTGTTGTATGTACCAATCGGCCGCAATTTTTTGATAACATCCTGCAAAATTACAGTCGGCAGCTTTATAAAAGCAAAGAATTGATCATTGTCCTGAATCATGACAGTATGAATCTGGCATTATACCAAAACCGGGTTCGAAAATATGCGAATGTTCATGTATATCAAGTTCCTGAGAGCATTTCGCTAGGACAAAGCCTGAACGCCGGCATGACGAGGGCTCGTTTTTCGTTGATTGCCAAATTTGATGATGATGACTACTACTCGCCGTATTATTTAACAGAACAGGTGAGAGAACTGAGACGGACCAAAAGTGATATTGTTGGCAAACATTCGTGCCTGGTCTACTTGGGTGCGTCCAAGACACTGTTGGTCAGATCTCCAGCTGAAAAAAATAAACCGGTTGAATTTGTTCAAGGGGGCACTATTTTATTCAAAAGAGAGATCTTGAAAAAAGTCCGCTTCACGGACCGTTCAATAGGGGAAGATGTGACCTTCCTGAGACAATGCAGGAAAAGAGGATTCAAAGCGTACGCGACCTCTCCTTACAATTATGTCTATCACCGCAGACAGAACAAAAAAAGTCATACCTGGAGAGCGGATGACAGCTTTTACCTGGAGGGAAGCAAAAAACTTGCGGTTACAGAGGATTTCAGACCCTATGCTAATAAAAAGTTATAGTCTGTAATCGTAGTGCCCATGTGTGTCGTCAAATAACGAAAGCGAAGATGCATCTGCTGCGTGTAGATGCGTCTTTTTTGTGCCAAAATGCTTCAATTTGGTGGTGGTGAGAAAAAAATATGAATTTACTTGAAAAAAAGTATTGCATATAAGTTTAGTCGGAATTATATTAATGGTATAAGGTCTAGACCATATACAGATCGGAGTGTTTAGATGTCCAGTACGTTTTCATTTCGTTTTGAGAAAGTATCTACCAAAAAGGTTAGTGAATTCATTAGGGAACAACTGGAAGAAGCCATTATTCTGAAAGAATTAATGAGTGAAGAACAGCTTCCAGCCGAGCGAGATCTGGCAGAGATTTTTAACGTAAGCCGCATTACCGTTCGTGAGGCACTCTCTTCACTGGAAGAGAAAGGCTTGATTGAGAAAAGGGTGGGTGCCAAAGGCGGAACATTTGTACTGCCTCTGACAGCCAATTCGCATAAGCGCACGAGAGAAGAAATTAAACGGGATTGGTCACAGATGCTGAAGGTGTTTGAATTTCGAACCATCATCGAGCCAGAGGGAGCTTTTCTCGCTGCTGAGCGGATCACCGCAGGCGAACTGGAGCTGCTTGAGAATTACATGGAACAAAGTATAGAGCCAGACTGCACAAGGGAATGGTTCAGGGCGCTGGATGTGAAATTTCATCTGACCATCGCCAAGGCTTCGGGGAATCCATACTGTGAGAGAGCCGTCAGACAGATCCGGACCAAAATTAATCCGGCGCTCGACTTGATGCCTTATGATGACCGGATACGTTCCGTCAACCACGGTGTACATATGGAGATTCTTGAAGCATTGAAAGCCCATGATAGCATCAAGTCCAAGGAGACGATGAAAAGGCATATCGAATTCTCGGCTGACGCGATCTATGCCCGTTTGGTTTCTGAATCGGAAGAAAATGAAGGGAATGACAGCAAATGAATCGTTCAGAACTAATACAGCTGGCTCAGCCACTGCAAGCCCAGTTAAGCGCTTGGCGCAGAGATTTACATCAGCATCCGGAGATCGGTTATGAGGAACATCGCACATCCGCTATCGTAGCCGAGCATCTGGAAAGCCTGGGACTCGAAGTTACACGCAATGTCGGAAAAACCGGGGTTACAGGCCTGCTTCGCGGAGAGACCGATGGACCAACCTTTGCCTTGCGCGCAGACATGGATGCTCTGCCAATCCAGGATCAGAAAGCGGTGGAATACCGCTCGCAAGTGGAAGGCAAAGCGCATCTGTGTGGACATGACGCTCACACCTCCATCCTGATGGGAGCCGCCCAACTGCTTACTGGTCTTGGAAGACCGAAATCAGGCAACATCAAATTTATTTTCCAGCCAGCCGAAGAGGGACTTGCAGGTGCAAGAGCCATGATCGAGGACGGTGTTCTGGAGAATCCGAAGGTTGATGCCATCGCAGGATTACACATGACACCTGGACAGAACACGGGAACCTTGGGTGTAAGTCAAGGCGTTGCGTTTGCGTCAGCTGATCCCTTGATTATCAAGGTGTTTGGCAAGGGTGGGCATGCAGCTCGTCCGCATGAGGGTATTGATGCGATCGCGGTATCCGCTCAGGTCATCACCGCATTGCAAAATATCGTCAGTCGGATGGTTGATCCACTTGAACCGGCAGTAGTCACGATTGGCAAAATCACGGGAGGTTATATGGGAACAGCCATCGCCCCCGAAGTGGAGATGATCGGTACGGTTCGTACACTCTCACCTGCCATTCGTGAGCGGATGCCAGCTTTGATCGAGCAAGTTGTTAAAGGGGTCTGCGATTCTTTCGGCGCAGGATGCGAGGTAATTTACGGCGATGGTTACCCTGTTGTTGTGAATGATCTCGGCATGGTTGACCTGCTAACAGAGACTTGTGATCAGGTTAATGCGGAGAAGGGATGGACTTATATCAAACCCTCCACAGGGGGCGAGGATTTCGCTTTTTATTGTGAACAGGTTCCGGGTGTGTTTTTCAGACTAGGATCTGGGAATGATGAGGAACGTACTCGCTATCCACTCCACCATCCCATGTTTGATCTTGATGAGACAGCGATGCCTTATGGTGTTGGCATGTTGTCTGCAGTAGCACTTGAATTTTTGGCACGGAATACATCTTCTGAGGGGGAGCAATCACAATGAAAAAAAGACAATGGACAGGCTTGTGGATCACGTTACTGGCAGTCGTAATGGTACTCAGCGCTTGCGGAGGAAAATCGACAAGCACAAATGATGGTTCCGCAACAGAAGGAACGGGCAGTGGAAGCGCAAGTACAACACTGACCGTTGCTGCGGCAACCGATATTGAGAGTTTCGATCCGCACAATAACAACAACACTTCCAGTGAGGCGGTTCTGGTCAACGTTTTTGATTATCTGATCAAAAATGACAGTGAACAGAAAAAAGTTGCGGGACTTGCGACATCATGGGATCAGGTTGATGATACAACGTGGAGATTTAAGCTGCGTGAAGGTGTTACCTTCCACAATGGCGATCCATTCACTTCAGCAGATGTAAAATACACGCTGGAGCGCGTAGCCAAGGACGAGACACTGAAACAAAACAGTTATTTCAAAAATATCGTAGAAGTTAAAGTGGTGGATGACTATACCGTAGACATCATCACGGATGGTCCAGATCCGTTGCTCCTGAATCGTCTGTCCAAAATGGGAGCAGGCATTCTGCCAGCAAAATATATTGCAGATAAAGGATTCGATGCTTTCCTGAAACAACCGGTAGGCACAGGCCCTTACAAGTTCAGTAAATGGACCAAAGATGATCGTGTGGAACTTGTGAAAAACGAGAACTACTTCGACGGTGAACCAAAATGGAATGAAGTGGTATTCCGCGTTATTCCTGAAGCGTCCACTCGTGTATCCGAATTGCTTGCTGGTGGTGTAGATGTTGCGTCTTCCATTCCATCCACTGACATTGCACGGATCGAAGGCGAAGCAGATAAGAAGATTGTCAAAGCGCCAATCCAACGTGTGCTTCAGTTGATCTTCCGTCAGACAGAAGGCAGTATCACAGCTGATCCAAAAGTACGTGAAGCCATTGACCTGGCTATCGACAAACAAGGCATTGTGGATAGCATTGCCGGCGGAGCAGGTATCGTAACCCGCACATCCGTAACACCAGGCAACTTCGGTGCTGATCCTTCATTGTACAAAACGTCACTCTATGACCAGGAAAAAGCCAAACAACTCCTGCAAGAAGCTGGCTATGCGGAAGGTGAAGCTGAGATGACCATCTCCGTTTCCGCACAGTACAAAGAACAGGCTGAAGTTGTCGCAGCGATGCTGGAACAAGCCGGATTCAAAATCAACCTGGATGTCCTGGAAGCAAGTGCATTCAGTGAACGTTACAGCTCCAAATCATTCAAAGAAATCTTCATGATTGGTATTGGTAACTCCTTGTTCGATGCTTCGAATAACTACAATCGTTATATGTTGGAAGAAGCGAAAGGTGAGTCGGATTACAACAATCCTGAAGTAGAGAAACTGCTTCAATCTGCATTGGTGAACATGGACCCTGCGTCTCGTGAGAAAGAGTATCAGCAAGTACAACAGATTTTCTCTGAAGAGCGTCCAGCCGTATATCTGTACCAAATGGAAGGTGTATACGGAACAAATGATAAAGTGAACTTCGCGCCGCGCAGTGACGAGATGTTCTATGCTGACGAGATTACACCTGTTGCACAGTAACATCGGGTATAACACCGGTCATTGAAAAGATAGGCCGTGAACGGCAGGGACTGGATAACCATGTTCCTGCCGTTCTTTTTAATAAGGGAGGTGAACAAGGAATGGGCAAATACGTACTTAAGTCATTACTGCAGATCATTCCGGTACTGTTCATTGTTTCATTAATTGTGTTCATTTTGGTTCGAGTCACCGGTGATCCGGTTGCGCTAATGTTGCCTGAAACGGCTACCGCTGAAGATCGTGCTGTTTTGACACAGGCACTTGGTTTGGACCAGCCTTTATATACGCAATACGTGAAGTTTCTGGGCAGTGCAATACAGGGAGACTTTGGTCAATCTTTTCGCTACAATCAGCCTGCATTGGAGCTTGTGCTGGAGAGGTTGCCTGCCAGCTTTGAACTGGCGGTAGCGGCTATGTTTTTTGCCGTGCTAATGGCTGTTCCACTTGGTGTCATTTCAGCTGTGAAACGCAATACATTTACCGATCTTATTATTTCAGGAATATCCGTTATTGGTAAGGCGATGCCAAACTTCTGGATGGGGATTATGCTTATCCTCTTGTTCTCCGTCATGCTGGGTGTATTGCCAGTATCCGGCCGCGGAGGATTGTCACATCTGATCTTGCCGGCATTTACACTTGGCGTTGGACTGGCTGCGCAGATGACCCGGCTGATTCGCTCCAGCATGCTGGAGATTCTGAATCAGGACTATATCCGAACAGCCCGCAGCAAGGGGCTTGGCCGAATGGTTGTCATTGTGAAACATGCATTTCGGAATGGACTGATTCCAGTCGTGACAATTATGAGTTTGCAGTTTACAAGTCTGATCGGGGGGACTTTGATTACGGAAACGGTATTCTCCTGGCCTGGACTGGGGCAATTGCTGGTCGTTGCAGTCAACACCCATGATATGGCGATTGTACAGGCAGCGGTGTTTGTCATTGCCTTTATCGTTGTGGTAATCAACATCTTGACGGATGTAGCTTACAGGCTACTTGATCCGCGCATCAAATACGACTAGAAGGAGGTGCAATCATATGACAGGCAGCAATGAAATGCCAATTCCGGGTACAGAAGAGGAACAAGACAATGGGCGTGCACCAACGGGATTTCGTTATATCTGGCAACAACTGATCATCAGCAAGACCGGAATGTTTGGTGCTGTGCTTGTATTGTTGGTTGTGTTAATTGCCATAGGTGCACCTCTATTGACGAGTCATGATCCGGCAGCGGTGAATCCGCTGGGCCGACTTAAACCACCAGCATGGCTTGAGGGCGGAACGGCCGAATACTGGCTGGGTACCGATAATCTCGGCAGAGACATGTGGAGTCGAATTGTATATGGTGCTCGAGTTTCCTTAATCGTGGGGATGGGTGCCGTGATTGTATCAGGAATCATTGGCGCGATTCTGGGGCTGGTATCCGGATTCTATGGGAAATGGCTGGATGCTGTCATCATGCGTGTAGGTGATGCATTCATGGCCATTCCAACCATTCTGTTCATGCTTGTTGTGATGGCGATTGTTGGTCCGGGTATTACAACGCTGATCTTTGTCATCGGTGTAACGAATTGGGTTCCATTCACCCGTGTGGTAAGAAGTGAGGTTCTCAGTATCAAGGAGCGGGATTTTGTTCATGCGGCCAGATCAATTGGCGCGAAAAATGGAAGATTGATTCTCAAACACATTCTGCCGAATATCCTTTCATCCTTTATCGTCATCTGTGGTATGAATGTCGGCACAACGATTATTATGGAAGCTTCACTCAGTTTTCTGGGTCTGGGTATCAAACCACCCGATGTGTCCTGGGGAGGGATGCTCAGTGATGGCAGACAATATGTTGCTACAAGCTGGTGGGTTGCTACATTCCCGGGGCTAGCCATTACATTTACCGTACTCGGTGTTATTTTCCTTGGAGATTGGCTGCGTGATGTGCTTGATCCACGTACGGAGACAACCCATAAATAAACGGAGAAGGGAGCTATCAATATGAATCAAAGACCAATTATGCCGGAGGATCTGAGTCACTACCGTTGGATCAGTCAGCCGGTGATCAGTCCTAACGGACAAGTAGCTTATGTGGAACAGACCATAGATCAGGATAAAAACGAATATAACACACAAATTCGAGGAATTTCGCTCGATGGTGATAAAGATATTGCACTTTCGGATGGAACAAAGGATTCCTCACCTGCTTGGTCGCCGGATGGCACACAACTCACATTCATTCGCTCAGTGGATGGGGGCAAAGGACTATGGACGCTCCATTCAGATCAAAAAGAGCCAGTCATGCTGATATCTCCCGCACGTAAAATATTGAGTTATATCTGGTCTCCGAACGGGCAGTACATTGCGTTTACCAGCAAAGTACAACCGGAGGACCAACAGAAGAAAGCTGACGTCCAACAGGAGCCTGCACCTGCACTGCGAGGTAAAGTCTTTGAGCGTACAACGCCGAAGGCGGAAGGTGCTGGCTGGTGGGATGGTCTATACAGCCAGTTGTTTGTATATGAGAGTAAAAGCGGGGAGATCACGCAGGTGACTTCCGGGCTATGGAATATCAGTGCTCCAGCATGGTCGCCAGATAGCAAGCAGCTTTCTTTCATTTCGAAGCAAGTAGAGGATGAGGAACTTGATGCAGATCTACTGTACTTTACGGATATATACAGCGTTCGATTGGGAGAGCGTGATCTCTTCAAAGTGACGGATTCCAGTCTGGCGATAAGCCAGTTCTCCTATTCGCCCGACGGGCAGCAGCTGATCCTGATCGCCAGTGATCGTGAGTATGGAAGTGGGAGCCACAACAGCTTATACGCTGTCCCCGTTCATCGAGGTATACCCAGGCCAATCGCACCTCAAGTAGATATGCAGCTGGGTAACGCGGCGCTTGGTGATATGCAGCTGGGTAACGCGGCGCTTGGTGATATGAAGTCAGCAGGTGCGTCTCCTTCTCCAATCTCGGATGCCCATCATCCAGAACGTGGTGTATATGTACTCGGAACGCATAACGGGGATGTGGACGTGTATCGCATTCAAGATAATGGAGAGTGTAAATCCGTTACGGGCGATGGTGAGAAGGATGTGTATCAGTATACCTTAACACCAGATGGTTCATCGCTGGTAATCGCTGCGTTGACTGCTGAACACCCTGGAGAGTTATATCGCGTGGATATCGACAGTGGTGAAATGTTCAGACTCACCCGGCGAAATGATGAATTCATGGCTGAATTGGCTGTAAATGTGCCAGTCCGTGTAGAGTTTAAGTCCTCTGATGGATGGCCGCTTCAAGGTTGGTTAGCCACACCGGCAATACGTGACTCCAATGGGAAATTGCCATTGATTTTGCAGATTCATGGTGGACCGCACGCGATGTATACGGGTACATACAGTCATGAAATGCAGACACTCGTTGCGCAAGGGTACGCTGTGCTGTGGATCAATCCTCGCGGAAGTATGGGATACGGTCAGGAGTTTGCCAGAGCTTGCCGTGGTGACTTTGCCGGAGGGGATTACCGGGATCTGATGGAAGCTGTTGATTATGCCCTGGCTACACATGATTTCCTTGATGCATCCCGTCTGGGTGTAGCGGGTGGCAGTTATGGCGGAGTGATGACCAACTGGATTGTAGCGCATACCCACCGTTTCAAGGCGGCTGTA
This sequence comes from Paenibacillus sp. SRL342, assembly GCF_984798905.1. Taxonomy (NCBI): domain Bacteria; kingdom Bacillati; phylum Bacillota; class Bacilli; order Caryophanales; family Paenibacillaceae; genus Paenibacillus; species Paenibacillus sp. SRL342. The sequence goes on from NZ_OZ481790.1 coordinate 3,300,507, forward strand.
ACCCAGCGTTGCATCTCCAACTGGTTGTCCATGTATGGAACGAGTGATATCGGAATTTCCTATGTCGAGGGAGTCATTGGTGGTAATCCGGCGGAAAACGCTGAATTCCTGTGGTCCCGTTCACCTCTTGCCCATGCACATCACATTGAGACGCCACTTCTGATCATGCACGGAGAGCAGGACTATCGGACACCGATTGCGCAAGCGGAGGAATTATATACTACGCTAAAACGATACGGCAAAAAGACCAAACTGATTCGTTACCCGGGTTCCAACCACAGTTTGCTGAAAAGCGGTAAACCTTCACTTCGGATTGATAGCTTCGAACAGGTGAATGCCTGGTTCAATCAGTACCTCGGGAATGAGGAGGGCGAGCAATGAGTCAGACTCAGCTGTCCATTCCTGTAGGCCTCCTTGTAGAAAATGTTCTGACAAGCGGGGAATCAAAAGAAGTGATTATTGAATGTTTGCAACGTCGAGACTATTCCCGGTTGTTGCCTCTGGTTAAGGAATCCACGATGGATTTTGATGAAAGACTACAGACAGCAGCTGATATCGGAGACGATTGGGAAAAGGCGATACGTCAAGATTATGAGTTCAAGTTTTTGCATATTAACGGGTTGAAGCGATTGCTCGATTTCCGGTTTGACCGTGAGGTGGATCGGGATTACGTACAAGATGAACTGTCACTGAAGCATATTCAACTGACCGCAGAGGAGATTGAATTGCTACAATCGTTAATTGGCAGGCAATGGCTCGTGCAAGCAGAAACAGAGCAAGCAGAAGAGGGCAGAACAGATAGGGAGTTATCTCCCTGCATTCCTGTCCGTATTCAATTAAAATTCCCTTAATATGGACCAGAAGAAGCCGCGATGATCGCGGTTTTTTTGCTATGTACAGGTAGAAATGTGGATGACTGAATTCAAAAGTTGAAATCGGACTTCGTATGATTTATATTTGTATTAAATGATAATATTATCTATCAAAAATACGGGCGCAAAGAGGGGGACCTAGGATGTCCATTCAAAATGTTTTGGGAAAAATTCAAATATCGGATGATGTGATCTCCAAAATTGTCGGCAAGATTGCAAATACTACCAGTGAGATTTCCTCCATGTCGACAGGACTTGTAGAAGGCATCACCAAAAAGTGGAGCGGGAAAAGTCTGCAAAATGGCATAGCTATCCGCAAGGTAGAATCAAGACTGGAGATAAACGTAAAGGTTGTCGTGTGTTATGGAACGAAAGTGCATGAAGTCTGCAGGGAATTGCAAAACAATGTGAGATTGCATGTGGAACAGCTGACCGGATTAACCATTGATACGGTGAATGTGATCGTTGAGGGGTTATCATTCAACCAACCTGCTGCCCAGCTTTAATTCAATTTCAGCTACCTAGAGGAGTGACAGCGATGAATAAGATTTCCATAACAAAAGCCAGTCCACAATCATTAGTCGGCGGGCAGCTAAATCAGATGGCACTTGAATATATGGCCTATTCGCTTGCAGGTACCAAGGATAAAGGCATTATAGAGAAAACATTTAACAAGTTATGGCGTTCGAATCAGAACCGATTCAGTCACCAATATGCTTATGAAGCTAAAATGGGTAACCAAACGCTGGGCATGATCGTATGTTATCCGACCACTATCATGAACAAACTTGCTTTACCAACGTTCTCCAAACTGTTTGAACTTCGTAAATGGAGCCTGATCAAGTATAATCTCCAACACTGGAAAGAGTTCTACTCCATGGTAACATTAAAAGAAGCGGAGAACGACGAGTACCACATCGGAACTTTGGCTACGTTGCCTGAAAGCAGAGGGCTTGGTGTAGGGACACAGCTCATTCATTTTGCTGAGGAGCAAGCTATAACACAAGGTCTGTCCAAATCTTCACTTACCGTTAAAAAGGAAAATCTACTAGCTATTAAACTCTACGAGCGTTTGGGATACCAGAGAGTAGGGGAAATCAATAAACCTTCGTTATCCCTGTACAGAATGTCCAAAAAACTGGTGTAATGTTTTCAGATACGAATAGAAAAAGCAGCTAACTGGAGAGTTTCACATATATAAGCCCACATTGGAACAGTTAAAAGTGTGAGCCGGAGGGGCGCTTTATATGTCCCTTTTTTTTAGTTTTCAGATGTTTCTCATAAAAAAAGTAACTTGACTTTTGTGTGTGATTAAGCAGGTACTTGACAGGAGTGTGGTATAGTATAAAAAGTTCTTTTAATGAAGAAGACGGAGAAATATACAATGTGGGGTGTAACCAGTGTATCAATATAAGGATCAGGAATATGAAGCAGTACATTTTGAGGGACGTGACCTGCGCTATGGAGAACTCATAAGCTGTGTTTTCAAGCAGTGTACATTTATGAACGCTTCTATGGAAGAAATTGAAACGAGTAACTGTCGTTTTATCGAGTGTGACTTCAAAGGGGCTTCCATGAATGGTTCGATTCATACGGAATCAGCTTTTGAAAATTGCACCTTCGGTGGTGCGAATCTCTTTGCTTCCAAATTCAGCTCCTGCAAGATGACAGGCTCAGACTTTTCAGGTGCGCAAATGGATGGCATCACCCTAAGTCACGGCGATTGGTCCTATACCAATCTGAGACATACACGTTTGGGGAAACAGGATCTGCGAGGAATTCGTTTCTTTGAGGCTGACTTTACAGACACGGATTTCACCAAAGCGGATTTGAGAGACTGTGATCTTACCAGAGTTGTATTAAGCAGAGCCAAGCTGCAAGGGGCCGATCTTAGAGGGGCTAACCTGGAAGGAATCGATCTGAAATCGCTGGATATCAAAGGCGTACGTTTGGATCGCGAACAAGCTGTTCTGTTTGTACGCTCGTATGGTGCGAAAGTAGATTAAGTTGAACATATACAGTAGCAAGCCGCCCTTGAGGCGGCTTTTTTGACGTTAAAGCTTTCCCAATTCAAGCAAATTGGCAGGAATAAGAGATCTAAACAAGAAGTAGTTAACATAAGTTTCAACTAAAAGGAGGTTATCATGACAGTCACATTAATTTTTATTGTTGCTATTATTGTCATTGGGCTTATAACCGGCACGATCACTACGATTATGGCATTTAGACTGCTACGTAACAATAAAGAGCAACATCACCTTCGCAAGAGCATTCTGATGGACGGAATTCTAGCAGAAGCAATAATTCATGATATTGTACAGACTTCATCCAGTATGGATGGAAGGCCTGGCGTGCGATTGGATTTGACTGTAACCCAAGTTGACGGCCGCACCTTCCCAACAATTGTAGAGACTTATATTCCAATCACACATATTCCCCACTTTCAGAAAGGAAATGTCATTAACGTAAGATACATTGCGATGGGGAATGAACGAAAAGTTGAGGTACAGGATGCCTACCTTCCGTGAGGTGCCGCAGGGTGGTAAGCTTCGGTTATCAGGCATATCAAAAACCATTACCTGAAACAAATCAGGTAGTGGTTTTTGACGTTAATTTAATTGAGTTAATCCTCTTCTTTTGACATATTTCGTATATACCTCGCATTGTTTCATGAAATGAATTTCATTACGTTTTAACGCTGTGCTTGTGGGCTCGTTTCAACCGCACAGCAACCCAGCTCATGATCAGAGCAGCAATGAACAGAAATACGGTCACACCTGCAATGACAACAAAGAAGGATTGGTCAAATGCAGCAAAGGCGGCATTTTTGAGCGATTCAGCAGACGCAGCAGGCAAGCTTTCGGCAGCGATAAGTGCTTCATCCAGACTGTCTTTCGCATTGGCTGGCACACTAATTCCCACAGGGATCTTCATAGCGAGTGTGTAGAAAAGGGTCGACATGCTGCCGATGATTGCAATACCGGATGCCCCGCCCAGCTCATAACCTACTTCCTCAATGGAAGCGGCCATACCCGCTTTGTGTGGTGGGGCATAACTCATAATGGAATGTGATGCAGCGGTCATCCCTGATCCAAGACCTGCACCAAGTAGTGCCAAACCGAGAATTTGCCCGGTGAACCCAGCATTGAAATACATCAGATACGTCCCCATGCCAAGGGCAGCGATGAAAAGAGTGAAGCTTTTGATATATACAACATCCACACGGTGCATAATGGCCCCCGTAACAGGTCCGGCGATGAGTGCTGCAATAGGTATAGATACGGTGAATAGTCCAGCCTGAAGAGGTGACATGCCTTCCACCAGTTGAAGCCGCTGAGTGACCATATATTGCACACCCATTTGTGCAAACAAGCCAACCAGTGCGGTAATAAAGCCGGTGCTGAATCTTGGGATTTTGAATAAGGATAGATCCAGTAGCGGATTGGGACTGTTATTCTGACGGCGAATAAAAATGATCAGGGCCAGAACACCGATCACAGCAGCAATGATAGCGAGTGTGAGAGATCCTTCGCGTCTTGTGAATTCCTTAATGGAATAGATAATTCCGACCATGGCAATCATGATCTGAATAGAACTGGTGAAGTCCCACTTTTTCGAGGTATCCCCTTGATGTTTAGGGATCATTTTCAAGGCGAATACAAACGCGATAATGGCTATGGGCAGGTTAATCAGAAACACAGAACCCCACCAGAAATGTTGAAGAAGCAGTCCACCAACAATCGGTCCTAGTCCAGCACCGCCTGATGCAATGGAACCCCAGATGCCGATTGCCAGTGCGAGTTCTCGCTCATTCGTAAACGTAACTCTGATAATCGACAATGTCGCTGGCATCATCATGGATGCACCTACGGCAAGAAGAATTCTGCTCATGACCAGCATAGCCGGTACTGGAGAAAAGGCAGCGGCAAGAGAAGCAGCAGAAAAGACGAGCAAGCCCAGGGTAAATATTTTTTTATGACCAAGACGGTCTCCGAGTGTTCCCATTGCAGGAAGCAGACCCGCCATGACAAGGGAGTAACCGTTCAGAATCCATAATTTCTCCGAAGCTGATGCACCGAGATCATGGGTCAAGCTGGGTAAAGCGGTGTACAGGATGGTCATATCCATCACAATGAGTAATAGTGCACTTGAGACAATAACTAGAATCATCCAACGTTTGAATTTTGACATGTTTCCCTCCGGCGATATGAATAACTTACAATTTAAGACTAAACTATCGGGTAACCCTATAGTCAAATTTTTCTTTACAGACTATAATGCATGTATATTGATAAAACTTAGACTACATATGTACATGGAGGGCCATAGATGGCTGGACATCACGCACAACATTTTACCACCAGTGAATTTGCCAAGATCTGCGGAGTGACCAAACATACCTTGTTTCATTATGACGAGATTGGGCTGTTAAAGCCTGAATATACCAATGCCAAGGGCTACCGCTATTATGGTATGCAACAAACGTATGTGCTGGATGTCATACATGTGCTGAAGAAGGCAGGAAGCTCACTCCAAGAGATTAAGTCGTTCATTCAAAATCAGAATACACCATTGTTAATTGAGCTGTTTGAACAGAAATTAAAAGCACTTGAGTTGGAGCAACAACGAATCAAACGTATGCAAAAGCTGCTAAGTGGTGCCATTGAAATGACGAAACAAGCCACGGATGCTTCTCCTGAAGGGCTGCATATCGAACAATGTGAGCTGGAGTATTTTATTACTGTTCGATTGGAGCAAGGGGATGGGGATAAGGAATTCTTCCGTAAGTTCATTGAATACAGGACCCATTGTGATGAACAGATGATCGACTATGAGTTTCCGGTATGGACGATCTTAACTCAGAAGCACTATGAGGCAGGAGAATACTATCCGGATTACTTTGGCAACAAAATAAAAGCTCCCATTTCAGGGGAAACGATATGGATTAAGCCAAAAGGGATGTATGCCGTCATGAATCATCGAGGTTCATACGAAAGCATGCCAGAGACGTATTCCCTCATGAAAGAGGAGATAGAAAAAGAGGGACTGCGAGTCTGTGGACATGTGTATGCACTGGACCTGCTCACTTATTTCGCAGAAAGTAATCCCGATGAGTACATCATCAAAATTTACGTAGAGGTGTGTAAGCCAGAAAACACAATGGTTTAACGGTACGGGGATGGGAGATGAGATCGAGGCTGTACTGCCTTGACCCATGGCGTATTCCATGTTAAGTTTTCTGTAATAAATTGTGAGTTTTCAAAGGGGGTATGGAGTGATGACAGAATTAGAGGTTGTGGATGTTTATGTGGACCTGTCAACGAACATGAACAGTGGCATGGTTCACAATATGACTAATCAGAATCTGACACTTTATCCTCCTATGCATAGATCTACTTGGCGCTGAGTGGTTTATCGCCAGGTTTCTTTTATTGTATAAGCGAATCTAAATTCTGATTATGTTCAAATATTAAAGTGAGGGAATCCATGCCATGTTCCATGGTGAAATCCCATCAGTTTACTTTTATATTTCACATAAAAAGGATGATATGCATGTCTTTAATCAACGTTACCAACCTGACCTTTGCCTATGAAGGCAGTTACGATAATATATTTGAAAATGTTAGTTTTCAGTTGGACTCCGATTGGAAATTGGGTTTTACCGGAAGGAACGGCAGAGGCAAAACGACATTCCTTAATCTGTTGCTTGGCAAATATGAATACAGCGGACATATCTCGGCGAATGTTAGCTTTGAATACTTTCCTTTCCAGGTAGAAGATAAGGGAGCCATGACCGTTGATGTCATCGGTGAGATTCATCCTGAATATCTGCACTGGCAAGTTGTGCGCGAGTTTAACCTGTTAAAAGTGTCAGAAGATGTGTTGTATCGACCTTTTGATACGTTATCCAACGGAGAACAAACAAAGGTGATGCTGGCTGCTTTGTTCCTGAAGGATAATCGGTTTCTGCTCATTGATGAACCTACCAATCATCTTGATCTTCATGCGAGACAAATTGTAGGTGATTATCTCCGCAGCAAGAGTGGATTTATTTTGGTGTCTCATGATCGATCCTTTCTGGATCACAGCGTGGACCATATCCTTTCCATCAATAAAAGTAACATCGAGATTCAGAAAGGCAATTTCTCCGCTTGGTGGGAAAATAAAAGAAGGCAAGATCAGTTTGAACTTGCGAGTAATGAGAAATTAATAAAGGATATCAAGCGTTTATCCGATTCAGCCAAACGGACCGGTGGATGGTCGCATGAAGTTGAAAAAACCAAAAACGGTACGAGAAATTCCGGCTCCAAGGTGGATAAAGGATATATTGGGCACAAGGCTGCCAAAATGATGAAACGTTCCAAAAATATCGAACAAAGGCAGCAATCTGCGATTCAAGAGAAATCCAAACTTCTCAAAAATATCGAGAGTGCAGAACGTTTACAGATTCATCAGCTGGATTTTCACAAGCAGGAACTTGTCGAATTGGAACATGTGTCGATCTCATATGGCTCAAATACTGTGTGTAAGGATGTCAGTATCACGGTTGAACAAGGGGATCGTATTGCCCTGTACGGTAAAAATGGATCTGGCAAATCAAGCATTCTTAAACTGATCTGTGGCGAAGATATCCCTTATACAGGTCTTTTCCGTAAGGATCATCAGCTTAAAATCTCGTATGTGTCGCAGGACACATCTGATCTTGGAGGGCATTTATCTGAGTATGCGGCCACACAGGGGATTGATGAAAGCCTGTTTAAATCGATACTTCGAAAGTTGGATTTTTCCAGACTGCAATTGGAGAAAGATATTTCAACATTTAGCGCAGGCCAAAAAAAGAAAGTGCTCATTGCTAAAAGCCTTAGTGAGAGAGCTCATCTGCACATTTGGGATGAACCACTCAATTTTGTGGATGTCATTTCACGTATGCAGATCGAAGAATTGCTGCTGGAATACTCCCCAACCCTGCTTTTTGTAGAGCATGACAGTGAATTTTGCGCAAATATTGCAACAAGAATCATCGAACTATAAGCAACGGACGGAGATAAAAGATAATCATGCTAAGAGCCGCCGAATGGCGGCTTTTAAGTTTTACAGCACGAATATAAAAGGTGGTTTGTTACGTTCAAAATGCGATATCCCGAGAATGTATGCTATAATTTTATAATCTCATCCAATCATATGATGGATGATCAGATCAATTGTAGACTAATTCGCCAAGAGGTGTAATACCTATGAAAAAAGAAATGACAACAATCAAACAAACAAGGCTACATTCCATTCTGGACGAGGCGACCAAGTTGCTGATTGAAAAGCCGAATGCTTCCATGAATGAAATTGCAGAGTCTGCAAAAATCGGGATTGCGACTTTACATCGATATGTGGAAAGCCGCGAACAGCTCATGGTTTATCTGGGATTACGCGCAATCGAAGTGGTCAGTGAGACCATGAAAGAAATCCAGCTGGATGAGGAGCACTGTGAAAAGTACATACCCGAGCTGATTGAAGCGCTTATTCCATTAGGCGACAAAATTTATTTTCTGGCTCATGACACCACCATTAACTATAATCCCGAGATTGAGGGAGCAGATCTGAAACTGAGAGAACCTGTATTGCATGCGGTTGGTTTGTTGCAACAGAAAGGTTATTTCCGCTCCGATCTCGATAAAACCTGGATTGTGGATGTTCTGTATTCCATCATGTTCCTGACGTGGCAGCAGGTCGTAAGTGGTCATATCGCGAGAAAAGCAGCCCCTGCGCTTGTAGTAGACACGTTTTATCATGGATTTAAGCAGCGATAGTTCAAGGTTAACAACGAAAATCAATAGATTTCCACCAAGCGAACACCCCCAAAAAGTCGACTGTATCGTTAGATACGCGAACTCTTTGAGGGTGTTTTTTTGCGTTCAAAGTAGCGCGGTGCATGGCGAAATCATAAAAAATTTGCTTTTCTCACATATTCAAATATTAACAGAGTTCAGAATTTAAGATTTCCAGTTTACAAAAAATGATATAAATTTCTAGTAGATTCAAATCATTACCAAATAAAGACAAAATATTCAAGCGAGGAGGCCGGACAGAAAGACCAGCAATTGTGCAGTTCAAAATCAGCTCAAGTACTCATTCCATCAACCCAATCAGGAGGGATTCCATGCTTTACACCATTATTGTACCAGTCAACCAGGACTATAACATTCTGAACCTGTTCACTGATTCGTTGCTCCGGACGGTAAGTCCATCCACTCAGATTATTTTCATCAACGATGGTTCCGGTTCAGCCGTTTTTCAACATCTGGATAAACTGAAGCAAGAAGTAAGAGAAGGTGTGACCATCGAGATTCTTCAGCATGATTTTCCACTCGGTTGCGCCGTGTCGATTAATAGCGCACTCAGTCTTGCCAAGGGAGAGTACATTTTCTTCCTGGATTCCGACACCATTCTTCAACCGAACTGGCAACCGATGATGAAAGAGACACTGGACAGCGATATTACGATTGGCATGATTGGAGGCGTTCTGTTGTATCCGCAAACAGGAGGCGTGCAGCACTGCGGTATTGCTTTTGCAGACACCATCGGCCGACACCTGTTCCTGAATGCATCCCCTGATGATATCCCGAAAGAAACCTTCTCTGTTCAACTGGTGGTGTTCGCCATGTTCGGCATGAAGCGGGAGGTTTACGAGACCATCGGTAACCTCGATGAGAAGTTCTTTAACGGATACGAGGATTTTGATTATCAGATGCGAGCACGGGCTGCGGGATACGATACGGTCATTAACCCGAATATTCAAGCATACCACTGGGAACGTAGCAGCGGAATTCACCGCAACTTCAACCGCAAGAACAATCTGGCACGCTTCTGGAAAAAGTGGGGCGGTCAAATCGAGGCTGATGTGTGGCCTTTCGTATTCAGTCATCTGAAAGAACAGCTTGAAAGCCAAGGGGAATATCAGCATCTGCCGATTGTCGGCATTGATCTTGCAGAAGTGCGTAGTGATGCCGATACGTTCTGGACCAAGCTACATGAAGCTGAATTTGCCAATGTAGCCGAAGTACGTGACTATTCGAACCGCTTCAATTCCAACGGAGCCATCTGGCTGCCGCAGGTATTGGGCAAGGAACTGATTCATAGTGAGAACCGGTTACTGTTCTTGGTGGATAACTTCGCCCGCTTGCTGGAGAACCGCTACTGGATTGAGATGAGACACGCTCATCGAGCCAAGGATCTGATCATAGACCTGTACGGCAATGTAATTACAATGGATCGCATATATGATGGATGCTGGCCTGGAACGAAAGTTCGGTAATTCACTCACAACGAAAGTAAACAGGGAGGTACTTAAGGTGAAAGAAAAAGAGAGCACGCTGGATCGTGCCGTACGATTTACCCGTAATCTGGAGTGGTTGGAACAAGTCGAAAAGGTAATTCCGAGCGGATGCAGCACTTTAGCCAAAGCACCTGAACGTTTATTCCCGGGACATACACCCGTGTGTTGTGCAGAGGCTTACAATTCCCGATTCACAGATATTGACGGCAATGAATGGTTGGATTGTGAGATGGCCATGGGTACGGCACCATGGGGTCATGCTAGACATGAAGTCCAACTCACTGTCATTCACCAGCTGAAAAAAGGGACAAGCTTTTCGATTCCGGCCGACATCGAACTTGAATGTGCAGAGTTGATTCTGGAGCGGTTCGAGGGGCGCTATCCGTCACTGCGCTTCACCAAAAGTGGTGCCGATGCAGTGAGTGGGGCTGTACGTCTAGCCCGCGCTGCAAGTGGAAAAAGCAAGGTTATTGCGACAGCTTATCACGGGTGGCACGATTGGTCCGCCTATGGTTATTATGGCGGCCAGACGAAAGAACGTGGCATCCCGGTAGATATCGAGCGTTCAACGATCTGGGTGAACAAGCCGACAGCAGAGCGAATTGAGGCCCAGATTACCTCATCTCCCGAGGATATCGCATGTATAGTTCTATGTCCCAATGAGTGGAAAAAGGAAGCGCTGGGGGAAGTGGTAACCCTGTGCCGGTCCCTGGACATCATTATCATATTCGATGAGGTAACTTCCGGTATTCGGATGGGCAAACAGGCTACAGCAGGAGAATATGATATCTGGCCTGATCTGCTTTGCATCTCAAAAGGTATGGCAAACGGTTTACCTCTCGCAGCGGTTATGGGACCTCAGCATCTGATGTCCTTGTCAGGACAGGTCAGATTCAGCAATGCCCATTCCAGCGAAACGACAGCGCTCGCAGCAGCCATTGCCTGTGAACGACTAATGAAGAATGCGAAAGTATGGCCGACTTGGCGAGATCCGACAACCCGGATCATGGATCGTCTGGAATCTGAACTTGTGTTACTCGGATTGACGGATCAATTGGAAGTGAGAGGGACATATGCAAGCTTCTGCATTCAATCCTTGGCTGAAGATAACTTCCAAACAGATCCTTTCCGCGAGTTCATGGTGAAGAGAATGGCTCACTTCGGCATTTTCACCAAAGGCTACTTTATTTTCTCCGATGCTCATACACGTGAAGAGTTGTTGTGGGTTGAGGAAGCTCTGTTGCAGATCCTGTCAGACTGGAAAGAGATTCAGAAGCAGGAACATCTTCATTCCATGCAACTTTCGAAAACGTTTGAAGCTTAATCCATAGATCATAATCGACAATCGACTAGGAGGAATTATTCAATGAAAGCACTCGTATATCAGGATCTCAAACAGGTGGCATACCAGGATATTGATGAGCCATCCATTCAAAAACCTAATCAGGTAAAAATTAAAATCTATGGTTCCGGCATCTGCGGGACAGATCTGAATATTGTCAAAGGCAAAGTGCCTGCGAATAAAGGAACGATCATTGGTCATGAAGGTGTGGGCACCGTAGTTGAGGTGGGTGATGAAGTTCGTGGTTTCAAGATCGGTGATCGGGTATTGGTTGATCCCACGCAATCTTGCGGTACCTGCTCTTATTGCCGCGAAGGTCTGTTTATCTACTGCGAGAATTTTGATGACTATCAAGTAGGGATGACGACACACGGAACCTTTGCTGAATATTTTGTTGGGGACGAAAAGTATATCTATGCTATCCCGGATTCCATGAGTTGGGAAACGGCCATGATGATCGAACCACTGGGATGTGTACTTCAGACGTTCATGAAAGCAGGGACTAAGCCAAGTGACTCTGTACTGGTCCTCGGTTCTGGAGCAATCGGTTCCCTGTGTCAGCTTGTTAGCAAACGATTGGCAAGGCTTACCGTAGGCACGGAAGTTGATCCATACCGCAAAGAGTTCGCTTCAGGGATCGCGGATCATGTGTTCTATCCTCAGGATCTGACACTGGATAAAGTATACGAGATCAATAATAACAAAAAGTTTGATATTGTAGTGGACGCGGTTGGTAACCAGCTTCATGTAGGATTTGAGCTGATTGCCAAAGGCGGCAAAATTATTCCTATGGGATATGACGACAGCTATGAGGTGACATTCAAATCAACAGCCGTGATTAATGATGGTATTAGTATCATTGGCGCGGTGGCTAATCACTCGATGATCAGTACGGCACTGAAATTTGCCCAAAGTATCCCGGAACTGGAACAGATGGTGACAGCCAAGGAACTGCTGAGTGACTATGAACAGGCCTTTAATGGAACGATTGGTTATGACATGCATACTGGAGAGAAATTGCCGATGAATTCGGTCAAAACAGCTCTTATCCTATAAGCATGTAGACATTAGCGGGTTTGCCGCTGCGAGAAGTTGGAATTCGCAGCGGTGAAAACCGCAGAAGGAAGGGATATCGATTGAAATTGCTTCAAGATTTGCCGAAGAATCCACGCTACTCCATTTTACTCGAACCGGTATGGGCCATTCCGGGCACGATCGTTCTCTTCTACGCTCCTTTATATATGAAGGAAGCCGGACTTTCGGATATTGAAATCGGTTTAATCAATTCGGTGAATCTTTATTTTGCCTTTATCTTTCAATTGTTTGCGGGTTCCATTACGAATAAGCTGGGCCGGAAACGAACAACGCTGATCTTTGATCTGCTTGCCTGGAGTGTTCCCATGTTCATCTGGGCCTTCTCCCAGAACTTCTGGCTGTTCCTGATCGCTTATTTACTAAACGCAACATCCAAGTTTGTAACGGTCGCCTTTAACTGTCTGATCATAGAGGATGTGGAGGAACACAAACGATCCAAGGTATTTGCCATTCTCAACATGATCATTACAGGAGCCGGGGTATTAACACCTATTGCCGGCGTTGTCATTGCTGATTATGGTATTGTGCCTACACTCGCCAGCATTTACTTTGTCGGGGGCATCCTGATGACTGCCATGTTCTTCATTCGTAACCGATACACGGATGAGACCGAGGTCGGCAAGGAGCTTATGGGGTTGCATAGCAAAACCCGCGTCCTTCAGAGTTTGGGTTCAAGTCTGCGCCTGTTCGGCAAGTCATTCTACAAACGGAGACTTTTTCCGATCATTTTGATTACGGTTTTATCCAATCTGATTCTGCAGCTGAATTTCTTTCAGGTCATTTTCTTCAAGGAACAGTTGAAGTTTGATGACCGTGTCATTTCGTTTATCCCAGTAGTGACTGCGGTAACCGTCATGCTGCTCTATCTGGTGATCATTCCGAGACTGAAACGGCGTTCCGAAGAAAAGTATGTTGGTTTTTCCATCGTGCTTAGCACGGCCGGAGCCATTCTGTTTCTATTGATCCCTGTGGGGAATATAGGGATGTTGTTTCTCACGCTAATCGTGCTTGCTGCGGGTAACTTCATTTTGCAGACGTACCGGGATTCCTTGTTGATGAACCGATTGGGTACGCATGAGAAAGCCGATATGTTCTCGGCCGTGCAGACCGTCATGACACTTACAGCCATTCCATCCGGTTACCTGACGGGCTTGCTCTACCATCACAATCCAACACTGTTGTTCAGTGTCATTCTTGGTCTATACGTTGTACTCATGGTCATTATGTTCTTCCTGCCAGATCCGCAAAAGCACCCCCAAGTGCTGGAACCTTACAAAAATATGTAGAAAAAGGGGTTTACTGTATCTGGAGCGAATATGTAGTACAGAAAAAAATGAGTAAATGCATGTTCAAAAAGAGCGGTTTTCAGTACCGAGAAGATGGGATGAAGCTAGAAATGGAGTAGCGGAGCGTAGGAAAACTACGTGAGCAACGGACATTTCGGCTGAATGCCATATTCGATGCTGATGATGCCACTAGGCATCCTTAGTAATCAAAAGCGTACTTTTTGAACTACCTCTAGAACATATTTTAACTTGGGAGGCTGCTAACAAATGACTAACATAATGACAACAGAAGCACGGAAGCAATGGAGTTGGATGAACGAGCCCGAAACCTGGTCCTATACCGATCAGGGAGGTGTGCTGGTGGAAGCGAAGGCGGACACCGACTTTTTCCAAGATCCAGCGGGGAAGCACATTCGTGCAACTGCTCCTTTCTTGTCCATGCCTGTGCCTGGCGATTTCGAAATCACAACCCAATTAACCGTAGATATGAAAAATCAATATGATTCCGGATGTCTGATGGTGATGGCGGATGATCTTAACTGGTGCAAAATTTGTTTTGAATATGATGGTAAAGTGCCTACCATCGTGTCGGTGGTGACACGTGATGGTTCATCTGATGATTGTAATTCGGTTGAAGTCTCTGTACCTAATCCCTACCTGCGTATACGCAAAGTAGAGGACTGTATATCATTCTTTTATTCACCCAATGGGGAAGAGTGGAAACTAATTCGTTATTTCGGCATGCCGATTCAGGGGGAACTTCGAGCTGGATTAGTTGTTCAGTCGCCGACTGGAACGGGCTGTACGTGTCACTTTTTATCCGTGAACGTTACTCATCCGGACTTGACCGCACGTTTCTAATCCGCTCCCCTGGCCGATCACTGGAGGGAGAACAGGTTCATGGTAAAAGCATTTATATTTGATTTTGATGGACTCATTGTAGATACAGAGACACCTTGGTATTATGCGTTTCGGGATATTTATGAAGAGCACGGAGTTGAACTTGGTCTGGAGTTATGGTCGAAAAATGTGGGGACATCCTTTGAGGAGTTTCATCCATTTCTGTATCTGGAGCAAGCGCTCCAAAAAAAGATAGATCATGATCATATCAAACTGCTCTCTGAACAGAAATACGAAGTCTATTTGGGACAGGCTGCCATTCTTCCAGGGGTGTATGAATTGCTTCAGTCTGCGAGGGAGAAGGGGATTCAGCTTGCGGTTGCTTCCAGCTCCACACGGGACTGGGTGCATGGTTACTTGCAGAAATTAGGCATTTTTGATTATTTCACAGTCGTTCATACATCCGAGGATGTGAAGCGAGTGAAACCGGACCCTGAACTGTACCTTCTTGCTCTCCAGAGTCTTGGGGTCGAGGCTTCCGAAGCGATTGTGTTCGAAGACTCACCTAATGGCTTAAAGGCAGCCAATGCGGCAGGTATTCGTTGTATCATCGTACCTAACGAGGTAACGCGTGGTCTGGAATTCGCCATGCATGAACTGCGGTTACCCTCGCTGGCCGAGATCGATATGGAGGCGCTTTAATCCAGATACTGCTTGCGTAGCTCGATAGGGGAGATCCCTTCGTATTTTTTGAACACTGATCCAAAGTAACTGGCACTGTTGAAACCAACGGCTTTGGCTATTTCATGAGCGGTCGTAGCGTCATTTTCGATGAGCATTTCCTTGGCTTTCAACAACCGATATCGCATCAGATACTCCAATGGAGTCATTTGAAATTCTTTTTTGAATATCCGATTCAGGTGCTGTTCGGTAACGTCCATCTGCTCAGCCAACATGGGGAGAGAGATATCCTGATGATAATTTTGTTTGATAAAAGTAATGAGTTCATCCAATCTTAATCGGGCATCAGAACGTTCGTAAGCACTATAGCGTTCACCTTCAATGGTTAATCTGACCAAAAGCATGTACAGTAATGCGGATACGTGCCAGATCTGATCCTTGTGCCGGGACTGCAGCGCCAACGTAATTTCACGCAACAGGATATGAAGCATTCCATCCGGCTTGAAGGCGCGCAGCTCCCCGATCTGCAAGGAATGCAAGAACCGTGGCAATAAATAGCCATTGAAAGACAGACAATCAAATCGTAATGAATCACTCAGATTGTGGTAACGATAGGTTACCTCCGGGAACAAAATGAGAGCGGTCCCTTTTTTGATCGAAAATTCATGATTCTTTGCTGCGATTCGCCCTGTTCCTCCGATGCACTGTACAATGCTGTAATCCCGTGAATGGTCGCTCCAATTCATCAATTCATCAACGGTCAACTGGTTTTGCCCTGTAATCATGAGCGGCATATCGGTATCCATCGGATTCCCCATACTAGGTTTCGGCATCGTCGTGTTATTCCTCTTTTCGTTAAAGGATCATGTGCGTAAGTGGCGTGGTTACAGCGTTAAAAGAAACCTAGAAAGAATTATATTACATAAATGGAATAATTTTAATTGAATGACGGGCAATATATAAAACGTTTTCATATGAATGCTTCAACAATTCTTTTTGGATGAATGAGTATGAACTGTGGTCTGATCAGCCTCAATTTATGGATCTAAAAGTACGCCTGCCTTGCCAACAGAATGCGAAACGGTATACGCTATAACGAATGAGTGATTAAGGAAAGGGATGCAAACATGAAGAAAGTCATCGTAGTGGGATCGGGTATTCTGGGGGCATCAACAGCCTATCAATTAGCCAAACATGGCGCAGAGGTCATCATCATAGACCGAAAAGATATAGGGCAGGCGACGGATGCAGCTGCCGGTATCATCTGTCCATGGCTGTCACAGCGACGTAATCAGGACTGGTATCAGCTTGCCAAGGCTGGTGCGCGGTTCTATCCTGGCATCATAGCGGAGCTTGAAGGCGAAGGAGAAACGGAAACTGGTTATGCTCAAGTGGGCGCGCTTAGTATTCATACGGATGTGGACAAAATTAACAAGATGGAAGAGCGGGCCCATCTACGCAAAGCAGATGCACCGGAGATTGGTGACATTACACCTCTTGATGCCAAAGAAACCCGTGATCGTTTTCCACTACTGGATGAACGTTATCAATCGGTACATATCAGCGGTGCTGCACGTATAGATGGAAGGGCGCTGCGCGATGCCTTGATCCGGTCTGCACAGCGAAATGGAGCGGAAGTGATCCATGGAGACGCCATGCTTCAATTAGAAGAAAATCGGGTCATTGGTGTGAGTGTTAATGATCAGAGTTTCCTGGCAGATGAAGTCGTTGTCTGTGCAGGTGCATGGGCCAACGAACTGCTGAAGCCACTCGGCATACACTTTAAAGTGCATTATCAAAAGGCACAAATTATGCATCTGCATGTCACGGATGGGGAGGATACAGGCCGCTGGCCTGTAATCATGCCACCTTCTGATCAATATCTGCTGGCCTTTGATCAACAGAAGATTGTGATTGGTGCCACTCATGAAAATGATGTGGAAGGTTATGATACAAGAGTAACCGCAGGGGGCATGCAGGAAGTTTTGAATAAAGGTCTCGAACTGGCACCGGGGCTAGCAAATAGCACATTCCAGGAAGTAAGGGTTGGGTTCCGTCCGTTCACACCTGGCTTTCTACCAGTAATGGGGGCTGTTCCAGGATGGCAAGGTCTGATTACCGCAAATGGACTTGGAGCCTCTGGATTGACCATGGGTCCTTTTATCGGGAGTCAACTGGCGAAACTCGCTCTCGGCATGGAGCTGGATATCGATATTGAGCCCTATACTGTTGGCAAAGCAATGGATGAAATTGAAAGAGGTGAGTCATGACATATTCACAACGTTTATCCGAGGGAGCGAACTCGTCCGACATCATATATCTGGAGCATCAGATCGGTACGACAAAAGAAAAGCTGCGCATAGCTTTGGAGAAACAAGAAACATACAAACGCGAATTGTCGGTATTGAAGTCATCACCAATCTGGAATGCATCGGAAGACAGTTCTGAAGAGCAAATCATAATGGAGAAGGCAAGCCTAACGCAGAATTTAATTGAAACCCTGTCTGCACAGCTGGAACAGCTACAGGAAGCATTGGCGAAACTAGGCGATTGATCGGTTCGTATGGCTTATCTTTCTGAAACCCCGACAGAAATAATATACGATACGTATAAAACAAAAACCCCTTATGTTAAGGGGTTTTTATGATTTAGTTCAAATGGTTTATATCAATAAATGAACGCATGGTATAAAATGGAATCAGGTGCTGAACTGTCAATTCAGGTACCCATGTAACCAATCACAAAACGATGCTGAGAGGTGGATTCCAAATGTATAAAGAAGTGATACGCGTTGAGGACATCACGGGGTTTCAGTCCAGATCTGAAGAGTTTTTCCCACTTCACTGGTTTCGAAAAATGCTGTCCGAGCATCCTGTGTACTATCACGAAGATACAGACACCTGGAATGTGTTCAGATACGATGATGTGAAGCAGGTCCTCAGTAATCATGAATATTTTTCAGCCGAAGGAAGCCGGACGACCATTGCCGTTGGAGCAAAGAACAATGAAGGCACACCTCCAGACAAATTCAATATGTCAAGTATTGATCCTCCCCGTCATCAAAAGAGTCGTTCGTTGTTATCTGCTGCTTTTACACCGCGTAGTCTGAAAAACTGGGAGCCACGAATTCGCAACATCGCAGAGCAGCTGGTAGCAGATATTGAGCCAAATACGACCATTGATATTGTTCAAGCGTTGGCCGCTCCACTGCCTTCGATGGTTATGGCCGATCTGCTCGGTATCCCCCTTACAGACAGCCATCGATTCAAGAACTGGGTAGATATTCTGTTTCAGCCCTCCAATCCAAAGACGGCTGAGGAGAGTGAACTGAAAAAACAAACTGCAGCGCAAGAGTATTATCAATTCCTATACCCCATTGTAGTTCATAAACGGACCCACCCTGGTGAGGATATCATTACCGACCTGTTGAACGTTGATGTTGAAGGTGAGAAGTTCACGGAGGATGAGGTTGTTCGCACAACCATGCTGTTGCTCGGAGCTGGAATTGAGACAACCAGTCATATGGTTTCAAATACATTCTATTCATTCCTGTATGATGACCCCAGCTTGTATGATCAACTAAGACAGAATCCCGAGTTGGTTCCGCTCGCAGTCGAAGAAATGCTCCGTTATCGGTTCCACAATGCCAAGCGACATCGGACAGTGAAGCAGGATAATCAATTGCTCGGAGTGGATTTGAAAAAAGGCGATGTTGTGATCTCCTGGATGAGTGCAGCCAATATGGATGAGCAGATGTTTGAAGACCCGTTTGAGTTAAACATTCATCGTCGTAATAACAAAAAACATCTTACCTTTGGCAATGGCCCACACTTTTGTCTGGGTGCCCCGTTGGCAAGAATGGAACTCAGCATTGCCTTGACGGCATTTGTGGAGAAAATTGCGCGGATTGAACCAGTGGATTCATTTGATCTGGAGAATAATCTGGCCACTTCAGCTCCGGGGCAGTCGTTGATCCATCTGCCAGTGAAGATAGTTGGGTAGAGCGAAAGGTTCATACGGGATACAACCTAAAAAGCGGCAGATCAGACGTAAACGTCTTGATCTGCCGCTTTGTTATGCAAGCAAGTATGAGGCTGGACACCTTAATTTGAATTCATGGAAACTTTTTGTCTTACCACCTGTTTGATTTCTTCCTCTTTCGCTTGTTTGGTGCGTTTGATAAAGAAGGAAAGGACCAATCCCACAACAGCGATACCGATGATAACAACATAAGCATCATTGATACCCTGGATCATGGATTCTGTAGCAAGCTGTTGTTGACTGAGACCATTGGCTGCACCAGTCGCCATCATATCCTGTACGTGTGCCGTTGTACGGGAGGTCATGACACTTACGAGCAATGAAGTACCTACAGCACCAGCCACTTGTCTGACGGTGTTAGAGATAGCTGTACCGTGTGCACCAAGTCTTGGTGGCAGTTGGTTAAGCCCCGCAGTCTGAATCGGCATCATGAGCAGAGCCATACCAATTCGGCGGCCGGTAGACATTAATACCAGGTAACCATAACTGGTTGAATCCGTTAAGTCGATGAAACCAATTGTCGTCACGATGGTGATCACCATCCCGATAACAGCGAGCCATTTCGCTCCAAATCGGTCAAACAATTTTCCGGCTACTGGCATCAGGAAGCCCATGACAAGCGCACCCGGAAGGAGTAATAATCCGGACTCCAGTGCAGTGTAACCACGTGCATTCTGGAGATACAAGGGAAGTAACATCATGTCAGCATACATGATCATTGTAATCGCGATACTAATGACCGTGGTCAAGGAGAACATGTTGTATTTGAATGCCCGCAGATCAAGCAGCGGAGTTTCAGAAACGAGCTGTCTCCATGTAAACAGGGCAAGAGAAACAATTCCAGCCCCAATGCAGATAAGAACTTCTGCACTTGACCATCCCAGACTTCCTGCTCTGCTGAAACCATAGAGTAATGCGCCAAATCCGATCGTGGAGAGCACCACACTGATGGTGTCGAACTTTGTGTTGACCCGTTCGGATACATTCTTCAGGTATACAAATGCAAAAGCAATGACAATAAGAGTTAATGGAATCATGCCGTAGAACATCGTTTGCCAAGAGTAGTTCTCGAGGATATAACCGGCAAGGGTAGGCCCGATTGCAGGGGCAAAAATGATGGCAAAACCAACCATCCCCATTGCAGATCCTCGTTTTTCAGGGGCAAACAAGGTCAAAATAACGTGCATTAAGAGCGGCATGATAATGCCGGCACCCGCTGCCTGAATCATACGTCCTGTCAGCAATGTACCAAAGTTATCTGCAAGAGCGGATACGATGGTACCAATCAGGAAAATAAACATGGAAGCTTGGAATAATTGCTTGGTTGAAAAGCGTTGCATAAAGTAGGCCGTGATGGGGATAAGCACCCCGTTCACCAGCATGTAACCTGTCGTTAACCATTGTGCTGTTGCGGCGGAGATGTTAAAATCACCCATCAGTTCCGGTGTAGCGACACTCATGATCGTTTGATTCAACGTTGCAAGGAAGGCTCCCAAAATCATGATAAACAGGATGGGGCCTTTCTTTACGGATAATTCTTCTTGTACTCTAGCCTGACTCAATCCTTTTCATCCTTTCAATCCACACGTGACTAAATTTACAACGTGTTGTATAGTTTACATTGTATTTATTGAATTATATACATATTCGGACAGATTACAATTTACGTTATGACGTGTTTTCGTCGTTTATTTTACAAATAAAATGAATTTGTTGTGTAAATCAAAAAAAAACGACTGTTTGTTTAAAATTGTAATGTTTAAAATTTGATGGGAGGGATACACGTGAAAGACGAGAAGAAATCAGCCGTGGACCCAAGAATATTGCGAACACGTCAGTTAATTCGAGGTGCATTTGTTGAATTGCTGCAGGAAATGGATATTGAGAAGTTATCAGTCAACAAAATTGCCGAACGAGCGACGATCAATCGGGTAACCTTCTACCTGCACTATCGTGATATTACGGATATGATGGAGAAGATGGCGGACGAGATGATTGAGCATATTGAACGGATTGTGGATGAATATGCCCCTCATTTTGAGAAGCAGAGAACGGACGAGGCTTGGCCTGTTTTGGTCAAGTTGCTGGAGCATTTTGCAGACAACGCATCGTTCTATCAGGTGGTACTTGCCACGAAGCGCACACCGATTTTCACCGAACGACTGCTCAAATTGTTAAGTACGCTGGTCAAAGCCAAGATTGATCGGGTGGAGATCGAGGATGAACTGGAAGAGTCCGGCATTCACAAAGAAATCGCAATCTGGTACGGTTCTTCGGCCCTGATTGGGACCATTGTTTCCTGGCTGCGCAATGATATGCCTTATTCACCGCATTTCCTGGCTAAACAATTCTCGTTGATTCGCTCGTACTCTTATAATGACCTGATATAATCATGCTACAATTGCACCTAAGGTTAATAGAGGAGGAATAATGTAATGAAATATAGTGCAGAACGTATCTATGTGAGATTTTGGAATGTGGAAGATGCCTCATTGCTTCTGGATCTACAGGTTCGCAACCGTGCGGAAATTGAAAGAATCTCAGCGAGTAATCGGGATGAGTCTTTCTATAGCTTGGAGGGGCAAAGGTCACTCATTGAGAGCTGGAACAAGAAGAGAGAAGAAGGAGATCGCTATTCCTTTGGTATTTTTCTACATACAACGGATGAACTTGTCGGTGAGATTTCCGTGTTCGAGATCATACTGGATTCTACCCCAAAATGGATCGTTGGTTATGTGACGGATACTCTTCATCAAGGAAAAGGATATATGAGCGAAGCCCTGCAATGTGTACTGGAATTTGCCAAACACGAAACTGAAATTACTCGAATCGAAGCTGGCGCTGTGCCCGATAATACAGGCTCCATCCGTGTCCTTCAAAAAGCAGGATTCAAGGAAAATGGGTCGCAGCCTGTGCCAATCCAGGGAACGTTGAAAGAACATACGATGTTTGCTGTGGATATACTATAAGCAAGATGTTTTACTATTTACTATATCAGTTGAACTATATATTTAAACGTAACGGAGAGGACAGAAAAAACTATGGCTACTATACTCGTTGCAGACGACGATGCGAACATTCGTGAACTCGTCTGTCTATTTCTCAAAAACGATGGATTCACCACAGTGGAAGCTGCGGACGGTAAGGAAGCTCTCACTATATATGGCGAGACTCCAGTGGATCTGGTTGTGCTAGATATTATGATGCCTGTCATGGACGGCTGGGCACTGTGTAAAGAACTCCGAAGAGCCAATCCCGACCTTCCGTTACTCATGCTGACGGCGAGAGGAGAGACGTGGGAGAAGGTGAAAGGATTCGAACTGGGTACGGATGATTATTTGACCAAACCGTTTGATCCATTGGAGCTGACCGCTCGTGTCCGAGCATTACTGAAACGATACAAAATTGGCTCCACTCACACAATCCAGTTTGGCAACGTCATTCTGGACCGCCAGACGTATAAGGTGATGAGAGGCACAGAGTCGCTTACGTTACCACTTAAGGAGTTCGAATTGCTGTATAAGCTTGCTGGAACACCAGGACAAGTCTATACACGTGAGCAATTGATCGATCAGATATGGGGTATTGATTACGCTGGAGATGATCGAACAATAGACGTACATATTAAACGCCTGCGCGAACGATTCGCGACTACACCTGATTTTCGGATTGAAACGGTGCGTGGGCTAGGGTACAGACTTGAGGTCTATGAATGATCAGATCCTTATATATTCGTGTTGTTCTGACCTTTCTGGTGTCAGTCATCACAGGCACGATTATTTCATTTTTTATGTCAACCTGGATGTTCGAAGATCAATTGAATGAAAATGCTCAAATTAACATACGCAACTTTGGGCAGGACGTTGTGCAGATTTATAAGACGCTGCCTGCTGATGAAGCAGAATCATTCGTTAGTAGAATGAAACAACTTGATTCGTATCATATTCGAATTTATGATGCAACGGGCAAGTTCCAGTCTTATGGGAAGCTTAACGAACATAAATCATCACCTGTATCGACGGATCAACTCAAGAAGGTGTTAAACGGAGGGGTTGTGCAGGACACACCTAAAGGTATCGCTACCGTTCTTTTGGGGCTACCGATCAAGACGGAAACGGGTACAAGAGCGATGTTTCTAGAAACACTCTCACCGCCCTCAGCCTCTTTTGTGGTCCAGTTTGGCTTGATTTTTGCAAGCTGTTCCTTGATTGTAGGAAGTTTGTTGATTGTGGTTGCTTCTGTATATCTGGTTAGACCGATCAAAAAATTGACCAAAGCGACCAAACGGATTGCAGCTGGAGACTTCAACGTCAAGCTGAACATTAAACAAACAACGGAGATTGGTACATTGGCCCGCAGCTTTGAAGAAATGATGCATGATCTTCAGCAGTTGGAGCAGATGCGCAGGGAATTCGTTACAAATGTTTCGCATGAGGTTCAATCTCCGCTCACCTCGATATCCGGTTACGCTTCGGCACTGAAGCAAGTAAATCTCTCAGAACAAGAGCGAAACCGTTACCTGGATATTATCATCTCAGAAGCAAAAAGAATGTCCAAAATGAGCGATAGCCTGCTCAAGCTGAGTTTGCTTGAATCGCAGTCACAGCAACTACGGCTCACCACCTTAAGCCTTGATGAACAGATCAGGCGGGTCATCGTTGCGCTTCAGCCTCAATGGTCTGGGCGCAACATTCATTTCGAGCTTGATTTGGAGAACGTGAAGGTAACGGCTGATCACGATCAGTTAAATCAGGTATGGACAAACATCATCGGAAATAGCATCAAGTTTTCCAAGGATGGCGGTATTATTAAAGTCAGTATCGAAGAGGACTTCAAAAATGTGACTGTTCGAATATCCGACACGGGCATTGGAATTCCCCTGGAAGATCAGAAGCGTATATTCGACCGTTTTTTCAAGGCAGATCGTTCCCACAGTCGTAAATATGACGGGAGTGGTATGGGACTTGCTATCGTTAAACAGATCGTCTCCCTTCATCAGGGTGACATCCAAGTGGAAAGTGAACCTAGTCAAGGCACGACCTTTATGATCACGTTGCCCATCCATCCACCAACGGATGGTTAGGCTCACAGGATAGGGTCAATGAATAGAATATCCATCGGATTATCTAAACCGAATGTTCATGTCCTATGTAACATGCAAGCTTCCTTGTATGTTACATAGGACATTTTTTTTGCTTGTTCATGCTCCGTTCATATTCCGGTCATGGGGAGAACATCTTTCTTGATTAGGATTTCTTAAGTAGCCTGCCAGGCCAATATACAGATGAGGATAGGAGCAGATGAATGTGAATCAACAAGCAGACAGAGAAGTCCAGAGTAAAAGCAAAACCAAGAAAGTGTTAAACATTTTGTTTAAAGTACTTTGTGCAATCATTATAGCAATCTTACTTTTTGTAGCTATCGTATATACCGTCAATAAAATCAGCAGTTATTCGGGGCAAAAAAGAATGGAGCCGTATGGTCAACATGTATCCGTAGACGGAAAAAATATGAACGTGTTCATTCAAGGCGAAGGCGAGGAAACGATTGTACTTCTGCCTGGTTTTGGAACAGCGGCACCAGCGCTTGATTTTAAGCCACTGATCTCAGAATTATCTCCATACTATAAAGTCGTTGTGGTGGAGCCTTTTGGTTACGGATTGA
Source organism: Paenibacillus sp. SRL342 (assembly GCF_984798905.1). Classification (NCBI taxonomy): domain Bacteria; kingdom Bacillati; phylum Bacillota; class Bacilli; order Caryophanales; family Paenibacillaceae; genus Paenibacillus; species Paenibacillus sp. SRL342. The sequence goes on from NZ_OZ481790.1 coordinate 3,325,656, forward strand.
GCGATCAGACCGAAAAGGAACGCAGTACAGCAAATATCGTCAGTGAAATTCATGAAGCGTTACAGAGTCTACATATTGATCGCTATATCCTGATGGGTCATTCCATTTCGGGGATCTATAGCCTGGATTACGTGAACAAATATGCAGATGAAGTAAGTGCATATGTCGGGCTGGATAGCAGTGTTCCGGCGATAAGTGAACAGAAGATTGAATCATCAGATACACAACCGATTAAATGGTTCCGCAACTTAGGTTTTGCCCGAGTGCAACTGAAACTGAGTGCTGACCCTTATGATGGACTGCCTTATGATGAGCAAACAAAAGAACAATTGAACATTCTGATACGCAAAAATATGTATAATACCACGCAATTAAATGAGGCAGAAAGTATGTATTCCAACTTTAAAACATCTGAACAACTAACTTTCCCTGTTAATCTTCCAGTTCTTTTCTTTGTTCAAAAGAATCATCCGGCAGCGGACAATTGGGTTCCGGAACACGAGAAGTTAATAGAGAACTCTGTGCGTGGTGAAGTGGTGCTGCTGGAAGCAAATCATTATTTGTATCGTTCCCATGCCAAAGAAATTGCTGAAAAATTCAGGGAATTTATGACGCAGCAGTAAATATAAATGAATTGGCTTGTTCATATTCAGTTCATATTGACGTCACGGGGAGTACATCTTCATTGGATAAGATTTCATTAGCAGCAAAAAAGACAATCGAACTATCAGTTCAAGACAGGAGAAGATAACACTGACGACGCAGCCTGCGGAAAAGAAAACAAAGAATAGATCAAAGGCCAAAAAAGTGAGAAACATGATACTGAAAATAGTAGGAGCAATCGTAATCGCCATTATTCTATTTCTAGGTATTGTTTATATCACCAATGTGATCAGTAGTAATTCAGAGGCCAAGAAAATCGATTCCTATGGTCAGCATGTATCTGTAGACGGGAAAAATATGAATGTGCTCATTCAAGGCGAAGGCAAGGAAACGATTGTACTTCTGCCTGGTTTTGGAACAGCTGCACCAGCGCTTGATTTTAAGTTGCTCATTGACGAACTATCACCATATTACAAAGTTGTGGCGGTTGAGCCATTCGGTTATGGATTAAGTGATGCTACTGAAAAAGAACGAACCACAGAGAATATCGTAAGTGAAGTTCATGAAGCGCTGCAGCAACTCGATATTCATCAGTACATGCTCATGGGTCACTCCATTGCAGGCATTTATGGCATTGATTATGTGAACAAATATCCGGATGAGGTCACGGCATTTGTCGGAATTGATAGCAGTGTTTCAACACAACCGGGTATGGATGCCAAATTACCTACTAAAACGTTCGCATTTCTTAAAAAATCAGGTCTCCAAAGATTGGTGGTCAAATTTAGTAGTGACCCCTATGCTGGACTCGCATTTGATGAACATACCGTAGAGCAGATGAACATGCTGTCGAATAAAAACTCGAACAGTTCCACGACTTTGAATGAGATGGACCATATTGCTTCCAATTTTAAAGGAGCCCAAGGTTTAACCTTCCCTAAAGACCTGCCACTTCTTCTCTTTGTACAAGCGAATAATGAAGGTGTTGAAGGATGGATTCCGCTGCATGAAGGGCAGACCAAGGATTCAGTACATGGGAAAGTAATCACCATGGATGGCGAACATTACTTGCACCATACGTTATTCAAAGAAATAGCTGAAGATGTTAGAGCATTCATGAACGAAGCGAAGTAATAATTCTGTAAAAGTCCGTGATGAGAGAGAGGAATTCAATTGAGATTATTAGAGATACTGTTAGTTCTATCCTGTTTCGCTTTACTCATAGACCTACTATTTATTAAAAGAAGTGCAAAGAAAATAGGCTTGGGTTTGGGAATAGGAAGTAGCGTTATATTATTAGTTCAATTGTTTGTTGAGGGATACAGATGGCAGTTGCTTTTGGTATATATCATGACGGCTCTATTCATAATCATCGTTTTATTCAGACATTCCGATAAGATGGCGAATCTTAAAATAGGGAAGTTCTTGAAATATAGTTTATCTTCCTTAATCGTTATTCTGCTTGTTGGTTCTACCGTCTTGTCTGTATACTTACCTGTTTTTAATCTGCCGAAGCTTGATGGTCCAGAGAAGGTGGGTACTCAAACATTTCATTTAACAGACCAGAACAGGGACGAAATCTTCACTGAAGATCAAAGCGATAAGAGAGAACTAATGGTTCAAGTTTGGTACCCAACTGAAAACAGCAATAATAATAAGCGTGACACGCTGTTTCCAAAAGATAAAGAAATGTTCAAAAAGTATATTCAGAGCTTCTCTAATTCTTTAAAACTGCCCGAATTTTTGCTCGACTACTTGAAGTATAGTCAAACCAACTCTTATGAAAATGTTGAAATATTACCTTCTACAAGTCCTTATCCCGTGGTACTACTATCTCATGGTATGGGAACCAGTAGAGTTCTACATGTATCACAGGCCGAGAATCTGGCCAGTCATGGGTATATCGTGTTCACCATCGATCATACGTATAGCACCTTTGCTACCCTTTTTCCAGATGGCCGTGTAACGGATTACAAAAAAAGTACGACTACACTAGATGAACGTACAAAAACAGGGAATATATGGACGAAAGATGTGGAGTTTGTAATCGATCAAATCGAAAAGCTGAATTCAGGTGCAATCGAAAGTCAGTTTAAAGGAAAAATCGATCTAGATCACATCGGCGCGATGGGGCATTCTTTTGGGGGGGCAACCGCGTTTAATGCAACGTATTTAGATCAGAGAATCAAGGCCGGGGTTAATATGGATGGGTCACTATATGAAGTGGAAAATAGAGATGATATAAACAAATCGTTTATGTTCATCCGATCGGGAAGTTTTGAAGATTGGTTCGCCAACTTTGAAATGGATAGAAATTCGGATGATGAAGTAACTAAATCTCTTTCAGATGAGCTGCACATTATGAAAAATGTTATTAATCATGGGGGAAAAGTGATCTATGTAGAAGGAACTCAGCACTTCAATTTCACGGACCTTCAGTTCTATTCAGAGCTGGTTAAACTGTCGGGCATTACAGGAGACATCAATGGTAAAAGAGGATCAAACATCGTAAATCAATATGTACTCGATTTCTTTAACAAGCAACTGAAAGGAACGGGTGGAGATCTGATTCAGGGACCAAACGACCTGTATCCGGAGGTGAAATTTGTAGACCCAGAAGAAATCAAATAACCAAAACACTTAATTAAAATTCAGGAGATGATGTGAATGGGACGACAAAAGGGAAAACGCACTTCAATCACCGTGTTAACGCTGGCATTAACCATGTTAGCTCCAATGTCTGCAATGGCTGCGCCTGCTACAAGTAGCAGTGATCATACGTATGAACCAACCAAGAAAACGGTGATGGAGAAAGCCAAGTTACTCACCGAGAAACATGGAATCACAAGTCTGCAATATGCCCTTATCGATGGTGGCGAGATTGTGGTGTCCGGTCAGACGGGTAAAAACGATAAAAACAACAAGGTGCCTCTTACGCCCGATACAATCTATGGCATAGGATCAACGAGTAAAATGTTCCTCACAGCTTCTGTTATGAAGTTAGTTGAAGAAGGCAAGGTGGATTTGGATCTGCCTGTTGTGAAATATATACCTGATTTTCAGATGAAAGACCATCGCTACAAACAAATCACACCACGCATGCTGTTGAATCATTCTTCCGGTCTGCTGGGCAGCACGGGCAGCAATGCCACATTGTACGGGGATAATGATACGTACTCACATGATACGTTTCTGGACCAATTGGCGAGTCAAAACCTGAAGGCAGATCCCGGTGCATTCTCCGTGTATAGTAACGATGGTTTTACGTTATCCGAGATTATGGTTGAACGTGTTAGCGGCATGAGTTTTACAGCATTTATACACCAATATTTTACGGAACCTTTGGACATGAAACATACCAAAACACCACAGGATGTGGTTGACACGGCAGCAATGGCGGGAATCTATTCTCCTATGTATGAGGGTCAGCTTCCACAAGAGAATTATAATGTTATCGCTACTGGAGGCATTTATTCCACCGCTGAAGATCTTGCGAAGTTTTCACAAATCTTCACGGGAGAGGTCCAAGGCATTCTTACCGATAAGTCTGTAGAAGCCATGGCGCAAGAAGAGTACAAAAAAGGCCTGTGGCCAGAGGGTGGCGATACGTCTATATCTTACGGTTTAGGGTGGGATAGTGTAGATCTGTACCCATTCAGTGAATACGGTATCAAGGCAGTAACAAAAGGTGGAGATACCATATCGTATCACTCATCATTAGTCGTACTGCCGGAATATAATCTGGCTGCAGCCGTTACCTCATCAGGTGGGACAAGTGCCAAAGATCAGTTCATTGCGAGTGAATTATTACTCAGCGCACTTGAGGAAAAGGGGATTATTACAGAACGGAAGCCAGAAAAATCTTTTGGTGTGCCCGTGAAGGCAGATATACCTAAACAAATAGCCACGAATGCAGGTATATATGGCGGCAATAATTCAGTTAAGAAGATCGAAATGAATACGACTGGACAAATGACTGTATCCACACCCGCAGCTCCAAGTGATCCGGCTCAAAAATACACCTATACAGCAGATGGTACTTTTGTTAACGATGAAGGCACGGAAAAGTTGAAATTTGTTAAGGAGAAGAATGGAAGGACTTATCTGTGGTATCGATCTTATATATCCTTACCAGGACTTGGACAATTGGCTTTCTCCGAATATAAAATGGAGAAGCTGGAAGCCAATGAATTATCCCAGAATATTACGGCCTCATGGGAGCAGCGTGAAGGTGAAAAATATTACCTGCTGAATGAGAAATATACATCAACGGTTTATCTCAATTCGGCACCAATTCTCCCTATTCATTTGGACAAAGAGACCCCTGGGTATGTATCCAATACTAAGATTATTGGAGCAAACGAAGCAGTCACGGAGCTGCAAATCCCTGGCCTGGCTGGACGTGATACAAAGGAGATTTATTTTACTAAAAAGAACGGAGTAGAGTACATTACAGCCGTTGGTAGCATATACGCCAGTGAGGAAATGGTACAACCACTCTATTCGGGTAAACAATCTCTAGCAACGATTCAAGCAGATGGATATGCCAGATGGTTTTCGATACCAGCAACGGTGAAAGGAAAAGTCATGACGGTTAAAATGCCTGCAACTGGCGCCTTTGCCGTATATGATCAGAAGGGGATTTGTATTAATCACACCGTAGTCAGCGGTCAGAATGAGGTTGTATTACCAGAAAACGGCCGCATTGTATTTGCAGGTGACGTGGATTCCGCATTTGAAATTTCATTAAAAAAGTAAATGGATTGGTTCGTTGATCCAATGAAAATATAAAGACATAAAACCTTCTCCATGACGTAGAGGAGGTTTTATGTTGTTGTTGCAGAGCGTATTCAAATTTTGGAATTCAGGATGGAATTAATTCCCCTCCGAGGCTTTTGCCTGCTTGATCCGAAAGGAAATTGTAAAGCTCAAGAGAACGAAAAGCAATTGAAGAGACAAAGCTAATATAATCCCGGTCAACAATCCCCAATTTAGTGAATGACTAACGGCAATGAGCGCTCCGCCGATTCCAATGCTTACCCCCGGACTAAATGCATCTGTAAACTGAAGGCTGGCAGATATCTCTCCTTCTTCACCCGTTTTGGTGTGCTGTAATGCAATCGCCCCGGTCGTGGGATGTGCCAAACCGATGCCAAATCCAGTGAAAAGCTGTGAAATTACTGCAAATATGATCCCGCCTTCAGGGAGGCCAACAGCAAGAATGACCGTAGCAACTCCAATGATCATAAATCCTATACCAATGGTTACCCGTTTCTTTCGGCCCATCCCATGGTCTTTAGCATCGAACTTTGACTGAAGCCAGGCTGCCGCTGACCAGCTTAATGCACCCGCAGCTACAATTAATCCCGCCATATCTGCTGGGAGCTTTTTCACATCTGTCAAAGCCAGGACAACATAGCTCTCGGTCGCATTATAACTAGCAACAAAGAATCCTCTTGAAGCAATCGTGGCCGGTAAACCTCTTCTGGCACTTAAAGTTCCCTCAGGCAGCAGCTTTCGCAAAGGCTGAATCATGATAAGCAATCCTGCTACCGAAAGTACAATTCCTCTCCAATCCGATATAAATCCTAGCCCAGCAAGCAACATTCCCGTTCCAATGGTCAGTAGTACTGCATAACCTTCTTTTCGGTTATTCTTGGAAGGGGTATTCCTTCTAACTGTAAATTTTCGGAAAGCAGGAAGAGTCAGCATGACAGCCAAACCAATGAAGGGAAGCACAAGCCAAAAAACAACTCTCAAGATATATGCTCCGCTATAAGGCCAGCAATATAAGGGCCAATTAGTGCAGGTATAATATATGCGCCGGAAAACAAAGCAAGTATTTTTGTTCTCAGCTTATCGGGATAACCTAAAGTAATGCTGTAATACACACACGTAATGATCCCGCCTCCACCAAAACCTTGAAACACTCTTCCTATAATTAGGGTAATCATATTCACGGAAGTAGCCGCAATCACAATGCCGATCACAAAAAAAAGTATCGATATGCCAAACGATGCGAATACGCCGTTTTTGTTGATCCGCGCCCCAATGATCATGGTTCCAAGGATTTGTGCCAAAAGAAAAGAGCTGAATATCCAACCGTACAAGTGGAGCCCATTCAATTTTTGAGCCAGGCTTGGGGCAATCGTAACAACTGCTAAACCTTCAAATGCGACGGTAGTGACAGCAAGAATAATCCCAATGGTCAATGCTCTGTACTTGGCGTCGAAAACACCTGCTTCTTTTGGTGTTATATCCATTTTAAAATCTCCTTTTAGAATAAATTTTAATAGTCCCAACCATAGTTGCTGCAGCAACTATATGTCCAAAAAGTTATCCCCCCCTTTAAAGTGGAGAGGACTCCTCTGTGGACTATAGATCTTTTACGTTGTTATACATTACAGTAAGAATCCTTCTAAACATCTCAACCTCCTCCTTGGATAATCCCTGGATCGTTTTATTATATGCGTCCATGGAAGGAGCAAGAATTTCATCTTTCATATCTCGTCCTTTAGGAGTTAAATAAACACGTAAAGATCTTCTATCCGTCTCATGAATCACACGATAAATAAATTCCTTCTTTTCTAGCTTAAACAGCATTCGTGCAACATTGGTCTGGTCCTTGTGCAGTCTCTCGGCAAGGTCCTTTTGAGTAATCCCTTCTTGTTCCCATAGTACGACCAGGATTTCCCACTGATCCACTGTGATGTCAAACGGAGTGACTACCTTTTGATAGTAATTATTCAGTTTAAGTGCCGCGCGCTGTACATTAACACCGATATATTTTTCTAATTCCAAAGTTTTCCTCCTAAATAACCGTCATGATTATAGTTGCTGTGACCATTATAATTCCGCCTCTTTTTTGTGTCAATCATATTTATTGGAGTGAAAACGCCGCCGCTAATCTAAGCATTATCTCCATTTAAACAAGTTTTCCGGTACGCACTAAATTGTAAATCATCATGTACTAAAATTATTTTGCCTGTTCATATTCGGTTCATATAGACGTCACGAGCAGTCCATTTACATGGGTTAAGCTTATTTTAGCGCCAAAGCAAGATACTCTAATAAAGAGATACTGACAGGAGAAGATGCAGATGATACAACAAGAGAAAATGAACGCGGTCAAGAGAGCAATCAAAAAACGAACTTCAATTGCAGCTTTAACCCTAGTGTTAACGATGTTAGCCCCGCTATCTGCAATGGCCGCACTCCCCTGAACAACAGCAACCTTACGTATGAGACAACAAAGAAAGCCGTGATCGAAAAAGCCAAATTACTGACCGAGACGTACGGTACGACGAGTCTGCAATATGCGCTCATCGATGGTGGAGAGATTGTGGTGTCCGGTCAAACGGGCAAGAACGATATAAACGACAAGGTACCTCTTACTTCGAACACCGTCTATGGCATTGGTTCAACCAGTAAAATGATGCTTACAGCCGCTGTAATGAAGCTGGTTGACGAAGGCAAGATTGATTTGGATGCGCCTGTTGTGAACTATATGCCTGACTTTACAATGAAAGATACCCGATACAAACAGATCACACCCCGTATGTTGCTGAATCATTCCTCCGGTCTTCTGGGCACCTCAACCAGCAATGCCACATTGTACGGAGATAATGACACGTATTCACATGATACGTTTCTGGAGCAATTGGCGAATCAAAACCTGAAAGCAGATCCCGGCGAATACTCCGTCTACAGCAACGATGGCTTTACGTTAGCCGAGATTCTGGTCGAAAGAGTTAGCGGTATCAGTTATACCGCGTTTATACACCAGTATTTTACGGAACCTTTGGATATGAAACATACCAAAACACCACAGGATGTGGTTGATCCGGCAGAGATGGCGGGAGTCTATTCCCCTTTTTATGAGGGACAACTTCCAAAAGAGAATTATAATATCATCGCGACTGGAGGTCTGTATTCCACAGCTGAAGATCTGGTCAAATTCTCACGAATCTTCACGGGAGAGGTTAGTGGCATTCTTTCCAGTAAGTCTGTCAAAGCTATGGAGCAAGAAGAGTATAGAAGAGGTATGTGGCCAGAGGATAGCGATACGTTTATGTCATACGGGTTAGGGTGGGATAGTGTGAACATGTTCCCATTCAACGAATACGGCATTAAGGCCGTTATGAAAGGTGGAGATACTTTATCTTATCAGTCCTCATTAGTGGTACTCCCGGAATATAACATGGCTGCAGCCGTTATCTCTTCAGGCGGGTCAAGCTTAACCAATAATTTCATTGCGAATGAATTATTACTCAGCGCACTTGAGGAAAAGGACATCATTACAGAACGGAAGCCAGAAAAATCATTTGGCGTACCCGTGAAGGCCAATATGCCTAAGGAAGTCTCCAAGTTTGCAGGTATATATGGTGGCAATAATTCAGTTATGAAGATCAAAATAAATAAGGCTGGACAAATGACTGTATCTTCACTTACAGCTCCGAGTAATCCGGCTCAAGAATACACATATACAGCAGATGGTACTTTTGTTAATAACGAAGGTACAGACAAGTTGAAATTCGTTGTGGAGAAAAATGGGAAAACCTACTTGTGGTCACGATCTTATATATCCGTTCCAGGACTCGGACAGCTGGCTTTCTCAGAATATAACGGGGAGAAGCTTGAAGCCAATAAATTATCCAAGGAGATTAATGCCGCATGGGCAAAGCGCGATGGTAAAAAATATTATCTGGTGAATGAGAAATACACATCAATGGTTTATCTCAATGCTTCATCGATCCTGCCTATTCATATGAATCAAGAGAATCCAGGGTATATGTCCAATCATAAGATTATTGGAGCAAACGAAGCAGCCAATCTTTTGCAGATTCCGGGTACTGCCGGACGTGATACGATGGACATTCAATTCTCTAAAAAGAACGGTGGAGAGTATCTTACAGCCTTAGGTTATGTATACGCCAGTGAGGAACTGGTAAAACCCATCTATTCGGGTAAACAATCCGCAACAACCATTCAAGCAGATGGATATGCCAAATGGTTTTCGGTACCAGCGACTGCGAAAGGAAAAGTCATGACAGTGAAGTTGCCTGCAAATGGAGCCTTTGCTGTCTATGATCAGACTGGAATTTGTATTAATCACAGCGTGGTCAGCGGTAAGAATGATGTTGTTTTACCAGAAAACGGCCGTATTGTATTTGCAGGTGAGGTTGGTTCTTCATTTGAAATTTCATTAAAAAAGTAAAATGAATAGCGTCTTAAACGGCTGTACAACAAACGAACTCAACAGGAGAGAACCATCATGATGAAAAAAATATTAATCATTTTGCTCAAAATATTCGGAGCCATCGTTATCGCTTTTGCATTATTTATTGCCACTGTCTATATTGTTAATGTATTTAGCAACAAATCGGAAGAAGGGAAAATAAAACCCTATGGCCAGTTTGTAGCGGTTGACGGGAAAAACATGAATGTGTTGATTCAAGGAGAAGGCAAAGAAACGGTGGTATTGCTTCCTGGATACGGAACACCTGCCCCAGCCCTTGATTTCAAACCGCTTATCGATGAGTTATCTCCATTTTACAAAGTTGTTGTCATTGAGCCTTTCGGTTATGGATTAAGTGACATTACTGAAAAAGAGCGTACCACTGAAAATATGGTTAGTGAAATTCATGAAGTGTTACAGCAACTTGGTATTCATAATTACACGCTCATGGCTCACTCCATTTCAGGAATATACGGCCTGGATTATGTGAACAAATATCCAAACGAAGTAAGTTCATTTGTAGGAATTGAGAGCAGTGTCCCAACGCAGGGAGGTAACGATGATCCATTCCCAACTGAAACGTACAAACTGCTTAAAAAATCAGGATTCTACCGATTGTTAATGAAACTGGCCCCTGATCAACTGATTGCACCCGATGTTGATGATGAGACCAGAGAACAAATTAGAATACTTTCACTCAAAAATACGTTTAATTCGAACAACCTGAATGAAGGTGAAAACTTTGGTCCTAATTTCAAAGCAGCTGAGAAACTGTCCTTCCCCAAAGATCTTCCTGTGATTTTCTTTTTACAAGCAAATGATACGGAAACAGAAGGCTGGATACCCTTGCATGAAGAGCAAGTCAAAGATTCTGTGCATGGAAAAGTGATGACATTTGAGGGAGAACATTATTTGCATCACACCCGATCCAAAGAAATGGTTCAAGAATATAGAAAGTTTATGAGTGAGATAAAATAGTAGTGTCGCCAACAAAAGAAGTCGCGAAATCGCGGCTTTTTTCTGTTGGCAAAATGATGAACATACAAGCGTAGTTACTTTATTGGAAAATTTAGGTTGACACTTCTTTTTATCGCGTATACAATCGTATACATGAATACGATTGTATACATATGTATACACGTAATGGGGGTGGCAAATATGAGAGATCGTCCTATCGAAGAGATGGATGGAAGTGTACGTCAAGGTGAGCGTCCGAGACGTGGTAAAGGGCATGGCGAACATGAGGGAAAACGGGGGCGTGGAGCGCAAACATTCCGTCGCGGCCGAATTCTTGTATTTCTGGAACAAATGCAGAATCGGAGAACAACGCTTGTCCGACAACTTGGACAGGAGGAGTATGAACATATTCGCCCGGTGATCAGTGGGGAGTTAAAAGCTATTGATCAGGTCATCGACGAGTATATCCATCTATTCGAGCTGCAAAATGAAGATGTAAACCCCAATAAGAATCTGGAGAGTGAGAGTGAATAAGTATGATTCGTCGGTTTTTTTCGTATTATCGTCCCTATAAAAAACTGTTTTTAATTGATTTTGGATGCGCTGTACTCGCAGGTCTTCTGGAGTTGGCTTTCCCCCTTGCCGTCAGCAAATTCATTAATGAATTGTTGCCAGGTCAGGATTGGCCTCTCATTATGCTTGCCTGTGTTGTGCTGTTATCCATCTATGCACTTAATACTGTATTGAACTATGTCGTTACATACTGGGGACATATGCTGGGCATTAACATTGAGACCAACATGCGTGAGAAGATGTTCGCTCACTTGCAGAAGCTGTCCTTCCGTTTCTTCGATAATCGTAAAACAGGCCACTTAATTGGTCATCTTACGAATGATCTGAACGACATCGGCGAGGTTGCTCACCATGGACCTGAAGATGTATTCATCGCAGTAATGACATTAATCGGATCGTTCTGGCTGATGGCTAACATTAATCTGGAGCTTGCGCTGCTTACCTTTATCATTATCCCAATTATGGCTTGGGTTATTATCGTATTTGGTGGCCGCATGACAAAGACGTATCGGCGACTTTTCGGAGACGTCGGCAATTTCAATGCACGCATTGAAGATAACGTTGGTGGCATGCGTGTTGTACAATCGTTCGCGAACGAAGAACATGAGAAAGAACTTTTTGCGGTGGACAATCAGAATTTCCGTAAAACCAAACTGCTTGCCTACAAAACGATGGCGAAAAGTATCTCGGTGAGTTATATGATGATGCGACTGGTTACCGTATTTGTCATGATCAGCGGGGCCTGGTTTTATATCGATGGCAGAATCAATATGGGTGACTTTATGGCCTTCCTGCTTCTGTCCAATATCTTCTTCCGCCCGATCGAGAAAATTAACGCTGTCATAGAAAGTTATCCAAAGGGCATCGCTGGTTTCAAGCGTTATCTGGAGATCATTGATACGGAACCAGAGATTGCTGATAGCAAAAACGCCGTTGAATTCGAAAGTGTGAAGGGTGATATTCGTTTCGAGAACGTCTCGTTCGGATATGAATCCAGTCGGCGTATTCTGAGTGATATCAGTCTATCTGTTCGACCAGGGGAAACCGTAGCTTTTGTGGGTCCTTCGGGTGCAGGCAAGACGACGATCTGCAGTCTGCTGCCCCGATTCTATGAGGTTGAAGAGGGACGTATTACTGTGGATGGCGTCGACATTCGTAACGTTAAGCTTCAATCCTTGCGCAAGCATATTGGAATCGTTCAACAGGATGTATTTTTGTTCTCGGGTACCATTAAGGAGAATATTGCTTATGGTGATCTGAGTGCAACGGATGAACAAATCTGGGATGCCGCCCGTCGTGCCTCGTTGGAGGAATTAATTCTTACGTTGCCAGACGGTATGGATACAGTCATTGGGGAGCGTGGAGTCAAGCTGTCCGGAGGACAAAAACAGCGTTTGTCCATCGCACGTATGTTTTTGAAAAACCCGCCCATTCTTATTCTGGATGAGGCAACCTCTGCGCTGGACACGGAAACGGAAGCACTGATTCAGCAATCACTCGCTGAATTGTCGGTGGGCAGAACTACACTTGTAATTGCACACAGACTGACAACTATCAAGAATGCAGATCGAATTATCGTAGTAAACACAGATGGCATCGCTGAGCAGGGTAACCACGAGGAATTGGTCGCCGCTGGAGGGATATACAGCCGTCTTCATCAGGTGCAATATAGTCACTCTTAATCCATATAAATTGAACAAAAAATGTTTACACTCGTCACTCCGGTGACAGAACAACCTTGCCGCGCATATGCGTGGCTTTTTTCTGTTTGGATGTTAAAAATGAGATTATTAAATGCTATGTAAAAGATAATGTTGACAACGTCCACTAACGTGATTATTATAATGTTGACAATGTCCACTAAAAAGGAGGGTTTGACATCAACTCTCAGTACATATATCCAGATATACTGGCTGACATGCGACGTTTTAACCGTTTTTATACCAATATTCTTGGTGTACTCGATAAGCATATTCTTGGAACAGGGTACTCGTTTGCGGAAGTACGGGTCATTATTGAGATTGGAATTCGGGGAGAGAGCATTGCAAACAATCTGGTAGATACACTGACCATTGATCGCAGTTACATGAGCCGAATTGTGAACAAGCTGTCCAAGGAAGGACTGCTGGTGAAAGTGGATTCTGCTGCCGACAGCCGGGTCAGTCTGATTCGTCTGACAGCCAAGGGTGAGGAACTGTATGCCCAATTGAATGATCGATCCGATCAACAGATCCTGAAGCTGATGCAAGAATTGAATGAAGAAGAGATTCAAGAGGTGTACACCTCCATGATGAACATACAAGAGAAGTTGAACAAGAAGGCAGGAGAGACCACACGATGATACGATTTGAATGTGATTATAACGAAGGTGCGCATGAACGAATTTTACAAAGACTGATGCAAACCAATATGGAACAGACGAGCGGGTATGGCACGGATGAGCATTGTGAACGGGCGAGAATGCTTATTCGTCAGGCATGTGACAATGAGCAAGCTGATATTCATTTCTTGGTTGGCGGTACACAGACAAATACAACGGTGATTGCATCTATTTTGCGTCCATATCAAGGTGTAATTGCAGCGAGCTCAGGACATATTGCGGTTCATGAAACCGGAGCTATTGAAGCTACGGGACATAAGGTGCTCACAGTTCCAAGCGAGGACGGAAAGATCACGCCAGAGCAGGTTAGAGCAGTCTATGATGCACATATGAATGACTCGTCACCGGAACACTGTGTTCAACCAGGAATGGTCTACATATCCCAGCCAACGGAGAATGGAACGATGTACAGCAAGGCAGAACTGCAAGCATTGCATACAGTGAGCAGGGCATGTGGTCTTCCGTTTTTCGTGGATGGAGCACGTCTTGGATATGCACTTGCTTCTCGCGATTGCGATATGGCACTTGCTGACCTTGCACGCTTGTGCGATGTATTTTACATCGGGGGAACCAAGATTGGCGCATTGATGGGAGAGGCGGTTGTTATCCTGAATGAAGCGCTGAAACCGGATTTTCGTTATATGATCAAACAAAAAGGTGGTCTGCTTGCCAAAGGCAGACTGCTGGGAATCCAATTTGAAACGTTGTTCGAAGATGGTCTGTACCTCGATATTTCTCGCCATGCCGTAGATATGGCCTTGAGAATTCATGACTCACTCGAACAGCAGGGGGTACGCTTCCTGTACGATTCACCAACCAACCAGCAGTTTCCGATTCTGCCTGATCGTTTGCTTGAGAAATTACGCAGTGGTTATACCTTCTCCTTCTGGGAAAAGGTTGACGATACACACAGTGCGGTGCGATTTTGTACCAGCTGGGCAACGCAGCAGGAGAATGTGGATGCACTGACTCGTGATATCACTCAATTATTGCACGAAGAGATCAAGGTTCCTGAACGGGTCGAAGCATTGGTCTAATCTAGAAGGACAACCTATTGTGGTTGTCCTTTTTTGGTTTGCCTTTTGTGTGATAGTTGTGAGATAGGGAGTGCATACTCGGTTACTCACTAAAGGCCATGTCATATTTCTCTTTCAACCGTCGGATATCGGCTCTTGGCGGCGCACCGAATTTGCGTGCATATTCGCGGCTAAATTGAGAAGCACTCTCGTAACCAACCCGGAACGCTACATCTGCCGCGTCAGCAGATTCGGCCATCAGAAGTCGCCGGGCTTCCTGTAATCTTAATTGTTTCTGGAATTGTAATGGACTCATGGCTGTGATCTCTTTGAAGTGACGATGGAATGAAGAGACGCTCATGCTGGCGGTCTCAGCCAGATCTTCAATGCGAAATGGCTGTTCCCAATGATGAACGATGTACTCAATCGCTTCTCTGATCCGATAAGTGCTGCTACCTTCAACCGCAATCTGCGCCAGTTCTCCTCCGTAAGGCCCTTGAAGGAGGCGGAACAGGATTTCTTTAACGTACAACGGAGCCAGAAACGGAATCTCTCCCGGCGTATCCAGCAATCGAACAAGTCGGAGTACAGCGTCCTGAATGGACGATTCCATCTGACCTACAAACATAGCTCGTCTGGCGTTTTCGTTGAATGTTACCTTGATGTTGCATTCGTTAAGTACTTCGAGAATTTGGTTCGGTGTGAATTCGAGCTTGAGACTTAAGTAGGGTGCATCGGTGGATGCCTTGATAATCTGCCCGATGACCGGGAGATTCATGGAAGCAATCAGGTAGTTGGAAGGTCCATATTCATAACGCTCCTGTGCGAGCAATACTTCTTTCAACCCTTGAACAATCACACAAAATGAAGGTTTATATACTCTGTATGCCGGCTCACTAATCTTGGAATGGTGATAGACAAACAAGGAAGGAATCGCTGTTTCCATTGCACCGTTATGGTGGGAATGGCGTTCGATCAGGTCACTTAATTCCTGTTTTGGTTGAAATAATTCTTCGGTCATACGTATCCTCCTCACAGATTTAACCTACATACATTATAAAGCTTACCGTACAGAATCAAAAGGAGGCCTGAGAGGATCAGGCAATCAATTAAGACGATTGATATACCGCTTGCAGCCCATGACTCGGCATATGTTAACAGAGCCAAGCGATTAAAGTTTATTTGAAAAGTTGGGTGAACAAGGTGAAGAAGTGGTTATCAAACCATGTGAGGCAAATTTTGATTGACAGGCTCGAATCACAAATTAAGTATGAAGAAAATTCCGTACATCGAGAGATATACTTCACATGCTGGTTAGAGCTAGTTACCGAAGATTTCGAGTGAACTTCAGTTTACAGAACAAATTCAAGGAGAGTGTGAAATATGGAATATGTGGGCTAACACGAAATCTCAGTTGATCCGAATTCTTAATGTTAAAGTCGCCATTTGGCGGCTTTTTTTATGGTGATTTGATGAGTGAATTGACAGTTCCTTTATATTGAAGTTATTATAGATATATTAGATCCTTAATTGAAAAGGAGATTATAATCCATGAATAACGGACATTCATCCGGCCAAACGAACGAATCGTGGAGTGGTCATTCCGCTCCTTTTGCTACGTTACAGGAAACACATATCTTATCCTTGCTCCAGCCATCCCAAGGTGAACGAATCCTTGATGTAGGTTGTGGCAATGGGGATCTGACAGCCAAAATTGCAGCCGCAGGAGCGCTGCCAACAGGCATAGATTTTTCAGAAGAGACGATTAGGCAAGCTAAACAGAAATACCCTGATATGAATATTAATGTAGCAAATGCTTGTCATTATCGGACAGAAGAACCGTTTGATGCTGTCTTCTCTCATGCCGTTCTGCATTGGATAAAGGATGCTCCAGCTGTAGTACAATCAATACAGTTAGCGCTCAAGACGGGCGGGCGATTCGTGGCTGAGTTTGCTGCAAATGGCAACACGGCTATATTAATTACAGCGGTACAGGAAGAACTGGATGCCCGTGGATACAAATGGGAAGGTCGGAATCCGTGGTATCATCCAACCCTTGGTGAATATGCTAATCTTCTGGAGCAACACGGATTTCGAGTTAGTCTGGTCCAGCACGTGGACCAATTTACTCCGTTCAAGCCAGGTGCCAGAAAGTGGTTGACCAGTTTCGCGGAGTATTTATTCAGTGGTATCACACCTGCGGAACAGGATGTTATTATGGATGCTGTTGAGAAAAGGATACAGCCACAACTGATGCGGGATGGACAGTGGTATCTGGACAGAAGCCGACTGCGAGTCGTAGCTATTAAAGAATAGGGGAATACGGGATGAAAATGGACAAACCCAAGATTCAGGAGCAGTTGCTCGAACCGGAAACGATGGCATTCCTGGAATCCAAAGTGGAGTACAAACACAAACTGATCGAGAACATTACATTGGATCAACAAGAGGCGAGTAAGGTTTCCTTTGAAAATGTTGTATTTAGACATGTGACAATCTCGGAGTCAACCTTGGAACAATTTGAATTCACCGATGTCCGGTTCGAACACTGCGACTTCTCCAATGTCAATCTCTCTGGTGCCTTCATGCATCGGATCGAATGGCTTAACTGCAAGTTTGTCGGAACTGATTTTTCCAATAGCCGATTGCAAAATGTCAGTTTCCTTCATGGTCTAGGTGACTACAGCAATTTCCGTTTTGCCCATCTGAAACAGGTCTCCTTCTCGGAAAGTACCTTGATTGGTGCGGACTTTGCCTATCTGGCGCTGCAAAAAATGGAGTTCAGTCAATGTAACATCGACCAAGCTTCCTTAACGGGGACCAAAATGAAGGATTTGGACCTTAGCGATTGCGAATTTGACTCCTTGGTGCTGACCATGGAAGATCTCAACGGTTGTGTGATTTCACCACATCAAGCCGCCACATTTGTAGGATTAATGGGTTTGATTATCAAATAAATGGCATGATCACATATAAGTTGCCAAGATAGTGGAAGTGTGTATAATTGGAGACACATTAGAATAAAAACAGGTTTTCTAGGGTTCCGCGATGGATGTGTCGGTCTGGTCCGAGAGAAAACCCGCAACCTGTTGGTTGTGCCACGGAGGGATAAAAGCCTGGGAGATGAACTGCTACATGCAGTTTGTTTCCCGGGCTTTTTTTGTTTTTTCGCTAATGAACCTTTACAGGTTGTACAAAAAAATGTAGTAGAGAAGGAGTGTTACATGAATGAATAAAACGTGGATGTCGGTTGTGATTGCTGCGTTGTTTGAAGTGGGTTGGGTCATTGGGTTGAAACATGCCAGCGGTCTGCTGGAATGGGGGGTTACGTTGGTTGCAATTATCATTAGTTTCTCCTTGATGATTGCAGCTTCGCGGACATTGCCTGTGGGAACCGTGTATGCAGTATTTGTTGGCCTGGGTACCGCAGGTACAGTACTTTCAGAGATTGTTCTGTTTAATGCACCTGTCCAAACCGGAAAAATGGTACTCATTGGTGTACTTTTACTCGGCGTAATCGGTCTTAAAATGCTGAGCAAAGAGAAGAATAAGGAGGTGCAGCTATAATGAACTGGGTATTTCTTATCTTGGCAGGGGTATTTGAGATGATCGGAGTGCTGATGATAAACAAGTTGCACAAAGACCGTAATCTCATTTCACTGGTTCTATTGGTAGCCGGGTTTGGTTTAAGCTTCCTGTTCCTATCCATTGCAATGGAAACTCTTCCGATGGGAACAGCATATGCCGTATGGACGGGAATCGGGGCTTCCGGTGGTGCCATTCTGGGCATGGTGTTTTATGGAGAACCTCGAAATGCCCTAAGAATTCTGTTTATCGCTATGGTGCTGGGATCAGCAGTCGGCCTTAAATTGGTCAGTTAAACAAAGTGATATTAAAAAGATAATGTACAGATTACGTTTTTAATGGTATCCTTATACGTTACGTGTGAAATAAAAGATGCGTCTTATTGATAGATGTGCGTAAATGAAGGAGACAACATGACATTTAAGGACTTGAATATTATCCCCTCTATTATGGAAGGGTTAAGCAAAGCAAACTATACTAATCCTACCCCTATACAGGAACAGGCCATACCAGCTGTATTAGCTGGCAGAGATCTGCTGGGATGTGCACAGACAGGAACAGGCAAGACGGCAGCATTTTCAGTGCCGATCATTCAATTATTAAGCGAAAGATCCAAAGGACAAGGATCAAAGTCCGTACGACATATTCGCTCATTAATTTTGACACCAACACGAGAGCTAGCTATTCAGATCGCGGATAACATCAAGGTATATAGCCGGTATACGGACATTCGTTGTACGGCAATCGTTGGCGGCGTTTCGCAAAAAGTGCAAGAGCGTGCGCTGAATCAAGGTGCAGATATTATTATCGCAACGCCTGGTAGATTAAACGATCTGATTAACCAGAAACGTATTGATCTGAAGATGGTTGAGATTCTCGTTTTGGATGAAGCAGACCGGATGTTGGACATGGGCTTCATTCATGATGTGAAAAGAATCATTGCCAAAATGCCGAACAAAAAGCAGACGCTGTTCTTCTCAGCTACGATGCCTCCTGAAATCACCAAAATGGTTAAAACCCTGCTGGTTGATCCAGTCAAAGTAGAAATCACACCGGTATCTTCAACGGTAGACCGCATTGAGCAGTCTATTTATTTGCTGGAGAACGGCAAGAAGCAACATATGTTGAACCAAATTTTGGAGGATAAATCCATCGTCACGGCATTGGTGTTCACACGCACGAAGCGCGGCGCTGACCGGGTTACACGTGATTTGGCCAAAGCGAATGTTACGGCACAGGCTATTCATGGCAACAAGTCTCAGAACGAGAGACAACGGGCACTGAACAACTTCAAGAGTGGTGCAACACGTGTATTAGTTGCGACGGATATCGCGGCAAGAGGAATTGACGTAGAGGAACTTTCACATGTCATTAACTTTAACCTGCCTAACATTCCGGAAACGTATGTTCACCGTATTGGACGTACAGGGCGAGCTGGCAAAAGCGGGATGGCAATTTCGTTCTGTGAGAAGGATGAACTTCCATTCCTGAAGGATATCGAGAAAGTAATCAAAAAGACGATTCCTGAAGTAAAAGGTCATCCGTATCCAATGACAGGTGTACCTGTGTTTGATAAAACCAGCAAAGCATCAGGCAGTAAACCTTCGTTCAACAAATCGGCTGCAGGCAAACCGGCGAAGTCCAAAGCTAACCCGGCACGCAAGCCCAAATCCGAATGGTTTGCCAAGAGTGGTAAATCAAACAGTAGTCGTTCAAACGACGGTAGACCCAATAGCAGTAGATCAAACAGTAGTAGCAGTAAATCTAACCATGGCTCATTCAGCCGCAGCAGCAAAACTAGGAATGATAGAGCCAATTAAGATCTAAATAAATCCAGATAAAACCTTCTCCATTCATTTGGAGGAGGTTTTATTATGTGCTTTTATGTGCAACGAGCTTATTTACATACGAACTTACATTCGGTATCATTATATCGTCCACTGGTGAAAGGGAGGTACTGACTTGAAGGATACGATGATTGAATACAGTTTGAAGAAGAAAGGTGCGACCAAGGATTATCCATTTGGGCCTGATCCTGTAACCATTAAGGTCGGAGGGAAAATATTTGCATTACTTTTCGAAGACAAAGAAGAAAATGGTCTATTAAACTTAAAATGTGATCCTATAATTGCAGAGAACCTGAGAGAGCAGCATGAAGCGGTTCGACCAGGATATCATATGAACAAAAAACACTGGAATACCATTACGCTGGATGGTTCATTGTCCGATGAAGATGTCTACGTCATGATTGATCACTCCTATGATAGGGTTGTCCAATCCCTTCCGAAAAGGATTCGGGATTCTCTGAACGGTAAGAGATAAGAAGAAATAAATGAGGTAGGTAAAAGGCTAATGGTCTGCTTCACTAACAGAATGAATATCCTATGAAAATGAAGACATGTTTGAAGTCCATTTGGTTCCATTACCTTGGAAATAAACAAGATCGAACGGCCTTGTTTAATGTGGCATCCCTTGTTATCAATGCTGTAACAGGGATAGGCAAGTTAATCTTGGGCATATATCTGCTTTCGGGATGGTTCATTACAAATGCTGTATATTATCTGATTCTGTGTGTAGCGAAAGGCCAAGTGCTCCATAAATATACAGTTACCAAAAGGATGGACTCTCCCGAAGAAAGATATAGATTAGAGCTTACGGTATATAAGCGCGGAGGTCTGTTCCTGTGTTTACTGGGTGCGTCCTATTCGATGGTCTGCCTGCGAATGTATCTAATCGGCGATGCTTTCATATATGAGGGTATTATCGTGTATATCGTTTCTGCAGTTGCTTTTACCAAGTTGGTTTTTGCCGTGTATGGAACCTGGGCTAACCGTCATCTCCATAACCCGATCATATCTACATTGAAAATGATTAACTTCACCGATGCGATGGTATCCATCGTGGTGACCCAAGCGACATTACTTACCATGCAAGGCTCACCTCTTGCATTAAAAACCAGTAGCTTGTTTGGCATGGGGTGCAGCGTTTTATTTTGTATGATGGGTATCTGGATGATGTTCCACAAAAAAAGGGAAACAAGCACGGATCCAAACCGATCTCCTGGCACTGAATGTTAACATTGAAGCATTATTGGCAATCCATTAAAGGAGTGATATCTATGGATCAACAACAACAATTGGCAATGGTACAACGTATGCGTCAAAATGTCGTCGGTACAGGAGCAGCTCTTCAACCCAGTTCCATGTATGCTGTCACAGTAAAAGAAGTCATGATGCCTACGACTAAAGGTGATACACGTGTACTTGTGTATACACCGGATAGGGATCATTCCGCGCCTCTGCCGGTCTTCTTTAATATGCATGGGGGTGGTTTCATCTTGGGACAAGCAGAGATGGATGATCCATGGTGTCGCTTGATCGCTGATCGATCTGATTGTGTGGTCGTTAATATCGATTACAGTCTTGCACCAGAGCACAAGTTCCCAACGGCGGTCCATGAATGTTACGACGTTATACAGTGGGTGCACGCCAATCCGGAATCCTTCTCGGTTAACCCGTCTCTATTCGCTATCGGGGGGCATAGTGCTGGTGGTAATCTAGCTGCAGCAGTATGTTTATTGAACCAGCAACGTGGAAGCAAGCTGCCTATTGTACTTCAGGTTATCGATTATGCCGTGTTGGATGTGGCTACAGATCCGGCCGAGAAACCGGGTTTTGAAGAAGCCATTCCAGCCGATATCGCCAGAACGTTCAATGCCATGTACCTTGAAACGCCAGAAGATGCGCATGACCCGTTGGCTTCACCTGTGCTCGCAACATCAGTCGAGGGACTTCCGGAAGCATTAATTATTACCGCGGAGAAAGATTCACTAGCCCAAGAAGCAAGAACATATGCAGCAAGGCTGGAAGCAAGCGGTGTGAAGGTGACGCTTAAGGAGTACGAGGGAGCTGCTCATGGATTTACGCATTCTGGGGATCTCCAGATGGCTGAGGATGCCTGGTACCGGATGAGTGACAAGATCAGAGAAGCATTTTCCAAATAACGTGTATCAAAAGTGATGCTTAAAAGGAATATGGTTAACTTGAAGTCGCCTAATGGCGGCTTTTTTTCGTTCATTGGTGTGATTGCTTCAATGGCTTGGTGAAACCAAGCTTCTGAGCTTGCGAATGTGTTAATAAACTAGATTAGGAGCCTTATTGAGATTATAACGATATCGTTAAGGGTAAGAGTTGTTAAATTAGAGGAAATAATGACCAATACAGGAGGTTTATTATGAACCAATATAACAGTCCATCCGATATTGCGATTCTTGGCATGGGAACGGCTCTACCTGCTCACCCTGTAGCACAGTCAGATATTGCAGAATTAATCGCTTCTTCTCTTCAGGATCGGCCAGATTTGGCCCGTTTTGCCAGACGAATATTCAAGTCCTGTGGTGTTGAAACACGATATACTGTGGAACCGAGCTATCTGGGTTCACTGGAAGAATGCCGTTATCTGCCCTCTGGTGAGCGATCAGACATCCCGACAACCGAAGAACGAATGAATACATACAAGCGAGAGGCGCTTCCGCTCGGGATTGAGGCTGCAGAGAAAGCCCTGGAGGATTCAGGCGTATCTCCTAAGAGCATCACGCATATCATCACGGTCAGCTGCACCGGTCAATATCTGCCGGGTCTTGATGTTATGCTCATCCGTCATTTGGGTTTGTCTGCCCGAGTTAATCGACTGCCGCTGATCTTTCAGGGGTGTGCCGCAGGGTTGAAAGCCATTCAGATGGCACGAGATGTCGTGCAGGGTGCTCCGGGAGCACAGGTCCTTGTTGTCTGTGTAGAGTTGTGCACCCTTCATTTTCAGCCCGTACAAGATCGGGAAGCGCTGTTTGCAGCTTCATTCTTCGGAGACGCTGCTTCTTCTTGTGTAGTGGGTACACCAGAATCTCGGCACAAGCATTATCTGAGTCTGGGAACGGGTTATTCTGTGCTTCTTCCGGATTCGACTGAAGATATGACCTGGGAGGTGGGGAATCTGGGGTATGACCTGTATCTATCCCCACGTATTCCGAAACTGTTAGGTGTTCACTTGGAAGAGGAACTGCGTCTCTTATTGCAAAGTGAACAGCTGCCTGAACTGTGGGCCATTCATCCGGGAGGACGTGGGATTGTGGACTCTGTGCAGAATGTAATGAAGCTTCGAGACGAGCAAACAAAGTATAGCAGGGATGTCCTCAGAATGTTTGGTAACTTATCCTCCAATACCATTCTGTTTGTACTGAACGCGATGCGTGAGGACATGAAGGTACAGGGTCAATCCTCTACAGATGGTGTAGCCATGGCATTTGGACCGGGACTCACCGCAGAGTTGATGCAATTCACTTATGTACCCTCATTATCTTCAGTGATGGAGGAGCACGATCATGTCCTTTTTTAGAACATTGTCCATTCGGGCCAAGGAAGATGAACTGATGGATGACTTCTCTCTGGGAGGGGAGGAGCTGCGTGAAGCGCTTAGACATCTGAGACGTCTTAACAAAATATTTGCAGCACCTGGCCCAACTCTGGCTGGTGTAGAGAAGTTATGGAACTCCGTCGGTAAGCCGAATAAGCTTACCCTGCTGGATGTGGGCGCAGGTTCAGGAGATGTGAACCAGAAACTACTACAATGGGCGGATCGTCAGGGTGTTCAGCTGGAGATTACACTGGTTGATCTGACGGAAGAGGCGTGTGAGGAAGCGAGACAACTATTCCGTCACGAACCCCGAGTCCAGGTACAACGTGCCGATCTTACACAACTGCCGGATGCTTCAGCAGATATCGTGACAGGTTCCCAGTTTGTACATCATTTTGACGGAGATCAACTGGTTGATATGGTTTCTCATATGCTGCGAGCATCCAGATACGGTGTCGTTATTAATGATATTCACCGCCATCCCGTATCCTATAAGGCGGTCTGGATTACTACACGGATGATCTCGCGCAATCGGTACATTCGTCATGATGGGCCTCTTTCCGTAGCCAAAGGTTTTACAGGGAGGGATTGGAAGGAACTTAAACAACGTCTCAATCATGATACGATGACCTATGAATGGAAGCCCTTATTCCGTTACTCTGTTGTTATTCCCACGAAAGGCAGGTGATCTTACGTGTCGAAATCGATAGATGTGATTGTCATCGGAGCCGGAATTGCCGGCAGTACATGTGCAATGCAACTGGCAGGGAAAGGACATCGGACCCTTTTGCTGGATCGCCAGGAGTTCCCGCGGCACAAAACCTGCGGTGAGTTCATGTCACCCGAAACCAAAGAGATGTTAGAAGTTCTGGACATTCACCTTCTGGACCAGTCGAAGAAACCCAGCACCATGGATCATGCCAAAATCGTTATGCCACATGGCGGAGTGATCGAAGCACCGCTGCCGGGATTCGCATATGGCATAAGTCGATATGAGCTGGACCAGATTTTGCATCAGAAGGCTCTGGAGGCCGGAGCCCAGATTGTGACCAAAGCGACCATAACGAGCATCGAGCAGCTTGAGGATGCCAGTTATGAGGTTCAGGTGAAACAGGGAGATGAGCGGATCAGCTACAGAGCCAAAGCCGTTATCGGAGCACATGGGACCAAAAAGCCGCGGGGGATGGCTTCCTCACCTGATCTGCGGGACCAAACCATATATGTTGGCGTTAAGTCCCACTTCAGCGGGATAGAGATTCCCGCACGGGTAGAGTTATATTTTTGCGAGGGTGGTTACGTGGGCATTTCTCCGATTGAGGATGGCATTGTGAATGTCGCCGCATTGTTAACACTGGATACCGTTCAGGGAAGTGGCAAGTCTGTAAACGATATTTTACAGGCGGCATCGCTGACAAACGTGAGTTTGGCGGCCCGTTTAGCTGAAGGAAAGCCTGTAGATGGAACACAAGTGTCGATTGCGCCGCTGCATCTGTCCAACGTTCCTGAGCCGTGGTCTCAATATCCGCATATCGGGGATGCCATGCTGATGATACCGCCCTTATGTGGAGACGGAATGTCCATTGCCCTTCGCTCCTCACTCCTGTGTGCAAGGTGGACTGACAAGTACCTGCAAGGCGATATTGAACATGCCGATTGGCAGAGTAATTACACGCTGGAAGCAAGCCGGGAATTCACCCAATTGCTCAGACGTGCAAGAAGAATTCAAAAGCTGGCTTTTGCCAAGACCAATAAGTTCTATCCTGGTCTGGCTCGGATGATCCCCGGTCTAGCCGCTTATGTTGTGAAGGCCACACGGTTATCTGAGATGAACGCAGTGCGCTAATAGGCTGAAATTTTGCTCAATACTTTTGCGAAAGAGGTTGCTAACGGCGGCCTCTTTTTTGGCGTACAAACATTAATTTTGTGGAGACAGTTTGGAAATTCGGGAAATGCTCGTATAATAGAATCTAATGTAATGATAGAGAGTTAATTCAGATGAAATGTCGGGAGGCACTATTTAAGATGAACTATTCATTTTCCAATCGTATCGCAGCACTGCAACCATCCATTATTCGTGAGATTCTGAAGGCTTCTTCGGGACAAAATGTGATTCCATTCTCCGCGGGAAATCCTGCTCCGGAAACCTTCCCTATTGAGGCGATTCGCACATTCACTCAATCCATTCTGGAGCATGACCCAGTCACAGCTCTGCAATATGGGATTACGGAAGGATATGTTCCCCTCAGGGAAGCATTGACTCAACATTTGAAGACAGGTTTTGATACCGGTAAACCATCCGATCAATTGTTCATTGTATCTGGAGCGCAGCAGGGGATTGAACTGGCCTGTAAAGTATTCTGTAATGAAGGGGACACGATTATCTGCGAGAGTCCGAGCTTTATCGGTTCCCTGAACTCCTTCCGGGCATCCGGTGCAAAGCTTGCCGGTGTTCCGATGGAGATGGACGGTATGGATATCGAGAAGCTGGAACAGGCGCTGCAAACGGAGCCTAATGTGAAACTGATCTACGTGATCCCGAGTTTTCAGAATCCGACAGGTGTAACAACGAGTCTTTCGAAACGTAAGGCCATATACGAGTTGGCTAAGAAGTATGGCGTTATGATTTTGGAAGATAACCCGTACGGAGAACTTCGATTCAATGGAGACGATGTGCCAACCATTAAATCTATGGATGATGAGGGTCTGGTTATCTATGTTGGATCATTCTCCAAAATTTTGTCGGCTGGACTGCGCGTTGGTTTTGTACAAGCGCCACATGAAGTCGTGGAGAAGATGGTTGTTGCCAAACAGGGAGAAGACGTACATACGGCCATGCTTCCACAGATTCTGGCATACAAGTTCATGAGAGAGTATGACTACGCAGGGCACATTAACAGCATCCGTGAGGTATATCG
The DNA here is from genome assembly GCF_984798905.1 of Paenibacillus sp. SRL342. Classification (NCBI taxonomy): domain Bacteria; kingdom Bacillati; phylum Bacillota; class Bacilli; order Caryophanales; family Paenibacillaceae; genus Paenibacillus; species Paenibacillus sp. SRL342. Next base: position 3,352,332 of record NZ_OZ481790.1, read on the forward strand.
GAGAAAAGCAACATTGATGATGGACAAGCTGCAAGAGCATATGGGTGAGTCCATTACCTATACCCAACCGGACGGTGGACTGTTCCTCTGGTGTGATCTGCCAGCACATGTGCCAATGCTTGATTATGCTAAGACAGCGGCAGCTCAAGGGGTTGCGGTTGTACCGGGAAATGCATTCCTGGTGAACGAACAAGACCCTTGTAATGCCATCAGACTTAATTTCTCAACCCCGTCAGACGAACAGATTGTCAAGGGTGTAGAGATTTTGGGGCAGGTATTGAAAGGGTATAACGCTTAAAAATGCTTCAATGTGATATATCTACGAAAAGCCGCCAATTGGCGGCTTTTTGGGCTTTTTCTCAGTCTTAATTATCGATTAATGCACTTAATTCTGCCTGAAATACCTTTTGATTCTTCTGATTGAAAGTACTCAGCAGCACCGTAACAATCCCATTTCCTTTGCGTCTGGGAGACAGTCCAATAACTTCTGCAATGACGTGAAGTTCATCTTCCGGAAAGACCGGTTTCAGGAATTGAATGTTATTCATTCCGGTGCCCGCCACGACATGCTCTCCATAGACCCCGACCTCAATCCATAATTTAAAGGAGATATTCATCGTTTGCATGCCAGAAGCAATTAAACTGCCGAAGCGGCCTTGCTTGGCCCTTTCCTCATCCAAATGCATGTACTGTGGATCATAGATTGTGGCAAACTCAATAATATCACTCTTGGATAATGCCAAGGATGTGGTTTCATAGCGCTGACCTATTACATATTCACTAAATCTCATGAAGGCACCTCGGTTTCTTTAATATGTTTTTTCGTAGTTGATGTTTTGCTAAGAGACATGACCGAACTGACGTGTTAAAATGCTAGTGAACTATCCCGTGTGTATTGCTGTGTTACGCCATAATGGATTAAACAGATGAAACTGTCTTTGAGGAGTATATATGATGACAACGATTAAAGATGTAGCCAAGATGGCTGGTGTAGCCAGTTCCACCGTATCTTGCGTACTCAACGATAAAGGGAATGTAAGTGAGCCGACAAGACTCCGAGTACTTGAGGCAGCGAGCCAACTCAATTACGTTAGGCATGGTCCTGCATCGGAATTAAAACGAAATAGTACACAAACCATTGGTATTATTGTCCATGACATGTCCAGCCCGTATTTCTCGGATTTGGTAAACGGAATAGAAACCGTCGTCATGAGTCATGGATACGATATGATCGTATGTAGTTCGTTGGGTGGAGAGAAATCGACAGCCCATCGTTACATTCGTGAAAGAAGAATTGACGGAGCTATTGTTATTGCTCAGAATATTCAAGATCAATTGCTGATTGAAGCATCTGAAGCAGGGTTTCCAATTGTTGTCATGGATCGGGATCTGGATGCTCAACATATTGTAAAGGTTTTGATGAGTGATACGCAAGGCGGTTACTTGGCTACCCGTTATCTGATCGATAAAGGGCATCGGACAATAGCTTATATTAGTGGCCCGTCACAATCGGAATGTAATCTCCATCGTTATCGAGGTTATTTGAAAGCCTTGAAGGAGGCAGGCATTGAAGAGAACCCCGAATGGAAAATTGGCGGACAATACATGAAGCAAGATGGCTACAATGCAGCCAAGAAACTGCTTGAAGGAGAGTTGCCATCCGCTGTATTTTTTGCCAATGATGAAATGGCGATCGGCGGCTTGGAAGCCTTCAGGGAGCATGATATCTCAATACCTGAGCAGTTATCCGTAATTGGTTTTGACAATATACCTGCATCTCAGTACATGAATCCACCTCTAACCACATTTCGTCAGCCGAAGAGGGATGCAGGCCAGCTTGCAGGTCATGTTCTCTTCCAACTGCTGAATGGAGAGAACGTAGAGACGTTATATACACTGGACATCCAATGCGTGGAACGTGATTCTGTTCGGCTCCTCAACCTGAGTTGAGGAGTTTTTTCATTCTATAGAAATTTTAAATACTTAAAAAGAAAGGAGAGTAGCCATTAATGCATAATATAAAGACGAGGAGTTATTTTCATTGGAAATAAATGGAGGGTGATACGATGGGCGTACCCACTTTTTTGGAGACAGGCCATATGCAAGAAGGTTTTCCCATTCGGGTAATTCATACAGGAAATCAGTTCAATTATGCTGCACACTGGCATGATGAGGTTGAGCTGGTTCTCGTCAATGGTAAAAGCGCCAGAATTGGTGTGAACGACCACGTGTGTGAGTTGGAAAAAGGGGATGTGCTGCTGATCAAACCAGGGGATGTGCACTGCTTTTTGCCGGGGACCGAACATTTGACCATTATCTTGTTCCGACTCGAATTGTTAACCGGGAGTTTCACGACCGAAGCCGAAATTCAGGATCTCGGACAACTTTTCAACAAAACAACAGTTATTCCTTCGAATACGGGAAGTCAGAACAATCTGACTCAATATATAGATGATATCATTACCGAGAAGAAAAATCAGAAGCCCGGATACCGATGGTTAATGGTATCCAGGTTGTATGATCTCATCATACTTTTATTGCGTACAAAAGTACCGGTTACCACCGATGAATCTTCATCTTCAGGATGGGCATGTACTTCATCCAAAAAATTTGAATTCCTTGAATCGGTCTGTGAATACCTGGAGGAGCACTATGCTGAGTCCATTAAGCTGGAACAGGTGGCGGAACATATTAAATTTAGCAAGTTCCATGTCTGCAAGCTGTTCAAAGAGATCAAGGGAGTAACACTGATGGAATACTTGAATCATTTTCGAATTATCAAGTCAGAGTGGGCCTTATTGTTCCGTCAGGATACGATTCTGGAGATTGCGATTGGACATGGATTTAACAATGTTAACTCCTATAATCGTCTTTTCAAAAAATATAATGGCTGTACACCCTCCGAATTTCGTAAGAAACATCGGACGAATATCACAAAATATGAAGGGTAATGCACAATATTTATGGAGAAAGCCCTCTCCAAAATCAATATACTCTAATAAATTGTAAGCGTTTCCTTTTTGAAGGAGGGGGCCTATGAAGAAGTGGTTTAAGCCAACTATTGTATTTGTATGTGCAGTGATGTTGTTAGCTGGTTGTCAGTTCAGTCCATCGAATCAAACCAAGCAACAGGAGATTACCGTGTGGAGTTTTACGGATGAAGCAGGGTACGCCATCGAGAAATTCGAACAGAAATATCCTGACATCAAAGTGAACTTTGTCAACATCCCTGGTAATTTCTATATCACCAAGCTGAAATCTGCGCTACAGACAACCTCGAAGGCTCCAGATGTATTTATGATTGAAAATGCGAATATTCGAGAGCTGATTGACGTTCCATATCTGGAGAATTTATCAGCTTCGCCGTATAACGCCAATGAACTTATCCAGGAACAATATGCTTTTGTTCAGGCCAATGAACAGGACAGTGATGGAAATGTCAGAGCGATAGGTTATCAGGGAACACCAGGGGGCATCTACTATCGTCGGGATTTGGCCAAGAAATATCTGGGCACCGATGATCCTGAGCAGGTGGGTTCACAGATCGATACATGGGAGAAGATCTTCGAGATTGGAGAGAAGGTACAGCAACTTAGCGGGAATAAAGTACATGCATTGGCGAATTGGAATGCTATATCGAATTCATATGATGGTATACCTTGGGTGAAGGACGGCAAACTTGTCATCGATCCAACGTACTTGGAAGTGCTCGATCTTGTACGTGAAGCACGTGAGCGGAATGTACTTGCCGAGTATGAAGATGGAAGTGCCGGTTACGCTGCATCCATGCAAAAAGGAGAGGTCATGTTCTATCCCGGGGCAACCTGGGGTTTGCAATATACGTTCAAGGCAAACGCTCCGGATACCGAAGGCATGTGGGGCTTAGCCCAGGGACCTTCAGCCTTTAGTTCAGGTGGAACCTATATCGCGATGTACAGTAAAAGTGAGAAAAAGGATTTGGCCTGGAAGTTTATTGAGTTTTATAATTTTGACCACGATTTTCTGTCCGAGTTAGCAAAAGAACAGGATTATTTCACCAGCAACATGGTTGTGAATGATGAACTTGCCCCGTCTCTCTCATCGTCCTATTTGGGAGGACAGAAGCATTTCGAGTTTTTCTCGGAGGCTGCAAAACGGGTACCTGTATACGAACGCACCAAATATGATGCCACGATTAACAATGATATCTACAAGATTGTACTCCAGTTATATCTCAATAAGGACATTCAGACCAAAGATGAAGTCGTAAAGCGAATCAAACGTGATGTTACCTTGAGATTTCCGGAACTGGAAGTGGATTAGCTTAGGACGTGTCTCAAAACTCGCTGAAGTGCATCTTTTACCGCCTTTTCGCCCCATGCTGTGTCACTTTCCCTTGACGTGCCCCGGCACGCCTGCGGAAAACTTCCTTGCTTGGAACGAAAATTCGGCAAAATCTGCTTCCTTCGGAGTTTTCAGACACGCCCTAGAAGTAAGCGAATGAATATACACATCCGATGATAACTGGGGGGATAGAACATGTTTGCCAAAACGATTCGCAAGGACCATTACGGCTACTACTTCATTGCTCCGTTTTTTATTATTTTCACCACTTTTGGGCTGTATCCCATTTTATATTCCCTCTACATCAGTTTCACCAACTTTGATGGGATCACGACACCTGATTTTGTAGGGATCGGTAACTACGTTGCCGTATTACAAGATCCGTTGTTCTACAAAACCTTGTTTAATACGTTATTCATCTGGGGAGTCTCCGTGGTTCCGCAGCTGACAATCTCACTTGTGTTGGCTTTTATCTTGAATGATAAGCTGCTCAAAGGACGGGACTTTTTCAGAGCCGTATACTTTTTTCCCAACATCGTTACGGCGGCATCACTTGGATTGCTTGTCAGCTTGATTTTTGACTGGCAGTCTGGCGGACTGAATCATTTTTTGGTGCAGACCGGCATAATACAAGATCCAATTAACTGGAAAAATGATCCCTGGTTTATGCGTCTGATTGTATCATCCATTTTGTTTTTTCAATACTTTGGCTATTCGATGGTCATCTACTTAGCTGGTCTTCAGGGCATTGACCCTTCTCTGCTGGAGGCTGCCCAGATGGATGGCGCGAAAAAGAAACATATTTTCATTCATATAATCGTGCCGATGCTCCGTCCAATTATTCTGTTTCAGATGATTACATCCATTATTGGGGGCATCCAGATTTTCGATCAGCCATTTACACTAACCAACGGCAATGGCGGTCCTGACCGGGCAGCCATGACGAGCATTATGTATCTCTATAATGTAGCATTTCAGAGCACACGATTTGGTTACGGTGCTGCCATCGCATTTTGCCTGTTTATTATCATCATATTGTTGTCCGTTGCATCCTTCATCATGACCAAGCGGAAGAGCCGTTCATAGGGAGGGGAGTTCTTATGCAAACTGCAAAATCAGTTGAACAACCAAATGCGGCGATTCAGCAATATGCCAATACAAGGGGGCTGACGGCAGGCAAAATCATCATCTATCTGTTGCTGACAGGTCTTGCCGTGCTATGCATTATTCCATTTTATCTGATGCTTATCTATTCCACACACAATAATGCAACGATTGCTTCAACGTTCACCTTTCTTCCCGGATCATTCTTGATTGATAACTATATGAACATGGTATCCAAAATCAACATATGGCGTGGGTTTGCCAACAGCATATTTATTGCCGGAACATCGACCGTATTGTCTCTGTATATTGGGGCCTTAACTGCGTATGGATTTGCCAAATTTAAATTCAAAGGACGAAACGGATTGTTCCTGTTTCTGTTAGCAACCATGATGGTACCGGGTCAACTGGCTTTGATTGGCGTATATCGACTATTCAGCATGATGGGACTTCTGGATAGTTATGCCGCAATTATTTTGCCTGCTGCGGCTAATGCGTTTAATGTATTTTTTATCAAGCAGTTCATGGAGAGCAGCATCCCGGATGAGATTATTGAATCTGCTCGGGTGGACAGTGCCGGTGAGTTCCGGACGTTCAATCAGATTGTACTGCCTATTCTGGGGCCGGCAATCGCCGCCCTTGGCATATTCACGTTTATCGGATCATGGAATAATTTCCTGACACCGCTTGTGCTGTTTTTCTCCCTGGATAAATATCCGCTTCCAGTATTGGTTGCGCTAGTGCAGGGGTACTACGGGATGGATTATGGGCTCTTGTATTTGGGGGTAGCGATCTCAATCCTGCCTATTATTATTGTATTCTCTATATTTTCCAAACAGATTATTGGGAGTGTTGCTTTGGGTGCTGTGAAAGGATAGTGATTAATAGAAAATAGGGAATTGCAAAGAGCAAGATCAACGGATTCGCAGAAATGATTAACGTTTTATATCATCAGAGTCGCTCATGAGGGCGGCTTTTTTGGCATTCTATATTTTGCGTATATATCCCATCTGATAAGTAAAGGATACCTTTAACTGAGAATATCTGGACGGAGTGTTTACGGAAAGGAGAGGCGTCATGGACACATCAGAGATAACACAACAGGACCTGCCATTAACCGGAAATCTTGCTATTGATCAAGAAATGTTACGCTCCGTTTTTGCGGGTTGCTCGGACGTTGTATTTCATACATTCCAAACCGCGTGTCTTACATCAGCATTATGCGTATATTGTGTTGGTGTATGCGATACGGAGCGGCTGGAACGCCAGGTACTAACGCCCCTTCAGGAAACAGGGATCGAAGCTGCGCAAGTTCCTCTAGCTTCAGTTAAGCATGTTGAAACGACTACTCAGGCAGTACAGGCCATATTAGAAGGAGAAGCTCTGTTACTGCTGGACGGTTCAATAGGCGGAACTACATATCCTCTATACCAAGCTGCAAATCGTTCAACGGAGGAACCGTTAGCTGAATCGACCGTGCGTGGTGCACGGGATGGGTTCACAGAGTCGTTGACCATGAATATGTCTTTACTGCGCAAACGCCTCAAGACACCTGCATTGAAGATTCATACACGTAACATGGGAGAACGTACAAACACCAGTATTTCACTTGTATACATGGAGGGGATTATTGACCCCAAACTTGTTAAGGAAGTGCAGACACGACTTGCCGATTTAAAGCTCCAAGACGTACTGGAGAGTCAATACATTGAAGAAGGGATTGTCGATGAGCGATATTCACCATTTCCACAGATGATTGCGACGGAGCGTCCGGATGTCGTTGCTTCCAACTTGCTGGAAGGTCGGTTTGCTATTCTCGTTGACGGAACGCCGTTTACCCTTATCGCGCCAGTAACCATTTTTTCCATGTTACAATCCCCTGAAGATTATTATCAAAATGTGTTCATGAGTGTTTTTGTACGCTGGCTGCGATACATTTTTTTTGTTTTATCCATGCTGCTTCCATCGGCTTATGTAGCGATTACTACGTTTCATCAGGAGATGATTCCTACCGTATTGCTTCTCAGTATTGCTCGGGCGAGAGAAGAGATCCCTTTTCCCGCACTGGTGGAAGCGCTCATTATGGAAATTGCCTTTGAAGCACTGCGTGAGGCTGGCGTCCGATTGCCAAAGCAGGTCGGATCAGCGGTCAGTATCGTGGGAGCCTTAATTATTGGGCAAGCGGCGACGAGTGCCGGAATTGTCTCAGCCCCCATGATTATCATTGTCGCGATTACTGGTATCGCTTCTTTCATGATCCCTCGCTATGCTGCCAGCATCGCGACCCGTCTGCTACGTTTTCCCATGATGTTTCTGGCAGGAACGCTGGGCCTCACGGGTGTCATGCTGGGAGTCATCTTGGTTGTCATTCATCTAAGCAGTCTTCGTTCATTTGGAACACCTTATCTCTCACCGGTAGCACCTACGATGGCTAAGGAACTTAAGGATGTATGGTGGCGTCCATCCCCAAGGAACAAACCACACTAGAACAATCTACATTCGAGCAAACAGGGAGCGGGATTACATATGTTGACGGACAAAGGGAAAATATCGGTGACTCAATTGGCATTTATGGTCTTTCCCGCCATTATCGCGACGGCTATCTTATCTGTGCCTGGAATTACAATGCACTATGCGGGACATGACATGTGGATGACTCCAATCATAGGTTCTATCGTTGGTTTGGCTGCTATTGGTATTTCCGTTGGACTTGATCGTCTGTACCCAGGAAAAACGCTCATTCAATCCAGTGTATTGATCGTCGGTCGGATTCCGGGCAAGTTATTCGGTCTGATCTATATCGCTTTCTTGCCCCACCTGACGGGCTTGATTATTCGGGAATACGGTGAATTCATTGTCAATAATGCACTTCCGCGTACACCTTTGTTTGTTGTGATGGGTACGATGGTTGTTGTATGTGCGATTAATGTTAGACTCGGAATTGAAGTTGTCGGACGAACCTCTCAGGTGTTTGTTACCCTGCTGATCGTGCTGCTGGCTTTGATCTTTATATTGTTGATTGGTGAATTGAATCCTGCCGAGCTGTTTCCTTTTATGGAGAAAGGTCCAATTCCCATTATTACCGGGGCTGCTGCACCTGCTGCATGGTTTAGTGAGTATATTGTGTTGGCTTTTCTGCTACCTTATGTGAATGAAAAAAAACGAATAACCCGGGTCATGCTGGGTTCCCTTGTATTTACAACAACTGCAATGACAGTTACCAATCTGTTTTGCCTGTTTTTAATTGGTGATTTGACGGATACATTTGTATTTCCAGTCATGATCGCAGCAAGATACATAACCATTGCAGACTTTCTGCAGCATATCGAATCCCTTATTATTGCCATCTGGATTTTCGGTATTTTCGTTAAAATTTCCGTTTTTCTATATATCTTTGCTACATCAACCGCGGAATGGTTTGGTTTGCGGGACTACAAACCTGTGGTTGGTCCACTTTCGTTTCTGTGCATGGTATTTGCTTACTGGGTTGTGTCCGGTGGATCTGGTGTTTCCAGTTTGGTTAGTGCTTCAGCCAATTTGTATACGATCAGTATTTTATTAATCCTTCCGGCTATGATCTATGGTGTTGCATGGCTGAAGAAAGGGTGGGCACATTTTCGGAAGAATCGAGCGAACACCTGATTGATGGGGGGAGGAGCACTTGCGAATATATAGAGTACTACTAATGCCAATATTGTGTTGTGTGCTTTTAAGTGGATGTTGGGATCGTATCGAGATTAACGATTTGGCTATCGTGCTGGCTACAGGGATAGATTATGAAGATGGCAAAGTACAATTGACTTCACAGATTTTTATTCCGCGAAAGGCGAGTGCAGGAGATAGCAGTGGGAGTGGAGGCAGTCCAAGCGGGGTAACAATGATTCGAACAGCGGAAGGACGTACAATTGCCGAGGCATTGAATCGGTTACAACGTAAAGTTCCACGGAATATGTTCTGGGGCCATTGCGAAGTCATCATCATTAGTGAGCAAGCCGGCAAACGCGGTATCCGCGAGTATATCGATTTTTTCCTGCGTTACCCTCAGTTCAGGGAGCATGCATATGTCTTTTCCAGCGAAAAGGCTGCGAAAGATATCCTTGCGTTACTTGATCCACTGGAGCGAAGTTCTGCTGAATCGCTACGTGAGATGGCCAATCTGAAGTTAGGTACACGTGTCACTGCCCTTGAACTGGCTAAATCTATTGAAGGTCCGAGCTGTTCCGCTATTTTGTCTCGCATGTTAATCTTACCTCCGGAGCCCGATCAGGATAAACTGACGACAACGCCATATGTGAAAGGCCTGAGTATGTATAAGAAGGATCGCTATGTCAAGACGATCAAAGAACCACTAAGCGTAGGTGTATTACTACTTGCAAAAGAACTGAACAACATTATCATGCCCGTTGAGTTTGAGCCGTTAGAGGGTTCTTTCTCGATAAGACTCCTTGAAAATAAAACCTCCTTGAAGCCGCGAATTGTAAACCAACAGTGGAGTATGAAGGTCGACATCCAAACCAGGGGAGAAGTGGTGTTAAATACGACGGATGCCAATCTGACGGATCCCGCTGTATTAACGAAACTGGAAAAGGAATGGTCGGCTAAGCTCACATCTTTGGCTCATGATGCTTTAGCCATGTCCCAGAAAGAGCTGCGCTCCGATTTCTTCAAATTCGCAGTTGAATTCCGCAGATATTATCCGCATCAATGGAAGGCGCAGGAGAAGAACTGGGAAACCATTTATCCTGAATTGGACGTGGAAGTCAACGTAGATGCACACGTAGAACGTACCGGAAAATCAACAGGACCACAGGGGATACCTGATGAGGACGAAAGTTGAACACAAATGGCTCCTGTTACAAGCCTGAGAATAGAGGTGATTGCATGAAACTAGGCTCAATCCTTGGGATTTTGATGCTGGCGACTGCGATAGTGTATGGAGAGTGGAAGAGCAGCAAAGAGAAGCGAGCCAGAATAGTGAGCGCGGGAATTACCGCTGTGGGGGCAGTACTTGGGATCATTCTTCTCTTTCAGCCCCGTTTGCCTGGTCCTACCCAGTTTGTGAAGCTTATATTTGGAAGTGTGGATAAATTTTTGAAGTGAAATAATGGGGAAGAGGACCAAGTCTCTGCGTACCAGAGGCGTGGTCCTTTTTTTACTTTAAGGTGAGTTGCACCCAGTCAGAATGTTTACTCTTTGATCACAGAAGCATTCACGGCATCTTCCATTTTCGTATTGTAGGAACGGAACAGACCCAGACGCCAGAACGCGGCTCCTTTGAGGTTATAACGTTTGGCGAGACCGAGCTTATCATCAACAGAGGACGGCGTTTCACTGCTTAGACTGATTCCGAGCAAAAGCTTGTTCTTTGGGACACCGGCCTGTATGGCTAATTGGATCGCCTGATCCACAAGACTATTTGGCTCAGGTACCTGAGATTTGGTGCCAACCGGATTATACTGATAGGCCATAATGATCAGATCATCTGCGATGGAGGCAAGTGTTTTGTAATCATACCCTTTATAAGCACTATTTAGCGGCGGTACCGCCAGAGATAAAGCTGTGTCCAGGGGCAAGGAGCTTCTTAATTGCTTCACGTAAGCATTGAGCAGCCTCTGTTGTTCTACCGCATCCAGTTTGAAGCCCAGTCCTTCAAAATCCAGAACAACTCCGCCAAAACCATGCTCTGCTACAGCAGCAGTTATACCTTCAATCGATTTCTGCCGCAGACTGCTGTCGCTCAGAACTTTGGTCAGTTCGCCGTTTCCATCCAATGCATACACCATGAGCTGTGGTTGGATCTGTTGATCTGCTGCGTCAGCAACGATAGACTGCGGTGTAACATCACCCGCAGCAGCAGGGAGACGGTACTCATCCCCTTGGAGCGTGAACTGACCTTCACGATCAATGCGGCTCCAGCCAAAGGCCACGGAATTCATGGAAGTAATAAGGTCCTTTTCTTGAAAGGATTGCAATGCATAGAAGGCTCTCAGGTGCATCTCGCGTTGTGGGGAGATAAGGGAGACCGTCTTGGTTGCCTGATTCCAGTTTGCACTTACACCGAATTGATTACTAAAAGAACTGAGTGGAATAAGCACGCGTCCTTCGCGCTGAACGGGTGCTGCAGCAAGTGTAACTTTTTTTCCATTTACGGTCGCTGTGGTGCTGCCAACTTGTAATAGTACCTCAGTAGTTTGTCCTTTCACAGTGTTCGTTGCTTTTACAGTCTGTGATCTGCTGTTCCAGGTAATATCGATACCTAGGGCTTCCCCGACCGTCCGAAACGGGACGTAAGTGACACCTTTATCAACTCGTGGAGCTGCATCAAACTTCAGGGGAACATCATCCAAGTGTACTGAAATGGCTGGGGCAGCATAGGCTCCACCGATATTGGGTGTACTTCCAAGGATAGAGAGAGCAATTACAGTAACCGCGGCGATTTTTCCTACACGTTTAATAAGCATGATTTGTGTCCTCCAACTCCGAACATGATAGTAGAATTTTGTTATGAACAGTAATCTAGTAATCTAGCATAACAAAATTTGCAAGTAGATCCAATATTCAATTGAGATCCTAGTCATAACGGTAGCAGAAAAACGAATATACTTTACTATATATTGCGGAAGGAGTGTGCTTTTTGCCAAACTCTACGGGTTTTATTTACAATCCAACATCGGGTGAAACCCAATCCACTCAACTCATTGTAACGTGCATTAATGATTCCCTTAATGCTCCAGTCAGTATTGAGTTGGAAATTTTCAGATGGGACACCACTCAAACTGCGCGCATACCTATAGGTCATGATCTGTTTGAATTACTACCTCAAGCGACCCGAAGCTTAATCTATCCATTGATCAATGCTGCTTTTTACGAGGTGCAAAGCGATTATTTTAGTGCTACAAGTACGATCATTCATGTATACGGTGTTAATTCTACAGGTCAGATCATCCAACGTGTACTTCAATCGGAGATGACATTAATTGACCGGTTCACAAATATCCCTTAAAGGAATCGAGGTGAGCAGATGGTAGTTGTGAATATTACCGGGGCTTTGGCAGGCAGTCAATTCGAACCCTCAATTGCAGTTAATACGCTGAACCCGAATATTATGTGCGTGGTAGCTGTGGATACCAGTACCGGGCCAACATTGACTGGTTTCTATCGTTCCATTAATGGAGGCAGTACCTGGACCACCACTGTGCTTCCTCAACCGGCAGGGTATGCAGGAGCAGAGGCGCCTACGATAGACTATACGTTTCCGAATACCTTTATCGTTACCGTACATTTGTTTAACGGGATCAATGATGGGACGATTGCGAGTTATACTTCTTTTGATGATGGACTTACGTGGCAGCCACCGGTTATCGTCCAAGCGGGGTTCGGTACTATTGTTCATAATGATGAGCCTTTAATAGCTGTTGATCGTTCTCCAGGTAGCCCTTATCGAGGCCATGCATATGTCGGATATACTCCGCTTGCTACCGCATCTTCCGCTATATTTACGCAAAGATCGCTCACTCAGGGGATAACCTGGGAGCCACCTGACCGACAGTCGAATCCGCGAGGAATTCATGACCGGGCAGCGTTGGCTGTTGGATTCTCGGGTCAAGTCTATGCAGGATATATCATTACGGGTCCTGCCAGTCCGTCCGCTTTATTACGTATTTCGTACGATGGGGGCATTACCTATCAACCTCTTCTGGAAAGACAGGCAACGTTTATTTCATCCGTAGTACCGGCACCTTCGCCTTTACCTGTGCCAAATTATGCTTTTCGAGTGCAGACCAACCTAAGTCTGGGAGCAGATATTTCCGTTGGACCTAACAGTGGAACTGTGTATGCCGTTTGGAATGATGCACGTGCCGGATATACCGATGTTTTACTCTGTGAATCTCCGGATGGCCTTTTATGGTCAGACCCCATCAGTATCACAGGCGCGCCACCGGGTACACAGAATTTTTTCCCGTCGATAACCGTATCACCTTTTGCAGGGACGATCAGGGTTATTTATTACTCCAATCGAATTGACGGATTCCTGCTGGACGTTTTTGTTGCGGAATCATTTGATGGCGGGACCAGCTTCTCCAATCGACGTATCACAACTACATCTTTTAATCCAAACGGCAACTCTCCGATGCCCACAGTACTCATTGGAGATTATATTACTGCGGCTACAGTTAGTCCGGATAATCTCGCAGCAGTGTGGATGGCCACAACGCCGCCCACGGGTAAGCTGGATGTTTATTTTGGTAACTGATTCAATGTAAACTGGAACACCCCCACACCTTAATCTTTATGAACAAACAGATTAAGAGTATGGGGGTGGAGGTGTTCATTTTAATCCGAAACGACAAATCCGTCGAAACTCTCTGGGCCAACTCGAACCGTTCCGAGCAGGTTGGTACTGATAAATGCGCTGTAGGTTAATTGTGGCACGATCGGTGTGTTAAAGTCATTGGCAGAGAAAACGATCACTTCAGGGTTAAGCAGACCGTTCAGACCGTACGTGTAGTTTCCGGAGTAAACAATCGGATCGGTTGCAACTGTACCTCTTACAATAATAATCCTCACTTGAAATAGGGCAAGTGGTAATTGTACCGTTATGGTTCCTTTTAGGGAGACTCTTAGGTTGGGTCCCGCTCCGGCAGTCTGCAGACCAATCTGGCCGAATAACTGAGGCGTGTTAATCACTGGAATCGGTATGGAAATAGAATTAAACAACGCAGCATTTTGCGATGATCTTGCATCCAGAAATTGTGTCAACATATATACCTCCTATCCGTTCAGATAGAATAATATATTCATCATTCAGATTTTCGCATGGACGGAGGGTGCAGCGCTGGAGATATTAAAGACAAACCGACTGCCCATAGGACTGGACTCTTTAAGCCATACAACGCCACCCATTAATTCAGCGAGTTGTTTACAGATGGACAAGCCCAGCCCGGCTCCGCCATATTTTCCTGAATTACCATGAATCTGGGAATAGGATTTGAACAACAGATCCTGACGATCCTGCGGGATACCGATGCCCGTATCTCTTATCTCGTAGGATGCATGGAGAGTACCTTTTTTATCAGCAGATACCTCAGTAGAGATGCATACTTCCCCTTTTTCAGTGAATTTAAGCGCATTCCCAACGAGATTGATTAGAATCTGACGAACTTTGTGCTGATCACCCATAAGCATCAGATGATCAGTAATATTGTATTCTGCGTACAACCTAATTCCTTTTTTCTGTGCTTCAGAAGAGAATAATTGTAATACATGTTCAACTGTTTCAGTGACACTATAAGATTTGATCTCCAGAGAGATCGCACCAGCTTCTGCTTTGGAGTAGTCTAGAATTTGATCCATCATCGACAGAAGGCTGGTACCACTTGACTCAATGACATTAACATATAACGATTGATCCTCACTCAGCCTGGTCGATTGCAACAGATTGGCCATTGCAAGAACACCATTCATTGGCGTCCGGATTTCGTGGCTGAGAACGGCCAGCAAATTTTTCTTTTCTTCAAGCACTTTTGCAGCGGTCTCTTCCGCCTGTTTTAACTGTTGCAGAGTTGTTTCCATCTCAAGAAGACTCGTGAAAAATGAAGACAAGGCCAGAAGCAGATCCACGTCCTTTTGTTGATAGGAATAGAAATCCTGATCAAATGAGCAGAGGGAGCCGTAAATTTCTCCGTTCTCATTATGTATGGGCACACCGACAAATGAGCATCCACCTACGAATTCGGTTGCGTCCATATGTCTGGTTAGTGGATGGGTTAGATTATTATTGATTACTAACGGGCCTTGGGAATGTTCAGTCACAAGTGCACAGTATGACTCGGCGTTATCAACGACCAGCCCCTCACCCAGAATTAGTTTGTCACGATTATATACGTTCAGAACTTTGGTAGATAGATGATCCAACTGGGCAATACAAAACGTATTTGCAGGAATTAACCTGCTTGCCGTGTCCATGACGTTAGCAGCCGAATCATATAATTTATGTGAGACAATGGATAGTACATCAATGAATTCTGTTTTCAACATATTGATTTGACTCCTCCTGATTGTAGAAATTCGTTGTGCACTGTATTCAGTATATATGAATTGTAAGAAGAGAGCATGGTTGGTTTTGACAGTGGAAGACGGAAATGAGAAAATATATTGCTGTGGAACATGTATATATTAATAAAGTTTTGGAGGCAAATCAATGAATCAGCGTTTTCGAATTACCCGATCCATGCAAGAAAGCAATGCGGAACAATCCATCTCGCTGGAAGAGTGCAAACTCTACTTCGAATCCCAACCCGATTTTACCTATTCACCGGTTCTTAACATTGTAGGAGCTGAGAGCACCATGACCATCGAGGGGGACTTTTTTATGTGGGACCTTGAGGGTGCACAGATTGCTTTTCGTTTGTACATGGGGGATCTGTATGTAGCTATTTCTAACGAAGCTATTGTTCCCAAAATGATTGAGATTGCAACGGATCTACGTGCAGATATCGTTGAAGGATAAGAAGTACAGAACTAGAGTTTGATAATAGCGTAACCATGTTGGTTGTAGTCTGCTTTAGACACTCCTGTAAAAATGAGACTAAAGGTTCATTTATATTCCATATGTTAGATTGTAATATATGGAATATAAAACATTTTACAGGAGGGTAATGAAGTGAAAAAGACCAAATTAATACTTGTTGTATTCATGAGTATGATCCTTGCCTTATCAATAACTGGAATAGGATCGAGTTCAAAGGCTTCTGCGGCTACGGCACGTACACCCATTGTATTGGTACATGGATTGACTGGTTCAGATAGCAATTTTACAGCAATTGAGAGTTATTTACGTAGCCAAGGGTGGACAAGAGACGAATTATTTGCGATTGACCTTCCTAGCAAACAAGGAAACCAGCTGTTGAACTCCGCAGCAATTAGTCGATTCGTAGATGATGTTCTGCGCGAAACGGGTCATACAAAAGTCAATATTATAGCTCATAGCATGGGTGGAGCTAATAGTCTCTATTACATACTTAACCGTGGAGGCGCTTCCAAAGTGGATAAGTTGATTACCCTTGGCGGGGCTAATCGATTGACCACAACGACAGCTCCGAGTGGAATAAAGGTGACTTCGATCTATTCCACCAGTGACACGATTGTGTCCCCGGTACTTTCCCGGTTGAACGGGGCGAACAACGTTTCGGTTTCCCTCGTATCCCATATCGGTCTGCTGTTTAACTCACGGGTGAATGCCCTGATCAAAACTGCATTGAATGAGTAGCTGAACATACAAAATGTGCATTCTTTCATAATATAGTGAATGATTGACTTGAACACGACTGACCATTCATGGGCAGTCGTGTTTGCGTATTATCCGGAAATGGCTCGCTGAGATAAGATTCAAAAATAGGTACATCCATTCTATAATTAGAAATCAGAATAAAAATAGAACAAGTTAAAGGAGTATGTATACATGCAACTTCAACCGAATGATCGAATTAAAGTTCATCCAGGCTTTTGGGCTGGATTACACCAATTAGGGATTGGTGCCGATGACATCGCTCGCACAGCACAACTATCTCTTGAGACAATAAATCAATCTGTAGTGACCCAATCTCAATACTTCGCAATCTGGCAGGCCTACTCTGATCTCAATGGGGACACCGCCGAGGGCATCATCAAACTTGCAACCGGATATGAAATATCGAAGTATCCTCCGCCTGTACTGGCGATGTACCATGCTCGTGATTATCGTGATGCGTTGAATCGCATGGTGCGTTACAAGCAAATGTGTCCTCCCGAGAGTTTGCAGATTACCGAAGCAGGTGAGGAATGGTTCATTGAACTCGAATGGTTACGTAAGGAGCAACAAGGTCCGCCATTACTGGTGGGTATTACGCTGGCATTTCTGATCGAACTTGGACGGAGGGGTACAGGGCAACCTTTGACTGCAAAACGGGTTGAGTTCTCCCAACCGATGGGTGATGTAGCCACCCTTGAGGCTTACTTCGGCTGCCGAGTCGATACGAATTCCAACTATAATCGGCTGACGTTAGAACGGAAAGATCTGGCTCTTCCATTTCTATCGTATAACGAGGAGTTACTGGAGATTCTGACCCCGGCTCTGGATCGGTCGCTGGACGAACAAGAGAGCAATCGTTCCGTTACTGAAGTGGTCAAATGGATTATGAAACGCAGCCTCACAGGAAAGCGCCCTGACATCCAAACAGTTGCCAAAGAGCTTCGCATGAGTGATCGTACTTTGCAGCGGCGACTGACGGAGGAGAACACAAACTTCAAGCAATTATTAACAGAGGCCAGACGTGAGCAGGCCCGAGAGTACCTTGCAGATCCTTCGCTCGATATCAAAGAAGTGGCATTTCTGGTTGGATATGAAGATCAGAATTCGTTCTATCGTGCGTTCAAGACCTGGGAAGGGGATACACCTTCCAATTGGCGTGTAAGGCAATAATTCTGGCGCAAAGTGCTAGTTACTAGACTCTTCAGACTGCTTAATATTATATCTATCCGGTGTATGAAGCTGTCGGCAATGGTCAAGAAACAGCTGCCGGATAGTTGTAATCAAGAAGGAGAAATGCAGGATGGATATGGGACTAAAAGAGAAAACAGCCTTAGTTACAGGATCAACAAAAGGGATTGGTAAAGCGATTGCTATAGAACTCGCCCGAGAAGGGGTAAATGTACTGATTAATGGACGTAATGATGAAGAGGTGGAACGAACAGTTCGCGAAATCAAGTCCACTTTTCCAGAGATCTCTCCGCAAAAGGCTACCGCTGATCTTGTGGATCTGGCGCAACGCCAAGCTTTATTCGAGAAATTTCCTGAAGTTGATATATTAATCAATAACATGGGGATATATGAAATCATGAGTTATGAAGACATAAATGATGAAGTGTGGGAAAAATATTTCCGTACTAATGTACTTGCTGCCAATGGCTTGTCTCAATTTTATTTACCTAAAATGGTGAAGAACAATGACGGGCGTATTATTTTCATCGCAAGTGAAGAAGCCCTTATGCCTTCAGGCCAGATGCCCCAGTATTGCATGACCAAGTCAATGCTGTTGTCATTATCCAAAAGTTTGTCCAAACTGACAGCAGGGACCGAGGTTACGATCAATACGATCCTGCCAGGGCCGACACTTTCCGAAAATGTACAAGAAATCATTGAGGGCATATACCCTGATGAGACGTTGACTTTCGAGGAAAAAGAGAAAGATTTTATGAAGAGTAATCTGCCACAGTCCGAATTACAGCGATTCATCAAGCCAAGTGAAATAGGCAGACTCGCTGCATTTGTATGCAGCCCATATGCTTCAGCCTTCAGAGGCTCTCCCATCCGGATGGACGGGGGCATGGTTCCCACCATATTTTAAAATTGTTCAGGATACAGGATAGTATCCATAAGATGTCGCCAGCATTGGCGGCTTTTTTATTTGTAAATGATCTATGCGAGGGCGTCAATCAAGTTTATAATACAGGTATGTTTTTCGAAAACGATTTCTGTTCATTGGAAGCGATTACTTTTATCGATTATATGAATCTAAAAGGGGACACTATCATGATAGCTGCAATAAATCTGGAAGGCATATGGAAACTCCAACTCGATGAACATAAGGTGGAACGTGGTCTGAATTTCTCAGACGTTATTACATTGCCAAATACTACATCTCATGCGGCCAAGGGCAAGAAAAACGAGAATGTGTTAATCGGTGCGCTGACGGATGAGTACTTATTTGAGGGTTATGCCTGGTTTTCACGAGAGATTGAAATTCCCGAACAGTTGGCTGGCAAATGTTGCTTCTTGCATCTGGAACGAACAAGAGTTACCACAGTCTGGATTGATGGGGTGGAATGCGGAACACAAAACAGTCTGAACACACCTCACCGTTACGAGATTGAGGCAGGGCTAACCGCTGGGACTCATACAATTACCATACGAGTGGACAATACCAATTATCCAACCAAAGGTGGTCACCTTACATCCGAAGACACGCAGACGAATTGGAACGGCATCACCGGGAAATTGGAACTTCAATTTTTCGAGCGTGTTTTCCTGGATAATGTCCAGGTCTATCCCGATCTTGCGACTCGATCTTTCGAGATCAAGGCAGCACTTGTTGGTGACCTGCAAGAAGTACGAATCGTGGTTTCGGCTGTTGCAGTCAGTGCAGATCCGGTGTATACGACCGAGGAACAGATTTTCGCCCCGGATTCGCAGGAAATCCAGCTGACGTACAAGATTGGCGAAGATGCGATGTTATGGAGTGATGATGAACCTAACCTGTACCAACTTCATATTCATCTGCAAGATCAGGACGGCGAAGTGCTGGATTCCACCGAAGTATGGACGGGATTAAGGGAATTCCGGGCTGCCGGAGACAAATTCACCATTAATGGTCGCAAAACTTTTCTTCGAGGCAAACATGACGGGCTGATCTTTCCGCTCACGGGATACGCGCCAACAGATGTGGATGAATGGGTTCGTATCCTCGCTATCTCCAAGTCCTACGGTATCAATCACTACCGTTTCCATACCTGTTGTCCTCCGGAGGCTGCTTTTATTGCAGCGGATCTGCTCGGCATCTACATGGAGCCTGAACTTCCGTTCTGGGGAACCATTACGGATGAATCTTCGGATGGACATAATCAAGCCGAGCAGGATTACTTGATTAGCGAAGGATTTGCGATGCTGCGTGCTTTTGGTAATCATCCTTCGTTTGTCATGATGTCCATGGGGAATGAACTATGGGGAAGCAAGGACAGATTGAATTCGATCCTGAAGGCATACAAAGCATATGATCATCGTCATCTATACACCGAGGGTTCGAATAACTTTCAGTTTGTGCCGGACATTCTGGAGGAAAGTGAATTCTTCTGCGGGGTTCGTTTCTCCAAAGAGCGCCTGTTCAGAGGTTCGTATGCGATGTGTGATGCTCCGCTCGGTCACGTGCAGACCGACCTGCCAAATACATTGAAAGATTACGATTCAAACATTGTACCTGAGCAAGGCAGCGATGCTGACCCTTCTGGTCAGACTGGGGACAAAGAGATTCAGATTCAGTATGGGACAGGTTCCAAAACAGTGCAGGCCGAAGCTGGAAGTGACCAACTTGTCTCACACGTACCAATCATCTCGCATGAAATTGGACAGTACGCCACGTTTCCTAATTTCGAGGAGATCAACAAGTATACGGGTTCTCTCAAAGCCAAGAATTTCGAAGTATTTCGAGAGCGCCTGAATGCCAAAGGACTGGGACATCTGGCGGAAGCATACTTCAGAGCTTCTGGTAAACTCGCGGTCGCATGTTACAAGGAAGAACTGGAAGCTGCTTTTCGTTCGCAGCAACTAGCCGGGTTCCAGCTGCTGGATCTTCAGGATTTCAGTGGTCAGGGAACAGCGCTTGTGGGTGTACTGGACGCATTCATGGATTCCAAAGGCATGATTACACCTGAGGAGTGGAGAACGTTTTGTTCCGACGCTGTGTTGTTGGCGAGATTCCCCAAATATAATTATCAAGCGGGTGAATTGTTCGAAGCACGCATTGAACTAAGTTACTTCCGGAGACAAGCATTGGATGGACTTCAATTGAAGTGGGAAATTCAAAGCGAGCAGATCGAAGGAAGCGTCCTATTGGAAGGGAAAGCAGACCTGCCAGCGACCCATGGAGAACATTATGTGAATATCGCGGATCTCAGCATTCGCATTCCTGAAGTCTCCAATATGACCAAAGTGGAGCTTAGACTATCCATTCCGGGCACGGATATCCGTAAGTCTTACGACCTGTGGATCTACCCGAGCCAACTGGACGTGGAATTCACCGGATTAAATCTCTTTACCGAACTCTCCGAAGCAGCGCTGGTGTTGCTAGAGCAGGGAGAGGATATCATGCTTTTCCCAAATCCCGACCAGATTCAACATGCGATTCAAGGTTTCTATAGCACCGATTTCTGGTCTTACCCTATGTTTCGTTCCATCTCGGAGAATATGAAAAGAGAAGTTCCTGTGGGCACAATGGGCTTGTTGATTCAGAGGGATCATCCAGCATTCGAACATTTTGTCACGGAAGATTACTCGACCTATCCGTGGTGGAATATCGTATCCAACTCGTCCTCGATGATTTTGGATGAACTTGGGCCAGAAATTACGCCGATCGTGCAGACCATTGACAATTTTGAGCGAAACCACAAGCTCGGCCTGTTGATGGAGTGTCGGGTCCGGAAGGGGAGAGTGCTGATGGGAGCGCTGAATCTGGAGCGTCTGATGACTACATTGGAGGGCAGACAGTTGTTATACAGCTTCCAGCGTTATGTACAAAGTTCCGCTTACCAGCCAGTTGCACGTCTGGAAGTAGAGGAACTTCGCAAGTTGTTTAACTAAGATATAGGGAGAAGAAGTGTCAGGTTTCCCTTAATTATGCCAATGAGCCCCTTCCGCGAATGGAAGGGGCTATAAGACATGCAGAATGAATCGGTTCATTTTCCCATTAAGCGTTAGATGAACCTGCACTTTTTAGGATTACATTCCAATCTTCTTCTTCAAAAAGTATGTTGTCTTTATCCTCTGTTACTCCGATCCGGACCTCAAGGATCACCATCCTGGCTTCAGCCAGAATAGAAAAGAGACTCTCCTTGGTAATCGCGAACTGATTGCCCATATTCACTTGCATGACCTTTCCGTTGACAAGCACTTGCCCACTGCCTGCAAGCACGGTCCATGCTCTACACCCAGTTCTATGCCAGTTCAACCCGATATGTTTGCCCGGTAGAACCGTTATGTTTAATGTGGTTACAGTTGTATTCTCATCTTCTAACGAACTCTCAATGACACGATAACTGCCCCAGGTTGCTTCACCATACATCGGTTTTAATGGCAAGCTACCCAATTGCGCTTTAATTTCATTTGAATTATTTTTGTTGGTAATGAGAATGCCATCCGGACTTGCGGCAGCGATAATACCTGGCACGCCAATGACTTGGATGGGGTAGGGAAGCTCGTTAATAATATAGGAATTGGAGGAAGAACCCGAGATTCCACCGTGTCCGATTACATGTGTATCTAACTGTGCGCACAGCGTATCCCAGCTTCCGATATCCTGCCATAATCCCTTATAAGGCAGGACTACGGCCCGCTTTGCCTTCTCTGCAACATGCTTGTCAAAACTTCGTTCAGGCAACGCTTCATACAGGGACGACAATTGATCATAATGAACCGGAAGCCCCATTTTTTTAATATGGGATATCATAAACGCGACGGTGAATGCGTACACACCGCAGTTCCATAGTGCCCCACGTTGTAGCAGAGTTTCAGCAATGGTGGCTTCGGGTTTTTCTATAAATTGTGTTATGGGCGCATAAACATTACGTTCTTGCCCACCCGGCAGGATGTATCCATACTGTTCTGAAGCATGTGTAGGCCTTGTCCCAATTAAAGCGATATCGGCTTGAGAATGTTTCAATATGTCCGGCAGTAATTGGAAGTTGCTGAAAAAATCTTCACCTGCGAACACATCAGCTGGCGCGATACAGATCACATCGTCATCTTTGGCCATTCGGAAGGATTGCAGATATAAGGTCGCTAAGGCCGCCGCAGTAAAAGTGCCTCGTTTATAAGGTTCCCCGATGACTGGTATTTTGCCTTGAGTATGTCGAGCCGTAATATTAGCCTGGTCCTGATGTGAAATAATGAGTGTTGAATCCGTTAGGCATGAACTGTCAAGCTGGCGGCATACTCTGCTGATCATGGATTCCCTACCTCCAGCGGGTGATGGAAGTATATCTATGAACAGCTTGGAGCGAAGCTCATTGGATAACGGCCAGAGCCTTTTGCCAGAGCCGCCGCACAGCAGTACGATATGCATGGGCTTCCTCCTTAAGCTCGGGGAGCTTTACTATAGATTTTCCGTTTATGAAAGGAAAGAGATCGGTATTTAAGAGCCAGATTACGGATTTGTTGCTCTTTTAACGAAGAAGCGTTCACATTCAGACTTTTATTCTTGGAACTTCTAAGGACCATGCTGCCTGGGTTTTTCGTATACATAAAATTGGCATACGTTTCATATTCGGAGAAACCAAACTGCTTTTTCTTATTAATATTGGAGATGATCGCTTTGTACCATGGCAGCTTATGAACCGCTTCAATTTTCTGTTTTAAGGCAGCGAGTTTCGATTTGTCGAACAGCATATAATGGGTGACAAAAGAGCGGGGACGTGGAGCTTTCATGCCTAACAACTTGCGGTAGGTATTGAAATATTCCGGCTGGCTCCAGTCACGGCAGTAAAAGGCTGTTTTGCCTTCTACAATAAATGTATGAGGTTTAATCAGTACAGTATCCGCATCCATGACTAGAAAGTGCTTTGCCTTTACAATGGAATCTCCGTTCATTTTGAGCAGCTGCTGATATAACCAGCCTGACCGATTCCATCGGGAGGACTGGTAGTGTATCTCGTTTTTGGTTATAGGCAGGACGGATCGCTCATTAACAAAAATGCAGTTTTTAAGGGAACAAAGTTTTCTGATTTTGGTGCTGACCGGAGAAACAATATATATGCTTCCAATGGGATGTTTTACATAACGGCGAATGTTATCAATGACGAGGGGAAGGGTAGCCAAATCTTTCTCGATCGCGGGTATAAGAACATCAATCTTAGGCGCATTATTCAATCGGATTCCAGGCTGGACGGACATCTTCTCAACTCCTTGCACAAATCGTGATGACTCATTATATGTTATGTGTGCAAAAGTGTTTTGGTCAGGGCATGTGCAAATATACATTTTTACGAATAGGGGCTTTTGTTGAGGGTTCCTTTATCGGTATTACATATAATGCTTGCAGGATCTTGATCAATCAGCAGGCTTTGATGCGGTTGCTGAAGGGAGAGTTTACGACATGGGAGTTGATAAATTGCAGCCGTTAAGAAGCAAGTGGTTAAAAACAAAATTGATCATTAATAATGAATCAATTAAACCGTTTATCCCCGACACACAGAAATATAACAAATCGAATCTGAAATCCATGATCAGTAAATATGGAATGGTCTATGTCAAACCCGAGAGAGGTACTTTCGGGATGGGTGTTATTAAGGCAGAGATGGAAAGTCAGCAACATTTTGTCTATCAGATAGAGCAAAAACGCCTGACGTTTGACAGCTTTGAATCGTTTTATAGCAGTCTGACTCGTTTGGTGCATAAAAGAAGTTATCTGATTCAGAGAGGAATCCATCTGCTTAAGCATAATAACAGACGTTTTGACATCCGAGTCATGATACAGCTAAGCCCGACCAAACAGTGGGAAGCTACCGGAATCATCGGCCGACTGGGTCATCCAAAGAAAATCGTAACCAATTATCATAGTGGTGGTACACCGATGGATATTCACAAGCTGCTACAATCACATGCATCCACTAAACGCAGGAATGAACTGGTTCAGGAGATGAATGAGCTTAGCCTTCGCATAGCTCGTCATATGAAAAAAAAGTACCCGCATCTTAAGCAAATTGGTGTAGATATCGGCCTTGACCACAGTCTGAAACCCTGGATTATTGAGGTGAATGTCAAACCTGACCCATATATATTCAATCAATTAAAGGACAAGACGATGTATCGCAAGGTAATACGATATTACCGCCACGCTGTGCCCAAAAAATCAGAATAACAGACCGCACTTTTCATAGAAATGGCTGGAGAAGGTTTCAAGTTCAAGAGTCGCCAATGTGGCGACTTTTTTTGTTGATCTGCGTTTGAGGGTCGGAATAATGCATTTCATCCCAATTCGACTCCCAAACCTATGCTAAAATAGTATATTCGAGAGTGAAATTCAGAGTCGATGTCGATGAAAGGCGGATGTTCCCCCATGTTCAATATTGCAATCTGTGATGATGAGGAGCAGCAACGAGAACGTGTGAAATCCATGCTGGTCTCCTTATCTCTAAAAACCAATTTTGATTTTCAAATTAGCCTATTCACATCTGGTGAACAACTGCTCTCACACTACAGAGAGGTTGGGGATACATTCAATATTCTCATCTTGGATGTGGAGATGGGCGGAATGAACGGGATTCAGACCGCTAAAGAGATCAGGAACATGAAGTTTCTGGATGTACAGATTATGTTTCTGACCAGTTACCCGGAATATATGGTGGAGAGCTTTGATGTCATCACCTTTCAATATCTGATCAAGCCAATCCAGCCGCAAGTTTTCGAGGAAAAGATGATTAAGCTGTGTCAATATTTTCAGGCATTGGACAAAAAGTATATATTAATCAAATCAGATTATGATGAACTGCTTTTGAAATATGATGATATTCTCTGGATTGAGGTCGTCAAAAGTTTAACGATCAAGAACAAGTTGAATTTTGTGACTCAGGAAAATGTATATGAGACCAAAGGCATTTTATCCAGCTACGCTACCGGTTTGAAAGACCATGGTTTCTTGCAGATTCATCGCTCAATTATCATTAACCTGATGCATGTTCAGAAGTTTTCCGGCACCCAAGTCGTCATGTTGAATGGAACGGAACTGCCCATAGGTCGCTCCAAGGTCAAGGAAGTCAAGGATGCCTATACCAAATACATGATTATGAGGATTCAATGACATGGATACGTATATGATATTTTCTATCTTCTTCGTGACTTTACTTATGGCATTTCAGGCGAATTTTTATTTTGATTCTGTGTTGGGCAAGTCCAACCGTAAACCGCGTAGAGCGATCTATTTCTTGGTATTTGTCATGTTGGGTTATTTTTATTGGGTTTCTTCCTTCTCTGATATTGGTTCCACTGCGGTTGCTCTGCTATTAATCTTCAGTCTGGCACAATCCTATGAAGTAGAGTTTAAAATCAAGCTTGTTTTTACCATCCTGTATGGGGTTCTAATTACTATGGCAAATGCCATCGCTGTATATATTCTCGGTGTTCTGGAATCCGCGGATTACAGTTCAATGGATCAGTTTAACGGAGAAGACCACTGGGTTCTCTCCAAGGTTATGCTGCTTGGTTGCAGCATCATGTTCGTTGTCATTCAAGTTGTCCGTCTCGTCGCCAAACGTAGAAGTTTTGCCGTTCACTATCGGTATTATTTGCTGTTTCTCATCGTACCGATCATTACGATCTATCAGATCAATGTGGCCTCCATATACAGTGAAAAGAACATATTTTACGTCTTTTCTGTACTGGGCTCTCTTTTTCTCAATGTGTTCATAGTCTATGTGTTCGATAATATGGTGGAAAAGGTACAGCTTGTGCATGCAAATGCCCAGTTACAGCGTCAGATGGATCATCAGGATGCCAACTATGAGAAGACCGTTCACAGTTTCAAAAACATTAAAAGCATCATCCATGATATTAACCAGCAGTTTCTGTATATTGATGAATGTATCCAACGTAACGAACTGGCGGCGGCAGGTGACCATATCAAGTCTACACTGAATACGATTGAAGGTGCTTACCAGCGGGTGAACTCCGGCAATCTAGTCATTGATGCACTCGTTACAAATACCTTGGCTATGGGGCAGGCAAACGGGATCAAAATCGACACCAAAATCCAGCTTCACTCGCAACATGTGCAGATTGATCGATATGATCTGTGCGTGGTGCTCGGTAACATGCTCGATAATGCGATCGAGGCTTCCAAGAAGGTCAGACAAGCCGAGGATCGATATATCCTGATTGCCATTCACTCCACATCATCTGCACTTGTCATCCAGATTATGAATCATGTGGAGCAACCGATAGTTGACTTGAAAAGTGACAAGCCCAATCCGGAGTACCATGGGATCGGTCTAACCAATATATCGAGAATGTGCGAGAAATATGGTGGACATATGAGTATTGAGCATCAGCATCGGAAATTTAACAACATGGTCGTACTTCCGTTCCACACCGACAACCCCTGAATCTACCATTCAGGGGTTGTTTTTTTCCATTCAGGGTCCGTTTGCGTTCGAACAGTCTCTTCCCGGATATGATGAATTCATTCATAAGAACATTTGAGGGAGGACATAGGATGAAGAAATTAATTAGTCTTTTATGTACAGCGGTGCTTGTAATTACGCCGCTGACATCTGTCAGCGCAGAGGTGAATAACAGTGCAACGATTGAGGCACGGGCGGAGCAGATCGCCAAGGAGATGGTGCAAACCTACGGTGTCACCAGTGTGCAATATGCGATCATGGATGAAGGGGAATATATTTTATCAGATAGTGTCGGATTGCACGATAAGGCATCACAGAAGCCAATAGACACGGATAGCATGTATGGCATAGGCTCGGTTAGCAAAATGGTTGTTACAGCAGCCGCTATGAAGCTGGTCGATTCCGGTAAAGTAGATCTTGATGAGCCGCTTACTTCGTATATCAAAGAATTTAAAATGGCAGATGCGCGATATACTCAAATCACACCACGCATGTTGATGAATCATTCATCCGGTCTTTACGGTACACATTATGGAAACAGCATGTTGTTTGACGATAACGACACCCGCAATCATGATGAGTTATTGCTCAAGCTTCAGTCCGAAAAACTGAAATCCAAACCTGGCGCATACTCCGTCTACGCCAATGACGGTTTTCAATTGCTTGAAATCCTGGTTGAACGGGTGAGTGGTTTGAGCTACAGCGAATATATCGCCAAGTATATCAGCGAGCCGTTGAAGTTGGAATCAACGAAGACACCACTAGATTCCTTTGACAGAGCACAGTTATCCGAAACCTATTGGCCTACACTTGAGATGAAGATGCCTACCGAAAATGCTAACATTATCGGCACCGGCGGAGTGTACTCTACCGCAGAAGAATTGAGTCAATTCGGAGAGGTTTTAATGGGGAACAGACCGGATATTCTGTCCGAATCTGCTGTGAAGGCCATGCAATCTCATGAATATCGTAATGGCATATGGGTATCAGATGAACAAAATACGATCAATTATGGCTTGGGCTGGGACGCGGTTGACCTTGCACCGTTCAGCGATTATGGGATTACCGCGCTTGCCAAGGGCGGAGACACCATGCTATATCATGCCGTGTTAATCACCATACCGGAACATGATATTTCAATGGCGGTTCTATCCTCTGGCGGATCTTCCGTCTACAATCAGATGTTTGCCAGCAAAGTGCTGCTGGACGTTCTGGAGGATCAGGGCATCATCGACGATGTTCAGCCTGATCAGAAATTCTCACCACCTGTCAAAGTGAAGATGCCGACGAAGTTGAATGCTTACTCAGGTCTGTATGGTACGGTAGGTGCAACGCTGGACATAAAGATCAATGATGGTGAGATGCAACTGCCTGCCTTGCTGGGAGGAATTATTCCTGAGCAGACCTATGTGTACACAGGCGACGAACATTTTACAAGTGCGGATGGCAGTGTAAAAGCTAGCTTTGTGAAGGAACGTAATGACAAGGTGTATGTTAAAGTTCAGGGCATGATTACGTTACCCGGCATAGGCCAAACGGTAATGAACACGTATGATTATCAAAAACTGGATCATAATGCACTGGACGCAACAACAAAAGAGAAATGGACAGCCCGTGACGGCTCGAAATATTACGCGTTGGATGAAAAAATAACATCGATCTTTTATCTGCTTCCATCGATGCTGATCAAGAACCTTTCCGTTGATGCCAAAAATGGCTATGCTAATGGCACGCAAATTATGGATGCGAACAACGCAGAGAATATCGCCGAGATTCCTGTGATGAATGGAAGAGACGCGTTTGATCTGAAATTTTACACGAAGAATGGCGCCGAGATTATGCTCCAGGATGGGCAGGAATACATTGCCGAGGATGCGATTACTCCAATCTTTGGTGGAAAGAAAGGAATTACAACTATTCCGGCAAACGGTCAAGCCCGGTGGTATGCGATCGATGCCCGATCGGATAACAAATCCATCACGGTGGATTCTCCGAAGACCGGAGGTTATGCAGTGTATAATGATAAAGGGGAAATGGTTGACTTCTCTGTAGCAACCAATCAGGAATCGACGAAGCTCCCGAAAAGTGGTTTTATCGTTTTTGGTGGGGATGCCGGTGATGTCTTCCAGATCCAACTAAAGTAAAGTAGGGACTGCGTTACAAAATCACATTTGTAACTTGTCACATAAATAATGTCGTATTCAGAAAGTCGCCGTATGGCGGCTTTTTTTGATTTCAGTTTTAGAATAATTTAACAATCTGGTAACTATTTGGCCCCACCATGCGTTATGTTTATGTAGTTATATATCAGGCTAATTTTTCAACTGGAGGAATCACTATCTATGATCAATAGACATAAACGTCAAACGACTATGCAATGGAAAAAAAGAGCAGGAAGACCCATCATTGCAGGCCTTACTGCCGGAATGCTGATGGTTCACGGCGTTATCGGCGTGTTGCCATCGCAGGCACATGCTGAAGCATCGGATGTATCCATCCGTAACTGGTATTCGTATCAACGAATCACTGTACCTGAACTGAAACCTTCTTGGACAGCAAAAGTAGATAACTATCTGAATATGAACGAGACGTATGTTGGAGTTAATGCCATCGCAGAAGAAGGAAAAGTATTCACGTTTGCTGGATCAAAGCTGATTGCATTTGATGCGACAACAGGTAAACGGTTGTGGACTTACGGCAAAGAACTGACTCCTTATATTACCTATCAAAGCGGGATTCTCTACGGATTGACCATTGATCACAAGCCATATGCCTTGAATGCGAAGACAGGCAAAGCAAAATGGCAGTCAGGCACATCCACCTGGATTGATACGTATAACCGTACGGAAGCTCTGATTCCAACGGTAGATACCCTCTACGTGATTAAGGGGAGTACAACGTTTGCACTGGATATCCAGTCAGGCAAACTGCGCTGGGAAGCAGATGAACCATTAGGCGAAGGTCAAGGTACTGAGTATCTGAGAGAATCTAATGGTGTGGTGCTGAGAACCTTTTTTGTCCAAGGGGCACTTACATCCTTACAGCTTAATGCATATGACAAGAAAACGGGTAAGAAGTTATGGGGTCATTTTGGTCAGGGGGAAGCTATTCAGATCAAAGACGGTCTTGTATACTCAGCGGACTACTATTCTTCGATGTTGGAAAATGACGAGTCTTCACCAGAACGCAAATGGAAAGTTAATGCGTACAACTTGAAGACCGGTGTGTTGAAAGGAAGTCAGGAGTATAAGTGGACCATGCCGGGGGATCCACCGTATGTGAATGGGTATGGAGGGATATTTTCCAATAAAGACAAACTATACATTTTACAAGGGGATAAGATAGCGGAGTATTCGTTAACTTCAACCAAGCCGGGTCCCGCGCCACTTCGAACGTTTCAGCGCCCTTACGGAGAAAATATGTTGTGGCTTGGCATTACACTGGAAAGGTTGATCTTCAAAAACGACAACACGGGAGAACTCACAGGCATTAAGCTGGCTAATGGTCAGGAGGTTCAGTGGCATGGTGATGCTCCTGTTTCTCAGATCGATGTTTACGGTAAAGGAATGTATCGAGCGCAACGTAACGGCACCCTGCTTGCCCTCAACATGATGACGGGTCAGTCAGCTTTTCGAGTCGCTACCGGGGGAGATCTGCATAACACGACATTGAAGACAAACGGAATGATCATCATCCAAGCCGAAGGCAAACTTCTCGGCGTTAAGCTGCCAGCGTCGCTGAAATAAGTGATTCAGAATGAAAAATATGGGAGAAGACCGGATTACGTCATGGCTTGCTCATAATCCGGTCTTTTTTATTTTTGCGCATAAAACACTGCAAAGTCCAAGTATATGTACATGCAATCTGCCACGCGAAACCCCGCCTCCTCCAACCACATCAATTGATCCTCCAGCGTGGCATTGATATCCACCTTGCGTCTTTCGATCGAAGCCAAGATGGCTTCCTCAGACAAACCACTTTGTTGAATCGCTTCTAACCAGCGCTGGCGGTAATAGGTGTCCGTATCGGGGGTTCTTCCCTGAACCTGATCTGCGTTGATGAAGCATCCGCCTGGTTCTAACAGCTTATGTACAGAGTCAAACGCCTTTTTTTTGTCAGCGTGGGTCAGATGGTGAATAGACAGGGAGGAGATAATCATATCGTAGGAACTGGTGAAATCGTACTTGGAGTAATCCCCGACCACATACTGCACTTGTGTAGCATCAGCAAACCTTCGACGTGCCCCTTCGAGCATTTGATCACTAATATCGATCAGGGTTAATCGCGCGTTGGGATACTTTTGCAGGACCAATCCGGAGAGCAGTCCCGTTCCTGCACCCAGATCAAGAATACGTGGAGAATCGAGCGGGCTTTCCATTAGATCCAGAGCCATTCCATAAAAATCATCAAAACAAGGGATAAGCTGCTTTCGCTGCACATCATAATCTTGGGCTACTTTATCAAACAGCTGCTTTACTGAGAATTCCATGTGCTCATCACTCCTTGAGGTTTTCTCCATATTTTACAAACTGGAAGGGATCAAGGGAAATACTGATTATGGATAAACTCATAGGTTGGACCTATGGGTTCCGAGTCTTTGCCATGGGTAATAACATGTAAGCGCAGAATATAGACAGGGAGGAATGAACCTGATGATTCAACCACGTTCTATTATGATGAGCATCTCGTTAATCGTTATAGTTCTAACACTTGCAGCTTGCTCTGGTAGTAATGAACCTTCGGCTATCCCGGAACCATCAATGCCAGTAGGTGGAACAGAAGAAGCGAATGAAACGAAGCGTCCACAGACCGAAAGTTTTGAAATGTTGACCGCAGATGGCAATCAATCACTAGAGGCGACCTTACAACAAGGAGGAGAATTTTCCTTGTACGTATTCGAGAAATTCACATTTGATGCTGCTCAAGGCCGTCTGTCACTGACTAGTAACGGTGACTATTATGTGGATATTGAACCACTGCCTTCGGATTATAATCTGGCAGAATTGGAGACAGCGGGTAAAGAAGAATTAGAAAAAACCGGTAAGGTATCCGATTATAGTGGAGAACTGGTAGAACACCCGCTTGGTTATGCCGAGCTCTATCTTCAGGCCTCAGGTGAAGAAGGAATTAGTGATTATATGGTCTGGAAATCAGAAGAAGGGAACGCGTTTTTATTCCGTCTTCATAATCCAAAAGGAGAAGAGGCCTCTGATTTCGCCAGCCCGGTCCTTGTTTCGTTATCCACCGTTCAGGGTGATTCGTAACTAGATGACCATAATATTTTCAACGAAAGTCGCCAACTGGCGGCTTTTTTACTTTTGCAGATTGCATGGAGAAGTTGCGAGATGAAATATTCACTTCCATTTGACTTAGAGCACACTCTAAGGTGTAGACTAACATCAGCAACGATCCCAAAGGAGATGAACAGAATGACACAGGAAAATAATACTAGAACTTTACAACATAAAATGGGCTCTGGCTTCAACCATAACAGTACAGCGGAGGATGTATTGAGGGATCTGGACTTGTCAGGACAGCTTGCTATTGTAACGGGTGGATATTCCGGCCTCGGGTTGGAGACGACACGTGCGCTTGTTAACGCGGGAGCCCGTGTAGTGGTGACTGCGCGTCGTCCAGCGGTTGCGAAGGAAGCACTTTCTGGTCTGGAAGGTGTTGAAATAGATGCATTGGACCTCGCTGATTTATCCAGCGTTCGTGCTTTTGCCGAGCGGTTTCTGGCGAGTGATCGGAACATTGACATGCTGATTCTTAATGCGGGCATCATGGCTTGCCCGGAGACGCGGGTTGGTCCTGGCTGGGAAGCTCAATTTGCAACCAATCATCTGGGCCACTTTGCCCTGACTAATCTGTTATGGCCAGCACTTGCAAGTCAGGGGGGAGCACGTGTTGTTTCCTTGGCATCAGCGGGACATCATTTCTCACCGATTCGTTGGGATGACATCCAATATGAACATGGCTATGAGAAATTCCCTGCCTATGGACAGTCCAAAACAGCAACGATTTTATTCAGCGTTGAGCTTGATCGTCGAGGTGCGGAGCACGGAGTACGGGCTTTCTCCGTTCATCCAGGCGGAATTATGACACCACTACAGCGTCATATGCCAAAAGAGGAAATGATTGCTCTGGGCTGGATTGATGAATCTGGACAAGTGGCCAACCCTGCGTTCAAAACACCTGAGCAGGGGGCAGCAACGCAAGTCTGGGCAGCAACTTCACCTCAGCTTGAGGGAAAAGGCGGTGTCTACTGCGAGGATTGTGACATCAGTGAAATGGCTCCAGAGGATGGAGGTTTCTACGGGGTCAAGAAGTATGCTATCGACCCTGAGCAAGCTATTCGTTTATGGGAGCTATCGGCCAAGCTGACTCAAACAGACATAGAACTCTCATAATCATGTAGTTGCGGCAACAAAGCAACGGCTTGCTTCCATGCAGGAGCTCACGGAAAAGTTCAAAATCTAAAGAGAATACGATTAATTATAATGAAAACAACATAATTTCAAACAAAATCTCCTATTTAGCATATAATAAAGAAGGAGCATCTCATTTTCGCGATGGTGCAATCATTTCTTTATGAATTCAGGGAGAGAAAATCATGAATATTTTTGAGCATCAGATACCTTTGGAAAAAGTGAAATTCAATGAACCGCTAAAAAATCATACGTTTATTAAAATAGGTGGCAACGCAGATATTCTCATCCATCCAACAACGATAGACGAAATCACTAAAATCGTGGAAATTGCCAACTTACATCAGTTACCTCTGACGGTTATTGGGAAAGGCTCAAACGTCATTATTAAAGACGGGGGCATCCGGGGAGTAACGATTTCTCTTAGCCACTTCGATCAAATTAAAGTGAGTGAGGACAGCATGATTGCGCAGAGCGGCGTTGATATCATTGATGTCTCCAGGCTTGCTTTGGAGCATAGCTTGACCGGTTTGGAGTTTGCTTGCGGTATTCCCGGCAGCACGGGGGGCGCACTTTACATGAATGCCGGTGCTTATGGCGGTCAGATCGCCGATGTTGTTGAACGTGCGACTGTGATCACCAAAGACGGTACAGTGTTGGAGATCCCGCGAGAGGAGATGAAGTTTGGTTATCGAAATAGTCTCTTCAAAATGGATCACTATATCATACTGGAGGCCGAATTCGGGCTCAAAAAAGGAAACAAGGAAGATATTGCGAGCAAAATGAAGGAATTAACGTTCCTGAGAGAATCCAAGCAGCCGCTTGAATTCCCCTCTTGTGGAAGTGTATTTAAACGACCCGAGGGACATTTTGCAGGGAAACTGATTCAGGATTGCAACTTGCAGGGCACTCGCATTGGAGGTGCTGAAATCTCCATGAAGCATGCAGGTTTTATCGTAAATGTGGATCACGCTACTGCCCAGGATTATATGGATCTGATCCAATTTATTCAGAAGAAAGTATATGATACGTTCCAAGTTGAATTGGAAACCGAAGTAATCTTTCTGGGAGAGTAACTTCATTGGAATCATTAGGAGGTCGCCTTTGGCGGCCTTTTTTGCATGTGGGAGTGGTACTGAAACAAGTATCCACATGCTAATTATGGTAATATCAGAGTGATTGTATTTAATATTTCATCGTTATCATAAGGAGTGTACATGGAGATGTTCAAGCGTAACAGGAGAATACTGCTAATCACTGCAATGGTAATTTTACTATCGCCCCTGTCAATCTTGGCATATATGTATATGAATGAACGTGCTGGCGGCCTAGCCGATCAACGGATATCCAAGGTTTGGGGATTAAGTGAACCTATACATATTCCTATAGCGAACAGTCCTGAGAGGGCAGTTCAGGAATTTAGAGGTGAGTTTTATACCCCCCAATTCATTCATCAGGAGGCTGTGGACGGGGGCATGATTTTGTTTACGCACAAAAAGGGTCGGGAAAACAACAGTAATCTGCAGATGGAGTATACCCGCAAGAACATATTCGGATGGAAATGGGTATGGGGTGGAGGATATTCCATTAATGAATCAGTTGAATCCAAGTTTGCACTGCATTATATGAGCATACCGAAACTGGAGCAAGTCTCCACTCCTTTTCCCATGTTATTTGGTAATATTGAGGACTCTTCCATTAAACGTATATCCGTAGAGACACAGGAAAATGGAACAGTAATCGCGACCGAAGCGAAACTGATTGAGGTGAGTCCGGGACATCTAATTTGGTATGTTTTCCTTCCTCCGTCAGCGGCTATTCCATATGTAATTGAGGGATTTAACGAAGAAGGGAAACTCATTACCCATGAACAAATTAAAGATGCCAATGATAGCGGATCGTTCACTCTGGGGAAATGAGATATGGACTATTAAGGACATAATGTGAAAAGTAAACAACACCATAATCGCTTCAGAGGTCGCCTATGGCGGCTTTTTTTGTTGCCAAAGTAGTACCAACTATTCCGCCAGTGAATGAACCGATCCTGCAAACCCGCATCACGCAAGCGATTGGCTCATGCTATGGCTGATTGAACGATTGTTGCTGACCCCGCTCTCCCTTAACATGTGAACAGAGGAGCCTGCTCGTCATTCACCATCATTCTGTCAAAGGGGGCCCGCGATCGTATGGCTGAGCTGTCGGAAACATCAACGTTGCAACCCAGGGTTACAGTCAACAAACCCGTCAAACCAAGTTATCTGCGTAACATTCGAAAACACTGGATGTTGTATGTCATGATCCTGCCCGGCATTTTGTTCTATATTATTTTCAAGTACATTCCACTTGGCGGAAGCGTGATTGCATTTCAGAACTTTCAGATTATGAAAGGCATATGGAGCAGCCCATGGGTTGGCCTGGATAACTTCAAGTTTATTTTTACGTATCAGGATTTCTATCATGTGCTTCGGAATACAGCTCTGATTGCCTTATACAAACTGGTGATCGGATTTCCTGCTCCCATTCTGCTAGCGCTATTGTTCAACGAAGTGAGAAAAATGCTTGCCAAACGCTTTTTGCAGAGTCTGTTTTATCTGCCTCATTTTCTCTCCTGGGTTGTTGTCGGGGGGATCGTGTTTGAGGTGCTAGCCTCGGGTGGTTTTGTAAATGCTGTCCGTGGATGGTTCGGGTTCGAGCCGATCCTGTATATGCAGCAGGAGCAATATTTCCGACCTATTGTTGTCCTGTCCTCCATCTGGAAAGAGGTAGGTTGGGGAACGATTATATACCTCGCTGCGGTAAGTGGCATTGACCCCACGCAATATGAAGCGGCTGTGATGGATGGAGCAAATCGCTGGAAGCAAACGATCTACATTACATTGCCTGCGTTGTTCCCGACGATCTTAACCCTGTTCCTGCTGAATATCGGAAATTTCCTGGAACTTGGCTTTGATCAGATCTACAACCTGCTGACACCGATGACCTACTCGGTAGGGGATATCATTGAAACGTATGTATACCGCTCTGGTGTCCTGCAAGGGCAATATAGCGTAACAACAGCGATTGGTCTATTTCAGTCGGTGATTGGCTTCATTCTGCTCTGGGTCTTCAATCGGCTTGCGAGAAAATCAGGAGAGGGGTTGTGGTAATGATCAAGCAGACGATTGGAGAAAAGCTGTTCCAAACCGCCAACTACATTTTCCTGACACTTGCGGCCTTTACGATGCTCCTTCCATTGCTACATCTGCTTGCGGTTTCCCTGAGTTCGCCGGTTGCGGCAGACTCCAAAGAAGTATTTCTGTGGCCCGTTGGCTTTACTTTCGCGTCATGGAAACACATTCTACAAAGCTCGGGCTTATGGCAATCGTTTGGTGTAACCGTATTTATTACGGTAGTGGGTACTGCGCTTAGTATGTTATTTTCAGTGTTGACCGCTTTTCCGTTATCGCGCAGAGAATTCATGATCCGCAAACAAGTGATGCTGGGCATCGTAATTACGATGATTTTCAATGCACCGATGATTCCGTTCTTTCTGACGGTGAGGGAGCTGGGCATGATGAATTCCATCTGGTCCCTGATTATTCCTGGTGTAATTGGCACATTTAATATGGTCATTCTGCGTACATTTTTCATGAGCTTGCCCAAAGAACTTGATGACACGGCCCGAATCGACGGTTGCCATGACTTCCGAATTCTGTTTCAGATTTATTTGCCGCTATCCAAGCCGGTTCTGGCTACGGTCAGTCTGTTCTATGCGGTGGGATACTGGAACACGTTCCAGCGGGCGGTACTGTTTCTACGTGATCCAGGGCTCTGGCCTTTGCAGATGAAGCTGCGAGCGTATTTAACCAGCCCGGAGGAACTGGCCCAGGTAAATATGTTTCTTGGGGATTACAACTTCAATACAACCACGTTAAAGGCAGCGACGATACTTTTTGCAAGCGTTCCCATTATTTTGGTGTATCCTTATCTACAGAAGTATTTTGTGAAAGGTTCATTGCTCGGATCACTGAAAGAATAAACCATGTTCAGGGGGATGATTCCATGAGAAAACAACTGAGTCGCAAGATGATGCCGCTAATGCTCAGTCTAGCCATGCTGTTGGTCGCTGGTTGTGGCTCTGCTACTACAAGTTCCGGAAATGACGTTGGTAACGGCGAAGGCAGTGGTGGAGCTGTAAAAGTCAAAGTATTCAAAAGCCATATGGGCGTTGGCAGCTTGCCAACTGCGGATAATCCGCATGTGAAATACATTGCTGAACAGACGGGGGTCCAGTATGAGCTCATTACAACGCCTCCCGGTTCGGAGCCATCCGAATACTTGAACCTGATGATTGCCTCCGATGAACTGCCAGATATCCTGCGTCCGATTGGAGGCATTGAGCAGACACTGATTCAGCAGGGAGGCGCGTTACCACTGGATGAACTCCTGCCTGAATATGCACCCCATGTGTGGGAGAGTATTCCTCAGGAAGCTTGGGATATCGTTCGCTCTGCTTCCCCTGATGGCAAAATCTATTATGTACCCAAGGTATTCCTTGTGCCTGAACGTGCACCGTTAATTCGTCGGGATTGGGTGGATAAGGTGGGCATGGAGATGCCAAAGACCACTGATGATTATGTCGAGCTGCTTACAGCTTTCCGTGACAAGGACCCGAATGGCAACGGCAAACCGGATGAACTGCCAACAAGCGGCAGGGAATTCGGCAGATGGATGGACCATTTGTTTGCGATGTACGGGGTAGCGATGTGGGAAGGTTATCCCGAATGGGATGAATACGATGGAAAGATCCAGTACGCAGGAACTACCGACAATATGCGGGAAGCAATCAAGTTCATTCGCATGTTATATGTGGAAAAACTGCTGGACAATGAAACCTTCCTGAACAAAGGGGAAGTGTGGCAGGCCAAAATCAATAATAACCTCGTAGGCAGCTGGTACCATTTGCCTGCAAATGTGCGAGATCGGTACAATGCGATGCTGACCCAGGCACCAGATGCCTACATTGCAGCGATGCCGTTACCCAAAGCCGCAGGGTTTGAAGCTTTTGTCACCCAGAAGAGCATGGGTGAACCGGAATGGATGATCCCAGCCACCAAACAGGATAATGCGCCAAATGCGCTGAAGCTGCTGGACTTCTTCTATAATCCTGAAAATGATGAGTTCGGTCGCTTTGGTCTTGAAGGTGAGCAGCATGAAGTCAAGGATGGACGCAAAGTCATTCTCCCACCTGCTGACAACAAACCGCTTGCCTTGGGTATGAAGAATCTCACTACAGCAGAAGACATGAATAAGCGAATTGAAGAGACATATCCGGAAGATCAGCAGCAAATGGTCAAAGACATGTTCGAAGTCAGTACTGCCGATGCACGGCAAATTGCGGGTGACGGTCTGCCAGCCTCTGTGTATGAAGGTTTTCCTGATATCCAGTCTCACAAGTTGTTTCAAGAGGTATTGACCAAGATTGTCATCGGCGAGCTGCCAATCGAGGCTTATGATGAATATGTGAAGAAATGGAATGCTTCCGGGGGCGAAGTGGTCACCCAGCGTGTACAGGAATGGTATGAGAAGGTGAGAAAATGAAAAAGAGATATGCCCTATGTGGGGTCAGCGGCAGAGCATTGGGACAATTTGCAAAACCAATTCATGAGCTGTTCTCTCATAATTCAGAGGTTGTCGCCCTGCTGGATAGAGATCCTGCACGGTTTGAAGTCTATCGTACCCGTTTTCCTGAGCACACAGAAGTATCGGTATATGGCGCTTCGGATTTCGGGGTCATGGTCGATGAGACTCGGCCTGACTGTATCATCGTGGCTGGCAGGGACGATACTCATGCCCACTATATTGTTGCCGCGTTGGAGCGGGATCTCGATGTTATCACCGAAAAGCCGATGACGACTACAGGCGCTGATGCCAGACGCATTCTTGAAGCAGAAGCAAGGAGTAAGGGCAGCGTCATCGTAACGTTCAATTATCGGTACATGCCGATCCACATGCGCATCAAGGAATTGATTCAGGAGGGGAAACTCGGTCGCGTCACTTCCATCGATCTTAACTGGTATATCGATACCCATCACGGCTCCAGTTATTTTAAACGGTGGAACCGTGAACGGGCATTCTCGGGCGGTCTGTCGGTCCATAAAAGTACTCACCATTTTGATCTGGTCCAGTGGTGGATCAATCAAAAGCCAGTTGAAGTTTTTGCCTATGGAGCACTGAACTATTACGGGGCTGAAGGCGAATGGAATCCGGCACAGGAGGACGGAAGACATTGCCGTACATGCCATGTCTCAGAAGATTGCGCCTATTATTCCCGCTGGACGTCCCGGAGTCGTCAGATTCGGGTACCGGATGACCATCTGAACCAACTCGGTACAGCAAGCCAGCAGGAGTTTCCCTACACTTCATACCGTCCCGACCAGTGTATCTTCGATTCCACCATTGAGATTGAAGACACGTATGCCGCAACCGTGAAATATAGCGGCGGCGCGCTGATGAGTTATTCGGTCAATTTCTCACTTCCATACGAAGGGTACCGTTTGGCGGTAAATGGCACGAAGGGCAGGCTAGAAACATTGGAGTATCACATGCCGGCCCGGACGCCTTTTCCCACACCCGTCCAGACGATCGATTACTTTCCGCTCTTTGGTTCAAAAGAAACGATCCATGTTGTTCATCGTGAAGGCGGACATGGAGGAGGAGATCCACTGCTGCTGGAGGATATTTTCCTCGGCGAAGATAAGAGACGCCCTTACCGAATTCTGTCTGGCGCTGAAGACGGCGCTTATTCCGTTGCCGCTGGAGAAGCAGTGTGGCGATCTGTGGAAGAGCATCGGCCTATTTCCATAGACGAAGTGCTTGGTGGTTGGAACAGCAGAGTGCCCACGCACAAAGGGAGGGAGAAGTGACATGAGCAGAGCTGTGTATTTTGAACCGGAGGAGAGCATGGCTTATCAGAGTGGTGAAGACGTTATGCACGCCCTGATGAGCATTGCGGGAAGATATATTGGAGCCAATCCTCCGCATCCCCCGGTCTACAGAGTGAGTAGGCCAGGACTTGTGCGCAAGTCCAATGATCACCGCTATGATTTTCCATTGGAGGATCTATTCCCCGACATGCAGAGAGGACAACAGGTCTATGCATGGGCCAAACTGTGGAGTGACAGTGATCAGGAATTTATTTTTCATATCACCTGCTTCGGACCTGTTAGGCTATATCATAATGGTGTGCTGATCTACGGTTCTGCACCTGAAGAGGAATATCCAGCTATACCTGTTCTGAAACTGAAATGTGGAATGGTCAGAGGCTGGAATCATTTCGTTCTTGAATTCAAATTAGGGGAAAAGGGGGTAGGTGGCCAGTTTGGCACTGGCTCCCGGAAGAACAAACCACTCCACTTCATTGTGCCTTCGCTCGAACGAGATGGGGAAGAAGGCTGGCTCTACAGCGAGCCGTTGGATTTTCCGTTGTCGGAAATTCCTTCTGGCCCCATGCGAGAGAAGGCCACTGGCGTTAACTGGTTGCCACGGGAGGAAGCCCCCGAGAAGGCATCGCCTTATGGACAGTTGGCACGGATGTATGGACTGACCCGTGGCATGTCTGCGTATGCATGGACGAAGATAAGTGGTACGAAATGTGGCAAGGAGACTGTGCTAATCTCTGGTGAGGCTTACAGCCCGATTGAATTCTCGGTGGAGGGTAAGGTGGTATTCCACCAAGAGCAGGCCGGACGCTTTTGCTTGGAACTGCCATTGTCTGCTGCCGCGCAAGATCTGACAGCGAACTGTGTATGTGGAGACCGGGATTGGGGATTCCGTATGGATGCAACTACAGATGAGATGTTGACACCCGCACTGGATGTGAAAGGGCACAGAGGCAAGTGGCTGTACCTGGGTTCTTTTCAAGCGGAACAGGAGATTGATCTGGCTTCCTGCCAGAAGATGAAGCGGACTGCTCGTAGCGGAACAGGTGAAGACGTATACTGGCGAACAGAGTTGCCAGACGGAGAGGTACGTCCATTTCTGGAAAATGAATGGTTCGGCCGATGGAACTATCCCCTAGGCGTCACATTATACGGATTGCTTCAGCTCGGCAAAGCAGGTCAGCGATCGGATATTCGAGATTACGTGCTGAATCACATTGAATTTGCCTCTTCACGTTTCAGCTACTCCTTATGGGACAGAGAG
The DNA here is from genome assembly GCF_984798905.1 of Paenibacillus sp. SRL342. Classification (NCBI taxonomy): domain Bacteria; kingdom Bacillati; phylum Bacillota; class Bacilli; order Caryophanales; family Paenibacillaceae; genus Paenibacillus; species Paenibacillus sp. SRL342. Next base: position 3,394,292 of record NZ_OZ481790.1, read on the forward strand.
CGTTATGGTGCAGCTGGGCTGAATAATCAGCTCTCCCATATCGACAGCCTGGACGACTGTGGATCTTTCGGCGCCACCATGCTGCTTGCCGATCGGGAACGCAAGTTGGACGGCGTTTCAGAGACGGCAGCTCATATCGCTGACTATATTTTGCATCAACAGTCCCGTCTGGAAGATGGCACTTTATACCGCAAGATTGGTGTCTCCAGATCAATGGATAACACGATGTGGTGTGATGATCTGTATATGAGCATCCCGTTCCTGTGTAGATACGCCGAATGGTCGGGTGACGATAAGCTGCTGGATGAAGCGGCAAGACAGGTTCTTTTGTATAAAAAGTATCTGTATATTCCAGAGCGTCAAATCATGTCCCATGTATTCGATGTGGAGCGAGGTGAGCCAACACGGACCCCGTGGGGTCGGGGCAACGGCTGGGTGTTGTTCTCTATATCGGAGCTGCTGACGGCCCTTCCTCAAGAGCATCCATCCTATACAGTTCTCATTCAGTTCTACAGGGAATTGTGTGAAGGGTACTTGGCATTGCAGGGCAGAAACGGACTGTGGCATCAGGTATTAACGGACCCGGAGTCGTATGAGGAAACATCCTGTACCTCCATGTTCATCTATGCGTATGCCCGAGGGGTGCGAAAGGGCTGGCTTTTGGATCCGAAACCCTATGCACAAGCGGCGTATCAAGGGTGGAAGGGGATTTCGGAGCGCACAATTGATAAAAGAGGCAATGTATACGGTGTATGTCGTGGCTCCAGCTACTCCTTCACGAATCACTATTACAAGCATGAACTGGGTTGGAATCTGAATGATACCCATGGGATCGGCATTGTACTTCTTGCTGGGCTTGAAACTATTTCCATGCAAGAATGGCAGATAAACACGCCGGTTTTCGCTATGGAAAGGGTTGGAACACCGGAGAAATTGGAGAAATCATCTTTTTAGAGGGAGAAAATAGGCTGTTGGACCGGGTCGTATTGGGCATATGGGAACGGTATAATATCGGTATATTGCATATGAGGTGGGATAATTGTGACCCTTTCCTTCTTAAAGTGGCTAAAATTCAATGTCACCAATACCCAGACCCGGCTGCTGCTGATTCTGACTGTTGTTGTCTTCATGATTATTATTGCGGTGGGGATGACGACGTATTATTCTTCCAAATCGGTGTTACAGCAGGAATTAAGTGAGCCGCAACACCAGATGCTGCGTATCAGCATGAATGATATTGATGAAGTGATTCGGGAAAGTGATCAGATTGCGGTGAAAATTGCACTGAACAGTAATGTATACCGATTTCTCACCAATGAAGTACAGGGATCATACCGCAATATTACGGAACTGGTACAATTTCTGGAAACATTAATCAGTAGTACGTCATTTATTAAGAGCGCTTACATCTTTGACATGAATCGGGAGAGCATTGTTGCCTTCCCACAAGGCTACAGCTCCAGCAAGGTTAATTTCCCGGATTCGGATTGGGTTAGCGTTGCCGATGAACTTGAAGAGCGTCCCATGCTGGTCAAACAACGTGAGATTTCCACATCTTCTGGTGCGTCCATGCCGCAAATTACACTTTACCGAAAAATAATGATCGCTGGCGAGTTGAAAGGGATTATCGCAGTTAATTTCAAGACAGAGAAGATGTTCGAGCACATGCTGCTCTCATCCGTCTCCGACCTTGACAGCCATCGGTTCATCCTCGACACCAACAACCAGCCTTTATATGATCTCGGCAATTATGCCGTCGGAGAGGAAGCGGTCAGTCATGTACTCACCCAACTGGATGGTGAAAAGCTTGGTGAGTTTAAACATGAAGGTAAGCTTTTACTGGCTTCACAGACCATTTCACCGTACACCGGATGGCGCTATCTGTCCGTGATATCACAAGACAGTCTCCTGGCTAATGCACAGAAGATCCGCAATATTGTTTTTATCGTATCTTTGTTGGCTCTTATAGCAGGAGCGGTTACGATCACAGTTTACAATGCAGCTGCTTTTAGACCGGTAAGACGCATGAGACAACTGCTCAGCGGGTACGACCAGGAGAGAATCCATCCGGAGCAGATTGATCTGGAGAAAATAACGGGTCAACTGCTAACGGATCATGCTCAGCAGGCCATCAATCTCAGGCAGACCCTTCCGGAAGCTTCATCCAAATTTCTGACGGATATCTATAACGGACATATGACAGGAAGTCGGGAAATTAGCGAGAAATGGTGCCGTTATTTCAAGGATTGGAGCGATGAGCCACTCTCTATTGCCATGTTGTCGATTGACAATTATAAGGCCTGGTGTGAGCGCTTTAGGAAGTCAGATCACTCCCTGCTGAAATTTGCCATTGGTAATATCATAGCTGAACTGTTGTCTGGACAATGGCGAGTGTTATCAGCCGATCTGGGCAGAGACCGGATGCTCGTGATGCTGCAACCGCTTCATTCTGGCGGTAGCAAGAGCATAACGACAGCAATAAGAGAGACCATTGGCATGATTCCTCGTTTACTCAAGTTTCAGGTGTCGAGCGGCGTAAGCGGGGGGCACGACGGATTCATGCGACTTCAGCGAGCCATGCATGAGGCGGAGAGTGCGCTGGATTACAGATTCTACCAGGGGTATGAACGAGTTATTTCATTTGACGAGATCTCGGGTCTGCAACCGACCGAGAACACATTGGAAGAACATGAATTCATGACTCAACTGACGGAGACCGTCGAAGCAGGCAGGGGTGAAGAAGCCCTGAGAACTTTTGACAAGATAGTCGGTCGAATGACCCACGAGCAGTGGCATCCTTCATCAGCGCTGGCCTTTCTTGAAGCTGTTGCAGCTACACTTGAACGTATTCGCCTGAAGCGCGAGACAGAAGGCTGTGGATTCGAAATGGTCGATATGCGGACCATGCATCTAGAGGCTGTCTGTGAAGTGCTGCGAAGCCAGATCGAAGGTTTGGCTGATTGGTTCGGTAGTCTTATGCTCAGCAAGGATTTCATACTGTGTCAACAGATGATTACGTTTATGAACAAGCACCTGGAAGACCCGGTAAGCATTCAGGAGATTGCCGAGCATGCCGGGATCGGAAGCAGTTTGGCAAGCCAGTTGTTCAAACAGGAAATGGGTGATACCATCCACGGATATTTCACTAAGCTTCGGATGGAACGTGCCTGTGAACTATTGCTGGATACGGATTACAGAATTTCCGAGATCGCAACGATGGTGGGTTATCAGCATGAGAACAGCTTTATTCGTGTGTATCGAAAATACAAAGACATTACACCGGGCAAGTACAGGGAGATAATGCGAAGCCGCAAGGGTGTAGGACGGGAATCTTGATCCATAGTTGAACCCCATAGAATGATAAGGAGGCAGACCCATTGATGGATCGACAATCAGTCGTCACCAGGAATCATCCGGTATTAACGCAGCTTGAGCCCAGATCGCCTTTATCTGTAGGTAATGGAGAATTTGCATTCAGTGCTGATTTTACGGGACTACAGACATATCCAGATCTGTATGAAATACCTCTTGGTACACAATCCAACTGGGGTTGGCATTATACGGGCGGTCATCATGTATTCGGAGATGAGGATATTGTCTATCAGGCATTTGAGACATATGGCCGCAAAGTGCCATACCCCATGAAGCCCGAAGACAAGGAAGAAGCCTATCACTGGCTTAGGCAGAACCCGCATCGACTTCAGCTTGGACGCATTTCATTTCGTTTGCTAGGAGAAGATGGTCAGGAGACGGACGTCACCCATGTCGTCCCGGTACGTCAGGAATTGATTCTATGGACCGGAATTCTGCACAGTGAATTTACCGTGCAGGGGGAAGAAGTGCGAGTAGAGACAGCCTGTGACCCACGGCTCGATTGTATAGCCATTCGTGTACAATCCGAATTAATCCGTAAGCAGCGTCTGCAACTGTTTGTTGTATTTCCATCGCCTGATATGACAGACCGGAGCTGGTCAAAATCAGTATTCCCCGACTGGAAGCAACATGACAGACATTCTACTGTGCTGACATCGGTCACTTCGACTTCCGCATCATTGAAACGTGTGCTGGATGAAGATGAGTATGCATTGGAATGGATCTGGGACGCAGGCCAACTGGAACAGACAGGAAATCATGAATTCACACTATCTCCCAAGGCCGTACCAGACTCGGACATCTGGTCGTGCAGTGTATCTTTTGCTGCACATAAGCCGGAAACCTTGCCAGCAGATACAGTGTTGCGATCAAGCTCGGTCCACTGGAATCAGTTCTGGAATGATGGCGGAGTAATTGATTTTGAAGGCAGTACGGATCCGCGTGCCGCTGAACTGGAGCGCAGAGTGGTCCTATCCCAGTTCCTGAGTGCGGTGCACAGTGGTGGGTCCATGCCACCGCAAGAGACCGGATATATGTATAACAGCTGGTTCGGCAAAATGCATCTGGAGATGCATTGGTGGCATGCAGCGCATTTTCCGCTCTGGAATCGGACCGATCTGTTGTGCAAGAGTATGGACTGGTACCTGACCATCCTGCCAGAAGCCCGAGAACTGGCAAGCTCTCAAGGTTATGTCGGCGCGCGATGGCCCAAAATGGTGGGTTATAACGGGCGTCAGACTCCGTCGCCGGTAGCTCCGGGATTGATCTGGCAGCAACCACATCCCATGGCACTAGCTGAGATGTGTTATCTGTCCCGGCCTGACCCTGCCATGTTAACAAGGTATAAGGATATCGTATTTGAAGCGGCTGAATTTATGGTTTCCTATGCCCATTGGGATGGGAAAAGGCAAGTGTATCTGCTAGGTCCGCCGCTTATCCCTGCGCAGGAGAATCACGCCATGAGCGATAGTTTGAATCCGCCCTATGAACTGGAGTACTGGAAATTCGGTTTGGAGATAGCCATCCTGTGGGCAGAGCGTTTGAATCATCCAGCCAATCCAGACTGGCGAAGAGTGGCTTCACACATGGCTAAACCTCGACATGAGAAAGGAGTTTATCTCGCACACGAGAATTGTCCGGACACTTACACCGTTAAAAACCATGATCATCCCTCGATGGTTGGAGCACTTGGACTATTGCCAGGTTCATTAATAGATCCGGAGATCATGAGAAATACGTTGCTCAAGGTCAAGGAATGCTGGGACTGGGAAACCGCCTGGGGTTGGGATTTTCCGATGTGCGCGATGACCGCAGCCAGATTGAATGAACCAGAGCTTGCAGTGGATTTCCTGATGATGGATGCCACGAAGAACACGTATTTGCCTAATGGACACAACTATCAGAGAGCAGGGTTGTGGGCATATCTTCCCGGGAACGGTGGTCTCCTAACCGCTGTCGCCATGATGGCCGCCGGCTGGACAGGGGCAGGAGAACAAGCGAATCCGGGATTTCCACGGGATGGAAGCTGGACTGTGAAGTGGGAAGGTCTTCATCCTTTGATGTAATCGTCAGAACGTTAAACCCCGAATGAACGGTACAGATGACATAATCCATCAGAAGGAGGATTTCGATATGGTTGGAACTTCGACAAAGGCAGTGACACAGGAACGCAGAATGTCTGTCAAAATAGCAGATACCTTGCTTTCCGAATGCCAGAATGGCAATCATCCCAAGATTGCAGGCAAATGGGGCTACGTTGGCGGGATGACGCTGATGGCACTGGAACGCGCCGCCGAATGGAATCAAGAAACCCGCTACGCGGAACTTGTCCAGCGTCACATGGATGACCTCATCGAGAATGACGGTACCATTCGGACCTACCAGTTGAATGATTACAATCTGGACATGATCAATGAAGGCAAAAATCTGTTCAGCCAGTGGAAGAACTCAGGCAATGACAAATATGTTAAGGCGATTCAGCACCTGGTTGACCAGCTTAAAGGACAGCCACGGACAAGTGAAGGTGGATTCTGGCATAAAAAAATATATCCGTTTCAGATGTGGCTGGATGGTATTTATATGTCTTCACCCTTTCTGGCGGAATATGCGAGCACCTTCGATCATCCCGAGAGCTTCGATGAAGTGGCACGACAGATTTTGTTGATCGAGCGAAAGACCCGTAATCCGCGTAATGGCTTACTCCACCATGCCTGGGATGAGAGCAGGGAACAACGCTGGTGCGCTCAAGATACTGGTCGATCCGTTCATGTTTGGGGCCGGGCCATGGGATGGTATGCAATGGCCGTTGTGGATGCACTGGAGCACTTTCCCGTGGATCACCCACAGCGCGGACAGATTATGGGCATATTTGAACGAATGGCATACGCGATTGCTCATGTTCAGGATCATGATAGTGGACTCTGGTACCAAGTGATGGATCAGAACGGAAGAGCGGGCAATTATCTGGAAGCCTCTGCTTCCTGTATGCTGACCTATGCACTCGCAAAAGGCATCCGGTTACATTATCTGGCTGAACTGGACCGTGAAGTCGTTGATCATGCCTATGCAGGAATATTGAAGCGGTTAGTCACTGAAGATGAAAAAGGGGTGCACTTGCACCACATCTGTCACGGTGCCGGACTCGGTGGGAAGAAGTATCGAGACGGTTCTTATGAATATTACATCAGTGAACAGGTCGTTAGCGATGTGCAAATGGGCGTAGCCCCGTTCTTGCTAGCCAGTATTGAGATGGAGAGACTTGGGGCGGAAGAAGCGTGAACCAACACAAGGACCAGACAGACACTACAGGCATACGGCCGGACAGGAACAAGTTGTTGATGAAATATCCCTCTTCTTGGTGGCAAGGGATGTGGCGAGAAGCGCTACCTTCTGGAAACGGTAAACTTGGTGCTTCAGTGCAAGGCGGAATTCAGGCGGAAACTGTGCTCTTGCAGCACAGTGAATTATGGCATTGGGGGCGCAAAGATGAGCTGCCCGATGTCAGTCATACCTTATCAGAAACCCGTAAGTTAATGGATGAGGAACGATATTTAGAAGCAAGCTGGCATCTGACCCGTACACTGCAAGCAGAAGGTTACGCGTCCAGGCTGTCCTCCCGATATCCACTGGCTACCATGACGGTGGGCATGACGTGTAATAACGCTTTTCGCAAATATCGGCGGGAACTGGATATGGACACAGGGGAAGTTCTGGTGTGCTGGCAGGACGGAAGTCACAACTATACAAGAAGTCTGTTCGTCTCGCGTGCAGACGATTGTATTGTCTATGAGATCCGGACTCATAGAGGGAATGATGGAGCAAGTGCGCAGGGAACAGGTTCGGCTGAGCATTCATTGCTGTCGGGGACGATAGGTCTGCAATTCCCGCAGGGCGACCGGGTAAGAGAAGACGATGAGTTCAACGTACTAAAGTCGTCTATAACGATAAGAATCGATCGGGATCATAGTGGAGACTACCTGTGCTATGGCGGGCAAAATGACGATGGACAGGACTACGGAGCGGTGCTGCGACTGATCCAATTGAACGAAATCCCTGGTGCGAGTCATGATCAACAAAAGGAAAGCGAAACTAACGAAGACATGCTTAGCAGGCAACTTCATTTCCATACCTCTGGAAAAGTGCTTGTGCTTGTTAAAATGTTTGCTACGGGCAGACGAGCGCAGGAATGGACACGGTTGAAGCAGGAACTCGCATCGCTTGAGAGCGACTACAATACGTTGCTGGATCGGCATATCTCACTGCATCAACCGTTGATTCGGTCCGCTGAGCTAGATCTGGATGATAAAACGGATGACGGGCGCTGTAATGAAGACTTGCTTCTGGAATCCTATGAAGGTGAAGCACCTAAAGGGTTCGTGCGCAAAATGTGGGCCTATGGTCGATATCTATTTATCAGTGGAACCTCTGAACATAGCGGATTGCCATTTGGATTATACGGCTTGTGGGGTGGAGATTATCGCTTGATCTGGGGCCACAATATGGCGAATGAGAATGTACAAATGATGTATTGGCACACTGACGTAGGTGGTTTATCCAATCTGAATCGTTCGTTGTTCCGCTATTACAACGGATTAATAGATGATTTTCGGGACAATGCTCGTAAGTTATACGGCTGCCGAGGGATTTACATTCCCGCTGGAACAACACCGGGTATCGGCGTGCCTAACCAGATTGTTCCAGTAATCATGAATTGGACGGGAGCAGCAGGATGGATCGCCAGACATTATTATGCACATTATCAGTTCACTGGGAATAAGCAGTTTCTGCTGGAGGAAGCCTTGCCCTTCATGAAGGAGGCTCTTCAGTTCTATGAAGATTTTCTGGTGCTGGGTGAAGACGGAAAATACAAGATATACCCGTCTGTTTCGCCAGAGAATACACCTGAGAATTTTATGCCTAAGCATGGACAGCCACTGGCGCATCCTATGCCTACAGCCATTAATGCCACCATGGACATTGCTATTATTAAAGAACTGCTACAGCATGTCATTGCAGCCAGTCGACTAACTGGAGTGCATACGACTAAGATTCCGTGCTGGGAAGCCATGCTGGAGCATATGCCCGACTATCTAATTGATACGGAGGGAGCTGTGAAAGAATGGCTGCATCCTGCGTTTGAAGATCGACGTGATCATCGTCATCTTTCACACCTGTATCCTGTTTTTCCAGGACAGGAGCTCACCCATGAAGAACAGCCAGAACTGTTCCAAGCGTTCGAGACAGCAGTTGATCAGCGAAGGCTTGGTGCTCAGAGTGGTTGGTCCCTTGCACATATGTCATCCATATATGCTCGACTTGGCAATGGTGAGCGGGCGCTGGAAAGTCTCGATATTCTTGCGCGCTCCTGTGTTCTGAGTAATGGGTATACCTTGCATAATGACTGGCGCAATATGGGAATATGTATGTCCATGCCCGCAGCTCCGATTCAGCTGGATGCCAATATGGGCTGGGTTAATGCAGTACAGGAAATGCTGCTCTATGTGTCAGAACATCGCATCAAGCTGCTGCCGGCATTGCCAGAACGGTGGGTACGAGGTTCCATTCATGACTGGTGCATACCAGGAGGTAGAATGTCCTGTACATGGAATCGGAGCACGGGCTTCTTCCGGGCAGAACTTGTCGCGGACCGGCGGATCCATACGAAACTTCATATTCCTGAATGGGTGAAAGGAAGCGAGATGCTCAGCAGAAGTGCCTGTCTATGTGAACTGGATGAGAATGGCATCTATGAGCTTGAAATTGAAGCTGGAGGGAAACTGGTGCTGAAGCAGACAACAGTATTTGATGCTTAAGACGTATACAGAATTACCATTTAGGTGAGAAATGCATTAATACAGCAAAAAAACAGCGGCATTCGAAGACTTTAGGTACGAGTCTAAGATTGCTGCTGTTTTACGGTTAGAGAATGAATAATTAACTGGACTTTGAATCACCTGCGGTTCGATTGGCCTTTACATATTTGAGCTGCGCAACGATGATAACGCTGATGATGACCAGCAGGAACCACGAACTGATCTTACTAAAACTAACCAGTTGCCAGGCATCATGCTGATCAGGGTATTTCCAGGCATTGAAGAATGTAGCGATATTCTCAGCAGTCCAAATGAAGAAACCAACAATGATAAAAGCAAGCGATAAGGGCATTCGATAGGTCGTTGCTCGTACCCGGTAAATAATCCAGGTTTTCCAGAAGACAATGAATACAAGCGCCGTCAGCCACCAGCGAAAATCGGGCATAAAATGATGAGTGAAAAAGTTAATATAGATGGCTGCTCCGAGCAGCATCGAAGGTGCAAAACCAGGCCATCCGGTCATGTCCATTCGCAGTCTTCGCCACACCTGACACATAAAACTGGCTACACTTGCATACATGAATCCACTATAAAGAGGGACACCCAGGATTTTGGTGTATGCTGGCTCAGGGTAAGACCAAGATCCCATCCATACTTTATAAATCTCCAGCACCAGGCCAATAATGTGAAATACACAGATGACCTTGATTTCATCCCGGGTTTCCAAGCCGCTTCGATACATCAGGTACTGCACAGCAAGTAATACGAGCAGAATGGCATCATACCGATGAAGGAAAGGAATAGGAATTACACTGGACAGGGCCAGTGTTCCAAAGATCGCTACGGGAAATATGCAGCTCATGGCCTGATGATAGCCAAAATGAAGTAGTTGTATTAGAGATTTCAAGTCGAGTTAAACTCCTTTCCAAACATGTTGGAGCAAGATTCATTTAGAATTCAAGGTTCTTCATCACGGTCGTTTTTACCTACACTTCATAATATAGATATGATCCATGAATAAAAAGAGAAAAAACCACGCAAATCTGTTCTTGTTTTCAAACTGGAATCATCATGAGAGGGCTCTATGAGAGGTCGACAGGGTCACTCCATGTATATTCTCTTGTGGTTATGTTAAAATGAAATTCGTACAATTACATTAGACAAGGAGGCCGCTATGCAACCGATTAAACCTCAAGACATTCAGCTCCGGATCAATAATCTTGCTGATCAGGACTTATACGTACATCTAGAACTTACGTCAGGTGCTTACGCACAACACATGGACAGTACAAAACATCCAGCATCGGCATTCATTACCAATGCGGCCATACGATATACGCAGGGGTCCATTTCAGGTACAGGTCCATACCGTGTTGGTCTGAAAACAACGCAGGGATGGCTTTACGCCGAAGGACTTACACATATTGATGAGCAGGAACAAGAAAGACTGATTCTCGCCGGTCACGACAGCCAAGGTAAACTAGTTGTGGCGTTACAATTAAGCCGAGAGATGTTCTGATGAAAGCGGAGGATTGAATAACCATGAATACTACACACAACGAGCATGAGCGCATCTTGGTGGTATATCCACATCCAGATGATGAAGCTTTCTCTGTATCGGGAACGTTAGCCAAATACATAGATGGCGGTGCCCATGTAACCTATGCTTGTCTAACACTTGGCGAGATGGGGCGCAATATGGGGATTCCTCCATTTGCCAACCGAGTGACGTTGCCTGCCATCCGTAAAAAGGAACTCATCGAAGCTTCTGAAGCGATTGGTATTCAGGACCTGAGAATGCTGGGTTTCCACGATAAAATGCTGGAGTTCGAAGACCCACAGTTATTGGAAGATACCATTACGTCGCTACTTAAAGAGTTGAACCCCACGCTGGTCATTACGTTCTATCCAGGGTACAGTGTTCATCCCGATCATGATGCAACGGGAGCCGCTGTTATACGTACAATCGCTAAACTTCCTGTGGATGAACGTCCGATGGTTCACTGCGTTGCGTTCGCTAATAATCAGGAACAGTACATTGGCAAACCGGATGTATTCGTTGACGTATCCGAATTTTTGGATCGGAAAATGGCGTCGATTCGTGCCCACCGTTCACAATTCCAAGCAGCAGAGCTTGTAGGAAATCGTGAGCTGAATAACGAAGAAATCAAGAAACGTTTTGGCAGAGAAACATTTTGGACCTATCCATTTGAATAAATGATTCAACGGAAGTCGCACACGTTCAAACGGGACGAAGCAGAGGTTTATCCATGCTTCGTCCCGTTTACGTTAATCCATCATTGCTGCCCTTTGCGGGAGTAGATCAAACTATACCCGGATTATATAGGCAAATCTTTTCTATCAAAAATAATAATTCCTGCAGCATACAGAAGTGCTGCAAGTCCTGCGAACACAGCCATTCCCACATACGCGTAGCTGTCACCTGCGAACAATCGCACCGGATCGAACAAGGAATATAATGACATATTGCTAATCCAGCTTAACGTTTCTCCTGAATCGCCCAGCATTTGCAGTAGTACAAACGCTACAGGAACACCGGCCCCGAATCCAAGGCTATACTTGCTTTCATTTGCCAAACAAGATGCGAAAAAACAGATGCCATTGATGGCGTAATACATCAGAAGGGCGTAAAGATTAAGCCAAATGAAATTGTTAATATCCATAAGCCCCGGAAACATGATAGATGATACAACAAGAGTTAGTACCGTAATCCAGCAAAAGATCGCTGTTATTGAAATCAGACTGTAAACCGCTTGGGTAACAGCAATACGTTTTCTTGAGTTGGACGTTGAAAGCAGATAGGACATACTTCCTTTATCAACATGAGCGGCCATTATTCGGTGGTTCGTAATGATGGAAACAATCATGGGGAACAAATAGAGAAGAAGACTGTAAAGTGTTCCGGAAAGAAAGGTGAGCAAAGTGGTTCCAACGTTCATTCCCATAGCATTGATGAGCTCAGGAGGAAGCATGTTCAACATTTCTTTTAGTGCATCGACACTATCAGGATCGAACATACCTATCAGCATAATGGAGTAAAAAGAATAAATGGCTACAATAAGAAACCAAATGAACCGATTGGCCCGCATGTTTGCTTTAAATAATGCCTAAGACATATTAAATTTGCTCCTTCCCATAAAAGTCCATGAAAATTTGCTCAAGCGTTTGGGGAGGACACTCCATATCAATAACCTTACATTGGGAGAGTACCCTGAGCACTTGGTCATATCCATCCGTAATCTTAATCTCCACACGTAAGGGACCCAATTCAGTATAAAGGAGGCCGTTATTTTGAAGGACCTTCATATCCTCCGCATGCGCCAGAGCGACTACAACGCTCTTCGGCAGTGTCGTTTTTAGCGAGTTTATGTTCTCCACGGTTACGATTGACCCTTCTCGTATGATGCCCACACGTTCACAAGTGTGATCGACTTCATCAAAGAGATGGGAAGACATGAGTATCGTTTTGCCCCGGTTTTTTTCTTCAATAATCAATTCGACAAATCTTCTCTGCATCAGCGGATCCAACCCGCTTGTAGGTTCATCAAGGATAAGCACCGCAGGGTCGTGCATAAAAGCGGCGATCAACCCTACTTTTTGTTTCATCCCCTTGGACATTTTGCGGATCTTCTGACCCGAATCCAACTCGAATCGGTTGATTAATTGATCGCGGAGCGATTTGCCCTTACGCCCTCTTAAATCATCAATAAATTCCAGAAAATGCATGCCTGTCATGTTATCGTAAAATGCGATCTCACCAGGCACATAACCCAAATTCTTCTGTATTTGTGCTGCTTCCTTTCTGCAGTCTAAGCCGTTGATACTAGACATCCCGCTGGAGGGATTCACAAATCCCATCAGATGACGTAGAGTAGTTGTTTTTCCGGCTCCATTGGGCCCAAGAAATCCAAAGACCTCTCCTTCTTCAACGTCAAAACTCACATCCCTAATTCCCTTACCGTTTGAATAGATCTTGGTTAAAGAGTGGACCTTGATCATTGACCTCAACCTCCACGGATAATTATGTAACAATATTCTTTTCAGTTACATAATATTACTAGCTTGAATAGATGTCAATAAAAATATAACATAGAGATATCTTGTTACATAATTCGCGGAGGATAGGACGGTAGATTCCATGAATGGCTTCGAAAAACGCAGAGAACAGAAAAAAAAGCAAATCCTGCAATCACTAATCGATATGATCATGACTCGAAATTTTAAAGAAATCGGTGTAAGGGAGATCGCGCAACATGCTGGTGTTTCTCCTGCATCCATATATAACTTTTTTGGAAGCAAAGAAGAATTGGCTAAGGAGATTTTTTACCATCAAATTGAGGAATCGGGAAAGGAATTCAGCCTTGTAATGAACTCCGATATTCCTTTTGAAGATAAGATGAGTAAAATGTATGAGGTATCCGTAAACAATCAAGAGACGTTGAATAGTGAGGGCATTAAGAATTTTATGTTCGAAGATCCAGCATTCAAAGAGCATGTTGAGGATTATGCCAGAAACGTTGTCATCCCTGAGCTTATGAAGCTGATCGAACAAGGCAAAGCCGAGGGAAAAATAAAAGGAGGCGTATCGGCAGAAGCCATCATGATTTTTATGAATGGGATCATGACCATGTTGAGCGAACCATCTTTTGCAGAAAAACTTAATGTAAATGTGCGAAAAGACTTGGGCAAGCTGTTTCTTTACGGAATTCTGGGTAAGAGGGAAGAAGGAAATTAATGATTAAAATACACTCTCAATCAGGAAGTCGCCAATATGGCGGCTTTTTTTGATTTACATCACAATATCGACACAAAAATGTAGCGTCTATAGCCTAATTGAGCTATATGGAATAAATATCATTTTAAGTACACTGTGATCAGGATTGTGATAACGCTTCATTTATTACGTTGCTTCAATGAATGAGAGACATGAAATGTTGGATTTTAAGTGGAATGGAGGGATGGTGTGTACAACCAACGTATACATGGGATTAACGTAAGACTCGTTGAATGCATTGCCACAGCAATAAGTAACTGTAACAAGAAGCCAGAATTGCGCGTGAAGATTCATGGGTAATCCTCGGGAAGGATTGGGTGCATTCGACAGTTGTAAGAAGAGTCGGGTTACGGGTGTAATTTTTCTAATCGGAATGATGATGCTCCTACTATCTCTTCCGCAAGGTGCAATCATGGCCTCCTCCGGACATCGTGAGCTCATTCCCCTTCAGCCTATGATTGACCGTTCTACACCTGGAGAAGTCATTAAACTTGCATCAGGTCGTTATTCTGGACCGGTGACGATTGACAAAAACATCACCATTCAGGGTGATCCTACGGTCGTAGTTGTTAATGCGGAAGCCACCTCTACGATAATGATTCGCTCGGATGGGGTGAAATTGAGCGGTTTTACAATTGAACATGATACGAATGAACAGACTGCAGCGATTCAGGTTGAAGGGAAAAACAGTGAAATTACGGATATGCATATTCAGACCCAAGGGTATGGGATGATCATCCGGAATTCGAGTCATGCAACGATTCAACGGAACAACATTACTTGGTTGGGGGCTGATTCTGCTTCCAGTGGCCAGAAGGACAATGGCATTGATCTGTACAACTCCCATGATAGCTACATTGAGGCCAATGAGATCACTGGCATGAGGGATGGAATCTATCTGGAGAACAGTCGAAAGTCTACCGTGCAAAATAACAGGCTGTTACATACAAGGTATGGCATCCACTGTATGTACATTGACGGCTCTTCTGTCATGGACAATACCGGAGAGGAGAATATGACAGGTGCCATGATTATGGGTGTCAAGAATACGGTCATATCGGGGAATTCCTTTCGCAAACAAAGTACCAATGTTCACTCCCAAGGGATTCTGTTGTATGACGTACATCAATCTTCTGTTCACAACAATGTAGTGGAGGGTAATCGTGTCGGCATGAATATTGCAGAATCCTCAGGCAATGAGATCCGTGGCAATGCGGTGCTTCGGAATTTTGTTGGAATCCAGCTGGTCCTGGCAGAAGGTAATGAGTTTACACGTAATCGATTGGTATCCAATGTCATTGAGGCTTCCGCGCTGGATAGCCCGAATAATGTCCTGATGGAGAACTACTGGGACTCTTTTCAGGGGCTCGATCTGAATCAGGATGGAATCAGTGAAATTCCCTATGCCATCAATCCTTTTTATGAGCAACTGGTCAGTCGAAATTCTGCGTATCAGCTCTTTTTCCAATCACCGGGTATGGTCTTTCTGAGTGACTTGTTTACAGAAGGCAGAGAACAATGGACTACCGACAAATCGCCACGAATGAGCATGGATACGAAATCTGATCTGAACATGTCAGTGGAAAGTGCTACAGGTTCCAAGATGGTGTGGATGTTCGGGTTAGTTCTGTTGGGTATGGCAACTTTTATAATCATCTATATGGGGGTATTACGAAAATGAACAAAGGCTTGAATAGAAGATGGACATTGGTCATGGTACTTATGTTTGGCATGGTATTGTTAACCGCTTGCGGAACAAAATACGCGGCATTGCCGATCAATGAGGACGTGGATATCTGTGCGATCTGTAAAATGCAGGTGAAGGACGACGCATATGCAACACAGCTCACTACGAAAGACGGCCAAAATTACAAGTTCGATGATATCGGTTGCATGAACCAGTGGAAAACAGAAAATGGCACCGATAACATCGGCATGGACTATGTACGTGATTATAATGATAAGGAATGGATTGAATACAGCAAAGCCACGTATGTATACGACGCTTCATTACGCACGCCTATGGCCTATGGCATTCTTAACTTTAAGGACAAGCCCTCGGCTGAAGCTTTCATTGCAGAGCAAGGTGTGGGAACCATTATGACCGCTGAGGATCTTGCTTCTCATGACTGGAAGCAGAACACGGAGAATATGGACATGATGGGTGAACATGGGCATGGTAAGCACGGACATGATGATGAAGGAGACAGTAATGAGATGCACCAGGAAGGTGAGAAGAAAGAAGAGTCAGGCCACTAGGAATGACAATAGAAAATGGTGATCAATGATGTCAGATATGATACAGATTGCAAGACGAGAAGTGAAAATGGGATTTCGCAATCCTTGGGCGTATTCGTTTCTGATCCTTTTTTGTACCTTTAGTTTAAGCTTGTTACTTCTGAATTCACAGAATCTGGTTGAAGGATATTCGGGAACCACAGGTTCCATGTTGAATCTCATTCTCTACCTTTTGCCATTAATGACGCTATTCCTCGGTTCCTTCTCACTAACATCCGAAAAGGAAGACGGTAGCTGGCAACTGCTATCCACGTATCCCATCGGCACGATGTCTTTTATTGTGGGCAAGTATCTCGGGCTCTCGATTGTTTTAATCACCATTGTTGCGTTTGGATACGGCCTGATGGGGGTCATTAGCGGAGTAATCGGGAATCCAATGGATGTCATGACATATCTTCTCTTTCTGGCATTTTCCTGTGGACTGGTGTTGTTATTCCTGACACTGGCTCTCTTTATCGGTTCGTTGTCGCGTAATCGGTGGCAGTCGTTGACGATCTCCGTGACCGTATGGTTTTTCGCAGTCATTGGGTGGCCGACCTTATTGCTCTCTGTGCTGGGACTGATGCCTTATCTGTGGGTGAAACCGCTGCTGGTTATGCTAACGCTCATCAATCCGGCCGAGCTGGTGCGCTTGTATGTCGTGATCAAACTTGGGGGCGGCTCTATTCTGGGACCAGAATATTATCGATGGGTGGAGTGGGTGCAGCAACCCAGTGGCAGTTGGATCTTCATCGGGATATGCCTGTTCTGGATTGCCTTCTCTGTCGTAGCGGTATATGCAATCTGGGAGAGGGGGCGTTCTCATGGATAAAGTGGGACTCGAAGTGATGGAATTGTGTAAATCCATTAAAAAGCAACAAATTGTTCAGGATATCTCCTTTCGCATAACTTCAGGCCAAGTTCTTGCCCTCTGTGGAGGGAATGGCGCAGGGAAGAGCACAGTGCTGCGTATGATCGCCGGAATTCTTCGGCCTACCTCCGGTGAGGTTGTGGTGAACAATGTGCGATGGTTGAAGGAGCGCAACCGTTATTCACAGCAGATCGGATATATGCCGGACGATTATCAATTTAATCAGGGACTGACCGCAGAGGAAGTACTTCTGTTCTGGGCTTCTCTAAGGAAAGTTCCCAAGGAGAGAGTGCAGGAAGTACTGACCATGGTAGGGTTGGCGGATCAAAAGAACAAACGGGTTACGACCTTCTCCAAAGGCATGCGCCAGCGTGTGTTATTCGCTCAAGCTGTGCTGTCCAAACCTCCACTGCTCATCATGGATGAGCCAACAAATGGATTGGACCCATTCTGGATGCAGGAATTAACTCAGCTGCTCAAGGGAATCAAACAGGATGGTCACATGGTCGTGTTCTCGACCCATCAGTTGGAGATTGCAGACGACATTGCGGATCAGGTGATATTCATGAACCATGGACGTAATGTTGGAGAGGGCTCGACTCACGACTTTTGTGATCAATTCGGTTCGCTCCATGCAGCATTTCATCAAAGTCTTGGTTTAAAGTGAAGGTGAGTTTATTGCAGAAAAAGAGTTTTAAAAGCAGACGTACACTTACAATTTTGATTGGTGTAGTTGCATTGCTCGCAGGTACATGGGCCATTTTCGAAAATGTATCGACACCCGAATCTCAGCGAGGCAACGCTATTGAAGCAGGTGCAAAAGCCCCTGAGTTCACAGCGGTTAATTCAGCAGGGGAACAAGTCAGCCTGTCCGATTATCAGGGCAAAGCCGTCATGATTAACTTCTGGGCTTCATGGTGCACACCTTGCGTAAGGGAGATGCCGCTCGTTCACCAGATTGCTCAGGACTATCAGAACGATGTGGAAACCCTGTTTGTTAACGTGGGGGAATCGAAGGGCACGATCCGTGAGTTTATGGATAAGCAGGCGTTTGATTTTCCAGTGATTATTGATGTGACGGGCAACATATCAGGTATGTATCGTATTACAGGTTTGCCCGCAACGATGGTTATTGATGGGGATGGGGAGTTCCGTCACATACTGCTCGGTGAACTGACCGAAGATATGCCGTTGCAGCAATGGCTGGAAGAGAGTATCTAGTCGTAAGCTTTGGATGGTGGTGAGAAAAGGGCAGGAACGCCAGAGATCGCCATGTTACAAGTGAAATGAATGTACGTTAAAAGTAACTACAAAAAGTAACCATATAAAAAGCCGGACACCCATTTAACGAAGGGGTGTCCGGCTTTACTTTTGAAGCTATGCTGCTTCGCAGCTGATTACAATACAGCAGCTGAAGCGTGATTGGTGCGAGCGATTCTGGTTGCGTCAACCATGTTACGCAGGGAAGCTACCGTTTCTTCCTGTCCACGGGTTTTTAATCCGCAGTCCGGGTTAATCCAGAACAACTTCGGATCAAGAACACGCAGGGCACGTTCAATCATGCTGCTCATTTCATCTACGCTCGGAACACGTGGACTATGGATGTCATATACGCCAAGACCGATACCGAGCTCATACGTATTTTCTTCAAAACTATGAATCAGTTCACCGTGACTACGGGATGTCTCAATGGAGATAACATCTGCATCCATAGCTTCAATGGAATCAATCATGTCATGGAATTCGCAATAGCACATATGCGTATGAATTTGAGTCGTTTCATGCACTGTGCACGTAGAGATACGGAACGCTTTGACAGCCCAAGCCAGGTAATCGGCTTGTTCATTTTCTTTCAGCGGAAGTCCTTCACGAACAGCCGGCTCGTCAACCTGGATCATACCAATGCCTGCCTGTTCAAGTGCTTCGACTTCCTGTCTCAACGCATACGCTAATTGATAGGCAATCTGCTCACGAGCAATGTCTTCGCGTACGAATGACCAGTTCATGATGGTAATCGGGCCAGTCAGCATGCCTTTGACAGGACGCTCAGTCTGCGATTGGGCATATTTCGTTTCTTCCACCGTCATTTCACCCGTAAATGCAACATCGCCGAAGATAATAGGTGGCTTCACGCAACGTGAACCATATGATTGTACCCAGCCGAACTGTGTAAAGGCAAAACCGGCCAGTTTCTCGCCAAAGAATTCAACCATGTCGGTACGCTCAAACTCACCATGCACCAGTACGTCAATTCCGATCTCTTCCTGAATCTTAATCCAGATATCAATCTGCTCCCGGATGAAGGCAGCATACTGTTCGTTGTTCAACTCACCCTTGCGCCACAACTGACGTGCTTTTCTGACTTCAGCAGATTGTGGGAAACTACCAATCGTTGTTGTCGGGAAGAGTGGCAATTGCCATTTGGCCTGTTGGGCTTCATGACGTTCTGCAAAAGGACGCGAGCGTTCTGGCTGTTGAACACTGATGGAAGCAACGGCTTTCTGTACAGCGGTACGGTTCCGATCTTCGGATTGCTGAAGCGCCAGAAGAGGAAGCTCTGCTTCGTTAATTTTAGCGGTAATCTCTGCACTTGGTGAAGATAAGGCTGTAGTCAAAAGAACAATCTCATCCAGCTTTTCATCTGCAAATGCGAGTGCATTCTTCAGTTCAGATGTAAGTTTTGCCTCGCGGTCTGTGGTTACTGGCACATGCAGCAGGCTGCAAGATGATTGCACGATGATACGTTCAGGTGTCACGAACTCAGTCAATTCATTCAGCAAATTCAGTTTTGCTTGAAGGGAAGCTTTCCAGATCCCACGTCCATCAATAATACCTGCTCCGAGCACTTTGTCTGCCGGGAAACCGGATGTCCGAATAGATTGTGTGTTACCAGAGAGCCCGTGTACAAAATCAAGTCCTACACCTTGAACTGGCAGTGCAACAATCTCGTTGTAGTTTTCTACAGATTCAAAGTACGTTTGCAGCATGATATTCAGGCCTGGAACGGCTGCGGCAAATGTTTTATATATTTTATTCAGACGCTGTACGTCTTCATCGCTTAATTTGGTTACCAGGATAGGTTCGTCGATCTGCACCCACTG
This sequence comes from Paenibacillus sp. SRL342, assembly GCF_984798905.1. NCBI lineage: Bacteria > Bacillati > Bacillota > Bacilli > Caryophanales > Paenibacillaceae > Paenibacillus > Paenibacillus sp. SRL342. Next base: position 3,414,521 of record NZ_OZ481790.1, read on the forward strand.
AACGCCTTCGCTTGCAAGTTCTTGAAGCAATTGAGTGTAAAGTGGCAGCAAGCGGTCCAACCAAGCGTCTGTCTCGGATTTATCATAACCTTTGGAGAGCTTCAGGAAGGTTAACGGTCCAACAATAACCGGTTTGCCTTCAATGCCGAGTTTTTCTTTTGCTTCACGATAAGCGAGAAGTGGTTTGTTTTCCGTCAGAGTTGGGGAAGCCCCGTCCAGCTCAGGTACTATGTAGTGATAGTTAGTGTTAAACCATTTTGTCATTTCACTTGCTGCGGCATCTTTTGTTCCCCGAGCGATGCCATAATATACGGACAACGGAACAGAGCCACCATCATAAGCAAAACGTTTAGGAATAATGCCAAACATCACGGCCGTATCCAGGATATGATCATAATAGCTAAAGTCATTAACTGGAATAATGTCGATGCCTTTCGCTTGTTGTTTGCGCAAATGTTCGATACGGATCTCCTGCAAACGTGCGTGAAACTCTGTTTCCTCCAGCTTACCTGCCCAGAACGCTTCCAACGCTTTCTTCCATTCCCGATCAGCACCAATACGCGGATATCCCAATACACTACTTTTTGTCATTGTTTAAAACCCCTCTGCTTTTATGTTACACAAAATTTATCACAGATCCGGAGTTATAATGTAATTCCATTAAATTATACCTAGTTATAGCCTAGGGCTATACCAAAAAGAATATTTAGTATGAAGTATAGAACTTGAAGAGATCATTACGTTTGAAATAGACACCACTAATGTTACAATGGTTAACTATGTTCATACGAATGAGTGAAAGGAAGGCGGTACGCATGAATCTGTATCACATCCAGTCCACCGTGCACGGAGTCAACAGAGTAACATCATTTTTGGAAGACAATTATATTGGTATTGCTTGGTCAGGTACAGGGGATCTGGAGCAAACGCCCCCGGAGCTATGGAAGGAACAGTTGGTTCAATACTATAGCTTGGATGAAGCAGAATTGGCGAGCACACTCGCGACACTACATATGTTTGTTAACCTCATGCAGGATGGAGATTATGTAATAATTAGCGATGATGAATGGACGTATGTTGGGGATATCGGGGATTATTATTACGACGATTCCGCTGGCACAGAAAACGACTTGATCTGTCACCGTCGGGGAGTTACATGGTTGGGTCGTATTCCTCTCGCTGAGCTGAATGGCAAAGTGCAGGCACTGCAAAATGATTCAGCCATCCTTGCGAAGTTTGAGTATCCCATATCACAAGCACATCTGGATCGAGGTCTTGCAGTCAGTATAACAGCCGAAGCAACCAACTCTCTCTCAACAGGGGTAGATGAAGCCACAATTCAAACAGCTCTCCAGGTGCTGAGAGAAGCGTTACACAGTGAAGAAGAAGAGCTGCGAATTCGTGCGGCTACAGCCATTTTGCAATATGCCAAGCAATAGGAAGACTATGCTAAGACTAAGAATGGTTATTGGGTTTAGACGGTAACCATTCGCGGATCAGCAATTTTAATAACTATAACCCCTGAGTAAGTTCTGAGATCTGTTCATTTACATTCCCATGACTTCGTCCACCGTGATAACAAATCACAGATGTAATGTCGAGTTCGATATACTTTTTCAAAGAGAATCGAGCTGTCTCTGTATCCAGCGTAGTTGGTTCATGAATGCCTCCAAGCCTGCCGTCTACACTGAACATTGAATCCCCGGCGATGAGCGTCTTGCTGTCCATCAAGTATAGACTGATATGACCTGGCGTATGACCAGGTGTATGAATAACGCGAATTCCACCGCAAAACGGCAGTTCCTGACCATCAGACACCGTTTCATCTACTTTGCCCTTTGGAGAATGCTCAAGGTGACCATCTTTGAGAAGAGGGAGCTGTCCCTCAATATATGGCTTATCCAGCTCATGTGCATATATCTTGACTTGTGAGCCACACTCTTTCAAAATCTCGGGAAGACACCCGATATGGTCCACATCCTGATGTGTGAAAATCACTGCTTTAAGTTGGCTGATCGGCACACCTACCTTTTCGAGTTCGATACATAAATCGTCATATTGTCCAGGGAAACCGGTATCTATTAACACAGCCATTTCTTCATCCCATATCAGAACAGGGTGAATTATATTCCCCTCAAAATCAAGCTGAAGCATTGCTATTCCCTTTGAAATTTCCATAATATCAGACCTCCGAGAGTTGGAATTCATATACATCGTTACTCGTTATATTTCTTATGTAAACGAATAAAGACGGCAAAAAGATACGTTCAGATGCTTATAGAAATATTCAATGAATGAGGGAATTGACGCTTGCTGTTGGGAATGATAATTTAGATATATCATTTAAACCAATAAGTCCAATAAGATAAAGGGGGTATGTGGGATGACACATATCGTGCATGCAGCAGCTGAAGATATTCGAAGCGAAGATTCGCTGTTACTGATCAAGGAACTGAGTGAAGAACTCGGGTTGTTATATGGCGGTGATGGAACTGCAAGATTTCAACTGTCAGACGTTGAGGTGCCACGTGCGGCTTTTATCGTTGCCAGGATCGACGGGTATCCGGTTGGTTGCGGAGCACTTAGACCCCTTGATGAAACATCTGTAGAAGTTAAACGCATGTATACACGCAGTGGTTACCGCCGTAAGGGGATTGCCCAAGCTATATTGGCCGAGGCAGAGCGTCTTGCGAACGAACTTGGTTATACCAATCTGAAACTGCAAACAGGTCCCTTGCAACCAGAAGCTGCAGCGCTGTATGAGCGTGTAGGGTATTATCGAATTCCTGTTTTCAGCGGAAATTGGGACAGAGTGTTGGCATATCAGAAAGATCTGGTACACGAAAAAGTATAATTCTACGAATCACAGCTTTTATTGTGCTGAACGGACAGAGGAACACAAGATAAAAGTAAAAAAGTCGCCGATTGGCGACTTTTTGCGTTTTAACATACTCCATTTAGTCAAATTATCTCATCTGAGTATATAGACAAAAGCGTTCAATCCGTTGCGCTATTATTGATCGAAGGTTCTTGATGTTGGACACCCCATTCACATAGGCCTTCCAAAACGGGCAATAACGTTTCAGCTTTGGCCGTCAGACGATACTCGACTTTAGGAGGGACTTGGGGATACTCTTTTCGTTCGACCATACCATCTGCTTCCAATTCTTTGAGCTGTGAACTCAGCGTTTTATACGTGATGGCGCCAATCTGTCTTTTCAGTTCATTAAAGCGGACGGGCTGGTTTTCTGCCAGGAGATACATAATCACCATTTTCCATTTGCCACCAATGACTGACAACGTGTATCCAAAAGGGGTATCTTGAATGTTTTTCACTTTACCGTGATATTCAGCCATACTCATCATTTACACTATCCTTTCGGGTAGTACCTATCATATTAGACCGTACTATTTATTTGTTTGGGCTCAGTTTATACTAACCTTACTTTGAAGTAAAGGAGATTTACGATGACTCAAAAAACAATACGTCTGCTTATGCCACAATGGCAAGGTGGAGATAATCCGAACTACTCTTTTGGAGCGGAACTGCTTGCTTGGCTCGCACCTGACAGTAATCAAACTCTCATTCATGTCCCTGTCGAAGCATATGATGGAACACCTCTGGTAAGCGAGAACGGAATTAAAAGCAGAACACAGCTGCTTCAGCAATTGCTGGCTGCCCAGCATATTATTCAAGCTCACCAGCCTGATCGCATTGTCATGTTTGGTGGTGACTGTTTGGTTGAACAAGCCCCGTTTGCTTATTTAAATGAACGATATGGCGGAGAACTGGGTTTGATATGGATTGATGCTCACGGTGATTTGGTTAGATACGAAGGCTATGACAACGGTCATACTTTACCGCTCGGGAACCTTCTTGGGGAAGGAGACCCGGAGTTTGCCAAACATGTGAGAGTCCCTTTGAAGCCTGAACATGTCTTCATGGCCGGGTTGACAACCCCCACGGAACAGGAAACCGAAGTGATTCAAAGATTGGGTATCCGAACGGCTGGAACTGAAGAATTAACCCATGACATGGATTCGATTAAGAAGTGGATTAAAGAGACTGGGTTCAAACATCTGGCAATTCACCTTGATCTGGATGTGCTTGATCCCAACATGTTCCGTTCATTGTTATTCGCCAAACCAGGGGAACCTTATGTGTTTTCACCAGCGGGAACCATGCAAATCCCTCACTTGCTTCATCTGATCAAAGAACTGTCTGAAGAAACAGATGTAGTTGGATTAGGAATAACTGAGCATATGCCGTGGGATGCCATTAACTTGAAGCATTTGCTTGGAGAAATTCCTATTTTGAACCAGTGATATAGGTTATAAGTCGCCAGAATATATCAGGATACTGATATATTAAGTCAATATTAAGGAAGATCATCAATACAAATATCAATATTATTATATGGGTGGTTCAATGCAAATCAGAATTCAAACAAACTGAGGAGACTACACCCAGATGGTCACGTTATTGTTAATCATTATTTATCTCGCATTTATAGGGCTGGGATTACCTGATGCTTTACTTGGCAGTGCCTGGTCCGTTATGAAACACGATATACATGCGACAACAGAAATGGCTGGTTATATATCTCTAATCATTTCATTTAGTACAGTAGTGTCAAGTCTGTCTGCCAGCCGATTGTTACACCGGTTCGGAACGGGTAAAGTCACATTGTTCAGTATACTCTCAACAACGATCGCGCTGTTGGGATTCTCATTCTCTGAGAATTTTGTGTTTTTACTGATTCTGGCGATCCCTCTCGGTCTGGGTGCAGGTTCGGTGGATGCGGCACTAAGTAATTATGTAGCATTGCATTTCAAGGCCAAGCATATGAACTGGTTGCATTGTTTCTGGGGAATTGGCGCAGTGACAGGCCCACTCGTTATGGCATATTGGCTGAATCAAGCAAACAACTGGCGTGCAGGATACGTAACTGTGGGGTTGATTTTGCTTGGGATCGTGGTGGTCTTATTATCAACTTTGTCTCTATGGAGGATTTTTGAGAAGGGAAGAGTAGAGGGTTCAGGTGATGAGAAGAAACGCGTGAGCAACCGTGAGGCCATACGTATCCCCGGCGTGAAAATGTCGATGCTTGCGATGCTCTGTTACAATGGTTCCGAAACTGCTGCCGGTCTGTGGATGGCTACTTTCTTCATTGTTAGCAAAGGAGTTTCTCCAGGTACTGCCGCAGCACTATCCTCCCTATTTTTCATTGGCATTATCTTGGGACGTGTAATCTCAGGCTTTCTTTCGACTCATGTATCCAGCAAAAATCTCATCAGATATGGTGGAATCGTTGGATGCTTCGGATTGGTTATCCTGGTTATGCCGATTCCTTACTGGATTGCTGCAGGGGCTTTATTTATCGTGGGATTGGGCGGAGCACCGATCTATCCGAGTATTGTTCATGCGACACCGGAACGCTTCGGTGAGAAGGCATCCCCAAGTGTAATTGGACTTGAAATGGCCAGTGCCTATACAGGTTCAACACTCATCCCGTTAGGTATGGGACTTATAGCCAGCCAATGGGGAATGTCAATGGTACCCCTGATCCTGCTGATTCTGTTCAGTGTTATGTTCGCGGCTACAGAGCTGGTTAACAGAAGCAACAAGGCTACGCGCCTGACCGTTTAGCTCCTGCTATAGGTCATTATGGCTCTGCCACTATACAACAAAGGAACAACCATCGCTGGTTGTTCCTTTTGGTGTGTGGACTTTTTTTATAAGAAAATCAGCAACAAAGTACCTGCGGCAAAACAGTAATACGAAAAGTATTTCAGGTTGCCTTTGGCCATAATGCCCATAAACCATCTCATGGAGAAATACGTGACGAAAAGCGTCGTGATGAATGCGATCAGATAAGGGATAGCCAGCTGTGATCGATTCGGATCATTGGCGATGTCGGATACCCCCATAATGAGTCCGCCAATACTTATGGGAATGTACAACATGAAGGAGAACTTCAAAGCTGTTTCCTGTTTCATGCCAACAGCGATGGACGCAATTACAGTTGCACCTGAGCGGCTAATGCCCGGAATAAGAGCGACCGCCTGAGCCAGACCTACCAACAATGCATCTTTTGTAGACAGATCACCGTCTTGCTTGCGACCACGGAGATTACGAATCAGCCATAAGGCAACCCCGGTGATCAATAGCGCGATGGAAACGGTATATACGGACGAGAAAATTTCTTCAATCCGGTCCTTGAACAGGACTGCAACGACAGCAGCAGGGATCGTACCAATAATTATGTATAAGCAAAACATGAAGTCTGCTCGATATTCTTCTTTACGAGTACGCAGGTAACCTAGTGCACCAATGATCAACTTTTTGATATCTTCCCGGTATATAAAAATAATAGCGATAAGTGATGCCGTGTTCGTTAAAATCTCAAATGACAATCCATTCTGCTTCATGCCCATAAGTCTCTGAGCGATGATCAGGTGACCGCTTGAGGAGACGGGGATTGGTTCTGTCGCACCTTGAACAATACCTAAAAACAAATACTTTAACCACAATATAATCTCTTCCATGTTTTCCTCCTTGAATACGTTTCATTGGCTTTCCAATGTGTTCCTTTATTTGTATTATTATTTACTCTATTGATGATAGCTGTTTAACGTGGTGACTTGCAAGTTAGAATTCATAGAGTGAGTGAAATAAACTTGTCTTGTAAAAACATTCAGAGCATGTTATCGTTGATAACGATTATCAATATCAATGAAGAGGTGGGTTTATTTTGCTGAAACAGAGAACACCAATATGGTTCATGATGTCACTCATCTTGCTACTAATACTGAGTGCATGTGGACAATCTGCCAAGACCAATAGTACAACCGCGGGCAGCACCAATGCAGCTGCGGATACAGAAACCAAGACGGACTCGAATGCAGCTTCTTCCGCTGAAACCAGTGCCACTACTGAAGAGGAGCTGGTTACATATCAATCGGATGCAGGCGAAGTACAGGTACCGAAGAATCCTAAGCGCATTATTGATTTGACCTCATTTTCGACAGGCTACTTTGTAGCCCTTGATGCACCGGTAGTCGGCGCTTTATCAGGAGCGATGAACAACAAATATATCAAGGATCAACTTGCAGCAGCGGGTACCAGTGATCTGGGTGAAGAGCCTACACCAGAGAAACTAATCAGTTTAAAACCTGACTTATTTATTGTGTACACTGGAACAGAAGGCATCGACAAGCTGGAGCAGATTGCACCTGTCGTACAGATTACATTTGGAAAGCGTGATTTCAAGGATCTAATGCTTGAAATGGGTAAGCTCACCAATAGAGAAGACGCCGCAATAGCCTGGAATGCTAACTGGGAAGCGAAGATCAACGAATTGAAGCCCAAGGTTCAGGAAACTGTAGGCGATCGCACCGTGTCCATACTGAATCCGTACGCCAAAGGATTATTTGTATTTGGTCATAACTATGGTCGAGGCGGTGAAATTATTTACGGGGAGTTTGGTCTCAAGGCACCAGCCAAGGCTCAAGCTGAAGCAATTGATAGCGGGACCGGATGGGCTTCAATTTCCATGGAACTATTGCCGGAGTATGCAGGTGATATCATCTTCACCAGCCCGTGGTCGGGAGATACGACTGATCCCAAGATCGTATATGATAATACATTATGGAAGAACTTGCCTGCGGTGAAGGCAAATCATGTGTTCCAGCTTGACCCGACTTCAGACTCGTACAACGATCCGTTAACGTTGGAAGGTCAGCTGCAATTTATTTCCGATAGCCTGCTTACCGCGAAGTAAGATTAGACTGCATAAACGGTAATACTGGAGCATTTCCAAACGTCGTTACAAGACGGGGAAATGCTCTTCTTATGAGCTTAGAATGTTATATACGTTGATCTTGGATGGTTTTTGACCAATGTAATTAAGCTTGATACAATAGGATAACAGCTGGTGGACATTAAATATCAAGCGGGGTGATCTAGATTGCAGCAAAAGAGTGAACGTTTGGATGTTTGGTTGGCTTTCTCTAACATTCATACCCATCTGAACGAGAAGCTGGAACAAGCTCTGCTTCAACAATATGACTTATCTTTGAAGGAATTTTATGTGTTAAATTTCATATATAATGCGGAGGGTAAGGAATTACGCCTACAACAGCTTCAAGAACTGGTGGGGTTGAGCCAAAGTGCTACTTCCAGGCTCGTCGTTAGGATGGAAGCCAAAGACTGTGGGGCGCTGGAAAGACATGCATGTGAAGATGACCGGCGTGGCATTTACACTCGTATTACGGAGCTTGGAGAGAATAAATACAAGAAAGCACTTCAAACGTTTAATCAGGTCTTGCAAACTGAATTGGAACAGGATGGATTTGAGACTCGATTAGAGAATCTCACTAAAGAATTGTTCTAAGGCCAGGGTGAATATAGGGTAATGTAGTCATTTACCCTATAAGAAGACTTGACACTCCTTAATATATCCTTTAAATTAAATGCATGCGCATGAATTAAATATGGATGCGGTGATTCATTTATTAAGGAGGTATTGAACATGAAGGTATTCGTCGTAGGATCAAATGGACAGATTGGTCAACAGCTTATTCATCTTTTGAAGAATAGTGAAGAGCACACTGTTCTTGCTATGGTACGAAAACAAGAGCAGGCAGATTCATTTGCAGCACAGGGTGTGGAAACGGTGCTTGCCGACTTGGAAGGTACGGTTGACTCACTTGTAGCTGCTGCAACGGGTTGTGATGCGATCGTATTTGCAGCTGGTTCTGGCGGTACAACGGGATATGATAAAACACTCCTGATTGATCTGGATGGTGCCGGGAAAACCATTGAAGCGGCTCAAAAAGCGGGTATTGATCGATTTATCATGGTGAGTGCGATCCAAGCCAATAATCGTGAGAACTGGCATGATAACATCCTTCCATATTATGTAGCGAAACACTATGCTGATAAATTGTTAGAGAGCAGTGGGTTAACTTATACCATTATACGTCCAGGGATTCTAATGAATGAGCCGGGAACAGGTAAAGTTTCTGCTGCTGAGAATATTACATCCGGTAACATCACTCGTGAAGATGTAGCTCATGTGATTTTGGCCAGTTTGAGTGAGAAGAATACCTACAGGTGTTCATTTGATCTAATCGCTGGTGAGGATACAATATCTGAGGCATTGAGTGGGCTCTGATCCAAAACAAAATTTTCGACGATATCAGATGAGTTAAGAGAGGGCTATACAATGATTATGTTGATGCTTTTGACCTTCATTTTAGGTATCTTCATTGTTGTACGTCAATTTTGGCCACTGCGCAATCTTGAATATATAGATTATCAAGTATTTCTCAGACAAGAGCGTGATTTTCGGCAATATAAAGTGATCGATATTCGAGATGCGACGGATTATATGGCTAATCCTACTCCGGATACGATTAATATCTCATTGGGGCGCCTTGCTTTCACCTGGGAAAAATACCTTCTTCGAGAAGATAACGTAATTATAATGTCACCTGGTATGCTTCAATCCAAAAAGGCTATACGTATTTTGCGAAAGCATGGGTTTGAATGTCTTTATGTGATGAAGTAAATGAACTAAAAGATACATGCGAGTTCTTAATCATAAGGAATTATTTAGCGAAGGCACTTTTTTGATGCTTGCGCATGCATTTTTATTATACATGATTCATGAAAAGGGGAGTTTTATTTTGATGACAGATTTGTTTAGTCCATATTCTTTTAAAAGCCTGGAGCTTAAAAACCGTGTCGTAATGGCACCAATGTGTCAATATTCAGTTGAGCAAAAAGATGGTATTGCAACAGATTGGCATTATATGCACTACGTTAGTCGTGCCGTGGGAGGAACAGGTCTCATTATCATTGAAATGACAGATGTGGAGCCGGATGGCCGGATCTCAGATTATGATCTTGGGTTATGGTCAGATGAACAGATCCCGGCTCTGAAACGAATCGTAGATGCGTGTCACAGTTATGGTGCCAAGGTCGCTATCCAGATCGCTCATGCGGGCCGCAAAGCAGAAGATGCCGAGGTTCCAGTAGCTCCATCGGCGATCGCCTTTGATGAGAATTCCAAGCAGCCAAGAGCGCTCACAACGGATGAAGTAAAAGGAATGGTTGAGAAATTCCGTAGTGCAGTAGCCCGTGCTGTGAAAGCTGGTTTTGATGCGATTGAGCTTCATGGCGCGCATGGATATTTGATTCATCAGTTCCATTCTCCACTATCAAACAAGCGAGAAGATGAATATGGTCAAGATTTAACGTTATTTGGACGGGAGATCATTCAGGCTGCAAAGGCAGAGATACCAAAAGACATGCCCCTGATGATGCGTATTTCAGCCAAAGAATATGTCGAAGGTGGCTATGGCATTAACGAAAGTTCCGAGTTTGCCAAAGCTTATAAAGAGGCAGGCGTTGACGTATTTGACATCTCATCTGGTGGCGAGGGACCTATTGGTGCATCGGGCAGACCAGGAACTCACGCAGCTTATCAAGTACCTCTCGCTAAAGCAATCAAAGAAGCTCTTGATGTACCCGTGATTGCTGTTGGAAGACTGGACGACCCGAAATTGGCGAATGCAGTTATCGGCAATGAAGAAGCTGATCTCGTTGCAGTTGGCAGAGGGCTGTTAAGAAATCCTTACTGGGCTTTGGAAGCAGCTTCTGCTTTGCGCAAGACAACGGACGTTCCAAAACAATATACGAATGGTTTTTAATGTATTAAAGACTTCATGTTAACGATTTAATGATCTTCATTAATCCTTGCATATAGGGAAGGACTCCGACTGACAAAACAGAAGGAGTCCTTTTTGGGATTAAACTAGAGGTAAGGGAACGATACTAGCCAGTAACCAGTCAAGTAGTCGTCTCATCGGTTTTACCTCGCAGGCGTTTAATGTCTTCTCTGGGTGGGAATCCGAACATGCGAGAGTATTCACGACTGAATTGGGAAGGGCTCTCATAACCTACCCGAAATGCTACATCTGCTGCATCGGTGGACTTGGATAATAACAAGCGGCGAGCTTCTTGCAGCCTAAGTTGTTTTTGAAACTGAATCGGGCTCATGGCAGTCACTTCTTTAAAATGTCTGTGCAGTGAGGCAGTGCTCATATTTGCCAAATCCGCCAATTCCTCAACCCGAAAATTCTGATCAGAATGATTCATAATATATTCAATAACGTCTCTGATGCGATAGGTATGGCTGCCCTCCATGGTAGCTTGTTCCAGAGCAATCCCATGAGGACCTTTCAGCACTTTATAGAGAATTTCCTTTTTGAACAAAGGAGCGAGTAGTGGGATATCTTCCGAATGATCTTCTAACAAACGGGCTAACCTGACAACCGCATCCAGCAGAGAAGGCTCAGCTTGGCTGACAAACATCGCACGCCTCGTTGTTTTCCGCGGTCTTGCTGGAAAATCGGAATGGTTCAATACCTCGAGAATCTCACTGGATGTGAATTCAAGTTTCAGGGCCAGATAGGGAGCCTCAGACGAGGCTTGAATCACTTGTCCACTAACCGGCAAGTCAACGGTTGCCACGATATAACTTCCTGGACCATACCGGAAACGATCCTGTCCCAGCAGGACCTCTTTCTCACCCTGAACGATAATGCAGAAGGATGGTTCATTCACCCTAAATATAGGTTCAGTAACGACCGATTCACGGATTAGAAATAATGAAGGGATCGCCGTCAGGTGCACCCCATCCTTGTCAGAATGACGGTCAATGAGTGTGGCTAATTCGTTCTGTTGTTCGTGTATTTGATCAGACATGCAAAGTTCTCCTTTTTCCCTCACAACATAATAATCACATTCTATCGTATATTGACCGAAGGCGGTAAGAAACGGATAGGAATAGGCAAACATTTGATGTGAATGGATAAGACATTCTGATTGCTGGTTGCATATTCACAAGTACACAGGTCATGATATACAACAAGTACAGAAGATATACACTTATGGTTCAGCTAATACATGATCAGAAGAGAATGAAAAGGGTATCTGCATCTTTTATTTACTGATCGTTCCCGATGTGTTAGATTGATTTTGGGAGGGAAGTTGAATGGCTAGAAGTAAAGAGTTTGAAGTGAACGAAGTATTGGATAAAGCAATGAAGATCTTCTGGGAACAAGGTTACGAGAAGACGTCGATGAGTGATCTGGTTGAGCATATGGGAATTCATCGCAGAAGTATATATGATACATTTGACGATAAACATTCGCTGTTTTTGCAGGCAATGGATCGTTACAGAGGAAAGGTCAGTACCACATTACTTGCAGAAATCAAGGCATCCAAGACGGCAGTGGAAGCACTGCATAAAATTTTCGATGTTATGATCAGTGAAGCAGAGGAGACACCATCGGGTTGCTTGATTGTGAACTCGGCTGTGGAGCTGGGCGCACGTGATCAGGAAGTGGACAACCGATCTCTTGAATCGTTTAATGAAGCTGAGCGTATGTTCGAGCAGATTATTCAATGGGGGCAGCGGGAGGGAGAATTCTCTTCTGATCATGATGCGAAGGAAATGGCAGAGTACCTACACAATATTTCTGTCGGCATCAGAGCCATGGCAAGAACCTCGACGGATAAGGAAAAATTAAACCGGATTATCCATGTAACGATGAAACTTTTGGAAAAATGATGAGTAGAGACATACCCAAAAAAGTAGCTTGAAATCCGTTAGAGGACTTCAAGCTACTTTTTTTGTGCGCTAATTTTAGAAAATAGAAAGCATGAACCATCAATTGATGATGGCATTTTCCATCGGTTTAATTTTGTGAATCTCTTCGGTTCCAGCCTCCAAAGCTGTTTCGTAGTAGGAGCGTTTGTGCTCAATGACTTCCATGGTTCTTCTTAGTTCCTCCATTTGTGCTTCCACTATAGCTTTTCGCTCCGTAAACATGTCATATCTTTGCTTCAGCGAGGAGTCCCCTTCAGAGCACCATTCAATAAAGTCCTTAATGTCTTTAATAGGCATGCCGGTCAGCTTCAGACATTGGATGATCTTTAGAAAGTCAATGTCGGAGTCTTTGAACAAGCGTGTTCCGCTTGTGGTTCGTTCTACAAAAGGCATGAGTCCTTCCTTGTCGTAATAACGCAATGTATATACCGTAAGGTCTAATTTTCTGGCAACTTCACCGATTGAATAGGTCATTTAGAATGAATTCCTTTCTATTAGGGGTAGACTTCGAGTTAACTCTAGGATTGATCCGAGTGAATTCTAACATGTTGGATTACTGGATGTCAAAGTAAGTTCGAGATAAAAAAATAAGATAAACATTTGACCTAGAGTTAACTAGAGGGGGTAAGATTATTTTGAACTTTAAATTACTAGGAGGTTATCCCATTGATTATAGCTAAAGCCAGAGCCGTTGACGGACCAGATCAACAATTCAGAAGTGCTGAAATTAAACGACGTGATCTGGATACCAATGATGTATTAATCGAGATTAAATATGCAGGTATCTGCCATTCTGACATCCATACTGCCCACGGTGAATGGGGCCCTGTGAATTATCCACTCGTTCCTGGACACGAAATTGCCGGAATTGTGACCGATGTAGGAACCGGAGTCTCCAAATACAAGGTCGGTGACCGAGTAGGGGTTGGATGTATGGTTGACTCTTGTGGTGAATGTGATAACTGCCGCAAAGGTGAAGAGCAATACTGTCTTAAAGGAAATATTCCCACGTACGCTGGGGTAGACAAATACGGTGAGCCTACGCAGGGTGGATATTCCACTCACATTGTTGTCGTAGAGGATTTCATTGTTCGCATCCCTGATAACATTGGACTTGATGCTGCTGCACCTTTGCTCTGTGCCGGTATTACGACATATTCACCACTGCATCACTGGGGAGCTGGCCCAGGTAAGAAAGTTGCCGTTGTAGGTATGGGTGGTCTTGGTCATATGGCTGTCAAAATTGCACATGCGATGGGTGCCGAAGTAACGGTTCTCTCCCAATCCTTGAGCAAAAAAGAAGATGGACTGCAATTTGGTGCAGATCACTACTTTGCCACAAGCGAACCGGAAACATTCGAGAAACTTGCAGGCACATTTGATCTGATGATTAACACGGTAAGTGCGAATATTGACATTAACGCTTATTTCTCACTGCTCACACTGGATGGTACACTCGTGAACGTGGGTGCTCCTGCTGAGCCACTAGCCGTAAACGTATTCTCTCTTATCGGTCATCGCCGTTCATTCGCAGGTTCCATGATTGGTGGTATCCGTGAGACGCAGGAAATGCTTGATTTCTGTGCAGAACATGATATTGCACCTAACATTGAGGTCATCTCCGCCGATCAGATTGACGAAGCATATAAACGTGTACTGGCTTCCGACGTGAAATATCGCTTTGTTATTGATATCAGCACTATGTAAGTGTGAACTTTGCAATAGTGATAGTTAAAGATAGAAGAAAGCAGCTGCCGCCAAGGTCAGCTGCTTTTTGCTTTTCAGTTTGTTAATTGCTGATCGTTCTATAACCCGCCATCTCATCGCAACGAACAGAAGGTAACGGCGTCTAATAACTAGTAACTAGTTAGAAAAATATGAAAGGAGTGTAAGGAGAAAGATGACGGTATCATTTTCACATCAGCCTGAAGGGTATGAATGTCCATTTTGTCGTATTTGGGGTATCGAGCGACCTGATCAGGGAACAAAACAAAGGGATATCATCTATCAGAATGAAAAGGTAACCGCATTTATAGCGGGCAAATGGTGGCCAAACAATAAAGGACATGTTCTTATTGTTCCGAATGAACATTTCGAGAATATTTTTGAACTCCCTGCGGATTACGCTGTTGAAATTCACCGCGCGGCTCAGCTTATAGCATTTGCAATGAAAAGTACATATGGATGTGATGGGATTTCGACACGACAACATAATGAACCTGCTGGCAATCAAGACGTATGGCATTATCATCTCCATGTTTACCCTAGATACGTGAATGATCAACTGTATCTGTCAAATGGTTCTCCGTCCGATCCAGATGAACGCGCTCTCTATGCTGATCAGTTGCGTTCTTGGATAAAGGAAAACATCTAAAGTCTTTGCGGGTAAGGACTACTCTATGATCATAGATATCGGCCTATTAAAGAGAACTTTGTTGTTACAAATTTTTTTGCATTAAAACAACCGATAAGGGGTATTGAATTTGATATTCATGATAGAATGAGTATGTATGGGGCAAATTAAATAGTATATTTCATGATATTAGGGGGAACCAATGGAGACCTTTGCAGAATTTATAGCACGCATCGATAACCCGGAACACCAGGCACGAACGGAAGAAGTTTTGAACTGGGTCACTGAAAAATTCCCGAATTTAAAACAAAAAATAGCCTGGAATCAACCGATGTTTACCGACCATGAGACCTTCATCATTGGCTTTAGTGTATCCAAGCAACATTTGGCTGTTGCTCCCGAGAAGGCAGGAATTAATCGTTTTTCGGAAGAGATCACTCAGGCGGGGTATGATCACACCAAAGAGTTGGTGCGAATGAAGTGGAAACAGGAGATTGATTTTTCGTTACTTGAAAGAATGATTGAGTTTAATATAGCGGATAAGGCAGAATGTTCAACATTCTGGCGCAAATAAATCGCGATATAAAAAGAAGACCCCCAACTTCCAGATACGGAAAGAGGAGGTCTTCTATATTTTAAGCAAAAGGGATTATTGAGCACCTACTACAGGGTGAGGTACATAGGGCTCTTCAAGGAATGAGACGTCTTCTGAGGTCAACTTAACAGAAAGAGCACCTACCGCATCTTCCAGATGCGATATTTTGGTGGCACCGATAATTGGAGCCGCTACAGTGTCTTTTTGCAGCAACCACGAAAGTGCAATGTGTGTGCGAGGGACACCGTATTTTTCTGCAATGGATGCAACTCGTTCAACAACAAGCCGATCCGCATCACTTGTCGCATTGTACTTGGATTTCTGAATTTTGTCTGTCTCGGATCGGAGTGTCGATACGGACCAGTCACGAGTTAATCTGCCTGAAGCAAGAGGACTGTAGGGAGTTACACCAATCTTCTCTTCCTTGCATAAAGGCAACATTTCTCGTTCCTCTTCACGGTAGATGAGGTTCAAGTGGTTTTGCATGGAGACAAACTTGGTCCAACCATGTTTCTCTGCTACATGTAATGCTTTTTGGAACTGCCAAGCGAACATGGCTGAGGCCCCAATATATCTCACTTTACCGGACTTCACCACATCATGTAAGGCTTCCATGGTTTCTTCAATAGGCGTATTGTAGTCCCAACGATGAATGATATAAAGATCTACATAATCCGTTTCCAATCGTTTCAGGCTTTTATCGATCTCACTCAGGATGGCTTTTCTGGAAAGGCCAGAACCGTTGGGTCCTTGATGCATTTGTCCGTGTACTTTGGTAGCAATGACAACTTCATCCCGATTTGCGTAATCCTTTAACGCCCGACCAAGATATTCCTCACTTGTACCCAAAGAGTATATATTCGCTGTATCGAAGAAATTAATGCCTAGATCCAACGCTTTTTTGATCACCGGGCGAGAATTTTCTTCATTCAGTACCCATTCATGAACCCATTTACTGGCGTCCCCAAATCCCATACATCCGAGGCAAAATCGAGATACGTCCAAGCCTGTGTTACCAAGTTTCGTATATTCCATGTTATGTTCAAATCCTTTCTAATGTTTATTATTGCCACCTGTAAGGTGACCTATTTACACATTATTATGTCATAACAAATGGAACAACCTGTACCACATTACTATCAAAGTTTTGCCTAATCCTATCAGAATATCTGAATTCGTTTCTCTCGTTGGAGATTCAAAGGGCTTGTTCATGAATAGCAGCGAGAGGGGATTTCCAAGGAAAACTATTGTTTAATGATTGTTTGATGAATCCAATCACTAATTTTGGTTAATTTAAGATTTGCTTTGATGTTATCCTCCAACTCTTCATATCGTGGAAGAAGATCTGTATGCCCATCAATCCATTGGTACAATCCTTTAAGACCTGCTGCTGTCTCACTTCCCAACAAAGGCTGAATCGCTGCTTCAAAATGATCAAAAGGTAGAGACATGAAGCTGATCTTTTCACCTAATACAGCACTGAATTGTTCCGCTAATTGTGCACCTGTCAGGGCTTCTAATCCGGGTGCTGGGATAATACTTCCTGCCAATTCCGAATGAGTCAAGGCATAATAGTGGAATTGAGCTGCATCGTTTAAGCTAATCCAGGAGATCGGCTTGTCTGCTGGTACCGGGTAGGCCAAAACACCATTGTTCAGTATTCCAGGAATCAGGAAGTTTTCCAAATATACAATGGGTTCCACAATGATATATGGAAGACCACTTTGCTGCAATTCATGGATAACTTCACGTTTCAATTCAATTCCTTTGGAATGCGTGATAGGGTCAGGAACATAGGTGCCCGTGTTAACTACAATCAATTTAACGTTTGCCTGTATAGCAGCATCAATTGCATTTTTGGTATATTGTCTGATCTTATCCGGATTGAACTCCACCGGGAGGTTCAGGAATACTTTACTTATACCTTGATGCGCCGCATGGAGCTGTTCCACATCTGATAGATCCCCGATGAAAGCTTCAATGTTTTGTTCCTTTAGTGTTTTGGCTGTTGCCTCATTTCGAGTAATCGTGCGAACCTCACAACCGTGTTGAACGAGTATTTGAGCGACAGCGCCGCCTTGAGAGCCCGATGCTCCATATACTAAAAATCGATCATTCTGTGTCATAGTGGTCAATAACTTCCTTTCAATATGTCATTGGAATGGATGAGTTAACACTCAGCATTGACCTCAGCATAACGGATTTAGAATAGGAGCGTAAGTACGCACATTAATGATATAAAGTATCCCTTGGGATACTATGAGAAGGCGTTTTACATATGTTTCGATCCCCAATCACCTAGCTGGAACAAGATCGAAGTCAGGCTTTGTCCTTTTTCTGTAAGAGAATATTCGACTTTAGGCGGAACTACAGGGTGGGTAACACGGTTTATCAAACCAGCTTCTTCAAGTTCTCGTAATTGCCTGGTTAACGTGCGATGCGTAATGGGGTCAAGCATTTTCTGCAATTCATTGAATCGAATTGTTGAATGGCGGATGAGCCGATTTATAATTAATAGCTTCCATTTCCCACCAATCATATTGACTGCAAACTCAACAGGACAACGGTCCTCCACAGGTTCTATATTCATGTTTATGTATCCCTCCCAAATGCATCAACTTATGCTTCATGTTTCGTTCATTTTATCGAATTTATAAAGGGGTGTATAGCTTACCGCATTCAGGGTATGAACCATGCCCAGGACACAAAAAAGATGCCCCCAGTGTAGCTCAAGAGACATCTAGTTAATATGAATTATTTTTCAATTCAGACAGAACAGAAAAAAAGCATTGAACGTGAAAAAAAGCCATGATATAATCTATAGCGCAATTGACATTTCTATTGAATATAAAGGATGAATCATTATTTCTCCTAATTTAATTTTACATCCGACATTCCGATTTGTCAATGCTCTTTTTTTGGTCCTAATAAATGGAAAATGGAGTGAACTCATTCATGGATAAAACAAACGAATGGAAGTTGGAAGAGGAAAGATTAGTACAGGTGAGGAACAAACTTCAGGCACGACTCGACGAGTTAGAACCGAAGGTTGCCGGACTGCATGAACAGGCTGCCGAAATTCGTAAACGGTTCTGGGAAGAAGTGACAATTAATACGGGTTCGTACACGGATTTTGAAGATGCATTTTATACCATTAATCAGCAGTCCAGAGTGTTGGCCGAGAGGGAGCGTGGACACAAGCTGTTAACACAACAATGGAAAAATACAAAGAGACTGCTTCCAACGCCGTATTTTGGCCGTTTCGACTATAAGGAAAAAGGCATGACATGGACTGAACAGATCTACATCGGTGTATCATCCTTCATGGATGAAGATGGATTGAACTTTCTAATCTATGACTGGCGTACGCCAATTGCGAGTCTGTACTATGATCACTCTCCCGGGCCAGCAAGTTATGACACACCTTCAGGACGAATCGACGGAAAGATGGAGCTCAAGCGTCAGTTCCAGATTCAACATGGGCAGCTTCATAGCATGTTTGATTCAACTGAGACGATTGGTGACGAATTGTTGCAGCAAGTGCTCGCCAAGGGTGCAGACTCACAAATGAAGAGCATTGTAGCAACAATCCAGAAGGAACAAAACGCCATTATCCGTGATGACCGAAGCCGAATGCTTATCGTTCAAGGGGCAGCTGGGAGTGGCAAGACGTCCGCTGCGTTACAGCGAGTGGCCTACTTACTATATAAACACCGCCAGACCGTCAAAGCAGATCAAATTGTACTTTTCTCGCCGAATCCGATGTTTACCAGTTATATTTCCACCGTGCTTCCGGAACTTGGCGAAGAGAACATGCAGCAGACAACTTTCCAGGAATATCTGAATTATTGGCTGGATTCCTCCTTACGACC
Source organism: Paenibacillus sp. SRL342 (assembly GCF_984798905.1). Taxonomy (NCBI): domain Bacteria; kingdom Bacillati; phylum Bacillota; class Bacilli; order Caryophanales; family Paenibacillaceae; genus Paenibacillus; species Paenibacillus sp. SRL342. The sequence goes on from NZ_OZ481790.1 coordinate 3,434,024, forward strand.
AGAGGATGCCTTTGATCAGATTGAATATGTGCTGACAGCCCAAGAAGATCCGGGTTATGAAGCTCGTCTGGAGGCGATTAAGTACAAAGCTTCCGAGACATTCCTGCAAGTGCTCCAAAACTACGGTAAGTGGCTGGGGCGGGAGGGCATGCGGTTTAACGGTATTCAATTTCGGGGACGTGAATTCATCACTGCGGACCAAATTAAGACTCAATTTTACAGTTTGGATCAAAATCTTACCTTGTCTAACCGTATTCTTCTTTTGCAGGAATGGTTGCTGAGAGAACTCGTTTCGTTGGAACGTCTGGAACGGGAAGCAGACTGGGTTCAGGAGGAATTGAATTATCTGGACACGGATGAGTATGTGGAAGCTTTCCGCATGTTGCACAAAGAAAAGCCTGTGTTCGATGTGGCGGAAAAATACGCAGCTCGAGATAACGGTAATAACAGCGCAGAGCAAGATGAGGGTGCCTTTAACTTTGGAGTGCGGGAAGAGGAGTTGCTTCGTCAGAAACTGGTGAAAGACATGTTTAAACCGTTAAGAAAGAGTGTGCGGAAATTCCAGTTCGTGGATGTGAAAGGGATATACGAACAACTATTTGTAGATGAAGCCGCTTATCGGGAACAAACGAATGGGGCAATCCCCCCACAGCACTGGCCTGAGATTTGTAAACAGACCAAGGCCATGATCCTTCAGAACAAGCTTTTCCATGAAGATGCTACTCCGTATTTATATGTAAAAGAGATGATCGAAGGCGTCCGGACGAACACAGAGATTCGTTATGTCTTTGTCGATGAAGGCCAGGATTATTCAGCGTTTCAATACGAATATCTCAAGAAACTGTTTCCTCGTGCCCGCATGACGGTGCTGGGGGATTTCGGGCAGGCGATTTTTATGCAGGCTACGGATTTGGCAGCATCCAACTCGCCACTGGTTCACCTTTACGGAGAAGGCGAAACTACATTGATCCGGCTGGTACGCAGTTATCGTTCAACCAGAGAGATTGTTGAATTCACGAAATGCATGCTACCAGGGGGGGAAGAGATCAGACCGTTTGAAAGGGGAGATGAGAAGCCTCTTTTAACAAGAGTGAAGGACGAAAAGATGCGTGGTGCGCAGATTCTCGCAGACATCGCCTCGCTTAAGGCTGAGGGGTTTGATTCCATCGCTGTGATTACGAAGACCGCGGCTGAAAGCCGTGACGCCTATGAAAGGTTGCAAAGTCAAGGCGGCGAAGGGTTACAGCTCATAACAAAGGACACACAGATTTTCGAAAAAGGAATCATGGTTATTCCTGTGTATCTCGCCAAAGGCGTTGAGTTCGATGCTGTCCTGGTCTATGATGCTTCACCCGTCGCTTACAGCCAGGAATATGATCGCAAGCTTCTGTATACGGCATGCACACGGGCCATGCACCGACTTCATCTATACACAGTGGGTGACTGGTCACCATTTGTGCAGGCAGTACCTGCGAATCTATATGACGTAAGATCGTAATCCATAAGTAAATCCATTTTAAATGAAGGACCAAAGAAAGATGCTCGGAACCTTTTTTCAAAGGTTATCGGCATCTTCTTTTTATAAAGACTTATAATGACATGAATCATAAAAGTTATTCTTTACTGATCGTTCCCAATGTGATAGATTGATATTGGGAGTTATGAGAATGATCATTCCCATAACAGCTCGAAAACATATAAATTCTCAATGAGAGGGAGTAATAATAAATGAATATTTCCAAACAAGTTGCTATTGTAAGTGGGGCTAATCGAGGCTTGGGCAAGGAACTTGCTCTTGAACTGCTGGCGAGAGGAGCCAAAGTGTATGCTGGCGCGCGAAACCCTGAATCCATTGATCTGCCGGGGGCTATTCCACTGCAACTCGATATTACGGATCCTCAATCTGTCATGGCTGCAGCTGAGGTAGCTAGTGATGTAACCCTTCTAATTAATAATGCTGGCTCCGCTACGGGTGCTTCTCTGCTCACAGGTGAGTTGAACGATATTCACTTGGAATTCAATACACATGTATTCGGTACGCTTTCAATGATTCGTGCGTTTGCACCGGTAATAGAGAAGAATGGGGGAGGTTCGATACTGAATATCCTGTCTGCTCTATCTTGGCTCAGCCTTGGTAACTCAGGTGCATATTCAGCTGCAAAATCCGCTCAGTGGGGAATTACGAATGCATTACGTCTCGAATTAGCCCCTAAGAACGTTAGCGTTGCCGGATTACACGTAGCGTTCATGGATACGGATATGACAGCAGGTATTGACGCACCGAAAACGAGCCCAACGGATATTGCCAAAATTGCAATAGATTCCATCGAAGCGGATCTCTACGAAATTATTGCTGATGATACCAGTCGGAATGTACAACAGGGTCTTGCTGGTGGTGTTGCTGCCCTTTACCCGCAATTGTTTCAAAAATAAAGAGGCGTAGATGCATTTTCTCGCTAAAAATAAAACAACCCCCGCCAGATCTGGTGGGGGTTAAGTCTGTCATGAATTCTCTAATTCCATTCCTTCAAGAACGGTGAGAATATGAGGTTTAACCTTTAACTGCACCGGCAGTAAGGCCGCTGACAATATATTTTTGCCCGAATAGATACAGGATGAATACAGGCAGGGAAGTAAGCACGAGATTAGCGAAGATCAGGTTCCAGTCCCGGCTATATTTGCCGTAGAAATTGTAGATCGACAGTGGCATCGTCCATGTGGAACTGTCTGTCAGGAAGTACACAGGAATCGTGATGTCATTCCAGACGGACATGAACACCATGATGGCTACCGTTGCGTTAACGGGCAGAATGAGCGGTGTGACGATGCGGAAGAACACCCCGAACACACTTGCCCCTTCCAGAAATGCCACTTCGTCCAGTGCTCGTGGAATGGTTTTGATGAATCCACTATACAAGAATACACTGAACGCTGTATTTAACGCAGCGTAGATCAGGATAACACTTGTGATGCTGCCGTAGAATCCCAATCCCTGTACAACCCGTATGGTTGTAATAATCGACATTGGCGCAATCAGTCCCATGAAAAAATACATGTAGATCGTGCCGGATAGTTTGGTTTCCCGACGTGCCAGAATGAATGCCGCTGCCGAAGAAGCGACGATATTAATGATGGAAGATACGCCAGTAATCAAAATGCTGTTGAGGAACGCTCGCGACAGTCCGCCTTCTTGGAAGACACGAACATAGTTCGAGAACTGCCATGTTTCCGGAAAACTCAGGGAGAAGCTAAGCACCTCGGCGCTGGTTTTGAATGAACCAAAGATCAGAATGACAAGTGGCAACAGAACGATAAGAGAGGCCAGAATCAGGAAACCTTCCACGATATAGTTGCGGATGGCGAGTTTGCGTGTATAGCCCATGTTATTCCGTAACCTCCTTACGCCGCATGAAGATCAGTAGCGGTATAGCGATAATGGTAACGACCACGAAGAGAAGGGTGTTGACCGCCGTACCAAGTCCCCAGTTGCCTTCGCCGAAAGATCGCAGAATGATCGTACCTACGACCTGGGAAGCGTTACCCGGGCCACCACCGGTCATGACATATACTTCGGAGAATACTTTGAGTCCACCGATCAATGTCAGCATCAGGTTAATGTTAATCGCGGGCAGCAAGAGTGGTAGTGTGATTTTGAAAAAACTTCTCCACGAACTTGCGCCATCAATCTTGGCTGCCTCGTAATACTCTTGAGAAATGGACTGCAGGCCCGCCAGATAGATGGCCATCTGGAACCCGGCACTCTGCCAGATCGAGACGATGGCAATCGTCCAGATCACAATCGATGGGTTGGTAAGCCAAGCTTGGCTTAACGAATGTAATCCTACAGATTCCAACAAATTGTTGATTGTACCTTCGGTACGCAACATGGGAGTGAACAGAATGCTGATCACAAGAATGCTGAGTATGGAAGGGGAGTAGAAGATGGCGCGCAGCAGGTTCTTCGTTCTTAAACGCATGTTAAGTCCTACGGCCAGCAATAGGCCGATGACATTTTTGCCAACGACGGTGACGATTGCAAATATTGCCGTGTTTTTCAGCGCCAGAATAAGCGTTTTGTCTGAGAAAATTTTCTTGAAATTATCCCACCCGATGAACTTCAGCTCCAGCCGATCCAGCCGCCAATCCGTGAATGAATAATAGAAAGCGGCGAGAGCAGGCACAACAAAAAAGATGGAGTAGATAATCAGTGCGGGAAATATCATGTAATACGAGTACAGATTTTTAGTCCTTTTCATGTCTCACACTCCATTATAACCAGGCAGCATAACGATCGATCCTGTTATGCTGCCTTATATTTCACTCTTTAGAAACCTTCTACACCTTTATCCTGCATTAGCTGACTGAACTTCTCATCCCAGAATTTCAGTACTTCTTCCGGTGACAATCCACCTGCAAATTGATCCTGTAACAACCGATACAGTTCGCTGCGATCAACCAGCATATATGCATCCGTTGTCAGCACGGTTTTCTTCGGCGTAATATAATTGTCTACAATATCCTGTTTGTAAGCTGGCAGTTCCGGTGTAGTAACGTCACTGAAATTGGATACGTATCCTTTGGAGTCCACGATCTGTTGTGCGACATCCTTGGAAGCGATGTAATCAAGGAACTGTTTGGCTTCATCCAGATGTTTGGATTTCTTCGGAATGAACAATTGCCCACCCAGTGGACTTGCACCCAGACTGGCATTGTCTGACGATGGAATCGGGAACACGCCCAGTTCCATATTTGGATCTTGCTCAGCAACGCCTTCAATTAACCAATCGCCCATAAACATCATGGCTACTTCCTTGTTCAGGAATTTACCTACGGCCATGTCATAGCTGTCGCTAAGCACATCCGTGTTGGTGTAACCTTTGGTGTAAATTTCATATTGTTGTTCCAGGAATGTTTTGAATTCCGGGATATCAGACCATTTTTTCTTATTGCTGTTCAACTCATCAAAAAAAGTCGGTTCATTTTTGGCTACAAAATCGGCAAAAGCTGCAGCAGGCCAGATGTTGGCAGCCCAGGCATCTTTGTAAGGCATGAATACGGGAGTAATGCCACTTGCTTTAATTTTTTCACAGAGCGCCAGAAATTCTTCGTAGTTGGTTGGAATCGACAACCCGAATTCTTCAAAGATTTGTTTGTTATACACGACCCCTTGCATTCCCGTATCTTGGCTAACATGGAAACTGTAGAGGTGACCACCAGATGAGAGGACGTCTTTGTTCACGATTCTGCTCGCCCAAGGTTCGTTATCGAGAATCTCGAAGTTACGTTCAAGGTTCAGGTCCGTGACTGCGCTCGCCAGATTATATTGAATAATGTCAGGTGTTTCATCTACAGCCAGTTTGGTTTGCAGTACCGTCGTTGTTTGTTCCGCTGGAATCAGCTGCAAATTCACGCGGATATTCGTTTGTTTTTCGAATGCATCGAGAATGTCCTGCTGGATGAAAGCAGAGTCCTGAGAACTTTTAGAGATGGCCAGCTCCAATGTGACTTTGCCACTCTTGCTGTCCCCGCCAGCAGCTGTGCCGGAATCGGTACCTCCTGATCCACAAGCCGTTAACGAGACCGATAATAAACTGGCCAGAATAATAGAAAGCGCTTTTTTTCTTTTTATTGTTTTCAATGCAAATCCCCCTCTAAAACGTTTGATGAATCCGTTTACAAATCCGATTATAGATTCTTTTATCGCCCCGGTACATGTCTGTGCTTGAACGTTGATGTGTAAAATCCTGAACTTGAAATCGCTATCATTTCATGAAGTACCGTGATACAGTAGGACATAAATCTAAGGGATTTCACATCATGTCAGAACAGGAGGGTAACTCTGAGAATGGCAAAGCTCATACATAAGGCAACTCAATTCAGTTTGCAGACAAAGGTGTTTTTGACATTTCTGGCTCTACTTTTGTTCGTGCTGGGCTGTTTTATCGTGTATGTCAATGTGATCGTTGTCCGCCCGCTCAAACTGAAAACAGAGCAGGATACGCTCGTTACAGCTACGAAGGTAAGAGAGCAAGTTGATCTCTACGTAGAACAACAGAACCAGATGTCACAGCGAATATTATCCAGTAAAAATATATTTGCAGCCATGGACAAGAGCTCCTCAGCGCATAGTAATTATGAAAGGCTGAAACAGATTCGGATCATCAAAGATATCATGTTTCAGGCCATCGGGCCGAGTATGAATATCAAAGACATGTCCATCTACGACAATCACGGGATTCTCCTGACAACATATCTGGGCTCAGGCAACCCTCCCGCAATCCTGAACACCATGATGGAGAGTAGTCAGATCGGACGAGATTGGACGGAAAGTGGTTTTGTTCTGCTGCGTCAAGATGATACGATCTCCTTTGTGCGCACGATCAATGATCAGAACGGCAAGGTGTACGGTTACCTTAGCATCCAGATGGAACAGGCCTATATACAGAACCTAACGGAGGGCATTACCGCTGGTGATGTCTATATTCTGAATACGCAAGGGGAGCAGATGACGGGCTCGGAAGCAGGTGTGACATTTGCCAATTGGACAAAGCCTGCATCAGACGAGGGACTGGATGTGGACAAAAACGACAATTATATCACACATTCCACTTCACCCAGTACAGGTTGGATCACGTATATCATAACGCCCAAAAAATCTGTTCTTGGCTCGATCCATTCGGTTCAGACGATGTCCATTCTGCTGATTACGGCACTGATGCTGGTTTCATTTGTGTATATCTTCCTGTCGACACGTAACCTGCTGCTGCCTATCCGCAAGCTGCGCGGTCAGATCTGGCGCATGAACTACAGCAATATGAATCTGAAGGTGGATGAAACGCCGAAGAATAACGATCTCTTATTGCTGAATGAAGCCTTTCAGGATCTGATGGAGAGGCTGCAACAGTCAATTGACCGGGAAAAATCGGCGCTTCATGAAGAAGTAAAGGCGCGTAATTCGGCGCTGCAAGCCCAGATTGCACCTCATTTTATTCATAATGTTCTATACCTGATCAGTATTGCCGCCCAAGAGGGGAAGACCAAAGTTGTATCGGATATGTGCAAACATCTTTCGGACAGTCTGCGTTATATTGTCTCTTCACCCTACGCGCATGTGACTTTGGCTGAGGAGCTTCAACATACGAGACATTATCTGTCCCTTGTACAACAAAAGTACGAAGAGGATCTGGAGTGGGACATCCGTGCAGACGAGCTGGCGAACGAAATCCGGTTGCCGCGCTTGGTCATTCAGCCATTTGTGGAAAACTGCATTGAACATGCCTTTGCCAACACCGCGCCGCCTTGGCGTATCCAGATTACCGTGAAGCAATATAACGGATTATGGGCTTTGGAGATCAAAGATAACGGTGAGGGCTTTCCACCGGATAAGATCCAGGAGATTTTAACCAATATTCAGGCATCGGGTTCTGGAATGAACCAGACTGCCGATGGTGGGACAGCCCTTGGTAACATGGGAATTATCAACAGTGTCAATCGACTCAAACTAATGTATAACAACCGGCTCTTTATTAATATATTTAACAATCATGCGGAAGAGCAACATGGAGCAACGATTCAAATCATCGGCTCACTGACGAGAGATTTTTACTAGCGAGGAGGGACAGGCGATGTATAACGTTATGATCGTTGAGGATAGCAAACCGATATTACGTAATATTAAAATGCTCTTGGAGACGCTGAGCTTCCCGATTCGTGTAGCGGCTACGGCAACGAATGGAGAAGAAGCCTTGGCAGCGATCAAGCAGTCACCGATTGATCTGCTGTTGACCGATATACGAATGCCGAAAATGGATGGGCTGTCCCTGATTGAGCAAGCCAAAATTGCCAACCCGGATCTGAAGGTCATCTTGATTAGCGGTTATAGCGATTTTGAATACACAAGAAAAGCATTGAACCTGCAAGTGTTTGACTATTTGTTAAAACCTGTCGAGCGAGAGGCGCTTGAAGAAGTCATGGGTCGGGTAATTGACCAACTTGATCAACAGATGTCCAAGGAACTGCTGGATTTGCAGGAAATCATTCATCCCCAATGTGAGACTACGCCGAAACAGGGGGAGGCGTTTCCGCCTTTATTCAGCCAGATGATGATCATTATGAGCAAACAGCCTTTTACCGCAGGGCATGAACGATGGGTGCAGGTGAAACTTGAGGGTATAGTGCAGGATTTTTTTGCATTCCATCCTTGTCGTGTTTACACTAGTCAAACCCCATATCAATTTGTTGCTTTTATCAACAAGAGTGCACTTGAGGTGTACTCTTCCGTACATGAATGTCTTGAGTCGTTGCGACGGCATTTGGTTGCGCATGACATCGATGCGATCATTGGAGGACAACTTCTATTCACTGAGTCTGGTAATCTGCCTGAGCTCTATCACCGCGTGTCGACCATTTTGTCGGAGCAGCAACGGTTGAAACAAGGAATGGTGTTGGATACCGGGAGTCCGGTGTCGATGGCCAGATCCGAGACAGGTTGTCTGGATCCGGTGCAGGAATCTGCTTTTGTACAGATGATACAGGCTCGGCAGAAAGAACGGTTTGCTCTTAAATTATCCGAATTACTGAATCGATGGGCAGAGGAAAATGTACATATGACCGAGGTGGAGCGGTTTATCGGATTGATCGTAGACACGTTTGCTCATCTGTACGAGGAACAAGGGGCGGGCATGAGATTGGGTCTGGAGCTTCGGTCAAGACAATTCGCCCAAGCACAGTCCTATGCCGATTTTTGCCGAGAACTGACGGAATGGACGGAACAGTGCTTCGATATGCTGCAATCCCACGTTAGAAAAAGCAAGGCGATTCTGTTCGAACAGATCGACGATTACGTAAAACTAAATAAATACTCTCAATTATCTATCAACGACATTGCTTTGAAGTTTCACGTTAGCCCGTCGTATGTCAGCAGAGTGATCAAAAATGCAACGCAAATTACGTTTGTTCAGTATTACACCCGGCTTCGCATTCAGGAGGCCTGCAGACTGATGGAAAGTCAACCCGACATGAAGTTTAAGGAAGTATCCGATTTGTTGTCATTTAGCGACCAGCACTATTTCTCGAAGGTGTTCAAAGAGTATACGGGGCTAAGTCCTACGGATTATAAACAACAGATGTCTGGTATAAAGACCCAATCATAGTTAACAAACCCTTTTTATTTATGTTATAATACTAAACAAATACGGCTTGTTACTGAATTCATTCAGGCAATACCTATGTATATACATGCTCAAAGTTTCTTTGGGTGTGCATATATATGGGTTTTTTTGCGTTTACTGGCCGATTAGTTCTACCAAAAATGAATAAAGAGAGGAAGATTGAACTTGAAAAAGGAAAGTGAAAAAAGGTCATTTTATAAGAAAGGAGGAGCCGTTTTACGATTAATGAGTACTCGACTCATTGCAGCTTTCCTTGCGGTACTTATTATCCCCACTGCACTTATCGGATATTTCTCGTATCATAGTGCCAAAGATCAAGTACAACAAAAAATGACAGAGCCCATCAATACAATATTAACGATGACAGGACAACATATTAACAATCTGGTGGGGGAAAAAGCAGCATTATTGAGTTACATAGACAGCATGTATGGTTCCAATCCCAGTCAGGCGAACAACGAAGCAGTACAATTAGGAATCGACCAGTTAGCTGATACATATCCTGATATTCTTGCCATAACCGTAGGCAACGACCAAGGCAGTGTTATATCTTCTCCAGCAATTGAGGATGCAACATATGATCCACGCAGCACAGAATGGTACACCAATGGTATAAGTAACAATGGATCACTCTATTTTTCGAGTATTATGAATGATCCGGCATCCGGGAAGATTTACGTAGAGATTTCAAAAGCTCTTTCAGATGAACATGGTGTAGCAAGTATTAAACTTGATCTGGAGCGATTAGCAAATGAAATATCGCTTGTGGATGTCGGAGGGAATGGAAGTCTGATTGTGGTTGACTCCAATCGAACGATTGCGGCTTGGTCCGGTGCGATTGCAAAAGGTGGAGGAGGAGAGCTCGGCGGAGCACTTATTGAGGGAATTCCAGTCCATCCTAATACGGCTTCAAGTTCCGATGAACCGATGGCATTTTCCCAATTTGTTAGAACGGATCTGGCGTATGATCTGGAAGTGTATAACGGTATTAACGCTTTGACGGGTTGGAATGTCATTGCTTTGATGGGCCATGAAGATTTTATCGCCGCAGCGAAACCCATTATGGTATCGAGTCTAACGGTCATTGTTATATCTGTATTGATTGCCAGTGTAATTATTTTCTTCATTCTGAGATCTTTTATCGTACCTATGCAAAAACTGCGAAAGGCCACCCGTAGCGTAAGCGAAGGGAATCTGTCTGAACGGGTGAATCTGAAAACCGAAAACGAATTTGGTATATTGGCAAATGATTTTGACCAAATGACCATCTCCCTTCAATCGGTGGTTGCTGAACTTCATCAGACGTCATCGTTGTTAAGCCACTCTTCCCAAATGATTCAGGAAAGTACAGAACAAACCACCCAGTCGGTTCAACATGTAGCTGAAACCATGCACCAGACTGCTGAATCAGCTATTGTTGGGGCGGAGAATTCGGAACAAACCGCGAATGCCGTAGAAGAGATGGCGAGAGGCATCAGTACAATTGCAGAATCTGCGAGTGCGATTGTGGATTCGGCTGAAGAGACGGAGCGCGCTGTTGCTAATGGTGGGAAAACGATAAACCAGGTCGGAGAACAAATGGAACATATTCTCGGAGCTGTTGAAGAAACCTCGGCATTGATTAATGAGCTGTCCAGTCTATCCGCTGAAGCCAATCGAATGAATGAAGCGATTGCGGATATCTCTCGGCAAACCAATCTTCTATCACTGAATGCCTCTATTGAAGCATCAAGAGCAGGAGAACACGGAAAAGGTTTTGCTGTTGTTGCAGGCGAAGTACGAACGCTATCGATGCAATCCAAACAAAGTGCGGACGAGATTGGCGCTACCATTGGCAAAATGCTTGATCTGATTGCCAAATCCACGTCTCTTATGAATGATAAAGTTCGTAATCAAGTTGGTGAAGGAATGCGGATCAGCCAAGAAGCTTCAGCAACCATATCAAACATCGAACAATATACAACGCATATCGTGGATCAAATTCAGGACATTTCCGCTGTCTCAGAACAGTTGTCTGCCAGTACGGAAGAAGTCTCGGCTACCGTTGCCGCGATGAGTCACATCTCTAAAGTGTCGGCTGATAGTGCTCAGACAACTTCAGCAGCAGCCCAACAGCAAATGGCGGCGATGCAGGAGATATCAGCATCATCTGCACAGCTATCCAAAACAGCTGAGAATATGCAAGAACTGGTTCGCCGGTTTAAACTCTAGAGTAGATGTATGTAAGTGTATAAGGAAACGTAAATAGCCAAGGCGCTCCCCAAATTGGAGCGCCTTTTTGGGTTTAGAGAGATTGGTGAAATTAGTAAGAATGTGACACCTCATCCCCGAACATATCCTTTTGATTCTTTTTCCGGAAACTTCGAGGTGATTCACCAACCGTTTTGGTAAATAAAATTGTAAAGTAATTGGGGTTATCGTACCCGACCAGTTTGGCAATTTCCCATATTTTTTTGTTGGTTGAGACTAATAATCGGGTGGCTTCACCCATTCTTCGTTGGATCAGGTAATGATAAGGAGAAGTGCCATAGTGATTTTTGTACATATGAATTAAGTAATAAAAATCGATATGAAATTGATCTGCCAATTCTTTGAGTTTAATATTTTGCCGATAGTTGGTATCCAAATAGTCTTTAATGCTCTCAGCAAGGGTATTACTCCCAACGATCTCCCCACTAGGAAGCTGTTGACGGGACTGCCGATCGATGATCAGAAGTATTGCTTTCAGGACATGCCCAGAGATCAACTCGTATCCAGGTTCCCGGATTGAAAATTCATTGAAGAGAGTCTGCATTAACGAATGGAGCTCATCGGAATATCGGTTTGCTCGAATGATCGGATTGTTAGAGGGAGGAATGACCCAATCCTCAAGGGTCTGGGTTCCTTCTGTAAAACGAAAGCCGCAATAAAAGGTGGATAACGGGAATTCAGGATTGGACTTCTCCTCGTGAAGAGTACCCTTGTTATAAATGAGCATGTCCCCTTTTTGAGCCCAGTGTTTGGTGCCGTCAATGGTGAACAATCCTTTGCCTTCAGTTACGTAGATAATCTCATGCAGATCGTCATGTTTATGCGTCGGAAAGCTCCAATGCGGATTGTCGGCCAGTTTTCCTACATAAATAATGGTGCAATCTCGATTTGGATGCAGTTGGCCGAATTCGTGGTGTGTATTCATCTATGTCTTCCCTTCAGAATTAGTAATGAAAGTCTGTGTTGAAATGACAACATATATAATGTTTTGCAATAAAACCACAACAACCTTGATTGTCGCCATGGCATATCTGACAGTACAATTTCACTATCCAAAATGTAACTATATATCGAAAGTGAAGGGATGGGAAAGCAGAAAATACATGATTACGGATCGTCAAAAGAATTGAAGCGCTTGCAACAATAGAAAGGATTAGTGAGTATTGATTTTATGACTAGAAATAGAGAGAACCTACTTATTTTAACGCTTACGCTCGTTAGTTTTGTACTGGGAACAACCGAGTATGTCATCGTAGGTGTGTTAAAGGAAATTGAAAGTTACATGAAAGTATCCCTTGCTGCCGCGGGGATGCTTGTCTCCGGTTTTGCGATTGCATACGCAGTGGGTACACCATTTGCTGTGGCCTTCTTAGCCAAAATATCCAGAAGAAGTTCCATATTGATTGGATTTGCAATCGTGTTGGCATTAAATCTATTGACCGTGTTCTCAACAACGTTCTCTTCGTTGATGGCCATTCGCATCGTGTCAGCCGTTGCTTGTGGACTTACGATATCGCTTTCGATCTCGATTGTAAGCGACGCAGTGAACCGGGAGCGAAGAGGGGAAGCTATCGCCTGGATTTTGGGCGGATTTTCAATCGCAAATGTGCTAGGTGTTCCGCTCGGTACATTTATCGGACAACATCTGAGCTGGTCCATGACGTTTGTTGTTACGGCATGCATAGGTGTTGTGCCGTTGATGTTCATGTTCCGTATTCTGCCACGCCAAACAACAACGATTGCAGGTTCGTTCAGTGATCAGATGTCTCTATTTGTGAAGCCAAGGATATTGCTGGCCTGTCTGATCCCGGTACTTGGAAACAGCTGTATTTTCGTCGTTTTTACGTACATTACGCCACTCCTCAGTGAGACTATGGGTGTGCCAGTGAAATGGATTAGTGCCGTACTCCTGATCTATGGGGCCTGCAGCATCCTGAGTAACTGGATTGGTGCCAAAATAGCCAAGGGTGACTTCCTGCCCAAGCTAAAGCGGCTTTTCGTCATCCAGGCGATCCTCTTCCTGGGCATGAGTTTTGCCGTTTCCAATCTGTGGCTCGGCTTGGCGTTTCTGTTCCTGATTGGATGTCTGTCATCCTCCATGAGCGCGGCATCCCAGTTATATTTGTTTGATGTGTCAGGATCGATCTCACCGGGGTCCAAAGCATTTGCATCTACACTCCTGCCTGTGGCGGCCAATGTAGGTATAGCGTTAGGCTCCGGCGTTGGAGGAATTGCTGTTAATATGGGTGGTGTCCAGTGGGTTCCTCCAGTTGCTGTGATGCTTGCCTTGCTGGCTTATGTCATTACCCTGATATGCCAGCGTTCCATTCAAGTGAATTCAGACGAAGTAACCACTGTAAAAGCAGCTTAGATGAGATGCTGTTTAAACTAAACGAATGAATGAATATATGGGATTGGAACTACAAACAAAGTCGCTGTTATGCGGCTTTGTTTGTTTTTTTTAGTTTTCCAGCATTCCGGATGAAACGGGTTCGCAGATAATAGAGGTAGGATAATGCAATAATTCAGTGAATTTATATATGAAGAGATCTGATAAAATGAATGAAAAGCTTGGAGGTAAAGCCATGAAAAAGCCCATGATCGGTGTACTGCCTTTGTATGATACGGACAAAAAAAGTTACTGGATGCTTCCTGAATATATGAACGCCATAGAAGGAGCAGGTGGGATTCCAATTATGCTGCCTTTGACAACGGATACCGAGATCATAGCAACGCTGGCTAATCAGTTCGATGGGTTCCTGTTCACCGGGGGACATGATCTCAATCCTGAGCTGTATCATGAGCTTGCAGAGGTTACCTGTGGAGAGTTATGTATTGAACGCGATATGATGGAGTCGATATTATTACAAAAAGTAATTGAGATTGATAAGCCTGCTTTTGGCATATGCCGTGGACTACAACTATTTAACGTTATGTTGGGTGGAACGTTATATCAAGACATTCCGACTAGCCTTCAACTTCATGGGAACAAGATCGTTAATCACAAGCAAAGTCCGCCGTATACGAATCTTGTACATGATGTACATATTGAGGAAAATAATATCCTATACGATATTTTGCAAACAGATACGATAAAAGTGAACAGTTATCACCATCAGGGAATCAAGATGTTATCGGATAAGTTAACTGCTGTGGCAGTCGCTGAAGATGGACTCGTTGAATCCGCGGTAATGCCGAACCGCTCGTTTGTTTTGGCTGTGCAGTGGCATCCAGAGTACAGCTACAAAGTAGATGACTACAGTCAGAAGTTATTTGCGGCGTTTGTTAATGCTGCTAAATCCCCACGCTATAGTACCCATATTGAAGACATAACCGCATAATATGAAAAAGAAAAAAGACCTCCTATTTATAAAAACAGAGGAGGTCTTTGTATTGGTGAATGTAGTCGTAATAGTAATCATGGTATTACCATTACGATTGTTGTGGAATGATTATTTTAATCCAGACTTCGTGTTGGCATGCTCTTCAGCATTCAGGGAAGCAATCAGCTTCTCGCCTTCAACATCCAGGTTTGGCAGAATGCGATCTAGCCATTTCGGAAGTGCCCAAGCTTTGTCTCCGAAAATAGCCATGATGGCTGGAACCAAGCCCATACGGATGATGAAAGCATCAATCAGAATGCCTACCGCCAAGGTGAAACCAATCTGTTTGATCATGACATCATCCGTGAAGATAAATCCTGCAAATACAGAGACCATAATCACTGCTGCGGCAACAACCACGCGACTTACCTGATTGTATCCATGAACGACGGATTCGGTCCCGCGATGACCATGAACATAGGATTCCCGCATGGAGCTGACCAGGAAGACCTGATAGTCCATCGCAAGGCCATACAGAATACCTGTCACGATGATCGGCATAAAGCTAAGCAGCGGACCGCCGGTATCGAAACCAAAGAGCGAATGCAGCCAGCCCCATTGGAATACAGCAGTCGTGATCCCGAATGTAGCGAGGATACTAAGCAGGAAGCCAATCGTTGCTTTGATAGGAACGATGATTGAACGGAATACGAGCAACAGGATAATCAGCGAGAGCAGGATGATGATGCCTACATAAATAGGGAATACCTGCGCCAGTTTGGCTGACATATCAATGTTAACAGCTGTAAGTCCCGTAACTCCAAGTTTCACATCATAGGTCTGTGCGATGCTGGAATCAGCCGCGCGCAGATCAGTGACCAGTGTTTTAGTGAGATTATCGTTAGGACCTGTTTTTGGAATGAGACTGAAAATAGCCAAATCTTCTGTCATACCAAGCGGTGTGACTTGTGCAACGTTATTCTGACCTTGGAGTTCCATCACCAGACCGCCCAAGAGTTCCGGTGTAACTTTTGCGGAAGACTGATTAGGCTCTGCGACCAGAATAAGGGGTCCATTGAATCCTTCTCCGAAGCCTTCGGAGATGGCATCATAACTTTGTCTTGCAGTTGTATCCAGATTCGCTGAGGAAGCTCCAGGGATACCCATTTCCATTTTGGTGATCGGCGTCGCGGCAAAACCAAGAATGACGATGATGGCAATAATGGAAGCCCAACGATTCTTGATAACGAGTTTCACCCATCTGTCCGCGACTCCGTGGTTAGTGGCTTTAGGATGTTTCGCGCTTTTCTCACGAGCTTTGGCGGAACAGATGCGTTCTCCTACCAATCCGAGTAAAGCCGGCAACAGGGTTAAAGCAACGAATACGTTGATGAGTACGGTGGCAGCTGCGACCAAAGCCATCGTAGACAAGAATGTGAGACCGATGACAAGCATACCGCACAGTGCAATAATGACGGTTAATCCGGCAAAAAATACTGCGCTGCCCGATGTACCAATGGCTCTGGCTGTTGCTTCTTTTGCGCTCAAGCCTTGATCAATAATCATTCGACGCTGGCGATTAACAATGAATAGAGCATAGTCGATTCCAACAGCCAATCCAACCATGAGAGCCAGGACGGAAGTGACACTAGGCATTTCAATGAATTTGGAGATGGAGAACGCACCACCAACCCCAATGGCAACTCCGAGCAGTGCAGTGATCAGAGGCAGACCTGCTGCAACAACAGAGCCAAGGGTGATCAGTAATACAATGACAGCAATGACCAATCCGACAATCTCTGCCGAGCCGACCCCAATGGATACCGTTTTGAGCGTTTCGCCGGGCAAGACCGTAATGTTGGTTCCTTGCTCTACCGTCATAACAGATTGAATAACGGAATCAAACACATCTTGGGTTATGGCAGATTGCTCAACTGTAAATTGGAATTGGAACAGTGCAATGCTTCCATCCGAAGAGATCAACATGCCTGGCACTGGAACACCATCCACCATCAAAGGTCCATAAGGTGGAGGAGTGGTTGCTGCAGATTGCGCCATATCGGTAGACTGTGCATTCTGAGCCATCTCAGCGGCAGCACCCGAATTGCCTGCTTCAGCTGCATAGTCCGCAGGATTAATGACTTTGTCTAATCCGTAAACTTCAGTAACACCTTTCATCATGGCAGCCATATTTTCAGGCGTATCCAAACGCTCGTTGTCCGGTGCCTTGAACACAACACTTCCTTGACCGCCGGAAGCGGCTGGCAGTTCTTTTGCCAATTGATCCAGAACCTTCTGTGACTCGGTGCCTTCAATCTTCATTTCAGAACTGATGTGAATACCATTGATGCTGATCATGGAAATGACAATTCCCAGAATTAAAACCCAGCCAATGATGAATGTTGCAGGTTTGCTAAAAGCGGTTTTCCCCATTTTGTATAATAATGTAGACATTTCTCTATTTTACACTCCTCTATGATGAATGTGGATGGTTGGCATGTTCGAACCCTGCCCGCAAATGATTAAACGTAATTTCCAAAAATTGATCGAAGGTTAAAGCACCGGGCTTGGTATCTTCAGTAATGACTTGTCCGGGCAGTAACACGTTGAGTCTTCCATCAATTAATGGCAGTATCGATCCATATAGTGCGTTAATCAGAAGATAAGTATAGATCTCGTCATATTTCCCGTTAGATAAGTCTAATAAGGTATCTTGTGCCTGCGTTTGCATCCGGTGCATGGCTCCAAGATAATGTGGTTCTAACACGGGATAGGTCTGAGATAGTGATACTAGTTGATGAAGCCTTCCTAAGAGTTCTGTTGTAAGCTGCATCTTGATCAGGTTATACAGTACGTCAAGCAAAGAGGCATTGTCGGGCATTTGGGTAAGTAACTCTTCGAGTTCGGTTGTATTCTGAACGGATATGGCGCCTCTTGCTACGGCTTCTTCTTTACATGTGAAGTAGTTTGCAAATGTTCTACGTGAACAACCCACCTGATGCACGATATCTTCGACCGTAAAACCATCGAGTCCGTGTTCAAGAGTCAGTTCAAAAGCAGTACCAGCAAGTGCTTTTTCAGTCGCTTCTTTTTTCAAATGTCGCAAGTTTCGTTTAATCATTATTCTCCGCTTATGCGTTCACCTCCAATACCAATGAATATGGTTTAATACATTTTAAGAAGAGCAGACTTACTAAATATGCACTTTGTGAGGTTTATCATAACAATTAGTTGCCCATTGTGCAAATTTACTCATTGTGCAATTTTATAACGCATCTATACTGCGAATCAATACTTCAACTCCTGAGGAATGAATGTTAAAATCAGAGAAAAACTTGGGGCGATGACGGGACATGAGTAGTCGTAAACAAAGTTTATTGGAAACAGCACTTGCACTATTTTTAGAGCATAACTATGCAAATACAACAATCCAGATGATCCTGGATCAATCAGGTGTTTCCAAAGGCACATTCTACAAATTTTTCAGTTCCAAAGAAGACTGTTTATATTCGATTATTG
This sequence comes from Paenibacillus sp. SRL342, assembly GCF_984798905.1. Lineage (NCBI taxonomy): Bacteria > Bacillati > Bacillota > Bacilli > Caryophanales > Paenibacillaceae > Paenibacillus > Paenibacillus sp. SRL342. The sequence continues at coordinate 3,452,286 of NZ_OZ481790.1, forward strand.
ATCAGCGTATGCAAGAGGATGTTTTCATTCGTAAAGAACTTGAACAAAACCACTATACATCGGATTATGATTTGCTCGTAGATCAGATTGCGATTCCTATGTCTGTGCCTAATAAAGAGCGAGTATGGGAATTATATTGGACGGGTTTTTATTCCGGGGAGATCAACTCAGCCAAACTGGCTACATTTCACCTAAAATGGCTGTCCACACGCTTGATTCAGGTATACGGGAACGACATTAGCCTATATGCCAACGAAGGGGCAATATTGTGCTACGGCATATTACATCAGATTGCCAACACATCAAGAAGTCTAAATACGCAAAAACCGGTATGGAGCGAAGTGGTTCCAAAAGTACTAACGTACATTGAAGTGATCCTGAGAACAATGCACCAGAGAAATGAACATATTTTCGACTTTCAGTCTCTCTATTTCCTGAATGCCGATCAGCGTAACCATGATATGGGTCTGGACATTGATAATGTATTGATCGAATTGGATGAGTTCAACAACCGTGTTCAAAAATCCAGGGAATCTGCATCATTGAAGCAACTTTCGAAGGGGCTTTTAGCGCTATTACAGGATCAAGAGGATCTAAATATTCCTGTTATCGAAGTGGTGCTTCAAGCGTTTCACAAAGAGTACAAATCCAGTGCGTTTCAATCTGAAGCCAATAGACTGACCGAAGCCTGTTGGTGGTACTTGGAACTGGTGAAGTAACGTAATTAATATGGGGGTTGGCTCATAGCCGACCTCTTTTTTGTTTTTTTTTGTTTGTAGTTATTATTAATATACTATTAGTATATTAATAAATTGTTGTTATAACAGTTGTTTTGTACTGTTTAAACTATGATATTTGAAATTAAATATACGAGTAGTATATAATCGGAATGAACATATATTTCCATAGATTTGAAGCACTTCACTTCGAAAGGAAGATTTATATGAATAATTCGAATAACCAGACCTCAGAAAAAGTAGAATTTAATTTGTTTAGCGAAGAAAATAGTAAAGATCCATTTGCCATGTTTGCACAGATGCGTGCCAAAGGTTCCGTTGTCCCTATTCCTAATCCAATGGGTGGAGCAGGGCAAACCTGGATTGTAACTCGGATGGACGTTGCCATGGAAGTGCTGAAAGATCACTCTCGATTTACGGTAGATATGAACGCTATTGATCGTGGCAATGATATTCGAAAGAATCTCTCAGACGAGCTTGGTTCATCGGAACCCCAGACTTTTTTTACCGGAAAGTCGATGCTCTTTGTTGATGAACCGGATCATCGTAGACTCCGTAGCCTGGTTTCCAAAGCGTTCACTCCAAGATATATGGAAAGCCTGCGTCCACGCGTCCAGGAAATTGCCGATGAGTTGATTGACCAATTCGAAGGAAAAGGAGAGATGGATCTTGTCAAAGACTATGCCTATCCTTTCCCAATCAACGTTATTTCCGAGATGTTGGGTATACCTCAGGAAGACCGACCTCAGATCCATGTATGGTCTGAAGCCATTGCAAAAGGTCTTGGTTTTGGTAAACAAGACCCTGCAGTAGCGCAGCACTTGCGATCATTCGCAGAGTACACCTCACAGCTTGTGGCGAACAAACGAATAGAACCTTCAGATGACCTCATCAGTCAATTGATTGCGATTGAGGAGGAGGGAGATCGACTGAATGAAGATGAATTAATATCCATGATTACGTTATTAATATTTGCTGGACATGAGACAACTTCCAATCTAATTGCAACCGGTTCTTATCTTCTTCTGACACATCCTGAACAACTGGAACAACTGAAACAAGATCTGAATCTGGTTCCTTCTGCAGTGGAGGAGTTGCTACGATATAACGGCCCCGCGACTTCTTCAGGTCCTCGTTATGCAACACAGGACACGGAGTTGGATGGACAATTGATTCAAAAGGGAGATGTTGTGATTCCCCTTCTGAAATCAGCGAATAGGGACGAGCAGCAGTTCACCGATCCGGAAGAATTGGATATTGAACGCAAAATAAAACGGCATTTGGCCTTTGGACACGGCATCCATATGTGTCTTGGCGCTCCACTTGCTCGGGTGGAAGGGGACGTAGCGTTTACTACGCTTTTACGTCGGCTACCCGATCTTCAGCTCCGTGTTCCTCAGGAAGAGATTCAATGGCACTCCGCTTTGTCTTCACAGGGATTGGCATCGTTGCCCGTAAAATTCTAATCGTTTATATAAATGTGACTCACTTGAGTATGACGAATTGTCGTCATACTCTTTATTTATAATGATGATAGAATGGGATGAACAAGAAGCATTCCAATGGCGTGAACATGCTTAATGCAAAACATAAAATTGAGTACATAAATTTTGTTGTTGAGGTACACATTATGAATAAAGATGAATTTTTAATGCATAAGCGGCACATGATCAATTAGCGGGAATTGCTGGCAGCAACATTATGATCACGTATGAAGAAGTAATTGAGAAAAGTCCTCAAAAGCCTGAAATAGTGGGGGAATTACTGGGCGCAGAAGGCGTGAAAGTATTCGAAGGATATCATTTTTAATCTTGGTCCTCGTTCGGACAAAAAAATAAAATTTTTAATTATTGCTTGATTTTTTTTTCAACGTCTGATAGTGTAAGACCTGTGATTTTGGGAAGTTTATTTATCAATATGAATTAGAGCTTTCCAGCAGATAATTTTGACCACTTCACCAGGAAGTTAAGGCCATACGGACAGCCGGGTCAAACGCCGATTGGCAACTTACGTTGCTTTATTGATTGAGTTCAAAGCTCAAATTTTATAAGTTGGTTACTTTACAACCAGTGCAATTGCACATCAACTTGTGAAACGGTCAATAAGAGTGGTAAAGGCGAATTATTTGCTATATAGACTCTGATCCAATATTGATATACATGAAGGAGCTTTCCGCCAAAGGAGTTCTTGTGAACTTTTTTGGTCATGGAGACTTCACGTCTTTTTTATGATGTATATCGATAAGCAAGTGTGATGATGCGCGATTGCGGGCATTTTTCACCTTGCTTTTTTTGTTGTCTTGTTGTCATCGTATTAAACCAATTAAAAAAAATACATATTGGGATAGGAGAATGTAAAATGGGAAAAGCACTAATCATCGGCGCCGGCGGCGTTGCTTCCGTGGCAGTACACAAATGCGTTCAAAACAGCGAAGTTTTTGAGGAAATCTGCATCGCGAGTCGTACAAAATCCAAATGTGATGAACTCAAAGCCAAGCTGGACGGCGGAAAAACAAAAATTACTACAGCACAAGTTGATGCTGACAATGTTGACGAACTGATCGCTTTGATCAACGAAGTTAAACCGGATATCGTTATGAACCTTGCTTTGCCGTATCAAGATCTGACTATTATGGATGCTTGTCTTGCAACTAAAACAAATTACATGGACACCGCTAACTATGAGCCACATGATACAGCGAAGTTTGAATACAGCTGGCAATGGGATTACAAAGAGCGTTTTGAACAAGCAGGCATCACTGCATTGCTCGGTAGTGGATTTGACCCAGGCGTAACTGGCGTATTCTCCGCTTATGCCCTGAAGCACTACTTTGACGAAATTGAATACATCGATATTCTGGACTGCAATGGCGGCGACCATGGCTATCCGTTTGCAACCAACTTCAACCCTGAGATCAACATTCGCGAAGTATCTGCGAACGGAAAATATTGGGAGAATGGTGAATGGATCGAGACGAAGCCAATGGAAATCAAACGTGTCTACGACTTCAAAGAAGTTGGCGAGAAAGACATGTACCTGTTGTACCATGAGGAACTGGAATCTTTGGCAAAAAATATGCCAGGTCTGAAACGTATCCGTTTCTTCATGACATTTGGTCAAAGCTACCTGACTCACTTGAAAGCTCTTGAAAATGTAGGCATGACTTCAATCGAGCCTATTGAATATGAAGGTAAACAAATTATTCCACTGCAATTCCTGAAAGCAGTACTGCCTGATCCGGCATCCCTTGGACCACGTACTGTAGGTAAAACAAACATTGGTTGTATCTTCAAAGGTAAAAAAGACGGTCAAGACAAAACATATTATGTATACAATATCTGTGATCACCAAGAGTGTTACAAAGAAGTGGGTTCCCAAGCGATCTCTTACACAACAGGCGTTCCAGCTATGATTGGTGCAGCAATGGTCATGACAGGCAAATGGAACAAACCAGGCGTATACAATGTAGAAGAGTTCAACCCAGATCCATTCATGGAAGAGTTGAACAAATGGGGCCTCCCATGGGTAGAAGACTTCAACCCGGTACTCGTTGATGAGCTGCCAGAAGAAGTTAAAGAATCGGAGCTTGTTCGTTAAAATGCGGTTCGAGCAATTACCGACACCATGTTTTGTTGTTGACGAGGCGCTAATCGAGAGAAACCTGAAAATCCTGAACGGTGTTATGCAGCGTACAGGTGCCAAAATCGTACTTGCTCAAAAAGCATTCTCCATGACTGCGATGTATCCGCTGATTGGAGAATACCTGAGCGGTGCAACGGCGAGTGGTTTGTATGAAGCGCGTTTGGGCCATGAGGAAATGGGCAAAGAGAATCATGTCTTTGCTCCAGCATACCGTGCAGAAGAGATCGACGAGATTCTCTCCATCTGCGACCATATTATTTTCAATTCTTTTTCACAGCTTGCAAAATTCAAGGATAAGGCGCTTCAGGCTGGCCGTAAGGTCGGCTTGCGCGTCAATCCAGAATGCTCTACCCAAGAAGGACACGAGATCTACGATCCGTGTTCTCCGGGTTCACGTTTTGGCGCGAAACTTGAGGATTTCGATGCAAACATGTTGGAAGGTGTCTCCGGATTACACTTCCACACGCTGTGTCAGCAAAATTCCGACGATCTGGAGACTACGTTGAACGCAGTTGTCGAGAAGTTTGGACAATGGTTGCCGCAAATGGAATGGATCAACTTCGGTGGTGGACACCATATCACACGTGAAGATTATGATATTCCAAGACTGGAAGCATGCATCAAGCGTATGCAGAACGACTATGGCCTGGAAGTATATCTGGAGCCTGGAGAAGCTGTTGCGCTGAACGCAGGTTATCTGGTGACCTCTGTGCTGGACTTCCATAAAAACGGTATGGACATCGCTATTCTGGATACTTCAGCTACGTGCCATATGCCGGATGTGCTGGAAATGCCATATCGTCCGCCGCTGATCGGTTCGGGAGAAGTAGGCGAGAAAGCCCATCTGTATCGTCTTGGTGGACAAACATGTCTGTCTGGTGACGTAATTGGGGATTATTCATTCGATCAGCCTCTACAAGAAGGCGACCGTCTGGTATTCGAGGACATGGCGATTTACTCCATGGTGAAAACCAATACGTTCAACGGCATGCCGCTTCCAGCGATTGCTGTTAAAAGAAAAGACGGCGATTGCGAAGTTGTTCGCGAATTCGGATATCAGGATTTCAAAATGAGGCTGGCATAATACTTCATTATATAGTAAGCATTAATATAGAATTGAAAATAGGGAACCTGGAGACAGGTTCCCTTTTTAACGTTAACTGAAGTTTAACGATTAGATTTAATGATGTTTATCAGTGAGGTTAGGTGAATGTTTACCGGTAATGAGCCGACTTAGCTTCGACTTCAGTTTTCGGGTTAATTTTGTGGTTTTGAGGCTGCTCTCGCAGCATACGGAAAGATCGGTTCTCTTAGTTCAAAGTCATACGTCAACCCATCCACAATGCCGACTACACTCTCACTGTCATACAACTCCAGCAAAAATCCAGCCATTTGTTCCGCCGTATGGAATTTGGTAACTCTGCCTTCATATTCAAACTCATCTACATTAAAGGAATGTTTCGCAAATTCCGTCTCCGTTGCAGCCGGGGCGAGAACTTTGGCTTGCATTGCTGCGTTCTTGCCTTTCAACTCTTGCGCAAGTCCTTCCGTAAAGGCACTTACATAGAACTTGGTCGCACAGTAGGTTACTGCATCGGCTACAATCGTATATCCACCACCAGAGGAGATATTAATGATCTGTGTGCCATCAACATCTGCATAATCACGTACATACAGGGAAGAAAGAATCGTAAGAGCTTCTATATTAAGATGAAGCATCTGTTCAATCTTGGGTAGATGTTGTTCGCCAACGGATGCGAAATTCCCGAATCCTGCGTTGTTAATCCACGTCTCAATGGCATAAGGCTGAAGACTTTCATAGAATTCATGTACATTAGCGGCAATGGACAGATCCACTGTACGAATGACAACATCCAGATCAGGATTGATTTCAGCTACTTTTGCTTTTAATTTGTTCAATTCATCGGTTCTGCGTGCTGCCAGGATCATATTTTTGCCACGGGCTGCAAAAGCTAAAGCTGCTTCATATCCAATGCCCGAACTGGCACCGGTAATCACTGTGTATTTCATGGGAATTCCTCCTGGATCTGATTTCATTTTTTATTGTGGTGTGACCACGAGTTGATTATACTGATTAGAGCTTACTCTAAGTCAAGCGTGAAAATGAAGGGGAGGGTCAACCATGCATACCATTGGCGAAGTGGCAGAATTACTCCATATCAGTGCACATACGTTACGTTATTATGAGAAGGAACAGATTGTAACCCCTCTCCGAGATGCGAGTGGAGACAGGCGATACAACGAGTCACACCTGAAATGGCTGCAATTTGTAATTAAATTAAAAGAGACTCAGATGCCCATTGCTACCATTAAGAAGTATGCATCCTTGTTTCAGGAAGGGGAGCATACGGCGGCGGATCGTTTGAAGCTGCTGGAGGAGCATAAGGAGTCGATTCAAAAACAGATGCACATACTTCACACAGCAGATGAGATGCTTGAGCATAAAATTTCGTCGTATCGAACGTTCATCGGACAATGATGTAACACACACCAATGACGTCTATTGCCAAAACAGTGATTTGTATTATAGACTATTTTTTATCGGTTGTTCATCAAGGGGGAAATGCAATGCATCAAATCAGAAAACAAAAGTCAAACAAGTTAAAGATCCTCTCCAAAGTATTATTGATTATCATTGGGGGATTTATAACGGCATATGGTCTCGAAGCCATATTGATTCCGAATAATGTCTCAGATGGTGGTGTCACAGGTCTGAGTATCGTAGGATCACAGCTGTTCGGATTACCACTGGGGATGCTCATCGGGATTATTAACATTCCATTTGTGTGGCTCGGGTACAAGCAAATCGGAAAAAGTTTTGCGTTATATTCGATCATCGGTATTGCTTCACTCGCAATCAGCACCAGTCTGATGCACCATGTACCAACCATCATTGAAGGTGATACCTTGCTCGTTACCGTTGTCGGCGGGATTATCATTGGTTTTGGTATGGGACTTGCATTACGTAATGGCGGAGCATTGGATGGCATAGATATGCTGGCAGTACTTCTTTCGCGAAAAGTACCTTTTGGAACCAGTGATCTCATTCTGTTCCTCAACATGTTTGTCTTTATTGTCGTTTCTACCGTGTTTGGCCTGCAAGGCGCGATCTTGTCAGGACTTGCGTATTTTATTGCTTCTAAAGTAATACATATTGTTGAAGAGGGCTTGAGCGGCTCCAAAACGTTTAAAATTATTACGAATCAACCTGAGATTATGGTTGAAACCATTCGGGACCGCTTAGGCCGTGGAGCAACGTATACCGAGGCTTACGGTGGCTACTCGAATGAGCAATTCAAGGAAATTACTTGTGTCATTAACCGGATGGAAGAGAGTAAAATTAAAGATATCATTCACGAAATTGACCCAACTGCCTTTGTAGTTGTATACGATGTAGCTGAAGTAAGAGGCGGCAATTTCAAAAAGAAAGATATTCACTGATACGAAAAACAAAATGAACTTAAACGTGTTAGTCAACCAGGAACTTCTGGTTGGCTTTTTTGTTTGTTCACAGCTAACTTGGAGTTTTAAAAAGCGGATTTCCTTGTTAATTTAATACGAATATTTAAATTTGCAAATGAAATAAAGATGGTTTATTATTATATCAAATGATACAATAAACTATCATTATTTCAAATTAAGTGTTGATCACAAAACAACAACATGAATGCAGAAGAGGAGAATGTTTTATGGCGTGGTTATTTCTTATTCTTGGAGGAATCTTAGAGATAGGTTGGGCATTAGGTTTGTCATTCTCCGATGGTTTTTCGAAAATCGAGATCGTAATCCCCACGGTTATTTTAATGATTGGCAGCTTTTACTTCTTTGCAAAATCCACTAAAATACTTCCTGTATCAACCGCTTATGCGGTGTTTACCGGACTTGGTTCATTTGGAACCGCAATTGTGGGAATGATTTTTTTGGGGGACTCCGTAAGTGCAGTTAAAATCGCGCTGGTCATGATATTAATCAGTTGCATCATCGGTCTGAAATTTGTATCCAATGAACCTAAACAAAAGGCAGGTGTATAGATATGAGTTGGTTTTTCTTAATCTTGGCTGGTTTATTTGAAGTTGGCGGTGTAATATTTCTGAAACTTTCAGATGGATTTACCAAATTGAAACATACATTTACGTTCGCTCTGTTTTTGGGATTAAGTTTTATTTTTCTTTCCCTGTCTTTGAGAGAGATACCAATCAGCATTGGTTATGGAATCTGGACAGGTATCGGGGCATCGGGCAGTGTACTATTAGGAATGTATGTATTCAAAGAGCCCAAAAATGCTAAGAAATTGGCTATCGTTAGTGGGATCATCGTCAGTATTGTGGGATTGAAACTAGTCTCTTAACTGTATAAATTAGCTACACTAACAACGGAACGATATCCATCTCATCTATATTCATGCATAAGTACAGCTCTCTTGTGGAAAACTTCTATAGTGCGAATACAATGCATGATTTCATGTATGGGAGGTTAGCATAGTGACAAAACAGGATCCGCAAGAGCTTTTGAAGCAAAAACATGAACTGGATGAACAAAAAAGACAGTTCACTAATTTTTCGCGGAATATTTCAGGTCATGGTGAGGTTGAAGCTGGTCAAGAGTTCAGTGTTGACCGGGTATCAGATGATCAAAACCGTATGAAATCGGTTGAGAACAAACGCGGCGAAGCCTAAAACGTTACAACATAAGCCGATCCTTTCCTGGATCGGCTTATTCGTGCGCAGCAGTGTGATAAACAAAGAATATGTATTGTAATTGCGCATAGGAGAGTATATATATGGTGGTCAATCGTTGGAAAAGGTCGTATATTAATAATATGTCGATTGTGGAATTGAATATGGACCACATCGCAAAATGATAAACGATCTTACATAGAAGGACGGGAAAAAATGGATTTTAAACCGCTTGCTTCATTTATCGACCGCATTACATCCTGGCGTATACCGTGGGCAGAGGTGCTGGTGATGCATCGAAATGATACCGTTTTCCATTATCGTAATGGATACGCCAATCTGGAAGAGAAAACACCTATCGGTGATGGAGCGATCTTCAATCTATATTCCATGACCAAAATTATGACCTGCGTGGCAGGACTGCAACTGGTGGAGAAAGGGGCAATCCTGTTAAGTGATCCCTTGTCTGATTATCTGCCAGAGTATGCTGAGATGACGGTAAAGAAAACGATGCCGAACGAGGAGATCCGACTGGAAAAGGCGACAAGAGCCATTACAGTACGTGATTTGTTCACCATGACTGCGGGGTTCTCGTATGACGTTGGTTGTCCAAGCATTCAAGAAGCTGTAAAAAGCACCGATGGAACATTGCCAACACGTGATTTCGCGAGAGCGCTTGCCAAGGAACCGTTGTTGTTTGAACCAGGAACACACTGGAATTATAGCATGTGTCATGATGTGCTGGGAGCCTTGGTGGAAGTGGTAAGTGGCAAACGCTTTGGTACGTATCTGCGGGACGAAATCACCGGACCACTTGGCATGAACGACACAGCATTTAATCTGAACGATGAGCAGCAGAAGCGCCTGATTCCGCAGTATGCTTACAATGATGAGCTTGAAAAGGCTGTACGTATGGATGGTAATGGATTCCGAGTAGGTACGGAGCTGGAAAGCGGCGGTGCAGGATTGTTGTCAACCGTTAGTGACTATGCACTTTTCTTAAACGCGCTTACTGGGCATGGTACGAGTCCCGAAGGCGTGCGCATTCTGTCACAAGCTTCAGTGGAACTGATGCGAACGGATCACCTGAACGAGATGACTCGTGCTGATTATTCGTGGGATCATATGTATGGATACGGCTATGGACTGGGTGTTCGCACACATATCTCCAAAGCAGGAAGCGGCTCACTGAGTCCAGTTGGCGAATTTGGATGGAGCGGCGCTGCTGGTTGTATGGCTATTATTGATCCGGATTCAGAGCTTACAGTCATGTATGCACAGCACCTGCTGAATAGTCAGGAACCATACGTTCAACGACGCTTACGTAATGTGGTTTACTCCTGTTTATAAATCATATCGTATTCGAAGATACTTGAAGAGCCGCTAAATAGCGGCTTTTTAATGTTATATGAGTCGAAAACTATTGATTCAGATTGTTATATATTTCTTTATTAGAAAGGATATGGTATCATTCTTAGGAAAATAGTACTAGTAGGAGGATATGCTTATTGAACATGAACCTATATTTATTACATAGTTTGATCAAGATTACACGCTAGCAAGTACCTGTTTGATTGTTGAGATTGTGCACGACTTAAAATTAGAAAAGAACTGTTAGATTTTTATTTTTTTACTCAAAGGAGATTCAATCATGATACACCCTAAACACAACGCAAAATGGGCTTCTCTGGCCATACTTACCTTAATTGCCTATGTTCTGAGCGCATTGCTTCTGCTACCACCCAATGCTGCTGCCAAAGGAGAGCAAATCTCAGCCAAACAGCTCGAAAGTATGAGTCGGCTTTCATTTACGCTTCGTGATGCCAAGCAAACGGCTTATACCGTTTATATTTTCGCTTATGATGAACAGAAGACCACGCTGACCGAAGAAAATGGTTGGACCAACAATAAAAAAGGCGACAAGAGTTATTCAGGCACGTATCGTGCAGCCTTGCTGAAAAAAGGTGCAGCATACGGAACTGTTCAGGCAGCAAAATTGGATCTGAATACGATTATTTTGCCTCAAACCTGGAACTTCGTTGTGAAAAGCAAAGAGGCCAGTACACCAGACATGCTGATGATCACCGATTGGGGAACTTCTAATTTTAATGAGGTGAAAACGTATATTGTTCGTTCCGGGGAATTGCGCCGTGTAACATATGTCGATAATAAGGGGAAAAAAATCGACGATTCCTACTCTGCAAGCAGAGATGATGGAATCCGTACTCTTTCAGGTGCCCGAGTACAGTTCAAAAATTACAACAACCTTCAATTTGTCTATGGAGTTGATACGTTTAAGCTGAATGTGAACAAATTGGAATTGCGGTTGGAAGATACGCGTAACCTCCGTTCAAAAGCTTGGCCGAACTCGGGTGTTGGTGATCGCGCTTACCTGAAAAGCCTGAAGGAAGCCGCTTTAAAGGGCGTGTTGCCAGGTCGAACGGACGTTAAGATTGGCATGACGCTTCAAAATGCGCAGAAAAAACTTGGGAAACCAACCTCTCGTTCAAACGAGGAATGGGGAGCGTTCTATTATTATTCTAAATTCGGCGTCGGGTTTGATTCATACATGCACGAGCTTACCAACAAATCACGTATTGCCGTTTTTGATTTGTACAATGAAAAGCAAAATCTTTCACCATGGAATGTGAAAATATGGATGGGGAAACCTTCCTCAGAATACTACAATGAAGTCGTTGGTGGTTATGAGATGGTATACCAATTAGGTAATCACGCCATTGTATTTAACTATGAGGAAGAAGAGGACTTGATTGACTTTACGAGTATATATTAAGGTATGACACAGAAGAAACAAAAGTATATCGTATACGAACTTACAAAAAAAGCCGCTGATTGGTCTTACCCCTGTCAAGTAGACAGATGAAAAAAGCTATGCTGCCAGCGCGCATCGATATTCAATCGGTGCGCGCTGTTTGAGTTTGGCTTGAAATCGTCGGTAGTTGTAATGGTACATGTAATCTTCCACGGCTTGTCGAATCTCTGCTTCTGAATTACACTGGTTAAGGTACAGCTTCTCTGTCTTGAGATGCGAAAAGAAGGATTCGATGCATGCGTTATCCAGGCAGGTTGCTTTGCGAGAGTGGCTGCCCTTCACGCCGAATGCTTCTAATCGTGTGTTGTACGCCTGAGACGTGTATTGGAAGCCTTGATCCGAATGGAGCACGGCTTCCGAAACGTCTCTTTTTTGTGTCCATTGTTCCACCGTATCCAATACGAGCTGAACATCGTTCCGTTTAGATAATTGCCAAGCTACAATTTCGTTGTTGAACAAGTCTTGAATGACAGACAGATAAACGAATGTGTTTCCATCCGAAATATAAGTAATATCCGTCACCATTTTTTGCTGGGGGGCTGTGGCATGAAATTTGCGCTTCAGGCGATTCGGATAAATCACAGATGGCGTATAGCTGGACTTCTTCCGCTTCTTACGAATGACCGATTGGATCGATAGTTCCCGCATGATTCGCCATACTTTCTTGTGATTAACGTTCAGACCAGCCTCCCAGAGCGCCGTTGTCATGCGAGGATAACCAAACTCTCGGTTTGCAAAATGAATAGCCATCATGTGTTCTTTGATCTCACGATCACGGTCTTGTCTTGCGTCTCGCTGCGGCTGTGTTGCTCGCCATTTGTAATAACTGGAACGGGGTATTCCTGTAATCGATAATAGGCGTGTAATGCTATGCGAGCAGCGCAATTCGTCTATGATATCGTAGTTCTCCCGTTGGCTCAGCGCTTCTCCTTTACTAGATTTGGATACCGCTTTTTTAAATAATCCACCTGTGCTTGAAGGTAGTCACGTTCTTCTTCTACACTGCTAAAGGCAGTACGGGGACGTCCTTTCATTGGATTCGGAACATTGTTTTTTCGCTCATCGAACGCTTCCCCGTTTTTCCACTTTTTCACCCACACCTTCAGTTGTGAACAGTTTCGAATTCCTTCGCGTTCAGCTACCACTTTATAACTTGAAGACCCTTCGACATAGGATCTAACCGCATTCAATTTAAATTCTTCGGTATACGTCTGAAATGTTTGTCCTTTTTTTGCCATAAAAATATCCCCTCCAAGTGTCACTTGAACCCTCATGATAACATGAAGGTTTTTTCAAGTGTCTACTTAAAGGGGATAATACCATGATTAGCGGCTTTTTGTTATCCATGGAAGTGGACGCGTAGTCTATTTCATTGGAGTGTTATTAGAGCTTTGCACAGAACGTACACGATTGACCAAATAAATGCCGACCGATACAAACAACAATGCAGCCAGATTCTTCAGTTCCAGAATCGTTTCCCCCAGGAATAATGCTGATAATAAAGCTCCAAACACAGGGATTAGAAAGTTATAAACAGACACTCTTCCGACCTTGTTGTACTTGAGAAGCATATTCCATAGACAAAATGCGACGGATGACAGTAAGGCCAAGTAGATCAAGTTACTGGTGGATTCCAAGGTGAAATGAGTAACCCGACCGCCGAGTGATAGACCTAACAGCGTAAGTACCAGTCCCCCAACCAACAGGCTGACGCCTGTTATGATCAGAACATCGATCGTAGCGGTGAGACGTTTTGCATAGAGGGCTGTAACGGAAAAAACAAGTGCTGCTATAATCACGAACCCTTCACCTGTGAATGAAAAGGAAAAAGCAAGCAGATCCGTATGGAAGTTTACGATGATTACGCCAACGAATCCGAGCAAGCAGCCAACGATTTTATTTCTGCTTAATTTGTCGTTTTTATAGATGAAATGGGCCAGAACAACACTGAAAAAGGTTGTCGTTGCGTTCATAATGGAGCCTTTGACACCCGTCGTATTGGCTACGCCAACGTAGAAAAACATATATTGCAAACCGGTTTGCAATATACCTAACATGATGAGACCTGTCCACTGAGGTCTGGTTAATTGGAGCTTCTGTTTTCTAACGATACGAGACAGGAGCAAGAGCAGCAAGCCCGCCAGTGTAAATCGATATCCTGCAAATACATACTTGGAAGCAATATCTTCCGGCAGAATGTTAAATGCGATATATCCAAGTTTGATGGATGGGTACGCACTTCCCCATAATAAGCAACACAGGCTTGCCACGAGCATGACAAAAATGGGATCACTAAATTTACTCGGTTTCTCAAGGGTATTTCTCTCTATCACTTTCGATCTTCTCCTCACATTTCATGCACATATGTATGTATGAATCTATTAATATCCTCCCTGACCATATCACATATCGCCAATGTTTTGTAATGAAAATTAATGATATTCCCGGTAGGAAAAAAAAATGAAGCCTTTGCGCAATATTTCATAGGAGATTGCTGATTTTTATGTTGATCTGGGTGCCATCGCTCTGAGTTTTAATCGAGTGGTGGCTTCTTTACGTCTATGAAGTATCGACCTCCCTTACAGGTGAAATCTATGATATAGATGGATTCCACTGCACATTCATATATACTTGGAGAAATTTCCAGATTGAAAACGCTTGTCAAACAGAAAAGAATATGATAATTTTAATGTCTGTAACCGGTTACACATAGAGGAGAGCAACTTATGACAACAATTAAAGATGTAGCTCAACTGGCTGGCGTATCTGTTGCCACCGTATCCAGGGTCATTAACGATAGAGGTTATGTTCATGCGGACACACGCAAGAAAGTGGAAGATGCCGTGAAGGCACTTAACTTTTCGCCGAATGAAGTGGCCCGCTCATTATATAAGCGCAAGTCCAAACTGATTGGCCTGTTGTTGCCGGATATCGCCAACCCTTACTTTCCACAATTGGCCCGCGGCGTAGAGGACCGGATGCAGGAACAGGATTACAGACTGATATTCGGAAATAGTGATGAGGATGAACGGAAGGAGCAGGATTACATCCAGACGTTTATCCAGAACAACGTGGTCGGTGTGATCTCTTCAACGAACTATCCTCATTCTTCAATATATGAAAAACTGAAGATTCCCGTTGTGTTTCTGGATAGAACATCATTGGATCGTCCATCCGTGTATGCGGATGGCAGGGAAGGTGGAAGACTAGCTGCAAGGGAGATCATCAAACGCGGCAGTCGCCGGATCACAGTTATGCAGGGACCGTCACAGATCAGACCCGCTCAAGATCGTTTTGAAGGAGCGATTGAAGTCATCCGTGATGCTGGGTTAGACTACAAGGTAATCCAGACGACCTCATTTTCAATTAACGAGGCAGGTGTATGGGCTGAAGAATTATTCAGAAAGTATGCGGACACAGACGGGGTCATTGCCAGCAACGACATCGCAGCCATGGCCGTACTGCATGAGGCATCACGAATCGGAAGAAAGGTTCCTGATGACGTACAAGTGATTGGTTTCGATGACATTCCGATGAGCAGACTGTTATCGCCGGCATTGTCCACCATCCATCAGCCAGCATACGAGATGGGAAGAGAAGCGGCGGGATTACTTATCCAGCTTGTGGAACAAGCTGCAATAGAGAATAAAAACATACAGTTGCCCGTAAGCTTCATCGAACGGGGCACTACGAGAAAGGTGAGATCAGATGGCTAAAATATGTGTAATAGGAAGCAGTTCGATGGATCTGGTTGTTACTTCGTCAAGACGGCCGGGAGCGGGGGAAACCGTTCTTGGCGATAGCTTCAAAACGGTTCCTGGTGGCAAAGGAGCCAATCAGGCTGTTGCTGCTGCACGACTGGGTGCCGAGGTTGCGATGATCGGCCGGGTAGGCGACGATGTTTTTGGCAAAGATATTTTAGAGAACTTTAGAACAAATGCTGTAAATACGCAAAATGTGAAACCGGTTACACATTTAGAAAGTGGAACGGCTCATATCATTCTGGCAGAAGGTGATAATAGTATCGTAGTGGTTGAAGCGGCCAATCGAGAAGTCACTCCTGCATATGTCGATGAAGCAGCTGAAGTGATCCGCGATGCAGATATCGTACTAATTCAGCAGGAAATTCCGGAGGAAACGGTTGTGCATGTAAGTACATTATGTGCAGAATTCGGAACACCGCTGCTGCTTAATCCCGCACCGGCGAGAACATTACCGCAAGAAGTGATCGACAATGCAGCATATATCACGCCGAACGAGCATGAATGCGAGATTTTATTTCAGGGTATGAGTCCTGCACAGGCGTTGCGTCAATATCCAAACAAGTTGTTCATCACGGAGGGCAGTAAAGGTGTACGTTACTTTGATGGTACTGAGGAAATTTTAGTCCCAACTTATAAAGTTGAGGCTGTCGATACTACTGGGGCAGGGGATACGTTCAACGCCGCATTTGCAGTTGCTTTGGCTGAAGGAAAAGCATTGCAAGAGAGTATACGCTTCGCCAATCGGGCTGCATCGTTGTCCGTCACCAAGTTCGGAGCGCAGGGCGGCATGCCGACGCGTGATGAAGTAGAGGAGAGCTTGTAATGAAAAGAAATGGCATGTTGAATAGTCACATTTCCAAGATTTTGTCTGACTTGGGCCATACGGACATGATTGCGATTGCGGATGCAGGTCTGCCGGTACCGGACGGGGTAGTCAAAATCGATCTGGCTCTCAAACTGGGAACACCAAGTTTTCGCGAAGTGGTGGAAGCGATCACTGAAGATATGATCATTGAGAAAGTCATTGTGGCTGAAGAGATTTGCGAAGGCAATCCCGTAGCTATGCAATTCATCACAGAGAAATTCGGGGTAGAAGCAATTGATGCTTCCGTCAGCCATGAACAATTCAAAGCATTAACTCGGCAGGTGAAAGCGGTCATCCGCACAGGTGAAGCCACACCCTATGCCAATTGCATTTTACAATCGGGAGTCCATTTCGGTTAAAAGGAGGTTGCGTAATGCACATTCAGATGCAAGACATTCATAAAGCGTTTGGAACGAATCAGGTGCTGAGCGGAGTGGATTTTGAACTAAAGGATGGTGAAGTTCATGCCCTGATGGGGGAGAATGGAGCCGGCAAATCCACACTGATGAATATTCTGATTGGTCTTCATCAGCGTGATCAGGGAACCATTACCATAGACGGAGAAGAAAACTATTTTGCAAGTCCGAAGGAAGCCGAGAAACTGGGTCTCACATTCATACATCAGGAGCTGAATGTATGGCCTGAAATGACGGTGCTGGATAATCTCTTTATTGGTAAGGAACTGACATCATCGTTCGGATTGCTCAATACAAGACAAATGAAAGCGCTTGCCAAAGAACAGTTCGCCAAGCTTTCCGTAGACATACCACTGGAACGTCCTGCGGGAGAGTGCTCTGTCGGGCAGCAACAGATGATCGAGATTGCCAAAGCGCTAATGACAGATGCCAAGGTCATCATTATGGATGAGCCAACAGCAGCACTTACGGAGCGTGAGATCCAGAAGCTGTTTGGTGTAATCAGCTCGCTGAAGAAGGAAGGCGTATCCATCGTCTATATTTCTCACCGAATGGAGGAGATATTCACGATCTGTGACCGGATTACCATCATGCGTGACGGAAGAACGGTAGACACACAAGCTATTCCGCAGACAAGCTTTGATGAAGTGGTGCGGAAAATGGTAGGTCGTGAACTTACCGAGCGTTATCCTGTCCGGAATCCTTCTTATGGTGAAGTTGTCCTCGAAGTAAGGAATGCAAGTAGCAAAGGTCTATTCGAGAATATTAACTTCACCGTGAGAGCGGGGGAAATACTCGGTTTTTCAGGACTGATGGGTTCTGGACGAACAGAGATCATGAGAACCATCTTTGGTTTGGATACGTTGGATAGCGGTGAAATCTTCATCCGCGGCAAAAAAGCGAACATTCGTAAACCGGCAGATGCAGTGAAACATGGAATCGGGTTTATTACAGAAGACCGCAAGGATGAAGGGCTGGTATTAGACTTCTCTATTCGCGAGAATATGGCGTTGCCAAATCTGTTCAGTTTCTCAAGCAAAGGTTTCATCTCAACTTCAAAAGAACAAGACTTCGTAGATACACTGATTAAACGTCTACAGATCAAAACGCAATCCTCCGAGACGGCGGCAAGGAATCTATCCGGGGGTAACCAGCAGAAGGTGGTTATCGCGAAATGGGTTGGTATCGGACCAAGCGTACTTATCCTGGATGAACCTACCCGCGGAGTGGATGTCGGGGCGAAGCGCGAAATCTATGAATTGATGAATGAACTGACTGACCGCGGCGTTGCAATCATCATGGTATCGTCGGAGCTGCCTGAAGTGCTTGGCATGAGCGACCGGATCGCGGTTGTGCATGAGGGACACATCAGTGGCGAGGTTGCAAGGGAAGTAGCAACACAAGAACACATTATGACATTGGCCACAGGGGGACAGTGATATGACAACAATGCAGGAAAACAAAACGGCTAAAAGCGGATTCCGTTTCTCAAACGTGATACAAAAATTGGGACCGCTGCTTGGCTTAATCATTCTTATTCTCATCGTATCGGTGTTGAATCCAAGTTTCTTGGAACCGCTCAATATCTTGAATTTATTGCGTCAAGTCTCGATTAATGCGCTGATTGCCTTTGGTATGACGTTTGTTATCCTGACGGGTGGAATTGATCTGTCGGTCGGCTCAATCCTGGCTTTATCCAGTGCTTTTGTAGCAAACATGATGTTGTCTGGTCTCGATCCGATCTTGTCCATCATTATTGGTGTAGCACTCGGTGGTGTCATGGGTATGGTGAACGGACTGATGATTACCAAAGGTAAAATGGCTCCGTTTATCGCTACATTGGCTACCATGACCATATTCAGGGGACTGACATTGGTGTACACCAATGGTAATCCAATTACAGGGCTCGGGGATAACCTGTTGTTCCAACTGTTTGGCCGCGGTTACCTGCTGGGCATTCCGGTACCTGCAATCACGATGCTGATTACCTTCATGATTCTGTGGATTGTTTTGCATAAAACGGCTTTTGGTCGTAAAACGTACGCCATCGGCGGTAATGAGAAAGCTTCCATTATCTCGGGTATCAAAGTTAATCGCGTGAAAATTATGATCTACTCCCTGACAGGTATGCTCGCTGCTCTGGCAGGTGCAATTCTGACATCGCGTTTGAATTCAGCGCAACCAACGGCAGGTACATCCTACGAGCTGGATGCAATCGCAGCAGTTGTATTGGGTGGTACAAGTCTTGCTGGAGGACGCGGACGCATCGTTGGTACACTGATCGGTGTTCTGATTATCGGCGTGTTGAATAATGGATTGAACTTGCTTGAAGTAAACTCATTTTATCAAATGGTTGTAAAAGGTATCGTCATTGCCATTGCCGTCCTGCTGGACCGCAAAAAAACAGCATAAGGAGAGAAGCGAATATGAAAAAGTGGACTGTAACACTCATAAGTATGCTGATGATCATCGTTCTGGCCGGGTGCTCTCTGGAGCCACCGGAATGGGCGAAACCTAACCCAAACAAAAGTAACGGACAGAAGAAAATAGGTTTGTCGATATCTACACTAAACAATCCATTCTTTGTATCACTGAAGGATGGGGTCATGGCTGAAGCCAAAAAACAGGGAATACAGGTCATCGTGGTGGATGCGCAGAACGATTCGGCCAAACAAACCAATGATGTGGATGATCTCATTCAGCAAGGTGTTAGTGCACTTCTGATTAACCCCGCGGACTCTGCAGCGATCTCCACAGCGGTTCAATCCGCTAATAGTGTGGGCATTCCTGTGATCACGCTGGATCGCTCCGCAGATAAAGGCGAAGTGGCGGCACTAGTGGCATCTGATAACGTTAAAGGTGGACGCATGGCAGCTGAATATTTTGTGGAACAACTGGGTGAGGGAGCAAAAGTCATTGAACTTGAAGGTGTGCCTGGTGCTTCCGCAACAAGAGAACGGGGTAAAGGTTTCCATGAAGTGGCTGACAAGCAACTTGATGTGGTTTCCAAACAATCTGCTGATTTTGATCGGTCCAAAGGATTAAATGTCATGGAGAACTTGCTACAGGGTAATCCTGACGTGCAAGCGGTATTTGCCCATAATGACGAGATGGCACTTGGTGCAATTGAAGCGATTCAAAGCTCAGGTAAAGACATTCCGGTCATCGGATTCGATGGTAATGATGATGCAATCAAATCCATTCAGGATGGGAAATTGACGGCAACAGTCGCTCAGCAGCCTATACTGATTGGCCAACTGGCGCTGCAAGCAGCTCTGGATGTGCTCAGTGGCAAGCAGGTGGAGTCATCGATTCCCGCTGAATTGAAGCTGGTAACGAAGGAAAATGTGAATGAGTAAATCATCATAAAACATGTATCTTCTTGGACATGAACATAGAACTAAACCAAGCCGCTAATTTAGCGGCTTTTTCATTTTGGAAGAAGCGTGCGGGCATCACATCAATCAGATTATTGACTTTTTAAAAGCATATTAAAGGTGCCCCAATTGTATTAATATCCACTTTGTCTTTTTGGAGTGCTCCAAAAGAGCATTTTTGGATATGTATATCCAATCCATCCGTTGCTATACTAGCATGACGTTCTACACAGTCTTCACAATACATAAGGAGGAGCTAATCTCATTGATTCATTCCTGTTCGGAATAGAAAGAAGGTGGCTGACATGAAACATCTAGTAGAAGAAAATCTTCAAGCTGTAAGACAGCAAATGGCATTGGCCTGCCAGGCTTCAGGTCGCAACATAGAGGACATCAAGTTGTTGCTCGCGACCAAAACGGTACCGCTAGAGAAATTACAAATAGCTATTCAAGCAGGTGAGGTCTTGTTTGGAGAAAACAAAGCTCAAGAACTCCGAGACAAATTCCCACTCATGGAACAAAGCAAGCAGGTGGAATGGCATTTTATCGGACATCTGCAAACAAATAAAGTAAAGGACGTAGTTAAATATGTTACTCTCATCCATTCCGTAGATCGTCTGAAACTGGGTCAAGCGTTACATAACCAGCTTCTCAAAGAGAATAAGAGCTTAGACATTCTTGTGCAAATTAATACGTCCTACGAAGAAAGTAAATTTGGTGCCTCTCCAGAAACAGCCGTTGAGCTTGTAGAACAGTTGTCTCAATTCGAGACATTAAACGTGAAAGGTTTAATGACCATTGGAAAACTGAATGCGACAAACGAAGAAACACGACATTGTTTTCGATTGTTAAACCAGATCCGTACACAGATTAAAGAGAAAAATATTCCACGCGTAGAAATGGATATTTTATCGATGGGTATGTCTGGTGACTTCCAAGTCGCCATTGAAGAAGGAGCTACAATGATACGTGTAGGGACAAGTGTATTTGGTCAACGCTATTTACCGGACGAGTATTACTGGAATGAAAACACACGCATCGATGATTAAGTGAGAGGTAGTGTTAAATATGAAGACAGCATCCCCTTCGTTACGTGGCCGTGATTTGATATCGCCGGTGATCGCCGCTTTAATATCCGTAATTGTTAATTACGGGGGTACGTTTATCCTTGTTTTTCAAGCTGCAAAAGTCGCTGGTTTAAGCCCGGAAATGACCGCTTCCTGGATTTGGTCCATCTCGATTGGGGTAGGAGTAACAGGAATTTGGCTCAGTTATCGATATAAGGAACCGATTATTACAGCCTGGTCTACACCGGGTGTGGCGTTTCTCGTTTCAGCATTAGCGGTAACCCCTTATCCAGAAGCTATTGGCGCTTACATGATTTCAGCAGTCGGATTTATTATTTTAGGTTTGTCAGGCATGTTTGAACGTTTCGTTCGACTTATTCCCCCAGGCATCGCCTCCGGATTGTTAGCTGGTATTTTGCTACAGTTTGGTATTTCGGCCTTTGGAGGGGCGAAGGTAGATCCTTTGCTTGTGATTGTACTGTTTGCAGGCTATATCGTGCTAAGAAGGTTTACTTCCCGTTACGCCATTGTTGGCATATTGGCAATCGGTTTGATTTATTTGATATGCATGGGGAAAACAGACTTCAGTACAATCCAATTGGCTGTAGCATCGCCTGTATTTGTTGTTCCAGCGTTTTCGTTAAACGCCTTACTTGGCGTTGCGCTACCGCTGTTCATTATTACCTTGACAGGGCAGTATATGCCCGGAATGCTTGTTCTGCGTAATGATGGATTCAAGACAAGTGCCAATCCTATTTTAGCTGTAACAGGTTTGGGTTCGCTTCTTGCAGCCCCATTCGGATCACATGCTTTTAATGTGGCAGCTATTACAGCAGCGATTTGTACAGGAAAGGATGCACATGAGGATTCAACCAAACGTTATATTGCAGGTATTGCTTGTGGTGTTTTTTATATTTTTGTCGGCATTTTTGGCGTAACATTGGCTGCTCTGTTTTTGATTCTTCCTGCTACCTTTATTGCAACATTAGCGGGATTAGCCTTACTTGGAACGATCGGTGGCAGTCTTGCCAATGCATTAACGGACCCTAAGGGACGTGAAACTGCATTGATTACGTTTTTGGCGACAGCAGCGAATGTGACTTTGCTTGGTGTGGGTGGTGCATTTTGGGGACTGTTTGCAGGAATGATGGCACATCTACTGATGAATAGTAAATTTCCCAAAAAACAACTTGGAACGAATAAATAACCGTAATATTGAGAGGAAGATGTTCATGAAACATTTGGAGAAGCAAGATAAAGTAATAGGAATGGCTGTCCAGCAAGAGCTTGGAAGGCAGCGGGATAAGATAGAACTGATTGCATCAGAGAATTTTGTAAGTCAAGCTGTGATGGAAGCAACAGGTTCGGTATTGACCAATAAATATGCGGAGGGGTATCCGGGCAGAAGATATTATGGCGGGTGTGAGCATGTCGATACAGTCGAAGAGATAGCAAATAGCCGCCTTAAAGCACTTTTTGGCGCTGAACATGCGAATGTGCAGCCTCACTCCGGTTCTCAGGCCAACATGGCAGTATATTTTGCCTCGGTTGAGGTTGGGGACACAATACTTGGCATGAATCTATCCCAGGGTGGTCATCTAACCCACGGAAGTACTGTTAATTTTTCAGGTAGGTTTTACAATTTTGTTTCATATGGTGTCGATGCACAGACGGGCCGCATTGACTTTGACGAAGTACGTAAACTTGCTTATAAGTATCGTCCACGCATGATTGTTGCAGGTGGAAGTGCATACCCGCGGACCATTGAGTTTGAATTATTTGCCCAGATTGCCGCCGAAGTGGGAGCTCTTTTCTTTGTAGATATGGCGCATATAGCAGGAATTGTTGCGGCAGGTTTGCATCCTAACCCGGTACCACATGCCCATTTTGTTTCAACCACCACACACAAGACCTTACGAGGACCACGAGGGGGAGCCATTTTGTGCCGGGAGTCCTGGGCAAAGGCGATAGACAAAGCTGTATTCCCGGGGACTCAGGGCGGGCCATTCATGCACGTTATCGCGGGGAAAGCGGTGGCATTAGGCGAGGCATTGCAGTCCGAGTTCACAACATATATTGAAGGTGTTCTGAATAACGCCAACGTATTGGCAGAAACTTTAATGAATGAAGGACTTACCCTTGTATCGGGAGGAACAGATAATCATATCGTGTTGGTTGACTTACGAACTATGGGCCTTACAGGCAAAGAAGCCGAAGCTTTACTGGATGAAGTAGGGATTACGGCGAATAAAAATGCAATCCCTCACGATACGGCAAGTCCTTTGGTTACAAGCGGTATTCGTTTTGGAACTCCGGCTATGACTTCAAGAGGGCTTGGAGCCAGGGAAATGAAAGAAATCGCTCAGCTGATAGGGCTTGCTTTTAAAAATCCAAAAAACTCGGATGTGAAAAATCAAATATTAGGTAGTGTCCGTGAAATCACTTCGCAATTTCCTCTATATGAAGGGCTTAAATAGCTCAACAGCAGACACAAATAGAGCCTGCAATTGTTCCTGATGGCTAACAATTGCAGGCTCTTTGATTTTCCATGCCTATATTGAAACTTACTTTTTTGACGAAGAGATATACCTCAATTGAGATATAGGAGACGCCCTAGTAGGCTATACCTACACGAGACTGTACATACTCATCAGACATTAATTGCTGATAAGCAAACTCCGCAGTATCGATTACAGATATAGAAGTTCCACCGTCAGGCAAATAGTCGCGCTCAACCCGGTACTTACCGAGAGATTCTCCATCAAATAAGTAGGTAGGACACACGATGGTCCATTCTAACTTTGAAGCTTTGAGAATGTTGTACATCTCCAGATGCTCTTCAGCTGCTCGCGTGGACTTACGTTTAGACTCAGGGGATTGAAAACGAAGCAAGCCAGGATCCGTTCGACTTTCCAATATTCCTGCGGTACCAATGGTAATGATTCTTTTGATACGCTCCTGAGCCATAGCCTCAACGATATGTCCCATGGATTGCGATAATGTAGTCGTTCCATCGGTACTTAAGGAACTAACAACGAGATCCACACCCTGTATGGCATGATGAATATCCTCTTTGACTAAAGCGTTTCCTTGATGCAGAACGAAATTGTCATTGTTGATTTGTACCTTTTCCAGGCTTCTAACCAGTGCAGTTACATGATGATTGGAACGTAGGGCATTGGAGACGAAATGACCTCCAACCCGTCCGGTGGCTCCTAACACTAAAATTTTCATTACAAAAAACATCCTTTCGAATCCGATTGGAGAGCATGTTCTCCATCATAATACAATCTTTGCAAGCCGATGTATGCCTTCCTCAATCTGCTCCTCATCCACTTTTGCAAAACCTAATATCCATCCTTTTCGATGACTCTCCAAGCAATATCTACTAAGCGGATACACGCGTACACCTTGATCAAGGGCAGCATTCGTCAGCGCTTCTTCGTCAAATGACGTTTCAGATTCTAGAAGCATATGTAATCCCGTTTCCACACCACTTAATGTAAATCGTGAGCCTAGCCCAGAAGCAACAATGGCTTTGGTCATGACTTCGTGTCTGCGTCGATATATGTTCCGAACTCTTCTCATATGGCGCATAAAATGACCACGCTCAATAAAATGAGTTAGCGTTAATTGTTCCATAATCGGCAGATGACGATAGGTTAATTCATGAACTTGGGTAAGGCGATCGATGGCTATTTTGGGACCGATGATAGCCGATAGACGAATACCAGGTGCAACCATTTTGGAAAAACTCATCATATAAAGCGTATTCTGAGGTTGCTGACTGAATATAGTTGGAAGCGGATCTCCACGGTACCTAAATTCGCTATCGTAATCATCCTCAACAATCCAATATCGATGATGAGCTGCCAAGTGCATCAATTGTTGCCTGCGAGGCTCCGACATAATAACGCCAACTGCGCATTGATGAGAAGGTGTGACAAATACGAGTTTTGTCTGTGGGTGAATATGATCTACACATAATCCATACTCATCGACTGGAACGGGATCGACTTGCATCCGGCGGTATTTCATCGCCATCCAAGCAGCAGGGAAGCCGGGATCTTCTACGGAAACTCTGTCTCCCTCACTTAAAAGTGCCTGGGCAATTAAATCAATGCTATGTTGTGCACCTGAGGTTAACAAGATTTGATCAACATCGATATGAATGCCTCGTTCAAGTGACAAATAACGCTGAATCTGTTCTCTTAACGCCAGTAAACCTCTGGCATCGCCATAAGCCCAAAGATCCAGATTGGGTTCAGTGGAAGCTTGCAAAAAGGATTGCCTCCAGGCTTTTGTAAAACTCTCATCTAAATAAGGCTCGTGGGGATTAAAATCAATTTCTATTTTGCGATTGTCCCTATTGCCAAACCAACTATGCAGATGACCAATCGATTCGTTCAGTGCAGGCAGTTCGGGCGGAATAGGCCCTTGCATCGTGACGCCTTCTGATGAACGAGGTACATATGTCCAATCACTAACCCTTGTCCCGGCCCGACGGGAAGTTACCGTATACCCTCGACTGAATAATTCCTCGTACACAATCTGTATGGTTGACCGTGAAACACCAATTAATTGAGCAAGTTCGCGTGAGGGGAGTAGCAATTCGCCTGGTTGCCATTTCCCGGTTGTGATATTATGAATCGCTTGATCCAAAAGTTGCTGCCAGATCGGGCGATGGTCATTCCGATTAACTTTTAGCATTGCTTCAACTCCATTACTCATGCTGAATTATGGTTTGCATTTATTTATGTACTTAGTCATGTTATTGGCACTCCATTGATTGATATACCATTATAGCAAAAGTTTAATTTGCAAACAAAACAAAGCTGTACTACAGCGATTTTTACTGTGTGTCCAACCTATTTGGGTTGATCCTGCTTGGTTCATACTCGATTCATATTCAAGCCACAGACAGTTCATCTTCTTCGGTTACACTACGGGAGTACGAACACAGAGATTCCTAATCCATAGACTAGACAGGAGAAGATGAGATTGACACGAAAGAAACGAACGTCTATCGCCGCCATAACTTTGGTGTTTGCAATGATGTCCCCAATGTCGGCGATGGCCACACCCGCTACCAGTAACGGTAGTAGCCCTACGTATGATCTAACTAAAAAGGCAGTAAGCGCAAAGGCCAAGGTACTCACTGAATCATACGCTACGACAAGTGTGCAGTACGCACTGATGGATGAGGGCGAGATTGTGATCTCCGGTCAGGCAGGCAAAAATGATCTGAAAAACAATATTCCCCTTTCTTCAGACACCATGTATGGCATAGGTTCAACCAGCAAGATGATGCTCACAACCGCCGTAATGAAGCTAGTGGACCAAGGCAAAATCGATCTTGATGAGCCTGTCGTGAAGTATATTTCAGATTTTAAAATGAAAGACAAGCGTTACCAACAGATTACACCACGTATGCTACTGAATCATTCATCCGGACTTCTCGGAACGTCAAGTAACAGTGCAATACTGTTTGGAGATAATGATACCTATGCGCATGATACGTTACTGGAACAATTGGCGACGCAACATCTGAAAGCCGATCCTGGCGCATACTCGGTGTATAGTAATGACGGTTTTACATTAGCTGAAATTTTGGTTGAGCGGGTCAGCGGCATGAGCTTCACAACTTTCATGCACCGGTACATAACCGAACCTCTTGGTATGGCGCATACCAAAACACCGCAAGATATTGTGGACTTTAGCCAGATGGCAGCAACATACGCCCCTTCGCATGAGGAACAACTCCCGTTAGAGACTACAAATATGATTGCCTCGGGAGGCATCTATTCCACCGCTGAAGATCTGGTTCAGTTCTCGAAAATCTTTACAGGTGAGGTTGAAGGTGTTCTTTCGGAGGAGTCCGTAGAGGCCATGGAGCAAGAAGAATACAAGAGAGGCATGTGGCCGGAAGAAGGCGATTCGTCTATTGGTTACGGCCTCGGCTGGGACAGCGTGAACTTGTTTCCTTTTAATGATTACGGCATCCAGGCAGTAAGCAAAGGTGGCAATACAATAACCTATCATTCCTCCTTAATTGTGTTACCGGATTATAATATGGCTGCTGCCGTAACCTCTTCGGGTGGTCATAGCTCAACGGATCAATTGCTGGCAACTGAGCTGTTGCTTGGTGCGCTTGAGGAGAAGAATATCATTCCTGAGCGTAAACCGGAGAAGTCACATGATGCACCAGTGAAAACAAACATGCCGAAGGAACTTACACAGCACACAGGCATGTACGCGGGTGGGGCAAACATGTTAATGAAGATGGACGTAACAGATGATGGGCAATTAACGCTATCTAATCTGTCGTCTCCTAACAGTCCTGATCAGACCTATACGTACAACGCTGATGGCTCATTTGTTAATGATGCGGCTACGGAAAAGCTGAAGTTCGTTCAGGAAATCAACGGGAACACATATTTGTGGTCTCGCTCGTATCAGTCTGTTCCTGGGCTTGGGCAAGTTGCTTCCTCTGAATATAAGGCAGAAAAGCTTGAAACCAATGAATTGTCGGAAGAAGTAAAGGCCGCATGGCTGAAACGGGAAGGCAAAGCCTACGTGTTGGTCAATGAAAAATACACATCAACACTGTACAACGCAGCGATGCCGATGATTCCCATTCATACTTTTAATGAGCTACCGGGTTATGTCTACACGAATAAAATCGTTGGAGCTAACCAAGCTGTGAACCAATTGCAAATTCCTGGATTAGCAGGCCGTGACACGATGGAGTTTAATTTCTATGAGGAAAATGGCGTGGAATATGTTACAGCTGGAGGCAACGTTTATGCTGCTCAAGACGTCATCAAACCGATCTATGCAGGAAAACAATCGAAGACAACGATTCAGGCAAATGGTCATGCCACATGGTATTCGATTCCAGCATCAGCTGCAGGTAAGAAAATGAAGGTCAAGATGTCTGCAAACAGCGCATTTGCTGTATATAACCAAGCTGGCATAGGCATTAATCATACAGTGGTCAGTGGACAAAACGAAATTGTGTTGCCTGAGAACGGAACTATTGTATTCGCGGGTGAAGCTGGTTCGAAGTTCGAGATTGTATTGACAACCAGAGCAAATTAATAGATTATAAAAAACTGTACAATAAAAAGTCGCGGAAATCGCGGCTTTTTTTGAGTCTTAAATTTTAAATAATACGTTTTAAAGTAAATGTACCTTTTTTCAGATTCACAATGTAATATTGGGTTTCGCGAAGCTTACCTAAAGGGTAAGTATTAAAAGGGCTTTTACTGGTTGGAAAAAATGATGGAGGAAAATGTTGCAAGTGGAGAGGCAAAGCATTGATTGTTAATATACAGTAAATAATAACAATCAAATGGGCAGAAGATCGACAAAAAGCATAACCGTAATACCGATTCCAAAGAAAATAATGATTATTCGGACAATACCGAGACGGGGAGGACACATGAAAACAACGAAGATCTCATTTTTTATACTTTCACTGATGCTGCTCCTGGTGAGCGGTCTATCAGGATGGGTAGGGAACGCTGCTGCAGCCTCCGATTCCGGTAAAACCTATGTTATCGGAACTGATGTCACATTTGCTCCATTCGAATATGAAGATGAGAATGGTGATTTTGTTGGTATCGACATGGATTTGCTGGATGCCATCGCCAAAGATCAAAATTTCAAATATCAAATCAAATCCCTGGGATTTAACGCAGCTGTACAGGCACTTGAGGCGAATCAAGTCGATGGTGTAATCGCAGGGATGAGTATTACGGATGAGCGAAAAGCAAAATTTGACTTCTCAGAGCCATATTATGATTCAGGCGTTGTTATGGGGATTAGTTCCAATAATGATACCATTAAAAGTTACGAAGATCTTCGTGGTAAAAAGGTGGCTGTAAAAACGGGAACAGAAGGGTACAGCTTTGCTGAGTCCATCGCCTCAAAATATGGCTTTACCGTTGTCCCATTCGATGAATCATATCAAATGTATGATGATGTGAAGACCGGTAATTCGGTGGCCTGTTTTGAAGATGAACCCGTTCTAAGGTATGGGGTAAAGCAGAATAATGGTTTAAAAATCGTTACTGCCAAAGAAGACGGGGCTTCCTACGGATTTGCGGTAAGTAAGGGTAAAAATCAGGAACTCCTGGAGATGTTCAATGCTGGTCTTGTGAATATCAAAGCTAACGGTGAGTACAAGCGCATTATCGAAGAATATGTTGGAGAGAATGCCCAAGTCGCAAATCTGGGGCGTTGGGAACTAATTCAGAAATCTCTTCCTGCACTTTTTAAAGGTCTGGGAAAAACACTTTTATACACGATTGTGTCCCTGTTCTTCGCGTTTATCATCGGTCTGATTTTCGGATTTATGAAGGTGGGACAGAACAAATTCCTTCGTGGTGTTGCCACCGTATTTGTGGATATCTTCCGCGGTATTCCGCTGATTGTCCTGGCATTCTTTATCTATTTCGGGATTCCACAGGCGATGGGCTTCACGATGCCATTGTTCCTGGCGGCCATTCTGACACTTAGTCTGAATGCAGGGGCGTACGTAACCGAGATTATCCGAGGCGGGATTCAATCGATTGATCGTGGTCAGATGGAAGCTGCCCGTTCATTGGGCCTTCCTTATCGCAAAGCGATGATAAAGATCGTTATTCCGCAGGCGGTACGTGTTATGATTCCTTCTTTCATTAACCAGATGGTTATCACGTTGAAGGATACGTCAATCTTGTCCGTTATTGGTCTCGTAGAGTTGACACAATCGGGTAAAATTGTTATTGCAAGAACGTTCTCCTCTTTTGACATTTGGTTAACGGTTGCGGTTATGTATCTGATTGTTATCATCACATTGACCAAAATTGCTGATTATCTGGAGGTGAAGGTTCGTCGTGGCTAAAATAAAAGTTGAAGGTTTGAAGAAAAGTTTCGGCTCGAATCAGGTCCTAAAGGGAATTGATGTGGCGGTCAACGAAGGAGAAGTTGTCTGTGTCATCGGGCCTTCCGGTTCGGGAAAAAGTACATTCTTGCGCTGTATCAACCAATTGGAAGATATCACAGCTGGTCGAGTTATTGTAGATAATCAGGATCTCAATGATCCTAAAACCAACATTAATAAAGCGCGTGAAAATATTGGCATGGTATTTCAACATTTTAACTTATTCCCTCATTTTAACGTATTGAAAAATATAATGTTTGCGCCAAGAGAATTAGGGGTTTTAAACGCAGAAGAGGCTCGAAAAACAGGTCTTAGCCTTCTGGATCGTGTCGGGTTGTCTGATAAAGCGGCTAGTTTTCCCAGTCAACTCTCGGGGGGGCAAAAACAACGGGTTGCTATCGCTCGTGCGCTTGCTATGAACCCGGATGTGATGTTATTTGATGAACCGACTTCGGCGCTTGACCCAGAGATGGTAGGCGAAGTTCTGGGTGTAATGAAAGATCTTGCGAGCGAGGGTATGACGATGATCATTGTTACCCATGAGATGGGTTTTGCCCGTGAAGTAGCTGATCGTGTGATCTTCATGGACGGGGGTTATATTGTCGAGCAGGGCACTCCTGAAGAGATATTTGGAAATCCGAAGAATGAACGGACGATCAGCTTTTTGGAGAAGGTACTCTAGAACTGAATCGAGAATGAACACATTAAAAGTCGCTATTTGAGCGGCTTTTTTTGTTATATTTATGAGGTGATTTAATAGAAAGTCCGATCAAACTAAGCCTAGAAAGCGAGGTCAGTACTCCATGGGAAATGTGTCACAAGAAGATCAACTGCAATCCATCAAAGCTTTTCAATCAACCATCCGAAAATCGGAAAATGCCTTAGTGAATATGACTCAGAAAAGTAATAACACGACATTGCTACAGAAACGTCTCCAAGCTCTATACATCGGCCTAGCAGTTCTGGAAAAACACTGGAACCAGAAGCCTCATCAATACTCCAAGGAAGATATAACAGAAGCCGGCCTTGTCTTGATTGGATTGTTTCCATCCCTTGAGAACATGTATGCCAAGTCCAAAGAAGGTAGCCCGCAAAAGACTCTTCTGGAAAGAAGAATTAAAGCATTTCATATGGCCGTTCAAGCCATGGATACATACTGAAATGCTTATGCAATGCATTTTTAATGACTTGAAATGAGAGAGAGGTCTGTCTAATGAACGACAGACCTCTCTTTTTCTTTGGCAAGCCTAGGAAAACTGATAGAGACGCACACCATGCGCAGGTACAGTAGTAACTAAGGAATTCTCTGTTAATTGAGCTGCTTCTTGGCTCCACAATTCGGTGCCTTCGGTAATACTGGACAATCCAACCTCATCAATGGACAGATCCACAGGTAGAGTTTTCTCACCGATGTTAAATACAGCGACGTAAGAGGAGCCATCCGCATGCTGGGCAGTCCACACAATAAGATCGTCTTTGCGTAAGGCTTCTCTGGCTCCGTAACTCTCGCGATGCATTCGCAGAACCTCACGATTGGTCAACAGGGATAGTGTCCAGTCATCGTTATCTCGCAGTTCACCACCAAAGATGAGCGGGGAACGGAAGATGCTCCACAGTGACATCATCGTCAACTGCTCGTCAGGTGTGAACCGAGTCCAGCGATCTGCTCCACCACCGTCCACAGAACGGATACCGATATGACCCAAAGGCAACATATCACAGTCTGGCCAGCAGCCTGCTTGGGGAACGCCCTGCCACGTCCGGCAGCGGTCGAACATATCCAATAACAGCGGCCACAGATCCCAGAAATCGTCCGTGACACGCCACATGTTGGCATGTTCAGCCAAGAATTCTGAGTATTCCACCGGAGCAGGGCCAGGAGAGAGACTTAGTACCATGGGCCGACCAGAGCGCTCAATCGCTTTGGATATCATTGCGATCTCTGGCTGATGGGTGTCATAGAGCCTTGAAGCAGCAATATCGTCTACCTTGACCAAGTCAACGCCCCATTGTGCATACAGTTCAAACAGCGAATCGTAGTAGTCCTGAGCACCTTCTTTTGAGCTATCGACACCATACATATCTGTATTCCACGGACAGATGGAATTCGGATGAGCAATATCGCGCGCAGTGGCGGTTGTGCCCAGGATCGGAGTAGCGGCATGTGCAGCTTGACGTGGAATACCGCGCATGATGTGAATGCCAAATTGCAGCCCAAGACTATGAACGTAGTCGGCTAATGGCTTAAATCCCTGTCCACCTGCAGCGGAGGGAAACCGATTCTCGGCAGGCATAAGCCGCGAATATTCATCCATGATGAGTGGAACGAACGGACGATATTGCGAAGAATTGGCCAAAGGCTCGTACCATTGAATGTCGACCGTAATGTAACTCCAGCCGAAGTCTTTAAGATGTTCTGCCATGTACTCGGCGTTGCCACGAATTTCGTCTTCCGTAACGGCCGCGCCGTAACAATCCCAGCTGTTCCAGCCAAGCGGTGGAGTTGATGCTGCAAGCGTATGATTCATGGGAATGCTCCTTTATGGATTAATTATTGCTCTCGCTCAATTCATCATAATAAAGGATTTTATTAATATCTACAGTAATGTTGAGTGTGGAATAGCAAAATATTGCGGTTAGTCGAAGAACAATTTACGGTACACAAGGCTTTCTCCGCCACTACGAAATTCACCTGGCGTAACGCCGGTTATGCTGCGAAAGGCTTTGATAAAATAACTTCCGCTGGAATACCCGACTTGCTCGGCGATGACTTCAATGCTAAGCGTAGTTCCGCGCAGCAGTTCCATTGCTTTTTCTGTACGTACACGAGTCAGATAAGCACCTGGGGTCAAACCTGTACTGGAGGAAAAGCGACGTATAAAGTGATATTTGGAAAGGGAAACATGCTCCGCAAGGTGATCGATACTGATCATTTTGGAGTAGTTGTTTTCTATGTATTCAACGGCTATTTGAATGTTTTCAGACCAATTCTCCCTGTTGCGCAATGTCGTTTTCTGTAATCGAGTCAACTCTGTCATGAACTGATATACGCTGGATGATGCGATCAGAGGATCAGTGATTCTGCCTGTTGCCGCATCTGTCACGATCATCCGCAACAGTCGAATGGGTGTACAATCAGCGGGTAAATAGGGAACTTCTCCAGCTTCCCGAAGGAACTTTCGCCAATGGGGCAGAATAAGAGTGGGCCTGAACAGCAGGAACAGAAACTCCCAAGGTTCTTTTGATGCTGAATGGTAGTAATAGCGATGAGCTCCCGGAATTTCGGCCAAAAAAGCTTGTCCTGCGCTAACATGATGAATGCGATTATTCGACTCAAACACACCTTCACCCGAGATTGTATATTGGAATAACAGGAGGGGCCCGTCCGAACGTTCGAGTCCATCCCAATGATAAGAAGGATCGGTTATTGAATCACATCCAGCCGCATACAGTACACATAGTTGGAGCTCCTTGTCTTCCGCGAATCGAAACCCATAGGTTCCTCTAGGGATATTCATATCAGCTCTCCTTGTTGCCCTGATGTTTTACTGCGCTCCGCGAATGAAAATATCTACTAGCTTTTGGCCCAATGAAAGATTGGAACCATATTTATGCAGGTTATCTTCCCGATTACCCATTAACATCAATGTCGAGAAGGTCTCTGCCAGGAAAAACGGATCGTCCGTCCGTATTCTGTTTTCATCCATTGCCCGTTGGAAATGGGAGGCTAACACTTCGTGAATCTGATGCTCGGCGTTGCGTATATCCTGAATTTGAGCTGGTTCAAGAAAAGGTTCAGCTTCTCTGAGCATGGTTTCAATCTCCGCATGTGGATTACCCAGTCTGGCCTCTGCCAGACGAACAAGCCCCGACTCCAGATTCTCGGCTTGATCAAGGATATGCGAGGTTAACCGGCTCACATTCTGTAACATTGTTGTAAAGGCAACCTTAAAAAGCTCTGGTTTGCTGGTGAAATGATAATAAATGGTTGGTTTCGACACGCTACATGTTTTGCCAATTTGCTGAAGCGTGACTGTTTCGTAGCCATACTCCATGAATAACTGTGAAGCAGTTTGAATAATGGTTTGCTGAATTGAGATATCGTCGTTGCCATGTTTGGGTCTTCCAGGCAATCGTTTGGGTGATTTTTCTGTCATTGAATTTCCCTCCATGAATATATTATGACAAATAACGATAGTTAGCAAAATCATCTTGTAATTATACTTACCGGTAAGTATAATTATGTAGAGTTAAAAAAGACATATCATTATCCTCATACTAAGGTGGTTTTAAGGTTGAAAACTGCACAACGTACTAACAAATGGAAAAAAATAATTATGTGGACTATCTTGTCCATCGTTATTATTGTGGCCGGCGTTTTCGTATATCTTAATTCGGTAACGTATAGTCACTCTGAGCGAGCTGAAACTGCGATGACAAGTGATGCTCAGGTTAATGTAGCCAAGATTAAGGACGGTTACCGATTTGAACCCGTGGGTACAGAGATAACCCAACCGAATATTATTTTTTATCCAGGCGGTCTGGTTAAACCTGAAAGTTATTCTCCGCTTGCCAGAGAAATGGCAGAACAGGGTCACCGCGTATACATTGCGAACATGCCAATAAACTTGGCGATTTTCGGTCAGAACAAGGCTGATTCCTTTATCGAGGAACATCCTGACGAAGCGTTTGTTATTGGTGGCCATTCGTTGGGAGGGTCATTTGCATCACGGTATGCGGCCGAGCACAATGAGAAGTTGGAAGGCGTCTTTTTCCTGGCTTCTTATGCAGATGAAGGAGGTAGCTTGAAGAATACGGACTTGTCTATCTTACAGATTACAGGCTCGGATGACGGAGTGCTTAACAGGGAAGACTGGGAGAATGCCAAAGCAAATCTTCCGGAAGACACGACATATGTGAGTATTGAGGGTGGAAATCACGGTCAATTTGGCTCATATGGCATGCAAAAAGGAGATAATCAACCTGCAATTACAGAAGAAAAGCAGTTGGAAGAGGTAGTTATAGCCCTAGAGAACTGGATGGGTAAATTAAAATAATGTATTAATGAATGTATGGAATGGTAATGATCGTGGTACGATTTAAGTCGCTATTTTAGCGGCTTTTTTTGTTGAATGATAAGCATATGCATCAATGGAGCAGAGCAGGCTTAGCTGTTCTTACCAATTGGATTTGTCTCAATGATTGGTTTACAGAATTGCTTTAATTACTACAAATCGTTAACATTAGAAGCATTGTCATCGAAATAGCACCAAAACGGAAGACAGCAAGAGCAAGAACATCAAAAGGAGAAAAGATTATGTTTTTCAGAAAATTTGCTTACACGTTAGTGATCATCCTCGCTGCATTATTGTTCTCGGGTTGTACGTCAGAGTCTTTGCGTGATCTTGGATCACCTCAAGTTTCGGAGGATATGGGATTTGATGAGGTTGCCGACTATATCTCGGAGCATAATGAACTCCCACCAAATTACATTACCAAGAAAGAGGCAAGAGATCTGGGATGGGAACCAAGCGAAGGTAACCTGCGAGAAGTTGCTCCAGGCAAAAGCATCGGCGGCGACGTGTTCAGGAACCGGGAAGGATTACTCCCCAACAAAAAAGGCCGGATCTGGTACGAAGCCGATATAAATTACTCTGGAGGACGGCGCGGAAGCGACCGAATTCTATACTCCAATGACGGTCTAATCTACCAGACGACAGATCATTACAAGTCATTTGAACAGTTAAAATAAATGGAGGAAATGATATGAGCATCATTCAGATTAACGGAAACGACTTTCATAGCAAGGAAGAGCTTCATCAAATTTTGCAGAACCAGTTGGAGTTAGACGAGAGCTATGGAGGCAATTTGGACGCTCTATGGGATGTCTTGACTGGGGCTGTAAGCATGCCGATTACTTTTCAATGGATTGGGTTCGAGAAAAGTAAAGAAATTCTTGGAGAGTACGCTGATCAAGTCATGGAATTGTTGCGGGAAGTTGAAGCAGAAATCCAAGGATTTACGTTGGAATTATATTATTGAAAAGTAGTTTGGCTTTATGAGGCGATGGGCAACCATCGCTTTTTTGGTCTTCACATTTTTACTGAGACACATGTCTATATCATGCTATTTTCATGGCTTAATAATCAAGGTTGGGGTGATTAGACTTCCTTATACTTTAAACATGGAATAGGGTAGGCAGGGTTGTAATCGTTTACTAACGGTTGAATATGTAAGCGTATACTATTTCAAAGCGAACCATCGTATTGTCTGGATTGGTTATTACAACTAACATCATTTAGGGGGCAAAAAAATAATGAGAGCCGTATCAAAAGTGCTAGGAGCATGTCTCGTAACAAGTGTTATGTTAGTTTCCGCCGGTTGCGGAAATGCTGCAGAGAATTCCGAATCAAATACGAGTGACCCCAACAGCCCGATCACATTTACCTTCTTCGGCGCAGATGCAAGTCCCAACTGGAACAAAATGCAGGATGCTGTAGGGAAAAAAATTACGGAAGAAACCGGTGTAAGCATTGATGCAGAATTCGATATTTCGAGCGGAGGCGGAAACGACCGCATTTCCCTAATGGCTGCCAGCGGTGATTATCCGGATTTGATTTTCCCCAAAGGTAACTTGACCAGACTCGTTGATGCGGGGGCAATGATTGATTTGACGGATCTGATCGAAGAACACGCCCCCAACTTGAAAAAGATCTACGGTGAGCACTTCAATCGGTTGAAATACAGCAATGACGATCCTTCAATCTATTGGATTCCAACGAATGGTGCAATCGATCAGGTCAGCTTTGATGCGACGAATGGTACTGCCATTCAACATCGTGTAGTCAAGGAACTCGGGTATCCTGAGATCAAAACCTTAAACGATTTCGAAAATGTGCTACGTGAATATTACGAGAAACATCCGACCACAGATGATGGGCAACCCACAATTCCGCTGACGCTTAGTGCAGATGGATGGCGGCGAATGATCACTGTTACTGATCCCGCTGTCATGTCTACTGGAGGACCTGGAGATGGTGAATATTTCATCAATCCGGATACCTACGAAGCTGTTCTGCATTACAAACGTCCCGAGGAGAAGGAATATTTCCGGTGGTTGAACAAGATGTACAATGAAGGATTGCTGGACAAGGACAGTTTTGTTCAGAAGGATGACCAGTATAAGTCCAAAATCGCCAGTGGTCGCGTGTTATCCTTGCTTGATCCAAGCTGGGGATTCAGTGATGCGGAAAATGCTTTGAAAAGCGCAGGAAAAGACGATATGACCTACGGATTCTATCCGGTCACGCTAGATGACAGTTTTCAGCGGAAAGACTTCCAGAATATCGGCTTTGATGGTTATGGCATTGGCATAACAGTCGATTGTGAAGATCCTGTCCGGGCTATTAAATTTTTGGACTGGATGTCTTCAGAAGAAGGGCAAGTATTGAGAAACTGGGGCGTTGAAGGCGAGCAATATAATGTGGAAGACGGTGTTCGCACCATCCCGGCCGATGTACAGGAACGTAAAAACAAAGACAATAACACATTCACCAAAGAAACCGGAGTAGGCTTGTATTACATTTTTGGTGCTCACTACGGGGATGGCGTCAAAGATTCAACGGATAACTACTATACAACCAATTATCCTGAACAGATTCAGCAAAGTTATTCTGATGAGGAAAAAGAAGCTTTGAAAGGTTATGGCATCACCACATGGAAGGATTTGTTCCCTTCCGAAGAGGAGTTTCCGGTGAAAGAGTGGGGCGCGGCTTACAATATGCCGATTCCTTCGGATAGCGGGGATTATAACGTTGTGTATCAGAAAACGCAGGATATTATTCAGAAACGGATCGCCGAAGCGATTACATCCTCTCCAAGTGCCTTTGAAGGCATATATGACAATATGATTGCCGAACTTGATAATGCAGGTGCAGTAGCCATGGAACAGCAGTATACGGAGTGGATTAAAGATCGCGTTCGATTGTGGACGGGTAAAGAGATCAATTAACTGGCGTATAATCACAGTAATGCATTGTTTGCAGATCCGAAGTATATCCAAAACTAAAAAACATCGAGCCATGTTGGATGGTTTGATGTTTTTTAGTTTACATTGAATGAGCTCATCATTATTTTGGCAAAGCTTCAATTACATCACGTCTTTGTTTGATATATTTACCGGGGGAGATGCCGACCATTTTGGTAAAACTGCGAATAAAGTTGGCATAGTCACTAAAGCCCGATTGAAAGCATGCATCCGTAATACTTAATCCTTCAGACAAGTGGAATTTGGCCCGTTCAATACGACGACCCAAAATGTAGGAACGGATGGTTAATCCAGTATGTTTCTTGAACTGGCGGCTGATATAAGTACTGTTCATGTAGAACACTTCGGCAAGTTTGCGAAGCGTAATATCTTGATTTAGATGTGTTTCAATATAATCCATGGTTTCACGAACTAGTTCAGGCATAATGTCATTGGGAACAAAGGAATTGTTATGAAACCAGATGTTAATCATGACCAACAATTGGGCTACGGCTGCATTTATTTTGATATCGGTGCCATAAGCATCAGAAGCAAGCAATCCTTCCAGTTCGTTCGTACATTGCAGCATCTGCTTCAAGTTATCGTCGTCTAAATGTACGATGTTGCCTGTTCCTTTGGGGCGATGATCAAAACATGACGATAGATTGGTTGATGGTGTGGAAAGCTGAAATAGATATGTTTTTTTGAGATTGATTGTAATTCGCTCATACTCAGATTCATCCAGAATAAAGGCTCGGTGCATCTCCTCGGGTGACATCACAAGCAGATCGCCAGGTAGCACATGGTAGCATCGATTTTCTACATAAAAGTGAACGTTGCCACGAAGAAACAGGTAGATCTCGTATGCATTATGGCGATGATAGATCGTTTCCAGCTTATACGTCGTTACGCTATGTAGATATAAGAGCTCAGGCTGGATGGGATCATAAAAACACTCAGAGGATCCACTCATGAAGTACCTCCCGTCATTTCACGCAATAAATAGAGCGGTTAACGCAATGAAATTGTACTCAGCTTACCTTAAAATGTAATCATCCTATCATGATACCTTTTGTATTGCAAACGCTTTCTCGGAAAAAGGCATAACTAAAAACAATTATAGGGGGATTCTTTTGATGAATCATCATTCTACACCACATGCTGGTGAGCAAAAGCAAGACCAAGCTGCCAATCTGGAGCGTATTCCAGGGGAGATTGGAAAGCTTCGTCCCAACGGTAACCCTTTGGTGGCCCACAAATTTGGAGCCGATCCCTATGCTTTGGTATTTAACAATCGAGTCTACTTATATATGACTAGTGATAAGCTGGAATATGATAAGGACGGTCTTCCTCAGAAAAACAGCTACAGTTCAATCAACCGGATTACGGTCATTTCTTCGGATGACTTAATCAACTGGACCGATCATGGAGAGATCAGAGTTGCTGGACCTCAAGGCGCAGCAACATGGGCTTCGCAATCCTGGGCCCCGGCAGCTGCTCATCGAATCTTGGATGGCAAGGACTGTTTCTTTCTTTATTTCGCCAACAATGCCAGTGGAATTGGTGTATTGTCTGCACCAACACCTGTAGGTCCATGGATAGACCCTATAGGAAAAGCACTTATTACAAGAGAGACGCCGGGAGTGGAGGAAGTAACCTGGCTATTCGATCCGGCTGTCATTGTAGATGATGATCATCAGGCCTACATATATTTCGGTGGTGGTATTCCCCAGGGGAAAGCAGAAAGACCGGATACGGCAAGAGTGATGCGATTGGGAGACGATATGATCAGCGTTGTTGGCAGAGCGAAGGTTATTCAGGCGCCTTATATGTTTGAAGATTCAGGGATACATAAATATAATAATAGTTACTATTTTACGTATTGTTCCAATTTTATTGAGGGTGATCGGCCAGATGACAGCCCACCAGCTGGTGAAATTGCATATATGACCAGTGTTCAGCCAATGGGGCCATGGACATATCAGGGTACGTTGCTCCAGAATCCGGGCCACTTTTTTGATGTTGGCGGCAATAACCATCATGCTATATTCCAACTGGCCGATCAGTGGTACATTGCCTATCATGCTCAGACATTAAGCCAGGCCATGAATATTCCCGATGGTTACCGTTCAACACATCTGAATCGAGTCGAACATGATGAGGCCACCGGTAAGATCCAGAAGGTACATGCAGATTATCAGGGCGTAGATCAAATCAAGTGTTTTGATCCCTATGGGCGGGTAAGCGGATCGACGATTGGATGGAGTAGCGGAGTATCAACAGAGCAATATCCTGACTCTGGTGAGATGTCTGCATCAGATTCGAATATGATCTCCGCTAAGCTGCATAATGACAGCTGGATAGCTATATCCAAGGTCGACTTTGAAAGTGAAGGACCTACAACCTTCACAGCCACGATTGCGAATCAAGGAACCGAAGGTACGTTAGAACTTCGACTTGATCGTACAGACGGACTGTTAATTGGAGAAATCATTGTTCCACCTGCAACCGAATCTCTTCAATGGATGGAACTAACAACTAATGTTACGGGTGCGAAAGGTGTGCAAGACTTGTATATTAAGCTTAAAAGTTCAACAGACAGCCCAACCATCCTTTTAAGAGAATGGAAGTTTAATAGACAAAATGAGGTGTAATTAAAGCATGTATTCGAATCCGATTATTTGGGCCGATTACCCGGATCTTGATGTTATTCGTGTAGATGACACATATTATATGGTCAGTACAACCATGCACATGATGCCGGGATGTGTCATCCTGCGCTCATATGACCTGATCCATTGGGAAGTAGCCACATATGTATACGACACATTGGACGATACACCTGCCCAACGGCTGATGGATGGTCATCACGTTTATAGTAAAGGCATGTGGGCTGCATCACTCCGCTATCATCAAGGGATGTTCTATGTGATCTTTGTTGCGAATGATACCCGTAAGACATACTTGTATACGTCGACCTCCATCTCGGGAGTGTGGAAGAAGCAGATCGTGGAAGGGTTTTATCATGATTGCTCCATATTTTTTGACGATGATGAACGAGTCTATCTCGTATACGGTAATACCGAGATCTATCTGACCGAATTAAGCTCTGATCTGTCCGGGCCCAAACCTGGTGGAGTGCATCGCTTGATTGTAAAAGACGAGCAGCCTCATCACCTTGGTTATGAAGGGGCACATTTTTACAAGATCAATGGTAAATATATTGTGTTCCTGATTCATATCACGAAAGCTTCCGGACGGAGAACACAGGCGTTTTATATGGCAGACTCTCTGGAAGATGTCTTCACTGGTGGAGAAGTATTTAATGACGATATGGATTATTTCAATTCAGGTGTTGCTCAGGGCGGTATCGTGGATACGCCGGATGGAGACTGGTATGCAATGCTGTTTCAGGATCATGGGGCTGTTGGCCGGGTTCCTGTTTTGGTTCCGCTACACTTTGATCAAGGTATACCGGTCTTTGCAAGCAAAGCGCCGAAGCAGATTAATATCCCAAGCACGAGACCAGAGCACCGTTATAACCCGTTAGTGGGTAGCGACAGTTTCAATTATGAACCCGAAGAAGATGGAAACATCCGCCTCCGTGATTTTTGGCAATGGAATCATACACCTAATCATGAACTTTGGTCCGTTACAGAGAAACCGGGAGTGTATCGTGTTCGAACGGGACAGATCAGCCCAAATCTGACGTTTGCGGTCAACACACTAACCCAGCGTTCAATGGGGCCCGCTTGCGAAGTAATAGTTACGCTTGACGGCAGTCGTCTGAATGATGGGGATTATGCCGGGTTGTGCTTTTTGATCGGTTCGTACGGTATGATCGCTCTCACGAAGCAGGATAGCAAGTTTTACTTGGTCATGCATGCCAGAGATAGTGAGGATTCCACCATATTTGGCAATCTGATCGACCAGAAGCCAGCCACTGAACATGAACGTATCCCGGTATCAGATCCAGTAGTTAAACTAAAAGCATTCGGAAATTTTGAGAACAATCTGGATGAGTGCTCTTTTGCCTATTTCGATGGGGTTGAATGGAGAGATATAGGGATTGTCCACAAAATGATATATAAACTGGATCATTTTATGGGTTGCCGAACGGGGTTGTTTGTATATTCAACTGAAATAGCTGGAGGAACAGCTGACTTTTCGAATTTTGAATATCGTGTGATTAATCCTGATGAGAAACAATGAAAATACGTAAAAGCCGCCCCCAACGGCGGCTTTTCGTATTCAATGAGTACAAGTTGTTGTACAATGATATGGATTAAAGTTGACAGAGAGAAGAGAGTTGTTCAAACCGAACTGGGGGCATGTCGTCATGTATAAGAGATGTCTGGACATAACAAGATGGACCTTCATTCTGTTCCTTGCTGTATCCATACCAGCAGGTCATACCGAAGGTAATACCAAACAACATCATCCGCAGCAAGATGGGCAGCAGATTCAACTTCCCGCTACGTTTGAGAGGTATTCTCCTCCCATCGTGGTCTCTTTTGTCAGGGAAACTGGAGATGACCTTGAGCGCATGATTAGTCAGTTACCTGGTGAGACGATACTGGATAATCGCTGGACTCGTTTGTACGAGAAAGAGCTAGGTATTCAAATTCACTATGACTGGACTGCTAAGGGAGATGTATACAATCAGAAGTTGGGTGTATCCCTTGCTGCAGGACGTTTTCCAGATGTAGTGAAAGTTAATCCATATCAACTTAGACAACTGAGCAACGCTGGAATGATCGAAGATTTAACCCATGTGTACCAAGAGCATGCTTCCCCACTTACAAAGAGTATATTGGAGGCGGAGGGAAGAGGCGCATTTGATGCGGCAACCATTGATGGCAAACTCATGGCTATTCCCGAATCATCTTCCTCCATTGAGACAGCGCAGTACCTGTGGATTAGAACCGATTGGTTGGAGCAACTGGGGCTACGGCCGCCTGAAACGATGGAAGAGCTTCTCCAGGTTTCGAAAGCGTTTACAGAGGGAGACCCCGACGGGAACGGAGAGCATGATACGTACGGACTTGCGCTAACGAACCATCTATGGGATCCAGTTATGGGAGCTGCAGGGTTGATGTCCGGCTATGGTGCCTACCCTAATATATGGGTTAAAGATGCAGAAGGAAACCTCACTTATGGAGGTATTCAGCCTGAAGTTCGGGAGGCTCTGAAAGTACTGCAAACGTTGTATCGTGAAGGCCAACTTGATCCGGATTTTGGTTATAAAAGTGGAAACAAGGCGTTTCGTCTGGTTCAGGATGGAAAAATAGGAATGCTTTACGGCGAACAGTGGACATCCTTTATGCTTCAGAGCACCCGTGATACAGATACAGGTATAGATGTAGAATGGCAGGCATATCCGATTGTTGCCAAGTCAGACCGGAGCCTGTTCGTACCGCTACGTTCCAACACTGGGCAATACTTTGCTGTAAAAAAGGGCTTC
Organism: Paenibacillus sp. SRL342; assembly: GCF_984798905.1. Lineage (NCBI taxonomy): Bacteria > Bacillati > Bacillota > Bacilli > Caryophanales > Paenibacillaceae > Paenibacillus > Paenibacillus sp. SRL342. Next base: position 3,496,103 of record NZ_OZ481790.1, read on the forward strand.
TCTAATCCGGAAGTTGTTGTAAAGCTCATGAATCTGCATCTGGACATCAACTGGGGGGATCAGGCACAGTATGAAACATACTACAATGACGACTCCCGAGCTGTGTGGATGCTTTCACCGGTAACTCCTTTTCCCGGTAATAAAAATATAGATGCATACAAACAAATTCGGGATGCCAGAAGTACAGGAGACTTCTCGGCTCTGCAGAATGAAGCTCTCGCCATTCACAAACGCATTGTGGCCTATGAATTGGAAGATGTAGAGAGCGGCTGGGGCTGGAAACAAACCTATGGGCCTTCGGGTGCTTTTAGCATTGCAGATTCTTACGAGAAGAACGGCCAACTTCTCTATGATCAATTCACGGGTGGAATTACGGACACAATGGTTGATCGACAAATTATTCTTCGGGATCTTCAGCTTGAAGCCTATATGAACATTATTCTAGGCAGGTCGATAGATGAGTTTGATCAATTCGTTGAGAACTGGCGCAAGCTGGGGGGAGATCAGATCACATCGGAGGTTAACGCGTGGTTTCGCACCAGCAAGCCAAAGGAGCACTAATGTTCACTTTATTCTTACAAGGAACCCACTCAGCCTTTGGCATTGGAGGTGAATGTATTGATCAAGATCCCTGCTAAATCATGGTTTAACAGTATATTTGCGCGATTAATAATCACCTATCTGGTATTTGTGCTTCCTCTTATTCTTCTTGGCGTGTATCTGTATCATTGGAGTTATGACAATGCAAGCCAGGAAATATCGTTGTCAACGGAGAGACGGTTGAATCAATATGTGGTGGAATTGAACAGAGAGATAGAATGGATGGAATTACAGCAGTTTGATATCGTTGAGGATCGAAAACTCAATCGTCTGGCCATTCTCTGGGACATGATGGATCAGGTTGAGCGGCGTGATACATTAAATTACCTGACTGAACGACTCGCTTCATTCAAGAATAGCACTGCTTATATCAAAAACGTTCATGTACATATCCCTTCTGTTGGCAAAAGTATATCCGCGATCCAAGGCATCGATGATTTCGATAAAAGTTCTTACCTATATTTCAGTTCAGGCATGCAAGGAAAAGGTACACGTTTCACTGTGAAAGAGGACGCCTTGAACTTAAGTGCCGTCAGGCTGACAGGCACGAGAGGAGAACCCCCGCTTTTTGTCATTCAAGTGGAGCTGGATACATACCATTTTCAGAATGAACTCACACGGCTTAATTTGTACCCGGAGAGTTCAACTTTTCTGATTGAGGACAAAACGGGGCATGCCATCACAGATAAACATCAAGCTAGTGTTATTCTCGCGAATTACCGTGAGCACAGTGTAAAGGGTACACTTGATGGCTTTCGGATGAAGGTGGGTGACACCATGTACCATGTTAGTCAGTTGCATATGGACTCCCTGGGCTTATCCGTAGCTACATATCTACCCGAGGCAATTGTTACGAAGCCACTTAGCAAGTTCTATCATTGGGCTTGGCTGTTTGCAATTACATCATTTGTTGCCATCACGGCGTATCTCTATTCAAGTTACAAGTTGATTCATATCCCGTTGCTGTTGTTGGTGAAAAGATTCAAAAAAATGGAGGGAGGCATGCTTGATGTCCCCATTGCGCATAACCGAAAGGATGAATTTGGCTTCCTCTACACCCGTTTCAATCTAATGATTGAAAATCTTCAATCCCTTATCGATCGAGATTTTAAGAAAACATTGATGATGCAGCGGGCCGAGTTGAAACAGCTTCAATCGCAGATTAATCCTCATTTTCTGTACAATAGCTTCTTTATTCTGAATTCACTGGCAAGGACAGGAGAAACCGAACGTATTGAGCAATTTACGAACATGCTCGGAGAGTATTTCAGGTTCATTACCCGGAATGAAACAGATCATGTGAAGTTGAAAGTGGAAGTTGAGCATTCACGAATCTATACAGAGATTCAACAATTACGATTCTCCAGACGAATCAAAGTTGATTTTGGGTCACTACCTGCTGAAATGGAACACATTAAAGTTCCCAGACTCATTATTCAGCCTATTATTGAGAATGCCTACGAACACAGCCTTGAAAAGAACACGGACTCCGGACTTCTAATTATTGGGTTTACTATGGAAGGTTCATATGCCGAGATCACCGTAGAGGATAATGGTAATGAGTTGGAAGAGCAACACATCCAAACTCTTCAACAACGCTTGCATAAGGACGGAGGTACAGACGAAATGACCGCGTTAATAAATATTCATCGACGTCTGGTCCTGACGTATGGAGAAGGAAGTGGCCTTTTCCTATCCAGAAGTGAACTGCAAGGGTTAAAAGTCACAATTCGAATCCAGTGGAAAGAGGGAGAAAACGAATGTATCGACTTTTGATTGTAGATGACGAGGAGATTATTACGGATAGTCTCTATGAAACGTTCGCCAGACATATACCCGACCAGCTTGATGTATGTAAGGCCTACTCTGCAACAGAAGCATTGTCCTGGATGCAGCGTTCGAGAATTGACATTGTTCTAACGGACATCCGCATGCCGGGCATGAGTGGCTTGGAACTGACAGAGCGGATTCAAGCCAGTTGGCCGAATTGTCGCGTCATTTTTCTGACAGGACATAGCGATTTTGATTATGCATATCAAGCTTTTCAGATGGCTAATGTGCGTTACTTGCTCAAAACGGAAGGTTATGACAAGGTGATGTCTGTTGTAGAAGATGTGATGGAAGAGATCCGGCGAAGTCACAGCATGGTTGAGTTGTTGGAACATTCTCATAAAGTCAATTCGCAGCTTGCTCTGATACAGCAAAAAGAGTATTTACGGAAGTTACTTCAAGACTGTACAGCGGTTATAGATTCTACTATGGATATGCAGGACGAATTATCCAAACGAGATATAAGATTACAGATCAACTCGCCTGTTTATCTCATACTGGGTCGGTTCAATAATCTGCCAGAAAAAGGTTCGGACCTCACACAAGTTCAAGAATCTGTTCGCATTATCGGCTCTTCTCTGATGAATGAACGTACAGTGTGCGCAAGTGTAACGGACCATTATGGGGATACGATCTGGCTGCTTCAGCCGAAGCAGCAGGAAGAGATGACAAATGATAAACTTGTGCGATTTCTAGAAGGCACACTGGAACTGGTACAGGAAGCATGCATGGTCTCACTGGGCGTATCCATTGCATTTTCATTAAGTAGTCGCAGCTGCAATTGGTCCGAGTTAACCAAACAATATGAACGTCTGAGATTACTCCAGTGGATGAAAATTGGGGATGGTGTATCCATGGTACTCACAGATCATCGTAATGATCTCTCATCTGATGTACCCAAAGAATCCATGCGGATCTCAAACCGGATCGAGATTATGTCAGGATATTTGGAAACGGGACGAATTCAGCCATTTTACGATATATTTGAGGAGCTTGCAGGCGAACTGCTGCAACAGGAAATTACGATGGAACGTGCCATGGAGACTTACTACAATCTGGCCTTATTATTGCATTCAACGATCAATCGTTGGGGTCTTCAACAGAAAATCCCGGATCAACGAAGCTTGCTGCACTTAGGGGAGTATACATGCATGAAGGATGCAGTACAATTTCTATATCGTGCTGCCGATGAATTAGTACGCTACAAAAGATCAAATGAACAGGAACGCGCTAACGTTGTCATTCATTCCTTATGCAGTTACGTCAAGGAGAACCTGGAGAAAGATCTCTCTCTGGTGAGACTGGCAGAACTCCATCATTTTAATCCATCCTATCTATCGCGATTCTTTAAGCAGGAAATGGGAATAAACGTGTCAGAGTTCATTGACGACTGCCGAATACGGAAAGCCAAAGAATTGCTTCAGAACACAAATCTTATGGTACGTGAGGTCGCACTTCAAGTGGGGTATGAGGCTACACATTCGTTTACCCGACTTTTTAAGAAAATAACGGGAATGACTCCCCAAGAATACCGGGAATCCCTTTTGGTACGTTAATGGTGAATCCTCTGGAATTGACCAAACCCAAATAACCACAAAAAAACGCAGAATGTATTCTTCTTCCTGCGTTTTTTTGTGGTTGTTATCTAATTGATAAACAAACCGATTCGGCAATCCACCTTTAGGCCGTGTGGATTTTTTGTCTTCTATAAGCATTGGGACTCGATCCGGCATACGCTTTGAACTTTTTATAGAACCAATCAATATCCTTATAGCCTACCTCAATAGCAATCTCATATATGCGCAGATTCGTGGAAGACAACAACTGCTGGGCCTTTTCCATACGTTGCTGGAGCATATAATCATTGAAAGACATCTTCTCTTCCAGCTTGAACTTCTGTCCAAGGTACGCACAGTTAAAATGAAGCATGTCAGAGATCTTCTTCAGCGTGATTTCATCACTCAGATGATCCCGTACATAGGCCTTGACGATACGAATAACATGACTGGAGTGCATGGGTTTACCGTTCATTTGAACGGGTGTTTTGAAGAACGACGACGTTTTGTGTGCCGGGTCGGTTTCAAGGTGGGATCTAAGTCCATGCAGACTGTTAAGTAAAGAAGAAGGACTAACAGGATACGGGAGATAATCATTTACCTGATACGTCAGGGCTTTGCGTACGAACCTGAAGTGATCTCTTCCACCCATAAGGAGGATAGGTATCTGACTTTTTTTTCGAATGTCGTTGCATAACCAGAGCCCCGCGGTATCAAACCTCTCTGTATGTACCATAACAAGGGAAAAGTCTCGTTCTGACAATGCGGTCAAAGCCTCGGCCGATGAGAACACACAATTTGCGATAGTATATTGAGCTTTGCTCCGTAGCAACATCTGTTGCAACTCTCCGCACAAACGACGGCTGAAATCCACAAGTAAAATATCATACATGAAGCAATACCTCACCTTCTGCTGAATTGTAATGCGCTAGATTAACTGAAATTTGACTTAATTTCATTATGGTAATAAAAGAAAGCGCATACAATGTGCATATTTTTGTAGACAGTGCATTTCTTTACCAATTAAAACCTATAATGCACTTTGCTCGTGCAAAATTACGTGAATCTATATTCAGCCCGGGTAAACATCTGTATTTCGGCAGGTTGTTTGCGCTTTCATTTGAACGATACACTGTGATAGCAAACGACAATCAGGGGGGAAGACGATGAGAAAACACAAGTTCATGCTACTGAGCCTGGTATTTGCGGTCTTGTTGGTGATTGCTGCATGCAGTTCTGCACCTACCGCTCAACCCGAGCCGGAAAAGACAACACCACAGGAGGAACAAAAACCCGCGGAAACCGAGCCAAAGAATGAAAACTCCACGCCAGAAATGGACTTTGACATGGGTGGCAGAACCATCAAGGTTGTTGCTTGGTGGGACATGGAAATACAGGGGAACAACCCGGACAACATTCAACGCCTTGAGAATCTCGAAGCGCTGAAGAAAAAACACAACTTTAATATTGAATATGTTTCCATCGATTTCGGTGAATATCAGGAAAAAGTAGTTGCTTCCCTGATGGCCGGTGAACCGCTTGGCGATCTGGTGAGACTGGGCAAAAACTATGCCATTCCGGCATTGACCAAACAGGATCTGTTATGGCCGGTGGATGATTATATTAAAAACGACAAGGTATTCAACCAGAAAACAACCAAGGAATACATGCAGTATGAAGGCAAAGGTTACGGCTTTACCGAGGACCAGTCCTCGTTTATCAACGGAATTTTCTATAATCGCACACTCATGCAAGAGCTCGGCTTGAAACCACTTCAAGAGTATGTAGATGCCGATGAATGGAACTGGGATACGTTCATCAGTGTTGCCAAGCAAGCGAACAAGGATCGAAACAATGATGGCAAGCTGGACACATGGGGACTCGCTCAAACGGGCTTGCTGGAACCGATTCTGTATTCCAACGAGGCTTCTCTGACCAAAGAGGATAAACAGAACCTGGAAGATCCAAAAACGAAAGAAGCGTTGAACTTCCTGTCCAAACTGGCTACCGAGAAGGTCGGCAGAGCTTCTGAGGGCGGCGATTGGACAGAGCCATCCACGTTCTTCCGTCAAGGGAACACCTTGATGTATTCAGGTGCCATGTACGAAGTCGAAGGTATTATGACGGATATGCAAGACTACGATATTGGTTTTGTACCGTTTCCAAAAGGTCCAAGTGCAACAGCGTATCACTCCGGTGAGTCACGTTACCAAGCGATAACAATTCCAAAAGCGGTAGAGAATCCGGAACAACTGATGTACATCTGGGAGAAAATTAATGAGATCGAATCGATCTATGAGTATCCAGGACAATCCACACTGGAGACACATCTGACCGATGAAGCAGATATCAACAACGCCAGAGAGGTTGCGGAAGGTATGTTGGTTCTCGACCATAACACATTCCCGTCATTGCCGTTCTGGGATTTTGATGGGGAACTCAAAGAAGGGGTATCCGTATCTACGCTGATCGAGAAATACAAGGCTCCTTTCCAGGCTGCGATTGATGAGGTTTACAAATAAGTATCACGTTACACGGGCAGAACGCACCAGTGAAGGTGCGGTCTGTCCGGGTTAGTCAATCGTCCAGTTCTCTCAACGCTTACAGGAAAGGGGATACATTCAAACATGCGGTCACGTAAGAAAAAGGGACTAATCCTGGTGCTTGTCCTGGCCTTGGTGCTCTCCATATGGACACTATATCCATCGCGGGATCGTAATCCGGGAACGGTACATGCGCTTGAGGACTTTGAGGCGGTATCGGGAACCGAGGATTCATTCAGTTATGAGCATTATCTGACTGCTCATGACAATACGGCCAAACCGGATGAAATTGTACGCATCGAAGGCGAATCTTATGTTCAGGCAGAGGATGGGGAATTTGAGGTTGTGCAAGGGTACGCCGGATTAGACGGAAATGCCGTAATTACGCCGGAAACTGGAACCATTCGCTGGGATGTTCCCGTTCAAGTGAGCGGTTTGTACAACATTCGCATTCACTATTATCCCGTAGAAGGTAAAAGCTCCGGGATCGAACGCAGGCTTGAGCTTAACGGTAAGGTCCCGTTCAGAGGGGCCGATATTCTTCTGTTTGACAGGGTATGGGGGAATCGCGAGGACAACGTCCGGCAGGACGATCGTGGCAACGAGCTTAGACCCAGACAAGTGGAACAGCCCGAATGGCAGCTGACTTCCTTCAAGGACAGCGCAGGGTACTTTGAGGAACCGTTTCAGTTTTATTTTGAAAAAGGCAGTCAGAAGTTATCGCTCACTTCATTAAGAGAAAGCATGGCGATCGATTATATCGAGTTATATCAAGAAAGCGAAGTTCCTTCCTATGCAGAGCTGGAGCAAACCTATGCCTCACTTGGCTTGAAACAATCGGCTCCTGTCATGTTGAAAGTTCAGGGGGAGGAAGCTGTTAGCAAATCATCTCCTACACTGGCACCAATCTCGGACCGATCAAGTCCTTCACTCGAGCCTTATAATGTATCGAAAATTCGGATGAACGCTATCGGGGGAATTAACTGGAAACTGCCGGGCGAATGGATTGAATGGGAAATTGACGTGCCTGAAGACGGATTGTATCAAATCGCGCTTAAGGTGAAGCAGGATCAATTGCGTGGCATCTATGCCACCCGCAGTCTGACGATTAACGGCGAAGTTCCGTTTAAGGAAATGAAACGCATTCGATTTAATTACAGCCCGGCTTGGCAAACTCAGGTGTTGGGTTCGGGAGAGGATCAGCCATATCAGTTTCATCTTGAAAAAGGGAAACACCGAATCCGAATGACGGTTACACTTGGCGACATCGCTCCGCTGCTGCGGACCGTGGAATCCAGCGTGCTGGAACTGAATGAGATGTATCGCAAAATATTAATGATCACCTCCAACAGTCCGGACCCACTGCGGGATTACCAACTGGAACGGCGTATTCCGGAGATGACGGAGGTGTTTGAACGACAAGCTGACACCTTGCGTTCCGTTGCAGATTACCTGGAAAAGGCCACGGGTGAGCAAAGTGACAAAGTGGCCGTACTTCACGCCATGGTATTGCAGCTTGAAGATATGGCCGCCAGACCAGAGACGGTTCCCAAACGGCTGGATACGTTCAAAATTAACGTAGGTGGTCTCGGCACATGGATTCTATCGGTACGTGAACAGCCGATTACGTTGGATTACCTTGTCGTATCTCCGCCGGGTGAATCGCTGCCAAAAGCGGAAGCGAGCACCGTCCAGCAGGTGAAGCACGAACTGGGCGCATATGTTGCCTCGTATACCGAAGATTACGACAGCATTGGCAACGTGGAACAAAAGAAGGATGCCATTACTGTATGGATCACGACCGGACGAGATCAGGCCCAAGTACTGAAAGGCATGATCGACGATTCGTTTACCCCGGATACGGATGTGTCCGTGCAGTTACGTCTCGTTCCGCCTAATATTTTGCTGCCCGCAACACTCTCGGGGGAAGGCCCAGATGTAGCCATGCAGATGGGCGAAGACATTCCGGTGAACTATGCGATGAGGAATGCAACGGCGGATCTGAGCCAGTTCCCTGATTTCGAGGAAATTTCGGGCAGGTTCCGTGAAAGCGGATTGACGCCATACCGCTACAACGGCGGGGTATATGCCCTTCCGGAGCAGCAGCATTTTCCAATGCTCTTTTACCGCAAAGATATTCTGAATGAACTGGGCCTCGAACCGCCGAAAACGTGGCAAGACGTATATAACGCCATCGCCGTGCTGCAGAAGCATAACATGGAGTTTTATCTGCCGATTGAGGATACGCTGAACAATGCCAACCTGGTTCCGAATTCAACCTTTGCGATGTTGTTATATCAGAATGACGGAACGTTCTACACCGAAGACCAGAAGAAAAGTGCACTGGATTCGGAGATTTCAATGGACGCATTCAAACGCTGGACGCAATTTTATACCAATTACAAGTTTCCGCTCAAAGCCGACTTTCCGAACCGCTTCCGTACCGGGGAAATGCCGATCGGGATTGCTGATTACACCACGTATAACATGCTGACGGTTATGGCTCCGGAAATCCGCAATCTCTGGGACTTTACGATTGTTCCGGGTACACAGCTTCCGGATGGGTCCATACGGCATGAAGTGGCCAGCGCTACGAGCGCGGTAATGATGCTCGAAAATGCCGACAACAAGGAAGCGGCGTGGAAGTTCATGAAGTGGTGGACTGATGATCAGACCCAGATTGAATACGGGAGAGAAATGGAAGGTCTTATGGGAGCGGCTGCCCGTTACCCAACGGCCAATATCGAAGCCTTGAAGCAATTGCCTTGGCCTGTGAAGGATTATCAAAATCTCGAGAAACAATGGGAATGGGTACAGGGAATCCCGCAGCTTCCTGGAGGTTACTTCACGGGACGACATCTGGACAACGCCTTCCGCAAGGTGGTCAATGCAAATGAAAATCCGCGTGAAGCCTTATCGGACTATGTGTTGTACATTGATGATGAAATTGAGTTGAAACGCAAGGAATTTAATCTGAAATAGAGGAAAGGGAGGGTAACGGTTGCAAGCTAAAACTACCAAGACAGCCGCCGCTCCTGCCGTCCATACCCGCCAGGTCGGCTGGTGGTCCCTATTGAAGCGGGATCTGTATCTCAGCAGGCATTATTATGTATTGATGGCACCGTTTATGCTGATTTTTTTCATGTTTACTGTCATTCCGGTCGGCATTTCACTCGGGCTCAGCTTTTTTCACTTCAATATGCTGGAACTGCCGCGATTTGTCGGCTGGCAGAACTATTCCCGGCTTTTCCTGAACGATGACGTATTTCTGATCGCGCTCAAAAACACGCTGCTTTTTGCCGTAATTACAGGCCCTCTCAGTTATATTGCCTGCTTTTTGTTTGCGTGGATTATCAATGAGCTGTCTCCTAAAATTCGGGCGGTCATGACGCTGGTTTTCTATGCCCCATCCATATCGGGCAACGTCTTTTTCATCTGGCTGATCATCTTCTCGGGTGACAGCTACGGGTATATGAACGGCTTCCTGATGCGCCTTGGCGTCGTACTGGAACCGATCCAATGGCTCGCAGACGAGAAGTATGTACTGGCAATCGTCATTATTGTACAGCTGTGGCTGAGCCTGGGAACCAGCTTCCTGGCCTTTATTGCAGGACTGCAGACCATTGATCGTTCTCTGGTTGAAGCAGGAACCGTAGACGGGATCAAAAACCGCTGGCAGGAGCTCTGGTACATCACCTTGCCTTCGATGAGACCGCAGCTGATGTTTGGTGCGGTAATGCAGATTACCGCTTCCTTCGCCGTAGCTGAGATATCCATCGCACTGGCAGGTTTCCCGAGCGTAAACTATGCGGCACACACCGTTGTCACGCATCTGATGGACTTCGGAACCATTCGTTTCGAGATGGGGTATGCCTCGGCCATCGCAACGGTCCTGTTTGCCCTGATGCTCGGTACAAACGTTTTCACGCAAAAAATGCTTAGAAAGATAGGTGAATGACGATGACCAGCAAAGTACGTGCCGTGTTTGGCATGCCAAAAAGGCTTAATCGGTCATTTACCGTCAGCCTGATGTTATTTGCATTGCTGGGCGTGTTTGGCTCCTTTATGGTGCTTCCGCTCATCTATGCTGTCAACAATGCATTCAAGCCGCTGGATGAGCTGTTTATTTTCCCGCCGCGCTTCTGGGTGAACAATCCGACAACGGAGAATTTTGCCGATCTGATCAATCTCATGGGCAATTCGTGGGTGCCGTTATCTCGCTATATTGCCAACACATTGCTCATTACGATACTTGGCACAGCGGGACATATTCTTCTTGCATCTGCAGCGGCTTATCCGCTGGCGAAGTATCGTTTTCCGGGTTCCAAAGTGTTGTTCACCATTGTCATTCTGTCCCTGATGTTCTCGCCGCATGTTACGGCGATTCCGAACTACATGGTCATGTCCTGGCTTGGCTGGATTAACACTCATGCGTCCATTATTGTGCCATCACTTGCGTTCTCGCTGGGACTTTTCCTGATGAAACAGTTCATGGAGCAGATTCCCGATGCTTTGCTAGAGGCAGCCAAAATCGACGGAGCCAATGAATACCGGATATTCTGGAGCATCGTGATGCCCAATGTGAAGCCGGCATGGCTCACGCTCATGATCCTGCAGTTTCCAGCGTTATGGGGAACGGATGGCGGGAGTTTCATTTACAGTGAAAATCTCAAAACGCTGCATTATGCGCTCAGTCAGATTGTGCAGGGAGGGATTGCAAGAGCGGGTGTAGGTGCGGCTGTTGCCTTGCTGCTGATGATCGTACCGATCACTCTGTTTATCATCTCTCAGAGCAGTGTTATGCAGACGATGGCCACTTCGGGCATGAAAGAGTAGAAAGGAGGCAGCGAGGTGCGGAGAAGCACATGGAAAAAACGTAAATCGATCATCATGGGCATGATCTGCCTCCTGTTGTTCGTTCAAGAGGCGCCCTACGTGAGTGCAGACGGTAAAACGGATGCGTACCATTATTCCTTCTGGGGTGACGCAGTTCCTTCGCCGGCGGCATATGAGGCAACAACGATTATCACCGGCAAGAAGCTGAACACAACTCCTATGAAAGAGCCAAGCGACATGCATGTTACCGCCAATCAGCACGTCTTTGTGCTCGATTCGGGCAATGGCCGCATCATTGAGATGGATCGCAACTTCAAGCTGGTACGGACGATTGATTCATTTGAGCAGGAAGGCAAGGAAGATCATTTTAAAAATCCACAGGGATTGTACGTCACGGAAAAAGGCCATCTGCTGGTTGCTGATTCGGATAATCACCGGGTGGTGCATTTGGATGAACAAGGGAAGCTGGTCAAGATCGTGTCTGAACCAAAATCGGATCTGCTAAAAGCAGACTTCCAGTTTAAACCGATGCGGATTGTTATGGACAAAGGGGAGCGTATCTACGTCATGGCCGAAGGCGTATTTGATGGATTCATGGAGTTCAGCGCCGATGGTACGTTCTCTTCCTTCATTGGAGCGAACAGAGTTCAGGTGGACCCGGTGGAGTATCTGTGGAAACGGTTTGCAACACGTGAGCAGCGGAGCCAGATGGTGATGTTCACTCCAACGGAATTTACCAATCTGGATATGGATGAAGAGGGCTTTATCTACGCCACTAGCGGGGACCGCGGCAAAGATCCGGTCAAGAAGCTGAATGCCCAGGGTACAGATATTTTGCGCAGAGAAGGCTATCAGACTCCACAGGGTGATTTGCTGTATACCCAGGAAGCAGGGCCATCCCGCCTGATTGATGTGGATGTGGGTGACAGTGACATGTATTCCGTACTGGATTCCAGCAAGGGCCGAATCTTCACCTACAATGGAGACGGATACCTGCTCCATATTTATGGCGGCATCGGGAACCGGCTGGGCCAATTTAATACACCTGTTGCCCTGGAACGTGCGGGAGACCGGATGTTAGTTCTGGATAAAGCGCTGGGTGAAATCACCGTCTTTCAAACAACTGAATACGGACGTACACTCCACGAAGCGGTGCGCAGCTACTATAACGGTGATGAAGATCAATCTTCGGTGCTGTTTGCGCAAGCTGCCGAGATGAACGCTAACTTGGAATATGCGTATGCGGGAATTGGCAAAGCATTGCTTCGTCAGAAGGAATACGCCGAGTCTGCGAAATATTTCAAGCGTAGCATGGAGCCCAAAGGGTATTCCAAAGCTTTTCTTTTGTACCGCAAAGAGCTGATGCGTGAGCATTTTTCATGGATGATGTCCGGTATATTCCTGGCTGTCGCTGCGATTGTCACCGTCATCATCGTTCGCAGGCAGAAAAGGAGGACTACGAATGCAGGCATCAAGTAAGCAACTATACCAGTACCCGCTGCATCTGATTTTTCATCCGTTTGACGGATACTGGGAATTGAAGTATGAACGGAACCAGAGAAACTCACTGCTGATTGCTTTCATGATCCTGGTGCTTCTGGTCATCACCAAAATTTTGCATGCCCAGTACAGCGGTTTTCTCATTAATCTCAGTAATCCAAAGTACCTGAACAGTCTGCTCGAAATGTTATATGTCATTATACCGGTACTGTTTTGGTGTGTGGCTAACTGGTCGTTAACCACATTGATGGACGGGGAAGGCAAGTTCTCCGAGATTTTCATGTCAACGTGTTTTGCACTGGTACCGTTGTTACTCATTCATTTTCCATGGATCTGGCTGAGTCTTGTGATCTCTGCGCAGGAAACTGCCTTTTATTATTTCTCCAATGCACTCGCTGTTGCATGGACGGTATACCTGTTATTTGTGGGGAATATGACGGTTCATCAGTACACACCAGCCAAAACGGTGCTCACGATGCTGCTGACACTTGTAGCGATGGCGTTTATGGCATTTCTGTGCCTGTTATTCTTCAGTCTTGTACAGCAGATTGTATCGTTTGTTGTAACCATCTATCAGGAATTAGTGCTTCGGGGCTAAGGGAGGAGGAAATTGTTATGAATTATACCGTAGCCAAAAAAATAACAGGAATGCTGCTCGCGGGCAGTCTGCTTCTTGGCGGTTGTCAATTCTCGCCAACACCGCTCGCTCACGAGACAGTGACTGCCGCTGATCCGACGGACTTTCCCTCCCTGCCTCCCGGAGAGAAACTGAAATCATCGTTCGGCGATGTCCGCCTTCCCGGCATGGTAGGCATTGCGCAGAATGCTGCGCTGCAGTTGTTCATTAACGAAGAGACTGCCGAGATTGCAGTGATTCACACGCAGAGCGGCCAGATCTGGCGCAGCAATCCTGCAGATCGTGAGCAGGATGGGGTTGCAGCCGGGATAAACAAAGACCTTTTGTCATCACAAACGAAGCTCAGCTTCTTCAACAGCCTCGGACAGAGCAGCACCGTGAATTCCTTCACGGATAGTGTTGCACACAAGCAAATAAGCTACGAGGTGCAGTCAAGCGGCGTGCGGGTCCACTACCAGTTTGGAAGCACTGAGCGATCCATAGAAGACTTGCCGATGAAGATCAGCAAGGAGCGATTCGAACAAAGGCTGCTTGCACAGCTAGACAAGGCCGGGCAACGGGCCTTGAAGGTCGGCTATGCGGAAGACAAGGATGAAGGCGCTTACGTCCGGATTGATAAGGCGATGCAAGGATTGCAATTGTCCCGGGCCTTGAAGGCTTTTGACACAGCCGGTTACACATCGGAGGATCTGGCTCAGGATCATGCCGAGTTTGGCATTGAAGAGGAACGAAGTGGACCACGGCTGTTTATGCTTACGATGGAATATGAGCTGGATGGAGAGGATCTGCTCGTGCGTGTTCCGTCCTCAGGCATTCATTTTCCGGAGGAATATCCGATCAACAGCATATCTGTAATGGATTACTTCGGGGCTGGGGGTTCAGAAGAAGAGGGCTCCATACTGGTGCCGGACGGTTCGGGAGCGCTGATCCATTTTAACAATGGCAAGCTGCAGTATCCTGCCTATCAACAAGATATATATGGACCGGATATGACCATGAAACTACGGGAAGCAAGTTCGAATGAAGCCAGAGCCAGGTTGCCGGTATTTGGACTGATTCGGAAAGAGGGAGCTTTCCTGGGCATTATTGAAGAAGGGGATGCCGTTGCAGTTGTGAATGCCGATATCAGCGGCAAGCTGAACAGCTACAACAACGTATATCCCAGCTTCTATGTGGTGAACAAGAGCGATGTGACGCTTCAGGCAAGTGATATGGTTCGTACACTTCCGAAATTTCAGAAGAAACCGACTGTGTCCGACTTCGTCGTTCGATATGCTTTTGTCGGGAAGGATAAAGCCTCGTACTCAGGGCTTGCATCTCTCTATCGGGATTATCTGATGCAAAACGGCGGGCTTCCCAAGCTGAATGCCAGCAAGGAGCAGAGTAACGTTCCCTTTTATCTGCAACTGTTCGGTGGCATGACAACAAGGCAGCATATGCTGGGCATACCGTATGATTCAACGGAGGCTTTGACCACGTTTGATGAAGCCAAAACCATTCTTTCCGCCTTGACGGAGAAGAAGGTATCCAATATTCAGGTGCGCTATGCAGGATGGCTTAACGGCGGGCTTCATCATCGACTGCCGGATTCCATCCAAGTAGACGGCGCGGTAGGCGGGAAAAAGGGATTGCGGGAATTCAGCGTATATACACAAGAAGCGGGCATCGGTTTCTATCCCGATATCGCTCTGCTGAATGTGCAATCCAAAAAAGGGTTTAAACCGTCCAAAGAAGCTTCACGCACATTAACTCAGGAACCGGCGGTCTTGTATCCGATGAACCAGGCCATCCAGCGGCGGGACCGGGATCGTTCACCATCCTATGTGCTTTCGCCCAACATGCTCGAGGACGTGACGGCAGACATGTTAGATGAGCTGAGGTCCCTTCAAAAGGATGGACTGTCACTAAGCCTGAATGATCTGGCAGCTCAGTTAAACAGCGATATGAATCCGAAAAAGCTGGTGGACCGAACACAAGCGCTTGGCTCCGTAAAGAAGGCACTTGAACAGATCGGGCAGCAGGCTGGCTCGCTTGTTGCTGAAGGCGGGAACGCTTATGCCCTGCCGTATGTAACTGGTCTGACAGATGCGCCGATGACCAGCAGTCGTTTCAAGCTGGAGGATGAAGAGATTCCGTTCTATCAGCTCGTTGTACACGGTAGCATCGGTTATACGGGGACGCCATACAATCTCTCCACATATACCAATGCAAGGCAATATGTGCTGAAGCTGATTGAATATGGAGCGAGTCCTTACTTTGCATGGTTCAATGCGCCAAACCATGTTGTGAAAGAAACGGATTATGATGATCTCTACGCGGCGAATTATGAACAATGGATCGATCTGGCTGCCGAGATCTACAACGAGGTGAACCAGGTGAACCAACCGTTTGCCGGACGTTCCATGATGTCCCATGAATCCCTGGAGGAGGGCGTCTTCCGGACAACATATGAAGGTGGCGGGTTCGTAATCGTCAATTATAACGACTTCCCTGTAGAAGTTGACAACGATACAGTGGAAGCCCAAAGCTATGTGACTGGTGGTGAGCAGCTCTGAAGACGCTCCTGAAATGGAAATGGGGAAGTCGTACGTATGCTCAGCAGAAAGCCATGTGGGGCGTAATCTACGTGCTTCCCTGGCTCATTGGTTTTGTGTTGTTTTTCTTCATTCCGCTGTTAGCCTCTCTGCGATACAGCATGAGTACAATTCAGGCTAACGCGGAAGGCATAGCAATTCAGTTCAACGGTGTTGCCAATTATATTCAGGCGCTGACCGTCAATACAAGCTTTAACCGTGCGTTAATTGAGGCGATCACAGACGTGCTCATCAACGTACCGCTTATCGTTATATTCAGTCTGTTCCTTGCCGTCATCCTGAATCAGAAGTTCAGGGGCCGGGCTGTAGCGCGGTCGATCTTTTTCCTGCCCGTTATTCTGGCATCGGGAGTGATTATGACACTGGAGAGCACCAGCCTGATTGAAGCGGTTAATCAGAGCAGCACAGGTGGAAGCTCACTCGGGACATTTGAACTCGAAAATCTGATGGTTAACGCCGGAGTGAGCGATTGGATCGTTACGTATCTGAGCAGCGCCGTAGATCGGATCTATCAGATCGTCAGTCAATCCGGTGTGCAGATTTTGATCTTTTTGGCAGGGATCCAGACGATTTCCCCTCAACTGTATGAGGCTTCGAAGATGGAAGGGGCAACGGGTTATGAAGCCTTTTGGAAAATTACGTTCCCAATGGTCAGCCCGCTTATTTTTGTCAATGCGATCTATACAATCATTGATTCGTTTGCCAATAACG
This sequence comes from Paenibacillus sp. SRL342, assembly GCF_984798905.1. Classification (NCBI taxonomy): domain Bacteria; kingdom Bacillati; phylum Bacillota; class Bacilli; order Caryophanales; family Paenibacillaceae; genus Paenibacillus; species Paenibacillus sp. SRL342. Next base: position 3,512,910 of record NZ_OZ481790.1, read on the forward strand.
CCATGACGGAACTGATCCGGGATACCGGCTTCGTCAAATTTGACTTTGGATTAAGTTCTGCCATGGCATGGGTCTACTTTCTGGCCATTGCCATCATTCTGGTTATCGTAAACATCATTTTCTCGAAGCGAGTCTTCTATCAAGATTAGAAAGGAGGGTGTCCCACGTGACAACATCACGATTATTATCGCTGGAGCATTGGAAAGGCTGGCTGTGGGCCATGATCCGATTCGTTCTGATTACCGGGCTTTCCTTCGTTATCCTGTTTCCCATATTTCAGAAGGTTTCCACATCCATCAAAGCTAAAGGTGATCTGTATTCGGCAGTGGTGGTGTGGATTCCACAGAACTTCTCCATTGACAATTTCAAAGAGGCGATACGCGTAATGGATTACTGGGCAACGCTGTTTAATACCTTTGCCCTGTCTGCAACGACTACACTGCTGACTACAGCATCCTGTGCACTTGCAGGATACGGATTCGCCAGACTGAAATTCAGGGGAAGCAACTGGCTGTTTGCTGGTGTAATTCTAACGATTCTTGTACCACCAACGACCATTCTCATTCCGGTATACCTGAATCTGAAAAGCTTTGACCTGATGGGGCTTATGACGCTTATAGCCGGCAAACCTGTTAATTTGCTTAATACCTATTGGCCGTTTATTCTGACGGCAATTACGGCCAATTCACTTAAAGCCGGTTTGTACATCTTTATCTTCCGGCAATTCTTCAGAGGTATTCCGAAGGAAGTGGAGGAGGCGGCCTATGTGGACGGCGCGGGCATCGGACGAACATTTTCAAGAATCATGCTGCCCAATGCCATTCCGTCCATGGTAACAGTCATGCTGTTTTCCTTCGTATGGCAGTGGAACGACAGCTTCTATACGACGACTTATCTGACTTCAAGTAAAGTCATGTCGACCCAGTTATCGTCCCTTCCGTATAATCTGGCCCAGCAGGTTACTGATGGTGCAGCTTCCCAAGCCGATCCGTTCTATCTGAGTATGATCCAGGATACAGGAATTCTTCTTGCCATTCTGCCTTTGATCATCATCTATTTGTTTGTGCAACGATATTTCGTAGAGAGTGTAGAGCGTACGGGAATCGTCGGTTAAGTTAAGTTCTTCTGTACGTTTGGAGTGGGATCAGACTGGAAGAGGGAGGAGGAACTTCATGCAACATTCCATCTGTGAAAAGGGGGCATGTAACGATCTCATGAACGTATGCTCACAGCAGAACCGCGATCCTTCCCTGCGCAGGATCCCCCTGCTGGTGTGGAATGGGCTGCGGGAGCGGGCGCCGACCTGAGCGATCTGTTTGATCAGAGATACTCTGACGGAGCTTACCTCGCATTATTGCAAGGCAATATATCAGATCAGGAGGAATTAAAGTGAAGAAGTTCATGACATCTTGTAAACTTGTACTCATTCTGGCTTTATTGATCACAATTGCTCCATGGGGAGGCAGCCGTGCCGAAGCATGGGTGGGCATGCCGATGGGCAAGCTGCACGTAAACGGCAAAAACCTGGTGAACAGCAACAACCAGCCTGTGCTACTGAACGGTTGGCATCAACCCTCAGGTGCCTACTGGACATATCAGGACAGCAATTATTATCTCAATCTGCACGGCAATAACCGTCATGCAGCTACACTGGCTTATCTGAAAGACATTACCGATACTTTTGCGGACACCAGCGCGAAGTACGGAAGCAATCATGGCTGGAATATGAATCAGGTACGTCTGTTCATCGATCGTCAGGACATGGGAGATGTGGCTGCTGGTACATATAACTTTGCCGGTGTGCAGACCGTTACGCAAAATGTAATTATTCCGTACATTCAATATGCCAAAACAAAAGGTGTCTATGTTGTCCTGGGACTGGACTTCACATTGAAGGATGATCAGGCAACAACACCTGCCAACCTGCAAAAATTCAACGAAATCTGGGGTTATCTCGCTTCACGCCCGGAGATCAAAAGTGCAGACAACGTTCACTTCGAGCTGATCAACGAACCGGTGAAATCCTATGCCAATGGACATTGGGGTGGATACAACGGGGAGAATGACTTTGTGGATCACTGGAATGACTTGCGTAATTTCCAAAATTCCATGATTTCAACAATTCGTAGCAAAGGTGCGGACAACGTCATCTGGGCGGCAGGTCTGGGATACAACCAATTTTACAGCTTGACGGCAAGCCATCCATTGACTGATCCGCTCAATAACTATGGATATGCGGTTCACTGGTACCCTGGTTATGGCGCATATGACAACTTCTCTATCCTGCAAGACCAGTGGAATACCAACGTGAAGGCAGCTGCTGACAAATATCCGATTAATATTACCGAGGTAACCTGGTTCAAAAACAAACCTGGCGATTCGGCCTACTGGAACTTGTTTAATGGCAGCAATGAAGGTTTTGGCACCAATACCAAAACGATTTTCAACGCATCAGGCAATGTCAGCATTGCAGCTCATATGAACGGATTCATTCTAAGTGAAGGACCACGAAGCTCCTTTGCCGACCCAACGGCTGGACTGAAATGGGATGGAGATGCTTCACGGAGTGCCATGGGACGATTCCTGTTCAACTGGTACCATGAACGTGCTCAGACTTACCCGGGCAGTGGACAAGGCGGCGGACCCACAACGGGTCTTGTATCCGGTGCAACTTATAAAATCGTAGCCCGGCATTCCAACAAAGTTGTTGATGTGCCAGGTGGTCAAAATGAAAATAATCTTCAGCTCCAGCAGTGGAGTGATCTGGGCGGTAACCCTCAGAAGTGGGTTCTGACCTCGATCGGCAGCGGCAACTATACACTAACAAGTGTGAACTCACCGGACAAAGTCATCGATATTCGCAACGGTACCCTGACCAATGGGGAAGCGGTTCAACTCATGAGCAATCTGAACACAACCGCTCAGCATTTTAAGGTCAACGATCTTGGTAACGGGTACTGGAGTATCATCAACGTGAACAGCAATAAAGCCATTGAAGTGGCAAACGCTTCCACTTCGGATGGAGCCTTGCTGCAGCAGAACACCTACACAGGTGGTACAAACCAACAATGGAAATTTGTTGCCGTTAGCAATTAATAAACACAAAAAACCTCCCCAAGTCAATCCATGTCTTGGGGAGGTTTTTTGTGTTTATTTTTGATACTTTGGGATGGATGTCATGCGAAGGTAAAATACAACTATATTTGTGCGCTAACCCGCAGACCGACAATTATTTTCATGTAAGCATTGTACACCGCAGTATGTAAATGTACCATAAGGAAGAAGTTGTACCTTCACCAGGAAGAAATGCCCGGTGTATCATTGAACAGCTACCTTATCACAGAGAAATGTAAGCGCTTGATAAAAAAGGGAGGGTACATATGCAGCTCCTATGGTCCAAATTTTCACCCGTGTTCCGCCGATTCCTCATTTCGTATCTTGTCATTCTGATGATTCCTCAAATTGCGGGATATGCCTCTTACCGAGCTTCTATTGAAGCGGCCCGTTCCAGCTCCATTGAAAACAGCTTGAAGTCGCTGAGTCTCGGGAAAGAGATCATTGAGCGTAACCTTCTTCAAGTTGAAGCCTTTACCAGGCAGCTTGCCGTCAATCCCGATTTGCAAAATTTAATTGCTGGGCCAAAGCCGCATGATCTCTACAATGTCTACGGTATGAACCGTATGCAGCGGAGCCTCTCCATGTACAGCAGTACCAATGATTACTTGTCCCATTTCTTCATTCACATTCCAAACTACAATGCCATCATCACACCAAGAACTGTGTATTATCGTCCAGAGCATTATTATGCTGCCAATCAGCTGGACGGTATGTCGTTTGAACAGTGGCATGACCAAATTCTCAAACAACCACACTTTAATGAAATCATACCGCTTCGAAACTATAAACGTGAAATACTCGGCACTGTGCTTGCAGACGTTCCCGCCATTACGTTTCTGCAATCTCTGCCTTTGAACAGCTTCAACAAACCGCAAGCGACGATTGGTGTCATGATTGATCAGGATCAGATGGCCAGCCTTACTCAAAATATTGTGGATCAATATGGCGGCTGGACTCTCGTCACCGATGCGGAAGGACAGATCATTTTCTCCCATGGCATTGAACAAGCCGAAGCTGAGCAAATGGCACAGAGTCGCCAGAGAGAAGGTAACGCTGCGGAAACGGAGCTGAACGTGCAGAATGTACAGCCTGGAAGTGATGGTCGGCTGCTGATATCGATGCAGTCCAGTCAAAATGGATGGAATTACATGGCAGGGATTCCGGAGAAAGCACTCATGACAAAAGCGGACCAAATCAAACAAGTCACGCTGGTCTTTACTTTGGCAACCATTGCCCTAGGACTGTTATTCGGGCTGGTTCTGGCCTATCGGAATAGTGCACCCGTTTACAGATTGTTGGCCTCTTTTCGGGAACAAATCACCGATTCCCCAGGCAGACGGGGCAATGAATATGATTTTTTGGCAAGCCATATTAACAATCTTATTGCTAATAATGACTCACTTAAAAACGCCATGAATGAGCAGATTCCGTTATTGAGAGACGGTTTTATCAAACGTTTGTTAACCGGAGAAGTCTATACCTCACTTGAGTTGGAGGTTATCTCATCCCAGGCGCACATTTCCCTTCATAGCAGCAAGGGCTTGGCAGGCTTAGTGAAGGTAAACGGATATGCCAATCCGGACAGTGAAGAAACTATCCATGAACTGGGTGTCGCAAGGCTGCTCATCAAACAGGTACTTACAGAGTGGAATGCGCAGCTGCTGATCACGGATTGGGGAACAGACCAGATCGCTTTTGCCTGTCCATTGGATGAGAACCAACTGAATGAAGCTATAGGGAGATGTGAAAAAGAGCTGAACACCTTGATGGAAGTGATCTACCGGGAGCATCGGATATCCACAACAATTGGTACAGGTGCAGCTTACGAGGTTTGGAATGATGCAGGGCGTTCCTTTGACGAAGCCAAACAAGCTCTGGATTATGCCATTCATATGGGAACAGATCATCTGGTGAGATTTGAAGATACGATGAAGGAAAATGAAATGTTCTATTATCCGATTGAGTCTGAACAGCGCCTGCTGAACACGATCAAAGTCGGTGAGCATGAAGAGGCGATACGTATTCTGGAGCAATTGTTTCTTCGTAATTTAGAGGAGCGGGAACTTTCCTACGAGATGACACAGCAGTTCATCATGGAGCTGAAGGGGACTTTTCTGAAGCTGGACGAACCCAAATTCAAGCTGGATGCCTCCCTGCTGGAGGAATATAAAACTCGTGTGACATCTATTCAGATGACAGAAACGATTACTTCGCTGCGTGCAAAATTCAAACGGTTAACGGAAGACATCTGTGGTGATTTCCAGAGAAGAAGAACAGGAGCACATGGGGATACTGTAAACGAAATGATTTGTTTTATCCAACAACATTATGGGGATGCAAACTTGACGATCTATCGGATTGCGGAGCACATGAGCAAGTCCGAGAAGTTTATATCTCAACTGTTCAAAGAACATACGGGAGAGAATCTTTCCGATTATGTAGAAAGGGTACGCATTGATGCTGCCTCGAACTTGTTGCACTCTACCGGTCAGACCATTGACGAGATAGCGGAGGCCACCGGGTATAACAGTGCACATTCATTCCGCCGAGCTTTCAAGCGGGTACGCGGCATTTCTCCGAGTGTGTTTCGGAAAATGGACGTTCATAGCGGTTAATGTAGGTTGTTTCTCGGGAACTATATTCGCTTTTTGTACTTTCTCAGCGCAACTGTACCTTTACGCATCCCCAGCGCAATCTTATGATTACTCAAAAAGTAAGCGCTACCAAGTTGGGCTGAAGTTCAGCACGATTTGGAGCCAAGAATGGGGGGATGATTCTGAGAACCACAGTGACCAGTGAATCAAAGTCCGTGGAGAAACCAAGTAAACCGTTTGCCTTGAAGCAAGCATTATCCAGAAGTTGGAGGCGACATTGGCAGTTATATCTGCTGATCCTGCCACCGATTGCTTACTTTATTATTTTCAAGTATGTACCCATGGTGAATGCGGTCCTAGCATTTAAAGATTACAACGTCATCAAGGGGATCTGGGGCAGTCAGTGGGCCGGAACCAAGTATTTCGAATTACTTTTCAAAAATCCGGCGTTTGTCATGCTGATCAAGAACACACTCTACATTTCGTTTTACAGCCTGATCGTTGGTTTCCCGATTCCTATATTACTGGCGCTCGCGCTGAACGAAATCAAAAACATACGATTCAAAAAAACAGTACAAATGGTGACGTATGCTCCATATTTCATCTCTACCGTTGTTATGGTCTCCATCATTATGCTCTTTCTGTCTCCTAGGCTGGGTATTGTCAACACGATTGCAGGCGCCCTTGGTTTCGAAGCAGTGAATTTTCTCGGTGAGCCTGGACTGTTTCGATCCATCTACGTATTCTCCGATGTGTGGCAGGGAATGGGGTACTCCGCTGTGATATATCTGGCTGCTCTGGCAGGTGTTGATCCATCCCTATATGAAGCCGCCAAAGTGGACGGAGCCAACCGAATACAGAAAATCATTAATGTTGATCTGCCTGGACTACTTCCGGCAGCCGTCATCATTCTGATCCTGAGTGTAGGGAATATCATGGCTGTTGGGTTCGAAAAAATATATTTGCTGCAAAATCCGCTCAACCTGTCTGCTTCGGAGATCATCTCCACGTATGTCTATAAAATAGGATTGCTGAATGCCAATTATAGCTTCGCTACTGCGGTTGGCCTGTTCAACTCGGTGATTAACCTGATTCTGCTATTAATCGTAAACGCGGTCGCCAAGCGACTGTCCAATACAAGCTTATGGTAACGGGAGCGAAAGGAGGAGAACCAACTCATGCCTAACACACAGATTAATGCAGGTCGTTCGCGGATCAAGAGCAGCAGTACGATTCGTGAATCCTGGGGAGACCGCGTATTTATAACGGTTGTTTACTTCATGCTGACTGTGGTGCTGATTGCCGTGCTATATCCCTTGATATATATTGTGAGTTCTTCGCTCAGCAGCCCTGCTGCCGTCTCCTCGGGAAAAGTCTGGTTGTGGCCCATTGACCTGACGTTTGACGGTTACAAGTCTGTATTGCGGAATGATCAAGTCCTTATCGGGTATGCCAATTCCCTTTTTTATACAGCCTGCGGCACCTTCATCAGCGTGGCACTGACCATTATGATTGCTTATCCATTATCCAAAAAAACGTTTGTTGGTCGCAGCTCGTTAATGATGTTTATTACCTTCACCATGCTGTTCTCAGGCGGTTTGATCCCTACCTATCTGGTGGTCAAAACCATGGGACTGATTGATACCCGCTGGGCGTTGCTGATTCCCAATGCCGTCTGGGTATGGCAAGTCATCATTGCCCGTACCTTTTTTCAGAACTCGATACCGGAAGAATTGTCCGAAGCAGCAGACATCGATGGCTGCAGTGACATCCGGTTTATCTTCAGTATTATCCTGCCACTCGCCAAACCGATTATCGCCGTGTTGTCACTTATGTACGCTGTCGGTCAGTGGAATGCATACTTTGACGCCCTCATCTATCTGAAATCACAGTCGCTCTATCCGCTACAGCTGATATTGCGCAGTATTCTTATTCTGAACAGCAGTACGGGGAGCATGGATGCATCGGAAATGATTAAACAGCAGCAAATGGCTGAACTCATGAAGTACTCGTTAATTGTGATGGCCAGCTTGCCGGTGCTAATCATCTATCCTTTTGTTCAACGGTATTTCGTGCAAGGTATGTTGATTGGCTCAGTTAAAGGATAAGTTCATTTTTTCTATTATTCATGAAGGAGAGGATTATATTGAAAAAAGCGGGATTCATCATTCTTGCCTGTATGCTGTTTACCTCGTTGGTACTTGCCGGATGTTCAAGCTCTGATAAGGGGAACGGGGAAGGCAGCGATCCATCAGGCAAGACGGCCATTAATGTGTTTGCTCACCAGGGTTCGGATACCAGCCTGTCCACTAACAAATTCACGAAGAAAATGGAAGAAAAGTTTGATATTCAGTTCAACTGGACTACGGTTCCATTCGACGGTGCAGCGGAGAAAAGACAGATTTCACTGGCTTCTGGTGATTATCCGGACTTGTATCTGCTCATCCCTTGGGTAGATCGTTTCTCCCAGACAGACTTGTTGAAGTTTGGTCAACAGGGGGTTATTTTGCCGCTGAATGATCTGATTGAGCAGCATGCTCCCAATATTAAAAAAGTGCTTGAGAGCAATGACTATTATCGGGCCATGAACACTGCTCCCGACGGAAATATCTATGGTCTGACGGGTCTGAATGAATGTTTTCACTGTTCATACCCAAACAAGATGTGGGTCAATACCAAATGGATGGAACAACTGGGCCTGACCGAACCCACGACGACAGAAGAATTTAAAGAAATGCTTCGGGCATTTAAAACGAAAGACCCAAACGGGAACGGCAAAGCCGACGAAGTACCGCTAAGCGGTTCGACTGAAAATTTCGGTGTGCACATTATTCCGTACTTGATGAACGGTTTTATCTATGACGACGATCGGAATTATCTCATTGTCAATCAGGGGAAAGTGGAGACCGTAGTGAACAAACCGGAGTGGAAAGAAGGGCTTGCCTATATTAAATCCCTGTACGATGAAGGGTTGATTGATCCAGGGGCATTTACCCAAAACGTCGGGGCCTTCAAAAAAATTGGAGATAACGCTGATGCACAGCTTCTCGGTGCGGGAGCAGCGATGCATCCATCATTATTCGTAACAACTGCCGAAGGTTCTCCTTACGGGAATGATTACAATCCCATTCCTCCATTGAAGGGACCCCATGCTGCTTATGCTACGTACAACTATCCGATTGATCCCGGAGCGTCTTTTGTACTGACAAACAAAGCCAGTGAGGAAACACAGATCGCGGCCATAAAGCTGCTGGATTATCTCTATACCCAGGAAGGAACCATGGCATCATATCTGGGAGAAGAGGGCGTAAGCTGGCGCAAACCACAAGAAGGAGAAGTGGCGCTCAATGATCAGATTGAGCCGTTATATAAAGCCATTCCGCTTCCTTCTGGAGAAGAACCTCGTAATGACAGTTGGGCTGCATTGAGTCAGTACAATCATTATCAGGCATATCGGGACTCCGAAGTACAGGGGACAGACATCTATGCCAATGATGGTGGTGAGCGACGTCTCTATGAGGCGACATTGTTAATGGAAGGCAAGGAACCGAAAGAGATTTTCCCTCATTGGGCATTGTGGGTAGATCCGTCCCAAGCTGATGAAGCCAGCATGATGCAGACCAATCTCAAGGATTACATCGATCAGAACGCCCTGCAATTTATTACAGGCGCCAAAAGTCTGGATAAGGATTGGGATGAATATGTGAAAGGCCTGGAGGGACTGAACATTAATCGCTATCTGGAGATTATGCAGTCTTCTTATGATACTTCTTCTGTTTCCAAATAATTAAAGTATCTGAATCATACAGAGCGGGAAAAGTTACTGCCTGTATTTGCATAACCAAACGTTCCCGGTTCGCAGTCAACATATGCGAGCCGGGAACGTTTTTTATTGATATAGATTAAATCGTAATATCATTGCATCCTACTTAGAATTGAGATTGAACCTGTCCTGCAAGCCAAACGTTCACAGGACAGGTATAACGGCTCATGCACATTCCCTTAGTTTAGTACATGCGATATCTTCCGCTTAGAGCGAGCATGCTGAAAAAATACAGGCAATTGTCGTAATAACGTCGCTCTCCCTGACGCAAAGGTGTGTTCCAGAACTTGCGAACGAATGTGTCAGCATGTGGACCGTCTGCAGCCAGTGAAGCCATGGCATTGGTAGCCAGCAAACCTACAGGATGCAGTGAATGTTCGTCGAAAGGTTCACCTTCTATTGTATAACGACGATAATCGGACATTTCAATATCACTGAAGAAGGACTGAATCCGATTGGATTGTTCGATCTGCCAGTGATCCTTGCGGAACCATTCCCAGTCCAGCGCTATATTCGCAGCAACACGGTAGGCATCACTGTAGAAATGTCTGAAATCACCATGCGGCTGTATTGGAGCCGGGGAGCCATCATAGTTCGCATATTCAGGTGATAGTCCGGTTACGGGATGGCAGGCTGTATGAAGGTAAGCACGACTAGCGGCCGCCGCTTCTTTCCAGAAGCTCTGATCTTCTTCATTCGCATATTTCGAGAATAGTTCATAAAAATGAGGCAGATGGTAGGATGGGTCGCTAAACGGTGTTTCTGGTATGAATTTGATCAGTTTTGTTTCCGGGTCCCACATGGGATCGCCTTCGCCGTCTTCGCCCTGATGTATACATGCACGAAGGATCTTGCGGGCTTGTGCCTTGTAATCATAAGGTTCAGCGCCATCGCCCCAGCGGTTGGAGGCAAAAAAAAGTGCCATGGCAAAAAACTCCTCACCATCAGGAGCAGGACCTTGTGAGAGTTGGGTTCCGTCAGGCTTGCAATGCCAGGCAAAATAATCTTTATAACGTCCCGCTTTATGTTGCATAAACGTGTGCGAGAAATTCCAGAGTCGATCAAATTCTTCCTTTTTGTTCATCTGAACAGCCATCATCATGCCATAGGACATGCCCTCGGAGCGAATATCGAGATTACCAGTGTCCAGCAAATAACCCTTGTCCTCACCCAAAGGGTAATATATTCGAGTATTATCATCGCCATAAAACAGCTCGTTCCATGTTTCTTCCAATCTGTTCGTGATCTCATTCTCATCGTAGCCTAACTTCAGAAACAGATTTGTATATGTACCCGTATCCCACGCGCCTTGACCCGTGCTATTCATAAGTATCCTCCTTCATCAATGCGGTTTTTCAAAATTATAACATGGAAATAGTATACAAATTAAAGCGTTTACATGAAAAATTATAGGTGTTCTGATCTGCATGTAATTCTACTCAAATTAAAATGATATATTGGTTAAAATCCTATACTTTGTCAGGTTGTTGTAAAATTATGTAAGGGATACACTTTGGGAGAAGGATCACATCTGATCTAATAATAATACAAGCTGTGATCCTTTAAATGTTGTTTGAGGATGGTCAGAATCTAACCGGAAGGATGTGATGATGATTTATGCTCCAGGATTCAGGAGATGCAGGTGAAAACACGGAATTCACTGCACCGCGCGATCCAGTTGGAGTGACAGCGTCGGCAGTCAAACCCGCAATTGATTTTGAGTCACATAGATATCGCGACATGATTGGCCGATCTCTTCTGAACAAAGGAAATAATGTCAGATTAAAACGAGCCATTGAGAAGGCAAAAAACGGCGAACCTGTCGTTATCGCTTATATTGGAGGCTCCATTACCCATGGTGCTGGTGCAGTACCTATTCATCTCCAAAGTTACGCTTATCGATCGTATGAGTCGTTCAAGTTTATGTTTGCGCTTTCAAAAGATAGTCCCATTCATCTGATTAAAGCAGGTGTGGGTGGAACTCCTTCCGAACTGGGGATTGTACGTTATGATCGTGATGTGCTGAGGGGAGGTGCCGTTCAGCCGGATATTGTCGTAATCGAATTCGCAGTCAATGACGCAAATGATGAAACCCAAGGTAAATGTTACGAGAGTCTGGTGCTCAAAGCACTTACTGCCGATAACAAGCCAGCGGTCATCTTGTTATTCAGTGTATTTGAAAATGACTGGAATCTACAGGATCGTCTCGCTCCGGTAGGCTGGCATTATGATCTGCCAATGGTAAGTGTGAAAGATGCTGTCGTAGATCAGTTCAACAAGACAAAAGGTGAAGGAAACGTTATTTCCAAAAAGCAATTTTTCCATGATATATATCATCCAACTAATATAGGGCATCGAATTATGGCCGATTGTTTGGAATATTTGTTCGACGTGACGAATCGTTCTGAGTGGGATGAGAAAGATCATGATATTGAAAAAGCTCCGCTAATTGGAAATGAATTTGTTAATGTGAAGCTGTTGGATCGGAAAAACGGCAATCATATTGCCAGAATCGATGCAGGCTCTTTTTGTAAAACGGACACGGATCTGCAGATGGCTGAGATGGATGCTCATGACTATGGTACACCTCAATTCCCCAACAACTGGATGCGTACAGGAGAGGGAAAAGAGAATCAGAGCAGCTTTCGGATAAGTTTGCAGTGCAAACGCCTCATTCTAATCTTCAAGGATTCGGGTAACGACGAATTCGGAACTGCAGATATCAGGGTAGATGGGGTATTCGTCCAAAAAGTCGATCCGCGTCAAGTGAACTGGACCCATTGCCATGCCACACTTCTGCTCAACGAAGAGCAAGTGGGGGAGCACTCCATCGAGATTGAAATGGCGGAAGGCCATGAACATAAATGCTTCACCATTCTGGGTTTTGGCTATGTGGATTAACTGAAGACTGATAGTCACTCATATGTTCGGAGGAAAAGAGAATGGAATTGATCTCATCAGCAGTAATGGGATATGACCAGTATCGGGAGAATATACCACGTGGAGTCATGGAGACGGTAGAATATCCTTCCACCACGGTTGGCAATTCCCGTAAAGCGATGGTGTACACCCCACCAGAATTTTCTTCGACAACGATGTATCCTGTACTTTTTCTTTTGCATGGTATTGGTGGAGACGAAACCGAATGGCATACTCATGGTTCTCCGCAAATTATTCTAGATAATCTGTACAATGATAACTTACTTGAGCCGATGGTTATTGTTTTCCCCAATGGTCGCGCAATGTCGAATGACCGAGCCGAAGGAGACCTGTTTGAACCTGAGAAAATCAAAGCATTTAAACGGTTCGAATCCGATCTGCTCAACGATTTGATACCTTACATGGAGTCGAACTACCCTTTGTATAAAAGCCGGGATAAAAGGGCGATTGCTGGTTTATCCATGGGCGGAGGTCAATCCTTAAATATCGGATTAAGTAATCTAGACCATTTTGCATGGATCGGTGCTTTCTCCGCAGCCCCAAACACCAGAAGTCCGGAGCTACTTGTCCCTGATCTTTCGAAAGCGCCTTCATTACTCTCGCTGTTATGGATCTCTTGCGGTGAACAGGACAATCTTATAGAGATTAGTCATGGGGTTCACCAATATTTGGCGCAACACGGAGTACCTCACATTTGGAATGAGGAAAGTGGAGGACATGATTGGCCCGTGTGGAAGAACGATCTGTATCTGTTTTCGCAACGTCTTTTCAAGTGAATTTGCTGAAGAACATTCATATCGGATTGTAGCATCAACCAAATCTATTAAAATATCAGGAGGTATAATCTATGTTTAAATTTAGCAAAAAATTGTTAACCGTTGTTCTCGCATCTGCCATGAGTTTTGGTGTCTTCGCAGCCACATCGAGCGCAGCAACAGATTATTGGCAAAATTGGACAGATGGAGGAGGAACGGTCAACGCCGTGAATGGATCGGGCGGGAATTACAGCGTGAATTGGCAAAATACCGGGAACTTTGTTGTCGGGAAAGGGTGGACATACGGTACGCCTAATCGAGTGGTCAATTATAATGCCGGCGTATTCTCTCCTTCAGGTAACGGCTATCTCACCTTCTATGGTTGGACTAGAAACGCTCTAATTGAATATTACGTGGTGGATAGCTGGGGAACGTATCGTCCTACCGGAACGTATAAGGGCTCGATGACTAGTGATGGCGGCACATATGACATCTATACAACGATGAGATACAATGCACCTTCCATTGATGGTACTCAGACTTTCCCTCAGTATTGGAGTGTTAGACAGTCCAAGAAACCAATCGGAGTCAATTCTACCATCACGTTCAGTAATCATGTGAATGCATGGGCGAGCAAAGGGATGTACTTAGGTAACAGCTGGTCCTATCAGGTGATGGCAACGGAAGGTTATCAAAGCAGCGGAAGCGCAAACGTGACGGTTTGGTAAAAATGATGTGATGCAGTTTAACTTCTGCACCTGTATTTGAATTCAATTTTCCGGTAGCGTTGAGTAACGTTATTCTCCAGACTAACGGACCTCGACGTTGCCGGATTTAAGCTTAGTAAAGGAGAATAATGGAATGAGGAAACTGGTATGGTTAACTTTAATCGCCATAGTTGTTAGTCTAAGTGCTTGTTCAACAAGTAATACCACAGTAAACGATGACTTGGTATTTGTCGAAGGAGGAGCCTTCAAGAGCAGTAAGCCAAGTCAGATTGATAGGAATGAAACGCTCGATTCCTTCTATATTGGTAAATACGAAGTAACTCAAAAAGAATGGATGGAGGTTATGGGGGAAAACCCTTCTGGCTTCAAGGGAGACGACCTGCCTGTTGAAATGGTCAGCTGGTATGACGCAGTGGAATACTGTAATCAAAAAAGTATAAAAGAAAACCTGAAACCTTATTACAATATAGACAAAGACAACCAGGACACGAATAATCACAATGAAAACGACACTATAAAATGGAATGTAACGATCAACGAGGACGCCAACGGTTACCGTTTACCCACAGAGGCAGAATGGGAATACGCTGCAAGCGGAGGTCAAAAGAGCTTAAATTACACATACAGCGGAAGTAACAATCCTGATGAAGTTGCTTGGTACTGGGTAAATGCCGGCGAGAACATTCTGACGGGTGACTGGAGCTGGCCCGCTATTGAGAGCAATCGTAATCAAACCAAAAAAGTCGGTACTCAGAAGGCGAATGAGTTAGGCATCTATGATATGTCTGGGAATGTGAGAGAATGGTGCTGGGACTGGTACAGCGGTTCGGAGAGTCCAAATCAAACTTGGCGAGTTGTGAAAGGCGGAGGCTGGATCGGCGGTGTCAATAACAATGAAATATCATTTCGAGGCAAATTTGATGCAAATGGTTTTGGTCCCGATCAAGGATTCCGTATTGTGCGTGGAGAATGAAAAATCTTTCTCCTGACAAAGATTACTTCTGAGCTAAACCTATACTTTGTCGGGTGAAAACCTATAGTTTAACAGGTTGTTGTACCAAAATGTAAGCGTTACACTTGAATTGTTCTCCCGGCGCTTCGCTACAATCGGAGCGTTCTTATAGTACGGTCCGATGGAACCATGTTCTATGTTATTGATTAATGACGATGAGACTGGTAGAAATTTTGTTCTCCAAGTTGTGCGAGCAGACAACAATCCTGCTGTTGTTCTGCTGTTTAGCGTTTTCAGAACAACTGGAATCTACCTATTGATATAGATAAAATACATGCAGCTGATCAAGGATAAAAGTGAGGTGAGCTAATGTACAAGGTCATTGTCGCGGATGATGAGCCGTTTATGCTAGAAGGATGGAGAACGATGATTGACTGGCGAGCTTGTGGATATGAACTCTGCGGAACGGCAACGGATGGGGAGGAAGCACTTGCTCTATTCAACTCGGTTGAACCGGATCTTGTCGTCACTGATATTCAAATGCCTGTTATGGATGGTCTTGGTTTGATTCACACCTTGCGAGAAGATCTCGCCTATACCTCTAAAATTGTTATCGTTACAGGATACTCCGATTTTAATTACGCGAAGCAAGCCATACGGTATCAGGTCGATCAGTACGTGCTTAAACCTCTTGTTCCCGAGGAGATTCATCAAATCCTTATGGAAATGATTGAACCTCTGGACAAACGCAGAAATGAGCAAAAACAGCAAAATGGAGTCATGGTTACAGATGAAGCCTATGACAATCATCTTAATGAATATCGGATAAGCGAAGAATATAATTTAGAGCAAATGATGAACATCTCCAAAGAGATCTTGGCGTTGATTGAAGCAGAAAACACCTATTCCATCGATATTGCAGTGAGTGCACTGCTAGAGAAGAGTGAGAAAGCAGAGGTATCGCTGGAATGGATACATCATGTCATCCGATATATCCATGGGGAGTTGCTACGAAAATATGGAAAAAGAGAGGGTTGCAGAGAAATACTATGTGAAAAAGAATGGCATGCGGCTGCGAGCTGGTCTTCCGGCACATTGCAAGACCTGTGTGCTCGACTGTCCAAGCAACTTTCCCAGTCTGAATTGAAGCAAAAGACGGGTACGGGAGTGCTGGTTTCAGAAGCAGTGAATGAATTGAAGCAGCACTATCGAAGTAAAATTAAATTACAAGATGTAGCTAATCGAATTCACGTGAATTCTGCCTACCTGGGTCAACAGTTCAAGCGGGAGATGGGGGTCAGTTTCAGTGACTATGTGCACCAGCTTCGTGTTGAGGAGGCCCGTAAACTCCTGCGACGTACCAATATGAAGATCACTGACATTGCATTCAGGCTAGGATATCATGATGCTGAATATTTCACCCAAAAGTTCAGAGCGCATACAGGGGAGCTTCCGTCAGTCTATAAAAACAAAAACCAAGGGTGATCATATGCGTCATAAATTCTGGATGTTCCGTAAGGTTAATGATATTCCTCTCCGATCCAAATTTCTGCTTATTTATGTACTTAGTATTCTCCTTCCTGTAATAACGATTAATATCTTCTTTTATCAACGAACCTCTGCGGATATCAAGATTAGAGAACAGGAGAATCTGCGTAAATCCATCGACAGGGCTGCGGGGGAACTGCTTGGCATGATAGATGAGAGCGTTGCTCTGAGCCGAATTATTGCAGCAGACGATTCGCTCTATGAGGCACTGGATCGGACCTATCACTCCCCCGTTGATTATTACAACGTGTACCATGCATTCCTGCGAGATAAATTAACACGGTATATGTCAGCGAATATTCTGGAGGTGCGTATCTATACGGATAACGATACCATTCAGACGGGCAGTCATTATATCGTGATGAAAGACAAGAATGTACTCCCTGGATTGAAACAGCTGAAATCCACCAGTGGAGGCATTCTTGTCGTTGATTATATTGAGCCATCCGGATTTAACGCGGGAAGAAGGATCAGTGTGATTGGCAAAATGGATACGTATACCTCGTATGCGAATTATGCGAAGTATTCCAAGATTGATCTGGAAGTTAGCCGGGTGTATAGCATCTTAAATCGTGAATCAGACAGTCTTCAGCTGCGTCTGGTGGACAGCAACAATCGAACTGTCGTTTCAAGTGGGGAATTCAGCGAAACCGACTTATCTCCCCCTAATAATGAATTAATGCTCAAGGAATCTGGGGATTCTGCTTACACACTCGAAAAATCGTTGGGGAATCTAGCCTACCTAAAGGGTTGGAAATTGATTGGAGTTGCCGATACGCGTCACCTTGACCACCTGCTGCAAGAAGCCTTTAAGTCAATTCTGGGGTTGCTTGCATTAAGTATCGTGGTCCCCTCTGTATTGATCTACATTATTTTGCGTTCCTACCACTATCGGATTCGCAAGTTATCCAGACATATGGAGAAGGTTCGTAACGAACGATTCGATCTCATTGAAATTCACGAAGGCCGCGACGAAATTGGCGGGCTTATTCGTACATTTAACATCATGATTGGTAAAATTCATACGCTGATTAATGACGTATATAAACTGGAAATCCGTCAAAAAGATCTGGAGCTGGATCAAGTGAGGACTGAATTGTCCATGCTCCAGAGTCAGATGAATCCCCATTTTTTATTTAACACATTGAATGCCTTGCTGGTCGTTAGTACGAAGAATGGATATACGGAAGTAATTGAGATTATTAAAAGTCTGTCCAAGCTGATGAGACAGTTGCTCAGTCATTCTGACAATCTGATTCCTTTGCAAGAAGAGCTGCAATTTACGAATCTTTATCTCCAGATTGAGAAGTTTCGCTTTGGAGAGCTGTTCGATTACACCTTCGAGGTTGATCCTGATGCAGCTTCGTTGCTCATTCCCCGTATGAGTATTCAACCTCTTGTCGAGAATGCTTGCAAACACGGCTTGCAGGCGCGAAAAAATGGAAGAGAGATCAAGATAACAGCGAGACGAAACGCTTCCGAACTGGTTATTCAGGTAATCGATAATGGAATCGGTATGGATGCAGGGAGACTAACCGAGCTCCTGCGAGATATTCGTTCTGAAAGACCCCGGAACGGCGAGCATGTAGGACTCCGTAATGTCTACCGAAGGTTGGAACTCTTTTATGAAGGAAATGCGATATTTGATCTAAGCAGTGTACCTGGAAAGGAAACCATTGCAGGGTACCGTATACCGATCTCCAAGCTGGAACAGAGGAAATAGGAGGTAAACTCTCATGTACAAAGTACTGTTAGTCGATGATGAACCATATGCCATTGAAGGTTTACAGCTTCTGATCAATTGGGAAAAGTATGGTTTTGAAATCAAAGGCGTGTGCGCCAACGGTGAGGAAGCCATTCGGATGATGGAACAAGATCGACCTGATCTCGTGGTGACAGACATTCGTATGCCCGTGATGAATGGGCTGGAACTTGTAGAAGAAGCACGACGATTGGAACATGAGTCTGTGCTGTTTGTCATCACGAGTGGATACAGTGACTTTAATTATGCCAGACAAGCTATTCGATTAGGTGTCTCCAATTATTTAACCAAACCGGTTGACAGTACAGAAGCAGAGGATATGTTGGTCCGTCTCCGTATGCAATTACAGGAACGTGAAACCCAGGAGCGTATACGGGAACATGCAAACGAGCAAAGGATCAAAGCGTTTTTGACTGCACTGATTAAGGATAAGCAAAATATATCGGAGGAGGAGATGTCGGAGTTCCTTCCTCGTTTAAACAAGTCCCATTGGGCATACCTGCGGATAGCCTTTCAGGGAGATATTCAGGAAGTCTGTTCAGTAGTTGAACAAACGGCTGAAGAAACAACTTCCTGTTATGTGATAGATAGAACAAGAGACTCATTGGGACTTGTATGGGGGGAGGAAACGAATGATAGAAAAGAGACATTTGAAGCAATTAAAGCTTTTACCCAGCGTTTGATGAACACCATGCAACATAACGATTGCGAAGATATCCATATCGCGGTCGGATTAACGGTCAACAAACTGGAGCATTTATCTGAATCCTTCCGCTCTGCTCAGGAAGTTGGGCGTTATTTGTTTTTTAATCAAGAGCGTCTTTTGTTTGCCGAAGATATTCAGCTGGAGAATTGGCAGTTTGATCCTGAAACGCTATCAGAAGTGGACCACATTTGCGATTTGCTTGAAAACGGTTCTGTAGAGGAACTCTCGTCTGCGATTCGGAGTGCTTTTGAACTGTTTGTACAGATGAAGGCTGCGCCAGAGATTGTACATATTTTCTCTACCCATATTATATTCCGCGGACTGTCCCTGTGTAGAGAATTAGGAGGAGAACCTAATGCTCTAATGAATGAATTGGCGAGCGGAATTCTGGAGAAGGGCCATCGAAATATAGAAGAGGTTGCTAACAATCTGGAACATTTCTGTTTGCAATGCAAGTCAGAACTGGCTATTTTCCGGGAGAGACAAATGGGTGGCATCCAGGCGACGGTTGCTGAATATGTGCAGATGCATTACAGGGAGACATTTACGATCCAGGAGCTCGCAGAACGATTCTACGTGAATCCTGTCCATTTAGGGCAATCCTTTTTGCGAAAGTATGGTAAGGGTGTAATTGAGGTAGTACATGATCTAAGAATGGAAGAAGCGAAGCGTCTGCTCCAGCAGACGAATCAAACATCAAGTGCGATTGCAGAGCAGGTAGGGTACCGCAGTTACCAGCATTTTCTCAGACACTTCGAAAAACGAACAGCCATGAAACCAGTAGAATACAGGCAAAAGTATGCGAATTGATCGATGAAAAAGAAGAACCCCTCCTGAATAAGACCTACAATTACAGGGGGGTAGACCTTAAATGTATATATTTTGTAACCGCATACATTTCTTCATACTAAAAACAGTAAGACATACCACTTCCAAGGAGGGCAAGTACATGGGGGGACTTAAGAAAAAGAAGCTTTGGGGTTCCGTATCACTCGTTCTGGCTTTGAGTTTGGCACTTGCAGGATGCAGCGGTGACAATGAGAAAGCGACTACAAAGGATGGGAAAGAGGTACTGAACATCACGGCCTTTATCGGAACGCCAAATCAGGCGCCAGCTAAAGATAACCGAATCTACAAGAAGATCCAGGATGAACTCGGCGTTAATCTTGAGATGGAGTTTCTTGTGGGTGATCTTCAACAGAAGCTCGGCGTTATGATTGCCGGAGGCGATTTCCCGGATCTGATCACAGCAGACACCAAGTTGGTCTCAGCGGGTGCGGTTATTCCGCTCGAAGATCTCATTGAAGAGCATGCACCTAATCTGAAGAAACATTTCGGTAAAGACTGGAACCGGATGAAAGATTCCAGTGACGGACATATTTACTGGTTGCCTAACTATGGAGTGTATACAGGGGAGTTCATTAGTAACTATTATTCTGGTCCTGCATTCTGGATCCAAAAGTCCATACTGAAGGATGCTGGGTACCCAACTCCTAAAACGTTGGATGATTTCACAAAGTTGGTCCGTGATTATGCAGCCAAGAATCCAACGATTGATGGTCAACCGACGATTGGTTTCACTACATTGGCTTCAGACTGGCGGACGTTCCCTTTGCTTAACCCACCTGAACATCTTACAGGTCACCCCAATGACGGGGGCGTAGTCGTAGATGATAGTGGAGTCGCAACCGTTTTTGCCGACAAAGATATCTCCAAACGGTATTATAAGGAACTAAACAATCTGTATAACGAGGGATTGCTGGATAAAGAAGCCTTTGTTCAGAACTACGATCAATATCTGGCCAAAATTTCTTCGGGACGTGTGCTTAGTATGTTCGACCAGCACTGGAATTTCCAAGCCGGCGAAGACCCACTCGTAGCACAGGGGAAAATTGGCCAGACATACGTAGGCTTCCCGCTTGTCTATGATACAAGTATCACAGATCATTATCTGGATCGTCCGGTCATTAACTTGAACAATGGTTTTGGTATCAGTAAAGATGCCGAAGACCCTGTCGCACTCATCAAATTCCTCGATAAGCTCATGGACGAGAAGTACCAGAAGCTCTTGTCATGGGGTGAAGAGGGTGTAGACTATCAAGTGAATGAAGAGGGAAGATTCTATCGTACACCAGAGCAACGGACAGAGCAGGATGATCCAGCATGGAGATTGGTTAACAAAGCTGAAGGTTTCTACGCTGCTGCACCGAAGCTCGAAGGAACATTTGAAGATGGCAATGCGATTGGAGCGATCAACCAACCTGAGGAATTCTATGACAACCTCAAACCGGAAGACAAAGAACTTCTGGATGCTTATGGCTTCAAAACGTGGAGTGACTTCTTCTCTCCTGCACCAGAAAATCCAGTGTACTATCCAGCATGGCAGGTCGATCTGAAAGAAGGCTCTGATGCTGCGGTAGCGAACAAACAAATGACAGACACTTCGTTGAAATTCTTGCCTAAGGCGATCATGTCAAAACCGGATGAGTTCGATAACATTTGGACTGAATATGTAGACGCTTACAAGAAAATCGATGTCAAATCCTATGAAGACAGGATTAATGAACAACTGAAATGGAGAATCGAGAACTGGTCTGTTAAATAAAAAAATGCGGCAATGATTCTCTCGGAAGGTATCAACCAAAGGATTACTCAGGCGAGTGCCTTCCGAGACATCATGTTAAAGTCGCTGCAAGCCAATAGGAGGAGTGAAAGATGGCGAACACGCCTGGAGCCATACCAGAGCAAACCACCCGTACAGTCGTTCCCAAAGCACCACTGTTAAAACGATTGCGCGGACAAAGACAACTCATGTTTATGTCATTGCCCATCGTTGCGTACATTCTCGTATTCTCGTATTATCCCATTTGGGGCTGGGTTATGGCCTTTCAGAATTACAGTCCTGCGAAGAGTTTCACGCAGCAGGAATGGGTCGGGCTCAAACACTTTAAGTTTTTGCTAACAGACGATGCATTTCTTAACGTGCTTCGTAATACCATTGCGATGAGCGTCATCAATATGGTGCTCGGATTTGCGACAGCAATTATATTTGCCATATTACTTAATGAGATCAAACATAAGTTTTATAAACGAACCATTCAAACAATTTCGTATTTACCTCACTTTCTCTCATGGATTATTGTGACAGGTATCGTTGCAAGTTCACTATCTGTTGATGGTGGGATTGTGAATGTGGTGCTCATGAAGCTGCATATCATTCAAGAACCTATCATGTGGCTTAGCGTTCCGGAATACTTCTGGGGCATTGTAGGCGCATCCCATGTATGGAAAGAAGTTGGCTGGAATGCCATTATTTATTTGGCGGCCATCACGTCTATCGATCCTTCCCTCTATGAAGCGGCAGAGATTGATGGTGCGAACCGATATAAGAAAATGCTGTATGTGACCTTACCCGGAATCAAATCCATTGTTATCATTTTGCTGATCATGAATATGGGCTGGATTTTGGAAGCTGGATTCGAGGTTCAGTATCTGTTAGGTAATGGTGTGGTTGTCGACTGGTCACAGACGATAGATATATTTGTCCTGAAATACGGACTACAGATCGGAAATTATTCTTTGGCTACTGCGGCAGGTATCTTCAAAACAGTAGTTAGTATTACGCTGATCTTTGCGGCGAATTCAATTTCCAAACGGCTCGGGGAAGACCGATTAATATAAGGGGGACTAGAGATGGGAATCAATAAATCTCGGCTTGAACCGATTGTCTTCCATACGTTAAATGGTATACTGATGATCGCAATCGCGATTGTTACCCTGTATCCGTTTGTGAATACACTCGCCGTATCATTCAATGCCGGTAATGACACCATCCGGGGTGGGATTTATCTGTGGCCTCGGGTATGGACAGATCAAAACTACAGAGCAGTATTTGCAGGAGGGACCATCTTCAGCGCCTTTGGTATATCTGTGGCGAGAACGGTTTTGGGGACAGTTTTAAGTCTATTCTTAACCTCCATGCTGGCTTACACACTAAGCCGAAAAGATTATATATTACGAAAGCCCATTACCATTACAGTTGTTCTTACGATGTATTTTAGTGCAGGTCTTATTCCAACCTACTTCCTAATGAAAGATTTGCATTTGTTAAACAACTTCCTGGTGTACATTATCCCTGGGCTGATCAGTGCCTTTAATATGATTGTTATTCGAACCTATATCCAGACACTACCCGAGGGATTGATCGAATCCGCCAAAATTGATGGTGCTGGAGATTTCAGAACATTCATTTCCATTATTCTACCGCTGTGCCAACCTGTTCTCGCTACTGTTGCACTGTTCATTGCAGTCGGTCAATGGAACTCTTGGTTTGATACGTTTTTGTATGCATCTTCCAAACAAAACCTGAGCACGCTGCAATATGAGTTGATGAAACTATTATCATCTTCTATGAATTCCAACAGCAGTGCAGCCGTTGCCAATGGTGCAGATCTTGGCGCTGCGCGTAACATGGTCACACCTGTATCTATTCGGGCAGCGATTACGATTGTTGCCGCATTACCCATCTTAGTCGTATATCCATTTTTGCAGAAGTATTTCGTTCATGGCTTGCAGCTTGGAGGGGTAAAAGAGTAAACTTAATGCAGTTCCAGATAACCGATCAAAACGGTCACTAGGTGACCGTTTTTTTTATGTTTTTTTAACGACGGGCGGTAGTATGTCAATTGCACACGAATCTAACTTATTCAATAATGTTGTTGACAATTAAATTAAAGTTACTATAATTTATATTTACTTGATTCACCTGTCAGTCTCTTTTCAGGGTGCCACTGCGCGCGAAAGCCCTATATCAAGAACTGTCCACAGCGCCTGACCATCCCGAGCTCTTACCATTTTATCAAGGAGACTGAAGAGAAAATGAAAGTATTAATTGTAGAAGACTCCATTTTCGTACAGAAATTGCTTACAAAGCTGATTGTTGATCATATTCCAGAATGTGAGATTCAGATTGCTAACAATGGAGAGCAAGGATACAACCTATTTAAGGAATTTCAACCTGATTTTATAACCACCGACCTGCTGATGCCTGGTTTGAACGGACAAGAAATGCTTCGTATGATTCGAGAAACGGATAGCAATGTCAAAATTATTATCTTATCTGCAGATATTCAGAAGACAACTAGGGATGAAGTTGAAATGTTAGGCATTTCTGGTTTTTTGAATAAACCGTTAACCGCAGAGAAGGCAACGACCATGATTTAACTGATTCAGGCGGCCTATCATGCTGAATGATTTACAGAAGGATTTGCTTACTGAACTAGTGAACGTTTACGTGGGACAAGCGGCTAACATGTTGTCAGAGATTGTAGACAAGCGTATCGTTTTGAATATTCCGGAAGTGGAACTAATCTCCATATCCGATGTTGATCCTGGAGATCGAAGATACAACATTTTCTTTAGTGAAGGTCACCTGTTTAGGTCATCCTTACAGTTTGGATACGAATTTCAGGGAAAAGCATTTCTGATGTTTCCTGTTGAGCAGGCTAAAGTATTGGCAAACATCTGTCTTGGAGAACTGGGTGAGAGCGTTATACCGAACGATCCGAACCTGATGGATACGGATTTGGACGTTTTGAAGGAAGTTAGCAATGTCCTGCTTAACGCCATTATTGGAGAATTCGGTAATTTCCTGGAGATCAAACTGGAATACGTCCTGCCTGATATTGAACTGATCTATGTCACCAATTCCGATCAACAAATATTGCTTCAGAATGAAGTCTATGTCCTGGTTTTACATACCTCGTTTTTACTTGCCGATACGGATGTGACAGGTATCATTGTCATAGCATTAAGTATGAACTCCATATCAAGCCTGCTGGCCAAAATGGACGCTTTGTTGGAGGCGGACAATGGATAATCTTATTTCACAAGCTTTGAACAAAGCCCATATGGGAATAATGATCGTGGACAGGCATTTGAAAGTTGTTGTGTGGAATGCCTGGTTGGAGCGCTTTACTGGCAAGAATGTAGAAGAGGTACTAGGCTTGAATCTGCTTGAGGTCTGCCCGCGGTTTAAGTCAAATATCTATCTAAATATCTTGCAAAATGCGCTGTATCATGGACAGAGCAGATTTTGCTCAAGCGCGTTACATAAGGCATTCATTCTTCCTAATGAAGGAGAGGATGAACAATTATTCAGACAAAATATGCATGTTGAACCGCTCTATCATGAAGATCGGAGTTATGCCCTCATTCAGATTACTGACATGACACACACCAATACCAGGGTATATAAACTTAAAAATCTGATCAAAGAACTGGAGACGGAGTACGCCAAAATCAAAATCTCCGAAAAAATCAGCAAGCATTTGTCTTTGCATGATCCACTTACAGGTCTGCCTAATCGTCTTGCTTATAATGACCGTCTTGCCTGGGCTATCAGTAATGCCAAAAGAAACCATAGCAAACTAGCTGTCATGTTTGTCGATGCTGATGGGTTTAAACAAGTGAATGATACATATGGACACCATGTTGGCGATCAAGTGTTGCTGGAAATGGCAAAGCGATTAAGCGAAACAATTCCAAGTGCGGACACGGTAGCTCGGCTTGGCGGGGACGAATTCATCATTTTAAGCCATCTGAAAGATGATCACGATGCTGAAGTCATTGCCAAAAGATTGGAAGCTGCATTTAGTACCCATTTCAAAATTGCCGGAAACTATATCAACCTTTCGATGAGTATTGGTATCAGCCTATTTCCCAAGCATGGACAGGAGCCTTCCGAACTTCTGAGACATGCGGATGGAGCCATGTACAAGATTAAAAAGAATGGCAAGAATGGTTACGGAATTTATGAGCCTGAAAATGTTTAAGAAATCTAAAAATGTCTTTTAATAAAGTTGCTACAATAGCAACTTTATTTGTCTATAAAGAGAAGTCTGAAAGAGGCGATAGTCAGAACAGTACCAAAAGCAAGGGAAAAAAAAAGAAGAAAAACATATCTCCCCCCTTTAACAAAGATGTAATATGGAAGCCTAGTTTAAATTGCTTAGCCGTATTCTTTGCCGAAGTCCTCCATCTTTTCAAGGATCGGTAGTAACTTCATTCCCTTGTCTGTTAACGAATACTCAACTCGCGGAGGAACTTCCGGATATACATCACGTTGAATAACACCATCATTCTCCAACTCTTTAAGCTGCTTTGTGAGGGAGCCTTGAGACAGATCTCCAAGGAATTTTTTGATATCCGTATATCGACGTGTTTCGTCTTTTAGGTACCATAAAATGAAATATTTCCAACGCCCAGAAAGGACATTCTGAGTAAAAGCTATGGCGTACATATCACTTTTTCCATCTATAAACTCTTGTTCAAATCCTTCATTGCAAACTCTCATTCATATCACTCCTGATCCAAAGGTACAAAAAGATGTACTATGTTCATTTAAATTGCCCTCTTTGCAAACAAAACAAATACACCTATGATGGTGTCAACACCAAAACAATTTTAGTTTACCTAAAATGCGAAAGAATAATAATGTTATCTCGATTGAATAGTTAGCAAGCTAAATAAAATATATCATAGAAATGAGTGACTTATAAGGGCTGGAGACAAATCAATATTCAATCATACTGTAAATATTAACAAGGGAGATGTTTAACAATGAGTAAAAAAATTCGTACAGGTATCATAGGAGCATCCATTAATAACGGGTGGGCGAGTGGTACACATATTCCAGCTATTCAGCATTTGGATGAATTCGAGCTTACAGCGGTTGGGACAAGTAATATGGTGAGTGCAAAGAAAAGCGCAGAAGCTTTTCGGGCAGATCATGGCTTTGATAATATGGAGGAGTTGGCTCAGCACCCTGATGTGGATATGGTTGTTGTCAGTATTAACGTCAAGGAACATTATAATGCAGTCAAAGCCATCGCTCCTGCTGGCAAACCAATCTATTGTGAATGGCCACTGGGTTCTAATACAGAGGAAGCGCTTGAAATGCAGGAATGGGTAGCGTCCGCGCAACTGCCAAATGCGATTGGATTACAGGCTAGACAAGCCCCGGCCGTTCAATACGTAAAAGATTTATTGGCAGACGGTTATGTGGGTAAAGTGTTGTCTGCCAACCTGAAGATCGCTATAGATGGCATGGGTGGCGTAGGTGACAAGTCGACTGCGTACTTGTATGACCGGAAAGTTGGAGGGAACTTGCTGACCATTGTAGGGGGCCATAATCTGGATGCCTTCACTTTCATGCTTGGGGACTTTACAGAATTGTCTGCCACCACAGCTCAACAGTTTCCAGAAGTTGAATTGGTTGATATTCAGAAAGTCATCAAGAAAACAACGGATGATCAGATCATGATTACAGGAAAATTGACTAATGGGGCAGCAGCCAGTGTCCATATTCAAGGTGGAGTTAAACATCAGACAGGACTCACACTTGAAATCTTCGGAGACAACGGCACAATTGTGCTGAGCGCTCCTGCATCCATTCAATTCGGATCGCACCAATTACGCGGTGCAGGATCTACGGACAACGAGCTTCGTGAACTAACCATTCCCGATGTCTATTTCTCGGCTCCAAATTCTCTATATAACGACTCCGGATTTGTTCTAAACATGGCTCAGGCTTATCGCAAGTTTGCCAAAGATATTCAAGAAGGCACTACCTTAGCACCTACTTTCGCGGATGCGGTGAAACTTCATCAGTTACTGGATGCCGTCGAGAAATCAGCCCAGACCGGTGAACGTCAATACCTATAACCCTCCCTGAATGGAACAAAATCGGATCCATCCATATACTTAGCATGCTAAATATATTCGCGCTATAGTAAGGGCACACATTGTGCCTTTCCAGAACGAAGGAGAAAATCGTTATGAAAAAAAGAAGTGAAATGCAACTGGCTTTACAGATGGTTTCGGGTTATGGAGCCGAATTTAGCGCATGGAGAATGCCTGGCACGGATCCTGCAGCTTACACCAATATGGATAGTTATGTAGAACGGGCTAAATTAGCTGAACAAGGAAAATTTCAAATGATTTTCATTGCTGATACTCCAGCATTATCCAATAATTTAGGTCCACAGACGCCTATGTTTCCTATGGACCCCATGTTGGCACTTATGGCAGTAGCAAGAGAGACACAACACATCGGGCTTGTTGCTACCCTCTCTACAACATTTAATTATCCCTACAACATTGCACGTCAGTTCAAAGCACTGGATGTTATCAGTCATGGACGTGTGGGCTGGAATGCGGTTACCACATCCGACCCCCTAGCGGCGGCTAATTTCGGTGCCCGGGTTGAAAATCGCCAAGAACGCTATGACAAGGCACATGAAAGCATACAAATTGTTCAGGCCTTGTGGGGGAGTTGGGAACCAGACGCTTGGACGTTAGATGTAGAAGGAGGGGAATTTGCTGATATGGACAAAATCCAGCCTATAAACCTTCAGGGTCAGTATTATGCATCTCGTGGTCCTTTGCCCATTCCCCCCTCTGAGCAAGGGCAGCCAGTGATTTTCCAGGCAGGGGGAGGAGGAGAAGGATTAGAATTAGCTGGGAAATATGCTTCCGGAGTGTACGCCAATCCTTATGATATTACGTCTGCCCGTGAACACAGACAAGCCATAAGGCAAAGTGCTGCCCGTTTCGGTCGAAACCCCGATGATATCAAAATGTTTGCAGGGTTTATGTTTTCTCTGGCTTCAACGGAGGAAGAAGCTCTGGATCGTCGGAAACAGCTTATGAGCTTCAATCCTCAGGAAATCCCCAGCAGGGTAAGTTACCTCGGATCCATGGTTGGTTTACCATTGTCGGTAAACTCAGTAGATATAGATCAACCTTTAGCGGCAGACTTGTTAAAAAATGCTTATGCCAACCCCATGGACCCCCGTTCTCCGAGAGCTTTAAAGTTATTAAAAGATGGACTCTCTGTAAGGGATGTTCTCGCTCACGGGGTCATCAACTATCATCCGGTTGTTGCAGGCACCCCGACACAGGTTGCTGACTTCTTAGAAGAATGGTTTTTGGCTGAAGCATGTGACGGATTCTCAGTTGTGCCCGATGTATCTTTTGATGGCGTTGCAGATTTTGTGAATCAGGTAGTACCTATCTTGCAGGAACGCGGTTTGTTCCATAAGGAATATGAAGGAAAAACACTACGCGAGAATATGGGCGTTCCCTACGAATACGGATTGCAGGAACATGGAATCAACGAATAAAGGAGAGCTTTTTAATGAATAACACACTCGAATTGCTTCATAACCATACATCGTTTCGTTCTTACACATCTCAACCCCTAACTGAGGAACAAATAGATGCAATATTTCAGGCAGCAAATCAAACTTCATCGTTCAGTCTTCTGCAGGCGGTATCCATTATACGCATCACAGATCCAGTACTTCGAAAAAAACTCAGACATCTCTGTGTCGATCAACCCTATATTGAAGAAGCGGCCGAATTCTGGATCTTCTGTGCAGATTTCAACCGAAATCATGAAATCGCTCCAGATGTGGATATTGAATATATTGAATTTCTGTTGATTGGTTCATTCGATGCTGGCCTGATGGCACAAAATGCGTTAACCGCGGCTGAATCGCTGGGACTTGGCGGAGTATTCATTGGTGGGGTCAGAGCCAATATTAGCGAACTATCTGACGTATTGAATTTACCAAAATATGTTATCCCTCTGGTGGGATTATGTATCGGTAATCCAGCTGGAGATAAGCCGGAACTGAAACCTCGGCTCCCTCAATCCATGATATTGCTTGATAATCAATACCAACCAATGGATCAAGAGAAATTAGCAATCTATGATGAGACCATGCTGAAGTATTATGAAAATCGTCCGACGAGAGCTCCTTTCACCGTAAAAAAAGTAAAAGGATGGAGTGACCATATCCAAGATCACCTCGAGAGAAGTATTCAACCGCAAATGATGACCTATTTGAACAAGCAAGGTTTTGCCAAAAAATAAGCTTTACGATAAAATGCAATCTTTGTTGTGAAAATTGGATAGGAAGAGGCCCTTATAACGACACTAAGGTGAATTGACACTTAAATATCCCCATGATACATTTAGTCTGC
Organism: Paenibacillus sp. SRL342; assembly: GCF_984798905.1. Taxonomy (NCBI): domain Bacteria; kingdom Bacillati; phylum Bacillota; class Bacilli; order Caryophanales; family Paenibacillaceae; genus Paenibacillus; species Paenibacillus sp. SRL342. The sequence goes on from NZ_OZ481790.1 coordinate 3,542,884, forward strand.
TAAATATAATTCGGATGTTAGGGAGGGATCGTTCATGACAGATGCAGTAGATTGTGATATTCGACAGTCCTTAGATCGAATTTCCTCCCAAATGCGTCGAAACTATAGTGAATCTCTCCGGGAACTAAATCTCTATGTAGGACAAGATAATTTGTTGTATCGGCTGTGGTTGGGTGATGGGGTAACACAGATGCAACTAAGTGAACATATGAAATGCGAACCACCAACGGTTACAAACATGGTCAAATCACTGGAGCAGAATGGATTTATATATCGCAAACGTGATGAACAGGATGCAAGGATCATGCGTATTTTTCTAACCGATAAGGGGAAAGAATTAGAAAAACCGGTTGAGGATAAATGGAGAGAGCAGCAAGAGAAACTACTTCAATCCATTTCTTCGGAAGATCGGCTGATATTGAGGCAATTCATGCAACAAATGGAGCGAAATATTTTATAACTTAAGCTTCACGTAAGCTAAATCAAATGAACGAAGCAGAGCCGCTAATTATAGCGGCTTTTTTTATTGCCAATAGCTATACTTCCTTGTCCAGAACAAGAATTTGTACTGTCCGTTTCGGAATTTAGGATTATACCTCTAATGCTGGGATAAGATTGTGATAATTCAAGTTAATTTTGTTCATTTAGATGCTGAAGAGATTACAGTACACTGAAAGGACATACAAACGGAACACACTAAACAAGAAAAATGTGAGGAATATAATTCGTTGGAGGTTTTAACGTGAAGACCAAAAATATCTGGTTTAATCAACCTGCTGGAACATGGGAAGAGGCATTACCTATCGGAAATGGAACTCTTGGAGGCATGATTTTTGGCAAAACACAGATCGAGAGAATTCAGCTTAATGAAGATAGTCTGTGGTATGGTGGTCCGATGCAGCGGAATAATCCTCAAGCACTTGAATCTTTATCTCAGATCAGAAGCCTGATTTTTGACGGTAAGATTAGGGAAGCAGAAGAACTCGCAGCAGATACTCTGGTAGGTGTTCCTGACGGGCAAAGACATTATGAGCCATTGGGGGACTTCTATATCGCTATGGACCACAGTGAACATGAACCGAATGAATATCAAAGACATCTCGATCTGGAACATGGCAAGGTAAACGTGAATTATACCGCAGATCAATCCATTTACAGCCGTGATTATTTTGCCAGCTACCCGGATCAAGTGCTCGTTGCTCATCTCAAATCTAGCGTACCTGGAAAGTTATCTTTCTCCACTATTTTTGGCAGGGGAACCGTTCTGCAATCAACATCCTATTCAGATATTCTTAAGCATCCTGTTGGTTTCCAATCCTATCTGGACCGGATCGAGAAGCGTGGAACGAATGACTTGATCATCCGAGGAAGAAGTGGGGGAGAAGAAGGAATTCGATTTTGTTGTGCGATTCGCCTTATATCTGAAGGGGGGCAGGTTCATTATTCAAGCGGTCAGCTTTCTCTGAAGGATGGTAATTCAGCAACTATTCTAATCACGGCTTGCACGGATTTCCGAGTACCCAAGGAACAACTCGAAGCGGAGTGCCTCCGAAGAATTGAAGCTGCTTCCGCAAAACCATATAGCGAACTGCTCACCGATCATGTCTCGGACTATCAATCCTTATTCGTAAAGATGGATATACATCTCGAAGATGAAAATAAAGATGTGATATGTTCCGAACTTTCAATCGATCAGCGCCTTGAGCGGCTTAGAGCTGGAAAGCATGATCCGGAACTGTTGAGTCTATACTTTCAATTTGGTCGCTATCTGCTTATCTCAAGCAGTCGTCCAGGTTCTTTACCTGCAAACCTTCAAGGGATATGGAATAAAGACATGCTTCCTGTATGGGATAGCAAATATACGATTAATATTAATACACAGATGAACTATTGGCCTGCAGAAAGCTGCAATCTGTCTGAATGTCACATTCCATTGTTTGATTTTATAGATCGACTGCAAGTCCGGGGAAAGGAAACCGCTAGAACCATGTATGGATGCAAGGGGTTCGTTGCTCATCACAATTCGGATATCTGGGCAGACACTGCTCCGCAGGATGTATGTATGACATCGACGTTTTGGACTATGGGTGGAGCGTGGCTTTCATTACATCTATGGGACCACTACGAATACAATAAGGATGTTCAATTTCTCAAAAAAGTTTACTCCACGATGAAAGATGCGGCTATGTTTATTCTGGATTATCTTACAGAGGATCCTTCCGGCAATTGGGTGATATGTCCTTCGTCCTCACCGGAAAATCGCTATATATTAGATAATGGAGAGTCGGGGGCTTTATGTTTTGGTGCTTCAATGGACAATCAGATTATTAGAGAACTCTTCACGCGTTGCATTGAAAGTACCCGGATATTGCAGGAAGATCAGGAATTCGGGGAAGTACTCCGTAGTGCTTTAACCAAAATACCGGAGACCTCCATTGGCAAACATGGCCAGATCCTAGAGTGGAGTAACGATTATGATGAATTGGAACCTGGCCACAGACATATTTCCCATTTATTCGCTTTGCATCCTGGAACGCAAATTACGTTGCAATCAACGCCTGATCTGGCGATGGCAGCTCGCGTAACACTCGACAGAAGACTGGAACACGGTGGTGGACACACAGGATGGAGCAGGGCGTGGATTCTCAATATGTGGGCACGATTAGAGGAGTCGGAACTTGCACACGATAACATCGTGGAACTTCTACGTTCCTCCACGTTACCCAATCTGTTTTGTGACCATCCTCCATTTCAAATTGATGGGAACTTTGGAGGTACTGCAGGGATAGCAGAGATGCTTCTCCAGAGCCATAACGAAGTAATCAGATTGTTACCTGCTTTGCCGGCAGCGTGGCCAAAAGGATATATTCATGGTATTCGGGCTCGGGGCGGATTTGAAATAGATCTGGAATGGGAAAATGGTCGTCTGTTCAATACCAGAATTCGCTCTATTGCAGAATCAAGAGTAACCCTATCCTATCTGGACCAAAAGATGGAATTAACCTTCCCTGGCCCCAATGCCATGATTGAATTAAAAGGGGATAAATGGAATAATAAATAAGCACTTACCGATTACCTGAGCGAATACCGGCTGACAAAATTGCCGGGTGAATTCGCTCTTTTTTTTTGCTGAAATAAGATATAGGCAAAAGTTGGCGTGTTTTTGCTCAATGCAAATAAGATTTATCAAACAGGTATTCTGAGGTCTCATTCATATCAGATATATGACCTCCTATCGTTTCGCGCAATAAATATAGCCGTTTGTGCAATGAAATTGCAGACGTGAACCTATAAAATGTAACCATCCTAACATGATGGATACCATCGGGTGGGGTTGTCAGACCTATAATCGTTATGATCAAGAATTCGGCTATGGCAAAAAAGGATGGATATCTGAACGCTTCTGTCATTCGGAAGGACTGGTCATGGATCGATCATCGAACTACAACAGTCACCATATTAGATTCATTCCGCCGATAGGGAGAGATGCTACCGGCGGTTTATTTTCGTTGGAGGAGAGGGGACACACGGATGTTAAAAGTATTACTGGTAGATGACGAGATGTATGTACGAAAGGGGCTGTATGAACTCATAGATTGGATGGATCTTAATATGGAGATTATCGGAGAGGCAGAGAACGGTGCAGAGGCATTAAATCTGATTGAAAGCCTGCAACCAGACGTGATTATAACAGATATCCGCATGCCAATCCTGGATGGATTGGAACTGATACGTGCCGTTGAGAAAGTGCCACATCTGGAACCTGTGTTCATTATCATCAGTGGTTATCATGACTTCAAATATGCACAGCAGGCAATCCGGTACGGCGTTCATGACTATATCCTGAAGCCTATTGATGATGAAGAACTGACGGCGACGTTGCAGAAGTCGGCTAATCTGATTTGCAATAAAAGAAAACATATTCTTTTGGCTGAGGGACAGGCCAGTAACATCATGCTGGAGGATGTGATCAAAGGCCATGTACAGAAGGAAGATGAACATCGATATGCCGAGATGATCGGGATCAATCGTAACTCCAGTCTGCTCATGACTTTGATTGAACTTCAGACCGGATTAGATGAAATTAAAATTACCATTGAACAGCTACGTGAAGCAGTACATTCTCTGGAGAGTAATTTATGCAAAATGTTCATCAGTGAGCAACAACGTGGCATGTTTGCATTATTACTGTTGTGGCCTGATCATCATCAAGGGGGTCCGGCGTTACAGGATAAACTGCACAATATTCATATAACACTGAGCAAAAGGTTTAACCTGGATATCGGTCTTTACGCAGGAACACTCGTCAAAGAAATTGGTGATGTCCCACAATCCCTTATGGCGGCTGAAGAAGCAGCCAAGCATAAATATGCTGAAACTGGTGGTGTCGTACGTTATACGGAGATCAAGGACAAACCGCTGTTTGTTTTCAATGTATACCAGGACGAGGTGGATCACTTAATCTTGAGCCTGGAAGAGGGGAATAGGTCAGCTTATCACAAGGTTGTAGAGGAGAAATTCAAATTGTTTCATATGAATCGATTTTCTCCTCATGCTGTATCGGGTTCTCTTTTGCGTTATATAACGGGTATTCTCGCTGTAGTCAACGAAATGGGTGGTAATGATGAAGGGTTGCAGCAGCTGAAGGAGCTGGCACAACAAAGTCATGAAGGTTGGAATTTACGACTATTGAAAAATGCTTTTCTCACCGCGCTGGAGGAAGCCGAGGATTATGTCTCTCATCTGCGGATGGAACGATCCAAAGGAGATATCAGCAAGATCAAACGATATATTGATGCAAATTATACCGAGAACATCAATCTCAAAAGCATTGCTGCACTCTTCTACATGAATCCCGTTTATCTTGGGCGATTATTCCGCAAAAGTTACAATCAATATTTCAATGACTATCTGTTGAACCTGCGTATTCATGAGGCGAAGAAGTTATTGCGCCAGACGGATCTGAGAATGTACGAGGTTGCTGCACGCGTAGGATTTCAGAATGCGGATTATTTTGTAACCCAGTTTGAGAAACTTGTTAAGTTATCGCCTACAGAATATCGAAATCTCCTTATGGGAAATGAGCAGCGAGGTGCACAATGCCAAGATGGAACCTGAACTACATGAAGCTTCGAGATAAGCTATTGCTGATGTATGTCCTGTCCGTGTTTATCCCCATCGTTGTTACCAATGTGGTGTTCTACAATGTCACATCCGCCAATATTCGCAGTCAGAAAACTCGTGATGCCGGCATGGCACTGAACAATCTGAAGAATGACCTGCGGGTAACCATTGATCAAGGCGTCGGCCTCTCTTATTCGTTATATACTGACCCTGTATTCAATGACACCATCTCCCGTTCATTTCAAAGTCATTTTGAGTACATTGACGCTTATAATTCCTATCTAAAAGGGCAATTCTCCGGTCAAATGAATCAGGGAATTCGCTGGTATCAAGTGTATACCGATAACTCTACCATTTTATCTTCCGGTTATATTGATCGTTTAACTGACGATGTCCGCAACTCGGACTGGTACGTTCAATTTCAGGCATACTCCGCCCCTTATCCGGCATTGATCTCATCGGATCAGATGTTAAGTCTGGTTCAAAGGCTCGACAATCTGGACACTGGGGGGAGAGAGCAGTTACTTAAAATTGACCTGAATATGGATATGATCAAGCAGTATTTTCACAACAGCGGATTTGATGGAAAAGTGTATCTTCTTGATCCGGGGGGACACATCCAATTTTCAAATGATCCTACAGCAGAAGAAGCTCAGACAGGGAAACGTTACAGCGAGATCCAGTTTCCGAACAAAATGATTCCCTTTGAAATTACGTATACAGGTATTAACTATCTGGAAGGGTGGTCCCTGCATGGAGTGATGGATGAAGAAATTGTGTTGAAGGAGGTGCGGAAGTCCCGTTCCTTCGTCGTATGGCTGGCTTGTATTAATTTTGTCCTGCCTTCTATTATCATTGCGGCTATGTCCAGATCCATCCATGTCAGGCTGGTGCGCATTCTGAAACATATGAAAAAAGTAAAAACACAGAATTTCCAGACGATTCCCCCTGAAGATGCAAGAGATGAAATAGGTCAACTCACGATGGAATTTAATCGAATGACCGAGACGATCCATAACCTGATTCATGAGGTATATCTCGCTGACATCCAAAAGAAAGACCTGGAGTTAAAGCAGCAGCAAGCACAGCTTCATGCGCTTCATAGTCAGATCAACCCACATTTTTTGTTTAATACCCTGGAGTCGGTACGTATGCGGAGCCTCATCAAAGGCGAGAAAGAGACTGCCAAAATCGTGCATAACATGGCTAAGATGTTTCGCAAGTCGATTAGTTGGAATCAGAATGATGTGACAGTGAAGGAAGAATTGGAACTCATCGAGAGTTTTTTGCAAATTCAAAAATACCGCTTTGGAGAAAAACTCCAATATACCATTGAGGCAGATCCAGCGGTACTGATGTACCGAATCCCCAAGATGGTGATCCTTCCCTTTGTTGAGAATGCAAGTATTCATGGAATTGAGTCATCTCCGGGTGCAGGTATCATTCAACTCTTCGTTTCAATGGAAAATGATAAGCTCCATATCAGACTAACGGATAACGGTATAGGGATGTCACAAGCAAAATTGGAAGAGTTGCTAAGTTACCTGGATCAAAACACCGATATGGGAGAGCATGTTGGCATGAAAAATGCGTATAGTCGCTTAAAACTTTGTTATAAAAATTACTTTACATTCGACATCCAGACATGGGAAGGAGAAGGTACGCGTATCCAAATTAAGCTTCCACTTGATCCATCAGCCATGCCAGGTGACTAAATACGAGGGATATACTTTTCAAAGTAGGAGGTACACTTTCATGGGTAACTTTGAAAGCGCTATCTTGATATATTGAGAAGGCTTAAAGACACAAACAATACTTCAAGGGGGCATTTACTACATGTTTAGAAAAAAAAACATTATAACAGGTCTGGCCATTTTACTGGCTGTAACCCTGGCAGGGTGTAATAAAGCCAGCCCGGAAGCCTCTTATCCTGACAGTAATGACAACACCCCGGTCACCTTTAAATATTTCACGTTTGGGGGTGGCAAGAAGGACATTCTGGCAAGCAGCACGACCATTGGCAAGAAGCTACAGGAACAAACAGGTGTTGACTGGAAGATGGAATATCTGGTCGGTGACGGTGCAACCAAGGCAGGAGTGATGATTGCGAGTGGGGATTACCCCGACATCATCGACTCCAGTGGTGAAATGGCTAAATTGATGGATGCAGGATCTTTTATCCCGCTGGATGAACTGATCGATCAATACGGGCCTAACATTAAGCGGGTATATGGGCCTTATATGGACAAATTCAGACAGGAGGATGGAAAGATCTATTTCTTGCCATACACTGCCAACATCGGTTATGTGTCAGAGCCTAACTTTCAGACCGGCTTCTATATTCAGCGTGCTGTGTTAAAAGAGTTTAACTATCCCAAGATCAAAACGCTGGACGAATATTTTGACTTGATTGAGCAATACAAGCAAAAGCATCCGCAGATCGATGGAAAAGAAACTATCGGCTTCGCTACACTTGCGGGTGAATCGGGCAGCTTTTTCACCCTGCTAAATCCAGCTATACATCTCGCAGGTTATCCAAACGATGGCAGTGTGATGGTGGATATGCAGAGTCATGAAGCCAAACTGGTAGCCGGATCTGATTATCAGAAACAATGGATTCAGAAGCTAAGCGAGGTTAACGCACAGGGGATGTTTGATCCAGAATCGTTCACAATGAACCAGGATCAGTATCTCGCCAAGTTGACATCCGGTCGGGTGCTGGGATATTTCAGTTACTCCTGGCAGGTTGGAGACGCAACGAACAATCTCAAGAAGGCTGGTATAGACGATAAACGTTACGTATCTCTACCGATCGTATTTGATGACAGTGTCAAAGACCAGTATGTGGACCCGCCAGGTTTTGTGAACAACTATGGTGTCGGAATTACCGTAAATGCCAAAGATCCCGTGCGAATTATTAAATATTTTGATAATTTGCTTAAGGAAGAAAACCAGATTCTGGTTCAATGGGGGATTGAGAACGAGACGTATAGTGTGAATGATGAGGGCCGCTTTTACTTTGAAAATGATGACCAACGCAAGGCACATGAAGATCCGGAATTAAGTCGTAAATTCGGCTTTGACTATTTTAATTACAGCTGGCCTCGTTACGGGAATAACTCCGTGCTGGAGGATGGCAACGCCTATGGACCGGGCAACCAACCAGAAGTGGCTACCTTTAGTTACACGGACGGTGACAAGCTGTTGTTAGAGAAATATGGTGTGGAGACATTCACAGAACTATTCAGCACACCGGATGAGCGTCCTTGGTCTCCTGCTTGGTCTATTGCACTGGAGCAGGGCTCTCCTGAACAGATTTTTATCACCAAGGCAGAAGACCTCCAGAAGAAATATTTACCCAAAATGATTATGGACTCACCTTCCATTTTCGAGAACACATGGAATGAATATAGGAGTCAATTAAATCAACTCGACAAGAAAACATACGAAGCTACGATAACGCAGGCAGTTAAGGATCGTGTAGCTGGCAAATGGTGAGTGTAATCCATAAGAGAACACACGGAACGGGGGAATATTCACATGTTAAAACCAAAATTTAGAACAGCGGGTTTAGCCATATTACTAACAGCTTTGCTGGCTGGGTGCAGTCAGAACAACTCGTCATCAGCGCCTTCAGCCACAGGTGATGATGATAACAGTCCAGTCACGTTCTCGTATTACATGTTCTCTCCAGGCAAGAAGGATGCTCTGGCAAGCGAAACAACAATCGGTAAAGCGTTGCAAGAGCAGACCGGTGTGGACTGGAAGTTGGAATATCTGGTAGGTGATAGTGCTACCAAAGCCGGTGTCATGATTGCCAGTGGAGACTATCCTGATGTCATTAGCTCCAGTGGTGAGATGTCCAAGTTGCTGGATGCCGGGGCCTATATTCCGCTGGATGATCTGATTGAGGAATACGGCCCTAACATCAAAAGGGTGTATGGACCATATTTCGATAAAATGAAAAATGCCGAAGACGGAAAAATCTATGCTTTGCCTTATACGGCTAATCAGGGTGAGTATTCAGGTAGTCCAAATGTGGGCGGAGGAGCTTTCTGGATTCAACGATCTGTGCTCAAAGAGTTTGATTATCCCAAGATCACTACACTGGATGAATATTTTGATCTGATCCAGGATTACAAGGAAAAACATCCAACTGTCGACGGTGCAGACACAATCGGATTTGTGTCACTTGCGGGTGTGGCTAATAACTTCTTCACACTGCAAAATCCAGCGATGCATCTTGCCGGTTATCCGAACGATGGCAGTGTCATGGTCGACATGACTACCCATGAGGCAAAAGTTGTCGCCGGAACAGATGCCCAGAAAAAATGGATTCAGAAGTTAAATGAAATCAATGCTCAAGGCATGCTTGATCCGGAATCCTTTACGATGAACAAAGACCAGTACTTGGCCAAGCTGACTTCGGGTCGTGTGTTAGGATACTTCAATTATGGCTGGCAGGTTGGAGACGCGTCGAAAAACCTGCTCTCGGCAGGCATTGATGAGAAACGTTATGCACCACTTCCGATTGTGTTTGATGAAGGAATTAAGGATCAGTATGTTGATCCTCCGGGCTTTGTCAACAACTATGCAACAGGCATCTCGGTGAATGCCAAAGACCCTGTTCGTATCATTAAATATTTCGATAATTTGCTGAAGGAAGAGAATCAGGTTCTGGTGCAATGGGGAATCAAGGACGAGACGTACAGTGTGGATGATAAGGGCAGATTTTATTTTGCAAATGAGGATCAACGCAAAGCCCATGATGATCTGGAGCTGAGCCGTAAATTCGGGTTCACTTACTTCGGATCAGACTGGCCGCGATATGGCGGTGAATCTACACTTACCGATGGTAATGCTTATAGCCCTGGCAACCAGCCAGAAGTAGCCGCTGCATCTTACACCGAGGGAGACAACAATTTCCTTGAAGCCTACGGTATCCAAACCTTTAGTGAATTATTTAACAAACCGGAAGAGCGGCCATGGTTCCCCGCATGGTCCATCGCCCTTGAGCAAGGATCACCTGAACAGATCTTCACCACCAAATCGGATGATCTGCAACGTAAATACTTACCGGAAATAATCTTGGGAGCACCATCGAATTTTGATAAGCTGTGGGATGCCTACATGGCTGAATTGAACAAATTGGACAAAGCTGGTTATGAAGCGACCATTACCAAAGTTGTGAAGGATCGTGTAGCAGGAAAATGGTAATACGAACACTTTAAGTGCATGTTCAATAAGACCGGTTTTCAGTACCAAGAAGATGGGATGAAGCTAGAAATGGAGTAGCGGAGCGTAGGGAAAACTACGTGAGCAACGGACATTTCGGCTGAATTCCATATTCGATGCTGATGATGCCGCAAGGCGTCTTTCGTAATCAAAAGCGGACTTTTTGAACAACCTCTTTAAAACAAACTGTTACATGCGCAGGAGAAGACGAAAGAGCATAACTCCGGCTTCTCCTCGCATGAATAACAGCACAGGAAAGGAGCAGGTTCACCGTGGAGAAACCTAATGTCTCCCTTAACTCGATGCCTCCAGTCTCGAGTCCGAAGGGAACCAGAGCACACTCGTTCTTTAAGCGACTTGTGCAGCAACGAACACTTGCCTGGATGTGTATTCCTTTTGTCATCTGGGCTTTTATCTTCAAGTACCTGCCGTTATGGGGATGGACCATGGCTTTTCAGAATTTCAAACCGGCGAGGTCCTTCTCCGATCAGCAGTGGGTCGGCTGGCATCATTTTAGTATCTTGTTTGAGGACAATACCTTCTACCGGGTGCTGCGAAATACACTCGTTATGAGTTCCATTAAACTGGTGTTGGGATTTGTGACAGCAATTACACTGGCCCTCTTGTTGAATGAGCTGAAAAATGTCATATTTAAGCGTTTTGTGCAAACCGTCAGTTATCTGCCTCACTTTATCTCGTGGGTTGTTGCTTCCAGCATTGTATTAACAGTCCTGTCACCAGACGGAATTATCAATCTGCTGCTGATGAAGCTTCACCTGATTGACAGTCCGGTATTATGGATGGGGAAAGGTGAATACTTCTGGGGTATTCTAGGGGCAACTGAGGTCTGGAAAGATGTCGGTTGGAACACCATTATCTATCTGGCAGCGATTACGGCAATTGATCCGGCGCAATATGAGGCTGCCGAGATTGATGGAGCCAGTCGCTTCAAACGGATGTTATATATCACCCTGCCTGGCTTGAAACCGGTTATTGTGATCTTGTTGATCATGAACATGGGAAGTATTCTTGAATCCGGATTCGAACCCCAATATCTGCTGGGTAACGGGATGAATATGGACTATTCGGAGAATCTGGACATCTTTGTATTGAAATATGGATTAGGGATGGGGAACTTTTCCTTAGGTACAGCAGCCGGCATATTCAAAACTGTGGTCAGCTTCATCTTCCTTTTCTCCGCGAACTATATAGCAAAAAAAATGGGAGAGAGCAGACTATTCTAAAAGGAGGCCTAAGCCATGCGTAAAGGAAACACATCCCGCTTTCGGAATAGCAGCACCGGGGATCGAGCGTTTGACACCATTAACATCGTCTTCATGGTATGTCTGATGATTGTGACGATTTATCCCTTTGTTAATATGATTGCTGTATCCTTCAATAATGCAAATGATGCCATTCGGGGTGGAATATATCTATGGCCTCGTGTATGGACACTGGACAACTACAAATACATTTTTGGCGAATCCGATATCTATCACGCAACTCTGATCTCGGCGCTGCGTACGGTCATTGGAACCGTGGTGTCCGTCTTCTGTACAGCCATGCTCGCGTATACGGTTAGTCGTCAGGAATTTGTGCTTCGCAAGTTTGTTACGATGTTTTTTGTCTTCACCATGTACTTCAGCGGGGGGTTGATCCCCGGTTATCTGCTGATTCGAGACCTTGGATTGATTGGTTCCTTCTGGGTATATATCATTCCGGGTGTAATCGGTGTCTTCAATATGATTGTCATCCGTTCATTTATTGAAGGTCTTCCTGAAGGCATTCTGGAGTCAGCCCGTATTGACGGGGCAGGGGAGTTCACGACATTTATCCGCGTTGTCCTGCCGCTAACGATTCCCGCAATGGCAACCGTATCACTCTTTGTAGCCGTGGGACAATGGAATTCCTGGTTCGATGTATTCTTGTACAACTCTTCCAATAAAGAATTAAGCACATTGCAATATGAGTTGATGAAGATTCTACAAACTTCGACGACCTCAGCGACATCATCAGCAAGTGATGCTTATCAGTCTGCCGAGAGTAATGCAACGGCGGTCACACCAACTTCGATTCGGGCGACCATGACCATTATTGCAAGTGTTCCTATTCTGATGGTGTATCCGTTCTTACAGAAATACTTTGTACAGGGCATGACAATTGGAGGCGTGAAGGGATAGTCAATTACCTGAATATAATTTCATAGAAGTATGAAAACGCAACAAACTGTACCGTAGTAGCGTCTATTCATCCATAGAATACAACAGGAGTGAAACAAATGCATGTAAAATGGATGACGATTATTGGTGCCGTTGTCGGCTCTATGCTTATAGGGGTGGGAACGGCAGCTGCGGAAGAAACGTTTGTTGATCTAAAGTATTCAAAGTGGGCAGAGGATGGCATCACGTATATGGCGAAACGGGGAACAGTAGCCGGATATGGCAATGGGATCTTTAAGCCAGAGGCACTTGTGACAAGGGCACAAGCTGTCACTTTTATGATGCGCGAGCTTTATCCAGATCAGCTTCAAAGAGCAGTGGAAGGCACAACCTATTCGGATGTTCCAACTACACACCCTTTCCATCGAGAAATCATGATAGCTGCTAAAAATGGACTTGCAAGTGGTTTTCCTAACGGAACTTTCCGTCCGGATGCACCGCTTAGCCGCGCAGAGACTGCGGCCTTCCTTACACGGGCTTATTCACTGGCGGAAGGTAAGAACCCCGCAGAATGGACAGATACGGACAGGCATTGGGCAGCAGCACCCATTCTTATTATGAGTTCAAACGGCTTGGTCGGCGGTTATTCAGATGCCACCTTCCGTCCGAATCAAGCTGTCACGCGCGCTGAATATGCCGTATTTATGGCGAGAGTAATTCGCTTCGAACGTGAAGTGGCCATTCGGACACAAGATTGGGATAAGCTGATATCCTATATGACGGTAAGCGAGCAAGTTGGTCAGATGCTTATGCCCGACATTAGGCAATGGAATGGTAAAGCGACAACGACCGTTAATGAGGGGCTGAAACGCACGATCCATGATCAGGACTTGGGCGGACTTATTCTTTTTGACAAAAATATTGTAGACATGACGCAGCTTACAACGTTCACACATGATATCCAAAGAGAAGCAGGTGACATTCCTCTATTTCTTAGCATCGACCAAGAAGGAGGCGTTATTAAGCGAATACCAGGAGGCACGAACCTTCCCGGGCAGATGGCGCTTGGCGCAACTGGAGATGCAACGCTAGCCGAAGCAGCTGGTCAGCTGACAGGGGAGGAGCTGAAGGCATTTGGATTGCAGATCAATTTTGCGCCAGTGCTGGACATCAACAGTAATCCAGATAACCCCATCATTGGTATACGTTCGTTTGGCTCGGATGCGGATTTGGTGACAAGGCTTGGTCTGGCAACGATAAAAGGGCTACAGCAATCAGGGGTGATGGCGGCAGTTAAGCATTTTCCGGGACATGGAGATACAACGGTAGATTCCCATCTTGGTATGCCTGTGCTTGCCCATAACCGAGAACGGCTTGATGCGGTAGAATTAAAACCGTTTCGGGCTGCAATCAAAGATGGTGTAGAGATGATTATGACCGCGCATATTGCTTTCCCTGCCATAGACAACGAGCATGTCACTTCGCTCAAAGACGGTGAACGTGTGCCGATTCCTGCCACCTTATCGAAAAAGGTACTGACAGGACTTCTTCGAGGAGAGTTGGAATACAAAGGACTCATCGTGTCGGATGCCTTTACCATGAATGCAATTGCGGAGCATTTTGGGGAGAATCAATCAGTAGAACGCGCCGTTTCCGCAGGTGTTGATATCATCCTTATGCCAAAAGATTCAGCAGCGGCCCATCAAACGCTGGTGAACGCGGTGAACAATGGAACGATCAAGGATGAAACCATACATGCATCTGTGAAACGAATCTTGGAGATGAAAGCGAAATATGGTTTATTTGAACGCAGTCAAACTCTCGCGCAAAAGCTAACTAAACTTAACGGTATCATCGGATCGAAGGCGCACCGAGCAGTGGAGCAGACAATCGCAGAGCGGGCGGTCACTGTACTCAGCAGTCGCGAAGGTGTGCTTCCTGATCCAATGAAGCAAGGCGACCGGGTCGTTATTGTCGCAGCCGAGCAGGAACAGGCGAAACAGCTTGAGAAGCAACTGTTGCAGGCCGCTAATAATCTGTCGTTAAAAACTGAAATTGTACTTGTTGGTCAAGGCAACATGAATGAAACGCTCCAAGCAATTGGCAAAGCCAATTATGTCATTCTTGCTTCTTACCAGTTCCGCAATGTGGCCAGCCAGTTCGGTTGGGGTGATTATCAAACCTTGATTAATGCGATGAACAAGAGTAATCAGCGATATACGCTGTTCTCACTCGGTAACCCTTACGAGATGATCTATTTACAGAACGTGCGCTCAGGGCTTGCTGTGTATGGAAAGCAGGAGCCAAATACGTCTGCCGGGATCAAAGTATTGCTTGGTCAACTGAAAGCTGGAGGACAGTTGCCGGTACTAACGGATTAAATGATACTTTATAGAACATTAATGTAACCCAGTGAAAAAGAGAAACTGGGTTGTCTCGAAAAAACTCCCTTAAAGTCGCTTTTATAGCGGCTTTTTTTTTGATTTACAGGTCATTATTCTTAGGTAGAAGAACTTGACCCGATCTCAGATGGCATACTAGAACGTATTGCACCCCTGATGTTAAAAAAAGATTGCTCAATTTTAACCGCAATTGAAAGCGAATACATATTCTCATCATAATTGTACGTATAGGAGGTATGATTTAAGCAATCTATATACACCAGAAGTCAATAAAATAACGAATGTAACCGCTTATTTGAAAACGAACGTTCAAAAAATGCTGTGGTTAATAACCGACTAGAGGTGAAGTGATATGGATTATAAAGAACTGTCCAAACAAATCGTGAAAAACATTGGTGGAGAGAAGAATGTAACTTCTTTGATGCACTGTGCAACACGGTTAAGATTCGTTTTGAAGGACCCGGACAAGGCAAACAAAAACAAATTGATGGAGCTAGACGGGGTGATTCAGGCCTTGGAGGCAACTGGTCAGTATCACGTCGTCATCGGTAGTCAAGTATCAAAGGTCTTTGATGACATACAGCGTCTTTATTCATTTAACAGTGATTCCGGAGACGACGAAGAAGTAACATCCACGCCGCAGGAAAAGCAATCAGATGAAGTTAAACCTGCAAAAAGGAAAAATCCGATCAGTAAACTGCTGGAGACGGTCATCAGCATTATGGGACCTTTGATTGGAGTTATGGCAGCAACTGGTATTGTCAAAGGATTCTTGGCGTTGTTCCTGTCACTAGGATGGATTATGGATTCGAGTGGAACTTACAAAGTACTCTATGTCGTCGCGGACGTAATCTTCTACTTTATGCCAGTCTTTGTTGGCTTCTCCGCAGCTAAACGTTTCAAAATGAACGAACTGGTGGGTATGGCGATCGGTGCAGCATTATTCTATCCAACACTGGCAGAATTGCTTAAGGCTGACCCGATCAGCGTACTAATGTCAGGCTCTCTACTGGAAGCCCCCGTTTATACGACATTTGCGGGAATCCCTGTTTTGTTAGCCAGTTATTCAGCGACAATTATTCCTGCAATTCTGGCCGTGTATTTTGCTTCCAAGGTCGAGCATGTAGCTAAAAAATATATACCTTCGGTTATCTCAAGCTTCGGAGTTCCACTGGTGGTTCTGTTAATCTCTATTCCAGTTACATTGATTGTAATTGGACCACTAGCCATGCTGTTAAGCCAGATGATCGCTAAAAGTATTCTCAGTGTGTACGGCTTGAGTCCAACATTAATTAGCGCGCTTTTAGGTGGATTGTGGATTCCAATGGTTGCTGTGGGTTTGCATGGTGCTATTGTACCGATCGCCCTGACGAACTTCTTCACTAACGGTTATGATGTCATCTTCCCAATGATTACAGGTCATTCGTTTGCGATTGCTGGTGCAATTGTGGCTATGGGCATGAAAAATACCAACAAAAAGCAAAAAGGACTTGCTTATTCCGCCGGATTTAACTCGGGGCTTATGGGAGTCATTGAACCAGCCTTGTATGGCTTCCTGCTTGCTGAGAGAAAGATTTTAACGATGGTTTGTATTGTTTCCGGTATTGGTGGGGGAGCCATTGGATATTTCGGAGCCAAACTTTTGCAACTAACGCCGAGTGGAATCTTCGCTCTGCCAGGATTTATTGATACTCAAAACACTGGAACACAGGTAGGGTTTATCGTTGTACTGGTTGTTATGATCCTGTCATTCGTTATACCTTTTGCTCTTACATTACTGATGTATCGTGGTAAAAAAGATAATATTTCAAACAAATAGATTCAATAGGGAGAGAGAAACCATGATGAAAAAAGATTTTTTATGGGGTGCAGCGATGTGTGCGACTCAGAGTGAGGGCGGCTATCTCGAAGGTGGAAAGGGTCTCACGCTAGCTGATCTTTTCCCCGCAATCAGCGAAGGTCGTTGGGATGCGATCTATAATATCGAAAAGGCGATGAACACAAAATACGATTACTATCCAAGTCATAACGCGATCGATTTCTATCATCGTTACCCGGAAGATATCAAGTTGCTGGCGGAGCTGGGGATTAATTTTCTTCGTACTTCAATTAACTGGGCTAGAATTTTCCCGAACGGGGACGATCCTGAGCCAAATGAAGAAGGGTTGGCTTTCTACGATCGATTATTCGCAGAATGTGCGAAGTATGGAATCACTCCTGTAGTTACATTAAACCACTTCGATACTCCGCTTGCTCTGATTCACAAAGGCGGTTGGAAAAACAAGAAGGTCATTGATTACTTCGTCACCTATTGTGAAACGGTATTCCGAAGATATAAAAATCACGTCAAGTATTGGATCACATTCAATGAAATCAATATGGTCCTGGGTATTCCAGCAGTTGGTGGTTTGATCGATCCTAATAAGGAAGAGAACATTCTGGAAGCCAAATTCCAAGCCGCTCACAATCAGCTTGTATCTGGAGCACTCGCTACAAAGGTTGGACATGAGATCAATCCTGATTTTGAGATCGGATGCATGATCGGAGCAGGTAAGAACTATGCCTACACATGTAACCCAGAGGATGTCTGGGCAGCTTATCAAGCGGATCAGAATGAGTTCTCACTAGTAGACGTACAAGCCAAAGGGAAATATTCCGACTATATGCTGAGTTACTTTAGAAGAAACGAGATCGATTTGAAAGCTACTGAAGAAGAAATGGACATTCTGCGTAAATATACCAGTGATTTCGTAGCGTTGAGCTACTATTCTACGCGGCTCGTATCCTCGGATAAAGAAGACAAAGAGAAGACTGGCGGCAACATTAATGGTACATTGAAAAACCCATATCTGGAGGCTAACGAATGGGGCTGGCAGATCGATCCGACAGGATTTAGAATCACGTTGAATGAGCTGTATGACCGATATGACCAGCCGCTCTTTATTGTCGAGAATGGTTTCGCAGTTAGAGAAACTCCGGACGAGAATAACTATCTGGAAGACGATTACCGTATTGCCTATTTCCGTTCCCATATCAAGGCAATGCAAGACGCCATGTCCGACGGAGTCGATATCATAGGCTATACCACGTGGGGGACGATAGATATCGTTAGTGCCAGCAGCGGAGAAATGAGCAAGCGATATGGCTTGGTCTATGTCGATCTGGATGATAAAGGGCAAGGAACGGGTGACCGCTTCAAAAAGAAATCTTTCGACTGGTACCAAGAGGTTGTTAGGTCAAACGGTGAAAACTTGTAAGTAAGGTTCTGTAACTAAATCTCATGAGGTCGGCTCGTCTAACGAGTGGCCTCTTTGATGTATGGTCTCTGATCCAAAGAAAAGAAACAAACGATATTTTGCATCTAAGATGAATGTATCAGGAGATGCCAGACGGGGAAAAGTATCGGAAAGACTAGACGAAAGTCTCGTATCCTGTATCAGATTTGCAAGATGAAAGCCGCCGGCAAACCTGTTGTAGCAATTCTAATGAATGGTTTTCGCCTGGCATAGGTATGGAAACGCTGAAAAATTGACGTATTGTTAGAAACATGGCATCTTGGTAGTTAGATAACAAACAACCACTTGAGTATGGTGGGTATAATTACTAAATGAATCTAAAGAAGAATTAAAGGTAGCCATGAACGCGAAATGTTTTTGCGTTTATGGCTTTTTTGGAGGCTTGTTATGAAACTTGTAAACCCGTGGGAAAATATCGCGATTCAACAAATCATCCCTGGAAGCAGCATCCATAATTTTGATGGGAAAGTTCATATCCTTTATGTGTTGAAGGGCTCTATCGAAGTTGAAAGTGAAGAGGAATCGATCAAGGTCGAGTCGCCAGGGTTTTATATTTTACCGAGATCCGACTCCTTTCAGTTGACGTCAACACAGACTCTTTCCTACGATATCGCACTCTATTATAACTATGATAAGAATCAGGGAGACAACGGATACCAGTTCGAGTTTCGTGGCGATTCGAGAAAAGGCGGGAATGGTAGTGACGAGGAGATGAGTCATCTTGCCAATAAGCTACTGTCCGGATTTTACTTGGAGAAAAACAGCATGTCTGACGTCGAGGTATTTAACCTCTACTTCTCAATGTTGAGCTTGCTGGAGAGAAAGTATTATAAGGAAGTTCCCATTCGCAGTAATAAAAATATGCGCAGCCGAATTGAAGAGATTAAATTCTACCTGGGTAACAACTTCGAGAAAGATATCAAGTTGAAGGAAATCGCCAAGAAGTTCTTCGTATCAGAACAGTATTTGTCACGAATATTCTCTGAAATCGTTGGACAATCGTTAAGCGACTATCTGCTGGGGCATCGAATGCGCAACGTGGAAAGACAACTGCTCGAGACAAACGATCCGGTAACCTCTATTGGATACGAGGCGGGGTTTACGAATATCAATTCCTTCAACAGACTTTTCAAAAAGAAACATGGCATAAGTCCGAGCACATTCCGTAAAACGAAGACGCCTAATCCGGTTATTCGGAATATTGAATCAGAGGAATGCGATCAAAAAGAATTAGAAGCCGTTCTGCAGCATGTGAATCAGGAGAAGAAGCGTAAAATTCGAATAGAAGCTCAGAATAGCGAAGATATAAGGATCTCGTCCGCAATCTTGAATGTAGGACAAGCTTCAAAACTGCTGATGACTGAGTTGAACGATCAACTTGCTGTATTTGAAAAGTACAAGATATTTGAATTCTCAAGAGTAAGTGGACTCCTGAACAGAAACATGCTTCGCGTAGAAGGAAATACTCCTGATTACGCACTGGTTGCAAAAGCGATCGGAAAGCTTGTGGCCAGAGGCTGGAAGCCGTTTATTGTGCTTAATCCTCCCGAAGCTGCCGAAGTCGTTACGAGTGTTGGTCATAACCATAGAACATACTCCTTGGAAAACTGGCTAAAGGAAATTCAAGAATTGTTCCGTCTGTTACTTAATCAATACGGAAAATCAGCGTTGGTCCAATGGAAAATCGAAGTGGTCAGACCTAGCCCATGGCATTATGAGACGGGTATTAATCATGGTTGTGAACGTTTCAAGGGAAAACTTCGCAGTTATGACTTATCCCTGGATGAAGAATTTGTTAAGTACTACGATGAAGTACGGAAATTACTCAAAAAGGTGGAACCCGGTTTACAGGTTGGGATCGGAGGCATTGTGTTAGAGAATAAGGAGACTCATCAGCATGGCTTTCTGGCTCATCTTGTGCATGAGGGTATCGAACCAGACTTCTGTGGAATTTCCGCACTGCCGTATTCCAAAAAGAACAGTACCACTAACGGTAAATCTGCAATCGTCAAGTCAACCAAAGAAAACTATTTATTGATGATGACCCAAAGCCTGATTACGTATCTGGAGGATAATCTGAACGTACCAGACCTCTATCTCACCGAATTCAACATTACGTCATCGAGTCGCGATCAGTTGAACGATATGGCATTCAAAGGATTATATATATTTCACCAACATCTGGGTCTCACTGACCTCTACAAAGGCATTGGATATTGGTTGGTGTCAGATTTTGCTTACCCAAATGAAATTGCGGAGGAAACCATTGAGTTTAGTGGTGGTCCCGGACTTCTAACCGTGAGTGGCATTCCCAAAATCGGCTTTTATGCCTATGAATTCCTGAACAAACTTGGAAATACATTGCTTTTTCGGGATTCATCCTTGTTCATCACCAAAAACGAAGATGAGGATATTACAATTTTGGCTTATTTATACGCTCCGGTAGACCCATCATATTTTAGCTCGTTCGAAAAATACGATATGAACAGTAACAAATTCATCTTTCACAATCCTGCATCCAAAAATATGATATTACAACTATATAACCTGCCTGCAGACTGCCGTAACTACAGAGCTGTCGTAAAAAAAATAAGCTTCAACGATGGAAATGCGTTAGATGAGGCTTTAAAGATGACCAGTCTGAATTCATTCGACATGGAGACTATAGATTACTTAAAAGTCCGGAGTACCCCGGTAACTTACTTGAGACATATCCAGGCTCGTGGGGGAACTCTGGAAATGGATATTAAGATTGAGCCTCAACAGATACTCTGTATTACGTTGGAGCGAATGTATTGAGAACTATATTTTCTAATCATTAGGTTGTATGTATATAAGTAATTGCTCTAAATTAACCATCAAGTCTTAGAGAAATTAACATCATCAAGATTGTAGGAGTAATTAGTAGGTAAAATGCAATCTTTGTTATGAAAAAGTAACTAAAATATGATATGTAATCGGTTACTTCAGTCCAAAAAATCGGATAAACCCCATGTTGAGATTACAAGTATAAGTTATTAAATTATTAACATGGGGTACGAAGTGAAACAGGAGGAATGGCTTTTGTTTAAGAAAATGAGTGCATTATTTAGAACTGAGAAACAACCACAAGAGCAACAAAGTACAACAGTTGTTGCAGATGAAGTTCAACCATCTATTTCTGACGAAATACTGCTTAGTCCTATGATCGGGCAATTAATTCCATTGAGTGATGTAAAAGATCCTGCTTTTGCTATGGGGGCTATGGGGGATGGAATCGCTATTGAACCCATGGAAGGAAAGGTTTTATCACCAGTAGATGGTGTTATTATGAATACGCCTAAATCCAAACATTCATTATTTATCAATAGTAAGAATGGCGCAGAAATATTAATTCATGTTGGGATAGATACGGTTAAGCTTAAAGGAGAGCATTTCAATGTTCTGGTTCATGTAGGACAACAGATAAAAGCTGGAGATTTACTTATTGAATTTGATTTAAACATGATAAAGCAGAGTGGATATGAAGTAACTACACCGATAATTATTACGAATAGTTCGAACTACTCTCAGATTGAAAAAAACGAATATAAAAAAGTAATTATCGGCGAACAAATCCTGCAACTACATGCCGAAGTTTAAATTTACTAATATAGAGTGCAATAGCATATCCCATATAAAGCCGCTGTCATAGCGGTTTTTTTGGTATGTACATAAGTTCGTTTACTCTTGAGTGCACCAACCCGAAGGCAGAAAAGATGCAAAAGACTGATCCATCTGCTGGAATCAGTCTTTTGCACTTTCTGGATATGCCGTCACTCATGTATTTCCTCGCTACAGACAAAATGGAGCAGCATCTTCACAAACTGCTCCCTGATCCGTGTATCCATTTCATCGGATTTGGACGGATCGATCTTAACGATCCTCTGTAGCATACCCATCATCGTTGTGAAGATGAATTGAGCAAGCTCGAGTGGGGGGGACGGATTCTTGATACTGCCGTCAGCAACGCCTGTAGTTAAAGCATGCAAGAGGAAATGGTCTTCTTTCCCGTGCTGGTTGAACTTATCATACTTTTCTCTTAATTCAGGACTAAAATCATACATCTCATAGTTGATATCAAATAATTGAATAAATCGGATGTAGTCTGGATGATCCTGGGCAAACACAACCCATGCATTCAACATGACCTTGAGTTGTTCTCGCCCGTTCATGTCCTTCGTTGATGTACGACTAATCTCATTTGTTAAATGTTCGATCAGTTGCATCTGAATGGCTAGAAGAAGCTCATCCATAGACTGAAAATGTTTATAAAAGGTCACTCTACTAAGTTCAGCTTTCGTACATACATCCGTAATCTTCACCTGGAGCAATCCATATTTCAAAAAAAGCTCCTTACCTGCTGCAATCAAATCATCACGATGTTTATTTCCCAATTGTTGATGCCAGTTTTCATTCACTTGTATACAATTGTCCTTTCTTCGAACGAAATGCGTTCAAGGTCAGTCCGAGAGAAGCGAGCAGCATAATTGCACCAAAAATATACGGGAAGTTTATGTTTTTGTCAAACAATAGTCCTGCGATCAGCGGCCCAATCACCGTTCCGAGACTGGAAAATGTGGTGTTCAGACCGGATGCATAACCTTGCCGATCTCCTGCATTCTTGGATATTAACGTGCTGACCGAAGGTCGCAAAAACGAATTAAAGGCAAAGAATAACGCAGAAGCGAACAACAGAAACACAAGGTTGACCTTAATTAACATTAACAATAAAGCTATAGGTGTGATTATCAAGGAGAGACGGATCAACTTAATTTCACCGATTCTCTGTACGAACCAATCCAAAAGCCAGATCTGCACAACGATACCGATAATCGCGCCCAAGGTAATAATGATGGAGATTGTTGCAGCGTCAAATCCGTATTTTTGCTCTGCAAAAAGAGCGAATACCGTCTCATAACTCATGAGGCCAAAGGTCATGACAAGCAACACAATCAAATATTTGAAATAGGGGACTTTAAAAGAACTCCAGATTTTTTTGCCCAAGTGATCTCCTTTTTGAAGACGGATGGAGACCGTTCTTTTCTCCGGGGGAAGTGTCTCGGGCAATAGCAGCGTCATTAGGGCCGCAATCAGTCCCAGACCCGCTGCGAAGAAATAGGGCATGCGAATGCCCATCTCGGCGATGAGACCGCCCAGACCAGGTCCCAGAACCATTCCCAAGTTCATAGCTGCACCGAAATAACCCATGCCTTTCGCACGTGTCTCTGGCGTTGTAATATCGGCGACATATGCGAGGTTGGCAGGAACCATTAAACCAAGACTGATTCCACCGATAAACCGTGCGACATAGAGGAACGGTAATGACGTCGACAGCGCAAATATGATATCTGAAATGACAGACAGAAACATACCTGCGATGATCAACTTTTTGCGTCCAAATCGATCAGACAGTTGTCCCCCGAGAGGTGAAAAGAAGAATTGAGCGGCACCGAAGGCGGCAACTAAAAATCCTGCTACTGTGCCTCCCGCATGAAAAAGCTTCAAATACTCAGGCAATATGGGGATGAGCATCCCTTGCCCCAATAAAGCGATAAACAGATTTAACATCAGAATGAACAGTGGAAATCGAACTGATTTTGGTAATGTACTCATGTACGTCATTAACCCCTTCATTTACAACTTGTTAACCTTTACATCGTGTAAACCATTTTAAATGATTTGAAGGAAATATGTAAATCTTTTTTTTAGTGAAGCAGTCTAATGAGTAGAGTTATAATTGTCCATATATGGAGGTGAGAATACGTGAATTTAGAAGAATTGTTTACGGTACATGTGAACATTGAGAAGTCATTTGATTTACAGAATAGCGAAGATGATTCGGTTGTCATGATTACTTTTACAGGCAGCGTAACCGGAAAGTACTTTGAAGGAATCGTGCTGGGTGGAGGAGTGGATACGCAGATCATCGGGAAGAATGGTGGTCCGCATACTCTATCGGCAAGATACATGCTCCAAGGCAAGGACTACACAGGGCATACATGCAAAATTTATATCGAAAATAACGGAATCATCGATAAAACGCTGAAAACTGCTTTATTTCGTACTTCCCCCAAGATGATTACAGACAGCAAAGCCTTATCCTTCTTGAATCGTGAGACACTTGTTGGAGAAGGTCATCCGACGGAGTCCGGAGTAGATATAAAAATATATAGAAAACCGCTGTAATGCGGGATAAATAGCAATTATTTGTTTATTGTATGGCAGAGAAGATAGCTTTTTATAATGAAAAGTCAGAGTCGCTAAATAATGCGGCTCTTTTTGTGTATGAGACTTTACGTCAATTTTTATATGTATTCTTTTACAATCAATTAACATAGGATGGATACTGCGCAGACACTTCTCACCTATAGTATGATGAGCGAAAATAAAACTAATACGAGCATATCAAGGGAGAAAAAAATTCAATATGATGATCAAAAAAATCGGGATTTCAGTAGCATCACTCGCCATGTTAACGTCTGTAAGTGTGTTTGACGTATATGGTGCAGGCTCCAAACGCATGATCGAAGTTTCCGAACAATCGGCTAATGTGGTCGTGAACGGACAAAGGGTGGAAGGAGAGTCGTTTCTCTACAATGGAGTTACTTATGTACCGGCAAGAGCTGTTGGAGAGGCCCTGGGGCAAGATGTAGACTGGGATAACAACACCCAATCGGTATTTGTTGGAGCAAAAATGAACGATCAGCAGGGATACCGCGGCACCAAAACGCCATATCCTTTTAAGGCAACAAGTTATACAAAAGCTCCTAATGGATATGAACCCGTATTTATTAACTACATAGGGAGACACGGTTCCAGACATCTATCCAGTTCCAAATACGACAAGACGCTCTTTGAACTGCTTGACATCGCTGAGAAGGATGGGCAGGCTACCAATCTCGGCAAAGAGTTGAAGAAGGAAATTGGCAAACTGATGAAGGTTGAAAAAGACCATTATGGATTGTTATCCACTACGGGTGGAGAAGAACTGAAAGGAATAGGAACCAGAGTTGGGCAGAATTTCAGAGAACTATTTACATCAGATAAAAAAGTAATCGCTCAAGCGACCTTCAAAGATCGAACGCCCCAGAGCAGAGATCAGTTTATTGACGGGTTAGAGGAAAGCTTGGGAGATAACAAGGTAGACATTCTCGCTTCAGCCTTTGAAGAAGGGAAAGACCCCTATCTACGGCCCTACGACCTAGCTACGAAGTATAACGAGTACGTAGAAGATGGAGACTGGGTTAAGTTATACGAGGATTATGTCACACAGAGCACGGGAACGCGTTATGCAAAAGAGGTCCTTCTGCAATTTTTCTCTGAAGACTTTTATGAGAGATTGAATTCTGGAGAGTTTGAATTGAAGGATGAGAAAGGAAAAGTGAAGCTCAGCAACCCAACCGAGGCTGCTTCTAATCTATATGAACTCTACATCATCTCTTCGAATATTAAAGGAGAAGGTGACTTTGAATTCGGGCGGTATTTTACGACCAATCAGTTAAGTTGGTACGAGAGCGTTGATAATATCAATGACTTTTATGAAAAAGGTCCATCTTTAACGTCAACAGATCTGCCGCAGAATATCATTGCACCTCTGGTCAAAGAGTTGATCGTGTCTACCGAACAGTCCATTCAGCAGAAAGACACGGCTGGTATATTTCGTTTTGCTCATGCAGAAACCATCATTCCACTATCTTCATTCCTGGATATCGCCGGAGCTAATGTGAGTAATGATAAACCGCAGGACGTGATCCAAAACTGGAATGGCTCGGTTATCTCACCGATGGGGGCAAATATCCAATGGATTCTGTATTCCAATGGTAAGGATATTCTCGTAAAAATGCTTAGAAATGAAGAAGAGATTGCCTTCCCGATTGAAACAAAGACCTATCCGTACTATAAATGGGAAGATGTGAAGACATATTACGAAAACAAACTGCAGAAGGTAGGCGTAAGCTTGGACAGCAGTTTGGAAGACAATATCGAGCTTTTACAGAAAGAATTCTAGTTGGTGAACCCATATCAAATGTGGATGAACATGAAGAAAGCAACTCCTAAACGGGGCTGCTTTCTTTTTTTATTTGGAACGAAAAGAATGAACGCAAAAAAATCCTAAAACAAAATGTGACCAAATGCCGTCCGTAAGAGTGTTAGAGGTATAAAGGAGGGCATACAACCATGCAGCGATCAGTGCCCCAGCTGGGCGATCATGTGATGAAAGTCTATGAGACATACGCGGATACGCTGTTCCGGATTGCCATGGTGCACCTCGGCAGACGAGAAGACGCGGAGGAAGCCACTCAGGATACCTTCATCAAACTAATAGAAAAAGCACCTACATTCAACGATGCGGAGCATCAGAAAGCATGGTTGATTCGGGTCATCACCAATCATTGCAAATCCTTATTAGGCAGAGGCTGGCGTAAACGGGAGGTTAAGCTGGAGGGAGTCGATCCCCTTACAACAGACAACCCTGAAGATCACGCGCTGATCGAACTTGTGCTGTCACTGCCCGTCAAGTATAGATCGGTGGTTCATCTGTATTATTACGAAGATTATCCGATCCGAGAAATCAGCGAGATCCTGGAGATTAGCGAATCAGCAGTGAAAATGAGATTAAAACGAGGCAGACAGCTGTTAAAACTGGAGCTGGAAGGAGAGGAACTGTAATGAACGAAGAACAATTCAAACAAAACTATAAGAAAGCGGTGGATAATATGAAAGCAAACGAACAAATGAAGAAACGGGTAGAGCAATCCTTAAACACGCAACATCAGGGACCAAAACGTCAACGTAAACCATTATACATTGCAGCAAGTGTCGTTATCGCTGCCAGTATTGGCTTGGCTGCGCCAAGTGTATGGCAACAATTCAATGGACCAGCCGCACCAACACCACAGGTGGCAGCGGTGACTCCAGGCACGTCGTTCGATCCGATCGTGATTCCGAAGATGGAGTTGCCGGATTCACAGGTCAAAGGCGCGATGGCTGATATGGTGCAATTGGTCGTGTATGGAGGAAACGTCTATACACAGTCCCCAACATTGCTTGAAGGCGCCAATGCACTCAACCTGCGGGGGGATAAACTGGGGACCACCACTGGCGGCATTGATGAGCTGAGCGGCCAGGATAAATACTCGGAACTTGCTTCCAACATTGGCGAAGCTGACATCTATGCGGTCAATGGCTACGATAAGGACTTCCGCATCATGTCTTACACCGAGATCGATGGTCAGGTGTATGCTCAACTATTTGACAAGAACAACGGGATCACCATTGGTACTGGTGCCGATCTGATCGGCAAGCTACATCTCGAAGGCAACATCACTTCTGCGCAATGGGAAACGTTTGACAGCTGGAATAACGGATTGCAGCAGCTTCAACCGTTAGCAGCGGATGAAGCACTGGACAGCTTTATCTCGGCGTTATCTGCTGCCAAACCAATCGCAACGAGCCCGGAATTGGAAGAGAACCTCTACGGCAAGGAAGATCGCAAGATCATCTATCTCACATTGGAAGATAAAACGCAGGTCCCACTGGTTCTATTCGGTGAAGGTCTGGTTCGTTACGGTAATGTTCCGGCATTCCTGGAAGTGGAGAAAGGCACATTTCAATCATTCTGGAACAGCTTGGGTGAGTAACGCGAAGACAGTAATATGGATTCATGAAGAAGAGCGAACATGGCACGCAAGTGCTTTGTTCGCTCTTTTGATTATCGGTGGGGTTAGATTAATTAGAATTTTTGTAATACACCAAGTGATCGGTCCATTCATTATTTTCGTGAATAAACCCTTTACGTAGACATTCAAATTCCATACCAACACTCTCTGCCAGTTTCATGGAAGGGGTGTTATCCACATTGATATGAGCCTCTATACGGTGGAATTTCAGATGTTCGAATGCAATATGAAGTCCTTCATTCACTGCTTCTTTCCCATAACCTTTTCGCCAATACTGATTATGGATCGTGTATCCGAAGCTTCCCCATTGAAAATCATCTCTTGCCAAGGTAGCAATATCAATCATACCCAGATGTGTACCATCATGCTTTCTAAACACACCAAATACATAAACGGCATCTGTACGCGCTAACTCTTGATGTCGATCTACCAGATCACGAAACCAATCCAGTGTGCATTCACTCATATCCATTTTGCCTGTATCATGACGGTGTTGGGAGGGATGACGGTTTTCGAACTCATTCAACCAATTTTCATAGTCGTCTTTCTGTAATGGTCGGATGACTAGCCGTTCTGTCTCTGAAATATGATCAAATTTTTCTGGTTTTAATATCAAAATGACAACTCCTCTGTATTGAATGTATGCTCATGGCATAGCACTGAAATAGTCCATAACCACGCTGCGAAACTCTAAAGCGGCTTTGGAAATATATCTGTTTTTGTGCGAAAGTAGAGCGATTTCCCGAACGAGCTTGTGTTCCTCTACCTGAAGATATCTAATGCGCTCATGCGGGTTTCTGGCTGTGCTAGGTATAAACGCGAGACCGATCTCCGCTTCCACAAGGGCTGTTAATCTTGCAGGCTCATCACCTTCATATACATACTTCGGTAGGAAACCAGCGGATTGACATACGGAATCTACCATATCACGAACCCCATACCCTTGCTTCACCCCAACAATCCGCTCGTCCTTAAGCTCGGTTAATTGAATGCTGCTTCGATCTGCATATCGATGACCCATAGGAACAGCGACTACAATCGGATCGTCATATAGGATCTGACATTCGATATCGTCACCATGAATCGGAGGGGAGGAGAGACAAAAGTCCACCTCGCCCCGATGTAGAAGTCTGGACATGTTTTCTAACGAAACCATTTGCACATGGAACTGAATATCCGGTTTGTTTTTCCGGAATTCCCGCAGTATGCCTGGCAATGTGCTCGCCGTAGTCACCGCCAATTGCAGTGTACCCTGATCCGGGTTGGAGAGGTCAGCAATTTCCCGCTTTCCTTGTTCCAATTCAAATAAGGCTTTTTCAGTTCGCTGAAGAAATGTTCTTCCAAAGTCGTTTAATCGCAGCTTTCTCCCGATTCGATCAAATAAAGGGACTCCCAGGTCATCCTCTAATCGTTGTATCGTTTTGCTCAGGGAGGATTGCGTGACATGCAGCTTTCCTGCAGCTTCCGTAACATGTTCGCATCGGGCCACCGTCAGGAAATATTTTAGTTGAAGAAGTTCCATTTGCACCATTCCTTCATTCCTTCTAGTTCATCAAATCATAACATATAATGCGTTGGAATAAATGAATGTTTTCAAGTAAGATGACAGCAGAAGAAGGAGAGGTGCACCAATGAACGTTCGAAATAAAGGATTGATGTTAGCTGTTGGACTCGGAATTATGTTGAATCCGTTGAATTCCTCCATGATTTCGGTGGCTATTTCAAGGCTACAACAAGTGTATCAACTTAATTTTACAGCCGTTTCGTGGATTATTTTATCATTTTACATTGCCAGTGCTGTCGCTCAACCCGTCATGGGCAAATGTAGTGATTTGTTTGGCCGCAGGAAGATATTCCTCATGGGTCTTATTATTGTTTTTGTATCATCCATGCTAGCTCCGTGGTCTCCCAGTTTTTCGTGGCTCATCGTATTCCGAATCATTCAATCGATTGGCACAAGCATGATGGTGGCCGTCGGAATGGCGATTGTCAGAATTAACGTGACTGACAAGCAAGCCTCCGCCTTGTCCACCTTGGCTATATTCCTTTCTGGAGCGGCTGCGATCGGGCCCTTTATTGGTGGAGTATTGATTCATTGGTGGGATTGGCATAGCATATTCATCGTTAATATTCCGTTTGTCTTGGCAAGTTTTTGGTTCGCCTGGAAAACAATCCCGAAGGACGAGCAATCCCCGTCTATCTCTGGTCACATGTCCATTCGGAAATGGCTTGCGTTAATTGACGCACCAGGCATCCTGATGTTTACGGTAGCCTTGGTAACTCTGCTCATCGGTTTACTTTCAGTAAATTCCACAGGAGATATTTCAACATGGCATCTGCTGACAGGAGCGATCGGGTTAATCGCACTCGTTATGTTCATTCGACATGAATTAAAAGCAGACACGCCTTTCATCCCTCTGCGAACCTTTGCCACATATCCCGAGATGACTTGGGTGAATGTGCAATACATGCTGGTAAATATCCTGTTTTACGCACTATTTTTTGGAGTTCCTACGTATTTGAAGCAGATACGACATCTCAATGAAGTTCATACAGGAATGAGTATGCTAGCTTTGGGGTTATGTTCAGTCATTATTGCTCCGATTGCAGGGCGCTGGATTGACAGATCAGGATCACGGCCAGCGCTGATCTTATCCGCTTCTTTAATGACATTGGGCTCTATATTGATCGTTGTTATGAATGAAACTTCTCCAATCTTCATAATCATTGTTGCCTTAGCTTTATTTGGAATAAGTAACGGCCTAAACGCGGTTGGCATGCAAGCAGCACTGTTCAAAAGCACACCCAAAGAAATGATTGGAGTCGCATCGGGTATTTTTAATACATCACGCTACCTGGGGACCATCTTATCGTCGTTATTCATTGGAATTGTTATGGGAGATACATTTAATGTGACAGGATTTCACATGCTTGGCATCATCCTTACGGTATTAGCTGCATCATTGATCATCATGAGCGTACGTCGCGAGGCAGGTCCGGTGAGTCCGGAGCAAGTAAGCAAGTAAATAGCGAATCTGCCGTGCAATAGCACGTTTACACCCAATGAATCAATAGCTCCATTGGGTGTATTTTTTGTTTTTCACCAAGTTGTCAGAAAGAGTTGATCCTTTCTTGAACGTTTAAGGTAGAAGACGTGTCTTTGATTGAATTAGGTAAAAATAAAGATATAATAATTTTGATTAATAGGCTTGGTCAGTACTTGAAGTGCATCAATATCAGATTTTCATAGGCATCCAGCGCTTGTTATAATCGGGAGCCAACAGGAGTAAACGCATTAAAGGTGTGGCAAGATATCGTCGTACCTACCTTTGTGAAATATTTCGCAACTATGCATTGAGCTTGGCCGAAGCTGATATTGATTGTTTCAAAATTGAACAGAGTTTGAAGGGAGGCAGTATAACGAATGGCTATTGATACGGTGTTATGGAGCAGGCTGGTGACTGGTTTGACGCTCGGGTTCCACGTTATTTTTGCAACACTTGGTGTCGGTGTGCCTCTGATGATCGCTATTGCAGAGTTCATCGGCATTCGGAAGAAGGATCACCATTACATACTTATGGCGAAGAGGTGGTCACGAGGGTTTGTCATTTCTGTCGCGGTTGGTGTCGTGACAGGCACAGCGATATCGCTGCAATTGGCTCTGGTATGGCCGAATTTTATGAAACTGGCCGGGAATGTCATTGCACTGCCACTATTTATGGAAGTATTCGCGTTCTTTTTTGAAGCCATCTTCCTGGGCATTTACCTGTACACGTGGGATCGGTTCAAAAATCCGTATATCCACTGGTTGCTGACCATTCCAATTGTCGCCGGGGCAGGTATGTCTGCTGTTTTTATTACTACAGTGAACGGATTCATGAACCAGCCTGAAGGCTTTGTGATGGAAGCAGGCCAATTCATGGCAGTGAACCCCGTGCAAGCGATGCTGAATACGGCGACGTTCTCCAAAGTGTTCCATGTATTAAGCTCGGCTTATCTGACAGGAGCTGCCCTGTTAGCAGGAATAGCAGCCTTTGCGATGCTGAGAAAGGGAGTGTCCGCCTACCACAAAAAAGGCTTGAATCTCATGATGGCCGTTGTACTGGTATTCAGTTTATTAAATTCCTTAGCTGGAGATGTATCTGCCAAGTTTTTGGCTGAGCATCAGCCGGAGAAGCTCGCAGCTGCCGAGTGGCATTTCGAGACGGAAAGCGGAGCGGATTTGATTTTATTGGGATGGCTGAATGCTGAACATGAAATTATAGGCGCACTACATTTGCCGAAGGTGCTCAGTTTCCTTGCCTTTGGAGACTTTGATGCCGAGGTAACCGGGCTGAACGAATTTCCACCAGATGAGCATCCACCTTTACTTGTGCATTATTTGTTTGATCTAATGGCTGGAATCGGATTTGCTCTGCTTGCGATCTCAAGTCTGTACTTCCTGTTTGTATTCTGGAAGAAACGTAATCAGTTTAACAAGTGGATGCTTCGTATGGTTGCACTCAGTGCACCGCTCGCTTTTCTGGCCGTTGAGATGGGTTGGTTCTATGCAGAGATTGGGCGGCAGCCATGGATCATCCGAGGTTATATGCGAGTGGAAGAGGCCGCTACTTCTTCACCGAGTGTGAGAATTTTATTTTTCGTCTTCTTGCTTCTCTACATCCTGCTAGGCGTTATGTGTGTCGTTGTACTGAGACGGTTGTTCAATAATAATCCTGCTGAACTCGAGATGGAGAAATGGTTGAAGGAGAAGCATGATCAATCAGCCGAGAAAGGGGGTCAGGCATAATGAGTTATGAATTAATTGGTATTTCGGTACTCTGGCTGTTCTTGTACGGCTATCTTATTGTAGCTTCCATTGATTTTGGAGCAGGTTTCTTCGCCTTTTATGCACGCCTGACGAAGCAGGATCACCTGATTAATCGTCTGATCTCCCGTTATCTATCACCGGTCTGGGAGATCACCAATGTATTTTTTGTCTTTTTCTATATTGGCATCGTTGGATTCTTTCCGGATACTGCTTACTATTATGGCTCCGCGCTGCTTGTTCCGGGAAGTATTGCCGTCATTTTACTTGCCATTCGTGGTTCATTCTATGCTTTCGAAAATTATGGTTCTAAAAAAAGTATCGTGTATTTGTTCTTATATGGAGCTACGGGTCTACTTATTCCAGCGTCATTGTCAGTGGCACTGACCCTGTCTGAAGGTGGCTTTATTTTGAAGCAGGGAGATACCGTTTCCCTGGATTACTGGGCGTTATTTACCAATCCGTTATCATGGAGCATCGTTGGACTGGCAATCGTATCCGTATTGTTCATTAGCGGGTCATTTCTAACATTTTATGCTTCTCGGGCAGAGGATCATTCGGCATTGAAGCTAATGCGTAACTATGCTTTGTTCTGGAGCACACCGACCATTATTCTCGCGCTGACTGCATTTATATATTTGGGTCAACACAATGAGCGTCATTTTCAAAATATGATGGATCTATGGTGGCTACTGGCGCTTTCCGTTGCGTTTTTCATGATTGCCATGTGGCTGTTATATAACGGACGCCGTTACGGTTTAGCTTTTATATGCATCATGCTGCAATTTCTCACAGCCTTTTTTGCTTACGGGATTGGGCAATATCCTTACATTCTTGATCCATTCATCACCATTCAGAGCAGCGCCACACCACCTGCAATGGGCTTTGCACTCGTCGTTGTGTTTATCGGTGGTCTGTGCCTGTTAATTCCTTCTCTAATCCTGGTCTTCAAACTGTTCCTGTTTGATGCGGATTATGTGAAAGGGAAAAAATAAAGGAGGAGCGTTCAATGAAAAGGAGAGGCAAATCCAATCTGATCTCGCAGCAAATGTCTTTACAACGAAAAAACAGACTTCTCCTTGCGATCATTTCGCTGGCCCTTGGTGTAGCTATTGTAAGCCAGGCCACCTTGGTAGCTGAAGCAGTCCAGCGAATCTTTGTAGAGAAAGCTTCCTTTTCATCCGTGATGCTGTTGCTTGGCCTATTGCTGGCTGTCATGGCTGTACGCTCACTGTTGTCGTATGGTAATGGGAAAGTGGGCTTGCATATGGCAGCACGCGCCAAGACGAATATGCGAGCATCTGTGTTGCAGAACCTGACCCGCGCTTCCATGCCTTCAACCCTGAGTGGACAGACGGGAGGAAAGGTCAGTGTTGCTTTGGATGCTGTGGATGAGGCTGACAGTTATTTCAGTCAATATATGCCTCGAATGATGGAAGCCGCGATGATCCCGATTCTGATTCTGGTTGTTACGTTTACGCAGCACGCCAACACAGGCTGGATTATGCTATTCACGGCACCGTTTATCCCACTGTTCATGATTTTGGTGGGGCTCCAGACGAAGAACAAATCAGAAGAAAAATACGCCCAACTGGCCGAGTTTTCCGGTACGTTTCTGGATTCGCTTCAAGGGCTGGTTACGTTAAAAATATTCGGACGGGCTAAACGTCAGCAGCAGGAAATTGAACGCAGCAGTCTGGGGTATCGTGATGCCACCATGGGAATTTTGAAGATTGCATTTACAAATACGTTTATGCTGGAATCAATCGTGATGTTAAGCATTGGTATTGTCGCGCTTGAACTGGCTATTCAGTTACTGGTTTTCAAATCGATGAGCTTCCACACAGCCTTTCTCGTGTTGTTACTCGTCCCTGAGTTTTACAGTCTGTTGAAGAATACGGGAACGGCTTTTCACAGCGGTCGAACCAGTATGGGGGCCATTCGTAAGGTGGAACAAATGCTTGAGGAAACAAGTATCAAGAGCACACAAACGAAGCCTGAGAATGTTGAGAAGGCCACACATACCAGTGATACTAATGGTCAGATCGTGCAGCAGACTGGGGTACACGCCCCTCGCGCCGAGTTCATAACAATGCCACCAACCATTGAACTGAACGATGTCCGGTTCCAGTACGCTCCTGATTCCTTTGGACTAGAGACAGGACAAATCTTGATTGGACCGGGAGAACAGATCGCTATTGTAGGTAAAAGTGGCTCAGGTAAAACCACGCTGCTTCATCTCATTGCCGGTTTACTGAAACCAGATTCGGGAGCGGTTCTGGTTAACGGAAGCGAGATTTCACAACATGATGAGGCTGCATGGTTTGAACGTGTTAGCTACATTACACAGCATCCGTATATTTTTGCAGGTACATTTGCCGAAAATATCGCGATTGGCGCGGGTCGGAATGTCTCCAGAGCTGAAATTGAGCAGGCGGCAGAAGAAGCAGGGCTTGCTGGCGTTGTTGCACAATTGGAGCAGGGCTTGGATACGTTTGTTGGTGAAGGTGGCCGGGGGCTGTCTGGCGGGGAAAAGCAAAGACTTGCTTTGGCACGTGCTTTTCTGAAGCGACCAGCTGTCATTTTGTTCGATGAACCCACCGTAGGATTGGATTTGCACACCGAGCGGGTAATGCAACAATCCATTGCGGCATTAGCCAAAACGGCAACGATGATTACGGTGGCACACCGTTTATATACAATTCAACATGCGGACAACATTTTGTTTATGGACAATGGGGTGTTGGTGGATTCAGGACATCATGAAGCGCTTCTGGCGCGCCTGCCTCAATATGCGGAGATGGTGGATATGCAACGGAAAGGAGGGTTAGCATGAATGAGCTGACGATTCTGTCAAAAGCGATGATTCATGAGCGCAAGGATATCTTGCTTTCGATATTGGGCGGATTTATCGCCGGCATAGCAGGGGTAGCTCTTTTTTCCGCGAGTGGGTATATGATATCGCAAACGGTATTTGCGCCACCGCTGTACACCTTAATTGTACTCACTTCCATGGTCAAACTGCTCGGTTTCCTTCGAGCGGCAAGTCGTTACGGAGAACGCTTGTATTCCCACAGGGCGACATTCTCCATGCTGAGCCGCTTGCGGACGTCCTTTTTTTCCAAACTGATCCCGGTAACGCCAGGTATATTGAACAAAAACCGAAGCGGGGATTTGCTTGCACGGATTGTAGGTGATGTGGAAAGCTTGCAAAATTACTTTTTGCGGGTCGCGTATCCACCCATCATGGTTGTTATGGTGTTTTTGGCTACCATGCTGTTCACTACAGCCTTTTCAATCTGGATTGCGTGTTTGTTAGTACTAGGCATGCTGATCACGGCATTTGTTGTACCAGGGATTGTCTTGTTAGGTCAGCGAAAAATACATGGACGTGTCCGCCAGCAACGGGCCTTGCTGTCCACGGAAGTAACCGAAGTGTTGTATGGCTTCCGAGATTTGAAAGTATACGGCCAATTGGAACAGCGTGAGCAACAGCTTCAGCAGGTTTCCGCTGCATTGGCAACGGAACAGAAACAAGCCGCTTCGCACCTGCTGCGCGGGCAATCCATGCACGTTTTTGTGACGTATCTTGTTACATGGGGTGTGCTGGCACTCAGTGCCTTCTTAATTGTGAATGGAGCGTTTGCCGGTGTATTCCTCGCCATGCTGATCCTGGCCACGCAGACCGTATTCGAAGAAGCTGCCGCAATGGCTATATTACCTCTGTATAAGCAGGATAGTGAACACGCTGCTCAGCGACTGGCGGAAACGGTGCAGACCTCTGATGTGCAATCTGTACAGCCAAGCGGCGAAGTG
Organism: Paenibacillus sp. SRL342; assembly: GCF_984798905.1. Taxonomy (NCBI): domain Bacteria; kingdom Bacillati; phylum Bacillota; class Bacilli; order Caryophanales; family Paenibacillaceae; genus Paenibacillus; species Paenibacillus sp. SRL342. Next base: position 3,579,424 of record NZ_OZ481790.1, read on the forward strand.
TCAGCCAATCAGGCGGTTTCGATTGAACTATCCGGTGTTAACTTCCAATATGAAGGGGAATGGAGACCGGCGCTGAGAGAGCTCTCCCTGCAACTTGCAGCAGGCTCCAAAACAGCGATTGTCGGGCCAAGCGGATCAGGCAAGTCAACGATTATCGATTTGCTACTTAAGCTGCGTACACCAACGTCTGGAGATATACGGTTAAACGATGTTCCGGTAAAGGAACTGAATGAGGAGAGCATCTGGCAAAGGGCGAATGTCGTGTTGCAGCAAAGTCATTTCTTCCGGGGAACCGTTAGGGATAATCTGCTGCTGAATGGAGAAGAACATTCGGATGAACAACTGTCGGCTGTGCTGGATAAAGTCCAACTGCCGAATAAGTTGTTGACCGACATGGTATATGAAAAAGGGGAGAACCTGTCGGATGGTGAGAAGCAGCGGCTGGCTCTCGCACGGGCCATGCTGCGCAAAGGACGGTTGTGGCTTCTAGACGAACCGACTTCTTCGCTGGATTACGTCACAGAGAAACGTGTATTGCAGCATCTTCTGGCACAGGCATCCGAAGATACACTTCTCCTGATCTGCCATCGGTTGACGGGATTGGAAGAGATGGATCGGATTGTGGTCATGGACCAAGGCAAGATTGTGGAATCAGGTTCTTTCTCCGAGCTGATGGAGCAAAAAGGTTATTTCTATGAGATGAAACAAATTGAACGACAAATGATTGGAGACGTCGGGGCGTAAGAATCTAGTCTATTGAGTAGACAATACGGTCGATTGTCGTTAATGAAGAAAACTTCAATAAATCAATTTTATAAATTTAACTAAACCCCAAAGGATGCGGTGCATATACTCCTTGGGGTTTGTTTTGATATAATAGTTTTTTATGTCTATAAAGGAGATGGAAGATGGGAAAATATAAGTGGGATATTGTTTTTTATTTGGCCGTATTTTTATTTGTTGTGTACATGAAGATGAATGACCAATCTCTGTTTTGGATACTTGGAGTTGTTCTCACCGCTACTCTGATCATGTTTACCATTCGTATTTTTTATCCTCTGGGTTGGGAAACACGGATGGACCGCGTCGAGGCATTTCTACGCAGACAGGAGAATACCCCAAAGCTTTATATCTATTACGCTCTTGCAAACAGACTTGATGATGAATTGGAACACACAATAGAGCGCATCAGAAATGAGGACACCAATAAAAGGACACAAGCAGTATATAATGCAGCTTACGGCTCCTATCACAACGACTTGGTAGCTGTTCGTACTGCGGTGCAGAATATGCGTAGATCGGATTATCGTACATATTATGAAACGTATTTACTTATGGAAGAAGGAAGAAGTGAGCAGGCGAGGGAACACTTGAAATCCATTAACAAGGTCTGGATGAGATCTTCGCTTCTTGCAGCGATTGAACTAAAAGCGGGACAACGCGAAACTGCGATTCAGCTAATACAAGAAGCAATGCATGCTGTCAGAGGTGTCCATCGTTATATGATATTTAAGGAATCAGAGAGATACTAAGGGTGAACAAAAATCTTCCTTGGCATATAGTACAACTGACACGGACAAAAGCTTGTTCCATATAGGAGCAGGCTTTTATCTTTTGTCTTAAAGGAAGGACAGGAAGGACAAGAGTATACAGAGGCGCTAAACTGTTCGGCATAGTGGGGAACACCCGAATTAAAATGCTCTCCAACCAATTAGCCTATATGATGAGAATCTTAGCGTCTTTTAGTAACCTTTACATAATAGCAGATGATTCAGCCGTTTTAATTTTCTTGGTAAGCGGCTTTTTCCTTAGTGTCCTATCATACAAATATGGCTTTCCGTGATAATCCCGTGCATGCTGTTGTTTCTGCTTTTTATGTATATCAACCTTGATCTCCAGATTGGCAACGTTATTCTGGAATTCAGAAGCAACTCGTTTGCACCATTTCAATCCACTTTCTTCAGATGCACTGAAATGCACGCGTAATAGATATCCGTTCACTGTTAATTCAAACTTGTATAAATTCATGATATGTATCCTTTCCAGACGGGCATGTTATGCTACACCAAATACGATAATCTGATTATAACAGGAACATACGTTCTGTAAAAGTGTTATTTATGATACCCGCAATGTAATAAGGTTCGCTAGACATCTTTGCAACAGTCCGTTTAATGGTAAAATATCTAAAAATGGTTCATGTTGGGGGATACGCATGTATAAACTGATGATCGTAGATGATGAATTGCTCATGCGGGTTGGAATTCGTTCCATGCTGAATTGGGAAGAGTACAATTTCTATGTTGTTGGTGAGGCGGGAAATGGAAAAGAGGCATTAAGCCTTGCGCTTGAAGTGATGCCTGATCTAATTATTACAGATATTAAAATGCCGATTATGGATGGGCTACAGCTTATACAAGAGGCCTCCTGCATACTGAAAACCTGTAAGTATGTCATCCTGAGTAATTTTGACGAATTTCATTATGTGAAAGAGGCGCTAAAACTTGGCGCTTCAGATTACTTGATTAAAAGTGAGATCACCGAATCCTCCCTTATTGACCTCCTGAGCACTGTTGGACAGAAACTGCAAAGTGAACATGTTCACCCAACCAACACACCCTCTATGACACAGGACTATTCCAAGAGCCTAAGATATCTGAAGGATAGTTTCTTCCAAGATATTGTAAGCGGATTCATTAATGAGGAGGATATCGTCACCAAAGCGGAAGAACTGCATTTTCGTATACGTTCAGACCAGTTGGTCGTTATAAAGTTCATCGTGAATTATTACGAGGATGCAAAGCGGAAATATGTAGAGAAGGGGGAAAAGCTGCTCCGATTTTCGATTCTTAATATTATGGAAGAGATTATTCCTTCGAAGTGGGAGAAAGAGATTTTTGTTGAAAGTTCCTCTGAATATTGGGTGATCGTCAATGTACTTCCTGAGAGCCAATCTGTACATGCCGACTTGAATAAACTATGTAATAAATTGCTGTCTTCAATCAAGGATTTTATGAATCTATCGCTCACGGCTGGGGTGAGTAGAATGACTTCCGGTTTTCTTCACATCAGGAAGGCCTGCCAAGAGGCAGAAACGGCTCTCCAACAGAGTTTCTTCACAGGAAGCAACCAGGTGTTGCATTACGATGATATGGTTCAATCCCCAGATCGACATGAAGTTAAGGGGGCTTTAAGCCCGCAACAAGAACGAGATTTGTTGAAGTTATGGGTAAGCAAAGACAACAAAATGGCGGAAGAGTTCCTTGAAGGAATCCGATCCAACCTGGAACAGCTACGAGCGGATGAGAATAGCATTCGCAAGCAATATATCATGGTAATGGAAACGATACATTCCCATTTATCCCGCGCTACGGAAAGAGGTGCTCCTTCTTTAACAGAAAAATCACCCTATGAAATCGTTCTAAAGGGGGAGTATTGGGAGGATATCCACCAAGATATGCTTGCTCATATTGCATATTACTTCCAAACCGATTCCCAAATCAAACAGGAAAGCACGTACACCGATCTCGCCACTGAATTGATCGACAAGTATTATGCGGAAGATATCTCACTACAAAGTATCGCTAGCCAAATCAGTGTGAATCCGTCGTATCTCAGCCGTGTGTTCAAACAGGAACGAGGAGAGAACTTTATCACGTACTTGACCCGAGTTCGAATTGAACATGCCAAGGCGTATCTATTGAGCAGAGGAATGAGAGTGTATGAAATCGCAGAAAAGGTGGGCTACCATAATTACACGTACTTCAGTAAGATTTTCAAAAAATCGGTAGGGGTCACTCCTGAGGAATATCGAGAATTACAGCAGGGATGAATGTAATCGGTGAATAGAGGTGCAGCATATGAAGCATGTTCGGCCCTTCCGAATCAAGTACAAAATTATGGTGATCTGTATGACGGTCATTATCCTTCCGGTATTGGTGATGACAATCAATTCGTATTACTCCTCAGAGCGGTTATTGGCACAGAACTATACAACGTTGCTAAACGATCTGGCCAAACAGACGAATATTCGCATTGATGAGTTCCTCAAGGAGATTGAGAAAATTTCGTTGCTAGCCAGCAATGGGCTTAGTGACAATCTGTCTGCGACTCATGAAGGGAGTTTTCCGATCCAGGATTTCCTGCGAGAGGGTGATGAACAACATGAGATTGCCGCATACAATATTCTGATGAATTATATCATGATGAAAGATCGCGTATTCTCCATCTACCTCTACAATATGAATGGGGGGCAAGATCTTTTTGTCAGTCCACATCAACCCATTGATCCAAACTTCAAAGTAGCAAACGAATTGTGGTTTAAAAAGTTCATGCATGATAAGGATCGAACCATTACCCTCACAACACGAATCGACGAGCAATTGGAGAATAAAATACTGGCAGTGTCACACGCTCGCAAAATTCATGATGTGACTAGTGGAAAACTGCTTGGCGTGATTGTTGTCAGCATTGATATCAAATTCATCGAAATCGTCAATCGAAACTTGCAGGAAGGGTTGCGCTCCAGGTTCATGATTGTTGATGAGGATGACAAGATCGTATATAACGTGAACGAACGATTAATCGGGACACTGTTCCGTGACAACGTTCGTCCGCCTGAATCACTAAATGTCGTGGTGACCAGTCCCCTTAGTCAGCAAAAATGGACAACTTACTTATATATGCCTTTGGATGAACTGACTGCTGATGGCAAAATATTGGGCCGTAATCTGGTGACGCTTGCCATCGTTATTGTTCTTTTTGCTGCCGTCATATCCATCTTTTTATCTCACGTGATCACAACTCCCATTAAAAAATTGCTGCGGAATATTGCTCTAGTGGAGAAAGGTCAGTTCGAACAAGTTGTACCTATTGGCTCCAGAGATGAGATTGGCCATTTATCCATTCGGTTCAACAGAATGTCACACGAATTGAAACGGTTGGTCGAACGGATGCAGCAGGAAGAGATAGATAAAGCCAAGGCCGAGATGCGTGCGCTCCATGACCAGATCAAGCCTCATTTTCTGTATAACACCCTTGGGTCGGTGAAATGGATTGCCTCGATGCAGCAGGCTGATAAAATCGTGGAAATGACCGATGCACTAATCTCGATGCTCCGCTATGCAACAAAATCTGATGGAACTCTCGTAACCATTTGTGAAGAACTCGATAATATAGCGAATTACGTAACGATTCAGAATGTCAGGTACTATGGTTGTATTCAGATGAGATATGAGGTTGAGGATAGACTGCTGAATTATCGCATGCCCAAAATGATCCTGCAGCCGATTGTGGAGAATGCGATTTTTCATGGTCTGGCCGAACTGGAAGAAGACGGAATCATCACTATTCGGATTCAATCACAGCTGGATGAAGTTGTGATCGAAATCTGTGATAATGGCGTGGGGATGGATCATCAAACGATGCAGAATCTATTGGAAGAGAAGTCCGGTGCACGTACGGGAACGAATGGGATTGGATTGCATAATGTGCAGCGGCGAATTCAACTTCATTTTGGGAAACCCTATGGAATACAGGTGGAGAGTAAAATGGGTGAAGGTACCATTTTCTCCATTCTGCTGCCTGCCATCCTAGAAGCCAAATAGTCATTCATGCTTTCATTTATGCATCTCATAATGCAGTACAGCGATCATAAAAATAAGTTTAGATATAAACAAAGGGCTCGCAGTATGAACTGCAAGCCCTTTTGTTCACCCTTTGACGCTACCTAACACCAAACCTTTGGTGAAATATTTCTGTAAGAATGGATACACAAGCAAAATCGGAATGGCACCCAGGAACATCTGAGCGGCGCGCCCCGTCCTGGCGTTCATCATGGACAACAGCTGCGTATAATCTGACCCAGATTTCAGCATGATTTGCTCAAAACTTTGCAGAAGGGTCTGGAGGTAACTTTGTAATGGATAATTGTCTGGATTGTTCATATAGATAATGCCATCGAACCACGAATTCCAGTGAGCAACGATACTGAACAAACCAACCGTAGCCAGAGCGGGCTTGAGAAGTGGGAGTAGAATACGAAGCAATACCTGTACAGGCCCAGCACCATCGATAATGGCTGATTCTTCAATCTCCTCGGGCAGCCCCCGAATGAAATTCATGAGGATAATCATACTGAATACGGGGAGGGCCCCAGGCAGGATCAGAGACCATATGGAATCGATCAGTCCCATTTTGACGACTACCAGATAGGTTGGAATTAGACCTCCACTGAATAACATGGTTACGATGAAAAATCCCATATAGATATTACGCCCCATCAATTTTTGTTTTGATTTGGAGAGGGGATAAGCCGTGAGTACGATCAGAACCAGATTCACCAACGTTCCGATAACGGTTCGTTGAATGGCTACCCAGAGAGAGGAGAAAAATGATCCTCCAGTTAATGCAAATTCATAGGCTTTTGTCGTAAATTCCACAGGCCAGAACGTAACACTCCCCGCAGATACAGCCGCGCTGCTGCTGAATGAAACAGCCAGCAGGTTGATAAACGGCAGGATACATAGGAGAGAGATTAGAAGCAATATGGTGTAGTTTATGATAAGAAATACACGTCTGCTCATACTTTTATCATAGATCATAATGTAAGTTCCTCCTTCTTAGAAGATACGATAGCCAGCCACTCTGTAAGCCAGGATGTACGATACAGCAACGAGAACACTGGAAATGATCGATTTGAATAACCCGACAGCGGTACCAATTGAATACTGTGCTTGTTGAATTCCTAAACGGTAGACATAGGTATCAATAATATCACCGGTCTGATAAACAACAGGGGAGTAGAGATTATAGATTTGGTCAAAGCCAGCATTGAGTACGTTCCCAAGTGAAAGTACGGTCATTAAAACAATGGTTGGCATGAGGAGAGGCAACGTGATGTAGACGGTCTGCTTCCACCGTTTCGCTCCGTCGATCACTGCGGCCTCATAAAGTCCCGGATCAATACTGGTCAGAGCTGCCAAATAAACAACCGTGCCAAATCCGAAGCCTTTCCATATGTCACTCACAATCATCGTCCAAGGAAAAATAGAGGGTGTGCCAAGGAAGGAGATCGGTGCAATCCCAAATACACTTAGAAATGTATTGATAATACCGTCGGAGCTAAGGATATCCAGCATGATGCCAGCCATAATGACCCATGAGAGGAAGTTCGGAATGTAGACAAGTGTTTGAAATGTACGTTTAATTCCACTGTGTAGTACCTCGTTAAGCAATAATGCGAAAATTACGGGTACGATTATACCACCGATAATCTTAAAGACAGACATGTACAATGTATTCCAGATCGTTCTTACGAAGTTCGGCTGATTAAATATGTGGGTAAAATTATCCCACCCTACCCATGGCGAGTTGAAGCCGAGACCCGGATTGTACTTCTGAAACGCAATAATAAGTCCGTAGAAAGGGATGTAACAAAAGATGAAGACCAAGACCAGGCTTGGGATCAACATGAGATGGTAAGGACTCTGCTGCTTCCATTTTCTCAACATACATATTCCTCCGTTCCTTGTACGCCAAATGTAATCGCTATCAAATAAAGGGGAGAGATCACCCTCATCCCCTCTTTGTGACAAACGAGATTATTTCTTCCCGTAGGCTTCATTAACTGCCTGAGTTGCGTCATCGCCCCCAGCTGCACGCCAATTTTGGACAATAACATCGAAATAATCGATACTTTCGCTACCCATAATGATCTTGGTGAAACCTTCGGTCAGGATATCATCCAAGGTTGTGCCGTAGCTTGAAAGTATTTCTGGCGTAACACCCCATAAGGCCGTCTTTGTATAGTTCTCGCTGTCCAGTACTTTCTTGGCAAGACCATACGCGTTCTTTGGAGCCCCTTGTTGCAAATAATCACCAACTGCTCCTGGGGTTGCATTCTCTATGAATTCCACACTGTTGTTATATTTTTGCCACATACCCGAAGTCGTGAGTCCACTGGTATCCTTGGATTGAAGGGCAGCGGAGACCGCCTCAAATTGCTCGTAATCGGAATTCGGATTAAGTACACGGAACGCTCCAACAACATGGGCAATATCGTTGTCCAGCAAGGCGGATAACGTTTCTGTGGATTCCTTGCCATTGCCTTCATCCACAATATAAGCATAGTCGTTCAAAATTTTGATCACTTCTTCAGGACTTTTAAATCCCTTTTTCATGACGATATAATTGTTGTTAGCGAAAAAGATGGATTGTTTGGCTTCTTTCCCATCAACGGTAGGGATGATATAAGGGTAGAAGATGGCGTCCTTACCCAGATTGGATACCGTATCGACACCCGGATTATAACCCCACCATTGGTAATAAGGCTGCATTCCCACTTTGCCGGCTACGATATCCGCGTTCATCGCATTAAAGTCTTTGATTGCAAATTCCGGATCAATGATGCCTCGCTTGTACCATTCTGACCACTCAGCCAGCGCATTTTTCATCTCAGGCTGCACGGAGCCGTACACGAGTTTTCCAGTGCTATCCTCCATCCACATATCCGGATGCGCATTCCATGCAATGGCAAGCAGGTTGAGGTAATCCAACGATTGGTCTACCGCTATACCATAACCACTGTGCTTTTCCATGAATTTTAGTGCAATATTTTTGATGTCTTCCACAGATTTTGGATCTGGGACTCCCAATTCTTCTTTCCAGTCGTTCCGGATCCAGATGAAGTCTGGTTGTTCAATTAATCCCCAGTGCATCTGTGGTATCCCGTATAGCTTACCGTCTTTCTTTCCAGACTCGTAACTGTCCGCATCTGCTTCCATGTAACCTTTGAGACGATCTGAAGCGTGTTGATCAAATACCTCGGTAAGGTCCATGACCATATCTGCTTCGACTAACTGTCTCAGTTGTGATGGATTAACTCTGAATACGTCAGGAAGATCGTTCGATGCGATAGCCAAATTGAGTTTTGTATCGTACTCATCGCTAACCCAGTCTGTTTTGACATCAATATTAAACTTCTCTTTGTATCGCTTAATCCAAACATTGTTGGTGATATCGTCGCCCTTTGGATATTTTGCAGAGGAGTATTCTGATGTTACGGTATGAATGGTTGTCGTTCCAGCCTCGTTGGAATCCGTGTCCGTCGTTGAACCTTTATCAGCACCGTTTCCATTGCTACAGGCTGCGAGTAATAAGGTTGACATGCACACAGACAAGACTAAGGCTTTCGTTTTCTTGTTCATTTCTTTTCCCCCTTATCAGTCATATTTCAATAACGCTTTCTTGAAAATATTCTAAACGAGAAAGGGGGAACGGGATATAAAGGTTATTGACGAGAACTGGTATCTTTTTTTACTTTTGAGTTGTAGCGGAGAAAAGAATAATGAGCTTTGTGCACTTTTTTTACTTTGTACTCCTTCTTTTTTTACTCATGTCTCCAAAAATTGCTTTAGATGACGATCGATAACGAGTGAATCCTCTTCGTTTGCTCCGATTCCAAAGCAGTGTCCCCACTTGGACTGTATAGGTTGATACACCGCGTTTGGCATATGCTGAGCATCATACGCACTGTCTTCTGGCGTGAAGAACAAGTCACTTGATCCTGGCATAACGAGTGCAGGAGAGGTGATCTTGCTTAACGCCTGTTCGAAGTTGCCGTCATCTACGGGATTATCGCTAATGTCTCCATAGATTCCTGTACGCAGCATGGTAATCAAGTCGTTAGCATCGAAGGGAAGAAATACCTGATCCCAGTAATCTTCTACATAAGATTGCAAGGAGTCGTAACCCTCAGATTGATACAATTTCTCCAAATAGTACGCCTGCGAAAACCCCCATGGAGCATAAGCTCTTCCCATCGCTGCGAGACCAGCAACCGGAGGGCGTTCATATCTACCATTTTTATAATTCGAATCTGCCTGTAACGCCGCGATCATTGCTTCGAATACCAACTGTGTATGGGGTCTGCTCTTTGCCGTTCCGCCAAAGGGGGCAATACGCTCGACCATCTCAGGATAACTGGTTCCCCATTGATAAACCTGCATGGCTCCCAGAGACCAGCCCACAACAAGTTTGATTTTGGAGATACCGAATTTTTGAGTGATGAGTTGATGTTGGGCACGTACATTGTCATACATGGAGATGAGAGGGAAGTTGTTCTTATCATATGGGGCAGGGGTATTACTAGGAGAAGACGATAACCCGTTACCCAACATATTGGGCACAACGATAAAATAACGACTGGGGTCCAGTGCCTTGTCCGTTCCAATTAACCATTCATTATCTGTGTGAATTCCAGCAAACCATGTTGGGACAACAATAACATTGTCCTTTGCCGCGTTTAAGTTTCCATAGGTCTTGTAAGCGATAAAGGCTTGAGGGAGCTGTTGTCCCGATCGAAGTAATGTATCTCCAAGGTTATATGTTTCATAATCGTTCATAGATTGATTCTCCTTATAAAATAGTAATAACTTGATTTCACTCTACAATACGTCTATTATCAATTCAACGAAACGTTATCGAACATATCATTCATTTTTTTTGAACTTGGGAGGTACGTGACTCATGGAAATACGCCAGCTAAAAACCTTTTGGACACTTGCATCGACCTGCAGCTTTAGTCAAACTGCTGAATTATTGAGCTATGTACCCTCTACCATAACCATGCAAATCAAATCGCTGGAAGAAGAGCTTGGTGTAAAATTGCTGGATCGATTAGGCAAAAAGGTCGTGTTAACGGATGCTGGCCAACAGTTTCTGCCTTACGCCACTAAGATTTTAAACGATGTAGAGGAAGCAAAGTGCATATCCAGTCAGCACGGAGAATTGGCGGGAACGGTTGTGATCGGAGCAGACGAAGTGCTGTGTGCATATCTTCTTCCAGCCTTGTTCAAACGCTTTCGAGCAGACTATCCTGGTGTGCGGTTATTGTTCCGCCCCTTGTCTGGGCAAGAGCTTAAATCGAGTCTGAGAGAAGGGCATGCCGATGTCGTTTTTGTATTGGATGAGCCTATTAATTCCAAAGACCTTCAATCAGAGTTTTTAAAGGATGAGACCTTTCAAATGGTGGTTTCTCCCGATCATATGTTAGCATCGCGTTCCGAGTTGGTCATTGATGACTTCCACAAACAGCATTTTTTGCTGACCGAAAAGAACTGTTCGTATCGCACTCATTTTGATCAATCCATAACAAAGAAAGGTGTGGATGCTCTGACAGAGCTGGAGTTTCATAGTGTAGAAGCCATTAAACAATGTGTTGTGGCTGGCCTAGGGATCGCTTTATTACCTGAAATGGCTTTGAAGAAAGAGTTGAGCGAAGGGGAAGTGGTTGCTCTGCCGTGGGATTTATCAGATGTATCCTTTTCTGCGCAAATGCTCTGGCATCGGGAAAAATGGATCTCTCCGTCCATGGCTGCTTTCATGGAGGTCGCCAAGAGTGAGTTGATTTGATTGTTCAGAATTTGTTTAGATGTATGTGTTAAGATATTCTTCATGGAGATCGTGATGTTAAATGGAATCAACCTTCAGCAACATGATACAGATATATATGGGGGATTAGCAATGGAGAGAAAGATTAGAAATTCTGCAAAAGCATTGATCATTAAAGACGGGAGAATGCTTGCAATGAAGCAGGATGATAATGATGAAGTCATCTACATCCTGCCTGGTGGGAGCCAGAATGCAGGTGAAACCTTGACGGATGCTGTGAAGCGTGAAGTTGCGGAAGAAATCGGAATAGATGTAGAACCGTTATCACTGGAATTTGTCATTGAAGGGGTATACGGTGAAGCTCTTCATCGTGTAGATTTTGTTTTTTTATGCGAGTACATAGGATTGATAGACCAAGATAGTTCTATTCTGCCAATTGACGAAAATCAAGTGGAATATGAATGGCTCGAAATTAAAAATATAAACGAACTACCTTTATTTCCTTCAAAATTACGAAAGCAGATCATTAGATTGGTTGAGGGAGAAAAAACGGTTATGTATTTAGGAAATGAGGAAGATGACGACCTGAATAGTTAGATGTGTACACGTCGTAAACAAGCGGCCGTCTTGTATTTATAAAGGAAAGACTATTTCAAAGGACATGATGGTCCAGTGAAATAGTCTTTTTGCCGTTGAACAAATTGTGCAGAGCGATTAGATAATGAACATCTATGATAAGGGGTTACATTAGGCCAGGAGTTATATATCTTGTTGCTTCACGCCTGCTGTCATATTTTTCTGACCCCACATTACCATGGATTCAATTAAAGGAACCAATTCCTTGCCTGATTCTGTGAGCGAATACTCCACTCTCGGTGGCACCTCGTTATATTGCTCCCGATGCACGATGCCGGAATGAATCAAATCCTTCAAACAGTTCGTTAACATCGTTCCGGTAATGCCAGGCAGTCTTCTTTTTAATTTATTGTAACGTATACAGTCATTTTCACTGAGGATTGCCAGGATCGGAAGATTCCACTTGCCTCCAATGACCTGAAATGCATAAGTCGCTGGACATAACTGATCAAAATTAAACTCGTATTTCACTTAATACCCTCCAATAGTATACTTTTTGATACTAAGTCAGAAAAAGAATCGTACTTGTTCAGAAGATTGTAGACATTATAATCAAACTAACACAAGAAAATCAATTCATAAGACAATATAAAGGCGGGATAACGTGAGTAACGAATCTATGATGTGTGATCTGGAAACAGGCGTATGTGGTGTGAATGAGGAAGAGGCGATGCAAGAAATCAATCTGAATCACGTTGAGAAAAGGATAACTCTTTATTACGCAACAGATCCGATCTGCTCTCACTGCTGGGCGCTTGAGCCTGTGCTTCATCGGTTTATTGAGGAATACGGCCATTATTTTACGCTGCAAATTAAAATGGGTGGGCTACTGGCTAACTGGAATGGTTTCTCGGATGGCGCTAACGGGATTAAGAAACCTTCGGACGTTGCAGCGCATTGGAAGGAAGTGGGTGAACATTCACGCATGTCCATCGACGGTTCCTTATGGCATGATAATCCAATACTTTCTTCTTATCCGCCATCTCGCGTATTTAAGGTCATTCAGAGTACACACCCTGGTAAAGAGCAGGACTTTTTAAGACGTGTGCGTGAAGCCGTATTTGTATTTAATCGAAATATTGGAGAAGATGATGTGCTGACGGATATCGTCAATCAACTGGGCTTGAATGGAAAAGAAGTGGTTGAGGCGGCTGCACAGCAATCTGCACAAGATTTATTAGAGGAAGACTTTGAGCGTGTCGCTGGTTTGGGAGTTAGAGGTTTCCCATCCATTATCATTGTGAATGAAGAGAATCAGGGTATAAAAATTGTCGGAGCGCGTTCTCTTGAAACATATGTGCAAGCACTTCAGCAGGTGCTCGGTGGTGATCTGAAACCCAAACAGATAATCTCGTTGGAGCAGAAAATCAATGAAGGACACCTTCTTTTTTCTAAAGAAATGGAGGTCTTGTACAGTATCGAAAAGAGTGATATTGAATCATATGTGAAATCTGAATTGGCAGAGCACACATATCGTGTGGGTCATATTTTGAATGAGATGTATGTTGAGCATATCTGAGGCAGGAAAATACAAGAAATCAAATCCAAAGCAGGTCAGCGATATGACTTGCTTTTTTTGTACATCTGCGAAAAAAACTGATTTGAATTGAAAACGAGGCTTGACCTTGGGTCGGACCTAAGGTTTATGCTATGTACAGGAAGAACAGCGAAGGTGGAGATGACAGTGAATGCTGAAATTACAATTAGCGAATTGGCCAAGCTGATGCACGTATCGGTACATCAAATTCGTTATTTTGAGGAAAAGGGAGTGTTGCATCCGGCTTACACAGGTGATAATCAGTACCGGATGTATGGCATAGATGAAGTGTACAGGCTTGCCCATATTTTATTGCTGCGTAAGATGGGGCTGTCCGTTCAAGTGATCAAAGAATGTCTTACACGTCTGACTCCCGAAGAGATCACACGACTCTTTCATCAGGCACTGACCGATACCGAAGCCGAGATTAAGAAACTTCAGGAGACCAAGCATTTTATGGAGAAGTTATTGGAGGAAAAAGCACATCTTGCCGATCTGATGGAGGCAGCATATAACATCATTCAGCGCGAAGCCACACCGCTATCGCTATGGTTTGAGATGGAAGCTACTGCCACTCTGAATGCGCAGACACTTGTACAGCACAAAGGCAAGATCACCAATCTGTTTGAAGCAGATCTCCATTATGTCTACGATTCGTCCGGCATCGTAGGCATGTACACTCCCACTCAGGAAGGAATGCATCATCTGATGCTGCCAGCGGGTACGTACCTGTCCTGTCATCTATTTGTGGAAAATGAAGAACAACTGACTGCTCATATTCAGCATTTTTATGCTAACGCCGAAGAGGTGGGGTATGTCTGTCAGGGGCCGCTTCTCATGGTGGAAAAATCGTATTTATCGTTGTTCACACCCGACAAGCTTCATTATGAATTACTGTCACAGATTATAACAGAACAGGAGGTTTCCTTATGACACATCTCGTTCAGATTGAACACCTCCAGCCTGATCGTTACAAAATAGCCAGCGAACTGATGGCTTATGGATTTGGACATAAATTCCAGAGATCCACTGCAATGTCCTTGTCAGATCTGGCTACAGCCTTTGAGCAGATGCTGCATCATGTTCCCCAAGATACTGGTAATCTGCGCATGGTCGCACGAGAAGACGATGTCATTGTGGGCACGATGTCGTTGAAGTGGAAACCAGGCTCTCATGAACAGATCTCTGGAAAGGTGAAGGGTTCCCAGGTATGGGACGCTTGCAATCACATCGGCGCTTGGAGACGCCTTCTGCTGTTAACGGGAATTCATTTGCTGAAACACGAACCTGTGACGCAGGAATGTTACATCGAGGATATCGTTGTGTATCCACAACATCAGCGCAAGGGAATCGGCAGACAATTACTCGCCTGGGCGCAGCAATACATGCTGCAATCCCCGCAGATGTCGTATCTCAGTCTGCATGTGGCAAGTCACAACCTGAAAGCCATTCAGATGTACGAACGTCTGCAGTTTCACACACAAAACAGTACAAAAAGCTGGATGACTGGTATGCTTCTCGGTGAACAACAATGGAATTATATGACTCACAATGGAGAATATCATGCTTCAACGTAAAGGAATCTGGATTTCACTACTCGTCTTCATTTTATTAATTGTTGGTACAGGAACGTACATTATCGTGCAACAGGACTACAGTATGGTCGAACAACACATTGAAATTCAAACCCCACAAGGCAAACTGACAGGTACACTGTCTCTGCCTGAGAACGAATCAGGCAAGCTGGGACTCGTGCTTTTCATCCATGGTAATGGTCCGATTGATTCGACACATAGTGATGGATATAAGCCATTGTGGGAGCGCCTTGCTTCCATAGGATACGCTTCGTTGTCGCTGGACAAACGCGGCGTAGATGGTTCCGAAGGCAACTGGCTGAATCAAAGCATCGATGATCGCGTAGTTGAAGCCGAGCAAGCTATCGCTTGGGCGAAAGAGCAGCCGATGATTGATGGTTCCAAAATTGGTGTATGGGGAGCGAGTCAGGCAGGGTGGGTCATTCCCAAGCTTGCAGGCAAGGAAAATCTCGCATTTAGTATTCTCGTTTCTCCAGCGATCAATTGGCTGAGACAGGGAGAATACAACACAAGGAGTCAAATGGCCAAGGATGGATTTTCGGCCACTGAGATACAAGCACAGGTGGATTACAATAACAAGATCAATGATGTGTTGAAACGTCATGGTTCTTATGAGGAATACATTAGGCTTGCACGTCAAGGTGAGGAGCAAATGATCAAGGATCGTTGGAACTTTGTGAGTAAAAACTTCACAGTGGATGCAACGGAGGATTTGCACAATTTCAAAACACCAGTCCTGCTATTGCTTGGAGAAGATGACGTCAATGTTGATATCAAGGATACCGAGCGTGCATATCGTCAGGAAGTCAAGCCGTCGTATTTGCTTCACGAGAAGATTTTCCAAAACACAGAGCATTCGATGCTTCCTACATCCATTGCAGGCTCGGAATGGAGAATGGGGCTGAGATTCCTGTTTGCTCCAAGAAGTATTACCACCGCTGAGTATATGGACGAGATTGAACAATTCCTGACCAAATTGGCGTTATAAAGAGAACAGGTTGAGCACCGATTTTATATCGATTCGTATTAGAAGGTATAATAAAGCTCTGGAGGTGAACGAGATGCTGGAATTAGAGTTTACTACTATAGAGGAGTGGGATGAAGCAATGTGGGCACGGATGGAGCGGATCTATCATGAGGCCTTTCAAAGCGGTGCGAAGACAAAAGTGATTCTGCGCAGTATGCTGGACCGAGGGGTTGGTTATTTACACACGGGCGTGCATCAGGGAAAAGTGGTTGCGATGGCTGTTACTGGACTGGAGGGGAAGGCTGTGGACCGCATTCTGATCATTGACTACCTCGCAGTTGATCAGAAGCTGCGCGGGTTGGGCATAGGGACCTGGATGCTGGAGCAGCTCAGAGCTTGGGCGCTAAGGGAACATGAGATCAGAGGGATCCTTATCGAGGCGGAGTCCGGGACAACGGGGGCTCATCAGGAACGCATTCAGTTCTGGCAAAGCAACGGGTTCATCCTGACCTCCTATGTCCATCAATATAGAATGGTGCCAGAACCATATCAGGCAATGATGCTGCCATTGGATAGAAGTACGCATGTGCCTGATGATGGTGAGGCACTGTTTCGTTATATCAATGCTTTTCACAAGGTTGCTTACCGGAAGAGTTAGACCCCTCAAACGATTTTACTTTATCCAATAAAGCGCTGGTCATTTTTCAATTTCGGCACACGGATGTACTATCGCACAGGCAAGTCGTCCACCCATTGCGTAGACTGAAGTAGATCAAGTCAAGTGAGGTGAATTCCATGGCTAAAACCAATGAAATACACGTCCGGGTGAAACGGCTCAAGGATCGCCCAGTCTGCGTGACTCTTCATAATGGCGAAACGTATGTCGGGTACATCTCTGGCGTTAACAACGAAGGCGTAGTGCTTACCGGGGGCGGAAAGCTTACTCAGGCTGCAATCACAGCAACCTCATCTGAAGGCAGTGCTCGCAAAACCAAACCTAAAGCAGGGGTGAAGAGAAAAACAGCCTCCTCTCGGAACCGTAAACGGGTGAACAGTACTTGTAAGTCGCAGGTGCGATCCCGGTCGATGTCTCGTTCAACGTCTCGGCCAGCTCAGGTATCCTCTTTCATGCCTATGCTAGGCTCGTTGTTAGGTGGCTTCGGCGGAGCTGGTGGTGCAGGCTCAATTGGAGGTATGTTAGGCGGTGGTATGCGGTTGTTTGGCATGATCCAGCGGTTTACACCTGTGGTCAAAATGGGGTATGGCATGATTAAGCAGATTCAGCCATTTATGGGGGCAGTTCAAGGGCTGATGACTCCAGCAAGCCAAGCAGCTCAGGCTGAAGCCGAAGGTGAAGAGGAAGCACAACAAGGATAATACTTGAAATGAAAATCGTGAAATAGAACACAACCTGCGTTGCATTTGGGAAAGAAGCATTGCTAGTATGTTGGGTGATCTGATTTCTTTCTGATCTGGTCTGTTCCTTATCTTCTCCGCTAGATGCTTAACTGCAAGCTGCTCTCCGTAAGCCAAACGGAGGGTGGCTTATTTGCTTATGCTGTATATGAGGTTCGAACTAGCTCAATATAGTATGCTTGCTCAGCGCTAACGAACTTCAGAAACCTTATTCGGGTCAATATCAAGCCGTTAAAATTCTAACGAACAAGACACACCCTATTTGCTGCAAAATGTAGGTGAAAAGGGGCTGATTCTGCATCATAACTTCTCCTGTGTTCGTTAAATTCCTTCGTTGCGAGGAATGAAAACTGAGGTTTCAAATACTCGTCTAACATCTAAATTTGATACCATGTAGTTCGACCGACCACTGTCATACAGCAAAAAGCACCGCGCGCTGGGAGCTGCACGCGGTGCGAAAAGCATTGCTGTTGTTGCAGAGTGGAAACCGATTCTATTCCGCTGTTATTAAGCCTTTAAGCCTGTTTGGTTTTCAGACGAATGACGTTCCATGATGCTTTGTTCAAGACTGCTTGCACTTTACCCTGGTCAACCGTTGTATATCCGCCGTTGTGAGGAACAACGTTACGTGGGTTTTCTTTGGTATTGGTGGCTTTCAAGTCGTTGTTCTCCAATACGATATGTTCCACAAATGTCGTTTCTCCGAAGGAGCGCAGATCCACATTCAGTTCCAACTTCTCATCCAGATGTCTGTTCACCGCAAAGATCGTGATCGTGCCGTTTTCTTCATCATGCACACTGATTGCTTCGAGATAAGGCACATCTGTAAAGTCTTTGGAATCATATTTAGGTGAAGTTGTGATGGATCGCAACACCGTACCACGACCGAAGTTGGATGCGTGCATGAATGGGAAATACGTCGTCTGGAACCAGATTGCTCCGTTATTTTCCGTCATGATTGGTGCAATGGTGTTAATCAACTGGGCAAGGCAAGCCATTTTTACACGGTCGGCGTGCTTGAGTATGGTAATCAGATAACACCCCACAGCCAGTGCATCTTCATGTGTATACACATCTTCAAACTCTGGAGGCGCAATCTGCCAACGTTCTTCCATACGGCTTGTGCCGATGGATTTCCATACATTCCATTCATCCAGAGACAGCATTAATTTCTTTTTGCTGCGTTTCTTGGCTTGTACAAAATCACAGATTGAAGCCACACTATCAATAAATTGATCCAGATCCAGCGATGTCGCCAGGAAGTCATACGTGTTGTCTTTGTTGTTGTTGTAGTACTGATGCAGGGACAAGTAGTCCACATTTTCATAGGTGAGATCAAGCACGGTTGCTTCCCAATCTGCAAATGTACTCATGTCACGGCTGGAACTGCCGCAAGCCACAAGCTCGATATCCGGGTCTACCCATTTCATCGCTTTAGCGGTCTCATTGGCAATACGCCCATATTCATATGCAGTCATTGCACCAATCTGCCAAGGGCCGTCCATTTCGTTGCCTAGACACCAGGTTTTGAATTTATGCGGGTCCTTGTAACCGTGAGAGATACGCAGATCACTCCAGTATGTGCCAGATGGGTGGTTGCAGTATTCGATCAGGTTTCTGGCCGCATCAATGCCGCGAGTACCCAGATTTACAGCCATCATCACTTCGGTTCCAACGAGTTTGGCCCAATCTGCAAATTCGTTTGTTCCAACTGCATTCGTTTCAATCGTCCACCAAGCGAGTTCAAGTCTGCGTTTACGTTCCGCTACCGGACCAACGCCGTCCTCCCAATTGTAACCGGATACGAAATTGCCGCCCGGATAACGAACAATTGGCACATTCAAAGCTTTAATCGCTTCAATGGCATCCTGACGGAAACCTTGAGCATCTGCCGTAGGGTGACCTGGATCATAAATACCGCCGTATACGGCCCGTCCCAGATGTTCTATAAATGAACCATAGACACGCGGATCTACTTCAGCAATCTGAAAGTCTTTATCGATAAGCATTTTGGATGTAAGCATGGTATGTACCTCCATTGGATGAATTCATATTCTTGAAAGAAGTAACAGTGATATTGAATTCGCTTAAAAGCAAAATCAATTCCTTGATTTGTTATCTAATATGTATCATAGTGCTTATATATTGAGCAAGTTCATTTTGATGAGTTCGCTAAATAACGAATCCTGTGATTGAAATAGATCGATTTTACTCAAAAAGGAAGTGAACATCATGATGCTTGGGACAGATGCAGCTTCATTGCTAATTTACGAGGCACTGGCAAGTGAAGCCCGATTAAACATTGTGCGCCTGCTGCTACAAAACAGAGAAATGCATATCAATGCGCTTGCCCAAGAGCTTTTTCTGAGCAAAGCTATTGTAAGTACACATGTCAGCAAGCTGCAAAAAGCCGGAATTGTCGGTAGCCGAATGAAACGGGAGAACGGCGGAACCTATAAGTACTGTTTTATCGTACGAGAGTTCATGACTATTAACCTGTCACCAGAGCCTGTTGATGCTCCTTACCATGAAATATCCATACCGGTAGGTCAGTATACAGATTATGAAGCGTGGCCGACCTGCGGGATTGCGACAACTACGCAGATGATTGGACAGTACGACACACCGGCCTGCTTTATGGACCCGGATCGGGTGAACGCGGGAATCCTTTGGATGGCACGAGGTTTTCTTGAGTATAAGATTCCCAATTATCTGTATAATGATCAGCATCTTCGAGAGATTGAAATTTCCCTTGAACTAAGCTCGGAAGCGCCAAAGGTGAACGAAAACTGGCCGTCTGATATTCGCTTTACCCTTAACGGCAGTGATCTCGGTACTTGGACAAGCCCTGGCGATTTCGGGGATCGGAAAGGTAAACATACGCCACAATGGTGGAAGCTGGATGTCAATCAGTATGGTGTATTGAAAATGCTGCGTATTAACGGGGAAGGCACGTTTATGGATGGTCAGCGCATCTCGGACGTGCGCGTTCAAGACCTGAATCTGGGTGCATCCACCTATTGGACCTTTGGATTGAAGCCAGAAGAGGGAGTAGATGGCCGAGGCGGGCTTACCCTGTTTGGCAAAGGTTTTGGCAACTATGATCAGGATATTCTGATTCGATACTATTATGATGCTCAGGAAAATAAAACTCCAGACGAATAGGATTTTCGTTTTGATGTCAGTTTATAGAGGGAAAGTTCCACGATGAACCACCTGCAGAACAATTCCAGAGTAATGGTATTGACAACGATTACATAGCTGATATAAGATACAGCTATATAAGGAGTGTCACTGATTCGATCAGGCACCACCAAAGTCTGGATTCCACAAGTTTGTTTATTACTTGTGAATTGGACATTGGTGGTGCTTTTTGCATACTGGGGGTGATTGCATCATGAGGTTTAAAAAATCGTTAAATAACAACATCGCACTGGCGGAAGACGCCGAAGGCTGCGAAGTCATTGTCATCGGAACGGGTGTTGGCTTCAAAAAAGTAAAAGGACAGCCGATTGAGCAGAGCCAGATCCAGAAAATGTTCCGAATTGGCTCGAATGATAAATATCAGCGAGTTGAACAATTTCTCAGTGATATCCCACTGCAAGTCATCGATATTACGGATCAGATTATTGAAGAAGGCAAGACGATAATCGGAAAAAAGCTGAATGACTCGATCCTGTTAACACTTGCGGACCATATTCATTTTGCGCTGGATCGTTTCAAAAAAGGCGTGGATGTGCAAAATCCGCTTCATTGGGACATTCGCCATCTATATCCTGCCGAATACCGTGCCGGAGAATGGGCAGTTCGAAAAATCAATGATGCTTTTCAAGTCTCATTGCCATCTGGTGAATCAAGCTCTATTGCCCTTCATTTCGTGAACTCACAATTCGACTCGGGCAGTATGAACCAAACGATTAAAATTACACAGATGATTAATGACATTTTAGGTATCATGACAGAACATTTTGGAATGGCACTGAATCAGGAATCTGCTGATTTTTCCAGGTTCATCACCCATCTGAGATACTTCATTGTTCGTCAGTTGAACCGGGAAGTGCTCTCGTTTAAAGATCAGCAATTTCTATATGATGTATTGTCGGAGCGATATCCTGTCAGCTTCCAATGCGCACTCAAAATAAAGGATGCGATGGAGCAGCAACGCGGATTCGTGATTACTCCCGATGAGATGGTATATCTCATGATCCACATCGAGAGAGTGACATCCCGTACCGATACGGATTGATCTCCATACAACCTGTTTGAAGTTATACCATCATCAATATGAATTGAATATGGAGTGTTACTGATTCGATCAGGCACCACCAAATGTTTCCGACTCCGCATCTGCAGCGGGCCGGTATTACATTTGGTTTTTTTTTCGCCAAAAAAGGAGGAAGCAGCATGAATCATCGGGAGTTGTCCAAAGAAATTATCCAGTTAACAGGAGGGCAAGAGAATATTACCCAAGCCTGGCATTGCATCACACGGCTTCGTTTTAACGTTCGAGAGCAAAACAAAGTTCAATTGGAACAGATCAAAGCACTCGATGGTGTGCTCGGCGCACAGTTTCAAAACGATCAGTTTCAGGTGGTCATTGGCAACCAGGTTGCAGCCGTATATGAGCAAATCGAGGATCAGATGAAGCAGAGTGGCATATCGAAGCCCGAAACAGACGCGCCACGCTCTAAAGGGATTAATGCTGTTTTGGATACGATCTCCGGCATTTTCACTCCGATTCTGCCTGCCATCGTAGGTACAGGGATGTTAAAGGGGATTCTGGCATTGCTCGTTACACTTGGAGCGATACAGGAGAAAAGCGGTGAGTATCAAGTTCTGTCTTCCATCGCAAACGCGGCCTTTTATTTCTTGCCTTTTCTTCTGGCTCTATCATCTGCCCGCAAGTTCAAAGTGAATGAATATATCGCCCTGACGCTTGCAGGAACGTTATTGTATCCTACGATGCTGGATGCGTATCTGGCAAACCAGCTTGAACCGATCCGTTTTCTCTCGCTACCCGTGTCCATTGTGAATTACACCCAGTCCGTTATTCCCATTATTCTGGGCGTGTGGCTTCTGAGTTATGTACATCGCTGGGTGGATCGTTTTATTCCCGGTCCGGTCAAAGTCATCTTTACCTCGATGATTGTACTAGTCATCACGGTGCCGATTCTATTAATTGCGATTGGCCCCCTAGGGAATTACATGGGTATCTATCTGGAAATGGGCACTTCTTGGCTCTTTGCCCATTCGGGTCCGTTAACCGGCATTATTCTTGGCGGCTTCATGCCTCTGATTGTTATGACGGGAATGCATTATGCGTTCTTCCCAGGCACCTTGCAGAATCTGAGCAAACTCGGATATGACGTGCTTTTGCTGCCGATCAACCTGATAACCAATATGAGCCAGGCTGGTGCAGTCACGGCTGTTTTCCTCAAGACCAAAGATAAAAGAATGAAATCCATTGCTTTATCCAGTGGCATATCCGCCTTGCTTGGCATTACTGAACCCGCACTGTACGGTGTCACCTTGAAGCTGAAAAAACCATTTTACGCTTCACTCATCGGTGGAGCAGCAGGGGGTGGCTTTATTACTGCAGTGGGTCTGAAATGCTTCGGTTTTGCTGTACCAGGATTGCTTTCACTTCCGTTATACATTGGGC
Source organism: Paenibacillus sp. SRL342 (assembly GCF_984798905.1). Classification (NCBI taxonomy): domain Bacteria; kingdom Bacillati; phylum Bacillota; class Bacilli; order Caryophanales; family Paenibacillaceae; genus Paenibacillus; species Paenibacillus sp. SRL342. The sequence continues at coordinate 3,602,628 of NZ_OZ481790.1, forward strand.
CGAATGGTGGCATGTCCAATTTCTGGTATGCATTAATCGGAATAGGCATCAGCTTTAGCGTTTCCTTCGTGGTGACTTTACTGCTCAAGTGGGATGAGCCAAATACACGCGATTCTGCCATGTCCGACTCAGCAAAAAAATTAACCGAACAGGAACAGGAGACAACCACTGCCTTCTCTCAAGAAATGGTGACATCTGTAACAGTACATTCCATTGAGGAAAAGAAAGGAGAGGTTTTCAGCCCGCTCATTGGTGAATTGGTGCCGCTCGCAGAGCTTCCCGATCAAACGTTTGCCGAGGAAATGACCGGGAAAGGTATTGCCATTCGTCCGCAGGATGGACGTGTTACAGCTCCTTTTGACGGAACCGTCACGTTGGTTGCCAAAAGTAAACATGCGATAATGCTGACATCATCCAGTGGAATCGACATTCTCATTCATGTTGGACTAAACAGTGTGTCGCTCAAAGGGAAATATTTTGACGTGAAGGTTGTTGCTGGACAAGAAGTGAAGAAGGGTGATTTGCTTCTGGAATTTGATATGGATGGCATCCAGGGTGCGGGTATTGATCTTGTGACACCAGTCATTGTAACCAATACGCCGGATTACCTCGATGTAGTACCTGTTCAGGTGAAGGGGGTGATTCCAATGAATGAATTGCTTCTCCTCACCGTTCGTTGACAGCTTCATGCATACCACATACAAAAAAAGGAGAGAAATAACATGACAAAAACAATTAAACACTCATTTCCTGAAGGATTTTTATGGGGCGGAGCTACCGCTGCCAATCAGCTCGAAGGTGCATATGACGCAGACGGCAAAGGACTATCTACCTCAGACATGGCTCCATTCGTTCCACATGAGGAGCGCAATGGCAAGGATTTTACCTTCGACGTGGATTCTGTTCAATTGGAAGAATATCTGAGCGGTAACACAGACGTATATTTCCCGAAACGGAACGGCGTGGATTTCTATCATCGCTACAAAGAAGACATTGCCTTGTTTGCAGAGATGGGTTTCAAAGTGTTTCGTCTTTCGATCGCGTGGACACGGATCTTCCCAACAGGAGAAGAAGCAGTTCCCAATGAAGCTGGACTTGCCTTCTATGATAACGTGCTCGACGAACTTTTGAAATACGGCATTGAGCCGCTCGTAACGATCTCTCACTACGAGATGCCCGTTGAGTTAACCCGCAAATACAACGGCTGGGAAAGCCGCGAGATGATCGATCTGTATCTGAAATTTGCCAATACGCTGTTTGACCGTTACAAAGACAAAGTGAAATACTGGATCACCTTCAATGAAATGAACATGATGCTGACAAGTCTGTATACTGGCGGCGGCATTCTGGAAGATAAAATCAAGGGGAACCCGGAGCAAGTGGCTTATCAGGCAACGCATCATCAGTTTGTAGCTAGTGCGCTGGCTGTCAAAAGCGGAAAAGAGAAAATGCCGAATGCACAAATCGGCTGTATGATCTGCCGTCTGGAAACGTATGCTGCTTCTAGTAAACCGGAGGACGTTCTGCAGACGCTGAAGGAAGATCAGATGAACCTGTTCTACCCAGAGGTGCAGGCACGAGGCGAATACCCATCCTATATGCAAAGATATTTTGAGGAAAACGGCATTGAACTGGTTAAAGCTCCTGAGGACGATGCCATTATCCGGGACAATACCGTGGACTTTATTGCTTTCAGTTATTACATGACGTATATCGGAAAATATGATCCCAATGACAACAGCAACTCTGGTATGCTGGTCAGTCAGATCAAAAACCCGCATCTGAAAGCTACCGAATGGGGATGGCCTATCGATCCAATTGGTCTTCGCGTCGCGCTGAACCGATTGTATGATCGTTACCGGATGCCGCTCTTCATCGTTGAGAACGGGCTGGGTGCTATCGACACACCGGAAGAGGACGGGGCAGTGCATGACCCTTATCGCATCAATTACTTGCGCAGCCACATTGAACAGATGAAAGAAGCTGTCGCTGACGGCGTTGAATTGATGGGTTTCACTAGCTGGGGACCTATCGATATCATTAGCTGCTCGACTTCTGAAATGGGCAAACGTTATGGTTTCATTTATGTAGATCAAGACAATGCCGGCAATGGTTCATTGGAAAGAACCCGCAAGGATTCCTTCTACTGGTACAAACAAGTTATTGAAACGAACGGAGAAATCCTGTAATTATACAAAATTCTTACACGCCGCCCGTATGGGCGGTTCTTTATTTTACACTAGTAAAATCAGGGATAATTATGTAAACTTGTGATATTCAAACAAGAGGAGTGAATTCAATGTCTAACAAGGTGATTTTGCTTTAGGTTCACAGAAGGATATTTGCGTTACAGGGATTCCTTTTGTGGACATTGCAGTGCGGGAAACCGTCCAAACAATGTTTACTGGAGGAGATTATTATTAATTTTAACGAAGCTGTTAACATCAGCAATACGCATGTACTGACGCTGGTACCCCAGCTGTTTCATCTGGAGGGTTACAATATTCAGCTTATTCCGCCTCATGAGGGTGGACGTAATGTCGTTTACACTTGCGAGCAAGAGGGGCGTGAATCGCTAATTCTACGGGTGTCTTTTTTGCCTGACAGAAAGCGGGAAGATTACATTGCCGAACTGGAGTATGTCCGGTATCTGTTTGAGCACGGTGCAAGTGTCTCGAATGTAGTTAGCTCGAAAAAGGGTCATCTGTTAGAAGAGATCACTTATAATGAGCATACGTTCTTTATCTGTATGTTTGTAAAAGCCAAGGGGAAGTTGCTGGTAGAAAACCATTATCAGTACCGTGAAGGGGTCCCAATTAGCGAATACTATTATAATAGCGGAAAAGTTCTGGGCAGGATGCATCAACTATCGAAAGGGTACACTCCCGTCCATCGCCGGCATCATTTGATTGACAATTACAGCGGTGAATATATCGATAATCTGGTACCTGAATCATTCCCTCTGCTTAAGGAGAAGATGGTTGAGCTCCTGAATACCTTACAAGGTTTGGATACAAACCAAGAGACATTCGGCATGATCCATTTTGATTATAATGACGGGAATTACTCGATCGATTTTGATACCGGTCAGATCACCGTGTATGATTTTGATAATTCATGCTTCGGTTGGTATATGTATGATCTGGCAGATCTATGGACGCACGGCGTCGGCTGGATTCAGTTTGAGCCGGATGCGGATAAACGCAAACAGTTCATGGATGACTATTTCCAAACCGCCCTCGCTGGATATACTTCCGAAACCAAGATCGAAGATTCGATGCTGGAGAAGCTGCCTTTATTTATTCAAGTCACTCTCTTGGAGAATATTCTAGGTCAATTTGAGGAAATGCAGCGTGCTGGCGAAGAACCAGAAGCTAACGAAGAACTGTTGTATCTCATTAAATGTCTGGAAGAGGCTATACCGTATAAAGGATTTTTCCATGAGATGTATTCCACTGAAGCTCCTTTTGAGTATGAGGAACGCTGAAGGGAGCTGTACGTAAACTAAACCCTGAATAACCAAGGATTCATCAAGTGGGGAGGCAGCCGGATTGACCGGTTGCCTCTTTGTTTGTCTGCGGCATGTTATTCGAATTTGGAAGGGGGCACGTTGTAGAATTTTTTGAATGCTTTGGAGAACGTAAAGGGGTCGGGATAACCTAGAAATCCGGCAATTTGCTGGATCGTATATTTTTTCTCGTACAGATAGTCTCTCGCCCGGTTCATTTTGATCTGATTGATATACTGCCCCGGTGTAATACCGAGAATTTTTTTGAACAAAGAAATAAAATATTTCTCAGAGACGCCGGCAATATCTGCAAGTTCGTTAACTCGGATGGCACGATGCAGATTTGCATCCACGTATGGAAAGACATTCTGCAGAACCTCCAGACTTCCTTCGATCTTCCTCGGTTTTCGGTCTTTCAGAAACTCACCGTGATACAGGCCTTGCCCGTGTAATTCCAAAATTTTGGCGATGACGAGAAGCAGAGAGGCTTTCAAGTAAAGTGGACTGGCGGAAGCGCCGCTACTCTGCTTGAATCTTCGATAGGACGAGGTGAACAGCGTTGATTCCTCTTGAATCAGATTGCCAGGTACGATGCCTGGGAGTTGAAACTCGCTGAGAATTCGTTTCTGCTCAGCGATGCTGAAATCAAAGTGCATGTATACGAATCGGCACAACTCTCCAGTCGTGGAAGCCGTGTAGGGCATATCCGGATAAAAAAACACGACGTCACCCGGGTTCGCCATATGCTCGATTCCATCGATGGTAATCTTGAGGGAGCCTGCTGTAATGAACCACAGATCATAATCGGAATGAGACTTGTGCTCCGTCCAATTGCCGTCATGCGTTTGTTCCAAATAAGAGCTCATGCGAAGTGTGATATACTCCGAAAGTTCGTCGATTATACTCATATTTACAGTTCCTGTGTGCATCTAATCCAACCTAATCCTCTCGACTTTATGACATCCTTTATATTTCACTATCATAACAAAGGATTTATCTCTTGTTAACTATCGTACGATATGACATGTTTTGAAAACTATCACACATTCCGATTCCAGCTCACTCACCTATAATGAACTTATATCGTTAAGAGGAGGGGTTATTGATGAATGCTACAAGTACACAACATCCAAAGGTAGTTGTTATTGGGGCGGGCAGCCTGTTTTTTGGTCGGCAGTCCATCTGGCAGATGGTACACTCCCCATATTTGAATCAGGGAACGCTGGCTTTGGTGGATACGGACGAGGAACGGCTTTCGAAAATGGTAAAACTAGCGGAGATGGTCGCCAAGGAGAACAACGTATCCCTAAAGATTGAGGGTTCAGTGGACCGAAGAGAGGTACTACCGGGAGCCGACTTCGTTGTGCTCAGCTTTGCGGAAGAATCGGTGAAATATCGGGGCATTGACTGCCAGGTTTCTCTAAAGTATGGAATTCGTATGTGTTCCGGCGATACAATTGGCCCTGGTGGAATCTTTCGCGCGATGCGGGAACTGCCGGTTATTATGGAATGTGCTAAAGACATTGAGGAGTTGTGTCCGGATGCTTGGGTGATCAATTATATTAACCCGTCTACCGTTCATGGCATCGCATTACATCGATATGCACCCAGTCTCAAATCATTTGCGCTGTGCGATAGTCATCATATGCCGCATAAAAAAGCCTATTATGCTGTACGAGCCGGAATCATTGAAAATACAAGCCAGTTCACCGAAGAGATCAACCAGAAATTCGATTTTCGTATCGCGGGTGTTAATCATTTCACTTGGCTGCTCAAAGCCGAGTATGAAGGAAAAAATGTGATGCCCACAATTGCAGAAGCCATGCGCAAGCTGGCAGGTGATGAGAATAACGGCGGTGATCGCGGCGCAAAAGCTCTTTTTAACGATGCGATTACCTATGAACTATATGATATTTTCGGAATCATTCCCACTTGTACGGCGCATACGAAGGAATACGTGCGGTATTGGCAGGGTCTCGGCAAAACTGCGGACACCATTCCTCCATTATCGATCTGGGAGACAGAGGACAGGTATGAGCGTCATGACGAAATGTGGCGTCAGGTGGATGACTTTCTTGCAGGGAACATCCCGATTGCCGATTATATGAGCACCTTTGGACCGGATCATGCGACCGACATCATTGAGAATATGGTGGGGAACTTGGGCAAAAAGTTCTTTATCAATACGCTCAATCAAGGCGCCGTAACCAATATGAATAACGATTCGTTCCTGGAACTCCTGTGCGATGTAGATATGGATGGAGTGAAGCCACTCCATGTAGGCGAAATGCCGCGCGGAATTAGAGGGATGCAAGAACTTGTACTGGATACGCATGAGCTTACGGTTGAAGCTGTTCTGGAACAGAGCTACGAGAAGCTGAGAAGGGCGATGCTCACCGACCCGCTCGTGAATTCCATCAGTGACGCGGACAAGATCATCCATGAATTGTTGGAATTGGAGCGTAAGATGATTCCTGACGTTTGGTACAAGGATAGACTGCAGTATAGCTAAGAGTAGATAACGATCAAAGACCACGTCGGTTCCTTCCAAGGGACTACGTGGTCTTTGTTTTTATCGTTTGTCATGTATCAAGAAATCCTACTCCACTTTAAACAATCCAGCATGGTCTTCATAGTACGAAGTAATAAAATTACGAAATTCTCTTACAGCAGGAGATAACCATTTTTGTTTGACCCAGGAGAGGCTAATTGGATATATAGCGGAATCATCAGCAATTTTTACATAACGTAACCCCAGTGCTCTACATACGGAGATCGGAAGTAATGCAACACCCTGATTAAGCCTGATAATTTCAAGCAGGGTATGAGAATCGACCTCAAATGCATGATTGGGCAGGAAACCTGCTTTTTCACAGAGCATGGTGGTAAATCGGCTGTACTCCTTATTATCGGCAAGGGCAATAAAGGGCTCATTTGCAACAACATTTAATGAAATTCTTGTCTCTCCGCCGTATGCATGATCCGTGGGCACAACCAGAACAATATCCTCCTCAACCAGGACAACACTCTCAATCTCCTCATCCTGAATCGGATGCCCCGTAATCCCCAGATGCATGTCACCTTTCTTCAAACCTGTAATAATTTCACTGCGGGTCCCAATACCCTGATGAAGCTTGGTTTCGGGGGAACCGTTGATATAGTCACTAATGAGACCTGTGAGGAACCGAGTATTCGTAATTGAGATCCGGATTGTATTGGATATTTGCTGTTCCTCCGCTTTAATCTCCATCTCTGCATTTTCAATTTCAATAAAAATCCTGTTCACATGTTTCAATAAAATTTCACCTGAGGGATTCAATTGAATGTTTCGTCCTCTCCTATGAAATAGAGGGGTACCCAGTTCATCCTCAAGTCTTTTAATCGTCAAGCTTAGGGAAGGTTGAGCAATATTCAATTGCGCAGCTGCCTTGGAGATATGCTCAGTATAGGCAACGATCTGAAAGTATTTGAGCTGAAGCAATTCCATTTATCTGCACTCCTTATTTATTCTGATAAATATATATAGTACTTATTATGTATTATATTAAATTTAAATATTGATGTAGAATTTTTTTATGAGATACAGATCAAATTTTAACTAACAAAATTCAACTAAATTTATAAGGTAGGTGTCTTTGATGAAAATCGATGTGAATAACATAGCTAAAAATCTGAATACACCCCTAACGGCTCCGGCATACCCGATGCCACCGTACAAATTCGTGAATCGTGAATACTTGAATATTATTTACCGAACTGATGAAAAAGCGTTGTGGGCAGCCGTACCAGAACCTCTCGAAATTACGGAACCACTGGTTAAATTCGAAGTGATGTGGATGCCAGATGTTTCTGGACTGGGTGCTTATACAGAAGCTGGACAAGTTATCCCTGTACAATTCAATGGGGAGGAAGGCGATTATGTACATTCGATGTATGTAGATAATTTCCCCGCGATTGCAAGTGGTCGAGAGCTCACCGCCTATCCGAAAAAGCTGGGTGCGCCCAAGTTGTATACCGATTCAGATACACTTGTTGGCACACTAGATTATGGGACGCTGCGTGTAGCCACGGCAACGATGGGCTATAAACATGTGGAGATGGATAAGGAGTTCGCCAAACGTGAAATATGCCGACCTAATTTTATGATTAAGATTGCTACGGACTATACCGGGAATTTAAGAATATGTGATCTGATCCGTACTCAAATTACGGACATCGAAGTGAAGGAAGCTTGGACAGGACCTGCCCGACTTCAACTGTTCGAACATGCGCTTGCACCTCTTGCAGATCTGCCTGTGTTGGAAGTGGTGTCCGCTTCTCATATCCTTACCAACCTAACCTTAAACGCAGCACAACCTGTATATAACTATCTGGAAGAAAAATAAGGAGGAAATTAAAATGAGAATTGCAATTGTAGGCGCAGGATCTTTGGGAACCATCGTCGGGGCATACCTTGCGGATGGGGGACTGGACGTTGAGTTAATTGATGCATATCAGGAACATGTAAATGCTTTAAATCAGACAGGTGCTAGAGTAACAGGTACTACAGAGTTTCAGGCCAAAGTAAACGCAATTACTCCTGATCAAAAATCAGGACAGTATGACCTCGTTTTACTATTAACCAAACAACTTTATAACGATTCAATTCTTCAGGAATTACTTCCATTTTTGAAAGAAGACAGTATGGTGTGTTCCTTGCAGAACGGGATTCCGGAAGAAAAAGTGGCGTCCATCGTGGGTGAAAAACGTGTCATTGCAGGCTCCGTTGAATTTGGCGCTACGTTCATTGAACCAGGTGTATCAAGTCTGACTACCGAGTACACTCAATTTAAGCAGTACGCTTTTCAGATTGGCGAATTAAATGGTGAAATCACCGAACGAATTCAGCGCGTGAAATCGGTGTTGGATCTTGTGGGTGGAACACATATTTCCGATAACCTGGTTGGAACCAAATGGTCCAAATTGTTGATTAACAATGCATTCAGTGGTTTGTCCGCTGCATTGAATGGGGAATACGGAGACATTATCGATCATGAAGCCGGCATTGTGAGTGCAGCTCATATTGCGGACGAGACGATTAAAGTTGCTCGCTCCAATGGGGTTACCTTGGTTAAAATGAATGGATTCGACATCGCTTCACTCGAACTGAACAGCAAAGAAGATATTCCTGAACGGGTGAAAACATTACGTTACGTGATGGAGCCCTCCAGATTGCTCAAAGCAAGCATGCTTCAAGATCTGGAGAAGAACCGCAAAACAGAGATTGATTATATTAACGGGGTTGTTTCCAGCAGGGCAGAAGGTACTGGAATTGCGACACCTTATAATGATTTAGTTGTACAACTGGTCAAATCTGCTGAAGAAACGCAAACCGTTCCTCATTTTGACACGAACATAAAAGCTTTTGAAGAACTATTAAGTGCACAATAATAAATTCAATTATTTCAACTGAAAGTCGCTAATATAGCGGCTTTTTTGTTGTATCAGTATATCTAGTCAGGCTTGATTTTGCGACAGATAGAATATTTTTCGCGGTTTTTGTTTCCTAATATTATACAAAAAGGGGAATTAAATTTGATATAATATAGACTTGCTGGTTATTTTTCTATTCGAAGGAGATACATATGAGGAAATCTTGGGGGGAATTCGTTTTTTATTTGGCGGTGTTTGTCTTTGTTTTGTTTATGAGCTGGAATGACTATTCACTATTTTGGACATTAGGGGGTGTAGTCGTTACCATTCTTATCGCATTTATTAAGCATGTTTTTTATCCTTTAGTATTTGATAAGCGTATAGATCGTTTAGAGTCCTTTTTATCCAAGCAGCAAAATACACCTGGGACATACATTATTTATGTCCTTGCAAACAGACTTGATGATGAGGTAGAACTAGTTATGGAGCAGATTATGCAGAAATATAAGCGAAGAACAACACAAGCACAGTTCAAGGCAGCTTACGGATTATATTGCAAGGATATGTTTGCCATCCGACAAGCTGTACCTCATATCGGCTTATCGGACTACCGTACATATTACGAAACCATTCTACTCTTGGAAGACGGGAAAAGTGAAGATGCGCGTGAAAGACTTCAATCCATTAAAAAACAGTGGATGCGATCAACATTGCTCGCGGGTATTGAACTCAAAGCAGAAAACCGTGATATCGCTATTCAGCACGCGCATGAAGCACTTAACTCTTCTAGAGGTGTTAATCGGTATGTTTTATATAAGGAATACGAAAGAGTATTACCAGAGGTTGTTGAACACATATCGTAAGATGGTGAAAATGTTTTGAAAAAATAAACCGTGCTTCACGGTTTATTTTTTCCATTTGCTAGTACAGGTGCCAGTCCTTCCTTAGCAAAAATAGAGGGGAGAACCGTCAGTAACCTCTCACGCGTAAGAGGATCATCGTAATTCCAGCCAGCTTCTACTACATGTACATTACCGGGTGCCAACATGCCAACCAAACTTTGGAGTGGAGAAGGAATATTTAAATGCATCTCCTCCTGAGGTATCATCACGAAGTTTCGGTCTCCAGCGTATTGTGTGATTTTATTGTGATCGATTTGTATCCAAGGTCTGCCATTAATGATCAGTTTATTTACGGATTCAGTGGGTCGAAAGCCAAGTGATTCATACACGGTAGCAGCAAATCCCGTCTGTCCCATAACATATATGTTTCTGCCCAGCACCAGATAAACAGTTGCTCGTTCTCCTGCAATATAATCATCCGCCAATTGTCGCCGTATCCTCCTGACACTCTCCTCATAGCGGTCGATCCACTGTTCAGCCGTTCTGATTCGACCGAAAAGATCCGCAATATAACGAAGACGCTCAAAAGTGCTGGTTGATTCGTGATAAACGATGGTAGGGGCAATGGCATCCAGTCGAGGTAACTGCTGCTCACTATAGTTGCCTAACAGTATAAGATCAGGGTTCAGTAGGGAGACTTGTTCCGGTACGCCTTGCAGCCCAATATCCGGGATCTGATGCAGTTTGTTTCGATATATGACTTGTGATTTCATTGTAGTTATACCCGCGCCGACTGGACGGATACCGATAGCAAGCAACTCACCAAGGGTATTGGTACCTGTGGCCACGATTCGTATAGCCGCATCTGGGAGGGAAATCTGCCTGCCGAGGGAATCGGTTATCGTTCTTTGCCTGGTACGTCTTAGTATATTGGCGTATTCCCGGGGAGGGTGTCCTGTGAGCTGATGAAAGCGTCGACTGAAATAATACTCATCCTTAAAACCGACTTGTCGGGATATTTCACGTAAGGTCTCGGTAGAACGGGACAGTAGTCTTTTAGCGTGCTGGACCCTAATCTCTGTCAGGTAGTCCGTCGGCTTCTTGCCAGTCATCACCTTAAACAATTTGCTATATTGCCATCGTACCATGCCGGCCATTTCGGCCAAAAGCTCTACGGTAAGATCTTCGTTGAAGTGCTGCTCCATATAGCTGAGTGTACGCTGTACCGCTTGATCATTTTGCACTGGCGGAGCAGCGCTTTCTAGCTGAGCCATCAGGCTAAGTATCAGTTGCAGCCGGACCTGAGTAACTGCTGATTTTGAATGATGCGTAGGCGTAAATTTCTTCTCCTGCAACCGATTTTGCTTGTTTGATTGCAAAGGCAGCGGAGAGATCCAGTCCTCTCCTGTCAACGCCAATTTTATAGTAGAAAGAGACAGCCTGTAAGGAAAGCCCAGAATAAGAGGAGGGCAAGCCGGAAGCAGAGTCAACTGATCCACTTGAAAAGCAAGAAAGGTAAACCGAGCTATATGCGCTTGCTCTTTTATCGTTTTGACAATGTATGATTGCTGAGTAGGGAGCAGAATACAACTGCCTTGGCTCAGATCTTGGGAGATGTTGTTTGTTAACAGCCGAATTCCATGATCCAGAGCAATAAGCAATGTATATTCATTGGCAGCCTTGCTCTTGGTTGATGGATTATGATGATTGGTTTCCTGCAGTGGTGTGAGCTGAAGCAGATCATGCTGCTGCAGTTGGATGTAAAGGGAAGCCATTTGCATTCTGGAGCACTCCGATCTAGTGATAATAATTCTCAATTACTAGTTTACCACATTTTACACGTTAGAGAATGTTTCGTTACAGACCTTATTACACGCAGTAAAAGTTTACAAAATCCAAAAATCCTCCATAACCCAAAGGGGTTGGAGGATTTTTGACGTTATCTATGCGATATTATTGATTCATCCATTTCGGTAGTTCATCAAGCAATTGCTCCAGTGCCAGCAGGTTGTCGGTATTCCAATCGGCTGATGCTGTGTAAACGTGTCCTTGCTGAACGGCCGGCAATGTTTTCCATAGTGTGCTCTGTAACAACCGATCAGATTCAGCTCGACTTTCGTCATTATCCAGCGTTAGGACAAAGAGATGATCTCCTGCATAGTCCGGCATTAGTTCTTCCGAAAGTTCGACGAATGTTAGCTCCTTGTCGATAATGTTTTGCTGGATTGCTGGTGGAATTGCAAATCCGTGCTCTTGATACAAGACTACACCCAATGAACGATTGCCCATCACATAGAGCTGTTTACCCAACTGCAAGAAGATGGTCGCTGTCTCGCCCTCTGCCACATTCATCTTGTCCCACATCGCTTCCGCTTTTGTATCAAATCTGCTGATCCATTGCTCTGCCTCATCCTGTTTGCCAAAAATGTTGCCAAGTTCGCGGACACGTTCCGTAAATGGTAACGCCGAGTTGAACGGAATGGTAGGCGCAATCTTCGAAAAAGCGGTGTTTCGGTCAGCATCTTGGTTATAACCATTCAAAATCAAGTCAGGCTGCAAGGCTGTTATTGCCTCCAAATCACCAGGATTTCCGACATCCTCAATACCTTCTAATCGGTCTACAATATAGCTTTCGGAAGCATGAATCAGATTGGCTCCAACGACGGGAATATCCATGGCGAGGAGATCTCCAAGTGTTGAACCAAGATAGATCACCCGTTGCGGCTGAGTGGGTATTTCAATCACTTCGCCTGTTTGGGTTGTATAGCTTTTTGTCGTTTGTTCGTTGGTCTTCACAGCTTCTTGTGAAGGAGCGCTTTCCGAACGGCTGCATGCTGCAAGGACGGATAGAAGAAGGAAGCATGCTCCCCATATGAATAGGTGTTTCTTAATTGTACTGTTCATCATTGTTTCCCCCTGAGTTCTCTTTTTCTCATTGATAACTATTATCAATTACAACGTAATTATAGGTGCCTTTTCAGCGGCTTACAATGAAAAAAACGCAGTGAATTTATTTGTACAAATGTCAATGCGTGCATCTATTTGTTCGTTGCTTTATTTTCAATCCGCAGGTGTGTTGTCATCGGAGTATGCGTGATCAAAAACAGCTTGCTGTATAAGGAATTAATAACCTTTGGATAATAATGACATTGACAACTGCAGGTTTTTCCAAAATAATAGTATGTAATTGAATACTGGTACCTTTAATTCAGTCCAGAGAGGCTGGCAAGGGCAGCGGATTTCATAATCACGCGAGAATCAGGGCTTATCCCGTCATGGGATGCTCTGTGTCTTCGCGCGGGTTATGATGCAAAAAGAGGCTACTTGTCAGTGTATAACTTGACGAGTAGCCTCTTTTTTCTGCTTTTTTTGGTATCAGATACACTTTATGTTGGGGGTATTCTGATGAGCAAACAAGATCAAGAATTTTCATGGCAAGCTGTGCCGAACGCACAAAGAAACCAATTTTGGAAGACGTTATCCGTCATGCTCGGTTTTACATTTTTCTCAGCAAGCATGCTGGCAGGAGGGACATTGGGCGTTAGCTTGACGTTCATGGAGTTCATTGGCATCGTACTTGCAGGCAATCTGGTGCTCGGTATCTACACAGGGGCACTGGCACATATCGCTGCCAAAACGGGCCTGTCCACACATTTGCTCGCTAAATATGCGTTCGGTGCAAAAGGGTCGTATCTGCCCTCGTTCCTGTTAGGCTTCACTCAGGTTGGATGGTTCGGTGTTGGTGTAGCCATGTTCGCAATCCCGGTTGCCACAGCCATGGACTGGAACGTGTACCTGCTCATCATCGTGTTCGGACTTGCCATGACAGCATCAGCCATCTTCGGTATGAAGTCACTTGTCATTCTCGGATATATCGCGGTTCCTGCGATTGCCATTCTCGGTGGTTACTCCATGTTCGAAGGGGCAGGTTCGCTGGGTGGTCTGCAAGGGTTGCTTGAATACACGCCGACTCAGTCGCTTACCACGGCGGCAGCATTAACGATCTGTATCGGATCATTTATAAGCGGCGGAACACTGACACCCGATTTTGCGCGGTTTTCCCGGACATCGAAACAGGCAGTTACCGCAACAGTGATTGCATTCTTCCTGGGTAACTCACTCATGTTTCTGTTCGGTGCAGTTGGTGCGATGGCCTATAACCTGGCCGATATCTCAGAGGTCATGTTCCTGCAAGGGTTAATGATCCCGGCAATTATCGTTCTGGGCCTGAATATCTGGACAACGAATGATAATGCACTGTACGCTTCGGGTCTTGGTTTTGCGAACATCACCAAAATCTCAAAGAAATTCTTCGTCATCGTTAACGGCATCGTGGGTACCGTATTCGCCATGTGGATGTACAACAACTTCGTCAGTTTCCTGAACGTTCTGGGCGCGGCGGTACCGTCCATCGGGGCTATTATTATCGCAGATTACTTCATTGTGAAACGTAGAAACTATAAGCCATTTGCTGACATGTCATTCAAAAATGTAAACTGGGTAGCGATGGTGGCTTGGGCCATCGGCGTGGCATTCGCCCAACTGGCTCCTGGCGTAACACCATTGAACGCACTGCTTGGTACAGCAGTGGCCTATATCGTCTTGATGCTGATTGTTCCTGCGAAAGAAACCAAAGAAATGGGGAAAATAAATGATTATACAGAACGCAAAATTGCGGGGTAAAGAAGGACTATGGAATATCGTTGTGAAAGACGGAAAGTTTGAACGAATCACACAATCGTTGGAAGTGACTGAAAATGAGGAAATCCTGGATGTCAACGGATCGCTTGTTCTGCCACCTTTCATTGAGCCACATATTCATCTCGATACAACGTTAACCGCAGGCGAGCCAGAATGGAATCTAAGCGGAACGCTGTTTGAAGGTATCCAGCGCTGGTCAGAGCGTAAGGCTTTCTTAACACATGAGGATGTCAAAACACGCTCCAAAACGGCACTCAAGTGGCAATTGGCACAGGGCATCCAGCATGTACGGACCCATGTGGACGTTACCGATCCAAGCTTGATTGCTGTTAAAGCAATGCTTGAAGTAAAAGAAGAGATGGCTCCATATATGGACATCCAGCTTGTTGCTTTTCCACAGGAAGGCATTCACTCTTATCCAAACGGGGCAGAATTACTGGAAGAGTCACTGAAAATGGGCGTTGACGTGGTCGGCGGCATTCCACATTTCGAATTCACACGGGAATACGGCGTTGATTCAATGAAAGTTGCGTTTGATCTGGCTGAAAAATACGACCGTCTGATCGATATCCATTGTGATGAAATCGATGACGAGCAATCCCGTTTTGTTGAAGTTGTTGCCAAGGAAGCCTACGAACGCGGACTTGGTTCACGCACAACGGCAAGTCACACGACAGCGATGGGGTCCTATAATGACGCTTATACGTACAAGTTGTTCCGTTTGCTGAAGATGGCTGATTTGAACTTTGTCTCTAATCCACTGGTCAACATTCACCTGCAAGGACGCTTCGATACGTATCCGAAAAGAAGAGGGCTGACGCGGGTTAAAGAGCTGCAGGAAGCAGGTCTGAATGTGTGCTTTGGTCACGATGACATCTTCGATCCTTGGTATCCGCTCGGTACAGGCAACATGCTGCAAGTACTGCACATGGGGATTCATGCTTCGCAGTTGCTTGGTTACGACCAGATCGTGAATTCAATTGACCTCATTACAAAAAACAGCGCTAGAACGTTACACATTGAGGATGTATACGGTATTGAAGAAGGTAAACCTGCTAACTTCATCGTACTTGAAGCAGAGAACGAATATGAGGCTGTTCGCAAACAAGCCGGCGTACTTTATTCCTACAGAGGCGGTCGTAAAATTGCGGAATCGAAGCCGCGGGACACATCCATCATTTTTGAGGGCGGTACAGAGAAGGTTAATTTCAATAAATAATGAAGAAGAACGAATCCCATTAAAAGTCGCTATTTAAGCGGCTTTTTTGCTTTTTCACCTGTTATACTGCCTGACCTATACGATGTATTTTATAAGGAACATGAAAGGTATCAACAGACAAATTGAAAAACCTCCCTATGTTAATAGAGGAGGTCTTTGCGTACTCATATTTTTGCTACAAGGAGAAGAGGTCTGCTACTTGTTTTTTCTTTACAACAATCCAGCCCATTTCAGACCATGCCAGATCCCGTCCTGCTCCGCACTTGCTGTAACATGAGACGCCAGTTGTTGTAGAGAATGCGGGGAGTTGCCCATGGCAATGCTGCAGCCTGCATAACGGAACATCTCCAGATCATTGAAGTTATCGCCAAAAGCATACACCTGTTCAGGGGAGAATCCCAAGCGGTCTGCGAGTCGGGAAACCCCTTCGGCTTTGGAGCCTCCGGCGGGCAGAACGTCCATGGACAACGGATGCCAGCGTACAAAGTGGAGATCACGAAACCTTTCACGGTATACCGTTTCCTCTTCTGGTGAGCAGAATAACATCGTCTGATAGATGAGTCTATTTGTACAAAAGCTTTTGCTAAACCCAGGATACGTGACACCAAGCGAAGTTAGACAAAGGTCTACATGCGGATGATATTCCTGACTGCAGCTCATCTGTGAATGATCCAGATAAACGAGAGGATGTCCCGACAACTCAGCGAATGAAGACAATTGCTCCAAAGCTTCCGAACAGATGGGATTACTGTGAATGAGTTCTCCTTGATGCATCACATATTGTCCATTGAAACTAACATAAGACTCCAGCTCCAGTTCAAGCCGAACCTGTTCCAACATAAAAGGAGATCGCCCTGAAGCTAAAGCGACCACATGTCCGGCTTGCTTTAACGCAAGAACGGCTTGTTTCGCGGAAGCGGGAATTCGATTATGGCGGTCGAGCAGCGTACCATCAATGTCAAAGAAAATCAGTTTTGGGCTTTGAGTCATAACGTCACACTCCTTCACCGCCGACGGAAGAAAGACTCAAACTTACTTGTTCATTCAGGGCGAAAGGAAGAGGGGAGATGACTTCCCAACGTTTCGTATCACTACGAATATCATAGTGAAATTCTTTCCCTTGAAACTGAACATTGGCGATCTCGCCCATTATTCCAGCTTCACTGGAAGGTTGTAAATGGAACTCATCGGGTCTAACGGGGTACAACCCGTTGGATTTAAAATAGTGTGCAACATGCTTGCCAGGCCAAGCAATATTCGTACCGCCTTCAGGGACGAACATATCTGCATCCCAGTGACCTTTGACCAAATTCGACTTCGATACAAACCTCGCCACGAATTCGGTCTCAGGCCGTAAATAAATCTCCTGCGGCGTGCCAGCCTGTTCAATACGCCCATCCTTCATCACGATAATTCGGTCAGCCATGGCAAGGGCTTCGCCCTGATCATGCGTAACATAAACTACGGCTGATTTCGTATTCCGATGTACTTGTTGAATCTCACGCCGCATATCCATGCGAAGCATGGCATCCAGACT
The DNA here is from genome assembly GCF_984798905.1 of Paenibacillus sp. SRL342. Classification (NCBI taxonomy): domain Bacteria; kingdom Bacillati; phylum Bacillota; class Bacilli; order Caryophanales; family Paenibacillaceae; genus Paenibacillus; species Paenibacillus sp. SRL342. Next base: position 3,619,847 of record NZ_OZ481790.1, read on the forward strand.
GCTGAGTGGTTCATCCATCAGCAGCAATGAGGGCTGGGGAGCGATGGCGCGTGCAATAGCGACGCGTTGTTTTTGCCCTCCGGATAGCTCATGCGGCATACGTTCAGCCAGATGGGACAGTCCAGACATATTCAGGACTTCCTGAATGCGGTTCTGCTCGTTATTTTTAATATGAGGAGGTGTTGATTTATGTGTTCTAATGGGAAAACGGACATGTTCGGAAACATTCATATGCGGCCAAAGTGCGAAGGACTGGAACACCATGCCAATTCTGCGTTTCTCCGGAGGTAGCAATGTCCCTGAACCTGCAACTACCTTGCCGTCCATGAGTACATTACCACTGCTTGGCTGCTCAAATCCGGCAAGGATGCGCAGCAATGTGGTTTTTCCACAGCCTGACGGTCCAAGGATCGCGACGAATTCGCCATCCTTAATCGTTAAATCAATGGAATGAAGTGCCTGGTAACTTCCGAAGGATTTGCTGACCTGTTGAATCTGGATACTCATGACTTCACTCCCTTACGAGTTGCCCAACGTTGAGCGATGAGCAAAATTACGCCGCCTGCCGCAATAAGTGCGACAATCAGACTGGACAATGCAGTTGAATAGAGAGTATCTCCTGCCTGTTCAAAACTAAATATGGTAACACCAATGGTCTGTGAACCTGATGAATATAACAATGCCGATACAGTAAGCTCGGTCAGGGCAGTCAGGAAGACCAACATACCTCCGGTCAGAATACCCGGCAGCAGTAAGGGCAGCAGAACAGCAGTCCATTTACGCCAGAAACCGGCTCCGGATATCCGCGCGGCTTCTTCCATGGATGCATCCAACTGCATGAATGAAGTGACACTTGAACGGATCTGAAGAATAAGGAATCGGCAGATGTAGGCAATAAACAAAATGGTCATGGTGCCATAGATGCCAGGGTTCCAGCCGGGAACCGGCTCCATCCATACCAGAATCATGGACAGTGCGAACACAATGCCGGGTAGTGTATAGGGAACAGCAGTGGCCAGTTCGGCCATTTTATTGAATTGATTAGGCTTCCGAACTCGTATATAAGCAAATCCTGAACCAATAATCAGACAAGCCAGCATCGTGACTAGAGAGAGGACAAGGCTGTTCTGGATCGCCTGCCATACACGCTCATTCTCGAAGAGAATATATCTATAATTGTCCAGGGTCATATTGGCACGAGTCAGCCCGAGACCATACGCTCTTTTTAAAGACATCGAGATCATTGAAGACAACGGAATAATTGTAATCAGTGCGAGACCTGCCCATATGGAGAAGGTCAGCGGCTTGCGCATGCGACCCAAATTATACCTTGGGGTAAGATCAGGTTGCATCGTATCCGAAGCATGACTTTTACGTAAAAGAATCCACTGCAACAGACTGCCGATTACCGCAGCAGCACCGAGTAGTACAGATAACGATGCACCACGGGCAAATGCCGAAGGGCCGAATCCAATAATCTCTTCATATATAAGTGTACTGAGAACGGAAATATTCACAGGTGTGCCCAGGAAGGCAGGTATTCCGAAATTGTCCAGCGAAGCCAGAAAAACCAGCAATCCGCCCGCCGTGAGACCCGGAAGAGCAAGAGGCAGTGTAATACGACGGAAGACCTCGATCCTGCTGGCACCACCAGCTCTGGCCGCCCACTCCAGATCACGCGGGATTTTGCGGAGTACATCCAAAGTGAACATATACACCAACGGAAAATGATGAATACCCATCACAAACACGATGCCGCCCATACTGTACATGCTCCAAGGAGCCAGATCGGGATGAATCCATTGCAGCAGATGTGCGAGCCAGCTCTGTGACCCGGTAAATGAAGACCAGGACAACGTGAGAACATAAGAGGGAAGAATAAAACAAAGCATGATTCCCATATGAAGGGCTGATTTGTGTCGTATATCCGTATAGGCGACGACCCAGGCCAATGCAGTTCCAATCACGAGTGAGAACACAGTTGAACCGATGACGATATATACAGTATTGCGTAATGTGGACCAGAAACGCTCCTGCTGAAGCAATTCGTTATAATGTGATAACGTTAACCCTTGCTCACCCTGAAAGCTGAGAAGAACCAGCTTCAGGATGGGGTACACAAAGAATAATAGAACAGCTATAGCACCCACCAGGGCGATCAATCGATTCCAACGAAACAGGCTGGGGAGGGAGAAACCGGACTTGCGCTCGTTATCTTGTCCCCTAAGAATGATCATGTTTCTCTTCAATTTCTCCATTCAGACAGCTCCAATCCTTACTCGCCAAACACATTAATGAATTGCTGTTTATCTGTTTCACGATCCACTGCAAGTTTGGCCGCATCGCCAGGCAAAATCTTCATTTCTGATACACTTTTCAATCCTTCAGGTGGGGCAATCCCTTCACGAATAGGGGAGTAACCGATCTCGGCAGACAACTTCTGGCCCTCTTCAGAGAGAATGAAATCTACAAAGGCTTGAGAAGCCGGTACGTTGGCAGCTTCTTTCATAATCCCGATCGGTTCTGTAATGATGGGAACACCTTCTTCTGGATAGATCAGTTCAACTGGAGAACCTTTCGCTTTTTCGCGCGCTACGAGGTAATCCACAACGACGCCATATGATTTTTCACCGCTGGCAACAGCTTTCATCACGGCACCATTTCCTTTAATCACGGCCATGCCATTCATCTTGGTTTCCTGTAGAAAATCCCATCCAAACCCATCTGTTCGACTAAACACACCGATGTTGTATGCTGCTGCACCAGAATATAAGGGACTCGGCATAATACTTGCGTCCTTACTGTCCGGCAGGGTCAGCACTTGCCAAGATGTCGGTTGAGTAGTGACTTTTTGGGTGTTGGTAGCGAGTACCGTTGCCATAACCTTCGTACCGGCGTACATACCGTCCGGATCAACCAGATCTGTCGGGATTTCACTTAGCTCTGGGGACTTGTACGATTGTAGAAGGTCATCTTTTTTCAGATTTTCAAAGGTAACTGCATCGGCCAGCAGGAGTACATCCGCCTGAGTTTTACCCGCTTGACGCTCTGCCTGAAGCTTGGCAGTGACTTCTTCGGTTCCGGAACGGAAGATGCTGACTTGAACATCAGGATATTTATCGTTAAACGCCTTTACCAGTTTGCCTGCATCTTCTTCTGGTTGGGATGTATAGAATGAAAGCTTACCTGAGACTGTGCTCGAAGCTGCGCCTGAACTATCTTGATCTGTCGTGGCTTGTCCCTGTGCAGAACAACCGCTGAATACAATCATGCCTGCCAAAAGGGGCAGTAGTAACGACTTTTTGAATGGAATCACAGATAATCTCTCCTTTGGTGTCTAGCTGATAGATTAGAGTAAGAACGTATGGATTGCCTGCGCAACACCATCTTCAGTGTTGCTGCCAGTGACAACATTAGCGATTTCCTTCACATGAAGCTCTGCATTTCCCATGGCGATTCCTAATCCTGCCCATTGCAGCATGTCCAGATCATTATCATAGTCTCCGGCTGCAGCTACCTGCTCGCGTTCGATTTGATGTTCATGACATAAACGTTCCAGTGCGCCTCGTTTACTGACTTCGGCTGAATTAACATCAAACCGCAAACTTCCCGTTCGTGTACATTGGAATAACCCTGATTCTTCAAGGGTACGAAACAGGTTTTCGCGTGAGTCGTGGTCTGTACAGATCACGGCTGCTTTGAACAGCATGCCTGGCATCTGGTTTACAAAGGTTCTGAAATCTTTTCCGACTTCAACGAAGCGAATAAGATCAGCCTCTATAGCATCAAGTTCATCACGTTTTTCGAAAGAATCCAATTCCGGTCTGTTGACCCTATTGTTGATGGCCCAGTTCCTATTGATATCATTAATCTCTTGAACATAGAGTACATTGTATCCATAGAAATGGATGTAGGCTTCTTCTTGCTGGATGACATCCAACATGAACAGCATATCTTCTATTTTCAATGCAACGCCATCAAGCAGTTGTCCAGTCAAGGGATCTACCGTCACGGCACCGTTTAGTGCTACCAGTGGAAAATTCATGGAGACTTCCCTAGCGTGTGACCATACGGAAGCGGGAAATCGTCCAGATGCAATCGTGACCTTCACTTCCGCTGAGATTAATTGTTGGATGGAACTTCGTGTCAAAGGTGTTATTATTTTATCTGGATTGAGCATCGTACCGTCCAGATCAAGGGCTAACAATCTGTACATGAACATATTCCTCCCGGATCGATTAACTTACACAACATACATACGAAGTGGTTCGGGTATATCCACAGGCCCTTGGAAAGAGCGACTTGCTTCATCCCGCATGAACTCCAGATCGCCATCTCCGGGAAGATGGACAAGGACGAGCTGCTTGACGTTAGCCTGACCAGCAATCATGCCTGCCTGAAGTGCATTCATATGTCCTTGGCCAGTTGTGTGTACGCTGCCTTCACAGATGGTAGCCTCACATAGAAAGATGTCTGCATCACGAGCAAGTTCGATAAGAGAATCACAGTACGAGGTATCACCGGAATACACCAGCACCTTGCCTTGATATGTGATCTTAACGGCGTAACAGGTAATGGTATGCTGCACCTGAACAAATTCGATTTCTGCACCAGCAAGCTGAATTTTGGATGAAGGATCAATCGAGATGACCTCGGTATGTTCACCATATAGACCATTCAGAATATCCACTGGATTATCCGGTGCATACAGCTTCAGTTTATTCAACATGCGACCATTGCGGATCGCACCCGCTGCAGCATATTGAAGGACTCCCAGATCGGCGATATGATCATGGTGCAAGTGAGACAAAATAACACCTGATAGATCTTCCACGCATGTCTCGGTGGGGAGCTTACTCATAACGCCACTGCCACAGTCCAACAAAATCTGCCCTTCATCTGTGGTTACAAGGTATCCCGCAGTTGCTCCGCCAGCGGCGGGATAACCACCCCAGTAACCTAATATCTTCACATTCATCTTTGCACCTCTGTCTGTCTTAATCTGCATTCTTTACAAATGTTCCGTACAGTTACAATTGTAAAAAGGGTTTGTTTCTCTCGTGTCAACCGAAAGTCAATCTTTTGTAAAACTGCTTTTGGCAAAGTTATCCTGGCTTGACTCCGCCGCGAATCCCATTTTATAGTGGGAAATGTGTAAGAAGGGAAATTTAAACGTCAAAGGCGGACTTATATGTGAATATAGACGAACGCAAAAATATGATAAGAGTCTGTAAGATGTATTATTATGAATCCTGGACACAGGAAAAGATTGCGGAGAAGTTAGGTGTATCCAGGCCAGTCATCTCCAAGATGCTGCAACGTGCGAAGGAAGAGGGCATTATTGAGATTGTCATTCATGATGATGATTACGAAACGTCCAAGTTGGAGAAAAAACTAGAAGACTTATTTAACCTCAAACAGGTGTTGGTCGTTCCAACCAAGGATCTGAATAAAGAATTGTTGTCGAGTGCTGTAGGCAAGGCTGCCGCTCAATTTGTCCAAAAATTGATTAAAAACGGTGACCGTGTGGGTGTCTCATGGGGGAATACGCTCTATCATATGGTGCGAGAGTTCCCTTTGGAGAAAAAAGAGAATGTCAAAATTATTCCACTGGTGGGTGGAACAGGGAATTCGCGCAATGAAATGCACTCTAATCAGATCGCCTATGAGTTATCCAAAAAAATGGGCGTAACCTGTGATACGTTATATGCTCCGGCCGTTGTGGAAACAGAAGAGTTAAGGGAGCAGATTGTTGGCATGCCTAATATTTCGGCCGTTCTTAAAGAGGGGGAGAATATCAATCTAGCGCTGGTGGGGATCGGAAATCCGTATTCCATGTCAACGATGGAACGATCGGGTTATCTTAATGAGCAAGTGTTAACTGAATTAAAGGCACTTCACACGGTAGCGGATATTAATTCTGTGTTTATTACTCGTGAAGGTACAATCACCGAGCATCCCATTAATCATAGAGTCATTGGCCTTGGACTGGAGCAGTTAAAGAAGACTAAAACGGTGGTAGGCATGGCCTTTGGTTTGCACAAAATAGACTGCATACTGGCTGCTTTGCGGGGTGGATATATTAATATGCTCATTACGGATGAAGCCACAGCAAGTCATATTACGAAAATTTGATGTTCGAGAAACATCCTTTCGTTTCGCTATTGAAACTCATTTTATGCACTTTGAGCCAGGAGAACCAAAAGGTTCTCCTGAGCAACTATAAGAAGAACTCACTATTTAGCCTACCTTTATGGCTTCACTAGAAGCCTGCTTCCCACCTTTTTTACGAACAAAACTAATGATCAGCAGTAGCAGTGGTAACAAGCCAAATAAAAAAATGGAGATATTGCAAGAAAATCACCTAAAGCTAATGTTTCCTCCAGGTTTTTGGGCAAGTAAGCAATTACATATAAGACTGGCAACATCGCGAATTGTATGCTCGTAATATTTTTGAGACGAAACAAATCTCGGATCCCGATTGCCGCAAAATAGTGTTTAAAAGCATACGTTGCAAAGATCTGCATCAGCCAAAATACAATAAACAGTGATTCATAACGCTCAAAAAGAAACCCCTCAATTTCAAAACTTCGAACCATATCGAACGTTGGCCACATCCGTGTTTGAATTCCTGGCAAAGATAAATTCCCTACAACGGTGACAATCGTGATCAAATAGATAATCGTGCAAATAAGTATGCTGTATATAGCAGCTTTATTGCTCGCTTTCACGTCCACCATGTAAGCTGTGATGATGAGTAAAACTTCATATCCAGAATAGGAGAGACACGAAGGTTTAAGACCCTTCAACACAGGCATGAATCCATCGCCCAGGAGTGGTCTGAGGTTATTAAGTTCAAACATCTTGCTGCTTAAAAGGAAAACCAGTGCTAGCAACACAAGCGTAACGGGCAACACAATGGAAAAAACTCGGATGATGATTTTTAGACCACCTGTTAACATATAGATACCAATCCATAAACTAACCATGATGGTAACCCAACTAGGCGTGCGCTCAAGGATGTACATACTTGTAATTTCGGCCATGACTCTGACTTCGAATGAACAAAGAACAACAAAATACACGATAATTAAAAGTCCCAATAGATAAGCAATCCATTGACCTGTGATTTCGGGTATAAATTCGAACACCGTTTTACCGGGGAATCTACGACACAAGGTTACAAGGAGAATGCTGATTGTGGTTACAATTAATCCTGATAAAATAACAGCAATCCATACATCTGGTGTTCCTACTGCTTTACTAATTGTGCGAGGGAGTGTTAGAATTCCAGCTCCGAGTATTGAATTGATAACTACAATAATGACCTCGGAGGTATTAATATTAGTTGTGGATTGCTTCATTGGACTTCGCTCCAAACCGGAGAATATATTTCTAGGTAGTATCGCCCAACGCAGTTGTTTTATGTAAAAATGCTGTACTGATATAATGTAGTGATATCCAATAATGAATTGAAGATGAGGATGTAGGTTATGCCAAAGAACGATAATATGTTAGCCATTCTATGGATGCTGAATTCAGGCAGCAAGGTAACTGCAAAACAGATGTCCGAAAAGTTAGAAATCAATATAAGAACCGTATATCGATATATTGATGCATTATGCACCAGTGGAGTACCGATTATTTCCGATACAGGTCACAACGGCGGGTATAGCTTGCTGAATCAGCATATCAAAGCACCTCTGTTATTTGATATTGAAGAAAAAAAGGCACTTCTCCAAGCTGCTGTGTTTGCAAAAGAAGCTGGATACCCTTTGAGTGAGGCATTGGACAATGCAACATCCAAATTGAGAATGTATTCAAATCAGGATCAGGAAAACACACTTCGTCGTCATTTAGCAGGGTTTAACGTTATCAATCGCATGGGAGATCCATCCGTTCAGCCGATCTTGGCGGAATTGGAGCAAGCCGTGGCTAATGATTGCTCTGTCGAAATTGATTATCGCAGAAGCCGTGATGAACAACCCAAGAATAGAGTAATAGACCCTTATGGAATGGTTTACTGGAATAATAAATGGTATACCATTGCGTTTTGCCACTTGAGAAATGAGTTCCGCAGCTTTCGGGCAGATCGGATTCTGCGAATCAACCCTACTCCGCTCCGCTTTAAGCGTTCGGAATCTTTTTCTGCTCGTGAATTATTTATGCAAAATTTATTACCTGATGTAGTGGGCAAAGAGGGGGTAATTTCCTTGGTTATCGAAGGCCGATCAGAGGCATTGGATGACTTGGGGCTGCATTGGTTTATGGGACATTATCTGAAAGAGCGGACTTCTAATCAAGCCATCTTTTTATTTGATGAAAAATCAATTGATACATACGTCCCCTATTTTCTCCTATCCTATGGGAAATCCATTCAAGTCATCGAACCACAGCGTGTGAAGGACAGACTTGTTGCTGTTGTATCCGAGTTAATGGAATACTATCAACTTTAAGGGAACTTCACTGACAGTATTTGAACTTATCGGATTTTGATCTGTGAACTTGATAAAAAAGTTGCGAAGCTTTGCTGCTTTGGATATGATTATCTAATGTTCGATTAAAAAAATACTTATGTAATCAATTAATGATAAAAGATAGTGAGGTAAGAAAAAATGATCGCAAAAACAGAAGAAGATTTTAATGGCTTGAAGGAAATTGGCAAAATTGTAGCTTCTATTAGAGATGAATTGGTTCAAAGAACCATCCCGGGCATAACAACTAAAGAACTTGATGATTTGGCAGGAGAGCTTTTTGAGAAAGCTGGTGCAGTTTCTGCTCCAAAAAGTGAATATAATTTCCCGGGATTTACTTGTATTAGTGTTAATGAAGAAGTGGCACATGGTATCCCGGGAGATCGGGTTATTCAAGAAGGGGACATCGTCAATATTGATGTGTCTGGCTCCAAGAACAGTTATTTTGCAGATACGGGACTCTCGTTTGTTGTAGGCGAAGGTGAAGAAGTATTAACGAAAATATGCGACGTTGTTAAACTGGCATTTGAAGCAGGACTTAAAAAAGCAAAACCGGGCTCCAAAAAAAGCGGAATCGGAAAAGCCGTATTCCAAACTGCCAGACAGCATGAATTAACGGTTATTAAAAACCTTACAGGACATGGTGTTGGACGTGGAATACACGAAGCACCTGACCACATCTATAATTATAATGATCCATCGGATGATGAATTGTTAAAAGAAGGCATGGTTATTGCATTCGAGCCATTTATCTCAACTTCAGAAGAAGAAGTAGAGCAAACAGGTGATGGCTGGACCTTTGTTACTAAAAACAGCTATGTAGCTCAAATAGAACATACCATTATACTTACTAAAAATGGTCCGATTATTGTCACTCTTTAAGGTATTCAAACTGAAAGTCGCTAAATTAGCGACTTTTTTTGTTTTTGTTTTATTGGTACGTCAAAGCAAATCAAAATATAAACGTTCACTTATTAATTTATGTTGAAATTATGGAAGGATTTAACGTATATTTAGATCTGATCTTTATGTTATAGACAGAGGTGATTGATTGAGCACATCAAAAAAGCGCGTTCAAGTCATTGATGGACTGCGCGGATTCAGTCTGGCCGGCATTGTGCTGGCAAATATGCTGGCTTTCCAATATGGAATCTATGGCCAGAGCAAACCCCAATTATTCGGGATCGGTGGAGCAGATCAGGCTTTCCTCTCATTCCTGCTGATCACTGTGGTGGGCAGTTTTATGCCGATTTTTGCATTTATGTTTGGCTTTGGAATGGTTAAGCTCTCGGAAAGCCTAAAATCACGAGATTTACGACCAAAGTGTCATCTGGCACGCCGTTTTCTACTACTGTTTGGAATCGGATTACTACACATCATCTATCTGTGGGAAGGGGATATCCTGGCTTTTTATGGCGTACTCGGTTTCTTCCTGCTCATGTTCCTTAATCGGAAGCCTATAACGCTGCTCATTTGGGCTGTACTGCTACTCATAGGAGCGGGGATACTTGGTCTCCCGGCATCTAATCCGATGAACCCGCTGGCGATTGAATCCATTCATATGGAGAACTACATCATTCAAAGTCAGGATGTATACGGTAGCGGCAGCTACACGGAGATAAGGAATTTCAGTAATAACGGCGATCCATTCGGCGGAGAGATGGAGGTGACATTCGCCTTATTGATCCTGCTATTAGCCCCACTCATGACAGTACCAATGTTCCTGCTCGGCATGCACGCTGCCAGAATCGGCACGTTTAGCGATCCCCAAACGATGCGGACTATGTATCTTCGCCGGGCATCGTTATTGATTCCAGTTGGTTTGATACTCAAAGCATACGGCGTATTGGCGCCACAATTGGGTACGGAAGGTTGGCTCGGTATCGGTATCGGGGGAACGCTTGGAGGATCGTTGCTTGCGCTGGGATACATATATGCATTTGCGCTGTTGTATGCTGGATACCGCCGTTCCAGCCTGATGGACAGGTTCGAGGCGGTCGGCCGTCTCTCGTTGACGAATTACCTGATGCAGAGCGTAATCTGTACGACAATTTTCTATGGATATGGCCTGGGACTGTTTGGAAGTGTTGGCGTGTTTATCGGAGCGATTATTGCACTTGCAGTCTACGGCATTCAATTGTGGCTCAGTCCGCTATATCTTAAGAAATTTAGCAATGGGCCTGTCGAGTACCTGCTACGGATTTGGACATATCTGTCCTGGAAAGGGCAGCCAAGAAAGAAGAAAAGATCGAACTTAACTACGAATGAAAACGCGCCTGGTGTCCAGTAAGCATAAAGTGTTATCGTGAACCGCAAAAAGAAGCTTGTTCTAACAAAAGAAAGGGCTTCTTTATGCCGTAACGATCATCTTCCTATAATTAAAGCAAGACACGAATTATACACTTAACGTTAACGTGGACTGAAGAATAAGATATCTCCCTAGTGTTTCCTGTTATAATTAGTAATTATTTATAGATTCAACTATTAACCCTAATACATAAGCTAACTATTATAGTGCAGACAGTGGAAGGTAATGCGAAATGAAAGATGAAAGCATATACATTCAACTGTTTCCACTCAGGCTTGAAAGGATCATTATTGTGCTAAAAATAATTAATTTTCTTCTTTTCTTGCTGATCATTTGGGTAGTCATCTTTTATCCTTTTCGTTTTGCTTGGTTTGAAGGTTTGAAACAGATTCCTCCAGATCTTCATGGTGTTTATTTACTATTCTTGTTCTTTGGATATCTGATCTGTTCATCGGCTATGGGGCTTATGGTTGGCAAGATGTTTTTTAAACGAAAAGGAAAAGGACAGTAATAGGACAGTAGTTACGAATTGGAGTAAAATTTCGTGCAGACTAAGAGGAGCCCCGTTCAATTGCAATGTGGGTAAAGTATTCAAGTGGGGGAAGATTTTCTGACCCATTACAACGTACAATTCTTGATGTTGATAAAGCATCATTCAAAGTCGCTAAAGTAGCGGCTTTTTTTGTTTTGAGTGGGGGAGAGCGCATACTGTCCGCAAGTTACTTTTCATTTCGGTAAACCGAAACCACGTTTGTTAGAAGCTCGCCTTTAACAAACGTGGTCGAGATGACGGCTAGATAAAACGCTAAGAGCTTGAGTTTGTCCTTTCCGCCAGTTTAGTAATCAACTCGATATCTTGTTCGGTTAATTGTTCAAAAAAATGTTTGCGTATTGCCTTGGAGAGGAAGGGACGGGCATCATCTAACATTGATTTTCCAGAAGAAGTGATACTGACTTGTACTCCACGATCGTTGTCTAATGGTTTTTTCATCACGAGTCCACGTTTTTCCATACGCTTCAGATGATGAGATAACCGACTTTTATCCCAGTCCATAGAGTCAGCTAATTCCTGTTGGCGAAGGCTACCGTCCCCAAAAAGGACTAATCGGTCCAATACTCCAAAATCACCCTCTGACAATCCTGAGTGATCGGCCATATCTTTGACGATGCGACCGAAGATGGTCTGAAAGGAACCTTTCCACATATGCCATATTCGCATTTCTTCTTCGTTAAGTTCATTTTTATCCATAGGAGCATAATAACATGGTTGACGTGTCAACTTCAATGTGCTAAATTTGATCCAAGGTTGACGCGTCAACTTAATTCATATGAACCCACCAATCACAAAAAAAGGAGATTATAACTATGCAAAATAAACCCGTTGCTCTGGTCACTGGGGCTAATAAAGGTATCGGCCTTCAAATTGCGAAGGATCTCACGGAACACGGCTTCACCGTGCTCGTTGGATCTCGCAGCCTCGAGAATGGAGAAACTGCCTCAAAAAGCATCGGTTTGAATTCACACGCTCTCCAGCTCGACGTTACAGATGAAAACTCCATCGCTGCTGCTGCAGAACGTATTCGGAACGAATTTGGTCGTCTCGATGTACTCGTGAACAATGCGGGGATCTCGCACGCAGGCAGATCGGGTGAACCATTTCCGAACGGTGGAGCAGCGAGTGGTCTTTTGACCGTTGCTTCGCTTGAAGATATTCGTACAGTTTATGAGACTAATGTTTTTGGTGTTATTGCTGTCACGCAGGCGATGTTGCCACTTTTGCGGGAGGCCCCGGCAGCACGTATCGTCAACATAGGCAGTACCGGCGGCTCCCTTAGCTGGAACTCTATTCCGGAAAACTCGCATCGTGCGATGTTTGGTGCCTATTCGGCATCCAAATCGGCTGTTCATGCGGTGACACTTGCCTTTGCATTTGCGCTTGAATCAACAAACATCAAGGTCAATGCGGCATGTCCAGGCTTCACATCAACTGCGCTTAATAATTTTGCTGGTACTCGTAGTGTTGAACAAGGGGCTCGTGAAGCGGTCCGGCTGGCGATGATTGGAGCGGGTGGTCCAACAGGAACATTCTCAGATGAGGATGGACCCATTGCTTGGTGATCATAGTTATACAATGAGGGTGAGCAACTTAAGGAGGATTTCATGATGCGCGTTTTCGTAACAGGAGCAACAGGCTACATTGGTTCCGCTGTCACCCGTGAACTTATTGAAAGGGGGCATCAGGTCATCGGTCTCGTGCGTTCAGACAGTAGTGCTGCGAAACTAGAAGAGTCCGGGGCCGAAGTACACCGCGGTGACATCAACGATCTTGACAGCCTCCGTAGTGGTGCAGCTGCTGCGGATGGTGTCATTCATCTGGCATTCCATCACGACTTCTCGAACTTCGCTGGAGCACTCACAACAGATCTGCATGCCGTAGAAGCGATGGGGGCGGCACTTGAAGGATCGGGCAAGCCGTTCGTAATCACCACGCATGTGAATGGAGTGGCAACGGAGAACATGGTGTTAGCGCTGGCAGGGCGTGGAGTGCGTACATCGATTGTAGAGCTTTGTCCATCGGTACACGGTGAGGGTGACACAGGATTTGTGCCGAGTCTGATCAATATTGCCAAGACTAAGGGCTTCTCAGCCTATGTGGAAGAGGGGAACAACCGTTGGCCGGCTGTACATCGCCTTGACGCCGCGCATCTATATTGCCTGGCGTTAGAAAAGGCACCTGCTGGTTCACGACTAGATGGGGTCGCAGATGAAGGAGTGCCATTTTGCGACATCGCGAGTGCTATTGGTGAGCAGCTGAACGTACCTGTAGTCAGTATTTCACGCGAAGAGGCAGATGCCCATTTTGGCTTTCTCAGCACACTCGCAGCGCTCGATCTCCCAAGATCAAGCGTTGCAACACAGGAACTTATGGGATGGCGGCCAGTGCAACCTCCACTGATTCCCGACCTTAAACAGTCTCATTACTTCAACAACTGATTGGAATTTTAACGCCTTTTTAAAAAATAACAACCATTAATAGAAGCCACTCCATTCATCAGGGGTGGCTTCTTCTTTTGCTAATGTATTCTTAAGACATGGGAAAAATAGGTTCTTGAATTTCTTTCCCGATGTACAGCCGAATTCGAGATTGTGTTAGGCTGTATCTACAAAAGTATTACACGTTCTAAATGGAAGGGGATGATTTACCTGGATCAGGAACTTGCGACCACGATTGCTATCGAATTTAAGAACAATCAGAAGGTGTTGAATGCGATCGGAGACGAAACCCGGCAAGCCATCCTCATAGCCTTGATTCAAGGGCCGCAAAAACCCGGCATGCGCGTAGGAGAGATCAGGATGAAGACTCACCTTTCCCGACCGACCGTATCACATCATCTGAAAATCTTGAAAGAATCACAGATAATAAGTGTTCGTAAAGAAGGAACTCTCAACTATTACAGCCTTGACTCCGGTAGCAAGTTGAAATTGTTGAAAAACCTGGTGAACCAAATAGAAAAGTTGCTAGCGCAATGCGAACAACAAGCATCGGAACAATAAATAGAAAACACGGGGAGGGGGAGTTGCGAATGAATCAGACAGTCGCAGCGGCAAACGGAGTGGTCATTCCTCAACTAGGGTTCGGCCTATATAAGATCAAAGACGGGGGGACCTTCGAGAGGACAGTCGAGGAGGCTATTCGAATGGGTTATCGCCATTTCGATACGGCCAAAATTTACGGTAATGAAGCGGCGCTAGGTCGGCTCATCCAAAACAGCGGCATTCCCAGGGAGGAGTTCTTCATTACCTCCAAGGTATGGACGACAGACCTGGGGTACCGTGCGACGAAAAAGGCGTTCGAGCAGACTTGCCAGAAGCTGAACGTAACATATCTCGACATGTATTTGATTCATTTTGCCGGTCCTCAATACGTGAATGCCTGGAAGGCGATGGAAGAGTTATACGACGCAGGTAAAATCAAAATTATAGGTGTAGCCAATTTCGAGATCCGGCATCTGGAGTATCTAAAGAAACATTCCCGGATTTCACCGATGGTAAATCAAATCGAGACCCATCCGGAATTTCCGCAACACGAATTGCATGATTATATGGTTCGGCATCGGATCCTGCATGAGGCTTGGGGACCGTTGGGGCAGGGAAGCAAAGCGCTGCTGGAGCATCCGGAGCTGGCGGCAATTGCCCTTTGCCATCAGAAGTCGGTTGCGCAAGTCATTTTGCGCTGGCATCTGCAACGCGGAATTATTGTCATCCCCAAATCATCGAATCCTCAA
Organism: Paenibacillus sp. SRL342; assembly: GCF_984798905.1. Taxonomy (NCBI): domain Bacteria; kingdom Bacillati; phylum Bacillota; class Bacilli; order Caryophanales; family Paenibacillaceae; genus Paenibacillus; species Paenibacillus sp. SRL342. The sequence goes on from NZ_OZ481790.1 coordinate 3,634,915, forward strand.
AGGATAAAAGAGAACAAAGAAACATTCGACTTTGAGTTGAATGAGAAGGAAATGGAACAAATACGACGGTTGGACACGGGTAAGAGATATTCCGTAAGTCCGAATGGCTACATGATCAACCCGTTTTATATCAATTTGATGAAGCTATTTATTCGCTCTCATTGATGGATAATAATTCGAATTTGAACAACAACCGAATACTCAAATTTGGTGGTCGTTCCCCAAAAGCTTCTTTCTTCCCGAACATGAAGCGACACTTCGATTCCCGAAGTCCAGTTGAGTATATAAAAAAGGTGTCTATACGTAATTATTTTCTTGGGGCTGTCCTGTGAGTCATGAGCATGACCGGGTACAGCCCTTTGTCAGGGTTATATGTTCTCGGTGATCGGTTTGAAAATATTGTAAATCTATGTAGAGCATGATAAAATGAGAAGAGATATTTTTGAATGAGGTTACCTAAATCAAAATAAGGGAGGTTTATATATTGAACAACAATAACATTAAAGTTGGTGTCTCTAATAAAGAAGGCCAGTTAGGTTTTGTCTTTTCGAGAGGTGGTCTGCGAGAAGGTTCCGGGAGAAAGAGTATAGGTGTGACTAAAAAAATATCTTTAACTCTAACAGAGGACATGTGGGGAAAAATCGAAAACCATTGCACAGAGCATAAACTTTCTCGTTCGGAGGCTATACGTAACATCATTGAGTCCTTCTATTCATAATAATTTCTTTATTCGAGGTAGGTGAGGTCTTTGCTGGTAGAGATAACAAAAAATTCTCTTATGAATGCCATACAATATGTGATAAAGGCAGTAGCAGCAAATAGTTCAATACCTATTCTTCAAGGAATACATATTCAGGCAGGTGCAGATGGCGTTGCTTTTACGGCAAGTAATACAAGTATGACGATACAGTCTATGATTGCTCAAGATGGTGTTTCTCTGACTGTAAAAAGAACAGGGGCTATCGTTATACCATCGCGTTATTTTCACGATATTATTCGTAAATTTAATGATGACAAAGTTATACTTGAAATTAAAGAGCCAATGATTCTTTCGATTGTATCAGGTCATTCTCAATTACGTTTATGCGGGATGGACCCTACAGAATTCCCTTCCATTGATGATGGAGAGGCGTTCCCTTCTACTAAACTACGCATTAACACTTCCTTACTTCGTTCGACTATTAAACAGCTAGCAATCGTAGCATCAACGTCCGAGACCAGCCCCATATTAACAGGAGTTTCTTTGGAATGCAGTAATGATCGTTTAACCCTAATTGCTACAGATGGAGTGCGGCTTGCATACCGCGCTTTGTATTTAGAAGATGCTACCCACAAAAGCTTGAACGCTATTATTCCAGCGAAAAATCTCTATGAATTATCGAAAATATTAAACAAAACAGATGACACAACTGAAATTGAAGTGAGTAATAATCGAGTTAAATTCGTGACAACTGGACTGAAAGTGGAGTCTGCTCTTATTGAAGGAACGTTCCCATCGATAAAGAATGTAATCCCTCAATCTTATTTGTGTGAAATCGCAGTTGATACAGCATGTTTGTTGAAAGCAGTTGAATGTGTAACTGTAATGGCTAGTGAACAAGTGATTAGATTAGTCGCTAATGAAGACACATTAAAACTATTGTCCAAAACAGCCGATGTTGGAGATATTCAGAATGAAATTCCACTATTAGAGATGTGTGGGGAAGAATTTGTGGTATCACTAAATGGAAAGTTTTTTATCGATATACTTCGCAACATGGATTGCACTAGCGTCCGATTAAGATACGCCGGGAAAACAAGTCCAATCGTCTTACTTCCAGATGATTCGCTCATGTCTACTCTGTTCTTGATTACTCCAGTGATGACCCGGTGAACCGTATCATCCATAAGAGCAAGTTTTTTTACTGACTTTTTCGTGCAGAAATTGCAAGGTATTCATTATTTATTTCCCATAAAATTACCTTGAAGGGAGGGAATACGATGGATTGGTTGGTTAGGATGAATAGTGCCATGGAATATATCGAAACAAATCTAGCGGACACTATTTCATATGATGAAATAGCACAGAGAGCCTGTTGCTCTACCTATCATTTTCAAAGGATGTTTCCATTTATTACTGGCGTAACGTTATCGGAGTACATTCGACGTCGACGGTTGACATTGGCTGCATTCGAACTGCAGACAACAGGCTCAAAGGTTATTGATGTAGCTATGAAATATGGATATGATTCGCCGGAGGCGTTTGCACGGGCCTTTAAGAATCTTCATGGTATTATGCCTATATCCGCGCGTGATACAGGCGTTTCTCTAAAAGCCTATCCTCGAATGTCCTTTCATATTTCAATAAAAGGGGATGTCGAAATGAATTACCGTATTGAGCAAAGAGATTCTTTTGAGATGTTTGGAGTATATGGAATTATAAATGCAGACCAGAAAACAGCGTTCTCTGAAGTTCCTCTATTCCGTATAAAATGTGATGATGATGGCAGCGTTGATATGATGAACGACTTACTGGGACGTTTTGGTGACACCATGTTACACGCCGCCCTTTATGATCACACTAAAGAATCTTTCAAATACATGATCTGTTATCATGTACCTAAGGGGCTTGAGATTCCGGAGAGATTCACAAAACTTGCTATCCCAACATTAACGTGGGCGGTCTTCCCGGAGCCGCAGTGTGATATGCAAAAACTATGGGAACGAATCTATTCTGAGTGGTTTCCGACATCTGAATACGAACAGGTTGAGGGCCCTACTTTCGAGATGTATTATGGAATGGCACGTCATGGGAATGTTTCAGGAGAAATCTGGATACCCGTGAAGAAAAAATAACGCTTTTATATGAGCGAAATGAAGGCGTTAACGAAGAAGACAACTGAAATAATTTAGATTTTCATATAGGGTCACCCCCACAAAGGTTGGCCCTATAACTTGTCGTTACAGACAGTGCGGAGAACCTTATCACCAATAGGGTAGGGGAGATTGTCGGATTATTTTATCTTGAGGGGGTTAGGTATGAATATTAAAATACGAGAAATTATATCAGATGATTATGCTGAAGTTGTTTCTTTATGGAATGATGTACTTGAAATTCGTAATGTTAATGATGCAAACTTCCGGGTGACTATGGAAGAGATGAATAAGGCCGGGAATTACAAAACATTTGTCGCATTGATAGAAAATGATGTGATCGGTTTTGTAACTATTGTACAGTCATTATCTGTAGGAGTTGCAATTGGTTATCTACATATTCAAGCTCTTGCTGTTAAAAGGGATCTGCAACATAGAGGGATAGGTACAAAACTACTAAGACAGACTGAAAATTATGCTAAAGAACGGGGAATATCAAGTATTATTTTATGTAGCGGAATGAAGCGAACCAGCGCACATGCTTTTTATGAGCATAACGGCTATGACAGAGATTCCTATTGCTTTGATAAGATGATCGACCTAACCCATTAATTGCACTGCAAAGACCCAACTCACTCTTTAAACTGAAGAGTGGAAGTTGGGCTTTTCGGTACTGCATTGGATATATCATTTATGTAACATATTCAACCGCTCTCATTGATGGATCATATTTCTCCGGTACTGGTAGGGCGTAACTCCGTATTCCACTTTGAACAACTGGATAAAATATTGATTTTTTCGGTAACCAACCATCTGTGCTATATCGGCTACACGGAGTTCCGAATCTTGAAGCAATTGAGAAGCCTTCTCTAACCGCTTCCTGGAAATGTAGTTTGACACATTTTCTCCTGTCTCCTGTTTAAACAGTTTGGAAAAGTAGACGGGATGGAGATGTGCAACTTTCCCCAGTTCATCCAGGCTAAGGCCATGTGACAGATGCTCTTCGATATACGTTTGTACTTTGTCAACGATGGTTTGAATGGACATCTGTTTGTTGTTTCTGATTTGACTGACCCGATCAATGAGAGTTGAAGCTAGTTCATCAGGATGCCGTAACTGGTTGAATATCCACTCCACGGTTTCAGAGGGATCGCGATCCTTGTCCGTCAGATATACATATAGAATGGTCTCCATGAGAAAGATTATTTTTTGTTTATGGAGATGGATTTGATCATATTTTTTAATGATATTTCCGGCCGACTCCCAATCACCGCATGACGGAGATTGGTTGAATATGCCATTAAAGTCTTCTAAGTGTACGTCCTCATTAAGAAAGAACCTGTAGAACATCTGCCGGGTGACGTTTCGGTCGGTCAATGAAAAGGGAGGAGACACGACGGATTGCTCCAGTTTGATAGTTAGTTCCCCAGCAGCTTCTTCCGGAACAAGAGCGAACAGTCGCGTGCCCGCAGTCCAAACGAGACGATCCAATTTGTCTCCGACTCTACGTTTTATAACATCCTCATGTTCCTGTGTGAAACCCTCCAGCTTGAAGCAGCACATACGACGACGCCCTAAAAATTCAGTATAAGCATCATATTGCTTCCTTAATGTCTCGTTATGACCAAGAAGGGAAAGCAGATACCCCAGTCCATCGAAGTTCTCCCATACAACAGATTGAGCAGGCCGTGTCTTTGTAATATTATTGATGGCTTTGGACATGGCTTTCTCCACATCATCTTTGTCGACAGGTTTGAGCAAGTAGTCGAGCGCACCTAAACGGATTCCTTGTTGCGCATATTCGAACTCAGAGTAGCCGGAAAGGATGATCACTTTGGTTGGCAAGTTATGTTGGTGGATATGTTGAAGCAGATCAATACCAGACACCTCAGGCATTCGGATGTCAGTGATCAGAATATCGATATGGTTTTGAGTCAACATGTCTCGGGCTTCAATCGAATTGGTCATCGTCTCGATCTGATCAATGCCAAAGGTGTTCCAATCGAGTAAATGCTTCATATATTCAACGACATAATGTCCGTCATCCACAATTAATAATCGCATTAGTTATCTCCTTTCACCTCGGGAATGCTGATGAGCAACAGGACGGACAAGCCGCCCCAATCATTAGTAGTAAAATGTAACCCGCTACGTTCGCCGTACGTATTTTTCAGACGTTGATTTACATTCCAGAGACCTACGCCTTTAATTCCTTCAGGCGGGGTATCACTCTCAAGCCGAGCCTCCAGGCTGCGGATATCATCCAGTGAAAGACCTTTGCCGTCATCGGAGACCTTGATCGTTATCGCAGTCTCTGTCTGTTTTACATCAATCGTCACCCGACGGGCACCTTGTTGTCCTTCAATTCCATGTTGAATCGCATTTTCAACCACTGGCTGGATGATCAGCGGCATGAGGGGAAGGGAGGACAGTTCTGGCGGCAGATCAATGCTGTACTCCATTTTTTTGCTAAGAGCCATAATAATCAGGAAATGTTCCGCAAACTGAAGCTCGCTTTCCAGCGTGACTTCATGCCGGTCCAACTTGGTTAAATAACGATAATATTCAGCTAGATGTTTGCTCATGCGCATGACAGAATCAGGTGAAAATTGAGCCACCGACATAATGAAAAACAAACTGTTGTACAAAAAATGAGGATTGATCTGAGCCTGGAGTTGTTGAAGTTCCGCACTTCGTCTTAGTTCCGTTTCAGTCTTCAAGGATACGAACAGATCCTGGATCTCGGTAACCATATGATTAAAACTTCTGAACAGGCTGTAAAACTCTCTATCCGTATTTTCGGTAATACGAGTATTATGATTGCCTTGTTCGACCTGTGAAAACTTCCGCTCCAACAAACGAATATTACGGTAATAGTTCCGGTAAAACGTAAAGATCACAACCAGACCAAGCGTGAAAACGGCTAAAATGCTGGCAAAAAAAACTTTACGGTTGCGGTCAATCGGTTGTAGAAAATCATTCGTCTGTGTATATGTAATCAGGTAGGCGTCGATTGATTCAATATATCGGGAAAGAACATAATAGTCGTCTGAATTGGTGTGATAATCATATTTCAAAGTGATCTCCGGCTGTGGATAAAGTATTTCAGTAACCGCTTTCAACAGATCGTTATCGACTTCTTTCTCACTCCATAACTGATGGGAATTAAACCAAAAAAAAGCGTTTGAGCTGTCGTTGTTCACAGCCTTTTTCAGCAGATTTTTCAAATAATCGGTATTCAGCTTTACACCAACCACGTACTGAGTCGGTTCATTTTGTCCGGATTTTTGGATGTAAGGGTAGAGGGCAAAGTAATACAAGCTATTGCCGACGATTTGCCATCCCCGTTGATTAACATCCTTGAACGGAAGTCTCGTCTCCGGCGTACTGTTGGTGGACAGAAATGTTTCTTCAGACTTCCAATAAATGCCGATTGATTCAATCGATCGACTGGATAGGAGCGTTTGCCGCAAGCGATCAACGATATCGTTTTTCTTCATTTGGGAATCGTAATTGCTCAGCTCGATAACATGCCTCTGATAAAACCGGACATCACTGTCTGCCGCATACTGAACCCCGTACATATTAGCCTCGTATATAATCCCGTCCAGAATGCCTTTCACATAATCAAGCTGGTTTTTGGAAGCACCTATTAGATTTTCTTCAAGTGTCTTGGAGCTCAATCGGTTCATTACGAAAAACAAACTTAACGTCAGCAGCAGAAAAAAAACAAAGAAATAGATAAATCGCTTCATATACATTTTTCTGATCATATGTGTTTCCTTTCATATCGCAAACGCAGAAGTTTAAAAATCCATATCGGATTAACTTTAATATAAGCCAAACCTTCGAAAAGCGGAAGGGCAGCATCTGCTATAAATGAAAGCGTTTTAAAATTGATTCAGGATGAGGTGATGATCTTGAAATTTTGGCATTTTGGAGTGAGAGCGCTTTTGTTAAGCTTAATTGCGAGGATTACTTTCGAAGAGCCAACATAGAGGAGGTATGCAACATTAACGAGACTGTGCCCGTCGGATCTGCAAAAAAAACACAACCAAAGATTCCCCGCCGAACTTCATTCAAAAAGGAAATCAAGAAAAGCTGGCCTTTGTACGTACTGTGTATTCCCGCATTTGTGTTTGTCTGCATCTTTTCTTATGGCCCGATGGTAGGTTTGCTCATGGCATTCCAGGACTACAAACCATGGCTGGGCATCACAGGTTCACGGTGGATCGGGTTAGATAATTTCGAACGAATTTTCCAGTACAAAGAAGCCACACAAGCGATTGTTAATACGTTAATTATCGCTGTTTCTAAAATTATCGTTGGTATCATCGTTCCGATCGTCATGGCTATCCTGCTGAGTGAGATCCGAAATATGGGCATTAAGAAAAGTGTACAGACTCTGGTGTATCTGCCGCATTTCTTGTCCTGGGTCACGGTCGCGGGGTTAATGATCGACATTCTCGGATTAGACGGGGGAATCAACCACATCTTAACAAGGGTTTTCGGCAACGATCCCATTTACTTCTTGGGTGATCCTGATCTGTTTCGGTTCACGGTTGTGGTCAGTGATGTGTGGAAGAGCTTTGGCTTTGGCATGATTGTTTATCTGGCGACCATTGCGGGAATTAATCCTTCTTATTACGAAGCGGCCGAGATTGATGGTGCCACACGCCGGCAGCAAATTCGATACGTCACCTTGCCTAGCATGTTGCCTATGATTATCGTCATTTCTACGCTGAGTCTGGGCAATATTCTGGACGCGGGCTTTGATCAGGTTTTCAATCTGTACAATCCGCTAGTCTACAGTACGGGAGATATCATTGACACCTATGTCTACCGTTCATCCTTGTTAAACGGGCAATACGGCTTCGGAACCGCTGTAGGACTGTTCAAATCGGGGATTAGCTTGATCTTGATCGTTATGTCTTACAGGCTGGCCTATAAGTATGCCAATTACAAAATATTCTAACAAGGAGGGAGATGAATCATGTACCATAAGACGACAGGTTATAGAGTATTCTCATATTTTAATTACGCGTTCATGATACTGGCGGGTCTGGCGTGTTTTCTTCCACTACTTCATCTATTGGCACAATCGCTCAGCAGCAAAGCGGCCATTAGCGGTAATATGGTTTCATTTTGGCCGGTCGGGTTCAATGTGGATGCCTATATCAAAACGTTCAACAATTCTAATTTCAACGGTGCCATGCTGACATCCATCACTCGAACCGTATTGGGTACAACCATCAGCATGTTTATTCTTACCTGTGCAGGATATGCCCTGTCCAAGGAATTCCGGGGACGCAACGTGCTCATGTGGTTTTTTATCTTTACCATGCTCTTCTCGGGGGGATTGATACCTTCTTACATATTGATCACAGCCCTTGGATTAAAGGATACCATCTGGGCTCTTGTGTTACCGGGCGCTTTTGGTGCTTATAATCTGATTCTTCTCGTCAATTTTTTCAAAACGATTCCCAAAGCCTTGGAAGAAGCAGCTTTCATTGACGGAGCTTCCTTTTTCGTAATTCTCAGCAAAATATATTTACCATTATCTCTGCCTGGCATAGCGACCGTATCCTTGTTCATTATGGTGGGGCACTGGAACTCCTGGTTTGACGGGATATTGTACATGTCGGATGCAAGTAAGTATCCGCTGGCTTCGTTCTTACAGACCGTTGTTGTGCAGAGCAATATGCAGAATATGGCGATGAGCCAGTCTGAAGTGGCAGCCATGTCTGAACAGAGCATTAAGGCAGCGCAAATTTTTGTCAGTACGCTGCCGATCATTTTGGTCTATCCTTTTTTACAACGATATTTCGTGAAGGGTATTGTACTAGGAGCCGTAAAAGAATAGTTAGGATGACGAAAAATTGGATCGCTATATAAGTTCAACTAAAATTTACACGATAACGGAGAGGACAGAAGAGACCTGAAGAAGCGGAGCGTTCGCCTAAAAGCTTTCTGAAAGAAAGCTGCATCGGAAGCATACGCTATTACCAGAATTTCACCTTTGTAAAAGTGAATCAAAAATTCTGGGAATAACAGCGATCGGAAGGTTGTTCTGTCATCGGAGTGCCAGTGTAATATGCAATTAGTTGAACTTATATAGAAAACAAATTGAGTATGAGTGAAGGGGGCATCTTTCCATGAAGAAAAGAACTAATTTATGGAAAATGGTAAGTATGGTTATGCTGTCGGCTATTCTTGTGGCTGGTTGTAGCAAAGGGGAGAGTGCTTCCGAGACCGCACCGGCATCGGTGCTTAAGGACGGAAAATATGATCCACCGTTTACGATCACCATCGCCAAACAACAGGATGAAAATGCTGGAAAGTACATCAACGGTGAGACGTTGAATGACAATGTATTGACCCGCTGGGGCGAACAAAATCTGGGTATCAAAATACAAACCACCCTGCTGGGAGGTGACGCTTCACAATATAATACCAAGCTGCGGCTGGCACTGACGGGTTCAGAGAAACTACCAGACGTTCTGCCTGTCTATGACACCATGCTGGTCAATGATCTGATCGATTCGGGACAGGTCAAGGAGATTACAGAAGACATCTCAACTTACATGCCTGACCGGATTAAAGACATATACAAACAATACCCAACAACCTTCAATCCAGTGGTTAGGGAGGGCAAGGTCTACGGGATGGCGATCGCACCGAATCTGACGGAAGGCGAAGTCATGTTGATCCGCCAGGATTGGTTGGACAGATTGGATTTGGAAGCGCCAACAACGATTGAAGAGTTTGAGCAAGTCATCGCGGCGTTCACCAATGAGGACCCGGATGGGAACGGGAAGAAAGACACATACGGCTTTACTTTTTCAGGTAAAGATTCCTACAATACGGGCTGGGTTAGCGACCCGGTCATGATTTTCAGCGCATACACGGGCAAGCACCTTCCAAGACAATGGCATAACGACAACGGCAAACTCACCTATGGATCTGTGGCTCCTGGCAACAAAGAGGCACTGGCCAAGTTACGTGATTGGTATGCAAAAGGGTACTTGAACAAAGAACTGGCCACCCAAGGGGCCTGGGATGCACTGTCTGATTTTACGGAGGGGAAAGCTGGTATCATCATTGGTCGTCCTTGGCTGTACGACAGTGTGAAGGACGTAGAGAAAAATGTGGATGGTGCAAAAATTAGTGCTTATCCGACCATTCAAGGCGTGAACGGTGATAAGACCTACCAATCCGCCCAGTTGAACGACGGTGTGTTCATGTTTAACAAGGACTTTCAGAACATGGAAGCTTTCTTCCTGTACTACGATAAAATGTACGACGCAGCGTTCAGCACGGGAGAGTTCAAATACGGCTACGCTCAAGGATACGATTACGATATCGTTAACGATGAAGTCACTTTTGATCCAACGAAATTCAATAAGCCATTAGAAGCCGTGCAAGGCGTTGGAAAAATGGCATTTACCAAAAATACACCGAGTGTTGATGGTCCCGGCCAATCCTACTACGATCTGGCGAATGGAGTTAAAGCCGACACGGGTGTCCTCATTCAGAGCGCCTCGAAGGATCAAACAACGCAGGACGGATACCGGATTTCGTATGAAAACAGAGATGTTTTACTGCCAAATGAGTTTAACGGCCCACCAACGCCAACGATGCAAAATGTGTGGGAACAGTTGACCACCATGGAACAAGAGACGTTTACCAAAATCATATATGGTAATGAGCCGCTTGAAGCATTTGATACCTTTGTGAAACAGTGGCATGAAAAAGGCGGAGACACCGTGATCGAAGAAGTTAACGAATGGTACAACCAAGCCAGTGAGACGGATGTAATGACACTGATGAATTTGAAATAAAGTCTAGTTTCACCTGAACCAGCCTTCCGGCAACAGGAAGGTTGGTCTTCTAAAAAAGGAGATGATGAGACATGAACAAAGGTAAATCGTGGATGGCTATCGTCATTGCATTGATGTTGTTAACAGTTCATTTAACGTCCTCAGCTCAAACCATTCACGCTGCTGGTGAAGAGACCAAGATCGCTGCAACACTGTTTGTATTGAAGAACGAATCCGAAGTATCCAACGCCAAAATCCATTGGGCACCTGTAACGGGAGCTACAGCATACGAGTTGTACAGATCCGAGAACAATTCGCCGTATACGTTATTACAGACCCTAACCGGTATAACGACGGATGATTATGACCTCAATATAGGTAGCACCTACAAATATCAAGTAAAGGCATATGCCGGAACTTCCTTAATTACCTCCGCTGTCTCAACAGAATATATCCCATACAGCCTTCCAGAGAACCTCACGACTTTTGATAACACAACGCAATCAACGCTTATGCTCCCGAATGAACTTAAAGTTGGAGGCACCTACTACAGATTTAATTTCGTGCAAAAGTCATCAGGCGGTTTTGGCGAAATGATTCAACAGACATCAACGGATGACATCACATACGGTAACGACAAAGTGGTCCTGTCCTACACGGATCATCCAGATCTGGCGAATTCAAAATTTGAGGGGATCAATATCCTCTACCATGCGCCAACGAACAAGTTTGTTTTTTGGGCTCACTATGAAAACAGTACAGACTACACGCTTGCCAGAGTATCGGTGGCTTCAGCCACGCCTGGAGAAGACTTTACATTTCACAAAAGCTTTCGGCCGGAAGGGAACCAATCCCGGGATATCTCCATTTTCAAAGATGATGATGATTCGGCGTATCTGATCTCTACGGCCAATAATAATTCGGACACGATTTTGTATAAATTGACTTCTGATTGGCTGGATGTGGATCATCAAGTTTCTGTTATTTATCAAAGTCAACACAGGGAACTGCCCAAGATGATCAAAAAAGATGGCATTTATTATTTGTTCTCTTCCCAAGCGGCAGGCTGGTATCCGAGCATACCCTTGTATTCTTCAGCAACAAGCATAGACGGAGATTGGTCTGAATTACGGACGATTGGTAACACGTCAACCTTCTCGGCGCAGTCGGGTTCCGTCATGCGGGTGAAGCCAGATACGGGTAACAACGTGGTTATGGTTGCATATCGCTGGATGTTTGGCTGGGCAGGCACGCAAAATGGAACAACGGAGGAACGACTGCTTCCCGTTTGGTTCTCCGATGGTTACGCATTTTATGATTATTTTGATCAAGTCCTGTACAACACAAGTGATGATGTTGTCGTTCCCGTTCAGAATGGAAAACTGCTGTCACAAGGTAAACCGGCAACAGCCCAAACGGCTACTGGAACGAACCCGGAAAATTATGCTAATGATGGTAACTACCAAACCGAATGGGTCGGCACAGGCAGTTCCTGGCCACATTGGTGGAAAGTCGACCTCGGCTCTGTTCAACAATTGAATAATGTGCAAATCTCCTGGTGGATGCAAAAAGGCTCCGAAGGTTTTTATAAATACAAAATCGAGACCAGTACGGATAATGTAAACTGGACCGTGGCTTTGGATCGAACCAATAATACATCTTACGGGTTCACATCAGATACTTTATCAAGCACTGCTGCCAGATATGTACGAATTAATATGCAAAATGCGGCACTTCATAACAACCCTAACAATTGGTACACGCCAAGACTTTGGGAAGTGAAGGTATTTGGATCGGAGACCAATTAACGATGTTCCTAAAAGAAGAGAGGTAACGGTGTGAATAATCAATTAACCAATGGTGGCATCTGGAATGATTCAAGCGGTAATCCAATCCATGCTCATGGTGGACATATGTTATTCCATGACGGCTATTATTACTGGTATGGCGAAGATCGGAGAGACGATATTTATGTGAGTTGTTACCGTTCCAAGGATCTATTCAACTGGGAGTTTCGGAATCATATCCTGACGACCTCTATGCCAGCTACACACATTCGAGTTCGGACGAATCTGGCATTAATGAACGCTAAAGGTGGAAAGGTAAATCTCGAACGTCCTAAAGTGCTTTTTAACGCGGTGACAAAAAAGTTCGTACTCTGGGTCCACTATGAGAATGGGGACAATTACAATGATGCCGCGTGCGCCATAGCCACCTCTGATTCTCCGGATAGTCATTTCGTGTACCATGGCAGCTTTAATCCCTACGGGTATATGTCGCGTGACTGCACGCTCTTTCAGGACGATGACGGGACGGCTTATTTTATTTCGGCTGCCAGAGACAATGCGGACCTGCACATTTATCGTCTGCAGGAGGATTACCTTAATGTCGAAAGTCTTGTCGGAAAGCTGTGGCAGGGGGAATATCGGGAGGCGCCAGCCGTCTTCAAACGGAACGGGAAGTATTATATGGTGACCTCATTTTGCACGGGTTGGGCTCCAAATCAAGGGAAATACGCGATGGCTGATACGATGGATGGTTCGTGGGGGATGCTAAGCGATTTTGGCGATGAAACGACGTTTCAAACGCAACCAGCGTTTGTGCTGAAACGATCCGCTGAGGAGTACCTGTATTTTGCAGATCGCTGGAACGGGTCGGATTACTTTCAATCCAGCTATGTGGTCCTACCCATTGAATTCAATGGGGACATTCCGATTCTACATGAGTATTCCACGTTATCTTTGCGAGAGGACGCACATCTGATTCATTTTGAACGATAATTTGAACGATAAAACGACTGATGAGAAAAGACTTTGTTCCTACAGCGAATGCAGGTTCAAAGTCTTTTTGAATGAATTTTATAATTTCAAATCCAACGAATAACGATCGCGAAGTACTGAACAATGGTGGAGCTCATGTCCTGCCATAACAAATGCAATCGATCGAGCTGAAGCAGGATTATCACTCACGATCCCTCTACAGAGCCATGCTTCCGGGGTGAGGCGACGAAGCATAAGAATGGTTGAGCGACGTGTGACGGCATATTCTTCGCTCAAATCGGCCAGGTTATACGAATCGAAAGGGTGGGTCTGCATAAGCACGTCCTGATCGTAGCCGGGATGATTCGCTTGGTCACCTCTGGCGATGCGAAGCAATCGGCTGCTCATGATGCGTTCATTATCCAAAAGGTGTCCGATGACCTCTTTCACACTCCATTTGCCTTCGGCGTAACGATAATTTGCTTGCTCTTCTGTTAATGAAGAAAGCAAATTTTGTACGATGTGGGCCTGCTGCTCCAACATTTCAATGATGTTTCCTTCAGGAACAAGCCGGATATACCCGTCATAATAAGCTGCATATTCATCTGTATTTGGTCTTTCAACCATGGTAATACCTCCTTTGGGGTTCGTAGATCTGGAATATATTGTAGCATAAATCTTACTACCAGCATCGAAATTGGCCCTTCCGCTTGATAGGTGGAAGGGCTGCTTCATGTAATTGGAACAGTCTTATAGCGTTTGGGTGTACCACTTCTAATCCGTACGTTGTATCCTTTTATTTTGCACAAATTTCTCCAAAACCGCAAAATCCTCCGTCACTTTTTTGAACGGCAACGTGTCCAGCACCTGTTCCCGGTAACTTTTTTTAGCCGCTTCGCTGAGACGGGAGTCAAGTATGCTGAGTATGCCAAGGTCGGTTTCACTACGAATCAAGCGTCCCGTTCCTTGCCGCAACCGAAGAAGCATGTCCGGTACAAACACCTCCATAAACGGATTCTCCGTTACAGATGACTTATATTCATAAACAGGATCCGATGGAACAGGGAAGGGCAGCCGGAAAATAATGACCTGCGACAGGTCAGACCCCTCGATATTCACACCTTCCCAGAATACACCGGTACCCAGCAGTACACCTTTGCTTTTCCTGAATTCGGCGATGACACTGTCCTGTGATGAACCCTCTTTCTGAACATGGACTGCCCATGTGTATTCATTAGCCCTTGAGATCAACTTTTTGTGAATGTACTTCATGTCTTCTTTTGCTGAAAACAGGACGATTGTTCTTCCTTGAGTTAGATTACAGAGTTGAACCAATTCCTTATAAGCTGCTTCAAGATAGTTTTCGCGCTGCTCATGGTGGTAATAGGGAACTTTGTTCGAAATATACATCATGGCGTGGTTAGTGTAGTCAAAAGGGGAGGGTTGGCGCTCTAGGAAATCTCCCTTATAACCAAGGGAGTGCGTCATATAAGAATATTGTTCCTCCAGCGTATCCCCGCCTTGGCACAGCGTTGCTGATGTTAGGATTACAGGTACCTTGCCATTAAATAAAGCGTATTTCAGAAATTGGCTTATATCTTTGGGACAGATGCTGATTGTGGGTACTCCAAGGGGACTGCTTGCCCATAAAAGATAGTTGTCCTCCATTTCAGATAAGACACGAATGAGGGTAATAAGCCCGTTGATGGCTTCAAAAGCGTCATCTATTTCCCGTTCGTGGCGAGAGGTCAAAATGGAAAGGCGTAGGCTGAGATCTTTTAAATCGTTTAAGACTTGGTTTAACGGTATTCCTTTGATTTCCGACACTTTGATTCGGTCGTTATCCTGCTTGGCATGGTGGAGCAGATCCGCATTTACCTGTTGGAATATACGCTGGGCACATTTTTTTATAAAATTGGATTGTGAGAAGAGACTTTTATCCCCGGACTGCTTCGTTAGAAGCTGCACCGTGGTATCCAGAATGCGGCAAATTCCACGATAAGTGAACTCAAGTGTTCTGGCATCCCGAACTTTTGCTTCCAGATTATGCGCTTCATCAATGACGATCAGAGCAGGCTGTTCTGAGATGATGCTCTTGGTTCCTTCTTTTTTCTTCATCAAATCCCGTATGAGCAAGTCCTGGTTCACGATAATAAAATCAATCTCGTGAGCCTTTGCATTTAATTTCGCTCTCATATCGTAAAACAAACATGCAGTTTTATGATGACAACGTTCAAATTTGCAATCATTCACGGAAACGTGGGACCATTCGGCATCACTAACTCCAGCTTTAATATCGGCTCTTTCATCAATTTCATAATCTAATATGCGCTGTGCGAGGGTAGATACGGAGGAGTTTGCATCATCAAGATTGATCCATTCCGCTGCTCTACTTCGACAGGCGTACTGACCCATGCCTTTCCCCACCACGGATCGAACCGTTGAGAATCCCAACCGACTACCAATGATCCTTAAATCTTTATGTATCTGTTCCGAGAGCTGAATGGAGGATGTAGCTATAATGACTGGTTTCTGAGACATTTGATTCGTGAGCAGACTTGGGATCAGGTACGCAAAAGACTTACCGATTCCGACACCAGCTTCAATCATGGCGTTATGCCCATGGATATAAGCATCGGCGATATCGAGGGACATTTCTTGTTGTCCGATTCGTTCTCTAAGGCCGATTCGGGGGAACCGGTCATAAATTCGGAAGATGGCGTTCACCAAAGAACGTTCGATTTCCTTGTCCGGTTCTTGCTTATTTATTTTATAAAGTTCATTTAACCAATTCATAACGATCGCCCCTCTTCCGAATGATGATCTTCTTGTACTACATTTTGGAGACGATTTACCTCACAATGCAGTTGTAACGGCATTTTTTAATCTGGATACGCCTTCCTGTAATTGTTCATCTGACAAATGTGCAAAAGATAAATAGATACCATACTTCATACCAACAGCCGTTGAACTGCTGACTTCTGAGTATACCACACCTTGTGACCGAGCTGATTCCCGAAAGGCCTCATAAGTGGACACATTACCTCGCCACCAGCCAAACACGTGGAGACCCGCTTCATTCTCCACCCAATCAAACCATGTAGAGAGTTGCTTGTTCAAAAGTTTGAGTAACAGATGGAATTTGCGACTGTATAATCGATTCATTCTGCGCAGGTGACGCTCATATTGACCACTTGTCATGAATGCAGCTAATGCCCGTTGTTCGATCAGATTGACAGGTCTTGGCTCGTATAATGCCTGTGCCTTTCTAAAAGTATCAGCCAAGGTTGGGGGAAGAACCACATAACCAAGTCGTACTTCTAAAGGCAAGGTTTTTGTGAAGCTGCCCAGGTAGATTACGCGTCCTGCTTTATCAAGTGTTTTCAGTGGTTCAACATGCATTCCGCGATATCGGAATTCACTATCATAATCATCCTCAACAATCATGGCATCATTTCGCTGTGCCCAGTCCAGCAGGGTTTGTCTGCGTTCCAGGCTGAGCATTTCACCAGTAGGAAATTGTCGTGACGGCGTGACAAACAACATACGTGCTTCCCAGTCTTGGGGTACAACGCCCTGACCATCGAGGTTAGCTTCAATCAACTTTGCACCCGCAGCCAATATGGCTTTAGAAATCCCGACATAACAAGGACTCTCTGTCACGACATAATCCCCAGGATCTGCAAGTAATTGAGTGAGTAAAGCTATAGCTTGCATGGAGCCTGCAGTTACTGCAATATGATCCGGATCGACTTGAATGCCCCGCATCCTCCGAAGATAGGCAGCAATGGCTTCTCTCAATTTTGGATCCCCGGTTGAACTAACCATGGCAGAGGTTGTTTTCAGGTGATGCTCACGCTGCCTTATCTCTGCATACAATCGATTATTCCATTCATCGTAAGGAAACTTGGAGAAATCAGGTTGATATTTGCTAAAGTCGATCACTTCGTCGCTATTCATTCTGGAATCATGTGTATGAGCATTGGCTGGTGTATTTCTTTGAATCGACGGCTGTTCAAACTGCTGAATACGATTCCCCCAGGCGGATAAGTGATGCGTACAAGCTTTCTCGGTGGACGCATTATTGTTCAAATCCAACTGGTAAGCAACAAAGGTTCCTCTTCCATGCTCTGAATGAATGTAACCTTGCGCAGTCAACGTATCATAGACCTGATTCACGGTTCCTCTGGAAATGTGATACGTCGCAGCTAACTCTCTTGTAGAGGGTAATTTCTCGCCATGTATAAGATTACCTTCATGAATTGCATCACGAATGGCATGATAGAGAGCCTTCATCTTGGTATATTTTCGGTTCAAATATGAACTGTAAGCTACATGAAATTGCATAGGACCTCCAGAGTTATCATTAAAGTGGTACAATAAAAATCAAAATTATTGGATCTTTTTATATGACCATTCTCATTCTATACTAAATCATAGATTAGAGCGATGCCTTTATTGAAAACCACCCAAAAGTTACTTAGGAGGAATACAATCATGCAAACAGGTACAGATCGTGTAAAAAGAGGAATGGCTGAAATGCAAAAAGGTGGCGTCATCATGGACGTTATGAATGCAGAGCAAGCTAAAATCGCTGAGGCGGCAGGGGCAACAGCTGTTATGGCTCTTGAACGGGTACCTTCCGATATTCGCGCAGCTGGCGGTGTAGCTCGTATGGCAGATCCAACCATCGTTGAAGAGGTTATGAAGGTTGTTTCTATTCCAGTTATGGCTAAGGCACGTATCGGTCATTACATAGAAGCCAAAGTGCTTGAATCCCTAGGTGTGGACTATCTCGATGAAAGTGAAGTTCTTACTCCTGCAGACGAAGTGTTCCATATCGATAAACATGAGTTTACTGTACCATTTGTATGTGGAGCCAAAGATTTGGGAGAAGCTCTTCGCCGGATTGGTGAGGGTGCATCGATGATTCGTACAAAAGGTGAGCCTGGAACGGGCAACATTGTTGAGGCAGTTCGTCATATGCGTCTGATTAACAGCCAGCTCCGTAAAGTGCAAAACATGTCCAAGGACGAGCTGTACGCTGAAGCCAAAAATCTGGGTGTAGCTTATGAGTTGCTTCGCGAAGTTCATGAAAATGGAAAACTTCCTGTCGTTAACTTTGCAGCAGGCGGTGTAGCTACTCCGGCGGACGCAGCATTAATGATGCACCTGGGAGCAGACGGTGTGTTTGTAGGATCAGGTATTTTCAAATCCGATAGCCCTGAGAAATTCGCTCGTGCAATCGTTGAAGCTACAACACATTACACCGATTACAAACTGATTGCTGAAGTATCCAAAAACTTGGGCGCCCCGATGAAAGGGATCGAAATTTCCAAATTGGCTCCAGAAGAGCGCATGTCCAACCGCGGTTGGTAAGATAACAGGGCATTTAGTTGAATAGGTAGTTTGAACTTTTATATAGAATAGCCGATCAATTGAACCTTAATTGATCGGCTTTTTTGTTATTCTTGGCGAAAGTAAAAGCAAAGAAGGCAAGGAAAATATCCATTTCCATATCAATTGAGAATGATTATAATTATCATTTACGAGATTCGACATTTACTGTATACTGACAATAGTTATTTTACATATGGGTTTAAATGACAAGAGAGAATTCAAAAGGGAGAGATTATTTACATGTTGGTATCCGTTAAAAAAGGGATGTTTCTTTGTTTGATTACTGCAATGATTCTGGTGCTCGCAGCGTGTTCAGGCAACAATGGTGGCAGCGAAGATGCAAATGGCAGTTCACAGCAAGCTGCGGAGAGCAGCGCCACGAATGCAACAACAAATGGGAAACAAACCGACGCTGACGCTTCAGCACCTGCCGAAACAACTTACCCGGTAACCGTTTTAAACTATACAACAAAGAACAGCACATGGGTGAAGAAGGATCAAACGTTTGACAAGGCACCTGAACGAGTAGTTGCCAATACCCAAGGTGCAGCCGAGCTGATGATTCGCCTTGGTTTGACAGACAAACTTGTAGGTGTAGCTGCGTTGTTTGGTAGTGTACCTGAAGATATTGCGGACGAGTTTAAACAAATTCCTGTGCTAGCTGAAGGCTATGTAGGCAAGGAAGTGACAATAGGGGCTACGCCTGAACTGGTTGTTGGTCGTGGTGGATTGTTTGAGGATGCGGACTGGGGTGTTGGTACAGTAAGCAGCTTGAATGATATGGGGATCAAAACATATGTACAAAGCACCAGTGTTCCTGATGCATCGTTAGATAGTCTGTATCAGGATATTACTGAATTAGGTGAGATATTCAACGTACAAGCCAATGCAGCGGGATATATTGAGACGCTTAAAGCACGCGAGAATGCCTTGTCGGCCCGAGCTAGCGCTGAGACGATCAATTATGCATCATTTTCGGATAATGGTGATGGAACCATTGGCATTTACAACGGAAATGGTGATACGTTTATTGAAAGTGCAATGTCATTAATCAATATGCATAATATGCTGATTAATGAAACCGGCACACTCAGTCTGGAGAAGTTAATCGAGATTAATCCGGATGTGATGATTATTTCGAGATATGCAGGTGGTATTGATCCTGAGCAGACGATTGAAAAGCTGCTTGCCAACAAGCAGGTACAAAACATTAACGCAGTTAAAAATAAAAAAATCTACATTATTGATTTCAACAACTTCTGGGGATACGGAGATTCCATCTTCACAGGCGTTGAAGGACTTGCTGATGATCTAGGCTTGTAATGGAAATTTCGGCTTAGTGACCATTCGTGCCTCAAGATCGTTTCATGGGCCAAGAGCATAGTACCAATGAAAGTCGCTATTTTAGCGGCTTTTTTTGTTATAAAAGAACCAAATTCCTGTCTAAAGCTGATCAAACTTTTATTGGAACATAACGTTACTATTGTAAGATTAAAAATTACATGAAGTGGGTGAATCGCTGTGAGAATGAAGCACTTGAAAAAAGTAGTTGTCGTTGCATTAGTGATGTCGGTGTTATTACCATTGGGGGCGCAAAAATCTGAAGCAGCATCCAAATATGTTGATTTGGAAATTCAGTGGGCAGACGGTCGTATTAACCATGTTCAGACGTTAATCAAGGATGGAGTCACTTATGGAAGTTTTTTCTCACTGGGTATTAAGGCAGGCCTAGTGTGGGGGATGGAAGATGATAATACAGCCGTACTGAAGAACAGTCAGAAGCATATTGTTGTGCACTTGGGAAGCAGCATTGCCGAGGTAGATGGTCAAAAAGTAGATATGGGCACAGAACCTGTGTCGTATATTAGTCACCTTTATGTGCCCATTAGATTTCTTGCATCTGCTTTGGACGGGGAAGTGACTCATCGAGATACGAAGACGAATAAGATAACTGTGACTGGGCTGAGCAATTATACCGATACTTTTTATGGTAGCGACATGGGTTACACCTATGTCATTCGCACTGCAAAAGGAGACCTTGAGATTACGAATGCTTCTACTGGACAAAAGAGTTTGATACCCTTAGGGATCAAGGACATGAATGTGAATACTCATGATCTTAAGATAAATTTCAAGAGGAGCCCCCAAAATCTACTTATTGTCATCATTGAACACACTAATCGTAAAACGGAAGACTACGATCTGTACACCTTGGTATTCAAAAATAAAGGTCTGATTCGCAAATCCATTGCTCACGGGGTAACGGACCAGCAGGAAATTTTGAATTCAGATAGTACCATTCAACTCATCGATGACAACAGTATACGTATTATTGAAGATGGAAGTGGTAAAGTACTTGAAGTCCTTTCTCGTTGAATAGATATCTGATCCGATATTCATGAATTTCATCCCTCACCAACTGATTTTAATACAAACATCTCAAAGAGCCGCTGATCAGAGTGATCAGCGGCTCTTGCATATTTCTTCCCGAATCTTTTCAAAACCAAAAATAGTTAGGCTATCTTTTTGTAAATCTGAATACAGTGGTTTTAAATTTTTATAATGATATTAAACTAACAAGATAGCTTGACTTGTGAATGAATTATCGGTATAGTGTGAATCAGTTCACACTATACATTAAGGAGTAGTCTATGCCAAAAAATACTTTCTTTCGTTTAGACGAAGCAAGGCGCGAGGAAATATCGAATAGCGCTATGCATCTTTTTGTTGATAATCTTTACGAGGATATAACTATGAAGATGGTTTTGGATAGTTTGTCCATGCACCCCGGAACATTTTATCGGTATTTTGAAGACAAAGATGACCTTTATTGTCACTTAATACGTAATGTGACCCAGAAAAGAGCTGCATACTTCAGTAACAGTAATGAAGATTCCCTTTACAGCTATTTCCTTACTGGCTTATTTGGTAACGTTAATGGCATGGTGACCGAGCCACTGAATGAGTTGGAAATCAAACTGACTAAAACATTTTCATATATTCCTGAGGACATTTTGCTGAAAGTATATGTGAATGTGTTGAAGGGCGAGTCATTCCCCATGATCAAGGACATTTTACGCCGAATGAGGGTTGATGGATATCTCCGACCGGATGTTGACGACGACCTGATTTCTTTTATGTTTGAGTCAATGCAGCTTAATTTAATCTTGTTTTTTAGAGAATTCGACATTAAGGACTCTAATCTGCAACATAAGATCAGCAAATACTTTGCTGAATTTATGGGCCATGGGCTGCTTGAAGATCATAAATATTCTGAAATGGTTAGCGATCTCAAGGGGGAAAGAAAATGAAAACCTATGACGTATTTCCAGAACCAATTGGCGGCTATACTGTCGGTCGAACCCAGATAGATTTTGAGTACACGGCATCAGATGACTCCAAAAGAGAACTGACCGCTTTTGTGTACTATCCGTCCGACAGTAGCGAAGGTAAGACTACATCAACGTACATGTTTCCCGAAGTCTACGAGATGTTTACTGAGCAGCCACTTGTCACTGCGTTGAAGGATGTTTTCTCTATAGATATCAAGACCCAGTGTTACGACGACCTTGCTCTCTCCGGAAAGGAAAAGCGCTATCCAGTGTTATTCTATGTGTGCGGTGGAGGCGGATCTCCAGAATGGGGGACAGTGCTCTGTACAGACTTGGCAAGCATGGGGTATGTTGTGGTAAGCATCGGCCATCAGAATAGCACGATGTATAAACGTAAAGATGGGCGACTGTTTAACGTATCCAAGGGTTTTTCGGATGTCATTACAGCCTTTGGTGAAGATCCGGAGATGCTGGCGTTGGCTGGTAAGATGGAGATGCGGCCTGACGATGAAACTGCCATTGAGATGTGCCGTAACGTGCTTGCACTACCGATACTTTCCAAGTTAACAGAGTATAGTGAATTACAGGCAGAAGATGTGAGGTATGTAGCCGATTATCTTTACAAACTGGACTCTGGAGAGCTGAATTCCATCTTTGAGGGCAGATTGCTGCTTGACATCGGCATGGGTATAGTCGGACATTCTTATGGAGGGCCTACGACGGCGATGGTTTGCCGAGATGACGATCGGTTCGCCTGCGGGATTGGCTTGGATAGCGGTGCGTTTGGACTTCTTGACAGCGATCTTAAGAAACCCTTTTTGCTACTGTTTTGTGAACCTAACTATAATATGAATGCGATTATTGGCGCTAACAATAGCATGGAAACCTATTATTACTCAGTTGATCGTGTTGCACATTTGGATTACTGTGACATCGTGTTTACCAGTGTTAATGAGGAACTCAGAGGTGAACGGGATGCTATGGAGATGCGAAATCTTGTTACAGACTATGCAAAGAACTTTTTTGATCATTACATACTGCAGAAGGCAGCAAGTGTGGAAAGTCTGGCATACGATGGTGTGGAATTGATCAGGAAGAGCAGCAACAAGTGACATAACCGAGAGATTGCTGATTGATGTAGTAAAAGAGCTAGCTGTACAGACGTAGAGCCGATAACCCTATTAGGCGGTTATCGGCTCTCTGACTCTGATATTGCAAATTGACATCCTGGTTCCAATAACTGACGCTTATTCGGACTTAGCCCCGCCAATGTTTACTTCGCTTTAGGCTCCATCAACATGATATGACATTCCTTTTCGGCGGAAGGCTTGATCTCGACTCCTTTAGGCACAATATACATCTCGCCCTTGGAAATCTTCACTTGCCCATCACGAAAATCAATTATCATTTCCCCCTCGAGCACAAAAAATAACTTGTCAGTCTCCTCATGAACATGCCACTCAAAATCTCCAGCAATCTTAACGATCTTAAATTGATAGTCATTCATTTCACCAATGAGTTTCGGAGACCAAAGATCGTTTAATTTCGAAAATTCCTCATTTAATTGAATAGCTTGATAGTGCATCGTCATTCCTCCTGTGTATTAATCCTATATGTTCAGTATACTGATCTAAGCTTTTGTATAACATGGATGCCTATTGAAATCAGGATGGATTATTGATGAACTTCAGACGATACTCCGTAGGAGAAATACCACATTGTTTCTTAAACACTCTGCTAAAATAAAAGGGATCAGCAATGCCAACGGTCTCGGCAATCTGTTGTACAGATGCATCACTTGCCAATAACATTTGCAGTGCCATGTTTATACGATATTTCAATACATATTCTGCTGGACCCATACCTGCATGTCTTCTAAACACGTAGGAAAGTCGATTTCGATTAACGTTATTTTGTTCTGCAAGGGATGCGACAGTCAGACTTTGATCATAGTATTCTTGGATATAGGTAGAGACCCGTTCGAATAGAACATCTGATTCACAACTATTTTGCCTATGGTCAACACATATTAAGGTCTCATTCAGTACATCGCGAAACAGCATCTCGGTCTGAAACTTTGAAATACCTCCACGCTGATTATACACATGCCAAAGACGCATGATTAATTCGATCAGACGTGGCGATTGACCCGTTGATAATTCAAAATGCTGATGGGAAAAACTTGTCTCTTCGAGGTCCGAACTACATATCCGGTATAAAACGAGGATGTATTCCCAGTCCGTTCTATGAAACACGGTTTGATCCAGTTTCATTTTCGCGCCCCCATGTACAACTTTTCCTGGTGAAAAAATATAGGGCGTACCATCAAATTGAAATTGTATTTTTCCTGTAAGAGGAAATACAAATCCAGGAAAAGAATCGGTATAGTCAGCCTGAGGAACCCCTGGATTTCTAGCATATCGATATACTCCTTCGACTTGAAAAGGAATGTGTGCAAAATGCGCTGCTAACTGATTAACGTCTACTTTCACATTTCGTACCTCATTTCAAAAGTGTTTGCCGGTCATTCTAAGATCAATCGTTGTGCACCTTACTCCAACATTATTGATAACGATTATCACTGTCAACATATATAATGAAAAAGAAAGCTCTTTTTTACATATGGGCAATAGAATCCATCTTGTGTTAACATGTGCACTAACTAATCCAATTGCTTGCTTGAGAAGGGGAACCCATGTCAATTCGAATAAAAATGCTACTGTCTTTCACGGGCATGCTTGTCATAAGTCTGCTGTTCATCCTCCTTACAGCAAGTCTGTATACGATTGCGGCCACAGGGGATCTGCAGAGTTTCCGCGATATATACAAGGTACATTATCAGATCAATCCCCTGACTGAACAGGGAGAATCGATCTTTCAAGAGATGAAGTTTCTGGCTAAAAATGACCCGGACGACCTGCAGAATAAGGTTTTGCTGCGTGAATATGACATGAAGCTTCGAGCCGAGAAGTCAGGGCTCTACGTCAGACGGGAGAATAGCCAGATCTTCGAATCGCTGACCTTCAACCAGCCAGAACTGAAGCAAGCACTGCCTGCCTATGATCTCAACAATTATCAGATTCGGAGCACCTTCAATATTGGTGAGCGATTTTACGCGTATGCAAAATTTGATTTTCAATATTCAGACGGGGAACGTGGGAGTATCTTTGTCATTCGTGAGAGAAGCCCCTTTGCGGAGCTTACTCGTAAACTGCTACCTGTGATGTCATTCCTGCTTATTGGCGTCCTCATCATTGCAAATCTACTCTTGTTCCGCTGGATCACGCGCAGCTTCATTAAACCCTTGAATCAACTACGAAGTTCAGCCGAACATATTAAGGATGGCAATCTATCCTTTGAACTTCAGCTAAACTCCAATGACGAGGTTGGTCAACTCAGCGAAGCGTTTGAGAGTATGCGGAATCAATTACAGCTCTCCTATGCGTTACGTCAGCAGGACGAAGTGAACCGCAAAGAGCTTATCTCCAACATTTCGCATGATCTCCGTACACCCATTACCAATATCAAAGGGTATATTGAGGGTATTCGTGACGGCGTGGCTAATACTCCGGAGAAAATGGAGAGTTATGTTAATATCATTCACTCCAAAGCAGTTAGCATGGATAAGCTGGTGGATGAACTGTTTTTGTATTCCAAGCTCGACTTGAACCAAGAACCTTTCCTGTTCAAAACAGTTGATCTCGCTGATTTCCTTGAAGATAGCATTGAAGAGCTGAGATACGATCTGGAGGACAAAGGCGTTGCCTTAGAGTGGAATAACCAGGTATCTGGTCCCGCTATAGCTGCTGTGGATCCGGAGAAGTTAAAACGTACCGTTGTTAATGTGGTGGATAATGCACTCAAATACATGGAGAATGAACACAAACGATTCGAGATTACACTTCAAGCGGATGAGAAATGGATTACGATGACCTTTAAGGATAATGGCAAAGGCATCCCGGAAGAGGCACTACCTTATATATTTGAACGCTTCTATCGTGCAGAACAATCCCGCAATTCCTCAACGGGTGGAAGTGGACTCGGGCTGGCAATTGCCCGCCAAATCATTGATGGACATGGGGGCTTCATCTGGGCTGAAAGCCAGCCCAATGATGGCACGAGCATATATATCAAGCTGAAACGGCTGAATGAAGAGAGGGACCAATAAGTAATGGCAAATATTTTGATCATTGAAGATGAAACAACGATTGCGGAACTGGAACGGGATTATTTTGAGCTCAACGGATTTTCTGTGGATCTCTGCCATACTGGTGATGAAGGCCTGAAGCAGGCACTGGAGGGGGACTATCATCTGATCATTGTTGATCTGATGCTTCCGGGACTCGACGGCTTCGAATGTTGCAGGCGCATTCGCGAGGTGAAGGAAGTGCCCATCCTTGTCGTTTCAGCAAAAAAGGAAGAAATCGATAAGATCCGGACGTTCAATCTGGGAGTGGATGACTTTATTACAAAACCGTTCAGCCCAAGTGAATTGGTTGCGCGAGCAAAGGCTCATTTGACCCGATACGAGAGACTACTTGGCAAAAACAAACCAGCTGAGCAGGATGAAATCCACATTCGCGGGCTTCACATTGATAAAGGTTCACGCCGCGTTTTTGTTAATGGAGAAGAGGTGGCGATTACAACCAAGGAATTCGAGTTACTTGTATTTCTTGCAAGTCATCCCAACCGTGTATTCAGCAAATCGGATCTGTTCGAGCGGATCTGGGGCATGGATTCCACCGGAGACATTGCAACGGTTACCGTCCATATTCGCAAACTGCGCGGCAAGCTGGAGACAGACCCAAAAAATCCGGAGTATATTGAAACCGTCTGGGGCGCAGGCTACCGGTTTACTGCATAAGTTTCGTGAAAATTTAGAGCCAGTTTATATTTTGTTAATAACTTTAGCCTTGGGAGTTTCTTTTTGTCCTCTATTCTATAGATACAGGCAACTACAACCTATAGAGGAGGAATTCAATCATGAATTCTACAACCCGCAAAATCGCTACATTTCTAACCATAACTGCATTAGGTACAGCGGTATTCCCGTTAACTGCGAATCAAGTACATGCAGCTACATACGTTACTAACATTGCGGCAACAACCACACAGCTTACCCAACAACAGATTGAAGCTGCTATCAAGGATCTGAATAGCTTGGGGATCATGAACGGATATGCAGATCAATCCATGGGTGAACATCGAGCAATTACCCGTGCGGAGTTAGCTTCATTGGTTTTCAAAACGTTTAATTTGGAGAGCAAGACGGGAGAAATCGTAGAATTAACGGATGTCAATTCCAATGCATGGTATGCGCCATATGCGTCAAAGCTTGTTGAACTTGGCATCATGCAGGCTAACGATGGACAATTCAATCCGCAAACTCAAGTGTCGGATGCTGAACTCGAACAGGTCGTATCCAAAGCGATGCAACGTGATGTAAAGTCCGTTCACCATTGGATGAGCGAGTTTTACTCCGAGAACGGTACAGCAACTCGCGGCGAAACAGCAGTGCTGTTGCAAACTGCACACCAAGCTATTCCTTCGGAGCAAGCTCAAATCAAGAGCGTTAGATCTCTGAATGCCATTACGTTAATCGTCACATTCGACAAGCCGCTGACAGCAGCGAATGAAGCTTTTGCCAAGGCACAAACGGACTTTGCGTTTAGTGGCGGGTTGACGTTAACCAATATGCCCCGTTTGAAAACAGGGTCAATTGCGACTTACATCGTTCCAACGTCCGTACAAGATGCTGGTGAAGTGTACAACCTGACTTACAAAGGCCAAGACGTAGGTTCCTTTGAAGGCAGTGCCACGAAAATAAACATGACAACGGCTAGTCAAGTAACGAATGATACATTCGAGATTGAAGCACTGCAAGTGAACGGTGTCGTGGATTATGGTTACATCATTTCGGCTTACAGCGGTGGTCGAGGAGCTAATGCATTTGTGCTGAATGATCAAGAGCAAGCAGGAGGAGAAACGTATCAAATCATCTCTTCCATGCAGGCAAGACAAGTTGTAATTACGCCAGAAGGTGGCGAGCCTATCGTTGCCAGATATGTCCCGTTCACGCAATCCACAGACGGTAAACAAGAACCGAAGTTCCGTTTGCCTGAGGGACAAACGCTGAAATCAGGTGTCACATATACGGTTTCTTCGGATTGGGCCAACATCGAAAATGCTTCATTTACGGCGAAATCGTTTGATGCACTAGTGGTTGCAAGTGCTCAAGCAGTGAGCGAAACCTCCATTGAAGTTACATTTGACCAGGACCCTGGGGATGAACTGTTCTCTGGTCGAAGTGTAACGTTAACTTCACCTAGCGGGGATGTTCTGACGGCTACTTATAAATATTCAAGTCGAAAAGGTGCGACGGGTGTATTCGACCTAACAAATGATAGGAAGTTGACTCCGGGTACTACGTATACAATAAACCCAGTTGGGGATTGGAGTATCGCTTCTTCGGTCACCTTGACACTGGAGTAAAGGAGGCAGTATGAGTAAATCGCTGATCATCGTCGTCCTGATAAGTAGTATGTTGATCGTCCAAGGCTGCGTGCCTGAAATGAGAAACGACTCTAATGTGGAGGTAAAGGCCATGACTTCAGCAGATGAACAGCTGTTCAAGGCAGTCGAGGACAGCGATACTGAGCGCATCGAACAAATGATTCAAGCAGGCGCCAATATCAATGTTCAAGATCAGAGTGGACGAACCGCTACAATGATTGCAACCTACAATAATGATCTAACATCGGCTAAAGTGTTAATTGAAGCGGGGGCAGATGTGAATATACAGGACGATATGAAAAATACCCCGTTTCTGTATGCTGGCGCTGAAGGATACTTGGATATTTTGAAGCTGACAATCGAGGCGGGAGCGGACCCAGCGATAACGAATCGATATGGAGGGACAGCACTTATTCCAGCTTCGGAGCATGGATATGTGGATGTAGTGCAAGAATTACTGACTCAAACTTCGGTGGATGTGGACCATGTGAATCAATTGGGATGGACAGCACTACTCGAAGCGATCATACTTAACGATGGCAATGCTCAGCAGCAGGAGACGATACAATTACTCATTGATCACGGAGCAGACGTGAACATACCGGATCGTGATGGGGTATCACCACTCAGTCATGCGAAGAATAAAGGCTTTAAGGAAATTGAAGATATTTTGATACGAGCTGGTACGAAATAGACCTTTTTAGGCTGAATAAAGAAACAAACATGTTGAGATATATGCAAAAATGGTTTACATGGAGCGCCTGATTCCTTCTATGCTGAAGGGCAGGCGCTTCATTCAATCCATCAATCTTACGTGTATGAAACTGGCATAGTCTTAACATGACATGATTAGATACAAGAACGAGGATCTTAAAAATTGAATATCTCTGCTTTGAAGTTTGCTATAGTGTACCGCTCTGCTTCCAGATAAAATGGAAATACCAACCATGTAAGCGTTATCTAATATTATACTGCTTGTACATGTTGGAATCATTCATGGAGGTGTATGATGAAAAGGAAGTCTTGGTATACTTTGGCGGTAACTGGTGTCATCTCTTTGTTTTTTTCGGTAAGCGCTTTCGCGGGTTATGTTTTCTGGGAACCTCTAACCTATTTTAACGCAAGTACGTGGCAAAAAGCGGATGGGTATTCCAATGGGAGCATGTTTAACTGTACGTGGAGGGCTAACAATGTTAATTTTACAAGTGACGGCAAGCTTAAGCTTGGTTTGACCAGCTCTGCACAGAACAAGTTTGATTGCGGAGAGTATCGTACCACAAATACGTATGGGTACGGCTTGTATGAAGTCAGTATGAAACCTGCCAAGAACACAGGTGTAGTTTCCTCTTTTTTCACATACACAGGCCCTGCACATGGCACCCAATGGGATGAGATTGATATCGAATTTTTAGGAAAAGACACAACCAAAGTGCAGTTTAATTATTACACCAATGGGGTTGGTAATCATGAGAAGATTATCAATCTAGGTTTTGATGCATCCCAAGGTTTCCATACGTACGCATTTGACTGGCAGCCGGGACATATCAAATGGTATGTTGATGGTGTATTGAAGCATACGGCAACCAGCAATATTCCTAAAACACCTGGAAAAATCATGATGAACCTGTGGAATGGAACAGGAGTAGATAGCTGGCTCGGTCCTTATAATGGGGCCAATCCGCTCTATGCTGAGTACGATTGGGTTAAATATACGAGTAATTAAGCAGACTGAAGCAGCCGTTAGCGGCTGCTTTTTTCTATATTCTGGCATTGTATTTATTCAATATATGTATTCAATATCCAATATCCTAAATTAATGCAATAAATGTTGCAATATTAGTATGGGCATAAATATCAAACATTCATTATGATTAACCTGTAAGCAACATTACATAGACTGGGGGAACGAAGTTGGACACAAGTAAAAAGAGACGAGTAGGTAGTTTGGTCATGATCGGTGTATTGGCCCTATCTGCAGCCTTGAGTGGGTGTAGTAACGGGAACGAAAAGAAAACTGAATCAAGTACACCAGCGACAACGTTGGAGCTTAAAAATGGGAAGTATGATCCACCAGTATCCATTACGTATTTACGACCATGGGGTCCAGACGTGAAGTTTAAGTCAGGCGAGGATCAGGATAACAACGTCCATACCAAATGGGCTAAGGAGAAACTCGGAATTGAGTTGAAAAACCAGTGGATATCTCCATCCACCAATAATGCATTTGAGACAAAACTGCGTCTATCGCTTGCTTCCAATGCGGACATGCCGGACATTATTTCGTATCGCGGCGAATTCAATCTGGTGCGTGAATTGATTGAGTCCGGAAAATTTGTCGATGCGGGCGAGTTGTTTGACAAATATGCCAGCGACACATGGAAAGCAGCCGTAAACGAAGATCCTTCCGTATGGTATCCATACATGCAAGATGGCAAAAAGATCGGTATTCCGATTCTGGACTATTCCTATAATGGTGATCCTGTCATGTGGATCCGTGAAGACTGGATGAAGAAATTCAATCTGGAAGCACCTAAAACTATAGATGATCTTGAAGTCATTATGGAAACGTTTACGAATCAAGATCCGGATGGCAATGGGAAGCAGGACACTTACGGACTCACCATTGGCTTCAAGAACTGGCTGAACACATGGATGTCTGAAGCTGGGTGGGTATTTGGCGCTTATGGTACAATGCCAAACCAATGGAATCTGACGGCAGATGGAAAACTTGAATACGGTTCCGTTACACCTGGTGCAAAACAGGCTTTGGCCAAATTACAGAGCTGGATGAGCAAAGGGTATATCCCGGAAGAAGCCGGCGTGTATGACGAGACAAAAGCAGCTGAAGAATTTACTGCCGGAAAAGCAGGTATTGTGGTCGGTCCTCACTGGATGCCATCCTGGCCGCTGGAGGATGTGAAGAAAAACAATCCTCAGGCTGAATACAAGGCGTATCCCATTCCTTCCGGTCCAAATGGTCAAGCAGGAAGACATGGTACGTCAAACGGAAATGGCGTAGTTCTAATTAACAAAGACATGAAAAATCCGGAAGCCTTTTTCACCTATCAGAACTATCTCTTTGATCACTATGCAAATCCTAAAGAGGGCGATGAGTTTGAGCATGGATTTGCGGAAGGATACGATTGGGTTATGGTAGATGGGAAACCATCAACTGATGCAAGTCTCACGGGGGGTTATGCTCCCGAGAAGTACACGTTGACTTTTGATGGAGCGCGTATTCCCAATCTAAGTATGACAACACTTGCCAAGCTGGCAAGCGGTGAAGAAGCAACTACACCGTTTGAGAAGAAAATCAAATCAGGTGTACCAGTACCTATGCTTGATGCAGCCAAGATTGTTTTGGATCAAAAAGATATCGTGTTCAATCAAATGTTTACCGGTGCACCTTCAATGACGATGCAGATGAACAATGACATTTTGACTAAGATGGAGAAAGATACATTCTCTCAAATTGTATATGGCAAAACCTCTGTTGATGCGTTCGACTCATTTGTTGAGAAGTGGAAGTCTTCAGGTGGAGATCAGATTACGAAAGAAGTTAACGAGTGGTATGATTCCGTGAAAAGCGGAAAATAGGATGACGCAGGGCTGGCTGAATTGATTCATCCCGGCCACATAAGCACCAAAAAGGCATTGCCGGAGATCTTCTCCTGCAATGCCTTTTTGTATTCGATATGGGGAAGGGAAACCGGAGAGATTACCAGAATGTCAACGCTGGCAAGAGTTATCTCTTAAACCGGAAGATTTTCCCGATATTCTTGCGGTGTAAGATCATAAAATTTCTTGAAAACTCGAATGAAATATGCGGTATTATTGTAACCGACAAGTTCTGCAATCTCAAACACTTTGGCGGTTGATGTTCGTAAATGATAGGCTGCTTTCTCCATTCTTAACCGGTACACGTATGCTGTAAGTGCTTCACCGGTCTCTGCCTTGTATACCTTGGACAGGTACACCGGGTGCAGATGCACATGGTCGGCAATTGCAGGCAGCGATACATCTCCAGCCAGATGAAGGTCGACGAAACTTTTGACACTGCGCACAATGGTGCTGTGATTGTCTCTAAGCTCTTGTTCAGCATCATCTCGTATGTAATGAAGTGTACGCACGGACCAGTCCTGTAGCTGTTGCGCAGTGGAATAGCTGGGAGCTTGAAAGTAACGATAGGACTCTGCTGGAATCAAAGAAGAGATTTGTTTGCCATTTTTATGAATGATGTACGCAAACGCACCCGCAATGGCAAAATACACCTCAAAGGTTGACTCCGCAATATCATGATGTTCATTGGAATGCAGCAGTTCCTCAAAAATGTGTTCGATTTTCTGTTCCACATCCTCAAAGCGACCAGCTTCGAGCAGGCTAATCAACGTTGGTGGCTGATAAAGCGACCTAATCGTATGTAGAGGATTGGCATCCGTTTCATCGGAAGCGGTGACAAACAAACCTTGCACCTGACCCATCCGTTTACGCATGGACATAACTGTTCGCTCATAGAGTTCTCCAATTTCGTGGGGAAACTTGCCCCAACTGGAGACGGAAATGGAGATTGCACCTTTCAGGTATAACTGAACATTGGTTTGAATCTGGGCAGCGTACTGCTCAAGCAATGTCTGAGGCGTCTCGCTCCTGCTGTAACTCATCGTTGGCGGATGCTTCATGCTAACCAGAACAACAATGTAATCATGAACGTCTCGTGTGTGCCAGATATGAAAATGATTATGCATCACTTCACTTATGATATTACATATCGCATATTCCATTAGGGCCAGGTCGCCGTGCGCCATATCGGATAGATGTTTCTCCATACGGATAATCAACATGCCGAGATCTTCTCCTACGGAGTAGGGAAGCTCCAGCAGATCAAGCTTGTCTGCCAGCGTCTTCTGATCATAGACTTTTCCAGTCAGCAACTCATGCAGCATCGTGGATTGAAGCAATGGCAGATGATCCTGAAAGGCGTGTAAGGCTCTTTGATGAGATGCTGCGGTTTCCCACTTTTCTTTAATTCGATGAACAAGACGTTGCACGGATTCGATCAGATCTTCATCACTAACGGGTTTCAGTAAGTAATCAAAGCTTTCCTGCGCAATGGCCTGTTTCGCATATTCAAAGTCGGCGTGACCTGATAACAGAATCGTCTGCACATGAGGCCACTTTTCATGAATCGCCGTAATCAGTGCAATGCCTGACATTTCGGGCATACGTATATCCGTAATTACAATGTCAATGTCGTGGTTGTCCATAATTTCCAGCGCTACTGCACCGGATAATGCTTCATGAACTGTACCGATCCCGCAGCTTTCCCACGGAATGGTCTCTGCCAGCGTTTCCACGACGGAACGTTCATCGTCAACTAATAATATTTGCAGCATGGGTCGTTCACCTACTTGTCTGTATTGTCGTGCCACGTGATGTTAACTTTAATCCCACCCATTGAAGAATGATCATAAGATAGTCCAGATCCTTCACCGTACAGAAAAGACAAACGCTGATGGACATTCCATGTACCACATCCCATATTCTCATCCAGCGGTTTAAGAAGATTATCTCTCAGATGATCAAGTTGTTTCTCAGACATGCCTAGCCCGCTGTCCTCCACGATAATCGTGTATACATCATCCTCGCAGTCCGCATAAATTTTAATCTCACCATCCACCGATTTGGGCTCCAGACCATGAATAATAGCGTTCTCAATAATAGGCTGGAGGGTTAGTCTGGGAACTGTTTTATCTAAAATATCATGGGGCACGTCGATTGTAAAATGCATTCGTTCCAGACGAAGTGACTGGATTTCCAAATAGTTTTTGACCATTGTCAGCTCTTCACGAAGCGTGGCTTGATCCTTTTCGGACCTGGTTATGTATCGGTAATACTCCCCCAGATTCAGTGCCATGGCTACCACGGCCTTCTCATTTTTCATTCGGGCCATGTTCTTGATATAGAACAGACAGTTATATAAAAAATGCGGATTAATCTGCGATTGCAACTGTTTGAGCGTGGCTTCCCGACTTCTTAATTTCTCCTCATATACATTCTCGATTAATTCTTGAATTCGTTGAGCCATGATGTTGAAACGTGCAAATAACAGGCTGAACTCATTGCGTGCAGAATGATGAAGCCGAACGGAAAAGTCCCCGGTGGACAGGCGATTCGTCCCTTTCACCAACTGTAAAAGTGGAAGCTGCACACTTCGGTAGAGTGTATATAATACAACAACGCTCATCACGATCAGAACGGCAATTGAAGCGTAAAAAAGATTCCGGCTGCTCGTAATCGGTTTCAAAATTTGCTGCATAGGCACATAGTCAACATAATACCAGCCGAGGCTCTTGGATTGAATGTAGGAGACGTAATATTCCGTTTTGTTCAACGTTGTACTGAATCCACCGCTGGCCTGCAGTTTTGCTTCTTTCAGGGAAGGGAGGATTGCGTTCAAGGTTTCCTTTCCAGAACTATTGCTGATTAATCCATAATCGGGATGGAACATGAACGGGTCACCTTTATTATTTAACTTGTTTTGATTAAGAAGTGCAGTTAAGTGATGAACTGGAAAACTGATTTTGGTAATCAATCTGGCTTTGCCAGGTCTCGCCATCGCTGTCGTTGGATCGGTAGTGTACCAGATAAACTGATTGTCGGCATAGGTCCAGGATTGCGAGAGAGGCTCCTTAAATTCATCATCCCTGTACGGAATGTAAGCATAATAATCCGTTGATATCACTTTTTGCATCCTTGGGAAGTATAGTGTGATGGTCGAATGCCATTTGCTTGCTGCGTTGTACAGATTCATTTTCTCCAGAATGGCGCTTCCAACTTTCACACGTTCATAGGGAATGTCCTTGTAGTCGGGACGTTGATATTCCTGAATACTCGAATCTTGCCCAATAGACATCCCATACAATGACAGTTGGTAAATATTGGATTCTACTGAATCAGCAAATGTCGAGAGATGATTCATCGTATTGTTCTGAATCTCGTGTTCGATAACACGCACGCTTTCCCGGTTCGAGTATGTATAGAGAAACAGCACCAGAATAAGCAGCATCACAAACAACAGTGTAATTTTGGTAAAGACATTCAAGCGTGTGAACAAAGTCCAACCTCCTTAATCTTATTAAAATATTGATATCGTTGTTGCAATATTAGGATATAGATCACAAATTTCCATTGCTATAATTTTAATATACAAGTTCACGATGACTTGTAAAATACAAAATTTAGAACATGGGGGATGCAGGAGTGAAGGAACACACGTTAGAAACGCCGCATAAACGGCGCTCCACCAGGGTTAAACAGCGCTGGAATATGCAACGGAACTGGACCTTGCATATGATGCTCATTCCAGCTGTATTGCTGGCACTGGTGTTTCAGTACATACCGATGGGTGGCATTGTAATTGCTTTTCAGGATTTCAAACCATACTTGGGATTTTCTGAATCCAAATGGGTGGGTTGGGACAATTTCCGATATTTATTCTTATATCCGGACGTAGGCCAGGTGATCTGGAATACGCTGGTCATTGCATTTTTCAAAATCATCGCAGGACTGTTCGCTCCATTCCTGTTTGCCATTTTGCTCAATGAAGTGCGCTTGACGGCATTCAAGAGAGTAAGTCAAACGCTTGTGTATCTACCGCATTTCCTATCATGGGTTATTCTCGGTGGTATTCTGCTCGATATCCTGTCTCCTCAGGGCGGCATGGTCAACCAGCTTGTCGTAGCCTTTGGAGGAGAACCGATCTTCTTCCTGGGAGACGGTACATGGTTCCGAATAACGCTGATCCTCAGTGATGTGTGGAAAGAATTTGGTTTTGGTACGATCGTATTTCTGGCTTCTCTCTCAGGAATTAATCCTGCACTCTACGAGGCTGCCGAGGTGGATGGGGCCAACCGATTTAAACAGACGCTGCACATTACGATTCCGGCATTAATGCCGATTACAATCGTACTGATGACACTCTCTATCGGCAACATCTTGAACGCCGGTTTTGATCAGGTGTTCAACTTGTACAATCCACTTGTGTATGACAAAGGCGACATCATTGACACCTTTGTATATCGACTCGGGATTCTGAACGGGAAGATGAGTTTTGCCACAGCAGTAGGGTTGTTCAAATCTGTGGTTGCTACCATTTTGATTGTTATATCTTACAGAATGGCTTACAAACTAGCTAATTATCGAGTTTTCTAGAGAGGAGAAAAGGGCTTGTATTATAAAACAAAAGGATACCGCATATTCAGCATCGCTAACTATACTTTTCTTGGGATATTATCGATACTCTGCATTTTACCAATTATTCATATATTGGCTGTTTCATTCAGCAGTATGGCGCCAGCATCATCAAACCTGGTTACCTTCTGGCCCATCGGGTTCACAACCGACGCATATGTGAAAACATTCGGGAATTCAAACTTCATCAACTCCTTGATCGTATCACTTAAACGGACTGTAATTGCGACGATCATTGGTATAGTCATCATGCTCTTAACCGCATTTCCGTTGTCGAAGGAAGATATCAGTTTTAAAGGTCGCTCCTTATATACGTGGTTTTTCGTATTTACCATTTTGTTCAGCGGCGGTTTGATTCCAAGTTACATTCTGATCCAGAAGCTTGGCTTGATGAATACAATCTGGGCACTTATTCTGCCTGGCGCACTGTCCGTGTGGAACGTTATTCTCATGATGAACTTCTTCCGCGGACTGCCCAAAGAACTTGAGGAAGCAGCTTATTTGGATGGAGCAGGTCATATCAAAACGTTGATTCTGGTCTACGTACCACTGTCGCTTCCAGCTATCGCAACCTTGTCCTTATTTACGATGGTGTATCAGTGGAACTCCTGGTTCGACGGCATGATCTATATGTCTGATATTAAAAATTATCCACTTGCTTCTCTGCTACAAACTATTATCGTTCAGCAAGATCTCAGCAAAATCAACGTCGATCCTTCCATGTTGGAGAATATCTCGCAGCGAACTGTACGCGCAGCACAGATCTTTATCGGCGCGCTTCCGATCCTGATGGTATACCCGTTTTTACAACGTTTCTTCGTTAAGGGGATCGTTATTGGGGCAGTCAAGGAATAGGCTATGCAAATGCAAGGATAACTGAGCTGAGGGAGGAAGAAGGATGAGAAAAGGACTGGCCTATATGATGGCATGGAGTTTAATGGCTTCTCTCGTTTATCCAGCAACTGCTGGAGCAGAAAGTGTACAGGGTCAAGCGGAGGTGGGAAATGTGCAGGCGAAAAGCCTGCACTTCTCTGTTCCCTATACAGACCTGACCGGGCATTGGTCACAATCTGCAGTTACACGTTTGCAAGACTTGAATCTATTGAAAGGTTATACGGACGGTACATTCAAGCCCAGTCAGGTCATTAGCCGAGCTGAATTCGTGATGATTCTGGATCGGGCCTTTGGTTTCACCGGTAATGCAGCGACTGGCCCATATGTGGATATGACTTCAGACGATTGGTACTATGACGTCATGGTACGAGCGAATGGTTCTGACATCATCGAAGGAACAGACCGTGAACATCTGTCACCACAACAACCGATTACACGTCAAGATGCAGCGGTTATGGTAGATCGAGCTTTTCAACTTTCAGCGGCTACCAATGAAGATAGTGAACAATTGAAATTTCAGGATGCAGATGAGATCTCTGGTTATGCAAAGAAAGCGCTTACCTATCTGGTGGACGAAAATATTCTTAAAGGTTTCCAAGGCAAATTAAATCCCAAAGCCCCGATTACACGAGCGGAGACGGCAACAATGTTGTCGGCGATGATTGCAGATGTGAAAAGTGCTCCTGGTATATATGAGTCCCGAGTGGATGGCAACTTGATTATTAATTCAACGGATGTCACGTTAAAAAATATGATTGTTAATGGAAATCTGCTGCTGGCCGAAGGCATTGGCGAGGGATCTGTTGTTCTTCAGGGCGTAACGGTTACAGGAAGTGTCATTATTAAAGGCGGAGGCAGCCATTCCATCAACATTAACAACTCCAAGCTAAATCGAGTAGTCGTTGACAAACGTGGGGAACCCGTCAGAATCTCTATTACGGAAGAAAGTAACATTCAGGAGATGCATGTAAAGCAGAAATCCATTCTGGAGATCTCTTCAAACAGCCTGATTGATTCCATGAATATTCATGCAGAAGCGA
The DNA here is from genome assembly GCF_984798905.1 of Paenibacillus sp. SRL342. Lineage (NCBI taxonomy): Bacteria > Bacillati > Bacillota > Bacilli > Caryophanales > Paenibacillaceae > Paenibacillus > Paenibacillus sp. SRL342. The sequence goes on from NZ_OZ481790.1 coordinate 3,673,776, forward strand.
GTCAGACTCGAATGGATACCAAAGGTACGATCCAAAAATTGAGTGTAGATGCCGATGATGTTGTGATCAACGGAGAGAAAGTAAAACAAGGATTGCGCACATCCATGGTGGATGAAGCCCAACAACCTGCTTCATCGCAGCCTGGTGGTTCAACAAATGTGACAAGTACACCCACACCATCTTCTCCAGACGGGCAATCACCGTCTACACCATCAACACCAAGCAATCCGGCTGGCGAAAAACCGGTTCCAGCAACAACAATTCCGCATGATCAATGGGAGCTGGTCTGGAATGATGAGTTTAACGGGCCTTCGATTGATTCTTCCAAATGGACCGTGCAGGATACAGGACTCGTTTATAACAATGAAATGCAATATTACAGCCCTGATAACACTCGCATTACAAAAGATCAGAATCGAAGCGTGCTGCAGATTGAAGCAAAAAAGGGTCCGAAAAACGGTAAAGATTACAGCTCTGGCAAACTGATCTCCATGGGAAAAGGCGACTGGACCTACGGTAAAGTAGTTGTACGTGCAAAGCTTCCTATAGAAAAAGGCATGTGGCCTGCCATATGGATGATGCCAACCGATGAAGCGCATTATGGAGGATGGCCTGCCTCTGGAGAAATCGATATTATGGAGCTAATTGGCGGCAAAGAGAGTAATAACAAGGTATATAGTACATTGCATTATGACAGTGTGAAGCCTGACGGTTCCCATGGACATGATCAGGGAAGCCTTACTCTTCCGAAGGGAGAAACTTTCGCTGACGATTATCATGATTTCCAGGTGGAATGGTTGCCGGGTATGATTCGTTTCTATGTGGATGGAAAGCTGCATCATGAGGTGACCAACTGGCAAACGAAGGCTGCGGGCCAACCCGAGTATTATACGTTCCCTGCACCATTTGATCGTCCATTCTATCTAATTCTCAATTTGGCAGTTGGAGGAGACTGGCCGGGCTCACCTGAAAGCAACTTCACTTCCGAAAAGATGAATGTTGATTTTGTGCGAGTATATTCTTACAAAAATCTAGACACATGGCCTGATGTAACAACAAATCCCATCGAGCCTGCGCAACAGCGTGACCCACAAGCCGATGGCAATCAAATCTACAATGATCGTTTTTCGGAAGGGTCTGCAGACAATGGAGTGCCTCTGCAGTGGAAATTCATCACAAATGCTGATGGAGCTGGCAGTGTCAAAGTTGTAACGGATGAGCAGAAAGGGAAAGCAGCAGAAGTTACCATTGATGCATCGGGTACTGAAAACTACTCGGTTCAACTCACTCAGATGCCGATGTACATTAAGAAAAACAAAAAGTACAAAATACAGTTTGATGCGAAGGCATCTGCTGACCGTACAATCATGTCCAAAGTGAACCAATTCGAAAAAAGCTGGACCAATTATTCGGGCGATAACACCTTTGCACTCACGACAGATTGGCAATCATATGACTATACCTTCAATATGCGGGATGGCACGGATAACAATGCCAGATTCGAATTTAATCTGGGGCTGGATGATACAACCGTTTGGTTTGCCAATGTCAGACTGATCGAGGTGGGTGAGGCTGATCCGTTAACTGTCGAACGAAACGCGCTACCTGATGGCAACTTTATTTACAATGGCACATTCGATCAAGGCAAGGAGCGTCTGGGATTCTGGTCAAGCAACATTCAGGACAGTGCGGCAGCCAATATAAGTGTAAATAACTTTTCGAAATTCCCGATTATGGAGCGTCAGCTGGTTGTTGATGTTACTCAAACGAATAATGACCCACAACAAGTTTCGGTAAACCAACCGGATTTGAAGTTGGAAGCGAATACAACGTATGGGTTCTCCTTAGATGCCAAGGCAGATACAACGCGAAGCATCGATATTGATGTTGTCAGCAGTACTGGGCATACAGTACAGGTTCATCAAGGACAAAACCTCTCCTTGAACCAAGAGATGAAAACATTTACTGGAGAAATCATTATTGGAGATGGAGCATCAATCGCACAATCCGAGCTAAGACTGTTATTTGGCAGTTCTAAAGGTAAGGTATACGTGGACAACGTTCGTTTGACGAAACGCGGAAAACCTCTGTCAGTGAATGGCTACGCACATGTTCCTGCTACCGAAGCCTGGATGATGCAGGGCTTGCAACTCGAGGACTCCGTAGAAGGAGGAAAACATGTCAGCTACATGGATCAAGGAGATCTGCTGCAATATAAAATCGATGTAGCTCACGACGGAGTTTATGTTCTGTCTGCCCGAATGGCCAGTGGAAAAAGTGATTCCAAGGTTCAGTTCAGCATTCAGGATGAACAAGGGACAACCGTTGCACAATCAGACCTGAGTCTCGGAGACACGGGTGGATGGCAAGCCTATAAAACGGTGTATTTTCCAGGGGTCAACTTGACAGCAGGCAAACCCTATTATGTGAATTTTGAAGGAGCAGATTATAATACACGTTGGGTGGATATTTCACAAAACAAAATTCAGAACAGTGAGCTAACAGCTGATCTGAATCAGTGGGAGCTAATTCCTAATGATCTGACAGCCTCACATGACGAGGGCGCAGGATTAACGATTAAATTGCCTGGTACAAGTGAACATTGGTGGGATGCTTTGTTACAACAAGGTCAGGTCAAACTTGATGCAAACAAAACGTACCGACTTACCTTCGAGGCATCTGCTTCAAGTCCTAAATCCATGCAAGCTGTTCTTTCTCAGAATGCAGGGGATTTTGTGAAGTATTTTGAAGAAGAAGTGGAATTAACCGCGGATCAAAAGTCGTATACTTATACCTTCACCATGGGAGATACCTCCGATTCGGCAGCCATGCTTGCATTTGGATTAGGATATCCGCTATCTACAGGTGAACACTCGATTCACATCAAAAACGTTCAATTATATGAAGTTAATCCAAATGCAGATCAAGGAGGGCAGCCAGCTCATGTTAATCTTATCCCCAATGGCGACTTCTCCAAAGGTGAGGAAGGTTGGTTTACCCACGCGGATGGTAATGCAGCGGACCTTGAGATGCAAGTTAACAATCAACAGCTTCAAGCCAAAATTGGTGATGCAGGACAGCATCCATGGGATCGTCAAGTCATCAATGAAGGATTTGGCATACAGCAAGGTTTTAAATATAAATTAACGTTTAAAGCCAAAGCGGAGAAGTCCAGAAAATTGGGTTTGGGAGTTGGATGGGTCGATGCCGCTGCCAACTATGAATGGCATGGGTTCTTTGGGACACGAGTTGATTTGACTCCAGAAGAACAGGAGTTCACGTTTACATTTGATGCAACAGAAGACAGCTATGCGAATACTCGAATTTCATTTGATCTGGGTAACATTGATGGTGAGCAAGATGGCAACACAACCGTCTCATTATCCGAGGTCAGCTTGATTAATCTGGGTCCTGCCAATTAACTTCTGAATTCTCTATATATTGAGGCACAATAAATGAAAAATCCGATTCCGTGATGCCGGAATCGGATTTTTTGATCTCTCCGTGAAGAGAAAGGACTAGATTGTTATTGGATAGATAGGATTAAATATCTAGTTTGCGAGTACTAATCCATTTCACCATTTCAGGATCGTTATGGGAGAAAAATAAGCTCTGTTGGGTATCTAGCGCAGTAATCGACTCAATATCTGCTTGGCTTAATTCAAAATCAAAAATATTGAAGTTCTCAATAATTCTTTCTTTACGAACCGATTTTGGAATAACCACGACTTCACGTTGGGTCAACCAACGCAAAACCACTTGAGCAACCGATTTGTTGTACTTTTCACCTATAGATAGTAACACCTCATTTTGGAACAAGTCATTTTTCCCTTCAGCAAAAGGTGCCCAAGACTCGATCTGAACATTATTTTCTTTCATGAATTGTCCAGTTAAGATCTGCTGGTTGAAGGGATGTGTTTCGACCTGGTTTACAGCAGGGGTTACTTCGTTTTGCAGAATCAAATCGATCAGACGATCCGGCTGGAAGTTACTCACTCCGATTGCACGTACTTTTCCTTCACGATACAACTCCTCCATTGCATGCCAAGAGCCATGTACGTCTCCAAAAGGTTGATGAATTAAATATAAATCCAAATAGTCCAATTGCAATCGTTCCAAAGATTTTTCAAATGCTTGTTTGGTACGTTCATAACCCGTATCCTGAACCCAAAGTTTCGTCGTGACAAATAATTCTTCTCTGGCCACGCCACTACGTTTGATCGCTCTGCCCACGGCTTCCTCGTTTAGATAAGAGGCAGCAGTGTCAATGAGACGATACCCAGCTGATATGGCATCCATAACACTTTGTTCACATTCGTTTGCATCTGCAATCTGAAACACACCAAAGCCTAGAACAGGCATCTCAACACCATTATTTAAAATTACTTTTTGCATATATTAACCTCCAGTTGTGGCATGTCTATATTATTGCATTCCTGCTCTAAAAACCGATATCTAATTTGTCTTATATGCTTGCCTAATTCTCTTATTACCTATGCATGCAGAATAAAGTTGTCCAGAAATGACATCATAAAGAAGTAGTATACATCTCAGTTTCCAGAGGAGGATATCTTGTATGGCTGACCAGAAGAAACGCAAAGAAGCTGCCTGGAAGTCACGTAAGCAAGAACAGCATCCCCATGGCAAAATCAAATCGCTTAAAGAATTATCCAGCGAATATGAAGAGAAACCTACTACGAATTAAGCAAAAGACTGTCAGTGAATATTGCTGGCAGTCTTTCTTCATACATTGCAGACATTGAGCCATACGTCGATATACTCTATTGTAAAAACGAATGAACACAAGATATAACGTCTGTATAGTTCGTAAATAACTGTGAACAAATCGTTAATTCATTGACATTGCATGTCATTTTAATTAGAATACGAAATGGACTTCAGGTTGAAAACAGATATGAGTATCTTTATGTTTAGTTTAGAGCTTAGCTGTTGAATCTTTAAATCCTAACAACGAATATAGGAGCGACAATATTACAATCCTATATGAAGATTAGGATTTTTTGTTTTTAGCTTTGGAGTATAATTTGAAAGTTGGAGGCTGGCTTTACCATGGACAAATGGTTCAAACTTAAAGAACGAGGCACGAGCATCCCCACAGAAATTATCGCAGGGGTTACAACATTTTTCACAATGGTATACATAGTTATCGTAAACCCAGGAATCCTCAGCAGCACAGGCATGGACTTTAATGGAGTATTCATAGCAACGGTACTGGCAAGTATTGTAGGAACTCTGATTATGGGAATATGGTCCAATTATCCAATCGTCATCGCGCCGGGTATGGGCCTGAATGCATTCTTTGCCTATAGCGTAGTTGCCGGATATGGCGTGTCTTGGCAGGTTGCACTGGGAGCCGTGTTTATAGCAGGGATTTTGTTTATTATTTTATCACTGACTTCATTCCGTTACATGTTGCTTGATGCAATTCCTGCTAGCTTAAAACATGCCATAACCGCAGGGATCGGATTGTTTATTACAACGGTAGGTTTGCAAAATGCCGGGATTATTGCCGATTCAGAATCGAATTTGATTACGATCGGAAACTTGGCTGAGCCAATGGCTTATCTGACTATTATCGGATTGATTATTACCGTTGTGCTGATGGCTTATAATGTGAAAGGTTATCTGTTCATCGGAATGGTGGTAACAGCGATACTTGCCTGGATCATGGGACTATTCCAAATGCCGGAATCGATTGTATCCATGCCGCAAGGTCTTACTTCAACGGCTTTGCAACTGGATCTGGCAGGTGTATTCTCGAATGGTTTGTATACGATCATATTTACGTTCCTGCTGATCACACTGTTTGATACGACAGGCACGATGCTCGGCGTTGCTGAACAAGCAGGATTGCTTAAGGATGGTAAATTTCCACGCTCGCGTGGCGCATTATTGGCAGATGCCGTAGGAACAACCAGTGGCGCTTTGCTCGGAACAAGCCCAACATCAGCTTATATCGAGTCCAGCACAGGGGTAGCCGCAGGAGGAAGAACGGGACTGACAGCGGTAACGGTAAGTGTGCTGCTTGCGCTGACCTTGTTCTTCACACCGATCGTAAGTGTAATATCAAGCATTCCGGCGATCACTTCTCCGGCACTGATCATTGTTGGATACTTTATGATTAACGTTATCAGCAAAATCAAATGGGATGATCTCGAAGAAGCATTTCCTGCCTTCCTGATTATCATCCTTACTCCATTGACGCATAGTATTGCGACAGGCATCGGCGTAGGTTTTATCTTTTATCCGGTACTCAAGCTGCTTCGTGGAAAAGGTAAAGATGTTCATCCAATCTTCTACATTTTTGCGGTATTGTTCTTCATTCAGCTTGTGTTTCTGGACCACTAAAACTGTCTAATCCTAAGGAGAACTGCTTGTGTAATGGCAGTTCTCCTTTTTTTGTATCAAAAAAACGCTTACTCAAAGAAAAAGTGAATAAATTCCGACACTACTTTGTCTATATTATATCCCAACAAGAAAGGAGTGCCGGAAGTGACCGAGCATGAACTATTCCATACGTACAACAAAGACGTATATCGCACATGTCTGTATATGCTCAAAAACGTGCAGGATGCAGAAGATGTATGCCATGATGTTTTTGTTGTCGTGTTCCGCCAAGACTGGAGAAATGTGTCGCATCTAAGGACCTGGATCATGCGTATAGTCATGAACCAATGTCTGAACATTATTAGAAGAAACAAAGTTAAGGGCGAGAAGCAAAACAAAATGCAGTTGCTGCATAAACAAGAAGTGTTATCTAATGATCCGGTTGACACTACTGTTATGGCTAAGCTTTCCTTTGCTGAACTCGAGCAGCAGCTCCAGAAATTGCCGGACAAGCTTCTTAGTGTTGTGACTCTCCGATATATTGGTGATCTTTCCGTAGCTGAGATTGCAGAGACTTTAAACATTAGACAAGGGACAGTGCGAACGAGATTATACAAAGCTCTAAAGCTAATGCGAAAAAAAATTGAATTCTACGAAAAAGTTAACATGAGAGGAGATAACACTTATGAAGTCAGTAGAATACAAGGTTAAAAATCATTTGACTCATTCAGAACAGGTGGAGTATCCAGACTTTGAAAAGATGTTCAATAGCATTCAAACGGGAGAATTGCAAGTAGTTAATGAAGTTCATAACAGACCCCAAAGGCAGAAAACGAAGGCAGCTGTTGTCCTGGGTATTTCCTTAGCCGTCATGGCCACTCCTGTATACGCAGCCTTACAATATGATTGGAGCGATGTCTTGTCCAATAAATCAGGGATTGAGTCGGCCCTTAAAGCTGGTTATGGCCAGCTCATTGAACAAAGCGTAACAGCCCACGGAGTTACCTTAACGGTGCATAATGCATTTGTGGATGACAACCGGACCGTTTTACTATACACAGTCAAGCCAGAATTGGAAACTGAGAAACAAGAAATCAGATATAATCAAATGCTCTTAAAAGACAGTAATGGGCAACCTATTGAAGGGCACTATTATCAGAAATGGAATGCTGCACAAGGCGTTTATCAGGGATATTTTGAGACAGACTGGGTTATGCAAGAGAAACAATCAGATCTTCAGTTCTCCATTTCTGATGTTCTTTACTTAGAAGACCTTGAGCAAGAGATTCGTCTTGATCCTAAAGATTCAAGTACGCAGCAGTTTAATATACAAAAGAATGGGATCGACAAAATAGAAGTACAGTCACTCAAATATGCTAAAGGCGAAATCATGATTAATTCTAAGGTTACCTTCTCTGATTCAGAGGCGAAGGAACAATCTTGGGCTGGCATCAGAGCTTATGATACTCAACAAGAGGTTATTAAAGAAACGGAGAATCCTGAGTATGGCATGGAGGGAGTATCCGGTGACTATTTCAGCAGACAAATGTATAACGAGCAGCAGTTCAAAGAGGGGGATCGCTTCACCTTCACATATACTCATGAAAAACAACGGACAGAAGGCACATGGAACCTGAATTTACTCTTATCTCGTCAAGAAATGGAAACGGGCACCTTTAAGAAAGAACTGAATATTCCAATACATTCTTTAGCTGATGCGGCAAGTATAAGTGGCATGGTAGTAACACCAACACAAATTCGCTTAACGATCGATCATGATGAAGAATATTTCAGATTGCCGTACCGGACTTATCAACTTGAAGTGGACGGCAAGGTCATGGATGGCTTGATATCGCTTGATGGAACAATGAATGCAAATCAAACAGAATTGCGCTTTGAACAATCCAATTTTCTTATGGATGTTAAGTCATTAGTAGACAAACCAATGACTTTAATCGCAAAGAAAAGGGTAGATGAACATGCAGGTAGTCGTGCATCCATTCATTTAACTGATATATCCACTGAACCGAAAACTATTGCGAGCGATTACGAAGGTTTTCCTATCATCTGGACCTATTATATCAAGGACGATAATCTGTACGTAGAGTCAGAAAGCCCGGATAATACATTTGGAGGGCTTAACCAAACCTACTTCCTTGAAGGAGAAGAAAAACATTACTTAGTACCCCACTTTTTCTCAGAGTTAGGGAACAAACATATGGACGTGTATAAAGATTTTAAGAAATCAGATTTAGAGCTATACGTTTGGAACTATACAACCAGGTCACAGGAGAAGGAACTCCGAGTATCACTTACTGGAAAATCGTTATGAAATCATGAAATGTGTTATGTACAGTAGTCTATGCGCCTCAACATAATTTTTGCTTGTTCATACTCCGTTCATATTCCCGTCACGAAGGGGACATCTTCGATGGTTACACTAGACCTATGTCGCAAGAGCGGCTCTACAGATATAATGGACAGGAGAAGATGGATATGGCAGAAACAGTGGAAGCAACAACAACGGGGACTAAGGGCCGTAAAAAACGGAACTTATGGTTGAAAATAATAGGTGGTATTGTCGGCGCGCTGGTGCTGTTCATGGGCATCACGTTTGTCGTTCATACGATAAGTAATGGGGCCGAGAAAAAGAAAATCGAATCGTACGGCCAATATGTCAATGTTGATGGGAAGAATATGAATGTATCCATTCAAGGCAGCGGCGAACAAACCATCGTGCTACTTCCCGGACAAGGAACACCGTCACCAGTGCTTGATTTCAAATTGTTAATCGATGAATTGAAGCCTGATTACAAAGTTGTGGCGATTGAGCCTTTCGGTTATGGATTAAGCGACCAGACCGAAAAGGAGAGAACCACCGAGAATATTGTTAGTGAAATTCATGAAGCTGTACAGCAGCTCGGTATAGATCGTTATATTCTGATGGGGCATTCCATCACGGGACTGTACGCGGCGACTTATGTGAACACGTATCCGGATGAAGTCTCTGCTTTTGTCGGGATCGATAGCAGTGTTCCGAATCAACCTGGCATGGATGTTAAATTACCTTTGAACTTAATGAAATTCCTTCAAAAATCAGGCTTAATGAGAGTACTCAATAAAGTGAGTGGTGATTCATATGCATCACTTGACTATGATGAACATACCAAAGAACAGATGAAGTTGATTTCGAATCAAGTCTCGACAAATCCGACATTAGTAGATGAGCTGAAACACCTGGGTTCCAATTTCAAAAATGGAGAAAAACTCACGTATCCTCGTGATCTGCCAGTGCTTCTCTTTGTTCTTTCCAATAACGAGAAAAACCCGCAGTGGATTCCGCTGCATGAGGAGCAAGTGAAACAATCCGCGCAAGGAAAAATGATTCCAATGGAAGGTTCACATTACCTGCATCATACGAAATACAAAGAAATCGCCGAGGAATTCAAATCTTACATGAAACAAATCCAATAAGATGATCGATCATTGAACAGCGGTGTTGCAATAGTTGAAGGCAGGATTGAGGGGATACCCTTATCCTGCCTTCTTTCGTTTTTTGGATAACTACTGTACCAAATGTTCCAGATCCGGCTGCAATTTGGTCCGCAAAGCATATAACATGATGGCCCCAACTAGGAAAGCGACGGCATCAGCAATAACAAGTGACCAGATCACTCCATGAAAGCCATTCATCTGATTAGCGACATACAACACAGGAATTAGTGTAATCCCTTGAATTATGGACATTACAAACGCGGCGGTTCCTTGGGCTGTTGCTTGGAAGATACCCATAAACAAAGAAGTCATTCCTGTAATGAACAAGGATAAGAAGGTTACATGAAGAATATAGCTACCCATTACAATTAATTGCGGGTCAGTCGTAAATAAACCAATCAAGTGGTCAGAGATCAGATAAACGATAACACCGAACAGGACGGCTAAGCCCAAAATAGCTTTGATCGTGAATCCAATCGTTTGTTTCATGCGTAATTTGTTCGCTGTGAATGAGAAGGCAATCAACGGCACAACTCCCTCGCACAAGCCCATCAGAATAAACTCAGGAAATTGCAATAAACGTGATGAGATTCCATACCCCGCAACGGCCTGATCCCCATATTCGACAAGAAAAAGGTTAAGAATAAGCGACATTGCTCCCAAGAAGACACTCATAACAAAGACGGGAACACCGATTTTGAACACATTGCTCAGGATGTCCTTCGTCACCTTGAACCATTTGAGGGAGACGGTTAAGAATGGACTCTTATAACTCATATGGTAAGCGTAAAATGCACTCGCAACCAAGTTGGAGATGACGGTAGCAGATGCAACGCCAATCACGCCCCAATGGAAGACAAAAATGAATAGTGCATCAAGGATAATATTTATAACAACACTGAGAATCATACCTGTCATAGAAGTGATTGCTGAACCTTCTGAGCGCACGATATTCTCCAGCGTGAAGAATAAGATGACGAAGGGTGAACCAATAAGCATAATCGTGACATACTCTTTCGTAAATCCGAAGGACTCTTTCGTTGCCCCCAGCCCATGAACGATTGGTTCAATCAGCGGGAGCCCAACGGCCATCACGATAATTCCGAGAACTAAACTACTGTAAAAGGCAAATGAAGATACATGCTTCAGATCATCTACTTTTTTCTCTCCCAGCAAACGAGAGATGAATGTACCGCTACCTATACCAATTAAATTACCAAGGGCCATGATGACCGCGAATAAAGGTAAAGTTAGTGCGAGTGCGGTTAACATTGCCGTATTACCCAGTGTGCCAAGGAAATAGGCATTCAAGATGGAGTAAATAACACTCATTGACGTGCCTAGCATCATTGGGACAGCAAAATGAGCTACGGCTGTGGCGATCGGTGCTTTTTCAAAGTAATGGAGGTTTTCTGCATCCATGTGGGTCACTACTTTCTTCGTTAATATTGATCTAATCTAACACCGTTAGATTGAACCTTACAGTGTTAGATGTTATCATGAACGTATGAACCTGTAAAGCATAAACTTACACTGTTAGATAAAAGGGCGGATAGCGATGAAAAAACAACAGCCTCAGATTTCGGAAGATAAGATTTTGGAATTCTCGTGGGAGCTTCTCGGAGAAGAGGGCATCGAGAAATTCAGCATGAGACGCTTGGCAGACAAGTTGGGGATTCAGGCTCCATCTCTATACTGGTACTTTAAGAGCAAGCAGACGCTCTACCAGCGTCTGGCTAACCAGATATCGAAAATTATTCTGGACGAGTTTCACACTGAAGGGGACTGGAAGGAACAGATGGAGGGGCTTGCGGTGACGGTGCGAAGTGTACTCAGCCGGTACCCGTGCTCTACACAACTCATGATGATGACGCTGCCTCACGAGCCGGACATGATTCGCTTCACCAATCGCATGTTGCTCTGCATGGAATCAACGCCACTAGAGCAAGAGCAGAAATTACAGGCCGTTCTTACACTTGTCAATTATGTATTCTATTTCGTACTGGACGATTATCAGCATCAGCGTAATATATCTGCTGCCATTAAAGAGCAGGAAGTACTTCAAGGTGAAGAGATGGTTAGCCTTCTGGATTCTATGAGCGAGAAGGAAGTTGGTCTGTTCAGCAGGATGTATAAAAACGGTATGTTTGAGGTGATGGGAACGGACAGTGCGTTTGAGTTCGGGTTGAAGATTATTTTGCTCGGGATCGAACAAGTGGTTAAGGAACATGAGAAGTAGAACGCCACGATTCGCATAAAGTAAATTTAATCACATAGCAGACATTAGTTCTTCATAGAACTGATTGATGTTTTGATAAGAAAGAAACCCCACCGAGTTAAGCTCCGGAGGGTTTCTTCTTATCATCCGATCACAGAACCGTTGGGTAGCTCGAGATCAGGTTTCAATAAAACAACATCTTCCTGTTGTTCGGGCAGCCCGCCAAGCACCAACACATCTGAATTGAATCCTAATATACGACGCGGAGGGAAATTAACCACAACTATAATCTGCTTTCCGATCTTTCTTTATTATCCTAATTTCCTGAATCGATTGGAACGAAGGAATTTGGGCAGTTGGATATTGTAGGATTTCAGGGCAAAGTACATCAGCATTCCTGACAACGTAATTAAACCGCCTACAAATTGAAAAGCAGAGATGGTTTCTCCCAAAAGAAGATAAGCCAGCATAATGGCCAAAACGGGTTCACCGATAATGCCTACTGAAACCGTTGTTGCACCAATGGATTTGAGCAGCAGATTGAAAATATACTGACCAAAAATAGTGGGTATGATCGCAAGTAGGAGGAAATACAGCCAATCGGATGATTCGTAATTGGTCAAGGTAAAGTTATTCAATAAACTGTAGACCAGCAGGACACTTCCACCAATCATAAAGACAACAACACTGTATATATTCGCGTCGATTTTTCGACTTACTTTCTGTCCCACCAGCATATACGCCGACACCAGAATGGTTCCTACCAGTGACAGCGCGTCACCGATCAGAGCCTCTCTTGAGATGCCTATATCTCCCCATGCGATAATCACCGAACCGAATAGGGCGGTAATCAAACATAGAATGGTAGGTATACTTGCTCTTTCCTTAAACATAAAGTATGACCCGACCATCACAAACAAAGGTTGCAGCGCCAGAATGACCATGGAACTAGCGACTGAGGTATACACCAGCGATTCCATCCAGAACAAGAAATATAGGCCAAGAAGCAGGCCAGCCAGAAAAACGGTGCTCCAATCCTTTGAATTCAGTTTTAAGAAACGAATCGTTTTCCAGGGGATAAAAGGAAGCATAATAATGGCCGATATATATAGCCTGTACATACCGGCTATAGCGGTCGGAGTATCCGAAGACTTGATCATGATTGAAGAGACGGATACCGACAAAATGGCGATAAAAAGTAGTACATAAGGATGAAAAAGTAGCGATGGTTTAGTTTCTTTCACATATAAGCCTCCAAAAGTTCTTATCCGGTCGTCTGTGCACAGGCTCTTGTGATAAGTCAAAGATTTGATATAATAATATCATTATTTTTGTGGATTTCGTGCAATTAAATCGCTGGATAATATAGATATATCGTCAAAGAAAGGAACATCATAAAATGGCGAAGCAACTTTATGAGGATATTCTGTATTCCGATCATTCGTTTCCCTATATCATGTACACACATACACGTCATACAAGTATCCCCGAAGGCAGAGGGTTCAACGATCTGCATTGGCACGAAGAGCTACAGATCACTTTAGTCACAAAAGGCAAGCTGGTTATTCAGATTAACGGAATTGATTATACATTGGAAACAGGTCAAGCGATCCTGATCAACAAGAGAATTCTTCACATCACAACTGAGCTAAGCCATGACGGTCAATATGTTAGTTTTAATTTTCCGGAAAAGCTATTAGCTTTTCATATAGATAGTGCAATGGAAAAAAATTATGTACTGCCTTATACCAATTCTTCTTTGGTTTCACTTGTGATTACAAAAGATTCGGAGTGGGAAACGCAGATATTAGACATGCTTTGGGGAATGAGGGAGACGTTCAATTCAGAGAAAACATGGGGATGGGAATATGAAATTTCAATTAAAACAGTACAACTATGGTTTGTGTTGATATCCAACATTTCGATTCCTTCCGAGGAAACCCCAAGAAGCGAGAAGCGTCAGCAGGAAAGACTACAGTTAATGCTCAGCTTCATCCATCAAAATTACACTCATCCGGTTACACTTCGTGAGATTGCTGATGTGGCGCATTTGAGCATTTCAGAGTGCACGAGATGTTTTAAGAAAACGGCTCATATGACGCCATACGAGTATCTAATCAAATATCGGATTAAGAAGAGTAAGGATCTCTTAATATCAACAAATGATACAATAACCGAGATCGCTCAGAAAGTAGGCTTTAATCACGTGAATCACTTTATCCAGTCTTTCAAAAAGCACGAAGAAAGAACACCGAAAGAGTTTCGGTGCTCTCCATACCCTGTATAAATGCTAAACGAATATTCTTTTACGTTTTTAGTGAATCTTAAAATTTTGCCTGAATTTCTTTTAAAAACAATTCCGCAGCAGTGGAAAAGACCTGATGTTTTTTCCAAACCATATTTAAGCCAGATTCAAGTCTTGGCTCTAGAGGTCTGAAGCAAAGATCGCTTTCACTGGACGTATTCACTATTTTATCTAGTGTTAATGCATAACCAATGCCTTCTTCAACCATAATGGCAGCATTATATGCAAGATTGTATGTAGTAACGACGTTTAATTTGTCAAAATCTTCTCCAAACCAATCCGCAAACTCATTTTTTGAAAATGTCTCCTTCAGCGACTGTCGTGAACAGATCAGTGGAACATGTAATAAGTCTGTGGATTGAATCGTATCTTTGGAGGCAAGTGGACTTTCTTTTCTCATAACCACTCCCCAAACATCCTTGTCGGAGAAATTAATATAGTTATATTTGGAAACATCCGCTGGTTGGATTAGAATTCCGAAGTCAAGGAGTCCCTTGTCAAGCCGCTCAGTTACATCATCTTCGTTACCGCTGTATAGGTGATAGCGTATATTGGGATATTTATTCTGTACGTCTTTTGCCACTCTTGCAATCTGTTTCATGGCTTCTGTTTCTCCACCGCCTATATAAATATCTCCACTTATGGTTTCTTCCATGGATTGAAATTCCGCCTCTAATTTATCGACCATACCCACAATTTCTTCAGCTCTATTTCTTAAAAGCATACCTTCATCTGTGAGAATAATTCGGTAACTACTGCGAATAAATAATTTCTTTCCCAACTCTTGTTCAAGGTCTTTCAATTGTCTGGACAAGGTTGGCTGCGTAACATGCAGGAAATCAGCAGCACGTGTAATGCTTCCTTCTCTGGCGACCGTAAGAAAATAACGCAATACTCTAATCTCCATCGTAACTCCTCCTTATCCTTTATATTCTACAATAAACCTTACAGAAATGCCTTTCAAGCATAACTTGTTATAAGATATGAGTATTTGCTATGTGGTGTATAAACGCTAAACTAAAAAGCAAGGCAACTGGAGAAGAGATTGAAAGGAATGAATGATATGGATAAGACAAAAGTATGGTTTATCACTGGCTCTGGTCGAGGTATGGGCACAACTATTGCTAAGGCTGCTTTAACTGCTGGACACAAGGTTGTGGCTACCGGCCGGAATCCGGATGCGGTGGTTCGTGCGATCGGTGATTCCGAGAATGTAATGGTTGTGCCATTAGATGTTTGCGAGCCTGCTGATGCACATGCCGCAGTTAAGGCGGCAATTGAACGGTTCGGGGCAATCGATGTACTCGTAAATAATGCAGCACATTTCTGTGGAGGGTATTTTGAGGAACTGACCCCTGACCAGATTGAACATCAGCTACAGGTGGCGTTGGTGGGTTCCATGCATGTAACCCGTGCCATATTACCTGTGATGCGCAACCAGCGTTCAGGACATGTGATCTCGATCTCTTCGGGCGCTGGCCTTTCAGGATTTGAGTTTAATTCGGCATACAGTGCTGCGAAGTTTGCGCTTGAGGGATGGATGGAGGCACTGGCTCCTGAGCTAGTTCCTTTCGGTATTCATACGACTATAGTCAATCCCGGATTTTTCCGAACAGAATTTCTTACGGACGCATCGTCAACTTTCGCTAAGCCCTCGATTGAAGATTATGATGACCGGAGAGCTTATCATATGGAATTCTTCAAGAATCAGAACGGGCAGCAGTCTGGAGATCCAAAAAAACTTGCCAAGGCCCTCCTCAAGATTGCAAACGAGGCCCAACCGCCGCAACGCTTCATTGCAGGAGCTGACGCCATAGATATTGCAGAGCAGAAAATTGCCAACCTTCAGACAGAGATCAATGCTTACCGGGATCTCTCTAAATCCATGGCATATGACAACTAAACGAAATCACCTGCTTGTATTCATTCTGACCTTTGGTGTATTCAGTATTTTAAATACGGAGATGGGCGTAATCGGAATCTTGCCTTTGATTGCAGACCATTACCAGGTCAGTATCTCAACCGCTGGTTTGATTGTGAGTCTTTTTGCGCTTGCTGTTGCTGTATCTGGTCCGATTTTACCCTTATTATTTTCGGGCATGAACCGGAAGCATGTCATGTTGTTTGTACTTGGCATTTTTATTGTGGGCAGCCTGGTCTCCGCCATCACATCAAACTTTACGGTATTGGTCATTGCACGTGTCGTTCCGGCTTTTTTCCATCCTGTCTATTGCTCATTGGCATTTACGGTGGCAGCGGCGTCAGTCCCCAAGGAAGAGGCGCCGAAGGCAGTGGCTAAAGTATTTGTAGGCGTCTCGGCAGGCATGGTACTCGGAGTCCCCCTTTCGAGCTTGATTGCTACCAGCACATCGTTGTTCTATGCAATGTTGTTCTTTGCCGCCGTAACGATCATCGCATTTGTAGCAACACTTCTTTTTGTGCCCTCCATGCCAGTTACGAAAAGAATCTCTATGGGTACTCATCTGTATGTATTGAGAAGATCGGTGATGTGGCTATCTATTGCTGGCGTGATTTTCATGAACGGAGCTGTATTTGGGGTCTATAGTTACCTTGCCGAGTTTCTGAAAACCGTGACAAGATATGACTGGAACACCGTCAGTGTGTTGTTATTTCTATATGGCTTGGCCAATATGGTTGGAAACATGATAGCAGGGAAACTGCTCGCTAATTTCCCTTTAAGAACGATCAAGATGTATCCCATTGTATTAATAACGGTATACATCTTGTTGTTCACCTTCGGACAATTCAGTGTGCCAACGGCCTTCCTTATTTTCATTTGGGGGATCATAGGAGGCATAGGGGGCAATATCACTCAATATTGGGTGGTATCTGCAGCACCAGAGGCACCGGAATTGTCAAATGGGATCTTTCTAACCTCTTCCAACCTGGGAACAACACTTGGTGCTAGTGTATGTGGACTAATCGCAACTGGAATAAGTACACAATATATTGTAGTTGGAGGAATCGTATTTCTACTATTTAGTATCGTAACGAACTACTTCAGAATCTCCATGACTGGCCGATTGAAGGGTTCAAATGTTGAAAGATAAGAGGCGGACGTGGTGATAAGCGTTATACATTACCGTTTCGGCATTTTGCTCTCATCCATGTAGAGCAGATTCCAGCGGTGACCGTCCAGGTCAGCAAATCCTGCACCATACATCCAGCCATCTATCTCACCCGGCTTGCCAAAGATGGTTCCTCCAGCTAACTCGACTTTTTTAATAAAAGCATCAACTTCTTCTCTGCTGTCAGCACCAATGGAAAATATCACTTCTGCGCTATGGGATGTATCTGCGGTTTTGGCACCTGTAAATTTCTCAAATGTTGCATCCGGAAAAAGCAGAATCGTTGTTGAGCCTATGACAAGTTGGGCTCTCTCGTTACCAACATTCTCCCCATGGAATCCGATCTCATTAAAAAAGGCAGTGGATTTCACAACATCTTTCACCGGCAGGTTCATCCAGATTTTTTGTGACATGGCTGTAGCCTCCTTGAGTATATTTTCAACACTCTTACTATACTCTACCTCAATTCAAAATTACATAATCGGGTACATATGAAGGATGATTTAGGGAAATCCGAATCGTTTTAGTCAATTCAAAATCCAAATTAAAAGAGCAATCTCCAATGAGGTTGCTCTTTTGGTTATGGCTTATTTTTCCAAACAGTGTACACACAGTTTCTTCCTCCGGCCAGAATGTATTCTCCACGTTCAATATGAACATTATCGCCTAGAACCGTTTTGAATAAATGTAACTCATTCTTGCATAACCCGGTACATACCGCGGCCGCTTCACAGATCGGACAATGTTTCTCAATGAGTAGGAGACTACCATCATCCTGCTCCTTAACCTCGGCCATATAACCTTCATTGGTACGAATTTCGGCCAATTTCTCCAATCTCTCTTTAACTCCTGATGAATCACCAAGATGCTGAAGATATTGTTCTTGCATATTTTTATTTCGAACATCCAGCAGCTTGTCCAGCCCTTCAGTACCAAAAGCTTCTTTCATCGAATGGATGAGACTGACGGATAAATCGGAATATCCACTTGGGAAAAAACGATTAGCCGCGGGAGTTAATATCCATAACTTGGTGGGTCGACCCATGGGACGGGACTCTTCCACAGTGGTAACCAATCCTTCTCCTTTTAGCGCATTCAGATGTTGACGAATAGCCATTCCGGATAACGAAAACTGAGAGGAGAGAGTGACAACATCCATTCCCCCGCGCTCTTTTAACAGATTAATAATTGCTCTCCGGGTACTGGTCGAGACATCCTTTTTGGTTTGATTTCCGCTCATGGTTTACCTCCTTGTGACGCAACTGAATCTACATGACTAACTACATTTTAAACAAAAATGTTGACAAAGTCAAAGCCGAACTGTAGCTTAGACATTATAAACAAAAATGTTTACTAAGTATCCGGATACGATGTATACATACCAATTTTCTTGGAGGTCACATTTCATGCCATGGGTTTCCATCTCTTGTTGATCGTCACGAGTATCATTGCCAGCACTCGGATCTCACCACGAAGATGAATAAGGAAGTGGGTGTACAGACCATTGCTCACTGAGGATCCGAATAAACTATTTACAGCTTATCGCATCATCGGAACGAAATGGACGATCCATATTTTATGTGCTCTGTCTCAAGGCCCGAAGAGATTCGGTGAAATATTCGATAACATTCCTTCCATTTCCGAAATGATCCTCTCCAGACGTTTAAAGGGTCTTCAAGATGATCATTTGGTCAAAAGAACAATACGGACACGCCCTACACAAATTATTTATGAACTTACGCCAAAAGGAGCTGCTCTTGCAGCATTCATACCCTGTCTAATGGACTGGGATACCAAATTTCAAAATGATACCACCGGGAGGAATAAAGATGATCATTGAGGTCAGTGATACAGCATCGGACAAAATCGTTGAGATCTTATCAAGTGCGGATATCCAAAATGCCTTTCTTAGAGTAGGCGTTGATGAAGGGGGATGCAGTGGTTTGTCTTATACCCTTATCGTGGATGAACAGCAGGCAGAAGAAGACATTGTGTTAAATAAAAAGCAATTTAAAATATTGGTTCACGCAAACAGTATTCCATATATTGATGGGCTTGAGATTGACTATGAAGAGAGCGGAATGTTAGGCGGATTCACCATGAATAATCCAAATGCCAAAGTTTCATGTGGATGCGGGGCCAGTTTCAGAATGGCCAATTATCGTGGCGAAGTGAAAAAATGTGATTAATGAAGGAAAGAGTGCAGAGCAATGATCTCATTTGTAGTATCTGAACAAGCAATCGATTCATTTAAGAATGAATGGGAATTGGAAGAGGACCAATATGTAAGGATTTACGCAAAATATGTCGGAGGAGGCTCCGATGCTTTTACAATTGGCATAAATGCGAGTGCTACACCGGTCGATCCCGCACTGGTTCAATCCATTGGAGGATTTCATTTCTTTGTTGAAAAAACAGATGCCTGGATCCTGGAGGATAAACTTCTCCAAATTGACTGTAATGAACATGGCATATTTTCAAGCAAAATCTCCTATTAAACATGGGAATCCTATTCTAAATCATGGTCTTACTTTTTAAACATTTAACTTTACAAAGTATAACACTTCATGTATATTCAGGGAGTAAAAAGGTTTATTTTACCATAATATCCATCAAATTATGGAGGTGTGGAAGACAAACAACAATCAGATTGGGATTTTTGATGCTCAGTACAGGGCGCCTACAATTGGGATTATGCTGGTTCTGGCAACCGTAGCTTTTGAAGGACTGGCTATCACAACGATTGCCGCGAAAATGGCACAAAGTTTAGAGGGCATTCATTTATACGGTTGGATCTTCAGCGCATTTTTGTTATCTCAGCTTATTGGAACTTTGGTTATGGGTCAGCAGATTGACAAGCGCGGCGTTTTTACATCCATGCTGATATCTTTTAGTGTTTTTGTGTTAGGAACTGTGGTCTCCGCTATTTCTTTCGATATGCACATGCTTATTGCCGGAAGAGCCCTTCAAGGTTTTGGAGCAGGGGGCCTGATCACATGTGTTTATACCTGTGTGACGTTACATTATCCAGATACACTTCGTACTCAAATCCTGGCCGCATTCTCCATGGCATTTGTCCTGCCTACCTTAATCGGACCTTATGCAGCAGGCCTTATAGCTTCCTACATCTCGTGGCGATATGTTTTCTGGATCGTTTTACCCTTGATTGGAATAGCGCTCAGTCTCACATTCCGTTCTTTCCGTCATTTGCAGCTTCAGCAAGATCTGTCAGGTCCAGCGCGAGCAACCGACTCAAAGATTATGTATGCGATTCTGCTTGCCGTTGGAACGGGGCTGTTACTCACAGGACTTGGTATGATAACCGATTGGAAAGGTATAGTACTCACTTTGGCTGGATTAGCCGTCATGATCACACCAATGCGTAAATTGCTGCCTGTGGGCACTTTTTCGGTAAAAAAAGGATTGCCTGCTACTTTGGTAACGAGGGGTCTATATGTTGCTTGTTATTTTACAACGGAAAGTTTTGTGATCTTGGCGCTAACCGAAGTGAAGGGGTTAGCGGCTGACCTTGCTGGCCTCATCGTAGCAGCAGGTTCTCTGAGTTGGTCCGCCGCAGCGTGGTTGTAAGCCAAGCTTGATGCACGAGATCAAGGTCGTGCCCGAAAGGGTAGGGTCATGACGGGCATTGGGATTATGATCGTTGGAACTGTACTTGTGATCCTGGCTCTTATTTTGACGGACGGCGGGATTATACTCATCCTTCTCTCACAAATGATTACAGGGTTCGGTGTTGGATTGGCCAACCCTACAACAGCAGCCATTGCTTTACAACATGCCTTGCCCAGGAAAGAGGGAGAAATGTCCGCGAATCTGCAATTTGTGGATTCCTTCTACATGGGAGTAAGCATTGGCGTTGGTGGCGCTCTAATTGCCTTGTCTGAAACGTTACAGTGGGGCATATCGACAGGTGTTTTGATCGTGTTAACACTGCAATTATTATGGGTCTTGTTAAGTTTCTTGGCATCACTACGAATTACCAAACTCGTTCATCAAGAACATCATCCATTCAACCAAGTGAAGGATAACATCTCCATGTAACGGATGACGACCGCGTCGTTAAATACATCACGAAGAACGGGGGGACTAATTGCATTGGGAGGTGGGTAAGATGGCACGTGTATTAGTAGTCATTACTCCAGCTGAAGGACATGTGAATCCATCGTTAGGATTAGTTACTCAGTTGATAGACAATGGTGAGGAAGTCATCTATGTGTGCACGGAGGAGTACCGTTCCCGAATTGAACAAACCGGTGCCCAGATCATTACCTATCCGTTTCCACAAGATGCCTTCTCTCATGATCCGGTGTTGAAACCCCAGGAATACAAGCATCCTTATCAATTCATTTATATGATGGTAAGCGGTATTATCCGGAGAATCATCCCCAATGTAATGCAGGTGATAGAGGATCAAAAGTTCGATTATATGATCTTTGATTCCCTGATGGGATGGGGAGGGACTATTCTTGCAGAAAAACTGGGAATTCCTGCGGTGTGCTCGATTGCGTCCTTTGCTTTTGTGGAGCCTCTCGGGTCTAGCTCAGTTCTGAATGAGACGGAGACGAAGGAGCTTTATGAGGCTACGATGAAGATCACAACGGAGTTAGCCGAAGAGTTTCAAGTGAGTATTCCAGCCATAGAAGAGATTCCAGCACATGCAGGTCAGTTAAAGCTCGTGTACACCAGCCGTTATTTTCAGCCGCAGGCAGAAAAGCTGGACGATCGTTTTATTTTCACGGGTCCTTCGATCATAACACGGCAAGATGCACCGGGCTTCTCGTTTGAGTTGCTTCGTGAACGATACCCGCAAACCGTGTACATTGCTATGGGTACGATTTTAAATAAAAACTTGGATTTCTATCAGCTTTGCTTTGAAGCATTAGGGGATCTACCCGTGAATGTTGTTTTATCTTCGGGAAAATACACGGATATGGAGCCGCTGGCTGATCAAATACCTCCTAATTTTATCGTCAAGCCATACATTGCCCAGTTGGACATGCTGCAGCATACCGATGTTTTTATCACACATGCTGGAATGAACAGCACAAGTGAGGCGTTATATTACAACGTTCCGATGGTGATGATTCCATTAACATCGGATCAGCCTCTTGTCGCCAATCGGGTACAGGAGTTGGGCGCGGGTATTACTTTAAATAAACATAACCTTAGTGCAACTAACTTGAGAGAGGCATTAACAGAAGTACTACACAATTCACTTTATAGACGGCAGGCTTACCTCATTGGCGAATCTTTAAGGCAGGCTGGCGGTTACAAGCGAGCTGCTGAAATGATCATGAGTCATATGGGTTCAGGGGTAGAACTTTATGAATTTTGATAAAGTAGGCAGTGAAAATAGACGATCCTGTTAATCCAGGGTCGTCTATTTTTAACGTTGATTAATCTTCTGTGAACTTATAACCAAGTTATACGAAATATATGATGTCTGTGATCCATGATCAGTGAGTCTAGTTTGACACCTCGGGCTTTTTAATTGGTAGTAAACGACTTGTTGCAAATACGACTATTACTACCATAAGAACTGTTATCCCGTTTAAAAGTTGGATATTGCCTATAGGAAACAAAAAACTTCCAATTAGTGGAGCTGCAGCCATACCAAGATAACGAACAAAGTTATAGACACCCATTGCCGTAGCGCGCTCTTCAACAAACTCTGAGGACAAGAGGGTTGGCATCACTGGTGTTGCAAGTCCCAACACGAATCCAGTAAGCATCAGAGAGATAAGCAAACCAATTAGAGAGTGATCTGCAGCAAAAATAAAAATCACAAGACTCAAAATGGTCATTATACCGGTCCAAAAGAGTGTGCGTACTGAGCCTATTCGGGTTTGTAAACTTCCACTCATTTTACTTCCAACAAGATTGAATATCATGAGAGCAAGGGAGAATAATCCAATGCTTGCAGCGCCTAAAGCATACTTAGTTTGTAATATTGTAGGTAGAAATACAATGAATGTGTAAAAGACATCATACATGATGAAACCACTCAAAAGAACTACAACGCCGGTTTTGTTGCTCAGAATTTTCCCAAATGCTTTTAAACCTAGTCTTGTTCCCGCTGGTTTTATGTTGACTGGTTTTGTCTCAGGTAACATAAATATGGCTGCTATCAAGATTAGAAGAGCACTGACTGCTGCAAAACCAAACGTACCCGTGTAACCGAATTTACTACCGATAATACCACCGATGAGCGGACCAATAGCTGGTGAAATTCCAAGAATCATCTGATATGTAGCCATACTTTCTGCCCGCTCTTTACCCTCAAAAACATCTCCGATCATTGTAGCAGCTACTAATGGAACAGATGATGCGCCTATTCCTTGAATGACTCGAAAAATGAGTAACATTTCTATAGAACCTGAAAACATGCATCCTATAGTAGCAATTACATAAATAATTATACCCGGGACTAGGATTTTCTTACGTCCATTACGATCAACAATGGGGCCAAGTATGATCTGCATGGTTGCCATGGCCACAGTGAATAAAGTAACCGTTAGATTAACTAAATGTAATGACGTATTTAGATCTTGTTGCAGATCAGGTAGCAAAGGAATGTACAGGCTTTGAGCAAGAGATACAATAGCGGCAGAAATTCCCAAGATAAAGAGTAATCGTCGTTTGTTCATAAAACACCTCCAAATTATATTGACTGACTGTCAGTCATTATTGTATATTGAGCTTATAACATTGACTGACAGTTAGTCAAGTTGTACATTTAAACTAATATAAAGGAGTGACAAAGGAGATCTGACAATGACACGAGTAAGCAAGAACCCCCAGGAACGAAAAAATGAAATACTGACTGTGGCTATGGAATTATTCAACTCCAAGGGCTACGAAAATACATCCGTCAGTGAAATTGTAAGAAAAGTTGGTGTTTCACAAGGAACTTTCTACAATTATTTTCAATCTAAAGAAGATGTACTTCATGCTGCTTGTGAACGAACATTAGCATCTCGTTTGGAAGACATAAATCAGTTAGTTGAAAATCGCGATCTCAACGCGAGAGAAAAACTTATTCGTATTTTTATGGATGCAACCCCTAACGAAGAGGATGAAGATGTATATGAATATCTTCATAAGGAAAGTAACAGTACCTTGCATCAAAAATGGATTGTGATCGAAATTAATGCATTGATTCCCTACATCAAAAAAATCGTTCAGCAGGGAGCAGAAGAGGGAGAATTTCTTGTTCAACAACCGGAGCTCAAAGCGGAGTTTCTTTTGGTAGGTGTTGCATTTTGGCTTGATCGTGGTGTATTTACCTGGAATGAACAAGATTATCTGGAGAGAAAAAATGCTTTGAACGGGATCATTGATCAGCTACTTGCTGTTAATAAGCAATGATTTGCATCGTTCAACGACTATAGAAAGAAGGAATACGAGAATGAATTTAATAACAAAAGATTTTAGTGAGGTTTTACATGGCCGTCGTACGATAAAAAAATACGATCCGAATTATAAAATTAGTCGGGAAGAAATCACTGAAATGCTCGAAGATGCTGCTTTGGCTCCGTCAGCATTCAATTTACAGCCTTGGCGATTTGTCGTTATTGACAGTAACAAAGGTAAGGAAGACCTACTCGAAATTGCGCCTTTCAACTTTTCACAAATTAATACTTCGTCAGCAGTTATCGCCGTCTTTGGTGATCTTAATTTTGTTGACAGTGCAGAAGAAATTTACAAGGAAACCGCTGATCTTGGCTATATAACGCAGGAG
Source organism: Paenibacillus sp. SRL342 (assembly GCF_984798905.1). Lineage (NCBI taxonomy): Bacteria > Bacillati > Bacillota > Bacilli > Caryophanales > Paenibacillaceae > Paenibacillus > Paenibacillus sp. SRL342. The sequence continues at coordinate 3,698,990 of NZ_OZ481790.1, forward strand.
ATTAAAGATAAGATGCTTGCTATGGTTGTACCCATGTATAATCAATTTTCAATGGATAAGAAAAGAGAGTCTGTGTTGCTGGATGGCGGACTTGTCTCTATGCAGTTTATGCTTACGGCACATGCTCATGGTTATGCGACAAATCCAATGTCAGGCTTTAACAAAGAGAAGATTGCAGCAGTATTGAGATTAGATCCAGAGCGTTATGTTCCAATACTACTCATTTCAATCGGCAAGGCAGCTTCAGATGCACGCCCGCCTGTTCGTCTTCCGATCAGCCAAATTACAGAGTGGAAATAACGGGATTACTACTTGGAAAAAATGTCTCGACTATAGTACCAATGAAAGTCGCTATCTTAGCGGCTTTTTTAATTTTAATGGTCTCAAGACTTGACCTACAGTTAACTCTATGTCTTATACTCCGATTAGGCTTGCAAATTATATGAGGAATTGGAGATTTTATTTATTATGGCGAAGAGCACGAATTGGAATGTTTTTGGACTCGCAATACTACTAGGTTTATTTTCTACATTAGGTCCATTTACGATTGATATGTATTTACCGGCTTTTCCGGAGATTGCACAAAATATGAATACAACGGCATCACTTGTACAATTCAGCCTTACTGCTTGTTTATTAGGACTGGGTGTAGGACAACTCGTTATGGGTCCTTTGAGTGACGCGTACGGTAGACGTAGACCATTATTGATCTGTATGGCAGCCTATATTATATGTTCCTTGGCCTGTGCTTTTGCTCCGAATATCGGACTATTGATTTTGTTTCGTTTCACGCAAGGATTTGCGGCTTCGGCTGGTATTGTCATTTCCCGTGCGATAGCTAGAGATCTATATAGTGGACATGAACTCACTAAATTTTTCTCTTTGCTGTTGCTTGTAGGGAATTTGGGGCCTCTGGCAGCTCCCATCGCGGGAAGTGGGGTTCTTTCATTCACAACATGGATTGGCGTATTTATCTGCCTTTCATTCTTGGGGATTTTCTTATTAATCATGACCAAGTGGAGCTTAAAAGAAACACACCCCGTCGAAAGACGTATGGTTCCTGACTTCAAACAGCAATTGGGTAATTACAGAATGCTTCTGCGTGACCGCAAGTTTGTTGGTTACATGCTGGCACAGGGAATCATGACAGCAGGGGTTTTTGCTTATGTGGCGGGAACACCATTTATTTACCAAAATATATATGGAGTCACACCCACAGTATTTGCTATACTGTTTGCTTCGAACGGCATCAGCTTGATCATCGGATCTCAAATCGTGGGTCGATTGGCCAAACGTATCCCTGAGCAGACGCTTCTATTATCCGGGCTGTGGCTTGCTATAATAGCAAGTGTTGCTGCTTTGGTCGTAACCCTTGCTCATGGTCCGCTTTTTGCTTTGGTTATTCCGTTGTTCTTCTTTGTTTGCTCGATCGGCATTACGTCTACAGCGGCATTCCCGCTGGCCATGGAGAGTCAAGCTAAGATGGCCGGAAGTGCAGCAGCACTGCTCGGCGTTGTTCCTTTTCTTCTGGGTGCACTGGTTGCTCCTCTGGTCGGCATCGCAGGTGAGGACACTGCCGTCCCGTTAGGACTCACTTTATTAATGACCAGTATCATTGCCATTGTTACTTATTTTCTGCTTGTTAAAAAAAATCTCACATCAACCAAAACATGCCCAGACTGATCCTAACTTTTAGATTAGAAGTAGCAAAAGGTCGATTCCAGATTGGAATCGGCTTTTTTGGCATTATGAAGTATATTAAATTCAATGAGCCGATCTGCTTTGCAGATAGATTTCCAGGTCTGGGCTCGATCCTCAATTGGCTGGTTATGAGCGGGTAAGAGCTAGTTAGCGTAGCATTTTTTTCGACCTTAAAATCGCTATTGGCTGCTTCCATGCGTGAAGGCACTGAATACGAGGCCAACGCCCTGTATTGCGTTCCGAACTTTATTGATAGATGTACTATTACAAGAACTATAGGATGTCATACATGCTTCTTGTTAGAGATGTGTTTTTGTAGGGACACAGGGTTTGACACGAGCTATTCAAATTTAAAACAACTAATGGCTTCCATATAGAGTGTGTGGAGGTCCTGGTTCTTTACGTCATTCAATACTAATTTAAAATGTGTTAACTGATTGCTCTGAAAGGCTGTCAATTCGTGAAGTTCCATCGTTTCGTGCCAAGCGAGATGATGGTTTTGTCGATTTGGTTCGTAAGTATACACATGAATCCCTCCTAAAGTTATGTGTTAGCCTATGCATGCGCCTATAAAAGGTACTGTGAACGAGACGTAAAAAAATAAAAATTAATCTGAATATATTGGGTCCATGAAATTCATAATAACCACAGACTGCGGATAGAAAGAGCCACCATTTGCAGGAAACAATTAATAGGAGGAAATACAAAAATGCAACTGCAAAACCATCAAAACATTGAAACAGGTACTGTTCCACCTCAACTGAACCATGGCGGGCATGAAATGTTTGATGTCCATGAAGTATTGGCAGGAGCGATCAATACCATGAATACGTATACCATGATGAGTGAACATGTAAAAGATCCGGAGCTTCGGGATATTTTACAACGTCAGAAGCAATTTATGACGGATGAATATAACATTACATTGGAATGTTTTAAAACCGGTCAGGATCCTTCCAAACCGACTCAAAGTTATAAAATGAATCAGGGTAACGATTTTACTTATGGCATGAAACCAAGCCAACCGAAAAAGCCAATGCAAACTGCAGGTGAGATATGCGACCAAAGCATCTCTCTTAGTATGTTAAATGCAGTAAAATCAGGGGCTGTAATGAAAACAACAGCAGCATTGGAAACAACGAATCCTGTTGTACGCCGTGTGCTTGCGGATTCCTTACCAAACTGTATTGAAATGGCATATGAGATCTCGATTTATCAAAATAAGAATGGCTTCTACCAAGTACCACAGCTTGCCCAGCAAGATATGCAGCAAATGCAAAATGGATATGCTCCTGCACCGCTTCAGCCGCAAATCCCTGGTAACCTTCCCCACTAAAAATGAAGCGCCGTATCTCATTTCGAGATACGGCGTTTTATTTGTTACCATTTTGAAACAGGTCTGCAATGAAAGCCGTCATCTATACTAAGGATGTTCAGTCAAACTGGACAAAGGAACTGTCATTTCCTGCTCTGAGTCTCCGACCGGATAGATTCGGGCCGTTTCATCCTCATTGACATGCTGGATAAAGATAGGGGTATCCTGATAAGTTACCTTTTTCATAATGGTCGATTCAGATATTTCGATCGCTCTTTGTTTGTTCATAACGTTCTCCTTATCCCGAATGGTCATTTGTTGATCAACAAGACGGTGAGGTTTTTAAAACTCTGCATCACTACAATGCACCAAACCGTGCAAGTTTATGCAAAGTTTGTAGAGAAAGATTGGTGGAGTAAGCATTCCCCGACAGTACATGTTATTATTCTTGTTGAAAAGAATATAGCATTTACATCATTGAAAGATTACGAGGAGGTTTACTTCTATGGAGTTTAATATATTTGTAGTTGAAGATGATAATGCATTATTTGAAGCGTTGAAAAAAGGACTGGAAGCATGGGCTTTACAGGTTACAAGACCTGATGATTTTCATGAAGTCATGCGGTCATTTCAGGATCAACAACCACATCTTATTATCATGGACATTACGCTCCCTAAGTATGATGGTTTTCATTGGTGCAGAGAAATCCGTTCGGTATCCGAGGTACCTATCATTTTTCTATCTTCCCGTGATCACCCTTTGGATATGGTCATGGCACTTAATATGGGTGCGGATGACTTTGTACAAAAACCCTTTCATACGAATGTGCTATATGCCAAAATCCAGGCGCTTCTTCGCAGAACTTATGCTTATGGGGAAGGCCAGACAGATATTCTCGAATGGAATGGTGCCTTAGTTGATCTGAAGCGAGGTGTTATCCGAAAATCAGACGAGGAAGCAGACCTGACCAAAAATGAATTCTTCTTGTTGATTGCGCTCGTGAAAGCTAATAATGTCATTATCTCCCGTCATGACTTGATCCGTAAGCTATGGGAGGACGAGCAGTTCGTAAACGATAATACCCTTACAGCTAATATCACCCGGCTAAGGCAGAAATTAGAACCACTTGGACTCTCGGATGCGATTGTCACAAAGAAAGGGATGGGTTATATGGCCGTCACTTTATAGGGGGTATAGCCGCATGTTAATCCGTTACATCAGAACAAGAAAAAGCTGGATCCTGCTTTTTGTTAGCTTGCTAGGTCTGACCGATGTACTTATCCTTATTGAGCAGGGAATCCATGTAGAATTGACATCTCTCCTATATTTAAATGGTCTGTATATAATTATATTTCTTGTATTTTTTCTATGGCGTTACAAGAAAGAAACCAAATATGCAGCAGCGCTCCTCGAGCTGCAAGAAGTCATGGCCTCGGATTGGATGGAGAGTCTTCCGGAACCTGAGCATGAACTCGATAGTATAACGAACGATGTATTACGAGAGGCCTTTTATCAGTTCAACCGCAAGTTATCTCATGATAAGGAAGTCCAACTGATCGAGAACGACTTCACTGCCTCCTGGATTCATGAGGTTAAAACGCCTCTTACTGCTATGAAACTGATTCTGGACGCACGACCGAGTGATCCGGATCTAAGTAGAATTGAATCAGAATGGCTGAGGATCCATCTTCTCATAGACCGTCAGTTGTATATGACACGTCTTCCTGCCTTGGAATCAGACTTTGTGCTTGAACGAGTTTCGTTACATCGTCTTGCGGCAGAAGAAATCCGGGAATTGGCTCCATGGTGTATGGAAAAAAATTTGGCAGTCAGCATCGAAGGAAATGATGTCATGGTCGTTACGGATCGCAAATGGTGCCGCTTCATCCTTCGGCAGTTATTAACCAATGCCATTAAATACAGTCCATCCGGCAAGGCGATTACATTCATGACAGTGATGTCTGAAAAAGAGAACATTATCCTAGATTTAATTGACGAAGGTCCGGGGATACAACCGCATGACCTACCACGTATCTTTGACAAAGGATTCACAGGCGAGAATGGAAGAATTCACAATGCCGCTACCGGACTTGGGCTCTATCTTGCCCAAACTGTAGCAGGGAAAATGGGCATTGCACTTCATGTCCTAGCGGATCAGAGGCAAGGGACGACGATGCGGATCACCTTTACGGATCCCAATGCATTCGAAATGGTTAGAAGAACTCAAGAGGAAAATATCCCACTATAAACAGCCAAGATTATTCTTGACTGTTTTTTTTGTGAACATGACAAATTTGTCATCTACCTAATCAACTCGTCACCCAGAACGTACGACAAGTAGGGGAGATCAACGTACACTTAAGCTACAATCATTTTTGGGAGGTTCAACATGGATGAATGGAATGAACAAGAAACGGTTTTACACGCTCGAAACGTCCACAAATCATATGGTTCAAAAGGTGGTGCCCAACAGGTATTAAAGGGAATAGATTTACGTGTTCTCCGTAAAGAATTTGTAGGAATTATGGGTCCGTCCGGTTCGGGGAAGACAACATTGCTTAACGTACTTGCCACGATTGACCGGACAACAGATGGCACAATCTTAATCGAAGATGAAGATATCTCTACCATGAACAATACGGCTCTTTCTGCATTTCGTCGAAACAAGCTTGGATTCATCTTCCAGGACTATAATCTTCTTGACACATTGACGGTAAAGGAAAATATCCTCTTACCTATATCACTTAGCAAAAAAAGCAAACAGCAGGCAGAAAACGAGTTCACAGCGATTGCCGACGTGTTAGGGATTCAGGAACTTTCGCAAAAATACCCATTCGAAATATCAGGGGGTCAAAAACAACGCACTGCTGCTGGGCGGGCCCTCATACATCAGCCTTCCATCATCTTTGCAGATGAGCCTACTGGTGCACTCGATTCCAAATCCGCTTCATCACTGTTATCAGTAATGGAGGAGGTGAACCGGAAAAGAAAGGTCACGATTATCATGGTTACGCATGATCCAGTCGCATCCAGTTACTGTAATCGTGTGGTGTTCCTAAAAGACGGAAAGATATATTCCGAACTGTACAAGGGAGAGAAATCCAGACAGTCGTTCTTCAAAGAAATCATCGATGTGCAGGCTGTTTTAGGGGGCGACCACATTGACAGTATTTGAATTAGCACTTCGCAGCATGCGGCAAAATGTGAAACATTACTACTTGTATTTCTTCGCGCTGATTTTCAGTATGAGTCTGTTCTTTGTCTTCGCTTCCTTGTTACACGATCAGCAAGTTCAGTCCATGTTGGAATCAAGCGACAAATTTCTAATCGCTTTTCAGTCTGCAGCAATTCTGCTCATTGGGATTATTGTAATCTTTACTATATCATCTAACCAAATTTTTCTACGCCGGCGCAGCCGTGAGATCGGATTATATCAGCTCATCGGTCTATCCAAGGGCTGGGTAGCCCGCTATTTAATCATTGAGAATGTACTACTCGGTTTAGGTGCACTCATCGCTGGAATTATCTGTGGAGCATTGGTATCACGTTTGTTTGTCCTCATTCTAATGAAATTGCTCCGTTTGGATGGGATGCCTGCCATTGACTTTTCGTTACTCGCAGCCTTTGATACGGTAAAAGTCTTTGTTCTCGTCGTTGTTATTACTTCCTTACAAATGATATTCATGATATATCGCAGTACACTGTTACATCTATTTCAAGCAGATCAGCAGCCTGACTTATCCAGCCAGCCTCCAACTATCCTTGCATCTATTCTTACGGCTATTTATGCCGTGCTTGGTATTGTACTTCTTGGCTACGGCTATGAATTATCGGGTCGGATGGTAGATGAACAATTAATCTTAAATGCATTCCTGGTGCTTTTATCTACGATTACAGGAACATATATATTGTTTCGTGTGACGATCAAATGGTGGTTCTCATGGATTCGCAAACGAAAAAATGGTCATCTTGGCTTGTATAATAGTTTGTCACTTGCTCCGCTGATGCACCGGATGAAAGGTAATGCCAACTCGCTCACCTTGATTACAGTGTTGTCTGCTTTAACCATAACTCTGGTTACCATGGCGTATTCTGTGTATTACTCCACCGAGAATACGGTCCGCATGGAGATTCCATATGATTTTTCATTTGAGAATAGGCAGTCGGATGCACAATCGTTCGTAACCGAGCTTGAGCGGGAAGGAATTAACTTCAGCTACCTGTCCATCGAGGCCGTCCGGACTAAGGGTGTTATTCTTAATCCACTTGATGAATCCAGCCATATCGAGGAGAGAAACTTGTTGTGGCTTCCAGCTGAACAGCTTCAAAGGGCAGATAAAAAGCTATCGGTGCCTTCACACGGTGAAGCTGTAGAATACAGTGTATCTGCACAGACTGCATTTGACGACAGTGATTTCTCAAAGCGTTACCCGACGAAAATTGAACTGATATCAGAGGGACAGACAGTTAGTTATCCGTTGAAAGAACTAGTTGTCGAGAATCTTGTGAATTCCGATATATCTGGAAATCAGATTTTGGTGTCTGAAAAAACGTTAAGAGAAATTGAGGATAGCATGTCCAGCACTGCCGATTACGAGAGAGTACACATAGATACCTATCGTATTCCAGACAAAAGTGAGCTTGCTTTAGCTTCCTCCCTTTACCAGAAATATAATCTTGACGAATATTTTACGACCGATTTCTATTCACGATATAGACAGACACTTGAGATTTCCGGATTATTAATTTTTATCGCTGCCTTTCTCGGACTCGCCTTTCTCGCCTCTACCGGCAGCATCCTGTATTTCAAACAAATGACTGAGGCCGAGCAGGAGAAACAGAGCTTCAAGACACTGCGCCAGCTCGGATTTGAAGAGAAGATGATTATGAAGGGCATTGTGCGAAAGCAGATGGTTGTGTTTCTTCTCCCTCTATTGATTGGTGTACTGCATTCAATCTTCGCAGTAAAAGCGGCTTCAATCATCATTATTTCGGACATTACTGCTCCAACAATTATTTCGATAGGAGCGTATGCATCCATCTATTTTCTATTCGCTCTCTTCACACTGGGTTACTATCGGAAAATTGTTAAACATGCGATGTTGTAAGACTATTTTCAGGAGGTGCATGTATGAAGAAAAAATTTATTTTTATATTAATTGTAGTAGTAGTTTGCTCAGGTCTATATGTAACATTCAAACGTGAGTTTGATCAATTCAACCCATTGTATAAGGAGCAATATGTTTATGCTTTAATTAATAAACCAGCCGAGAAGGAAGATAAAAATGAATGGATCCGGTACAGATATAATCTGACCGGTTACACAGCACAAGGGGAGGAAACAAAGGTCACTTTCTCGTCAAGTAAAGAATTGGAACAGGACACATATGTGAAAGTACTTGCCAAGGGAGCCTATACGAAACAATGGACATTAATACAAAAGGAAGAGATGCCAAGTAATTTCTTTCATTGAAAATGGGATTGAATTGGGGGAGTACGACCAGCATCATCTCATAGAAGAAGAGTTACCATTTGGGTTTTGTTAGAATATTTGTATTCGAAGTCGCCTCTTTGGCGACTTTTTACTGTACGTAACTTTTGTTTATATCATTCGAAATTGCTGCACCATCCATAATTTACAATTCAATTAGAAACTTTTTCCTAAATCTAGCGTCTAATACTTTTTGAGGGGTTATACATTACTAGAGAGTAGAAGGAGCCAAAGACAACACATGAATATGAAGAAGAAATTATCCATTTTTACCGCTTTAGCCGTTTTTCAAGCATTTGCAGTCGGTTCTGTGAATGCGCAATCAGCACCGCAAGGTGACTCCGCGTCAGTAAACACGGCCAATGTAGAATCAGTTGAGGTGTTAAAGCAAGAGCAGCCGATTGCAGAGCGTGAAGTGAAGACGGAGAGCAACAACAAATCTACCAATACTCCGCCCACTGAAGCCAAGGACACTCAAACCTCAACCGGCACTGAGGCAACACCTAAAACAGATAGCGAGAAACCTGCATTGGATGTGGGAGAGACCACTGCAAACGAAACGGGTACGAAACCTGTGGCTCAAGAGGAAGCACCTGAGGAGGAAACGCCAGCTACACCTGCTCAAATAGAGCAACCATCCATTGATGGGACGTCTCCTGCAGCAGCAGGTGGAAATCTGACGTTGTACATGAATAGCAACAAAATGGAGCAGGATGGAAAAACGTATCTTGCTGGACAGCCAATGGCTGTAAAAAACGGTGTATCCTATGTTGCAATCCGTGCGCTGGTTGACCGTGTGGGATATGGCGTCAAATATGATAACAAAACCAAGGAAACCATCATTATTAGTGGTGAAGATGAACTCCGATTCAAAACTAACAGCAAGGACTATACGGTAAATGGAGAGACCAGAACGATGAAAGGCCCTGCTTATCAGCAAAAAAGTACATTCATGGTGCCGTTAACTTCCATTACTCAAGCTCTGAACATCACCTATAAAGTGAATCAGTCGGCTAAAACGGTTGTGTTGAATCTTAATACAAAACCTGTTGCAAGCTTTACCATTTCCCAAAAGGAAATTTTTGCGGGTGATCAAGTAGACTACGTGACTTCTTCCAGTTCACCTAATGGAATGGATATCGTTGACGAACGCTGGACTGGTCGCCAGGATTCATTTGATCAAGCAGGTACATATACGATTTCATATCAAGTACAGGATTCCAATGGTCAATGGAGCGATCCCTATTCAACTACGATTGAAGTTTTGGCTCCTAATCTTCCTCCTGTAGCCATGTTCGCCACGGATAAAGAAGAGTATAAAATGGGCGAAAAAATAACATACACAGACCAAAGTACAGATGATGAAAATAATATTGTTAAAGCGGCGTGGGAGAACAATTCACTTGCGTTCTTTGAACCGGGTCCAAAAACGGTGACTCTTACGGTAACTGACAATCACGGTGCTACGAACACGTACTCCAAAGTCATCACCATAACCAATGAGACCTTATATTCATTTACCGATTTTAATTTACTCTTCACGCCGGTAGGACAGAAATTCACCTTTAATGGCGGCGAAGTGACTACGATGGAGAAAGTGCCTTATACGTACATGGATGAGCCAAGTTTGCTGATCCGCAGTAACAGTCCGGAAACTGTGAATACGGAAGGCATTGTATATAAAGAATCATCTTCGGGGCAGACCCGTTTCATGATTCACCACGTGAACAATACAGGCAAAAGAGTAAAAATGTATGTGATTGCAACCAATAACAATCCGAATCCAGCCGTATTTGAACAACAGAATATGGGCTTTGCCGGACCTACACCGTATGCTACCGTAGCTGGGAAATTGTCTATTGATAAATGGTTCAAGTCGATTCAGACTGGAGCGGATCAAAAGAAAGAGTACCTTCAACCTGGGGAAAGCAAACTGATTTTGACAGAACTTAATAAAACGCCGATGAAAGAAGGACAAGTAATCTCTCTCTATTCGGACGCTTATAGTGATTATTCCTTAGACTATAACGTTATCCTGGTGGAAGAAAATAAAGATCCGTTCGAGGCTCTGCCATTGCTACCTGTGCTTGATCGTGACGGAGTGCACAACCGTGGTACGTACCCGAATGCGACTCGCATTATAAAATACGATGAGCACGTGGGAATCAAACCTGCCCGTCTGCCACTTGGTGACAATTCAAGCGATCCCAATCTGGTAGGAACAGATCCAATGGCATACACAGACGCATCCAATGCGGGTAATTTCGGCGTATTGTACAAAATCACGCTGACCAATGTTGCACCGCGTACACTTATCTCCTTTAACCCTCGTGGAGGGAAGTACTCCGGAGTAGCTCTGGTGAACAATCAGTTGGTATCGATTGCCGAAGGTAACGTTGCGGTTGCCAATTCAAGTGAACAAAGCGTGCTTTACCGCACCGGTTCAACTGGAGAGAGCGTAACCATTCTATTCTCTGCCGCACCAGGAAGCAACCTGCCGGTCAATCTGCTCTTTACACCACTCCCATCGGAGAAGTAATGTAGGTTTCTCTTATAACGAATGGTTTGGTGGCACTTTAATCATCGACAAAAAAGACTCCATATGGAGTCTTTTCTTTTCACAACTTATTTCTACTAAGGAGGAATCAAATTCCGATGAATGTAGTCGTCAAGTTGATACGTGAATTCAAAGAGCGAGATAACCGGCGTTTGTTGAAGGATTATCGAGACAAAGTGGAGCTTATCAGGAAACGGAACTTGGAAGTTTGGGATGATCAGCACCTGCAAGCGGAATCTCTTCGGCTGCAAGAAGAAGCAAGATCAGGCAAGCCTTTGGATGATCTGCTTGTTGATGCTTATGCTTTAGTCTGCGAGGCTGCGAAGAGAACACTCGGATTACGCCCTTACGATGTCCAGATTATGGCTGCGATTGCTTTGCACGAAAGATTTTTGATCGAGCAGCATACCGGTGAAGGAAAAACACTCTCTGCTGTTATGCCTGCTTATCTCAACGCATTGACAGGCAAAGGTGTTCATGTGCTTACTTTTAACGACTACCTGGCAAATCGAGATGCAGCGTGGATGGGCCCGATCTTTCGCTTCCTCGGGTTAACGGTAAGCTCGGTTCAAGCGGGCATGAGTCTGTTTGATAAACGGGAAGCTTACGCCAAGGACATAACCTATGTTACGGCTAAAGAAGCAGGGTTTGATTATTTGCGTGACACAATAGCATTCAATGAAGCGGATACCGTACACCGTCCTTTCCATTACGTCATCGTAGACGAAGCAGATTCATTGCTTCTTGATGAAGCACGGGTGCCGTTAGTCATTAGTGGCGATTCGAGTGCTTCCAAGAGTGATGGCGTTCTTTTCGCAGAAGTGGCCCGGCAGCTGCGGCAAGGAGAGCATTACGATTTTGACGAGTTCCAGCGGAACGTTTACTTGAATGAAGCGGGTGCTGCAAAAGCGGAGTTGCTGCTGGGATGCGGCAACTTGTACGATAGCCATAACAGTCATTGGTTAACTTCATTGAATTGTGCGCTGCATGTGGAATCGTTATTAAAAAAAGACGTTGATTACATCGTCCGGGACGGTGGAATCGAGCTAATCGAAGAACACACCGGCCGTGTGGCCGAGAACAGGTATTTGCCGGACGGGTTGCAAGCTGCGCTGATGGCAAAAGAAGGGTTGCAGTGGAAGGCCGGTGGGAGAATTCTCGGTACGATCACGATTCAACATTTCATTAGCCTGTATTCGGGAATTTGCGGAATGACGGCTACGGCGCACGCTTCAGCAATGGAATTTGAGGATATCTATGCGTTACAAGTCGTGCAGATCCCGCCAAACCAGCCAAACATACGGATCGACCACAAACACCGAATTTACACCCATAAAGAAGCCAAATATAAGGCGCTTGTACAAGAAATCTCTTCGGTCCATAGGATGGGACGCCCCATTCTTATTGGTACGTCAAGCGTCGAGGAATCTGATATGCTGGCGAAGGCGCTTGCCGCTGCTGGTGTACCTTGCCAGGTTCTGAATGCCAAAAACGATGCAAAAGAAGCCGAAATCATCGCTAAAGCGGGAGAAATAGGCGCGGTAACGGTATCTACGAATATGGCAGGGCGCGGCGTCGACATTCGTCTCGGCGGTGGTAATCCCGCTCAGGCAGAAGTGGTTGCCAAACTGGGCGGATTATACGTGATAGGTACATATGTGAACGAAAGCATGCGGATTGATGATCAGTTGCGCGGACGTTGCGGACGCCAAGGTGACCCTGGGTCCTCCGTATTTTATATTAGCCTGGAGGACGAGTTGATGCTTCGCTTTGGCATTCATAAACTGTTTCACGCTCCTAGGCAGGACGAGGTTCTTGATGAACCTGCGCTCCGCAGCAAAATCGAGCATATCCAGCGCGTTATTATAGGTCAAAACTTCGATATTCAGCGGGAATTGAACTGTTATTCGGATATGGTGGAGGATCAGAGGCGAATTCTATATGAAGAACGGCTCGGAATTTTGAAAGCTGAGAGACTGATGAGTCCATCGGAGCGGCGAGTACGGCTTTTTTATATCGACGAGTTCTGGGCTGACCATCTCGCATACGTTTCTTACATTCGTGAAAGCATTCATCTCGAGAGCATTACCAGTCGTAACCCAATCGACGAGTTTCATACGCAAATCACCCAAGCATTCGAGCGAATTCCGGCTAAAATAGATCATGAGTCGGCAAATATGCTTAGAAAACTTGGAGGTTCGAATGATCCCGAGAAATGGGAACAGTTCGGTCTGAAGAGTCCTATTTCGACTCGGACCTATATGATCAACGATCAGTACAGCCAAGATAAGCGCAGCTCATGGACCGGAACGACGGTATTTGCTTTTTGGGGCAGTAAGATTTTGAAGCTATTACTGAAGCCAGTATATAGGATGTCAAAATAGTGATGGGAGCGTGACGATCGATGAACAATAATTGTTGAATTCGATTGTGAACTGAGATTTTTTGGGGAGAAGTATAAATACGGCATTTGAAAGTCGCTATTATAGCGGCTTTTTTTTATTTTAGTAGAAAAGTTCTTGTCTCACCTGCTGGGATTAGCTGTTGGAACGAACCCAAGCACACTTCCTTAAAATCTTATAAGAAATTCTTGATATTTCAGAAATTTATCCGATAGGCGGGTGCTATTATACAAATACAAACAAAGACGAGGTGATGAAATGCAAGCAAAATTGGCAGCGGACGCCATTCCCATCTCCAAAAAGCGAAAGACATGGATAAGGACGATACAAAAGCACAAAGTGATGTATGCTCTCTTATTACCAGCTTTAATTTACTTTGCGGTATTCAAATACATTCCTATGGCGGGAATCATGATTGCTTTTAAAAACTACAACCTGGCTTTGGGACTATGGGATAGCCCATGGGTGGGATTCAAAAATTTTACCGATTTTATGAACGGCGTTTATTTCTGGGACATCATGAAAAATACGATTGTTATATCGCTGTATAAGCTATTGTTCGGTTTCTCCGCGCCCATCGTACTTGCTTTACTCCTCAATGAAGTGTATAGCCAATGGTTTAAGAAAATCGTACAGACCATCACTTATTTGCCTCATTTTCTATCATGGGTCATCGTGTATGGAATTATGGTAGCCTTACTAGCCCCTGGCGATGGTCTCTTTAACATGATTTTGAAGGATTTTGGTGTTGAACCCATCTCGTTTCTAACCGAACCTGCCTGGGGCAGAATGTTGATCATCTTATCTGAAGTATGGAAGGATATTGGATGGGGGGCGATTTTGTACCTTGCCGCCTTGGCAGGAATCGATCCAAGCTTGTATGAAGCGGCTCGAATGGATGGTGCATCCAAATGGAGACAGCTCTGGCATATCACGTTACCTGGTATTCGAGGAGTCATTATTCTGATGCTGATTCTTAAATTAAGCCATATCCTGGATGCGGGTTTTGACCAAATATTCATGTTTGCCAACACCTTTAACCAGGAGAAGATCGATATTATCGACACATGGGTATACCGCGAAGGGTTGGAACGTCTTAAGATTGGCTTGGCTACGGCTGTAGGATTGTTTAAAGCTGTCATCGGATTTGCTTTAGTGTTGGCAGCGAATAAGCTCGCCAAAAAATTCGATGGGCAAATCTGGTGAGGTGGTCTTTAGAATGATCCATATGACAATCGGGGAAAAAGTCTGGCAAACCGTCGTTTATGTAGTTCTTATTATATTATCCCTACTGTGCGTGCTGCCCTTTCTATATGTGGTTGCTGTCTCCGTAACACCAGAATCGGAAGTATTAAGAAGAGGGATTGTGATTATACCAGAATCCTTTACCTTTCTGGCCTATAAAGAAGTATTCATCTCGCATGGGATCTGGCAGGCGTATAAAATTACGTTATTTCGAACGATTGTAGGCACTGCGTTAAATGTGTTTTTTACGGTAATCGCGGCCTACCCGTTATCCAAAAAATATTTGCCCGGAAGAAGTCCGTTTTTACTCTTCATTGTGTTTACCATGATGTTCAGTGGGGGATTAATTCCGACTTATTTACTAATCCGCTCTTTGGGATTGTTAAACAGTCCTTGGGTATTGATCATTCCAAATCTCATTAGTGCATTTAATCTGGTGATCATCAAAGGTTTTTTTGAGCAATTACCTGGTGAAATCGAGGAATCAGCGAGGGTAGACGGTGCAAGTGAACTTCAGACGTTATGGCGGATCATTTTACCCCTGTCCTTACCTGTCCTTTCCACCATTTCCTTATTTTACGCAGTCGGGCATTGGAACAGTTATTTTGATGCCATTGTATATATCAATGATTCCAACTACATGCCACTTCAAGTGATTTTGCGCAACATTCTGCTTAACGTTGCAACTCAAAGCGCTGATTCGCTCGCCAATTCCGGGGCTGTCAGTACGTTCGCAGTGCAGATGGCTACAGTTGTTGTAACTACAGTTCCGATATTGATCGTTTATCCATTTTTGCAAAAGCATTTTACCAAAGGTGTACTCCTGGGATCCGTTAAAGGTTAAAAAGTGTTCCAACCTAACTTATTACGGGGAAACCGTGATAATATACAAGCAAAGGAGAGGTCAATATGCAGCGTAAAAAGATTTCATTTGCTATTCTGTCGGCAATCTTAGGACTTGGGACGCTATTGTCAGGATGTGGGGGAAATGAAGAAGTTACATCGACAACTTCGAGTAATTCGCAAGGCCAGTCTGGCCAGTTTGCAACCAAAATGAAAATCTCAATGTTTAACCAAGGCACTTTTAATGCTGCTGCTCCGGTACCTCCACGTGAAGAAGATATTCAACGCCAAATGTTGGAAGAAGAGATGAACATCGACTTGGAGATGATGATTCCTCAGGCTGGTCAAGCAACAACCAAACTGAATACACTCATTGCAGGCGGGGATATTCCAGACTTGATCTTCTTGAAAAGTCGTGCTGATCTCGCGCAATATTACGACCAAGGTGTTCTTGCGGATTTGACACCGTATATGGACCAATTCCCTGAACTACAGAAACGGTTTGGCAACGACTCCTGGGAGGCGATGTCCTATCAAGGAAAAACGATTGGAGTTCCAGGCTATGATAATGTAAACGGTATCAGTCGAAGCTTCTTTATCCGTAACGATTGGCTGAAAAAGTTGAATATGGAGGTACCAACGACACCTGACGAGCTGTTCGAAGTTATGAAAGCCTTTACAGAGAAAGACCCGGACGGGAATGGTAAAAACGATACGTACGGATTCATCGGTGGTATGAATAAAGAAGGTAATCTGCAAACCTACGGCTTTGATAGCTTGATGTGGATGTTTGGCGTCAATCCTCCTTCAGCCGTTGAGATAAAAGATAATGAACCGGTATTTCTGTTTATCGACCCCAAAATGAAAGAGGCGCTTGCTTACATTAATAAAATGATGGCAGCCAAGGTGGTTGACCCGGACTGGGTGACGATGAATTCGCCTGATCTGTTGGACCAAAAGATGTTTAAGGGTAGAGTTGGCTTCATGATCAGAGATGCTCGTAGACTAGAGCCGGATTATCAACAGAAAATGAAAGAAATTAGTGGCGAGGTGCCGGAATGGATCGTTATCCCTCCGATGAAAGGTCCTTACGGGGATCAAATTGTAGAGAGAAAATCGTTCCAGGGCAACTCATGGGCCATATCCGCAAAAGCGGACGAGGATAAAATCATTCGGATCTTGTCCATGCTAAATTATCTTTTTACGGATGAAGAAGCCTATCCGAACTTTGCATACGGTATCAAAGGGATTCATTGGGATGTCGTAGACGGCAAGATCAAAAATAAAACCTCCGAGTTATCGAAGGAAATGAAAGAGAAGTATCTGTGGGTCGATCATTATAGAATGCCACGCCGTGGTGATGATGCGGAGTACTTCAGTTTCCAGAATCCGAAGACGGCGGAAGCTTTCAAGGACAATCAGCAATATGTGGGGCCAACGCTGCCCGGAAATTTATTGACCCCAGACCCTAGCGATACCTTGGATGCTGACCGCACACGTTTCATTAATGAAAGCTTAGTTAAATTTATGACGGGCAAAGAGCCTCTTTCCAACTGGGACAATTTCCTACAGACGCTGGATACCAAGTTTGACATGCAGAAATATAAAGAAACCGCAATCCAGCAATTTAAAGAAGCCGGCCTTATCAAGTAAAAATAAACGAAGAGAGAGTGGCTATTCGTAGCCCCTCTCTTTATTAGCATATGCTATTCTTAGTTTAAAACGGAACTAAAAGGAAGATGATCGATGCGAAGAAGAATCAGCTTGCCTTTAAAATTATTTTTTATCGTGTTTGCCTTTGTATTGGGGTGCATCATCTTGATAAGCCAATTGTCTTATCGCTATGTGCAAAAGGAAATAAGAACCAATGACATTTTTTACACCAATCAAATACTAGACAAGGTAGACCAGTATTTCACTGTTAATTTCTCCTCCTTCCAGACGATTCTCTTCTCAGTTGAAACATCAGTGAAAGCCAACATTAACAATACCGAAGTGATTAAAAAGCAATTAAGGGAGCTGTATGAACTCAACAGTATCTATGTCAGTAATATTTATTTGATCAAAAGCGATTTATCCATTCTGGGTGGAAGTACACCTACTCGAATATTTGATGAACCTTTATCTGAAAGAGCACCTTTATTTGATGCGGCTGACAAGAATAGAAGGACTACCTTTGTTAGTGAACCTTACAAATCGAAGTATTCCGGCTGGACCGTTACGATGGTTCGATATCTGAATGGTACTCCGTTTCCTATGGCCATTGCGGTTGATTTGGATCTAAATGCCATTGAAGAAACCTTGTTCAAGATTAATAAACAGGAACAAATGAATCTGGCTCTGATCACTGCGTCAGGTAAGATCATCGCCGGATTTTCTGAAAATAAGGGACCTCTGAATATTCAAGATCATTCTTTTTCGATCGGAGAGACGTCAGCGGAAGAAATTCTGGATACAACAGAAACAAACCTTCAACTGTATACCAACGACGGTATTCCGGTCTCCCTTTTGAAAAAACCAACGGAGAAATTCAACTGGACCATCATCTCGATCAACGATGAATCACGCTTAAAAGCAGCGTTGTCCAGATTGGAAACCTATTACCTCGAGCTTCTCGCTGCAGGTCTTATTTTAAGTTTGTTCATTTCTTTTTTGGTTGCCAAATATATAAGAAAACCACTCTATACGCTCAAAACAAAAATGAAGCAGGTAGAACAAGGTATCCTCACAACGACAATAACGATTAATCGAAACGATGAGTTTGGCGATCTTTCACGGGCATTCGATCGTATGCTTCAGCAGATTGTTGAACTTATTCGCCGAGCCGAGCATCATAATGAACTTGAGCGGAAGTTGGAAATCCAGGTGTTACAGTCTCAAATTAATCCACATTTTCTGTATAACACGCTTGGTTCAATCAGCAATGTGATACGTCTCGGACAAATAGAGAAAGTAGATGTGGTGATCGGGTCGCTCATTTCTTTATTGGAGTACGGGGTAGACGATGCTTCTGAGAAGGTTTCCCTACGCCAGGAATTACGCAATGTAGCGGACTATATCGAGATCCAGAACATCCGGTATAACCGAAACTTCCACTTGATTGAAGATATCGAAGCAGGACTGATGGATTTTCCAGTTTTCCGAATGCTGCTGCAGCCCCTTGTGGAGAATAGTATCTTCCATGGTTACAACGGAGGGGGAATTGAGGGGCCAATTACGATTCATACGTACAGGGAGGACAGTATCGTTATCATCGAAGTTGTTGATCAAGGAGAGGGAATTCCAGCTGATAAAATAAAACATATTTTAATCTCAGAACCGAGTGAAGAGGAAGTAAAAAGGAAAAGAATCGGACTGAATAATATTCATGGGCGAATAAGACTCCACTACGGAGATCAATTCGGGCTGGATATCATTAGCATACCTAAGGAAATAACCCGTATACGCGCTGTATTCCCGGCAGAATTGCCAAAAGGAGATGCATAATGGGGAGAGACTATACCTGCTTCATTGTTGACGATGAAGACCTGATCATTCAACGATTGGAATTGTTTTTTAATGAACTCTCTCATAGGGATCGACGATTTGTTCTGGTGGGCAAAGCGAATAATGGGCTGAATGGGATCGAGGAGATCATAAAACTTAAACCGGATATCGTCATATCCGATATTGTAATGCCGCGTATGGATGGCATCTCCATGATTGAGGAGCTCAAGGCAGAGCTTCCCCATACCCAATACATACTTCTGACCGCCTATTCATCCTTCGAATACGCTCAGCGGGCGATTCAAGCCAACGTATTGGAGTACATTGTAAAGGTTCCGCTGAGGGAAGCCGATTTGAATCGAGCGTTGGATAAGGCAGCCGGAATTTTAAATGAGTTTGAGAAAAAAGAAGCGGAATTTCACTCGTTAAACGTATCCGTGCTTGAAAATAAATACAGAGTCCGCAAGCAATTTTTTAACGAATTGATCCGAGGTGAAATTCCTTCTCATCGGGCATCGGATTTTGCCAATCGCATGCAGTTTCATTTCTTTCAATCCAACTATTGCTGCTTCATCGTTGAAATGAATACGTATGAAAGTTTCCGAAACGAATACGCGGCTGCAGATCAAAACATCTTGAAGTATGCGATAACAAATATCATCGAAGAAACGGTGATGAATGGTAGTAGTGGGGTAGCTGCGGATCTGTCGGATAATCGTTTTATTGGCTTTTTATCCTGGGAAAATAACCGCAGTGATATGGAAACGGAATATGCTTGCCTATCCTTGGGAGGGCAGATCATCTCTCATTTGCATCAATATTTAAATAAAAGAGTATCTGTCGCTTTTGGAAGTCCACACCGAGGCTGGGAATCGATCAAACAGGCGTACACGGAAGCTAAAAATGTGAGTGAGGATTTCTATTATCATACAGAAAAAGTTGTAAAAACACCGATGCATCGGTTCCAATACCATAATGACAAAAAAGCAGACGTTCAGCAGAAGCTTGCTGATTTTCTTATACGCCTGAAGAGGAAGATTTCCAAGGAAGAGCTGGACAATGCACTTGCCGATCTGTCGCAATTTGTTACGGACCATAAAATCCACAAGTCCATCATGGCGCCAATGATTAGAGATTTGTACAGAGACATTACCGTGAAATTTAAATCGGGGAATAAGATGGCCACGGAAGTTCCAGACTTCCCCATGGAATTCATGGCTTTTCAGGAGCAACTCGCCTATATTGGCGATTTCACATTCGAATACGTGCATGCGGGCCAACTGTTACATCGTGCAGAAATTATGAGTGCTATGCATTATATAGAGACAAACTTGAAACAACGTTTAACGTTGGAGGCAATTGCGGAGGAAGTGAATCTAGCACCATCGTATTTTAGTAGCTTATTCAAAAAAACAATGAACGAAGGCGTGATTAGCTACATTAATCGTAAAAAAATCCATCTCGCCCTCGAGTTGTTAAATGTCCGGGATTATTCTTTATTGGAATTGTGCGAGGAAGTAGGTATCGTCAATGAAGGGTACTTTTGCAAACTTTTTAAAGAATATACGGGGGATACACCTAAGCAATATCGGATAAAAATGACTCGGTAGGAATCCAAATAAGGATGCAAAAAATGTATGATTTTTTCGCGAAATCCTGTAAAAAAAAACGGACCAAAACCATTACCATGATAGGAGTAACTAATCATGGAGGTTATCAAAATGGAGCTTATGAAAGCAGATGTAACCGTCATAGGTGGAGGAATTGCCGGGATATGTGCTGCCATTGCTGCCGCACGCCAAGGGCTGCAGGTTTCACTTATTAATGATCGACCGGTTCTGGGGGGAAATGCGAGCAGCGAGGTCAGAGTTCACATTAACGGGTCTGCATATCTCGGAAACAGTCCATCCTATTATGCTCGCGAAGGCGGGTTGGTGGAAGAACTCAAACTGAAGATCTTTCATTATAATCCGTTATACAACAAAAAACTTATGCTTTCACTTTCGGATACGGTCTTGCTTGACATGGTGTATGATGAGCCCAACATTTCTCTATTTCTGAATACATGTGTGCATGAAACGGGCATGGAGAACGGCAGAATTCAATGGGTGGAGGGCCTTCAATTGGCTTCAGAGAGAAAATTTCGTTTTGAAAGCCCGACCTACATTGATTGCTCCGGCGATGGAATTGTTGGATATCAATCAGGTGCTCACTTCCGATGGGGAAGAGAGGCGAAGCATGAATACCAGGAAGAGCTCGCTCCAGAAGTGGCGGATCATTACACGATGGGTGATACGATTCTGTTTCAAGCCCGTGACGTAAACTATTCCGTTCCTTACACAAAGCCTGGCTTTGCGTATGATATTACGAAGCTGGAGTTTTTTGATAGTATCAGAAAAGGATTAAACCATCGGTCTTTTCCAAGGAAAATCAACGGGCTTGGCGGATTGTGGTGGCTGGAATACGGCGGACATATGGATATTATCAAGAATAATGAAGACATCGCATTGGAACTGCGGAAATTGGTGTACGGGATATGGGATTATATCAAAAATAGCGGTGAGTTTGATGATGTAGACAACCTCATCCTGGATTATGTATGCCCGATTCCGGGAAAGCGGGAGTCGAGACGGTTTATAGGGGAACACATGCTGTCTCAGAACGATCTTACAGCAAAGCCTCATTTCGAAGATGCGGTATCCGTCGGAGGCTGGTATATGGATCTGCATGCAAATAAAGGCATCTACGATGAGGGACCGGCCACAGCATGGAATTTTGTGCCGGGATTGTATAATATCCCTTTCCGCAGCTTGTTTTCACGTAATATTCCTAATCTTATGTTCGCTGGCCGCAATATAAGTGCTACCCATGTGGCTTTTGGATCTACAAGGGTGATGGCAACCTGCGGTTGTATGGGGCAGGCGGTAGGAACGGCTGCTGCGTTATGCGTAAAATACGATACAGACCCCGCGAACATAGTCAAAGCCCATATGGATGAGCTTCAGGCGCAACTGCTTCGCGACGGGCAAACGATTGTAGGCCTTCAAGAGCCGTTGGATCCATATTTCGCTGACGGATTAACGATTCGTGCCTCGTCTCAGCGAAGTTATGAACAACTTCATCCAACCGAAGAGATCTCCTTGGAGAAAGCGTTATGTTTGGTCTTGCCGATCCAGACATCCGTGGTTGAAAGCGTGCAGATCAAAATTAAAAATAGTTCCGAGCATTCGGAAACGTTGCATGTGAAGCTGTTTGGCGGGGATCGAAAGGAAAATTATATTCCCACCAGCGAGCTGAAAGGTTACAACTTGGCGATTTCATCGGGTCATGATGACTGGATTACACTGGACCTCAGCTGCAAGAAGCCAGCAGACGACAAAATCTACATCGTATTGGAAGGTACGGCGGGCCTTACTTTACACAGCAATGAGGAGAGAATGACTGGAGCGGTTAGCTTCCTTTATAGACCGGAAGAGCCATCCAGGCTAAAGAAGCTTAATCAGAGCATTTGCTTCAAGGATCTGGTTCCATCCCAGAATATATATAATCCTGCGAATGTCGTCAACGGCTTCTCCAGACCTTATGGTCTGCCGAACAGCTGGATTTCGGAACGTACAGAAGGACAGGAATGGTTGGAATTTGGTTTTGCAAGCCCCAAGAATCTGGATGAAATCCATCTTGTTTTCAATTCGCAGCTGAATTTGGAGCATTTCGACGATCCAATCGAACCACTGATCCAGGATTATGATGTGACCCTAACGTTAGAGGACGGAAGCGAGAGTGAAATTAAAGTCCGCGGGAATTATCTTTCGTTGAACAAACATCAGGTGCAAGCACAAGGTGTAACCCAAATCCGGTTTGATTTTTGTGCAACGTATGGTTCGCCTTATTATGAAGTGTTTGCTGTAAAATTTTTTGCTCCTAAAAACGCTAGGTGAGGGCGGGTGAAGTCACGATGAAGGAATTTTTCCCTCGAAGAGGGCTGCCTAATGTCATTCAAAAGTTGGAAAATGGAGAAACAGTAACCATTGTCTATTTTGGCGGCAGTAATACACGTTCGAAAGGATACAGGGTCATGACGGCGGATTGGCTGCGAGGGAAATATCCCCATGCCGATATCCGCGCTGTGAACGCAGGCATTGATGGGACAGGATCGGACCTCGGCTGTGCCCGTTTGGAGACAGATGTGCTGCGTCATCAGCCTGATCTCGTATTTGTTGAATTTGTTGGTAACGATGGCGGAGTTCCCGAATCCAAGGCGCGGATCGAAGGCATTGTCCGACAGATTCGCAAGCAGAGCAGGTTTACCGATATCCTGTTTGTATATACGATCAAGGAGCGGGATATGGATTTATTTCAATCTGGCGAATACCAGAAGGGCGCTCTTATGCAGGAGGAAGTCGCCGATTATTACGGTATTCCTTCGATTCATCTGGGCGTAGCGGTCAGTCGATTGGTTTCGGATGGAAAGCTTATTTTTACTTCAAGGGCAGACGTGTCCATCCCCGGAGCCGTTATTTTCACGCATGATTCGATCCATCCCACTATTCCCGAAGGACATCAGATCTACACAGATACCATCACCCGGTCGTTTGAGAAAATGAGTGAACTTCGAGATCACGTGGGAAAGGTCGAACATCACTTGCCGCAGGACCCCTTGGTCCCGGCCAATCCTTGGGAGTATGCAACCATGCTTCCACTGGATCGTCTTAGTCATTTTTCGGCAGGATGGTCTTACATGACTTCCGATGATTTTGCCTTAGTAAGCCAGTATGATTGGTTGTTCCCCGGTTTATGGCGAGCAGTTGATCCCGGAGAGACGGTCACAGTGGAGTTTGAGGGAACACACATCGGCTTATTTGATATCGGGGGGCCGGATTCTGGCCGATTGAAGGTGTCGGTGGATGGAGGGGAACCCTTCCTTGTTGATCGATTCACACCCTATAACGATCATAATCGAAATCAATATGTTTTCTTGCCGGAGCTACCAAATGGGAAACATACAGTTCACTTCGAGATCGATCACGAGAAAACTGACAAAGCGGCCGTGTTTGAGGCAAGTGGCAATAAACGAAGTATGGAACATATTCGGCAGCATCCAGCTTGGTATGATCAAACGGTCATTCAGCTTGGAAAGTTGTTATTGGTGCAGCCGCCATTATAATTGATTAGTCCTCATAGGACACTTGGAAAACCTATATTCTATCTGACTGCAACTGAGCAATCAATTAGGATGTAGGTTTCTTTTTTTACTTAAAATCGTATAAGAAATTCTTAAAATGAAAGAAATTTCACCGTGATGTAACATGCTAAGATAAAAACGACAGAGTGGGACTAGGCAGAAGGGGAAGGTTAAGTGCTTTTTTACAATCATTTGAGCAAAAGGCAACTCATTTTTTTGGAAGCGTTATCATTATGAGGAGAGGCTGTGAATTGTATGGTCAAAAGGAAGCTGTTTTTCTTCATCGTTTTCATGTTGACGATCGTAGTTCCTTTCAGCCTGATCGGTATAAGGGCCGCTTACGCGGAGACCTTACCTTATCAGACCATTATCATCGATGACGGGAGCATTAAGATTAATGATGTTGTGACACCTGATGCGGGTAACGAGAACAATGGATATTCGGCTCCAAATTGGACTACAAGCACAGGGGTGAAGGGGTATGATCTTTCCAGCACCAAATATACAAGTACAGCAGGCAGAACGATAACATGGAATCCACGCTTGGAAGCAGGAACGGCGAAAATATCGTTCTATAAGCTGGATTGGGCGGATAAGGCTGATAGCAATGTGAAAATCGAAATTGTTCATAATGGAACGACGGATGTAGTCTTTATGGATCTGAGACCCTCATCTGGCGCACCAACGGGATGGGTTGATTTGGGAGAGTACTATTTTTCCGGTGTTGGTGAAGAATTTGTTCAATTGACCCGGTCTACCGGCACCACAAACACGATCCTTACACGTGCGGATGCGGTCAAGTTCGAAGGGAATATAGGGCAGAAAGAGCCACATAAGACAATCATCATTGATGATGGAAGCCTCACGATTGATCATGTCGTCACGGTTGATTCAGGCAACGTCAGTAACGGGTTCTCCGCTCCTTATTGGACAACAAGTGCAGGAGTGAAGGGATACAATAATTCCAGTTCCAAATTTACAGACGCCGTAAATAGAAGCATCACATGGAATCCACGCCTGGAAGCAGGGACGGCGAGAATATCGTTCTATAAGCTGGATTGGGCGGATAAAGCAGATAGTAATGTGAAAATTGAGATTGTTCATAACGGGATTACAGATGTTAAGTTTATGGATCTTAGACCTTCGTCAGGTCCATCGGTTGGATGGGTGGATCTGGGGGAGTATGAGTTTAGTGGTGATGATAGCGAATTTGTCAGGCTGACTCGAACGCAGCCTTCCACGGGTACAATTATTACGCGGGCTGATGCAGTCAAGTTCGAGGGGAATATCCGTCAACAGGCACCACCGTTGCCCCCGCTAAGAAGCCGTACCTTAGCAAATCTTAGTTACACAGAGAAAGGCAGCATCGAAAATGCGAACTACAAAGCAACCTTCCATGAGGCAGTATGGGATGGAGGCAAATCCATCGTTCGTGACATGTTCTACAAAAACACGGAGACAGGGAACTGGGTTCCAATCAATAATGAATCGGAAAGACTTGAGGAACAATGGGTTTTATTGGACGGGAATGCGGGGAGCCGAACCAATTACTATGATACGATGAACAAACGCTGGATTACATTCGACGGGGTCCATTTTCCAGACAGCCAGACGGCGGTATTAACCGATTCTACGCATGGCAGTGATTACGATTTTGAAGTGAACTGGTCCATGGCAGGGGATAAACCAGATGTTTCTTTTGCCTTTACGCCTCGCCGCGACGGCAATTATGTGATCGGATATCAGTCCTTCACAACAGAGGCAGTCTCGGGCATCAATGAAGTGTTAAATGGATTCAGGTCACATGCCAAAATGGTAGGTACGGTGGAATCAACAAGTTTAAGAGAGCTGAGCGCTCCGATGAGCCTGGTTGAGAAAAATGATGGTACGGGAAGTCCATTGACGTATGGCGTATTTGTACCTTCGACAGAGCTTCCGGTTGAATTTGAACCGACGGGAGGCGTGACGAAACAACGGCTTGGCATGAGTCTTGTCAACAATGAAGGCAGTGTGCAGCCCATCCTTTACGCTCCTCAATTAGGGACTTATTCGCAAATGACCGCAGAAAACACGTATCAATTTCATATGGGGCTAATCGCTCAAAAAAGCAATCTGTATGAGTCCTACGCGGATATACTTCGCAATGAGTACGATTATTCGGCATACCGGGAAAATGTGTCAGATCAGTCGCTTACTGACGCGATGTTTAATATGATCGATTTGCTTAAGGTTGAGCCACAAGGGGACGATTCTGTTAATTATGTCCCATCCCCCAGCGGGTGGTGGAGCCGTGCCAAGGGTTTTATTGATATCGAAAACGAGGATAGCGTCCGAACAAGCTCAAATGCGGTTCTTTTGGGAGCTTATTATTTAACTGGGGATGACCAGTTATACGATACGAGAGCACTGCCGTCCGTCCAGTATGGCGTATCGCGAAATGGTATTGGTTGGTCGCCAACGCAGAAGAAAGTATACGGTGTGCCTTCCTTATGGAAAATGGCTACTCTGCCGTTTGATGTTTCAAGCGTAGCCGCTGTCAATCAGATGATGAGCACTTCGGCAGGAATTGGGGCGCTGGCACAGGAAGAGTACCTCGTACGTGATCCTGACCAGAAAGACCGTGGGCCTGTCATTCAGCCTCTGATGATGTATCGGATGACGGGAGATGCGCAGTATTTGCAAGCTGCGAAGGATGCAGCCGATAGTTATATCACGCAACATATCGATACGCCTGCATCTGTCGATGTGAGTAAAAATGAGTTCATTTATTATTATAGCAAGCTGTGGATGGAGATCTTGGAGCTATATGAGGAAACGCAGGATCCCAAATACTTGGATGCCGCCTATAAGGAAGCCAAACGGTATGCAACGATGTTTGTTGCTCGTCCAGTTCCTGAAGGTAACGTTACGATTCCTCAGCCGGAGACATATAATTACGCGGAGTCGTTCCATTGGCCGGAAAGTGGGAAATTTCAATATCCTAGGCTCAAGCTTCCAGAAGATATTGCCGGAGGCGTTCAAGCGGAGCGTTGGCTTGTTTCACCGAGCGGACTGACGTTTGAAGCAGGAAGTACCACCGGCTATTATCGGATGAATGCTCAGGAAGCTCCGTTCATGCTGAGATTGTCGCTTTATACAGGGGATGAACTGCTGCAGGATATTGCTCATAATGCGGTTATTGGACGATATTCCAGTTATCCAGGTTATTATTATAAAGGCTTCGCCGTTAGCCAACTTGAACCGGACTTTCCTCTGGAAGGCCCAAGCGGGGCTACATCCATCTATTATCACCATATCCCGGGGCAGCTCGGGCAAACGATGGATTATTTGATCAGCGAACAATCATTGAAATCGAACGGCAGTATTACGTTTCCTTCCGTATTTGAAACGAATTTTTTATGGTTCAAATATCACCTCTATGGGAATAAACCAGGTCAATTTTATGGTAACTCCGACGTTTGGCTATGGATGCCCAAGGGGATTATTAAGACCAATCATCCTCAATTAAACTGGATAACCGGTGAGAGCGGGGATAAATTCTACATCGGGTTAAGCAACGCATCTTCAGATGAAGTTCAGACTCCAATTGAATTAAATGAACAAATTATTGGGTTCAACCCGGCACAGGATTACACCGTAACGATCATCCGCGACAATGGTACACCAGAACAAGCAGTTATGAGTGGTGGAATCATTCAAGCCACGGTTTCAGGCAAGGGCATCACCGCGATCATTGTAGAGGGACTTGATATTGATGTACCGTTGCATCAGGTCAGAACGGCAGATACATCGGATGCAAGTTATTTCTTTGATACCCACAGTCCAATTGATGCGGTTAAAGGCATGCTGATCGTTAAGCCTGACGAAACGGTTTATGATGCTTATGTGCAGGCCAAAACGACGAAACCAGCGACAATCCATTATTCCCTGGATGGCGGGGCAACGTACACAACCGTGCCAGATACGATATACCCGATGGAATGGTCTATACGGGTGAATGATTTATCCCAAACTTTCACGTATTACGTGGAATCGGAGGGGAAACAGACCCGTAAGCGGACACTCTATCTGCCGGATCAGGTATCGGAAACTCCAGTTCAACCCGATGGGCAGGATAGTTCAACCATCATCGTGGATAATACGGAGGCGGAGACAGAAGGCGTCTGGATAAGGGATACGACGGCTAACGATTATTATTATGATAACTATGTGTATGCCAAATCTACGACCGGCACAGCGACAAGCAAAATGAGATGGCGGCCTGAGCTGCCGGAAAGTGTCACTTACAGTGTGTATTATAAGATTCCGCAAATCACGGCTGCGAGTGAAAATTGGGCAACAAATGTCTCATTTACCGTTTATCATAGCGGAGGCTCCGATACGGTGACAGTTGATGAGACAACAGCGAATGGTACTTGGGTGCACCTGGGGGATTATCCTTTTGCTGCAGGCGATAGCGGGTACGTGGAACTAACCAATAAGGCCAATAAGTCCAGAGTCGTTGCCGATGCAATCATGTGGGTGGACCCAAACAGGGTACCGCAATTGGAGTCTGCTGTGATCCTGTCCGATCGGAACGAACTGCAGATGACTCAAACCGCACAACTGAGCGTAACCGGTTATTTGGATAACGGTTTGGTCGGTGATCTTACACAGGCCGATGTGCAGTATTTCGTTGATCGTACGGATCTGGCCGAAGTGAATAGCAGTGGGGTGTTGACCCTTCTCGATCTCGATGGGGACACGGATCACATTGAGGTATGGGCTACGGTCACGATTGACGGTGTGACCTTAACCACACCGCCTTTGAACATCACGATCAGGGACCTAACGGTTATCGTGGACAGTACAGATACAACTGGGTTATACACGACAGAAGGGTCGTGGAGCCAAAGCAATTTAGCCGGATACAAAATTGGGGTTAAATCCCGCTATTCAACAGTTCAAGGTTCATCAGCAACGTGGAAAGGCCAGTTCCCAGAGGGGAAATATAC
Organism: Paenibacillus sp. SRL342; assembly: GCF_984798905.1. Lineage (NCBI taxonomy): Bacteria > Bacillati > Bacillota > Bacilli > Caryophanales > Paenibacillaceae > Paenibacillus > Paenibacillus sp. SRL342. The sequence continues at coordinate 3,728,207 of NZ_OZ481790.1, forward strand.
GGTCTCGATCTACAAGCTCGTCCATACGACGGGAAACGATAATAATGTCAAAGTGGAAGTGAAACATAAAGCGGGTACCGAGGTCACCTATATCGATGCAACGGTCGGCTCATCAGGTTGGGTTAATCTAGGGACGTTCGACTTTACGGGTGACGGCAGCGAGTATGTCCGGTTAACCAGGGTTACGCCTACAACGGTAGACCCGCCAACACTTCCTGCGGATATGATCTATACGAGGGTTGACGCTGTTATGTTCGAACGACATTCCGAGGATTCGGAGCCGCTTGCCAATGAGGTGCCAGTTAAACCGACACTTTCTGAATAATGGCAGTGAATTATGAATGGAAGTGGAACAACGGTAAGTGACGTTATACAAATGATTGTAAAATAACGCTAAGAGCCGAGTGGATCAAAACGATCCATTCGGCTCTTTATGTCTAGGTGCAAGAAAGTGTGTTTACAAGGAAATGCAGTCGGCCGCCTTCCTCTTACCACCCATAAATCACTTAAGTTTGCCAAATCCAACTTTTTTGGATTCCCGTAAAAAAATTGCCGCTTTCAGATTATGTTTCGTCACACTCAAAACGTTTCTCTAGACCCACACAAATCATCAATGATACCATCATAAACGTGCTAGAATTGAAGATTGCAGGAGGATATCATGTGGATCAACTTAAATACGATAATCTAAAGCTGGGGGAGCGCGGAGCTATCATCAGCATTATCGCCTACATATGTTTGACCGTATTAAAACTGATTGTTGGCAATATGGCCGGATCAGAAGCGCTCAAGGCGGATGGATTAAACAATGCCACCGATATTGTGGCCTCAATAGCTGTACTGATCGGTTTGAAGCTTGCCCAACGCCCAGCCGACACAGATCATACATATGGTCACTGGAGAGCAGAGACCGTTGCGTCACTTGTTGCTTCTTTCATTATGATGGCAGTAGGTTTACAAGTACTGTTTCAAGCCATTGGTTCTGTGTTTCAGGGTAAACATGAATCTCCGGATATCATCGCTGGGTACACAGGCATTTTCTGCGCAGTTATCATGTATCTGGTCTATCGCTATAACAAGAGACTTGCTACTCGTATTAAAAGTCAGGCAGTCATGGCTGCAGCTCGAGATAATATCTCCGATGCCTGGGTGAGCACCGGTACGGTCATTGGGATCGTGGGTTCCCAGTTCGGCCTCCCATGGCTGGACCCTGTAACGGCTGTCATCGTAGGTTTTCTGATCTGCAAGACCGCTTGGGACATTTTCAAGGAAGCCACACATCATCTCACGGACGGTTTTGATGTTGAACTGATTCAGGAATACAAAAAAACGATTGCCGGAATTGACAGCGTAGAGACGGTTAAAGACGTGAGAGCTCGGAACTATGGCAATAACGTTGTAGTAGACGTTGTCATAACAGTTGATGCAGAGCTGGATCTTCAACAAGCACACGATATCTGTACAGATGTGGAGAATGAGTTGATGGAGGAGCATGACGTATACACCGTTCACGTTCATGTGGAACCTGATATGTTGGAAGAGTGCATTTAAACTCAGGATTATAAAAGAGAGACTCGGCAAAGCAAAAAAACCAGTGAGCTTTACTCATTCACTGGTTTTTTACTGCTTTCAATTGTTCATTTTTAAAAGAATACGCGCGTTATTCATCCCATACATGACTATCTCGGCAAATTGTAGGTAATCAGATTGTTATATTTATCCGCATGTTTCTGTTCGTCCAGGATGATTCCCCACACCGTATCCTTATAAATGCCATAAGGGAGACCAAACCATATTTTTCTATACTTTTCCACGGCGGCCAATTCACCATGAAACGCCTTTTGCAGTCCGGCAAGATAAGAGGTGACCGTCTCAACCGGCTCACTGCTTATGCCCGTAATCTCCTGACCTGTCAGATCCTTGTACATTTGGCGGAACATTTGATTATGTCCTCGTTCATCATTGCGGATGCTCGTGATGATGGCAGCCTGATTGGCATCGGGTGACAACTGAATCAGTGAATCATAGAACACCTCATCGTTTCGTTCTCCTTGCACAGCTGTTTTGATTAATTCAAGTGCTTCGGCTGATGATGTTGCCCATACCGGAGTAAAAGTGTACCTGTAACCATAAGGATATGCCACATACATTACGAATCCCTCCAAGACGAATATGAGTTAAGATATGCACGTATGCCCATCAGCGTTAACCCATATCATCTGTCCTGCCTTATTAGGGGAAAGCTTCAGTAAAACTTCACTTGGTATACCTCAATATTTTACTGTAACCATAAGCAAGAACAAATGGCAGGAGGTATGACAAAAAGGTCCAAAGGATGTTCCATCCATTAAAATAAATGACATGCCCCATCATTTTGGCAACCCATTCGATTAATGTCAGCGACAATGATGCAACAAGAATCGCCAACCATGGCTTGGCACCTTTGACGATAATGGCATACATCATCAAGCAGCCGGCAATCGGATAGATTCCAAGATCCATTGGGAGAGCAGCCAAGGATTGATTATGAGTATTCGGAAGAATATTCCAGAAGTAATTGAACCCGATATTGTTGATGCATGCTGATACAGCCACACCAAGTGGATAATATAGAATAAGGATTTTAAAGTTCCGACGCAGAATCCATACACCCAATATAATGGGAATGACCATACCGAGCAGAATGTTCCCTAACATGCTTTTCTCCTCCAAAGCTTGTTACTTCTATAGCTCACAATAAGTAGCATCACTCCGTTGTTTTCTCCTCCAGAAGACGATCGACCTTATCTGTGAGTGCATCCAATTTTTTGTCATAATGCTTGTACGTATAGAACCCAATGACTGCTTTGACTGCAAAAAAGAGCACCGCAGCAATGACAATGAGAATATAGTTGTGGGCAATCTGCCTTAACCAATCGTTAACTGCATTTATCGGATTTCTCTCCCTTCAATGCGAGCGTGTTTTGTATAAGGTAACCAACTCCATGGGATATAATGCATATTAGCAAATTCCGAACAGGCGTACGCCATACTCGAAGTGAATGGACAAGTTTCGGTCATGAAAATATGAAAAAAATCCCTTCTCTTCGGATGAAAGAAGAGAAGGGATGATCCTAAACTATTGAATTATTGGTGCTTGCTGAGAATATCAAATATGATCTTGGCATTATCTGTGTTGTCGATCAAACCGGCGAAGCGATGACTTGCCGGACCGTAGGCATAGACCGGAACATCTTCACCTGTATGTCCACCTGTTGTCCAGCCCGTAAATGAACGGTTATCAATAATCGCTTCAATGGCATTATCAATCTTTGTTACATCCGCACTTTTGGCCGCTTCTTTCACCCATTGAATCTCTTCCGGTTTCAACTCCAGTTTGAGATAACTTTTCAGTGTTTCTTCAACCGAAGCACCTTTTGCAATTTGTGCTGCCATGAAGTCAGGTGTGCGCAGTGCAGCTTTGATTGGATCTACGAAGAAGTTGTATTCTCCGTCTTTTCCAAGCGTAAGCCCGCCCGTGGAGTGGTCGGCAGTAGCTACGACAAGTGTTTCACCGTCTTTTTTGGCAAAATCAATAGCTGCCTGAAATGCTGCTGCGAAATCATCCATTTCACTCATAGCACCAACGATATCATTATCATGTCCTGCCCAGTCGATCTGGCTGCCTTCGACCATTAGAAAGAATCCTTTGTCATTCGAACTGAGACGATCAATCGCTGTATTGGTCATCTCAGCCAATGATGGAGTTGCAGCAGTACGATCAATCAACTTGTCCAGACCTCCGTCCGCAAACAGTCCAAGAACTTGTTGATTCTTATCAGCAAGGAGAGAGGAACGATCCGTCACATAGCTGAAACCGGCCTTCTGGAACTCCTTCGTCAGGTCACGACCCTCGCGTACAAAATTGGATTTCCCTCCACCAAGAAGTACATCCACCTTATGCTTGCCATTAATCAACTCATCATAATAATCGTCCGCAATTGCATCCATATTTTTTCGACTGATATCATGGGCACCAAATGCAGCTGGTGTGGCATGAGTGATCTCCGATGTAGCCACGAGTCCGGTGGCTTTGCCGTTTTCTTTGGCCTGCTCAAGTACGGTTTTGACTTCCTTCTGCTCAGGGTCAACCGCAATGGCCGCATTGTATGTTTTCACACCCGCCGACATAGCCGTTGCTGCGGAAGCGGAATCCGTCACATTTTGTTTATCATCATCCGGATAGGTCATTTGTGCCCCAACAAGATAAGGGTCAAATACGGTTTTGTCCATGCCCTTCGTTGAAGGATCATCTTTCATATAACGGTAGGCGGAAGTATAAGAGGTCCCCATGCCATCCCCAATGAGGAAGATGATGTTCTTGATTTGTTTTTTCTCCACACTTACAGCTTGAACCGCACTTGCTTGTCCTGCAGACAAGAGAGTAGAAGCCGATACAGCCAGAGTCAGCGCTACCGCTGGTAATACTCTTTTGGATAATTTCACAATGATTCCTCCTCGTAATATCTCAACAACAAAAATGAATGCATGAGTCTATATTCATTTGTTCATCATTAAGAAGATTAGCATTTATTTGTAAATGAAAACCAAGAATTTTGTATACCTGAGGTAAAATAAAGGCGATATTTTAATATTCTTTGCATGAGGAGTAAGCCAAACATCCCAATCAAAGTAAAATGATCCCGGCGAAAGATTCACATGATCTGTGCCATACCAAATCACAAAAATATACTCATTCCGCTGGTTTTGAAGTATGATACAACATATGTAGAACGCTTTCATTTTTATATTTACTGTTAGTATAAAATCAATTTCACTTTCAGGAGGCTCTTTACCATTGACCAAAACAACTCCAACTTATGATGGGTATCTCTTTGTACATTTTATTGGCGAACAACCAGACGGAGAGCAGGTTTATTTCTCCTATAGCGAGGATGGTCTTCACTGGAAGGATCTTAATGGCGGATCTCCTGTGCTGTTTTCCGACCTTGGAGAAAAGGGGGTACGGGACCCGTTTCTGGTTCGTTCAGTCAAGGAAAATAAATTTTATCTGATTGCTACGGATCTCCGCATCGCAAGCGGCAAAGGGTGGACTCATGCCGTTAATGCCGGGAGTCGTGACGTAATCATATGGGAATCCAGCAATCTCGTGAACTGGTCATCCCCATGGAACGTTACACTAGGTGTTGAGGGCGCTGGATGTGTCTGGGCACCGGAAGCTGTGTATGATGAAATGGCAGATGAGTTTCTTGTATTCTGGGCTTCTGCGACGCAGGAACCTCAGGAGCAAGAACAAAAACAAAAAATATACAGCGCTCGCACAAAAGACTTTCGTACGTTCTCCGCATCGGAAAAATACATTGAGCGGGATAATCATATTATTGATACAACGATTCTTCCAGCGGATGGCTCTTATTATCGATACTCCAAGGATGAAACAACCAAAAACATACGGGTAGAAAAAGGAGACTCTCTCGACAAAGGGGCGTTTGTTACACTTCAAGCTCCGGTACTGGAGGCTGTGGCAGGTGTGGAGGGACCTCAAATCTTTAAATTCAATGACCGGGAGGAATGGTGCCTGATTGTTGATCGATTTGCTGAAGGAAAGGGTTATCTTCCTCTGCTGACTACAGATCTAAGAAGTGGAGAATTCCGAATCGTCCCTGATGGTGAATTCGATATGGGAACGACTCAAAAGCGGCATGGAAGTGTCCTGCCAATCACAGCTGAGGAGTGCAGCCGGCTTCTCGCGGCTTTCGGGGATGGTCATCAAGTGCTCCCCGGACAATATGCCGATCCTGATATCGCACAGTTTGGGGATCGTTACTATATGTATCCCACAACAGATGGCTTCGAGGGGTGGTCGGGGACAAAGTTCAAAGTGTTTTCTTCTTCAGACCTGAAGCATTGGCAAGATGAAGGTGTTATCCTTGATCTGGGAACAGAGGATGTAGCTTGGGCAACCGGTAATGCCTGGGCACCGGCAATTGCCAGCCGAAACGGAAAGTTCTATTTTTATTTCTGTGGCAAAATGCTGAACGGCGAGAGTGCCATTGGCGTTGCTGTAGCAGATACACCGATTGGTCCATTCCTGGCCGAGTCACAGCCTTTAATCACAATGGAGCAGTTGAAACGTCTGGGCATCACCATGGGTCAGGCCATTGATCCCTCCATCTATGTCGAAGAGGATGGAAGAACGTATCTGCTATTTGGCAATGGACATGCTGCCATTGTGGAGCTTGGTGAAGACATGATAAGTGTCGTAGAGGACACAATGAGCAATCTGGCGGGCTTGCATGATTTTCGTGAGGCTGTAGCCGTGTTGAAGCAGGGTGGACTTTACCACTTTACGTGGTCCTGTGATGACACAGGCAGTGAAGACTATCATGTTAATTACGGTACGGCAGAGCAGCTATATGGTCCAATTACCTATCGATACCCAATCCTGAGCAAAAATGTGGAGAAGGGCATGCTGGGCACAGGTCATCACTGTATATTTAATGATTCTGAAACCGGTCAATACCAGATTGCCTATCACCGTTTTGTAACACCACTGTCCAGATTCTCCTCTGGAAAGGGGTATCACCGCGAAATATGTATGGACCCGCTTCTTTTTGGTAAGGACGGACTGATTCAGCCTGTTATACTCTAATATAAGACGTTCAGTTAAATCACTATTTTATGAAGATCTGATACAACATGATTGCCTGTCAGGTATCGCTTTTAGCGGTTTTGGCAGGCATTTTTATCATCCACCTGAATCAAATCAAAGCCGTAGGGTTGAGCGGGTATGAACTTATTGAACGCATTCACTCGAGAATACATTTGACATGAGAATCAATAAATCGTATTATTACGATATAACGATTTAGGAGGAATACCTTTTGAACACTCCCGCTTTTGACAGTAATAACATTAAACAGTTCGATGAACCTGCTAATCTGCTGAAAGCTTTATCTCACCCCATTCGTTTATGCATTGTGCGGGGACTGATGATGAAAAAAAAATGTAATGTTTCTTATATGCAGGAATGTCTGGATCTTCCCCAATCAACAGTCTCACAACACCTCCAGAAGCTTCGTAGTGCAGGTATTGTTGCTACGGAGCGGAATGGACTTGAAGTGAACTATGTGCTTGCCGATCAACGGGTTGAACAGATTATTAAAACTTTATTTGAAAAGGATGATTGTGAATCATGAGCAAAAAAGTACTTATTGTTGGCGGTGTAGCTGGAGGTGCTTCTGCAGCTGCACGTCTTCGCCGTCTGGATGAACATGCCGAGATTATTATCTTTGAGAAGGGACCCTATATCTCATTTGCCAATTGTGGCTTACCTTATTATATAGGTGGCACAATCGATGATCGAGAGCGTCTGCTGGTGCAGACGCCAAAAGGGATGGCAGATCGCTTTTGTATCGATGTGCGTACAAGAAGTGAGGTCGTAGCTATTGATTCGCAGCAGCGAGTGGTTAAGATACAATCCCAGGAGCGCGGTGCATATGAAGAAAGCTATGACGAGTTGATATTGTCACCAGGTGCAAAACCGATGATTCCCGATCTGCCGGGTAAGGACAATCCACTAATCTATACCGTACGAAGTATTCCTGATATTGATCGGATCAAAGAACAGGTAAGTTCTTCTAACAACCAGTCTTCGATCGTCATAGGTGGTGGATTTATAGGCGTAGAAATGGCTGAGAATTTAAAGGAAGCTGGTCTGGATGTAACGCTTATTGAGGGGAACGCACAAGTACTCACACCATATGATCCCGAGTTAGCAGCCGCATTGGCACAGGAAATGGAGAATCATGGTGTAAACCTGCTGTTTTCCAAGCGTGTTCAGGGATTCCATTCCCTAGAGCAGGGCATAGGGGTTGAACTTGCGGATGGTCACACGCTGACTGCTGACATGGTTATTCTTGCGATAGGCGTAACACCAGACACCTATTTTTTGAAAGATAGCGGCGTTTCGCTGGGTGCACGTGGACATATTATCGTAAATGAAGCCTTGGAAAGTAGTGTGCCACATATCTATGCTGTTGGGGATGCGATCGAAGTAACGGAAACCATTCATGGTACGAAGGCAACGATACCACTTGCCGGACCTGCCAACAAACAAGGTCGTATTGTTGCCGACCGTATCGCAGGGCTTCAATCTACCTACAAAGGAACACAAGGTACGTCCATTATCAAAGTATTTGGAATGACCGCAGCTACGACAGGCAGTAATGAAAAAACACTACAGCGTCTCGGCGTGGACTATCAAACCGTTATCGTACACCCTGCTTCTCATGCATCGTATTATCCGGGTTCAAGTGCGATTACTCTTAAACTGCTGTTTACTCCGGAAGGCAAAATTTTAGGCGCACAAGCAGTCGGTTATGATGGAGTGGATAAACGAATTGATGACATTGCTGTAGCCATTCATTTTGGAGGACATGTCCGGGATTTGACAGAGCTTGAACTGAGTTACGCGCCACCTTATTCTTCTGCCAAAGATCCCGTGAATATGGCTGGATATGCAGCAGAGAATATGATCACCGGACGTGTTCAGACGTTCACCTATAATCAACTGGCTGATCGTCAGCCGGGGCAGTCGATACTTCTGGATGTTCGCAGTGAAATCGAGCATCAAAATGGTCATATTCCAGATTCACTCTCTATTCCAGTTGATGAGCTTCGTCAACGTTTAGATGAATTAGACCCTTCCAAAGAAATCTGGCTATACTGTCAAGTCGGCTTACGTGGTTATACAGCTTCGCAAATTTTGCATCAGCATGGTTTTAGCGTAAAAAACCTGAGTGGTGGTTATAAAACATACCGACAAGCCCAATTTAAGCCTGCTCCATTTACTGCTACAACACAAGAGCAGCATGATCCTGTGATAGACGCGAACGAAAAGGAGTCTATTCCCACTGACTCAGTACAGCCGCAACGTATTGATCATGAGTTGAACGTATGCGGATTAAGTTGTCCTGGTCCCCTGATTCAGGTTAAGCAGAAAATGGATCAACTCTCAAACGGAGAAACCCTTCGTGTGAAAGCTTCCGATCCAGGCTTTTATGAAGATGTCAAAGCCTGGGCCACGATGTCGGGTTCCACAATCTTGCAGTTGGAAAGACTGAAAGGCGGTACGATTGAGTCTGTCATTGCTAAAAATACAGCACAACCCGTATCCGAATCCCCCATCAGTGATCCAGCCAGCACGATGGTTGTGTTCAGTGGCGATCTGGATAAAGCGATCGCTTCACTCATTATTGCAAATGGGGCCGCAGCCAGTGGACGGAAAGTAACCCTATTTTTCACGTTTTGGGGATTGAGCATTATTCGCAAGCAGCAGCCGCAGAAGTTATCCAAAACAATGATCGGCCGTATGTTTGATATGATGTTACCTCGTGGGAGCCAGAAGCTTGGCATGTCCAAAATGAATATGCTCGGAGCAGGCCCGAAGATGATCCGTGGTTTGATGAAAAAACATCATGTGCCTTCATTGGAAGAATTGATTGAGAGCGCAATTGCACAAGGAGTAGAGATCGTTGCCTGCCAAATGTCCATGGATTTAATGGGAATTCAGCGTGAAGAATTAATAGACCAAGTTAAAATTGGTGGTGTCGGTTACTATCTTGGACAAGCATCACAAGCCAATCATAATCTGTTTATTTAAAAAATATTCACAAACTCCAAAAATCGTTGATTCGAATTCGAACCAACGACTTTTGGAGTTAATCATCAAGTAAACATTGACTTCATTTTTTTGATATTATAATATAAGCATACACTTATATGTAGTTGAAGGAGGAAGTGCTATGGATTCTATGCAAGAGGTAGCGGATAAGCTTAAATTGCTGGGTGATAAAACACGCCTTACGATCCTTACACTCCTCAAAGAACGTGAATGGTGCGTGTGTGAATTTGTAGAGATTTTAGACATGTCACAACCTGGAATTAGTCAACATTTGCGCAAGCTGAAGGATCAAGGCTTGGTTAAAGAAAATAAACGTGGTCAGTGGGTATACTACTCTTTAAATGTAGAGAATACACCATATATTACATCTGTCCTGGATTTGATGCCGGATACAGCAACTATTCTTAAATCGTTAAATAAAGAAAACTTTACTTCAGAGTGTAATTAATTTTTGATCATTATATAAGTATATCATTATATACAAATATAAATAAAGCTGAACTGAAAGGGGGTGTATGGTTTTGTTTTCTACGCTGTTAGCCTGCATCATCTTTTTGATTACACTTGTACTCGTTATTTGGCAGCCTAAAAACCTGTCCATTGGTTGGTCTGCTTGCGGAGGAGCAATCCTTGCTTTACTTGTGGGTGTGGTCAATTTGGAAGATGTATGGGATGTGACACAAATCGTGTGGAATGCCACGCTTGCTTTTGTCGCAATCATTCTGATCTCATTAATTCTGGATCGTATTGGCTTTTTTGAATGGGCTGCCTTACATATGGCCAAAGCCGCTCATGGCAATGGTGTACGAATGTTTGTTTACGTCTCCATCCTGGGAGCGGTGGTTTCTGCTTTCTTTGCCAACGATGGAGGCGCACTGATTCTGACACCGATTGTTCTAGCCATGGTACGTGCACTGAATTTCGATGAGAAAAAAGTATTCCCATTTATTATCGCCAGCGGATTTATTGCGGATACAACTTCCTTGCCGCTGGTTGTAAGTAACCTGGTCAACATTGTGTCTGCCGATTTCTTTGGTATTACGTTTATGGAGTACGCAGGAAGGATGATTGTTCCAAATCTGTTCTCGCTGGCGGCGAGTATCGGTGTACTGTATCTCTTTTTCCGCAAGAGTATTCCCAAACGTTTTGATGCCAGTGAATTGAAGCCTCCGTTATCTGCCATTAAGGATATGAAAATGTTCCGGTTGTCGTGGGTGGTGTTAGGGGCTCTGGTTATTGGATACTTTACCAGTGAATTTATCGGCATTCCCGTATCTTTTGTGGCAGGTATTGTCGCGATATTCTTCCTGATCATGGCTTCCCGCAGTTCAGCTGTACCAACTACATTGGTTGTCAAAGAAGCGCCGTGGGCCATCGTATTTTTCTCCATCGGCATGTATGTCGTGGTTTATGGTCTACGTAACGTGGGTTTAACGGATCTTCTAGCCGTGGTCATTCAGGTTGTGGCGGATCAGGGATTGTTTGCTGCAACGATGGGTATGGGCTTTATTGCGGCAATCATTTCATCCCTGATGAATAATATGCCTACCGTGTTGATTGATGCGCTTGCCATTGATGCAACAACGGCTACAGGAACGGTTCGGGAGGCACTCATTTACGCCAATATTATTGGATCAGACCTGGGTCCCAAGATTACCCCGATTGGTTCACTTGCGACCCTGCTTTGGCTTCATGTGCTGAGCACCAAAGGTGTCAAAATCTCATGGGGCACTTACTTCAAGACAGGTATCTTAATCACCATTCCGACTCTGCTTATTACGCTAGTGGGTCTGTATCTGTGGTTAAGCATTCTATAAAAGCAATCTATAAAAGCAATCTATAATTCAAACAACGAGGAGACGATGGACATGAGTAAAAAAACACTGTACTTCCTGTGCACAGGCAACTCTTGCCGGAGCCAAATGGCCGAAGGCTGGGCCAAGAAATATCTAAGTGAGGACTGGAACATCTATAGTGCAGGAATCGAGGCACACGGTCTGAATCCAAAAGCAGTGGAAGCCATGAAAGAAGTTGATCTGGATATTGCTACTCAAACTTCCGATATCATTGATTCAGAGTTGTTGAACAATGCTGATTTCGTAGTCACGTTGTGTGGGGATGCCGCAGATAAATGTCCAATGACGCCTCCACATGTGAAACGGGAACACTGGGGATTTGATGATCCTGCCAAAGCGCAAGGGTCTGATGAAGAGAAGTGGGCCGTATTCCAAAGGGTTCGTGACCAGATCGGGGAGCGTATTAAAACATTTGCTGAAACCGGAAAATAATACAAACCTGCCTGAGCAGGATAATTGAATGCGTACCGAGAGAATGCCACAATCAGTGGCATTTTTTTGTTCAAAAAAAATGAACGTTTCATTCAGAAACGGTTTTTGACTTGCCCATAACAGCAACATAGAGTGATGACAAGGACGGTGGTTAATTTTATATAAAAATGAGAAGCATATACACCCTTGACTTTCCCCTGTACGGGAAACTATATACTCGCATTATGTTAATAGATTGGAGATGATATGTTGTTCAAAATCAGTGCGTTTTCCAGACTAAGCAGGGTCTCATTAAAAACACTGCGTTATTATGACCAGATTGGCATACTTAAGCCGAGAAAGGTAGATCACGATACGGGTTACCGTTACTATTCCGCAGATCAGCTCCTCGAGCTCAACCGAATCTTCATTTATAAAGAATTGGGGTTCACATTGCCACAAATCACACAGCTGTTACAGGAACATATTACATTGGACAATATTCAAGGCATGTTTAAGCTAAAAAGAAGCGAAATTCAGCAAATTATCGATACGGAACAAGCCAAACTCGTCCGAATTGAGGAACGCATGCAGCTTCTAGAGGAAGAGGGGCACATTGAAACCGGGCAAGAAATTCGAATTAAAGAGGAAGGTGCTCGGCAGTTTCTTTTTCAGACAGGGTGCGGGAGGGAAGAGGAGATCTCGAGTTTATTTCATCAGTTTGATCAGTCATTAACAAAAGAAATGCGCCAACTGATTGACGGACCTCAGGTTGTTTTGTGGAAAGAAATCGCAGGACAAGAGGAAGAATTCGAGTTTGAAATAGGTTACTTCTTAAGCTGTGATCTGCGATCACCTCTCGCCCCATTTCAACTGCGGACTCTTCCTGCCGAGCCCATGATGGCCACCATAGCTTATCGTTCCAATGCCGCCTTTGCCTGTAAAGCCTGTGTTCATCTAGCTACATGGATTGAGAATAATAACTATCAGATCAAGGAGAACGGAGCTGGTAGGGAATTATATTTACCCTTATCTCAAGAACAAGATGTACAGTTTATAGAAATACAAATTCCAATACTAAATAGATAACTAGAGAAGACGGAGTGGATTAAAGTGAAAAATAAATGGATTATATATATCTTGGCATTGGCTGTTTTTCTGATTGGAACCCTTGAATACATTATTACAGGAGTCATTGAAATGATCGCCTCAGACTTGAGCGTATCTACTTCCGAAGTGGGTTTACTGGTGACTGTATTCGCTCTGGCAGCGGCCATTATCGCTCCGATTCTCATTGCAATTACAATAAATATGGATCGCAAGAAGTTACTGTTGTCCGCCCTCAGTGTGTTTATTGCCAGCAACGGACTTATGCTTGTTGACCTTTCTTACGAAACTTTACTATGGGTGCGAATTATTCAAGGGGCTAGCGGAGGAGTGGCTACCGTAGTAGCGATGGCCGTATCGACACGACTGGTTGAAAAAGAAAAAAGGGGCAATGCCATCGGCATCATTTTGATGGGGCTCAGCAGTTCGCTTGTGCTCGGTGTCCCATTGGGCACATTTTTTAGTGAAATGTTTGGATGGAGAGTTCTATTTGTAATCATTGGATTGTTAAGTGTTCTTCCATTACTTATTATCTACAAAAAGGTTCCGGCAATCAAAGAGGAAGAAAAGATCACCCTCAGTATGCAGGTCTCCATTTTAAAAAATCCACTCATTCTGACTGCCTTGCTTATTACATTATTGTATATCGGAGGCTATTCGACACTGTTCACGTATATTACGCCTTTCTTGCAAGCTACATCCACTCTTACCATGACCGAGATAAGCGGTGTTCTGTTTCTCGCGGGAATTTGCAGCTTTGTCGGATCAAAAGTGGGCGGACAATTGGCAGATGCAAAGGGATCAAAGTTTACAATTTGTCTAGGCCTTCTGTTACAAGGCGTAACTCTTCTTTTGTTTGCTCTAGCTGGAGTTAATCTTATCATGTTAATCTTGGTTTTAATGATTTTTATGTTAGCAACGTGGAGCATATCTCCGGCCCAGCAACTATATCTGGTTACACTGGCACCTCGTAATCCTGACATCGCCCTAAGCGTAAATACATCATTTATCCAATTTGGTTTTGCACTGGGATCTGGATTAGGTGGGTTTGTGATCAGTCGTTCATCTGTCATGTATTTGAATTGGTTGGGGTTTGGAGCTGTAAGCGTAGCTTTATTTCTTGTCCTAATTCTATTCAAAAGGACGAGAAGTAGGACTGAAAACTCTATGGTTACTGGTGAATAGGTAGGTGGACTGGTTAAGTTACACAGGAGATCTATCTGGCGTTATAGTCCTAATTAGAAAGAGGGAATGTACAAGTCGTACATTCCTTGAAAAATCCTGCCAGATCAGGATGGTTTAACGCATAAACATGATATTGTGCTGCATCCTCGGAGCTGATCCATGGGATCGGTTTATCCGCTGGCACTGGGTAGAAAAGCATCCCATTATGGATGAGACCCGAAATCAAGAAGTTCTCCATATAGATTACAAGACTGGGGTCTACAGCATATGTAAGCACCTTAAACACGTGGGCAAACAACAATTAAAGCCGCGAAGCACCGCAAAAAACCGGCATGCGCGTAGGCGAGATCAGGATGAAAACACATCTATCCCGACCGACCGTATCCCATCATCTGAAAATATTAAAAGAATCGCAAATTGCGCAAGTCATTTTGCGCTGGCATCTGCAACGCGGAATTATGGTCATTCCCAATCAACGAACCCTCAACGGATTAAAGAGAATATCAAAATATTCGACTTTGAACTGAATGAGGAGGACATGGACTATATACGGCGGTTGGACACAGGTAAGAGATATTCCATAAGCCCGAATGGCTACATGATCAACCTAAAGACAATAACAATAGTTTTCCAATCTTCAATAAAGCTTTCAGCTGCGCCCAGCAGATAATCATTGAGATGACCATAACGATTACAAAGAACAGAAAAACAATAATTTTCATTATGATCAAACGTTTTCCGTTTGGATGTTTGGAAGCTCTGCTGGCAGAGTTATCTTTAGACTTAATCATAGCTCGTATACCGACTATGCAGGCAGTAGCCAGCATTATAAAAAGCATTAAAGTTGCCATTCGTTCAGCAGTGAAAGCGATGAGATTTGATCCTCCCGGACCAGAACCCGTGCGCAAAAACCAATGGCAGAAGGCAACAACAGAAAGAGATGACAGGAACAAGATAAATATAATCTTCCACATCCAGTCGAACAGCTTGAAGAAAGGACCGGGTGGATTGATTTTCTGTTCCCGGCGAACCCGACGCTCAGCGTTTCTTCGATCGATTATTGCTCGTTTGGATTTCATGGATGTCTAACCTCCTGCAGTTTCACTGTTCTTCCTCGTAACATTAAGAATATCACAGTACTGACAATCAAGTCCCATGTTGATTTGAAACCTTTTAGTTAAAAGCTGCGTTTAAAAGCTAGAAAGCAATGAACTTGAATCCAGAAAGGATGTAAGAAAAAAATGAATAGAAACAAGAAGAGAAATAAGTTAATTGTAAGTGCAATTATGACAGCATTACTGGCATCGCCCCTGGCATACTTCATGGCCGAAGGCCAACCGGTAGCCGCTGCAGCTTCCGTTTCCAAATATAAAGTTACCGCACAACCGTTCAGCATTGAAGGAAAGAAATCAAACATTGGTACGATTAATAAAAACGGATCGACCTATATTGCTCTTAGGAACCTAAATACAGCCCTGGGGTTAACCACCAATTTCAATAAGACTAATCAACTTGTTGAAGTATCGGGAAATGGACGATCGCTTCAAATTAATCTCTCTAACAATACTATTCATTTGAACGGACAACCGGTCTTTGGACCTCAAGTCATTCTCCAGAACAATACAACTTATTTGCCACTTCGCTTCCTACTGGAGCGGATGGGCTATGTAATTTCATATCAGAATAGTACAAAGCAGGTCGATATTCAATCGATTAAGGAAAACGACTTGCAGGTTCAAGCGGAAGAGATCGGTGCCGACGGAGATGGCAAATCATTGCTCGTCTACTATCCGGTAATTAAGGGCTATGCAAGAGAGAAAGTACAGGATAAGATCAACGCCTTTTTGAAGCAGGAGACCGACAAGCACATTGCAGCGGGATCGAAGGAAATGGATACAGTCGTAAAAGCGAATAATCAATTACTAATCAAAAATCCAAAGGCTGAAATTCGGCAACCGAGCCTCGATGGCAGATTTACAGTTATGTATAACGAGAATGGAAAATTGAGCCTATATGTGGATTATGATCTTTATATGGGGGGAGCGCACGGAATGACGACGAGGGTTCCTTACACGTTCGATCTCGTAACAGGTGATCTGATTTCGTTGAAGGAAGCAGCAGGTAACGCCGATTATGTCTCTATCATTAACAGCCAAATCACAGATCACATCAATCATCGCGGATTGGAGTTGTCCACTCCATTTAAGACGATCGAAGCTGATCGAGATTATTACCTGAGCCATGATGGTATCGTTATCTATTTCACAGAATATGAATATACTTCCTACGCTGAAGGAATGCCAGAGTTTATTATTCCTTATTCCGAGTTCAGATGACGGAAACTGTGGCTTCAAACTCTAAAGTCTATCGGAGCATGATAAGTCGTGTAGTGACAGTGAGACGATAAGGGGGAAAGTGAAATGAATACGATCAAGCGCATGATGGACCATCTGTACTGGGCAGACGAACGTATTTTAGACGCGCTCGAGGAGTCAAAGACAGAGAACAAGGAGCTTCTGAAGCTGGTTCGACATGTTGCGGTTGCGGAACGCGTATGGCTGTCCCGATTGCAAGGCAAGGGTAGCGCACAATATTCATTGTGGGAAGAAACGGAAGACTTGACGGCGATCCGGGAGATCTTCGAAGAAAACATCGAGCAATATCGCGTCTATATGGACGGGCTCGAGGAATTCAAATTGGATGAGATCATTGACTATGCAAACCAGAGCGGGGTTCCGTTCCGAACTTCCATCCGGGACATTCTCTCGCAAGTCATCTTACATGGGCAGTATCACCGGGGACAGATTAACCGGGCACTTCGAACCGAATCGGCGGAGCCTGTCCAAGTTGATTACATCACCTTCGCACGACTCTAAAGGGCGGGGAAAATCATCAACATTGCTGTGCCAAGTAATAACAAAATAGTCGCAGAAATAGCCGCCAACCTGGCGGCTATTTTGTTTCGAAATTCAAAAATCTTTTACAACTACGTCGCCGCGGTAAATCTTGACGGTAATATGCTAGACGCCATGGACCAGCCCAACATTATTACCTTTTATAGAAAGAAAAGCTCAGCGGTATGAACCATCAGGACGATCGGCTGCCGTAGTCTGCTGGGAATGGCTGCGAAATTCACTTGGCGCGATGCCTGTCCACCGCTTGAACTGGCGGCTGAAATGCGCATTGGTCTTATACCCAAGCATCATCGCAATATGGTCTATGTTCAGGTCGGTTTGTTTTAAAAGCCGTTGCGCTTCGTTCAGAAGGGTTTCGGATAGAAACTTGCGTGGAGCGATGCCATATACCTGCCGAAAAATACGATTAACCTGTGACGGGCTAATGCTCAGCGATTTGGCAATGTCCTGAATCCAGGTTCGCTCACTCTCCTGAATTTCCCCGTGAAGATGGATATATCTTACCGAATCCTCAATGTGCTCGGCAATCTGATGGGCAATGGTTTCTTTTCTCGACAACGTAACGGAAGCTTGCTGAGATAACTGGCCGACCAGGGAACCAAGCAGTTCAAACACGGCGGCATGTACCTTCATTTGTTTGGAGGAAGATAACGAGTTAGACAGATGCTCTGTAGCCAGACCATACAAGGTAGACAGGGAAGAGGAGAGCCCCAGAGCCAAATTCGAATTTGCCGGATAATAGATGTCTTTGCAACGGTTAAGTTCTCTGCAAAAGGATGTATCGTGTATGCTGAAATGCACGGAAAAATAAGTAAACCCCTCCGGTCCGGCTCCGGTGCAAGAGTGAGTCATACCCGGCCGGATGAACAGAAGGTCGCCAACCGACTGACGATAAGACTGCCCGTTGACCACCATGTTCATCTGCCCGTCCATCATCCAGTGCACTTCATACATTGAATGTTCATGGGACGGATAAGTCCAGCTGGAATCTACTTTTCTTGCATGCAGCCCCAATAATTGAAAAGACATGCGAACATCGGGCAGACGCCCTAAATACACAGCATCCGAAAGCTTGGTCACAGCAAACCAACCCCCTTGTACGATTCTATATTCCAACATCCTGTCATCGGAGTGTCCTCGTAAATTATTTTCAGTTCAACGGATATAACCTCATCTTAACAGAAAAAAAATGCGTGAAAAGGGTAAATCGTCGGAGTGATTAGAACATCGTCATGAACCATAGCCGGTGCTATGGTAGTATTATCAACCCGATGGGGAAAAATGGAGGCAAGCTTGAATGAGAATTATTCGATTTCTGGACGGACAACAGAAGTGGCTGGCAGCCGTTACGGATGATGAACAAGCGTATCGTTTGCCACAAGCAGATTTTATGACTTTGATCCATCAAGCAAGAAAGCAGGGGATTTCTCCAGTTCAACTTGTTGAAAGCGCTTTTAAACCGTCAAACAAGTTAACTGACGATTGGACTTCCCTGCATCTAATCACTCCATTGGAAGCTCCGGAAGTATGGGCGGCGGGTGTAACTTATCAACGCAGCCGCGAAGCGCGAAATTATGAAGCAACCGAAGGCAAGCTGGATGCAAAAACCTTTTACGATAAAGTTTATGATGCCGAAAGACCGGAGATCTTTTTTAAATCTACAGCAGCCCGCACCGTCGGGCCCAATGAGGCTGTCACACTTCGCAGCGATTCCAATTGGCAGATCCCGGAGCCTGAGCTGGGGTTGGTGCTTGCCGCAGATGGCAGCATTGTGGGATACATCGTTGGCAATGACATGAGCTGCCGCGATATTGAAGGGGAAAACCCGCTGTATCTGCCGCAAGCAAAAATGTGGCGCAATTCCTGCTCGATAGGTCCATCCATTCGTCTGGCGGAAACGGTGCAGAATCCGTATGCGTTCAGCATCGTCTGCGAAATATATCGCGAAGGTGAAATAGTTGTCAAAAGCGAGGCAAGCACAAGTGAGTTAAACCGAAAACTCGATGAACTGGTCTCCTTTCTGGCCAGAGATAACGATTTGTTTGACGGTACGGTGTTATTGACAGGCACAAGCATCGTGCCACCCAATGATTTTACACTTGCACCCGGGGACCGCATTGAAATATCCATTAGCGATATCGGGACACTTATTAATCCAGTCATTTCAAACTAATGTACAAGGAGGATGAATGCGATGACCACATTTCAGGTAGAGCAGACATACAGCAATTACATTAACGGAGAATGGGTGAAGGCGATATCCGGTGAAACCGAACCGAGCATCAACCCGGCGAATCGGAAGGAGGTAGTTGGCTACGTACCCACCTCAGGCGTAGAGGATCTGAACCGGGCTGTTGCAGCCGCGAAGGAAGCAGCAAAAGATTGGCGGAGGTTATCGGGCGCGGAACGCGGAAACTATCTATTTCAGGCAGCCAATGTGCTGGAACGCCGGGCCGATGAAGTTGCAGAGGCGATGACCAGGGAAATGGGCAAGACACTCCCCGAAGCCAAAGGAGAGACACTGCGCGGTGTCGCGATCTTAAGGTATTACGCTGGAGAAGGCATGCGAAAAACCGGTGATGTCATTCCATCAACGGATAGCGAAGCGCTGATGTTTACGACCCGCGTACCCCTTGGCGTTGTAGGGGTTATTGCTCCTTGGAATTTCCCAGTAGCCATTCCGATTTGGAAAACGGCTCCGGCCTTAATTTACGGCAATACGGTTGTGTTGAAGCCTGCTCAGGAAACTGCGGTCACTGCAGCTAAAGTAATGGAGTGTTTTGAAGAGGCGGGCATTCCGGCAGGTGTTCTTAATCTGGTATGTGGCAGAGGCTCAGTGATCGGATCTGCACTTGCTGAGCATCCGGATGTGGGCGGAATAACGTTCACAGGTTCCAATGAAGTGGGCAAACGGGTCGGCGGCGCAGCACTGGCACGTGGAGCCAAGTATCAACTTGAAATGGGTGGGAAAAACCCGATTATTATCGCGGCTGACGCTGACCTGGATTTGGCTGTGGAAGCCACAATCAGCGGAGGGTTGAAATCGACCGGACAAAAATGTACGGCCACCAGCAAGGTCATTATTGAACGAAAAGTATACGATGCCTTCAAAGAAAAGCTGCTCTCGCAAATCCAGGAAATTCGACTGGGTGACGGCATGTCTTCTGGAAGCTGGATGGGTCCATGTGCAAGCGAAGGACAGCTCAATACCGTGCTGAGTTACATTCAAAAAGGCCAGGATGAAGGTGCTGTTCTGCTCGCTGGCGGAAAAAGAGGGGACGGTCCGGGACTGGAAGAGGGATTCTATGTGCAGCCTACCGTATTTGAAGGGGTCGAATCCCATATGTCCATCGCCCGGGAAGAAATCTTTGGCCCGGTTCTGGCCTTGATTGCGGTAGATTCCCTGGAGGAAGCCATCGAAGCGGCTAATGATAGCGATTATGGCTTGAGTGCTTCCATCTATACACAGAACGTCGGAGCCATGTTGTCTTTCATCCGGGACATGGATGCAGGACTCGTCAGAATTAATGCAGAAACGGCCGGCGTAGAGCTGCAGGCTCCGTTTGGCGGAATGAAGATGTCGAGTTCACACTCCAGAGAACAGGGGCAAGCGGCTATCGAGTTTTTCACGGCCATCAAAACGGTCTTTGTGAAGTCATAAACTGTGGGAGGCTATCATGTACGAACAGATTACGTCGATTATGGGAGAGACCGCATCCAACTGCTTCGATATCATAGCCCATGCTCCAGGGGCTGCAGGACGTCTGCCTCTAACGGATGATTTGCTGCGGAATGCTCCAAGCGGCGACTTGTTTGGCATGTCCCAGAATGTTGGAATGGGCTGGAAGCCCGGGGATTTGAACGGAAAACAATTTCTGATCTTGAGTACACAAGGTGGCATACGCAATGAAGACGGCAGCCCGGCAGCACTCGGTTACCATACCGGCCACTGGGAGGTCGGCCTACTGATGAAGGCTGCCGCAGAGGAACTCTCAAGCCGGGGAGGAATCCCGTTTGCTGGATATGTCAGCGATCCGTGTGACGGCAGATCACAGGGGACAACCGGCATGTTTGACTCGCTTCCGTACCGGAACGATGCCGCTATGGTATTTCGCAGATTGATTCGCTCGCTGCCAACGCGTAAAGGTGTTCTTGGTGTCGCCACTTGTGACAAAGGTCTTCCAGCGATGATGCTCGCACTTGCCGGCATGCCGCAATTGCCTGGTGTAATCGTTCCCGGTGGCGTCACACTTCCGCCTACCGATGGAGAGGATGCCGGTAAAATTCAGACCATCGGTGCACGGTACGTCAACGGGGAACTTTCTCTGGAAATGGCTTCGGATTTAGGATGTCGAGCTTGTGCTACACCGGGAGGAGGCTGTCAGTTTCTAGGTACCGCGGCTACGGCCCAGGTTGTAGCAGAGGCACTGGGTATGACAGTGCCACATGCCGCGCTTGCACCTTCCGGGCAGCCCATCTGGTTTGAAATGGCGCGCCAATCGTCACGTGCACTCATCCATATGGAGTCACAGGGCATGAGAATGGCAGACATTGTCACCGATGCATCCATTCGCAATGCGATGACTGTTCATGCCGCGTTTGGTGGATCGACCAATCTGCTTCTTCACATACCGGCGATTGCCCATGCCGCCGGTTTAACCGTACCCACGGTACAGGACTGGATACAGGTCAACAAAAATGTTCCAAGGCTGGTTAGTGCCCTGCCAAACGGACCGATCTTTTATCCGACCATACGTGTCTTTCAGGCCGGAGGTGTACCGGAGGTCATGCTCCACCTCAGACAGCTTGGTCTGTTGGATGAGTCTGTACCAACGGTTACAGGTACTTCATTGGGTCAGGTACTGGACTGGTGGGAATCGTCGGAACGCCGTCATCTCATGCGGAAGCAGTTAAAAGAGCAGGACGGCATTGATCCGGACAGTGTCATCATGAGTGTAGAACACACTCAGCGGCTTGGAATCTCTTCGACCGTAACATTTCCAACCGGGAATATCGCTCCGGAAGGTTCTGTCATCAAGTCCACCTCTATTGATCCTGCTGTACTGGATGAGCATGGTGTATACCGTCATTGTGGCAGAGCAAAGGTGTTTACCACCGAACGTGAGGCAATCCATGCGATTAAGACCGGAGGTATTCTGGCTGGCGACGTTGTTGTGCTTCTTGGGCGAGGTCCATCGGGAACCGGGATGGAGGAGACGTACCAGCTTACATCTGCGCTTAAACATTTGCCTTTTGGCAAATACGTGTCACTGATTACGGATGCCCGGTTCTCCGGTGTTTCCACCGGAGCGTGTATTGGTCATGTTGGGCCCGAAGCGCTGGCAGGCGGACCGATTGGCAAGCTGCGGAACGGAGATCTGATTGACATTGCGGTTGATCGTAACACGCTGGAGGGCAGCATTAACTTTGTCGGAGAAGGAGAGCTGGAGTTTTCGCCGGAAGAAGGTGCTCTCATCCTGGCACAAAGGTCCTTCCATCCGGATATGAGGCCTGATGAAGCTTTGCCGGATGATACAAAGCTCTGGGCTGCATTGCAATCGGTCAGCGGTGGGACTTGGAGAGGGAATGTATATGATGTCGATCGGATCGTGACCGCCCTGGAAGCCGGCAAAAAAGCGTTGGGCTGGTACTGATATCCATCTTTTGTGTATCTGTGTTGTACAGATCATTACTTTCATACCGGAGGTTTCTTCCATGAATAAGATCCAGAAAATGATCACCAATCCCATCCTTCCCGGTTTCCATCCCGATCCGTCCATATGCCGAGCAGGGGAGGATTATTATATCGCTACTTCCACCTTTGAATGGTTCCCTGGTGTACGGATTCACCATTCCCGGGATCTGGTTCATTGGCGGCCAATTGCTTCTCCGCTGACTCGTGTAACGCAGTTGAACATGGAGGGCAACATTAATTCCGGAGGCGTATGGGCACCCTGTCTTAGTTACAACAACGGTGTGTTTTACCTGATATACACCGATGTCAAAAGCCGGGTAGGCGCTTTTAAAGATACCCACAATTACCTTGTGACAGCAACGGATATCGAGGGCCCTTGGTCCGATCCGGTGTATCTGAACAGCAGTGGTTTTGATCCTTCCCTGTTTCATGATGAAGATGGACGCACATGGCTGGTCAATATGATATGGGATCACCGTAAGGGCAAAAACCGGTTTGCAGGCATCGTTCTTCAGGAATATTCCGTCCAGGAACATAAGCTGATTGGACCGGCCATGAACATATTTAAGGGAACAGAATTAGGCCTGACCGAAGCACCCCACCTGTATAAACACAACGACTATTATTATCTCATTACGGCTGAAGGTGGAACCGGTTATGAGCATGCGGTTACCTCAGCACGTTCCCGTACGTTACAAGGTCCTTATGAGGTCGATCCTGCCAATCCGATCCTCACTTCATACGGCAGACCGGATTTAGCACTGCAAAAGGCAGGCCACGGTAGTCTAGTCGAAACGCATACCGGCGAATGGTACATGGCTCATCTGGTCGGACGACCCGTTCATCACAAATATTGCATTCTTGGACGTGAGACCGCACTTCAGCCGTGTACGTGGAGTGAGGACGGCTGGCTGAGACTTGCGAGCGGTGACCGATATCCGGAGGTTCAGGTGTCTGCACCGAAGATCCCGTCACATCCATTTGAACCGATTACTGAAATGGATCACTTTGATCAATTTGAGCTTCGGCAGGATTGGAATACACTTCGCATTCCACCCGATTCGACTTGGCTCAGCTTGACGGAACGCCCTGGTTACTTGCGCTTGCACGGCATGGAGTCGATGAGTTCAACGCACAGGCAAAGCATGATCGCACGGAGACTTCAGGCCTTGGAGTGTGAAGCCGAGACATGTCTGGAATTTGCGTCGGACCATCCCCAGCAAATGGCCGGATTGATTTTGTACTACGATACCCAGGACTATCTCTACTTACGTGTAACTTATCATGAAGAGAGAGGGCTCTGCCTGGGGATTATTCAGTCCAAATACGGGGTATACGACGAACTGCTTGAGGATATTCCGCTAGAGTCGGTGAGCACGCTCCGTTTAAAGACTGTGGTAGATCAAGATCGCGCCCGCTTTTATTATGCGTTAAATAGTGATTCATCCTGGAATACAGCAGGCGGGTGGATTGATATCACACATCTGTCCGATGAATCTCCGGAGTATATCCGGTTTACGGGAACCTATATCGGTCTTTGTGTGCAGGATCTTGGCGGAACCCGAAAACATGCCGATTTTGATTACTTTATGTATAAAGAAACAAAGCATGCAGTTGGTATATTGGAAAACATGTGACGGTCTTTTTGGAAGGAGCAGGGGACAATCCAAAGAGGACCAAATCACATATTTATCCATGTGAAATTAAAAATCATCAGCGGATTTTAATTTTATAAAGGCACATCTTCCATAAATCAGTTGATATGGTTGGGACAATGATGGAAATAGAGGCCCGTCGGATTTAACCGCGCGAAATTTAACTCCGAACTTTTGAACCCAAAATGATAAAAAGTCCTTACGTTCACTTGAAACGATAAGGACTTTTTATCGTTTGGCAATAGAAAGATCTCAGCCTATTTTTTCAATACTCACAACCGTTCTAATGGGTGGCGAGGGTTCTAGTTGGTCTAAGCCAGCAGTGATTCTTACTCTTTGCCCTACTTCAATTGTTTCATATGTTTCTCTATTGACCAAATAATACGAAGCTTCCTGGTCTTGTGCTAGTTCTATAAAATCCTCAAGATTTCCATTCTCCAGATCTTCCTTACTTATATTTTGTAGTACAAGAAATTTGTACTTGTCATTTTCATCTGTTTTAAATACTACAGTGCCCTCGAAAACTGGATAATTCTCTTTCTCATCCTTGTTAGAACAGCCCGCAAGTATAGTCATACTAATGAAGATAAACAATATTATTTTTTTCATAATAACCTCCTTGATTTGAAATAAAGTTTTCCCCTTGCTTTAAAGTATACCCTACATAAAAAAAGCAAATTATTACTAAAAGGTAATTCATACGAGAAAAGTATGAAACATGGCTTGAGGATTCTTTTAAATAATAAGTTCCTAGAGTCGAAAAAACAAAAAAAGAGGTCACGACGATGGATAGCCTAAAATGGATTCAAAGCTGGTATTATGAAAATTGTGACGGCGATTGGGAGCATTCATACGGTGTGCGAATTGATACGGTGGATAATCCTGGTTGGTCTGTCGAAATCGATTTGACGGATACATATTTAGAAGATGTGCCATTTGATTCGATTGAAAAAGAGAGAAATGAACAAGATTGGTTCTACTGTATCGTGAGAGATGGAGTGTTTCAGAGTGCAGGGGGAGCAAAAAATTTAGAAGAGATGCTTAATTGCTTCAAAAATTGGGCTTCGAGTTTGGATAGAAATTAATGATGAACTGACTGAGGATGAGGCCTTGATTGGCTAAATGCCTTTTAGATTTTTTATTTATAAACCATGGAGAGGATCAGATGATGTATTTAAAAGAATTCAATTTAGATTTACCGTATATTGTAGATGATGAAAATATTGAATCTATAATGAAAGAGCAAAATTGCGATCGCAACGAAGCAACAAAATTAGATTATGCATTGAATTGGAAATGGCAAAGACGCTCTTTTAGCTTGGAAACTCGCTGTATTACAGCGATGTATGAACGTCTGTTGGGGAAATACAAAACGAAAGATTGTTGGAAAGTCCTAATAGAATGTGTAGAAAACATTTCGGATGAACGGATTGTTAACGATTCTGGTGTGTGCTCGGTACCGATCCAATTTAGTTTGAATGACTTTAGCGCAAAAAATGAGCTGGAGAAAAAAAAGACTACGCTTCGCCTGCTAATGGAAGGCATAGAGAAACTTGCTCTACGTAATAATTGGGAGGTTGATCCATTTAGGGAGATAGCTTTGCAAATTGAGGAGTTAGATTATGTAAATGAATGGACTTGGAAAAAGGATGTGAAGAGCCCTAATAAGAAGTACTATGCTAAAGTCATTTGCCATCATAATGTAGATAGCATGGATATATTCCTAACTATTTTACAACGAGATGGTACGCAAATACTTTTAGAGAAGATCATATCAGAACAACCAGATGAATTTGCCTATGCTAAACATCTAGGTGAAATTATATGGGTATCTGATTTTGAAGTTGCTTTATTTAATAAAACAGGCATTAAAAAGCACTCTGCAACCCTGAAATATTAATTATTTGGCCGCTAGAAAACATTGTCCAGCTGGTGTCATGGTCTCTTTTATTATTAGGCATGCTTTTATCTTGTGGTTGCATTCCTCTCGTATAAATGACAGGCCCGTTTTTATTTATGCTGTAAATTCCTTGTGATTTTGCGTCCTGTTGGTGTCTGGGCGAGGCCGCCGGCTGCTGTTTCGCGAAGAGATTCAGGCATGGCTGATCCAACCTCCAGCATGACCTGCACTACCTCATCCGAACGGCTGCTTACGGTTAGCCCTTATGAGTGCTTAGGTGTGTTGTGGAGGTATGACCCTGCGATCGACGCGTTAATGGTCAAGGCAAGAGTAACCATGCCTTTGTGGATTTTACAGAGGATTATTGGCAGAAGTCTGGGGAGATCGGAATCGTTCCTTCAACCTCCATCGTGGTGGGACTGCTGGAGTTTGAGGAGTGGACGGGATACCAGGAAGCGGACAAGGCACTTGCATACCAGAAGACAAGAAGAGAACAGGGGACGATCCGATATACGGATATCGGTGTTAACCGGTTGTTTATCCGGCAACCGGCTGAGGATTTGAATGCGTTTATGGCAGAAGTATTCACTTCGGCCTGCAAAGGGCAGACCGGTGGGTTAGAAGAAACACTGATGACGTATATGGCGTGTGGAGGTTATGCAGTCCAAGCTGCGGCAGCACTTCATATTCATATCAATGCTTTGTATCAGCGTATTCATAAAATCGAAGAGATTCTGGGCATGTCCCTGAGTAATCAGGAGCATCTGCTCCATCGCTACAGGCCTGTTATCTAAGGCAGACATATCGTTCATCGTGATGTTCAAATCAACTTACTTGAGATCATGATTCCAACTTGTCACCCACATAATGAAAAGAGTGAATATGCGTTTTGGTGAGTTCAATTACGTTTTTGATAAATGCCTCGCGTGATTCACGATATCCACTTAATATCCAATTGTTCAACAGTCCAAAAAAACCGTAGGCGGTATAGTATTTGAAATAATCCATATTAACTGGGGAGTTGTTGATCGTCTCAAAGACAAATTGCTCCTGATAGATTTTGAGTATGGTTTGTGGAAAGCCTGTATGTAGACCGGGTAACGTATCATCGTATTGAATCAGTTCGAAGAACTCACGGTGCTCGTAGATATAATCCACGATTTGAAAAGATTCGGCATCCAGCTTGTTGGTTGAAACCTTTTGACCGTGCCAATAGGGTTTGCCTACTGCGCCCCTCAATCCTTCGAGTGTCATAGTCAACAACTCTTCGGCGAGAATATATTTATCCTGGTAGTGTAAATAAAACGTGCTGCGATTATAACCCGCCTGATCAACGATGTCTTTGACAGAAACACCATGGAACCCTTTTTTCTTAATGAGCTGAATCAGAGCGGTTTTTAGGTGCTCCTTGGTTCGATTACGATGTTGAGATGTCACAGTAAGTTCATTATTCATTCAAAAAAACTCCTATAAATATAGACATAGTTTTATAAAGTGTCTACGAGGTAGACACTTGGTCACATCTTAATGATTGGATTGTTACAATTTTAAGCATAGAATTAGTTTTGTAAACATCATATAGCACTATTTATATAGGCGCTATTCAAAATATTATACTGGGGGATTTATTCATGGGCAAACTTCAAGATAAAGTTGCAGTCATCACAGGAGGAGCATCCGGGATTGGTGCAGCGACAGCTCGCTTATTCGTTTCCGAAGGAGCTAAAGTGGTCTTGGTGGATCTGAATGAAGAAAAAGGCAAGGCGTTTGAGCAGGAACTGAAAGCGCTTAAAGCAGAGGCTCTCTTTATTAAAGCAAACATAACAAGTGAAGAAGAGGTATCTGAGATTTTCAAACAAACCGTAGAAACATTTGGTCAAGTGGATATCGTGTTCAACAATGCGGGAATCGGGCGTGTTCATCCGACACATGAGCTTGATTATGCCGAATGGCGCAATACGGTCAATGTTGATCTGGACGGCGTATTCTTGGTTGCACGTGAATCGATTCGCGAAATGCTCAAAATTGGTGGAGGTACAATCGTCAACACGGCTTCCATGTATGGATGGGTTGGTTCACCTGGTTCAGCAGCCTACAATGCAGCTAAAGGTGGCGTTGTGAACCTGACGCGTTCGCTCGCGCTGGAGTATGCTGAGCAGAATATTCGGGTGAACTCCCTTTGCCCTGGCTTCATCGATACACCGATTATCCCGGAAGAGAGCAAACAAGCACTTTCTGCGGCAACACCAATGAAACGTCTGGGTCAAGCAGAAGAGATGGCGAAAGCCGTTCTGTTCCTAGCTAGTGACGATTCTTCATATATGACAGGAAATAGTCTGATCATAGACGGAGGATACACCGCTCAATAAGTGCAGCAATCATCGAAGCACACAAAGAACATAGTTCCATTAAAAGTCGCTATTCTAGCGGCTTTTTTTATTATATTGGTATAAGAGCTGTTCCCAAGCCAAGGACAACTAGCAAACAGCAAGTTTAGCTACTCATAATAGATGGCCTCATAAGGAAACTCTAACTTATTCAAGCGGTATTCTTTGGGCGACATGGACATATATTGCCGGAAAACTTTGCCGAAATAGCTGGGACTCTCAAAACCGCATTGTTGACCAATTTGGGAAATCGGAAGTTCCGTTGTACGGAGTAGTCGAACTGCAACCTCAATGCGTCTGTCTTTCAGATAGGCTAGCGGTGATGTTTTCTCCGATTTCTGAAACAATCTGCACAAGTAGTGTTTATTGATATCGCAATGGCTGGCTAGAAGATCCAACGTTAATGGAGATGCATAATTCTCTCGGATGAACTTTTTACATTTCTCGATCGTTGTTATGGATAGGGCACCGATATCCTTCTCCGCATCCCGACTCGTCTGTACCAGGATAAGCAACCACCGATAGACTTGCATGGACAAGCGATACTTGTCCGTAACTTTCTCTTGATGAATCAAATGGATAATTTGCCATAACTCTTGAATCAAGGGAGAGTCCGCGTTTCGTCGAATGACATGCCCCTCATTATCATGCATCATATCCCAGATTCGGTTAGCTTCATCCCCGCGAATGTTGATCCATATAAATTCCCATGGTTCGTTGTTTTCTTGTTTATAGTAATAGCAATGTTCTCCGGAGATTTTAACAAGTAGGGCATGTCCCTTTGGTAAAGGAATCGTTTGATTTTCAATATCCAGATAACCCTGGCCATTAAGCGTGTATTGAAAAACGACGTGCCCCGGGTCCGGTCTACCATCACTTGGACAACGATATTCCTCGCTAGAAACGATCTGCCATCCAATAGAGTCCAGTGTCATGATTGATGTATCGTCATTACGAAAAGCATAAGAAACCGTATGAACCATCGTTTCATCTCCTTCCTAAAAAAGTCAATTATCTTATATAATACGTCACATTTTTTAGATTGTCTGTCTTTTTTTAGACCTGTAAGATAAATGTAAGCGGTAACATATAAAGGAGGTGGCTATAAATTGTGTTCAAATGACAACAATCTGGGCAGGGTCGAACTGATGATTCTAAAAATGAATTTTTAGATAAGGGGGAGTTAATCGAATGATCCGAAGAACTGTTTCCATCCAGAAATCGATGTTGGTCTCTTTTTTAGCACTCCTTATGGTTATTTCACTGGCTGTTCCTCCGGCGCCGATACATGCAGAGTCATCAAGCAGCCTGCCGGGTCGCCAAGGAGAGTATCTTAACCGGGGGTTGGTTGCGGTTCTTGTAGACAACGGCGTTTTTATTAGCTGGAGGTATTTAAACAACGATCCAGATGATATCGCTTTCAATATATATAAAAATGGAACCAAAGTGAACACATCACCCATAAGCGATGTGACAAACTACGTGGACACCACTGGTTTCGACAGCTCGCAATATCAGATCTCCACCGTTATTGCAGGCAAAGAGCAAATGCAACCAGAGGTTGTATCAGTCTGGCATAACGATTATCTGCCTATTCCGCTCGATAAACCGGCCGATGGTCGGACTAAGGATGGCGGAACGTACTCCTATTATGCTGGAGATGCTTCCGTAGCTGACTTGGACGGGGATGGCGAGTATGAAATTGTCTTCCTGTGGAGTCCAAGCAATTCCAAGGACAATTCGCAGGCCGGTTATACGGGGAATGTCTATATCGATGCCATCAAGCTGGATGGCACAAAGCTGTGGAGGATTGACCTGGGAGTCAACATCCGCGCCGGAGCGCATTATACGCAGTTAATGGTGTATGACCTCGATGGCAATGGAAAGGCTGAGGTTGTTGTCAAGACGGCGGACGGCACAAAGGACGGCCAAGGCACGGTCATTGGTGACGGCACGAAGGATTATCGCAACGACGGCGGATACATACTTTCAGGTCCAGAATATCTCACGCTGTTTAACGGTGAGACTGGCGCGGCTCTATCCACCGTGAATTATGATCCGCCAAGAGGCAACGTCAGTGATTGGGGTGACGGCTATGGCAACCGTGTAGACCGTTTCCTTGGCGGCATCGCTTATCTGGACGGTACGAAGCCAAGTGTCGTGATGAGCCGGGGTTATTATACCCGCACAGTGCTTGTTGCTTATGATTATGTTGGCGGGGAACTCGTCAAGCGCTGGACGTTCGACACGAATGAAGCAGGATCACAATATCAATCACAGGGCAACCACAATCTAAGTGTGCTGGATGTTGACAAGGACGGCAAGGACGAAATTATGTTTGGCGCCTTGGCCATTGACGATGACGGCAGCTTGATGTACAGCACCGGACTCGGGCACGGTGACGCCATGCACGCCGGCCAGCTCGATCCGAACCGGGAGGGCTATCAGGTCGTAAGTGTGCACGAGCATTCCGATGCGGCATACGGGCTGGAGATGCGCGATGCGGCAACAGGTGAAATCCTCTGGGGTGAGAAAACAGGTTTTGACACCGGCCGCGGGATGTCGGCGGACATTGATCCGAACTATCCGGGTTACGAATCATGGGCCACGACCGTTACCAATGGGCAAAGTGTACCTGTAACCAATACCTATTCAGCAGCCGGAGAGGCTATCTACACTGTGGACGAAGGGCCCAAAACCGCCAATTTCGCCATCTGGTGGGATGGAGATCTTCAGCGGGAGCTGTTGGACCATGAGTGGGATAATAGCACAGCCAAAGGAATTCCGCTCATCTACAAGTGGGATTACCAAAACAAAAAGCTGAATGAAATCTTCCGGGCAACCGGTACATTAACGAACAACCATACCAAAGGCAATCCGGCACTCCAGGCGGACATTCTGGGCGACTGGCGTGAGGAGCTTCTGCTGCGGAGCGAAGATAGTTCGGAGTATCGTCTCTACACGACGACCATTCCTTCAGACTACCGCATCCCTACGCTGATGCAGGACCCTGTGTATCGACTTGGCGTAGCCTGGCAAAATGTATCCTACAACCAGCCGCCTCATACCGGCTTTTATCTTGGAGCGGAAGCTACAGCATTCCCTAAAGCCGATCTGGCGCTGACTCGTGAAGCTGAAATGCTGGAGCCGGTCTACCGCTTTAATTTCGGTACAGAGACTGCGTCGGGAAGTACGAACATACAGGATACGCTCTACGCACAAGATCCGGGATACGGCTTCAAGGATACAAATGGTGTTACGGTAGGGGCAAACCAGGTTTCGGTCGCGACAGGCACGACATTTGCCGTTGACCTGCCAAATGCGAACTATAAGGTGACGCTGCGATTGGGCAATGATGCAAATGACTCGAACGTTGGAGTCAAATCTGAATTCGTTCAGAAGCTCGCCGTAACCAATGTGACAGCAGGAGCACCGCTGGAGTATTCCTATGATGTTGCATTAGTGGATGGACAGCTCGATCTTCTCTTCACAGGGACAGCCATAGACATTCAAGATGTCATCATCGAGAAGTATCCAGAGAAAGCGGCTGGTGCGGCAACAACGATCTATATGGCTGGTGATTCAACCATGCAATCGTACAGTGAAGCGCAGGCTCCTCAAGAAGGATGGGGCCAGCAGTTCGGACGGTATTTCTCCAATGGGGCAGTCGTCGTGAACGATGCGATCGGCGGTCGAAGCAGCAAATCGTTTATGGTAGATGGTCGTCTGGATACCATCCTGCAGCGAATTAAGCCGGGAGACTTCTTCTTCATTTCCTTTGGTCATAACGACGCGAGTGCAGGAATACCGGACCGGTATGCATCCCCTGAGGATTATAAGATCTACTTAGCTCGTTATGTAAACGGTGCCAAACAGCGCGGCGCTACACCGGTATTGCTCACTCCGGTTGGACGCAGAGATTTCAACACGGTGACTCAAGAATTCAACGTCAGCTTCCCGGCATACGTTCAGGCTGCCAAAGAAGTGGCGGAGGAGCAGGACGTGCCGCTGATTGATCTCAGCAAGTTGAGTATTGCGTACTACGACAAAATTGGTAATACAGCTACGGAGAAAGTGTTCCTCTATGCTAATCCGGGTGAATATCCGAAATACCCGAATGGGATCAACGATAATACGCATTTCAGCAGCTATGGTGCACAGAAAATTGCCGGACTCGTTGCTGGTGCGGTCAAAGACATGGAGCTGAACATTTCGCCGCTGGTCATCGACCCGGATATTTCCGAACCCGAGCCAGAGCCGGAAATCCAACTATATGAGGAGGATTTTGAAGGCGACGCTGCCGGTTACCAGTATGCGATGGTCAATGCCACGGGTATTGGAGGAACCATGACGGGGACCGTTGTTGAACAGTCCGGAAATAAGGTCCTGTCCGTCGCGGGGTCAGGTTCAGGCAATCGGGCCAAAGTATTCCGTCTGTTTGATGCCGTAAACGGCGATCAGGTGAACGTGAACTTTGACTGGCAATCCGGTAATGTGAGTGCCTATCCATCAGAAGGTCATCTCACGATTCAGGATTCTAACGAAAATGCCCTGTTCACGCTGTATACCAAAACCGGAAGCACCAAAATTCATTATTTTGTCGGTGCATATAATCCGGACTATGGCACAGGGGATACAGCCATACCAGAAGGGGGAACGGCTACAGATATTACCAAGAACCAGTGGGTCAATGTGGATGCAACCGTTAATTTTGCCGAGAAAACACTGGATCTGACATTAACGAATCTGGCCGATCCGACAGTTACACAAACGATTGCTGATATCTCGCTGAGTTCCAGCGCATATGCGGACAACGTCAGATCCATGCGATTCCTGGGAACGAGAAAAGGTGGTGGAGGCACGTTGAACTGGACTACCCAGATCGACAACGTGCGAATTGAAGGCACTCAGCTCACTTCGGAGGGCGGCGATCAGACAGCCTTAATCGCCCTGTACGATGAGATCAAAGCACTGAATCTGTCGGATTATACAGATGCATCGAAGGCCGTAGTGAACCGGGCTTTGGCAGCTGCGGAAGCTATATTCAATACGGAAGCCACGCAGGCTCAAGTTGACCATGCGTTTAACATGTTAACTGTTGCGAAGGAGTCATTAACAAGTGAACCGAGCGAAGAGATAAGCGATTACAAATTTGACTTTGGTTCTGGCAGCGCAGCCGATGGATACATCAAGGTAGGTGCGAAAAGAGCTTACATTGAAGGCAACGGGTACGGTTTTGCCGATACAGCGCTGACCAAAGATGAGAACCGGGAAACCGGAGACTCTCTCAAAGAGGATTTCACACGAGTAAACGGTACCTCTTTCCTGGTGGAAATGGAGCCGGCGAATTACCGGGTAACAATGACCATCGGGGATGCAGGGGAATTGACCAGCGCAAATGTCGTTGCAGAGCAGATGACAAAGCTGCCGCTTACAAGCATTGCCAAGGGCGAATTCAAAGAAATCACGTATGACATTGCCCTGATCGATGGGGTCTTTAACTTCAACTTCACCGGAAATGCA
Source organism: Paenibacillus sp. SRL342 (assembly GCF_984798905.1). Taxonomy (NCBI): domain Bacteria; kingdom Bacillati; phylum Bacillota; class Bacilli; order Caryophanales; family Paenibacillaceae; genus Paenibacillus; species Paenibacillus sp. SRL342. Next base: position 3,762,526 of record NZ_OZ481790.1, read on the forward strand.
CCAAAGATCAATGCGTTGAAGCTGGAGCGTCTGCCAGATCACAGTGCAAGCGATAAACCTGTTATTTATTTGGCCAGCGATTCCACTGTAGCCAATTACGCGGAAAACTATCGTCCGCAAGCGGGCTGGGGAGAAACGTTGGGTGGATATTTTGATCCGAATGAAGTCAGTATTGATAACCGGGCAGTTGGAGGTTTGAGCAGCAAAACCTTCCTTGTCGGTGGATATCTCAACGATATTTTACTCGACATTCAAGAAGGCGATTATCTGTTCATGCAGTGGTCTCATAATGATTCCACGCCGTCCCGTCCAGAGCGTTATCTTACACCAGAGCAGTTTAAGGTATATCTGAAAGAATACATTAACGGTGCTCTGCAGAGAGGGGCGATTCCAGTTCTGGTCACGCCAGTGAACCGCCGTGACTTTACCGGAGAAGTGCTGAACAAAAGCTTCCCGGAATACGTACAGGCGATGAAAGAAACGGCGCAGGAAACGGAGACGCTCATCATTGATCTGAACCAAGCCAGTTGGGAGCATTTCCAGGAGCTTGGCACAGAAGGAACCAAATCGATATTCATGTGGGTAGGCTCAACCGAGGACAATACACATTTGCAAATGAACGGTGCAATCAAGGTATCTGAACTCGTGGCACGCCTTGTGAAGGAATTGAATATTCCGCTATCAGATTTGGTTACGTTGGAAGGGGAAACTCCGGAGCAGGAAGCGCCGCATACTACGGCAACTGTGGAAGGAGAATTGCAGAACGGCTGGTATACTTCTCCGGCACAAGTAACCTTTACAGCAAGCGATGAAGATTCCGAAATCGAAGGGACCTATTATCAAATCAATGGTGGTGAAACGGTGAGTGGCACACAGTTGACCCTAACTGAAGAAGGTACACATACCATCACCTACTGGAGTGTCGATGTTGACGGTAACAAAGAGAGTGAACAGTCTTTGTCCATATCCATTGATCTCGTACCTCCAACCATTGAAATTCATGGTCAAACCGAGTACACCATTGATCAGCATGTGGAAATTGGATATACAGCTTCCGATTCGGTATCCGGTGTGGAAGCACCGGAGGGTGTGCTTCTCGACACTTATGCGTATACATTGGAACCCGGTCTGAACCAGGTTACGGCAACGGTCTCCGATTTGGCTGGCTGGGAACAGACGGTAGAATATCGTTTTGGCGTTATTGCTACATTCGACAGCCTGATTAATCTGACCAACGCCTTTGCTGATGAATCGATCGATCCTAGTGCTGGTGTTCTTGCTAATCAACTCACAAACACGTTACAGCAGGCCAAACAGGCAGCAAACGATCATGAAGGAGCAAAAGCGCGTCAATTGCTTGCATCCTACGGTAATGACGTTCAAGCAGCTAGAGGCACCGTATTTACGGATGAGCAGGCAAGTGTTCTGATTAAGTGGGAGGAATGGCTCCATCAGACAACGCCACTTGCAAACGGTGCCCCTGGCACTCCGGTGTTATCTGATAATAATGGTTACGATACGGGGCTCAAAGACGGAGACTATACAATCACGATGAATCTGTGGTGGGGGAATAACGGCAATCAGTTCAAGCTGTATGAGAATGGTGAATTGATTAAGGATATTTCTCTGGTCGATCAATCCCCATCCGCCCAGTCTGTTCAAGTGGATATTACTGGACAGAAAAATGGCACCTATATCTATACTGGAGAATTGATCAATGCACTGGGTTCAACCATGAGTGTTCCACTGACAGTCATCGTCACAGATGCTTCCCCAGGGCAAGCGGTTCTGTCGAATGACAACTGGGACGGTGACGGCAACTTTAATGTCACGATGAATCTATGGTGGGGAATAAACGCAACCGAATACGAACTTTACGAAAATGGTGTATTGATCGACACACAATCGCTTCAATCCAATACGCCTAGTGCACAGTCTGCAGTTACCGCAATCTCTGGAAGGGCACCTGGAATCTACGAGTATGAAGCGGTACTTCGCAATTCCTCAGGGGAAACCAGATCACACAAATTAAATGTGACGGTACGAGAGTAGACTGAAATGTTGAGCATTCCATGAACAAGAAGTGATTACAACTGAAGTAAGATCCGCATATAAAAGTGCTATTCCTCATCATTTTGAGGAGTAGCACTTTTTATATACCCACAGTATGAAAGCGTTTGACTTATTTGAATATCAATCTATAATGATGAAAGGAAATTGGACTTGGACAGGATACTGACAGCGTGTCCGCTTGAATGTATATTCAGAGCAAGCTTCCATACGCAGGAGGCTTGCTGTTTCATTTTCAGAAGGAGAATAGGTCCCCATGACACTTAAAAAAAGAATCTTTTTACTGTTCTTTCTCAGTGCGTTTATCCCCTTTATCAGTATATTTGCGATTTCTTATTATACGATCGACTCCATTTTCGCAAATAAGATCGATGATGGTATCCGTAGCAATTTACAGCAGGCGACATCCTCATTGGAGAATTCCATCACCAATCTGAATCATGTGACGCAACAATTATCTTACAGGGGTACTTTAGGCAAAAGAATGGATGAATTCTTGAATCCGTCCTCCGATATCTTCGAACTGATTGAAGCTAGGGACGAATTAAAGAACGAGTTAAGTGTTGTCACCTTCACCAATCCTAATATCGGATTGACCCTGTATTACTTTCAAAAAGAAGGTACTACGCAGTTCGGCAACTTTCCGATTAAGGATCGTTTCTCTCCTGAGTCTCTGCCTGTGCTCTTCCAAACCTATGGCATTAAGTACTATGGCCCCCATATGAGTATGAACCGATTTGATGATCAACTCGTTCTGTCTGCTATGCGCAAAGTGCAACTATCCGAGAGGAACGACGTGTTCATTTACGTAGAATCAGGCTTTCGCCTCACTCAAGATATCTTGGGCTACAATCAATACAACGGCGCATTATCTCATCTCATCCTGGATGGTGAAGGCAACATTGTGTACAGCGAAATACCGGAAGCCATGAAGGTAGGGGAGAATTTCACCAGCTTAACGGCCGATCCTGCCAAGGACGGAATATCCCGCGGGTATCACTGGTTCAAAGAGGATTCCTCACAGAACTGGAGTGTCGTATCGGTCATTTCACAGTCTCAATATCAACAGGAGAAAAACCAGTGGTTGCTTCAAATTTTGCTGGTCGCTTTATTTTTCCTCGGCTTTACCGTTTTTCTTGCTTGGCTCCTGTGGAAGATGGTCTACAAACCTCTCGGTCTGTTCCATTCGGAGATCAATGGAATGTCCAAGAATCCACAAACAAAAGGGAGCCGAGCTCGCACTCAGATTCCCGAATTTGATTTTCTGTTGGGTGAATTTTCGAATATGCAGCATCAGATTGGTGACCTCTTCAAGGAAGTTCAGCAGAAAGAGAAGATACGTGCAGACCTGGAAGTGGAAAAACTGCTTTATCAGATTAATCCGCACTTTCTGATGAATACGCTGGATACGGTGCACTGGCTGGCGGTCATGAACGGACAAGGGGAGATCGACAAGCTGGTGCAGTCATTGAACAAGCTGCTCTATTACAATCTAGGCAAATTAGGGCAAGTATCCACCATGGAAGAGGAGATCGATGCGTTAAGACAGTATCTGATTTTGCAGCAAATTCGCTATGACTTTGAATTTGACGTCCGTATTACTGCAGATGAACAAGTGCTTCAGATTCCTGTGCCCCGTTTTATTCTGCAACCGCTGGTTGAAAATTCGTTATATCATGGATTAAGTGACGAAGGTTTTATTCAGATTGAAGTGACATGCACTTCAACGTTGAACATTATGATACAAGATAATGGCGCAGGTATGACGGAGGAAACCATTCATAATCTGCTGAACAATCGTGAAGCTGAACAACAAAAAGTAGGGATGGGCATCGGACTCAATTACGTTCACCGCATGTTGAAAGCACAGTACGGGGACCAAGCACAACTGGTGATTGAGAGTGAATTGGGAACAGGGACAAACATACTGCTCGTATTGCCTATTAAAGGAGAAGATATCTCGGCATGATTAAGGTATTGATTGTAGATGATGATAAGTTGGTACGCAAAGGCATTAGCTCTGCGATGCCATGGAACGAGTTCAACATGGAGGTTGTAGGAGAGGCCAGCAACGGGGCGAAAGCGCTGGATTTCCTAAAAACCCAACCGGTCGATCTGATGCTAACGGATCTTGCGATGCCCGTCATGTCAGGGATTGAACTGATGCGAGCTGCGAGGCAGCTCTATCCCGAACTTCATATCGTTGTGTTAACACTACATCAGGATTTCGATTATATCCAGGAAGCGCTACGACTCGGAGCCATCGATTATATAGCCAAAGTGCAGCTGGAGAAAGAGCAATTCGAACATGTTCTGCAACGGATACACACCCGAATTAACGGGTTGACAAGCACGATAAGGAAGATGCCTTCGCAGAATGAAGTCAATTTCCATTATCGAAATGTGTATGCACTTGTTTCACAGGATCGTAAATCAGAACATAAGTGGCCAATGGAGCTAACTGCGCATGAAGACGAGATAAGGTGGGAGGTTGAGCGTAATAGCTGCATGTGGGCTGCACCCCCGTCCCTAGAAGATCAACTAATTCAGCAATTGAAGGAATGCCTGCATCAAGTTCACCATAGTACGTTGTTGGTTTTGTCTGATATACAAGAGCGAACATGGTCGCAAATCAAAAACTGGATTAGGAATTATACAGAGACGACTTTATTCTATGCGTACAACCCCAATAACCAAGTCATTGCCGTTTCGATGAATGAGGAAGACACAGGTTCAAAAGAACCGCAGGATGAGGACCTTGATCGGATTAAGCAAAGTTGGTTCCAGACACCATGGACCCACCATGACAGTTACTACAATCAACTTATTGACCAGTTTATATCCTTACGATTACATAAAGGTCAGTTGATGGGATTGCTGTACTCGATCGTAATGGAGTGGAACCGTATTTTTGCCCAAACTACGCTTGGAAGAATCTCGATGATCCATTCTTTCGAGTCTTGGTACGAGGTTGAAGAATGGATCAAACAGATTGCTGCAAGCATTCGAAAGGCAGATGAACAGACTTCGTATTCACAGGAAATCATCGATGCCGTGAAAAAAGCGGTGATGATCATGCAGCATGATTTGGAGCAGGCCTATACAGCTTCAGGTCTCTCCCAACAACTCAACATCAGCCGAAGTTATTTCAGTCAATGTTTCAAAGATCTAATGGGGAAAACCTTTAATGAGTACTCCCGATTCATCCGGGTAGAGAAATCCAAAGAGTACTTGCTCAATACGAATAATACGATTTTCTGGATTGCGGAGCGAGTGGGTTATACGGATGAAAAATATTTCAGCCGGATTTTCCGCGAACTGACAGGTCTTCTGCCAAGCGAATATCGGCAGCTAGGTAGAGGAAATAAATAGCCGACAGTTTCCTGTTTAGGAGCTGCCGGCTTTTGTTTTTGATCGAGAATAGGGGTAGATAGACAAATGTTGGTCAGTAGGTAGGGTAAATGATCACAAGTTAACCATACTTATTAATACAGACTGAAAACTGTAACCATTTCTCTATCCAAACGGACGTGTTATCCCTATCTCGATTAGCCTCCACTTCATTTTATAATGAAAGCGCAAACAAATATATTGAACATCAGAATAAAGGGGAATCGAACTAGATGAGAACAAAATGGTCTATGAAAAGCAACCGGTTGACGAAGCGTCTCGCTGTGCTGTCCATGTCTGCCTTGATGGTTGCAGCCCTAGCGGCATGTGGAGACTCTTCCAATCCTCCTACTGCAGAGGAAGCAGGCAAATATGAGGTGACGCCGGGAGATCCGTTCAGTGCCTATAAAGACGAAATCACCGTAACCATGGGACGAGTAACCACAGCCAACCCAAAACTGCCGGCTGGAGATACCTATGAGAATAATGCGTATACCCGGCTGGTCAAAGACACGTTTAACGCCAAGATTACAGATCAATTTGAAGCCAATGGCGAAGATTATAGCCGTCAAGTTTCACTCGCCATCGCATCCGGGGAATTGCCTGACATGATGCGCGTCGATTCCAAAGACGAACTGAAAGAATTGGTGGATAATGACCTGATTGAGGATCTGACGTCCATTTACGATCAATATGCCACAGATAACATCAAGCAGATGTACGATTCCTATGATGGACGGGCATTAGACAATGCAACAATCGATGGACGTTTGATGGGCCTTCCGGCGACTTCCCTGGATTCCGCACCAACGATGGTTTGGGTCCGTCAAGATTGGTTGGATCTGCTGGGGATTCAACTTGATGCAGACGGAGATGGCGCCATTTCACTGAATGAAGTGGAGCAAACAGCGCTGGAATTCCTGAAAAGAGATCCTGGCCAATCCGGAAACCCGGTAGGCATTCCATTTGTGAACACGATGAATACAACAGATTATAATGGCTCTGCTTATACGATGCTGGGTGTGGCCTCAACCGAGGGAGCCTACCCGCAATATTGGATGAATGGTGAAGACGGCAAAATCGTGTACGGTTCCACAACAGAAGAAACAAAGAAAATGCTGGGTACCATGGCGGATTGGTTCAAGAATGGCATCATGGACCCGCAATTTGGAACCCGCACGTTTGATGATATTACTGCACTCTACGCCAATGGGCAAAGCGGCATCGCCTTTGGACCGTGGCATATCCCTGACTGGGGACTGATTAGTGCGAAGCAGATGGATAAAAATGCGAAATTCTCAGCTTATACGTTAGAGGATGCAAACGGCAAGGTCAACGTGGCGCATGCCAACCCATCCAATCAGTTTATCGTGGTGAGAAAAGGATATGAACACCCTGAACTGGCCGTTAAGATTGTAAACCTGTTCTACGATAAACTGGCCAATGATAAAGATGTTGCAACAACCATGCCGGAAGCTGCCAAGTATCAGGAGACTGGGGTAGACGGTTCCACGAGACCTTTTAATATCGAAGTCAATTCGGCTACATCGCTGCTGGATGATTACTCTGATGTGGTTCGCGGAATCAAAGGAGAAATTCCCCTGGATGAGGTTCGAACAACCGAATCGAAGAACAACATTGGAAGCATCAAAACCTATTTGAGTGACATGGATACGGATGATGTGACTGCTTGGTCAAAATATCATTCGCGGATCAACGGAGTGGGACTAATCGACAAACTGACACAAGAAAGCAAATTTGTATGGATGACACCTGCTTTCTCTGGCACTACACCAAGCATGAAACAGACGTGGGCCAATCTGACGAAGTTGGAACAGGAATCGTTTATCAAAATCATAACGGGTTCAGAACCGCTCGATTACTTCGATACATTCGTGAGCAACTGGAAAAAACAGGGTGGTGATCAAGTCATTCAGGAAATTGAAGACGAGATCGCATCGAAACAATAATATCCATGAACAGTGGAAGGGCTGCGATACGCAGCCTTTCTTCAACGAAAGGGGTTCATCCATGAAACAGGGGAATTTGAAAGCGCGAGGGCGGCTCGGCCCAGGTGCCATGTACCATATGATGATGATTCCGGGCATTTTGTTTTTGCTTGTATTCAGCTATGTTCCAATGGTCGGTATCATTACAGCGTTTCAGGACTATATACCGGCCAAGGGCATGTTCGGCTCTGAATTTGTAGGCTTGAAGCATTTTATGTATATGTTCAAGCTGCCGGATATCGCGCAGGTCGTCAGCAATACGTTGGTGATTGCGATTGGCAAGATTCTTCTTGGAACGATGATGGCCATCATTTTTTCCGTTTTATTAAATGAAATTCGTATCAAATACGTTAAAAAATCCGTGCAGACGATTGTTTATCTGCCACACTTTCTATCCTGGGTTGTACTGGCATCCGTTGTTGTCAACATGTTCAGTCTGGATGGCATTGTGAATCAAATATTGGCGTTCTTTGGCCTTGAAAATATTAATTTCCTTGGCAGCAACACCTGGTTCCAGCCACTGATTATCGGTACAGACGTATGGAAAGAGTTTGGTTACAGTTCCATCGTTTATCTGGCTGCGATCACATCGATTGATCCCGGTCTGTATGAAGCGGCAGGAATGGATGGAGCCAGTTGGTGGAGAAAAGTGTGGCATATTACATTGCCAGGCATGCTACCTATTATTCTGCTCATGGGCGTAATGAGTCTGACCAACATTTTGAGCGCCGGTTTCGACCAAGTCTATAATCTGTATAACCCGGTTGTCTACGAGTCAGGCGACATTCTGGATACCTATGTTTATCGGATCGGTCTCGTTGGACGACAGTATAGCTTCGGTACAGCTGTTGGTTTGTTCAAGTCCGTAATCGGCATTGTGTTGCTCTTGTCTGCCAACCAGTTGGCCAAAAAATATACGGATCGAAAAATATTCTAAGGAGGCCAAACCTGTGTCCTATTCTTCAAACTTCAAAGATCGAATTGGCCGGTTTGTCATCTATGCCATCGTCATCATGCTGGCATTGGTCTGCCTTCTTCCGTTATGGAATATCGTCGCCATTTCATTCAGCAGCAGCGAGGCGGTATCCGCGAATGCTGTAGGTCTCGTTCCGGTCAATTTTACAACAGCGGCTTATACCAAAATTATTGATGATGCACAGTTCTGGCGTTCCTTTGGCATATCTGTTTTGCGTGTCGCGCTCACCCTTGTGCTTAACATGATTTTGATTATTTTGATGGCTTATCCGCTATCCAAATCAAAAAGAGATTTTAAAGGCAGAAACATTTATATGAATATCATGATTTTTGCCATGTTGTTCAGCGGAGGCATGATTCCGAGTTACCTGCTGATCAAAAACCTGGACATGCTGAATACGATATGGGCACTCGTTCTGCCAGGCGCTGTCCCCATATTCAGTGTCATCCTCGTGATGAATTTCTTCTCCGCTGTACCTAAAGCGCTTGAAGAGGCAGCATTCATCGATGGGGCGAATCCGCTTCAGGTCTTGTTCAAAGTGTATGTCCCTGTGTCCATTCCTGCGCTGGCGACAGTTGCCTTATTCAGTATCGTGGGTACATGGAATGACTTCTTCAGTGGTTTGATCTATATGACCAAAGTCAGCAATTACCCGCTAATGACCTATATTCAGTCCCTTAATGTGAATATTGCCGATTTGCTTCAAGCCGGCACGAATTCCAGCGAACTCAGCAACCTGACTGAAATTTCGAACAAAAACCTGAACGCAGCCAAAATCGTAGTTGCTGTTATCCCGCTATTACTGATTTATCCCTTGCTGCAAAAATACTTTGTGACTGGCATTGTTGTAGGATCGGTCAAAGAATAACATTAGAAAGGTTGAATGGAACATGGAAAATAAAAAATGGTGGAAAGAAACCGTTGTATATCAAATATACCCACGCAGCTTTCAAGATCGAAACGGTGATGGAATCGGAGACTTGGAGGGCATTGTGTCCCGATTGGATTATTTGCAGCAACTCGGCATTGGTGCGATCTGGTTATCACCTGTCTGCAAGTCCCCTCAAGATGATTACGGATATGATATTTCAGATTATCAGGACATCGATCCGATGTTTGGGTCTTTGGAAGATATGGAAACGTTAATTCTTGAAGCCAAGAAACGTGACATTCGGATCATTATGGACTTGGTGTTGAACCATACCTCGGATGAACACCCCTGGTTCCAAGAAGCCAAAAAAGGTAAAGACAATCCGTACCATGACTACTACGTCTGGAGAGATGGCGTGGAAGGAACACCTCCGAACGACTTGGGGTCCACCTTCGGTGGTTCAGCCTGGGAATGGGTGCCTGAGATCGGGCAATATTATTTGCATCTATTTTCCGTAAAACAGCCAGATCTCAACTGGGAAAACCCCAAAGTCCGGCAGGAAATATACAACATGATCAATTGGTGGATCGAAAAGGGTGTGGGTGGTTTTCGACTTGATGTAATCGACTTAATCGGTAAAGAACCGGATTTGAAGATTACGGGAAACGGACCTAATCTGCATAAATACATCAGGGAACTGAGCAAGGAGACGTTTCAAAAAGCAGAAGACCTGCTTACGGTTGGAGAAACATGGGGCGCCACTCCGGAAATCGCCAAACTGTACAGCAATCCAGACGGCAGTGAGTTTTCAATGGTCTTTCAATTTGAACACATCAGTTTGGATGAACAAGATGGCAAAGGAAAGTGGGATCTTAAACCTTTGGATGTGATGGCATTAAAAAAAGTGCTGTCCAAGTGGCAAACGGAGCTTAAGGGTGATGCCTGGAACAGTCTATTCTGGAACAACCACGATTTGCCACGTATCGTGTCACGTTGGGGAAATGATGGAGAATTCAGAGTTGAATCGGCTAAAATGTTGGCGACCCTTCTTCATGGCATGCAAGGTACGCCTTACATATATCAAGGTGAAGAGCTGGGGATGACGAATGTTCAATATTCGATCGAGGATTATCGGGATATTGAATTGCTCAACTTTTATAAGGAAAGAATGGGGAAAGGTTATCCTGAACAAAGCGTGATGGAGTCGATCTACGCCAAGGGACGTGATAATGCACGCACACCTATGCAATGGGATACTTCCGATAACGCTGGTTTTACACGAGGGGAACCTTGGATTAAGGTAAATCCAAATTATACGTATATCCATGCAGAGGAAAGTTTGAATGACCCTGAATCCATATTCCATTATTACCGGAAGTTAATTCAATTACGAAAAGATCATGAAGTCATCGTATATGGTGATTATAAGCTGATCTTTCCAGAGAACCCAGACGTGTTTGCATACACCCGAACGCTGAATGGTACTACAATTCTTGTGTTATGCAATTTCCAGGGATATACGACTGAACTCCCGCTTCAGGAGCAATTGACAGGGACCCATCAGCTTTTGATAGCTAACTATACAGGTGAACTCTCGGAGAGCGAATTACGTCCATATGAAGCAAGAATGTACGTTATTCATAATTAAAGCATAATACGTTATATAATGTTCAGTTCTCAAGAAAGAAGGATTGTATTCAATGAAAAGAGTATGGTGGAAAGAGGCAGTAGCTTATCAAATCTATCCGAGAAGTTTTATGGATTCCAACGGAGATGGGGTTGGTGACATTAAGGGGATCATCTCAAAACTGGATTATATTCAAGATCTCGGTATTGATCTGATATGGATCTGTCCGATGTATAAGTCACCTAACGACGATAATGGGTATGACATCAGCAATTACTGTTCCATTATGGATGAATTCGGCACGATGGCGGACTTTGATCAATTACTGAATGAAGTGCATCACCGCGGCATGAAACTCATTATGGACTTGGTGATTAATCATACAAGTGACGAACACCCGTGGTTTATTGAATCCAGAGCTTCGCTGGATAACCCCAAACGGGATTGGTACATCTGGAGAGATGGGAAGAATGGAGATGAACCAAATAACTGGGAGAGCATCTTTGGCGGTTCTGTTTGGGAATATGATGAAGTCTCCGGACAGTACTATCTCCATCTATTCTCCAAAAAACAACCAGACTTGAATTGGGCAAATCAGGAGGTTCGGAAATCCATATATGAAATGATGAATTGGTGGCTGGATAAAGGGATTGATGGTTTTCGTGTGGATGCAATCAGCCATATTCACAAAGAAGAGGGTCTCTTGGACATGCCAATAAGAGAAGGCGTCAAGTACATCTCCTCTTTTGAAAAGCATATGAATGTGAAGGGAATCCAGAATTATCTGCAAGAAATGAAAGAGAACACATTATCCAGATATGACGTCGTGACTGTTGGGGAAGCAAATGGAGTAAAGGTAGAGGACCAAGAAGATCTGCTGGATTGGATCTGTGAAGTCAGAGGGAAATTTAATATGGTCTTTCAATTCGAACATCTGGACCTTTGGAAAAACAGCACAGACAGGCAACTGGATGTTCCCAAACTGAAAAACGTCTTGACCAAGTGGCAAAAATCACTGGAAGGCGTCGGTTGGAATGCTTTGTTTATTGAAAATCATGATCAACCTCGCAAAGTTTCATCTTGGGGAAATGATAAAGAGTATTGGTATGAAAGTGCCACAGCACTTGGAGCCATGTACTTTTTCATGCAAGGCACCCCATTCATCTACCAGGGGCAAGAGATAGGCATGACAAATGTGTCTTTCCCTTCCATAGAGGACTATAACGATATCGCCGACCAGAATTTATATCAGATCAAACGTGAAGAGGGGATGTCGCATGAGGAGATCATGAACATCATCTGGGCTTCGAGTCGTGATAACTCCAGAACGCCGATGCAATGGTCCTCGGCCAAAGAGGCAGGGTTTACCAGTGGTACGCCATGGCTGAAAGTGAATGACAATTACATCCATATTAACGTAGAGAAACAACTCCAGGAACAACGTTCCATTCTTCAATTTTATAAACTAATGATTCAGCTGCGAAAAGAGCACGATACGTTGACTTATGGTATTTATGAGCTTCATATGCCGGATCATCCGAGTGTATATGCATATACACGTACACTGGCAGACCAACAGGTGCTGGTAGTAATCAATCTTACTGAACACATGGTGGAGCTTGAGGAAGATGAGCTTGGCCTCAACTTCTCAGAGATCTGGCTTACCAACTATGAGAATGGCTTGCTGCCGCTGGTGTTGCGACCGTTTGAAACTATTGTTGGATTAAGCGATAAAGTATAAATCTGATGTTCCTACAGGTATCCAATGAAGCAAACAGAGAATTCACTCTCTAATTTCTGACATCAAGCAAGTGGACCCCTTAGAAAAGGTATTGGAATCAGTGCCGCTTATCCAATGAATTTCTAAGGGGCTTTATTTGTTATGCCTTCAGCCAGCGGAGAGCGTGAAACGAGTGAAGCCAAGTCATTTTTCTTTAAAGGGGATACATTAAGTCAACCTTTAAATTTGAGAGGGTTCTTCTTGCGTATACCGACGAGCATACCTCAGATTGATAATTTGTTAATTATCCTTTATTATGAAAGCGTTATCGTAAATTGAATACTTATTTTTCCATTCGGTCAATTGACCAACATATTAAACCTCGAGGTGAGTAGCATGAAGTACAGAAGATTGGGCAAAACCGAGCTGGATGTATCCGTCGTAGGTGTGGGCACCTGGCAGTTTGGCGGGGACTGGGGTAAAGACTATACTCAGAAGGAAGTCGATGATATTCTTTACCGTGCCAAAGAGCTTGGTATTAATTTGATTGATACAGCGGAATGTTACGGACCTCACCATATGTCGGAAAACTTTATCGGCGATTTTATGTCCCGTGACCGGCGTGAGGATTGGGTGATCGCATCGAAGTTTGGTCATCAATGGCATGATCACTGGACCAATGCCTGGAGTGTGGATCAGATCCGTGTACAACTGGAAGAATCCCTGAAAGCCCTAAGAACAGATTATATCGATTTGTATCAGTTCCATTCCGGATCAGATGAGGCGTTTGATAACGACGAGCTGTGGACCATGCTGGACAAGCAGGTACAGGCCGGTAAAATTCGAAATCTTGGTATCTCCATTGGCAGCAACGATAATCTGCATCAGACGAGCAAGGCTAGTGAGTTAAACGCGAAGGCAATACAGGTCGTATATAACCGTCTGGACCAGAAGCCCGAGGAGAGGGTATTCCCGTCATGTCAGGAGCAGGACCTTGGTGTGCTTGCAAGAGTCCCACTGGCCAGCGGCTATCTGAGCGGTAAGTACAAGCCGGGCGCCGTGTTCAATGACAATGTCAGAAAGGGACGCGAGCGTCAAGAGATCGATGAGAAACTGCAGCTGGTAAGTGAAATCCAGAAGAATGAAGTCCCTGAAGGGGTCGACATGGCCTCGTGGGCCCTTGCCTGGTGTCTGAAGCATCCAGCCGTTAGCTGCGTCATTCCAGGATGCAAAAGTCCGGAGCAGGTTGAAGCGAACGCCCGGGCTGCAGATCTGGAATTATAAGCGAGCTTGATTGGTGTAGCTTGCTGAGGGCAATATAATCGTGGATTAAAGTGAGTTAAAAAGGAGAAAGCAGCCGACCAAAGTATAAGGGGTCGGCTGCTTTTTTTGACCTGGAAGAATCATAATTAATATTTAAATTGAATCGTCAAACGCTCTAACTTTTGAGACATTTCCTGCAAGGTTGTGGATAAACTCGTGATTTGCTCCATGGAAGCCAGTTGTTCTTCTGAAGAAGCAGCTATATTTTGGGAGTTGTCTGCAGCTTGAAGTGCTAGATTGGAGACTTGCTCCTGGCCCGCTGTGATTTCTTGGACGCTTGCCGTGATCTGCTGTGTAACGCTGGCAAGTTCCTCCGTTTGTTGGGCGATAAAGTTGGTAGACTCTACGATTTTGTTAAACTGTTGTTCCGTCTCATTAGCAATCTGTATGCCGGAGTCAACGTCCTGTTTAACTCGATTCAACGTTTTGAGCGATTGTTCGATATCTGTACGCATATCTTGAATCAACGTAGAAATCTGCCCGGATGACTGGTTCGATTGTTCAGCAAGTTTTCTCACTTCAGCAGCTACTACGGAGAAACCGCGTCCTTCTTCGCCTGCACGGGCTGCCTCAATCGAAGCGTTCAAAGCAAGAAGATTCGTCTGCTTCGCAATATCCGTAATTGCAATGAGCATCGTACCGATCTGCTGGCTACGTTCATCTAGCATTCTCATAACTACATCCGTTTCATTAACCGACTTGTTGATCAGATTCATTTGCTTCGCCGTATGCTCTACGGCTGTACCACCTATGTTCGCGAGTTCCATCGCATCAACAGAAGAATCGGCAATGGTTGATGAGCTTTCCGAAATTCGCTGGATCCCGATCGATATTTCCTCGAGTGAGTTGGTTGCCCGTTGAAGCATCATTTGTTGCTCTTGTGCACCGGCTGCAGATTCTTGGATGGAAATGGTGATATTCTCAGTTGCCTGACTGGTGTGCTCCGCACCAAGAGTCAACTCTTTGGAAGATGAGGCTACCTGCTTGGTAGAGAGATCGACTTGACTAATAAGCGTTCTCATGTTTTTAATCATATGATTAAAGTCCTGTGAAAGCTCACCGATCTCATCTTTGGACTTCATCTTAACTTCTTCAACGGTTAGGTCACCGTCCGCAACGGATTTCAATCGCTTAGCGACCATAAGGATCGGCTTCGTTAGGCGTCCTGAGATGATGCTAACGATAATGGAACCAAGAACAACCGCCACAGCCATAATTATAAGAACAAGATACAATACTTGTGTGGCACCACTGTTAAACTCACTTAAGTAGGCACCCGAACCGATGATCCATCCCCAATGCGGGTCCATTTCAACATATGAAACTTTCGTTTCTACCTCACCTGTATCCGGTAGAGCCCACTTGTAGGTGACAAATCCGCCTCCGGCTGTTCCAACATTAACGAGCTCTTTTCCCAAATATACGCCATCTTCTGTAACGACATCTGTCAAATCCTGACCTTCATTTGAAGGATTCATTACGGAATGTGCATCTTTGCCAACAGCCCATGGATATCCTGTTTCCCCTACAGTATATTCACTTTTTACAGGCCGCTTATTATCTGCATTCTTTTCACCGAGCAGTTCTACGCGGAGCTTTTCCTGCGCTTGCTCCAATGTTAAACTTCCATTCTCTACCTGCTCGTTGAGGAGATTAATCATACCAATGACCATTCGGACACTATTTTCAAGTGCGGCCTTACCGGATTCATTCATTTCATTTTTTGAAACGGTATAAGAACTGAACCCTATTACGATTGTGGGCACGATAAGTATAACCAAGCACAAAGAAACTAACTTAGCCCTTAACGTTCTCATTTTTAGAATGGATCCTATCTTTGTTTTCACTTCAGTTCCCCCTAAGTATGTCAATGTACAGATCTAACTCAGAACCTGATAGTTAAAATTTAAATTAAATCTGTACCTAATATATCGAAAAAAGAGGAGCTAAAATGAAGTCTTTGAGCGATGAAAATCTCTGTAAACGAACTCGACCTTTTGTCTGCGATGTTTCATAAAACAAAGGTAAACAAATACTTTTTGTTGTATAATGATGGTAAAATATACAGGTGATATGATAGGAGCGAGGGATTTTGCACAGAAAGATTAAGATTAACCTTTTTTACTTAGCTGCTGGGATTTATCTGGGTATCGCCGTTGCAGCATTTGTTCCATGGATTGAGATTGGTTTGAAAATAACGGCATATTCAAGCATCATCGCACTATTAATAACGATCTATGACTCTTCTAAGGTTAGCCTTAGAATAACCTCACAAGAAGGCAATTTGCGTAAGCAAAGAATTCATTATGTATTTATGTTAGCTATGAAAGTGTTAATGATAGTATCACCATTCGTTCTTTTGTTCTGGATCAATTATGAGGATGATGAAGAAGTAATAGCCAAGATAAGTAATTACGTAACCTTTGCTGCAATTGGAATTGTGTTTTTTACAAGAGGCATGGAATTAAAAGGTTTAAGCAGCACTCAAAAATGATTTGAGGCATGTTGCATTATTATAGATAGGAAGGGGTGTTACCTTACGGTAATCACTCCTTTTTGTATTGTAGAACAGAATGAAAGATATCTAAAAATGAATTGTAATCTTCATCCTAATGGAGTAATATGCTAATTGTATATATCTCAAAGATATATTTTGAATGGGAGGGCATATGAAAAGAATCAATACCACCCACTTTGCGATTCTCGGCTTGCTTCGTGTGAAGCCCATGAGCGCATATGAGCTTGTTAAGTTTTCGAAGGAGAGCATCGGCCTTTTTTGGAACGAATCGTATGGACATATTCATAAGAGTATCAAACAATTGCAGTTAGAAGGCTCAGTTTCGGTGATAGAAGAAGCGAAGACGGGGAGACGTAAAATTGTCTACGGCATTACAGAGCAAGGATGTGACCAACTTGATTCCTGGCTGGCTCTGCCACCTGAAGAACCCGTAATGAGAAACGAACTGCTGATGAAGCTTTTTGTCTCCGATGAACGTCATATCCCGCAACTCATCACTTTTCTTGAAGAGGAATTAACAGCTAACGAACAGCTCATCACGATGTTGGCAGGAATTAAAGCGAGTGTTCCTAAAGGGAAAAGCAAGCAAGCCCAGCTCTGGTTGTTAACCCTGGACTATGGGGAGAGATATCTTCGGATGACTACGGAATGGTGTCAGCATGCGCTGGAAACCTTAAGTCATCCAAACAAGGGAGAATAAAATGAATAAAAAACGATCCACCCTCATTCCCATCCTATTGATCACGATCGTGGTGGTTGCCTGCGCACCTCTCCTGTTATGGTTTAGAAGTAGTCCGCTTCTCCCATTAAAGGTCTTCGACAGCGATGTATACAACCTGGAGATTAGTTATCAAATTACGGTGTTGTTATTAGCTGTTATTGTGATTGGCATTGTATACGTGTTGGCAGGTAAGGGGGGACTTAGGTATTTAAATCTGAAAAAGCGAGATGGAAAAATTCGGCCCGAACCGTGGATCGGCATTAAGCCGAAAGAAAAAGAGACATGGAAACACTTAGGTCTAAATTTTGCGGTCATCATTACGTTGGTAACATCTGTCGTTATCTACTTCCAAGTGGTGCACGGCGAAAGCGTAAGACTGGAGCTGTATCCCGGTGTTGTCCTCATCCTTGTGTTTGCACTAATGAATGCTTTTTCTGAAGAAATCATCTTTCGGTTTTCATTTGTTGCCGTTGTAGGTAAATATGGTTTGTCTTCGTATGTAGCTCAAGGACTGGCCGCTGCAATCTTTGGCGCCGTTCATTATTTTGGACATCCAGGCGGGATAGCAGGTGTAATTATGGCAGCGTTTATCGGATGGTTTTTAGCCAAATCGATGTTAGAAACGAAAGGATTCTTCTGGGCGCTGACGATTCATTTCTTGCAGGATGTTCTTATTTTTAGTGCCTTATTTATGAAGTAGCTGGGCTTGGGAGCTCATACCAAAAGTTAACCGCCCATTAAAAGGCGGTTAACTTAATCCATTGGCTATTCCTCTATAGGTGTTTCTCATAAATTACCATTGTCATTTTGTCGTTAATAACTTTGGTTACACCCGTCTTTTTATTATGGACCTGATTTACGGACTTCGATCTGAAATTGATCGGAATATGATTTGAGGTCCCCTGCAAGACCAGCGAGTTCCCCGGAGATGTTCGACAGTTCGCTCGCCGACCGTTGCTGTTCCACAGCACTAGCCGTGACTTCTTCGGCCATGGCTGAAGTTTCCTCGGTTGCGGAAGCAATATAACTGAGGTTCTGTTCCAACTCCTGACGAATAGAGTGCATATCCATTGTCCGGCTGTCCAAACTCTGAGCCAACTCATGCACTTCGGTCGATAAGCGGCTAACCTGTCTAAATGCCTGGAGGCAATCAGCGATCTGTTTCTCCTGTTCCCTAACTGCTACCATATTCGCATCAAAATGACTGCCCATCCGATGTATTTCTTGAACAAATGAACCCAGGATCTCATCAATCTCCTGGATCGAACGTTCGGATTGTTGAGCGAGCTGTCCCATTTCACCAGCAACGACTGCAAAGCCTTTACCTGCTTCTCCAGCTCGGGCTGCTTCAATTGAAGCATTCAGGGATAGTATTTGAGTTTGTTTTAAAATGTTGTGAATTTGACCGCTTATAGAGGAAGCGAGTTCGGATTGAGTCGTCAGAGACCTGGAAATATCCTGTTGATGCTCAACACGCTTGGCATTCTCTCGGCCCTTCTCAAGCAGAACCTCATGTTCACGTGTAACTTGTACTTGGACAGAAGATAGCTGCTCTGAAGTATAAGTAAACTGTTTCACATATGAACCTACTTCATCCATTATTTTGCCGAGATTCTCTGAGTGCTGGACGGAGTGTTCTGTCTCTTCAGCCTGTTTCATTGAACCCATGGCAATCTCCTCAATCGCTCTGGAAAGTTCTTCGCTCTGACGCTGGTTCGTCTGAGCGGTTTCCGAAATATCTTTGGATGAATGCTGTAACGTATTTGATCCTTGCTGTATTCCCATCAGAATGTTCGTCAATTGGGCAACCATGATGTTAATCAAATCACTGATGTCACCGAGTTGATCATTGGTCATATGTGTGGATACGACTTTGAGATTCCCATCAGCAACCTGTTCGAGGCTTGACTTAATATCGCGTACTTGTCTGAGAATGCCTCTTACTACGAATAACATCATGACCAAAGAAAGAATCAGTACAACCACAAAAATCGGGATTATGGTCTGATAAGCATTATTCACAGATGTAGCGGAGACTTGATTCACTGCTCCAGCAGAAATATCAACGCCCAGATAGCCAATGACAGTACCTTGCGAATCCTTGATTGGTGTAAAGGAGGACAATAGCTGTCCCCAGGTTGGATCATCTACAATGCCTGTTGTGACAACTTCACCGCGTAATAAGCGTTCCTGAATCTGGGGATTGAATTCCATTGCAGTGCCGTAAGGACTATACTCTGTATCATTCCAATCCGCTCCATCCACGGTGTAGATCCACCCGTCCGAAGTTTTGTTATACATATAAACATACAAGGCTCCCGATTGAAGCCTAACTTTAACGAGTTCGTCCCTAAGACTTTTATATTCCTTGCTCTCCTCTGAAACAGTAGAAGATAATGTCTTAATTAATTCCGATTCCTGACCAAGTTGAGAGGCGGTATTCACAGCCAGCTGCTGATTGTTATGCTGCATGGTCATTAATGATGCATTTTCACTGGAGTCGATAGTGGCCCACATAATTAGACCGCCCATGGCCAGTAGCGGAACCAGAATAATCAAATACAATTTGAACCTTAAATCCATCTTTTTTTTGCGAGTCTGTCTCACGTACGGTTCCCCCTTGGATGTAATAAAGTAAATATGGTTATTCATATAACCCCATACTATTTATCGTAATATTGAAGAGGAAAATGAAGACCAACACTAAACTTGTATATACATATACGCAGGAGAATGTGATCATTTGTGGTACCAGTGCACTCAAACCGAATGTAGAAGTTACTTTGCATCAAGAAACGTTGTCATTAACCAAAAAAGCTCCACCAGCTTTATGCCAGTGGAACCTTAATTTTTCTCTTAGACATTCTGTTAAATATACAAATATACTCACGGATGTTGATTACAGAAACGGTCGATATAATCAGAACATTCAAGTAGAAGCATTTATTGAGATCGTTAGAAAGCATGCCTACCACTGAAACGTTGGATTGCTTCCTCGGTCACCGGTGTGAAGAGATTAACCAGATTACCGTCAGGATCGCGAAACAGCAAAGCACGATTCCCCCAAGGCATTGTGGTAGGTGTCTTTACCCACTCATCGACAAACGGCTTCAAGCGCTCGTATTCCGCATCGACATCGTGGACATGGAACTCAATAATGATTGTACGATTGTTGGCCGCGACAGCTGAACCAGCGCCAAATAGTTGCACCGTCTGGGAGTGGCCGATCGCTAGAGTGCACGATGGCATAACAAGTTCGGCAAAGACAGGTGCAGGGCGTTCTGCTGAGACACCCGTAATTTTCTCATAAAACCCGACAAGACGATCCACATCATCAGTAATGATGCGCACAGAAGCAAAATTCACGAGATATCATCCTTCCTATATATAAGTAATACATTTTGGATCAAAAACACTTCGCATTTACTTCTACTCCTTTACAATTGCTTACTCCAACTATATAAAAACACTACTGACAACGGTATGTCAGTAGTATTTTATGAAGAAACCATAGAATAAGAGTGATCGGATTGAACTAACGAGAAACGATAACGCCGGAAGGGATCTCACAGTTGGTTGCTACTGTAATTTGTATTATTACTTCAATGATATTATCGAGCTTTGAGTTATCTACTGTATATGTGAATGTATACTTTTTTCTTATTTTTGCATTTCTGCCAGCTAGTGTGAACATTCCTTGTTCTTTTTTACTTGATGGAGAAAAAAGTAAGCCGGAATAATCCTTTCTTATGTAGTCACTGCCCTTGCCATTGCAGGGTTAAGAACATTGCTAGACTACTATATGAACATAGAAGAAAATCTCTTTTAGTATACGGAATAGTAGCTGCATTTAGTGTTGTAGTATATACACTCTCATGGATCATATGCCCAAGATGGATAAGCCGTAAAGAATTATGACCACTTGGAAAAGAACTGTATTTTTCTTGCGAAATAATCTAAGATTTACTCTTAGGTAGTGATAAAACTTGATGAGTAGGGAGTGGAAAAATATTTTCGTGGAGTCAGAGCAGTCATCGTTCAATGATTCTCGTTATCTAGGAGCTAGAATGAAAAAAATCATTGCTTTCATGGACTGGAGTATATTCTCGCTTCGTTTTTATCATTACTTGTTGCTTGCCATTCTAATTCTAACTGTACCCGGAGACTCGGCTCACGTTCAATTGGAGATCATCTGGCTTTTGGCGGCCTTCCTTGTCCCGATCTTATTTTGGTTTCCACAACTGCGGTTGAACAATCTGTGGTTTTGTATTACCGAGGTCGTTCTTGGCGGCTCATATTATGTGAATATGACTATCCATTCTGAATTCATCTCCTCGCCTGATTACTTGCTTCCCAGCCTAACCATGGGCTACTTATTGACCAGAAAGACATTTTGGATTATCCCTTCTGTTTTTTTGATACCATTCGTCTTCCTGTTCAATCAAGGATACACCTTGAACCTGAGCATGAGTATGGGGTTCGACAACTTGTTATTTTGCTTTATTGGTATATGGGTAAGCTTCATAGCTAATGCTTATCGTCAGAAAAATGCCTTGGCGGTTGAAGTTGAACATCAGAACAGGTTGTTGAGCCATTATGCCGCTCAGGTCGAGAAATTAACGTTAATGGAAGAACGAAGTCGTATGTCCAAGGAACTCCATGATACACTTGGGCATTCCTTTATTTCCCTGATCATGAGTCTGGATGCGGCCATTGCTCTATTGGATCATAAGCCTGCTGAGGTGAAAGATAGACTTATTCGCTTGAGAGCGTTAGCCGAGAGGAATCTCGACGAAATGAGAGATGTTGTTCACGAAATGGGAGAAGACGATACTAGCCTCTTTAAGCAGATTAGCGTACTTGCTGATAGCTTTGCCGAGCACACTGGAACGAATGTTACATTGGATCTGCCTATGACAGAACATGCAATGCTTCTTAAAGCGCGACAAGCTATTCTTCGCATGATTCAGGAATCGTTTACGAATGCGCTAAAACACGGAAAAGCGTCTAAGCTGAATTTGGAGCTTTCCTTTGTTGAGGAAGCCTTACATATTGTTATTCGAAATAATGGTAAGCCATTGGACAAATTGGAATACGGCTTTGGCTTGACCACGATGAAGCAACGGATTCAGGAAATTGGAGGTAAGCTTACCCTCTCATCCTCATCTGGAGCCACGTCGTTCACCGAGGTGAGATGCGAAATTCCATTAAATGGAGTGATGTTACATGCAGAAGATTAGAATATTAATTGTCGACGATCAAGAGCTTATTCTGGAAAGTCTGCATATTGTCCTGTCTCTTGAAGAAGATTTTGAGATTGTCGGATTAGCCAAAAATGGGGAAGAAGCCATTGAAGGCAGTAAACAATTTCAGCCTGATATCGTGCTAATGGATATTAATATGCCCGTCATGGATGGCGTTGCTGCAACGTCACGAATTAAGCAGCAGATTCCGGCGATTAAGATCATTATGCTGACCTCTTATAAGGAAGTGGATTATGTTTTGACGGCATTAAGTCATGGAGCAGAGGGCTATCTACTCAAAGCGATCCGTCCCAAGGAGCTGGCTGCAGGAATACGTGTGGTTCATACAGGAGGTACATTGATTTCTCAGGAAGTGGCTGCCAAATTGATAAAAAATATCCCCCCGTCTGCTGCTCCAAAGAGCAACGAGTACGGATTGAGCGCACGTGAAATTGAAGTACTTCACAAGTTGGCATCTGGCTTGCGCAATCAAGATATTGCTGAGGCTTTGTTTCTTAGTGAAGGGACCGTTAAAAACTATATTTCTTCCATCTATTCCAAATTGGATGTGAAAGGAAGGAGGGAGGCAACTCGCAAAGCCAAAGATTCAGGAATGATGGAAGAATAAACAGGTAGAATATTACTGATGTTCATAAAAAATCGGCAACTCATTGGAGTTGCCGATTTTTTATGTCATAGGTCAATTCATGACTAAATCGCACTATGTCTATATGACTTTTAAAGTCTAAATTTATAACAAGCGGAACAATCATTTCGGAAGATTGAAGCGCAGAGAGGGGTAATTCGAATGAAAAAAATGAAAAAAATATTTTTTGGGATCGGTATTGCTGTTTTAATACTTTCAATGGTGGTTCTTTACTTTCCAACATGGACTCCGAAAATAAAAGGGGAAAATAGTATTAGTGTACTGGAACAAGTAGAGATCAATGGAACAGGTCATGAAATCATGATCCGCGGTCAAAATGTAGAGAATCCGGTTATTCTGTATGTACACGGTGGGCCGAGCGCGTCTGAAATTCCGCACGCAAAGCAATATCAGGATGTATTGGAATCCAGATTTACCATTGTGAACTATGATCAAAGAGCAAGCGGAAAGTCTTATCATTTTTTTGAGGATTACTCCAATTTATCAACGGACTTGCTGGTTGATGATATACTGACCATCACGGATTATATATCTGAACGGCTTGGCAAGGAAAAGGTGATCCTGATCGGCCATTCCTTCGGTACTTACATTGGTTCTTTGGCTGCCCATAAAGCACCGGAGAAATATGAAGCCTACATCGGAATTGGTCAGGTAGGAGATACCAAGCAGAGTGAGATAGACGGTTGGAATTATGTAATGAAACAAGCTCAGCTTGCAGGTAATGATGATGACATAGCAAGACTTAATCAGGTTTCTGAAGCCATTAATCAAGGGCAGACATTTACACCGAGAGACATTGTTACACGATACAAAGGTGCCGCGAGATTGATGGATAACCCTGATGACAGTTTTCTTGGAATGGCGTTCAGCAGTGAATACAACATGCTCGATGTCATACGTTATCATAAAGGAATGACTTATTCACAAGGAATTCTAATTGGTGAAGTGATGAGTCGTCCATTGCCTTCCTTAATTAAGAAGCTGGATCTGCCATTTTATTTTGTAATGGGAGATTATGACTTTATGACTTCGTCCCATGCTGCCAAACAGTTTTTTGACGGAATTAAAGCTAACAAGAAAGAATTTATTTCTTATAAAGAATCGGCTCACTACCCACACTATGAAGAAAAGGAAAGATTCTTCAATTGGATGACAGATACGTTCACTCCATAACATTTGTTAGAAATTAAAAAGAGAAGTGTGCGTAAATAAAAAGTAATCCGCTGCTGTTTTCAAATAGAGACTGACATTAGGAATCGTTGCAGAAATGCTGACGATTTTTTTGTATACATTTACAGAGCATTATAGAGCTAAAGCCCATAATATTTGATACATTTTTAAACAAATCTTAAACGCAACGTGCATTGGTTTTAAACTCCAGATGTTAGGCTGATATACATAAAAACAGAGGAGTGTCAGCCTAATGAATCAGTTGGTTAGAAAAGTGTTATTGTCTACAGTGGTGTGCAGTTTCAGTGTGATGTCCATTGGTCCGGTGGCATATATGTCTGGATCAACTTTAGTAGACAAGAAGAATACAATATCTTCAGAATTAATTTGGAAAGAGAGCGTTCGCTCAAATGCAAATACGATTACATCCGTTAACGCAGAAAAAAATGATCAGTACTCTGATTTGATGTTTCTAAAGTCTATTTTAGCGGATAAACGAATCGTTAGCTTGGGAGAAGCATCGCATGGAACATCAGAATACAATTCAATGAAAGTAAGACTCGTAAAATTTTTGCATGAAGAACTAGGATATGATGTCATTGCATTTGAATCCAATCTAGCCGATACTACTACTGCATATGCTCAAATACATAATACAACGCCAGAGGAATTGATGAAGAGCTCCGTCTATGGCGTGTGGCAGGTTGAAGAGAACTTACCTTTATTTGAATACATTGCACAACAAAGCTACACGGATCATCCTCTTATATTAACTGGATTTGATTCACAAGGCACGTCGGAGTCTTTTATTCAATTCGTTGAGGCGTGGTTTGCTAAGGTCGACAAGAATAAAGCAACAGCATTTGCGCAAACGGAACGCTGGTATTTAAAGCTTAACATGGTTAACAAAGTAGACGATTTTAATATTCAAAAGAAGAAAATAAAAGAAAAATATATTACTCTCCAAAAGTTTGTAAGAGACAACAAAGCTGAATTAAGCAGGAATCAGAAAGAGCAACTCAATCTGATATCTCTGGTAGATCGCGTCTTACAAAATAGGTTAGACATGTTGGATAACTACCATCCTCATATTGTAAATCTGCTAGCAGGAGTAGACCCTGAGAAGCATTTGAAATTGGGAAGTTATGAACGAGATCGCGTGATGGCTGATAATGTAGAATGGCTTGCAGAAACAGTCTATCCTGAGGAGAAAATTATTTTATGGGGACACAATTATCATATACGTAAGAATAATTCCACAATGATCACAGAGCATAACGGATACGATTATGATAATAATCCATATCCAACCATGGGTGAGATGCTTCCATACTCACTCAAGCAAGCTGGTTATGTTATAGGTTTGTATGCATATGAGGGAAGCGCATATAAAAACAATGGAGAGGAAGAGCAAGTCCTGCCTCACAAAAAAGGAAGTCTTGAAGATATTGCAGGAATTGAAATGGGTCCAGCCCGGTTCATCAACATGAAGGACAAGGAGTTAAGTCCAACAACGGAATGGATGTACACACCTCGAATTGCCAAAGCATGGGGAGTTTTAGATGAAAAGATGATACCTCGCGATCAGTATGATGGAATATTACTTATTCATAAAATCCATCCCTCTAATCACTAGGAAAGAGCGTACTCAAATTTCGAAGTGAGGGTAAGGGCTAAAAATCGATTGTACTTGGTGGTAAACAGTGTTACTCTAAAAGTCTGTGTTCGACAATATATTCAATACTAGCCACCAATTTAGTTGTAAAGAAAGGTAACACTATGATAAAAGTTGAAAACTTATCCTTCTCATTTCCACAAAAGGAACTATATAAAAACATTTCATTTACGTTTGAAGAGGCACAACATTGTGCTTTTATCGGAACAAGCGGAAGTGGAAAGAGTACACTGATCGATATCCTGATGGATCCGGAACGATATTTGTTCGAGGGCAGGTTAGAGATAGACCCTGATTGCAGAATCGGGTATGTGAGTCAGTTTTTGCAAGTAGACAAAACAAAAGAAATGACCGTTTTTGAATATATCGCAGAAGAATTCATCAAGATACAAGATGAAATTACAGCGATTTATGCGGAGATGGCCACCACATCGGATATGGATTCCCTGATGGAAAAGCTTCAATTGGCTTTGGATGCCTTCGAAGCGATGGATGGGGACAATTTCGAAAAAAACATCAATAAACAGTTAAACCTTGCCAACCTCATGAAGCTCAAAGATCTTAGTATATCCGCCATAAGTGGCGGGGAATTCAAACTTATTCAAGTGATGAAGGAAATGCTGAATCGTCCAGACTTCATGATTATGGACGAACCCGATGTATTTCTAGACTTTGAAAACCTGAACGCGCTTAAAAAATTGATTAACTCCCACAAGGGAATGCTGCTGGTCGTTACACACAACCGGTATCTGTTGAATCATTGTTTCAACAAAATCATACACCTAGAAAACACAGAGCTCCAGGAGTTTGACGGGCGATATATCGATTATAACTTCTCACTGCTTCAGTCTAAGATCGAACTGCAAGAAATCGCGGTTGCAGAAGCTGAAGAAATTGAGAGATACGATCACATCATCGACAATCTTAGAGAGATCGCCACATATAATTCGGAAGCCTCGAGAGGCAGAGCGTTAAAAGCCAGAGTCAAGTTTCAAGAGAGATTGGAAGCACGTCGAATAAAAGAACCCTTTGTCGATATCAAACAGCCAAATATCCGTTTTGGGATCGATAAGGAAATGGAAGACACCGTTGTAGTTAACGTCAATAACTATAGCGTTTCCTTTGACGAGTTGCTTTTGGAAAATGTGAACTTTGAGATCAAATCGACAGATAAAGTAGCCCTGATCGGTCCTAACGGTACCGGGAAAACGACTTTACTCCGAGAAATCTTTAAAAATAATCAGGATTCCATTGAAATAGATACCGATGTTAAAGTGGCCTATTTATCTCAGGTTCAAGGCGAAATGTTAAAGGATTCGAATACCATCCTAAATGAATTCATAGATTCCGGGTTTCAAACGTATGATGAAATTAGATCGTATCTTCCAAACTATGGCTTTGATGGAGAAATCCTTGATCAAAAGATTGAATCATTGTCTGGCGGTGAAAAAAACATGCTTCAATTGGCTAAAGTTTCTGCCAGTCAAGCCAACGTATTGCTCCTGGATGAACCAACAAGCCATTTGGATATCTATACACAAATCGCATTGGAGAAAGCCATTGAAGACTACAAAGGTGCGATTATCATGATTTCTCATGATTTTTATTCGGTTGTAAATGGTATGGATTATGTTTTAATTATTGAGGACAGAACGATTAGTAAAATGAGTATAGAAGAATTCAGACAGATGATTTATGCGAGTCATTTTGATGAAAACTATCTAGAAAATGAACAAAAGAAAAAGTCTGTTGAAATGAAAATTGAATTGGCTTTAAAAGATACTAATTTTGAACTTGCAAAAAGTTTGGTTGATGAGCTAGAAAAGCTGATTAAGTTGCTTTAGACAAGGTGAATATTCCATAAATCTAAATCCCCCTGTATGTGGATTAATCCGCATACAGGGGGATTTACTTCTAGAAACAGCTAAACGAGCTGATTCGCTGCAGATCAATGCCGGTGTATAGCCAGAAGAAGCCATTCCAGCGGAAGCCAGCCACCGAATTTCTACCGACAAATACCGGGTACATCCAGAAGCCGGGACCACGATCCGGCCAAATATATGTGTAGCGAAACAAACAGCCGGATATGGCTCTTGGATCTACCGCATATAACGAAGCGGGTTGCTGTGGAATGAATGATGGTGGCGGTCCGGTAGGTGCCTGCACGCCTTGTGGTCCGCCGCCTCCACCCCCGGGGAACGATGGCGGACCAGGAAATCCGCCGGGTCCTCCTGGTCCTCCGGGACCCCCAGGTCCGCCAAATCCTCCACCAGGTCCAAAAGGAGGTAAAAATGTCATATCACATCACTCCTGTTCATTAGTCTAATGTATTGTATGTAGGCAGTTGAGCAGGGGAATGGGTGAAAGCCTATAAAAGGCTGCTAATTTGGTCATGACCTTGTCAGGCGGATATTCAAAATAAAGACAAGCTCAAGCTGCGACCGTTTATCCTTGGCCATGTGGAGTAGTGAGTTTCTTTCATGTTTTGGGAAAATTGGACAAAACTACGGTGAAGCCATAATAGATTTATACGAACTGCAAAAATGCACTGGGAGCAATCCCGGTGCATTCTCCTTTTAAAATGAGCGATAGGCCAAGACCTTTTTTTTCCATTCATTTCGTTAACGAGTGCGAAAGTCCTGTGGTGTGCAACCATAATGCTTTTTGAATATTTTTATAAAATGCGGCGGAGCCAAAAAGCCAAGCGCCTTGCTGACATCTGCAATTTTGAGGTCTGAGTTCAATAACAGGTAAGATGCTCTGTTCATACGTAAGCTGTACAAATAATCACCAATCGTTTCTCCAGTGACCGTTTTGTACACCTTGGACAGGTAAACGGGGTGCAGGCCGATATAATCGGCAATGACCTGAAGGGAGATACCTTCTGCCAAATGCTCCTGAATGTATGTTCTCACTTTAGACGTAATTTGTTCGTGCGCATTCATCAGCTGATTGGAGGCCTGCTTGCGTCGCTGATTAATCATTTTCTCTGCCCAGCTATATATGCGTTGGCCGGATAACTGGCTTTTTTTCCGAAGCAAAAATTCGAACTCCTCCCCAAGCATTTCCTCAACCGTCGTGTCCTGCGATTTTAGTGAAATCGAGAATGTGGAAGACAGGTAGAGTAGTACTGTAAACAATTGATCGTGGGACAGTTCTTTGCCAACTTCGTTCAAGAAAAGAATTCTGGAAATTTTGCTTATGGCCTCATCCCAATTACCTGATTCCAGCAAGTTAGGGAGCAAGGGTGGCTCATACAAATTAATGAGGTTTTGCTGTTCATGGGAATCCGCATCCTTTTTGTCCAGCGTAATAAAATAGCTTTTGTTGCTGCCCACATTCCGATTGATGGCTGACACGGAGGCTAAATATAGATCGGAGAGGTGGTCAGGGAAGAATTGCTCTTTACTCAGACAAATGGAGATGGCTCCCTTTAAAAATTTTTGCACATTGTTTTGCAGTCTGACCGCGTGGGAGTCGACTGAATCGAGTGCATGTAGATCACTGTTTTTGATCAGAAATACCAGATATCCCTGCTCTGTAATGCAATGCCACAGCTTGAACGGATGCTGAAACACTTCTTCGGCTATATTGGTTACAGCATATTCGAGCAAGGATAATGACCGAAGATCATAACCGGAAAATTCTTCCTCCATCCGAATGACCATCATAATAAAGGGGTCAGAGGACGCAAAGGGAATCTCCAGCATGCTGAGACGCCCGGCCAAAATCTGATGGCTCATGGCTTTGTTCTGAAGAAGTTCCTTGAGCAGCTGATTGCGCAACAAGGGCATATTGGCGTGAAGAGCATGCTGAATTTGCTGAAATGAACTGATGCGTTCCCATTCGTGCTCAATATTGGCGATAGCCTTTGTTACAGCTTGGATGAGCTCATCGGTATTTATCGGCTTCAGCAGATAATTAGCAGCCTGATACTGAATTGCTTTTTGGGCATATTCAAACTCATCGTGACCAGACAAAATAATACATCTAATTTTACTGGAGAATCGCCGAATCTCCAAAATAAGCTCCAAACCATCCATCTCGGGCATACGAATATCGGTAATCATGATATCAACAGCGTATTTGGAAGCGATATCGAGAGCCTCCGCAGCCGAGTAAGCTCTATGCACTTCCTGGATGCCATAATCTTCCCAGGGAATTGTCAGCGCGAGACTATCAACAACCGATTTCTCGTCATCCACTATTAATAAACCGTACAAGCTAATTCCCCCTCTATAGACAAGCTGTTACAACACTTATTGTATTGTATGATGGCCGAACTATCATTTCAATGGATGCCGCCTTGGCTCACCTCAAATCTTAAGAAAACGATACAGATGTTCAGAAATACCTATGCGGATTACCGCTGCAAATGGCTTGCGAGGCATGAAAGCTTTCTTTGTATTCAGATTGCGTTATATCACATTAAGAAAGCGCTATTTCATGTCATTCAACGAGACAGTATTATTAAAAAGAGAACTAAAACAATATTATGCGGGACCTTACATAACCGTTTTGCATGTCAAGGATACCTGCCGATAGATGAAGGAGTGTCTGGATGATGAATCGTGATATCAAGCAAATCGTGAAACAGTTAACTTTAAACGAAAAGGCAACACTATGCTCAGGTAGCAGCTTTTGGACAACGCATGCTATAGAACGTTTGGATATTCCATCCATTATGATGACTGATGGTCCTCATGGATTACGCAAGCAAGCAGGTGATGCCGACCATTTGGGACTGAATGGAAGTGTTCCCTCCACTTGTTTTCCATCGGCGGTTGGGTTGGCCAGCTCCTGGAACCGGGATCTCGTTCAACTTGTCGGAGAAACAATTGGTAAAGAGGCGCAAGCGGAGGATGTCGCCATTCTGCTCGGCCCAGGGGCGAACATCAAGCGTTCCCCGTTATGCGGGCGCAACTTCGAATATTTCTCAGAGGACCCTTACCTGACGGGTGAACTGGCAGCATCTCATATTTCAGGTGTGCAAAGCCAGGGTGTGGGAACCTCACTTAAGCATTTTGCAGTGAACAATCAGGAGCATCGCCGAATGACTACCGATGCGGTGGTCGACGAGCGGACGTTAAGAGAAATCTATCTTACCGGGTTTGAGAAGGCGGTCAAGCAAGCGCAGCCATGGACAGTAATGTCTTCTTACAATAGAGTGAATGGAACGTATGCGTCGGAGAATGAATATTTGCTGAATACCATTCTGAAGGAAGAATGGGGACATGAGGGCTTTGTTGTGACAGACTGGTCCGCAGTGAATGAGATCGCAGCCAGCATCGCCGCGGGACTTGGACTGGAAATGCCTTCTTCCAACGGAGAAGGACCACGTAAAATTGTGGAGGCGGTGAATGGCGGCGAGTTATCCGAAGAAAAGCTTGATCAATCCGTGGAGAGGTTGTTAGCTGTTATTTTCAAGACGGCAGAGCATAAACGTCCAGAAGCAACCTTTGATTCTGAGCAGCATCATCAGATTGCCAGAGAGGTAGCAGGAGAAACAATGGTTTTGTTGAAAAACGAGGACGATATTCTTCCGCTGAGCAAGAATAGCCGCATTGCCGTTATCGGAGAGCTAGCTCAGAAGGTCAGATATCAGGGCGGCGGCAGTTCGCATATCCATCCTACTCAACTGGATAACCCTTATGAACAGATAGTTTTACTTGCTGAAGCGGATGCATCGGTGACTTATGCTGAGGGCTACAAGCTTGCTTCAGATGAAAGTGACCCGCTATTGATGGAGGAAGCCGTCGAGGCGGCCAAGGCAGCGGAAGTCGCTGTGCTGTTCATTGGTCTGCCTGACCGCTATGAATCGGAAGGATATGACCGGTCTCACATGGACATCCCCGCTAACCAATCGGCGCTAATCAAAGCCGTTGCCTCAGAGCAGCCTAACCTTGTTGTCGTATTAAGCAATGGATCACCAATTGTGATGCCATGGCTTGATGATGTGAAGGCAGTACTGGAGGCGTATCTGGGCGGTCAGGCAACTGGAGGAGCCATGGCGGATCTGTTGTTCGGAGAAACCAACCCAAGCGGTAAGCTGGCGGAAACGTTCCCGCAATCGGTGCATCATAACCCTTCGGCTCTGTTTTTCCCCGGGGACGGAGATCGTGTGGAATACCGTGAAGGCATATATGTTGGTTATCGTTACTATGATCGTAAGGGTATTGAACCGTTGTTCCCGTTTGGTTACGGATTGAGCTATACACAGTTTGAATATACCGGTCTGAATCTGAACGATACACAGTTCAAGGATACGGATCGGGTTACGGTAACTGTTACGATTCGAAACACAGGCACTCGTTACGGTCAAGAGGTTGTGCAATTGTATGTGCGGGATCAGCAAACCGTAGTAAGTCGTCCGGACAAGGAATTGAAGGGATTTGCCAAAATCGGACTGGAGCCGGACGCTGAGGGCAGCGTTTCCTTCACACTGGATAAACGCAGCTTTGCCTATTATAATGTTGATTTGAAGGACTGGCATGTAGAGAGCGGTTCCTATGATATTTTGATTGGCTCATCCTCTCGTTCCATTCTCCTGCAACAGACGGTCAACGTGGAGTCCACAACAACCGGGCCAGTACCTACCTTTGACCGTAATACAACGCTGGGTGAGCTGCTCGCCAATCCAAAAACGATGGCTGTCATGAGTCAATTACAGGGACTGGTTCCAGAGGGAACGGAAGAGGCACAATCCGATGCGATATCCTCCGAAATGATTCAGGCAACCATGAAATACATGCCGCTTCGTTCGTTGATTCCGTTTACGGGAGGGGCTTTCACGGAGGAAACTCTTTCCCAGTTGCTTGCTGGATTAAATGCGGCTGTTCGTCAGTAAAATCAAACTTCTGCTTCAACTATAAAACGCTCAAAAACGCCTATAAGTCATGACTTATAGGCGTTTTCCATCTAAGGATGTTATAAGATGTATTCAGGATGTACACATCATCGAGAGGGCTGCTCCATCTGATCTCACAGCGGTCCTCATAGCACAGCTATCAGTTATATCTTAAAATCGGAACCGCTATTCAGGACTTGAGATGATCCAAAAATATGTTCTTGAGGATATTAAATTGCTCGGCTTCGTCCACTTTTGTTTGGAAGGCTTCAATGCCATTGAGCATCGCTGTTTTTTTGGAGAAGTTGCCAAAGACATTAATCATCGTGTTAATCGTTTCAACCACATTGGCATCGTTACGAACAGATCCATCCTTTTGACCAAGCTCAGCCAGCTCTGCACAAAGCATAATAATCTGTTGATAGTTAGAATGATACATCTCGATATCCTCCAACGGGGACTTGGACATTGCGACGTAACACTCAAACGCTTCTATTAATTTGGAGCTTTGCTGGCTTTCTACCTGCTGGAAAAAAACTAGCGAGTCGAAAAGGCGGCCAAGCTTGTCGTAGCAGGTGCCTTCACCTCTGATAATATCGGAGAATACCAGAACCTCGGACTGAACAATATCTGATGCTACGGCAACAATAAGCTGCTCTTTCCGCGGAAAGTAGCGGAAGATTGTTGCCACCCCCAGTATTGCCTCGTCCGCAATATCCTGCATGGTCGCTTGCTCGAAGCCTTTATTCAAAAAAGCAATTTTAGCTGCTTCAATTATAGCTGCTCGTCTTCTTGTTTTGAGGTCACTGCGCTCTTGTTGAAGCCTTTGACGGGGTTCTATTGTAAAAACCTCCTTGTTGGAATGAACTCAAACTATGCTATCAAACTAGACTCTTTTCTGTCAACGTAAGGATTCATTCTGCCAATTGGCGAGCGACCAGTTTAATCGGACACGCATGCCTCCAAGGGGACTCTGTTCAAACTGGATACCCGAATGGGTAGCGTCCTGAATGCGCAGACGCTCCGCAATATTCCAGAGTGCACATCCCATCGTGTCCACAGGCGGCTCGGATATTCTGGCCTTAAGTGCATTAATTTCTTCCTCCGTCATGCCTTTCCCGTCGTCGTCAACCACAATACAGAGCCCGTGTTCCGTGCGCTCAACGGTGATATGAATGGAACCGGAATCCCACTTGGCTTCTATGCCATGGATGATGCTGTTTTCCACCAAAGGCTGAATGAGTAGTTTGGGAATCGGGACAGATCTTAGCTCGTCCGGTAGCTCAATCTGATAAGAGAGACGGTCCATGCGTAAGCTCTGTATCTCAAGGTAATTGCGAACGATACCCAACTCTTTTTCCAAACAGGTCATCGGCTCGTCAAGGCGTGTGGTGTACCTGAAATATTCAGCCAAGTTCTGGGTCATGGCAGTAACCGCTTCCTCATTGCCCAATCTTGTCATATTATTAATGAAAAAGAGACAATTATATAAAAAGTGAGGATTAATCTGGGCTTGTAGCTGTTTCAGCACCGCTTCACGAGCTACGATTTTTTCCTTGTATACCTTTTCAATCAAATCCTCAATCTGTCCGGCCATGTCGTTGAATTGACCATATAAGTAATCAAATTCATTACCGCTCTGCCGCTGAATACGATAAGAGAAGTCGCCATGCTTCAAAAGACGAACACCTTTTAACAGAGCAAGTATGGGGATCTGTACCTTGCGGAAAAGAACAACAATAATCGTGACCCCCGCCATAAACAGCATGACACAGGCAGAGTAAAACCAGAATTGGGTCATTCGTATAGGCTGTAACGCTTTATCAAGAGGCATAAAATCAATTAAATACCAACCGAGCTGATGAGAGTACACATAATTGACAATGTACTGGGCTCCGTTAACCGAAACGGTTTCTGTACCGGAGGATGGTTGTAGATGACCGGTTAGCTCCTTCATGATGAGAGGGGTAATGGAATTAGCCTCTTTGCGAGTAATCAATTGCTCGTCCGGTTTATAGAATAACGTCTCATTCTCGCTCTGATGTGAGTTCTCAACTATATCCTCCAGATTGCTGCGCGGGAACTCCAACCGAATAATGATCTGTGGACTGACCTTGTATTTATAATATTTAGCTGTAGCTGCATCATAGTTCCAGCCTGATTTCAGTGAATCTACAGAGGGAGTCTTCATATCTAACTCCGAAGAAATGATCCATTGATTCAACAGAACCGAGTAGACCGATATTTTGTTATTCCATCCCTCGGACAAACTTTGCAAATTGACTCTCACAGCAACATTTTGAATCAACTGTACCTGCTCAAAGGAACTCATCACGTCAATGGATCGCAGCAGTGCAATAGAATTGTCCGTTTCCATGGAGATGGATAACATATTCAGCCGATTTATGCTCTGATCGAGTGAGTTAACGACAAACTGCACTCGATTGAGATTGTTGGTTTCAATATCCTTTTGAACGGTATCCAGACTGGATTGAACCGAGAAGGTATACATGACCAGGACGGCGACAAGCATAATCAGCGTGATGGCCACTATGTTCATAAAGGTCCTGTATTTCTTTTTCAACCCTTAACGCCTCCTGCCAACGATGTAAATTCACCTTATTGTAGGCTGGCATTGGATGAAATACAAGTGATTTGGAATGTAATATAGATGAAGGTTAAGAATGAATTATCTAATGTTGAAAAAGCGTTATTTCGACTGTATAACTGGCACGATATGATGAAGATGAATTAGATGAAGGAGTGCATTTCGCACATGAGTAGCAAAATATACCTGTTTCTTTCTGTTGCTTGTTTGATTCTGTTTACCGCCGCATGCAGTGGTAAAGCACAAGAGCCTATGCCTGTAAAAACAGGTGTGATCGTAACAACAGTCAAAATGAATGATCCAACCACCATCTACAAAAATGGCGAAACTGCTACCGATAATGTACATATCCGTTGGGCCAGAGAAACGCTTGGCGTGGATATTCGGACCCAATGGAGTGCTCCTGTCGATGACTATGATATGAAGCTTCGATTAATGCTCTCTGCTGACAATACGTTACCTGACGTGTTCTCATCCAATGTCATGGACACAGTCAATGGATTTATGATCTCAGGCAAACTGTTGGACGCTGGACAAGCCTTTGATCGATATGCATCATCCACTTGGAAAGCGGCTATGGCTGAAGTGCCAGAAGCATGGAAGCCTTTTGAGATTGACGGGAAACGGATGGCGATTCCGATCATTACGGAGCAAGCCTCGCAGTCCGTACTTTGGATTCGCAAGGATTGGCTAGATTATCTGAACCTGAAGGCACCAAGCAATCTTGACGAACTGGAAAGTGTAATGAAGGCCTTTACCTATGATGATCCAGACGGTGATGGCGTACAGAATACCTACGGTATTGATTTTGCAATCAAGGACCAGTATCTGGCCTCGCCTATCGGAGACATATCCTGGGTATTTGGTGCGTATGGAGCGATTCCAAGTATATGGAGCAAGAATGTACAGGGCAATCTCGTGTACGGAAGTATCCAGCCTCAGATCAAAACCGCACTGGCAAAACTGCAAGACTGGAAGAAAAAAGGATATGTGAGCAATAACATAGCTCTGCAGGACTTCAATCAGGTCAATAAAAATATCTTTGATGGCAAAGTTGGCATGGTAGCTGGTCCACGCTGGTTTGGAGATTATCCGCTGCAACAACTTAATGAAAAGGATCCGAAGGCTGAGTTTGTGCCTTATCCGATTCCTGCAGGAATGGACGGAACCACAGCGAGATTCAAAGGAAACTCTTACAGCGGGGCTTTAATGATCAGCGCAAACATTTCTGAAGAAGCCTTGCAGGCTTTTTTTAAGTATCAGAACTATCTGTATGAGGCTACGGTGACGAATAATCCGTTGTATCTGAGTGCCTATCAGAATGGATATGATTATGTACTGAACCCGGATGGTTCGGTGGATAGTGACAGCCGCGATATTCCCGGGGGGAAAGTGATAACGTTCAAATATACCCTCATGGGACAATATGCGAGTTACCCTTCCCGATTCAGAGCAGCTCTTCTGAAAATGGGCAAGCGAGAAGGGCTCAGCTCTCATGATCGCGCCATTTTGTTCAGTATGGGAATTGACCCTAAGGATGAGAAGCAGTATCCCATTATGAAGGCAAATGTTGTAGAGACCAGGCAGCGGCAGATTGATCGAGTCAATCTGTTTCAGGGGCCCCCGACAAAAACAATGCAAGCTCGAAACACTTATTTGCAAAAAATGGAACTGGACACCTTCAACTCCATTATTTATGGAGAGGAGCCACTCACCATTTTTGATGAGTTCGTGAAAAAATGGATGGATTCAGGCGGAAGAAAAATCACGGAAGAAGTGAATGAATGGTACCAATTGGCGCAGACTCGGCCTTAAAGCAGGATGGTTAAACGTTCCGAAAGGTAATCGACAAGGGGAGGTTTCATCGATGAACATTACTCATATGAAAACAAATCACATCACTAATCCGCTCGGTTTTGCGGTAACCAAGCCAACCTTTTCTTATACCGTTACGGATACGACAGCGACAACGCAGATCGCCGCACAGGTAGAAATTGCACTGGATGAATCTTTTACAGAACTTGTATTTGATAGTGGAATAACAGAGGATATTGATTCGCTCGCGTATTCTCCGGATCTGGAACTGGCTGCACGGACGCGTTACTTCTGGAGAGTTCGATTATGGAATGAGCTTGGGGAAAAGGCGACCAGTGAAACGGCCTGGTTTGAAACGGCTAAGCAGGATGAACCATGGACAGCAAAGTGGATTACACCTGAACTGGAACCGACGATTCATCCAGTCCTCCAGAAAACGTTCGAAGTCAAAGGTCCCATCGCCAAAGCACGGGCGTACATCTGTGGTTTGGGAGTATACGAATTGGAACTAAACGGAGTCAAGGCTGGGGATGAGTACTTGGCCCCTCATTATAATGCCTATCACAAATGGCTTCAGTATCAAACTTACGATATTACCGACCTGCTGCAAGAAGGGTCCAACGCGATAGATGTCCGTTTGGGGAATGGCTGGTATAAGGGACGGTTTGGTTTTGAAGGAGATACCACTGCCAATTTGTATGGTGATCATTTTGCATTGCTGTCCGAGCTGGTGATTACGTATACGGATGGAACAGAAGTTGTTGTCCCTTCAGATCTGTCCTGGCATGCCACCCGCTCGAATGTGGTGGATGGTAACATCTATGACGGAGAAATCTATGATGCCACGCTGGACGTGACTGAGATTTATCCAGTTCGGGAAAGTGAAATGGGGTATGAGCTTTTACAAGCAAGAAAAAGTCTTCCGGTCGTGATCAAGGAAACCTTGAAGCCGATCGAAATTTTGACCACGCCTGCGGGAGAAACGGTCATTGATATGGGCCAGAATATGGTAGGCTGGCTGCAATTCCGTACTACGGCACCAAGCGGAACGGTCATCCATTTGCAATATGGCGAAGTGTTGCAGAAAGGCAATTTCTACCGGGAGAACCTTCGCTCGGCTAAGGCGGAGTACATCTATACAGCAAACGGTGAAGAAGCTATTGTGCGTCCGTATTTCACATTTTACGGTTTCCGATATGTTAAGGTTGAAGGCTGGGCAGGCGAACTGGATCTGAATGACTTCACAGGCTGTGTGGTTTACTCGGATATGGAACGTACCGGGTATTTAGAAACCAGTCATGCTGGCGTGAATCGTTTGTTCGAAAATGCACTCTGGGGGCAAAAGGGAAACTTCCTAGATACCCCTACCGATTGTCCACAGCGCGATGAGCGCATGGGCTGGACAGGGGATGCACAGGTATTCTCCGGTACAGCAAATTACAATATGGATACGTATGCCTTTTTTAACAAGTATGGATATGATCTGTGGATGGAACAAGAGGATCGGAACGGTATGGTTCCGATGGTCATTCCGGTTGGACGTGTGCAGGGCGGAGGGTCCAGCGCCTGGGGAGATGCGGCAACCATTATTCCGTGGAACACGTATCTGCATTCCGGGGACCCATCCATTCTGGAGCAGCAGTTTGACAGCA
This sequence comes from Paenibacillus sp. SRL342, assembly GCF_984798905.1. NCBI lineage: Bacteria > Bacillati > Bacillota > Bacilli > Caryophanales > Paenibacillaceae > Paenibacillus > Paenibacillus sp. SRL342. The sequence goes on from NZ_OZ481790.1 coordinate 3,801,428, forward strand.
TGAAGACATGGGTAGATTACATCAAGCGTTCGGATGACGAATCCGGTAGTACACGTTTATGGGCGATAGGTTTTCACTTTGGTGACTGGCTTGCGCTAGATGGGGATGATCCGAACTCTCCAATGGGGGGAACAGATAATTACTTTATTGCCTCAGCCTACTATGCCTATTCTTCAGATATCGTAGCCAAGGCTGCCAAAGTACTTGGACATCATGATCTTGCCGCATCCTATGACCAGTTGGCGCAAGAGGTTAGAGCTGCAATTGTGAAGGAATACTTTACTGCGAATGGACGTCTGGCAGTAGATACACAGACCGCATACGCTATAGCGTTGTATATGGATCTCGTTCCTGAGCAACATAAAGCACGGATTGCAGAAGCTATTCGCTTGCGTGTACGCAAGGATCAGAACCACTTGAGAACTGGCTTTGTAGGTACGCCGTATTTGAACCGGGTTCTATCAGCATATGGAAGCAATGATATCGCCTATACGCTTCTGCTCAATGATGATTACCCAAGCTGGCTGTATGCGGTCAATATGGGAGCAACAACAATCTGGGAGCGTTGGAACTCCATTTTGCCAGATGGTACAATCAGTGAAAATGGTATGAACTCGCTTAATCACTATGCCTATGGTGCCGTTGTTGAATGGATGTATCGTCATATGGCGGGGATCAATCCAGTAGAGGATCGACCTGGCTTCCGCCATGCACTGCTGGCACCGATGCCTGATTTCAGAATCCAGTGGACTAAAGGTCGCATTGACACCGCTGCAGGAACTTATTGCAGTGAATGGAGGTTTGATGAAGCAGGTAAGCTGTATTTAAGCTTCTCTGTTCCATTTAATGCAACAGCAACGATCAAGCTGCCACGCGCCGTGGTTGATCAGGTGATGATGAACGGAATTACACTTTCGGATACAGGCCTGATTGTCGTTCAGGTTGAAGATGAAGTGATCATCGAAGTGGTGAGTGGCACGTATGATTTTATTTATGTACCATCCGTGCCATACAAACAAACGTTAAGCACCCGTACACCTCTGAATGTACTGCTTCGTAACGAGCATAGCCGGAGTATGCTGCACGAGCTTTCACCGGTGCTGGCTTCGCTGGACCCGGGGACAATTGGCCCGATGGGGGAAGCAAGCTTGCGTGATCTATCCACCTATCCTTCGTTCAGTACGCCAGAGGAAGAACTTGACCAGCTCGATCTCAAGCTGGAGACCATTCAAATCGTATAGAATAAATCATTGCTCGTAGATACGACGAAAACGAAACACGATGACGTTTCTTTAAATGCAAATCATCTCAAACCGATGGCCTGCTGAGGTGAGTAATATTCGCTGGGCTACCGAGGATGTCGAATTCGGTGGCAAGCACATCCGTAAGGGCGACATGCTCTTTGTTCCTCAGTCAACCGGGATGAGAATCAGTTCGCTGACCCGGATGCATTTGATATCACACGGAAGGCCAATAATCATAATACGAGAGGATAGCCCTACTTAACCGCGATTTCGCGGTTTTTTCTTTGTCTTTGACTAGCAATGGGCTTGAATTACGCTACACGATCTTTGTATCGCGTTATAGTCGATCGTCTCACTTGAAATCTACAATAGAAGTATCCTTTTGGCCATGTCAATCCACTCTACCTGTTGGATTCTTCACCCGAGCTGGCAAATACCAAAAAGCGGCCAGCGGTACTTGTGCTTCCAGGTGGAGGATATAGAGCTTGTTCTGATCGAGAAGCTGAACCCGTTTGCTACGGCATTTTTGGCTGAAGGTTATCAAGTCTTTATCCTGTGAAATTCACTCAATCAGCATGCTGTATTTCCAAAACCATTGAATGATACGGAGGAAGCGTTGACACTCAAGCGGGCCAACAGTGCGGACTGGATCCTCAAAAAGTAGCGGTATGCGGCTTCTCCGCAGGGGGCCATCTTGCTGCAGCTTTGGGGACGATGGGTTCCACTCGGCCTAATGCAATGATTCTTGGTTATCCTTGTATTCTGGAGGAGATGAGTGATATTTTTCCTGCGCCCGTTCCAGGCGTGGAACCTGTTAACCGAGGAAGAGCAGAAGCAGCTTAACGATGGGCTAAAGACTATTTCGGTGACATAACACTGGAGGAAACACAGCATAAACAGAATAAGTCCTTTAGCCATTTTCGGGCTCGTTCCTAATCTATTAAAATGACGAATTGCAAAAAAAGACACAAAATGATAGTATTTATATCAATATAATAGTAAAACTATCAAAATGAAATTTGGAGGAAACAACTATGACAACTTACAATGAAAACATTAAAATTTCGGAACTATTGAATAATGATGAAGCAACAACATTGCTTACCAAACATCTACCTGAATTCATTAACGAGCCATCATTCAAAATGGCTTCCCATTTTACGCTGGATCAACTCGCAGCCGTTCCACAGGTCGATCTGCCAGAAGACATTTTGTCCGCACTGAAAGCGGATCTTGCTAACGTAACCTTCGAATCTGCAGAGGCTCCTAAAGCGAGCAAAGCTGTGAATACCAACTCCGATTCGTTTGCAGGCAAAGTGATTACCATCACAGGCGCTGGTAGCGGTATTGGCCGAGCTAGTGCAGTGTTGATGGCATCGAGAGGAGCCAAGCTCGTTCTGGTGGATTACAATGTAACAACAGGGGAAGAGACACTTGCGCTTGTGAAGGAGCAGGATGGCGAGGGCATCTTTGTTCAAGCTGATGTATCCAAGGAAGAGGATGTAGAAAACTATATTCAAAAAGCAATTGAAACATTTGGTAAAATCGATGTCGCGTTCAACAATGCAGGAATCATTCAGAAGTTCCAGCCTTTCCATGAAACATCCCTGAACGATTTCTCCCGTATCATTGACGTCAACTTGAAGGGGATCTTCCTGGGGATGAAGCACGCTCTCAACGTGATGGTTCAACAAGGTTACGGTCATGTGATAAATACAGCATCAACCACGGCGCTTCGAGCTGAGCACAGTCTGGCCGCTTATACAGCGAGTAAACACGGTGTTGCCGGATTGACAAAAGCAGCAGCGATTGAGTACGTCAGAAAGGGCATTCGGGTAAATGCTATCTGCCCTGGGGGTGTAGCCACTTCGCTGACCGCAGCTGTTCCGCAAATGTTACAAGAAAGCGATTATATGCCCGAAGAATTCCCAAATATGAGAATTGGGCGTTTTGCGGAGCCAGAGGAGCTGGCTGAACTCGTAGCATTCCTGGCATCGGACGGCTCCAGTTATATGACAGGCTCTATCCTTGTAGCAGACGGTGGATTGACACTTTAAGGAGTAACAGCAAGTCTTTCGAACATGGTTCTAGCGATTTTAAAGCCGATTCCTGATCTATTTCGGTTCATTTTATTCATAAGAATCGTGCATAAAACAGATGGACCAAAAACTGATTCAGTATACCTGAGTCAGTTTTTTTGTCGTTCAAACAGCAGGAATACCTTCTGTTTGGATTGCGTTATTTGATCTTAACAATGCGCTATATCTGTTATATATGCCAGGACATAAAATGAAAGTATAGAAGAGGAAGAGAAATTCAACATGAAGAGTAACGGAGGCGAGTGTTATGGGAGTTGCAGTGAACGAGCAGCATATTAAAGTAGATAATACGCCGGCTCAGCCACCCCGGGAAATACCAACGAAAAAGTTAATTGGCGATTCAATGGGACAGTTCGGGTTAAACATTTCAAGTGGATTGTTGGGTTTGATCACGTATTATTATACGGATGTCGTTGGCGTGTCTGCCGCTGTAGTCGGTACGGTAATGCTGCTTACCAAAGTTTTGGATGCGTTTGCAGACATCGGTATGGGTGTACTGGTGGATCGGACCAAAACCAAGTATGGGCAAGCTCGTCCCTGGTTGTTATGGATGACCATTCCAATGTTCATCTCATTATTCTTAATGTTTTCCGTGCCGGATATAAGTTCTACAGGCAAAATTATATATGCGATTATTACGAATCTTGTATTCTACATTTTGGTGTTTACTCCAACCTCGATTCCATATAACAGTTTGATGGCGTTAACAACGCGTAACAGTTACGAGCGTTCCTTAATGGGTATTATCCGTTCAAGCAGCGGGTATCTGGCAGGTATGGTTGTTGCCGTTGCATTTGTTCCAATCGTTACAGCCATGGGCAATAGCAGAAGTGACTGGACGTTGCTCGCATCAATTTTTGCTGGTGTTGCAGCAATCGGGATTTTCATTTCATTCCTGTCCAATAGGGAAAAGTACAACAATGTTCAATTGGATGAGCTTGGCATGTTTCAGGATAAAACGCCGATTCGTGAAGGACTGAAATTACTCTTTGCCAATAAATACTGGGTATATATGTTCTTCGTAATGGCTCTCGCTAGCATTTTGTTTGCTCTGGGCGTGGCAGCAGGAAGTTATTATGCCAAATATATTTGGGGCAATGTAAGCCTGATCGGCATTATGGGTGCTATTGGTTTGATTCCGGTTATTATCGGATTTGCCTTGTCCGGACCATTCATCAAACGTTATGGCAAGCGAAATACAGCCCTCGGCGGTATATTAATCGGACTCCTCGGAGCAGCCGTTCGGTTAGTCGCTCCCGAGAGCATTACATTGGGTCTGATCTGTTCTATCTTCCAAACGCTTGGTACAATTCCGCTAATGGCAGTAGGTGGAGCAATGGTCACAGACACGATTGAATACGGCGAATGGAAATTTAACAAAAGACTTGTTGGTTTAACGAATAGTGTCATCGGTTTCGGTTCAAAAGTAGGCACAGCAATGATTGGATGGTTCCTCGCGCTAGGAGGATATGTCGAACAAGCTACAACCCAAGGAGAAGGAGCAAAGCAGGCCATCATCGCGTTGAATATATACGTCCCCATTGTTGTATTCATTCTTCTTGTAGTATTCCTTTACAAAAACAAGCTGGACAAGGAATATCCAACGATTATTAGAGAGCTTGAAGGTAGAAGAAAGGCATAACAAGATTTAAGTGTCCTTACACACAGCCAATCGCTTGTGTGTAAGGGCACTTTTAATTTGATGAAATTAGTTCAAAAAAGCTTGGTTGTTACGATGGCTGGCAGGTTTTGAAGAGTCTGTGTACCCGGGTAGAGCTGGCTTGCCGCTTCAAATTTGATTTTTGCAGTAATATTGGAAAAGTGATTCGTGAACCCTCTCAGCACCAGTTGGCCCTCTAGCCTGGCTAATGGAGCGCCCAGACAAAAGTGAGGTCCTTTGCCAAACGAGAGATGACGATTGCTGTTGGGACGGTAGATATCAAAGCGGGAAGGTTCGGGAAAATGTCTAGGGTCATTGTTGGCTGCACCCAGCCAGGTTAATATAACATCTCCTTTTTTCATAGGCACGCCAAGGATGTCTGTATCCTCTACTACCACACGATCAAGTGTCGTGGGAAAACGATACCTTAACGATTCTTCAACAGTATTCTCTATCAGTTCTGGATCTGCGGCAATATCCTGATAGATTCCGGGTTGATCATACATAAAACTGTAGAACAGGCTGTTTATCATGTTAGTCGTTGTTTCGTTCCCAGCAGCAAGGAGGCCCAAGCTAAAGGTAACAACCTCTTCATCGGTTAGTTGATCCCCATCCAGCTCGGCAAGTGTGAGATCGGAAATAATGTCCTCGGCAGGATGCTTTCTCTTCTGCTGAACAATGGGGAGCAAAAATTCGTTAAATTCTTGCATAGCCGCATACTTCGCATTCATCTGCTCCTGCTCATTACCTGTGGCATTGGGGAAAAATAACATGTCAGACCAGGCTTTGATCTGTGCCCGGTGTTGCCTCTCTACCCCAAGTAGATCGGCAATGACAGTAACAGGAAGTGGAACCCCTAGGTCTCGAACAATGTCCACATCATCTTTCGTCTTCATCTCAAGCATTAACTCATCAACGATAGCCGCGATTTGAGGCTCCCAGGTTTTTAACTGACGTGGGGTGAAGGCACTAGAGACTAACTTTCTAATATCACGTTGAACAGGGGGATCAACAGAATTGATGTTCACTCGGGTAATTACCGGTGGAACCGGGGATACACTCCGTTTACGAACACTGGAGAACCGTTTCCAGTCTGTTAGAACGGAATTGACATCATCATAACGATACAGATTCCATACTTGCTGCTTCTCGTCAAAATAGATGGGATGATTCTCCAGCATGTACTCATAATAAGCATATGGATTCCAAAGTTCTTCAGGTGTCTCTAAATTAGATACCTGATGAATAACGATCGATCTGTTATCAGTCTGCATGTCTCCTCGCCATCCTTTAATGTAGTTTGTGGAAATCTCCAAATAATGATAGCCAAACTATCATTATTTGTTTTAAAGGTACCATAAATCACACTTATTTAGCAATTAAATGAAATGTTTTACTGAATATCAATTATTTAGAGATACTCTTAGGGTCACAGATGAAGAAACATTTTCATATCAAAATGCAGAAAAATGTCGAATAAAGTGATTGCTAACAAATTTATTGTGTGATATTATGATCCAGTAAACGTTTACATCTACAACGAATTAAATATTAGCAGTGTTTGGCTGTTACTGGTAAAGCAGGCATGACCAAAATGATTTGCATTTTCCTTATGTGAGTAGGGGAAGGCATATCGTTTTGGTCTTTTTTATATCCAAATTCAGAAATGAGGCATTGGTATGGATTATCGCAAGTTGGGACAAGAGATTACGGAATTGGTTGGGAAGAAGGATAATATCGCTCGGCTTACGCACTGCGCAACCCGACTACGATTCGAACTGCACGATATCTCCAAAGCGGAGACAGAAAAACTCAAAGCACTTCCAGGTGTCATTACCGTTGTGAACAATGGTGGACAATATCAGGTCGTTGTGGGCAATGAGGTGCAGCAGGTCTACCGAGTTATCACTCAGCAGATGGGTTCTGCTACCCGAAGTGCGGAATCCAAATCGGATTCTGGCAAAAATAACGGACCAAAACAAAAACAGAGCTGGATCTCCAGATTCATCAGCGTGATCTCAACAACATTTACTCCGGTAATTCCGGCAATCATTGGCGCGGGTATGATCAAAGCGATATTAGCCGTACTTGTGCTGACAGGCCTTGTAACGACGGAAAGCCAAAACTACTATATTCTTAATACCATTGCGGACGCGGCTTTTTATTTCATGCCTATTCTGCTGGCTTATGGAGCTTCCATTAAATTTGAAACTAGTCCCATTCTGGCGATGACAGTTGCCGGCGTGTTGTTACACCCGGGATGGAGCGCCATGATGGCGGAAGGAAAAGATGTGTTTTTCATCGGTGTTCCAGTTCGACTAACCGATTACGCGGGCTCCGTGCTGCCGATTATTATCGTCGTTTGGCTCATGTCCTATATTGAACGTTTCGCGGATCGGGTATCGCCTTCAATGATCAAATTTTTCACGAAACCAATGCTTGTACTATTGATTACAGCACCACTTGCATTGGTGGCGATTGGACCTTTCGGAACGTACCTGAATGATCTGGTTGCCATGGGTGCAGAAGCGATTAATGCCAGAGCCAGTTGGCTGATTCCTTTGTTAATGGGAACTTTGCAACCATTCCTGATCGTAACAGGCACTGCATGGGCGATGACACCGATTGCAACTAGCCAACTAACCAAAAATGGATATGAAATGATCAACGGCCCGGGAATGCTCGCGTCCAATATTGCTCAAGGTGGGGCCACCCTTGCTGTAGCATTAAAAACAAAAAACAAAAAACTGAAACAGCTCGCTGCTTCATCCGGTTTCACCGCCGTACTGGGCATCACGGAACCATCCTTGTACGGAGTAACTTTGAAACTGAAGAAACCCTTAATTGCCGCAATGATTGGTGGTGGTGTAGCAGGGATATATGCTGGTCTGACCGGATTAGTACGTTATGCCTTCGTTTCTCCGGGTCTTGCCGCGTTACCTGCCTTCATTGGAAGCAATCCGATGAACATCGTTCATGCCATTGTGACTTGTCTGATCGCTTTTATCGTTACTTTTGCTCTGACATGGATCATTGGTTTTGAGGATCCAGTGGATGATGAAGAAGAAGGCAATACCAACGTTAACGATGACAAGACACTTTCCGGGCTGTCTTTTCAAGACAACACTCTAAGCACGCAGTCAGTTGCAACAACAAATGCGAATGGACCAACCCAAAATGAATTACGCCCACTTACGATCGCAAGTCCGATGCAAGGGGAATTAGTCCATCTAGACCGTGTACCAGACGATGTCTTCTCTTTGGGATTACTGGGTAAGGGCGCTGCTATCATTCCTGCCAAAGGAGAACTGTATGCTCCGATCGCAGGTGAAGTTACGGCTTTCATGGACTCCAAACATGCGGTGAAATTAAATGGTTACGATGGAGAAGAGGTGCTCATTCATATTGGAGTGGATACCGTAAACCTGAAGGGGCGACACTTCGACTCTTCCATTAAAGTAGGGGATCGCGTAAAACGGGGGGACTTGTTGATCCGCTTTGATATCGACGCCATCAAGGCAGAAGGCTACGAAGTCATAACCCCGATCATTATCGCCAATTCGGATCGTTTCCCGGACATTAAGCTGGAGAAGCAGAGTCCTGTGGAGGTTGGAGCGACGATTATCCACCTTTCGTAACAAGCTTAATATGGTCCGTCATATATCTTAATCAACATTAAAATGAAGGAGTGTTTGAGATGTTATATCAACACACCAAACCATTCCCCAATGAATTTCTGTGGGGAGGCTCTACCTCGGCCTACCAAGTCGAGGGAGCCTGGAACGAAGATGGCAAAGGCCTGTCCGTCATCGATATGTGTGATCATCCGGCTGGAACCGCCGATTTCACGGTTGCGAGCGATCACTATCACCGATTCAGAGAAGACGTGAAGCTTTTTGCAGAGCTGGGCCTCAAAGCATATCGTTTTTCGATTGCATGGACTCGAATCTTGCCTTCAGGCACAGGGCCTGTTAATGAAAAGGGACTCGATTTTTATCACCAATTAATTGACGAATTGCTGCTCCATGGTATTGAGCCCATTGTGACCATGTATCATTTCGACTTACCCTACGAGCTTGAGAAAACCGGAGGATGGAACAACCGGGGGACGATTGATGCCTTTGTGGAGTACGGGCGTATCTTGTTTGAGCATTACGGGCATAAAGTGAAATATTGGTTGACCATTAATGAGCAGAATACAATGATTCTCCATCCCGGTGCTATTGGTACACCAAAAGGCGGACGTCTGCCTTCCAGTAAGGAACTGTATCAGCAAAATCATCACATGTTTGTGGCTCAAGGCAGAACGATGCGACTATTTCATGATATGCTCCCGCAAGGCAAGATTGGTCCTGCATTAAACATGACCTCCATGTACCAGGCAACCTCCAGACCAGCAGATGCAATCGCTGCACATAACTGGGAGACAATTCGTGGATGGGGTTTTCTCGACTTATCGGTGTGGGGACGGTATAATCCATTATTCTGGAGTTATGTACAGGAACGCGGCATCGAGCCGGTTATTGAGCAGGGTGACATGGAAGATATCCAGTCTGGCAGCCCCGATCTGGTAGCAATCAACTACTACTCGACGGCAACCATTGCCGCCAGTATGGGAGATGCGTCGGATGTTACAGCTCGTGCGGGTGATCAGCAAATTATGCTTGGTGAGCAGGGAGTCTACCGAGCCGCGGAGAATCCTTATACCGAAAAAACAAAATATGGCTGGGTCATCGATCCGATTGGCCTAAGGTTAACATTGCGTAAGGTATGTGAACGATATGGTCTCCCGATTCTAATTACGGAAAATGGTATAGGAGCCCCAGATATACTCGAGGCAGATTACACGATTAACGACACGTACCGGATTGATTTTATTGAGAAACATCTGGAACAGATCAGACTGGCTCTGACGGATGGTGTGGATGTGATTGGTTATTGCCCTTGGTCCGTTATTGACGTGGTAAGCACCCATCAGGGTTATGGGAAACGCTACGGCATGATCTATGTAAACCGTGGTGAACAGGATCTGAAAGACTTGAAGCGTTTGAAGAAGAAAAGCTTCTCGTGGTATCAAGAGGTCATTAAACAAAATGGCAGATGTATCGGAAATTCGGATCAGGCGGTCACGAAAGAATAAAGGATCGTGATGAATGCATGAAAGTAATCAAAATATTAAATAACAGCTTGCTTCTGACCAAAGATGAACAGGGGCAAGAGATGATTGTCATGGGAAAAGGGTTGGCGTTCAAAGGCAAAGTTGGCGAGCGACTGGATGAAGAACACATCCAAAAACGATTCATTCTGCAAAATAATCCGTCTGCGCAGGCTTACGTACGAACCATCGAAAACATGCCGGAAAAACATGTGAATGTCATAAATAAACTGATTACCAATGCAAAAGAAAAGTTGTCTCTTGACGACCAAATCTTCTTTACGCTTATGGATCACTTGTCATTTGCCATTGAACGATGGAAAAAAGGTGTAGCACTACAGAATCGCATGTTATGGGAGATCCAGAGGTTTCACCCTGTTGAATTCGAACTTGGCCTTGAAGCCGTTCAGTTGCTGAATCTAGAACTGGGGGTTGAACTGCCGGAAGAAGAAGCAGGGAATATCGCTTTTCATTTCGTGAATGCCCAAACGCATGAACAGAATATGGAGCGCACGATGCAATCCGTTAAGATGTTAAAAGATATTTTTAATCTGATACAATACACCCTTGATATGCAATTGAACAAAAATTCCATCCATTATGTGAGACTTGTCACACACCTGCAATTCTTCATCCAGCGTTTACAAGAAGGGCGTCTGGGCAATTCGGCGAAAGATTTTATATTTCAGCACATGGTGAAGGAGCATCCGCTTGAATACAAATGCGCGGAGATGATCAAAACCTACGTGCAGAATATGCTGGACATCTCCATATCGAACGAGGAATTATTATATTTGATGATTCACATTGCTCGAATTGTCCAGGAGGAACAGGGTGATGATGGACGATTATAAAGCAAAGTTAAAGTTGTATTCCCTTAACTCTTTTTCGGGAAAGATATTTTCTAACTATGACCGTTTTCTCGTATTTTATCGGGAAACGGTCTTTTATTTTTGCAAATATGTAGCGGCTTTTTGATATTCCATGATTAACGAACTTCTGATTCCTAAAATCATAATTACCAATTGATAACATTTTATTATAATTATTGTAAATTCGTTATATGTAAGCGCTATCTAAAGAGCTATAATCTATTTATCTGGATGTTAATCCGTTCAGAAATACTTAGACCAGATCAAGAGGAGGAATTGTATGAAACGGTTAGGTCAATGGAATATAACAGCCTTGGTTCTTGTGCTCGTACTTGCCATGCTTCCATTTTCGAATGTCTCACATGCAGCCAAGGCAGTTACGGAAGTGGAAGGTGGCCATTTGAGTACAAACTTTGAAGACGGTACACTTCAGGGATGGACTCCACGTACAGGTAACGAAAGGCTGACAGTGACACAGCAGGAGGCACACGAAGGTCAGTCCAGTATGCTGATCGCCAACCGTGAGCGTTCCTATCATGGACCGATGTTATCCATGAAGGATCTGCTTGAGCGTAACCAAGAGTACGAAATTACGGCATATGTAAGACTTACCCAGGAGCCCATCACGGATCAAACACTACAGCTCACCACATATAAAAAAACAACTGCTGAAAGCTGGAACCCGATCGGTAGCGTGAAAATTGCCAAAGCAGAGTGGAATACATGGCACAAGATCACCGGAAAATTTCAGTATAGCGATGATCCCACTGAATTGAATTTGTTCATCGAAACACCCTACATCTCTGAAGGTAGCGTAGATACGTTATCGTTCTATGTGGATGATGTATCATTTACTCTGGCCGAGCAACTGGAGATTGAAGAAGGTATTCGGTCTCTGGAGGACCTGTATCAAGATGATTTCCCCATTGGTGCAGCGGTGTATCGCTGGCAGTTGGAAGGCGCATATGGACAACTTCTCACAAAGCACTTTAACAGCTTGACCGCAACCTATGAGATGAAACCGAAGTACATGTCTCCTTCCGAGGGTGTTTATGAGTTCGAGGCAGCCGATCAATATGTTCAGTTCGCCGAGGAGCATGGTATGGGCGTACGCGCACATGCGTTGTTGTGGCATATTGATGCAGCAGAGTGGATGTTCAAAGATCCTCAGGGTAACCCTGCGAGTCGAGAATTACTGCTTGCCCGGATTCAGGATTACGTTGAAACCGTCATGACCCGATACAAAGGTAAGATCTATGCCTGGGATGTGGTAAACGAGGCGATTGCGGATAGCAATGGTGATGCCAACGGTTTACGTAAAAGTCCCTTTTATGAACTAATCGGTCCGGATTACATTGAGAAAACCTATGAATTCGCTCGTGCAGCAGATCCGAATGCCAAATTATATTACAACGAATACTTCACGGAAGTCCCTGAGAAAAGAGAGCATATGTTTCAGTTGGTCAAACGACTGAAAGATAAGGGGCTTATCGATGGTGTGGGTTTGCAATCCCACTATAACCTGGAATCCCCTCCCATCAAGGAAATTGAAAAAACGATCAACATGTTCGCCGAACTTGGATTGGATATTCAGATCACGGAACTGGATGTGGATAGCGGAATTCCATTTGGTGAAGAGATGTCGGATGAAGTTGCGGTAAAACAGGCGTATCGATATAAGGAACTGTTGGATTTGTACCAAAAACACAAAGATCACATCTCTTCAGTTACCTTATGGGGACTCCAAGATGAGAAGTCTTACAACAACCAGGCTATGCTGTTTGATTCAGCCCTGAAGGCCAAAAAAGCATACTGGGGGCTCGTGGATGAATCAGGCTTGCCTGTTTTGACACAGAGAGCCGTCTCACTTTCGGGTAAACCGGATATCAAAAAACATTCACAAGATCCACTCTGGAACAAAGCGGTGTCTACTCCACTGAAGGGCGACTCTTCGGGATCAGCCAGTTTCCGCACCTTATGGGATCAAAGTAACCTGTATATCCTTGTGGATGTTCAGGATGCGAAGGCAGATGTGAACGACAGAGTAGATATCTTTGTTGATCTCAATAATGGCAAGACCACTTCATATGAAGCAGATGACCGACACGTAATCATTAAGCGGTCGGGCAAAGCTGAGGGCGTGGAGCAGCGTTCATATCGTGTACGCGAGACCAAAGCAGGATATCAGGTTGAATTGTCCATTCCGTGGGGTGGTATCCAAGTCGGATCAGAATATGAAGCCGGATTGGATATCCGTGTGACTGATGGCGGTTCAAGTGGGACACAACCTTATAATCCAATGTACTGGAATGATCGAACACAATCTCAGGAACAGGATACAAGCAAATACGGCGTGATTCAGCTTGCCCCTATGCCCAAATCTGCACAAGCTGTACAAGGGATTGTTCAGATTGATGGGAAGAAAGACACATCATGGAATAAGGCTGTACCATTTGAAGTAAAACGGTTGAATGAGAACGAAGGTGCAGAGGCAGTCGCTCGGGCAATGTGGACAGGTGAGTATCTATACCTGCTGATCGACGTCACTGATCCAAACATCATCACAGATAACATCAACCCATGGGATCAGGATTCGGTTGAGATTTTCCTGGACGAGAATCACCAGCGCACACCGTATTTTCAATATGATGATGCCCAGTTCAGAATCAGTGCAGACAATGTGGGAACCTTTGCAGGGGGTGCCTCACCCGGACGCCTTGTAAGTGCTGTGAAGAAAACAAATAAAGGATATCTCGTAGAAGCCAGAATCCAGTTGCAATCACTGACGCCCAAAGCAGGAAATGTTCTCGGTTTCGATCTTCAAATTAACGACAACCAGGGCGGAGGTAAACAGAACGTAGCCAAATGGAATGATACGACCAATGAGAGCTGGAGAAACACTTCGCAGTACGGAATACTCACTTTTGTCGGAAAGAACAAGCTCGGTCATTAAACCATCGACAATAATTGTAAGAATAGAAACCATCATAACAGTGGATAAAACTCAACCATTGTTGTGATGGTTTTCATCATTTAAAGACGTCACTCAAGCTGATGAGGCGTGATACAATCTGTCTTGACTGTATTAAACAGCCCTTGATATACTAAATGGATGTTATTTTATTCTTTTATGCGGATAAGAAAGTAATCAACTACATACAACCGTTTGCGAGGGAGCCTTAACCGGCTGAGAGGGTGTTAAACCGACCTTACCTGATTTGGATAATGCCAACGTAGGGATGCAACGATGAAACACTGTACTTGGGTAGCTCATGCGAACCCTCTTGTTTTAGTGTATTTGTCTGCGAAACATCCTATGGATGTTTCGTTTTTTTGTTTTTAAATACGTACATTATGAATTGGAGGAACATATGTTGACTATTTCAGAGAGACTATATCGGGCGGCACAGCCTGTGTGGAAGGAATGTCTTGAGCATCCCTTTGTGAAAGGGATCGGAGATGGTTCCTTACCGGTTGAACAATTTCGTTATTATTTGTTGCAAGACTACTTGTACCTGTTCGATTATGCCCGCGTATTTGCACTAGGTATCGTCAAGTCGCACGACCCCAAATTGATGCAGTTTTTTAGTAAAAATGTAGATAACATCCTGAATGGCGAAATGAAAATTCATCGATCTTATATGGAACGACTAGAGATTACAGAGGATCATGTTTTTCAGGTAAAACCTGCACTGAAAAATGCAGCCTATACTAACTATATGCTCTCTGTTTCCCATGCGGGTGGTATAGCAGAAGTACTTGTATCCATTCTGGCCTGTTCATGGAGCTATGCAGAGATTGGTCAAGTCCTTGCTCAAAAGCCAGGTGCAGCTGATCATCCTTTTTATGGAGATTGGATCACAGGATATGCTTCCTCTGAATACAACAGCAACAATCAATCCCTTGTGACGTTAACGGATAAGTTATTAGAAGGCTGTAGCGAGGGAACGTACCAACGGATGGAAGATATTTTCGTGATGTGCAGTCGCTTTGAGCTTGATTTTTGGGAGATGTCATGGAGGCTGGAGCTTTGAGTTCAATGGTAGTTAATTCAATTTAGAGAGCAGCGTCCATAAACAATAAGAGGGCATAAAAGTTCGTATTGAAGAGGGAGGTTATCCCCCCTTGCTTCATACGAGCTTTCGTTTGTTACCTTTTGTTTCTCTCGTGGAGCTGCAACGATACCGAAAAAAGGGCGTCAGGACGGAATGTTCATAGCAGTTTGAATATTTTTCAGATCGAGCTGAATTTGCTCTGCAATATGGTAAGGGTGGTATAAGCCATGCTGCACCATGTAATTTGATATCTTTTCATGAGAGTCTATGGCTTCATCGAGCTGTTTCATCAAAATTTGTTTGATTTCGGGGGTGGCACATTCGGTCACAGCCATGGCGTAGTTTCTGACGCTGCTCTTGGCGTTCATCAAAAAATCCATTGCAATCACGTCATCGGTCAGCGTATTAAGACCAGTCATGTGTTCTAATATTGGGTTCATTTTTTTATCTCCTATACAGTCGCTTTAGACAGCACTCCACCGAGCTCCTGAAGCTGCTGTTGTGATAATATCGCATCTTGTTTCAAAATTTGTTTGAGCTCCGGGTCGGTTACCAGAGCTTGCATCGTCTTACATTTAGTCATGCAAAGCGTAAGTGGAATTCATTCAGATTGTCCTCCCGTGTATCTACTCATATTTAAGGCTTTAAGATGACTTTAATGCAATCGTCCGTTTTTGTATCGAACACTTCATAGCCCCGCTTGGCCTCGCTGAGCGGAATGACGTGCGTAACAATGTCCCCAGGGTTCACTTTGCCAGACGTCACCAACTCGTACATGTATGGCATGTAGTGAATGACCGGAGCTTGTCCGGAACGGATATTCACGTTTCGCTGCATGATGTCACCGAGTGGGAATCCGTTATAACGTCCGCCGTATACCCCAGTGACTTGAATGGTACCACCTTTGCGGACAGCCTGAGATGCAATGATAAATGCGCTCATGGTGCCGCCTTGCAGTTTCATACCGCTGGCTAGAAATTCAAGATCGCTCATCTTGCCGTCCATTCCTACCGCATCAATCACAACATCGGCGCCGCCTTTGGTCATTTCTTTGAGAGTGTTCCCAATATTCTTATCCTGTTCGAAGTTTACGATTTCCACATTGTTCGTTCGCTTTGCATGCTTTAAGCGGTAATCGACATAGTCGACGGCTATGACCCGCTTAGCACCTTTCAGCCAGCAGAACTTCTGGGCCAGGAGTCCGACCGGACCGCAGCCGAGCACGATGACTGTATCACCATTCTTAACGCCGGCGTTATCTACGCTCCAGAATGCTGTCGTCATGGCATCGGCGATCAAACTTAGCTTTTCGTCCGGTTGTTCGCAGTTCTCAGGGATCTTAAAATGGGTAAAATTAGCAAATGGGACCCGTAAATACTCGGCTTGCCCGCCGGGATATCCGCCGGTCGTTCCGGAGTAGCCGAAATAAGCGCCCATATCCCCGTGCTCGTTGGAATTGTCACATTGGCTTTCCAGCTGATTTTTGCAAAAAAAGCATTCTCCGCATGCGATGTTAAACGGAATGATCACACGGTCGCCTTTTTTTACCTTGGTCACGCCAGGACCTACTTCTTCTACGATCCCCATCGGCTCATGTCCGATGACATAGTTCTCCTGAAGGTTAGGGATCATCCCGTGAATCAGATGAAGGTCAGAACCGCAAATGGCGGTACTGGTGATCTTTACGATCATATCGTCCGGTTTCACAATCTTCGCATCCGGCACCTCTTTGACCACAACATTTTTAACCCCTTGATACGTTACCGCCTTCATGCTTTATGTCCTCCAATATGCTCATCTGGGGTCCGATCAAACATCCCTTTACGTGACGTATCTCCCGGGAACAGATTCATCTGCCCGATCATCACCGTATTTTTCGCCGAAAGCTGATCGAGTTGGTACTGTTCGTTCAGCTCATAAGGATGAAACCATTTTTTGCGAATCATGAGCTCTGAGATTTCTTGGTGCATTGCAATCCCCTGCTTAAGATGAGTATGCAGCAGGGCTCTTACATCCGGTGAAGCCGTTTCCGTCAGGGCGATGGACATATTACGTACCCCCTCCTTGGCACGAAGAAGGAAGTCCATGGCAAAAGTCATATCTGCCATTTCCGGCATATTCAATGAATTAATCGGATCTAAATAATCGGTATTCATCTGAGTTCCCCTTAATGTGTTATAGGTGTCGGATTATTCGGAACGGGTGCTTGAAAAGGAGCTCTTGCGTAGATTGCTTGCAGCTCAGCGATCTGTTGTATGGATTGAATTACGTCTTTCTGCATTAATGCTTTTAGCTCTTGGTCAAAGACCAGGCCTTGCATAAGTTTCGACTTAGCGATGCAGAGCGTTTTGAAGTTTAACGCTTCATGCAGTTCCATCGATTCGTGCGGCGCTAGCGTTGGATTAGCCATTCAGAAATGATCCCCTCCTTTTTCATCAAGATTAGATTTTCCAATGCATCGGATCTTATACTAATATGGATCACCGGAGAGGTAAGTTCCGAATATTCCCATCAGTCGCAGGGATATAAACAAAATCTCAATCCCATACTTATTTCTGTCTAAATGAATGATTTTACTGAAGGAAGGAGAAGTCACGGTGCCCAATAAAAACAAAATTGATCTAGCAACCGAAAACGCAAGAAAACCGGCAGAAGATGCACTTAACTCGAGTGGTAGTAATACGCTAGAGCAGCATGCATCTAACGCGGTTTCTGAGGTGCAGACGGCTTTAAATCAGGCAATAAGCTTGTTAAGTGAATCTAATGCAACAAATTCACAAGCGTTGGAGGTCGCCAGGCAGCAATTGACCCGAGCAGAGGAATTTTTAGATCAAGCGCTAACTTCAGCAAACGCATTACGTCTGCCGGACCAACAATAAAACGGTTTTGGTACAGATAAGCTTGGCAGAGTTTTGGAAGCATTTTTCCTAGAACACATATAGTTAACGTCAACATGCTTCGGCTTACGCTGAAGTTTTTTAGTATTTTTAGATGTATCGGACAATTTCAAAATCGAGGTTAAAAAAGAATGATTAAGGGCCAGGCATTAGAAAAAGTCTTGAACATAGTTATAGGTAATATCTATTCAACTATGTTGAGGAGGACATCATACAGCCTATGTTACCTATGGAAGAATATTTTGGTAAGTTGGAACTCGTTCATTCCTTTTACGGGGCTATGCCTACAGGCGTTAGTGTATCCGAAACCGGGCGTATCTTTATTTGCTTTCCGAAATGGGGAGATGACGTAAGATTTACGGTAGCGGAAATTGTTGAGGGTGAGATGCAACCTTATCCTAATGTAGAAACAAATTTGATCAACCCATTAAATATTGTTATGTCCTTCATCAGTGTTCAAAGTGTTGTTGCAGATGGAAGGGGGACCCTGTGGGTACTGGACACGGCTGCACCAAATTTTTCTGAGCCAATTAAAGGAGGGGCAAAATTAGTCGCGGTAGATTTAGAAACAAATACAATAAGAAAAGTATATACATTTGCAGATGATGTCGTCTTGCCGACAACGTATCTGAATGATGTCCGATTTGACTTTCGTGTAGGAGAAGCAGGTTACGCATATATAACGGATTCTTCTTCCAATGGTCCAGGTGCTATTATCGTCGTAAATTTAGAAAACGGAAATGCGTATAGACGGTTGCATGGAGCAAGCTCAACCTCACCCGATCCATATTTTGTGCCAAAAGTGGAAGGTAAAATTTTGATGAATCGAAACGCGGATGGTTCGACATCTCCGTTTCGATTGGCCTCTGATGGTATAGCCATTTCCCCAGATGGAAAAATGTTATTCTATTGTCCATTAACCAGTCGCCAGCTATACTCGATCTCAACAGAATCGTTAAGAGACAGAACGATACCGGATTTTAAGTTAAGTGATCTTGTGCAGTATTGGGGAGAGAAGGGTGCATCTGATGGGATGATCACGGACGCAAAAGGAAACGTTTATGCTGGAGATTATGAAAACGATAGTATTCGAAAGATATTGCCGAATGGAATCATGGAAACCATCGCTCATGATCCCCGAGTTTTATGGCCAGATACGTTTTCTATCGGTCCGGATCAATACTTATATGTAATTGTGAACCAATTACATAGGCAGGCGAGATTTCATTATGGAAGAGACCTGCGACAAAAACCTTATAGTTTACTACGTATAAAAGTTGATGAATTACCGGCTCCTACCTTTTGATATACATCCCACTTTACGCGTACAATCGTGTCAGCCCCAAAAGACATAATTAAACAATTTAACAACAAGCCCTGATATAATAAGCAAATAGCAACTATCTATTTTCTATGGAGGTGAGGCTATTGAAAACAATCGGGGTAGGATTCTTACATGCACGGCTCTATGCAAAGCCAGTGAAGGATATGGCAATGCTTTGCATAGAGCCCAGGAATAATCACATTGCCAACGACGAATCGTAATATTCTACGAACTGGCTTTGCACCTTATTGATCTATTAAATAAGGAGTGAGGCCCATGAAATATTCAAAAGCCGAGTCTATTTTTCCGGAAGAATTGTTACGGATCATTCAAAAATACGTTCAAGGGGAATTGGTTTATATCCCAAAGCCCAAAGAGGCACACCTAAAATGGGGCGAGAAAACAGAGAGCAAGAGCAGGGTCTCTGCTCGAAACGCTGAGATTAAATCCTTATTCCACAATGGAGTCAGAATAGAGGAGTTGGCGGGTCGGTATTTCTTGTCCTGCGAAAGCATAAAGAAAATAGTCTATACAAAGAACTAATGAAATCCGCTAACTCGTCGTTTCGACGGTTTAGCGGATTTTGTGCAAAGATGACTTAAATCAACTTATGCATAGTAACCGTACCTCTAAGTCGATAGACTCAAGTTAAGGTTGTTGTGATGAAGGACGGCCGGATCATACAAAGAGGTGTAACGAATGAACGAAATCATAAAGAAGAAGCTGCTGGACAAAAATGAACTGCTCATTAACATGGTGATTGAACGCGTAAAAAGAGATTTTCTAGAGGATATCGCCATTATTGGGCTTACTGGTTCATTTAGCACCGGTGACTTTCACGAGAAGAGCGATCTTGATTTAATTATCATTAATAATACAGAAAAGGGATGGGAAATATCCGACTGCTTCATCTTGGACGACGTTGGATATGACATCTATTGCACGCCATGGGATTCAAGACTGCAAGAGCAATCCACCTTGGAGAGTCCCAACGTATCAAGCCTAACCGAGCTCAAAGTACTCTACTATGCTAAGCCTGAGGATTTGGAGAAATTGAACAACTTCCAGCAAAAAGCTCTTGATGCACTTGCAAAACCGATAGGAGAAGCGTGTCTTAATCGAGCAAATAAATGGATCGACCTGGCTAAGCAAGCATACAGCGATACGATGCTTAGTGAAGATATCGGTTCAGTGCGATATGCATCTGCTGAGGTTCTGTATAATCTAGTCAATGCCTTGGTGAGTATGAATAACACGTGCATCAAACGAGGGATCAAGCGATATTTGGAAGAGATACGTTCGTTTCGCTATGTTCCGGATAATCTCGAATCCTTATACATGTCAATCATCGAAGCTCATACCATTGAAGATATTCGAATAACATCTTTTAATATGTTGAATAGCGTTACGAGGTTACATAGCACAATGTGTGATAACTTCATTGTTAAACCGGCTCCGACCTTTGATAATCTGAGGGGAACATATGAAGAATTGTGGTGCAACTACCGCAATAAAATTTTGAACAGTGTTATAACGAACAATGCTTCCTACGTCTTTCTTTCGGCCTTTGGAGCACATGGGTATCTTGATGAAATGGCTGTAGAGAAAGGAACTCAGAAATTTGATCTTATGCAGTACTTTGATGCAAGCAATCTACCAGTTATAAAAGAGAAGTTCCTTGAAGTGATGGACGAATATCTAGACGAGTATAATAAGGTCGGCAGAGAAGTCGAACGTTTTACAACCTACGAGCAACTATATGCCCATTATATGAATCACTGACCTTACATTCATTTATAAGTCCGCGGAGACGGGACTGTAATTGAAGGTAAAACAACGTTAGAGGTTGCGAAGTCAGCAGGGGATAAAGAGGTTGAAATTATTAAATGAAGAAGTTAGGTGCAACTCTAGTAGTTCCAATCAGGGTATTCGAAGCACCTAATGCGAAAGCCAACAGAATTAAAACCAACAGTTGTAGCAACTAAAAAAATATTAATCGTTAATTTATTGACCTCAGCTCGCTTTACCGGCTGAGGTTTTTTCATATGCATTGAAAAAAAAACAGATTACCACATGCATTCTCACCGAATAAAAGAATCCCGATCCCGATTTACCCTCATTCTCAAACATGATGAGGCTTAGTATACACATTGCCGGTCGTATGATTTTTCGATTACAGGACAAGATATTAACCTTATCACCATTTTATTACTTTGATAAAGGAGAAGACCATGGTTGAAAAATACGAGCCTCAAATGAAAAATCATCAAAAGTCTACATGGCTTGATGATTTAAAACAGATATTAAACCATATGGAAGATGCCGAAATCATTGAGCACAAAATAGGTACGAGTGCTTCAGTCCATCTTTTATTTATAAAAACGTTAATAGATCAAGAGCGTTTAAACGAGGCGATTATTCAGCCACTTCATCAATCAGGCGGAAATTCGCTTTCTTCATGCATAATCAATTCTGATGTTTCAGAAGTTATATCGATCGAAGATGCTGGGCAAAAAATAATGCAAGGATATATTCTTCTATACGATTCAGTCAACGATCAATGGCTAGGCATACAGTTGGAAAATCCTCTTGGCCGGGCAATTGAACCTTCCCAAACGGAAACTGTTATATATGGAGCGAAAGATAGCTTCAGCGAACAAATCGATAATAACATTACAATGTTGCGCAGACGTTTGCCTATAACGACATTAAAAACGGAAAGCTTCACTATCGGATCACTGAGTAAAACAAAAGTTGTGTTAATGTACATAGACGGAATAATTAATCCGGAATTTGTTTCGATTGCAAGAGAGAAAATTGAAAGTGTGGATTTCGATCAGTTTTTAGACTCCGCACAGCTTGCAGCTTTTATTGAA
The DNA here is from genome assembly GCF_984798905.1 of Paenibacillus sp. SRL342. NCBI lineage: Bacteria > Bacillati > Bacillota > Bacilli > Caryophanales > Paenibacillaceae > Paenibacillus > Paenibacillus sp. SRL342. Next base: position 3,823,610 of record NZ_OZ481790.1, read on the forward strand.
GATCATAACCATACGGTCTTTCCCTAGTTTCTACAAACGGATCGGCCGGATGCCTGCGCCTTCGCCTTAGGTGAGGGTAAGCTGACTTTATTAGTCTCCAATTCACCGTTTGCTTTAATTTGTCCCATTACATTATTCCATCTATTCCAATCACCAGAAGACTACTTCCTTCGTTGGCCGGTAGCCAGTTTTTTACGTTTAATGAGGTATGGAAGTTTTATTATTTCTTTGACGATGATTCCTTTTTATGTTGCGTTAACGACATTTCATTACCAAATGGTTCCGCTGCCGATTCTCTTCGTATTATTGGAATCGAGAAGCAAATTGCCCTTTACTCCGTTTGTGGAAGGAATTTTCATGATCGTAACGCTGGAAATCATCAAAGAAGCAAGTTTGCGAATGCCGACCAAAACCAGTCAAACTCTAGGGGTTATCGGTGGTATTGTCATTGGACAAGCGGCTGTAGAGGCAGGCTTTGCAAGTAAAGTATTAATTGTTTTGATGGGTATATCCGCTATTGCTTTCTTTTTAGTTCCCAACTATCAAATGACAAAATCCATGGTTCTGTTGCAAGTGTTTCTTCTTATCCTTGCATCGGTTCTTGGGCTGCCAGGAATCGTGGTCGGGCTAATCGGGATTCTTGCGCATCTCCATGCACTAACGTCATTAGGTCAACCTTATCTGGCACCTCTTTCTCCTTTTTACGGGAAGGATTGGATTGACCTCTTTATTCGCGGGCCTTTGATTTGGATGAAAACGCGTCCGAGTAATCTAAAACCATTACAGAAATGGCGACAGGAGAAGATGAAGAAATGAAGACTCTATCCTTATTCAAGCAAACCTCCACCCTTGGTAGCATCCATTTCCTTTTATTGGTTAATCGTACGCAAATGCATTATTTTGTTCTAATCATGCCCGTTTATTTGGTCCATTCCTATATGGTTTGGGGTATTGTCGCCTTGGGGCTGCTGTCTCAACTTAATTTGATGATGCTGTCCAGATGGTTTTCTTCCAGTTATGCAGCCAAAGGCTATCAAGGATTTGTACAGCTTTTTGGAAAACGAACGGTTCACATTTTCGCGATACTTGGTTTTTTGATAATACTGTTGAAAATTTCAATCATCACTCTGGGTTACGTTGAAATGCTCCATAGTTTTATTTATCCATCAATGAATAAAACGTGGCTGATCCTCGTTATTCTATCAATCAGTTTATTTGTGGCTTCACATGGCATGGAGAAAACATTGCGTTTTGTCGTTATCGCCTTTCTATGCGGGGCGTGGATCTTACTCATGTTTATTCCTTTTTTCTTTTCATCGATTTCAGATTACCGCGATTTGTATCCTCTAATCCCCACCGAATGGTCAGGGCAATCATGGCAGAGTTTGTTGTTTATATGGTCGGCATTTTCCGGTCCAGTGTATTTGGCCTTTATTGTTCCATGGATAAGCTCCAACACAAAAATAACCAAATATCTTGTCATGGGCAACATGCTGACGATTTTGGAATTTTCATTATTGTTCATAGCTTCGGTATTGTTCTATGGTTCCAACTTCTTAAGCAAGATCAACTTTCCGGTAGCATACATGGGGAGCTATCTTCAAACGAGCGGTTTAGAACGAATCGAGTACATTCTTATCTCTTTCCATATGTTTAATTACGTATTTGACATTTCAATTCTGTTGTTGTGTTTTTATGGAGCTGGAAGAGTTTTTATGAAAAAAATGAATTCAAGTACAACCCTGACTGGATTATTGTCGAGTTGGTTCGTCATTTTGATAAGTATCATCATAATGGATCAATGGTTATGGCAAACGGTTCCGGGTCAAACGATGTTACTGAACCTTCAAATCTGGCTAGGAGCATTCATTTATTTGCTTGTTCCTGCGATCCTTTTCACTGTGGTTAAACGAAAGGAGAGTATGCAGGCATGATACCATACAAGTATTATGGTTTATTGGCAATTGTAAGCCTTATGTGGATAACCGGCTGCTCTGCTCCATATGTCGAAAACAATCTGATCGAAGAGATCGCTCCGGTCGTTTTCTGGTCGGTTGACAAGGGGACGGAGGGAAAGTTTAAAATCAGCACTTTAGTACCACCACTCATCAAAGAAAAAAAACGATTTCTCTCCAAGGAAGTTGATCTGATAAAGCAGGGAGGCAAGGAGTTTAATTTAATTTATTATCGGGAACTAAAACAGGGGCAGCTGCGAATATTATTAATCAATGAGAAACTGGCAAAAGAAGAAGGTATTGAAAAGCTGATCAATACGATATTGGTAGATCCCGATATTTCAATGCGTGTCTATTTAGTGGTTGTTAGAGGGGATTTTGATGAATACATAAAAAATCAATTGACGAAGCAAGAAAACCAAGATTATTTTCTTTATCGGATGTTAAGGCATTACGAGAAGCATAACCAGGGTGAAATGAGCATTGTCAATATTCATCAATTTATGAAGAAGTTATATTCTCCTCTTAAGGATCCGATTCTTCCCGTTTTTCAAGCGGATAAGAACAATTTCAATTACGTTGGAACGGCCTTGTTCCGAAATGACAAAGAAACAATGGTCACTCAAGACGTAAGCGATGAAATTTTTCAACTTCTGGATAACGATCATTTCTTAAAAGTCTTGGCCATTCCAAAGTTATCGATCAGTTTAGGACGTGTTCGATCCAATATTCGCATGAAACTATCGAGTGACTATTCATCCTTGTCTTTACATGTGGGACTGAAAGGAAGAATTGAGGAATATCAGGGAGATAAGAATATTCAAAACGAGGAAGAATTGGAACATTTAATTCATGAGATTGAGGTATACCTTGAGGAACAAACGTCAGAATTATTAAAAAGTATGCAACGGTTGAAAGTGGATCCCTTAGAGGTCGGAACACATTCACTTAAGCCTTTTTCTAAACCAATAACGGAAGAGCAATGGTTGAAATATTGGGAAAATATGAAGATTAATGTTGACTTCGACATCAAAATACAGCCTTTGATTAATGTTGAACGGCTGTCGTGATTCAAAAGATGCCCCCCAGATGATCAAATACATCATTGTGGGGGCATCTTTTTTGTTCAAATCATGTACAAAGAGAGCTTATTACTGCAGCCCGTGGCGGACAAGCCATTTGGATATCTTTAGAAAATGGAAAGTCTGACGATTTTATCGTCAACAATAACAAAATGATAATTCAATAATAGTGGATCGGGTAGACCAGTCTTATCGTAGGTACCATCCAACTCGCATGTTAACACAATTTCATCACCTATTTTTTTGGCTTTTGTTGGCTTTAACGTTACATTCGCCGCGAAATGGTTTTGATCACTCCATTCCCGAATCGCCTGTTTCCCATTTCGCTTTTTCCCTTCATCCAACACGACAGCATTTTCTGAGAAACAATCTATAAATACTACCGGGTCTGGCTTGTTAGATGCAGTAATGTATTTGCCAATTACAGACGGTAAATGATTGAGGTCCATATTGTTCTCTCCCTTTATTCATTAATTTTTAGACGGTAGGGATAGTTCCCCCATCAATGACATATTCACTACCTGTAATAGATGCTGCTCGGTCTGAGACCAGAAATGCGAGCAGTTCAGCGACTTCTTCAGGAAATCCTGGCCGGCCAATTGGAATACCTCCGAGTGAAGTCATAAGTTGTTCGAGCGCACTTTCTCGACTTCCGGTTTCCATTGCGATCCGATCAATTAATGCGTCAGCTGCTTCTGTCTGAATAAACCCGGGAGACAATGTATTGATGCGAATTCCTTGAGGGGAAAATTCATTCGATAATCCCTTGCTATAATTAGTCAGCGCGGCTTTGGCAGATGCATAAGCCAGTGTAGTTTCATATAAAGGCAAACGTCTCTGAATGGAAGTAAAATGAAGAATAACGCCTGAATTATTTTCTAACATAAGTGGAATTAAACCACGATCTAGTCGAACTGCTGCGAGTAAATTCCAATTTAATGTATGAAGCCAATCCTCATCACTCAATACAAGTGCGCCTCCTGGTGGTGTCGTTGATCCACCTACGCAATGGACAATAATATCGATACCTCCAAGTTGCTCTTTTACTGCTGTAATTATGTGCTCTACACCTTCAGGTGTGGCGACATCTGCTTGAACAAATTTGACCGAATTGGGTAAGTCAGCAGATAGGGAACGGGCAGTAGTAAGAACTGTAGCTCCGCCGTTTGCAAGTCTTTTTACAACTGCTTGCCCCATTCCCTTTGTTCCTCCGGTTACAAGCACCCTTTTACCTTTAAATTCTGATAGAGAGAACTCAAATTCTTTATGCATAACTATTCCTCCTAGTGATGGTATTTAATGATTAATTTGAAATTGCTCTGTCTCTAAACCATAATGTGTTGTTCGAGAGGAGCTAGAACTAATACTACACTTGCTACTTTCATAACGTCCAATTTATTATAATAATAAAAATGATGAATATTATATATATATAGAGGGGTGTCTCAATGGAACTTACACAATTAGAATACTTTATGACCGTTGCACGGCTTGAACATATGACCTTGGCTTCCAAAAAACTCGGTATCACTCAGCCCGCTTTAAGTCATGCAATTGCCAAGCTTGAAAACGAAATAGGAGCTCCTTTATTTGAACGAAATGGACGAAATATTAAGCTGAACCGAAACGGTACTATGTTCTCTAAATGGATTGGTAGAGCCCTACATAATATTGAAAATGGTCTAAAGGAAATCGAAGAGTGGTCCAACCCGGATACTGGTGTGATTACGTTGTCTTATCTAAACATTCTCGGTGTTGAATTAATCCCTAGCCTAATTCGAAGTTATCAATTGAAGTATCCCAAAGTTCGGTTCGAATTGACACAAGGGAACTTAGGAGATATTGATGCACATCTGGAGCAAGGATTTTCGGATATTATGATTACATCGAGGGAATCTACTTTGGATAATCATCACTGGAAGACGATTCAAAATGTTCCTTTATACATTGTTGTTCCCTCTCAACATCGTTATGCAGATTGTAGCGCTCTTAGTTTGGCAGAGCTATCTGGCGAGCCTTTTATTGGATTGAAAAACAACTGTGGATTAAAAGCAACGATTTTATCCCGGTTCCAACATACCGGATTTTTTCTTGCTTCTGCTTATGAAGCGGAGGACCTAATCACTGTAGCCGGTTTTATTAAGTCAGGTCTAGGTGTATCAGTACTGCCTAAGACGCTGGGGTTGATGTTAGATGAATTGGTCTGGATCCCTATCATTGATGAAGGATGGTACTGGGAAATAGGATTAAAGTGGAGAGATGATCATAATATTTCCCCAGCTGCGAAAAGGTTTATTGAATATGTGGATACTTTATATCAAGGAGAATGACCGCCAAATTTTTTAGTTTTGAAAAGAAATTCTTCTGAGAAAACAATCATACTTTATTGTATTTGAACACAAGGAAAAATGATTGGCAGTACGTTATAATACAATCAACAGGTAGATTACCCAACAAAAAAGTGAAATATTGTAATATCTAGTCACACTCGGCTCATCATAGTTCTTTGAGCCGCTTATTACAACATAATAGATATCGGAGGTATGATTATGGTTAAGAAGAAAATTTCCACAGCCCTCAGCGCAGCTTTAATCGTTTCTATGCTGGCTACCGGCGTAATAATCACTATCCAAAGTAACACAACGTTAGAGGTGGCGAAGTCAGCAGGGGATAAAAAGGTTGAAGTTGTTAAAGCATAAAGAGACGTTAAATTTATTTAGAACATGTCATGAATAAAAATATACTCCTATTGAAGTCGCTATTTTAGCGGCTTTTTTGTTTTATCGGTAAAATTGGGTTTAATACTAACGATATTTTGTTGAACAAGTAAAGAGAAGTTTAGATATAACCATTTTTACATTTGTAAACCATTAGGTTTAAAGCATTAAAAAAATGATTAGATCAACTTAAATAAAAATTTTTATTTTCTATAATCAGTCATAAATTGTGTAAATGTAAACTAAAACAGATATATACATAAAAAATAGTGTTCATTTAAACAAAAATACTTTGACAAATGAAAACGAGTGGATTATTTTGTTAATAAGGAATGCATATTTCTTCTTTTAGATTCTAAGTAGCTTAAGGGAGCGTGAATAAAATTAAAAAAGTACATCTATCAGGTGAAAATAGTATCAGCAAAGATCCAGAACACTTTATTTATAAAAATGAATACAGACCGCAAATACATTATTCCCCTAAGGGAAATTGGATTAACGATCCTAACGGAATGGTTTATTACGAAGGAGAATATCACCTTTTCTACCAATATACTCCTCATGATACGCAGCCTGACTTCGGCAGAATGCATTGGGGGCATGCAGTAAGTAATGATTTAATACATTGGGATGAACTTCCACCAGCCATCTCGCCTGGGGAAGATGGCGCGATCTTTTCGGGAAGTGCGGTAGTCGATAAGAACAATACCAGTGGATTCTTCAACGAAGCAGGATCAGGATTGGTAGCTATTTATACTAATAACGATAACAGCGCTCAACCCGGTAAACCGCAGGTTCAAAGCATCGCTTACAGCAAGGACAAAGGTAGAACCTGGACAAAATATGAAGGTAACCCTGTTTTATTCCCCACGGATACGCTAGACTTTCGAGACCCAAAAGTATTCTGGCATGAAGAATCTTCAAACTGGGTAATGGTTCTGGCTGTAAGCGACCGTGTAGAATTTTACACATCTTCAAATCTTAAGGATTGGTCTTTTGCAAGCGGTTTCGGTTCTGATATTCCTGGCATCCATCGTGGAATATTTGAATGTCCTGATGTTTTTAAAATCCAAGTGGATGAGAACCCCAATACCACGAAATGGATTCTGACACTAAGTGTCGGAGATAGAAATGGCGTAAATCCAAACGATTCAGAACCACCCGCAGGCGGTTCTGGCATGATGTATTTTATAGGTCACTTTGATGGTAAGGTTTTTACACTAGATGAAACATTGGAATCATTCGAAACAATCCAATGGATAGATTACGGATCTGACTTTTACGCGGCCGTGACCTGGGATGGTATCCCGAATGAGGATGGGCGAAAGATTTGGGTCGGCTGGATGAATAATTGGCGTTACGCTTCCACTCTTCCTTCTAAAGAATGGCGTGGCCATATGTCAATTCCAAGAGAGATTCAACTTAGGACGTATTCGGAAGGACTTCGCTTAATTCAAGCACCCATAACTGAGTTAAATCAACTTAGAAGATCAATTCTGTCTCTACAAGACATTACAATTAAACCGGATATGAACGTTTTGTCTGCTGTTTCTGCTGCAAAGATGGAAATTATTGCGGAATTCGAAATTGGTAATGCAATAGAATTTGGGTTCAAGGTGCGAAAGTCTACCTCTTCCAACCAAGAGACAGTCATCGGATATAATGTCTTGAATGAGGAGTTGTTTGTCGATCGGACGAAGTCAAACACTGTTGATTTTCATCCCGATTTTGCTGCAAAACACAAGGCCCTCATGAAGCCAGAGCATAAACGGATACGATTGAGCATCTATGTTGATTGGTCAAGCATAGAGATCTTTGGCAACAACGGGACAACTATCATTTCAGACACGATTTTCCCCGACTTGGAAAGTAGAGGACTGGAACTCTATGCCATTGGTGGAGAACTAAAAGTCATGTCGCTTCAAATCAATGATCTCGTAAGCATTTGGGAAAATCAACCGGACTGAACTGGGTGTCCAAAACCAATTTAGGGCTAAGTGGACTTTTACCCGTTTCCGCGGGGCAATAACTTTACAATATTATTAGAAAAGAGGGTATGGAATGAAAGATAAATCTAAATATGCAATATGTCTTCTGATGGCAACCGGATTAGCTCTGACTTCAAACGGTATTTTTACATCTAAATCAATTGCGGCTAGTGCTGTACTCGCTGATCAGGAAACAAATAAACAGGCAAAGGAGGAGCTTGATATTTTTGAAAGCGCATCCAAATTAAATACCAATTTGATAGGCTGGCAAGTGAAAGGAAAAGGGGGATTAGAGGATACTTCAGAAGGAATCCTGCTAACTTCACAGCCTAAAGAAAATGTAATGGCCATCTCAGAGACGGTGTCCGAAGATTTTATCTATGAAGCTGATGTCATGATCAGGGATACGAAGGCAGACGCAACATTGTTGTTTCGTTCTAATGAGGATGGCTTTAGCTCGTACATGTTGCAAATTGTTCCGGACGCAGGTCTGATTCGGTTAAGAGATGCAAGAAATGGAGATGGGAAATTAAAGGAGGAGCGTAAAGTTTCTGTTGAAATGGGGCCAATCTATCATCTCAAAGTGAAAGCAGTGGGTTCCTCGCTAAAAGTATATTGGGGCAATCAATACAAACCATTAATTGATGTTCAAGACATTTCGTATCAAAGCGGAAAGCTTGGACTCCATGTATGGGATGGATCCGCCTTGTTTTCGAACATCGTGGTGAGCGATCTGAAAGGTAATTTGGGTACGGTGCTTTCTAGCAAGGGAACATGGCAGCCTGATATCAACGGAAAAAGAGGGGCGGTAGAACAGGAGAGCAAAGCACAGCAAGTCTATAATAAAAATGCGACTGATATGGTCTATGAAGGGAATATTACCCTTCGTCCTGATTCTATTGCAGCTCTCGCATTTCGATCTTCAAGCGATGGAGCTGAAGGATATGAAGCTACTCTTACGAAGGAAGGAGATCAGGTCCGTGTAAGTTTGACGAATACAAAAGGGACCGTAATTGCAAGTTCGCAACGTACTTATCCGAGTCAGATGGGAGCCAAACATCATGTGGAAATCAAGGCAAAGGGAGATCGAATTCAGGTCTTCCTGGACGGATACACTACGGCCGCGATTGACGTGAAAGATTCAACCTACAGGAGTGGAAGTACTGGAATCGTCGTAAAAAAGGGGACGGCTTACTTCCAGGATACTTATGTGACGGAACTGAGCCAATATTACAATGAGATATATCGTCCACAATATCACTACACGCCAATACGTGGTTCAGCGAGTGATCCGAATGGACTTGTCTACTTCGAAGGAGAATATCATCTCTTCCATCAGGATGGAGGAACATGGGCGCATGCGGTAAGTAAAGATATGCTGAACTGGAAACGACTTCCGATTGCACTTCCCTGGAATGATCACGGACATGTCTGGTCTGGGTCGGCTGTTGCGGATATGACAAATGCATCTGGTTTATTCGGAGATTCAGGAGGTAAGGGCCTTATTGCATACTATACTTCCTTTAATCCGGATAGCCCGAATGGGAACCAGCGTATAGGTCTGGCATACAGTAAAGACCAAGGTCGTACTTGGGAGTATTCGAAGGAACGCCCGATTGTGATTGAGAACCCGGGTAAGAGCGGAAATGAAGCTGGGAATTGGGATTTCCGAGATCCGAAAGTGATCCGTGATGATGAGAATAACCGCTGGGTTATGGTTGTATCCGGAGGAGATCATATTCGTTTCTACACGTCAACGAATTTACTTGACTGGACATTGACAGATAATTGGGGATATGGGGATTACGTCCGCGGAGGAGTATGGGAATGCCCTGATCTGTTCCAGCTTCCGGTAGACGGAACATCACAGAAGAAGTGGGTTATGATGATCAGTACAGGAGCGAATCCCAAAACAGGCGGATCAGATGCCGAGTATTTTATCGGTCATTTAACAGCTGATGGTAAATTCGTGAACGATAATCCGGCAGGTAAGGTGTTAAGAACAGATTTTGGTAAAGAATTTTACGCTTCGATGTCTTTCGCTAATATGCCTGATCATCGCACAGTGATGATGGCGTGGATGACGAATTGGGACTATCCGTTCGCTTTCCCAACGTCCAATTGGAAAGGTGAACTAACCATTCCGAGAGAAGTATCATTGGTAACAACCAAAGATGGAATTCGGATGGCGCAAAGTCCAATCAAAGAATTGGAATCACTGCGAAAACCGTTGTACTCTGCTTCTAACAAGTCGGTGAGTCCTTCTTCCGGGAATCTGCTAAAAGGTATTATTTCAGGTGCTTACGAAATTGAAGCTGAAATTGAAATCCCTGAAACCAGTACAGCGACCGAGTTTGGCTTTAACATTCGTGAGGGTGCAAATCAGAAGACAGTCGTGGGTTATAAGGCAAGCGATAGTCGTATGTTTGTGGACCGAACTGCATCCGGTGAAACGGATTTTTCTAACCTTTTCAGCAAGAAACATGAAGCGGCTACGCAAATGGAGAATAATCGGATCAAGATGCGTATTCTTGTGGATGAGTCTTCTGTTGAAGCCTTTGGTAACGACGGCAAAGTTGTCTTCTCAGATGTTATATTTCCGGATCCTGCGAGTAGAGCGATGAGTTTTTACGTGAAAGGTGGGAATGTGAACGTTATTTCCCTGAAAGTGCATCAACTTGACTCTGTCTGGAATGGGGACATTCCTTCAAAAGCTCAAATAAAGATGGATACAACCGTTCGGGAATTGGGGGTAGGCGAGTCGGATACACTGCAGGCGATGGTCGAGTATGGTCCGGGTTTAGGCGTTCAACCGCTGAAGTGGAATTCCAGTAATAACGAAGTAATAGCCATAGACTTGGTAGATAATTCACAAGCAGTTATTAAGGCAAAAAAAGAAGGGGAGTCCACAGTCACCGTATCTACTCCGAATGGCAAAACTTCCACTAGTGTACTCGTTAAAGTCTCAGGTGGCGAGTTCCGGACAAACCTGAGTGGATGGGCTAAAGATCTGTCTGCTGCTTCATGGTTAGTTAGTGAACATGGGATTCGTGGTAAATATTTTAGCGATGCGAATTATATTGCCAAAGAGAAGGCTGGGAATTTTACGTATGAAGCAGACATGATGCTCGGTGAAACAGGGGGGGCAGGTTCTATTTTGTTCAGGGCTAGCGAAGATGGTCGAAGTGGTTATTATCTGAATCTAGACCCTAACATGAAGGCAATCCGTCTGTTCTACAAAATCAATGGAGCATTTGAAGAACGGCAGGTTCTTGCAAAAGTACCAACGTTCATTCAGCCAGGTCATACGTATAAGGTGAAAATAGAAGCGAATGGTCCGCATATTATAGTTCACGTGGACAGTCAAAAAGTCATAGATATCATGGATGGTACTTTTGCAGAAGGTCACTTTGGACTCCATGTATTTGGCGGCTCCGCATCTTATCAGAACGTCAATGTGAGCAACGGTGAACCTGCAAACCTCACCAAGTCCAGCCTTGTAAATGCCGCAACGCAGAAATCCATTTACACAGCTAACCTTGTCAACGGGGAGCCGGTTACCTTGCAAGATGCAAGTGCAGCCTCCACCCAGAAGTGGGTATTTGTTCCGACAGGCGACGAAGCAGGATCGTATTCGATTCGTACTACGGCCGGTCAGACGCTTGATCTGGATATAGGGCAAAACAAACTTCAGCTGTATCATTACTTAGGATATAACAACCAGCGTTGGGTCCTTCACCAGAACAAAGACGGATCCGTTCATATTACTTCAGCTCATCATCAAGTAGCATTAGAAGTATCGGAAGATGGGACCGAACTCTTCCTGAGTGAACTGAATCCATCACTTGATCGACAAAAATGGATATTAGCGAAATAATCAAGATATATTCCATGATGGCGTATCTCATAGATATTCCAATTATATTGGTTGGGATAGACTCAAAGGGGACGACAACTGGAGGTTTTTATCAAAGCACACACGGCCATCCAACAAAGGATGGCCTTTTGGGTTTGAAAGACAGACTCATTCTATACGTACAAAAAGATGTACTATGTTCATTTAAATTGCCCTCTTTGCAAACGAAACGATTACGCTTAAGATTGGCTCACAACCAAATATTTTCACTCCTATAGTTAGCAAGCTAAATAATAAACTTAAGAGGGCAAGGAGTAACGGAGCGCTGACTTCTATCCGAATCAAGAGAGTCGGAAGAAAGGGCATAAATTATTGGCTAAGGAATTAGGTGTTCTACAAGGAAAGTAAGTGAACTCGTGAAAAGGAGATCATTCAATTATGGAAGAAAGAAAGCTTAAACTAGGAGGAATTATTGATGGCGTGGGATGGAATTACACGGGTTGGAGACACCCTCATATTCCAGCAGATGCCAGTGAAAATATTGAGTATTACGTACAGAAAGCCATACAACTTGAACAAGGAAAGTTCGATCTGATCTTTTTGGCAGACGTAAGTCATATCGGACCTGGCATGATCCCGCACTATCTAAGCATGTTTGAGGGTGTATCCATTCTATCTGCATTGAGTATGGTGACTCATTCCATTGGTTTAACCGCAACGATAGCGACTTCATACGCTGATCCCTTTACGGTTGCTAGGCAAATCGCTTCCCTTGATAAGATTAGCAAAGGCAGAGCAGGGTGGAATGCAATTACCTCCAATCCTGGAGGATTAGCCAATTACAGTCAGTCCCATCTGAAGAAAGCAGATCTTTATCCCATGAAAAAAGAGTTTTTGGAGATTGTTGAAGGACTTTGGGACTCGTATGAAGATGATGCCTTTATACGTGATAAGGAACGTGGGATATTTTATGACCCGCTTAAAATGCATCCGCTAGATTATACCGGGAATTACTTTTCCGTGGAGGGTCCCTTAAACATCAGTCGATCGAGGCAAGGAAGACCAGTGGTCTTTCAAGCGGGCACCTCACCGGAGTTCATGGATATTGCTGCACAGCATGCCGAAGTCATCATGGCACCAGGACATGATTTGGAATATCTCAAGGCATTCACTAATGAACTTAAACGTAAAGTTCAAAATCAAGGGCGTTCACCATATGACCTGTTGATGATGCCTTCTCACAACCCGATCGTTGGTAGAACGGAACAAGAAGCCCTGGAAAAGCTAAGGGAAATTGAATCATGGATGCCTAAAAGTTATCGAATGCCGAAACCTGGATTGATAGGATCGGCAGAGCAGGTTGCCGAACAAATCGAACATTGGTATCGAGAAGGCATCATGGATATCTTGCTGATTAGACAAGATCATCCGGCAGGATTTAAGGACTTTATCCAATTGGTTGTTCCTATCTTGCAAGATAGAGGCATATTCCGTAAGGAATATGAGGACGACACACTTCGGGGAAATTTAGGTCTACCTTACCCAGAAAATAAATACACGAAGTAATAATATAAAATTCGTTTAACAAGAGGAGAACAGATAAAATGACTAACAGAGTATGTGAAATATTAGATATTAAAAAGCCAATTATACAAGGACCAATGTCTTGGGTTACTAATGCCGAATTGGTTGCAGCAATAAGCAATGCAGGTGGATTAGGATTTCTAGGTCCAAATGCCGGTCAGGTTGATATAACCCGCTCACCCGAAATAAGTGCGGAAAGAATGAGAACTGAAATACAAAAAACCAAATCTTTAACGAATAAGCCATTTGGCATTCCATTGATCGTGAATCGTGATTTAGCTTACACATGGCCACTTATAGAAACAGTTATTGACGAGAAAGTTCCTGTTGTTCTGGTGAATGATATACTGGATGAAAGAATCTTTAAACCATTAAAAGAAAACAATATTAAAATTGTTTATAGACCCCTTACGCCTACTATTGAAAATGCAAAAGCTGCAGAACAATTTGGAATCGATGTTTATGTAGCGACTGGATTTGATGAAGGGGGTACGGTTCCAGAACGAGTTATTGGAACATTTTCGATTGTTCCCATGATTGTAGATGCTATAAATATTCCTGTAATGGCAGCTGGTGGTATTGGAGACGTTAGAGGAGTGCGTGCCGCATTTGCTTTAGGCGCTGAAGGTGTGTTTGCTGGCAGTGTGTTTATTCCAACAAAAGAAAATCCAGCAGCAGAAAAGGTGAAACAAATGATTGTAGATGCTACAGCAGAAGATTTACTAATGTTCCGTACTTTACCAGCATACTATCGTTCTTTACCTACTAAATTGGCGAATAAACTAGTCGATATGGATAAACAAGGTGCCAGTCGTGAAGAAACAGCAAAATTGATGCGTGGATCAATTGGAATGCGGATCGGAATGCTAGAAGGCAATACAGACGATGGCTATATTACTGTCGGCACAGGAATTACACCAATTAAAGAGATTAGAACTGTAAAAGCAGTCATCGATGATTTAATGCAAGATTTTAAATAATTGCCTTGATAGACTTACCCTCACCAAGCAGCCGATCATATGATCGGTTGCTTGGTTTATTATTAGTTAGAAAAACTCGATATGAAATAACTCTGACCTACTACGAACCAATCGGACCCTCTCGATCCCATATAAAATGTTTCATTGACTATTCAAAAAGAGAAGAGTAGATTTGGCTTTATGTAAAAAGGAAATAGTACAATATTAATCATATGTGAATTTCATCCATCATTATCGGAACTACATATAGGAAAGAGGCCCGTGCTATGCGCTTTATCCGAGTACTAAATGACATCAGACTTAAAAGTAAGCTATCATTGATCTTTATAACCGTGGCCGTACTCCCACTTTTAATAAGTGGTATCTATCTAACAAGCAAGCTGAAGGAAGTCATGATCCTGAATGCCGCTGAACAAGCAACCAATAACGTGGAGCGTGTACAGAAAAGGACCGAGGAAGTTATCAATGTAGCTATTGATATTTCCTATCAACTCTCCAATGATAACCGAATGAAGTCCATAGCAAGCCGCAATTATGAAAGTTATAACGAAGTTATCCAAACCTATCGTCAATATACTGACATTCGGGATTATATGCGGCTGTATAAGGAAATAAAATCAATTCGGTTATATACGTCTAATTCAACAATGCTTAATAATTGGGAATTTATGCAGCCAGACGACCAAACGAAACAGTCTGAGTGGTATAGAGCCGCCTTGAGTCAAAAGGGGCTTGCAGGTTGGGACTATATTCAGGATGAGCGTGATCATAGACATTATCTAAGTCTGGTTCGAAAAATCAATCTGGATGAGTTGAAAAATGAAAGTGTTTTGGTGATTAATGTGAATTCTGATTTGCTAAACTCTATCCTATCCCAAGAGACTTTCTCAACGATGATCGTGGATGACAACAACAATATTGTGGCAGCCAACCGCCCTGATCTCTACGGTAAAAACCTTGCCTCTGTGCATGCCGGGAGTAATATGTTGTCTCAAACGGAGGGTAGCTACGAAGCTGTTATGGATGGGAAAAATTCGAAGGTGGTTATAGCAAACATAACTCCACAGAATAGTTGGAATGGACTACGTATCATTTCCGTTTTTACCGTGTCTGAGATTCTACATGATGCAAACGCTATCATACGATTGGCTACATTTGTTATAGGTGGATGTCTAATCATCGCAGTTTTGCTTGTTTATGTTTCGGCATCATTTATTGCGAGAAGATTGCTTCGACTTAGTAAGCACATGTCCCGAGTAGGTACGGTGTCCTGGGATACTTATCTTGACCTCGATGGAAAAGATGAAATCGGCCAACTCTCCAGACAATTCAATGATCTGGTTCATCGAATCAGTGAACTAATGTTGGAAGTGGAAGAGAGTAACCAGCAGAAACAGACACTATTACAAAAACAAAATGATATTAAATTTAAGATGTTAGCGAGCCAGGTCAATCCCCACTTCCTGTTTAATACACTTGAGTCCATTCGAATGGAAGCACATCTTCGCCGGGAAGAGGGTTTAGCCCAAGCTGTATGGCAGCTTAGCGTGTTGATCCGAAATAGTTTAGAGGTCGGAAGTCGCCAGATCCCACTTTCAGATGAGTTAAACATGGTTCGTTGTTACTTGGAACTTCAAAAATTCCGGTACGAAGACCGACTTCAATACATTATGGAAATCGACCCAGCAAGCGAACACATTGAAATCCCCCCACTTATCATTCAACCTTTGGTTGAGAACTCGATACTCCATGGGTTGGATCGCAAAGAGGGTCCAACGTTGATCACTGTTCGAACGAAGGTTAACGATCAGGGGACGTTATTTGTAGAAATCCATGATGATGGTGCGGGTATACCTCCAAAGAAAATGAATGAGATAAAAAAACAGTTAATGAACTCCGATGAAGCCGGGGATCGTATTGGGCTACGTAACGTGAACGACCGATTAGAACTTACCTACGGTACACGTTCAAGGCTTTCAATTGAAAGCACAGAGGGCAGAGGCACCTGCTTCACATTTTGTATTCCGAAGGAAGGAGGGGAACCTGATGTTCTCCGTGATCATTGTTGATGATGAACCCAAACTACGTTTGGGGTTACAAACGTTAATACCTTGGAGGGAATTGGGATTTGAAGTGATTGGAACGGCAGCTGGTGGAAATGAGGCTCTCCGAATATTCGAAGAAACGATTCCCGACGTATTGTTGGTTGATATACGTATGCCAGGCATGGACGGATTGGAACTCCTTCAGCAGATCCGTCACCGTGGCTGGATCAGTCATGTCATTATACTCAGTGGTTACGCCGATTTTGAGTACGCGCGGCAAGCTCTTCAATTCGGTGTTGAAGCATATCTGCTCAAACCTGTAAACAAGGAAGAACTATCAGCATCACTTCAAAAGATTCATGAACAGCTCTCAAACGTGCAGAAAAAAAATATGTTACAAAAAACGAATACACCGGAATGGATACTTTATTCTCTACTAACCGGTAATCATGCTTCAGAGGATTCCATTTTGAGTAAGTGGTCAGACTCATTTGAAATCAGCTGGACTACGTATCAGATCGTTTTAATCGGGTTCTCAGGTTCAGATCCAGAAGAAAGCGAACAAATTCAGAATTTCAAAAATGTAGTCAGCAGAACCTACACTTCGGAACGTCAAGGGTTCGTTTTATATTTTGCACCATACATTGTTTTATTGCTAAGTAACTCTCCTGTTAGCGAATTGGGATGGACCGAGCTTCACAAGAATCTCCAGCTCTTATCAGGTGAGCTTCGATTTGAAATGGACATAGCAGTAGGGCAGCCCGTGCGGTCTCTTGAGGAAGTTGTTCATTCGTTTAGAACAGCAAAATCCCTTTTGGAGCGTAGTTTTTTCTATGACAGAGGAAGGCTTCTCACTGAGGAAACACCAGAAAGCTATCGACAGGAAACTGTCCATTCTTCAGTATTATCTATGTCAAATAAGGAGGAAGAAGCTTTCAGGTTGCATTATCTGGTCGATGTTGGGCATGCAAGTGCAATCTCGTCATTTTTGAACGAAATAGCATTACAACAAGTAGCTAATCAGGCTGATGAAAAGGAGATCCGTGACCGTTTCTTCTATCTTGCTAATGAAACAGTTCGAAAAATTCATTCCCGTGTCTGGTCTTTAAGCGATTATCCAGGAGACCCGGCCCAATTCCTTGCTGAAGTATATCATTCCCGATATATTCAGGATCTCGTCGACCGTATTTCTGTTGTTATGGAGAGGCTCGCTCGATGCGCAGATTACAATAGTAAAGACAATGAAATGAAGCGATTGCTGGATTATATAGATCGGCACTATGGGGATAACCTAAGATTAGAAATGCTTGCCGTATTGTTTAACTACAGTAGTTCCTATCTGGGCCAACTCTTCAAAAGTTACACAGGGGAATATTTCAACGCCTATCTTGATCGGATACGGATTCAGAAAGCGAAAGAATTACTGGCTCAGGATATGAAGGTTTACGAAGTGGCTGAAAGGGTAGGATATTCAAACGTCAATTATTTCTACACCAAATTCAAGAAACTAGAAGGGGAGTCACCTTCTTTTTATCAAAAAAAAGAATAACCTTAAACCATGCTCCTCTACGAACGGAAGTAACGAACAGTAGGGGAGTTTTTTAATTCCCTTATGAAAAGGTATGTATTTTCTGAAAATACAAAGGATTTTAGAATGAAAGGATTTAAGATTTGTGATATGTCCCAGAGCCTCCTCAGCCAATATAGTTGATACGAAAGGAGGGACCATAACAATTGAAAGCGATAACAGGAATGTAATGAATGGAGGGGAGGCATAAAATGAAGACTAAATCAGGTTCAATGATAAGGTATGCAGCGTCAAATAAAACCTATTTAATGTTAGGATCGGCCTTTTTCTTTTTGGGCATCATCATGTCGAGTTTCACTCATTCCAGGGTGGAAGCAGCCATTACGGTACCCGGATTTGTTGTTGAACCTAATCAAACACAAGCATTAATAGTAACATTTAAAGATGCTCAGCTAGAAGGGTACGGGATTGAGAAACGGGACGGGACAACTGCCAAAGCAATGGACAAGTTATATGATGGCAAAGGTTACATTTCTTATTTTTTTGAAGAAGATAATTCAGCTAAAGGAAGCGCTGCATTCAAGGTTGAAGCACCGGAAGATGGCCTGTATGAGTTGAGCTTGGGATATTACATTCCAGAAGGAAATGGGGACAAAACAACCTCTATTCAAGTGAATGGTTCAGGTGCTGGTGAATTGATGCTTAATGCTCCCAACCCAGGGCAGGTCCGTGCTGAAAAAAAGGTGACCAAAGTGCTTCTGAACCAAGGCAGTAACTCCATCCAAATCTTACGGGGGTGGGGATACTATGGTATTGAGTACATCAAGCTCAAACGTATAGAGCCCAACGTATCCAAACAGGATATAAAGATGGATACCTTAAGTAATTCCAAAGCAACTCCCCAAGCCAAAGCACTCTTGGATTTTATGACCAGCCAATATGGAAAGAAGATAATTTCAGGACAGCAGACACTGGAAGATGCGAAGTGGATCTACAAGCAGACAGGAAAATCCCCTGCGCTGGTTTCCAGTGATTTGATGGATTATTCTCCATCCCGTGTTGAAAATGGAAGTACCTCAAACGAGGTGGAGAAGATGATTGAATGGTACGAACGCGGAGGAATAGTATCATTAAGCTGGCATTGGAATGCGCCGAAGGGAATAGGCGGCAACGAACCGGGCCACGAATGGTGGCGAGGTTTTAATACCGAGTTTACAACCTTCGATGTAGAATATGCCCTGAATCATCCGGAATCGGAAGATTACAAGCTTTTAATTCGAGACATTGATGCCATCGCTGTTCAGTTGAAGCGGCTACAGGATCATAACATTCCCGTACTTTGGAGACCACTGCACGAAGCAGAGGGCGGCTGGTTTTGGTGGGGAGCCAAAGGGCCCGAACCTGCCAAAAAATTATATAGACTAATGTACCAACGCTTGACCGATCACCATCAGTTAAACAATCTCATTTGGGTTTGGAACTCTGTGAAGGAGGAGTGGTACCCGGGCGATGATATGGTCGACATTGTAAGTATCGACGTTTACAATCCAGCGGGCGATCATAGCCCTAACATTGCCATGTATGATGAACTCTTGTTTTTGGGCAAGCACAAAAAGCTTGTAGCGCTTGCAGAAAACGGGCCTATTCCGGATCCTGATCTGCTCCAGACTTACGGCGCACATTGGAACTTTTTCAATACCTGGACTGGAGATTATCTGCGCGACGGAAAAACGAATACAAAGGAATATTTGAAAAAGGTATACAATCATGACAACGTAATCACGCTAGATGAACTTCCCGAAGGATTGTATGGTAGTCCCTAAATCGAAAAGGGATACATTTTATTATTGAGCAGGAACAATCTAGTTTAACAGGAGTGAATCATGTAATGGCTATTTATATTAACGAGTCACAGCATATTTTTCATCTGCAATCCCGCGTAACCAGTTATGTTATTCAAATCATAGACGGCTATCCTTTACTGGTATATTGGGGACAAAGATTGTCCGAGAAAGGAAACCTTGAAAAACTTGTACCAGGTCTGGAAAAAACGGAGCTAGGCTCCATGCCTCATGAATATCCGCAATATGGAACAGGTGACTTCAGATCGCCTGCCTATCAAGTTCTACTTGAAGACGGGAGCCGCATTACAGAGCTACGCTTCAAAGGGTACTCAACCGGCGCTGGTAAACCAGCACTTGATGGTCTGCCGTATGTGTATACGGAAACAGACCATGAAGCAGATACCTTGGAGCTGGAACTGGAGGATGCGTACGCAGGAATCACCGTTCTTCTGAAATATTGTATCTTCAGGGATGGTGCTATTACCAGGTCAGTTCACTTTAAGAACAACGGTCACAGCACGATCAAACTTTTACGTGCGCTTAGTGCCAATGTTGATTTGTATGGCAAGAGCCATTATGAATTGTTATACCTCGCGGGTCATTGGGCTCGAGAGGCGCATCTTCAACGCAGGCCCCTGGGCCCAGGAGGTACTAGTCTTGGGAGCAAACGTGGAATGAGCAGTCATCAGCACAATCCTTTTGCGGCTGTCGTTAGCCCGGGAGCCGATGAGGATCATGGGGAGGTTTTTGCTGTAAATCTGGTGTATAGCGGTAATTTCCATGCCGAAGCGGAAGTGGATGCTTTTGGTGTTGTTCGTTTGGGCATTGGCCTGAATCCATTTGATTTTGGTTGGCTACTTCCTCCTGGCGAATCCTTCCAAACTCCTGAGGCTGTATTGGTATATTCAAATGAAGGGATCGGAGGCATGTCCCGAATCTATCATCGACTCTACCGGAACCGTTTATGCCGCGGCGTGCATAGGGACAAGGAGCGACCGATTCTTGTGAACAATTGGGAGGCAACTTATTATAATTTCACTGCAGAAAAGATTGAAGCGATTGCCGAGACAGGCTCTCATCTGGGGATTGAACTGTTGGTGCTTGATGACGGCTGGTTCGGCAAACGTGACAGCGACAATAGTTCGCTCGGAGACTGGGTTGAAGATCGGAGAAAGCTTCCTAACGGCTTGCGTGATTTGGCAGAGCGGATTGAACGCCAAGGCTTGCAATTCGGATTATGGTTTGAACCTGAAATGATCTCACCCGAAAGTGATCTGTACCGGAAGCACCCCGACTGGTGCCTGCACGTTGAAGGCCGTCGCCGGACGGAAGCCCGCTGGCAATTGGTATTGGATCTTTCACGGCCGGAAGTCCGTGATTATTTGTATGATGCACTGGCTGAAATCTTCACCAACGTACCTGTTTCTTACGTAAAATGGGACATGAACCGCGCGTTGACCGAAATTGGTTCCGCAACGGCTTTACCCGAGAATCAACAGGAGATTGCACATCGGTACGTGCTTGGGCTCTATGAACTTTTAAATAAACTGACGACTGCATTTCCGGAAATCTTATTCGAAAGTTGTTCCAGCGGTGGAGGTCGGTTTGATCCCGGAATGCTCTACTACATGCCGCAGACTTGGACAAGTGACAACACGGATGCCGTGGAACGCTTAAAAATACAATACGGGACCAGTTTGGTATATCCCGTCAGTACCATCGGAGCTCATGTCTCCGCCGTGCCGAACCATCAAGTTCACCGCGATACCTCGCTTAAATTCAGAGGGGACGTTGCGATGTCGGGAAACTTTGGCTATGAACTTGATCTGACCAAATTCACGGATGCCGAAAAAATCCAGGTGAAAGAACAGGTTGCCATGTACAAAGAACATCGTTCTCTCATACAACAGGGGGATCTATTTAGACTTCGGAGCCCTTTCCAAGGCAATGAAACTTCCTGGATGTTCGTTTCGGACAATCGATGCGAAGCTATCGTATTTTACTTTCGAGTTTTAGCCAAGCCCAATCCTGCTGCTGATGTACTTCAGCTCAAAGGATTGGATCATTCGTATACTTATGAAGTGACTGGAGAGAGTGGAGAGAGTGGATACATGGGAACTTTCGGCGGGGATCGTTTAATGCAAGCAGGCTTGATCATCCCTCCCCTTACAGGAGATTATACCAGTGCATGGTTCAAGTTGAGCGCCACTCAATAAATATGGCGATAATAAAAATCCCCTGCATTGGTAAAATGTACCCTATAAGATGGACACTTTGAAAAAAGCCCATCTTATAGGGTATTTTGTTTATAATGAAAAAAAAGAGGTTGGAGCGGAAATGTTATGACGAAAAGATTGCTGACAAAGAAAGAACAAGAACTGCTAAAACGGAATCCAAATGTAATTGCTGTTAGTGAAAAGGCGATTACGTACACAGATGAATTTAAGCGCCATTTCATTGCTCAAAATGAACAGGGGAAACTGCCACGAGATATTTTTGAGGCAGCGGGCTTAGATGCCCTATGTATTGGTTTGGAGCGTGTTCGTTCTTGCGCAAAACGTTGGCGTGCTTCGTATCGTGAAGCAGGTGTAGAGGGCTTACAGGATACACGTAAAACGAATTCAGGTCGCCCTTCGGAACGTGAATTAACATTAGAACAAAAGATTGAACGATTAGAAGCAAAAAATCAATTGTTACGAGCGGAAAATGAACTGCTAAAAAAACTCGATCTACTCGAAAGGCAGATGTTGAAGAAGAAATAAAAGTGGCACCAGAGCTGAAGTTTGAACTCATTTATCGGACGAGCAGAACGTATAAAATGAAACGGTTAATCAGCTATCTATGCGCTGTTATGGAAGTATCACGTTCTGGATACTACAATTACTTCTCTAAAAAATCAGTGCAGAAGCGTGTAGCTAAAGCCAAAACAGATGAGATTGTAAAGGGAATTATTTTAAAGGCGTATCATTTTCGTGGACGAAAAAAAGGAGCACGCCAAATCAAAATGACGTTAGAAAATCAGTACAAAGTGACGTACAACTTGAAGCGGATTCGCCGGATCATGAAGAAATTTGAGATCATCTGTCCCATTCGAAAGGCTAATCCAGCCCGTAGAATGGCAAAAGCAACGAAAGAACATCGCACATGTCCAAACGAATTACAGCGCAATTTTAAGCCAGGCGAGGCGGGAAAGGTGTTATTAACCGATATCACATATTTAACGTACAAAGGCAATAAACGTGCGTATTTATCGACGATTAAAGACGCACAGACGAATGAAATTTTAGCGTATGAAGTTTCTTCTTCGTTAAGTATAGGAATTGCGCTAAACACGCTTCGTAAATTACAGAAGCATCGCCATTTAACCAAAGATGCGTTGATCCATTCCGATCAAGGCTTTCATTATACGAATCCACAATTCCAATCCGTAGTGAAGAAAATGGGATTAAGACAATCCATGTCACGTCGAGGAAATTGTTGGGATAATGCTCCCCAAGAATCGTTCTTTGGGCATTTTAAGGATGAAACGAATATCAAAGAATGCGAAACATTAGAAGAAGTAAAACGAGAAATTAAGAGTTATATGACGTACTACAATCATTATCGAGGGCAATGGAATTTGAAAAAGCTGCCGCCTGTAAAATACAGACAGCAGCTTCAACAAGTTGCCTAGTTTTTTTCAAAATGTCCTTTACAAAGGGTACACTTTATGGTTTAATGCAGGGGATTTTTATTATACCAACTTATGAAAACAAAATTGTCTTTTCTGAAAATAGTATAGATTATTGAATGAAATCCTACTGGATCTCCGATATGTCGCCAATATAACAATCGTTTTATGATGAAAGAGGAAAGGGGGGGATGAAATGAAAGCGATAACAGAAGAGAGAAGGTTCCGCACACGCAAACACAAAAATTCGCAAAAGTGGAAAGTCTTTAAGAATCAAAAATATCTGTACATGATGTCATTTCCGTTTGTGATTTGGGTGTTTGTATTTCAGTATTTGCCTCTGTGGGGATGGACGATGGCATTTCAAAACTACAGACCAGGCAAAGGTTTTTTCGATCAAAAATGGGTTGGATTCGATCATTTCCAAGCACTGTTTCAGGATGAGCATTTCTATTTGGTGCTAAGAAATACACTGGCAATGAGCCTTATGGGGCTTGTGGCTGGGTTCGTGTTTCCTGTATTGTTCGCAGTGGTTCTAAACGAGGTACGGGTTCAGTTTATGAAGCGTTTCGTACAGACTGTTTCTTACCTGCCTCACTTCGTGTCTTGGGTCGTGGCCGCCGGGATCGTCATCAAAATGCTGTCAACTGACGGAGGCGCGATAAACGACTTGCTCTTGGGGCTGAATTTGATTGACCAACCGATACAATTTATGGCCAAGGGTCAACTGTTCTGGGGAATAGTGACCGGAGCCGATGTTTGGAAGGAGACAGGGTGGAACGCCATTATCTATTTGGCTGCCATTTCGGGGATTGGTCCTGAACTGTATGAGGCAGCAAGGGTAGACGGCGCCAGTCGTATGAGACAAATATGGCATATTACACTCCCAGGCATCAGGCCAACAATCATCGTACTGTTTATTATGTCGATTGGCCACCTCGTAGGAATCGGATTTGAAAAGCAATTCTTGCTTGGTAATCACATGGTTAGCGATTATTCCGAAGTGTTGGATCTGTATGCGTTGAACTACGGTTTATCCATGGGGAGATATTCTTTTGGTACCGCTATTAGTATCTTTAACTCGGTCATCAGCGTGATTTTGCTGTTCGTCGTGAATGGACTCTTTAAAAAATTCGCTAACGAAAGCATTATGTAAGGAGGAGGAACAGACATGGAAGCATCCGAGCCGACAACTTCTTCCGTCACACCCAAACGACCGAAGATAGGCGCAAAATCTCCCCAAGACTTGATATTTGACACCTTTGTTTATGTTTTCATTGGAGTCGTTACGATTGCGACGCTATATCCCTTTTTGAATGTGCTCGCCATTTCATTCAACGATTCCGTAGATACTGTTCGAGGCGGTATTTCTATTTTCCCTAGACAATTCACTCTTGAAAATTATAAGCTCATCTTTAGTTATGAGGGGTTGATCACGGGATTCAAAATATCGGTGCTTCGTACTCTAATAGGAACCCTGGCAGGTCTAGTAAGCGGTTCGATGGTTGCTTATACACTTGCTCGTAGAGAGTTTCAGGGAAGACGATTTGTTTCCGTATTTCTGGCGATCACAATGTATGTGTCGGGCGGTTTGATTCCTAGTTTTATCTTGATCAAGAATCTGGATCTGATCAATACGTTCGCAGTGTATATTTTGCCAGGACTCGTAAGCGCCTTCAATATATTCATCATCCGTTCGTTCATTGATGGAATTCCTTATGCTTTGCAAGAATCGGCCAAGCTTGATGGGGCAAACGATTTCACCATTTACTGGCGTGTCATACTACCGCTCACCAAGCCTGCTCTTGCAACCGTAGCCTTGTTCCTTGCTGTCGGGCAATGGAATTCCTGGTTTGATACGTACCTTTATAATGGTTCCAATGACTCCCTGACCACCTTGCAGTATGAGCTCATGAAAGTGCTTCAGAGTACCACCACAAACTCGAACAATATACGTGGGGAAAACATGTCTCAATTGATGTCGCAAGTGTCTCCTGACGCTGTCAAAATGGCGATTACCATCATCGCAACTGTGCCTATTCTCATTGTGTACCCATTCTTGCAAAAGTACTTTGTAAAAGGCATGACACTAGGTGCGGTCAAAAGCTGATGAGACTCTAACCGTAAATGACTTTGTATCCTTAAATTATCTGAAACATGGGGAGTGTTGTTTTTATGAGAAAGCGAACCCGAAAAACAGCAGTAACACTACTTTCAGCTGGTCTGTTGCTCAGTCAGCTCGCAGCCTGCAGTGGAAGTGGTGGTGGGGAATCAGCAAGTCAAGATGGCTCAAATCCTATCACACTTACTTATTTTTCAGAGGATGGAAGTCCTAACTGGAACAATATGAATGACCGTATAGGAAAAGTCATCACAGAGAAAACAGGTGTCGTTTTGGATGCTGAATTCGCAGTGGGGGACCCAGTGCAAAAGGTATCCATCATGGCTGCCACTGGTGAAGTTCCCGATCTCATAGCTGCTAAGGCTGATCTTGGCAAGCTAGTGGATGTCGGTGCAGTTCTCAATCTGACGGACCTGATTGAAGAACATGCGCCTAATATTAAAAAGATGCTTGGCGATAAGATTGTTCGTGCCAAATATAGTTTGGAGGATCAAGCCATCTATGCCATTCCGACTTGGTCTGCTATCGATGAACGTAAATTCAAAGCCGACGGTGGCTTCCAACTTCAACATCGGGTTGTAAAAGAAGCTGGTTATCCTGAAATTCGTACGGTAAAGGACTACGAGAAGGTCCTTACAGACTATATAGCTAAACACCCAACAGATGATAATGGTAACAAAAATATCGGACTAACCATTAATGCGGATGACTGGCATATGTATCAGGTGACGAACATGGGATTTTTTACGACAGGTGCACCGGATGATGGAGAGTACTATGTGGACCAAGAAACTTTTGATGTAACTTATCATTTCCGCCGTCCAGAGGAAAGAGAATATTTCCGCTGGCTGAACCATATGAACGACATAGGTTTATTGGATAAGGAAAGTTTTGTCCAAAAGACGGATCAATTCAAATCCAAGGTTTCATCTGGGCGTGTGCTTGGCCTGATCGACCCTGCATGGGACTATGGTGATGCTCAACAGGCATTGAAGGCTGCAGGGAAATTTGACCGGACTTACGGTCATTATCCAGTAACATTGTCTGAAGAGTATAAGGATACTAATTTCTGGTCCGCTGGGTTTGACGGAGGATATGGGATCGCGATTTCCAGTGAGTGCAAAGATCCTGTGGCTGCAATCAAATTTTTGGATTACCTGGCTTCGGAAGAAGGACAGATTCTGATGAACTGGGGGATCGAAGGACAAGATTACGTTGTAGAGAATGGAAAAAGAACTGTACCGAAGGATGTTCAAGAAAAGATGGACAACGAAGGTAGTGCTTACATGAAGGAATCGGGTCTCGGCCTGTATTGGAACCTATCGGTTCATTATGGTGATGGAATTAAGGACTCTACAGGCAATTATTATACGAAAACGAACAGTGACCTTTTAACGGCGACCTACAGTGCACCCGAAAAAGATGCTTTGGCCGCTTACAAAGTCGAGCATTGGAGAGATCTTTTCCCAAAAGAAGAAGAGTTTCCTGAAAGAAAAGCCGGCGCCGTTTACAATATTGCTTTGCCAAGCGATAGCCAGGCGACAATATTAATGGCCAAAATGAAGGATATCACATGGAAACGAATTCCCGAAGCTGTAATGGCCAAACCGGAAAATTTCGATAAAGTCTGGGATGAGTACATGGCGGAATTGGAAAAGGCTGGAGTGGAAGAGATGGAAGAGGCTTTTGGTCAATATGTGAAAGACCGTGTTAAACTGTGGAGCGGTCAATAGCATGTAATTGAGAATAGACAGAAAGGCAGGATACGATGAAATCGATACCTTGCAATCCTAATGCATCGGAAGAAGTACGTTCTGTGCTCAACTATTTCCACGAGATTCAAGGGACTGGCATCATTACGGGACAGCACACACAAACCATGGTGCAAGAAGAATTAAACTACATCTATCAAGTAACAGGGAAGTGGCCGGCACTATGCGGATTCGAGCTTCTTGGGTATTCTCCAAACATTAATTATGACGATAGTGGCGAAGAGTGTTTGCTGGAAATCGCTGAAAACCAGGATACGCTGCAAAAAGCCTGGGAGTGGACGGAGAACAACAGAGGCTTGCTTACGTTCACATGGCATTGGTTTTCACCGCTTGGCGGACGGGATAAAAGCTTCTATTCGGAGCATACAAATTTTAACGTAAGTAAAGCGATTACGGAAGGAACCATAGAATATGAAGCCCTGTTGTCCGATATGGACCATATGGCCAATATCCTCCGGGAATTTTGCGACAAACGTATTCCGATCTTGTGGAGACCATTTCATGAAGCGGAAGGCACTTGGTTCTGGTGGGGCAGTCAAGGCCCGGAAATCGCAAAACAATTGTACCGTATCATGTATGAGAGGTATACGCATTATCATAATCTAAATAATTTAATTTGGGTGTGGAACTCACCGTTGGTCGAAGGTTACGTTGGGGATGACGTGGTTGACATTATTTCCAGGGATATGTATCCCCCAGCTCACCAACATACGGATTTACGGAAGGAATATGATGAACTGGTTGGTGTTACACGAACTCCAAAACTTGCTGCTATCGGGGAGATTGGTCCAATTCCGAGTATTAGAAGCTTGTCCACCTCGCGCATCCCGTGGCTGTGGTTTATGACTTGGTCCCAGGACTTTGGTAGGACGGAGAAGTTTACGACAAAAGAGGAGCTGCGCAGTGCATATCACTGTAACTATGCTATAACATTGGACAAACTACCAAAGCTATATTAAATATTCAAAAACACCTCTTGGCAGCCGATCAGGCGTGAAACGAAGGAAAAGGACCGCATGTTTAAGTGTGTGTCGTGAGACTAACGAAAAATAAGGGCGGAGTATATCCGCCCTTATTTTATTTTTACGGCTTTAGCCAGTTGGCAAACAAGAGCTACAGCCTGGACACACAAAGTGGATGTGCAAATACCACATTGTATTCACCCCGAAGTATAGACAGAAAGAAATCTATAATCAAGTCAGAAAAGATTTAATCGAAATTTTCAAAACGTTTATGCAAGTACAAGGGAGTAGAAATTATAGAAGGTCATATGATGCCCGATCATGTCCACATGCTGGTAGCGATTCCAACGAAGATTGCAGTCTCAATAAAAGATATTCAGTTCAACGCAGGTCTCTGTCTTTGTTTGTAGAGTTGTTGCAATGCCAGAGAATAAAGTTGATAAGCATTATCATTCATGATATATTGTTCACTAGTAAACTAAATATAAGGGTTTATTTAGAAAAACCCTACTATTTAAATGATATTTTTGTTTACAAGTAAATAAGGAGCGATCAAAGAATGATCTCAAAAGATCGAACAAAACAGTTGCTTTATGACCAATTTATCCGTTTTCTACATGTGTATGAGAACCACAAGGATACAGAAATCGAGCATTTCCTAAGTATCGCCCAGCGAGAAAGTATCGAGAAAATCCCTCAGCATTTGACCGCGGTTCATATGATAGATTGCATAGGCAAGCATGAGCCTATTAACAACACGGGTATTGCCGAGGCGATGAATTTGTCCAAAGCAAGTATCACCAAAATTGGCAACAAACTGCTGGAGGAAGGATTCGTCAAACGGACGAAAATGAACGACAACAAAAAGGAAAGTTATTTCCGGTTGTCACCGCAGGGCAAAAAAATCTTTGAACTGCATGAACGTCTTCATATACATGAGGCTGAGCGCTTCTATCGTACTCTCGACAAATACTCGGAAACGGAGCTAAAAGTAATCCATCAATTTCTTCAAGACAGCAGTATGAATATTGAATCCAGATAGAACAAAGGAGAGTGAAGCATTTGAGTCTGGCGGAATTGATCAGGGAGCGCAGGAGTATTCGTAAATGTAACTCTACGCCGGTGGACCAGGAGTTAATTGTAGCATTACTGCGTAAGGCTATAAGGCTTCAACCGTCTGTTGAGTCTGGCTCGTGGCGTGTAGTATATGCCGGAACTCCAGAAGCACGCAAACGGTTGGTAGACTGCATGCTGGAACAGATGTCACAAAGCAAGCTCGGCAAGTTGATTCCAGGGAAACTTCTGGATGTTTTTAAAAAGAGATTTACCGATATTCCTGCGCACGTCATTGTTATGTCGACTGTAGGACCGGATCGTCTGACCAATGACCGCAATTATGCGGCTGCCTGCTGGGTGATGCAGAGCTTCCAACTGTTGGGCTGGGAACGAGGGTTAGGAATGTTATGGGATACAGAGTCCATGATTCAGCATGAAGCGTTCTTCAATGGAATTGGCTTACGTGAGGATGAACGATTTGTTGGTATTCTTCATATAGGATATTACGACAAAGCGCCAAGAAGTCGGAAAAGAACACCAGCCGAGCAGAAATGGACCGTATTGCGAGGACAGTCTACATAGAAGAGGAGGGTATAAAATGAAATTGTCAGATCTGGAAGGAGTCATGGGCGGTCCGAGTGAGTTTTTGGAACAACCGGTATCGCACGACCTCATCCTTGAATTGCTTAATCATGCCGTATGGGCGCCAAATGATGGACTCCGAGAGCCGTGGCGATTTATCTTTGCCGATAACCGGTATGGGGACATCATGCAGGGATTACAGGAGCCTGCCCCTGCATATCTTCTGGTCTTGGTGAAGGAAGAGGCGGATCAATATAAGCGGGAAGAGGACTTTGCAGCTGTCTGCTGCCTAATTCAGAATTTCCGCTTGCTGGCTCATGAGCAAAGTCTGGGTGTGCGCTGTACCTTGCATGACTGGATGTACGACCCAAGCCGTACTGAAATGTTTGGTGTACTGAATAACGAGCGCATTGCTGCGGTTCTGGAATTGGGATACGGTGCAAATCAGTGGAAAGGGAATACAGAGTTGCCTGAGACTCAACTTCATTTTGAACTGCTGTAGGGTGGCGATCAATTTTTATTGCACCAAAACATCATAACTGATTGAGCTTGCTTTCAGGCTCCTCACCATTTTCTACACGTTTTATATTCTTTATAAAGAAATCATATCTTGTTTTATGAAATTTCCGACCATCAGGCATTCCCGCTGTATGTGGAGTAAGTATCACATTACCCTGATTCCGGAGCTCACTGTCAATAGGAAGCGGTTCAGATTCAATCACATCCAGGCATGCGCCTGAAATATCCCCGTTTTTTAATGCATCAATCAAATCTCTTTCGTTGACAATGCCGCCGCGGGCTGTATTGATAAAAAGAGCAGTATTTTTCATTTTTTTGAATGCCGCTTTGTTAATTAGCTGTTTGGTTTGTTCATTCAAGGGTACATGTACACTAACTATGTCCGATGTGCTTACAAGAGTATCAAAATCCGTCTTTTTCACAAAATCGTCCGATTGTACAGTGGCATTTCTCGCATACGCCAGTACATTCATATCAAAAACCCTGCAAAACGCAGCTACTTTTTTTCCAATTGCACCCAAACCGATAATTCCAATCGTTTTTCCCTTCAATTCACTCCCTGTATAGTCCAATTGATTTTCATCCATCTTATTTTTCATGAAAGTATCAAGAGACGGTATGTTTTTATAATAAGACAATAACAGTGCCATGACGTGCTCGGCCACTGCCTGTGCATTCACTCCTGCAGCATTGGCCACCCAAATGCCGAGCTGTGTACAGGCAGGGACATCCACATTATCAAATCCTGCACCCGTCTGTACCAATTTCAATTTTTTTGCGTTAGAAAGCAGGCTATGGTCCACTTTAATATGTTCAGGAATGATTACCTGGCAATCTTCAATATGATGCAGCATTTCTTTTCCGGGCGGAACAATTACAACGTTCCAGTCTTGCGGAAAACTCCCTGCAATATTGGATTTTGAGGTCTCGCTAAAATTGCCAACGATGAGAATTTTCATTGCTAAACCACCTTTCATAAGCTACCATTCTTCAAATAAAACCGTTGATGCTCGTCATTTTATCCTTTTAATACAATTTTATCAAGAAGATTTCATTACGTTCTATTGAACCGGAATGGAAAAGAATCTTGATAAACAATATACTAGCTATATAGTTTTTTTGTTGAGGAGAATATCAAATGGATGAAATCGATGAGTCAAAACAAATTGTATTACAAATCGGCGGTGCATTAAAAAAGTATAGAAAAGAAAAAAACATGACCTTAGACGACTTATCAGAATTAACGGGTGTAAGCAAACTTACTCTGGGGAATATCGAACGTGGTGAGACAAATCCAACTTTGGCTATCATATGGAAAATTTCAAAAGGAATATCTTTACCGCTATTGGCTTTGTTCACATCAGAGAAACCCGTTAGTTTGTATCGAGCAGGGGAGGGACTGCGGTTTTCTAATGATGAAAAAAATTGGGTCATTGAACCCGTCTTTAAAAGCAACGATATTGAAATGTGTCGGGCATACTTACAGCCTAATAGCTCGTATTACCCTGAAGGTCATCATGTGAATACAACTGAAATTGCGACAGTAATGACGGGTTCCATCGAGTTACAAGTTAATGGAGAGATGTACACATTGAATCAATATGATACGATCAGTTTTCGTGCAGATTATCCCCACGCTTATACCAATCATACGAATAACGAAACAGTGCTCCATATATCCTTAAAATATGGTTTCTAGTCGTCGAAAATCCACTTATTAAATGCAACTCCGAATTCCATGACGGGAATTCAGAGTTGTATTTTTTTATTCAATTTTAGTATGTTATAAAATAATTATTGTTTATAAAAGTATCTTATACTATACTTTCATTATTCGCGCGGATGTTATAACAAAGTTTTTCAGCCAACAAGAAGCAAATATAAGACGTAGGAATTCAGGAAGGAGAAATGAAGAATGCCGAATAAACAAAATAAAAAATTCGTGCCATCCTCTGTAGCGCTGATCATTCTCGGCATTATTGTTATTGCAGCTAATTTACGTACTCCCTTAACCTCAGTTGGTCCTTTAGTAGGTTTTATAAGGGATGACGTTCATATTTCAAATACATTAGCAGGCCTGATCACAACGGTACCCTTGCTTGCCTTTGCTGTGTTATCACCTCTTGTACCAAAATTAGGACGGAGGTATGGGGTTGAGCGTATCATTTTGATTGCCCTAATCTTTCTGACTGTTGGTATTGTAATACGATCTTTATCTGGCGCAGTTAATCTGTTTATTGGAACAGCAGTTCTTGGATTCGCCATTGCCATATGTAATGTATTATTGCCAAGTATAATCAAAAGGGATTTTCCAAATAAAATTGGTTCCATGACAGGGGTTTACTCCATTTCAATGAATTTATGTGGAGCAATCGCATCGGGAATCAGTGTACCGCTAGCCATGAACGCAGGGCTAAAATGGCAGGGAGCATTGGGAATATGGGGGATTCTAAGCTTTGTATCAATCCTCTGTTGGTTACCCCAATTAAGAAATCAAACAAAACAAACCGCCAAGACGAGTCAACAAATGGCAAGCAACGATGTGAATGTTTGGCGATCCCCGCTTGCTTGGCAAGTAACCTTGTTCATGGGTATACAGTCTATGGTTTTCTATGTATTGATCGCATGGTTGCCTGAAATTTTAAAGCAGCAAGGAATTGACTCCAACCAATCTGGATGGTACCTCTCGATCATGCAGTTAGCGATGCTTCCATTTACCTTTATTGTCCCTGTTATTGCCGGGCGTATGTCTAACCAACGTTTGTTAGTGGTTATCACAACCATTTTGCTTTTGACGGGGACGCTCGGACTTCTTTACGGAAGTTCTAATGTCATTCTGTTGTGGATCGTCATACTCGGAATTGGTGGAGGTTTCGCCTTTAGTTTGGCCATGATGTTTTTCGGGTTACGCACTGATAATGCGCATCAAGCAGCGGAACTATCTGGCATGGCCCAATCGATCGGATATCTTCTTGCCGCAATCGGTCCAGCCCTTATAGGATATCTGCACGATGCAACAAATAGTTGGAACCTGCCACTTTTCATTCTTCTTGGGGCTTCCGTGTTACTATTTATAGTTGGTATAGGAGCAGCAAGTAATCGTGTTGTAGGTAGTCGAAATGGTTACGAATTGCCACGGAAAGGATGATAACTATGTTTGACAAAATTATGGTGGCCATTGATAAATCTGAAATAACGAACAAACTCCTTGATGCAACCGTTGAAATAACCCAAAATAAACAAACTCAAGTTACCTTGGTTAATGTCAGCCAGGATTATGTGTCAAATGGCATGACATATGTACCAGAGAATTTTTTGGAAGACATACTGAACGAAATGGAGAAAGCCAGTTTGGAACAGTTGCATCAAGCCAAATCTAAATTAAAGTCTGCGGGGATTAACCCGGAAACTGTTCATCTTAAGGGAGATCCTGGGCATGAAATATTGAATTATGCAAAGGATACCGAGCAGCAACTTATTATTATCGGAAGCCGTGGGCTTAGGGGCGTTAAGGAAATGATGCTTGGAAGTGTCAGCCACAAGGTTTCACAGCTATCAAGTTGTCCAGTCCTCATTGTACATTAACTCCTTCGGGAACTGGGGAACGTTCATAGTATGAATAAGTGTTAGAAATCATTCCGCCTGGGGTTCAAACAGAATTCATGACAGATCCCAAAAACTCAATACATGAAACAAACAAAAACCCGCAACGACGCGGGCTTTTGTTTGTTTTTAACATCAAGTATACATTACCTGCCGGGAATTTCATTCAGCGAGTGTTCTTGTTCCTCCAGCAGTCGTTTCAGTTTTTGGCGCTGCCGTTTTTCTTTCTGACGGCGCTCTCTGTCCTCAGCTTGCAGAGCCTTGAGCAGGGAGAAACACATACCAATAAGAACAACAGCGAACGGCAGTGCGGCCACAATGGAGGCCGTCTGTAGACCGTTCAACCCCCCGCTGATCAGTAGGACTACCGCGATGGCGGACTGCATGATTCCCCAGGTTAATTTCACTCTCGTACTCGGGTCCAGCTTGCCATCTGAAGACAGCATACCCAGCACAAAGGTAGCCGAATCAGCCGACGTAATAAAGAAGGTCATGATCAGGAGTGTAGCGATAAATGCTATGATCGTACCCAAAGGTAGCTGCTCCAGTGTAAGGAATAAAGCGGTTGTTGTATCTTGTTTGACGGCCTCCGCCAAATGGGCGGCATTAAACAATTCGAGGTGAAGTCCTGTTCCACCGAAAACGGAGAACCAGATAAATCCGAACAGGCTTGGAAAAACCATGACGTAAATTACAAACTCCTTTATGGTTCTTCCTCGGGATACCCTTGCGATAAACGTGCCAACAAAGGGAGCCCATGCGATCCACCATGCCCAGTAAAATAACGTCCATGCTCCAATCCAGGTTTCTCTTGAGAACGGTGTCAGTCTCAAACTCATGTTAATAATATTCTGCATGTAACTGCCCAATGTTGTCGTGAATGTGTCAAATATAAAAGAAGTCGGTCCAGTCACCAATACAAACACCATCAATAGCACAGCTATAACCAGATTGGTGTTGCTCAGAATCTTAATACCTTTATCCAGACCGGAGGTTGCCGAGATCAAAAACAGTACGGTAACAATTGAGATAATGACAATCTGGGACAGCGTCGAGTTTGGAATACCGAATAAGTAATTCAGACCCCCACCGATCTGAAGCGCACCCAATCCAAGAGAGGTTGCAACACCGAAGATCGTTGCAATGACTGCAAGAATATCAATGATCTTACCAAGCCAGCCTGCAGCAAGACGTTCACCGATCAGCGGAATAAAGGTGGAACTGATCAGTCCTTTGTAGCCTTTCCGGAACTGGAAGTAAGCGAGCGCCAAGCCGATGACGGTATAGATAGCCCAAGGATGAAGCCCCCAGTGGAAAAAGGAATAACGCATTGAAAGTCTTGCTGCTTGCGTTGTTTCGGGTACCGCGCCCTCCGGTGCAGATAAATAGTGGGACAGCGGTTCAGCAACTCCCCAGAAAACCAGCCCAATGCCCATACCAGCGCTAAACAGCATGGACAGCCAGGAAACCGTAGAATATTCCGGCTCATCATCGTCATCCCCCAGCCTAATACCGCCAAATCGGCTGAACGCAAGATAGAAAGCAAAGATCAGGAAGAACAGTGTCGCTAGCAAATAAAACCAGCCAAAATTCTGAATAGAGAAGTTGTAGGCAACATTAGCCACATCCGCCAGCTGAGCAGGAGCGACGGCTCCCCATATTGCAAACAGTACAACGATGATAATTGTGATTGTAAATACCATGATGAGACCCTCCGTTATGTAAGCTTAGCCAACTGTTCCTTAGTATGTGCTAGTCCGACTTGTAATATTTCGGAAAGCTAGCTGTTGATAAATTAAAACAAACCGCCGTGTAATGAAACACCCGTCGGTTTATTCGTTCCCTTTTTAGATGGGGCATTGTGATAAGCCGCTGATGCGCTATCCATTTTATCGTCAGCATGCAAAGCAACATTTCTGTTAAGATTTAGAAGTATATTAAGCATACATCTAAAGTTAGGTTCTTGTTTAGCTATGCTCATTTTAGAGTAAAATGAGAGGGGGATTCCAACGAGAATTCAACTCCAAAATAAGGTTATTATAATGAAAAAGATTCTGTAGATATGATAGGGTGATAGGGATGACATTGGAGAATGCTACGTTTATCGACTGTACTTTTTATAAATGTAGATTCAATGACCGGGTTTTACAAGCGGCGAATATCGTCAATTGCTCCTTTACCGGCAAGCTAGTGGATATTACGTTTGAGGGAAATGGCCACCAAAAGTTAATTGCCAATTTTGAAAACTGCATCCTTGACGATGTTCGTTTTGTGAACTGTGACCTGACGCAATGTATTCCGCCAAAATCCAAAAACCATGTGTATGTTGAACAGGTATCCGCACGTGTGAAAAATGCTCTGACGAAGATAGATGATGACCCTAATCTATCTGACGATGATCGGAAAGTACTTGTACGCAGTCTCCGCAAGCTTGAGCCTATGGAACAATATATTTTTAACACAGCGCATATGAAGAAACTATATGGTGATGTTTTTGTTGAACGATTTTTCAGTAGTCTGGATTGTAACATTGCGTAAATTTAAAAATGGATTGAAGTGAAAGGAAGGGGGCCGCTTTTGGTGACAAAAGTTGCCCTCTTTAATTTCCTCTTGATTAATCTTATTTCCCGCTGGCCCTATCCAAATCAGTTGCCAGATAAATGGAATTCCAGTAATTCAAAATCGATGAAATATCATCAATGGAGGTACGCATTGCAATGTAACCGTCGGGACGAATCAATATGAGTTCTTTATTTGTTACATCGTAAATTCGATAGGCATTACCTGCTGTGTCTATTATACCTTCCGCCGCCCCCTCCACGTGGGATGGCAGGATATAATGCATATGGAGTTCATTGTTGGTGAAGTTCTTCAGCGAAGGATCGATGCTGCTTGCAAAAGCCAAAAGCGTCCAGTGTGGGCCTCGCAATAGGTCAAAGAGACTTCCTGCAAATCCGGTGCCTTGCAGGCCCGTAGCATTAGGAGCACGATCCCCAGGAAATGAACGGGTAGCATTTGTTCGAGCAGAACGACGGATAAGCGAACTTGAGCGATAGGAAATGAGTAGCCCGCTCGTCAGATCGTCGGATATGGTGCTCAAAGTTTGGGACAACCCTCCGCCTTCAGTCGCCGTTCCTATGACCACTCCCATCTTCTTCGTGCTGTCCTCAAGAACAGATTGAGCCACTGGGCGGCGCTCCTCATCGTACGTGTCGAGTAAGGCGGTGTCCGCTCCCCGCATCACAGCCGCCAGCTTCCAGCCGAGATTGTACGCGTCCTGCATCCCCGTATTCATGCCTTGACCACCGGCCGGCGAATGAACATGAGCAGCATCGCCGGCAAGGAAGACCCGGCCGTTGCGGTAACATTCGACCATACGAACGTTGACCCGATAGATGGACAGCCAAGAAGCATCTGTGAGCCGAACACGGTCGGCCCCGGCGCGACGGTCAAACATGGCTTGATACGCCTCTAGCGACGGCTGCTCTGGTTCTTCGATGTCTTCCGGAATTGTAGCCTGCAGTTGCCAAATATCGGATTTTGGCAGCGGCGTCACCCCGACCATCCCCTCCGAAGAAGTCCAGATATGGATATGGTCACGATCTAACCCTTCCAATCGTACATCGCCAAGATACCATCG
Source organism: Paenibacillus sp. SRL342 (assembly GCF_984798905.1). Taxonomy (NCBI): domain Bacteria; kingdom Bacillati; phylum Bacillota; class Bacilli; order Caryophanales; family Paenibacillaceae; genus Paenibacillus; species Paenibacillus sp. SRL342. Next base: position 3,861,115 of record NZ_OZ481790.1, read on the forward strand.
CTCATGATCGTGTGTTTCCCCAACCAACGGTAAGTGAATAAATTTGCGGATATTGCTTTTGCCTCCGTCAGCGCCGACTACATAACGAGCGCGAATTTGCTCTTCTCCTTGTGGTGTATTCACGGTTATCGTTACACCATCCTCATCCTGAACAAGACTTATGGCTTCCATGCCCAACTCAACTTGACCGTCAAGCACTGCATATCGGTCGCGCAATGCTTTTTCCACATCATATTGAGCAATCCAAACCGGATCACGATAGGGTGTTTCAAGTTCGGGGCTGGATGCAACGGTAATAGCCGGCTTGTCCACACTCCTGCCATCTGCGGTATAATAACGAACAGGCAAATCCACAACACCTGTGTCAATAATGTAGTGGACGGCCTCCAAATCATCGACGACTTCAAGCGAGCGAGGCTGTATTCCTTTGGCGCGAGAAGCAACGTTAAATAAGGAGCTTCGTTCAATAATACGATGGTTGATGTTTCGACGGGCGAGATCACAGGCAAGTGTAAGCCCTGTAGGTCCTGCCCCGACAATAAGAACATCAACAAAAGACGGCTTGCTATTCATGAATAGAATCCTCCTTGTTCATTGATTTGATATGCTACATTTGCTATACTACACCGTGCAGTGTAATTTGTAAACAGAACGGAACTCTAATTAATTTCTGATGGTATACCTATAAGGGGGCACGTAAGAATGGATCATACGGAAAACAAGAAAATCCGCAAAGGCTCTTCAGACAAAAGAGCTAAAATTATGGCGGCAGCACGAGACCTGTTTCTTTCCGATGGGTTTGATCGATCCAGCGTTGATGCGGTCGCAGCTAAAGCGGGAGTTTCCAAACGGACAGTTTATGATTATTATGGCGACAAACAGAATCTACTGCTTGCCGTTGTTGAAGAATCCAGTTTGGCGGTTCTTGACATGATTGAGCAAGGGATTTCAGATCACCTCTTGGAATTCGAGGATCTGAAGCAGGCGCTCATCTTATTTTGCGAACAAATCGTAGCTTCTGCGAACGGTTCGTCCGATTACATGGCTTTGATCCGTCTGGTTATGGTGGAAGCCGCCAACCTGCCAGACTCGTTTTTTGATAGGCTGGATAACGCAACTGAAGAGGGGATTATCAGGAGGTTTACAGAGTTTGGACAAACCGGATTGCTCCATGTGCCCGATCCTGAAATGGCTACAAAGCACTTCGCTGCATTAACGTTTTTATTGGTATTTAATCAACCTAGAAAAACAGAGGCATTCGAAGAGGAACAAACCAAACGTATCATCACTGAAGGCGTACGCGTCTTTCTTAGTGCTTATGGACCTCGTACCGTTTAAAACGAAAATCAACCATCATACTGATTGCGATTTTGTTCAAAAAATAAAAAAGGACCGTAAATGTTCATCTTCCATCGATGAATGCTTTCGGTCCTTTTGTGTTTATCCTTAATGAACGACGGTATAGTTCCCGTCTCTCTTGGTTAACGTCTTCGGAAGGCTCCGCCGCGTGCCAGAGCGAAGAAGATGAGCAGAGCAATAATCGAGCCAACGATGGCGGGAATAATATGAAATCCGCCAATCACCGGCCCCCTTGGTCCCAGCAATTCCGTTCCTAACCAGGAACCGATAAAACCCGCAATAATGTTTCCAAGTACACCGCCCGGTACGTCCCGCCCAATCAAGTTGCCGCTTAACCAGCCAATAAGTCCACCAACAATGAGTACCCAGAGCAGATCCATGGATTGTTCTTCTTTCTTCGGGGTTATTACAGGTTATGTAGGGTTCGTTTGAATATACCTCATCTTCCTGCGGGTGGAGGAATCTAAATCGCCTGTGCTAAGATGGGTTAATAGTTGATTAAAGCTGGTGAAAACAGGGCTAGATAGGGGTGTACAGTTGAAGAAAATCCTAGTCATTGATGATGAAATCGCAATTCGAGATTTAATTGAGCTGGTGCTAAGGCGAGAAAACTACGATGTGCAGACCGCAGAGGACGGCAAAACGGGCTTGCAGCTGCTCGACTCTTTTCAACCCGATATAGTGGTACTTGATCTGATGCTGCCAGACTGCTCCGGATATGACTTGTGTAAGGAAATTACCGGGAAACGTGCCGTTCCTGTGATCATGCTCTCTGCCAAAAACGAGGTGATTGACAAGGTATTGGGACTCGAGCTAGGGGCGGAAGATTACATGACCAAACCCTTTGACAACCGTGAATTGCTCGCTCGGATCAAGGTCATTCTGAGAAGAAACGAGAGCAAGGAAGAATCAAGTGAAGGAACAGAGGTGAAATCTACACGCATCATTCATGAAGAGCTGACATTTGATCTGGAAAGCCGCAGGGTGCTGAAAAACGGTGTACCCGTGTCTTTAACGGCTAAAGAGTTTAAAATTCTGGAAACGTTACTCAAAAGGCCAGACAAAATCTTTACCCGGGATGAGCTGTTGCAGATCGGATGGGGATATGATTTTATGGGAGACAGTCGCAGTGTGGATATGACCATCATGCGGTTACGGAAGAAGCTGGAGGATAACGCGGACGAACCGAAGTATGTCAGGACGATCTATGGATTTGGCTATCAACTTGGAGGTGGCGAGGCCTGAAGTATGCAACCCGGTTACTGCTGAATTATTTATTTTTCTCCGTGCTGTCCTTTGGCATCATCATTTTTGCGGTGAATAAAGCCATCGATTACTACAGCTTCATTACCATTGAGAAACAGATGATGGAGAAAGCGGATCTGTCCGAGTTGTCCTTCCGTGAGGTGTTGTCGCAACATAGGTCATCTTCAGGAGAGCCCCAGACCAAGGAAATTGTCAGACTTGCTCTAGAGAAGCTGAAAGCTTCAGGCAAGGAAGTACGTATCTATGACAGCTCCAAGCAGTTGCTGGGCCTGGCTGTGGATGGCATCATCATTAATGATGCCAAACCGCTTATTTTTGACAAAAATATAGAGAAAGCCCTGAGCGGCAGTTATACCTACACCGTCACGGAAGATCATCTGCTTTATTTTGCGACGCCCATTCAGGATCAATTCTACGAAAACGCTTATGTGTATGAGTTCGTGGAGGATATTTCCTACTTTTATGCGATTATGGATCAAATCCGTTATATCCTGTTTGTCGGCGCAGGCGGATTTATTATACTGATTACGTTATCCAGTCTGTGGATTGCCCGCAACACAACCAAGCCGATTAAACTGTTGCTTAGCGCTGCGCAAAGTTTCTCTAGACAGGAGTTTCGTAGAGTTCATCTAAACCGGAAGGATGAGCTGGGCATGCTGGCAGATGGGCTGGATTCCATGGGGCGGCAGCTTCATGATTACATTCAGTATCAGAAACAATTTGTCTCCAACGTATCTCACGAGTTAAAAACACCCTTGGCAGCCATTCGTGGTTTCTCTCAATACTTGGTTGAAGGGGAGACTGAGAACAAGGAGCTGCAAAAAATCTATGCTCATCTGCTGCAGGAATCGGATCGGCTGACACGCTTGATTAATGAACTGTTGTTGTTATCCCGATTCGACAAGGCTGGTTCTAACGAACTGGAAGTCGAGACAACGGAAATGAATGAACTTATTCAGGAAGTCACAATGAATATGGGAGCCAAGGCTAAGGATAAAGGTATCGAGATCAGAGTCAGTCAAGTGGAGGAAGAACCAGATGATGAGGGTACGACAAAAGTTTACGCCAACGTGAATCCAATGCTGATGTCCCATGCGATCGCGAACCTTGTGGACAATGCCATCAAATATTCAGGCAGTCCATCGCTAATCGAATTGAAGTTGGAACATACGCCAAGTGAGGTAGTTATACGGATACGTGATCAAGGGATCGGTATCTCGGGCGAGGAGCTGGAGCGAGTGCAGGAACGTTTTTACCGGGCCAAAAATGCTAGCACAGCGAACGGTTCAGGTCTTGGGCTTTCTATTTGCAAGGAGATTGTCGAGCGGTTTAATGGTTATATTGACATGGAAAGTCAAATCGGGGAAGGAACAACCGTTACGATTGTGTTGCCCCGTGCGGAAACACAATCGTAAATAATTAACGTTACAAGATTGGTACATTTCTGTTATGAGACTAACAAATGTTTTATTTATAATCACTTCATAAGAACAAATCACACATTTATGGAGGGATCATGATGAAATTGATAAACAAAGCAACAGGTGTTATCGTACTAGGTGCTCTACTAACGGTGGCATTAGCGGGCTGTCAGTCCAATGATGCTACGCCCCCAGCAACCGGACAGAACACAGCGAATGAACAGAGCAAAGGCGAAGGAGCAACCAATTCTCCTGCGCCTGCTTCCGAAAGTTCGGAAGAAAAGGGTACTGAAGCTATTAAAGAAGGTTCGATGGAGAAGGAAGGCAATGTGGTGCTGAAGGAGCTTGCTTTTGTCTATAATGAGCACACCATTGCGATTTCGGATACAGCGAATGAAGACCAGATGGAACAGATGCTGGGCAAACCGGATAACCTGAAATCTCATACGTACAGTGCCGACGATGGAACCAACATGGATACGTTAATCGGTTTTACAGAAAAGGTCTATACGTATCCTGGTCTGGAGATTAAAACAATCAGTATACCGGAAGGAAAACAAGACTCCATCTTTCATATCGAAATCACAGATCCTAAGTACACGACAGTGCGAAACATTAAAGCAGGAGATAGTCTGGATACACTCAAAGACGCCTACCCCGAGGGGAAACTGCTTGGTGATGGAGCCCCTAATGAGGAAGATGACTACCGTTACGAGCCATCCAATTATGTGGATGTAATGTCGTTTCATATCAAGGATGCCAAGGTAGAGAGCATTCAGATCTACAGCCTTTTGGATTAATATTTAGTCGAAAGACAAGAAGATAGTCCTATTGAAGTCGCTAATTTATCGGCTTTTTTATTTTATCGGTACAATGGGATGCCATGGCATACACAGGGTAGGATCTGATATCAGTAAAGAAAACGTAACGATTGTCCTAAGTATACGATTGTATAACAAAGCGAAAGGGTCATCCCTCATAGGATGGCTCTAAAACTTGCTGTTACAGACAACACGGAGGACAGTATCGTAAACGAAGAAGGTCGATTGAACTAAAGGGAAACAATAGTTCCATGAAACCAAAGGGGACCGCCGATCAACAGGATCGGCCGGGCAGTAAAGTTTAGTTATAATCAACTTTTATCACCATAAAATAAAGTTCACTTGGTAAAATTGTAAAGTAAAAATCACATTAACTGGAGTGGATACTATGCTTTCTGAAGAAGATTATGCGAAGGTGGCGAAAGAAGCTTTACATCAATACCCAATCTATTGGGAAAAACTTCTGTATCTCGGAAAGAGTGATAATGTTACATTTCAAGTTCAGACCAACGATGATCATCAAAAGTTTCTTATCAAAATCCATATCTCAACAATTTCCATTCAATCAAAAGGGAATATCGCATCAGAGCTTATTTGGCTTGAAGCTTTGGTTAAAGATACAAATCTCGTCGTACCTGCACCTGTTAGAAATCTTCAAGGTGATCTGGTAACAGAAATCTCAACTGATCTTAGCGAAAATACAATCATGGCGACTATTCATCATTGGATTCATGGAAGCGTACTTCAAAGAGAGCCAACAAGTAATGAAACTGAAAATTTAGCTCTCTTAATGGCGGCTCTACATAAACATTCTATGCAGTGGAATGCACCTGAAGGCTTTAATAGACCAATATACAATTCTGATCATTTATATTCATCACTAAATCAATTAAAACGGTTAGTAAATTTAGAGCTTATCCCAAGTGAAGTGTTTGTTCATGTGGAAGAGTCAGCACATAAAATAGCAAATGTGATACAAAATTATAAACCTTTGCCAAGTAACTGGGGAGTTATTCATTCTGACCTTCATGAGAGTAACTATGTATTTTATGACAATACTCCTCAACCTATAGATTTTTCGAATTGTGGCTATGGCTTTTATTTATTTGATATGGCTGAAACATTTTTGCATCTTTCATCTGATAATAGGAAAGTATTTATTTCATCGTATAGCAAAGTAAATCAACTGGAAGAGAATTATGTCGAGTTATTAGAAGCATTTTTTATTTGGTCAATCATTAGGACTTTCGCATTCCATTCACTAAATCCAACTGAACAACAATCCTTAGCGGCAAGTTTTCCATCAGTTATTGAAAACTATTTTAGGAAATATCTTAAAGGAGAAAAATTTTTGTTAAACTAAGGAGTAGGTTAGTGTAATTTCCCGTTCTAGATAACGTTATAATATAAACAGAGTTCAAGACATGAATACAAGATATAGACAAAAGGCTAAAGAAGATATTAAAAGTTAATGCTTTATTGCGCTAACGTAGAAATTATAATTGAATAAACGACGAAAATGAAGCTGCCTGTGTTAGCCGGCAGCCTTCATTACGTTAACGGGCAGGATAGATGAATTTTGTGAATATACGCCAGGTATGCGAACGACAAAAACATAAACAGTTTTCAAACAGGATGTAAAATGATCAGTTCTTGACTGCATGGTCAATAACTGATACATTAATCCCATGAGCAGACCAAGAGAATTTGATGTCGATCGTGTATTACACCAGTCTATGGAAGTGTTCTGGAATCAAGGCTTCAAAGCAACTTCTTATGAGGACCTTACGCGTACTACAGGAGTCAAAAAGCAAAGTTTGTACTGTGTTTTTAAAGACAAGCGATCGTTGTTCCTGAAGGCGCTGGCACTTTACCGTGAACAGGTTATAGCGAAACTGAAACAGATTGAAGCCCTGGATTCGTCTCCCGTTGATAAACTGGATACCTTACGATATTCCCTTTTAGACGATGAAACTAGCTGCCAAGGGTGTCTAATTGTGAATGCATCACTCGAATTCGGAACAGATGACGAGCAGGTCACACGAGAAGCTGAGCTCATGGCAGAAGAGATTCAACTGGTATTAGAGAAGATCATACGTAGTGGCCAGAAACAACAGTTAATTTCCAACCGGTATACGAGTATAGAGCTTGCATCTTATCTAAATAACACCATTCTTGGTGTGAGAGTTATGGAGAAATCAGGTTCATCCCGTGAACAGATCGAGACGGTTCTGCGTACTTCATTTGGCATGATCATGTCTTGATCTTTTTTTTGTGAAATTCTTGACTACGAAGTCAAAAATAATTGAAGGCGGATTAATACACCACGAAACCTTGAAGGAGGTGGAGCTTTTCGATAAAAATCGTGTATTGATTCATTTGGAAATAACGTCTAGCTGTTAACCAGGCTGGTTGCTGTTTAACATCTCCTAGGTCAATTTATATAAAACGAAATATGTGGAGGTTATTATGAATTATTCTCAATCCGTAGAAGCATTGTTCCAACCTGTAGAGTTAGGTCACTTGAAGTTATCCAATCGGATCGTGATGGCGCCGATGACGCGTCAATTTTCTCCGGACGGTATCCCGGGTTCGAATGTTGCGGGCTATTACCGCCGTAGAGCAGAGAACGCAGTGGGACTTATTGTAACAGAAGGGACAATAATTAATCATCCGGATGCATCCAATCAAGCCAATGTGCCGCACTTTTATGGCGAAGCTGCAATGAATGGTTGGGCACATGTTGTATCTGAAGTACATGAAGCTGGCGGTCGAATTATTCCACAGATCTGGCATATGGGAGCCAAAGGTCATGTTAATGATTATTCGGAAGCTGAGATTGCTACAATCGTTCAGGAATTCGCACAAGCAGCCTCAGAAGCGAAACGCGTTGGGTTCGATGGTGTTGAAATCCATGGAGCACACGGCTATCTGATCGACCAATTCCTGTATGAGAAAACCAACTCTCGTACAGATCGTTACGGTGGAGATATGATGGCTCGCACACGTTTTGCAGTTGAAGTGATTGAGGCTTGCCGTAAAGTAGTGGGATCGGAATTCCCTATTGTACTGCGTTTATCTCAGTGGAAGACAGATGATTATCAGGCTAAATTGGCTGAAACACCGGAATTACTAGAGCAGCTTCTTGCACCGTTGGTTCAAGCTGGAGTCGATATTTTCCACTGTTCCACACGCCGTTTCTGGGAGCCGGAATTCGAAGGGTCTGATCTGAATTTTGCTGGATGGACCAAAAAACTGACTGGTAAACCAACAATTACTGTTGGATCGATTGGTCTTGATGGTGACTTTACAAGTCTGTTCACAGAAGGTAAAGGCGCAAGTAACGTCGGTATCGAGGGATTGGTACAACGACTTCAGAATGATGAGTTTGATCTGGTTGCTGTAGGCCGTGCTCTTCTAGTCGACCCTGAATGGGTTAAGAAAATTCAAGAAGGACGTATTGATGATCTGGTTCCATTCACAAGAGAGGCGATGACTGTACTTACTTAATTGCAGTTATAATCATTAGGAATATGTATTAATTAAACACACCTTCAAGATCATCTTGGAGGTGTGTTTATAATGGCAACCAGAGTGAGCTATCCGGTGGAATTAAAGATGAAAGACATAGAGATGAGACTGGCAGAGGATGCAAAAGAAACATCGGAATAAGGTCCTCAACTTCATTATTGCTGGTTCCTTAATTTCTACATCATCACTCAACAACACCACTGCTCGGGGGGGAGCTCTCCCTCCGAAAGATCAACGCTTCTCTTCACTGAATTCCCAATGCAAGTGACGATCTATTCATTAGTGCTAAGTGACAACAAGTGTTTTAGATTGTCATCAATCAATTGATTATCGGCACTGTTGATTCCACGACCGGCAAAATGGCCCCAGATCGATTGAATTGGTTTCAAGACAGCATTAGGTATACGCTTAGCTTCATATTCATTATCGTCCGCTGTGCAGAAGAGATCCGTGCTTCCCGGCATGATACAGGCAAGTGCTTTTATGCTCTGAAGTGCTTTATCAAAGTCTCCGTTATAGGAGGGGTTTGCACTGATATCAGCATGTTGGCCTGTCCATAACATGGCCAGAACATTATGCGGATCCATATTCATAAAGCTATTTTCCCAGACACCAGCTACAAAATCCTCCAATGTGTCAAATCCCATCTCACGGTAATGCTCTTCTCTATAAAATGCATGTGATAGTCCCCATCCTGCATAGACCCGACCAACGGCACGCATGTCTGTAGAACTTAGTTGGTTTAATTTATTTGAGTCGAAGCCGACTGCAGATAGCAGTGAAGCTTTCACGCCTTCCAGGACCACAAATGTGTGTGGCCAAGGTTTGGCGATGCCTCCGAAAGGTGCGATTCGTTCAACCATCTCCGGGTAACTTGCCCCCCATTGAAATGCCTGAATGCCGCCCATCGACCACCCGACGACGAGAGCAATCTTTTCAATACCGAATTTTCCGGTCAGCAGTTGTTGCTGGAATCGAACGTTGTCATAGATGGTTACCTGTGGAAAGTTAGCCCGATCGAATGGAGGAGGCGTGTTACTGGGAGAGGAAGAGAGCCCATTGCCCAGCAAATTGGGAACGATAATAAAATATTTCTCTGGATCCAGTGCCATCCCGCTGCCAATGAGCCATTCATTCTGAATATGCTGATCTCCAAAAGCCGTTGGATAGACAATAACATTATCTTTCTGTTCATTTAATTTTCCGTAAGTTTGATAAGCGAGATAAGCGTTTGGTAACGTCACTCCTGATTGTAAGAGTACATCACCCAAATTAAAAATTTCATAATCCATCGTATAATTGCTCCCTTCAAAATGAAAAACCACATGTTCACTGTGATCTCTTGTACTCAGTATAGAGCTGTGATACTCTCAATAAAAGTGAATATAATTAAAGATAGTATTCAATAAAATTGAAAGATGAAGGAGGGATCATCGGATGGAATTCCGTCAACTGAATACGTTTTGTACGGTTGCAAAAACTTTGAATTTCACGCGGGCAGCAGAAGCGCTGAGCTACGTTCCTTCCAACGTCACGATGCAAATTAAAGCATTGGAAGATGAGCTAGGGGTTCGCCTCTTTGATCGGTTGGGCAAGCAACTCGCGCTCACAACTGCGGGTAAACGCTTTTTAACACACGCCCAAGGCGTTCTCGAAAAAATGGACGAAGCTCGAAGTGCTGTCCATGATAATGAAAAACTAAGTGGTACTTTAACGATAAGTGCCAATGAGGTTATTTGCTCCTACCGGCTTCCACCTATCTTCCAACGGTTTCGTTCGCAGCATCCGGGAGTTCGCCTAATTTTCCGCTCAGTTCCGAATCAAGAGCTCAAGCAAACGCTCTTTGAGGGAACCACGGATATTGTTTATATGTTGGATGAACCCATTCGCTCGAGTGGACTTTCCGTGGAACCCTTGCTGGAAGAACATTTCCGATTGTTAGCTGCTCCAGATCACCCACTCGCCAAACGAACTGTGCTGCAATTGGAAGATTTTCATGATGAAGTGTTCCTGACAAATGAGAAGGGTTGTCCCTATCGGACGATGTTTGATCGGTCATTTGAGAAAGAGGGCATTGATAGCATTACATATTTAGAGTTTCAAAGTGCTGAAGCCATTAAACAATGTGCAATTTCAGGAATCGGTATTGCCTTTCTTCCTGAGATCGTCGCGGAATCTGAAGTTGAACGTGGAGAACTTGTTGTCCTCCCATGGAAAATTCCGGACTTGCAGGTATATACACAGATGTTGTGGCATAAAGACAAGTGGCTTTCACCAATCATGTTATCTTTTATAGAAGCAACTAGGGTAGTTTTTGGTTCACAGAGTGAAAATAAAACCGTATAGCTTATGTACGAGACATCAAACTCTTGAGCACAGTAAAATGCTGTTGAAAGTGAGGAGACATTATTTATGATTCCATTAGTATATGACCAGATTAACCATTGGGGAAAAGACGATGAATTTTTCCTTTCATTGTTAAAGAGATTACAAGTAGAATCTGTAGCTGACCTGGGCTGTGGAACAGGAAGATGGACTACTCATCTTGTTCAGTACGGTTATAAAATTACCGCTATAGATCCCAATGAAGAAGCGATTGAAATAGCGCGAAGTAAAGATAATTCTGAAAGTGTGGAATGGATTATAGGTGATAGTGCGGATTTACAAACCAATACCTATGATGCGGTAATTATGACAGCGAATGTTGCACAGGTATTTCTTACAGATGACAGCTGGAAACGAGTAATCTCAGACGTATTCCGATCCCTAAAAATCGGGGGTCACTTTATTTTTGATACAAGAAACCCTTTGGTAAAAGGATGGGAAGAATGGGAGAAGGACAAAACTCCTGACTTAGCTAAAGATAGACTAAGCGGAGATCCTTTAGAAATTTATACAGAATATGAAGGGTTTGAGGGAGATATTTACACTTTCTATGAAATAGTAAAAAATACTAAAACAGACAAAGTGTTAGTTCATGAAAAAATGCAGCTGAGGTTTCGAAATCAAGAAGAATTCGATGAGTCGCTGAAACAAATCGGTTTTTCAAAAATTAAAACATATGGTGATTGGGAATTCAAACAAGCAAATTCTCAGAATAGATCGTTTATTTTTCATTGTGTAAAATAGCAGTTAGTAAAAAAATTTCAAGGGACCAGAGCAGATTGAACACACTTCTTATTCCTAAAATAACTACAAAACATGGTTCATTCAAATCCATTCAATGAAATTTGTTCATATATGATGAACTGGAGTATGATGGGGGAAGGCGTTGCTGATAATTATCATATAATCAATGCCAAGTATAGAGTGTAATTTGATATAGGTCTAAAGCTTTTGGACCCGGCTATACAACATCATACTTCCTTGAAGGGGGACATCTGTTTTGGATGAGCAGTTTCTAGATTTATTGGCCGAGAAATATGATACGGAAGAAAAAATCATAACAGAGATCATCAACCTTGAAGCGATCTCCAATCTCCCAAAGGGAACCGAACATTTTGTCAGTGATTTGCATGGGGAGTTCCACGCTTTTCAGCATGTACTAAGAAACGGTTCGGGTACCGTCAAAGAGAAAATCAAAGAATTATTCCGGGAGGTTTGGACAGATCAAGAAATCAATGATTTTGCGGCGTTAGTTTATTACCCGGAAGAAAAAATACAGCTGGTTATAGGGGAACTGAGCAATAAACAGGCTTTGAACCAGTGGTACAGACTAACAATTGAACACATGCTTAAGCTTATTTCTTATGCCTCTTCCAAGTATACACGCTCAAAATTGCGTAAAGCTCTGCCGGAGCAATATGTATATATTGTAGAAGAGCTTTTATACAAGACGGATTCGACCAACAATAAGAATCCTTATTACGAGGAAATATATCGGCAAATTATATCCTTGGGCCAGGCGGACAATCTCATTATCGGACTTGCTTATACGACACAGCGCCTGGTCGTTGACCATCTTCATGTGGTTGGAGATATCTATGACCGGGGGCCGTACCCCGATAAAATTATGGATACGCTGATCAACTACCATTCTGTAGACATACAGTGGGGGAACCATGATGTCCTCTGGATCGGAGCCTACGCAGGTTCCCTGGTCTGTCTTGCGAATATTATTCGGATCTGCGCCAGATACGACAATCTGGACATCATTGAAGATGTATACGGAATCAATCTGCGCCCACTGCTAAACCTGGCGGAGAAATATTATGAAGACAATCCGTCCTTCAGACCTAAGCTGCAGGCTGGCCATAATGTATCGGAGCAGGAAATTCTGCAGATCACCAAAATTCACCAAGCCATTGCCATGATCCAGTTTAAACTTGAAATCCCGATTATCAAGAGACGCCCATACTTTAATATGTCTGAAAGACTTTTGCTGGAGCAGATTGATTACGACAACAATGAAATCAATATCTGCGGTAAAACGTACCTGCTGGAAAACACCTGTTTCGCAACCGTAAATCCGCAGAAACCTGAACAATTGCTGGAGGAAGAACGTCAGGTGATGGAAAAGCTGTTGTTTTCCGTTCAGCATTCCGAAAAGATGGCCAGACATATGAATTTTCTCATGAAAAAGGGCAGCCTTTATTTAAAATACAACGGGAATTTGTTAATCCACGGCTGTATTCCTTTGGATGAAGAAGGAAATATGGAAGAACTGCAGATTGAAGACAAGACATATGCGGGCCGTCAATTGCTTGATGTTTTTGAAGATTATCTACGTTACGCCTTTGCGCATCCGGAAGAGACAGAAGATCTGGCGACGGATATGGTATGGTACATCTGGACAGGAGAATGTTCCTCGCTCTTTGGAAAGAGAGAAATGACCACTTTTGAACGGTATTTTATCCAAGATAAAGAAGCACATAAAGAGAGAAAGAATCCGTACTACCATTTACGTGAAAATGAAGAGATCTGTCGAAAAATCTTGCAGGAGTTTGATTTGAATCCAGATCATGGACATGTCATTAACGGCCACACACCAGTCAAAGAAATTAGTGGAGAGAGCCCTGTTAAAGCAAACGGAAAAATGATCGTGATTGACGGCGGTTTTTCCAAAGCCTATCAATCCACAACGGGAATTGCCGGATATACCTTGTTGTACAATTCCTTTGGCATGCAACTTGTCGCCCATAAGAAATTTAACTCAAAAGAAGATGTCTTATGTAACGGAACGGACGTGTTATCTCTAAAAAGATTGGTGGACAAAGAACTGGCACGGAAACTAGTGAGGGAAACCAATGTCGGTGAACAGCTGTTACAGAAAATCTCAAATTTGAAGGATCTATTAGACTATCGCGACATGAAATGAAACGATTGCTAAAAATACACACCTGGATCAACCGTTTGAGTGCAATATGACGTAGACGCTCGTATTGGGCAGGGAAGTAATAATACCCAGCCTGTACGAGCCTTTCTTTTGTAGCAGTGCGATCTAACAACGTAGAGGAAATGTAAATTTGCCTTCAATTAGTGGAGAGGAGGAAGATATGGACTACAATTCACGGAAGGAAGCAGTGTTTGAGACGAAACGGTTCCGTAACTGTACCATAGCGGCAGGTCGTCGTCATACCGTTGCTCTTAAATCTGACGGAACAGTAATAGCGGTGGGTGATCATAAATACGGTCAATGTAAGGTAAGCGATTGGTGCCATATTGTCGCAGTTGCTGCTGGTAATGTTCATATGGCTACGAATACCGGTAATGCCCATACCGTTGGTCTTAAATCTGATGGTACGGTAACAGCTATAGGTTGGAATAAGCATGACCAATGCAATGTAAGCGAATGGCGCGATATAGTAACCGTTTCGGCAGGTTGGTGCCGAACTGTTGGGGTTAAATCAGATGGCACCGTGGTGGCGGTGGGGCGAAATAATGAAGGGGAATGCAACGTGAGCAGCTGGCATGATATTGTATCGGTCACGACGGGTGACTGGCATACAGTTGGTCTAAAATTAGACGGAACGGTAACAGCGGTTGGTAACAACAAGTATAACCAATGTAGCATAAACGACTGGAGCGACATATTGGCTGTTTCGGCGGGATGTGCCCATACGATTGGACTGAAATCGGATGGTACGGTGGTTGCTGTGGGTGATAATGATTGTGGACAATGTGATGTAAATGGATGGAGTAGCATCCAACAATAAATAAGGGAATTTTATATCGAGAGACAAGATCATGACCCCATTGAAGTCGCTATTTTAGCGGCTTTTTTATTTTATCGGTACAAGTTTTCCCAAGTCAAGGACATGAACATGGTCCGATTACCGATCAGCATACAGATAATCGGTTCTTCTCTCCATAAATTCATTGAGCTAACGAGAAAGATAGTTCATATAGGGTGGAGGGGTATAAAAAGATGTTGACTAAATATAGGGTAGGGGGGTATAGTATTTAACAAGAGGTCAACGAGACCTGAGGAACTGGCCTCGAGAGTACAGCCCATCGTTTAGGTCAAACTAAACCAAAAAATTACCCACAAGAAGGGACGAAATAAGATGAAAAACATTGTATTGAATGTACAAGGTATGAGCTGTCAACATTGTGTAAACTCCATCGAAGGTGCTCTGAAAGAAATTGGAGTGAGTGGCAAGGTGAACCTCAGTGATGATTCGGTTGAAGCGACGTATGATGAAAATCAAGTCTCCTTGGAGCAAATTAAAGAAGTTATTGAAGAGCAAGGCTACGAAGTAGCGTAAGTAATGGACGATGAGGGGAGTGAGTTATTGTGGCAACAGCAGCGGCTCAGACAAAACAGTCGAGTATACAAATTACAGGTATGACCTGTGCAGCTTGTGCAAACAAAATCGAAAAAGGCCTCGGTAAGATGGACGGGGTCACATCAGCAAATGTTAACTTTGCTTTGGAAAAGGCGAGTGTAACGTATGATCCCACGAAAGTGGAAATGAAAGAACTTGAGGAAAAAATCAAAAAACTTGGATATGGTTCCGTATCAGAGGTTGCGCAATTCAATCTTGAAGGCATGACCTGTGCAGCATGTGCGAACAAAATTGAAAAGGGCCTGAACAAATTGCCCGGCGTGACTAACGCTTCAGTAAACTTCGCCATGGAAACGGCTCGAGTTGAATTTTCTCCTGGTGAAGTTTCCATCGAAGACATGAAAGACAAGGTAAGAAAACTCGGTTATACAGCGATCAGCAAAGCAGACGGTTCCAGTGGTGGTGCAAGTGAGCATCGTGCTAAAGAACTGAGCAATCAAAAACGGAAATTACTGATTTCGGCAATTCTTTCCTTGCCGTTGTTGTGGACTATGGTAGGTCACTTCTCGTTCACTTCATGGATCTATGTACCGGAATTGTTTATGAATCCGTGGTTCCAACTAATTCTGGCTACACCAGTACAATTTTATATTGGTAGACAGTTCTATGTGGGTGCGTATAAGGCTCTCCGGAATGGGAGTGCGAATATGGATGTGTTGGTATCACTTGGCACCTCTGCAGCGTACTTCTACAGTTTATATTTGACCATTCAATGGTCAAGTATGGCTGACGGGATGCATCATGGTCCATCCCTGTATTATGAAACGAGTGCGGTCCTTATTACTTTGGTTCTTATGGGTAAATTGTTTGAATCACTTGCGAAAGGCCGAACATCAGAGGCAATTAAATCACTGATGAGTCTGCAGGCGAAGACGGCATTAGTGGTTCGGGATGGCAAAGAACTTACCATTCCAGTGGATGAAGTCATTGTAGGAGATGTTGTCCTTATTCGCCCAGGAGATAAAGTTCCTGTAGACGGAGAGGTGCTGGAAGGGATCTCATCTGTAGATGAATCCATGCTTACGGGCGAAAGCCTTCCAGTAGAGAAACAAGTCGGAGATGCTGTGATTGGAGCTACGATTAATAAAAACGGTATTCTTCGGATCAAAGCAACCAAAGTAGGTAAAGAAACCGCTCTTGCACAAATTATTAAGGTTGTTGAAGAAGCTCAGGGATCAAAGGCACCAATTCAGCGGGTAGCCGATGTGATCTCTGGCATATTCGTCCCGATCGTTGTAGGAATTGCAATAGTTGCTTTCGTGGTTTGGTACTTCTGGGTTACACCAGGCGATTTTGCAGGTTCGTTAGAAAAAGCAATTGCGATTCTTGTTATCGCATGTCCTTGTGCACTTGGACTTGCAACCCCAACATCCATTATGGCGGGGTCTGGTCGTTCGGCTGAACTAGGGGTGTTGTTCAAAGGCGGAGAGCATCTGGAGCAGACGCATAAAATTGATGCGATCCTTCTGGATAAAACCGGTACTGTTACAAAAGGTAAACCTGAATTGACTGACGTCGTCGCTCTTGGCAATGAAAATGAATTCCTGAAACTTGTTGGAGCTGCAGAGAAAAATTCTGAGCATCCACTTGCAGAAGCCATCGTTGTAGGCATCCAGGAACGAAATATCGAACTACCAGGAACACAATCCTTTGAAGCATTTCCGGGCTTCGGAATCCAGGCAACGGTTGAAGGTAAACAACTACTCGTGGGTACACGTCGACTGATGGAAAAGTATAATATCGATGCAAAAGCAGCTTATCATTCGATGTCACGTTTGGAAGAAGCGGGCAAAACCGCGATGCTGGTTGCCATTGATGGCCAATATGCAGGTATGGTCGCTGTAGCAGACACGATTAAAGAAACTTCGAAAGCTGCAGTGAGCCGTCTGAAAGAAATGGGCATTCAGGTCATTATGATTACAGGTGACAATGAACGGACGGCAAAAGCCATCGCTGCTCAAGTAGGTATTGACCACGTTCGTGCAGAGGTCTTGCCGGAAGGAAAAGCGGAAGAAGTGAAAAAACTGCAATCTCAAGGTAAAAAAGTGGCCATGGTTGGCGATGGTATTAACGATGCACCGGCTTTGGCAACTGCAGATATTGGTATGGCGATTGGTACGGGGACAGATGTAGCGATGGAAGCAGCTGATGTAACACTTATGCGCGGCGATCTATCCAGTATTCCTGATGCTATCTACATGAGTCGTAAGACTATGAACAACATTAAGCAAAACTTGTTCTGGGCACTTGGTTACAACACTTTAGGCATCCCTATTGCAGCTATCGGTCTGTTAGCACCATGGGTTGCAGGAGCAGCGATGGCCTTGAGTTCGGTATCCGTCGTTCTAAACGCCCTGCGATTGCAACGCGTAAAAGTACGTCACTAGTCAAAGTACTAGAATAGGAGCGAACATAATGATGATGAGGAGTAAAAAAATCATGCTAATGTTAACCGGTGTTTTAGCTTTCGGTGTGTTGTCTGCTTGCGGAACCCCTAAAGAAAGTGCACATACAGATGGACATGGTGGTATGAATCATACTGAGAAGAATTCTGAAACTGAAGGTGCGAGTCATGATCATGCAGGGCCTCATGCTGATTCAACAGCAAGTATCCTTAAAGCCTCGTTCTCCTTTGCATCAGATGTGAAGGCCAATGAAAATTCGCATCTGACAATTCAAATCACGGACGCCGATGGAAATCCGGTTAATGAATTTGAGATGGGCCACGAAAAACGAATGCACCTTATCGTGGTGAGTAAAGATCTTTCTTACTTTAATCACATTCATCCAGATTATAAAGGCGATGGAAAGTTTGCGATTGAAACTTCATTTCCAGTCGGTGGCGAATACAAAATCCTTGCCGACTTTGTTCCAAAAGGTGGAGCGAGTACTGCACTCAGTGAATGGGTGAACGTTGGGGGACAAGAAAAAGCCCAAAAGCCTGTTCATGCGGATTCCAACCTTGTAAAAGAAGTGGATGGTAAAAAAATCGAACTTTCATTGAGTACCAAAAAGGCCAACAACGACGTAAATCTGACCTTTAATATCATGGATGCGTCAACGAACGAAGGGATTAATAATCTTGAACAATACCTCGGTGCTGTAGGTCATGTTGTTATCCTTTCTGAGGATGCAGAGCAATATCTGCATGTTCATCCAACAGAGGAAAAGGCACCAGGTCCAAAAGCGGAATTTATGACCTCCTTCCCGCATAGCGGAATCTATAAAATCTGGGGCCAATTCCAACATGATGGGGAAGTTTTTACAGTACCTTTTGTAGTAGATGTAAGTGAGTAGAGAGGTATGAGCATGCGAGATCAAATTAAAATAGCGATTAGTCCAGCAATCCAACTTGGTGGAAGCTTATTCACTCCGGAGCAACTAGTTAAAATTGGCGAGATTATTAGTCCAGATTCAAAAGTGGAGATGACACCCTTTAAGCAACTCTACGCAGAAGTATCGATTGAACAACGAGAGCAGATCACAAATGAACTTGAGGATCACGGTCTTGAAATAAACCCTGCAGGATTTGTAACCAAAAGTCTGATCGCTTGCAACTTTTGTAGAGGTGCAGAAGAAGCAGGCATGGAAACAGCCAAAAATTTAAATCAGGCCATTTCCGGTATCGAGACGCCTACACCACTCAAGATTGGATATGCTGGATGCGCCTTAGGCACTAGTGAACCGTTGATTAAGGATATTGGGATCGTAAAGATGCGCGATAAGTTCGATGTTTATGTTGGTGGCGAGTCGAAGGGGCTTAAACCCTCCTTCGCCAAGCTGCTACATTCCGGATTAACGGAGGATCAGCTTATTCCTTTTGTTACCGCAATTGTTGATTATTATAAGATGCATGCAAAAGGCAAAGAAAAGTTCAGCAAATTCGTTAATCGAATGACACTGGAAAACTTGAAGTCTATGACGCTTGAAAGGGGGTGAAAACAGTGAAAGAAGCAACTGTAAAAATTCAAGGTATGTCTTGCCGTTCTTGTGTAACTAAAATTGAAGGTGCAATTAGCGCTATTGGAGCTGAAGGGCACGTTAATTTTGAACAAGGAACAGTAGAAGTTCGATTTGACGATTCTAAAGTTCAAATCGCTGAAATTGAAGAAGCGATCCGTAAAAAAGGATATAACGTCGGAGCGTAATATATATTGAAATACAAGGGAGAGTAATTGGGCATGACGGAATCCATTCAGATTTATTCAATCCCAACCTGCAGCGATTGCAATTATGCTAAACGTTACTTTAAAGAGCATGAGCTTCCCTATACGGATTACAATTGTGAAGAAGATGCCAAGTACGCTGAGGAAGTCTGGAAGTTGACTGGCAAACAGGTTGTTCCAACCATTGTCATTGGAGATAAGGTCTTTGTAGGCTTTGCCGAAAATCTCACTGAAATCAGTGAGTTAGTTAAGTAACTCTTACGACCCCGGTCAACTTTTGACCGGGGTTATTCTTAATAAAAATATACCTTTGACTGATATATCTTTGTAGGAGTGGAGGGTATAATATGCTTACAAGATGCAGTAGATGGTTGCCCAACCGATTCAATCTTGGTTGATGACAAGCCGTTCTCTTAGCACGTACCATGATACTTCTTGCTCCCTTTACATAGGGTAGGGGGGGATGGTAATGTGTTAATAAAGGAGTTGATCTACATGGATGATACGATACTTGAGGCCGCCTCATGTGACCATACATCTTCAAACGAGCGGAAAAGCCATCATTCGGAGAGTACAAAGCGAAAATTAATTAGCCGGTTGAATCGGATTGAAGGGCAAGTGCGTGGAGTAAAAGGAATGATTGAGAAGGATACGTATTGTGATGACGTGTTGCACCAAATTGCCTCCATTCAATCCGCATTGAATGGCGTAGGAAAGCAGCTTTTGGAACATCATATGAAAAGCTGTGTCATTGAACGCATTTCAGAAGGCGATCACAAAGTTTTGGATGAACTGATGATCACTGTAAATAAGTTAATTAAGTAAGCTAGGATAGGGGAGATATCCTCTTGTTTTATTCAGGCAAATGCCCCATCAGTACTTCAAATGACCATATTGACAAATCTAACGCCTTCCACTAAGATAATCGTACAAGTAAATAATGAATATAATCAGGATTGTTACTGATCAGCAGGCAAGACCGATTAATATGCAAACATGTAGAGTTTAATACCATGGGTGCACTATTAATGGTCTTTTTTATTTGCTAAATTCT
Organism: Paenibacillus sp. SRL342; assembly: GCF_984798905.1. NCBI lineage: Bacteria > Bacillati > Bacillota > Bacilli > Caryophanales > Paenibacillaceae > Paenibacillus > Paenibacillus sp. SRL342. The sequence continues at coordinate 3,881,521 of NZ_OZ481790.1, forward strand.
GTTAACGTTTCATTTTAAAAGGAGATTCGTATGAAAATCACGCGAATTATTAATAATAATGTCGTCTGCGCTGTAAATGAAAGACGCCAGGAGATGATGCTTCTAGGAAGTGGCATTGGTTTTCAGAAGAAAAAAGGAGACGATGTGGACACAGAGAAGATTGAGAAAGAATTTTTCCTGAAGTCCAAAAATGTAACTGGCAAATTATATGCCCTGCTCGCGCAGATTCCGATGGAGTACATCCGTGTGTCCGATAGTATTATTCAATATGCCAAGCAGTCCTTGGATAAAGAGCTGAATGAAAATATATATTTGACGCTAACAGACCATATTAACTTCGCCGTATCACGCTATAAACAGGGAATGAACTTCAACAATGCGTTATTGTCTGAAATTAAAGCATTCTACGCCAATGAGTATCGAGTGGCTTTGAAGGCTTTGGATATGATTAATCAAGAATTCAACATTACGTTGCCTGAAGATGAGGCTGGATTTATTGCGCTTCATATTGTCAATGCAGAGCTCGGATCTGAAATGGAAGATACCATGAAGATGACACAATTGATTCAAAAGGTTTTAAATATTATTCGTTATCAGTTCAAAATTCACTTTAACGAAAGCTCCCTTCACTACTCTAGACTGATCACGCATCTAAAGTTTTTTGCCTATCGTCTGTTTAACAATACGGTGATGAAAAGTAATGATAACGATTTCCTCAATATTATTAAAGAAAAATATAAGCTAGAGTACCAATGTAGTCTAAGAATTGCGCAGTTGATTCGGGTAGACTATGGGAAAGAATTAACCGAAGACGAATTGGTGTATTTAACTGTTCATATCAAAAGGGTGACTGATGAAGAAAGGGATTGACCCATCATCGCTCCATAATGACTATACTAGGATTGTTACTGGTGATGCAGGCAAGACCTAGAGTTCCATCGTGTATAGAGCATATCTATATTCGATAGAACTCTAGGTCTTTTTTTGTAGAATAATACATTGAAGGGGGAACAAAAATGAAACATGAACAAACGGCTACCGACATTCTAAAACTTGTTGGTGGTGAAAAAAACATTGAAAGTGTTACACACTGTGCTACCAGGTTGCGCTTTAATTTGAAAGACGAGTCGATTGCAAACAACGAAGCACTGAAAAACGTACAAGGAGTTGTGGGCGTTGCCAGTAGTGGAGGTCAGTATCAGGTCATTATTGGTAATGAGGTCAACAACGTCTATAAAGCCCTTGCGCAACTAGGGAACTTTACAAGCAAGAATGATACTCCAACTGTGAAAAAAGGAAAAGTCTCCACTGTTCTGGACACGATTTCCGGAATCTTTACACCTATCCTACCGGCGATGATTGGTTGCGCCATGATTAAGGCAGTTCTTCTTATTTTGAAAACCTTTGATCTCGTTGACCTTGACGGTCAATTTAATACGATTATGACTTTCGTCGGGGATGCGGCTTATTACTTCTTGCCAATGCTGCTCGCCTGGAGTGCTGCTGTTAAACTTAAAGCTAATGTGGGTTTTGCGTTAACCATTGCGGGTATCTTGTTACATCCTAGCTTTTCGGCGTTGATGTCTGCGGGTGAGCCTGTTACGTTCTTCGGTCTGCCTGTTACACAAGCAACGTATTCTTCTTCCGTTATTCCAATTATTCTAGCTGTATGGATCCTGTCATATGTGGAACGATTTGCTGAAAAGTATTCTCCTTCCGTGATCAAATCCATTTTGAAACCTTTAGTTGTAATCCTTGTTATGGCGCCTCTAACATTAATTATTCTAGGACCATTGGGTGCAATTGCCGGTAACTATCTTGCTTCTGCTGTATCCTATGTCAATACACACGCAGGATGGTTAGTGTCTGGTATTATCGGCGGAGCATTCCCATTCCTGATTCTGACGGGGATGCACTATAGTTTGGGACCCGTTGTCCTCACTGCTTATGCGCAGACAAAAACTGATGGCATTGTTGGCCCAGGTATGCTCGTACACAATATTGCTCAAGGTGCAGCTGCGCTCGCGGTCGCATTAAGAACCAAAAATAAGGCGTTTAAACAAGTTGCATACTCTACTAGCGTAACTGCGCTGTTAGGAATTAGCGAACCTGCATTGTTTGGTGTAAATCTACGGTTGAAAAAACCGCTGATCGCTGTTGTCATTGGTGGTATTGTAGGCGGAATATACGTTGGCTTGTTCGGAGTAGCTCGATCTGCTCTAGGCATTGCCGGCTTGGCTACGTTGCCAGCATTTATCACAGATAATCCATGGAACCTAATCCATGCAGCAATTGGTCTGGTCATTGGCTTTGTTGTTACCTTCTTGATGACGCTTATTTTAGGATTTGAAGATGTGCCTGAGGATGGAGAGGATCAACAAACACCAGCCAATTCATCTTCAACAAACCGTGTGCCTGTTGTTAGTGTTTCTGAACATGTGCTCATAGCACCAATGACTGGTCGAGTTCTAGAGTTATCAACAATAAAGGACGAAGCTTTTGCAACTGGAGCTATGGGAAAAGGGATCGCCATTGAACCTACAGTTGGAAAGCTTGTTTCACCAGCCGATGGTGTCATATCCGCGGTATTCCCTACCTTCCACGCAATCGGTATTAGCTCGAATAATGGGGCTGAACTCCTCGTTCATATCGGCATGAACACGGTGAAGCTGAAAGGTGAACATTTCAAGGTGCATGTACAAGAAGGTGATGAAGTAAAAGCTGGGGATTTACTTATCGAATTCGATACAGATGCAATAGCCGCCAAAGGTTATGATCTGACTACACCTATTATTGTTACGAATTCAGATGACTTTACAGATGTAATTGGTATAGACAAACCATCGATTATGATCGGTGAAAAACTAATGAAGATCATATAAGAATACAAGGAGGAATTCCAATGAAGAACACAACCGTATTCCCGGACTCTTTTATGTGGGGCGGCGCAACAGCGGCGAATCAATACGAGGGTGCCTGGAACATTGATGGTAAAAAGGCAAGTACAGCAGATATGATGACGGGTGGAACGCATACTATTCCAAGACGGATCACTAAACACATTGAGGAGGGCGTAAACTATCCTTCCCATGAGGCAGTAGACTTTTACCATCATTACAAAGAAGATATCCGTCTGTTTGCAGAGATGGGCTTTCGATGCTTCAGAATGTCCATTGCTTGGTCCAGAATATTCCCCAACGGGGACGATATAACGCCAAATGAAGCAGGACTTCAATTTTACGACAAGGTGTTCAGTGAACTGAAAAAGTATAATATTGAACCCATCGTTACGATCTCACATTACGAAGCTCCGTTTGCGCTAACTGAGAAGTTCAATGCTTGGGCTTCCAGAGAGATGATCGACTGCTACGTACGGTATTGTGAGACCATTTTCACCCGTTACAAGGATGTCGTGAAGTACTGGATTACATTTAATGAGATCAATAGTTTAATTGTTCCAGCAGGTGCATATATAGCAGGGGCATTATTAGTTGATGATAGTGGTGTATTTAACAATACGGTTGTGGATAGTACGCAATTAAGATTCCAGGCTTTACATCATCAATTTATAGCAAGTGCAAAAGCTGTCAAGCTTGCTCATGAGATTAATCCGGCGTTCCAAATCGGTTGCATGATTAATTATAGTCATGGTTACGGAAGTACATGTAAACCGGAAGATATGTTGAAGGCTCTGAGAATGGATCAGATTAACAATATGCTGAGCAGTGACGTGCAAGTTAGAGGGGAATACCCTGACTTTGCCAAGAGATATTTTAATGAGAACAATATTCAGATTGAGATGGCAGAAGAAGACGTAGAAGTGCTAAAACAAGGCTGTGTTGATTTTTATAGCTTCAGCTACTACAAATCTCATGTAGTGGGTACCCGCCCAGAGGGTGATGAGACCCAGGGGAATGTCTTTGGTGGATTCAAAAATCCATATTTGAAGGCAAATGATTGGGGATGGCAAATCGATCCAGTTGGACTTCGTTACGTACTCAATCATGTGTACGATCGGTATAGAATCCCTGTAATGATCGTTGAAAATGGTCTGGGAGCGGTTGATGTCATCGAAGAGGATGGCTCTATCCATGATACGTACAGGATCAATTTCCTGCGAGATCATATCGAACAAATGAGAGAAGCTATCCTCGATGGCGTTAATCTTATCGGCTACACGGCTTGGGGTTGCATCGACATCGTTAGTGCCTCAACTGGCGAAATGGAGAAACGCTACGGATTCATTTATGTAGATAAGGATAACGAGGGCAGTGGTACCCTGAAAAGAAGTAAAAAGGACAGTTTCCACTGGTATAAAAAGGTGATTGAATCCAACGGGGAAAGATTGGATTTGGAAATATAATTTGCACTCGAACGAAAGATGATCCAATCTTTAAATTCTATCAAATAGACCAAGTACTTATCACTTTGTGAGACAAGTACTTGGTTTTTTGTGCATCAATAATAAAACTAAGAATTAATTATTTTGATGGCTACAGTGGCTGACAATATCCAGTCTACAGTTCATTATGGTGTCCAAGGGTTTTCAAAAGCTAAATATAAATATTTACCTCTTGCATAAAGAACATGTGTTCGGTCTATAATATATACAAACATACGTTCTTAAAAGTACAGGAGTGATTACAGTGTTGACTAAGCAACGAACCATTATGCTCATTGATATGCAGTCGTTTTATGCTTCAGTCGAAAAGGCAAAAATGCCTCAATACAAAAATAGACCATTAGCTGTTGCGGGAGACCCCGCAAGACGCTCTGGAATTATCCTTGCCGCTTGTCCACTAGCCAAGGCGAAGGGTGTGTCTACCGCGGAACCACTCTGGCAGTCTCTTCAGAAGTGCCCTGAACTGATCATTGTGAGACCACACATGCAAGAATATATCGAAGTATCCACTCAAATCATGTCCATTATTGAAGAGTTCACCGATCTGGTCGAACCGTACAGTATAGACGAATTATTCGCTGATTTTACAGGGTCTATGCATCTATTCGGTAATGATCCAGTTGATTTGGCCAAGCAAATTCAAGACAAAATCTATAATGAAACAGGCGTTTACGCGAGAGCTGGCATTGGTGAAAACAAAATCATCAGTAAATTATGCTGCGATATGATCGCTAAAAAAGCAGAGGGGGGCATTTTCCACTTAAAAAAAGAGGAGTTACACCTCCATATTGGAGATAGGCCCATCCGCGATATGTGGGGGATCGGCTCCAGAATGGAAAAACATCTGTGGAAGATGGGCATCCGAACCATTAGAGACCTGGCGAATACGCCTCTTTCCAAATTAAGAAGTAAGTGGGGTGTTAATGGAGAAGTCATTTGGCGAGTCGCAAATGGACTCGACAATTCGCCGGTAACCGTCAACACGCACAGTACACAAAAAGATATTGGAAACGGAATGACCCTACCTAGAGATTTCACAGAGGCTTGGGAGATCGAAGTGGTTATTCTCGATATCTGCACAGAAGTATGCAGAAGAGCCCGCAAAAAGGGACTGATGAGTAGTGTAGTATCTGTGAGTGTGTCTGGAGCGGATTTTGACCACCCCACTGGTTTTCACAGGCAGGTGAAACTGTCTGATCCTACAAACATAACCGTTGATGTATGCAAGATAGCCAAACGCATATTTCATCAACACTGGGATGGGCAACCTGTGCGCCGTGTAGGCGTATCCCTGTCTCAATTATCCAACGCGGATACATATCAACTATCTTTTTTTGATGATCAAGAGCAGAAACGGGCCATTGATCAGGTGATGGACGATATTAAGGATCGATTTGGCGACATTGCCATTCTACGAGCAAGCTCCATTACGGCTGCGGGTCAAGCGATCGATCGAGCATCTAAAATTGGGGGGCATTATAAATGAGCAAAAAACTGGAGGCCAATGGATTATGGGAATCGAGCCGCATGATGCTTCCTCAACATAAAGAACGAATTATACAGCATCGTACTCAAGTTCATTATCTAACGAAACCGCTGATCCATGAAGATGAGTGGGAGATTATTACACAAAATATAGATATGTCGCTCAATTATACATTGCAAGCCACCTTTGAAATATTTACTGAGTCAGGCAATCGGGATATACACGGGATCGTCACTTCAGTCAGTACCTTTGGAAAGAAAATCAAAATTGAAATGGAGAATGGATTTGAATGGGTCGATTTTGATCAATTGGTCGCTGTAAAACTTGAAGAAGGAGGCGTGTAAAGTGCGACAGACTTTCGAGGAACTTTCACTCGTGAAGAGGGTGGTAGAGCTCCCTTATCTTTTAGGTGCTCTGGAGGTAGATAAACATAAAATATACGCTTCAAACTTCAAAATGAAATCTGTGTATGTTGACTACTTGGACGGTACTCAAAAGAAAATTGCTTTAGAGATGTACAAATCAAAACAAAGGCTAAAGGAACATCATATTAAAATCATAGATGAAGTGAGATCTGAGCTGAGTTTAACGGTAGATTATTCGGTGAGAGGTTACATTCATAAAATGACATTATTATGGAGCAAAGTGAAAGTGGATGTAACCTTAATGCTTACCGAACATATGAACGTTGATATTACTGAATTGCCCACATGAACATAGAAAATAAGAATCTAACTCATGGATGCGGCAACCAATACGAGCAGATCTTTCGGCAAACTGGGAATCACGAAAAAGATAAATAAAAAGGCAGAGTAAACTATGTTTGGATGTCAAAGATAAAAAAACTCATTATTATATATCTGCCCCTTTATTCGGTAAGGACATTCAAAAGAAAAGCCGCGAAGGAGGAGGAATAGCAGAAGGTTTAAGACAATCGAGAAATCAGCAGGATGCCCAATTTTCGGGTTCGCTAGCGGGACGTAATTATCAAGTCATCATTTCAAGTAGCATGAGAAATTTTAAGATAAAACGCAAGAGGAGAAGTGGGCGTAAAAGTAATTGAGGGGATGGTAGCGTCATGCCAATTGAAATCAAAGACATTGTGTCTAAGAAAATATTAAGTGAAGTAAAAGGTTATCTAGATATTGGTTTTACTCATTCACTAAATCCCTATACGGGTTGTGCATTTGCTTGCGAATACTGTTATGTCAGAGAAATGCCTATTCAAAAGTTTAAGGATATTCCTTGGGGATCGTGGGTGGATGTCAAGAAAAATGCAGCAGAAAACTATCTAAAGGAAGTCTCTCTTCTAAGACGTAAAAATAAACCCATAAGTATATTCATGTCATCAGCCACAGATCCTTATCAACCTGTAGAGCAGAGGGCAAACATTACAAGAAGCCTATTGGAAGAAATGGATAAAAACCCACCAGATTCACTTCAAATTCAAACTAGAAGCCCGCTGGTTGCCAGAGACCTTGATATACTTCTGAAATTAAAAGGAAAATGTCGAATTATGGTTTCAATGACAATCGAGACAGATCGCGAAGACGTGAAACGAATTTTTTCGCCCTATGCTCCTGGAATAGATTTACGAGTTAAAGCCTTGAAAAAGATAAATGATGCAGGGATACATACACAAATATCTATCTCCCCTGTGCTACCTTTTTCACCTAATTTCGCTAACATGTTACAAGGCATAACTGATCGAATTTGGATTGATACGCTATTGATTGGTGATGGTCAAATGGGGATGAGATCTAAGCGGTTAGGGATGCCACAATTATTTGAGGCGAACGGCTGGGACAGATGGTACGAGAAAAGCATTCATCTGAAAGTCGAAAAATATTTTAAGGCAAGGTTTCCATCTGAAATTATTCATGTATCCAAAAACAATGCATATCCATTTTGATTTTAAATAGCCAATTATTTAATGAGGATCTTGTCCGTTTTTTCTTCATGCAATAGAAATATTGCAGAAACTGGTGTTCGAAGATCAACTCTCTCATACGAATTAATGGAGGACGCATGAGTCCTCCATTGACTTAACTTGAAGATGTAGAGGAATTTATTCTATTTTGAAATGACCGTGGAGTAACAATTTGACATCATTCACTCTGATCAATATCGTTTGGAAGTTCATCATTGAGTTTCTGGTACCCGAGTCCCCATGTTTCCATAGAGAATATAATTGGCTTCAGTGAATTTCCTAAATCACTTAAGCTGTATTCGACTCTCGGAGGGACTTCTGCAAAAACAGTACGAATGACAATTCCATCCTCTTCCATTGAACGTAAATTTTCAGTGAGAACCTTTTGGCTGATCTCCGGGATACTTTTACGAAGTTCTCCGAATCGATGAGTTCCCTTCAAAAGATCCCTCATAACCAATAACTTCCACTTGTTACCTATCAATCCAACTGTCGTTGCGACGGGACACAACGGTAACTCTTTTTTTGAAATCACTGTATTATCGCCTCCAATAGTTACTATTAGGTTCCTATATAACAAAAAGGCGCCTACTTTCAAAACAATACATTGCTTATATTATAATTCTGTCTATGAAAAATCAAATGAAAATGAATGAAAGGAGGAGGGAGTTCGCAAAATAGTTTATGGATACAACTGAGTGACTATTTTTTGAATCATATGTTAACGTTCTTGAATTCTTGGAGACAGCATTTAGAGATCAGTTTATTGGCTCTGCAACCTAAAGATAAAATAATAGTTACAAAAAGGTTCCTATGCAACATTAAGGTGCCTACTTACCAAGTATCTAAAGTAGAGATAAAATTTAAGTGAAGGCATATGCTCACGAAATAGAAAGGGGTTTAAATATGACGATTACAGAAAACAAACAATTGATGCATCGATTCACGAACTTCATTAATACGGCAAGCAAAGAGCTTGCTGAAGAATTGATTGCTCCAGATGCTGTTTTTTATGTACCTATGCAAAAAGAACCAATGAATGGTCCCAGTGGTTATCTCTCCATAATTCATATGATGAGATCTGGTTTTTCCGATATACAGTGGACTGTTAAGGAGCTAGTAGCAGAAGAGGATCTAATAGCAGCTCATTTTGTCATGAAGGGCACACAAGACGGAGAGTTTCTCGGGTTTCCACCAACGAGCAAAAAAATCGAAGTAAATGCAATGAATTTTTATCGGATCTCCAATGGCCAAATTATTGAAGAGTATGGTCAACCTGATATGCTTGGCTTGCTTCAACAAATAGGGGCAATTCCAAAAGCATAATTAGATTAAAGTAGAAGAGGGACTGCATTTTTGCACTCCCTCTTCTTAGTGATTTTACAATTAGGAAATATAAACTACTAGTTTTAGCCTAGTTTTTGCGAACCATTGAACCACACGGATTTGATTGACAAGGTATCTGAAATATTAGTGATCGGATCACCGTTTATGAGAATAAGATCAGCACGTGCACCTTCGGTAATCCGGCCACGATCATGTAGACCAAAGCAACGGGCCGGTTTGGAAGTAGCCGACTGAAGAGCTTCGATCGGAGTGAACCCAGCCTTCACCAGCAACTGCATTTCGTGGTGAACACTAGCCCCATGAGCAAGGCCACCAAGGTTCGGAACAGGAACCGGTGCGACATCCGTCCCTACAAGAATATCAACTCCGGCACGGTGAAGATCCATCACATTTTTAAAGCTGTTCTCCATATTGCCTTGTGGGAACGTATTGAAGCTTGAGTTCAAGATATCGATCCAATCCGGACTTAATTTGGAATGAACTCGTGGATCATTAGCCAATTCTGATGCCGGATTACCTATAATTGATGAATTCAACACCAAGCACGGTGTAACAAAAGCTCCAGAATCAGCTATGGATTTAACCAATTCGGACGTGTACTCGGGTCTGTCGATAAACAAGTGGCCCAAACCGTCGACTCCAAAATCGATGGCAGCTTTCGATGAAAGAGCCGTCAAAACGTGGGCAATGACCAACTTATCGAACTTGTGGGCTTCAGTAACGGCTGTTTTTAGAATCTCATCACTTAGAACAGGCAGGCCAGGTGCACCCATAACCGTTCCCTCTTCAATCATGATCTTAATATAGTCAGATCCATTCTCCACCTGGGTATGCACATGTTTGATCGCTTCATCAACCGTCGTCACTTGAGGTATTTCGTCGTGATCGTGAGCGTAGGCGGCTAACATTGCTTCCCGGTCTTCCTCCGATAACTTCTCTAGTTCCTTTAATACGAATTCAGGTATTTCATCTCCATCAGGCAGTAATTCATCTGGGTGCCCACCAGGAGCGGTAATCGCTGTCCCAGCAGATCGGACGTCTGCTATGTCATCCACATTTTTTAGCTGAATTTCGCGCCCTCTTTTCGTAAAATCGCCGTTCATTTCGAGTTCTGTTGTAACACCGAATTTTAAGGCATCTCGTAATCCACCAATGGAGGTATGGACATGTGCATCAATCAGACCAGGCATTAATGTCGCATTTTCTCCATCGATAATTGTTGCATCGCTTGGGATGTCTCCGCCCACTGAAATAATGGATACCCCTTTAATGACAATATGTCTGGGAACAATAATTTGATATCCATCAAAGATTCGTACATTTGTAATCGCCGTAATTCCTTCTGACCCAGCATTCTGATTTAATTTCTCCATCATAACTCCTCCTAATGTGTTTGTGTTTCAACACTTCGGAGTATAACTGTTAGATACCTAACAGTCAATAGTCTAACTTTTGTTTGACAAGCCTACTGGGATCACTGTATATTTTAGCTACTTACAATTAGATTCCTAACAATTACAGAGGGGACGATGGACGGTCATGCATTCCCGAGAAGATACACCTTATATGGATTTGTTTCAAATTATCGGTCTTAAGTTAAAGAAAAGAGCGGATGAGAGTATAAAAGAGCTAGGATTAAGTTCTCAACAAGGAAAAGTAATCGATTATATTTATGAGAATCAAGATAATCATATTATTCAAAAGGATCTTGCAGATCGGTTTCACCTGCGTGGGGCAAGCGTTACAAGCATGCTTCAAGGTCTAGAGCAAAAAGGTTTCATCGAACGTAAAATCCCGGCCAATAATGAACGGCAAAAAAATATTTATGTATTACCAAAAGCGGTTGACTTGATTGAAGACTTCAATAACTCATTTCAAAAAGTGGAGGATGAAATCGTTCAAGCCCTTAATGACGAGGAGAAGCAAATCTTAAAGAAATTACTGATCAGAATTAATGAACGCATATAATAGACTGGCAGGCAGAGGTAACTGGTGGCCATAGAACACTGATGACATTGATTTCTCATCAGGAATTATTACTTACAATGGAACGGAAATCTTGGATCAAGAAGATATTTTTCAAGTCATTACTGCATCGTTTGAAAATCTTTCTATTTAAGGCGGTATATTAATGAACAAATTTGAAATTAAAGTATCTAACTATAATCCCAAGTATGCTGAACATACAGTGAAAATGTGGAGAGATAGTAAGGAACGGGCAATTGGTCAGGCTGAAACCCATAGCTTCGAAAACCATCTATATTTTTTAAATCATATATTATCTAAACAGTATCAAATAGATTTAGCGTTAATTGATGAAAAAGTAGTTGGAATGATTGCCTATAGTGAAACTGAGATAAGCCAACTTTATATTCATATTGATTATCAAGGGAATGGAATAGGGCGAACCTTGCTTAATAAAGCAAAAGCACAAGCAAATGGAAAATTAACTTTATATACATTTGAAGTGAATAAAAATGCCCAAAGATTTTATGAGAATAATGGATTTGAAATTACTGGTAGAGGACAAGAAAATGAAGAGAATTTACCTGATATACGATATGAATTGAAGTTGTAAAAATCGAATATAAAGTTACATTCAAAAAAGTGAACAGTCTGCAGGTTAGCAGGATGCTTGACCACCCAACCATTTTCACTGGAAATGTAATCCCATGTATTTGTCTTGACAGTAATTGAGTCTGACTCGTAATATTTAAAGTGGAGATGTAGGAAAGGGGACTCGCCGGACAATGTGGACTTCCTTGTAATGGTTATCTAAACTGGATCGCTCGACTTGGTGTTTTGGTTATAACCACACGCCTGGTTTGTGATGCCGATCCGCAATCATTCAAGGGACGCGAGGAACCGTTTGAATCAAACCCGGGCGCGGATACTTGATGTATCCGCTTTTTGTTATACCTAGGATAATTCCATCTCCAATGAAAAATGGTTTTCTCCCTCCCTTATTAAACGGAGGTAATAAAATGACCAAACTATACGGAAAAACCGCTATTGTGACAGGCACAAGCCGCCCCGGAGGTATTGGAACCGCTGTCTGCCGCACGTTGGCACAAGAAGGCGCTAATGTGTTCTATACCCATCTGTACGATTACGATAAAACAGAGAATCCGGGGGATGCCGACAAAAACTGGCCGGATCTCTTTGCCGAAGAACTTCGCTCCTATGGCGTTAAGGCAGCGCATATGGAGGTCGATCTTACCGATCCCAATTCTCCAGCGCAACTGCTTGATGCATGCCGATCGGCTCTCGGGCTGCCGACCATTCTCGTCAACAACGCTACCTACAGTGTAGCAGCTGATTTCCGTCAATTAAATGCATCATTGATCGATGCGCACTGCGCCATGAACATTCGAGGTACGTTCATGCTATCGGCCGAATTTGCGCGTATGCTGGAGGTTGAACTGGCCGGCCGTCAGGTCCTTTGCGGCGGCCGGATCATCAACCTCACGTCTGGTCAAGGTAAGGGGCCGATGCCTGGCAATCTCGCTTATGCCGCAACAAAAGGCGCTGTCTCCACCTTTACCGAATGTCTATCTGCTGAACTGGCTCCGTTTCACATTACTGTGAATGCGGTTGATCCCGGGCCTACCGATACGGGTTGGATGTCGGAAGAAGTGAAAAAAGCTTTGCTACCGGGATTTCCAATGGGCCGTATCGGTCTTCCTGAAGATGTGTCCCGTCTGATTGCTTTTCTGGCAAGCGACGATTCTCAATGGATCACCGGACAAATCATTCATTCTAGAGGTGGATTCTAATTTCCATAAAACCAAAGGAGGCCGCCGATCAACAGGATCGGCGGCTTTATTCGACTACCGGGTGGAAACTACACTTTATGAAGAAGATTATGCAACGGTGGCGAAAGAAGCTTTACTTCAATACCCAATCAATTGGTTAAAAACTTGTCGTCTCCGCCTTTTAACGTCTTCGGAACGCTCCACCGCGCGCCAGAGCATAGAAAATCAAGAGAGCAATGATCGACCCGACGATCGCGGGTATGATATGAAATCCACCCACCACCGGCCCCCTCGGTCCCAACAGTTCATACCCTAACCACGATCCAACAAAGCCAGCAATGATATTGCCGAGTACGCCTCCCGGCACGTCTCGTCCAATCAGATTTCCGCTTAACCAGCCAATTAGCCCACCGACAATAAGTATCCAGATTAAATACACGAATTGGTCTCCCTTCCATTGATTTATTACAAGTTATGTTTCGTTAGGGGGAATGTTGCGGATCATCTGCGAATCGACCATTAAACCATTTCCATTTTAATCCAAGGGTAGTAAAATCGGTTGTACCACCACTAGTATGAATGCTGATGCAGATGGGGATTGGAGATCGCCAGTATAGGAAGGAGGCACTTAGGTGTTCATGTTTCGAAGTCCTTTTATTATAGCCTTATTGATGATGTGTCTGATGTCAGGCTTGACTGCTTGTTCTGAGTCAGAGCAATCGGAAGATAGGCGTGCTTCGACAAAGGTTGACTTCACGGAGCAGATACAGAGCCTTAATCTGAATCTGGAAGAACCGTCATGGAAGCTGGATACCACCCCCGTGAATCTAACGTGGTTCGTTGGAGCTGAATGGTACGGGCAAACTTGGGGTGAGAGCCTGACTTCCAAATATGTCACCCAAAAAACAGGGGTCAATATCGAATTTGAAGTATCAACTGGTGAACCAAGCGAGATGTTATCACGGATGTTGACGACCGGTAGTCTGCCGGATCTGATAACCATCGGCTCCTGGGAGAGTGCGGTTAACAAACTTCGGGAGAGTAATCTCATCTATGCCCTGGATGAGCTAGCCAACAAGTATGATCCTTACTTTTACAAGGTAGCAGGTGATGATGCTCTGCAATGGTATCGGCAGGAAGACGGCCATACCTATGTCATCCCCAATGATGCGTACAGTCCCGAACAGATGCGTTCAACCGGCTTGACGGGAGCGAACCAAACCTTTCTCGTACGTAAAGATCTGTATGAGTCGATGGGCAAACCGGACCTTACCACACCAAAAGGTTTTCTAAATGCATTGCAATTGCTGAAGAATCAATATTCTGTTTATAAAGGCAAGCTGATCAGTCCGTTCTGGGCACAGGGGAATGCATCCTATGGGATGACCGAATATTTGCAAAATCTGCTTGCGATCCCCCATGAACAGAACGGTAAAGTATACGACCGAATGACAGATCCGGATTATATTGAGTGGCTGAAAACATTTCGTATCGCTTACGAGCAGGGCCTGATTAATGTTGATTTTCTGGTCGACTCCAGTGCACAGGTGCAGGAAAAAACCAACCAAGCCCAATATTTTATGATGATTCGGGAATGGACAGACATAGAAGACCTTAATTCGAAATTGGAAGTCATTACGAATCAGAGTTCATACTATATTGCTGTAGATGGACCCCGGAGCAGCAGGGGAGAATCCGCCAAACTGTTTCCTGGCAGCATGGATGGCTGGATGGTTACGATGATTAGCAGATCCACGGAAAACCCTGAACGGGCCATCCGATTTTTGACCTATCTGGCCAGCGAAGAAGGCCAAAGGGATTTATTTTTGGGCATAGAAGGTGAAACCTGGGCGATGAAGAACGGCAAACCACAGTTGACGGCGGCAATGCTTCAGTTGCATGACACGGATAGGGAGCGGCTGGAAAAGGAATATGGCATTATGGATACCTACTGGATGCTGCGAAACCCTGCTTTCGTTAACAAGTGGAGACCAGAGAATGCCCCATCCATTAAGCAAATGGAGGAGTTCGCCAACCAACAGGCCGATCTGGACAGCGGCATCTATAAGGGACTAGATCCTATAGGGGATTCCGATATAGCGTTAGCCTGGTCACGTATTTCTCAGAATTGGGAAGAAGTGCTGCCAGAACTGCTTACAGCGAAGGATGAAGCTGCCTTTGACAAAATTTTTGAGAATTTTCTGATACGTCGTGTGAACTACGGCTTTAACCAGGTGATGGAATATCGCCAGGCTGAACTGGAACTGCGGAAAGCCAAGATAGCCAGATAACCATTCCTACTACATTGTTAACGATCAGCTAACTAGTAATATATGGTATAAAGAAGGTGGTGAATACATCAGAATGAAATACCCACTAACGAGATTGAGGAAGCTTTATCGCAATGCCAGTATATCCCAAAAGCTGTTTCTGGCATTTAGCCTGATGATTGCCATACCTGTTATCTTGATATCCTTTGTGTATATCCGCATGCAAGAAACCCAGCTATATAAGGACGCTATGGCAACGGGCAACAGCCACGTTTCATGGCTGAATGAACAATTGCGCAGAAGAATGGATATGATTGAGAACGCTTCCAATACAGCCCTTACTCAAAAGTCATTTGTGGATTTTATTCATTCCAATATGCTTGTGGATGGACTGCGTCTGGTGAAGTTTAAGCAGAACCAGTTTGAGCAAATGCTTAATATCATTCAAAGCAATGCGATGATCAGTGAGCTTAGCTTTTACGTTGATAACCCAAACTTGTATGAAATCTGGCCTGAAATCTATCATTATAAGAAATTTTGGCCGCAGGATTACTGGGTAAAGCTTCGGGACGAAGGTGGTGCGGCTTACCGTTTATTTTCTTTTAGGGATGGTGAACACACATTATCCTACTATCGTCTGGTTCGCCTTCAAGGGCAGGAGCAAAAACGCCCTAGTATTATGGAAGTGCGAGCCCCGCACAGCATGTTTTTCAGCGACCTGCTCCAGGAGAGCAAGGGGGACTTCTTTTCGGTGTTGATGAACGCAAGCGATCCTCCCCAATATGTTTACAATCCCCAGCATGAGTTTTCTGAGAAGTACGGGCAGGGGATGGAGGAGATCCTTGGCAGTATTCATCACCAGCTGGATATAGTGCCGCAGGAAAGCCCGCTTCAGGTTAAGGTGGGAGATCAGAGCTTCTATGCATTGTATCGATACATCGCTCCGTTGAACACTTATGTGGTCGAGATTGCTTCCCATCAGGCATTGATGAAAGGGCCGCGCAGTTGGTATGCATTTGTGGTAATGATTACATTATGTGTATTGTTGCTCATTATGTTACTCGTATCCCAAACGACGCGGCGTATTTTCCGGCGGTTGGACAGCGTACTGGTATCTATGCGTCAGGTAGGGAAAGGCGAGCTGGATGCAATGATTGATATAGGCCTTGATGAGAACGAAAGAGGGGATGAAATCGATGAGGTGGCGGTGAATTACAATAAAATGTTACATGAGGTCAAACGTCTAATGACACAGGTCGTGGATAAGCAGTTAATTGCCAAAAACGCACAGTTGCATTCCCTACATTCGCAGATTAATTCTCATTTTTTATATAACGCCCTGGAATCGATCCGTATGGAGGCAGAGGTACAGAGGCAGCCTGCTATAGCTAATTCATTGGTGTCGTTGGGCTCCCAGCTACGTTACAGCATGCAGTGGCGCAGCGATACCGTTGCTTTTCGTGAGGAGCTTGCCAATATCCAAAGTTATATTGAATTTATCAACTTTATGGAAGGCGGCAGTATCGTTATGACGGCGGATCTTCCTCCGGAGATACTTCGCTACGCCATTCCCAAGATGTGTATGCAGCCTATCGTTGAAAATGTAGTTCATCACGGGGCACCTTCAGGCGGCAGGGTAACTATAGAGATTACCTTTTCTGTGGAGAATGACAGTCTGCTTTTCATTAACATAAGAGATGACGGAAAGGGGTTAGAGCCTGAAATGTTACACCGTCTTCAGGCATTACTGCGGAGCGAATCGGATACACCGATGGTTACTAGCAGGAGCGGACTTGGTTTGGAAAACGTGAATAAGCGATTGCAGCTTCATTATGGCAAGAATTGCGGTCTTTGGATTGATAGTGTGCAAGGTGCATATACCTGCGTAACGATACGCTTGCCTTGGGAAAATGTAAATCTTGGAGGGTGGTAGAGCATGATTAATATCCTGATTGTGGACGATCAAAAACACATTCGTGACGGCCTGCAAGCCATGCTGCATCAATTTCCTCTGGAGCTGAACAACGTATACTGTGCCGCGAGTGGGATTGAGGCGCTGTCCCTATTGCGGCAGCATTGCATTCACATCGTTATTACCGATATTATGATGCCCGATATGGATGGGTTGACGCTCATGGCTCAAACCAAAGAGGAATACATGGATGTGGAATACCTCATTATCAGCGGTTATAGTGATTTTACATATGCCCAACAAGCTATCGGGCTTGGTGCAAAGGGTTACTTGCTCAAACCTTTGAAGCGAGAGGATCTGCAACATTCCCTGGAGCATGTATGGCAAGAGATCCAGACACGGCAGGCACTTACGCATAATATGCAGCGTGTATCCCGCCTCGCCCAAGAGACCGATCGTAAAGAATTAAGAATGTTTATGCAAGGTGCGTTAAGTGATGACGCATGGATCCTTCAGATTGAGGAACAAAATGATGCGTTATGGCGTAATTATCGCCTAGCCCTGCTGCGGGAAGAAGTTTACATGAACCAGCCCGGAGCCAGCAGCGCTCATAGTATGGAAGCCATTGCTTGTCGTGTGTTTGGCAGACAAGGTTGTATTTGCCTGCAACATCGCCCATACCTGATCCTTGCGGTGGATGCGTCCATAGATCCAAGTGTTTTGCCAGCAGCGCTCAAGGAAGCAAAGATCGATGCCATAACGGCCATGACTAACCCGATGCAGGGGTTAAAAGAACTACCCGACAGCTATAACCAAGTGCTTGAGCTCTATCGCCACAGTTACCTGTTTCCTGATCAGTACAGTATCTCCCCAGCACATATTGAGCATATGGAACAGCAGTGGCAACTGCCCTATGAAGACTTATATGAACTGTTCCAGTCGATTGGAACAGATAACAGCGGAACAATTACTCAGGGTATTTCTGCAATATTTCACAAAAAGGTGCTGCAACGTTATCCTATTCGCTATACCCAACAGCTCTGCGCCGCCACCGTTCAGATGATGGAGGAATACCAACGAGTTATCCACCCTTATATGGGGGAAGAAGTGCTGGATCTTGAATCCTTGCGTAATCTCTTTGATTATCAAGGGATACGTGAGTATCTACAAGCACTGCAACAGCAGCTGCTTCGGCTGAATCAGTTATATTATGACTATAAGTGCAGCTATCGCCATTCGCAGGATCTAAATGAAGCCATTCGTTTTATACACGAGAGTTACCACAAACCACTGGACCTCGCGATGGTATCCAATCATGTATCGCTTAATTATGCTTATTTTTCAAATCTGTTTAAGAAGAATATTGGTAAAGGTTTTGCTGAATACCTACGAGATGTGCGTCTGGATAAAGCGCGGCGGCTTCTCGCCGAAACCGATCATAAAATTGTGGAGGTGGCTGCTATGGTTGGCTATGAAAGCTATAAAAGCTTTACACGCGCGTTCCGACTTGCGATGCAGATCCAACCCACAGAGTACCGACAGATGATGCGGCAGAAGGCAGAATGAATCAAAAGCCAAAAAAAATGGGATACCACAAAAACAATTGTACCTTTTCAGCGAATTAATCTATTCGATAGAATAAAGATACCCCTTCATGTAAGCGATTTCCTTAATGCGCATGGATTGGGAGAAGCTAATATTTTATTAAAGGAGGACTATCATGAAACCATCTCACTTTGCGGCGAAACGGTTTATGAAAAAGGTACTCGGTATGTTCCTTGTGGTTGTGATGCTGACTAGTATTGGCATACTGCCAGCTTCAAAGGTTCAGGCAGCGGGAACTACCGTAACCTCAA
Organism: Paenibacillus sp. SRL342; assembly: GCF_984798905.1. Taxonomy (NCBI): domain Bacteria; kingdom Bacillati; phylum Bacillota; class Bacilli; order Caryophanales; family Paenibacillaceae; genus Paenibacillus; species Paenibacillus sp. SRL342. The sequence continues at coordinate 3,900,479 of NZ_OZ481790.1, forward strand.
TGGAGTACTTCTCACCAGCAGACGGGCCTGTTATTTCAAAATCAGGGGTTGGCAAGGCCAGCTACGGATTTGTTATGCCTAAGTTCAATGGAGGCTCCGCGACATGGAATGATGTTCACAGTGATGTCGGCGTGAATGTAAAAGTGGGCAACAACTGGGTTGATATCGACCAGGCAGGCGGTTATATCTATAACCAAAACTGGGGGCACTGGAGCGATGGCGGCTTCAATGGTTATTGGTTCACCCTCTCCGCAACAACTGAGATTCAACTGTACTCCAAAGCGAATGGTGTTAAGCTGGAGTATCAACTTGTATTCCAAAACATCAACAAAACAACGATCACCGCGATGAATCCAACACAAGGTCCACAAATCACAGCAAGTTTCACAGGCGGTGCAGGCTTTACATATCCAACGTTCAACAATAATCCTGCGGTCACTTATGAAGCTGTTGCGGATGATTTGAAGGTGTATGTCAAACCTGTAAACAGCAACACCTGGATTGATATTGACAATAACGCAGCCAGCGGATGGATCTACGATCACAACTTTGGCCAATTCACCGACGGTGGAGGAGGTTACTGGTTTAACGTAACGGAGTCGATCAATGTCAAATTGGAATCAAAGACTTCTTCAACTAACCTTGTTTATACCATTACGTTTAATGAACCTACAAGAAATTCATATGTCATTACGCCATACGAAGGAACAACCTTCACAGCAGATGCGAATGGTTCCATAGGGGTTCCGCTTCCCAAAATTGATGGAGGCGCGCCAATCGCCAAGGAACTGGGCAATTTTGTATACCAAATTAACATGAATGGGCAATGGGTGGATTTGAGTAACTCCAGCCAGAGCAAATTTGCATACTCCGCTAATGGGTATAACAATATGTCCGATGCCAATCAGTGGGGTTACTGGGCCGATTATATCTATGGTCTTTGGTTCCAGCCAATCCAAGAAAATATGCAGATCCGTATCGGATATCCGCTGAACGGACAGGCGGGTGGAAATATTGGCAACAACTTCGTCAACTATACCTTCATCGGCAATCCAAATGCTCCGCGTCCGGATGTATCCGATCAAGAGGATATCTCAATCGGAACGCCAACCGACCCGGCAATCGCGGGCATGAACCTCATTTGGCAGGATGAATTCAATGGAACTACGCTGGATACAAATAAATGGAACTATGAAACAGGATATTATCTCAATAACGATCCCGGTACTTGGGGATGGGGAAATGCAGAACTGCAGCACTACACAAACAGCACTCAAAATGTTTATGTACAGGACGGGAAGCTGAATATCAAAGCCATGAACGACAGCAAATCTTTCCCACAAGACCCGAATCGGTATGCACAGTATTCTTCGGGAAAGATTAACACCAAGGATAAGCTGTCCTTGAAATACGGCAGAGTCGATTTTCGTGCCAAGCTTCCTACAGGTGATGGGGTATGGCCAGCACTGTGGATGCTTCCAAAAGATTCAGTATACGGCACTTGGGCTGCATCAGGCGAAATTGATGTTATGGAAGCGAGAGGCCGTCTGCCTGGATCAGTAAGCGGTACCATACACTTTGGTGGACAATGGCCCGGGAACCAGTATTCGGGCGGCGATTATCACTTCCCGGCGGGGCAAACTTTTGCCAATGATTATCATGTATATTCGGTAGTCTGGGAAGAGGACAATATTAAATGGTATGTAGACGGCAAGTTTTACTATAAAGTCACTAACGAGCAGTGGTATTCCGCAGCTGCACCGAATAATCCGAATGCACCTTTTGATGAGCCGTTCTACCTCATTATGAACTTGGCAATCGGCGGAAACTTTGACGGCGGCCGTACCCCGAACGCCTCCGATATCCCGGCGACGATGCAAGTGGATTATGTACGCGTGTATAAAGAACAGTAATTTGCGATTTCGGATATAGCGAATGAAGATCAGATGGAACAGATACTGGCCAAACCGAAGAACCTGAAATCTCATACTCAAAAATAGGATTACGACCGATTCCCAATATTTCTACCTGGGAATCGGTCGTTTAAATTTAGACTCGATAATTCAGTTCTTCGGCTGCAACTCTTGTCGAAGGACAACATCATTAGGAGGAAATATGAATCAGAAAGAATTTGAATCAGTCATCAATCTCCCTGCAAATATTCGTTATGAATACTTCATCAAAAAAGTAGTAGATTCAGAAGAAGTGTGGGGGCTTTATGAGAATGGTTGGTCAGTTACTGAAGATGATGAAGGTAATAAATTACTTCCATTTTGGCCTAAGAAAGAATTCGCGGAACATTGTGCAACTGATGGTTGGGAAATTTACTCAAGTAAAAGTATGGATTTGTACGAGTTCATAGACGATTTTCTACCCAATTTAAAAAAAGAGGGTTTAAAACCTTCAATATTCTTAAATAATGCTGATTCTGCTGTATTAGAAGTCGATATACTAATTGAGGATTTAAAGACAGAACTTGAAAAATACTAACTTAAAACCTCAACGAAGGAGTTTGGAAAACCATGAAAAATACGAGACGTAAACGAATAAAATTGGGTGATATCTACGCTATACCTCTGCCTAACGCTAAGTTTGCCTTTGGGAGAAGGCTTAAAGATGCCAGCATTGCAATCTATAATGTGATAAGTGACACGATAGAAGAGATACCTCAAGAAGAGGAATACCAATTTATCGTGGGTGTATATGATGATGTACTGAAATCAGGCGATTGGCCGGTCATTGAGAATCGTCCATTCCCGGATGAAGAAGAGGCTTGGCCCCCACCTGCCTGTATCATTGATAAGATATCAGGAGAATATTTGATTTATCATATGGGAGAGATTAGACCTTCTAATAGCGAAGAAAGCGAAGGATTAGAGATTGCGGCTGTTTGGGAAGCCCATCATATTGTTGATAGAATAATGGGAGATGATAAGTGGCACCGTTACCCGAATTAATAGTGTAAGAGTATACCATCTAAGGTTCCAGAGATCAGGTGTAGCGGTTTGAACCGCTTATTCACTTTCCAATACAAACATTAAGTCACGGCCTACATACGTTTCTATAGGGGTAACACCAAGCGCTTCAACCATTTGCTCTGTTAAAGTACACTCTTCTGGCATCTTATATAAACAAAATCAACCAAGCCAAGCCCCTCCTTTTACAAAGAGGGGCTTGGCTTGGTTTGCATTCAGAGCCAAATAATAATGCAAAGTTAACTTGACACATAATGCAAAGTGAACTATGCTAAAAATGCAAAGTAAACATTGCAAGGACGTGATCACTTGAAGACAAAAATTGCAGAACTGCGTAAGCAGCATAAGCTGTCACAGGAAGAGCTGGGACGAATTGTTGGTGTTACCCGGCAAACCATCACCTCTCTTGAAAGGGGAAAGTATACGGCTTCCCTTATTCTTGCTTACAAAATTGCCAATTTTTTTGGACTCGCCATTGAAGATGTTTTTGATTTCAGCGAAGTGGAGGAAATGTAAATGGACAAGTACAAGATTAAAGTAAAAACTCGTAAAAACGTACTGTCACTAGTAGCCGCTGCTACCCTATTGATCTATGTAGGACTTATATTTTACCGAGGTGGACTACCCGATTTACCTAGTTTTATTAAGGGATTTCACACAGGCGCTTTTATCGGGGTTGAAGTGGCCGTCGCTTTTTTCCTCGTCAGGTATATAAAAGCCAGTATTAATGAAGCCGAGCTGAAGAAGCAGTATATTGAGGAGAATGACGAGCGGAGTGTAATGATACTCCAGAGAGCCGGCACACTCAGCACAGCAATCATTCTCATTAGTCTGGGCGTTGCCTCCGTGATCGCCGGTTTCTTTAATCCCTTGATATTCTACACCTTACTAACTTGCTTATTATTTGTTTTAATCGTATTTTTTGCACTGTGGATGTATTATGCGAGAGCAATTTAAGGTTTAGATCAAAGCAGTGGAGAGAGATGAATGTTCACCGGATATCGATAATACTTAATAACAAAGTTGTCGAGGGACAAAAACATGATCCCATTAAAGTCGCTATTTAGCGGCTTTTTTGTTTTATCGGTACAAGAACATCTTCCGCTTACCGATTAGATGAATATCCATAGGCCGGTGAGACTTTCTCAACAGCATGGAAGCAGGAATTTCCCCGCTGTTCTGATAATATAAGGCCTTGACCTTCACATGGGCTACCCAGGAATATTCGTAATGGCTAATTTTGCATTATGCATAAAACAAGACATAAATAGTTTTGATCTTTTATGATCAAGTTATCGTTAATTAGTTTGAGGGGGTGAGGGAGCGTTGGATGATGAAGAGTTAATTCATGAGATTCGTGAAGGAAGTCGGGCTGCAATGGAAGTTTTGGTGAAGCGGCATTACAAATCGATATTTTCATATGTGTACCGAAAAACGGGAGATTATCATATCTCTTTTGATCTAACTCAAGAGGTATTTGTAAAAATGATGAATTCATTGGAGAATTATCGAGATAACGGAAAATTCAGTCACTGGTTATTGAAAATAGCAGTGAATCATTGTATGGATTATTTTCGTGGGCGCGAGTTCAAGCAACAACTCAGAGAGAGTGAGTTAACAGAAGAGGCGCTCCCAGCAAGTGAGCACCAGAATGTGTGGAACATATTCTATAAACGGCTTCAGAATGATAAGGTCAGGCTGGCGATACAAAGTTTGCCTGAGCACCAGAGGGACGCGGTCATTCTGAACTATTACAACGGACTAAAGATCAAAGAGGTTGCCGAGCTGACGGGATCGAATGAGTCGACAGTGAAATCACGTATACGCTTGGGCATAACGAAATTAAAAGAGATCATTGTGGGAGGTGAGCGGGATGAAACGTACGGAAAACGAAGATAGAAGGAAGCGTCGAGCTGAATTGGAGATGGAGGAGTACGCCGAAATTGCCCCTTTTTTGGATGACTATGTGGTTGAATATCCATCCGAGATGGAGATCGATAGGACGATAAGGGCCTTGGATGCACATATGCCGGGACAGATGAATGTTCATCTGGAGCAATCACCGGGGAAATCATTTACAGAACTGTTCCAACTCGTTCGGGGTGAGGTTATGGTTTTCCACAAATCGTACTGGCTAGTTTGCGCATTGCTTCTGTTGTGCGGATTCTGGTTGGGAACCCGCAGCACAATATCCCCATACATGAGTGGACTTATTCTGGTACCTGTACCTTTTATTCTCGGATTACTGGAAGTATTCAAAGGTCGGGATCAGGGGCTGATGGAGATCGAACTGACCTGTAAAATTACGGCACAACAGCTAATGCTGACTCGTCTGATCGTCGTGCTTGCAGGAAATATGGTATTTGTTCTGCTTCTTATGCTATTGGTATCTGGCGGAAGAGGAAGTTTCATCTCATGGAGTGGCGTCGGTCTGTGGTATACCCAACTGATGATTGCGGCAGGGGCTAGTTTGTGGCTGGCTATGCGTGTTCGGGGTGGAACAGCTGTTAGTATTTTCTTGGTCGCATGGTTTGGGCTTTTCTGGCTTATGTTAAGCAATCCCTGATTTGTTACTTTAGTACAATCTATCCAGACCCCAGTACTTATTGCAATCGCATTATGTGGAGTGGTTCTGTTGATCAGTCAGATCCGGCAGATGACGCGAAAATATACATCACAAACGGAAAGAGGTTATTCCTTTGAAATTGACCATGGATAACGTATCCAAGAAGTATAGAAACAAGTGGGCCGTGAAATCGTTCACGCTAGAGCTGTCCAGCGGTGGCGTCTACGGCCTGCTTGGACCAAATGGAGCGGGCAAAACAACGCTGCTTCGCATGCTTGTAGACATCGCCAAGCCAACGTCCGGACAAATTATGCTGGATGGGCAACCCATTGAACAGATGGGGGATCGTTATCGCGATATATTGGGCTATATGCCGCAGCGCTTTGGATTTTATAATCGTTTCAGTGCTCATAAATTTCTCATGTACATGTGTTCGTTAAAAGGACTGAGTACAAATCAAGCCGCTATTCGAGTGCAGGAGACATTACGTATGGTTGATCTGGAAAAGCAGGCACAACATAAAATTCGTACGTTTTCTGGCGGTATGAAACAGCGGCTCGGAATTGCACAAGCCTTGCTAAATGATCCGCAAATTCTAGTTCTCGACGAACCTACGGCTGGCCTTGATCCGAAGGAACGTATTCGATTTCGTAACATTATCGGTGAGTTGGGAAGAGACCGGATTGTACTGTTATCGACGCATATTATCTCTGATCTGGAGTTCTCGTGTAAGGAAATGATCCTGATGAATGAAGGTCAACTGATTACTCAGAACACACCGGAAGCGATCATGAACAGTATGCAAGGCAGCGTTTGGACTGCAACGTTAACAGAACAGCAGCTTGCCGAACTCACCTCTCGTTTCAAGGTAAGCGGATTGTCCTATCAGTCCGATGGTATTGTGGCGAGAATCTTGGCAAAAGAACGGCCTGTCCCACAAGCTATGCCAGAGGCCCCTCGGCTTGAAGACGTATATATGCACTATTTTGATGAGGAGGCGACATCGTGATTCGTTTGACCCGATATGAATTTGTTAAAATAATGACGCGTAAAAGTATCTATCTTGCACTCACCGGGCTACTAATGCTTCTTGTTCTATATGCCTATCTCGGACATCCGGGGCCGATGAACGGTACGTCGTTCTACAAACCCTATGAAGGAGCCATTACGGCTGAGAAGGTTCAGGCTGCACAGGAACAGTTACAAAACAAGGGTTACAGTGATGAAGCGAATCAGAATCGATATGGCGTATTTTATGAGATTTCCATGTTTTCGCCGGAATTCATAAAAAACTACACCAAAACTGATGATAGCGGAAATGTCATGGAACGGACCGTAAACGTCACTGAAATTCACTACAATAAACCTTGGGGTTATCTGTTGGAATACATTGATCAATTTGGCGTGCTTTTTATGATGATCATGATTTTGCTGGGACTGGCTCCCGTATTCGCAGAGGAATATGCATTGGGAACGGCAGCATTGGTACGCAGCAGCAAGCGAGGGAAGAGCCAAATCGTATCGGCTAAATTGATGGCTTCAGTAGTATATATTGTCCTATGCGTCATCTTGTTTACAAGTATCAACTTGCTAATCTACTGGTTGAGGTTTGGGAATTTGGCTGGAGCAGATACTCCAATACAGAGTGTAGGCATGTACTTTCAAAGCTTCGATTATGAGTACTCGCCTTATAGGTTGTCTGCGCTTCAGTATTATGTAGTTCAGTTGGTCACACACTTGGCAGGCAGCCTGATTTTTGGATGCGTTGTGCTATGGGTTTCTTCGCTCAGTTCAACAGCGTTTGTTGCCATAATCATTAATGTGGCTATTGTAGGCGTGCCCTATCTGGCTTTTGATGTGATGAACTTTAACCCAGGATGGGCGAAGTGGATTGAGGAATTTTCCTTCAGTACAATGATGCGGGTAACGAGACTGTTTCAAACTCCAGTAAACTACTCCATATTCAGGGTGGAGGTGTCATATCTACAGTTGTATTTGCTTATTATGACTGTAGTTACAGCTGTAGTTGTACTTGGTACATATCGAGCGTTCCGTAATCGTGAGGTATTTTCTTGATTTGAAGCACTATGAGGAACATGATGTATTACACAATTAGGTCCGCAGTTTCTGCGGACTTCTTTTCATATGAATAAGCATGGCAGTGTCCCCAGCTGAGGACAAGAACTTGGTTCCATTGCCAAAAGGACAAGAACATTGTACCCATGTCGATTAGAACATTTATCTGTTTCATTAAGCTAACGGGCAGAATAGTTTCGGTATGTGGTATTATTTGTTTGATGGAGTAAACTAAAGCTTGAGACAAACATCAGTCAGTATTTTCCAAAAAAAAGGTAAGCATAACGATCAAAGTTTTAAAAGGGAGTGAACTATATTAATATACAGCATCCCTATTTACGACAAATTCAGCTTAAGCGGCAACAAGTACCCACCTATAATCGTTACCCCTTTGATTTGGCGGTCATTCGAAACCTAAATACTCTTGATTTTCACCCCAAGGTAACCTATATCGTAGGTGAAAATGGGATGGGCAAATCAACACTGATGGAGTCCATTGCTGTCGCATGGGGATTTAACCCGGAGGGTGGGACGATCAACTTTTCCTTTTCAACCCAGGCTACTCACTCGAGCTTATATGAATATATACAATTGATCAGAGGTCCGCGACGCCCGAAGGATGGCTTCTTCTTCCGGGCAGAGAGTTATTATAATTTAGCCACAACGATCGATGAGTTGGACAGCCAACCATCATTCGCTCGCCCTATTATAGAATCTTACGGTGGGAAGTCCTTGCATGAGCAATCGCACGGAGAGTCGTTCTTTTCCACTTTCATTCATCGGTTCGGGGAGAAGGGATTATATATACTGGATGAGCCTGAGGCTGCATTGTCTCCCCTTCGCCAAATGGCGATGCTGACACGAATCCATGAACTTGTTTTGCAAAACTCTCAATTTATAATTGCGACCCACTCCCCAATCCTTATGGCATATCCAGATTCGATTATTTACAATCTAAAGCCAGATGGTATCGAAGTCCAAGTATTGGAAGAAACCGACCATTATATGATTATGAAAGAGTTTGTGAATAACAAGGATAGGATGCTCAGAGAGTTATTCGAAGAAACTCAAGATTAAATCCACTGCTATCCTATAGAATCTAAAAGCTTAAGAGAGATCGTTACAAAGAAAGCGATCTCTTGTCGAGATTAAGCTAACGGGAAACGTTAGCTTAATCAAACTTAATAAGGCATCAAATTGATCATCTGCTGATTTCAACTAGCGGACTGACAACAGGGATCGTTGCAGAAATGCTAACGATCCTTTTTTGTATATGTTTACGTATGAGTATTTAAATCACGAAAAAGGGCTCCTCCGTAGACTAGGAGCCCCAAGTGCAGGTCAGCGATCACGTACCTGGATATAAAGGGAAAACAGTGGGTGTTGCCCGGCAAAGTGACGTTTTTATTTTTCACAGTCCGATCGGTAATTTTGGTGATGCTGAGTATCTTACATGCTGTAGGCTTAGTAGAAGTGATTTTGTAGAACCATTCAAACGCTCTACACAGAGAAACAACGGATCGAACAGGAAGAACGGTACAACTATATTGGACTGTTATGGAAAAGTAAGGTATAGAAAGCCACTGCTTCTATATATTCTAAAACAGAAGATTCTATTTTCTAGCATGGGTGCTTGTAGGGGGGAATGCATGTTTCATTATTTTCTGAAGATAAGCAGAAACATTGTTAGGATTGCAACTGTGAAGCATTCGTCCTAAATCGAGGAAGTATAAATATACTATTCTCTATTTTCATCATCTAATCGCCGACGAAATATCAAAGCCGAAACAGCAAATATAATAAAAGATAATGTTGAAGCAACAGCAACCATCTTCAACACACTTCCTATTGGAGGGTTAAACAACAGAGCAATTGAGATGATTAAAACAGCACCTGTTAAACCCATTCCCAAAATCGAGATCGCTAAAATCTTGTTCATCAAATCACCTCACAGGTTGAAATAGAGTTTCTCATTGCATAATAATAGTTTAATACATGATGAATTAGTATAGAATGTAACAAAAAGTATAGCAAAGATTTAGTAGCGATTGCTTCCGAGAATGGGGAAGCAATCGCTATGTTTTTTTTGCGGATTTTTTTATTTTTTTGTCCGCCTCATGTGTACAAAAAATAAAAATGATGATACATTGAATTTAGTTTATTTCCTTTTATAACAGGTTTTTTTCGAAGAATACTGTGTCTCCTGTACGAGGACATGCGTATATCGAGGAGGGAATGGAATGTCAAGTCAAGCATTGGACGAATTTTTAAGTTCGAACATCGAAGATCTAAAGACTAAAGGTCTATATAACGTCATCGATACGCTGCAGGGTGCAAATGGTCCTGTTATTCGTATCAACGGAAAGTCCTTAATCAATTTGTCTTCCAATAACTATTTGGGACTGGCAACAGATCACCGCCTGATTGATGCTTCAGTTAAGGCGTCGCAGACATACGGGGCAGGCGCAGGGGCTGTGAGAACAATTAATGGTACGATGGATCTTCATATTGAGCTTGAAGAAAAACTGGCCCTTTTCAAAAAAACGGAAGCCGTTATCGTGTATCAATCGGGATTTAACTGCAATATGGCTGCTATATCCGCGGTAATGGACCAGCATGATGCGATTTTATCAGATGAGCTGAACCACGCTTCGATTATTGATGGCTGCCGCCTGTCTAGAGCCAAGGTGATTCGCTTTAAGCATTCGGATATGAATGATTTAAGACAGCAGGCGAAAGATGCCAAGGAATCCGGTCAGTACCATAAAATTATGGTCATCACCGACGGGGTTTTCTCCATGGATGGTGATATAGCAAAGCTGCCTGAAATCGTGAAAATAGCAGAAGAATTCGATCTGATTACTTATGTGGATGATGCCCATGGTTCGGGCGTTCTCGGAGCAGGTGCGGGAACCGTGAAGCATTTTGGATTGTCCGACCGCATTGACTTTCAAATTGGTACTCTTTCCAAGGCGATTGGCGTTGTCGGCGGTTATGTGGCGGGTAAAAAACAACTGATTGAATGGTTGAAGCTGAGAAGCCGTCCGTTTCTGTTCTCGACATCGCTACCTCCGGCTGCAATCGCTTCTTGTAGCGCTTCTGTCGACATTTTAATGAATGACAAAGAGCTGATCGAGAAGCTGTGGGAGAACGGCAATGATTTGAAAAATGGCTTGAGCCGGCTTGGATATGATGTAGGCCAAAGCGAAACGCCGATCACACCTTGTATCATTGGCGATGAAGTAACCACCCAACAGTTCAGCAAACGGCTTTATGAAGAAGGCGTTTACGCCAAGGCAATCCTGTTTCCGACGGTTCCGAAAGGAACCGGAAGAATACGCAACATGCCGACAGCTGCCCATACCAAGGATATGCTCGACCAGGTGATCTCCGTTTATGAGAAAGTTGGCAAGGAAATGAAGCTGATTTAGCTGCATTCGCGGGAGTACATTTCGGGAGGAATGTCTTATGAACAAGATTTTGGTGACCGGAGCACTGGGCCAAATCGGTTCTGAGTTAGTTGTTAAATTACGTGAAATTTATGGTGCGGATCACGTCATTGCTACGGATCTCAGATCATCAGCCCACGAAATTACCCGATCCGGGCCATTCGAGCTGCTGGACGTGACGAATGATAAGGCGATGTTCGAAATCGCCAAGCGGTACGAAGTTGATACCGTCATCCATTTGGCTGCGCTGCTGTCGGCTACCGCAGAGGAGAAACCGCTACTTGCCTGGAATTTGAATATGGGTGGATTGATGAATGCACTTGAAATATCCAGGGAGCTCGGCTGCCAATTTTTCACTCCAAGCTCCATTGGATCTTTTGGTCCTTTGACTCCGAAAGACAATACCCCTCAGGATACGATCCAGAGGCCCAATACGATGTACGGCGTGAACAAAGTGTCCGGCGAACTGCTTTGTGATTATTATTTTCACAAATACGGCCTGGATACTAGGGGACTGCGATTCCCGGGATTGATATCTTATATGACGCCTCCCGGCGGAGGAACGACGGATTACGCCGTGGAAATTTATTACGCAGCCGTGACGGCTGGCCGGTATACATCTTATATCGCCAAGGACTCAAACATGGACATGATGTATATGCCGGATGCCCTGAACGCTATCATCGATTTGATGGAAGCGGATTCTTCCCGGTTGATGCACCGAAATTCATTTAATGTCACCGCAATGAGCGTGGATCCGGAGGCGATCGCTGCAGCGATTCGGGATGAGCTTCCAGGCTTTATCCTCGATTATGACGTTGATCCGAAGAGACAGGCGATTGCCGATAGCTGGCCGCATTCCATTGATGCGACGGCAGCGAAAACAGAATGGGGATTTCATGCTCGCTACGACCTGAAGGCCATGACGAAGGATATGCTTTCACATCTAAGCGAGAGACAAATGCTTCGCAAGGCTTAAAGTTATTATGAATTCGATCGAAGAGTGACATCGCTAAAAAAAGCAAGAAAGGGGAACTTATAAAAACAAAAATAGAACGAAATTGTCGAGGGACAAGAACATTGTTCCATTAAAGTCGCTATTACAGCGGCTTTTTTTTGTTTTAAGGACAAGAACGTTGTGTCATTTCGGATTAGGTATCTATCTAAATAGCATCATGATGAAGATCATGTGGCAAGAAAAAAGCACATGAATTTAAGAATTCGCGTGAATAACGATTTTTTTATTAGAAATAACGTTTTTCCGGTAAAGACCAATCAATCTGCGCCAACCATCGGGACGCGAATATGTTACGAACTTGTCGATGTCGGTTTCGTAGATTGCTCTTGGTATCTCACGCTCATGCTTAGGAACACGAATTGTGGCTTCTTGGCAGAGGTAGTAATTCAAATGTTCGTGTCCAAATATGAAGATGTATGAGGATTTATACTTAACGGGGATATTCTACTTTGTAGTGGTGGAAATTACCCATTGAGCAAGTTGATTCAAAGTATATCGGACTCGCATTATAGCCACGTAGCTTTTGTCATGTGGATTCATGACAGGCTCATGGTACTTGGAAGCGTTGAGAACGCCGGAGTAAGGACAGTACCGTTATCTTCGTATCTGACTGCAAACATTATTCTATGCCTGCCTAGTTCTGACAGATCTAAGCAGGGAGTCGAGCCAGATCAGATTCGGCAAGAATAGCCTTTCTGTTCAGATCATACTAGTTTATTATCAAGTATCCTTCAGCAAGTCAACCATGTTAGAATAGTGAATTTCACTCAGTTGCTCGATAAAGTTATCTACCCTGTAGTTCTCCGGTTCAACTATCCAGAGACAAATTACTCCTACCAATCCAGATATCATGTATTCGATGCCAATTTTTATCTTCTCATCGTGGCGATGATCGCCGATTCCCGAAAAAATGATCGTTTTAAAAGCCTCTTTCAAGTATACGGAGAAGTTTGGATAAATATTTTGAGTGATCATTGTCTTAAAAAATATCATATTGGCTTCAATATCGTCGAAAATCGTTTTTAACATGGTAGCAAACATATCTTTATCCATCTCATGAATTGAATTCACTTCCAGGCTTAAGCAAGCATTTAAACTCTCCACGTTTTCCTGAAATAACTTCTCCATGAATTGAGGTTTATCTACATAGTGCAAATAAAATGTGTTGCGATTTATCATCGCTTCTTCGGCAATGTCCTGCACAGTAATTCGTTCATAGCCTTTGGTTTGTACTAATCTCAGAAACGCTTCTTTAATGGCTTTCCGCGTTTTGAGAATGCGCAGATCGACTTTATCTTTACCCAATTCGTGCTTCCCCTCCATAAATAATAGTCGAATTTATCAAAAGTGATGTTTAATTAACACATTGAATTATATCGACCATTGAGTCTTTTAAGTGTACGTTTTACAATTACAACTGTCAATTGAACTCACTAACTCATTCATAAAAGGAGAATCATAAATGAAAACACTGGCGATTGTTGGTGCAGGTAAGGGATTAGGATTATCTATTGCGAAGAGCTTTGGCAAGCGCGGCTTCCAAGTGGCATTAGTTGCAAGAAATGCTGCAAAACTGCAAGATATGGTGGATGAACTGAAGGCGGATGGTATCGAGGCAGCTTATTTCGTAGCAGATATTTTTAACAAGGAACAGATTGCACAGGCTATGACCAACATGAAAGAAAAGTATGGTCAGATTGATGTGTTGGAATTCAGTCCAACAGCAGGCAATTATCCTCCCACTTCTGTATTGGAGTTAACGGCGGAGAACGCCAGGGACGCATTTGAGGCGAATGTGGTTAGTGCCATCCATGTCGTCAATACGGTTCTCCCTGATATGCTCGCCAGGAAAGAGGGAGCCTTGCTCTTTACCTCAGGATTATCCGCCATGTACCCTGTGTCCATGATGGGGAATATCGGTATTGCTCTTTCAGGGTTACGCAATTATGTTGCTAATCTTCATACTTCATTGTCTGCTCAAGGGATTTTTGTGGGCCACCGCTCATTAGGTTTATTGATCAAGGAGTCAGGTACCGGCGCAATTAATGATCCGGATGTAATTGCAGAGATGTGGTACCAGGCCTATGTAGAGAAAAACGTATGGGAAGAAGAGTATCCTAAGGGGGTTACCCCCGAAACCATTCTGTTTTAACATTGGTGATGATTTCAGCAGGTCATAACATACAGTTGTAACCAAGTAGATGAGCTTGAGAACTAGGCATATATTTTGTGCTAAGAGACGCTTGAAAGAGATGAAGAAGTCGCTAATTTAGCGGCTTTTTTGTTTTTCGGTACAAGTTCTTGTACCGAGTCAAAGACAAGAACTTGTACCGATTGCCGATTAGATAAACACCTAACTAAGTTTCATGCAATTTCATTTAACAAATGTGTAGGAAAAATAAACTAATTGTCCAGTGAAAATATAGTATTTTCTTAGTGTCTAGGTTAAAGATAAGTCCCTGTTTAAGCACTACATGCTACACGCGTAGGTTCTTTAATAAATGATTGGAAATGGAATATAAAAAGGAGGACGTAACCCGCGAAGGCGCGGAGGGCAGTGGTTAGACTTTCATGAATAAAAGAGGTGTCTGTGGTATTATATGTAATTATGGGTTATGAAATAAATGGATTATTTGAAAAGAAAATGGTGGAATCAAAATATGGAACGTAAAATTCAACTAATGGAAACCTACGTAAATATCGACTTTGGAAACTCACCCTTTTTAAAATTAGATAAAGGGTTGCAAATTCCATACTCTTCAATCGAGGGAATAACAACAGGTAGACCAATACCCAAGGCTTTTAAACTATATGGTGCTTTATTAGGAGAAAAGAGAAATGGGTTATTTAGATCAAATGGTGGTTATCAACTCCACTTTTTTGAAAATGAGCTTGAAACTCTTCATTTAGATTTGAATAGCTTGAAAGTTGGTATGTTCAAAATATCAAAGTTGATCATTGGTGTTGAAAATCCTGAAGAAATAAGTGAAAATATTTCCGAAAGAGTGCAGTGATAATAAAGGAAAAGTGTATTACGAACGTGAGACGGTGGAACTTCGAGAAAAAAGCTTACGAGCTCAAAAACTTGTGAAGACATATAGAAGACATATAATGGTTGCGATCCAGAGGAGAAGAAATAATATGTGCGACAAGACAACGCAAAAAAAGATCACTTCATTGTAGAATATAAGAATTATGAGATGGGCGGGAATTGTACATTTTTTCGGGGGAAGATCTTTATTATGTGTACTAGGAAAGAATAAGCGGGGCTTATACAATAACATTAGAGGTTGTAAACGCTTGCTTTTAATTCTGAGGATGCAATCAATGAATTACCGTAATCCCGTATATGAAGTATTTTATTATTCCAATACCAAAGGAGATGCCTTATGAATCAACAACAACTACCTAAGCCCCACCAACCGCTCGTAACCCACATCTTCACTGCTGACCCGTCCGCCCATGTCTATGAGGGCAAAATCTACATCTATCCTTCCCATGACCTCGATCATGACGAGCCGAGCAACGATAACGGCGACCAGTATAAAATGGAAGACTATCATGTCCTCTCGATGAACAACTTCGATTCCCCGGTGGTTGATCACGGCGAAGCGTTGCATTTGAGAGATATTCCGTGGGCCTCCAAGCAGCTCTGGGCACCAGATGCCGCTTATAAGAACAATACCTATTACCTGTTTTTCCCGGCACGGGATCATGACGACATCTTCCGTCTGGGTGTGGCAACATCAGAGTCTCCGGCAGGCCCATTCATGCCGCAACCGAATTATATGGAAGGCAGCTTCAGTATCGATCCGGCCGTACTGGTGGATGACGACAATCAGTCATACATCTATTTCGGCGGACTCTGGGGTGGCCAGTTGGAGAAATGGCAGACCGGCAGCTTCGTGCCAGATGCAGAAGGACCTGCTCCTGACCAGCCGGCGCTTGGACCGCAAGTTGCACTGCTTAGCGACGACATGCTGTCCTTCCAAGGCAAGCCTGCCGAGATATCGATTGTCGATGAAGACGGGAATCCGATTCTGGCTGGGGATGAGGAACGGAGATATTTTGAAGGCCCATGGGTGCATAAATATAACGGCTATTACTACCTGTCCTACTCTACAGGAACCACGCATAAGCTCGTATATGCAATCGGCAAGAACCCGATGGGACCATTCACGTTCAAGGGCGAGATTCTCTCTCCGGTTATCGGCTGGACAACCCATCACTCCATTGTGCAAGTTGAAGACAAGTGGTATCTGTTCTATCACGACAGCTCCCTGTCGGAAGGCGTCAACCACAAGCGCTGCGTTAAATATTCGGAGCTGAACTACAACGAAGATGGAACGATCCAGAAGATCAATCCTTATCCGGGTGCCGAGTAAATTAGCTTGTTAGCGGAAACAGATAAGATTACAATATAAGGGATAATACATGAGGCAGCTCCTGACGGGGCTGCTTTTTTGATAGGAGGAGGATCAGTTGTTTCACTCAAACTTGGAGAAAATCTCTGCTGAACAAAGAATACTTCAGCAGTATACTGATTGAATGAATAAATTTAACTTAATTAAACATTAGGATTAAATCCAAAAATCTGTCTTCGATTACCACTGAAGAAAAAATACAGTTAACCGATCTTCTCAAGAAGCTCGGACTAGGTGCCAGTAAGAGGAGTTGATGTATTCGTAGTAGGGGAGAGTCATCAGCCATTATTTGCAACCCAGCCACATACCTATAAAAATCGCCAGTTCAGCAACAGTCCTGAGTACATCCGATCCGGTTCGGGTATATGAAGATTTTGCAACGTTGGATCTGATTTCAAATGGACGTGCTGAGATTGTTGCAGGAAGTGGTTCACGTCTAGGTGCATATGAGTTATTAGGTTTTGATGTGAGTAACTATGAAGAATTGTTTGAAGAGAAATTGGCTTTACTGCTGAAGATTAACGAAGAAGAGCGTGTTACAGCCGCATCAAAGCGGATTAGCGCCTCTAAACAGTATGCTACGAAGAATGAAATATGTCGCTGTTAGGTGTTTTCAAAAAATGTCATGTTATATTCCTTAATAATAGTGAAATAATGTCGATAAAATTATATAGTCCAATAGGAGAGGGGAAAACAATGCAAGTTTATAAGGGGCAACCCTATTAAATCTTACTCCGGTTATGAAGTATCAATTCAAAAAGGAAAGTTGAGGTTTTCGTATGAAAAAGAAGTTAATCAGTCTCATGGTAGCTACCCTGGTTTTTGCAAATGTTGGTGGGGTGGTGGCTGCTAAGAATTATGAATCCTTGCCACAAGCGGTTTGGACTCAAACACCGAATGAAGATTACATACCGATTCAACCAGAGAGTTTTTATGTGCCAGGAAAAGATACGCTGTACTTACATGTTGGAGAAGAAAGATTCTCTGAGACAAAAGCTTGGTCACCCGATACACTTCGAGCCGTAGATCCCAAAACAGGAAAGATTAAATGGGTATTCTCGTTTGCAAAGGCGGGATACGGATGGCCAAGTACAGAATATCCTTTTGCTTATGCACCAGACGGTACGGTATACGCCTATTTCTCATTTCCAGGAATTCTTTATTCTGTGAGCCCTGCAGGGAAGGAAAATTGGAGTAAGCGCGTAGGACAAGATCTAGGGGCATTTGACGGCAAGTTATATCGCATGAGTGACGGAAACTTAATTATTGCAGGTCAGAAATCGAATACAATCGGTGCAGAAACGGTACAACTACTATCTTTCGATAAAAATGGCAAGCAGAAAGCAAGTAAGGTGGTATCCGGAAAGCTAACTACTGTGTCGAAGAACCAAATCGCCATAGAGCTGTTAACAAAGCAAGGCAATGCTCAAAAAGTTGAAGTATACAACTCTTCCTTACAGCGCTCATTTCAATACACATTCCCAAAGGGAGCAGGAGTCAACTTTTATACTGCTTTTGCACTCGATGATGGTACTTTTGTGTTTTCAGTATATCAAGCAAATACGCGTAAACTAATAGCTTTATCTCCAAAAGGTTCCGCTATCTGGGGAAGAACAATCGATCAATTTGGGTTTGCTTTCCAAGCTGGGGATGATTATATGGTATTTAATCCTCAAACCAAAAAATTAAGATTGTTCAACCAGAAGGGTTTAGTAAAGGATAGGGTACTATCGAATTTTAATATGCCTGAGGGAGACGGTCTGCCGACAGCAAAAAAAACGGTAGAAGGAAACCTATATGTAGATTTGCTTACCACCCAGTATATTTTAGATGTAAAAACTTTGGCCTCTATTCACGAATTTAATGGAATAAAAGGGTCTGTATTGGACTACCGTGAGAATAGTGTCTTAGTATACGACTGGAATGAGAATAGGATCTCAAAGCATTTATTGAAATAAGGTTTTAACAAATTCTGGAAAACAAACCGACAACTGAAACAAGTCAGTTATCGGTTTGTTTGATATCATATGATCCAGGTGACCTATGCTACTCCTTAATAAAGTCAGCCATCAATTCATGAATGATTTCTTTACTGCTCTTCACTTCAGTGATCAGATCAAAAATAGTCCGATTAACGATTAGATGAGTATCAAAATAAAAAAGCTATATAGAGGAGAGTGGGCTTTAACTTGGGTCAGTAGCGCTACAGGGAAATACTTAACCCATAGAAAGGGATGAAATAGTTGTTTACTTAGATACGTATTGTGTCTTATAATTTTAAAAAAGATACATATCGTATCTTAAAAAGTTTGTATCGCACAAGTAATTTAAGGGTGCTCGCATCTTGGTTCCAGTTTTTGTAGATAGCGGGGACGACCGATGGAAACGAAAAAAACGCCTTGGCAGGCACCGGAATTAGAGGTGCTGGATGTGCAGCAAAGGATGGCTGGCTATGGATTCAGGCAAATTGATTGGATCGAAGAACATGATGCAGACCTATATGATCCATCGTCTTGATGATCATACTTCAAATTGAATATCGTATTCTTGCTCAAAAGGTCGCCTGTGGGCGGCTTTTTCGATGCTCAGATGAGGGATAAGAACGTAGCCAGCCTCCTGTTGATGTAACATTTGTTCGAATACGTTGCGAAATTCGTTACGCCGCTCGACAAACATTGTCCAATTGAGGCCTCCACGAAAAAATGATATCTCCAAAACGGCTTATACAGACAGTTCATAATTATAACGGAACCTGTTCTTTCAAATCCAGTGGTTGAAACACATGTGATGCATCATCGTAAACGGCTCTTTTTTTGTCAGCTTCAAATGGACGGAGGTGAAGGAGTCAAAAAATACTCTTCTCTAAATACGATTGAATTTGCATGATCAGATTCCCTTCGCTTCGTAAGTCATTTGGAAGGAAGCATTGCTTACGGACAGTATGTCTGTATTTTTCGGCGCATTCAACCATATATTGGATTCGTTTATTATGTTAAAGAGGTTCTACACCATTTATAGCGTTGTGAGAGGGGAGTGATCATTTTGAATACTTCTAAACAAATGATGTCTCATAATTCCAATGATCGTTTTAGTAAACTTGGAATTTATAGCGTCCAAAGTGTCTTTATTATTCTGTTCTTGCTGTTAACCCCTGTCTACTATTTGAACAAATGGGACTTTAAACGTCACAAAAAGCGGAATCCTTTCTACACCAGTAAATTGGTTCGATTGCAAGAGCGTTATCCGATTTTCTACGAATTGGCCATGTACGTTCAAAATTTTCCTATTCCTCGTAATGTTTATAAAGTTTTACCCCCTTTAAAGGGCGATGTTCTTCAGGTGGGCTGTGGTACAGGTTTATTGAACAAGTATCTTCGCAAGCAGAAGGATGTTCGTTTTCTCAACATGGATCCGAATATAAATGCTCTAAAACTTGGAAAGAAGTGGGGAAGGTTTAATTCTTATATCCATGCTTTCATTGATAAACCGACTTCTTTACCTGATCATAGCTGCGATATGATTTTGTTTGCAAGAAGCTTTCATCACATTCGCTATCACAAAAAAGCCTTCATAGAGAGCTGCAGACTGTTACGTGACGGTGGATCTATCATTATTGCGGACCCGGTTGTTCTCAAGTCTCTTTCAGGTTCTGTAACGGACGGTGGTTATATGGCGAACTCTTCGATTGATGGTGTAATTTGGAGATTTACCAAAGAAACATTAATTACTCACATAGAGCGTTGTCTTCCTCCTGAATTAAAGATAGAATCAGTAACCGAAACGAGACAAGTGCATGTAACGAATTATAATTTATTTGTACCTCAGACAGATATCGTAGTGGTACTGCGAAAAAGGGAGGCTGTATACAATGACAACTAAATTTATTTATGGTGTTTGAAATCTGCAGCATTATTCAATGTTTATTCGTTGCTCAGCCAGAAACATGTCTTGCGGATAATATAGGTAAAGGTATCTCTCCACAGAGGTGCCTTTTTTTGTTTTTAGGAACCAAGTTTTGTCCCAAGCTGAAGACAAGATCAATGTGTAGGCTGCAACCTTTGTCGTGTCAAGGGAAGATGAGTTGCACGGGGATGACGGCGTTCTTAGGAGAATAAATATCTTCCATCTGTTCACATAACAGCTTGACGGCTGTTCGTGCCATTTCCTGTTCATCCTGCTGCACATAAGCTACGCCTGAAAGATGTGGATTATCGAAAGATAGCAAATCGATATTTGAGTGATCGTTCAGACGACTGATCGCGGCCGATGTAAGGCGTGCGGTTTCTTCAGTCAAGGAGAAGGCTGCCGAAATTCCACTGTGGTTCTGCAAGAAGTTGCTTACATAGTCCAATGCTTGCTCGCTGCGTAGAATGTCGAGAGGAATGTGACACCACAAGCGCTTGTCAATCGAGATGCCTTGATCTGTGTACGCCTGCTCGAAGCCGAGCGTGCGGTCCTCGACGGCTGTATTGGCATTTTCAGGTGAGATGAGCGCAATCTGCTGATGACTCTTGGATAGCAAATGGGATACAGCTTTATACGCACCGCCGTAATTGTCGGATGTAATGGTGTACGTCTCAATGTTGCGCAGATAGCGGTCGATGAACACACACGGGAATTTATCGAGCGACAGACGCAGTAATGATTCGTTGTACTTCTCATCTTCTGTTGGAAAAACGATCAGCCCCTTCACACCGAGCTCCGTTAGTGTACGAATGACGTTTGATTCGATAGAGGAGGACTCGCGCGTGATGCTTAGTACCATGCTGAGGCCGGCTTCTTGTAGGTAGTGTTCCGTGTAGTCAACGAGCTTCTGAATGACACGGGTTCTCATCGTCGGAATGATGAAGCCGATGAGCGGCATGGAGGACGCGCTGCATGGGGATGGCGAGAAATTGATGCTAGAAACAACAAGACTAGAAGAGACGAATGAGCCTTTGCCTTGTACGCGTATAATTAATCCCTCGTCAGCTAGTAGGGTTAGGGCGTTCCTGACGGTTATTTTACTTACTCTGAATTCGTCCATTAGTTCTTGTTCAGAAGGAATGCGGTCCGTTGGCCGAAGCTGCCCTGATTTAATTTTCTGTATAATGTTTTCTCGAATTTGTTTGTAGAGCGCCAGCTTTTTCAAAGAGTAGCATCTCCCCATAAACTTTATGATTTTATAATCAATTGGTTATATAAAGCTTATTTCATATATATTATAATACGGCATGTAAAGCGCTTACAATATGGAATCTAAGAAATTGTTGCGAAGGGGTCTTTTCTTTGAAAGGTTAGAATTATGTTAAGGATGGTGGTGCCAAGGTGTATTGAAACCGCTTAAATTAACAGAACTAACTAGTCAGCCAACTTTTCAAATGCATAACAAAAAAAGAGAGGATGACGAACAAATGAAAAAACGCAGTGCTTTAATCTCCATCGTTACACTCCTTATTATGTCACTTGTTTTTACTGCATGTGGTAATCCTTCCGGTTCAAAAACGGAAACGCAGCAATTAGGCGCTAATGCCGGTGAGAATGCAACAGAATTATCATTTTGGACATTCGTAGATTTGCACGGCAAGCATTTGGATAAAATGCTGGGGTTATGGAACCAACAGAACCCAGACAAACAGATTAAGTTGAATGTAACGGTTATGCCTTACGATGATATGCACAACAAGCTCTTATTGGCAGTTACAAGTGGAAAAGGTGCTCCTGATATCGCGGATATTGAGCTTGGTAAATTTCCTAAATTCTTGGAAGGTGACAACGTTCCACTGGAATCTTTGAATGATGTATTTGCACCATACAAAGACGTTGTTGTTCCTTCACGTGTCGAGATTTATTCCAAAGCCGAACAGGTTTATGGATTCGATTATCACGTAGGTGCGACGCTTGCTTTCTACAATACTGAAATTCTCGAGCAAGCAGGTGTTGACTACAAGACAATCAAAACGTGGGAAGATTACAAACAAGCAGGTATCAAGGTTTATGAAAAGACTGGCAAGTACTTAGGTACTGCTGATACATCAGCTACATGGCAAGCATCGCTGCTACTAGCTCAGCAAAACGCTGATTTTACAGATGAAAATGGTAATCCAAAAGTTAACTCGCCTGAAATGATTAAAGCGTATGAAATGTTAGTCGATCTGCAGAAGAACAATGTTATTCACACGATCCCTGGCGGACAACCCGACACAGAAGAAGCAAAAGGCGAATACAACAAAGGCAACTACGCAAGTGCATTGATGCCTGAATGGTACATGTCCCGCTTTGTAAACGAAATGAAAGACCTTAAAGGTAAGTATGCAATAGCTCCATTGCCTGTATTTGAAGAAGGTAATCCTCGTTCCGTTGGCTTAGGCGGTACTGGCACAGTTGTTACTAAGAATGGTAAAGACGTTCAGTTGGCAAAAGAATTTGTAGCCTTTGCTAAGCTTTCGAAAGAAGCTACTACTGAAATCTGGAATACACTTGGATTTGACCCAATTAACATGGAAGTATGGAAAGATGATGCAGTTACGAAAAACCCTGATAATGAATACGTCCAATACTTTAAAACAAATGCATTTGATACTTTGAATGAAATCAAGGACGAAATTAGAGTGATTAAGTCCGTTAAAGCCTCACCAACCATCGGCAATATATTCAATACGGTAACTTTGAATGCTATCTTTGAAGATGGCCAAGACGTGAAGGAAGCTTTGGATGAAGCACAAGCAGCAATTGAACAAGAATTGAAATAAATATAATAAGTAAATGATTTGATTAGACCTGTCGGCAGGTATAGTAGTCGGCAGGTTTAACCTTAGTCAAGGGAGATTGAGAATATGATAAAGAAATTTGTATACTCTCAAAAAGTTGCGCCTTATGTTTTTGTATTGCCATTTATACTTATATTTTTGATATTCTGGTTTTTTCCACTTGTAAATTCATTCGTAATGAGCTTTCAAGATAGAATGTTAGGACAGGATCCTAAATGGATTGGTGAAGCGAATTATTCGAAATTACTTACTGATAAAGTGTTTTTGACATCTATTAAAAATAGCGTTGTGTACATGTTAGGAACCTTAGTGCTGTTAATTCCTTTTCCTATGTTATTCGCCGTTATGATAAACAGTAAGTTAATGAAGGGAAGAGAGTTTTTTAAATCTTCGTTCTTTCTCCCTGCATTGACTTCTGTCGCAGTTGCGGGTACCATTTTCCGCCTTACATTCGGTGAAATGGAAGGTTCATTAATGAATAGTTTCCTGGGTCTATTTGGTATAGAGCCTATTAAATTTTTGAAAGACGGAAATTGGAGTATGGCAGCACTATTAATCCTCGCATGTTGGAGATGGACAGGTGTTAATATGCTTTACTATCTATCCGGTTTGAAAAGCATTGACAATGAATATTATGAGGCTGCTTCAATTGACGGGGCATCTGCTTGGCAGAAGTTTAGAACGATCACAATGCCATTATTGAAGCCGACCACGGTATATGTTACGACAATTAGTGTTTATGCAGGTTTAGCCATGTTTACCGAGAGCCTGATGATGTTTAACGGTAACAATTCACCCAAAAATATTGGCTTAACCATTGTTGGATACCTGTATAGACAAGGGATTGAGCAGAATAAGCTGGGTTACGCAGCTGCAGTTGGTATCATTCTGTTAGTCATTGCTATGGTTATCAATTTAACGCAGTTGAAATTTAGTGGAATGTTCAAAAAGGAGGAGGATTAAAGTGGGCAGAAGTCAGACGAGGAGTGATTTCATCTCTAGAATAGTAATTATTTGTTTATTCATTATACTATTCGTTATAATTATGATCCCATTCTACGCAGTGGCCCTATCTTCCTTTAAACCAGGTGAATCATTAGTAAGATATGGTCTTAACCTAAGTTTGGATTTTGAAATCATGAGTTTTGATAACTTCATCTATCTGTTTACTGGACAACATGATTATTTTGTGTGGTTTTGGAACAGTATGATTTTAACAATCGTTCAAGTGGTTTTAACGCTTTTTGTAAGCGCATTTGTTGCATATGGTTTTGCAGCATATCATTTTAAAGGTAAGAACTTCCTCTTTATATGTGTTTTGCTCATTATGATGGTGCCTTTCGAAATACTGCTGGTTCCCTTGTACAGCCTAATTAATGATTTGGGAATGGTGAATAGCTATTCGGCAATCATTCTGCCCGGTATAGCCAATGCCGCGACAATATTTTTCTTCAGGCAATATCTACGAAGCATACCCAAAGAAATTATTCAATCTGGGCGAGTTGATGGCGCAAACGAGTATGCGATTTATTTTAGACTAATTATTCCGATTATGAAGCCATCCTTTGCAGCAATGGCCATTCTGAATGGTATGAATAGCTGGAATAATCTATTGTGGCCATTCATGGTCCTCGGAGATCAGAGTAAATATACACTTCCAATCGGTTTGAAAACGTTGTTAACTCCTTATGGCAATAACTATGATCTATTGATCGTAGGCTCGTTCTTCTCCATCATTCCAATTTTTATACTGTTCATTGCTTTTCAGAAATATTTCATAGATGGTATGACTGCAGGTGCTGTCAAAGGGTAGTGTATATTATGATGAAACAGGTGATAAGATGGAAATCCAACAACGAGCGTTACATGACATTCAACCATTGATTGAGCAAAGAGCTGATCCTTTTATTTACCGACATTCGGACGGTTATTATTACTTCGTAGCATCCGTTCCGGAGTATGATCGGATTGAAATCCGTAGAGCCCAGAACCTTGAGGGGCTTGTTACATCAACTCCTGTAGTGATCTGGAGAAAGCACGAGACTGGTATCCTTAGTGCTAATATTTGGGCACCAGAACTGCATTTTATTGATGACAAATGGTACGTGTATTTCGCTGCCGCACCCACGACGGAAACGAATGAAGGCTTGTTCGACCATCGGATGTACGTGCTAAAGAATGAAAATGCCAATCCGCTCGAAGGCATTTGGACGGAAAGAGGGCAGGTTCGTACCGAGTGGGAAAGCTTCGCCCTCGATGCCACTACCTTTGAGCATAATGGCAGCCGTTATTACGTATGGGCACAAAAGGATCCGAATATTGAAGGTAACTCTAATCTGTATATATCTAAAATGAGCAATCCGTGGACGTTGACTGGGGCGCAAACGATGATTTCGATGCCGGAATATGACTGGGAAATCATTGGTTATAAAGTGAACGAAGGCGCGGCATTTATTCGCAAGGATAATCAGGTATTCCTCTCTTACTCGGCTAGCGCCACGGATTTCAATTATTGCATGGGCTTACTTGAAGCCGATGCGGATGCTGATTTGCTCGATGCCAACTCATGGCGCAAGTCTCAAGCAGCGGTTTTCTCTACAGATGAGAGTATCTCAATGTATGGTCCCGGTCATAATTCCTTCACGGTGTCAGAGGACGGCGAAGAGACGCTATTTGTGTTCCACGCAAGAACGTACAAGAACATTATAGGAGATCCGCTGTACGATCCGAATCGCCATACATTTGTGACGGAGCTTTTGTGGACGGCTGACGGCAAACCCGATTTCCGCAGCTCTGTTGCAGCACTTGCACGTTCTGTACAGTGAACGAGTGTCCCAACAAGGTTGATTGATGGATTTGAGTTCGTTTATCCAACTTGCCAAAGAGAGACAGTTAGAACATCGAAGGCACCCTACTGGGTGCCTTCGACTTCGCTCAACAGATAATACGTCGAACCGTAATACAAGTAGTGGAAAGTTGCCTTAAAACTTGCCGCTCCAGTTATCCCGGAAAATCATATCAAAAAAACAAAAACAGTCGCTGATCAATAGGATCGGCGGCTTTTTTTATGTTATCGGTACGAGTTTTAGTCCATGCCAAGGACAAGAATTTCTATCGATTGCCGGAATGGACAAGAACATTGTCCGATTACCGTTAAGAAGTACATCTAAAGAATAAAGATGTAATTTAAATCTTAACAGGCAGCATAAATTTTGCACAGTTTTCAAATTTCTTATGGGACAAACAACTCGATAAGATACAAAAACGGGCATTGAGTCACTTACAGCGAGACGAACTGTAAGAGGTAAGTTTCTGATTTGTTACAAGGTTAGCATATGTACAAGGTTGTAATTATGTAAATTTCAGTTGGAAATGATGATTTCAGCCTGATGTAATGATTTGTAAAATAAGGTTATCAAAAAAGAACAAGGAGAGGTTCCCATGACAAAGCCAGACGTCACGCACCATCCACAGACATCAGGTTATAGCCATAAAATCAATGATCCATTCTGGTCGCATTATATTGAACTGGTCCGCAACGTAGTTGTTCCTTATCAATGGGAAGCACTCAATGACCGTATTGAAGGAGCTGAACCAAGCCGGGCCATTCGGAATTTCCGCATTGCTGCAGGGGATGAAGAGGGCGATCATTATGGCATGGTTTTTCAGGATAGCGATGTTGCGAAATGGATTGAAGCAGCTTCGTACCTGCTCTCCACGAAGCCCGACCCGGAACTTGAAGTCCTCGTGGATTCTGTTATTGAGACCATAGCTCGGGCACAGCAAGCCGATGGTTATTTGAACACGTACTTCACCCTGCGTGAACCTGGGGCGCGCTGGACGAACCTCGCCGAGTGTCATGAACTTTATTGCGCAGGACATATGATTGAGGCTGGTGTGGCGTACTATCATGCCACGGGCAAGCGCACGCTGCTGGATGTGGTTATTCGCCTGGCGGATCATATAGGCACCGTATTTGGTACAAAACCGGGACAATTGCCAGGTTATGATGGACATCAGGAGATTGAACTTGCACTCTTCAAATTGTATGAGACGACAAAAGAAGAGAAATATCTGGAACTGAGCCGTTATTTTCTGGATCAGCGGGGAGCGAGTCCGCATTTTTTTGTAGAGGAATGGGAGCAAAGAGGCCGTACCATACATTTTGGCGAGTTGGATATGGTTCACCGACACACGTACTCGCAGTGCCATCTGCCTATTAGGGAGCAGTCGACAGCAGAAGGCCATTCGGTTCGACTGGTTTACATGTGCGCGGCTATGGCAGATGTAGCTGCGAAAACGGAGGATACATCGGTGAAAGAAGCCTGTAAACGGTTGTGGAGCAACATCGTAAGCAAGCGAATGTACATTACGGGAAGCATTGGGTCATCAGCCAAAGAAGAAGCATTTACAGGCGATTATGATCTGCCTGGAGATACCGCCTACGCAGAGACCTGTGCTTCAATTGGCCTGATCTTTTGGGCGAAGCGCATGCTGCAGATGGAGCAGGATAGCCGGTACGCAGACGTTATGGAGCGAGCCCTGTACAACACGGTGATTAGTGGAATGTCTCTGGATGGTCAACGTTTCTTCTATGTGAATCCGCTTGAAGTCGATCCGAAGATGCAACGTGTAAATCCTAATTATGCCCACGTGCGAACACGCCGGCAAGGGTGGTTTGGTTGTGCTTGCTGTCCGCCGAACATTGCGCGATTAATTGCCTCATTGGATCAATATGTATATACCCCGGCTGTGGAACAGGCTACGTTGTATGTACAATTGTACATCGGAGGGGAAGGGAAATTCACACTTGAGGGTAGGAGAGCAGCCCTAACCATGGACTCTGACTATACCTCCACTGGAGATGTGAAGCTGATCGTTCGGCCTGATTCCCCAGAGGGAATGCAGTTTACGATAGCTCTGAGAAAGCCGGACTGGTGCAAGATTCCCGAGCTGTGGATTAATGGGGAGAAGAGCGAACAGGATGGTTTTACTTTTGAATCCGGTTACATAAAAGTGACCCGTTCGTGGAAAGCCGGTGATGAGATTAAACTTCACTTCCCTATGGAGTTGCTGCGGATGAAAGGGCATGATCACATCAAAACCGCTTTCGGAAAAGTAGCCATCCAGCGGGGACCGTTTATGTACTGTCTCGAAGAAGTCGACAATGGCCGCGGATTGCATCGCATTCAGCTGCCCCGGGATGCCGAGTTTCATATCGGTAGCGGGGAACAGATGCCTCTGGGGGTTCCGGCTCTTACAACCATTGGGCAGAGAATCGTATCCCAAGAAGACTGGGGAATACATCTGTATCGCAGTGATGTTCACTGGGATATACAGCCTGCCGAGCTTCGGTTCATTCCTTACTTCACTTGGGCCAATCGGGATGAAGGAGAAATGAGCGTTTGGATTCGCGAAAGCGAATAAGAAGAAGTCTACTCGTGCTGCTGTAAAAAGGTATGCAAAAGGAAAGCGCCCGATAGACCCACAATACGCGCTGTAGGATAACGCGATCTTTGATGAGCGGACACTTTTTTCACGGCATCAGTTCTGATTGAGTCAGTTTATTTATCTGAGTTGGTAAACTTGCTGCGGAAGTTGGAAGGAGAGATGCCCTCTTTTTTCGAGAAACAGGAAGAGAAGTAGGATACATGATTAAAGCCGATCTCTTCGGCGATGCGAGCAACGGACCAGGCGGTTTGCAGCAGCAGCTTTTTGGCCTGTTCGATTCTGTAATGCAGCAGATATTCCATGGGTGTCATGCCATACACTTTCAGCATGCTGCGTGCGAGATAGTTTGGATGGTAGTTAAGTTCCTTTTGCAGCATCGGATTGGAGATCGGTAGCGGGTAATTGTGGCGGATATAGAGTTCAACTTTCTCGGCAATCCGGATTGCGGCAACGTCTGACAGTGAAGACAGCCCAAGATCCAGATGCTGCATAAATTGCTGGAAGGTCGCCTGTCGTTTCCAATTGCGCAGGGACTGAGGCTCCTGATCAAGCTGAGAGAAATGCTCCAGCAGTTCCATATCTTTGATTGCAATGTGCAAATGTTTGGGAATGAAGATGGAACAGACATCACAGTGGTTCAGATATGCGCTCACCTTATGTGTCTCGATTAGTTCGGCTTGATTGGCGAGACATTCGTCCATGTTGGCAGACTCTCTCCAGCTGCCAAAGGTTTGAAAATGAATCCAGATCATTTCCGTTTCCGCCTTACAGGCTGCGCTGCCGTAATGATGTCCATCCGGCTTAAGGATCAGTGCTTCTCCCTGGTTCAGAAGCCATTCTGTCCCGTTCTCGCTAATGGCGAGCGAACCGCGTGTAACAACAATTAGATCAAAGACACCGATGTCACTGCGGCTAATGTGATATTCACCGGCTTCGTAACAAGCACGTCCGCAATCAATAAAATAGGGAATGGGCGGGGTAATGAAATGAAGGATGGGCGAGTCCAATCCGGCACCTCCGAACAGGTTGAAATATTTAAAATTCATGTTGGCATCGAGAATTTATTTTTTATGATACAGCAAGTAACATAGAAAATAAAGCGCTTACGAAATTCAGTTTTAACCTTCAACGGATTAAGGTTTAGAACCTTATCTTCACTCTCGTACTGGTTGTGATGATGATTCCAATGGAAATTATTATCATGCCCCTGTATGGCTACACGATATAGGCTCCACGTAAGTGGAGTAACGGTTATAGGATTCGATTATCTTAACAATCGACTTAGAGATTCTACTTTAGACGAAAGAATGAACGTCATTTTCGATGGATCGGTCAAAGGTATTTCGTAGAAGAAACTATACTTACCGGTTTAAGAGAATTAAACCCCTAATGGATATGATCACATATATACAGGAGGTTATAATGACAATGATTTCGAAGAAGTGGAAGCCGCTCATGATCGCGCTGCTCCTGGCATTTTCAAGTCTGCCGCTGCAGGTTAGCGCTTTGCCTGGGGCCGCGACGGCTGCGGTAAAGACCGGTATCTCCAATGCCAGCCTGTCGGCCAAAGTTGGCGACTTAGGTCAGATTGAGGAGCTTTATATCAACAACAATCCTACCAATAAACAGGGGAAGCCAATCAATTTCGTCCTGCCTAACACTACATCGCCGCAGAATGGTACTCAGCACCAATGGATGGGGGAAATGATCTTCTCTTACCGTACGGGTGCCAATGGACAATTCCCTGATAACAGGGACGGCTTTGTAGAAGTTGATACCAATAAAACATTGGCTGCCGGGGGATCTACACAATATTCGACCATTAATCCGGATAACCCCTATATGAACAAGACCGCATCAGCAGACGGCAAGAAGGTAGAAGTCAACTTTATTGGACAGAACCTAGACTCTACGGGCCAGCGGGTAATGAAGGGCTTCGATGTGAAATCCGTTTTTGATATGGAGACCAATGACGGTTCACTGCTTTGGGAAATTACGGTGAAGAACAAGAGCAATCAGTATATCGAATTCGGAGATATCGGCTTGCCAATGCCTTGGAATAACAAATATCAGACCTTATCCGATACCTATGATGACCGTGTGACAGTGCATAATTTCGCAGGTGCTGACAGTGGATATTCTTATGCCATCCGCACCAGTGGTGAGGGAAACTTTATGCTCTTCACTCCGGTGCCGGAAAGCGGCGCTCGAATCGAGTATGTGGATTATTGGATGCATGAAGCAGGAGAGCGACGTGCTGCAGACACCTTTAAGAACTGGACAGGAGACAGTGGCGGCTGGTATCCGGGGCTGAACGTGCTCTATATTCACTCCAAAGAAATCCAAAAAACGGGACGCGGGTACTTTACTGATGCTTCCAGCCTCGTCCTAGGACCGGATGAGTCCAAGACGTATAAGTTCAAATTCTCCGCAGTCCGTGGAGGCGACAATACGCCGCAGGAAAGCGCCCAAAGCCCAAATAATAGTTCGACCTCGATGGAAGACCGTGAAGCCAATCTCCGGTCCATCCTATATAAATCAGGTATGATTGATGCCGTAGCGGTGCCGGGCTTCCAGACAGCGATCGATATGCCTGTCAAGATAGACCTGCACTATGACGACAATATCGTTGATGTACAATCCATCGATATTCAAAATGTGGCAGAGAATGATCCGTTTGACGAAGCGCATATTCCGGATATCAAGTCTGGGAAGAGCAGAAAGGAAATGGTTGACAACTCGCGGGCGGAACGTGGACTGCCTGACGGGAACCCCGGCTACAACGAGTCGGTTGAGTTTGTGGAGACCAAGATCGTAAATGGTGAACAGCATCACATCTATTCGCTTCAGTTTGATTCGATCGGCAATAACAGCGTGCGTATCGAATATAAGCTGAAGGACGGCAACGAATGGGTGGATAAATTCACTCAATTTGAATTCAATGTTCTAGCCGAGCTGGATGCAATCTCGGATGCCCATTCCGAATTCATGGTCCAGCAAACACAGGATAAGAATCCGGAAAGTCCAACTTATGGTAACTATTTCGACTGGTATCTTACAAGCGGCATCGATCTAAATACAAGCCATTGGGGAGATGACTGGAGCCATGACAACATCAACTTCATGACGATGAAGAACTATCTGGCTCCCAATCCCGATGAAATTCGCTCTATCGAGACATTCCTGATCGACTTCATGTGGGAACGATACATGAAGAATACTCAGGATAGCTACATCGTTGCGAACTGGCTGAAAGATTCTGGAGCGTATACCGACAAAGATAAGCCTTATACACGTACCTTCTCCGAAATCATGGAAGCTACCGGATTTTTCAACATGTACCGGATTCAGAAGGCTTATCCTAATCTGATCGAGTACCGGGAATCGCCTCAGTTTTATCTGGAGAAAGCTTATAACATTTACTATAAGCGCGTTTCCACCGGGGCCATCGGATTCTATGGCGAGCAGCAAATCCCGGATATGATTGAAGCACTGAAGGAAGAGGGGATGCAGAACGAGTCAACCAATCTGCAGAAGAAGTTCGCCCTCGACAAGGGACGGAATATGACCAGAGCCACTTATCCTTACGGATCGGAATTTGAATATGACAATACTGGCGAAGAGGGGGCTTATGCAGCAGCGAAGGCTCTGCGCACGTACTATCCAGCAGACGCGCTTACAGGTGCAGCTGAGAAAAGTATGGAAATGGCCGATTGGAAAACACGTGCCATGCGCGGGATTCAGCCTACCTGGTTCCATTATTCCGTGCCCGTTTTCCGCGGCGGTGAAGGCTGGTGGAATTTCCAATATACTGCGTCTTTAGCAGGTTACATTATGGATGACTGGCTAAGGTATGAGAATGATGGCAGATCGGTGGAGCAGAAGGCAATTGCACAGCAGCGCAATTATGCCGCTAAGATTTCGAATTTCAATGCCGTCAATATGGGACAGATTTCGGCTAATTCAGTTGGCGGTACCTCTTGGAGATATTCGATGTATAAAGGAGGCACAGGTACGAAGGACGTATACGATGGCGGCTCACGCGTCATGAGTAACGGCTGGAATGATTTTTCGGGCGAATCAGAAGAAGGCCTCTATGGTTCCCTTCTCAGCATCAGCTCCGATATTGTTACAGATCCGATATTCGGGCTGTTTGGTTATGGAGCGCTGGTGAGTGACGCAGGAGACAGCTACAACATTACGCCGAAAGACGGTTTCGGCAAACGAATCAATCTGATCGATGAGAAAATCTATTTGGAGCTGGAAAGCGATAAAGTAGAAAGCGCGCAAATTCAAAAAGATGGTAAGGGTTTTACACTTCAGCTCCTGAATCCATCAGGGAAAGAGCATACTTCACGGATTTTGTTCGATGGAGTGGGGATCGAGAATGGCTACTATACCATGAAGCTGAATGGTGCAGATGCCGGACAGTTCTATGTTCAGAACAATGAAGGCGTTGCCATGTTTCAGATGGGTAGCGTGCAGCGTGCTGAATTGATCATTGAAAAGTCAGCCGGCGGTGAAAATGAAGCTCCGCAAATTACTGTAGAGCTGGCGACACAACATCCACAGGCGTTGATTCCATTTATGCTGAATGGGATTGTAACCGATGATGGCGCGCCGGAAGGAACTCTGTCTTACCAATGGGAAGTGGTCAGTGCCCCAGAAGGCGCCAAGCTAACCTTTACTCATCCGAAAGCAAGCATTACACAGGCTACGGGTACCAAAGCAGGCTCATATACGGTTAAGCTTAGCGCAAGTGATGGACAACTGACTGGCTCCAGCCAGGTCATCTTCGAACTGGCTTCACCGCCGGATAAACAGCCTCCAGCAATTGGCCACGTAACTGCGGTTCAGGATGTTGCAAATAACAGTATCGTGGTATTGTCCGGGGAGGCCATTCCTGACCCTGTGCATAGCGAGGCAGAAGAACCCCAGTTGAAGTACACTTGGGCCGTCAAGCAAAAGCCTCAAGGTTCAGTGGACATTTCATTTGTGGATGGTGACAAAACAGCAGCCTATGCGCGTGTAAGCATGGCAGGCACCTACGTGTTTACCTTCAGTGCGACAGACGGAGACAAGAAGGCCAGCAAGGATATAACGATAGAGATTAAGGAAGATACCGTTGACGTTTACCGGGCACTCAGCGTTGTCACCAAGAAGGATATTGAACCAGAACTTCCTAGACAAATCTATATTCTGTCAGAGGAAGGGTATCTAGAGCAGGAAATCACTTGGGATGCTATTGATCCAAGCGGCTATGCTAGTGTAGGCCAATTTGAAGCCAGAGGAAAGGTCAATGGCAGTGCCTTGGAGGTATGGGCTACCGTACATGTCGTGAATACTGAGCTTCAAAATGCGGCGCTGACAGCCAAGGCTTCCGCTAGCTTCTCTGGTGGCGACGGATATCCGGAAGCGATGAATAACGGCATTGAACCTAAAAGCTCGGCAGATTTCTCGCCGAACCGTGGTGCCCCCAACAGTGCATGGCATAACTGGGGTAGAGAAGGAGATCCAGCATGGGTGACGTATGAATGGGATCAGCCATTCCTGGCCTCATCAATGGATGTATATGTATTTCAAGACAACGGCGGGAACTTCCGTCCAAAGGATATGCAACTTATGCTTCGCGGCGAAGATGGAAAATGGTACACCCCGCGGGACATAAAGGGATTGGGCAATGAACTTAATAAATACAATACGACTACCTTTGAGCCCGCATATATTACAGGTGTTCGTATGGACATGAAGCCCTCCGTTAATGGCAGTGGTATTCTGGAATGGAAGATATACGGCTATACCGGAGCGGTAGATAAGTCAGAACTGATCAAGGTCTATAACTATGTAAATACATTAAATTCTTCGAACCTTGCAGATCCTGGCCTTGCTCCAATAGAAGCGGCGAAGACAGATGCATCTGCTGTGATCAAGAATATGAATGCAAAAGACGAAGAAGTTAGCCTGGCGCTTGAGAAGCTGTTGATGGATTTGCGTTTGCTCAGTCCGAGAGACGGCAATATGGCCTTCCTCGCAAATGCTTCTTCCAGCTATACCTCTCCTTGGGAGAGTCTGGCTGCAGTAAACGACGGAAAGAAAGATGGCAATAACATTTTGCATTGGGGAACCTGGGGCCATGAGGGCGCAGAGGAGTGGGTGCAATATGAATGGCCGCAGGGTTCCACCATCCGGAGTTCGAATCTGGTGCTGTGGTCAGATGGCGGCGGAATCAAGCCGCCTACACAAATTGTATATTCCTACATCCCTGCGGATAGCGCAACTGATGAATGGATAACAGCGGGAACGATTACGGAGGGAATCAAAGTGGTTGAACATACTCCAGTGGAATCCTCCAATCCGTACACGTTTGACTCGGTGCTGAATGTAAAAGCACTGCGGGTTACCCTGACCAAACAATCGCGGGCAGGCGATAACGGTGTAGGCCTATGGGAATGGGAAGTTCACCAGGCCATACCCAGTCCTGATCGTGAGGCTCCAGTAACACCGGCCGGTATGGCACCGTCCATTCCTGATGGAGATGACGGCAAACTGATCGGTGTGACAACAGAAATGGAGTATAAGAAGGAAGGCGAAGAAGAATATATTGCAATTGCAGGAATTGAGGTCACAGGTCTCACCGCCGGTAAATATTATGTCCGGTATATGAAGACCGGTTCGCTGAGCGCCAGCCTGGATAAGGAAGTCTTTATTCCGGAAGAGCAGACACAGGAGCAGGTTGCACCCGATGAGAGTGGGTGGGTAATCTCACACGCCAATTCGGATACCGGCATAAAAGGCATAATTGAGGGTTTGAATGATACGATGGAATACCGGAAGCTGGGCGAAGAGGACTACACGCCTGTTACAGGTTCAAGTATCAACGATCTGGAGCCTGGCAGCTATCAGATCCGGTATGCAGCCACAGACAGCCTTAAGGCAAGTCCGCCGGTAACCGTGGACATTCGCAATGAAGCCAGGGCAGACAGAGAGGCACCAACAGCGGAAGGACTCGTCATTACACCGCCTACAGCGGCAGGCGGAAATGACGGCAGAATTGAAAATGTGACTGTCGATATGGAGTACCGGAAGGTGGATCAAGGTGGTTACATGCCGGTGAGTGGAACCAGCATTGAAGGCCTCGAAGCCGGCAGCTATGAGCTCCGGTACGCCGGGACGGATATGAGCAATCCAAGTCCTGCTATCCTGATCGTTGTGCCTGACGGAACCAAGCAGGAGCAAAGTCCGCCGTCCAGTGCAGAGGTCAAGGCTGTAAATGTCAGTGCAGCTGGGGCCAAGGATGGTAAGATCACTGGTGTAAGTCCTGTAATGGAATATCGGCTAGTAGGAGTGGACGCTGGCAGCTGGAATGCGATCACAGGCACAGAGGTTACAGGTCTTGGCAACGGAATTTACGAGGTAAGATATAAAGAGACGGCAACTCATTATGCGAGCCAATCTCTTACTGTCGTTATCAGCAATCCAGTCATCAATCCGAAGCCTACGGAAACACCGCCGTCAACGGATGCACCTGTGTCAGTGACCACACCTTCACCGGTTCCTGAAAACATCAAAGTCGAAGGGAATTGGATTAAGATTGTGGCACCAAAGACGGATACCAAAACCGGTAAAGCTAAGGGAGCACCCCTCCGGCAGGAAGACCTTAATAAGGCTCTGGAGCATGTAAAGGCGAATAGCAATAATATTAAAACAATTATGGTGGATATTCCGAAAGCAGAGGGAGCCCATTCCTATGCGGTTGAGCTTCCTGCAGCTGCACTAAGCGCAGCGCATGCCAACATCAAGATCGAGATTAACACGGAATTTGGAACCATTGCAGTACCTTCTAATTTGCTAAAGTATGTATCAGGTGCCAAAAATGTGGAACTGTCACTGAGCCGGCTAGATACTGTAAAGCTTCATTCAGATGTAAAATCAGTGATAGCCAGCAGACCTGTTATTGCATTCGCTGTGCAATTAGATGGAGAAGAAATGGCAACCTTGAATGCACCGGTTGAAATCAGCCTGCCTTATACTCCTGATGTTGAAGAATTGGCCAATTCCAAATATCTTACAGTTTCGTACGTGGCTGCAAATAGTACATTTGTTCAGCTACTGAATGGCAAGTACGACAGTGCTCTACAAGCCATGGTTTTTCCAGCGGAAAACACAGGTGAATATGCAGTTGTTTATACGAAGAAGTTCTTCAATGATGTCGTCAAGGATTCGTGGTACGCACCAGCGGTTGAAACAATGGCGTCCAAAGGATTCATCGACGGGACATCAGCAACAAGCTTTAGTCCCGAGCAAAAGGTCACAAGAGGTGAGTATCTAGCTTGGTTGGTAAAGACACTGGATCTCAAAGCAGAGTTAAACACCACCTTCAGTGATATGAAGCGAACAGACCTCTATTATGAGGAAATTGGAATCGCCAAAGCACTCGGGATCGCCCTGGGCATGAAGGGCAGGTTCTATCCGGAAACGGAAATTGCTAGACAAGAATTGGCTGTACTGACCATGCGGGCTTTGCGGGCAGTTGGGAAAACCGAGCAGACCCGTACAGCTGAGGATCTCAAGAGATTTACAGATGCGGAAAATGTAGCAAAGTACGCAATTGATGACATGGCTGCAATGGTTAGAATGGGGTTCATAAACGGGCGAAGCAATGTCACCCTGAGTCCTGGCGGAACGACAACCAGAGCAGAAGCTGTTCAGGTTCTGTATAAGATTTTCTTGCAGCTATAATTAAAGAAACCGACCTTGATTCTGTTTTATGAAGGACCAAGGTCGGTTTCCTTTTTAGGGAGTGCTTCAAGCATGATGCCGTGCCCAATGTTAATTACCCCATACCTGGAAAAACTTAAAAATCTAAATTATCCCGTTGAATTGGCGTAGTTAAGTCGAAATTTGCGGTTCATCTACAGGCTGTCGTCCACTTACCACAAGCATAATTACAGCAACAATGATAAGTATAAAGCAGAAGATAAATGAGTATCGGTAACCCACAATGCTGGCTACTCCACCACCAACAAGACTACCAATCAGCCTGCCGATAGTGGATGAATTCGAATAGAGTGTGGAAGCATATCCCGGCATACTAGGCAGCAGGTCCTGAATGTAGCTAATTCCAATCGCAGAAATGACCGCGACAAAAACAGCGAGCAAAATTTGTGCTGCAAGCATTTGCCACATCTCGTTCGAGATAAGGATAACGAAATAATAAGCTCCTCCAAAAATAGCCCCGCAATACACCAAGATTCGGTTACTATACTTTGCACTAAGTAGACCGAGTACAATCATAAAGGGAATTTCCAGCGCAGCACATATACTGCTGACTAAACCGACATGACTTGTCGTTCCCCCAAGATTGTTTGTAATAAAGAGAGCCGTGTTTATGGTGCTCATCCAATGAGCCGTATACATGAGTATCATAATGAGAAAAGGAATTAGAATATCCCGGTTTTGAGCCAGTCGGAAACTTTTTATATTCGCTTCAGCATTACTGCTCTTCATTTCTGTGTTTGATTTGAGAAACAGGAAAACAAGCAGAGCTACGAGCAGGAAAGCTCCGATCGTCCCCAAAAAAATCCCCTTAAATCCAATAGCAGTGAGTAATAAAGTGCCGATTAAAGGACCTGTAATAAAGCCGAGAGAGAAAGCAGAACGCAAGGTAGAATTAGCAAACGCACGCTCCGTAAAATGACTCTTTATCACTGCTTCTCTGGAAATAGCGAACAACTGGGGCATCCCTAGTGCACCAAGGGCAGTAAACACAGTCATGTAAATGAACAACATCGGAAAATCTTGAATGAACAAGTATCCACTAAAGGCCAGGACATTAGAGAGAGTAGAGAAAAGATAAACGTTCTTCCGATTCAAGCCGAGGTCAGAACGTCTCCCGATTAGCGTACTGATCCATATTCCTGCAATTAGTGTAACAGCTAGATAAAGACCAAACATTCCAATGGATACGCCAAGCTGTTCCGTGAAATAAATAGATAAAAAGGGGGTACTGAGTGAAATGCCCATTCCCTGTAATGTCATACACATAAAGAGTAAAGCATACGAAGGAATGGAAAACAAGCTGATGAATCGATTGATCATAGTGTAAAATTACTCCTCAGAATTTGTTGTTGTGTAACCACCATGCATGACCTTGCTTTATCTCGTCTAAGTGCATTTTACTGGTGAATTCTTCACATCCACTTTGGGAAGCTAATAAACGCTCACATTCATGGCTGAATAGAATCAATCGTACATCTTTATTATGTACTAAATGACAACACAAACAATATAACATTCGTGCCAAATGCTTGCCTAAACCTACCATAGACTCGTGTGAGTATACAGTAAATTAAAGGCATTTCCCGGAAAAAGGAGGTTCCCTTTTCACTATCAACAGGTTGTTATTAAAGAGATACATAGTCATTTCTAAGACAGTACATGTGGAGCATGATCGAAGGCCTCATTCTGCTGTAAACTATGCTTGAAGCCACCAAAAATCTCCTTTTACAAGATAGGGGGATGAGCGTTAAAGTTAACGCAATTAAAGACAGGCGATAGATTTAAAAAGATGAGATGAGCACCAAAGGAAGGGATGCCCATGATAAAAAAGTTGAGGTTTCAAAACAAATCAGGTGTACTCAAATCAGCTTTAATTTTGTTTTATAAAATACACAGATGCGAACTCCCTAAGTTACCATATTGTTGTTAGAAACTTTTTCTAAAAAATGTCCCTTTAGAACTACCTAGTTTGTTATACATATATCAACTTCATCGCGAATACCTGGGAGGTGTCTTAAAGAAACATGGATGAGGAAACTGAATACAGAATTAAAAGAGTACGAGCGGGCGAAATTCAGGACTACGTTAGCCTGAGGTTAATTTCTCCGCCTGGCTCTACAAATTGGCCTATCATCACTACATAAACATAATCCGTCGAAAAAAATGCAACAGAAATGGAATTTCAGATTAATGGCTCAAGATCAATCTACCATTAGTCCTGCTGAAATGCTGGATAGCCAACTCTTTAACGAACCACTAAGCCGGGCGCTTGAGAAACTAAATGTAGTTGAACGGAACCTATTGATTCTGCGCGTTTTTGAAGAAAAATCGTTTGCTGAAATTGCTGGAATTCTGAATAAAAGTCCCGATGCCAGGGATAAGGAAACTAATTACGTTACTTACCATCGAATTGGATGGAGGGACGCTAGGTAAAGAGGATCTGGTCAAAATAGCTGAAGAGATGATTACATCTCGTTAGTGTTCTAAACAACAAACTCAAATACAAAGTAAAGAGTGAGTACAGATTATCTAAGCAACATTCGCCGATCTCAGTCGGAGAGCACTTTTGTTCAACATTAATAATCTTTCTTACCCTTGAATCCAATCCATAGTAACGGTAGAAGATTTGCTTGGCTCCAACATGGATGCTCCACCTAAATAGGTATCCCCGAAGATTCCTTTTTGATAAACTTGGCAAAAAGTTGACTTATAGACGGGATATCTAACTACAATTCCAGTTTTTTGCCGAGGAAGGAAATTCACTGGAAATGGGCGAAGGCTTTACAGTCGCAAGTCAGTTATCAAGATTCGCAAAAAGGGAAGAAACTGGATAGAATTCCAGTGTAGACCGATTCCGTCGGAGCGATTCTCCATTTCGTCCACAGGTATGTATGGTGACGCTATCCTAAATGTTTACCTAAGAACGGCAGGAACGACCTATTCGTGGTCAGAAGAGGCACAATGAACGCGTCTAATTTTTCAAGCTAATACGCGCTTTCCTCCTTTTCTGCACACCCTCATATTCGATTACAGCAAAAGGCCACCCGCAATCATTTGCGCCAGCGGCCTTTTTTTCTTGGCCTTGTTGTGCGGCGACACAAAACAAGAAGCAAAACGCGAGCAATAGGTGTATATTTCCAATATAATCAAATAGGCGGGAATTGTACATTTTTTCGGGGAAAGATCTTTATTATGTGTATAGGAAAGAATAAGCGGGGCTTATACAATAACATTAGAGATTGTAAACGCTTGCTTTGAATTCTGAGGATGCAATCAATGAATTACCGTAATCGCTGGATACTTGAGCGCTATTCTGAACCGAGCGCGGGAATGCCTACATGCTGGACGATGAAGCGCCTCCCTTGTTGGCTTGCCTCAGCCAGCTGCTTCACCGGCGTCTACCTGGGGCTGCGCGCCTTGGGCAACGGTACAGAGAACACCAGCCCTAATTA
This sequence comes from Paenibacillus sp. SRL342, assembly GCF_984798905.1. Lineage (NCBI taxonomy): Bacteria > Bacillati > Bacillota > Bacilli > Caryophanales > Paenibacillaceae > Paenibacillus > Paenibacillus sp. SRL342. Next base: position 3,941,417 of record NZ_OZ481790.1, read on the forward strand.
TGAAGGATTCTATTATCCAATACCAAAGGAGATGCCTTATGAATCAACAACAACTACCTAAGCCCCACCAGCCACTCGTAACCCACATCTTCACTGCGGACCCGTCCGCCCATGTCTACGAGGGCAAACTCTACATCTATCCTTCCCATGACCTTGATCATGACGAGCCGAGCAACGATAACGGGGACCAGTATAAAATGGAAGACTATCATGTCCTCTCGATGGACAACTTCGATTCCCCGGTGGTCGATCACGGCGAAGCGTTGCATCTGAGAGATATTCCGTGGGCCTCCAAGCAGCTCTGGGCACCGGATGCCGCTTATAAGGACAATACCTATTACCTGTTCTTCCCGGCACGGGATCATGACGGCATCTTCCGTCTGGGTGTGGCAACATCAGAGTCTCCGGCAGGCCCGTTCACGCCGCAACCAAATTATATGGAAGGCAGCTTCAGTATCGATCCGGCCGTACTGGTGGATGACGACAATCAGTCATACATCTATTTCGGCGGACTCTGGGGCGGCCAGCTGGAGAAATGGCAGACCGGCAGCTTCGTTCCAGATGCAGAAGGACCGGCTTCTGAACAGCCAGCGCTTGGACCGCAAGTTGCACTGCTTAGTGACGATATGCTGTCCTTCCAGGGCAAGCCTGCCGAGATATCAATTGTCGATGAAGACGGGAATCCGATTCTGGCCGGGGATGAGGAACGGAGATATTTTGAAGGCCCATGGATGCATAAATATAACGACTATTACTACCTGTCCTACTCTACAGGAACCACGCATAAGCTCGTATATGCGATCGGCAAGAACCCGATGGGACCATTCACGTTCAAGGGCGAGATTCTCTCTCCAGTTATCGGCTGGACAACCCACCACTCCATTGTGCAAGTTGAAGATAAGTGGTATCTGTTCTATCACGACAGCTCCCTGTCGGAAGGCGTCAACCACAAGCGCTGCGTTAAATATTCCGAACTGAAATACAACGAAGACGGAACGATCCAGAAGATCAATCCTTATCCGGGTGGCGAGTTAGCGGAAACAGATAGGATTACAAAATAAGGCATAACATGAGGCAGCTCCTGACGGGGCTGCTTTTTTGATAGGAGGATCAGTTGTGTTACTCAAACTTTGGAGAAAATCTCTGCTGAACAAAGAATATTTTACTGTGAGACTATGTGTAGAACAGGAGAAAATGATTTACAATGAACGATTCTATTTAATTCTTGGGTACGATTGACAATAGTAGATTGCATATGTAGCATTTGAATAGTAACAATTAAACGATCATAACTAAACGGAGGGATTTTCCATGGCTAAAGTAAACGTAGGCGAAGAGAATGCACAACCAATTGAACTGTATTACGAAGATCATGGCGAGGGGAAACCCATCATCCTTATTCATGGCTGGCCTTTGAGTGGAAGATCCTGGGAGAAACAAGTACCTATCCTGATTGAAGCGGGCTACCGTGTTATCACGTATGATCGTCGTGGTTTTGGTCAGTCTTCCCAACCTTGGGATGGTTATGACTACGATACTTTTGCATCTGATTTACATAAATTGATTTTGCACCTCGATCTGCGCGACGCTACACTGGTTGGGTTCTCCATGGGAGGCGGCGAAGTAGCTCGCTATATCGGAACATATGGAACGGAACGGGTTTCCAAAGCTGTATTTGCAGGCGCTGTTCCTCCTTACCTGTATAAGTCCGAGGATAATCCACAGGGAGGATTGGACGATGCAACCATTGCTGAATTCCAAAATGGGGTTAAGGGTGATCGTCTAGCCTTCTTGGATGGATTTACAAATAACTTTTTCGCTGCAGGAGATCGTACAGACCTTGTGAGCGAGCCGTTCCGTCTATATAACCGGGATATTGCTGCTCTGGCATCCCCTAAGGGTACCCTGGATTGCATTGCTGCCTTTGCTCTTACCGATTTCCGTCAGGACCTGGAGAAATTCAATATTCCGACCCTGGTTATTCATGGCGATTCCGATGCCATTGTGCCGCTTGAAGTCAGTGGACAACGTACACATGAATCTATCCCTGGCAGCCGGCTTGTTGTTGTAGAAGGTGGACCACATGGCTTTAATGCGACACATCCTGAAGCATTTAATGCAGCGTTGATCGAATTTCTGAAGAGCTAAGCTTTGATTAAAACTGGTTAGAAAAACATACGAAATAAAAAAAGAGCAGGACACCCTTTTGGAGTAGGGGTGTCCTGCTCTTTTAACGATTACAGAAATTCGACTGTATCATGTTGTTCCCGGACAATCCTGGTTGTATCAACCTTGTTGTGCAAGGAAGCGACCGCTTCTTCACTCCATGACGAACTAAAAACCAAACTCAATGAGTTATTATCAACGACTTTCCATACTGAAACACTGTCTGAAATTAATAGTACTTTGTATACGCCAACTAACCTGTATATTCTAATGAAGAGAGCTTCGTTCGAAGATAGAAGAAGACCACCTTAACCCTAAGTTTTGATAATTAATCTTAATCTAAGGCCAGGACATATGCATATATAAAAATCGAAGAGGTGAACAAATTAAAATATTTCCATTATATATTGCATGTACTTCAACAGCTGAGCTTAATACCGTTACTGAGTATGTAAATATGTCGAGGGGCAGGAACATGGTCCCTTTGAAGTCGCTATTTTAGCGACTTTTTTATTTTATCGGTACAAGTTCTTGTCCCAAGCCAAGGACAAGAACTTGTACCGATTGCCGGAATGGACAAGAACATAGTCCGATTACCGATTAGGCATAAACCTAAACGGTTCTTACCCTCGTTAATTCATTAAGCTAACGGGCAGGTTAGCTTAATAGGAACGTCCTGTGTGTGAGCTGCACCTTTGGGCACTATGTATGAAGCTGCGCGGATCTCGTCCGGATCGGAGAGAGCAGTGGCGTGCCGGTCGCCTGGGCTTCAGCTGTTCTGTGAAAATAAAGTTATAGACTGGCAGTCGGCATTAGCCAACGTGCAGGATAACGGAACCATTAGATGGACTTATTGTTCTCATATGATACAATATATCCCAGAAATATCTGTGGGTTAATGAAAAGCGCTGATGAATTAATAAGAGACCAGCACAAAAAAGTGGTAGTTTTATGGATATGCAATAGTCGCCGAATGGAACTTGGTACTAAAAGGAGGCAGGACACATGCTAGAAGAACAGGAAAAATTCGCGGGCGAAGGATATAACAGGTCGTACGCAATTGCTACGGGTATGCCGATTTTGAATCTTAGGGGTAGCATACCGCGTGAAGGTAACGGCCAACTACCGTTTCCTTGGGTGACAACGGGCATCAGGATTGATAAAGAGCAGATGTTGGAAACCGTTATGAAGCAAAAGACACTCGAGTATTTGTTTAATATGCAATTCAGTAAGGAGGAGATGACCGACCGCAATTTGGTTGTAGGCTGTTATGAATACAGGAATCCGCATGACAAGGAACAAATATTGCTATATGCGCTGGTTTCGTTGAAGGAATTTCTCGCGAGATACGGCGATGAACGGGCATCGGAGATTCTGATGCGAGTTGGCTGCACATACGAGAAGATTATGGAGGAATGCGATGAAGCCATTGAAGAACACTTTGCAGTGTTGCGCCGGTCACTTCATTTAAAGAATTTGAGGGACAAATATGATGTCGTTTACGAGTGGAGTGAAGAGGAAGGGGTAAAGAGGTACATAATCAGATACACCAAATCGAGTTATACGAAGATTAAAGCTAAATCATTCGAAGAGTTGACCAAACTCTATGATGAGCAACGGAAGAAGGATGCAAAGAAGACGTTCGCGATTCTGGAACCGTTAGAAGCATTTATGCAAGCCTAAGAAAACCGCCCCTTTACGGGGCGGTTATTCAACATTTCATCGAAAGAAGATTCGAGGAATATCCAGCGATAGAGAGGATTCTCGATAGTCGCATCGGAAATTGCTGACCCGTACGCCAGATATGGTCGAATGGGGACTGATGGAAGACGTTGATCCAGCCGATTATTTCGGCAAAACCATGGAGGTAGAACGAACGATTTAAGGCGATTGGATGCCTAGCGATTCAGGGAGAAATTCTGAACTGAATTTAGTCATGGAAAACATTAGCATAATATACAGCTGCTCCATGTGATCGGCTGCTTTTATTCAACTAACGGGCAGGATACTTTCAAGATTAGACGCGGTGAACCACACTAAAAGTATCGACGAGTTTATCGTCGTTAGCAACTATTAAGCAGGGTAATACAGTTTCTGGGTCGAATTTGGTTGGCGGTAAGTTAGAGTGGGGGAGGAATAAGATATGGAAAAGTACGGGAGTGACAAGGCACGTTTTCTAAAAGAAATAATGGATTTGATGGTACCCATAGAAGGCGGATCAATTGAACTACGCGATTTTCTTAATACAGATAAATGGCTTAGTACTGATTACACTTTATCTAACCCAGGAAGTAGTAAAAAGACTGTAACGTGGACTGAAGCTATTGAGCCATTCCATGTAATGAAGTATCCAGTAACACAGCAGTTATATCATTTTGTCATGCATGAAGAAAAAATAGAGCCGATTGTGAGTAAGCTGCCAATTACGGAAGTTTCGTGGATGGATGCTATTGCTTTCTGTAATGAGTTATCGAGAAAGCTTGGCAGGATGGAATGTTACACAGTTACAAACGAAAGTGAGAACACAATATATAACAAAATAGCGAATGGATTTCGATTACTGTCAGACGCTGAATGGCAGTATGCGTGCAAAGCAGGATCAACGGAATATCGGTATGCAAGAATTGATCAAATTGCATGGTATCAAGGAAATTCCAATGGATCTGTTCATAAAGTAGGACAGTTGCTTCCTAATCCATGGGGACTTTATGACTTGATCGGTAACGTCTGGGAATGGTGCTGGGATCTATATGATGCTGAACGATATGGGAACTATAGAGTTTTCAGGGGAGGCAGTTGGGCTGAAGTGGAGAACAATTGTGGTTCTACGTGTAGAAGGAAAAGCATGCCCATTTTCAAAATAGATGATCTTGGTTTTAGAATTGCACTTACAAATCCTTGAGAAAACGACACATCGAGTTTGCTCAAGTCGTTGAGCATACGGTAAGTGTTCAACTATCGTGAAACTATAGCTTACTGATGACTCGAAGGCAGCCGACGACTAAGACGGCTGCCTTAGCTGCGCTAACGGGGGCAAGGTAATTCAATAGGATATTAGTCTTTTATGGTAAGATTATAGAACAAGAAAAGATAGTTAATGTCGTCGTTTTTAGAATGAACAGTATGAAATTATAGGCCATGAAAGATAAAATAGCAGGATTGAAAAACTGCTGCGGACCTGTCGAGGGACAAGAACATGTGGTCCCCATTGAAGTCGCTATTTTAACGGCTTTTTTATTTTATCGGTACAAGTTCTTGTCCCAAGCCAAGGACAAGAACTTGTACCGATTGCCGGAATTGACAAGAACATAGTCTGATTGACAATTAGATATATATCTAAACATTGATCACATGCACTTTAAACTTCATTAAGTACCATAACACATAAAAATGTTCATATTGTTATGGACAACTGAATCAAAGAGAGGTTAAACATGGTTGGATGGGTATTAAAAAAGCGAAATATCAGACTGAAACTTGCTGTTGAGGACAAGAACATGTTACTATTTCCGGTTAGACGCATAACTATTCGTCATCTTGCCCTTCAATTCATTAAACTAACGGGCATGTTAGCATAATAAATTATCTTCATTTAGTGAAAACTATCCTTAAAAATCTGGGGATGAGGGTTTCAGAAATGAAAAGATTTATGGGATCATTGCTAACAGTCATCATTTTCTTGATGGTAATCCAGCCCATTTGTGCAAAGCCAAACGATGAACCATTGAAACGGCTTGTACTTACTTTGTTAGCTCCAAAAATACAGGAACAGATTAACCACTACTACAAAAATAAATTAACTGTATCACCTACGTTTACGCCTTTTTTGGATGGAACTGATGTAGACGTTAAATATCATTCTTCACATATTGATGTTCAGGTTAAAACTATCCCGTACGTAGGACCTCATTTAAATGTTGGACTCGACTCAATGAGGTTTAGTATAGATAACTCGGGATCAATAGTGGTTCTTGAGTATAAGCATATAAGGGATTATGACTTGCCTCCTAACTGGCAAGAAATTATTAAAAATCATTGAACTAACAAAGAAACTATAGCTCAATAAAGGCCCTTGTTACGATGGGCATTTATTGAGCTTACCAATGGCATTTGGCTAGGAAAATATCAGAGTGCTTCTTTTACTTTTTTTTATACAAACATCTATCTTGTGTTTTTTGGCGAGTATTTTATATGGATCATATGTTTAAGAGTGCTTTTTACCTCAGGCCAGTCGTTATCCGTAATGCTATAAAAAACATTGTCATGAAATCTACCTTGAGTATCCCGCCTATGCTTCCTAAATATGCCTTCTTTAGTTGCCCCAATCCGTTCTATCGCTCGCTGTGACCTTATGTTATAGCCGCTGATGGAAAATTGCACGCGGACTAGCGCTAATTGTTCGAAGCAATAATTTAACAGTAAAAACTTACATTCCGTATTTACACCTGTACGCCAGTAAGTTGGTGTTAGCCATGTCCAGCCGATTTCCGCATTTTGATTGATCATATCAATATCTCCGATTCTAGTGGTTCCAATAATTTTTTCCGACATGAGTTCGACGATGACGAAAGGGAGTTGGGTGCCATGAAGCTGGTTTTGTATGGCTTGTTCGATTAAATGCTTAATATCATCAAATGTTGCATTTTTTCTCCAAGTAAATTCCCATATGTTTGGATCCATCAGTGTTTCAAGTAAATCTTCTTTATGTTTAGATTCTAGGGGTAAGAGTTTTATTGTCTTGCCTATTAAAGTAACATTTTGATTCATGTCATTTACACCTCCGATTCCATTGTGATTCATTATCTTAACGTGGTGGGATTAGTATATATTTATTGGTATCGACGTTGAATGCATTAACCGTTGAATTATTGTACTTTCATGCATCACAAATTCTCTACAGGTGTTCTATTAAGTTCAACTAACGAGCAGGATAGTTTAGTGAAGGTGGGGGATAAATTCAGATAGAATTCAATAACAAAACCAAGTTAACTTAATAAATTTTAGTTAAAAAGGGAAGATCAATGTTGAAACGAATGCCCTTTGAACGTCCAACGGAGCATTATGACGAACAAATTTGTGAAATGTTAAAACTTCGGAAGCAGCTTTCAAATAACAATCCTGGTTTCCCGCCATTTGAATATATCTTTAAATGGGCTGAAACTTTTGAACTTTACGAGAATTTTCTGAAAAACGTTTTTGGAACATTGATTACCAGATAAGACATCAGGACTTGAATTAATGATCATAGAATATTGTAAGCCATTCAGTGACAAGAAGACGGGAACAAAGATTGTCTTTAGACTGGAATAGCTTCAACGAGCATCGATTAGTCTAACGTAGAAATGTTAGCTTAAAGCATCCTCGTGATCAACTGCGGTTTACAACTAGTGGATGATAATAGGGATCGTTGCAGATTTGCTGACGATCCTTTTTATATACCTTTAGGGACGGTAGAGAACGAAGAAATTATATTGGAGTGATAATGCCTGCCTCATTAAGCCAACGGGCAGGTTGCTTCAATCATGCCGGCAGTATCTTTTAGAAATCCACAAAGGCAGGAAAGTGTAGGAATTGTGTGGAATAAATATACAACTTTATCTTATTTGGAGGTTGTAAAATGGCGTTCCCGACACATATTGTGTATCTGCAGGCGGAATTGTAGAAGATGGAACTGGAAATATCCTTTTAGTAAAAGCTCATGACGATGGTTGGGTGTATCCTGGTGGAATAACTGAAGTAGGAGAAAACCTGATTGATGGCGTCATTCGTGAAATCAAAGAGGAAAGTGGAATAGATGCCAAGGTTAGCCATTTGATTAGTGTTGTTTCGAATACAGCAATCCATAAGTGGTATGACGGTGTGACTGATGTCCCTACGAAGGTCATGTTTGATTTTGTGTGTAAAGCTGTGGGGGGAGAGTTAGCTACTTCTAATGAAACGAGCGAATGCAGGTGGGTACCAAAGGAAAATGTTCTGGATTTGATTACTTTACCTGGAATCCGCATGCGTTATGAAGCTTATTTGAACTTTAACGGATCTGTGAATTATATGGAGTATGTAACTGCGTCAACGACAAAATTTGATGTCAAGTTTCAAAGGAGTGTTTAGTTGTAAGAGGGATAGTGTATTGAACTAACGGGGAACGGATAGCTCAATACAATTAAATGAACAAAAAACAGCCGATAACTGAACTGCACCCCATTTGTTAGACACACTAACAATGGAGGTGCAGTTTTTTTGCTTAAATTCAGTTTACATGAGAAATTGAAAGCCATTCATAGATATCAGAATGGTGCTGAAGGAGTCAAAAGTATTGCAAAATCATTACGGATAAATCATGAAACTTTACGTATGTGGATTAGGCAATACGAATATCACGGCGTCAAAGCTTTTGAAAAGAGCTATACAGCTTACACTAAGACATTTAAACTAGACGTACTCACCTATATGAACGAGAATGGGACGTCTCCAAATGAAGCTGCGGTCATATTCAATATACCCTCTCCTGGGATTATTAGAAAATGGCGTATTCAATTCAATGAGAATGGAATGGACGGCCTGAAATCAAAGAAAAAGGGGCGTCCACTCATGAAAAATACGAACAAAAATATGACGAAGAAGCTAGAACCTGCCGATGAATCAGTCGAAGTTCTACAAGCTGAATTAGAACGTTTACGTATGGAAAACACTTATTTAAAAAAGTTGAATGCCTTAGTTCAAAACAAGGAAAAATCACCAAACAAGACAAAGCGCAAGTAGTCTACGAATTAAGGCTTGAATTCCCGGTGGTTGCGTTGCTAGCGTTCGCTGAAGTCCCACGTAGCACCCTATTACTGGGTGAAACAGTTTGACAAGCCCGATCTAGACGCAGACCTGAAACTCCTTATTCAATCCATTTACGAGGAACATCAGGGGCGTTATGGCTATCGTCGTATCCGTGATGAACTAGTTAATCGTGAACACCGAATCCAAATCTACACAAGGAGTGACGAGTAAAGCTGCCCGATTTCAGATCATAGAGGATTTACGAGTACGCCACAGCCTTTCTTGGCTCTTAAAGTTAGCTGCGGTGTCTTGCTCGGGCTATTACAAGTGGAGAAAAAGCATACCAGCGGCAAAAGAACGTAGACACAAACAACATGAATTGGAGTCGCATATGCTTGCGATCCATCGGGCACATCCCTATTATGGTTATCTTCGAATGACGGTAGCTTTACGAAAAGAAGGCCTTAGAGTCAACCACAAAAAGGTGTGTCGATTAATGAAACAATTAGGAATCTCTTCTGTCATTCGAAAGAAGCGTCGATTCTTTGGAAAACAAGCTTCTGTGGTGAATCCGAATCGACTTCAGCGCCAGTTCCAGACGGATACGCCATGTACTAAACTGGTCACAGACATCACCTATATTCGTGCTGGAGAACACTTTGTGTACCTGTCTGTCATTCAGGATTTATACAATAATGAGATCTTAGCTTGGCATCTATCTGAACGAAATGACCTGGCTTTGGTTCATGAAACGCTGGATAGACTCCGTCAGCACGCGGATCTGAGTGGCGTAATTCTGCACTCGGATCAAGGATTTCAATATACCTCGAAGCCTTTTAACCGTAAACTGGAACAGCTCTTTTACAACCAAAACCGATTTCAGAAAAAACTAACGACCGTTCTCCGGTAGAATACCGGGAAACGGCCGCAGCTTAAATTTTGTCTTTTTTGTACTGTCTACTTGACAGGGTTATGACCAAAATAGCGACTTTTTTATTTTGTCGGTACAAGTTCTTTCAACGCTAGGAGGTATTTCCACTGGAACTGTAATCCCATTTGAAATAGATAAAACAAGTTCGTTAACAAGCACTTAGCAAGAAAAGGGGAGGAAGATGAATGTGATTCTGGATTAAGGGAGGAGAAACATATGCAGATATTGTACTTTGTGCTGATTTGTCATTGTTAGGCACAAACAAGAAAATGTTTCTATTGCAGAATAGGTGTAATCGTTATTTTGCCCTCTTTAATTTCATTAAGCTAACGGGCATGTTAGTTGAATAAATTGAGGAGAGGGAAGGTCAACGTGTCGGATATACAAAAATGAGTTGAATAGTAACGAGCCAAAATATAAAGCTTCTTTACATAATCATAAGTTCCGTCGGGAAAATATCCTTTTTTTCCACTAATCACTGCATTAGGACTTCTTAACTTAGAGATCATAGCATCATGAGGCAACGTAACCTGCTCCGCAGTTGATCTGGAGCCAACATTTCCGGTAGCAATGTCTTGCGTATAAGGGGCCTATTGCCGCCGGCGCTTGTGCCGATGTAATCATAGTATGATTCATGGTGAATTTTCCTCCTTTAATGAATATAGAATGATTGTCGTTTTTGTTTGCTTAATAAAGAACCCGCAGTAATAAGCTGCGGGTGCGAGATAGTATTAAAATCCGCTAATCGCGTCGTTATTGACCCGCTGGTGTGTAATTCTCGTCTAGAAATGATTGAACAGCTCGGAACGCTTGAACTCTATTTTTTTCGAGCAGTACCATATGAGTACCTTCTCCGATTTCCACCCAACGGCGATAAGCAGCTCCAGTTAAGGAAGTAAAGAAGTTTTGTGCCAAATCTAATGGTACATCGATATCCCACTCCGCATGAATGAGGAGTACGGGTACGGTGATATCTTTAGGTTCATAGAAGGCTTTGCCAACCGTCCAATATTCACGTATGTCTAGAATCGGCCCGTTGGTAGCGCGAATATGCTCAGGGTGTACGGTCTTGTTATTAGGATCGGAGGCCAGCGTTGCTTCAACCCATTTTTCAAACCAACCCTCAGGGAGCAAGCTGTCACGTTTTCCTTCAGGAGCAGCACTTAACCAGCGTTCTTTAGTAGTAGCTGCGGGCACAAGGCGATAAGAGCCAAGCGGGCCGCCTGTATCAATAGGGATTGGTTTGTTGCTCAGCCACTGAGGAGCAATAAGGGTTAACTTGTTCACTTTGTTATTATTACGGCTTGTATATGCCCCAGCCACCGTACCGCCCCAAGACATCCCAAGTACATTGACCTTCGATAGATTTCGATGCTTTAGGACGAAGTCTACGGCCGAGCCAAAGTCATGAACTCCGGTTTCTGTACGGACAAGCGGAGGATTCTGATCAGCAGGTTGCTCCATTTCTGGCGGTCTTGTGGATCCACCATAGCCACGAACATCTACTGCATAGACGTCATAACCGTGACTTGCGAGGTAATCAAGGAAGGTGAAACCGTCTAGCTCCACATCATATAGGCTGCCAATTGGATAAGTAGCACCGTGAACCATGACGATCGTTTTCTCATTAGAGAAGACAGTCATAGATGCAAGACGTTTATTAAGGACCGATAGCTCAATACCAGGCGTATCGCTAGCTATGTTAAAGTTCTCAGATACGATGGAGATAGATTTGTTGAATGTGTTGTTAGACATTATATTTTTCGCCTCTCTTCAATGTATTAGATAAAGCGCCAGTTGAAGCCGTCTTCGCTTCGGGTGACGTATCCCGCTGAACTCTCTGGGAAGTGCGTACTGAAATAGATAATTGGACGGTCGGCAACATATTCCAAAGCCCAGCGGCGTGAAATTCGGGCCTGATCGCCAAATTCACAGTACATAGAATTCCAGTCCGGTCGCATAACTTGGAATGGGTGATGCATGATATCGGCGCCGAACAAAGCTTCTTCACCACCCGATGAAAGACGAATAGACATTTGTCCGATACTGTGACCTGGAGTCGGAATGAATGTAAATATATCTAGTAACTTTCCGCCTTCTGGACCGATAGTTTCCGTCAAGCCTGCCTCAACGATCGGAAGTACACTCTCTTCATAAACATTGAAATTTGCTTCATTTTCTTTGTTATGGCTCGCTTCGCTGGAGTAATACTCTTGTTCTTTAATAGGGAATACGTACTTGGCATTGGGGAATGTAGGTACCCATTTGCCGTCAACTAGCCTCGTATTCCAACCGACGTGATCCACATGCAAATGAGTTAGTAACACGTAATCGACTTCTTCAGGAGTAACGCCTGCCTCTTGAAGTCGCTCGAGATAAGGTAGCTGCAGATTAGCAAGATCCGGATTTAGTGGCAGGTTTTTATCGTTACCTGTAGCCGTATCAATAAGAATCGTATGATGGGGTGTCTTCACGACCCAGGTGCCAATACTCACGATGAGTTGCGAATTTTCGTCAAGCAAGCCCTCAGGGAAGAATTGTTGGTTCTCTTCTAATACAGAGGGATCCCACGTACCTGGGAAATAAATTTCTGGTGGAACACCACTGATTACCATTTCGGTGACTCGGGTAACAGTAGTATCGCCTACGGTGTAAATCTTAGGTAGCTTAGTCATATAGCTCATCGCCCTCCTTCAAAATTTCGCTGGAAATGAAATTCTATATTTAAAAAGAATTATGTGTACATGTCCCGGGAACGTATTTGCACATCAGTCTTGTTAAAATCTTAATCCAATAATGTTCTTAAATCAACGTTTTTACACCGAAATTGGACCACCGTAAGAAAGCTTGCTATTGCTAGATATTTTAATTATTATCAAATTATAAATTTCGCTGAGAGCGAAAAAATTCAAATGTGAAGGAGACATGAAAGATGAATTCTATAGGCGAGGTCATTAGAAATACCCGCAAAAAGCAGAAATTAACTCTTAAAGAAGTAGCAAAAGCAGGATCTATCTCAGTCTCTTTTCTCAGCGAAATTGAACGGAACAAAGCGAATCCGTCGATAAGTGTCCTAAAAAGGATTGCCAATGCGTTAAACGTGAATTTTACTGATCTATTTGGAGAGAAAGAACAAAGCATCGTTGTGAGAAAAGACGAACGTAAACCGTTGGTACATTCTGAAGGCTCACGTATTACATGGTATTCCCTTAGCGAAGGAAGTAAAAATAAGATGGGACCAATCTGGGGGGTGCTTGAAGAAGGTGCGACTTCTGGTGATGTTGGCGTAGGACACAGCGAAGGAGAGGAGTTTCTGTATGTCCATTCGGGTTGCCTGGAGTTCATGCTTGGGAATGATAGATATACGTTAGAAGAGGGGGATAGTATATATTTCGATGCCAAGACACCGCATAGCTATAAGAATGTATATAAAGGTGAGACCTTGGTGATTGCCGTGTCGACGCCTCCAACTTTTTAAGTCCAAACTGACAATGTCAAAATAGTAAGTCTGCTAAAAACACTTACATATTTTTACTTCAGCGTTGTTGGTTTTGTCATTAAATCAATTTATTCTCGAAAGGTAAAACGGGCTGGGAGGTTACTATTGTGTTGATAGGAAATGCACCTTTCTTCTGGTCAAGAGTCTTCTGCAAAAGGAAAATGAAATAAAAGAGTAAATCATTGCTAAGCTAACGGGAAACGATAGCATTGTAAAACAAAGTAAGCAACAGATCAACCACATTACTATTGGGGATACATGAGCAGAATGGCAAAGATATAGACACTTGGGAATGGAAAGGAATTTCAGAAATAAAAATGAACGAACAATGGATATTCCGATTACAGCCGCTGCCGCGAAGCAGCAGAAGAGAAGCAGGCCGAAGAGGTAGAAGTTCCAACGGAGATTCAGAAAGTGATTCCGGAGTTTCTGAAGGTGCACGTACCGTTCAATGCTAAAGATGCTTTTTTGAAGAATTCAAAGCCGTATCTGACTGAAAACCTTTATAAAGCATTAGAGCAAGAACAGCGCCGCGTAACGCTAACGATCGTCAAAACTAAAATGACCAATGTAGAGCTGGAGCCACAGAAGGAAGGATTCAAGGAACAATGGTGGAATGCAGATATCGAGGTAGAGAATACCGATCAGGAAGGCCAAATTAGTGGATGGACAATGGAAGAGTGATGATTTGGGTGTACGTTTAAGGGCGTGGAAACCATGAGGATATTGCGAAAGAAATCCATGTCGCTCGCGCCATCGACTACCGGGGGATCGAACGGGGAAAGGACTGTGAGTTCTCCAATACCCGTACCGGGCTGGAAGAACCGCTTCAGTGGATGAAGGAGCTTCAGCAGGAACACACCAAGAGTGACGCGCTCTTTGGCACCCGTGCTTGCCGCATGCGAGTGGTCACTTGATCGGTCAGTTCCAGAATAATGTTACATTAATTAAATCCAAACCCCCGAGTAAGCTGTCTATATAACAGGAGGTGAACGACAATGATCGATGCACAGCAACAAATCAACGCCGCACAAAACGGAGATCACGATGCCTTCGTTTCTCTTATAAAGGATCGAACGGATAAGCTGCACCGAGTGGCTCGCCATTATGTACGGGAGTCCAAAGATGCGGAGGATATCGTTCAGGATGCCCTGGTTAAGGCTTATGAGTCACTGCAAACGCTGCAGCAAGCCGAAGCGTTTGAGAGCTGGCTTACCAGAATTGTGGTGAACCGGGCGCTCAATCATTTGGAGAAATCCAAGCGTGTTCACCTGAGCGAAGACCCGCAGGCGCAAGAGCCATTGGTCGTTAATGATATCGATCAAACCCTGGATCTGGAGCGTGCATTGGCCAGTCTGAATCCGAAGCTGCGTCAGCTCCTTTTCTTAAAATATAAGAAGGACCTGACCCAGCAGCAAATCGCCCATCTCCTGGATATGCCATTAGGTACTGTAAAAACACAATTACGGAAGGGGCTGGAACATTTGCGCAACGAAATGGCTCAAGATTTTCTCGAACGAGACCTGGATACATTACGCCTGCAGTTAAGACAACAGGCAGAGCACCAGTTTGCCGTTTCACCGGATTATGATCTGATCGTCAATGACTATCAAGAGAATACCATGAGGGGAACACGGAAGGGAGAAGCGGGATTCTTATGGGTTAAAACGGGGAGTGATGACGCCGTTTCTGCCACGCTCTCCAGGGACGGCAACTTGCTAGACTATGCCATTTCCTGGGCCTCATTGGACAACGAGACACGGATATCTGAGGAGGAGCTCAAACAGCAGGCAGTGCAATTCCTGGAAGATCATTATCCCGGCGCACTGCGTGATTTTCCGTATTGTGAGATGGAGTGGATGGAAGGGATGTTTGGGTACACACGACAGCAGAAGGCGATGGGGCTGCCGCTTCCTGAGACTGGATGCCTGATTATGGTTCACCCCAGCGGTCGCGTGGTCGGATTTAGGTACTACGGAACCGTTCCAGGGCCAGCACTCCCAACCATGATCACACCAGAAGAGGAACAGATGGCGTGTCTGAAGGCGAATTTTTTGCTACATGTGGAATATTGCGTATTGGACAAAGCCGTGTACACGGATGGTGACGATCAGGTCCATCTTGTTTACGCCCCCCGAAGTAGAGGGCTAATCTATACTGCATCATCACAGGAGGAAGTTCCGACAGCCTATAGGGCAGAAGCTGTCCCCTCTGACCCAAGAACTCTGGACGAGTGGCCAGGTGAGTTCCCGCCCGCACGAAGCCTAGAAGAGTGGATTGGCGTAGACAACGACCAATTTCAGTTAGTACAAGACGACAATATTGGCTCGAACACCAAGTTGATGGTGTGGAAGCAACAGAATGAAGAGCGTCCAGCCAAGAATGACCGGTCTTGGAAGGCCTATTGGGCTGATCAGATGGAGGGAGCAGTCAAGGCGCGAGTAGACAGCCAATCCGGACAACTGATTGACTTTGTTTCGCATGGTAAGCCAGATCAACTAGCTCCATTAACCTGGGATCGAGACGCATGTATAGAAGTAGCTATGGACTATGTCCGAGGACTAGCAGCCGAAATGTTGCCGTATCTCAAGCTTCTAACTGAAGAGACCGACGACGAAGATCGTTTGGAAATCATTCGCTTTGGTGTATATGTTCAAGACGTATCTGTCAGGGATGAATGCTATCAACTAGCTGTTGACCGCTCTAATGGGAGGGTCAAAAGTTTGATGTCCCCCTCCATAAGGCCAGAACAGTTAAAGAAGCTGGAGACCGTGCCTTCATTTGATTACCAGACAGCCATCCTCCGATGGACGGCACAGGCCAAGCTGCGTCTGCAATGGGAACGGATGCACAATGCTCGGCCGGAAGAGGCCCCGTACGAACTAGTGTATCGAATGATTGGTAGCGAGCACGAGCGGACGCCCGAAGTGCTTGATGCGCATACGGGGAAGTTATACGAAAATACTTTTTACTGACAAACAAAAATATCTAGCCCGAAACTAAGGGCTGGAAGGCATTCATTTGCCATTATTTAGACAAAGGGCATAAATTCATGAATCTGGAGGATGCGAGAGTCGATCAAACCGGCATATTAATTGTGACCATTGAATTTTAAAAACGCCGAACTCGGAATATGAGTTCGGCGTTTTAGATAGATTATACGACGGAGGGGTGGGAGTTAAAGCTACAAACTCATGTCGAGGGACAAGAACTTGTACCGATTACCGTAATGGACAAGAACATCGTCCGATTGCCGATTAGATGTGTACTAAAATAAAAAGTACATAAGCCCTCATTAGTACCAAATAATTTTATATAAGAACATTCACATTAAAATATATTACTTATGTAACATTTCTCAAAGAAAGACTCTTAAATTATAGTTCTCTTTTTTGTCTCAGACTCTCAATAAAAACAGGTAGTTATCTGGATAAACTTAATTGAGCGAGTAAATGAAATAATAATTGCTTCTCGATCGTGTATGCGATATATTGCATATAAGAATAATTGTAATGAGGATGAAAACAATGCCAATACCTAAAGATTTTTCCTTACCAGTCCGTATGTCCGCAAAAGAAAGAGCGTTTTCTCAGATTCAGCGATGGATCATTGATGGAACACTGCAACCAGGTGAAAAGCTTATTGATGCGGAAATGGCTGAATCGCTTGGAGTCAGCCGGACACCGATTCGGGAGGCATTTCAGTTACTCGAAGTTCAAGGCCTCGTGTCCATGCATCCAGGAAAAGAAACAAAAGTAACGAATATTGAGAATAACGATATTTTTAAGATGTATTCAACGATGGCTGCTCTTCAGGCCTTAGCTGCTGAAATCACCGCCCAAACTATTGTTCCAGAACAGATCGAGAAACTAAAATCCATAAATTTGGAATTCGCAAGTTCTATTAAAAATGGACAAGTTTATCAGGCTATGGAGGTGGATGAGCAATTTCATAATTATATTGTGGAGCTCTCAGATAATCCTTATGTAGCTACATTTAATACATCTCTTCAGATTCACATTAGGCGATTTAAATACGTATTTTTAAAACAACCTATTACGGCTACACTAGCTTCAGTTGAAGAACATGATCAGATTATTAAAGCTTTTGAAGGCAAAAATAGCAACAATGCCCATAATTTAATGAAACAAAATTTTATTCGACCGATGCAGGAACTGAACGAAATACTTTGAAATGAGGGAAGAAACATGGAAAATAAAAAAGATCTTCGCATTCGTAGCAAGGTAATCAGTGAAGGTGCTAACCGGGTACCGAACAGAGCGATGCTGCGTGCAGTTGGATTTCAAGATGAGGATTTTAAAAAGCCAATGATCGGAATAGCAAGTACGTGGAGTGAAGTAACACCGTGTAATATGCACATCAATGATTTAGCGGTGCAAGCTAAGCGGGGCGCACGTAATAACGGCGGTGCTCCACTAATTTTTAATACGATTACCGTTTCTGATGGGATCTCAATGGGGCATGGCGGGATGTTGTTCTCGCTACCAAGTCGGGAAGCTATAGCTGATTCGATTGAAATTGTGACCGGAGCCGAGCGTTTTGACGGTGTTGTTGCAATCGGTGGGTGTGACAAGAATACGCCTGCATGTTTGATGGCTATTGGACGGATGAATATTCCTTCTGTTTATGTATATGGAGGAACCATTCAACCTGGTAATCTCGACGGTAAAAAAGTGGATATCGTTTCAGCTTTTGAAGCCGTTGGGCAATATCAAGATGGAAAAATAACAGACGAACAATTGCATAAGGTCGAATGCAGTGTTTGTCCAGGTCCAGGGGCTTGTGGGGGGATGTATACCGCTAATACGATGGCCGCAGCTGCAGAAGCAATGGGTATGTGTTTGCCTGGTTCTTCTTCGACATCAGCTATCTCAGCGGATAAAGCATTGGAATGCGAAGCAGCCGGTAAGCAGGTCATCTCACTTCTTGAACAGGAAATCTACCCAAGAGACATTATGACGAAGAAAGCATTTGAGAATGCGATCACCGTTGTTATGGCTCTAGGGGGATCAACCAACGCATTTCTCCATCTGCTAGCTATTGCGCACTCCGTAGAAGTGGATTTGACCTTGGATGATTTTGAGCGAATTCGCTTGCGTGTTCCTCATTTGGCAGATCTGAAGCCAAGTGGTCAGTATGTCATGCAGGATTTGAATGATATTGGTGGTGTTTCCGGGGTAATGAAGCTATTGCTCGCTGAGGGATTACTTCATGGGGATTGCCTCACCGTAACTGGTAAAACGTTGGCGGAGAATTTAGCGGAAGCTGCTCCACTTCAGAATGATCAAGAGATCATACGTCCACTCAATAATCCGCTTAAACCAGATGGACCACTGGTTGTGCTTCGAGGAAACCTAGCTCCTGAAGGCGCTGTTGCCAAAATGTCAGGCATGAAGATACAACAGTTTTCCGGACCGACAAAGGTGTACGATAGCGAAGATGAAGCGACAGAAGCGATCATGAATGATGAAATTCAAGAAGGGGACATATTGGTCATACGCTATTGTGGACCGAAGGGTGGACCAGGTATGCCTGAGATGCTTTCCGTTACAGCACTCATTGTAGGGAAAGGTCTCGGTGGGAAAGTTGCTCTCATAACAGATGGTAGGTTCTCGGGTGGCTCGCATGGATTTGTAGTCGGCCATGTATCCCCTGAGGCACAAGTAGGTGGACCGATCTCTTTGCTCCAAAATGGAGATATTATCACCATTGATAGCGACATTCAGGAAATTAAGGTTGAAGTGCCAGAAGAAGAGTTGGCCGCTCGAGCGCAAGCTTGGGTACAACCGCCACTGAAAGTGAAATCCGGTGTACTTGCCAAATATGCTAAATTAGTTTCCTCTGCTTCAAGAGGTGCAGTAACAGATTTGATGGAATAGACAATTAAACATGTTGCTACATATAAAATGGGAGGGGAGAAGCTACTACAACGAATGCATGAAGCGCGCTAAACAACAAAACGCCAGCTTTAGAGATCAAGAATGTCGCAAGAAAAAGATGAAGAATTTAGTTTCATCATTTGAAAATGAAGTGCACCCCCTAGAATAGACATTGGAAAAACCCCTGAGTTTAGCCGATGAAATTCTAGGGGGTGTATTTTTGCTTGTACCGTTTCTCGACTTTCATTAATTGGGGGTTCGCTACGAATAGCAGGCAGGTTCCGGCTAGTGCAGGAATGTTTGTCGAGGGACAAGAACATGGTCCGATTACCGATTAGGCGTATATCTAATCGTTATTTGGCCCGTAAATTTATTAAACTAACGGGCAGGATAGTTTAGTGAAGGTGGAGAATAACCTCTGGGAGAAGTCGATAACTAAGCAAGGTAAAGGGGAGATCAAAGTTGAAACGAATGCCTTTTGAACGACCAACGGAGCATTATGACGAACGGATTTCTAAAATTGACGAGCAAATTTGTGAGATGTTGAAACTTCGGAAGCAGCTTTCACACAACAATCCTGGTTTCCCGCCATTTGAATATATCTCTGAATGGGCTGAAACTTTTGAACTTTACGAGGATTTTCTGAAAGTCGTTTTTGGAACATTGAGAAGTGAAGAGCATTATAAACCAATGGTTGATCCATCGGATTTCAGAAAACATATACCCGTATTAAAATCAGTCGAAAAAGGGAATTTCTTTTATACTTTAAATTCAATAAAGCAATATAATAATGCAAGTGTAGTGACTTTTAATATTGATTGGGATGAGACTGAGGTACCCTCATTTACTAATAATCACCACCATTTTGAATTGCAAATTGGAGATGAATATGATTGCCGAATGCTAAAAGGTGGTGGTCATTCAGGTCATGCTTTTACTAATTATGTAGTATCACCGCCATTACCTGATAAAACTCCAGGACTTGAGTTAACGTTTATAGAATATTTTAAGCCATTCAGTGAAAAAGAGACGGGAACAAAGATTGTCTTTAGTCTTGAATAGCTTCAACAAGCACGGATTAAACTATCGGGAAACGATAGCGATATGAATTGAATACATATGTACAAAATACGAGTTTTGTGAAACAGTAATAATGTTTTTAAAGGCTGCACATGATTTTTAACTCTCTGTGCAGCCTTTTTTTTTACTTCTACCTGACTTTAATCCGATTAATCCCAAACTACTTCTGTTCCTGCTACGAAGTCATGAATCGCACGTCGATCCTCACGCAAACCGACCATAAAAGCACTCACAATAACTCCGATACCCAAAGTTAATACGTACACAAGTCCAGCCACAACAACTCGCATCAGCATCGTACCAATTTTTGGCGGTTCGTGTGTATCGTATTGGCGGATTCGAATTCCACATATACGTTTGCCTATGGTTCGACCATACCAGTAAACTGGTAATAAAATTGAGTATAACGCACTAAGTAGTTTGGCAATCGGCTCATCCGCATCAAAGTTCCCCGTAAGCACACCTGCAATAATTACTAATGGAATTGAAATAATCAGACTATCCAACACACTTGCTGCTAATCTAATCCAAAAACCTGCTTTATACAAAATGCTTTCCTCCAAACTACAATTTTAAACTAAACGGCTAAATTACTTCATGAACTCCCTTCATTAAAATACTAACTTTATGTACACAACTCAAATAGTATAACAGAAAATTTTACCTATTTACGATAAAACTCCTATTTCATTTCACTCGCATCCCTTGTGAATTTTATAACAAACTATCAACTCAACCGCTGTTCATGTTCACTACATACTCTTACATAATCCTTTCTAATATTGTAATTAGCTTCTGAATCCCCAATGAAAACACCATAATAATTATGTAAACCAAGAAAGCTACTCAACATGTGTTAAGTAGCCTTCTGTTCGTTCTGCATCTGCCCTCTTCGCACAATCTTATTCTCCAAGATACTATACACTACACCAGCAATGGCAAAAATCCATATCGATGTCCTTTGATTCAGATGATATCCATTCACGAAATATGGATTGTACATGAGATCAAAAACCCACAGCCCGCCCCATCCAAACCCAATCATATAGATGAAAGTTCTCACCATAGGAAAGTGTACATATTTCCGCAGCAGCCATGAGATCGTGCTAAAAATAACAACATAAAAAGCGACTAAATAATGACCGAATCCCAGGATGAGCGACAAAATATATATCAAGCCCCCTAGATTACGTAAACCGTAATACTCTGTCGTTGTAATATGGTATCCTTCAATCCTTTCAAGAACGATGAGTGCTGTAAAGAAAATCCCGATAAATATCAGTCCTAATACCATGTACCGTTGAACCGCGTTCACCAACATCAGATCACCCCAATGTCTAAACGCAGCCAGAACCGCTCAAGTTACATGTTTTCGAACAAATTAAACAATTACACATAGGCGTTATTAGGTTCTGTTAAATGTTAAATTTATCTATCGTTTCAATTGCTCTAATCCAACGACTACTTCTTACTTCTGACCTTCCAGAATCATCGTACCCAAACCGTCCATAAGCTCCATTCTACCCATCGCTGTGTACGAATAATTGTAATTATCGACATTAGAGATTTTATAGATCTTGCCATTCTTCACTGCGTTCATGTTATTCCACACCTTACTGTCTACCATCTTATTCTCACTATTCTCCATCAATAGGAGACGATCCGGATTAACGGTAACTAGAGCCTCTAGAGCGATCTCTTTGCCTCCCCAGCCCTCTGGATCAGGGATCCCCTCTGTGCGCTTTAAGCCCCATTCACCGTATAACATCTCCGCTGCACCTTTATTGGAATAGATGACCAGATTGTTTGGATATGTTTCAATTACGGCAAAGGATTCACCATGTACAGCCGTCTCAAGCTTTTGTTTCCACTCTGCTGATTTCGCATCATATTTGGACAGATATTCATCTTTCTTGCTTTCTTCTTCAAACGTATCTGCCAGGAATGTCAATCTTTCTCTCCAATCATAGTATGAGTATGGCAATGCAATCGTGGGCGCAATTTTGGATAAGGTTTCATACTGATCCGTGTTAAAATCCTTTCCCAGAATAATGAGGTCCGGATTAGCACCCGCTATAGCTTCAATGCTGAACGGTGAACCATACCAGCCCAAATTAACGGTATCTGTACTCAGTTGATCCTTGATGGTAGGCGTGATCTCCTCCGGGTTACCGTAATCCGCGCTCATCGTGGCCACAGGTGTTTTCCTAATGATCAGTAGCTCTTCTGTAGAGCCGGATAGATCAACAATGCGCTCTGGATTCAAAGGGATCGTAATCTCTTCTCCATTCGGGTTGGTAATCACTTTGGTCGTTGCTTTTACCGTTCCCTCGGAGGGGCTGTTCACTTCGCTGGTCGTCTGGGTTGTTCCACAGGCCGCCAAGGTGAGCATACAGTATAGTGCAATCCATACAGGAATTCGTTTAAACATCATTGTCATTCTCCTTTTATGTCAGTTCAATAGCCACATTAGGCTTATTTGCTTCAGTTACTTATCTATCTCATCGAACTCATTATCCGTTCACTTTTACCTGCCAGCCTTTCGCATCCTGTTGTAATTGCCACAACCGAGCGTAGATGCCTGAGTGATCTAACAAAAGCGCATGAGTTCCTTGCTCTACGAGCTGACCTTGGTCCAATACAAGGATCTGATCGGCATTCTGAATGGTCTTTAATCGGTGTGCAATCAAAATGACCGTCTTGTCCGCGACCAATTCATTAATCGCTTGCTGCACCGCGGCTTCGTTCTCCGGATCAAGTGAAGCGGTGGCTTCGTCAAGCAATACGATCGATGCATTTTTCAACAAAGCACGTGCAATGGAAATACGTTGCTTCTCCCCACCAGATAACGTCGATCCACCCTCGCCAACCAGCGTATCGTACCCTTGGGACAGACTGGAGATAAACGCATGACAACAAGCTCTGCGTGCTGCCTCCTCAATCTCGAATTGCGAAGCGTCTTTCTTTCCTACACGAATGTTGTTGCCGATCGTATCCTGGAACAGATATACGTCCTGGAAGACCACAGAGATATCCTGCAACAGCTTCTCGGGGTCCATCTGATCAACGGGTTTGCCACCAATGCGAATAGTGCCTTGCTGTATATCCCAGAAGCGGGCAATGAGACGTGTGACTGTACTCTTACCACTACCGGATGGCCCAACCAGCGCAGTAATGGTATGCGGCTCAATCGTAAAGGACAAGTCTTTCAACACCGGCTGCTGGTCATCATATCCAAAGGTCACCCGGTCGAATGAAATCGCCTGATTGGGCTGTACATCTCCCTTTCCTGCCATCGGAGCTTCCTGCTGCACATCCATAATGCGCCTTGCACTATATGCGGAATACCGCATCTCCCCATAACTCATGAGTACAACCGTTAACGGTTCGAATACCTTTGTGCCAACTAGCAAAAATAACAGAAATACCGGTAGGGACAACTCACTGCCTGCAAGCAAATAACTGCCCACCAGAATCATCCACGTCATACCTGATCGTGCAAGCAACATCGCGCCCATGATCATCGGTCCCATGATACCTTCCAACCGAATGGAAGCTGATTTCAATTCGTCAAAAGAACGACGCAGCCGTTCAAAACGTTTGCCCCCCATATTGTGGGCCTTAATCTCACGAATACCGCTCAGATACTCCTGAAGCCGACTGGCGGCTTCGTTTTTGGCTCGAACATGGTTCTCACTCAGCCGTGCCTGAATCGAATCCGTAAGCCATAACAGAGCCACACCTAAGGGAACGGCAATAAACATGGCTACGGCCATTCTCCAATCCACCAACAGAAGTCCGCCAAAAGCAAGGACCGGAAGCACAATCGCGCTGATCAGCTGTGACAGATTGTGAGAAATCGTATGCTCGACTTGACCATAATCACTCAGGATCAGGTTCGTCAGATCCCCAGGATCACGTTTTCCGAAAAATCCTAACGACAGATGGCGAATATGTTCCGCCAGCTTCAACCTTCCTGAAGCCGCGAGGCTGTATGCTGCCCGATAGGTCTTATCATAGAGCGAAGCATAAGCCGCATACTCCACCAGAAGCCAGGCAAACAGGATGCAGCATACAATCCACATTCGGTTGATATCCAGTCCTTTGTCCGGATCAGCGAAAGACTTATAGATCGTATTGAATATATCCACAAGCAGCGCCGCAGGAAAAATCTTTGCAATCCCGTCCAGAATCGCTGCAATTACCGAAGGAAGCAGACTACGCGGGTTACCGTCAGATATATTGTATAAATAATTCTTCATCGTCCTGCACCTCCAAGCTTCCAGGAAGCCGCACTGATATGGGCCTGCCACATGTGCTCATATACTCCGCCTAATGCACGTAATTGATCATGTGTCCCACGCTCGGCAATCGTTCCCTTTTGGATCACGAGTATTTGCTCGGCTGAACGAATCGTTGTTAGACGATGCGCAATAATTAGTACCGTTTTGCCTTGAACCAATTGGGCCAGACCTTGCTGGATCTTGTGTTCATTCTCTGCATCCGCGTAGGCTGTCGCTTCATCCAGGACCAGAATGGGGGAATTTTTGAGCAATGCCCGTGCAATCGCAATTCGCTGTGCTTCACCGCCAGATAGATACGTGCCGCCTTCTCCGATTTTGGTGTCATAACCGGCATCCAATTTCTCAATGAATTCATGACAGCAAGCAGTTTGAGCCGCAGCTATAACGTCCTGTCGTGAAGCTGATGTATTGCCCATCCGAATATTCTCTTCAATCGTATCGTAGAACAGATGTACATCCTGAAATACAAAGGACACGGTATCCATTAGTTTCTCGGTCCCCATCTCCTGAATCGGAATCCCACCAATCGTAATCTCACCTTCCTGTACATCCCAGAAACGAAGCAATAGGTTTGCAATGGTTGACTTCCCTCCGCCAGAAGGTCCGACAAGTGCGGTCATCTCGCCTGCTTTGGCTACAAAATCAATCTGTTCAAGTACGGGTTTATATGCTTTGCTCTCCTTACGTTCATAAGCAAAAGATACCTGCCGAAAGGCAACCTCATATGTATCCGGAACTTTGGGAAACACAGGTTCTTGTACAACCGGCTCGGCAAACACCGATTCTATCCGTTTCTGTCCTTCCACAATCTCTCGCATCCCACTACCCAGATACATTAACTTCAATAACGGAGCAGATAGACTCGGGGTAATGATCAGAAACAGAATAAACGTGATCGCAAACGACTTATTACCCGCATTTCCACTCGACAGCAGAATACCCACCGGAACGATGAAGGTAAATAACGAGATCATGATTACAAAAAACAGCCCGTAGGATGTTTTACACAAATCTGTTATTTTCAATGAAATATCCCGATACCGCGTCACCGCCTGTTTAAACGTCAGAAACGAATCGGCTGTAATCCCAAATACTTTCACTGCCGGCATACCTCTCACGTATTCAACACCCGTCGCATTCATCTCTTCGATGGCAAGTTGAAAATCACGATAAGCCTGACGGCCTTTTTCGCTGCGGAAAAGGCGACTTTGGAGCCAGAACCCTATTCCAATCGGAACCAAAAGTGTCAGCGCCATGCGATAATCGAGCCAGAACATATATCCCAAGAGCATCAGTGGAATAACGATCGCACTTACCAGGTCAGGCAACTGATGGGCGATAAATTTCTCGATTTTCTCCACACTGACTTCGATGATCTTCTTCAGCTCACCGGTTGCCGTCCGAGTGTGATACCCCATGGGTACTTTGGCAACATGTTCCGCAAGTCTCTCTGAGCTGGTACAAAATGTTGAACGCAGCGATGTGTGAGCACATCCCTCCGATATAGAGCGCAACAAGCCCTGCAATCAGGGCTACGGATGCGACGATCCCCCAATAGATCAACAAATCTTTGTCCATGGCAGAGGGTTGCCCCGCATGCGTTAGCAGTTCCTCGACGATCTTATACACTCCGACAAAAGGATCTGCAACAGACTCGACAGGGTCGAGAAGATACTTGCTGTAATCAGCAGACCTTTGCGCTCCTTCGTTACTTGCATTAGTCCGGACACTTCAGATGTGTTGTTCATCTCACCCCTCCTGATATTAATAATCATTCTCAATATAGCTCAGTGCTATATACGCACATTAATATCTCATAGAGCCCTGAATGATCACTACCTCTTCACGGAGCAATACTACCTCATCACGGATTATTATTGTCTCACAGCATCTTATAAGCCCTATTGGACATATGACCTCGTCGCGTAACTTGAGAATGACTGGTGAAGTATTTACATTCTCGCCAAGCAAAAGAAGTGTTGTTGGAGAAGATTTTCGTTTTTTACTTGTATAGATAAATATGACTTCTTTGATCTGTAACTCCCGTAATATTTTCCATTTAGTATGGATAAATATGTGAAGGAGTTACTTACATCATTAAACTGCCGCCTATTGAATTCAACTGATAGTATGTTATATTATATTTTAAAATGTTATAACATACAAAAGGAGTGATGCAATGCAATCGCCAGTATTAACTATTGGAGAACGGTTAAAAGAAATACGAGCAACTAGAAATCTTACACTTGAAGATGTTTCTAAACTTACTGATGTAAGTAAGCCTATGCTTGGACAAATTGAAAGAGGACAATCTTCACCAACGATTACAACTCTTTGGAAAATCGCAGTCGGCTTAAAAGTTCCTTTATCTTTATTATTGGAAGAACTAGAAGATGAGTGCAGTGTGGTTGATACACGATCCAAAGATGCTATCATTGAAAATGATGGAAAAATGAGAGCTTTTCCTGTTTTTCCTTTTGACCCTACCCGTAACGTTGAAATATTTTATATCGAATTTGATCCTGGATGTCACCATCCATCTGAAAGGCACCTTGATGGTGTGGAAGAATATGTTTTTGTGGTACAAGGTATGTTAGAGCTGGTAGTCAACACAAAAAAAATTGTTCTAAAAGAAAATCAAGCACTCCGCTTTCGTGCTAATGTTTTTCATTCATATAATAATCCCTATCAAGAACCATGTGTCATTTACAACATGATTTTTTACCCAAGAACATAGGTAAGTTTCATCTATGATCTTCTAGAAAATATTTTAAAATGAGGTGTGATGATTATGGCAATTGAAAAAGTAAAAGATTTTTTTAAACAATATGGTATGGATTCTGAAATTATCGAATTTGAAGTATCTAGTGCAACCGTGGATTTGGCTGCAACTGCATTAGATTGTGAGCCAGAGAGAATCGCAAAAACACTTTCTTTTATGGTGAATGGACAAGCTGTTTTAGTAGTAGCCGCCGGTGATGCAAAAGTGGATAACAAAAAATTCAAAGAGTATTTCAAAACAAAAGCAAAAATGCTTTCTCCTGAAGAAGCCATTGATATGGTTGGTCATACCATTGGAGGTGTTTGTCCATTTGCTATCAAAAATGATGTTTCTGTTTATCTAGACATATCTCTAAAACGTTTTGAGACAATCTATCCAGCTTGCGGGAGTAGCAATAGTGCTATTGAACTTACAATAAAACAATTAGAAAAATACTCTAGTTATTCAGAGTGGATTGATGTATGTAAAGGATGGAATGATTGATTTATAGTAGTTCTATATGGGGTAGCGCCAACATTTTGACTGTTATATACGCTAAGTATTAGCGAACATTTGCTTAAAGCAGGAAAAATTCGCTGTCTTTGTGCCTCAACGTCCTTAGCGTATATTTTCGTTAAAATGTTGGCTGTCCCTCAATCAACTATGAAAAGCTTTCCAGAACGAACCCTCTGTATTAATGATATCCTTGATCTGGAGAAAGGGAATTTTAAACGTTGGAAACCCTGCCGCATAGGGTGCGATATCATATGGGTTGAAGTAGAGATGCAGAGCATCCGCTGTAACAAAAAACGGCTGATCCGCACTAATCCCCGTATAGGTGTCCGGAAACACATACGAGTATTGAGGATCGTTTTTGATCTGATCCCCCACAATCTGGCTTAACACTTTTACGTAGTCACTATTCGGTTTAAATAAATCCTTAAGCTCATATAACCGACCATTCGTCAGATTAATGATCGCATAGCTCATTGTAGGCATACCATGCGCTGCACCCGCCGGATAGTTATAGCCTGTGAGTTGCAGTTGCAGCAATTGCTGCTGATAAAACGTAATATCAAAATCACCTGTATACGTGTAATCCAGCTGCTGATCTGCAGGGATCGGTTTAACCTGGGAGAGCTGCTTCAACTTGGCATTCAGCGCAAGCTGCTCCGCTTGGTTCGTTAATCCCTCCACCTGCGGATAATATACGAGATAGTCCCTGTTTGGTTTGTACTTCTCTTCGCGTACACGGTACGGTGGATGAAGTGGAACGATTGTATTTTGCCGCCAGATGATCTGTCCGGCCCGATTCACATACGATAAGCGCTGATCTACATAGGCCTTAATCAGATCTGATGCCATGACTTCCAGCGTACCCGAACCTTCGACATGAGGATACCCAGCTGCAGGCCTACCACTCAGATCCAGCAGATAGGTCTGTCTTCCATCCGATGCGGAAGCAAGGCCGTTTTTGTAATTGCCTACTTCCCGATATAGGAACTCCGTAAGCTTTCTACCGTTAGTATCTGCAATCGCGTATACAGAGCCAATATAAGGCTGCTCCGGATGAATTGCTTGCCCCAGCGCATAACGATGCTCGCCTAGTTCGCGAATGTCATTAAACGCGGGTTGAATAATAAACGATCCTTCCGCATTAATGACACCATAGTTCGATTTGTAATCCTCCGCTGTATTAACAATCGCTTGGCCGCCGTTAAAAGGAAATGCCGATGAAAATTTGGGCTGAATACGAATATTCCCCCGTTCGTCGATGTAGCCATATTTGCCCGATACTTCTTTTTGAAAAGCCAACAGCCCATCCCCTAGTGGTCCCACATAGGCATATGGATATGTTGCTAGCCGATGTCCATTGCGATTAATGAGTGCATATTCATTGTCCTTAATCTGCACAACTGCTTTGCCATCTTGAAAATCATTCGCCGAAGCGAACTGTGCCGGAATCACCTCATTGCCCGACGCATCCAGATAACCGTACCGACTCATCGATCCATCTGCCTGACCAGGGTTTGAATCGTAAAACAACGCTCGGCCGTCGTTCATATTCGAGATATACGGGTACGCCCGTTTGGTCAGGACAGTACCTTGTTCATTAATCATCTTAAATCCTTGAGAATCAATTGTTATTGCGCGTTCTTCGGAAAAGGAATTGATGGAATCGTATACAGGTTGAACGACATATTGCCCCTGAAGATTAATAACGCCGGCACGACCATCCTTCACAACCACAGCCAATCCATTGGGCTGAAACTCTTGCGCGTCATCCAGTACAGGCTCAAGCCGAATGTGCCCTTGGGCATCCATATACCCCCAACGCGTCCCACTCGTGGTTCGAACGGAGACTGGATATAACCTTGTTGCTACCCTGGCATGGCTTATAGGGACCATCGCCTGCTCAATTTTCTTTTCCAGCTCTTGTAGTACTTCTCTGGAAGGATACGCTTCCGGGAAACTGAGTGCCTTCCGAACGGAAGCGAGTGCTGCAGGATACTGGCCCGCATGGTACTGAGCATCCGCAAGGTAATACCAGTAAAAGATATAATCAGGATATTGCTGGGTTAGTTGCTCGTAATATTGCACCACTTTTGGATAATAGGTTGCATATACGTCCGGTGCAGGAACCCATTTACCATTCTGCCATCGGATAATCTCCACACGATAGGCTTCCCCTGTATCATGAATCCAGAGTGCAATCTCCACCTTGCCATCTCGTCCATGTGTACCAGGCATATCTATAATCTCTGCATAGCTATAATATAGATCGTCAGGCGCCAGATCTTTGAGCCCTGATTCAGTCCACTCATATACGGCAAGCTTAGACCAAATAGAACCAATCCGCCAACCGATAATGAGATTGTTCCTTGCCGTTGAAGTTACAGGGGCAGCAGTCATTAAAGTCACCCCATACCCCAATCCCTTAATTAGTGCCATCTTGATCCAATGCCCTTGAACAAATTTCAGAATGAGCAGATATAGCTCACCATTCAACTGATAGACTGCAGCAATCTCCGGCATACCGTCACCGGTAAGATCTGCCGCATAGATCGCTGGATGTTGAACAGGTTTATCAATAGTGACGACCGTTGCACCAGCCGGAATATGTTGATTCACAATCTGCGTTAACAGCGGTTCGCTCATGGACATCTCAGTTTCCTCCCTTATGACCGCATTCGCCTAATGGTATGCGTCATAAATCGGGATATGACATGTAATTCTTTTATATAAGTTGAACTAAAGAATATTCACACTTACCACTCCGATGACAGAACAACCTTCTGATTGCACTTATCCCCCGATTTTTGATTCACCTTTTAATTATTCTTCTTACAAAGTCGCTTTTTCTCCATTGATTAGCAGGTAGCTCACATCATTCACCGGAATGGTCTTAGGGGATATCCACTTAATGAGATCCTGATCCAGCTGGAGGAAACCGGATGAGCCAGACAACTTGGTACCATCCTTCAGGTGAACTTCAATATTCAAGTCCTCCACCCGAATCTTGCTCAGTGCCTCACCTGTAAGCGTGACGCCAACTGCGGAAAGAGTTACATTTGCCCGTGAGGCTCCATTTGCATCAAGCTGAATGTTTCCTTTTTTACTCAAAGCATTTTGACTCAGGTTGAAAGTAGTTTTCCAATTCCCTTGTACAACTTCACTAATGCTCGTAAAGCTGCCTTGGAGTCTGAGCTTATCTAATTGGTCAACAGAGGACAGATCATACACATACTCAATGTAATCCCCACCAATGTCTACTCCATTTTTCATGTATCTCCCGTAGCTAATGGAATATTGGGGAATATTGAGCTTTTGACCTTGCTCATCCGTGAAGTAGAAATATCCATGATTATACTCGCCTATCTCATTATCCGGATTAATCTGAATGTGCAACTTGCCATCCACAAAACCCATATTGGAAATATGCATCCAATCAATACCCTCAACAGGGATATTCGTTACATCCCGATGCAATACCGGAATTGGATCGGTTTCCATTTGAATATCAGTTTCACCTCCCCAGCCACTTATACGATCTCGATCCAGGATATCATAGCTATTGATTTGCTTTTCTTGTAGCAACTTCTCCCAGTCCACTTGTACGTTGTAACCATCTTGAAGAGATGTACCTGACATCAGCGTATTAATCTGAACGGTAATTCGATTTTTGCTGACTTTTCCTTGAATGAGGAATCGAACAATAGCCGTTTTATTAGCTTCATCATAATGAATAATCTGAGCGTTGTTTGCATTACCTCCGGTGACCCTGTAATCATATACATCCAGCGTCTCGTCAATACGT
Source organism: Paenibacillus sp. SRL342 (assembly GCF_984798905.1). NCBI lineage: Bacteria > Bacillati > Bacillota > Bacilli > Caryophanales > Paenibacillaceae > Paenibacillus > Paenibacillus sp. SRL342. The sequence continues at coordinate 3,973,141 of NZ_OZ481790.1, forward strand.
TGACCCGTCAGATCTGACAAAGAAACATAGATTTCCGTTGTATCTCCGTCCCTGACAGCACCTATAACCTCCATTCGAATCCCTTGATCTTCACTCACCTGGTGAACAGGCTGAATAATGCCAATCCGATCTGCACCTATAAAATGAAGAATAGAAGGCAGGTTAATGATGCCCATGGATGCAGCTGCCCCTGTAACAAGACATAACGATAACGCAGCGGTTACAGGAATATAGATGGCTTTGCGATACCTTTTTCTTTTATTCATGGACTTCTTGGTCTGTGCGGATGGATATAATACAGGTGCATATAATGATGAATCTGATCTCGTCATGGTTCGTGGTTCATTCAGCGCCAATTTATCATAGAATAACTTCTTAATGTTAAAGAGGTTCTGCTCAGTAAATTCTTTTTCGGATTTTCGCATTGGATCACCTCCTTTATTTCCTGTTCATCCACCATGTCCTCAATCGTTGCCTGGAGCGATAAAGCTTGTTATGGACTTGCCTAACGTGTAGGGACAATGCTTCCGATATCTCATGGGGTCTCTGTCCTTCGTAAAACCGACGTTTCATAATCTCCCGTTCCGGTTCTGGAAAAGATTCAATCATTTGATTAAGTTCCGTATATGTCTCTTTACTGACCACCTGAACCAACAAATCCTCCGTTTGCACCGAATGAATCTCCTCTTCATATGTAAGCTCAGTTCTTCGATTAAGTTTCCGGTAGCGATCAATCGCTTTATGTTTTGTGATCGTTGCAAGGTAATTTTTCAGGCTACTTCGCCCAGATTGGAATGCATCCGGATTCTGCCAAAAAGCAAAGAATGTATCTGCTACGCATTCTTCAATCTCTTCCGCCGATGCATGATGTAGGATGGAATGAGCAATCTTCCATAACAAACCTGCGTAGTGGTTCATCACCCATTCCATGGCTTCAGGATCACGATTCACTACTGCCTTCCGTATTTGTTCTTCTTCCACGATTATGTATCCCTCCCTTCCATGCTCATATCACGAATGCTCGTATTGATCCGTGCTACCTACCTATATTCGTTTAACAAATGACTTTTTCTTACTCCACGATAAAAAAAGATTTGCAGTGACCTTGTGGCCTTCTGCAAATCTTCTTATATCCTATACTATATCTTATTTATTACATCATATCGCTTCATGTGCCTTCGCTTGGAATACTAACCAATATTACGCCTCTTCTTTCATACTGAGCTGCACATACTGGGTGAGACGACAATACTGAAATAACAGAAGCTCTTCATTACCTTGTCCAAGAGCCACGCTACGCCCTTCCTTGATGAGGTGATTCAACAACTCATCGAGGAAACTCATCTGCAACCGCAAGGATTCCGCTGCGAGCTGCTCAAGTACCTCAATATCCCGGGTCGTAAACTGAGATAACCCACGCAGGAGCAACTCTTCTGACCAGCCGTTAATTCTCTGCATAAACTGATTATATTCTTCCAAGTCTGCCCATCCTTCCATTACCGATATCCAGTTTCAGACTGAGCACCGTTTGACCCTTCAGGAAACTAATTGGGCTAATCCGTTTTGGTTCCACACGCACAAGGGCATAGAAATGTTCAAGCGATTGGGAACCATATCCTGACTCCAGTCTTTGGATCATCGATTGCCAATCAGTTGAATACGGAAGAGTGAGTGCCAATCGTTCTCCTTTGGCACTCTCAACCGTCAGGACAAGCTCCTGCGTTTGTTTGACAAAGTTATGGTCCACGATTCGAGCAACTTTGATTACAGCCAATCGTTCTTTGGGAGCAGCAAACAAGTCGTACGATCGCGATTCCTCTTGAAGTACAGACGTTACATCTTGCATGGTTTTGCCCATATTCAACGTTTCCACACCCGTTCGTGGCAAAATCGCAAGCTTGGCACCTTCCCCGGAAGAGATCCGGCGTTCTTCATTTACTTTAACTGAATGGAATTGAACTTCTTCACCCACAAACTGGCGAAAGGTCAGATTAGGCAGCCATGGTGTGAATGCACCATAATGCTCTGTATATGAGAACTGCTGATCATCGTAATATACAGCACGTACATCGCTATAGGTGTAGATTTCCTCATCATCGAAACAATAGAAATAATAGGTGATTCCACGGAAACCGGATCGTGTCTCCCACGCATCAGCTCCCAGTCCATACAGGTGAAGTGAAGGCACCGTAAAGTATTTACTTCGAAAACTGCCAATGAGCTGACTCTGCTGAATGACAGGTACCTTTTCTTCTTCAAGAACCTGGAGTGCAAGATACAGCTTGCTTACCCGATCCAACATGGATTGCATGGAGAAACGTATATGTCTGTTGAAAAACAACTGTAGTTCCCCTTGAATCCCTCGTAAGCTGCGTTCTATGTCAGGCAGGTTGCCACTATGAGCTGCAATTGCCAAAGTCTCCAGTTGTGCCATATAGGACTGAGGAAGGCGGGCCAGTCCCGTCTTCAACAATCCTGCCAGCATAACCCGACATTCCTGCACTGTCTGAAGAGAGAACTTGGCCTCGTACACCCGTCCACTTAATGCATCCGTATCATCCAGGCCTTTTAAGTTCCGGTACCGTAGCAAAGCTTCAAGCTTGGCCATTTTCCCGGCTGTCTGCTGCACCTTACATAGTGCTTTTGCAAGGTTCGGTTCCTCCGTAAAAGAAACCTCGATATTCTGGGTGGTCAGATGAACCGTAAGAAGTGAATCTTCAATGATCTTAATTTCCTCTGGGTATCTCAATCGGAAAACAACTTCCTCAATCATGGAAGAACTATACGATTTAATTAACACGGGAAGGTCAGACTCCGTCATCCAGCGGAAGCGAGACTCGATCTCACGTGATACCGTATGCGGAATTTCGCTTGGATCGTCCACATTTGATACTAAATTTGATTCTGTTTCTGTTTCTGATACGTCTTTTGATACATCCAACGGATCATTATCTGATATCCCTGAGTCCTTATCCAGCGCATGCTTCTCGTCTGCATTCATTGAATCCTCTGCCGTATATTCCCGTTGATCATACAAAATTGCAATCAGCACATGCTTGCAGATATGATCGGCCGGGCAGGAGCATTCCCAATGATCTAGTGTATTCTCAAGCGTACATTGTGTCCCGTCACTGAGCTGACAATTCACCGATGATTCATTCCATGTGTACGTTACACGTACACCGTTGTCCAACTCTTTCAAAGACCTTTTATACAACCCCTTGTTGGCATACCGAATCAAATAATCCTCCGTACACAGCTTCGAAAAAATCCGGAATTTTTCCTTGAATCCACTCACGTCATCAACGCCCCGTTGCTCTCAGAATATCGTAGATCGTTTCACTGAACACGCGACCTGGAACGTTGCCTAGAGCAATGGGTTTATTGTCCCCATAGTAATAATATTGCTTGTTATTCGGTTTGAAGAAATGTAGGGATTCCAGGGTAATGTCATCCAATCCCTCGTAATACGTGATGCTTGTACCACTGAATTGCAATTCCGCAACAAGATCTCCGTACTCTTTATAGAATTCATGATACCACCCGCCGTCCTGTGCCGGTCCTTTGATCCAACCGTATTTCTCCAGTGCTTTGGGGAAAGCCGTTGGTGAAAAATCAGACTCGGGCAGATGATCGTATTCATTCTTCGTTTTATCCTCATCTTCCGGCTGGTGAATCTCACGATTCAATTGCTCGAATGGCTGCTTGATCTCGTAATCCTCCAACTGCGTTGTCCAACCTTCAAGCGTCGCCTGATCCAGTTCCAGCGGGTGTATAAGTCCCACTTGCGCACCCGAAGGCAGATCAACCTCATCTTCATCCACAGAATTGAAAGTGCCATCCTCCATATAACGGAACGTGCTGATCAGAGCGCCATCCTCATACGTTCCCCAGATCAGACCAACAGCAAATTTTTGCATGATTACATTTTGTACGAACAGTGCTTTCCACTCATCGGCAGACCACAGACGTTGCTTGGACAATGACTCTTCCAGACGCTGCGCCTGAATGTTAACCATGGATTTGAGATCTTTTTTCAGCTGTGTGAAACGTGCCTTGGACTGCGCTGCCAATTCAGGATCATCTTTCTGTGCAGGAGCAGGAAGACTCTTCACGGATTTGCCCGTTTCTTCATTTAAGACAACGACTTGTAAGTCTCCATTGATCTTAACCAAGAAGGAACGCTCTCCGTAACTCAGCTGCATGGTTCCTTTTCCATCAAAACCAAGTGTGGTGACCAGCCGATCCTCCAGTTGTTCCGAGGTAAGTCCCATATTATCGGCTGCAAGTTGCAATGCTTCTTCTGCTGCACCTTTCACCTGACGGTTCTTCACGCCACGTTTGATCTTGTCAATCGCCATAAGAGCGGATGGATCTTTCAGATAAGCGAGCACCTTTACAGCATCTGCTGCAATCGCGCCACGACTGTTTTCTGTCCATTCCTTAATTTGCGGAGCCAGAATATTCACAATCTGAATATCGCCAAAGAGTGCTGAAACATACATCACCCACTTTTCTTTCGCGGGGGCACCTTCTTGAATCCAGACCTGAAGCAATTCACTTGCAAAACGAGCGAGCGATGCCTCACTTACGTAATCTCGTAATTCATTCAACCGTTCATTAGGACCGGATGTATGATCCAATGATTGGACCAAAGCATACTGTTTAATCCGGTCATCTAAAGGCTGATTGTCTTCAATACGTATCAGTGAAGGGAGATCTTTCAAGGACAACCAGCTCAGTCTCGACAACTTTTTGGCATCCGCCTGATCAGCGAGTGCAGCATGGGCATACTCTGGACTTAGATCTGCGGTATCCAGCAGAATTTGGATCAAGCTCTTCCACTCATCGGACTTCTCTTTTTTCAAAAGCTCACCATACAGCTCCTTGCTGTTTTCCAAACTGCGGATCGCGGTCAGAGCCATTTCTTTGATCGCCACTTTTTTCTCCGAGAGGTATACGAGCGTATACAAGTCCTGATCAGGAATACGGTTGAATTCCGCTAACGCCACGCCGTTGGCCTTTTTGGAAGAATCCTGCAGTCCGGCACGAATCGCTTCAGCCAATATTTTCTTCGATAACTCATCACGCTGTTCAAAGGTAATCTCCAGAATTAAAATGCGCGTATCTGTTGGCAATTTCTTGTACTGTGTCAGTGCATAGTCCAGATTCTGCTGAATGATTCGGCGGTATTCGTCATGCGGCATCGATTTGTATCTGTAGTCGGTCATGCCATTGAGTGAGATCAGGCTGGTTAGCAATTTCTCACGTTGCACCTCAGGGTCTTGCCCGTAACGTTGAAGCAGCTGCTCTCCACTAAACGCGTATGAATTGTACATGTCCGAGATAATATCCAGTGTCCAATCGGGATGAGTGGTCAGGATTGCGAACCTGCGCATCGCCTCCGAATCCAAGGGCAGAAAACTAATACTAATGAGGTTGTGAACACGCTTCTTATCCCGATTCAGTTGATTAAACAACCCACGACTATTCGGGTCCTCCCAATATTCCTCCAGCGTGTTTTCCCCACTTAAGTATCTTGCAATCGCAAGTCCTTGACGTCCCCCGTCCAAAGGATGCCGAAGAGCGTTAAATACCGCTTGCTCCAGTGACCCCTCCGCATTAGGCAATGTCACTCCTTGATCCTCCATGAATTTCTGAATGCAGAGTTTCAGGAATGGCGGTTTCATAATCTCGTATGCTCGAATCGCTTGTTCAGGACGATTCGCGATCGCAGATTGTAACATGTTCCAAGATACCGTGTACGAATTAAGCTCGTCCCGCAACATTTCAACCAACTGATAAGGCTCATCCAGAGGCACAAGTCCAGCAAGCAGATCATTTGGACTCTTTGCTCTAGGGTCCATACTCAGCAAGTAACGGCGAACTTCAAGTGGATAAATCTCATGTAATTGATGTATTGTGTGAAGCAAAACATGTCCAATCTCACTGTTCGTATCAAGGAATCGTTGTTTACCTCCGCTAATGTTAATCAGGTACAACAAGGTACCACTCACAAGCACCATAGTTTGATGGAATACAGTGTGTGAACATTGCTCTTTTGAAGAGAAAGACGTATTGGGATACAGTTCAGCTATGAGCTGACTACGCTTCTCCTTGAGGAATTCATCCTTCAATTCTTGGGAAGATCCGTTATGTTTTCCTTGAATATTACTGACCACTACAGGTTCAATCAACGTATGTAGCTCGTCCCGCAACTTATCTGGATCATTAGCCATTACATGTTGAAACAACACTGGTAACGATTGAACAGAAGATTGAACCTCTGCAAGATGAGAAGCCGTGTCACTGAGTCTTGAATATAGTTGCAGCAGCATTAATGCATTAATTACATCCCGGTAATCCCCTTGACTGTCCGCTTTTTTGGAATCAAAAAGCCACTGGGCACGCTTTAATTTACTCTTTAATTCAGTCAGAATTTCGTTCTCGCCTGCAAACTGTTTGATCTTCTCCAACCGGGACAACAATCCATCCATGCGATCAGCGCTTTTGCTCTTCCCGCTTAATCCGTAGGCTTCGGAGTCATTTCCCATACAGACAGTAAAGGCATCCGTTCTCCATGAATTTCTTTTGGAATAATTGGATTCCAGATATATCACAATAGCCCCGGCACGGTAAAAGATATCTCCATCGTCTTTTTTGGCAAGCTTCATGAGCAGATCAATCGTTTGATACACATAATGACTCGAATTTCCCATCATATCCGGGAACTTGTCTGTCGTTCCCAAGACGTAATCGATAATTTCGGAGCTGCGATCTGTTTTTAATGAATACTCGTTTGAACAGGTTACTGCGAATTTCTCCACCAAAGTTTCAACTGCGCGGTCTGCGGTAAGCATTACACATTCCTCCTTGAATTTAAGTGATGATCTCGCCAATCCAATCCGCGAGTTCGTTAGGCGTAATTGCTGCTACATGTGCGCCCATATTCGTTAACGTCTGTGCAGCATGTTTGTTATAGACTGAATCCCCGTTAAAATCGAGTGCAGTGAGAACCAGTAGCTTGCATCCTGTATCGATGATATCTTTACAGGCTTTGTACATTTGCGCGATCGGGTACCCTTCCTCCAGATCACTGACCAGAATAAAGATGGTTTTGCCTGGATTATCGATTAACGTCTCGCCATAACGCAGCGCTTTGGTAATATGTGTGCCCCCGCCGAGCTGTACATTCATGAGCACGTCTACGGGGTCTTCCAACCTGTCGCTCAGATCAACAACCTGCGTATCAAATATGAATAATTTCGTGCGCAGTGCATTCAAGCGATAGAAGATGCTGGCCATCACCGAACTGTAGATGACTGAATCCAGCATACTGCCACTCTCGTCCACACCAATGATGATGTTCCACTTGTTATGGGGCTGAATATTCCCATCGAAATACAGACGATCAATCACAAACCTGCGCTTGTTTTTATCGTAATTCTTCAAATTCTTGGTGATGGTTCGCTTGAAATTCAGATTGCGTAAGGATCGCACTGAACTGGAGGTATAGCGACTGCGCTTGCCCATGATACTCGCTCGGGTCTGAGATTCCAGCTTGCTGCGTAGCTCTTCAACCACGGTTCGCACAATATCCTTGGCGCTCTTTAACACCTCACCTTTCATCCTTCCTTTGAACTGCATAATGTTCTTGAGCAGATTCATGTTTGGTTCAAGGGATTCAAGCAGCTTTTTGTCCGTTAACAATTCTGTCAGCCCATAACGATCAAGCGCCTGTTTTTCCAATATTTCTACCGTTGGTTTGGGGAATAGATCCCTGACCTTGTGCAGCCATTTCGGTACAGTCAGGTTAGACGCACCGCGTCCTCCCTCTTTTCGATAACCTTGTTCTTCACCGTATTCACGGTTATAGAGATACCCCAGAATCTCATCGATTTCCGTATATTGAAATTCAGCCGAAGTGTATTGGTCTGTATTACACAACCCTTCTTCAGCGGATTCACCGAGAATCAGACGCCATCGATTTAAGGTTTCAGCAGAATGATGATCCCCTCGGTTGCTTCCATCCAGATTGGAGGGTTCATCTATTTCTCCGATTTCTTCCGTTGTCCGATTCGCTTCATTCATATTAGCTTCCATGACGCAAACTCCTTTCGAAGCGCTTCGTCCCATGCTTTGGACTGAGTCAGCATCTGCTCATCCACCGCAGGCCTCAACATTTCCTCTGGCTCAACCTGATGCAGACTCGCCACCCGTTCAGCAATCAAGCCCGTCTCCATTGGTGTAAAGTAGGTGAATGCCAACCGCAATTCCGGTACCATACTGATGAAGTCGTCGTATGACAGCTGTTCAATCAGATAATTCAACTCGGACAACAGCTGATCTTCATACAAAAAAGCGTCACGTGCTACAGTGAACACTCCCTGTAAAAAAAGTGCCGTTTGACGGGTCTGATCCGGTGTACCATGGATATACCCGCGAGCACGATCAACAATCTCATCCCTGGGCCTGTCACCGAGCCCTGAGGAAATAGCCACACACACACCCTCCAGCTGAGCCGGAAGCTGGTGATCAGACAGAAGCTCATTCAGATGTATTCGGAATGTCTCATCCTGAAAATGCTCCTCCGATGACTCCGCGAGCATAGCTAGCAGCTTCAATCCCTGAATAATGGCTTCATGTTCATCCGGATTGGCTCTGGAGAGCTGTAACAACTTGTCCACGGCGTTCCTATAAGCTTCGGATACCAGATCAGGGAGATGTTGCTCGTCAGATAATCCCAGCAACCTGCGGTGTTGATGAATTCGGTTCAAGACATGCAGACTATTACATAGGGATAGAAAATTCCCGTCCGTTCTCAGCGCTGAGCGGACCTGTTCATAGAGTTTCATCGCTGTGTCCTGAAGCCCCATAAGTAGCGCTTGAAGCATGAGTCGGGCAAGTTCACCGCTATGATGATCCGGTATTTCTTGCATTTGTTCTTCCATTTTGCGCGTAGCCGCTCCAGCAAGTGTTCCGCCATAGAGAGAGTTTTCTATCAATCTGGCTTCAATACGGGAGGAGTACATATAAACCCAGGTTTCACGTACGAGATTCATGTCACGCTCTGCGATCCAGTCCGGCCCCGATTGCCGTTTCGCGAATTCCGGAACCAGATAGGTGATGCACTGAATCAATTGACTTATCTGACGGTGCTCCGGTTTCGCATACAGATCCAGCACTTTCTTGTGCTGTCCTGTTGTGCGGATCTGCAGTTTGTACTCTGTACAACGCGCCTTGAAGTCCTCCACGATGGGAATACTGAATGAATTGGGAGCCACACTTCCAATGACGTCTCCTGTCAATAACTGCTGCAGCTCTTGCAGCGGTTTATCGGTCGCCAAGGTAAGCTCCCCCTTCACAAAGGAAGATAGTGCTGCATCCATCAACTCATAGACGCCGCCTTCCCTTTTACCCCGAAGCCCGGCAAGACCTTGAATCATACTGTATGCCTCAATTGCATCACTGGTTGATACATGCTCGTGTCCGTCCCGTAATTGGCGCATCAGCCGGGATAACAAGTCCAGAGCCGTTAGATTATATGGTGTACTCTTTTTGCGAAGCAGCTGGTTCCAGATCTGATCGTAATAATTTACATAAGGCATGCCGCTCGCATATCCATTGAGCCGATCCGCTTCAGCAAAGGTATAGACCATCGGGTACATTTGTTGGTGAACCGTATCTGGATTCACCGCACTTTGTTGAGACGTACCTGGTTTACCTTGTCCATCCAAACGTTGGTCTGCATGCTGTTTATCCATTTCTGGCTGTTCCAATTGGGATTCATGTTTTTCTGACATCAACAGTCCATACGTATGAAATCCACCGGTAATGACAAGCACACGGTCATGTTCCTGCACCGCTTGATTAATATGTTGTTTCATATGTGATTCTCTTGCCAGATCACCTGTAGATTGTAATCGTTCCGTGGAATAGCACATTCGGGATAACGTACAATATGTGAATACATCCTGCACGAATTCCTCAGTAGATTTCTCCAGGCCACCGATCTCAAACACCTTTTCCCACAATTCATCAAAACTGCGACAGTTTGTTTTTTGACACAACCGGTTAATGAAGTCAGACCCCGCAAGCAAGGTTTCGTCCTGGATGGAGATCTCCTTTTGTTCTGTCTGGCCGGATTTGGATGCACGAGTGGAGAAGTGTTGATAGTCCAAGTCAATAAACCTCGCCGGAATATCCAACCGTTTTGCTTCTTTCAAAGCTACATATTCAGGCGAATACCGAAGCATCGGATAATAGCAGGCTTCTCTCTCCAATTCACTCTCGTAGGTATAGTACAGACTGACAGGAGGTAAGGTTGCCTCATCACTCAGCACCGGAATTAATGGATTACCGCTCTCTGGTCCTTCGATCAGAATGATATCCGGCTTGTACTCTCCGATTAATCGTAACAAGTGATATGAACATGCAGGGCTATGGTGTCGTATTGGATAATAGACCGTAGGATTACTCAGGTTATACACCTGGGATTCGAACAAGGATTGTAACTGATCAACATCAGGGTCCAGTACCGCTGTTAACCGATCCATTTTCTCTCCTCATAATAGTCCTTCCACATTCCCTCTTCTCTGGAACGTTCTTTTACGACCTTGGAGAAGTAGGTTTTGAGAATGGACAGATCCTTGTCGTTTTCCTTTGCAATGGTACCCAGCATGTTCTGCACCAACCGATCCAGCCCAATAGCCTTATCCTCGTAATAATAGGAAGTCATCGCGCTCTGGACATAGACAGACACTGCTTCCGCCGTACTCATGGATGCTTGAGGGGTGTCGAGCTTGTAGCCTTCCCGTGTCATGCCGGTACGCAATTCCATAAATGTTGTAGCCAGCAATTCAACCACGTCCGGGTTAATGTCAATATCAATTCCACTATGTAATAACAGGCTTCGTGCCTGGGACTCAATGATTTTGGCTTCCATCTTCACGTTATGAATGGGCTTGATCGTTTCAAAATTGAACCGCCGTTTCAATGCACCACTCATTTCGTTAACACCTTTATCCCGAATATTGGCTGTAGCAATGACGTTAAATCCCGGTTGGGCAAACAGTACACCACCATCCAGTTCAGGAATGCTCATGACCTTGTCACTGAGAATACTGATCAGACTATCCTGCGCTTCCGCGGGACAACGTGTAATCTCTTCAAAACGGGTAAGAATACCTTTCTTCATGCCGTTATATAACGGTGATGGCACAAGTGCCGCTTCCGAAGGGCCTTTATCAAGCAGCATGGCGTAATTCCAGGAATACTTGATCATATCCTCTGTTGTGCCTGCTGTACCTTGAATCGTGTTTAGACTGGTACCGGAAATCGCAGCAGTTAACAGTTCGCTAAGCATGGTCTTGGCTGTGCCGGGTTCTCCCACGAGCATTAATCCTCGATTGCCTGCCAGAGTAACCACTGCACGTTCAATTAACACGTCATTGCCATAGAATTTGCGGGTAATCAGGATCTCTTCTCCATTCAATAATGCAGGCTTATCCCTGCCAATAATAAAATCGCGCACATAGGCAGGAGATAACAGCCAGTTAGGGGGACGTTTCCCCTGATCTTCCTCTCGCAGCGCGCGTAATTCAACCTCGTATAATATCTCGGCGGGTGGTTTGAGCATCTCCATCGTCAAGGTGTCTCCTCTCAATTAAACAGATCGTATGTTCTTATTCCTATCATTTTATCACAGCCCTCGAACAACTACCCGGTAAAACGATAAAAATGGTTGAAACGTCCTTCTTATCAGCACTTTTCCTAATTCCATGGACATAGCCGCTAGCGCAAGTATGAAGGTGAACCATCCTTACAGCCGTGCCAACACACTGTTTCCGGATCCGAATCAGCATGCTTATTACCCATGTAAACGCATTGTAGGCCATATGACCTCAGGATTCATTACACTTTCGATCATGTGTTTCAACCAAATGAAGCTGATTATCACAAAGAAAACACAGGCCATTAGCTGCCTGTGTCTTCTTATATGTTCAAATTTCACCCAACATCTATGAATTTTGATCGAAACTGACCATCTCTTTTGAAGTCCCTACTTACATTCTACGCCCGCATGAAGCCGAATACAGCTCGTACCAATCATAGCGGGTAAGCTCAATATTCGTTGCATCACGACAGGCCAGGATACGTTCTGGTCGAATCGAACCAATGACAGGTTGTATCCCTGCTGGATGCTTCATTAACCAAGCCAGTACAATAGACTCCGGTGTAACTCCACGCTCCTTGGCCATTCGATCAACCAATTGAGCCGTATGCTCAATCTCTGCGCGCTGTCCCTCAACCACCCTGCCAGTAAATCGCCCCTGAGCTAGTGGACCCCAAGCCTGCAGTTGAATATGCTCTGCCTGACAATATTCCATCGTGCCATAGGGAAACACGTTGTCTCTGGCTTGCGGCCGATTTACCGTTACACCAGCTTCTACGAATCCGATTTTGTCCAGACTCATCTCCAGCTGGTTCACAATCAGAGGTACTTTACTATGAAGCTGAAGAAGGCGAATCTGTTCAGAACCCATGTTGGACACACCAAAATGGCGCACTTTACCGGAATGATGCAGCTCAGCCAGTGCTTCTCCTATCTCTTGCGGATGGGCAAGTGGATCAGGACGATGTAACAGCAAAATATCCAGATAATCGATCCCGAGCCGTTCCAGAATACCGTCCACACTCGCCAGGATATGTGCAGCTGAGGTGTCATAACGTTGCGGTCCTTCATCATCACCTACAAGACGTATACCACACTTCGACTGTATAATGATCTGCTCACGCAAGCCAGGAGTTTCGGATAAAACTCGCCCCAAGACATGCTCTGCCTTACCACGTGTGTAAATATCCGCCAAATCAAAGTGATTAATGCCTATTTCGATAGCTGCTTCTACCGCTCGATGACCTTCTACCACAAGATCTGAAGTAATGGGGAGCCCATCCCATTCACCCCCAAACCGCATACACCCAAGAACAATTCGACTTGCCGGAATCTGGTGGTGATGCAAAGGAAGTTGTGCGTAAAACATGTCAGCGTTCACCTCATTTTCATTTTTACCAAGCATAATAACCGATTCTCTCTACCATGTCTTCTTCCATCTTCCTCTATTTTCCTGCTCTATCATCTATATGAAGAAGAAACAAGGTTTCAAAAGCTTGTGTATTGAATATATAGAGGGTGCAGGTATTATGCAGGAATATGAGAGGAGATTTTGCATTTGAACCCGAATGAAGCCAACGAGTTCTCAAAGCCAGCTTTTTTCACGAAAGAATTCACGCATAACCCTTACCCGGTGTATGAAAAGTTAAGAAAAGATGAGCCCGTTTTCAGAATCATGTTTCCTCATGGCGAATTCGGCTGGATTATTACCCGATATGTGGACGCAGTCCAGATCCTGAAAGATCCTCGCTTCAGCAAAGACATGGTCCGACGTTACGGCGCTGAGAATCAAAGCATCTTCTCCAATAATATGTTATTCTCCGATCCGCCGGATCATAAACGTCTTCGTGGACTTGTGCAGAAAGCATTCACACCCAAACTGGTCGCAGACATGCGGAGCCATATTCAGGACATTGCTGATGAACTGCTGGACAACCTCCCGTCACAGGAAAAAATGAATCTGATCGATGACTTTGCCTTCCCGCTGCCCATCATTGTCATTAGTGAAATTTTGGGAGTCCCTCTTGAGGATCGTGACAAATTCCGCATCTGGTCCAATACGATTATTGATGCTTCCATAGCCGAGAGCGCCGAGCTGTTTGAGCAGCATGCCAGGGAGTTTACGGATTACCTGACGGCCTGGTTTGCGAAAGTTCGCCGAGATCCCGGCACTGATCTGATCAGCCAGCTCGTCATTGCGGAAGAATCCGGGCAGCAGTTAACTGAACAAGAACTGCTTGGCGTTGTCTCCTTATTAGTCATCGCGGGCCATGAAACGACTGTTAATCTCATCGGCAATGGGATACTTGCTCTGTTGGAGCACCCTGAGCAACGCGAACTGCTCATCAAGCAGCCGGAGCTTATTCACAACGCCATTGAAGAGATGTTGCGCTACAATGGTCCGGTGGAGTTCAGTACTTCTCGATGGGCTTTGGACGATATCGAATTCCGTGGACAGCATATTGCTCAAGGTGAACTTGTTATCGTTGCGCTTGATTCCGCTAACCGGGATGAGGAGCAGTTCAAAGATCCTGATGTCTTTGATATTACCCGCGAGAAGAGTTCGCATCTGGCATTTGGCACAGGCATTCATCTCTGCCTCGGAGCGCCCCTTGCTCGTCTGGAAGGTGAAATTGCGGTCAGCACACTTCTGAATCGTTTTCCAAATATGCAGCTTCAGGCTGACGTAAATGAACTCGAATGGAGACCTGGTATGATTGTTAGTGGTGTCAAGGAAATCCCGGTCAACTTAAATAATGGCTAAATATGAATAAATGAAAGTGAGGCACCTTACATCATGGAAATGAACACCTTGGTATGGATCGTTTTGCTGCTTCTGATCCTTGTGTTACTGGTCAGAGTCACCAGCCTGCAACGCCAATTGAATGAATTGAAAAGAGATGTGGAGCGTCTGGAGAACGGTTCAACCGCAGGCGCACGCTCAGACTTCAATTACACCTTGTCGCCGAAGGAAGCATCTCCTTCCCACACTAGCCAACCAGCCCAAACGGATCTGGATCAGGAACTGCTTACACTTATACAACAAGGGAAAAAAATTATGGCGATCAAACGACTGCGTGAAGCCAGAGGTCTTTCGTTGAAGGAAGCCAAAGACTATGTTGATTCTCTGGATCAGTAATATACAACTCACATAACTCTCGGGGGAAGTCACTCCAGACTTTCTGCTGTTAACACAGACGCAGTAGAAAGTCTGGAACCTTCGTCCGAGATTTTACTTTTCAAACGACATATGCTACTGTTATTTCTATATTACTAGAAATAAGAAATAAAGACGAAAGGACAAATTATCATGCAATCAAACTCAAATGAGATTGAACAAGTCGTCAAAATTCATAAAGCGCTGGGCGAACAAACACGCTACAAAATCATTCAGATTTTATCGGGCGAAAGCAACCTGTGTCCTGCCGATCTGGAGAGCCGCCTTGTTACGGTTGCCCTATCGACTCTGTCTCATCATCTGAAACAGCTGTCCGATTGTGGTCTGCTTACATCGCAAAAGAAAGGTACGTATATCTACTACAGCCTGAACACGGAGACCGCACAAAAGTTTGTTCCCTATCTGCTAAATAAATAAAAAATTTGAGTTGTATTTCTATATAATTAGAAATATTGAAACAATGTACAATATTCATTAGTAGAACGAGGTCATCTAAGTTTACGCTTATACCAATATTCATTATCTAGGTTGTAGCATTACCATTCGCGCAGATGGGTTGCATTCAGAGCATTCATGTCTTGTTCTATCGTCTTTATTTCTATATTTCTAAAAATATAATAATTATAATCAGAAAGAGGTTATGTTTCCATGTCTTCTACGCTCAAAATCTATGTTCTTGCCTTGGTCAGTTTCCTTGTGGGAACGTCCGAATATGTCATTGCCGGTATTTTGGATCGTATTGCACATACCATGAATATCTCTTTAATCGCTGCCGGACAGCTCATTACGATTTTTTCACTCGTATATGCGCTAGGTACACCTGTCATTATTGCACTGACTTCGCGCTGGGACCGTCGCAAGCTGTTGCTATACTTCCTCGGTCTATTCGTTGTGGCTAATGTTCTTGCCTATCTGTTGCCGGGTTATGGACTGTTCGTCGCAGCACGAGTATTGATGGCTTTGGGCGCGGGCGTTGTTGTTGTCACGGCATTAACGGTTGCTTCCCAAATAGCGGCAGAGGGCAAACAAGCTAGTGCAATCGCCACAGTAATCACTGGATTTACGGCTTCTTTGATCGTTGGCGTTCCGCTCGGAAGGCTTGTGGCTGCATCTTGGGATTGGAAGCTTGTTTTCGCCGGTATCGCCGTTCTTGGCATTCTCGCCATGCTGGTGATCGCGGCCGCCATTCCGCCTTCCAAAGCAGAAGCACCTGTTCCACTGAAGAAACAACTGTCTTTGCTCAAACAGCCACGAATTGTACTGGCACTGCTGGTGACATTTTTCTGGTTAGGTGGTTATTCCATTGCCTACACGTACATTTCACCTTACCTTGTATCCGTTTCAGGAATGAGCGAAGCACTACTCAGTTCAGCTTTACTCGCATTTGGCATAGCAAGCCTGATCGGTTCAAAAGTTGGAGGATTCAGTGCTGACCGATGGGGTGTCAAACGAACGCTAATCACAGGCATGACTTTGCATATCGTGAGTCTGGTCCTGTTGAATATAACGGCAAGCTCTCATCTCGCTGTCTTCCTTGTTCTGATTTTGTGGTCTTTTGCCGCCTGGTCTTCGGGTCCAACTCAGCAATATAACCTGATCACCATGGCTCCGGAATCCTCAGGCATTATGCTAAGCCTCAACAGTTCGGTGATGCAACTGGCGATGGCTGCCGGCGCAGGTATTGGCGGAATCGTGGTCAGCAACGTTTCATTATCATCCATTACCTGGATTGGCGCTGTCGGGGTTGCTGTTGCCATCATCATCGTTATAGGCTCGTATCGTTCAGCATCTGTAAAAAGTATACAAACCAATACAACGCACAACGTTGCATAATATGCATTCCTAGTACAAAAAACAAACCAAAAAGAGAGGCACTGTATGTATACAGCAGCCTCTCTTTAACCATTTTAACGGCTATTCTATTACCGATAAGCAGAACTCCTATTGAGCCGTAACTGCACCATCGATCGGATATACTGCACCATTGATATATGGCGCTTCATCTCCAAGCAGGAAGGAAACCAGATTAGCGATCTCTTCCGGTCTGCCCAGACGTCCAGATGGAATGCTATCAACGGTTGCCTTGAACACTTCAGGGTTGTCTTTACCGAACTGAACAACCATCGGTGTCTCAATAGTACCTGGTGCAATCGCATTTACACGAATGTTGTCCTTGCCATATTCAATTGCAGCTGTGCGGGTCAAGCCCACTACGCCATGTTTGGTTGCTGCGTATGGTGCAACTGCGGGTACACCAACAATACCGGCTGTGGAAGCCGTGTTCAGAATAGAACCCCCACCTGTTTTGAGCATTTCAGTAATTACATACTTCAACCCGTAGAATACACTTCTCAGGTTGATATCAATGATCTGGTCAAACTGCTCAATCGTATGTTCAATCAGCTTGATCCCAGGACCTGCAATACCTGCATTATTAAAGAACATGTCGATTCGTCCGAACTCTTCGACTGCTTTTTTTACGTAATTCTCCACTTCAGGTGCTTTACTCACGTCTGCTTGTACAAAAATAGCTTTACTTCCCAGCTTCTCAATCTGCTTAACCGTTTCAAGACCTGTCTCTTCGACAAGATCCACAACGACAATGGATGCACCCTTCTCAGCCAGCTTCAGTGCTGCTGCTTGGCCCAATCCACTTCCTGCTCCAGTAATAATGGCTACTTTTCCTGCGTGACTCATTTTGATCTCCTCCATGTGTGTGTGTCATCTTGTGATTGGATCGATGAATACGATATGAAACGTACTTACATGCAATGATGCAATATGTAGGTCAAAAATGGCATAAAACCTTCCTGACTTTACCTATTCTAATAGACTTTCGACATAAAAACAAATCATATAATATGTATTCATACTATATAACCTGTCATATTTTCAGCATTTTTATTGAAGGAGCACACAACTATAACGTCTTGTTGCATGCTCCTCTTTTACATATACAATATTTTTTAAGTTGGTATCTATTCAACTTCAAACGGTGCATATCCGCTTATCAAAACACTTTAACGCAGCAAATTGGTTTTTGCCAATTCAATAATTTCGTCACCGCGTCCGTTGAGCACGGCTTTCATCATCCATAAGGTGAATCCTTCCGCCTGTTTGATATCAATCTTCGGAGGTAAGGACAATTCCTGACGATTCACCACCACGTCAATCAACACAGGACCATCATGCTGAAGCGCACGCTGCACAGCTCCTTCCAGTTCATCCGGATCCTCAACCCGAATACCTTCCATGCCCATGGCTTGAGCAACCATCGCAAAGTTGGGATTGACAAGCTCTGTTCCAGATTCCAGGAATCCGGCAGCTTTCATCTCCAACTCAACAAAACCGAGCGCTCCATTATTAAACACCACAACTTTGATCGGCAGATTATGCTGTTTCAGTGTCAACAGATCACCCATCAGCATCGTAATACCGCCATCACCCGACAACGAGATGATTTGTCTGCCCGGATCAGCGACCTGAGCACCAATTGCCTGTGGCAAAGCATTTGCCATCGTACCATGACTGAATGAACCGAGCAGCCTGCGATTACGAGACATCTCGATATAACGGGCCGCCCATACTGTCGGAGTTCCGACATCACAGGTGAAGATGGCATTTTCAGCTGCGGCATCACTAATGACCTTGGTCAGGTACTGCGGATGGATGGGCTTTTTACCCGGTTTTCCAACGGCCAGCTCGTCCAGATCTTTGCGTACTTTCACATAACGATCCACACTTTTACGCAGATGTTTGTCACTGTGTTCCTCTGTCAGATAAGGAAGCAAAGTTTCAATGGTCGCTTTCACATCCCCACATACGCCGTAATCCAGCTTCGTGCGCCGACCCAGATGGGAAGATTGAATGTCGACCTGAAGGACTTTCGCATCTTCGGGATAGAATTGACGATATGGGAAATCCGTTCCCAGCATTAATAATACATCACAGTCCATCATGGCATGATAACCGGATGAATACCCAATTAGACCCGTAAGACCCACGGAATAGGGGTTGTCATACTCCAAATATTCCTTGCCTCGTAGCGCAATAACCATCGGGGATTTCAAGCGATCACAGAGCTGCATAAGGGGTTCCCGAGCGCCTGCGCAGCCTGCACCGCACAATAACGTAATTTTTTTGCCTTGATTCAGATACTCCGCCAGTTTCACGAGTTCAGTCTCAGAAGGATGTACCACGGGATTGGTCGCATGATACACATGCTCAGGCACAGGCAGATCTGCTGCTTCAAGTCCTGCTACATCCCCCGGCAATACAACGACAGACACACCTGAACGTGCGACTGCTGTCTGAATGGCCATCGTGAGAGAACGCGGCATCTGTTTTGCTGTCGTAATGACTTCACAATAATCACTACATTCCTGAAACAGATACTCCGGATGCGTCGCCTGAAAATATTCACTGCCAATCTCGTCACTTGGGATATGTGCAGCGATGGCGAGTACAGGCACACGATTGCGATGACAATCGTACAGACCATTGATCAGATGCATATTACCAGGACCACTGCTACCTGCGCAGACAGCAATACTTCCACTGACCTGAGCGTCCGCCCCAGCAGCAAATGCAGCTACTTCTTCATGACGTACATGAATCCATTCGATCTTGCCCGAACGACGAATGGAGTCGAGTACCGCATTCAAGGAGTCTCCAACAATGCCATATATGCGTTTGATGCCAGCGTTCAATAAGGATTCAACCAGAACGTCCGCGACTGTTTTTTTCATAAGTGATGGGTCTCCTTTAATTGCTCATTTTGATTATGTTTCCACTCTGTTAATATACCTATTCTTATACCCCAATCTTCCGAAAACCGAACCAACTCATATGTATGTCTGGATATATGAAACAAAAACCTGCCCCTTGAACAGTTATTTCATTGTTAGCAAAATGCCAAAAAATCCGCTTGTCGAATGACAAACGGATTACGGTTAAACTCAGTTTATTCATTTTTATGTGATTCCCCGAATCCAAATCAGACACTAGATAGCAGGCATCACATTGCCACCACTTACCGGGATATAGGCACCAGTGATAAATGAGGACAGATCCGAAGCGAGAAAAGCTACCGCATTGGCGATCTCCTGATCCTCACCCCTGCGCTTCAGCGGCACAGTACGTGTATATGCCTCATCATGTCCAGGCTCACTAGACCGATCACGTTCGCTTATCGTCCATCCAGGTGCAACCTGGTTTACGGTAATCTGATACTCGCCAACCTCCTTGGCAAGTACGCGATATACACCATCCATTCCACGCTTACCAGCGGTGTAGGCCGATTGATGAGCGAAATTTTGCATTGCACATTCCGTATTGATGCCAATGAACCGACCGGCTCTGATATCTTGCATATGTGGAATAAAAGCTTTGGCAAGATAGACACTCTGCATGACACAGGATTCGAACTGGCTCAAGTAATCTTCAGGAGACTGTTCCAACACCGTTGTCCATTCATATTGAATGACCGCATTGGCAACAACGATATCGACTCCGCCGAAGATAGGCTGAATTTCATCACGCATCCGCAATGCCGTATCCTGCTTTGTAATATCCCCCTGTACAATTACAGCCTTACGACCGAGTGCTTCAATCTCACCTTGAAGCTCCCGAGCCTTGGTATCATTATTTATGTAATGTAGAGCCAGATTGGCGCCACAGGCTGCCAACGTGCGGGCGATGACTCTCCCCAATTGTCCGGTTGCTCCTGTAACCAGAGCCGTTTTTCCTGAGAGATCCAATTGCATAACAGCGAAAACCTCCTTGAATTAATTTTCCGAAAACGATTTCGTAAATATGTTTATTATCTCTCACAATTACGCATCATTCAGAGAGATATACAGCATTGTTCAATGCTGTATATGGTAGTTCAACTTTTTCCTATATGAGGAGACTATTAATTATGATGTTGAATAAGATCAATTTCCTGGAAGCGGCTGACTTCCTTTTCCCAACGCTCTTCTACATATTGACGGTGAACCGGGTGATTGTTATATGCATCATACGCAGCCTGATCTGCAAAGACCATCGAGAAGCTGTAGTCAAACTCATTCTTCTCACTTACCTGTCTCAGAATCTGAAACTGCTCTACGCCAGGAATGACAGCCAGTGCATCCGAACTTTCCTTCAAAAAGGCTTCGGCCTCCGGTGTATCTTTACCCGCGTAAAGTGTAAACGTTACCATATGTGTGATGCTGCTCATCTCTATTTCCTCCTCCAATATGTTCGTACTCTGTTTCCTAGTGTACATCCGAATGTGTTGTAAGCGCAATAATTGGTTGAATTAATTTTTAATGTACACAAAAAAACCTCAGGACAAATCCCGAGGTTTTTTGCAATGTATGGACAAACTTATTTGTTGATGTTGTATTTACGGTTAAATTTATCAACACGGCCACCGATATCCACGTTTCTTTGTTTACCAGTGAAGAACGGGTGGGATGCGGAACTAGTGTCCACACGGATTACTGGGTAAGAGTTACCGTCTTCCCATTCCATAGTTTCGTTAGAGAACTTCGTGGAAGAACTCAGGAATTTGAAATCAGCACTTGCATCGTAAAAAATTACGAGTTGTGTCTTTGGATGGATGTCAACTTTTGGCATAATCTATTTACACTCCTTTAATATGGGTACTTCTTTAGAATCAAACTACATTTTATTATACTCTTTTTTTGGACAAAGTACCAGCAGGTTTTGAGGAATAGCTAAAAAAAATATGATATCTGTGATTTTGCACCTAATCAGGTGTCACGCCGTCCCTTTCTCCAGTACATTCAACATGTACTCCAAAGCCTCCAGTTCATCCCTGCCTCTTGTCTGTAATCTGACAACACTACCATATCGAATGGGTAGTAACGCCATTCCAAGCAGGCTTTTGACATCTACACGATGCTCATGCTCAGACTCCATATACGACAAAATAATATCCGAGGAAAAACGTGACGCTTGAGAAGATACCGACATCAGATCATCCCGATGAAAATCAGCGTGTATCATAAATTCATGTACTCTCACAACCTTCAGTTCCTTTCGCTAAGTACTTATTCACCAATATGGTGTGTATCCATTTATATATTAAAATCTTCATGAATTATACCATGTTATGGGAGCTTGACCCATACTTTTTTGTGAAAAAAACAAAAAAAGAGTCCTGAACCGCAGGACTCTTTCCAGGTTGTTCTTACATACCGTTCGGATATACCATGACCTTCAGACTGCCGCTTTTATTGTGTAATGCGCGCTCCATCGCTTGCTGTGTCTCTTCGAGTGAATAACGATCTGTAATCAGGGAAATCACGTCATGCTGGCCGGAGCTCAGAAATTCAATTCCTGCCGGATACGTATTGGCATAACGGAATATGCCATAGATATCAACTTCATTGTCTGCGATAAAGGGAACATTGAGTGCGATCTCGTCCTGTGCAGGCAGGCCCACAATCGCAAGTTTTCCTCCACGTCGAAGTGAATACAGAGCAGATTGTAGCGCCTTTGGATTCCCCGCTGTTTCCCATGCGGTATCAACACCCACACCACCTGTTAACTCGCGAATCACAGCCAGCGCATCTTCATTCCGCACATTAATGGTATGCGTGGCACCCATGCGGCGAGCTGCTACCAGCCTAACTTCCTCCAGATCCGTTACTATGATCTTCTCTACACCGAAAGATTTGGCAGCAGCCACGGCCATGAGTCCAACGGGACCCATGCCCATAATCGCCAGGGTTGTACCCGGAGCCAGTTTGCTGCGGCGTGCAGCGTGAATACCAACTGAGAATGGCTCGTTCATAGCTGCTTCCTCATAAGACAGATGATCGGGGATCGGGAATACCATATCTTCACGCATCACCATGTATTGTACAAATGCCCCATCCACCGGAGGGGTCGCTAGAAATTGTACATCCGGACACAGGTTATAACGACCTTCTTTGCATGCCGTGCAACGTCCGCAAGTCACCCCAGGCTCAATAGCAACCCGATCCCCTGTTTTGAGACGTGATACGTTCGAGCCAACAGCAGCAATGATCCCCGCACACTCATGACCCAGAATGATCGGTTTCTCCACCACAAATCTGCCAATGCGTCCATGTTCAAAATAATGCACATCCGAGCCACACACCCCGACAGCCATCACCTGGATTAATACCTCATCCGCTGCCGGTTGCGGGACGGGTTGTTCCTCAATAATAATGTGTCCTGGCTCTGTCATGACAGCGGCCTTCATGGTCTCAGGCAGTTGATATTGTCCCATACGGTTCTCCTCCTCATGTATGTCCATGCTGTCTATTCTACATCAAAGAAAACAAGGTATCTTCTTTCTTCACTTCACCAATCAATAGATTGTTCGACCTTGTTCATCCGCAATGCCGCTCTTGCGATAGAAGTACGTATTGATCATGTCACGCCATTCCTTCGCATGTTCGGCCTGATTGTCCTGTAATGAAGCAACTTTGCTGAAAATAACCGGGTCGATTTTGCCCTCTAACCCTCTCCATGTCTCGGCTAACGCCTCCGCCTGCGCAACACCTTCAAAGTGTGTATCATAAATATGCTGAATGACCGTTTTACCCGAATGCAGAACATGGGTGTACGGCACATGATGGAAAAATAAGATCAGCTCATCCGGACAGGTGTCTACGGACTCATAACGATCAGCATTCTCAGGGTGATACTGTGAAGTGTATCCTGTACCGCTCTTCACGGTTCGATCTACACCAATGCCATGACAATCGGCAAAATGATACGTTCCCCATTTGGAATACTCGTATCCATCTACATTCGGCCCGTAATGATGTTCCGGATTAACCATCCAACCCACACCGAGAGGCGCAGTATAATTCTCATAGATATCTAGTGAAGTCAAAAGCATGCCGGTAACCT
Source organism: Paenibacillus sp. SRL342 (assembly GCF_984798905.1). Classification (NCBI taxonomy): domain Bacteria; kingdom Bacillati; phylum Bacillota; class Bacilli; order Caryophanales; family Paenibacillaceae; genus Paenibacillus; species Paenibacillus sp. SRL342. Next base: position 3,996,888 of record NZ_OZ481790.1, read on the forward strand.
GCCGCACAACTTCGTCTTCATGTCCAAATGTGAGTCTCACCCACTCATCGGCAATCTCTTCCGCGGACAGCTCCGGGTTCCACGCAAGTCTTCCATATCCATATAGATTCGCCTGCGCGAGTGGATGTCCTGTCCAACAGGCATCTGCACCAATATTGGATACTGCGGCGAAGCCACTGTATGGTCGTTTATACAGAGAACCGTCCGCAATTCTCTTGATCTCTGAACCTTCACCTTTGGCATATGTGTCAAAGTCCAATACTTCTTTCCACTGGGGAACCAGATAACAGAGATGACGTTGTTGCCCGGTATACTCCTGTGTAATCTGAAATTCAATCACCTGATTTGTATTTTCCATGGCGCCGAACAACGGGGATACCGCCTCTCTCACCTGAAAGTCCATCGGCCCGTTTTTGATCTGCAAAATGACATTTTCGGCAAAACGCCCGTCCAGCGGCGTAAAGTGGTCATAGGCTGCCCGCGCACGGTCTGTGGAACGATCCCGCCAGTCCTGCTTGCAGTTATAGACAAAGCAACGCCAGATGACCAATCCACCGAATGGCCGAAGGGCTTCAGCCAGCATGTTCGCACCATCGGCATGATCACGGTTATACGTGAATGGTCCCGGACGATTCTCGGAGTCTGCCTTGATCAGGTAACCGCCAAAATCCGGAATCACTGCGTACACCTTGGCCGTTTGAATGTTCCACCATTCCCGTACCTGCGCATCCAGCGGATCAGCCGTACGCAATCCACCAATCTCAATTGGACTTGCGTAGTTGGCGCTCAGGAACAATCGAATGCCATACGCTCTGAATTCAGCTGCAACCTTTGCCACATCACTAAGATAACGTTCCGTCAGAAACAGACTCTCACGGCGGTGTACATTGACGTTGTTGATCGATATGGCATTGATTCCCGTGGAAGCGAGTAAACGTGCGTAATCCCGGATCCGTCCCAAGTCCAGCGTGAATTCCCCGTTATCATAGAAAATGGATTCTCCTGCGTAACCACGCTCAATGCTGCCGTCCACGTTATCCCACTGATTAATCATCCGTAGCGCATTGGTTGGCTGCTCTCTAATGAAGCTCCACTTATTCACAGCGTCATCCGCCTCATGTGCTCTTCCTTGATCCATTGTCAGCTCTCGAAGCAGATGGAATGCACCATACAGCACACCTTGGGGAGTCTCTGATCCAATGACCAGTAAACCTTCGGTCTCGTTCTCACGAATGATATACCCTTCCCCTTGAACAGTTGAACGCTCTGTCTCGCTGAACAACCCAGCCACGGAATCGCTCCCTGTCCAAGTGCCGATTCGTATTGCGGGAGCGGAAGCATGACTGTCCCGTTCACTTTCCTGAGTATCAGAAAGATGACTGACCGACGGTTTCACGCCATATAACCTCTCCAGTCCCCGTGAAAGTTCGGTCAGAGCTGTTGTAATTACTCCATGGTTCTCTTCCACCAATATCAGCTTGCTCCACGCAGGAGCCGTCTTTTGAGCAAGTCCATTCGCTTCTGGCAATTCGGAGTGATACCCCAGCCACGCATCGTACTGTGGACCTGACAAGGCAGATTGAATGACGGATTGGCTCATTGTACCGCCTCCTTGCTGGCATAGATCTGCCCAAGGTGATTCCCTTTTCCTTCGAGTAGCCATAGAATCGACGTTACACCACGCGGATAGTACTTGCTGCCAACCGCTACACCAGACAGGATCTGGTCACTCCAGCACCAGTAGGATTCCTCCGGATGCAGCAGCCAGTTGACATGAGCCGCGTCTGCTGCCTTGCCTGTCTCATTCCATTTCACACCCAGCAGCTCTCTAGCGATAAACTGGGACAAATAGATTTTGCTCAGCCACGAGTTATTGCTTGTTGAGGACAGTTTCCAGCCTCCATCTTCGAAAAGACATGCTCCCGGTACAAGAACCGTGTTCAGATGAGTTTGGAGTGCTTTCAGATAAGGTCCAAAACGACCATTGACATCCAGTGCTGCTTCACAGCCTGTAAAGTACGGGAACACCAGACCTTCAATCGCCGGAATGATTCGAGAATCATTATTTTCTGCAATAACAGCTGGAATGTAGCCGCCATCAGTCAACTGTGCAGCAATACTGGCAGCGCAGCGATCCGCTTGAAGCCCTGCTTGATGGGACAGATCTGCCAACTTCTCAGTTGCGAACAGCTTCTCCAATGCGACATAGACCGCCCAACATTTACCCGCCAGATAGATATTATTGCGAGACTGTCCAAGTGACACATCCAGGCTGTCGTAGGTTGTAATCTCCGCTCCACCTTGGGTACGGCTGCTATCGAGACCCATCAAACCGTTACGCTGCTCAGCGTCGGGATGGTCACGATTAAGCATGCTTTCGAAGCAATCCTGGATAACAGGCAACATGTTTTTCACAAAAGCTTGATCCTGTGTCTGTTCAATGTATACTGTCGCGCAGCAGAGCCAGTTCACCAGTTCCTCGTGGCTCATCTGTGAGAAGCAGTCGTCAATGCCAACCAGCTCATATGCCGAGTGTCCAGGGCGTGAGAAGACATTGGCAACACCAATATCATGGGTAAAGGTGATTCCGCCCGGATATAACTTCTCTTCCCCCGGGAAACGAACCTGATCCGTATAACTGTATCGTTTCACAAACCACTCCAGCTCATTACGCACCGTCCATGGATTCAAGGCAAGCTCGAAGTACAACTGATCAGCCGTCAGATCAAGTGTGTTCATCATCCGATACTCCCCTTCGTTCACCACCCAGAGTGGCTCACCATCGGCATCCAGCAATTGAGTACTGGCATAATAGCTGTGAATGGAATGAGCAAGCATGAATGATTGATCTTCGGTCAAAGCAGCCGATCCAAGGCGTTGTTCAACCTCTCCACAGGATGCGGTCAACTCACTGAAGCGTTGTAGTGCATACTCTCCTGCTGCCTGAATATCGGAGAAGTACCGCGTATACCAATACGTTGTGTCCATTCCGGTCGTCACAATGCCCCCGCGATAGAAACATACTGCGAATTGATACGTACGTTTCTCTCCAGCCGGAACCTCCATCAGTAGTGCAGCGGTTGAGCCAAGTCCAAATGCCAGATTCTCCCGATGTTTCTCCTGCAACAGTTTCTCCAGCGTAAATCCGCGTGCGGGCCACAGTCCGTCATCTGCAGACATAATTGCTGTAAGTCGACCTTGTCCCACACCTGTGATGGAACCACCTTCCGGTCCCCCAATCAGACGCATCGCAGAGTACGGATCATTGCCCTGATAGCCAAAGTAGGCTTTGCGGGATTGTTGACCTTCCGTATTGTCAATCGTCATCTCAACCAATACAGCTGGTACGAGCGCATCCATTAATTCTTCACGATCCCCATTCGTTGGATCAGGTACTGGACGTACAGGCGAGTAGATACGGAACGTCAGATCTCCAGCAGTCCACGTATCCGTACCTGAGGTAAATTCACGGGTAATCTCTTCATCGCGAAAAGCCGTAATAAGAGGTTGTTGAACTTTGGTCGCGTTTGTCGACGCCGGGTCCCCATTCTCCAACTTCTCTACATCATAGCGGCTGCTCTCATCCTCGGAAGCTTCATAAAAAGGAAGCGCCTGATAATTGTCGCCATCGCGAGATTGTAATCCAATATATACATTCTGGTCAGCCGGCTTGCCGAGTTCAAGACCCAGCCCGCCTTTGGCTCCTTTGTAACCCAGTGTAAAACTCGCAAAAGCACCAATCGGTGCGTGATGTGCATTATAAAAGATGGATTTGAATGTGCTCATGAATCATAACCCCTCTCAGAATGGTATGCATACGTTTTCATTAGCCCCATCCTAACACGTGGTTCCACCTCCGACCATGATCAAATCAATCGGATATTTACCCAAATCAAGCTGATAGACTATAATGGATTAAAGCGGTTACAAAAAAACATTCCATTTGATATACGTGCGTAATCAAAATCACATTTTTAGAACAACCTCTAATAAAGGGGGATCTTCCATGTCTTCAACGTATTTACCTCCTACTTTGGGAGAAAGTGTCCATGAAGTTTTTTATCCAGATGTACAAACAACGGTCAATCTGTTCGCCATTCATTTACGAAGTGTTGGTATGGACTGGGATTATCCGGCGCATGAGCACCCTCAATATGAATTGAATTATGTCACGGAAGGCGAGCAACGCATGATGGTGAATGGTACCCTATACATTCAAAAGGCTGGCGAACTGCTCCTGATTCCTCCGGGAAGCATTCATTCCAGCCAGAGCCATAACGGCAAGGGATTCACGTATTTTTGCATGCATTTTGACATTGATGATCAGTTGTTCCTATCGTTGCTGGCGCGTATCAAACAAGTGCGATTCAGTGCAGATAGCCCGGTTACGCAGCAGATCGAGCCTGTTTTGCGCAAATTGATGTCATCTGCGGATGATGAAGTAGCAAATACGATGGTACAGCGTATGCAGCTGCAATCTGCGGTATTTGAACTATTTGGCCATCTGTGGGAGGCAGTCTCGCAAGAGGCAGCGCAATGGTTTACCGACGGACACGAGAAGATCGAACTCGCCCACCAGATTCGTAATCGATTGCAAGGCCTGATGAGTCAACAATTCAAACAGGGACACGAATCCAACGGTCACTATGGCATTGATGATATTGCAGCAGAGCTGGGCATCAGTTCTTCTCACTGTAATCGCGTGTTCAAGCAGGTGTTTGGTCAGTCTCCACGTGCTGTATTGTCCCAGTTGGTTTTGCATGAAGCGAAGCTTCTTCTGGGCAATCCGAAGCTGTCCGTTCAGAATATTGCCGTCATGCTTGGTTATAAGGATATTGCCCATTTCAGTCGTCAGTTCAAGCGCTGGTCTGGCATGTCACCATCCCGTTACCGACAGGAACAGCCTGCTCTGGAATAAGGTCCAGTAGCAGGCTGTTGGGCTTAAACTCTTTGCATGATTCGATTCAAGTTGTTCTCTGTTTTTATATGAAGTGTTATTTTAACAAACGCTTAATCAGCTTCAGCTTGTTATCATACGGTGGATACAGAATCGGCAGATTCAATTTGGTGCTTTTTTTCAGTACACTTTTGAGATGAGAGAAGGTTTCGAAGCTGTACTGCCCGTGATACGAGCCAATACCAGAATGACCAACACCGCCAAATGGCAGACGCGGATTCGCTACATGCGTGATGGTATCGTTAATGCAGCCGCCCCCAAAAGAAACTTCGCGCAGCACTTTGTCCTGAACCCGGGTGTCGGAAGTGAACAGATACAAGGCGAGTGGTTTCGGCCGCTTTACGATTTCTACAATGGCTTCATCAATGTTACGGTAGCTAATGATTGGCAGAATCGGTCCAAAAATCTCATCTTCCATCGTTGCTGCATCCCAGGACTCCGCATCAATTAAAGTAGGTTCAATGAAGCGATTTTCCTCATCCGAAGCTCCCCCATATATCACTTTGGCCTGATCCCGCTCAATCAAAGTTGTCAGACGTTTAAAATGTCCCTTGTTCACGATTCGTCCATAGTCCTTGTTGTGCTGGATATCCGAACCAAAGAAGGACACGATCGCTGCTTTCATCTCTGTAATTAACGGTTCCTTCACACGCTCATGCACAAGTAAATAATCGGGTGCGATACAGGTCTGTCCCGTATTGAGCAGTTTGCCCCATATAATGCGCTCAGCTGCTACTTTGATATCCGCCTGTTCATCAACGATAACAGGACTTTTGCCTCCCAGTTCTAACGTAACGGGAACGAGATTTTTGGCAGCTGCCTCCATCACAATTTTGCCTACCGGCACACTGCCTGTAAAAAAGATATAGTCGAATGGCGCGTTAATCAGTGCTGTCGTTGTATCTTTTGCACCATCGAGCACTTGTACGTATGCGGGTTCGAATACGCTCGCAATCATTTCACGGACAACAGCGGACACCGCAGGTGTATTCTCTGACGCTTTGAGCACGGCTGTGTTGCCTGCCGCAATAGCACCTACCAATGGTTCGATTAAGAGTTGAAAAGGATAATTAAACGGTCCGATGATCAGAACCGCCCCATAGGGTTCGGGTATGATATAACTTTTCGAACCCAGGAGCGCCATTTGCGTTTTCACTTTAACGGGTTTCACCCATTTATTCACTTTACGAATGGTGTGTGTGATGCTATCCATCATGAATCCGATCTCGGTTGTGTAGGATTCGAACTCACTTTTGCCCAAATCCTGATAGAGAGCTCCTGTCAGTCTGGATTCGTACTTTTGGATGGCCTGCTTGAGTTGGGTCAGACGTGCAATTCGAGCTTCTGCAGATCGTGTGGCCCCGGAACGAAAGAACTGTCGTTGCTGCTCCAAGATCTGTTCAACTTCCTGACTGGTTACTTCCTGTATAGTCGTTGTCATATATACACACCCCTCTATTTATTATTGATCAAGCGTTTAAACTTACGAACCTATAAGGCACATGCAAAAGCATGTTTTATTACTATTAATCTACAGACACTCTTCTTCCAGAGCAGCTACCAGTTCCTTCAACAGTTCCACCGATGCATTCAATGAAGCCGAATAATAGCGCTGTGTGCCTTTCTGTTCCACAGATATAAGTCCCTTCTCTAACAACAGCTTGAGATGATGAGATATGGCTGGCCGGGATAGGCTGGATTGTTCAGTAATTTCATTCACCGTCATTCTGCCCTTCTCGGTAAGTGTCAGCAAAATGGATTGACGATGGTTGTCACTTAACACCTGAAATAACGGGATACAGGTTTGAAAAACGCTAATTGCTTTTTGTCCCATGGTTTCACCTCTATACTATTTCTTCTTTATTATTTCTACGCATATTATTTTCTGTCTGATGTCTGTTCGTTTAAACATTCGAACCTAATAACTGGATTGTACTCTTTAATCACATGAACTGCAAGTGAACCATCAACTAAATTTAATATAATGATGATAAAGCGCTTCCATACTACCATACAAGTATGGTAGTATGGCATTGAAGGAGTTGAAGTTGTGGAATATACCCCAAAGTTATCATCCAAAGCCGGTTTGTTGCCTGTTGCGAGCAATATGTCTTCCATGAATAATAAGCAATCTTACTCAACGCGAGATGTCGTTTACTTCACGCTGAAACAACTCATTTTGAGTTTGAAAATGCCTCCGGGAACAGCTATTTCTGAGAAGGAGATTTCGCTGGAATTCCAGGTAAGCCGGACACCTGTTCGAGAAAGTTTTGTAAGGCTTGCTCAGGAAGGTCTGCTAGAAGTGTATCCACAGCGTGGCACATACGTCTCTCTGATTCAGGTCGACCTCGTTGAGGAAGCACGGTTCATGCGTGAACAGCTCGAACGAGCCGTAATCAGGCTCGCCTGCGAGAACTTTCCGAACGAACAGATGGTAGCTCTTGAACAGAACCTTGCATGGCAACAGGAATGCAGGGTCAAACCGGATGATGAACGAATGTTCCAATTGGATGAGGAATTCCATAGCACTCTTTTTGCAGGCTGCAACAAAAGCAACACCTGGACTGTTATCCAGCAGATGAATGTACATTTGAATCGAAGTCGCATGTTACGCCTATCCTCAGACCACCAGTGGGATCACCTGATTGAACAGCACCGGTCTATGGTCAAGGCCATTCAGCAGCATGATGCCGACACAGCAGAGCGACTGATGCAGGAACACTTGCATTTAACTGTCACCGATTTGGCTGTCCTGCAGGATACATATCCGTCCTATTTTCAATGACTGAATTTTTCTTCCTACTATTCATGATGAGGTGAACGTGATGAGAATGGTTTTTCGCTGGTTCGGCGAAGGCAATGATACGGTAACGCTGGATCATATCCGGCAGATTCCGGGAGTTGAAGGTATTGTGTGGGCACTGCACGATGTTCCTGCTGGCGAGGAATGGCCAATGGACAAAATACTCGCTGTCAAAACAGCAGCGGACAAGGCCGGGTTACATCTGGATGTCGTTGAGAGTGTGAACATCCATGAGGATATCAAGTTGGGCCTGCCATCAAGGGATAAATACATTGCGAACTATATTAAAACAATGGAGAAACTGGCTCAAGTTGGTGTGAAGGTCATCTGTTACAACTTTATGCCAATCTTCGACTGGCTTCGCACGGATATGCACAAGGAAATGGAGGATGGCTCAACTGCCCTCTTCTATGAGCACAGTAAACTCGCAGATATAGAACCTCTAGAACTCGTTCGACGCATTACGGAAAACTCCGCACTCACCATGCCAGGTTGGGAACCGGAACGATTGCAATATTTAACAGGTCTGTTCGAAGCCTACAAGGATGTAACCGAGGATCATATGTGGGAGCACGCACGTTATTTCCTGCAAGAGATTATGCCTACAGCCGAACAGCTGGGGATTCGAATGGCCATCCATCCGGATGACCCGCCATGGCCAATCTTTGGATTACCAAAGATTATTACAAGTCAGGAGAATGTTCGGAAATATTTGAATCTTTATGACAGCCCTTACAACAGCGTGACACTATGCAGTGGCTCTTTGGGAGCAAATGCTGATAATGACATTATCGGGATGATACACGAGTTCAAGGATCGGATTCCATTTGCCCACATTCGTAATGTCAAAATCTACGATAATGGCGACTTTATCGAGACCTCACATCGCAGTCAGGATGGCAGTGTTGATATTGCAGGGGTTGTTGAGGCTTATCACGATATCGGTTATGAAGGGTATGCAAGACCCGACCACGGTCGTCATCTCTGGGGAGAACAGTGCCGACCTGGTTATGGACTTTATGACCGGGCTTTGGGGATCATGTATCTCTGGGGCGTCTGGGATTCCCTGCAAAGGAGGGCAAAAGCATGAGTGAACACCAATATGAACGCTCATCTCGTCTCAATGGCAGAACAGCTGTAATCACCGGAGGTGCTGGAGTACTGTGCCGCTCCATGGCGGAAGAACTCGCTCGGCATGGTGCAAGTGTAGCCATCCTGAATCGTACCGTGTCCAAGGGGCAGGAAGTTGTAGCTGCGATTGAAGCCGCAGGTGGCAGAGCGATTGCTATTGCCTGTGACGTAACCCAGGCCGATAGTGTGCAAGCAGCGGCAGATGCGGTGCTGGAACAGCTCGGACCATGTGATATTCTGATCAATGGCGCAGGTGGCAATAACGCCAGTGCCAACACCACGAATGAAATTTTCAGATTGGAAGATCTGGAAAAGAGCGATGTCACTACATTTTTCGATGTAAGTGTAGAGGGATTTCGTCAGGTGATGGATCTGAATTTTGTCGGTTCTCTCATCCCTACTCAGATCTTTGCAAAACATATGATAGAGCGCGATGTTCCCGCTACTGTCATAAACATTTCTTCCATGAGCGCCCCATCGCCCATGACGAAAGTTCCAGCGTACAGCGCTGCGAAGGCAGCCATTAACAACTTCACGCAGTGGCTCGCCGTTCATCTGGCCGAATCCGGAATTCGTGTCAATGCTATTGCACCCGGGTTTTTCCTGACTGAGCAAAATCGTAATCTGTTACTGCAACCAGACGGTTCTCCTACCGAACGTTCGAGTAAAATCATTGCCCATACTCCTATGCGCCGCTTTGGCAAACCGGAAGACCTGCTTGGCACATTGATGTGGCTTGCGGATGAAAGACAATCCGGCTTTGTCACTGGCACAGTCATTCCGGTAGATGGCGGATTTATGGCCTATTCTGGTGTATAACGAGTAACGTGTAATTAATCAGTTCAACTAATATAGAGAATTTATAGAAACCGAAACTTGGGATACTTACCCAGGTTTCGGTTTTTTGCGTTCAAGCATAAGATCATCCAGTGTAGGAAAAGCTTGTTATAGTAACTATGCGAAGTGAAGTAAAGGAAGGTGATACATACATGATGGAAGAAACATGGGTTGTTGCCGTACGCTCTATTATTGCCTTTCTGACTCTGATCATCTACACAAGGGTGCTGGGCAAACAACAGATGGGTAACTTGACGTATTTTGATTATATTAACGGCATCACAATTGGTTCCATTGCAGGGACTTTTGCAACCGATCTCTCATCGAAAGCGTGGATTCATTTTGTGGCCTTGACCATTTTCACAATCATTACGATCATCTTTCAGTATATTACACTTAAAAATCGCACCATCTCCAAATTAATGGACTCTGATCCCACATTGATCATCCAGAACGGTAAAATTCTCGAACAGAACCTGAGTAAAATGCGAGTCAAAATTGACGAATTGACCATGATGCTGCGGCAAAAGGATGTATTTGATATCACAACGCTGGATTATGCCATTCTGGAACCGGACGGCAGCCTTTCAGTTGTATTGAAACCTGAGAATCAACCGGTAACCGCCAAAGACATGCATATGCACCCGCCCAAGAGCAAGCTAATGACCGAGATTATCATTGATGGCCTGCTGATTAAGCAAAATCTGGAGGAAAGAAACAAAGATATCAACTGGCTCAGCGAGCAGCTCAAGAAACAAAAGATCACGATACAGGATATTGCTTTTGCCGCCATATTGCCCAATGACAAATTGTATGTAGATCTGTTCAAGGATAAAATCACTGAAAAAATAGATATGGGCGATTATGAGGGGCCTTTCTAAACTCTTCACATCAAGGAGGCGGTTGAATGAAAACGCGTTTCTGGCTGCTATATGTGCTTCCGATCTTCCTCATTCTTGTGTTCGTTGCAATTATGGCTAGCGGATCCTTTCTCAAAAAGCCCTTTGGCACCGATGATCGCTTGCTTGAATCTATACAAACGTTAGAGCAACAGGTTAAGGGTAATCAATGGACTGAAGCCAAGTCTCAAGTTAATTACGCAATGAAGGCCTGGGATAAAATCGTCAACCGCATTCAGTTCAGTGTGGAGCGTGAAACGATATATGATATACTGGGCACCCTTGCTCGGATCAAGGGCGGCGTTGCGGCAGAGGATGATAAGGCGATTATGGAAGAGATTTATTACTTTTATGTCCTATGGGATAATCTTGGAGATTAGGTTCAATATCTTTAATATCAGGCTCTAATATCAGATGTAAGTTCAATAACAAAAGGCACTATCCTTTTATGAAGAAAGGAAGTGCCTTCTTTGCTTTATATAACTTACTATCCGTTACGCTCTTCGTAATCCCCGAGACCGTGACGGTCGCGAAGTGCCTTCTTTGCGGAAAAAGAGACTGAGTGCTCCCTTGGCACACCACAGTGCAAACAAAGCGAACAACGTGCCCCAGAATAGCGCCGGAAGGAACGTCTGCTGAGCAAGATTCGCTGCATCCCCTGCCCGTGAAGGCTGAGTCCAGGACATTAATCCAACGTATACGGCACTAACGACCGACTCTTCCAGCGTAAGAAACGCCAGTAACAGATAATAGAACTTCACGATCTTGGCACCAAAAATCATAATGACAACATTCAGTACGATGAACCCGGTCAGCCATAACATGCCAAACTCCCCTCTTACATATAACAGGAGTGACACCAGAGCGACAGCTGTCATAATACCGAGTCCCCACATGTGCAAGCCTCTGCGGTATAAGTAAAACAACAGCCAGGCGAACAGTGATGCACTGATATATCCCGCCAGAGAAACCAGGATCGATCTGCCTGGCGTCAGCATGGAAGAGTAAGTTACACCACTATGATCAGCGTACAATTCAATGCGCAGCACTTTACCGGACAATACCAGTGTCATTAGTGCATGACCGAATTCGTGAATCATCGTATCCAGGTTACGGAACAAGGACGAAAATGGGATGAATCGTGTAAGAAAGACGGAGCCTAGTAGAAAAAGTATCGTTTTGACCCACTTATTCAATCGTGCCATACCTCCTTTACCTTCAAATAAACAAGCCTATCCTTTATACTACGCTTTTTTCAATCGATTCGTTTCGGCTTCCAAAACTGTAGAGCACAGTGCTCCATCCACCAGCAGAAGCTCCGATTGTGTCCAATGAAAAAAGAAGATAGATCATAGCGGCCCTTTTCGGCCTCTAGCGTAACGAGCAGTCGATTCCGCATCCGACGGAGCGCGTAGTTCACGAATTGATCCGCAACTTCACTTTGCACAAGGGTAACATACGCATAGAGGGAATGATCGACAGGTTCATCAAGCGGACTCACCCCTGCACATGAAAATTCAGTCTTCACGCCCGCATTCCGAAGTATGGACAATGCGTTCACAAGCTCTGCATCAACTTCAACACCGTTCCAAATCTCCGTTTTCTTCGCGGATACCGTATGTTTATCACGTTCCGTCCAGTGCATCAGCTCGAGCTTACGCCGTCTCCACAGATGGGCAGGCTGTTCACTTAACAGCACTTCATGTTCTTCATTTAAATTCATCTAATGCGTCCTCCTGTTCTCCTCGATCCGGTCCCTTATTCAACAAAGAGAGAGCACATCACTGTGCTCTCTGCTTCGCAAAAAGGCAAAGGAATGGCACTCCATTCCTCAGCATGTTGTATTATTGTACCTTTTTCGGTGAAAGGCATCAAACTGATCTTTAATTATTCGTTCAGTGCCAGTTCTAAAGCCTCCAGATTCTTTCTCATCACACTGATGTAGTCCATTCCCGCCGCAATTTCTTCCTCGGTAAGTCCCTCAATCGGGTTCAATACAGCTGTCTTGGCCCCCACTTCACTTGCAATCGTCTCAGACACTTTGGATGAAACCAGTGTTTCGAAGAAAATCGTCTTCACCTGATGCTCTTTTGCAAAATCAATGACAGATGCCATCTGCGCTGCCGAAGGTTCCTGCTCAGGAGACAATCCTGCGATAGGCACCTGTTGCAATCCGTATTCCTGTGCCAGATAACCAAATGCAGCGTGTTGTGTGATGAAATCCTTGCGTTTACTTTCCGTCACAGCCGCCTTGAAGTCCTGATCCAGTGACTCCAGTTGAGCAACATAGGCATCTGCATTCTGCTTGAACTGTTCAGCGTGTTCTGGAGAAGCCTGCGCCAAACCTGCTTCAATATTGCGCACTTCTTTTACAGCCAATGCAGGTGACAGCCATACGTGGGGATCCAGTCCCCCGTGATCGTGATCATGTCCTGCTTCTGCCTCGGCGTCATGATCGTGGACGTGTTCTTCTGTAGTCGCTTCAATCCCATGGTCATGATCGTGGTCATGTTCTGTTGCCTCTGAATCTTCATGATGGTGATCATGCTCTCCACCTTCAAGCAGGTTGATGTCTTTGCTTGCTTCCACTTGAATGAGTGAAGCATTGCTCAGACTTCCGGTGACCTGATCCATCCATGATTCCATACCCGCACCGTTATATACAAGCACATCCGCTTTTTCAATGCTGGCAATATCTTGCGGTGTTGGTTCCCAATCATGAGGCTCCATTCCTGCTGGAACGAGCGTATGTACATCCGCTAGGTCGCCTGCTACATTTTTAGTGAATTCATACATGGGGTAGAAACTAACCTGCACGTTTAATTTTGCTACTTCATTCTCTGTGGAGACCGTATTAGAAGCACCCGTAGAACTTGTATTTGCATCAGAAGCGGATTTTTGTCCGCAGCCTGCGACGATAAGTGTAAGACTAAACAACAATCCGAGCGTAGCTTTTTTACTGAGTTTCATGTGATATATTCCTCCTAGAATGGTTGACCAGAATGACGTGCTGTGATTTCGTTTCTTTGCGATGGCGCTTGCGGTTATATCGTGCAATCAGCTTTTGCGCTGATATTCCAGTCAATAGGATGACCAACAGGATGAGTGCAATTGTTCCTCCCGGTGGTGTATTTAGATGGTAAGATGCGGTGAGTCCGCTAAAAATACCGATTAAACCTGTAATTATCGCAACAATAATGGCTGTTGTAAAACTGCGAGACACTCTTAGTGCCAAGGCAGCGGGCAATACAATGAGAGCAGACACTAGTAGCACACCGACGATCGGCATGGCTGATGCTACAGTCATTCCTGTCAGAATGGCAAATGCAAACGATAATCCTTTCACCTGAACGCCTCCAATGGAAGCTGTCTCTTCATCAAACGTAAAGCTATACAACGGTCTCCGGAGCAGGATGAAAAAAAGTAAACCTATGACACATACTCCTGCCATCATCCACAATTGTATATCGCTAACCGCGACAATAGATCCAAATAAGTATGAGCTGAATGTTTTGGACAGATTGGTTTTGAGACTCATCAACACTACAGCAAGAGCCAGCCCCGAAGTCATGATGATCGCCACAGGTACCTCGCTGTAGGTTCGGTAACTTCGCCGCAGTTGTTCAACCAGTAATGCACCGATAATGGCAACGGCAAATCCGCAGACCACCGGGTTAAGATTCATGACCGAACCGAGCGCCACCCCTGCGAGTGAGACATGGGATAACGTGTCTGCCATTAGGACCTGCCGCCTGAGCATCAGATAAACCCCAAGAATTGGAGCCATGACTCCAATCAGTCCACCTGCCCAGAAGGCACGTTGCATGAATTCGTACTCAAACACTGCCATTCCTCACTTTCTTGCCGTTCCAGAGTAATGGTTCGGTCCAATCGATCTCCCATCTCTTCCAGTCCATGAGTAACCATAATAATCGTTATCCCATGAGCATCAACATAGTGGCGCATCAGATTGTAAAATCCTTTACGGCTGTGGCGGTCCATTCCCGTTGTTGGCTCATCCAGTACTAGAACCTGCGGTTGCCCAGCCATGGCTCTGGCAATACAGATCCGCTGTTTCTGTCCACCGGACAACTCACCGACGCGTGTATTCCGATATTCCCACATACCGACCTCACGCAAACTGCGTTCAACGATGGCATCCTGTTCCGATGTAAATCTGCGAAAAAGTCCCAGTCTGGTATAACATCCGGATCGGACCAGTTCGTTCACCGTGCTGGGAAATCCACTATTAAACGATGCCACCTGTTGGGGCACATAGCCGATATTGGATGTGTTCCCACGTTTCAACTGCGAATTCGTATGTATCGTGCCGCTCCAGGGCTTCAATAGCCCCAGCAGCAGCTTTAACAGGGTTGTTTTGGCAGAACCATTAGGGCCAGTAATGCCTATGAACTCTCCCACATGGATATCCAGCGACAGTTGATCAATGACCGGCTCTTTGCCATATCCAAATACAACATCACGCATGGAGGATAATATCATGTCTTCCCCTCTTTCCGTAAATATTACGATTTAAAATGAGCAAAAAAATTTAGCGTGTTTCCCGGTGAATCGTCATTTTCTTCAAACGTGGGGAGTACTTCTTCATCTCAAGTCTCTCTGGATGGTTACGTTTGTTCTTGGTTGTTGTATAGTTGCGGTCCCCGCACTCGGTGCAGGCTAAAGTTACAATGACTCTCATGGTTGTTGCCTCCTCTTATTTAATCGTAATTATTACTATTTAATGATATTAGTCTATAGCTTTTCTTTTGTCAACTCCACGCCGGAAAATGAACATTCAAGTTCACGCCAGTTCTACATATGGATGAAGAATCTTGATTAATCGTAAAAATGTTGATTAGAACATAGGAATGATGTATGTTGCTGCACGTACAAGCATATATTTTAGCAAAGTCCTAGTTGTGGAGGTCTGTTTCATGAAAATGGCAGCCAATTTGAAGCTCCTGTCCTTCCTGATCCCTTGTGCATTTCTTGTTCCCGTGTTGATCACAATGGCTCCAGACCTGAAGGAAGCATGGAACAGTGAAGCTTTGCAAAATATGAAAACCGTATTCATAGGTATTTTCCTTGAAGCCGCACCTTTTCTGCTCATGGGTGTGCTATTATCCTCGCTCATGCAATGGTTTGTATCCGAAGAAATGGTCCGCAAACTCACGCCCAAGAATCCTATCGGCGGCGTGCTGGTCGCAGGACTACTCGGTATTATTTTTCCCATCTGTGAATGCGGCATGATCCCGGTAGTGAGAAGGTTGATGCACAAAGGCATGCCAGCCTATATCGCAGTTACGTTCATCTTGAGTGGTCCCGTAGTCAATCCCATCGTATTTACGGCAACCTTGCTTGCCTTTCCCTCCCATCCTGAGATTACCATTGCCCGTATGGGGCTGGCCTTTGCCGTAGCAGCTTCCATAGGCATGCTTGTGTATGTGTTTGTTCGTCGAAATCCCCTTCGGATGCCAAAGATCGCAGTGACAGAGGTCAAGACACATCCCGGGTTTAAAATGGCGCAACCTCATGGACACGCAAATGATCATGATCATAACCATGTAAAAAACTGGCGCAGCTTCTTCATTCACGCCGGAGACGAATTTGTCGATATGAGCAAATATCTGGTGATTGGTGCCCTGATTACAGCCTGCATCCAGACATTCATTAGCCGCAGCGATCTGATCTCACTTGGCAATGGTCCTGTCGCCTCCTATGTGTTTATGATGGGATTTGCTTATGTATTGTCTCTCTGCTCCACTTCAGATGCTTTTGTGGCTTCTGCGTTCTCACATACGTTTGCACTGGGGCCGCTGGTATCCTTCCTTGTGCTTGGTCCAATGCTGGATTTCAAAAGCACGCTCATGCTGCTCTCCACCTTCCGTACCCGGTTTGTTATTGGTCTAAGTCTAGCCATTATTACGCTCGTCTTCGCTGGCTCATGGTTGATTAACCTGCTGGTATAAAGGTTGAGCAACATACTTCATGACCTGAATGGTTAATCCCATGAACTTTCATCCTGACTATGAATAGAGATGAGGTGATGATATGAATCACACGGTCTATACGATGACCAAACCTCCCGTTCCAAGATCACACATCATTCAATGGCATAACCTGATTCGTGCGGGCTGGATCGGCGGGGTGGCAGTGTACATTATTCACTTGAATTCAAGTGATTCGCTTCATTATTATTTGGCGCCTACCATGCAAAAACTGCTGTTATGCTGCCCTGTTCCCTTATTGTTTATTGCAGTTATCATGGCGTGGCATGGACTGTTCAGTAGTAACGAGATTCATTGCGATTGTGAACATCCACCTCCTTCCGGTTTCCTACGCAGCTCGTTGGTATATGGTCTGATTGCTATCCCCTTGTTGCTGGGGTTTCTGTTACCTGATCGGGCGCTCGGCAGCTCCATGGCTAGCCAGAAAGGCATGTCTCTCACTTATGCCCCTCCCGAGATTCGTCGCAAAGAGCCTTTACCTGATCCGGCAACACAATTGAATGTACAAGATCACACAAAAAAACCAACGACCGTTCAGCCTGCATCGGCTACCAAAGTACAATTCATTCCCCCAGACGAGTATAGCCGTGAATTCGCTGAACTGGCGGAGAAGTTGTATGCAGAACAGGTCATCCGAGTCTATCCCGAGATCTTCTCTGAAACCCTCGGCACGATCGATATGTTCCAGCGACAATTTGTAGGCAAAGATATCTCCTTAACCGGGTTCGTTTATCGGGACAAAAGTATGGATCATGAATCACATTTTGCACTGGGACGGTTTCTCGTCATGTGTTGCCCCGCGGATGCGGCTCCCTTTGGCGTGATGATTCACATCCCAGAAGCGGATAGCTTCCCTACAGACAGCTGGGTGCAGATTGATGGCAGCATAGGCTCTGCACAGGTTAACGGTAAGGATACGATTGAGATTCGGGCCACAAAGGTGACACCTGTATCCGAGCCATCCACGCCTTATATTTATACCAATGCGGACTCGGTGATGGTGTATGAGAAAATAAAGAGCCCGTAGGTTCAAGTAGTAGTAGTAACTACTTGAACCTCAACGACAAAAAGCCCCAAAGCAATGGATTACATCGCTTTGGGGCTTTCATGTTCAGTCAGACATGAGATTACATCTCGTCTGCTCTGATTGTATTATTCCGTTACGATATCATGAACCAATACAGGAGCATCGGCATGATCCGCAATTGTAATGTTTTCTTTGATCTTCGCGATGACATCTGCTACGTCTTCACGATTGGCATGAATCGTTACGAGGGACTCACCAGCTTTGACTGGGTCACCGACTTTTTTATTCAACATCAGACCAACCGCGAGATCGATCTCGGACTCTTTTGTTGCACGGCCTGCGCCAAGCAGCATTGCTGCAGTTCCGATTTCGTCAGCGACGATTCCGGCAACATAACCGTCTTTGTCTGCTGGGACTTCAACCAGATATTGTGCTTGTGGCAAACGATCTGGATGATCTACAACCGAAGCGTCTCCGCCTTGGTTTGCCAGGAAATCTTTGAATTTCTCCAGGGCTTTACCGTTCTGGATCACTTCTTTCAATTTTTCCTCAGCGTGCTCCAAGGAATCTGCCTTGCCAGCAAGGAATACCATCTGACGTCCAAGAGCCAGACACAGTTCTTCCAGATCTTTTGGACCTTTACCTTGCAGGGTGAGGATTGCTTCTTTCACTTCAAGCGCGTTACCAATCGCCAGACCCAGTGGTTGGGACATATCGGAGATAACAGCCATCGTTTTACGTCCAACATTGTTACCGATGCTTACCATGGCATGTGCCAATTCTTTAGCATCTTCCGTTGTTTTCATGAATGCACCAGCACCCGTTTTAACATCCAATACGATTGCATCTGCACCTGCTGCAATTTTCTTACTCATGATGGAGCTGGCAATCAGTGGAATGGAGTTAACGGTAGCTGTTACGTCACGCAGTGCATAGAGCTTTTTATCTGCAG
This sequence comes from Paenibacillus sp. SRL342, assembly GCF_984798905.1. NCBI lineage: Bacteria > Bacillati > Bacillota > Bacilli > Caryophanales > Paenibacillaceae > Paenibacillus > Paenibacillus sp. SRL342. Next base: position 4,015,505 of record NZ_OZ481790.1, read on the forward strand.
GCGTAAGGTTACCACTTTGTCCAATAACTGCAACCTTGTGTTCGTTTACGAGGCGAATGAACTCTTCTTTTTCAAGCTCTACGTGGAAACCAGCAACGGATTCCAACTTGTCTGTTGTACCACCCGTGTGACCAAGTCCACGTCCGGACATTTTGGCAACAGGAACATCCAGCGCAGCAACAAGCGGAGCAAGTACCAGTGTTGTTGTATCGCCCACTCCTCCTGTGGAGTGCTTGTCTACTTTGATGCCTTCGATAGCTGACAGGTCGATCGTTTCACCGGAATTCACCATTGACATCGTCAGATCCGCGCGTTCCTTGTCTGTCATATCTTTGAAAAACACCGCCATCGCCCATGCGCTGACTTGATAATCCGGGATTTCTCCTTGTGTGTATCCTTGAACAACAAAATCAATCTCAGCTGTTGTCAGTTCTTTTCCGTCGCGTTTCTTGGCAATAATGTCTACCATTCTCATGATGATCTCTCCTTGTGTGTGTACTGATTGTATAGAACACTTTGATGTTAGTCCGTTACGGCTCCGGATCGTTCCTTCAACGCTTCGCTTCTTCAGAATCAATTCCGGTTCCTTCACTACGTGCTTAAAACAAAAGTTTCGAGCCAAATCAAATGATTATGAATATAAAATGCAACAATTACAGAGTGATTGCTGTATCCAGGGCAACAACCATCATGTCATTGAACGTTTTTTGACGTTCTTCGGCAGATGTTTCTTCGCCTGTCAGCAAATGGTCACTTACCGTCAGGATCGTCAGTGCGTTAACACCAAACTTGGCAGCGATAGTGTACAATGCTGTTGTTTCCATCTCTACGCCGAGTACGCCGTGTTTCATCAACTTCTCGGTTACGGAACGGTCATCGCGGTAGAAAGAATCGGAGCTGAATACGTTACCGACGTGAATCTTCATACCTTTAGCTGTTGCACGGTCATATGCTTCTTTCAGCAGGGAGAACGTAGCGATTGGTGAGAAGTCATAACCACCGAATACGTGTTTGTTCATGCTGGAATCTGTACATGCTGCTTGTGCAAGGATAACGTCACGTACACGTACATGCTCCTGCATACCGCCACAAGTACCTACACGAATCAGGTTTTTCACGCCATATTCGCTGATCAGTTCGTTTGCATAGATTGCGAAGGACGGAATACCCATTCCTGAACCTTGCACCGAAATCCGGTGTCCTTGATATGTACCTGTGTAACCGAGCATTCCACGAACCTCGTTGTAACATACAACATCTTCAAGATACGTATCTGCAATATACTTCGCGCGCAAAGGGTCTCCTGGCAATAGGATCGTTTCTGCGATATCTCCGGGTTTTGCTCCAATATGTGTACTCATGAATGAATCTCCTCCAGTTATATGTTTATCTCTATTACGATGGCAGGAACCGGAGCAGCCTCAGCTACTCCGACATCCCTTATCTATTTTTTGAAAAAATACTTAAATCCTAAAGTTTCCGTCACCTAGAATTAACTTATTTCAAATCCTTCAGGAAGCTGGTACCATATTCCGGCATTTTCACTCCAAAGTTCTCAGCTACGGTTGCGCCAAGGTCAGCAAATGTGCTGCGCAGATCAAGCTTTTTGCCCTCGCTGAAGCGCGGAGAGTAGGCAAGGAGTGGTACATATTCACGTGTATGGTCTGTACCACGGTATGTTGGATCGTTACCATGGTCAGCTGTGATCAGCAGCAGATCATCATTGGTCATTTTGGCAAAAATCTCTGGCAGCCGTGCATCATAGTCTTCAAGTGCCTGAGCATAACCTTGCGGATCACGACGATGACCGTACAGGGCATCAAAATCAACCAGGTTCAGGAAGCTGAGTCCAGTGAACTCTTCATCCATCGTTTCGGACAACTTGTCCATACCATCCATGTTAGAGACGGTACGAACGGCCTTGGTTACACCTTCGCCATCATAGATATCTGCGATTTTGCCCAAGGCAATCACATCAAATCCACCATCTTGCAGTTCATTCATAACCGTACGACCAAAAGGTTTGAGTGCATAGTCATGACGATTCGCAGTACGTTTCCAGTTACCCGCTTCTCCTACAAATGGACGTGCAATAATGCGGCCCAGCATGTACGGATCTTCAAGTGTAATCTCACGGCAGAACTCACAGATCTCATACAATTCTTTCAGTGGAACAACGTCCTCATGTGCTGCAATTTGCAGAACCGAATCCGCGGATGTGTACACGATGAGCGCGCCAGTTTCAACATGCTCTGCACCCAGCTCATCCAGAATTTCCGTGCCGCTGGCCGGTTTGTTACCAATTACTTTGCGGCCCGTTTTCTCTTCAATGCGCTGAATCAACTCATCGGGGAAACCATTCTCGAACACACGGAAAGGTGTATCAATGTAAAGACCCATCAGCTCCCAGTGACCTGTCATTGTGTCTTTGCCTCTGGATGCTTCCTGCATCTTGGTGTAATACGCTTTAGGTGTATCCGCTACAGGGACACCCTCGATTTCTTTGATGTTGGACAGTCCGAGACTGGCCATGTGAGGCATTTTCAGACCTCCGCGTTCACGTGCAATGTGACCAAAGGTATCTACATCAAAATCATCAAATTCTGCTGCATCCGGCGCTTCGCCGATCCCTACAGAATCCATAACAATCAGATGTACTCTTTTGAATGTTGACATAACTTAAGCACTCCTTCCAAATAATCCAGCTTACAAGAACAGTCCAGTAATGATCGCTGACAGCACGCTGACAAGCGAAGCACCGTAAAGCAGCTTCAGACCGAAGCGGGCGACCACATTCCCTTGCTTCTCATGGAGTCCCTTCACCGCACCAGCAATGATACCGATGGAGGAGAAGTTGGCGAACGACACGAGGAAGACAGATACGATACCCGTTGTTCTGGCAGACATTGCAGTTTCCTTCAAATTAAGCATAGCTACGAATTCGTTGGATACCATTTTGGTTGCCATAATACTTCCTGCCTGAATCGCTTCTTTCCATGGAACACCCATGATGAAGGCAAATGGTGCAAACACATAACCAAGTAGCTCTTGGAACGAAATGCCAAGCACAGCGCTGAAAATTCCGTTAACAAGTGCAATCAAGGCAACAAAACCGATTAACATCGCAGCTACGATGATAGCAACTTTGAATCCATCCAGGATGTATTCGCCAAGCATTTCGAAGAAGGACTGTTTTTCCTCTTCCTGTACTTCCAATATATCTTCTTCCTCTGTAACCTCATAAGGATTCACAATCGAAGCAATGATAAAACCGCCAAACAGGTTCAGTACAAGAGCTGTAACCACATATTTCGGCTCGATCATGGTCATATAAGCACCAACAATCGACATCGATACCGTGGACATCGCCGAAGCACACAAGGTGTACAGCCGATGTTTTGGCAACAACCCAATTTGTTTTTTCACAGAAATGAACACTTCAGATTGCCCCAATACAGCCGAAGCAACCGCGTTATATGATTCCAGTCTGCCCATTCCGTTGATTTTGCTTAATACCAGACCAATATATTTTATAACAAAAGGCAAGATTCGGATATACTGCAATATACCGATAAGGGCGGAGATGACAACAATCGGCATCAATACGCTGAGGAAGAACGGTGCCCCCCCGCTTTCGGCACCTACGGTAGTCAAACCCCCAAATACAAATGCGATACCTTCATTCGCATAGTCGAGTAAACTTTTAAATACGGTCGCGAAACCGCCAATTAAAAAAGTACCCACTCCTGTATTCAACAGAGCATAAGCTAGTATAACTTGCAAAACAATCATGATAGCCAGCGGCCGGTAACGAATCTGCTTTTTGCCGTTGCTCGCGATATAAGCCAGTCCAAAAACAACGAGTAAACCAAGAAGGGCAATTAGAAATTTCATTTGATTTCTCCTTTGAAGGTAGTTAAGCCGGATGTGAAAATTCAGCTCAAAGGGTTCTTAAGCATTTTTATCAGTAATCTTTCAGAAAACTTATGAAGCGCTTACAATAAGTTCCGTTAATTAAAAAAGTGTAAGTTGTATTCCCTGTACCTGAGTCGAACGCCCAAGTACAGAGAATATAACATTACTTTTATTTATTAAGCTTTTTCTAAAGTGCTTTTGCTTAATAAGAAGATGTAGACTGACCACCTTGCATAATCTTAACGCCAGAACTTGCACCGATACGAGTAGCACCCGCTTCGATCATTTTCTGCATATCTTCCAGGCTACGTACGCCACCGGAAGCTTTAACGCCAACATCAGGACCTACAGTACGACGCATCAAAGCGATATCTTCTGGCGTTGCTCCACCTGTGGAGAAACCTGTAGAAGTTTTAACAAAATCAGCTCCAGCTCGCACAGCTGCCTGACAAGCACGTACTTTCTCTTCATCCGTCAACAGACAAGTTTCAATAATAACTTTCACCAAAGCTTTACCCGCAGCCGCTTCAACAACAGCACGAATATCTTGTTCAACGAAATCATCTTTGCCATCTTTCAAAGCACTGATGTTGATGACCATATCGACTTCAGTTGCACCTTTAGCAATCGCATCTTTCGTTTCGAAAGCTTTTGTCTCCGATGTAGATGCTCCCAGAGGGAAACCAATAACGGTGCAGATATCTACGCCAGAACCCTGCAACTGCTCAGCAGCATAAGCAACCCAGCCTGGGTTAACACATACGGAAGCAAACTGATATTGCTTTGCTTCTTCGGTTAACTTGGCCATTTCACTTTGCGTTGCGTCCGCACGAAGCAACGTATGGTCGATCATTTTAGCTAATTGTGGTGTAGTCAATTGAATCTCTCCCTTATCTGAACTAGTTATTTTCTATACCCTTACACTAACATGAACATATGTAAAAATCAACTTGAACTTTTGTTCACAGTTACACTTGCATTTCTTCTTCGTTATATTTTCTTCCTAAAAAAGCAAAACATCCGCCCTTTTTACGTGGCAGATGTTGTCATCCATATCCATTTGAAATTAAAATCGAAGTAATGCCTGCGCTGTGTACTGATCCGTGACCAGAATATTAGCGTAATGACCTTTGAGCGCGGCGTGTATGGCTTCAATTTTGCGTTGTCCCCCGGCGACAAGGATTGATTTTTCCTTATTTCTCAACTCTGCTAGATCAATTCCAACGGTTCTGCTGTTAATCTCTTCACTGATCAACTGACCTTCCGCGTCGAAAAAGCGTGAACATATGTCACCTGCACCGGAGTTCATCAGCAATTGTTGCTCTTCTTCATTGAAGTAACCGAGCCTGAACAATAATGCATCTTCCTTCACAGTACCCACGGTAAACAAAGCAATGTTGGCCTGTCTGCCAAGTTCCACGATTCTGCCGATATGTCGATCCGCTTCCACCATGTTTTTTACTTCAATGTTGTCGAAAATCACAGGCAGCGGCAGATACCTTGGTACCGTATGGAATGCCTCAGCGAACAAATGAACAATCTCAGCGGCATAGGTATTGACATGGGAGTGGCTTACGCCCCCCTTCAATTGTACGACTTCGACACCTTTGACCTGCTTGGGACGAAGTTGGCGTGCTACAGCATGCATGGTTGTTCCCCAAGTCACCCCGATGATATCCGCATCCTGAACCGTCTCTTGAAGGTAGTCTGCTGCTCGTTTGCTAATATGCTTCTGTATTTCCTCATCACTCTTCAACGGGGCAAAACACACAAGTGCCGTATCCAGATCATATTTCGACTTAAGTTCTCCGGCAATGATGTCGATATCCTCCAGCGGGTCCATAATTTCAATCCGGACGTATCCACGATCTTTGGCGTACTGAAGTAACCTTGATACGGTTGGACGTGACACGCCCAATCTTGCGGCAATATCCTGCTGGCTATAATCGGACTGATAATACAATTTCGCTGCTTCAATGCTTAATCGTTGCTTCTCCAGGTCCATTCCCATGTGCGCTCATCTCACTCATCCTATTGTCTTTGGAAAATAAATACTCGTCCCATATATTATACATGGATTGAGTATCAGGTCACCATAAAGCATCCAGTTCAGTATCATGATCAATCCATTCATATCCCTTTCTGACGTATAAAACGGAGGAAACGATGCATACTACTGCGGTCGCTTCATCATTGCCAAGATCGCTTCACCCCATTAATCGCACAGAGAGGAATAACAACATGTCTACCTTATTGTATATTACTGCCCATCCTCATGATCATGAAACCTCCTTCAGCATGGCTACAGGCAAAGCGTTTATTGATGCGTATCGTGAAAGTCACCCTTCTGATGAGGTTGTTCACCTCGATCTGTATCGTTCGGATATCCCCCATATCGATGCAGATGTCTTCAGTGGTTGGGGCAAACTGCAATCGGGTAGTGATCTGACTGCCGAAGAGCAGACCAAAGTAAGCCGTTTGAATGAATTGTCGGATCAATTTGCCGCAGCAGATAAATATGTTTTTGTAACCCCGATGTGGAACTTCTCGTTCCCTCCTATTCTGAAGGCTTATGTGGACTCGATCTGCGTAGCTGGCAAAACATTTCGTTATACCGAACAAGGTCCTGTTGGACTGTTGTCTGACAAAAAAGCGTTGCATATTCAAGCTCGCGGTGGCATTTATTCCGAAGGCCCAGCGGCTCAGATGGAATCCGGTCATCGTTACTTAAGCATTATCATGTCATTCCTCGGTGTGCCGAAGCTTGATGGCATTTTTGTTGAGGGGCACAATCAGTATAAAGATCGTGCGGATGAGATCAAGCAACAGGCTATCGAGCAAGCACGCACTTTCGCAAAACAGTTTTAAGAAAGGTAGTTCAAAAAGTCCGCTTTTGATTACGAAGGATGCCTAATGGCATCATCAGCATCGAATATGGAATTCAGCCGAAATGTCCGTTGCTCACGTAGTTTCCCCTACGCTCCGCTACTCCATTTCTAGCTTCATCCCATCTTCTCGGTACTGAAAACCGACCTTTTTGAACACTCACTTAAAGTATAGAATAACAATTAAAGCAAAAACAAAACCCGCGTGCGACCTAGGGGATAATCCCAGGAAACACGCGGGTTTTCAATGTATAATCAACCTAGAGCTTATTGATGTCCAGCGCTGGCACGGCTCATGGTTTCAAGTTTACGTGTGATTGCATGACGGTCTACTTTCAATCCCCAGATCATTTCAATAATCTGCTCTTTCTCCTCAGGACTGTCGGCATGCTTCAGTTGCATTAACAGATCATGCATTTGTTCATTAATGCCTTCAAATTGAATCCATAAATCCTGTCTTACCTCTTTAGAATCCAAATGATGATTCGCATCGACTTCTTCCTTCAATGCTTGCAGAATAGCATCTTTCCATTCGTCATCACCTAGCTGTTTCGCAATGTTCAGGAGATCCAGATAATCGTCAACAAGAAGTGAGTTCAATTCAGCATGTGTTTTCATCGTTTATTGCATCCCCTTTTCGTCTATTTACCAAGTATTATACTCGGTATTTCAGGTTATGCAATAGTTGTCGAGAAAAATAGTGGATTGTCCAGTTTCATGTCATGTTTTGACGAATGATTAATCTCCGTTTAAGACTTGAGTTGTTGCAACAACTGTACACGATAGGCTTCACTTTCAAGGGATTGAATTTCCTTATATTCTTCAGCAGTTAACACTTTGGGTTCCCCGGCTGCCTTGGCGATCATATATACCTTGGCGCTTTCTTCCACCACCTGAGTACGGTAATAGGCTTCGCGGAGGTTTTTACCCGTTGTGACCAATCCGTGATTGACGAGAATGAGTGCCGTATGTTCTTCTACCTTTGCGGAGACTGCATCGGCAAGAAGTTTCGTCGTTGGCAGAACATATGGAACAAATCCGATATCGCCAACCAATGCCGACTGATCAGGGAACAAGTGTGGCAATTCATCGAAAACAAGACTAAGTGCGATCGTATATGCCGGATGCGTATGCACAATGGCTTGGATATCAGAATTCACACGATAACTATACAGATGCATTAATACTTCGGAAGACGGACGTGTTGATCCCGCGCTAGTCGCCCCTGTCTCGATATCAATAGCGATCCACTCGTCCGGTTCCAGGTCTTCAAGTGCATAACCGCTCGGAGACAACAACATCGTTCCGCCAGAGCGAGCGCTCAGATTCCCACCGGGTCCTACCACCAACCCTTGGGCAACTGCTCTGCGTGCATATTTCGTCAACTCTTCCCTTACTTGTTGTTCAGACATGTTGCTCACCACTCCTCATACTTTTCTTTTTAGCATTTTGCGTCAATGCTCATTGCATTGAATCTATTTATTACCTTTTGATTTGATTCAAACTTTGGTAGTTTTCATAAGCCTCTTGCCACAGCTCTGTATCCTCAGGCTCATAGGTCTCGGGTGAAAAGGAAGCAGCCATGACCTCCCGTACCTCGGCCAAGCTACTCACTTCTCCATGCGCAAGGAATTGCAGCATGCAATTCCCGGCTGAAGTCGCCTCTGCCGGGCCTGCCACCACCGGGACACCGGCTGCATTGGCTGTAAACTGGCATAATAGGCGATTGTGTACACCACCACCAACCATATGAATGACACGAGGTCTTGTACCTGTAATCAACTGCAGTTCATCCAGCGTCTGTCTGAATTCCAGTGCAAGACTTTCCAGAATGCAGCGCACAATCGCTCCATTCGTTTCAGGCACAGTCTGTCCGGTGAGACTACATTGTTGCCGTATTCGTTCAGACATATTTCCTGGCGCCAAATACACGCCATCTCCCGGCGATACATAACTTTGATGCGGCGTTGCCAAGGTAGCCAATCGAATCAGTTCTTCATGTGTAAAAAGTTGATTCTCCCGCTCCCATTGCCGTTTGCATTCCTGTAGCAGCCATAAGCCTGAACGATTTTTCAGGGTGCGTACTTTTCCACTTACCGTCCCTTCATTGGTGAATCCCAATGCACGACTTCGCTCATCCAATACAGGTGCATCACGCTCCACCCCCATAAGAGACCAGGTGCCACAGCTGATAAAAGCGAAATCCGAATCCATCGCAGGAATCGCTGCCAAGGCAGATGCCGTATCATGTGATCCCACAGAGACTACCTGCATCGGTCCAGTCCGTAACTCGGCGCACAACTCATTCGTTAAATTGCCCAGCACGGTACCGGGTTGAACGAGTTTTGGAAATAATGTTTCCGGTATACCGAGACGCCCGATCAGATGTTCATTCCAACGCGCCTCGCCTGCATGCAACAGCCCACTGGTACTTGCAATCGTATACTCACAAGCCTGCTGACCAGATAGATAATAGTGAAATAAATCCGGCATAAATAACATGCGCACATCCGGACGCAAACCTTCGGCCTGCTCTCGTACACTGCCTAGCAGTTGAAATACTGTATTGATCTGCTGCGGCAAAACCCCCGACATAGCATACAGTTCTTCTTCTTTCACGATGTGCAGAACTTCTTCCATCCACTGTGCATTGCGTGCTTCCCGATAGTGACGTGGGTTCGAGCACAACCTTCCCGCACCATCCACCAGTCCATAGTCCACTCCCCACGTATCCACAGCTATAGAACGGACCGATGGAGAGATGCCTTGTGTCCCTTTCACAATGCCTTGTTTTAATTCATGAAAAAGTCGCAAGAAATCCCAATACAATCCATCCCCCAGCTGCACGGGTTCATTGTTGAATCGATGCACTTCTTGTAACGAGAGTCTGTTTCCATCAAAAGAACCCCGGACTACGCGTCCACTACCGGCGCCGTAATCGGCAGCAAGCACATGTGTTGCTTGATTGCCCATTCTTTCAAGCCTCCTTAACTCTACGCGATAAGCCGTATTCGAGTTCTGAACACAGCTTTCAAGAGAACGCCATGTTACCTCATCTCACAAGGAACATGGCGTTTGACAGGAATGGAACTTTATTTTAACGATACAACGGGCCAAACACACTGCAAGCACGGTAGTCTGCACTCTCCGGCTCACTTGTGCCGAACAATCCCCATGCACGCGGACGGAAAATTTCCGTTTCAGGTACATTATGCATATTTACCGGAATGCGAAGCATGGAAGCGAGAGTAATCAGATCTGCACCAATATGTCCGTATGAGATGGACCCATGGTTCGCTCCCCATTGATTCATGACCTCGTATACGGAAGTAAACGCTCCCGATCCGGTTAGAACAGGTGCAAACCAGGTGGATGGCCAGGTTGGGTCTGTCCGCCGATCCAGCGTATCATGTACATCTTCAGGCAGATCGACCGTGTAACCCTGAGCGATTTGCAGCACCGGACCCAGTCCTTTGACCAGATTCAGACGTGTCATCGTTACAGGCATACCGCCTTTGGTCAAGAAATCCGCTGAATAGCCGCCCCCGCGGAAATACTCTACGGATGCCGGTCTCCACGATGTTGCTTTCAGGCAGTCCTGAACTTCCTCATCTGTAATTTCCCAGAAAGGCTTGAGCACAGGCTTGCCATCTCTGGACTGTTGTCCGGTGCCATCCAGGGCCGCGGAACCCGAGTTAATCAGATGCAGAATACCGTCCTTCGCGTTTCCTTCCAACTGGTGCCCTGTTACACGCTGTACCGAATCCGGACTCCAATACGTGCGCACATCAGCAAAGATCTGTGCCGTATGCGTGAGTAACGAGCCAAATAACATGGACACACCGTTCAAACTATCATTCTCCGTTGCAACGAGATAAGGCGCACGTTTGCCATTCCAGTCAAAGGAAGAATTTAATATCGACTCCAGAAAATCTCCGTTAGGTGAATGGTCCGTCCATTGCCGTTGTCCCTGAAAGCCGGATACAATCGCGTGGTGGCCCATCGATTCCTCTGTAAAACCAAGTTCTGCCAATCTTGGGTTGCCCACCATCAAGTCACGCACGATTTGAGTCATTTTCACAACGGTTTCCCATTCGTACTCTTTGCGTTTGCGATCCGTTTGCAGATGGACAGCGTTGTTGTCCGGACCTTCGCTACAATTCTCCTTCACCCAGGCCAGTGCGAGCTTATACTCCTCAGGATCGTAGATTTCTTCTTCAATACGACGAGTGAGTTCGCTCATATCCACATATTCGTTGCGCATGCCCAGATACTCCTGGAAAAATGAATCGTTCACAATCGAGCCTGCAATCCCCATGGATACCGATCCAATGGACAGATACGCTTGCCCTTTCAAGGTAGCGGCTGCCAAACCCGCACGGCTGAACCGGAGCAATTTCTCACGCACGTCCTCGGGAATTGTTGTATCCCCTCCGTCTTGAACATCCTCTCCATAGATTCCAAAGGCAGGAATCCCCTTCTGTGCATGAGCAGAAAGTACCGCTGCCAGATAGACTGCACCCGGACGTTCAGTCCCGTTAAAACCCCAGATAGCTGTAGGAATGGATGGTGACATATCCATCGTTTCCGTACCGTAACACCAGCACGGTGTCACGGTGATCGTTACACCAACGTTCGAACGGCTGAATAGTTCTGATGCTGCGGCCGCCTCGGCCACCCCGCCAATACAGGTCTCAGCCACAACACACTCCACTGCGGACCCGTCAGGATAACGTAGTTCTGCTGCAAGCAACTCGGCAACAGATGTCGCCATCCGCATCGTTTGTTCTTCCAGTGACTCCCGAACACCCTTGCGTCTTCCATCAATCGTGGGACGAATACCAATCTTGGGAAAAGCCTGCTTATAACGATAATCCTGATGTGTCATACTGGAATGTCCTCCTTCAATTCGTTTCATAGAATTTGGGTTGAATTGAGAAACCTTCTGTCTGATCCATGTGCGTTGATTGGAATGAGATAATGACGGAGATACAACCGATACCCGATTGGCACACAAGAGTTGCATACACAGATTATCAAGAGCTTACTTAATTTTGAATGCGTTTACATATTTGAAAAAATACCAATAAACCATTTCATTAATCAGCCTTGTATGTAGTTCCTCTATTCAAGAAAATGGAACGTGCATGAGCGAATTCAACGAAATGGTTTATGTAGTAAAGACGTTCAGAACCCTTTAGGGTTATCGGTAACCCTAAGATAGCATGAGCCTATCTTGCTGTCAATTGGCATTATCCTATAGAATGGTAAGACTATGTTGCGGAAAGGTTAGATTCTAATGATTACCATTTATGATATTGCCAAAAAAGCCAACGTCTCCGCCATGACGGTCTCCAAGGTCATTAATCATACAGGCCGCATAAGTTCCGCGACACGTGAACGTGTGCAACAGGTGATCGACGAACTGGGTTACATCCCGAACTCCAATGCGCGCAGCCTTGTGCTTCAACGAACCCAGATGCTCTCCCTGCTAATTACGGATATTACCAACCCTTTTTATACAACACTGGCACGTGGTGCTGAAGATGCAGCCCATCTTCGTGGGTACCGACTTTTATTCGGCAATAGTGACGAGGATTACAATAAGGAAAAGGATTACGTGGATGCGATTCTGTCTACTCGTGTGGATGGTGTACTCTATGCCCCTGCGGGGGATCGTTCTCTTCCTCATCTGAAACAGCTGCAGGAACGTCACATTCCATTTGTCTTTCTGGACCGCACCGTACCTGGCATTACGTCAGATATCATTGCTGGAGATAGCCTAGAAGGCGCGATTGAGCTCATCCGATATCTGGTGCAATTGGGGCACCGACGCATTGCACTGGTCAATGGTTCTTCGGAGGTTTCTACCGCCAGACTGCGGGAGGAAGGTTATATAGCGGGTTTACGAGAGGCCGGAGCTGATATCAATCCCGAGCTTGTGCTTCGAACCGGGTACCGGGATTTCAGCGATGAAGAAGGACTGGATCGACTACTCTCTCAACCGGATCAACCAACAGCCATTTTTGCTGCCAACAACATGCTGGCGATTGGGGTCATTCGGCTTTTGCGCAAACGAGGACTGCGTGTACCAGAAGACATCTCTGTTGTGTGCTTCGACGATCTGGATCTGGCTTCTGCTTTTGATCCTTTTCTGACTGTAGCTGCACAGCCAGCATATGACTTTGGGTTTCAGGGCGTACAGATGCTGATTGACCGAATTGAGGGCAAGGCCCCCTCCGAAGCCCAAACCGTTATTCTACCGTCAGAATTGCGCATACGGGCTTCAGCTACTGCCCCACGTGAACAAGAATAGAGTTAAGCGCAAGAGTTGACCAAATATTATCGTGTAAAAGATTAGTCCCCCTTATCTAGATTAAGTCCCGTTCAAATTCGAAAAATATACAACATAAACAGGGTGCACCGGAGATTACACTCTGGTTGCACCCTATTTGATATTCATTCGTTAGATGACCTGTTCGTCCGAACCGGTTGTTTCGTCAGGTTCATTCAGTTTCATTATGGTTCCATCCGAGCCGATATTCTACCGCTCCGACTGTAATGCGAGAGCGACCTCACGAACGAGTCCCGGGAACCAGTCCATCAGAGGTTCGAACGTATAACCTGCTTGTTCTGCCTTGGTCGTCTCCATCGTCCATGATTGCTCGATCCCGAAGGGTGACATGTCTTCTTTCACAGTTTCCTTAAGGATCTGGGACTGCATGCCCGTGACCGTCTCGATCAGATGCATCATGGCTGACAGCGTAATCGCACCCTTGGAAGCTGCATTCACCGGACCGGTAATGGACGAATGTCCAAGCCAAGCGAGAAATCTTGCCGCTTCTGTGGAATTGATGAATCCAATCTCTGCATCCGGATTTGGCATGCCGATCGGTTTTCCTTTTTGCACATGTTCAATATGAAAATGAAGTCTTCTCGTATAATCATCAATCCCGAGTACAATGGGAATACGCATCGCCACAACCGGGAAATCTGCTTCCTGGAAAAATACAGCCTCCGCAAGCTGTTTGCCTTCTCCATACGAAAAATCCTCCGCACTCCCATACTGTAATGGATATGTATATGGGTCAAAATCCGTTTCCTTAAATCCAGGTCGGGGATCACCGTATACCGAGAGTGTGGATGTCAGAACGTATCTTTTGGTGCGTCCTGCAAAAGCTTCACATGCCGCTTTCGCCGCATCTGGGGAATAACAGATATTATCGTACACAACATCCCACATGTCTGTCTGTGCAACCTCTGCCAGAGATTCCGGGTCTTCACGATCCATCTTGATTCGGTTGACTTCGGGTCCGAAGTCAACATCCGTTTTACCACGAGTTGCAACTGTGATCTGAGACTTCCCTTCCCACAGCAAGTGATCCACCAGACGTTTACCGAAAAAACGTGTACCCCCAAGTATAAGTACTTTATTCATCCAAAAAACCTCCTATCTTGTTCGATTATGTTTAACAATTTGAAGCATCGTGTGAGCGTTCCGTTGAAACTCATAAGCTGTTGGTTCTTCGGATACGATGCACCCACGCTCTTCGAGTATTACTTTTAATTCATCCATGTGCTTGTAACGTTCACCAGACAGATCCACTGTTGGAAAAATGCGAACCTCTTGTTTGCTCACACGCAGCAGCTCCATCACGGTTGCAACATGAAAATCAACATCCAATCGATCCGCATACGTAAACAGGAAATGGGCAGATAACGTTAGATCGAATTGTTCATCCGTAAAGGGTAGATCCGGGAGCATAGACGCCACATAACGGTCAGGAAACATTCTCATATCTGCAATGCAATCTGTGATGGCACGAGTTCGTTCTTCCTTTAACCCCTGGATTGATCCAAATTGATCCCACACATATATGCCTTGCACCGATTCCATCTGTTTCATCGTATGCTCAATGTCCTGAAATCCCTTTACCTCAAGCTCGTCGATCTCGTATTCGTAGGCAATATCCACGGCCATGGGGTCTGCACCCCACTTGCGCGCCTGGCTACTGAACGAACATGCTCCACCTGGACAATCCAAAATGGACTTGCCTGTAAGATCCTCCACGGTCAGGTTGAACATCTTCATATATTCCTCAAAGGTTCTTCCTATGAAAACAATCTGTGTCAGTTCCAAACCTCCAGAATCATTGGACTGCTGATCTTCTCCGCTGTTCTTCTGACCCTCTCTACTCTTGCTCAGCTCATCTCTGCTCATCTCGTCTCAACTTCCTTTCCTGCGCTTGAATCAATCGTTAGGGAACACAAGCCCAATCTGCTTCCGAATCTGATCCATGACCTGCATCGTAACATCGGAGCGTTCATACGTGTTCATGTCAGACTCCTTTTTGCCTTCATGAACCAGATTCACAAACTCCTCCACTTCATAATACATCGCCGGATGGTTTTGTTCGACTGTGAGCTGCTCCACCGTACCGTCATTGTATCGTATCTCTGCATGTTCCGGTGAGCCAATCTTGTCAATGATGATGCTGCCCAGCTCACCCATGATTTCGCTTGGTAGATGAGAGTTGGAGATTTTGGAGTATGTAACGACCGCATCCATCCCATCATAATCCAGCAGCACACTGCCTTGTCCATCCAAGCCAGATTCCAGCATCATCGCTTGGGATTGAACCCGCTTAGGTGCACCGAACAATGTAATCAATGGATAGAGACAATACACACCGAGATCCATTAAAGCTCCATTAGCGAGTTCAGGCTTGAACGCGTTCAGGACAATCCCCTCTTTGTACTTGTCGTAACGCGAAGAATACTGAGAGTATCCTGCTACATATTTGCGGACAGGACCGATTTTATGCAGGTTCTTCTGCACCATTTTGAACTGGGGAACAAGGGTAGATTTCATCGCTTCCATGAGCAGAACTTGATGTTCTCGTGCTGTATCAATCATGCTCCGAACTTCGGCGCTATTTGCAGCCAGAGGTTTCTCGCACAATACATGTTTACCGTTTCTCAGAAAAAGCTCAGCCTGCTCCGCATGAACCGTATTCGGTGTTGCAATGTAGACTGCGTCGATTACATCACTTGCCGCCATGTCTTCCAGATCGGTGAAACGGTGTTCAACATCGTATTTATCTGCGAATGCATTAGCCTTATCTTCAGTTCTTGAATACACGGCAGTTAATTTGAATCCTTTAACCTGTGCTGCGGCTTCAAGAAGCCTTTCTGTAATCCAGTTGGTACCCACTACGCCAAAACGAACCATGCTTACCTACCTCTTTCATCTATAAATTTCATTTGAGTTCTATCCTGTATACCATCTTCTATATTGTAGCTCATATTTCGTTCAGATTGAAGGAAGGTACTTTATCCAAGATATTGATATCTTGCTTTTTAAGTTGAAACTTCGTCAATCCTTTTGAATCAGGGGTATAATTAAAGATGAGGTGATCACCGTGGAAAGTCGAGATCAAGATCGCATACTGCCCGAATCTATAGATGAAAAATACTGGCATGCCATCATCCACAACGATAGTTCTTATGATGGAACATTCTATTACGGCGTGCAAACCACGGGTATATTCTGTCGACCTTCCTGTAAATCCAGAGCACCTAAAGCTGAAAATGTGCTTGTATTTCAACATGTTGAAGAAGCGTTAGCATTAAAGTTCAGACCCTGCAAACGTTGCAAGCCCACAGGCGAGCGGGTACCTGATCAGGAGTGGATATACGGAATCACGGATTACATCGAACATCATTACGCCGAACCTCTAACCTTGGATGTCCTTGCCACTGTAAGTCATGGCAGTCCTTATCATCTGCATCGTGTGTTCAAGCGGATTACAGGCCGCACACCGGTTCAATATATTCAGGAAAAAAGAATCACTGAAGCTCGGAAGTTGCTTGAACATACCGGACTTACCGTCACCGATATTGGACGCAATGTCGGTATACCTAACTCAGCTTATTTCATTACTGTATTTCGCAAACACACAGGTCTCACACCTGCACACTACCGCGAAAGGCATGAGAACTTATGAAGACGAATCTTACTTACAAAGTACCCAAAACGTTACTCAACAAGGGAACTGGGTTCCTTAATGGATATACACATACGCTGAATCCTTACACAGGCTGCGCCTTCGGTTGTTCCTATTGTTATGTCAGACAGATGCCTGTCTCCTTATTTCGCAAAGAGGATTGGGGGAGCTGGGTAGATGTGAAACAAGAGGCATCCCGAGTATTTGCCAAAGAGTTACAACGCGCCCTGACCAAAGGGAAAGTCACTCTGTTCATGTCATCCAGTACCGACCCGTATCAACCCGCCGAGTATAGGGAGTGTATCACACGTTCATTACTTGAAACGATGATACAGCATCCACCCGATTTTGTATTAGTCCAAACCCGCAGTCCACTCGTTACCCGGGATATAGATCTGCTACAACAGTTAGGTGACCGGGTTCGGGTCAGCATGACGGTAGAGACGGATCTGGACGATATGCGCAAGCATTTCAGCCCTTCCGCTCCCCCAATTGCAGGCCGATTACGCGCATTGGAACAGTTGCGGGATGCCGGAATACCGACACAGGTTGCGATTGCTCCCGTATTACCCAGCAGTGAACAGTTTGCAGCCATCTTGAGACCTCTGGTTCAGCGTGTATGCATTGACGATTATTTCATGGGTGATGGCAGTGAGGGCAAGCGAACCCGCCGACTCGGTATGGACTCGCTCTATCAAGAAGTGGAGATGGAGCACTGGTATCATCCAGATGCATATCAGACTGTTGTTCAGCGGATGAAAAACGTTTTTTCAGAGGATGAGATCTGGATCAGTCAGGCGGGTTTTGAGCCTTAAATGGCTATATACGTTGAACTAAAGAATATTTACACTGGTCATTCCGATGACAGAACAACCTTCCGTTCGCTGTTATCCTCAGATTTTTTGATTTAATAAAAAACAGCCCCTTTCCTTGTTCGAAGGAAAAGGGCTTTTCGTCATGATATAAAGCATAATGGCTATCTTATTTATCCAATGTATACAATGGCAGATCCACAGGCAATGCAGCCGGGCGCTGACATGAGCTTTTCATCTGGTAAAACGTCTGCTGATCTGATGAATCGTGGAATGCCCACATGGCCTCAAGTACGTGGTATGCGAGTTCCCCACTCGCACGGTGTGAACGTCCACTATGTGCTGCATAGGCCATATCTGCCACACCGATGCCGCGTGTATTTTCCTGATATCCTGGGAGAAGCGGAACTTCGGTCCATTCATGTTCACCCAGCAAGCGGTAACGAACCGAACCACCAAAGGTGTTGGGGTCAGGTACCTGCAGTGTACCGTGCGTGCCATATATCTCAATCGGTGGCAATGCACTTCCGCCAAATACGTCAAAACTTGTAATCAGTGTGCCAATGGCCCCCTGTTCAAACTGTAACAGACCGGTAACATGAGTAGGAATTTCGACAGGAACCGTCTGGCCCCTCTTTTTCTCACTCGTAATCGTCCGTTCTTCCATGGCTTTACCTGTCATACCTGCGATCGACTTGATCGGTCCCATTAGTTGAACCAATGCGGTAAGATAGTATGGACCCATGTCAAACATTGGCCCACCGCCTGATGCGTAATAAAACTCCGGATCGGGATGCCAGTGCTCATGACCACGACTCATCATAAATGCGGTCGCCGCCACCGGCTTGCCGATAACCCCTTCTTCCACCAATTGAAGTGAAGTCTGGATGCCTGAACCAAAGAACGTTTCTGGTGCACAACCCACGAGCAGTCCCTTACGCTTCGCTGTTTCGAGCACGGCCTGCCCTTCTTCACGGGTAACAGCGAGCGGTTTTTCTACATAAACATGTTTGCCAGATTCAAGCGCCCGCAAGCATACATCCGCATGAACGGAAGGAATCGTCAGGTTGATGATCAACTCAATCTCGGGATCAGCCAAAATTTCGTCGACGCTGTATACGTTAGGCACGTTATAGGCTGCTGCCTGCTCCTCGGCACGTTTCCGGTCGAGATCCGCAACAGCAACAAGTTCCAGCACCTCGAACCGATGACAGTTTTCCATATAGATGCCGCTGATTTTACCGCAGCCAATAATGCCTACTTTCATTGTTTTCATACCTGGGGCTCCCTTCGCCGTGGATCAGAAATGGTTTATCCGTTGAGGATGAATGGTTAATACTGAAGTTACGTTTGCAATCAAGCTATAATCTCATTAGTTCTGGTTGTCCGCCATACCTGTGTACACTTCTGTTGATGCACTTACTCGACTCTTGGCAAGCTCTTTGCCTGCTGCTGTCCATTTGAAACCACTGCGCATCATTTCAGTCACGGGTTTCATGTCTACAATGTCTGCATGGTGCCCCAGGGAGTTGTAGAATACCCGCCCTGCGCCCCAGCGTTTCGTCCAGACAACAGGCATATCTACAGGACCATTCGCCGCATGCGGACCAGCCACCACTGGGAAACGAGTGGTTGCTAGCACTTCCACTGCCGGGTCTACGTGCAGGTAGTACTGTTCACTTTTCACCTGAAAATCTTCAATATGATCCAATAACGGGCTAGAGCCACGCTTCACGTTTACCATATACTCCACACCATCATTGCCTGGATGAGCAACCCATTGTCCACCCGTCATAAACTGCCAGTCCACGTTATTTCGGAAGGCATCACACATGCCACCATGAATACCAGCCAAGCCCACACCGCTCTGAACAGCCGCTGATACGTTATTGACCAGCTCCTGCTCAATCTGTCCCATTGTCCACAAAGGCACGATCAAATCCAGACCCATCAGCTTCTCTGCATCCGCATAAGACTCCAACGTATTCGAGACTTCAACCTCAAACTGCTCTTCCTTCAAAATACGTTCAAAAATCGCTGCTACCTGCTCCGGTTCATGTCCATCCCAGCCGCCCCATACAATCAGTGCTTTACTCATCGTTTATTCACTCGCTTTCGCCTAGTTTAGTTGTGTTCAACCCTATTCCTGACGTCACTGCCTTGCTTGCTCACATCTCTTCAAGCGTCACCCAACGCCGTTCTGTTACCGAACGTTCTACCGCTTCCAGTACAGCCTGACAGGCGACCCCGTCGTGGAAACTCGGTGATGGTTGTCGTCCTTCAGAGATCGCTGTCACCAGCTCCAGCATTTCATGTGTGAACGTGTGCTCGAATCCAATCGTATGTCCGGCAGGCCACCAAGCTTCGGAATATTTGTGTGCCGGATCAGTCGCCAGTACACGACGGAATCCCTGTACGTCCTCTTCATCCTTTGTAAAATAGACTTCCAGTTCATTCATCCGTTCAAAATCAAATCGTACGCTACCCAGACTACCGTTAATCTCAAACGAGTTCGTACTGCGATGACCTGCTGCAAAACGTGTAGCCTCGAAGCTTCCTAGCGCACCTCCTGCGAATCGTGCCAAGAAAAGCGTGGCATCATCAACAGTTACTTCTCCCTTCGGTGCATCTGCATTGGAACTGCCCTTTGCACTTAGTCCGGTCATCTCAGATGCAAGCGGTCGCTCTTTGATAAAGGTTTCGCTCATGCCGATGACTTCCTGGAATTCACCAACAAGGAAACGAGCCAGATCGATTAAGTGCGCCCCCAGATCCCCATGGGAACCGGAGCCAGCCACTTCTTTTTGCAAACGCCATACCAGCGGGAACGAAGGGTCCATGATCCAGTCCTGCAAGAAAAAAGCACGGAAATGATAGATCTTACCCAATCGTCCGCTCTCCACCAGATCCTTCGCTAATTGCACCGCTGGTGAGAAACGGTAGTTGAACCCGACCATATGTGCGACTCCAGCATCCTCTGCTGCCTGAAGCATCTCACGCGAATCCGCAAGTGACAGGGCCAGTGGTTTCTCACAAAACAGATGTTTGCCCTGACGAGCTGCTTCCAACGCAATTTCCTTATGGGCATCACTTGGCGCGTTAATATCAATCAGATCGATATCATCCCGCTTCACCAGTTCACGCCAATCCGTTACACTTTCGGACCAGCCGAACTGATTCGCTGCTTCCTGTACTCCCTGCTCGTTACGTCCACAGATCACAGACATCTCAGGCTGCAGCGGAGCAGACGGGAAAAACATCGGCAGACTGCGATAGGCATTACTGTGGGCCTTCCCCATAAACTTGTATCCAACCATTCCGACACGAAGACGATTTGACATGGTCACTTCCTCCTTTGGAATATAAAAAGTCTTTCTATAGGTGTACCAATAAACTATTGACGGATAGAAGAAGCACGGATGATCAGTTCGGTAGGCAACAACGCTCTCGCTGATTCGGTTACCGTTACAACAGAGTTATTCGCTTTATGTGTGTCACCCACAGACTCATGCATAAGCTTCGAAGCTGCAAGTTCACCCATCTCAAAAAATGGAACCCTGACGCTGCTCAGCGGCGGAACCGCCATCTCGGCGGCATCGGAGTCGTCATAACCCACAAATGCCGGAAAATCCGCAGGCCCTATTCCCCGCTCACGCAAACCATGCATGACCCCAATTGCCATCCGGTCATTGGCCGCAAATACAGCATCAATCTCATGTAGGCGATCTGCTACAATCGCTGCCGCCTCAGTGCCGCTTCGTCTACTATAATTCCCCTCAAGCAATAGACTCGGGTCCAGCTCCATACCTGCTTCTTGCAGGCCAAGACAGACACCTTCCATTCGCTCCTGGCTGTTGGAATAGCTGTCCGGACCATTGAGAAAAGCGATTTTGCGATACCCCTGATCCGTAAGATGACGTATGGCAAGCCTGCTTCCTTCCACATGATCCGCATCCACTTCCGTGAACGATTGCCCCTCAAAATGCTGATTCATGACACAGAATGGGTGTCCTTCCTGGTGAAGCTGCTGCATGGCCGCCAGTTCTTCAGGATCATCTCTGGCACCAAGGATAATGCAGGCATCCACTTTCTGACGCCGGAACAGATCTGTATAATTCATCACTTCACCGGGTGTTCGGAACATAACCAACAGGTCCATGCCATTGTCTCTGGCTTTGCTCCCAATCCCACTCAGCATTTCCGAGAAAAAATACGCCGAGAACAGATGCGCCTTCGGAACATAAGGTAATACCACGCCAAGATTCCCACTTTTACTTCTGGCAAAACTGCGAGCAAGAGCGCTGGGCACATAGCCTAACTGTTCGGAAGCTTCAAGAACCTTGCGGCGTGTCTCTTCTTTAATAGGACCTACCCCATTCAGCACCCGGGAGACCGTCGCCTCGGAAACACCCGCAAGATCAGCCACTTCTTTACGAGATGCCATGAATTTCACCCCCTTCTAGCTCACCTATTAATGATGTAGTAATTAAAATCGATATTTATGTACGCGCGTACATTTTCTCATGCTATGTAACCGTTGTCAATGCTTTTAACATAAAAAATAATGAGGGTTTGGGTTAATCCAAGCCCTCATTATTATCATGCCAGAGATGGTACTTTCATTGAATCCGAGCACCTGTAATTTTAGGGGTTCAAGTTACTTATCAAACACACTACAACAATTACGGTTGATCCTATTTGTTCGATTAATTGGAGAGTACAGCTCACAACGTCGTTGTAACGCCAAGATCAACGGAGGATTGGCTGAACTCAGCCTGCTCCTTTGTTTTCGCATGACTCGGAATGCGATCCGAGGGTTCTGGCGTGGATTGGAGCTGTCTTACTTTGTGCAGTACTTCTTTGTTCGGCAGGAAGTGTTGGGAACGAATAAACCGAATTGTTTTGGTTTTGGCACGCATAACAATCGAATCCGTCTCGGCGCGATCATCCGCAAGATACCGTACTCCTCCCAAGATCTCACCTGGCGTCACACCTGTTGCGGCAAAAATGACGTCCTCCGTGCCGATCATATCCTGCATCGTTAACACTTTGTAAGGATTGTCAATTCCCATCTGCAAGCAGCGCTGGAATTCGTCTGCGTTGGCAGGCATCAGGCGACCTTGAATCTCACCCCCAAGGCAAGATAGCGCTGCGGCAGCCAGCACACCTTCTGGCGCTCCTCCAGATCCGACATAGAGATCAATGCCTGCCTCCGGGAAGGCCGGTGCCATCGCCCCAGCAACATCACCGTCACTGAGGAACTTAATTCTCACGCCAACCTTGCGAAGCGTCTTGATGGTGCTCTCATGTCGTACACGATCCAGAATCATCACTGTCAGATCCGAGATGTTTTTGTTCAATGCGGCAGCGGCTTTCTCCAGTGTGACTTCAACCGGGTCTTCAATGCTGACCTTGCCTACAAGCGCAGGCCCTACCGCCAGTTTCTCCATATACATGTCCGGTGCATGGAGCAGGTTACCTTTTCCCGCCACTGCAATAACCGATAGAGCGTTGTTTAGTCCTTTGGCTACGATTTCTGTACCTTCGAGCGGGTCTACAGCCACGTCAACCTCAGGCCCCTCAGCGTTGCCCACTTCCTCGCCGATGTACAACATGGGTGCTTCATCCATTTCTCCTTCACCGATTACCACCGTGCCGCGAATGGACACGGAATCGAACATGGCGCGCATGGCCAAAGTAGCCGCTTCATCTGCACTGTTCTTGTCGCCTCGTCCCATCCAAGGGGCTGAGGCTAACGCAGCCAATTCTGTTACTCTGACAATTTCCAACGCCAGTTCGCGTTCCATTTTTCCCACTTCCTTTCCAATTTCCAAAAGCATAACGTGAAAGCGGTACTAAATCCATCGCAAATCCATATGAAATTGATCTATAATCGGCGTAGTAGCGCCTTTTCAACGATGTATACCTTATTTATCCAATTAATATATTGATCAATTTCGCTCCTTTTTTGGGCTGATGTTAAGCGTCCAATCCTCCTGATTTCTTACTTATAATATTAATTTTATTTTCCATTTTCCGCTCAAAAACAAAATAATTCAACATGGTGGATTAACACGTCCGTTTCGT
Organism: Paenibacillus sp. SRL342; assembly: GCF_984798905.1. Lineage (NCBI taxonomy): Bacteria > Bacillati > Bacillota > Bacilli > Caryophanales > Paenibacillaceae > Paenibacillus > Paenibacillus sp. SRL342. The sequence continues at coordinate 4,039,211 of NZ_OZ481790.1, forward strand.
GCGTAAAAAGTTCTTTTAACATGAGGTATATACAACTTATGTACTGATTATTAAGAACGTAACGCTATCTAACGGACTACGAACGAAAACGATTTTCGGCTGACTGTCCAAACGTAGAAATAAACTAATAAATTGTATTGATGATCCTTGGGATCAGCTTATTACCTTCACGATTATTGAGCTAATTTATACCGACAATGATGTATTAATCAGGCCTTTAACTTTTGTTAAAGCCATAGATGCAGCTTATGGAGGTCATCGAAAATAATAAGTTTACATAATATTTATTATGTATTAATCTTCATCTATTTCTTCATTTTATTATTCAATGGTTTTGACTAAACATAAAAAAGCCCGAAAGAATTCTGCTCAATAGCATTTTTCTCCCAAGCTTTTCCCTCGATGATCCAGTTATAGTATCGTTTTGGTCATTATCAAATCAATCTGTTCCTCATCTCCCATAACAAAGGCATGGGCTCCAGTCTGAACAAACCCCATCTTTTCATAAAATGCGATGGCATTTTCATTTTTCTCCCACACGCCTAACCAAATATTCGTTTTGTGATGCTCTGTTGCCATCTCTATGGCTTTAAGGAGCAGTACCTTACCCAGCCCATGTTTTTGGAACTCTTTCTTGATGTATACCCGCTCGATCTCAAGGGATTCCTCCCCCATCTTCTCAGATTGAGCATCATTAATATTCACCTTCATATAACCAGCAACTTGATTATCGACATAAATAAAAAGAAATTGTGAATCCGCAATGGATAGTTCCGTTTCTAATTGCTCCCGATTAAACGCCTTTTCCAGATAAGCTTTCATATTTTCGGGTGAATTTTGCGCTTTAAACGTTTCATTAAACGTCTCATAACTAATCTCCTGCAGTTCACACACCTGTTCGATGGTACATATCCCTATACGAATCTTCATCTATAATCACATTCCTTTATCAAGTTAATCATTTGTTGCAAATGCAATAAAAAAGTATTACATTGAATTTAACTCAATTTTGTTGTATTTGCAACATAATATAAAAGAAGAGGTTGAATGAATTGAAATATGTTCTTTTTGTCACAGGTATTCTAATCTTAACGCTTGGTATTTCCCTTACCATTCAATCTGGACTGGGTACTTCACCTTTTGACGCACTGCTGGTAGGGTTGTCACAACATGTAGGCCTAAGTGTAGGGAGCTGGGAAGTCATCCTTGCTTTCCTGTTAATCGGATGCAATTCGCTGTTGAAGCAGCAAAAACCCGAGTTTCTGGGACTCGTCACCGCATTCATTACTGGTGTGGGGATTGATATATGGCTTTATGTATCTGATTTCTTGATTACGCCCGAAGTTTGGTACACCAAATTGATGACTTTTGTCATTGGTTTAGTGATCATCAGTATCGGTACAGCAATCTATTTGCAGACTAACTTCGCACCCATTCCGATTGACCGCTTAACATTAATCCTGCATGAACTCACTCGAACTCCTTTATTTATATCAAGAACATTCATTTACCTTGTATTTTTGATTCTGGCGTTTCTGCTCAGTGGACCGATCGGGCTTGGAACGTTGTTAACCGTATGTTTTGCGGGTCTACTTCTTCAGTTCATCATGGGCCATACGAAAAAGATAATAGATCACATATTAAGAGACATGGATACATCGTCGAGCACTTAGCATGAGAAAGAACATTCGATCTAATGAGTGTACACCGTCTACAAAATAAAAAGCTGGATCAGAGGTTTCAACCCTGATCCAGCTCACTAAACGTTCTTTCTACCTTTTACGGCTCAATTCCCCATACCAGCTGGCCGTTCACATAACCGGTAACCTTATCATGGTTTGCGAACTGACTACCGGATGCCTTGAACGAGTAATCGTTAGTCTGTGTGTAATTCGTCCAATTGTTTTTGGAAAAACGTGCTTGAACCTCTGCGCTCTGGCCTGCATTCAGTGATCCCGCTGCACTTGTAAAGCCCACTTCAAGATAATGATCCGCTCCGGCAACTGGAGTCGCCAGTTTAACGAATTGGCTCGTTACATTCGCACTGCCCATACTGGCCCAGTCGGACCAGAAACTCTGAGCTTCCTCCCCGTCAATGGTATAGTAATACCGGAGTTTTACATCACTCAACGGAATAGCCGAATTGCCTGAGTTGATCAATTTGAACTTGGGTGAGACACCGTTGGCGGATGCACTTGTATTGCCGTTAAAAGCTTGAATCGTCAAATCCCCCGCAGGTACAGTAACCGTGCTGTCTACTACATTCACTGCAAGTTCAGCGTTATTGCCTCCATTAAAGTGAAAGGTCAATACGTTCTCGCCCAGCGGCAGTGCAGCAAGGTAGGAATGGTTCAGAACAACAGCAGAGCTGGACGCTGTATAATTCTGACCTGATACAAGCGTAACATTCCCCTTTGTGATGCTTGTAAGCTGACGGCCATTTAGGGTGAGAGCTACGTTAATATCCTGTGACGGAGTCGTCGCTTTATCAAATGTTGCATTCACAGGAGAAATCACAGCATTTGTACCCGGTGTTGAATCCACAATTTTGACTTTTAACACAGGGTCCTGACCTTGATTAAAATCCAAAACAATCGAATGCTCACCAACTGGCAGGGTTGCCAGATAAGCTTTTTTCAACAGTAATGTGCTTCCGTTCAAAATAAAGTCTGTCGTTGCGGTCAACGCATTGTTGCCTGCCCGGAGAGCAGTTAGCGTATTGCCGTTTGCATTCACGGTTACGGTTTTATCGCTTTGATTGGGTGTGTGTTTGTCAAATTCAACGTTTCCAGGTGTAATGGATGCACTGGGGTTGGGATTGTTAACCTTTAGATTTGGCAGCTCATCCAACGTAATGACATAATCACTTTGATAAAGCGTTTTCAATGTTGCCGGGTAATTAAAAGCAGAACTCATCAGATGTTCGCCATACCAAGGACAGAAGTACAGCCATCCTGATTTCTCTTCTGTCAGATTTTTCACACTTGGGATCGTATCGTTCTCCGTCATGGCTACCATTTTCGTACCGTTCGTCAACTCAACAAGCTTATAGAAAATCGATGTAATCGCATCCTCATTCGGTACGCCAGACAAACCGTCATAACGGTTGTAGATCGTATTGTATTTATCGTATCCGACAAGATCTACCTGATCATCACCCGGATACCAGGCAGGAGAAGTGCTGTATACGTAGCTGTTGTAGGTCCAGATCAGATTGTGCAAACCATACGTCTCCGTAAGTTCGGTATACAGCAGATCCCATAGCTCTTTGTACACTTCTGCGCCTGCCGAAGCCCACCAGAACCATGCCCCTTCCCCGTTCAGTCCCCCGTTGCCTTCTGCTTCATGATAGGGACGGAACAGAACCGGTACGTTGTTGTCTTGCAAAATCAGCAATTGTTCTGCCAGATCCTCGATGGTCATCATCACGTATTGATACTCTTTCGTACCGGGAATTACCGCATTTGCTGTATTAAAATTCGTTTCTGTTGGCTTGTAGGTCGCCTCTTTCCAATCCACAAAGTCCCCAAGCTCATACGTATTGAAATTACGAGGTACATTGATATGCCAGGAAGCTGTTGCAATACCTTCACGGTTATTCACCCAATCAATCATACGATCGGTTGTACCATCCTCCCAACCATACAACGGATTATAGTTCATCAGATCAAAGCCACGGATAGCCGGATACTTTCCAGTCAGATCATGAATCCACTCGAATTCAAGCTCTGTATCTCCGTCATTCCCTCCTCCGTAGATCTCTTGCTGACCAGAAATAATGTTGTTTCCGTATACCTCGGTTAAATAATTCATCAAAATTTGAGTTTCCGGTGTAGCTTCAGGATCAGTGAGAACTGGCTGCACATTCAGAGGATCCAGATCAGCATGATCCACTGTGAAGGTGTCAAAATACGCGAAGCCCCAGCCAGCCTTCAGCTCAATTGTGTTGGCACCCTGATTCAACTTGTGAAAGCCAAAATCGAAGTCTGACCACGTTGTCGTGTACGGAAGCATATACGAACCTTTGGTAACACCGTTTACGATTAAATTTTGTGACCTTCCATCTGCACTGAGCTCCTGCATATATCGTGTGGAGATCGCGTACATGCCGGTTTCCGGGACAGTCACTGTGAAGGTTAATGTGCCAGAGTTCTGCATCCAGACAAATCCGGCCCCTGAGAATCCGGGCTTGGGTTGCCCATAGATTGAAGTAACCACTTGAAGATCCGGGGTGAGCTGAGCATCTTCGCTTTCGATGGTGAACAATGGTGTGTCTGCATGAACGGGCGCTGTCATTAATCCAAGCAGTAGGACCAATGCCAGCATCATTGCGGTTGCCTTTTTGAGCAAATTTTTCATCAATTCCATCTTCCTTCCCAAGTGAAATATGATAATGAAATGTCAATGAACCCATTCATGATGGCGCTTTCATTTTAAACATAGCACGCACACCAATATTTGTAAATATATGGTGAATAAGAATGTTTGAAATTCTTTTGTACCAGTACTTTGAACGCCATTTGTCCATCGTCCCACCAATATTGAAGACAATTCGAAAACGGTTCATTATCTAACCAGTTTCGGGCCTAAACTTCGTCTCCCGTTTGATGAATGTACTTGGCAGAAAACCTACAAAAACAAAAAAAGCATTCCTGGATCGGGTGCTTTTTCAAAGTGCGTTTCTTCAATTCATCTTTTTTTATGTCTACGTCCTGCGTCCCGGCTCAACTAACGGATTCCTCGGGAGATGTTTCCTTTATCACACAGCGTTCCCCTGCCTTGCGTACCGCCCGAATAATGCCACCGTAGCCGGTACAACGACACAGATTCCCGCACAATCCCGTTTCAATCTGTTCTTGAGAAGGCTCAGGATGTGCATCCAGTAATGCCTTGGTTGAGATCACCATGCCCGGAGTACAATAGCCGCACTGAAAACCACCTTCCTCTACAAAAGCCTGTTGAATTGGATGCAGAGTGCCTTTCTCCTCGCCGTGCAGACCTTCAATCGTCATAATGTCACTGCCTTCACATTGATAAGCCATGACAAGACAGGAATTCACAGGCTCTCCATTCATCAGAACCATACATGCGCCGCAGCGACCAACTTCGCAGGATACTTTGGTACCCGTTAGCTGCAAATGAGTCCGAAGCACATCGACAAGTCGGGTCGTTTGTGCAATCTCCAGATGTTTCTGCTCGCCATTCACCACGGCTGTCCAGTGATTATCAATTGGCTTACTCATGATGGACTCACTCCTTCCTGCAAAGGTACATTTAAAGGTCTGACCAGTTGTTCCCTCGGTACAGGAAGACGGTTAACCCATACGCCTGTTGCCTGATGAATTGCAGCTGTTATGGCCGGCGCAAGCGCAACGGAGCCAATTTCACCGATCCCCCTAGGGCCAAACGCATCACCTTCTGGCAAGTCTTCAATTGCCTCAACCTCCAGATTGGTATGAATATCCTGAATGGTTGGGATCAGATACGTGTCGAGGTTGGTGGTTACATAACGGCTGTCCTGCATCACCGCATCCTCGGTTAACGTGAATCCAAGCGCCATGACACTGCCGCCTTCAATCTGTCCGATATAGCCCATAGGGTTGATAACCGGGCCTGCCGCAACAACATGGCGCGTATCCAGCAGCTTGGTTTCTCCGGTCAAAGTATTCACTTCCACCTCTGCCGCAACCGCCGCATACGTATACAGATAATGCCCGCCTACCACATTGTCCGGCGTAGTTGGGTAATCGAACTTTGTATCGAAAATCCATTCATCGGGCTCGCCCTGCATGACAAGCTCCGCATACGAAACCACAGCACATGAGCGAACTCCTTCTTTTGCTGCAGAATCTTGATCTACTCCCTTCAGCGCCTGCATTTCCTCCTTCTCGCTCGTTCCTGCCCCTTGCCCAGCTGTTTCCACTTCAGGAGTTTCACCAGGAAGCTGGTCTTTACGCCATACACCGCCAGGTCCTGTCACCAGTTGCTCCGCCTGAATGCCCGACATTTCAGACGCGACAGTGAGAACACGGGAACGAAATGGAGTCTGCAAGCGTTGAAGAGCCATCCATGCCATCGTTGTTGAACGTGAAGCTGTGCTTGATCCGCTGTGTGGCACACGATCCGTATCTCCGATGATGATACTGAGATCCGATGTACTGCATTGAAACAGATCACATAACATAATTTCCAGCGTTGCAATAAGCCCCTGACCAAATTCCTCGTAGCTGAACGCCACCTCAATCTTACCTTCGTTGTTCAGGGACAGGCGGCCTCCCGCAGGATCTGGAATGCCATAACCCAGCCCTGCACCATGCATAGCGATGGCTGCTCCGACTCCGCGCTTGATCCATGGAGGCAGAGAAGGATCTGCCGGGGGACTCTGATGTTTTTGCCACAGTTCGGAGCGATCCAATGCCTCCCATACTTGGGACAGTCCATCCGTAACCAGAATGCGTTGATTCAGTGGTCCAGGATCATTCTTTTCCCTCATATTACGTCTGCGGAACTCCCAAGGGTCCATGTTCATGATTGCTGCAAGCCGATCCATCTGGCCTTCCATGGCAAAAATCGCCTGATTCCCGCCAAATCCGCGAAACTCACCTGACAGCCCGTTATTCGTATACACAGATACACCTTCCACATCCACATTCGGAATAGCGTAGGGTCCAAGGCAATGCTCGGTACAGAAGTTCAGCACGGGTGCACCAAGTGTGGCATACGCTCCGGTATCTGCTGTAATGCGGACACGATGCGCCTGTATGATGCCTTCTCGACTCATGCCAGTCTGCATTTCAATCTTCATTGGGTGACGTTTCAGCCCTGCACGTACGGATTCTTTACGAGAATTATGCATTTTCACAGGACGTCGGCATCTCAAGGCCAGTAGTGCACCATAGGGCTGTACGTTTAGTTCATCTTTTCCGCCAAATGAACCACCAATCGGTGAAGACACCACCCGGATATCTTCTTCAGGACAACCAATGATGCGCGCAAGCTGCATCCGGTCTTTATAACCATGTTGCGTTGCCGCGTATACATTCAGCCTCCCCTCTTCATCCGGGACAAACAGGCCACCTTCTGTCTCCATGTACGCATGCATCTGACGAGGCGTATAATACGTCTCTGTCACGATATGATCACACGTGGCAAAAGCTTGCTCGGCATCTCCACGTTTGATCTCCGTGCGATGCAGCACATTGCCTGGACCATGCTCATGTAACTCTGGTGCACCTGGAGCCAAGGCAGCGTCTGTACTATTCAGAGGTGTGAGTTCCTCATACACTACACGGATCGTATCCAGTGCAAACGCCGCACGTTCCGGGGAATCCGCAGCAACCGCTGCAATGGCGTCACCGACATAACGCACAATATCCTCACAGAACACAGGCTGGTCCGGGGTCGCAATACCAAAACGATTCAGACCAGGCACATCTTTGGAGGTCAGAACCGCATAGACACCTTCCAACGCCTCAGCTTCCGAAGTATCTATAGACAGAATGCGAGCATGAGGATATTCACTTCGCAATACTCTGCCATGAATCATGTCAGGTAGCGTCATATCCGTCAGATATTGAAGCTGGCCTGTTACTTTGGGCGCCCCATCTGGCCGCAGGTGCCAACGTTTCCCGCTCTGTTTCCGGTTCAGCAGCATGATCCCTCTCCCCCTTTGTGTGATCGAAGTCTTCTATTCGTGAAGTGCCTCCCATAGCCCAGCACCAAGCATATTGCCTGCGGTCTGTTTGCGATATTGTTCTGTTGCAAATGCATCATCATACGTTGTAAACTCATCAGCCACAGCAGCTGAAAGAGCCGCGGCTTGCATGACAGAAACTTCGTTACCAAGAAGCTGTTGTTCTGACTCCAGAAGTCGCATCGCCATGCCTGAGCCCCCGCCAGCCGCAATCGCAATCTTGGTCCAGCGGTTATCCGAATCAATCTCACCGTATAACGCAACCGTCACCAGCGATGCACTGAACGTCTCCCGTCGACCCAGCTTGCGATAAAAGGAAACTGCTCGTGCAGCAGGTCTGTACTCACCTTCCACATCAAGCATAGAGGACGGTCTCATCGGAATATGAATCGAGATTAATACGTCCCCTGGATTACGGCTGCCATCCCGTCCACCCTGAAGCCAGGAAGACACACTACGAATCTCTATTCCGTTGTCAGTCAACCAGTGCAGCTCCGCATCATATACAAGCAAAGCAGGCAACGTATCTCCTACTCCGGATACAATATTCCCGCCAATGGTTGCCACATTTCGAATGGAAGGAGCAGCAATTGCATTCACCGCTTCTTGCAGGATCGGCAGTTGATGCAGCAACACTTGTGCAGCACATTCTTTTAATCGGGTCATGGCTCCAATGACCATCTCGTCTCCACGAGTAGATACACCGCTTATTTCAGGAATACGAGCCAGGCTAATCATGTGTTCAGGCGCTGGAACCAAGCCGCCCTCCCACTGGGTTCTTAGCAATGTTCCACCTGCCGTGAAACAACATATACCCTTGAGTCTACTTCTCAACGTTTGCAGTTCTTGAAGATTCTCAGGCTGCCATACCGATGGCAATGCTCCAGAACCGTATGCCGGTGTTACCATCGCTGCACCCCCTTTCTCTCTCTTCCTTAGGCAGGAAATTCAACCGTCTGATCCAGATAATTCTTCAAATCATATGAGAGTTCAACAGCAACGTCAATTACCTTCACATCGTTTTGGATAAATGTATAAAACCTGCGTTCTATTTGTGCTTGATGCATGATGATCTATCGAAAGCTAACACAAACTCTCTTTCACCACATGATAAAAGAAGACAAACAGGCCAACCAGACTGCCTGGATGACCTGATCATGTTATTAAATTATACATAGTTAATAATCTGCTCCTGTTATTTAGTCTGTCTGCTGCGATTCATATACATGACTCAGAATGCGTTCCAATTCCGGTTCTGTATCCGCATCCCAGAAACTAGTTTCAGACAGTGGTACATGTACACCTGAATAATTAGCGCTGCGCATAATCTTGCGTGCCCCTTCATCTCCATGTAGAGACAACAGAGGCCCGAACATATGGGAGCGAAAAGCAACAGGCGGCTTGCCTCCCTCACCATCGGTAGCTGCGACATAGTCACACAGGTTGTGGGTAGCCAGTGCTCTGGTCACCCGATTGATATCCTGTGCTTGTAATAAAGGCTGATCGCCCAGTAACATGAGAATGCCCTCCGGTTTGTACTCCATGGCCGACAACACGCCAGAATGAAGAGAATTGGCCATGCCGCAGGCATAGTCAGCACAGACCACAATTCGAAGTCTTGCTGTGGGATGATAGGCATACGCGGCAGAATCAAACCATTTTACAGGCAGCCATGCCAACGAATCTTCCGGTTTGACCACACAAACCACTTGATCCAACTCCGAATTCAGCGCAGCTTCCAGTGACCATGCAGCCAGGGACCTCCCGTCTGGCATGACAACCGCGAGTTTATCCCGACCAAGACGACGACTCTTACCTGCTGCCAGAACTATGCCCGTCATTCGCATGTGCAACGCTCCCCTTCTGAACCTCAGAACTCAAGGAAGAGACCTTCTGTTTACATGCGATCAATTCCGCTGCAATGCTGATGGCGATCTGTTCGGGCCCATCTGCTCCGATGCTCAATCCAACGGGAGAATGCACATATTTCAACGGTGGTAAGCCATCCAGCAGACGGGCTGTTCGTGTTTTGGAACCCATGATGCCAAGATACGCGTACTCACAGTCCACTAACATCTCCAACAGTTCACGTTCGCGGGGATAATTATGACTCATTAAAATCAAATAATCTCCGTTGTGCACGTTTAACAAAGGCATAATCTCACACGGGAAACCCATTACCAGTTCAGCTTCAGGGAATCGTTCCGAGGTGCATAAGGACTCTCGCCAATCGGCTACTACAACACGGAATCCTGCAGACCCGGCGAGTCTGGCAACAGGAATAACATCATTCCCGGCTCCGACGATAATCAGGCGAGGCTTAGGCGTGTACAGCGACGTGAGTTGTTGCGGAAGGTCCCAGGGATTCGTTGAACCCCCGTCATTTGTCGGTATTTCAGCATCAGTATCAGAGATATGTTGTGAATCACCGGATAGATGGGAAGAGTGAGATTCGTTTGACGTAGCAGTTACCACTCCAGGCACAAGCGTAAGGCGAGGTGTTTCGGGAGAATGTTGTTTTGATACCGAATGTTCATGCTTGATATTACCACTGCTGTGCTGTACCTCAATTTGCAATGAAGCTGGATTATAATTCGTCACGCGATCATGAGGAGGGACGAGCGAAGGACGCATGATTGCGTGGCGCGGAGTACTCGTTAGTTCAATCCGTTTCCAGCCATATTGAACCTTCGTATAATCATCTTGGAACGTTCGGGTTAACGCTGTTGCAATGCCGGATTGAAAACACTCGTACATCTTATGCAACGTATATCGGAGTTCACCACACACAGGTTCAAGCAACACAACAACGAGTCCGCCGCAGCCAATCGTCTCCCCCCAGGACAGATCATCTTCGGGACGCATGTCATACTCCGCGAATTCCATCTGGTTTGTATCCAGCACACGGCTCACCCGGGCCTGAAGATCACTCTCCAGACATCCCGGACTGATACTGCCAATCATTTTGCCATCCTCGGTCAACAGCATAGAGACTCCCTGCTTACGGTAAGCATGACCCTCTACCTTGATCGCCGTTGCGAGCACGCAGCGCGTTTCACGGGCTGCAATTGCACACAGATCATGCATTTCCATATCGGTCTCCATCCTTTCTGGAATCGCATAAACTTCCTTCGATCAGATACGCTTCATCAATCTCGCAATGCTCTTATCCGACTCACGCAGCACAATGCCACGATCAATCGTCTGAATCTTACGATTCTTGAGCACTATACTTCCGTCAATAATAACGGTATCCACACAGCTACGTGTTGCGGAGTACACTACGCGGGAATAGACATCCGTCTCATAGGAAGGGTACGTGTGGAAATCATCCAGATCCAGCAGCAGCATATCTGCCTTTTTGCCCACTTCAAGACTGCCAATTTCCTTCGACAAGCCAAGCACCTCTGCACCACCCATGGTAGCCATACGCAATACGGTCCGGGCATCCATCACTGTTGGACCATGAGGAATCTTCTGCATCAGCGCTGTGAGGCGCATCTCCTGAAACATATCCAGATTGTTGTTGCATGCGGCACCATCGGCCCCAATCCCAACGGCGATCTGACGATTCAGCAGATCTGGAATATCGGCTACCCCGGAGGAAAGTTTCATATTTGATCCAGGGCAGTGAGTGACTTTGACACCGCGCTTGCGGATGATTTCCTTCTCTTCCTCACTCAGCCATACACAGTGTGCCAGCACCAATCTGGGGGTAGCCAGACCGATATGATCGAGGTATACGATGTTACGCATTCCGCGTTCGTGTTCGACCAGTTCAATCTCTCCGCGATTCTCGGAGGCATGGGTGTGGACTTTGACATGATATTTATTGGACAGGTCGCGCACCTCTACCAGCAATTCCTCGGTACACGATACAACGAAGCGTGGACAGAAAGCATATTGAATGCGTCCTCCGCCAAACCCGTTCCATTTCTCCAGCAGATCCACACTCTGTTGCAGCGAAGTCGCTGTATCCTCACGCAGGGGTTCCGGAACTTCGTCTCCATGATCCATCATTACCTTGCCGGAGATGACCCGGATGCCGCTCTGTGCCATCGCCTGAAACGCCGAGTCCGTGTGATGAACCGTCTCCATATCCAAAATGGTCGTCGTTCCGCTGGAGATTAATTCGCCAAGTCCAAGCATTGCCGAATAATAGACGGACTCCTCATCATGCGCTGCTTCCAGCGGCCAGATGCGTTGACGGAGCCAATCCATCAGTTCAAGATCATCCGCACGTCCACGGAACAAGGTCTGACACAGATGAATATGCGTCTGGATGAAACCTGGCAACACCACTTTGCCACGAGCATCAATGACCTGGTCAGCCTGAACGTCAATGTGCGCTGCGATCTCCTTGATTTTGTTATCCTCGATCAACAGATCTCCGATGAACACTTCCTCTTCTGCATTCATCGTCACAAGCTGTGCGCCTTTCAACAGGATCGTTCCCATGCCAATCTCCCCTATCTGTGTCTGTCTATAGTATTCATGTAGCTGTTACCATCCAATAGCCATACCGTCGCCTCTAGGGTCTGCTGCGCCGCTGATCATGCCGTCCTCCCGAATGACAATGCCTTGCGACTGTCCCATAATACCGTCCCACGGCGCTCTCGCTTCAACGTTATGTCCCCACTGGGCAAGGGTTGCACATACGTCATCATGATATCGGTTCTCCACACGCATCGTATCGCCTTCTTCGCCCCAGGTACGTCCATAAACCCAACGTGGCAGGCTAATCGCTTCCTGAATGTTCAGCCCATAATCAAGCACTCCGGTAAGCACCGATAATTGTGTCTGCGGCTGGCCTTCTCCCCCCTGTGTACCCACGAGCATATAAGGTTTGCCATCTCGTGTAACAAGGCCCGGCATGAGGGTATGGAATGAGCGTTTGTTCGGTTCCAGTACGTTGGCATCTCTCTGATCTAGGGAGAAAAACGACCCCCGGTTCTGCATGATAACCCCCGTATCCCCTGGGACATAGGCTGCACCAAAGTCAAAATACAGGCTTTGGATGAATGAAACGGCATTGCCTTCGCTATCCACAACCGCTGCATACGCCGTGTCCTGACCTATCGTTTTGGACAAAAATGGCTGTGCCACAGGTGGAGCAGCCTGAATCTCATTCCACAATTGGTCTCCATAACCCTTGGATAACAGATGATCCAGCGGAATGTCCCTGAAATCCGGGTCCGTCAGATAACGGTCACGATCACGAAACGCCTTTTTCACCACTTCCGCCATCAGATGATAGAATTCCGGTGAGGTACGTGCTACAGAGGACAGATCCGTATGCTCCAGCATATTTAACATCATCAGCATCGAGAATCCCTGCGAGTTGGGCGGCATCTGATGAACTTCATAGCCACGATACTCCGTGCTAACGGGTTTCACCCACTCGCCCCGATGCCCTGCAAAGTCTGCTGGTGCAAGCATGCCCCCATCCTCACGAATAGCCGAAGTCAGACGATTCGCGAGTTCTCCTGTATAAAAAGTATCTCGACCTTCCGTCTGAATCAGACGAATGGAGGCAGCAAGATCAGGCTGGATCAGCAGCTCACCTTCCTGCAAAAGTGTACCCAAAGGCGCAAATACCGCTCTCAGCGGTGTATGCCCCATAATGAACTCTTCATCCCTTTCCATCCACAGGCGGAGATTCCGGGATACAGGGCATCCTTTTTCCGCATACTGCACGGCAGGTTCAAGCAACAGCTCCCACGGTAACTTACCGTACCGGGACCAGACTTCCCACCAGGCATCCACCATTCCCGGAACCGTGATGGCACTAAGTACTCCGCGCTGAGGAATGGCATTCATGCCCATCGCTTTGAACGTATCCGCATGAATGCCTGCGGCTGAGCGGCCACTTCCGTTATAGGCGGTAATCTCACCGCTGGCTCCGTCATGAATCAGGAAGAAGGCATCCCCGCCAAGTCCGGTCATATGCGGATATACCACACCCAGAGCTGCACTGACCGCAACAGCAGCATCATAAGCATTCCCGCCCTGCTGGAGGATGGAGCTTCCCACTGCACTCGCCAGATAATGAGGAGTAGTAACCATGACCTCCCTGGAGATTGGCATCTGATTTAACATAAGGCGCCCTCCTTCCCTGCATACACATCCAATGCGGCCTGCACCGCTTCACCGGCTGGTAATACGTGACGATGACGTAATAGAACAGCTTCCAGCGCTCCGAGCACATGAAGTACGTTTTTGCGTTGGCAGCTGAATCCCATTGTACCGATCCGCCAGATTTGTCCTTTCAACGGTCCAAATGAACTGGCAATCTCAATACCAAAATCGTTCAGCAACATGCTGCGCACCGACTCACCATCAATCCCCTCCGGAATCGTGATACAAGTGACCACCGGAAGTTTGCTTGACATATCCCCGTACAGTTGCAGTCCCATTCCTTGAATTCCAGCGACCAACGCACGTTCATTTACCAGATGTCTCTGGAACCTGGCCTCCAATCCTTCTTGCAGCAGAATGCGTAATCCTTCGTGAAGACCGTAGAGCATGGAGGTAGCCTCCGTATGATGGTTCAACCGTGCCGAACTCCAGTAATCCTGCAATTGGCTCAGGTCAAAATAATTACTGGCAATCGTGCGGCCTTCTGCCCGCGCACTGGTTGCATCCCGCAGTCCGCGTTCAACTGTTTTGCGGCTCATCAGTTTCTGCTCCACACGACTGTTATACGTGAGAGGTGCCATTCCTGAAGGAACGGACAGGCATTTCTGCGTGCCACCCATCACCGCATCCAGATGCCAGGCATCCGTCTCCACGGGTGTCCCGCCAATGGTTGCCACAGCATCTACAACGAGTAAAATATCAAGCTCGCGACAGGCTTTGCCAATCTCGGCAAGGGGCTGCATCTGACCGGTGGAAGTCTCACCGTGAACCATCGCAACCAGACTCGGTTTATGGGTATGAATAGCCTTGATCACTTCTTCCGGATCAAATACCGTTCCCCATTCCGTTTCAAAAAAAACAACCTCGGCACCACAGCGTTCCGAGATTTCAACCAGCAAATGTCCAAATCGTCCGTAGATCGGAACGAGAACTTTATCACCGGGCTGGATCAGACTGACCAACACAGCTTCTATCCCTGAACGGGATGTACCATCGACTGGATAACACCACTCGTTATCTGTTATATATAACTCTCGTAGCATCGCCATCGTCTCGTTCATCAAAGATGTGAACTCCGGGTCAAACTGCCCCAGGATCGGAAAAGATAATGCTCTAAGTACGCGTGGATCAACCTCAACGGGGCCCGGGGTCATAATGGTCCGCAAGGACGGAGATAACTCTTTATAGTTGGACATCTTCATTCAACTCCCGTAACCGTATTTATAGAGTAGCCGGACCAGAACCCGAAAACCGTGCATCAGGTCTGCTTCAGCTGTATATTCAAGTGGATTATGACTGATACCGTCCTGACTCGGCACAAAAATCATGGCCGTTGGACAAGCCGGCTGAAAAATCTGCGAATCATGTCCCGCGCCGCTTGGCATTAACCAGTAGGACAACTGCTCCTGCTCACAGGTATCCTGAATGTCTGAGATCATCTGCGCATTCATGGGGATGGGTGTGACAGATAGATGTTCTTCCCAGTCCAGTCCAAGCTGCTGCTCGGCTGCGATTCGACTAAAAGCTTGAAGCATATCCTGCCAGCAGCGATCAATACTCTCCTGCCGGATATGGCGGATATCCAGTGAAAACACCGCCCGGGCTGCAACCACGTTCCCAACACCCGGATCGGCCGTGATTCGCCCAACCGTGGCTACGAGCGGTTCGCCTGCATCCAATGCAATACTCCTTACCGCAGCAATCATCTCGGCTGCTCCGGCAAGTGCATCCTTGCGCCAGGACATCGGCGTCGTCCCCGCGTGATTCGCTTCACCGCTTACGGTGATACTGAATCGCTTCTGACCTACAATGTCGGATACAACTCCAATCGAATGTCCAAGACGTTCCAGAACCTGACCTTGCTCAATGTGAAGCTCAATAAAGGCACCGTAATTTTTCGCGGCAGGTCTATATGCACTATCGGGTCCAAAGCCCGCATCGCGGATCGCTTGTGCAAAGGTAAGGCCGTCTTGATCTTTCAAATGCTCTACGTCCTCGAGAACTGTCATTCCTGTTATACTGCGTGAACCCCAATACGCAAAAGGGAATCGACTTCCCTCTTCTTCGCATAACGATACCACTTGAAGTGTGCGCTTCGGTGCTCCAAAATGCTTCTGCAAATACTCCAAAGCAAGGACACCCGCCACCACACCGTAAGCACCATCATATTTGCCGCCATACACCACCGTATCTATATGTGATCCGGTGACAATCGGTAATTCTTCAGCACCAGTCGCTGATTCCTTACCCTCGCTCTTGAGTGTGCCATACAGATTACCGGACTGGTCAAATTCGGGAGACAGCCCTTTCTCCTGCATTTTGGCTGCAACGGCACCTTGTGCTTCACACCAGGCCGTGTCATACAACAGTCGTGTGACACCGCCCTGTGCATCCGCACCGTATGTCGACAGCCAGTCAAGCATGGCCTGCAGCTCCACCTGTTCTACATTGGGCAAAGGAAGAGGTGCATTATTTGTACCGGATGACCGGTATACTCCAGACTCCGTCATGACGTCTCCTCCATTCCCGCTTCGATGGGACTCGAGGAGTAGGCTGCAATGTGCTTCCCAATAGGTTCAGGAGATAATCCGGATTCCGAGTTATAAACACGCTGCCCACGGCAAAATACGTCTGCAATCTGACACTTAAATGTACGTCCCACATAAGGGCTCTGTTTATGCGTGTAGAGCAGATCCTCCGTGTTCAGGGTTGTGCTTCTCTCCCAGTCAATCAGGACCAGATCTGCATCCTTGCCAATTGCAATCTCCCCTTTACTCTCCAGACCAAGCCTTCTGGCAGGCTGAAGGGAGAGTACTCTTCCGAGCAACGGGAGGTTTATATTACGCTGAAGATGTCCGTCCTCCAGCATGATCAGCAGTGTGCTTTGCGCTCCGGATATACCTCCCCAGATTTCAAAAAAGCTATCGGATTGTTTCATGGATGGCGGACATGGCGAATGGTCTGAGGCAATAACATCAATTAATCCTGACGTCAGTGCATCCCATAACTGCTCCTGCTCGGAAGAGCTACGAAGCGGTGGAGCGCATTTTGCCACAGCACCCAATCGGATCACATCCTGATCGGTCAGCGTCAGATAATGAGGGCATGTCTCCGAAGTGACGTCTTGCCCACGCCGTTTAGCCTCTGCAATTAGATCCAGGGCTTCCCGGGTGCTAATGTGCACAAAATGCAGCGCACACCCGGTCTGTTCACCGTATCTCAATGCCCGCGCAACCGCGACGACTTCGGCTTCCACAGGACGGGACCGGACATAATCCATCGGTTCAGTCTTTCCCTCAGCAATGCTTTTTGCACCGAGTTCGGCAACCATGCCTTCGTCCTCTGCATGAAGTGCCAGCACACGGTTTAATTTGGCAAGTTCGTTCATCCCGTCCAGTAGCGTATGGTCATCGGCTCTGGCAAAGATATCTTCCCCTTCTCCACCCGGCTCGGACATAAATGCCTTGAATCCGGCAGCACCCAGCCGTGACAGTGGAGCAAGTTCCTCACGATTGCCGGGAACCAAACCTCCCCAGAACGCATAATCAACGTACGATTGGTCTGCCGCTGCTTTCTTTTTCATCTCCCATGCTTCTGGTCTCGTGGTTGGTGGTACGCCGTTAAGTGGCATATCGACATAGGTTGTGATTCCCCCTGCGGCAAGGGCTGCCGAACCCGATCGGAATCCCTCCCAACTGGCGAGTCCAGGTTCATTGAAGTGTACATGAATGTCCACGACACCCGGCATCACTGTAAGCCCCTCAGCTTCTATGATGCAAGTCGCTTCACCAGCGGTCAGCCGCGTGGATAGTTCCGTTATTTTCTCACCAGTGATGCCAATATCCAGTTGTTCTACCCGATCTCTCAGCACCACCCGGGCCCCCCGGATGATGGTATCAAATGTTGTCATGTGGATGACCCTCCCCCTGAATCAGAACCGGATGTGTACATATTCAGCTTCCCCGGTATGTACTGTAACCTCCTGGAGCAATCAATAATGGAATATGGTAATGGCTTGAGGCATCAGATACGGCAAAACGAATCGGAACAATCGTCCATAATGCTTGGCCTAGCTCCTCCAACGAACGCTGTGCGTAATAACTCTCGACATGGAATTGAAGCTCATATATGGCTGACTCCAACTTGCCTCCATCCAGCAGCGGTGCATCCAAACGTCCATCTGCATTGGTCACCGACTCAGCCACTTTTAGCTTGCTTTCCTGTTCTCCATCCCTCTTCAGGGTATACAGCTCGATCCGAACACCCGCAGCAGGCACGCCTTTGGATGTATCCAGCACATGTGTTGTAATTCGTCCACCAGATATCGACATCAGACGTCACCTTCTTTCCCGGCGTTACGGCCGTCTGTTCCCAGATCATCCCTTGTCATCGAGAAACCCTGGAATCCATATGGTGGTCTCGGCTCGGTAAATACTTTGCCTTCTCCCTCTTTCACTTCCTCCAGCACCGTCTCCCAAGTCCGATTGTTGGATTCAAATGAAACCTCACTCAGTTGCTCAAATCGACTTAATAACCTTCGTCCAATCTGGTAGATCAGATGTTGAATGGAAGCGGATCGACACTCATGAAATACCGCAGCAGCCAAATCTCTGACCTGTTCCGCCGCTACATACCGTCCACGCTGATCGTCGATGCCATCTCTCGGATCTTCATAACGCCAATTGATGTTCAGGAAAATAAATAACGGTCGATCCCTTGTCTCTGGAAGAGTGGTATATTCATCCTGCATAAATCCGGCAAATTCACTGCCTTTGACCTTGATCAGTCTCAGATCGGCTACACCACTGAAATGGTTGCTGAGTTCAATCGAGTCTCTTGTTCGTTCTGCTTCCACGGCAGCTGTCGCACGATCATTCTGCGAATAACGAAATACGAGCGCACTCGGTCGATAACTTCCTTCTAATCCAATGGGTATATCTTCAAACGGAATCTGGTCCGCTGTCATTTGAACCTTGCTCATCTGCGGATACGTCTCCAGGAAACGCCGACTTACCATCGCAAGAAACCCTTCCACCGTCGCTCCTGTGTAATCCGCTGCATGTTTGAGAATGAAATTTTTCATCGAATCGGTTGCGACCACCAGCGAATTATCCCCTTCTGCAAAAGAAGGCAAGAATTCATCACCCTGCACAGCGACCTTAATGTTCAATCCAAACAGAATATTACTGCGTCCCATGAACGGAGATTCCGGGATCGACTGTATGCCCGTCAACGGTTTGGCGTAGGAACGATACATCCACACATCCCCTTTGCCGTAATACATGGTCCGCTGCTGCACTGCGGCTGGTTTGCTCACGAACTCATGTTCATGACCGATCTGTGCGAGCCACTGCTCCAAGCGAATGCCCGCAATCTTGAATACTTCCTTCAAGGCAGTCTCGAATTCTTCTTCCTTGCCTCGGCAATGACGTTGCCGCATGGATTCGAGGATGGAGCTTGCGGTATGGCCTTTTACGGCTAATATGAATGGAAAGCCAAATTGGCTTGTATATGCTTTGTTTAATTGTTGAAGTTCGTTGTATTGCTCTTGTGAGAGTGAATCAAGTCCTGCACCAGCCTGCTCCTGAACGGAGTTGCTGCTCATGCTGATTCGTGCTCCAAGATCCGGGTGATTTCGAAGCAACTGCAACTTCACCTGATCATCCGATGCCTGAACCACTTTTTTCATCACTTTCATCATCTGTTCCAATGAATCAAAAGGTCGTAGAAGCCCGGCACGCTCAGCCACCCATGGTGATTCCTCAAATAAGCCGCCAAACGTATGCACGAACTGTGTGATAGACCAGTTGTTAACAAGTTTAATTAAGTCGCTCATGTTAGAACCTCCGGTCTGTTGTGGATTATTGTTCTTCATTCTAAGTGTCGTTCAATATCGCGACAACAATATTTACGCAATTTTGTAATATAACATAACATCATAGTTGCGATTTGTTTGCTGTGCACGGGAAAATCAGCTTTTGTTGTCCTCAAACATGAAAGAACCGCACTCCATCAAGGGAATGCGGTTCTTGGGGGTCTAACTCGGTAGCATTGTCATGTTGCACAATGTGCGGTTTAGAGTTGGACATTGTATGGTCTTGCAGCGGCTTTATCCCGAACAAACTTGCGGAAGGTGAATACCAGCTTCAACTTCAGCAGATCATTTGTCTTCTTAAAGTCCATTTGCAGCAAGCTGCCGACTTTCTCCATCCGATAGGTAACGGTGTTGCGATGCACAAACAGCTGCTTGGCAGCTTCATTGATCAGCCCGTCATTCTCGATAAAGGACTCCAATGTATTCATCAGCACCTGATTGGGGTCACCGTCCCTGGCAAGTAGTGGTTCGAGTACTTTATTGCAGTAGTTCTCCATGATGTTATCCGGTACGTGTTGGAACACATAGGCAAATTCGAGCATTTCAAATTGTAACGCACGGTCTTTCATGCCGAATCGACGAGCCAGTTGTCGTGTATCCAGACACTCCTGGTATGCTTCACGGAGCGATTTGGGTTCATGCTTCATTTTGCTGATCCAGAAACGCGGAGCCGGTGCTCCTTTCGCTTCTTGAGCTGCCAGAACATCACCGAAACGGCTCAAGAGAAAACTTGACAGCTCCTCTCCATAATCTCGCCCTGTTGGGCAGGTGTAGATGGACAGAATGCCATCCTCAATCTGAAAATGCTGTGAAGCCGTGAATTGCATCAGCGGATTATACTGTAATTCGCGATGAATCTGTTTAAGCAGTTTCCCCTCGGCAAATACAGTCGGCTCAAGTGTGATCAATACGCACTGATAAGTTCCCTGGAATAAATGTACACCTTTGTTTTCACTCAAGGTGATCAATTCCTGAACAGTCATTTTGTTATCCAGATACTGTGAAAGCAGTGTACGCATCTCATCTTGCACGGTCGGATTAATATGCTCACGATAAGTCATATCCATATAAAATGCCAGTACATCCGCAGCCTGTTGGAACAGCTCTTCCTCCGCTCGAAGGGATAAGGCTGAATCGGTAAACACAAGCAACGATCCGTATTCTTCATCATTTTGTTTAATCGGTACGCGATGACAACTTCCCTGATTCCATTTCACTCGGTGCATGACGGATTTCCAAGGCCAGCCTTGGGTTACAGCATCCCCTGCAATGCCTTCACTACCATACAGTACATGCCCACGTGAACCAATGACGGCAAGCGGATAGTTCAGCACCGTGGCAAGTTCGGCAAACACATTCCGATGTGGCTGCTGTTGCAGTGCAAACTGCATTAATTTTTTCTGCTTCTGCACGACCTCATGCAGCAATCGGTTGCTACGTTCATGTTCAGCCTTGAACAAGGCATTCATCTGGTCCGAGAAGGTGAATTGAAAGGGGAGCTCGAGCAGCGGCAAACGAAGTCGATCTGCTTCTTCGACAATACCTTGGGGAATGGACTGCCAGAAACGTCCCAGCTTGATGCCGAGTCCTGCACAGCCGCGTTCATTCAAACGTCGCATCAAACGTAATGCATCCGTCTCACTGTCTTTCATAATAAAAGCGGTGGTGAACAGCATCTCTCCGGATTTGATCCAATCCGCGATATCAGGAGCGTCCATGACGTTAACGGATTTCATCATCCGTGAAGTCCCTTCCCCACCCGCAACCAGTTTGGCCTCTGACAACGGGTATACCTGTAAAGCCTCTTTAACCGTAAGTTGCATGGACACTACCTCCCATATATATAACACAATATAATGTCATTCTGGTTAACGAAACTAAATTTCGCATGATTTTTCTAATTAAATCCATCTTTATGCATTTAACTTTTATTTGTTGTTAAGTATTATAACATCAATTTTCTGAATAAAGCTTACACGGCAAAAAAATAAAACCTATGACCTAATTACAGCGCAATTTACTGTAATCGGCATAGGTTTTATAAGTTACTATGATCCACATAACGTTGAAGTAATCCATTTACACGATAACGGAGAGGGCAGAAAAAACCTGAAAAAGCGAAGCGTTCGCCTTTATCCCCGGATTTTCCCCTTTGAAAAAGGGAATCGAAAAAATCTGGGGATAACAGCGATTGGAGGGTTGTTCTGTCATCGTAGTGTCAGTGTAAATAACTTTTAGTTCAACTACGATCAGATCTCCAATGTTTCGTGATTCATCCATAATTTCATGCGGGATAATACTTCTTTGATGTTCAGTGGTTTGCTGAGATAATCCGAAGCACCTGCTGCAATACATTTCTCCCGATCCTCTTTCATCGCCTTGGCTGTCAGCGCAATAATCGGAAGCTGGGTCATGCCAAGTCGTTCACGGATCTGGCGAGTGGTCTCATAACCATCCAGTTCCGGCATCATGATATCCATCATGATGAGATCAGGCGTTACTCCTCCGCGCTCCAAAAGTTCCAGACACTCGTATCCGTTCTGCGCTGAAATAACATTCATGCCGTATTGTTCAAGAGCGTTAGCCAGCGCATATACATTTCGAATATCATCATCAACGACAAGCACTTGGCGTCCGCTGAGCAACGCTTCTTCCAGAGGTGTTAATAAAACATCAGATTGTTCGGAAGTCAATGAAGGAATCTTATTGACCTCAGGTGTAGTGGTAGCCACCTCATTCAGGAACAAACGCGATGCATTCATAGTCTCAGGTTCATCTCTTCGCAGTGGCAGGAATAGCGTAAACACACTGCCATGTCCTTCGCGACTTGTTGCAGAGATTGAACCCCCCAGCAGAGTCGCAAGCGATTGAGAGATCGACAGCCCAAGTCCCGTTCCACCATATTTACGTGCCGTAGCCCCATCCGCCTGTTTGAATGCGTCAAAGATCTGTAGAAGTTTGTTATCCGCAATGCCAATCCCTGTATCACTGACGGAGAAAGCAATCACGTCGGTCTCTTGGTCTTTGGCTACCGGATGAGTTAGACTCATGCTGGAGATCGTTAAGGCAACTTCACCCTCACTGGTGAACTTAAATGCGTTAGAGAGCAGATTTCGAAGAATTTGGTGCAATCTCATCTCATCTGTCACGATTGTTTCCGGCAAAGGACTTTGGAGTTGAATTCGGAAATCTATTTTTTTCTGCTCCGCTGTTTTCAGGAAA
This sequence comes from Paenibacillus sp. SRL342, assembly GCF_984798905.1. Classification (NCBI taxonomy): domain Bacteria; kingdom Bacillati; phylum Bacillota; class Bacilli; order Caryophanales; family Paenibacillaceae; genus Paenibacillus; species Paenibacillus sp. SRL342. Next base: position 4,062,139 of record NZ_OZ481790.1, read on the forward strand.
TACTGATTCATGACCTCAGGCAGACTCCCTAGATAAACATCATCGAAATCCACTTCCATCTGCCCGGCCTCTACCTTGGACAGATCCAGAATATCATTGATCAGATTCAGCAGGTCCTTGCCCGACTTGTGAATGACCGTAGCATAGTTCTGTTCTTCACTATTCAAGTGTTGGTTTTTATTCTCAGACAATATTTCGGATAAAATCAACATGCTGTTGAGCGGTGTCCGCAGTTCATGGGACATGTTCGCCAAGAATTCGGATTTGTACCCCGAGCTTGTTCGTAACTGATCAGCCACAACTGCAAGTTCATTGGCTGATGTCTCAGCAGCACTCTTCTGTATTTCCAGGCGATCATTAAGCATATGAAGCTCTTCGGTCTGCATTTGCAGTTCCTCCGTCTGAGACAACATCTCTTCGGTCTGAGCCTGAAGTTTCTCCGATTGTGCCTGTAATTCTTCATTCAGAACTTGTGACTCATCATATAATTGCTGTAATTCCATACGAGTGACGGTAGAGTGTAGTGAAACACCAAAAATATCCGTCAGTTCTTTCATCAGCTTCATATCATTCTCTTGCAATGGCTTCATTGAAGCAAGCTCGATTACCGCAATCGTTCTGCCTTCGAACAAGACCGGTACTACGGTAAGTGATGTGGCGGATGTATACCCGAGACCTGAAGAGATTCGGATATAGTTCTGCGGCAGATCATTCATGCGTAGAACTCGCTTCTCCACAGCACTTTGACCCACAAGCCCCTCACCCGGGGCAAGCGACACTTTACCGAGCGAACGTTCTTTCTCTCCATCCCCAGCATATGCAGCCACGCGCAGCAGTCGATTGTCTTTCCAGTAATATAAGACGCTATAGGGAATTTCAAACAACATGGCAATCTCGTTCAGGAACAAGCGGGACAATCCTTCCAGATTGGTCGGGTTCTGTAAGAGTGTGGCAATCCCTGTGATCTGGTCCTTGACCCGATTCTGTTCCTGTACTTCATCCAGTAATTTGTTGGTTTCGTGGCCCAGGTCTCCCACTTCATCATGTGTGCGCACCTGAATCCGCTGTTTCAGGTTTCCACCTTTGGAGATATCACTAATGGTTTGCATAACATCTCGCAACGTTTTGACGATATTTCCTGATATCACAATCGCAGCTGCAATGGATAATGCTGCAATAATACCCCACAGCGTGTACATAATCGTCAGCAGGGTGGAACTTCGTCTGGCAAGATCGGTTACTCTTGCTTCCGTCAGAGCAATTTCTGTGTTACGGAAGGTCGTAAGCTGAGATCTCAAGAGATCAATTTCCGTTTTACCCGGGTCAGATTGGAAGAACGCAATGACCTCGGCTTGATCACCTTGCTTTTTTAAGTTCACAGACGGTTCCCCAGCGATTTCAATCCAGCGTGTAATATGTGCTTTGATATTCTCCAGACTCTGCTGCTGTGAAGGGTTATCACTAATGAGAGCATTCAGCTGATCATAGTTGGAACTCCACTGGGATATGCCTTGGGAATAAGGCTCCAGGTAACTTTCATTGCCTGTAATCATGAATCCACGCTGTCCTGTCTCCATGTTCAAGACATTTTTTTCAATCGCGTTGGTCAGATTATGTACTTCCAGATCATGATGGGAGATAAAATCATTTTCCTTCTGTAACACATTAATTTGGGCCGTAAGCACTAGCAGAACAGCTCCAAACAAAAGCACAACCACAAGATAGCCCAATAAAATTTTGGAGCGTATCGTAAATCTTCTCGTTTTTGACAACGCGGAAACCTCCAAATATATACGAATCCCATAATTAATTTAAAACTGGTGCATATGTAGTTTATATGTATACGTATAGTCTGACAAGCTTTAAGTTCATCGGTAATCATAAGAAAAACGACCTGCTTATGCAGGTCGTCCTCTTCAGTGATCTATATTGCTCATTATGGCTGATTTTAGGCCTTTGGAGCGATCATTTTGGCCGGATCGACATATTGATCAAATTGCTCTTCGGTAAGCAGGCCCGTTTGTAACGTCGCCTGTTTCAAAGACAAGCCTTCTTTATGCGCAAGCTTCGCAATTTTGGCTGCATTCTCATAACCAATATGCGGATTAAGCGCTGTAACCAGCATAAGCGAGTTGTTCAGATTATGTTCAATCTGATCCAGGTTAGGCTCGATGCCTACGGCACACTTGTCATTAAACGCAATAATGGAGTCCGCCAGGAGTTGCACGGATTGCAGGAAGTTATAGATGATAACCGGTTTGAACACATTCAGCTCAAAATTACCCTGACTTGCCGCGAAACCAATCGCTGCATCATTACCCATGACCTGCGTAACCACCATAGTAATGGCCTCGCTCTGAGTTGGGTTGACTTTACCCGGCATAATGGAGCTGCCTGGCTCATTTTCCGGAATACGGATCTCGCCCAATCCACTACGAGGACCACTGGCTAACCAGCGAACATCATTGGCAATTTTCATCAAATCAGCTGCAAGCGCTTTAACCGCACCGTGTGCATATACAACTTCATCATGACTTGTAAGTGCGTGGAATTTGTTAGGTGCAGATACAAAATCTTTCCCTGTATGTTTGCCAATCTCCTTGGCAGTGAAGTCCCCAAAGTCCGGATGCGCATTAATGCCCGTTCCGACAGCTGTACCGCCAATCGCAAGCTCCTTCAGATACTGTATACTTTCACGGATCATGCGCTCACTCTTGCCCAGCATGGCTTCCCAACCACTGATCTCCTGACCAAGTGTAATTGGTGTTGCATCCTGGAGGTGGGTACGTCCGATCTTGATAATATCCTTGAATGCCTCCGACTTCTCTGCAAAAGTAGCTTTTAATACCGCAATGGCCGGCAAGAGTTGATCCTCAACAGCCAGAACACCTGCGACATGCAGAGCCGTTGGGAATGTATCGTTAGAACTCTGGGACATATTCACGTCATCATTTGGATGCAGACGCTCTTCCTTGCCCTTTTGCTCCAGCAGTTGGTTCCCCAGATTCGCAATCACTTCATTCACGTTCATATTGGATTGTGTTCCGCTACCAGTCTGCCACACTACCAATGGGAAATGGTCATCAATTCGGCCTGCAATAATCTCATCTGCTGCATAAGCAATAGCATCGGACTTAGCCGCAGATAATTTACCTAATTTATGGTTACTGGCCGCAGCACTTTTTTTCAAAATGGCAAGGGCACGGATAACTTCCATCGGCATATGTTCACTGCCAATCGGGAAGTTTTCCTTGCTGCGCTGCGTCTGAGCTCCCCACAGCCTGTCGGCTGGTACTTTCATTTCGCCTAACGTATCTCTCTCAATGCGGTATTCCACTTGCTTGTCCTCCTCCAAAAAAATGGTTTGGGTCTCTACAAAGCTTGTGTATCTCGTCATATTATACATGATTTGCGAGCAGGTTTTCACCTTTTTGACAAAATTGTAAGCGTAGCGCAAAATGAGCGTGAATTATTTTTGTGACGCAATTGGATACAATCGGCTGCTCTGTTCGAATAGTTCACCTGGTTCCAAACCGATCAATCCGATTTCTTCTGCAGGTATGCCTTCAACATTAGGAGCGTTAACCAAGTTCATCTGTGGTTCAGGACAGAAGAATTCGCCACCCATGTTATTGTTCCAGATCATCCAGTGTTTGTACGAAGTACCCACATCGTATACCAGTTTGTCTCCAGTACGGTGATCCGTAAGTTCCATATAGTTACGTCCACTCTGCGGCTCCGCAGTGTAATGATTATCCATGGCAGCAAAGAACGGACTAACCCCGTCTTTTTTCAATTGTTCTTCCTCAGGTGTAAGCGGTTGAAATTGTCCTGTTGGCAGAGATCGCTCGTTCAATTCACGACGTTGTCCAATTGTAACTTTGGCCGTGTAATCCGAGGCCTGACTGTCCGGTGCAAAAGGTACAGCAATCGCCGTGTGGAATGCAAACAAATTCGGCATATATTCAGTCCCGTTGTTGCGGACGATCAATTGTTGCTGAAGTCCTTGGCTGCTCAAAGAGTAACGAAGCGTCACCGTGAACGTAAACGGCAGGTACTGATAGAATGTATGTCCTTCTTTCACGTCCTGACTAAGCAACACATAACTCTCCAGCTGATCAGAACCGTATCCCTCGACCTTCCACTCGGCATCATGCAAAAATCCATGCAAATGGTTACCCGTAGCCGGTTCGTTCACAGGCAACTGATAGACTTTACCATTCCACGGGAAACGTCCATCCTCATAACGGTTTGGTGGAGAAAGAATCGGAATTCCATAGACCGCAGGTGCAGCCATAAATTCATCCATCTGATCCTGATTCGGCTCTCTCAAGTAACGGAAACCCTTTTCTGTATCACGGAAAGCAACGAGGTTGGCACCCACGCTTGGAATAACTGCCGCTTCAAACTGATTAAAACGAAGCCAAACGGCCGGAATCCCTCCAAATTGTTCTTCAAATGCTGCATTTTGCTGTGTCATCGTTATATGTACCTCCTGCATACTAAGGTTATATTATACGGCTCGACTATATCATGCCCGAGCGCAAAATACCAATCTATGATAGAGAACAAATTCATAATAGAAAGACAAAAAAGACAGGAAAAAGACAGCTGTAATACGTTACGGCTGTCTCTGCTGTCTTTCATAGGATGGTTCAATTAATCCACATATTTGCCATGATCCGGCACAGTGCTCTCTTCAAAGTCCAGATCAAGCTGCTTCAAGGATTCACTCAGCATATCTCCGCTCAAGGCATGCCCATGCCCGGTAATTGCAAGTTTCGGCTCCAGATGCCTTATATGCTGGACAGATTGATGAGCAGCCTGCCAATCGGTTGTAAAATAGGAAGGTGGACCATGCAACTGTTTGTCCTGAAGCAATACACTCCACAGCGACTCCTGCTTCACTGTGATGATCGCGTCTCCCGCAATTAACAAACGGTCTGCTTCCCGAAACAGCGACACATGTCCAGGCGTATGACCTGGCGTGTGCACCCACTCCCATCCTGATAGACCTGGAACGGAATGATCTTTGGGTAGACTGAATATCCGATCATCCAGATTGATCGCCTCATTGGGATATGCGAATGACAACCTGGACATTAAACCTCCACCTACAGAAGGGTCCGCTGGCGGGTAATCTTTTAATCCCGTTAAATACGGAATTTCAAGCGGATGAGCATACACTGGCACACCCCAGAATTGTTCCAGCTCAATAACGGTTCCTACATGGTCGAAGTGACCATGCGTCAATATGATCGCAGACGGCGGACCTTGAAATCGTTCTGTTGCAACCTGAACAATATGATCTGTGAACCTCGCCATTCCGGTGTCCACGAGGACCCAGTTCCTGCTTCCTGGCTCTCCGATGAACACGACATTAACGAATAGTGTACGTAAACTGAGAATATCGGGCGCGACTTCTTCAAGTCCCGTCAACCCTTCTGTAATCAGATTGTCAGATGCCATTCACGGTTACCTCCCATTAGGCGGATTGTCTCTCTGGTTCCATTCATCTCGTAGACTTCCCTTTTCTGGATCATCTATTCAACATTTCCAATAAAATAGACGGTATACACCCTGTTTCGGGCATACACCGTCTAGTATAGTCATCGACACAACACAATAGAACAAGAACATCTCGGCTAGTTAAGCCGGAAATGCCTCCAAAGCAGCATCGAGCAATTGATTGTACAGATCGTCATCATTTTCAAGCAACTCGTCCATACGCAGTAACTCTTCTTCATCACCGGATTGCTCCGTGAAATGCAAGCTATAGTCCCAATCTTTTCCGTTCTTGCTCATGAAGGTAATCTCATATACTGACTTTTCGCCTTCTGTGCGGTAAACGGTATTTCCCACGTATCCTTTTTCACCTTCACGGCGCATTTCAGCACTTATAATTTCAATATTCACAATCATTCTCTCCTTTAATCTTTCATCTACAGTCGGTCTCCAACATTTCTGGTAAACCTAGTTTGGTAATTATTATTGGTTAATTGTACAATATATAACGTAGCAACGTATACCTTATTCAATGAAGGAACCATTCTGAGTCCTTACATAGTTGTAATGAGGACTATAATAGCCAACAAGCTACGATATTATTATCACATTGGAGGAAAAAATAGCATGAACACTTTTGAAACGAATCTGCAGCAATATGCTGAACTGGCTGTACAAGTCGGTGTCAATGTCCATCCTGGACAGACACTCGTGGTTAACGCTCCAATCTCGGCAGCACATTTTGTACGACTGATTGTCAAAGCAGCTTACGGTAAAGGTGCGAAATTGGTCAAAGTAAACTGGAGCGATGAAACCGTTACACGTCTTCATTACGATCTTGCACCTGATGAAGCCTTCTCCATTGAACCGAAATGGTTTGCAGCTGAAATGACTGAACTTGTTGAAGAAGGTGCCGCTATTCTGCACGTCATCGCTGAAAATCCTGATCTGCTGAACGGTGTAGCGCAGGAACGCATTATTACCAGCCAAAAAGTGCGCGGCAAAGCGCTCGAAAAATATCGTGCTTATCAGATGGCTGACAAATTCAGCTGGTCTATCGTGGCCGTTCCTTCTCCGGAATGGGCAGCTAAAGTGTTCCCGGATCTTCCAGAAGCACAGCAAGTGGATCGCCTGTGGGACGTCATTTTCAAAACGGTACGGATCGGTGAGCATGATGCTGTTGCCGAATGGAAAACCCATTTGCAAAACCTGGATTCCCGCGCTGATCTGCTGAACAACAAGAAATACAAAAAACTTCACTATACAGCTCCAGGCACAGACTTGACCATTGAACTTCCAGAAGGCCATATCTGGGTATCCGGTGGAAGTGTGAATGAGCAAGGACATGTCTTTATTGCCAATATGCCTACCGAAGAAGTATTCACGGCTCCGCTGAAAACAGGTGTTAACGGTACAGTGCGCAGCACGAAACCACTGAGCTACGGTGGCAACCTGATTGACGGATTCTCCCTTACATTTGAGAACGGTCGAATCGTAGATTACACCGCTGATCAAGGTCTCGATGCACTCAAAAACCTGATCGAGATGGATGAAGGTGCACACTATCTGGGTGAAGTAGCCCTCGTTCCACATCAGTCACCAATTTCGGATACGAATATTTTGTTCTACAATACACTCTTTGACGAAAATGCCTCCAACCATTTGGCTATCGGTAATGCCTATGCCTTCTGTCTGGAAGGTGGTAAAACGATGTCCAAAGAAGAGTTGATTGAACGTGGCATGAACTCCAGTCTCACTCATGTAGACTTCATGATTGGATCCGGAGAAATGAACATCCACGGTGTGACCTCCGAAGGCGCGGAAGAGCCGATCTTCCTGCAAGGAAACTGGGCATTTTAATAACCGTTTGATGTGATTTAGGAGAGAGGAGATTACTCCTCTCTTTTCCTGCGTCAACAGGTCGAAAATTCAACAATTGGAGGGAACTCATATGTTAAGTTTTGAACAAAAACTGGATCGTTACGCTGAACTGGCTGTAAGAGTAGGTGCTAACGTGCAACCAGGACAAGTATTTGTCATCTCTGCGATGATTGATACCGCTGAATTCGTACGTTTGCTGGTACGTAAGGGATATGAAGCTGGCGCCAAGCAGGTGATTGTAAAATACGGAGATGAAACCGTCAATCGATTGCGGTTTGAGATGGCCCCTGAGGAATCCTTCCAAGAGCCGCCGAAATGGCATGCAGCGGAGCTTGAAGAACTGGCGGCCAATAATGCAGCCTTTCTGACCGTATTGTCATCCAGCCCAGACCTGATGAAAGGTATTGACCCGGAGCGGATCTCGACCCATCAACGTACATTTGGTCAGGCTATGGCCAAGTACCGTCAGTATCAACAGGCGGATAAAATGAGCTGGACGGGTGTGGCTTGTCCTTCCCCCGATTGGGCAGCCAAAGTATTCCCGGATCTCCCGGCAGCCGAGCAGGTTAGCCAGCTGTGGGAAGCCATTTTTGCTGCGGTGAGAGCCGATCTGGAGGACCCTGTAGCGGCTTGGGAACAGCATATTGAACGACTGGAGACCAAAGCCGTTGCCCTGAACAACAAGAAGTATCAAGCATTGCACTTCCTCTCCCCAGGGACGGATCTTACTGTCGAGCTTCCAGAAGGTCATATCTGGGCGCAGGCTGGTAGCGTGAATGAGCAAGGCACCCCTTTTGTCGCCAATATCCCGACAGAGGAAGTATTCACCGCTCCAGCCAAGCACGGTGTTAACGGTAAGGTGTCCAGCACCAAACCACTCAGCTATGGCGGCAGTATCATTGATCGTTTTTCACTCACATTTGAGAACGGACGTATCATTGATTTTCAAGCTGAAGAAGGTCAGGATACGCTGGAAAGACTCATTTCCATGGATGAAGGCTCTCATTACCTCGGCGAAGTCGCTTTGGTTCCCTTCCATTCACCGATCTCTGAGAGTGGCATCCTGTATTACACTACATTGTATGATGAAAATGCGTCTTGCCATCTTGCGATTGGCAGTTCCTATGCATTCAATATCGAAGGTGGCAAATCGATGTCTCCTGAAGAGCTTGCAGCCCGTGGCATGAACACCAGCATCACCCATGTGGACTTCATGATGGGCTCACCCGAGACGGACATCTACGGTATCACGGCAAACGGCGAACGTGAAGCTATCTTCCTTAAGGGAGACTGGGCATTCTAACTGATTACGGAGAGTTATCTCCCTTAATGTATTTTCTCTGAACAGTCGAAAAGGCTGTCTTGCAACCATTTTTTCATGGTTGGCGAGACGGCCTTTTATTAATCTTAAGCAAACTTTCCCGCATGTTATACACACTTCTCTCAACTGGTTTTTCCCGGACCAACATCCCATTGTATCGTTTCCATATTATGTTGTAAAATGTAATGATACCAATGTTTGTGGATTGTTCACCAGAAAGGAGAACATCATGGCCAATCGGCTCCAGTTATTACTAGCCTCAGATTTCCATAATTTAGGCTCTGCACTTCAAGAAGAAGTGTATTATGAATATTATAATATGGTACATGGTCTTATCGTTTATATCATCAAGGAGCGTGCTGCAGCAGAAGATATTATTCAGGAAGCTTTTATCAAAATCATTAAAAACAAACCCATCTTTGAAGACGAGGTCAAACTGAAAGCCTGGCTCAAGGTTGTCACACGGAACACAGCTATTAATTATCTGAGAAAAAATAAAAATAACCGTAACCAATTGGATACGGATAGTGTTTTTATAGATATGGAGACGATGAATCAGACGGCAGCTTCCGTGGAAAGCATGGTAGAAACGCAGATGATGGAAGAGTCCATTGAATATTATCTCGGACAGCTCAAACCGGAATACCGTGTACTGGTGGAGTTACGGTGGAAAAAAGGTCTCTCTTACCGAGAGATGGCCGAACTGCTGGATACCTCCGAAGACATTGTGAAACAACGTTTGTTCAGAGCCCGTGGCAGTATCAAGAAGAAATTACATAAGGAATGGGGTGGAAGCATTGAGCAAAGGCAAGTCCGATAAGCACGTAGAGCCATTCGATTCAGAGCTGGAAGACGAATATTTCGACGCTGCGTTTGACCTGGCTTTTGATGAAGCTTTCCATCAGGCCGTCTCTGCCCCTTCCGCCTCCCATACCGAATCCATGCAGCAATCCTGGCAGAAGGTACACAGGGAAATTAACAGAATCGGTTTACGTAAAAAAAGAATTCGTACCTTACGACTTTCAGTTGTCGTAGCAGCGTCCGTGACCATCGGAGCCGTTATTTTCAGCCTGCCGTCCGGTACGCAAGCGGTATCCCCTTTTGTGCAATCCATCAAGGATTGGGGCAATGGCATGAAATCCATTATCATCGAGGATCGCACGACCCATCTGGGGGCTGATCCGTCAACAGCCAAAACACCTCCACCACCGGAAACCAGCTTAGACGACATTCTTAAAGTACAGGAAGAAGAAGCTCTTAATACACCTTCGTATGAGTTATCGAGCCACCTGCTTCGTCCAGTACTTGTTACGGAAGAGATCGCACGCGAAGGGTTCATGGGTGACTTTCTGTTATCCAATGCCATTCCCGAGAGATTCAACAAGGTCAAATTCGAACTCGTGCTTGATACTGAAAACCCTGTGAATCCAGACGATTATTATGAGTCCACACAAATGAGAGTTCAATATACCAGTGAAGGCAAGAGCATAGAGGATGAGATTATCCAGTTTGATTATGTCTATGTCATGCCTGGGGAGAAAATTGAAGGGGCCATGCTTCGTGATATGAGCACCGTAAAGCTGGCGGATGGATCGGAAGCACTGATGTATATCGGCCCACCCTATAACTCCTTTCAGTGGATGATGGGTTCCAACAATATGAGTCTGTTTGGCACCCTTTCGGAAGAAGAAATGACTGCTATTGCCAACGATTTCCAAGAGCAGAAGTTTCCCGGTAGCACCCGTTGATAAGATCAGAATAACACGGTGCCAGAGACATGTTTGCTTGTTTCCGTGGTACTTCCATCATACGCTGTATGAATACTGGTAACGCGATAATAATATCCTGGCATTACGGTCCAATCCGATGCGGCATTCAGTAAGTTTGTATTCGTTGCATTGTTGGAACTCGTTTTAAAAGTTACCCATGCTGTTCCTGTCCAGCGCTCAAGTCGATAATCTACGGAAAGTGTCTTCATTGCTGTATATGTCATGGTCTTGGTATTGACGATAGCCGATAGTCCACCCCCAGGAATGACTGCACCGACCGCTTGATAGATATGTCCAAGTTCTCGAGTGTTAACAAGCGAATGGATGGATGGTTCCGGCGGAGGTGGGGGTGTAAGGGCACCAGAGGACACGTTGATCATCTGGCTTGCAACGGCTGGTTCGGACGTAGGTATAACCAGGATTGTTGGCACCATTAACAAGGCAACAAAGGTTATTTTTAGCATAGATGCTGCACTCTTCGTTTTCATTTTCCGCATATTGATCCATCCTCCGCTTCCATACTTGATTTTGTGTAAGGGTATAAACGGACGGATCAGGTGACAGGTTTCAAAAAAATTAGACGCTCCGATGTTTCTGTCGGCAGCGTCTTTTGTCTTTGCATGAATCTCCAGCATGGTTGAAACCTAAATTATTCCAGCCCGTATGTATTGGGTAATGGATACACGAAACCATATTAACCAACAAGATTTGCAAATGAGGTGTATAACTTGAGTAAATTTCAATCCAAATCCAAAAGGCATCGTCACAGCTCCAATCCGAATGAACTACATATCGAAGTTTCCGGCTCGTTCAAACGTTGGCTTGTTATCTTGGTGAGTGCGATTACCGCAGTGACCTTAATATATTTCTTGGCTACAGCTCGGGAAAGCTGGATAAGCATGGGGATTGACCGCTATGTATTGCCCTTTATGATCTGGGGACTTGTACTGTCCCCCATCCTTGCTTTTCTTTTCCTCAAGCAGAGCAGCCGAACCCTTTCCCATGTCAAATTTTTACGTGTTTTCGGGGTTGCTTTCTGCCTTCTGCCTCTGGTACTTCTGTTTTATGTGTTACCCGTAACACTTGGCATGGTGAATGATCACCTGACCCAGTTTAAGCAAAATCCCGTGTTATCCACCACTAAGGTGGGGGACTACAATTCTCACGAGGTTACTTTTGTCGATACGCCTATGTACGCCATCATCACCATTAAGACACCGACAACAACCCAATCCACTCGAAAAAAGCTGAATATCCAGTATGATCTTGCTCCGGGAGAGAATGTTTACGTCACTTATAAGCGAATTTCTATCGAGAATAGCTTGGTCACGGAGAATCGTTACGCCGATATTGTCATTCATGCACCCAAAGAATCATGAGCATGCAAAAAAGCTGTACGACGACCATTACGTCACCATACAGCTTCATTTGTTACAATTTCGAATCCGGCTACGCGCCTTCTTCTTCAACCAACAGTTCCAGCTTAATCACATTCACTCGGGAAATCCGCTTATGCTCTGTCTCTTGAATGACAAATACATACCCCCCATACTCAACCGATTGACCGACCTCAGGTGGAATAGCGTCTACTCTGGAGTATAACCAGCCCCCGATGGTATCGTAATCGGCACGATCCATCTCCAGTCCGAATCGTTCGCTGACTTCTTCAATCAGCATCAATCCATCAATGGAGTATTCCATCTCATCCACTTGCTCAATGACAGGACGCTCATGGTCGAATTCATCCTGAATCTCGCCTACGATCTCTTCCATGATATCTTCAAGTGTGACAAGCCCGGAGGTTCCGCCGTATTCATCAATCAGAATCGCAATCTGTGTTTTGCTACGCTGCATACGCTTGAGCAGATCACTGATCAGCGTGGTATCTGGCACAGCCAGGATGGGCCGGATTACGGAGATGGTATCCGTGAGTTGGGATCGCATCAGATCCTTGATGTGAATAAAGCCGATAATATGATCCTTGTCTCCGTTATATACCGGATACCTTGTTCGCATACTTTCACTGGCAATCTCCAGATTTTCCAGCATGGACTCATTGGCGTTCAGACAGATCATTTCCGTCCGCGGAATCATAATTTCACGGGCGGTTGTATCCGTAAAATCAAATATATTATCAACAAGTGCTAATTCAGTGTTATCAATTAAACCGCTCTTATTGCTTTCTTTCATCAGAATACGTATTTCATCTTCGCTATGTGCCGAGTCCATCTCCGAAGCTGGTGCCATTCGGAACAGTCTCAACAAGCCGTTAGCCATACCGTTCAGTGCCCATATGAATGGATACATTAACTTGTAGAAGAACGTCAGCAAAGCCGCAGACCACAATGTGATCGTCTCAGACTTTCGAATCGCCATCGTTTTGGGAGCAAGTTCTCCCAGTACAATGTGCAAGATCGTAATGATCACAAATGCAATGGCAATAGAGATTCCATGAACGTAGACTGGTCCCAGTCCAAATGCAGTAAACACGGGCTCTAACAGATGTGCAATTGCCGGTTCTCCCAGCCACCCGAGTCCCAGTGAAGCCAAAGTTATACCTAGTTGGCAAGCTGACAGATATGCATCCAGATTACGTACGATATTGGAAGCATAGATGGCATTTTTGTTGCCTGTTTCAACCAAAGCCTCAATCCGGCTTCCACGAACTTTCACCATCGCAAATTCCGCCGACACAAAGAAACCATTCATTAATACAAGTAAACCAATGATTACTAAATTTAAAATACTCGGTAAGGGGTCACTCAAATTTTCATCCTATTCGCCGTCATTCTTCGGCAAATAGGTCCACCTCCTTCGAAAATGTAGGATATTTGCCATTCTGCCGTTCATATGCAATTTCAACTTCCCAATGCTTCCACCTCCACCTTGTTCTGTCGAATAACAAAGATATGCTTCTTTTATTATATAATTCTACACTACACAGTCAATCCGTGTCCTATGACAACGAAATGGCACAAACGCCTTTTTTCTTTAACAAAAGTCTCGATTACGCTGTTTTTTTAACATTTCACAAACATAATCTAACCAAACCAAAGAGAGTATCCTCGCTTATGCTTCCGCAGTGCTGGATACTCACTTTTTGTAATACTGTTATTTTCTCAAATTCTATCCCCTGATTACGATGTCGACTCAATCTCCACTATCGTCTCAGAAGTGGGGTTCCAGCGCCACTTGGCTTGTTTCCCGCTTGCGTTATGCAATCCGCCGATCCAGAATTCATCCTGCTTCAGCAGTGCCCAATCGACTTCTCCATTCAACACCTGAATTCCGAGTTCCGTTAGCGACAGGACTCCGTCACGGAATTTTTCATCATGCTGCTTGAAATTAGGGAAAGGGGTTGCACCGCTCATCTGAAGAAGGGCATGAGGTCCTTCTGTCATCCGCCTCAGATGTGCCCAGTATTCAAGATCACCCATCCCAAGAATATGCAGCTTGTCCCCTACCTCTCGAAATAATGGATACGGACGCTCCACACCTGCTCTAATAGTCTCTAGTGTTGCCTGCTCAATGAGCCCCAGACCGTTCGATACAGATGGCAGACGGGACAAATGTGCCTTAAAGGCAGCTTTTGCAAAGGGTAGAGCAGAAGTGTCTGCCTGCAAGTAATCCAGATGATGCCGGAAATCAGTCGACGTATAAGCTTCCCAGAACTGTGCACCGGCTTGTAACTCGTTTTTCTCAATCACATGCCAACTACCGGACAGACGTTCAATCTGTGTGGAGGTAAGCTGTCCCAGTCCTCTAAAGTGCTCAATCTCTGGATACGAGTCAATGCACAGCAGATTCAGTTTTGTATTCTGGAGCGCTTGTCCTCTGAAATAATGCAATAGATACGATAACATCGTCTGATCATAGAGATCGTATTCGAACCATAAGACAATTTCCTTGTATTTTTGAAACGAATGCAACTTGTGCTCAAGTTCCTCAATCTTCAAGTATTCCGCCTGTGGAATGCCCAACTGCTGCTCTAACACGGATGCACGATTCTTCCGCTCCTTCGTATCTCCCATCTCTTTGGCTACCGGGCCGTACGTATACAACTCTCTCCATACCAGGATGTCTCCCTGAATTCCACTCTCTCTTAAACGATTGGCAGCGTGATCCCCATTCATAATGTGTAACAATCCTTTTCCCCCTTCATACAAGTCACTGAATACAGAGACCAGATCCCTTACTGGCATAGAGCGCTTGAGTTTGGATCGGGCATCGAACAGTCTTTTCTTTAATGCAGGTACCTTCACCCCGAGGAAATCCGATATTTCCTTGAGCGAGTATCCTTCCAAATAAAACAGTTCAACAGCAATCCGCATCGATGATGGCAGTATTGCAATGGAATCACGAAGCGTACGATGCATTTCATTTTGCACCGCTTGTTTTTCCGGATCATACGCCTGATCCTCATCATGGAATACATGCTCCAGCTCCTGAACTGGAATCATGGTATGCTGCTTCCGTCTTAGCCAGCGATAACACTGCCTCTCCACGATCACCTTGAACCACCCGGGAAAAGCCTCAGGAGCTTCCAGCTTGGACAGATTGCCAAAGGCTTCAGTAAATGCCTCCTGTACGACATCTTCAGCCCAAAATGTATCTCCCAACCGGTGGTAGGCAACAGCAAGTGCCATCCCGCGATATTGAGACATCAGTTGTGCGTAAGCTTCGGGTTCGCCCTTCATCGCTCCTTCAATCCATGAATTCAATGCTATGGACTCCCTTCATATAAGCATGCTGCTTGTTCTATTCATGTATAAGTGCCATGTTATCGCCAAAAGGTTACGTATGACTCTAAACCTATAGTAACCTTCGTATATATGTTTATGTAAAAAGCTGTCCTGTCTGCGGATTACCTCCACATTCAGGACAGCGAAGTAAATCAGTATGTGTTAGACATGTCAGTTATCAATCAAAATGATGAGGGCCAATGATTATCTGCTTGGAGCTTGCGGGTAATTGCCTACCACTCCTGGATATTGATACAACAACGGCTCATCAAATGTAGCATAGTCGAAGTTGACCATCAACAGCATGATTCGTCTTCCTGTCTTAGGGTCACTTATGATAATATGGTCACGGCCCGCTGCTTCAATGATACCTTGGAAAATACGAGCGTTCCATTCTTTGTTGCCTTCGTAAGTCATATAGAATGTACCGAATTTACCAAGGTTCAGACGTAAAATATTCTCAATGTATGATTGCTCAAACTGTGGAGCCGTTGTTGTAATCACTGCACCCGTTGGTGTCATTGGGCTTCCACTGGATACGAGTGGGGGTACACTTGTGGAGCTTGGTGATACCATCCCTGGCATTGGTGACATGGCAGGCATTCCGTTACCAATTTTGTAAGACGTACCTTGAACCTGAGAATTGGCTTGTTGACCCAACACAGAATTCGCTTGCTGACCCAGTGTTTGAGTCGTTGGTTGATAAGGCTGATTAATCATGGTGATTCCTCCCAAAATTTAATATACTTCCGGACAGTCATCGCCTGTCGGACTGAAGAAACAATGCGCTTTGAAACGTCCTGTATTTGGCTGGTTATACCACGTTGGTGGGCAGTCGCCCACAGGTCGGAAAAACCACAATGAATTGCTCGCTGGCCAGATGCGCTCTCCATTGATCACCCGTTGTGCGAGACGAATCTCGGACTGTCTAGCCCGCTGGTAAAAGTACCCCTTCTGTGTTGACTCGTAGCCTCCTGGATTCTGGAATACCATACGATTGATATCGCGAATATCCTTAAAATCCAGACAATCCACAAGCACCCGGTTCACACCTACATTGCCTACAAGCAACATACCCTGTTCGCCGTCACCTTCAGCCTCTGCCCTCATGAGCCTAGCCAGCAGCTTGACGTCCTCTGAGTTGGCTTTAATAACAGCCATAGTCTGTTTCCTCCTTTGTTTCAGCTGTTCATCACCGTACATCGTATTGTGCAGGAGCCCATTCGGTGACACGATTCCATCTTTTTTCCATAAAAAAAGCCCGGAACCTCACCCAAGGTGAAGTCCCGAAGCAACTCGTTTCTTATAATACTCGCCTGTTCAAGGCTTGGCTTCAATCCAATAATCATAGGCATGGACAATGTTGCCTTGGTAAGCCTGATGTTCGGCCAACAGATCCGGAAGCTTGGCAAGCTGAAGCTCCATCTCCGTTGCCCCTTTTTCATAAAAAGAAATATGAGGACCTTCGTGGTTCTGCTTCATTTCTACCGAAATCATCAACCTTTTACCCAAACGATCCGCAATCTCCATCTCCTGACTCACAATAGCAGCAATCCCATTGGAACCTTCGGCGTTGTTACGGAAAGCCATCAGCGACACATGATCGAGTGTACGGATCATAAATTCAGCCACAGATGTATCCTTTCCTGGCAACGCGAAGCTATCCAGCCATACAGCAAGGTCTGCGCTTGTTTCGAGATCACTGTCCTTCTTTGTTTCTTCCTGGAAAAATGTAATGTTGGCAGCCCATTCGGTCAACAGGGTGTCCCGACTATTCTCCCACTCTGGCAATGTGTAAGGCTCAATATCCAGATGGATGCCTTCAAATCGTTCATCCAGCTCGGATTCGGCATTATAGTTTTTCACATAATCAATCAAGCGCTTAATGCGTGGACGATTCTCCTTCTTGCCCCAGATCGGATGTCCACCCATCGCATGAATCTCTATGCCCTGCGCTTTTGCCCGTTTCACAAAACTGCGGTAACTGGAATAGGGTTGATCCAGATCTAACCGCACATACAACCAGTTAATATTCTGCTCTCTAGCAAACGCTAGTATGTGCTCTCCCCCGTCATGCGTCACCTGAGAAGCCTCCCAGATATACGTTCCCCGAATCTCTGGCTGATTGGATGGAATCTCCGGTGATGGCAGTTCCGACGGCTCCAGTTGTCCCCAGTATACGATGTCATGTACAGCAGAACCTGCGTAGGAACTATGCTCGCTGAATGCGGAGGCAACTTCTTCGATAACGCTTTCCAGTTGCGCTGCACCTTTCCCGGCAAATGTCGTGAACTCCTCGCCAGGCATGGGCTTGGTGTTCAACCCAACCGTAACGCTCACATTGCTGGTATCGGCCCAGTTCATTTCCTGTTCAATTAAACGTATAATACCATTGTTCCCTTGCGCGTTATCACGGTAAGCGAGTAAAGTGACATGCTCCACTCGTTCAATGAACCAACGTGACAATGGTTCGTTATCTGCATCCTCAGAAACTCTATTTCCTGTGATGGTATAGGAATCCAGCCAAAATGGCAGGTCAATATTCACTGCAACTGCGCCATCCTGTCTCACTTGCTCAAATAACAGATTCATATTGGCTACCCATGATTGTACCAGTGGCTTGGCATCCTCTTTCCAGGCCGGTAACACATAGGGTTTGATATCCAGATGTATGGCATCAAATTGCTCGTTAGTCTCAACAGCTTGATTGTAATCACTTACCCACGACGCTAATCTGAGCATGGGGCCTTCACGGCCACTGAGTGCCCAGGATGGATCGCCTCCCAGTGCTTCAACCGTAATACCCGCACGGCTGGCTTTGGCTATAAACGTCTGGTATACCTCTTTGGACAGCGTCATGTCTACATTCACGTACAGCCTGTTTATCTTATGTTTAGCTGCATTGGCTAACAGCTCATCTCCGTTGCTAACAGACTGTGCCTGCCATACCCAGGCCGCCCGTATATCTGCGCCGTCAGCTTCAGCAGGTGACTCATTCCCTATCATTATCATCCCTCCGATCAGCAGTAACAGCCAAAATACCTTCCGGGATTGTTTCCCGAACATATACTCCCTCCATTCCTCTACTGTTGTAAAATCACATTTATTATAGCAACCGAGTTATTAAAAACAAATAAGCCCAAGTGCTTAACTTGGGCTTATTACTCTTAAGTTGGGACAGCTTAGGGCTCGCCCGGCTCAATCCCGGTTCTAGTCCTCATATATCATTTTTCGGGTCATGCCTCCATCAATAACGAGGTTGGTCCCTGTGACAAAGGTATTGCTTGGATCAGACAAATATAAACAAGCACGGGAGATATCCGAAGGAACACCCACACGACCGGAGGGATGCTGTTCATGGTCCTCCTTTTTCAATTTCTCCACGTCACCTGTCTCAATCCATCCCGGACTGATACAATTGACCCGAATTTGGTCCTTGCCCAGTGAGACCGCCAGCGCATGCGTCAGAGCTACAATCGCTCCTTTGGATGCGGCATAAGCTTCGGTATCCGGCTCAGACATCAGCGCACGGGTAGAAGCCATGTTGATAATGGCACCCCCATGTTCATTGCTTTTCATATGTTTGGCTGCTTCCCGACTCGCCAAAAAGCAACTCCTCACATTGGTATTGAGTACATCGTCCCATTCTTCCAGCGTCAGCTCATAGGGTGACTTCCACTTGGCGATTCCTGCATTATTCACCAAAACATCAATTTGTTTGAATTCTTCCACGGTTGTACGAAAAAGATTCGTAATATCCTGCTCGCTCCGAACATCACATTGGACAAAGATGGCTTCTCCGCCTTCATTACGAATGGAAGCTGCAGCTGCCGCCCCTTCTGCTTCCTGGTAGTCGGCAAGTACAACTTTGGCCCCGGCGACTGCATAAGCCTCAGCCACACTCCGTCCTATTCCCTGAGCGGCCCCTGTTACAACAACGACCTGATCTGTATATGACATATTGATTGCCTCCTCTATTGTAATGATCCTTCGATCATAACCTCATTAAGCCTCTTCTTATATAAAAACACGATAGGCCCATTAAGAAACGCTTGTCCAGCAAATAATCAAAAAAAGCTCACGCCATTCTGGCGCAAGCTGCTCAGTTTAACCACGTAGGCGTTCAGAATATACGCGATTATATCGCTCGAAGCCTACATAACGCGTTCCTTTGAACGAGAGCCGTCCTTCATCCCCCTCAGCGCACAAACCATACTCTTCACCATTGACTTTGAATTCAAGCCGATCTCCGCTCTCTACTTCAAAGGTGACGTAATATAGTGTTCGTGCTGTACTGCCTGATTCAGATGGCGACTGACTCATCTTCATCCGTCTGCTGGTGATTCGTGAGGGTACGGTCAGCAGCGGCTCGGAGTTATTGCGACCCCACCTCCATACCTCTTTTCCCACTGACAGAAGGACAATGCCTATGATTAGAACAAATACAACCGGAAAGACGGTTCCAAACAAATCAAACATCCAGGATGATTCAATGCCCATGTCTCTCCCTCCGTTCATACAACTTAGGACAGCCGGAGTCTTGACCCGTCTCCTGTAATGTATATGCACGTAAACAAGGAACTTGTTATCCGGATTGAAATCGAACGGTGTGAAGGGGAAAACCCTCCGGCAGAATACCGAAGGGTTGCTTTATCCGAAAATAAGTACTATTTCATTATCTAATACCTTGCTTAACTAGCAGCCCTGTTTTATTTAAAGGTTGTTGCAAATCGTTGATCCGACAATATAACCTGATTAACCTGTCCTTCTTTTGTCAGCATAAACGATGCACGATAGATAGCCAGATCATCTTTTTCCGCTTGCAGCGACTTCTCATCCAGGAATGTTTCCTTCTGAATATGATAGGCATAATCGATATTACGTTCAGATTCGACTAAAACATGTTCCTTGCCATACAGGTCGAGAATCTCTTGATGTGTCATCCCCGCCTCTGCCCCGCGAGCCGCCTTAAAGTACCCTTTCGAGTCCTTATTCAAGATGATACTAACGACTTTGGCATCCCTATAGCCAATCGTGATTCCGTTATTGTATTGATAGGATTGACCCACACCAGTGGATGTTCCCTCACCGAGTATCTTCTCCGCCTCTTCCTGACTCATTCCATACGTAATCTTATCCTCACTGTCGGTCTTCGTCACAGCCAGATCCTGTTCTGAAAATTCGTTTGGATTGAATTTGCTATTGCCGCAAGCCGTGATCATGATTAATAATAACGCCGCAACAATCCATGTTATTTTTCTCCAGTGTCCATTCCTCATGTACTCACCTCTGATGTTTTTCCAATATTTTATCATATTAACAACTGAGAAAATAATTAGTAGTGACGTTTTCACCATTCCTCACAAATCAACAGGGGATCCGATATGTAGTTACTCCTGTACCATTATCCGCTCCAACTGAGATAACAGCCTCGGGTAAAGCACTGCTATCTCAGTTCAAGCAAACCCATATTACCATTGTAGATGCATATTTAATAAAGCTGAGGACAATTAGCCTAGGCTGTTAACGTACTCAAGCTAATTGTGTGATCACAAGATGTGCCGATACAGGTCTTGTTCCGCCCGCAAGTGGCGTGATTGTTAATGCTGTAGCATTACCAGCCGGGTTCCGTACGGTCAGAATAGAATTAATTACGGTTGTCTGCACCAAAGCCATACCCACAATCTGAGACGTTCCCGTTGCTCGCCCAACTACTGTGGGAGCCAGATCTGCCCCATTGAGGGTTAAGATTAATTGACCCGCTTCATTGATGCTCACCTGGAACAAAATCTGATACGTACCAATGGCTGCCAGATTGAATGAACTAGGCCCCGTACGTGCGATAGTTGTTCCACTTGTCGGCCCATCCTGAGGAAAGCTTACATCAGTACCGGGAGCAACCGTTGCTGCATTATCAGGTGGCATCAGCGCGAAAAAGTCAGCAAACCCCAGTACGCCTCCAGCTGCTCCTGTGGCACCTGTAACTCCCGTGGCTCCAGCAGGACCAGCTACTCCTGTCGCACCTGCCGGACCTACTGCTCCAGCAGGACCTACCGCTCCTGTTGCACCGGCTGGGCCTGCCGGACCTACTGCTCCAGCGGGACCTACCGCTCCTGCTGCACCGGCTGGGCCTGCCGGACCTACTGCCCCAGCGGGACCTACCGCTCCTGCTGCACCGGCTGGGCCTGCCGGACCTACTGCCCCAGCGGGACCTACCGCTCCTGCTGCACCGGCTGGGCCTGCTGGACCTGCTGCTCCTGTCGCACCCGTCGGCCCAACAGCTCCAGCGGGGCCAGGAAAACCTTGAGGTCCAATCGCTCCGGCAGGACCTGGATTACCTTGCGGACCTTGTGGCCCTACGGTCCCTGCTTCTCCCGGAATCCCCTGTGCTCCCATGGGTCCAGCAGGTCCGACCGGGCCTTGAGAGCCTACCGCTCCAGCAGGACCAGGCTGTCCCTGAGGTCCTTGTGGTCCAGGTGGCCCCCCTGCTGGTCCTTGAGCTCCTGGTGGTCCTTCAACCCCTTGTTTACCTGGAATACCCTGTACGCCCTGTACGCCCTGTACGCCTTGTATACCTTGTGGCCCTGTTGGGCCAACAACAGTAGGTGTAGATATATTCACTTCTGGAGGCGGACATTTTACTTGAACGAACTTTTTGACCACTTTCAATCGGCGTTCTTTTCTTTTAATTTTACACGGATGTAATGTTGCCTTTTTTCTCTTCATACGTTTCTTCACTTCTGAGTAACTCACCGTGTGGACACCTCCCTACAGACATAGTTTAACGTACGTATGTAGATGAAAAGGTGCGTGGACGAACAACCATTTTAGTGAAAAACTCAGCTTATTCCCAGGAAAAACAATAAAATTGAATCACACCGTCCCTACGGTTGATCTAAATTGGTCATAACCATTAATTGAGTCGAGCTGGTTTACGTAACGGTATTTGTTCACAAAAAAACTCATGCCATTTGGGCATGAGTTGCTTGGTTTAATCACGCAGACGTTCCGAATAAAGCAGATTAGTTCGTTTAAAGCTAATATATCATACCCCTTGAAAGAGAGTCGTCTTACATCTGCATCGGGTGTACGACGATATAGGAGTTTTGAGAAAAAGGTAACAAGGACCTCCATAACATGTTGAGTTCACTTATGCTGATTTTTCGATTGTAATATCCTTCATCACAATTAATCTTGTGGTCTAACGATTCTGCCAAGTAAAAATGTGTTTCATCATAGCCAACGACGGGAACAAAATGCAAATAACGTTGCTTGGGATGTACTCTAATAAATAAAATAACAGGCACACCCTGGCTGATCTGTTTTTTCAACGTATTCACATTTCCTCGTAAGTACATTGCCTGATATCCTAGCTTCCTGAAAAAAACAACGACCGCTTTGGGATATACCGTCCCATCCAGTAATTTGCGAGGATAGGTTTCATATAACTTTGTTCCGTTGGACTCCAAACCGAAATGTCTCAAGACAAACGCACTTGAAAATGCAGCGCATTCGTAGTTTTTCTGAATATCCAACCGATTTGAAGATTGAATGTAATATGTGCTTGGCACATTGACTGTGTACATGCGATCTTTCTTAGGGAAACTGAAATAAAGGGAGATCACCCAGAGAATAATCAACCAAAGTAATACATTGAGAAACAACACGTGACCTCCTTCGTCTCATCAAGATGTCTTTTAGGTGTTCATTCAACACACCAGTTCTTTAAAACCCATTCTTTAATTTGTTCAGCTACTCCCTCTACTGTAACTTCTGTCGTATCAATTGTTTGCATTGGCGGGTCAAACGCAGTTTCCGAATTCTGGAGTAACCAGTTGGCAAAACTTTTGTGATCTTCAACTAGGTTCTCGTCCCACCCACGGGCTCTTAAACGCGTCTCGCGAGTAACATCGTCACAATGCAAATTCATATATAGAATTCGATCAAATCGATCTATGTAATCGGACGATGCAATGTTTTCCGGAACCATCGTTCCACATAAAACAGTCCCTCGCCCACTTAGCGATATGTTATACGCAATCCTCAACCAATTCTCTTTGGCAATCTGCCAATCCACGTTATCGATGATATCCATGTCAAAGACGTCAAATTCGGGAAGTTGCTTGCGAACAAGCGAAGAGATCGTTGTTTTTCCTGTTCCACTTGCGCCTGTCACTATAAAAAGCGGTAATCTTCTCATAACTAGCTCCTTTAGTTAAAATAAAATTTGATCTATTACGTTCTCCATTGATCTGCTTTCAAACCATAAATAATAGCGATATATAGGTAGCTGTATCTATTTGATATTTAAACATAGTCCACTCTCCGATTCATTTCATCATCGTTTTCTTGCTTTAATCACAAAGGATACAGGTAACATCTTTGCTCTTTTAAGGAGACTATCGCTTTTATTATGTAATTGCATGATATCCTCATCGGATTCTTCTATCATTTGTTCAATGACAAATCCCGCTTTCGCTAACGCATTGACATAGGTTGATAGTTGACGATCAGCCAAGGTTAGTTCACCCTGACAAAAGTCAGGAGATATCGCATACCACGATTCATCAGAATATGGCTTATTGAAGACAAATCTATCATTTTCTTCAACGACACATCTATGAATTGGATGAGACCAACTGAAAATAAAAATACCATCTTTCTTTAAATAAGAAGCGATTCGGCTGAAAGTACCTTCAAGATCGGTTGTCCAACCTATGGCATAAATCGAATACACAGCGTCAAAATAATTAGTAGGAATACCGCATTCCTCTTCCATGGGTGAACATATCAATGTTGCAGGAATTCCGTATGTCCTCAAGTGTTGTTGTGTCTTTTCTATCTGTTTCTGGGATATATCCATACCCCACAGTTCACCTGCTTTGCGGTCTCCATGATACTGCAAGGATTGACCATTTCCACAGCCCACCTCTAGCATCTTTAATCCTGAGACATCCCCAAAAAGTTGGTGTTTTTCTTCTGAAATAAATGCTCCATAATGCGGAAGCACGATTGCTCTCAAAAAGTCATTCCCTTTTGTATCCCAATAGAAGCTGTTTGTTTCATAAACACTGTACTTGTTCATCTGATAGCCTCCTTTATACACTACATTCAGAACATTACTTGTTACCTTCGTTGAAATATGTAATCTCATTGCCATTAAGTAAGCTTTTAAAACCGTTCTTGTAGTAAGGCATAAGCTCATCTGCCCGTGTTATATCCAACCATGCAATCTCAGAGATTTCGTCTGGTCTTGATATCTCTTCTCTCCCTCCGACGATTTCCGCTCTGAATGTGATAAAAATGGCATGTTCCTTGATTTCTTCAAATTTACACTCGTTTATTGCTACAATACCGTGGACGCCAACATCAAGTCCTGTTTCTTCTTTGGCTTCCCGGATTGCTGCTTGTTCCCATGATTCATCAGCTTCAAAAGCTCCACCAGGCAGCGACCAGCTTGAACGTCCTACATTTCTTACCGCAAGCACTTTAGATTTGGATGGATTCGTTAATAATGAGTAAACTACATCGACTCGTTTCATTGATTGAACTTCCTTTCTGGAAAATTTTAAATATTATTCTTATCACTGAACTCAATGCAAAAAGGTTGCATCTCAGGTTTTAAGCAATACTCTATTCTTTCTCTGAAGTTTTTCCATTCGACTTTTAAAATGGCTTCTTCGATCGGAAAGAAACCAGACTCTAAGCTCTCCGATGATGTGATTAATTCTCCTCCTATTGGTTTGGCTAGGAATAATGTATTACATATTGAATTTTCGATATTTTGAAATATTCCACAGAATTTAATGATTTCAATGTCGATTCCGGACTCCTCTTTCGTTTCTCTGATCGCAGCTCGACTTAGGGATTCTCCTTCTTCTACTTGACCACCTGGCATTTCCCATCCTCTTCGTGGTCCTCTAATAAGTAATAATTCATTTTGTTCGTTGATCACGATTGCAGCGGCAGATACGATATGTTTTGGAGGGCTCATTTATTCGACTCCTTCTCAGAGAGATTAATATACGTTAGAAGAACAATTTATAGCCAGACTAAAAGAAGTTATATATCCCATCTTCAAAATAATTGTATTCTTCATCCGTTATTCTTAACTTTCCATACCCGTTATAAAATATTTCCCTATCTCTTTCATTATCAAACGCATTATGTTTCGGTCTAATGGCTAATGCTACATCATATCTTGGATCGCCATAAGCGGCACCTGCCCAGTCAATAATTCCAACAATATTGCAATCATTAACTAGCACATTATCTATAGTAAAATCTCCATGAATGAAAGTGTTCTCTATTGGTTTTGGTCTTGCTTCTTTCAACTGTTGAAGTAGTTCTGCTGATCCGTCTACAGCAAAGTGAGTTAGATTATATTCTGCTTTATTAAGCATTGTATCTAACCAAGGAATGTCATTGTTCAATAATTCAACAGGACAAGAGCATTCATGTATTTTCTTTAAACAAAGCCCAAAGTTAAAAATCGCTTTTTCTTTACTTTGGAGGTCAGGCATCTTAGAGAGAAATTCTCTTAAACTTATTCCATCAATATAATCCATCAGAAGCCATCCCGATGTGTCCTCAGTATGAAATGAATATACCTTTGGAACAGGGGGTCCCGTACGGTAAAGGTATTGGAGCACCTTATATTCATCGGATAACCATTCATTATAAAGATCGTTATCTGTCTTCTTGATGATGTACTTTTGGTCGAACGTATCCAGAATAGCCACAGTAGAAGTATGACCTTGCTTAGGAAAAGTGATTTTCTGGACTTCCCCTATATGTTCTTTTATTTCAATTGGGAGATCTTGAATGTTCATAGTTTTATCCTTTCTACAATTTCATGCCCTTTCTCTTTCAGATAAAGTCAGTAAGTCAATTCCACATTTTGAGTAATTTACCTTAATTATTTCTATAATAACCCATGCTGCAATATTTGCGAAGTGAATTTAAAAGCGCATACATTTCTCTCCAAATCAAAAAGAACCCTCCCGCAGGAGCGTTCTCTGTGAATGATTAGCCTAAGCGTACATCAGATCCATAAACTCGCGAGTTACATCTTCACCTTCGGCTGGTTCGGGCTGGTCTGCTTGTGCGTGTTCTGCCATGCAAGCCTTCACTGCTTCCTCTGTTGTACAACGATTCGCATCGTCACATGTGTAGCACAATTGAAGCATATATCTGGTTAATTCATCCGCCTGCGTGATTTGAGTTTGACCGTTGGTTCTCATCTTCATCACTCCTTCTCTTGTTGAGTTAAATATATCACCTTCTAGTGGATTTATTTGTGATTTATTTCACAAACTAAGCAAAAAAGAAAAGGAACCCTTAGGCTCCTCTCCTTTCTCCTATCTATTAACATCGATAACACTCTACTTTAGAGTACTTTCCAATGTACACCGCCATCTACCGTTTGCAATAACAACGATCTTTTTGCATCTGTATTTTCAACCAATATCCAGCCAAGCTTGGGAGTAACCATTTGCATCTTCACAATCTCCGGATAGTCTTCGAGAATTTTCTCCAGTACACTGCTTGCAGGAAGAACGCTCCATGTTTTGCCCGCATCCTTGGTGTGGTAGGTTATGCCCTTTTGCATCGCCCAACCTTCCGATGCGTTCAGAAATACCGGTGAAAGGTTACGATTCGGACCCGTTTGTTTGTTTAAAGTGAAATTGGACAGCTTCCAGCTCTTTCCGCCATCGGTGGTAAAGAATCCATTGAATGTCGTGCTCTCCCCTTGAGAACAGGACATTGACATCCAGGCTGATTGCGCTTCACGTCCAAAAAATTGTGGTGAACTAACACTGAAATTACCACACCCGTTGAATTTGTTTCGATCAAAGAAGGATGGTCCAGTTTTCCAGTTCTCTCCGCCGTCTGATGTTACATATAACTTCGGTGTGCCGAACTCCAGCGCTGTTAAGAAACCATGTTTTGGATCCGAGAAAGTCATCCCCATGGTGTATCCACGTTTGGAAATCTCTTCTGCTTCCTGTTTGCCATCTTCATCACTGGATGACATCCGATTCCAGGTAATTCCACCGTCCTCGGTGAAGTAAAGTTTCTTGTCCTGTTTACCAATAGCGGTATCGACCGTGGTGAGAATCCAGCCTTTCTCAGGAGATACAAATGAGATCGCAGTCACTTTATCCGTCTTGGACAGAGAAGACAGGCTCCAGGTTACGCCCCCATTGTTGGTGCGAAGCACCATGGTATCTGTTCCACCCATGCCTTCACGAACAATCCAACCATGTGCACGATCTACAAAATAAATGCTTTGTCCATATTTAGGGTTAGCCGGAAACTGTACATTTTCCGAAGGTGAAATATTGGTCCAGGTCTTTCCCTGATCCTGAGTGTAGTACAGGCGCAGTGCATTCCGCGTCACACCCCACGCCAATCCTCCGTTGTCATTGAGCAACTGAAAATCGGTCAAACGGGTCTGTATTTGGTACTTGGCCATATCTGCAGATTCTGTACTGTTCACAGGGGGAACGACAGTTAATGTCTGCCCTGTATTCCCGGCGTCCTCCTGCTGCTGCGGAGGTTCTGCTTCCGGAGGTTGATCTGAGTCGGTGCATGCAGCCAATACAGCTGCTATACCTATAGACAGCAATGCTGTCTGCGCGATTTTAATCCATTGCAAACGCAAGTGGGTTCCACCTCTCTCATCCAATATACAGGCGCGCATGCCTGTCCTATGGCGTTTTATTTACGATTCATCAGAATCCACTGCTCCTATTCTACCACAAACCTTATGTAAAAGGCTCAATTGCCGACTCATGGTTGACCCACTCCCTTTTTCCAGCTCATACTCTGGGCTATAGGTCGCACATTTATTACCATTAATTTCATCCTAAACTGTTTTTCGACGGAATAATTGGTAAAAAGACATGAAATGTGAACTATTTTATAGACAACACTCGCTTTATATTCTCTAATCCCTTAATATGGATGGGAGTATAACCCAAAAAGGAGATGATATGAACATGACAAATAGTGCAGCTCTGAAACCAAGTCGTGTCGTGATTGTAGGCATGGGTGCGGTGGGAACAACAACGGGATACACGCTAATGTTGAGACAGCGTTCGTCCGAGTTGGTATTTGTGGATGTGAATCATGATAAGGCAACCGGCGAAATGCTGGATATGAACCACGGTCTTCCATTTACGGGAGGCGTGAAAGTATGGGCTGGCGATTATTCCGACTGCAAAGATGCGGATATCATTATTATTACAGCCGGTGCTTCCCAGAAGCCTGGCGAAACCCGGATTGATCTGCTGAAGAAAAATGCAAGCATTTTCAAAGATATTATCGAGCGTATTACTGAAGTGAATTCTCATGGTATTTTGCTGATTGCAACCAATCCTGTTGATATTTTGTCCTATACTTCTTGGAAACAAAGTGGATGGCCTGCTTCCCGTGTCATCGGTTCAGGTACATTGCTCGATAGCGCACGTTTCCGTTACCTGATTGGTAAAAATAAAGGGATCGACCCGCGTAGTATTCACGCACACATTATTGGTGAGCATGGAGATTCCGAAGTACCGGTATGGAGCCTGGCTAACGTTGCAGGAACAGATCTGGAATTGGATGAAGAAACACAACAGGATATCTTTGACCGTACCAAAAATGCAGCGTATGAGATTATTAATGCCAAAGGAGCGACTTCCTATGCAATCGCCCTTGCTCTGGACCGCATTGTAGCTGCAATTCTCGGCAACGAAGGCTCCGTTCTGAACGTATCCACTTACCTTGAAGACTACAATGGTGTATCGGATGTTTATCTCGGAGTTCCATGTGTTGTCGATCGCAACGGTGTGCGCGAAATTCTGCCTCTTCCGCTGAATGAATCCGAGAAAGTGGCTTTCCAGGCATCTGCTAACAAATTAAAAGAACAGATCGCTGGATTGGAATAATCTAGCCTCGCATTCATTCATATCGTGAACGATTTAGCATGTTAAACGTTGTGAATTAAGATATCTGTGCTAGCTAAAAGGACCATTTGTTTCTTCCAGAGAGAAGAAGCAAATGGTTTTTTGTTTTGACTTCTACTTATATGACTATTTAGATATTAGGTATTAGATGTTAGTTTACATAATATTAATTATGTTTAAATATCCGCCATCCAAATCAATAACAAAAAAGCCTGTCACTTGGACAGACTCCTTTTTGGGATAAATATTGGCTTTTTACTTCTAATATGTCGGGAGTTTAACGTCCAGCAGAGCCATAGCCTCTTCTTTCTCCCTACTGGTGACGTGAGTGTACACCGTTGTTGTTTGAATCGAAGCGTGACCCAGTAGCTCCTGCACGGTACGCAGATCGGCTCCACGCCGTAACATCATGGTCGCGAAAGAGTGACGCAGCTTATGACTGGAGTAATTTTGACGTTGATTAGCTGGTGATTCCTGCTGGAAGCGTTCAAACGTTTCTGTAGATATGAGCTGGATGCTGCGAATCGACAGTCTTTTCCCTTTTTGCGAGACAAATAACGCTTCCTCTTTCGGTCGCCAAGGATCGAGACGCTCAGCCATCGCTTGTGATAAGACTTTTGCCACAGTCTCCGGTACAGGTAGGGAGCGCCATTTACGACCTTTACCAAATACATCCAATGTACGCCGCTCCGCATTATAGTCTTTGCAATCCAGAGCATGCACTTCTCCAACCCGTAATCCCATATATCCCATCAGTAGAAAAACAGCCAGATTACGTGTACGATACTTTCCTTCTACCGACTCCAGAAAACGTGTCAGCCCACTTTCATCAAGGAAAACGGGCGCACGGTTTTTCTCGGTTTTGGATTTTTTGATCCCAAACGCCGGATTATTGCTTAACAATTCAAGTTCAATGAGGGACTTGTAAAAACAGTTCACCGCCGCATGTTTGCGATTTCTCGTGGCATCACTAACCCCACGCTCCCGCGCGCGGGACAGAAAAGACAACACATGCAGCTTTTTGACCTGCTCCAGTGACTTTCCTTGAATGGAGACCAGGAATTCCACTACGTCACCTGTGTATGATTTTACCGTATGGCCTGTATATCCGGCATCCTTCATCCATATGTGAAAAGCTTCTAGCTCGTCCGCATATTGCTCCTGAATCTCCTCGGTCATCATCTGTCTACGTCACCTCAATTCGGTTCTATATAAGTTGAACAGTGCTCTACGCTTCATCCACAATGACAATGTCGATCAGCGGAATGATCGTTTCGGGTTTGCCTTGACTGCGAGTAAGTACAAACGATGGCAATGGATTCTCGTGCAGACCATTCACGGATTCACAGATCTGAGTATACAAATCCATATGCAACGTCTCGCCTTCACCCGCCACATCAATAACAGGCCATTCGTTCTGCACACAGGCAGGCCAGTAAGCCAGCTCATTCGCAGGTACGATACTTAATTGTTGAATGGACGGATCAATATGGTAGATCCCTTGCCAGTCAGGTTCATCGCCCAGCTTGTCCACGGCAAGTATTCGAGCAGACTGCTCATCTGGTGCAGAATAGAGTGAATAACACCACGGAGTCACGCCCCAGGCAAGAGCCATCAGCCCCTCTTCCAGCAACGTATCTGACAAATTGCCTTCGGCAAATTGCTCGATCAGATTATGGTTACCCGGTCCCATCAGTTCCTCTACACGTTCAGCGAGTCGAGACAGGTCAGCAAGAATGAACCCTCCTCTCCCGTAGGAGTCAAACACATGATGGTTTCTGCTCCACACAGCTTGAGATGGTGAACTCAACGACGCTGCTTCTGCCGGGAAAAGCGATATATATACGGTGATAACCTGTGCATACTTAACCATTGCAAGCTGTTCAGGTTCGAGTGCACCTTCAGCAATACGAGGTGTTTTCATATGCAGGGAGATTCGAAGTTCGTATTCCCCCTCTGTAAATGCTGCCCAACCAAGATTAACAGACTGTTCAACACCTTCAATAGATGCAATAGAGATTGAGCTATCCGGTTTCAGGTTAACAGCATACTGCACGTATGCTAACTCCTGACCATAGATGATATTGGCATCCTCACGATTGACGGGTGAATCCAACTGTTGTGCAATGACAGATACCTTACGTCCATCCTTCAGAAGACGCTGCGGATCAATATCCAACTGCAATCCGTCTTCACTTCCTAGTTGTGAAACAATTAATTGCGCCTCTGCAAGTACGGATGAGTCAGCTAATGCAAATCCAAAAGCTGCATTTTGATGATCTGAATTCGTATGTAATGGTGTGTTCATGATACATCCCCTCTCTTATGTCTGATGGCATGTCACATCCCCAAATATATTTCATATTTGGCTTAGCCGCAACCCCGCCCCCGTGATTAAGTTGGTTACTTCCCTAATTACTTACCCATATATGAAGAAAATTCCAACCTTCCCCTGCTGTTATCTTCCTTTAGCTTTCTATATAAAAAAATCCCCATCCCGCTTCGCCTAAGCGATACGAAATGAGGAAAAGTGAAGATGTGCTCGGTTAAAGACGTTTGCAACCAATCTAATACGTTATCGCGTTGCTTGGTTAAATTTATTTTTGAAGATCACTTATTTTGTTGTTTTATCGCGAAAATGTTCATGATCTGTTGCACGTGGATGAATATGAAAATGGATTTAAAACAAAACTGCGTATAATTTATATTATGCGCAGTTTTTATGAGCCTATTTTTCCTACAAAAACATCTTATATCCCTTGTTATCAGAAGTTAAGAAAATGAGAGCTCTTTTCGTCTTTTTCTGCTGTATCTTCCTCCCTTATCCTGTCTAATTCGACGATATGAAGGCATGTTAAAGAGCCACATATCATTATGCGGCCCTTTATTTCTTACTATAGATCGAGGTGTATATACAAATACGAACTGACTTCATTTCAGGTTTTTATGAAAAAGTAAATTATGAGAACGCAATTCTCTCTGCATCTGACATACGGTATTGGGTTAACAAATAATCTTTGCTCTGCATCGCCGCATGACGAATCGCATCCAGATCAACATTCAACAACTTACCCTCTCGCTTCACGAGTCTACCTGCCACAAAGACCGTATCCACATTGGATGGATTGGCAAATTGCACAACAGCGCCGATTGGATCATGGACGGGGAACATATTCAGATCAGTGGTACGAATCATGATCAGATCCGCTTCCTTTCCCGGGGTCAGCGTTCCGACCTTCTGTTCTAATCCCAGTGCTTGGGCACCAGCCGAAGTTGCAAATCTCAGTACCTGGCTGGACTGCAAGTTCAACTCGCCAGGCATCTCACCCTGTTGCAGAAGTTGTTCATTGACTCTGGATCGTTCAGCCTGAAGTGCAAACTTCATCTGCGAGAACATATCTCCGCCTGTGGACGTTACCACATCTACACCAAGTGTAGGGGTTCCCCCATGTTCAAGAAAATAGCCGGTAGCCGGATATCCATGACCCATCATCATTTCAACTTCAGGTGTGACCGACAAGGAAGCGCCGCTATCTGCCAGCATTTTGTATTCATCCATGCCCATAGTGTTACCATGAACGATATTCACCCGTGGACTTAACAGTCCCGCTTCATACATGTGACTAATCGAGCGATCCACAGATCCCCAACTGCCAAATCCGGCATGCATGGAACAGATCGCATCCAGTTCTTGTGCTAGTTCGATCTCTTTCACGGTTGTATCCCAATGACTGAACTCCGGACCACGAATGGCAAGCCCATAAGTAAGCAATTGATCCCGTGATGAAAAATAACGTTCTTTGACTCTTCTCACATCATTATTCGAATAAGTGAGTTGACTATCCCGATTCCAGTAGTCTGTCTCACCAGGGACTCCGTGAGCAAATACCGCCCGAATCCCAGCATCCTGAAGTCCACGAATCAGTTCATCCGTGTGGTCAGGGGAATACGGCATGCTCCAATCCAACACCGTTGTCACTCCTGCATTAAGCGCTTCCAAGGAACCGAGCAAGTTGGCAATATAACTATCTTCTGGACGGAGCTTGCTTCCCATTGCACCATAATAGAGATTTTGCAAATAAACTGGTAACGACCAGTTGGTTCCTGCTGTTTTGACAAGTGATTCCCACATATGCCGATGCGTGTCCACCAGCCCAGGCATAATAATCATCGATGAAGCATCAATGATCTCCGCATCCGGAATATCCAGATCGGGCTGAACCGCCGTGATCAACGAATCTTGGATCAGAACGTCCGCCCTCTTATACTGTCCAACTCGAGCATCCATCGACAACACACAGCCATTTTTCAACAGATAACTTGTCCGCACAAGACACATCTCCCATCTGATTTGGTTTGAAAGACGATCATATCCTGCTTACGAATCCGTACTGCTTCTGACTATTTTTTCGCTAGTATATATAGATTATATAGTTATTGTTAGTATTTATCAAT
This sequence comes from Paenibacillus sp. SRL342, assembly GCF_984798905.1. Classification (NCBI taxonomy): domain Bacteria; kingdom Bacillati; phylum Bacillota; class Bacilli; order Caryophanales; family Paenibacillaceae; genus Paenibacillus; species Paenibacillus sp. SRL342. The sequence goes on from NZ_OZ481790.1 coordinate 4,095,764, forward strand.
TTTGGGATTTTCGTTTCGCCCGAAATCTTCTGACCTTCATCAGATTTCCACACATCTTATCATCACAGTACTTCTGTGTTCTGCTTCGGGTATCATCATAGAACATCCAGCGACAATCCGAATTATCACAGATCCGAATCCTATGCCCTTCTCCCTCCACCAAAGTCGTGGCAAAATCAGCAGCTACCTCAGCCATAACCTGATGCCAATGTGCTTCTACAGCTAACAGTTGGAGTTTCAGTTCCTGATCAATTGTAGTCAATGTTCTTCTCACATACCCTGCTTCCATAATGCCATTTAACCATTGTTTTTCTATATCCGTTAATGATGCTCCAGAAGACAAGCGGGCTCCCAGAGCCATCAATTCGTTCCTGAAATTTCTCATGGACAACTCATCTTCTGGAGATGCAGGGACAGAAGCGTTAAGTTGCCATCGAGCCAGAAAGTCTTGCTGCCAGCTCGCCTTCCCAAGCCTGTCCTCCGATCGATCTCCCCCACGCCAGTCGTGATAATCGCTGTTTACAAAATCGGTCCATAACCTGTCCATATATATACCTCCGTTTAGTGTAACCATCTAATTTTATAAAGAAGGTTACAACTCATCTTTGATGTGTTATATTAAGTGTAACCTCATTAATCAGTTTTAGCTAGTTACATCACATATCACAATTATACGCAAGGAGGAAAAGGCAATGACAAAAACAACAGCACTAGATGTGTTACGTATTCAAAAGGATGATACTTGGGATCAATGTAATTGGATTGTACCTTTGTCGAAATCCTTGGAGGGTCTTACAGCAGAACAAGCAGCCTGGATTCCACCCTCAGGAGGATTAAGCATCTGGCAGTTGGTTAACCATATGTATTATTACAACCATCGCTTATTATGTCGCATGCAAGGTAAGGAGCCTACCCTTCCTGCTGTTGACTCCAATGAATACACATTTGGGAATCCTGGAGATCCAACGGACGCAGCCGGATGGAATACACTGCTACAGGGTACAACTCGATTAGCCCAACAGTTGCGAGATCAATTGGCTGCACTACAAGAGTCAGATCTTGAAGCCGCATATATGGATTCCGAAGAGAAATGGGCACACGAACTAGCTCGCTGGGTACTCCATGATGCGTATCACGCTGGTCAGATCGTACTCCTTCGCAGACAGCAAGGCAGCTGGAAAATCGTTTTCTAAAAAAAACGCTTGAACTGCTAGCGCTTACAGGAATAAGATGAACTTATTAATGTTACAGCTTGTTCAACACACTATATAATTGAATAGGATCTTCGGGGTAGGGTGCAATTCCCAACCGGCGGTGATGTTCTTCGGAACCAGCCCGCGACTCGCTATTTGTTCTTAACGAAGGACATTAGCGACTGACTTGGTGTGAATCCAAGGCCGACGGTACAGTCCGGATGAGAGAAGATCAACACATTGACATGCCGTTCACGGGAAGGCCTCTTTCCTGACGCATGTCCTTGGATGAGCCCCCGTTTATTTGGTATATACCAAAACGGGGGCTTTTGTCGATTTTGCCAACTGAAGATTCCGTGTTCTGACGAAGGAGTCCTGAATATGGAAAAGACATCAGCAGCATCACCTGTTTACCGCAAGGAACGAAGTAATACCGGATTCTGGCTTGTAGTTCTCGGCGCAGCCTTATGGGGTGTCGACCCACTCTTCCGCATTATTTTGCTAAATACGATGACATCCACGCAGATTGTACTGGTGGAACATATCATCGTCAGTCTTATTGCCATTCCCGTGCTGTGGAAATTCCGGTCTGACCTGAAAAACCTGCGTGCTCGCCACTGGATTGCCGTGATTTTTATCTCATGGGGAGGATCAGCACTCGCAACGGTATTGTTCACCATGGCACTAACACATAACGATCCAAATACGGTGCTTTTATTGCAAAAAATGCAACCCCTCTTCGCTATCGTGCTGGCTAAACTGTTATTAAAAGAAACCTTGCCACGTCGCTTCGGTGGATTGTTCTTCATAGCATTAGCAGGAACGTACCTGCTTACATTTGGCTTCACATTGCCATTAGGTAACTGGGACAACTGGATTCATGCTGGAAGCTTGTTATCCCTTGGGGCTGCTGCCTTATGGGGAGGTTCAACCGTAATGGGCCGATTGATGCTGGGGCAGGCGCGTTATGAAACGGTCACCTCCCTTCGCTTTGTCGTTGCTCTCCCGCTCCTGATCTTTATGACGTGGAATGAAGGTGCGGCATGGACGTTTCCGTCCGGAACGGGTGAACAGGCTGCTGTCATCCTCAACATTCTTGGTCAGGCATTGTTACCAGGTTTGCTCAGTCTTCTGTTGTATTACAAAGGTCTGTCGTCAACCAAAGCATCTGTTGCAACACTCGCAGAACTTAGCTTCCCGATGGCGGGTGTGTTGGTGAACTGGATTGCTTTCCGTACACTGATTACATGGGAGCAGCTGCTTGGTTTTATCCTGATCTGGGTGGCCCTCTTCGCCATTTCCAGACAGCAGGAAAGATCATCAACTGCGGCTGATGCTGCACCGAAGCTGCGTACAGAGTAAGTGGATATATCTGAGGTTCACATATAAACAAATAGTCAAATATAAAATAAAACCATTGCACATCAAATTAGATGAGCAGTGGTTTTTTCAATTCCATTACTCGATCATTTTCTCAATTAGCAATATGAGCTATTAACCCTGTTCTTTATTTCTATATCGCAAATCCTCCGCTCTTCTCCCTCCAACCTCATAACGAATATGCATATCATCGCACTACGTCTCTTCTATGTTTTGTCTTTTGTCTAATCCGGTGGTACGATGACATATGGAATAAACAGATGAATTATATTCAGAGAGGAACGATCATTAATGTCTTCATTCTCATATACCTCCTACGACGCCGTAGGTTTGGCTGAACTGATCCGATCCCGGGAAGTATCCCCGGTTGAAATGCTGGAAGCGGCGTTTGCACGCCTTGAAGAAGTGAATCCGCAACTTAATGCGGTTATTCGTACATATGAAAATCGCGCACGGGAGGAAGCCGGTTTGGTTCGCCCCGGCGAACAACCTTTTGCCGGTGTGCCCCTGCTCCTGAAAGATATTTCGCAATCCTTGGAAGGTGAATTTCTGACTTCAGGCTCCCGTTTGTTCAGCGAGCATCGTGCATTACGCAATTCCAATTTTGTCACTCGACTACGTGATGCAGGCTTTATCATTATAGGACATACCAATACGCCTGAATTTGGTTTAAAAAATATTACCGAGCCCCGTCTTCATGGTCCAACTCGCAATCCATGGAATATCAATCACTCCCCAGGTGGGTCAAGTGGCGGTGCTGCCGCGGCAGTAGCTTCAGGGATTGTCCCGCTTGCCGGAGCCAGTGACGGAGGCGGTTCGATTCGTATCCCGGCTTCCTTTAGCGGCTTGTTTGGATTAAAACCAACACGCGGACGGACACCTGTGGGGCCTGGAGTTGGTCGTCAATGGCAAGGCGCATCCATTGATTTTGCCCTGTCCCGCTCGGTTCGGGACAGCGCCGCCCTCCTCGATACTTTGCAAGTCATTCAGCCTGAAGCTGCGTTTCATGCTCCACTATTTCCAGGCAGTTACTTGGCAGATATGAGCTATCCTCATCAACGCAAACTGAAAATTGCGTACACAACAGATTCACCTGTAGGTACACCCGTCAGCGCAGAAGCCAAAGAATCTGTGCACAAACTCGTTCGCTGGTTGGAAGACCAAGGGCATCTTGTTGAAGAAAAGCTGAGTCCGGTTAACGGAGTCCGGTTGATGGAGAACTACTATATGATGAACAGTGGAGAAATGGCGGCAATGATCTCTTCCATGGAACGTTCCATGGGCCGAATTCTTACCTCAGATGATATGGAGATTGAATCCTGGGTTCTGGCTGAAGCTGGCAAAAAGGTATCCGCTGCGGAATTTGTACATAGCTTAGCAGAATGGGATGTAGCTGCAGCTCAGATGTCTACCTTGTTTGAGCGTTATGACTTCTACGTCACACCTGTTAATGCTTTTCCTGCGCCTAAGATTGGTGAACTAACACCTCATGACGAACAGATCCGTAACCTGATGCGGATCAGTGAATTGGACAAGACCCAGCAGCAACAACTCATCTATGAAATGTTTGAGCCAAGTCTTACGTATACACCGTTCACCCAGCTTGCGAATCTGACAGGCCAACCTGCGATTAGTGTGCCTCTTCATATGACACCAGAAGGTTTGCCAATGGGTGTTCAGGTGATGGCAACCAAGGGACGTGAAGATTGGTTATTACATCTGGCTGGACAGCTTGAAAAGTCAAATCTATGGATCGGGATGAGTGGTAACCCACTTTTTCCAGTCTAAAAATATATGTTGCACTCCCACCAGCAGCTGTTCTGCTGGTTTTTCCTTTTTGAATAACAAGATAAATTCGTTTAGATTCGTTTAGTTTACATAATAAATATGTTGTTAATTTAGATAGCATCCTCGATTCCCCGTTCAGTGCATAATTTTATAGAATACAGGCGATCATAAGTTGGTGGTAAATTAACATACTGGAGGGAAATCAAATCATGGGTATTCTAAGTGGCAACCCCAAGAACGAGCCGATGCATTATGGTGAAATCTTTAGTGTATGGCAATGTTCCACAATAGCCAAAGGCGCTGTGTCTTGCTACCAAGCTTATATGAGTCATGCAGGAGATAAAGATTTGAAGAAAATCTTGGAAGACCTGCTGGACCAAGCCAAACTCGAAATTAAAGAATGTGATACACTATTGACTGAAAATGGTATTGCCCCTGCACCAACACTGCCGGAAAGACCACATGTTGAGTTTGAGGATATCCCGGCTGGCGCAAGATTCACAGATCCCGAGATTGCTGCAAAAGTAACAGCCGATACAGCCATGGGTCTGGTTGCTGCAAGCCAAACGATTGGGCAATCGATCAGAGAAGATATTGGCGCGTTATTTGCTAAATATCATGCAACCAAAACAGCTCTAGGCCTCCGAATTCTTCAAATGAACAAAGAAAAAGGCTGGCTCATCCCTCCACCGCTTCAAGTCAAAAGACCGGATTCAGAATAGAGTTTATTGGAAGACGTCTAACAAAATGTTGTAGTGAATTAAAAAGACAAAGCAGGAGAAGCCCCCATTCTCCTGCTTTGTCTTTTTTTATTTTACTGTTTAATTTCCAATAGACAGGTTAATAAAATTTTGAAATCATCAGAATTTTAAGACATCTTTATTGGAGGGATTCACATGTTTCGACATCAGAAAGAGTTGCAATTTGAAGTCAAAGTAGATCGTCCCGATCCCATGCTTGCACGTCAGGTTCAAGAAGTGTTGGGAGGGCAATTTGGTGAAATGACCGTCATGATGCAGTATCTTTTTCAGGGATTCAATTGTCGAGGTGAAGAGAAATATAAAGATATGCTAATGGATATTGGCACCGAAGAAATTGGACATGTCGAGATGCTCTGCTCATTGATCAGTCAGTTGCTGGATGGTGCTACTCCTGAGGAACAACAACAAGCCGCTAAGGATCCTGTGACAGCAGCAATTATGGGCGGTATCAACCCACAACATCTGCTCGTCAGCGGTCTTGGTGGTTTGCCAACCAACTCTAACGGTGTTCCGTGGAATGGTTCGTATATCGTGGCAAGCGGAAACTTGCTTGCAGACATACGCTCCAATTTGCATGCCGAGAGTCAGGGTCGCCTTCAGGTGGCAAGACTGTACCATATGACAACTGATGAAGGTGTGCGGGCTACTTTCCGTAAAATGTTAGCACGTGATCGTTATCACCAGTATCAATGGATGGCCGCTATTCAGGAACTGGAAGAAAAGAATGGAGTCGTTGTTCCAGCCTCTTTCCCTCCTGAAGCCGAGCAAGAATCTCAGCCGCAGGCCTATGAATTCTGGAATCTCTCCGAGGGAACTGAATCCGCCGAAGGTTTATGGGCTACAGGAAGTGCACCTGATGGAACCGGAGACTATGTATATATCTCCAATCCTGTTCCAAAGGGACAGATACCTGAGCCCGTCATTCCTGCCACGGAACTTCACCATGACCTGGATATGAGATCAACAGATAAATAAAAAGTTAAATACTATTTTTCTCGAATTAATTATAATAAATCCTGTTTATATGCTTCGCAGCAGGTTATTAGCTATTATAAACAACTATTTTTTGGAGGTGCTTAATGATGGCAACTAAGGAACTTGCATTACATGAGAAACTCGAAGTACATGAACTGCTAACTCTCAAAACTTCGTGTGCCACCAAAGCCGTAACGATGCTGGAACTCGTAAAAGACGACACACTAAAATCCTTAATTGAAGAAGATTTGGACAACTCTTCCAAAGCTATTGAAGAATTAAAGTCCCTATTAAAATAAGGAGGGTTCTCTTATGACTACAACCAAAACTAAAGAAATGCTCGTTAAAGCCGTTGCTCCCATGGATGATTTGGCCATTGCTACCGATATGCTTCTTTCTGCTAAGTCGGCGGTACGTACCTATGCAATAGCTCTTACCGAAACTGCAACCCCCCGAGTTCGGAAAGTCCTTAAGGCTCAATTGGATACTGCAATCGAAACCCACCAAAAGATCGCAGATTATATGATCAAAAATGAGATGTATCATCCCTATAGTATAGAAGAGCAAGTTAAACACGATATGGAGAAATCAGACATGGCGTTAAAATTGTTGGATGACAACTAATGCTTAACGCCTAAAGCGACTCAGTTACGACTGGGTCGTTTTTTGATTCCAGAGTATATGACTTTCATATTTCCAGCTAGTTTTTTTCGCTTTTCTGCATCCCTTTTTTTCTCAGGAGAATGACAACCAATAGTAGTACGGGTAAAAAAATCTGAAATACAGGAGAAGTATAATTCAATGTGTATCCTCGCCCTATCTCAATGTGTTCTGTAAATGTCGGTGATAAAAAAGACAACCCATATAGAACAAGCCCTACTGGAAACACCCATTTCCTATAGTTCGCTCCAGTTACTCTTTCGAGTCCAATTACGGCGCCATGGAAAAATGCAGCCATTTTAATACCCAATCCGAGGAACAGAAGTAAAGTGAACAAGGCATCCATCCGTTCAAACACTTCAGTCAAATCGATTAACTGTACTGTCTCCAAAAGCGGGAGTGTGCTATAGGCAGCAATCTGAGGACCCAAGACAAAAATGATAAGTTGATTGATAAATGTTAAAGCGAGAGCCGTTAGGATATAGGCGATGATCACCGCTCTGTTAAGATTCCTTCCTTTCCGAGCATAGGGATAAAAGACCAGGAATAAGACAACCTGCCCAAATGGAAAGGATACGATCTCCGGAAAAGCAGCTTGAAAAATCGGCTTCCACCCATTCTCCATAACAGGCAAGGCCAGATCCGAGTGAAAAAGACCTGTTGTTGGAATTAAGAAACTGATTAACGCATAGCCCAGCGCCATGAGCGGAAACAGAATCATACACATGAGAAACAGTACACGATATCCATATCGTACGGTGTTGGATACAACGATAATGGTGATCATGCTGATGATCCACATCGACGTTCTGTTCAGTAAGGTCAATTCAGTGACTTCACTGATGTCACGTAAATTTCGTGAAGCCTCATAGGCGAAATAAGCTACAAATGAAAGGCTTACGATTGTCCCTAGTACTTTTCCCATATAACGGCGACACAGAAGAAACAAATCCAATTCAGGTTCCTGATGATGAATAGCCAGATGTAGGAGTAGTAACACCAAGCCACCAGCAGCCCCGGCGAGCATGGCTAACCATGCATCCTGTTTGGCATCTCCACCTATCAGAAACAAGGTTGTACTGCCAACTTCAAATAAGGAAAGACAAACAGCCAATTCGGATACGCGAAGCTCCCTAGACAATTTCATGATTGAACCTCTCCTTGGTGTTAGTCTTTCTGTTCGCCAAGCAACTTGCTGAAAGAATCTTGAAGCAAACCTACTCGTTCCAAAGTTACGTTTACGTTTATGTTAATATCCATCTGTGCCAATTCACTAGACCAGTTGTCTTTTAGAACTTTCCACTCTTTGGGATGTCTTTGATGTATTTTGTTCGCGATCCCCAACATATCGACATGAAGCCTCTGGTTCCCTCTCCATCCGTCCAATATCTGTGCTTGAATGACTTGTTCAGCCTGTCGCTGCAATTCATGAATAGTGTGTGTTCTAACTATATCCTCACCAGATGTGCTCTCATCCAGTTCAGCGTCGACCTTTGCATCTACCTGAACAGCATAATGAAGCCCCTTTTTCACAGGAACGACCTTAACTTTTGCTTTGCGCACAAGAAAAGAGTTCACCTCCCCCTTTGCACCTTTATAGGTCAAGTTGGTCCAGTTCACCCTGTCTGTTAGCCAGACGATACCCATACTTTCTTTTTGGTTCAGAACTCCGATCTTTTTGTCTTTGAGAAATACACTTAATCCTTGAATTCTTAAATTCCCGGGTATTGATGTTTCCTTAAAAATATCAATTGAACTCTGTTTGTTATCGCCCAGTGTATCTGTTGTAACACCAGGAATTCCGGCTGATCCACTGTCTGAAGTGATCTTCAGAGCAACCTCATGTATGTTCATCACGGGATAGTACGACCCTTTTTCATTATTCCGTTCCAAAATCTCGGATAAAGCACGGCCAGGCTGTTTCTCTGGAGGAATCAATTTTTCGAGATACTCCCTTGCTTGACCATCTGCAATAATAAGTTTGGCAGATTCCCGAGAACCAATATTTCGATAATAGTGATCCATGATCTCCGCAATCCCGTATCTTGCCGCTTCTTCACCAATCAGAACGACATTGGTATGTGCAAAATATAATCTTTTGGGATTCTCCACGCTGCTTTGGGCAACAGCTTCCCGAATCGTTTTGCCTTCTGATGAAAATGTGTTCACGGGGGCTTGAGATCCACCAGACGACGACCCAATTGAACTGCTCGCTGGTGGTACAATAATCTGATAGGTAATGATCCACTTTCCGTTTTTTCGATCAAATCCTGTTGCTGTTGCGATGCCCAGATCATTTAATTCTGTGCGATTTCCACAACCAGCAGTAATCAGTCCAAACATGAGTAAGATTAATATGGACTGCAAACGAATCATATAAATCGCTCCTTATTCGTTCTCAGCTTCATTAATACGGTCTATAATGTTATCCGATCCTGACGGGTATTGATGAGGGGCTTGTCTCGTCTTATTCGTATTGGACTTCTCATCAGGTCTAGTCTTCATAGCCCACCAGGGTACTCTCAACCACAGATCCTTCATATTTGACTTGAAAAACGGACTATACGGCATCAGATAGTCAACGCCAAATGACTTCAGAGATACCAGGTGTGCAAGTAATGGGATGGCTCCGGCCAATATGCCGTACAGCCCCAGCGTACCTGCCAGTACCATAAACGGAAAACGTAATAGCCTTACTGCTGTGGCCATACTGAAATAGGGTATAGCAAAATTCGCTATTGCTGTAAAAGAAACCACAATGACCATCGCGCCTGAGACCAATCCCGCCTCTACCGCAGCTTGTCCGATGACCAATGCACCAACAATGGAGATTGCAGGTCCAATGGCTCGCGGCATTCGCACTCCAGCTTCACGAATGACCTCGAACGTGATTTCCATAAGGAGAGCTTCAAGTAATGCCGGGAAAGGGACCCCTTCCCGTTGTGCAGCCAGGGTGACCAATAACGTTGTAGGTATCATCTCCTGCTGAAAGGTGGTTAGTGCGATGAAAGTCGAAGGCAGCAACAAAGATACGAGGAAACAGATTAATCGTATAATCCGCAGAAAAGTAGAGATATCATAACGCTGATAATAATCCTCGGGCGTTTGAAAGAAGTTAAAAAAAGTAACAGGTGCAATCAAGGCAAATGGCGTCCCATCTACCATAATGGCTACTTGACCATCCAATAGACTGCCGGCAACCGTATCTGGGCGCTCCGTATTGATCATGGTCGGAAAAGGCGTAAGTGGTGCATCCTGAATAAATTCTTCTATGTAACCACTCTCGAGTATACTATCTGTGTTGATGGCATTTAAACGCCTGGTAACCTCTTCAATGACTTGTGGCTTTGCAATACCCTGGATGTAAGCCAGTGCAACCACTGTCTGGGTGTACTCTCCAATGGTATGCATCTGGAATTTTAAATCAGGAGTTCGTATTTTTCGTCGAACAAGAGTAATGTTAGTCGTTAGTTCCTCTGTGAATCCTTCCTTTGGTCCTCTGACCACCGTTTGGGACGTGGGTTCCTCTACAGATCTTCTGGCTCCTCCGGCGATCGGCACTGCAAGAACATTCTTTACACCATCAATAAGTATAACGACGTGGCCTGTTAATAAAGCTTCATAGATAAGTTGCGACGAATCTAAATTTCGGATATTACCGGAGGGTAAGACTTTTTTCACTAACACATCTCTCGGTTGATCTCCCGGCAGAGGATTCGTATTCATCCATTGAATGATATTGTCCATAAGTTCAACCAGTAGCGTAGAATCTGTCAATCCTTCCATATAACACACAGCTAAAGCAGTACCCTTCTCCTCTAACATAGGGAACTCCCGAACTACAAAATCAGGACTATACTCAAATGCCTTGATAATATGGTTAAGTTTATCTTCTAGCGAAATATCCAGACTTTGCGGATGTTGTGTTCGTTTATGATCTGTTTCTCCTTGCTTTTGTGAAGTAAATATCTCCTTTATCCAACGCATCAGCACATGAATCACCCCCTATTTCCGACTAATATGGATTAATCATGCAAAAAGTATACATCGTCCTCGATAATCTTGTCCTACAAAAACACCTTGAAGAATATGCTGTACTGTATGGAAAGGAGGACATCTTATTTATATCTTGTTAGGTTATGTGATCCTGGGATTATCACTTTCAGCCCCTATTGGACCCATCAATGCTGCGCAATTGGACAAGGGTATTCGAGGTGGGTTCATGCCTGCCTGGTTTGTTGGACTAGGAGCCATCGCAGCTGATATCATCTACATGCTGCTGGTGTATTTCGGCATCGTACATCTGCTTGAACTTCCGTTTGTAAGGGTATTCCTCTGGATGTTTGGTTGTTTTGTATTGATCTATACGGGTGTGGAAAGTATTAAAAATGCAGGAACCCTTGCCCCTTCTCAAATGAGAGGAGATGATTCGGAGCTTGTCAAGTCATTTACTCAAGGATTCCTGATGTCTCTGTTTAACCCTCTTTCCATCATGTTCTGGCTAGGCATTTATGGCTCTGTTCTAGCCAAGGCTGTAAATGACTCCCCTATGGACCAATTGTTGATATATAGTGGAGCTATCATCTTTGGCGTACTTCTGTGGGATCTATTCATGGCGACTACCGTAAGTTTTTTTCGCAAATACCTCACTTCTACTGTGCTTAAAGGAATTGCTCTCATTTCCGGACTTTCTTTAGTCGGTTTTGGCTGTTACTTCGGATATAAAGCCATTCAATTTCTCTTCTTTATTTGAGTTTGTTTTTTTTGCGTAACCGAATACCCGTGATGTGATAACTGCTTATACCCGTAGAATGCTGCTCATTTTCTTCACTTTCGTCTTTCTCGGCGTTTGATAATGTTTGGGACGCAGGTTTCTTCTTGCGAATCCGTTGTACAATAACGTCACTAATGGCAATGAGAGAGACAAGCAATAAGCTAATATAGAAACCTGGTCTGCTGAGTGCATGAAAAAGCGTTCCTGTGACTGCAGTAGCGATTAACAATAAGCCGATCCATCGTTTGATCACATCAAACTTGCCTGATTTCAACAGTTTACCGGAGGATAACAAAATAAACGACCAGTTGTACAGAAGCATCAGTCCAGCTGCAGTCGTGATGTATTCATATACTTTGCCTGGGAGTAAAAGAGACATGATGATCGTACCAACTAACCCACAACCAATGAGGGACAAGGCAAATAACGGATACTTCGTTTTCCACTTTCGAGAAAATAACTGCGGGGCGTCTCCCTCCTGAGCGAGGGTAATAATCATAGACGTCACCGCATAGAGCGAAGCTGTCATCGTTGAAAATCCGGCTACAATGAGCACCCCGTTGAACAAATGTGGGACAAAAGCAAGGTGATCGCTACTGAGTGCCAGTACAAATGGACTCTCTTTGGGATTGAATGCATTTAAAGGAACCATAATTAACGCGAGTCCAATGGATACAACATATACGGTGGATAGCGCAATGAGCATGACTTTTCCTGCCTTTGGGGCATCCTCCGGTTTTTGAAGCCGATATGACATAATGCCAAGAACTTCAATACCTCCATAAGCATAGAACGCAAAAAGAAACGCAGACCACAATCCGATGCCACCCTTTGGAAAAATAGCTGCCATATCCAGCGGTACTTTGTGTTCATACTTGGTTCCCCCAATCCACCCTGCGAGAAGGGCGATGGCAAGCACCAAGAACATGATGATGGCTGCAATTTTAATGATAGCCAGTACATTTTCAACCCGGTCAAATCCCTTGTTACCGAAGAATACAATACAAAGACCTACAATTCCGAATCCTGCAGCAAAGATCCAGAGCGGAACAGACGGAAACCAGAACCTGGAGAAAATGGACAATGCGGTTAGCTGACTCCCCATAATGAGCAACTCCGAAAACCAATAGAACCATCCGCTAGCAAAGCCTGCCCAACTTCCAAAGGCTTTCTTGGCATATGAGCGAAAAGATCCTTGTTCCGGATGGTCCGCTGTCATTCTCGCGAGCGCATCAAAAACTACATATGTACCCAAGGCCGCCAAGATATAGGCCAGCAGCACAGCTGGACCACCAATCGAGATCGCAAGGCTGGAACCCAGAAAATACCCTGTACCAATTGTTCCTGCCACACCTAGCAGACTTAATTGCCACCATTTCAGTTTCTTTTCTTCTGTAGCGTTAGTCGATGCTTTACTCATGTTGTCATTCCTTTTCTGTATCATTTTAGGTCATTTTAGGTCACTAAAGGTAGCCTTCCCAATCCACAGCGAATCATGTTCATAAATTAATCCTTATTTCAGACAAACTGGATATATTGAATAATTCTTGAGGCCTCATTAAATAATACACGAGTACATCAAAACACATAGGAGGTTTTACACATGAATCAGTTCTCTCAATCGCAGCAAATTACGCAGTTGGCTCAACAACTTACACAACAAACACAGCAGGCTTCGATGCAATATCAACAACTACTTAGACAAGAACAAAGCAACGCTCAACAACTTGAGCAATTGGCACAACGCGAGCAACAAGCTGCACATATGATCCAGACCGCACTGCAAGGACATCAAACCGCCATCCAGCAATTACAACAAATCTCCAATCTTGCACAACAACTTGCACACTCATCTTCACAGCACGTATCTTATCTTGAGCAGCCATACAACACTCCCAATATCTCAACTAATGGTCAATCCTTTGGTTCGTATTCGAATCAAAACCGCCCGCAATAACATTTTCATGTAACACATAAAGGAACCCAGCTTTGGGTTCCTTTTTTATTCGTTGCAAAAAAAGAGAGCACAAGTGTCTCTTTTTTCGTCATTACCTTGAGTTTCATACCCGTCCTATACTATAGAGTGCTTGTTCATACTTGATGTTCATTCTTTATGCATTGAGATCATGTATCCCTGGGCTATGCTCATTTGGAAGTTCAGGCATATAAGGAAGTGGATATCCTTGTGGGGGATCGATTACCTGCAGTTCCCCACCATTACGACTTGGCGTTTGACCACTGAAAATCTCAGCGATGCGTGTATTGTCTAAACGGAAATTAAACTGCGCATTGTGGAAGCCCATATCTACATATTTCCGGCATTCGGGATATTTGTTAATGTCATAGTTGGGAATCGGGAATATTTTGCCCCAATTCACACCCAGGGTCTCCAGTGCTTTGGCAAATGCATTTTGATGCGCATTATCACGAACAATCAGGAAACCCAGCGTTTCACGGAATGCTTTGTTGGTACTCATTTCATATATTCTTGATTTTTGCAACACACCCGTAGACTCCAACACAATATTATCAAGTAAGTTGCTTACCAGATTCCCATGATCGTACACATAGTTTCCAAGCCATGGATTACCTGCAGCATCAACAGGCAATGAGCTCTGAGCCCCCATGATGTAATGATGCGGGTTGGCATGTTTAATCGCTTCATCCAATGGAGCACCGTCGACCCCTGCATCTCCCGCGCCCTCTGCACCGGCTCCCGTTAATAACTGATTAATGGTTTGTTGCACCAGTTCAATATGGCTTAATTCCTCAAGAAATACACCACGGATCAGATCTCTAAACTGCGTGGCGTTGCCCCGAAAATTACTGCTTTGAAAGAAAAATTGCATCATCGTCCGCATTTCACCGAATTGACCGCCAAGCGTCTCTTGCAATACTTTTGCTGCCGCGGGATCAGGCTTGTCTGGTACGATCATATTGATCAGGTCTTCACGATAAAAAAACATGGTTTTCCTCCATTCTGAATTAACTTACTATTCTAGTTTCTGTTCCCTTCCTAATTTTATGTAAACCAGCCGTTAACAATCTCTGGTATTGGCTCCAACCTCATAAAACAAATAGAAGTGCATGAACTAGAATAATGCATTCTGTTAATGAAAAGGGAAACAGAATATATTCTGTTTCCCTTTATCTATTTTGAATACATATTCTTATGGCATAAACGGTGGCATATCAGCTGAACTTCCTTTTCTTAGAACCTCAGGTGGGGTATCAAAAATATACGGCGGAGCTGGCGGAAGTTTAGGCGCAGGTGCCAAAGGCTGAGGATGCTGAACATATTGGAAAGTACCTTGCCCATCCATACTTGGACCGTGAGCCCACCGTCCGGTTGCGCTCTCATCACCACGAGAGAAGTTAAAGAGAACATACGCCACATCTCTCTTCTCAAGTTCTTTCGGGAACGTACTGGGCACAACAATTCCTTCTTTTTCTTCAAGTTCTCTTATCGCTGCAATCCACTGATTCTGATGCATGGTATCCCGAGCAAGCAACCACGATAACATGTCTTTCACACCGCGGTCATTGGTCATTTCATATAACCTGGCAACCTGAAGTCTGCCTTGAGATTCTGCTGCTAGATTATGTCTGAAATCAGCTAATAAATTACCACTTGCTATTGTGTACTTTGCATTCCAGGGATATCCATTACTATCGGTTGGGGCTGCTCCTAGTCCGCTTACAATCGCGTGTTGTGGATTGCTCCCACCGAGTATCGCATTAATAACTGGGTCTTTGGCGGCTTCTTCCAGTGTGGCTAATGGAGCATTGTCCAGCAAGCGAGCGATCATCGTAGCCAGCATCTCAACATGAGCGAGTTCTTCGGTTCCCGTATCCATAAGAAGGTCCTTATATTTCCCATCTCCACGGACATTCCAGCCTTGAAATAAATACTGCATGGCTACGGTAATTTCGCCAAATTGTCCTCCCAGTACTTCTTGTAGTTTTCTTGCAAATACGGGGTCGGGTCGATCCGGCTTGGCATGATACTGCAATTCCTTGATATTAAAAAACAACATATCACCTCATCCGTTTAAGATAAGTGATATGTATGTTTATTACATCGATCACTTGCATGTCTCCATAACAAAAATAAGTTGGACTGTCACCATTTTTCCCTTGGGTTATATCCTATAGGTAAAAGGAGGACTATTCATGTCGTTGTTGTTTTCATCTTCTGAGATTGAGAATGAGGAGATTCCTCTCGAAACCTGGAAAAGAGATGCTTACCGTTTATTCTCTTCGAAAATGAGTGACCGGGAGGTTCGATTTCCCTGTATTCCGGCTACACAGGCTTTTGCCCTGGGGCACCTCCGATACGGTTTTGTTTCTAATTTCGGAGACGAGTCTGCAGAACGTAATGTATCAGACATACTCAAGGAATATGGAGAATGCTCTCGTTCAATCGGAGAATATTCTTCATTGATTTTATTTTTTGATAAGGAAAAACAAGTCCGGGATGTATTGGCCTATGAAACAGCCTTCTGGGATTTATTAAGCCAGATTAGACACTTGGATAACAAACCTTGGCCAAAAGATATTCCAGAAGACCCAGAGCATCCCATGTGGGAGTTTTGTTACAATGACGAACGGTATTTTGTCTATTGCGGGACGCCAGCCCATGTATCACGACAAAGTCGCCACTTTCCTTATTTCATGTTAGCTCTAACACCGCGCTGGGTACTCGATATATGGAACGCACAACCTCAGAAAGCTGCAGCGATTGCTCCAAAAATCCGCGCACGCTTGGCTGCCTACGATACCATACCGGCTCATCCCGAATTAAAGCAATACGGATCACAAGGCAACCTGGAGTATAAACAATATTTTTTGCGAGATGACGATACCGCTCCTTCCAAATGCCCGTTTCTTCGATCCCTTCAGCAGGACAACGTAAAGGAATAGCTTAAATCGATTCTAAAAATACTCTCCTCCGAATAAACTCTATACCACCCATTTATAGGAGGAGAGCCCTGTGCTCCATACTCGCTACAACTACATAAGCAGCTGGACAAGCCCTATCGAAATAAGAATTCATTACAGACGGAAAGGAAATGACAATGGAAATCTATATTAAGTTCGTCCTGATTGGTCTCGCTATTGCCATGCCAGTGGGAGCAATTACTGTAGAGATGACCAAGCAGGGATTGAGAAATGGGTTTATCCATGGCTGGGCCGTCGGTCTTGGAGGCATGACAATTGATGCTGGTTTGATCCTGGCCATGTACTTCCGGTTTGCTTCCGTCTTATCTCTTCCTTATGTACAAATTCCACTATGGCTTGCGGGAGCGGGATTTCTTGCCTTTCTGGGATACGATTCGATCCGGAACTCCGATCTGGATATGGCAACATCAGATAATACAAAAGGAAAAATCAAAAAATCGTTTTGGAGGACATACCGCAATGGCTTATTGGTAGCGGTTTCCCCTGGTAATCTTATTTTTTGGATATCTGTTTTTGGTGTTGTATTGTCCGATTCATACCAATCTACCGGTAAGCTGAGTTTTATCATTGCAGGATTTGGCGTACTATGTGGAATTCTTATTCATGATCTGGGTCTGCTCTCCATTGTATCTGTGACACGAAAAGTAATGAGCAAAAAAATGATACAAGCAGTCTCTGCCATGGCTGGAGTGCTTTTGCTAGGTTTCTCGTTCTACTTTTTATATAAATTTATATTGGCTCTGTGGCTTCTATTTCAGTAGTTATTTCGAGAAATTAAGGTTGTTCCTTCTGAAAAAGGGGCAACCTTTTCTTTGGATTCCTTTTCCATACGCTGCTGCAGGTACTTTTCTGGAATATCTAATTTTTTAATCAGAAATCATTTGACTTTCATAGTGAAAGGTTGACAGTTCATTTAGTCGCGGGGCGTGCTGAATCGTATCTAAAAGGTAGGTAGTAACAGCGGTGCGCGTTCTTTTCTATTGTGAATTTTTCATATGTTGAAATATTATATTAGTGGCGAATTAGCTTTTAGAGCCAACATAGTTATCGTTTATCGTTGTCTCAAAAATAAAGTAGTATGCTTAAGATGGTTTGGGACATTTTACGAAATAGTTAATTATTTAGTTGTTGTGAATTTTTCATATGTTGAAAATA
The DNA here is from genome assembly GCF_984798905.1 of Paenibacillus sp. SRL342. Classification (NCBI taxonomy): domain Bacteria; kingdom Bacillati; phylum Bacillota; class Bacilli; order Caryophanales; family Paenibacillaceae; genus Paenibacillus; species Paenibacillus sp. SRL342. Next base: position 4,113,412 of record NZ_OZ481790.1, read on the forward strand.
TAAGGTTTATGACAAAAAGAAAGCTGCCTATAGGCAGCTTCGCAAAATTAAAATCCATTTGGCAAATGCAAAGAATCAGGTCCGGCCAGTCCATTCTGCTCCGGCGATTTCTTTCCATCGTGCTCTAATCTCATCATACAGTTCCTGCGGAAGTGGCCCTTTAGCCACAAGATCAGCATTTTGCTGCCAGCGATTTGGCTTGGCTGTTCCTACAATAGCTGTGTCTACACCTTCGGTACTTAGTGTAAAACGCAGTGCAGTTTCCACCGCAGCCTGGGCATCTTCACCCAGAAAACCATAGTTGAGTTCGCTTAAGCGCTTCCAGTATATAAAGGGATACGCCTCTTCCGAAAGTGTTTCATACGTCCAGGCTGCATTGGCAATAGGTCTTTTGGCGATTACACCCATGTTTCTTTTTCTAGCCTCAGGCAACGTAAGTTCAATCGCTTCCTGATCTGCGATATTTAATGAAGTCTCCAGACTGTCAAATACCCCCGTTTGAATCGCATATAGCGCATCTGTAGTATCCCCACTGTATCCGATAAATCTGGTTTTCCCTGCTTCCTTGGCACGTTGCAGTACTTCGATTACTGCTCCTTGTCGGAGTACTTCTTCAGAGCAGCTATGCAAATGGATAACATCCACATAGTCCGTTTTCAACCGTTTCAGGCTACGGTCAATCGTTTGCTCCAGTACTTTGGCATCCCAATCCGGACCTTCGATCCCGGCAGCATGTCCACATTTGGTGAACAAATAGTAGTCATCACGCCGATGTAACAGCACCTCACCGATTAATTCCTCGCTGTCCCCGTAACATTCAGCCGTGTCAATTACGTTTAATCCTGCATCGAGGGCACTATTCAGCAATGTCGCTACATCCGTTTTGGATACATCTTTGCCTATTTCCGCTCCGCCAAATCCAAGTGTACTTACGTTCATGCCAGTATTACCATACTTGCGCGTTTCCATGGTTATCTTCCTCCAAGTTCAGTGAATTGGGTACAGATAAATAGAAATGATTAACTATCCCTATGTTATTACCCATGAGTTGGTTATGCCACCCACTTTTCTAGGCTGCACCCCAACTTCATTTATTTAGAAGCCATAAATGGACATTCCACCATCAACCAATAACGTCTGACCCGTTATGTACCCTGCTGCATCTGATGCCAGGAATACAACTGGTCCTACCACTTCTTCCAGTTCTCCCACTCGCTGTAGCGGTGTGCGGCTTACAATTTCCTGCAAATACTGAGGATCATCCAGCAGCTTTTCAGTCAAAGGTGTTCGGAAATACCATGGCCCTACTGAATTGACACGGATTCCATACTTGCCCCATTCCAGTGCGAGCACTTTGGTCATATGGATTAACGCAGCTTTGGTCGCGCCATATACAACCCCTGTCCGTAAAGCCGTATGCCCACCTACCGAAGAGATGTTAATGATCTTCCCAGTCCCACGTTCTTTCATATGCTGACCAGCCAATTGCGAAGCGAAGAAAGCCGATTTTAAGTTTGTCTGCATGATGGTCTCCCACTGCTCGTCCGTTACTTCAAGTGCTGGCGTCCGTATGTTCATACCTGCGTTATTCACCAGAATATCTAGGCTGCCCATCTCCGAGATCGCCTCTTGAAACGTCTCTTCCATTTGTTCTCTTGATGTCACATCCGCAGACAGAGCGAGCGCTTTACGCCCTGTCTGCGGATGTAGGCGGCTGTCTCCTCAATTTCTTTCATCGTTCGGGATACAAGTACAACGTCACTGCCTGATTGGGCAAGTCCAATCGCAATTGCTTTTCCGATCCCTCTCCCTGCACCTGTCACCAGTGCTGTCTGTCCATCAAGATGGAATGTGGGTACGTTCATGTTGCTCACTCCTTCATCAGATTTATAAGTTGAACTAAAGATTATTTACACTGACACTACGATGACAGAATAACCTTCCATCAATGCTTATATGTAATTGAAACCCTGACGCGAATCAGGTTACAAAATACTGGCTTGGATTGCCCAGCTCCGGATGGAACTTCTCCCGAAAGCGTCCTCCCGTATATTCCCCTATAATTTTTCGCCAGAACGCCTGGGCAATGACATTGTTCCGAACCTGGGTTACTTTCCATCTGCCAGGAAAACGTTTAAACAATTCATATGCTGCCCGAGTGCCCACTCCACTGCGCCGATATTTTTGCATCACAAAAAACTCAGTCAAATAGTAGTCATTATCCTTGCTTCCAGGCTCCAATTTCTCCACCAGAGCAAACCCTGCAGGTGCCCCATCACTTGTAATCAAAAAAGGAAACTTGCGGTCCTCCTCTGTCCAGAATGCCTCCAGACCGGGATATTCCGGAAAAATGCCGTTACTGTCTACATCAATATTCAGATATTTGGTAAAATCATATAGATAAAATTGCATTAAATGCCGTATCACCTGACTGCGTTCCCGGGGAACCAGTTCTATTTTCATATTCATCCGGTTCACCTCCTCTGCTCTACCTATACTGATTACTTTAAAGGTTTACGTGCCGAAGGGCAAGGAAGCATATCCTGCTTATTGCCTGCTTTGGTGAACAAGCTGTGAGCATGTAAATTATGGTACACTAGAACATAGAATACTATTAAATTGAATATTAATTTTATCATGTTTTTCACATGGAGGTGTCGAACTTGACCAACGTGCAAAAAGAGATTGATCGACGCAAGCTGGATGACAAACTACCTTCCATGCCTTGGTTCGTTCAGCAATTCATGGACTATAAGCTGCCTGACCTGTCCCCCTCTACCCTGCTCGAATATCTGAGAGATTACGAAGCTTTCTTCGGATGGTTGCGAGCAGAAGGGTTGTCCGAGGCAAGCTCTAATAAAGAAGTTACGTTGACTGAACTGGAAGTCCTACGCATGGATTCGGTTACCGCCTATCGGTTATTTCTCACAACCAAACGGGAAGGAACCAATTCCAGAATTACCGTCTCTCGAAAGCTCTCTTCCCTTCGCTCCCTTTTTCATTATCTGAGTCAGATTGCGGAAGATGAAGACTTTTATCCGTTGCTGAAGCGGAACATTATGGCCAAAATCGAGATCAAGCGTACCCATAAACCCAAGGACACCGCTGCCAAACTCAAAGGTAAAATCCTGGAGGAAGAGGAACTGCTGGAATTTATCGGTTATATCCTTGAAGGTTACGCTGTTGATATGGAGAAGAACAAGCAGGCACTCTATTCCCATGAGCTCAACAAAGAACGAGACGCCTGTATTGCCAGCCTGATTCTCAATTCAGGTTTACGGGTGTCGGAAGTTGTGAACCTGAACGTCGATGACCTCGATCTGAACAACAAACTCCTGTATGTTTATCGCAAAGGTAATAATGATGAGACATACAAAACACCCGTTTATTTCAGGGAACAGGCCAAGGACGAACTCGCGACCTATATGAATCTGCGGCAATCACGTTACCGTACGCCCAAGCGGGAAAAAGGTCTGTTCATTGCCATGCGAAACGGAGATTCAGAAGGAAGTCGAATGACCAAAAGAGCGATCCAGGCCATGATTATGAAATACGCCAAGCGCTTTGGCAAACCATACCTGACTGTGCACAAATTACGCCATTCATTCGCAACGGACTATTATTTGCAAAATGATATTTACAAAACAAAAGAGCAGCTCGGCCACGCTTCTACGGAAACGACCGAGATCTATGCTCACCTTACCGACAAAACGATGTCCGAAGCCATCGAACGCCGTACTGACGACGGGATGTAACATCCCGAACAACATAAAAGCAGCAAGCCGTATCAAGGATTTCGATCCGAGAAAGGTCTGCTGCTTGTTTTGTTTTTTGCATCATTCAAAGAGAAGAGCATAAGCAGAAATGATTTTAGTTTACATAATAAAAATTACGTTTATTCAAAGACGATCAATCACGCTCACTGTACATTCAATCATGTATAGAGACCATTATGTCCCCGTGTCTTAACATTTCTACGATTTGACTTCACCATTCTGCCTATACTCGCTCTCAACCATCGCTAACAACGCTTTGGCTATATCCTCCGTTTCATGAACTGAGTACCACGTTATATCTCTGTTTACGGTGCTCCGCTCTATAAACAGCTCTGAAGGTAGCCATGAGATCATACCCACTACCCCTTCAAGCTGATCAACCAAGGTCAGATCTTTCTCTTCTCGAACCATCACGAATTTGGGATAAGAAGCATCCTTGAAACCTTCAACAACAATCCAATCATAATCGGACAGATGACTTAACATATCCTCCAGCTTGGTTGACTGTCGCTCCATAATCGCAGTACGTTTCTCTGACATAACAACCACCGCCGAGGCCCCAGCCTCTCCAAATCGATACGAATCCGTTCCTTCTTGATCCATCTCGAAATGGTCGTGTCCATCATGCTTAATCGCCGCTACCTTAAGTCCGAAGGAAGAAAAGTGCCCGATCAGCGCGGCTGTCAAGGTTGTCTTGCCCGTGTTTTTGTATCCAACAATCTGTATGATATGTGGTTTTGTATCACTCATTGTAGTCATCTACCACTACCTCACATGACCTGAGGGCAGTTTGAGAATGCGTACCTGCTCACCCGCAGGAATACCTTTTTTCTCAGGGGGAACAACAATCAAGCAATCACTGTCCTTAATGGTAATCATCACACTGGATTCATCTACACGGGCAGCAGCCGGTATCGCGTACACCATGCCGTTGCGAATCTCTGTGCGTCCTCGCACGAACCGTGTAAAATTATTAACTTTGGTGTATTCCTCTTTCAAGATTGCAGTCCATTCTTCCAAATAAGGATGAGCATCCGCTTGCATGGAACGAATGGTTGGACGAACAAACAGACCAAAACCTACAAAACAAGCCCCTGGGTTACCCGAAAGTGCAAAAAGCAATTTATCTTTATATACAGCAGCTGTGGTCACACTGCCTGGTCGCATCGTCACTTTGTTAAACAACATCTCCACATGTTCTTCCAGCACAAGTTCACCCATAATATCATAATCCCCGACAGACACTCCGCCTGTGGTCACCACGATATCATTATCTTGAATGGCTTCTTCCAGTTTGGCCCTTGCCGTATTCACATCGTCTGCAATAGAACCGTACATCACAGGCTCTCCACCTGCCTCAACAACCAGAGAGCGAAGCATGTAACTGTTGCTATTCCGAATCCGACCTGGTTGTAATGGTTCATCTACATCAAGCAATTCCGTGCCGGTTGCGAATATCGCCACCTTTGGACGTTGAAATACGGGAACTTCTGCTATGCCAAAAGTAGCTAACACGGACTGCTCCCCTGCCCCGATGATCGTTCCTGCTTCGAGCAGTTGCTGTCCCTCTTGGACTTCCAGTCCGATTGGGGTGATGTTAGCACCTGACAATATGTGCCGTTTCAATGCAATCCACTGTTCTCCGTCTTCTACCTTGCTCTCGGTCATCTCCATCATGACTACCGCATCCGCACCTTCCGGGACCTGTGCACCCGTCATGATGCGAGCAGTTGTACCTGAAACAATGGTGTGATCCGAGGTGTAGCCGCAAGGAATTTCATCAATTACACGAAACCAGATTTGTTGCTCACTTGATGCATCTGTAGTATCTGTACTTATAATGGCAAAGCCATCCATGCCCGATCTCCGGAAGAATGGATACGGATGAGGAGCCTGAATTGTCTCTGCAAGTGTGCGGCCATGAGCAGATTCAAGGTGGACTTTCTCAATGGAGCCTTCAGTAACTCTTGCAGCTATTTTGGCTTGGGCATCCGGTACCTGTACAGCTGTACGATTGAATTTGGCAGTTGTCATATCATGTGAATGTGAGTTCATTTTCAAAAGTATTCTTACCTCCTAGAGACATATCATCTTTTAGAAAGTGTAGCCCGAATGCTGTAAGATAACAAGTACATCACTTATTGAATCCTGTGACAAAATCTTATTTCTTGCAGGTGTAACATCCTTGACCAATATTCAACATGAATGGCATCTTGTCTGCTCATAATATAAGTGACAAAGGGAGGCGATAATCATGAGTAATCGATGTGAATTATGCGGAAGAGAACCTGTTAACACAACCGTTCATCATCTGACACCCAAAGAAATGGGCGGAACATTACTGCCAACAGCCAACCTGTGCATCCCCTGTCACAAACAGATTCATTCGCTATACACCAATCGCGACATTGTAACCCTTGGTCTCACGAACCTGCAATCCTTGAGACAGGATGAACGAATGATTCCATTTATCCGCTGGATTCGTAAACAGCCTGCTTCAACGATTCCCCGTGTACGCAAATCCAATCATGTTCGCCAATCGTAAACCAAAAAGAACAGCTCCAAGGTCATATGCCGGCGAGGTGATTCGCCTTCCCTTTTCACTGTTCTTAAATGAACTATGCGATTGGCAGCCATCCTTATGATTAGATGTTTATTATCTTCGCCTCTTAATTCGGCCGCCGCCCACTCTGGTTTTTGGTTTTTTGTAGGATTTCTTAGGTGAATCAAACAACCCACCACTGCTCTTGTTACGATCAATGGTCCCCTTGCTCTGATCCCTGTTGCGGTTGAATAATCCTCCGCCAGATCCCACGCTTGAATCTTTATCGCTTCCACGCCTTGTAATCGTACCTTTCCGATCAACAGTAATAGGTGGAGCAAGCTTCTTGTCATTACTTGTTGGTGCACGATAAGATCCTGCACTCGGTTTATACGTATCTTTATTGGTATATCCTCGATAGTTGCCATAACCTCGCCCGCCAAAAGAATCGAACAGATTACCGATTAACGTAGCGGTCAGATAACCTTGTAAAAAAGATGAATCGTAGTTCTGCCGAACATATTCCTTGGAGTCCACCTCAACCAAGGTATCCTCCGGCTTGTTCGGGTCTTGTTGCAGATGATAATACTCGTCCTGATACACGAGGAACATACGCTCTGTGTTCTCTGCCGAGATCTGATCCGGTTGCCTTTGGTCAGACAATTCCTGGGCCACTTCCGGAACGGTACGGTCAGAAGCCCGGTACACATAGGACGTTGAGTTACCACTGCCGTTAACCGATTCAAGCGGGTATGTGTCCTGAACAGAAGGTGCTCCGCACGCGGACAACAGAGACATCACAAGGCTAAGGACCAGCATTAATTTTAATCCATGTGCCAAGCGTTTTTTCATTGGGAACCTCTCCTAGCTCGAACGAATCACTTTGATATCCGCAGGAAGAATGGACTCACCCTCATACAGTGTAAATCTTCTGTCTTGCCACTCCACCCGAAGAAGCATATTATCATCCGACTGATACTGCCATACCAATTGTTCTCCAGCCTGGCCATATGGAGTTCTACCTGCCGTTGATACCATGCCTCCATACTCTTCCTCCAGATGAAATGCGCGTCCATCCAGGTCCAGTAATGTGGGCACCTCATCAGGTGCATCAAGCCTGCCATCAATTGGTGTATATAGAGCGTAACGTGTGAGTTCACGTTCTTCGATATGCAAATATCGAAATGCGGTACCATCCTGCAGCGTGAGCACAACTGCATTTCGAGCGCGATTTTGTACCCGACCAACGACTTCATAAGTGACCAGAGAAACCTCACAGATATCACCAGGTGCAAGCTGAAGCATCGTTTTCTCTGCCTGCGGTGGTTCAGGTTTTGTTAGTATTCCTTTAATTCGTTTCCATACACTCATGAGAATTACTCCTGTTCCTTATCTTATAAACAAGCTGCAATAATCAGTGCGCCCACGATATGTAAAGCGCCAGAGAACAACCCGTATCCTGTCTTCCCTTGCTGAATTCCCGTATCCAGATCCAGATTGGCCCATTTGCGAATCATAAAGTGTACAACGCTCTCCAGAATCAACAAAATGATAAAGGATACAACGGAGACCAGCAATGCCTCTCCAAGATGACCAGCTGTAGAAATGGACGTAGCGAGTACATACCCTTGTGCAAATAATTTCATCACCATACGTGTGGTTACTGCCATATTGCCAGCCTTAACTTCAGCAAAATCCTTATATTTCGTGAACAGTGAATCTACATACATCAAGACAAACAGCAAAACCGAACCAGATCCGGTCCAGACCAACATCGCCAAAATATTCAAATCCATTTACACAGCCCCCACATATCAACATGAACCGCATTTAAAAGCGAAGGAGAAATGCTCTTCTCCTCCGCTGGTTAACCCTGCTGACAACCAAGGTATTAGTTCTTATTATCGTACTGTTTCATCAATGCTGCGAGTTCGTCTTCAACAGCTTGATCTTTACCCAACTTCTCGAACTCTTCATCCAAAGACTTGCCTTTGGAAGACATTTCGTTACTTGCTTCTGCCTGTGCTTCCATCTGCATCATTTTCTCTTCCATACGCTTCATACCAGCACTTGCAGTATCAGAGCCAAACCCATTCAACGCTTTGTTGATTTCCGTTTGGGCTTTTGCTGCATTGTAGCGGGCTACCAGTGTTTCACGTTTGTTCTTCATTTGAGTCAGTTGCTTACGCATCTCGTCGAGCTTGCCACGCAGGTTATCTGCAGAAGCCTTGTTTTGGTCATAGCTGGTTTTATACTCAGCCATCTTCTCTTCAGCAGCCTTTTTCTCTTCCAGAGCACGTCGAGCCAAATCCAGATTCTGAGCACGTGCCGCCGTATGCGCCTGCTCTTCACGTTTCTTCACAAGAGCTTCCTGCTCTTCGAATAACTGCTTGAATTTCTTCTCAATGGCGATTTGTTGAGCTACTGCTTTCTCCGCATCTTCCAGATCCTCTTGCATGTCGCGGATATATTGTTCCGTCATCTTGATTGGATCTTCCGCCTTGTCAATAATGGCGTTGATGTTAGACATGGTTAGATCACGCAAACGTTTGAAAATGGACATTATGTTATTCCTCCTAGTCGATATTACATCGTATATAAACATACATACGTAACAATCTACAACTCGTTTCAATTTTAGCAAATAAAATCAAAACATTCGATGACTCTTACGTCAGGAAGATCGTTTATCTTTGATCAGATGATCTTCCATCAACCTCTCTGCAGTCTGCACGATTTCGTCGATCTGCATCCGCGTGATGGAATCAAAATGAATACCCATGATCACCGTAACGGTTACTTTCAGCTGCTGGGCAGCCTTCCGGGCAAGCCGCTCACACAGTTCTTGTTCCTTATGACCGGGAATATGTACCGTCGTCCCGCTTACGCGCTCATGATCTACATAGAATGTGGCTGCGGCGCCAATATGCGCCTTTCCTCCCGTAACGAGAAAAACCTTATCTTCTCCTGCTTCAATCACCTGTAAACGTATGGATTTCAAATCATATGTACTCATACCCATCCACCTATCCTTTTCTATATGTTATATATGGAGGAATTATGGCTTTCATGAGCTACATCGGCAATGAAAATTCTCACACTACGCATAACTTATGGATAGCCCGGGCATACCAAAGAGAACGTCATTTTGGAAAAGGAGGCCGTTATTATGCGCGTACGCCTCATTATGCTGATGGTTATCGTTATTTTTCTCGGAGGATATCATGCTCCAGTTTCATCGCGGGATGTTTCAAGCCCGCCAAGTGAATCCGTATCAGGTTCGGATTCTGCGGAAGAAGAACAACTGACATTGGGACAGTTACGTCAAAAATATGCCGATACGTTCAAAACCAATGGTCCTTCAACAAAGAAGGTTGCACTGACTTTTGATGATGTACCTGATCCACGATTTACTCCACAAGTGCTGGATGTATTGAAGAAATACAATGTCAGAGCTACATTCTTCATCGTGGGTAGTCGTGCAGAGAAACATCCGGATCTGGTGAAACGCATCATTAAGGAAGGGCATATGGTTGGTAATCACAGCTACAATCATCCTGAATTCAGTAAGCTGTCGATGAATGCCTTTCGCAAACAAATTTTACATACCGGGGATATTATTCGACGTTTGGCGGGATATACGCCGAAGATGATTCGGCCGCCTTATGGAGACATTAATGAAGAACAGCTGAGATGGGCTGCCAAACAACACTATAGCATTGTGAACTGGAACGTAGACTCTCTGGACTGGAAAGGCCTTTCAAAGGAACAGGTGAAAGATAACATCCTGTCTGCCGTAAAACCAGGCTCCATCGTTCTGCAACATGCTGGAGGCGGTGTAGGATCAAACCTGAACGGCACGATTGAGGCTTTGCCTGAAATCATTGAGGAATTGCAAAAGCGCGGATATGAACTTGTCACCTTGGACGAAATGCTGGGATTGTCAAAGGCCAAAGATTAAGATGACGATGAAGAAATAAATGAGAATATTAAAAGGGTGCTGTTCAATCGCAAGTTTGCGACTGGCAGACACCCTGTTTGAATTCGTTAGATGTAATTAATTTTCTACTTCAGAATGTACAGCTCGATATCCTGAAATCCAAATGTGCTTACGGACTGTTTGCTACCCGGGATAAAGATATCAATCCGGTGACCCTTGATTGCACCGCCTACATCACGCGCTGTGGCTACAAAAGCCTGTTTTGGCAATCCTGGATGGCTGTGACCCGTTACCAGTACTTTGGTTCCGAGTGGAATTACACTTGGATCAACTGCAATCGTACCCAGTTCAAGGTCATTTCCGAAATAATCGACTGCACCCCAGCCTCCATTTTCAGACGGATCTGCAGAGTATGCCGTTGCTTTCACGTTCACAGCTTTGCTGTAATCGAATGTTTTACCCCAGGCTTGAACCACTTTGTTATCTGCGTTAACGTCCAAGCTTGCTGTAGTAACCGTTTTGGCTTGGGTCTTGCTCCCCGTCGCCGCGGCAGCTAGATTGTTTGCCTTACCGGGAATTGTAATTTTCAAACCACCATAAATATTGTAAGGTGAAATGTCGTTGTTTGCTTTAACCAACGTGTTCATTGCTACTCCATATTGTTTTGATAAGGTGTAGAAGGTATCCCCTTCTTTGGCCACATGAACTGAATCGGCGTGAGCCGGAACGGCTTGAATGAGCATTGCTGTTGTCATTAATGCTACTGCTGTTTTGGCTATACGTTTCTTGTTAATCATGGTCTTCCTCCCTCATTGTGCCTGCGAAGTTAGTTGTCGGATTCGGATGAGGAGCCCACCCTATAGGTTCTTCATTACATTTGAAACGTTATGTACCCCTAATTCACCCCAAGCAGTGTGCTGTAGATCTTCCCCCTGCACAAATCTGCATCGTTACATCCCCCGCACTCCCTGTCCGGAAGTTTCGGCAGAGTTCAATATATCACAATTTTGTAACCTGAACTTGTAGTAATTCTTACCAAATGGTTTTTTAGCATGTAAGCATATGTAAGAGTACTGGATACTTTAGAAATATTGGACGACCCGATTACTTTACATTTGGTAACAGAATAGTTACTTTTCCGAATCCATACGTGATTATTAACCATAAAAAAATAGCGTCACCGACTCGAAGTCAGTAACGCTATTGATCACTTTCATTTAGAGTACTTTGGCAAGAAAATCACGTGTACGTGAATTTTTTGGTGCTCCAAACACCTCATCAGGTGTTCCCTCTTCTACAATAACCCCGCCATCCATGAACAGGATCCGGTCTCCTACTTCACGTGCAAAACCCATCTCATGCGTTACAATGACCATAGTCATCCCACCTTCTGCAAGACGTTTCATGACATCCAACACTTCACCGACCATCTCGGGGTCCAGTGCCGAAGTAGGCTCGTCAAACAGCATGACATGCGGCTGCATAGCCAATGCTCTTGCAATAGCGATCCGCTGCTTCTGTCCACCGGACAGCTGATTCGGGAATGTATCTTTTTTATCGTACAAGCCCACAGTGTTAAGCAGATCAGCAGCAATTTTCTCCGCTTCCTGCGTGGATTGTTTCTTCACTTTAATCGGAGCAATCGTGATGTTTTGCTGTACCGTTTTGTGTGGGAACAGGTTGAAATGCTGGAACACCATGCCCATTTTTTCCCGAGTTGCATTAATGTTGTGCTTGGGGTCCGTAATTGAAACACCTTCAAAATCGATTTCACCTGATGTAGGTTGTTCCAAGAGGTTCAGACAACGCAAGAATGTACTTTTACCTGAACCGGAAGGACCGATAACCACGACAACCTCGCCTTTGCCAATCGTCACATTAATGCCCTTAAGCACATCGTTATTTCCATAAGATTTGTGTAATTGTCTAACGTCTATCACTTGCACTCAACTTCCTTTCCAGTCGTCCCAGCAGCTTGGACAAAATAAACGTCATTACAAAGTAGATGGCTGCTGCAATCAAAAATGGACTCAAGCCTTGGTACGTAATGTTCTTGACTACACTTGCCTGATACATAATGTCCACCATACCGATAACAGAGATAATGGAGGATTCCTTGATAATCGTTATGAATTCATTACCAATTGCCGGCAATACGGCCTTGAAAGCCTGTGGCAATATGATGTAGCGCATGGCTGCACCTCTGCCCATTCCGAGGGAGCGAGCTGCTTCCAACTGGCCACGATCCACCCCTTGGATACCTGCACGGAAAATCTCCGCTAGATACGCACCACTATTAATGGAAAGCGTGATGATACCTGCCTGAAGGGCAGTGAAGTTAATGCCAAAGCTCAGGGAAAAACCATAGTAAATAATCATTAATTGTACCAGCATCGGTGTGCCACGGATCACTTCAACGTAAGCAGTACCGATCCAGCGCAAGATTGCAGCGTCATGCAAACGGAACAAACAGATGATCAATCCAATAATTACCCCGAAGATAACCCCAAGTGCAGACAACAGAAGTGTGTATCCTACACCTGTAGCATAGAAACTTTTGTACTCCCAGAATACTTGGAAAATATTTTGTGATTTGTTCGCTTTATCCGCCATCAAGAGGCTGGCGTCCGTCACCATCTGATTGATTTTATCTTCACTTTTCAGTCGCTCCAGTGTTCCATTTACTGCAGCTAGCAGCTCGGTATTACCTTTACGAATCCCGATTGCCGCTTCTGCTTGCTCTTCGTCCGGAACAGCAGCAGCAAGTCCAATGATATCGTCCAGATAACCTGCAGCAACGGTATCTTCAACGATTGCCGCGTCAATGCGTTTTGTTTGCAGTTGAAGCACGATATCGGAGATTTTATCCAGCGCAGTAAGCTTCGCTCCTGGAATACTCTGTCCGATCGTTTCCTGAATGGAGCCTTTCTGAACGCCAATCTTCGCATTTTCAAGTTCTGCCATGGTTGGATATTGGTCTTTATCCACATTGCGAACCATAATCACTTGTTTTGATTTATAATAGGTGTCGGAAAAATCGATACTTTTCTTCCGTTCATCCGTCGGCGTCATACCTGAAATCACCAGATCAACACGCCCGCTCTGCAATGAAGGCAGAAGACCGTCGAAGCCCATATCCTCAATCACAAGCTCAGCGCCAAGATCTTTGGCAATCTCTTTGGCGATCTCAATATCGAAGCCGACGATTTCATCTTTACCATTAATCACTTTATGGAATTCGTATGGTGCAAAATCGGCACTTGTACCGAGCACCAGCTTTTTACTGCCTGAATTATCTGTAGTTCCACTTGCAAGTGCCACAGGAACGGCAGTTGTCAGCAGAACAACAAAGGTCAACAGCATCATGGTGTAACGACTTATTAATTTCAACCTTTTTCTCTCCCCTTACAATACTTTGTATGCTTCTCATGTTGATGACTGAGTCATTATAAAGTACAATGCATGATTATGCAATGCATTTTGACAATACAAATCTTGACTTGTTTCTGAAAAAATAAAGCAAACATGATATAATCAATAAATTATTTTCATTTTGCATAAGGAGTTTACTAATGACATCTAACAAATCACAGATCCTGACGGTTATTGATCAATATGCTTCCCGTTTTAAAGCCATTTCATCATATATCGGTGCCAACCCCGAACTGGGGAATGAAGAGTATCTTGCTTCTGCTCGTCTAAAAGAAGAACTGATCTATCACGGGTTCACTGTAGAGGCTCCAATCCTTGGACTGGAGACAGCCTTTATCGGAACCTATTCAGCCGCCAAACCCGGCCCTACCATTGCATTATTGTGTGAATATGACGCATTGCCGGAGATCGGTCATGCTTGTGGTCACCATCTGATCTGCATGATGAGTCTTGGGGCTGCTGTGGGGCTGAAATCCATTCTGGAAGAAGTCGGCGGAACAATTAAAGTGTTTGGTACACCCGCTGAGGAGACACGTGGTGCCAAAGTTCCGATGGCGGAAGCAGGTCTGTTCGATGACTGTGATGTCGCTCTCATGGCGCATCCGTATTATGCCTACGAAAAGTCAGGCAGTTCGCTGGCTATTGATGCTGTGCAATTTGAATTCCATGGCCGATCTTCACATGCTGCTGCAAGTCCGCACGAAGGTATTAATGCTCTTGATGCCGTCATTCAAACGTTCAACGGAATCAACGCATTCCGGCAACAAGTGAAAAGCACCGTTCGGATTCATGGTGTGATCAACAATGGAGGTCAGGCAGCAAATATCATTCCTGACTATGCTTCTGCGCAATTTTATGTACGGGCAGCAACTCGCAAAGAACTGAATATCCTCACAGAACGTGTAATTCAGATCGCTGAAGGTTCTGCTCTCCAGACAGGATGCAAGCTGGTGACATCCAACTATGAAACCTCCTATGACGAGATGGTTACCAATGAAGCATTCTCAGCTGCGTTTAGTCAAAATCTGATGGAACTTGGTATCCCGCAAGAAGAGATAGTGAGTGGTAATGATCACGGCTCTATGGACATCGGTAACGTTTCCCTGAAATGTCCTGCCATCCATCCTTACATTCGTGTTGTAGACGAGGTGCACACACTGCACTCCATAGCCTTCCGTGATCTTGCACTCCAAGAGCGTGCCCTGGACGGGATGATTCTGGGAGCCAAGGCACTCGCTACAACAGCCTATGACGTCCTGAGCCAGCCGGAACTGCTTCAATCCATCCTTACTGAGTTCGAGCAAGCTATTCGTTAACATTTGTTTCAGCACGTTGCATAGGGGTACCCTGAGAGGGCTTGAATTTCAAGCTTGTTCCGGGTACCCCTTTTCGTAATAATCTGTAAGTATATCCAGTAAGAAGCTGGATATGCTATGAAAAAAAGCCTTGAAAACACTGAAAATAATACATTTTATTACAGTAAATATGGTTCATTTGCTGGCTAACTTGGTTATATATTGCTATAACTTATCCTATATTCAGGAGGTGCTGTCATGCTGCTCGAAGCCATGTATCATGTCCCTCGTGACAAGTGGGCTTACGCCTATAATTCGTCTACCATACATCTGCGCGTACGAACCAAGCGCAATGATGTGCAATACGTGACTGCACTGACCGGAGATAAGTACAATTGGAACGGAACCTACAAGGAAATTCAACTGGAGAAAGCTGCTTCCGATCGCATGTTTGATTATTGGGAGGCTGCCGTCAAGCCACAATTCAAACGTCTCACCTATATATTTCGGATAACCGCCGGTTCAGAGGATGTGTTTCTTGCGGATAATGGAATTCATTATGAGACCCCCTATCCCACCGGAGGATACTATGAGTTCTCTTATATCCACGAGATCGATGTGTTTAAGGTGCCTGAATGGGCCAAAGAAGCCGTCTTTTATCAGATCATGACTGAACGATTTGCCAATGGAGATCCCAAACTGAACCCACAAGGAATACATGACTGGGGTGGCAAACCTGAGTTGGACAATTATTTTGGTGGAGATCTGCAAGGTGTGCTGGATCATCTGTATGACTTGACTGAACTTGGCGTGAACGCCATTTACTTTACCCCGTTATTTCAGGCTAATTCCTACCACAAATACGACACCATTGATTATAAAAAGGTAGACCCCCATTTCGGTGATAACGCCATGCTCAAACAAGTGACAGAAGAATGCCATCGCCTGGGTATACGTGTCATGCTTGACGCGGTGTTTAACCATTGCAGCGAAGACTTCCCTCCTTTTCAAGACGTACTCCAACATGGAAAAAACTCAAAGTATGCGGATTGGTTCCACATCAATGAATATCCGTTGCAGATTAAGGACGGTATACCTACCTACGATACGTTCGGGTTCTATGGCAACATGCCCAAATTCAATACAGCCAACCCAGAGGTTAAGGCCTATCTACTCGATGTGGCTGAGTACTGGATCAAGGAGATCAAGCTGGATGGCTGGCGACTGGATGTAGCGAATGAAGTGGACAACCATTTCTGGCGTGATTTCCGCAAGGTTGTTAAGGCTGCGAATCCTGAAGCTTATATTGTTGGTGAAGTATGGAGCGATTCCTTGACCTGGCTTATGGGAGATCAATTCGATTCCGTCATGAATTATCCTTTTGCCGACAAAGTGCTTCAGTTCTTCTGTGGTTCAATGGATGGGTATAATTTTGCCAACGAGATGGGTTCACTGATTATGCGCTATCCGCAACAAACCAATGAAGTAATCTTCAATATGCTCTGCAGCCATGATACCCCTCGCCTGCTCACCCGGTTAGGAGAAGACAAACGCCGATTAAAGTTATCGGTTGTATTTCTATTCACCTATATTGGCACACCTTGTATCTTCTATGGAGATGAGGTTGGAATTAGTGGTGGTGCTGACCCGGATTGCCGAAAATGCATGGAATGGGACCCTGCTAAACAAGACAGAGAACTCTACGATTTCTATCGTCTGATGATCGATTTACGCAAAAGCAATGAAGCCCTGCGCAAAGGACGCTTCCGTTTCCTCAAAGCTGATCCTAACGATCCCTGTATCGTGTACGAACGTGTAGATGAAAACCTCCACTTTACTGTATGGATGAATAATACTTCTCAAGATCGTACGCTCTCTCATCCCATGGAAACCAAAGACTGGAAGGATGCTTTAACGGAAGAGTCTGTGTATCCAACTGATGGCATGATGAATGTTAAGCTTGATCCCTACGGGTACCGGATTTTGTACAGGCAGCTTGATCCGGCTTAAATTAACTCATAAATCTCCTGAAGTATCAGAACTAATCTTTCATGGATTCCGATACTTCAGGAGGTTTTGTTGATTTTGCTATAACTTTGTAGCTTTTACATTGCCATTTGAGTCAACAATAACTTTCCAGCGTGTAGAATTAGGTCCGACAAGCACGAGATCGTTGACCACTTGATAGACAATACCATTATTGTCTTTGACCATGTCGATCACTACATTTTTCCCATCCGGAAAAGGGTTCGAACCGAATAAATATCGGCCAGTAGCATTTGCGGATACAATTAACACGTTATCTCTTATTATGTTATTTTCAACAATATGATTTGCGTTATCCAGGTGAACTGCCCACCAGCTCCCATCATATTTCATACGATTTCCCGTAATGACATTGTTGGAGCCACGAACTTTAAGTGTCGTAGTTTTGCCTGAAATTGAATTATTGGTAAACGTAACATTATGATTAACACTGACCATCCGGTCAGAATTTGCTATTTCAAAATCAGGTTGTATAATATTATTCGAAGCAATAACACCATTACCTATATCCATCGCGATTCCTGCGTTAGCAATATAATTTCCTTTTATAATGATATTACCGTCTGCGACAATGCCCCAATGGTTTCCATTGGGAATGATAATATTATCTGATATGATCCCGATGTCCATACCATCAGTTCCTATACTACTTCTTGCTTCAATAGCTGATGTGGAACTTGTTTTGGAAATCGTGTCAATGAGATTGCCTTGAATAACAAAAACATGATTGGGTACACCTCCCGGGTTATATTGTGAAGGAAAGAAAGAAACAGAAATAACAGAACTGTTCCTGATATCATTAAAAACATTCGAAGTAACAAATGCGCCTCTGAAGCCAATAAGCCCTATTCCAAAAGCAGTTCCAATGACGCTGTTGGCATGAATATGCATATTTCTTGACCCAGTTTCGCCACCTTCATTGTTACAGGTTATGCCTCCACCAACTTTGGGTACATTCGTACCCTGTAATCCTGCTGTAAAAGTAGGATAATCACTATCGGTTGATAGCACAGGAGTATGCAAATAATTGTTTGTAATACATACATTCCAAGTCGCTTTAATCAAGATTCCATCTCCAAGGAATCTAAAACAGTCATTTTCACTTATGATCACAAAAGCTAAATTGCTCCTCACGGCGATGGGCTCTTCACCTAAATGATGAAGTTTATTGTTTCTGATAACCACGTTTCGGGATGGACGATCTTGACTACTTGGACCATTAACTCCAATTCCATCAGTAAATTTGCTAATATCATTATTTTGCAAAATAACATTGCTTGAATTCTCTACATGTATTCCTGTTCTTCCTTTACTCCAACCAGCTTGTGTAGTCCGAATTAATGTCAAACCACTCACTTCAATATGGTTACTATCCTCAAATCTCAATCCCTGATCAGAAACCTCAAATATCGCTCCCGGAAGGGCTCTAATGATTACCGATCTTCCAGTAAAAGTATAAAACCATCCTGACTTCACCACTTTATAGTGCCCTGGTGTAAATAACAAAACGTCGCCTTCATTGGCTGAGTCAAAAAAAGCTTTGATCTGAACTGACTGATTACTCCCATCTCCAGGAGCAAAATCCCTTACATTAATCGTATTTCCGGTCGTTAAGGCTTGCACAGATGCGATATTTCCCATCACTTGACTAAACATTTCATTCAATTTTACAGGATCAAATTTTTGGGCACTACTCAATGCCTCCATATGTGGATTGTAAGCGGAGGTGAAATTAATGTGATTGTTCACTTTACCAACTCTCTTTCATTAAGTTTTGAATGAATCACATTTCATCTGCAAAATACAAACGGAAATGTTACTATTCCCCGACATAAGCCTGCAAAACAGCCGCAGTAGAATACTGCGGCTCATTAGAGTGATAATATTTATTCGGACGATGTAGCAATACCACGGTAAATATTCATATACTCATCGGCGGAGACATCCCAGCTATAATCCCCGTTCATTGCATTTTTCACAATCTTCTTCCAGTGTTCTGGCTGTTTGTAGATCTCCTCCGCACGTCGAATGGTATTCATCATGTCATGTGCGTTAAAGCTGGTAAATGAGAAACCATTTCCTTCACCGCTAAACTCATTGTATGCCTGCACAGTATCGTTCAGACCACCTGTTTCTCTTACGAGAGGCACACTGCCGTACCGCAGAGCCAGCAACTGACTAATACCACATGGCTCGAACCTGGATGGCATGAGGAAGATATCACTGCCTGCATAGAACCGACGGGATAACCCATCGTTGAACTTGATCTGGGCAGACATTTTGAGTGGATAACGATTCGCGGCTTCACGGAACCAGTGTTCATAGGACTGCTCCCCTGTTCCAAGTACAGCGAATTGAATGTCATCATAATACAACAATTCATCCAGGATGCGGCAGACCAGATCAAGTCCTTTAGAATCCACGAGCCTTGTGACCATGACCATAAGAGGTGCATCTGGTCGAACAGGCAATCCAAGTTCCTTTTGCAGCTCAATTTTGTTTTCCGTTTTTTTGGACAGACTTGTTCTGTATTTCACCGGGATTTTGGTGTCTGTAGCCGGGTTGTAACTCTTGGTATCAATGCCATTTACAATCCCGCTGAATCGATCTCCAAGTGAACTAAGCAGTCCGTCCAGACCGTATCCGTAATAAGATGTTTTCACTTCCTGTGCGTAAGTTGGACTAACGGTTGTTACATGGTCAGCGTAGACAATTCCAGCCTTCAGGAAGTTGACATTACCGTAATACTCGGCTCCATCCACGGTGAAATATCGATCGTCCAGCTCAAGGATATCACTGAATAACTGATGCGGGAATACCCCTTGATACAACAAGTTATGTATAGTGAATACCGTACGAATATCACTGTAAAATGGATCGTGTCTGTAGTGTGCTTCAAGCACCAAAGGAATCATTCCTGCATGCCAGTCATGACTGTGCAGCACGTCAGGCTTGAACTCAATCTGTGGCAACACTTCGAGAACTGCACGGTTGAAGAAGGCGAAACGCTCGCCATCATCCATATAACCGTACACTCCATCACGCCCAAAATAATATTCATTATCCACAAAATATACTGGAATCCCATCATGAACCAGCATTTCTATTCCACAATAAGGTCTCCGCCAGCCAAGAGGCACATCCGTTGTAATTACGGGCTGTAACGCGTCTTTATACTCATCGGGAATCCCCTTGTATTTAGGCATAATCACCCGCACATCTGCCCCGCTCTTCTTCAATGCCAACGGGAGAGCACCGATTACGTCAGCAAGGCCTCCTGTTTTGATAAATGGATGTACTTCAGCAGCAGCAAATAGAATATTCATGCCTTTGTCCTCCTCTTCGGTTTGAGCGTATTGCTTTCATTATTATTCTTTGTTTTTGAACTGACGGAAGTTATACTCGCAGGTGATTCATCCGTTTTCCGACGCGTGTTCTTTTTTAGAATCACGATGCTAAGCGGAGGCAATACCAATTCGAGACTATGCGGATGCCCATGAAAAGGAATCTTTTCGGTAGGCAGTTGCATATCATTAGTAATGCCTGAACCGCCGTAAACGGAATGGTCACTGTTCAGTACTTCGGTATACATACCGGGACGCATGACACCAATCCGGTAACGCTCCCGCTTGACCGGCTGAAAGTTAATGAGCACAAGGAGTGTATCCGCAGGTTTTTTTCCTTTGCGTACGTATGAAATGACACTCTGGTCCTGATCATCCGGAGTGATCCATTCATAACCGTCCAAGGAATGATCAAGCTCCCACAAAGCTTTTTCACTCAAGTACAGGTTAGACAGCTCACGCTCAAACTTATGCAAATTGCGGTGACTGTCATAATCCAGCAAGAACCAGTCCAGTTGATCTTCATCTTTCCATTCGATGAACTGGCCAAAGTCTCCACCCATAAACAACAGCTTTTTCCCTGGGAAAGTCATAAAATAGCCCAGAAAAGCACGCATGCCGGCAAATTTCTGCTCATAGGTTCCTGGCATCTTGTCGAGGAGCGACTTTTTGCCATGAACAACCTCGTCATGTGACAGAGGTAGCACATAATTTTCAGCAAAGGAGTATACGACCGGGAAAGTCAGCAAATGATGTTTGGAAGGACGCTCATGAAAATCAGATTCCATGTAATCAAGCGTATCGTTCATCCAGCCCATGTTCCATTTGTAGTTGAAGCCCAGACCACCTTCATCTACAGGTAAAGTCACCATTGGCCATGCACTGGATTCTTCAGCCATCATCAATGCATAAGGGAAATACTTGAACACCGTCTGATTCAGCTGCTGCAAAAAAGCTACAGCTTCCTTGTTCTCAAGACCACCTTCATCATTGGTACGATATTGACCTGGCTGCTTCTCAAAATCAAGCCGAAGCATACTCGTAACCGCATCAACACGGAGTCCGTCAAAATGATACATCTCCATCCAATATAATGCATTGGAGATCAGAAATGAACGAATCTCAGGTTTCGAGTAGTCAAAGCTAAGAGTACCCCAGCCTGGCTTCTCTGCTAACATCGGGTCTGCATACTCATACAAAGGCGTACCATCAAACATACGCAACCCATGAGCATCTTTGGCAAAATGCGCTGGTACCCAATCCAGCAGAACTCCAATTCCAGCCTGATGTAGTGTATCCACCAGATACATCAGATCTTTGGGCTGTCCGTAACGGCTTGTTGGCGCGTAAAATCCAGTGTTTTGGTATCCCCACGAAAGATCATAAGGATGCTCACTAAGAGGCATCATCTCAACATGTGTATATTTCATTTCCAATAAGTAAGGAACAAGCAAATCAGCCATCTCTCGATAACTGTAGAGGCTTCCGTCTTCTTTGCGCTTCCAGGTTCCCATATGCATTTCATAAATATGTAGGGGTTTATTATACAGCCCGCGTTGTTTGCGTCTCCAGGCTCCATCATTCCATTTGTACCCTTCGATTGAACTGGTGACAGAGGCTGTCTGAGGTCGAACCTCCGCATGAAACGCATAAGGATCGGCTTTGAGCAATTCTGTTCCGTCTTCCGTTAATATACGGAACTTGTATAAAGTTCCTTCACTAATTTCCGGAAAAAAACGACTCCAAAATCCTGATTCGGGTATCTTATATAAAGGTTCCTTTTCACCTTTCCATCCATTACGGTCCAGAGCCAATCCTACTTCTGCGGCATTTGGTGCCCACACGGTAAAGCGATACCCCTGACGGCCATCGCAGATCTCAGGCTGTGCGCCCAAAATTCGATAACTGTGATGAAGGTTACCTTCATGAAATAAATAAATATGCTCCGGCAATATGTCCGGGTGTGCCAACGGTTGAATGGCCAAGAGATCACCTTCTTCTCAAGAAAATAGATATAACAGTAACCATTACCCCATTCTAGCCAAGTTGAAAAGAAAAATGCGGTGTCTTAGAAAATGTTGTCTTTTTTCTGAATTTTTACAGTAACAATCGTTTCATCTGCTCTACTTTGCGTTAATGATGTACTACAATGCACAATATTTTGGGAGGGAAACGATTATGTTTAATAAAGATTGCATCGCTATGCTGTTGGCGGGAGGAGAAGGGAAGCGATTAGCCCCTTTAACCTCAAGTATCGCAAAACCCGCTGTACCGTTTGGCGGGCACTACCGGATCATCGATTTTCCTCTCAGTAACTGCGTAAACTCAGGGATCGATACTGTAGGCGTATTAACGCAGTACCAAGCGGAATCTTTGCATGATCACATTGGTCAAGGCGAACCATGGGGACATGGTAACTCAAGTCAGGCAGGAATTTCCTTACTTCCATCTTATCATACAGGAAATGACGAATACTTGGGAACGGCGGATGCTATTTATAAAAATATTGACTATATTGATCAGCAAAACCCCGAAAATGTTCTAATTTTGTCGGGTGATCATATTTATCATATGAATTATCGCGAGATGTTGGAGGCTCATCAGGCCAATAATGCAGCAGCAACGATTTCAGTAATGGAAGTTCCATGGGATGAAGCACATCGCTTCGGTATTATGGCTGCTGATGAGAATTTACGTGTAACCGAGTTTGCCGAGAAACCGGCTGAACCAAAAAGTAATCTGGCTTCAATGGGCATTTACATGTTCAAATGGGATTATCTGAAACGCCATCTCTTGGAAGATGCCGCTAACCCTGAATCCAGCCATGACTTCGGTAAAGATGTTATTCCTCAAATGTTGAACGAAAATAATCCCCTCTTTGTCTATAACTTTAATGGTTATTGGAAAGACGTAGGTACGGTTAAGAGCCTTTGGGATGCACATATGGATCTGTTACACAACGAGGAAGACTGGAGTCTGCAAAAAGAAAACTGGCCGATGTTTACTCGCGACTGGCGCTCCAAGCCAAGTGCTTACAAAGCAAGACATACAAAGATCGAACATGTTACTTCCATGATTCACGACTCTTGTGCAATCGAAGGTCGTTCGGAGCGTTCCGTTATCTTCTGCGGTGCAGAAGTGGGTAAAGGCTCTGAGGTTAAAGACAGTGTCGTTATGCCTAATGCACGCATAGGCCGTGGGGTTCACATCGAACGCGCCATCATCGGTGAAGGGGCAATAATCAAGGACGGTGCAATTGTTAAAGGTACGGCAGATGAAATTGTTGTCGTTGGACCTAACGAGATCGTCTCTGCCAAACCGGCTGTCCGTACGCAACCTGTTCGTATGTTGAAAGAAGTATATGAGAAAAGTGGGCGCCTGCGCACAGGTGAACTTTCTTCATAATAATATGCAAAAAAGGTGAGCCTTGAATGGCTCACCTTTTTTTGTGTTGATATGGATGTTATAAAGCGTAACATGCTCGAGGGTCAGGTAGAAAAATCTCTTATCTTTTAAAACCTTAAGACTTTTCTATATCCGATTTTGTATCGCTTGCTGTCCTCTCATCTGTGACTTCAGCATCACCAGACGCGTTTACAGATTCTTCTGTACCCATTTCCTCAGGCACAGCCGGTAACGTAACCGTAACGGTTGTACCAGATCCAAGTTCACTCTGCATCGTGATCGTCCCCTCATGCAGTTCTACCAGTTCTTGCGTAATCGCAAGACCCAGTCCCGTTCCCCCATTTTGATGATTAACCTGGAAGAAGCGGTCCCGTACTTTGATTAGGTGTTCTTCACTAATTCCGATACCGGTGTCCTGAACAGCTGCAATGATCTGACCATTTTCCTCTTTGACGGACAAGAAGATCCAGGAATTCTCGTGTGAAAATTTGATCGCATTATCCACAATGTTTAAGAAGACTTGTTTCAGTCTGTTGCCGTCCCCATGGACATTATAAGCACGTGTCTCGTCCGTTTCCAACTTGAGATGGACCTGTTTTTGTTCCGCTTTGGCCCAGACATTCAACATCGTTTCCTGTACAATTTCACGAATGTTGACCGTTCCTTTGACCAGCTTCATCTGATTTTGCTGTAATTTGGAGAAATCCAGCATCTCTTCAACAAGTCCAATCAGTCGTTCGGTTTCCTTGGAAATGATGCCCATACCGATACGGGTTTCTTCCGGATCATAACCGCCTGAGTCCAGTGTCTCGCTCCAGCCCTTAATGCTGGTCAGAGGTGTTCTTAATTCATGTGAGATCGAAGAGATAAAATCATCTTTGATCTGATTACTGCGCACAATCTCATGTGCCATGAAGTTAAGTGTTGATGCCAATTCGCCCAGTTCGTGCTTATAATTCCCTTTAACCCTGACATCCAGCCGTCCTCTGGCCATTTGAGCAGATACTGCGGTGATGTTGTTAATTGGACGTACAATGGAATTTGCCATACCAATGCTGATGATTAACACTATAGCAAGCACGCCAACACCGACCGCAGCGGCGAGTAGTCCCATATTCAACAACTTTGAATTCACATCTTCGAGTGAAGTCAAATATCGAATAACATAAGTATTTTCGCCGCCCAGATCAAACTTGTGTGAAACGGCCATGACGGATTCTCCAGTACCTGGTTGTCTTCCAATCCAGCGTCCCATATCTCCGTTCAGAGCCTGCATAATATCACTGGTTTGCAGTACGGCACGGTCAGATTCAAAAGCAGTTGAACTCGCCAATACGCGCCCGTTCAGATCCAAAATTTCCAATTCAGTATTGGACAATGCCAAGTTCACAAGGAGTCTAGATAGATTATTGCCATCCTCCGTAGTATTCTCACGAGCGATTGGCTCGAAAAAGTCCTTTGAATTAGAAATGTGGGTACTAATCGTATTGTAGATACTCTCATAATAATACCTTTGAACTGCCAACATAAATACGAATTCGACCAACAGCAGAGCGAGAAAAACTACAAAGAAATAATGTAGTACGATCTGCCGAGTAATGCCTTTTTTAATCATTGCTCCCGGCCCTTCCATTTGTACCCGTGACCCCATACTGTCTGCAGGTATTCGGGCTCGGAAGGATTGTTCTCAATTTTCTGACGCAGACGACGAATGTTGACATCCACAATTTTTGGATCACCCATGTACTCTTTTCCCCATACATGATCTAACAATACATCGCGGCTGAGCGGTGTATTTTCTTTTTCCAGGAAAAACTGAATCAAGGAAAACTCCGTTGGAGTCAACTCAATGGCTTCATTCTGTTTCTTGAATTGCTTCGAGATCAGATCCAGTGAAAATGGCCCAGACTGGAACGTAACCTTTGCCGCAGTTTCCCGATGCACGTTCACACGACGTAATAAAGACTGAATACGTGCAATCAACTCTGTTGGGCTGAAAGGCTTGCTGACATGATCATCTGCACCAACGGAGAGAGCATACACTTTATCCTGTTCCTGAACTTTCGCGGTCAAAAAGATGATGCCCAGACGTTCATTAGTTTCACGGATGCGTCGACAGACCTCAAATCCATCAATACCAGGTACCATGACATCCAGTAGAGCCAGATCAATATCCGGTACTGTCTGCAGTATGCGGAGCGCTTCATGGCCGTCACCCGCCTCAAGCACTTCGAATCCGTTTCTCTTTAAATTAATCACTATAAAACTGCGGATGGATTCTTCATCCTCAAGAATAAGTACTTTACTCATTAAGTTCTCCCTTTCTATTCAGCTGAGAAGTATTGCTCAGTGCATCTTTACCCGCCTCTGATTGTGCTACTCGTGAAGCAATAACCCGATCTTTGGTACGCGTAATTTCCTTCCAGCTTTTACCCTTCTCCTGTTCCCACTTGGAAAGGGTGAAATATTTGATCTCTGCCACGGTTTCGTCCGTATCAATCATTTTAAAGCGAATATATTTTTCCTTCTCCGATTTGGTGTCAATAGTAATCTTACCGTACCACTCTGGTTTGAGATTTAGATGAAATAAATCAGCGTCATCCCGGAATTGGAACGAGACAAATTTCTTGCCTTCTTTACCATCCCATTGGTAATAGGTATAGAACCACAACCTGGAGTCAAAAACGTAATGCTCCCAGCCTTTCGGAGTCTCTTTAAGTCCAAACTCAATAATACCATCATTATCGACATCACCGCTTAAAATTTTGTCATCTCTATACGTTTGATCCGGTGATTTAAAAGCATTGACTAACTTGTTATCCTTAACATACATAATTTGCGAAAAGGAACTCCGATCATCCAGCTCGGCATCCAGTACAATGCCCATCTGTCCTTCGGCGATCTCTCCGCCCAGCGCATTATAAACTTCTTTAACGGTATAATCGGTCTGCACCCGATCCACTTCCTTGAAGCTGCCATCTTCGTACTGGTATAACGCAATCGTTGCAAAACCGCTGTTGTTCAGCGAAATGATAACAAAATCACTCTTGCCATCCCCACTTAAATCCAGCGTGTTCCCCTGCGCATTATCAATAATATATTGATTATACGGAACTCCACCCAAGACCTGCTCCAGTGCCCCGCCCTTGTAGGAATATGCAGTCAGGGCCTTCTGCTCCTGCAGACTTACACCAAGAATAATATCGGGATTTCCGTCATTCGTAATATCCAATACTTTAAAGGATTGCAACTCATTTCCCGGCACATCAAATGTAAGCTTTTTAACCCATGTGCCTCCCTGCTCTTCCAAAATCATGCCATGGATTCGCACATTCTCATTCGGTGTCTCATAAAAAACAATCGCTTCCCGAGTTCCATCCCCATTCAGGTCTTCTACTCGAATCATACTGGTGTTATTCATATCCTTGGGACGAATCAACGTGCTCTCTGGCGGCAGTTTAACCTGAACCACGTTGTACAATTTCTCCTTATCGGTGGACATCATTGGTTTTCTCATCAAACCTTTGGGGTCACTTATGACTGTGCATCCGCTTAGAACAGAACCAAGCATGATCGCCATTGTTCCTGCTGCTACAAAGCGTCCCCACCGTGAATTAAACAATCTCATCACTCTTTTCAATAGTTTAAATCTGGTTTTTTTCTTGCTGTGTCAATCTCCGTCCACGAATATCAAAAGCAATCTTGCCGTCTGCCAACCCCCAGATTCGCGTGGCATGTTTCTCAGCAAGTTCAATGGGCAATACTGCAATGACTGTTGCACGTTCTTCTTCACATAATTTGCGCAGCGTTTCCAGCACCGAATCTGCTGTGTGAGGGTCAAGACCAATCACTGGTTCATCAGCCAAAACCACTTTGGCACCATGAGCAAGTGCTCTTGCAATGGCAACACGCTGCTTCTCGCCACCACTGAGCTTCTCTGCTATTTGATGTGCTTTATCAAGTAATCCCAATCCTTCGAGATAATCCATAGCACCCATATAATCATCTGAACGTACCATACCGGTTACCATTCTCCATACAGGAGTCTGACCCGATCGTCCGATTAATACATTTTTAAGAGCCGTACGTCTGGGAAATAGTTCTGGATTCTGTTCCAAGTATGCCCATTCCCGTTTGATTTTCCGTTTTCCGGACCAGCCTTCTTTCAAAATCTCGGCGCCATCCACCGTAAACCGGCCGGAATCCCATTTCTCCATCATAGCCAGACATTTGAGCAGCATGCTTTTACCGCTACCGCTTGAACCAACTACAGCTATCATCTCTCCTTGTTGCATATCAAATCGAATATCCCGTAGAACGGGAACGCGGTCCACGCCAACGGATTTACTCAAGTTCTCTACTCTGATCATCGCGATGTCTCCTCTTGTCCATGTTTTTCCCTACCACTAGTGTACTCGGAAATGGACATCAATTTCCATGCGAACACCAGCTTCTATTTTAACACAGATTCGAACTCCGGTTTACGACGAAATAATATACCTGCCAAGCCGAAAAGAAGATACATGATTCCGAGCAAGGTGAACATGCTTCCGGGTGAAATCCAGTTGATCATCTGACCACCCAGATTCGGTCCAATAATACTTCCAATCGTGAAATGAAAGGAAGCCACAACGTTGGCTGCAGGCAGCAACACTTTAGGCAAAATATCTGCGGCATAGGCCAGGCCCAGCGAAAAAAAGGAACCGACCAGGCCACCTGCGATTGTTAACAATACAAGCGTCCACCAGAAATGCGTACCTGCGACGGGAACCAGCATGAAGATGATCCCCCCACTGATTCCCGCAAACATCAATATCTTTTTACGCCCATACCGGTCACTCAGCATCCCCAGAGGCAATTGAAGGAACAAACCTCCAATCCCAATAAAGGGAAGCAACGACGAAATCTGATCGGTGTCGAACCCAATACGCAGGCCATACACGGGGAAGTTACTATTCATGCCGGCCTCCATATATCCGTATAGAAGAGCAGGTAACAGTGCGTACCAAGCCCATGCCAGACTACGACGGAAGCGCCGTTCAGGAAGCTGGCCATGCTCTGCTTTTTCCGGCTTTGTATTCGGAAGCTTCATTAATACCAGTATAAGTACTGCTGCCATACATACGAACAATACCCAGAAAGGGACAGCATCACCAAAGCCAAGCAGCTTAATTCCCAGCGGACCAATACTGAATCCCAGCCCGTAGGACATGCCATATAGCGATATGTAGCGCCCACGTTTCTCAGGTGCCGTAACAAGCAGTACCCAGAGCTGAGCCGCATAGTGAAGTGCGCTGTCTCCTATTCCAACGATCAGACGCAATATGAACCATATTTTAATATCTGGTAAATACGGAAATAGTATTAAAGGGACCATGACTAATATCAGGCCACCCACAATCAGCTTTTTGAACCCGAATGCACCTAGTAGTCGCTCCGCAACGAGAGTCATGGCAAAAGAGCCAACGTACAACGCGGCGGCGTTTAATCCGTTCAAACCTGGTGAAACCCCTTTTTGCTCCAAAAAAATCGAAAGCACAGGCAGCAAAAGCCCCTGACTAATTCCAGCTACCACAATAACCGTAATCAAAATCAGATAGTTGGCTGTCGAGTGTGATAGTTTGGGGCGAGTAATCGATGACACGAATTCATTCCTCCTGCGAGCACACAAAGAAAAATCGCCATCGCTGACGACTTTCGTATGGTATACATATGGTTTTGAACTGCTATTCATAGTCGGGGCTTTGCCCCGGACTTGAACATTATAGTGGACAACGCCCTGCAAAACAAGCCATAATGGTACTTAAGTCGCTGCGTACACTTAGATGTGACGGGAGGATTCTGCAACAATATGGCTTATCATGTGAAAATTGATGTTTCACCGATATATGAAATGCTCAACAGCTTTCTGGTTTATGTTACGAAAAAATGGATTCAGCATCTGGATATAGGTCCTGAATGGATTCTGGAAGTGGAAGGCAAACTAAGTTCCAATGTACGAGCTGCGCTCGCACCTGCTGCCACTTGGCCTTTTGATGATTTTGATGTCCTGTTTGCATGGGCTGCGTATCAAAATGATACGAAGGAGAATCAAGAGTTTCTGGACATGCTTGCCGGAATGACAGCGGATGACCTGTATGCACGTGTGTCTCCTCTTCTGCCCGCCCTTACCATAGAAGAATCTACGCGTATTCGGAACAGCTATGTCCCATTATTGCGACTATGGGATCAACACTACTGTCAGAATATAAGTGAAGATCAGCGTGTATGGCTCGAAGAAGATGCTGAAGAAAAACGCGTTTTGCTTGAAAAAATGGGATCTGAACTGCTCATTGAATATGCTACAGCTGGCGTTCTTGTTGAACCGATGCCTGGACTAAACGAAGTCATCCTGTTTCCAACGGTGCATAACCGCCCTATTAATATGTACTGCTTCTATGAGGGTATGATGATCATGCAGTATCCCGTAGATGCACCTGAAGAGAACGAAGACCAACCACCAACATGCCTTTTACGTTTCACCCATGCACTGGCTGATCCTGAAAGACTTCGCCTGCTTCGTTACGTATCGGATGAACCCAAATCCCTCGCTGAGATGTGTGAAGAATTGGGTAAAGATGAAGACACGGTCAAAGATCAGGTTATGGCGTTGCGCATCGCAGGTCTGCTTCGAACCCATCTGCTGGGAAGTAATCGTAAAGAGAAATACAGTATTCGTCCGGATGGCGTATCTGAATTGAATATGTTCCTGGAATCCTATATTCGCATATAATTTAGTTGAACCATTGTGGAGTTACTGGCAACAAGGAGTGAGTTAGATCATGAAAATAATGAAACAACATATTATGTTTGACCTTGATGATACACTCGTATATTGCAACAAATACTTCAACCTGGTTTTGGGAGAATTCTTTGAGAATATGCAAGAGTGGTTTGATGGACATTCTCTGACAACACAAGAGATTCGGGAAAAACAACTGGAGATTGATGTAACCGGAGTGAACAAGCTTGGCTTTGCGAGTCATCATTTCCCGCAATCCCTGATTGACACCTATCGTTATTTCTCCGGCAAGTTCGCCAGATTAACCTCTCCCAGAGAAGAGTCTTATCTGAGCAAGTTGGGTATGAGTGTGTACGATCAGGAGGTTGAACCCTACCCTCATATGGTTGAAACGCTTGAGAACCTTAAAGGTGCTGGACATTCCCTTTACTTATATACCGGCGGCGAAACCGTGATTCAGCAGCGCAAGATTGATCAGATGAAGCTCTCGGCTTATTTTGATGATCGGATCTATATCCGACAACACAAAAACGTCGAGGCACTGGAAGGCATTCTGTCTAATGGACCGTTTGATCGTCGTGCAACGTGGATGATCGGTAACTCACTGCGGACAGACATTATGCCCGCGGTAAAAGCCGGAATTCACAGCATTTATATCAAACAACCAAATGAATGGCAATACAACATCGTAGATCTTCAACCTAATCCGGAAACATCGATGTATACCATCACTGCACTGGAAGAGGTACCAAAAGTCATACACGAAAATATACAACAGCAGCAACAGAAAAGGACCCTTGGTTAAGGGTCCTTTTGCTGTATGTTAACTGTTAACTAAGATCAAGCATCCTGCTTCTCACCAGATAATTTGCCTGTTACTACGTCCTGTAAAATAATCCGTGCTTTCACCGTACTCCCGTCTTTTCGTTTGAACGACAGTACTTGTGTACTCCCCTTCTCAATCAGCGATTTTAACATCGTACTGGTGATTTTTTTACCCGCATACTCTTTCCAGACCACGAATGAACAGCCTTCCTTGAAACGTGAGCATCCATAACCCTTCTTGCCCTCTATAATCTGACCTGTACAGCCTGGAGAAGGACAAGGTGCCAGTAACTCTCTCACTCCGGTTGGGCTCGCTGTTGAAGATGATGCCTTGGTGGTCGTGCTTTTCCCACTGCCCGCTCTGGACGAAGATGCCGTAGTCTGACGGGACGTTTTTACAGCGGAACCACCACTAGCCGTCTTGGCAGATGTCCTTGTATTGCCGGCCTGGGTCCTCGCTCCTTTACCTTTCCCCCTGCCTGCCCGTGAATCTTCCCCAAAAGCATCTGCTGGGGCTGGGGCTTGTACACGCACTTTCTCAATGATGGACAAGGTGAATTTCTTGACGTTCTCCATGAACTTGTCCTGACCCGCCTCACCTTTGGAAATCTGATATAACCTTCTTTCCCATTGCCCGGTCATCTCAGGTGAAGTTAACAAGTCTACGCCTGCACGGCGAATCAACTCAATAGCTGTTCTGCCTTTGAGCGTTAACTGCATTTTCTTCCCTTGCAGCGTAATGTAACCTACGTTTTTGAGACGCTCAATTGTAGCCGCACGTGTAGCCGGAGTACCTAGACCACTATCTTTCATCGCGTCTCGCAGCTCTTCATTCTCGATCTGCTTGCCTGCACTTTCCATCGCTTTCAGCAATGTTCCCTCGGTATAACTTTTGGGAGGCTGGGTCGCTTTCTCCTTGAACTCACTCTTCGTACATTGAACAGGCAATTCAGGTTGTACAGCAAAAGCCTTGTCCGTCCACTCTTCGGCTTCTTCTTCCTCATTGCCGTTTTTCTTGCTCTTCTTCTTGCCTGCACCGCCCTGTTCCTGATCTCCAGAACCAAGAACCACTTTCCATCCGAGGGACAGCAGCTCTTTGACAGATGTCTTAAACTGATGTTTCTCCACTTCGGTGAGCACGGTATGTTGCTTATACTCCGCCGGAGGATAAAAGTGAGACAAGAAACGTCTTACAATCAAATCATAGATGTTCTGCTCATCCTTGGATAAGGTACCTGGTCGCTTCAAAGTAGGTAGGATCGCATGGTGATCCTCAACCCTGCTCGGATTACATACCCCTTTATTATTCTTATGAACAAGCTCTGGCTTGGCCCCTTGCGCAAGCTCACTATAGGTACCATTTTTAAGCAGGTTTAGTGTTTTGTGCATACCTTCAATATTCTGTTCTGTAACATAGTTGGAGTTTGTCCGCGGATACGAAATCACCTTGTGTTTTTCATACAAGGCCTGTGCGATATCCAGTGTTTTTTTGGCACCATATCCAAACTTGGCATTGGCTTCACGCTGTAAAAGGGTCAGGTCATACAAACGATACGGATACTCCTTCGTCTGCTTCGCTTCGTATTTGGTAATTTGCCCTGTCTTGCCCTTCACACTGGCTGCAATGGCCTCTGCTGCCTCCGCATCGGTCAACTTATCTCCCTGACGCAGTCCCCGGTACTCGACACCTTCCTGCCGAAACCAGGCGGCTACTTCATAAAAGGTCTGTGACTGGAATGCTTCAATCTCTATTTCCCGATCGTAGATTAGCGCGAGTACCGGCGTCTGAACACGGCCTACAGACAACAATGCATTATGGCGGGTTGTAAACGCCCGTGAGGCATTCATCCCGATCAGCCAATCGGCTTCACTTCTGGCGCGAGCAGCATGGGTCAGATTTTCAAATTCAGAGGCATCCTTCAGACCATCAAAACCACGTCTAATGCTCTCTGCCGTCAAATCCGATATCCATAAACGCTTTACAGGCTGGCGCAGCTTCAATTGCTGTTGTATGAGGGCGAAGATGTACTGACCTTCTCTCCCTGCATCGCAAGCATTAACGATCGCTGAAGCCCGTTTTGCCAGTTCTCCAATCATTTTAAGCTGATCTTTAGTCCTCGGATTGGGTACAATCTTGAACTGATCGGGTATAATCGGCAGATCCGCTATATTCCAGCGTTTGTACTTTGTATCATAGGCATCCGGTTCAGCCAGTCCAAGCAAATGCCCTATCGCCCAAGTGATGATGTAATGCTCACCCTCCAGATATGTGCGATTATTCTTGGCCTTTGGTTCTATGACGGCGGCAATGGTTCGACCCATGTCGGGTTTTTCCGCTATAACCAGTGTCTTCATCCGTCCATCTCTCCTCCTTCACCGTCCGCATGACGGCAAAAAGGGGCATTCCGCCGACGGAAGCCCCTTGCTTCTGAAACTCATTATATCAGATTTTGGATTCGGGAGCACCTTCCCGAAATGAATTATCCTGCTGCCTGTTCCTTTAATACATGTTTTTGTCTGCACTCTTTGCATACACCCTGGAAATCCAGACGATGATCCGTAACAGCAAAGCCATACTGACGCTCGATTTGTTGTTCCAAACGAAGCAGACCATCTTCCATAATCTCTTCCACTTTACCACATTCTGTACAGATCAAATGATGGTGGTGATGGGAACCGTCTGTACTTCGCAGATCAAAGCGCGCAGCGCCGTCACCAAAGTTAATCTTTTCAACGACCTGAAGGTCACTCAGCAGTTCGAGAGTGCGGTATACGGTAGCCAATCCAATCTCAGGGAACTGCTCCTTAACCAGCAGGAATACTTCCTCTGCGCTAAAATGATCCTTCTCATGTTCAAGCAATACACGTACAGTAACTTCTCGTTGTTGTGTTAACTTATATCCTTTTTCAACCAATTGATTTTTAATGTGAAAGATCTGTTCTGAAATGGACTTGTCCCGGTTACTTGCCATAGCAGGTCGCACCTCCGGTTTATATTCATTAAATTTTACTTTTAACGTACGAATTTCTTGGTTTCAGTGAATCCTTATTTATAATCATTATAATATAATAATAAATCTTTATCACTTAAAAAGCAATGCTATTGCTCACACTTACGTGAAATATGTAGTCTTTTCTATTCAATAGACAGCAAACAACCCCCGCTGATCGCGAAGGTTGTCATTGATATCTTGTTCTATACTTTTACACCAGAACCGAAGCACCCATCAAGTATTTGTCCACTTCACGAGCAGCCTCACGGCCTTCATTAATTGCCCATACAACCAAACTTTGACCACGACGCATGTCACCTGCTGCAAATACTTTATCCACATTGGTGTTGTATTTGCCGTAACGTGCCTTAACGTTTGTGCGACGATCTGTTGCAAGTCCCAGTTGCTCGACCAACGTTTGTTCCGGTCCGTCAAAACCAATGGCAATCATGGCCATCTGAGCCGGGAAGACACGCTCTGTACCTGGAATCGGCTGATAAATCTTGCGACCAGTCTCATCCACAATACGCTCGATCTGTACTGTATGCAATTCTTTGAGGTTCCCCTCATCGTCTCCGACAAATTTTGTTGTCATGATGGAGAACTCACGCGGATCTTGACCAAACAACGCTTTGGCTTCCTCTTGCGCATAATCAAGTGTGTATACGTTAGGGAATTGTGGCCAAGGATTATTAATGCGATCACGCTCCATAGGCGCTTGGGTATGCGTACCGAATTGAGTGATCGTACGACAACCATGGCGCAGCGATGTAGCCACACAGTCAGATCCTGTATCACCGCCACCAATGACGATAATATCTTTATCTTTAGCGGACAGATATTGACCATCTTCCAGATTGGAGTCCAGATAACTCTTAATACTGCCATTCAGGAAATCCATTGCGTAATGAACGCCTTTCAAGTCGCTGCCTTCAATATTGAATTCACGCGGCTTCGTTGCACCACCGCACAATACAACAGCGTCATATTCATCCACCAGTTGTTGTGCTGCAATATCTTTACCAATCTCGGTGTTCGTAATGAATTGAATGCCTTCTGCTTCGAGCAGATCAACACGACGTTGAACTACGTTTTTATCCAATTTCATGGTTGGGATACCGTACATCAGCAATCCGCCGACACGGTCCGAACGCTCATATACGGTTACCGAGTGTCCTGCTTTATTCAACTGAGCCGCAGTAGCTAATCCCGCTGGACCTGAGCCTACCACAGCTACACGTTTACCCGTACGTTTTTCAGGAGGTTGGGGAACCACCCATCCTTCTTCGAAACCTTTTTCAATAATTGCTTCTTCAATCGTTTTGATGGTTACAGGCTGACCAATTAAGCCAACTGTACATGATCCTTCGCAAGGAGCTGGACAGACGCGACCTGTAAACTCTGGGAAATTATTCGTTTTGTGAAGGCGCTCAAGTGCTTCTCTCCACAGTCCGCGATATACAAGATTATTCCATTCTGGAATCAGGTTATGCACGGGGCAACCTGACGTGCCACCAATCATATCTATACCTGTATGGCAATACGGGGTACCACAATCCATGCATCGTGCACCTTGTGTTCTGAGCTCTTCTTCAGCCATGTGTTTATGAAACTCTTCCCAATCCTTAATCCGCTCCGCTGGCTCACGATCTGCTGGCAGTTGACGTTTGTATTCCATAAATCCAGTAGGTGTAGACATCTTACGTTTTCCCCCATCCGTTCTTGTCTTAATCCCTTCATGTGCATGGTTCTATATGAAATGGATTACTCATTACTTGAGTTTTTGTCTATTGTATCACAAAATCTTCTCGAAGATATTTCAATTATAGTAGCATTTACTGTGCTGAATATTAAATGGATTATCCGCATAATTATTTGTATTTTATACATCATATCTTTCAAGTCTACCCATGGTCAATACCCTTATTTTGGTGTTTAATGTGGTTTTGAACTGCGAAATCTGTTGTGTGTTAAAGAAATAAACTGTCGAAACGTTAAGTAAATGTCAGATAATTTGTCATCAAATTCAACATATTTTGCTATAAATCGTTCTCAATTCCGAATATCAGACCTGTTTTAGGGCTTCACAACGTTAAAACCCCAAAAATTTTACACTTTTTTACTTTTTAATGCTTGAGCGTATGTATAATATACATAAATACCAATTAATCATGTTATATTAATGTTATATGTACTCCAATTTAAACAAGTGACTCATTTTTTTATAAAAGAAAAGACGCTGTTCACGAATATTTCGCAATCAGCGCCTCTCATCATAAAAATACGACCGAAGTCAGGAATTTCTTATGCCAAATTTACCGTTTACGTTCGTAGAATTCGAATGTATACGCATAAACATTTTTTTCATCCTGTTCGCCTTCAATCTGTTCAATTAGTTCCCATTCGGACCAATCCACTTCAGGGAAAAACGTATCTCCCTCAAAATTCTCATGAATCTTGGTCACCACAAGACGATCTGCAAGTGGCAGGAACTCACGATACACTTGGGAACCCCCAATTACGCACAGTTCCTCACCTTTGGTTACACTCAGCCCTTCTTCAATCGTATGTACGATTTCAGCTTGGTCCACCTTGTAGTTCAGATCTCTAGTCACTACGATATTACGGCGCTGAGGAAGCGGCTTACCACCAAAGGATTCCCACGTATTACGTCCCATGATAATTGTTTTGTTCAGCGTACGTTGTTTGAAAAAGGCCATATCCTTGGGTAAACGCCATGGAATCGAATTATTTAATCCGATCACACCGTTCTCCCCCATTGCCCATACCAGTTCAATACTCAAGGGTAATACACTCCTTCAATCCAAGTCTCTTATCGAGATTGAACACATAATTAGACTGCAATTGGAGCCTTAATGCCCGGATGATGCTGATAGTTCTCAAACTCGAAATCTTCAAACGTATAATCAAAAATAGAATCCGGCTTACGTTTGATTACCAGCTTAGGTAAAGCATAAGGTTCACGCTCCAGCTGAGTTTTAACCTGATCAACATGGTTAGAGTAGATGTGAACATCCCCTCCAGACCAGATGAAATCACCCACCTCAAGATCACATTGCTGGGCGATCATATGAGTCAAGAGCGCATAACTCGCGATGTTAAACGGCAACCCGAGGAACGTATCCACGGAACGCATCGTAAGCATACATGATAATTTACCCTCTGCAACGTAAAACTGAAACGCAAAATGACAAGGTGGAAGTTTCATATTGTTGATCTCAGCCACATTCCATGCACTGACAAGGTGACGACGCGAATCCGGATTATTTTTGATCGAATCAATCACTGCGGCGATCTGATCAATTTTTTCTCCGTTTGGCGCTTCCCATGTACGCCACTGCGAGCCGTATACCGGACCGAGATCCCCATTTTCGTCCGCCCAATCGTCCCAGATCTTCACACCGTTTTCTTTCAAATAAGATATATTGGTATCGCCACTCAAAAACCATAACAGTTCATGAATAACCGATTTGAGATGAATTCGTTTGGTTGTTACCAGCGGAAATCCTTCGGAGAGATCATAACGGAGTTGTCTGCCAAATACAGATTGTGTCCCCGTTCCTGTACGGTCTCCTTTATGCATGCCGTTGTTCAGAATATCCTGCAATAAATCAAGATAGTTTTTCATGTTGATATCCCCTCGCACTTTTATTTCGTACTAAACTAAAAAATATTTACACTTACCACTCCGATGACAGAACAACCTTCCGATCGCTGTTGTCCCCAGATTTTTTTGATTTCCTTTTCCAAAGGTAAAATCCGATGATAAAGGCGAGCACTCCGCTTCTTCAGGTTTTTTCTGTCCTCTACGTTCTCGTGTAAAAGGTTAGTTAACTAAATACATAGACCGTGATTGGCTTGGAGCCACATCATGACTGATCATTACTACAGTGTACCACAATTCAGAAGTTGGATAAAATCAATTCACTGAAACTTATGAGCGTGTAAATTTTCATCATATTACATACACAAGTATCTTAAATTTCTCGGCTCTTGCTCAGAAAAAAGAGACGAATAACGCGTTAACGTTATTCGTCTCTTCTGATATACGTATAATGCCGGACGGATCCGAAGCTTAGATGATCTTAACGGGAGATGATGTGGATCGGGTGACCCATAACCAATTCCGCAGCTTCCATCACGATTTCGCCCAAAGTTGGGTGAGCGTGAATTGTGAGAGCCAGATCTTCCAAAGTAGCGCCCATCTCAATTGCCAAACCAAGCTCAGCAATCAGATTGGAAGCTTCCAGACCAACGATTTGGCAACCCAATACAAGGCCGCTTTCTTCGTCAGCTACGATTTTCACGAAGCCTTCAGCGTGGTTCAAAGATACAGCACGGCCGTTACCCGCATAAGGGAACTTGCCAGCTTTTACTTTGTAACCTTTTTCTTTAGCTTCTTTTTCAGTGTAACCTACGCTGGAACACTCTGGATCTGTGAACACAACAGCTGGCATACATTTGTAGTCAACTACAGATGGTTGTCCTGCGATTGCTTCAGCAGCCACTTTACCTTCATAAGAAGCTTTGTGCGCCAGAGCCAAGCCAGATACGATATCACCGATTGCGAAGATGTGAGGAATGCTTGTGCGACCTTGGTGGTCAACTTTGACAAATCCACGCTCGTCAACGTCAACACCAATCATGTCGAGACCAAGTTCTCCATCCGTGTTTGGACGACGTCCAACAGTCACCAGCAAGTAATCTGCAGTAACTTCTTTGGATTCACCATTTACGGAATATTTAACAGTTACGTCTTTGTCCGTTTGCTCAGCACTTTCTGCTTTTGCACCCGTAACGATTTCGATACCTGTTTTCTTCATGTTTTTAGCCACAAGGCTAGTCATGTCTTTATCGAAACCTGGCAGTACTGTATCCAAACCTTCGATGATTGTTACTTTTGAACCGAATTTGGAGTACATTTGACCAAGCTCAGCACCGATATATCCGCCACCGATAACGATCATGCTTTTTGGTACTTCAGGCAAGTTCAGAGCTTCTGTCGAAGACAGAATGCGTCCGCCAAACGGGAAAGGTTTCAGTTCGATTGGACGGGAACCTGTTGCAATAATTGCATTTTTAAATTTGTAACGTGGAGACTCGTGGTCATTAAATACACGAGCTTCGTTTTCGTTAATGAACATGCACTCACCGTTGAAAACTTCAACTTTGTTGCCTTTGAGCAAACCAGCTACGCCGCCAGTCATTTTCTTAACAACGCCGTTTTTGAACTCTTGAGTTTTGCTGAAGTCCACTTTTACGTTCTCAGCAGAGATACCAAAAGCTTCACCGTGAAGTGCAGACTCATATTGGTGTGCAGCAGAGATCAGGGCTTTGGATGGAATACATCCACGGTTCAAACAAACACCGCCCAGTTCGGATTTGTCTACGATCAATACGCTTTGGCCCAGTTGAGCAGCGCGGATGGCAGTTACATAGCCGCCAGGACCCGCACCAATTACTAATGTGTCGATATTGAGAGAAGCGTCGCCTACTACCATATCTTACACCTCCATAACAAGCAGCTCAGGGTTAGCGAGCAGCTGTTTAATGTAATTCATAAAGTTTTGTGCTGTTGCGCCATCGATGATACGGTGGTCAAAGCTCAGGGAAAGAGCCATTACAGGTGCTGCAACTACTTCGCCGTTCTTGATCACTGCTTTTTCGCTGATGCGTCCTGTTCCGAGAATAGCAACTTCAGGGAAGTTGATGATTGGAGTGAAGAACATACCGCCAGCAGAACCGATGTTACTGATGGAGATTGTGCTTCCTCTCATTTCATTCGCACTCAATTTGCCCTCACGACCACGAGCAGCCAGATCACGGATAGAATCAGCAATCATCCAGATGGATTTACGATCAGCATCTTTGATAACAGGAACGATCAAACCGTTGTCTGTATCTGTAGCGATACCGATGTTGTAGTATTTTTTGTAAACAATTTCGTTAGCTTCTTCATCAATCATAGCGTTCAGAGCCGGGAATTGGCGGGAAGCCGCAACCAGTGCTTTAACGATGAATGGCAGATAAGTAACTTTTGTTCCTTTTTTCTCTGCAATTGGTTTCATGCGAGTACGGAAAGCAACCAATTCAGTTACGTCCACTTCGTCCATGATTGTAACGTGAGGTGCTGTGTAAGCCGATTTAACCATTGCATTAGAGATTGCTTTACGGATACCTTTGAATGGTACGCGCTCTTCTTCAAGGTATTGATCAGCTGCAGCCGCTGCTGGTGCTGCGGATTTTTTCTCTTCTTGAGCCGGAGCTTCGGAAGATGCCGCTGCGGAAGAACCGCCACCGTTTTTGAAGGATTCAACATCTTCTTTGGTTACTTTACCGTTGTTGCCAGTGCCGTTAACCTGAGCGATGTCTACACCTTGTTCGCGAGCAAATTTACGCACGCTTGGTGTTGCCAGAACGTCTTTGGCAGGTACTGCCGGAACGCTGTTGTTGCCGCCTTCTTTAGCTGCATCCGAGCTGGAAGCTGCTGCAGAAGAACCACTTGTATCAGCTCCGCCTTGAGCTGCATCTTTCTCTTGCTCGCCTTGATCGCCAGCAGGAGCGTCGTCTTGCTCAGGAAGTTCGCCTTCTGCATCGATGATCGCTACAACTTCACCAACGTGGCAGACTTGACCGTCTTTAGCGAATACTTCTGTAACTGTTCCGTTAACCGGACAAGGTACTTCTACAACCGCTTTGTCGTTCTGTACTTCCATGATGATGTCGTCGTCAGTTACTTTGTCACCGACTTTGATGTGCATCTTGATGATTTCGCCTTCGTGCAGGCCTTCGCCCAATTCAGGGAATTTATATTCAAATTTAGCCAACTGAAAAACCTCCTTGATTATGTGCTCAATCCTGAAAACAACCCTTAACTCCAAGAAACAACTGTTACTGCTAATGCAAATAACTGTTACTCAAGGGGCTAATGGCTGTTTACAGTGCAGCTTGCGCTGCGGTGTGAATCACCATACTGCGCCTTGCGGCATGTCAGATGATTAAATTAGAAATTTACGACTTTGTTAACCGCAGCAACGATACGTGCCGGGTTAGGCAGCCATGTATCTTCGATTTGTGCAAATGGATATACAGTGTCCGGACCAGCTACACGCAGAACCGGTGCTTCCAAGTGCAGGATTGCTTTTTCATTGATTTGGGCAATGACTTCAGCTGCAACACCTGCGCTCTTTTGAGCTTCCTGTACAACAATTGCACGGTTTGTTTTCTTAACGGAAGCAACGATAGTATCGATGTCGATCGGGCTAACCGTACGAAGGTCGATAACTTCAACTTTGATTCCTTGTTTTTCGAGTTCATCTGCTGCTTTCACAGAAGTGTGAACCATCATACCGTAAGTAATGATCGTTACATCAGAACCTTCACGAACAACGTTCGCTTTACCCAACTCAACAACGTAATCTTCTTCAGGCACTTCTGCACGGAAAGCATGGTACAAGTTCAAGTGCTCCATGAAGAATACAGGATCGTTATCGCGAATAGAAGCGATCATCAGTCCTTTTGCATCGTAAGGGTTGGAAGGAACAACGACTTTGATA
The DNA here is from genome assembly GCF_984798905.1 of Paenibacillus sp. SRL342. Classification (NCBI taxonomy): domain Bacteria; kingdom Bacillati; phylum Bacillota; class Bacilli; order Caryophanales; family Paenibacillaceae; genus Paenibacillus; species Paenibacillus sp. SRL342. Next base: position 4,155,368 of record NZ_OZ481790.1, read on the forward strand.
CCTGGCGTTTGCGTGAGCAGACCTTCCAGGGAATCTGTATGCAATTCTGCCGCTTTTACGCCGCCACCGAATGGTGTACGGAATACGATTGGAGAATTGTATTTTCCACCGGAGCGGAAACGCATACGAGCAGCTTGCACTACCATTTGGTCAAGGGCTTCGAAGATAAAACCAACGAATTGGATCTCAGCAACCGGACGGAAGCCTTGTACACCCAGACCTACAGCCAGACCACCAATAGCGGACTCAGCCAGTGGAGTATCAAATACACGCTCTTCGCCAAACTCTTTTTGCAGACCTTCCGTTACACGGAAAACGCCGCCTACATTACCTACGTCTTCACCGAAAAGCAGAACGTTAGGATCACGTTTCAACTCCACGCGAAGCGCATCACGGATTGCTTCTTTCATGTTCATTTGTGCCATTTGCTTCATTTCCTCCTTAAACATTGACAGTTCACATTTGAATTCGTACATGTATACCGGGACATTAAAGTCGCGGATGTTTATGCTTTATCGGAAAAAACTTATTGGAAATCAGCTTTTTGCTCTTCCAAGTGCTTAGGCGTTTGTTCGAACATGCTGTCGATCAAGCCTGAAATCGTCATTTTCTCGGTTTTTTCCGCTTTTTTGATCTCTTCATTTACTTTAGCTTTAGCTTCTTCTTTCACACGTGCTGTATCTTCTTCAGTCCAAAGACCTTTTTTCTCCAGATATTTAGCGAAACGTGCGATAGGATCTTTAGCAGACCATTCTGCCTCTTCTTCTTTTGTACGATACTTGGAAGCATCATCCGAAAGGGAGTGAGGACGGAAACGGTATGTTACTGCTTCGATCAATGTTGCGCCTTCTCCGTTACGTCCACGCTCAGCAGCTTCCTGAACAGCTTTGATAACAGCGAAGATGTCCATACCGTCAACTTTAACACCTTTGATACCTGCTGCTACCGCTTTGTGAGCGATGGACAGAGCTGCTGTTTGTTTAGCAAAAGGAGTTGTGATGGCATAACCATTGTTTTGTACAAAGAAGATAACAGGCAGTTTGTATACACCAGCGTAGTTCAGACCTTCATAGAAGTCACCTTCAGAAGAACCGCCATCACCTGTGTACGTGATAACAACTTGTTTTTGTTTCTTCAATTTGTAACCCATAGCGATACCCATTGCATGCAGAATTTGTGCACCAATGATGATTTGTGGCATCAATACATTAACGCCATCTGGAATTTGTCCACCATGTTGGTGTCCACGGGAGTACAAGAATGCTTGATAAAGAGGAAGTCCATGCCATACGAGTTGCGGAATGTCACGATAGCCAGGACATACAAAGTCTTCTTTTTCAATTGCAAATTCACTACCAACCATTGTAGCTTCTTGACCAGATACTGGAGCATAGAAACCAAGACGACCTTGACGGCCCAGGTTTACTGCACGGTCATCCCAAGTACGGGTAAATACCATGCGGTACATAATTTCTTTTAATTGATCATCGGAAAGTGTAGGCATCATGTCTTTGTTAACAATTTCGCCGTCAGGAGACAGCACGGACAGAGCTTCTACATCCTCTGTATACACTTCATAAGGAACCTTGCTCATTTTTTTCTTCACCTCAACAAAAAATTTGAATATCAAGTTCCGCTGTTATAATATTATTATACACCTGTTTCACTCCATACGTCAAAGAAATCCGTAATTTTTTTATGTTTCCTGCCGGATTGTATGTATAACAGGGGCTTAATATTGGTATAACAGCATAATACATGATTGCGTGTTTGACCTAACCCCGCACAAGGGTAATCTTACCGTATTGCGCGGTCGAATGCAAAAAATTAACCGAGAAAGGTGACGTTTTATGACGGATTCCCGCTATTTGAAACGCACGATTGTGAAGGAAGAGATTGAAAGTCGCTATCTCGGAGAGAAGCGAACGCTCCGTATTTACCTTCCCCCAGGCTATAACGAATTGCTTAGCTACCCTGTCGTTTATTGTCAGGATGGCGAAGAATTTTTTAATTTCGGACGAATTGCTACAACAGCTAACCAAATTATTCTGGACGAAGGAGCCGAACCTTTCATTATTGTAGGGGTTCAGGTCGATGTGTCTGTGAGAACGCAGGAATATGCTCCATTTGGAGATCGGTTCAAGGCATATACTGCTTGCTTCGCTGAAGAGATTATTCCCTATATAGAAGAGAAATATCCTGTACGCCGTTCTCCGCAGGAACGCATTCTTGCCGGAGATTCGCTCGGTGGCAGTGTTTCGCTTCATCTTGCTCTGTTATATCCGGATCTGTTCACACGTGTGATCAGCATGTCTGGCGCCTTCTACTCTGCTTCACAGGAAATCTATGCCGCAGCTGAAGATCTGTCCTGGCTCTCGATCTGGATGATCGTTGGTTTGCAGGAGACTGATTTTGAGGCAGACACGGGTACGTATAATTTTGTTCAATTAAACCGGGATACTCGAGAATTGCTGGAAAAACGTGGTGCCCTCGTCTCCTACCAGGAGAAAGACGGAAAACACCAATGGGGTTTTTGGCAGAAGGAATTGCCCGAAGCATTACTTTATTTTCTCCAGGAAAGATAAAAGGACCACTTTAACAGGCGGCTGAAATGCCGCTATTGTTTTTCATTTTAATGATACCGCTTACAATTGTAATCTGAAAAAGAAGCAGGATATCCTGCTTGCTTTAAGCGCTCTAATCCTGCTTCTTTGTCGAATTACAAATTGAGCATGAATTTCGTTTACTTTTTAGGCTAAGGAATGTTCCGCTTCAATCTTACTCAACAGAACATCGCAGCCTGCGTTAACCAGCTCGTACACCTCTTCAAAATTGCCTGTGTAATATGGGTCAGGTACTTCTCTGAGTTTTTCCTCGGGAAGCATGTCCATGAACTTGATGATGTCCGACTCAGCTCCACCTGGAACGTTGCGCACATTATCTGCATTCGAATTATCCATACATACAATGTAATCAAATTGAGTAAAATCTTCGCTGGCGAATTGTCTCGCTGCCATATTGGCATAGGAAATCTGGTACGAATCCAGCAAATTTCGAGTCCCTTCATGCGGAGGTTTACCAACATGCCAGTCCCCTGTACCCGCAGAGTCCACACGAATCTGGTGTTCAAGCCCCTTCTCCACGACTTTGTGACGCAGAACGGCTTCAGCCATTGGTGATCTACATATATTGCCCAGACATACAAACAAAACATTAATCATATTAATCCCCCTTGCTTAGCGTACCTTGAAGTACCGACGATGTTGGCTGTGTCACAATGCTCTCCGGCTGAGGACTGACGTTCCCGGTCTCAGACGGCACCAACGAACGACGTGGCAGTTTCCATTTATAATGTACAGAACACATCCGGAAAAACACAACGGCCGCGAAACAAAGCAACAATCCGGCATTTGTTGTTAACCAACCCATACCTATAACAAAACCGGCTGTCATTGCCCATACAGCATAGATTTCGTCACGCAATACAAGCGGTTTACGTCCTGCAAGCACATCACGAATCACGCCCCCACCAATACCGGTCATTACTGCTGCAACGATAACTGCGCTAATAGGATGTCCCATGTTCGCCGCGTAGAGAGCCCCTTGAATTGCAAATGCTGCGAGTCCGATTGCATCAAACAGCGCCTCTGTTCGCTTCCAGTGACTAATCCACTTGAGAGGTAATATAAACGCAATCGCTACTGATACTAGGGCTAACATAATAAGTGATCCCTGACTCCACAGTGTCGTTACAGGTATACCTATAAGTACATTCCGGATAATCCCGCCTCCGAATGCCGTGACAAGTCCAAGCACTAGTACACCCAGAATGTCATACTCCTCTTCCATAGCCACGAAGGCACCGGACATTGCAAATGCGATAGTGCCTATAATGCTGAATACTTCAAAAATGTGTAAGTCCAACCTGTTCAAACCTCACTTTTCAAGTCATCTCCATGTCGCTCTACCCATTGTATCCGCGAGCACTGAAATTGTGCAACCACATTTTGTGGATTATACTGGTTTGGTGAATATATTTGTACAGGTTCCAACATTATATTTGAACAATGACCTATTTTGCTCTGAATTAGGAAGGATGAAATAAAATGACGGTGAAACGAGTGGTTATTTTTACAGGCGGAAACTTATCTGTAGAATTACTTCAGGAAATACGAGAAGATGATATGATCATCGCGGCCGATCGTGGTGCATTATTTTTAATTGAACACGGCATTCAGCCTCACATTGCAGTAGGAGACTTCGACTCCATTACTGAAGAGGAATGTATCATTGTAAGCAATAATAGCATTCGGTTCATTACATGTGACCCTGTTCATAAGGATCTTACTGATACAGAAATGGCTTTTGAGACAGCGCTAGATTATGAACCTTCTCACATCTTAATGTTAGGTGCTACAGGTACACGTATGGATCACACACTCGCCAATGTACATATTATGGTTCGCGCGATGCAGCATCATATCTCCTGTGCCATTCAGGACAAGCACAATTACATGACACTGACCACATCCAAAGCTGTGGTTGAGCACCGTGACTATAAATATGTTTCTCTGCTCCCCTTGACTCATGAAGTTGCAGGAATAACTCTGGATGGTTTTATGTATCCGCTAGATCAAGCCACCATTCGCATGGGACAATCCTTGGGTGTAAGCAACAAGCTATTAGGCTCCTCCGGTACAGTCACTATTGATAGTGGCTTATTACTGATTATTCAGAGCAAAGATTGAATCTATTTGTATGCTTCATAATTATTTATTACGTTTTTGTAACCAGTGATTCAATGAAGAAAATAGGTTCACACATAACAAAGACCCTTGATATTCAATGGGTCTTTGTTGTTTCATCTTAATTCTTCATCCGTCAATGATTAATTTTTTGACATTTTTAATCATATTTTAATAAACATACCCAAACCATTGTGGCGCAAGGGATTACACTCCTCTATCCAATTTCTAGGCTGTTACAAAGCTGTTATACTCGCTCTAGCAACTTAACGAAAACGAATTTTGGAGGTACTAACTAACATGAAAACAAACATCTTTGTCCAAAAGGCCGTAACCGTCGGGTTGTGCGCTACACTAGGTTTTGGAGCTGTACTAATGACTAACGCACCTGTTGCACAGGCAGCAACTGCTTCTGTATCCAAAGGTCAACAAATTGTTAACTATGGCAAAAAATTCACTGGAACTCCATATAAATTTGGTGCTTCAACTTCAACAACCAAGGTTTTTGACTGTTCTTCTTTTATGAAATATATTTTCAAAAAGTATGGTGTAGATTTGCCGCGCACTTCCGTGAAACAATCCAAAGAAGGTAAAGCTGTGTCTAAAGCTAATCTGCGTGTCGGAGATCTGGTATTCTTCTCCAGTGGTAGCCGTTCTACCGGCTCCAATGTCACTCACGTAGGCGTTTATGCGGGAAATGGTAAGATTCTGCATACGTACGGATCTCCAGGCGTAACCCTTTCTGATCTGAACTCCGGTACTTGGAAGAGAACGTATGTTAAAGCTCGTCGTGTACTTTAGAATCACATTATAGCTAATCAGTAAGGACCGGAGGTTACTATCCGGTCTTTTATTTTTACCCTCTTTTTGCCACACTCTAAACTGGTGTTTCATGGAACTAACTTCGTAATCTAATTTTTATCATGCAGCATATAACCGATCCCACGCACAGTATGAATCAGTTTCACACTTCTTCCCTTATCTACCTTAACCCTCAAATGTTTGATATACACATCCACAACGTTGGTATCCATCGCATACTCATATCCCCATACTTCCCGCAAAATATCACTCCGGGTACATGCTTCATTCACATGCAGAGCCAAATATTCCAGCAATTCGTATTCTTTTGGCGTTAATGTCAGGTATTCACCCGCACGATTTACCCGTCTTGAACGCAAATTGACTTTAAGATCATGAACTACAATTACTTCCTCACCCTCTGGTGTTGCATTCGCAAAAACACGCAATAAATTTCGTATTCTGGCAAGCATCACGGTCAAGTGGATAGGTTCCTCCATCACGTCATTAGCTCCGTAATCCAGCCATTCCACGATGAACTGAGGAGATGCATTAGAAGTGATAACGAGTAGAGGTATAACATGACCTTTATCTATCCACTGTTTTAACTCTAATTTCTGATCCTGGCCACAATGTTCATTCCCCTCTTCCTCGTCTACCAGGATGATCAGGTTAATATGCAGCAACGAAGGCTCGACGGATTGGTTTAGTTCGGACCACTCCATTCGTTGCACCTCATACCCTTCGCTACATAAAACATCCTGAATAAGGCTGACCTGCTCTCCTGCTCCAATCAGCAAAATGGCTGTTTTCACTCTTTTTCACCCGGCCTGTCTCTATCCCCACTGCTCGCAGCAATGGTTGGTACAGATAGCATGCCGTAAAATGAAAAAGTCCATTCCCTTAAGGGAACAGACTTTGCTTCTTTCTTGCTTTAACCAAAGTAGCGATGGACGAGCGTACGCGCTTCAGCTGTGTCTTTTGTTCCGTGTACGAGGACACGTCCATCTTGGAAAATAACCATTCTATGGACTCCTGTTGTAAAAGAAACCAGAAACGGATTGGATTCCACTTTTCCTTCTTGAAGTCTATCCAGACGTTCCGCTGTATGTTGAAGATCCAGATTCATGCGCCTTGCAGGTCGGATCTGAACGGTATCCCTGCCACACAACACATCTGTTTTCTCCAGATTGGACGCAGAAAGATATGGATACGTTGCCGAAGTACCGCAGGAAGGACAGTCTTGCTTTTTCGCACCATCCACATTGATGGATATGTATTCGTTCCTCCACACGTCAAATGACAATAACTTACGTCTCAATGCATTTGCATTGCCACTAAGTAACTTCATCGCTTCTGCGGTCTGATTCGCCGTTACCATCTGTACGGCTTGAGGTATGATGCCAGACGTATCACAGGTATCTCCACCCAGAGGGACTTCACCCAGCAAACAATTTAAACATGGCGTATCTCCGGGCATAAACGTATAGGTAATACCATAACTACCTACGCATCCACCATAAATCCAGGGAATACCGTGCTTCTGTGCCATATCATTAATAAGTAGTCGGGTATCAAAGTTATCCGTTGCATCCATGATCAAGTCTGTATGCTGAACGAGTTCTTCCAACTCATCTACTCTGACGTCCAACACTTTCCCTTCCACATGAACCGTGGAATTAATGGCAGATAAACGTTTTTCCGCCGCCATTGCCTTCGGTATCCGCTCAAGCGCGTCCTGTTCTACATATAATTGCTGCCGCTGCAGGTTACTCCACTCCACATAATCACGATCCACAATCGTTAAGTGTCCGACTCCTGAACGAACTAACGTTTCTGCAATTCCTGTTCCAAGTGCGCCAGCGCCTACAATTAAAACTCTGCTGCCCTTTAATCTGGCCTGGCCTTCCTTACCAAGTGGCGCGTACCGTTCCTGTCTGGAATAACGATCGGCCTGCTCGAAAGATGTTACTTGATCTGTCATGTATGAACCATTCCTTCCACCGGACTACTGGCTGCTGCATAACGCTTTACGGGAATCATGCCTGCCTCATATGCCAATCTACCCGCTTCTACCCCCAATCGCATCGCTTTAGCCATGCTCACTGGATCCCCTGATCCGGATACGGCTGTATTTAACAATACGCCATCTGCACCAAGTTCCATCGCATAAGCAGCATCTTTTGGGGAGCGCAACCCTGCATCCACAATCACAGGTACAACGGCCTGCTCAATGATGATCTCAAGGTTATAGGGATTGATGATGCCTCTGCCAGCTCCGATGGGAGAAGCGCCAGGCATTACAGCATGTACGCCAAGCAATTGCAGCCTTTTGGCCAGAATGACATCATCCGAAATATAAGGCAATACCGTGAAGCCCTTTTCAAGCAAAATTTCGCAAGCATTGTACGTTTCAATCGGATCTGGGAGTAACGTCATTCCATCTCCTATGACTTCGACTTTTATCATATCACAAAGTCCTGAAGCCCGCGCAAGCTCGGCAATTCGCACCGCCTCTTCCGCAGTGGAAGCCCCAGCCGTATTCGGAAGAAGAGTGTATTTGTCCAGATCCAACGTATCCAGGAAATGCTTCTGGTTGCGTTCCTCCAGATTCAGACGACGAACAGCAAAGGTTAAAACTTCCGTTTCAGATGCTTCCACAGCCTGACTTTGCACTTCCAGATCCGAAAACTTGCCTGTTCCGAGCAACAATCTGGACTCAAACGTATATTTACCAATGTTCAACATCATCAACCGCCTCCTACAAAATGTACAATCTCAATTCGATCGCCTTCTCTTAATGTTGTTGACTCATGGTGTTCACGCGTTAAGATATGCCTGTTCAGCTCAACAACTACAGTCTTAACTTGCAGGTCAAAAGATTGGAGCAATTTATCCACACGATTCAATCTGTCTTCAATCTCCATCCGTTGACCATTAACGATGATATTCACTGCACCACTCCCTTTCTGTTCAATCGCTCAGGGCTCAGCGCCTCAATTCCGAGTTCTTCTGAGCTTTTGCCAGCGACCAACTCCGCGATAAGCCTGCCTGTTATCGCACTAAGCAAGATACCGTTGCGGTAATGCCCAAAGGCGGCGAACAGCCCGGGTATACTCTTGCAAGCACCTATATAAGGCAGCCCATCGGGTGTTGCCGGTCTTACGCCTGCCCACGCTCGTATAAATTGTGCTTCTTTCATCCCCGGCACCCAGTGGGTAGCCGCTGTTAGCAGCTTCTGAACACCCTGTACAGAAACGTTCAAATCCGCTCTTCCTGGCAGACTGGTTGCCCCGAGCCAAACTTCGCCATTGGCTTTGGGAACAATATAGATATCCTCTGCATACACCGTTCTGTCAGGTCTGTACCCTGCATGTTCTTCTGAGAACTGAACGGCGGCTATTTCACCTTTTACCGACCACACAGGCAAGCTCAGATTCACATGTCTCATCAACTCTTCACTCTGTAATCCAGCCGCTATAATGACATGTTTGCATCTCATCTCACCGATCGATGTGGTGATTCCCTGCACACCGTGTTCGTTTGCTTGCACACGTATATCCTGTATGTCCTCCATAACCCGTGCTCCCATTGCTTGAGCGGATTCGGCGTATGCCTTCGTTAGGTGGAGTGGGAGAATTTCACTCTCGTAAGGTCTGTAATAGGCTCCATACGTATCTCTGTTAAGCCATGATGCCTCCTGCTGCACAATGGAACGATCCCACCACACCTCATCAGCAGAAGTAGACAACGCAGACTTCCGATTGTCCTTATAACTACTTAATTCACTGTATGAACGAAAAGGAGTTAGGAATCCCTGGCGTTGCAGACCAGTCTCTACCTCACTGAGTGTAGCCATTAGCATCTGTTGCTCGGTAAGTAACTGTCTACTCTGCCTGGCAAGCTTAGCCATCAAAGGATGAGCAAAATCCTCACTGTCGGCCGCCAGCATTCCAGCTGCTGCGCAAGAAGTGCCTCCTGCAATCGCCGAACGCTCCAGCAACAGCACATCCTGTCCACGGGAAGCAAGTTCATATGCAATGGCACAACCAACAACCCCTCCGCCTACAATAATCGTTTCTGCATGAACCTTATCCGGTCTATCAGTAATGATCTTCTTCATCAGCTCATCTCCTTGATTAGCGGCTCAAACTTTCTGTACCAACGCCAACGATAGCCTGCCTTAACGATGCAGCCGCCTGATCCGGGGAATCGCTCGCCCAGACATTCGAGATCACAGCAACTCCCTGAGCGCCTGCAGAGCGAATAGCGTGAATGTTTCCCGGTTCGATGCCACCGATCGCCATGACAGGAATGGAGACACCGGAGCACACTTCAGCCAGAGCATATAATCCTCTTGGTTCAAGATCAGGCTTACTGTTGGTTGAGAAGACATGCCCGAAGAATAGGTAATCGGCTCCCCGTTCTTCAGCGATTTTTGCCTCATCGAGTGAATGAACAGATACACCCAGACGAAGTCGCTGCACATTGCTTATAACAGCAGGGTTGTAGTTACGTATCACATCTTGCCCCCAGTGTACACCGCCATAGATGTCATTCTGTGGTGGCAGTTCTGAGCCATTGATAACGATGCGACAAGATGGAACACCAACGTTACGCAGACTTTCAGCCCAACCGATCTTGTCTTGCAATGTGAGTTGTTTTTCTCGTATGTGAATATAGTCCACCAAAGGCCAAACGTCCTTTGCAGCTTTTACAAAAGATGCTTGATCCCCTGTACCCGTAGATACAACATGCAATTCAAATGATTCTTGAACATGTTCATGAGAAATTACCGTACTGTTCATCTCCTTCCAGACGTGAATGCTATGAAAACACAAAAAAGCCACTCCCGTAGGGGAGTGGCTGCGTATTATTATAGAACCAGATGACTGACTGATACATACAGTTCATTTCGTGCAATAAAGCTATAGACCCTATAGCCATAACGTTATACACGCAACTGCATGTTTCAATTCGTTAAGCAGACGGTTGAAATCCTTTGAATTGCCGTTTGCTCACGTCATTCACTGAAACGCGCTCGCCACTTCCCTACGCTGGTATGATCCAGATCAGGTGCAAAGGGTCCGGAATCGCATTCTTCCATCTCAGCCGCATCGTGCGGCCCCCCTAGTGTTCATATGAAGTTGTAGCCTATGTTACCATAGACGGTTTTTTTTGTCACCGTCATTTCTGTTAAACATTGTCTTGAATCGCCCTAGTTTGTCTCAGACCATTCTTCTACATTCCATGTTTTGGTGACCCAACCCTCGTAGAAATCAGGTTCATGAGATACCAGTAACACCGTTCCCTTGAATTCTTGCAAAGCACGCTGCAACTCCGCTTTGGCTGTGACATCGAGATGGTTTGTCGGCTCATCGAATAAAATCCAGTTGCTTTCACGCATCAAGAGTTTGCATAAACGAACCTTGGCTTGCTCTCCACCACTCAGCATGTTAAGCGGACGGGTAATGTGCTCATTTTTCAACCCACAGCGTGCGAGATGACCCCGGACCTCATTCTGGGTCAAATGTGAAAACTCATTCCAAACATCCTCAATCGGCGTGATATTTCCAGCACGAACTTCCTGTTCAAAATAGGCCGTTTCGAGATAATCTCCCAAGAAGGTCTTTCCACTCAGTGGAGATATTTTGCCCAGAATAGTTTTCAGCAGTGTCGATTTACCCACACCATTACAACCTACGATGGCAATTTTTTCACCACGTTCAATTGTCATCGTCATTTTGGGCAGCAAAGGATACGTATATCCAATTTCAAAATCAATACCCTCAAAGACCGTTTTGCTGCTCGCACGGGCATCCTTGAATTTAAACGTTGGTTTGGCCGCTTCATCTGGGCGATCAATACGTTCAATTCTGTCCAGCTGCTTCTCCCGGCTCTTCGCTCGACCTGATGTTGAAGCACGTGCCTTGTTACGCTGAATGAAATCTTCCTGCTTCTTGATGTACTCTTGCTGCTTCTCGTATGCATCAATATGCTGGGCTTTATTCATATCAGCCATCTCAAGGAACTTGTTATAGTTCGCTGCATATCTCGTTAATTTGGCAAATTCCAAATGATAAATGACATTTACGACTTCATTCATGAATTCCGTGTCATGGGAGATTAAGAGAAACGCGTGAGGGTAGTCCTTCAGGTAACGTGACAGCCATTCAATATGCTCTACGTCCAGATAGTTGGTCGGCTCATCCAGCAAAAGTGCTGTAGGTTTCTCGAGCAGAAGCTTGGCAAGAAGCACCTTGGTACGTTGTCCACCACTTAGAGCTGCGACATCTCGATCAAGACCAATTGCGGACAAACCAAGACCATTGGCCATCTCTTCCACTTTTACGTCAATCAGATAAAAGTCGCCCTGTTCCAGTTGTTCCTGAATATCGCCCATCTCTTCCAGCAACTGCTCCAACTTATCTGGATCTGCATCTGCCATCTGGTCCGTAATATTCATCATTTCTTTTTCCAATTCAAGCAACGGAAGGAATGCATCCTTAAGAACGTCACGAATGGTTTTGCCTGGCGTAAGCTTTGTATGCTGATCCAGATATCCATAACGAACCTTAGGTGTCCATTCCACTTTTCCACTATCTTTAAGCAATTTACCGGTAAGGATGTTCATTAATGTGGATTTACCCACACCATTGGCACCAACAAGTCCTACGCGCTCTCCGGCAAGTAAACGAAACGATACATTTTTAAATAACGTGCGATCTCCAAAATTGTGACTCACGTTCTCTACTGACAATAAACTCATAAGATGAGGTAGCTCCTATCTATTAGACATTACTTTTGTGATTGTTCCGAAACCCTATTCTAGCACAAGTCCCGTCTTTTCTGAAAGTAATGTAAACAGCTCAGGAACCTCTTCCATGATTTTGTCATACAGGCTCCCTACCGATTAGAGCATTTATATTCGAAATAGCCTTGTGCAGCTGCTTGTCTTGCGTCTGTGAATACCTCTTCAGCACGGTAACCATTACCACATGTGGAGGGATAGTAGTACTTGATACCCGTTAAAGGATCTACCCCACCTACGATGGCCGTTTTCTTCACAAGTCTGCCTCCACCAATTGCGTAATTGTTGATTTTCTGGTCACCCACACCTATACCTTGGATAAAGGCCATAATCCCTGTATCGTTAATGGAGTTGTACCAATCTTCCTGCGCAATCAGGGGCATCGTAAACGTATAGGAAATACCGTTCTTTCTGGCAAACTCATTATGGCGGTTAATCACATCAGCCAGATCATCCTGCACAGCAGTCACAATCTGGCTTTGTCTAACTTGCTCAAATACGCTGGTATTCTGAAGTAAAGGAATCTGTGTGGTTGAAGCCAGTTCTTTTTGAAATCCCTCAATCCATTTCCCTGCGTTTGCGTCATAGGCATATACGTAGTCGTCCAGTGTAAAGTTAATACTGTTACCATTAGAATCTGAATATGTATAAGGTTTCTTGGGGCTCCATACTTGCCTGAAAGAACCTTCAAGGTTACCCGTCATCTCTGTTTCTGTGGACAACATATAATAGCCATCATAATCCAGAATAACCACGGCAGGAATGTAATTAAACATGTTTCGAATAGCAACGGGATCATTCTGAATCCCCATATTCAAAGCCATCGTCTGCGTAAATGTCAACAAGGCGAGCTCCTTGTCCGCTTTAACAAACTTGGTTGAATCATAACCTGCTTCATCATTTTGTTTCTCATTCTGATGCATCACCGCACCTGCATCCATAACTGCGGTTTGAAGTGCAGATCTGTATCGTTGACCAAGATATTGAGCCTCTTCGGCATCTTGGGTATGGAGTGAGATGATCCAGAAGAGCGGGAAGAAGATCAGCACGAATACAATGGACAGCTCAATAGAAATAGGTAAGGATTTGATATAATCACCGCCTTTTCCCCTTCTCCACACCGTGCGTGCGACTTTCATCGCACACGGCGCTCCATCTTTTTAGATTTTTATTACAATAGGTTCCAAGTTACTCATTTTTCGGTACAGGTTGATTTTCTGAATCGTAGAGTCTGAAAATCCAAACGGCGACATGAGTTTGACAATCGTCTCTGATTTTGTAGCATGAACAAGTTTATGGATATCTTTGTGTAGAATACGTAGATTGCTAAAATCGTCTGTCCCACCTAAATGGATTGGCAAAAGATGATGGCAATGCACGTAATCAGCAGTTAGTAAAATGCCAGATATCTCGCATTTGCCACCCTGCATACTATATCTACTCAGTCTGTTATCCAGGTATTCAATGCTACGGTTTGGTATGTTTGACTGCATTAGTTTAATTAGTTCATATCTAATATCCGTCTTTAAATCCCTATGAAGTCTCTTTCTTCCTTCTGATGTATACGGATTTAACGTCTGCTGAAAGCATAGGTTGTTAACCGTTTTTACATCTCTGAACGGAAAGAGATATACACCTGCGACCTTAAAGGTTCTATATCTGTTCCTGTAGAACTTCTTGAAGGTTGGCGGGGCATTATCAGGATATTGGTATTTACCAATAACTTTGAGACGATTGTATGTGAATGCTTTCAGATCAAAGGCAAGTCGTGAGAACTCTACACTAACATGTGTTGCACGTGAAAAGTAATTGTGTAAACCAAGTACAAAGCTATTGAAGAGAAGAGCGTTTTGAGTAATTGGTGCTTTGTGCAGATTCTTAATGCGCTCTCTTGCTTGCTTCTTGATTTCTGCTCTCTTCTTTTCATTTATACCCGTATAGGCGACTCTTCTTTTTCCTTTTTTCTCAGCCCATATTGTGAATCCCAGGAAATCAGATTTACGTTTCCTGAGGTTTACAATCTGTGATTTTTCGGGTGAGATGTCTAGTTTAAGGCGGTCTCTAAGATAGAGTCTTACAGCGTGATACCACTTCTGAGCTGATTTCCAATCCCGACAAAGAATTTTAAAATCATCGGCGTATCGCACAATATATCCTTCTTTAAGATTGGTTTTCTTGAGTGCTCTGATCCTGTGATAGTCTCCTGCATAGGCGTATTGAGTTTCGAAGTTTGTCCATTGTCCTGCAACCCACTGATCCAAGTCATTTAATACTACATTTGACAGGAGAGGAGATAAGATTCCACCTTGTGGTGTGCCTTTCAACGGTATCCCTTCATCTTCAATTTCAGCTTTAAGCATTTTGCTGATGATTCGAAGTACTCTTTTATCCCTAATACCCATATTCCATAGTTGTTTCAAAAGCAATGTGTGGTTCACATTATCGAAGAATCCTTGAATATCAACATCAACGACATAATGGAGATTGGTTGTGTTTATAAGATGTTGTACTCTCGCTAGAGCGTTGTGTGTTGATCTTACCGGTCTAAACCCGTAACTATGTTTATAGAAGTAAGCTTCCGCAATTGGTTCAATAATTTGTTTAAAACATTGCTGAATGATTCTGTCAACTATGCATGGAATGCCTAACGGTCTTTTCTTTCCATTAGGTTTTGGTATAAGGACTCGCCTAACCTTTTTGGGTTGATAATTCAAAAGCTTGTTTCTTACGTGGCTCACAATCTCTTCTTCTGTTAGTGTCTTTATATTCTCTATGGTTTTGCCATCTGTTCCTGGTGTAAGTGAGCCTTTGTTTGATTTAATTGTTCGAAAAGCTAGGAGGATGTTCTGATGTGAGTTTATTAGCCCGTATAAATTATCGAACTTTTTTCTTCCTAGTGCTTTTTCGTGTAAATCAGTAAAAGTACTCGTCATGTCGTAGTAGTCCCAGTATCGAAGAGTTTGCACTGTGGCTTCACCTCCTTACGGTGATTCCCCACGTTCCTACCTGATCGGTGCAATTCACTTTTCGGAAAAATTGTTTATTATCTAAAAAGACTTGAGGCTGTTCCTCCGTAGCCATTACAGCCACTTCATTGGTCGTGCCTCTACTCTCACAAGGATTAGTACATTTCAGCAAATTTCTGCCTTATAGTAGACGTCTAGGATGACAGTCCTGTAAATCGACGTTCCTTGCTTTCCTTGTACCTTGTGACCTAGCTATGCTTGCTAGACCTTAGGTGCCTCCTTTGAGCCTGTGGACTTGATATCGCCATTGTTCGATATAGCGTGTTTCCTAGACTACAATCGTACTCTACGCTATCCACCCTGACTTCTGTCAGTACATATGTTTCCATATGTTATGAATTTAGACCCGTACATTCGGAGGTTCGTCAGGTTTTTTACAACCATTCTCATCATAGTCCGCTTTTCAGCCATCCGGCATATCAGTTAGCATACCTTCTCAATAGAGTGGCTCCAGCTTCCCTTCTGCCGACTTCACCTGTGCTTCATACCCGACACGCTGTCCGTGTCACGCACGCAGGAGATTAACGGAATTGTTTCAGGATACATGGTTCCCTCTTTCCAATTCTCGGTCGCAAAGTTGGACTTATTTAGTTAAGTCCCCGCTTTTCCCGAATTGTTCGGTTATAGCGGAACAAGTCACACGTAATCTTCATTGAGAACCATACCTCCGTATGTTACAAATACCGCTGAAGCCTGAGCCGTACCACTCAACCATTCACGAATGAGCATGGAAGGTGTACGATTTGTATTTTGGAGCGTCACGGTGAAAAAATCCCCTGTGGTCAACGTATATCTTCGGCCAGGATCATCAACCGGTATCACACCTGAGGATGGGAATAGTCGCTCTCGAATCTGAGCTGCATAATATCCATCCTGAACTACCTCGTAAGTTCCGGTAAAACTGTTACGGTCCATCGGGTCTGTATAGTGAGGTACATATTTCTTATGCAAATGTTCCATCGACACCTCATACAGATTGCCCGTCTGGGCCAGTTGCTCCTCAAACTCAGCCAACATTCGAGGTGAAATATACCCTTTCGTTCGGACAGCATCAACAAAACGTGTTACATTCTGAACAGCCGTCATACGTGCTATATCATCCTGCCGATCAGCTGTTTCAGCAGCTGGGTACACATAGAGCAAAAGGACTGCGAGCAATACGGCAAGCAGCTTGGATGCGGCATTAATCAATTCACACTGGCCTCCTTCCAAAAAACAATCTTGAGCAGTTCTCCAGTTTCATTTCGTATAAACTCCGGACTGTAGGTGGCATCGAGCTGGACAGGAATAGTCGCTGTTTTGCTGACAAGTGGATCGATCACATACGAAGTTCCATCTACCTCTACAGGAATGCCTGTGCCTGTCATCTGTCTTACGGTATGCAACACTTCCGCACCACTATACTGATACGGATTGGTGGTATGCAGTGTTGTTGTCAGCCGGCCTTCCATGCCTGCTTTTGTCTGAACTCTGTCGTTTAAGGCCGCTGATAAAATCTTAACATTATGTTGCCCGTACAGGCAGGCTGTCACAAACAGGACAACCGCCGTACAAAACAACATGAGATGCTGGGTATTCCGGGACATGTTAAACCAACTCCTGTCAGGATTGCTGGAAGATCAGCCCTCTTACCACGTTGGATCGGTCTTTTACGATAATGGCTTTGAATTTACCACTTGGATTGACATATTGATTGTCTTTTTCACTCATGGTCTGGTTAATAATCCCCACTTTATCGTCAGGCGCAATAACCGAGCCGTAGTCCGCATTATTGAGATCCTGTGAAATATTCAATTGATTACCGTACCATTGACCCGCTTTATTTTTACCTGTAATGACTTGAATACCGAACTGATCCTTGTCCGCATATTTACGCAGCGCATTGGTTACCTGTGATCCACTGATAGTTGTTCCGTCATATACTGTAAATGCAGCCTGGGACAACTCGGTTTGGATATCAGCAAAATTGTTCTGGGCCGTCTTGGTTGCCTCCTGAGCTGAAATAAACAACAGAACTACAATTGTGATCAAAGCGATTGTTAAAAATATCCCTGCTGCCACCTTTAAAGCGCTTGATGCATTGTTCATAATAAATCCTCCCAAGTTATAAGTTATTGAACTATTTCAGACTTTCACACAGATGAATTGTGCTACAGTTTCTGAATTTGCTCATAATAAATGCTCATCTGCAAGAAACTCATACCAACCAATGGAATAACCAGATACAAAAAGATAAGGGCGTACATAGGTGTAAATCCAATGGTTCTCCCCCAAGATGCTTTGACATCTATCATTTTGCTGTACTCCTGCTTGCGTTGTTCAAAATAAAATGCCATCATGCTCTCGAGATCATCGAAGGCTTCACGTATTGAGATTTTGCCAAGGGCAAGCTGCAATTTATCAACCAGTCGCTGGAACTCGGGCAAGCCCGCCTCTTCCTTTAATTGCTCAAGTGCAAGCTCTGGTCCATGTTCAAAATGCAACAAACATTTTTGCAACGGGCGCTTGAAAATGACGGCAAATCGATTAAGCCATTCCAATATCTCCTCGACTGACATTCGGTCCATCTCACGCAAAATGGATATCACTGTCTGGAATTGATAGATTTCATGTCGCATATCCAACCTTCGCATTTTCCGCTGAAATATCATGAGCCATACGGGCATGTAGTACCCTGCTGCACCCATGAGAATGGCTATAATCATTTCCCACCAGCGTACATACTGCTTGTTATACACCTCAAATTTCTGCATAATGCGCGCGATCGTCTCAGCCTGAGTATCATGGTCCAACTGAACGGGAGATAACTGCTGTAACGCTTTGGAGACTTCTTCGTATGTAGCTCCTCGGTTCATTTCTACACTTTTCAGTACGGATTGATCTAATGCTGTTTTTTCCTCAGCTTTCCTGAGATCCGCTTCAGCCATTGCACCAAACATTCGATCATCCCGGATCGGATCATGCAAGATGTGGTTACGTTCAACCTGGTGCAACAACAAGATGCAACCCATTGTAAGGACCAAACAACCTGCGAATAACATCACTCGTCGAATGGCAAGCCATTCAAATTTCAACTCTGAGCTGCTCTCCCTCATGAGCCGTATCGTTTGACTGTACTGTGCACTGCCAGGTTTTGCTGCAAACAACATTGCCAATTTCCGTATGAAGGTTTGCCTGTACAGAAACTGATCCAACCATGAATGCTTATGCCCTGACCGGTAACGGGTCTCATCGTATTGCTGGAGCCTTTGCAAAAGCAAATAAGCAAGGATAATGATGACATAGATCGATATTTTGGTAACAAAACCGACTTTGCTGCGATAAAATTCATCCATCGTTGGGAAACTGACTCTGGCCCAGCGTTCGATCGGAGCGGTGAATAATACCGGAGCGAGCGCGATGATATTAAGTCCTTTGAGCAGGTAATCCAATTTATCACGCCGCAAAATCTCCAAATGAATCTCCTGAGTTAGGTTACCAAGTCCTTTGAGATAAATAGAGCCTTGTGCCCTGTCCTTATCCCCAAACTCCATGACCATATAGGAAACGCCAGCGAATCCTTTGAGAAAACGGTTGGGAGCCACTTCATAATAACGCTCAAGTGCTTCATTTGGATCTGGAGAAGTCAGAGCTTCGTAGATCAGTCTTACCTGTTCTGCCGCTTCTCCTGTACCTGCTTCAGCGGCTTCATAGAGCGCTTCCTCAACCATGCCATGCTGATGATACCGATGCCTTACATCTGCGAAGATATCCAACATCTGCACCAGCAACCTTTTCTCCATACGACTGAGGCACATATCTAATACCAGACTGTTTAGCACCACAGCACAGAGTACAGAAAGTATTACAAAAGCGATACCCGGCTGTAGTAAAAACAGAATGACACTTATGCCTCCATAACCTCCAAGAATAATCAGAACCACTGTCATCGTCAGTCTGCGAAGTGAAGGCTCATCCCCAACATGGCGGAATGAAATACGTTTCTGAACCTGTAGAATATAAGCTGATAGCAGTGGCACTTTCATTCCAAGACGATAGGACTGCAACAAGATTGATCCCAATCCCTTGAATCCCTTCCCGCTAGGAGCAAAAATCACGCCGGATTGAATTGCTGAACCACCTCCTCTGTGACGTAACATACTTAAAACCAGAAGTGTGATCAGCAAACCTCCTGCACAAATACTTAATACGAGGAGCAGAATCCATTTAATTGTCATACTGATCACCCCAGTGTTGCTTCATAAACTGTTCAAACTTCTCAGCATCCTGTAATGTCATCTGTTCTCGCATATCCATCATGCATCCAGAGGAGATTGGTGCTGTTGCAACATACGCTCCATCTCTGTACTCCACAACATTACGAAATGTAAAACCTGCCCTCTCTTCCACGCTGTCACCTTGATTCGCACGAGGAAGACATTCCGTAATCCGTTCGATATATCTTCGTCCCTCAGCATCTTTCTTCATATGAACATCGAAATTGATGACACTCACAACCTGCTCCTCAGCAATATGCTCATGCTGGAACATACCTGTCTTGAGCAAGGAATTACGGAGGGAGAAGACCAGATCACGAAACGTTTTGGCATGGTGGGTAAACAGGGTGAACAGACTGGCTACCTGAGACATTTGAATCATCCATGCGGCCACTTCATCACTCGCTACCTCACCAAGAATATTGACGGTACCATCCGTTTTTTTCTGCAAATCAAGCCCTTGTTGACCTGAGATGTGTTCAGTCTCTCGGAAACTCAAAATATTACGTCGGCTATAAATCCGTCTTAATTGAAGTTCAAACGCCATCTCCTGCACCCGAAGGGTGTACGATGCATAGATGTGTTTGACCATAGCCATAAGCAACGTTGTTTTACCAGAACCCTGTGCACCGGTTACAGCTGTAATCCGGCTTCCTTTCATCAGGTATTGAAGCAGGGTTATTGGCAGATCTGCGTTGTTACCCGTAATCAATTGTTCAAGTGAAGCATTCGGAATATCGAACTTCCGGACGAAGAATGCCCACGATTCTGCAAAAGGAGGACGAACAACAACGACACGGGAGCCGTCTTTCATCTCGTTCACCTTGTATCCACTTGCTTCCGACAGCTGTCCGGGATAATTGTATTTGTATATATTCTGGCATACCCTTTTCAGTTCACGGATGCTTCCGAACGACAGAAAGGATAGATGAATGGACTTACCTTTATAAAAAATCCAGACACTTTCCATGCCGCTAAGCGGTTCTTCATGTGCATCATCCTCCAGTCCTTGATCCAGCAAATCATTCCATGATGCCGGTTTTCGAAGTCCCGTATTATGAACAGCATCAAGCATACCGCTGACACCACCACTAACGCCGTCAATCCGTTGGTCCCTTATCTCATCAACAACCGAGAACCCTTTATAATGTTGATAGATACGTTGCACGATAATATCCGTCTTTTCTCTGAATCCAAGCTCTCGATATTCGCACTCGAACACATACTGAATATCCTCCTCAGAAATATAATAACTTCCTCCATCGTCCGTACCTTCCTCCATTCGCAGCCTTCCCAGATCGTAGGTATCAATCATGCGGGAGATTGCATCCACACCGAATTGCTGTCGGTACAGATAAAACACAATTTCGAATCGGTCCTGGATCGTCAACAAATCTGGTTCTGCAAACAAAATAACTTCATCTACATTTGACTTGTTCAGCCCTATGCTTCGGGTCAGCAGATCCCCTATCAGATTTTTGACATACGTTTTGTCGCTGACACTGCCTGAGACACAGCCCTTCAGTGCTTTTCTCATCTCGGCACGTTGATTAATTCTTCGACGATATTCTTCTTCATGCAGACCCGCATCCGCGAGCTGACTATGACTAAGCTCATGAAGTGAGTTCTTCACCTTCTCAATCAACATGTCAATCGTGAATGATTCCTGTTCAGGAACACGAGCATTCTTTTCACGAAGAAACGTTTTATACTTGAACCAGATATAAGTCAGGCACAGAATCAAAATTAAACTTATCCATATGGTATTCCAGAGCATCGGAGGTTCAGGCTCCCCTTTCCAGCCTCTTCAGAACTGTGCGCATACCTGCACCGTCCATAATCAGGCGAGCGAGTTCGCTCATGCTTGCAGCAAAGCTCCCTTTACGAATATCCTTATCCTCAGTCAAACTTTCCAACTGCAAGTACCTGGCGACATCTCGCCGATTCATTGCATCCAGGTATCCGGTTGTGTACGGTATCGCAGATATCGTGCCTTTGTATCTGAACTGGCGCCGAATATTGGAAAGCGTTGCACGGGCATGCGAATCGTATTTGTTAATTACAACATGTATATTCATATTGTTCATTCGTTCTGGCAGGATCTCTTCAAAGAACAACTCCAGATTTCGCATATTTTGATCGAGATTAATTACAACATAGTCCGCCTGTTGCAGCTTGAGCTGTGAATCCACACCAGCATGATCCGCATCCAGAAGAACCAGATCATAATACTCGTTAGCTACATTCAGCAGCTTTTTCACAGTCTCACCATGTTCCTGCGGGGAACGTTCCATCTCATCCATTCTTCCGGTTAGGAAATCAAGTCTTTCTTTCAGAAGTGGCTTGGTATAATCCCTGAGATTGTGCTTATTCAGACTTCCGCTCGAATGCAGCCGTTCAATCGCATCCCAGCCACCCTCTTCGAAGGAGAACATTAAATCCGCTGAATCCGTATCTTTGGACGGTAGAGCAGCTTCTGTGCCAGTTCCTGCAACGCCTGCATTAACAAGTAACACTCTTGTCTTGTAGTGGAGTGCCATCGCATAAGCACTAATTAATGTGCTTGAAGTACAACCTGTTCCTGCAAAAGGGCTCCAAAAGGTAATGGTGCTCATGCTCTCATCCTCTCTGCTTCTTTCATCGCACGACGACTGCGAACACTTTCCCAACCTGTTAACTGCTCGACCACGCGACACAACGATTTTTTGTAATTTCGTGACAAAGGTCCAAGATGAACTCGGCGATGATGCTCATTCTCAAGCTTAACCGCCGCTGTTAACTCATCCCACGGAAGAACTAAAGATTCTCCTGTCCACACAAACGGACTGCCCTCCAGATACGCCCACAGATAACGAGCTTCAAGCTTGCAGTCAACCCCGTTAATTAAGAGCCGCTGAAATGGCAGCTCACCAGGTAATGACTGTTCTTCAAGCAACCGCTTCAACCAGCCCTTACCACGTTCCAGATTGTAACGCTCATAATCACTCACCCAGACTCTTACATCGGCATTCAGCCAGAGATTACGGGATGCAAAATGCGAGGTCTCCATGTCATATAACACATAGTCATAACTGTCCAATCGCTCTCCATTTACTTCAAGATGATTCTCTACAGCTGCTGAAGTGACAAAATGACAAGCGATATCAAATCCCTCAAATTCCGCAATTCGCAAAGACTGTTGACTGTCACCAACACCGTACCCATACTTCTGTTGTAAGGTTCCATCTACGAGTAAGACCTTGTTGCCTGTTGAAGCCAATATCTTGCAAAGATATAACATCAGATCATTCTTCTCACATAAACCCGCAAAGATCCATGTATGCATAGATGTTACAACTCCTTTCTTTTTCTTAAACCCCTTGTTATCTGAATTATCCTAAAGTAAACCTCGGATTTCGCTCTATTCTCCACCCGTTAACAAGCTCTGCTGTTCTGTTTGTAAAGCTTCAGCAGGATCATTTACACTTCCAGCATTAGCTCCTGCTCCGTTACCTGAACCATCATTCCACATCACTCCATCCGACGTTGCCGGATTATTTGATGATGGACGACTGTTATATGTAACTGAGGATTGTGCCACATCCTGTTCAACCCCTTTTGACGGTGCTGTCATGGAGGCGGCCAGTGAACTTTCAAGCGAACTTCGCACCTGTCTGGATAATTCCTGTTCGGCTCGTCGAACAATATTCGGATCACTCTCCAGCAGTTTTAACACTTCTGAATTGGCAGGATACGTCGCGATTGCAGGTGTCTGAAACTGTGGTTCTACATAGGTTAAGGCATAGATTGAAGCTTTATGTAAATAGGCATCTACAATTGCACTTGAGAGTGACAGAATCTCTTCCTCCGTCATCGTAATCCATAAGGTAGCTGCATTGAGTCGTTCCACTTTTTTCTTCGATAAGAGAACATAGTCCTGTCCGGTAGGGAATTGGATACGAACATCAATAATATCTCCCTTAACGAGTGAGGACGGCAGTAATACAACTTGCAGCTCTCGATTTCTTAAATCAGGCGGAGCCGGTACATCCTCATACACCATCTCGGTGGTAATGGCTGTTCCTTTTTTTAACTCTATTTTGGCCACTTGGCCTTCCATCTGCTTGGTACTGGACCAGAGGTTTCGCGGTGCTTGTGCATCCGGAACAGCAATGAGCTTCAGATCCTCCGGTAATATCGGTTCACCTGCTTCAATATCCCGAATCGTAACCCATCCTTGTGCTCCCGAATCCCATTGTTGCTTTAATTCAGCTTCCTTTTCCTCATATGCCGATAAATAACGGGCTTCTACAGCTGACCTGACATCCCCCATCGTTTTGACATTGTAAATAACATATCCTCCGAACACCAACCCTACGGCTCCTGCTCCGATAAGTCCGGCATAGATCAGTTGACGGCTTTGTTTTCTTAATTTAGACAAAAGAGGCTCTCCTTTCGTAATCTCTTCTAATCATGCACTTTCCTTCGTGAAAAGAACGAACGTTTCTTGGGGTGTTGTGCCATCATATGCATTAAAATATGTGAAAACACTCTATCCGTCTGTGCGTCCTTGTCAAAAGGGTCGATATGTAACGGCAGACTATATACACTCGATGTATCCAGAACTTTACGAATGCGCTGAACAGCTTCACTTGCTGCCAAGGGCAGACAATATATCCATTTCTCTCGTGGATACCGATGATGTGATCGAACAAAAGCGCCAATCTCCGCCTGTCTCCATTCGGCACCTGAGCCTATCACAATCGGCAGATCTGCACGCAGGAATTCTTCCAGCCGGTTCTGGTCCTGACCACTACCAAGATCCATCACGATGAATTGATAACTCCCCCCAAGCAAAGACAAAATATCCGCTCGCCCGGATTGTTTCCAATAATGCACACCATCCACTGCAAACTGTCTGCCTGCTGGCACCGGTTTACCCGCTTGAGCGATTTGTTGAATCCTTGCAAAGGATTGAGAGCGAGGTGACATTTCAATCACAGCTACTTTGAAGTTTTGCCTTTCGAGATAATGACTGATAGCTATAGCCGTGTGGGTAACCCCTACACCAGATGAAGCACCAGTCAGGGCAATAACTCTTGTTCCCCCATTCAAGGTCATCGTTGTATCTCCACCGGGCATTGTTCCGCCGGGTATTCGGAGCAGTTCCTTCCTTACCTCATCAGCAGATTGGAATCGCTCTTCGGCATTATACCTTAACAGTCTTCTCGCCACAGGGATGTATGTCCGCGGAACATCACTCCGGATAGAGCTTTCCACACCCTGAATCCATTCCGTATAGGCCCCACTTGTCATAAGATACAGGAGCAATGCTCCGAGTCCATATAGATCTGAACGCGCATCGGTCTGACCCGAGCCATATTGTTCTGGAGCGGCAAAACCAGCTGTTCCCAACTTAACGGTATCTTCAGCACTTTGCGGTTTGTAACTTCTGGCGATGCCAAAATCAATTAATCTTACTTCATGTTCCGGCGTGATCATGATGTTTGATGGTTTCAGATCCCTATAGATCACAGGTGGATTCAGATTATGCAAATAACTCAACACATCCAGCAATTGAAGTACAAGCTCCGTCAACTGCTCCATTGGGATCTTCCCACGACACTGCTTGAAATACTCACTGAGCGTTAACCCGTCGATGTATTCCATCACCAAGTATGTGTACCCGTCTTCATCCGGAACAAAAAAATCAACGATTTGCGGCAATCTTGGATGACGAAGAGATGTCAGAAGAGCGGCTTCCGTCTCCATACTGCCTTCATATGGCATAATCGTTACGCTTTCTTTAATTGCCCATAACTTGCCCGGCAACTTCAGATCCTCCGCCTCGTATACATGGCTCATTCCGCCTGTTCCCAGAATGGATACGATACGATATCTACCTCCCAGCAGGCTTCCGCGTTCCAGCCTGGCCGGATGTCTCATACCAATTCCTCCTTTAATACACAACAAAAAAGGGAAAGCCTCACCGAAGAAGAACAGACCGGATATCCGGTTTCGTTCACTTCGGGATGCTTTCCCTCAGGTTTGTTATGGTTAATATTGGTATCATTATAGTACAGACAGGAATAGATTGTAAAGCACAAAATTTAATGAGCTTAATCGAATCAATTTCTTAATATTTGACCATATAGAGTGTAATCTCTTCCCGGTTATGGAACAACTGCTTGGAACATTGAATCTGCATCCGTGAACGCTCAAACGTTTCAATGACGTCTTTAATGAGCGCGAGCGGTTTTTTATGCAATAACTTCACCGTAACAATCGCTGTCCCCCCGGGTTGCAGACTATATAGAAGGT
The DNA here is from genome assembly GCF_984798905.1 of Paenibacillus sp. SRL342. Taxonomy (NCBI): domain Bacteria; kingdom Bacillati; phylum Bacillota; class Bacilli; order Caryophanales; family Paenibacillaceae; genus Paenibacillus; species Paenibacillus sp. SRL342. The sequence continues at coordinate 4,181,307 of NZ_OZ481790.1, forward strand.
CTGATACAAGTCGGCTCATCAGCTTCGGACTCCAACTCATATCACATACGAGCAGATCGAATTCTCCTTCGCGGAAACGAACATCCCCTGCATTCTTTTTCAAGAAAGTCAGTTTGGGTGATGCCAGCAGGGTCGCATCCATCTTCGCCGGATCTACCGCCGTTACTTCAAGCCCGCGCTCAAGCAGGAACGAGGTCCATCCACCTGGTGCAGCGCCGATATCAAGTGCCTTATGGAATGAAGTAAAGTCGATGCCAAACGTTTGCTCGGCTTCAAGCAATTTGAACTTTGCCCGCGAGATCTGTCCTTCTTCTTTTTGAAAACGTACGGCGCCCCCGCTCCAGTCTGACAGATTCTGTTCAGGTCTGGATATACCAGCATACAACATATCATTCGCAGCAAATACGGAAATGACATATTCAGCATCACGTACAACCCATTCACAACCTAGCTCATCCAGCTTTTCAGTCAGCAGTTGCTTCAATGAGGCTGCATTTTCTTGCCAAAACGCCCCTTCTGTCTTCCGTACCTGCAACACGACAGAGGCACCAGTCAATTCCTTATGATTCAACACAAATGCAATCAATTTCTCAATAGACTGCTCCGAATCTTCTGTATTCTCCTGAAACTGAACAGGTTGAATATGACGTAAAAACGTTGGATACTCTGCCCACAGCTTATCTGCAACTTCTTCCTCCGCTACAGGCAGACCCGCAAGCAATATTTCTCCTGGTACGAGTACCGTGCTCTTCACCGCACCAAACGTACGGCGCAACTCTTCCTGAGCATAAGGGGCAAAGCCATGATTGGCTGTGCAGATAAAACGGGAGAAGTTGCCTTCTTCCCAAGACGATTGTGTACTCAAATTGTGTTACCCTCCAGAACGTACGCGTATCCACGGACGACCATTATCCCACTGGATATCGACCGGAACATCGTACGTATGCTTAATTGTATCTTGTGTCAAAACTTCATGTTTGGGGCCAGCTGCCGCAATACGTCCATCGCGGATCAAGGCCACATGCGTGAATAAAGGTACGATCTCTTCAACATGATGTGTTACATACACAACTGTAATGTTACGCTGGCGCAGACGATCAATCTCAGCCAGCATTTTCTCACGTTCATATAAATCCAGCCCGGCACAAGGCTCGTCCATAATCAGCAATTTTGGCTCAGCCATTAACGAACGAGCAAGCATGACTTTTTTACGCTCCCCTTGGGATAACGTTCCCAGCGCGTTGTTAGCCAGATTGGCAAAACCCATGTCACCTAACAAACTCATTGCCTTTGCTTTTACTTCATCAGGAATTGTCTGATAAAAACGCAAAAAAGCATAAGCTCCTGTAGCGACGACCTCCCATACCGGATCTCTGGGTGTGAGTTTCTCAATCAACGTTTGGCTGATATAACCGATTTCCTTACGTACTTCCCTGACGTCACATTGTCCATACAAATTACCGAGTACTTCAATACGTCCCTGGCTTGGAAACATATATCCGTTCATCATTTCGAGTAACGTTGTTTTTCCAGAACCATTCCGGCCCAGAATAACCCAATGTTCGCCTTGTTCGATACGCAAATGTACGTCATCCAAGATTTGATTCTCTTCTCGTCTAAGTGAGACATGTTCCATCGAGATTATACTCATTTCAGCACCGCCTTTCGGATCTCCGAGAGCAAATGCTCCACAGAGCTCATCCGATAAACCATTTTTGGAACATCTAACTGGCCGTCAAACAGCATCACTGCTGGTACGCTTGAAATTTGAAATTGTTGTACAAGTTCAGGAATGTCATGAATGTTCATTTCGGATAAAATACCTTCTGGCAGCATGTGCTCAACGACATCTAACATACGCCGTGCTGCCGCACATGTCCCACATAAAGGGGTATATATAAATACAGCCTGTGGCATGCCTTCCCATACACTGCGCATTAACATTTTGGATGTAATTGGCTTCATTAAATTTCTTCTCCCGCAGCAACACGCAGCATGACCTCACCCGTCATTGGCCCATTATGAATGGTTACCGAATCCGGTTTATTGCTATATAACATCTCGTACATCTGGCGTTTCCCAAACATACTGGACGTATGCAAATAGATCTCGCGCGGAAATAAACCTTCTCGTACAATGGATGCCGCGACCTCACCGCCGTTAGGCGAATCCGGACCAAGCTCATAATCCAGAGACAAAATGTCCACGTCACCTTCTCTTAGCAGCATCAGGCACTCTTCTGCATTTGTTGCCAGAACAAATCCTTTCGGACACGCCCGATAGTCATCCAGAAAAACATGCATACAATCGCTCCTCTCCCCATTATAGCCAGGAACGCATGAGCGCTATATCATCATGGTGCGTTCCATCTTCGCCCGTTTCTGTCTCTAGCACAACAACCGCATTTTGGAACTCAGGCGCATTTAACAATGCTTTCATCGATTCATTTCCGATATAACCCTGTCCGATTCTCGCATGTCTATCCTTACATGAACCAGACGCATATTTGGAATCATTGAAATGTACAGCAGCAACATTTTCCCAGTATCCGAGCATCCTGCCCTTATCGAGCATCACCGCTTCGTTGCCTGACGCCCACAAACCTGAAGCAAAAGCATGGCATGTGTCAAAACAAAAAGCAATATGTTCCGGATATCGGCTCAATTTGCGAATCTGTATCATTTCTTCCATTGTCGTGCCCATCGGGCCATGATCACCTGCCTGATTTTCAATCAGTACCTTTGAATGTCCATTCCAATTCTCCAAGGCGGTATCCAGACAATGAATGAGGTTCTGATAACCCTCCAGCGGATCGTTTGTTTTGATATGTCCAAAATGGACCACCGTCCCAACAGAACCGCAAGCATTCGAAATTTCAAGATCATTGCGAATAGAAGCTATTGTAGCATGAAACCCCGCCTCTCCACGGGTCATACCCAACGCCGGATTCGTGGGATAGGGTGAATGTGCAATCGAAGCAAGTCCCTGCTGTTCACACCAATCCCTGCACTGCTCAGCATCCTTGAGATCCAGACTTTTCAGACCAAGACTACGCGGGTTCTTCGGAAAATACTGAAATGCCGTTGCCCCCATTGCATGTGCTCTCTTGGCTGCCTGAAGAAATCCACCTCTAGTGCTGACATGTGCCCCGATTCCGCTGTTAGGCCTCATGCTGGCATTTCGGACAGAAGAATGCCTTCTTGCCCGTAATTTCCACTCGTTCAATCGTTCCCCCGCAGCGCGGACAAGTCTCGCCTTCCCGATCGTACACCCGACATTGCTCGTCAAAACTTCCTGTCTTCGTATCTCCTTGCATCAGTGGCATTTCCATATAACCACCCTCAGAAGCTGCTTCACGCAACACGGACTGCATCGAATGGAACAGGCGCTCCGTCAGCTCTGGTGAAGTCGCAATGTTCTGCGTTTTGGAGCTTGGTCTCAGACCGGCAGCAAAGGCAATCTCATCCGAATAACAGTTGCCAATCCCTGCAATGATATGCTGGTTTACCAACGTTGTCTTAAGTGTGCCCCGACGACCTTTCAACAGAGAAGCAAAGCGTTCCACATTCATCCGTCGATCCAAAGGTTCAGGTCCAAGATCAGACATCGCCTCTTCGGTTTCTTTCGAAGTAAGCAGATGTAAATAACCCAAGCGCAGTCCAATAAAGAATAAAATGTGATCGCCAAACTGGATTTCCACTTGTGTGGAACGATCAGGACGTTCTTCTTCCGTGCCCCAGAAAATCATACCGCCCAACATGAGGTGCAGCACCAGACGTTTACCATTAGCCAAGTGGAAAATCAGATGCTTCGCTCGGCGCTCAACAAATATGATGCGATTGCCTGTAAGTTCATTGATGAACAGATCAGGCTCCGTATTTATCGTTTTATCGCGGTTAATTACAACACCTGTAATCAGTAGATCAAGTATGTTCTCGGACAGCAAGGTCCGGTAATTTTCCATTTCCGGTAGTTCCGGCATCGTACATTACCCCTTTTTGGAAGCTTGGTCTGCCTCTTGCGACAGCCACTCCATCAATTTATGCAAATCTTCAAACACATGATCAGGTCGAGCCTTCGCTGCTTGAATGTGTCCATCCATATTATCTCGTGTTGTCACACCAGTAAGTACCAACAGCGTCTCACACCCTGCTGCAACTCCAGCTGCAATATCGGTTCGCATATTATCTCCGATCACTGCCACTTCATGAGATGCCAGGTTTAGCCGGCTAATGGCCGACTTCATTATAACACTCGATGGCTTGCCGATGACGGTAGGATGAACGCCGGTCGCGGCTTCAATTGCTGCTCCAATAGTCCCCGCCCCAGGTGTCAGTCCGTCATCGGAAGGAAGCTGCAGATCCGGGTTGGTCATGATGAATTTTGATCCCGCATTAATCCACCTTAGCGCCTTGGTCAGTTTATGATAGGAAAATTCACGATCAATCCCCTGTATCACATATTCTGGTGCATCTTCCGTCAGCTGTAGTCCTGCTTCTTCTATGGCTTGCAGCAATCCTGCTTCTCCGATACATGCCACTGTTGCACCTGGGGACTCTTCAGCAACATATTCAGCAGCTGCCACTGCAGAAGTGCATACTTGAGACGCGTCGGCAGGTATGCCCATCCCGTTCAGATGATCTGCCACACCTTGTGGTGTACGGGAAGAATTATTTGTTACGAATAAATACGGCTTTCCTAGCTCTTGCAGTGTTCGAATAAGCTGATCGGCTCCTTCGATACGATGTCTGCCATGATAGAGCGTACCATCCAAGTCAATCAGATAGGCCTTAATCACACACAGCACTTCCTTTCTTTATTCCATTAACATTTCATGTCCTTAATCATTTACCTCGAACTTGACCGCGAACCTATGTATTCAGGCAAAAAATAATGGCTTGCTGACATATGCACGCAACAAGTCGAACCGGATCGAACACCGACGGTTTAACTCGCGCGTCTTCTGTACAAGCTTGTCATTTCCTGCGCTTTCCCGGAAAATAATTTGAATCATTTCCCTCTTCATATTGCCCATCCTACACGCTTTCTGACCAGATTGCAAAAGGGACCGCGGGAGTTCCTCTCCCTCAGTCCCGTGCAATTACCCGGATCTTTATATGACGTGTTTAACCGTGAACTGGTTCGCAATCAGTGTTAAGATTCTTGCTTGCGATGCACGACAGGAATAAGCTGGTGTTCGTTTGCAAGTCTGGTATTCGGGAATACGGACTGAGCCTCTTCCAAAAGTGGCTGAAGTTGATCCTCATCCTTATAGCGTGAACTGAAGTGAGTCATGATTAGTTGCCCTACATTGGCTGCTCTAGCCGCTTCTGCCGCTTGTTTAGAAGTACTATGATAGTACTCATGCGCTGTATCGGCCAGATCATGCATGAATGTAGCTTCATGCACAAGCACATCTGCATTGATGGAAAGAGGCTGTACATTGTCACATGGACGTGTATCACCCAATATGGTGATTACCATACCACGTTTTGGCGCTCCCAATACATCTTCTGGACGAAGCGAATCACCGTTATCCAGCGTAATGGTTTCTCCACGTTTGAGCCGGCCGAACAATGGGCCTGGTTTCAAACCGTATTCCGCCAGTTTGGCTGGGTCCAGGCTTCCTGGACGATCTTTTTCCGTAATCCGGTATCCATAGCTGTCAATCCGATGCTCAAGCAAAGCCGCTTCCACGATAAAACTGTCATCCTCGAACAGAACGCCGCCCGTATGTTCCACGATATTCAACTCATAGTTAACCCGGGATTGGCTAAGCTCCATTGTTGTACTGATCATTCGTTCCGTACCTGGCGGACCATATACGGTTAATGGTGTGGTGCCACCTTGATAGGCTCTGCTCGAAAGCAGTCCTGGAAGTCCAAATACATGATCACCATGCAGATGAGTAATGAATATTTTCTCCAATTTGCTCAGTTTAAGCGGAGAACTTAAAATCTGGTGTTGCGTTCCTTCCCCGCAGTCAAACAACCACAAAGCTCTGCGCTCATCCAACATGCGTAGCCCAATGGAAGTTACATTCCGTTGAAGCGTAGGTACACCAGCGTTAGTTCCCAGGAAATATAGTTCCATTCTGGATCGCACCTCTTTCTGTTGCCAGCAAAAAACCTCCGACAATGCGGAGGGCTTTGCCTGACACTCTACTGAATTTATGCCTTCTCTACATTAAAATACTTAGCTTGCGGATGGCTGAATACCATCGCTGATACGGAAGCTTCGGGTTCCATCATGAAACCTTCCGTCAATTCCACACCGATATCCTCAGGCTGCAGCAACTTGAACAGCGGCCCTTGGTCTTCCAGATCCGGACAAGCCGGATATCCAAAAGATACCCTGATCCCTTGATAGCGTGCACCATGACGTTGCTTCATGGTCATCTGGGCAGAATCCGGGAATCCCCATATATCTCTCATCATATGATGCACACGTTCAGCTAATCCCTCTGCTACTTCAAGCGCTACGGATTGCAGAGCATGGGAGCGGAGATAATCCCCCTGATCTTTCCACGCAGTGGATAGTTCACGTACACCGTGTCCGGCCGTGACAACCATGAAACCAACATAATCCATCTGACCGGATTCAACAGGCTTCAGGAAGTCGGACAGGCACAGGAACGGCTCGACTTTTTGACGTGGGAACGTAAATGTATGCAAAATATTACTGTTGTCCTTTGGATCATAGATAATGACGCTGTTACCACTGGATTGAGCCGGGAAGAAACGATACATAGCATGCGCCTGAATAATCCCGTCACGAACAGCCTCGTGCATGATATCATCCACGACTGCTTTCAGGTCGGTAGCCTTCTTATCACCTGAAGCAAGCAGTTGTTCAACTGAACCGCGCAACCCCAGATGATGTCCAAGCAACATCTGCATGTTCACGTATGGCAGGATATGTGATAAAGGATAGTTGCGCATCGTATGCCGCTCCAGATCAGGCGGTACAAGAACAGGATTATCTACAGCAATATCCGAACGCTCCACTCGCGTAAGCTCTGGAAGAGCCTGAACAGCTACAGCACTTGAAGCATCAGCTTCTTTTTCTGCTTCCATCTCCAGTTGCATCACTTCACGTGCAACGGGATTCATCAATTTGTTCGCCAGATCCAGACCGTCCATCGCATCTTTGGCATATACAACCATTCCGTTATATTCAGGACGGATACGATTTTTGGTGAATTTACGTGTTAGCGCCGCTCCGCCAACCATAATAGGCACATCAATACCTGCTGTTCGCAAATCCTGAGCGGTAAGAATCATCTGTTGCGCTGATTTGACCAATAGACCCGAGAGACCGATCGCATCGACTTTTTCTTCTCGATATGCCTCAATGATACGTTCTGGTGGTACTTTTATACCCAAATTAATGATCTGGTAACCGTTATTGGACAGGATGATCTCAACTAGGTTCTTCCCGATGTCATGCACATCGCCTTTAACTGTGGCCAGAATGATTTTGCCTTTAACCGAAGTCTCGTTCTTCTCCATGAATTGCTCCAGATATGCTACAGAAGCTTTCATAACCTCCGCACTCTGCAACACCTCAGCAACAATTAACTCATTGTTGTTAAAGAGACGACCTACTTCCTCCATCCCCCGCATCAGTGGACCGTTAATCACTTGAAGTGCTGTGTATTTGGCAAGTGCCTGCTCCAGATCCGGCAGCAATCCTTCTTTACTTCCTTCCACAACATATGAAGCGAGACGCTCTTCTAATGAAAGGTTCGAGATTTTTTCCTTCTTCTCAACCTTCTTGTTACGGAACGCCGCTACGAACGCCGCGAGTGTTGCATCATTTGTATTGTATAAAAGCTCTTCCGAGAGTCTACGTTCTTCTTCCGAAATGGATGCATAACGCTCAAGTTTCTCAGTGTTCACGATCGCATAGTCGAGACCTGCTTTGGTACATTCATACAAAAATACGGAGTTCAGCACTTCACGACCTGCTTCAGGCAGCCCAAATGAAATGTTACTGATCCCGAGGATCGTATGACATTCTGGCATCGCTTCCTTAATCACTCTTATACCTTCAATCGTTTCTTTGGCTGAACCGATGTACTGTTCATCCCCCGTACCTACCGGGAACACCAACGTATCAAAAATCAGGTCTTCTGGTTTGAGACCATATTTGTTCACCAGCAAATCGTAAGAGCGCTTGGCTACGTCAAGCTTGTCTTCCCGACTAATCGCCTGACCCCGTTCGTCAATCGTTCCGACAACTACCGCACCACCATATTTATGAAGCAACGGCGTAATCAGCTCAAATTTCTCTTCGCCATCCTCAAGGTTAATGGAGTTAATTATCGCCTTACCTTGTGAGTACTGGAGGGCCAGATCAATTACTGAAGCATCTGTCGTATCGATCATGAGAGGAACCTTAACTTTTTTCACAACCAGTTCAAGGAACTTCACCATGTCTTCAGACTCTTCACGGTCCGGATCTTGTACACACACGTCAACAATGTGCGCTCCATTTTTCACTTGAGCACGAGCAATTTCCGAAGCTTCTTCATACTTGCCTTCTACAATGAGTCGTTTGAACTTACGTGATCCCAGCACGTTCGTACGCTCACCAACCATGTATGGACGATTGTCCTGTTCAATGTAGATTGGTTCTATACCAGACAATGCTGGTGGATGTGTTCCGTTCATTTCTCTTGGGGGGTACTGGGCAAGTTTGTCGCGCATCGCCCGAATATGTGCAGGGGTTGTCCCGCAACATCCACCAGCAATATTCAACCAGCCCTGTTCGGCAAAAGCACCAATCTTCTGAGCAAGCGAGTCCGGTGACTCATGGTAATTACCATTCTCATCCGGAAGACCCGCGTTCGGATAACAACTAACGGCAACCGATGCCATTCCGGAAAGCGAGCGAATGTGGTCACGCATGAACTCTGGACCCGTAGCACAGTTTAGTCCTACCGAAATTGGGTTAAGGTGTTCTAAGGATATATAAAAGGATTCGATGTTCTGACCCGCAAGGGTCGTTCCCATCGGTTCGATCGTTCCTGATATCATCAGGGGCAGTGTAACACCACTCTGTTCGAAGGCCTGCTGAATTCCAATGCTGCCTGCTTTTACATTGAGGGTATCCTGTGAGGTTTCGAGTAGTAGCGCATCAACGCCTCCCTCTATTAAAGCAAGCGCTTGCTCCAAATAACTGTCGATAAGTTCCTGGAACGTTACGCCCCCAGTTACAGACAGTGTTTTGGTTGTTGGTCCCATCGCTCCTACCACATAACGTGGAGATTCCGGTGTAGAGAAACGATCAACCGCAGCTTTCGCAATTCTGGCTGCTTCCAGGTTGATCTCACGTGCCCGATCCTGAATATCGTACTCAGCAAGCACAACGGATGTAGCACCAAATGTATTGGTTTCAATTAAATCGGCTCCGGCCTCCAGATATTCTTCATGAATGCGCTGGATCAGCTCTGGACGAGTAAGCACTAACATTTCATTACATCCATCCAAATCTTCGCCGCCAAAATCTTCGCCAGTCAAATCAACTTGTTGAATCATGGTCCCCATTGCACCGTCGAGGATTAATATTCGTTGTTTTAATGCATCGTGTAGACTAATCTTATCCAATATCTTCACCCCCGCAAAACGTTAAATCTTAGTTTAACAGAAACTAACTTAATGTGAAAGATCGGGTTTGGTCCCGAAAGATGGCGGGTTTGCACGAATATGAACGGAATTTGAGAATCGACAAAAACAAAGCAATCCGATATAATTCAATTAAACCAAGTGGAAAAGAGGGAAAGAACATGGCTGAAATTGTTATCCGAAATACGAACGAACGCATCACTGGTGACGAAAATGTTCGAAATTTCTTGAACAAATACGAAGTATTATATGAGAAGTGGGACGCATCCAAACTGAACACTGATCTGCAAAATAACTTTGGATTAACTGATGAACAGAAAACCGAGGTTTTGGAAACTTACGATTATGAAATCAGAGATTTGGCTGCACGTCGCGGATACCAGATCTGGGATGTCATCACGCTGTCCGAACAAACACCAGATATCGAAGAAAAGCTGGCCAAGTTCGAAGAGATCCACACCCACGCTGAAGATGAGATTCGTGCGATTGTCGCTGGTAAAGGAATCTTTGTTATCAAAGCTACAGATGATGTCGGCTACTTTAATGTAGAACTGTCTCCTGGAGACGTTATCTCGGTACCTGAGAATACACCGCACTTCTTCACTTTAATGGAGAACAAACAAATTATTGCTGTACGTCTGTTCATCGAAAAAGATGGCTGGATTGCAGATCCATACCCTGATCCTACTTTTATCAAACAAGCCTAACAATCTCGTGTTACAACTTGCTTAACCAAAACCCCTGTTCAATTGAACAGGGGTTTTGGCATATGCATATGGAGAGTAGTATACAACATCGGTGCATTATATAAAATAATGCGGGTATTTCGCTTTTATCGATTCCTGTTCAATAACAACTAGTCTAAGATGAGCTTCCATCACCTGAACAGCTTGCTCGGTCTGACGCTCTGTGATAAGACGATAAATCTCTTTGTGCTGGGAGATAATGACCTCCAGGTTGGAGTCCTCAGCTAGACGTAATAAACGCAACCGATTAAACGGAATATTCAGCTGTTGCAACATTTTCCATGTTCTCAGCTTACCCGTGCCCTGGAACAAAATCTGATGAAACTCTTCATCCAGTTCAAAAAGTCGATAGAAATTGTTTTTCCCTATACAGACTTCCTGCATTGCAATGTTGGTTTCAAGTCGAAATCTGAACTCTTCAGGAAAAGAAACACAAGCCAAAGTCACGATTTCCTTCTCCATCTTCTCCCGCATAAACCTGCCTTCTTCCACATGCTCCAGATTAATATGAGAGACAATTGTTCCACTCTGGGGAATAATGTCCAGCAGTTCTTCTTCAGCAAGCTTCATGAATGCTTCTCTAACGGGTGTTCTGCTCACCTGCAGTTCATCTGCAATCTCTTTCTCTGAAATCTTGGTACCCGGCTTAAGTTCCAGGTGAAGAATTCGTTCTTTTAACAGGTTATATGAATATGCCCGGGTCGAGCCTCTAATTTTTTGATTAAGTGACATGCCTTGACCTCTTTCTATCAGCCGTATTCATTCATCTTAGCACAAATTACCGTTCCACTTATATATCTGTGTGAAACGGTAATCTGGCCAACATCAACTATATTATTGCTTGTTTTCTTTGTAGGCTTTGTACGTATCATTTGCCAGCTTCAGATAATTAGATAACCCTTGACTCTCAAGCTCTTTGGCAAATGTATCGAATTCAGACAAGTCCCGCTCACCCAAGATAAATTTAAGTGTATTCTGATCAGAGTAGTCTTTCAGTGGTGTACTCAGAAGTGTCACCCGTTCACGGTCCTCTGAAGAGTAAGGAATCGGTGGTTCTGCCGGAATCACTTCCTTGGTATCCTTCATGTCTTGCTGGAATTTCAACTCTTCTTCACTAAACATGGATTGCAGCAGGTCTGTGGTACCCCCGTAGGCAAATACACCACCAGAGAAACCAAAGTCAATACGCAGATCCTTCGTGCCTTTTGGATTCAAACCATTGTAGTTCACATCTTCTACCAATTTGCGTTTTCCGCCCTCTTTGGTGAATGTTTCACCTTCAACGCCCCATTTGGCAAACTCTTGACCCTCATCACTGTAGTATAACCAATCCACAAATTGCATAATGGCTTTGAAGTTTTCGCTTTTTTGAATTTTCCCGGATATCATGACACCGTTTTCAAGTCTGGAGCCGGACATTAATTGCCCTTTTGGCCCACCAGGAACTGTAATTTTTGCAACTGAGTATTTACCTTCTCCCAGCGTTTTGTTCATATCATTTCGGTGCAGCACTACCGTTTGGGAATTACCATTAATCATGAATGATTTGCCGGATACAAATTTCTGTACAGCCTGATCATCATCCTGTGTAAAACTCTCCTTATCGAGTAATCCTTCGGATACCAACTTGTTAAAGTACGTTAGCATCTCTTTGTATTCTGGTGTTGTAGCCGTGTATACAAATTCATCCTGATCTTCCTTATACGTCAATCCGTTACCAAACCCCCATCCAGCCTTGGTTCCAAAACCAGTAGCAGCGATGTTCAACGTACTATTGAATTGGAAACGGTCCGAGAATGGAATGGAATCCGGGTAGATCTCTTTCAGCTTTTTGGCTGCATCATACAATTCGTCCCAAGTGGTTGGGATGGCGATGTTATTTTCTTCAAAGACATCCGTTCTTACGAGTAATGTGTAATCTGGCCATACTTCCTCATGCAGACCCGGGAGTACATAGTACTTTCCATCTTCCTGTCGCAGCCCTTCAAGTTCATCTTCCAATCCCCATTTTTCCACTTTATCCTTGAAGTTTGGCATCAAATCAATATAATCGCTAATCGGCAGTATCGCACCGGAGGACACAAATGCAGACTCTTCACCAGGATACGTTTTGGGAATAACCAGTGGTGCATCACCGGAGCTAATCAACAGAGATCTCTTCTGAGAGTAATCACTCATCGGTACAATCGTTGGCTCAAGCGTAACACCCGTCAGTTCGGTAATTTTATTAAAAAGTAACCAGTCTTTTTTATATGGATAACTAGGTTGATCACTATAGAGTATGGAGAGATTAAATGGCTCGGTCGCCTTGAATGTATCCCCTACATTGTACGTCTCCATCGCTGCCTTGGTTTGAACTTCAGTGACATCACCTCCAGGTCCGGTACCGCTGCTACATGCTGCCAGAACAACAGTCATCATTGTTGCCAACACCATTTTACCAACAAACTTACGTGGCTTTTGATTCATTTAGGTTATCCCCCTGAATTTGGTTTAGGTATTCTAGCTTCTACGTATTACTGTTTAACAGACCCTAACATGATACCGGTTACAAAGTATCTTTGGACAAATGGATAGATGGTGAGTATCGGCAAGATGGTTAATACCATCGTTACAGACTTAATATTGGCAGCAATCTGTGTCAGGTTATCAGCTGAGGTTGCACCGGCAGACGCCCCGCTGGTCGCTCCTGCAATCATATTGCGCAAATAAATGGTGACCGGGAACAGTTCTTTTTTGTCCAAATACAGAAAGGCTGGGAACCAGGAATTCCAATGACCTACTGCGTAGAACAGCACCATGGTTGCCATAACTGCTTTACTAAGCGGCAATATAATGCGTAACAAGATCCCGTAGGTGTTCAAACCGTCAATGGAGGCAGCTTCCTCCAGTTCTTCAGGCATATTTTCAAAAAATGACTTCATGATCAGCATGTTGTATATGCTAATTGCGCCAGGAACAACAAGTGCCCACATGGTGTTGTTGAACCCAAGGGAATTAATCAACACATAGTTTGGAATCAATCCACCACTAAAGAACATCGTGAATACGGCGAACATCGTCAGAAACTTGCGACCCATCAACCTCTTTTTGGACAGGGCATATGCGAAAATAGTCGTCATAAACATGGAGATTAATGTACCTACTACGGTGTAGATAATCGTGTTTTTATAGTTGGTCCAGAACATGCTGTCACGTGAGATTGTCTTGTATGTCTCTACATTGAATCCTCTTGGGAACAGACTTACCTTACCCGAATTAATATAGGACTCACTACTGAAGGATTGTGCCACGACATTTAAGAATGGATAGAGCGTTATAAATACCACGAACAGCAGAAAGATAACGTTGAATACTTTAAATACCTTGTAAGATCTGGATTCCTGCATGATGCTCCTCCTTTACCATAAGCTTCTTTGAGTCAGTCTGCGTGAGATGGCATTTACGGAGAACACCAGAATCAGACCGATCAGCGATTCGAACAAGCCAATTGCGGTAGCATAACTGAAGTTACTGGATTCCAGTCCAACCCGATACAGGTAAGTGGAGATCACATCAGATGTCTCGTAGATCAGCGGATTGTACAAGAGTAAGATTTTTTCAAATCCAACAGCCAGGAAATTACCCATGTTCAAAATCAATAAAGTCACAATCGTTGGCAAGATCCCTGGTAACGTTACATGAATCGTTTGCTTCCACCGATTGGCACCATCGATACGCGCAGCTTCATACAAAGAATCATCAATGGTTGTTAGGGCAGCCAGATAAAGAATTGCTCCCCAACCCATACCCTGCCATACCTCAGAAGTGATATAGATTGTTCTGAACCACTCAGCCCGCTGCATAAAAGGAATATTGTCTCCGGTGAAGAAAGCCACCAGTCCATTAATGGAACCATTCACTGCTGTCAGCTGCAGGATCATACCCGCAACGATAACGATCGACAGAAAATGAGGCAGATAAGACGCGGTCTGTACAAATTTTTTGAATCGTTTACTCTTCACTTCGTTAAGCATCAAGGCAAAAATGATTGGAACCGGGAATGTAAAGAGTAACGCAAGTCCGCCCAACATCAGCGTATTACCGAATACTCTCCAGAAGGTAGGGTCCTCAATGAACATTTTGAAGTACCTTAATCCAACCCACGTTTCTCCAAATATACTTCCCCCAGGAACAAAACGTCTGAACGCAATCACATTACCAATCATCGGCCCATATTTGAAAATAAGGAGATAAATGATGGGAAGGATTAACAGTGAATACAACTGCCAGTCTTTGCGGAACAAAGTTGCTGCCGTTCGTAATCTGCTCTCTTTACGTAAAGATGTCATGGTTAACGTTGTTTTAGCGGTTTCCGACTCCATTTGTTTTCACTCCGATCCAGGACTTGATAAGTAAGAGTAATTCATGTACAACTCCCATCGTTTCTCCTCTTGTAGAAGACAACAACTCCTTCAAATTCACCCCCACTACGAAATAGATAATTTCTAAATGTAAGCGATATCAATTTAATGTATTATGTAGAATCACACAATCCAAGGTGCTTCACATCATTAATTAGCACTTACTAAGTGGTGTGATCTCCAAATCCAAAGAAGCTTTCTCAAAATATTAAGCGCTTACAATCAATCGAAAATAATAAGCAATAACTCCCTGCTTCCATTTAATGAAGTAAGTCAAAAAGAAATTGCTTTAGGACAATCTAAATACTAGTCATACTAGTATGTTAGTTATATTCTAATCCAGCTTCCCCCTAATTTCAATAACTTTTAGTAAAAAAAATAGAGATCTCATTTAACAAGGTAATTTAGTCAACATGTTCAAATAAAAAAACATTGGTAACTTCAAGAACGACATCATCGTTCATTGAAGTTACCAATGTTTCAGGGTGCTGAGGAAAGATGTTATAGCTGATCTGCTTAGAAATTAGCAATAAGCTGATTTAATTCCGATAAATGCGTTATTTCATGGTCTGGCGCATACGTTTCATTGTTGGTCTTATGCTCACGGTTAATCCATACGGATTGGATGCCAGATGATAAAGCACCACGAATATCAGTCGTTAACTTATCCCCAACCATCATGCTCTCTTCGGGTTTAACACCCAGTTTACTCAAAGCATGTTCAAATATTGATGGATCCGGTTTTCCTTTTCCGAAGTTACCCGAGATAATAATCTCATCAAAGAAAGGAGTCAATTCAGGTACACCATCCAACTTCTCTTGTTGCAAAGCAGGACAACCGTTCGTTAACAACAACAGTTTGTACTTTCCTTGTAATTGACGCAAGGTATCCATCGTTTCTTCGTATACATGTGGTCTGGATCTCCGTTCTACTCCAAACTGTGCGGCCAGTTGTTCAGCAAGATCTTCCCGATCTATACCCAATTTCAACAAGCCACGACGCCAGGATTCTTTACGGTAAACTGGAGCAAGCTGTTCCAACTGACGGAACTCAGGCTGATCCCCACCAGTAAAGTTAGCCCATAGGCCTTCAAACGGATTGATTCCAATCATTTTAGTAAAAGAAAAGGTTTCATATGATTCATACAGTCCACGTGCCTCATTACGAACAGCTTCTTCAAGTTCTTCTGGTTTAACCCCAGTCTCTTTCGCTGCGATTAGACAAGTCTCATGAAAAGCTTCTCGAACACTACGCTCATCCCATAATAAAGTATCATCTAGGTCGAACAAAATCGCTTTTAACGCCATTCCGATCATCTACCCCTTTATGCAATAATTACTTTTCGACGGTTTCCACGGTGATCTGGTGTGCTTTTGCAAACTTCAGCAAACGTTCTGCAATCGCATCTGTATCGTAACGGTTCAATAACTTGGTAAACACCCATCTTTTCCCGCGACTGTTATGTTCGATAACAACTGTACCTGGTTCGATTCTGAATTTGACGATATCGTCAACCCCAATTGAACGTTCACGATTACCCTTCGTCGTTATAATCCGATTACTGCTAATCTTGATGTATGGACGACGAAGCATGAAGATGACTGCCAAAAATACGTAAAGCAGCATCGTCACCCAGTCCCAGGTTGTCATCGGAGCTTGCACAAGGAACGTGCTCATAAACAGATACAAAAAGGCGAGACCAATCAAAAATATAGGGAACAAAAGGCTGCGTCCCTTAAAGACTTCTTCGCCTGGTGTACCTGTGATTGGTTGACCACTTTTTTTGCGCTGCTGATTTAACTGCTTGGAATTTTTCTTAACCGTTCTCTCGAACGAACGCGACATGAGAATCCCCCTTATGTGTCTTTGTATCGGCTTACATAACTGTAAACCAACATTTCCCCCTATAAATTGCACACTCAAAATAACAGGAAGAAACCTAAATATCATAATGATATCATTAGGTTTCGTTAGTGTTTGAGTTTGCCTTGGTGGCCTTTGTCATTCTCATCATCAACAATCTCAATGGTATCCAGTTGTTGTCTGAAATTGCTGCGAATATTACTCAAATAAATCTCTCTTAGCTCGGCACGTTCGGCAAGTTCTTCCTCCGACAATCCAGTGGACTTTTGCTTACGAGCCAATTCGTTAATGCGTGCTACCAGACTATCTATATCCAAGCTTGTCCCCTCCAAAAATACAAAGTCATATTAACTTTGCCATTATAAAGGCAGCTTGTCAAGCTGACACGCGTTAACACTCATTGATGTGCATTTTATTCTGCAAATTGCGGTAGAGCTAGTACTTGTCCCACTTGGATGGAAGTCGTATGAAGTTGATTCACTTTCTTAATTGCTTCTATATAAATACGTGTATCCATATTCGTCGGTTTATGTTCCAAAGAAATACTCCATAATGTTTCCCCTTGTGAAACAGCTATCTTTCCTCCAGGCAGAACATCATTCTCATTGCCGGCAAATACAGTTAAAACAGTGCTGCATCCAATAAATATAATCATAGAGGTAATGGCTACCTTTAACATCCATGAAGAAATCTTGAAACGCGCTAAAACCTTCTTGTAGTTCCCTATGTTAGACTTCACCAGTTCCGAATTCATTGGTTCATAAATGCTTTGATAAGTAGAATATCTCATTAAATACCCGCCTCCAAACGTTTGTTCCTATCTGTTGAAATCAATATAACACGAACACTTGTTTTGTTCAATATATTTTTAGAACAATTGTTCGCTTCTTTTTAGAAGGAGCAATATCTTATTTCAAGTACTTTTTCAAAACATTTGCAGTATTATGCTCTGACTTTTGGCCAATTTCTGTTCTATAAGTTAAAAAACACTGATTTAAAGCTATTTTATTTAGAACTTATGTTTGTACGAACGGAGGTTCTATGTTATAATTTTCCCAAACGTTACTAAAATGGGGTTGATACGGTATGTCGAAGATATCCAGCAGGCAGCAGGCTATTCTGGAGTTTATACGAAATGAAGTCCGGTTGAAGGGGTATCCTCCTTCCGTACGGGAAATTGGTGAAGCGGTTGGACTTGCTTCCAGCTCAACAGTACATGGACATTTGGATCGTTTGGAGAAAAAAGGTTTGATCCGACGCGACCCTACCAAGCCAAGAGCCATTGAGCTTTTGAGCCAGGAAGAATCTGAGCATTCTCATCAATTTGCTCATAGCGTTGCACGTATTCCTGTTGTTGGTAAGGTTACAGCCGGGGTTCCAATCACTGCAACCGAGAACATTGAAGACTACTTCCCTCTTCCTACACACTATGTAGGCGAACAGAAAGTGTTTATGCTTTCAGTAGTGGGAGATAGTATGGTGGAAGCTGGAATCGTTAATGGAGATTACGTTATTGTCCGTCAACAGCAAACTGCTGATAACGGTGATATCGTCGTTGCAATGACTGAAGACGATGAAGCTACAGTGAAAACGTTCTATAAAGAGAAAGATCATATTCGCCTTCAACCGGAGAATGCGACCTTCGAACCTTTACGTTTGAAACATGTTAGTATTCTGGGTAAAGTCATTGGCCTTTTCCGAGATATTCATTAATATTTAACTTGAGTAACAAAATTAGATGTAATGAAATACGAAAGAGGTTGCCCTGATCAACAGGACAACCTCTTTTTTTCATGTTTATGTTATTTTTGCGGCTAATTATTCACTGCGTTTCAGAACACTCTTGTGATGCGAGAACACATCAAAGCTCTGTTGTCCGTGATATGAGCCCATACCGCTCTCTCCTACACCACCAAACGGTAGATAATGTGAAGTCATATGAGAAAGTGTGTCATTAATACATCCCCCACCGAAGGATACTTGATTCAGAACCTGATCCTGCAGTTGCTCATCCTGTGTGAAAAGATATAGCGCCAATGGTTTTGGCCGGCGAACAATCTCATCCAGCATAGGATCAAGGTCACTGTACGTAAATACAGGAAGAATCGGACCGAAGATCTCTTCTTGCATGACAGCTGATTCCCAGTTCACATCGCCAAGTACAGTCGGCTCAATGAACAACTGCTCACGTACAGAACGTCCACCAATCAGCGTTTTGCCATCTGTGAGGAATTTCGACAACCGATCAAAGTTACGCGCGTTGACAATGTGCGGGAAATCAGCATTCTGTAACACATCATCCCCAAATTTATCTTTGATCTCAGCGCCAATCAGATTGATCAATTCATCATGAACTTGTTCATGTACAAGCAAGTAATCCGGAGCAACGCATGTTTGGCCTGCATTCAGGAACTTACCACGAACAATACGCTGGGCCACCAGCTTCAGATCTGCATCGCTATGGACAATAGCAGGACTCTTACCACCCAACTCAAGAGTTACAGGAGTCAAATGCTCCGCAGCTGCCTTCATAACAATGCGACCAACACCTGTGCTGCCTGTGAAGAAAATATAATCAAACTTCTCTTTCAACAATGCTGTGCTTGCCTCAACTTCACCTTCCATAACGGCAATATACTCCTCAGGGAAGATCTCCTTAATCAGATCATACGTCAGACGAGATACGGCTGGTGTTAATTCAGAAGGCTTGATAACTGCACAGTTACCGGCTGCAATTGCTCCAATCAGTGGACCAAAGGCCAGTTGGAAAGGATAGTTCCAAGGTGCAATAATAAGAGCCACTCCGTATGGTTCAGGGTAAATGGTGCTCACCCCATCCGGCATATTCGAATTGGTTGGAACTTGTTTTGGTGCAGCCCATTCCTGCAGGTGTTCTAATGCAAAATCCAGTTCACCCAAAACAATGCGAATCTCGGAACCGTAAGCTTCCGCCTCAGATTTGTTCAGATCCGCCCGAAGTGCATCTTGAATCCGTTGCTGATACTTTTCAATTCCTTTTCTAAGCTGTTGAAGCGCATTAATCCGATATTCGATATTTTTAGTTTGTCCTGTATAAAAAAATGTACGTTGTTCTGTCACAAGTTGTTTTGCCTGATCCATATCAACATCTCCAATTAATTATTTAAAATTTAATTGTTCAAAATTTAATTAAAGTATACCTCTTCTATATGAAACTTTCAACATACTAATGAAACATCCATTTGTATGTAATCGACGATGGTTGGAATTTTGAAAGAGTGATTGTAAGTATACTTTATATTTCGTGACTATCAGAATTTCTAAGGAAGCATTATTAAAATCTTTTGCCTCCGACAGTTTAATCCATTATAGAAAGAATTCTAATTTCAGTTTCTCTTCAATAGCTTAGTTGATAAATAATAATGGTATTGTTCTATTACTAACATGAATTGATACAATTCTTTAAATAAAGAGAGTTTTACGGTTTACCATTATCTTAATCGACGAACAAACGTGTTTTGTTATATAAATGTAAGCCTTGGTTACAGATAAACACAGGAATGTTACGTGAGATGATGAAGAAGAATTCAGGGGACATTTGTGGCCAATTTGCTTTCAGATGATTTATCCGTTCCCGGCCACAATTTTTACAGCAGCAGATTATAATCCAACAACTACTCCTAAGAGCATTCTTTGAAGAAAGTGTTAAATAATATCAAATCAACCGCACTACTTCTATTATATGAGTCATCTAGTATCTCACTGATCCGATACATTTCATGCTGATCCAAATCTGTTAGAGTGGATATATTCTTAATAGTTGGAGGAATTTTTGGGAGGTCGTTAGTAGATTTGTAGGGTGAGAAATACAAATCACAACGTTATATATGTTATAATTTACATATAATTATATGGTATTTTTAGTTTTATAATTCATTAATTTAGGAGGTATTTACATAAAAAAAGAAACTAGCCACCATTGGAGCGCTCACTGCTATTGTAGCAAGTATTGCTGTTCCAGCATCACTTGCCACTCCCTCATCTTCTGTTCAAGGTTCTGTAACTGCACAAAGTGTAACGATTCAGGCGACGCAAAAATATGTGAGATATTCAGATGCTAACAATAAGTATGAAGATGCGAAGTATGTTCCAAAGACATATACTTATGCTGATGGAGTTTGGTATGGAGTACTCAACCTAGCATCGACTACCTATTCAAACGGATTATATTACGGAAACTATGAAGGTTACGTAACGAAAATCGAGTAATTTTATCATCATAATAATATTTACGTATATTAAATACAATAATAAAAGAAGGCTTCTGAATTCAATCAGAAGCCTTCTTTTATTACAGGGACATCTATAATTTAACAATTAGATTTTTTTAAAAATAACTTGTTTCTATCAATTCAATAAACAAAACATTTTAAAATAATAATTGCAAACCCAACATTTTACAATATTATTATTTACAAACAACAATTACATATGGTATATTTATCCATGGTTGGCCAACCTAATTGCGAGAGTCTCTTCGATATTTTTAATTTCAAATAATAACTTAAAACAGAATCTTACTCTATTGGTTCTAGTATATTTGGGAGGTTTGAAAATGAAAAGATTAAGAAAATTCTCTATTTCTGTTATGGCAACTGCTTGTTTATTGGCATTCGGTTCAAGTTCTGCATTCGCTAAAACAGGTTGGGCTGATTCCTTTCAGACAGCAGAAGTGATGTATTCAAGTGTTAGCCAGTCTTCCGGATTTAGCGCAACACAGTATTTAGATAGCATGAGCGACAACGATTTTTATGTAGTCGACAATACAAACGGTTCATCCGAAATCACATATTCTGTTATAGCCACTCCACCAGCGAACTTCGACATTGTTATGGGTGTTATTAAAATGAATGCAAGCGGTGCAATCTTATCCATTCAAATGGATAACTGGAATGGACGGGGATACCCAGAGGCAATTAGTTGGAATGCTAAACCTGGTGAGAAGGTTTACTTCAGAATCATGGATAACGGCATTAACAACTACAACGAACCTTATACAATTCAATTCACAAAAACCAGCTAGATAATATTGTCGTAGATGTTCAAATGGGTCCCCCGCAAAATTTGCAGGAGGGCCTTTTTTTATTTGGAGTACTTTGAAGGTATGGTTCATAGACTACCCGTGGCTCCATGCCAGTGTTTTTTCTGTAAGCATCTAGCAAACAACTCTATCAATTTGCTAATAGAGTCCTGTTTTTTCTTCTTTGTACTACTTTACCAATCTCCTCCTCCGGAGCTTTCACAAATGATTAGCTATCTTCCACTGAAATAAAAAGAAGAATTATACAATGACACCAAGACAGAAAAATCAGGAAGAAAAATAAAAATTACTACACATCTAGTAAATGACATCACATTTCACAGAGAGTGGCAGGAACATAACAAAGGGATACTTGGGGATAGATACCACCATGACCTTGATCTGGTTCTATGTAGGGAAGATGGAAACTTCTTGCCCAATTCATTATTCAATGCCTTCTCCCGCATCTTACAACGTTGTGATCTCCCATCACGCCCCTTTCACTCTCTCCGACATACCTGCGCGGTTCTTTTTCCTGAGTCCGGGGCAGATATGAAATTCGTTCAAGAACAATTAAGTCACGGAAGTATTCAGATCACATCAGATGTATATGCCCACATCTCTGGCAAGATCCAGAAAAAGCAATATAGATAGATTTGAGAAATTCACTGAAGAAATTTTCGATTAGAAAAATATTTTGTGGGCATTTTGTGGGCATTTTGATTTTTCTTTAAATATATAGGTACTTGCCCACAAAAAGAAAAACCCCTCAGCGCTAGAGCGCCAAGGGATTGAGCTATTAGTACAACGTAATATATTGATCGCGTTCCCATTGGTGGACTTGTGTTCTATACATATCCCACTCAATTTCTTTCAGCTCATAGAAGTGAGCCAAGGCGTGGTCGCCGAGAGCGTCACAGATGACTTCGCTGCGGATCAATTCATTCAATGCTTCTTTCAGGTCAGCTGGCAAGCTTGGAATACCTTCTTCCACACGCTCTTCTTCTGACATGATGTAGATGTTACGGTCAATTGGAGCTGGTAAGGAAAGCTCACGTTTGATTCCGTCCAGACCTGCTTTCAACAGAACAGACAAAGCCAGGTAAGGGTTAGCAGCCGGATCCGGGTTACGAACCTCAACACGTGTACTCAGACCACGGGAAGCTGGAATACGAATCATTGGGCTACGGTTACTAGCAGACCATGCTACATAACAAGGTGCTTCATAACCTGGTACAAGACGTTTGTATGAGTTCACAGTTGGGTTAGTAATTGCTGCAAACGCACGTGCGTGCTTCAGAGTTCCAGCCATGAAGTGACGAGCAGTTTTGCTCAGACCCAACTCGTCCGACTCATCAACAAATGCGTTCTCATTGCCTTTAAACAAGGATTGGTTACAGTGCATACCGGATCCGTTCATACCAAACAGCGGTTTCGGCATGAATGTCGCATGTAAACCATGCTGACGTGCAATCGTTTTAACAACGAGTTTGAACGTTTGGATCTGGTCAGCCGCTTTCAGAGCATCAGCATATTTGAAGTCGATCTCATGCTGACCTGGAGCTACCTCATGGTGGGAAGCTTCGATCTCAAAGCCCATTTCTTCAAGTGTGATAACGATGTCACGACGACAGTTTTCACCAAGATCCGTAGGCGCAAGGTCGAAATAACCACCTTGGTCATTCAGTTCGTTAGTTGGGTTTCCTTTTTCGTCTGTTTTGAACAAGAAGAACTCGGGTTCAGGACCAACGTTAAAGGAAGTGAATCCCATATCTTGGGCTTCCTTCAGGTTTCGTTTCAAGATGCCACGTGGATCTCCTGGGAACGGATTACCATCCGGAAGATATACGTCGCAAATCAGACGTGCAACACGGTTCTCTGCAACCCATGGGAAAATAAGCCAAGAATCTAGATCTGGATAGAGGTACATGTCAGACTCTTCAATACGTACATAACCTTCAATGGAAGATCCATCAAACATCATTTTGTTATCCAGAGCTTTAGTCAACTGACTCACAGGAATCTCAACGTTTTTGATAGCTCCAAGCAAATCAGTAAATTGCAATCGAATGAATCGTACGTTTTCTTCTTTCGAAATGCGGAGAATGTCTTCTTTTGTATAACTCACTATAACCTCTCCCTTTCTTATCTGCGTATTTGGCTTGCCTGTTATATTTGTACATTAGAAAGTTCCACGGGTCAAGGAGTCTCACACCAAAAGTGCATGTTTTCCCCTCACTCGCCAAGTTATGCGAATTTAGTTTTTATTAAAGAATCGGGAAAGCTCTCCCTGAATGAGAGATACTTGTCCTGGTCTCTTACCTGATACAAGCTGTTGCTTCAGCAAGCGGTGCAACTGCGTATCGGACAGCTCTCTGCGTTTAACTTCAGTATCCGGCGTGATAACTGTAGCTTCCTCGGATTCTTTTGAAACAGGATTCATCACTTGTTTGATCCCCGCGATGTTAACTCCTTTTTCAATCAAAGCCTTGATCTCTAGCAATCTCTCTACGTCATTAAAAGAGAATAACCGTTGATTACCTGACGTTCTCGCAGGAACGATCAAGCTATGCTGCTCATAGTAACGAATCTGACGTGCAGACAGATCCGTAAGTTTCATTACAATACCAATCGGGAATAAGGCCATATTTCTGCGAATTTCATCACCCATGTTCATCAACCTTCCAGTCATCTATTCTTCACCCTATTGTACATTTAGTTATTACCAAGTGTCAATGACGTGTTAGATAAACTCACAATAATTTACGATCTTTCATAGTCTGTAACGCCATCAAAACGCCATATTTGACATGAGAGTACGTTAATCCGCCTTGCATATACCCGATATACGGCTCCCGAATAGGCGCGTCGGCTGATAATTCCAGACTTCCACCCTGAATGAACGTACCTGCCGCCATAATGACAGGATGCTCATAACCAGGCATATCCCACGGTTCAGGGACCACATGACTATCCACAGCTGCTGCACGCTGAATCCCCTGCACGAAGGCGATCAGATGCTCGGCAGAGCTAAACTGAACAGCCTGGATCAGATCTGTGCGAGCTTCATTCCAAGCAGGTTTGGTTACAAATCCGGATTCAGCAAACATCGCAGCAGCAAACGTACTTCCTTTGATAGCTTGTCCTACAATTGTCGGAGCCATGTAAAGTCCTTGGTAGATGCCACGTGTTGTCCCCAGCATTGCTCCCACCTCACCCCCAATTCCCGGGGCTGTCAGACGATAAGCTGCCAGCTGTACGTATTGTTCCTTCCCACATATGTATCCACCGGTTTCCGCAATACCTCCACCAGGATTCTTGATCAGTGACCCGGCCATCAGATCAACTCCGACTTCTGTCGGTTCATGTTCCTCTGTGAATTCACCGTAACAATTATCTACGAATACGATAACATCTTCCTTCAGCGCTTTAACACGCGTAACCATCTCAGCAATCTCAGCAACACAGAAGGAGGAGCGCCAGTCATAACCACGTGAACGTTGAATCCCAATGACTTTTGTAGCCGGTGTAATGTTTTTTTCAACTGCTGCCCAGTCCACTCCACCTTCATCAGTTAAGGCCGTCTCACGGTAACCGATACCAAAATCGCGTAATGAACCTGTGCCATCACCGGGTTTGCCAATAACTTTATGCAATGTGTCATAAGGCTTACCCGTGATGTACAATAATTCGTCCCCTGGGCGCAGCACTCCAAAAAGAGCTGTACTAATCGTATGTGTACCTGAAGCAAAATGAGGACGTACCAACGCGGCTTCCGCGCCGAAAACATCAGCATATACTTCATCAAGCACTTCACGCCCACGATCGTTATAGGCATAACCTGTTGAACCTGCAAAGTGAAAATCACTTACTTTTCGCTGTTGGAAAGCATTAATCACCTTCCATTGATTGTGATCTGTAATCCGATCAATCTGTTGCAGTTTTCCTTCAATCTGACGCTCCACTTGATGTTGAAGTTCAGATATTTCTGAATCAAAGCTTACCATCTTACTTCATTCCCCTTCATAGCACGAATCTGACGTTAAATATCTATTATGTGTCAACTTATCACATCAATATGTCATGAGTATTACAATTCGATGAAATCTTCAAGCATATGACCAAATTTCTCATATTCACCTTTTTGTAATTCCACTTCATAAATTACATCATTTTCTTCAAAGCTGGTATCTACTACATCACCAATTTTGTAGAGGACGGACGTAAGATCACCACGTTCTGCCGGAATCCGGAAGCGCTTCGTGTCACCTGTAAGCTCTGTCTGGATCAATTCACGGATTTTAAGCAAATCGTCTGCGTCTAATGCGCTTACTTTGATATGGTCTTTATCCAATGGAAGCATCTCAAGCTGCTCTGGTGTGCACGCATCTTTTTTGTTATACAGGACTAACTGCGGCTTGTCCCCTGAACCAAGTTCTTGCAAAATTGTATTAACCGTCCGCATCTGATCTTCACGCATAGCTGATGAGGCGTCTACAACATGCAGGATCAGGTCTGCTTCATTCACTTCCTCCAGCGTTGCACGGAACGCTGCAATCAGATCATGCGGTAGATTTTGAATAAATCCAACCGTGTCGGTAAGGACGATTTCTTTTCCACTTGGAAGTTCCATCGTACGTGATGTTGGATCCAGAGTAGCGAATAGCTGATCTTGAATATACACATCTGCAGCCGTCAACTGCTTGAGTAAGGTTGATTTGCCAGCATTGGTATAACCAACAAGGGCCACCTGAACAATACCTGTTTTTTTACGGCGTTCACGATGCAACTTGCGATGACGAGTCAATTCTTCCAGATGACGCTTCAGATCATCGATACGACCACGAATGTGACGGCGGTCTGTCTCCAGCTTGCTTTCACCTGGACCCCTTGTTCCGATTCCGCCACCAAGTCTGGACAGGTTCTTGCCATGACCCGACAAACGTGGCAGCAAGTAGCTATGTTGAGCCAATTCCACTTGAATGATACCTTCTCTAGTGTTGGCACGTTGTGCAAAGATGTCCAAAATTAATTGGGTACGGTCAATAATTTTGAGATCGAGGGTTTCTTCCAGATTCCGAACCTGTGCCCCTGACAATTCCTGATCAAAAATAGCTGTAGTTGCTCCGAGTTCCTCTGCAATCGCACGGAGCTCTTCCACCTTACCTTTACCAATGAACCATTTGGTATCACGTTTTTCCCTGTTCTGAGAAAGTACACTTAGCACTTCCACTCCAGCTGTCTCGGCAAGTTTCACCAGTTCCTCTAAAGAGTACTCAGGATTGATACCTGTACGTTTTACATCATCCGTAACAAGACTAACCAAGACGGCGCGATCTTTTTTGACCATATCTGTATCATGTGTGCCATTTGTCATGTATATGTTCACTCCTTCTAATTACTAATCCATTAGTATTCATTACCACGAATATGCCATGGCATGCCTTAAGCCGAACCGGTTGGCCCGGCCGGCTGGTGTAAAAACTATATTATCGCTTACTTTCGCTCAAAGTTCAAATCCTCTGTACGGATTGTCATCAGCTCCAGTTTTCCTGGACTGCCTTCCGAATATTGTTCCAACAAACGAACCGCCTGATGCCTGATCGAACGCTCAATGGCATTACGAACGTATCTGGCGTTACTGAACGCATGCAGCGAATCATTTTTTTCCTGAAGCAAATGCTGCTTTAGTTTGAGTATGGTCTGAGGCATTAAAATATAATCACGCTCTTTGGCCATAATCTCAGAGATTTGAATCAACTGATCAATACTGTAGTCTGGAAACTCCACTTGAATGGGAAAGCGGGAAGGTAATCCAGGGTTCGTCTGAAGAAAAAAATCAATCTCATCTGAATAACCAGCCAATATGAGGATAAATTGGTTTTTATTATCTTCCATTGATTTTACAAGCGTATCAATGGCTTCCTTTCCAAAATCCTTCTCTCCACCGCGGGCCAAACTGTAAGCTTCGTCAATGAACAATATTCCACCGAGTGCCTTCTTGACCAGATCTCTTGTTTTCTGCGCCGTGTGACCAATATATTCTCCAACCAGATCCGCACGCTCTACTTCAATAAGATGCCCTTTACTTAACACACCCATCTTCTGAAAGAGTTTGGCAACGATTCTCGCAACGGTGGTCTTACCAGTCCCCGGATTGCCTTTGAAGATCATATGATACACGTGCGCACCACTAAGTAAACCTGCTTCAGTGCGCATCTGAGCAATCTGTAGGAAAGCATAAATCTCAAATACCAAGTCTTTGATATTTTCAAGTCCAACCAGTTGCTCCAGTTCACCCTGTATCTCCTGGAAGTGAGCATGTTTGGTTATACTCTTGGCTGCCTGTACTGCCGCTGCTTCATCTTTGACCAACATCTGAGGTTCCTGGTTACGCAACACAATATTAATTTGTCTGGATGGTCTGCCTCCTGGTTGCTCTCCTGCAGCCATGACCCGTCCGTTCATTCGCCATCACCTCTATTTTATCGGGCTGAACTCTCCTGATTATTAATGTATTCTATCAGGTGCTCCAATATTAGAAGGATCATGAAGAAGAATTCTACGGCGAAGTACATGCCTCAAATCTGAATGTTTTTTCGAAACTCTCCGTTCTCAAACAAACTCTGCCTATGCTTCAGCGATAACTGAAAGTATGGAAATACATGTGCATCAATGGCATGCAGCAGTTCCTTTGCCGTCTTGTTAGCCAAGTCATAATCACCTGTAGTAATATGCTTCCGTGACAATGCATCTTCAAGCTCATCTTCATCCAGCAAAAATACTTCTCCATCTTTCAGCACAACGACATCCAGATACAGGTCATCAAACCAAGGAACACCCTGATCGGTTATCCCCTGACTACGACATGTATCAATGTACCACTCTACAATCCGTTCCTGATCGTCAAACATCGCTGTAACAACAAAATGCTCTCCCTTCGGATAGTATTGCAGCCAGGAATACCCTTTATCTGCGATACAGAAGGTACTGCCTCCATAAGTTTTCCACAGAGGTTCTTTCAAATCCTGTATGGTGTACAACGTAATATAACCTGTGAAAATTTTGGATTGAACGAACCGGCATGTGAATTGTCGGTTCGTAATCCGGCGCCAGTTCGCGCGGTCCCCGAATTTCCGTTTCATACGAACCCCTCTTTGCCGACTACAGGTCCGTGACCTGCTCTGATGTTATTGGTGAACAATGTAATAACGTCCGCCTGATGGATTCCAGCGCTCTGGGCCCGCCCTTGCACAACGTATTACGAATAGTTACAGCTTACCATATTTAAGGTTTACACTCAAAATCAAGCTTTGTCCCACCTATTCATCAAATCAGCTTCCATTACAGTTGGTTCCGTATACCAAAAAACTGCTTCACCGGTTTTCCGGGAAGCAGTTTTTTCAATGTAGCTATTTAGTGATTCATTGGCTTAGCCGCCGGTTCCAGCTTGAGAATCTGCAGGTGCATCTGTCCCTCCAGTATCCCCACTTGTTCCGCTGTCCGGAGTTACTACCTCACCTGGCGTTGTTACGGCTCCATCATCGGAACCTTCACCGGTACCGCCCGGATCTGTTGTCCCCTGACCAGGCGGGGTCGTATTTCCTTCCCCAGGTTGACCGTTTCCTTGGCCAGCTCCGCCGTTGTTACCGTTGTTTCCGTTGTTACCATTGTTTCCGTTATTACCATTACCATTTCCGTTGTTGCCATTTTCATTCCCATTACCATTATTACCGTTCGAGTTGCCATTATCCGGTGAACCAATGTCCGGATTCTCTGTACCTGGCTGCTCAGGATCTATCTCTGTTCCAGGGTCTATACCAGGATCAGGTTCCTCCGGCGGCATTTCCTGCGCTTCAATCATCAAGGAAATGGTGTTGGAAGGATCCGTCTCAAGTCCTGATGCCAAGTCGTAAGCTGTCACATAGTACTCATAAGTTAGACCAGGCAACGCACTTAAATCTTGTGCATTGGTCGCTCCTATTGCATCAATAAGATGAGTGAACTGGGCTTCCGATGTTTCTTTCCGATAAATCCGATATTGCGTACTCGCGTCACCCGTTCCAGTCCAACTCAGTGAGACGGTTTGTGCATTTGGATCGTATGATCCACTCAGCCCACTAACGGACAGAGCCGGCTTTTCTGGTTCTTCTACTGGCGGAGGTGCCTGCCCTCCAGCTGGTGCTTTGAATTGCTTCACTGGAACGCCTTTTAAAGCATCTCCCATGACTTTGGCAAAGAAAGCTGCCGACAGCTTACTGCTGTTCTTAAGCATATGATTGGCATCCGGATTGTCATAGCCCATCCAGACTGCGGCAGTCCATTCCGGTGTGTATCCAACAAACCATACATCACGGTTGGCACTGTTGCCAGAGATACCACTTTGAACTGTTCCTGTTTTACCCGCAACCGGACGGTCCAGACGCGCTGAACGTCCCGTACCGTCATTAACGACATTCTGCAGCATCTGTGTAAGCTGATACGCATTTTGCTCACTCATGACACGCGTTGTGTCCGAATTATCGTGTTTGTAGGTGGTTTTGCCTGCGCTATCCTTGATTTCTTTAATCGCATAGGCTTGTCGGTATTCTCCGAGGTTGGCAAATGCACTATAGGCTTGCGCCATCTCCAGTGTATTTGTACCTTTACTTAGACCACCAAGGGCAATCGCCAGGTTTTTGTCTTCATCCGTCAGCTGTATGCCTACACTTTTGGCAAAATTAATGCCTGTGTTAACACCTATTTTATCAAGTAGCCAAACGGCCGGAATATTTTCCGATTTCGTAATGGCTTCCGTCATACTGATCGTTGAAGAATATCCATGCAAGTTACCAGGACAGTAGTTACCAAAACATTGCTTCGCATTACTCAGCGAGGAATTGGCACTGTAATTTCCTGATTCAAGCGCCGGTGCATAAGACACAATCGGTTTAAAAGCTGAACCTGGTTGTCTTCGACTCTGCGTTACACGGCTATAACCTTTAGTCTGATAATCCCGTCCACCCAAGAGGGCAACGAGGCTACCATTCTCATGATTCATGATGACCATGGAGCCTTGGACCTGTTGATCATCTTTGCTTGCCTCGAACAAACTGTCATCTGTGAAGGCCGTTTCCATGGCTGTTTGAGCCTGAGCATCCATGGTTGTATAGATTTTGTATCCGCCGATATTCAGATCATCTTCCGTTTTGCCTGTTACTCGCTCAGCTTCACGAAGTACATAATCTATAAAACCTTGATACTTCCTGTCTTTCTCTGGTCGCTTATAGTTATAGTTAATCTCTTTTGCTTCGTCCATCTCCGCCTTGGTAATGTAGCCTTGTTCATACATCAGCTGCAATACCACACCTCGACGTGCTTTTGAGTCGTTTGGATTGCTCACCGGATTATAGGCAGAAGGCCCTTTCGGCATAGCTGCCAATGTAGCAATTTGCCACAACTTCAACCTCTTGAGATCAGTAACTCCAAAGTAAAATTCAGATGCCGCTTTAATCCCGTAACGCTGATGTCCGAAGAAAATCCGGTTCAGATACATCGTCAGGATTTCGTCTTTTGTGTACTTGCGCTCTAATGCCATGGCAATCGATACTTCCGTTGCTTTACGAAAGAACGTTTTGTCACGGGACAAGAACATGTTCTTGGCAAGCTGTTGGGTTAGTGTACTACCACCTTCCACCATGGAACGAGCCATGACATCCTTAACGGCTGCACGCCCAATGGACCAGATATCCACGCCTTGATGATCGTAGAATCGCTTATCCTCCGTTGCAACAAAGGCTTGCTTCACCAGTTCAGGAATATCATCTTCTTTGACGGGTTCCAGCTTCTGAATGGATAGCTCCCCCATTAATTGGCCATTGCGATCATATACTTTTGAAGTTTCATTAATTGTGGTTTTGTCCTTGTTGGCTTTGAGCAGATTTTCACCACTCACCATAATAAATAAATATCCGCCAAGTGCACAGAATATGGCGATTGCCATCGTGAAAAACAGTGTCCATCCAACGCGTTTACCCGTAATTTTTTTCTTTTTAGAGGTCTTTGGCTTCGCTTTTTTGGGTGACTTGTTATTGTTGTTGCGATTGTTAGACCTCGACAACGGATCGTTTGGCATGTTAACCTCCTGACTCCCTTTCGGTTGCATAATTTCTATTCGTCTATAGGCTCAGGCATATATTAAACATATTTTGCCCGGAATGAAAAGAACAACCCTTTATTCAGGTTGCTCTGTTTCAATACCTATACTTGTAGACGAAATGGTTGGTGAAAAGGTTTCGTAATTTTTTTAAGCTTCGCCGCTGTTATCTTGCTGCATCAGCGATACGCTGCGTTGCGGCGTGAACGTGGAGATGGCATGCTTGTAGACCATTTGCTGGCGTCCGTCGCTGTCAATGACGATCGTAAAATTGTCAAATGCCTTGATCGTCCCGCGGATTTGGAAGCCGTTGGTCAGATAGACCGTAGCAGGAATATTTTCTTTCCGCAGTTGGTTCAAGAACGTATCTTGGATGTTGATGGACTTGTTCATTAGCCGTACCCCCATTGGTTCATTTGAATTCGTGTTCAAGTAATATTCAATATCGCTGAGTAGCTTTCGTGCTATTATATCATGAACAGTTTCATATAATCCACAAAAACCCCTTGTCTGCTATTTTACCCCCATTCTTGGCGAGGTGAAAAAATAGAAGACTTACCCATTATACACCGCTTGTCTGTTTTGCAAAAGAGGGACTAAATCTTCATTTTAAAGCACATTTATGCGTTGTTTAGCGAATGCTCAATCTCTACCATCTGTTCTAGTGATAAGTAAAAACCTCTATCCTTTTGATAACTAAAAGGTAGAGGTTTACATATCTTGATCTAATCGATGCATGTCAGAAGAATACTAATAATCGCTCAAATCAATCAAATTTTCGTGTAATCAATTCACTTATCTGCTTGTATTTCCCTTCAAAATCCTGGGTATCCGTCATGTCCACCCATTCAATATCCTTCATATGGCGGAACCAGGAAAGCTGCCGTTTGGCAAACCGACGTGTATCCCTCTTCAACCACTCAACCGCAGCTTCCCAACTCACTTCCCCTTGCAGGAACGCTGCAATCTCCTTATACCCCAGTCCTTGCATGGAAATATGACCTCTGGCCACTCCGCGTTCCAACAGGGACTTCACTTCATCCACCAGACCTTGTTCGATCATCAGATCAATCCGCTCTTCTACCCGGGCGTACAACTTCTGCCGATCCATTGTCAAACCAACAATAAGAAGGTCATAAGGCGACTCTTTCTTCTGTACTGCCAGCTGATCAGACCACTTCTCGCCTGTGAGATGATGGATCTCAAGCGCACGTACAATTCGCCGCTGGTCATTCGGATGCAGACGATCCGCACTAACGGGGTCAACTTCCCTCAATCGATCATGTAGGGCCTGTGCTCCGTGTTGCTCCGCATAGCTGAATTGTTCCTCTCTGAACGCTTCATCTGAACCACTATCCGAAAATTGGAAGCCGTAACATACTGATTCCACATATAGACCAGTGCCACCTACAATAAAAGGCATTTTACCGCGTTCATGGATTTCACTAATCAATCGTGTACAACTCTCCTGAAACTCGGCCACAGAATACGGATACTCCGGTTCATGGATATCAATGAGATGATGAGGTACACCCTTCATTTCTTCAGAGGTAATCTTGGCAGTTCCGATATCCATTTCACGATATACCTGCATCGAATCGCCTGAGATAATCTCACAATTGAAAGCTTGGGCAAGCTCGATGCTCATTCTTGTTTTGCCTACTGCTGTTGGTCCAACCAGCACAAGTAGTTTAGGTTTTGGTTTAACTTCCACTTTCAACATTAATCACTCCGTACAGGGTTTTTGCATTCGCCCGATCAAGTATTTCAAATCCGAGCCTGTCAAACTCCGCGCTGCCGCGCTTTTCTTTCATGACTACCCGTTTACGGGCGACACGTTTTGCTTCCATAATGCTCTGTTCATCCAGCGCGTGAGCATTTGCATAATCTCGTAAGGGCTGTATAGCACTTGAATCCATCATCGGTTCCCGGAACATGGGGTCAAAATATACGGTATCACAGCTTCGATCCGGCATGGACCGCAGTAACTCAAGATGATCCACATGCCGCAGATCTATGCGCCGGAAAGCCTCATCCACCAAGGGCTGGTTGCTTTTATAATGGGACATGCCCTCCAGCAGCAGGGTATAGAGTGCTTGAGAACTTTCACAGGCGATGACTTGTCCACCCTTCCCAGCCGCAACCGAAAATACCAGCGCGTCTGAACCGAGTCCAGCGGTACAATCCACAATGGTGTCTCCTTCGAGTACCGCACCAGCTTCCAGCATGGGATCAGCTTCCCCTCTAAGAACACGTTTAGCACGAACAAATCCCATACTGGGGTGAAACTCAAGCTCCGTTGCATCCTTGCGAAACAAGCGTGCTCTGCCATTGAGCACGACCAGTATTTCGTTGATACCATAATGTTCAATCAGTTTGGGTAAAGACGTTCTATTGCGCGGTACGTAGGTACCTCCTGTCGTTTCGGCGAGCTTACGCGCACGCTCCACCTGAGAGGCAATCTCCTTGTCACCGGTTGTAATGTACATAATGTCCCCCTAAATAACTACATCACTCGTTTAAATAATTTTTCCAGATCATACGTTGAAAATGAAACCACAATCGGCCGCCCATGTGGACAAGTGTAGGGCTGACGACATGAACCCAGACGCTGAATTAACACTTCTGCTTCCTGATCCGTCAGCTTCTGGTTCGCTTTGATGGACGCCTTGCAGGAGCACATAATGGATGCAGCTTCTCGCATCTTGGCCACATCTATGCTGCGTTCACTAAGAACCCATTCGGACATTTCTTCAATAATGTCTTTCTCGTCTCCTTTGGGGAACCAGAACGGATGGGAGCGCACACGGAACGTCTGTCCACCAAAATGCTCCAAATATACACCTGCCTGCTCGAACCAGGCCAGTCTAGTTTTCAGCTTTTCCGTCTCCGAAGGTGTGAACTCCAGCGTAATCGGCAGCAGTAACTCTTGTGAGGCCTGTGCAGGGTTGCCAAACTTCTCGTAATAGTACTCATAATTCACACGTTCATGGGCAGCATGCTGATCAATCAAATATAAGCCTTGGTCATTTTGCGCGATCAAATACGTACCATGATGCTGTCCGATCAGACTCAGCTCCGGAAATGCGGGCATGGATGCATCTGATTTGATGGCAGCAGCAAGTTTAGTGGCATCAGGCAGACCTGAAGTTTTCCACGTCCGTTCACCTCTGGCAATCGAAGACGGATTATACGATGAACGTGCTTCCCTAACCGGTGAATATACGGAATCGGAGCGATACGTAGCTGGTTTGCCTTCAGCCAGCGGTTTCTCTGTTGCTCCACGATCCCCACCATCTTGAGAAGAGAGGTCAGATTTGGGAACAGTTTCGGTAGAACTTGTATTTGAACTTGTACTTGTACTTACATCCTTAGTGCCTTCTTGCACGTTAACGGATGTCTGCCCCCCGTCATGACTAGCAATCTTCTGCAAAATATCCCCGTTCCAACTTTCTAACTGCACAGGGGGGTGTGTAATCTCAGGTGGAGCTTCTGGCAACGGCACTGAGTGACCCTGTTCAGATACCTGCTGTGCTGTGGACACATCCGCCGGAGCATCCAAATCCAGATCATCATCTTCGGCAGTCACCTTCAGCGGTGCAGCAGTAGGTTTCCCGAGTGGACCTTGTTGACCATATCCTTCTGCATCAGATGCATCTTTCAGCGGACCACGTGGAAAGAGGAATTGCTCCTGGATAAAGGAACTATCGTCTCCACGTCGAATCTGCTGTTTTTTGACCTGTGGAATCAATACCTCCTGCCGGAGAATCCCCCGTAATGTTGTCTCTATGAATTCATACAGTTCTGGTTCCTTGCTGAAGCGAACCTCCAACTTGGCCGGATGCACATTCACATCCACAAGAGATGGGTGCATCTCCAGTTGCACCACAACAAGCGGGAAGCGATTAATGGGCAGCAAGGTATGGTAGGCTTTGAGAATCGCCTGATTGAGACCGTAATTGCGAACAAATCTCCCATTAACAATCGTTGACATACCATTACGGTTCGCTCGTGTCCATTCTGGCAGACTGATCAGCCCGCTCACCCGGTAATCCAGACTTTCTCCCTGGATGGGAAGCATCGCTTTCGCAGCACTTGTCCCATAGATCGCTGCAACCACTTGCAGCAGATCGCCATTACCCAACGTCTGAAGCAACACATTCTCATTATGGCGCAGTCGGAACGAAATGTTTGGATGAGACATCGCCATCCGGTATAGGACATCTGATATATGTCCCAGTTCCGTCTGAATCGTTTTCATATATTTGAGTCTGGCTGGCGTATTGTAAAATAGTTCTCTCACTGCAAAATCTGTACCTTGGGGTGAGGTTGCATCTTCATGAGAGACAAGGTTCCCGCCTTCAATTACGATGCGGCGCCCCCGCCCATCATTATCACTTGCCGATAATACCTCTACCTTGGATACTGCTGCAATACTCGCCAAGGCTTCTCCACGGAATCCAAGACTTGTGATCTGGAACAGATCTCGGCCATGAACTATTTTGCTGGTCGCATGACGATAAAAGGCTGTTTCCATATCCTCTGGCTCAATACCTGTACCATTGTCTTTGACACGAATACTGAGGAGTCCGCCCTCTTCCACCGTCACTTCAATCTTGGTGGCGCCTGCATCCACCGAGTTTTCGAGTAACTCTTTGACAACTGAAGCAGGCCGTTCGACCACTTCACCCGCCGCGATCTGGTTGGCAATATGTTCATCAAGCACATGTATTTTCGCCACAGGTTTTCCCCTCCCTTATACTCAGGATAATTGCTGTGCCTTCAATTTGAGATCATTCAATATCTGCATCGCCTGAAGAGGCGTCATATTCATGACATCGATATCTTTCATCGTACGGATGAATTCTCGCGCTGGTTTATCCACCGCAACTACATCCGGTTTCGTTGCCACATTCGGCTCATCATCCCCAAAGATGGACAGTTGAACCACATCCGAATGGTTTGCGCTGGACTGTGCTTTGCTGTTTGCTTTCTTGGCATGTTGCTTCCCTGCCGAATCTTCAATAGAAGGTGTGTACTCTGCAATATCCACAATCTCGTGTTCCCGGATCAATGGTGCCGAATCCGTGTGCTGGAATTCTCCACCTTTTAATTTCAAGCCTGCTTCCTGCTTCTCGTTTCCGATATATTCACTGCCCACAGCTACTTGCGCGGCCGCATATTCGAACCCATGCAATAGTCCATTCGCCCGCTCAATAATGCTATCAGGCAGACCTGCAAGGCGTGCACAATAGATACCATAACTGCTGCTGGCTGCCCCGGCAATCAATTTGCGCAGGAAATTAACTTTGTCACCGCTCTCTTGTACCGCCATCGAGTAGTTGGCCAGCTTGTCCAGACTCTCCTCCAGATGAGCAAGCTCATGGAAATGAGTTGATACAAGAGCTTTACAGCCGATAATATCGTGTACATATTCAATAACAGACTGAGCAATCGCCATACCTTCGCTGGTCGATGTCCCACGTCCCAATTCATCGATAATAATCAGACTGCGTGGTGTGGCTTTGTCCGTCATGACCTGAATGTCGGCCATCTCCACCATGAATGTGCTTTGTCCGCCAATGAGATCATCCGCGGCACCGATCCGTGTGAAAATGCGATCCATGATCGGCACTTCCGCCTGACCCGCAGGTACAAAACAACCCACTTGCGCCAAAATGGAGATTAAAGCGACCTGTCGCATATACGTACTCTTACCAGCCATATTTGGACCGGTAATCAGCAGAATACGTGCCTCTTCCTTGGTCATTGCCGTGTGATTGGCAATAAATGCGCCATCTCGCATGACCGCCTCAACGACCGGATGGCGTCCTTCTTCCACAACCAGATCATAGCCGTCGGTCAACGTAGGACGTACAAAGTTTCGCTCAGCACTAATCACCGCAAAAGATTGATACACATCAATTTCCGCTACCTGTTCGGCCAGCTTCTGCAATCTTGCAATCTCTTTGTTCAGCCGCTCGCGCAGCTCTGCGAACAGCCCATACTCAATATCAACCATTTTGTCCTGAGCTTCGAGAATCAGCGTCTCTTTTTCCTTCAACTCCGGCGTAATGTAACGTTCTGCATTGGCAAGTGTCTGTTTACGTTCATAACGTCCCTCTGGCAGCGCGGACAGATTGGACTTGGTGATCTCGATATAATAACCAAATACTTTGTTATATCCAATCTTCAGCGATCGAATGCCTGTCGCCTCACGCTCTCTCGCTTCCAGCTCGGCAATCCACTGTTTCCCGTTAACCGAAGCCTCACGCAATTCATCCAGACGTTCATGGTACCCTTCACGAATCAGACCTCCGTCCCTTACCGATACCGGCGGCTCGTCCACAATAGCTTGCCCGATGGCTTCACGCAGATCATTGCAATCATCCATCGTTTCGGCAATATGCTGCAATGTTGCGGAAGATGATCCTGCGCAATGTTGACGAAGTCCTGGAATTTTCTCCAGCGATGACTTGAGCGCATTCAGGTCACGACCATTGGCATTACCAAACGCGATCCGACCTACCAAACGTTCCAGATCGTAGATGTCTTTGAGTTCTGCCCGAAGGTCCTCACGCAATATAAACTGGTTGTACAGTGTATCCACTGCTTCAAGGCGCTCATTAATCTTCCCTTTTTGCAATAATGGCTTATCGACCCAGCGACGCAACATCCTTGCACCCATGGACGTCTCGGTCCGATCAAGCAACCAGAGTAATGAACCTTTTTTGGAGCGTTCACGCACAGTTTCCACCAATTCCAGGTTCCGGCGGGTAAACGGGTCCAAGATCATATAATGATCTGGTTCATACGTTGAGATTTGTGTTAATTGTCCTAGAGAACGTTTCTGTGTCTCACTCAGATAGGAGAAAAGACGTGCAATGCACGCTTGACGTTCAGGCTCTAATCTGGCCCACACAGCCTCGCCAAACTGCTGACGGACCAGATCTTCCTTATTCTTTGTCCAGGACGTGTAGACCACAGGGCGACCGATTGGAGACGCCTCGGCTTCTACCGTTTCAAGCAGC
This sequence comes from Paenibacillus sp. SRL342, assembly GCF_984798905.1. NCBI lineage: Bacteria > Bacillati > Bacillota > Bacilli > Caryophanales > Paenibacillaceae > Paenibacillus > Paenibacillus sp. SRL342. The sequence goes on from NZ_OZ481790.1 coordinate 4,220,174, forward strand.
GCTGCATCCCCTACCAGCTCCGATGGTTCGTAGATGCCGATTTCATCTGTAAGCCACTCCTTGGAATAGGGCACCGATGTCACATACAACTCACCCGTTGACAGATCACAGGCCGCCAGCGCCAACGTATTTTGATTACCTGTAAGACAGACCATGTAGTTGTTGGACTTATCCCCCAGCGTTTTGCCTTCCATCACCGTTCCGGGTGTAACCACACGTACAATTTCACGTCGTACCATGCCTTTCGTTACACTTGCATCTTCCATCTGTTCACATATCGCAACTTTATATCCTTTTTCAATCAGACGCTGTATGTAATTGTCAGCCGAATGATAAGGTACACCGCACATCGGAATTTTATCATCCGTGCCTCCGTTACGTGCGGTCAGCGTGATCTCTAGTTCACGGGAAGCATTAATTGCATCCTCAAAGAACAGTTCATAGAAGTCACCCAGTCTAAAAAATAGAAAAGCATCCTGTGCTTCGGCCTTCACTTGCAAATATTGTTGAATCATTGGCGTATACTGAGCCATGATGAATATCCTCCATCCCGTTCCTATAATGTCAGGAAGAAACGCGTCCTGGAAGGACAATAAGACGGTCAGGCACTGTGTTTGCGCCTCCGCCTTATGTGTTGGCTATTCGCCACTTCCTTCAAGGGTTGCTGCTCCATATCTTCCGTAGCTATCACTTATAAAGGTTGTTCAAAAAGTCCGCTTTTGATTACGAAAAATGCCTAGTGGCATCATCAGCGTCGAATATGGCATTCAGCCGAAATGTCCGTTGCTCACGTAGTTTTCCTACGCTCCGCTACTCCATTTCTAGCTTCATCCCATCTTCTCGGTACTGAAAACCGTTCTTTTTGAACACGTACTTAAAAAGACTTGTTTCTTATTATATCAAAAAAACGTCCGTACTTCATGAACCTGCCCGAATATTCCAGAGTTTGCGAATATCGCGGCTCTCATCCCATGTTCTTCCCAGTTTTAATTGAAGGATTAACGGAGACGCATACCGTTCATAACGTGCATATCCATCCAACTTCTTCAGATCATCTACGAGGGCTGGGATGTGTTCCTTAATCATTTCCCGCTTTCCTTCATAAAAAGCGGCATGAACCTCAGCTTTCGCCAACGGTCGCTGCCGTAATTGAGTATACCCGCTCGCGATCAGACCTGCCAAGGCCACAACACCTTTCGCAACAAGGGGTGACACAAGAAAGCTGGGTAACGTACGATACTCAAACCCACCATAGGATTTCAGACGAAAATCACCAAGTGCTCCATAACGGGGTCGCCTTCCCGATCCACGGGGGTCTTGAAGAAATGCCAGTGGCAATGCCAGATAATTGTCCAGTGCACGAAGCAGTTCCCCGGTAAGATTCACCCCGCTAAAATGAATATGACCACCCAAAGGTAACCCCCGTTGTGGCATCCCTCCTGCCTGCCAGATGAGCGAGTGATCACTGATGCTGCGGGAAGCGGCTGCAAATGCCCTCATCAGATGGGCCAGCAGTTCTCGTGGTTCGGAGCTGGGAGCCGGTCTCAGTTCGGCAACCGGATATATGCGCCGTCCACCAATCGTCACGGAATCACAGCCTGCCATTCCTGTACGTTCAAGAAATTTGGAGGCGGGTACGATTTTGGATTCCGGCATCTGCACCAGAAGAAACTCCGGGTCCATGCCGAGTATCGGAGTGGGTCTGTGATTCGCCTCCTCATCCAGCAGTTCCTGATGCTGCTTCCAGCTTTCCCTATAGGTAGCAGCAAGGTTGGTCACCCCTTTCCAGGGACACGAGTCGATCGAAATCACTGCACATCCGCCATTCTCTGAAGATTCCATTCGAACAGCTCCATGATCCAGTCCTAGCGTATACAGCGTTTTGATCGCAAGTCGTTCTATGCGCTTGAACAAGGTTGAACTCGCTTCACGCTCCAACAGAGTTTCCTGTGCCCCTCCCATGCCACTAGTATCCTTGCGCTTGATCCGGATTGCCTGCAGACAACTTATCTCTACGTCATAGCGTACACGCAAGCCTGGTTCACGTTTGCGCCGATCGTGCAGTGACAGTACTTCAATGCCTGCCTGTTTCAGCCGTTCTGCACGTTCTCCGGCAGTCATCCTTTCATATCGGCGCAGCGCTTCCTCCGCTTGTTCCATCACATTCATCACGTCCCCCCTCCCGGATCATGCAACTAAAATAAAAATAACCCCGCAATGCGGAGCCTTCCCGTGAAAGGTATTCCAGGCACATTGCGAGGCTCGTTACCACCCATTTTTCAATATTTAAGAAGAAAGAGGGCTTACGCCCTCTTCACCGTGCCTTCTGGCGCATATGATACCTTAGGTTATCAAATACAGGCGTCAAACTCACAGCTCATCGTCGAGCAGATCGGGATCGAGATCGTCATAATCTCCATCGCCACTGCCAAAGTCATAGTCCTTGTCTTCGTAATCACCGCATCCATCTGTGCAGACCTTCACACAAACTTTAGTCTCGGCAACGAGTTCCACAGCGAATTCCCGTTCTACCCGGATAATTACACTGCTTCCACCTGCTGATACTGTGGCTTCCACACAGCTAGGTTCCTGCGTTGCATCCGCAGATACCTCTACTGTGGAAGTCCGGTGTTTCGGGTCCAGATAGGACAAAGGCACATGTTCTACATACGAGACCGTTTCTTTGGCTACATCCGTCTGAGAATTTTTGTCGTAGGAATACCAAATGTTGATATCGTAAGTACCAATAACTTCAATTCCGTCACCCGCTGATACGGCTTCATATTGGTGGTTGATAATCCAAGCCCCCAAAATACTTGTCGGACCATTTGGCGGAGTCACGGTATGTGTTACGGTAGAGAACTTACGACCTTTGCCGCAGATCGCCTTCGTGATAATCTCTCTACATTGATGTTTATGACTCAATGACATCTTTAAACCTCCTCCATACAATCATTCACTACAAGTGTATGCAGGGCATTCGTCTAGGGTGACAACTATTTTCTATTATTCGTTTGTAGATTGGGACCGGTCCGAGATTGGGGACGGCGCTTTGTCCTTCTTCGCGACTTTCAGATACAGCGCGAGTTCACGGCACAGCTGGAGAATTGCAGAACGAATCTCGAATTCTTCCCTTGTATCCGGCAGCTCCATACGTTTGAATTCTTCTTGCACATCCGCAAGAAGTTTTTCAGTTCGTCCGGTGTAAGATTCAGTAAGTACATCCTGACTAAGCTGATCGAACAGCTCCGATACCATTTCCGCATGAGGCATCTTCTGATAGATCTGGGACACCAGATGCATCATGTGCTGGATGGAGTCCAGCTGCGTTTTGCGCATATAGAAGTAGACACTCCATTCCTCATTCGGATGAATCACCTGATTCTCCAGAGACCGCTTGGCAGCATCAATACCGCCCAGAATCGCTTGATCTGCTTCAATCAGCTCTCTCCCCGCCCATGCTTCATTGGGATTACGCAGCGTGGCCGCAAATTCCTTGAAAATCTTCGAGAAGAGTTCATCGATTCGTTTCCGAATGCGCAGCATCTGTGGATCTGCTGCCGGCATATAGGCCAGGTTAACCGCCATTGCGGAACCAAGGCCAATTAACAGCAAAGCAATTTGTACAAGGACGACATGCACGTCCATCTCCCCGCCGCCGAACACCCGAAACACCACAACAGAACCTGTAACAATACCTTCTTTGAAGCCTACCCGGACAATAGCCGGGAATGCGATCAATATGTATACCCCCAGCACCCAATAATGGAAGCCTAGAAAGTGAAAAAGTACACTTGCAAATAAAAGTCCAACTACGGAAGCAAAGAACCGCGCCGATATGGTGCGAATACTTCGTTTTCTCGTTACATCCACGCCAAGAATGGCAAGCAATCCCGCTGATGTTGGTCCCGGCAAGCGACACCAGTCTGCAATCAATACAGCCATTAATGCGGCGATTGCAGTTTTAATTACCCTAAAACCCATTTAATATTCCATCTCCTCTAAGCTGCAAAAAAATTCTTAGCCAGCTCGTCGCCTCTTTCATTATCATGACTAGTATGTCTCATCCAAAAGTAAACTAGACGACATCAACCGACATGCGCATGCATGCCGGTCACAGCAACACGCCCCGAATGAGGGACGCTGGCAAGTTAGATCGTTGCGACAGAACCTCAAGGCCCTCTTCTCCAATCATCGCATTCATTCCGGATCTGCGCGGAATAATCATACTAAATATGGTACTTGATTTTACGGTATCGGGCAACGTGACACCCCTTGTGAAATTGTATACATATCATACCCGGTCACATTACGAGTAAAACACTACGAATCACCTGCGGCCAGCCAGCATTTTGCGTTCTGCATAGACAACAAGTTGGTACATGGCTGTTGCAACAGCAGCAATAATTAACAGACTTGATAATACAAGCGTGAAGTTGAATACCTGGAATCCGTAGATAATCAGATAACCGAGCCCTTGTTTTGCGACCAGAAACTCACCCACAATTACACCCACCCAAGCCATGCCAACGTTCACTTTCAAGGTGGATACAATCGCCGGAAAAGAAGCAGGTAATACAACTTTCGTAAAAATCTCGGAACGGTCTCCACCAAACGTACGAATGACTTTAATATAATTGGGATCCACTTCATTGAAGCTGTTATACACGACCAATGTCGTGATAATGACCGTGATGGACAATGTGGTCATAACAATGGCTGTAAAACCCGCGCCGAACATCACAATAAAGATCGGGCCAAGTGCTACCTTTGGCATACTGTTGAACACAACCATATAGGGGTCCAACACTTTGGACAAAAAAGGAGACCACCAAATTAAAACCGCAAGCAAGGTTCCCACCAGTGTTCCCAGCAAAAAACCAACTGCCGTTTCCCCTACGGTTACCCCAACATGTGCCCACAACTCGCCACTAGCGATGTCCTTGCCAATCTGGGCAAAAACCTTACTCGGATAACTGAATAACAGTACATCAATCCAGCGAAGTCTGCCTGCCACTTCCCATAGCAAAAACATACATACTAACATAGATAATTGTACGGCAAGCACTTGATGTCGCCATCTGGCCACCTGCTGAATATGATTCCGATGCAGCTGCCCCATCCATTCGTCACGCTTTTCCTGCTTCGGATTCATTGGATTCACGCGTCTTCCTCACCTCCCCCGGGCTGATCCAGTTCACTCCATAACGCCTGAAACAACGCATTGAATCCTTCTTGTTCCCTGGCATGAAACGGCTGAGCCTTCCGAATTCCATCGGGGATGATAAACTCACGACGGATGCGGCCGGGATTGCGATCAAGCACAATGACGCGGTCACTGACCGCAATGGCTTCAGACAAATCATGGGTGACGAGAACGGATGTTTTGCCAAACTGTTTTAACGTGTCCGAGACCAGATCCTCCAATTGCAGCTTGGTTTGATAATCAAGTGCTGAGAATGGTTCATCCAACAATAAAATCCCTGGGTCGGTTGCCAGCGTGCGCACCAGGGCTACTCGCTGTCTCATGCCTCCTGAAAGCTCTGAAGGGTACTGATTCTCCGTTCCGGCCAACCCCATACTTACCAGCAGTTCCCGTACACGCTCACGGCTCCGTTCATCCAGTCTGCCTGTTAGTTCAAGACCGATCAAAGCATTATCCAGAATGGTCCGCCATGGAAACAGATAGTCCTGTTGAAGCATATAACCAATCTGTGCTGAGGGGCCGCCAACAAGTTTGCCTTTAACCTTAACCTCTCCTCGGGTGGGTGTGAGCAGACCGGCAATGATCGACAACAATGTCGTTTTACCGCATCCACTCGGTCCAACCAGACTGACGAACTCTCCTTTTTGGATCTCCAGACTCAAGTCCTCAATCACCAAGGAAGCTTCCCGCTCGCTGACGTATACTTGAGAGATCCCCTCCAGTCGGATCACACTTTCGGATTCAGGCATTCTGCTCACTTCCTTTCCTGAATACCCCATTACTTTGATTTCGTAGCTTCTTCCGCATAGGCATTATCCACAATGGCATTCAAATCCACGCGTTCTTTCAACTCTCCGGCGGCACTCATGACATCAAGCAGATTGTTCCACTCTTCCTCATCAATGATTGGATCCGTTGCATAGCTGCCCTGTTCCCTATAACGGTTCACACTGCTTACCAAAATGGCTGGATCGATGTCTTTGAAAAAAGGAGAAATGACTTCAGCGATCTCTTCAGCCGTATGGGAATCCACCCATGCCTGCGCTTTGTGTAGACCATTCGTAAACTTCTGTACGATATCCTTATTGTCGTTAAGATAACTCTGTTTCGTCATGAAGACGGTATAAGGCAGAAGACCACCTTCTGTGCCAAAAGATGCAACAACCTTGCCCCGACCTTCTTGTTCAAAGATCGATGCCTGGGGTTCAAACAGTTGAACATAATCACCCGTGCCTGAGGCAAAAGCAGACGCAATGTTGGCAAAGTCCACATTTTGAATCAGCTCCAGATCACTTTGCGGATCAATGCCATGTTTGTTCAGTGCGAACTCCCCTGCCATTTGCGGCATGCCGCCTTTGCGTTGACCGAGAAATGTGGAATCCCTCAGTTGCTCCCAATCGAAGCTATCTTCTGTGTTACGAGCGAACAGAAATGTACCATCCGTCTGGGTGAGCTGGGCAAAATTAATGACCGGATCTTCCGCCCCCTGCTGATAGACGTATATGGACGTCTCTGCTCCTACCAGTGCGATATCCACCGAACCTGCGAGTAATGCCGCCATCGTTTTGTCACCACCAGCAGTCGTTTGGATATCCACCTCAAGTCCCTGCTCCTCAAAAAAACCTTGAGCCACAGCCACATATTCCGGTGCGTAAAATACCGAACGAGTCACTTCGCCAATCGTAATCTTGGCTTCATTCTCTTCCTTATTACAGCTGGTGAGCGCCACAATGATAATCAGCAGAATAACGATGCCCCGGACGAACCATGGCGTGTATTTCATGTTGTTTCCCTCCTTCACTGGTTTCAGCAGTTTCTCTCTATTATGGATATGCCGATGCCCAACAAAAGGTTAAGAACTTAAATGCAAAAAAGAGCCGGGCAATAATGCCCGACTCTTCAGCTCTTCGAAATGTTATTCAATATGGTATATATGGGATACCTACAGCTTGTAAATCTCGGCGTATTTGGCTTCCAGATAATCGGCCAGATAATCCGGGTTCAATTCTTCACCCGTTACGGCAACAATCAATTCGGAAGGTGTGCGACTTCTACCATACTGGTAGATCTTGTCTGTAAGCCATTCCTTAATTGGAATCAGATTACCTTCGGCAATGAAGGTATCAAATTCCGGCATTTCCTTGCGCAATGTATGTAGAATTTGAGCTGCATACATATTACCCAGAGAATACGAAGCAAAGTAACCAAAGTCACCACCAGACCAGTGAACATCCTGAAGAACGCCGTCTCCATCATTCGTTGGCATAATACCGAGGTATTCCTTGTATTTTGCATTCCAGGTCTCCGGCAGGTCTTTCACTTCCAGACCATCGTTGAATAACATTTTCTCAATCTCATATCGGATAATAATATGCAGGTTATAGGTCAGTTCATCCGCTTCAATCCGAATGAGTGAACTCTCCACCCGGTTGATTGCACGATAGAAATCTTCCAGTTCAACCTCGCTCAGTTGCGGGAAATGCTGCTGCAAATCTTTGTAATAACGTGTCCAGAATGGCAGGCTGCGACCAATCATGTTTTCCCAAAGACGGGACTGGGACTCATGAATCCCCATGGACGTTCCTTCGGCAAGTAGGGTACCCGCCAGACTGTCATCAATATTTTGCTCGTACAGGGCATGTCCGCCCTCATGCAGTGAACTGAAGACTGCGCTTGCTACATCATCTTGCAGATAATGTGTTGTGATCCGCACATCACCCGGGTTAAGACCCGTTGCAAAAGGATGAACACTCTCGTCCAATCGTCCAGCTTCAAAGTCATAGCCCATTTGTTCCAGGATGAACAGACTGAATTTTTCCTGCTGTTTGGTGTCAAACAACTGATTCAGGAACGCTGTATTGGGCTTGTTTTCTGAAGCATTAATCTTCTCTTGTAGAGGCACCAAACGTGCTTTGAGGCGGGCGAACACAGCATCCACTTTCTCAACCGTCAGATCCGGTTCATACATATCAAGCAGCGTATCATAACGTGTATCCTTCACACCCCAATAATCAATAAACTCCTGTTTGAGCTTAACGATATCTGTCAGATATGGGGAGAACCCTGCAAAATCACTGTTATGCTTGGCATCTTCCCATGCAGTTTCGGACTTGGCCGTGAGCACGGTATAGGCTTGTACTTTCTCAGGTGGTACAGACTGACTGCGATCATATTCTTTCTTGCAATCTTCAACCAGACGACGATCTATATCTTCGAGCTGTTCCAATACTGCTGGAGTCGTTAATGCATCCAGGTAAGTCTTCATGTCAGCCGAGGTTTGCAGCTTGAATGCTTCGGTGGACAACATACCCAGCGTCTCCGAACGAGTCGGAACGCCTTTTTTCGGCGCACCTGTGCGCAGATCCCAGTGAAGCAAACCAATGGCTTCATGATAGCTCTTAATTTTACGAGCCAGATTACGGAAGGATTCCAAATGTTCCTGTGTTTGTTTATCCATTGTTATCGTTCACCTCTTCAAAAAAAATGTTATACCCTATTGATGATACTTTTTGCATTGCGTATAATCAACTTTTAACAGATGAAAATTGCATTGTTCTCCTTAAGATACGTGTTCAAAAAGTCTGATTTTCATTACCGAGAAGATAGAAATGGCGTTCAACTTCGATGCTGATGATGCCCTCAGGCATGATTCGTAATCAAAAGTGGACTTTTTGAACAACCTCTAAAGGGTTGGAGTAATGCCATCTGCTGACCGTGAAATACTATTAAAGCAAAGGCGCGTAGGACAAGCTGCATCATATGCAAGTGGCCGTGCTCGTCGTATTGGATAACAGGAGGCAATGGACATGAACAACATTCAAGAGATTTTGACTTACAACAAATCATTTGTCGAGACCAAAGAATACGAAAAGTATACGGCTGGCAAGTTTCCAACCAAAAAGATGGTTATCATCACTTGTATGGATACACGTCTGGTGGAATTGCTGCCCAAGGCTATGAACTTGAAAAACGGCGATGTGAAAATCATCAAAAACGCAGGCGCAATTATCTCTCAGCCTTTCGGGAGTGTAATGCGTAGTGTACTTGTCGCCATCTATGAATTGGGTGCAGATGAAGTCCTGGTAGTGGGACATACGGAATGTGGTATGGCTTCCCTTCACGCTGAGACCATGATTGGACATATGGTAGAGCGTGGTGTATCGGAAGAAGTCATGACTACTCTGGAGAATTCGGGCATCCGTTTACAAAAATGGTTGCGTGGGTTTGACAGCGTTGAAGAAGGGGTAAAACATACTGTGGAAGTGATCAAAAAGCATCCATTACTTCCTCCCAATGTACCCGTCCACGGCATGGTTATCGATTCTGCCACAGGTGAGCTTGATCTTGTCGCTGAGGGGTATGGACAACAGGCATCTCTCTAAATGGTTTGGAGTGCGGACCTTATGGTTCGCACTTTTTTTGTCTAAATTAAGGCAGTTGTTCTGTCAGGTTGTCAAACCATACAGTTTCAGTGTACACTTTTTATGAAAGCGGTCAAAGAAAGTAAAAACGATTGTTCTCTCTGACCTAGCCCTAATATTAAGGAGACATGTGCATGAACATACTTTCCTACGGATTGCTCGGGCTGCTCACCCGCGAGGAGTCATCGGGCTATGATCTGATGCTGAAAATCCAGCCACATTGGCAGGCGAAACACAGCCAGATCTACCCACTCCTGTCCAAGATGGAAAACGATGAGTTATTGGCCTCCCGCTGGGTACAACAGTCTGACAAACCGGACAAGAAAATGTACGCAGTTACGGAAAAAGGCATTGAAAAGCTCTTGGAATGGATGATTACTCCTGTTACCGCACCTGTTACACGCGATGAATTTAATTTGCGTATTTTGTGTGTTGGCATAGCGGAAGACGGAAGCATGAGACGCATTCTTAACGAGCGTAAAAGCTGGTTTATGGAACGCATACGTTATTTCGAGGATCTGAAGTCACGTATACCTCAGGATAATCTTCGTGTAGGCAACCGAGACTTTGGAAGCTACATCCTGGTACAAAAAGGGTTGATGCACGCACAAACAGGCCTGGAATGGTGTCATTGGGTTACCCAATTGCTTGATGGCCAAGCTGCAATTCAAGACCCAAGTCCAAGCGTTTCAGAAATTTAATAAAATTTGAAACGTTGCTGCAAGTTGACCGTATTACATGAGTAAGGTCCATTTTTGGGCGATTCAAACAAATTAATCGGGGGGTTACGATCTTTACAATGAAGAAAAAATTCGGAGTTAAACATCTAATGATGGTATTTATGGCCTTTACATTATTGTTAGCAACAGTGGGAGTAGCGAATCCGGATTCTGCAGATGCAAGACGCGGTGGCGGATTCAAATCCGGTACAAAAAGTTATAGCAATACACCTAAGAAATCCGACAGCAATGTAAGCAAATCGAATACGAATAACAATTCCAGCAATGGAGCAGCTACAACGAACCGTGGCGGATTCTTCGGCGGTGGCGGCGGATTCATGAAAGGCATGATGCTTGGTGGTCTTGCTGGTATGATGTTTGGCGGATTGTTCGGTGGCATGGGCGCTCTGGGTAACATCCTTGGATTGCTCGTGAACGTTGCAGCAATTATGTTGATTGTTATGCTGGCTATGGCACTCTTCAGAGCCATCTCCAATCGTCGCAAACCTGCAGCGGATGGTCGTTATGACCGTCGCAATGATCGTGATGATGACCATAACAGAAATGGACGGTACTAATCTCTATGGTTCTGAGCATGGATGAAATTGTGAATGCAATCTGTATTCATATGGCAGAACGTAAAGGTGTACGTCCAACCGATGTGAATGTAGAACTGAGTTGGGAAGAAGATACAGGTTATTCCGCTGAAGTTTGGATTCAAGGCCGTAGTCAATATCTGGTGGAGTCCAATATGATTGAAGCGATTCTTCGTTACCTGCACAGTGAATACAACATCCGGGCGTACCGTGAGAATGTACGACTTGATCTGGATGAAGAAATCACAGCGATCGTTAATCAATAAGATAGGTCACTCACTGGCCTGATATACGAAAGGCCGCCTCCCCTCTGTCGCCTGACAGAGATGGAAGGCGGTCTTTTTGTTTCTGTATTTGTAGCTCTATTTGTGCGTCTATTGTAGTCTCTATACGTCTCTGTGTTACGTTCTAATTCTTGGAAACTACGATTGAAGTTTAACCAGGCTGTAGTTCTTCTTACCTTTACGGATAATGATGAATTTACCGCCAATGGCATGCTCTGCCGACACTGTGAATTCAAGCTCCGTGATTTTCTCACCGTTCATGGAGATCGCGCCTTTAGTGACATCCTCACGCGCCTGGCGTTTGGATGGCTCCAACCCCAGATCTACGAGCCAGTCGACGATATTTTTCGCTTCCCCGTCCGTTTCGAATGTTGGCATTTCCTTGAAACCCTGCTCGATTTCATCTGCTGTCAGGGAACGGATATCACCACTGAACAGCGCCGCTGTAATACGCTTAGCCTGTTCGAGCATTTCTTCGCCGTGAACGAATTTTGTCATTTCTTCCGCGAGTGCTTTCTGTGCTTCACGTCTGTGCGGCTCTGTCTCTACCTTTTCAGCCAAAGCTTCGATTTGTTCTTTGCTGAGGAAAGTAAAGTATTTCAAGTATTTAATGACATCACGGTCATCTGTATTCGCCCAGAACTGGTAGAACTCAAATGGTGTTGTTTTGTTCGGGTCAAGCCAGATTGCGCCGCCAGCTGTTTTACCAAATTTGGTACCGTCGGATTTGAGCATGAGTGGAATGGTCAGACCGTACGCCTTCGCTTCAGATCCTTCTTTTTTACGAATCAGATCAAGACCACTTGTGATGTTACCCCATTGATCCGAACCACCGATTTGAAGCTGTACATCTTCGTTCTGGAACAGGTGCAGGTAGTCGAGTGATTGAAGGATCTGGTAGGAAAACTCGGTGAACGAGATTCCGCCTTCCAATCTGCTCGCAACCACATCCTTAGCCAACATTGTGTTAAGGTTAAAGTTTTTGCCGTAGTCACGCAAGAATTCAATCACATTGATTTTGTGTGTCCAATCGTAGTTGTTCACCATGCGAACCTGATTATCACCGTCTGTTACGAACAACTTCTTCATCTGCGCTGTCAGTGCATCCACATTCTCCTGCACTTGCTCCATCGTTTGCAAAGAACGCTCAGCCTGCCGACCACTTGGATCACCAATCGTTCCTGTAGCTCCACCAATCAGAATGACTGGACGGTGTCCTGCCAGTTGAAAACGTTTCAGCATCATGAATGGAATGAGATGTCCGATATGCATGCTGTCCCCCGTAGGGTCAACGCCGCAGTACAATGAGATTGATTTGGTTTCGGTCAACTCACGCAGTCCCTCTGCATCTGTCTGCTGGTTAATGGCGTCACGCCACTGTAGTTCATCAATAATATTCATGTGTATAACCCCTTTTCTATCCTCAAGATTCAGTCATGATCTACGTTAAAATACGAAATTACACGCTGGAACGGCTTTTTTGGACACAAAAAAATCGCCTCCTTGTCTTCATTAGACACAGGGACGATTATCATAACCGTGGTACCACCCAAATTGCATGGACAACACGTGAGCTTAACACGTTATCCATACCACTTTTGGCAATATATCGTTTGCCCATCCGCTTGGCATTACCCAAGTACTCCAGAGTGTAATTCGCAGCCCTTGTATGTATCAGGTTCCATCAACCCCTGACTTTCTGTAACAGGGACAAAGCCGCTACTGCGCTCTATCAACGTGATTCATGTATTCAATTTATAGCAAGTATAGCCGAACGTTTCAGTCATTGCAAGACCAAGTATACAATCTTTGAACTGAACCACGGATGCACAGTTGAAACCAGATTATATAATCATCATGTTCAATTTTCCGTGATAATAACCATACGCTTTCTCCGCGACCTGATCCTCATTGTTCCAAAACTGCAGATCTAACGCATCTAACTGCTGCTCTTGTTCCTTTGTCAGGAATTTAGGTATATCCCATAGTTCAGTAAGCCTTTCATCCTCTTTCAAGTGCTCAATGCAGCCATATGCTGACGTTATAATCTCCACGACTTGAGTCGCATCAATGATATGTAATGCCCGCAACGCGTAACGGTATACCTCTTCCCCCCAGTTGCAGAAAAACTGTATAAAACCGCCATTAAAGACATCCGCCTCTAACAGCCATAAAGCAGCAATGTCCTGCTCGTTCGAAGTCAACGAAGCCCAGCCCTGTTCAAATTCATTCTTTTTTTCGACAAATAACACAGCAAAGTCATACCATACATCATTAATATCTTGCTCGCTCATGTAACACACCTCACTTTTCTTTATGCATGCTCTCCAACTCCTGACGTTTACCCGCCTGATGCCAATGTGAATACGGATCACCGATCTGCTGGAAGGCTTCCTGAACACCCCTGTTCAGGTCCTTCATCACTTCATTTGTATAGTTCAAATGCGTCTCTTTATTATCCACGCCATTTCGTTCCAACAATCCTACATGCGTCGCGGTGAAAATAATATCCTCCAGCACCCAATAGATGACTTCATCCGGCTGTTTCACCCGTTTCTCCAATGAAACGAGACCACGTTCGTATATTCGAACGATATACGCATCTTCTTCAGCCTCTACATAAGGCACCCCATCCCACTTAAAGCTCTCAAACAAGCGGTTAACATAGTTCTGCATCTGTTCCCTAGGGAAAGATGTACGCTCTAAAAGCTGTAAAAGGATGTCTGCCAATTGTTGTTTGCTTAACATGTTGGACATGAATGCACCTGCCTCTATAAAGTAACGTCGATGACAGAATGAAAAAATGAAAAAGCTGCCCAAGGCAGCCTCTTCATTCCATACTGTTCAATCAGGTCCCACAAAAAGTCTGATACGAAGTATTGCATTGTGCAGGTAGTTCGGCATATTCAGCCTGCTCAGGTGAGTGCGCAAACGGATCTGAAAGAACTGCCAAAAGCTTCTGCATCACGCTAAGATCTCCGTGGTTCTCCGCTTGCTCAAGGGCTTCCTCAACCCGATGATTGCGGGGAATGACGGCTGGATTGTTCGTTCTCATCAACTCCCGAGAGACTTCCTTCGCCCCTTGCTGTCTGTCCAATCTTGCTTGCCACCGCTCATTCCATTCAGCAAATTCTGCCGTGCCAAACAAAGCTGTCCCTTCCAACCTATCAAAGGTCAATGCCAGGAACGTATTGGTGTAATCTGCACTATGCTTTTCCATGAGTTCAAGAAGCTCCTTGATCAACGCTTCATCTTCGGCCTCTTCATCGGACAAGCCCAGTTTGGCACGCATTCCCTTGAGCCAATGATGATGGTACAATTCAGAAAATTGTGCGATAGCATCCTGAGCGAGTTGCACGGCCTGTTCTTCATCTTCATGCAGCAACGGCAGAAGCGTCTCGGCAAAACGAGCCAAATTCCACCCCGCAATATACGGTTGATTACCATAAGCATAGCGACCTTGCCTGTCAATGGAGCTAAATACGGTTGAAGGATTGTAAGCATCCATAAAGGCGCACGGACCATAATCGATGGTCTCACCACTGATCGCCATGTTATCCGTGTTCATCACGCCATGAATGAAACCAACACGCTGCCATTGGGCAATGAGTGCCGCCTGCCGTTTAATTACTTCCTGAAGGAGCAAAAGATAGCGATTCTCAGCTTGGGCAACATCAGGAAAATGTCGATGCAACGTATAATCAGCCAACGCCCGAAGATCGTCGATAGATCCCCATCTGGCTGCATACTGGAAGGTTGCTACCCGGATATGACTGGAAGCCACCCGGGTTAAAATGGCACCCGGCCGCTCTGTTTCACGGATAATGTTTTCTCCTGTTGATACCACCGCCAGACTGCGTGTCGTTGGAATACCCAGTGCATACATCGCTTCACTAATAATATACTCACGCAACATGGGCCCTACAGCAGCACGTCCATCTCCCCCACGGGAGTAGGGTGTTCTTCCTGATCCTTTGAGCTGGATATCCACTCGCTCGCCCTGTGGCGTAATCTGTTCACCCAGCAGCAAAGCACGTCCATCTCCAAGCATGTTAAAATTGCCAAATTGATGTCCTGCATAGGCCTGAGCCAAAGGCTCGGCTCCTTCCGGAATCGAATTACCTGCAAAAATTTGCGCTCCTTCATCACTGTCAAGAGACTCCACATCCAGTCCTAGGCTGGATGCAAGCAGTCGATTGAAAATGATCAGCTTTGGTGATTCAACAGGCACTGCGCCCTGACTTGTAAAAAAGGGTTGCGGTAACTTCGCATAACTATTCTCCAAGTTCCACCCTTTGTTCAATGTTTCTTGTTGCATGGTGATCACAACTCCTTTTCTGTACCCCAGGGATATCCCTTGGTTATATTGTAGCCTTGTGAACCAATGCTCATTTATGTAGTCGCATGGAAATTCAATGTAAGATGTTGTTGACTTAAACGAACATCTAAAATGTTCTTGATGAAACTTTAGCATATTTGCATGCCTTTTGCATTCCTCATGAATCGTAAGCACAAAAAAATCCAAGAGATTTCTTTGCCAAGTGGAATCAGTGTCTTTCACTCCACTTCCCAGAAAACCCTCTTGGATCTATTCCTCTTACTACCAGATGACACATCTGTTATTACAAAGATTACGTGTGTGCTTCTTGAGCCTGTACAGGCTGTACTGGCAAGCTCTCTTTTTTCAAAGCAAGGTTAAAGAAGACATTAAGCAGGATCGCTGACAGGCTTCCCGTGATAATACCATCGCTAACAATAATCCGAATACTTTGAGGAAGCTGGGCAAACAGGTCGGGTACAGCAGTAACGCCGAGCCCAAGTGAAACGGAGCAAGCCACGATCAATAGATTGGATTGTTTGCCAAAGTCGACGTTTTGTAGCATTTTGATCCCGGATGAGACGACCATTCCAAACAGGACAACAGTCGCTCCTCCGAGGACAGCACTTGGAATAATGGTTGCAAAAGCAGCTACCTTCGGAATGAGTCCCAGAAAGATTAGAATACCTCCGGCTGCAACCACCACATTGGTCGTTTTCACCTTGGAGAGCTGAACCAAACCGACATTCTGAGCAAATGTATTGTATGGAAAGGCATTGAATATGCCACCTAGAACAAACGCGAGACCTTCTGCGCGATATCCCCGTGCCAGATCTTTTTCGTTGATTGGTTGATCACAGATTTTGCTCAAAGCCATAAATACACCTGTTGATTCGATGATAACCACCGTACCTACAATAATCATTGTAATGATTGGGCCGATTTCGAAGGTAGGCCATCCAAAGTAAAAGGGTTGAGGCAAATGGAACCAGGAGGCTTCCTGTACAGAGGCAAAATTCACTTTTCCCATGATAGCTGCGATGAGGGTTCCCACAATAATACCAAGGAGAACAGCCAGGGATTTAACAAAACCACGAGCATATCGATTCAGGATTAGAATGAACAGTAATACACCAAATGAAAGCGCCAAATTGTCCAAACTTCCGAAATTCTCGCTGTTTGCTCCACCCGCCATGTTTTTAATGCCGGTTGGGATTAGCGCAAGACCGATAATGGTTACCACTGTACCGATCACAACTGGCGGAAACAATTTGACGATTTTGCTAAAAAATACGGCAAAGATGACGATAAATAACCCGGCTGCGATGATAGACCCATAAATGGCGGGAATTCCGTACTGCGATCCAATCGCAATCATCGGTGTCACCGCTACAAAAGAACTTCCGAGCACCGCTGGTAAACCAATACCCAAGTACTTCCCTTTTCGAGCCTGAAGCCATGTTGCAATCCCACACGTTAACAGATCAATGGATACCAGATACGCCAACTGCTCTGCAGTCAGATTTAATGCTCTGCCCACAAGCAAAGGCACCAGAATTGCTCCCGCATACATCGCGAGTACGTGCTGAATACCCAGTGAAAAAACTCTCATCTTTTTGGTTTCTTTCATTCCCAAGTTGCCCCCCTGAAATTAGAATCAACAGAACCGCTGCAAAATCATGTTATGTTGATTCACATTATATAAACTATTCAGGGAAGTTCCATGATTCATAACATAGAATTGTGATAAGAGATAAAGAACCCAACTAAAATTGGGCGTGTTATACAAAAGGTCTCTCAAACCGTTTATTTCGCGTTATATTAGTTGACACAGAGAAACGAAAATACTCTTTACACTCAGAAAAAAAGAAACATCAACTTTGGATTTAACCTCAGTGATTCATGCAAATTCATTTAAATGCATAATGTCTGAACATCACTTCTTTCATATTCTCAGCTTGTCGAGTTAAGAGGTTTGATGTTAAAACGTTGCTCCATTACCTCTCCGTTCTGGTGAACCCTCTCCGTAAAAAACACTTCTTCTCTGTTCATCAGAACAACGGATGAAGCTCTGGTCCCATAGTCGAATTTCTCACTTCTAACAAAGATGGGAGAAAGCAAACGTTCCCATTCCAATGGAACACCTGTATGGGGTAAAAGCTCATCCACTGAAGGGTCTGCCATTTGCAGCAAACCTAATATTTGTTCTGTCAGGGTTGCTTCGTCCTCCCCTTGGATGATTTTCTCCAGTCCTTCTTTCCCACGTTTCACCTTGGGCCAATCTGTATTAATCAAGTGATTACTAATCCCGTATATTCCAGGTTTCAACTTCATCACAACATTACCCACATTAGAATAATAATAGAGGTCGTCAGGATCACCCACTAACAAATTGTAGCCAGGATAATCATTGCGACTTCTCTCCGCGTGTTGTATATATTGCTCAGGTGTGGACGTTCCCTTTAAAAAATCAGCAACCAGATCTCCTCTTGAGCCCTTGGCATGTATATCTTCATTTGGATCACGATAATTCGTAACAGCAGCCAGACGCCCACCTTTGGTTACGCCCATCCAGGTTCCCATTTTCGACAAATCCCGGCCAGCCAATATATGAGGATGGTCTTCCCAATAGTGTGCTTGAGCCGTAGGTCTGTGATAGAATTCATCCCTATTTGACCCCAATATAAACGGATACTTTGGATGAATGTTATAAGCAAATAAAATTAAACACATGGGAATCTTCAACTCCTATATTCGTTAACCTCTAATTTCGCGCCTTTATATCGCATAATCAACTACAATGACATCTTCCACCCAACCATCGAGGGAAGCTACAAATGCCTGATGAGCAGGATGTGGACCATAGGCGCGCAATGCCCCCTGATCTTCAAATGTCACTCTCAATCCAATGGTATAACCTTGAATACGGTCCGTTTCTTCCGTTGCATTAATTCCTGCGGTCAGCCCGACAATCCCCGGTATTTGTTCCTGTAACGCGAGTAATTGATCCACCCATTCCTGCTGTTTGGCTAACGTGGTTTTATTGTTAAATTTAAAAACAACCAAATGTTCAAACATCTTGTTATTCCTCCCATGTCCATTCGAATAGTAAGGCAATTTCGTTAAATGAAGTTTAATTCAACAATTCCAATCCGCCCATCATATAGGGTACCACTCTGTTGGCTAATTCAGCCGGGGATTCCTGCCCGCCTTCAATATTCCATCGATATGTCATCCCATAGATCGACCAGCTTAGCATGGTTGCCGTAATTTTCAGTGTTTTGGGATCTACATCTCCCGCTACTTTGCTCATTAATTCAAGAAGGAATTGCTCCAGCTGTGTCTTGATGTTTTCTTCAATAATTGGCGCAACTGTCTCATATTTTTTGATGCAACCATTACTTGAGACGTGATAATCACATAATGAAAATATAAGCTGCTGTATGGTTTCGGCTGATAACCGGGCATCCGGTTCCACCCTTTTCGTTACATATTCCATAAAAGCATCCGATAACAAGGCTTCAAGCAATGCATATTTATCCTGAAAATGGGCGTAGAATGTAGCCCTGTTAATTGTGGCTTGTTCCGTAATGTTTTGAATCGTAATGCTGTTGAAATTTTTAAGATTCAATTGGTTTAAAAACGCATCAAGAATTAATTGACGCGTGCGGATTACACGCGGATCATTCGAGTTTGGAGACAATACACCAGACATGCCCCAATCCTCCTTTGTACACAAAATATTTGGTTAGACTCCTTCATTATAGATAAGTGTTATTTGTTCAACAAGTGAAAGTAAGTGCAAAGACACCATACAATAATCCATGTCTTTCGCTTAAGCAACAAAATGCTCCGATTGTTGGTTGAGCATGCCTATAGACCTTGTTAAGATTGCACTCGTACCCGCTTGAAGGTGCAACATAATGGAGGTGCTTAGTTTGAGTGATCAACAACATAACGTTATTTCTACGGAGTTTCTGTTCCAACCATACACCGTTTCAAAGTTAACCCTGTCCTCGCGCATCGTCATGTCCCCCATGGCTCGTGCCTTCTCCCCGGATGGTATCCCGGGCCCCGATGTAGCTGCATATTATCGTCGGCGTGCCGAGCATGGTGTTGGACTCATTATTACCGAAGGTGCGACCATTGAGCATCCATCTGCATCAAGTGAGCCTAGAATCCCTCATATGTATGGAGAAGCAGCTCTTCAAGGCTGGGCTGAAGTGGTCGAACATGTCCATGAAGCGGGCGGCAAGATTTTTCCGCAGATTTTACACATGGGAATCGTTCGTCCTTCAGGATCTAACCCACACCCGGAAGCTGCCTCACTGAGTCCATCGGGAGTTGATATGGAAGGTACTCAAGTAGGTGAGCCCATGACGGAGGCGGAGATCGCAACTGTGATTCAAGCTTATGCAGATGCAGCAGCCAATGCGCAAAGTATTGGTTTTGACGGAATTGAACTTCACGGTGCACATGGTTTTCTAATCGATCAGTTTTTCTGGAAAACAACGAATAGGAGAACGGACCGCTATGGTGGTGACCTTCAGAAACGAACTCAATTCGCGGTTGAACTTGTAATGGCAGTTCGGGCTGCGGTAGGTCCTGATTTCCCTATTGCGATGCGGATCTCCCAATGGAAGATGAATGATTATCAAGCCAGACTGTTCGACACACCCGAACAACTGGGACAATTCCTCAGCTTGTTGGTTGACGCAGGTGTAGATATCTTCCACTGCTCGACACGACGCTTCTGGGAGCCCGAGTTCGAAGGATCTAATCTTGGATTTGCAGGTTGGGTAAGAAAACTGAGTGGCCAAACCACAATTACCGTTGGTTCTGTGGGTATGCCAGATGAGTCTGAAGCAGGAGCAGATAAAGCAACACATCCAGGTATGGGCGAACTCATGAAGCGATATGAGCAACAGGAATTTGATCTGGTAGCTGTGGGACGTGCACTCCTTGGTGATCCGGCATGGGCTGCCAAAATACGCGAAGGACGTGTATCCGAGATACAGGCTTTTACACCTGAAGCACTCGCTACGTTACACTAAGAACAATTACTAATTGTTCAAGACATTTTTTCTCCCATATATATAGGCTTGAACTCATGAATCAACTATACTTAGCAAAGGGCTCGCTTTCCTTCCGGGATTGCGGGTATTTTGTTTTTAGAGATATCTGTCCGTTCAAACACTTCGAGCAATAGCAATATCGTTCAAGAAAATTCCTTCTTTGCAACCTATAATGATCTTAACTTACCAGAA
Source organism: Paenibacillus sp. SRL342 (assembly GCF_984798905.1). Classification (NCBI taxonomy): domain Bacteria; kingdom Bacillati; phylum Bacillota; class Bacilli; order Caryophanales; family Paenibacillaceae; genus Paenibacillus; species Paenibacillus sp. SRL342. The sequence goes on from NZ_OZ481790.1 coordinate 4,240,985, forward strand.
AGAAGGTGCATCATGACACGGGAAGTCCGGACTGTAGTATTTGATACCGACTTACAGCTAGAAGCTTATCAATTTGAAGGCATTATGCAGAAGTTTCCCAATCATTTTCATGACTATTACGTCATTGGATTCATTGAACAAGGCAAGCGACACCTCGTCTGCAACAACGAAGAATACATTCTGAATAGCGGAGACATGATTGTTTTTAATCCACATGATCCTCATGCCTGCGAACAGGTGGATGGAAGAACCCTCGATTATCGCTGTATCAATGTCCAGCCTGAGGTTATGCGAGAGTATGCGAGAGAGATTACTGGACAAGCTTACTTGCCACGGTTTACATCCCCCGTTCTCTACCAAAGTGAACTTGTGGGTTCCCTGCACGAGCTGCATCAGATGATTCTAGAGGAGCAATCGGATTTCTGCAAAGAAGAATTGTTACTCTTACTACTGGATCAATTGCTGCGAGATTATTCGGATGCTGAACCGCCTGTTTCCACACAGGATGTTACCTTGGAGATCAGACGCATATGTGATTACATAGAATCTCATTACATGGAGATCATCTCGCTGAACGATTTAACCGATTTGACGGAGATGAGCAAATACCACCTGCTGCGTTTATTCACCCGCCAGAAAGGGATATCACCTTACCGTTATCTGGAGACGATTCGTATTAATCAAGCCAAACGTCTGCTGGAACAAGGTCTGCTTCCGATTGAAGTAGCCGCACAGACAGGATTCAGTGACCAGAGCCATTTCACGAATTTTTTCAAAAAACTGATCGGCCTGACACCCAAGCAATATAGACGTATCTTCAATCATGATTCGGAGTTGAAACGTACCACCACTAACATCGTATGACAAGTCATCTTGATCATCAAAACACTAGAGCCTCTACCAGACATTTACTCGCTTTGTTTACTATACTGATCTGGGGAACTACCTTTGTCTCTACGAAGGTTCTGTTGACTGATTTCACTCCTGTGGAAATTCTATTTTTCCGTTTCCTGATCGGATATTTGGTACTATTATTGATCTATCCACGTTCACTGCGGATCGCCTCATTCAGAGAAGAATGGTTATTTATCGGAGCAGGACTATGTGGGGTGACGTTATATTTTCTTATTGAAAATATAGCTCTGGTGTACACAACAGCTTCCAACGTGGGTGTTATTGTCTCCATTGCCCCGTTCTTCACTGCTGTACTCGCACACTTCTTCTTAGATGGCGAGAAGTTAACTCGCCGCTTCATTATCGGATTCGGGATTGCCTTGAGCGGCATCCTACTCATCGCACTGAACGGCAGTTTCATTCTGCAACTGAATCCGATAGGTGATCTGCTTGCTTTCATAGCACCTGCGGTATGGGCGATCTACTCTGTGCTAATGCGAAAAATTGGCGAGCTTCGTTATCACACCATTGGTGCGACCCGCAAGGTGTTCTTCTATGGCCTGATCTTCATGCTACCAGCTCTATTCTTGTTTGAATTCCATTGGGAACTCGGACGCTTCATGAACATGACCAATCTCTCCAATATTCTCTACCTCGGTCTGGGTGCCTCCGCGTTGTGTTTCGTGACCTGGAACCGGGCCATGAATCTTCTCGGAGCTATCCAAACGAGCATATATATCTATCTTGTGCCGGTCATTACTGTTGTGTCATCTGCACTGATTCTTCAAGAGCAGATAACCTGGGTGATTGTACTCGGTGCGTTCTTAACCCTATTTGGCTCTTACATTTCAGAACAAAAAGGACACAAGCTTAATAACAAAAACACTAATCCGCATAGGGGTTAGTGTTTGCTTCATTTTTCACTGATATAACTGGACATCGTGGTTGGCCACCGTTGACATGAGCAGAAGTCATTCATTTTATCTCATTTAATTGAGACAGCAGAATCCCTAGTTCCTCTTGCTCCAGATGACGCCATTGCCCCCGCTCCAGTTGATCCAGCGTAATATTCATAATTCGCACACGCTCCAGCTTGAGGACTCGGTACCCCAAGGCTTTGCACATTCTCCGGATTTGCAGGTTGAGACCCTGTGTCAGAATAATACGAAATACATTTTCACTTTGCCTATACACTTCGCAGGGCTTGGTCACTACGTCCAGAATTTCAACGCCTTCAGACATGGATTTTACAAATTCGTTGGTTACGGGTTTGTCTACTGTCACTACATATTCTTTATCATGATTATGCTCCGAACGCATCATCTTGTTCACAATGCCTCCGTCATTCGTAAGCAAAATCAACCCCTCAGATGCCTTATCCAGCCTGCCTATCGCAAATATGCGAGAAGGATAATTCATATATTGAATGATGTTCCCCTCCACATGTTCTGCTGCTGTGCAGACAATACCGATGGGTTTGTTCAAAGCAATATAGACAGGTTCGCTGTCATTACGAGGGATCTCCTTCCCATCAATGAGTACCACATCGCGAGTTTCAATTTCCGCCCCTTTTTCACATACCCTGCCATTGATCGTTATGCGCCCAGCTGCAATTAAACGGTTCGTTTCCCTGCGGGAGCAGAATCCCGTTTCACTTATGTATTTGTTAATTAGCATATGTCACCACTTCTCATCTATAGTATTGCCACTGGTTCTTAGAGTGCTGGTACGTTCATTCGCATCGTGCAATGAGTTAGTACCTTGTACTGATTTTCATTCCACATCATCTCATTTATACTGAAACGAAGCAATGAATGGTTATATAAAAACACATACACCGTTACATAGGAAAGCCCAAATACACTCTGGAAGGAGTTTCTCATGTACAAAGTTACTCGATTTACAGTTGACCCCGATGATCCCAACCAAGACTCTGGCATGTGGATTGGTGGAGACACTGCATACGTTTCCGACTGGCCACTCAACCCTGATGGTCAGCCTTTATTGCATCTGTTCTCCATCAATTGTAATACACTTTCACAGCAGGTCCATATCCCATCTTTACCACAAGATAAATATATCTCGGTCTTCTCGACCTACTCCGCCTCCGAATATTTTCTGGATCAGGTAATCTATACGGGAGATGAGCTGGAATGGAACGAGAATATTCTTGCCGGAAGCACTTATGTCTCGGTATCTTCGCATCCACTTACTTCCGTATGTCCCGTTCCACCCATTCCGTTAAGCGGCGTATGTTTGATTGAAACGGAGTTAGACGATGAGGCGTTCCCTGCATTTTCATTTTTCTCTCCCACTTTACCAAACGGTGTGAAAGGAATTGACCATTTGCTAGAGGAACATCAACTGGTGTGTCAAATATATTCCGGAGATTTTCCTGAGCCTTATCGGGATATATTGGGTCTTCCCGATGCAAATGGTTATTTATTTTTGCGAAAGGGTCCCGCGTCTGCTCACGCACCATTCGATGGAATTTTCTTTGTACAGACTGCTTAATAGCGATACGTGGAAGTCAGGTATCATCATATAAAACGGTTAATCAGAACGTTTCCCGTCTACTCAGACAGGGAACTTTTTTTATATATGCACGTTTTACTATTCTCGATCAATACAGATGCCAAACCCTGTTAAACGGTCATATGAATTGGATCATATTTATCCTTTCGACACGAAATCGTTTTAGATGAAACTTAGCACGAGAAATATTTCTCTTCATCAAAATTTAACATTATTTTACAACAAAAAGCATGTACATTTGTTCATTTATGGTATAAGTTATATATGAAATAAACATTAATTACATAATATAAAATTTTTATCCAACTAGGAGGCGGGCTTTTGAAAAGAATATTCGCTCTAAGCTGCGGTTTTTATCTGTTAATCGGCATAACCAGCGTTGTGCTCGGTGCACTTCTCCCTGTTTTATTGTCACATTATGAGCGCGGTTACAGTGATGGCGGATTTTTGTTATTTCTGCAGTTTCTTGGATTTCTTGTCGGTGTAATCGCAGCTCCTGCCCTGACAGCCCGTATCGGAAGAAAAGCGATGCTGACCCTTGCACTGATCTGTATTGTAACCGCCTATATATTACTCGGTTTTCTGCCATCCTGGTCTGTAGTTCTTCTTCTAACGATTATCGTAGGTTTCGGTTCAGGTATCATCGAACCCTCTGTAGGTGCTTTCACGATCGAATTCACTGAGAATCAGAAGGCGGTCGCCATGTCCAAGCTGGATGTCTTCTTTGCTCTTGGAGCACTTCTCATCCCGGCTGTTGCTGCTTTATTCATCTGGATGGAGCTGTGGCATCTTACTTTTTATACGGTCGCCGTGTTGTCACTGATTCTCATGTTGCTGTGGATCACAATGCCCCGGCCAGCCGCACTGTATCTGGAACAGGCTGGCGAGAATACAGTGGCACATGCAGCAGGTAAAGCCCAATATTCGAGAAAACATCTGGGTCTGCTGACAATCTTCGTCATCTTCTTTTTCATCTACATGGGATTGGAACTGGGATTGATGAACTTCCTGCCCTCCATTCTCGTAGAACGACTGCACCTTCAGGAATCTGTTGCATCGCTGAGTGTCTCCATCCTGTGGATTGCGATGATCATCGGTCGTCTTTTCTCCGGAAAAATAGCCGAATCCGTCAACTATATGCCTTTCCTGATCTGGAGTACGGTTGGCACGCTTTTGTTTACGGTCGCTATGGTATTTGTAACTGGACAGTGGGCAACGTATGTGCTCATCTTCGGAACCGGTCTGTTCATGTCAGGGCTGTTCTGTATCGCACTTGTCTATGCAAATGTTCTGATTCCCGGCATGACCGAGCGGACAACCAGTATCCTGATCGCATCGGGGGGGATTGGAGGTGCCATCTTGCAGTATGTGACTGGATGGAGTATGAGCACAGGTCCTGTCGTGAATACGATCTGGATTTTGGCCGGATTCTGTCTGATCTTGCTTGTTACTTTGATGGTCTCTCATCTATGGACTGTAAAAAACAATGCAGTACGTGCTGCTCTCGCACAACATAGCAAGGAAATATAAACATCGTTTCTTAAGGGAGGTGATGCCCGCATCATCCGGGATTTTTTGAGCTTCGTTCGAGCTAGTACACCATTACAATTGGAGGAAATCGTATGCAAACTTTAACCAACAACCGCTTCATAGCCGGAAAAGGGATTAAGTTGATTGACGATTCAGGTGTTGAATACCTGGACGGCGTGTCGGGAACATTCAATCTGTCACTGGGCTATAATCACCCACATGTAGTCAGCAAAATTCAGGAACAAGTCGGCAATCTGACGCATATGTCTTCCTCCTTCACTGAACCGTACGTAAATGAAGTACTTGATCACTTAATCGAATATGCTCCAAACGACATTAATGCCGGATGGATGCGGGATATCACTGGTTCAACTGCCAACGAATGTGCAACCAAAATTGCACAGAAGTATACCGAATCGACAGACATCATCAGCCTGTATCTATCCCATCATGGGCAGACCCAATTTGCCACCGGGATTTCAGGGAATGCCTTCCGGCGGAAACGCTTCCCCAATTCGGCTGTGGCTAACGCGGTCCATGTACCTGCCCCATACTGTTTTCGTTGCCCATTCAAATCCTCAAATGGAGACTGCGCCTATCAATGCGTTGAAGCTATATCTGATGCGATAGAATATGCAAGTTCCGGCTCAGTCGCCTGCATGATCATCGAGCCCATTCTCGGGAATGGCGGCAATATCATTCCTCCTGCCGGATATTTCAAACGTCTGCGTAAACTGTGTGATGAGTACAATATTATTCTTATTGCCGACGAAGTGCAGACAGGAATCGGTCGTACCGGAACCATGTTTGCCAGCGAACTGTTTGATATCCAGCCTGACATGATTACCCTTGCGAAAGGTCTTGGCGGGATCGGCGTACCTGTTGCTGCGGTATTAATGCAATCCCGGCTGAACGTGCTCGAAAAGCACGAACACTCCTTCACCTCAGGAAGCAATCTGATCTCCGTAACCGCTGCCAAATCCACATTGGAAGTGGTATCCGAACCCGGCTTCCTGGATGCGGTGAAACGCAAAGGTGAAATTTTGGGTGAATTGCTGCATGAATTGGCTATGAAATACCCAAGTATCGGTGAAGCTCGTGGTGTCGGGTTAATGTGGGGGCTCGAGATTGTAGGTGACGGTAATGAACCGGATACGCTCAAAACCAATGCCATTGTTGACCGTGCTTTTACAGATGAGCATCTAATCTTGAGAAGTTCAAGATATGGATTTGGCAACGTTGTTAAGGTCCGGCCTTCCCTTACCACAACCGAAGACGAACTGGTAGAGATCGTGGAGCGACTGGATTCGGTGCTTGCCACCGTTCATTAAAACATTTCAATGCAACTGTTCGAAGTGGTCGTTTCGGTTACGAATCGTTCTTATGATCGCTGTTATCCACGGATTTTCTTGATTTCCCTTTCCCAAGGGAAAAATCCGTTGATAAAGGCGCACGCTTCGCTTCTCCAGAATCGATTTCGTCCCCTTCACTACTTTCGTATCTTGAAAAAACTGTTTAAGATGAATCGCTATATTTATATTTTATATAATTATAAGGAGGTTATATCATGCTTGCATTGGTATACAAATCGGCTTGGGATGTGGCGCTTGAGGAACGGCCTGTCCCGGAAATTACAAGAGATAATCAGGTGTTGGTTCGTATTCGGGCGACAGGTGTATGTGGTACCGATCTCGGTATTGTCAGCGGCAAGTATCATGCAGTTCCTTCTGTCATTCTCGGTCATGAGTCTACCGGGGAAATCATTGATGTTGGCTCTGCGGTAACGACATTACAAGCGGGCGACCGTGTTGTGATCGATCCTACCTACTATTGCGGACAGTGTGACATGTGCAGAACAGGCAGACAAAATCATTGCACACACAAGTCTGTTACCGAGACAGGTGTGAGTGCTGACGGGACATTTACAGATTATTATGTGACCGAGGATCGTTTTTTGTACAAATTGAAGGACCATGTGAGCTATGAAGAAGCAACTTTGACGGAACCACTCAGCTGTATGCTGACGGGGATTAATCAGATTCATCTACTGCCGAATTTCAGAACAATCATCCTTGGTGCAGGCCCGATTGGCATTCTGTACAGCTACGCGCTCGCTTCCAAAGGGGTTACCGGCTGTCTGGTCGACATCTCCGAAGAACGCTTAGCTATTGCCGGTTCCATTGCACCAGACCGTTGGGAGGTTCATTCATCCTTCGAAAATGCCATAGAATCACTGTCACCCGCAACCCATCAGGTCGATATGATTGTAGATACAACTGGCGTTGTGGGCACACAAGTGCTATCCCAGCTCGCCAGCGGCGGTTACCTGATGCTGGTTGGTCTGAGAGATGGAAACACATCCTTCAATCCCAAGGAAGTTGTGGACCGCAGTCTAAAAATTATTGGTTCCATTGATTCTCTGGGAACATTTGCAACCGCACATTATATGATTGAACAAGGGATTATTCCGGCAAAAAAAATCATCACCCACTCCTTCCCGTTGGAGGATTACGAAGAAGCATTCCGCACACTTGGCTGCGATATTCAGGGACGCACACTTCAAGCCTCTTCACATGCCATTAAAGTTGTGCTGCAATCCAGCGGTTCCAGTTTCTAAAGTGGAACGTCAAGCATGAATGGACTACATTAGAGATATATGTATACACAATCCTGGAGGAGGAATACACATGGCAACGAACAAAGAATCTAACGGACTGGGAGCCCCCAATGATGACATCATTCAAGCGGTCATTTTTGACATGGATGGTGTACTGATTGACAGCGAACCGATTTATTTTGAGATTGAGCGCAGCTCTTTTGCCCATTTTGGCGCTGTGGTAACTGATGAAGAACATCATACCTATGTTGGAGTTACACTGGAATCCATGTGGCAGCAGGTATTGGACAAACATCAGCTGACAGCTACGCTGGAAGAAATATTTACTTATCATCAGCATAATGTGATGCAAACCATGCTTGCCCATCCGAATCTGACGGCGATGCCTTCCGTGGAACGCTGGTTAAGTTGGCTGCATGAGCAGCACATACCCATAGCTGTAGCTTCTTCCTCTCCACGTGCACTGATCGATCTGATCATGGACAAAACCGGACTTGGGCAATACTTTGAGGTGCGAATGACAGGTGAGGAAGTTACGAACGGCAAGCCGGCACCAGATATTTTCCTGACCACAGCTGAGATGATCGGTGCATCCCCTTCGAATTGTCTGGTGATCGAGGACTCGCGTAATGGTGTTCAGGCCGCCAAAAGTGCAGGCATGCGCTGTATCGGATATCGCAATCCGGGATCAGGCAACCAGGACTTGTCCAAAGCCGATCTTCAGATTTCCAGTTACGATGAGTTATGGACATTGAAGAATACACTGCCCTTTGAAGGCCGATTGCCAAGCTTGTCAAAGCTTCGCTGAGAAGATCGTAATAAAAAGATCGTAATTTCGGAATGAATATTCAGAAAAAAAACGACCCAAACGGCTTCAATTCATTCGAATTGGAGCTGTTTGGGTTTTGCTTGCTGCAATGGGTGTTACATGAGGACACATGCTGTAATTTCAACTAAACCGAAAGATCGAGACTTCCACCCAGATTGGGGTGAGGAGCAGGCACTGACTTCAACATTTCCGCCATCTGCTGGCCTTGCTGCTGTGCCATGTCTTTTGTAATCGACATCACTTGCAAGCTTGCCGACTGCACTACTGAAGCTTGGCTCATCGCCATTGATAATGCTGCAATATCCATGTTCTACACTCCTTTCACTTTCTGGTTACATAGATGTACTTATTATATATCGGTTAGAAGGGAGCAAATGTTAAAAGGTCGATCAAAATGAATAGGGGAATCCATTCCATTCAATCATAACCGCCCTCAGCTTGGGGTAGTTCTTTGTAGACTTCTGCCGTTTCCACGATCTGTTGAATGAACATCCGCAATTTCAATAGCTGATATGCAACGTTGGTGACATCACAATGTTGATCCGACCACGTAGAAAGCTTTTTTCTCCATCTACAGTAATTTTCCAGCTATCATCATTAACGGAGCATAAAAAAGGGATGCCTTAAGTCATTAGCATGACTGAGGACACCCCTTATTAAGGTTTATTTTAATCTAATGAACCTGCACACGTTATTCGCTCTGATTTGCACAGGTCTGTGGTGTAACGAATCACAGAGTCGTTATTTCGTCGATTGGGTCGTTTTTTAGGTTCTGACACCCTGATATGATGAAATAACGTTACTGAGGTTTGTTTAAGTTTGCCATTCACGTCGATCTACCTCTTAAGACGCGTAGATTCGTTAGCGCTTTGAGTGAGGAGGAAACTCACTTCTGGAGCGGCCCCTTACTTGTGCATTAATAACTGTTCGACGTACTCAACGCAAGTTCGTTTATTTTAACTTCCGGGTTACTTACCACCTGTTGAATCATGGAAATAAAGTGTTTTTGAATCTGTTCAACGGTAGATGGGTCATACACATTGGCATTGTACATCAATATGATCTTCATATTTTCATGGGGTTTGACGATCAAAGTAAAATCAAAACTATTGTGTTCTGTACCCCCAACATTCATAATCTCAAGCGGTGTTTCACCTTTCTGACCCAGACTCTCCATTCGGTTCTCTACCGGGAAGTTCTGATACACAACAACATGGTTAATCAGAGATTGTTTTTGCTTGGTCAGATTTTGAATATCATATAACGAATACGTATCATATGCATGTGACTCTACAGCTTGTGCCTGATTCCTTTTCATTAGAGATATAAATGACTCATCAGCCTGAGCCTGGATCCGAACAGGAATTGCATTAATAAATAACCCAATCATGCTTTCGATCCCAGGAATGACAGGTGGTCTGCCCGATACAACACTTCCGAATACAACATCGTTGCTTTCATTGTATTGCTGCAACAATACGCCCCAGACCGTCTGCACTAACGTATGGAGAGTAACATGCTGCTGTTCCGCAATCTGTTTCATTTGCTCGATTAGTACATCATCCAAATAACAGTTTAGCGTTCTGGAATCTTGTCTTTCATGCTTCGATTTGATTTTTTCTCCAGGCAATTTCGTTTGTCCTTCATAACCATCCAAGTAATGAGTCCAATAGGTTATTGCACCTTGATGATCTTGCTGTTCCAGCCATTCAATGAATTGACTATAAGGTGTTAATAGAGTCACTTGAGGCTTTCTATTCTCCCGAATCGCAAAATAATTCTCAAATATCTCTTTGCTTACCAGAGACATACACCAGCCGTCCATCAAAATATGGTGAAAACTCCATATGACGCGGTATTCCTCATGGTTTGTTCGTAAAACAGACATACGTATTAGCGAATCTCGTTGTAAGTCAAATCCTCTTGCCTTGTCCTGCTCGATATACTCGTCAACATACGTTTTACGTTGCAGCTCACTTGTGCCAGCTACAACTTCATAGTTAAATTCAAATTTCTTCTCTTGATACACAATTTGAAGAGGGATGTCCACGAAATCACTGTAAAAATTAGTTCTTAATATCGCATGCCTTTGCATTAATTGATCCAAACTTTGCGCAAAAGAGGTAACATCCAAATCTCCACGCATATCAAACATGATTTGTACAAAGTAAGCGCCAGAAATTGGATTCCGTTCACTTTCGTACAGCATTTCCTTCTGTAATGGTGTAAGTGGGTACACATTTTCGATTCGACCGATGTGCCCCGTTTGTTCCACGATTTGATCCAATTGATCAATGGTTAATGACTTGCATGAAATATCACTTGGCGTCAGCTCGGTTTGTTCCTTCGTTACACAATGTTCAACGACTCTATTAAGACCTTCCTTATAGAGACAAGCCAATTGCTCCATCGTTTCCCGGCGATATTGTTTTGAACTATAGTTGATGGACAGCGACAACCGCCCCTCTGTAACAATGCCATTGATATTCAGCACAAATGGTCTCTTGTTGTTTTCACTTACGGATGGCCCGCTGGAATAAGACGAGAATTTAATGCCATCTTGGCCCGAATCCTGATTCACCTGTCCCATATAGTTGAAACTAATTTCGGGATTTTTCTCTAACTTGAATTCTTCATCTCCATGTGACAAATACCTCGAAATCCCGTAACCAATGCCCTTGGTTGGGATCTGGCGCAGTCCTTCCTTGACGGTCTTAATCTTCCTTGATAAGTCAGCCCCGGACTCCATCGTAATCATAACGGGGTACATGCTCGTAAACCATCCCACTGTACGCGTAATGTCCAGCTCTGACAGGATGTCTTCTCTACCATGCCCTTCCAGATTTACGAGGATTTCTCCCATGCCTGTCCAATCATGAACAGCCATTCCCAATGCCGTTAGCAATATATCATTAATTTCCGTATGGTACGCATGATGTGTTTGCTTTAATAATTGCTCGGTTTCCGCTGCGGTCCAATGAATGGTGATCGTTTCACTATCTTTGCCAATCGTCTCATCACAATCCATATCTTTAGGCAGCGGGCTTAGCTGGGCCCGCTCCACACGACTCCAGTATGGATTCTCTTGCTTCATCGCCGAGCTGTCTACAAACGTCGACAATTGTTCTGCCCATTGTTTAAACGAGGTCGTTTTTTGAGGAAGCCGGATTTCTTCACCTCTTAAGAACTGGTCTTGCCCTGTCTGAATATCTTCATATAAAATACGCCATGAAACCCCGTCTACCAACAAGTGATGGATGGCAATAAGCAGGTGATCCCCTTCAGCACATTGGAACAACCCAAGTTTGATCAAAGGTCCGTGAGACAGATTCATACCACTCTGAATTTCTTTTGCTTTATTTTCAATGAACAATGCAGGATCTGCTTCTGTTTTGAGGTCAACGATTTCAAGGCTGTATAATCCATCTTCGTCTGCCCCTCGATTCCACGCTTCATATCCACCTTCAGGCGCTTGTCGATAAAGGATACGGAGAGCATCATGCTGTTTAACGATCTTATCCATGATGCTGTGAATAAAGCGGATATCAAACCCTTTTTCACGAAAGAACATCATTTCCTGATTGTAATGATGTGCGTCCACCATATTTTGATCAAAGAACCAGCGCTGAACAGGTGTCAGCATCACTTGTCCCGTAACTTCCCCTTGGTCAGAAATAGTGCTCACGGAAGTAACGTGTTCACTCAACTCCGCTACTGTAGGATAGGTGAAGAAATGCTTCATTTCCACTTTATACCCTGCTTGGAGCAGTCGTGAGGAAACTTGAATACATTTAATCGAATCGCCCCCGAGTTCAAAGAAATGATCTGATGTGCTAACCTTTTGCACACCAAGCACAGCTTCCCAGGCAGAGACGATCGCTTGTTCTACAGCGTTTTGCGGCGCCCTATACTCGGTCCCTTTTGGCATATGTTCTTGTGGAGATGGCAATGCCTTACGGTCAACCTTCCCATTGGAAGTTAATGGTATATGCTCTAATTGAACAAAATAAGATGGAATCATGTAATCTGGGATTTCATGAGATAACGCCATTCTGATTTTCTTCGCTGTCAGTGAGCTGTCGCCTTTCCAATACGCACACAACTGCTTCGAACCATCCTCATGCTCACGGGCAATAACGACGGCTTCCTGAATGGAGTCTATTTGCAAAAGCGCAGTTTCCACTTCGCCAAGCTCAATTCGGTAACCGCGAATTTTCACTTGATGATCGATTCGTCCCAGATACTCCATATTTCCATCCGGCAGCCATCTTGCGGCATCTCCTGTGCGATACATTTTCCCTTTTGTAATCCAGGGATGATCAACAAATTTCTCTGCAGTTAAATCAGGCCGGTTCAGATAACCTCTGGCAAGGCCCTCACCTGCTACAACTAATTCTCCCTGAACACCGATCGGTTGAATGCGTTGGTGTTTATCCAGAATATAGGTCTGCAACGTCGGGATTGGTTTTCCAATATTGCTCTTTCCAGCATGTATTTCAATGTCGGTTATTTCCTTATACGTTACATGAACCGTTGTTTCGGTTATCCCATACATATTAATTAACTGGGTAAATGGATATTTCAGCTTCCAATCCTTCAATAACACGGGATTGAGGGCTTCTCCGCCAAAAATCACTTTTCTTAATTTCAGATCTGCTGCATGACCTGCCAGTTCTTCCTGAAGAAGATGATAGAAATACGTTGGCGTTTGATTTAATATCGTCACTTGCTCGTTTTTTAACAATTGTAGAAATTGTTCCGGACTTTTTGCCGTCATTTGAGGTACGATAACCAGTTTTCCGCCATAGAGCAATGCTCCGTACATTTCCCATACCGAAAAATCAAAACAAAAAGAATGGAATAAGGTCCATGTATCTGATGCATTAAAATCAAACAAATTTTTACTGTTGAACAACAATCGCACCACATTTTTATGTTCAATACATGTCCCTTTTGGTTTACCTGTCGTTCCTGAGGTATAAATTACATATGCCAGGCCTTTTGGTGCAGCAGTAATTCCCAAATTGGAATGATCTTCATGATAGGACTCAGGTAGATCCAGGCAAACGACCACTCCTGCAAAAGAGATGCGTTCTTGCAAATGACTTTGCATTAATAATACATGTACACCCGAATCCTCAAGCATGTAGTTTATACGATCCTCCGGATATTCAGGATCAATCGGCACGTATGCGCCACCCGCTTTCAAAATCGCCAGGATTCCTACAACCATGTCTAGCGAACGATCAGCGATGATCCCGATTAACTGATCATTTTGAATGCCTGTAGCCTTCAACGTTCTTGCCAATTGGTTGGCTTTCTTGTTCAGCGCTTGATAGGTCACATGTTGATCCTCAAATACAACCGCAACGTGTTCAGGAGTCCTTGCCGCCTGTTCCTCAAACAGTCCATGAATCGTCTTGTTCATTGGATATTCAGCCATGGAATCATTAAACTGTTCCAAAATTTGTGTTTTCTCCTGTGTTGTCGTCAAGTCAATGTCATGGATAGGGATAAGCGGATTGTTGACCACTTGCTTCAACATCTGAATCAAGTGACCTTGAATGCGTTCTACGCTTGCCCGATCATAGACGTTAGCATTGTAATAGAACATACATTTCATGGATTGACCTGGTTTAATAATCAGGTTAAAGTCATAGTTCGTTTGTTCATCTGCTTCTACATTCGTAATCCGAAGAGCTGTCTCCTCCTGATCCCCAAACTGTTCCATAATGCCCTGTACAGGATAATTCTCGAATATCAGGATATGATCAATCAAATTTTGCTTTTGCGATGTTTCCGCTTGAATCTCGTATAACGGATACGTGTCATGTGGATGCGAAGCGACAGCATGTTCCTGATTCCGCTTCATAATCGCTGCAAATGTCTCATTACCTTGAGTCTGAATGCGTACAGGAATGGTATTGATGAATAAACCAATGATTCGCTCAACTCCAACAATCGCCGCAGGTCTGCCCGACACCACGCTTCCGAATACAACATCCTCACTGCCGTTATATATCTGTAGCAACATTCCCCAGGCTGTCTGCATGAACGTATTCAGCGTTACCTGATTCTGACTGGCCACATGTGCGATTTGTCCGGTTAATTCCTGACTAAGTGTACAAATCATATGCTCTGAATGATATTCATCACTCTTCGTAATTGAATGTTCTTTTGGCAAAGTGGTCTGCTCATCGTAACCTTGCAAATAGTCACGCCAGTATTTCAGGGACTCTTCATGATCTTGGTTGTCCAGCCATTCAATATAGTGTTTGTATGGAATCGTACTCTTTGCCTCCAGTTTTCGTTGTTCCTGAATAGCAAAGTATCCATCAAACAACTCCTGGATTACAAGCGACAGGCACCAGCCATCCATCAAAATATGATGATAATTCCAAATGAAACGATAGGTTTGGTCATGCGTTTGCAATATCGAAATACGCATTAACACATCCTGAGACAGGTCGAAACCTTTTATTTTATCTGCTCTTGTATATTCTGCCACGTATGCTTCACGATCTTTTTCATTCATCTCACGCAAATCTTCGTATATTAGCCCATTCCGTTTATGACGGTATACCACTTGCAGAGGTCCATTCTTCCATTTGCTATGAAAATTTGTTCTGAGAATCGAATTACGCTGCATCAACTGATCCAGACTTTTCGTAAAAGCTTCCACGTCTAACGAACCATGAAGATCCAGCGTGGTTTGAAGGAAATACGCTTCCGATTTTGAATGAAGCAAATGATGAAAGAACATTCCATTTTGCATCGGGGACAAAGTATATATATCTTCGATTTCACCAATGTGTTCCGATTCTTGAACAAATCCTTCTAATTCTTCAATGGTAATTCCTTTTAACGTTAGATCACTTGGTGTACATTCCGGCTTCTCTTTTGTCACACAATGCATCACGATTTCTTGCAGATGATCTCTAAAATATGTTACCACTCGCTCCATCGTTTCTTTTTGATATTGGGTGCGACTATACCGAAGGGACAACGTCAATTTGCCTTCCACAATTAAGGCATTCATATCGATAAGAACATTTCTTCTGTGATTGTCGCTTGCTGTTGCTCCGCCTGGATAGGGAGAGATCTGCATCCCGCTATTCTGAAGATCCTGATCAAATTGACCCAAATAGTTAAAGCTAATTTCAGGATTCAAGGTAAAGAGCCTTTCTTGCTGATGTGCACTTAAATATCGTAAAATTCCATAACCAATCCCTTTTTTAGGGATTTGACGAATCATTTCTTTGTTTGTTTTGATGAAAAGAGACATATTTGAACTTGCTTCCATATCAAGTACAACCGGATACTGGCTCGTAAACCATCCGATCGTTCGTGTAATATCGAGATCCGGTAAAATTTGTTCTCTTCCATGTCCCTCCAGATTGACCAGCACTTTATCCATGCCCGTCCATTGGTGAATAGACATGCCTAATGCATGGAGCAGCAAATCGCTAATCTCCGTTTTATACGCACGATTCGCTTGTTTTAATAATTGCTCCGTTTCTGCCGCTGACCATTCCATCGTGATTTCTTCACTGTCTTTTTCCAGTGCATGATCCGCTTCGAAATCTGTAGGTAACAGCTTATAGGTTGCTTTTTCAATTTCATTCCAATATGCAATTTCTTTCGTTATCGCATCACTGTTCGCATACAACTGAAGCTGTTCTGCCCATAATTGGAATGAAGCCGTTTTTTGCGGTAGTTGAATCGATTCTCCATCACTTAATTGTTCATATCCCCTTGATAGGTCTTCAATCAAAATTCGCCATGAAACCCCGTCGATGACGAGGTGATGAATAACGATTAATAGATGATCTCCATCTGCACATTGAAATATGCCCAGCTTCATCAAGGGTCCACGTTCCAAAGTGAACGTGCTTTGCATTTCATTTGCCTTCTTCTCGATTTCTTGAGACGGATCTGCTAATGACTTGAAGTCCATCACTTCAAGTGTATATAAGGATTCCCTTGCCAACCCTTCATTCCACGCTTCATAACCCTGTTCTGTAAGGCGATATACTGTACGAAGTGCATCATGATGCTCACTCAATTTATCGAATACACAGCGAAGTGTGACTTCATGAAAACCTTCTTTCCGATACAACATCACGGACTGATTATAATGTTGGGCGTCCACCTTGTATTTCTCAAAAAACCAATGCTGGATTGGAGTCAGCATTACTTTTCCAGTGATGATTCCCTGTTCTGACAGGGTACTTATGGGTTGAACATAGGGAATCAAGCTTGCTATGGTTGGATTTTTAAACAGATGATCCATCTGTACCTGGTAACCTGCTTGATATAATCTTGAAGAGACTTGAATGGATTTAATCGAATCTCCTCCAAGCTCGAAGAAATTATCCAAAACCCCAATGTTCTCTACCCCAAGTACCTCTTCCCAGATCGATACAAGTTGTTGTTCCACCATCGTTCGGGGTGCTTCGTACTCCATGCCCTTCAACATATGTTCTTTGGGAGCAGGCAAAGCTTTGCGATCGATTTTCCCGTTAGACGTGAGTGGCATCTGATCCAGCTGTACAAAATAGGACGGAATCATGTAGTTTGGCAGCTGCTGGGACAGCACCTCCCGCAGTTCCCCGATCGTGATTGCATCCTCTCCTACCAGGTACGCACATAATTGTTTGGTTCCCGTTTCATCTTCTCTGGTTATGACGATGGCCTCTTTTATCTGGGTACTATTTAGAAGAGCCGTCTCCACTTCACCAAGTTCAATCCGGTGTCCACGAATTTTCTCTTGATGATCTACCCTTCCTATATACTCTATGTTCCCATCGGGCAGCCATCTTGCGAAGTCACCTGTCTTGTACATTTTTGCTCCCGAAACAAATGGATCATCCACGAATTTCTCCGCAGTCAGATCTGGACGGTTCAAGTAACCTCTGGATAGCCCTGCTCCGGCTACACATAATTCTCCCTGCACTCCAATAGGCTGCAATTCATTCCGTTCTCCTAAAATGTAGACTCTATTGTTCGCAATAGGCTTCCCGATTGAGATATTTTGATCTGCCGACTTGATCGACAGAACTGTGGATACAACACTATTTTCGGTTGGACCGTATTCATTACACACTTCGATGCGTGGATTGATGCGCTGCAATTTGTGTATTAAGGCAGGAACAATCTTCTCTCCCGCAGCCACCACATTTTTCATGGTTGCCCAATCTTCCGCGCTTACTTGTTCCAATAGGGTCATCAAGAAACTGGGTGGACTTTGGATGTGCGTGATTTGCTGTTTTTTGACCATTGTATTGATGGCTATAGCATCTTTACACTGTTGCTGGTTTAACAAATACACTGTCGAGCCAGATATCATCGGACCAAAGAAATGGGTAATAAACGAATCAAAAACGAATGGATTCAGCATTAATACCCGATCATCTCCGGTAAAATGATAAAAATCCGATTTCCATTGCAGGGAGTTCACAATGCTGGCATGTTCAATCATTACGCCTTTGGGATGACCTGTTGTTCCAGACGTGTAGATCATGTATGCCAAATCACTGGAGATCGCTCCATCTACCCAATTTAAATGATCATCATAGTGATTTATTTCAGAATCCAGAATGACACATGTCCCTGCATAATGTTCAGGTTCCTGTATATGACTTTGATGCAGCAACCAAGCCACTTTTGAATCCTCAAGGATGTAATGAATACGATCTGCCGGATATTCCGGATCGATTGGGACATATGCTCCGCCTGCTTTTAGAATACCGAATAAACCTATGATCATCTCAAGTGAGCGCTCTGCCATAATGCCAACGAACTGACCCGCCTGCACCCCCTTAGCTTGAAGCAATCGGGCCAATTGGTTGGATTTTTGATTTAACTCTCTGTACGTTAACTGTCTATTCTCAAATACGACTGCCGGATGGTCCGGTGTTCGTTCCACCTGTTCTTCAAATAATTGATGCATCGTCTTGTTCTGTGGATACCCCACGCTTGTATCGTTAAAGTCATATAACAGCTTGTTTCGATGAAACTCTGATAACATATCAACTTGACTTAACTCCAAATCAGGTTGGTTCAGCACAACGGATAACAATTGGTCAAGATGCTCTACAATTTGAACCATATAATCGCGATCATAACGATCATCATCATAAACTAATCTTAACTGAATGGAGTCGTTCTCCAGATCAAAGTGGAACATCGTCGCCGCTTTTACGTTATTTTCATCAAGAGCAGGATGAATTTCATTCAACGAAACCAAGGTATGAATCAGAGGTACATGGTTCGAATCATACTGAACATTTAAACGTTCAACCATTTTTCTGAAAGGGATTCGTTGATGCTGAATGGCTTCGGTTAAACAGGTCTTCACTTGATTAAATAAGGATTTGAATGACATCACATGATTGATATTATTTTTTAAGACAAGAACCTTATTCGAGAGTGATAGATCATTATTCTTTTCTTCCATCGTTGGTATGCCAATAATCATCTTGGTTTCATTCGTGTATTTATATAACAGACACTGAACTCCCGTTAATAAGATCGTATATATCGCCATAGGAGCATTTCGTGACATGGACTTGATTTTATATGAAACATCGGCTGACAAAGACTTATATATATCATTCTGGTGCTGCGTATCGTCTGGGTGTTTGGAGGTTGTCTTGCAATAAGGCAAATGAACAAGATGGTCATCATCTTCAAATCGGCTTGCCCAATACGATTCCTGTTTCTTAAAAATAGACATACGGCACCCCGATCACTTTATATTTTTAGGTTAGCTTAGAAGAAATCTACTTCAATTAGATCAGCCAGCGTATCCCCATCTATTAATTCTTCAACCAATTGAATCTTCTTGATTTCAATATGAGGGTCGTTGGCAATGGTTGTTAATATGACCAACAGATTTTGTGACATCGCTTCAATCGTTGTTTTCTCAAATAAAATCGTACTGTATTCAAAGGCCACTTCTAACTTGTGTTGCAATTCGGCAACATACAGCGTTAAATCGAATTTGGATACTCTCGTATTTGGAGCATAAGGCTTGCAGGTTACTCCATCCATCTGAATCTCTGAAGCATCTGTATTCTGCAATACAAACATGGTGTCAAACAACGGATTCCGCCGAGCATCTTTGGTTATATTTACTTTCTCAATCAATTCTTCAAACGGATAATCCTGATTCTCATAAGCGTTCAACATATTTTCTTTCACTTCCAGCAGATACTCCGTGAATGTTTTATCCGCGGCAGGATAATTTCGAATAGCCAGTGTATTCACAAACATCCCCATGACCGGCTCCAGCTCAGCATGTGTCCTGCCTGCAATCGGCGTGCCTACAATGATATCTTCTTGCCCGCTGTATTTAGATAATAGAATCGTATAGGTGGCTAATAGAATCATATATAACGTTGTTCCTGTCCGTGCTTCCATGTTCCTTAAGCCTGGAAGGATGTCTTCCTGCAAAACAATGTCCAATACATCTCCCGCATAGCTTAGCGTTTCAGGTCTTTCGTAGTCTGTTGGCAGATCCAATAGCGGGATACTCTCACCAAACACAGTAAGCCAATACTTCTCCTGCTTTTTCATCCGCTCACTATGAAGCTGCATTTGCTGCCATTCAGCATAGTCCTTATACTGAATTCGAAGAGGAGATAGCTCCTCTCCCTTATAGAACTGGCTAAGTTCAGTCATCAGAAGATGCACGGATAGTCCGTCTGCAATGATATGGTGGAGATCTACCAGCAATACATGACGCTCCTGCTGAAGTTCAATAAGTCCCACCCTCATAAGGGGTGCTTGCCCGAGATCAAATGTGTGAACAAACTGTTCAATTCGATCTTCGATCTCTTCTTCCGTTGAATCGATCAATTCAATTCCAAAGTTCACTTTAGGGTATACGATCTGTTTCGGTTCTCCGTGTATGACTTTGAATCCAGTCCGAAGCGATTCATGACGATGAATCAATTGTTGGAATGCTTCTTCCAATCGGATCCGATCGAGCGATCCTTCCAACATAAACATACCTGACATGTTGTACATGAGTTCCTTGCCGGCTTTGATGCTCATAATGTACATTCTCATTTGCGCCGAAGAAATAGGATAATATTCTTTTTCCTCCACTTGAGGAATGGACACTGATACTTCCTGTTCCATTTGTTCAATAGATTGAGCCATCTGTTCAATGGTCTGCCATTCAAAAACGTTTCTTACCGATATGTGGATATTCAGCTTTTGATTGATTTTGGCGGCCAGCTTGGTCGCACGTAAAGAGTTGCCTCCTACATCAAAAAAACTGTCTTTCACACTGATTTTTTTCACGGCAAGCACATCCTGCCAAATTGGCAGCAACTGTTTTTCCACCCCAGTTTGGGGTTCTATATATTCACTTCCCGTTTGTATGTTTTCTTCTGGACTCGGAAGCGATTTGCGATCGATTTTCCGGTTCGATGTCAGAGGCATGTGATCCAATTGTATAAAGTAGGCTGGAACCATGTAATTCGGCAACACCTTAGAGAGGTTTTGTTTTAACTCTCCCACCGTCAGCGTGGAATCCGCTGTAAAGTATGCACATAACGATTTGTCCCCGTGGTCATCCTTATGTGCAATGACGATAACTTCTTTCACATTCTCTATATCTAACAGTGCTGCTTCGACTTCTCCTACTTCGATCCGGTATCCGCGAATTTTAATCTGGTGATCCATTCTTCCCAAATACTCGATATGGCCATCGGGAAGCCATTTCACCAAATCTCCCGTTTTGTACATTGTCGCTCCCTGGACATACGGATCACGCACAAATTTTTCTGCTGTCAGCTCAGGTAAATTCAAGTATCCCCTACCAACCCCATCGCCAGAGATACATAATTCCCCTACGACGCCTACAGGCTGAACTTTGCCATGTTTGTTTAATACATACAGGCGATTATTTCCTAATGTTCGACCAATCGGTAGGTGAGCTCGTTGATTCGCTGTATCCAGGTGTTCTGGAAGTACACGGTATGTCGCAACATCCACACAACATTCTGTTGGACCGTACACATTAACTATGGCTGGCGGCGTGATCTGATTGAGAGCAAATAATGATGTGATTTCATTTACACTTTGCTGAGAAAGAGCTTCACCGCCAATGAGCATATATTTTAGCGATATGCCTTGAACGTTTTTTGCCTTCGATAGTAATTTCAGGTGTGCAGGCGTACCGTCTGTCAAATCAATTTGGTGGTGCTGATAATAATTCATTAAATCTTGTCCATCCAGTACCGTGTCCTTGTCTACAATAAACAAGGCATGTCCTGACAGCAGTGCGCCAAAAATCTGCTTCACAGATGCATCGAAATAGTAAGGTGCAAGTAGAGCAACATGTAAACCGCTACGCTGATCATCTATAACCTGGCTATACAACGATTTAACCAAGTGATGAACCTGCCGATGTTCGATCATCACACCTTTTGGCATGCCTGTTGTACCTGAAGTATAGATCACATAAGCCAACTGCTCGGAATTCCCTGCGGGTTCCAGATTCGACAGATTAGCTGCATAGGTTTCTTCATCGTTCAAATCCATGATTTGGCCATTGAATGATATCAACTGCTTGAGATGGGTTTGCGTGACTAATAGTGTTGCCCCCGAATCATGCAGGATGTACCGGATACGCTCTTCAGGAGAATCCGGATCAATCGGTACATACGCCCCACCTGCTTTTAGAATGCCAAAGATGCCAACGATCATATCAATCGAACGATCTGTCAGAATACCTACAAATTGATCCTGCTGCACTCCCTCAGCTCTAAGCGTATATGCCAACTGATTCGCCCGTTCATTCAATTGACGATACGTCCATTGCTCATCTCCAAAAGCCACGGCTAATTGATCGGGTGTACGTTCCACCTGTGCTTCGAATAACTCCTGGATGGTCTGATCCCGGGAATATTCTATGTTGGTATCATTAAAGTCATATAAAAGAACGTTCTGCTCATGTTCAGACAGCATTTGAATATCGGACAAGGCTATATCAGGTTCGATCACAATGTCTCTGAGGATGTTGAACAGATGTGTTTTCATCCTGTCGATGGTATCCCGTTCAAACAGCTCCGTCTTGTAATTAAAGTGCATTTCCAGACACTCGTTATCATCCTCAACGATGAACATCAGATCATACAACGATACACCGACATTTAATTCTCTAACTTTAAAGCTGCAATCCTGTTCTTGCCGTTGATTTAACGCGGTATTTAAAAAGATATACATTGTATTAAAAAGTGCTGTCCCGGTGGTATCCCGATGTGTGTTTAATTTCTCTACAAGATTGTCAAAAAGATAGTCCTGGTTATCCAATGCATCCAGGGATTGTTTTTTTATTTCCTCGAGATAGGATCGAAATGACTTATTCCCCACCGGCTGTGATCGAATCGCTACCGTCTGGATAAAGACTCCTATCATATTCTCGACATCCGGATGGTTTCTTCCTGATGTTGGCGTGCCTACAATCATATCTTCTTGATCCGTATATTGATGAAGCAGCACATTATACGCTGCCAATAACACCATAAACATCGTAGTTCCCGTTTGTTTCGCAAGCTTCTCCAGCGACTGCTTCAAGTGCGCGTCCAACACGAATGACAATCTTGAACCTGCCGAAGTCAAATGAGGTGTCCGAACAAAATCAGTAGGCAGATTAAGGTTCGGGAGTTCTCCTTTGAATTGATCCAGCCAATATTTTTCTTGCTGCTTATACAACTCTCCCGCCAGAAATTCTTTCTGCCAAGCTGCAAAGTCTTTGTACTCAACCTCAATTTCTGACATGCTTCTTCCGTCATACGCATCAATCAGTTCATTCGCAAGAATGCCAACGGAATATCCGTCCGATATAATATGATGCATCTCAATGAGGATCTCTGCATGATCATCGCCTATACGAATGAATTCGGCACGTATTAACGGCGCTTTGGAGCAATCAAATGGTTTGGCAAACGTCTTAACATGTTGTTCGAATGAATCAGGGCTTTTCTGAGTTCGTTTCACTTCAAAATCAATCGTTGGGGCGATACTTTGGTACAGCTCTCCATCTATGAGTTGGAAACTGGTGCGAAAAGCTTCGTGACGGTGCACGATTTGTTCCAATGACGAAATCAATTTAGCTTCATCGATATATCCTGTGACCGTGATATGACCGCACATGTTCTGAAACACACTATTCGGCTCAAATTGATCCAGAAAGTAGATCCGTTGTTGTGCAGATGACGTCTCATAAAATTCCTTGACGTCCAATGCCTTAATCGGAATGAATGTTTCCTCGTTCTCGCCTGTAATCAGACTGGCAAGCTGCTTCATACGTTGGTTTTGGAAGAACTGAACGATTGAAATTTTATGGTTAAGCTGCTCATGTACCTTGGAAAGCATGACTGTCGCCTTGAGCGAGTTTCCTCCGAGATCAAAGAAGTGATCATTTCTCCATACTTGATCGAGGGATAATACGTCCTCCCAGATCAAGGCCAGCTTTTTCTCCACGTCATTGACTGGAGACTCGAATATGGCTGCATGATTAACGTGAGGAAGACGCTCCGTAACATACCGATTGTACATCTCTTGTAATTGATCCTGTTGCTCGGATGAGAACAACGTCAAAGACGAGATTTCAGCCTCTGGATGACTCACCATATGTTGCAGCAAACCTTTAAATCCTTCAGACCACAGTTTCATCATCTCAGGTCCAATGAGATCGGTATTGTAATCAAAATCCAGGTACAATTCATGGCTAACATCCGTAATATTAAGAAACAAATCGTAAGAAATATGTTTGATCGGATACGACATGAATTCAGTCTTGATATTTTCAAATTGAAGATGATGAATCGTTCTGTCCATATTGAATAAAATCCGGGTATCCGGTGCAGTCATATGAGCAAGCTGTTCGGATACGAGGGTCAATGGAACATGCTGATGCTTCATGACAAGAGCCAGCGTTTCCTTGAGCTGAAGAACATGCTCTACAACGGACTGCTTCGTTAACAAGGCATGATGAACAGGTACAATGTTGACACAGTTGCCAATCAGCGCATTTTTTCGCATGTGAGACTGACCCGCTGTAGGCACGCCGATGACAAGGTGACACTGCCCTGTTAGTTGATGCAAATATAAATGAAACGCTGCAAACATCGTTACAAACAAACTGCTCTTATTATTGATGCTTAACGTTCGCAAAGACTCTGTTAATTGATGATCCAGCTTGATGGAATATCTTTCACCGTCATAT
Source organism: Paenibacillus sp. SRL342 (assembly GCF_984798905.1). Lineage (NCBI taxonomy): Bacteria > Bacillati > Bacillota > Bacilli > Caryophanales > Paenibacillaceae > Paenibacillus > Paenibacillus sp. SRL342. The sequence continues at coordinate 4,265,636 of NZ_OZ481790.1, forward strand.
CCCTTGGGCACATCATCGGACGGTGCCGTTGGAAGTGTAATGTTGGGATAGGATAAGGAAAATTGTTCTTTCCAGAACTGGACTCCTTCGGTAAATGACCCTTTTTCATGTTCAAGTCGTTGCCAGCTTAAATACTCACGGAATGGAGTGGCTTCAGGTAATTGAACCGGAACTCCTCGGACCAGAGCAGAATAGGTATGTTCCAACTCTTGAATGAATACAGCAATCGACCAGCCATCTACAACAATATGATGAAATGTCAGCACCATAAGGTATTGATCAGTTGCCTTTTTAAGCAAGGTGATTCTAAATAGAGGTTCCCCAGACTGTAAATTGAAGGCTTCATTTGCATCGGCAGATAACCAATTGGAAATTTCCCGTTCTTGATCCTCACCCGCATATGCCGAGAAATCCAACCATGTACATTGAAATTCCATTACGGATCTGATTTGTTGTGTTTCACGATCGGCATGAATGACTGTTCTCAGGGCTTCATGACGCTGTGCGATTTGATTCACGGCCTGATCTAGTGCAGAAAGCTTTATGTCGCCTGTCATTTTTAAAATAACACTCTGGTTTAATGCAGCATTCGCATCTTTCCCATGTAATGAAGTTAACAATAATTGTTTTTGCTCTAAAGAGAGCGGATATTCCGACATGGGCGATTCACCAGGGATAAAACCCCACTCGCGAAGTTCATGGATCGTCTCTTTCACAATTCTGATTATCGTATCCATGTCACCTATGGAATGCACCGTTGATATAAAACAGTTACGGCCTTCCCAAATATATAAACCTTTATAGATTAAATGGTAGAAGAATAATTCCATATCTCCAAATGATATAAATCGAAATAAAGATCCATAGTTCACCATTTGCATCGGTACATTCGCTGTTTTGAAAAACGTATTTAATTCTTTTACAAGATAATCTGTTTTTTCATTTAATTCCTTATATAAGGTTTCTGCTTCAGATTGAAGATACTGTAGTACCGTTAACATCACTCTCATCGTAAGAGGGTGTGTACAGAAGGTTCCACCGACAAACGTTTTCTTATCTGCATCGGAAGGGTAAGAATCATCACCAAAGTTCCAGGTTCCACCATCTACCGGATTCATAAATTCAGCTTTACCCGCGACTATGCCAATAGGCAGCCCGCCACCGACCACTTTTCCATAGGTAACCAAATCTGCCTTAACCCCAAACCAATCCTGTGCTCCACCCAGACCAATTCTAAATCCAGTGATGACTTCATCGAAAATAAGTGCAGTCCCAGTTTGATTTGTTATTTCTCTAAGTTCCCGTAAGAATTGTGTTGGCTGCATATCAGGTCTTCGACTTTGCACCGGCTCTACAAGCACAGCAGCCAATTCATCACCCAGGTTCTGAATCATATCCAGGGATTGCGGATGGTTATAATTAAGAATAATCAAATCTTCCATAGCGCTATTTACAATACCAGGAGCCATAGGCAGTGCAGACGATAAAGCATCCCCAGGATTCGCTACACCCAACACGCCGTCATGTGTACCATGATACGATCCGGAAAATAATACAACTTTCGAACGCCCCGTTGCCGCCCGCGCTAAACGAAGTGCAACCATAACAGCTTCTGTTCCTGAATTATAAAATGCGACACGCTCTACACCTGTCAGCTCGGAAATTTTAGCTGCGACATCTCCTGCCAAGTCTGACATAGGGCCCAATGGGGGCATCTGTTCCTGAAGACTTTGTGCCATTACATTTCGAATAAAAGCGGGATTATGTCCAAATAGATTTACACCAAATCCCATCGTCAGATCCAAATACTCATTCCCATCCATATCCCATATCTTAGATCCCTCTGCACGCGTTGAAATAATGGGATACACCATTTCCTTCCAATACGAACGAAATCCGGACACATTGCGATTATTCGCATGAACCAAACGTGTTTGGCCTGTTTTTAATTTGGAGCCTTTGGTTCTTGCGGTATACTTGGCTATAAATTGTTCAACATACTGGTTCTGAAGCGGTGATAATCCGCTCTCTTCATGAATCTTCAACGATTGATACGGTATAAAAGGTTTTTTTTCTTCCTTCGATTCCGAATCCGGTTGGATCTCTTGGGTTGGTTTGGTTTTATGATGTTTCATCTCCAAAAGAGGCGATTGAACAGTATTCATTTGCTCGCCTAACAGCACATTCAAACTTTTTAATTGGGACTCCATAAGCTGAATTGCAGACATCACAATTTGTTCCGACACATTCCCTGAGGATTTTGCCGTGTTTATATTGTTCACAGATGCCAGATTTTGTTGTTCAGCATGCTCCTGAACTGTTTGATTATTTATATTTTCAGATACATCATGATGCTTTATATTCTCTGACACATATTTAACTAAGGAATTAATATTTGTAAGGGTTTCAAAAAACATTTCCATAGGGATATCCAAGCGGAACAGCTCTGAGATCTCCTTCTGAATTTGCACAAGAATGATGGAGTCCAATCCCATTTGGAGAAAATGAGCTTGATGATCCAGCTCTTCCAACTTCAAACCAGATGCACGACTGATGCTTGTTTTAATCTTTAATTCAATATCGTTTATATTTATCTCCATTTGAACCTCATTCCTCTCTGACCTATGTTCCGCTGGTATCGTATGTTTGACTTCAATCCAACACCGCTTCTGCTCAAATGGATATAGAGGCAATGGAATTTTCCGAATGACTTCATGATTATAAAATCTTTCCCAATCAATCACTGCCCCCAGTGTATATAACTGACCGAGTGCATTTAAAGATTCTGCCTTTCCCTGAACATAGAGATGATCGGTATCCAGCGTCTTGTCCTTCTTGGCGTAACCAAAATAGACATTGGGCAGCTTGTCCTTTCCCATTGCAATGTGATGCAATTTTTCATGTAATTCTTGTGTACTCATTATTACAATGGCAAGTCGATAATCCAGATTAGCCCTTCCCGTACTGGCTGTATAACAGATTTGTTGAATGGAAACATCTGTGTGATCGGTTAGATATTCATGATACGTTCTGACCAATTCATCCAGCGCCCGTTCCGTAGCAGCAGACAGAACAAATAGATTAGGCTCTTGGGACATTCTTTTATCTACGGTTGGGGAAGGAACATATTCTTCGAGAACCACATGCGCATTGGTACCACTGAAACCAAAAGAACTAACCCCGCATCGTAATGGACCCTCTTTTTCACCAAAATCCATTAGTTCCTGATTCACATAAAAAGGTGAAGCTTCAAACTTAAGCAGGGGATTAGGCTTGTCAAAGTGAACCAATGGTGGAATCTTTCTATGTTGAAACATAAGAATAGATTTAATTAATCCAGCGATCCCCGCCGCTTCAAAACCATGTCCAATGTTAGCTTTGGCAGATCCGATTGCACAAAATTGTTTCCGATCCGTATATTTCTCAAAAGCTTTACGCAAAGCATTGAACTCAACCGGATCACCTAATTTGGTCCCTGTTCCATGTGCTTCAATAAAGTTAAGCGTATCAGGAGAAATGCCGGCTTCTTTCCATGCCTGTTCGATCACATTGGTCTGTGACTCCGGGCTAGGTGCTGTAATTCCTACCGTCTTGCCATCCTGATTAATCGCACTTCCCTTAATCACACCATAGATATGATCCCCGTCCTTAATCGCTTGCTGCATTGGCTTCAACATGACCGACCCAACACCTTCGCCAAATCCCGTGCCGTTGGCATCTTCGCTAAATGTTCTCGTGAATGCATCTGGAGATTCCATATCCAGTCCGATACTTATCGGTAATAATGCCGTTCGAATGCCTCCTGCGATTGCCATTTCACAGTCTCCAGCGAGCAATCCTTTACATGCCATGTGAACAGCAACAAGTGAGGAGGAACAAGCGGTATCAATTGTTAAGGCCGGGCCTTTTAAATTCAGGAAATATGCAATTCTGCTCGCCAGTACAGATGGTAAATTTCCAATGATATAATTTTTGAGTTCTGCGGGGTAACTCGCCGTCACGAGCCGTTCGTAATCATACCCAACTTTGGAATACCCCACGTACACGCCCACATTTCTTCCATTGATTCCTTCCCCTGCATACCCAGCATCTTCAATCGTATGCCATGTCGTTTGCAAGAACATCCTTTGATTCGGGTCCATAAATTGTGCAGTTTTTGGGGTTATGCCAAAGAAAGAATAGTCGAATTGATCAATCTGATCCAAGTAACCACCTTTGATCCATTGAACTTCGCTCAATTCACTTCGCATGGATTGTATATAATCCGCAGCGTCTTTTATCCGACTTTCAGGGTAGTCCCGAATGTTATGCGTTCCATTTTCCAAAACACGCCAAAAATCGCTTGCATTTGATGCACCAGGGAGATTCAAAGACATACCGATAATAGCAATATCTTTGGATGGCGTATGATCCTCTTGAGTTTTGTTGACTTGCATGGTCTCGCTGTAACCTCTAGCCAGATATGCTGCCAATTCAGTTATCGAGGGATAGGTAAAGAGGTCCGTAACAGCAAGCTCTTCTCCATATTTTTGTTCTATACGTTCAGCGATTTGGGCCAGCTGTAATGAAGTTGCACCCATATCAAAATAGCTATCCTCAAGTTCAACCTTTTTCCCAACCAGCACTTCAGAAAATAGTGAAGTTAATTCACGTTCCATGACTCGAACCGAAACAGCTGCCTTTTCTTTTGACTTGTCATTGTCATTCTTGATCCAGTCATGGATGAATGCAGATTCTGTTGAGAATTTGCCTGCTTCATACTGCTTGGCCAACTGATAGCGCTGGATTTTCCCACTTGTTGTTTTGGGTAATTTTTTGATGGGTAGTACTTCTTTGACACTCCATCCCCCATGTTTATATAGATGTCTTTTGATTTCTTTAACAAGCGGCAAGAAGTGTTCGATCTTTTTTTTGTACACGACAAACACAATAATTTCTTCACTTTGACTATTCGAATCATACACACCACAAGCAGCAACTCTTCCGAGTTCAATATCATCTAATTGGATGGCAACACGTTCAATGTCATGGGGATATACATTTTTACCATTGATAAAGATAATGTCTTTTTCCCGCCCTGTTACAACCAGTTTTCCGTTCATGATAAAACCCAGATCTCCTGTATTCACCCATCCGTCGTGCGTTAATAACTTCTCCGTTGCTAGTGAATTGTTATAATAACCTTGGGTGACGTTATCCCCCTTGATTTGAATTTTTCCAATAACCAAATTGGGAACACTGTTCATTTCCTCATCGCAAATTCTAACATGGCAATAATCAATTGCTTCGCCAACGGCAACAAATGATGCCACATGTTCAGCATGTTTCTCGACTTCGATGACACGCTCCCCCAAGTTCAGATGATCCCGGTGAACGTACACCGCAGTAAACTCTTCTTCTACCTTGGGAAAGGAGACGGCAACAGAGGCCTCTGCTAGTCCATATACGGTAAACATGGCTGTTTTCTTTAAGTGATATGCTGACAATACATTTAGGAATTCATCACACACTTCGGGTAATATAGGCTCTGCCCCATTATAGATGACTCTGACAGATGACAGATCCCATCCCTCCGCTTTGTCTTCGCGAAAGAAATTCAGAAAGTATTTATAACCAAAGTTAGGGGAAGACAGTATGGTTGCTTTGTGTTCATTTACTTTTTTCATCCATAGAATCGGTTTGCGAATAAATAATTCCGTTGGGAGCAAATATTGATGAATTCCTGCCACGAGGGGTACGAGATGAAATCCAATCAAACCCATATCATGGGTAAGGGGCATCCAGGAGAGAAAACTATCGTTTGAACTAATTTGTGTGCCATTAATAGCAGCACAAGTATTATAAATCAGGTTTCGATGGGTGAGCATCACGCCTTTGGGGTCTCCGGTTGATCCAGAAGAAAATTGAATAAATGCCAAGTCATCAGACTGAGGTTCAACTATATTATTAATAGATTCATAATGATATATGGTGTCTTGGATTATATCCGTTCTAACTTCTAATTGATGATGGAAATCAAGCATGTCATGTTCCAAAACAAATCTCTTCATTTTATCCAGCACCTTCTCAGATGCAATCATGAAAGGGTTATTTAGCAAATTCCAAATACGGCATACTTTCAAGTTTTGTTCTTCATCTTCACCAATACTTACAGGGATAGGGATCATTCCACCGAGTATACAAGCCCAGAATGCGACTAAAAACCGTTTGTTTTCTTGGATCTGAAAAATAATTTCTTGTTTAGGTTTAATTCCGATGGCTTGTAGATAACCTAAATACCCTTGTGCCTCAGTAAATAATTGATGATAAGATATAAAAGTTTCTCGTTTGTCCGCATCGATAAAACGAATACCACGGTCCGTTATTTTACTTCTGTCACGGATAACATCCACCAATGTTTGAAACTGATTAGTATACATATCTCTCCTCCAAATGAATCATCTCTAACAAGCTTATCTAATTATTTACACATATTTCAAGCAAAATTTTACCATAGAAATATATGTAAAATCAATCAATTTATTGTTACTATATGGTAAAAAATAGAGATTGATTCGTGAGTTATTGACATATTTAATACCAAACATCTGAAGTTTCAACAAGTTTAGATGCATTAAAAGACAAAAAGACTACCTTATAAAAAGGCAGTCTGTCGCTGTAATATAGATCTTGCAAAAGAACAGTTCGGGTACTAGATTGCATCAATCAACGCGGTTCCATCCAATGGAATTTTCTTTGCTATAATAATGGAATGACATACCTGTAGAGCATCATTTATCTCTTCTTCACCGAGTTCGTATCCATTCTTGTGTATTTGTTCCTGTACCCGTTGTAAATGATGAAATAATGGCTCAACCATTTTGGCATATGATATCGAATCTTGGTTATAATTCCGTGAAGTGAGTGCGGTTACCATTAGTTCTGATAACAACTTTTTACGAATCGTTAACCGTTTATTTTTCCTTTCTTGTATATTTGTAAGCATTAGTAAATCGGAAGGTTGACTTAGCGAGTAAGGTACAATACGCTTCGTTATTTTACTCATAAGACTAACTAACACATGTTTAGAACCCAACTCTATAACTTCACTAACCCCATTTGCAACCAGATAGCGCATAGACTCTGACCATCTTACAGGCATCGTCATCTGCATGTTTAAGTAATCCACGACAGATCGATCAGACTCATAGGCTGCTGCTGTAACATTGGAAATAATCGGGTAATTTGCATGGGCATATTGATATTGATCCAATTCAACTTTGAATTGTTCTGCTGCGGTTTGCATCATGGGTGAATGATAGGGACCACTTACATTGATATAAGAATGTTTCGTTCCCAGAGTTTCTGTCCTTTTAATAATTTCTTGTATAGAGTGCCGATGTCCCGAAATGACAAACTGCTGGTCAGCGTTCATACAAGCCACACAGGCAGGGCGCTCGATCGTGGAAACTTGTTCGCATATGTTTTGAAGTGTATCTAAATGAATACCTGAAATGGCGGCCATGGTACCTTTCTGATCCGGGTCTGCATTGTGCATAATGATCCCTCGTTGTCTCACAAGTTTAATAGCTTCACGAAAAGATAGAACACCAGCGCATACCAGAGCCGAATATTCTCCCAAACTATGCCCAGCCAAATAAGCGGGTTCCATCCCTATTTCTTGCATATACACCTGATATGCTATGACACTAACAGTCAAAAGTGCAGGCTGAGCATTCATCGTCATTGTCAAATCAGCCATGCTACCTTCAAAACATAACTTTCTCAAATCGAAAGAAATGGCATCACTGGCTTCTTCAAATAACTTCTTAGCCACATCGAAGTTATTCCAAAAGTCTCTCCCCATTCCAACTATCTGAGAACCTTGTCCAGGAAACAACAGAGCTACATTACTCATCCAGCATCCTCCATGTATCAACTTTATATTTTATGCACTTCGATAACTAAAAACCAATAAATTCCTTGTTTTCAAAATTTATAATAAACTTTCATTGGGAGTTATGCAAATAAAGTCAAAAGGAGGGTCACCTATTCCTATGAACGGAAAAAAATTCGTGATTCTTTTTGGGCTCCTTGCTTGCCTCTGTGATGGAACATTTGGTGCTGTCCTTTACTGGATCTTGTCTGTAGTCTGAGTAATAATGCAAATAGACACCTCCATTGAGGAGATGCCTGTTCTATTCTGATCTGATCATTCAAGACTCGCGATTCTCCTTACCTGGAATCCTATACTGCAACGAACGTGAAAAAAAGACCCTGCAATAATATGCAGGATCTAAAATAAGGTTTGGGACAAAGGGTGTACGTATTAACTGTTTTTCAGATTGCCTCATTTCTTTATCAAGTGATCAATCCATACTTCACAAAACTATGATACAATCCATCTTCCTCAACTGTTCCAGTAATATCATCTGCAATGGCTTTGAGATCTGGCTTTGCATTACCCATGGCAATTCCGATGTTACAATATTCCAACATCTCGGCATCATTCATGCCATCACCGATGGCAAAAGTATCTTCTTGGGACATGCCCAGATGCTTCAGCAGATCGGCGATCGCAATGGCTTTGTGAATGCCAGGGATCATCAGTTCACCACTTCCTTCACCAAAGATCGGCACAGTGCACTGAATGACTTCGAATTTCCCTTCAAACTCTTGCTTGATCCGCTCAAACGGGATGACTGAGCTCTCCAAGAAACATACTTTATTCACATCATCCTTGTACAGGTCCGCCTCACCATACGTTAATCCGGCAATAAACGGGTGCGGTTTCAGTTCCTTCTTCTCTCTGGCTACAGGGTCATTCTCCACATCACCGTAGATGCGGCGTTCCAGATGAGACTGCAGATTGTTACTCGCATACAATGCCGAATTGGATTCAAGGTAGAAGTCAATGCCATTTTCATTAAAGAAATCGACCATATGTCGAACATCTTCCGCTGTTACCCTTTTGTGATATAACACGTCCTTGCCAAACTCCACATAACCCCCACCTGCACCAATCAGACCATCGAATCCGACATCCCAGATGGAATCATAAATTTCTGCTTTGGATCGGCCTGTACATAAATAGAGCAGATGTCCGTTCTCTCTGGCCTGTTTACAAGCCTTCTGTGCTGACAACGGAATGTTTCCATCATCGTCAACCAATGTGCCATCAATATCAATAAAAACAATCTTTCGCTTCGTTTCGTTCATCTGCCTAGCCCCCATCATGTATGTTGTCTATGTCTAACCGAGCGAGTGCCGACAGGCATTTTCCTTATACAAAATTACCTATTCCGTGGTGTTCGCTGATCGATCAACTTCTCCAAAAATTCGGCAAAAGAATCCGCGTATCAAAATAGTAATATTCATCCTCGTCCGGTACAAACAGCTCCAGCTTCCCATTACCATCACAATGTCATTTTCCTTCAATAAATTCCAAAGGTCACTTACAAGCCAACTTGTCCATATGTACAGTTTGCCAGTCATCATCCTGTTCAGCAATAACCGTAAACCCTTGGCGTTTCCAGAAATCTACGGCACCTGGCAAGAAGCGATGTGTATGCAAATACAGTGTCGTATAGTGCATATCCTTTACCACATTCTCCAGTTCCTTTAACATCATCGAACCAATGCCGTATCTGCGATACGCAGGATCTACATAACATTTTACTATTTCGGCTGCAGACTGGGCTGCATATCGACCATCCACAGCTTCAATACGTCCATCATATGGTAATATCCCAATAGAACCGACGATCCCCGCATCCCCCATCATTGCAACAAGAAAGATCGAACCATCGGAGTCCAGATAATGTTCTCTGAACTGCTCGAAGTCCACAGGCAATTTCGTATGATCCATCATCGGAAACACTTCTCTGCGCACACGCATGGCAAAATCAATGGCATCATGAATCTGGTGTGTCTGAACTGGTGTGACTGTCGGTATACCCTGAAGTTGTGTCAATAAATCCACATTCCTTATCCTCTGTATTAGGAGCTGCTTCTTGCCCCTTCCTTAAAGCTTGTTCATGCCAGTATCTGCTCTCTTCATCTCATCTTACCGAACTTATCCCTTCCTATCAACCTATCTACACTACTAACCAAATTGCAAGAGTGCCCACGCCGTCTGATAGAGTTCGCATACGATAAGGCGTGTCACAATTCATATTGGAGGGATAAACGCTCATGTGGTTATGGTTAGGTGTTTTTGCTTTCATTTTGCTAGCAATCGTGTTCGTGTATCGTTATCTGGACCAACTTGCTGAGAGCAGGTTTCACCCTCACGCTCCCAAGCAGCTCTTAGTCCAATTCAAGGAGGGTACAACAGATGATGAGATGCACACACTTCACAAAAAAGGGAGATGTAAGGTCGCTGAGACCTATGAAGATTTAGGATGGTACCGTGTGGAATCCCGCAAAAAAATGCACCGGATGCTGAAACATTACAAAGATCATGAGCTTATTGAACATGCAGAGCCGAATTACCTCGTTGAGGCATCCTTCACTCCCAATGACCCTTTCTTTCCTTATCAGTATAACCTGTCCAAAATCAATGCACCCGCTGCATGGGATATTACTCAGAGTAACAGCTCTGTCAAAATCGCCATTATCGATACTGGTGTACAGTTGAACCATCCAGAATTGGCCTCCAAGCTCCTCCCCGGTTATGATTATGTTGATTATGATAACATCCCTGAGGACGGGAACGGCCACGGCACCCATGTAGCCGGGATCGCTGCCTCCGTAACCAACAATGGTGTGGGCATCGCCGGCGCTGCACCACTCGCATCCATCGTTCCGCTCCGGGTACTGGATAACAACGGGCAAGGAACGATAGGTAATGTCGGTAACGGGCTTGTCTTTGCTGCCAACAACGGTGTACAGGTTGTTAACCTGAGCCTTGGTGGGCCAATGGGAAATGCTTTCCTTCAAGCTGCCGTACAGTATGCTTGGGATCGAGGAGCTGTGATTATTGCCGCAGCCGGTAACGATAACACTTCATTCCCAATCGTACCCGCATCGTATCCCAATGTGATTGCTGTCGCTTCAACCAACCCTTCCGATCTCAAATCCAATTTCTCCAACTACGGTTCCTGGGTCGATATGGCTGCACCGGGTGATACCATTCTATCCACATACCTGGGAGGTTCCTATGCCTACCTTAGCGGTACGTCCATGGCTGCCCCACATGTGGCTGGAGTGGCTGCACTTCTCGCTGCACAAGGGAAAACAAATGCCCAGATTCGGGATGCGCTGTGTTTCGCTTCTGATCCGGTATCAGGCTCCGGGATCTACTGGACATATGGTCGACTGAATGCTTATCAGAGCTTGCAGGTGCCATAATACACCTACTATCGCTCATGATTGCACACAGGGCATATCCTTTCCATTTTTCACAAATTAAAAAACGAAGGGGCATCTGTAAGTTAGATGCTCCTTCGTTTGGTTAAAAAGTATTCGATGTTACACTTTTGCTGCCCAAAGCTCTATTTCAATTTTAATCTCTGGTAGACCTAACGCCGTAATATATCCAATCGTCATTGCAGGATAATCCGTACTAAATAATTGTCCCCACTCGGCGTATAAGAAATCCCAATCGATTTCCTCGGTTGCCCAGACGTTCACTTTGATAATATGTTCAGCATCTAAACGCTCAGATTCGAGCACTGTCTTAATATTATTAAATGTATTAGTGACTTGCTCATTCAGACTCTCTGGAAAGAGTCCATTATGATCTGCTCCAATTTGACCTGAAGTCACAAATAACTCTGCATTCCTCGGGATTCTTGTAATATGCGTGTACTGACCTACAGGAGCTGGCATATTTGCTGGATTTGTTCTAGTAATTTTGTCAATATTCATTTGGATTACCTCATCATTCTTAAGATTTTTCTGCGTTAGTTCCTAGTTTTCTTCCGATTTTGGGCAGACTTCACCCTTGGAATAGATTCTAGAAAAAGACAGCAGTGGAGTATCCATATCCCGAAGATATAAACGCAAGTGATTTTTTCTTCATGAGTGGATGCTCCTCCCTTCTTAAGTGACAAGATTCTCTTAATTTTTCTATTATATCTGAAAGCCACATCATGGGTCAAATTCATCCCCTCATAGACAAAGAACAATCCCGTAATAACGAGACTGCTCTATGTCTATTCTATAGCGTTGGACAGCTTGTATCAGAAATATTGTGCGCCATTACTCGCAATGACATCTTGGTACCAGTGAAAACTCTTCTTTTTCACTCTGCGAAGTGTGCCCGTACCATCATTATTTCGGTCTACATAGATATAGCCATAACGTTTCTTCATCTCTCCGGTACCCGCACTGACCAGGTCAATCGGTCCCCAGCTTGTGTAACCTATGAGCTCTACACCGTCTTGAATCGCTTCAGCCATCTCGGCAAAATGACTATTCAAATATTCGATGCGATAGTCATCTTCTACGGAGTCATTGTCTAACAACACATCGGTTGCGCCAAGTCCATTTTCTACGATAAACAAAGGTTTGCCATAGCGGTCATGCAGTTGATTAAGCGTAATTCGAAGCCCCTTAGGATCAATGGTCCACCCCCACTCGGAAGCTTGCAGATAAGGGTTCTTCACCGAACCAAATACATTGCCTTCTGTCGAATCTTTCAAAATCTCAGGGTCTGTACTGGTGCATCGGCTTGCGTAATAGCTAAAACCGATATAATCGACCGTGTTCTGCATCAAGATCTCTGCGTCTTCCGGTTGCATGTCAATCCGAATGTCATTTTCCCTGAAAAATCTTTTTGTATAACCCGGATATGCTCCCTTCGATTGCACGTCGATGAAGAAGAATGATTCGCGATCTTTCTCCATGGCTTTCCATACATCATCTGGATTAGAGCTGTATGGATACACCATTCCAGCGGCTAACATACATCCAATCTGTGCATCCGGAATGATCTCATGACAAGCCTTAACAGCAAGTGCACTCGCTACCAATTCATGATGTGCTGCCTGATACAGAATCTGATCTTTGTTTTCACCATCCTGAAGGACAATGCCCGCTCCAATATACGGAAGATGCAGCAACATGTTGATCTCGTTAAACGTCATCCAGTATTTCACTTTATTCTTATATCGATTGAATAAAGTCGTCGCATATTTCTCAAAGAAACCGATCATCTTACGATTCTTCCAGCCGCCGTAAGTCTCGACCAGATGTACAGGTACATCGAAATGGCAGATCGTCACCACAGGTTCAATGTTGTATTTTAATAACTCATCAAAGACATCATCATAAAATTGCAAGCCTACTTCGTTTGGCTCCGCTTCATCACCTTTAGGGAAAATTCGTGCCCAGGCTATGGAAAGCCTGAGGCACTTAAATCCCATTTCTGCAAATAACGCAATATCTTCCTTATATCGATGATAGAAGTCAATGGCTTCATGTGAAGGATAGAATTCTCCTGTTTTGGGCTCATACGAATCCAGATTACCCAGAGCAATATTCCATCGATTAGCACCAATCGGAATCAGATCTACCGTTGTTAAACCTTTGCCACCTTCCAGATAAGCACCTTCCAATTGATTCGCTGCGGTTGCTCCTCCCCAGAGAAAATTCTCCGGGAAGGCTGTAAACTTTTCATTCATTGAGGAGCCCCTCCTAAACAATCTGTAATTTCAATTAGCTTAATACCGTGATCAATTTATCTTTCTCATGAACGGATGCATCTTTTGTTCCTACAACGTCCAGATAATTTGAAGTATTAGTAACAATGATCGGTGTAACCGTCTCATACCCTGCATCCTTAATGGCTTGCAGATCAAACTCAACAATCAGGTCACCTGCGTTAACACGGTCTCCATCTTTCACATGGGTTGTAAAATGTTGACCTTTCAGCTTGACCGTATCCTGTCCAATATGGATCAGCATCTCTACACCATCATCGCTGACAAGACCAATGGCGTGTTTGGTACGATATACGGTTTGAACAACACCGGTGATTGGAGATACCACTCTACCACTGGTTGGACGAATTGCAATCCCTTTACCCATGTGCTCACCTGCAAACGTTACGTCATTAATTTCGTTCAATGCAACGACTTCACCAGCCATTGGGCTTACAATTTCGTATCTGCTGTTCGGATTTGGATCAAGTACTGGTGCTGGAGCTGGTGTAGCTTCCACTTTGTCTTTGAATCCAACCACGTACGTCAGAATAAAACCAAGGATAAATGCGATACCACATGCAACCAGAGCCATATAGAAACCTGAATCAACGCCTGTTGCTTTATTAATGAAGCTTGGGAAACCGAACACGCCCAGTCCACCAAAGATGTATAATTTCGAACCGGCCAATCCCAAGATACCGCCACCGATACCACCTGCAATACAGCTCATGATAAACGGTTTTTTCAGTGGAAGTGTCAGACCGTAGATGGCTGGCTCAGTCACACCGAAGATACCCGAGATGAATGCAGGAATACCTAATGATTTCAATTTCGTGTTTTTGGTTTTCAACATTACGGCAAGTACAGCACCTGTTTGAGCAAAGGAAGCGGCGAAAGACATCGCAACCACCGGGTCAGCTCCGGATGTGCTCAGGTTGAGAAGCATAACCGGCACGAGTCCCCAGTGAAGACCAAACAGTACAAACACTTGCCACAATCCACCAATAATCAAACCTGTAGCAACTGGACTTAAATCATAAATACCTGTTGCTCCTGCACCAATCAATTGGCCTGCCCAAGTGGATACTGGACCAATCAGAATGAATGTTGCCGGAACGATAACGAGCAAAGTAAAGAATGGAACAAGGAACGTGCTAACGACTTTAGGAATAATGTTTTTAAAGAATCTTTCAATTTTAACAGCGAAGAATGTAGCGATAATGATTGGAATAACCGATGTTGAATAGCTCATCAGAATAACCGGAATACCCAGGAACGTGATGTGAATCGGTGATTCAAACAATGTACCTGCAAACAGGGTGTACAGTGGATCTCCAGCAGTCAGACCGGACAGCGTAGGATAAACTAATGAAGCACCTATCGCCATACCCAGGAACGGTGAACCGCCAAATTTCTTGATTGCAGTGTAACCCAGGAAGATCGGGAAGAAGTAGAACAGACAGTCACCTGTTGCATTCAACAATTGGTACGTTCCGGAGGTGTCTGTAATCCATCCAAAGGATAAAAACATGGCTGTGAAACCTTTGATCATACCTGTTGCAGCCAGCAAACCGAGTAGTGGTGTGAACACACCGGAGATCATGTCGATAAATCGACTGAACAACCCTACTTTTTTGCCTGAGTTGTCCGTTTCCTCTTCAACTTGTCCTTCACTTGGGAAATTCCCTACTTTAACAACTGCTTTATATACATCCGGCACTTCATTGCCGATAACGACCTGATATTGTCCACCACTTTGCATGACGGTAATAACACCTGGCAGATTTTTAAGTTCTTCCGTTTTGGCTACGCTTTCATTTTTCAGTTTAAACCGCAGTCTTGTTACGCAATGGAATACACTGTTTACGTTCTCGCGACCACCTACACGTGACAGAATGTCCTTAGCTAATTGATCGTAGTTGCTCATTGTAATTCTCCCTCTCTAAGTAGACTCCCCATGACTTTTGAAACAAATAAAACCTGAACCACTGAACATACACAACATACCGGATCGTCCGGAAATCAGTCGTGTTATTCAGCAATTCAGGTTTTGCCCTTAACGGTTGCAACCCTGTAAGGCTGTACACATTGGTATTTAATTATTTGGATAACGAAAGTAAGTTGCATGTCATCCCCTCTGAACTGAGGATGGTCGGCATTGCCTGATTGAACAGTTACAATCCGATTGATGTATGCGCTTACTTCTTGAACTCATCATAGTACATCTGAACTACGTTTGCAACACTTATTTTTATTAAGTTCGCAAATACATTTGATTGACCGAAAATAAAAAAAAGAGACCACTTCGAAAACATCAAAGTGGTCTCTATATAGCTTAATGTTCACATTATTAAAATACGTACTAAAGCAGAATTAACCTATAACCGTAACCAATTTATCCTTTTCATGCACTTCACGACTTGTTGTAGCAACCACGTCCAAATAATCAGCCGTATTCGTTACAATAATCGGTGTTACGGTCTCATATCCCGCCTCAATAATGGCCTGCAGATCGAATTCAACGATCAGATCTCCAACACTCACACGATCTCCATCTTTCACATGTGCAGTGAAATGTTGACCTTTGAGCTGTACCGTATCCTGACCGATATGGATCAGAATCTCTACACCTTGATCATCTACAAGACCAATTGCATGTTTGGTACGATAAATCGTCTGTACCACACCATTAATCGGGGATACAACTCTCCCACTGGTTGGGCGAATAGCGATCCCTTTACCCATATGTTCACCAGCAAATGTAGCATCGTTAATTTCTTGCAAAGGAACTACCTCACCCGTCATCGGGCTGGCAATTTCGTAGCGATTGTTGGGATTAGGCTCAAGTGCAGCCTTCTCTTCTTTTACTGGCTCTGGAGCCTGTTTGGCAGCCTCTGGATTAGCAGGATCTTTGAATCCTACAAAATAAACGAGAACAAAACCTAGTACAAAAGCAATGATAGTGGCAATCATGGCCATCCAGAATTCATAGTTGATCCCCTCTGTGGGACTAATCAGCGCTGGAACACCAAAGATTCCTGAAGCAAATACAAACATTTTGGAACCTGCAAAGCCAATAATACCACCAGCCGTTGCAGAAGCAATACAACTCATAATAAATGGTTTTTTCAATGGCAACGTAAGGCCATAAATAGCAGGCTCAGTTACACCAAAAATCCCGGACACAAAGGCAGGCACACCCAGTGATTTGAGTTTGGTATTTTTTGTTTTAAGCATAACGCCAAGAACAGCACCAATCTGAGCAAAAGAAGCAGCGAACATCATCGCCAGAATCGGATCTGCTTTCAGTGTGGACAGATTCAGCAGCATGATTGGTACGATACCCCAGTGTAACCCAAAGATCACCAACACTTGCCACAATCCACCCACAACAATACCAGTTACCAACGGACTCAAGTCATAGATGCCCGATACCCCGGCACCAATCAGCTGACTTGCCCATGTCGCGATTGGACCAATCAAGAGAAATGTTACAGGTACAACAATCAGAATTGTAAAGAATGGCGTGAGGAACGTTCTCACAACAGAAGGAATGATTTTTTTGAAGAACGTTTCTACCTTTGCTCCAAAATAAGCAGCAATAATAATCGGAATGACGGATGAGGAATAACTCATCAAGATAACGGGAATACCCAGGAACGTGATATGAATCGGTGATTCAAACAATGTGCCTGCAAACAGCGTATAGAGCGGTTCCCCACCACTAAGACCGGATAAGGTCGGATATACAAGTGATGCTCCAATGGCCATCCCGAGGAATGGAGATCCACCGAATTTTTTCATAGCTGTGTAACCCAGGAAGATTGGGAAGAAGTAGAACAGACAGTCTCCTGCGGCATTCAACAGTTGATATGTTCCTGAAGCCGGGTCCAACCACTCGAGAGAAGTAAACATGGACAGGAAACCTTTGATCATCCCTGTAGCAGCAAGTAAGCCGAGAATGGGTGTAAATACACCCGAGATCAAGTCGATAAACTGACCCAAGAGACTCTCTTTTTTACCGGAAGATTCTGAATCATCAGTTGAGACCGGTTCATCCGCATTCATATTACCCACTTGTAACAAGGCTTTATAGACATCAGACACTTCGTTACCCACAACGACCTGGTATTGCCCCCCACTTTGCATTACCGTTATAACTCCAGGTAAATTTTTGAGTTCGTCTGTTTTGGCATTATTGTCATTTTTTAATTTGAAACGAAGTCTGGTCGCACAGTGCACCACGCTGTTAATGTTCTGTTTTCCACCAACGCCAGACAGAATGTCTTTGGCTAATTGCTCGTGTTTCATGAAGTCTTTTCTTCCTTTCTGGCTAGACACGGATTCGAAGCATATTGGAGAGAATAAAAAAACCTGAACATCTGAATGTATGGAACATCCGGTTAACGGTATGTTCTGTCATTCAAGCGTTCAGGTTTTGCCCTAGTGGTTGCAACCCTGCAAGCTGATCTATGGGATTATTCAGAAGTTGCATTCACAACTCTCTCAATATGAATCGTTAAGTACATCAATTCTTCGTCAGTTAGTTGATACGTGTAGTTGCTTTCAATGAATTTCTTGATTTTCTCCGAGCACTTGTGCGCTGCCGGATACTTTTTCTGAATCATCAGGAACAGTTCATCGTCGTTGTTGCTCTTGTAATGTTTTCCCTTCACCAAACGTTGGGCGAAAAACTTCAAATGTGTCACAAAGCGATAAAATGTCAGTGAGTTCTCATCAAAATCAATCTTGAAATGATACTTGATGATTGTCAAGATTTCCTGCATGACCTGCGTCATACTCTTGATGTTCGGCATTTCCTCGTTCAAAGCTGCATTGACAAAGTGAAGTGCCATAAAACCGGCTTCGTC
The DNA here is from genome assembly GCF_984798905.1 of Paenibacillus sp. SRL342. NCBI lineage: Bacteria > Bacillati > Bacillota > Bacilli > Caryophanales > Paenibacillaceae > Paenibacillus > Paenibacillus sp. SRL342. The sequence continues at coordinate 4,284,135 of NZ_OZ481790.1, forward strand.
CTCGGGCAAGATTACACCAAACTGATCACAGATCATATTGAGCGCTTCCATTCCGACTTCATATTCCTCTTTGTATAACTGCTTTGTCTCCCAGATTAAGCCGTTGCGTATGGGCAGATTCTTGCGATACCGCTCAATGGCAAAGTGAATATGGTCTGTGAGATGTAAGTAAATGCTCTCATTTAATTTCTTGCCAAGTTTTAATTTGGCGTAAGCGATGATTTCCTCGGATACTTTCATGTATTCCAGAGGAATGCTTGAGATTAATGCCTTGAAGTTTTCCTGAATATCTTCATTCTGTAAAGTAAATATCTTGTCGATATGCTGCTCGGAAACCATATCACCCGCCCGCTTCTGATAAGCAATCCCCCGGCCAATGATAATAACTTCCTGTTCGTCATTCATTGCAACTACAGCATTATTGTTCAGCACCTTCTCGATTTTCACTTTATCACTCCAATATACAGAAAAAGACAAACCAATCCCTTTTCTCAAGGTATACGGCTTTGCCTGATTCAACAGTTACAACCCGATATGTTGTACGCGCTTCCCTCATAATATTACAAACTTCTACACAGTGCAACAAAAAGTTAATATCGAATTAGCATGACTCCCGATCTAGGTAAATATACTCACAGGAGTAAGCAAATCAAGAATTTTTTTACAAGGATTTACGGTTTATTGTTTTTTGCTGACTTTCTCCAGTTCCGCTTCGATTCTTCGATTAATCATGTTCATTTCTTCTGAACTCAATTGATCAACTTGCGTATATTCTTTATCCAACTCGTACTCTTTTGCCTCATTATTGTTCATTAGGCCCAGATGATTCTTGATATCCCGGATATCTTCACGCATATGCATCGTCTGACGGTATTGGTCTACAACAAGTGCAAAAATAATGCCCCCGGCCACTATTGGACCAAATGGGATCAGAAAACATAAAACAAGTCCTATGAGCAAAAATATAACAAAGTACATGATGTAGTGCCCCTCTCATAGAAAGCATCTACTTTGCTAAAATAGATGTTTCTCAGATTACAAATTAAATCGTTCCTGAATTAACTTTGCCACCTCGTCCGGGCTCTTGTGTGTGTTATCAATCCTTATGTAGTGCTCATGCTTGATTTCTCCCGGTTCCGAATTTAATCGATAATGCTTCATCGTATCCAGCAAATCTCGCTCAGACCACGCAATGTCACGCTTTGTTGGTTTATGTAACAGACGATGCGGACTTTTATTGCGCTCTAGTCTTTCCGATGCATCGGCCTCCAGTTCCACATAACAGACCTGACCTCCTTGAGATGTAAACAACTCACTGATCTTACGGATGTATTCACCATCTGACTCTGCGTCCAAAGCCCACACAAATGTAAAAATCAGACCCGGCAAATCACTCTTTGCCACTTCTTCAAAAATCTCCTGCCGGAACAGACTCACCAGTCTTTTGCCTTGTGGTGTGCCATAGCTGAAGAAAGGAGACACCAATTCAATGGTCATGTGGTTATGAAACAATTTTAGCTTTGTTATCTTCTCCAGTTCTTGCCCAACCGTCATCTTGCCCACAGCCTGTGGGCCAAAAATAATCACTAATTTCATTTTCGATCACTCCTGACAAGGTAGTGTTCATTCCATTAATTCAATTTTATGGACATTAAACTCTATAATAACTTCTTTAGGGCAAATAAAAAAGAGGTTTCAAGTGATTCCCTCAACGCGTGAGGGCTTGAAATCTCTTATCTTAAATTACATATGTTTATTTTAACTTACCGTCCGATCAGTACCCATCCCCACTTCATCCGGCGCAAACCCATCGCGCAGATCCATGAGATCAGGAGCGCCACAATATAAGATAGAATGATGCCCACGCTGAAGTGCCGAGCCAGGTCATCTGTGAATTCACGTCTCCAGAAGAGCAGTACGAGTGGATGCATTAAAAACACACCGAACGCAACTGTACCCAAGGAGTCCAGAATACGCGTAGCTTTTCGAACCTCGGTATGTTTTCCTGTGCCCATTCGTTCACTGAAGATCAACAGGAGCAAACAGGCTGACAAGGTAAACAGATTTCGGAACAGGAACAGCACGGTATAGGTAATAACCGGGTATGCAGCAAAAGCGGTTTTGATATAAGCATTACCATATATAAAAATGGCACCTCCACCTAACAACGCAGCTATGAGCATATAACGGTGAGTATACAGTTTGTTCAATGCCCACTCAAAGTTCAACCCAACCCATGCGCCAAATCCAATCACGATCAGATAACTGGGTAACAAACTTCCTGTCCGTTCGAAGTGAAACTGCAAATGTAGTGCATAGAAGATCGCTTGGCCCGCAATAAAGAATAATGGCAAATAACGATTAAACAAACGGTGGCGTGTAAGGGACAGAAGCCATGGAAAAACGATATAGAATTGAAGAATAATCAGAAAAAAGTACAAGTGCGTATGAGCAGTTCCCATCACTAATTGTTTGGCAAATTGAACACTATGGGTCAAAGGTTCTTTGCCCGCAAGCAATTGTTTAATGGCAAAGTAAATAAGGGACCACACCACATAAGGTACAAATACATTAAATAAGCGCTTCTTATAAAAAGCGAGCATCCAACCCTTCTCATTCACCTTGGAGCTGTAGTTGTAGAACAAGACCAGGGACGACAGAAATAGAAACGCCGGAACGGCAAATTGCAAAAACGTGTTCCAGAAGTAATACACATCATGATCTAATGTATGCTTGGGGTAATGCGCAACTGCTGTTGAAGTTGCATGAATAGCTACCACTGCCATGATGGCAAAAGCACGATAGAGATCCAGATACTCAATTCGCCGGGGCCGATTAACCGGTTGATTCATAAAGATAACCTCACTTGTGCCTGATATGGGATGATAGTTTCCGGCCGCAATCCAGATTCTATGCTTCATTTTAATCAGCACACGAGGGTAATACAATCATAATCCATATTATTTTCGTTATATTACATCATTATTCTGCATTATTCGACATTTTCTATCCAGAATCGTTCAACAACGTTGCCATTGGACTCCACATAGTCTTCATCCCGAGTGCCACCATTTCGAAGGATAACCCTTCTGGAAGGATCATTAACCGCATCGCATACGACCAATACTTTGGTAATTCCAAGCTCTTTCGTTTTCTCCAAAGAAAGACTGAGAATTTCGGAACCATAGCCATTGTGCCGCTCTCCTGGACGAATACCATATCCAATATGTCCTCCACTGTTAAACAATTTATCGTTAAGCTCATGCCTTATATTCACAGCACCCACGATTTGTTGACTCTCCGTGACCAGCCAATATGTACTGTCTGTGACCCAGCCCTCCGGGATGTCGATCCCTTGTTCATTACGCTGCAAAAATGCCAACATCTCATCGAACGCATAAGGATCTTTGGAAATGACCCAAGGTACCATCAATTCTCCACTTCTGACCCAGTCTTCATAGAATGCCAGATACGCATCCTTATAGGCTTTTGATGGTTTAATTAATCTAACTTGTTCTTTCCCCATGATCATTACATCCTCCCAACAGATATTGATATTGCCACGTTCTCTCTTCCAGGACACGACGTTCTTGCTCTTCCTTCAAAGAGTCATAAAAGATAGCTTTCACTGCATACGTTGCGGCATGTACCGCATGGTCTTTCACATGGGCCGTTGCAGCTGCGTGTCCCGCCGCACGAGATGCAGCAGAGGCAGCGACATGATCGGCTTCCCGTGCAGCAGCATGAGCTGCAAAAGCTGCCTTTCGAGCGTCAACCATGGAAATCTCTCCACGAATCCAACCTCTTCCTGCATCAATGGCATCACGGGCGCGGATATCCTCCGTCTTCTTCTCAGATATATACAAGACACGTGCCGCACACTCCGCAGCCCAACAGGCCAATGTATGGTGATCCTTTTGCTTAGCCAGATCCTCAATCTCACGGCGCAAAGGCGCATCTTTAAATGTAGGTTTTGCCATGGTCATGCTCCTTTCATTATTCAAAAACAACAAATTCACTCTCAAACAAGTTCGAAAAAGGACCTGCGTGTGCAGGTCCTCTTCAATTATACTTCTTACGGCTTATTCTATCATTATACGGACTCTGTCAATGTAGACTTTTGAACATCCCGATCCTTTTTCGCATCCGTGTCTTTGTAAGTGAATTGGTAACTCCCAGATCCAAGTGTGACTTCAACATCGCCTCCAATGTTTTGAATATCCTGAATACCACTTATCTGATCCAATGGTTTCCCTTGTTCCAGAACGATCTGTGCACCTGCTCCAGGAAGACGTACCGTACCCCTCGTGTTGGTGGGAATATGCACCCGTATCTCCATTTCACCCTCCGCCAGCCGGTGCCAGCTTGAAGCAACTTGACCATACATCGTCTCCAGACTCGCTTCCACCCAATCCAGTCCAGGTCCGGGTTGCGGCTCGATATGCACCATTCGGAATCCTGGCTGATGTTCATCGGACCGAATGCCGGCAACGTAACGATACAACCATTCTCCAATCGCTCCGTACGCATAGTGGTTAAATGAGTTCATATCAGCACTCCAGAGACTTCCATCCTCTTTTATCCCATCCCAATGTTCCCAAACGGTCGTTGCGCCTTGAGTCACCTGATATAGCCAGGACGGATAATCCTCTTGAAAAAGTAATGTATAAGCCAGGTCGTGAAGACCTGCATCACTCAATACCGGATTCAGATAAGGTGTGCCCACGAAACCTGTAGTAAGATGATTTCCCGCCTCTTTCACGAGTTTTGCCAATTGTTCAACAGCACGAGATCGGGCAGTCGCTTCCAGCAGGTCAAATTGGAGCGCAAGAACATGTGCTGTTTGCGTAGGAACAGCAATTTTGCCGGCTGGAGTCACGAATTCATTTCGAAACGCATGAACAATGTTTGTTTGCAACTGCTTGTAATATTCAGCATCATCTGTCTTTCCAAGTGCCTCAGCTGCCTTTTGAGTTAACGACACTGAATAGGCATAAAATGCAGTTGCCACATAATCCGTGTCCGTTGCACCGACATAACTATCGGGCTTGGAGTCCAGTCCCAGCCAATCGCCAAAATGGAATCCCGTGTTCCACAGATACGGATTGTCACCCTGCACGTGAATGTATTCAACCCACCGCTTCATACTCTCATATTGCTCGGCCAGTAATCTGGCATCCCCATACATCTCATAGATGGTCCAAGGACAGATGACTGCAGCATCACCCCAAGCGGCGGAAGAATGACTGATGTCTCCCCACCCTTCTGTGGTGGAACTTCTCAGATCCGGAACGAAGAATGGAATACCTCCATCTTCTCCCTGATCCGCTTCCAGATCCCGCAGCCATTTGGTAAAGAAGGGAGCCGTATTCATCAGGTAGGAAGATGTGCGGACAAACATCTGTGCATCGCCAGTCCACCCGAGACGTTCATCCCTCTGTGGACAGTCTGTCGGCACGTCAAGGAAATTCCCCTTTTGCCCCCACAATATATTGTGATGCAGTTGGTTCACCAGTGGACTGGAGCATGAAAACTGACCTGTTGGCTCCATATTCGAGTGCAGCACTATTCCGGTGAATTCATCCAGACGGACGTGTTCCGGAAAGTTAACCAGCTTCACATAGCGAAACCCTTGGAACGTAAAATGCGGTTCAAATGTTTCCACGCCATCCCCCTTGCAGGTGTAGCGAATACACTGCTTGGCGGCGCGAAGATTATCGGTGTAAAAGTTGCCTTCATGATCCAATATCTCAGCATGGTGCAGCTCAACCGTCTGACCCGCCTCACCTTGAATGCTGAATCTCACCCATCCCACCATATTCTGCCCCATGTCTATTACACGATCTCCCTGTGGTGTTGTTAACAAGGCGATTGGCTGTAGTTGTTCTACTTGGGTGACGGGTACGTTCTCCTGCGCAACGATGATATCTTTGGGATGCTCCAGTACGTTCACGGGTGACCAATTCGTCTGAGATGAATCCGACCAATCGGACTCCATTCGTGCATCATACGTCTCCCCCATATAGATGTCCGACATGCGAATGGCACTAGGAGCAGCCGTCCACTCCCCATTGGATAGAATACATTCCTCCGAACCATCTGCATATTTCATATGCAGTTCCAGCAGCAATGCGGACGTTGGACCAAATATCTCCCGTTCTTTGTTCCAGCCGAGATACCCTCGATACCAGCCATCACCCAGATAAGCGCCTAATATGTTCTGCCCATCCTGAAGTAGATGAGTTACATCATAGGTTTGATATTGTAATCGCTTACGATAAGAGGTCCAACCAGGTGTAAAATAATCTTCTCCTACTCTTGTGTTGTTCATATGCAACTCGTATAATCCAAGTGCTGTCACATATATTCTGGCAGACGTAACAGGTTGTTTCACATTAAAATGCTTGCGCATACGTGGGCATGACGTATCTCCATCATCTGATGGTTGAGCTGTGATCCATACTGCTTGCCACTTGTTATGACTATCCATAAGTCCCATCTCGAAATAAGCCGTTTCGGACCAGCCCGAATCACTTCCTGCATCATCCCATGCCTGAATTCGGTAGTTGTATCGCGTTTGCGGAGAAGGCTGAAAATGGTTTAATTCCACATGTATGGATTGATCCTTGCTTATCTTGCCAGAATCCCATGCAATCTCATCAAAATCTTCTGACAGGGACAGCTGGATCTGGTATGCGGATTGCATGCAGTTTCGACGATCAGACTGTAACTGCCAGCTTAATCTCGGTGATTGGACATCAAGGCCTATCGGATTGATTCTATACTCACAGCGAAGGTGACTAACGTTGAACATTAGCAGATCGTCCTTTCCATCTTGGCTTCCCATTCGGCGTTACGATATAATTATATCGATCCTGTTGCCCTAAATACCCGGTAATCAGGACTATTTCATCCGGTGATTCAGCCATCTGTGCGAGGAGGTTGCTTGTGAATTCATCTGTACAACTCATGAAAAGCGAATACTTTCTGCATAATCATCTGCAACTTTTTGTCAATCGTTGCTCTGAAGATTTTGTACTCCCTTTTCACGCACATGATTTTATTGAGTATAGTTATGTTGCCGAAGGAAAGGGCTTTCATCATATCGGTGAAGATGTCATTCCGGTGACAAAGGGGATGCTGTTTGTCATTCCTGTCGGCGTTCCTCATGTCTTTCGTCCTGTCAGCACCAACGTAACCGAGCATCCGTTAATTATATATAATTGCTTATTTAATGCTGAATTGATCCACACGCTGACAGCAATCATTCAGGAAAAAGAAATCATTCAACATCTGATGGATCTGGAACAAAATCAGGTTCCTTATATATCCGTTGTGGATCACAACGACCGGATTGAAGAAGTAATGGTGAAGCTATATCGTGAATCATCCGTTCAGGGAATCGGTTCGTCTACCATGTTATACACCCTGGTGAGCCAGTTGGTATTGATGACCTACAGACAACTTTATCAAAAGGATCATGATGAAGAGAATCATTCCACCGGTCTTGATTACATCCTTCACTATATCAAGGAACACTTAGGCAATCGTATTCGGATGTCTGATCTGGTACGTGTATCGGGCTTTAGCGAAAAACAAATTGGCCGAATGTTTCTGCGACATACCGGTCAGACCTTTAGCAGCTACCTGCAACACCTCCGTATACAAAAAAGCTGCGAACTTCTAAAGAGTTCACAGCACAAAGTCAGTCTGATTGCCGAGCTGGTCGGATATCGGGATATGGATTCATTCTATGCTGCATTCAAAAAAATAACAGGCGAAACACCTCTCGCCTATCGCAAAAAATCCAGAGCACAGCACTCTGGACAATAAGATTTACTTTCAGACACCAACAACCTGTAACACTTCATCTATGTATGCCTTGGCCTCTTTCCATGAAGACATTAACGGAAAGTTGTATTGCTCACGCTCCTGTATATTCCATGGATGCGGGATACAGATGACCTTTTTGCCATCCTCATGCGCTGGAATCAAATTATGTGCCCCATCATCAATAAGCAAATCAAAAGCGAGCAGGTTTTTTCTTTTGCATGTAATAAACTGTTCTGCGGTTATAAAAGGCATGTGCTGCTGAAGCCAGTTCCACTTCTCAACAACTGTTCTTGGTTCCGCTGCCGTTACAACAATAACATCATAGGCATCGTTCAGCTTTCGCATCTCATCTACAACATACTCGTCGTATAACTCCAATTCCTCGAACAAACCCGGCCGACCATAAAATACATCGTGCGTGCTCTCTGGATGACGCAAATGGGATGTATCCCAATGAATCATATCCTCGTAGCGAAGCGGATGGGTCGGGAAGTTGAGGTTGTTGTGATATATAGCCCGCTTGACCAGATGACATATCGTGTCATCCATATCTACAGCAATAATAGGCTTCTTCATGGTTACCCCTCCCCCAATACGATCACAGTATACCATCCAGTATGTTATGTAGTCATCTTTTTTACCTTGAAATGCCAATAGCGTTGATGAGAATACTACACGATCATATAAAAAAGGCGCCCCGGCGCCATAATACCAGCTACGCCCGGGGTGCCTATATAGATTAATCTATTCCAAGTTCTCGCCATTCGAGGCAATGACTTTTTGGTACCAGCCAAAGCTCTTTTTCTTATAACGATTTAATGTGCCTTGTCCGTTGTCATCCTGATCCACGTAGATCACGCCATAACGTTTGGACATTTCCGAAGTGGATGCACTGATGATATCAATCGCTCCCCAGTTGGTATATCCCATCAGGTCTACTCCGTCCATAACGGCTTCTTTCATTTGTGTGATATGTTTTCTCAGGTAATCAATCCGGTAATCATCGTTGATAGAACCGTCTGCTTCAACCGTATCTTTCGCGCCAAGGCCATTCTCCACCACAAACAGTGGCAATTGATAACGGTCATACAGCTCTTTCAGTGCAACGCGCAGACCGATCGGATCAAGCTGCCAGCCCCACTCTGTACGCTCCAGATTCGGGTTCTTGATCGTACTGTACAGGTTACCCCCCGTCACTCCATATTCCTCTGGGTTCACTGCGGACACCAAGGATGTGTAATAACTGAACGAAATGAAATCAACCGTGTGCTCATGCAGGATCTGCTCATCTCCCGGTTCCATGACAATCGTAATCCCGTTCTCTGCCCAGTACTGAGCCATGAACGTTGGGTAACTGCCACGAACTTGTACATCCGTATGCAGCAGGTTCAGCTGATTATCGATCTGTGCTTGCAGCACATCCTCTGGCTTCGATGTCGCCGGGTAGTGAATCATACGCGCAAGCATACATCCGATCTGGAAGTTCGGGTTAATCTGACGTGCTTTCTCTGTTACCAGGCTGCTGGCTACAAATTGATGATGAAGTGCCTGATAAGAAGCCTGCATCGTGTTCTCAACCCGGTCTTCAATAATACCGCCACCTGTGAACGGTTCAATAATGGTTGTGTTAATCTCATTAAACGTCAACCAGTATTTGACCTTGTCCTTGTATCGGTTCATCACGGTTTCGGCATATCTCACAAAGTGTCCAATCACTTCGCGACCAGCCCAGCCGTTGTATTTCAGAACAAGTGCCATAGGCATCTCATAATGCGAGAGGGTTACAAGTGGTTCGATATCGTATTTCCGGAGTTCATCGAACACTTCGTCATAGAAACGCAGTCCCTCTTCATTGGGCTCGGCATCATAACCATTCGGGAAAATACGCGGCCAGTTGATGGACAGTCGGAATGTCTTGAAGCCCAGTTCGGCGAACAATGCAATATCCTCTTTGAAACGGTGATAAAAATCAATCCCGTAACGCTTCGGATAACCTTCTGCACTATGATGTGCCATTGCTTTCTCAACCGTGGCACTGGTAACATGCATCAGTTCTCTAAGGTTGGTGTAGTCCTTTTTCTCAAAATAAGGAACCATGTCGGCTGTCGACCATCCTTTGCCACCAGCGTCGAATCCACCTTCAGCCTGATTAGCGGCAATAGCGCCGCCCCATAGAAAACCTTCCGGGAACCCTTGTCGATTAATCATTCGAATCTCTCCTTCTTTTGTTAATATTGTTAGTCCTAAGACGGACCATTTAGATCTCAGCTTTCAAGACGTCTTCACCCATCGTGATTTCGCCCAATTTCACAGGTAGAACCTGCTTGTAATCAGCCGTATTGGTAACAACCATAGCGGTTGTGATATCGTATTCTTTTGCAATCTCGGCCAGTTCAAACGTGAGTAACTTGTCTCCAGCCTGTACACGTGCTCCAGTAGCAACATGTGCATCAAAATACTGTCCACGCAGCTTCACCGTGTTAATTCCAACATGAATCAACAATTCCATTCCGTTATCACTGCGGACAACGATCGCATGTTTTGTTTTGAACACATTCATGATGGTACCTGTCACTGGAGAAACCAATTCGCCCACCGTTGGAACAAATGCTACACCTTTACCCATCAATTCATCACCAAATGTTGGATCGTTGACTTCTTTGAGCGGGATGGATTTACCTGTCATCGGTGCAACAGCTACTGCATCACTCGTTGGTGTTGGATCGCCCATGTCGTCTACATTTACGGTTGCAGCGTCATTGGAAGTTACTTTCGCTGGTGCAGTAGAAGCACCCGGTGAGAATTGAGCCAACGCCTCTGCGTCTCCTTCTTCTTCCTTGATACCAAATATCGTAGACATGATCGCACCCACGATAAAGGCCAAAATCATACCCCCAAAGGAATACCAGAAGGTCTGTCCGATCAGGGAAGGAAGTCCTGGGAGACCACCGTTACCCGCAAGTACATACGCTTTCGCGCCAAAAGCAAGGGCGAATCCGCCACCCACTGCGCTACCAATCATCGCTGCGGCAAATGGTTTTTTGTATTTCATATTTACGCCGTACATAGCTGGCTCCGTTACACCCATCAGCGCTGTAAAGCTCGTGGACAATGCCACGGTTTTGAGTTTTTTATCTTTTGCCCGGAAGAATACGCCGAGTGTTGCACCCGCCTGACCCATATTGGAGATAAAGGTCAACGGCAAGAATTTATCAAAGCCCAGTGTAGCGATATTACTCAGGATGATCGGCACAAGTGCATAGTGCATTCCTGTCATAATAATGAGCGCCATCGCGCCGCCAAGAACAATACCTGCAATCAATCCGCCTTCATTCAGCAGCCAGTTGATACCACCAGACAATCCGCTACCTACAAATGTACCCAAAGGACCGATCGCAATCAGTGTCACCGGAACCATAACAAGCAAGGTAATCAGCGGCACAAGCAGCAGCTTGAGTGCAGCAGGGATAACGCGGTCAACCCATTTCTCAACATAGGACATCAACCATACTGCAAGAAGAATCGGGATAACCGATGAAGCATAACTTACTGCTGTAACCGGGATTCCCAAAAATCCAACTGATTCACCGCTAGATAACAATGCTGTCATGTCTGGATACATGAGTGCCGTACCTAGGGCAATCGCAACAAACGGGTTACTGCCGAATTTACGAGCAGCGCTGACTGCAATCAGTAAAGGCAGGTAGTGGAATACGCCGTCACCAATGGCTGAAAGAATACGATACGTATCCGTTCCGGCAGACATCCAACCTACGGATACAAATAGTGCAAGTAATCCTTTGAGCATACCTGCCGCAGTAATCGCTGGAAGCATCGGGGCAAAGACACCTGCGATTGTTTCAAAAATTTTCAGCACGACATTTTGTTTTTTATCCGACTTTGGTTCTTTATTTTCTGTAGTTTGCTGGATTGCCGGATTTTCCTTCACCATGGCATCAAATACTTTTGCCACATCATTACCGATAATGACTTGGAATTGGTCGCCGGAAATATTCGTTCCCATGACCTTATCCAGTTTCTTGAGTGAGCCGTTATCAACTTTCTCGTTGTCTTTCAGATCAAAGCGCAAACGTGTGACGCAGTGATAAACGGAGTTAATATTGTTTGTTCCCCCAACGGCTTTAATGATTTCCTGCGCCGTTTCCTGATGTTTCATGATGTTTTCCTCCTCATTTTTCCAATAAAAAATACCCGAACGAATCTAGCGCATATGGATGGCGCCATCTCATTCGGGTATTGCCTGATTGAACAGTAACAAGCCCATAGGATATCCAGTTGTGATTTGATTCTATTGCGTGGACTTCTCGTCCCGCTTGGTTTTCATCAAACGTTCCAGATGGAGCGTTAGATATAACTGCTCAGAGTGAGTCATGTCATACTGATAGTTCTTATGGATAAAAGTCTCGATCTTGCCAATACATTTGAATGTCTCCGGATAGTTTTTCCGAACCACTTCATATAAATACTCCTCAGCATCATCATGTGAAGAATGTGTAATGACACGCTGACAGAAATATTTCAAATGGGTGATGAAGCGGAAATAATTGACGCTATCTTCATCCAATTCAACGTTGAAGTGATATTTGATGATATTCATAATCTCCTGCAACAGCTGCATCAGATGGGTAACATCGTTCATGGAATCATTGACTTCCGCATTGATGAAATGCAAGGCAATATTACAGATCTCATCTTTGGGAAACTCAATATCCAGTCTTTCTTTCAGCAAGGTCAGTGCTTCTCTGGCCACATCATACTCCGCCTTATAGAAATGCTGAACTTCCCAAGAAAGTGGATTACGAGTAATCATTCCTTTTTCCAAGCGTTGAACAGCAAAGTGAATGTGATCAGACAGCGAGACATAGATCCCGTCACTGATGGTTTTGTTCAATTGTGTTCGTGCCAGTGTCACAATATCATCGGTTGCCTGCAAAATCTCAATCGGCACTTCAGCTACGATGGATTTGAATTTCTCATAGATTGATGCATCCTGAAGACGAAATACCTTCTCAATCCGCTCTTCATCAATCTCATCGCCAGCTTTGAACTTAAATCCGATACCCCGGCCGAGGATCAGTAGTTCCTGATTTTTGTCATCCACGGTACTGACAATATTGTTATTAAATATCTGTTTAATAATCATTATGGACCCACCTGGTTTTTTTTGAGGAATAAAAAAGGGCAAAACCAAAACAGAAATAATAAAATCATTTCCATCGTGGTTTTGCCCGCATTACCGGTAACAAGCCTCGGAACTAATTTATCATAACCTGAAAACGGTGTCAACTAAAAAAATAGTAATGCTGCTATTCCGGTTCTTTCCCTTATATGAGTCATTTCCCTACGCTCCCACGTTTAAGGGGTTCATATGTTTTAATATTCACATTTTGATGCAGATTCAAACGAAATATTCCCAACGACTCATCGCTTGAATTGTATGAGATTATAACTAAAGTAAATGTTTTGAAGGATTTTTCACCTTAAATAGAGAAATGATTTAATTGATAGGAAGTAATTTTAGATAAAGGGGATTTATTCGTGAGGGACAAAGTAAAAGGATTACTCATTGGTATCACAATTGGATCAATGCTTACAGGAGTTACAGCTTATGCAGCATCAGGAACGCCAATAAAAGCTTTACTACAGAAAGTAAATATTTATGTAGACGGAACAAAGAAGTTGACAGCTAATTCAATAACCTATAACAACACTACATATGTACCAGTTAGAAGTATAAGTACTGCACTCGGTGAGAACGTAGCTTTAAAGTCAAATAATCTGTACATCGGCAAACAACCATTAATTAAATTAACAGGGAATCAAGCGTTTGAACTGTTATATAAAAAAATAAAAAAAGAAATCGAAATGTATAGTCTAACTGTTGATGAGGAACCAAAAGACGGAGATTATTATGTAATGCGTTCATACTCTGACAGAGAAACACATGAAGTAACTTATGGCCTTTACTACATACACATGTACACAGGGGAAGTTTACGAATGGAACTTCAAATCCAAGAAAATGGTAAAACTATAGTTATTAAAAGGCCCTTCTTTCGAAGGGCCTTTCATCATTGCTGGAACGTCACATTAATCTGTACAATCTCCGAACGACTGCTTGTGCGAATCGGAGGTCCCCAGAATCCAAATCCTGACGTTACGATGGAGTGCATAGAGCCCTTTTGCAGATAACCCCAATCATTCTCGTAGATCGCTTGTGTAATGAACTGAGCCGGGGCAATCTGTCCACGGTGGGTGTGACCGGATACGACCAGATCTACATTGTTCTGCTCCGCAATATCCAGATCATACGGCTGGTGATCCATCATAAGTACCGGTTGGTTCAAGTCAGTACCTTGCATTAACGTAGATACTTCTGCACGATCCTTCTCTGTTCGGTCTTTCCGTCCAATGAGGGTGATCTTGTCATCCAGAACAATCTTGTTATCGTACAGAACTTGCATGTTGCTCTTCTCCAGCGCAGCAATCAGATCTTCAATGGGACCATCGAACTTGTCGTGATTCCCGAGTGAAGCATAGACGCCGTATGGAGCCTGAATATCACTGATAATATCGGCAATTCCGCTATCGAGGTACATATCCAGATTGTCATCAATAATATCTCCAGGATACAGCACCAGATCCGGCTTCAGTGCATTAATTTCCTCCACCATGCGTTTGGCATGTGCAGGGCCAGATAGAAGTCCGAAGTGCATATCGGCAGCCATGACAATGTTGAGCTTGTCTACACCTTCTACTTTTTTATCAATCTGGATATTATATGTTCTGACTACCGGGCTATAGGCGTTGAAAATTCCGTAACCCATTGTGGACACTAACAGCACCAGCGTAACGACCCCCGCCCATTTCTGGGTGTGATGTCTAGGAATACGAGTTAATCTCAGCAACCACATCGTGAGGTGAACGACGGGCAGGATCAACAATAACAACGAGAAGATCGCTAGCCAGTAAGAACCGATAATACCGAGGAACGAAATGCTTCCAAATAATCGTGCCAATATGAAGGAAATGGCAAGGAATACAAGCCCTATAATATACAACCACCGAAATCTGGCGGACACGACAGGTTTCATCCAACTCCAACCGCTCCAGCCTATGTAGAACACTAATAAACCATATACAACCAAAAACAATATACCCGCTAATACAAACATGCCCGGTCTAACCTCCACGTCAATAAGTTGTATTCTGAATTTTCATCACGGACACAAGTCCGTCTGAACAAGTATAACGTAGTTGAAGGGTCAGATCACCTGTTTGCAAAAGCCAGATAGGTACATTTTATTACAATTTGATGATATTCAAATTCGTACCATAAACCAGAAAAAGCATTCCTGCAGTCGCCCTGAATAGTTAAATTCAAAGACAACCGCAGGAATGCTTTATTTTCGGTTAAAATTACTCGTTTGTGTCCATCCACTGGAAGTGGAATGAACCTTCTTTGTCCACACGTTTGAATGTGTGAGCACCGAAGTAGTCACGTTGAGCTTGCAGCAAGTTTGCTGGCAAACGCTCTGTACGGTAGCTGTCGTAGTAAGACAGTGCGCTGGAGAAGCCAGGTACTGGAATACCTTGTTTTACAGCAGCCGCTATAACTTCACGCCATGCGCCTTGATAAGATTCAACGATGTTTTGGAAGTAAGGATCCAAGAGCAGGTTTTTGAGTTCTGCATCTTTGTCATATGCTTCTTTAATGTTTTGCAAGAACTGCGAACGGATGATGCAACCACCACGGAAGATCATGGCAATGTTACCGTATTTCAGATCCCAGCCGTATTCATCGGAAGCTGCACGCATTTGTGCAAATCCTTGTGCATAGGATACGATTTTACTTGCAAACAATGCTTTACGCACGTTCTCGATGAACGCTTTTTTGTCGCCGGAGAACGCTTCAGTCGCTGGTCCATTCAGGATTTTGCTAGCTGCTACACGCTCGTCCTTCATCGCAGAGAGGAAACGGGAGAATACGGATTCCGTAATCATGGACAATGGAACGCCGAGATCCAGCGCACTTTGGCTTGTCCATTTACCTGTTCCTTTTTGTCCAGCCGCGTCCAGAATAACGTCAACCATTGGTTTGCCTGTTTCTGGATCGTATTTGGAGAAGATATCTGCCGTGATTTCGATCAGGTAGCTGTCCAGCTCCCCTTGATTCCACTCGGTGAAGATCTCATGCAACTCTTCAACGGAAACGTTCAATACGGATTTGAGCAAGTGATAAGCTTCACCAATCAACTGCATATCTCCGTACTCGATACCGTTATGCACCATTTTCACATAGTGTCCGGCACCGTCTGGTCCGATATATGTGCTGCAAGCGTCATCGCCAACTTTGGCAGAGATCGCTGTAAGGATCGGTTCTACCAACTGATAAGCACTTTCCTGACCGCCTGGCATGATTGCCGGGCCTTTCAGTGCGCCTTCTTCCCCACCGGATACACCTGCTCCGATGAAGCGGAAACCTTTTTCTTCCAGCTCTTTACTGCGACGTTGTGTGTCAGGGAAGTAAGCATTACCTCCATCGATAATAATGTCGCCTTGATCCAGATGAGGAAGTAGTTGCTCGATCGTTGCATCTGTTGCTTTACCTGCTTGCACCATGATCAGAATTTTACGCGGAGACTCCAGGGATTCCACGAATTCTTCAATGGTGAACGCACCTGTCAGGTTTTTACCTTCTGCTTCTTTCAGAAGATCGTTCGTTTTCTCCGGGGAACGGTTAAATACCGCTACCGAGAAACCTTTGCTTTCAATATTCAAAGCCAGGTTTTTACCCATTACTGCCAATCCAATAACACCAATCTGTTGTTTACTCATTATGTCCTCCCAATACTCCATTATTTATATAGTAAGTTGAAACGAATGAATGGTTATAGATTATTGTACTGTTTTTTTCCAGTCCGCTGCAAATTTGTCCATACCTTGATCTGTCAGCGGGTGTTTGGAGATTTGTTCAATGACGGAGAATGGAACAGTAGCAATATGTGCTCCAGCCATTGCAACACGTGTAACGTGATCCGGATGTCTTACAGAAGCAGCAATAATCTGTGCATCCAGGTTATGTGTACGGAACAATTCGGCAACTTTGGCAACCAATTGTACGCCATCTTCGGAGATATCATCAAGACGTCCCAGGAATGGGGATACATATGTCGCACCAGCACGAGCAGCCAGAAGCGCCTGGTTCACAGTGAAGATCAATGTTACGTTGGTTTTCACGCCTTTTTTGGTCAAGTAACGGCAAGCTTCCAGTCCCGCAAGTGTCATTGGCAATTTAATCGTAATGTTTTTGTCGCTGTTGTTAATTTTGATCAATTCGTCTGCTTGCGCGATCATTTCTTCAGCAGTAAGGGCATCTGGTGTCACTTCCGCAGAAACGGACTCCACTTCAGGTACCAAACGCAAGATTTCTTCAATACGATCTTCGAATTTCACGCCCTCTTTGGCTACCAAAGATGGGTTTGTTGTTACACCAGACAATACGCCGATTTTGTATGCTTTTTGGATATCTTCCACGTTAGCTGTATCGATAAAAAATTTCATGATTTAATTACCTCCAGATATATTTTTTTTATTTTGGTTTAGAGATTTGCATTAACTGCCAAGGGGATGCTATCTGTAACTACAGACTCCTGATCCGACGACTCATCAAACCACCAGTGGTGACCTTCTTCTTCAAGCATAGTATCTGACTCAGCCGGTCCATAGCTACCCGCAGGATACAGGTGAAGTGGTAACAGATTTTCTTGGAATGCATCCAGAATTGGCTGCACCCACGCCCATGACAATTCTACTTCATCCCAGTGGGCAAAGAAAGTTGGATCACCCAGCAAGGCATCACGAATCAGATTTTCGTAAGCTTCCGCGAGGTCACCTTTATCCGGAGAAAGATCGATATGAACCGGTTTGAATTCACCTTTATTCTCAGGATCACTTGCATTCAGTTGCAATGTCATGCTCTGATCCGGACTCATCTCTATGACGAGCAGGTTTGGCTTGGAACCCTTGTTTTTCAGCACATTTGTCTGTCCTGAAGGTTCTTTGAATTCAATCACGATACGTGTTGATTTCTCCTTCATTCTTTTACCCGTGCGAATGTAAAACGGAACACCGCGCCAGAAGAAATCATCAATTTGCAATTTGGCAGCAATGAATGTGTCATTCATCGTATTCTCGGCTACGCCCGGTTCAGCAGCATACGCATTTACCGGTTTACCTTGAATGTTACCTTCTGCATACTGTCCACGAATGATGTTTGCGCCCACAGTTTGTTTTTGTAACGGCTGAATTGACTCCATAATGTGTTTTTTCTTCAATCCAACTTTTTCGGAAGTACTGTTGTATGGAAGCTGAATCGCCATCATCATGAGCAATTGCAACATATGATTCTGGAACATGTCTCGCACTGCACCAACATGATCGTAATAGGATGCACGTTCTTCAACACCTACAGTCTCATTCGCCGTAATTTGAACATTGGAGATGTAACGGTTGTTCCATAATGCCTTCATGATTGGGTTACTCTGATGCAACGTCTCCAGACGCTGTACCATCGGTTTGCCCAAATAGTGGTCAATCCGATAAATCTCTTCCTCGGTAAAAGATTCGCTTAATTTGCGATTAAGGTCTCTGGCAGACTGCAGGTCGTGACCAAATGGCTTCTCGATGACGAGACGTTTCCAGCCCTCTGTGGAACCCAGTCCACTTTCTTGAATGTTCTCGGCAATCGGTTCGAAAAATTCCGGACCAACCGAGAGATAAAACAAGCGATTGGACGGAATGCCAAGCTCAGCTTCTCTTTGTTCAACTAATCCTAACAGCTTTATATAATCTTCCTTATGGCTTATATTCAATACACTGTAGCGGAAAGCTTTCACAAATGACTTCACAACTTCAGGATCAGCCTGGCGTCTGGAAAATTCATTTAATGATTTTTCCACTTGTGCCTGAAAGAATTCATCAGACCACTCTCTACGCCCCAGACCAATCAATGAGAAGGTTTCAGGAAGCTTCTGCTCAAGATATAAGTTATATAAGGCAGGATATATTTTTCTTTTGGCTAAATCGCCAGTAGCACCAAATAAAACAATGGTAGTTGGTTCCATCTCACCGTTCTCCTTCCAAGTAACTCTGGTTTCTTTGTTGTAGTTACACTATAATACGTTTTATAGCCATACAAGTAATTAATATATTTCACAGGAGCTATAGACCACATCTATGACGACAAATTACGAACTATATAAAGTCTTTTATTGGGCCGCCAAAACGGGAAGTTTGACACAGGCTGCGAAAGCACTGTATATCACTCAACCCAGCGTCAGTCATGCCATTAAGCAATTGGAAGAGAGCTTTGGTCTTACCTTGTTTTATCGAAATTCCAAGGGTGTAGCGCTGACACAGGAAGGTGCCAGTCTATACTCCTATATTGAACAATCCCAGATTCTGATCTCACTTGCGGAAGAAAAAATGGCCGCACTGAAGAATCTCGACAATGGTGAACTCCGGATTGGTGGCAGTGACTCCCTGTTCAAGCATTACATGCTGGCGTATCTAGAGGAATTCCACACCTTGTACCCTAACATCAAGCTGCATCTAAGTCATGGAACCACGCCGGAAGTGATTACCTTTCTGAAAGAAGGCAAGATCGATCTTGGTGTTGTTCGGATGCCCATTGTTGATCCACAGCTAGAAGTCAGGGAAAGTATTCAGTTGAAGGACTGTTTTGTAGCTGGGGAACGTTATGCTCAGTTGAAGGGTAAAGTCATGACACTTGAGATGCTTCTCGAGCATCAACTTATCCTCTTCTCCCGGAACAGCCGGGTTCGGATGGCTATTACCGAGTTGTTTAACAGCTATAATTACACGTTGAAACCTGAGATTGAGGTTGGTAGCGTTGATCTGTTGATTGAGTTTGCGCGTCGAGGACTGGGGATCTCCTATGTCACACGTGAGTTCATCTCCAAAGAGCTGGAGGAAGGTTCTCTCTTCGAAATTCAGCTTGATGTCCCGCTCCCCCCTTCCCATGTGGGGATTATGACCAAACGTAATATGCCAATTTCTCTGGCTGCCAACCGGTTTATGGATCTCATTTTCAAATCCTGAGTGATCACAATGTCAAAAGGTACAACAAAGAGCCCACCATCCAGTTATGGATGATGAGGCTCTTTGGCCTGCATCATGTTTGTTTTTATCTAACAATTAAAGACTCACCAGATAGGACGCGTCCAAGATAAGGGCAACCTTACCATTACCGAGGATCGTTGCTCCAGATAGATGGTTCATCGCTCCCAGATACGTACCTAGCGTCTTAATAACGACTTCCTGATTTCCTATAATCTCATCTACTGCGTAAGCTGCAATTTTATCAACGGAACGCACGATCACCAGTGGAATGGTTTTGGATTTACGGTCCGTTCGTGGATAGTTGAGCCTGTCGCACAATCGGTGAAAAGGTACAATTCGTCCATGATTCAGGATCGCTTGCTGTCCCTGGATCATCTGAATATCTTCAGGTGAAATTCGAACAATCTCAGCAACATTATACATCGGCAAGATTAGAACACGACCCGATACTTTGACTAACAGACCTTTAATAATCGCCAAAGTAAGTGGTAGACGAATCGTAAACGTGGTGCCAACACCAACCTCCGTATCAATATCAATGATACCGTTGAGCCGCCCGATCTGGCTACGCACGATGTCCATTCCAACGCCGCGCCCCGATACTTCACTGACAGAAGAAGCTGTGGAGAAACCGGGCTCAAATATGAGATGGACAGCTTCCTGTGTTGTTAGACGTGCAGCCTGTTCCTCACTAATGATACCTTTGCCCAAGGCGGAAGCTTTGATCTTCTCACCATCAATACCTTTGCCATCATCCGAATAACGAATGACAACATGATTTTCTTCATGAAACGAAGTTAATGTAATACGTCCTTTGAACGGTTTACCGTTCTCCGCCCGAACCTCTGCACTTTCAATGCCATGATCTGCACTGTTGCGGATGAGATGGATCAGCGGGTCACTCAATTCTTCAATAATCATCCGGTCAAGCTCAGTCTCTCCACCTTGGATAACCAGTTCCAGATCCTTACCCAGCTTCTGAGAAAGGTCACGAACCAATCTTGGGAAGCGACTGAATAGTTGATCAATGGGTAACATCCGTGTCTTCATTACACCTTCTTGAAGTTCCTTGATCACCCTGCCCATATGATCGGATACACCACTAATACTCTGGATGAGTGTTGAAGACTCCTTACGCGCGCCCGATCCACTAAGATCCGCAAGGGATGTCTGATCAATTAACAGTTCACCGACCAAATTCATCAAATGGTCCAGACGCTCAACATTCACACGAACTGTAGGTTGAGCAGCTTTCACTTTCTCATCCGAGCCAGTTGTATTCACGGTAGGCAAGCTTGGTTTCGTTTGCTCTGTTTCAGAGATTAATTCAAGTGGTGCAGAAGTCGCTGCAACCTCATTGGATTCCAGCAGATATGGATCAATCTCCAGCCTATGAATATCCAAGTCTGAAGACAGCTCTCCCTTAAGCTGCTGTGGGTCCTTCGATGTTGCTACGATGATGATGAACTGACCATATTGATCATCTTCATTCTGCGCGCCCGGTTGGCTCTCCATGAGCGAAGTAGCGATAACCGTACCACAGATGTCCTCAATGCTTTGCCGTAAAATATGATATCTGGCCGCTTTCATCATGCACTTCTGCTCCAGCACAATATGAAGGGACAATAACTGCTTGCCTGATACTATAGCCACCTGTGCCATAACCGATTCTGCTGGTTGCAATTGAGGTACTTTAAGTTGCCCAACTACTGCCGGGGTCTGAATTAAATCCTTTATTTCTCGTACTACCGCTCGAAAGTCCGCATAGGCTTCCCCACGGATGTACTGATCACGAAGCACCTTCATGGCGTCCAAAGAGCGGAACAACGTATCAATTAGCTCCGAAGTCATCTCCGGTTTTTTCTCCCGGACCCATTCAAGAGCATACTCCACTTCATGCGTGAGGTCGCTTAATTCACGAAAATCCATTGTGGATGCCGATCCCTTGATGGTATGGGCTGCCCGAAACAGCGTCTGAACCAGCTCTACAGAAGGCGTAAGCTCCAATGCCAATAAAGACTGATCCATACGTTCCAGTTGATCATTCAGTTCTTCGATAAAGATGTCACGGTAGGCAGACAAATCCATCATTCGTATATACCTCCCTAACCGCCCAATATTTCGTCCAGTTTCAAAATGCCCACAAGCTTGTCTTCCTGTTGACCCACACCATGGAATAAATCTTCACGGTTACGACCATATCCGCCAGTTGGCGGATGTATGTCCGAATATGTGGTTACCTTGTTCACGCGATCCACGATCAAGCCAATATATTCTTCCTGATGTCGAACTACGATAATACGTGTGGCTCTGGTGTCCGGTTCATCCGGCATACCCAGCAGGTTCCGCAGACTCATCACACATACAACCTTGCCACGCAGATTAACTACCCCTTTTATCTCTGGGCGGCTGAATGGGATATCTGTAATGCTGAGCATTTTAATAATTTCGTGAATTTCTTCAATTCGAATGGCACAGGTCTCTGCACCTACAGACAGTTCAATATATTGTTCCTTCTGAAGTGAAGACATCAATTCACCCTCAATTCAATTTTATTAATTTGTTTTGAAGGCCGCTGCCGAATTTGCCAGCTCTTCCGCCAGATGTGCCAAAGACTGGCACGTTGCCGCAGTCTCTTCCGATGCAGCCGCAGATTCTTCACTGGAAGCCGAGATGGATTCAACAGAGCTCATCACCTCTGCGGCTTGGGCTGCTTCTTCTTCACATGCAGCAGCAATTTCGTTTACTTTCTGTGAAGAGTTATTGACCATATCAATGATCTGATCAAAAGCCTGTCCAGTCATGGAAGACTGCTCAACACTGGCTGCTACGGCTTGCACACTTTGTCTCGTATTTTCCTGCATTGCTTTGATGATGGCTGTAATTTCTTTGGTCGCCTCTCCGCTTCGTTCGGCAAGCTTCCGGACTTCATCTGCGACTACAGCGAATCCTCGTCCTTGTTCTCCGGCACGTGCCGCTTCAATAGCAGCATTCAGCGCGAGCAGATTGGTCTGCTCAGCGATATCGTCAATCACTTCAATGATGTCACCGATTTTGCGAGAATCATCTTCAAGCTTGGTCATTTTTGTATTAACAGCTTGCATACCTTCCAATGAAGTCTGTACAACAAGCCCACCTTCACGAGCAGTCTTCACCGTATCGTTGGACAGTTCAGCCGCTTCTTCCGCACTTGCAGCGACGGAGTTAATGGCAAGTGAAAGCTCCTTGAACAATTCGGAGATATTTCCTGCCTCATTGGATTGGCTTGTGCTGGTACTCGCAATTTCCTGTGTGCTTGCTGAGATCTGTTCCGAAGAAGCGGCAACGCTTTGGGAGTTCATCACGATATTGTTGACTAACCCTTTCAGATTGTCGACCATACGATTCAGAGCTGCGGCCAGTTGACCCACTTCATCTTTGCTGGAGATGTCTGACTGGAGAGTCAGATTTCCGTTAGCGACTTCCGTTGCCAGACCCAACATGGCCATGAGTGGCTTGGAAATGGAACGAGAGATAATGTAACCGATCAGAATACTGAAGAGTACAGATGCAACAACCATAACAATTGTAACGGTAAAGGCCGTTGTGTAGGCTTCTTCAGACTTCGTGTTAGCCTGATCTGCCAACGTTACATTAAGATTCACCAGGTCCGCGAGTGTTTTTACAATCTCATCACCAGGTGATTTCAATGTCGATTTCAGGAATTCAATAAAAGCTGCATCATCCTCTGATAGCGCCATAGTGACGCCTTGATCATAAAGTTTCATATAGCTACTGTATTGGGTATCTAACTTACGAAGCAATTCCATTTCTTCCGGGGTAGTCGCAAGAGGACGGTACGTAGCAAGTCGCTCCTCCATGGATTGACGAATCGTGGCAATATTTTCTGTAATTCTGGTCTGTTCTGCTGCTACAGTTTCGAAATTCAAATCACGTACGTTAACTCGTAATCTCTGATAATCAACCTGAGCTGAAGAGAGCTCACGAACTGAGATTAGATTGTTGTTATACATCTCTTGCATTCGTTCATTCGTACTTCTCAATGTTACTACAGAGTAGACGCCAAGCGCCGCAAGGATTATCGACACAATTAAAAACGCTGAGATAATCTTTGTTGCTGTTTTCAAATTCCCAAACCACTTCATGTAATCTCCTCCTAGGCATCGTAGTGTCCAGTTATGTATATAACGCTTGGTAAACCCTTCTCTAGGTCGCGCTCTAGACAACTTACGATCTATTTCGACATAAATATATTAAAACTGAATAGGAGATTTTTATTTCTATAAATTTGCACTATTATGAATTTTTATTTCAGATATAAAGAATCTTCTTTTTAATATAAATTATACTTTTTACCTATTAAATTTCATTTTCCATTTACATACATACGTATAATCTAAATTCTGCATTGACTTATACTTACATCTCCATATAAAATTTCATGTGACATGATCTTCTTATATTTACATAAGAAGTTGTATAGTTCATACGTATAACAAATATCATTTTCCATGCAAAAAAATGATGTGTTTCGCTGTACACACTCAACATTTCAAGACTTAAGTCTAATAAAATCTCACCCATTCTGAGTCTATTTTCCCATAAAAAAAAACCAAACCCGAATCAACAAAGTTTGGTTTTGAAGCGATAAAATATACTTTAAATTAATATAAAACCCGTTTAAAATTAATTAATTATGTGTTATATAACTGCTCCAGTTCAATTAAGCGAACCTTGATCCTATGCGGAATAATACCAAACAGATTATCCCACGTCATGAACATCTCCGGTTTTAGTAGATATTCTTCAAACTCCATGGTAGGTACAAACGCTTTGGTCTGCAGATAACGCTCTACCTGAGCATTGATCTGTTCATTCGTTTCAAAATAATCTTGAAACAACTCATTCACAAGTAGCCCATCACATCCAGCTTCGGCACCTGCTGCACTATACAGGTTTGGCAGTAACTCAAATACAACCGGAAGTGGCGAGAAAGCATGTTTGCCAGGCTGCGAGTACAGACATACATGACGTCCAATCACATTGACCCGTTCCTTCAACAATCCGCGCAGCACCTTCCCATGAAAGCTGGCTTCACAGTCTACTACCTCTCCGTCATGACCCACATAAACCCATACATGTTCCATTTCATACAGATGTCCAATCTCATAATCCCACCAGATTGCATATTCAATTACATATTGTACTGCCTCGGTCGGAAACTTAATGTCTCTTCTGAACGATGGTGAAGGCCCAGATTGATGCAACACAGAAATGCCAACAAAATCAGGATAAAAGGGTTCGGCTCTGTCAAACATCAAAATCGGTGCATAACTCATTGCAGTTTCAAGCGTATTCAGTTCTGATATGTTCATTCATGAGTCCTCCGTTTTGTTGGATGTTCATACTATATTAACAGAGAACGTAACACACTGACTCAGGCTTTTAAATTATTTTCTAATATAATGTCAATCCCTTGGACTTCATACAATTATTACATCGACACATCAAAAAGCCTGCAACTGTTAT
Source organism: Paenibacillus sp. SRL342 (assembly GCF_984798905.1). Lineage (NCBI taxonomy): Bacteria > Bacillati > Bacillota > Bacilli > Caryophanales > Paenibacillaceae > Paenibacillus > Paenibacillus sp. SRL342. The sequence goes on from NZ_OZ481790.1 coordinate 4,309,661, forward strand.
TCTCCAGTTACAGGCTTTGTACTTTGATCATGAATAAGGAAGCTTGAATTAAGACTCCTGTTTATTGGATGGTGACACGGACGTCTTGGAGGGTGAAGTCGATTGATCAGAAACCTGCGTATCACACCCTATTGGAGGGCCCAGAATCGCATCATTTTTAATAGAAGCAACAGCTCTCGCATATGCCTCCTCATCCAAACAGTACGCACGGTGAGCCACCTCCGGCGGTGTAGCTGCCAAGAAATCCGCTCCAAACACAATTTCAGGCGTTGGTTGATCGAAGATTGTTAATAAATATACATCATCTGTCTCAGCGACAAACCAGTGAAACCAGCCTTTCGGAAATACCACAACTTGCCCTGGTTTCAGACGATATGTCAATCGTTCACGCGTAAACGGATTAAAGACTGATGCTGTAACTTCACCGGTGATGACAACAACCATCTCCGTGACATTGGTGTGCCAGTGCGGCTGCACGATGATTCCTTTGCTTAAGTACACGTTGAAGAACCCATTCGCAATGGTCGGCAGTTGTTCTCCAAACAACTGGGTTACATAGTTGCGTGAATCCCTCTGATGATTGACAACCGCATTGGAATCGGCTGCCAGCGGAACATTCGGGGCTTGCAAAATCGGATTTATCATACGATCATTTCTCCTCCTTGGGCATACATCTCATTGTTGTACTGTATGCCGGAGAATAGAAAGATAATACCGTTGACACATGTTATATAGTGTTTTAATCCTGAACTTTAGGTTGCTTGGCATCATGTATAAACAAACTAAACTTGACCAGGGAATCTGCCTCCAGCTGCAATGCCTTGAGGTGATATGTGATCGATCTGGTTCATCTCATCATCCGTAAGCGAAACCTGCAGCGCTCCTAAGTTCTCATGAACTCTATCCAGGTTGCGAGTCCCCGGGATCGGAACGATATGTTCTCCCTTTCCAAGCAACCAGGCCAGAGCAAGTTGAGAGACTGTACATCCTTTTTGCTTAGCCATCTCTTGAATCAAGCCAACTACCTCCAGATTTTTCTGAAAGTTCTCACCTTGGAAACGTGGATAGTGACGACGATAATCATCTTCCGGCAGATCTTCTATTGAACGGATCTGACCTGTCAGGAAGCCACGTCCCAATGGGCTGTATGGAACCAAGCCAATGTTCAATTCATGCAGGATAGGCATAATCTCATCCTCAAGCTCTCGACTCCATAATGAATATTCGGTCTGTAACGCTGTAATTGGATGAACAGCATGTGCACGCCGAATGATCTCTACTGGCGCTTCGGACAAACCAATATATCGAATCTTCCCCTGTTGAACCAGATCGGCAAGTGTGCCTACCGTCTCTTCAATGGGTGTATTCGGATCAGGACGATGTTGATAATACAGATCGATATAATCCATTCCCAGACTGTAGAGACTCGCATCTACTGATTTTTTGATGTAGGCTGGATCTCCCTTGGGGCCCTGCGTGTGTGTTATACCAAATTTGGTGGCAACGATTGCCTTGGATCTTCGACCTTGAAGTGCGCGCCCAAGCAGTTTTTCATTCCCTCCAAATTGCTGTTTTTCATACGCTCCGTACAGATCCGCCGTATCAAACATGGTAACTCCTGCATCTAGCGCGCCCTGAATGGTATGTACCGATTCGTCATTATCTGGCATCATCATTACACCCAGGCCGAGCGCAGATATTTGTAATTTATCATTTCCCAGTGTTCTTGTTTTGAGCATGTGGCTCCCTCTTTTCATCTTGAAATAGAAACGTCAACTAGATACGTATGAACTTGAGTTCATTCTATTTCACTCCCGAGATCCCAACCACACTCTATTTATGCTAGTAAAGAAATTACCAGTTTGATCAATTTTCTATATGGCAACAGGAACGTAAATACAACAATGAATGCCTGATTGGCTGTTCAGATTATTCATGGAAAAAATATCATATGCATGCACAACGCCATCTGCCCGATCTGTCGTTTCAAGCAGGACACGATTGACTTGTTTGAACTCAACTTGGTGCAGGTTCCAGATCGTTCGGAAGTCCACACTTTCTTCACTTAATTGTTTCACGATTCTGCTAAATTCGGGGTCGCTCGTATACTTGTCATAATAAGTACGGAATACCGCTACCGAGTGCCGCGCGAATTCCTCCCAGTTGTGCATACGCTCCCTGAGCGCTGTATCCAGAAATAAAATCCGCATCATTAAACGCTCATTCACATTCATCGACGAGAAGTTGAAGAGGTTCGTATCTGCAGCTTCATTCCAGGCAAGTACCTCAGAACGTTCATTGGTAATAAAAGAAGGATGGGTCAACTGACCAATAATACTCTGCCAACCTGGCTCCAGTTGCGAATACGAAGCAAGGAATTCATGTTCCGTATTAGGGTCCCATAAGTCAAACAGATGACTCTTCTCTTCCGGGGTTAAACGGAGCGCATCCGCTATACTCTGCATCACTTCACGTGAAGCCGCCAACTCCCTGCCCTGTTCGAGCCATGTGTAATACGTTGCACTGACACCAGCCAACACCGCTACTTCTTCCCGCCGTAGACCGGGTGTTCTCCGCTGTCCATAAGATCCTGACAAGCCAACTTGTTCCGGTTGAATGCGGCTTCTCCGTGATTTCAAAAACTCACCCAGTTTTTTGTTACGGCTCATACCTGTATCCATAGACATCGTTCCTTTTTATAAAAGTATTCAAGCCTATTCGACTCTATCCCAAAATGGTAGTCTCTGAATGACTTTGACATAATTCATCTATTATTAGTTCTACAGAGTACTTCGTTTACAAGTAGCTTAGCATCGAATGGTGCAGAACAAAAGGAACATCCATGATCCCCGGAGTTGGTGATGTGTACTGTGTGGACGGTCACGGAGCAGGAATGCGAACATTTGCTGTTTATTTACCTCTCCAATCCGTATTGTCTTCAAGTTTTGATGACTATTTCATCAAGTGAACGGCAAGCAATTGCGCTATGATTGTCCAATTAACTTTAAAAAGGCCCGATGGTCGACAAATGCAAATGGAACGAAGCAGAAAACACGCTGCTTCGTTCCATTTGAACAATCGGTATAACAAGTTCTCCTCTCCTTCATTGGATGGAAAACACTTCTTTTTTCAATAATTCTTCTGGCGTCTGCCCTATCACATCACTGTGAAAATAATCGCGTATAACTCCATCTTGAAGATAGTTGGCAATCGACACCATAATCATCCCTTGATCCAGTGCCAGATAAGCTTTTGCAAGTTCTCCCGTTTCAACATTGACTGAGTCATAGAACCCATGTTTGCCAAACATTTTGAAGCTCTTTAAAGCTTTAATGTTCTTTCGAACAGCTTCTGGGGCATAATCCAGAGCAAGGAATGTTGCGTGTGCTGTTACCGTTGCTCCATCTTTGTAACCTGAGGTACCTAACGGCGTTGCTGCAAACTCACTGTAACCTGTCGGAGTGGCAGAAGGTGAGAAGCCCCATGCGGCATACCCTTTTTCTTTGGCGTATTCGATCTGCAATTCGACATGACGCTGATTGTTCAATCCCAAAGCTTGAGTACCCAGGTCTTTTTCCTTTATGACCATACCGGGCATAAGAGCTTCAAACATGCTGCCTCCCCAGCTTGGTACGAACTTTTTATCCTTGTATACATAACTTCCTTCAAACACATCCACTCCATCGTACTTAACGGATTTGCCTTGAGGAATCTGAGCTTGCCAATCCCATTCTTGAGGTAATGTGCGATACATCTTCCACCAATGATCTTGAGGAACGTCACCTTTCCCAATAGCAATATAGCTGCCTACACGTGGTTCCGTATAAAACATCCCATAATGGTGGTCCGTCAGCGCTCCTTTAGCCACATCATAACCGCCGCGGAATTGGCCGACTTCAGGATCATATAGCGGAGTATAATTCATATTTGTAACCAACTTGCTTGTTTCCCCATGAAGTTCTTCATAGGCTTGCCCAACAACAATTAAACCAGCGGATAACCAGCCATTATCGACTTGGGAAATAAATTGGCCCCAATCTTTCTTCACCGAACCGTCATCTGTGTTATACCAGTTATAAAATAGACCGTTCCACTTTTCTAACTTCTCGAGGGAATTTATAGTCGTTTGCAGGCGATGTACAGCTTCTTTCTTCGAAATAATGCCCAATTGTTGCGCTGAAACGGTACTCATCATATACATTGCGATGTTTGTGGGCGAGGTACGTTTAGCTTCTTCTGTCTCGTTTTCAGTGTGCCGTACTTCATCGTAAGTCAAGCCAGTGTTCTGATCCGTATAGTCCTCAAAAAACGTATAGGTCTTATATGCAATCGCTTTCAATTCTGCTCGAAATCCAATTAAATGGTTTGAGTTACCTGCTGAAGCCATAGGAGTTAAAGCTAGATTAGCTAATAGACAAAAAGTTAAAATGAAGCTGAATTGTTTTACTTTTTTCATGATTTTCTCCCTTCAAATGGATTCGAAACGTTTCGTGTATATGTTATCATAATTTTCCCATTTCCGTAAACAAGAAAATAGAACGCTTACAAGCGCTGAATATAATATGGATTATTAATAAATGTGAATTCGAAACGTTTCATTAAAGGGACCACATTAAGGCAACTCACGTGGAATTATATGACGATTTGATCGTTTGAGAGTCTTTTAGAGATTCTAAATTGAAGAGATAAAAAGCCTGACTCCATAGGAATCAGGCTTAATCCTTCTCGTATCCATTCTGAACCGTTCTAAGTTGCTACAACTGTTGTTCCACAATACTCGCAATCCGTTGATTGCTTAGGAAGCACTTTTGCCTTCGCCCCACACCCCGGGCAACTCACTGAAACAGGCCTTTGTGGCTCTTCAACTTTTTCATCGGCTTTCTCTTCAGTGTTTTCCTTATCTGAAAAATTGATCTCTGTATAGTTAATTGTATTATGACTACTGTAACTCACGGTGTTGCTATTGTAACTTGAATAAGTATGCGGATTCACATTTTCGCGATCAAGATGACCTCCATAGTCTCCTCCATAAAACTTTCGTTCCGGGACACGTTTTTTCCTAAGCAATTTAATACCAAAATATAAAAACAAAAATTCAACGATCATAAATCCAGCCATAGCAATGAGATTTTTAGTACCTCTGAAATTATTTGCATTAAACATGGCAATCGGGATCGCAATGGCATAAAACATAAAAAAGAGTCCAAATAACTTCCTTAACAACACGATTCCTCCTTAAAACATCACACTACACCTAGCTGTGTATATTACAAGTATCCGTAAAAGAAGTCATTGAGTCAGCTATGCAGTTTAAGAGATCCTCATTGTCGTTCCACAATACTCACAATCCGCAGACAAAGTAGGATATACCTTTACCTTGGCCCCACACCCTGAACAATTCACGGCTACAGATTCTTGAAGTTCATCTTTCTCTTCATATTTCTCATTATGCTGATCTTCGTAATATTGATTATCATTAGAATTGTGATGGTATTGATCAGTGTTAGAACGAGATTTAGGTCGACCACACATTTTAATTCCCGTAACAAGTACGATAACCCCTGGTATAAAAAACACAATTGTACTAAAAATGGCCATCTCCGTTCCTTCAGACAGCATGATTAAAGAGAACAGGATCGTCAGACACGAAATGATAATTAATATAATTCCAAAAAATCTTTTCACGGCATTTCCTCCTGCAATTTATGATTTGCTTGTCATAATCTGTTGATTGCGCTCTTTCAAACGGAACCTTAACTGGGATAGTTGCGAAGCAAAACGTTCACTATTTACCAATTCCCCTGCTTCGTACTGATTTGCAAGCTCACTGTTCATCAACTCAATGTCCAGCAAGATCTGGCGGTCATTTTTCTCAAGGGAATCCGGAGTGATTGGGTCACTATACTTTACAAGTTCAATTAATGACTGAACGGTTTTGCGCTCCTCTTCCACAGTTAGGACGGAATGTTGCACCATGGTATGAAGCAATTGCTGTAAGGCTTTTTCGATTAATTGTAAGTTTGCGATTTTTGTATGTTCATCTGTTTCATGACGGCGCGCACTCTGAATATAGATCATAATGATTCCGCACAAAATAATTGCGATCGCAATCGTTACCGTGTGTAACAATACGAACCAACGAAGCGCATGATCTGCTGAACCTGTTAACAACGTGTAGATCATCACACAAATCAGATAAATAACCAATACTACACCTAACGCTGTGTAACCTGGAACAAACCGTTTAAACCGATCCATATTTTGCATGATGAACCGTGCGTAGATCCAAATTGCCGTAATCGCTACATAAGAAGCAACAAGATTCATCCAAAAAGAAAACGATAGAAGCGCATGATTAAACACCGTAAAAGAAACGATTGACGATACTAACATGCATATCAAATAGACGACATCCAAAATCAAGAGATTGCTCCGTTTTACCATCACTATGCCTGTCCTCCTTCTTGCAGATTGTTTCCGCAATCGAGACAGAACTTCTGGCCGGGTTTTACTTCATGTTGGCACCGACTACATTTCAAGCTTAAACTTGTGCCACAGTTGCCACAGAATTTTGTATGACCGGAATTCATATGGTTACAGTTAGGGCATGGGCTAGGCATCGGTTGATGACATTGGATACATTCCAATGCGTTCTCCGCATTATCCGCCCCACATGATGGACATGCATGGTATTTGTCACCACAGTTAGGACAGAATTTGGTTCCCTGTGGCAAGGCATGTCCACAATTGTTACAATCAGTTGTCGCTGCGGATTTTTCAGCTAATGAATTGCCACATTTGCTGCAAAAAGCGCTGTTCTCCTGGTTCGGATGATGACACTGCTTACATATACTTACTGCAGGCGTTTCCTTCGTAGACATCACTTTAGACATCTGGGACATCTCGCCACTGAAAGAACCCCCTAGACCAACTCCCATCCCCATACCAAGCCCTGCGCCCATGATGTCTGACTGCATGCTTCCTTCATTCTTCGCTGCACCTTCAAGCGTATCAAACGAACGTTCTTGCTGATATGTGTACCCAATAATATCCATCTCAGCTTTGCGTGCCAACGCTTCTCTTAATCGAATGACGGAAGGGTCTTCTTCAGGCAGATTAACATTGTGAATATACAGGTTGATTAACTCAATACCAAATTCTTCAAAAGTAGAAGCTACCGTATCTGCAAAATGTCGTGATATCTCGGCGATATATGCATTGATCTCCAAAACACTTACTTTTCTATGTATTAGATATGATGACAACATGGAGTTAATATTCATGATAATCAACCCACGGAAGTAATTAATCATATTAGCTTGGTTAAATTCAGGCAGTGTTCCCACAAGCTTGACCAAAAATTTTCGTGAATCCGAGATTTTAATTCCCATTTGTCCAAATGTTCTTACGGGAACAATAATATTATACTTGGGATCCTGGATCTGAATCGGATTCGCCGTTCCCCATTTAACGTCCAATGCGCTTACTTGATTGACATACCATACTTCTGCTGCAAAAGGTGACTTTCCTCCGAACGGAAGGTTAACGAGACGGTTCAAGATTGGGATATTCGCAGTACTCAGCGTATGCCTTCCGGGTCCAAACATATCAAGCGCTCTTCCATCCTTGAAAAGAATTGCTTGTTGAGATTGATTCACAATTAACTGAGTCCATGTTCCCAGTTCAGTCTCGGGATGTTTCCAAGCAAATACATCAGGTGAGCCATCATACTTAATTACGTCAATAATCGCCATGTTTAATTCCTCAATTCAGTATTAGATTACTATAATTTACTATAAAGTTCTTTTGCTAAAACACTGATTCTACATTATTTCCTATATTTAATTATTTTTCATCTACTTGTTCCATGTTTAGGCATTCATATTTTACCATTTCTAACCTTAATACGCACTAACATAGTTCATTTATCATATGATATTTTTCCTATATTGGCATGTTTATATTAGTAAAAACCTCTTCCATATCTTCATAGGAAAGAGGTAACTATATAACCACATGTTGTGAAAAATCAAGATATTAGCTTGAGGATCCACTCTCGATCATAATCAACGTCCCAATTTTGAAACCACTGGCAAAAGCCTCTTTTGAATGCATAGAGTGAACTTGATCTGTCATATCTAATAGTTCCTCCAACTGTTTAAAGTCATCCTCCGAAAGCTCTCTCTTGAATTTTTCGATATAAGCTGTAATCTCCTTATGAATAGATCGATACTCCGAATCTTTAGGAACAATATTCTCCTCTGGTCTCAGGTTACCGTAATATAATTCTTCTATTATATTTCCCACATCACAGCCCCCTTTCTCTTATAAATGTCTTGTGCTCTTCTCATGACAATTATATAAGTTTGTCAGACAATGCTGGGGATTTATGCAATATTCGCATGTGATTCTTATAGCTTTCATAGGATATCGCATTTTGCATGCTTGCGCTGACATAATAATGTAGCGCTTGTTGAGCCCTACCTCGGGAGTATGCTAAGATAATGGACACCCATTTCTACAAATCCTATAACAAATCAACCGCACAGAAAGGACACTATGAATCCTTCATCACTGTCATCCAAGTTACAACAGATCATTCCACCGCTGGATCTGCGTAGCTGCCTCGTCAGCGTGCGCGGTGAGATTATGTACGAACACTACCGCAACCAAGAGGCTGCGACTGATATTGCAAAAATCAATTCATGTACCAAGAGTGTGCTATCCGCCCTCATCTGTATAGCGATGGATAAAGGTTTGTTGCCAGAGGCATCGGCCCCAATCTCTACTTTTTTCCCACAGTTGACATCCGATCCTGACCCGCGCAAACCAGCGATCACGCTGGAACAACTGCTTACCATGACAGCCGGATTCAACTGGGATGAGTTCGGCGGGCAGAATTCATTCCCTCGCATGACCCGCACCGATCATTGGGTGGATTTTGCGTTGGAACAACGCCTAAGCCATGTACCCGGTACATATATGGAGTACAACTCAGGAGTATCACAGATCCTATCCGCCATCCTGATGCAAAATGCAGGTATGAACGTAGCCGAGTTCGCGGAACGTTATCTTTTTGGCCCGTTGGGAATTAAGGAATATGAATGGGAAAGCGACCCACAAGGTGTTCATACTGGCGGATTCGGTCTTAAAATGTTACCCATAGATCTGCTGAAATTCGGTCAGCTGTTTCTACAGCAAGGTATGTGGGAGGGTGAGTCTCTCATTTCAAGTGATCTCGTTTCCCGTTCGACACAACCTTTCATTACAGTCACTCCACCGAATCGCGGCAGTTATGCTTGGCATTGGTGGGTGGATGTCTATCCGAACGAAAGGTCTGACTCCGAAAATATTGCTGCTGAAGACGACAAACCCAATCTCCATTATTATTACGCGCGAGGATTTGGTGGTCAGTATGTATATATTGTCCCAGAGCTCGAACTTGTTACGGTGTTAACCAATGACAAACGAAAGAAAGAGAAACCTCCGCTGGATGTTTTTCCTCGATTAATCGCCCCTGAGCTATGGAAAATGTTATAAACGGAGAACAATCCTTCTATCCTGTTTGACAATGAACCCCCAACCTTGTGGCCATAACCAGCCCATAGGTTGAGGGTTTATTCGTCATGCCAAAGCTTCTTCTATAGCAATTGTTATTGGATAAGGACCAGACTCTTGATTAGAGAGCACAACCAGTTGTAGATCATAGTCCGGATACACGGAAGACATGAACGACACACCTGGATCGAACCCCATAACATGAAATTTGAAAATGTCTTCCCCCTTGCGGTCAATCCAGATACCCTGCCCATAGTACTCTTCATCCTCTTGATGAGCATGTGGAGTTAATAACTGCTGTGTCGTCTCTTCATTTAACAATTGGTGACCCAGTAAAGCATCCCAGAATCGAATCATATCCGGTGCCGTAACATAGGCTCCACCATCTGATCCACCTTTGACAGGAATGGAGAACATATTAGTGTTCCAAGAGCCATCTTCATGATCGATATACCCTAAAGCTGTGTTACGCGGAAGCTGATCTGTTAAGAAATAACCGGAGTCCTTCATGCCACACCTTTTGAAAATGTGCTCCTCCACATAATCTGTAAACGACAGTCCTGAATGTTGCTCCACGATAAGCCCCAACACAATGAAACCCGCATTATTGTAATGAAAACGTTCACCCGGCTCAGACTTCATTGGCAAATGTTGAAACATGGGCAGAAAGTCACTTAATCGCCGCATCGCGTAAACGGGTCTGTCTTTCCATAATTCTGAAAAGTCTTCCATCACTTCTTCATCGAAATAATCCGGAATGCCTGACGTGTGTGTTAACAACTGTTGAATGGTAATTCCTTCGTTCCATAGTGGAAACTCCACATCCAATACATCCGTAAGCTTGGAATCAGCAGACAATTTACCCGCTTCAATTAGTTGGCATATACTCACTGCCGTGAAAATCTTACATCCTGATGCAATTCCAAAGCGTGTGTCCACCTGATTGGCAAGCTCTTCACTGCGATTCGCATAACCACGTTTCATATTCAAAAGGGTTTTCCCGGCTTGCTGGAGTAATACAACACCCGAAAAATTCACGCGTTCCATGACTTCTTCCACTTTTGTTGTCAGCTCTACTGCATTCAACATTTTGTTGTTCACCTGCTTGTCTATGTATTTATTACTTTCTCATTCTTAATTCTTCGTCATATCCTGCATACCTGCCAAATTTTCATAAAAAGAAGGATTACTCCTTATAAAAGGAAATAACCCTTCTTCAGACAACGTAAGATTAAGTTTGACATAGCATGCTCAAATGCTGATCAATCACTTGTTCCACTCGTTTTACCGTAAGTCTATCTGGCTGCATTAACATATGAATGGCGAGTCCATCCACAAGAGCATATAACTTCTCTATCTCCATCTCAGCATCCAGTTCAGGATGTGTCATCCCCTGCTTCTGCAACTCCTCTATCACCCATTGAACCGATCGATACATCCCCTGATGCATCTGATCACTTAACTTTTTTAATTCGGGGTACACCAATAATTTGGCTGTAAACGAAAACCAGACCTCCATTTCCATCATTCTGTCTTCGTCCAACGGGAGAAATTGCAAGAGCAGATTCTTCATATCCAGCAGTACAGATCCACTCATCTGTAATGCCTCCACCCTTTTCTGTACCCGTTCTGCAAAAAGATTCATGCAAAAGGTGAACAATTCGGCCTGTGTGGCAAAATAATGACGCATGGAACCTACAGATAGTCCCGCTTCCTTTGCTATATTCCGAACGGTAGCATGCTCAAGTCCATGCTCTTGAATGACCCGGATTGCTGCATCAGCAACGATTTTCCTTTGAGCTTCATGATCTACGATTTTTGGCATGACAACATTATACAACAAACTTCTCTTTTTGTAATACACTGTGCTATAATCTTTTTAATACATTGTACTAAAATATAAAAACAGCTGTAGGAGAGGAATTCATAAGATCATGCATACAACTACCCCAGCCTCAAAAAGCAAGAAATTCAGGTTTTCCATCTTCATAATAAGGTTATTCTGCACAATGCTACTACTGATCGGTGCCGCATTCCTCTATGAGTGGTTTGCTTCGTCGCAGGCCAAAAAGGACTTTCCACCTCCAGGTACGTTAGTTCAAGTCGGCGGTTACCAACTACACATTCATAAACAAGGCAATGGTTCACCGACCATACTTATGGAGGCTGGAAGTGGTGAGACCAGTTTGTCGTGGAGGGACATTCCTGCGGAACTAGCCCAACATGCAACGGTGGTCACGTATGATCGCGCAGGATATGCCTGGAGTGAATCTGCACCTACAGAACGTACAGGTGCAAATATCGTCAAAGATTTACATGCAGCTCTGGAGAAGGAGAACATACGCGGCCCTTACGTTATGGTAGGTCATTCACTTGGGGGGATGTATGCCAGACTCTTTGCACAGACCTATTCAAATGAGGTTCAGAGCCTTGTCCTCATTGATGCGAGACCTGAGGATGATGAACAGAATACAAAGGCTCTGTTGGAACAGGCTCAGTTTCAGGGAAACCCGCCTGCCTCCTTGTTATCTTTACTGAAGGTATCTGGAGCTTTCAGATTATTTCCAGACTTTATGCTTGATGGTCTGGTTGCCAAGCAAGATCGGGATACCTTTGTTAATGTGATTGCTACCCCTTCCTATTTTCACGCCAAAGAAGAAGAAGCCCTCCTCGCCCATTCAACAGAAGATGCCATTCGTGGCCAAAGTCTTGGATCAATCCCTGTACGTATCATTGCACGAGGACGTCCTCAAGACTATGCTAGTGCAGGGATTTCGATTGAAATTGGGCAGAAGCTCGAATCCATATGGCAATCGGGACAACGGAACATGTTGAATATATCGAAGGATAGTCAGCTCATTGTGGCCACCCGCAGTGGGCATATGATTATTCACGATGAACCTGAACTGGTTGTGAAAACAATCCTTGAGCTAATCTCTGATAAGTAGAGGTATTTTTCTTCAGAACATCCTCCGCTCGATCCAATGTTAAAGGGCTGTTCCAATAGCCATGTGTATGACTTGGAACAGCCCTTCAAGCAATGTACATTAAGATTAGATCTAATAAGTTCGGCTTTTTTAAAAAATATGTTAGCGTAACGCTTGCAGGTCCGACTCTGGACTCCCTGCACTATTCTTCATTTCACGGGGAGACCTCGTATTGATCAGATAATACAATGTGACATAGATTGTAGTGATAAACGTGCCAAAAAACAGGCAAAACGCCAGAGACGGGCGGCTTACACTCTCGTGCATCAGTTCAATCAGCGTCTCGCGATTCGTCAGTGCATCCCAGCTATTCAGTCGATATACACGTCCAAGCAATACCCCGTAACTTCCCAAAGCACAGCCTGCCAGTACAAAGATCCAGGATGCCCAGCGCCCAATTCGGTGAAAGATCACTTCCTGAAGCTGATACATCGACAGGAATCCAAGCAGAAGTCCAGTCCAGACAAACATTAATACAACACTCAAGTCGTACCAATACGTGTAGTCCACTCCGTTCCCACCATAATACCGGGAACTCCTCGCTGTCAGATGAACCAGATCCGTAACAATATAAGAGGAGTTCGGGAAAAACAACAACCACAGCAGACCACTTGCGACTGCAAGCCATGCGGCACCTTTCCATTTCACATTACTTAGAAGATAGGCTGCATAAGAGAACACAAAAGGAATCCAGCCCAAGAACAGATTCCAGATCAGGAAGCGGAAATAACGCTGATCCAGCCAATCTGCGGCTACATAGTACAACCCAAGCGTTACTATTGTGACCACACTAAGGAAAATAAATATGCGAATATAATTCAGTTTTCTCAATGATTCTGACCTCACTTGGTAAAATTCAATTAGTTTCGAAAATAGCGGATGATTTCTTCCTTATTCTTTTCAACACGCAAATTCAATCCACGCTTATCCTTTAATCCATACTGTTGTAATTCATGGCCTGGATCAATCACCAACGGTTTAGTTGCCACATCGACCAGCAAGTCCATCGTCAATTGATAGGTTTCCCGTAACTTGTCCATCGACAGAGAGGATTCATACCGTTTAATCAGCTCAATCAGACGTTCAGCATACACGAGACGAACCATACTGTCCGCACTCTTCAATTGTCTTGAAGCAAATGCAGTAATTGCCGTAACAATTGTCGGTTCTGTCCGATGTTTGGCAATCAAAGCAAGTTCATCCACCGCATCCCAATTCATGATAGACAGCTCGGAACTTAATTGTTGAATTCGCTCCCCTATCCATTGTTCCTCTAACTCTTGGGGTACGTCCCATCGCTTATAGTCTGCATACACGCCTTCTCGATGCATCTGTATAGCGCTCCCGTAATGTTTGACGAACAAATCCTTTGCTACACTCCAATGGGTCTCTTCCATCTTTCTTTAACCACCACCATACCTGTTCCTATTTGTGCTTACGCTTTTATCCATACACAATACATAAATTTACTACTCTCCAAGCATACTAGAATCATACCATTTACCAAAGGAGAATCAAATTTACAATGAATCCAAATTCCATGAACCCTCAGAATTTAGTACAACCCACATTAAATGCTAATCCAAATGTCACCCCTAACATGAATCATGGCGGCCATGAGATGTTCGATGTGCATGAGATTCTGTCCTCCACCATTAACGTGCTGGATCAATACATGATCTTTCGTACATTTGTGCAGAGCCAGGAACTGATTGGCATTCTGGACCGGCAGTACAATTTCATCTTATCCCAGTACAATCTGACAGCAGAGTGTTTTGCATCCGGACAGAAGCCTCATGAAGAGACGGCAACCTACATGATCCCCAACATCGTACCACCGGTATATGGCCTTAAGCCATCAGCACCGAAAAAGCCAAATCAGAGCTTGGCTGATGTAAAGGATGCCGGCATTAGCGGTCATATGCTGGGACTGATCAAATCACATGCCAGTCTGCTCGGCATGACCTGCAACGAGATCACAAATGGAACGGTTCGCCGAGTCGTCGCTTCGCAGATCCAGCATTTTATCGAGATGGCCTATGAAATTTTCATGTTCCAGAATAAAAACGCCTATTATCAAGTACCTCAACTCACTCCAAGTGATACACAACAGATGCTTCAGGCATACATTCCAGCAACCGGAGCACCTCAGATGCCTATTAACAATAAACCACTTCATTAATTAGAAAATAAAATCCGCTTCCCCAGAACAGTCTCTTCAACCCATGCGGGTTTTAGGGGCTGTTCTTTAATGATTTGTACTCATTTTCCTACTGAAGACACTTGATTCGCTTACCAGAAACTGGTTTAATCAAAGACAAACCCGTACATATTCAACATACGGATCATACATATAAAATACGGTGAAATGCGGTTATACGAGAATTCAAATGGCTTTTTCTTCATTATGGGGAGGTATACAAATGAGATGGAATCAACCTGCTAAACTGGGTTTACTGGCTATGGCTCTCGGCTGTACTGCCATTGGCGCAATAATCACACCTTCAACAACACTAGCTGCACCTGTTCCCGCTTCCAAAGCGGTGTATCATCAATTCCAAGCCTATCGAACAGAAGCAGTAAAGTCCACAGAAAGTCTGGTTAAAGCGCGTAAATACTTGATGAATCATATCGATAAAGTCGACCCTTGGCAGGCCACACTAATGACACTGCAATTGGAGAACATGCAGAACGTGAAATTGGCTGATATGGATCACCAAATGTATACGGAACAATTTCAGCAGGCCATATCTCAAGCCCATGAACAACTTGGTTACGAACAGAAGCTTACATATAGTCGTCTGCTCAAAGAAATTAAAGATCCGACCGTGAAGAAACTTTTGCAGGAAGCTTCAGATCTCGGGTTCAAACTGGAAACCAGTGAAGGCTTGTATTACCCCATCATCAATTATGAGATATATCAAAAGTTCAAACCTTTTGTTAAGGCTGATATTGCTGCATACATTGATATTATGGCTACCGAGTCCAACCAAATGACAACTTCAGATGGGGGCATTATCATCTCTTGGAACGAATTAATCCAGCGTGCATTGGAGAAAGAAGCCTTTTTGAACAACTATCCGAATTCCAATCGCACATCAGCAGTGAAGCAAGGGTTATTTGTGGATTATCTCTTTTACGGAAGTGACAACACGCCTGCTTATGATTGGTACACGGATGAAGAAATCCGCACCATGGACCCTGAGGTGAAACAGGCTTACGAGAAAACTTTGGCTTACCGGGAGCACAATACGCAGAGTCTTCTTCTGGACACTATGGAAAAGATTTTACTGGTCCTCAATCAGAACAATGATGAGCTTACACCTGAAGTCAGAGCAATCATTGAACCTGTTCAACAACAATTTGCCCGTGAATGATCGGATGCTGAATCGCAAAATGTGAATGCCAAAAAAGCGGCAGTCCTCGAGACAGAGGTTGCCGCTTTTAAGTTTACATATCAAGTCCCTACGTTTGGATCAAAGAGTTGAAGTGTCTATTGATGTAAGTTTGTTCGGATTTACAACGAGATACACGCCCTCAATCCGCTCTCCGGAAGCGTCCAACTCCAAACAGAGTACCTCGGACAACTGCCCTTCTTTCATCAATGCGAGTTGAAGCTCGCCATTGATCCACATGGGTACCCATTCTCTTTCACGCAATCGCGTAAGGACACGCCGTGAGGTCAGGAGTGCAAGCACACCTTTGTGCACGTTCATTGTTCTCATAACCGTATGCACAACGCCACCTCCATCTGCTGTAAATACAGGCTGATCCGCCAGTAACTCGAGCATGGCAGAGATGTCATAACGAAGGAATGCCGTTGTAAAACGGCTCAGCAATTCACCTTTGGCTATCATATCCGCATCACTCTGCTCGATCGGTGGTAGTCTTTCGGGCAGATTTCGTCTGGCACGGCTAAAGATTTGACGGCAGTTACTCTCCGTTTTGCCCAGCCAATCCGCTATTTCGGCATAATCATATCGGAACGCTTCACGAAGGACAAAAACAGCCCTCTCCATGGGCGATAGACGCTCCAACATGACCAGATAGGCGTAGGAAATCAGTTCTTTTTTCTCCATCGTTTCCTCTGGCATGTTCGCCTCTACACTGTCACCTATCGGCTCTGGCAGCCACTCACCAACATAACTTTCCCGCTGATTACGCGCGGAATTTAGCAGATTTAAGCTTCGGTTCACGACCAATCTGGCGATGTAGGACTTGGGATTTCGAATATCCTGAGCAGACGTGCTCTGAATCCCCGCAAAACAATCCTGCACAATATCTTCAGCTTCTACCACACTACCCAACATGCGGTAAGCTATTGAAAATGCATATTCTTTATAACGAATATACAACTCACCAACATCCAGAGAAGACACTTCTGGCTCATTGGCGTGGAGATTGGAATTCATAAGAAGCCTCCTCTGGCGTGGTACGTGTATTTTTAGTTAAAGCAACCCGGATACATCCCAGTTGTAATCGCAATTCGGTTCCAGTTATTAATCGTGTTAATGGCCAGGATCAGATCCACCAGTTCGGATTCACTGAAATGTTCACGAACCTTATCGTACAACGCAAGGGGTACGCCCTGTTCCGAGATTAGAGTCACAGCTTCAGCCAGCTCCAGCATAACACGTTCTTGATCCGTGAAGAAAGGCACTTCACGCCACACACTCAGCAAAAGAATATGATCCGCATAATCTCCCAGTTTCATCAGATCTTTGGCATGCATATCGAGACAAAAGGCGCAGCCATTAATCTGGGACACTCGGATTTTTAACAACTCATACAATACTTTATTTTCAAATTGCCCGGAAATATATTGCTCCATTGCCATCATCGCTTTAAATGCGCCTGGACTCACTGCTCTGTAATTCGTTCTTAAATTCATTTCTCATTCGCCTCCGTTATTTGGTTTACATACTGTAGACAAATGACAGCCGGGATCTGTGACATTTTTTGCGAAAATCTTTTTATGCCCACAAGGATTTCAGCTCAACTAACAAATATTCACACTGAGATTCTGATGCCAGGACAACCTCCATGGAGTCAATAATCAGTAATGGAAAAACATACTAAAAGGTTGTTCTCTTTTTTACAATTAACATCTGACGTAATGTAAATCCGAAAATTTCCGTATTCATGTACTGTTTTAGCTGTACCGTTTGTGATTTCAACCAAAAGTAGGTTGGATATATTGATACTTTGACCAAAAGAGTAGTAACATACGGCTAATCAAGTTAACTTTTCTGACATAAAAAAGCGAATCGTTTATCCATATCAGCAAGGAGTGTTTCCTATGATAACTTCCAACGCAAACCATACGATGACTTCCGAATTACCTAGAGGGTGTACGTTCACTGCTGAAGACTGGCATGTATTATCCCAATATTGGTACCCGGTAGCACAGGTAACCGAAGTAACAGACAAACCCCTGGCTGCTCAATTACTGGATGTGAAGCTGGTTCTCTATCGCAGTAATGATCAGATTGTGGTAGCCAAGGATCTTTGTTTTCACCGCGGGGCTCCACTTAGCAAAGGCTGGGTAGAAAATGGTGAGATTGTCTGCCCTTATCACGGTTTCCGTTATAATTGTGAAGGAAAATGTACTGCAGTACCTGCACACCCAAGCTCCAAGATCTCGCCCAAGCTCAAACTCATTGTGTACCCGGCAGTCGAACGTTATGGCTTAATATGGACCACACTGGCCGGAACAGAAGAACAGATCCCCTCCTTCCCTGGATGGGATGATCCAGATTATATCAATATTTTGCCACCCAACTTTGACATTGCTGGTTCCTCTGGACGTCAAATGGAGGGTTTCCTGGATGTATCCCATTTTGCCTATGTGCATACCGAAACGTTTGGTGACCGAAACAACACAGAAGTCCCCCAATATAAAGTGAAACGCGAAGGTAATGAGTTACTGGCCGAGTATTGGAGTACGGTAAGTAACTATGGCAAAGGGCAAGATCTTGTTGCACCTGAAGGTTTCCAATGGCTGCGCGAGTTTAGAGTGTTCCCACCTTTTGCGGCTTCTCTTACGGTACATTTCCCAGGAGACGACAAGCTGAATATTCTGAATTGTGCTTCGCCGATCTCTGCTCGTTATACACGTTTATTCTGTCCAATCACACGCAACTTTGACAAAGACGCTCCAATTGAAGACACAATCAAGTTCAACTTGCAGGTATTTGAAGAAGACCGCGAGATGGTCGAGTCACAGAAACCGGAGGATCTGCCCCTTGATCTGCATGCCGAGGCCCATATTCCCGCAGACCGTACTTCGATTGCTTATCGTCAATTATTAACGGAGCTTGGCTTGGGACGAAATTACACATCATAAATTATATAGGTGTTCTTCTTTAACCTCAGGCAAGTTATCGATGATGCATGTCAGCGCCTAAAAGTCTTGAAGTACCATCCTGCGGACTCTGGGGGAATGTGTTGAAAATTTTCTTAGGAACTCAGGACATCTAATTTGGCCTCTAGGTTCTCTTTTTAAATTGTAAGGAATCTCAGACTCGTTATTTCCCAAAATTCCCCGATAAAACACTTCATACGGCTGTTTATTCTGATATAACGTGTCTCAGATTCTTTAGATTTCTGGGCACGCTTCAAATCAATGATTAAGACGCCTACGATTCGTTAGCACTCCATGCTCCCGGACACGTTCAGGTATGCATCGGCTTTCAACAGATTTGAAGACACCTTTAATCAAAAAAAAAGAAGCGTTCCTTCGCGGACGCTTCTTTTGCTTTACCTAATTTAATTGAAGTACCTATGTGTATTAAATAAACCTTGCCTCATTAACGTCATCTTTCCTCTTGATTATTCGTATTCATAGGAAGCTCTCTATAATACGGACAGCCCGGCTCATGAATAATACGTGGATCAACCCAAGTGCCCCAATACGGAAGACGGTTCACGTAAGGTTGCATGTTTGGTTGGTTGTTTGGCTGTGTGTTGGGCTGCATGTTTGGTTGTACATTGGGTTGTGTGTTTGGTTGTGTGTTTGGTTGTGTGTTTGGTTGCATGTTTGGCTGTACATTCGGCATTACGTAAGGCTGATGATTCACATTTGGAGCACTGTTAGAGACAGGGGCAGTTGAAGCCTGGCAATCTGCCGGTGGGCCAATAATCACTGTTTTTTGGATGGGGGCGAGCGCTTCTTGAACTTTTGTCTCGTCCAGACAGTACGTATGAGCCAGAACATTCGCAGGGGTAAGACGCAAGATGTCTGAGCCAAATATCGCTTCAGGCACAGGTGCATCGAAGATCGCCAGTAAGTGCGTATGATCTACAGTAGCCATTTCATAGTGCCACCAACCTTGAGGTACATTAGCCACCTGCCCTGGAGTAATCGGGAAATGAAGCAATTCATTGGTAAACGGATTAATGAGGGACACGACGGCCGAACCGCTGATGCAGTATACCAGTTCAGTTGCATTCTGATGAATGTGTGGTTCAACCACATTGCCAGTGCTGAGGAAAATATCCAGTAAAGAAGCATTGCCCAATGTGTTCAACTGTTTGATGGAAAGTGCGTTAATATAGTTGTTCTCGTCCTTTTTGAATAACGGATTTTTGCTCAAATCGTAAGTAAATTCGGTGGTTGGTAAAGTAAAATCCATATATGAGGTTGCCAAAATAAAACGCCTGCCCTTCGCTCTCGGTTTAGGTCATAACCTATATCCCAGCTTATGCCCAGCGCCCAGATTCGTGAGCCCATTTCCGCCAAGTTATCGTCGCATAACAAATATCCCTGACTCGGGCATCCCGAGCAGGGCTCTATTTGTTACTAAGATTCTGCTCAGTCGGGGAAGTCCTCGCAACTAATCCCTAATGGAGTACTATTCAAATTTACACTCTGAAGCCAACTCATTCGCTTGACCATGTCTGGCATTCCCTCGATCAAACCATTAGTTACACTCAAATAACGTAGTTTTTTTAGTTTCTCCAGTTCAGGCGGAAGCTCACGTATGCCCGAGTAGCCAATATCCAGATTTACGAGTTCGCTCAATTCACCAATCTCGGATGGAATATGTTTCAGACCAAGATCCGACTTTTCCTTTGGCTTCCACCCGGTAGGAACATGATAAGAACTACCGCAATAAATTCTAAGCTCTCGAAGTTGTTTCAATTTTCCAATGTCTTGGTGAATACCTTCCAAATCCGCAGTCATGATCTCCAATTCTTCCAATGAAGTCAGTTCAAAAAGGGCTGGAGGAAGCGTATAAACATCCTGCTCAAAAATCGTCAAACGTTTCAAGTGCTTTAATTCCCGAATACGTTCCGGAATCTCTTTCAAGTAATGTGAACTAATATTCAGCACATCCGTCTGATGTCTAATCGCATCGTCCAGTAAGCAATGAATGTCCTGATGCCGATCTAATCTAAAAAACAACCCAGTGATTCGCTCCATTAGCTCAATCGCTTCTTCTTGTGTAATATGCATGCCATACATATTCTCATGAGCAACAGTGTAGAAGTAGTCACTTCCATCCTCGTTCAGAAAACAAAGATCATCTGGCATTGAGGGATATAACCAGTCATGAAAGCGGTTGGCTTCCTCCTTAAGGATCTGCCCTGATTCCGGCGTGCAACGATATATGTAATAAATCCCCTCTGAATAAATGGCGCCACTTTTCATCATCATTTCTTCCATATTACTGCTTTCAATTAGATAGGGCTCCAGTCTCTGTAACACTTTGGCAACTCTTTTAGGTGTAGCTTCTTTAGCATATTTTCTGTCTACCAGCATGAAACGATCTGCCTTCTCGATCAATTCGTCAATCAACAGTTCATAGGCAGTCCCTCTTGGATCAGTGTGAAAAGCTACGGCTACCATATGTTCCCCCTCATTACTCTATAATTCATTAATATTCAATCTGCTGTATCATCTGAAACCACTGTGGCATAGGCTGATATCATCAATCCAGTCATTGGAGGCTTATTACATGGCATACGGCCCTGGTTCAGTTTCATCCCCGCAACCTGCGGGTTATCCTTACCCTTATTATCCACCACCTCCGCCACCCTCACCGTATCCTTACCCTTATCCGTATCCATACCCGCCCATCGTTCCTGTTCCACTACCATATCCGATCGGTGGTCCTTGGTGGCATGGTGGATATCCAGGTGGTGGTTACCCCGGTGGTGGCTATCCCGGTGGACACCCTGGTCATTTCCCAGGAAGTGGTTATCCAGGCGGACCTCACGGCGGTGGACCTGGTGGTCCCGGTGGACACGGAGGACCTATAGGCGGAGGATTTCACGGACATCGTTTCTTTCAGTGGTAATCGTAGTCATTAGACTTATACAAGGTCAGTTACAAATTAGATGAAGGAGCTGCTTCGGCAGCTTCTTTATTATTGAAGGAATTGTCTAATCGTGCAGGACTTTTAATACGTAATCTCATCCATCGTCTTCAAATTACGGTTCGACATAACGAGCAGATCAGTGAAAGTAGGCGTTAGGAAATAAACAAAGTCCGGATCGTGTACGTACATAATAATCTGTCCATACGTCCCTTCCTCCGTCGGATCAAAATCGAGCATCAGATACAGTGAACCTCCGGCGATCGTTGCAAAAGGAATCCATGGTTTATGGAACAGGTATGGCTCGATCTCCGGGTCCAACTGGCTGATCTCCTCCTCAGAATAGTACTCTTCAAGCTTCTCATCCACTTCACAGAAGTATTGTTTGGTCTCTCGAATCTCTTCCAATGACATCAGATAAAAGGGTGTACATCGACCCTCCTCGGCATCCCCTGGGTATAGCACATGCAACCCGTAACCACTGCCATCTTTCCTTTGATAAAAGGTACGAAAATCGCCAGGTAGCCTGACGCCATACTCCTTTTCGAATAGATCCAGACTTTCCTCGGATGCACCTTCCCGATGTTGATATTCTTCGAACAATTGCCGAATCTCTTGATCCTGTATTCTCTCATTTAACAAGTGATTCAGCTCATCCATTAACACATTTAATGATACATTCGGCTCCAATCTCACCACACCTCCCCTATCTCAGTTCTTCTCTTCTTGTAGATACTGATGATATCCCCAAAACGCTTCTTCCTCTCCGCCGCCTTCAATCAGAATCATGACTGCATAAGATAACAAATTAAGCCATTCTTCCATCAACGCCACCTGTTCGTCCAAAATGAGGTTGTTGCTACGAAGCATACCCTCAGGTTCAACGGCCCAGGCACGTGCCATATGAGTAATTCCCCATAGACATGCCATGACTTCCCGATCCAGTGAAAGCTGTGCAAGTTCTGGTGCCAGAACCCGCAGTATCTCCATCAACTCATGAAAATTCTCCTCAATTAATTGTCCACGGAAGGGCCGCAGACTGCCAATAAAACCGTTCTCCATCTTGGGATGACTCAGATCATCATAGGAAAAGGAATGACATTTTAATAACGTTACAGCCTCTTCACGTTCCATTCGTTCACCCCTTTGCAGGTTGTCATGCTGCCTCACCAGCGCAGAGGTTCTTCTCCACGCCACAACACATACCGCTCCAACTCACGAAGAGTGCCTGTACCGATCCCGTACTCGTCCATTTCTTTGGAACGAAGATCGAGCATGTGCAGCATGCCACCATATGTGCCAACTGCAAGTTTGGATCGCTCTGGTGATACGGCGAAAGAATAGATCGTACTACCTACAAAATGGCGCCATACTTCCTCTCCCTTGTTATTCACACAATACAGATAACCGTATGCATCTCCAAGCACCATGCCCGCCTCTATTTCAGCTGCTGCATACACACGTGCATTCTCATCCATCACTGGCCAATTTTCCTTTGTTTCGTTGCCTGCAATTGATTCCAGCGGAACCTGTATCGTGACCCCGTTATAGAAATGACATGCGTTAAACCAGACGGTCTGGTTATCACTGGTGAATGCTGCATAATGAGGGTAGCTCGATTCTGGATAGAGAGAGTATGTCTTGTTCAGCTGGCGATCCATCACCATATGATTGCTCCCTTGGCTACCATATGCAATCCATCGACCATCCCGAGATACCGCTGCATGCCCCATATCTATCTGTGTATCCTCTAGCTCATATTCTTCGATCTCTGCCAGATCGGGATGAAGTAAGGTCAATCGATCTTGCGTTACAAGATATATCCCGTATCTTGAATGTATGAGTAGTGCTTTGCCTTCATCCATAGGTATAAGTCCTTCAAGTGTCCGTTCGGGATGCTCACAGTCCGCAAGTGATTCAATCCGAGGTAATGCCGACTGTATCCGGGCTTGAATATCTTCCCATCGATATGTCGCTATCTCCTGTCCTTCCAACTTGCGATCTGGCTGACGAATGATACGAATCCCATCCGGTCCTGCAAGCGCATAGTCAAGTCCATCCGATGAGCAACCTGCAAAAGTATATGGAGTGATCAACTGCCATCCGTGCTGATCCATCGTATATATCTGACTATTCTCTGTGAAAATCCCCGTATGACATACAATCATTTCCTCGTTCAGATAACCTATAACTTTGACCGCTTGCATGGAACCCTGAAACGCCTCGTTCAATGGCCACGTCGCTGCGGGTAGCTCACGTCGAAGCACCTCCACATCACCGTGGAGATTGGCCTGTCTCACCATCTGGAATACTTCAGTACTCATTCCGCTTCTGGAGTCTTCCTCCAGCTCGGATTCATCCGGTTGCTCTCCCTGCATACTTCTCTGGACAAATGCATTGACATCCCTTGCATAACGCTTGCCTTCATTACGCCATTGTTCTGCAATGTCTTCCTTTAACCAACTCATCTATTCCCCTCCACTCTGCCCCTATTCATATGCCGTACAATGATGTGCCTGCAAGAACATACTGATTTCGTTATCCGTCGCCTCCTCTGCACCATTCTTTTCTTCATAGAACAGGGCAACCTCTCTCCCCGTTGCATAGTTAAATCGTAAATATCCTCCCATCGATACCATAAACATCTTGCACATGTACTCATTCTCCAACACGGCATCCCACTTAAATTCTGTTTTGCATGTATCGGCGAGTTCCTTCATGGAGCTTCCTTGTTCCGTCCCTGAAAAATGGTAAAACGTATGTTTCCGCAGCTCATTCCACGGTTCAAAGTATAGTAGCGTTATCGGTTTATCCTGATGGTAATACCCACAATAGATCCGGTCCAGCGTTTCACCAAATTCAGTCTCCGAGCATGTCCATAAGGTAATATTCTCATCATGACGCGGTAGCCACAACAGCCCCTCAACTTCCGGATGAACAGCAAGGAAATCTCCATCTACAGAACTGCCGATGGAGATGCACTGCTCAAGTTGATGCTGACTTATAGGCGAATCATCCGTATGTATCCAAAAATCATATTCCACAAAAGGCTTCAACACTTCCGGGTCCGGCCTCTGCACATTCATCCATCCCGTGTATGTACCCTCTCCGTATTGTTCAATCCAGGTCCGGTACGACAAAGGTAGCGAGATGGCGTGCTGTTGCTCGAAGTGATCCAGTTCCTCTGTTGGAACCGGCTTAAGTACACGGGATACAATATACATTAGTTGACATCTCCCATCTCAGTTTGGTTCATTCGTTTACAGAATCTAAGCCAGTTCTTCCTGTACAATTTCAGTCCATACCCCTTTACGATTCAGAATGCGAATGGCAAAGGCATCATATCCATCACGCTTGACCTGATCAAACCCCATGCGCTCTCCCGTAATTAGTTCATATACACCATTTTCATCTACATCTTCGCCAAACTCTTCATCCCAAGGCACATTGTAGTAGGCCGTCAACTCTACTTCAAAGATGTCCTCTCCTTCAACATCCAGGTAAGGACGAAGGGGTCTGTCATGTAGTGCTTTTTCCGAATAGGTCTCACATAACATGGCATCATATCCGTGCTTGGCGGTATCAATGAGCAGATAGCGTTCACCCGTGACCGTATGCTCCGCATATACAAGAAGAGGTGTCGAATCATGCCAGGTAATCAGATCATCTTCGGTTAAGTCACCATAATAAAAAATATGGAATTTATCATGACCATCACTCGTTTGAAGTTTGCCTGTCCACTCCACTTCAGCGGACTTTATGTTTTCTTTCTTCCTAATTAATCCTTCCAGATAAGCAGGTCCGTGTTGTACACCATACTCATTCATCATCTCGCCTCCGATTGGCTCATTAGAATGGTAACCACTTTGTGTTCCTCATCCACCGTCAGTTTCACATCGATGTTTAACTTGTCGCGAAATAACGCCGTAATATTGATATAAGGGTCGCGAACAGCTTCACCGCCGCCACCATTCGTAGAACGGCTCATTCCCTGATGAATAATGGATTCTACGAGCTGTTTATCTCCCTTGCCGGTGTTATTGTAGGTGTAGATCACCTGCCCATCCTGATCATACAGATTCAAAACCGTTGTGAAATCATTGGCGTTCTCATACTGTCTCTCGGCCTGTACATAGTTGTGATCTGTGCGTTGATAGTTTACCGTACCAGCCAGATACGGATTGTCCCCGCCGGGCTTCACATCATACTCTTGATAGGCCAGATTAAATAGGTATTGGATATGACTCATATCGATCCGGTAATAAAACTGACGGTTATCCTCTTGTTTATCCATCGCTGCAAAACTGTTAATCAGCGGCCAGGCTTCATAGGACTTCCCTTTAACATCAACCGCGAGAGCATAGTCAGATAAGACTGTCTGTTTTTGAAATATGCCATAAGTCTGTAAAATAAAATAAGCAGGAATCATCAACATACCCAGAATGATTGCAAAAATAGTTAATTTAAATCGTAGTTTCATGTCTTCTCTCCTTGCGGCTTTAACTCTTCAATTTCATTCTCATCCAGTCTTGTGCTGAAGCTTTGACAGTGTACGCACAACCACATCCCTGTTCTTCGCATCCTTGATATAAGCCGGAATACTATGTGAAGCCGTTCTTATAGGCAGATTTCCGTATTTTACACGCAGATCTGCGGAAACATAAGCGATGAGGTAACTCAAGTGCTCCCGGTTCACAGCCCATATTATTTTCCCTCTGAAATCATCCATGAAGTATAATTCCAGCCCGAATACAGGATCTTTCCCTGCACGAATCTCGGCAAAATACCTTTCATATGTCGGCTTGGCATGTAATTCAACCTGATTAACAGAACCACAATGCGGACATTCCACATGCGTCGATCGGTGAGACGTCTTCTTCTCGTCCGTGACTTCCACGTTAAACCAACGTTCACATACAGCACAATTACCCTTGGCGTTATACTGATACACTGGTTCTTCAAGAGCTTGAGCGTAACATTCGTAACACTTCCAACCCAGTTGATCATTCCGTTGTTCAATCGAAGCGTGCCCACCGCATTTGGGACATTTCACATCAATCCGCTCTCCCCGTCGAAGAACCGAATAGAAACTGTACTTATATGCACCTTCATCTTCGAAACGTTTCATTCCGTATCCACCCTTCTCCTGAAACTACGACACACACCGCGTCAGAATACTCAACATTTACCAATCCATCTCTCCAAAATTATATGAAACTCCGTTCCTCAGCACAAGGAACGAAGGTAAGACGATTGGGAATCACTCTAATACGACTTACCCAAGTGTGTGCCTCATCACACCCATTCCTGCTCTAATAACGTAATCTATTACTACATAACGAATGGAGTGAAAGAACGCCTGTTTTTTAGTTTGTGAAAAACACCACTTGAGTAAAGGTTGTGCAGCTATGTTTTCATTACTGAACCTGAATGTATATAAATGGTCACTCGTATTCACCATTTTCACAGCCACTCTGTCTCATTGTAGTTCAACCGATACAGTTCCACCTGTTCACCAGAATGAAATCTCACCTACGGCCATCAGCCAAGCCCCGGTGGACCCGATCATCCGCAAAGAAGGCACCACAGTATATATTGAAATGACTGCCCAGGTTACAGATATCGAAATCTCCAAAGGCGTGATCTACAACGCTTGGACATTTAATGGTACCGTCCCTGGACCCGTTCTACGAGTGACCGAGGGAGACACACTGGTGTTCACGTTGAAAAATAAAGATTCCAGCTTGCCTCACTCCATGGATTTTCACGCTGTACATGCTGCCCCCAGCAGCAAATTTATTGATGTTATGCCAGGCGAGGAAGGCACGTTCACCTACCCAACCTCCTCACCCGGTGTATTCATGTATCACTGTGGAACCAAACCTGTCCTTGCCCATATCGCGAACGGTATGTACGGCATGATTATTGTTGAACCCAAGGCTGGATACCCTTCTGATCACTTGGTTGATCGTGAATATACCCTTGTTCAGAGTGAATGGTATAAAGAACATGATTACGAAGCCTTTTTGAACGGGGAACCGGAATATGTCGTATTTAACGGCAATGATTATGGATTGACCAAGCATCCGCTGCTAGCCAAAGTAGGAGATACAGTGCGGATCTATGTCAGTAATGCCGGACCCAATGAAGTCTCATCCTTCCACATTGTCGGGACAATAATGGACCGTGTGTATACCGATGGTAACCCACGTAACATCCAGTATGGAATACAGACGGTTATGCTTCCCGCAAGTGGTGGAGCCGTCGTAGAGTTCACCGTAACTGAAGAAGGCGATTATGCGATTGTAACCCATCAGTTCAATCATGTAGCCAAAGGAGCTTCCGCTGTTCTCCGTGTAACCAAGGACGGTATTGATCATGGCGGACCCGCAATGTCTCACTGAAACATGACAATGGCTATGACTATCCTGAACCATTCGAGGTGATTAAACGATGATCTGTGCACACGAAGCGAAGGATGCCTGTTTCTCCAAAGTATCTCTGTTCCAACATCTTGATCCATCCGAAGCAGCATTGCTGACCTCCCTTCTGCATACCCGTACTTATAACAAAGGTGAAGTTATCGTCCAGGAGGGTGAACGTTCAGATACGCTTTATGTGGTTCATCAGGGATGTGTGAAGTTATCCAAATACAACGAAAATGGCAAGGAACATATTATCCGGTTTCTGTTTCCCGGAGATTTTTTCGGACAAGATTCCCTTTTACATCAAAAAGCACATGCGGCAAACGCCGAAGTTCTGGAGCCTTCGGCCATCTGCTCCATTAGCAAGCATGACTTTGGCCAGTTACTTGAACATGATCCGAAGCTTGCTTACCATTTCCTGCTTGCCATTTCCAATCTTCTCCGCGAAACAGATGAATGGAACAGTTCGCTCAGTGCGATGACAACGGAACAGAAGATTGCCAAGCTGCTTTTGTATTTCCATACCCGAAATCATGCAAGGCATGAGATCCGCTTGCCTGTTTTCAAAAAAGATATGGCTCTGTTACTCGGTATCACACCCGAAACACTAAGTCGCAAACTTACCATGATGCAAACTCAGGGGCTGCTTCAGGTTACAGGAAACTGCATCCTTATTCTTCAACTGGAGCAGCTTAGGGAAAAGGTTACTCACTGAACTAAAGATTTGACAATAACACTGAGATGACAGAATAACAGCGTATTTGGACAAGTATTATATTTCACATCAGATGTGAGTATCGTCACAGTGCGGGCTTACGTTAGCGTATACAGTTAAGAAAAGATCTACAGGAGGGTTTTGCGATGAATACGGTTGTTAAATTGGACAAACAGATCATTATGCACAAAATGCAGGAGTTATGTTCACTACTGTTACAAGATGAAGGATACAAAGAGATGCGGGACATGATTGATCAGTTTGCAGCAGATGAACAGGCCACAGCCCAGTATGAGCGTTTTATGGAGAAACATCAGGCACTGGAGGAGAAAGAACGGCAAAATATTGAGTTGCTTGCCTCTGAAATTCAGGTATATGAAGAGGAAGAACGCGCTCTTTATGATCATCCCCTCATTCGACGGTTCATCTATGCACAGCGCGAGTTCAGCCAGCTGCATCAGCAGATCAGTCACTATTTCACGAAATCCGTGGAAATGAACCGTCTACCCGAAGCGAATGAACTGGGTAAAGAGGCTTGCGGGTGTGGAGGAAGTTGTTCCAGCAACCACTAAGATTATCTTTTGTCTGAATAATAAAAAGAGTATCCGATCAGAAACCACTCTGTTCGGATACTCTTTTTATATAGATTTAACTAATATTTACACGACTATGTAGTGGACAGCGATCGGAAGCTTATTCTGTCATCTACAGATCCAACAATAGTGATACGAGCAATCCCATGGATGCAATCAAACCCACGACAGGTCCGCCTTCCTCAAAGGCTTCTGGCATCATCGTCGAGCAGATCATCGCAATGATTCCACCACCTGCAAATGCACCAATTGCTGCCCCCATCTCCTCAGGAAGCTGCTCGAGAAACAGATATCCACCCAGAGCTGCAAACGCGGAGATCAGCAATACACTTAACCACATCAACATAATTTTCGCACGACTGTACTTGCTGCCCTGCAATCCAACCGTACTCGACAGACCTTCAGGGATGTTGCTGACAAAAATGGATACCACCAGCACCACACTGACACCGTTGCCGGCCAGCAAGCTGGCTCCAAGCATGATGGATTCCGGGATAGCGTCCATTACTGTGCCTGCAAAGATCCCCAAGCCGCTTTGATTCGAGTCTCCTGACCTTCCCGAGCGTTTACGCCCTGCCCCACCCTTTGCCGAGATGAGCAGGTCAAACAAGGTATACACGACGGCACCTGCCGTAAAACCAATGGCTGTAGGGATAATCCCCCCATCATTCAGCGCATCTCCGAGTAGTTCAAAGGTAGCTGCCCCGATTAATGTACCTGTCCCAAAAGCCATGATCCATCCAATGACTCGTTTAGGAATCTTTAGAAACAGGGCTGCGAGTGCACCAATGACAACCGCTGAGGCAGAGATGCCGCCCCACATGAATGCAGTCCACATCCGGGTCGCCCCCTCTCTTGTTCAATAATCTTCTATCATTCCATTAACCCTTGCCGACGAATCAAAAACAATCCTGTGACGTTGTGACCTATATCACCTGCTGTGTTCAAAAATCACGCTATGATGAAATGATACGGTTTACAACAGAACAGACCAGATCAGGAACTGTACGGCTCCAATAATTTCAATGATACCGACCTTCATAGGACGCAGTGTTCTGCCTGCATATATGAAGGTGCGTACAGCGGAATAGATATACGCCAAAGACATCCATGGATATCCGATCACCATCGGTATGATAATTAGAAGGATATGTACCATGCGAGTTAGCATCAGCCATCGCTTATTCGTTCGCTCTCGAAAGACTGATTTCACAAAGAACGTACTTCCTGTAAAATGTAAGAAAGAGAACAAAACGACGATTGCCATTCCATAGTCCCAGTGCCCGCCTCCTATGAGATAAGCAGCTGCTCCCCCCAGAGAGAATACGAGCATGGCACACAGGTCATTGGTAAGCGAGCGTTCTACTTTGTGTCTCACATGCCAGATGTTCACCAGCAACAAGCCAGCCAGTACCGGGCCAAAGAATAATAGTGAGATCTGACCCAGAACGGGTGGGATCAGACAGATTAGAGCCACTGTACCGTAGATTACCGCCCACTTGTAGAGACGATGTCGATTGGCATTCTTTTTCAAAGACTGTAGTAAGGGATACGCGGTTAGATATAATCCAAGCCAAGCTACAAATAAGGGCGCATGCAGCCAGTGCGGACCACTTGCAATCACACCTACCAGAAAAGGCACACTAACCATGGCCCAGCCGCCATGTTCATGAGGGATAACGATTGAATGCGTATTGGTTTTCACTTCACAGTTAACCTCCTAGGATTGAATGATATCGAAGTTAGAAATATGAACACAGAGAGGAAAGATTCTCATGAGCAGGGTAAACAAAGATTCAGCAGCGGAGTTTCTACAACAGTTCCCCATCTTTCAGGACCTTAGTCCAGAAGAATTAATGCAGGTCGAAGATATCGCCATTTCCAGAAGCATTCATAAGAAAACGGTCATTTTTAGCGAAGGTAGCGAAAAAGAAGCTGTTTTTTTCATTCGTACCGGCATCGTAAAAGCATATAAAACGGATGAGAACGGACATGAACAGATTGTCTCTTTTCTCAAAACAGGAGATATGTTCCCGCACACCGGCTTTTTTAACGCACACCCCTATCCGGCTACCGCTGAAGCGATTACACCTACCGAATTACTGGCCATACCCGTCAGACTGTTCGAACGTTTAATGCTGAGCACTCCATCGATTGCGATCAAAATCATGCGTGTACTCGGAGACAAAATACGAGAATTACAGGATAAATTGCAGGTACTCTCTGGTCAGGACGTGCGCAACCGCGTGCTCTCCTTCCTTCTCATGCTCGCAGAACAACACGGACAGACGCATGGAGACCAAATTATCATCAATCTGCCCATGACACACCAGGAGTTTGCCAATTCCATTGGTACAACAAGGGAAACAGCGAATCGGCTTCTGAATCAGCTTACAAAAGAGCATTTGATCGAAGTGGATCGCAGCCGAATTATCATTCTTGATTTACAAGCATTGAAGCAACAAAGGGATGCCTGACCGCCCAGCTCTACTGGGGTTATTCCAAGTTCTTACACCAATCTCTGTGTGCAAAAAGAGACCTTAACGCCTGCAATCGATGTTAAGGTCTCTTGCTGTATGCACAATTACCGATACATGTATCAGGCGATTGTGAGCTCTGGCCTGCCCATGTCACTGAACATGCCCGCATAATATTTGACATCGCCTGCCTCATTACGGATTGCCGTAATACTTAGCCATTCCTGATAGATCTCTCCGTTTTTCTTCCGATTCCAGATCTCGCCTTGCCAATATCCTTTTTCACGTAATTCCATCCATAATTGGTCATAGAAACGTTTGTCCTGTTTACCGGATTTCAGCAGACTTGGCTTCTGTCCAACCGCCTCTTCAGCACTGTAACCAGTGACCGCAGTAAAGGCCGGGTTCACGGATGTAATAACACTGTTCGTATCTGTGATCAGAATGGCTTCAATGGTACTCTCCAGAATGCTCGCAGATAACTGAAGCTTCTCCTGGTAGAACATCCAGATCACAAGTACAAGACTGACCAACGCGATCTGAGACAAAGCCATGAAACCAATGGCATAATGACCGGTCATGCTGTACAACAAAGTCAACATCAACGGAGGGAAGAATCCACCCAGTCCCCCCATAGCGGAGATCATCCCATTCGCTACACCTGGTTGTTTAACGAAATACATTGGCACTAATTTGAAAATGGTTCCGTTACCTGTCCCTGCGCATAATGCCACAGTCAGACATCCAATCGTATAGATATAGAATGATGGCGCGAAGGATAATACAATCGCTGCGATCGTTAACCCGCCGAACACAAACATTAATATTTTGAATGGATTAAATCGATCTCCAAGCCAGCCTCCCACGGGCCGCATAATGGTTGCAACGAGAATGAATCCCGCTGTACGAATACCAGCATCGACTTTATCCATCTGAAAGTGACTAACCAGGAAATTCGGCAAGTACACCGTAAATGCCACGAACGAGCCAAATGTCAGAAAATAAAACAAGCAGAGCAACCATAGTTTATTGTTGCGTGATATGGCCTTCAGTTGCTGCATCAATGGAGCGTTAACTCGTACTTCCTGTTTGTCACCCAGAACGAAATTCAACGCCGCCATCCCTAATAGCAAAATACTGTAGAGCAGAACCGTCGTAGACCATCCCATTCGATCAGCGATCAGCGGGGCTCCGAATGCAGACAGTGCTGTACCCAGGTTACCAATTCCGTAGATCCCGTTAACAAATCCATGTCGCTCTTTCGGATAATATTTGGGCAGTGAAGTTACACCGACGGAGAAGACAGCTCCTCCGATACCGAGGAACAATCCACCAATCACCAGATCACTGAACGACGTCGCACGGCTAATCCACCATACCGGGGCCAGCAGCAGGACAAAGCTGATCATGAAAATATTGCGTGCTCCATATCGATTCGTCCAATAACCAATCGGAATACGGGCGATGGATCCGATCAATACGGGAATCGCTGTCGCCCACGCAAGCTGGGAAGACGTAAGCGTAATATCCTCTTTAATAAATGGCATCAGAGATGACAGGATAACCCATACCATGAAACCCAGAACCAGACTTGCGGTTTGCAAGGGCAGTTGAACCTTTCCTTTATGTTGCATTTACATCGCCCTTTCCTTTTTTTGTTCCTGATTCGGATACACTGCTCCATCTCTTCTGCGATACAGCACATAACTGCGTTTCAAATACCCCAGTGGCATACTCAGCATGTGAACCAGACGTGTAAATGGAAACACGCAGTACAGTACAAAGGTAAGCAGAATGTGTACTTTGAAGTTCATCGGTACTGTCTGCATCAGAACGGGATCAGGCTGGAATACGATCAGACCGCGCAACCACGGATTAATCGTTGTTCGATAGTCAAAACCTGTGTGATTCACCGCATTAGCCGAGGTCGCCAGTATTCCGGTGACAATGACAATGATCAACATGGCAAGTGCCATCCAATCCCCGATGCTGCTTGTCGCCCGCACTCTGCGAGCAACATAACGGCGAACCAGCAAAATGACAGCACCTGCAAATGCAATGATCCCCGCAGGAAGTCCTCCTGCAATAGCCATCAAGTGATATCCTTCATCACTCAGGCCAATCCAGCGATAGAACTCCACTGGAACAAGCAAACCGGCAATATGTCCACAGATTACAGCGAATATCCCGATATGAAAGAGTAAACTGCCCCATTTTAGCATGCGTTTCTCCAGCATCTCACTGGACTTGGACGTCCAACTGAAAGGATTCGTCACATAACGCCAGATCGTCGCCGTAATGCAGAAAACAATGACCATATAGGGAAGAGCGCCCCATAACAACAGTTCCAGTGTACTCAACGATTCCCCCTCCTCATCTGGGCAGCGATCTGCATAAGATCTGCTGGTTGTTGGTTAACTGTTTTTTCTTGTTCTGGCACATCAGGGGCAGGAGGCTCAGGAATGACCTGTAACATCAGACTGAGCAATGGTCCATATGGGCTGTTCTGTCCCGTAATGCTTTCGCTCATTGTGACCAACGCCTTATGGCAACTGGAGAGCACCCCTAAGGCATCTTCCTCGGGAGCCTCAGCTACAAATTCAAGCACCATAGGCAAATAGTCCGGCAACTCACTCACTTCCATATAAAATCCCGCAGCTTCATATCTGCGTTTCAATTCAATCAGAGCCGGGCCCCGATCCCGTTCATCTCCATGAAGAGCATACGTGAGATAGAGGTTACACTTTTTATCAAAATCGAATGTACGAACATAGGCATCCTGCCACTCAATCGAGCTTACCGACTGTGCTTCATCTACAAATGTCAGCAAGATCTGGTTCACCATCTCATCGGAAATGGACTGTATAGCTTCCTTCACTCCTTGCAGTCCTTCTCTCCACGCTGTATCCGGATATTGCAACAGGTAGGAGATCAGTTTACAGACCATTCTTCTCGTATTCGTATCGTAAACCAGAGCCTGACCTGTTCCCTCATTGGGTTCGATCGTCATCGTTGTCATTGTCTCCTTTCCCATCAAAATACCCCACAAGAACCAGGACCACCTGCAAAATCAAGTCCGCAGCTGCCCTGTTCGCTGAAGAGATCTTCCACTTCCTCACGGTGGGCTGGCGGGATGACAAAACGATCATTATACTTCGCAATCGCGAGCAGTCGGTACATGTCCTCCACTTCCTGCGCATCCATGCCTACTCTTTCCAACAATGCCGATTCACTGGTCTTACCCGTCTGCTGATTACGCATGTGAATGCGCATAACGGCCATCTTCCGCAGGACCTCACGAATTCGATCCGTATCTCCTGCTGTAAGCAGATTGGCAAGATACTCCACCGGAATACGCATGTTATCAATCGCAGGGAAAATATCATTAGCCTCCAGTGAACTTCCCTGTCCCTCTACCCGATTGGTAATCGGGCTAAGCGGTGGAATGTACCATACCATTGGCATGGTACGGTATTCAGGGTGAAGCGGGAGCGCAATTTTCCAGTCGATAACC
Organism: Paenibacillus sp. SRL342; assembly: GCF_984798905.1. NCBI lineage: Bacteria > Bacillati > Bacillota > Bacilli > Caryophanales > Paenibacillaceae > Paenibacillus > Paenibacillus sp. SRL342. The sequence goes on from NZ_OZ481790.1 coordinate 4,345,250, forward strand.
ATTTTATAAATAGGGGACTGCTGCGCTGCAATAATCCAATCCTCGGGAATTCCTGCCTCACGCGCTTCGCGAATCACCTCAGGGTCATTCGGATCAAGGAAAATATCCATCTGGGATTCATAGAGATCCTGGTCATTTTCAACGGAAGCAGCAGCTTCAACACGGTCTGCATCATACAGCATCAGGCCGATATAGCGGATACGTCCCACACAGGTTTCGGAACAGATCGTTGGCAGACCTGCTTCAATCCGCGGGAAACATAGCGTACATTTCTCGGCTTTGTTTGTCTGCCAATTGAAATAGACCTTTTTGTACGGACAGCTCGATACACAGAATCTCCATGCGCGGCATGCATTTTGGTCAACCAGTACAATCCCGTCTTCTTCCCGTTTGTACATCGCTCCGGAAGGACAGGAGGACACACAGGCTGGGTTAAGGCAATGTTCACAGATCCGTGGCAGATACATCATAAATACCTGTTCAAAATCCATCTTGATCGAATCCTCGACACCCTTCATGTTGGGGTCTTCCATCCCGGTTACATGGGCACCTGCCAGATCATCCTCCCAGTTAGGTCCCCACTCCAGATTCATATATTCACCGGTAATCTGGGATTTCGGTCTTGCTACAGGCTGATGTTTTTTCTCCGGGCTGTTCGTCAGTTTCTCATACTCGTAGGTCCATGGCTCGTAATAATCATCAATGGTAGGCTGATCCGGGTTATGGAAAATGTTAAGCAAGCGTCTTGCCCGTGTGCCGGACTTCAATTCCAGTTTGCCATTCTTCATCTCCCAGCCACCGCGATAACGCTTCTGGTCCTCCCATTGTTTCGGATAACCCACCCCTGGCTTGGTCTCTACATTGTTCCAGTACATATATTCTGCACCTGGACGATTGGTCCAGGTGTTTTTGCACGTAACACTACATGTATGGCACCCTATGCATTTGTCCAGATTCATGACCATACTGACTTGTGCTTTAATCTTCAAGCCAATCCACCTCCTGCAGTTTTCTTATGATGACATTGAGGTCACGCTGATTGCCTGTCGGGCCATAGTAGTTGAAGCCATAACTTAACTGGGCATAACCACCGATCATATGGGTGGGCTTCACATGAATACGTGTCGGACTGTTATGCGTCCCCCCACGTGTCTGTGATATTTTGGTGCCCGGAACGTTAATATGACGGTCCTGAGCGTGATACATGAATGCCATGCCGCGAGGAATACGGTGGGTCACTACGGCTCGGGCAACGACTACTCCGTTACGGTTGAAACATTCGATCCAGTCGTTGTCAACCAGTCCGGCTTCTTCTGCATCTTCGTAGTTCATCCAGATTGTCGGGCCACCTCGGAACAACGTCAGCATCGGCAGCGCATCATAGTACATACTGTGGATCGACCACTTATTATGCGGTGTCAGGTAGTTCAGGACAATCTCCTTTCCCCCTTCGATCGGACGTTTGCTGTTTGGATGGAACGGCGTATGCTTCAGCACAGGTTTAAATGTCGCTAATGTCTCTCCGAACTCGCGGAGCATCGCATGATCAATATAGAACTGCTGTCTGCCCGTCAATGTACGCCATGGAATCAGGCGCTCCACATTGGTGGTGAATGGCGAATATCTTCGTCCGCCTTTTTCCGATCCGCTGAATGCAGGCGAGGTAATGACCGTTTTCGGTTTGGAAGTGATCTCGTCAAACGTAAAACATTCCTCAGACCGTTCCTCAGCCAAATCTTTCAGATGCAATGCTGTTTTCTGTTCAAGCGCTTCCCACGCACGCACAGCCATTTTGCCGTTCGTTGTACTGGACAAGGTCAGAATGGCCTCAGCAACATTACGGTCTGTGCTCAGATCCGGACATCCTTGTCCAACGCCATCTTTACGATGCACGCCCAGGATGCCCTTGAGTTTTTCATACTCTTCACTGGCAGACCAGGATATGCCTTTGGTACCGATTGGTTTATCCTTCACCACAGGTCCAAGGCTGATCATTTTGTTATATACGGCAGCATAGTCACGTTCCACGACCTGAATATGCGGCATCGTTTTACCCGGGATTGCTTCACATTCTCCCGCACTCCAGTCTTTGATCTCTCCGTACGGTTGAGCAAGCTCATCTGGTGAATCATGCAACAGCGGTGTAGCTATGATCTCTTTCTGTGGACCATCAAATTGCTGCGCAGCCATCTCGGAGAATACACGTGCAATTTCCTTGAAGGTATCCCAGTCCGAACGGGATTCCCACTGCGTGGCTACAGCCGGATTAAATGGATGAACGAACGGATGCATATCCGTACTGCTCAGATCGCTTTTTTCATACCAGGTCGCTGCTGGCAGAACAATATCGGAATACATCGCCGTACCTGCCATCCGGAAATCCATATTGATCATCAGGTCGAGTTTGCCTTCCGGTGCTTCATCCACCCATTCCACATGCTCTGGGCGCAGTCCATGATCATCATCATTCAGCAATCCGTTCGTTGCACCGAGCAGATGCTTGAGGAAATACTCATGTCCTTTGCCGGAACTTGAGATCAGATTCGCTCTCCAGACAAATAGTACACGCGGAAAGTTCGCTGGATCATCCGGTTGCTCGATTGAGAATTTCAGATTTTTGTTCTGCAATTCTGAGGCTACATAAGCACCGATCTCTTCCTTCGTCGTTGCTCCAGCCTGCAGCGCATCCTGATGCAGATCAATCGAGTTACGATTGAATTGTGGATAAGATGGAAGCCAGCCCATACGCGCAGCCATCACATTATAATCAGCCACATGCTGGAACCGCGGTTCACCCTCAAGCGCCGAAGTCAACTCTCCTACTTGGGTCTCCTCGTATCTCCATTGATCTGTTGCAAAGTAGAAGAAAGATGTTCCGTTCTGCAGACGTGCAGGTCCGGTCCAGTCACGAGCAAAGGCAATCGTCTGCCAGCCTTCAGCCGGACGCAGTTTTTCTTGACCAACATAGTGCGCCCAACCTCCACCGTTCACACCCTGACAGCCTGTCATCAGTATTAAGTTAATGATGGCGCGATAGATGACGTCGGAGTTGTACCAGTGATTAATACCGGCTCCCATGATGATCATGGAACGCCCTTTGGTATCGATCGCATTTTGTGCAAACTCACGTGCAATCTGTACGACAGTCTCTTCGTCCACACCAGTGATTTTCTCTTGCCACGCTGGGGTGAATGGTTTTACCTGTGGTGCATTCAAGATGTCGTCTCCACGGTGAACACGTACACTCAACTGCTCCGCACCAGTGACTACTTCTGCTGAATCCGAAGAACGTGTCATTTCACGTTCAATTCCGTATTTGGCAAGTACCAGATCGTATACGGCTGTTACCGTAATCCATCTGTCCCCCAGCCAGATCTGGCGTACAGGAATCTGCCGCTTCATGACATGTTTTCCCTCATCATCAAAGTACGGCAGATGAATGGTTACGAGATCATGATGGACTCCGAGCATGGATAGTCTAGGATCAATCGGCTCACCGTTCTCCACCTGTTCCATTTTGAGATTCCATGTGCCTTCTTCACCCCAACGGAAGCCCAAACTTCCTTTTGGCATCGCATAGGTTCCACTGTTCTCATCGTATACAAGCGTTTTCCATGCCATATTGTTGCCCGTAATACCCAGGTCTTCCCCAACGAGAAATCTGCCTGCTGTGTGTATCCCGTCCTTTTCTTCCACAATCAGCAGATTTGGAAAGTCCGTATACTGTTTGGCATATTGCATGAAATAGTCCGTGGGCTTTTCAATATAAAACTCTTTCAGGATGACATGGCCCATTGCCATCGCCAGAGCGCCGTCCGTTCCTTGTTTTACCGACATCCATGTATCTGCAAATTTCACATATTCCGCATAGTCCGGGCTGATCGACACCACTTTCGTTCCCCGATAACGTGCTTCAGCCAGGAAGTGGGCATCCGGTGTCCGCGTCATTGGCAGATTCGAGCCCCATACCAGAATGTATCCCGAGTTGTACCAGTCACTGCTCTCCGGCACATCCGTTTGATCGCCCCAGATCTGAGGTGAAGCCGGCGGCAGATCCGCATACCAGTCATAGAAGCTGAGCAATGGTGATCCCATCAGGGACAAGAAGCGCGACCCTGCTGCATAACTGACCATCGACATAGCAGGAATTGGAGAGAAACCAATAATCCGATCCGGTCCGTATTCTTTGATCGTATGAATCAGCGAAGCGGCAATAATCTGTGTCACTTCACCCCATGAAGCGCGAATTAATCCACCTTTACCACGTACCGATTTGTATCTTTTCACTTGGGCCGGATCATCCGCAATGCTGGACCACGCTTGAACCGGGTCACCATGTGTCTGAAGCGCATCACGCCACATGTCCAGCAGCGCACCACGTACATAAGGATGTTTGACACGCAGCGGGCTGTACAGATACCAGGAGAAGCTCGCTCCACGCGGACAACCTCGTGGTTCAAATTCCGGCATATCCGGTCCGGTTGAAGGATAGTCGGTAGCCTGCGTTTCCCAAGTGACAATGCCGTCTTTCACATAGATCTGCCAGCTGCATGATCCGGTACAATTGACGCCGTGTGTGGAACGCACCACTTTGTCATGCTGCCAGCGGCGGCGGTAGACATCTTCCCAATCCCGGTTAACTGGGGACATCTCACTCCAGCCCTCCGCACTTTTTTCACGTTTGGCAAAATATTTGAGTTTGCCCATCCAGGGCATGCTTTTGTTACTCATTGTTGTCCTCCCACATATATGACCTGTTGATGCAAGTTGAATCCTGAACTGCTGTTGCTAACCTCCGATTTGCGACATATGTCGCAGCGTTGGCGTGCCGTCAATCTGTTGCCCGTTTAAGGCTTTTAACATGTCATGTGTTTCGGGTTTGGCTCCGAGTGCCTTGTAAAATAAATCCTGCACCGCCTTGTCATCACCTACGAGTGGACGAACATTGAACTCATCTGACCAGTAGAGACAAGGTTTGATATTTCCGTCTGCTGTCAGCCTGAGCCGATTGCAATTTCCGCAGAAATGGCTGCTCACCGGATGAATCAGACCAAAGGTTCCGGCAGCTCCCACAATGCGATAACTATCTGCAGGTCCATTCCCATAAATCTCTCCACAGCTTTCGTACTCCCATTGTGCTCCGCATGTTTCCAGCACATGTTCGAGGGGCATATACCCAGATCTCCAACCTTCTCCACTTTCACCAATAGGCATGTACTCGATAAAACGAATATGAATGGGTTCATCCCGGGTCATCCTCAGAAAGTCTTCCACTTCATCGTCGTTCACGCCTTTCATCAGCACCACATTCAGCTTGATCGGATGAAATCCGGCTTTTTGGCTGGCCTTAATGCCGTCCAGCACACGCTGCACCTTGCCGCCTCGGGTAATGCTTGCGAATCGTTCTGGCTTCAAAGAATCCAGGCTTATGTTCACCCGTGTTAGCCCCGCAGCCTTCAGCAGATCCGCATAAGCTGCCAAATAGATGCCATTGGTGGTCAATGCGATATCTTCAATTCCTGGAATAGCGGACAACATCGCAATCAGTTGATCCAGCCCCTTACGAACAAGAGGCTCCCCTCCAGTTAAACGCAATTTCCGAATGCCCAATGGAGCAAGCGCCTTAACGATGGACGTGATTTCTTCATAGGACAGGATTCGTTCTGTCGGTTCAAACTGCATTCCTTCCTCTGGCATGCAATACACACAGCGGAGATTACAACGATCCGTAACCGAAATTCTTAAGTAATCATGTTTTCTTCCAAACGGGTCCATTAATTTTGATTCCATACACATACCTCCCTTCTCTAGGGTGCTGTATTCACATCAGCCGAAGGAGAAACCTGTTTTCTCTCATCCAGTGTCATCTTGACGCTAAATATAAGGATGTCTCACTCGCTGAACTGTGCAAAATATCACAAGAAGTGAAACATAGCGCACAGTTGCACATCTATATATGCTCACCAGCCCTTTTCCAAACAGGATTCTGGTCTAAATAAGTCTAAATTATGGCAAAAAGAAATGTGTGAGCCTGCTCACACAGACCCCTCTTCACGTTTTCTATAATCAAATTGCAGCACCACACTATCCCTATTTGGAGGAATGACACATGAACACATACGCAGCAACCATTAATGCCACGGAGTATCCACCGCATTTGAAACATAAAGTTATTTTCGAAACGTTTGATCAGTTGCAACCACAGGAATCCATGCTGCTCATCAATGATCACGATCCAAAGCCACTTCGATTCCAGTTCCAGTCCACACATCCTGATGGCTTCAACTGGGAGTATATTGAGCAGGGCCCTACAACCTTCCAGGTCAAGATCAGCAAACTATAGAATTGGAGCTGAACCGCTATGGCCCACGTTGAAATCATTGACAATACTACACTTCGCATCACGCTGAGGTTGGAAGATGCCACAACCATGGTGCAGATAGCACAGCGTGAACAGGCCGAATATGCGCAAGAGATTGTTACCATTTACGAAAAAATGCCTGTGTTCGAATATACTCACTTCTGTTTTTACGCCTATGACAGTGCAAGACTTTTTGAGCGTGTGCTCGGCATGGACCCCAAAGCCTATCTGTCCTTCTCCCTCGATGCGCCGGAGTCATTCTTCTACGCGCTGTACGGTGGAATGGCCGCCCTGTATGAATCATCTCTGCAGTTGGTACAACAGGCGGATGTAGCTAGTGCAGGATTGGATGTGAACGCACATGTCTCCATCTGATATCCGTATGGTTGAATTGGATGTGCGCCCTCATCTGAGTAAAAAGCTGGAGCCGTTTCAGCTGATTATGGACACGGTCAAGGGCCTTCAGCATGACGATGTGTTTGTCCTACATGCTCCATTCAAACCAACGCCTCTGCTCGGTATTCTCAAGCTGAAAGGATATTCCAGCACATCGGAACGAAAAGGTTCAGATCACTGGGTTACCACATTTGTGCACAAAAAAAATAAAACCGGTGCAAAAGCATTATCTGCAATGGTTTTACCTGGATCAGAAGTTAATTCGGAGCCCGGTTCAGACGAAGAATCAGCTTCATGCAAAGGACATCCGGAGGAGCAAGCTGTTGCGATTGCAAACATTGAAACTCCACAGGCACCCAAAGTTATACTGGACAATCGCGGATTGGAACCGCCACAGCCCATGATGCGAACACTTGCCGCTCTGGAGCGTTGCAAACCTGGGGAAATCGTACTGATTCACAATGACCGTGTACCTGTATTCCTGATTGAAGAGTTAAACAATCTAGGTTGCACCTACACGGTTGAAGATCAAGCCGATGGCACAGCCAAAGTGAGAATTGAAAAAGGGTAAGGAGGAGAAAGCCATGTCCAGGTTGCCGTTTCTTTTCATCATCACGGGCATCTTTGGATTTGTAATGTATCACGCCTTCTCCCTGCTCTCGCTGACAGGCTGGCTTGGTGATGAACTCAGAGGACCCGAAGGCTGGTTTCATGCTCATCTGTTTGTGCTCGGGTGGGCAACCATGCTCGCAATGGGTGCCGTTTATCAGTTGATACATGTTATTTTGCAATCCAATATCTACAGTCTGGTTCTCGGTTATTGTCATTATGTCTTGTTCAGTATCGGAATCGTAGGCATGTTATACGGCTTCATTTGTGCAGATGTCATCTGGATTTCCGGTTCTGCGACACTCGCGCTCTCTGGCATCCTGTTGTTCGGATGGAATATGGCTGTTACCCTCTTACGTGCCTCACAATGGAATCCGGTAACGATTAGTGCAGCATGTTCGTGTCTTTATCTGGTTCTTACCGGGCTATCCGGTATGCTGATGGGTCTGAATTTTGCCTTTGGTGATTGGAATGGTATGCATGAACGCTTGTTCGGCGCACATATCTGGATGGGAACACTCGGCTGGTTTGGCATGTTAATTACCGGATTCAGTTACAAAATGCTGCCCATGTTCTACCTGTCCCACGATTACTCCCTTCGATTACAGAAAGTGGTCCTGGTTCTGTGGAATGCAGCTGTAATTACAGGCGTTGTCGCATTTCTGACTGGGCTTAAGGGAGGTTTGCTCTGGTTCGCGCTCTTGCTCCTAACCGCAGCCCTACTCTTCTATGTGTATCACTTGGAGCAAATTCAGGAGAAACGTCACAAAAGCAACCCCGGGCCGGGTATTCGCTGGTCTGTGTATGTAAGCCGTGCCTTTGCCGCATATGCTGTCGCCCTACTGATCTATTCGGCGCAAGGAACCGAACTGCTGCTCCATCCAAGGGTTGTTCTTCTGTCTGGATGGGTATATCTCGGGGGCTGGGTGTCCCTCACCATACTCGGATATGCCTCCAAAATCGTGCCTTTTCTCTGGTGGACCCACAAATACGGCAAGCAGGCAGGCAGACCCGGAACACCGCTAATGGCTGGTATGCTGAGTGAACGGAACGTCAATTGGGGGATGATCGCCATGGTGGCTGGAAGCCTTCTGCTAGTCAGTGGAATTCTGATTAATCTGGCAGAGGTTATGATGGTTGGAGGAACAGCCTTATCTCTGGTTTCCATCGTTTATATAGCGAATATTGCTTTGGTATTCAGACGTTAATGTTAAAAAGGTAGATTGGAGGGTGAACATGATGGAACAAACAACGCATTTACTGGAATGTCTCAAGGAAGTATATGACCCTGAATTAGGTGTCAATATCGTTGACCTTGGTCTGGTGTATGAAGTAAAGGAAGAAGCTGAACGAGTACATGTACGGATGACGCTAACTACACCAGGTTGTCCGCTGCACGATACCATCGTTGGTGCGGTGAAATGGGTTTTACAGGAAAATACGAATAAGACTGATATTGACGTTCAAGTGGTGTGGGAGCCACAATGGTCTCCACAGATGATGTCGAATGAAGCCAAGGAATTGCTGGGATACTTCTAGGCAGAATGACTATAGACCGGATAATGAACAAGTTGCTGGCGGAATACGAAGAAGCGTACTTAAATCTGATGTTCTCAGACTCAAGTATGCTTTTTGTTTTGCGATGGGAAACACTTGATTAAGATATTCTTGAATAAAAATAAATAAGGAAACTCCAGAATAGAGTTCCCCTTATATTAGTTCCGATCAGTGAATCGTTGTATCGCTTCCTTGATATTCGATGTTAGATGTCCTTTGCATAGGATGCTGCTGGCACTTTGTTTAACACCACGAACAAACGAACCTCCTGAGCTCCTGTATTATGGAATGCAAACTCCACTTCACCGCCGCAATGAATTACATCCTCTTGTTTCACTTCTTGTTCTTTTCCATCCAGCATAAGTGTGCCTGTGCCTTCGACCACCAGCAAAATAACGTCTGTGCCTGGATGTTTATGAACGGGAAGCTGCTGACCTGGCAGAAAATGAAGTACAAAGGTCACTCCACCACCCTGTTGGAATAAAACTCGTTTAGTAAAACGCTCCTCACTGAATGCTTTGACTTCTTGCAATGACGTGATACTCATCCTAATCGTCCTCCTCGATAATGTAATCTGTGAATACATTCATCTTATCGCAAGAAAGCCCGCATTTCCTTGATCTGAATCAAGAAATACGGGCAAATGAACAAATCATAGTCGGTCCCTTATGATCGTTTGTTTTTAAGATAGTTACACCATCATTTTGCGCAGAGAAGCGATATATCTGGAACGTATGACGATGAAATAAAACGTCTGTGCAAGTACAAAGGCACCAAAAACAGTCAACACCGGCATCGTATAATTGGTAATACCAAACTCAGTCAGGAATGGTTTAACCACTACCAACGTTTCAATGATAGCTACCCCAATCGGTAAAAAGAACAGAATGGCAATCTGAACGGTGGATGATCGTTTCATCTCCTGGAAACTGAGGCCCATTTTCGAAAGAGAATGCACCATCCTTCCATCTGCTTCAAGATCGGTATGCAGTCTGAAATACAGAAAGCTTGCGGAAGATATCGAGAAGATTAATCCGATAAATATACCCAGAAAGGTAAAGAGTGCTGTACCCTGTCTGTATCTCTCAAAATCTCCATATCGTGTAGTCAGATATCCAGAGTTGTTATCCGTTGAAGCGTTGCTGCTTCCAATGGAATTTACGGAGAATAGAAGCTGATCGCTAACCATGGCTTCCGAGGAGTGGCGGTCAGGTACAGCATGGCCCCATGCAGGGATCTGATACAGATATTTTCCTGATATCATATTCTCTTTGATCTGTTGGGCAATCTCTTCATACTTCTCATCCGGGAGAACAACTACACCTGTAGCATAGAGTAGGGTTCCAAACCGTGGATCGATATCTGTATCCGTAACCCGGGCTTCCAGAGGGCTATCGTTCAGATTCAACGTCAACTTGTCTCCCTTCGCATAATTACGAAATCTGTTGCGCTCGATCTGACCCTGATCCTTCTCATTGCGGGTATCCACAAATAAAACGGATCCGGTATCCAATTGGAACATCTTTCTCCCTTGTGTCCGATTGTATTGGTTGTAGTGACTAAGCGGCATAACCGAGACAGCACTCTGATCTGCAGAGGACCACAGATATTCCAGATATATCTGTTGATAATCCAAGCCTGCGGCTTCAAGTTTCGAATCAATAGCGCTCATATCCAATTGCTCCGCTGGTCTGAAGACGTTGTATTGAATTGGAAAATCGTTGTTCGTAAACTGTTCCCGGTTCTCCTGATCCAGTGACAAAATTACAACTGCACTCATTGAAGCAATCGCAATCACCACGGTCACCATAAAGAGCATGCGTGCATTATCCTTCATTTTATAACTCATCTCTGAGATCCATAACAGACGTGTACCCTGCCATACGGTTTTACGATTACGTTTCAATAAGCGAATGATCATGACAGACAGTTGAGAGTAGAAAAAATACGTTCCCGCTATCCCTGTTACAGCTGCAATCATGATTGTTCCGCCATTTAACTCGCTGCGGAGTACCACAAAACCTACTGTTAGTAATGCAAAACCCAGAAGTGAGAAGAACCATGAAGCTTTGGGCTCTTTTTTAGGCTTGCTGGTTCCCGTCAAAAGTTCTAACGTTCGTTTGTTCCCGATAAAAACCAATGTGAAGAGTGATATGCAGAAAAATAATAACAGAAAGGCCCCGATCGTAATCAGAATCGCTTTCACCGGAAAATAAAAGGGCAGATCATCCATCCCGATAAAACGAGTAGTTAACATCAGGAACAGCTTGGACAACAACATACCTCCGCCGATCCCGGCAATAATGGACAGGCAGCCGATCAACATGTTCTCCAGAATGACCAATCTCCGAATCTGCCTAGGCTCCGCACCAAGTATGGTCAGAATGCCAAACTCTTTGTTCCGTGATTTGAGAAAAGCACTGATGGAATACATAACAAAGAAAAATGCAAACACATACACAATAACCGAAGCGATCTGCATCCCCGTAGCGGTTGTGTCACCCATTGGCAACTCTGCCACATATGGATGATAGATAAATACCGCATACGCGAAGAAAATCATGACCATAAACACACTACTAAGAAAAAAAGCAATATACGCTCGCCCATTCCGGCGAATGTTATTAAACGCGAACTGAGGAAAGCTCATGTGAATTCCCTCCCCAGAAGGATAAAGTATCAATGATCCGCTGGAAGAACGTCTGTCGATTATCTCCGCGGTGTACCTCGGCTGCCAGTTTTCCATCCTTGATAAACACGATGCGGTTGCAATAACTTGCAGCAAGCGGGTCATGTGTAACCAACATAATGGTTGTTTTCTCCTGCTGGTTAATCTGTTCAAGTGACTCCATGACCGCTTGGGATGACGTAGAATCCAGGGCACCGGTGGGTTCATCCGCCAAAACAATCGAAGGCATATTGATCATGGATCTCGCAATGGCTGTCCGTTGTCGCTGTCCGCCCGAAATTTCGTAGACTCGTTTATCCAGAATATGATCAATCCCGAGCTTCGCTGTAATGCGATGAAGTCTGCTCTCCATCTCCTTCAGTTTGACCTTGTCCAGTGTCAATGGAAGCACAATATTCTCAGCAACAGTCAGCGTGTCCAGCAGATTGAAATCCTGAAAGACAAATCCGAGTTCCCGACGTCGGAACATGGCAAGTTCTTTCTTTTTCATATCAAACGGGTTCATGCCATTAATCAGCACCTTGCCTGAGCTGGGTTCATCAATGGTGGAGACCATGTTTAACAATGTGGTTTTGCCACTACCCGACGGGCCCATAATACCCACAAACTCACCTTGCTTGATTGTCAGATGAATATCACTAAGGGCCCGAGTCTGCACTTTGCCCTGATATACTTTGTTCAGTCCCGATACCTGTAACATTTCCATTCGTAATTCCCTCCTGATCCATCATTCTTTATACGTTAATTCTATTCTTATCCTAACCGACCTCCCCTAACGGTGCTATCGAATTACCTTAAACTTCTCTTACAGCCCGTTTAAGGTTTTGTTCCCCTACCTCCTCTATCACAATTCTGTGCATTAAAAAAAGCACCTCGCCCATGGGCAAAGCACTTTTCACTTCGGATATTTCGAATGAATCCAGCTGAATCTAACCAACGTTCCCTCATTTGGCTCCGAAAACAACTCGACACGGTTATCCAGGCGGGCACTGATCTCACGAACCAGATATAATCCCATTCCCGTAGATTCATGGTATTGTCTGCCCCGTTCGCCTGTAAAATAGGGATTGAACACGCGATGAATATCTTCGGACGAGATGCCAATTCCCTCATCCTGAATGTCCAGGATTGTACGTTCTTCCTGCTTATAGCCTGTAATGATCACTTTTTTGCCAGATTTGCTATCGGAATAGTTCACGGCATTGGTCAGAATCTGGGTGAACATGAACCGCAGCCACTTGGAGTCACTATATATCTGAAGGTCGTCCTCCATACGAATATCCGGCGTAATGCCTCTGCGAATAAACAAACGTCGGTTCTCAGCAATGCTACTCCGAAGCACTTCTTGCAAAGACAACAGCTCCACACGAAAATCCCCTTCAAACTGTTCAAGCCTTGATGAATGCAAGACCATTTCAAGTCCTTTGCGCAGCTTATCCAGCTCATCCTGAATACTGCCAGCCGTCTCATCGTCCACATCTTCCAAGGTCAGTTGGATGATGGACAACGGGGTCTTCATCTGATGAACCCAGCGATTCATGAATACCACCTGCTGTTCCTTGCTAGTACGTAACTGACCCATCTCGTTCTGCCGATTACGCTCCAGTTCATGTAACAATTCCTGGATGGCCTCCGCCACGACCGAATTTCCAAGCGTTTGAAAAGGCTCGTTTACCAGTTTGCGTGGTTGTTGAAGTAGACGGTAATATGCTCGCAACTGGAAGTAACGAGTGACCAGATAAACCATCAATACCACGATACTGATCAGCATGCCATAAAGGACAATCTTCATCGGACGGCCCTCACCAGAGAGCCAGTAGACACACGGAACCAGCAGCATCTGTAACACATAAAATCCGACTAACATCAGGTGGTCTTTCAGGAAAAGTCTCATTTTCCTTTCCCCTGTGCGGATGAATCCAGTTCCAACACACGATAACCCGCTCCGCGAACCGTCTCCAAAATCTCTTCTGCACCCAGCTCCTTCAACTTCCGGCGAACACGTGTAATATAGACATTCAACGTATTATCATCAATAAAATGCTGATCTTCCCACATTTGTTCTAACAATTTTTCTCGGCTGACAACTCGCCCTGCCTTCGCCATCAGCGCTTCCACCAGTATCGCTTCCTTCTGTGTTAGCTCGGTAGAACGCTCATCATATTCCAATACAAATCGCTCAGGATAAAAGATCATGGGACCGTTCTTCACCTTCACTTCCTGTTGAACAGCAGCGTAAGAACCATAGGCTCGGCGCAACTGACTTCGTACTTTGGCAAGAACGACTTCATATTGAAAAGGTTTTGTAATATAATCATCCGCTCCATGTTCCAACGCCATAATCTGATCCATACCGCTATCACGAGCCGATATGAATAAAATGGGACATATGGAATGTGTGCGTATCTGCCTGCACCAGTAGTATCCATCATATTGAGGCAAATTCACATCCATCAGCACAAGGTCCGGCTTCACTTCCACAAATTCATCCAGTACATGACGAAAATCATCGGTGACCTGTACCTGGAATCCATTTCGGGTCAGATAAGCCGCCAGTAATCCTGCTAACTTGGCATCATCTTCAACCAACAATATCGACTGCATCGTTAACCCTCTTTCCGTTTCCTGACGTCAGTGTATCACATCTAGTTACCCATTCTAGTCGGAAACGGCTTGAAAATAAAGGGTCAGACCACGAGACGCCCCCTCTTCTCTGCCAACCCAATGATAGCTTCCACCCCTGAGTTAAACTCAAGAAAGTCCTGCTCGACCCCATCGCTGAAAATAACACCATCCTCTGGCATCTGGGATACAATGTGCAGTGGTTGCTTTGAATGGATCTGTCCAAACACGAGATTGGCCGCAGTCGTCCGGCTCGGGAACGGTTCACGTACTGAAAAATATAAATAAGGCGCATCCCAGTTAAAATGATTCAGCTCTTGCCTGCTTCCATGAATGGATGCCGATGCTGTAGCGACCTCTGCTTCAGAATTCATGTTCTGCCATGCAGCGGAGCCTACAATTCCGGTGGCTCCCGCCAGCACACTTTTGAACCAGCCTGTCGATCCCATGCCTGTGGATACAATAATACCACTAGAGGATTGTTGTTCTGTCGATGTACCCAAACGCACTTCATAACGAGCCGATACATGTGTCTTCCGACCAATGAACAGATCATTCACACCATATAGATACTGTCCATCATTGAGTTCCACTTTGGCGAGAGTGACTTCTTTCAAGGTTCGTTGCTTTCGAATGACATCAGGAACAATGAAGCTTAGATCTTCCACGGTAAAAGGTAATAACACGCCATCCCAACGCATCGGGTCCGGATTCACACCAATGAGCGGCTGCTCGGTCACATACTTGAGGGTATTGGCTACAAGCCCATCCTGTCCAACTACGACCACGATATCCTGATCTCCAAAGATAAAATTGGGCACATGTTCCCGATCAATCGTCTGAACCCGTCCCAATTGACCCAGTTGCTGCTGTGCCTGCTGCACAGATAGCCGATAACGACGGTCTTCCTCCATATAATCACTGAAGTCTGCGCCCAGACGTTCAATATAGAACTGAGCTTGCTGCACCGTGTTATATCGAACCACCAGTTCCTCCAGTCGGGTCCGGCGCTTCACCAAAATCAGCTTGTGTTCGGTCATTCGATCGTCCGTTGTGGCCTGCTGACGTACTGATTTCCCTGCCTGCTCTGCTTGCTCTCTTCTTCCTAATCTCATCTCGCTCGACCTCCCTGATCTCTGCCCTGCGCAGGAGACATCAATCCCTGCAACAGATCTGGAGAGATATTAAGTTGCCCAATCTTGCCAGCATTTTCAGCCAGTTCCTGGAATGCAAGTGCGATCAGCTTATCAGAATTCATGCCCATATTCACCATTGCTTGCAATACATTCGGCTGTACATTTTGCAATGAATTCATCACGGCAGCAATCTCATAGGCTTTTGCATCTGCCTCGGCATTGTGATTGGCAATGGTTAACTCAATCAGTTGCTGCTTGCGTTCCTCCATCGCTGTATTGAACTGAAGCTGCTCCTGCTCCATCTCATTTTGTTTCTGTTTCACCGAGCGTTCTGCCTGTAATTGGGTCTCACGAATCTGCTGTTTCTTTGTCTCTACGGCAATTTCGGTGTTCAGTTCGTTCTCTTTCACTCGTCTTTCCTGTTCAATGGATGCATTGCGACGCACATAGAGTGCTTCGTCTGCCTGACGCAAAATCTCTTCCCGCGCTTGTGCTTCCAATGCACGCATCGTCTCTTTATTAGGCAGAATGGCAAGTATCGATAGACTCATCAACTCAACGCCCAGTTTCTCCAACTCTTCACTTTGCACAACCTCGCGTTTCATGCTGCTCGCCAGCCGTTCACTGGATTGAATGGCCTCCTTCAGCGGCATTTGCTCCAGATGTTTCTTGGTCAGTACTTTGGCTGTGGTGATCACCCGTTGATCCAGCTTGCCGGGGTCGTCGGAGATATACCGATTTTTGCGCAAATTGTACGTGTAATTCAGGCTCTGGGTTATTTTCAGATAATCCACAATGCGATAACTTAGCTGCCCTTGCACAGTAACCGTCTGATAATCCGCCGTAATCTCTTCGAACATGAACGGTACATCCACCGAGGATACGGGTAGAACCACTACCGATGTGGTCGGCTCATAATAATAGAAGGACAATCCCACACCTTGACGCTGTACCTCACCATTTTTCACCTTCATGACATACTCACTGGGTTGAAATTTCACAAATCGGAATCCAAACATGGCTCATTCCCCATTTCTTAATATTGTCGTTTTGATATTATCGAAATGATAACAAACGAATTCGATATTGTCAATACGACATTAACAAAATGTTCATATGCCTATTTAGAGAAAGGGATGAAGTCTGAACCCCCATTTTTTTTTCCGCAAAAAATAAAGAGACCGGATCATATGATCCGATCTCTTTACCTGCTTTGTTTTTTCTATTCATGCGTGTTGATGATGCAACCAGGCACCTTTCGTAATCAAAAGCGGACTTTTTGAACTATCTCTAATAGAGTTGTTCCATCAGTCTGGCGACTGCAACAGCCCCTTGTGCACGGTTCGCCGTTTCTTTCGGAGCAAACGTGCCATCAGGCATGCCGTTTAACAGTCCAAGTTGTTGCATCGAGGCTACAGCTTCTTTCGCATAACCAGCGATCTCAGCGTTGTCTACAAACACCGTATTTCCTTGTGCAGCATTGGTCGCATCCTGATCATGTTGCACAACCTGCAGCACTCGATTCAGCATAACGGCCATATCTTCTCGTGAAATACGTTCATTGGCTCCAAAGCTTCCATCTGCTCGGCCTTGAATAATGTTCATTTCAATTCCAAGTCGTACTGAATCGGCATACCACTGCCCATCCTTCACATCTGTTGGGATCGAAATAGATGGATCCGGCTTACGTGTATCACCAATACCTTTAATAATCATTTGCAAAAATTGTGCTCTGGTCAGTTCACCTTGCGGGGCAAAACGAGTTGCACTCATCCCCGTAATAATCCCCTTACCGTATAGGTTCTGCACTTCTTGGAGGGCCCAATTGTGATTTTGCAGATCAAGTAATGGCACTTCAACTTCTGCAATGACATAACTGCCGGATTCCAGCGGTTTGAACGCCATCGTCTTCGTCTTGTCATCGTACTTGGAATACGTAACAGGGTTCATTTCCCCACTTGGAGATATGGAATGTACAACCATCACTACATCATTCTTTTTAGGTTGCTCCACATTGGATAGAGCAACTTCAACCGCTCTGTTTGTCCATTGCAATGGCTTATTGTTCATTAACAAATTCACATCAACAATTGCATGATTACCTATCGTTGCTTTTTGAGATGTGGACAGTGTATCTGTCGATCCTGTTGCCACTACGATGTCGAACGTTCCTGCAGTCTCCGCAATAGTTAGCGGGAGTGATTTTAGAGGAACACGAACAGTAGTCTGTCCTACAACTACATCCAGGGATTTCACTTCCTCGGAACGAATCCATGCTGCCAGTTGACTTGCAGCCAACTGAAATGTGACTTTCTTGGCTGTGTCAGGCACATCTGCAATCAGTTTCAACGTACGATTTCCTATATCCATGGATTGCAGTGCCTGAGTTAATAGGAATACATCTGGACGAATCGAATACTTGTCTTCCCCGGTTGCTGTTCCTTTTACCGTTATTGAACCCTTCTCTGGTACAGTACCTGATCCAACCGGTGGTGTTACAGACGGATTCCCCGTCGATGGTGCTGTTCCCGGGTTGGATGGTTGGGATGGTACACTTGGTTGTGAGGGCTGGCCAGGGCCAGGTGTACCATCTTGACGTACAAGCTTACTCACAGCATCTTGTAACGCACGATCCGCATTGCTCACATCTTGCGTTGAAGATTCAACATCCAGAATGAATGCCTTCGCTTCAGAAAGCGTCTTACTAAATACATTCCAGCTTGATGTCGTGTATTCGGTTTGTTTTAATTTCTCAGAGGCATCTACAGTAGCTTGCAGTGCAGTTTTGTCTGCCGGGAACGTACCGTATGCTTCAAATTCCATGAATCCTACCCATGTGGGACCTGTTTTAATCATTACCCGAATATAACGTCCCTCCGTGCCCTCTGGAAGTACATGGCTAGGTGCGGTCGATACAACAACATCACTTGTGGTGTCCACTACTTTCACAAAATTTTTGTTATCATTGGACACTTCGATCGTATATTTGATGCCGCCACTCCACATCGACATCTCGATCTTGCGCAGGTTTGCGACTTGCCCCAAATCCACTTGCCACAAGCTGTCAATACTCTTATCGGTCCCCCATGAAGTGTTCGGATTGTTGTCAATTGCACCTTCAGGAGAGTTGGCTTGATTGCCTCCTGTCCCTGCACTGCTTGAAGCCGTTGCCGTTTTTCCCGTTGTTAAAGCCTCCAGAGAGACCAGATTAGTAAAGGCTTGTTTCAACGTACTCAGTGCTGAATTGACCTCAGACTGGACAACAGCATTGTTATCTCGGACCTGGATCGCTGCCTGCAAAGACTGTTCCAACACAGACCAGCTCCGGCGTGTATAGGAAGATTTAGTCTGCTGCTGCATTTGTTGAATGTACTGGTGCAGTTGTGTTTTGTCCACATTGGATAGACCTTGAATGGCATCATGCAAACGTTTAACCGCTGTATTCGCATCCGTCTGTGTTGTTCTTGGATCATTCAAGACCTGCTCAGCGCCTTCCAGCGCTTTGGTCAATACCCCCCAAGTGGCCGCAGACCAGTCAGTCTGCTGATACGTACGCGCTTCCGCTATTTTAGCTCTGAGCTCGTCAAGCTGCGGGGTGATAACCTGCATCTGCTGCATCACATGTTCCAATGCTGTTGTCGCTGCATCTGTATCTGCTTGATTCACCCCGCCCGGCGTGTATGCCTGTTGGTATACATCATTCGCTGCCGAGATTGCCGGAGCCAGAGTCACCCAGCTTTCTGGAGTAAAATCAGTCTGTACCAATGATTTGGCTCGTGTAAGTGCCGCATCCAGTTGCTGGCGGTCTGCGGGCAGAAGCTCCAGTCCGCGTTTGTACACATCCAGTGATGGCAAGGCACGTCCTTCGTAGGAGTATCCACCATTCCCCGGAAATTCATCATAGTCGAACATGGCATGATTTTCCCATGCATCTCCCTCGGAATCAATCCAGCCTACATTGGCGGCAATCCACGCGGGCTCCCAATAGAAGAAGCCTGCTCCGCGGTTTTCCGGCACGTCAGCAATCATATCCATAATGCCAGCAATAGCATCATATTGCCCCTGTACCGTTGCAGGGAATGTTGCTCCCCCAACATGAAGCGCTTCGTCCGATCCGATGATGTTTCCATGAGCGTCCCCGTTTTTGTAGGAAAACGGATAGGACGTTTCAGCGATAATGACATCTTTGCCAAACTCGGCTGACACTTCATTCATCGTTTTCTGTACATCTGCAAACGTCCCATGCCAGAACGGGTAATACGAAAGTCCGATGATATCGTACTTCAGTTCGCGTTTCTCCAGCTCACTGAAATACCAGTCGAACGTATCCGCCTTGCCGCCTTCTGCGAGATGAATCATGATCTTCACCTTATCCGCGTTATCGGTGATCTCTCCTTCTACTGCACGTACAGCATCAACTCCGCTTTTTAGCAATGCAACATTTTGCTCGAAATCCACGTCACTGCTCAAGCCGTTCAGAACACCACTGTTGATCTCATTACCGATCTGCACCATATCAGGCATGGCGCCCTTAGCTTTCATTTCTCCCACAACTTCAACCGTATAGTTGTATACGGCCTGCTTCAGCTCTTCGGGCGAAAGACCTTCCCAAGCTTTGGGACGAAGCTGCTGGCCCGGGTGCGCCCACTCATCCGAGTAGTGGAAATCCAGCAGGATCTTCATACCTTTTTTCTTCACCCGCTCGGCCAAACGAATGACATCGTCCTTGTCGTTGTATCCCCCTGATTTCTGTGGATCATTCCACAGACGAAGACGCACATAATTGACACCGCGGTCCTTGAGTATATCGAGCAAGTCCCTTTCTGTGCCATTACTATCTAAGTATTTGCCGCCGTTATCCTCAATCGCTGTTAAAGTAGAGATATCTACTCCTCTAACATAATCCGTTCGATATCCCCCTACCGTTACATTAGCTTCTGCTGGTAAGGAAGCACCGTATACTGCACCCGTCACGGTAAAGCTGCCCGCATTTGCGTACTCTGAAGGGTCGATACTGTCCCATTCTACTGGAACCGAACCAGATTTGTCGTTCAGATACTTCGCTGTCACTTTTGTAGGCAGAACAGGTGCAACCCCAGCTACTGTATTGACCTTAACGGGATCGTAACTTGTAATGGTTGCTGGATCAATTTCTTCCTCTTCTCCCCAGACTTTAAGCTCGGATATCCCAGGCCACCAAGTTGCTCCCGCATAGTACGGAATCGTAACCTTCACATACTGGACAGATGTACTGGTCTGGAATTCTTCACTAGCAACAGTCTGTTTTATTTCGTTAGTCGTTTGGTCCACAACAGTCGACCAGTTGTTACCATCATCAGACACTTCAATCAAATATTTTACAACTTGGTCTTTGTCCTTCCAAGTCAACTCCGCTCCGGAAAGCTCATATGGCGCACCTAGGTCTATGGTCAACCAATGAGGATTGCTTTCAGAAGAAGGTGAGCTCGCACTCCAGTGAGTATTCACATCACCATCCACCGCCTTTTCTTTTTGTCCCTCATACAATAGATCTTGCTCACTTACCGTAACCGCCTTGTTAAGTGCCACGTTCACTTTTGCATCTTCTGCAGCCGCTGGACGAACCATTAACCCCAGATCACAGAATAGCATCAGTAATACCAGACACCCGCTTATGTACCTCTTATTCACTCTTGATCTCCCCCTTTTTGTGTTTGATTGTGCATGGATCAATGAATGTTATGAATCCTCCTCATTGTAAGCGCTTAATAGCGATAGGCGACACGGCATAATCCAAAGGAAACAGCAGTTATTTTAACAATATGATCCTGTGACAGTTACATTTGAGCTATATCGATCACACTATTTTGCAAAAGAAAGCAAAAAATCTGCCCGCCCACCCTAAGGCAGAACAGAACAGATTTTCAGATAAATCGTTGCTACACTTATTTAGAAAGTTTCAATTCAAGCTGTACCTGAATATCATTTTCTGTCGAGAGCACAACGGAGTGTGGATTTTCCATTCCGAAATCTTCGAATGTTACCATCGATGTCGCCGATAACAATACTGCATTATTCTCATAAGCAGCCTTTGCATCAAAAGTTACTTCTTTTTCAATACCTTTAACCGTAATGGTACCATTCATTTTGATATCAACCGTTTGACCGACAGGCCATTCCGCAGGTACCCCTTCGAATGAAGTCGCTGTAAATGTAGCTTGTGGATGTGTAGCAATGTCGAAGAAATCGGCTTGCTTCACGTGACCATCACGCTGTCCATTCCCGGAATCAATTCCGTCCATCTCGATCTGTCCTTCTGCCTTCATCTGAGCAGCATCGTCAACATTAATGGTCCAATTGCCTGTTACCTTATCGTCCACAAAGTTAACTGTCTCCTGTGATGTGGTTACGGAGAAGTATACTTTGGAACCTTCGCTGATGCTCCAGTCTCCATTCAGTTGCTCAGCTCCAGCAGTTTCATTGGTCACAACCGTTCCTGTGCTATCTACAGCTGTTGTCGATGTCGCTGTGCTCGCAGGAAGCACCTGTTCAATCTCCACGTTATTACCCAAGTAACTGTTTGTGATATAGTAACCACCGCCACCGATTACGGCAACCGCCGCTACACCTGTAATAAGCCATGCTTTTGCTTTCTTGTTCATCTCTATGTTTCCTCCAGTACATGATTGTTTAGGTTGCTTCTTGGAGTGAATCATATCAATTGAATGTGTCAGGAAGAAGTCAAGATAAGACAAGTCCCATATTTTTTTGAAATCCGTAATACAGGATTGGCTTTACGCTCTGGCTCATGTAAAATCAGTACAAGTTTACAAAGCGAAAGGAGAACGCTTTTTTTGAAATCCATACTTATCGTCGAGGATGAGCAAGCTATTGCACGAGTATTGGCTGCTTATCTGAGAAAAGCAGAATTTGAAGTTCATCATGCAGCAGATGGACCGACTGCACTTACCCTTTTTGATACCGTAACGCCTTCCCTTGTATTACTTGATGTGATGCTGCCAGGAATGGACGGATGGGATCTGCTGCGGATTATTCGTGAAAAAAGTGCTTGTCCCGTGATCATGCTAACTGCACTGGATGACATTTCAGACCGTCTCAACGGACTAAATGCCGGTGCTGACGATTATATGAGCAAACCTTTTGTACCGGAAGAAGTGGTCGCCAGAGTTAATGCGGTGTTGCGCCGTAATCCACATTGGACCTCAGGTGGCAAAGAGAAGCGTTCCTTTGGAAATCTCGTCATTGATCTTGCTGCCAAGCAGGTGCTGCTGAACGGTGCAGAGGTTGCACTCACACCTCGTGACCTGTCGTTACTGCTATTCCTGTCCGATTATCCGAATCGGACGTTTACCAGGGATCATCTTATTGAGCAGGTATGGGGGATGGATTATGACGGGAGTGATCGTGCTGTGGATTTATCAATTAAACGACTGCGCCAGGCCCTCTCCCACTGGTTGCCCGAAACAGGAGAAATTCGGACGTTACGAGGAATGGGGTATCAATTTTGGATCGCCAACTGAAACCAAAGAAACCCAAACGAACCATATCCATTTTGTCACACTGGACACTGCGATATTTTCTCATTTTGTGTATTGGTTTCACGATTATTGTGGCAGGCGCACTTTACTGGATTCGAACAACCTCTATTGAAAAAAGCCTCAAAACCGCAGAACTGCTTGGTCTGGAGATCGCTGATCAAGTCACTAGTGAAAACAATATGCTTCGGGTTCCACCCGATCTGGACAGACTGGTAACCAAACGAGAGAAACTATTCAACACAGATCATTATTTTTGTGTCATGATCTTGGACAACAACAATCAATTGATTTTTTCCCAGCCTAAAATGGAGCAAAAAGATGTGCATTATCGACTGTCAGACGACTATCTTGAACCGCGGAACAACAAATATGCAGGTGTAACGGTCAACATATCCGAAGGCGATCAAACCTTGGGTAAAGTGTGGGTCATGCAGTCCAAACAATCCATTACATTTGGTCCAGAGACGATATGGCTCGTGGCTCTAATCCTCGGAGGACTAATCCTCTGTGGATGGTTTACAATCTATCTCCTGTCCAAAAAGTTATCCAGACCGATTCGTCAGGTCGCCTATGCCGCTGAACAGATTCGAGGTGGCAATTATGATGTGAGTCTTGACTTGAATACACGAGAGCGTGAGATCAATGAACTTGTAAATTCATTTCGCGATATGGCTACTCGTCTCCAACAACTCGAAGAATGGCGTACACTTTCGCTGGCAGGGGTAAGTCATGAACTCAAGACACCGGTAACTTCCATCAAGGGGCTCGTTATGGCAGTACGTGACGATGTCGTGAGTCCACAGGAAGGAAAAGAATTTTTGGATATCGCTTTGAAGGAATCTGAACGCATGGAGCGAATGGTCGCAGATTTGCTTGACTATAATGCCATGGCTGCAGGAAGTGTTGCCGTTCGCAAGGAACGGACGGATCTGAAGCTGTTGGTCGGTGAGATCATCTATCAGTGGAAGATTGCGTACGAGGACAAAATGCCAGAGGTTCAGCTGCACGCCCCTCCAATTAACTTCTTTACCATGGGGGATGCTCTCCGCATTCAGCAGATCCTTGTCAATTTGCTTAATAACGCACTTCATGCCACAGCTCCTGAACAAAAGGCTGTCTTCGATATTTATCTACGCGTAGAAGAACAGATGCTGTACGTTGATGTTAAGGACCACGGCACAGGCATCGCAGCCGAAGAACAACCCAAAATCTTCGAACGGTTCTATCGTGGAGAACTCAAAAAACGTCGTAACCGCGGTCTGGGTCTAGGATTAACATATAGCCGTCTACTCGCTCAGGAACAGGGTGGTGAACTGACACTTGTCTCCAGCAGCCCGGAAGGCAGCATGTTCAGATTAAGCCTGCCACGCTGGACTGCTACACAAGAAGCCATGAATACAGAAAAAGCATACGGAGCAGCCGTTAAAGTATAACGCACCTCGCTAACATGACAACTAGCCCAGAACTCCATTCAGGAGACTGGGCTAGTTCAACGTGTTCCTTGTTGCTTTATCCAAACTATCCAAAACGGAAACAGTCAACACTCTAATACACGTGGTCTGTATTCATCGTAAGCATCCGAGATCAATTGCTTATGAAGTGCACTACTGGCAATGATTGCTTTCCGCTTTGCTTTCAAAACGATCTGCTCTATATCCGCATAACTGCACCCAGTCAAGTGTTCACATATGTAATCTTCCAGCCGAGTCTCCTGTTCAAATGATCCCACCAACTTATTGATATATAATTTGCGACTCGAATCATCAGGCATACCGTAGGTCATCTTGGTATCAAACCGCCGCCAAATGGCGTGATCCAGTTGGGTTTCCAGATTCGTTGCAGCCACCAGAATGCTGTCCCCATCGAATTCGTCCAGACATTGCAATAACGTATTGACGACACGAGCCATCTCTTTCACTTCATCATTGCTCTCACGTGTCCGGCCTATGGCATCAAATTCATCCAAGAATAGTACACAGGGATTAATACGTGCATATTCGAATAACTTGCGTACATTACTTCCGGTCTCCCCAAGATGACTATGAATGATTGCATCTAATCTCACAAGTACCAATGGCAGATCAAGGCGCTCCGCCAGATGTGAAGCCGTTAATGTTTTTCCCGTACCGGGTGGCCCGAACATGACCATTTTGTTGGGGATCGATACATCGTGCTCCCTGAACTTCTCTTTCATGCCCAGAATGGTGATAAATTCATCAATGATACGCTCATTTTCTGCGGAAAATACAATATGCTGGGCTTTTCGCCCACACTCTTTTGGCGTGTAAAAAGCAGCCATATCAATCCCTTTCGCTCGGGGAATCCGATTCATATGATTTATTTTGCTCATGTATTCACATGCTCCTTCATTTATGGTTTCAGTCCGTGATTCAAGTTATTTAAGTTGAACTAATGAATATTTACACTGACCACTTCGATGACAGAACAACCTTCCGATCGCTGTTATCCCCAGATTTTTTGGTTATTTCCTTGAGGGGAAATCCGGGGATAAAGGCGAACGCTCCGCTTCTTCAGGTTCTTTCTGCCCTCTCTGGTTTCGTGTAAATGTTTAGTTCAATTTATATAGAATCAATTAGACTTTTAATCGTAATTATTACTATTAAATAATAACATACTACTGCCTTTTTGCAAATATAACCACAGCACGTCCACTATTTTGCCACAGATGGGGGCATTTGGTTGCAAGCTTCAATTAAATTTGCTATTCTAAGTGTGCATCGTTGTGTATAACGCAAAAAAGCCCTCTAGATTCGTGAGAGCAACAAAATTTTCCAGATTGACAAGCGGCAACTTGTTATATCCGGATTCTTTATACCAACGACTGTAATCCATTTAAAGTGAGGTTAACAATCATGGCAAAAGACGTATTGTGTGAAGTTAATTCCTGTCGTCACTGGGCTCAAGAGAACAAATGTAATGCTTCCTCGATCTACATCGTGAGTCACAGTAACAAAGAAGCAAGTCAGTCTGCTGAAACAGACTGTAAGACTTTTGAAGTAAAATAAGTAATTTCATGTGATTCACTTAAAGGAGCCCTTACCGGTTCCTTTTTTCTTTGTCTATTGTAACAAGAATGATAATTATTATCAAGCCCTATTCTGTAAAAATCCTTCTCACCTCTTCAATGCACATTGGACAGATGACCTACGTACACTACGTAAGAAGTCAGTATGCCTATGAACGATTAGAACCAAGAGGTGAATAACAATGCCTGTTAAAAGTGGTACACAGTATAGCGAACGAATTGATGCACAGTCCGTCCCTTGTTGGTACAAAGGTAACCTTATTACTGGAAAACGCTCTGAACATGTAGCATTTGCTGGTTTAATGGAGACTCAGATGCACATGTATGATCTGCAATCTGATCCTAAATTTGCAGAAACGATGACGTATGCCTCCCCGGCAGACGGCAAACCTGTGGGCATATCCTTCCTGCCTCCAACCAGTGCCGACGACCTCCGTAAACGACGGGAAGGGATGAATATCTGGACAAATGTGCATCATGGCTTTCTTGGTCGCTCACCCGATTACATGAATACAGCCATAATGTCCTTTTACACAGGTGCCGATCTCCTGAACGAACTATCTCCCCAATATGCAGAAAATCTCAAGAACTATTATGCGTATTGCCGTGATCATGATATCACGCTATCCCATGCCTTCATTCAGCCATATGCCAGCAAAATCTCAGGGCAACTGGATGCTACTGAAGATGCTATTGCTGCAAAGGTCGTAGATCGCACCGAGGAAGGCCTCATCATTAGCGGAGCATTCATGATGGCTACACAAGCAGCCACATCGGATGAGATTTTTGTCTATCCGTCACCTTCTCCCGCCCCATTTGATGACGAAAATCCATTTGCATTCTCTTTTGCTGTCCCCAATGATCTTCCGGGAATCAGTCTGGTCTGCAGGGATACCTACGCAGCCGAATCTCACACTAATTATCCCTTGAGTTCCAGATATGAAGAAATGGACAATATCGTCATCTTTGACCGGGTGCACGTTCCGCATGAACGAATATTTTTTGCAGGAAGTGAGGAAATGTCCTCGCGTCTCTTCAGTGGTAGTAACTTTCATATTCACGCAGGTCATCAGGTATTGTGTCGTTATATTGCCAAAACGGAATTTGTTCTCGGTACAATCCAGCTTCTCACGGATACGCTGGATCTGAATACGGAAGCACATGTTGTCGAGAAAACCGCGCGTGTGTTCGCAGGTCTTGAATCGTTAAAAGCATTGGCCTTGGCCGCGGAGGCAGGTGCAATACCAGACGGAAGAGGATTTGTATTACCTGCTCCCAAACCATTGATGGCAGCCAATCTCCTTTTTCCGAAACTTTATCCTGAGATGATTGAAATTCTGCAGCTCTTGGGTTCGAGCGGTGTGATTATGATCCCTCAGGAAGAAGAGTTTCAATCCGATATCGCTCCTTCACTGAATATATATCTGAAAGGGAACGATATGGCTTCTCACGAACGCAACGCTCTGTTCCGCCTGATCTGGGAGCTTGGGGCTGGATCATTCGGGGGCAGACAGACCCAATTCGAACGATTCTTTTTTGGAAATGTCCTTACGGTATCCAATCGGTTGTTCTCCGTTTACAAGAAAGATCAGACAAATCGTCAGCTCGTTCGTGATTTTCTATTCAACACCAGCAAATAAGAGAACTAATGAATCTTTTTTTATACCAGATGGTCATAGACCGTCATCAGTTCAGAGGCTGGTCTGCTTGCATCCATATCCCGCAATGCAGGCTGGTCTCCGTAACCGATATGGAATACCCCCAGCACCTTCTCTTCACTTGTCAAACCCATCAAATTCATAAACACAGGATGTTGTTGATAATCATTGATCTTCCAGACAGCATTCAACCCCTGTTCCGCAGCCAGAATACTAAAGCGTTTGCTCCAGGCTTTGGCCGGCAGAAGATCATCCTCACGGGCATTTCTATGCGCCACGACAACCAGATGGGTTGGAATTGCTTCCGTGTATTGATATGTAGCCCAATCGCCGTAGCGATCAGCCAGATGGGGTGGATAGCTCTGTCTGACCGCTTCCAGATAAAGCTGTCGTCCTTCGCCTGCAAACAACATAAACCTCCACGGTTCTGAACTCATCACATATAATGAAGGATCTGCTTCATCAAGCAGCTTTCGTATAACCGACTGGGGTACTGGCAACGGACTGAATTCGCAAGTTCCTGCACGTCTCTTACCACTGCTTATATCTTGACTTAGACCGGTAGACATGGCAACTTCCCCTCCTCTATCTGCATGATATATCTTTATCCTTCAATCGCCTTCACATCAACCATGTTTTCTTCGGTTCAACGGCTTCCGTTCTCCAGCGATCCACCTCTTCGTGGATGCGCGCTTTATCACGCGTCGTAAACTGTTCTGACTCCAACACTTCTGCTTGAGGCATGCTGTCACGTATCAAGCGAATGTAGTCCATGGAACGGATCAGAGACTGGCGTCCAGGGATGTACCTAATTTTGCGTCCTTCCAACAAGCAGTATATCTCGATCATACCCGGTAATTTACCGAAGGCTTCCCAGCAGAATGCACTGACCATATGCTGAAACGCCTCAACTACGTTTGGATCGTGGACAACCATATATTTCTGAATAAGCAGCGAATCCCAGCCTTCTGGTTGCCAAGCCGCCTGGAATATCATCGATAAATGCATGGATAATGAAGGTAACTCCGTTCTCCACTGTTCAAAAAGAATGGCTGGATGCTTCAGATCATCGTTCATTGCAATGGCGAGTGACAATTCATCCGTAATCTTGTTCTTCACATCCCAGTAATGGAGAACAGATTCGAAACCATCCGTCTTTCTGGGCCACCATTTCTCAAGTAAATACTGTACAGGTACCTCTTTGCGAACATCGGGGTCGAGACTGTAAAAGGAATTGACCGCGTGACTCACCGCATATTGTACACGATGCCTCCATTGCAGTGGAGAACGCTGCTCAGACACTGGTTCAGGGCGGATGAATCGGTGTGGGCTGCGCAGCATTTCTTCCAATCTGTAATCTTCAAGCAGACGTCCAGGAAGGTCATTCCTTCCCAATGGTATCGCTGCCTGAACATTATGTCTTAACATGATCTTTAGGATACCTTTAATCCGGCAGCAGCGAAGCGTTTGCCAAAGTCACGGCATGTTTCCTTCTCCTGCTCAAGCGGACTGTATTCAATTTTCAACATCTCTGGAGATACCTCCGCCCCACGCTCTTGCAGCTTGGCAGCCGCGAGATCAACCGCTCCGCAGAACTGCTCATAAGACGTGTCACCACTACCGAACACAGCTGCTCTCTTGCCGCTCAAGTCAAGCTCATCCAACTCTTCATAGAAATCAAGGAATTCATCTGGCAACTCCCCGTCTCCCCAGGTGTACACACCGATCATGAATCCGTCATAGTCCAATACATCGGATGCATTACAATCCGTTACGGATTTCAGATCTGCGTCGTGGCCTCCCTGTGTAATTCCTTCCACAATCAGTTCTGCAATTTCTTCTGTATTTCCCGTCATGCTTGCATAAGCCACTAACAATTTAGCCATCTATTTTTCCCTCGCTTTAGTTTGATCATGTTATATTCTCTTCATGAAGAAAGAATGAATTTTGGATTAACAAAATCATATGTGATAATGATTATCATTGTCAAATTAAATTTTTGGTTATCTTTGTTTTTCAGTATATGGTGCACTCCCGTCCCCCAACTGGCGTACAAGCCCTTTTTTGTTGTACAATAGTATCCAAATGACTTTTGAAGGATGGATAAATCATTATGTACGTAGCTAAGAATTGGAAGGACTATGAAGTAATCGATACAGGAGGCGGCGAGAAACTGGAGCGTTGGGGAGATGTGATTTTACGCAGACCCGATCCACAGATTATCTGGCCCCTTGAGCAAGAAACCAATGAATGGCGTCAGGTGCATGGTCACTATCATCGCAGCTCTTCCGGTGGCGGTAACTGGGATATGAAAAAGCCCATTCCCGAGCGTTGGACGATCGGATACGAAAACCTGAAATTCCACATTAAACCTACCAGCTTTAAGCACACTGGCCTGTTCCCTGAACAAGCTGCCAACTGGAGCTGGATGATGGATAAAATCTCCAATGCAGGACGCCCTATTTCTGTCTTGAACCTGTTTGCCTATACAGGTGGAGCAACGGTAGCCGCAGCTTACGCTGGCGCTTCTGTTGTGCATGTGGATGCAGCTAAAGGCATGGTTCAATGGGCCAAGGAAAATGTTCAATTATCCGGACTGGCTGATCGCCCTGTTCGTTTTATTACAGATGATGTATTCAAATTCGTACAACGGGAACAACGTCGCGGAAATCGTTACGACGCCATTATTATGGACCCTCCTTCATATGGCCGAGGCCCTAATGGAGAGACATGGAAACTGGAAGAGAACCTATATCCTTTCTTGAAGTCTTGTATGACAATCTTGTCGGATAATCCATTATTCATGCTGGTTAACTCCTACACTACGGGCATTTCCTCTACGGTTCTGCGCAACATGTTGACCATGACGATGTCTGCTCAGTACGGTGGTGACATTACTGCAGGTGAAATTGGTCTGCCAATCACACGTAGTGGTCTTGATCTGCCTTGTGGTATTCTGGGCCGTTGGGAGTCTTAATCATGTCAGAACATCGGCATGACCACGATGCGATTCCGGTTCTGTTCGAAGACAACCATCTGTTAGGCATTACGAAGCC
Source organism: Paenibacillus sp. SRL342 (assembly GCF_984798905.1). Lineage (NCBI taxonomy): Bacteria > Bacillati > Bacillota > Bacilli > Caryophanales > Paenibacillaceae > Paenibacillus > Paenibacillus sp. SRL342. The sequence continues at coordinate 4,375,918 of NZ_OZ481790.1, forward strand.
GGTCAATGTACCTACCCAGGAAGATTCATCAGGTGATCCGGATTTGCTTACATTGCTGAAGCAGGATCTGAAAGAACGATACAACAAACCTGGCAATGTGTATCTCGGGTTAGTACACCGGCTTGATCGTCCTGTTGGAGGGGCAATGATTTTTGCCAAGACTTCCAAAGCAGCTTCGAGATTGTCCGAGACTGTGCGGGGACGTCATTTCCGTAAAATATATGCAGCTGTTGTACACGGCAAGTTGCCTGCACAGCAGGGAACGTTAAAACACACGCTCCTGAAAGATGCACGTACAAATACTGTTACTGTTGTACCTAAAGGTACGGCTGGCGGTAAGGATGCCGTTCTGGATTACCAGGTTATTGGAGAAACAGATCGATACAGTCTCATTCATATCGAACTGCACACCGGCAGATCTCATCAGATTCGGGTGCAAATGAAAGAAATGGGCTGTCCTCTGTACGGGGATCAGAAATACGGCGCAAGCGTGAATAAACCCGGGCAACAGATTGCTCTATGGTCTGTGATTGCAGCTTTTCCTCATCCAGTTACCAAGGAAGAAGTTATTCTGCAATCTTTACCTGCAAGAGAATTCCCATGGGCAGAATGGCCCGCTGCCGTGTACCAAAAGGCTTTTGGACAACCTCAATAAGTACGTGTTCAAAAAGACTGGTTTTCAGTACCGAGAAGATGGGATGAAGATAGAAATGGAGTAGCGGAGCGTAGAAAAGCTACGTGAGCAACGGACATTTCGGCTGAATTCCATATTCGATGCTTATGAGGCCGATAGGCATCATTCGTAATCAAAAGCGGTTTTTTTGAACAACCTCTATAAGTGCACAGGATCAGGTTACATCTGTCCATACAACGTGTCGTTCAGATTCTGTATCTGAACGACACGTTTTTTCATATTTTCTGCTAATTAACTAATTTACAGAAAGGAGACATCCTAGTGACCCCGTTTACCAAACAAGTCATTGCGATCATCGCGGCGATTCCCGAAGGTAAAGTGATGACTTACGGTCAGATTGCAGCCCATGCCGGAAGTCCAAGAGCTGCGAGACAAGTCGTACGTATTCTGCACTCGATGAGCCGCAAGGAACGTCTGCCCTGGCACCGTGTCGTCAATGCAAAAGGAGAAATCTCCATACCAGATGAACACTCGCGCATGATGCAGGAAACAGAACTGATTAGCGAAGGTGTGGAGTTTCAACTAAACGGAACCATTAATCTCAAACAGTTCGGTCATGAGCCCGATCCTGTATTTCTTATCGATCCAACGATCCAGCACGAATAATAAAAGTGCTCTCCTCCTATGGCGCACACCAAAAAAAGAGAACTCAAGCAGTTAGGGGTACCCCTTTTCAACTGCTAGAGTTCTCTTTTTTGTTTTTTTATCTGATGTTCGTTACGCTGTAGCCGTCGCTTTTTCCTGTTCTACAGTAACAGGTTCAACAGCTGGTTTTGTTTTCCGAATAAAGAACGCCATGATCAAAGCAACCACGGTCATTCCTGTAGCCACGATGAATGCATAGTTAACACCGTAAATCGTTGCATCTGCTGTAGCTGCTAACATCGCTGTCTTATTATTAGGGTCAACTTGGCCAGCAGCCACTGCATCCGCCAGATGTGTTTTGAGCTTACTACTCATGATAGTAACCAGAATGGCTGTACCGATCGCACCGGCAACTGTACGCAATGTATTGGACATCGCTGTACCATGCGCGTTCAGACGTTGAGGCAGTTGATTCAGACCTGCTGTCTGGATTGGCATCATCAGCATCGACATACCGAACATACGAGCCGTGTAGATAAACATCATGTAGCCGTAGGTCGTATCGATTGCCAGACGACTCAGTCCAAAAGTTGTAATCGCCGTAATGGCAAGACCCGCAACCGAAAGCCAGCGTGCGCCCACTTTATCAAATATGCGACCTGTAATTGGGGACATAATCCCCATCAATATCGCACCGGGCATCATCAGAAGTCCTGATTCAATCGGTGAGAATCCACGAATGTTTTGCAGGAAAATAGGAAGCAGGATCATACCTGCAAACATCGCCATTGTCACGAGCATATTGATAATCGTTGTTAATGTGTACATGTTGTACTTGAAAATACGGAACTCGAGGAGCGGATGATCTGTTGTCAGTTGACGAATAACGAACAGAATCAGGGATATCGCACCTACGACGAGACATCCAATGACAATTGCACTGCCCCATCCATCGGTACCCGCATCACTAAATCCGTAGAGCAAACTACCAAAACCTAGTGTAGATAAAATAACGCCTGGATAATCCAGTTTAGGTCTGGATTGACGTGTTACGTTTTTGACAAAAGCAATACCAATTGCCGTTGCAATAATAGAGAATGGCAAGATGATGTAGAACAACAATCTCCAGGAATAATGCTCAACCACATAACCTGAAAGTGTAGGCCCAATCGCAGGAGCCAGAATCATCGCGATCCCCATGGTTCCCATGGCCTGACCGCGTTTCTCAATCGGGAAGATGGTCAGGAATACAACGGTCATCAGAGGCATCAGGATACCTGCACCTGCCGCTTGAATGACACGACCTACCATCAGAATGGTGAAGGTTGGACTAAGACCACAGACTAATGTACCTATGGTAAATAGAGTCATGGCTGTAATGAAAATTTGACGCGTTGAAAATTTGGCAATCAGATATGCCGTAACCGGAATCAGTACACCGTTCACAAGCATGTAACCCGTGGTTAACCACTGGGCTTTGTTTGCATTGATCGCGAGGTCTTCCATGATTTTAGGAAGTGCTACGTTCATCAGGGTTTGGTTCAGGAATGCCACAAAGGCACCAATTAACAATGCCGCTACAATCGGGCCTTTCTTGATGTTGTCCATCGCTGAGGATGGAGCTGCAGCAGTAGTCGTACTCATATGTTGTTCATCTCTCTTCCTTCTAACTTTTCAATCATTTGACTATGAATTCTAAGTAGGTGCTCAAGGTCTTCCTTCGATATATCCAGAATGGGTGACACTCTTTCCATCCACAAATGGTGCGTTTCCTGTTGGGCCTGTTCCCCTTTATCCGTAATCTGAAGCTTAACGGATCGGCGGTCAGCATCTGAACGTGTGCGAACGATATACTCGCCTTTGACGAGCCGCTCCACAACAGCGCTCATGGAACTGCTGCCCATATGGCATAGCTCAGCCACTTCGTTGATGCCAATGGAAGGACGCTCCCTCAGGATGGATAACACCATAAACTGGATCGAAGTCAGCTCGATCTCCTTGTTTTCATTCCAAAATGCTCGAAAAAGCATTTGATTCACTTGGCGGAACGAATTAATAATATAGAATACTTCATACGTATCAGTCATTGATTCACCCTTTTACTTTTGGAATATAATATTTCGTACACGAAATATCAGGGGAACAATTATTTATTATAACAAAAATATTTACATAGTCAACTCTTTACATATGAATTCACAAAAATAATATTAGGACATACTAACTGTGTTACATCCATGCCTTTACTCAACTAACCTGGACACAGTCTGTATCATATGTAATTTGTAAATAAAATAACCATAGGGTTCCTGCATGAAACGAGCAGGCACTCCTATGGTTATTCAGAAGAATCAGCATGGTATCATACCGAAGTAGATAAGGCAGGCTCTTTGGTCTTGGGTGAGGTCATTTTGCCTAACAGATATACCAGCAATTGTTGATTGTGCATCGAAATGTTACTGAGAACAGAGTTCATGAATTCATTACGGATGGTGATTCCCCGTTCTGTTTCCATTCTTCCTTTCTCTGACAGAGATACCCACACAATGCGTCGATCCTGATTATCCCGATTCCTGCGAATCAAATCATTTTTCTCCATTCGATCGAGCAGCATGGTTACAGCAGCTGGCGTAGTCGACAGATAAGGAATCAGATCCGAAGGTTTCATCTTCTGATGATCTTCAAGTACCTCCAGAACAGCCAGCTGAGCCTCCGTTAATGAGGGTGCCAGCTCTTGATCCATATGCAATTTATAATCTTTGGTCAACCTGGACCAGCACTTGGCAAAATCGGAATTATACATCTTCCATCGCTCCTCTCTGCAACCGGTTATCACTTCACCTGCTTAAGTTTTCGCGCTCCAAAGCCGCATTCCTGCTGCCTTTTTTCAATTTCCTAGCGATCGACCGTAATCGACGAAGGTTGTTAAACTTCGCATGAATGCCCTCTTCTAATCCGCCTTCGAACAACAAAAAAAGACTCCTCGCATGACAGGATTAGCTGTTCTGCGAAAAGTCTCGTTTGTTTGTTTTTATGAAGATGATGCTGGTTGATTCTCATTGAAGTCCCTTAGAAGTTCAACGATCTCGTCCTGTTTATCCACATGAACGATCAGCTTGCCAATATGTTTGCGCTCTCTAATCGGAACACCTTCCGAAGAGATCGGGAACACTTGGCCTTCTTTGGTCATTACAGTGATCTTACGTTGCTCTTTGCAATAAAACGCTCCAGCAATACGGCTACCATTCGGTTTCACACGTTTGCCTTCTTTGAACTCGAATGTGGCAAGCCCCTTGCCTCCACGGCTCTGTATAGCGTAATCCAGAAGTAATGATCGTTTACCATATCCCAGATCGGACAACACGGCAACTTCACCTTCATCTCCTTCTACCCATAGAGCGGATACAACTTCATCTGTATCTCTTAACTGAATACCACGAACACCACCGGATACACGTCCCATTGGATTAACCTCATCCTCTCGGAAACGAATCGCCATAGCTTCTTTTGTAATCAACATAATATCTTGACCACCTGTACTTAGATGTACAGATAACACTTCATCCTCCTTGCCCACTTTACAAGCCGCAACTGCACCGGAACGCTTGGTAACGTAATCCTTCAGCTCCGTTCGTTTCACCTGTCCTCTTCGCGTAACGAAGACCAGACTGTGATTTGGCTCTTCAAAGGATTTCACAGCAAGCACACTTGCAATACGGTCATCTTTCGCAAGGGGAATGACATTCACAATGGCTGTGCCTGGATCTTTCCACTTGAATTCAGGTACCTGGTGAACAGGTAACAGGAAGTACTGACCTTTCCTCGTAAAGACAAGCAAGTTCTCAAGCGTATTTACTTCCAGAACCTGAGCGATATAATCGCCGTCTTTCACACCACTTCCGCTCCGTTCACCACCAGAACGTGTAAAGGACTGCATGCCTGTACGTTTCACGTATCCTTCTTTGGATAACGTAACAAATACATCTTCCGCGTTCACAAGTACTTCGAGATTAACCTTGAGTTCTTCCACTTCACCCTGAATCGCAGAACGACGGTCTATTCCGTATTTATCGCGAATCTCCATCAATTCTTTGCGGATGACTCCGATGAGCTTGCGGTCACTATCCAGAATGGATTGTAGTTGTGCAATCTTTTTCATCAGTTCACCGAGTTCCTTCTCCAGAGAATTGATCTCCAGATTCGTCAAACGGTACAATTGCAACGTAAGGATGGAATCCGCTTGGCGTTCCGTGAATCCAAACATCCACATCAGGTTATTCTGAGCATCCTGCCGGTTCTTCGACGCTTTGATCGCTGCAATGACCTCGTCAAGGATGTTAAGTGCTTTTACCAAGCCCTCGAGCACATGTGCACGGTCTTGCGCCTTCTCCAGCTCAAACCGGGTACGGAATGTTACAACTTCCCGCTGATGGGCAATGTAAGCCTCGAGAATCGATTTCAATCCTAATTGATGAGGTGCTTTATTCACAATCGCAACCATATTGAAATTATAGGTGACCTGCAGGTCGGTTTTCTTCAGCAAATAAGCCAAAATACCTTGTGCGTCCGCTTCTTTTTTCAACTCAACCACGATTCGCAGACCTTCACGTCCGCTCTCATCACGCACTTCGGCAATACCTTCAACCTTCTTCTCAAGTCGGATGTTCTCCATCGCTGTAACCAGACGAGATTTCACGACTTGATAAGGAATTTCGGTAATGACGATCTGCTGTTTGCCACCGCGCATGTTTTCAATCTCGGTTTTGGACCGGATATAGATCCGTCCCTTACCTGTGCGATAGGCATCCAGAATGCCGTCACCGCCCATAATCAATCCGCCTGTTGGAAAGTCAGGACCCTTCATAAACATCATGATTTCGTCCAGCTCAATCGACGGTTTCTCCATCACAGCGATCGAAGCATCAATGACTTCACGCAAATTGTGTGGAGGAATCTCCGTTGCAAATCCAGAGGAAATGCCGCTGACGCCATTAACCAGCAAGTTCGGATAACGGGATGGCAATACAACCGGTTCTTTGGCCGTATTATCAAAATTATCCTTAAACAGAACCGTCCGTTTCTCGATATCGCGAAGCATCTCCATCGCGATGGGCGACAAACGGGCCTCCGTATACCGCATCGCCGCTGCCGGGTCATCATCCTGTGATCCCCAGTTACCATGACCGTCCACGAGCATATGGCCCATTTTCCATGGCTGAGCCATCCGCACCATGCCCTCATAGATGGATGAGTCACCATGTGGATGATAATTACCCATTACGTCCCCAACGGTTTTGGCAGACTTGCGGTAAGTCTTGTCAGGCGTATTACCTGAATCGTACATGGCGTACAGAATACGCCGTTGTACTGGCTTCAACCCATCCCGGACATCCGGAATGGCTCGATCCTGAATAATATATTTGGAGTAGCGACCGAAACGGTCCCCAACGACCTCTTCGAGAAAGGCCGGCATAAATTGTTCTGATGGACTCATTCCAAGCACCTTCTATTCTTCGTACTCTGTAAAGTCGACGTTCTCTACAATCCAGCGTTTTCGCGGATCAACCTTATCACCCATGAGCGTAGATACACGACGTTCTGCTTTTGCTGCATCAACAATCTGTACCTTCAGCATCGCACGAGTTTCCGGATTCATTGTGGTCTCCCACAGTTGATCCGGGTTCATTTCACCTAGTCCTTTATAACGTTGAAGCTCAACATTATTACCGAATTCCTTCATGTAATTAGCCAGCTCTTCATCCGTCCATGCATATCGAACTGTCGCAAGCTTACCAGACTTACGAGTAAGTTTGTATAATGGCGGCTGAGCAATATATACTTTGCCTGCATCAATTAAAGGCTTCATATAACGATAAAAGAAGGTCAACAGCAGCACCTGAATATGTGCACCATCGGTATCAGCATCGGTCATAATGATAATTTTGGAATAATTGCTGTCTTCAACTGCAAATTCGGTTCCAATGCCCGCCCCGATCGCCGCTGTAATAGCGCGGTATTCTTCATTTTTGAGAATATCAGCCAGCTTCGATTTTTCCGGATTGAGCGGTTTTCCCTTGAGCGGCAAAATAGCCTGAATCTTCGAGTCGCGTCCCTGTTTGGCAGAACCACCTGCGGAATCCCCTTCGACAATAAATAACTCATTTCGGGTAAAATCCTTCGATTGCGCCGGCGTCAACTTGCCGTTCAGGTTGGAACTTTCACTGCGCTTTTTGCCTGTACGCATATCATCCCGTGCTTTGCGAGCCGCTTCTCTGGCTCTGGAAGCTTGAACCGCTTTGCGAATTAACGTTTGCGCTACCTGAGGGTTTTCTTCCAGGAACCGCTGAATATTTTCGGACACGACCGAATCCACTGCACTTCGAGCGGAAGCGCTGCCGAGCTGATCCTTGGTCTGACCTACGAACTCAACATCTGACATTTTGACACTGATGACGGCCATCATACCTTCACGCAGGTCATTACCTTCGAGATTTTTATCTTTTTCCTTGATCATGCTGGTACGCCGCGCGTAATCATTCATTACACGGGTATACGCAGCCCTGAATCCGGTCTCATGAGTACCGCCGCCCCGAGTAGGGATTGAGTTCACGAACGAAGCCAGTGTTTCCGTATAACCCGCGTTATACTGGATTGCCACTTCGACTTCAATGTCATCCTTCTCCGCATAGAAGTGAATTACATCATGCAACACATCTTTATTTTCGTTAAGAAAAGCAACAAACTGGCTTGCTCCGCCTTCATACATGTATTCATCCTGATTGCCCGAACGTTCATCCTTGAGCACAATTCTCAGACCCGAATTCAGAAAAGCAATCTCCTGAAGACGTTCTGCCAATGTATCATAATTGAATTGAATGCCGCTCTGGAACACCCGAATATCCGGTTTAAATGTAACTTTTGTACCTGTCCGATTGGTATTGCCCAACACTTCGAGACCGGAGACCGGTTCACCGACATGTTCAATCCCTTTTTTGTCCTTCCAATACTCGAATCGCTGACGATGAATCTTGCCATCACGGAAAATCTCGACTTCAAGCCACTCGGACAATGCGTTTGTAACTGACGCACCTACACCGTGCAAACCGCCTGATTTTTTGTATCCTGATCCACCGAACTTTCCGCCTGCGTGCAAAATCGTAAACACGACCTGGGGAGTAGGAATCCCTGTTTTATGTATACCTGTCGGAATTCCCCTTCCGTTATCCTGAACCGTAATAGAACCGTCCTTATGCAGCGTGATATCGATTTTGGAGCAGAATTTGGCGAGATGTTCGTCGACAGCGTTGTCGACAATTTCCCATACCAAATGATGTAAACCTGAAGTGCTGGTGCTGCCGATATACATCCCCGGCCGTTTCCGTACCGCTACCAACCCTTCAAGTACTTGAATGTCGTCCGCGTCGTAGCCTGAAGACCCCTGTCCTCCGCCTGTCGAACCTGCCGACATATCGATTTGCTCGACCATTCATGCTCCCCCTTCTTAACTTGCAACTAAAAAAATGCCTAAAATGCAAACAGATGTTTTCTTATCCTTGTCCATTTTAATTCAAGATATCCCGTTTCGTAAAGACAAGGAATGACACAATGAGTGAAGCAATGCCCCAAACACTAAGCACAATAAGGGAAAAACCTAAATTCATACCCTCGATTGGAGGTAACCCGCCAGACAAATAATTCGGAAGTTCGAGGTTAACCATGAACAAATACTTCGCTGTCTGCCAAGATGCTGCCATACTGGTCAAGATTGTTCCTGCAATCAGCGCGGCCATCATGATAACGATACTTGCAGCAGTACTGCGCACAAGCACGGATACCATAAATGCAAGCATAGCCACAATTACACTCACAAACCAGATCAGTCCTGCCTGCATTAGCATATAAAGCCACTGGTCTACAGCATGCACTGCCGACATATCGACATCTGTTCCCACAACTTTGAATCCTGTGAAGATTGGCATGTTGAAGCCTTTATAACCAAAGACCGCGCCCGATATGACATAACATATAATGTAGGCTGATACCACTATGATCGAAACAAACATAATCAGCGTAATTAATTTACTCAGAAGCACTTTCCAGCGTCTAACCGGACGCGTTAAAAGCATTTTAATCGTCCCTGTCGTACGTTCACCAGAAACAAGATCTGAAGCAATAGCCATGATTAACAGTGGAATAAACAATCCAACCGCGTTGTTCATGAACTCCCGCGTAAAGGTGACACCGCCCGGTTCTTTGGGATTGATGTCATTCTCAAGATAATACTGCATCTGCTGGATATATACTGTTCTATATTTTTTGTACTCTTCAGGTACCCGATCGCTACCGAGCGAATTTTGATTGTCTGTGATGGCCTGTTGCAGTTCAAGACGCCAATCGCCGCCAAACTTGTCGCGATTATTCTCCGCAGATTTCATCTGGGCATACGTAAACATCGGTACGAGGACCGCAAGTACAATAAATATAATATAAAGCCGTTTTTTCTTCACCATCTTAATCGTTTCATTGCGGATCAGCGGCATGATATTACTCAATGGATTCACCTTCTGTCATTTTTAAGAATAGTTGTTCAAGCGTAGGCTGAATCCGCTGTACCCCTTCAACCTGTACACCAGCTTGAACCATCTGTTGCACCATATCAGGAATTCGATCTTCGTGCATCTCGGCAACCACAGCGTTGGGACCAAGGCCCGCAACAATGGTATCATCCATCACATCCGCAGGTCGACCTACCAGAGCAATGCCTGCATCCTGCAACATTTTTTTGCCTTGCTCCAGTGGTGAAACATGCCATATGGCCAACTTGGAATGATCTTCAATCAGTTCGCTTACACCTCCAACAGCAAGCACACGCCCAGCACTGATAATGGCTACTCTGTCACAGAGAAGCTGGATCTCACTTAACAAGTGACTGCTGACAAATACAGCCATACCTTCACTGGCAAGTTGCTTAATAAAGACACGAAGTTCCTTAATCCCTTTTGGATCAAGACCATTTGTCGGTTCATCCAGAATAAGCAGACGCGGTCGCCCAAGCAGCGCTTGTGCAATACCGAGCCGTTGACGCATACCCAATGAGTACGTTCTGACTTTATCGTGAATCCGCTGATCCAGACGCACAATATCTACAACTTCCTGAATTCGTTCATTGTCCACACCTGGTTGCATGCGAGCGAAATGCTCCAGGTTCTCCCACCCTGTCAGATATGTATATACCTCCGGATTTTCAACAATGGAGCCTACATACTTCAAAGCACGCTCAGGGTCCCGATTCACATCATAACCACAGACTTTAATTTTTCCTTCTGTTGGTTTGATCAGATCGACCAGCATCCGTATCGTAGTTGTTTTGCCGGCACCGTTGGGACCGAGAAATCCGAAGATTTCACCCGGTTTCACGTCAAATGTAACGTCCTTAATGATCCATTTGCGTCCGATCCGCTTTTTCAGATTCTGTACGGATAGGACGGAATCATACTGCTGCTCTGCCATTTAATTTCCGCTCCCTTCTGCCGATGTATCTGCCTGGAATTCCTGTGCAATCCGAACTGCAATTTGCTCATAACCTTGTCCGTTGGGATGGAAATGATCTGACGAGAGATACTCCCCCAGATGATTTTCAAATAAATCGAATGTAGGGACCAGTGTCATCTTGTCCTCATTGTTCAAAATAGCCAGTGCAGCATCGTTCCATGCAGCAACTACTGCATTACCCGGCTTCTCCAGTTCCTTCACATCACCAAATGGATTGTACAGCCCTATGTACGCAATCTGTGCATCGGGATTAATTTCTTTGACTTTCTTCAATATCTCTTGAAGGCGCTTGGACGTTTCCGGCAAAGCCGCTGCCAGCTGCTCTGCTGTTGGCGGATCTTCCCCCTGGAGAACTTGTCCTCCCTGGAACAAATCATTTGCGCCGATCGAGAGCAAAATAAAATTGGACTGTTGCAGGACGTAACGCACGCCTTGCTCATCGAGTTTTTCCAATAAAGCATCTGTTCTCAAACCGTTCACACCCAGATTATTAAGAACCTGAACATCATATCCTTTATCTTTAAGCAGATTCCCTGCACGTCTCACAAAACCGAGTCCTTCATCATCCCCCGTGCCTCTTGCCAGGGAATCGCCGATGACGGCCATCCGAATCTTGCCATCTTCCACGACAGCGGGTTTCCCCTCGATATCCTTAGATGGAGCAGTTGCCTCCTGACCTGTAGTTAATGCGGAATCTCCCTCGGGGAAAATCACGTCTTTTATGGCGTATCCAAATCCAAATAACAACAGCAAAGTTGCCAAGATGGATACTGTACTGACAGTTCTCCAGATCCATGGTGCTGAATCAAGGCTTTTTTTCTTTTTCATCATCACATCTCCGCTCATGTACACCAATCCGGGTGCTTTATAATTTATAATGACTTTACATTAAGGCGTGTCTGAAAATCCGCTTACTTCGGAGTTTTCAGACACGCCTTGATGATGCTATTCCTAAATAACATAAATGTTCTGTCGTTAATTTGCAAACTTTGGCGCTGCATTCGCAGAATTCATTTTTTATATGTCATTTTACGGAAAAAAGGTTATACCATACACAGATATGAACTGTGTACTGGCATAACCTTGTGGAAAAGAAAATCATACTTTCTTCATTATAAATCGATTACTTACCGATAAACTCTTGTGCCCAGTATCCGTTATAGAAACCTACACCGATATGTGTAAAGTTTTTGCTCAAGATATTAGCGCGGTGACCTTCACTATTCATCCAAGCTGTAACCACTTCCTGTGGTGTTTTTTGTCCTTGGGCAATGTTCTCACCTGCATAGCTGTATGTTACTCCGAATTGTTTCATCATATCAAACGGAGAACCATACGTAGGTGACTGGTGGTCAAAATAGTTGTTGTTACTCATATCTTTTACTTTCGCAACAGCTACTTTGTCCAGAAGTGCATCTGAAGTCAGTGCGTTCAGACCTGCTTTAGCACGCTCAGCGTTCACAAGTTTTACAACTTGAGTAGCAAAGTCGGATTGTGTGCTTTCGCTACCATTATTACTTGTATTGTTACCTGTGTTTGAAGGATCTTTTGCCGGTGTAGTTGCCGGTTTTTCTTCTTGAGCTGGTTGTGCTGGTTTAGTCGGTTGCTCCGGCTTAGTTGTAGGCTCAGCAGGTTTTGTTGTTGGTTGAGTTGGTTTTGTGGTCGGCTCAGCAGGTTTTGTCGTTTGATCAGGCTGCGTAGCAGGTTTCTCTACAATTTGCCCCTCGGATACGGTGTATCCATTTTGTTTGAGCCATTTCTCAATATAAGCTTTCAAGCTGTCTGTGCTTGTAATTTTGTACGTTGTGATAGTCTTATATGTTGAATCTGCAGCAGACGCGGAAGCAGGAAGCATTACCCCTACGGCCAGTACGGCTGTCAGACTACTCGTTACGACAGTTTTCATCCATTTCTTTTTCAAATTCATTCATCTCCTTAAGATTAGTTATTACAACTTTGTAATTAATACTCTAGCAGTATATCAATTCAACCGGAGATTGTGAACCTATAAAATATGGAAAAGTAACTTTTTTGTCATTTTTTAGAATGTTACAGATTTGACTGAGGGCTTATCCTGTAAGGCTCTCCCCCCATCGACAAAAGCATAAAAAAAAGACATTCGGACTAAAAATGCTAGTCGAATGTCGCTTCACCATCTATTTATCATTCACCACACAAGAATCTGCAGATCAGGATATCATGAGAATTTCCATGCAATAGAAGAAACTTTATTTATACTATAGAAGAACTTTACTGAACCGATAACCTCTCTTCTGAAAACCAATGTGCTCATAAAAAGAGTACGTTGTTGAAGTCACTTCACGGTTTGCACCCGTGACAAACAGTTGTTTACCACCTTGCTGTCTGCCCCAATCTTCGGCACGAGCCATCAGACGACGGGCAATCCCACCACCACGATGTTCTTGACCTACAATCAGGGAAGTAATTTGTGCGGCAGGTTCTGGATAGGCATGACTTTGCACGCATTGCAAGCCAATCACACCAATAATTTGTTCATCCACTTCGGCAACAAGCATGCATGCATTTGGATTGGTTTCCAAACATTCAATACGTTCTTTCATGACATTGGTTGTTGTCGGATAGCTGACCTCTCGCATCAGTCCCGTTACCGCTTCAGCATCTCGCAGCTCACACTCTCGGATCATCAGTACAGGGGCCTCAACATTATTGGACATGATTTACCTCCACTTTCAGCATATTAGCGGCTTGCACCGCTGTTTTACGAGCTTCTTCCACATCTTGGCCAGCACTTAAGGCTACAGCCATTCGGCGTCCTACTTTGGTCTCAGGTTTGCCAAATACACGAATCTGAGTACGAGGAAGAGCCAGTGCTTCTTCAATCCCGCCTACAGTAAAGTCAGATGTTTCATCATTAGCCTTCAGCGTTGCTGAAGCTCCCGGTGTCAACAGATGTACACCTGTGACCGGAAAACCAAGAATTGCACGTACATGCAGCGCAAACTCGGAACTGTCTTGCGTCACCATTGTAACCATACCCGTGTCATGCGGACGAGGAGATACCTCGCTGAACACAACCCCATCCGATGTGAGGAACAATTCCACTCCAAACAGTCCATACCCGCCAAGTTCATCCGTGACGGATTTGGCAATATGACAAGCTTGCTGCCATTGCTCAGGAGTCATTGCATGAGGCTGCCAGGATTCGACATAATCCCCATCCTTTTGAATATGACCAATCGGAGGACAAAATACGGTGCCTGATACAGATCTAACGGTGAGTAATGTAATCTCACTGTCAAATTGCACAAAGCTCTCCACGATAACACGAACGGATTTGCCACGAGCCCCCGAAAGAGCAATATTCCAGCAATCCTCCACGTCGTCCGGTGTTCGGCATACACTCTGCCCTTTGCCGGAAGAACTCATCAATGGTTTAATGACACAAGGTGTGCCAAGCTTACGTACGGCTTCCTGAAGTTGTTCCAGGTTGTCCGCAAAAAGGTAGTCAGCTGTCGGAAGTTTCAATTGTTCGGCTGCAAGCCGACGGATGCCTTCGCGATCCATCGTTAAACGTGCAGCTCGGGCAGTAGGTACTACACAAAATCCCTCTTCCTCAAGCTCCAGTAAAGCTTCTGTTGCAATAGCTTCAATCTCAGGTACGATGTAATGAGGTTTTTCTTTACGGATCAATTGTTTCAAAGCTTCGGCATCCAGCATGTCGATGCAGTAAGACCGGTGCGCGACCTGCATCGCAGGTGCGTTCTCATAACGATCAACAGCGATCGTCTCTACTCCCAGTCGTTGGGCCTCAATAACGACCTCTTTTCCCAATTCTCCACTGCCTAGTAGCAGCATTTTTTTGGCTTGAGCCGTAAAAGGAGCACCCCACATGTTCTTTCCAATCCTCCCAAAGAGAAATCTTCTATATCTGTCTGTCTCTCTATTTTCGGGGTTTTGGTTAAAGATTGCAAGAGTGCTCCCTATTTTTCTTGTGAATTTTACAAGATTTTTTGTGTTTTTTCGATCAAATTTTACAATTACTGCTCTCGGATTCGATACTCCTTCCATTCCTCCCAAAATTAAGGAAATGTTAACAGAGCAGACTTTAATACTCCAACGAATCAAAATACGCAAACAAATCCCAAGTTTAAAGACTTGGGATTTGTCGATTTTTTTCTCTAAAGATTTCATTATGGGAAGAAACATAAGCCATCTTTGGTGCACCTGGCGTCATATATTGTTTCGCACTATTAACTGCCACGATCGCATCATTGAAGGCTCCTGCAATGAGTCTAACTTTGCTTTCGTGCGTCGCACAGTCTCCTGCTGCAAAAACACCCGACAGACTCGTCTGTGCATGATGACTCATTAGAACCATTCCATCGTCCATTGCTAAGCCACAACTGACAAGATCACTTAGATTGCTTTTATACCCATGACTAATGACGACTTCATCCACATCTAAAAATACATTGTCCTGACTCTCCATATGCGTAATTACAACCTGATGGATACGTTCACCATGATTATGAAGCCGTGTGATGCTATATGGTGTTCTGACATCCGTTACATTGTTCATCTCGCTAACATTGCGTTCCATTGCACGAAACTCATTATTCCGGTGGATTACAACTACACTGCGAGCAAGTTGAGCAAGTTCAATTGCCCAATCTACTGCACTGTTGCCTCCTCCTGAAATGAGCACACGTTTCCCTGAAAAATGTTCTGGATTTTGGACGGTATAATGAAGATTTTCATACTCACATTCCATTGGCTCTTGAAGCTTCAATTTTTGAATTTCTGCGATACCGCGGCCCACTGCAACAATGATCGTGCGCGTATAATGTATCTTCCCTCCAGTGATATACATACTCCATATTCCGTTATCCAGTCGAGTGAACCTTTCCACTTTGCAATTCAATACAACCGTTGGATTAAATGTATTTGCCTGCTGAACAAGCCACTCGATCAACTTCGAACATTTCATAGGCGGTAGACCGCCTACATCCCAAATTGTTTTTTCCGAATAGGTGTGCAGAAATCCACCAAGCTGGTCTTTACCTTCGATGATTTTAACTTTCATATCACGCATCCCTGCATAAAAAGCCGCATACATGCCAGCAGGGCCGCCTCCGATGATGGTTACATCATAGATATCTTCTTCATTCATTTTAAACACACCTTGTTAATTTAGTTATGAACTCTAGATACATGTCACTTTACCCGTTTGCTTTATTTGTTTTTTGCTTCAAAAGTAGCAACAATATCATCAATGACATATTCATCGGCAAGTGGAGACATTCCCAGATTGAACCATTCCTTGCCACCCACCATATAGACGTGGTCCTGCTTGACTGCTTTCAGATTTTTCCATAATGATGAAGATAACATATCTTCAAATTTCTTTTTAATTTCCGGATTAGTCTCATCATCCAGCTGAACGATCAGATGATCTGCGTTGTATTCAGGCAGTACTTCCAAGGATACGGACATGGCAGTTTGATCTTTCGGGAAATTAGGAAGTGGATTCATTCCCAATCGTTTGTGGACAAAGTTTCCTCGGTCAAGGTTCTCACCATGAAGTACGATTTCTTTTTCCATCACTCTAATGTAGAGAACAGTCTCCTCTCCAATCAGCTTATCCAATTTGGCAGCAGCTACCTTCTCCTTATCCACCAAATCCTGAATCACCTTTTCTGCCTGTTCTTCTTTGTCCAAAATTTTGGCCATATCCCGCAGTTCATCGCGCCAATCATCACGCTGTGGCAAAAGTACGGTAGGTGCAATCAGAGTAAGCTGATCATAGTCCTTTTTGGACCACCAGTCAGGAGCGGTAATTAAATCCGGAGCTGCCTCCATGAGTGCTTCAAAGTTAGGCGTTCTTCCTATTCCCATTTTCATCGTGTTTGCGAATGCTTCTTGCAAGTAAGAAGGAAAATCCTCATGGTAGTTCTGTACAGCAATGGGTACGATGCCAAGTGAATATAAAAATTCTGGATATACAACCGACAAACCAACTATTTTTTGTGGGTTCACCGGAATTTCAACTTCTCCCATTTCCGTGTTCACTTTTTTTACCTGACTTGTTTCTGTTGTGGATGTATTGGTAGAACCAGTCTTCTGACCTTCGCTCGTAGCCTCATCTTGCCCCGCTGCACCACAAGCCGAAATAATGAGCACCAACATCATGGTGCATAGTACCGTTAACCATCTGAATCTCATTCTTTATGTACCCCCTATATGGCATTTAGTTATGACAACGTCTAATTAATAATAATTATCATTATCATTTGATATAGGAGTAAGTATATTAAAATATGTTCAGGTATGATATTGACTATTCAGACTTTTTGCTATGGACGATCTTGCCATAACTTTAATATTTCATCCAACATAAGCTCATGGGTAAATGCAGTGTAGTCCAGCAGGACGCTCGACAAAAGCATATCCATTCTGCCATTCTGTACCGCTAACAACGCAAGCCATTCTTCAGACTTACGCACAGCAGACCATGTCTGCCTGGATGTCTCATCATCACCCACAATCAGTAATATTCTTTCAACGTTGAGAACAGACAACTCCCTAATGGTTACTGTGCCCCGTTCCCAATAAGTCTCAACTCCTTCGGGACCCTCCATTTGCATATCAACGTAAAAAACGGAAGCAATACTCCTTGGGCCTAACATCTGCAACGCTTCACCATAAACTTTGAGTACAACTAATCTGTCTTTTCGTATGAAATCCTCAAGCTGGTCCTTTATGGTCGTTGCCTTCTCTTTATATCTTTGAAGCCATACCTCTGCAATATCAGACCTGTCCAAAAAGCTTGCAACATATCTCAAATGCTCTCTCCAATCTCCTTTTCCCAACGGGAGGTCACACACAGGAGCAATGGAATGAAGCTGTTTTTGCAAATCCTCAGACTCCGTCCCAACAGTAATAATATAATCAGGTTTAACTAATCGAAGCTGTTCCAGCCAGGTGGTCTCACTCTCTGCGAGTGGCATAACTTTGTCCGTTTCATATTTACGTCGGTAATAGTATGTCCACGGATGACTTGCCGGCGCGGCACAGGGAATGATCTGCAATGCAAGCAGTATACCAATGCTCACAGAATGAACCGCAGCAATTTTTTGTTTGCTATTACGTATAAACGCTGCTGGTGGAATGCCAGAGATTTGCTTGAATTTACGCCGGAAATACGTCTCATCCTGATAACCCACGTACGATGCCACATCCTTGAGTCGATAACTGTGATCATTTCTCATTAAGATCTGGGCTTGTTTAATTCGGTATAGCGTTAAATAGTCCACTGGACTGTAACCATACCTTTTCTTGAATAAACGCATGAAGTGTCGAGGGCTCATTCGTGCCACATTTGCTAATTCCTCAATGGTTAATCTCTTCGAATAATTCTGCTCCATGTAACTTTTAACATGTTCAATTGGTGAAGCCAGATCCGTCTTTTCGGCACAGGCCACCTCGTAAAACATGGTATACAATAGTTCCTGAAAACGAATCTGACCATAGTACCTTTGCAAACCATCCTTCTTCAACGTGTGGTGGTAAATCATCTGACAGATCACGCCAACAGCAACGAGCGAAGATGAGCTGACCTCGCCATTCACTTCATTACGTAAAAGTTGCTTCATCATTTCAAGGGCTGTTCCACCCTCCTGCTCCAGTGCGTACATGACATCAAAATCCATGTGATACACACCTCGTTCATCCAACGAATGCACAGTTGCCTCAACCAGTTGCCCCGGGAAGCCTACATACAGTCCTCCCGCCTTTAATTCAATGAAACTGCCATCTATTTTCAACCACCCTTGTCCACTGGCTACAAATATTAACATGTATGTTTCAATGAAGTGTTTCCTCAGAAACCACTCCGTCGCAGGATCACTTGTATAATTCACGTGAAGGAGCCTAAAAATCATATGATCCAGGTGATCCAAATGCTTTGAATTTATTTCGTTGTTGTCCATCTGCATTGATCTCCCTCCAGCCATGAACGATAGTATTGATTTCATTCTTCAAAAATATAACATACCACACTAACGTTTAAAAAAAACACTCCGGCTATCCTCTAACCTGTCTTCAATGAATAAGATGCACTTATTATTGAAAGAACAGGCTATAGAACACCAGAGTGTTATAAGTTCATAGATGTTCAGACGCTTCACAAGCATCCGAAGTTTTCATTTTCATCACAAAAATCTGTATTGAGCTTCTATTAATCCATTATAGACGCCTTGTTTTTGGATAAGCTGCTCATGGTTGCCCTCTTCTTTAATTTCACCATGATCCAGGACGATAATGTTATCTGCATTCCGGATGGTTGAGAGACGGTGAGCGACCATAAAGGATGTTCTTCCCTGCAACAGCACCTTCAACGCTTCCTGGATTTTAAGCTCTGTCTCTGTATCAATACTCGCTGTAGCTTCATCCAGAATCAGTATGCGTGGATCAGCAAGCAGCGCACGGGCAAAGGATAACAGTTGTCGTTGTCCCATGGATAATACGTTCCCGCGTTCCTCTACTTCGGTATCATATCCGCCAGGCAGCTTCATGATGAACTCATGTGCATTGACTGCTTTGGCTGCGTCCTCCACCTCTTCATTTGTTGCATCCAGTCGTCCAAATCGAATATTGTCACGAATCGTACCCGAGAAGATGAAAGTATCCTGTAATACAATGCTGATCTGGCTCCGTAAACTCTCTACCGTTACATCCCGCACATCCTGTCCGTCAATGGTGAGACGTCCGCCGGATATATCATAGAAACGACTGATCAGATTGATGATCGTACTTTTACCCGAGCCCGTATGACCAACAAGTGCAATCGATTGTCCCGCAGCCGCCGAGAAACTGATTCCTTTCAGCGCCTGTCTGCCCTTCTCGTATTCGAACACCACATTTTCGAATGCGATATCTCCTTTAATAGAAGGAAGTGGCTTGGCACCTGGTTTATCCGCGATACTTGGTTTTTCATCCATGAATTCGAAGATACGCTCCGATGATGCCATCGCAACCAGCAACTGATTGTACATCTGTCCCAGACGGTTGATTGGGTCCCAGAAGTTGCCGACATAGTTGGCAAAAGCCACAAGTAATCCCACAGTCAACTGACCTTCCTGAATCAGGTAAGCACCAAACCAGAAGAGGATTAATGTACCGAAACCGCCGGTAATCTCAATCAGCGGTCCGAAGCCTTGGTTCATCGCTGATGCTCTATCCCATGACTTTTTGCTGGACAGGTTCATGTTGTCAAAGTATTTCATGTTCTCTTTTTCCTGGGTATAAGCCTGAGTCACTCGAATCCCCTGAATGGATTCATTCAAGTGGGAGTTAATCCGAGAGTTCTTCATGCGCACATCCTGCCAAGCCCGACGGATCAGCACCCGCAGTTTGGTCGAGATGATAAACATGATTGGCACCGTAATGATCACGGCAAGACCCAGTTTCCAGTTAATCAACAGCAAGATCACAATGATGCCGAGCAACTGTACGCAGTCGATCATGACGTTAACTGCACCGTTCGTGAACAGATCCTGAAGGGAGTTAATATCATTTGTAACACGTACCAGTACGGAACCTGCCGGTCTTTTGTCAAAAAAGTTAAAGGACAGCTTCTGGATATGCTTGAACAGATCCGAGCGAAGGTCATAAATAACACGCTGTCCGATAATGTTTGTCAATTTGATCCGGTACGTATTGGCAGCCCACTGAATGAGATACAACACAAATATGGAGCCTGCGATAAGATATAGCATAGTCATGCTTGGCAACCCCGTTGCCGGTGCGATGGCCCGGTCAATCGCCAGACTGATTAGAAAAGGTACGGACAATTTCGTAATGGTACCCAAGATCATCATTAGAATAACGAGTGGTAACAATTGTTTTGCATAAGGTTTCATGTATGCAAATAAACGTCCGAACTCTTTCCAGTTAAACGGTTTTTCAATAATTTCATCATCCTGATACACAAATCGTTCATTCAGTTTCTTCTCAGAGGCCACTTTTGCCTCGCGCCTGTCTGCTATCGTTTCGGCACTCATGAATTCACCTGCTCCCCAGCCTCCCGCTTACCGCGGGCAATATAATCTGCATATTGAATTTTATAAACATCCTGATATGGTCCAGGCACTTCAATGAGTTCGGTATGTTTGCCACGTTGTACCACGCGACCTTCATCGAGCACCAGAATCTCATCTGCATGTCGTAGTGAAGATATCCGGTGTGCAATAATAAATGTTGTTCTGCCGCGCATAACTTCCTGGAAACCGGACTGAATCTCGTGTTCTGTCTCCATGTCCACGGCGCTGGTTGCATCATCAAGTACCAGAATTTTCGGATTTTTCAGCAAAGCCCTTGCGATCGCAATCCGCTGTTTCTGTCCACCCGATAATCCCATACCGCGTTCACCAACCACCGTGTCATATCCGTCCGGGAACTCCATAATGAATTCATGAGCCTTGGCCAGCTTGGCTGCACGGATAATTTCATCCATAGTGACGTTCTTAAGTCCGTATGATATGTTATTGCGAATGCTGGATGAGAACAGGAATGTTTCCTGGAAAACAGAAGCGATCTGACTCCGCAAACTACGGATACCTATATCTTTGATGTTTTTGCCATCCAGCTTGATCGTTCCCGAGTTCACGTTATAGGCACGCATCAGGAGCTGAATAATGGTCGATTTACCTGACCCTGTTCCCCCGAGGAAACCGATTACAGAACCGGGTGCAGCATCAAAATTAATATCGGTTACCGCTGGCATTTTATTGCCGTAGGCAAAGGTAACGGATTCAAACGTTACATGGCCGTTGACCTGATCTGCCTCCACAATGACCGGATCTTGCGTTTCTTCCACATCCACTGGCGTATTGAGCAGTTCGAGCACCCGTTCACCTGAAGCTTTGGATTGCGTATAGTTGTTGATATGGAACCCAAGGTTCCACATTGGACCGATTATGTACCAGATCAAACTGAAAAAGGCAACGAGTTCACCGAGTGTCAGCGTCTTCTGTATAACCATTCTTCCACCGATTATCAGCAACAAAACGATACTCACCGAAGCAAGAATCTCCATGATTGGAAAATAGCGACTCCACAATGTTGCGGCATGAATCTGATTCGTCTTGTAACGCTCATTGCGTGTGGAGAATTTCTCCACTTCATAAGGCTCACGTGCAAAGGATTTTACCGTACGTACTCCAGTGATATTCTCCTGTACCGCTGTCGTCAGTGAACTGAGCGCCAGCCGCATCTCCTGAAATGCAGGGTGAATTTTGGATTCGAATCTCAGCGCAACGAAGGCAAGTAATGGGATGCATATGAGTGTGAACAGCGTAAGCTGCCAACTCATGGTCATCATCATGATTGCGCCGAACACGACCATCAAAACCATGTTGAGAATCTGGGCGAAACCAAATCCGATAAAGTTACGGATGGCTTCCAAATCTCCCGTGAGGCGGGACATCAGATCACCTGTCTTGGCCGTATCATAATAACGGAAGGATAAAAATTGAAGCTTTTCGTAACATGCGTTACGAAGTCTGTACGCCAGGAAGTTACCCAAGCGTCCTCCAAAAAAACCGTGTAAAAACTGCATTCCCGCTTTCAAAATAACTACACCTAACACAGTCAAAGCAATGATGGGAACGTCTTCAAAAGTTCGCGGAACAATAATATCATCAATCAGTATCCTCAGCATGTACGGATACACCAACCCAAGTGCGGTCGCTAAGGCGAGGAACAAGATTGATACAAATAAATACGTTCGCTTTTCCCAAAAAAAGATTTGCAGTTGCCTAAGAACATCCATGTTTCTCCTCCTCTTATGTCGTTCAAAAATACTATGAACATTTATGAAGTTTATCACCGTACCCCATTCGCGGCAAAGCGAATAACAGACCATATTCTGCCTGCTTTCAGCTTATTGACGCATTAACGAAGGTAAATACCCACCTTTCAATCAAATGTTTGAATATTCTCTTTATTTCAGGTTGTTCGTAGCAAAAAAAGGCTCCCTATATGCCTTTTCGGCAGGGGCCTTTTTGGATTGATTTTCGCAACATTTTCAATGTGTTGCTGTATCATTCATTTTGTTTTACAAAGACTTCCAGAGAATACACGTCATGCCGTGATTTTAACTGTGTTCGATCTGTTCCAGTTGGTTAGACAAGCTGGTCCATTGCTCCGCCGGAATTCCGCTTTCCAGTGTATCTTGAATTCCACTTACCGCCTCGTCTAGACGCTCTTCCAACTGACGGGATTGGTGTTGCAATGATTGACAAAGCTGGTTGTCATAAAACTGAATCAGTTTTTCTTGCGCAGCAGGAAGAACTTCAATGATCATCTGTTTGAGGACAGGATCAAGTGCCCCCTGTAACCGCTGACGTCCATCCCCTTCGAAGAACTGTTTCGGATTGCGGAAATAATTCAAATAGCTTTTCCATCCAGACGGTTCTTCCAGACGAACTTCTTCAAGCACAGGTGTAGTCCAGCGTTCGTTCAGTGGCAGTGACACATCCACGCCCCCTGATAACTGTCTCACCTCATCTATACATTCCGTAACTTGCTTCATCAGCCAGGTCTGACCTGCCTGTTCAAGTCTGAGGGTGGTAGCAAGCAGTTCCTGCTCCAGTTCAATGGCAATCATGCGTAACAGTTCACGTCCACAGGCTGCAAAAGCCATCTTCAGATTGCCTCGATCCTCCCGAAGTACGGATGGATGGAATGCTTCTGCCATGAATAGACCAAGGCGATAGGCAAGCCGCTGCCGCACATGGAAGAGTAATTCTGCTGTTTCCTGTGACAGTTCTTCCTTCATCGATCTTGCTGCAAGTTGCTGTATGCGCTGACGTGACTGCCCCTGAATAGTCCCTAGTTCATCCCGCCGCTGCTGCAATACTTCTTCACCCTGAGCCGCATCCTCTGCACGATTCTTCAGCCGCTGAATGACACGTGCCATCTCTTCCCAAGCTCCACTTACAGCAAGATCGGCTAATTCTCTGCCTGCAAATTGGTTGAACTCTTCCTCAAAACGGTTAAAACCAGATTGCTCAAGCAACTTCGAATCACCTGCCATCTTGCCTTCCATCGCCAGTATGCTAGATACCGGGAAGAGTCGTGGTGCCCGAATTCCATTACTGCGCAGTTGGGTGCTCACATGATCGAGAACCTGCTCCAGTTCTTCCTCGGAGGAAGACAGGTCACTGGCATTCACAACAAAGAACATCTGATCCATGGCAGAACTATCCTTAACGCGTCCCAACTGATTGAGGAACTGGCGATCTCCTTGTGAGAAAGCATGGTTGTAATACGTTACAAAAATGAGTGCATCCGCATTCTTCATATAATTGAAGGTTACACCCGTATGACGAGCATTCACGGAGTCCGCTCCTGGTGTGTCTACCAGTACAATGCCTTGTTCAGTCACATCGCAACTGTAATAGAGATCGATACTGTCCACAAAACAGGACTTCTTCTCGTTTGCGACAAAGTTACGATAACCGTCCAGATCCACCAGCACATCCTGACCTAACTGGTCCGCTGTTTCTTCCCAGCCGGCTGCTGCCGCCTGCAAAAAGCTGTAATGCGGGCGCCCCGCCGGATGCACATCCTGTGGTGAGAGGGAGCGTACTCGCTTCTGCCACTCCGCTCCAGGCTCACCCAGTCCGAGCAAACGGAAGGAATAAGCGAGGTCTTCCTGGAAGGCGTCCCGGGTCTTCATGCGGACCCGGGCTGTTCCATGCTCCGCGCCCCCGGCAGGAGCCATGATTCGGTTAATCGCCGCTGTTGTTGGATGCGGCGAGACGGGTAGTACAGCTTCGCCCAGCAACGCGTTGGCGAAGGAGGATTTGCCGGCGCTGAATGCTCCGAACAGCGCCAGAGTGAACGTGCCACCCGCAAGCGAAGCCGCGCGGGCACGCAGATCCCGTACCGCCGACCCCATGGCGGGGTACGGCTCTACCAGCGCAGCAGCGGCTTCAAGGCGTGCCGCTGCTGCGTCCAGGCGTCGCCGGCGTTCAGCGCCAGCCGCCGCCGATGGCCCAGGCACCGCCGCTGCGACTGCGCGCTGCTGCGGCGGTGCCTCTGGCGTCTGTGGCTGCGCAGCCACAGACGTTGACGTGCCCGCATGCGGACCGGGGGCTTCGCCCGGTTCAGGCACCGCGGGCACGTGCGGGCCCTTCACCTCCGGCAATAGCCCGGAGGGGAGGGGGCCCGCATCAGGCAGCAGGCTGCGCAGCCCTGCTGCCTCTGCGGCGGCGCTGCGCTGGAGCGCCGTGTAGCGCGCCGCCGCCGCGGATTGCGCCAGCAGCGCTGCGCGGCTGGCGTCCAGCGCCTGGAGCGCGGCTTCGCCTTGCGCTGCCAGCGCTTCCAGCATGCGGTCGGCCAGCATCATGGCCGATCTGCGATAGCGGGCCTCAATCTCGCCCCGCACATCTTTACTGAACTGAATCACATACTCTGGAGATACCTCTGCACTGGCACTGCGTTTCATCTCCAATAGTGCTTCATCTACAGCAGGCAGCTCCGTATTAAGCGCCTGCTCCCACTCCGCTCCCCATAGCTGATGGGACTCACCCAGCTGTCTAAGCATCGTACGAATATGTACCTCAACTTGTCCGGAAGCCTGATCCTGTAACAGTCTGACCAGCTCAGAAGCTCGGCGTTGTTTCTCCTGCTCGGTTTTGCCACCTGAGAACAATAAACCTACCCTGAAACCTGGTTTGCGGCTCTCCAAATAGGCAGCAGCCGACGCACGAATATCCGCAGGTGTAAGATTTGCATTTGCCAGAAGAGGTTCAAGCTCCGCCCGGAATTTCTCACGCACTCGCGAAGGCCCAGTACGAATGTCTGTTGCTTGTATATCAAGAAGCTCCAACTCTCGTTCCAAGCGTTCAATTCCTTCCTTGCCACCAATCTCATCCAGCAGGGAATTCTCTTCGTCTTCACGTTTCTCCGCTTCTCTCGTCAGATGTTGCTCCGTTACATGACTGGCCGAACTTGCCAAACTGTGCGTAATTAACGCTTCCTTCTCTTGCATCATGTGTCCAATAAGTTCCGGCAGCATATCCCACTGGTTGTAGCGATGCTGCTTGTCGCGTAAGGAAGTAAACAATAGTCCGTCATATCTGACTTCCCAGGCCGCAAATATAGCTTCGACACCTTCGGTATATTGGTCAAAGGAAAGCTCACGCTCCCGATGCTTGTCGATCTGATTCACGATCAAAAACAACGGTTTGCCCCAATCCGACAGACTCTTGGCAAATGAAAGGTTTGTCTCGGACTGAACATGATTATAGTCCATGACATAGAAGACCACATCTGCCAGATGAAGCGCGGAATGGGTCGCGAGACTATGTCCGCGATCTGTTGAATCCACACCTGGTGTATCCAGCAGGACAGCATCATCTTTCAGCAGAGGAATATCATCCCATACCTCAATCGAGCTGTAAGCTCCACCATTTTTGCAATACGCCTCCAATTCCTCTGGAGAAACTTCAAGTGTTCCTGCTCCATTGTCAGCGCTTACGTTTGGCGTAGTGTAAATAAGCGCTCTTGGCTTACCATTACGTATGGATACCACATTTGCACTTGTTGGCACGGGACTTGAAGGCAGGACCCGTTTACCGCATAAACTGTTGATGAGACTCGATTTGCCTGCAGAGAAATGACCACAGAACGCAATCGTCAGATGTTTCATTTCAGCCTTGCTGATTAAATCCGTTATAGCCTGTACAGCCGTATGGTCCCCTGTCTGCTCCATCGCTTCACGCAGCGGAAGCAGAGGTTTGGCCATTTCTTTTGGGTAATCTGTTCTGGACATGACTGGCCTTCCCCCTGGCTCCTCTAATTTGACATCCGTTTCGACGTCTATCTCTTTTACAACATTTATTTTAACATTATCAAGTTTGAATTTGAACGGTTGGAATTGAATATACATAAATGGACGTATAAGTTCTATAATCTAAAAAAAATAAAACCGAACAAGTCGGTTTTATCTGTAATACGTTTTATACTCGGTATTTAGCAAATGCTTACGCCAAGTGTCTGTTGCATGAATGCGATGTGATCACCTTAACCACAACGATCCTCATGACATTAATACAACAGAAACAATAGTGTAATCACTTCTTATGAAACTGCGTTCTCCATGGAAGGCAGCAAGATTTCAAATACTTGTCCATGTTGCAGAATTGTAATGTCTCTGCCTTTGTCTCTCATAACAACAACTTCTGGTTTAACGGACATACGCTCCAGATAATGTTCAGGCACGTCGCCAGAGTGGCTTACTGTGATACCTTCTACTTCTTTTTCTTCATTTTCAGCCATTTCCTGTTCAACGATTTGTTCAAAGATATCGGAGAAGGCCTCAAAATTGTCAGTGTACACGGAAATGCATTTCATGATTATTCATCCTTTTCTACTCATTAATTTATTTTTCGTTTTCGGGTGGTGACACGTTCCTTATCTTTCCTGATTTGGGACGTTTTCATACGTTTTTTCCCTTCCCTGCATATGTCCAGCAATGGACAGATATGACACGCAGGGTTCTGTGCCTTGCAATGGTAGCGTCCAAAAAATATAAACCGGTGGTGAGTTAAAGTCCACTCGTCCCGGGGTACGCGCTTCATTAGTTTCTTTTCGACTTCAAGTACGGAGTCATCCCAACCCGCAAGCGCCAGCCGCTTGGATACACGTTCAACATGAGTATCTACCGCAATTGCCGGTACTCCAAACGCATTGGAAACAACTACATTCGCGGTTTTCCGCCCGACACCTGGTAGCGTCACAAGCTGATCATGTTCCTGCGGTACATCACCGCCATACTGCTCTATTAAAATTCGGCACATGTTCTGAATATGCTTGGCCTTGTTCCGGTACAAACCGATTCGCCGAATATCCTGTTCCAACTCTTCGAGAGGAACTGCCAGATAATCTGCTGGGCTTCTGTACTTCTGGAACAAATCTGCGGTTACCTTGTTCACCGTTTCATCGGTGCACTGGGCAGACAAAAGGACAGCTACCGTCAATTCAAATGCATTGCTGTGATTTAATTCGCAATGTGCATCAGGAAACATTGCTTCCATAGTTTCGAGTATATGTCTAACCGTCGCTGCATTCATGAAGAGCTACCTCCCACAAAATGACTCCACTCTGCGGAGCCTTACTTCGAAGCTTCATCCGAGTACTTTGCGGGGACCTCAAAAAGCTTGCAAAAAAAACGTCTTGATGCGGGAAAGATCCCGTATCAAGACGGTCATTCTTTTGATCCTCGAAAAGAAACGATTACTGTTTTTGAATCTCCAGAATAACATTGTTCAGGAGATACAATACAATATTATCATTATCTCTGAGAGATTGCACGCTTAAAGTATTGTCACCCTGGTGAACAAATACACTTGATCCGAGTGCAAAACGATAGTTGGTGTCTGTTGTCGTTTCCCGTTTAACCAAAATCTGGTTACCCACGCCATCATAAGACCAGAATTGTTTGCTCATGACAGTCAGTACTCTGAAACGTGTGGAATTATCCGTATCTTTTGTCATTTCCACACGATCTCCGACCGTAAGACTAGTCAATGAAGTTAATATGGAGCCAGATTTTACGACTTTAACCGAACCGCTAACAGGCACGGTTTCAGTCTGGCCGTTAAACTGCTTGAGCGTTACAGATGAAGCATCCACCGCTGTAACTTCAGCCAGCGTACGCTTCACGACTTGAACCGCTTTTGGCGCAGCTCCTTCAAACGTTACATTAATCAGGTTGCCTGCTGTCAGTTGTGAAGGTGTGATCGTCTGACCACTCTCTCCTGTCAGTACCGCTTGATCCACGTAGAACTGACTTGTCAACAGATCGGATTTTACGCGAATACGACTATTTGCTTCCAAGGCAACCACTTCGAATTGAGCCACAGTGTTCAGTGCAACCTTCTGCACTACATCCTGATTTGCCCCAAGCGTTACAGTCACTTTGTCACCAATCTTCAAATCTCCCAGACTTGCGCCCGATTTGTTATAGATCTCAACCGTAGGTGCGGTAGTATAAGGCACTGTAATCGTCTGATTACCAGACAACAAACTGATTTTTCTGCCCGATGTGTCAATGTTGCTGATCGTACCTTCGTACTTGTAAATCACTTTAACGGACAACGCACGTGTTCCCACATAGGTCAGATCCAATTTGCGGCCATCATTTAAAATCGACTCCAGACCAGCGAGTGTAGGTTTGGTCGTATTGTAGTCCAGTTTGGTTTTCTCATCCAATGTAAATACAAACGGTTTCTTGTTGGTGTCCAACACGGTAAGTACCTTTGTTTTGCTGTTGTAAGATACAACCTTTACTCCGTTCATAGGTTCCATTTGACGTCCAATCACCTGAATACGCGTTACCTGGTCGTCAGAGTTCAATGTCAACTCCACCTGATCCCCGTTCGTTGCATCCGTGATGAGATCATTCAGCGTTGCATCCTGAATGCCATTGATAATGACTTCCGGCTTTTCAGTCAGCAGTTTCGCCTCAAGGGAACCCCCTTCACGTTTGAACGTTAACGTGGACTGGTTGCCACCGATCTCAACCAATGTTCCGCGCACAGATTGCTCCACACCTTGAGACAATGCGATAGTTTGCAGAACACTGTCCTTTACAGTGTATTTCACGGCACTGCCGGCTTTAAGATCAGCTACTGACATGATACGGTTTTGATATGTGATAAGCAGATTGTCATTGTATGCAAACTGCTCTGTTGCACCCGCTGCATTGACAAGTTTGATCGTTTTGCCAGAAGTGGATACTTCAGCAATTACGCCATTATCACTCTTGTTAACAATGCCGGATTTCACACGAATAGCAACTGTTTTTTTGTCAGTCGAGAACGTCTCACGCTGTACTTCGATGATGCTATCTGCCGTAATATCGGACAGTTTGATTGCATTACCATTCTGATCGATGAATGCAGTTGCCTCATCATAACTGTACGTTTCGTAATTCTCGCCCACAAAGATACCAATTTTATTACCAGACAATGAACGTGCAAATGTACCTTCAACACTTTCCACCTGCGGTGTAGCATCAACAACTTCCACATAGGAAGCCCCACCTGCAGAACCTACAACCATAACTTTTGTATACAGCTTCACATCTGTGGCGGAAGCACGAGTTTCACTGTCTTTCGTAAAGTAAGGCGTACTGCTGTTCACTGCGAAGTTAACGGCTTTGCCGTCCACAACCAGCGTGATCTGCCCATCTTTCAATCCTGTCACATAACCCGTGGATGTGTTCGGGTACGTTGTATCCGTTAACGATTCACCACGACTGAAGAAGGTAGCCAGTTGAGCACGGGTTACGGAACCGGTTGGATTGAATTTGTTGCCTTCCACACCTTTGGCCAGATCCAGGCTAACAGCCAGATTGACATAACCTTTACCACTTTCGGAAATACTTGCATTATCAGCAAATCCGGTAGATTGATTGTTTTGTGCCTTCGCTTCAGCATCCTTGTCCAATGAACGGATTAACAATTTCGTAATCCATTCCCGTGAAGCCGGCTTTTGACCCCAGGAGGTCTTGGATACATCCACCGTTGATTCTTCCGTTTTGTCAATCAGTCCCAGTTGAAGTGCCAGCGCGACATATGGCTTGAAATAATTTCCCACTTCCATGTTTGTCGGTAATGCCGCAGCCGTGTCGGTATTCAACTGGCCCTCTTGATTCATAAAACGGATTGCCATCGTTACAGCTTCTTGCTGTGTTACCGCATCTCCTGGACGGAACAGGCCGTTGTTACCGAGAAGAATACCTTGATATGCCAGTTTGTAGACATGTTTTTCAGCCCAGTATCCGACCTTGATGTCACTGAACAAACCAGTTGGTGCAGCCGTATTTGTTATTGCAGCAGTCTGACCCTGCCCCGTTTCTGTTGATTCTGCTGCCATGGCAGCTCCGCCGGCGCTAAGGGCCATCATGCCTGCAAGCACGGCTGATACTACTTTTTTAGAGTGTGATGGATTGTTATATTTAAAAGTCACCTATGATTCCCCTCTCTCATGTAAAACGACCCATATTCCGTGGATTCACGGTACAACAGTATGCTGTACAGCCTATTCGGATCTTGTCATTGGATGTTCAAGATCCACATGGCCCATCAGACTCTCCGTCTGCTGACCATCCACCAGTAAATCAAGTGATTTTACTTCATCAAACTGGAAGAACGTTTGTTTTAGAGCATCCAGTGCATAAGACTCTCCACCTGCTCCAAGACGTGCCGTATCTGGCATATGAATATCCAGCGTAAGAGCTCCATCCTTGAACTGAACAGACTTCAATTCAATTTCTTTAGACCACAGCGGAACAAGTTTAGCGTCTTTGCTCTGTTGCAGTGATTCAAAGGCAGCTTTATATTTGGCATCATCCGATGCGTATGAAATCTCTGCCGAAGCTTTGTGCAACTCCAGTTCTTCTTCATCCGTATAGAATACAGTGATCGTTTTCTTTTCATTACTTTCGGAAGTTGCCGGCTTCTCCGTAGACGTTTCGCTTGGCGGAGTAGTTGTAGTCTCTTCCTCCGAACTGCTTTCCGTCGATTCTGTAGGCGTTGTATTCTCTTCAGGCTCAGCAGTTACCGGTTCGGTAATTGTTTCACCTTCAACCTCGGTTACATTGTTTTCAGTTCCTGCGCCTTGCGTCTGATTCGGAGCAGCTGTTGGCTTGCTTCCACATCCAGCAGCAACTGCCATAACCGTTACCAGCAAGGCTGCAATCCATATTTTCTTGTTCATTCTAACTCCGCCTCCTCAACATAAGGGCTTGTCCCTTATTGAATTCCCAGATACTCCTTGATTCCTGCAACAATCCCTTTGGCAACACTGTTCTGGAAACTCTCCGTGAACAGGGCTGCTTCGTCGCTCTTATTGCTAAGGAATCCACCTTCCAGCAGAACTGCTGGCATTGTCGTTTCACGGGTCACATGGAGACTTGCCGTTTTCACTCCACGATCTTTCAGTCCGGAAGACTGTAAAAGATACTTGTGCATCACTGTAGCAAGTGCTTTGCTGTTGGAGCGTGTATAGAATGTCTCTACACCGTTCGCAGCAGCAGGGCCACTGTTAGCATGAATGGAGATGAAAATATCCGCTTTTATGTCTTGTGCAATCTTCACACGTTCTTTCAATGCCAAAAATGTATCATCGCTGCGCGTTAACACAACGTCCATTTTGGATTCTTTTTTTAACAAGGCTTCCACTTTCAGAGCCATTGCCAGATTGAAGTCTTTTTCACGTTTACCAGTTACACCGATTGCCCCAGGATCCTGATCTCCGTGACCTGCATCGATAACGACAACCTTTTTGCCATTATTTCCAACTGGAGGAGCAGGTGTACCACTTTGATTGTCGAGGTTAATCATAACCAGTCCGGAATCATTTTGCACACTGTACCCTTTTGAACTGGACAGATCGATTACAAAACGAATTGTAGATGGACTGTTGCTGTATAACGAGTAACGAATCTTAGACACATCCGGATAACCGCTAACGACGAGTTGTCCATTCTGGTTGCTGTCTAGAGCCTGTCCTTCACTGAACGAATCAGCAAATGCGGTATTCGGCAAGTCTATAACGATTCGATCTGGTCCTGTCATCGTGAAGACGTTCGGCTTCGAACTTCCGCTTGTTGCAATCATGAAGCGGTTGTCGCTGAAGCTGATGCCGTTCACCAGTACAAGACCTTCTTGATCCGATCCTCCGCCTTCATTGCCAGAGTTCGGAGGTGTGGTTGTCCCGTTTCCGGAACCTGAATTCTGGGTAACTAATGTTACCGTCTTCGTGGTATTGTTCCAACCCACCTTAAGACCCATTTCCTCACCAATAAATCGAAGAGGTACGAGCGTAGTACCATTTTTCACGAGTGGCGGGGCATCCAGGTTTACGTTACTGCCGTTCACCGTTGCCGTCTTCTGTCCAACAATCATCTGCATGGCAGTGTTGTCTTTGCTAATAGTCACCGTTTGCGTTTGCTGCTTCCACTCCACGCTATATCCAAGATTTTCAGACACAACCCGGATCGGAACCATCACCTTGCTGTTGATAATTTCCGCCTTTGCATCCGATGGCTGTACGATTTCTTTTCCGTCTAGGATAATTTTCGTGTCTGTTGCTGCGTGACTATAGCCCGGGAATACGAGCCCAAAGACAAATAACAGTACCAAAAAACCGAACTTCTTCATCCTTCACCCCTACCATTCTCATATTTTTTTGCCGCATGTTGTCATTTTCCAACTCCGACTGACCGCTTGGGCATTACCAGACACCTATTAGACGCCCCTCGCTCTCAAAAGTTGCGAATATATTCCAACATAACAGAAAAAAAACGTTGTCAGATCAAGCTTTTTTTACATTTTAATGTCTTCTTTTTTCCTTATTTATCAAATATACATCTCTAAACAACGTAATACCCTAACCTTCATATTTGCGCACAATTCAATTTACAGTCCCAAAAATTCAACAATTCCGTCCACAATTGCCTGTGCACATTTGTCCTGGTATTCTTCCGTGAGCATGACTGCTTCATCGGTAGGGTTACTTAAAAAACCAAGTTCAAGTAACACAGCAGGCATGGTTGTTTCACGCGTCACATGCAGACTAGCCGTTTTGACCCCACGATCCTTGAGTCCTGTTACCGGCAACACATATTTGTGAAGGGTGTCAGCCAAAGTCTTGCTTTCTTTACGACTGTAGAGCGTTTCAATGCCGTTTGGTACCGGTGTAGTGAATTTGTTTCCATGAATGGATACAAAAACATCTGCCTGATTCAATTCGGCAATATCCACACGCTGTTTGAGCGAAAGTTCTGTATCATCCTGGCGTGTAATGACTGTTTGAATATTTGGGTATTTTTGAAGGATCGCCTGTACCTTCAGTCCTACAGCCAGATTGAAATCCTTCTCATAAGCTCCTGACAAACTCACTGCACCCGATTGACGACCACCATGTCCCGGATCAATGACCACAATCGTTTTGCCATCATTGGTAGGTACTGCCGGTTGGCTTGTCGGTTCTCCACTCGTGGCTGTCAGGTCAACGAGCAAGACATTGTTATCTCCAACAGACCATTTGGCTGTAGCCGTCTGATTCAGATCCAGAACGACACGCACGGTAGAAGGCGATTTACTGAACATGGCATACCGGACTTTGGAAACTATTGATGAATCCGTAACGAGAATCTGTCCACTGCCATCCGGGTTAGAGGCTTGTCCCTGTATGAATTCCTGAGAGAATGTCGCTGAAGGCAGATCAACAATAATTCGGTCTGGCCCACCAATACTGGATACTTTGGGGCTAATATTACCGTTGGTTGCTACAATCAAGCGATCTCCGCTGAAGCTGATGCCTTGAAGTTCTGTCAAACCATCCGGGACAGGTGCCTCGACGGGGTCACTGTCACCTTCCGTTTCAACTACGGGAGGAATACTAAATAGGCTTACTGTCTTGGTTCCATTGTCCCAGCCAACACGCAGACCCATGCCTTCCCCAACAAAGCGTAACGGAACAAGCGTAGTTCCCTGTTTGATCAGTGGGGGCGAATCCAAGTTCACCACGTTTCCATTCACTGTAGCTGCATCTTTGCCAGCCGTCATTTGAATCATGCTGTTTCCTTTTTGAACCTGGACTGACTGAGTTTCCTTCTCCCACTTCACCTTATAACCCAGGTTCTCGGATACAATTCGAATTGGAACCATGACCGTTTTCCCGATATTCTCTGCAGGTGCACCCGTCTGCTGGTTAATGGTTACACCGTCGAGTACAATCGAGGGAGTGGTGTCTGCATGGGCCAAGACTGGGAATAAACATAGGAACAGAAGAAAAACGACTGCTGCCGACCATTTTTTCATACCTCATCCACCATTCTTTTTGTCTTTTGAACATCCGACCTGACTCTCTGCAGCGTAACATCAATGACAATATGTAACCTTCCATAATCTACTAATCAGTTTATCAGAAATTGTCTGATCATCCGGTTACAACGTTGTCATATTTAGTCGGAAACAGAGTGGCGAAAAGCTTACTTTCTTCATTAGTCCAGTTCCCAAAATCATATGGAAATTACATTCCTCATCCATTTTTGCTATGCTGAGTTCAAATACTTGAATACAGGAGATTGAGCCTTGATGCCTAAAATACTGATTGTGGACGATGAAGCAGATCTTCGAAAGCTACTGACTGATTATTTTGAAATTAACGGATATTCCGTGATGACGGCCAAGGACAGCCGGGAAGCGCTGCGGAAAGTGGAAAAACAGCCCGATCTCGTTTTGTTAGATATCAACATGCCTGAACAGAACGGCCTTCAATTATGTGAGAAAATTCGGGACTTCGTCTCTTGCCCGATCTTATTTTTAACGGCCCGAATCGAAGATTCTGATAAAATAGCGGGATTTCGTGCCGGAGGTGATGACTATATTCTGAAACCTTTCAGCATTCGCGAGTTGGGCGCCAGGGTCGAAGCACATATACGCAGGGAACAACGAATCCAAACTAAATCTTCGGTAAGGTTTAGCAATGAATTGGTCATTGATTATACGGCCAGGGAGCTCTACTACCTGGATAAGCGAATTTCACTGCCCAAAAAAGAGTTTGATATTGTCGAATTGCTGTCCACGCATCCTGATATGGTGTTTGGAAAGGAACGCATATACGAAAAGATTTGGGGCATGGACGAGCAAGGCGACAGTAACGTCATCGCAGAGCATATCCGGCGAATTCGCTATAAATTAAAGGAATACGGCTGTGATAATCAAATTGAGACCGTTTGGGGAGTAGGCTACAAATGGCCAAGTTCATGACTAGACTCCTGTTTTTAAAGCGATTGTCCTTACTGCACTCTTTTATGCTGTTGTGTGTGGTCACACTCATTGCCGTGCTGGCCATCATAACCATGGAGTTTGCTTGGGCGGAGAAGCTTCGGCTGCGTTTCGGAGAAACGGATTGGGTGATGCCCTCCCTCGTCACGGCGGTTCTGCTCACCGTAGCGACTGGAATTGTCACCATGGCCGTTTTATTTTACAGATGGAAGCTAAAACGTCCGCTCGAGCTATTAAAACGAGCATCCGAAAACATTTCGGCCAACGATCTAGACTTCCGCATTTCCTATGACAGCCAGGATGAGATGGGCGAGCTGATCGCTCTATTTGAAAACATGCGCTCACAATTGGAAAAAAACCATAAGACACTTTGGCGTTCGGTTGAAGAGCGCAAGCAGATCAATGCTATTTTTGCCCATGATCTGAGAACACCCCTGTCCGTGTTAAAAGGAAACGCCGAGCTTCTCGCCACCTATCTTCCAGAGAAGAAGTTGTCGGAAGAAAAGGTGCTGGAGCTGATCCATACCATGAACCTTCACATCTTGCGTCTGGAGAGTTATACAGAGGCCATGAACTCCATTCAGAGGCTGGAGGATGTGCCGTTGAACATCCAATCGATGGATACGATCTCATTGACGGCTTTGCTGGACGGCAGCGCTGAACAAATCGCGAAACAGTACGGTATACGTTTCGTCTCTTCCGTGGAATATGATAATGCCTCAGTACATGTAGATCCCTATCTCGTCATGCAGATTTTCGAGAATATAGTGGCTAATGGGGCAAGATACGCAGCCAGTCAATTAAACGTTCACTATGACGTGCAGGGGGGCATTATGAAGATTACCGTCTCCGAGGACGGTCCTGGTTTCTCTAACGAAGCCCTGAGTAAGGCTATTCTCCCTTTTTACCGAGACGAAGTATGGGATGCGAGCGAACATCGCGGGCTGGGCCTTTACGTTTGCAAGGTGTTTTGCGAAAAACATGAAGGTAGTCTTCGGATTGCAAACGGTCCTAACGGAGGTGGAAGCGTAACGGCAAGTATTGGGACGCAAGTTGATAAATAGTTGAAAATGATCTGATAACATCTCCTTATCTTGAATTCAAGGAGTGTTATCATGCTAAAACTGAAAAAAAGAATGTATATCACCATTAGCTGTTTGTTGTTATGTACCGCGTGGGCGTCCCCCTTATCCGCCAATGAAGCCAGAGACAGGACAGAAGTTCTGCAGGAGATCGACGAATATATGAATCGGAGCATGAAGGCCAATCACATTAAGGCTGCTTCACTGGCAATTGCCAATAACGATGAGGTCTTTTACGCAAAAGGCTACGGGACATTCGCGGACGGCAAGAAGGTTACGGGCAACACCCCTTTTCCCATTGCTTCACTAAGCAAGTCCTTTACTGCATTGGCTGTTCTGCAGCTAGTGGACAAGAGTCGGATCAACTTGGATGCTACTTACGCTTCCTATTTTCCAGAGCTTTCTCCACAGGACCCCCGCGTTCTTGATATCACGGTTCGTCATTTACTGAATCAGACGAGTGGTCTCAATGACAAGATAAATCCCGATATGACAAAGACTCCGCAATTCCAATCGCTGGCTGAAGCGAACCAATTATTAAACACGGTTCAACTTGCTCATATCCCCGGAACAGCCTACAGCTATCATAATCCCAATTACGTGCTGCTGGCGAACCTCGTGGAAAGTGTTAGCGGAGAGCGCTTTTCGGATTATCTGAAAAAACATATTTTTGAACCACTAGGAATGAATCATACCTTCAGTGTCAGTACAACGCAGCAATTCTATGAGAATAATACTATCCCGCTAGGACATTACCTGAGTTTGGGACGCGCTATAAGTCAATCCGAACCGCTTTGGTTCATTGAGGGCCCCGCCGGCATCGTTTCAACCGCAGAGGATATGTCCCTTTGGATGCTTTCCCAATATAATGGCCGCCTCGTTTCCCCTGTGCTGATGAAACAATATCATGCCGCAGGAGCGATCGGTCCTTACGGCATGGGCTGGCTTGCAAACCAAGATGCGTCTAGCGGCCAAACGATCTCCCACAGCGGCATTTTCTGGACCTACAAGTCAGAAGAACTGGTTTATTTGAACGAGCAAATGGGCATTGCCGTAATGTTTAATTCTGGTATAAACGCTTATGTGAATTACTCGGCATTTATTGATGGAATAGCGGATATCATGAGGGGGCAGGAACCCCAAACCTCGTTTGTAAACGGTCGGAATATGGAAATGATCATGATTGTGCTGATCATCGCTACGGTTGCATGGGGCATCTACGGCTATTTTCGCATACTTCGGAAAAACCACCGCCTAACGATCAGCAAATTGATTATGATCACGGTGGGTAGACTGATCCCGGTTCTAATTCTCTTGTCTCTGTTCCCATTAGTTACATTTATCGGCGGAGGACGTGTGTTGCCTTGGTTTGGCATCTGGACTACCCTATCAACTCCAATCATATGGCTTATGGTATGGTCACTTGTGAACTTCGTGCATTTGGCTTGTTATATCTATGTCTATTTTCAGAATACAAAAAACGACCGTTTGGATTCACCTCAGTAATGGATTTTTAGATTCTCTATTTCGTCGGCTGTTATTGTATCTGTTGAAGTGTTCGGCCAAGAAGGATTAAGAGTTCTATGTATGGCTGACTTATTAAGCTAATTTAGCTTCTGAAATTACAAAAAGCTTCTGTCTCACCGATGGGAACAGGTCCCTTTGGCGAGGCAGAAGCTTTCTTCTATACGATACTTTAGTAATTAACCGAACAGTTTTGCCGCGTGGCGTTGTTCGTAAGCAGCGATCTCATCATCATGTTGAAGAGTCAGACCGATATCGTCCAATCCTTGCAACAGGAATTGACGACGGTGCTCATCCAGATCAAAATCGATATGCAGTCCGTATGCATCAGTAATCGTTTTGTTTTCCAGATTTACATTCATCTCATAGCCTTCATGTGTCGCTGTACGTTGGAACAAGTCTTCAACTTGCTCTTCTGACAACTTGATTGGCAAGATTCCGTTCTTAAAGCAGTTATTATAGAAGATGTCTGCATAAGATGGAGCGATGACACAACGGAATCCATAGTCCAAAATCGCCCATGGCGCATGCTCACGGGAAGATCCACAGCCAAAGTTGGCACGTGAGATCAGGATGGATGCCCCTTCATAACGAGGTTTGTTCATTTCGAAGGAAGCATTATTGTTGCCCTCTTCATCAAAACGCCATTCATAGAACAAAAATTGTCCAAATCCGGTACGTTCAATCCGTTTCAGGAACTGTTTTGGAATGATTGCGTCTGTATCTACATTGACCCGGTCTACCGGTGCAACGATGCCTTGTAATGTTTTGAATTCTTCCATATTAAAC
This sequence comes from Paenibacillus sp. SRL342, assembly GCF_984798905.1. Lineage (NCBI taxonomy): Bacteria > Bacillati > Bacillota > Bacilli > Caryophanales > Paenibacillaceae > Paenibacillus > Paenibacillus sp. SRL342. The sequence goes on from NZ_OZ481790.1 coordinate 4,414,998, forward strand.
GTTCTCCCTTCTGTCTGTTATAGATTAGATCGCTGCTTCTGTTTTGAAATTCCAGTCCCGTACGTCCACAAAGTGACCCTTAACCGCTGCTGCTGCTGCCATTGCCGGGGATACCAGGTGCGTACGTCCTCCGCGTCCTTGGCGTCCTTCAAAGTTACGGTTGGACGTCGAAGCACAACGTTGACCTGGCTTCAATACATCCGGGTTCATTGCCAGACACATACTGCATCCCGCATCACGCCATTCAAATCCGGCTTCCGTAAAGATTTTATCCAAACCTTCTTGTTCAGCCTGAATTTTAACACGTCCTGAGCCTGGTACAACAATTGCTGTAACCTGACTAGATACCGTGTGACCTTTAGCCACTTGTGCTGCTGCACGAAGATCTTCGATCCGTCCATTGGTGCAAGAACCGATAAATACATAGTCAATTGGAATCTCGGCGATTGGTGTTCCCGGTTCAAGTCCCATATATTCAAGCGCTTTTTCAGCCGCTTTGCGTTCGTTTTCAGTAGGCAATTCAGCCGGAACAGGAACTTTCGAAGAAATGTCGGTTCCCATACCTGGGCTTGTTCCCCAAGTTACTTGCGGAATCAATGTCTCCACATCGATTTCAACCACATGGTCGAACTCGGCACCTTCATCGGTTACAAGTTGTTTCCAACCCTCTACCGCTTCATCAAACTTCGCATCCGCTGGTACGTATTCACGTCCACGCAGATATTCAAATGTTGTTTCATCCGGAGCGATCAATCCTGCTCTTGCTCCACCTTCGATGGACATGTTGCAGACCGTCATACGCTCTTCCATGCTCAACTCACGGATGGATTCACCTGTGTACTCAATAACATAACCTGTTGCAAAGTCTGTACCATATTTGGCGATGACTGCGAGGATCATGTCTTTTGCGGTTACACCCGGGTTACGTTTGCCGACAAAACGAACTTCCATCGTTTTGGCTTTTGCTTGTTGCAAACATTGCGTTGCCATAACGTGCTCAACTTCACTTGTTCCGATTCCGAATGCCAGTGCGCCAAACGCACCGTGTGTGGACGTATGACTGTCACCACATACAATCGTTTTACCCGGGTGAGTCAGACCCAGTTCAGGTCCCATAACGTGTACAACGCCTTGATCAATCGTGTCCAGATCATACAATTTCACGCCGAAATCACGACAGTTTTGCGAAAGTGTATCAATTTGTTGTTTGGAGATAGGATCTGTAATGTTGAAACGGTCTTTCGTTGGAACGTTGTGGTCCATTGTCGCAAATGTCAGTTCAGGGCGGCGAACTTTACGTCCGCTGAGACGAAGACCTTCAAATGCCTGTGGAGAAGTTACTTCGTGCACCAGATGCAGATCGATATACAGAATGCTTGGTTTGCCTTCTTCTTGATGAATTACGTGATTTTCCCAAATTTTCTCAAACATCGTTTTTTTACTCATCATTTTCACCTCATTATAAGTTCGGTCCTTGGAAGAGCCTCTGTTTTCTTTAAAAAGTGAAGCTCTTGAATGACATAAATATATCACCCTGTCCTTCATTGTTCCAAGATATAATATCTATAGATGTAATAGCTTTATCCTATAGGGTGGTTTGGGGCAAATACGTACAAATATTGCTGTATGTGGGTTTCTACACCACGATACTACGGTAGTGTCGGGTATGAATATGTAGATTATTGTACAAATCGTCCCCAATCCGTCCCCATCGTCCCCAACTTGACCCCAGCAATTATGCTGGGTTTTGTTCTTTTCAATAAGGTATGTGAACAAAAAAGGCCCGCCAGATTAAACTGGTAGGGCCTTTATGTTTTTAATCGCTTGGAGTCACCATTTATCAATAGAACTTTGCATCAGATGATTAGTGAGGATAATCAAATTTGTAAATTTAAAAATTTTAACTAGTGAACTGATCTTTAATAATATCATTATTTTTGGAACATTATCCCATGGATAAACTAGTAAAGTTTGAACACGTATAGTATCATTAACGTAAAGATATCGTAGGAGCTGAAATACATATGGAACTTGAGTCCCAATCGAAGGTTTATTACGTAGTTCTTGCTGAAGACTTGGCTTCAGTAGGAAGTACTCCAGGTGAAGTAAAAAAGGTAATGATTTATGAGCCCTTCTTTAGAAAAGAGCTAAAATTACCAACTCTGCTGCCATTTACATTTGTTATGGGAGTACTGATAGTAGATCCTTCAAAGAATGCTTTGACAGCTGAGTTCAGAGATCCTGAAGGTAAACCATTAAGCACAATAATCCTAAATGATATTATTTTTAGCGATGAGGAAAATTTGGATGAAATCCAATCATTTAGCGCGAATATTAGTGCCAGTACCTTAGGTTTTGAAATGGAACTATACGGTGAATATAGTTTTGTAGTTCTGCTTAATGGAGAAACTGAATTAGGTAGGGCCAGTGTACTTGTTAAGCCTAAAAGTGATGATGCCAATGAATGATTTTATAAAAAATAATCTATCAAATGATAGTAATTTAGTAGTCATTTCGGGTGGCGTAATGAAAAAGAAAGAAAGTAGTAAAAGTAAGAAGCAGCAGGAATATTTAAATTATTCAGGAATAGCACAAGAGGAAATCTCTGTAGGACACGAATTCGGAAGTGGAGGTGGCGGCGGTATGAATGACGTTCTTCGTAGGCTAGATGATCTTGAGCGTAACCAAAGAGAGTTAAAGCAAACCCTTGATAATATCCCATCAAAAGCTGATTTGAAAAATATGTCTTTAGAATTAAGACTTGCTTTAAAAGAAGACATTGGATCAATACCAAATGAGGATAAAGTCAAAACTATTATGAATGAGCAATTTTCTACCAACAAAATCGCCACAGAAACATTTGTTGATTCAAAAGTAAGCAAAGCAAAATTGTCCATAATACTTTGGTCCGTAGGAATCGGCGTGACTGTCATGGGGACAATACTTACCGCGCTAATGAGAAAGTTAATACCATAATTTAGAATCCCTACTGCAAATATAACAGTAGGGATTCTTTTTATTTGATGATACTTAGGCATCTGCTTCGATCTGTTTCAGGCGCTTGTCCAGGTCGGTAACATTGCCATTTGTCGTTGCAATCAAGGCAAGGAAATTTTTCCTGAGCCGATTAAGGACTACCGCCGTTTCTTCCCTCGTGATCTGTGCCCCCGGACGGGTACCGTCCAAATAACCATTGGCTGTAACCTCTGCCCATGCTGCTTCTGCCCATTTGCTCGACATGTTAATGTCTCTTGTTATCACTGGTTGTGTCATTGGCTCATCCTCCTTGATTTGTAATTTTGACATAGCAACATTAATCTGAGCCTGTGTTGGACGTTGCCCGGATCGGTATTGAGCTGTGGAAAGTCCGAAAGTCATCTGAAAGTGAGGAAGGTCCTTAAAGCTCGTCCAATCGCCACCCCACTCGAAACCTAACTCCTTGCCGATTCCAGCGACCTGCAGCCAGTCAGCCCGCTTGTCTCCATTACCGTCCCGAACAGTATCCCAGCTCACTGCCTTGCCATCAGGCATTAACAGCACAAAGTCCACGGCCACACCAAAGTTATGATAGCTGTATCCACCTCGTGCATTAGTTACGACTTTACCTGGCTTTGTACGACCCTGCGCATACAGACCATCTTGCTCTGCTACAGTCCGCAAACCCTGTGTTATAAGTATTGATATGCCCATAGCAAAAGAGCGCTGTATAAGCCGCTCCGAAGCTGTACGCACGACAGGTAATAAACCAGTCAGCTTGGCAGCAGACTTGCTCATTACATAATCCAATGTGAGTGTCATTACGATTGCACCCCTTTATCGTTATCGTTGCCGCCTTTGCCCTTCAGAACCTCAATGGCTTGTTTAATTACGGCCGGGATAGGCGCTCCCATTTTGCCGCCATTTTCGGTGATGGACAGCAGCTCATTCGCAATATAGAAGAACGCCACCGTATCCCTGAATAAGTGGCCATCACCAAGGATGCCATCCACCAAGTGACCGACAGCCACCATGGCAAAAATAAATACCTTACGGGCGATGCCAAACATCCCGATTTTGCTCCTAAGCTCACCTGACATCCACCCAGCAGCAACACCCGTTAGATAATCAAACACCACGAACACCAACAATACTCCCAACACTCCAGACCAACCCCCAAATAAATAAGACACCGACCAACTACCCACAGCCAAAAGCCATTTCCCCACGTTTTCCAATGTTCTATCCCCGATCTGTATAATATGAAAAGCCCCCTGACCACTCCAGAGGGCACAAAAATAGCGCTCCGATTTCCGGAACGCCTTAAACCTCGAATTTCTTATCTGTGATCTGCTCAAATTCTTCTGGTGTAATTACCCCAAAGGAAACATACTGCTTGAGCTGCAGTTCCTTGGCCCATTTCTTTTCGTAGTAGTATTGGAGTCTTTCAAAGTCAGAATTAAACATTTGCCTCGTCTCCCTTCGATTGTGTTTCCACAGTTAATACTCGTAATTCCAGACCAACAATCTGGCCGCCTAACGCTTCATTTTGTGCCTTTAGGTCAGCGCCTTCCAACTCCCTCATCACAATCTGTTGACCCAAGATTTCATTCTGCTGCTTTAATTCGAGGGCTTCCAGCTCTCGCTGTAAAAGCTGTTCGCCAAGACGATCCAGCTCGGTTGGCTCCGTAGGTAACGGCTTGGTCAACTCGTCAATCTCTGCCTGGCTTAATCCCTCCACCCACAGGTCAGGAAAAGTTTCCTGCGGACCATCCTTCATAGCGCCCTGGTAGGCTTCCCAAGCTGCTAAGTCAAAGCGAGGACGAAACAGGCCAGCAGGAACCGGCACGCCTATGATATACCCCGCAATCTCCCTTTCTTCTTCCTCGTCTTCCGGAATATCAGTCTCGGTAGGCTGTTCAGGCGCTTCGGGATCAAACACCATAGGCTCAGGATCAGCATAAAAAGGGACGACACCGGAAAAGGCATCGTCCACCAACTCGTCCTCCAAATAGAGTCCGTCTGTATTCACTTTAGGTACGGCTTTCATATGACCCCTCCTTTATTGTTCAGCTAGAAATGAAATGTTTTCTAAACTCAGCCAGGTGTTACCGCCTGCAAAGCCTAAGTACACGACTCCATTCGACGCAATTTCCAATGTGGCGGCCACCAGAACGGTGCCATTAGATGTAAGCACACTAAATAGAGTTGCCTTTTGAGGGCGATATCCTTTGGGCAAATTAAAAACGAATGTTCCGGTGTTACTTGTTCCGCTACTAATTAAACCGCGCAAGTGGACTACACCTTGGCTATCTTTGTAATAACCAGCAGGCTGATATGTTGTTGAATAGTTCGTCCATCCATTAAGCAGCGTTGGTGCAATCCATGCGGGAGCGTCCTTCTCAGCCTTTTTCGACTCCAGCACCGATATACGTGTCGTATTCTCATGGAGCGTCCGAACAGTATCCAGCAAAAGAGCCTTTTCATTCTCTGCATATGTTCCGATGAAATCAGCAGATGGATACTTGTCCAGCATCTGGTATGTGACGCTGTAAGCTGCCGAAGGATCGTAGGCGGATAGCACCGCTCGCTCTAGTCCGTATGCATCTAACGTATTCCTTACCCAAGAAGGATCAAATTTTCCGTTTTTAAATAGAGTGAGAATTTTGCTTGTCCGATACTTTAATTTTGTTTGCTCGAAGCCCGGAAAAGCCGAGTTGATGTACGTCCCATAATCACTTATTTGAGGCTTTGCACTCTCACGTAACACAATACCTGTACCAACCTCGACCTGATTAGCTCCCTCAACAAACGTCAATTGCCCCTCAGACGTGATCGGTTCCACGACTGGCGTTGCAAGCTGGTATAGGAGTTGATATGGAGTCCAGTTTGGCGCTAGGGTCGTGGGCACTATACTAGTAGCATCTGCCCAAGTACGTGTTACTCCATCTGATCTCCGTACCCACCACTTTGTTCCTGTACCGTTGTATACGTTGTTTGCAGGCCTATCAGGACTATTACCTGATCCTGTACCCGCCGATCCGTTGAACATTACCCATCCCATGAAATACGCCTTAATCTCCTCTATTGTAGGTGTGTAGGAGTCTCCCCATCCACTATCTGCGTTGGCGAGTGTAACATAATATCTTCCTGTGGCCTGACTGATTGTTCCTAAATCCGCCGATACAGGAATCCCTGAAAAGTTAGGTAAAACGGCTCCATTATATTTGGTCGTATATCCTTGATTTCCGGTTACAGGAAAGTTATAAGAATTCATTTCGATTTGCTTAAATCCTGATGGACTTAATGCAACCGCCCAACCAAGATTGCCATCCAGTACAACCTTACGCCACTTCGCCAATTTATAATACTGCCCATCTCGCTCAAACACCATATCCGGGTTAGCTCCTGTATCTGGATTGGCGTGTAGCTCTGTTTGAAGGGCAAGGATGGCATCTTGACGAGGGACAAAAGTTTTTGCTGTGTTTCCGATGACTAGCATTGGATTTGTGAAAATACGACTTGTACCTGCTTGCCAAGTCCATTTAGTTGAGTCGAATTCATCTGTGTATGCAGTTACCCCCGACAGAACCACACTCAAACGCACAGCAGTAGCAGCCATTTTTATTGTTTTGGATTCCCCCGGCTTAACGAAAATACCCTGAATCCTTGTACCAGCGCTATTGTATGTTGAAATACGCAAGAAGCCTGTAGAGATGACCGGATTGCTCAAGGTATAATCCTGATTACCAATCACATCTATATTGCAAGAAGCGAATGCGTCACTCCCGATTGCAGCAGAAACCAATGTACCAAGCAAGCCATATGGGTCGGTATCGTTGCTTGTATGTCCGGTTTTCGTCCATTCATAAAACGGTGGAATCAAATTCTCCCCGTACCGGATGACATACGGGTTAAGTACCCCATAGATACCGACCTGACTTTGGTAGTTAAGCACTGTCCGGCCTTGTAGCTCCGCCAGCCTGAACGCTGCGTCCTGATCTGCCTGAACTACGCGGATACCTGGTTGGAGTGTAATAGCTGCACGCTCAGGGTTGTCCAATCTGCTCTCAATGTAGTCCTTAACCTCGTCTGCCTTTGCCTGCGCCCCTGCCTTAGATTCCCCGTCCACTCGGACAAACTTCGCATCTGCACCGCTCATTAGGCCGCTGGCTCCGTCTGTCACAGCATCTGGAACCACGTCAGACCCACCAGTAACGTGAGATGATGCATGGGCACCAGGAGTGGCCGTTCCAGTAGCGGTTACCGTTACCTGTTTGGTAGACGGATTCGTTGTAACGGCTATCCCTGTACCACCCACAAAAGTAACTGTATCGGATGGGTCAGAAGCCACAACGTCGTTCACCTGAGCAAAGGCATTCTGATTGACCTCAGCACCTTCAGCAATGCCATCCAACTTTGCATGGTCATCAGCAGTAACGTGAATATCCATATCCGCTGCATGGCTGTCCAGATTCGTTTGTACGGCGTCTGTCTCTGCCTTCCGGGCAATGTCATCCGCTTCTATTGGAGCCGTCACCTTGGCGCGGCCTGCTGCATCACGTTGCATGAGCGTGTCAGGGGTTGCGGCGTTGGTACTGGCATCAGATTTGAGCTTGTCGGCCGCACTCATGAACCCCGCTGCGTTACCCTTTGCGGTTGGGTGTTCATCTGCCCCGCGGGCCTTGTGGGCTGTCAGATCAGCAGAAGCCGCGGCAATAGCAGCCGTCTTAGCTGCATCGGCTTTAGCCTGGGCATCTGCAGGAGTAACCTTGGTGTCCATTTCAGCCTGAACCCGATCAAATCCAATATTGATATTATTAAAATCCTCACTGATCTTTTTGTTGCCCTCCAGGTTCGCGAACCGGTTCGCCATCTGTCTCAGCTCCTTCCAAAAAATTATCTACGTCCATCTTGATTAGCCGAAGTAAACCAAGCTTTCCATCTCGGGTTGGCATTATCTCCAGCAGAGCCTTGAGCACCTGGGGTACTTCGTTTGCAATGTCCTCAACGTCAATTGCTAGTTCTAATACTTTCTTAATCTTCATCAAACTCACCCTCCCGTAACGTAAAATCAGATTGAGTCCAAGCCTCCCCGCAAGTAGCACAGCGTGGCTGTTGATCAGGGAAGGGATCAGCCTGTGGTGGAATCCCTTTAGATTTCAAAATACTTTCAAAAATCTGTTCATTTGCCCGGACAGTCTTGTGCAAAACAAAAACAGACGTGCCACAAAATCCGCAGCACGCCAATGGTTTATTATAGATAATACCGTTCACTTCCAAGACGTCATCCCCTTTCTGAGCAACAAAAAAGAGCCCATGCATATGGACTCTCATTTGGATCTATTTATTTGGCAAAACTATCTTAACCTCACCATCGTTACTAAAACTTAGCTTTGTGAGATCAACATTAACTTCAAGTTCTTTCCAGTCTTTTGGTACTTGGTAAACCAGAGTACCTCTGATTTTTTTTCCTGCGGCCAAAGCACCATCCATCGTCTTTTCCGAACCTTTTAACGCATGACCTGTTATGTCTTCATTAATAGAGAAACCATCTTGATATGCATCGAACATGATCATTGAACTAATCGTGTAGTCTTTTTCAGAGATGTTCTCAATTAACAGACCTACCGAAACGAATTCGTTTCCTTCTTCAGGAGTAACAAACATATTATCGCTTTTTGGTTTAGTCAAACTTTCAACAGAAACCTTAAAATTCTTGGTTTGAATACCTGTTCCGATCTCTGTAATTGCAAGTTCTTTTGGCTCTTCCTTAACAGCCTCTTTCTTTTCAGTTGTTGAAGTTGAAGATGTCTTCTTTGCTTCAGCAGTAACAGGCTTTGCCTCATCGTCTTGCATATTTGATCCAAAAACACCTACAACGAAAATGATAATCAACCATACCCACCATTTTTTGTACCATGGTTTCTTGTTCACACCATAACCCCCACTATATTCCTATTATATAGGAATATAGTACCATGCATAACTGGATGTGTTAAGTGTTATTTTGGAATTATTTGTCGCTTACGCCAGATAGGCTACTTAATTGCAGCCAATGCCTCGTCGATCAGCTTCAGTTCAGCTTGTGCATCATCCACCAATTTTTGATACTCATCAACTTTTTGTTTAGCCAGAGCGGTAACGTCGTCTTGTCCAGCAGCTTTAATGGCTTCGTATTCTTTAGTGACCTTCTCAAGACCAGCTACGGCAGGTGCAAGTACGAGATTCTTTGTGCTATCTCTAAGATCCTCTAAGCTTGATTTCGATCCCCCAAAGTATTTATTTGGCTGGGCAGGTGAAACAGGCTCTGCACTAACTGAGCCATTGTTCTCATTAGTATTTGAAGTAATACTTATTGTCTTACCACTCACTTTCACATCAGCTCCTAAAGCTTCGGACAATGCGCGCGCTGGTACATTTGCTCGGGAATCAATAACTGCTCCCTTGTCCGACAATTTTTCACCATCCACAATGACTGTGTATTCTCCAGTCACCTTTTTCCCCACCATACTCTTAACTGTATCCGCAAATGCCCCTGCTGATGTCGAAAAAACCACACCGATAATGATACCACCAGCAATATATGCAACTTTATGTGCAAACTTCTTCATGACTCTACCTCCGTATTAGTGCTATTTTCCTATTATTCTACATTAGGGAGTAGAGGTCGTAAAGGTTCCGCCACCAGTATTCGGTAGGTTTGCAGAATTGCCGTGGTTATGATTACTTGTAGTTACTGTGTGTCTATGGTTGCTTAGTGTGAAATTCAATGTGTTTATTTGATTCTGAAGAGATTGTATTTGACTCTGTAACCCACTTATATCTGAAATATCCAAGCCATTCACTGCCCCACCAAACGTCACAGCACCTTGTAGGCGAATTGGGTTTGCGTTGCTGTTTGATCCTAGCCACAGATTATTACTGAATATAGTCAGCTGCCCACTAGATTCATAGGAGTTGATCTCTCCCACGGATGACCCGTTGGTATCTCTCCAAACTACCGCAGCAACAGAGGAATCAGTTGAGGTGGCAATCTGTACACGATTACGCCCATTGGAATCATAGGATCGGAAGCCAGCCGTATCGATCTCAATTCTTCTTCCGCTATTTGCTGTTTTCAGGACCGAACCAATGATGGTTGAACCGTTGATGTTACCACCATTGATCTGCCCTCCTGTGATGACTGCTGCCGTGATCGTGCCACTAAACTCCCCGCCAACCGCAACCATATGGCCGGACTCGTTGACGGAAAATGAACTGCCAATCTGGATGCTACCGCCGACAATGCGACCACCAGATACTGTACCACTGAATGTCCCGTCAACACCTTGAAGCGTTCCAGTAAAGACCCCATCCGTGGCTTCTAGCGTCCCGTTAAACTTATACCTTCTACTTGGGATGTCAAAATAAATAGCATCTTGTCCGTCAACCTGGAACGACATCTTATCACTGTTCAGAATCACCTTACTGGCATGGTCCTCGCGCTCAATGGTCAGTCCCTCAGTACGGGTAATGGTTGCACCGTAATAGGACTTACCTTCCTTCACAGCTTCCTTGTTCAGCTTATTGACAGCGGTTGTTAACGTGCCATCCACCACAAATTCACTTTGCTGCTCCGATACAGAAGGTGCTTCTAACGTCATCCGTAGACCACCAGCAAAGTTGAACACTTGATGAAGAATGACCGTCTTGTATCGCATGATGCCATCCCACGGAATATGTGTATCCTGCCATGTCGATACCGTCTCGTCCCAGGTTGTGCCTTCCTGCTGTTCAAACCCGATGACGTCACCCTGTTCTAGCTGTGGGAATCCCCTAGCGTCCATTGTGAGCGGCAGATAGGAGAACCCGTTCAAAGCTGCTAGAAGGCCGTTTGTGACCGCCTGTGTAGCAAAGGGATTTTCCACATAGAGCGTATGGTTATCATCACCTGTCCCAGCTTCATACTTCAATTCATCTTCGGTGTTGTAGGTGACCACAACCCGTGTGTATGTCTTCACTGGATTGGTTTGCTTCACCTGTACGTAATCAGCCGTAGTCATATCGAACACAGGAGTATCAGCAGCCGTGAACCGTTTGAATTTCACGGTACCCGCCTTGTCGATGTAAATGCTGGCACTATTCGCAGAAGCAATATAGGACAGCACCTGACGCATACTGTACCCCGCTGGCCCTGCCTGTATCTGATACGCTGGATTGATCACCACGCTGCTGTCATACGTCCATCCAAGCCGGTTGCAAATCTCATTGAACACAGCACGTTGCGTGGTCGGATACGTCAAGGATGATATGTAAGCCACATCCGCAAAAACCAGCTTGTCATAACAGGTAAAGGTCCATACGTCATTGATCTTCTCTCGGCCATCAACAAAGAACTCTCCCAGCGGAAGCCAGTCCGTTCCGTCCCCTGTCCAAGACACATGCATATCCTGCCATGGGTACTGCGCTTGTAGCCAAGTCATCCCCGCCATGGATAAGGACAGGTACGGCACGATTCGCGCATTTGCCGGGATGATTTCATTCGTTCGCAACCTGATCGTAAGTTTGCTCGGAATGGCCGTTCCGATCTCAAAGCCATCGTTCAGGCTCAAGCTATTTTCAATACTAAAGTCCACAATTTTACTGCTATCATATTCCTCTGACTGTACCAGGGCTTTAACGATAAATTCCCTGTCCGGTCGTCTTAAATAATCCGTGTAGAGCGGCGATATTGGATACATGTGATCACCTCTCTGTCAACGTCAATTTGAGCCCGGACCAGTATATCACGCCGCCACTCATCACACTGAAGGGTGCAGGCCGATTGCCGACATACATCCGCTTCGTTTCGTGCTTGCCAGTTTGTGGGTCCGGGTAGGTAAAATCAAAAAACACATTGGACATGGCTTGTAGGATGGAGGACATTTCAGCCCAGGTCAGCATCCCCCAAGCCATGTCGATCTGCCGTTTGACTGCTATCCGGTCCCGGTTCAGCGTGCCGTTTGCTGTACGAACGGATGAATTAGCGTCATCCAAGTCAAGCACCGTCACCTGATACGTGGAGGGATAAGCGGCAATTTCCTGACCATTAATTTTTATTTCCAACTGTAATCCCTCCTATGTCGTTAATGGCGAACGGCCTGTACGCCTTGTAATGTCGTTTATGGCACTTACAGCAGCACGCCCCAGCTCCGTACCATTGAGCTGTATGACAGTCTGTTTGTCATTGTTCCGTATGGCATCCAAGATCATGGATAGAAGTTCAACCATAGGCTGATTGTTGCCGCCAATCATGTCTTGAAGCTTGGACAGCGGCGACACGACTTCTGGGTCAACGGAAGCGCCCCGGTTATCCCCGACCATGGCAAGCGTTGGACCATAGGCCAAACCACCTTTCGCCAGTTTCGGTATCTTCGGAAGATTAGGAAGGCCGACACTGCCCCCGCCCACTTTATTTCCGAATATCTCGAATTCCGGAATGGTAACGCTAAGGCTGTTAAACCCTCCGATTACCTTGTTAATTCCGTCAATGATCAAATTCAATGGCGCTTTAACCAAGCCATACAATGAATCGAAAATGCCACCGAAGATGTCTTTGACACCGTTCCAGGCCTTTTTCCAATCACCCGTAAATACGCCTGCAACAAAATCAATGATCCCGCCAAGCGTTTTCAGCAGACCCTTGATGATGTCGCCTACGCTTTTAACTACAGTGGTGACAATGTTCAATACGATATTGAACCCCTTGGTAAAGCTCGGAGCCAGCTTGTCAATAATGTAGCTGATTAATGGAACAATGAACTTGTTGTAGATATCCAGCGCCGCCGCTACCAGCTTCATGACAACCTCGCCCACTTGCTTAATGATCCCTTTGAGCGTACCGTCCCAAATTTCATTCAGCTTTTTGAGGAACGGCTCTATGATCGGTTTCAGGATATCGTCCCATAGCTTCTGGAACAACTTTCGTGTGGATTCCATCATCTCAGATATCTTGTCAAGGATATCCTTCCCATACTTATTCCATAGGTCCTTAACGATCTGGAGCGTATCCAAGACAATTTTCTTGATCAGGTCAAAGACGGGTTTCAACACCGTGTTATAGATATCATTGATCATGTCTACGGCCCATTTGAATGTCTTGGCCGCTTCCTCAAATGCTTTCACCAAAACGTCTGTAAAGATCGGCACCAGCGTATCAATGATCTTTGCGGCAATAGGAATGATGAATTCATTTAATGCATAATCCACAAATGGTTTAATTGTGCCATTCAGCAAGTTATCAAATGCATCACCGATCTGTGGAATGATGTCCAAGAACAAATCCCTGAACTTCTCCAGTGCCGGATTCAACGTACCAGCCCACAAATCGTTGATGTGATTGACTGCGTTATCAAACGTTTTTGCGAATGTGTCAATCGCCCAGACCAGTGTATCCGTGAAGATCGGGACAAGTGTCTCGGTCAATGTAGCCGATATAGGAATGGCAAATTCATTAAGCATGAAGTCGGTGAATGGGTTAAGCGTCCCATCCAGCAAGCTTTGTAACGATGCTGCAATGAGCGGCATGTTAGTAACAAATGCGTTCTTCACCTTATTAAGACTCGGCAACCACACAGTATCCCATAGCTTAATGGATTGATTAGTTGAATTCTCGAATGTCCGATCAAGCAAATCAAACGCCCACACGATCTGATCCGCAATCACCGGGGCGAAAGACTTCACAAACCCACCAACAATAGATGGGATGAAATTCCCTAAAATGTATTTTGCCATCGGTACCAGGACGCCATCTTTGAGCCGTTGGAAAGTTTGGCCCATATTGTCAATGGACTTACCAATAGGGCCCATCATGTCCACAAAAGGCTGGAAAGCCGGAGCGATTCCCGCCCAGCCTGCGGATATGAAAGACCAAGCTTGAGCAAAACGAGATTTGATGTCTTCCAGGAAAGCGGCCACTTGCTGCTTGATCGGGTCCACCTCAATGGATGGTGTTCCCAAGTCCAAGTCACCAAACCCAGCCAAACCGCCCAAGCCCCCGCCTATTCCTTTGCCAGCTCCAGCAGCTTTAGAACCTGCATCATCCAGAGCGGACGCCGCGGACTGAGCAAGTGTATTGAGCTGATCGAATCCGGCCAGACTGCCCTTCATGTCTTTTCCGGCTTTCTTCGCCTTCTTGGCTGACTTCTCAGCCGCTTTCCCTGTATCTTCTACAGCAGGAGCTGCCGCGGCCGCTGCATCCCCCATGCCGCCCATGGCATCGGTAGCCACTGTCATTCCGGCACCACCAGCGTTCACGGCATCACCAAAGACCAGTTCCGTAAATGCCTTGAAATAGGCTGCTGCAATCTGCAACTTAGCTATAACCCAATTGAGCCCTTTTACGATAGGGGCCAATATGTTGATAAAGCCCGCACCCATCGTGCCTTTAAAGATGTTCCACTGTTCGCCCATGATTCGAATCTGGTTCGCCCATGATTGGCCGTTACGGGCAAAGTCACCCTGAGCATCGGCCGTTACCTGTAGCAAGTAGCCATACCGAAGCATGGCCTGTTCCGATTGTGTCATGGATAGCCATGATTTCGTGATGCCCTGGGACATCGCGTAGGCTTCCATATTGACCACGGACATATTGACACCCAATTGCTTCAGTGGCTCAGTTTCACCGACCATACCTGAGAACACTTTGTAATAAGCATCGTCTGTTTTCAGGTTATAAAAAGAAGCCATGTCAGCAGACAATTCCGTCAATTTAACGGACATCTGTTTCATGGCTTCTCCTGTGATTCCCGAACTTTTCAACATTGCACCCATAGTGGATGCATATTTCTTCCCTGCCAGCTCCGACAAACCAAAGTCGTCAATCAGGTTAGTGGACCAGTTGTTAATTTGGCTGGTCATTGCACGGAACGTAACGTTCACCACGTTTTGCACTTCCGCCAGATCCGATGCCAGGTTGATGGCTTCCTCGCCGAATTTCTTTATGCTGTGAACCGCAAAGGCTCCAGCAATGATGCCGCCAAGGCCCCTAAAGGCCCCGCCGACAAGGTTGGTAGCTGTGCCAGCGATTCCGTTAAGTTGACTTTGAAACGGCCCATAATTGAGTCCTAGGTCTAAATCTACCCGTCCTGCGCTAGCCATCTACCCACCCCCAAACATCCGGGCCATTGCCGCTTCCAGACTCTTCATCTCCTGATCTAACTTCTCAGGATCAGTCAACTTCTGGTTTGCTTGCCGTTTACGCCAGTCATTGTAAATGCGGCGCTGATCCGCACTGAAACCCTTGATCGTCTTCGGGTCCTTCTCCGCTCGGATGGTTACGATGCTTCCCAATGGTGTATCCGGCATAAGGCCCCCAACCAATGTGCAAAATTCTTCCCACGGCATGTCTCCGTGCTGCCGGATGCGGATACCGTACTGTTTGGCAAGACTGGCTTCAATTAAAGACCAGTCCTCGCGCAAATCGTACCAGTTTTCCGGCGCGGCACTATTGTCGAAATCGGGCGGCGGCTTCCTCGTAGGATAGGCCCTGCATGGCTGCAACCAGACCAGACATAAGCACTTTCAAGTTTTCGACGCTCATTTTTCTCACACCGATTTCAGTAACGGCCTTCTCGCCCAAAGACCCTTCGATTGCGTTCAGGAGTCCTTTCACGGATGCGTCATTTGCCAGTTCTTCAAAACCCAATACAGCTTCAACGGAATTGTTGATTGGATACTTTTTGTTTCCGATCTGAATGGATGCTACCTCGTCTGTTGCAAATTTATCTGTAAGATTAATAATGTTGGCCATCTTAAAATCCCCCTTGGTTTATGAGTTATGGTGTGGTTGGTGCTATCTCAAACTCCGGCTTACCGTCAGACAGCAGCTCGAATTCCAGACCGTCAATGTTCGTACTGTCGCCGCCTGCTGGTGTGGTCAAGTTAATAACGCAATTCATGGTCAGCTTCGCACCGGAAGGCATGGTCCATTCAAATACCGTTTCCACCTGTTGACCCGTCCCCAACATCAAACCTGCAATGTAATCATTACCTGGATCGCCATAGTTCCGCTTCCCACTGAAACTGAACGACAAGGATTTACCTGTTACCGCACGTCTTGTCCAGCCCGCTTGGTCCATCGAACTCCATTCTTCGGTATTACCGTCGATGGCTGGCGCGAAATTCTCCAGATCCTTGATCATCATCATTTCTGAATCTGTGGAAGCACGGCCCTTGATACCTACTTTGAAAATATTGTTATGAACCGGAAATACGCCCGTTGTCGGCATTCCATTCCCCTACCTCTCGTAATAAATCTTTGTCTCAATCACGTATTCGTAAGTCCCTGCATCATCCGTGCCCACATCAATAGGCCATGGTGTCCGCATCTCAAAGGCAATGACACGATGGCCCGCAATCTCACCATCGGTACGACCAAATAGCGCAGCATAGACCTCATGGGCCTTACGCTCCGCTGTATCTGCATTCTTTGACCAGTGAACCAGGATGGATATGGACTTGCTGGCATAGCTGGTGTTCTCCAGCCCTCCGATGGCAATGTAAGGTTGTCCGGTGTTCAAGTTGTAAATCCCAACGGACTGTTCCTTTTTGCCGTCGATCTTGCCAATGTACCAATTTGGGGAATCGATCTGTGTTTTCAGCCAATCCCGAATCTCGGACAGCATCATTTGATGAACCCACCCCCAAACTTCTTGACCAGCTTTTCAAACGTCTTGCGTATCCAACCCTTCTGCTCTTGTTGCCAAGCTTCCAGCCACAACCCTTGGGCGTTGGCGTTCTTATCCCTGCGGAAGTTGTATTCTGGGTGCCAGTATAGACGGCGTGCGTACGGCGTGTCATAGACAATCTTGACCTGGCCCTTTTTCAGCCCCGTTTTGTCTACCCAGGCGCTTCGCTCCAACTCACCTGTCTGCTTCGGAACAACAGCAGCATTGGCAATCTCGGTCAAAATGCTCTGTTCCTTCCCGTTCGCTACGACTTCAAGCGCCTTGATCGGGGCATTTGCAAGCTCCCGCATAGCCCGGGGATCCATAGTCACTTTCACTTTAACCATCAGCTCAGCTCCAGTTCAGTACTGAATATGCTGCCATCTGGATTTCGTGGCCGCTCGGATCGAAAAATTGTTCTTTCAGCACCAACAATACGAACAAGCCCCTCGATCTGTTGACCGGGGGCTATATCGCCTTCAATGATTATTCGGCCAGACAGGCGGACCAGTCGGCGCTCCTTATCCAGCACTTGTTTTGATTTCTCATCATAGTTACAAGGCCCTGAATAGAGCTGTGTCTCAACTGGCTCCCCGTCTTCTGACAGCTCGGTTTTAAATACTTCAACCGTTGCGTTATTAATCCAGTGCGGAAACGGAAACTTACCTCGCATCCTCACAACCCCCTATTCATCAGCCCGGTTGCCCTCAACAGGCTTGTAACGCCTTCGGTAGTCTTAACCCCACCAGCACCTTCAACGGCCTTAAATGATACGCTGACGCTGCCGGCGGAGTATCCAGAGAGAGGAAAGTCCAGGTAATCCCCATATTGGAACTGGAAATCCGCTTGTTGACATACGGCCTTGACCACATTCCCCCGCTGAAAGGCTGTCAGGCCGTCCAGGCTACGTTGCACGATGCGATTGTATGTCAGGCTGTCTATTTGGTCGGATGCCCGACTAAGAGCCTTATTCAGGTCCTCAGCCGGAATCATGTCGCCCCCATACAGTTCATATTCATCCGGTGTAGCGTAGGGCATATGGCACCTACTTTCCGGCTTTAGTGCTTTTTGCCGATTTATCTTCAGGCGGATCAGCGGGCAGATCCGTTGCTTCATCACCTGTGATATCACCAGGCTCCAGATTAAGAACAGGTACATCATCAGGTTGATCTACGGGATCCTTCTCAACCTCGTAGCCCTTCGACTCGAACCAGTTCAGCAAATGAGGGTTGTCTGTCTCACCCACGCCATTTGCGAAAGCAACACCTGCAGACAACCCTGTGTATTCCTTATTTGGTGCAATTACTTTAGCCATGATCTATTCCTCCCTAGGAAACTTTAATTTTACGCATTACGCCAGCTGCCTTGGTCGCTTTCAGTGCCACGGCCGCAACCATCTCCACCTCACCCGTCTTCACTGCTCCCGATGTGGTGAAGTCAGGCAACCACGTCTGTACAGGCGCTACGCCTGCCATAGATACACCGTGGAATCCGTCCAAACCAAGACGCATAGCGAAAAGCGGTGCTTCTCCGGCGCCATTTGTCGCTACTACAGGATCATTTGTTCCTGCTTTCTCACCCAAATCAAGCAAAGGAATGCCATTGTATGATTCAACTTGCTCTCCAAATTCATTAGTAGAGATTTGATAACGTCCAGCCAACTGAGCGCAAAGCTGAATTGCTGTAATCATGTCTGAGTTACTAGCGATAACGGAAGGTTTTCCGTCCAGTTTCTTCAGGAATTTATTCAGCATGTGGAGGAAATCAACGTAGTTTTCCTTAACTGCCGCAGCATTCGAAAGGTCAAGAGCGGTTCCAGGGATAAACTCTGTGCTGGAACCTGTCAAGGCTTGGTCAAGGCCATCAAAAGCCAAAGCGTCCACTGCGGAATCACCGTTGATAACCGTATCGTTAAACAGCGCTTGTGCAGCTTTAACCTTCTGTTCCATTTGCAACGTAACCTCGCTCACGATTCCGCCCATATTAGCGATAACTCGGTCAATCTGGAACGTACCACCGAACACCTTCAGATCAACGGTGTGACGCTGCTTAGTTACTTCGTGTGGTACGTACTCAGTATTAATTGCACGGAACTGAGCTGTAGGTTGCGTGACTAAACGGGTATAACCGTAAGTCAATGTAGAGCCCCCGCCAGTTGGGGAAACCGCATCATCAAAGGTGAGGTTTTCCAGTAGGAAGTTATTCTTCCGGAATTCATCAATCACCCCAAGTGTAATTGCATCCTGTACGTTTTTCTTTGCTTCTGCCAATGTTACTGCCATTCAAATCAGCTCCTATTCTATTTTGTTAATTGTGCAGCAATTGCATCTCCCAAGGAGAGTTGTCCACCAGCAGGCGGCTCTGTTCTACCAGCACCTACTCTAATGCCTGGTTGCTGCTGTTGTTGCTGTTCCTGATCATCCGATTTGAACAAGTACGCATCCGACGTCTTCAATCCCGTCAGCTGCTCATCAAGACCAACAATCTTGCCATCGTCTCCAAGGACCAGCTTCGTCTTATCGATCAGCCCCGTTACAACTTTCTCGTTATGAACCTTGCCGGTTAATGCAGCCGTAATGGCGTTGCTGATCTTGACTTCCTTCAGATCGGATTCATATTGCGTCTTGGCTATCTGATTCTCAGTTTTCAACGTCTCTATCTGTTGTTTCAGATCCTCAGACAGTCCCGCAGTTTTGCCCAACTCTGCAATCTGCTTATCTCGATCAGCAACATCATTCTCCGCTTTACTCTTTGCTGTGTTTACTTCATCAAATCGCGTCTTAGGAATAAAGCCCTTCAGCTCATCTTGAGAAGCAGTAGCTGCTTTCTCCGCTTGTTCCTCTGTGAATCCCAATGCAATAAACTGTTCCTTGTTCATATCAATTGCCTCCCTATTCATCTTCGCTTTTTACCCGGTCGCGTCCGGTGATGTCTTGTTCTTTAACGTCTTCAATACCAAAAAGACGGCAACACAGATAGCACCCTCTGCATGAGAAGGTGCTAAATTGGCGGTATCCTAAGTTTTTCACGTTTGGAATCCCTACGTAAGTAATCATGTTCTCGCAGGTGCATCCTTATCTGAGCTTGCCATTGTCTAATCTTGGCCTTGTAGTTCGCTTGGTTCTCTTCGTCCACGCTCCCTGCTTCCAAGCGCTTGTACTTGCGTATCTGGCGTTCCATGTATCGCTGCTTCTGTTCGGCCTGATAGTTGGATAGTGCCTTCTCATCGTCAACAGGCTTTGGTAATGAACTGGTACCTGGAATGAACGTGGTCATGTTGTGACGACAGTTCGGATGGAACAAGCCCCCGGCTATGGCGGTACTCAGAAGCGGGTACTCCCCGTCTGCAGCCGATCCCCCGGAATACACATCGTCAATGAACACCTTGCCCTGATAAGGCAGACACAGCTTCGAACAGTTGCCGTGTGAAGATATGACCACGGTTCGAATGCCGAGTTGATCCCGTTTGGCACCCTCTCCGGCAAACACCGCACGCTGTGAAGATGTACGCAACGCCATTTCAGCATAGGAAGCAATGTTCACCCGCCGTCCATTGGCATAGGTGATATTGTCAAACCCCTTCTCCAGAAACTCCTTGGTCGCCATATCTATAGCCTGATTCATCGAAGCGGCACCACTGTTCAAATATACTTGGGACTTGTAGATGGTCAGTCTGTACACATCATCTGCTTGTCTTAGCATGGCATGACGGGCAATTTGCAGATTGTTTTGTGCTGCATCAGCCAGAGCGTTAACCCGTTTCTCATTGAGCTTGAAGAAGCTGCGGTCTGAACCATCTTCCGGCTCTATATCCGGCTTTTTGCCCGTGATCTTGTTCCACAGGCTCTTTACCGTATCTTTCACCCGATCAGCCCCACGCCGCCAGGAGCCTTTAACCTCTTCCTCGGCTGCCTTCTTGACTTCCGGTTCATAGCGCTTGGATATCTGGCGTGTCTCCTTGCGGTACTGCTGGATGTCTTGCAGCTTGCGTTGTTGCCACTGCTCCCATTCCTTGCCTTCCTCTTCTTCGGAAAGCTCATGACGTTTCAGGTTGCGCTTCATGGACTTGATCAGATCCATTTCCATGTCAGAGAAGATTTGACGGATGTCATATCTCTTCTTCATACCTCATCCTCTTCTGGATCCTCTTCCTCTGTATCTGGTGGAGCATCACGATTCAGTGCCGGTTCCTCAAAGGTGATCCCCTGTTCATCTTTCAGGCGTTTAACCTCTTCTGCCTTCTCTTCATCCGTCCAAGTATCGCCATACATCTCTTCGACCGCACGCTCTACGCTCATTACACCGAACGTCCGGGCCTTGCCTACCGTCTCAACAACAGCATCAAATGAAGGACTAGCGTATTCACCGAACTTGACGGATGCTTCATACTCCCCTAGATTCCGTTGCAGGTTGTTATCGTGTACCCTCAGCACAATAGACACCAATTCCGGAATGACTTCATTCAAGCGTTCAATGATCTTGCCACGGGTATACAGCGTTGCCTTCTCTTTCTCCCGCTGCGCCTCGGCATTATCCGTCTTCTTCAGATCGATGCCAAGCGTTGACGGTGATACAATCCCCTGCAAGCACATGTCCAATGCAGAGGCGTATGACGATACGAACGCCTCATAGAGAATTGCCGGTTGCACCAGGGAAATCTGATCCTTGGTATCCTCGGCCATCGTCCTACCCGCAGCGATAAAGTCCATATCAAATGGATTCGGCTTGATGGGCATTCCGTTGTTCGGATCCCGAGGAAGCAGGTCTTCCGGAATGTACTTCTGCACTCGTCCGGATCGAATGGCATCCCACCACTGACTGATAACCTCATCCAAAGCGTCAAAGCTATCTGCTTTACTCTCATAGATGGACTTGCCTCGATCCGGCCACTTGGATGATTTGAACACAGACAGCGGCACGCCCCAAATGAAGTCACCCGTAAATGTCGTTTCATCTAAGCCAGCCAATTCAGGCACCATAGCCAGAGGAACCTCTTTCCCGTCCGCACTCAGCAGCTTGTAATTGATCTTCCCTTTGCCAAATGTCTCTTCGAGCTGGTAATCCTTATCGTTATGACGGTACTCCGTGTAATAGATGATCTCCTGGAGCCTGCCACGTTCTCGTCTATACTGAACCTTATCTCCTGCATAGAACTCAATAATCGGGTACGGGGTAATGTCTGTATCCAGAGTCACCTTGAACGCCCCGTCCCCCTCTACCAGCGCTTCAATCAGACTACTACCCAGCAACTCATCAAAGTTGTTATCCTTGGCGATTTCCTCCCACAGCTTTGTCTGCTCCGATGTCTTCAGCTCGATCTGGTCCATATCCGAAACCACGATGTCAGACAGACGTTCCACGATCATAGCTGGTAGCCCTGAATGGATCTTCCGAATATGCCGGTTCTCACTCGGTACCGCTGCCCAGAATCGGGAACGACTCACGTTATCTGTGACCGACTGCTTGTAGAACTGTTCCAGCTCAGATGGATCTCCACGATACCAGAGCCGGTTACGCAGGACACTGGTCCGATAGCTGAACGGCTCACGAATGATGAATGACTTGTTCTCCGGTGCTGGCTGAATTCTTAATATCTTCATGACCATATTCTGAAACCACCCCACTCTCACCACTCCTATCTACTGCATATGCTCCATCGCAATGCGGTAATTCAGCAGCCATGCAAAGTCGCAAAAATAGGCAATCCTTACACTGTCCATCTGCCTTGAACATCCTCATACCTCCAATCTGCGCTTGAACGGCTGCACGGCATATTCACTACTATCCAAGCAGTCAACCGGGTAACTGCCGTCATCCGTCCGGACCCATTCACCTTTCTGGCGCTCCTTCTCATCCCATGTGGCATTCTCTAGGGCTTCCTGCCACTGCTTTAGATGGGCCATCACCTTGTATCTGCCCTGGTTGATGAGAATAGTTGTGAGCCGGATCCGGTCCACGATGCCCTCTTTCTTGTAAGCAGGCACAACTGGAATGTGTATACCCCGCCGCCTTAGCTCATTAGCCAGGGCTTGCCGAAACAACTTGTCAGCGGATTCCGCAAAAATGTGGGCACACGACAAAAAGGCCGGATAGGTTTCCGACCACTCGACAATCTTATTCACGACTTCCTTGGCGTACCGGTCATGTGTATAGCCATTCTCTTTGCCCTGCTTATGGTAATAGCCATCCAGCAACATAACCGTGCCATGTCGTGGCGTGAATCCGGTTAGCGTGGCAACCGTGGCGTCAGTGCCCCCAACGTCTATGCCAATCGAAAACTCAATGAACCGCTCGGCCCGTATCTGCTCCCGAGTAATAATGACATCCTTGACAGTGTAGCCCGTGTATATCCGTCCTGTAGCTGCCGTCCGTTCACCCTTAATCTCTGACTTGTACCACAGGCTGGACTTGTCATAAGTGATCAGCATCGCCTTGAGTCGGTCGTCTGGGATACTCAGGTTATCAAACACGGTAAAGTGTGCGTAATTGTACCCCTCATTCTCCCCTTGCTTCAACAACTCATCCTGAAAGTCCAAGATGTCTGCATAGAACCAATGGGCTGGGGGTTTCGGGTTAAGGTCAAAGAACAGTTGCCGCTTGGTGGACGCCAACGTCCGGTCAAATACCTCTTTGACGAACGATGGAT
Source organism: Paenibacillus sp. SRL342 (assembly GCF_984798905.1). NCBI lineage: Bacteria > Bacillati > Bacillota > Bacilli > Caryophanales > Paenibacillaceae > Paenibacillus > Paenibacillus sp. SRL342. The sequence continues at coordinate 4,438,308 of NZ_OZ481790.1, forward strand.
GACACTCGTTAACCTCCGTCACGTAGGCTGTCCCGTAAGAGTTACCCTTGATCAGTGCGGCGTTGTTTGCCTTACCGCCACCAGCAATAATGACAATCTTCTCGCCTGTCTTGGTCTGAATGAAGAGTGCTGCACGGTCCTTGTATTCCCCTTCCCGGCAACGCCCCTTGAACAGCCATTGCAGCCCGAACCCGTTCGAGTCAATGGCGTTCATCTTCGCGGCTGCCATGCTCACCCCAGCGACCAAGTGAAGCTTGTCCGGGTGAACCTCCAAGCACATGGCATAGGCAATCAGGTTAATGATGTTCTTGCCTGCACGCTTGCCGCCCTCAGCTACGTTCAGCCACGAGTCCTGGCAACGCCGGATATATTCCGACTGCTTCGTATTAAATGGAGCATATGGAATCAGGGCTGTGTCAGTCATCGTCTATCACCCGTTCCGGCACAGGGTTGTTAATCAAGTCAGCCAAGGCGGTAATTTGCTGATTCAGGTCAAGCTTGCTGTTATCTGGCACCTTGCCACGCATCACGGCAATGCTGGCCTTGATCTGCTCCAGGCGCTGCTTCTGGACTTCGTTCACCTCATCGGGGGAAGCCAGCCGCAAAACATCCTCATACTTCTTAATGGAGCCGCCCAGCGCCGTCCATGCAGCAGCCATGGCTTTCAGGCTGTTTGCTGATCGTTCCCACGAAAATTGGAATTCGTATTCCTGTTCGGTCATCATTTGTTCAAACTTAGGTTCCTTCTTGGTACCCGTGTTATGGATCTCAAATTTCTGCTTTTTGACTTCCTTTATCATCTCATCCTTGCCCGTTACATGCTGTGTTTTAAGAGCGCGTATAATGTTCGTGAGCTGGATGCGTATGCCTTCCCACAGGATGTCCAACGTGGAAAGCTCGGCTGTCGTGTCATAAATCTCTTGCGTTTCTTCATCATCTGGCAGAAACTTACGGAATAAACCATGCTTTACGGCTTTATCGTTGCCGTATGGGCCACCGTGCCCACCTCTATTGCCTACTGCGTTCTGATTGCCCTTGGGCGCTCCCGGGCGTGGCTCAGGCTGCTTCTCCCATTCATCAAGGCTTTTCCATTTACGAACAAGACCAGCACTGATTCCAAGCTTTTCGGCAATCTCCCCTGGCTTCATTTCTTTGCCACTGGCGAACCACATCGCTAATGCTTTCTTGCGGTCCGGGCTTCTCTCTCTCGCCATTACATAATGCACCTCACCCCTGACATCGTATATGCAATATTTATGCAAAGACATGTGTTCAAAACCCAGTGTTTTGTACATATGTACTTTCCCACAACCACGCCGAAAACCCTGATTTTACGGGCTTTTTGGCACCTAACTGAATTGTGCGATTATACATAGTTTATGCATAAACCCGAAAACCCGCGTCATTACTGTATTTTTCGATTTTGCCGATTTTGATTATTTCCCGGCTTATTGCCCTCAAATGGGGCGTTTATTCATCGTTTATACAGACATAATTGAGTCGGTTTTCTTAGAATCAGTCTAAATAGACAAACTTCTAATTGTTTTTCATCAAATCCAACCCAAAATAAAAACCATTTTTGATCCATTTCAAACCAAATTAAGTAAGTAGAGTGAAACATAACTCTATTTCTGTTGCACTGGAGAAAGATCAAGAATCTTATTAAATCAAGCTTTGTCCCATTCCCACGTTTGAGTGCAACATTAGCCGGATTGTGTAAAACTCAAACGGCGTATAGCATCGTCCATGGCGTCCTGGGTTATACCCAAATACATCAGTGTGGTTGCCATATCCTCATGCCCGAACATCTCCATTAGTAACGCCAGATTGCGTGGATCATCGTTATAAAGGTGATAACCCCACGTCTTCCTGAGTGAATGGACACCGATGTCTGTAAGGCCAAAACGTTTGGCTATGCCGTTGATCATTTTATAGGCTGTTACTCTATGAATCGGTTCTCTTACGGCTCCTGTGATCTTCTTACGCTGCCTACTAGGGAACAAATAATCATCATCGTCCATATCTGCAATGTAAATCATCAGATCATCATAGATATCAGGGTGAATAATGAATTTTTTTCGCTTGCGCTTCTTGCGTTTCCGGTTCTTGGTCTTTTGAGCCACATAATTGATATGCTCCTGATCCCGAACGGAAACCACTTTGAGCTGCAACAAATCTGATACACGCAATCCACTATGAACGCCCATACTAAAGAAAATGTAATTCCGGAAGTTTGTCACCTTTAGGTAATTTTTGATCTGCTCGACAACCGCCTTGTCCCGGATCGGTTGAACCTCATTCATACCACCACCTCACATTATGGATATAAAAAAAGCATCCAGAAAAGGATGCTTTGGTTGCGCTTATTTTGGACCTGTGTACATGGACCTACATTGTTTACAGTGGAAATCTCCCAACGGTGCAGCTTTTATTACTTCTGTAACCTCACCACAACAGATAGGAACCCCATTCTGCGTTTCTAACTCACGTTCCACATTTCGTTGGCCAGGTAACCCAAATCCATTCACAAGATACTTATCCATTTAATACAAACACTCCCTTGGCAACTGTTCGCTCTTTAACTATCTGTAAGCACCAACTTTTATCAGCGATTAGATTAGACATTTAATTGATATCATTTGAACTGTTATTATCTCTGCGTAACCTATCTCTTCTTTGCTGCCTAGCCACAGAATCCGTTTCGATATTTCCGCTAGGTCTACTTGATGTATTGTTTGAAACAAAGAACACACTCATGAAGGTATTTACAACTCTGAACGTCGAAGGAACAAACCACACTGTTACAAAGAACCAAACTAAAAATGTGATCTCTGAAGAAAAATTCTCATATGCCCTCATAACATGCATAAGAGCCGATGTCACGACCACAAGGAGTCCTAAAATGAAAGGTTCGTAGAATAAGAATTTAATTGTTTGTTTTTCTTTTGATCTAAATATTTTGTCGACAATTTCAGAATCTTTAATACTAATAAGGATACCTAGCAAAGCTCCTAAGAAACCCACAACAATAGAACTGAAAGTGATAGCTCCATCTAAAACCTTGTCAAAGTTTGGAAGTTTGTAAGTTAATCCGTACCTTAAAGCGAAGAACATACATATTAGAGAAATAAGCAAGGGATAAATCAAAGTTGCGATTTTTCCAACGATACTCCAACGTGAGTTTCCACTCACAGGCAACACTCCTACCTAAGATAATGATTTATATCACTTTGTCGATTTGAACACCCTTCAGCAGGACTGTAGATTGAGTGCATTTCTGCCGCAATAGCAAAATGACTAAGGGTACCTCTGCGTTCCATTCGAAATGTTCCAAAATCATGTGCCTTATGTTCAAACAAATCAATAAGTTCTATTCTTGAATCCTCTTCTTCTTTAACAGCCAATTCAGCTCTCTGGAAAACTTCTGGATTCTCCTCAATATCAGTCAAGGTATCGCTAACTGTATCATCGTCAAGAACAGAACTTCTCGAATTACCTACAGTAATCGTGATTTGTACATTAGCTCCATTATATTCACTACAAGAGCCTATAATATGTTTAATCGGAGATCTGAATCTCTCCATTAATCTTGCAACATTAGTCTCTCGCATATCCGCTAGTCTAATGTTAATTTTTCTGTACTCGGCAGCTCTACGAGCAAGTTCAAACGTATTAGGCGGACAGATAGGTCTAAGGTAAATAGTCTCGTCTGAATTATTCCACAAAAGGTTCAAATATTCCTCTATACCCTCGGGTCCCAAACTGTATTTATTACGCTGTAGCATAAGTACGTGAGTATTTTCATCATACAAAGCAGAAACTTCTTCACCGATGAACTCGTCGTCTTCAAGCTCTAATGGCACTACCTGCCCGGCTTGTCTGGCCGTAGAAGGTATGTTTGTTTCTCTCAATCTTACAAAATGTAAAAAATAGTAGCTCAGTTCGTCATCCCAGTAGGCGTCTTCCAGTCTCGCTTGTTCTTGCCTATAATTATATGTTCTTCCTTCTAGCGATTTGCCTTGAGCTAGCTCCATCCATTGAGGCAAGTCAAACAAACGGTCTCTATCGTGTTCGCGATCGGTACTTTGTCGATACGCTAATTGATAATATTCAAACCTAACTTTTCTATAGTTCATAGATACCCTCCTGTATTGGAATATACAGGATATTGTAACTTTAAAATCAATATAGTGGTAGTCTTTTTTTCCTATGTCATTAGAACTATTACCTACCTATCCGGGAATCGAACCCGGCTCATACCAATAGGTCACATTTAAATCACGGGAATCTTACCCGTGCTCCCCACAATCCGCACCCCTGACGATCCACGTCTAAGGATTTATTCCCACAGTACGGTCGAGTCCTGCATCGAATAGACGTCGGGTTTGCAGGGACACCCAGGCAATTGCCTTATGTCTCTTAGTTTAGTTCCAAACCCAAGACGGCATGTTGTCATACTAGTGTCTAACTCAAGACACGATACAGACATGCCAAACTATAAACGAATAAGAATTACCATATAATCCCTTGATTGTTTTCTCATTCGAAAATATAATGATTTACGTGAGGAAAATCAAGCGTACATAAAATACATATAGGGAAGGATGTTTCAAGAGAAAATTAACGTCTTGTTGTATTACTTGATTAAATACCATTTATCAAAGTGATCATTGATCGTTAATTTTTCTGGTAATTATGAACGGCTTACTCCTGGTAGGGTAACCGGCCCATTTAGAACTCCTCTATTATGGTTTATGTCATTGAGCCTGATTTACTACCTCACACTAATATCCACCGCAATATCTTGGTATTTCCCATTAATTAACTTCTTCTAACTCTGGGGAAAGGTGAGAATCCTTTCCCCAGCAAGGGACTACCCTTGTATATTTGTTAGAGGAGGCGAAATAAATGGGTTATCAAACTACCAGGACATTGTTGGAGTACATGCTCTTCTTATTGGGTGTATATGCATCTTCAATGGGATTAGTACCAGCTACGCTATTATGGGCAATGTTGTATTTCATACTTAGAAAGTTTTAAGAAAGTATGGCCGAACTACATAGCTGTGGAGCAAAAAAAGAGGGATGTACACCCTCTTTTTTTTGTAATAATTTAAAGTTTGTCTAAATTACTCCAATTAGTTTGAGAGTTTCTGCCACTGACTCAATTCCTCTAACAATTTGCCTATCTATTGATCTATCTGTTACACTGCTGAATCTTTTAATAGTTCCCCATCTTGGATTACCTCGGATGAACCGAAAGTCCATGACTCTCCGTACATTATCATCAACAATTAAACGTACAGCCATTTCAATATTAGCTGTTTTCTCCTCATACTCCACCTGAACTTGTTTCCATCTTTCTGATGGATTAGTCATTGTCCCAATTTCCTGAACTGCCTTCCTCATCCGAACATACTTGTTCAACAGTTCGCGAGTCTGTTGGATGTCTGAAGGGCTGGGGGACGGGAATAACTCCATCTGACCAGTTTCCCCCATTCCTTACACCCCTTATATAAAATCATCTATAGTCGTTTGCCCTTCGAGTTCAATTTCCGATGCATCTTGGATCAAACCCTCTTCCAACCAATCTTTTGGAGCAGCTGTTTTGAAATGGGGCCATATGGGTTCGCCCACAAGAGAATTCGCTGGGTTTTTAGCAGCAGCCTTTGCTGTCCATACCCAATGTGTATTAGCTTTTACTTTTTCATTACTCATTGATTTCCTTCCTCCTCATTCCAATTCCAAAGCCTTTGCTGCCCTTTAGCTGATATCGGCTCGTCCAGAAGTTTTACATCCGACATTTCCCATGCATACCGGCCGGGTGTAAAGTCTCCAAATTCGTATTCTGGAGAGTAAACCAATCTGTTACCCTCAAGCTCATACCCATCCGTCCATGTATCAACCGATTTAAGGCAGTTGGTTAATTTAGCTGTCGCCACAACCACGCCTGTCGGCAGATTGTCCACTGTGTACCCGTGCTGTTCCAGTGCTGCACGGATTTCAGGCTCTTTGCAGACTTCGTTGTCAATCTTCTTCCCGGCATGGATGGCAATCTCTCCCCGATGCTTTGTAGGCCAGCTGCGTGTTTCATATTGTTTTGCTCCAATGGCAATCAGAGTCGCCCATGGTTGAATAATTGTTATAGCCTTCATCACGGTTCTCCCTCCTTATAGCACTTCAATTTTCAGTTTTTTCCGCCGTTCACTAAACAACTTGGCTTTTGCCTCTTTACGATCTATCGGGTAAACAGGACGGGCTATCATGTCTATGACCAGATCCGTGCTCTTCAACGCTATGCCCGTGTATTCTGTAACCTTGTATACTTCTCCCTTTATCGAATGAATAGAACCTAATAGGATGCCTGGAACTATTTCTTCCCACTGTTTGTGGGGAATTTCAATGACCAGCTCAACGTTGAAAGGTTGCCTATACGCTTTCGCTTTACTCACAAAATCCATCTTATTGAGCCGTTGGCAGGTGTACCGTATAAGGATCGTAGAGCTGAATAATTCGAAATTCTCAATCCCTAATACAAGCAACGGTTCACCACGAACTTCTATGGTTTGTCCGACCTTGTAAGGCTGCTTGAACAACTTGAACCTGCCAATGACTGTTGTAATTAAGCTGCCCATGGTATATCTCTCCTTTGGTGGGCCTACACCCGTGGTTTTAAATATCCGAGTTTAGTAGCATAAGCACGAATGACTTCCATATCCTCTGCTGGGTATCCCCAATGAGGGCAGTACAGACCGCCGTATCCGTTGTTATGATTCGCGTTGTCGTCACCGCTGATATAATCTCGGAAATCACACATCAATGCCCAAAGTGTTCCACCATGACTGAAATGGTAATGCTCATCAGGCATTGATTCATGCATAACAAGGGGTAGACCTGTGTGATCGTCCGTTAACCACAGCTTTCCTCCTGCCCAATGGAAAGAAGCAAATCTGTCATGCCTGCTCGAATACAAAAACTTCCTTCCCCTGCTGCCAATCTCACGAATTAAGGCGTTTACCGTGTCAATTCTGTTCTGGCCCGGGAACGGCTTTTCGTTTCTCACCGGAGTTGATTGCCCGATCTTACGAACCTTAATAATTTTCAGGTATTCTCGGAATGTCATGACATAACCATCGTTGAACCCAAGGTAAGCATCGTATTTAGCAGCTCCTGCTGATTTTGCGGTTTTAGTTACTGAATAATCTGGATAATCATCAAAGAACCCAGGGTATGAGATTTCGTATATGTTAAGTGCTTCCACGTTTCATCTGCTCCTTTCCTCTGTTATCCGGGAACCTTGCTCCCCCTTAGCTGCTCACACAGCCTGTCGTATTTCTCTAACGCTGGTTCCCTGCGTGGATCTGTTGGGGAAAGCGAATCAATAAATTCCGCGCCCCTCACAATCCGTTCTCGTAACCGATCCTGATAATAGGCCAGCAATTCGTGAAAAATCCCCTCGAAATGATCCAATATTTCGTCATGCGTTTGAGCAATGCAGCCCTGACTTTTCAGACGGGTGAATGTGTGTTCGTCGACTCGACCGTTTTTCAACGCATTTTCCAAATGGCTGATCAACATGATTTGATATCTCATGATCAGCCTTACGCTGTTTTCGATCTCCAGTTCATCTGCTGAACTTGTCATCTTCACCCCGCCTTTCTCATCAGCACTGCATCAGTACTGCATGCGTTCTATATTTACGAATTTGCTGAAATTCTTGAGATAGATCATCTCTGCAAGTCCGGTACCTGTATTCCGTCCCTTGGCTACAATGATTTCTACGATGTTCTTCTTCTCTGTCTCGGCGTTGTAGTAGTCATCCCGATACAAGAAATCAATTTCGTCTGCATCCTGTTCAATAGAACCGGACTCCCTCAAATCTGACATCATTGGACGCTTGTCCTGTCGTTGCTCAACACCCCGGCTGAGTTGTGAAAGGACTTCCACCGGACAATCATTGTCTCGGGCAATTTGCTTCAAGGAACGACTGATATAGGCGATTTCCTGTTCACGACTTGAGAACTTTTTGCCTGCGCTGATCAACTGGAGATAATCAATCTGGATAAACAAGTTATCATGCTCTTTCTTGAGCTTTTTCACCTTGGCTGCTATCTGCTGAATGGTGATACCAGGAGTGTCGTCAATGTAGATTGGCAGCTCGTTCAAAATAGATCGGGACATCGTGTATTCCGGCCAGTGTTCAGGTCCAAGTTGACCAGTCCGAAGTAAAGTACCATCCAAATTCCCGATACTGCCTATCAGACGTTCCCCTAATTTCTTACCAGGCATTTCAAGGCTGAATATCCCTACAGTCACACCAGACATGGCCGCCGCTCTGGAGTTGTTGAGCATGAAAGCTGTCTTTCCCACCGAAGGCCTTGCAGCGACAATGATTAAATCCTGCTTCTGTCTACCACCCGTGAGCCTGTTCAGGTCAACACCGCACGTAGGAACGCCCGTTATGCCTTTGGATTTGCTACGTGTCTCCAGATCGTCATCATGGCCTGTCATCACGTCATTAATCTTGACCATGCCACCTTCAACTGGTGATCGTCCTGATAACTCTTCCGCCCCTGCCTTGATGCCCGCAATCACTTCAAGCGGGTCCGCAGATTCTTCAAGAGATTGGCGTTGTTCCTCCAACAATCGCAATGCCTGCCGTTTCAGTCCGAGACTCTGAACAATCGAGATGTATTCCTTTGCATTCGCTATGGTCGGTACCGCTTCAACCAGATTGCCAAGATAGTCAATACCTCCGATGTCTTCCGTAACACCTCGCGTCTCCAGATCTGAATAGAGCGTAACCAGGTCAACGGCCTTCTCGGATTCATGCAACACTATTACCGATTCAAAAATTAGGCGGTGCTGTGAAGAAAAGTCCTGCGGGGTAAGTAGAGCTACAGCAAGTGCTGTATTATCTCCTGAACGATCTAGCAGAAGGCTGCCTATTACCGCTTGTTCAGCCTGTAGGTTGTAAAGGTTATTCATTCGGTTCACCGGCTTTCAGAAGCGGCACAGCGCTTTTCTCCCAAGACTCCATAAGAGCAAAACGTTCCTGTGTCTCAGCCCGGAGACGATCTACGTTAGAAGGTGCTGGATTTCCGTATATCTGTGAAATCGCTGGTGGAAAATGCGATGTCTTGATGTGGTGTGAAAGGTTCTGTTCAGCTTGTGAAAAAGGAACATCGTGAAGCATTCGTTCCCAAAGCGTGACCATTTCGTTGGTAAGTTCCACTATGGGGTAGGCTGTAACCACTACCGCCAAAATGCTCAGTACCTCTTGATTGTTCAAATCGCGCTGCCTCCATCCGCTTTTGTAAAATTTCCTTGTTCCGATCTGACCGGGAATTGCCTTGGCCTTTAATCACCGGAGCAACTGTTGTTTGTTCTGGAGTTTCTTCAAAATCGGCATACCGTTCGTTTTTTGGGTTTAAAAAGGTTGAACCGTGAAGGATAAAATTATCTTCCGTTCTGCTTACCTTGCAATGTGCTGCATAGTTCTCGGAACAGCGGATCAATAGCGCGGGATTTACCTTCGCTTTGATTGCTCTCTCCCACATGTTCAATGCTGCTTTTTTCGCAACCTTTTTTGGATAGGCAGACCAGAAGGTTTCGAAATCCGAAACAGACATATCTTTACTGTCTTTATCTTTTAATGTCTTTAAACTGTCTTTAGAGGACTGAGAAGCCGCGTCCTGTATAGGATCATCGGCACTCTCAGTTCCCGTTTCAGTAACCTCAAGTCCCTGTTTTGGTAACTCGTTTCCGATTCCGGTTCCCGTTTCAGTAACTTTAGGAATAATCTTCGGTTCCTGTTTTGGTAACTCTGGAACAGGTTCTGAGTTACTGTTTCGGTAACCATCATCTGGCGGTTTGTCGTTCAAATCTGGTAGTGGTTCGGTTCCTGTTTCAGTAACTTTTTGCCGAGATAAGCGACTATTTTTTAAGTTCAAATGTATGAGTTCATGAAAGCGTTCTTTTTCCCAACCACGAACCGAGTCGATTTTCCATAAGTCATAATTTTCGTTAAACCAATACTCGGCGTCCGTTCGTGTAATCACCTTACAGGTTTCCAGATGCTTCAGTTCAGCTCCTATGTGACCTTTGCCCACGCCACAGAGAGAGAAGTCCTTCTGCATCGGGATTACTGCAACCTGTTGATTACAGCCGTAGGAAAGCCGCCAAATGAAGAATAAAATATCTTTCTGGCGCTTGGTGAAATCCCGACGAATGACCTCATCCCATATCTCGTTGGCAATGGCTACATATCCGTTCTTCCTGCGAGAGTCGGTCACCCGTCTCACCTACTCTTTCTTTATTTCAAAATTGATGCTATGATCGTCGCCGCCATGCGTCGAAACCTTAACCCTTGGATCGTCTCGTCCAACATGACATGGCACTCTTTGCATAAATGAGCTAAATCATAAACCTCAGTGCGATGGTCCAGCTGCTTACGGCCAGTCAAATGAGCCCGTTCCGTTGCCCTCGCTTCGGCACATGCTTCACAAACACCACCTGAACGCTTTTTAAGTGACTTGTCTACCGATTTGCGAATGTCACCCAACTGTCGTTGTGTGGGCTTGATACGCTTACTGCCGGTCTGTTGCGATTTAGTGTAAGGGCGATATTCGAATGTCATGAAAGACCACCAGAATACGCATGCTTGTCCTTTTTAATGAACTTTGGTAAGATGACTGCATATGAATTGTAAAAGTGCTCAAATGGGTGACTGCGTTCGCGAGACGCGGTCATTTTTCTATACCCTGACATCTCTTGATCATGAACCGCACAACCTTCACAGCAATACAGGTAACCCTTCACAATAACTTTCCTCGGATCGCAGACATGAACGTGATATTCGCAGTTCATGCAATAACCCGCGGTATACCTGTCCATTCTGAATTCTTCCATGCTTCTGTTTTCTTCTTTATCTTTCAACTTATTCGAAATCCGCTGGGCTCTCACTCTCAAATTCGCTTGCAGTTCGACATCCGTAGTTTCAAGGATTTGACTGTAAATCGTCCGAAGTTCTTCCCTCATACCACGGTTTTTTGTTTTAGAATGGGTCATAGCTTCCCCTCCTTATCTTGTAAATCCGTGTACACATCGTCCAACGCTTGAACATACTCAAACTTCTGATTGTCGGGAAGATCGGTACTCATGACTGCATGTGCGTTAATAGTGTAGGACTCTTCACGTACAAAACCGTGATAATCCAGTTCTTTAACCATGCGTTCCTTGTAGTCCTGGATAACATCCGGAGCAAGAGCGGGAGCCGCCTTCGCTCCGGCTTTATACGCCGCTTGTAGCAAACCCAAAACCACAGTCTGAGTATCCCGCTTCCATCCGTTCATCCATTCTATTTTTTGACGTTCTACATGGGTGAGGGGGCGGCTGAGCAAAGTTTGAATCTCAGTTGGATTCATCAGAAATCCGCTCCTGGTAGTCTTTGTTCGCCGCTCCAAGCAGCTTTTGTAATTTACTTAATTGATCGTGACGAACAAACCACACTGCAACGCTAGCGGCGTTACTACGTTCATAGGACTCTTCTAAGGCATTTCGTTTGGATTCACGAGATGATTCCCCGATTGCATCACAGGCGTCTAACATGGTTTCAAACTTCAGCGTTCGAATGTATTGGATCAGGGCTGATTCTTGATCAGACAGCTTCATGGATTTTCGCTCCTTTGATTTGTTTTCGGATGTTTCGTACAATAATGGCGTGTTGAAGGGGGTTACCGAACCAGAGTCGAGCCAGTTCAGGAAGGGTCATGAACTCACCTTACCAACGTAACCCACCGTCAGTACTTGATTCGCGTCTCCCAGCACCTTCACACTCTTGATGACTCTTCCTTCACGGATCAGGTTCGTTAAGAACTGGAAAGCATCCTCGAAGTCATCTGAGGTAACTTCCATATGAATGATTTTGTCTTCGAAATCAGTTTCATAGCCTCGTGCCATTGCAATTCCTTCCGCAGTGAGGATGCTACTGTTAAACCAAACAGCATAATGTTCATGCATTGCCACAACAGTGATTTGAATATCTGAAATGTGATAGGCGAATTCAATGTCGTTCACATTAAAACCAAATTCAGCATCACCAATATCAATGACTAAACAATCACCATCTGGTGAACTTACATAATCCGTAGAAGTTGGTGCATAGGGAATTCTAATCAACGGATCAGTCGTAAGTTCGATTTGCACTTCTGCTCCGCAGCCGACATTTTCACTTTCCAAGACGCTGATAAGATGCTGAACATGTTTTGCAGTGCATGGGATAGTTACAGTTGTTGTCATTTGTGTTTTCTCCTTTGGTGCGGATCATTACCGCATGTTTTTTGGAATTCCATTACTAAAGTTACTTTTCTAAGCCGACTCGTTTTAGTAGATCAACAAATTTATTAGGAAAGTAATGTGGTGCTGTTTCTCTTGGGTTGTTAGGACTGATCAAGTTTTTACCAAACTCAATGCCCTCCTTCGTAAGAGATTTAAAATATTTGACACCACTACCCCGTGACGGTCTTTCCTTTACTTCCAACAATCCTTGCTGAATGAGAAATTCGTTAAATGTTTTCGCCCCGATTTGTAGCCCATGCTCTTTCAGAAGGATCGTTGCTGACTTGGTATCTGGCTCATCGGCATATGCTGGCAATGGTATGTTAAAACCGTGTTGCTTGTTAAAGTCACCTAACAGTTTCAATCTACCGCTCTCAGGTAAGCGAAGGATTTCCGCTGATATACCAAGCATGTATGCTTCCTTCTTAAGATGAGCTAGATCAGGTTCAGCAATTCCAGGTCTTTCATATCTTCCGGTCTTTTGAACAGAAGGGAGCATTTCTTCATACAAGAAATCTTGAAATGGTAATGCTTTAGGTTGGTCTGATTGACCAAGTACACGATTTAAAGAAAGATTAGAAATGAATTTCTCGCCAGTGTTATGCAATTTCCTAACATGGTGATTCGCCATGTTAGAGTTTTTCACATGATAAATATGATCAGGTTTACAAAACTTCAATACCTCGTTTGTTGCTGATTCACCTTGATACTCCAGACCGACCGCGACGTCCTTAGCCGCAATGATGAAGTCCCCTACAAAATCAAAATTGACTTCCTCTGGCATAAGGATAGTGATTGATAGTTGTCCTTCAAATAACACCATTTTATTTTGAGTCATACACTCTCTCCTTCCCAACCAACGCAATTTTCTTTTTCCTGTTGATCCATCCATTTGTCCAAGGTTTCCACTCTAAATAAAATTTTAGCTTTGGTAGAAGTTGATCCCCCGGCTCTGTAATGAGGAAGATTTTTCTGTCTGCAAAGCACGCGAACAGTATCTTCTGACATCCCTAAGTATCTAGCCGCTTCAGCAACAGTAAGACGTGTTTGATCAATAGTAACTGCCATGATACGTGCCACTTCTAAACGGACTTCTCCAAGTATTTGTTCTTGATCTTCTGTCATAATGAAGACTCCTTCCTAGCTTTATAGTCATTTATTTTCAAAACATTTAAAGTTTCTTATTAGAAACCTCAGGGCGTAAAAAATAATCATCAGCACTAATTTTGAAATTCTCACAAAGAACCCTTAACTCAGCAATCGAAAAATCTCCACCTGTACCATTAAGATTTTGATTAAATGCAGACGGTGATTTGCCTAGCATTTCAGCAACATGTTTCTGTTGAACACCACATTCATCTAAATATGCCTTGAACTTAGTGTATGGGATGTGTCTACGCTTTGTCTGCTTCAATTTCACCACTCCTTTCCGGTTTCTGTTTTGAAACCTTGTGAGGTGAGTATATCTATCTCTGGTTTCAATGTCAATAACTTTATTGCTGAATATCTAAACAAAAGTTGCTTTTTCGAAACCTGTACTTTATTATGAGTTTAGACAGTTCTAAATTGAATAATTAGGAGAATTGAGATGAGTCAACCAATCGGAAAAATTATCAAAAGTTTACGTAATAAACACAAACTTTCACAAGATGAACTGGCAGAAAAACTTAATCAAAAGTTCAATACAACTATAAATAAAGGCATGATATCAAAATGGGAAAACAATCTTGGAGATCCTCGTCTTGATACTGTGAGGCATCTTTCAGTCTTCTTTAATGTATCTTTAGACTATTTGTTAGGAAGAACTGATGAACCTAAAGAGACTATATCTGATGAAGAAGATGCCACTTTAGACGAGAATTATCGAAAAATTGAAAGATTCGCAAGGAAGGTGTCTCCAGATGTTTTAGAAAAAGCAGTAAAAATTTTAGATGCGGCCTTCGAAGATGCCTTCAATGAAGAAGATTATGAGGATGATGATGATATTTAAACCAAATTTTAAAAAAGCAGAAACGTCAGCATACAGGTTACTGAGAGAAATTCCAACCGACAGATTCCCCATAAAAGTAAAGGATATGGCAAAGGAATTTGAAAATCTAAAAATTAGAACTTACACCTGGTTTGCAAAAAACAGAAATATGACATTCGAAGAGGTTTGTACATTTGCTGAAAGCGAAGAAGGCTGTTGTTATTATCAAAAAAAAAATCACCAATATTTAATACTCTACAACGAAAAAATTTCTACCCCCGGTAGAAAACGTTGGACAATTGCCCATGAGATCGGTCATTACGTTCTTAGGCACAATGAAATTTCTAACAAGACAATAATCTCAAGAAGTTCCCTTACAAAAGATCAATACAAATCATTTGAACAAGAAGCAGATTGCTTTGCTCGATCTTTATTAGTTCCGTCAAGTGTTCTTTATGCCCTCAAAAAATTCAACGCTAAGGATCTGAGCAATTGGTTTGATATTTCATTTCTTGCTGCTAAAAACATTCTAAGTTTTTTTAGTAAAGGTACTACACTTGGTAAGACACATAATCCTAAAGACTTCTTAGTAAAAAAATATTCAGACTTCATTTTTACTATAAACAACGAACATCATTGCAATAATTGTAAACACAGCTTCATAAAGACTAACCCCAATTATTGTCCAGTATGTGCATCTAAAAAAATCTCTAATAAAAGGGTTGAATTTGATATGAAATATGACAAAGTGCAACTTGATGAATTTAGCCGTGCCATGGTATGCCCTAAATGTAATAACGAGGAAATACACGGAGGAAATTATTGCAAAATTTGCGGCATTTATGTGATAAATCGTTGTGATAACAGAACAACCGGTTGGAATGACAGCCTTGAAATTATTTGCGATGAATTAGCTGAAGGTGACGCAAGATTTTGTACTAAATGTGGTCACGCAACAACCTTTTACCAAAATGATTTACTTCTCCCTTGGGAACTGGAATATAAACTCGGGAAAAAGCAAGAACACAAAAGTTATCTTGAACATCTTGATGAAGAAGCTGAAATGGAAGCGGAGATGGAATATGAAGAAGAAAAAAGAGAACGTACAGCACCACAATTTAAAATTTTAGATGAAATACCATTCTAGATTCAACTGTTACTTTACTGAGAGGAGTAAGGAAAATGGCATCTATTGAAGCTCGTGGGACCAATTCTTGGAGATTAACCGTTGAAGCTGGTTACGATTCTAACGGGAAAAGGCTACGTGAAAAGAAAACGATTCGCATCGATGAAAAATTATCACCAAAGAAATTGGATGAGAGACTCAATGAAGAATTAGTTAAATTCAAAATAGAAGTAGAATCTGGACAGTATATTGCACCAGAAAAAATGACGTTTGCCGCATTCGTAGATGAATGGAGAGAGAAGTTTGCAAAAGGGAAAAAGTATGCTCCTAAAACAACTGAACTAAACGAGTACATGTTTACTCTCCTACTTCCACACTTAGGGAACAAAAAAATGAGTGATATTAAAACAATGCATATTGTACAGTATTTCAGTAATATAGAAGATTCCGAAAAAAGGCTTTTCAGTTACAAAGGGGCACTGTCCTCATCTACTCTTATATCCCTTCACAGAATATTGCGGAATATATTTGGTGTAGCCGTAACCTGGAAGGTTATAAAGGACTCACCCATGGAAGGATTGAAGTATCCAAAGAAAATTAAAGTTAAGGCTGAGTGCTACGATGAGGAAGAGAGCAAGGAACTTTTAGAAACCTTAGAGTCGCAACCCCTAGTTTGGAAGGCAATTGTTACTTTAGCAATAACAACCGGTATGCGTCGAGGTGAAATCTGTGGTCTCGAATGGAGACATATTAACTTAGATAAAGGAATTATCGAAATTGAGCAGCAAATGGTATACACAAAGGAAACCCAAAAAGCTATAACACCACCGAAGACGGCGGATGCCAACCGGAAAGTATCGATCCCTAGAGTAGTGGTAGATCTCCTAAAAACTTTGCGTAAGCAGACAGTTGTCAATATTGATAAAATGGGTTCAGAGTGGAAAGGTAGTTTAGAGCGTCAATTTGTCTTCACCACTTCGTCTGGTTCTCCATTTGGACCAGAGTATGTTTCAAGCAAATGGCACAACTTTGTTCGTAAACATGGATTACGTCCCATTAAATTTCACGCTTTAAGACATACATCAGCGTCTTTATTAATTAATCAAGGTGTACATTCAAAAGTCATTTCAGAACGCTTGGGTCATTCAGACATAGCCATAACAATGAATGTTTATGGCCACGTTTTCCGTAAAGCTGACCATGATGCAGCCAACAAGTTTGACGACATGTTTAGCACAAAAAATAAAGAAATTAAGTAATCGTCCCCAATCCGTCCCCATTTACTATAACACCACCCTAGGAATGCTTATACAGCAGTGTTTTCCACTGCTTGATATCTATAGATGTAATAGGTTTAACCTATAGTGAGGGAAAAGCAAATAAACCACTGCTCATCGCAGAGGTTTCAATTGATAACAATTATCATTATCAGATAAGTCTTATACTACGTTTTCGCTGCTTCGCTGTCAATGCTTTTTATCTAGATCATAACAAAACAGCCCTGAATCCAGAGCTGCTTTCCTAGTTGCTGTTATAAAATGAAAGTTATCATATCAACGCCTTCTATAGAGAGCGCTTGTCCGACTACTGTATTACAAACCGTTATTCGCAATCACATCTTTGTACCAATAGAAACTCTTTTTGCGTTTTCTCTCCAGTGTTCCATTGCCGTCATTATCCTGATCTACATAAATAAAGCCATATCGTTTCTCCATCTCTGAAGAAGAATAACTAATCAGATCAATCACTCCCCAACTGGTGTAGCCCAGCAGTTCAACACCGTCCAGAATTGCCTCATGCATCTGTTCCATGTGAGATTGGAAATAATCAATACGATAATCATCCTGAATGCTGCCATCAGCTTCAATCGTGTCTACCGCTCCAATCCCATTTTCAACGATAAACAAGGGCACCTCATAACGGCTATACAGTTCATTCAGTGAGATGCGCAGACCTACCGGGTCAATCTGCCAGCCCCAATCATTCGTTTGCAGATACGGGTTCTTCACCCCTCCAGTTGTATTGCCACTCACCTGCTCCAATCGGTCGCCATCCACACTTGATACCAGGGACATATAATAACTGAATGAGATAAAGTCCACAGTGTGCACTTTCAGAATCTCTTCATCCCCCTCAAGCATATCGAGGTTAATTCCTTTTTCGGCAAAAAATCTCTTCGTAAAGTACGGATACGCTCCACGCACCTGTACATCCGTAAACATAAGATTGAATTGATTATCCCGGGAAGCAACGAGTACGTCTTCGGGATTACATGTATGAGCGTACGTCGTCAGTTTGGTAAGCATACATCCGATCTGGGAACCGGGAATGATCTCATGACAGTATTTCACTGCGAGCGCACTTGCTACAAATTGATGGTGCAACCCCTGATATACGGCCTGCTCCACATTTTCGAAACGCTCCGGAACAATACCACCACTCGTAAACGGATGACGAACAATGCTGTCAATTTCATTAAATGTAATCCAATACTTCACTTTGTCCTTATAACGGGTGAACACGGTTTTGCAAAAGTGAATAAAATAATCGACGACTTTCCGATCCGTCCATCCACCATAGTAATTCACCAGATACATCGGCATTTCATAATGGGACAACGTAATCAAAGGTTCAATTCCTTGTTCCAGCATGCCATCAATAACACGGTCATAGAACTGCAAACCAGCTTCATTCGGCTCTGTTTCATTGCCATTTGGGAAAATTCGGGTCCATGCAATGGATAGTCGCAACGTTTTGAGTCCCATCTCCCCAAACAGGGCAATATCCTCCTCGTAACGGTGGTAGAAATCAATGCCTCTGCGTTTCGGGTATTCTCTATCCGAGGTAGACTCCATCGCAGTTTTGATCTGCTCTTCATTGATCGCATTATGTTTTTTATACTCACTCTTGGCTACACCTTTGCGATAGATAGCAATGTCGGCTGTAGACAGACCTTTGCCATCCACATTCCACGCTCCTTCTGCCTGATTGGCAGCAATCGCTCCTCCCCATAGAAAATCTTCTGGAAACGTTCTTGTTGTATTGGTCATTGTGTATTCCTCCTTGGATTATCTCTGTGACTCTTTCATTCTTGCTCAATTGCGACTCATGACCCGATTGATATGAATAATCAAATACATCATCTCTTCATTGGAGATCGTATGTTCAAACCGGGCTTCAATATAATCCTTGATTAGTAGTACGCAGGCTTCTTCCTGCGGGTATTTATTCGCGATCTGCTCAAAGAGCTCATGATCCTGCGTGTTTAATGTTTTATGCTCAAAGAGCCGTTGAATGAAAAACTGCAAATGGGTCAAAAAGCGTGAATAGTTGATGCTATGTGTATCCAGCTCCACTTGGTAGTGAATTTTGATAATATTGAGTACATCCTTGACTGTATTGGTCATCATCATGACCTGATTCATATTGTCATCATTCTGCTGCGCATTAACGAGATGAAAGGCAATATTTGCCGCTTCCTCCTCAGGCAGGGAGAGACCGAGCTGTTTTTGAATGAGAGACAGACCATGCAACCCGATACTGAACTCCTGCGGATAGAACTTTTTCACTTCCCACAACATTCGGTTCTGGATCGTCATATTGTCCTTGAATCGCTTCATGGCCATGTACAGGTGATCCGTTAATGCGACATAGAGATGATCACTCAGATGGCGGGACAATGTATTTTTGGCATGGGAGATGATTTCGTCAGCCAGAATCAGATATTCTTTTGGCGTTTCCTTCATCAGAGCGGTGAGATCCGAAGAGATCGTTTCATTTTCAAGGACATAGATCTTCTCGATCTCATCCTCGCCCACGACATCTCCCGGTTTGCTCCTGTAGCCGATGCCCTTTCCCATCACAATAATTTCCTTGTCATCCTCACCACGTCTGGCAAGAACAATGCTCGAATTCAATATTTTTATGACTTCCATATCAGGCTGCCTGCCTTTCATTCATATTTCAGCGGTTTATAACACCGTAATTAATGGTTTTCCCGGTCCCGTCATCGCTGCAGATTCATTGCCCAGTACCTCCAGATAATCGGAGGAATTGGTCACAATTACAGGGGTCGTCGTGTCATAACCTGCGGCTTGTATAGCTTCAAGATCAAACTCGATCAGGAGCTGACCATGAGAGATCTGTTCTCCTTCGTTCACTTTGACATCAAAATGCTGGCCTTTCAGTTTCACCGTATCCAATCCGACATGAATCAGAAGTTCAACTCCCTCTACCGATCTCAGACCGATGGAATGTTTGGTGCGGAACACCGTCTCAACGGTACCATCAAACGGGGCAAACACCTTGCCAACACTTGGCTGAATCGCCATACCTTGTCCCATCGCTTCTTGCGAGAAGGCCTCGTCCTTCACCTCACTTAATGGCAGAACTTTACCTTCCAAAGGAGCAAAAACGATCTTTTTCGATTTGATCCCTGTGGATGGCTGGATTTCAGATTCACCTCTCGCTTTGTTTGTAGGACTGCCTTCCATCGAAACTGCTGTTGGAACAACATCCTGAAATCCAATGATATATACGGCGACAAACGCGACAATGGCAGAAATCAGCATGGTAATGATCGCATAGATAATATTCATATGATCTTCACTGATAAACATAGGCATAGATGCAATCCCCGGACCCACGGCAGCATATGCCTTGAGATTCACAATACCTGCGAACAACCCAGCCACTCCGGCGCCGATCATGCAGGCAAACAGCGTTTTCTTGAGCCTTAAATGTACACCGTACAGAGCGGGTTCCGTGATACCGAATACACCTGAAATTCCTGCAGACAAAGCGACTTGTTTCAGCTTGATGTCTTTGGTTTTGAATGACACTGCTAGTGCGCCTGCTCCCTGCGCCATATTGGATGCCAGCATCGCGACCAGCACCAGTGTTTCATATCCAGGGGAAGCCAAGGCTGCGAAAATAATAGGATAAAATACTTTATGCATACCGAACATGACAATCAGAGGCATCAGTATAGCCATAATGACAACGGTCAACCATCCAATCTTATCCTGAATCCAATAGATCAGGTTGGACATTCCCGTTCCGAGATACATCC
Source organism: Paenibacillus sp. SRL342 (assembly GCF_984798905.1). Classification (NCBI taxonomy): domain Bacteria; kingdom Bacillati; phylum Bacillota; class Bacilli; order Caryophanales; family Paenibacillaceae; genus Paenibacillus; species Paenibacillus sp. SRL342. The sequence goes on from NZ_OZ481790.1 coordinate 4,458,812, forward strand.
CTAGAGGTCCAAGTATAATCAGGGCAACTGGAGCAACAATGAGAATAACAATCAAAGGTTTAAGGAAAATTTTGACCGGCCCTGGTGAGATCTTGTCCGCGAACTTTTCAATGTAAGACATGAACCAGACCGTTAAAATAATCGGTACCACGGATGTCGCATATTGAACGGATGCAACAGGTATGCCAATAAAGGACACCGGATCTTCATCGCCTAGCAGACCAATCATATTCGGGTGTAACATGATTCCACCAAACAGAACGGCAACAAAGGGGTTGGTTTTAAATCTATTTGCACTGGAATAGGCCAGTAGAATCGGAAGAAAGTAAAAGGCAGCATCAGACATGACACTCAAAACGGTATATGTCTGGCTCTCTTTAGACATCAGGCCGGTCACGGTCGCCAGTAGCAACAGTGCCTTAAGCATGCCCGAGGCAGCAATGGCTGGGATAATAGGTTGGAAAATGCCTGCAATAACACTGGCAAAAGTATTAAACAGTCCTTTGGGGCTATAATCCGCTTTTTGTTTCTCCTGAATTTCGTTTGATTGCCGAGTATCCATCATCTTGGCAAGTTCATTGTAGACGTACGCGACGTCATTACCGATAATAATCTGATATTGCCCGCCGCTATTCACTGCGCCAATAACACCATCAAGGCTCTTAATTTCTTGGGTCTTCGCCATATCCGGATTCTTCAGGGTAAGTCTGAGCCTGGTAGAGCAATGAATTAACGTGTTGATATTATCATTGCCACCGACCAGCTCCATAATCGATTGGGCTAATTGTTTGTGATTCATGGTGCACCTCCGCCATTTTTTTCTTGATGGGAACAAAAAAAGACCTAAAAAGGGTAGGAAAAGAGAAACTCTTCCCACCCAATCTAGGTCTTGCCTGCCGAACAGTAACACGCCATCGTTGGATGAATGTTATTCAATTATATAAACGAAAAAGAATATGAACATTTGAAATGGTTCCGTACTAACATTTGAAACTGGCACGCATGAAAACGTTGATTTTGTTTTACCCGGGTAAGTGATTCTTATTAAGCGTTTTCAAAATCAGTATATCAACTCTTCTGATGGAGTGCAAGCGGTTAAGCGAAATTAATGATTTCTTCACCTGTAATGATATAATGGTGGCATAACGAAAGGACTGACCAATGACGATGGAATTCAGACAACTTCAATATACGCTTCAAATTGCGGCCGAACGCAATTTCTCCCGGGCAGCAGAGAAGCTGCATATTGCCCAGCCTTCATTAAGCCAGCAATTATCCAAATTGGAAAAAGAATTGGGAGTCCTGCTATTTCAGCGTAATACAAGTACCGTGGAGTTAACCCATGCGGGTGTTACGTTTGTCGAGCAAGCCCAAAAGATCGTAGATGCCATGGAGCTATTGCGTCAGGAAATGTCAGACATCTCCCAGCTTCGCAAAGGTAAAGTCGTTGTAGGCAGCATGCCGATCACGGGCTCACACTTGCTCCCACATGTGCTTCCAGCGTTCCAACAAGCTTATCCCGAGATTGAGGTCACCTTATTGGAGGACTCCGGTCTTACGCTTGAGAAATTGACAGCAAGCGGCAAAGCAGATCTCAGTCTGCTATCTCTTCCTTTACAAGAGCCAAGCTTGTCTTATGTAACCATTGGAGAGGAACGGATTGATCTGGCTGTTCCCCCGAATCACCCTTTGGCACGCAGGGCAGATCCGGAACATCCGATTCCTGTGCGAATTGAAGAGCTTCGGGATGAACCCTTTGTTGTATTGAAAAAAGGACAGGGCTTCCGCAAACTTACATTTGATCTCTGTGAGCAGGCCGGTTTTGATCCCCAAGTTGTGTTTGAGAGCACCAATATTGAAACCGTTCAGTCGCTCGTGGCCACAGGTATGGGCATTACCCTGGTTCCACGCTTTATTGCCCGTGCACCGCGCAGTGAATTCGTACCTGTATATGTGCCACTTGCTGAGCCTACTCCCAGCAGAACACTTGTTGTCGCTTATCGTCAAGGAAGAGTACTGTCGAAGGCAGCCGAAGCATTCATCCATACGTTTCAACAAACCGTGGCCGAACTGTCAAAGGGAGACTAAGGAATTGCTCCTATGGGTATGGAGACATATGGTACTGAACCAAAACAAAGGCTTGACCCTTATGGGCCAAGCCTTTGTCATATACTCGTTTCCCGCATCCGCAGGATAGAGTTCTTACATTGCAATCACAGTAACTGATTACAGTACAATGTTGCTTGTTAAGCTGTTTAGCTACAGTGCTAATTTATAATGTTAACGTAGAAACGTACATAAGAAAACTCCATGTCTGGCGGTTTATTTACGCAAATTACGATCGCTTGTCAGCCTGTTTTGCTGATTCATTACACGGCCTTCGTCCTGAACAGTTGAATCAGGGGGTGATAGCCCTCCTGCTCCATTCTCTAAGAATGCCCTTAAGTGATCTTCCCTTGTGTTATCCTGTTCCAGTCTCCTGAGCGTATCTTTCACATGGTTGTCCATTGATTGATCATCCTCCTTGGTGACGGGATAGTTATCATTACCCGCGTCCTGGAAGAATAAACACTTCTACGAAAATTTTTTGCCGCTTTTTTTTATTTTTCGCCAAAATAAACGCCAGGTCGACGGTCTTCAAATACGGGAATCCTTCCGCGAACCTCATCTACCAGAGATGGACGAATAATTCCGGTCACGATCTCTTCCCCTTCGCCACCTTCAGCCACAATCTCACCCCAAGGATCAATGATGAGGGAATGTCCGAAAAATTCAGTCTCTCCCCCTTTACCCACACGGTTACATGCGATCACATACATCTGATTCTCAATCGCTCGTGCGGTAAGTAACGTACGCCAGTGGTGCAGACGAGGTTTCGGCCATTCGGCGGGTACAATCAATGCCTTGGCACCATTCAAAGCAAGGGTGCGGGCAAGCTCCGGGAAGCGGATGTCATAACAGATCGAAGCCCCCGCTGTAAGACCGTTCTGCAATTCAAAAATTTCAGGTTCCGCACCTGGCTGTAAATATTTCTCCTCATCCATCAGACGGAACAAATGTAATTTATCGTATCGTGTTACCTGTTTTCCTTCACGATTATAAGCATACATTGTATTGTATATTTGACCATCCCGTTTCTCAGCGATTGACCCGCCAACGATGGAAATTTGATGTTTTTGAGCAAATGCAGACAGCCATTCCCGAGATTTCTGGCCTTCCGGGTCAGCGAGTTCATGAATTTGCGTCAGAGCGTAGCCCGTATTCCACATCTCAGGTAACACAGCCAGCCCCAGATCCGGATATTGTTCTACCGCACGCTCAAGCAACATCTGCATATGTTTATGATTGGCCTCAGGGTCTCCGAGTTGAATATCGCCCTGAATCAGGGCTACACGCATTTCTCCCTGTTGTTTTTCTGTCATGACAAGCACTCCTCTGAACCGTAATACCTGCTATCATAGCTTGATCCTCCTGAAGACTGCAAGCCTGTTTTTGTTATGAACTTCCACATAACAACTCAGGCAGCAGGGTCAACAATCGATCACTCGTGAGCGCATCACCCACATTCCATGTTGACTCCTCCACAGGGTATACCCGTCCATTCCGCACAGCCGGAAGAACCTTCCAACTGGGACTTTTCATCAGCATCTCTGTAGCCTGTCTTGCCACAACTTCCTCAGGCAGCATAACAAATACATGATCTCCCGCATACTGACGTACCGCTTCAGCCGAAATTTCCTTATAGGCTCTGCCTGCCGCAAGTGCTTCCTTCACTTTGGTAACTGGCCTGAATCCCATTGGATGATATAATATAGGCGCCAGACCGATATTGCCCATAACAAATAATCGTGCACCCCGATGGTATGTAAATACGGATGCCGTTTCCCCCTCTTCAATCACAGTATGGATCTTCGCCCACATCTGCTCAGTACGCTCCGCATAGGAGGTTAGCCAATGTTCAGCCTCCGGTTGTCTGTCAAACCAGCTGCCCAATCTGCGCATTCGTTCTTCCAACGTGGCATGTGAATTGTAAGCAAGCGTCGGTGCAATCCGGGAAAGTTGTTCATACTGTTGTTCATTGCTGCTATCAAAAATAATCAAATCCGGCTTCATGATAACAGCGGCTTCCACATTAACTGGAGCGACCGCGTCATATGTCTGATCTCCCAGTAACTGAATGCCCAGTATCATCAGATCCCCAGCGGAATCTCCGTAATACATCATTCGCTCCGGATTTACTGGAATATTCACATCATGACCCAACCAATCTTGTACTAATGTCTGCTGCTGAATCGATCTGTCATATTGACGAGGAGACAAACCAGTCATTTGGCGAAAACGCCTGCTGAAATAATACTCATCCTTAAACCCCACGCGACTCGCTATATCCCGAAGTGGTTCATCTGATTTGCGAAGCCAGTCCTTGGCATGTTTGATGCGAACATGATTCACATAATCGAGCGGCTTGTGACCCGTGAGTTGTCTGAAAAGAGTCGTATATTGTACAGGTCTGATCTCCGCAAGACGTGCCAGTTTCTGTACAGTGATTTCTTCAGCATAATGGTCGTCCACATACTGAATCGTACTGTGTAGTCTTGCTTCAATACTCTGTTCCGTCTTTGGAGAAGTGTACCGGGTAATGATCACCTCCATCCATTTTTGGAACTGTGCATTCAAATGACTGTATTCGGCATCTGTTTTATAATTCCGAAGGACATACATTTGCTCAAGCAACCCACTTAACGGAGCATAGGGATAACCATTCAATTGGTTTCTGTGCTCAAATACAGGTCGGGTAAAGAGCTCGGGATCACCCGTCAACACATTAATAACATCAAAAGCCATTATGATATATTTCAATTCCGAGTTATTACGATGTTCAATCTGGTACCCCTCTCCCGAAGAAAGTGGATAAACACATCCCGTAGTAAACGGAAACTGTTCATGTCCTATATATAAACGCCCATCCCCTTCTTCACAGATCAGGAAGGCATGTTTCTCGCAAGCAACTTCCAGCATCACCTGTTCAGGTGGTTCAATTCGACGTACCAGATGATCCAGCCGAAACATGAATGCTGAAAAGAACAACGCTCCCCCATCGGCATCCAAAGCCTGCATGTCGGTTCACCTCGTTTTTCTAAAATGAGAATAATTATCAATCATTCTGTATGGTCTGATTATAAGCGAGCGATTGTTAATAATCCAGATATGACTTTATTCAGCAAAAAAGAGCGTTCAACGAAATGTTGAAGGCCCCTCTTACTTTTTTGGAAACTGCATTCCGCAAATAGTGTTCATCATGCCTTGCTAACTCATCAACAATTATTGGATCATCTGTTTTGGCAACTCTTTCAGCAGCCACTCTCTGGAAAGAGCATCGCTCGAAGCTTTTGCGATATCAAAGCGATATACCTTCCCTTCTTTCACCGCAGGCAGGTTCTTCCAGATCGAACTATCCAGCAATTCCTTGGTGGATTGTTTCGCATCGTCGGTCACGGGATCCAGAATAAATATCCGATCACCGGCAAATTCAGATAATTTTTCAGTTGAAATCTCTACGAATCCCATGTCTTCATCCAATACTTTCTGGATTTCCGCGGTTGGCTTCAGCCCGTCTTTTCCGTATAACAACTGTGGCAATCCTGCACCCGCCATGACAAACAGACGATTCCCGGGATACATGGTGAATACCGAGGCTGTCTCCCCTTCTTTTAATCCGTTCTCATGAAGTTGCGTCCACATCTCTTCCGTCGCTTTTTGATGAGCCGTAATCCAATCCTTCGCTTCTTGCTTCTTATTCAACAAATCGCCAAGGATACGCATGCGATCTTCTATTAAACCAAACGAATCAAATGTAACTGTGGGTGCAACCTTTGCGATCTGATCATATTGAGCTTCATCACTGTTAGAGAAAATGATCAGATCGGGATTCAGGTCTAACGCCTTTTCCACACTGATCGGAAATCCTACATCTTCTGCCTGAGCAACCTGATCATCAAATACGGTTCCCTCTTGACGAAGTATGCCGACAGGAACAACACCAAGCGCGAGCAGATCCCCTGTAACTTCTCCATGATAGATAACTCGCTTCGGATTTACAGGAATCTCAACTTCATGGCCAGTCCAGTCTTTGAATATCCGGGTCTCGCCCTCATTCGTTTCTTCCACTGCAGTCGTGGTCTCTGTTGTTTCTGTGGCTGCTTTGGAATCATCAGCGCCAGCAGCAGGTGTTGCAGCCTGATTTCCACAAGCCAGTAGCAGAATGGATAACCATGTGATCGTTAATAATACTCCCGTATTTCGTATGCCCTTTTTCATTTCTATTTCTCCCCCTATATCATGTGCGTAGTGTAAGGAATTAATGATATTGATTATCATTATCGGATATTATCATAAAACATGGCTTCTCTCAGCTCAATGGACAAAACGAAATGAGCACTTTCAATTTTGTACAATACTCCGCTCTTTGCTCCCGTGTACTGCATATTCAAGTGGATTTCCCTCTATACAGCTCGGGATTGGCGTGATAAATTAATGAGAACTATTTGCCATTTTTAATAACCGGAGTGATGAATATAATGACCCATTCAGACCATATAACTGCTCGTTCAGCCTTTACGATACCGACTTCTGATGTGATGGCACAGCTGCCAACGCAATTTTTTGCTACCCTTGTTCAAAATGTAAATCGTGAAATCGCAAATGGTCATGACGTGATTAATCTGGGTCAGGGGAACCCGGACACACCGACACCAGCCCATATTGTGAAAACACTGCAAGAGTCGGCTGAAAATCCCCTCTACCACAAATACTCCCCTTTTAGAGGGTACTCTTTCCTGAAAGAAGCTGTCGCCAAACGTTATAAGGAAGATTACAACGTTGATCTGGATCCCGAGACTGAAGTTGCGATTCTGTTCGGAGGCAAAACAGGTCTAGTTCAGTTACCCCAGGTCCTGCTTAACCCCGGCGACACCGTTCTCGTTCCAGATCCGGGTTACCCGGATTACTGGTCTGGTGTTGCACTTGCCAAAGCAAACATGTCATTTATGCCTTTACTGGAGTCCAATGCATTCCTGCCTGATTACGAAGCCGTTACTGCGGAAGATCGGGAGAAGGCCAAGCTGATGTTCCTGAACTACCCCAACAACCCAACGTCAGCAACGGCGCCCCTTTCGTTCTACGAAGATACGGTAGAATACGCCATTCAAAATCAAATCGTAGTAGCCAGCGACTTTGCTTACGGTGCAATTGGATTCGACGGACATCGTCCAGTAAGTTTCCTGCAAGCCCCTGGTGCCAAAGAAGTGGGCATTGAATTCTATACGTTATCCAAAACATACAATATGGCTGGATGGCGTGTTGGATTCGCACTCGGTAACGCAGAGATTGTCTCTAAAATCAATCTGCTTCAGGATCATATCTATGTCAGTCTTTTCGGTGGGATTCAAGCTGCGGCAACAGAAGCACTGACTGGCTCCCAGGAATGTGTTGCCTCGCTGGTTTCACGTTACGAATCCCGTCGCAATGCGTTTTATGACGCTCTATCCTCCATTGGCTGGCAAGCTTCGAAACCAGCAGGTTCATTCTTCAGTTGGTTGCCTGTACCTGCCGGTTATACCTCCGCTTCATTTGCAGACTTGTTACTGCGAGAAGCCAAGGTGGCCGTAGCCCCAGGTATTGGTTTTGGTTCGCATGGTGAAGGCTATGTGCGCGCAGGACTGCTAAGTGATGAAAACCGATTACGCGAAGCTGTGGAGCGGATTGGCAAGCTGAATTTATTCAAGTAATTTACAGGACCATAACCCCTTTGCATATGCCAAGTTTCCATGGTATGTTATAAGAAATATTGAACGAAACGTGATGACGGGACCAGTAAGAGAATATCAGTCGCGCCCAGAGAGTAAATTCCACCCTGCTGAAAGAATTTACCGTGACTCTTCTCTGAAACCTACCCCTGAGCGGCCTGTTACGTACAGGACAGTGCCTTCTGTTACAGGGCATGAAGCCGGATGATTTAATCATCAATAAAGGTGGTACCGCGGAAGTAACGAACTTTCGTCCTTTTTAACTAAAGGGCGGGAGTTTTTTTTGTACCCGCAAAAGCCTGCTCCAGAAGCACTTATTAATCATGTTTAAGGAAGTGAAACCATGACTTCACGTATTGTAGTTAAGATTGGAAGCAGCTCGCTTACAACGGAAGAAGGCGGTCTGGATCGCAGTTCGATCACTTTTTTTGCCGGAGAAATTGCAGCATTGGCTGATCAGGGCCATGAAGTGCTTTTGGTCACCTCTGGAGCGGTAGCGGCCGGATTCCGGGAGATCGGTTATCCTCAGCGCCCCAAACTACTACATGAGAAACAAGCCGCAGCGGCCGTTGGGCAGGCATTACTGATGCAGGCATATCAACAGGCTTTTGCAGCGCACCGCGTTACTACGGCGCAAATTCTGTTAACTCGTACAGACTTTCACAGTCGTAAACGCATGGGTAATGCAGGCATGACCGTAGAAGAGCTGCTCAAACAGCGAGTGATTCCAATTTTCAATGAGAATGATACGGTATCGGTGGATGAATTGAAGTTTGGTGATAACGATCTGTTGTCCGCATTGGTTGCGAACCTGGTGAAGGCACAGCATCTGATCATTCTTACCGATACCAACGGACTGTATACCGCAGATCCGCGTAAAGATCCTTCTGCCGTTCGTTACGACCGTATCCCCGAGATAACGGCTGAGATCTACGCTTTTGCCGGCGGTTCAGGATCAACGGTTGGTACAGGCGGAATGCGATCCAAAGTCGATGCAGCCAAGGTTGCTACACGTGGAGGCGTACCTGTATTCGTGGGAAGTGTGAAAGAACCCGGAGATATGCAGAAGGCGGTTGATGGCACGGGCAAAGGAACTTACTTTGAGACACGACTCGCTTCGTTATCTCGTAAAAAGCAGTGGCTCGGCTTCATGTCTACACCGCTGGGAACCGTCGTTGTGGATGATGGTGCTGAAGAAGCACTTGTCCATGGGGGCCATAGTCTTCTACCTGTAGGGGTCAAGCGAGTACTGGGAACATTCCATGCAGGAGACGTCGTAGAGGTGATTGGCTTGGATGAAACCTTGCTCGGTCGCGGTATCGTCAATTATGATGATGACCAGCTTCGACTTATTGCCGGACTTCCCAGTGGCGAAGTGATGAAACAACTTTCTAGCATCCACAGACTTGAAGTTATTCATAGAGACGAATGGATTACGTTAAAATAACTATGAAGCTATATAGTGGTTAAAATTTTAACTTTATATATATGAGGAGGAATTAAGATGAGTGAAGTCAGAGAAAAAGCCATCAAGGCCCAAGCCGCGGTTCCACAGCTGAACCGATTGAATACAGAACAGAAAAATACAGCCCTGCGTGTCATGGCAAATGCTTTGATTAAGGAGACAGATTCCATCATTACGGCAAACGCCGAAGATCTGGCACGCGGCAGAGAACAAGGTACGCCGGAATCCATGCTGGATCGACTCGCCCTCAATAAAGAGCGCATTGTTGGCATTGCTGAAGGATTACGTCAGATTGCGGATCTCCCTGATCCAGTCGGTGAAGTATTGGAGACATTTACCCGTCCTAACGGATTGCATGTTGAAAAACTTAGAGTGCCGATTGGTCTGATCGGTATCATCTACGAAGCTCGACCTAATGTAACCGTGGATGCAGCCGGATTATGTCTCAAAACAGGTAATGCGGTGCTTCTGCGCGGCGGCTCCTCTGCCCTGTCTTCCAATCGTAAAATTGTGGAGGTGCTGCATCAGGCACTCACAACGACAGACATGCCTGCTGATGCTTTGCAACTGGTTGAAGATGCAGATCGTGCTTCCGTAGATGAGATGCTCAAGTTGAACGGGCTGCTGGACGTTATCATTCCACGCGGAGGAGCTTCCCTCATTCGTAATGTGGTTGACAACGCAACGGTACCTGTCATCGAAACCGGGGCTGGCATCTGCCATACCTATGTGGATGAATCAGCCGATCCAGTTATGGCATCCGAAATTGCCATCAATGCCAAGGCACAACGTCCATCCGTATGTAACTCCATGGAAACGTTGCTGCTGCATGCCGCATACGCGGAAGAGCATCTGCCTGCTCTTGCCGAGCAATTCCGTGAGGCCAGTGTGGTCTTGAAAGGTTGCGACACGGTGCGCCGTCTTGTTCCTTCTGCCCTTGAGGCAACCGAGGAAGACTATGCGACCGAGTACAACGACTACATTTTAAATATCCGGGTGGTCGAGAACCTTGACGAAGCGATGCAGCACATCGCACATTATGGAACCAAACATTCCGAGTGTATCGTAACCCGGGATACAGCCCATGCAGAGCGCTTCATGCATGATGTGGATGCAGCAGCCGTCTATCACAATGCGTCCACACGTTTCACCGACGGATTTGAATTTGGCTATGGAGCCGAAATCGGAATCAGTACTCAGAAACTGCATGCTCGTGGACCGATGGGACTACCAGCACTGACATCAACCAAATATCGGATTACAGGCAATGGACAGATTCGTCAATAATATCCCAGCACCAGTTATATAGGAGGAACGATAAATATGAGTCAAGAGCAACAGACGTTACTACAACAGAAGATTACTTTCCACGGAGCAGGCGCGATGGCTGAAGCCATCGTGCGCGGACTGATCTCCCGCCTAGTCGTTCGTCCTCAGGATATTACGATGCTGAACCGCAGCAACCAGAAACGTCAGGAGGAGCTCAGCACCCGTTATGCAGTACATACCGGAACGGCTTCACAATCTCTGGATCATCTTGCCTCCACTCCAGTCATTGTACTCTGTATGAAACCCAAAGATGCTGCCGCAGCACTGCGCGAACTGGGTCCGCTGTTATCACCTGATCAACTGATCGTATCTGTCATTGCCGGATTATCAATCCGCACGATGCATTCCTTGCTCGGTCGTAAACAACCGATCGCCAGAACCATGCCGAACACATCCAGTACCATCGGACTTGGCGCAACCGGTCTTGCCTTCTCTGCGGAGATTACGGATGATCAGCGCAGTACGGTAATGACCATGTTTGAAGCGGTTGGTATCGTGACCATCGTGCCTGAAGATAAACTCGAAGTGCTCACAGGGATTTCCGGAAGCGGCCCTGCTTATGTATACTATTTAATGGAGGCCATGATTGCCGCAGGTATTCGTGGTGGTTTATCCAGCCAGCAATCTCGTGATCTCACTGTTCAGACGGTGCTGGGCGCATCACGAATGGTACAACAAACCGGTTTGGAACCGATGAAGCTTCGTAGTGATGTGACATCCCCGGGAGGGGCAACCCAGGCAGCACTGAAAACGCTGGACGAAGGAGATTTCTTTGAAAATGTAATCGCAGCCGTCAACCGCTGTGCAGAGCGCTCACGGGAGATGGGAGCTGCTTTGGAAGGGGATTTAAAATGAATAACATGTGTACAGCCACATATCGGCTGCATGATGATCATGCAGACTTTCGCAAGAAAGCTCAGTCCATCGCGATTGGCATGACCGTGGGTAGCTGGACGGAGTTGCCACAAGCCCAGCGTGAAGCGATGCAGAAACATCTGGGCGAAGTCATCAGCGTAGAAGTCCATGAAGCTGAAGGAATGGCTGCGGGTGAGCGTTACGCTGATATTACCATTGGATATCCTGATGTTAACTTCAGCCGTGATATCCCTGCCCTGCTCGTGACGGTCTTTGGCAAAATCTCAATGGATGGCCGGATCAAACTAACAAAGCTTGGTTTCTCGGATGGCTTCCTCAGTGCATTCCCTGGACCCAAGTTTGGACTGAATGGTGTTCGTGATCTGCTTGGTGTGCATGATCGTCCACTGTTAATGAGTATCTTTAAGTCAGTTATTGGGCTAAATGCAGACGAACTGCGTGAACAATTTATTCGTCAGGCTCTTGGTGGCGTTGATCTGATCAAGGACGATGAAATTCTGTTCGAGAATAAATTGACACCCATCGAAAAAAGAGTCGAGGTCTGCATGAAAGCTGCCGAACAGGCACGCAAGGAGACCGGCAAGAAACTTCTGTATGCAACCAATCTTACAGGACCTACATCTCGTCTGAAGCAACAAGCTGAACGTGCCATTGGCGCTGGAGCAAATGCATTATTGTTCAACGTATTGTCATACGGATATGATGTCCTGCATGAACTCAGCAGTGATCCTGATATCAATGTGCCGATTATGGCTCACCCTGCTCTTGCAGGTGCACTGTATCCTTCACCCCATTACGGCATCTCGGCTTCGGTTGTACTTGGCCAGCTGATGCGTCTTGCGGGTGCCGATCTGGTGCTCTTCCCTTCTCCTTATGGTTCGGTTACGATGCCGAAGGAAGAAAACATGGCGATCACGGAGCAATTACTGACAGCTGATCTGCCAGTACGAACCAGTATGCCAGTGCCTTCAGCCGGTATACACCCAGGCCTTGTACCGCTTATTTTGCGCGACTTTGGCACAGATGTCATCGTTAATGCTGGTGGCGGTATACATGGGCATCCGATGGGCACTGAGGCAGGCGGACGTGCATTCCTGCAAGCGATTGAGGCAGCCCAGCGTTCCATTCCACTCGCGCAATATGCAACCGAGCATCCTGAGCTGAAAAGCGCATTGGACCTGTGGGGTGGCGAACGATGAGAAGTGATAAAAAAACAGTCATTTTCTGTGACTTTGATGGTACGATTACCCTCTCGGACAACATCGTAGCGATCATGAAACATTTCAAGCCTGAGGGCATTGAAGCGATTATGAAAGATACGATTGAGCAGAACATCTCGTTGCGTGAAGGTGTTGGAGCTATGTTTGCTCTTCTGCCTGCGTCGCAGAAAGAAGAAATTGTGGAATTCGTGCTTGGACAAGCGGGGATCCGTGAAGGATTCAGCGAGTTTCTTGACTACGTTCGCAGCGAAGGGATCGAATTCAATGTGACCAGTGGTGGCATGGACTTTTTCATTGAACCGTTACTCGCACCATTTCATATCCCGCAGGATCATGTCTATTGCAACGGAGCTGACTTCTCGGGTGAAACCATTAAGATTGAATGGCCGAATCCCTGTCAACCTCCTTGTGAGAATGGCTGCGGCATGTGCAAAACAACAGTGATTCGTACCTTCCCGGAAGGTCAATATAATCGAATTCTTATTGGAGACAGCCTGACAGATTTTGAGGGTGCAAAGATTGCCGATCTCGTCTACTCCCGCTCCATTTTGACGGATAAATGTATTGAACTTGGTGTGGACCATGTGCCATTCGTTACCTTTTACGATATCATCGAAGATATGAAACAGAAGCAAACACAAGGAGTGCTGTAAACGATGGGCTTTGAAAAGATTACATTGGAACACAAACGTCAGGTCCTGGAAGAACTGGCTGATATTAAAGCGTTGTTTGCCGGTCGTAACTGGTTCCCTGGAACAAGTGGCAATCTGTCGATGCGTGTAGGAGACTTTGATCCGGAGCAATTTTATTTTGCGGTTACCGCCTCAGGCAAAGACAAATCTCTTCGCACACCGGAAGACTTCCTTTTTGTGGACAAACACGGCAAAGCGATTGAGACAACAACGTTGAAACCAAGTGCCGAAACGTTGATTCACTGTGAAATCTATCGTTTGACCGGTTGTGGTGCTGTATTCCACGTGCATACCGTGTTTAACAACCTGATTAGCGAATTTTTTGGAGCAGATGGACACGTACCGATTCAAGGTATTGAATTGATCAAGGCTTTCAACATCTGGGAAGAAAATACGGAGATTCGTGTACCTGTCCTTCCTAACTTTGCAGATATTCCATCTATCGCTGAATTGGTGCCAGGTGTACTTGATGCCAACGTACCAGGGATCTTACTTCGGAACCACGGCATATATGCGTGGGGTAAAGATGCTTTTGAAGCGAAACGTCATCTGGAAGCGTTCGAATTCCTGTTCGAAGTGATGTACCGTCAACTTCTGCTGAAGGGCGCTACGAAATAGCAATCATTTATTCGAAATCAAAGCTGCACAACCAAAAACACGCCAGAGGCTGATATACATAGCCCTTGGCGTGTTTTTGTTGTGGGATAACAGCGATTGAAAGGTTGCTCTGTCATCGTAGTGTCAGTGTAAATAATCTTTAGGTCACTCTACAGTCGATCATCCCGATCCTTGAATAAAAAGAGACTGTCTGCTCCCTCATCATTTCGATGAGTACCACTTTGGATACCCGTCCCCCGTTGCTTGCCAAACAGCAGTTTCAAACCGCCAAAAATGAGCAGCAAGGATACGATGACGGTATTTAAATAGGAACGTATCTCATACGTCATAAATGCATTAGGGAAGAGTTCATTCAGCTGAGGAATGACAAGACGGATCGCCAGGTAATATAGACCCAGCGCGGCAATCCCGAATCCAATCAGACGCTGATGGCGGGCCCAGTCCTTGAAGATCGGTTGATCAACCAAAGGCTCGCGTCCATAGCGACTGGAGCACTGTAGCCCGTCAAAGAAGCTGTAGAACCAGATCAACGGAATCATGAACAGAAACACCGATAAATGAAGCAGGTCCAGAACATAGATGCTGCCCAGGAACAGGAACATCAATTGCATGCCTCTTTTCTGCAATCCAAGATATAGATGACCTGCACCTGGAAAAGCAGATAGCAGCGTTGCAAGCACTTTGCTACGTCGTCCGGCTACTCTGCCCATCTCCAATTCTTCGAATAATGTCCGATCCTGCAATATCTCACCAGCCTGCTTACGGTGGACATGCTGTACCGCGTCAAACATGCAGTATACCCATATTACAGGCAGTATGAGTAGGAACATCAAAAATACCGATTCATTGGTGATCGAAGCTACAAAAACCATCATGGCAAATGAACCAAAGAACGCCATCAGGAAGGACAACCCGCGATGCAACAATCCCAGATGAAGATGTCCCAATCCTGGAACAAATGAGAGCAAAATAGTGAAGAATCGTTCACCCTCACTGCCTTTTTGGTACATGGGTTGACCATAGGGCCCCTCAGGATGGCCATATTCACCACCTGGATGTTGATGCAGCTCATCTTCATTCATCTGCTCCATAGGCCCTTGCTGACCCATGTATGCTCCCTGGTAGGCTGCCCCTTGGTGTGGAGGCGCTCCATAAGCCGCACCGTATCCCCTATAATGTGCTTCTCGGGCAGAAGGTGTACGGAGCAGAACAATAACCATATCCAGCATGCTGATCCCCCAGAAGAAAGCAGCAAAAAGTGCACCGAAAATCAATAAATCTTGTTCATTAGTGACCATGGCTAACATGAATGAACCAACAGCTGTTCCGAAGAAAAGCAATGGATAAATCACGGCTCTTGCAGCCCGTCCCCAATACATGAAACCAAGACCGGGTATCAGGTTTAATAGAAATGCGAGTAATTTGTTACGATCTGAGTGCACAGTCGTCATCCTTTCTTTTCAGGCAATGCGAAACCATTTATGGTTTAGGCTTGAGGTTATCCAGCCATGAAGTGGCTGTCTCCGTCCATTTCTCGGTGAAAGACCCTCTGTGGTCGCCATCCTGGAACTTGTGATAAGGGGCTACCTTGTCAAAAAGTCCAGATGAGAGGAAGATCAATGTCAGACAGGCTGCTACCGCATAATGAAACACTTTATGTTCAAGCCAGCGCCGGTTTCGTCCAGCGCGGGATTTACGTTGAGACTTAGAGGATTGAATGTCTTCAATCCGATGCATGACTGAATCCGCAAACCCTGCCGGGTCAGACAACGGAGGCAGTTCCCCATGGATACCGAGCGCTTCCAAATATATGTCCATCGCATCCGGATCTTCCAGCAGAAGCTGTTCCATTTGGTTCGCTTGAGTTTCACTCATATGGCCTTCAATATAATCAGTCCATTGCGCAGCGGTATACTTCTCCTGTTTACTCACGCCATTCATCCTCCTTCCAATGTTTTCGAATCCACTGCCGGGCACGATACAAGCGGGATTCCACGGTCTTCACAGCCACCTGTGCATCACTGGCAATCTGCTCATAATTTTTTTCGCTTAGATAATACGCAGTGATAATGTCACGATGCTGAGCAGGCAACTGATTAATTCGTTCGCGAAGTTTATCCTGACGTTCTTCACGAACGAGACGGGTAAGAACGTCTTCATCCCGTCCGGGCATATTGATTATTTTTTCTTCTCCACCCGGATCCTCAGCAGCTCGTCTGCCCAGCTTGCGTTTGGCATCAATCGCTTTGTGAAAGGCAATTCGGGTTAACCACGTTTTGAAACCTTCAGAACGGTAGTCGGGGAGAGACTTATACATCTGTATGAACGCCTCCTGAGCTGCATCCTGTGCTTCCTGATCGTTCCTGAGTACGGAATAGGCCACATGGTATACATGCTGGCTATACTTATCAATCAGAGTACGCATCTGGGATGTATCTCCTTGACGGATTTGTTCGATTACGCGCGCTTCATCAATAACTCTCCCCTCCTCTCCAATACTATAGACGACAGCTTGTGTGTTAACCCCTGCGTGATCCATCAAATTTTTGTAAAACAAAATGAAATCATTGCCTGAAAGGTTGATGTTGCTGATCACTCATCCAATCTTTAATCCAAAAAAAACAGGCACAGAATGACTTCTGGCCTGTTTCTTGTCCCTGTCTACGCTGGAATTAACGTCCACCATTACGAAACCGCTGTGTGTACGCCTTCGCGTCTTGAACGGTCTTGACACGATTGCGACTCCACTCAAGCAGGATTCGATCGATATACCGAAAATGTACTTTGCCTGCAAACACCGCTTCCTTCAGAGCCATGAGAATCAATTCCTCTTGATAACGGTCCTGATCCAACCAGCCGGATATCGTCTCACACTCCATTGGCGAGAGCGGACGTCCGAATTCTTTTTCGAAAATGGAGAACATGTTCCGTTCTTCCTCTTCTTTTTGAACACTGTTCGAATCTTGACGTGCTGTATTGCTGCGCTGCTGCTCCGCACGGAATGCGGCTACTTCTTCAGCAGTACATGCTGCAAGCTTGGCATATAATCCATGTAAATCATATCGCTCGTACTGGATGTCCCGTTCTTCGTCACGGTGCTCGTCAATAGCAATATACCCATCCCTCATTAGACGTTGCAACATTCTGGCAATGCCTTCAGGTGCAAGTCCCATGCGCGCCGCAAGCTCTTCAAGCGTGGGAAACTCATTGAACTCTGCCTGACGGAACCCTAGCAGTTGAATCAGAAGAAGAACTTCTGCATCTGATAGGCCAAGCTGGTGATAATAACGTAACAAGGCATACGGCAGATGGGCTGTACCCGAAGTCATGCCATAAGCTGCTCCATCCAACCAAGCTTTGGATGTAGTGTCTTCCATAGACGCTCCTCGGTTAAACATTAAGGGTACAGACGATAGAGCATACGTGGGAATGCGATTGTTTCACGTACATGATCCAATCCACAGATCCATGCTACCGTCCGCTCCAATCCCAGACCGAAACCGGAGTGAGGAACCGATCCGTATTTTCGCAAATCCAGATACCATTGGTAAGCTTCATCCGAGAGATTGTGCTCCTCAAAACGTTGTTGCATCAATTCCGGATCATCGATACGCTGCGAACCGCCAATAATCTCTCCGTAGCCTTCTGGTGCAATCATATCCGCACAGAGAACAACTTCAGGACGATTTGGATCTGGTTTCATATAGAAAGCCTTGATTCCAGCAGGGTAATGTGTGATAAAGACCGGTGTATTATACTTCTCAGCAATTGCTGTTTCGTGCGGTGCACCAAAGTCCTCTCCCCAAGGAATATCAAAGCCTTGTCCATGCAGGAATTCAATAGCTTCATCATACGTAATACGCGGGAATGGCGCTACGATGCCTTCGAGTTTGGATACGTCACGACCGATAGATTCCAGTTCTGCACGGCAGTTTTTCACCACGGATTGAACGACATGAGCGATAAATTTCTCTTGTACACGCAGACTTTCCTCGTGATCTACAAATGCCATTTCCGGCTCAATCATCCAGAACTCAATCAAGTGACGACGTGTTTTGGACTTCTCTGCGCGGAATGTTGGACCAAAGGAATATACCTTGCCCAGCGCCATAGCTGCAGCTTCCATATACAATTGACCACTTTGTGTCAGATAAGCATCTTCATCAAAGTATTTGATGTGGAACAGGTTCGTTGTTCCTTCCGCAGACGATGGTGTCAAAATCGGAGGATCAACTTGTGTGAATCCGTTACCATCAAAGAACTGCTGAACAGCGCGAATAATCTCTGCACGAATCACCATAACAGCACGCTGCTTCGTGGAACGAAGCCACAGATGACGATGATCCATCAAGAAATCAACACCATGCTCTTTAGGCGTAATTGGATAGTTTTCAGTCAGGTGAATAATCTCAACCCCTGTAACAGTCATCTCGTAACCGGACGCACTGCGAGGTTCTTCACGAATAATACCTGTAACATACAAAGAGCTTTCTTGGGTCAGGCTCTTGGCATTGTTCCAGATCTCTTCACTAACTTCACTTTTTACAACAACCCCTTGGATATATCCGGTTCCATCACGCAGCTGCAAAAACTGAATTTTACCGCTGGAACGTTTGTTGTTAATCCAGGCACCGATTGTTACGGTTTCGCCTACATGCTCGTTCACATTACGAATTACACAATTCGTATTCATGCCCATATCTCCCCTTGGTTCCTGAATTTGAAAATGCAGCGGGCAGGCTTATGCCTGTCCCCTGCACTTCCTTGTCATTCTATATTTACTTTACAGTTAGATTACTGAGAATTCAATACGATTCGGTGTGTATCACGTGCAATTACCAATTCTTCGTTTGTTGGCACAACGAGAACTTCCACTTTGGAGTTCGCTGTTGTAATCCGGCGTGGTTCGCCAGAACGAATGGCATTCAACGCTTCATCCAGTTCAACACCCAGATAAGTGAGTTGCTCACATACTTTTTGGCGAAGTACAACGGAGTTCTCACCTACACCAGCCGTAAAGACGATCACGTCTACACCGTTCATTGCAGCTGCATATGAGCCGATGTATTTACGCAGACGGTATTCGTACATTTCAAAAGCAAGCGTGGAGTTGGCATCGCCATTCTCCATACCTTCCGTAATCTCACGCATGTCACTGCTGATTCCGGAGATCGCAAGCAATCCACTGTGTTTGTTCAACATGGAGTTCACTTCACTTACGCTCAGTTCTTCCTTGTTCATTACATAAGGTACGATGGCTGGGTCAAGGTCACCAGAACGCGTTCCCATCATCAATCCTTCAAGCGGAGTCATACCCATCGAAGTATCAACGGATACGCCACCTTTAACTGCTGTTACACTACCGCCGTTACCGACGTGACAAGTGATAATTTTCAGATCTTCCACTGGACGATCCAGATATTCAGCAGCTGCCTTGCTTACGAAATCATGGGAAGTACCATGTGCGCCGTAGCGACGTACTTTATATTTTTTGTAAAGTACACGCGGAATAGCATACAGGTAAGCTTTTTCAGGCATCGTCTGATGGAACGCTGTATCGAAGACCATAACTTGTGGCACACCAGGCATATTTAATTCAGCCGCACGAATACCCATCATTGCTGCAGGGTTATGAAGTGGAGCCAAGTCGAACAAACGACGAATTTCAGCTTTGGCAGCATCATCTACCAATGCAGATTCTTTAAATGCTTCACCACCGTGAACAACACGGTGTCCAACAGCTTGAATTTCACTTACAGAATCCAGTACACCATTTTCTTTGTGAGTCAAAATATCAATGACTTTACGGATCGCTGTTGTATGCTCCAGAATCTCACTAACTTCTGTAACATCCTCACGGCCTGTCGGTTTGTGTGTCAGGATGGAGGAATCCATTCCGATCCGTTCTACCAAACCTTTAGCCAGTACAGATTCGTCAGTCATATTATACAGTTGATATTTGAGCGAGGAACTCCCCGCATTAATTACGAGTACTTTCACAGTCGGTCACCATCCTTGTCGTACTTGAAGAATCCTTCGCCTGTTTTGGCACCCAGGTGTCCTGCACGCACCATTTTCTTCAGGACTGTAGAAGGACGATATTTCAATTCTCCGAATTCACGGAACATTCTTTCGAGTGCAGCTTCAACAGAATCCAATCCGAAACGGTCAGCCATTTCGAGTGGTCCATGTTGGAAGTTGTATCCGATACGCATTGCATCATCGATATCTTCAGCAGATGCAACACCTTCTTGCAATACATGCAACGCTTCGTTAATCAGCAGGCAGATCAGACGGGAAGTTACGAATCCAGGGGATTCATAAATCATGACTCCTTTTTTGTCCGCTACTTCTTCAACAAAACGTCTGGTCTCTTCGAATGTTGTATC
The DNA here is from genome assembly GCF_984798905.1 of Paenibacillus sp. SRL342. NCBI lineage: Bacteria > Bacillati > Bacillota > Bacilli > Caryophanales > Paenibacillaceae > Paenibacillus > Paenibacillus sp. SRL342. Next base: position 4,479,206 of record NZ_OZ481790.1, read on the forward strand.
CGAAGTTTTCAGTCCACGAATAATCTCTACAAGATCAACCCGGGATACCGGGTGAATAAAGTGCATGCCAATAACACGCTCTGGATATTTGGTCGAGCTTGCAAGCTCGGTCAAACTCAGCGTGGATGTATTACTTGCCAGAATGACATTGCTTGGACAAACTTGGTCCAGTTGGCTGAATACTGCTTTTTTCGCATCCAGATCCTCTGAAATTGTCTCAATGACCATGTCGCAAGTTCCAAGTTCAGCTAAATGAGCTACCTTGGTAATGCGGGAAAGAATCAATTTCTTCTCCGCTTTTGTAATCGCCCATTTCTCCAGTTGTTTATCCAGATTGGTTTCGATCATGTCATATGCATGATCCAGCTTTTGTGTTGTATGCTCCACGAGAAGCACATCAAGTCCTTTGGCTGCGAGCATCTGGGAAATACCTTGTCCCATCGTACCGCCGCCGACAACTCCTATTTTTTTGAAAAACATGGTTCTGCTCCATCCTTTCGGTTCTCTATTTCTCTATTGTACCCTGTTCGCCGAAAATTACAAATTTCGACCCAACATATAATAATATCTTAGCACGAGTGAAATGTAAAAAAAAATAACCAGCATAAATAAATTATGCTGGTAGAAGGGCACTGTCACGAAATTGACAACGAAATTGTTCGCCAGACAAAACTTCCTCACGAATCAAGATGTCGAGTGAATTGTCGAAAATTGTCCGTTGTTCTTCAAGCAACCGCTTCGTCTGTTCCATCAGTTCTTGCAGAATTAATTTATTCTCTCTCATCAGTTCCTCGGTTGTCACCATATCCATGTTCACAATCCCAAGTGAAGTCAATCCGGAAGCCATCATCGTCTGCACAACATTGGTTGCCTGATCGAAGTCATTGCGTGAACCTGTGGAACGACCACCGTAGTACATTTCCTCCGCAGCTGCTCCTCCGAGTGCAATCATGATCTGCTCTTCCAGGAAGCGCTTCGTATATAGGAACTGTTCCTGTTGCGGGTTATGACGGACATATCCCAGCGCCTGACCACGCGGACTGAGTGCCACCTGACTAACACTGCCTGGACGAACAAGTTCAGCCATAATGGCATGTCCCAACTCATGAATAGCGACCCTTTTCTTCTCTTCCACACTGGACTCACGGTCTGTCTTTTCACCCATCATGACTTTATCAATAGCCAGAGACAAGTGCCGCTGTTCGATGTTCAACAGCCCATCCCGCATGGCGTATATTGCCGCTTCGTTCATCACACTTTCGAGTTGTGCACCAGAGAAACCATATGATTCTTCCGCTGTTTTCTCCAGATTAACTTCCTTCAACAGAGGTTTGTTCACCGCATGCAGTTCCAGAATATGCTTTCTGCCCTTTTTGTCAGGCAAGTCCACTTGAATGTGACGGTCAAAACGTCCCGGTCGCGTTAGGGCGCTATCCAGCATCTCTTTACGGTTCGTTGCAGCGATAACCAGAATTCTTGGCGTATCGGAAGAATAGATTCCATCCATTTCCGTCAGGAGCTGATTCAGAGTCTGATCATATTCACGCTGTTGACCACCCTCACGTTTCCCCCCGATGACATCGATTTCATCGATAAAGATAATAGCGTTTTCCTTATTTTCCTTGGTGGCACGGGTTCTCGCGTCCTTGAACAAATCCCGAATTCTGCTGGCACCCACACCAACATACATTTCCACGAATTCACTACCCGATGCTGCTACAAAAATAGAATCGGTGTAATGTGCAGCAGCCTTCGCCATCAACGTTTTCCCTGTCCCTGGAGGGCCCGTCAGCAAGATCCCTTTTAACGGGCGAATCCCGAACTTCCGGATTTCTTCATGTTTGATCAGAAAGTCAAGCGCTTCACGCAATTCCTGCTTGGCACTGTCCTGTCCGCCAATTTCTTCAAAAGTAAGCTTGGAAGGTCCTTTTTTCTTACGTTTACGTTCCTGTGCAGCGCCTACTGTAATCCCGCCACGCATTTGCATCATGAACAGCAGACCACCGACAACCGCCGCCGCAATAAGAATCGGAACAATATTAACACCAGTAAACGCAAGGAAAATAATCAACACAGGAAAAAATCCGATGGCAACTTCTTTTGTCCATTTAGGCATTAGGCCACACTCCTATCTGACCGGGCACACGCGGCAGAATTATAAACTTGCTAGCATCTCCGTCACTGAGACTGACATATACATTGTTGTCATCCATAGCTGTATTCACTTTAATCCCGTTCGTCGCCATCTTCGACAACGTTGGTGTAATTTCGGTGTACTGCTTGTTCTCCATCGCCTGGGCTACGGTAAACATGGCATCACCCCACCAGTTCTCAAGCGCCTCGTTGGAATGATCCACAACATCCAGCTTTAACGAGCGTGAACCAATCACCGTCTGTCCTTCTTTGTGAATATATTGTACCAGTCTGCCCAAATCAACATCAGGTTGCAGATCCAGTTTCAATTGTACGTCATTGCGGTTAATAGTTAATTGAACGTCATTGACTCCATCGTACTGGGTAACCATCTTTTCAATCGGATTCTGCACGGCCACCTGACGATATACAAACCAACCTCCAAACAACACAACGGCTGAAATGACGGCAGTTAAAGCAATAGGCAATACTTTTAGCTTCAAGTGAATTACCCCTCCCAGATTTTGGCCTAACCTACTGGCTTATTGGTATATACGAATATGTGCACATTGACTCCTGCGATAATTTCGACAGGTTTATTTGTTTTGAATGTAACTTTGAGTACATATCTGAGTATATCACATCGTATATACAATTTCGAAGGCGAAAATATGAATAAATTATTAATTTTAACTATTTAAATCAAAAATGTTTACAGACAACACAAAGAACCGGTTCAGTCGGATATCCGTCTGCCGGTTCTTTCATTTCTTTAAATTCTCTAGTTATGTCACTCTATTTGTTCTAGCTGTTCGGGAGGGTGTAGACCAGGTCCACCTGTTCTCCGTTGCTAAAACGATAAAAGCGATAGTGGTTATGCGTACCGTCTTTATAATACACTTGCCACACATATATTCCATTCACAACTCCGGGCATGATTCGCTTAATCTCACCGGCAGGAACTTCAGAACTGAAGCGATTGCGGATCTGCGCTTCGGACATGCCATTCTGCAGCAGCTCACTGTGTACAGCGTTTGCACCCTTAGCCGGTTGATTGTTTGCATCGAATTTAACCCAGACCATAACATCCTGGTTATCCTTATTTTTGCCGATCAGGGTCCAGTAGATATTGTCAGAGCCTTCTTTGTCTCCCCAGATGTACTTGCGCAATTCATCATAGGATGTAATGCCCAGTTGCTTCTGTGCTGCCTCTATAGCGAGCGCTTCTTCCTTGCGCTGGTCCTGCGTGACATAGACGTAATAACGCTGAAGTCCAAACAGAATCAGAACCAGTGCAAGTAGCGAAATCCATATCCACTTCTTTTTTTTCTTCAAAAGCCGAACTTCCTTTCCCTATGATGCTGTCCTGCAATTAACGAGCAAGCAGACCATCAAATGCCAATTGAGACTCACGCAAAATACGTTCTTCATCCAGCGTCAGACATTCGCCATGTTTCACCACTTGTTTTCCATCCACCCATACGTGCTCAACATCTTTGGCAGAAGCCGAGTAGATCGTATGTGAGATCAGGTCTGTATGTGGATAGAAATGTGCCTGTTCAATATCAAGGGCGATAAAATCAGCCTTCATGCCGACCTGAAGCGCTCCGGTATTGTTCAAGAAGATGGATTTGGCACCATATAACGTTCCGAGTAGTAACGCTTCGCCTGCCGGTACTGCCGTCGGGTCACCAGATACACCTTTGTGGATCAATGCAGCCAGTCTCATTTCCTCGAACATATCCAGGTTGTTGTTGCTTGCTGGTCCGTCTGTTCCGAGTGACACGGTAACTCCTGCTTTCAGCATCGCAGGTACCCGCGCAACACCGGAAGCGAGTTTCAGGTTACTTCCCGGGTTATGGGATACAGCCACATCATGACGGGCCAGAATCTCAATCTCTTCATCATTCAGATGCACCGCATGTGCAACCAGGGATGGACGGGAGAAAAATCCCAGTTTCTCTAGATGTGCCACAGGACGCAGTCCATAATCAGCCACGTTCTGCTCCACCTCACGAAGCGTTTCAGACATATGTGTATGGAGAGGAAGGTTTAGGTCATTCGCGACCTGTACAAGCTTCTCTATGTAGTCAGGAGGGCATGTATATGGGGCATGTGGCGAGATTACGGTTGTAATACGACCATCTGCCTGTCCATTCCACTCACGTGCAAACGCTGCCGACTCCTCCAGCTTCCGCAATTGCTCTTCTTTCGAGCACAGCCCGATTACACCACGTGCCAGTGCTGCTCTAACGCCGGATTGCTCCACAACTTTGGCCACTTGATCCATGTGATCATACATGTCCAGGAAAGCTGTAGTTCCGCCTTTCAACATTTCAAGCACCGATAGCGAGGTTCCCCAATATACATCTTCTGAAGTCATTTTCGCTTCCATCGGCCACATTTTTTCCTGCAACCATACTTGCAATGCAAGATCGTCTCCGTGCCCTCTGAGCAACGACATCGCTGCATGACCATGCGTATTGATCAGACCCGGCAGGAAGAACAGTCCTTTTCCATCTACCTTGGTACTATTTTTGTCTTCATCCGGCAATGTCTCACCAATATGCACAATCTTGTCATTCTCAACAACCATGTATCCTTGGACCACGTTCCATGTTGTGCCGCCTTCATTAACGGCAAATTTGCCGTTGTGGATTACCCATCTATTTGTTGTCATCTTCCTCGTCGTCCTTTCCAGTCTCCAAGTAATAGGCCAAACTAAGCAGATCCGTTGTAAAGTCAGCATGGTGAATGCGGATATGCGGCGGTGTTTTTAGAATTGTTGGTGCAAAATTAAGGATCGCTTCGATTCCGGATTCAATAAGCTGATCGGCTACATTTTGGGCTTCCGTATCCGGAACCGTGATAATTCCGATGCGGATGTTATCCGTTTTAACCGCTTCCGTCAATTCATCCATTGGTTTTACCGTCAAACTGTTGATTTGACTACCAATCTTCGGTCCATATGCATCAAATACAGCAACAATCTTCATGTTGTCTTTCAGATATGCGTTGTAGTTGGACAAGGCTTGACCTAGATTACCCGCGCCTACCAGAGCTACATTAATTTGCTGATCGATCTTGAGAATGTGACGAATTTTCTCGATCAGATAGGATACATCATACCCGATCCCTTTACGACCAAAATCACCGAAGTAAGCCAGGTCTTTACGAATTTGGGCCGGATTCAGATCCAGCCTCTGTCCAAGCTCTTGAGAAGAAACAGTAGCCACCTCACGCTGATGCAACTCGTTCAAATAACGCAAGTATACAGGCAGACGTCGTACCACCGCTTCCGAAATTTTATCCGATTTCATTCTTGCTCCCCCTTACCAAGACCACGATAAAATAATAGATGAAAAGATGAGCATTCTGTATAAACTCAAAGATAAACGTGACATTTTATACAGAATGCTCCTTGTAATTTAGGTTATAAGTTCTTACGTGCAACTGCTTTAATCGGATACGGAAATATCTAATAAAGTTTAACGCCAAACAATAGTGTCATGCAATGATGTAACGAACAAAACAACCATTATTTTTGTTCATTAGCAGGTTTTTCCAACCACTCGGTAATTCGTGGAACCATCTGCTCCGTGAGCATGTGTTCCATTTTGGGACCAGGTAATGAATATAAAAAGAATTTACCATAGTACGCTTCAATCACCCGTGTATCATAAACAATGACAATTCCTCTGTCCTTCGCTGTACGCACCAACCGGCCAAATCCCTGTTTGAAACGAATGACCGCTTGCGGCACGGACAGTTTCATGAACGGATTTTTCTTCTGTTCCTGAAGCAGCTCACTCTTGGCTTCCACCAACGGATGATTCGGTGGCTGGAAAGGCAGTCGAACAATAGCGAGACAGGTTAGGGCCTCTCCCGGGATATCTACACCCTCCCAGAAGCTGCTTGTGCCCAAAAGTACCGTTGCTTTGGCATCTTGGAACCTGCGAGTCAATTTGGAACGACTTCCACTGTCAACGCCTTGCCCAAGCAACGAGATGTCGTTACCAGACAGTGCCTCCTTCAGCGGATCATAGACCTGTCGCAGCATCTTGTATGAAGTAAACAGAACCATCATGCGTCCACGCGTAGCAATTGCCGTCTCTGCGAGTGATTGCACCAGCATATTAACAAAGTGCGCATCACCCACACTTCCCTTCACACTCGGGAAATCACGCGGAATCACCAGAAGTGCCTGATCGCGATAGTTGAAAGGTGATGGCAGCATCGACGTTAACAGCCGATTATTCTCGGAAGCTTCCTGCAAGCCAAGCTGTTCAATCATGAACTGGAATGACTTATCCACAGAGAGCGTAGCCGATGTAAGCACAACACTTTTCTTTTTGTCAAAAAACAAATCCTTAAGCTGTGCACTGACATCTACAGGTACGGCATACAGCTGGAGAGATTTACTGCGGAACTGGCCGCTAGCTTCCATCCAGTATACCGTTTTGGCATCATCCATGCGCATGAAGAAACGAAGATTCTCCTTCAATGTGGTCAGATCTTTCAACAATCCTGTAATGTCCGTGATCAGACTATCCGATTGATAATCATCCTGATCCTCTTTCACCTCAAGCAGCAATTTGTCCCCTTTGCGAACCAAATCACCCAGAGTCACATAGATCTGGTTCTCCAGATCCTGCAGCTCCTCCCATTTTGCCGGTTTCTGAGATGCTTTCAGACGCAGTGAAAATTGCCCCGTCTCTCCCGGTGAAGCATCACTTCGTTCAGGCAACAGACCGAACAAGGCATCGCTCATACGATCCCACAGTTCCTTGACCTCAACAGCCAGCGGGAACATCTGATCCACCATGGAGCCCCATTGCACTGAATTTTCATGCCCGGATAACTGGGAACGAAGCATAGGCAGCTGACCATTACGACTGTCTTTAAATAGGCGGGTCAGTGTATGAACCAAGGTGAAATATTTCATATGCATTCCAAGATGTTTACCAGCGACATCCTCCAGATGATGTGCCTCATCGATCACAAGACTCTCATAGGCTGGCAGCAGCTGATGCGCGGCTTTCACATCCGTAAATAATTTGGAGTGATTGGTGATTACGATATCAGACAACCCTGCTTCATGTTTGGCACGATGGTAGAAACATTTGCGGAACCATGGACAGGATCTTCCCAGACATGATTCGGATTCACTCTGTACGGTCTCCCAGAAGTCCCCTCCGCGTCCGCTAAGGTTAAGCTCCTCATCATCTCCGGTTTCGGTCTGCGTAAGCCAGACAATCATCTGAGCTGCTGTGAAATAATCCTCTTTAGGTGTGGCGAATTCACGTTTATTGATTTTGTGTTCAAATTTGCGCAGGCACAGGTAATGTCCACGCCCTTTGAAGACAGCAGCTTTAAACGGGAACGGAACCACTTGGGTCAGCATCGGAATGTCTCGCTCTCTCAATTGCTCCTGCAGATTGATTGTATGCGTGCTAACCATAACTTTCTGTTCTTGCTTCACACTTTCGTAAATAGCAGGCAAGAGATAACCCAGAGATTTACCAGTGCCTGTTCCTGCTTCGATCAAGAGATGTTTCTCTTCATCCAGGGCTTGCCTTACACTGCTGAACATCTGAGTCTGCGCTTCACGCTCTTCGTAATGATCCAGTGTATCCTTCAGGTTCTCCCGAACCTGGTCCATAAACTGTTCGAAGCTTACACCATCAAGGGGGTTAGCCTCCCGCTCATCGCGTGGTGCACCAATATCGGTCCAATCACTTACATTAAGAGCAAGCTGACGATAATAGGTATGTCCGTCCAGATCCTGAATCGGCTCTGCTTCCTTCTCACTGCGCATTCCGTCCAAGAACCAACCCAAGTCACTGTCTTCTGGTGCAAACAGGTCACTGAGGCGCTGAATCGTTATGAGCGGTAATTCCTTTAACTCATCCAGACACTTGAGAAGCACATAGGCTGTCGCCAGTGCATCACTGTCTGCCTGGTGAGGGCGGTCATGTTGAAATCCAAATTCGGAAGACACATAACCGAGTTGATAAGAACCCAGTGATGGGAATGTAATCTTCAGAAAATCAATCGTGTCCAGAATGCGGCCAGTGAACGGCAAATAACCGCAACGGTCGAGAGCATTCTGCAAAAAGTGAAAATCAAAAGCGACGTTGTGTCCAACAAGCACCACATCATTAAGCAGCGGAACCATCTCCATCATCATCTCTTCGAGTGAAGGAGCGTCCGCCACATCTTCATCGGTAATACCCGTTAACCCCGAAATAAACGGGGGAATCGGTACACCAGGGTTCACATAAGAACTATATATTTGAGTTATGCTGTAGTCATGATCTATGATGGCAAGTCCGGCCTGTATAATCTCACCGTCGGACTGCGTGCCGGTTGTTTCGAAATCCAATACGGCAAATTTCATTGCAATGTACGGTCCCTTCCATTCCAGTCTATGTTACAGCATAGCAAAAAAAAGGGGATTTGAAAATTAACTGACAAAAAAGCGGTGTCCCCGCCGCTATGCCAAAGGAGGGAACACCGTTTTTTGTCGCCGAATTCCCGCTTAATGAAGGGTCGTCAGCTGATTAGCATATTGCAATTTTCCCCTGTTCAACCTGCAAGCTTCCATGTTGTACAGTGGTTCGGTCAATGTCGGGTCATACTGAAGGGCCTGTGCAAAGAGTGAACATGCAGCTTCGGGATTCGCAAGCTTGGCTTGAATACAGCCCAGGGCGTTACATACAAGCCCTTTTAAGCGAGGCGAACCCTTAAGATACATGATCTGCTGCAAATGTGTCCCGGCTTCCGCCATTTGTTCCAGATTCAGATACGCGAGCGCCAGGTAAAAACGAGTCAATGCACTCTCCGGATGGTCGGTCACAACCCGGGAGAACTGCATGATCGCCTGCGGATACATCTGTAATTTGAAATAGCCCTGACCTCGACTGAAACATTCCAGATGGAGTTCAGGCAGAGCGGTAACAGCTTCCTGTTCCGGTTCAAGGGAAGCAGGCTTATCCATCTCCCGCTCCCTCACCTGGCTCATCTTTTCTTCAAACATCAGCCATTCATCCAGCATTCCGTCACTCATCCGCTTAAGCAAATTCCACTTTTGCAGCAATTCCTGTTTGTTCAGGCCTTCAGCGGAAGGATAGCTCTTGATAATTTCATCTAACATGTCGTTCATTTCTGCGAAAACATGCTGGAACATCGATGCATCCCCACCCTTGAAAAAATGGATTAGTGCAGTGACCTGTACTCATTTTTTGCTTCAAGGTCCGATTTCATTCTCCTTACCAGTCGATTACATAATTGTTGCGTGGACTTCCTGTTTCATCGTTTGTACAGGTTTATTCTGTCCATCTACAAATACAACGGTTGGTTTGTGAGTATTTGCCTCTTCTTGCGACATCATGGCGTAAGAAATGATAATGACGTTATCTCCAGGCTGCACCAGACGTGCAGCTGCGCCGTTAAGACATATGACCCCGCTTCCGCGCGGCCCTGGAATCACATAAGTTTCCAGACGTGCACCATTGTTGTTGTTCACAATTTGCACTTTTTCGTTTTCCATCAAGTCGGATGTTTCCATCAAGTCTTCATCTATGGTAATGCTACCCACATAGTTCAAATTGGCTTCCGTTACCGTAGCCCGGTGGATTTTGGATTTCATCAGTGTTCTAAACATGGGACAGTACCTCCGATTTTTGCAACCTTATATTGTCAATCAATCTTGTTTTTCCAAATTTCACCGCAAGTGCGATGAGCAGATCGTCACGTCCTTGAACTTCTTCCTGATCTGCGAGCGGCTCCAGACTTGGAAAAGCCTGAATCTCGGCGTAGTCGATAACAGCAAGCGGTGAACTTGCAATCTGCTCGCGCAGAATACGACGGATATCTGCGGCGTTTATAGCTACACCTTTATCTGCCGCTTCTTGAGCTGCACACAGTGCCTTCGACAGAACTAAAGCCTGATTACGCTGTTCTGCGTTAAGATAGACATTACGTGAACTGAGGGCAAGACCATCCTCTTCGCGAACAATCGGACAAGGTACAATTTCTACAGGCATATTCAAATCATTCACCATCTGTTGAATGACCGCAACCTGCTGAGCATCTTTCATTCCAAAAAATGCACGCTGTGGCTGTACAATGTTAAACAGTTTGGAGACTACGGTCGTTACCCCGTCAAAATGCCCCGGACGGGAAGCGCCACATAGGCGCTCCGTCAGTTTGGAGACAGATACCGTCGTTTGCGTTGCCTGTGGATACATCTCTTCAACAGAGGGAATAAATACGATATCCACTCCTTGTGAACGTGCTGTCTCCACATCTCTGGCTTCATCCCGCGGATAGCTGTCAAAATCTTCATTAGGTCCAAATTGAATTGGATTAACAAATATGGTTAATACCACGATATCGCTCTGTTGTCTGGCTGCCTGCATCAAGCTTGCATGACCTTGATGAAGATAACCCATTGTTGGTACCAGACCTACAACGGACGCACTGGACCGAATCGCTTGACGCTTCAAGCTTAGTTCCTGTCTTAACTCTGCGATTGTCCGTAATACTTTCATGAGTTATTCCCCACCTTTTCCTTGCGTTGTCCGCCGTACAGTTGATCCAGAACACCATCCGCAGCATTGAATACATGCTCTTCGGCCGGGAACGAACGATCTTTCACTTCTTTTACGTAAGCTTCGATACTGGTTCTGATTAATGTACCCACATCTCCATAGGTTTTGACAAAACGTTTGGGCGTATACGGAGAGGCGTATTGAACAACATCATGGAATACCAGTACCTGACCATCACAGCCTCGTCCTGCTCCAATTCCTATAGTAGGGATGGACAGTTCCTCCGAGATCGCCCGTGCAACTTCTTCCGTAACCAGTTCAAGCACAATGCCAAACGCGCCTGCAGCTTCCAAGGCTTTGGCTTCGTCCATCAGACGTTTTGCATCCGCTGCATCCTTGCCCTGAATACGGTAACCACCAATCTGATTAACCGATTGAGGTGTAAGTCCTATATGTCCAAGAACAGGCACGCCTGCTTGCACGACTGCTCTGACGGTGTCTGCTATCTCAACTCCGCCTTCCATTTTAACCGCATGGGCATGCCCCTCTTGCATCAGTCGACGTACACCCTTAAGCGTCTCATCCACGCTGCCATGATAAGTCATAAAAGGCATATCAGCCACAATAAACGTCTTCTCAGCACCGCGCACTACGGAACGTGTGTGGTACACCATGTCGTCGATGGTTACCGGAAGCGTCGAATTATAACCCAGTACTACATTACCAAGTGAGTCACCAACCAGGATCAGATCGATACCTGCTTCCTCTGCGAGGAGCGCTGTTGGATAATCATAAGCCGTGATCATGGTAAGTGGCACGCCATCCTGCTTATATTTTTTCATTTTCACAATATTCAACGCTTGTTTGTTCGCCATTTTCTCTCATGGCTCCTTTCTTCTTTTCAAATAAACGCAACAAAAAAAACCTTTTAGTTTTCCACTAAAAAGTCCCGAAAAGTCAAAAAAGAGTCACTTGCGATCGTCCCTTCTGTCTCGGTCCTCTTCGGCTCAGAGCAGAATCCAACAACTCACTTAAACGTATTTCATTCTTGCACTGCGGTCTGCTTATATAAAACCATTCAAGCAGAACAAAGGTTACTGTTACGGGAGTGCAATTCGGTCTGCATTAGCCGATATCGCCTCACGAACACAGTATACCAAAGTTCTGCTCAAACTTCACGTCTTATGTTCATTTTACCAGTGAAAATTCGACAAATTGTTTATGATTTCCAGGAAATCTCACCAGAGATGATTAGTGTATGTTCTCCATCGCGCTTCTCCACGATAAGTGCTCCAGAAGGGTCAAGACCGATGGCCTTCCCTTCAATGACACCATGAGGATTCGTCACAGTAATCTCTCGATTCATCGATACGGACAGGGCCTCCCATAGTGCTGAGATCACGCCGAATCCTTCTTTTTGATACAAATAATACAACTGTTCAAGCTCCGTCAAAATGGCAGCCGTTAGTTTGGTGCGATCAACGGGTTGACCCGTCTCCATCTTGAGCGAAGTAGCTATAGTTGTAAGATCTTCCGGATAATCCTCTGGATCAAAATTCACGTCAACACCTATACCTGCAATACAGTATCTGACTTCATGATCTTCCACCGTGGATTCAAGCAATATGCCACATACCTTGCGTCCATCAATCAACAGATCATTTGGCCATTTGATGCCTGCATCAGCTCCTGAACAAGCTCGAACGGCACGACATACAGCCACTCCTGTTAATAAAGTTAGCTGCGGCGTGTGCTGAAGTGGTAGATCAGGGCGTAACAGAACACTCATCCAGATTCCTTTACCCGGAGGAGAGAACCACTGTCGACCAAAACGTCCTCTTCCTCCTGTTTGTTCTTCCGCAACGACCACAGCACCTTCTGCCTGCCCTTGCTCAGCTAGCTTGAGAACATCCCCTTGCGTAGTCAGGGTCGAAGTCAACAAAACAGCCTTACGGCCAAATACGGTTGTATCCAGTGCCAATTGGAGGGCAGTAGCGTCAATGCTATCCGGCTTCGTTACCAGACGGTATCCTTTGCGGGATACGGCTTCAAACTCATAACCCATGTCTCGCAACTTGTTCACATGTTTCCACACAGCGGTCCGACTGATGGACAGATTACGGCTGATCTCTTCACCCGATACGAATCGTCCTTCTGCATTTAATAACATATGTAACAGATCTTCATGTTTGGTCATCTTGAACCACCCGCTTCACTTCTGCACTTAGTGCTGCATGCTGATTCTCTATCGTTCCAATCGCTGTTTCTCGTAACAAATGTTTCATCAGTTGACCCAGCCAAGGTCCGCCTTTGCGCTGTACCATTTGTAACACTTGTTCCCCTGTGATATCCAGCTCTTTCAAGTCATGCACAGGGATCGATTGACTCCATTCGCCTGCAAGCTCTTGAACCAAAACAACCTGCATTTCTGCCTGTTCGGACTGATTCCGCCATCCTGCTGGCAATGTAGACTGTATTCGAAGCCAATCATCCGCCGCCTGAACGCCACAAGCCAGAACAGTAACGATCCAATCGGAACGAAGACTGACCATATCCTTCTGCTCCTGAACGGAAGTATGAATCAACTGTTCCACCTGAAGAACCCCTGTTATTCGAGAACGATGTTCATTGGAGAATGTCCACTGACGTAATAATACATCTGCTTCATCCTTGCTATAACCGCCAGCAATCAGGATGAGTGACCAACGAAGCAACACATGCTGACCTGACAATTGTTCCAGATTGGATAACAACATCTTGTTAAATCGGGTCGAGCTTACCGGCGCTTTGATATGCGCAAGGGAATCACTTCTGTATAACAGCTCCAACCCTCTTAAAGGATGCGGTCCAGACATCATTTTTACCATCTCGGTACGTACCCGTTCCATTGCTATATGTTGAAGCAGGTCTTTCTGCCTTACAAGACCTTTCCACGTGTTATGGGCAATTTTGAAATCAAATACGGAAGCAAACCGAACACAGCGGAGCATGCGCAGTGCATCTTCACCAAATCGTTCCATCGCAGAACCTACACATCTGACTCGCTCTTCCTTGATATCTGCCTGCCCACCGAAAGGGTCAACGATTGTCCCAGTGACGTCCATGGCTAGAGCGTTCATCGTGAAGTCGCGCCGCTGTAAATCTTCCTTGATATCCTGAACAAATTGAACCGTAGCAGGTCTGCGGTTATCCTGATATTCGGATTCTGTTCGAAATGTGGTCACTTCAAAGTAATAACCGCCTGAACGAACGGTAACCGTACCGTGTTGCAGACCTGTAGGAATACAATCGTCAAACAGTTCCATGACTTGCTCAGGAGAAGCAGATGTCGTGATATCCATATCGTCTACAACTCGTCCCAGCAATTCGTCACGAACGCAACCACCTACCCAATATGCCTTGTAGCCATGTTTGTTTAATGTTGTGAGTACATTCTCACTTTGCATTGCCATTTCATGATCTACCTGTGTCCATTGAACCACCACATATCACCTCTTCTCTTGCCTGTTGTGGTATGCACAGTATGATTTCGTCAAAGAAATGATTAACCACAAACCGGCTTCAGATTCGGAACTTCCCTTCCCAACACCCGGTAATAAATCTGTTCGTATTCATGCCGGATAGCATCATTGCAAAAGTCGTGATGCGCACGCTGAAGACATGCTTCCCTGAACTCCGCAGCCAAACGATCGTCCGTCAACAAACGGATGGTGTTCTCGGCCATGGATTGTGTATCCCCGATCGCGGATAAATACCCCGTTTTACCATGTAAGACCAGTTCCGGAATTCCCCCGGCCTGTGAACCGATCGTCGGTACGCCACAAGCCATTGCTTCGAGCGCCACAAGTCCGAAACTCTCCTTCTCCGATGGAAGCATCAACACGTCTGCCATGGAAATGACCTGAGCAATGTCATCCTGTTTGCCAAGGAAATGAACTTTATCATTCAAGCCGAGATCATTAATTTTCCATTGCATCTTCGGCAAATCTGGTCCTTCACCAACAAATAACAGTTTGGCAGGAACCTGCTCCTGGACCTGACGGAAGACCTCTACCACATCTTGAGTTCTCTTCACCGGTCGGAAATTGGAGATGTGCATTAATATTTTTTCGTCGGGCGCAGCAAAGTCTCTTCGCAGACTGGCAGCATCCCGCGGATAATATATTCGTTTGTCAATGAAATTATAGGTTAGATCGATTGGGCGCTGAATATCCAGCAATTCGACCGTTTCCCGAATCAAATCTTGTGATACGGCAGTAACCGCGTCACTTTCATTAATGGCTAGACGGATCAGATCCTTCAGAGATTCATCCTGAGCCAGAACCGTAATATCCGTTCCGTGCAAGGTGGTAACCACTTTAAGACCGTCTCCTACCATCTGTTTCGCAAGAAAAGCACATACTGCGTGCGGCACGGCATAATGAACATGCAGCAGATCCAGCTGCTGTGACTTAGCCACCTGAGCCATCTTTGTTGCCAGTGACAGGTCATACGGAGGGTAACGGAAAACATAATAATCATTTACTTCAACTTCATGATAAAAAATATTTTTCTGGAACGTACCCAGTCTGAACGGGATACTGTTGGCAATAAAATGAACCTGATGCCCCTGTTCGGCAAGTAATTTGCCCAGCTCCGTTGCGACAACGCCAGACCCGCCGAGGGACGGATAACAGGTGATGCCGATTTTTAGCTTTTTATCCATCCTGTGGACGCTCCTTTGATCTCCCGCTTCATGCAGGTTGATATAATACAACAGAATAATGAAACCCTTCGTTTCATTAAACGTAAAATGTGAAATCGTTCATTGGGCACCCGGCCCAAATTGATGAACCACGTAAGGCGTAATTGTAGCAAAACCTTCTGCAAACGGGATAAGACTGCGTTGTCCGAGCAAGGAATCACGGGCTCTTACACGTTCGATATACCCTTGATTCAATGGCGTCGAGACCGCTCCGTCTCCCAGTTCGAATTGGGAACGATAAGAGAGCAATGATGTTTCTTTTTGCCCATAGTGTTCCGTAATATCGACAATCAAATCCGTAGGGCCGATGTCATTAATAAAGTAAAAATAAAGTTCCTTCACCTGCACGGCAGGCATGTCCGGCATGTAGTTCCGAAGCTTGGCGTTAAATACAGCCTCCTGCACAAGCTTACTGCAATTGACATGATCCGGATGACGATCTTCCCAATACGGAGCAAACACCATCCGAGGGGCATGACGCCGTATCTCAGCCGTTACCGCCTCTACATGTTCAGGAGTAAGATACAAGCCACGATCAGGAAGCCCCAGATTCGTTCGACACGAAAGACCGAGGATGCGGGAGGCTTGCTCCGCTTCCTCGGTTCTGCGCTCTACTGTTCCGTTGGAAGACATCTCAGCACGAGTCAGATCACACACGCCTACTTTCAAGCCAGCAGCGGTATGTTTGGCAATCGTTCCACCCATACCAATCTCCGCATCGTCTGCATGTGCTCCAAAGATGAGAATATCCAGACTCATTCGGAATCACCCGAATTCAATCCAGCCTCCGGCTTGTATTTATGTACCAGCTCTCTCCAGGCAAAATCGCCACGATCCAGAGCCTTAACCAGAATCTCAGCGGTTGCGATATTGGTGGCAAGTGGAATTCCCTGCACATCACAAAGACGCAGCAACGCATTAATATCCGGCTCGTGAGGTTGTGCCATCAGTGGATCGCGCAGGAAAATAATCAGATCCATCTCATTTTGCGCAACCAAAGCTCCAATCTGCTGATCTCCGCCCAGTGGGCCTGATTCGAATCGATGAATCTTCAGAGACGTTCCTTCCATAATACGAAGGCCTGTTGTTCCTGTAGAATATAATTGATGGTCCGTAAAAACAGGCTCATATGCCGTCACGAAGTTAACCATCTCTTCTTTTTTACGATCATGGGCGATAAATGCTATTTTCAACATGACAATCTCCTTTAGTCGATAAAGTGGTCAAATCCGTAGATCATTCCTGTATATTCCATAACCTTTTGCACACCAATCTTAACACCAGGCATATAACCTGCGCGCTCATAGGAGTCATGCCGAATTTTGAGAGACTGTCCATAGTCTCCGAAAACAACTTCCTGCTGCGCGAATACGCCAGGCAATCGTACACTGTGAATTCGGAAGCCGTTGTAATAACCGCCGCGTGATCCTTCAATCGTTTCTTCCTCATTCGGATTACCCTGACGAAGTTCTTCCCGATTGGCAGCAATCAGTTCGGCAGTTTTGATCGCAGTTCCGGAAGGAGCATCCAGCTTCTGATCCCCGTGATATTCGATAATCTCCACATTTGGCATATGTTTGGCAGCCTGTGCTGCGAATCGCATCATCAGAATGGCACCAATCGAGAAGTTAGGGGCAATAAGCCCTCCAATTCCTTTGTCCTGGCATTGCTTGTCCAACTGTTCAATCTGCTCCGGCGTAAAGCCGGTAACACCCATGACAGGTCTGACTCCATGACGGATTGCGATTTCGGTATGTGTAAAAGCATATTGCGGCACTGTAAAATCAACCATAACCTGAGGTTTTGTTTCGGCAAAAGCCATTTCGATATCATCAGTCACCAGCACCCCGCACGCTGGCAAACCAACAAGGGTTCCTGCATCCGTGCCTGCTCCGGAGCGGTTGACAGCCGCTGCAAGCTCCAATTCCGGGTCCTGAAGTACCAATTTCACAACTTCACGGCCCATACGGCCAGCCGCTCCGATCACGGCAACTCTGATTACTTCACTCATATTGACTGCATCTCCTCACTATGTTGGATCATATCGTAGAATCCATTTCAACTCGAAAGAAATCTTTGCAAAATGAATTCTTTATTGAATGGATTTCATACGTTGCTTGATTTCCTGTAACATCTGATGCAGTTGCCCATTCTGCGGGTCCAGCAAAATTGCCTCACGCAGCGCCTGAATTGCATAGTCAAATTCATTCAAATCACTGTAAGCCAGCGCAAGCATAACATGAGCCTCCACTGAGAGCGGATCAAGTTTGACCGCTTCTTGCAGAAGCGTAGACGCTTCCACGTAACGCTCCTGTGTTGCAATACCCGCCTGCTCCAACAGCAACTTCGCTCTGGAGGTCAATTCTTTTGCTTCCAACGTCTGCAGATGCAAAATATACTCTTCTGTTCCTGGCGACAGTTCAACCGCCTTGCGCGCATATTCAAGCGCTGGAACCAGATGCTTGCTGCGGGCGTGTGTAATGGAACAGCGATAATATAACTCCGCATGTTTTGGATGAGCGTGAATGGCTGACTCGAACCAACGAATCGCCTGCTCAAAATCATTTTGCAATATACAGCGGTAAGCCTGCTGCATATATTCTTCCGGTTTCATCATTAAGCTGACCCTCCCCGATCGGGTGATGGTACAGCATATGTAATCTACGCCTAATCGGTGTTTTTGGGTGTCCACCGATTGGCATCGCGGGTGTTAAATTTATGCATGACTTTATCGTGCGCCTCAGCCAGATCAATTCCCAGTGAGTTCGCAAAACAAATCGTGATAAATAAAATATCTCCAAGCTCAAGTTCAATGGAATTGGCTGCTTCGGAAGATTTCTTCGGCTTCTCGCCGAATTCATGATTCACTTCCCTCGCTAGCTCCCCAACCTCTTCAGACATCCGGGCCAACATGGCCAGAGGACTGAAATACCCCTCCTTGAACTGGGAGATATACTGATCAACCTCACGCTGCATTTCTGCGATGCTTTTCTCCATGAGAACGGATTCTCCTTTGAAATGATGTCGTATTTGTTCCTAATAATATCAGTTATTTAGATTCACTTCCACCATCATCAGCGACAAATCATTTTTAAAGATTCAATAAACAGGTATACTAGATGGGAATGATTAGTTCTTCATTCTAATTTATCTACAGCGAGGGATCTTATGAGCACTGCCAAAACCTGGGTTCAAGTTAAACTGGTTCTTCCCATCGTGCTGGGGACAGCCTTATATGCCTTTGGGCTCCTCTATTTCATTATCCCCAACCAGCTTATGGAAGGCGGCCTCACCGGGGTTACGGTGCTGATCAATTACGCTTTTGGCATCTCACCTTCACTTACAACCTTAATTCTGAATGTTCCCCTCTTTCTGATTGGGCTCAAAATTTTGGGCGGCCGACAGATGATCTATACGGGTATCGGAATCGGGGCACTGACTGTTTTTCTATGGTTGTTTGAGAAGTTGATTCACTTGGGCTGGATTGAACCATTACATACCGAGAATGACCTCCTGCTCGCAGCCCTATATGCAGGTGTCACCCTTGGAGCCGGCCTTGGCATTGTATTTCGTTGGGGTGGAACAACGGGCGGTTCAGACATCATTGCCCGTATTCTCAACCGCAAGTATGGATGGAGTATGGGCCGAGTATTACTGGGCATCGACTTCGTCATTATCGGGCTCTCTCTCATCTACATCCCCAAAGAAAAAATTCTGTATACGCTCGTAGCTGTATTCATCGCCTCCAAAGTCATCGACTTTATTCAGGAAGGTGCATATTCTGCCCGGGCATTTATGATCATTAGTGACCATGCACCCGAGATTGCGGACCAGATTACACGGGATATGGACCGTGGCGTCACCCTCATTCCAGCCATTGGCGCGTACTCTAAACAGGCCAAACACATGGCCTACTGCGTGATCTCCAGGCAAGAGTTCAGGCGACTGCAGACCATTGTACGTTCCATTGACCCGAGAGCTTTTGTCATCATCAGCGATGTTCACGATGTACATGGCGAAGGTTTCAAAGAAAGCTGATATAACACAGAAAGTACATGAAAACCTCTTTTTACATGAAGAGCCGTTAGTGTGGCTGGTCATGCGGAAAGAGGTCTTTTTATATACCACGATCAACTTCATATCCAATTAGCGCCGAAAAGGAAAAATCCCCTGCTGCTGTGCACGATATTTACGATATCCGGCGTAACTTAACGTCGCCACAATGACCGAACTAATGAGCAGCCCGGCTGCCCTGCGATCGGGCCCCTGTACAAAAGGTACAAAGGCGCTCTCGTCCTTCTCGCGACCAAACAACTGATTCACCAGTTCCTCCCCATGGCCCACCATGCTCTTTAATCGAGCCAGATCAGGTTGCTTGGCAGCGGTGAGCCCTTTGGTATGAGATAACCAGGCGTCCATCTGAGCAATCTCATACGGTTCACGGCGAATCAGTGCGGCAGGACGAATCGTCTCATAATGCTCCTCCAGAACGGTGTAGCGGTTTGCCAGTACGGCCGCAGTTTGCCCTTGATTTGTAGCAGCGGATAAAGCGTCCAGATCGTTTTTCACGATTTTATAATACTGAAGCCATAGAGGCTTGGTTGGATTCGCGAGACTATCTGCTGCAAGTCTGAGTTTGGCAGAGGACTGCTGAAGAGAAGCATCGTCATTTTTCACCTTCACAACGGCTTGTTTCACTTCAACTATGGTTTCGGACAAGGCGTGAATGCCCTCAACTGTTGTTTGTCCCTCAAAGGAGATATGCTCCAGACTTTTACTGATACGCAGAATGCTTCCTCGCACTTCTTCAATATTATTCTCGAGCGCCTGACGATACAATATGGCTGCTTCCTCGTTCAGTTGTGCAATTGAATTGCTTGTGGACACTTGCTGATCTGAATTCGAATTCAATGCTTCACTTTGCGCGGATACACGATATGCTAAGTTCGTCCAAAGCAGCAGAGCCATGAACGATACCACCAATAAACCAGTTTTGACCCCAAACGTTCTCTTCATGGACATCCCTCCCACCACCAATGTATGGCGGGAAACAGTTCGTTAGAACAAGCTCAAGATCGGATATCAGGTTCGTTTCGCTTGTCTTAAGGCCAGCCACGCGCACAGAATGCTCACCAGTGTCAGTCCAAATGTGAAATTACGCACACCATCTACATGATCATAGAGGGAAGCGGGTAACCAAGGGTATATATCATATGTATAATCCATCGTATCGTTCAACAGTGTCCAGAGACCTGCAACGACAAGGGCAGCCCAGCGGAAGCCGAAAAAGCGTACATAAATTAGAGCTTCAATGGCCATCGCACTATGCGAAGCAATCAACATCCAGTCTTGCCAGTGCTGTGTACCACCTTGCATCCAGCCAGCGAAAATAATGGATACGGCCCACACGCCATATTTCACAGATGTGACCACGGCAAGCGCCTGAATCACATGTCCGATCCGTTTGATCATGATGGACCGTGGTGGGTACAAGACCCATAACAACGATAAAGTAAAAAACAAACTCGCTGTTGGACTATCTGGCACAAATACGATCTGCCACATCGGCTGCTCAACCAGCGTCAATTTCATTTGCTCTCCGTACCAGATGTATCCGTATACCGTTCCTACCGCATTACACCAAAATAATAGCCACAGGAAATAACGATTGGTTAGAAATTCCCTACTCCAGAAATACGATAAAGCCACATTCCCTGCCCCTTCCTTCATCAATATTGTGCACGATACAGTACTATCCAAAAAAACACTTCAAAAAAACCTGACCGAATAAACGATCAGGTTTCATTGGTTATTTCGATTTTACTGTTCTGCTTTCTGTTTCGCAAGCCATTCGGTCAGATGAGTGATCTCTTCATCCGTGACACCTTGAGCGATGGCGTTATTGTACTGAGGAGGCATCTCGTTATAACCTTCTTTAATGATGGTCAGAATCTCTTCCTGGCTGTGCTTGTCACCCACACCCCGAAGTGAAGGTCCACTTGCACCCTTCATATCAGCCGCATGGCAACCAATACAACCGGCCTTCTTGTACGTTTCCATTGCAGGATCATCCTGTTCCACGATCGCAACTTCTTCTTGCTGTCCAGGTGCATTGGAAACGGGTGGGAGCCCCTGTTCACGCCTCTCCAGCGCTTCTTCTTCACGTTGAATATGTTCAGGCTTCTGTCCACTTGCTTCCAACTCATGCTCGTAGTGCGTCCACGCTACATTTGTCAGGTAGAATACAGAAATGACCGACAAAATCATCAGTGATGAAGCAATTGGGCGTTTATAGAAACGCCGCTCCTTGCCTGTATCCAGGAATGGTGCCAGCAGCAAAGCTCCAAAAGCGACTCCGCTGACCCCCAGTACGCCGAGCAGAACGTAATCGCCAGATGCGTATGGATACTTCAAGTACTGATACAGAAAAAGGAAGTACCAGTCCGGCATAGGAATTACGGATGCGCTCGGATTGGCCGGATAGCCTAAAGGTGCAGGTTCTGAGATCGTGAGAACCAGAATCCCCACCAATACAACGACACCAACCATCCATTCTTTCAGCAGGAAGTTGGGGATAAAGGCTTCTGATTTGCCGGGATATGCCGTGTAATCAGGAGGGGTAATAAATCCCGCCCCTTTACGGACCCGTGAATCACCGACAAAGATAACCTTTTCCTCATCATCCTTCTTATGTCCGTGAGCCATTGCGATTCCTCCCTTCTCAGTTTATAGTGGTCCCGAAATGCCCTGTCTGCGGATCATGATAAAGTGTCCGACCAGAAGCACCAGAAGCACAGCGGGGAGGAAGAATACGTGCAGGGCAAAGAATCGGGTTAGTGTCTGTGCACCAACAATCGTACCGCCTTGCAGGAATTCTTTGATGATTGGTCCCAGCCAAGGAACCGTGTTGGCAATCTCCAGTGTTACTTTTGTTGCAAAATAGGCTTTGTTATCCCATGGTAGCAAGTACCCTGTGAGCCCCAGGCCCAACATGACGAAAAAGATCAGCATGCCAACAACCCAGTTCATTTCTCGCGGTGCCTTGTAAGAGCCTGTAAAGAACACACGCATCGTATGTAAGAACATCATTACGATAACCAGACTGGCTCCCCAGTGGTGCATGCCGCGAACAATTTGGCCGAAGGCTACTTTGGTCTGCAGATACTCCACACTTGCGTAGGCATTGATAATATCAGGTACATAATACATGGTCAGGAACATGCCTGACAGAATCTGAATAACAGTAATAAAGAACGTCAATCCACCAAAGCAGTACACGAATGCGGAAAAGTGATGAGCCGGATTTACATGCTCTGGAACTTCATGATCCGCAACGTCCCGCCAGATTGGCGTGATGTCAAGACGCTCGTCAATCCAGTCATAGACATTTTTAAACATCTGCGTTCACGCCTCCTAATTCACTCGGGTGTTCGGAACAATGTCGCCCAGATATACCCAACCCTGCTCTTCCTTGACTACGTACTCATCCAGCGGTTTGGGGGCTACGGCAAGATTCTTCCCTTCCTTGTCATAGTGCGCGCCATGGCAGGGGCAATGATACTCGTCAGGGTATTGCTTGTCACTATTCCAGCCTACTGTACATCCCAGATGTTTACAGATAGGTGAGAGTGCATAAATTTTACCCTGTTCATCTTTGCGAATCCACGCCACTAACGATGCATTACTCAGATACCAACCATCCTGTTGTTTAAGTTCAAAGGTGAATTCTTGAGGCTCATTCGTAATTTTGCTGATTTCAGCTACTTTGACAGAGGTGCCTTCTCCCTTATGTTGCAAAATCGGGTCCACCGCAAAACGGACCATAGGAAGGATTGCACCGGCGGCCATGTAGGCTGTAGCTCCACCAAGCGTGTACGTCAAAAACTGCCTGCGTGACATCTCCATGCGGCTTGGCAATTTCAATGAAGCTTCGTGGTGGTCATGCTCACTGCTCATACTGTCTCCAACCCCCTTTTTCAGCCAACTCTCTCAAACGTTTTCATTTTCATAAATTCCACGACTTACTAGAACATACATAATCATATAGTAGCCCTAGAACACCGTCAAGAATTTGTCACACATTTTTAAGGTTCAATTGTAAGCGTTATTAAAAAAATGTTGTAAAATTGTCACATTTGTCGCCAAAAACTATTTTTTCCACAACTCTCGTATTTTCTCCCCTATAAATCTCGCAATCCCCTCTTCTCCGACCTCACGAGTTAACACGGACCGACTCAAAACCAAATCAGCAGCTGGAATTTCCATGCCATTCAAATGACCATCTGATGACATAATAACCACATATTTGAATCCCGAGGATTTAAGCTGTGCGGACAAGGAATTTAATGTCATTGACAATTCCGAATTAGCATAATGAAAGGCTGGATAAGTCATGATTCTCCCTTTGAAAGGAATTTCGACCAGATCCAGAAAATCTCTCAGCCGCTCCAATGCCTCGGTAGCTTCAACTGGCGACTGCTCACCGCTAAGAGCTGTGTATGGAATAAGGCATGTATCCAGATAGAGTTGCAGTTCAGCCCAGCTGTCTTGAGTCATCTCACTGAATTTCAATTCCCTATATCCCCTCTCTATCCATTTTATTCCCATATTATATATGACCATATCTTATAAATCCAGACATTCATTTTGGAATTACACATATCAAAAAAGGAAATACGCCTCTGCGCATTCCCTTTTATCTCAGAAAGGAACTATTTTGCCTATCAGTTTATGGTCCTCAGTTCATCCGTCAGACTCCGGAAAGCTACTTCGTCTCCGGTAGCTAACGCTTTATCGATTTCCAAATAGAGTTTCTCGCTGCGCTGTTTGCGAAGCGCTTCGTCCCACACCATCTCAGCTGCCAGCCCCAACATGACTTCATACGTAACTTTCATTTTATCCAATAGGATGCACCTCCAAAACGGATTTAAGAGCTCCTATATTCTTTTCCTTTGGTAACATAACCCAGTGAAGTTCTGGACATCCGCTCCAAATCGGCATCAGTCAGCTCACGTATCACTTTGGCAGGTGTCCCCAAAGCAAGAGTATAGGGCGGAATTTTACTATTCTCAGTAACAACAGAACCGGCTCCAATCAGCGTATATTCGCCAATGTCGGCTCCATTCAGCAGAATGGCTCCCATGCCGATTAATGATCCTGTTCCAATACAACACCCATGAATGATCGCTGTATGTCCTACTGAAACATCATCTCCCACAATCAAAGGTTGATCAGTATTGACATGCCCGACAACGTTATCTTGAATATTACAGCGCTTTCCAATGATAATAGGAGCCAAATCAGCCCGCAGGACTGCATTGAACCAGACGGAAGACTCTTCTCCCATTCTCAAATCACCGATCAGTTTTGCACCTTCAGCCATATATACCGAAGAGTGTAACTGAGGTTGTAGACCTTTGTATGGAATTATCATTATTATCACTCCTTAATTTGGGAGTGATTTTAGCAACTTGTCCTTCATTTGTCAAACATAATGGGTGTAATGTCTCCTGAGATGGAGCGACAGGATACAGCAAGACGAGTGCCCCAAGCTGTCATTTGTATAGTCCGGCCTTCCTCATGTTCCCCAATACGAACCATGCCAAGATGCAGCATCATTTTAACAATTCTGTTATCATAGATGGCATCGGCCGTATCATAATAAAACGGCTGAATGAATGGACCGATCTGACGAAACAGCGACTCGGCAGTTGACCATTCTTGGGCACATTCGCCTGTCCAGTACACAATAGAGGACAGATTGGGAATAGCACCTTTATACAATCTTAACCAAAACCTAAATAGCTGTATCATTTCGGCTGTTTTCTCAGCTCCCAGCTTGTCTTCTCCAGCTGGTGATAACTTCAGCGTGCCTTGCTCCTCACGAACCAGCCGATGGTGAAATGCATAGTCGTAGAGAAGTGCGAAACGATCCGGGTAATCCTTGAAGGAACGGCCATATCCGAATCTCCATCCACCTTTGCCCACCAATTCCTCACTAATGTGCAGGTGCTCCATAATCTGCTGTTGAGAGCGACGGTACATCATGCCTTCAGCGTTAAGGGCAATCTCGTGCTGCTGGACAAACTGCAGGAACAACTTGAGATCATCCGCTAAGAGATGATACTCATCCCGATACATGGGTGGTTCTGTTGTTTTGGTAATCCCTGCTCGCAGATGTGTGGATAACACATCCCTGAATCTTAGTTTCAGATCCTGGGGTACCTGATACAAATACCTGGTCTGCTGCGTTGTTCCATTGAACAACCATCCACTCTTATTGAAGCGAACAATGAGATCACGCGGACTCGCGCCTGCCTCACTCTCCTTTTTGTCCATCGATTGACGGGCTATGGCAATGAGTTCTTCCATACCATAATACTGGCGAGGGTCAAACAACAAGTTGTTCAAAAAACGCTGATCTGCTTGATTCAGTTGACGTACCTGCTGCTCAAAAAAGGGTCTGCTGCCCAATGTAGTGAGAATACTCTGGATGAGTTCATGTTTGGAATTGGGCTTGCATTCACATTGGTAATAGTCTGCTATTCGATTAAGCTGGCCAATATCGGCAAAAGTAAGCATATCCGCTAAATTCATGGGTCCATCGCCTCGCCCGTTAACTACTTCGACTGCTGATTCGGAGCCTGAAATAGTTTGGTTTTGTAAACATCGTTGACGGAATTCCCATAATCTAAACCTCTTTTTGGAAATCTTTTATGTTTTAAAACATACTATGCCTCAAGTTGGTCAATCAGAAGAAAAATGAGAGGTTTGAAATCATATAAAGTCTTATTTCCCCATAAAACGCAAAAAAACAACCCAAGTTAGCTTACTCAGGTTGTTTCGCTGTGTCCAAAGACAGATGTCGTGTGCAATTATATAACAGCGGACTCCAGTCATCACGTTCCTTTTCCAGGATCGTCAGTGACAGGTTTCCAATACGTTCTGTATAGCGATCTTTAAACAAGGCTGTTAACAGGTTGGCTAAGAAAGCTCCGTGAGTGACAATGAGTACGTTTTGATCTGGATAGGCAGACCATAGATCTTCCAGAAACGCCAGTGCACGAATCTGGATATCCGCTATCTGCTCCTGCCCCAAATCTAATGTCTCCCAGGATTTGCCCCAGCGGGCAACCCGTTCTTCTGAAGTCAGACCTTCAATCTGACCAAAAGCCCTTTCTTTCAACCGTGCGTCCGGCTCAAGCAAAGGTACATTCAACAGCTTGGAGATAATCTCCCCTGTTTCCTGTGCCCGCGATAATCCACTTGTGATGATATAGTCCCATTGGTATTCTTCCGTCAGCAGACGTCTTCCCAGGCGCTCTGCCTGTTCACGACCTTCTCCATTCAGAGGAATATCCGTCTGACCCTGTATACGGCCCGCCGCATTCCAGTCTGTAAGACCGTGACGAATAAGCCCGATTCGCACTTACATCCCTCATTTCTCCACACGGCGAACGAAAGGTTATTACCTATGCACTCGCACCTTGTTTGCGTTTATTCGTTGTTCGATGCATACGTCCAAGAGAAAATAACGCCATTCCTATTGCAAGTAAAGAGAGGGCCATCCAATACTGTGGATAAGCAGGTCCCATGCTCACAACAAAAGGTTCTATGATACTTCCTCTGTCCGCTCCAGTCATGTTGTACTGATACATTCCAGAGGACGATGGTCCGCTTCCGGCAACCCCTGTCTCCAGAATACCCGTAGCAACAACCTTGGTTTGCTCAGCTTCTGATACGTCTGGCTTAAACATTGCCATATACAGAAAGCTGCATAAAAAAATAGCCAGGAACGCGGCGATCCACAAAGACATATGCTTGCGGATCACAGCAGAGAAACGATTAACCTTTACCTCTTCCGGCAGAAGCCATGGAGACTCCGCGTAGATCCGGTCCATCACGTTACGGTTCACTCTCTCTGCCTGTTGTTCTGTCACTGGAACCGGAATGCTGTGCAGCAAGATCTGAGCTTCTTCCCAGACCTCAAACTGCTCGGAGCACTCATCACAACCAGCGAGATGAGCATGAAATGCAATCCGCTGAGGATGAGTTTCCGGCAAGTCCCAAACCAGTGCAAACAGTTCCTGGGCTTCATTGCAATTCATCGGTTCTTCATCCCTTCATATGGCTCGTACACCGGTTCGAAGAAATAAGGTTCCAATTGAGTTTTTACGCTTGATCTTGCTCTGAATAATAGCGATTTCACAGAACTGACGCTCTGCCCAAGAATATTCGCAATCTCTTGGTAGTCTAGTTGATCATACTCGCGGAGTATAATCGCAGAACGTTGCTTCTCTGGCAAATTGTTAATCGCATCCCTAACCAGCATCACCCGCTCGCTACGTAGTACAGCATACTCCGGTGTATTCTCCGAAGGAGCAACGGGAACAATCCCGCTCTCTTCAAGTGGGACATTTCCGCTGCGCTGTTTGCGAAGCTCACTCAGTACCGTATTTCTCGCAATGGTATATAACCAGGTTGAGAATGAGGCATCCACCTCACGGAAAGAGTGCAGACTGCGGAACGCCTTATAGAAAGTCTCAGAACAGAGATCTTCCGCAAGCAGCTCCATATTGGAACTTTTCAACATATGATATACGAAAGCCAGTATTTTACGCTGATAACGACTCATCAGCTCGGAATATAACTCCAGGTTACCTTCCTTGATCTCTCGAATCAACTGGGAATCCGTCATTTGAGTGCGACCCCTCCTCGCCCATCCATGTGCTTCTCCCCGTTCGACTCTATCCATGTATTACCGAACAGGCACAAAAAAGTTGCGGTTCTCACCGCATATAAACAGCGTTCAGCGCCATAACTGGCCTTCCCGCCAAATTCCCCTATGTAATGGCAATTTCCCCAACGTTTCTACATTAACAGTATTTATTGTACAACGGTCTGCATCATCCTGGCAAATCCATTGGTATCCACAGAACCCGACCTGTCATTCATATGCGGTCATTTTCACGTTCATGACTTCATTTTGCTCCTTTTTGGCAAGCCTTGCTTATATAGACGGACGACATACTGAAAAGGTTACAGAAATGTGATATTTTTTTGATCTAAGGTATCCTAACAGATTAAGGAGGGAGATGTAAATAGAGGATGTAAGTTTAAATGTAACTATTAACATATCAATGCCTTTCCCATAACTTTTTAAGACAAAAAAAAGACCGCTTACATAAGCGGCCATTGCTCACGTGGAGCAATACAGTTATTGGATAGGAGTGGAGAGAAACCATACTGTACCCTTATTATATGTATACGTTTTCATTTTGTCAACACTTTCAGTAAAATTGTTTGAATTAATTATATCTTTCGGTAATTAAGGATAATACATCCTTTTTTTCGTGACTGAAAATCAAATAACATACTCCAATATAACCTCACAAAAAAGAGGGCTTTCGCCCTCTTTCTCGTCTTATATCCACACTTGATAGCCTAAGGAATCCAATAACGTCTTGGCTCGTTCCATATCTTCTTCCTGACGGAAAGACAGACGCATAATGCCCGGCACATCCACCCGGTTTTCGATAATCTCCAAGTTGCTCAAGTTGATGTCATTCGCCCCAAGCTCAGTTGCGATCTTACCGATCATACCCGGTGCATCCTGGACATCAGTATACAGATCAAATAACGGAGAAATCATGCCTTTGCGTCGTTCTGGTAATATACTGCGGAACTCGCGGGCCTGACGGAATGCCTCCTCTATACCTTCACCGTTCTTATGCTCCAACATATCCGTAAAGGCCGTCATCTGGCTATTCCAGTCCTTAAGCAAGCCCAGCAGTACGTCACGGTTGCTAAGCAAGATATCTCTCCACACAATCGCATCACTGGACGCAATCCGGGTAATATCCCGGAAACCGCCTGCAGCCAGCATTTTATACAGTGGATTCGACTCATTATACTCACGTACCTGATTCACCAGCGCAACAGCAATAACATGTGGCAGATGACTAATCGCCCCCACGATGTCATCGTGCAGCAGGGGCTCCACACGCACGATCTGTGCCCGCGTATACGCAAGCAGCTCTGACAGCCTGCTGTAGGCTTCCTCAGGTACATGTTCTGAAGGGGTTAAGACATAGTATGCATTCTCAAACAGCACAGCTGAGGCCGCATCTACGCCTGCACGCTCCGACCCCGCCATGGGATGACCACCAATGAAGTAAGCGTCAGTCAACCGCACATGCTCGGCACAAGCGGCAATGGAAGCTTTAGTGCTTCCTACGTCCGTGATGATACATCCTTTTTTCAATGGCAGCTTGGAGAGCTTTTCGAAATAGGATTCAAGCAAACCTACGGGAACGCACAAAAAAATAAAGTCGGCATCCTCTACCGCTTCTTCCAGAGAGAGCGTAGCATCATCCACTACACCGCTCGCTATGTACTTGTCCTTCAGTTCATCCAAGTGGGCGTAACCCATCACGGTTACATCTGGCTTGCCTTTGAAGCAGAGCGCCAGTGAACCGCCGATGAGTCCTACACCAATCATTGCAATTTTTAGTTTCATGGGTCCTCACTCTTTCATCGCCAGTATTAAGGGCGTGCTACCGCCTTCTCAGCCAGCGTGTTCTCCAGTGCCGTGACAAATGCACGGTTCTGTTCTGATGTTCCGACGGACACACGAATGTAAGTTGGGTATACGTGGAATCCTGAGCGAACGATAATGCCTTGTTTGAGCAAGGATTGGAACGCATTTGCCGAAGGCATATTCAGGTCAACCATAATGAAATTACCCTGTGAAGGGAAATACGACAATCCGAGCCGTGTAAATTCATTTTGCAGGTAATCCCGATCCGTTGCATTCCGCTTCGAGCACTCTTGAACAAAATCCTGATCCAGTAGTGCGGCGGTTGCCGCAACTTGTCCAAAACGGGAGGTGTTAAACGGTTCACGTACACGGTTAATCAAATCAATAATTTCGGGACGTGCAATACCATATCCGATCCGAAGCGAAGCCAAACCGTAAATTTTGGAGAATGTCCGCAGGATGACCAAGTTCGGATACCGTTCGATCAATGGTATACTTTGCGGATATGCTTCATCGGTTACGAATTCATAATAAGCTTCGTCCAGTATGACCATCACATGAGCAGGCACACGGTCCATAAAGGCTGTAAGTTCCTGCTCGGAGATAATCGTACCTGTCGGATTATTTGGATTACACACCCATACTGCTTTGGTTTTGTCGTTAATTTGCGCGAGCATCGCGCTCAGATCATGCGTGCCATCTTTCAGAGGCACTTCGATGGACACGGCACCCTCAATATCTGCATTGCTTTTATATACAGAAAATGTCTGATCTGCCATGATGGTCTCGTCACCCGGCAAGAAGAAAGCTCTCGTGATCAAAGCAATAATCTCATCGGAACCACAACCAAATATTAAGTTGTTCCGTTCAACGCCAAGATGCTTGGCAAGAACTCCCGTCAGCTCAACCGAGCTACCGTCTGGGTATATGCTTATATTCGTCATTTCTCTCGTAATGGCTTCCAGGGCGGCAGGAGAACTGCCGTACGGGTTTTCGTTGGAGGCCAGCTTGATGACTTGTTCAAGCCCCAGTTCACGTTTCACTTCTTCAATCGGTTTGCCCGGCTGGTACACAGGCAGATTGACAATCTGGGATTTCGGTTTCAACCCGACCGCCTCCTGTTATTGAAATAATGTTAGACACGAATCAGCGTGCACCTCACGTGTCCAAAAGATGTCCTTTCAGGACATCTCTATCCCTTTAATTGTGCCACAAAGTTGCGAATTTGCAACAGTCCCGCTGCACGCGTATCCGGATTTTCAAGCAGAGGAATCGCATCTTCCACTTGACGAACAATGGCACTACCTACAACAACGCCATCGCAGATGCGGGAGAAATGGGCCACCTGCTCATGACTGGAGATACCAAAACCTACTGCTACAGGGAGGTCTGTCAGACTTTTCACCGTCTCAATGAAGCTCTCTACGCCATCAAAGAAAGAAGCTCTCTCTCCGGTTACGCCAAGAGAAGATACACAATAGATAAAGCCCCTCGCGCCCGTTACAATCCGCTCAATCCGGGCATTAGATGTAGGTGCAACAAGCGGCACCAGATGCACACCAGCACGATTTGCGCGTTCTCGCATCTCTTCCGCTTCCTCAATCGGCAGGTCAGGAATGATCATGCCACTAATATCGTGTTTGACCAATTCATCAAAGAATACATCCAGTCCTGTCTGCAATACCGGATTATAATAGGTGAACAGTACAAACGGCAGTTTCACACCTGCCTTACGAGCATTTGCAGCAGTTTCCATAACAGTACGAATGGTAATCTGGCTCTTCAGCGCACGTTCGGAAGCGCGTTGAATGACTGGGCCATCTGCAAGCGGATCGGAATAGGGAACACCCAGTTCCAAAATGTCCGCTCCAGCCTGTTCAAGCTCCTTGATGATATCAATCGTTGTATCCACATCCGGGTCTCCCACGGTTAAGAATGGAATAAGTGCCGTGCGATTCTGTTCCTTCAATTGCTGGAAGGTCTGGTCCATCAGATTCATCCCAAGTCACCTCCCGTGTATTTCATGATGGATTCAACATCCTTATCTCCACGTCCCGACAGACAAATGACTACAATATCATCTGCTGTAAGTTCAGGCGCCAGTTTGACAACTTGGGCTACCGCATGTGCAGACTCCAGAGCAGGAATGATTCCCTCCGTCCGACATAGAAGTTGCAGGGCATCCAGTGCTTCCTGATCCGTGATCGGTACATATTTTGCCCGTTCAATATCCTTGAGATAGGAATGCTCCGGACCAACACCCGGATAATCAAGTCCGGCCGAGATGGAATGTGCTGGCTGAACCTGCCCATACTCATCCTGCAACAGGTAACTCATAGATCCCTGGAATACACCATGTGTACCTTTGGTCATCGTTGCAGCGTGATACTCGGTTTCGACCCCTTTGCCTGCGGCTTCAACACCAACAAGCTTCACATCCTGATCACCGATAAATGGATAGAACATACCGATCGCATTACTTCCTCCACCTACAGCTGCTACAATTACATCCGGCAAACGCCCTTCGATCTCCTGAATCTGACGACGGGTCTCATCACCAATCACACGTTGGAAATTCCGCACCATCATCGGATATGGATGAGGACCAACCACTGATCCCAGCACGTAGAATGTATCCTCCACATTGCTGACCCAGTAGCGAAGTGCTTCATTACCAGCATCCTTCAGTGTCCGTGTTCCAGACGTAACCGGAATCACTTCTGCTCCAAGCAGCTTCATCCGAAATACGTTTAACTGTTGACGCTCTGTATCTTCTTCGCCCATAAATACTTTGCATTCCAGTCCAAGTAATGCGGCTACAGTTGCCGTTGCAACGCCATGTTGACCTGCACCCGTTTCAGCAATAACTTTCTTTTTGCCCATCCGTTTGGCAAGCAAACCTTGTCCAATGGCGTTATTAATTTTGTGTGCGCCTGTATGATTGAGATCTTCACGTTTCAGATAAATTTTCGGTCCGCCTAATCGGCGTGACAATTGCTCTGCATGATACAATGGCGTTTCACGTCCAGAATACTCGCTTAGCAGATAGTTCAGTTCCTTGTTGAATTCCTCATCTTCAGAGAAGTGGCTATATGCCTCCTCCAACTCTATGAGTGCGTTCATTAGTGTCTCAGGTACAAAGCGGCCTCCGAAGTGACCGAAACGCCCGTATTGATCCGGCAATTGATGTGTCATGCCTGCTTCACCCTTTCTACGAATGCTGTAATTTTGGCAATATCCTTCACACCTTTAGTCTCAACTCCGCTGGATACATCGACGCCGAAAGGTGCATATGTCTGTATTAGTTGTTGTACATTGTCCGGCTGCAAACCTCCTGCAACGAACAGAGCAATTTCGCGACTTTTTGCCCATTCAGCATAGGCGGGGATTCGCTCCCAGGCAAACGTTTTCCCGGAGCCCCCTCCATATAGAGGATCATGGGTATCAAGCAATATCGCATCCACGAATTTATCGTAAATATCAAGAGCCCTTATGGCTGCTTCATCAGCTTCCGGTCCCGTTTCATCTTTGGGAAAAGAAAAAACTTTGAATACTTTGGCACTCCACCGCTGCTTCACCTGCTGGCAAAATTCCGCAGACTCCTGTCCATGCAGTTGAATAACATCCAGGTGAGCAACCTCCATAATGTGTTCCAGTTCATCGAGCGTAGGATTCACAAATACACCCGCAAGCTTCGGCCGATCATAGGTAGACCATTCGAACAGCACCGTTCTTAATGCAGCAGCCTGCTCGGGTTCGATTCGGCGGCGTGATTTGGCAAAAACAACACCAATGTAATCCACAGGCAAGTTTATCATCGATTTTAGCACTTCAACGTCCTGAAGTCCACATATTTTTACGGCCGCTGGCAGCGGGTTTCTCAGTTCTGACATACTGTCGCCTGTGCCATCGTGTATGGAAGTATTCATCATTTGGGTCCCATCAGATCATATACAGCCGCCTCGACATCATCCTTGCGCATGAGATGCTCACCTACGAGAATACCGTGAACGCCGGCCTGGATCAGAGGTACTGTTGATTCTGGTCCGTCAATACCACTTTCGCTAATCAAGGTAACGCTACTTGGAATCAATTCCATCAAATCCAGTGTCGTGTTCAGACTGGTTTCGAATGTTTTCAAATTCCGATTATTGATGCCCACAAGGGTTGCCTGCGGAATCTCCAATACCTGCTCCAGTTCTGTTCGATCATGGACTTCAATCAAGGCATCCAACCCCAAGCTTTTGGCAAATTCCAGATATTGACGAATCTGTTCAGGTGTCAGAATGCTGGCAATCAGCAGTATTGCATCTGCACCCAGTAATCTGGCCTCGGCAATCTGTCGTTCATCTATAATAAAATCCTTGCGTAATAGCGGAATGTTCACCGCTTGATGAATCGCCTGCAAGTACTCGTTGCTGCCTTGAAAATACGACACATCCGTTAATACGGAGATGCAGTCAGCACCCGCTCGCTCATAAGCGGCAGCAATCTCTACCGGATGAAAATCCGGACGAATTAACCCTTTGGACGGCGAAGCCTTCTTCACTTCAGCAATAAGGCCGAGTTTGCGATTGCGTCTGCTTGATAATGCTTTTTCAAACCCCCGAGTTGCGGGTAGTTGTTCGATTTGTTGGATAGCTTCATCCATGCGAAATGTCTGTGCAAGAACTTCAACTTCTTTATGTTTGGTTGCAACGATTCGATCAAGATACATGACTGTACGCCTCCGTTGTATGAATTAACTGTTCAAGCTTCCCGGCAGCTTTGCCCGAATCTACCGCTTCTGCGGCAAGTGTTACCCCTTCAGCAATGCTATCTGCAAGACCGGATACATAGATGCACGCTCCGGCGTTCAACAGAACGACATCACGATAGGCACTCTGCTCACCCTGGAAGATCCTCTTAATAATTTCGGCATTCTGTGCCGCATCTCCTCCAAGTACCGCTTCGAGCGGATGCAGAGACAAGCCCATATCACGTGGATCAATATCATAGGTGTGCACTTCACCATTGCGAAGTTCAGATACCTGAGTCGGTGCCGAGATGCTAATTTCATCCAGACCATCATGGCTGGCCACAACCAACGCTCTTTTGAGACCAAGACGATTCAGTACTTCAGCAATCATCGGCGTCCGGGAACGATCATACAGGCCAAGTAGTTGGCGATCTGCTCCCGCAGGATTGGTTAATGGTCCGAGCATATTGAAAATGGTGCGAACTCCCAGCTCTTTTCTTGGTCCTGCCGCATGTCGCATGGAAGGGTGATATACCTGGGCAAAACAGAAGCAGATTCCGATATCATCCAGACATTGTCTGGCCTGCTCCCCGTTCAGATGGATATTTACACCGAGTGCCTCTAATACATCTGCACTACCCGCTTTACCTGAAGCTGAACGGTTGCCATGTTTGGCGACCCGAACCGAAACGGCCGAAGCAATGATGGCGGATGCTGTGGAAATGTTGAATTTGTGAATACCCGATCCACCTGTTCCACACGTGTCCAGCAAACCGCTGCCATCCGTTAGAATTCGTCCACCCTGACCACGCATGGCTTCAGCAAAACCGGTGATCTCATCCACCGTTTCCCCCTTCATCCGCAGCGCCATCAGCAAACCTCCGATTTGAGCCGGCGTTGCCTCACCTCTCATAATCGAGTACATCAAATCTCTTGCTTCGGCTTGCTCCAGATGGCTGCCCTCCAAAATCTTCGCCAGGCCATTCTTCATGCCTTCCTCACGAGTAATCTCAGCAATGGGGGTTACAGGGTTCTCATTCATTATTGGGTTTATGTTCATCTCCGGTCTCTCCTCTCTCAGTTCTTAGCGGCCGCTGGTGTGACAAAGTAGTCTGCATTCGCCAGTCTCAACGTGCTGTCCTTTTCTTTGGCAGGAAACATTGCTTCTGCTGTTCGAATCGCTTTGAGCAACGCTTTAGCTTTGTTAACCGTTTCCTCATATTCATTCTCAGGTACAGAATCCCATACGATTCCCGCTCCGGCCTGTACATAAGCTTTTCCTTTTTTGAAAATAATCGTACGAATCGTAATACAGGAGTCCATGTTACCCGAGAATCCGAGGTATCCGATTGCTCCTGCATAAGCACCCCGTGCCTCTTTCTCCAGTTCCGCGATAATCTCCATTGCTCGCAGTTTCGGTGCACCGGATACGGTACCCGCTGGCAAGCAAGAGAGGAATGCATCGAAGAAATCCTTATCTTCTCTTAGCTCGCCCGTAACATTGGATACCATGTGCATAACGTGAGAATACCGTTCAATCTCCATGAACATGTCACACTTCACACTGCCGAAGCTGGATACCCGGCCCAGATCGTTACGCCCCAGATCAACCAGCATCAGATGCTCCGCGCGTTCCTTCTCATCCTGGAGCAGATCAGCAGCGAGTGCACGATCTTCCGCTTCTGTTGCCCCCCTTGGACGTGTACCTGCAATCGGTCGTGTCTCCACACGATTCCCGTCCACCTTGACTAGCGCTTCTGGTGAGGTTCCCACGATAATCTCATCATCCATTTTGAGGTAGTACATATAAGGTGATGGATTCAGGGTCCGAAGCACACGATACACGTGAAGCGGAGAAACTTCCGTATCAATGTGGAAACGCTGGGATAATACCACTTGAAAAATATCACCTGCGCGAATGTAATCTTTGGCTTGCTCCACATTACCGATAAACTGCTCTTTCGTGAGGTTGGAGCGGATGTCCCCCAGCTCCACGTCTCCCGGAATGGAACGCGGATTCAGGTTCTCCCCTGGTCCTTGCTGTTGCAAACGTTCTGCGGCCTGCTCCAGCTTCTCCGAAGTCACTGCATACGCTTGACGTATCTCGTCATCCGTTGCACCTTCCTTGACGTGTACATTACCAACGAGCAGCATCTGCTGCTTCACATGGTCAAACACGATAATCTGGTCACAGAACATAAAACGAATGTCATCCATATTCAGGTCATCCAGCGCGTGAGCTGGAAGTTTCTCATAATAGGACAGCAGATCATATCCGAAGAAACCAATTGCCCCACCTGTGAATGGTGGCAGTTCATCATCTTTTGGACTGCGGTACTTACGCAGCAGTGCTTTCAGTTCTTCGATCGGTTTGCCTGGCAATTCACGAGTCTTCCCTGCTTCTTCTACAACAATCCGGCCTTTCTTGGCCGAAATCATCAGGAACGGATCTGTACCGATGAACGAGTATCTCGCCCATTGAATACCACCCTCTACACTTTCCAGCAGGAATGCCCGGTCGTTGTCAGCATAACGGCGGAATATTCGAATCGGGGTCTCCATGTCTGCCAAAATCCGTTTGACTACCGGAATCAGATTATACTCATTCGACATTTTCAGTACTTGATTAACGTTTGGCGTTATCATTAGATCACGTCCTTTCAGATTTAGGTAAGTTCAACTAAAGAGGTTTACACTGAGCACTCCAATGACAGAACAACCTTCCGATCGCTGTTATCCCCAGATTTTTTTGATTCCCTTTCAAAAGGGAAAATCAGGGGATAGCGTATGCTTCCGATGTAGCTTTCTTTCAGAAAGCTTTTAGGCGAACGCTTCGCTTCTTCACGTTATTTCTGTCCTCTCCGTTTTTGTGTAAAAGTTTAGTTGAACTTATAGGTGTAGAAGAAACAATTCAATATACAAAAAAAACCTCTACCATCAGGTAGAGGTTTGGTTATAAGCTGCATTTAACAGGGTGATGCTTCATAAATAACAAGTCCCTATACTTCGCTGTCGGATTATTCACAGGTCACTGAATTGATGCATCTCACATCATCCAATTCGGGAAAATATATCAGTTATAACACTTCAACTACTCATTCCAACATTTCATAAAATATAGGAAAGTGCATTGATTGTGTTTGTACCAAAATATATCAAAACAAAAGGTGTCTTATGACACGTTTGTTTTCCCTGTTCCTGTTACCTATTCCGTAGCACGACGTACCGTGAATCAGTTGACCGGTTTCTGTTGCCCCGGTTACCACCCACTGGACTCTGCTATATACTCCACTAGCTCAGCTGCTCTCAGCTCAATCTCTACTCTACTCAACTGGTTCTCACTATACATCATTATGATCGGTTTGACAACCCACTACTTAAGAGCCAGAAGGTGTTGCCAAATCCGGACGTAATGCCTGTGCACCGTTCAGATACACATGGTTGATTTCATTCTGAGCTTTGTTTGTGTTCACATGCACCATGAAACGAATGCACTGCGCCAAGGCACCTTTAACAGGAACCTCCAGTGCACACATTAGTGGTACAAGTTCCCAGCCATCCAGTTGGCGAATAGCTTTTGCCGGGAATGCAGCATCCAGATCCCCAGTTAACGTAATCCACACACTGCAGATATCTTCCGGTTGGATCTCATTGCGATCCACGATCTCCTGCAACAATACAGCCGTTTCCTTCAAAATCTGTTCTTCGTTGTTCTGCGTGACTGTTGTAGCCCCGCGAATTCCCCGTGTGACCATTGCTGTCATTCTCCCTTCCTGAGCGTTTCAATGACGTCCCGAACTGCCGACACAGGTACGTCCTTCACAATTCTTGCAGCCCCAATCCGATCAGGAATGATAAACACCATATGACCTTCACGGAACTTTTTGTCATGCATCATCGCTTCCATTAATGCATCCGTGTCGAGATGCGCAGGCATCGTTGTTGGAAGGCGAAGTGAACGCAGCATGCGGACCGTATCTTCATAGAGCCCTGCTGGCGCACCAAGCTTCTCACCAAGCAATGCTGATCCAGCCATACCGATCGAGATCGCTTCTCCGTGCAGGAATTCTCCATAACCGGCAATCGCTTCAATGGCATGACCAATCGTATGTCCCAGGTTCAATAACGCACGTTCTCCATTTTCCCGTTCGTCTCTGGATACAATCTCTGCTTTAATACTACAACCACGCTCCAAGCCGTATCCCAATGCTTCCGGATTAAGCGCAAGCAGTTCTTCCGCATGTTCCTCACACCAATGTGCAAAAGCCTCATCACGGATCAGTCCGTGCTTCAGCATCTCTGACAACCCTGCCGATACATCTCGTGGTGGCAAGGATTGAAGTGTGTCCACATCATAGAGCACTAGCTCGGGCTGGTGGAACGCACCGATCATATTTTTGGCCAGCGGATGATTGACAGCTACTTTACCGCCCACACTGCTGTCATGCGCCAAAATCGTTGTAGGTACTTGAACAAACTTGATTCCACGCATATATGTAGCGGCAACAAAGCCAGCCAGATCACCTACGACCCCACCACCTAGGGCCAGAATCGCAGAACTCCGATCCAGCTTACCTTCGATCGCAACGGTCATCATATCCTGGTACACCGAAAGGGATTTCGATGTTTCACCAGAGGGCACAACCGCCGATACGACTGTATAACCAGCCGTACGCAGCGTTTGCTCCAAACCTGACAAGTATTTGGGAGCCACATTTTCATCTGTAATGATGAGTAACGGACTTTTTTTGGTCAAGCCATATTGCTCAAAATATTGAGGGGCTTGTGCCAATAGGCCGCTACCAAACAGAATCGGATATGAGCGTTCCTCCAACTGTACCGTCAGCTGACGCATATTAGTAATTCTCCAGTTGAGTGTTATAACTAGCAACATTGGCACGGATCTCTTCCATGGAATCGCCGCCGAATTTCTCCAGGAATGCTTTGGCAATTTCCCACGCTACAACATGCTCCATAACCACACTCGCTGCGGGTACAGCACAAGCGTCCGAGCGCTCAACCTGAGCCGTAAATGCTTCTTTTGTATCAATATCAACACTTTGCAGTGGCTTATACAACGTTGGGATCGGCTTCATCACACCACGTACAACGACTGGCATACCGTTCGTCATACCACCTTCGAATCCACCGAGACGGTTGGTTGCCCGGTGGTAGCCGCGCTCGTCCGTATGCATGATTTCATCATGCACCTGTGATCCCCGAATGACTCCGGCTTCGAATCCGATACCAATCTCTACACCTTTGAATGCATTAATGGACATTACGCCTTGAGCGATTCGTGCATCCAGCTTGCGATCGTATTGAACATAACTACCGAGACCAATAGGTACCCCTTCAACGATACATTCCACTATTCCTCCGATGGAATCGCCTTCTTGTTTAATCTGGTCGATGTAGGCTTCCATCTTCTTCTCTGTCTCAGCATCCGTAACACGTACAGAGGAAGCTTCTGTCACCGCGATCAGTTCATCAATCGGAAGGTCCTGATACGGAGCTTCGATCTCTCCAATGCGAAGTACACGTCCAGCTACCTTGATTCCGAATTCAGCCAGGAATTGACGTGCAATGGCACCACATGCCACACGTACCGTTGTCTCACGTGCACTGGAGCGCTCCAGTACGTTACGCAAGTCTTTGAGATTATACTTGAGTCCACCGTTCAGATCAGCGTGTCCGGGACGAGGACGGTGAACGCGACGTTTCTCCTCGTCACTGCCTTCAACCGGCTCAATATTCATAATATTCTGCCAATGTTTCCAGTCGTTATTTTGAACAACCAGCGCTACCGGAGCACCTGTTGTATATCCGTGACGGATACCACCAACGAAATTCGCCTGATCCTTCTCGATCTGCATCCGGCGTCCACGGCCATATCCCTTTTGGCGGCGGTGAAGCTGGAAATTCAGTTCTTCAAAGTCAATCGTCAAATTACTTGGCAATCCTTCAATAATAGCGGTCAATTGGGGTCCGTGCGTCTCCCCTGCGGTTAAATAGCGTAAACTCATAATACGTTCCCCCTTTAAACTGTTAAACTTCACATTGCTAAAATCCCATAATTTC
Source organism: Paenibacillus sp. SRL342 (assembly GCF_984798905.1). Taxonomy (NCBI): domain Bacteria; kingdom Bacillati; phylum Bacillota; class Bacilli; order Caryophanales; family Paenibacillaceae; genus Paenibacillus; species Paenibacillus sp. SRL342. The sequence goes on from NZ_OZ481790.1 coordinate 4,519,996, forward strand.
TTTGCTTATTATAGTATAGCTGACCGGCTTTGACAAGAAAGTCGGCTCTTTCTTGTACTTGGTATACAAATAACCGCCTGAACACATGTACATGTGCTTCAGACGGCTGAACAACCATTATCATTATTTTTTCCGATAGAAAAATGTCTCTGCTGTCTCCAGACCATATTGTCCCGGGGAGAAAATCTGCTCCGTACTGCCCACAAACAAAATACCGCCTGGACGCAAACTTGCTGCAAATTTGTGATACAACAGGTTTTTGGCTTCCTCGGTAAAATAGATCATGACATTCCGGCACACAATCAGATCGTACCCATCGTCAAAACGGTCCACCAGCAAATTTTGTTTCATGAACTTGATCGAATTTTTGAGTTGCTCATCAATACGGTATACCAAGCCATCCTGCTTGAAGTAACGGTTCGCGGTTTCCTTAGGCACATCCTTAAGCGAGCGTTCCATATAACGCCCTTCCTTGGCTTTGGCCAATGCACCTTCATCCAGATCACTTGCCGTAATGGAGCTGTCCTTCAAAATACCCATCGTGTCCAAAATCATGGCGAGTGTATAAGGTTCTTCACCTGTTGAACAGGCTGCACTCCAAACTTTAGCACGACGCTTGGAACCCAACAGCTCAGGCAGAATCTCGTCCCGCAGCACTTCCCAACGGTTGGGATTACGCCAGAATTCCGACACGTTAATCGTCATACGATCAAGGAACTCGTAAAACAATGATTTATCTTTCTGCATAGCTTCAAAAAAGTTAGAAAATGTATGAAACCCGTTTTTGTTGCGAAGTGTGGTCAGCCTTCTTTTCATCTGGCCTTCCTTGTATTGAGCAAGATCAATGCCTGTGCTCTCTTTGATTTTACGAATGAATCCGGTGTAATCCGGGTCTAGTAGTTGTTCTTGCTCCAGCATCGTGTATCACCCTTTTGGCTAATAATTACAACCAGGCTGCGATACTCTTGTCGTATACCACCAGTTCATCTGAAGCAAAGAAATTTGCTGCTTCACGGGAAGCACTTTCTGGTGAATCTGCCCCATGAATCAGATTATGTGGTGTGTGGCTGGCGAAGTCTCCGCGAATGGTACCCGGAGCTGCTTCTTTCACATTGGTTTTTCCGATGACGATGCGCGCAAGCGCCACAATATCGTCCCCTTCCCACACCATGGCAAATACAGGCCCAGATGTGATAAAACGAACCAAATCATCGAAAAACGGTTTGCCCTCATGTTCAGCATAATGACGTTTTGCCTGATCCTCAGACATCTGCACCAATTTGCCTGCCACCAACTTAAATCCTTTGTCTTCCAGACGGCTAATAATTCGACCGATCAATCCACGCTGCACACCATCCGGCTTCACCATCAAAAATGTACGATCCATCAGCTCACTCCTCACTCACGGTTCAAAGTTAATCACTATGTAAACGCAATCCCTCTGATTGTAACATACATGTCCAAATCCTCCCAATGAGGAATATCACAGTTCTGTTCATCTTTGGGTGTGAGCAATCCGAGAGTTGAAGGTCATACAAAGTTTAATGCGTACGTTTAACCACAAAATGAGCGATATCACGCAGGTTTTTGGTCGTCTTGATGTTAGGTAGCTGATCGAGAGCATCGAGCGCTTTCTTCATATATCGGTCAGCAAGGGCTTCTGCTTTAGCAATTCCTTGACTTTGGCGAATCATTCCAATTGCATCCGATGCACTTGCCCGTCCTTCTTCATGCTGGACACGGGAAATCTCCTTAAGCAAAGGTTCCCGCAGATCGGATTCTTCCAAGGCATAAAGTACAGGAAGAGTGATATTCCCTTGCTTCATGTCACTGCCAGGTGGCTTGCCAAGTTGTTTCTCGGTACCCACCAGATCAAGTACATCATCTTGAATCTGGAAAGCCATCCCCACATTGTATCCGTACGTATACAGCAGGGAAGATACATGTTCAGGCGCACGTGTAGCCAATGCCCCTAACTGACAGCTAACCGCAATCAAAAGTGCTGTTTTGCGGCGAATCCGCAGCAGATAGTTACGAACACTTTGTCCCGTATTGAAAAAGTCGCGAATTTGCTCCATCTCACCAATGGACATCTGTACCATGGCTTTGGCAAGGATACGATGAATAGCTGGATCGGATAAGCCTGCAGTCATTTCAAGTGCCTTACCGTAGATATAGTCTCCAGTGTACATGGCAATCCGATTATCCCATTTTGACTTCACCGTGGGTTTGCCTCGGCGCGTCTCCGCATTATCAATAACATCATCGTGAACAAGGGATGCCGAATGAATCAGCTCCAGCGGAACCGCAACCAGCTTCAGACGTTCAATGTCGTATGTACCAAATTTCCCGCCAAGTAACACAAAAACGGGCCGTAACCGTTTTCCTCCTGCTTTGAGCAAGTGAAGTGACGTTTCACTCAGCAGCTTCTGTTCTCCTCGAACACTGCGATACAACTCTTTCTCAATGTAATCCATGTCCTTTTTTAACAACCCGAAAATATCCAATAGTTTCATTCGTTCACCCGTATCAGCGTATTGTCAGTCCATAAATTCATGCTTACCTTCCCCTCCAGCAAGTCGGGCCTGCAGGCATTACGAAAAACCCGGCTTACCGTTCTTGCTTGTGTTTTGCTATAAGGTAATCTAACGTATTTTTCTTCTCCGAATGTCATAGCCGACACCCGGAAATTAAACTCTGCGACTTGTTCTGAAACAAAATACAGAAGTTGCCGGAGCATGGGTCAAGACTGTGGTTCATGAAGACTCACCATCAGCACTCACCAATACCCCGGGATTCGGGGGACAAATAAACCGAGCAACACGTTGGCAAAAAACAGCCTTGTATCGAACTCAGTCGTTATCCCCGTTCATCCGGTTCTCCCCATCTTGTAAACAGTTGATGTGGGATGCGCAAGCTATCCAGCACTTTCCCCACCAAAAACAGAATCAACTCATCCATAGTCTGAGGTTTGTAATAAAAAGCAGGCATAGCCGGTATCATTCGTACACCAAGACGAGAAAGCTTCAGCATGTTCTCCAGATGGATTGCATGAAGAGGCGTCTCACGTGGTACGAGGATCAATGTTCTTCCCTCTTTCATCATAACATCGGCTGCGCGAGACATCAGATTATCCGATGATCCCTGCGCGATGGACGAAAGAGTTCCCATAGAACATGGCATGATAACCATGCTGTCGGCCAGATAAGAACCACTTGCAATGGAGGCCCCTATATCACTCACAGGATGATAGATCAGAGAACCGGCACGGTTGCCGAATTTTTCTTCCAGCACCGCGTCCCGATTCGTCACATCCCAGTCCAATTCTTCTTTCAGTACACGCCACCCTGCATTGGATATGACCAGATGAACGTTATATTCCAAATCAAGCAGTGTTTCAATTAATCGAATGCCATATATGCTGCCACTCGCTCCGGTAATTCCGACAACCAGTCGTTTATTGTCCGGCTGCTGCACCATTTATTTCACCGCCAGATCAATCAGAGTGAACGTAAATACAATTAAACTAAGCAAACTGTTCATGGTAAAAAACGCCGTTTGAACACGGCTCATATCATTAGGCGATACAATATAGTGTTGGTAGAACAGAATTCCATACGTCACCAACATGCCTACGCCATACCACCAGCTCAGATCTGTCATCAATAATAACGCAAGAAAACCAATTGCAGTAATCCCATGGAAGAACTTGGCGATCTGCAAGGATTTAACCAAGCCAAAACGGGAAGGTATGGAGTGAAGCCCCTCTCCCTGATCGAAATCCAGATCCTGACATGCATAGATAATATCAAAACCCGCTGTCCAGAACACAATCGTAACGTACAGCACAATCGCTGTCCAATCCATCGTTCCTGTTACAGCTACCCAGCCACCAAGTGGTGCCAAACCAATCGTCATTCCGAGGACAACGTGGCATAACCATGTGAATCGTTTGGTATACGAATACAGTACTAACATAAACACAGCAATAGGCAACAGCTGCATCGATAATACATTAAGATTGGATGAGGCCCAGAATAACAATATAAATGAGATAATGACAAATATAACAACTTCCCCATTTTTCAACAGTCCTGCCGGGATGGCTCTCATCGCGGTACGCGGGTTTTTGCCATCAATCGCTTGGTCAATAATTCGGTTCAAACCAAAAGCCGCACTACGTGCGCCGACCATCGCAAGCAATACCCACATGATCTGCATCCAGCTTGGGAAGGTATCATTCACTACCATAGAGCCGAGAATGGCCCCCATAAATGCAAAAGGTAAAGCAAAAAGCGTGTGTTCAATCTTGATCATTTCTAAAAAGATGCGAATTTTCCTAAACATGCTGATTCTCCTTGGTTCCAATATGCAGTGCCGCTATACCTCCGGTCAGAGGGTAGGCCTGCACTTGTTGTAATCCAGTTTCTGCAAAAATGTCTGCCAGTTCCTGCCTTCCCGGAAAAATGGCCAGTGAGTCCGGCAACCATTTGTACTGCTCAAAACTTTTAGCAAACACTTTGGCAAGATTCGGTAAAACCTTCTCAAAATAAAAATAATAAATACCTTTGAACGGCTGCCATGTTGGCTTGGACAATTCCAGACACACAACCATACCGCCCGGTTTGACCACACGTTTCATCTCAGACAACACTTGTCTGAGATCAGGGACATTACGCAGCCCGAACCCGATCGTCACATAATCAAATGAATTGTCTTCATAAGGAAGTGACATAGCATTTCCCTGTGTCAGGGTAATCTGCTTTTGACGTTGCACCGCATTGATCTTTGTTTGGCCGACCTCCAGCATGTTGCTACTGAAATCAAGTCCGTGCATGTGCCCCGTTTCACTTGCCTCTGCCATAGCAAGCGTCCAGTCACATGTGCCGCAGCACAAATCAAGACCGGTATCGCCTTTGGACATATTCATCTTTTTCATGGTGAATTTACGCCAAGCCTTATGCCTGCGGAAACTTAGAATATCATTCATGACATCATATTTTCCGGCTATACTCTGAAAAACCGAATGGACATATTCTTCTTTCGGTTTGGTCTCTCCGCTCCCCATTCGTCTGTCTCCCCCTCAATCTTCCCTTACTGCCGCATGTGAAGGCTGCAAATATGCCAGGTAAGGCTCTAGAATTGCATGTATCTCATGCAAACCCATCCGCCCTTCCTCGTCTTGCAACAACAGTTGAATGCGGTGTGTACACTCGCGAAGCTTGTCCAGCAAAACCTCGCCAACCCTATGCTTCAGCACCATAGCATTCCATGCACGTGCATCCGGTTCAGACTGACGCAACACATTGCGTTCATCGTCATTACCGTGCTCGTATATGTGCCAGTATGCATAGCAATGAAGATATTGTTTTGCGTCATTCATCCGCTTCAGTTCTTCCACGATCGTTTCGCAGGAGCTGAATTCGGTCAGCAGGCTGTTCCATAATGACTCTTCGTTATGTTGAATCATGCCTGTAAATGAAAGAAACAGCTGCATCCTCAGCTGTACCGTTTCACGCAAGTATTCATCAGCCGAAACGAGAAGCTTCTTCATCCGTTCATACAGCGTCATCTTGCGTGCGTTCACTCCGGATACAGCACCACTGAGTTTGCCAATCATTTCAATTCTGCCCGCTTGGGCAAGCAATTGATAAAAACGGCTACTTAAATAATCCCCGGCGAGTACATTCAACTGGCGTGAACGCATCTCCTGCTCTCTCCGCTCACCGGAAATGGTATCGATTCGATCATGCGTATCCATGGCCAACTGAACGAGCGAAGTTGCAAGAGCATATAACTCTTGATGCACCTTTTCGTCTGTGCGGCCCACAAATACCTGCAACAGACGTGCCCGGCTATCCGGAAATGATGGGATTTCCGTATGTTGTCGAATCATGTCGTAATCCGTATATTTCTTTGCTAGTTGGGGTACGCGATATGAATTCATTCTCAGCCTCCGAGCCTTAACATTGTTAAACTATTTCTGCACTACAATCTTATATATTATAGCATATGTTGAACGGGCACGCACTGAATCCTGCTATTCTATTACCCCTGACTTGTCATTTCGAATTGCTTCTTCCAGAGTTCGGTCTCCATCAAATGAAACCAGTCCTTCAATTCATCTGAAAAGGCCGCACTTTTCCAGTTCCGTAATGTTTCAATCGCATACAGAGGCCACTCTCCACGCCGAATATCAGCAGCAAGTAACAGATGTCGTTTATGCATCCATTCATCTTCTGCCATCACACGCAGCAGCACCTGATCCACGTTATCCAGGCTCCGAAAGCCCAGATCCGCCACAGCTGCCATGTTTTCATAGATTTCAGTGTAACTTGTACCCGTTCCTTTAACTTTGAGGTCCAGCGTCAAAATAGACTGTTTCCATTCCACTCTTGCAATGGGCGTTGATAGTTGCATGGAACTTAGCACATCAACCAGATTGTCATTCGTTAGCTGAACTGGATGATGTGATGCAGAGGCAGGCTGTACGTTGTCCCCGCCCCATGTACGCATATGTAAGGTTTGTATCGCAACAAGCAGAAAGACCGCCGCAACCGTTGCCAGCATTGAAGCAGTAACAATCATCCGCGGTTTCATATACGCCTCCCTGCCTTTACCTGTTAGTGTAGTCTGTCCGGTAAAGGCTCATACCTCATTGTACAATGAAAAAAAGCAGGCTATGCCTGCAATCTTCATTTGAATATATTCAATCTGTACATTACTCCGATTCAATCTGTCCATGCTTGGTAATCAGCGTGGCTTTGCCCCGGATTTTAATAGCTGAAGTATGGGTGGTAAATTGGGCAAACATCACTTCACCCTTGTCCAATTTCTCGGTGTGGTGAAAACGTGTATCCTGACCTCGGGTTAATCCGATCACCTGGACACCATTTTCCTCTGCCTTAATTACAATATAATCATTGCCGGTTGGATGATCCATCACGCATGTCCCCTTCTTTCGTTCGATAGCGTTAATGATGATAAAGATTGTTTCATTTGTCAACCTGCGCCTTATACGAATGAACCGCAAGAATCATCGTTAAAGGGCAAAAGAAAAGGCCGTGAACAAGTCACGGTCTTTTTGTCGACATATGGAATATGTAGAAATCTTATTTAATTCCGTCTTTGAGCGCTTTACCTGGTTTGAATGCAGGAATTTTGCTCGCAGGAATTTCGATTTCTTCACCTGTTTGCGGGTTGCGTCCTTTACGTGCAGAGCGCTCGCGAACTTCGAAGTTCCCAAAACCAACCAATTGTACTTTATCTCCGCTTTGAAGAGCCTCAGAGATTGCTTCGAATACGGCATCAACCGCTTTCGTTACATCTTTCTTGGACAATTCAGTCGCTTCAGATACGTGTGTAATCAAGTCTGATTTGTTCATTTGTTTTTCACCTCCTGTATCAATGTCCTGAATGTTATACTGTGTTTCCGTTTTATAGCGAAATATACGTTCATACGCAAAAAATCTACGTACATCTTGAGCGCTGAACACAAATCTCCGCCTGCGGTCAACAGTCATTTTCGGCAGAATGTCGTCTGAAACCACGGGCATTTCAGACGCCGAACAAATTTCATACTAATACAGACAGCCCACAATTTCAAGTCCGGTTGCGGTTTAAGACGTAAAATGTAACCGCCAGGGCAAGCACGAGAACCCCACCTTTTACAATATCATGTGTGAAATACTGTACGTTCATCATCGTTAAACCATTCACAAGTACACCAATCAGAACCGAACCAATGAAGGTTCCGATGACATTGGGTTTACCCGCACCAAACACAGAGAAACCGACAAATACTGCAGCTACGGATTCCATTAACAACGGTGATCCCGCATCAATTTGCCCAGATCCTACTTTGGAAGCATAGATAATACCCCCGATTGCTGCAAACACTCCAGCGGCTACATAGGCGAGTGTACGCACCTTTTTCACCTTGATTCCAGACAACCGTGCAGCTTCCTCATTACCACCTGTAATGTACATCTGGCGACCATATTTCGTATACGTCAAAAAGATATGCACACCTATTACCGCAATAAGTAGCATGATAACCGATATCGGCATACCAAGCCATTTACCCTGCCCTATTAGCAGGAATGTCGGGTCCATCTCTCCCGCAGCTTTGCTTCCATCAGGGAACTGCATGTGATTATAAATGGTGTATCCCTGTGCATACGTTTTGTGAATACCTCCGATGATGTACATCGTGGCGAGGGTTGCAAGCAAATCCGGAATACGCAATTTTACGATCAGCAAAGCGTTCAGTAAACCAATAACAGCCCCGATAATCAATGGCACGATAATGACGATTGCGAGCGGTTGCTGATACCAGATCATTAATGAAGCCGTAACGACGGTAGTTAATGAGACAGTCGCCCCAACCGAGAGATCAAATCCATCAACAATGAGAGATAACGTAACACCGATCGCTACAAACGTAACGATCGAGATCGAGCCCAAAATATCGGTCAAGTTACTGTACGTAAAGAAATAAGGCAATTTAATGCCGAAAAATGCGATAACACCTATGATGACAATAATCGCCCCGTAACGGAACGCAAAATCCAGTGATTTATCCTTCATGATTGCACCTCTTGTCCACCGCTTGCATAGTATAGCAGCTGTTCTTGGTTAGTCTCGCCTCGTTTGAACTCTTTTACGATAACACCCTCGCACATGACAGCGATTCGGTCGCCAATTCCCATGCCTTCATCCAGTTCACAGGTGAAATAGATGACACCCTTGCCCGCCAAAGCCAGTTCATTGATGATGCGGAAAATGTCACTTTTTGCCCCTATATCTACACCTTTGGTTGGCTCATCAAATATAAATACATCCGCATCCGCATTAAGCCATTTACCAATGGCTACCTTCTGCTGATTACCACCACTTAGATATTTCACTTCCTGTTTCACCGACGATGTTTTAATTCCAAGCTGTTTCACCAATGACTCAGCATTCAGTCGTTCCCGCTTGCGGCTTACAAAACCTAATGTACTAAGACGGCTTAGCAAAGGCAGACTTAAATTCCGTTCCACATTCTCCTGGATCAGGATTCCTTGTTTACGTCGCTCCTCCGGTACAGAAACAATTCCCAGAGCCGCCGCATCCGCAGGCTGAGACAGGCGTAGGTTACGGTTGTTAAGCCGGATCTCGCCTCCTTCCAGCCGATCTGCACCAATCAGCAAACGAGAGCTTTCCGTTTTACCCGCGCCTACCAGACCCACCACAGCGAGGACTTCACCTCGGCGTACAGAGAGGTCAACACCTTTGACTTTCACTCCACGCCGAAGCCCACGTGCCTCCAACAGTAGCTCCCCTACGGGCGCTTCCGTCTTTGGAAACTCTTCTTCGAATGGTTTGCCCAGCATCTGTGTAACCAAATCGTTGATCGTCAGACCCTTTGCTTCACCGGTAAATACATGTTGCCCATCTCTCATAACCGTAACGCGATCACAGTGACCTGTCACTTCCGCAAGACGATGGGTAATGAAAATGCAGGCTACGCCCCGTTCCTTCAGCAGATGTACAATCCGGAAAAATGCATCCGTTTCTTCCTGGCTCAGCGGTGCGGTCGGTTCATCAAAAATGATGACTTTGGCATCCTGAATCAAAATCCGTGCCAACAGTATCATCTGTTTTTCTGCAAGTGTCAGATCGGCCACTTTTTGGTGAACGGATATGTCTGCTCCTAATTGCTTCAACGCCTCAACCGCACGCTGTTGCAGTTTTCGTGGACTTTTCCACCAACCCCCGGCAGATGAAGCCAACTGATCCAACATAATGTTCTCCGCAGCCGTCAGCTGTGGCACCAGTGCCGCATCCACTTCCTGATAGACACAGTGAATCCCACTTGCCTTTGCGTCTCCAGGAGAACTTAAATGTAACGCTTGTCCACTCAACTGAATCGTACCCTGATCCAATGGATAGGCACCGGACAGAATTTTCATTAACGTGCTCTTACCGGCACCATTGGCACCCAACAGCGCATGAATCTCCCCACCTTTTACAGAGAAATTCACATCCTTCAGTGCAGGAATACCTGAAAACTGCTTGTGGATATGTTCCATTTGAAGCAGAATCGGTGCAGTGCTCATGATGTTAACCTCCAATCGTTCCCTTCCGGGAGCATCCCTTTTTTCATCCAGACCACACATATCTTCATTTATGTTTGAAAAAGCGCGCCTTGCGGCGCGCTTCCCTTACGCTGCTTATTTAGCAGTAATTCCGTATTCGCTCATCCAGTCCTTGATTCCTTGTGTGCTGCCACCCCAACCTTCAACGAACTCTGACAGCTCCGAAGTGGAGATTTGTTTATCTGGCAGAGCTTCACGTTGAACATAGACCGGGTTAAGAACAACTGCATCTTCCGTCTCGTCCCCGTTCAGTTTTTGATAAGCATAACGTACCTGGACGCGTCCAATATCCGTTGGATCAACAGCAGCAGAAGCAACCCAAGGATTTTTCGGGTCCTGAATCATTTGCAGGTCCTCGTCACTCATATCGATACCATACACTTTGATCTCATCACGTCCAGCTTGTTGAATCGCACGTGCTGCACCTTTGGCGAACTCATCCCATGCAGTCCATACAGCTGTAATCTCACCTTTTGGATACTGCTTGAGAATAGCTTCCATTTTGGCTTGAGTATCCAGCGCCGGGTTCTGTGCAGAACCGAATGTCGCTATTTCCTTGATGTCCGGATTTGCTTTCATGAATTCACCGTATGCGATCTGACGGCGTTCCATCGGTGCGAACCCAGCTACCCATACTTTGACAATATTTCCTTGTCCATTGATATCTTTTTTCATTTGCTCCAGCGTCAGCTCAGCCATCTTCTGATCATCCTGCGACAGGACTGTGGCTCCCGGAACACTGATAGCTGCGTCAAACACGACCACTGGAATATTCTGTTCTACTGCCTTCTTCACGCCTGGCTCTAACAGGGAATCTCCATGATCCGTGAGAATGGCATCGAATTTCTGGTTAATAGCGCTATCAAGCAAGGATACCATCTTTGCTTTGTCATTATCGGCAACAAACGTTGTCAGTTCTCCACCGAATTTTTCGATTTCTTCTTTTACACCCTGTACATATTGCTGAGAGAAAGTACCTGTATTGAACTCCATAATAAGTGCGATCCGTTTGCCACTAAGAGGGCCTGTGACTGCTTCCGTTTTTGGTGTATCATCTGATGCACCCGAAGCCGGAGTGGCTGCCGGTTCTTTTTTGATTGCGCAAGCGGACAACGCCAATGTAAATACTAATAACACACTCAACCATAGCCATTTTGTCTCTTTTCTTTTCATCTCTGTATCCCCCTGTCCACTCTCTGTGATCTCGATCACAATAGTTGAATATTAATATAACGGCTAATCCCTAGTATGTAAATGGGTTTTAGCAATTTAAAGCTAAAACTCGCTAAGTTTTTTTGAAACCACTATTCTTCCCATCCATTTCATCCAAAATAAAGAAATCACGTAAAAAAGACCGCGAGGGGATGCCCCCTTACGGTCTTTTGATGTCTTACAGAATGATGGCGATCAAGCCGCCCGAACCTTCGTTAATGATTCTTCCCAGCGTCTCTTGCAATTTGTATCTTGCATTATCCGGCATCATGGCAATCTTGCCCTGGATCCCTTCTCGCACGATGGAGTGCAGCGAACGACCAAACATGTCTGAATCCCATACCTTGATCGGGTCGTTCTCGAAGTCCTGCATCAGGTATCTCACCAGTTCCTCACTTTGTTTCTCCGTACCGATGATTGGAGCGAACTCTGATTCCACATCAACCCGGATCATGTGAATGGACGGTGCCGTTGCTTTCAGACGTACGCCAAATTTGGTGCCCTGACGAATGAGCTCAGGTTCATCCAGAGCCATCTCGGCGAGAGATGGAGCAGCAATGCCATATCCAGTCGTTTTGACCATCTCCAGCGCTTCTGCGAAGCGGTCGTATTCTCTCTTCGCATGCGAGAATTCCTGCATCAATTGCAGCAGATGATCCTTACCGCGAATCTCGATGCCAACCACTTCCACGAGAATCTGATCATACAGTTCATCCGGCGCGTACAGGTCAATTTCGGCTACACCCTGCCCCATATTCATGCCACTCAGGCCTGCGCGATCAATGAATTCATATTCCATGAACTGTGCGACAACCCGATCCACGTCACGAAGTCTGCGAATATCCTTGACGGTATCCCGTACGGAATTTTCGTAGTTGCTCCGCAGCCAGTGAGTCTCGTTGAGCACCATAACCCAGCTCGGCAAGTTTACATTCACTTCATGCACAGGGAACTCATAGAGCACTTCACGAAGTACACCCGTCACATCATCTTCCGTCATGGTCGCTGCACTGAGTGTCATCACCGGAATGTCGTATTTGGCAGCAAGCTCACTACGCAATTGCAGGGCTTCTTCACTGCGAGGACGAGTGGAGTTGATGACCAGGACAAACGGTTTACCCACTTCTTTTAATTCTGCAATGACCCGTTCTTCAGATTCCACATAGGAACTGCGGGCAATTTCGGCGATTGTGCCGTCTGTTGTTACCACAACACCCAGTGTAGAATGCTCCTGAATGACTTTGCGAGTACCAATCTCGGCGGCTTCCTGGAATGGAATTGGTTCCTCGAACCAAGGCGTGGAGATCATGCGTGGACCATTCTCATCCTCGTATCCCTTGGCTCCTTCCACCGCGTAACCTACACAATCCACAAGACGCACATTGACATCAAGTCCTTCTGCCACCTTGATCTGGACTGCGTTATTTGGTACGAATTTTGGTTCGGTAGTCATGATGGTTTTACCTGCTGCACTCTGTGGAAGTTCATCCACCGCTCGACCACGGTCAGCCTCGTTAGTGATGTTTGGCAACACGATGGTTTCCATGAATCGTTTAATAAATGTTGATTTTCCCGTCCGGACTGCGCCGACAACCCCGAGATAAATATCCCCTCCGGTCCGCTCAGCTATGTCCTTAAAAATGTCCACTTTCTCCAATGAAATCCCCTCCCTAAATTACTCCGAAGGAAAAATGCTAAAGAGCATCCGCTTCGTTTTTTCAATCAGAAGACTGAAATCCCTGCAACGGTAGAGCCGCCTTTGTGAGTGCCCGGAAGTCGTCCGCCGCCGAACGTTGCATTCTGATGAAACCGGCGAGAGCGGCGTTAACTCGTACATGCAATTGGACTAGTATCATCTTATGTATCCGTATGCGGCAATATGACGCGTATTTTTGTTTTTTTATCTTATGGTGATGACATTAGGAGAATCCCCCGATCTCGGACTGCGCGTCTTTATTTCAATCTACTTTATGTGATCCGTGAAGCTTTTATGACGGTTATTGCTCATACTGACAAAGAAAAAAGAGATATCCCTTATTTGGAATATCTCTTTTTGAACCATTAGAGGCATGGTGGTCATACAGCTAAACCATTTGAATTGCAATCATGCTTATTTTATTGGCTGGGCAACCGGCGCATTATTTTGCCATGCGTAGAAAACGGATTTTACAGGTACGAAGTAGGAGTGTTCCACCAGCAAATCCCGAACATCTTCAGTCTCTGCTGGAGACACGTCAGACTTGTCCACTGCCTGCATAATATCAAAAGCATAATCTACATAGACCTTGCCTTCGTCATCCATCATAAAAGGTAACGCCTGACCTGAATATACACTATTCAGCGTAATGGAAGGAGTACCTGCCTGAGCAGCCAGCTCCATATCCACAGCATATAACCCCGGATACAGTTCTTCCCCGCTTGGCAGCTTATTGTTATGTACGGACTTATATTGATTAACCATTCGTTGCACATCGTTTACTTTCTGTACGGTCAGAAGGTCCATCACTTTAACGGTCGGATTCACTTCTTCGTCCTGAATAAGGAAGTAAGCGCTCCCACCACTTTCAAAAGCAGTCTCCGGTATTTCATCCAGATACCCCAGTTGTTTCAACTTGGGCAAATCCACTCTGAACTTTTCATATTTAGGCGTTTCCATATCTGCATTAATGATTGGCAAAATCCCCTCATCTTGCTGGAATGCCTCGACCGCACTCTGGATACGGCTCACGCTTTCCCGATACGCTATCTTAGGGTCCGAATTGCTCTGGGATGGATACATACAACCACTTGCTGTAAAAGCAAACAACAGGAATAACAGCAGACTGCCCGTCTGATGTCTCAGACGCTGCTGTCCACTTCCTTCCACACATTTTGGCTTGTTCCTAATCATTCGTGTCCTCCTTGAATAACTCATTAGAGAATCCATTTCATAACGCTCAGAACCAGTCATCTTCCTGTTGCTGACGTTCCAGTTGTTTCCGAATGGCTGCCTTCAGCGGGTCCTCTGGAACATGAACCGATAGAGATCCACACACCTTGGCCTGACAGGACAGTCGTGTACCTGCTTCCAACAGAGAACCCAGCTTGCGCTTTTCTGCATCTGTTGGTGGATACAGTTCCGCCCGATGTTCTTCATCCACATTCACTTTGCACATCAGGCAAGCCGCTTTACCATCACATCGGGTCGTAATCTTGACTCCAGCACGTCGTGCTGCATGCAGAAGTGTCACCCCTGGTTTGAGCGCTATCGATTTGTTCATAGGTAAAAAAGTAACTTTATAGTCCATCATTTTCCTCCCTCAACCTACTGGGGCCATGTAAAGCCAACAAGCTCTTCCACTTCGGCTCTGAAGCGACTTGCCCACACATTCTGTTGACTTAACAGCATCATTATAGGTTGATGTGCATCTGGCTGCTCGCGCATCTGTGTCGCAATGGGGACATAACGATCTTCACGACCTCGCAGCAGATTAAACAACAGCTCATGCGCAAGCGGCATCAGTCGCAGGGTATATGAACCCACTTGTGCTACTGGTGCATGCAGAGCAAGTACATGTTCAATCTCGATACGGTACCAACTTTTTCGAGCCCATATTTCGAAACCACCAACCAGTTCCAGCGCACATTCACCCACCTGATAGTGGCTCAGCAGAGAAGCATACGGTCCTGTCTTGTCCACTGTAGGCTCGTCAAGCATTTCCCCCGGAGCGCTACGGTGAAGTTCCTTAGCAGCGGCAACATCCGCATAGATATCAATATCTCTCGGAGCCTGTTGCAACTCCACCCCTTGAAGCAGCAACCCACAACTTCCTCCAAGTAACCATGTCTGCGGCTGTGTGTTCCAAGCTTTGGCCGTTTCCAGCAAAGCCGCGTGTAATTCCGGATAACGCTCTGTCCGACCCTCCGTATCATGCGGCCTCATAGGCTCACACTCCCCTCATCCGTGTTCATTGTGTCAGTTCTTATGATGTGCTTATGCGGATGTTATCTTTCAGGCATGGGAAATCAGGTCAGAGAAGCGATTCCACCGAAAAAGCCAATCAGCATAATCAAAAATGCAATTAGAGAAAGAATCCCCCGTACAATCCCCTTTGTTTTGGCACGAGCAAACGTAATCAGGAATACAGATAATCCCATAATGAGGATGGCCACCAATGACAGCCACATCTTGTCCATTGCGCTCATAATCCAGCAGTCTCCCCTTCAGTCCGATATTCATCACTGACACTGTGACAATTGCAACCATTATAACATGAAATTCAGCTCAACTTTCCAAAAAAAAGACAAAAAAGCAAGCCGGCAGATGCCGACTCGTCTTTTTGTCTTACTGGATCACCTGCACAAGCAGGTGTGATCTATTATTTTTTCATCATCATTTTCATTAACGACTCCATACTGTTTGGATTCAATCCGCTTTTCTTGACCGCACTCACAATATCCTTAACCGTATCCTCAGATACCGGAACTTTCGCCATGGCGGATACTTGCTTGATCAATTGGCGCAACTGAGCTTCATTCTGGATCGTCGTTGGTTTCACCGTGCTTGCCAATTTCTTGACGGCACCCTCAGTTATCGTTTTACCCGTTTTTTTGTTGATTGCATTCAGCGCATCTTTGGAAATGTTGTTACCCATTCGTCTCCCCTCCTCCGGCAATACTCATGTGTATAGTATGAGTCCGCTACAGAAAAGGTGAATAAGCTCCTTATTTCACAAGATGCGTTTAGGCTGATAACAATCAGGAATGCCACTGCTCCCAGGTTTCAAGCTTCATGACTTCCATTTCGGTCTTCGGGTCACGTCCCATCAGGGCTTCAACCGCATCACGCGGCTGTCTCTCTTGGAATAAAACGTGATACAACTGATCTGCAATCGGCATTTGCACACCGTATTTTTGAGAGATGAAATAGGCTGCCTGTGTGGTTCGAATGCCTTCCACCACCATGCCCATTGACTTCAGGACATCATCGAGCTTCTGTCCCTGACCCAACATAGAACCCGCTCTCCAGTTACGGCTGTGCTGACTTGTAGCCGTTACAACCAGATCCCCGATTCCGGCAAGTCCTGAAAACGTTAAAGGATTTGCCCCCATCTCCACACCAATACGTGTGATTTCCGCCAGACCACGGGTCAACAGCGCTGCTTTGGCATTATCACCGAATTGAAGACCATCGGACATGCCTGCACCAAGAGCAATGATATTTTTGAATGCGCCTGCCAGTTCAACACCGAGCATGTCACGATTGGTGTAAACACGGAAATAAGCATTCATAAACAAAGCTTGGGCCGCCTCGGCAGATGACTTATCCAGTGAAGCTACAACCACTGTCGTTGGACAACGCTTCACCACTTCTTCCGCATGACTTGGGCCAGAAAGAACAACAACACGTCCTTCTTCACATTCAAGCTCTTCTGAAATGACTGTGGACATCCGTTTGAGGCTTTCTGTCTCGAAACCTTTGGTTGCATGAATGACTAACATCTCAGGCTTGTAATAAGCCTTAAGCTGGTTCGTAACTGCACGCATGGCTGATGAAGGCGCAACAATTAACACAGCTATAGCGCCTTCCACCGCAGCTTCCATATCAGTTGTTGCTTGAATTCGTGGTGAAAGCTCCGCATCCGGAAGATAGCGAGTATTGGTGTGTTTGTTATTGATTTCGTTAGCCTGGTCTTCACCACGTGTCCACATCATCACGTCCAACTGATTGGCGGCGAGTACACTGGCCAGAGCTGTCCCCCAGCTTCCAGCGACCAGAACAGCAACTTTTTTAGACAACTCGTTTACCCCCTCCAGGGTTTTTCGATCCCAATTTATTTTCCTGTCCTTTGGCGAGCTTCGCAATATTGGTACGATGTCTCCAGAACGCAAACAGACAAATAATCAGACTCCCCCAGAAGATATTCATTGAATATCCGGGTAATACCAGGATAAAGATGGGTGTAAATGCTACAAAAATCAGAGACCCCAATGAAACATAGCGTGTCAATACAATAGACAGAATGGCGATCACCCCAGCACATAACGCAGGTAGGAAAGCAAGACTCACCAGAACACCAATGGCTGTGGCAATGCCTTTTCCTCCACGAAAATGGAAGTAAAGCGGCCAGTTATGTCCTGCAATGGCTGCTATACCACTGAGTGCAGGAATCCAGGCAGAACCGTCACTCAGCCAGATTCCAATCCATACAGCTGCAACACCTTTAAGTACGTCAAGTAACAGAACAGCAATTGCCGGTCCTCTACCCAAAATACGCAATGTATTGGTAGCTCCCGCGTTTCCGCTTCCGTGCTGACGAATATCGATCCCCCGTATCGCTTTGGCAAGGAGGACACTAAAGCTGATCGAACCGAGCAGATAACTCAGTACAATCGCTGCGATTTGTAAAATCACACACTTCTCCCCTAACTTTCGTCGGACTTCTTCCGAGTAAATATGCGAATTGGTGTTCCTTCGAAATCAAACGCTGCACGGATTTTATTCTCCAGATAGCGCTCATATGAGAAGTGCATCAACTCAGGATCGTTCACAAAAATAACCATGGTCGGTGGTTTAACTGCAACCTGAGTCACATAGTTAATTCTCATTCTCCGTCCTTTATCTGTTGGCGGAGGATTAATGGCAACCGCATCAGACACCACATCGTTAAGCAGATGTGTCTGCACACGTAACGAGTGTTGCTCTGCTACACGTTGCACAACCGGCAACAGTTTTTGTAAGCGTTGTTTTGTGAGAGCCGACAAAAATACGACCGGAGCATAAGTCATAAATAGGAAGTGATCCCGAATTTTTCTCTCAAACTCTTTCATCGTCTTGTCATGCTTCTCTACCACGTCCCATTTGTTCACAACAAACAATGACGCTTTACCCGCTTCGAATGCATATCCTGCAATATGCTTGTCCTGTTCAATAATGCCTTCTTCACCATTAATGACAATCAGAACAACATCTGCACGCTCAATCGCACGCATCGCACGCATTACACTGTATTTCTCAGTTGTTTCATATACTTTACCACGCTTACGCATACCTGCTGTATCAATCAGCACGTAACGTTGGCCGTCTTTTTCAAAAGGTGTATCAATTGCATCCCGGGTCGTTCCAGCCACGTCACTTACAATGACACGCTCTTCACCCAGAATAGCGTTCACCAGTGAAGACTTACCCACATTAGGACGTCCGATCAGAGCTACACGAATGACATCTTCATCGTAAGTCTCTTCCTCAAGTTCTGGCAGCTTCTCCACAATTGCATCAAGCAAATCACCTACACCTGTACCGTGACTTCCGGATACGCCGATAGGATCACCGAAACCAAATCCATAAAACTCATAAATGAGCTCACTTCGTCCGATATTATCCACTTTGTTAACGGCTACAACAATAGGCTTGCCTGAGCGGTAGAGCATCTCTGCTACCTCTTCATCCGATTGCGTAATACCTGCTTTTGCATCACACATGAATACAATAACATCCGCTTCTTCAATAGCGAGCTCTGCTTGCATCCGAATCGATTTTAAGATTACATCTTCACCATCAATTTCGATACCACCTGTATCAATGATACTAAATGGTTTACCGTTCCATTCACCGATTCCATATATGCGGTCACGGGTAATGCCCGGCTTGTCTTCCACAATGGCCAGTCTGTCGCCGATGATCCGATTGAAAATGGTGGATTTACCCACGTTCGGTCGTCCGACAATTGCCACAACGGGTCTTGCCATACATTCCACTCCTCCTGTCCATACTTACGATACTCATCATAGCAAAAAAGATATGTCTTGGCTAACGTTTCATGCCAAATTACTCGCAATAAAAACAATCGGCGAACCCGCCTTGGGCTCGCCGATCTTGCTTTTGTTATTCAGCAAAATATGCAGTATATAACTTAGAACCATGCATTGTTAACTTATTTGAATTTGCTGAGTTTGTCTCCAAACAGTTCGCCAAGCGTAGTGCTCATACCTTGATTGTTCAAGGAAACGTTTGGATTGTTAATTTCTTCACGCGGAGCATTGTTTCTTGAAGGTCTTTCTGATTTTTGTGGTTGAGCTGGAGCTTCTTCTGTTTCTTTGATGCTCAAGCTTACACGTTGCTCAGAAGGGTTCATGTCCAAGATTTTAACCTGAACTTCCTGTCCTTCTTTCAGCACTTCATGAGGAGTGCCGATGTGTTTGTGAGAGATTTGCGAGATATGCACAAGTCCTTCAACACCAGGAGCGATTTCAACAAATGCACCGAAGTCTACCAGACGTTTTACAACACCTGTTACGATATCGCTGGAATTGAATTTTTCGCTTGCTGTTTCCCAAGGACCTGGTTGAACAGCTTTCATGCTCAGGCTGATTTTACCTTTTTCAGGGTCAACTTTCAGCACTTTCACACTAACTTTATCACCTTCAGACAGTACATCGGATGGTTTTTCAACGTGTGTCCAAGCCAGCTCGGATACGTGAACCAAACCGTCAACTCCGCCCACATCAACGAATGCACCGAATTGAGTCAAACGTTGTACTGTACCTTCGATTACTTGACCTTCTTGCAAACCAGCCATTACTGTAGCTTTGTTTGCTTCGAATTCTTGCTCCAGTACGTCTTTTTGGGAAAGGATCACTTTGTTGTTCTCACGGTCGATCTCTTTCACTTTAACACGCAGTGTGCGTCCTTTGTAGTCGCTGAAGTCTTCAACGAAATGGCGTTCAACCATGGAAGCCGGGATAAATCCACGTACGCCCACGTCTGCTACCAGACCGCCTTTAACAACATCACCTACAACAACTTCGAATACGTCTTGGTCTTCAAAATGCTTTTGCAATTGATCCCATGCGTTTTCGCTGTCGATTGCACGTTTGGACAGAACGAGTTTTTCTTTCTCGTCGTCGATGCTAAGAACTTTAGCTTCAACTTCTTGTCCAACTTCTACTGCGTCAGACGCGCTGTCAACATGTAATGAAGACAGTTCACGAATTGGAATGACACCGTCATATTTATATCCAATGCTCA
Organism: Paenibacillus sp. SRL342; assembly: GCF_984798905.1. Lineage (NCBI taxonomy): Bacteria > Bacillati > Bacillota > Bacilli > Caryophanales > Paenibacillaceae > Paenibacillus > Paenibacillus sp. SRL342. The sequence continues at coordinate 4,540,357 of NZ_OZ481790.1, forward strand.
CATAGGCTTGGTTATCTTCCAATTTGACGATGGTTCCTTTTACGGTATCTCCTTTTTTCAAGGAAACGAATTGATCCAACTCATCTTGGGTTGCTTCTTGATTTTTCATTTCTTCCGACATGTCAAATACCCTCCTCAATTCAAAAACCCCATTATATTCAAACCTGCCTGTAGCAGAGTTCAAAACACTTTCATCACTGAGTGCTCAAGCTTTAGTCTCCCTCAAAAATATGGAAACATGCACTCAGCTACCGACGAAGCCATTACTTGCTTGGCACGCCCGTTTGCACCATTTCGTTAATCTTGGACATAATCTTTTCAGTCGCCTTCTCCAGAGCTTCTCCAGATGGGTCTTCCTTGAACTCGTCCAAACTTACTGGTGCTCCATATACAACTTTCATCTTACGAAAAACTTTGTAGTTACCGATAATAGCAGTAGGAATAACTGTAGCGCCACTGCGGAGAGCAAAACTCGCTGCCCCTTTTTTGCCGATACCTCCATCATTGTGACGGCTTCCCGAGGGGAAGATTCCAAGCACTTGACCATCACGCAAAATATTGAGTGAGGTTTTGATGGATTCCTTGCTGACACCTCCACGTTTAACGGGGAAAGCACCCACGGCTTTAATAATTCGGCCGAGTACCGGAATGTCAAACAATTCGCTTTTGGCCATGAAACGCACCTGACGGCGAATTTTGATACCAACGGTTGGAGGATCGAAGTTACTAATATGATTGGAACATAAAAGTACGCCGCCTTCTTTCGGAATATTCTCCCGTCCAACGGCCTCCAAGCGGAAAAGAATGGTATAAATGATCCGCAGTAATGTGCTGCAAAATGTGTAAATCATAGACCGATCTCTCCTCTGACCATTGTGCAATAAGATACGATTTTGTCAACCACTTCATGAATGTTCATCTCCGTTGTATCAAGGACGATAGCATCCTCAGCACAACGCAATGGGGAAATTTCCCGATTCTCATCCAATCTGTCACGGGTGGCAATGTCTCGCTCCAGCTGTTGCAACGTCAGTCCATCAGAGGGGTCCAGTTCTTTGAAGCGGCGAAGCGCACGCTCTTCGACACTGGCAGTCATAAAGATTTTCACTTCCGCATCGGGCAGTACTGTCGTTCCGATATCGCGTCCATCCATGACGACGCCCTTGCGCAAAGCCATTTGCCGCTGAGTATCCACTAATTGCGTACGCAGCCCCTCGATTTGCGCATATCGGGACACGATTCCCGTCACTTCACGGGAGCGGATTTCCGAGGTTACTTCTTCCCCATTACAGAACACTTTCTGTCCGTCGGGATCCGGTTGTAAATCAATGACCAGCTTTTGGGCTTCCTGAAGTACCTGTACCACTTCTTCCGGCGCAATATCTTTCCGAAGCATGTGCAAGGTTACCGCACGGTACATTGCGCCTGTATCGACGTATACATACGCGAGCGCCTCTGCAACCAATCGGGCCACCGTGCTTTTCCCGGCACCGGCAGGTCCGTCAATTGCAACGTTCATTTTCCCGTTCTCTGATGTGTTCTGGCTTGCCAACGGGGCATTCCTCCTCAAACGATAAACCTCAATAAAAAAACAGGCATTGCCTGCATCGTGAAAATTATACCACACTCTACACATGGATGCAAAAACAGACAAATCAACGATGTTCGTAATCATTCATCGTTTGCACTTCAATTGGCGTTCCTTCCAGGCGGTCAATGGTGGTCAAATTCTTTTTGAAGCCTGGTACCAACAGCAGCAATTGATATACCACAAGCAGGATTAGAAGGGCTGTAATCAGAATCGTAACCTTTCGTTCCATTCGCCTGGAGAAAACATAATAAAGTCGTTCATATCTGCGGGTTGCATGACGATGATTCAAGGCAATACCTCCGTTTTTTTCATTACGGTACCCGCAGTTCCCTCTTCTTATGCCACAACATTCCTATTTCGTGCGATAGTCAAGTTGCCGTTCAAAACAAAACTTGATAATTTTTTGGCGCTCCGAATCTGAAATCTGCACAAACTTCAGCATGCATAGCTGTCTGCCGGTTTCCAGAGTTTTGATCCGCACAACTTCAGCTTCAAAATTCACATGTTCAATGGTTGAATTCCGGTAGGGAACCAGCAACCAACATTTCAATTTTTGACCTTCAGCTATTGAAAACCCTGTTTCGCCGTAGATGGACAATCCACCGCCACCAATATCTTCAGTCAATCCGACAGCACGGGTCAGATCTTCACTCTGGATGGCCAGTTCGAGATTTGCGTGAACACGAAGAAAGCTGCGCCGTTGTATTTTGGATATATCGCTCGGAAGCGGTTTGCGGATACGGACAAGACGGACCACATCTTCCTCAAATCCCGTGACATAGGTATTAAAATAATGCCGGACTCCATCCTCCGTAATATATGAAATCGACAATTCCTCTCCGAAAAAGAGCCTTTTCAGACGGCTGCTTCCTTGTTGCATCGGGACCTCAATCAGAAAACTGGTGTCATCCATATCTGCAATGCGTGATTTGTATTCTTTGTGTTCCTCTTTTTCATCTGCAGAAGCAATCTGGATGTATAAAATTTCATTTATTTTAGGAAACAAGCTGTTCACCGCCACTTTATGTATTTATCTTCGTATGTACGAGGACTATTATACCATGACCTTTCTCACATTGAACAAGAAAAAAACAGACCACATCGTGGTCTGCCGCAGTTATTCGCTCAGCTTAAAATTCAGATTATCCACCTTTTTATGAGGTTGCATTGACCGGTTTGATCTCTTCAACCGCTTCTTCCATTCCTGTATTTGCATTAATGTATATCCGGTAACGAGAACCGTTAATTTTCCCTCCGAATTCATAACACAATACTTCTTTGCTGTAATCATTCTCAATCAGGGATTTGCGAACATAATTTTCTTCGAACTCCGAGTTAAGCTTTTTCCGCGCCTGTTGCTCCGTAAGAGTTGCTTTCGGAATTTTGCGCTTGTCATTATGTTCGTAGACAAAGTCACTCGCCTGGAAGCCGGTTACTTCACCTGTATCCAAACCTACACGAACTGACATTTTCTCAGGATAGATCAAAGTGTCTCCTTGCTTACGTACATAAGTAAGGTTACCCAGATTACCATATTCATCGTAGTTTACGGCCTTCATATCCTTATAACCTTTGTTCATTAGGAATTGATCTGCTTTAGCCATGGCATTCTGACGAGACACTTTTTTGGTTCCGATTGGACGCGTATCACTGTAAGAGATCAGCATTCCGCCATTACGGGTGAAATCCATCATCAGTTTGCCATTGTTGGCATGATCAATCGTGGCAGTGTAGGACTCCCAGTCTGTTCCTTTGCCGTTCTCCTGCACTTGGATTTTGCTACTATCCGCATCAGAAAATTTTGCAGCCTTGCTCTGGATCTGTTCTTTGGTCACCGGCAAACCGCCCAGTTTCTTTACTGATCGTTTTGCATAGATATTGGATACGGAAGGACCCCAATCAAGCTCCGGGTATTCCTGTACCTTTTTGTTCACAGTACGAAAACCATCAACGATCGTGTTGTCCATGGTTTGCTCTTGTGTTGCCATGGCAGTCTCTGCATCCATCCAGCGCAATCGGTCCGTCAAGACTTTCTGCTGCACATCCTGCAGATTCTTGGTAATCTCGGATGAATTCTGATACAGCTTCTTCAGGTTGCCCATTTCCTTCTCACTTAGCGGTTCGTTCGTCAAATCACGCATCGACGCCCGGTAGGCAAAGTTGGAAATACGTGAGAGAAACTCCTCTGTCTCGTTAAATGGCAGCATGGTGAGTGGCAGTTGGTTGATCTCATTCTGCGCTTCACTGGTGAGTCGCCATACATTCATCAAACCTTTGCGATGCATCCCCTGTGATGTAGAGTGAACCGCCAAGGTGTTACCAATCTCCGAATGCAATTTGTCCATATGAAAAGATAAATCGTGAAAGGCACGCTGATATTGGTTCTCTGCCTTGATCAGAATTGCATTCTTCTCCTGATTCTCCTGATAACCCCACACGAGCGCACCGACCAGCAGAACCGCAAATATCGGAAACATAACTGAACTTAAACGTTTATACATCCGTAGAGTCTCCTTTCTTCTAAACCACTACCTCTATTGTGGATCGAAGAAAGATCTCTTATGCATGCGATTTCCAGTCCTCACACAAGCAGGCTGCTAAAGTCCCTTTTGGGTCCTCCTTTTAATTCAACTGAATCCCAGTTGCCATGCCCTCTTCTTCAATTTCGAACTGGTCTCTGTTATCACAGAGGCACTGCTTGAATCCCGTCTCAATCCTGCCCCGTTCTTTCTTGCCTCGTAATGTAAATCGTTCACCGCATTGTTTGCATCTGATTTTAATTTTAATTCTCATCACAACGATCTCCGTTTCTGTTGGTCATTCCCCGGGAGTTTATCTGTAAAAATAAAAACACACCGGAGCCATAGGCGCAATATGCGCTTTATGTCCACCAGTGTGTCCGTATTTTTATAATTTAACCTCTTCCTCCCGCTTCACAAAACGAAAAGGAGAACGGTTATTAGCTCGTGTGATTTTACCCATTGCCCCATACCACAGGCCCGCCATTAGCGGCGCTATAAACCACAACCAATGATTCACCATGGTGTTCATGATGACATCGTACAATGCATGCCAGAAAAAAGGTAATACCAGAGAAAGAACCAGATACCACCGCTTTTTCTTACCACCGATAAACTTGGCTTTACCCATATAATAACCCATGATTACCGCAAACATAGCGTGCCCTGAAACAGGGAGCAGTGCCCGAAGGAACATGGCTGAGACGGATGCATTCCCCGCAAAGGCATACAACACATTCTCAACAGTGGCAAATCCAAGTGAAACAGCGACTGCATATAAGATCCCGTCATACGGCTCATCAAATTCGGTGTGATTATAGATGATATGATAAAGTACGAACCATTTAACGAATTCCTCCACACCACCTGAGATCATAATGGCCTCAAGATAAGGATTATCCCCGAGCCATATCATCATGCCACGCTGAATAATCATCACAGGCAGTACCATCAGAATTCCCATGAGGAAAACCCGCAATACCATATGAAGTGGCTCATAATCATAACGGTCTTTCAGGTAAAAGTATGTTAACAAGGCGAGACCCGGAGCAACTGCTGCCGCTAAGACCGAAAACAAAAGCACCGAAATTCCCTCCTCTGACTAAAGACGCGATTACAACTAGAGATTAATCCTGGCGTTTGAAGTGGGTGCAGATAACATCAATCGCTTGTGCAGGAATAACAACCTTACCATACTCTTCCATAACTGCCGGAGTAACTGAGGAGCCTTCGCCAAACTCAGCAAGCAAGGCAATCAATGCCGCATGTTTGGTGGTATCTACCTCATCTGGCTCCAAATGCAAGAACCACTTGTCTTTATAAGAATAAAGTCTCCCAGCATCCGTAACATGCTGACGCAACATATGTGCAGCTTCAATGAGCACTTCAAAGTCCTTGAATGCATAAACGATGGAATCGCTTTGCTCGAGTGTAACTTCCATTTCATATACTTCTTCAGGAAGATCATCTTCATGACCTGAACCATATTGTTGCGGATCATATTTTCCTCGTGTGACAATGACAACCATCCCTTGAGCGGGAAGTGCGAATACTTCGACAGCGAGTGGACCTGTGGCATCAAATCCAAGTTCGGAATAGGCCTGATCCATCATTTCAGTGAACAGTTCATGAACCTTAGGTATTTCCTGCCACATATCTTCTTTTTGTATTCCGCGCTCGCTCAGATCGTCAAAGGTCAGGAAAATCCGTATCTTATCGTGACTTAGTCGTTCTATTTTCATACAGGATCTCCCCTTTATAAGCAAGTCTTATAACAGATTATGAAGCACAAAACAATATGTGCTGAAAATAAATCTATGTAGTTATGTTATCATTTTATACCTCTAAATGCACGAAGTAAAATCGACAAAAAAAGAATCATTCCACAGCCAATCTAGACTGTGGATGATTCTAATTGGAGGTTTTGGTTTATAAACCCGGTACTGTTGTGTTTGTTTGACTTAAAATTTGCTCAACTTCATGCTTCACATCCGGATTGGTGCGAATAAAATCTTTGAGCATACTCATATTCGCTTCTTTTTCCTGCGGTGTGATTGCTCTTGCGGTCTTTGCTGCCGGATTTTTGTGGGATTCACCATGTTGATTTTGCTTGCTTGTGAACCCGTCCATACCCGGGAAAGTCATTTCCATCATCTTATGTTTTGCCTGATCCATCATGTTACGTGATGAACCCGATGACATCATGGGCAATCTGCCTTTGGACAGCCATGAACTGGCTGCAACACCAATGACAATGCCCCAAAAAAAGGATGACGTCTTCATTACACCAACCTCCTTCAAGTGTTAAAATCATATTTAGTGTTTGCGGTAGTGAGCGATCTCATTCCGTATAAATACAGGAAAGTGAGTTGAAATCATGTTCAGACATACAGCCGCATTGATCATTGCTGCAAGTTTGCTGCTGTCAGCTTGTGGGACAGCGGAAGAAAAAACATCTGATAATTCCGCACCAGCGGGCGAATCAACTACCACGCTTCAAGAAGAGCAAGGTAACTCTAACCCATCTGAAACAGGAAAACCCGGAACTGTTGTACCCGAGCCTTCAACGGAAGATTCAACTGCGACTGAAGAAAAACCTGAATCTTCGGAGAAGGTTTCTACAGAAGAGAAAGTGGAAAAGACGTATCACATGAATGAAAATTATTATATTAAACCAAACGATGAAGAGAGCCCAAACAAGGTCGTCTTGTTAACATTTGATGATGGGCCCAAAGAAGAAAAAATGATTACTTCACTGATCGACACTTTAGATAAACATAACGCTAAAGCGATATTTTTCGTCAATGGATATCGGGTGAAAAGCCATCCGGAATTGCTCAAACTCATACATGAACGGGGTCAGATTGTAGGCAATCATGCCTGGGATCATGAGGATCTCAAAAAAATGTCCAACGCTGAGGCGGCAAAACAGGTTACAGATGTCCAAAAAATAGTGAAGGATACCATTGGTGTGGAACCGCAATTCTTCCGTCCACCTTTTGGTTCGGGAAATGATGCACTGAAGGCTGCTGTGAAGAAAAATGGCATGTTATATATGACTTGGTCTAATGGTTCGCTCGATTGGGATAAAAGCACCAAAGACAAACCGGAAAAAGTCATCCAAAATGTACTGGACCAGTTAAATCCCGGAAGCAATATTTTGATGCACGAGTTGCCATGGACGGTTGAAGCATTGGATGAATTGCTGACCAAGCTCGAGAAGAAAGGTTATTCCTTTGTTGATCCGCGTACAATTGAATTGGAAGCTCGTTAAATTGTAATCTTGTGCAATAAAATAAAACAGCCTTGATCCAATGGATCAAGGCTGTTTCGCTGTGAGTGCTTTTTCCGCGGGCACTCTTAACGTGATCATATGCATCTCCGCAGGACAACCTAGTCGGAGAGGAAGATGATTTGTACCGTATCCTCTGCTAACAAGCATTTTGCCTCCTTGGTGAATGTCCTCCGGACTTCGCTTCAGGGAGTACCACCCATTCGATACGGGACGATACGATTTTCCAAGGAACACAGGTCCGAAAAATGGTACAACCAATTGTCCGCCATGTGTATGACCGCTTAAAATAAGATCTGCATTTTCTTCCAAGCGAAGGGCCTGCAAAGGATCATGAACGATAGCAATTTTGCAAAAACGGTTACCGATCTGCTGTAGTAATACATCGCCCTGTTTGGAACGGTAGTCTATGCCGATCAGACTCAGTCTGTCATCGCCCCTTTGCAGATATTCCACATTATCCTGCAGGAGTTTAACGTCCGATTCACGAAGAATTCGCGCAAGTTGAGCGGTACCAGCCCTCTTGTCATGGTTGCCATACACCGTAAATGAAGGAGCAATGTTCGATAAAATTTTCATGTTATGTCTAACTAGAGACCATGAAATTCCTTTTTCCGCAACATCCCCGCCGATGAGAACCCAGTCCACCTTGTTTTTAACGTTTTCCAGATCCTTCTGGTTCAGCTTGCGCTTGTGCGTGTCGGATACATACAAAATCTTAGCCCCGTCAAAGGATGTTGGCAGATGAGGCACTTCAACCTCTTCTTCAATTATTTGATGAACGCGGGCTTCACGCCACATATGAAAAAAAAGTAAAACTCCCATCAAAATGATAAAACCTGTGAGTAAAAGCATTACCACGGCAAGGGAAGGAACGTATTCAGAGCGGGTGCCCCTTCAACCCCCCACCAAACCAGACTAATCGTTAACATGACAAAAATAAAAATGAGTGAATTGACAAACCTCTTGCTCAATTTTAACCGACGTGAAGGATGCAACTCTGTTCGTGTAGGAAGTGAACCCGCTTCGGGGATCGATTCTTCCGTTGATGTTGACGTTTTTTTGGAGCGTGATGGTGCCCTTTGAGGAAGTACTGGACTTTCCAGCTTTTCTGTATAGGGCTTGCGCTGTGATCTAGGTAAAGAAACGGAAGTAATTGGTGTGATTCCGCCAACCTCAGCAGCTGCTGCCGTTTCAGCAACGATGCTTACTTGAGAAGCCACCTGACGCTCGGATTTCTCTTTTTTATCCGATTGACGATGGCGCTGACTGCCATATGTCTTCATTCTACTTAATGGCTGATTCATGATCCCCTCCGAAAACGTATCGCTAATCCGGACACCAAATCAATAATAAAGTGACATAATATAGGCGCCCATAATGTGCCGGACTGCAAGTAAATCCAACCCAATCCATAACTTGAGACAAACACCCAGCCTGTTGGAATCCAGTGGCGCAAATAACGAATATGGATAACTGCGAATAAAATACTTGTCCAGTAAGGACCGATGGCATGTTGGATGGCTCCACGGAATAATAATTCCTCACACACTGCAACAATGGCTGCTATGCATACAATGTGCCAGATCGGACGCCCACGGAACAGCATCTCGTTAATTCCACCGTCATCCATGCTTTCCTGAGGTATAACATACGACAGTACCAAGTCCATAACAAGCATAATTCCTGCAAGACCAAGACCCCACCATATAAATTGGTAATTGTCAGGCCATGCGAGTACATCTAACAAGTTTCGTTTCTGCAATAAGATCCACACAACTCCGATAATCAGTGTCAGACCTTGTGTAAAGTATAGATTGATTAAAAGCAAACGCTCGGTAAGCTGCTGTGGCTCAGCCTTTTGAATCTTGAACTTGGGAAACTTGAATTTTTTCATCGGATGCGTCTGTCCTCTTGAGTTTAAATTTGATGGATAACAATTACGTTGTCCAATCGGATAGTATACTAAATGATAGCCAAAAAACCAATTAGGTTCAAGGCCTGCCCCTAGTCCTGGTTTTATGTCCGCACCATTACTTCATTAAAGCAGTAAAATTCAGTTCACCAAACAGCTTACTTTCCATCTTCTTGTCGAAGGTATATTAACTATTGTATTACTTATGGTGACTCTGTTTATGTGTGAATCTAAAGACATCTGCAAAACATTTTAAAACATTTAAGCCTATTGACATGCTCATGTCAGCCATGATACATTATGAAAAAATTAGTCACGTTAAACACGATGATGGAAAAAAGACGTTGCTTCGTCTTACAGAGAGCCGATGGTAGGTGTGAATCGGTGGCAGGCAAATGGTCTTGAGCGCTCCTGAGTTATTGCATTGAAATTGGAGTAGGTGCAATCGGTTTAGACCCGTTATCCTCTTCGGTCTTCATTGACCGCTAAGACTGTCGTTGCGAAACGGCGGTGAATTAGGGTGGTACCACGACAACTCTCGTCCCTTATTGCGCAAGCAGTATGTGGATTGAGAGTTTTTTGATTTATTTTAAAGGATATCTGTGGGATCACTCTATTTGCTTCACCTTCCCCCTCTGTTGCGACACCGCGTTGTTGGGCGGAAGAATCAACCTGGTTTTAAGGAATACCTCTTCGCTGAGGTCAGACCTTGACGATATAGATACACATACCTAAGGAGGAAGAAACCATGTACAAAGTGTTAGTGTCGGACCCAATCAGTGATCTGGGAATCCAGCAACTGGTGGATGCAAATGATGTTGTTGTTGAGAAGAAAACCGGTCTTAGTGAAGATGAACTTGTTGCCATTATTGGTGATTATGATGCCCTCTTGGTTCGCAGCCAGACTCGTGTTACAGATCGTATTATGACGGCTGGTACCAACCTTAAGGTGATCGGACGTGCAGGTGTTGGTGTAGATAACATTGATCTGGAAGCTGCTACACAGCGCGGTATCATCGTTATTAATGCACCTGATGGCAATACCATCACAACCTGTGAGCACACGTTTGCCATGATGATGGCATTGGCACGACACATTCCTCAGGCCTACGCCAAAACAATTCAGGGTACGTGGGATCGTAAAACCTTCCTGGGTGTGGAATTAAGAAATAAAACGCTCGGTGTACTGGGTATGGGACGGATCGGTAGTGAAGTTGCAAAGCGCGCCAAAGCATTCGGAATGGACATTCTTGCTTACGACCCGTTCCTCACGGAGGAGCGTGCCGAGAAGCTGCAAGTGAAACTTGCTAGTGTAGATGATATCATTCGCAATGCGGACTTCATGACCGTTCACACGCCATTAACACCGGAAACACGGCATATGATTTCACGTCCACAATTCGAAGTGATGAAAAAAGGCATGCGTATCATCAACTGTGCCCGTGGTGGTGTAGTTGACGAGATGGCACTTGTGGAAGCCATTGATCAAGGTATTGTTGCTGGTGCAGCATTTGACGTATTTGAAAGCGAGCCGCCAGCCGCTGATCACCCGTTCCTGAATCACCCAAGCATTATCGTTACGCCTCACCTTGGTGCATCCACAGTAGAAGCACAAGAGAACGTGGCTATCGATGTATCGGAACAAGTTCTTCATATTCTGCGCAATGAACCGTTCAAGAACGCAGTTAACATGCCTGCTGTTGCACCAACCGTGATGAACAAATTGCAGCCGTATTTCAAACTGGGTGAAACGTTGGGTAGTTTTGCAGCACAGATTACACAAAATGCAGTGCAAGAGATTCGGATCGACTATGCTGGTGAACTTTCTGAAGTAGATACTTCTCCTCTCACACGTTACATTGTGAAAGGGATTCTCGCCAGACATTTGGGTGGGGAAGCCAACATCGTTAACTCCATGCATCTGGCCAAAATCCGTGATCTGAATGTGGTTGTAAGCCAAACCTCAACAACTAAAGGATTTACTAACCTGATTACCGTAACATTGGTTACAACTCAGGATGCTGAGGAACGCCGTGTAGCAGGTACATTGCTTGCAGGTTATGGAGAACGTATTGTTCGTCTGGACAAATTCCCGGTAGATATCGCTCCGGAAAGTCATCAAATTTTGATCTCACATAATGATAAACCAGGTATTATCGGGCGTGTAGGAACCCTACTTGGACAAAACGATGTCAACATCGCCTCCATGCAAGTTGGACGTAAAATTATTGGTGGTGCAGCGATCATGATTCTGACCGTAGATAAAGCTGTTCCAAAAGATGTGCTTGTGCAGCTTGCTGCGCTGCCAGAAATCAATACTGCTGTTGAAATTGTTCTGGAATAATCAAACATATTTTTAAATGTATAAGGAGAGACGGGGCCCTCGTGGTTCCGTCTTTTTTGTCGCTAAGTAAATTGCGTCTTCATTTCAATTTTAAAGTTAATTTGATAATGGTGAGTGATACTTCTGGCCGTGCGGAACTGACTCTTTCGGTCGTCCCAAACACCTAATATAGGATTGACCACTACTACCTGGAAAGAAAGAGAAACCCAAGATCTAAAATTGATCTGGGTTTCTCGACAATCAAATGCACCAATCTCATATGAGTTCAACTTCTTTTGCCCATTAGAGAAATAGTCTTTATACATTATCGAACTATTAACTTAACTGAATGATGTTTAGTGTAGATCCCGGAGGAGAAAGAATAGCTGTGCCAACGAGCCCGAATAATTGTAACTGTATTGTTGAACCAGCGGTAACGGTAATCATAAAGTCCGACTGAAGCTGACTGAGAGAAAGTACTGGAGATACTACACTCGCTGGAATAACTGTACCGTTAAGTAAAACCCGAGATTGGATAGCAAGTGCAGCTGTCAGACTTATTTTGTATGAGATATAGTAACGACCTGCATTGGTCAGTGTGAAGGTGTCATTAGCCCCATTGACGGTTATACCTGTGCCAATATTTTGGTTATTCGGTAACGGAACGAGTGTACCACCCAATATAACAACAATCGTACCATTAGTGTTCTCAGCAAAAGCCGAGTTAGATGTTACAGATGTTCCAGTTGCACCTGTTGCTCCGGTAACTCCTGTACTTCCGGTTACGCCCACTCCCGTGGCTCCCGTTATACCTGTGGCTCCTGTTCCCCCAGACGCACCGGTTGCTCCGGTACTTCCCGTTACACCAACTCCCGTAGCTCCCGTTATACCTGTGGCCCCTGTTTCCCCAGTGACACCAGTTACTCCAGTACTTCCCGTTATGCCAACTCCCGTGGCTCCGGTTATACCTGTGGCTCCGGTTTCCCCAGTGACACCAGTTACTCCGGTACTTCCCGTTACACCGACTCCCGTGGCTCCGGTTATGCCTGTGGCTCCGGTTTCCCCAGTGACACCAGTTACTCCGGTACTTCCCGTTACACCGACTCCCGTTACTCCGGTTATACCTGTGGCTCCGGTTTCCCCCGTCGCACCAGTTGCCCCGGTGCTCCCCGTTACGCCGATTCCCGTTGCTCCCGTTATACCTGTCGCTCCGCTTTCCCCCGTAACACCAGTTGCTCCGGTACTTCCCGTTACGCCGACTCCCGTGGCTCCGGTTGTACCTGTCGCTCCGGTTCCCCCAGTCGCACCAGTTGCTCCGGTTTCCCCTGTGACACCAGTTACTCCGGTACTTCCTGTTACACCGACTCCCGTGGCTCCGGTTATACCTGTGGCTCCTGTTCCCCCAGTCGCACCGGTTGCTCCGGTTTCCCCTGTGACACCAGTTACTCCAGTACTTCCTGTTATGCCGACTCCTGTGGCTCCCGTTATACCTGTCGCTCCGGTTTCCCCTGTGATACCAGTTACCCCGGTGCTTCCCGTTACGCCGACTCCCGTGGCTCCGGTTATACCTGTGGCTCCTGTTTCACCTGTAGCTCCAGTAGTACCTGTTACGCTTAATCCCGTGGCTCCTGTGATCCCCGTCGCCCCAGTCAACCCTGTAACACCAGTCGCTCCTGTCTCACCAGTTGCCCCAGTTCCTCCAGTTACTCCTGTTGATCCCGTTACGCTTAATCCTGTGGCTCCTGTAATTCCAGTTGCCCCGGTTAGCCCCGCAACACCAGTCGCTCCGGTTTCACCAGTACTTCCTGTAACTCCAATGCCGGTTGCTCCTGTCACACCTGTCGCTCCTGCTCCAGCGATCAACGTGTAATCTGGTGAAGTCCCCGGCGTTCCGGTTGGCGATGCCGCATTCGCAATATACGTACTGCCGTTGAACGTTACTACTTGACCCGCTGGATACGTTGGGGCTACGGCTGGATCGAATGGTACAATGCCACTCAAACCTACGCCTGTCGCTCCCGTTTCACCAGTTGCCCCGGTTCCTCCAGTTACTCCTGTTGATCCCGTTACGCTTAATCCTGTAGCTCCTGTAATTCCAGTTTCCCCGGTCAACCCTGTAAGACCAGTCGCTCCGGTTTCACCCGTACTTCCTGTAACTCCAACTCCAGTTGTACCGGTCACACCTGTCGCTCCTGCGCCCGCAAGCAACGTGTAATCCGGTGAAGTCCCCGGCGTTCCGGTTGGCGATGCCACATTTGCAATATACGTACTGCCGTTGAACGTTACGACTTGACCCGCTGGATACGTTGGGGCTACGGCTGGATCGAATGGTACAATGCCACTCAAACCTACGCCTGTCGCTCCCGTTTCACCAGTTGCCCCGGTTCCTCCAGTCACTCCTGTTGATCCCGTTACGCTTAATCCTGTGGCTCCTGTAATTCCCGTCGCCCCAGTCAACCCTACAAGACCAGTCGCTCCTGTTTCACCAGTTGCCCCAGTTCCTCCAGTTACTCCTGTTACGCTTAATCCCGTGGCTCCTGTAATTCCCGTCGCCCCGGTTAACCCTGTAAGACCAGTCGCTCCTGTTTCACCAGTACTTCCCGTTACTCCAACTCCAGTTGCACCGGTCACACCTGTCGCTCCTGCGCCAGCAATCAACGTGTAATCCGGTGAAGTCCCCGGCGTTCCGGTTGGAGATGCCACATTTGCAATATACGTACTACCGTTAAACGTTACGACTTGACCTGCAGGATACGTTGGGGCCACGGCTGGATCGAATGGTACAATGCCACTCAAACCTACGCCTGTCGCTCCTGTTACGCCGGATGCTCCTGTTTCACCAGTACTTCCCGTTACTCCAACTCCAGTTGCACCGGTCACACCTGTCGCTCCTGCGCCAGCAATCAACGTGTAATCCGGTGAAGTCCCCGGCGTTCCGGTTGGAGATGCCACATTTGCAATATACGTACTACCGTTAAACGTTACGACTTGACCTGCAGGATACGTTGGGGCTACGGCTGGATCGAATGATACAATGCCACTCAAACCTACGCCTGTCGCTCCAGTTGCCCCGGTTCCTCCAGTTACTCCTGTTGATCCCGTTACGCTTAAACCCGTGGCTCCTGTAATTCCCGTCGCCCCAGTCAACCCTGTAAGACCAGACGCTCCTATAGCTCCGGTACTTCCCGTTACTCCAACTCCAGTTACTCCTGTAACTCCCGTTGCTCCTGCTCCAGCAAGCAACGTGTAATCCGGTGAAGTCCCAGGCGTTCCGGTTGGCGATGCCACATTTGCAATATACGTACTACCATTGAAAGTGACGACCTGACCCGCTGGATACGTTGGGGCTACGGCTGGATCAAATGGCACTAGGCCTGTCAATCCCGCCCCGGTTGTTCCCGTTACACCTGACGCACCTGTGGCTCCTGTAGGTCCTGCACCTGCAAGCAATGTATAGTCTGGCGAAGTACCTGGCGTACCCGTAGGAGAAGCCACAGTCGTTATATACGTACTGCCATTGAAGGTAACGACCTGACCTGCTGGGTACGTTGGAGCTACTGCAGGGTCAAACGGAACTGCACCATTGAGACCGATGCCCGTAGCTCCGGTCGCACCTGTAACTCCCGATCCTGCTAACAACGTATAATCTGGAGAACTTCCTGGCGTACCCGTTGGCGAAGCGAGATTTGTAATGTAAGTACTGCCACCAAACGTGACGATCTGTCCAGCTGGATATGTTGGGGCTAATGCGGGATCGAATGGCACGATGCCACTTAATCCTGCACCTGTGGCTCCAGTTACACCAGTCGCCCCCGCAGCAGCGATTAATGTGTAATCCGATGAAGATCCCGGTGTTCCTAGAGGACCAGCTACACTTGCAATGTAAGTACTACCATTATACGTAATGACTTGACCTGCTGGATAACCCGGGGCGAGCGCTGGATTAAATGCTACTGCTCCTGTCAAACCACCTCCGGTTGCTCCCGTTGCTCCAGTCGTTCCACCCGACAGCAAAAGAGTGTAGTCTGGAGAACTTCCGGGTGTACCCAAGGGACCGTTTACATTGGCAACATAAAGACTGCCATCGTAGCTTACTACTTGACCTTGAGCATAAGTTGGTCCCAGTGCAGGATCATATGCAGTAATATTGTTCAAGCCAACACCAGGTGCTCCTGCCGGCCCCTGTGCTCCCTGTGGACCGACTGGGCCAACCGGCCCTACTGGTCCAATTCCTCCAGGTGTACCAGTAGCCCCTTTCACCCCAGGGACTCCCGGGACACCGGGTACCCCCGGAACTCCTGGCACTCCCTGTGGACCAGCTGGTCCGGTAATCCCTCCAGTTCCAAGAGTTGTCGTCGCCCGGCTTAGCGATATGGAGATCGATCGAATTAATCCCACAAGTTTATCTTTTTCTGCAGGTGGTACTTCCAGAAGCAGCGTCACACTTAACAAGTCATCCAGTAAGTTCTGCAAGTTACCTGCGAGATTAATAAGAGGAACAGGGACAACCTCTGAACCTGCAATCGTTAATTCCAATACGGCTTGTAATTCTGCCTTTACCCCCGCACGAAATCCGGATTGATTCACAAAAGTAAGTAACTGGCGTAATGCGTTCTGCAAAGACATTATATTGGCTGAAGTCGGCTGACTGATTGCAGCAGGAATAGCCACAGCCAAAGAACGCAGTGTAGATTCAAACTCCTCCAGTTCTCTTGTAGTTATTGGAATAAACGGAGAGCCCGCTCTAAAAGATCTGCCGTCCAGAAAAGCTTTAATATTGACCCTTTTTCGATCATCGGACATGCTTATCTCAATCCTCCTCTATCTTGCTTGCTTTTCAAGCTTATGTAACATAGGAAGGAAAATTATCTTGGACACTCTTTTTAGTCAAAAAAAGACCATTCATGTTCCACGTTGAACAAGATTAAACGGTAGTCTTCAACAAAAAAACACCCTCCTTAAGAGGGTGTTTCCGCACTTTTTGTATGAAATTCAGGCTATTTCGATGAATCCAAAGGAAATTGCAAAATAAACTCTGTTCCTTCGCCAAGCACACTATTGACAGTAATCATGCCCTGATGCGCATCAACAATATTTTTCACAATCGCTAAACCAAGCCCCGTACCTACACTTTCTCCCCGAACACGAGCCTTGTCTGCTTTGTAGAATCGTTCAAAAATAAATGGCAAGTCGGATGAAGGGATACCTACACCCTGATCCTTCACAGAAACTCTGACAAATGGAGCACGAAGATAAGTGACCCTCTCGGCTGAGATCATTACATTTTTGCCAGTAGGTGTATGTCTGAACGCATTATCCAGCAAATTCGTAAATACTTGCTCAAGTCGATCCTCATCTGCCTGTTGAAGTTCAATAGTTGGTTGTTCGAACTTAAATTGCAGTTGAATTCCCTGTTCTTTTGAACGCACCGAGAACTTCCGATATACACGTTCAAGTAGCTCTCCGAGGTCAACTTCCTTCATCACCATGTCCGTGTGTCCAGCTTCCATCCGCGCAAGGTCAAGCAAGTCTTTAACCAGTCTGCCCATCCGCAAGGACTCATCATGAATGACTTGGATCAGTTCTTCGCTCTCTTCGGGTGAGGTTGCCATGCCGTCCAGAAGCGCTTCGCTGTAGCCTTGCATCATGGATAATGGGGTACGTATCTCATGAGATACGTTGGCCACGAAATCACGCCGCATCTTCTCCAGACGCACTTCTTCTGTTACATCTCTTAAGACAGCCACAGCCCCTCTGACAACACTGTCAGCATACAACGGTGCCATCTGAACAGACCAGACACCTTGCTGTACGTGAACATTGGAGTTCTGGTCCCCACCTTGCTCCATCACCATTCTGAATAAAGGAAGAAGGGGCTCAGGTACATCACGCGATGTCTTGTCAGACTGCTCGGATTCTTGTCCTTCGTCCATTTTTGCCCAATCGAGATCATACCATGTCTGCATGATCTTTTCTCCAGGCGGATTCGTCAGAATAACTTTACCTTCACCATCAAATGTAACCACCGCATCGGTCATGCTGCGAAGCACACTCGCCAAATGTTCCTTCTCATGGTTAAGGTTTCGAATATTATCTTCCAGTTGGGCAGCCATATGATTAAATGTGTTGGCAAGTTCACCAATCTCATCACTCGTTACCAGGGAGAGACGTGTTCCGTAGTTCCCTTTGCGAATCGCATTGGCTGCCTGAATCAATTGCTGCATGGGTTGCGTTATTTTGGTGAATAGAAACAATGCAAAAAACGTGGTTAAACTGAATCCGATAATACAGATATAGGTGAACAACCGCTTAATATCTCTGGATTCGGATTCTGCAAAGTTTGTATCAATGTAGGGCAGCAAAAAAAGACCCAGCGCTATAAGTACACAACCCACAAGGCAGATAATAGTGATCCATAACTTCCCGACCAGTGATCTCCAGAAACTAAAACTACTTCGGTACTTCCAGTTTATAACCCACACCCCACACCGTCGTAATCATGGCCGCCGATTCAGGCGATACCTTGTTAAGTTTCTCGCGAAGACGCTTCACGTGCGTATCCACGGTACGAAGATCGCCAAAGAATTCGTAATTCCATACATCTTTGAGCAATTCTTCTCTGGAGAAAACTTTGTCGGGAGATGTTGCCAGGTAGTGCAGCAATTCATATTCTTTCGGTGTAAGACTAATCTCTTCGCCACCAGCGGTTACCCGGTGGGCATCATGCTCAATAACCAGATGCGGGAACACGATGTTGTTACTCGAATTGCTCTCCTTGGAGAGATAAGCTGTCGCGGAAGATCGACGCAAAATCGCTTTGACGCGATAAATCACTTCACGCGGGCTGAATGGTTTTACAACATAATCATCAGCGCCAACTTCGAAGCCTTGAACCCGGTTAATCTCTTCACCTTTTGCAGTGAGCATCAAAACCGGCGTTGATTTCACCTGACGAAGACGGGTACACACTTCAACACCATCCATACCCGGCAACATCACATCAAGCAAAATCAGCCCGTAGTCCCCTGCTGTTGCTTTACGCAGCGCAGTTTCCCCATCCTCAGCTTCATCGATTTCATAACCTTCTTTTTCAAGATACATTTTCAAAAGCCTGCGGATTCTCTCTTCGTCATCCACGACCAGTATTCGATTCTCATGTTCAGCCATGCCTCTCCAGCCCCTTTGCAATAACTCCTCATCACTTCTATTATGTTCGATCTGGCGAACAATATTTGAATACCCTTCAATAAAAAGGTACATTTGTGTTTCCCGCTTCTAAACTCAACCTTTGCAATACAAGTCTGTCCTAGTCAGCTCCAGCATAAGAATGTAATCCGGCAATGATCAAATTCACCCCAACTAGTGTAAACATGACGACCAGGAAGCCAAGAACTGCAAGCCATGCAGACTTCTGACCTTGCCAACCTCTGGATAAACGCAAATGCAGATACACACTATAATATAGCCACGTAATCAATGCCCACACCTCTTTAGGGTCCCAACCCCAAAAGCGACTCCAGGCAATCTGAGCCCAGATCATGGCAAAAATTAATGCTCCCAGCGTAAATATCGGAAAACCAATGGCAATCGCGCGATAACTTATCTCATCCAGATCATCGGCATCGATTCCATCCATCATTGGTTGTAACGCTTGTCCCAGTGGTCTGCGCACAAGAAGTCGTACAATTCCATACAGGATTAGACCTACAATAAGTGACCAAACCACCGTATTCAGCTTGCGCCCGGCATTTACCCCGTTCATCCAGGAAGGCGTCTCAAGTAAAGGTTTTTTCATGCCAAGAAACGGTGTCATGCTCTCCACTTCGCTATTATATGGTGCAAAAATCGGAGGCATGCGATAAATCACTTTCTCTATTGTACTATTTTCCTGTACCTCTGTGTCAATGCTGACCGTTTTCTGTACAAAAACCGCCTCGTAACCAGCTGTACGAAAGGCAAATACCGTTCCGATAAATCCGATGACTACAACGATCGTAACCAGGGTGAATTCAACCCATCCTCGTTGACGTCTTGAAGACTTGTCTTTACCACTGAAATCAACAGTACGGAGCAAATACATGAACCCTGCGGCAAAACCCACGGCGAAGAATGCTTCACCAAGCGCAGCCAATGTCACGTGAATTTTCAGCCAAATGGACTGAAGCGCCGGGATTAATGGTTGTACCTCCTGAGGAAATACAGCGGCGTACGCCATAATAATAATGGTAAGTGGTAAGGCAAACAAACCCAGTAATGACTTTCGGTATATGGCATATACAACAATAAATGCAACCATGATCATCATGGACAGAAAAGACATGAACTCATACATGTTACTGACCGGGATATGACCTGCCCCAGCCCATCGGGTTACAAAAAATACGATATGCGCCGCCAAGGCAACAGTCGAAGCGATAAAAGCTCTTTTACCCCAGCGATTCATATGGTCCAGAGGATCACGATTACTCCATTTTTTGCCCATGACCGCGACAGCATATAACAAGAATGCAGCACAATAGAGAAAGAAAGATACGATAAATGCGTCGCTGCTGAAATCCAATAATCTCATGCCTGGTTCCCCCCGTTATCCAACGACTTCTCTTCAACTTCCAGATTCATCTGTTTCAAAACGGCCGCAACTTCACGCCTGAAGCCAAACCAGTTTTTGTTGGTATGTCCACCCAAGGTGAGCTGTTTATCATCAAAACGAATCCAAATGCGGCGATGATGCCAATAAAAACCCATGACCAGACCCAACATAACAATACCGGCTCCTACCCACACAAAAGGCATTGCCTTATCCACTCTTATATTGAGATAACTTACGGACTGAATAATATCGACCTTGTCCATGCTGTCTACTTCCAGCTGTAAAGGAATATCAGCTCCAGTCAGCTGTTGGTTAATCGCATCCTGTTGAAACCTTTGTTTATCAATCTGCTTCGCAAAGTACAGATATTGTATCCCCTCTTCGGGCAGATCCGGTCCCTTGATGAGAAAGAGAAAAGCAGGTGCATTAGGTGAAGGCGATTTTGATTTGGGCTGACCATTCTCATCCAATCCAAAGTCCATAAACTTTTCTTTTACCGTAAGCTTATAAGGACCAGCTTCAAATGTTCTTTGGGTATCTACCATATCGATCTTGAGTGCCCCGTATACTTCACCCGTCTTTGTATTGACCAGATCAGGTGTTACGGACCGAATGGTGGGTGTTAGATCATAATCAAACTGATATGCTTTCAGACCGTTATAATTCAATGGATGATTCACGCGTACATCATGTCTGGCCACCTCAGCTAACTGAGGTTTCTTCGAGAGATCCGAACAATCTGCTGTACATTCATACAAAACAACTTTTGTTTCGAACAGTTTCGGAACGGTTTTATTGAGGTTACGGAATTGCTCAGGTACTTCTTCCTCACTGTAGAATTCAACATTAAACTGTTCATTTTGGAGATACATCGACGTATTCGGGATCTTTTTGATCTCACCTTCAGGAAAAGCGACATGCTCGTCCAGATTCAGACCTGGAAGCCCTCGTGCGAGCACCGCCAGCAGAAATATAATGAGTCCAATATGGATAACATATGGGCCCCATCGACTGAATCGTTGTTTCTCTGCGAGTAATGCATCACCCTGGGTGTGCACGCGGTATCCTTTCTTTTTCAGTGGCGTAACCGCTTTCTTAATCCAGTCTTCTGGTGCCTCTTCGATGGTACCTTGGTACACCAGACGCTGTCTTGTCAAAAATTGCGTATGCTTACGTATTCTTTGTTTATTCAGTGCTTTGTAGAGCGGCAGGACGCGATCCAGACTGCATATCACCAATGATGCCCCAATCAGCACCAGCAGTAGAATAAACCACCAGGATTCGTATGTATGGGATAAACCCAACAGATAATAGATATGTCCCAACTGACCGTATGTTTCTTTGTAGTACACGGAAGGATCGATATTCAGAAATGTACTTTCTTGCGGATAGATTGTACCAAGCATAGAACCTACAAGCGTAAAAACAATCATATAGACGGCAATTTTAACGGAAGAAAAAAAGTTCCATATGCGGTCAATGATGTTGGGATTACTACGCTGTGAACGGCGCGCCATGCCATCATAACGCATTTCCAACACTTCATCCGATTTAGCTTCAGACTCCAGCAGCGGTTTCCCACATGCTTCACATAGTACAGTGCCTACCGGATTCTGGTGTCCGCACTCACATTTGGTATTTTGGAACACGAATAGACCTCCTGTCAGGGCTGCTTCGCCAGTTGCGAAATTTGAGCGTCAAGTGTGTCCAAATCAAGTTGACCGATATGAATGGTAGAGATTTTGCCCGTGTCGGATACAAAGAATGTCGTTGGCATCGGAGAGATCCCAAAATCACGAACCGAGTTTTTCTCCCGATCAAGCATGATTGGAAACGTAACCCCAACCTGCCGAACAAAATTATCCACGGTCATCTGGTCTTCTCCAACATTAATCCCGACAAATTGCACTCCCTGTTCCTTCCATTTGTCAGCTTGCGCCTGAAGTGCAGGCATTTCTTTAACACAAGGTTCACACCATGTGCCCCAGAAATTGATCACCATCGCTTTTCCTTTGTACTCATCAGACGTATGAACTTGACCATCCAGGCCCAGCAGTTCAAAAGAAGGAGACTTGTCCCCTTCCTTTGGCTTGCCATTCGAGCCGGATACCGATGTCGTAATCGCATATCCGCCCAACACCAGGATCAATAACAAAATGACGATTTGCACCGTTCTTCTTGATTTCCCCATGTGCTGCTCCCCTTTTAAGTGACTGTAGCATTCGCATCTTATTGGTCTAAGACAACTGTGAACATCCTATGAACAATTATAGCGAATTTCGTCACAAAACTGCGGCGGTTTTATGAAAATTATGTGTCCTCACATTACCTTTTTTTCATTTTTTTGGCTGGTTCTGATTGTGCGAGGGTAATTAGGTTGTTGACTTCTTCTTTGGTCAGATGACGAGTCAGACCACGTTTCAGGTTTTGTAGCAAAATACCACCAAACGAAATCCGTTTCAGACGGGTTACCGGATGGTTGATTGCCTCGAACATACGTCTAACCTGACGGTTACGTCCTTCATAGATCGTAATGGAAATGACCGACTCATTGGCCGCTGTATCCACATCTTTGTACTCTACCTCTGCAGGAGCAGTCATGCCGTCATCCAGCATAATGCCTGTCTTTAATTTCTCCAGAGCTGTACCATGCGGCACACCTTTAACCGTTGCATGATACGTTTTGGGTACGTGATGCTTCGGATGCGTCAGCAAATGTGCAAACTCACCATCATTGGTAAGGATCAATAAGCCCTCTGTGTCATAATCCAGACGACCCACAGGATATACACGTTCCTTGACACCTTTCAGGTAGTCGGATACAATTTTCCGACCTTCCGGGTCAGATGCACTTGTGATTACGCCTTTTGGCTTGTTTAACATCAAGTACACTTTTTTCTCACTGCGGATCGGTTTTCCATTAACTGTAATCATATCCTCTTCGGGGTTCGCTTTTGTACCCAGTTCGGTTACGACCTCCCCGTTAACTTCTACTTTGCCGGACAGGATTAGTTCCTCGCTCTTGCGGCGGGATGCAATGCCTGCCTGTGCGATAATTTTTTGTAATCTTTCCATGTTTGTCATGTCACCTCACACTAATGATACCCATCACGCAAGGAAATCACAAGGATAATCCAAGGATTTTGTAAACTGGCGACACGAATATGCATTTTAGGCTACCTTCCCCTTTGAGGTTGACGCAAAAAAAGCCTGCCTTTACACGACCTGTTGAACACAGATGGCGTAAAGATAGACCTTTTTCTCAAATCATTTAATTGGAAACTTTGCCGGCAACTGCAACCTGTTTTTTGGCAGGTTTAGTACTCTCTTTAATGAAAGTCTGCAATGTTTTGGAAGTAATATAATAAGTACGTCCACCGTACACAAATGTCATCATACCAATGACCCGGTTGTTCTGATCCATAACAGGACCACCTGAATTACCTAGGGCCATGGATTTCACAATACTGCCGATTCCCTTTTTACCTGGAACGTCCGAAGCTTGAGAACTGAACACTCTGCTTTTGGCTATCGTATTGTAGGTTGAAGGAAAATCTTCATCCAGGATGACAAGATCACCAGCAGGATTTTTGGGAAATCCAATCGTATAGACAACCTGGTTATCCCTTGCATTAGCAAATGTGACCGGTTGGGCATCTATTTCCTTGTCCAGCTTTAGCAGTGCCATGTCTGTGACCGGATCTGTCTTAATAATTTTCGCCTTTATAGGTTTACTAAGGGAACCCGGGCTTGCAACAGTCAGTGTACCTTCATCACCATCAGACAGTTCAGCAAAACTCTGAACGACATGGTAATTCGTGAGCACTTCATCCTTTGAGATCAATATTGAGGTACCAACATCATAATATACCATATCGGGTTCATCCTGCTTGACCAAACGTACATTCACGACTGGAAAAGAATCCGCTGTGACTGCCATTTGTGCACGCAGCTGTTTGTCGAAGTAACCTGTAAAATGTATTGTCTGAACGGATTGAGCCGCCGCCAGCCCCGTTGAACCCGCGAGCATTGCAATAGCAAGCACGCCTGACATTCCGACACGGAGCATTCGTTTCCAACTCTTCTGCATGTCTCACTCTCCTCCGCTATTATTCTAGCATATCTAATATATCGGAAGGAAAGGAGATATCTTTTAACCAAAAACGAGCAAACAAATGGCGAGGGCAGCAATAAAACCAACGACATCGGAAAACAACCCTACTTTGAGTGCATACCGACCGTTCCTTATGCCTACAGCTCCAAAATAAACAGTCAGCACATATAACGTGGTGTCTGTACTTCCCTGAATCGTAGATGCCATACGTCCAATCATGGAGTCAGGGCCATGGGTTTTGATCAGATCGGTTGTAAACGCCAGAGAGCCTGTCCCCGTTAAAGGACGCAGTATTCCGAGTGGCAACACTTCCCCTGGAACACCCATCCATGACACAAGTGGAGCGAACAGACTAATCACAAAATCCAGTGCACCCGAGGCACGAAATACGCTGATTGCGACCATCATGCCCACGAGATGCGGAATAATACTAATTGCAGTAGAGAATCCATCCTTGGCCCCATCAACAAAGGATTCGTAAACCGGGACCTTTTTGGTAAACGCATATAATGGAACAAACGCGATAATAACCGGGATGGCCCAGACGGAGATCCAGTTGATGAAGGTTAACAAAGGTGCTCATCCTTTCATGCCGGGATTGCCACTTTTCTGTATGCGCGGCGGTTTATGTAATGCCCTGTTCCGATACCAGCGATCGGCGATTATAGCAGCAAGTGTAGCGATAATGGTAGCCATCAATGTTGTTCCCACAATCTCTGTAGCATTGGCGGAATGATAGTTTAAGCGGATGGCGATCAGCGTTGTCGGAATAATGGTAATACTAGCCGTATTCAGAGCCAGTAAGGTGCACATGGCAGGAGAAGCTGTTTGTTTGTCCGGATTAAGCTCCTGCAGCTGTTGCATGGCTTTGATTCCCATCGGAGTAGCCGCATTTCCTAGCCCCAGCAGATTGGCACTCATATTAGAGAGAATATAACCCATCGCCGGATGATTTTTGGGCACATCGGGGAACAGGAAGCCAACAACCGGACCGAGCAGCTTGGCAATCCGGGCCAGGAGACCCGCATCTTCAGCCATTTTCATCATGCCCATCCAGAACACTAGCACACTAATCAGTCCAAAACAGACCGTGACTCCCGTTGCCGCCCCATCAAAAGCAGCTTGCGTGACCACTTCGATATTGCCGTTGACGGCTGCAAAAGCAAATCCGATTAAAATCATGAGCAGCCAAATTAAATTAATCACGGATTATATCCTCCCTTCAATGGCGATTTAGCTAAGGAGACAATAGATGGCTTAACACGGCACGCCATGCAGCTGCCCAGGAAGAGACATCACCGACTCCACCCAGTGTTGCATCTTCTGTCTTCGGTTCAGGAGGAATATAACTGCCTTTGCGATACACGGGAATTGAGCCAACAAGTTTGCCATCAAGCTGCATATCAATGCGACCTGCCAATCCGAACGAAGGATCTGTCGATTGTTCCTTGCCTTCCGTTTCCGTTTCCGTTTCCGACTGTCCTCGATTTTCGTGTAGTACCAGTTTCTTGGTCAATGAGCCTTGTTCACTCTTAGCCAGTGGGTACCAGAATCCACGGCCCGTAACGACATCTGTATTTTGCACAGGCTGCTCTTGCTTGGCGACCTCTACCAACGGGAAGTACTCAAACCCGAAATCAAGCATCCGAGCATGATCATTCCAATCGTTTCCATCATTCAGCGTTACCGCCGCGAGCTGCTGTCCGTTACGTGTAGCGGAGCTGACCAAACATCTGAAAGCTTTCTTTGTGTAACCCGTCTTCACTCCATCCGCACCTTCATACATCCGCAGCATTTTATTTTTATTGTGCCAAGAGTATTCCCAGCTTTCATTGGGGTTCGGTGCGGATTTGTCCTCCGTGGCTACGATGCGTTTGAACACCGGATTGTGCAAGGCATATGCCGTTAATCGGGCCAAGTCATTGGCTGTAGAATAGTGACCTTCTGCATCAAGTCCATGAGGGTTCATAAAATGAGAATGCGTCAGACCAATTTGCTCCGCCTTTTTGTTCATTAACAGGACAAAGCCTTCTTCCGATCCACCGACATGTTCTGCGATCGCAGAGGCCGCGTCATTGCCTGAACGGAGCATTAGTCCGTACAACATGTTCTCCAGTGTCATCTCTTCACCTAACTTGAGATAGAGAGATGATCCTTCTTTGGCAAAAGCAGTGGGCGTCACTTTCACTTTTTCATCCAGCTTGCTGTGTTCAATCGCTACGATCGCTGTCATGATTTTGGTCAAACTGGCAATTCGCAGTTCCTTATCCCCATCTTTGCTGTATAAGATCCGGCCTGATGTCACATCAATGAGAGCAGCGCTTTGCGCATGTGTAGACGGACCTTGAATTGTTGCCTGGGCTTGAGTTGCCCCTAATGAAGACAGCAAGAAGACAGGGATAAGCATGCATGCAATGACTTTCGTTATTTTTCGCATCAATTCATTCCTCCGGGTCACTTGGAATCTTGTACTATCTTATGTTCGGACAACTTGGAGTATGTCCCATAGGGCAAAAACAGCAAAAATCCCTCACGCTTGGATGCGGGAGGGATCATGACGAAATGATTCAGCTGTACGTTGATGGGTCTGGTGTAACGGGTACATCTGATGTATTCGTTTGTGTTGTATTACGTTGGAACATGCCCTGGATTCGGTCAAGAACATAAGGGGTAGAGTCAATGAGCTTCTCAAACAAATGCGTGGAGTTATCGAGTGGTACAATGTGTACCCCTTGTTTACCAACGACAAGAAATGCGATTGGGCGGATGGAAACTCCACCACCACTACCTCCACCAAAAGGTGAAGATACAGAGGCATGCTCTGTCTTCGCTCCTGTCGTGGAACCAGTCTCCTTGTTCTTTTCATCATTCACGCGAAAATCGCTACCACCTGCTGCAAATCCGAAACCCACTTTACTGATCGGCAGAATGACTGTACCGTCAGGTGTTTCAACTGCATCGCCAACGATAGTATTGACATCCACCATGGCCTTGATATTTTCCATTGCAGTTTCCATTAAGCCTTGAATTGGATGATCTGACATCTGAATTCCCTCCAGTTTCAATGTAAGCTAGGTTTGATCTAACCATATGATCCCCAAACTCCAGGGGACTTATGTAACAAATGCATTTTATCCATATCCTGCGATTTCTCAGTCTCATCTGGGCTAAAATGTGTAACGAGTGTTCTACACATCACTGTACCCATCAGAACTGCCAGTCCAAATTGAGAAAACATGAACGAATAACACATCGCTGTCTTCAAAGAGTTACGGTTTTGCCCCTTCGAGCTTTTGTTTCTCCTTGTGTTTACGACGCTGCTCCCGCAGTAGCTTGAACCACATCCGCCATCCGCCCTCGACTTGTAACACTCGGGTTAATAACCTTATTCCTGCAACCATAATGGCTGTAATCCGGATCTTCAATCGGAATTCAAGTTCCGTCCGGAACTCCATCTCATCTGACCATACCGGTATAACTTCAAGCATTGGCGTCTTTTCAAACTTAACCTGATAGGTCAGAAAACCAATGATAATGGACTTGATTCCCCATACCCAACCCGTAAGGACAGCCGTATACGCTGCATCACCAACCCCGATGTGGGTAGCCCAGGACAGTTGAGTCATATGTACGCGTGTGAGTGTTTGCTTAAACCACAGCTTGAGCGCGTCCGTTGCCCTAAGCATGATTTTCACATCTTTAGCCCACTTCTTGACTTTGCGTTTGTTGACCCTCTCGCTTCCCTGGACCTCCCCTCTCGAATGATTCATGGATTGTTCGGTCTTGACCAGAAAACCTTCCTTCATATTGCGAAAAACAATACTCGGGATCTCATAGTTAATCCGCACAATTCCATAGAGAAGACGAACATTAATATTGGCGTAATCATCACTTTTATGTTTACTGAATGTAAAATGTACATGAACATTTGAGATGAGGACTGCGGCAATCAGCAATGCGAACAACAAACCGATTCCTCCAAGCCAAATCCACACAGGCCTTACCTCCAAGCCCTCAATTCTTTTCTCGTCTAGTATGGCACTTTGAATAGGAAAAAATTCACGTCTGACCTAAAAATCCCATTTCATATTTATTTGGAACCGGTCCGTAACCTTTTATATACACAAATTGGTCTAAAGATTAGTTACACTGGTCACTCCGATGACAGAATAACCTTCCGATCGCTGTTATCCCCAGATTTTTTTGATTCCCTTCTCTAAAGGGTAAATCCGGGGATAAAGGCGAACACTCCGTTTCTTCAGATTATTTCTGTCCTCTCCGTTCTGTGTACAATGTTTAGTTCAATTCATCTAAAAATAATACACAAAAAAACCGACTCCACTGATGGGTGCCGGTTAGTATGAGCTTGCAAATTAGAGTGAAGAATCCGTATTATCATCTTCGCTGTCGATATGACTTAGATCATCCGCCGGATCAGCACTTTCCGGTTCCAGTTGTTGCAGATCCAGTTTGTTGAATAAGAGTTGTGTCTCTTCCTCCAGGTTTTCCGAATCTTCAAACAAGCCTGGTTCCGGTAGGTCTTTAATTGAAGCCAATCCGAAATAATCCAGAAATGACTTGGTCGTTCCGTACAGAATTGGTCGTCCGATCGCCTCGGCTCGTCCCACTTCAATAATCAGATCCTTATTCACAAGTGTATGAATGGCCCGCTCCGATTTTACACCGCGGATTTCCTCAATCTCTACCCGTGTAATGGGCTGCCGGTACGCTACAATAGCCAGCGTCTCCAGAGCCGCTTGGGATAAGGATGTTCGTGCTGGAGAGTATGCCAGTTTCTCAAAATACACAGCATGCTCAGGCAAGGTGCCCAACTGAACTACACCCGCGATCTTGAGAATCTGTACACCTCGTCCCTGCTGTGAAAATTCATGAATCATCTCCTCAATCGCGTCCGTTACAAGCTCCACTCGCTGGTCGACGATCTCGGCGATTTGTTTGATACTCAGACCTTCTTCTCCGGACAAAAACAGCAGGCCTTCAATAATCGATTTCAATTTCGGAAAATCCATGATTCTTTGTTTCCCCTCTCCACTCCATAACGATATCCTCAAACATCCGTTCCTGATAACAGACAATCTGCTTCATCTTCATCAGTTCCAGCACCGCCAGAAAAGTGACAACAATCTCATGGCGATAGATATGCTCATCCATCAACTTGGAGAATAACAGTCTGCCTCCCGGCCCCATACTTTCCAAAGCGCCGATGACATCCCGTATCCGGTCCTTAACCGAAATCTCATCCCGTTTGATTCGGGTTACAGTTGTACGCTTCTCAGCCTTGCGTAGCGCCTTCTGGAATGCTGCAATCAGATCAGAGGTGTGTAAACCCTCAACCGGGTTCGATTGGGCTTCTACGGGCATATAGGGGCGCAGATCCTCGGGCTCTTTGGAAAATATAAGGCTGCGTTCCCACTCCCGTTCATGAAGATGACGTGCAATTCCCTTGTACTTGCGATATTCTATCAGACGTGCAATCAGCTCTGCACGTGGATCATAATCTTCTTCTTCTTCCATATAATCATAATCCTCGAAATCCTCAATGACCGGTGGTTTGGGCAATAAAAGTTT
Source organism: Paenibacillus sp. SRL342 (assembly GCF_984798905.1). Classification (NCBI taxonomy): domain Bacteria; kingdom Bacillati; phylum Bacillota; class Bacilli; order Caryophanales; family Paenibacillaceae; genus Paenibacillus; species Paenibacillus sp. SRL342. The sequence continues at coordinate 4,570,290 of NZ_OZ481790.1, forward strand.
GCTCTTGATCGACAGCAATGTTGCTGCCATGACCAGAAATTCACTCGTAATATCCAGTTCCAGTTCCTGCATCGAATGCAGGTACGCCATGTATTGATCGGTAATATCGCTGATGGGAATATCCTGGATATGAATTTCAGCCTTATCAATCAGATGAAGCAGCAGATCCAAAGGCCCTTCAAAAGTCTCCAGTTTGTATGTAACTACCGTCACTAGACGAATCCTCCCGCCAGAAAAATACAAAACCCTGCTAAGCCGTCCGAATCCGGTTTCCCGTGTTCGTCTGCGCAAAGCAGGGCACTACTATTAAATAAGCACTATTTTAGCTGTTTCGTCAAGTTTGCCATCTCAATTGCCGCCGTAGCCGCATCCCAACCTTTGTTACCCGCCTTGGTTCCGGCACGTTCAATCGCTTGTTCAATATTTTCTGTTGTAACCAGTCCAAAGATTGTAGGCACGCCTGTTTTCAGGTTGATTGCCGCTACCCCTTTAGCCATCTCGTTGCACACATAATCGTAATGCGTAGTGGACCCACGAATGACAGTTCCCAAGGTAATTACTGCATCATACTTGCCGCTCTCCGCCATTTTCTGCGCTATTAAAGGGATTTCGAACGCACCTGGAACCCAGGCTACATCCACTTCCTCATCCTTCACGCCGTGACGTTTGAATGCATCGAGCGCTGCGCTAAGCAATTTGCTCGTGATGAATTCGTTGAAACGTCCAACAACAACTCCATATCTTAATCCTTCTGATACTAAATGTCCTTCAAAAAATTGTGCCATTCATGTCATCTCCCTAACGGTATAATGTAATGTAAGTAACGGAAATCCCTAATTAATCTCTTCCATAAATTACATGGTGAACGTTATTCATCTAAAATTATTTACTCTTCGTTCTGCTCGATATCATCAAACTTGAGCATATGCCCCAACTTGGCTTGCTTGGTATGAAGATACACCGTATTGTCCTCGTTCTCCTCCATCTGGATCGCGACACGCTCTACGACTTCAAGTCCATATCCTTCAAGACCTTTAATTTTACGAGGGTTGTTAGTTAGCAGTCTGATCTGACGAACCCCAAGGTCTTTCAGAATTTGAGCGCCAATTCCGTAATCACGCAAGTCAGCAGCAAAACCCAAACTCAGGTTTGCGTCAACAGTATCCATACCTTCCTCTTGCAGCTTATAGGCTTTGAGTTTGTTGATCAGCCCAATCCCCCGACCTTCCTGTCTCATATATAACAGTACGCCATTGCCTTCCTCGTGAATCTGTTTGAGTGCCGCATCAAACTGCGGACCACAGTCACAACGATGCGAATGGAATACATCACCTGTCAAACATTCAGAGTGCACACGTACAAGCACAGGTTTCGAACCATCAATTTCTCCTTTGACCAAAGCCACGTGTTCCTTATTGTCCACAGCATTTGTATAAGCCACCGCTTGAAACTCACCAAAGTCAGTTGGCATACGCACAGCCACTTCACGTTGAACCAGCTGTTCTTTTTCGTTACGGTAACGAATCATGTCCTGAATACTGATCAGCTTCAGATCATGTTTGCGGGCAATCTCCTGCAGATCCGGAAGTCTGGCCATCGTGCCATCTTCCTTAATCACTTCACAGATAACGCCAGCAGGGTAGGAACCACACATGATAGCAAGATCTACTGCAGCTTCCGTATGTCCGGCACGCCGGAGTACACCGCCGTCTTTTGCAATCAACGGGAACATGTGACCAGGCTTACGGAAGTCCCCGGCTTTCGCCTCAGGATCAATCAGACCTTTCACAGTAATAGAGCGTTCATGTGCCGAGATACCTGTTGTCGTATCTTTGTGGTCCACAGAAACGGTGAAAGCTGTTCCATGGAAATCCGTATTTTGTTGAACCATTGGTTTCAGGTTAAGTTCGTCCGCACGTTGTTGTGTAATCGGAACACAGACCAGACCTCTACCTTCAGTAATCATGAAATTAATGACTTCAGGTGTCGCCTTTTCGGCCAAAGCGATAAAATCGCCTTCATTCTCCCGATCTTCATCATCCACAACAATGACGGGTTTACCACGCATGAGATCATATATGGCTTCTTCTATTGTGTCCAGAATGGATTGTTCTGACATTGGTCCACCTCCAGTTAATTTCTGTTCTCTATTTATACAAATCCGTGATTGGAGAGAAAATCTTCACTGATACTGCGCGGCTTGCCAGCCTCCGTCTCCCGATGTCCTCTGCCATACTGGAGCAGATGATCCACATATTTGCCCAAAATATCGCATTCGATATTAATGGTATCCCCTGTCTTTTTCACATTTAGTACAGTTTCACCAATGGTATGCGGGATAATGGAAACCGTGAATGCGGTATCCGATGTATGGACAACGGTCAAGCTAATGCCATCCAGTGTAACCGATCCTTTGGGGATCAAATATTTGAACAACTGGTGATCATCAGGCTTGATCTCAAACACAATTGCATTCTGATCACGTGTTATACTGCCAATCACTCCAGTACCATCGACATGGCCCTGTACGATATGTCCGCCAAAACGACCGCCTGATTGCATGGCCCGCTCCAGATTAACTTTACTGCCTGATTGCAGCTGACTGAGATTGGTATGGCGATAGGTTTCAGGCATTACATCGGCGCTAAAACCTCCACCTTCGAGCGTTGTCGCAGTTAAGCACACGCCGTTCACTGCTACACTATCACCAATCTTCAGATCGTCCATGATGGCGGAAGCTCCGATATTCAGGACCATCGCTTCGCCTTTCCGACCAATACGCCGGATCTGACCGACTTCTTCCACCAAACCGGTAAACATGCTGCCGCCTCCCTTTTTCAAGTTATAAAAAACCTAACTTTCTACTTTCAAATCCATTTATTTATTCAGGCCACACCGGAATACCACCAATGCTGATATTATCTCCAACTTGTTCGATCTCCAACTGATTCAATTGAATCGCCTGATTCATACGTTCCACACCTTCGAAGCGGAAGCTTCCAGGTGTATCATAACCGCCTACAATCTTCGGAGCGATAAACATCAGCAGTCGATCGACCAACCTTGCCTCCAGCATGGCTCCATTCAAGGTACCTCCACCTTCAAGCAAAATTGAACCAATGTCACGCTCACCCAACTTGCTAAGTCCGTTTAACAGATCCACACGTGGTCCAGGACCACAGCGTATAATTTCGACGCCGTAGGCTTCCAAACGTTCAGCAGCTTCAGGACTGGCTTCGTCTGTTGTTAGCACCCATGTTGGAGCAAGACCATCCTTAACCATTTTGGCACCTACTGGAAGACGTAACTTTGAATCCACCACAATGCGCACCGGACTAATGCCTTCGACTTGCAAACGGGTTGTAAGTTCCGGATTATCGGCAATCACTGTGTCCACGCCAACCATAATTCCCTGGTGACGATGACGAAGGGCATGCACAATCTCACGAGCAGGCTCGTTCGAGATCCACTTGCTGTCTCCGCTGCGAGTAGCAATTTTCCCATCCAAAGTTGTAGCTGTCTTCAGTGTCACAAAAGGTAGACCCGTTGTAATAAATTTAATGAATTTTTCATTCATGCGTCTTCCACGCTCACGCAGTACGCCAACTTCAACTTCAATGCCTTGTTGACGAAGCATGCTTATGCCTCTGCCGGATACTTGCGGATTTGGATCTTCACAACATACCACAACACGTTTCACCTTTTCATGAATCAGGCGTTCACTACAAGGTGGCGTCTTGCCATAATGACTACAAGGCTCAAGTGTAACGTATACCGTACTTCCTTCTGCATCACTGCCTGCCATGTTAAGTGCATGCACCTCTGCATGACCGGTTCCACGTTTCAGATGGCTCCCCAGGCCTACAATACGACCTTCTTTCACAACTACACATCCAACGACCGGATTGATCCCCGTCTGTCCCTGTGCTCGTTCCGCCATATCCAATGCCAGTGCCATATAAAATTCATCATTGATCATTTCCAAATCCGTTCACCCCGCGGTTTAAAGTCTTGTTTATTAAAAAATCCCCGTCGAACAATCAGTTCGATGGGGATGATGAGAGACAAATGTCAACAGCAGGAGTTAAATGGATACAGCACGCCAACACTTTGCCCAAAACTTCATTTCGGGCAAGTGAAAATAGACACATACCTTAATGAACATCAATTACAGGTAAAGAGCTTTTAAAGTGCGGCATATGTATGGAACTGTCCGGCGTAACCGGATCTCCCTGCACAGTGCAAGACATCACACATCGTGACCGTGCAGCAATACTCCTGCTGAATGCAAACCTGTTAGGTCTGCACCTCTCCTTCTCCCATCCAGACTATACTGTCGGTTCTGGAATTACACCAGATCAGCCATCTGCCAATGGCAGACAGGTCACGGACTTTGCATCAAGTGCTGGACAAATAGGTCCTTACACTTCCTGCATCACCGCCGGTAGGGAATTGCACCCTGCCCTGAAGGATTGCTTTCGTTATTACTTGGATGTTAGCACTTTAATGCCAAAAAATCAATTGTTTTTTGTTCCTTTTTGTCACATACTAACTTTTAATAAGCTAAGAAACAACAAAAACCGCTTCCTCTCTGAAGTGACCCCGTAAAGTTAGACAGATTATATCTTTAGGCAACTTGTTGGGCATGAATCCGGTATCGTACCGGACTCATGCCTTTTAGTTTTGCCTTAATGCGTTTGTTGTTGTAATAATCGATGTATTTGGATAGCTCTTGTTTAAAATGTGAGACACTTTCAAATTCCTTTAAATATAATAATTCGGATTTCATGATGCCAAAGAAATTCTCCATGACGGCGTTATCGTAGCAGTTACCTTTACGGGACATACTTTGCGTGATGCCACGTTCTTCAAGGGCATGACGATACGGTCTCATCTGGTAGTGCCAACCTTGATCCGAATGAATGAGGAGTTTATCTTTATTTGTTAAACTGCAAAATGCTTGATCTAACATCGTGGAAACAAGCGAGTAGACCGGTCTTGAACCAATCGTATATGTAATGATTTCTCCGTTATACAGATCAAGTATGGGAGATAAATATAGTTTTTCTCCGAATAATTTAAATTCTGTAATGTCCGTAACCCACTTCTCGTTTGGCCTTTCAGCGTGGAAATTGCGTTCTAATAGGTTCGGTGCAATCTTGCCAATTGTCCCTTTATACGAACGATATTTCTTCATACGTACCAAACACTTTAATCCCAATACTTTCATCAAACGCTGTACCTTTTTATGATTTACATGGTGTCCACGATTGATTAACTCGTCGCGAATACGACGATAACCATAGCGTCCCTCATGCTCCTTATAAATCGCTTGTATCATGTCTTTTAGCTCTAAATCCTTGTCTACCGTACCAAACGCTTTTACCACGTAATAATACGTGCTACGAGGGATATCTGCTAGCTTTAGAAGTGCTTTCACCGAAAATTCGTTCCTTAGTTCATAGACTACTTGAGCTTTGTCTTGTTTGGTGATTTTTCCTTGTTTCGAACTAAGGCATTCAACTTTTTTAAATAAGCATTCTCCATTTTCAAACGCTCTACCTCTGCTTGTAAAGCCTCTACAGATCCTTCTACTAGCGTTTGATTCTTCTGTGCTTTAGATCCTTTTTTCATGGATGAGCGCCCCTTTTTCTTTGGTTGAAGGGCGTCTATCCCTTGTAATTCCAAGCTTTTTTGCCAACTTAAAAGGGTACTATGGCTAGGAATATTAAATATAGCAGCCGTTTCTCTAACAGACGTCCCAAATTCGTTCATATAATGAAGTACGTCTAGTTTAATCTGCGCAGGATATGATGTATAGCCCTTTTTAAAAGCTTTTTCACCATGATGCTCATATTGTCTAATCCAGTTTAAAAAGCCAGAATGGTGAAGCCCGATTGATTTTGCAATGCTTTTCAAGCTTTCTGATCCCTTTTTATAACGCATAACGGCTTGTATTTTTTCATCTGAACTGAATTTAGTCATGAAAAAACTGCACCTCCAATTGGTAGTTGTGTCTAACAATTGGGGTGCAGTTCACTCAGGAGGTACGGTTTTTGCTTGGAGGCACATTCTCACATCCATCGTATCATTCTACATATCAGGAAAACACCAGCTCGCCATATGCTTTAATTCTTTGGCATTATGAAATGGAATGCGGTCAGGTTCTTGCAGGGGCGAAGTCGGAAGCGAGAACTCTCGTGCGACCCTTCTGACCCAACTTGTGGAATCAATCCCAATAGCCGAGCATTTCCAGCGTCCATTCGCTCTCGGTCGAAACGTCCCATGCAAATCTGCTTTTCCCGGCATCTCTGGAAAGACACCATCCAGATATTCGACGATGACGCGTTTGTCTCTGACTTCATGACAATATACTGTCACCCATACACCTTCCCGGACCCGAACAGCATACACATCGCCAGACTGTACCTCCCCGGTACCTGCATCAGGAGATGCCTTTGGCACTTTTCCGCGAACACTTCTCTTCTTCTCCAATGCACCTAAGATCGTGTCCTTTACAGCTGGACTCTCATCAGGCTTATCCGCAAGAGATATATTATTCAGATCAAACTCATGAAATATCTTGTTCAGGTTGTTCTCATTAATTCCGACAGATGAATCCCACCACGCCAGAGGGGCCTGCACTTCAACCCGCACATTGGGGCGTGCGTCACGTTGCATATAAGAGGTAAATTCCGTGATCATACCAGGATGCTCCGGCGTATCCAGTATGCCAATCAGAGCTAACGTCTCAAGCAAATCACGGTAGACATATTCCTTCTGTGTAGGCAAAAGACGTTCCTTCTTGAGCGCTACTGCTGCCTTGCTGTAACGTGTTTTGGGAGGTAACTCGCGCAGCACCGTTAACACCGCACGGAATGTCCAGCGGTCGTATTCATTGGGTATTGGAATCTCCTTCGCGGTAGCCAGTTCTCGAAGTGCCAACACGCTTCCAAAAGGATCACCGTCCAACGGGGTTCCATTGGTCATCCTCCAATACCATTGCAGCGTCGTGTCGATTGCTTGATCTACACTTAATCCGCAGATCTTACAAGTGTTCGAAGATGGATATGGCGTATGTTCATGACTTGGCATACTGCTCGCAATAAGCTTGCTTGTAAGCAACGAGCGCCAAATCATGGGTGCTGACCACAAAGAGGATACAAAGGCCTGCGCTGCATCATTGATCGTCCATTGATTTGCAACTTTTTTCAGCTCAGTAATCGTTTCATCATGTTGCGGACGTACAAATCGATTCGGTTCATGCCCGTCTGTCTCAAGCGCTTCTCGATCCTTTACGGACAGACTATCCGGAACAACATGTCGCGATGCCTGCAGTTCTTCATCCCACAACGTGCGCTCACTATAAATTTGTTTTAACAAGCTTAGCTGAGTAACCATATCCAAGGTTTTATTCATCCTTTCTAATCATCGATTTCAAGTATGTAAAAAAATAAAAAAAGTGCTTCTTTAAAAGAAGCACTTCATGATTGGATCCAGTTAAGGTGAAGGTATTAAGCTTCTACAACTTCAACAGTTTCCATTTTGTCTTTACCTTCCAAAGCGTCCACGAACTCCATACCTTTAGTTACTTTACCAAATACAGTATGTTGTCCATCCAAATGTGGTTGCGGTTGGTAGCAGATGTAGAACTGGCTTCCACCTGTGTTACGGCCAGCATGTGCCATAGCAAGTGTTCCGCGCTCATGTTTGTTTGGGTTAATTTCACAGTTGATTGTGTAACCTGGGCCACCTGCACCGCTACCGTTAGGGCATCCGCCTTGAGCTACAAAGCCCGGAATAACGCGGTGGAATGTAAGACCATTGTAGAAACCGGAGTTAGCCAGTTTCTCAAAGTTTGCTACTGTGTTTGGAGCTTCTTGATCGAACAGATCGATCAAAACTTCTCCGCCGTTTGCCAATTTAATTTTCGCTTGTTTCGCCATATGTAAATGACTCCTTTCGTATTGACCATCGTTAATGGTACCAAAACGCATGACCCTGGGCCAAGCATTACAGCACTTTTCTTAGTGTACACCGAAAATGTCTGGATCGCAAAAAAAACGGCAACTTTTTTCATGATTTAGCTCAAATACGCAAAAAGCAGACGAAAAAGGAAGGTCCCTTTTCATCTGCTTCAACTTTTAAACGAATTAGCGAGTCACTGGCTGTTTGCCAATACGTGCAGGTACCAGGTCATTCTGGATGATATCTTGATACGTCTCACGGCGTACCACGACATCTCCTTGACCGTCTTTGACAAATACAACGGCCGGACGACGAATCCGGTTGTAGTTGCTCGCCATGGAGTAGTTATACGCGCCTGTGCAAGCTACAGCGAGCAGATCGCCGCTTTCCACTTTTGGCAGGTCCAGATCCCAGATCAACATATCGCCACTCTCGCAGCATTTACCCGCAACAGATACCGTTTCCTGAGCAGCCTCATTTGCACGATTGGCAAGCACAGCTTCGTACTTGGATTCATACAAAGCAGGACGTGGGTTATCAGTCATACCACCATCCACGGCAACGTATTTACGTACACCTGGAATGTCTTTGCTTGTTCCAACAGTATACAGCGTTGTTCCCGCTTCACCCACGATGCTGCGGCCTGGTTCAACCCAGATCTCAGGTACGGCATAGCCGATTTGAGCAAAATGATTTTTAACGGCATCTGTAATAGCCTTCACGTATTGCGCAACTTCAAGCGGCGTATCTCCATCGATATAACGGATTCCGAATCCACCACCAAGGTTAACCACTTTGAAAGCAACATTAAGACGCTCATATACACTTGCTGCAAATTCAGCAACACGTTGAACAGCCATCTGGAAGCCTTCAACTTCGAAGATCTGGGAACCAATGTGGGAATGCACACCGAGCAATACCAGGTTGGACTGCTTGGAAGCCAAGTCAATCGCTTCAAATGCTGTACCATTGCCGATATCGAATCCAAATTTCGAATCCGTTTGACCTGTGGAAATATATTCATGCGTATGTGCCTCAACACCAGGCGTCACACGAAGCAAAATGTTCACTTTACGATTTTTGTCCGCTGCTACAGCCTGCAACAGATGCAATTCATTGAAGTTATCAACAACAAAACATCCGATCTCCGCATCAAGAGCCATTTCGATCTCTTCCAACGTTTTGTTGTTACCGTGGAAGTGAATGCGCTCAGCTGGGAATCCTGCTTGCAGTGCAGTAAACAGTTCACCATCAGATACAACATCCAGGGAAAGTCCTTCTTCTGCTGCAAGGGCACACATCGCCATTACACAGAATGCTTTACTTGCGTAAGCAACCTGGAAGCCCAGTCCGGAAGCACGGAATGCATCCATGTACTCTCTGCAACGCTCGCGAACCAATTGCTCGTCCACAACATACAGGGGAGTTCCAAATTGTTCTTTCAGATCTGTTGCATCAACTCCGCCAATCTCCAGATGTCCTTGCGCATTTATTTTACTTGTACCATGTAAATACATAATCTGCATTCCTCACTTTTTATATACTGGAACAATTGATATTCCAATGATTTTACACCAGTATATCAAATTAGACAGCGAGATGAATGGATTTTTCGGAAGATCATTTGTGTTTTTTACTTTTTCGCAGTTCCCCGTCCGGATCATCGGACATTTTGGTGTTATCACGGGTTTTATTAAATGATGGACGTTTTTTATTTTCCAGCAACGGTAGCCGGAATAAAAAATTGCCCAGGGCTTTTGCATTAAACGGTATAAAAGGCCAGAGATACGAAGAATTGTACGACCGGTGAACGGTAAGCGCCAATATGAGCAATGTACAGCCCACGACCAATCCCGGAACCTTGAATATCGCTACTGCAATGAGCAGAACTAACCTGACCAACCTGTTGGCGAGACCCAGCTCGTAACTCGGCGTAGCAAACATACCGATGGCTGCGATAGCCATATAGAGTACAACTTCATTGACAAAATATCCTGTTTTGACGGCGATATCCCCGACTAGAATTGCCGCGATCAAGCCCATAGCCGATGCCAGAGGTGTAGGCGTATGGACCGCTGCCATCCGTAATAAATCGACGCCCAGTTCGATCAGTAGAAACTGTAGAATCAGCGGTAGCTTTACATTTTCCTGCGGACCAATGAAGTCGAGTCCCATCGGTTTAATCGAAGGGTCAATAACCATGAGAAGCCATAGTGGTAGCAAAAACAATGATATGAGAATCCCTGCAAAACGCACCCATCTTAAATACGTCCCCATCAATGCCGTCTGTCTGTTTTCCTCCGCATGTTCACACAGATCGAAGAAGGTCGTAGGCAAAATCATCACACTTGGGGAAGTGTCTACAAAAATGACAACTCGCCCTTCCAGCAAATGGGAAGCTGTAACATCCGGTCGTTCCGAATAACGAACGAGCGGAAACGGATTCCAACCCTTGTTGATAATCGCTTCTTCCAGCTGCTTGTCGGCTGCGGGAATACCATCGATATCCACTCGCTGTATTTTTTCACGAACGGAATCTACCTGAACTTTATCCACAATATCGTCAATATACACCACACAGACATCGGTTTGTGTTCTCCGCCCCACCTGCATGATCTCAAACTTCAGGCCAGGGTCGCGTATTCTACGCCGCACCAGGGTTACATTGGTCAGCAGCGTTTCGGTAAAGCCGTCTCTGGAACCTCGGACTACCCTTTCCAATGAAGGTTCTTCGGGTGAACGTACCGGATAACTCCGGGTATCCATAATTAAGACCGAGCGGTCCCCTTCAACGAACATTGCGCTCATCCCGGTAAGAACCTTGTTGATGACTGCACTCATCTTGTCGACTTTTTCTACCTGAATATGGGGAATGTAACATTCAAAATAGGATTTGAGAGCATGTCCGGACACGTCACCTGGCGTGAGATAGGTCAATCTTTTCAATACTTCAAGCAAAATCTCATCCTTAGCGAAGCCCGTGATCATCAGCAATCCAACGTGCTTGCCCCCCAGGACCATTTCCCTCAAATTCACGTCGAACGATTCCCCAAGCCCCAGTACCTGTTGCAGCGTATATTTGTTCTCACTCATGCGTGGGGAGATGTCATCGTTTTCCTGCCAATATTGTACGGATTCCTCAATGCTGTCGGACATCTCATTTTGTTTTTTCTTATTGTACGCTTTCTCCTCTTCTTCCTTCTGAATCTCATAAGCAGACTTGTGTAACATCTCTTCCGTTATACCTTCACTATTTTCCTGGCCTGTGTGCTCCGTTCGTTCGTCCATCTTCCATCCTCCTATGGCCACGAGTTACCGCTGATATATGAAAAAATCAAACAGGGAACCTGTCATTTTGCCCAAAATCATGGCGAGCAGTAATCCAAACAAATAAGGTTTCATGCCCAATCGTTTGGCTAATACGGGCAGTACATTGAGTACCTCAGTGAGCGCGGCGGCCAGCAGACCGATGAACACGCCACAGAACAAACCAACAATCGGGCTGAGCAGCAGCACCCCATGCATTTTCCAGTGCCAGAAATCCGCCACCGTCCCGAGCAGTGAACCACCAATTAGCGCCCCTTCGTACCAGTGAGTCTTGTCATACGATTGCGTAAGTTGAGCCAATCTGGGAATCATATCGAGCACCAGAATGAGCGCAATTACGCCGCTCCCTACGGCAATTCCCCCTGCAATACCCAATACAATGCTGATTGCTCCATTAAGAACGCTCATCCGCATTCATCTCCCTGCGTTCCTGCTCATGCATCCGTTCGCTCTCTTCAATCACCACATATTTATCTACATTTTGCTGGTATAGAAACATCTCCACTTCTAGCGGGGTAGGTTCCTCATTCCACTTTTTCTTGAACAAATGATTAAAAAATACGGCCATTCCGAATCCAATGCCAATGGAATACGCCACTTGGAACAGATAGGGATGTTCGTCCCGATGCCCAGTAAGCATCTCCACAATACGAATCTGTACTTCCTGCATGTTCACATCGGCATGAAAATTCATGATGGTCAAGGCTGATCCAAAGAACAGCAGCAACCAAACCAGAATGAACAGGGACTTGGAAGGTTGACCATTTCCCGCGATGACTTCAACCAACGTATGACCTGATCCCATCAGTTCCACAGTTACCTCCGGCAAGATGTGCCGAATTCGGGGAATAATCTGCAATATATCAATGAGGATCAGATTGCCATCCTCCGATCCAGGGCGCAGCAGTTCAAGCTCCAGTAGCCTGCCCTCCTGGTCTTCAGATGAGGTCAGTACATGTGCAATGTCTCCAAGCTTGACTGCTCTGCCCCTCTGGATGCGAATACGGCTGCGCAGACGAATATAGACCATTGGAGTGGGTGTCTGGGACATCCATAGCACTCCTTTACTGCGTAATTTAGGTTAGTATTTGAAGAATGTGCAAATTTATTACAAACGGGTTGGAAAAAGATCGGGAGGTTGTGCTAGTGCTGCGGGATGGATCGGTCATTGGTCGCTGTTATCCCCGGATTTCTTGAACTCTCCTTTTCAAGGAGGAAATCCGGTGCTAAAGGCGAACGCTTCGCTCCTTTTGACCGATTCCATCCCTCCGCTACCCATCGCCCTCCCGCTTCCAAACGTTTGAAATAAATATGCTGGGGTAGTAGACAGAAAGGGAATTAAAAGTGGGGATATTCGCTTTGTTTCTCTAACAACAAATAACCTCCCCCGCCATAATGCGCGATAGAAGGTTGTTAGTTGTCGTATATTGGTGCATAAGCGCCAATATTGTTGTTGCAATCCCAGCATCACTGCGCGATCTGGTCGCGGATGGATTGCAGTATTTTTTTCTCCAGACGTGATACCTGCACCTGAGATATTCCCAATCTGCTGGCAACCTCGGACTGGGTCTGATCCCGGTAATACCGAAGATAAACAATTAACCGCTCCCGCTCACTAAGACCACCGATGGCTTCGTTCAGGGCCAGCTTGTCAAACCAACGTTCCTGAGACTCGTCGGCAATCTGATCCATTAACGTAATGGGATCACCGTCGTTCTCAAATACCGTCTCATGGATGGAGGTCGGTGGTTTGTTCGCTTCCTGGGCAAATACAACTTCCTCCGGGGTTACCCCCAGCTCTGCGGCAACTTCCTTAATCGTTGGTAAACGATCCAGATGTTTGGACAGTTCGTCCCTTTTTTTGCGGACTTTATTCGCCATCTCTTTCAGTGAACGACTGACCTTCAGGGTACCGTCATCCCGCAGGAATCGCTGGATTTCTCCAATGATCATCGGTACCGCGTAGGTTGAGAACTTCACGTCATAACTGAGATCGAATTTGTCCACTGACTTGAGCAGACCGATACAACCAATCTGGAACAGATCTTCCGGATCATATCCCCTGTTCATAAAACGCTGTACGACGGACCAGACGAGTCTGATGTTGCAGTTCACCAGCGTATCCCGTGAGACATGGTCACCCGACTGACTGAGCGCAATCAGCCGTTTGACCTCGGCATCGTCCAAATAGGTCTGTGAAGATGGTTTCACTTCAGCATCCATAAGAACACCAACCCCTAATTATACAATGCTTTCTTGGATTCAATCCTTTTTTTCATCTTGATGGAGGTGCCTCTGCCGGGCTCACTGCTGACTTCGAATTCATCCATAAAGTTTTCCATAATGGTGAAGCCCATGCCCGATCGCTCAAGTTCGGGTTTGGACGTATATAGCGGCTGCTTGGCCAGTTCAAGATCTTCGATTCCTTCACCGCGGTCTTCCACAATAATGGTGATCATGTCTTCCCGAATCTCGGCCTGGATGGACACAACACCCTCGGAGTTATTGTTGTATCCGTGGATGATACTGTTGGTCACGGCTTCCGAAATGACCGTCTTCAGGTCACTGAGCTCGTCCATCGTTGGATCAAGCTGGGAGATAAATGCAGCAACGGTTACCCGTGCAAACGATTCATTCTCTGACTTGGCCGCGAATTGCAGATTCATGAAATTTGTCCCTGTTCCTTCATTCATGAGACGACCTCCAGACCTGAGAGAGCAGTTCCCTCATTTTCGTATATCGGCATAATCTTGAAAAGACCCGACATTTCCAGCAAACGGTACACTGGCGAATTGACGTCACAGACCACCATCTTGCCACCTTTATTCTTAATGAGCTTGTATCTTCCCAAAATGACACCCAGACCTGAACTGTCCATAAATTGCAGATCTTTCAGGCTGAGTACCAGATGCTCGCTTTGTCTCCGCTGGATAGCTTCATCCATTTGCATCCGTACCATGTCAGCTGTATGGTGATCCAGCTCCCCGGATAATCGTACAATCAGAATCCCGCGATGGTGTTCCATTTCCACATGCAAGTTCACGTTTGCTCACTCTCCTCCCTGTCTTAGAACAAGGATTTCTACGCTTCCGAAGGCTTTTCCTGCCCCCCGACAAAACTAGAAGAAAACCCCTATTTAACTACAAAATATGTTCGAAGGATACGTGCAACTCGCAGAAATCGCCGTTTAGTCAAACAGGTTGGACGTTGTCCGCTTGAACAGCTTCCACCAGCCAGCCTTATTCACATCCTGCGGAGCCTGAATGTCGAACTCCTTAATCACGTCATTGCCCTGGTAGACCACCAGTTTACCAATACTTTGCCCGGCTTTGATCGGAGCTTTCAATTCTTTGGCGACCAGCAATTCATGCCGGATGTCATTGGATTTGGCTCCTTTGCGCATCAGCACACTATAATTTTGCGTGGCATTCAGAGGCAACTCGGCAACTTCACCTTTTTCAATTTTCAGACTGCCCAGCAGATCCCCTGCCTTGTAGAGCGCCTTCATCGTATATTGACTGAACGCATAGTCAAACATCGAAGATACCTCGCTGTTCCGTGTTTTGGTATTTGGTTCACCGAGTACCACGGAAACGACACGCAGTCCATCCTTGGACGCTGTTGCAGACAAGCAGAATTTCGCTTCGGAGGTATAACCTGTTTTCAAACCATCTGCCCCTTGATAAAAACGAACCAGCTTGTTTGTGTTCACTAGCCAAAATGGCTTTTCCGAATCTTTGCGAAGATAATCCTGATATGCACCAGTGTACTTTGTAATCCCGGAATGCTTCAGCAGTTCACGGCTCATGACAGCAATGTCATGGGCAGACGAATAATGATTATCGACCGGCAGACCGTTACAGTTGGCAAAATGAGTATCCTTCATGCCAAGCTCCTTCGCACGCTCATTCATCAGCTGTACAAAAGCTTCTTCCGAACCGGCGATCTTCTCGGCCATAGCTACAGAGGCATCATTGCCTGATGCCATGGCGATCCCTTTTAACATATCATCGACCGTCATTTCTTCCCCAGGCTCCAGAAAGATCTGCGAACCGCCCATGGAAGCTGCATATTCGCTCGTTCTTACTTTGTCCGTCAGCTTCAGCTTGCCCGAGTCGATCGCTTCGATCGTAAGCAGCATTGTCATAATTTTCGTAATACTCGCCGGAGGCAGTTGATCATGACTGTTTTTCTCATATATGACCGTTCCCGTATCTGCATCCATTAAGATCGCAGAGCGTGCCGACGGGGCCAGATCAGTTCCTCCCGCTGCCTTCGGTGTTTCTTCGGCTAATACCGTTGATGCCATAAGGGACAGCAGAATACAAAGGGTCATGAACGATGCCATTATTCTTTTCTTCACAAGGTTACCTCCTCAAATGACTTGCTTACTGCATGTTCCATGCATGTACTGCTAATCATTGTCGGCCCGTTTCCAGTAAATTATTCCATGTAAAGCATGATTTCCCGAACTTTTATTGAAAATGTGGTCAAAGCAAAAAAACGCACTGCATTCAACGAATGAGTAACCGTACGTTTATCACAACAAAAAAAAGGTTACCCCCGATGATTTCTCATCCAAAGAGGTAACCCTATCTACTCAAATCTTGCTTACATTTGTGGAATAACCGCCAATACCAGCGCCAGGAACGACTCACGAACACGTTCCGTCGTTTCCATCACCTCATCATGTGACAGCGGCTGGTCCAGAATTCCGGCAGCCATGTTGCTGATACAGGAAATACCCAGTACTTCCAGACCTGCGTGGCGTGCCACGATCACTTCAGATACAGTGGACATGCCCACTGCGTCTGCGCCCAATGTACGCAGCATTCTGATCTCTGCTGGTGTCTCATAGTTCGGACCGAGCATACCTGCGTATACCCCTTCACGTACGTTAAAACCTTGTGAAGCGGCCGTATCCTTCGCCAGCGAACGCAAACGGCGGCTATATGCTTCGGACAGATCCGGGAAACGCACGCCCAGTGCAGCGTCATTTGGTCCGATCAGTGGATTTTTACCTGTGAGATTTAAGTGATCAGAGATCAGCATCAAGTCTCCAGCTTCATACGACGTATTCACGCCGCCCGCAGCATTGGTTACAAGCAGGCTGCTTACACCCAGTTCTTTCATAACCCGTACAGGGAAAGCTGTCAATTCCGGACCATATCCTTCGTACATGTGGAAGCGGCCTTTCATCATCACAACTGGACGACCTTTAATGGTTCCAACCAATAGTTCACCTTCATGTCCTTCTACTGTGGACACTGGAAAATGAGGAATATCCTGATAAGCAATACTTACGCCATCTTCAATCAGTTCTGCCAGTACACCAAGACCCGAACCCAAAATCAAACCGACTTCCGGCTTGATGGAGCTTTTGCTTTGAATATAAGATGCTGCTTCCGAAATCATTTGTTGGTTTAATGCTGTCATGCGATGTATGTTCCTCCTTGAGTTGAAACGATCCGTCTTATGTATAACGGCGTTTGGATGTATTCAATTTATTTTATCCTAAATCGGCCCAATGTTCCGCATTTATTTGTGAATGCCATGCGTCAAAATCTATCTTGCCCTCGGATGATGGGTTTCATAGATTTCTTTCATGGTTTTGCGACCATGATTGCCATATTGTTGTCCAGGCTGCTCCACGTGACCCAGCATGTCTTGAACCGCACGTGTATCCGCCCCATTGGCAATCAGGTGTGCTGCAAAGGAATGACGCAACGTATGCGGCGTAATTTCTTCCGAGATTCCTGCGTCCACCGCCGCTTTTTTGAGCAGCTTCCAGAAGCCCTGCCGGGTTAAACGTCTACCAGATACATTCACGAATAGTGCCTGCTCGTCCGAATCGGTTTTGAGCAACTTGTTGCGGAATTCCTCCACATATACACTTGCCCAATGTGCAGCTGGTGCACCGATGGGAAGGATGCGTTCCTTGCCCGCCCCACCGCATCGTATAAAACGCATGCCTGGCTGTACATCCCGAATGTCAAGGGCAATCAATTCCGAGACCCGAATGCCTGTAGCATATAACAGTTCAAGCATCGCTCGATCTCTCACACCCTGCGGTGAACGAATATCAGGCGCTGTCAGCAGTTGTTCGATCTCCTGGATACTTAACACCTGTGGAGGCGTCTTGTCCGCCTTGGGAGCTTCCACATCAAACGTAGGGTCCTGTATAATATCACCCCGCCGCATCAAAAAATGAAAGTAGGAGCGCAGAGATACGATGCTGCGGGCAATGGTTGCATTGGCACGTCCTGCCTGTTTGAGCTGACCTGCAAACAGGACGACATGTGTGCGTCTGACCTGATCGGCTTCGCGTATGCCATATTCCTTATCAGCAAATTCAATGAACTTGTCCACGTCTCGGAGATACGATTCAAGCGTGCTGCTCGACATCCCTTTATCATCTTCCAAGTATAAGGCATAGGCGTGTATCGTCTGTTTCATGTACAACGCTCCTCAACTGACAGATCTGCCGCTCTGGCAGACTGCTCCCGTATTTGCATCCCTGGCTGTTCGAAGCTACTCCCCGTACCAATAGAACAAACGGAGACGCTCTGCCATCGTAGGACGTCCTTCTCCATTACCCGGCCAATCCGTTTCCTGAAATACTTTGATTGCATTGCCAGTTGGCATCTGATACTGATCCACAGGTGAGATCCAGCCATTAAAAAGATCCAGAACATGATAGAACAGATAAACTAATGCGGCAAAAACTATGATAAATCGAATAAAACGGAGCCCTCTCCGCACTGATATAATCATGGGCGCGTCCCCTCCTGATTCGAATCCGGTATTGTCCTTGAATCAGGGTATGTCCATTAACACAGGTTTATGCCATTCGGGGGAAACTCCAGATCATGTCCGGTGCCAAAAAAGCTCTCCCGTCAAAACCGCCGGTGAGAGCTTGAAGATATGCTATGTTATTCTTCATCTTTGGGTTTCTGTTCATTTTTAGCTTTGCAACGATAACAAATTCCATGAAAGTCCAGTCGGTGATCTACTACCGAAAAGTTGAATTCCCGCTCCAAACGCTCTTCAAGCGGTCCAAGCCAGTCTTCACGTATTTCATCCATACTTCCGCATTGAACACAGATTAAGTGATGATGGTGATGCTTGGATGTATCTCCGCGCAGATCATAACGCGCTACACCGTCGCCGAAGTTGATTTTCTCTACAACATGCAGCTCACTCAGCAGTTCGAGGGTACGGTACACGGTTGCCAGACCGATTTCGGGAGCCTTTTCTTTAACGAGCATGAATACATCTTCTGCGCTCAGATGATCTTCTTCATTCTCAAGAAGTACTCTTAAGGTGGCTTCCCGCTGGGGCGTTAATTTATATCCTTGGGACTGTAGTTGCTGCTTAATTTTATCAATCCGTGCTTCCATTTTCTCCCTCCCCCTAGGAAATCACTGCACACTGCAACTTAACCCACTCTTTTCATTATAGGGGGAGTGCGTAATTAAAGTCAACATTTTACACTATACGGTACACGTTAGGCCGGTAGTAGCATTGGCGTGACCCAACGCATCATCGCAGGTGTAACCCATGTTTCAAAAGACGCCACGCCGAGCAGCAGTGCAGCCATAACCAAAGTTAACACTATATATGAAGCAAAAGGCCTTTGTCGACCAGGTGTTCGCTGCATCAAAACACGATTACGAATGATGTATAACGAAAACGTCATCGCCGCTACACTGCAGATCAGCAGGATCGGAATGACAAATAGATTATGAGGTGCCACGGACACCAGTGCAAACAGCAGCCCTTTCCAGGAATACTGTCCAACAAGGTACCCCACTGTGAATCCAATGAGCACACCTTTCAAAAAATCCAGAACCAGTATACCGGGCAGTCCAACAACGGATAAACCCAGAATAAAGATCAGACCCACCCATTTCAGATGAAGCATGGCAATGTCCCAATATGCCCCGGTCTCAGTCACTTGTGCGCTGTGCTGCACGGTCATAAAGAAATTGCCGAGATAACCCTCCAGATCCTGACGTTGCTCAAGAGACAATGCGTTGACCATGAGCGCGCCAAAAATGACGCCGACCAGAAACAAGACGGCCACGAATACATATAACGAAGTCTGACCTTTAAATGTAAAGTAGGAAGAGCGCATACAGGTACGAGTCCCCTTTCCGGTATCATGCTGCAAGGATTCTCAGTTACATCCTCATAGTCATTCTTATGAACCGGAATGCACCTGTATGACTTCTTGTCCAGATTGGACCTCTGTAAAGCAAAAGCTATATGAGTTGAACTATTACACGGGTCACTCCGTAGCTCTTTGCTGAACAGCAACTTTACCGTACGTGCCGCCACCTCCGGAGGACAGCTCCAGTTGTCCGTTCCGTGCAGCCACAATCAGGCCAGCCAGCACAGGTCCAACAACCGCAGCAAGCTCTTCCTCACGCGTGCGATGAAGTACGTTCATTTCTGTACCATAATGGTCCAGTAGCTGGCGCAGTTTGGCTTTGCCAAGTCCCGGGATGAACTCCAGTGGCACCTGATAATGATAGGCTGGTCTGTTTGCAGGAACATGAGGACTCTCTCGATCAGAGATTGCCAGGATGCGATCCAGCACCCCCTGCACCAGCTTCAGACTGCCACAGTGCGGACAACGCTCTGCTGACATCGCCTGCTCGTCCATTATGCTGCCACATGCGGCACAGTAAGTACGGTGGTATTTGCCCAGCCTTGGATTCAGTCCATAATTGGCCGCAATTTTCCTGCCGGCTTCTCCTTGAAGTGCCATGCGGAATTCATCAAAAGAAGGGGAAGCCACTTGCAGTTCATTATACTCCCGTCCAATCTTACCGAGAGAATGGGCATCCGAGTTGGTCAGGAACGGAACATGATCCAATTCCCGAATATAACTGGCCATGGATGAGTCCGAGCTTAAGCCTAGCTCTACCGCATCCACGAGACTAGTATCCAATACATCGCCCATACGGGGTGCCGTACTGCCATAGATGCCTTTATGCGGTGTAAACACATGTGCAGGTACAATAAGCCCACCACGTGCCTTAATCTCGGCTTGCATCTCTAGAGCGGGCACGTACACCCGCTGAGAACTGAGATTCACATTTTTCATATAACGTTTCATCCAGTCCGTGAAGGACTTCATCGTTTTCAGATCACGGAAGTACGCCAGCATATGGAACTCACGCATTCCAGGCTCGCGCAGCTCAATCTCTGTACCCAGCAGAATGGTGGTGTCCTGATAGGCAATGCCGCCGCCCTCAATCTCGGACATGGTACCACTCTCCAGCAATTGCTCAATATCCAGCTGTACAACCGGAGAATGACAATCAATAACACCAAGCAAATGAATTCCTTTGCGATCCGATGCTTCCCGAGCAATATTCTCAAATGTCAGATCGCGACTGCCGCTGATTTTAACGGCCTCACCGCGAGAGGTTCGTCCGATGTGAATATGCAGGTCTGTATAACAGGGCTCCCACGTCGTGGACATTTCCAGCTGGTCTTGCATGCCTAGAACCGTCCTGTCGTTCTGTAGAGGTCCCACGCGTATACAGCCATCATCGTTTTGGCATCACTAATCCGATTCTCATCCATGAGAGCGTAGGCTTCCTCCAGAGTTATTTCGGCAACTTCAAGGAATTCATCTTCGTCCAGCGCCATGTCCCCTTCTTCCAACTCTTCAGCGATGTATAGATGAATGATCTCATCTGCGAACCCCGGTGACGTGTAGAACGAACGCAAATGACGCAACGACTTGGCCACATATCCCGTCTCTTCTCGCAATTCACGTGCTGCGGCCACCTCCGGCTCTTCTCCCGGGTCCAGTTTCCCCGCAGGAATCTCCACTTCGGTGCGTCCCATTGCCTGACGATACTGATCCACAACAAGCATGCGATCCCCATTCAGAGCAAGTACAGCTACCGCTCCAGGGTGCCGGATTATCTCACGTGTAGCCGTCTGGCCGTTTGGCAGTTTAACAGTATCCACTTGAAGTGAAATCACTTTTCCCTCGAAGATCGGCTTGGTGGATACGGTCACTTCATCCAGCTTTGGATTGGCAGGTTGCGCTGCGTGGATGGATTGGGCAGATTGGTTTGGTTTCATTGGTTCTTCAACTCCATATCGTAGGATTATATATAAATGGACTAAAAATATTTACACTAACCACTCCAATGACAGAACAACCCTTCGATCGCTGTTATCCCCAAATTTTTTTGATTTCTTTAACTAATAGATAAAATTTGGTGATAAAGGCGAACGCTCCGCTTCTCTTGGTTATTTCTGTCCTCTCCGTTCTTGTGTAAAGGATTAGCTCAATTTATATATTCGGTTAATGTATATATCTCTGATTTTGGGCATATGGTGAGCGTATAGAACTCTCACAGCAAATATAAACGAATCAGGGGGACTTTCGATGAACAGTTATATGACGCCTCAATCCGTACACGTGGTAGGACAAGCCCGGCAAGTACAGCTCATACTCAAGCAATGGTTGCGCGAGTGGGGCCCGGATGCCAAATTAGTCGATCTGCTCGCTGGACGCAAATGAATGGGTCATCGATCCATTCATCCATTGATTCAATTTGACCCTAAATTAACGAGTCTTCTCCCTTGAAATATAACATGAATTCACAAAAAGTCCGAATCCGATACAGATAGACCGGGTTCGGACTTTTGTCTAACAACATGTGAGGTAACATGTGCTGTATATTATTTCTTGTCAGCTGCCGTTTCCTGAATAATAGCCACTACCACTTGGGATAACTTCACAATGTCTTCGGCACGAATACGTTCTTTGGTTGTATGGATATCCTCATACCCTACCGCCAGATTCACTGTTGGAATGTCGAATCCGTTAAAGATATTGGCATCACTGCCACCACCGGAAGCAAACGTACTTGTCTCCAGCCCAATACTGCGGATGGCACGCTGCGCAAGCTGTACAACTTCGTGTTCATCATGGAAACCAAATGCAGGGTAAAGGATCTCACTTCTGAATTCAGCTGTTGCACCGTATTTGCGACATGTTGTTTCCAACGCGTCACGCATCTGTGCAACCTGCAATTCAACTTTCTCCTGCACAATACTGCGAGCCTCCGCTTCAAGCTGTACAAAGTCACATACCACGTTGAGTGCTGATCCACCCTGGAATTTACCGATGTTCGCTGTCGTCTCATCATCAATTCTGCCCAGTGTCATCGCAGCAATCGCTTTGGCTGCAACCTGAATGGCGCTGATCCCGTCTTCCGGGTTCACGCCCGCATGGGCAGACTTACCATAGATGCTCATTTGAATTTCAGCTCTGGCTGGTGCAGCAACACAGATCGTGCCTACAGCTCCATTAGAATCCAGCGCATAACCGAACTCGGCATCGATATCCTTCGGATTCATTGCACGTGCGCCCACCAGGCCAGACTCTTCGCCGACCGTAATGACAAATTGAATTTTACCATGTGGAATGTTGTTTTCCTGGATCACACGAATCGCTTCAAACAATGCCGCAATCCCTGCTTTGTCATCTGCTCCCAGGATCGTTGTTCCATCGCTGCTGATCCAGCCATCTTCACCCAGTTCAGGCTTGATTCCCTGTCCCGGCGTCACGGTGTCCATATGACATGTGAAAAAGATCGGTGCAACCCCTTCAGTTCCTTCGGCTTCCCAGGTAATGACGAGGTTTCCTGCGCCATGTCCGGTTTGCTCCATGGTATCATCCTCATAGACATGAAGACCAAGCTCTGCAAACTGTTCTTTTAACACCTTCGAGATGTTCTGTTCATTTTTCGTTTCACTATCAATCTGCACCAGTTCCATGAACTGATCGATAACACGTTGTTGTTTAATCATAGGACTTTCCTCCCTCTCGTAGATACGGTACAATACAATTACTATGGCTTGTTTACTTTATGAGGTTGTTCAAAAAGTCCGCTTTTGATTACGAAGGATGCCTGGCGGCATCATCAGCATCGAATATGGAATTCAGCCGAAATGTCCGTTGCTCACGTAGTTTTCCCTACGCTCCGCTACTCCATTTCTAGCTTCATCCCATCTTCTTGGTACTGAAAACCAGTCTTTTTGAACACACACTTTATGTTGAAAGGAGTTCTCTCATCATGCAAAAAAAGAAATGGTTCAAAATCATCATCTATCTCATGCTGATCGCCATGATCGGGTCCACCCTTTTCATAGCTCTCGAACCGTTGCTGTTCGGATAGCACCCCCTGAAGCCTTTTGACGAACTGTTTACAGACGTTGAAGGGCTTCTTTTTCCGTGACCCAATTAATTTTATATGGAAAAATACGATTAAAGTACGGAACAATTTCCTGCGCAACCTGCTCCACTGTATAGGACTTACCCGTTATATCCTCCAGTGAGGTAACGCCATACTGCTCTATCCCACAAGGAACAATCCCCTGAAAACCTGCATGTTGAATGCCTGAGCTGATGTTAAAAGCAAACCCGTGACTGGTTACAAAACCGCGGCGGTGTTTGCAACGATTAAACTTGATGCCAATTGCAGCAATCTTCATATCGCCAATCCACACACCCGTGTAACCTTCTTTGCGTCCAGCTTCAATGCCCTGGTCTGCGAGATAATCCATAAGTACCTGCTCAAGTTTCCGTAAATAGCCGTGCAGATCCAGGTCTTCATCCCGACCAAGAATCAATAACGGGTAACCTACCAACTGGCCCGGGCCATGATAAGTAATATCACCGCCGCGGTCAATTTGAAACAAGGAAATCCCTTGCTCACGCAACTCTTCCGGACTGAGAAGCAGATGCTCCGGATGATTTTGTGAGCCGATCGTATACGTAGGCGGGTGTTGTAAAAGCAGCATCTGCTCCGCTCCCTCGCCCTCGTCCAATCGCTGCACAATCGCTTTCTGGCGGTTCCAAGCCTCTTCATAATCAAGCATTGGTATGTATGCAACATCCAGCGGCTTGCTCATGATTCCCCACACCCTTCTGCTTCAGGTTCAGTGTACAATTGAGCACCTGTCCGTAGACAGCAGGAAAAGTGCACGGCCTCCGGCACATACACTTCCCCGACAACTATTTACTTAATACACCTTGGTCTCCATGGTATATCCTTCAAGGTTTTCTTTGACACGTTGCAAGAAACGTCCGCTAATTACACCATCCAGGATTCGGTGATCCAGCGACAGACACAGGTTAGCCATCGAGCGAACAGCGATCATATCATTAATAACCACAGGTTTCTTGACAATCGACTCGAATGTAAGAATCGCTGCCTGCGGGTAGTTAATAATTGGCTGGGACAGGATCGAACCAAATGAACCTGTGTTGTTCACCGTGAACGTACCACCTTGCATATGGTCCAGCTTCAACGTACCCTCACGCGTTTTGCGAGCCAGCTCATCCACTTCACGGGCCAGACCTGCGATATTTCGCTGATCGGCATGTTTGATTACGGGTGTAAGTACGGAGTCTTCGGTTCCTACCGCCATGGACAAGTTAATGTCCCGTTTGACGATAATTTTGTCCACTGCCCATACCGAGTTCATGATTGGGAAGTCTTTGATCGCATTAACGACTCCCTTCATCATGAAGGACAGGTATGTCAGGTTGATACCTTCCTTACGCTTGAACTCATCCTTGAGTTTATTGCGCAGCATCACAAGGTTTGTTACGTCCACTTCGATCATTGTCCATGCATGCGGGATTTCCGATACGCTTTGACGCATATTCCGGGCAATGGCATTACGCACAGGGGTAACATCGATGAAATACTCCGATCTTCCTTGGCCACCACCCTCTACTTCGATCTGTGGAATTTTCGGACTTTCGGTTAGATGAATGCCTGAATGTCTCACAGGAACACCTGCATCGGACGCTGAGATCGCTTCTCCAGCGGTTAAACCCATTTCTCCATTTCCACGATTCACTCCGCTGAATGGAGAAGCAGACGGCACACCAGAAGGTGTATGCTGTACTGCTGCAGATGATGCTTGTGCAGACGCAGACGTTCCAGCCGCGTTACCTCCCTGTGCAACAAATGCCAGCACATCTTTGCGGGTAATACGACCACCGGCCCCAGTGCCTTGGATGCTTTGCAAGTTCAAGCCATGCTCTGCTGCCAAGGATTGCACTGCCGGGGAATACCGATTGCGCATCGGCTGGTTGGGGTCATGTGCTGCTGTATTTGAGGCGGCAACAGGAGTGTGGCTCGTATGTTGCTGCACTTGCTCCTGTTGCTGCGATACTTGTGTTACTTGCTCAGCCGCTTCTTCGTCAGAAGCTGCGACCTGCATGCGGCAGATTGCTTCACCAACAGCAATCGTTGTGCCCTCTTCCACCAAAAGGTCACCCATAATTCCATCCACAGTGGATGGAATCTCGGCATTAACTTTATCAGTGATTACTTCACAGATCGGCTCGTACTGTTCCACACGGTCGCCCGGTTTTTTCAACCATTTGCCTATGGTAGCCGAGACCAGCGATTCCGCCAATTGCGGCATAATGACCTCGATCCATTTCATACGTTCAGCCATTTGATTATCACTCCAAACTTTACTTTTAAACGATCCAAAAAACGAAATTAAAACTCGGCAAGTGTACGCATTGCTGCTTTGGCTTTGTCCTTGCTCAGCATGTAGAATTTCTCCAATGTTGGGCTAATTGGCATGGCCGGAACGTCAGGTCCGCAGAGACGCTGAATCGGTGCATCCAGTTCAAATAGACATTCCTCACTAATAATCGCGGCAACTTCGGCACCTACACCACCGGTTTTGTTATCTTCGTGAATGATCAGCACCTTACCTGTCAGACGAGCAGAAGCAATAATCGCTTCTCGATCCAACGGTTGCAATGTGCGAAGATCCAGAACGTGTGCGGTAATGCCTTCTTCACGCTCCAGCTCCTCAGCAGCCTGCATGACAAAATGCAGCGGCTGACTGTAACCGATCACCGTAATATCCGCACCCTCACGAAGTACGTTGGCTTTACCAATCGGAACGATGTAATCATCTTCAGGCACATCTTCCTTGATAAGTTTGTAGCATTTTTTATTTTCAAAAAAGAGTACCGGGTCCGGGTCGCGAATAGCGGCCTTGAGCAGTCCCTTAGCATCGTATGCCGAGTAGGGAGCTATAATTTTCAGACCAGGTGTTCCAAAGAAAATCGACTCCGGACATTGGGAGTGATACAACCCACCGAAGATTCCGCCACCAATCGGCGCGCGTATAACAATCGGACAGCTCCAGTCATTGTTGGAACGATAGCGGATCTTGGCCGCTTCACTAATGATCTGGTTGGTTGCCGGCAGCATGAAGTCCGAATATTGCATCTCGGCAATCGGCTTCATGCCATACATTGCTGCACCAATGGCAACCCCTGCAATAGCGGATTCAGACAATGGTGTGTCCATCACTCGCATTTCGCCAAACTGATCTTGCAGCCCTTTAGTAGTGGTAAACACACCGCCTTTGAGACCTACGTCTTCACCAAGGATAAAAACATTCTCATCCCGTTCCATCTCTTCTTTCATCGCGAGACGGATTGCATCAATATATTCCATCACTGCCATACTTACCGTCCCCCTTCTTCGCTGTCCGCATAAACGTGCGTAAGAGTGTCCTCAGGTTTAGGATATGGCGCGTTGTCTGCATATTCAGTTGCTTCTTTCATTTCCAGCGCAAGCTGGGAAGCCAGGTCCGCATCCCGGGCTTCGTCCCAGATGCCGCAATCGATCAAGTAGTTCTTCATGCGAGGAACGCCATCTTTCTTCCAGTTCTCCTCAACTTCCTCTTTGGTCCGGTAAGCCAGATCATTATCGGAGGTGGAATGAGGTGACAACCGATACATCATCGCTTCAATCAGTGTCGGGCCTTCCCCGGCTATGGCACGGCGACGCGCTTCCTTCACTGCAGCATATACTTCTAATGCATCGTTACCATCTACACGCAGTCCGGGGAACCCGTATCCTTGTGCTCGATCAGATATTTTGCCGCTCAACTGTTTGTGAATCGGTACCGAAATTGCATATTGATTGTTCTCACACATAATAATGACAGGCAATTTATGCACACCTGCAAAGTTGGCGCCCTCGTGGAAGTCACCCTGATTGCTTGATCCTTCGCCAAACGTAACAAAAGAAACAAATTCTTGCTTCTTCATTTTGGCAGCAAGCGCAAATCCAACAGCGTGCGGAACCTGTGTTGTAACCGGGCTGGAACCCGTCACAATCCGCAGCTTTTTGTGACCGAAGTGACCCGGCATTTGCCGACCGCCACTATTCGGATCTTCTGCCTTCGCAAAAGCAGACAACATCAACTCACGCGGAGTCATGCCTACCGCCAGTACAAAGCCGTAATCGCGGTAATAAGGTAAATAATAATCGTGATCCCGATCCAGACCAAATGCAGCGCCTACTTGCGCAGCTTCCTGACCTACACCGGATACGTGAAAGTTAATTTTGCCAGCCCGTTGCAAGAGCAAGCAACGCTCGTCAAACTTGCGCGCGAGCAGCATGTATTTGTACATATCCAATACTTCACCATCGCTAAGTCCCAGCTGTTGATGCCGGTGGACCGCGTCTGCAGTACCTTGTGAACTCATATGAGGTACCTCCTTTTAATCAGAGCCTGTGCCATACTTACTACCCGATCTTATAACCTGGTACTAAGACTTGGCTTAACCTTATTATAATCCCTTTTACCCAAAAAAGGAAAGGACCTTTCTCATAAGCTTGTTTGGCTTACATCCCAATGGCCTTTCCATCGACCGCCAGCATGGCTTCACCCATGATTTCCGACAGAGAAGGGTGCGGATGGATGGTTTGTCCGACTTCCCAAGGTGTGGCATCAAGCATCTGAGCCAGTGAGGCTTCAGCGATTAATTCCGTCACATGGGTGCCAATCATATGTACCCCCAATATATCATTCGTCTTGGCATCTGCAATCACCTTCACGAATCCATCCCGACTTCCGTGAATAAGCGATTTGCCAATGGCCGAAAATGGGAACTTCCCTGTTTTAATGTCATAGCCACGTTCTTTGACTTCACGCTCGGTGAATCCGATGCTGGCTGCTTCCGGACGTGTGTACACACAGCGCGGGATACGGTGGGATTCTACGGCATGTACCGTTTCGCCCGCCAGATGATCAACAGCGAGAATGCCTTCATGACTTGCGGCATGTGCAAGCTGCAAACCGCCGATGCAGTCACCAATGGCGTAGATGTGACCTTCACCGGTCTGTAACTGTTTGTTCACAGCGATGAACCCACGCTCCAGTTTGATATCTGTATTTTCGAGTCCGATATTTTCGACATTAGCCTGACGTCCAACCGACACGAGCATTTTCTCCGCTCTCAGCGTTTCCTGCTTATCTTCACCAAGCTGCACATCAATCTGGATGCCCTCTTGATCCGCGTTATATGTTTCGGTTAGAACGGTGGCACCTGTCAGGAAACGAACACCTCGTTTGCCGAGCAATCGCTGCATTTCTCTGGCAACATCCTCATCCTCGGCAGGCAACACGTGAGCAGCTGCTTCTACGACTGTGATATCTACGCCAAAGTCATTCAGCATGGATGCCCACTCCAGTCCAATCACACCCCCACCGACAATAATGAGAGATGCAGGAAGTTCATCCATACGCAGGGCTTCGTCGCTGCTCATTATGAATTTTCCGTCCGGTTCCAGGCCCGGCAACACACGAGGACGTGAACCAGTGGCAATAATGAGATTGGTCGGAACAACCGTATCCATCTCGCCATCTTCAAACTCCACAGCGACTGCTCCGCTCTGCGGTGAGAAGATGGATGGTCCGATGACGCGACCTTTCGCGTGTACAACCTGGATTTTATTTTTTTTCATCAAATACTGAACGCCCTGATGGAGCTGTTCGACAATTGCATCCTTGCGCGCCTGTACTTTGGGAAATACAAGTGTAGCTCCAGCTGTCTCGATACCATACGTCTCGCTCTCCTGGATTTCGGCGTATACTTCGGCACTTTTCAACAAAGCTTTACTCGGAATACAGCCACGATGCAGACAGGTACCGCCAAGCTTGTCCTTCTCAATGATAACGACCTGTTTTCCCAGCTGTGCAGCCCGGATCGCGGCTACATATCCACCGGTCCCTCCTCCAAGAATGGCAACATCACATGTAATTGGCATCTCTCATGCTCTCCTCTATGAATCAAATTTCAATATAATTTATGATGGCTTGAATCATGGTTTGGCTTATACCCTCTATATGCCATTGTACTCTCCTTGAGCGGTCAACTCAAAGTTTGAAGCAATCACACATGGACAGCCTATGCATTCCAAGCTATGATGGAATCAGGTATGATCTGTAAGCGTAACCTTTATTTAATGTCGACTTTGGCAGAAAGGGTATAATGCTCATGAATACAAGATTGGTCTTTGCGCGATTTTTGGCAATTGTTGTTCTGGTCATCCCCGGTTTAATGGCAATGAAGGGTTTTCTGATGATGAAAGATGCCCTGTTCCTATATTATGCCGAGCACGGGAACGAACTGATTTCACCAGGGTTCCAGTGGCTTTCCTTTGGCGGTGGACTTGTCCTTTTTGCCGCAGGTATGAGTTTTCTGGGAGGTTGGATCCTGTTCCGTGACCGCAAGCGCAATTATGTAGGTCCCCGTTTCCGGTCCAAAAATGTACCCGAAAAAGCAGAGACGCCCGGAAGGACTCCATGAGTCCGGGCTTTTTGTGTGTTTATACAACACACCGCCTACTTTACATAGACAGGATGGATCATCATGGTATCATTTCTAATCACGTTACAACGATTGCTCAAAGGCATTTTCCATGCGTTCAAAGACCCCAAGTTTCTGGCTTTGTTCGCGTTAACGGCAGCAACGTTGCTGTCAGGCACTTTATTTTACACTCGTGTTGAAGGTCTGCACTGGATCGATGCGTTATACTTCTGTGCGGTTACTCTGACTACGGTGGGCCATCCTGAATTTGTGCCAACCACCGGATTCAGCAAAGCCTTTACCGTAATCTACATGTTTGCAGGCATTGGGCTCACCTTTGCCATGATTGCCAGAATTACAGCAGGTATTCTATTCCCTCGTAAATTAAAGACAGAAGAGGACCCGGAGTAATCTCCGGGTCATTCGTATAATGCATCCCGCAGTTTGGTAGACATACGTGATTCTTTGGAAGAAGACTTCAAGATCGTTCTACGCAAGGTAAGGTTACTTGCCTGCAGTCTCTCCGCTTCTGCGAACAGTTCTGCAAATAATGCCTGCGCCGCTTCATCCAAAGATCCCTGTTCTTTCAGGCTTTCATATTGCGCTTGCAGGGATGTTAATGCTTCACTCATACTAAACACCTCTTTTCACAACTCCTGTTAATTAGCTGCCGTAACCAATACCTTAACAATCCATATAGTAACACAAAGCTGCGCAGATTAGTTCTGGCTCTTTCCAAAGATTTTGTGGTACTCTGTAAAGGTCGCTTTTTTTGTTGAATCCCGTATGTGAGAGGAGTAGCAGCACCGTGCAAACAGGACGTATTACCGTAATTACTGGACCCATGTTCAGTGAAAAATCCGGTGAACTCATTCGCCGTTGTCAGAAATTAATACAATTTGGCCGTAAAAAGGTTGTGGCCTACAAACCAGCCGAGGATGATCGGTTTGCCCAGGACGAGATCGTAAGCCGAATTGGTTATCGACTCCCTGCCCATTCCATTCCCCGGCAATTAACCCCGGAATCCGTAGAAATGATCTTGAACCAAACCATAGATGCTGATGTTGTTGCATTTGATGAAGTACAATTTTTCAGCAGTGCCATTATGGAACTTGTCTCGGAGTTAGCGTATTGTGGCAAACATGTCATTGTGGACGGACTTAATATGGATTACCGTGGTAAGGAATTTGGATATGTCGGCGGTTTGCTTGCCATGGCAGATGACATTGAGAAACTCTCGGCTTTCTGTGCGGTATGTGGCAGCCCGGATGCAGCCTTTACGCAACGTATCGTCAATGGGGAGCCCGTTACCTTGGGTCCGGTTGTCATGATTGGCGATTCAGAAGCTTACGAGCCACGCTGTCGTTGCTGCTTCATTCCTCCTCACAAAGTTGAATGCTCATCGTAATTCCTAAAAGATCTTAGATATCTTCCAAAAAGGCCCCTTGGGGCTTTTTTTGTTATAGAGCAAACATTCGCACAAAAAAGCACCGCTTCGCAGCGATGCTTCCAGAGTCACTTCCCGCTAGTCCCGGGAAACAAAATATTTGTTGGTCATGTAGTAAGCGTCACCACGCGACGTTTCCACCATTCCTTTTTTGGCATCCAAAAATACAATCTCTTTACACTTTGTACAGTACCATTTTGTGCGCTTGTATGGGGATTCCGTCACATAAGCCGTGCCACATTTACAATCAATCTTCATTAATAACTCGGTTGATTTATAAGCACTGGACAAGCGTTCCAGGTTATCCTGCTGCTGTGTAGGCATAATGGTCTGCTGATAATCCGATAAATGATTTTGAACCTTGAAGTCTGCTACCAATCCTGCATTCAATCCAAAAAACTCCTTGCCGATTTCGGTCACGAAGCGCTTCTCATTTCTGTAGCAATCCAGCCACTCAATAATCTGCTTATTAGACAGTGGAACCGTACCCTTGATACCGCTGTTTAAGGTGTAGGTCATGATGTATAAAGTATCGTCTTGTCTACCTGAGTACATTAGAATCCTCCTTCGAATACATTTGCTAATGTACTACAAAAACGCGCATAAATCAAAAAATTCTTATTTCCTGAGCGCATCTCTTCTTATTAAATGGGAAACATTCCACGTTCATCCGCCAAAGACTTACAAGAACTGCATACACCTGAAACATTTCCCTGTGGTGCCGCATAATGCACGACCGATTTAACGTTTTTCTTGCATATGGAACAGTAGTGCCTCCTTTCCTTTTTTGGGATATAGTCCGATAGCTTAACCACGTTTTTGTTCGGTCGGAATCGTTGTAAGAAGCCCGGCCATTTCATCTCGCTTCACTCTTTCTTGTTCGTCTACTTCGTAGTCATTTTTTTGCTGTGGGCTAAAAATTATCTCGCCTTTTTTTATGTATACGATTCCAAGTTGTGCGTGCCTATCTCATAATCTATTCGACGTTTTGAGCGTTTTTCCTGTTTTTAATCTCTACACGTATAAAAAAAACCGACAGAACCTGCTCTCCTTATTTTCGGAAGAACAGTATTTTAGTCGGTTCCAGCCTTATTTATAAAAAGTTCCCAGAACGTCCAGCTCTGATGAGCGCTCTATTCGAAATGGATAGATATAACCCTGATTCATTCGGGTAAATTTGCGACTCCACAGATCCAGTCCCGATGTGAACTGATAGGCCTGATATATAAACTTGGAGCAGTAATTACGCTCAATACTGCGCAGATTGGTCTGCAAACGGTAGAATTTTACCTGCTTGTAATGGTCATGTACCCACCCGGCTGCTTTCATTCCTGCCTCATTCAATCTGGAGCGGAATACAATGAAACGATCTCCTTCATAAAACCGCGTGAGATACCACTCTAATGAATCAGCAAAAACAGGCCCATAAGGGTGCACATGATACACCTTGCCGTCGAGACCGATAATGCCCATATGCCCGGCATAATATGTCGATTCCGAGCTTGGCGTGTACACAATATCCCCTGGCTCTAGCTTCATTTCGCCCAACACGTTAATTGGCAAGTCCTGATGAAGCCGTTTGGATGCTGAACGTTCACGCCGCCCTTCAACCAACAAGCGATGAAGGGCACCAGCAAGTGCGAGATATATTTCAGACCATTTGATCTTTTTTTTATCAGATCGTTTGAACCATCGCTGGATGAAGGCGAAACCTCGTTGTGGCTGTGATCCCTTTTTCATACGCTGCACTCCACTCTGATCTAGTTATCAATAACTTGTTGTTATTCTACAGTTTCTCAGGCTTATTATAGACATTTGGTAGTGTATATTCAATTCGGCAACCATTGTATCTGTTGAAATTATGCCTTCTTATTACCCATTTTATGCAAAAAAAGATGACTTCGGGATTAACCCGAAGTCATCTTACTCGTATCCAAATGTATACATTTATTCTTCTACAACACCAAGAGCTTTATTTTTCTCCTTAAAGCGGCTGTTATGGGAAGAAACATAAGCCACTTTCTCCGCTTCAGGGTCCATGTAAAGCTTCGCACTGTTTACCGCTAGGGCTGCATCAGTGAAAGTACCCGCAATCAGGTACAGTTTGCTACCATAATCTACAAAATCACCTGCGGCAAAAACACCAGGAATATTGGTTTGTAATCTCTCCGTTGTAGTGACATGCCATTCGCCAAGATCAAGTCCCCAATCCCGGATTGGACCAAAGTCACTCTTCATGCCGTGGTTTACAATGACAGCATCGACTTCAAGCAGTTCAGTTTCACCTGTGTCCACGTGTGAGATGGTCACCTGTTCAATCACATCACCACTCATACTATGTAGTGTCTCTACCGCGTAAGGTGTACGGACATCTACAGAGGATTCTCTCATACGCAGTACATTACGCTCCAACCCGCCAAAACGGTCACGACGATGCACAACCGTAACTTGCTCTGCCAGGGCTTCCAGTTCATTCGCCCAGTCCACAGCAGAGTCGCCTCCACCTGAAATCAGCACACGTTTACCACGGAATGGCTCCAGTTCCTGCACGGTATAGTGCAGATTGCTAACTTCGTAACGGTCTGCACCTTCAAGCTCCAACTTGGCCATTTTATATATGCCATATCCGATTGCCATAATGACGGTCCGTGTCCAGTGTTGCTCACCTGTTGCAGAAGTTAACAGAATTGTGCCATCAGGTTGACGCTCGAATCCTTCGATCTGTTGTTCAAATACGAGGGTTGGCTCAAAAGTTCTTGCCTGTTCTTCCAATTGTTTGATCAGATCTTCACACAGAATTGGCGTCACACCCCCGACATCCCAGATCATTTTCTCCGGATAAAAGAGCATGCGACCGCCCAATCTGTCACGTGCCTCAATCAACTTGGTCTTCATATCCCGCATGCCGCTATAAAAGGCAGAGTACATGCCCGCAGGGCCACCGCCGATAATGGTTACATCATAAAGTTCCAACTGCTGATTCATATTAAAAATACCTCCGTTAATTCGATCCAGAACATCGAGTATTTGATATCGATTCTCATTATCACTTAAATCCTAGTGTAATGGTAATCTTATCAAAATACAATGGCTAAAAAACAAACATTTCTTGTACAAAAATTCTATGAACACATTCTCTTTACTATTGCGCTCTTGGAGCCGCCAACAGCTTTTCAACGACAAAATCAAGTTGTTTATTAATTGAATAGATATCCGAATAATAGAAGAAATCGAAATCAATCTCAATCAGACGACCTTCCTTGATGGCAGGGATACTGCTCCATATTGGATTATCCGTCAAATTATCTGCCCCTTCATAT
Source organism: Paenibacillus sp. SRL342 (assembly GCF_984798905.1). NCBI lineage: Bacteria > Bacillati > Bacillota > Bacilli > Caryophanales > Paenibacillaceae > Paenibacillus > Paenibacillus sp. SRL342. The sequence goes on from NZ_OZ481790.1 coordinate 4,605,037, forward strand.
ACCGAGCGAAACACATAGTCTCCGATATATTCAGGAAGGACTTCCATGGAGATCGTGGAGCCTGCCGCGTCCGAAACCACGTCGATTTTTTTCTGTACGACTTCAGGTGCTTTCATTCCCAAGTACTCATATACCGCCTGAGATCCACGGCCAAATTGTTTGCTCTCTACAATAACCATACCTTTCAAACCGCCCTCCACAATGGAGATTGTTTTGTCCAGTATGCCTGCATCTGCAAGAGTTTTCTTACTCTCTTCAACTTTGTTATTGAGATTGGTGATTAACGTCTCGGCTTCCTGCTCTTTGCCAAAGATACTTGCTATATCATGAAGTCTCTCTTCTGTAGTCAATTTCTCATACGGAATATATACCGTAGGTGCAATATCTTTTAATAACGTATACGTCTCTTCTGAAGGAACAATGATCAGATCCGGATCAAGATCAATGACAGCTTCAGGATTCGGTTCAAACCAGGTACCCAATGCATTTACACCCTCTAGCTCACTCTTGTATGCAGCTCCGTCATATACATCTGAGGTAGCGATTGGCTTAACTCCAAGTGCGACGACATCCCCCTGGAGATACAATACAACAACCCGTTTTGGATTCGCTGGAACAACTACGTCACCCTTAACCGTCGAGACCGTGCGTGTTTCATTGTCTTTGTTCGTCTGGCTTCCTGTGTCTGATGATACTGCCGTACTGCTGTTATTGGAACTGGCACCCGTTCCTTCGCCAGCTGCTGGTGTTGTCGCTGTACCTGAAGAGCAGGCTGCGAGGAGCATCGTTATGCTCAATAATGCAACCATAATCATACTGGAACTTGTTTTTCTTCTTTTCATTGGTGTAGACCCTCCGTCTATATATTGATAATGATTCTCATAATCAATATATCCCGACTTCCATCTTCGGCCAATGGACGATTCAGAGATTACCAATGGACGATCCTCTGCTCTCGCTTCTTCTCTTATCTTTTGTTGATACTGAATCGGAGAGATCCCCACATGTTTTTTGAAGATACGACTAAAATAGTACACATCCGAATAACCCACTTCTGCTGCAATTTCACTCAGCGTTGCATCAGATCGTACAAGCAAATTCCGAGCCTTGGCGATTCGAGTCTGAATTAAATAATCAATGGGACTGTAACCCGTCTGTCGTTTGAATTGCATAGATAAATGTCGGGAGCTGTAGTTGAATTGTTCAGCAAGGAAATCAAGCGTGACCTGTTCTCTAAAGTGCTTCTGTATATAACGAAGTGTTTGTTTCACCGGGTCAGCAAACTCTGTTTTGATCTCCTGATCTGCCAACTGAACCATCATTTCATGAATGAATTGGTAAAATAAACTTTTTGTATGAAGCAGATCCAGACTGCCAGAGTGAATCCATGCACCCTCAAGCTCATCAAGGTAACGTAACAACCCCAGCGGACTACTTGGCGTAAATCCATATTGCAAAGAGAACGGTGCAACTTCCGGCTTTGCCAATAACCACTTTTTACGATAACTGGGGAAGGCAAGGAATGCTCTGTAATAGAGTAGGATATATTCGAAATCTTCGTTGGTTTGGATATCCAGTGAAGATCCTTTGGCCCCATGAAGCATGTAGAACCGCTCTGCCTTGTATGTTTGTCCATTCAACTTAAGCACAGCCGATCCTCGTATTGTATATATAAAACCATTGGCCGGAAGTGTGTAGGAACTCAGTTGTGCCCCTGCCTCCATAACGATTCGGCGTATATCCAGAACCTTAATAGCGGCATGATTCCAGCATTTCATCTGTTCATCTAATTGCATTGAATACTCTCCAATCCCAGCCTCACCCGGAACAAAGGCCTTACAAGGTCATCATTCTGCCACACATCCGATAACATATGCGTAGCAGAGGTTCCTAATATACCTTTATTATAAATGATAATAATTTTCATTATCAACTGAAATTTAGAGTGGAATTGAATTTCATCTCGACAATTACTTGTTACTCTTATTTTGGTTCAGAGATCTCCGTAAACCACGCGGCCAATTCCTCTGTTTGATCTTAACGGCATCCAGTGAACTCCAGACCAGTTTGGAGTTCAAATCTTTCAGCGTCAAATTATCATAGAACTGCATGACCGACACTTCTGCTTCTGGATCGATAACCATACTGACCCGTTTCTTGGCATCTGCAATTCTGGCGTCATAATCTGCTAACCATGTCTCAGATTCTTTTTCTTTATTCAACGCTTCACCGAAATAGGCCTACATAAATGAATCCATTCTAACGAAGCAATTGATCTTCAAATCCTTCTCTTAACATCCGATATATGTAAATAGAACCATGATAAAGCGGAGAAGGAGAACAGAGGATATGAATTCAATCTCATCTGCAACCAAAAGCAGTTTCACTCCCGGGAATCAAGTCTCCAATCGGGATAAAGAAATTCAGGGACTCATGCAGCAGAAGATTCGGCTCAATGAAGAAATGCAAGGTGTAAAAACCAATGACGAGTTGGATACCAAAACCAAAGCTCAGCGAATTAAATCCTTAACAAGCTCCATATCCCAGATCGACAGCCAGATTGCCCAAATTAAAGCTGAAGAATTGCAAGAAAAGAACAAATTAAGACAGCCCGAAAAGACTCAACAGCAACAACCCAAACCAACCGACGAGGCACAAGCCCCTTCACTCGATCACCTGATCAAGCATAGTCAGACTTATGATCAATTGGGTAAGTTGGTCGGTTTGCGGGATCGCATGCAGGGCTCCATTCAGACCACCGAAGGAGAAACCCGCTTCGACCGACTTGTTCTGGAGATCAATCCTCCCGCAAATGATCTCGATCTTGGCAAATCAATGATGCTGGAAAATTCAGAACGCACCGTCTTTCAGGCAAAGCGAGAGGTTGTTCAGGACATCAACTCCCAGTTAAATAAGGTCAATCAGAAGATTGGGGAACTGCTGGAAGAGATCCATCAGCCCGCACCTAAAAAGGGAGTACAACCACCTATCTCTGCAACATCTGGAGAAGAAGATCAGGAGATTAATGACGGAAAGAAAACGGGAAGTAAGGAGCACCCATCAGATGGCGGAACCACAGATCAGGAATCAGGAAATGGTCCACAAACTACGGCTTTTGCATCTCCTGCTGCTTCATATCCATCCGTCGATATTCGAATCTGAGTACCCTTTGTTCAAACATACTTATATGTATACATAATGAGGTTGACGTGTTTTCGCAACAAAACAATCGACTCGCATCACATAATAGATAAACCGCTATTACAGGTGACTAACTCCTGATAAATAGCGGTTTTTCTTGTATCTTTAACGTTTGTAGCTGTAGTTACTATGAGTATTTCTTATCTTTAACACGGAGTACCAGTTGTATCATTTGCACAAATGATACTGCCAGCAATCGCTTTACAACCTTTTTTGATGCGTGTGGCCTCATCAATAATCTGATCTATGTTTTCATATTTTCGCTTGTTATTGGTTACAACGGCGATGGATACCGACACAAGAGGAATGGGCCGATTTAGCCCGGAACGTCCTTCCCCCAGAACATATTGATGATGCCAATCATGTTCGTTATAAAACGTCTTTTTCATTTCCTCAAAATCTGAGATGACTTCCTCACTAATATGTTTGTAATCATGGTGATTCAGGATCGTAATAAAATCATCCCCACCAATATGTCCAAGAAAAGCTTCAGGGGGAACAAATAACTTGCGAAGCAAGTTAGCTGTCGCCTGAATAAGCTGATCCCCCATTTTGAAGCCGTAGCTATCATTGTAGGATTTGAATTGATCGAGCTCAACGTACAATACGCTAAAATGGTCCATCTGAAGAGCCTGAGACAGCCTTTCATCTATGATATGATTACCTGGAAGACCATCAGCGGGTTCATAAAAATCGCCATTTCAGCCCGTACATCAGCAACAGCGAGTAGCAAACGTCGAATACTCACAGCTCCAAAGAAACTTTCCCCTGACGTGACCAACACAAGATCATATATCTCCCCTTCATCTCGGTCCATGGCTAGAACACTGACATCTGTAATCTGTTCCGAATAATCCACGACCAGCCTGCGTGTTCATCACCAGTTCTACAGGACGTCCCATATACAGATTATAGCCGTACTGGGTGCCTATCTGCTGAAAGAATTGGGGCCGCATCATTAATGACACACCCTGCTCTCCCATAACAGCTATACCTTCCAGACTAGGATTGGACTTGAAAAGATGATAGACGATATCACATTTTGTATCAGATTGTACTACAGGAATTGGTTCAGCAATCTGGCCTATTTGCGTAAACATACTATTCTACTCCTCTGTTCGTAGCATCTAATCCAACTTTTTAAATATATATGTAGGTCTTTGTCAATGGTCACATCGTACCACTTTCTACTTGAAAAAGCGTTAACTGAGGGTAAAAGTTTATGAAATTTTTCCTTTTCTGAATTTTGCTATAGGGAGCTTACTTTAATGCTTGATCTCAAAGTTCAGAAACAATCATGCAAAACTAAGTTTCATCATCATGTTCTGTGTTATTTCGTTATGCAAAAATACCGTCAATTACTGGATATCTTGAATCCAATAATTGACGGTATTCGTTGGAATATATTACAGAAGTTTATCGCTATGAAATGAACGAGTTCAGATATAGGCCGCCAAAATTCATTTGGCTAGAACATGTAATGAAACCAAACTATACTTGCCAACTCACTACTCCTGACCCTTTCAGCTTACCTTATGCTCAATTCTCAGCTTGTCAGCAACCATCGCGATGAACTCGCTATTTGTTGGTTTCGACTTGCTGATATTGATCGTGTAACCAAACAAGTGGCTGATGCTGTCGATGTTACCGCGAGTCCATGCCACTTCAATGGCATGACGGATGGCACGTTCGACGCGGGACGGCGTGGTTTTGAATTTTTCGGCAATCGCCGGATACAGTGTTTTGGTGATGGCTCCCAAAATTTCGATATTGTTATACACCATCGTAATGGCTTCGCGCAAATACTGATATCCTTTAATATGCGCAGGAACGCCGATTTCATGTATGATGGACGTAATATTTGCATCCAGATTTTTGTGTTTGCCCATTGGCACAACATTGGATGATTTCATGAACATGGATGATCCGCTACTTGTGGACATCGCCGTCTGTGTTCCCACCAGTTGACGCACACGATTCGCAAGCACTTCCATGTCAAACGGCTTAAGAATATAATAAGAAGCTCCGAGTTGCACGGCACGCTGTGTGATATTCTCTTGTCCGAATGCCGTAAGCATAATGACTTTAGGATGTGGAGACAGGTTCAGGTCGCGCAAGCGCTCAAGCACACCCAGTCCGTCCAGGTGAGGCATGATAATATCCAGAATCAATACATCCGGCACATCCCGAGTTTGCTCCAGCAATTGCAGTACTTCTTCTCCATTGTATGCAATACCGGTTACTTCCATATCTTCCTGCTCAGATATATATTCGGCAAGCAAATTCGTAAATTCACGATTATCATCGGCCAGCAATACCTCAATTTTTTGCAAAACGGTATCCTCCTTTAAATTAAACATCGTTTCGTACATTTCCTTACACGTTTAATTTTCGACACAGCCAGTTAAATTCCTCCTGTCGAAAATTATTTTTCTTTATTTTTTTTTCTTGATCCTATATAATAAATAATTTATTTCATTATCCGATATATTATGTTTGCTTTCGACAAAAAAGAACCTCAGGGCTGTTTAGCCAGCCTTGAGGTTCTTATCGTTTTCCTTCTTCATCATAACGCCAGCATCTTGTAACATCCATTCAATGAAGCAACCGTAACCCGATTTCGGATCATTCACGAATACATGAGTAACTGCACCGATCAACTTACCATTTTGTACAATGGGGCTGCCACTCATCCCTTGAACGATACCTCCGGTCTTATCCAGCAGTTTCGGGTCCGTGATTCGAAGCACCAGACCTTTTGTTGCTGGTTCGGTTTGATCTGCCACATGAACAATGTCAATGGAGAAGCGTTCAACTTGTTGACCGTCAACCACGGTCAGTATTTCAGCCGGTCCTTCTTTGACTTCATGAGAAAAAGCGACGGGAATACCTTTCGAATACAGACTGTGCTCAGGATTTACGGACATTTTACCAAAGATGCCAAAAGCCGTATTACGTTCAATATTGCCCAAAATTTTGCTTTCCTTGAGGAAATGAGCACGTTTTTCACCGGGATCACCGGTCTCACTTTTAGAAATGGACGTCACATTGGACTGAACAATCTGACCACTACCCACAACAATAGATGTTTGTGTGTTCATGTCTGTAATCACATGGCCCAGTGCGCCGTATACGCCCTGATCTGGAGCATAGAAGGTAAGTGTGCCAACACCGGCTGCAGAATCACGAATGTACAACCCAAGCCTCCACGCTTGATCCTCGGAGTCATACGCCGGAGTTAATCGTGTCTTCACCGTTTCCTTACCACGTTTTAACACAACATCAATACCTTTTTTACTTTTACCTGCAAGTTCAACGGCTTCAGAGACACCTGCCACGCCATCAAGGCGTTTACCATCCATATGCGTAATCAGATCTCCGAGCTTAATGCCTGCCGTTTCTCCTGGCGATACACGCTCATCCTGCCCAGAATGGACCAGATGATGACCTACCACCAGAATGCCTGCCGATTTAACTTTGACGCCAATCGTTTGACCCCCGGGTACAACACGCAAATCCGGTATCACATTCACATGGACTGTTTTGACCGGAATTTTACCCCACAACTTCAACGTTAATTTGGCATGTCCCGTCTGTTGAGGGTGAAGATGCAAAGGTTGTTGCCTGGTAACATGCATCGCTGCCTGATCATCCAAACCAACGATATCAGGACGATCTACAACGGCGCTTGAAGCAGCAGGTACAGCGAGCCGGACATCCGCTTGCCTGCCAGCAAACACCTGCAATTCATCCGGCAGTGAAGCATAACTTTGCACAGGTTGAATGGCCTGGCTAATCACACAAAGAAAGAAGGCAAATAAAAGACCTAGCAATTTCTTCCTGAGGGGGGAATTCAATGGCTGTCACACTCCCTTTGCTTCTTTCGCTTGACGAAAGGTGGTCGCCAATTGCGTACCTTTAAGATAACCTCGCCCCCAGGCTTTTATTACTGTCAATCATTACGCCAGCCGTCCGTTTCACCCTTTTTTGGCTTCCGCCAAATTCAGCATTTCCTGTGCGTGATGCAGTGTTTTTTCTGTAATTTCCACGCCGCCCAGCATACGTGCCAATTCCTTCACTCTGCCTTCGTCTGACAGCGATTCCACCTGCGTCATCGTCCGTCCATCGTAGACATGTTTCTCAATGAGATACTGATGATCTGCCATACAAGCCACTTGTGGTAAGTGCGTTATTGAGAAAACCTGACAAGTCGAAGACAAGCGGAACAGTTTTTCCGCAATAGATTGAGCTGCTCTACCGCTAACTCCTGTATCAACTTCATCAAAAATCAGCACAGGTATCCGGTCATGTCGCGCAAAGATACTCTTCATCGCCAGCATCATTCTCGACAACTCACCACCTGAAGCAATCTTGCCAAGTGGTCGTAATGGCTCGCCCGGGTTCGGTGAGATCAGGAACTCCGCGTTGTCCGCACCCTGACGATTCAGACGAATACGGCGTCCATTCCATTCAATGCCCTTCGGATCTTCGAAAGGAGTAATCTGAACACGCAGTGTTGTCCGCTCCATTTGCAGATCCTTGAGCTCGCTTTCCACCTGTGCAGCAAGTTCCTCGGCGCATTGTTTGCGAACCTTGCTGAGTTCTTCAGCAGACTCCATCACAAGGTTAAGCATTTTGTCACGTTCAGCTCGCAATTTCTCCAGCCGTTCGTCCTTGTTCTCCAGTTGGTCGGTTTCATGGCTAATCTGTTCATAATAACTCAGAATAACTTCAACACTGTCCCCGTATTTCCGTCTGAGGCCAGAAATCAGATTCAGCCTTTGCTCCACTTCTTCCAGCCTTGCCGGATTAAATTCAATCTTCTCCCGGTAATCCCTTAACTGAAATGTCGCATCTTCCAATTGATAAAATGCAGATTGAAGCTGTTCTACGATTGGTTGCAGTCCTTTGTTATCATATCCAGAAATGTCTTCAATTCTTGAAAGGGCAATGCTCACAGCTTCAAGTCCGCGTTGACCACTGAGCAGATCATATGCACCAGCAACACTGTCCATCATTTTCTCACTATGGGATAGTTTGACCCGTTCTTCCCCGAGTAATTCATCCTCGCCTCGTGTAAGGCTTGCCGCTGCGATCTCCTCAAGCTGAAAGCGATACATGTCCAAGAGTTGATATGCCCGCTGACTGGACTCCTGAAGCGCACGAAGTTCCTTTTCCGCCGTGATAAACTTGCTGTAACGCTCTTGATACGTCGCTTTGACAGGTCCGATGACTTCCGAGCCATAAGTATCGAGAAGCCCCAGATGGCTCTCTGCACGCAGCAAACTCTGATGTTCATGTTGTCCATGAATATTGATCAGCTTCTCACCTACTTCCCGCAGCATGGTCAGATTGACCAATTGTCCATTAATGCGGGATGTACTCTTCCCCTGTGTATTCAGTTCACGTCGAATGACCAGATGCTCTTCAGGCTCACAATGGATACCCAGCTTCTCCAATGTCTGCCATACCGGATGACTCTGCTCCATCTCGAACAAGGCTTCCATCTCTGCCTTGTCACAACCATAACGGATCAGATCCGCTGAACTTCGTCCACCAGCAATTAAGCCAAGTGCATCTATAATAATCGACTTTCCTGCACCCGTTTCCCCTGAAAGTACATGGAATCCCGGATGGAATACAACGTCCACTTCTTCCACCACAGCCAGATTACGAATCGATAACGTAACTAACATCTGCAAAAACACCTCCGGATGACTAACTCAGAAATTATGTTTTTGAACCATTGATTTAAGAGGTTGTTCAAAAAGTCCGCTTTTGATTACGAAGGATGCCTGGTGGCATCATCAGCATCGAATATGGAATTTAGCCGAAATGTCCCTTGCTCACGTAGTTTTCCCTACGCTCCGCTACTCCATTTCTAGCTTCATCCCATCTTCTCGGTACTGAAAACCGATCTTTTTGAACACGCACTTTAAGCAATATAACCCATAATGCGTTCAATAACGGTCACGCTGTTACCTTCAGTCCGGCAGATAATCAGAATGGTATCATCTCCACAGATCGTGCCCATGACTTCATTCCACTCAATATTATCAAGTAAAGCTGCAATGGAGTTGGCAGTTCCTGGCAAACATTTCATCACAACCAGATTGTTTGTGTGATCAATGTGCAAGAAGTTGTCAACAAGTGCACGCTTCAACTTTTGAATCGGATTATATCGTTGATCTGTTGGCAAAGAGTATTTGTATCTTCCGTCATCCATTGGAATCTTGATTAACAGAAGTTCCTTGATATCCCGGGATACCGTCGCCTGAGTCACCTGAAAACCTGATTTGCGTAGTGCTTCAACCAGATCATCCTGGGTCTCAATTTCATTTTGACTAATGATTTCACGAATCTTGATGTGCCTTTGTCCTTTCATACATGCCTCCAGTTAAATGTATTGCAATAAAGCAGCATTTGTAATTCGCCGCAGACTTTGCCCTGCAATGTTCATTCTTTTATATTAGTCCAGATCATCCCCATCATACACATCTTCCTGATAGTCCATGAGCCTGATTAACTTAATATCGGAATCCTCCACGTCAACATACAGCAATCCTTCACAGCCAGGATATAACAACAGATAATTGAGGAAGCGATCCCTTAGCGCAGGGCCGGTCATTTCAATTGGCTGTCTGCGACGGGACGTTTTCACCAAGTATCTGAGATCCTCACGTTCTGCAACATAATCAATGAATAATCTGCTGTAATAAACGGATTCATTGGCCTCAAAAGCCAGAGGGACTTTCATTTTGCCACCGATGACTTCGTAACCCTGTGCTTCAAGCAAGTCCAATGCCGGGGAATCCTGAATCTTCATGTTCAGTTGCATTCCAGACAAGCTTACCGGCATCGGTCGATTCACCCAATTACGTAAGCCAAAGAACAACCACAAGATCAAACAGACAGCAAGTACACCTATAACGATTGTGTCATATTGACCATCCATTATCGCTCACCTCGAAGACATATTCGAGGTTCAGTAACGATTTCCCTTTACATCAATCACCTTTCCAGCGAAAAGAAACCCATCTTATGATGAGTTTCCCTTAAATGTATGAGCTGCTTCCTTTGCAACTTGCTCTGCAAGTGCGTCAAGTGAAGCTGGATCGATCTCTGGTTGTGTTGCCTCTGGTGCTTCCAGACGCCAATGTGCGAGAAATTCGATATTACCTTCTCCACCGGTTATCGGTGAAAAAGTTAAACTCTGCAGATGCAAACCAAGTTGACTGGCAAAATGAAGCATCGTCTGCAATACATCCTTGTGTACCTTCGTATCACGTACCACACCGGACTTGCCTACTTTTTCACGCCCTGCCTCAAATTGAGGTTTAATCAATGCAACGATATCTGCAGGTTGTTTCAAAAGAGCCAGAAGTGGCGGCAATATGATTCGCAGTGAAATGAACGACACATCAATGCTCGCAAAGTTCGGCACGGGTCCCGCCAGATCTTCAGGAGTCACATAGCGAAAATTAGTTCGTTCCATAACAGTAACCCGCTCATCATTACGCAAAGACCAGTCGAGCTGATTATACCCCACATCAATAGCGTAGACGTGAGATGCGCCATGCTGAAGTGCACAATCCGTAAATCCACCGGTGGATGAACCAATGTCGAGCATGACAAGTCCATTCATATCAAGGCCGAAATGACGGATCGCTTTTTCGAGCTTCAATCCGCCTCTGCCGACGTAGGGATGTACCGAGCCTTTAACTTTCAGCTCAGCTTCCCTTGGAATTTTCATGCCCGCCTTTTCGATTGGCTCATTATTGGCATATACCAGTCCAGCCATGATTGCAGCTTTTGCCTTCTCACGACTTTCATAATAGCCCTGCTCAACCAGCAGAACATCAATTCGTTCTTTCGGGAGTGACATGTCTGTCTCCTATCATGTAAATTTACGAAGGAAAACGTGTTTTGGGTATGCCGTAAGATGATTGAACAGCCATCTTGCGCAGTTCAGCACATATATTTTCAACGGTAAGACCCACTTCCTCACGTTGTTCCTTAATACTGCCATGCTCGATGAAACGATCCGGAATCCCCATCAGTTGCACATGTACGTCATGCAGTCCCTGTTCTGCGTAGAATTCCAGAACCGCACTTCCCATGCTACCTGCTTGGGATGCTTCTTCAAGTACAATCAATTTGGTGCCTCGAACAGCCAGGTCACGCAGCATTTGCTCATCAAGAGGTTTGAGGAAGCGAGCGTTAATTACGCCTGCTGTGATACCTTCCCGTTTCACCATCTCTGCTGCTTCTTCTGCAAGTTGTACCATCGACCCTGAAGCGATGACAGCATATCCTTCGGATGGACGCAGTTGCTCCCATGATCCGATCGGAATCGGAACAAGTACATCATCCAGAGGTACACCAACCACATTGTTTCGCGGATAACGGTAAGCAATTGGACCTTCATTATAATCAAGCGCCGTTTTCATCATGTGACGCAATTCATTTTCGTCTTTTGGCATCATCAGAACGATATTTGGAATATGGCGCATAAATGCCACATCATACACCCCTTGATGTGTTTCCCCATCCGGACCAACAAACCCGGCACGGTCAATGGCAAACATCACGTTAGCGTTATGTCGGCAAATATCATGTACGATCTGATCATATGCACGTTGCATAAACGTAGAATACACGGCAAAGACCGGCTTCAAACCTTCCATAGCCAGTGCAGCACACATGGTTGCCGCATGCTGTTCTGCGATCCCTACGTCAATCATGCGGTCAGGAAATTCCTTACTAAAAGGGATGAGACCTGATCCTGTAGGCATTGCTGGCGTTACAGCTACGACCCGCTTATCCTGCTTCGCAAGATCAATTAACGTTTGACCAAACACTTCCGTGTACATCGGTTTTCCGACTGCCTTCAGCACTTGACCGGATTCAATTTTGTACGGAGAAATCCCGTGCCACTTGTGCGAATCGGCTTCTGCTGGCTGATAACCTTTGCCTTTGGTCGTGAGCACGTGAACCAGCACAGGACCATCAACGTTATCTGCCTGTTTGAAGGTTTCAATCAATTTGGGAATATCGTGCCCATCAATCGGTCCCAAATACGTGAAGCCCAGTTCTTCGAAAAGAACACCTGGTACCATCATATATTTGACACTATCTTTGATCCAGCTTGCCGATTTGGCCAAACGGTCCCCAATAGCAGGAATTTTTTTAAGCATCCCCTCGACATCATCTTTTGCTTTCAGATAATGACGATCCGAACGAATCTTGCTCAAATATTTATGCATGGCCCCAACGTTTGGAGCAATGGACATTTCATTATCATTCAGAATAACCATCAGTTTTCTCTGCTCATGACCGATATGATTAAGGGCCTCAAAAGCCATACCACCTGTAAGCGCTCCATCACCAATCATCGCGATAACTTGGTTGTTCTCACCCTTCAGATCACGTGCAAGAGCCATCCCCATCGCAGCGGACAATGAAGTACTGCTGTGTCCAGCTTCCCATACATCATGTTCACTTTCGTTGCGTTTGACAAACCCGCACAGGCCGTTATGTTGACGCAATGTATCAAAACGATCCATACGCCCTGTCAGGACTTTATGCACATAAGCCTGATGCCCTACATCAAAAATCATTTTGTCTGCTGGACTGTTATAACAGTAATGCAGGGCTACCGTGAGCTCAACCACGCCTAAGTTGGGTGCGAGATGCCCACCTGTAACAGACAGCTTCTCAATCAGAAACTGCCGGATCTCTGCCGACAAAAGGGCAAGATCATCCTGAGACATCGACTTTAGATCACTGGGTTGTTTAATTTGTGGAAGCAGCACGAGAATCTCCCCGCTTTCCTAGATTGTTTAGTTATTGTTGTAAATCGATATATACATTATGAATCAAATGACATTAAATCATTATAACATAAAAGAACAAGAATCATAATTTACTGCACTATACTCCCGATAACGAGCATTCTCGCCAGTAAGTTATTTAAAATTCTTCTCCATATGTATTCACGCATCCACTCGGAACAGCTCTTTCCATCTACTCGGAAAAAGGACATTACATTCATTACACGGTTACATAGATTTTGAAACAGACCGCTCCGTCAGAATCTAATGGTCACGACTCATCAGATAATCTGCAATTTCCAGCAATCTGGATGAATCAGGTAACTCGGCTCTTTCAAGTGCATCTTTTGCAGATTGGGTAAGGGATTTCACTTCCTCTACAGAAGCCTCCATGCCAATAAAATAAGGATACGTTACCTTCTGCTGATTCACATCGCTCTGTGTTTTCTTGCCCATCTTCTGCTCGTCGCCCGTCAGATCGAGAATATCATCCTGAATCTGGAACGCCAGCCCCAGATCACGTCCAAACACACGCAGTGCTTCCAATTGTCCTTCCGTTGCTCCACCGATTCGTGCTCCAGCAATGAGTGAGAAAACAATCAGGTCACCCGTTTTGTGCAAATGAATATATTGGAGCTGTGCAAGATCAGTCATGCCCTGCTCGCCTTCCATATCTGCAACTTGACCGCCGACCATCCCTCTTGCTCCAGCAAGTTCGGACATGTCCTCTACGATGGACAGCAACGCATCTGCCGCCACACCACTACGGCGTCCAGCTTGAACAATGCTATAAAAAGCATGGGTTAACAGCGCATCCCCTGCCAATATGGCGGTTGCCTCACCATATACCTTGTGATTCGTTAATTTTCCTCTACGGTAATCATCATTATCCATAGCAGGCAGGTCGTCGTGGATCAGTGAATACGTATGAACCATCTCCACGGCGCAGGCTACCGGCATTGCAGCTGTACGCTGTGCACCGAAGGCTTCCGCCGCAGCAACGACCAGAAGAGGACGAAGGCGTTTGCCTCCGGCCATGAGTGAGTACTGCATCGCATCCGTCAGCGACTGGGGTACATCCCAGTGAGCGGGAAGCGTATGTTTCAACGCTTCTGTCACCTCAGCTGTGACCTCTTCGAGGTATGCTTGAAACGAAGGACGATTACTCATGGACTTCACCGCTCTCATCGTCAGCAGTTCCGAAAGGCTTCTTGCGAAGCTCTCCATCTTCTTCTACGATCATTTCGATCTTGCGTTCCACTTGTTCCAGCTTCAGACCGCAAAGTTGCGAAAGTTTCATCCCGCGCTGAAACAGATCGATGGCCTGTTCCAACGGAACATCACCATGTTCCAGCTGACCTACGATGTCTTCCAATGCCGCCATTGCCTCTTCAAAATTCAATTCCGGTTCATTCGCCATGGGTATTGTCGTCCTCCTTCATTCCCCAAACCTGACAGTCCAGCTGTCCGTCTGTTAATTTAATCTTAATTGAATCTCCAGGCTGTACATCCTTCGTTGACTTGATCAATCGCTGTTCTTGCTCGTCATAGACAAGGCTGTATCCCCGTGACATGACTTTAAGCGGGCTAAGAGCATCCAGATGCCGCACAGATGATTTCCACTGTTGCTGCTTCAATCTGGTTATAGACCTGATCGCAAGTTCAAGTTGTCTGCGTGCTGCCGCATTCTCACGGCGTGCTGCATTGACCTGCTCACGAGGATTGAATCGTTGCAGTGCTGCCCGCAGACGCTCCTGTTTCTCTCCTGTCCATTTCATACGCGTATCCACTGTTCTCAAAAGCCGTTGGTGCATCATATCCAGTCGTTCCGTATGCTGCATCAAGGTACGTCTTGGATGCACCAGTACTGGCGAACGCTGTAATCTTGCGAGCCGTTCACGATTATGTACAGCACGCTGACGCAAGCTAAGCTGTAACTGACGCTGCCGTTGTCCGATCTGATCAAGCAACTCAGCTCGATTAGGTACAGCTAATTCAGCAGCTGCTGTAGGTGTAGCCGCACGCAAATCGGCTGCAAAATCAGCAATAGTGAAGTCCGTTTCATGCCCAACCGCAGAAATGACAGGAATATCCGAAGCAACTATTGCTCTTGCCACAATCTCCTCATTAAAGGCCCACAACTCCTCCAGTGAACCGCCTCCGCGTCCAACGATAAGTACGTCAGCTTCTCCCATCCGGTTCAAGTTGGCAATTGCTTTGACAATGGAAGGTGCTGCACCTTTGCCTTGTACCAGAACAGGATACAAAACAACTTTGGCAGAAGGGTATCTACGCTGAAGTGTGATCATGATGTCTCGTACCGCCGCTCCCGTCGGTGAAGTTACAACCCCGATGGTCTGTGGATAACGAGGGATCTGTCTTTTTCGCGAAGGTGAAAATAACCCTTCACCCTCGAGCTTTTTCTTGAGCTGTTCGTAAGCCAGATACAGACTTCCAATTCCGTCCGGCTGCATATGGGTAGCGTAGAATTGATACTGCCCATCCCGTTCATACACCGAGACATTACCACGGGCAATAACCCTTGCACCCTCCTTCGGTACAAAAGGTAATCGCTGGTTATGGGACGCAAACATAATTGACTTGATTCGGCTGTCCTTGTCCTTCAATGTAAAATACATATGGCCGCTGGAGTGATGCGTGAAATTCGAAATCTCCCCGCGCAGCCAGACGTCCGACAGAACCTGATCCGATTCCAGTTTCATCCGGATGTATCGGTTCAGGTCTTTGATGGAGTATATCTTTTGATCTGCCACAGACAAAACCCTAGGCCAATCCGTGAGCGCGCTTGGCAGCGATCAATGTATTTTGCATCAGCATTGTGATTGTCATCGGACCAACACCACCAGGAACGGGTGTAATTGGACCAGAAACTTCTTTCACGCTTTCGAAATCAACGTCTCCTGCCAGTTTGCCATTCTCCAAACGGTTCATGCCGACATCAATAACAACAGCACCCGGTTTCACAAAATCAGCATCCACAAAATTAGCACGGCCGATGGCTACAACCAAAATATCCGCCTGACGCGTAATTTCTTTCATGTTGGCTGTACGGGAATGACACATGGTTACCGTCGCATTCTCACGTTGCAGTAACAGCGATACCGGTTTGCCGACAATATTGCTTCTTCCGATGACCACTGCATGTTTACCGGACATTTCCAGCCCAGTACGTTTGATCAGCTCAATTACACCCGCAGGGGTACATGGAAGCAGACTATCGTCTCCAATAACAAGATTACCAACATTGACTGGATGGAATCCGTCTACGTCTTTATCCACGGCAATTGCATCAATGACCGCTTTCTCTTCGATATGTTTCGGTAATGGGAGTTGAACCAAAATTCCGTTAATGGATTGTTGATTGTTCAGCTTGTCCACCAGCGCAAGCAGATCTTCTTGGGACGTGTCTGCATCCAAACGATGCACTTCAGAGTAGAAACCCAGGTCGTGACATGCTTTTTCTTTATTACGCACATATACTTGGGATGCCGGATCTTCCCCGACGAGCACAACAGCCAGACCAGGTACTACCCCCTGTTCGCTAAGCCGTTTTACTTCTGTTGTCATGCTTGCGCGGATCTCTTGGGATACTTCTTTACCGTTAATAATAGATGCTGTCATTGTACTCTCTCTCCCTTATGTGAATATAAATTTAGAGGTTGTTCAAATAGTTAATCATAACTTAAGATAATTTTGCTTTAATCGCGTCAACTTCCTGAATCATGCGTCCAAGTACGCCATTGACGAACTTACCGGATTCTTCTGTACCAAAATATTTGGACAGCTCAATTGCTTCATTGACAGATACTTTTGCCGGAATGTCATCACGAAACACCATTTCATACGTAGACAGTCGTAGAATCTGGCGATCTACACGTGACAGACGGCTAATCTGCCAACCTTTCAAATAATCAACAAGCAGCCCGTCAATGGCTTCCTTATTGTTCCAGGCTCCTTGTACAATCTCAGTAACATAAGTACGCATTACATCTGCATCACGGATAACTACTTCAGTTTCATTATCTTCAGCGGCTTCATTGATCAACATGTTTACAGCTTCTGCTGCACCCACCTCATTCATTTCCATCTGATACAGACTTTGTACTGCAATTTCCCTTGCCAAACGTCTTTTCATGTCCTGCCTCCTGCAGCGCTCCGTCTGGAGCGTCATCATGCTTATTTTATAATCCATGCATCCATCTCATCAAATCCAGTATCGGTTGAATCAATGGCTTCCATGGTATTGTTATTGTTATCCCTTTTCACAAAAAAACCTGCAATACGTTTCCTCCAAAAAACGGGCAACCTAAACTACAGCTCTATTTTCGGAAGAAACATATTGCAGGGTTCAGGTAGGTCACTTAAACGGACGCCAGCGATCGCCAAGCCATTGCCCCCACTCCCTCCAGGGAATGAACGAACCCAGCTTTGAATCGCTTCGTCTGCCTAATGTATAACCGATGAACACCAAGAGTGCAAAGAACAACATATCCCAAAAACCGATCCATACATAAAGAAATCCAAAAAAGATGCCGCCGATAATTCCGGTAATTCGGCCTCTGTGACTATCCCAAATCTCTTTCCACAGCATCAGTGAAACTCACCTCATTCCACTCGACTCTTGTAGTTAGGCGACTGGGTTACATTAGCGATATACACCGTGACAAAAGAAACCGGGATGCCCGTAATCTCTTGTACATGATCATGTATCGCCTTTTGCAGATCAGAAGTCAGCGCAGGAATAGGTTTCTCACCATCCACTACCGCACGGATCATAATCTCCAGTCCTGACTCAACCACGCGTATGCGTGCCTTGACATCACGTACTCCCCGGAAACGGGAAGTTGCCTTCAAACAGAGATTCTCAATCGTCTCCATCGAAATCTGTACATCACCAAACTCAGTACGTTGATCTACAGACGGCAACGATGCACGCTCACGTCGAACCGAGATGTAGAAAAATCGCAAACTCAGGATAAACAAAATCGCTGCTGCAATAACAGACGCAACAATAACGTTTTGTTCCTGCTGGTAATTCAATTCGTAAGGCAGCACACCGCTAATCAGAAGAATGACGGCTGCCGATATTGCTCCAACGCTTATGCTGTATATAAACAACAGAAGCCGATCCAGTATTTTAGCCACGAACTGCACAGCCTCCCTTGCTCACTAACATTACTTAACCAGTTCACTAGCAAAAAATCAGATCCTCATCTAGCTTTCGCTATAATGAAGACCTGTCCAAGACGGGATAACCCCCGGCAGATGATGCCGGGGGAATCTGTCTTCTTTTATTTTACGCGCTGACTGTTCAGGTCGATCTCTTCCACTTTCTCGGTGCTCTTGAACTGAACGTCATGAATGTGCACATTCACTTCATTCACATTCAATCCTGTCATGTTCTCGATGGAACGTTTCACGTTCTGTTGAATCTCCGTAGCTACTTGTGGCAGACGGTATCCGTACTCGATAATTACGGAAACATCAACTGCCGCTTCACGTTGGCCCACTTCAACTTTAACGCCTTTGGAAAGGTTTTTGCGACCAAGCAATTCAGCAAATCCGCCAGCGAATCCGCCACTCATGCCTGCAACACCTTTCACTTCAAGGGTCGCCAATCCAGCAATCACTTCAATAACTTCAGGTGCGATCTGGATTTCACCGATATCCGTTCGTTCAAATTCAGTCGGTAGTGTACTCATAACTGTTCAACACACCTTTCGCGAGATAAGTTTGCGGCCATCCGTCAGGGCGCTGGACTCAGGTTAATCAACCTTCAGAACCCTTCCGGTCCGGCTTTACCGGAACTCCTGCAAACATCCGCGAGGTGCGGGCTTATCCTTTGCAGGAGACATGCGCTCTTATTATTCATACTATATCATTTGGGCTACATTATGACAAACAAGCCCAATATACCTTTTAAATCTCGTTTTCCTCAAGAAATTTGATATCAAAGTCACCACGAATGAACGTTGGGTGCTCCAGCAATTTCTGATGGAAAGGAATGGTTGTGGATATGCCTTCAATCGCAAATTCCCCAAGCGCACGCTTCATCTTGGCAATCGCCTCTTCACGATTCGCTCCCCACACGATCAATTTTGCGATCATGGAGTCATAGAAAGGTGAAATGGTATAACCCGGATAAGCAGCACTATCTACACGAACACCAGGTCCTCCCGGTGCAAGGTAGAATCCGATTTTGCCTGGGGATGGCATAAAGTTACGGTCCGGATCTTCTGCATTGATACGACATTCAATGGACCAGCCATTGATAACCACGTCTTCCTGACGGAATGAAAGTGGGTTGCCTTCAGCTACCGAGATCATCTCACGGATCAGATCCACGCCAGTAACCATCTCAGTTACCGGGTGCTCTACCTGAATACGCGTATTCATCTCCATGAAATAGAACTCGCCGTTCGGGCTGAGCAGGAACTCCAATGTACCCGCTCCCGAGTAATCCACAGCAAGGGCAGCCCGTACCGCAGCTTCACCCATCAATGTACGCACATCTTCGGAGAGAATCGGACACGGCGCTTCCTCTACCAATTTCTGGCGACGACGCTGAACCGAGCAATCACGCTCTCCCAGATGTGCTGCATTTCCGTGTTTATCAGCAATGATCTGAATTTCCACGTGTTTCATGCCTGTCAGGAATTTCTCCAGATATACACCTGCATTGCCAAATGCCTTTTGTGCTTCCTGCTGAGCAGCGGTAATCTGCTTAATCAGCGTTTCTTCATCTTCGGCAATACGGATTCCCTTACCTCCGCCACCAGCAGTAGCTTTGATAATGATAGGATATCCGATATCTCTAGCAATCATGATGGCTTCATCCATATTTTCAACAAGGCCGTCTGATCCAGGAATAACAGGTACACCTGCATCTTTCATCGTCTGTTTGGCAACAGCCTTGTCACCCATTTTGGTGATGGCTTCAGGAGAAGGTCCAATAAACGTAATATTGCAAGACTCACAAATTTCTGCAAAATCAGCATTTTCCGCCAAAAAACCGTATCCAGGATGGATTGCATCACATTCCGTCAGCGTAGCTACACTCATCAGGTTTGTGAAGTTGAGGTAACTGTCCTTAGACAGTGTCGGTCCGATACAATAAGCCTCATCTGCAAGACGAACATGCAGAGAATCCTTGTCCGCTTCCGAATAGACGGCTACCGTTGAGATGCCGATTTCACGGCAGGCACGAATAATACGTACCGCAATCTCTCCACGGTTCGCAATCAGTATTTTTTGAAATTTCATTTCGTTTTGTCCTCCTTCGAAGCTCATGCGGTTAGCTGTTAACCAGCTATAACGGTTATTCCGGTTTCACCAGGAAAAGGGGCTGCCCATACTCGACCAGCTGTCCGTTCTCAACCAGCACTTCAACGATTTCTCCCTTGATGTCCGCATCAAGCTCGTTCATCAGCTTCATAGCTTCGATGATACATACCGTTGTTTTCTCAACAACTTTATCACCAGCGCTCACAAAAGGACCCACTTCCGGCGAGGAAGCTCTGTAAAAAGTACCTACCATCGGAGATACAATTTTATGTAAATGACTTGTAGTATCGACCTGCGGTGCAGCTTCACTTACCACTGCGGCCGGCTGTACTTGCGGAGCAGCAATCATTTGCGGTTGCACAGCAGCTGCTTGAACATACTCCGTTTTGCCCGGTTTGCGGATTGATAACCGTGATCCTTCATTTTCAATTTCCAACTCTTGAACGGAACTTTCATCTACCAGTTTAATCAGTTCTTTGATCTCACTCAATTTAAACATTTCCATTATTCACTCCTTCGGCATCATGCCAGTCTCACTAGGACGGTCATATGGCTTTATGTATTATATCATAATCATTAAAAATGGAAAGAGCCCGAGAGTACAACCAGCTCCCGGGACTGCATTTCCATCATTTTGGATTACTGTTCTGTGACGTATTGCACACTGATTTTGTTCTGTGAAACCGCCAATTCTTTCATCACCAGATCCACAATGGATACCGCCTGTTTTACATCCAGTTTGTCACTGAGGACCACAACTTTATACTTGTCGGAATCTTCTTGAACGATCGCATTAGCGAACTGTTGAGAGAGCGTCTCCTCAATGCCAGTGATTTTAGCTTCTTTTTCTTCCAGTGTACGGAGTTGCTCCGTTGCTTTGGCATTCTCCTCTGGCGTTTTGCTCAGATCACCTGCCACGGTCATCAGTTCCTCATACTTGCGATTGTTGCTTTCCTCACGTTGCCACTGGTAGTTCTGGAACTGGCTGCTTGCAGATGCTGTCGTATTCTGCTCTTCCATTTCCTTGAGGACTTCCTCATCTGTCTTGGTTGCCGTGCCGCCTGCCTGACCGTCTGTATCCGTTGTAGTTGTTGCGCCTTTGTCGGTCTCTTTGTTGGTTTCTTTGCCTGCCTCACCCTTATTCTCGCCTGGTTCGACAGCAGGTGTTTTCTCTGCATTTCCAGCTTCTTTACCTTCTGTAGCCGCCGGTTCTTCCACAGCGCCAGCCGCATTTGGATCACTTTCAACTTCGCCGCCATTCACCACTTCATTCACAACCAAACCTTCTGTAGGATCAAGAATGCCTGCCGTCTCCTTGGCTTCCCCTTGCTTGATTCCATCCACTTGCTGACTGTCAGCCACCGGCGCGTTGACTGGACCGGAATCCTCAGTGAACAGATAATACGCGGACAAAATGACCATCAGACTCAGCATGGAAACGAGCCATACCGTTTGACGTTTGTTATTCATTAGAACTTCCTCCTCAAATTGGCTTCAATCTTATGAGAATTGAATCTTGTGATTCAACACATCAGATTAGTCTTGTTTGCGCGGTACAACCGAGATCCGGTAGGCTGCCACATTCAGTCCTTTTTCCACAGCATCGGTTATCAGGTCCTTCACAACCTTGTTCTCTGCACCCCTCGCAACCACAAGCACCCCACGAATCTGCGGTTTGAGCTTTTTGGTCACTATAGGTGTCTGATCCCCTGATATTTCGTACGTAATAATCTCGCCATCACGGGTATATTGCGTCATATGTCTTTTGCCCCCGTTAGCATCCGTTTCTTCGGTAAGTTGCTGAGAATCCTTCACGTTCCGCTGAACGACCAATTCTTCTGTGGAATCCACGGTAACCATCACATCAACCGTTCCCACACCAACAATGTTTTCCAGCACACCTTTGATTTTGTCTTCAAATGCAATTTCGATTGCCTGAAAAGGATTCTGTTCTGACGGATCACTCTGTATGGATGCCATGGATGTTGCCGGGTCCGGTGGTTCCCGACCGATATTTTCGGAATCAATTTTTTTGACATTGACGAAGGAATTGAACAGCATGATTCCCACCCCGATCAAACCCAGGATAATCAGCCAGCGGAAGGTTTGACTTCGCCTCGCCCCACCCTCTCCGCCACCCATCCAGGTTTCCATCTTTTTGAACCATTGTTTCATCGGACACCCTCCTTCTCAGAGCACTTCAGCACTTTTGGGTTCTGTCACTTGAACGTTGTTCGCATCAACATCCCACTTTTCAGTCAACAATGTAATAATCTGCACCGCATGCTCGGACCGTGTGGATGTCTCACCTTGCTGCTTCGTCTCATCTGCCTGATCACGTATAACAGGCTCCGAAGACAATTCATTTTCATCACGTTGCCCTCTACTCACATCAATCTGTACATCAGGCACTTCAATCTGACCGATCTGGATGGGCTGCTGTATTTGATGTGTTTCATCCTTCTCGGATTCTGTGTTTGTACCAAATATGGGTTGTGTATTTGCAGCGATTTCTTGCTGCCCTGCCTTCACTTCTCCTCCTGCACCCTCTCCGGCCATCTCGACCAATACACGCTGGATTACAGGCAGTTCGACTGATGAGGCAGCTTCCATCTGAGTTTCATATTTACTCATGGTCAGCTGTACCTCTACGGACCGCACCTTGGCTCCTGTTGTTTCTTCAATCTGGCCTTTCATGACATTAGCCAGTTCTTTAGCTGTCCATTGTAAGGATTGTTCCTGTTCATTGGATTGCAGCCGCTTGCCCTGAGCTAATATCTGTTCGAGTGTTGCATTTCCATCCGCTGGAGCATCCATTGCCGACATTGCCCGTTTCAGTTCGCCAACCGGATCACTTTTGAGCAGCTTGGTTATGGGTGATAAAAGGGTCAGCAGGATGAGAAGGCTCAGCACAAGCTTGACATAACGTTCCATGGATCGATTGGGCAACAGCATATCCACAAAGGTCGCCAGCAGAACGATCATAATCAATTCCTGGAGCCAGTTGCTCAGCCACCCCATCCTTTCCATCCCCTTTCTTGCCAACATACATTCAGCGCATCATGACAGTCAGATTTCCCGCGGTCAGCAGGATGGTAATGGCCAGGAAAAACATCAGCCCGACGGCTGCGAGCGCCGCAAATACGTAGATCATGCTCTTGCCGATGGCCTGGAGGCATCCTACAATCGGGGTGTCTCCTAGCGGTTGCATAATGGCACCAGTTACGTTGTATATCAAGGCAAGAGCCAGGATTTTGAGTGCCGGAAAAGCACATAGAAACAAAATGATGATCACCCCGGTGAGTCCAATTGCATTTTTGACAAGTAAAGAAGCTGTAATTACCGTATCCGTCGCATCCGCAAATGTTCTGCCCACGACAGGGACAAAGTTTCCTGCGATGTATTTGGCGGCCTTCAGGCTGACCCCATCCGCTACCGATCCCGATGCTCCCTGCACCGAGATTACACCCAAAAACATCGTCAGCAGGATACCCAGCAGTGCCACACTAATATTGCGCAGGAGGTCTGCCAGCTGTGTCAGCTTGTACTTGTCAGACAATGAACTGACGAGATGCAGTACAGCCGAGAAGAAGAGTAACGGGAATACCAGCAAGTGAATCAACGTACTCACCAGATGAATCATGAAAATGATGAGTGGATGTGTCACCGAGACGGTGATGACATTACCCATGGACGCAAGCAGTGTGAATAACAACGGAACCATGGCCATCATGAAGTTGATCATGCCAGTTATGGCATCCTTGGCGTATCCAATCGCCACACTGAAGCTGTTAATTGCAATGATGATGATGACCATATAACAGATGGAATAGGCGATTTTGCTAATATTATTTTTCTCAAATGCGGTCTGAAGCGTCTCCAGAATCATGCTGAGTACACTTAACATCACAATCGTGACCAGAAGTTTGCCATTATATAAAATTTCATGCAGCATGAAGGTTCCGATCGCCACAAACACCGATTTCAGGCTGAACCCTTCATTGCCGGGGATTAACATATCCATGAAGGAAGGGGTCTTCCCATCCGGGAAGAAACCACCGTATTGTTGCATCAGTTGATCCCAGTATTTCTCCACCTGATCCTTGGGAAGCTGATCGGCCTGCTGCTCCATCCACTCACCGGAAGGCGAGGTTGCAGTAACCTGTCCCAGGATACCAAACAGAAAACAGAGCATCAGTACAACCGTAAGGCGCCACTGCGGCTTATGATGCATTGATTTCATATGAAGTCCGCACGCCCTTTCTACACCGGCATCAGCTTCATGACGGTTTCGATAATAATGCTGATGATCGGTATAGCAAGTACAAGGATCAGTACCTTACCAGCCAGTTCGATCTTGGACGCAATGCTTTCCTGGCCTGCATCCCTGACAATCTGCGCGCCAAATTCAGCGATGTACGCTATGCCAATAATTTTCAGCACTGTTTTCAGATAAATGCTTTCCATGCCTGAATTCTCGGCAAGTCGCTTCAACACTTCGATGACTGCACCGATTTTGCCAATCAACAACATGAAGATGACAATGCCAGTCGCGGCAGCAATCAGAAAAGCAAACATCGGTTTCTGTTCCTTAATGACCAGAATGAGCACGGTTGCGATGAGCGCCAAACCTACAACTTGAATAATTTCCACAGGTCACCACCATCCGGCTTTATGACCGTTTTTCATTGAAAAAGAAATATCGATTTGATCTCTTGTAGCAGGCTGTCCAGCATACGGACCACCATGAACAATACAACGACAAATCCGATTACGGTCACCCAGTGAGCCATATCTTCCTTTCCCATTTGTTTCAGTACCGTGTGAATCATGGCAATGATGATTCCGATACCCGCAATTTGAAAGATTGCGTTCACTTCTAGATTCATGACCTTGGCACCTCACTATCCCGGCTATTTCAGAAGATCAGAATGACGATTAACGCTCCGACAAGCATCCCGAGGCTTCGGCTCATTCGTTCATATTTCATTTGATCGGCCTGGGCGCGGGATTCCTCATGCATTAGTTGTTGAATGGCTAACGATATATGTTTGGTCTGATCCTGACGGTCACTTGTGCCAAGGCTGAAGCTTAATTGCAGCATCACTTCCTTCTCGTCAGCCTTCATGGCCGATCTTCCCCACGCCAGATCTACGCCTGACTGCAGACTTTCCCGGGCAGTGAGTCCATGAGGAGGTTCCATCTGAGAAGCTGCATGAAGGAACAGCGTCTTTACAGGTTCTTTGGTCTGTGCTCCCATCTTGCCCATGGCATCAGGAAGTGGAGTGAGCCCATAGTTAATCTCCGTCATTAATCGCTGGAGGGCTGCAATGAGTTCTCGCAACTGTCTCGGTCTTAATGCATACTGTCTGGCCTTGTAAAAACCGGCGAGGGTGCTGGCTAACAGAATAATTACCGCACCAAACATGTTAACCAAAGGCTTCACCTCCTGCCCCGGTCTGCTGCAACCCACGCATTTTGCCATCAGCCAGCCGAAAGGTCATGCCCCGGCTCGTCCGTTGCAGTTGGACATAACGTTGAAACATCTGCTCCGTAATCAAGGTTCTGAGGGCGGGTCTGGCCGACAGCTCTGATAGGTCACGGCCATGCGCAGTCGCAATCACTGAGACTCCTGCATGCAGGGCTTCCATCACCGCCTCGGCATCCTCCGGACGACCAATCTCGTCCACAATCAGGACATCGGGTGACATGGAGCGAAGCATCATCATCATGCCCTCAGCCTTCGGACAACCGTCCATCACATCTGTTCGGGGACCTACGTCGAAGCCAGGTACTCCTTTGTAGCTACCAGCGATTTCGGACCTTTCATCCACAATGCCCACTTTCAGACGCGGACGTATTCCCTGAACCAGTTCAGTTCCCCGTGTAAGCTTTGTACCACTGCTAATTTGTCTCGCCAGATCTCGTAGCAACGTCGTTTTCCCTTGTTGTGGTGGTGATAGGATCAACGTGTGCAGGACCTGTCCGCTCTTCATATCGAGAAGATAAGGAAGGATACGATCAGCCACTCCATGTACCTCACGGGCTACCCGAACGTTAAACCCGTTAATGTCACGCAGGTATTCGACACGCCCACCGCTTAGCACCGTTCGTCCAGCAAGCCCGATTCGATGTCCCCCAGGTATGGTGATGAACCCTTTACGCAGTTCCTCTTCCAATGTATAAAGTGAATGGTTACTGATCAGATCCAGCAACCTGTGCGTCACTTCTTTCTGAGGAACATACGCTTCTTCAGGATTCCCGGTCGGACAACCTTGAGGTGTCAGGAAGTGGTATGTGTTGCCTGCATTAATCTCCAGGGGTCTGCCTTCACGAATACGTACTTCCTCCACTTGTTCCAATAGAGCGGGTGGCATTCTTCCAAGAATGGTTCGGATCGGTTCCGGAAAAAGTTCCCTCCAGTTCACCTTCATGAGTAGGCTCCTCCAACCTTGAGATCATTTGGTTCACACTTCTGGCGCTTGTTCATATCTCAAGTTTATGCCTGTACATTTAATTTATGACGCTGAAATCTATCAATTCTTCAGAATACGGTTGAGAGTTTGAAACCATAGATGCACCTTCTGTTCTAGGCACCCGTCTAGATGTGCATGCATATAGTAATTGGAGATAGGTAAGTTCCATTTCGGTTCAAAACAGAACTACCGATCCCCAGATAAAGAAAGGAGTTGTGGGGAGTGCGAGTTGATGTCGTTGGCAATGTGAATGAAGTACGTACTATTGATATTGCAGGGCGAAGTGCAGTTGTCATTGATGTATTGTGTACGACCAGTACAATTGTTACGGCTCTGGCGTATGACGCTTCGGCTGTGATTGCCGTAGAGACCGTTCCACAAGCCAAACAAATGGAAGTGAAAGATTGCATTCGAGGTGGGGAGCGTTTTGACAAAAAAATCACCGGATTCGAGGTGGGTAACTCCCCCTATGAATATATGACTGAGGACATTGCAGATAAAACGATCATCCTGACCACAACCGATGGAACCCGAGCCTTGATTAAAGCTTCTAAGGCGAAACATGTACTAGCTGGATCATTTCTCAATGTCAGGGCTGTCGCAGCAGTTCTCTGCCAACTTCAACGAGATGTATTGCTGTTATGTGCGGGGAATCAGGATGAATTTGCACTGGAGGACGCCTTGTGTGCTGGATGTATCATCGACGAACTGCACCGTCAATCCTGTTCTCCCATCCAACTAAACGATCTCGGCATAGTACTTCATCAGGCGGTATCCCAATGTCAAGAGAGGATCCCGGAGCTGGTGCAGGGATCTGTTAGCGGGCGTAGGCTTGAAAAGTTAGGCAGAGTTCATGACATTTCATATTGTTCTCAATTAAACTTGCTGGATTGTGTTCCCGAGATGGGGGAGGGGAACCTCATGCAACCTTATAGAGGCATACGCGGCGGAAAGATGTTCAAGTTGATGTGAGAATTGCCATGAGAAAAACAAAAAAAAGGTGTACTGCTGCCCGTTGGCAACAGTACACCTTTGCTAATTTACATACATAGCAAATACTTATCTGCGATCTTGAGGTCCACCGATAACGGCTTGCTCCGCAGTGTCGAGATCATATGCTGTATGCAATGCCTTAATGACGTCATGCAGCTTATCTCCGTCAATAACACAAGATACTTTGATCTCGGAAGTGCTCACCATCTTGATACTCACGCCTTCAGCGGAAATGACTTTGAACATCTTCGCAGCTACACCAGGATGACTGACCATGCCTGCGCCAACAATGGAGATTTTAACGAGGTTCTCCTCTGATGTGACTTCACGGTAAGGCAAACGGCTATGAAGGCCTTCAATGACACGTAATGCGTTCTCACGATCAGACAGCGCCACAGAGAAAGAGAAGTCCGCTTTGCCATCCATCACACCGCTCTGAACGATAATGTCCACATCCAGCTGATTGGATGCAAGCGCACCAAATACTTCGGCCAGAACTCCTGGTACATCCGGCACACCCAGAATACTGATGCGAGCCACATTTTTGTCATAGGCAATACCACTAACCACTACGCCTTGTTCCATTGCTGCTTCCTCCTTCACAACCGTTCCTTCATTATGGTTAAAGCTGGATCTTACAATTAAAGGTACACCGGAATGCTTCGCGTACTCTACTGCACGCGGATGCAGCACCGCTGCTCCCAAATTAGCAAGTTCCAGCATTTCGTCATAGGATATTTCCTTCAGCTTGCGCGCAACCTTAACGATCCGCGGGTCCGTAGAATAGATTCCGTCTACATCCGTATAGATCTCACACGCATCAGCCTTAATGGCTGCCGCCAGCGCTACAGCTGTTGTATCCGAACCACCACGACCCAGCGTTGTGATCTCGCCGTCTTCCGTCATGCCCTGGAAGCCTGCAACAATAACAATGTTGCCCTCGGCAAGTGCTGCATTCACACGGTCAGGTTGAATATCATGAATACGTGCTTTTCCGTGAACCGGCTCTGTGCGGAATCCCGCTTGCCAGCCCGTAAACGATACTGCCTTACGTCCAAGCGCTTGAATAGCCATCGATAATAAGGAGATCGAAATCTGTTCTCCTGTCGTTAAGAGCATATCCATCTCACGAGCAGGCAGATCACTATTCAGTTGTTTTGCCTGATCAATCAAATCATCTGTTGTATCCCCCATGGCCGAAACCACAACTACACACCGATGTCCTTCATCAGCTTTTTCTACAACACGTCCGGCTACACGCTTCATGCGTTCTGTATCTCCGACCGAGCTGCCCCCAAATTTCATGACGTACAATGACAACGCAAATCCACTCCCTACCTTGTGCAGTATGCATAATTAATGTCCATCGTCATTATTCTCTACGAGAAATGACTTTAACCCAGTATATTACGAAAGCGCCTGATAGGCTAATCTTTTTTCGAAAAAACCCTCTGCCAAAGGAATGGCAGAGGGTTGTTAATACCGTTTATTAGCTTACAGCTTGTGAAAGTTACGCCCGGGAAGAGTATTTACCTTCACGTGTGTCAATCAGGAGAACGTCACCTTCGTTAATGAACAAAGGAACCTGTACGTTCAAACCTGTTTCCACTTTTGCATTTTTGGTAGCGCCTTGTGCAGTGTTACCTTTAACGCTTGGCTCAGTCTCGATGACTTTCAACTCAACGCTTGTTGGCAAGTCGATTCCGAGGATTTCACCTTGGTAGCTAACAATCTTAACGACCATGTTTTCTTTCAGGAAGTTCAATTCCCATTCCAGTTGATCACTAGTCAATGTGAACTGATCATATGTTTCGTTATCCATGAACGTGTGCTCTGTACCGCTTGCATACAGGTAGGATACGCCACGATTTTCGATGATGGCACGACCAATCGTTTCGCCTGCACGGAATGTTTTTTCAACGGTGTTTCCGTTACGCAGGTTTTTCAATTTGGAACGTACGAAGGCAGCGCCTTTACCTGGTTTAACGTGTTGGAAATCAAGCACGGTATAGATATCGTTATCTACTTGCACGGTCAAGCCTGTTTTAAAATCGTTTACTGAAATCACAAAAAATCCCTCCTGATATGGTTAAAAAGTAGGTGATATAAGACGATAGGTTAATGTAATGGTGGGTTTATTCTGAATTGATGACCATGTGCGATGTGACCGTTACGGGTTCGGATCGTTCCTCCGATCGCTGTTGTCTCCTCATTTTCCCGACTAGATTTTAATAAGGTTTAAAATGAGGAGACAAAGGCGAGCGCTTCGCTTCTTCAGAATCGATTCCGCTCCCTTCACTGCTTTTGCAATGGTCCATAACAATCAGCAATAACCTGTACCTTTATATTAAAAATCGTCTTATATCCCTGTGGCTGTAATTTAGCCGATTACGGTGAACTTCTTGTCCGACTTCGTGAGAATATGAATACCCGTCTCGGTAATCACTACGTCATCCTCGATACGCACGCCGCCAAGCCCATCAATATATATACCCGGTTCAACGGTAACAACCATACCCGGTTTCAATACATCGTCGCTAAGCTTGGACAAGCGAGGAGCTTCGTGAACTTCCATACCCAGACCGTGGCCTGTGCTGTGTCCGAATTGATCTCCATATCCGTGACCTGCAATGATATCACGAGCCAATGCATCTGCTTCCCGTCCGGTCATGCCCGGTTTCAGGTTCTCCAGCGTATGTAACTGAGCTTCCAGTACAATGTCATAAATTTTGCGCAATTCAGGTACAGGTGTGCCTGTTGCAATGGTACGTGTCAGATCTGAACAGTATCCATCCAAAAGTGCACCAAAGTCAAATGTAATTAACTCATTCTGTCCGATGACCTTGCTGCTTGCTACACCGTGAGGCATAGCAGAACGTTCACCCGATGCTACAATGGTGTCAAACGAAGAAGACGTTGCTCCATGCTTGCGCATGAAAAACTCCATCTCCAGATCCACTTCACGTTCCGTCATACCTGGTTTTGCAAACTGCAAAACGTGGCTGAATGTGGCATCCGCCAGATCTGCTGCTCTCTGCATAACCGCGATCTCGTCTTCATCCTTGAACATACGAAGTTGTTCCACAATCCCGGATACAGCTTTCAGTTCAATAGACTGCAGTGCTTCAGCATAAGCGGAGTGCGTGCCAAATGTAACACTATCCTGCTCGAAGCCCACTTCTTTGATATTTGCGGATGCCAGTAGTTCACGCACCGTATCCATCGGCTTAGCTCCATGCTCAACAACGGTGAATCCTTTGGCTTGCTGAGGCGCTTGAGACATATAACGGAAATCAGTCAGCAAATAGGCATCCTGTTCCGTAATCAGCACATATCCCGCCGAGCCTGTAAAACCCGTCATATAACGACGGTTAATCGGGTTTGTAATCAGCATTGCTGTGAGTTCATGCTCACGCATGGCTTCACGCAACTTATTTACTCGTTTGTTTTCCATCGGTAACCCTTCTTTCTCTCACATTCCCCGGTTCCCGGCTCAGGTTTGTTTGTCCAGATGACGCACAAGAGCCAGCAATCCCAGTTCATAGCTTACTTCACCAAATCCGGCAATCTGCCCGATTGTTTCCGCTGCAATCACTGAATGATGTCTGAACGCTTCGCGTGCATGAATGTTGGATAGATGTACTTCCACCGTAGGGACTTTTACAGCATTGATTGCATCACGTATAGCATAGCTATAATGGGTAAATGCTCCGGCATTCAGTATTATTCCGTCTGCCTCACCCATCGCTGCATGAATGCGGTCAATGATGTCCCCTTCATGGTTCGATTGATAAAAAGCGATGGAGACGCCAATTTCATCAGCCTGTCTGCGAATTTTGTCCTCAATATCCTTCAGACTAAGCGTTCCATAGATGCCCGGTTCACGTACACCAAGCATGTTCAGGTTCGGACCATTGATCACAATAATTCGTTTCATCGCTGCTCCACCCTCTCTGCAAATAACCATCTGCTATTTTAACACAGCCATTGCCGGATTGAGAAGCTTTTTTGCGCTATGCCCCCGCTTGCTCCGGCTCGCGTTTGCGTTCATCCGTGTACTCCATAGCTACCGTGTAACCAATGAACAGCCCCCATAGCAAAAAGAAACAGAGTTCCGTGATGATCGAATCCCACGTTAAACCGTTCAAAGGTTTCATCATCCCGACTTTCGGTCCCACCAGTATAAAGAGGATCAGCCACCAGACAATTCCATACACCATGCCGGGTACCGGTCCTTTTAATTTTCTAATCGTGAACGTGTAGAGCAAGGAAGCCAAGATAGAAAAGACGATAAAAAACAACCAGCCTGTCAAATGTCCAGCTGCGGTATATATATATTCATGTTTGAAAAAAGGCTCGGCCAGAAATCCGACAGGTACAATCGTAAAATGCAGCAGATAGAATAGCCAATGCAGCCCACCCCAGATAAAACCGGCAAAGAAGCCAAGCTCTAACGCAAAGGAAAATGGCTTGGTGTAGTAGTGAGCTTGACCTTGCCTCTGGGTAGGGCGCCTGCCCCTGTCTTTTTGCTGCCGTTCTTTCGGATGTTGGCCTTCATCTCGCGATGTATCTTCATGCGTACGCTCTGTCATCGATATTCTCCTTCATTCAGTTGATAATCCCGTACTATGCCTCGAATTTTCTGCCTGATTCTACGAGGTAGTATGTTCAAAACAGGACAATCTTAACAACATCCTTCAAGGATTGACTCACAAACTAGAAATTGCGCTTAAAATTCGATACAATAGGGTTATTAAACTGCCTTTGATCGCGAAGGCCTAGAACAGAATAGGAAGGTGAATAATTTGCCTCAACAATCCAAGCCTGTCAGCTATGGGGGGCAAGCTGTCATTGAAGGCGTAATGTTCGGTGGGAAACATGTCAACGTTACAGCTGTTCGTAGAAAAGACGGCGAAATTACGTATCTGGAAGTTCCCAAGCAAGACAAGTCCTGGGTCACGAAATTGCGGCGGATTCCTTTATTACGCGGAATTGTCAGCATTATAGATTCAAGTGTTAAAGGTAGCAGACATCTTAATTATTCTGCTGACGCTTATGCTGATGATGAACTGGAACCGGAAGAGAAAGCCAAGCAAAAAGAGAAAGAAGGTTCGGGCTGGAGCCTTAGCATGATTATTGGTGTAACCGCCGTAGCCATTCTTTCATTCCTTTTTGGTAAAGTTGTGCTTACTTTGCTTCCTGTTGTTATCGAGAATTTTCTATTCAAAAATGCATTCGACAATCAGTTTTTGCATAATTTACTGGAAGGCGGCATTAAGCTGATCCTGTTACTCGCCTATCTGTGGTTAATCTCACAGACGCCGATGATTAAACGTCTCTTCCAGTATCATGGAGCGGAACACAAGGTAATCAGCGCACATGAAGCTGGTGAAGAACTGACACCGGAGAACGTGCAAAAGTACAGCCGACTGCACTACCGCTGCGGAAGCAGTTTCATTATGTTGACTGTCATCATTGGAGTGTTTCTATACTCCCTCTTCACGTACGATAACCTCTGGGAACGGATGGGTCAGCGTCTATTGTTATTACCAGTTGTGCTAGGCATTTCTTTTGAACTGTTAAAGCTCACGAATTCGGTACGTGATATTCCTGTACTGCGTTATCTCGGATACCCGGGATTGTGGCTGCAATTGCTGACAACAAAAGAACCGACCAACGAACAGGTAGAAGTCTCCATTGCTTCGTTTAACCGTATGCGTGAGTTGGATGCCAAGCTTGCCAATGTCTCTGCTACGTCAGAAGTACCTGTTGCAACACTCGATCCTGTGAAAGGGTGAATGATATGAACAAGCAGGCAATCTTATTTTGGACGTTCATCGCACTAGCTGCTGTTGGAGTCTTGACTTGGCTGGGGAACGCTAGTCCATCCAGGATCATTATTCCTCTGGTCGTGTTCGGAGCCGTATTCCTGCTGTACAAATATCCGCCTCGTCGCTGGGCAAGCAAAACCAAATCACCGAAGATTAAACCATCGGCACGAACCATGGCGAAAGTTAATGCACAGTCCAGTGCCAGAAAGAGCAGCGGCTCTTCAAAGAAACGTAAGGATTATCCTTTCCAAGTGATTCAAGGACAAAAAGGGAAAAGCGATGAAGATATTCCGAAATTTCACTAAAAGCTACTGAACATACAAAAAAGCAGTTCTCCCAACTTGCGGAGAATTGCTTTTTTCACGTTTATACAGGAATCAGAGGCGAAGCTTCTGCTTGTTTCTTGCGCAATTCTTTTCTTTGTTTGTCCAGCTGTTCATCATACATTTTCATATTCCATCCGTTGAAAAATTCGTTCCCTGCGGTTGCACCTGATCGATATAAGGCCGTGCTATCCTGTAACGATAAATGAAATTGCGTTGGTTTGATCCCAAGCGTTGGTATCTTCACTGTACGAAACCGGTTAATCTGTTCGATATAGCGTTCATCATGTGCTGTGAGCATCGTCTCCACAAGGGCCTGAAGCATGCTTAGCGGTCCTTTAATCCGGGCAGGTTCCACTTCCGTCTTCCCCACCATTTTGAATCCGACAACCGGAATAACGTCTCCTCCTCGTTCCGAACGATCACCATCGAAGAGCCACAACGGAAAATTGCTAAGCAATCCACCATCCACGACATACACGAACTGATCTTGAAAAGGAAGTCCTTTGGAGAATACTGGTGATTTGCGTATGACTACCGGATCGAAAAAATATGGAATACTGCAACTCATACGTACCGCTTTTGCAACATCCAGCTTGGCAGGATCAATGCCGAACCGCCGAATATCGTCTGGCAGCACCAGAATGGTCCCATTGGATATATCGGACGCCGTAATAAGCAACTTGCCTTGCGGCAAGTCAGCAAATGTGCGAATCCCTTTCTGCTCCAGCATCTTGCGAATCCATGATTCCAGCGCCTCCCCCGAATACAAACCTTTCTTCAAGAACAGCCTTGCTGCCGGTCCGATCCATCGGGTATTAAATATGGGGGAACGACGCAGCAATGAAACAAAGGGGGTATTCTCAATAATGACTTTCATCTCTTCAGCCCGGTAACCTGCCGCTAGCAGAGCAGCTACAATGGAGCCGGATGATGTGCCTGCCACCCGATTGAACTGAATGCCGCAGTCTTGAGCACCCTGCACAGCGCCTGCAAGCGAGATCCCTTTGACGCCTCCACCTTCAAACACCGCGTTAATTAACACAACAAAACCCCCGTTCTCCAGGCAGCCACGTTTCTACTGCCACTCTATGAGAACAAGGGTTTGTCTTATAACCGTATTGTTAAATTGTTTTAGAGACCATAATAAGCTTTTAATTTGGCAATTAGGCCGAGAGGGTTCTTCGTCAGGTACTGTGAACTGAAGAAAATATCCCCTTTGACCGAACCATACTTCTTGTTGTAGTTCAGCTGATCGATGATCTCCTGTGAAGTCTGCCAGCCAATTTCCGGCGTACCTAACTTATAAGGAGAGTGACCGATATACAATTTTACATTTGTGTTAGCCACTTCATTCGCCCACCAGTCCACGACTTTGTCGTAACGGGCTACGTTCAGTGTCATACTCCAATACACCTGCGGAGCGACATAGTCGATCCACTCCTGGTTAATCCATGTCCGCACATCTGCATTCATGCTGTCATAGGCGGTTACTCCTGCTTTGGTATCAGAGCCTGTCAGATCAACGGATTTGTTACGCCATACACCAAATGGACTAATTCCATATTCAACGTTAGCTTTCACGCTGTGTATACTCTGTCCGAGCTGCTTAACGAACTGATTGATATTGTCCCGACGCCATTCAGCACGGTCTTTGGTATTCAATGTGTTATAGGTTTTGAAGGCTGCATCATCATTAAAAGTCACATTGGACGGATAGAAATAATCATCCAGATGTACGCCATCAATATCATACTGATTGACCACTTCCATGATCGTATCGATAATATGCTGTCTGGCTTCCGGGATACCCGGGTTAATGTACAATTTGCCGGATGCATTCACAATCCAGTCGGGATGAAGCTTCGAGATGTGGTTTGCAGCCAAGTTTGATGTACTCGCTGAGTTCGTTGCTCTAAACGGATTAAACCAAGCGTGGAACTCCAGACCTCGTTTGTGTGCTTCCTCAACCATAAACGCGAGGGGATCATAACCTGGATCTTTACCTTGTGTTCCTGTCAATACGCTGTTCCAAGGTACCAGACCTGAAGGATAGATGGCATCCCCGTTGGCTCTCACTTGAACGAATACGGCATTAATGCCCATACCTTGCAACGTATCGAGCTGTTTCGTGTACTCCTGCTTTTGCTTCTCCACATTTCCCTTCGCTCCGGATGAAGGCCAGTCTCCATTCACAGTGGAGATCCATGCTCCCCGCATCTCTTCAGAAGCTGGTACAGTGCCCGTACCTCCAGGCTCCGCTGGGGTTGCCGGGGTTGGTTCAGGAGTTGGGACTGATTCGTCTCCTGTGTACAGATCAATGGTCTGGGCAGACTGATTCCAGTTCACTCGAATGCCCAGGTTCTCACTGACGAATCGAATGGGTACCATGACCCGACCCTGTTTCAATTCGACCGATGCATCCAGACCAACTACTGCGTTATCCACCGTCGCCTGCTGGCGTCCGCTCGTCATAGAGATGACCGAATCGGATTTCTTAATGGTCACGGTACGAGTAGCTTGAGACCATAAAACAGACGCACCCAGTCCTTCGCTAATAACACGCAGAGGCACCATCGTTACATTTACTTTGGGCAAGATGTAGGGTGATACATCCGATTCCAAACGGTTGCCGTCTAGAAAAATAGCGATTTCCTTCTGCCCGGCCGCTTGTGCCGTCATACCTGCTGTCTGTAATCCAAGTACAAAAATGAGCAGCAGCATCAATCCTTTACGAACGTTCATTAGTGCAGTCCTCCAAAATCATTATAAATTTGCGGTAAATTCTACTAGTTTAATAGACGCTCCTACCGTTCGTTTAGTTGCGAAAATCACCAAATTTTGGTGTGATTGCACACAAAAAAATGCTTCCTGCCATTGAAACGGCAAGAAGCATCCTTTGATCACGGGATACGATTCATTGTATACCACCATGTGTATTCCACTGCAAAAAACTTAAGACTCCGTATTACTCATGACGTCCTGAAGGTTTTTGAGGTCACGCAACCGGCTCTCATCCTGACGGAAGTATTCAACCAAGGACTCGATGCATGTAATGGAGTCCCAGCTCAGATGATGTTCAATGCCTTCAACATCATTGTAGATATTTTGTTCCTGAACACCAATCGTTGTCAAAAATTGTTCAAGCAGATGATGGCGCTCCATCAAACGTTTGCCCATCTTTTTGCCTTTTGGCGTAAGCACCAGTCCGCGGTACTTTTCATAGATCAGGTACTCGTCTTTGTCCAGCTTTTGGATCATCTTCGTCACCGATGAAGGATGTACTTCCAGTCCTTCAGCTATATCAGACACACGAGCATAGCCCTTTTCATCAATTAATTTGTATATACGCTCCAAATAATCTTCCATACTGGGCGTTGGCATCTGCTTCCCTCTTTTCTCTCTGACCGGCCCCTATTCGTGCCTGGTCCCTATCTTATAATGATACATGTTATCAATACGCATTGGCAAGTCCTGCACAGTTCAGAGCGCGCTGTTACACAAGTAATTGGCAGGCGTGACTTCTCCCCATACGAGGCAAACTAAACAAAGTTCCGCATCGAAAGGAGTGATTTCGTGAGTACAAGTGTAGCCTCACCGCCAGTTCGTAAAGCAAAAGGCACTAAACCCTTTATTCCCGATTTGGTGTATTTTGAACCCGGTGCGTTGGAATATGATAAAGGCAAACGGATTATGGAATGGGTCACATCCAAAAACATCCCTTATCAAATGACCACATCCCATAACCGTATCACAAACTTGCCGGGTGAAACCGAACAAGAAAAATATCGGATGGCAAAGCGTACTCTTGTCGTTGGTGTGCGCAAAACACTTAAGTTCGACCAGTCGAAACCTTCAGCGGAATATGCCATTCCCATTTCTACAGGCTGTATGGGGCACTGCCATTATTGTTATCTTCAAACTACTCTTGGTGCAAAACCTTATGTCCGTGTCTATGTCAATACCGAGGAGATCATTCAGGCTGCAAAAGGATACATCGAAGAACGGGCGCCTGAAATCACACGATTTGAAGCTGCCTGTACATCCGATCCCGTAGGACTGGAGCATATCACGGAGAATTTAAGTGACTTGATCCGTTTTATGGCTGAAGAAGAATATGGGCGCTTGCGCTTCGTAACCAAATATCATCACGTTGATCCGTTGCTGAACCTTAAACATAACGGCCACACCCGTATCCGGTTTAGTGTCAATTCGGATTATGTCATCAAAAACTTTGAACCGGCTACCTCCAGATTTGAGGAACGCATTGAAGCTGCTGGCAAAATTGCACACGCCGGTTATCCCCTGGGATTCATTATCGCTCCGATTATGTGGTATGAAGGCTGGGAAGAAGGATACTCGGATCTGTTGCAAAAGCTGGCAGATACGCTCCCAGAGGAAGCAACTAGGGATCTTACCTTTGAGATGATCCAGCACCGTTTTACCAAAACGGCCAAAGCAACCATTGAGAAACGTTATCCCAAAACCAAGCTGGAGATGGATATCGAGAAACGCAAGATGAAATGGGGCCGTTGGGGTCAGTACAAGTATGTTTATAAGGATGACCAGCAAGATGCGCTGCGGGAGTTCATTACGGAACGGATCTTTGAACATTTTCCACTAGCCAATATTGATTACTTCACCTAAACGAAAAACAGGACTGCTTATAATGATATGCTAGTATATGCATTTCTAACAAACGATTAAAAAGCAGGTTACATGACCCAGAATGTCTCTGGTAACATGTAGCCTGCTATGCCATACATAATAATACTTGAATTCAGTTCATCCGATTAAATAATCATCCAGTCTGGTGTAATTTGCTGCAACCAGATGGTAATCTTCGTCATCTGATCTGTGAAAAGCAATACCCCAAGGAACAACATTAATGCTCCTCCGACTTTCATCATGACATTGGAATACCGTAAGATCCAGCGTGTCGAACCGATGAAAAACGCCAAAATGAAAAACGGGATTGCAAACCCTGCCGTATAACCTGTAATCAGCGCCAACCAGGTCGTGGGCTCACTTGCAGCCATAGCAATGATTGCTGTTAGAATAGGGCCAATACACGGCGACCAACCTGCTGAGAAACCGATGCCAAATATAAAAGAGCCCAGATAGCCTGCTGGTTTCCATTTCATATCCAGCTTGCGTTCCTTCATCAGAAACTGCGGCTTGAACACACCAAGCAAAAACAACCCCATGAGCATAATCAGAATCGCAGACAATTGACGAATCAATTCACGGTTATCATTGAAAAATTGGCCAAACAGTCCAGCACCAAGGCCAAGCGAATAAAATACTGCCGAGAAGCCTAAAATAAACGCCAGCGTATGCGTCATGGTCTTAAAGCGGACTTCACGCTGATTGCGGTCATCCTTCAATTGCTGCACCGTCATACCTGTAATGTAGGAGAGGTATGATGGATACAGCGGAAGACAACATGGTGATATAAATGAGACCAAACCTGCTACAAAAGCCATCCATACATTAACATCAGGCATGAAGCGGATGTCTCCCTTCCCCGGGCTCACGTGCTTGCTCGTTCAGTCGTCAGGCTCGGAACCCTTTTTTTCCAATCATCGTCAGAATCAGCATCATGATCAGCAATAATACAATCGTTGCTCCAGGTGCGAGGTTCCAGATACCTGCTACAACCAGTCCAAGGACTACGGCAATTTCGCCGATAACCACGGACAAAATAATGGCGGATTTGAAACTTCGAGCCATCAACAGGCTGACCGCTACCGGAATGGTCAATAGCGCTGACACCAGAAGCGCACCGACAATCTTGATCGCCGTGCTTATGACAAGTGCTGTCATCACCGTGATTAACATGTTCAGAATTCTCACAGGCAACCCTGTAACCGCTGCCGCATCTTCCTCAAAGCTGAGCAGGAAAAATTCCTTATGTAACAATGCCACTACAATCACCACGATCAGCGTAACCACACCTACAAGCTTCAGATCCGTAGCGTCTAATGTATATATACTGCCGAATAAATAACTCATGACATCTGCATTATATCCTTTGCCCAGCGTAAAGAACAAGGAAGCAAGAGCCACGCCACCGGACATGATAATGGCAATCGATAATTCGGCGTAACTCTTGTACGCTTTGCGCAATTTCTCTATCGCAAATGAAGCAAGCACGGCAAATATCAAGCCCACTGCAATGGGATACACTTCAATCAGGAATCCAAGTGCAACACCGGCAATGGTCACATGAGACAAGGTGTCTCCGATCATGGATAACCGCCGCAAGACCAGGAACAGTCCGATTAACGGAGCGGTAATGCCAATTAACAACCCACCCGCCAGGGCACGCTGAAAAAAATCACTCATTAATATTTCCAAAACAAACACGACTCCTTCGGCCTTACTCTAATCTAATGGGCCATAAATACGGCTAGCGTACCTGTGCAGTGGTATGTTGCAGATTGGTCTCAGCACAATCCTGTACCTCATGCGAATGACGGACATGGAAGTTAATTTTGCCATTCGTTACTGCAGCTTCAGAACCCAGATAACTCTCCATTCGATCCATATCATGAGACACCATCAGAAAAGTCATGCGGTGATGTTCATGCATATGGGTAATCAGTTCAAAGAAACTGGCCTGTGATTCAGCATCAATACCTACAGTAGGTTCATCCAGAATCAATAGATCCGGGTGATTGATAAGCGCTCGTGCCAAAAATACACGCTGCTGCTGCCCGCCGGACAATTGACCAATACGTTTGTTCGCCAGATCCTCGATCCGCATGACCTGCATCGCATCCGTGCACTGTTGCTGACATTTGCGAGACATACGACGGAACATGTTTTTGTTATTATACAAGCCTGACATGACCACTTCACGAACGGTCGCAGGGAA
Organism: Paenibacillus sp. SRL342; assembly: GCF_984798905.1. NCBI lineage: Bacteria > Bacillati > Bacillota > Bacilli > Caryophanales > Paenibacillaceae > Paenibacillus > Paenibacillus sp. SRL342. The sequence goes on from NZ_OZ481790.1 coordinate 4,645,879, forward strand.
CAACGGGTTAAATGCATTCTTTTGCGGTACATACCCGATTCGGTCCCAGTCCTTGAACCTGCGGATCGACTCTCCGAATAGTTTGATATCTCCCTGCGCAGGAGGAAGAAGTCCTACCAGCATGCGCAGCAATGTCGTTTTACCCGCCCCATTGGAACCGATAATCCCGACAAAGTCCCGTTCCTGGGCCATAAAATCGAGATTCTCAATCACTCGCTGGTCCCCGTAGGAAAATGATAGTTTCTCGATCTCTATAATTGGATCATGACATAGTGGCATGATTTGCTGCATGGCAAAGCCGCCCTTCATTATATATAAGAATCCCATAGCGTTCTAAGAGCCTTCACCGCGAACGGTAAAGACTCTTCGATCTGAATCCTTCATTCTATCTTATTTTAATGCGATCAGCAGATTTTGCAAATTTTTCTCCATGAGGGTGAAATAATCATCCCCGTTTGTTGCCTGCTCCTTGGTCAATCCCTCAACCGGATTAAGGACCATGGTCTCCACTCCTGCTTCACTTGCCAGTGTTTTCGCCAATTTGTCAGATACCAGCTCTTCGAAGAAAATATATTTGATACCTTCATCTTTAACCAATTGCGCAAGCTTCACAATATCCTGTCCTGTCGGTTCAGCATCCGGGGAAAGTCCCATAATGGCATGCTGGGTTAATCCATAATCACGTGCAAGGTAGCCAAACGCTTGGTGCGAGACTACAATTTCGTTGTTCGGTACGGTAGCCAACTCATCTGTGAAACGCTGATCCAGTGTCTCAAGCTTCGTACGAAGCGCTTCATAACGTTGTTCGTAACCTGCTTTGTGATCAGGATCTGCCTCGACCAGACTATTTTTGATGTTTTCAGCCATGATCATGGCTGATTTCGGACTAACCCACGTATGTGGATCAATATGATGATCAGCGACATCTTCACTGGTAGCCTCATCTGTATGTTCATCTGCATGCTCGTCTTCGTGCTCTTCGCCGTGACCGTGCCCATCATCACCCTCAGCGGTTAACAGCTTAACCCCTTCGCTGACGGCAACAGACTTCACCTGAGTATCACTATTCAGCGACTTCAGGAAATTTGGCACCCATCCTTCCAGTCCAGCTCCATTATAGAAAAACAGCTGTGCCTTGGACGTATTAACAATATCCTGACTCTTCGGAGTCCAGTCATGCGGCTCTACTCCCGTTGGCAGCAGGTTAATGACATTGGCATCCTCACCACCGATGGCAGTCGTAAAAGCATATACAGGATAAAATGTCGTCACAACGTTTACCTTGCCTTCCACAATCTTCGCACTATTGGAACTATCCTGCCCACACGCTGACAATACCAGCAAAGTGAGAATAAGCAAACCCGTCCACATTAACTTCATGTTGCCTCTTTTGCTCGTCTTCCCTGTCCGGTTATCCTGAACTTGATGTTGATCTTTATAAAATGTCATTATGATTCACTCCGCATCTCTTAATCGTAAACATTACTGAAAGAATTATAGGTAACCTGAACCTACTTGTCAAGCTATCCCGTCCTATCATTCTTTCCTGAAGTACGGAGTTCATAACAGTATATGCTTGTTCTCTTCCCTTAAGATGCGATTTATATCAACAAAAAAAGGGGCCCGAATTACATCGGGCCACCTTGTGTCATTTTTATGACAGAATTTGAATAAATTTCATAACTCAATTCTTATTTCACTTGTGCGCCATTAGGCATGTTGTCTGGTACTGTAGCAAGTGTAAGCTGGTCGCCATGCGATGCTGCAAGGATCATACCCTGGGACAGTTCACCACGAAGTTTCACGGGTTTGAGGTTCGTCACACAGATGACTTTGCGTCCAACCATCTCTTCTGGCGAATAGAACTTCGCAATTCCCGATACGACCTGACGCTGCTCATAACCCAGATCTAGCTGCAATTTCAGCAACTTATCCGCTTTTTTGACCGGTTCGCAGGCAATGACTTGCGCGACACGCAGTTCAACTTTGGCAAAATCGTCAATCCCGATCTCTTCCGTACCTTCAGGGGCTGTTACCGGTTCAACAGATGCTGAAGTTCCAGCATCTGCTTGACTTGCTTCAGGCTGTGCCGCTTTTTGGCCACCAGTCATTGCTTCAGAGATATAAGCAATTTCCTGTTCGGAATCCAGACGCGGGAAGATTGGATCACCTTTTTGCAATGCGTTTCCAGTTGGAACCAGACCCCATTGCTTGGCTGTGTCCCAAGCCGTAAGTTCACCTTCCTGAATGCCGAGCTGTGCCCAGATTTTATGAGGAGCACGTGTCAGGAACGGTTGCAACAGAATGGAAGCAATTCTCAAGCTCTCGATCAGGTGAGCCATAACGGATGCCAATTCATTGCGTTTCGCTTCATCACGAGCCAGCGCCCATGGCTGCGTCTCATCAATATATTTGTTGGTGCGGCTGACAAACTGGCTGATCGCTGTCAGTGCTACGGAAAACTGCAGGTTTTCCATGGCCTGTTCCACTTTTTCCACTGTAGCATGACCTGCTTCTTCCAGCGAAGCATCAAATTCCGTTACATTCGATGCAAACGCAGGGGCTTTGCCTTCAAAATATTTGTCTACCATCGCAACGGTACGGTTCAAAAGGTTACCCAGATCGTTCGCGAGGTCGGAGTTAACACGCTCTACGAAGCTCTCCGGTGTAAACGTACCATCGGAACCAAACGGTACTTCACGCAACAGGTAATAACGCAGTGCATCGAGACCGTAACGGTCAATCAGAGTCACTGGATCAACGACATTACCTTTTGATTTGGACATTTTGCCATCCTTCATCAACAACCAGCCGTGCGCAAACACTTTCTTCGGCAAAGGCAAGTCCAGCGCCATCAACATAATTGGCCAGTAGATCGTATGGAAACGAACAATTTCTTTCCCTACCAGATGAACATCTGCAGGCCAGAACTTGTTATACAGGGATGTATCGGATGAACCGTAGCCCAGTGCTGTAATATAGTTGGACAACGCATCAATCCACACGTAGACCACGTGTTTTGGATCGCCTTTAACTTTGACGCCCCATTCAAATGTAGTCCGCGATACGGCCAAATCTTCAAGACCTGGCTTGATGAAGTTGTTGATCATCTCGTTCTTACGGGATTCCGGCTGAATAAAGCCCGGGTTCTCTTCATAATATTTCAACAAACGATCTGCATATTTGCTCATACGGAAGAAGTAGGATTCTTCTTTGACCAATTCAACCGGGTGTCCGCTATCCGGGCTCTTGGCCGAGATAATCTCACCCTTCTCATTTTTCTCTACATCCACCAGTTGAGTCTCCGTGTAATACGTCTCATCCGGAATACTGTACCAGCCTTCGTACTCACCTTTGTAGATATCTCCCTGTTTCAGCAAACGGTCAAAGATATCCTGAACGACGGTTTTGTGACGCTCTTCGGTTGTACGAATAAAGTCGTCATTGGAAATGTCCAACTTGTTCCACAGTTCCTTGATCCCCACAACGATATCGTCGATAAAAGCTTGCGGTGTCTGCCCTTTCTCTTGTGCCTTGCGCTCAATCTTCTGGCCATGTTCATCGGTTCCTGTCAGATAGTGAGCATCATACCCGCGTAGACGCTTGTAACGAACCATCGCATCTCCCGCCACTGTTGTATACGCATGCCCAATATGCAATTTGTCACTCGGATAATAAATCGGGGTTGTCAGATAAAATGTTTTTTGGTCAGCCATGAATGACTTCTCCTCCTTCTAATGTTCCTGCTTCATGTGATCCCTTCGTCCAAAACAACTAAAAAAGAACACAAAAAACTCCCGCCCCTATGGGACGAGAGTTGCTCTCACGTGTTACCACCCAAATTCCCCATGTTTTTCACAAAACACAGGCTCTGTCGGTCCTTCGACCGCCCATTAACGCTGGATCACGCCTCAGCCTTACGACAGCAGCTCTGAAATCACTGTCTGCACGCTCGAAAGAGGTTCCTCCGGGACCATATTCCATCCTCCTCCCAGACCGGTTCTCAGCTCATCCGGCTCTCTGCACTGGGGGTGTGTCTGTACTTATCCCTTCACTGGAAATCATATAGGAAAAATATACTGAAATGCGGACCCCTTTGTCAAGTGGACAGCATACTCAAGTTCAATCCTGGCCTGCTTCCATGCCACCCGAATACTTCAAGTTACATCGTTACTCTGATACCATCATGGATTTCTCCGCCTTTGGTGGCACCAGATCTACACCGCCTGGATGAAACGGGTGACATTTGGCAATACGTTTCGCTGTTAACAACGAACCTTTGAGCGCACCGTGCACTTCAATCGCCTCCATGGCGTAAGCCGAACAGCTCGGATAGAACCGACATGTTGGCGGTGTTAATGGAGAGATATAGTTGCGGTACACCCGAATGGGTGCCTGAGCAATTCTGCGCGATAACTTCATGGTCAGTGCTTCCCATGAGCGTGTGTATGTCCCGATGCCGCTTTGGCCGGAGCATGCTCAGCACAGTCCTTGCAATATCCAAATACCTCAAACTTGTGGTCCACAACCTGAAATTGCTCAGGCGCATCCGCAAGCTGCATCGGGCAAAAAATAATAGGATATGTCTTCTGACACTTCAGACAGATCATATGATGGTGATGATGATCTTCACTACAGTGTGCTTTGAATTTAACGCCATCTTCGAAGATGACCTGTTCCAGTACACCCAGTTCCTGCATCACCCGCAAATTACGATATACTGTGTCAAAACTCAGTCCGCTGTAAGTTTTACCCATATATTCATAGACGTCCTTGGGTGTAAGATACCCGGGGGACTCGGCAAATAACCGGGCCAGTGTTTTCCGCTGATCGGTAATGCGAAGCCCCTGTGAGGACATGGTCGAAATAATCTGTTCTGTCGACAGCATGATCTAAAGCACCTCCTGTCATACGAGCATTTTGCATCATTCATAGAGCGACAGTTTATTCAGCAAAAGCGAAAACTTTTGCTTTCTTGTATACCTCTAATAATGCATCAAATTACGATTAGAGTCAACGAAGACACCGGGTTAGGTCATTCCAACATCACATAAAAAGGACTCCATGCACATGCATTGCCATTAGTCCAGCTTGAGCTAATGACATTACATTTTGATGGAGTCCCTTCCTGACGGTTCAGATGATCAATCGTTCGGGCGACTTTTGGGGTGAACGGGTATATATGATATAAGCTTTCACTCCAAACCGTCCGTGCATGTTCATGATATTACTTTTCAGCCGGAAGCGGCGTGAACAGCAGGTTAACAGGCAAGTTACTTCCTGGTGCCGCCGAGAAGAGAATAGTTACACTCTCGCCGTACGAACCTGTGCGATACATTACGCTTTGCTCATTAGGTGCAGTTACAGATTTACCTGTGGAAATCTGAACGACCTGTCCATTCACGAGTGCCACACCTGAATATCTGCCTCCACGAGGGTTGAATGAAATCAACGTGCGCGGAGCAACATTATTCAATGTAATTTTGTACAATACACCGAAGTTACCTGCGTTGGAAGCTTCTGTGAAGGCCATAGGGTCCGTTCCCACGAGGTTTGGATCACTTGCATTGTCTCCAAGTGGAAGACGTGCAGGCTTCGATCCTATTTCCTGATCATACGTAATGATCCGTGTTGCATTCGGGTACGTTCCGCGGTTGTGAACACCATCACGATCCAGAACCGGGAGGCTCGACAACACTTCCATCGGGTCCTTGTTTTCTTCGATCATGATAATGTTGTAATCCAGTTCATAGTCACTGAATACATCCGAATACAAGGAAATGACTTGTCCCTGTTTCATCGGAAGAACGCTCAGATCATTGAGAATCAGCTTGCTTTCTCCTGGCTGGATGTACACTTTCTTTTGTCCGGTACCATTCTGCATGGACTGGAACCAACGGTCAATCGACAGCTTTCCTGCTACCGTTGCAAAAGGAGACGGTCCTGCAAAACCCATGTTTTGCTGGTCAATGGATGCCGTGTATGCATTGTTGTTTGTCGCTACAACATACATTTTCACGTTTTTGCCCGTGTTGTTCACATGGTGAATCATGAAGCGTGTCTGTCCAAAGGAAGATTCCTTGTACACAATGCCTTCTGTATTCACGGTTTCCGGGCTGTTACTGCGGATCAGCAGACTTGGTTCATCATAATACGTGAAAGGAACTTTCTCCAATGCCGGTACTCCACCACCATCAAAAGTGAACTTTTCACCGACTGGTGTGAACAATTGATTGAAGTCAGTCACACTATAAAGTGTTTCTCCCGTAATATTGATCATCTTGGTATAGCTATCGCTAGCACCATGTTTATCGGTAACTGTAATCGTTACGGTCTTCGGTCCTGGAACAAAGAATGCAAGTGCATTGTTATCCCATTCTGTTTTTACAATTGCGTTCTCATCATCTGTACTTTGATCAATATAAGTGATTTTCTCACCCATTTTGTATTCTTCTTTATCTGTCGTAAACATTGCGACAGGTGGCAGATTGGGTCTTTCAACCTTAATCGTAACCGAATACGGATCACTCCATTGACCACTTGAATCCTGGACCGCATAGGTTACTGTGTATACACCTGGTTGGTCGAATGAATCCTGACGGCCTGTCCAACGTTCATCTACAATGCTGAGTCCCTTGGGAGAGCTGGATCTGGTTGTGTAGGTAACCTGGTCTCCGGCAAAAACCTCTTTTTGTACCGTGAAGCTCGCCACCGGTTTGGTACTCAGATTCAATACAACCGTTTTGGCAGTTTGATTTACTTTATACGTAATGTCCAGAGCCTGTGTAATTGAAGTCAACGGCACCATGAACGTATTTTTTTGTTGATAAGCCGCGCCCTTCATCGTTCTGGATACACCATTAACGGTATAGATTGTGCTGTTTGTTTTGAAACGCAGCTCATCTTCACCACTAACAATGATCGTTTCTTTGGTTGTGTTATCATATTTGACATCATAGCCAACCCGATCAACGAGAGCACGGATCGCTACATAGGATACACCATTTTTAACAGCCATTGGCTGTCCAGCAAGATATGTTTTGCCATCTTGCATCATTTTATTACTGTTCATATAAAGAGTGAGGTCTCCACCCCCGCCTCCAGCAACAGATGAACCGCCTGTAGATGGTTGCTCCACTTCTACTGGTGCAGGTGCTGGTGTTTCCTCAGCTGTACCTTCTTCGTCCGTAGGTTCAATTACCGGCTCAACAGGAGTCGCGTCTGTTCCTGTAGGAACATCTGTATCAGGGTTCACTTCTTCAGTTGTTTCATTATTTGATGTTGGCGTGTTTGTTCCGGATTTCACTTCGGATTCCACGATGGTTTGTTCTTTCTTCACAACCTCCACGGATTTAACTTTGGCTGTATTCACTGATGTAGTATCGCTCTGATCTGCTGATTGTGCATTGGCAGGAATCACTGCAAACGCCTGAAACACAGCAAAAGCGGTAAGTATGGACAATTTCTTCTTCAAATTCATTCTTTGTCTTTGGCTCCTTCTGCTCCCATTTTATAAATATCCCCCTCAAAAAGTCATATTATTAGACGCTTGGAACCGGGAAAAGTTGCTAAAAAGTTAAGAGGAGAATTGTAAACTTTTAATAGAAGGAAAATACTATGAAAATAGTTATCTATCCATTATCTTTTTGGCATTCATATCCCAAAATTAACCAATAGAAAATCCCAACAAAAAAATCTCTCCAGGAGATGGTCAATCAGCACCATATCGCAGAGAGATGTAAGGATTGAATAGGCCTAGCGCAAACGGACAGGCAGACTTCCTGTTGGCTGCAGTCCACCGGTTAACACATGGGACAGGGCCCGAACAACTGCAGTTGTATTTTCATACGTACACACATAACTTCCCGGCCTCGAAATCTCCAGCAGATCATATGGATTGCGCAAAGCAATTACAATCAGCGAATGATTCTTACTAAGCTTTTCAACCAAATACTGTTGCCCTTTCGGAAGATGACCTGCCGATGTGTACGTACATACGATAACTTGTTCACTATTCGACACATCCGCCAATATCCGATCTGCTTCATCAAAAGTGGGCTGAGTAGTAATTTTGTGCTCACGAACTCTGCCTCGCAGCTGCGATAACGCCATACCCAGCGATTCTGTATGGGACCATGGTTCATCCACCTCTGTCCGTTGCACAACCTCAGGCCAGATGACATATACGTCCTTCTCTGGGATCAACGGCAGCAGCCCATCATTATGAACGATGGTAATACTGCTTGAAGAAATCTTGAACAACGTCAATTCGTTGGGCTCAGTCGGTTTAGTGGATTCAGTGCAATTAACAGGTTCAACATCGCTTGCTTCGACCGTTTCACTCGCTTTCGGCGAAACAAGATGATCATTCTGCTGCCCACAGCGCTTTCTTTTCCATGTCATAATGCGTTCAACCGCCTGATGAATAACCTCTTCCGAAATGCGCCCCGTTCGAACTGCTTCCACAATGGCTTCCAGCGCAGCAACCTGATCTTGTAAGGTATGACTCACCAGAATCAGATCTGCTCCTGCTTCCACAGCACGAACGGCAGCTTCAGCTACCCCATATGGCTTGGATATCGCATGCATTTCAAGACAGTCTGTAATAATAATGCCTTCAAAACCCATTTCCTCACGTAGCAGACCCGTTAACACCTTATGTGACAATGTTGCCGGAATGGGCTCGGGCTCAATCGAAGGGAACATCACATGAGCTGTCATAATAGCATCAACTCCGGCCTCAATCGCCTTGCGGAACGGTAACAACTCCATCTGTTCCAGCCTGTTTCGATCATGAGGTACCGTAACCATACCAAGATGAGAATCTACGGCGGTATCTCCGTGTCCCGGAAAATGTTTGGCAGTAGCAGCTATGCCCTGTGATTGATATCCGGTGATGGCTGCTACGCCATGAGCGGCCACACTTTCAGCATGTTCACCATACGAACGCACACCGATAACCGGGTTAAGCGGGTTGTTATTCACGTCGACCACTGGCGCAAGGTTCATATCAATACCAATGCTTTTTAGCTCACGACCCAGAATTTGAGCACACTCTAGGGTATATTCCGGATTGCCTGTCGCACCAAGTGCCATATTACCCGGCACTTGGGTCATTCCCTCTTTGTCAATCCGTGCAACCATGCCACCTTCCTGGTCCACCGAAATCATGAGTGGTAGGACCCCCGCTTCAGCAGCCATATCTTGCAGTTCAGCGGACAGCCGTGTCAATTGATCTACACTTTCGACATTGCGCCGGAAATAAATGACACCTCCGACGTGATAGTCACGGATTAAGCGAGTAATCTGTTCATCTGCGTGCTGACTGTGAAATCCACACATCAACAATTGGCCTACCTTTTGCTCCAATGTCAGATCATTCAAGAGTTTCATTTGACCTCTCCTCCCGTTTCCCTTGCCACTACGAACCCAATCTTTTACTCTGCCTGTACTCGGAGGGTTTCATGTGGAAGTGTTTATGAAACACCTTGGAGAAGTAACGGCGCTCCTTGAACCCTGTGGCTTCCCCAATCGCTGTAATGCTCCATTCGGTTGTACTCAACAATAAAGCAGCACTTTCCATCCGTTTCTGCGTCATGTATTCTACAAAAGTAACACCCATTTGAGTTTTAAATAGCTGGCAAAAGTAACCCGGGCTGATTCCGAGCCAATCTGAGACTTCATCTATTCCCAAGTCCTGTTGCAGCCGTGCATCCATATACTCACATGCAGACAGGATCAGTTCCGATACAGAAGGACGTGGCTGCGTTTGTTTGCCCTGACAGGCATGGGTAACAACCTCTGCAAGTTCAAGGAGTTCCCTCATGGATACAGCCCCTTGCAGTGCATTCCAATAATTCACTTCGTGATCTTCAGCGAGGGCCTGTACTTCACGCAGTTCCCGAAGCATGTGTACAAGCATAAACCGAAGATTGGTTTCATCTATCCTGTTGAAGGATTGTCCTGAATTCCCCATTCGCTGTTTAAGCCGATCCAATACATCACTTAACCCCTGCTTGTTCCCTTGCCGAATCCACCGAGTAACAAGCTCCAGATCTTCTCTTGTAATCCATGAGTTAGCCCCTTTGGAGGCCGTATGATCATACGATAATGTGTTTTCGGGACAACTCGCCTTTAACACCCCGTCTTCACTTTCCGAATGGGACATCAGTATTTTTTGACAATGCCGGAATCGCTCCAGAATTTGACTTTCCAAGTTCACGGGCACAGCATCCTGAACAACCCTAACCTTCACATTTGAATCCAGGGATAATATCTCATTTAATTCGAGACACAGTTGATGGGCCAGATCCTCTGAGCGACGTTTCCACTCCCCCGATGCCTCCAGCAGGATGCACCACTCCCCTTTGCGGGTCGAAAGAATCTGACAGTTCCCCCTAATTCTCTCCGCTACTTCCCTAAGTGTGGAACTTACGGTCTCATGCCATCGTTGATGCTGAAGTTCGGACCAGCCGATCGAATGGCGAAAATAACCGACTGCATCCACCAGCAGCAACGTATACGGTGCAGTAGTTGTTATGAATTCAGGAACAGAGGCAGGATAGGCAACCTTCAATGGTGCTTCTCCTCGCAACAGGTCAATCAACTGTTTGTGTCTGATCCAGCTTTCCATCTCTTGGTTGCGATAACGTTGCGATTCGTTTTCCAGACGTCTCTTCTGGATCTGCCCGGCAAGCTCACGCAGTTTATGTTCCAGATTCAAATAATCAATTGGCTTACATATGTATTCATGTACGTTATACTTGATAGCGGTTCGAGCATATTCAAACTGCTGATAACCGGTCAGCAAAATAATCTCACACGTTTCACCCTGCTCTCGCAGTAAACGAATAAGTTCCAATCCATCCATAGACGGCATCCGAATATCACACAAGAGAATGTCTGGATGACTTTCTGTTACTTTCCCCAGCGCTTCTACACCACTTCTCGCTGTACCTGTGATTTCAATCCCCATCTCTTCCCAGGGTAAAATGTAGTTCAGATTCTCCAAAATCGGCAGCTCATCGTCAACCAGCATTGCAGTCAGATTCATCCGGCTTCCTCCTGCTCATATAATGGAATGATACATCGAATAACTGTGCCATACCCCGGTGCTGAACATATAAATATGCCATACCCGGCCCCGTATTGAATACGAATTCGATCTGCCACACTTCGTAATCCCAATCCCCTGCGTTCCGTTATGGACGACAATGATTCCGCCCCTTCCGCGAGCATATCTTCCGGCGGATCTTCTGCCATATACTCAAATCGTGCGAGCATTTCCTGGGGAATACCGATCCCATTATCCTCAACACATAACACCAGATAATCCCGTTCTGCATATGCGCTTATCCGTAGTACACCTGGATAGGTGATCCCCTCAAACCCGTGTTGAATGCTATTTTCCACCAGAGGCTGGAGGGTAAGCTTGAGCAGGATTGAGCTGTATAGATGGGGTGGAATGTCAATCTCATAGGTGAACAAATCACTGAACCTGTACTGTTGAATCTCCAGATAACTTTGCAAATGTCTGATTTCCTCACCCAGCGGAATCTCCTCCTGATCCTGAATGCTGATACGAAGCATATTGCCAAGTCTGGTCACCATCTCGCTTACTTTACGGCCCTCCCCACGCAGCGCTAATCCATTAATGGATTCCAATGTGTTAAACAGAAAATGAGGTTTGATCTGGGCCTGTAATACACGTAGTTCCGCTTGGGCCTTCTGCTCTTGCTCTGCACGAACACGACGGAATAATCCCCCGATTCGATCCAATAGTTCATTGAACCCTTGCGCAAGCAGCTGCATTTCATCGAACCCTTTTCCTTCCACCCTTGCATTAAAATCACCATCATCCACACGACGCATAAACCTTACAAGTACAGCAATGTTCCCCGTAATGCGATTCATGAAAAAAAGATTAAAGATCATTGCTGCGAGCAGACATAACAGAATAATGATGACAGACCAACCGGCAAAGGCATTGGTTTCCGCAGATAAAGCTTCCCATGAAGTCACACTGACGAGGCTCCAGTTATAGTTCTTCAGATGATATTGCGAAAGGATGCTCTCCTTGCCGTCAAAGACCGTTCTGACACTGCTAAAACCGGGACCGTAACTGCCGGATTCAGCACCAAGGTTTTGCATGTTCTCACCGTTGTAAATCCCTGCAGGATCATAAACGATCAGTCCTTCTTCATTAATTAACAGGAATGATGTATCCTGTGCCGAATCGCTGATTTGCAGGTGACGGAAGATCCGGTCGATCTCTCCTTTTTTGATCTGAACAACAAGCACGCCGATATTTTGAAAATAACTGAGTTCTTTGATCAGTCTGATCTGGGTGAAGACAGGCTCTACCCCGGTTAATTCGGGATATTCCAGAGGTGCGAGCCATTTGGGCACACCATTAAGTTGCTGAATTTCGTTAAATAAGGGATGCACTTTGAATTGCTGAAAAGGAAGGGCTTGAAAATTTTCTTTGGTGAAGATGGAGACAATCTGGTTGTTCTCGGACGAACGCAAATCATATAAAAAGGCATAACTGATGAACGGATAATTATATAGAAGGGAACGGAAATTGCGCTGGCTGGCATTCAGGGATAACTGATTACCGGTCCCCAGATCCTGCTTGGTCGGATCTTTGGCGTTCAACGCCATTTGAAAAACCGAGGTCGCTATCCCATTATCGGTCACATTGTTAATCTGCTGAAATACATTCTCGATATTGTAGCTGATGGCCTGAAGCGCATATTCGGCCTGTTGATTGTATTTTTTCTCAATCGTATGTGATGTGACCAGAAACATGCCAATGCCCAGCGCACACATCGGTACAATAATCAGCAGCAGAAATGCCAAGGCCAGCTTCATTCGCAAGTTCATATCCCGTTCTCCCTATTCACTGGTTCATGGTATTAACCTTTGACACCACCTGCAGTTACTCCTTCTATAATTTTCTCCTGGAGTATAGCGTAGATCACAAGTACAGGTACAACACTGTATACAATACCTGCCGACATCTGGGCATAGTTCATCTGATATTGATCCCGAAACTGGACCATGCCCACTGGCAGCGTACGCAATTTATCGGTGGATAAAAAATAGTTGGCGAGTAAAAATTCGTTCCAGTTGGCGAGGAAATTAACGATAAAAACGGTAACAATAGCCGGAACCGTAAGAGGTATCACTATTTTAGCAAAGATACCCGGGGCCCTCAAGCCGTCCATGACAGCCGCTTCCTCAATTTCTCCAGGCAGAGAACGCATAAAAGCCGCCAGGATAATAATTGTAAACGGGATCGCATTGGCCACATAGGGCACGATCAATGCCAGATGTGTATCCAATATGCCCATTTTGCGAACAAGCAGATAAATCGGCAGCATAAGTGCATTGTTAGGAATAAGCATACCCGCCAGAATTAAACTGTACAGAAACAGGCTCCATCTCCGGTGTCTCATCCGGGTTACGGCAAAAGCAAACATGGCGCCGAGGGCAATCGTACACGCCGATGATAAAACCGAAATGTACAGGCTGTTCCAGAAATACGTACCAATCTTGGCACTCACCCAAGCCTCCACGTAATTGTTAAACTCCCATGTAGTAGGCAGACCGAATGGATTCAGGGCGATTTCATTGTTATCCTGCTTGAAGGAAGAGAAAATTACAAATAAAAAGGGAAACAAAATCGCGATCAAATACAACATTAACAACACATGAGGTATACTGCTTTTTATGCTTTTCGCCATCAATATTCCACCCTCTCGCCCCGTCTCGCCACCAGCAGTTGATACACCGCAGTGAGCACAAGCGTCAGAGCAAAGATCAGCACTGCAATGGTATTGCCATAACCATATTTGAAGTTGGTAATTGCATATTTGATCATGTATGTTGCCAGAACCTCGGTGGACCCGGCGGGCCCACCTTTGGTCATGACAATCACGATGTCGGCTGCTTTCATGGCACCTGCAATGGACAACATGATCACCACCGAAATGATCGGCCGAATCAGCGGCAACGTAATTCGCATTGCACGTTGTACTGCCGTTGCCCCATCAATGGCAGCCGCTTCATCCAGATCACGGGGAATCGCCAGTATGGCCGCCAACACCATGACAATGTAAAATCCCGTCCACTGCCAGGCATTGGTCACCAAGATGGACAACATGGCAAATCGGTTATCCGATAACCAGTAGATTGGATCGATTCCCAGCACATGAAGCATTTTGTTTAATAGTCCGATATTGGGCTCATAGATGAATCCCCATAAGATACCGATAACGGCTGTCGACATAATGGATGGTAAAAAAACAGCTGTTTTATACAGACCTTTTAGCCTTTTCACATTGGCAATCAGAAGCGAGAACAGGACGATTAGGGGTACCTGAATCAGTACCGAAAATCCGATGAAAAAGCCGTTATTCCGTGTGGATATCCAGAACCGTTCATCGGTCAGTGCCTTCACATAGTTGGATAAACCTACAAAACGTGGGTCAGCCGATACCCCATTCCAACTCGTCAGACTGTAATACAGAGAGCTACCGATAGGGTATAGAAAGAACATCACAAACAGAATTAGGGCTGGCATTACAAACAACGTATAGATTAACGGGCTGCGGAGTGAAGTATTCATAGTCAGCCTCCTTCAGTCACTTCAACGATCGCAGTTTCGACTTGAATTGGTTTATTCCACGGAAGCGTTTGCTTCCTCTTGCACCTTTTGCAGCTCTTCTGCCATTTTCTCTGGCGTGGTCTGACCACCAATCAACTTCTGAATCTGCAGATTGCTGATCTCTGTCGTCACATCGGCCTGAACGAGTGCATCAAATGCCGGGAACGACGTCTTGGACGCATTAAGCACGGCCACAATTTCTTTCATCAGATCATCGGTAATGCTATCTGTCAGCACTTTCTCATCCAGCTTCATGGCCGGCAACACACCGTCTTCCACAAGGCCGCGGATCTGCATATCTTCATTGTAGAAATTTTTGATAAAAGCTTTCACTGCTTCCAGCTTCTGCGGATCGTCTGCCACGGATGCGGAGAAACCGTATCCATTGTTCACATCACGCATCAATGACGTCTGATCGCCTGCTCCGTTCTCTACCGGAGGCATATTGAAGAATCCAACCTTGCCAATGAGTGATTCGCCACTCTGACCTTCCTTGAATACAGATGATTTCCATGTTCCGTCATACATTAATATTGCTTCGCCGCTCGTAAATTGCGTGGTATATTCGGCATACTCGAAGCCCAGCTCACCTTTTTTGAAGTAACCCTTATCGACCCATTCCTTATGCTTGGCAAAACCTTGCACGACACCCGAGTCGGTCCATTTCGCTTCACCTGTTGCAAACTTTGCAGTAATCTCCGGCCCGGCATACCGGGACCACAGATGATTGGTTAACATGAGCGGTACCCAGCCTGCCTTGGATGCAGAAGCAAGCGGCACTTTGCCATCGGCCTTGATCTCGGCCAGTATATTGTCCAGTTCAGCCATGGTGGTTGGGGCTTTCCATCCTTTTTGTTCAAAGTACTCTTTATTGTAGAAAAAACCTTCGCCCGAACCGCCAATCGGCAATCCATATACCTGGCCTTCATACGTAAATGGTTCAAGGGATGTGAACTGGTCTTGAATGCCCAGCTCTTGCAGGATCGGAGTCAGATCAAGCAGCATACCTTCTTTGGCATAAACTTTGGAATCCGGGCTGCCAAACAGTTCAAATATATCCGGCGGGTTGCCTGCAGCCATCTCTCCACGAAGCTTCTCCTTCCGATTCACATCGGATTCGACACCATCCAGCGTAAAAGTCAGGTTGGGTATTTCACCTTCAACTTTGTCCACAACATCCTGCAGGATGGCCAGTCGTTTCTGTTTGTCAGCCCCTACTTGAGTGTGGCGGAGAAGCATCTCAATCGGTTCCTTACTTGTCTCCTCCATAGGTGTATTGCCTGCGCCTTGCTGTGGCTCGTTACTTGAGCTTGCACATCCCGCCAAAGTCCATGAAGTGATAAGCAATAATGAAAGCAGTAATGTCATTCTTTTTTTCATCTGGTTGACCCTCCTCAAGATATTGAGCTTTTGGCTTTACACTCTGATTATAAAAAGCCGGAGCTTACATCGTAAGGATGACAATTCATCAATGGAGGGATAAAATCCTTCACTGGACCAATAATCTTGCATTTACAATGGATAACAGCAAAAAAACAGCCCCTGCGAAACATGTTCGCAAGGACTGCTTGGGTTGAAATATAAGTTGAACTTAAAAATAATTACACTTGCCACTCCGATGACAGAACAACCTTCCGATCGCTGTTATCCCCAGATTATTTTTAATTCACTTATACAAAGGTGAAAATCTGGGGATAAAGGCGAACGCTCCGCTTCTTCAGCTTATTTCTGTCCTCTTCGTTCTCGTGTAAAAAATTAGTTCAAATTATATAGATCCTGTATATAACTGTAGTTACTTACCTGAACAAGCCACGCCAGCCGTTTCCTGGCGACCTTGTTCGATCAGGCGATACGCCCGCTCCACTTCTTCTTCACTTGGTGAAGGAACTCCATCCAGTGGATATACTTTACCGAGCGCTTCCCATTTGTAGATCCCCATCTGATGGTATGGAAGAATTTCGAACTTTTCGACGCCATTCAATGTTCCAATAAACCGTCCGAGGTTAAGCAGATCCTCTTCCTCGTTATGAATGCCAGGCACATACACGTGACGTATCCACATTTTCCGACCTTGCTCCGATAACCACTTGGCCGTTTTCAACGTTCTCTCGTTGGATTTGCCTGTCAACTTGATGTGTTTCTCATCATCAATATGTTTGAGGTCCAGCAGTACCAGGTCTGTGTGATCCAACAGATCGTGAATCCGCTCCGGTTCGTTAAACCCATTGCTGTCCAGCGTCGTATGCAATCCCCAACGCCGCTTTACTTCCTTGAAGATTTCGGCTACAAAGTGAGCCTGTAACGTTGGTTCTCCGCCAGATATCGTGAGTCCGCCTCCAGAGCTGCGGTAGTAGGATAGATACGGCTCAATTTCAGCCAGTACCTCCTCTAGCGTCATTTCTTTTCCACCATCCAGCGCCCATGTATCAGGGTTGTGGCAATACTGACATTTGAGTAGACATCCTTGCATAAAAAGCACAAAGCGGATGCCTGGGCCGTCAACCGTCCCGAAAGTTTCGAGTGAATGAATATGTCCGTTAACCATGCTGCCTCTTCCTTTCTGTATCCGCATCCGCTGTGCGTTTAATATGATTTGGAATATCTTGCTCTAGCGGTCTTCTACTTGCAAATTAATTACATCGAGCCATGGAACGTACGGTTGATGACATCCAACTGTTGTTCACGAGTCAGTTTAATGAAGTTAACCGCATATCCGGATACCCGTATAGTCAATTGTGGATAGTTTTCCGGGTGATCCATCGCATCAATCAATTGCTGACGATCAAATACGTTAACGTTCAGGTGATGAGCGTTTTGACCAAAGTAACCGTCCATCATCGCAGTCAGATTGGATTTACGTGTAGTCTCCTCTTTACCCAATGCTTTTGGCACGATGGAGAAGGTGTTGGAAATACCATCAAGACTGTGTTCATAAGGCAATTTGGCTACAGAGCCAAGGGATGCCAGTGCACCTTTTTTGTCACGACCATGCATTGGGTTTGCGCCTGGAGCAAATGGTTCACCTGCTTTACGACCATCCGGTGTAGTCCCTGTTTTCTTACCGTATACCACGTTGGAAGTGATCGTCAGAACAGATTGTGTTGGAACTGCGTTACGGTAAGCTTTGTGTTTGCGAATCATACCCATGAAGTTCTCGACCAGTTCAACAGCAATGCTGTCAACGCTGTCTTCATTGTTACCGTAACAAGGGAAGTCTCCTTCGATTTCAAAATCAACTGCGATGCCTTGTTCATTACGAATTGGTTTTACTTTGGCATATTTGATTGCACTCAGTGAATCTGCTGTAACCGACAGACCAGCGATACCACAAGCCATCGTACGTACAATGTCACGGTCATGCAATGCCATCTCGATACGTTCATAGCTGTATTTATCATGCATGTAGTGAATGACGTTGAGGGTGTTCATGTACAGCTTCGCCAGCCACTCCATCATTGGTTTGAAGCGTTTCATAACCTCATTGTAATCCAGTACTTCGCTAGTGATGGCAGGATACTCAGGTCCAACTTGTGCTCCGGATTTCTCGTCACGACCACCGTTGATCGCATACAGGAGAGCTTTAGCCAGGTTGGCACGAGCGCCGAAGAATTGCATTTGTTTCCCGATCTTCATAGCCGACACACAGCATGCAATACCGTAATCGTCACCGTAGATCGGACGCATCAGATCATCATTCTCATACTGGATTGAGCTGGTTTCGATGGATACTTTGCTGCAATAATCTTTGAAAGCTTCTGGAAGTTTCGTGGACCATAGTACAGTCAGGTTCGGCTCTGGTGCAGGACCCAAGTTGTGCAGTGTATGCAGGAAACGGAAACTGTTTTTGGTTACACGTGTTTCGCCATTCACGGACATACCACCGATGGACTCAGTCACCCATGTTGGATCTCCACTGAACAGTTCGTTGTAATCCGGTGTACGCAGGAATTTGACGATCCGCAGTTTCATTACAAAATGGTCAACCAATTCCTGAGCCTGTTCTTCGGACAAAATCCCTTCTTGCAGGTCACGTTCAATGTAGATATCCAGGAAAGAAGATACACGTCCGAGTGACATCGCAGCACCGTTCTGTTCTTTGATCGCAGCCAGATAACCGAAGTACAACCATTGGAATGCTTCTTTTGCTGTTGTCGCTGGCAAGGAAATATCGAACCCGTGCATATCGCCCAATTGTTTCAATTCTTGCAATGCACGAATCTGCTCAGACAATTCTTCCCGCAGACGAATCACATCTTCATCGATAACATCAACTTCGAGTGCATTCAGTTCACCTTTTTTGTTACGAATCAAGAAGTCTACCCCGTACAAAGCTACACGACGATAGTCACCGATAATCCGGCCACGGCCGTAAGCATCTGGCAGACCTGTAATAATCCCTGCTTTACGTGCTGCACGCATATCGGAAGTATAAGCATCGAATACACCCTGGTTGTGTGTTTTGCGAATGTTCGTAAATATATCAATGACGCCTTGAGGCAATTCGAAGCCGTATGCTTCACATGCATCAATCATCATCCGGATTCCGCCTGTTGGTTGAATGGAACGTTTGAACGGAGCATCGGTCTGAACGCCGACAATCTGCTCTTTGGATTGATCCAGATAACCGGGTTGGT
This sequence comes from Paenibacillus sp. SRL342, assembly GCF_984798905.1. Classification (NCBI taxonomy): domain Bacteria; kingdom Bacillati; phylum Bacillota; class Bacilli; order Caryophanales; family Paenibacillaceae; genus Paenibacillus; species Paenibacillus sp. SRL342. The sequence goes on from NZ_OZ481790.1 coordinate 4,665,184, forward strand.
GAGAAACAATAGTCGCTGGTGTGTTTACATCAACGTCAAGGACACCGCCGTTATCCCGTTCTTTTTTGGTCAGATCAGATACGATATCCCACAATTCTTTGGTATTCTGGGTTGCACCTGCGAGAAATGCTTCGTCACCGTAATACGGAGACAAGTTGTGTGCCAGAAAATCATTCACATCTACGGATTTGGTCCATGTTCCTTTGGTAAAGTTTCTCCAGCCTGTTTGTTGTTTGACATCTTTTTCAATCACCGACATCGTAATCCCTCCACTAATTTGGATTTCTGGACACATAACATCTTGCTTCATTCGTAGCATTGTGTGCCCAGAGCCGCGATTAATGTGAATTGTTTCACATAAACCGGAACATGTTCTCTCTACTTGGGAACCGGAACCGCGGGATGAATGTTTTTCTTACATTTTCAGTATACGACTTGGGGCTTTCATCATCTGTGATTTTTGTCACAAAGTCAGTGAACTAACTCACTCCACCTGCGCTGTGTCCCATTGAAATTGAAACTTTACACAGGATCACTGCGTGGCAGAACAACCTTCCAATCGCTGTTATCCCCAGATTTTTTTGATTCCCTTTTGAAAAGGGAAAATCCGGGGATAAAGGCGAACGCTTCGCTTTTTCAGGTTATTTCTGCCCCTCCGTTGTCGTGTAAAGGGTTCGTTCAAACGGCCCCATCACGGGTTCCGTGTAACCTCTTTGAGAACCCCTTTGCTCCTCTACGCTCGGAGCAAACCAAATCTTAAAATACTCCTGAAAAACAGATGCTTTGCTCTGCTGTTTTTCTGCCCACTCCGTTATTGTGTGAACATCTGGCTCAAACAGCCACCTCACGGATTCCGTGTACCTCTATAGAACCTTTTACTCCTCTATGCTCGGAGCAAATTAAATCTTAGAATAAAACCTGAAAAACAGATGCTCGCTCTTCTGTTTTTCTGCCCTCTCGTTATTGTGTGAACATCTGGCTCAAACAGCCACGTCACGGATTCCGTGTAACCTCTCTAGAACCCTTTGCTCCTCTATGCTCGGAGCAAACCAAATCTTAGAATAACCCCTGAAAAACAGATGCTTTGCTCTTCTGTTTTTCTGCCCTCTCGTTATTGTGTGAAAGACGGCAATCGGGGCTCCCCATTTGGGGAACCCTGATCTTCTTGCCGTAAGGCACGCGTCGTTCTAAGTTTATTATTCAAACTTTCCGTAGAAAGCGTTGCGGTATACATCAGCCAGTTCAGTTACCAGCGGTAACTTCGGATTGGCGGTTGTACATTGGTCTTCGAAGGCACGGTCTGCCAGATAATCTACATGTGCTTCAAAGTCTTTGGCATCAAAGCCGATTTCCTGGAACGATTCTTCAATGCCTAATGTTTTGTTCAGGTTACGAATGGCGTTGATGAGACTGGTTACGCCTTCTTCTGTCGTACGAGCAGGCAATCCCAAGATGCGGGCGATTTCGGCATACCGCTCATCCGCTACAAAGTGCGAATATTTCGGGAATGATGCAAATTTGGTCGGTTTTTTCGCGTTGTAACGAATGACGTGTGGCATCAGAATCGCATTGGTGCGTCCGTGTGCGGTGTGATACTGACCGCCCCATTTGTGCGCCAAGCTGTGGTTAATGCCCAGGAATGCGTTGGCAAACGCCATACCTGCAATCGTGGAAGCATTATGCATTTTCTCACGTGCCAGTTTATCTCCTTGCAGTGCCGATTGCTCCAGGTATTGGAACACCAGTTGAATGGCTTTGATCGCAAGTCCGTCCGTGTAATCATTTGCCATAACAGATACATAAGCTTCAATCGCATGCGTCAGTACGTCCATACCTGTATCGGCAACAGCTGTTTTAGGCAGGGAGTATACAAACTCCGGATCAACAATCGCTACGTCTGGTGTCAGCTCATAGTCGGCCAATGGATATTTGGTGTTACCTTGATTTTTGTCTGTGATAACAGCGAACGAGGTCACTTCAGAACCTGTACCGGATGTGGTTGGAATCGCTACAAATTTCGCTTTTACGCCGAGACGTGGATATTTGTAGATCCGTTTGCGGATATCCATGAATTTTTGTTTCAGGTCGTTGAAGTCCGTGTCTGGGTATTCATAGAACAACCACATGGCTTTGGCAGCATCCATCGGTGATCCACCGCCGAGTGCGATAATGCAGTCTGGTTGGAAGCGGCGCATCATTTCGGTTCCGCGGTCTACCGTTGTTGTGGATGGATCTGGCTCAACATCGGAGAATACTTCGATCGCTACTGGCATTTGGCGTTGACGCAGATAGTGTTCTACCTTTTCAACATATCCAAGCTTCACCATCATGGCATCCGTAATAATCGCTACACGTGTGATGTCAGGCATTTTGGCAAGATACTGCGTTGCCCCTTTTTCGAAATAGACTTTGTTCGGCACTTTGAACCATTGCATATTCACGGTACGGCGAGCCACCCTTTTCACATTGATTAAGTTCACAGCGGTTACGTTGGAAGAAGTCGAGTTACGTCCGTATGATCCGCATCCCAGTGTCAATGACGGCATGTTTGTGTTGTAGATATCCCCGATGGCACCGTGTGTGGATGGTGAGTTCACAATAATCCGTCCAGTTTGCAGACGATCTGCGAATTTGCCAATCACTTCTTCATTTGTGGAGTGGATAACCGAGGAGTGACCCATGCCGCCAAAAGCAACCACTTCTGCTGCACGTTCAATTCCCTCTGCTGCCGTTTTAACTTTGTAACAAGCCAGTACCGGGCTTAATTTCTCAGCCGACAATGGGAATTTTGTACCTACCCCTTCAATCTCGGCCACGAGAATTTTGGTGCCTGCTGGAACTTCAATACCGCACAATTTCGCAATGCTTACCGCAGATTGACCAACAATCGCCGGGTTCACCGCACATTTCTCGGCATTAATCGCACCCGCTGTCAATTTTGCTGCTTCATCTTTGTTAACAAAGTAACAGCCGTTCGCAATCATTTTTTTCTTCACTTGATCAAAGATCGGTTCTTCAATGATGACCGCTTGTTCAGAAGCACAGATCATGCCGTTATCGAAAGACTTCGACAGGATCAAATCCGTTACTGCCTGATTGATATCCGCGCTTTTCTCGATGAAGCAAGGTACGTTACCCGGTCCTACGCCCAGTGCAGGTTTACCACAGCTGTACGCTGCACGTACCATGCCTGATCCGCCTGTTGCCAGAATGAGAGCCACATCATTGTGATTCATCAGTTCGTTTGTACGATCCATGGAAGGATCATCAATCCATTGAATACAATCTGCTGGTGCACCATGTTTCACAGCCGCTTCCAGCAGGATTTTGGCAGCTTCCCGGCTACAATTCTGTGCAGATGGGTGGAAACCAAAGATGATCGGGTTACGCGTCTTGATGGAGATCAGTGCTTTAAACATCGTCGTTGATGTTGGATTGGTAACGGGTGTAATCCCCATAATAATGCCGACCGGCTCCGCAATTTTCTGGAAGCTCTCATATTCGTTATCTTCAATCACACCTACGGTTTTGTCATACTTGATGCTGTGGTACACATATTCTGTTGCAAATATATTTTTGGTGATCTTATCCTCATATACTCCGCGGCCTGTTTCTTCTACGGCCATCTTAGCGAGCATCATGTGTTTATCCAGACCCGCAAGCGCCATCGCTTGCACAATCCGGTCAATCTGCTTCTGGTCCATCTTCATGAATGCAGCGTGTGCTTTATTCGCTTTGTCGATTAACGTTTGAATATACTGACCTGCTGTCGGTTCTTTTGCTGGGGCGACTTCGTTCTTTACAGCCATCTCCCTCATCCTCCTAAAGGTTCGTATTAGTTTGTCTCTCTCGTTTACATTCACATCGTAACATGACAATAAACTTAATTATGTGATTTTTTTCACAAAGTATAACAAATTTAATTTAAGTTTTGTAGTGTCCTTCATACGACCATTTTCACTTCCTATTTAAAATATAGGGCTGTAAAATTCATCCTCCCCATTAAAAGTGAATTTTATCACAATGTTTGAAATTTCGTCATTTTTGCCCCCTTTCCTTCCCCCTCAAACGGTAAGATTAGGTATATACTGAACTTAAAAATTGAACCACCGCAATTTGTACCGTCCTTCTTCCCGGCCGAGATGACCCTGATCAGGACGGCAACGGTTTGCGGCGAACCTCGGAGGCTACTGCTTATTACAGAAGGTCGTCCGATGGACACAAAGGGGAGATAGACTTATGAGAGAACTAACAACTGTACTAGAAAAGCGCGGTAATACCAACTGTTTCTCGGAAGCAAATTTCAACCATCTGTTGGTTACCATGAAAGATAGAACCTATCCGGAAGGTACACATCTGTACTGGGAAGGCGATATCTCTGACAAACTTTATTATATGAAACGGGGTCGTGCCCAGATCACCAAATCCACGGATGAAGGCAAGGAACTGATCATGTACATGTATCAATCCGGTGATATGATTGGGCAGGCTGATCCCTTCTTTGGCTCTAAACACAGCTTCTCTGCGGAAGTATTAGAGGATAGTGAGATCGGTGTACTGGAGCATAAAGACCTGGAGATGTTAATATGCCAGCATTGTGACTTTGCGATCGACTTTATGAAATGGATGGGCATCCACCACCGGTTGACACAGACCAAATTCCGGGATCTCATGTTATACGGCAAACCGGGTGCACTCTGCTCCACCCTCATTCGGTTGTCGAATTCGTATGGTGAGCCTCATGGAGAGCATGTCATTATTCACAAAAAAATTACCCACACGGATCTGTCCAATATGATTGGAGCCACTCGTGAAAGTGTAAACCGCATGTTAAGCGACCTGCGTAAGAAAGATGGGATTGAATATGACAATGGCATGATTGTCATCAAAGATCTGAAGATGCTGCAAGGGATCTGTCACTGTGAGCTTTGCCCGAACGAGATCTGTCGTATTTAATATTTGACTATGCAATCGGAAATTGCTTATATATTTCAATGAAAAAAGCCCATCTCTCTAAAAAGAGATTGGGCTTCTTGGTATACTTAGGATGCATTGGTCAATTCAAGCTTTACCGCATCACGTGGATTCAATTTCATGTCGAGGCCATTTTCCATTAATTCTTTGTCATTCACCATAATGACCCACCGCTCATTCATACGAGGCGTGACATTCTCGACCGAAACGACAAATTTGTTATTCTCCGACATTCTTACAATGCCGCTGGACTTCAACACATCGCGAACTGTGCACTCCTGAACATAGACGCCAGCATATTGACGATTAAGAGTTGGCATAATGTTTCCACCGCTAACCTTGAGTAACGTTGTCTGATATGCAACGCCATCCCCCCCACTGTCAGCGGCTTTCACGTAAATGATCACTTCATCTTTGGCATGAAGCTCCATGTCCCAATCTTCCTGCTCAATATCCTTGCCATTTAATTTGACAGCCCAGCTAAGCGAAGAATCCAGAGAAACTTCACCGACGGATTGAATCCGTTTGCCATCTGCCGTAAAATCAACCAGTCCGCTATTGAGTAATGCTTTTTTGATTGTCAAACCCTCACTAAAATCTCGCTTAATGGACTTTGTTGCATCAGGCAAAAACGTACTGCCATCTACAGCCACTGTAATTGTATTCGCTGTTTCTGTCTCTTTGACAATTGGCTGCTCAGAAGGCTGTGTCTCACTACAACCAGCCAAGATCGCCAGTAGGAGCAAACATACACCTATGTAACCGGGGATTTTCTTCATCATGTAGGTAACACCACCCTGCGTAAAATCATTCACCCTGTTGTCCATAACCTCTATTATGGCACAACCTTCGGCAAAAAAAAGTGTCAAAGCCGTTACTTTTATAGGGTTCCGCCTCCAAATAAGGCTTGTACAAGAAAGAGAGCCTGCACACAGGCTCTCCAATCTAAATTATTTTCACGTTATCATTGGTTGCGTTATCATTGGACACAAGCCTGCATGTATGTCCGTCCTCCATCGCCATCTTTCAGATATGGATTAAGTCCGAAGAACTGCTCCTCAGACACATATACCCCTGTCAGCAATCGCCCTTCAAGTAATCCACCATCCACCTGTACGCAGCATGAAGGTGCATCTACATACTCCTGATACAACGGAATCTGCCCATATTGTTGATGTACCTTGAATACCTTGCCTTGCTCATGCAAAGGTCGTTCCGAGAAATAGGTAGGCACAATATAACGGGCAATGACATCCAATTCCTGCACGCTATAAAAGGGTTCATCACCAAGCCATGGTGCAAACATTCGAATCTTCTCATATTGAGACCAGACAACCGCCTGAATCAGCATTTCTGCCTGAACCAGCCGACCTTCTCCCACATCCAGAACCCATTGCTTACCATGGATAGTTTCTTCCATCTGAGACATCGTTGAATCAGGTTGCCCCAGCTCACATCCGATACACTTCCAGCCCCTGGACGTTTGAATCCATTTTTGCAGCACCGCCGGAGCTAATCTCGGACCATCGCTGTTCACAGAATGCGTATTCAATTGGGCAAGATCATCCTTAACCGATCGGGAATATGCTGTGCGCTTGAATAACTCTGCAGCTTTTTTGTAAATTAGATGGACCTGAATGGATGCGCTCTCAAGTTCTGCAATATCTTTCTTGCCGTAGCGTACTTCACGGGATAAGCTTTCTTCTCTCATGACGAGTGGGCCTCCTTCGCTCCGGCCGTCTGTGGCCATTTTCTATAGATTATACTACAACTCATGACAACATGTGCATAGCCCAAGAGAAAAACGCCGCTCCACCTAATCCTTAAGACAAAAACCCCTGATTTCCACGGAAATCAGGAGTCTATGTCATTCATGCAACGAATGCGGGTGATGCTTATACGTTAGTCAACCCACTGCTCAGCCCAGTCTTGAATTTGATTCATGACAGGCTGGAGCGCTCTACCTTTATCCGTCAGTTCATATTCAATACGAACCGGCGTCTCGGGATAGACGTGACGAACCAGAATACCTTCACCCTCCAGATCTTTCATCCGTTCGGATAACATCTTATCACTCATGGATGGGATCAGATTGGAGATATCCTTGAATCGCTTCGAACCACTCATCAACGTTTGAATAATTAAACCATTCCAGCGCTTGCCCAAAAAAGAAAACGCCGTCTCAAAACGCGGACACATCCGCAAGTCTTGACCTTCCACATTAATCACCTCTTTAGAGATCACTCAACTTACATTTTGTTAGTATATTTCATAATAACATATTTAAGCTTCAAAGAAAACGCCTGCAACTAAAAAGTTTAAATTTTAGAAGCATAATATCCAAAATGGATCATATATCCCAGTATACATTACACGCTGCGTCGTAACCATGGGAAATATCGTATAACTTCCCCATAGTACTATCTTACCCAAAAAGAACCCAACTGCCACAGTCATCATTGACTCGGAGAAGGGTTCCTGGGTATATGCTTGCGTTTACGTTATCTATATCAGTTCAACTAAAGAATATCTACACTAGCACTTCAATGTCAGAACAACTTTCCGATCACTGTTATCCCCAGATTTTTTTGATTTCTTTCTAAAGGAAAAAAATCCGGGGATAAAGGCGCACGCTCCGCTTCTTCAAGTTATTTCTGCCCTCTCCGTTGATGTGTAAATGTTAGTTGAACTGATATATCTCTTTCACGAAGCAAATTATGAATTAAACCAGCACGCCACCAAATGGTCTTACAGGTTCACTCTTGCCAAATTCCGGCTTAAAACTGCGGGCAGGATATGCCCATTTCACTGCGTTACTGATTACTCTTAATATTTCCGGTTTGTAATAGGTCGGATACGTCTCATGACCTGGTCGGAAATAAAAGATTTTACCTTCACCACGCCGGAACGTACATCCGCTCCGGAATACTTCCCCACCCTGGAAGTTGCTTACAAACACCAGTTCATCCGGCACTGGAATATCGAAGAATTCACCGTACATCTCTTCTTTTTCCAATACAATCTTGCCTTCGATGCCATCCGCAATCGGATGAGATGGGTTAACACACCATACAATTTCCTGCTCGTCAGCTACACGCCATTTCAGATCGCAGCTTGTTCCCATCAGCGCTTTGAATGGTTTGGAGAAATGACCTGAATGGAGCACAATCATCCCCATGCCGTTCAGCACTCGTTGCGCAACCTTCTGTGAGATCTCATCACTTACGCGATCATGTGCCATATGTCCCCACCATATAAGCACATCTGTGGAATTCAGCACTTCATCACTTAATCCGTGTTCAGGCTGATCCAGTGTAGCTGTACGAATAGCAAAGCCTTCGCCGCCAAGTCCGTCAGCCAGTGCTCGATGCAGACCATCCGGGTAGACTTCCCTTACTTCATCGTGAATTTTCTCATGGACAAATTCATTCCAAATGGTGACGTTGATCATATTCAATTTCCCCCTAGTGTAACTCTAAACCCACCACATATCGCCCAGCGGTTCTTCGATTAATACTTGCTGGAGATTTTGCACGGCTTTAGAGAATCCTTCTTCAACCGACATCAGACCGTCTTCGTGCTCAATACTTACTACATAATCATATCCGACCAGACGCAAGGCACTCATAATGTCTGCCCATGTCTTGTTATCATGTCCATAACCAACCGAGCGGAACTGCCAAGCCCGATCCAGCATATTGGTATAGTCCTGCATATCCGTTACACCGTGTTTGTTCACGTTTACCGGATCAATCGTTGTATCTTTGGCATGGAAGTGATGGATGGCTCCTTCACGTCCCAAGATGTGAATTGCCTGAACCGGATCAATACCTTGCCACCACATGTGACTTGGGTCCAGATTGGCTCCGATCACTTCACCTGCTGCTTCACGCAGTCTAAGCAACGTTGCTGGAGTATGAACGGAGAATCCACCGTGCAGCTCCAATCCAACTTTTACGTTACGATCTGCTGCAAATTTACCCCACTCTGTCCAGTAAGGGATAACTTTGTTCTCCCACTGCCACTTCAGGATTTCCTGGAAATCATTCGGCCATGGTGCAACAGGCCAGTTGGGATATTTGGCATCCTCATGGTCTCCCGGACAACCGGAGAATGTATTCACTACAGGTACTTCCAGCTTCTCAGCCAGTTCTACCGTTTTAACAAAATCATCGTGAAATCCTTTGGCAATATCCTTTTGCGGATGTAGCGGGTTACCGTGACAGCTGAGTGCACTGATGGTCAAACCGCGTGATTCCACTGCATTTTTGAAGTTTTTCAATGCTGTAGGATTGCTTAACAACTCATCTGGCTTACAATGTGCATTGCCTGGATGTCCGCCTGTTCCGATCTCTACTGCTTTTAATCCCTTGGATGCTACATAATCAAGAGCATCCTCCAATTTACGTCCTCCGAATAGTACCAAAAATACGCCGAGTTTCAAGTGCGATTCCTCCCTGGATTAGATATCGTATGATTGCTGAATTCATGAATATTGAACTGTATACAATTACCGTTCAGATCACATGCCTGTTTGATTAGTGTGGAAAATCGAGAGTGTTTCTATCCTGAAATTGAACGTAAGAATACTGGTTATTCTGCATCACCCGTAAGAGCATCAAGCTTGGAACACTTTTTACTCAGACTAGTGGGATTCCACGGTTTCAATCTCAGTTTGAACTGTGCGAGTTACTGCAAAAGAATCATAGCTGCTCTCCAGATGTACATGCTTGCCTTCAAGTGAAGAACGCTGGAATGAATGCATGGCTTCCAGTACGTGATAAGCTAGCTTGCCACTGGCTTTGTGTTCCCGTCCGGCACGAATGGATTCAACCATTTCCGTTACGCCGATGCCTCGTTCGTTTTGTCCACTTTCGAAGACTGGTTTGACCGTCTCCCAAGTGTCTTGACCGTATCTGCGAACCTTCACTTCCCCGTTAAAATAATTGGGATCCGGTACACTAAGCGTACCTTCTGTACCATAGATTTCAATACGTGGCAGATCCGAAGCTCCGCGAATATCGAAACTGGTAATCATGGTTGCAATGGCACCTTCTGCAAAATCAATGGTTCCTGCCAAGTGGGTAGGCGTCTCTACTTGCAGTGCTGTACCTTCCTTCGGCCCAGAGCCAATCTTGCGATCTGCAATCTGTATGCCTGCCGAGGCGCTGATTCTGCGTATCGGTCCAAGCAACGTAATCAGAGCGGTCAGGTAGTAAGGTCCCATATCAAACATCGGTCCGCCACCTGCGACATAAAAGAACTCCGGATTAGGATGCCAAGCTTCTGGTCCTCCACCCATGAAGAATGAAGTCGCTGCAACCGGCTTGCCAATCAGCCCATCCTCAATGGCTTTACGAGCTGTCTGTATGCCTGAACCAAGGAAGGTGTCCGGTGCAGAACCAACATACAATCCCTTTTCCTCAGCCAACTCAACAACCTTGCGACCATCCTCAAGAGAAATGGCCAGCGGCTTCTCGGCATACACATGTTTGCCTGCTTCGAGTGCAGCCAGATCGGTCATCGCGTGACTGCCAGGAACCGTAAGGTTCAACACAAGTTCAATTTCGTTATTTTGCAGCAACTCATCTACATTGTAAACGTTTGCGATATTAAATTCATCTGCCCGTTCCTGAGCGCGTTCACGAATCAAATCCGCAACAGCCACGACTTCAATGACCGGGTTGTTTTTGAGATTTTCCAAGTAGATGGCGCTGATGTTACCACACCCGATGATGCCTGCTTTCATTTTCTCCACTGTGACGTTCATCTCCTTACGCATGGTTAAAATCTGCGTTTGAATGGTTGAGATACATATGTTTTGTTGGATGTTTCCTGTTCCTTGAATCTAATACTATGGTATTCCGTTTCAGCTTCAATTAAAATGAATAATATGATTGAAACATGAACTATCTGGTCATAATTTTCAAATTGCAAGGAGTATGCCCATGCCGACAGATCAATCCTGCCAAGTTCTTACAGCAGGCTTTTCATTTCATCGTAAACCCTACGCTATGGTGCAGCCTGAAGGGGTGAAGAACTACCTGTTAAGACTGCAAACAGACGGACGTTGCCGTGCACGCATAGACGGGGACATGTCCCTGATAGATGCGGGCGATCTGCTTCTTTTTGATCCTGACGAGCCCTATGAGCTGAGAATTGACAATGAAACCAATCCGATGGGAGAACGACTGGTGGAGAGTGGCGACTATCACATCTTCTTTAATGGTTCCTGGGTGGATGAGTGGTGGAAGCGTCACAAACGGCCGACCCGAATCAAAGTCGAACTGACGGAAAGCCTCTTGGTCCTGTTTCGACAACTCGTGCTGGAACAGCGCCGCATCTCCAATCCTTATCCGGAAATTTCAAGTTATTATATGCGAATTTTATGTCTCGAAGTGGATCGTCTGCTCGCGGAGCATCCAACGATAACCAACACCAATTATGTGGCCTATGAGATCAAGAATTACATTGAAGAAAACGCTTCCTCTTTATTCAAGCTGGATGATGTGGCAACACATATTGGCATCAGTGTCTCACGGGGTGTTCATCTCTTCAAAGAAGCGTTTGGCAAAAGCATCATGCAATACACGCTTGACGTACGGTTGAACATGGCCAGGGAACGAATTATTTTCAGTCCAATGACCCTGGAGCAAGTGTCTGAGTCTTCCGGCTTTAACAACTATACCTATTTTCATCGGGTATTCCGTTCCCGGTTCGGCATGTCCCCGAAGGAATTCCGCGTCATTCACCGGGAACAGATGTAATCATATTAGTATACGTAAGTTGAACTTATTTGCGCGCGGCTATGGCCTCGGATACAACCATCGCCAGATCTTCATTGCCAAACATGGACAACACGCCAAGTACCGTATCATCCGGGATCTCACCGGCTTCCTCCTTGGATACAATCAGCTTCTGCACCTGCTGCAAACGCTCGTTGCTTTGCTGATCCGGGTAGGCTTGCCGGTACATCTCTTCCGGGTCCAAACCATTATTGACACACCACTGGGCAAATACGAGGATCATCATCTCTTCTTCCTGTTTATAGGTTTCTACAACAGCTTCCTCGATCTGTTTATTACGTTCCTTTTCATATTCATCCATGACTTGTATTCCTCCGTATGTGTATTCTGCAATTATTTGCGAATCAATTGTTCCGCCAGTTCATGACTGTCCATGACGTGACTTGCACTGATCAGGCAATCATCAGGCGCGTCCAGACAAGCCAGGAAATTATCAACTGCTCCGCTAAAACCTCTGCGTGTTAACACGGTGTCCCAGCTCCCGAACGTTTCTTTGGTTTCCAGACTCCCCTGTTCCATGCAGCGGATCGTGTCCATGTTCACCACTTCAACAGAGCGTCCACCACCATGCAATTCGATCTTCTCCAGGTCTGCCCCAGCCTCACGCACCATATCGAATCGACCGTAAGCTGTTCTGCCCAGCTTGGCCGTTCCTGTTGCATGTAGCAGTCTGTCCAGATCATTCTTCCGAATCCATTGATGAAGCAACTCCACATTATGATCCGAGTACCACAACATCAGATCCAGCATATGGATGAGATCATCATAGATGGTTTCTGCCGCAGGACGATCCTGAATGCCTGTACGATGTTTGGTCACTGTCAAGGATTCAAAACCTTTTCCACCCTGCATCCATTCTTTCCCTTTTTGGTACATCGGTGCGAATCTGCGGTTGAAGCCCACTGCCAGTAGCAGCCCTTGTGCCTCGGCAAAAGCAGTCATCTCTTCCGACTCCCGAATCGTATAGGACAACGGCTTGTCTACGTACACGGCTAATCCCTGTTCCAGACATTGCATGACAATGTCAAAGTGCGCTTCCGTTGCTGTATGTACAAACACCGCATCCAAGTCCCAGGACAACAGTTCTTTCAGATCCGTTGTTCCCCGTTCTAATCGATACGCCTCCTGAACGGCTTTGACCGGCTCCGGAGATCGGTTCATAATGCCTACAATCTCCACGTTCGGATGAGCTGTTAACAGCGGCAAATATACTTTACGTGCAATATCGCCCAGGCCGATAATTGCAACTCGTTTACGTTGGGTTGTTTCCATGATGATCATTCCACCTTCAGTTCGGTTCTATATTTCCACGTCCTATAGTGTAACCCTTCGGACAGCAACTTGCCAGTGATTGCAGCAGACTTCGCACGAATTGTTCAGACAATGGGCGAACGTGGTAAACTGAGGAGGAACAGCAGTACAGATCGGGACACGACCAGACCTGCCTGATCTGAAAGGAGCGTTTGGGATTTTGCGAAAATGGTTATGGCTTCTGTTATATGTTTTACTTGCAGGAGTCACGTTTATTTACAGATATGAACTACTGGCCTGGACCGATCTTCATCAGTCCATTCCTCTGTTACTCGCCATGGCAACATTGTTTGCTCTTGTGCCTGTAATTCCTTATAAGTTTGTTATTATCGCCTTTGGTTACAGTTACGGTACCACCACGGCAGCCTGGATATGCTGGCTTGGCACCACACTTGCAGCCATGCTCGTGTATGGCGGAGCAAGAACCATCTTCAGACATCAGGCGAGATCGTACCTCGAACGCATTCGGGGTCTAAACCGTTTTACCACATGGATGGAAGCACATCCGTTCATGGGTGTCATGTCGATGCGACTGTTGCCGATCGTGCCTCAGATGGCCGTTAATATCTACGCAGGTATAACGTACACACCATTCTGGGTCTTCATGCTTGCCACGGCCATTGGGAAAATGCCAGCGATTTTTGTATTTGCCTATGCAGGTGCACAAGCTGAAACCTCCATCTGGCTGAGCCTGGCCATCCTTGCCGCATATCTGGTGTTCATGGCCATTGTTCTGCTCTTATTTCGCTTTCGATCACGCAACAAAGTCTGAATTTAGAATTCGCAAACCGTTCAGATTCAGCTTGTTTTCATTCCGGCTTGGTTGGCTTGCCAATTCAGGATATAATAGAAGAGCAAGCCTAATGCTTGTGTAACAAGTTTAATAAAACGGTAGATTGCTGGAGCTCGAACACGAGCGCTAAATCTTCATCAGAAATGGAGTGACTATAGCATGGAACAACATTCAAGTGAGTTAGCAACTTTTGCAGGCGGATGCTTCTGGTGTATGGTATCCCCCTTTGAAGAACTGCCCGGTATTCATAAGATCGTATCGGGTTATACAGGAGGACATACCGAGAATCCAACATATGAAGAGGTCTGCTCGGAGACAACAGGACATGTAGAGGCTGTACAAATTACGTTTGACCCTGCCATCTTCCCTTATAAGAAACTGGTTGAACTGTTCTGGCAGCAGATTGATCCTACGGATACAGGCGGGCAATTCCATGACCGTGGATCTTCCTATCAGACGGCCATCTTCTATCACAGTGAAGAACAGCGCCAGATTGCGGAAGCTTCCAAAGCGGAGCTGGGACAAAGCGGACGTTTTGACAAACCAATCTTCACTCCGATTTTGCCAGCCAAACCGTTCTATGAAGCGGAAGAACATCACCAAAATTATCACCGGAAGAACCCTGCCCATTACAAACGCTACAGCAAAGGTTCTGGACGTGTAGATTTCATCGAACGCAACTGGACCGGTAACGTGGATAAAGACGGGCTGAAAGAGCGTTTGACGCCGCTTCAATATGAAGTTACGCAGAACAGCGCAACCGAGCCTGCATTCCATAACGAATTCTGGGATCACCACGGTGATGGTATCTATGTGGACATCGTATCTGGCGAGCCATTGTTCAGTTCTACCGACAAATACGACTCCGGCTGTGGCTGGCCGAGCTTCACACGTCCATTGCGTGACCACAACGTGAAAGAAAAAACCGATCTCAGCCACTTCATGATTCGTACCGAAGTGAGAAGTCGTGAGGGCGATTCCCATCTAGGTCACCTGTTCAACGATGGTCCTGCCGAAGCAGGTGGAATGCGTTATTGCATCAACTCTGCGGCACTTCGTTTTGTACCCAAAGAAGACTTGCAAAAAGAAGGATACGGTGAGTACGCCGTCCTTTTCCAATAAAGTTATAATACTAATACAAAAAGAGCAGTGGGATGATCCCGCTGCTTTTTTATTGTACATTCTTGTTTTTCATAGACGAACTATTGTTGCACGAGAATGCACTGGTTAGGTTTGGCTCGAAGAGATTTCCGAAGTCAAATGGCTGGCAGGAGCCGTCTGATCATTATGAAATTGAATACGCATCGCTGGAACAATACCCATGATCATCACGGTAACCGAAATTGCGTAGACAATAAAAATGGATGTGCTGTTCATCAGTACACCTGCCATGGAAGATCCAAGAAGCATGCTTCCTATGAATAAAGGTGTGATGGTGCCATTCACTCTCCCGATCAAGTGCTCATCTATCCGGGTGACCAGGTACGTGGAGATGATGACGTTGATAAATGCCAAACTGATTGAGCTCAAGAAGCTGATCAAAAGGGTCAGCCAGAACCAACTGGATAACACTTCCCCCATCGTGGCTACAGCCAGACACAGCACACCTACGATTAGAGTTAAAGTCTGATTCAACTTGCCACTTACAGCAGCCGCAATCCCTCCTCCAATCAATAAACCTAATCCGGACGCTCCAGAGAGGAACTGTAACGACGTTGCTTCAAGTCCCAGACGTTCGGTGATCAGAAATATTCCAAGTGGGCTGATGAGACCCGCAGAAAGCCCTATACAGATGAATACCAGACTAAGCATTTTTAACGAGCGAGATCGAGCAACATATTGCCAGCCCTCTTTGATATCCGCTAATAATGAGGTATTTGTTTCCCGCTGGGTGGCGTCTTTAGGCAGAAATGTGAGTAGAAGCGCAGAGGTAAGGAATAGAATGAGTAATGCGTACATGGATGCCTGAATTCCCATTGCAGTGTATATAAACGTTCCGACGATTGGTCCGAGAATTAAAAACAACGATTGACCACTCTGTGTAATCGCAATTGCAGATTGCAAATGTTCTCCCTTTACATTTCGCCTCACAATCTTTAGAGAGGATGGTTGAGAAAACTGGCTAACGACAGAGGATACAAACGTGGCTACGTATAGAATCTGCCAATACCCGGAAGATAAGACGGCAATAATCATGACAATAGACAACGCACTCAGAATATCCCCCAGTATCATCGTACGTTTGGGATTCCAGCGATCAGCAAGTGCACCGCCAATGATGGAGAAAACAAAAATCGGGGCATATTCAAGTACGGTAATCAGCGAGACGGCTATTGGACTTCCCTGAGTTTGATCCATCACATAATAGAGGATCGCCATATTCCGGATCCATATCGCCAGATTTTGCAGCAAATCAGACCCTGTAACGATTAAAAAAGCTTTGTTCCTGAACAATGTGTTCATTCTCCATCTCCCCTTTTAAACCGACTGTCCGGTTTATTAATATTCAAAAGAAAAACTGACGTTACATCAGCTTTTCATGGTTAACGTTGTTGAATGCCTGCCAGCAGACTGGCCATGCCTTTGTGGTAAATACGACGAATATCCGTCAGGTCCTTCTCGTAATAAAGTGTAGTCAATCCGCTAAACAGACCGTAGATAATGTGCATTACATCCTGTGGGTCATCCTGTTTTAACTCCCCATCTTCCATCCCTTTAGTAATAATGGACTCGTATGTCGCATACGGAATTCGGATCAGGGAAAGCATCTCATCAAGCATCTCTTGACTGACGACCTGACCCGAGACAAACTCGTTAATGGCGTGATTCAGCGGGTTAGCCAAATCATCCACGTAATGGTCAGCAAGTCCGTAAAGTTTGTCTATGGCGGTCTTATACCCTGATTCTTTGTCCAGCCAAGCATTCATCCAATCTTCATTGTTAAGCTTGATTAGATACATGAATAACTCTTCTTTGCTTTTGAAATGATAATAGATGCTGCCTTTACTCCGATTGTTAATCGTACAAATGTCTTCCATGGAAGTTGCACTATATCCCTTTTGGGCAAACAGTTCCTTGGTATTACGTGCAATGTCTTTTTTTATCTGGGTAACATCTTTTCTTCGTTTGACTTCGATTGGAAAAACCTCCATAAAATAAACCGACTATTCGGTCTAATAGTATCACAGCAGAAATAACCCGTCAATTCAATTTGCACAGGCACCCTCTCATTTGCTACTTCAAAAGATGTACAAGAGAGTGCCTGGCGACAATTCAGGAAAAAAGTCGTCACATCATACTTACGATCCAACCGATCCAATACGCAAATGGAATTAATAACAACTGTGCCAACAGAGTACCAAACAAACGAGATACAAGCATGCAGCCATAAATCTGATTCATGCGATCCAAACGGATCCCGCCACGTAATGATTTGTCACTGAGCAGGGAAATCCGCGGATCAATCAGGATGGTTAGCAAAATAGTCGCTATTCCGTTAATTAGCCCGGTTGATTGAGATGCAGCTACAGCCTGCCCTGGGTAAAGATAAGCTGCGTACAAGCTGGACAGGACACCCGTGGTGTAGATTGCGGTTACCGCTACATTCAGCATCATTAACCGTCTTGGCATCCCATGCTGTACCAATCGTTTGGCCATCTCCCAGGATGGTGGAGTGATGTAATACGTTGCATTTCTAATCTTGCTTCGCTTCAGCATACCGCGAACCATCGCAGGGATAGAGCCGGCTGCTTCAAAATGTACAACCATTCTCGATGAGAGCTTCACCATGGTTGGAAAACACAATATGGCTAATGCCGTTCCTATTGTTGCCGCACCCATTAACCAGTGCAGCTGCGCTGCAAAGTGTGGATTGGCTCCACGTGTTGCGGTATCCACCAGATTACCTACCATCGGACCTTGGGCCATATTCGAGGTTCTAGAAACCAGCAGCAAGATACCCGCCAAAGAAATGGCTAGCGCAATTCTGCGAGTGCGTAAACCACCAAGGCGTAGCGCGTATGATAAGCTGTCTGCGGCATGAATCAGCATGGTGAACAGCATAGGGATTGCCAGACTAAGACTAAACATATGTATGCACTCCTTTATATTCCTGTTATTGAACTTATTTCTTTCATGGACAGCATTATACTCCTCTGTCTTGCAAAAGTATAGGAACGAGATCCTTTTATATAAGTTGAACTAAAGAATGTTTACACTGGGACACTCCGATGACAGAACAACCTTCCGATCGCTGTTATCCCCAGATTTTTTTGATTCCTTTTATAAAGGGATAAATCCGGGGATAAAGGCGAACACTTCGTTTCTTCAGGTTTTTTCTGTCCTCTCCGTTTCGTGTAAATGTTTATTTCAATTTATATAGATCATCGGTAAATGCACTTACGACCTCGGCTGTTTATAGTTTATCCTCCCCCTCACAGGGTAATATACAACTAATCCATTATTGTACAGGAGGGATTCATATGCCTTGGAACAAACAGGATTATCCGGTATCCATGAAGAACCTGGAACCACGTGTCAGACACAAAGCAATTGAAATCGCGAATGCTCTGCTCGATGACGGGTATGAGGAAGGACGCTCGATTGCCATCGCGACAGCTAAGGCAGAAGAATGGGATGAGAATCATCCCGCACCGGAAAGTTCGAAATCGGACTCCACATCTTCTTCCGACAATTCCAACCCTAAAAAGTCGTCTTCCACGGAACGTCGTCATTCTGAGCCCGTTTCTTCGTCCAAAAGTCATGATAACATCCATGTCGTGCCTACCGACTCCGGTTGGGCGATCAAGGAAGAAGGAAAGTCTACCTATCTGTCCACATTTGATACTAAGGCAGAAGCTGTAGATAAGGCCAAAGAACTGAGTAGCAAACAAAATATTCGAGCGATTATCCATAATCAGGATGGTCAGATTGCTTCTTCGATCAAACCCTGAATGATCGGAAAACAATAAAATCCCTTTTGCTGCTGAAGAGCAGTCAAAAGGGATTTTATATGAACGTTAACGATCAAGACCTGAATATGATGCATACAGGTTATGGTTGTTCTGAAACGTATGGTTAATTGGATACCCCTCTAGCCACCGTAGTCCGTTGTGAAATAGCAGCAGCGTTAACTGCCTTGGCTGCAGCCGATGGCACCGGCAATTTCACAGCCGAAGTTGTAACCACGGTTCCGCGAGCCGGAACACTAACGACGTACGTGATGACTTTGCTGGCAATCCATACGGCCAGAATCGTATATAAAGTTTCTTTTACCGGAAGAAAGAAAAGCGACAATCCCAATACAAAAGCATCGCTGACAAAGAAAACTGTTCCCAGCTTCCATCCCTTCCAGCGGCTAACCAGTACGGCGAGAATATCATCTCCACCTGTCGCTCCACCGAATCGAAGCACGATCCCAGCGCCTACCCCTGTCAATATACCGGATAGAACTGCTGGAATCCACAGATTTCCGTTAAACGACAATACCAGTGTGGAGTATCGTTCAAAGCCGTCATAGAATAGGGAAAATGCACCGACGCCAAGCAATGCCTGAATCATGAATTTCCAGCCTTTGAGGAACCAAGCCAGGATCATGACCGGAATGTCCAGTAACAACATACCGATAGCAGGTGATAAGCCTGTTGCGTATTTTCCGAGCAGGGCCAGACCAACAAATCCGCCCTCCGATAAATGATTCTGAAAGTTAATGTGATAATAAGCAAAAGCTAAAATAAATGTACCGAGTAGCATAATGGCGAATTTGATCGCCTCTGTTTTAACGTGTTGTAAAGTTAACGATGTTCTCTTCATTCAGGTTCCCTCGCAGTTTGTAGGTTGGTTTTTTAGACCGACCGTACCCTGCAAAAGGTAAGCCTGGAAGAAATCATCGTGTACGTCCTTCGAATATTCATTCCAATCCCCTCTTTCGCAGAGTCAGCCGTTTTTTTGAACCGGTTGGTGTACTCTACAAGGGGCGCTATGTGTATGAGAGATCGTAACGTTTCCAGATCGTCCTTGGGGAGATTGTCCTTCGGGAACTCATGGTATCCTGATCCTTTCTGTTCTGTTGTGGTTAGCTGTGCTCAGTTAAACTGAAAAATAACTACAATGCATAAGCTTGAACATTTAATTGTACACTTACACTTGGATTAAAGTACCCTCTTTCGATCTCTGTTATCCCCGGATTTTTGAAATTCCATTCTTCCCTCTGGGGAAAATCCGGTGATAGCCTATGCCTCCGAAGCTGCTTTCTTTCAGAAAGCTTTCAGGTGAACGCTTCGCTTCTACAGATGGGTTATGCACTCTTCGTTCCTGTGTAAATTGTAAATCCAAGTTACAGCAGTTGCAAGTTCATTCAGTTTAAACACCAAAGCTAACTTGCTTGTTCTTCTATTATATAACACCAACGTGACCGGGTCTAAACAGCAGACCCCTCAAAAACAGGCATAAAGCAGCCTTTGGACTGCTCCAGCAGTCATACGGCAACACCAGGATAAGCAATGCTTGCTAATGGTGCAACCTGCTCCTTTATTCTATGACCAAAGCTTCCAAAAATAACTGTCAGTCACCCAACTGTGACAAATTGGGGCCCTTTTTTTATTTTCTTGCACTTTTTAAAGGAATCATTTTCCTTTCATACATACACTATAGCAAACGTGATCGGCTTATTCTTTGTCCAGTTCAGACGTTTCCAGACTTACTCTGCTGTTTATGGTATAATATAACAATTGAATCCCACTACCGTTTAAGCGAGGCGGATTGATGAAAACGTTAAAGCCAAGAGTCTTTATTGGCTGCTCGCTGGAAGCGAAGCCGATTGCAGCCGCAGTACACGAAAACTTACGTTTTTCAGCCGAAGTTACCCCTTGGTATTCCGGGGTTTTTAATCCAAGCAGCTATACCATGGACGATCTGGAAGTAGAGGTCCGCACGACCGACTTTGCCATTTTTATTTTTCATCCGGATGATATATCCAAAATTCGCGGGAAGTACTACGCCTCGGTCCGGGATAATACAATGCTGGAAATGGGTCTGTTTATGGGTCGTCTGGGACGAAAACGTATTTTTTTCATTCTTCCTGAGGATATTACAGACATCAAGGATACAAGCAAGGTCGAAGGATTGCGTATGCCCACAGATCTGCTGGGGTTAAATCCACTGGTATATGAAATCCGTTCTGACGGAAAGTGGGCACCAGCCGTGTCCGTGGCATGTTCCAAAATCGCAGATAGTATTGAGGAACAAGGACGCTGGAGTGATCCAGAATTGGAGAACATCATTGAGAAGCATAAACGCACTGAGGGAGAAGCGAGGTTACAACTGCTTAAGTTGCTGCGGTTCTTTAGGGAATTGCTGCGTACCCGCAAAGCAGATGCCAAGATGCTGGAGCGAATGAGCGATGCCTTGCGTACTGCCTTTGTCTCTCATCCTCCATTCGCTGTACGTGGCACAGCCATATACCGTACAGATGACAGTGGTTATATTGAGCAATTATGTGGTAATGTTGGAGAACCGGGGAGAAAGTATGACTTGTCCGCTAATGACGACAAACAACCGGATGATCCCAAGCGCATCCTGGTGATTGATTCTTACCGGGAGAATAAAATCAAGATTAACCTGTATGATGATTACCTTGAGAAAGAGTATCTGCTATGCTATCCTGTAGCCAAGAGGTATGTAATCACCGTTCACATTATTGGACATATTGAAGCGGATGAGGCGGTATTTCAGCAGATTGACCTACAGAATCGTCAACTGTTCAACGCCATCAACGATTTGTTAGGAGGCGAACCGGAATGAAACCGGAAACGAAAAAAATAAGCAAGCGCTGGGGCAGCGAAAAAAAGGTACGCCTCAGTTCTGCGCCCGAATCATCACGACCGGTTCCGGAACCCAAGGAAGAAGATCGTTTCCACAAGCCGGCCGTACCGCTAACTACCATTGGGCCCTCCCTGAAGGGCAAGGAAAGACCTTATAAGGTCATCCTTGAAAAAGAGGCGTTCTACGAAAAACCTCAATATCTTGCTTAATTTCTGAACACATCATCAAACCTGTCGCTGAATCGGCAGTATTTCATAGGCCCCGCCGCCCAAGGCAGGGGCTTTTTTGTTGCTCATTTTCGCTAAACTAAAACTGCTTCTACTCGTTGACATGGTGCCATCGTGTTAAGGCAAGACATCCTTGAATCATTATTATTGCAATTCATTACAGTAATTCATTGCTTGTAATTACTCCTGTAGCAGACTGCATTGCATAAGGCTTAATTGGTTTATGGCCTTAGGTTTCCTGCAAAACCCATAAATTATACCTTATTTTGGAGCAGGCTTGTCCTGTTTGTTGCTTTCAGCAAACTAAAGAAAACGAGTAATGATCGTAATAGTTCACGTCTTTCCTACTACTTTCTATTTTCAATTATAATATAAGAACATATGTTCTGTAAATAAAAAAAGAAAAATATATTTTGACCTATACGAATTTCAATAAAAGTTGAGTAGACTTTAATTTCATACACAAAAAAACAGGCAACGCATAACCTCGCGCTGCCTGTTTCATTAGTCATTATTTCGTACTATAAGTTGGAGATGTCTAAATCAGACCAGACTGTTGAAGCAATCTGCGTATAATCACAGCTGTTTCGGCACGGGTAATCAATTGATTCGGAGCAATGGTATCTTTTCCACGTCCGGACACCAGTCCAGTGGAGATGCTCGATGCTACTGCTTCCTTCGCCCAACTTGCTACTTGCTCAGCATCTGCGTAATCAGACCATTGCTGAACGTTCCCGGCAGACGCAGCTGGTTCCATTCCAGTCACTGTCATAGCCCGTGCTATGAGCGCCATCGCTTCCTGACGAGTAATCTGTGCCTGTGGACGGAATGTTCCATCTTCATATCCATCGATCAGGCCATAGCTGGACGCTGTGTTCACAGCACCCGCGTACCACTGGCTTCCACTTACGTCGTTAAAGGAGTTAAGCAGTTCTCCAGGTTTTAATCCTAATCCACGTACCAGGATAGCAGCGAACTCTGCACGTGTAACACCGCGGTTCGGTTCAAATGTGGTGTCCGTGATTCCCTCGATAACCATACGTGAACCCATATCATTCACTTCTGTCTTGGCCCAGTGTTGGGCTACATCAGTAAAGGTATGCGGGTGCCAAATAACGGCATACACACTGTTGGTCAAGCTGTTAATCTGCGCATGGTATACCCCATTAACCTGTGTAATTTTTGTGGGTACATGGCGCACAGTTCCTTCTGCATCCACTACAACACCTGTGGTGATCTGATTTGGATCAACGTTCGCTGCTAATGCAATCGTACGCGATACATAACTATTGAACTTATCCACGCTCACGGATTTGCCATCGAAGGTGGCTGTTACTTTGAAATCAACTGGTGATCCCAGAAGAGTATATCCATTTTGCTGAGCTGCTGATTGTGCTGTCTGTATGACTGCTTCTGTCGGCTGTGTAATTTCAATTTGCAGTTTGATGTTCTCCAAGGAATTGTCAGAATTCATACCCAGTTGTTGCACGAGCTTCTCAATATTAACCTGCTGTGCAGGTAACGTGTACGAAGCAATATCCGTTTGAAGCACCAATACGGCTTGTTTGTCAGCCATCAGTTTGACTGTCTGCCCCGTCAGTTCACCAATAACCAGATCTCCTTGGCCATTACCTGTCACAGGGATCGTCACAATGGCGTTGTTCCCCTCGGTTTGAAGTTTCTGTGCAATGAGAGCTGCGTCCACTGAAAGGGTTACAACCTTTCGTCCGTTCACTTCAGTAGTCGCTAAACTTCCAGCGTTCTCGGCTTTACCGTTCACAAGTACCTGAGCACCTGTGGATGGCGGAGTTACGATGGGATTAGTCACTGGTGCACCTGCACTACTTCCACCAGAACCGGAACCTCCGGAGTTTCCATTGCCAGCCGACCCGCCTGAACTATCAGTATTGCGCTTGATGTTCAGCGTATATGTTTTCTTGCTTACTCCATCCAATGCAGTCACTTCGATCGTAATTGTGTTCATACCACTGACTAATTGCAAGACTGTACTGTTACCGCTGATACCATTAATTTTCACTGTGGTTCCCGTTTGATCGGGTTTAACGCTAATTTCAGTCGTGCTAACGGAACTACTGACCGTCGCTTCATAAATTTCTACATCTGGATTGAATGTTGGAGTTAACGTGATCGACGGTAGAGTTATTTCACTCAGCTTGGCATTGGTGATGTCAATTCGATTGATGTTAAGTTTATAGTCGTTACTCGTACCGTCCTCCGCCTGAACATTAATCTTTACAAGGTTTGAGCCGTATACTAGATCCGTAACTGTGTATGTGTATATACCATCCGTCACGGTTTCATCTGTAACACCTGTTACCTGTACTACTTGTCCGTCATTTGCTTTGCCCAAGGACACGTTTAGACTTGTCACATCAGATTCCACATCTACGCGATAATCGAGTTCATCTGCAGAGAAATCAGGTGTCAACTGACCCGAACTCACTACCAGACTGGAAAGTGTTGCTGTCGATGATTTCCACTTCGCATACAGTGTAATATTTTGCGTCAGATTCGTATTGAAGTCAAAGGCTTGAAGCAGTTGGCTATCCTGATACCAGCCCGAGAACGTATATCCTGCTTTTTCCGGAATATCCGGATTTACTGCTGGGCTGTTATAGTCCACCTTTTGAGCAGCAACCTCCGATCCACCATTGGATTCAAAACCAATATTCACATAAAGCGGTTGCCACTGTGCATATAACGTAACGTCACTATCATTCATGGAGAATGTGTCTGCTGCGCTGTAGCTGGTTCCACTGCCGTCTGCGGATGTATTCCATCCGATGAACTGATAATCTTCCTTTTCAAGCACTCCTGTGTTATCTAGCACTGTCACCGCTGTATCTTTTTCATATTTCTGATTATCCACCGGAACACTACCCGTGATCGTACCATTGGCATTGTAAGTCACCGAATGTTCCGTAGAGAGTGTCATGACAGTCATTTTATTCCCTTGACTGCCATCCGCATAAGCAACATAAGGCATTCCATTCGGTCCAAAGGCAAGGGAAGATTCGTTAATCGAACCTGCGGAATACGGCTTTCCGCCAACAACATTCCATTGATTCCCGTCCAGCTTCATCATCACACCTTGTGGCTCCATGCTAAAATTAACAAGATTTTTAAAAGCCGTGTAAGGCACACCTTGTGGGTCAAAAGCTAAAGACATACTGTTGAGTGTTCCAGATGAGAATCCCGCAGTCCCTACCACTTCCCACTGGCTACCATTCAGTTTCATTACAGTTGCTTTATAACTCTTAGAACCGTCTTGAAATGCAACATAAGGTACATTGTTCGGACCAAACGCTAGGGACGGATAAGATGCTGAGTCTGCTGTAAATGCTGCATTTCCTACATTTTTCCATGAGCCACCTGCAAACTGCATGACAGTCAATTTATTATTTGTTGAATCTTTAAAAGCAAAATAAGGAATTCCGTTAGCGTCAAAAATAAGTTTGGACATCTCTAGTGCAACACCTGTCGTAAAGCCGGCCGTTCCAACGGTCTCCCACTGATTTCCATTCAATTTTTTCACCGTCACTTTAGTACTTGCAGCATGATCCCGGTAACCAACGTAAGGGGTATCATCAGGACTAAAAGCAAGTGTAACGTAAACTGCAGCTCCTGCAGAAAAACCAACACTACCCACAATCTCCCATTGTTCTCCGCTAAATTTCATAACTGTTGCTTTACTTCCATTATCACCATCCTGATAAGCTGCGTATGGAGTATTATGAGAATCAAATGCGAGCGATGAGGTGTTATGTATCTCGCCAGTAGAGAAACCTGCAGGACCTAAGGATTGCCATGCTCCAGAAACATATTTTAGAACCGTTGCTTTCCCGCCTTTGGTTCCATCCTTAAATACGGTATACGGCGTACCCTCCCGATCAAAAACCAACGTAATATTCTCCGCCTGCCCTAATGTTAAGCCAGCCTCTCCTACATTTGTCCACGTTCCACTTGCTGCATGGGCTTGTTCTACGCCCAACGTCTGAAATCCTGGAAATCCTCCAAATAATAAAGCAACCACAATTAACATCGTTATCAGTTTTTTAGGCTGCAGTAAGCGCTTGTTCATCACTATCATCCTTCCGTTCGTTCCTATTTAAATGCGATACTCTGCTTCATCCAGCTCGATTCCCGTCGCAACCTACATATCTATTTGAGAGCTAATCTACTACTTTGGTCGTATTTTCATCCAACGTACACTTGTTGAATATGTATTTTTTAAAATATTAGTACTCCTTTCAATGTGGTTTGAAATTTTAAAGATATTATAACGAGCTACTATAAACAAACTCTAAACATGGTGAGTAACTTCTCCTTCATGTTTTGCATTTCGATAATGTGAAATTGCGTATATTCCTTATCCCATAAGGGCTTTCAAATGATTCAAACTACCTTTAAGAGAGAATGTAAATATTTTCAGGTTGAAACCTGCATGGTTCAAGAATATGCTGACTATAATATAAACAGGAACATTTGTTCCGGAATAGAACGATATATTTATGTTTAAGGAAGTGAACATATGGCCTCCTCTTCCACTTCAGCCCCAACTCCTGCGGATGAAGATCATCGTCTGATCAAGGGGATGGTTGTGCGTACGCTTTTGCTGGATGTACTGGAACGGGATATTCGAACTCTGGATACCCTGCTTCTAAAAATGCCTGAGGTCTATATTCTGTCGCTCACCCGCATTCAGAACGAAGTACTTAAGGAGATGCTGGGACTACGCAAACAGATGAAAACCCGTGGAGTAAAAGTTCTGGAGGAAACGCGGGGAAAGGATGGCATCGAAACCGTTTATTTGTGCAGGGGATACATGCAACGGTTCTATATGCTCTGGACATTTGCACGCAATGAGGTCAAAAAAGAGCTGAGTCTCCATCTGCAGATGGATTTGACACAACAGGTTTGACAATTGAACGGGTTGACCACAGAAGGTTACGTTCATTAAGATGGAGAAGAGATATCCAACCATCCAATAAGGCATGAAATAATTCAAACTGGATATACTCTCAACGTCTTATCAATCAAGGAGCTGTACTTCATGGATTTGAATACACATTCGATTAAACAAACACCCGCACATACAGGCATTGCCGCAGATGTAACAGAACTGATCGGCCAGACACCTGCCGTTAAACTGAACAGACTCACAGGCAGCAACTCTGCTGATGTATACGTGAAACTGGAATACTTCAACCCAAGTGGCAGCGTCAAAGACCGTGCCGCCTACAACCTGATCGTTCAGGCTGAACTTGCGGGACACTTGCTCCCTGGTGCTACCATTATTGAACCGACGAGCGGCAATACCGGGATTGGTCTTGCGATGAATGCCGCCGCCAAAGGATATAAAGCCATTCTGATTATGCCGGACAATATGTCCAAGGAGCGCATCAACATTCTGAAAGCCTACGGCGCAGATGTGGTGCTCACCCCTGCTGCGGAGCGGATGCCTGGTGCGATTCGCAAAGCAAAAGAAATTCAGGCAGATATTCCTGGAAGTTTCATTCCGCAGCAATTCGAGAATCAGGCGAACCCGGACATTCACCGGATCACAACGGCTCCCGAGATTATGCAGCAGATGGAAGGCAAGCTGGACGCCTTCATCGCTACGGCGGGAACTGGCGGAACCATTACCGGTACCGGGGAGGAACTGCGCAAGCAGTTGCCCGATATCCGCATCTATGCGGTGGAGCCCAAAGGTTCTCCGGTGTTGTCCGGTGGCGAGCCCGGACCACACAAGCTCGTCGGTACAAGTCCGGGGTTCATTCCGGACATCCTGAATACCGACGTGTGGGATGCCATCATCCAGGTGTCCGATGAGGACGCACTGGATACGATGCGGCAGCTTGCTGCCCGGGAAGGGCTGTTGCTCGGCCCTTCCTCTGGCGCTTCGGTGTGGGCATCCCTTCGCATCGCGAAGGAACTGGGGCCGGGGCACCGAGTGCTCTGCATTGCGCCGGATATCGGGGAACGGTATCTGAGCATGGGTATTTTTTAACACAGCAAACATCTATACACATCAAAAAGGGGCCTCCATGTCACATAAGTCATGAGCATGACAGAGGTCCTCCCTTATTAACGCTCCTTGGTCATTGGTTCTAATGAACCTGACACACGCTATTCGCTCCTACTTGCGCAGGTCTGACGTGTAACGAATCACATCGACGTTATTTCTCCAAATTCGGTCGATTCCAGGTTGAAAGCCATTTTCGGACGGGATAACGTTACTGAGATTCGTTAGAATTCACATCTCTTAATTATCACTCTAATAAGGTGCGGTAGATTCGTTAGAATGTTGGAGCGATTGGTAGCGAGGAGCGAGGGAAAATCCCTCGAAAAAAAGGGAAGCGAAGTACATTAGAGAAACTATCAAAACAAAAAAAGCCCTTGCTCACTTACGGATGGTGTATCCGCAGAGAACAAGAACTTATTTTGGCAAAAAACTTTATCATCAAAAATAAAGCAAGAATATTTAACGTAAGCTGGTTAGTATGTCAGGGTTGTCCATTCCACACCTTCAGGAAGCAGGGCCGCAATGCGGTCTTTAGCTTCCTTTTTGGTATACAGCGATTCATCGAGAATGACCGCGGAACCAGAATCTGTGCTTGTCCGAATCAGACGTCCGAGACCTTGCTTCACACGCAAGAGCATATACGGAAGATCAATCTCTTCGTATGGTGCTGCCGACGCACTGCGTTTTGC
Source organism: Paenibacillus sp. SRL342 (assembly GCF_984798905.1). NCBI lineage: Bacteria > Bacillati > Bacillota > Bacilli > Caryophanales > Paenibacillaceae > Paenibacillus > Paenibacillus sp. SRL342. Next base: position 4,693,851 of record NZ_OZ481790.1, read on the forward strand.
ATTGAAGACAGGGTCCTGTGGTGGATACGGAAGCGACCAGATCATGACATTGGATAATGACGGGCCTGGAACGTCCAGTCCTTCCCACAGATTAACGGAGCACAGCACACTCTCCTCATCCTGTTGGAACGCCGCAATCAGATCACTGATCTCCCGGTCGCCTTCGTACATAAAGCGCAAACCTTCTGCTTCAGGTACATGAACGATGTCCTGCTTGAATGCGCGTAGTTCTTCCATCGTACGGAACAGAATCAGCGCACGTCCTCCACTCTCCTGAAGCATGGACACCGCGTCCCGCATACGATTTTCGTTCTCCGGGTGACCCGGTATAGCTTCATCGGTAATCTTCATCTTCATTTTGTCCGCATAATCATACGGGGAAGCCACCGAGAATGATACAAAATCATCAATGCCCAGGCTGTCCGCCACATAACGGAATGAACTGTCCACAGATAACGTTGCGGAGGAGAACACGATTGGAATACCTGTGTTGAACACACGCTCATTCAGCATTTCCTTCACGGTACGCGGCATGATCGATAAGGTCGTCTCATCCTCGCTCTCTTCCGCCCAACAGATGTAACCATCTTCCTTGCGGAACAAGGCAAGCGCAGACTGAATCATATCAAGATGTTCTTCCACGACACGCATCTGGTAACCATCCAGCGAGAACAATCCGCTCTCAAATACCAATTCTTCGCCGATTGCATCCAGCACACTCGTCAGACGTTCAATCTCACGTAGCAGTGGCGGCTCTACCCGAACTTCTTTCCGTTCCGAACCAGGGATCGCGACCGTATACGTATCCAGCAACGCAAACAGTCGCTCACTGCTCTCAATCGCTTCATCCACACACTCCGCGAGGGATTCACGAATCTCTCCTTCTAACAGGCGAGTGACGAGTTCCTCAAAGATGCGGTGTTTCAGCTTGTAGCTCAGTGCGTTCAGGGCTGCTTCTTCCAGCAAATGTCCTTCATCAAATACAACTGAGCTGTGATCAGGCAGCAGGGGCAGTTGGCCCTCACGTTTGCGCGCATCATAGGTCCACACATGCTCCATGTAGTAATCATGGGAACAGATGATGATGTCTTTGGATCGACGGTAATGGTCACGTGACAGCGTCAGGCCGCAGCGTTGTCTTTTAGGACAAACAAAACAATCCTGGAACGGATCCCAGTTGATTTTGTTCCACTGACGATCATTCAGATGTGGATACTGCTTGCGGTCACCATACGGATGGAAGGCCTGAAGTGTACCCGGCGTGTTCACAAAATCCGGCAGACTCTCATGCACTTCTTCAATAACAGGCGCATCCTCATCCGCAAATCGCACCGCACTTAATTTGTTCAGACAGACGTATTGGTCCGGTGACTTACCCAGACGTGCGTCTACTTCCAAGTCCAGATGTGCAGCCAGCTTGGCAATATCTCCGCCGGGCTTCACAAGCTGTTCAATCAAGGACTCATCGGCACAGGCGATCACTGCCGGTTTGCCCGTATAACGTGCGTAACAGACCGCGTAGAGCAGATAGACTAACGTCTTGCCTGTTCCGACACCGGCCTCCGCCATAATGGTCTTTTTATCTCCATAGGCCCGTTCGAGCTGGTACGCCATAAAAATCTGTTCATCCCGCACCTCGAAGCCGAACTCTGGCAAAATATCGTAAAAAACATCGGCAACCCATTCCCCAAGACGGGATACAAAAGGTTCAGCCGGATCATATGCAAAAGGATAACGTTGTGTAGACAATCCTAGGTCAGCCTCCATTCTTAGACGCGGTCCTCTTTCATTTTCCGTTCAAAAAAGGCCGCAGGGCAAAAGTTAATTATCTCACGCGATGAAGCGGGTGACAAGCTTTTTTTACGAGATTATTTGCGAGGTTTAATGTATAGAACCAATTTTCAGGGAAAATATATACAGGAATCCACTTTAAGGAAAGGCGGTGCTCCACTCCATGAATCATCAGTCTTCACAACCAGAGCATTCCTCAGACAAATCAGCTGAGACATTAACGGATCGACAAGGGCATCCCATTACGGACAATCAGAATGTACGAACCGTTGGCAGTCGGGGACCGACTACGCTGGAGAACTATCATTTTCTCGAAAAAATTACTCACTTCGACCGCGAACGTATTCCGGAACGTGTGGTCCATGCCCGCGGTGCTGGCGCTCATGGCATATTTGAAGCGTATGGAACAGCCGGGAGTGAACCAGTATCGAAGTACACACGTGCACGTCTGTTTCAGGAAAAAGGCAAACAAACGCCCGTTTTCGTTCGCTTCTCTACCGTTATTCACGGTGGGCACTCACCGGAGACCCTTCGGGACCCGCGCGGGTTTGCTGTAAAATTCTATACTGAAGATGGCAACTGGGATCTAGTGGGTAACAATCTGAAAATCTTTTTCATTCGCGACCCGCTTAAATTCCCGGATATGGTACATGCCTTCAAGCCAGACCCGTTGACCAATGCACAGGATATGGAGCGGTTTTTCGACTTTGTATCGCTAAGTCCTGAAGCTACCCATATGGTGACATTCCTCTTCTCTCCATGGGGCATTCCAGCGAATTATCGGCAGATGCAAGGGTCGGGTGTTAATACATACAAGTGGGTCAATCAGGAAGGCACGGGCGTGCTCATCAAATATCACTGGGAACCGCTCAATCAAGGGATACGCAACCTGCTGCAAAAAGACGCGACCGAGATTCAGGGACTGAACTTCAATCATGCGACGTTGGATCTCTATCACGCTATTGAACAAGGTGACTATCCCGAATGGGAACTGTGCGTTCAGGTGATGGAAGATGGCGAACATCCAGAGCTGGACTTTGACCCACTCGACCCAACCAAGTTGTGGCCGCAGGACCAGTTTCCTTTTCTACCTGTGGGCAAAATGACGTTGAACCGTAATCCCGAGGATTATTTCAATGAAGTGGAGCAAGCGGCGTTCGGGACAGGTGTCCTGGTGGACGGGCTGGATTTCTCAGATGACAAACTGCTGCAAGGGCGCACCTTCTCCTATTCAGATACCCAGCGTCACCGGGTGGGTGCAAACTACCTGCAATTGCCTGTGAATGCACCGAAGAACCGGGTAGCGACGAATCAGAGCGGTGGGCAGATGCAGTATCAAGTGGATCGTGCACCGGGTCAGAATCCGCATGTGAACTACGAACCTTCGTCGCTTGGTGGCTTAAAGGAAGCAACCCCTCGTGGCAAGGAACATGAACCATTGGTGGAAGGTCGACTTGTCCGCGAGAAGATTGAACGTACGAATGACTTTGGTCAGGCAGGAGATACGTACCGGGCATTCGAGGATTGGGAGCGGGATGAACTGATCAGCAATATGGTTGGCGCATTGGCGCAATGCAAACCGGATATCCGGGAGCGCATGATCTCTTACTTCACCCAAGCGGATGCGGATTACGGTCGGCGCGTCTCTGAAGGGTTAGCCTCTGTTCCAACCGATGATAGTGCAACGGTCCAACCGAAACATGAACCAAGTGTCGAGCAAGCAGAGAAACGCAGTCGTGAGACGGACGGTTATTAAGGTAGATTGACAGCGTTTAGACTGATGATTGATGAGTCTGACAACGTTAGTATATGTGAGTATTTTGGATATGCAGATTACGTTCTGGATTAAGCATAGCCCTGATCGTCAAGTTGCCGGTTGCAACTGCCATCAGGGCTTTTTCATGACTAGCTTGAGTGTAATCTCCACTTCAGGATGCATGCAGCTATGTATTTTAAATTAAAAGAAGTTCATATGAGTGGATCGAAGGTAAGACTTGTGCTCGTGGGATGGAAAAGTGTACTTCTATACGTTCATTTCAGATGATTCTTCGTTAAATGAGAGCTATCACCCAATGGAAAGATTACATAATTCACGTGATATTAAAGGCATTGGAAGCTTGCAGGCCTGACCTGCCTGCATGTACCTCCATCTGATCAGATGATTATTGATGATAACGCTTACAACATTTACCATAAAGCTGTGTCCTAGAGATTGCATCTAGCCAGCCGGCATGACCTATCTCATGGGTAACGGTCTGGTACACGGCTACCACATGATCTTCATTCTATTCCCAATTAACCAAGGAGGTTTGCGTAATGAAATTATTCCCATCTACATCCACTCATGCATCTGTACGATCCGAACGTTCTCTGAAATCGAAAATGGCCCAGATCTGTCTGAGTGCCGCGTTCCCTCTATTATTGATTGGTGGTGGATCGGCTGGTGCTGAAGAGCTGATCGAGAGCAGCTTGCAAAATCCCTCTGAATCGGTGGCGACTTCGAATCTCGCACTTGCTGCGGGTGATCTGTATGTGTCTCCTAACGGTTCGGCCAGCAATCCGGGTACGATCAACAGCCCTACGTCACTGGCTAACGCATTAACCCAGATCGCCCCAGGCAAGACCATCTATCTGCGCGGCGGTACTTACAGTTTCTCCGAAACCATTACCATTGAGCGTGGCAATAGCGGCACAACGAGCCAGCGCAAAAACCTGGTGGCGTATGGATCGGAAAAACCGGTATTTGATTTCTCAGCCCAGGCCTTCGCTTCCACCAATCGTGGACTGCAAATGTTCGGAGACTACTGGTTCGTCAAAGGGCTTGAGGTGAAGGGTGCTGGCGACAACGGCATCTTCATCGGAGGTAGTTACAACCGTCTGGAGCAGATTGAAGCTCATCACAACCGGGATACGGGTATTCAAATGGGACGTTATGCTTCCACAGCCGCCAAGAGTGAATGGCCTGCATATAATGAAGTGATTCGTTCCTACTCCCACAACAACTATGATCCGGATGACGGCGAGGATGCAGACGGTTTTGCGGCCAAACTGACCGTAGGTCCAGGCAACGTCTTCGACGGTTGTATTGCGGCCTATAACGTGGACGATGGCTGGGATCTGTATAGCAAAACAGATACAGGCGCCATCGGCCCGGTCACGATCCGCAACAGCATCGCCTATGCGAACGGGGCAACATCAGATGGCACCTCTACCTCCAACAGTGATGGCAACGGCTTCAAGCTCGGCGGCGAGAAGATTGCGGTGAATCACATTGTGGAGAACAGCATTGCGTTTAATAACAAAAAGCACGGCTTCACCTACAACAGCAATCCCGGTTCGATTCAGATGAAAAATAACACCTCCTGGAACAACGGGCAAAGCAACTTTGCCTTCGATAAAGGCACCCATATCTTCACCAACAACCTGTCCTTCCAAGGTGGCGCCAGTGACAAAACGAGCGGAACCGACGTCAGCAGCACCAACGTCTGGTGGAAGAACAAAAAAAGCGAGAACGCCAAAGGCCTGCTCGCCAGCGCAGCCGACTTTGTCTCCCTCGTGCCTTCGGTAACACGTAGCGCGGACGGAACACCTGTCTTGGGCAATTTTCTGAATCTTGCGGGTGGCAGTGATTTGGTAGGGTCCGGTACGCCAGCGGGTAAGAATATTGGGGCGCGGTAGGTGGTAAGTAATAAGATAAAAGAATAATTTAAAAGCAAAGTCCCCTCTCCCCATTCCAGCCTGATCGGTGGTAATGGAGGAGGGGATTTTTGAATTGCTTTGTATTGTCTGCCGCTGGCTTATGAGGTAGATAGATAAATACTCACGGCTTGGCTAAAACCTCAATCATCAGTCTGCCGCCTGTGCGAAAACCTTGCTCAAACGCTGCTTCCACATACATAGATGTGGATTGTCCGATTAAGTCTATCAGTTGTTCCAGAGCATCGTACTCGTTCCCCGTAAGCTGTGTTTTGTAGTCCTGCATCAGGTCCGATATCTGGCGATTGATCTCCTGATACTCAGCTTGCTCAGGATGAATCGACTCGTCCAACCTCAGGTTCCCGTGAAACAAATCTTCGATCAGGTTTGACATGTTATCCCCACCTAGTCTTTTTACCAACTATTCTCACTATACTTTAGCGGATTTTCCGCTAAAAATCAATAGCGGATAACACGCTAAAGTATAGTATTGGTGAGGTGATGAACATGTATGCTCGTATACGCAATCTGCGTGAAGATAAAGACTTATCCCAAACACAAATGGCCGCCTATCTCGGTTGTAGTCAACGTGTCTATAGCAACTATGAACGTGGTGAGTTGGATATTCCAACGGCTATATTGATAAAGCTGGCTGATTATCATCAGACCAGTACAGATTATCTTTTGAATCGGACGGATGTAAGAAGGCCATATCCTTCAAGTTAAAAGAAATTGGTTTTTTCAAAAATAAACTGAGGCTAAGCAATACAAATGCAATGCTAAAGCCTCAGTTAAAGCGAATATTATGATAATACAGAACTGATTCAAATAACTCATCAATGACGGGTGCGTGCGGGTTATCAATAATTATTCCCAATAAATAATCCCCTTACATAAATTCGCAATATCACCCTCCAAATATGGAAATATTTAAATTTTATATTATAGAAACCATTATAAGATTTGCGAATCGAACAGTTTGAAATTTTTGCTCTATTAATTGTCTAAAAATTTGTTTCAATAAATTCACTTAAAGTATAAACTTCAAACTCTGTTATAAATCCTTCAATTATGCTCGGATAAAAAGTTAGTAAAACCGGACGAAGTTTAGAATCATCAATACTTAGTGATATCTGGGAACCGAAACTTTTTTTGACGTCTTTAATGTTATCTTTCACCCAATCAATTTTTTTTTCGAATTGACTCTTGTAACCTAGTTTTTTCTTCCTATCCCTCATAAATTTATCATAATCATCACGAAAATATTTTGGTTCTAATGCTGGCGAAATTATTTTGCACTCTATTAATAGTAATTCATTTTTTTTCGAATCAAATCCGATAAAGTCAATTTCACCCACTTCTTCTGGAATGTCTATTTTATAATCATCACTACCAATCCTATCCTCTATATTTTTACGTCCAATAACTGCATTCTCCTTTAGCTTTTCCTCAACTAAATTTTCAAACCAAATTCCCAAATTTTCATTTACTTTTTCAATGCTTTTGTTGAACATTTCTGGATTCCACTCAGAAGGTATTTTTTTGTATGATAGCCCTCTTAAGAATAGTTGTTTGCATTCCTTCGCCATACCTTTGCTACATGTTACATATTCCTCATTATCAATTTTAATTTCAATGAAAAATCTTCGCAGTAATCTTTTTTCTTGCTTTGGATTAATAATATTACGACCTTCTGCCTCTAATTTTTCTGAATTAATAGATAAACCCTCATAAAAAATAAAGGCATCTTCATTGCTAATACCAGCATATAACGCTAATTTCTCCAATATAATTTCTTTTTTTATGTATCGAGTTTCATTATATTCTTCGTTAATCAATCTATCCAGAGCATTCCATAAATCAGTTAATTCAGCTTTGAATTTTTCATAGAAGTCCTCTTTCATCAAATCATTCAAAACTGATAAATCTGAATCTATGATTGCTTTTCCATTTAATAATTTTAAAAAGCCAGGTGATTTAAGTCCACTTTCAATGACACTATTATTAATTTTTAAATCATAATATATTTCTGAATTCTGTTTTAGTTCTAAAGTGGTTTGTTCAGGGAATATGGCATAAGTTGACTCGCTTTGCATTGATAATCGAATTAACTCTTCAGTACAAATTGTCAATTTATCAATTTGTTGCTTTTTCACTCTTCCAGCAACTTGACTACTATAGTTCATAATAGCGTGTTCTATCATGAATTTAATTGCTCTTCTAATTATTGGACCATGATATTTCCAAGCTTCCATTGTATCTGTATTCAAAAAGTTTTTAGTGTCTTGCCGAATTATTATCGTCCTGTCATATTGATTTAAAAAATCTAGTATGAGTTGCCCCGATGAAATTCCTTTTAGTTCTGATTGAATAATGTCCATATAGAGATTAAAGCAATAACGGATAATTTGGTTTACATCCTTCGAATCCGTATATAATCCTGCCTTAAAATTATCAAACACTTTTGACTCAATATATTTACGCATCTTTTTCTCCTGATTTTTACTTGGACGATGTAACCCATGAATACTGAATAGCCTGTTTAATAGCATGATTGCCTCCAACTAAGTTTCTATTTTTTTTATTTTATGCCCTAACACACTAATTAAAATATATCTCTTGAAAAAGAGCCTACGACTCTCTTTTTCTTTTAATTCTGTCGTATAACATAATGTTTATCCAACTCATAAGTAAACTTTTCTTTGCTCATCATTGTATTGTCATTGGGTATGATCCCGCTCAACGGGAATGAGCTACGTAAAGATGTTCTTAGTATTGATTCACCAAATAATAGCGGAGGTTTAGAAAGATAGGAACATGTATCAAATATAGAAAAATCCTCCTGTCTCACTTAACATTATTTTTCATTAATTCCAATAATATTTTTCACTGAAATATGATCCAGTTATTTCTTAAGTTCATCAATATATTCATCTAATCTTTCATTCCAAACTCGTTCATCAATACTTGGAATGTTGAATTTTTTATAAATTATATCTCTGAACTCTATTAATCGACTTTTATTATTCATATTAAAACCTACAGTCCTTATATCTATAGCAATTCCCGAAAACTTAGGATTCGAAAATGAAAATTCTGGAACACCTATAAATGTATAGTCATTCTTTATTATCCAAGATGCTCCCATTTCATTTAAACATGCAGGGCTATCAAAATAGTTGTCTGATAATAAATACACCATGTGGGCATTATTACTGATTTCATTTTTCAGAAAATCAAAGATGTTTCGCCCTAAAGGGATGCCGTGTATGTCATCACTAGTAAATATTACATCTTTATTACTTACCCCAAGACTTTCAATAAGTCTAACAAACGCCTTACCATATTTTTTATCCTTTGATGAATGGCTTATGAATATCTTTGGATTATCAATTACGCAGTTGTTATCTTTCATAATATATTTAATATTATTCAATAATAATGTTAGTGGTGACTTATGAACTATTATTCCAATCAAATCATGACCAATGTATGAAAACGAACTAATAGTATAATTTAGCCCATCAGGAAGCTTACTAACTAACTCTTTCAATCGATTTTCTAAGAATAGATCGTTTGAGAGTCCCATAACTTCAAGTTCTGTATCGTAATCAACTCCCCAAATTATGTAACCTCCATTTGTATTTGCATATGCGAGCATTTCTTTTACTGTTGTTTCAATTGTTTGAATAATCGGATAATATTTTGTTTTGCTTGTTTCTTTTATTCTTATTTTTTCACAAAAAATATCATTTAAATAATACATTATAACCTAGCCTCCGTTTACAGAAATAAATTTCTCAATGGTATTACCTTTATTCCAGTTACTTTTAGTATATCACCCAGAGTCAGTTGTTTCGGAATGTCTATTTGATTATCCGTGTCGACAACCCACAGTTCATAATTTTTCCTAAGGTAAGTAGGCTCACTGTCATAATAAAGTATTATTTTTTTATTATTACTTGGTCGGACAACAATTACAATATCTTCGTTATTTCTTTTTATTCCGTCATAAACAGTAGGAGCAATTCGATTAACATCAGTCAAATCATAACCTCTTGATGGTAAATAAGCTTTTACTCTCTCAGCAGCGGTTTTTAACATATCTTGCACTTTCAAGTAGCATCTTTGTAACCCTGATGACCTATACTCTAAGAATTTTTTAATTTTTTCCGCTGATTGACCACTAGCTTCTAAAAATTTTACCAATTCCTCCTCACAAGAGATTGACATATTTCTCAAAAAATCCAATATCATTTCTTCTGTAACATCTTTCGTATTAGTATTGAGCAACTTATCTATCTCATTTTCAAGTACATTTTGATGCTGCTGTATTTCTATTAATTTTATATTTTCTATTTCCCCAAAAGAAGATACATTATTGTCTGCTAAAAATTTTTTTGCTTCTTCAGCCATAGTATAGTTTTCAATTTGAATTGTATTAGAGCATAAACTCATTCTATTATCGTAAATTGAATTGAATATATTTTGTGCTTTGTCTTCATTAGCTTTTATCCAATAAAATAATTTGTTAAAATTATCTTGGATTTTATCATCTCGTTTATTTTCGTTTCCCCGCTCTTTAGCCAACGTGTTTATTACATTAGTAGATATTTCTTTTGCAATCATCTCATCTGTATATGGGTTGATAAAATCTTGAAAAATATCATCTTTTAGTTCTATCACACGATGAATCAATTTATGCTCTATATAATCTTTTTCATTCTCGAAAAATCCATTATATATTTCTTTGAGTTTTTCATCGGTAATGATATCAGCAAAATATTTCTCTAAAGGTACTACTAGATCTTTTTGATTTACATATATTGATTTCGTTTTCAATAACTCTTTCTTTTCTAGTTTAACTAGAATCCCTAAATAAAGATTCAACCACTCCTTCCAAGTTTTATTCTCCAGCTTATTTAATATTGTATCTTTGGTGGATATCTCTTCTGCTAAATTTTCAATCGAAATAGCAGCTTCTTTAAATGTCTTTAGCCAATCTGTGTAGAATTCAAATTCTGGTACATCAATGTTTTTACAATGAGTTAGTAAATTGAAATAATCTTTTCGAATATTATCTTTAGTCATTACGTCCATCTCTTTCGGAAAATTAAAGTCCTCTAGAGAAGGAATTTTTATTTCCTTCAATGTTTTCATTTGACCACGAGCTGTCTTCACTATTTCCTTATTTGAATAAATTTCTTTTGAATACTTAAAGTAAAAATCACTCAAATGAGTATTTTCCCTTTTTTCTCGTGTAATACAAAATTTCCGCAATCCTTCAATGGAATTCTCCATAAAAATGTTGATACTTCTATCATACAACTTAATTGCTTCATCCATTATTTTTTTGTTTATTTCATTACTTTGTTGTAAAGAATCTCTTTTTTCATTAACTTGAAACGACTTACTATTTACAACAAATGGAATACCGAAACTTTCACTCCCGACCAAAGGAAATCTACAAAATATTCTTGCTGTATTATCCGGATAAGCTATTATTTCCTTATTACAACAAACACCGATTGAAATATCTTCTTGCTTATTTTTAAAGTTAAAAACATCACATATGTGTTCACTATTTTTATATATCCTAACCTTTGAGAACAATAAATTTTCTCTATTTTTAATATGACTAGTAGGAATTGGTTGACTAATATACTTGACACCATTTATTGTAATTGAATTGATTTTATCATTGAAAGCAAATAAAAAAGGAATATGACTAATTAAGTCTTTGATACCCAAATTGACTGCTTCTTTAATTTCCCACGAATTCAAATAATATGTAAATTCTGTTTCGTTGTTTATGCTAGCTACCGCTGTTACTGTTTCAAGATCATCTAAATCATCCAGGTTTTTACGAATTTGTTCTTTTAGTGAATACGCAAATTCTTTACTCGATGTATTCTCACTCCATGCACTTCGATCCAAATCAAAATTTAGACCAACATTTTGATTATCTTTCTTACAATATGCTCCTGTGATCCTCACCCTTTTTGAGAGTAGATGTGTAGTAATGAACCCTGTGCCGAATTGGCCAACTTTATCTTCTAAGTCAACCTTCTCAGAAATCTGTGTTATCAGACTCAGAAGACTACGATTATCAAAAGGCCTCCCATCATGGCAAAAACTCACTGTATGCTTTATTGAATCAAACTTAACTTTTATGTTAATAAAATCAGTCTCAGTATCACATGAATTCTGTATTAACTCCCAAATCCACCTTCTAGAATAACTCTCAAGCTTTTCTTTAGTAGCATCATTGAATATTTCAGAAAGTTTTGTGTTAATTGTAATAAAAGCAGAATTTATTGTAGTTTCCTTATACTCATTGTATTCCTTATTTATCATAGAAAATATCTCCCTCAATTTTATTGATTGCCCTTTATACAATATCAATTCTACAAGACTTCTTGAATCAATACGGCTCTCCATTAATATCAAATCGAATAAGAGCATTACCGTTTTTAAAGTCTTCATCTACCTGAAAAAAATTATCCAATTTAGCTTCTTGCCAAATTGATTTTGGTATGTGCTCTAAGACGATTATCTGAAAATCCTTCTGTAAGTCATTATTTACGTAAGTAATAAAATCGTTTAATAGCCGCATAGCGATTTTAATTTTTGCTCTATCTGTTTTCGAGACATCTTCCCATTCTTTTTGTTCCTTTACCTTTACTTCTTCCTCCTCTCCAAAATATGGCCTACTAGGCTGATCTAATATTAACCAGTTCGGAACATACGGAGAATTCTGTCTTACTATAAGCTCTTGTAAACCTAAAAAGAGACACAAATGTAAGAAAAGATGGTTTGAACTACTTCCTACTTTAGTTGGTATTATGGCCTTCGGCTCTCTTAACTTCAATCTCTTTTCTTTGTACTGAAAAGCAGATTTGTATCCTTTATATGTTGGTATTGCATCCTCACTTTGTTCTAAATAATTTTGAACTAGTTCATCTAACAGTCGCAAAACTGAATCCTTTTGTTCAGTATAGTCTACAACATATTTTTCCAACTCATCTCTAGTTTCAATTTTTTCATTTAAAGTATTAGTAATTTCGCTCTTTATCTCTGACTCATTACCGCTTCCTTCATAAATTGAAATCTTAGCTTTTAACTCCCCTATAAATATTAATTTATCCATCTCATTTCTAGTTTGTGCGTCATTAAGAGGAATGTTAATGATTTGCATATTTAACTTGTCAACATCCGATTCGTATTTGCTGATTTTTTCATCAACGTTAAAATCAAAAGGAGGCTTACCCGCAATATTTTTCTTTATTTCATGATATTCTTCATTCAACACATTCATAATCAAATCAAGGTCTGGCAAACCAAAAAGCTTATAGTATGCATTCTTGATAGCAACAACAGGCTTCAAACTATCTAAATTAACTGCCTCAAGTTTTCTGTACTCTTCATATTCATTTTTGAAGCTTTTAAGATTTTTGATTTTTCTTATTAGTGAATTTTTTTCTCTTTTTAGTTTATTTAACTTATCTAAATTGATCGTTATATTTTCTTCTTTATAATTTGTAACTGTAGCTTTTAACTTAGCTAATACTGCTTCAACATTAAATACCTCGTAATCAATTAAGTTAAATGTTTGAGCTCTTTCAGATAAAGATTTTAGATCTTCCAGAAAGACGTTAGAAGCCTTGTCAAATACTATTTTTTTTCTATTAAGCAAATTAATTTCTTTATTTAATTCATTTATTTTTGCTTTAAGTAAAAGATTCTCTTCTGATTCAATACCAACTGCTAAGTCAAAAATTCTTGTTAACGCGTCCCTGTATTTATCACTATTTTGCTTATCAAAGAAAACTTCAGTATTGATTATTATATTTTCCGATTGAGTATTAAACATAAAAAAATATCTAGGAGATATTTTACTGCCTAACATTATGTTCTTACTCCCATATGTAAACACTGTTTTATCTGAGATACTGAACTCTTTTTCAATTACTTTTTTAAGATCAGTTTCCTCTATGTTCATTTTTGGAATTTTTGGAACGGTACCCACAGGTGAAAAATAATATTCCTTAGACAATCTTCTTTCTTTTATTCTTCCACGAGCTATAGTGTATATTTTGTTATTAATACTGAATTTGATGCCATACCAATTAACATTTTCATTTATTTTTTCCTCCGTTATATCAATTTCACTTGCATAGAAACAATAATCAATAATACTTATTATTTCTGATTTCCCTGTCTCGCTCTCCCCCGTAATAACATTCACTTTGTTATTTTTAAATTCCAATTCACGCATCTTCCCATTCCTTAGCCAAAGAATAAGTTTCATGATATGAAATCTCATAATTTCACCCTCAATTGGAGATATAAATTTTCAACATTATCCTCAAAGAGCCTAGCAATTTGGGGTGTTGAATCTATGATACGACTAGCTCTACTACCGATATATTTTTTCTCACTACTTGGTATAAAATTTTTATCTTTTATAACATTAATTGTTCCATCAGAACTTATACTCACAAATTTAAGAGCTGCTAATATTGCAATACAATTCACAGAAACCTCTAATAGTGAGTAAAAACGCCCATTAAAATTTGCTAAAAGATCCGATTTTCTTATAAGAAGTTGTTCGATACTTTTGACCTCTCTATTAGCTCTACCAATGTAACTAACAATTTGATTATGCAATGCTATTGGAAGAATTAACATTGCTTTGGCAGTACTTAACGATCCCAAGTGTCTAATAACCGAATACATAGCTATGCTACCTATCATTTCATTATTGAATATGTTAGTTTGATTGACAGTTAAATCATTACCTATACTTTTGATCATAGCTCCTAAATCACTCATGGTTTATACCTTTCTTTCCAATCAAAATACCATCCAAGGATAGGCTTATCAGATAAAAGATAAAACTGACCGTTACTCATATTGGTTGTAAGTTCAGTTTCATCTAATGTGAGTTGTAACTCAAGCGTTTTATAGTAACATTTAGATGCTAGCTCAATTAGTTCTTCGGGATCAATTGCCTCAATGGGTGTTGTACGTAGTTTCCTCAGCATCTTTGAATAAACACCCTTAAATATAACTACCCAGCGATCAAGACTTTCTTTGTCAAAGGCCTTTCTATCATCTTCCGAGATATCGCTATCCTGAATCCACTTAATAAGATTATTATTTAATTCATACTTACTTGTAAAAATATTAACTAATGTTTCCTCAAAATCATCATCCATTCCACTTAAAATTTCTGCATCAATTAATTGCCTAATAGAGATATGAGTGTGAGCATTTACTGGTATAGATGCTTTTTTCGTCTCTAATCTGATAGGTAATTTTCTATTTCTACCTAATTCAAAATATCTAGTGAAATTTTTATAGTAATCCTCAAAGGTAATAACAATTTTCTGCCGTGCTTTAATATTATCGTACATCATTCTTCTCAAGTGGCTATCCACAGAAGAGAAAACATCATCAATTCGAGTATCTTTTACATTTTTCTCTTTAATTTTAACTTTAATATTTGCTATCAAGTCATCTTTGTTATGTTCAACAATTAATTTAGAAAAAAAAGCTTTTAACCAGCTCTGCTTCTGTTTAATTAGTAGCATTATATAATTGTCCACTACAGATGCAATCTTCCTAGGAGCAGGAGTACTGATTGTTAATAGATATTCTTTAATTTGTTGTACAGTAATCTGGCTTTTTTGAAAAAGTGCGATTTTCTTCAAAAACTCATTTTCTTTAGATTCCGATTTATTAGTTATTAAGTGAAAATCAGTTTTATTTATGAACTCAATTTGCATATCCAAAGTTGTTCTTTTTGCAACCTCATCATTAATTATTTTCACCCAATTTGAAATTGTTTTCCAAATATCTTCATCTTTTTCTGTTAAATTCACTATCGTATCATCTGATTTTGTTTCAATAGAATGCTTTAGTTGAAAGAAAATTTGTTTACCATCAGGTTTGTCAATATGAACATCGTCCTTTACCTCGTACCCAACAGCTTGATCAGATTCTAATTGCAGCATTAGAAACAAAAAATAGTAATACTGATAATCAAAACCGATAGATTTAGATTCCGCGGCTGTTAGTTCCTGAACTGTCTTTTTTTTCGCCATAATATTGACCCCTTGTAACGCATGATAAGTTATATTTGAAGTAAATTGCTGTAAATTAATCTACTACATACTTATTTTCTACATATTAAGACTAATTCCTCTTTAAAAATCCAAATATATTCAAATTATAGGTTTTTCGAACTATAAAACCAACAAGGATTTTCCAGAGCATAATTATATTTGTTTAAATAATTTATTCTATGACCTGCCTATCAAATCGCTATACACCTTATTGAACTACTTACCTCAGCGCCTTTATTTGCTGTCCTCTCACCTTCTTTAGTTATTTTCTGCATACTAAAGAACTCGTTCCTCACAACATTCAGGTGGGAAGAGCTTTCGGATTTTTATAAAACCATTCAGGATACTGTAACGATTTTAGTGATTGCATATCTTCCCAGCTGTACACCCAATCATCATCGGCAACCCAAAAGTAATCGTCAGATATTCGGTAAATAAAGTGTAATAACAACTCTTAAACGCCATAGATTTCTTCTATGTGCCCGACTTGACTTAGCGCTAAGCTTCGGTCTAAGCCTACTCGAAAGTGAGATAACCAATCGAGGCTTGTATTGCTTTACGATTCAAATGTTGTTTTATCTGTAAATGTTCCATTTTCCCTATACAGGCATCTTGCCAATCTTTGAGCTGCTCTATCCGAAATAAAACTTTGATTCGTTGTTGGCGTTTAATACTGGCTCCACTTCTTGAATTGTTTCTTTCTTAGGCATCGGAATCCCTCCCACGATCTCGAAATTCATTATTCTTCTCTTTAGAAGCATACAGATCCCTATGGTTCATTCTTTGATTTAACAGAGGATATCAAATCATTTTACTGTAACGAATTACGATGATGTCTGAAAATTTATTTACTTTCAAAATCTTTAACCTGCTCAATCTTTTGTGCAAAGTCACAAGCATCCTGAAAATCTTTTTTTGTATAAATTTCGGTTAACTCATTCGCCTCTTCCTGCCAATCGGGTCCATACTGTAAAAGGTAATCCGTAAACCATTCATAGTAGGATGGGTTGGACGGATTCAACAGAATCAATCTTTGATACATCTTTATCCCACAAGGGATCGGTAGAAAAAAATGCGTAAGCTCATAATTAATGGCTTCTAATAAATGATCTGAGTTGTTCGTATGATCTATCTCAGATAGCAATTCATTGGATAGAGATTCTACACTCTCTCTCGTTGTTTTTAACTCTGCCTGATCTAATTTCGACCAATCCTGGTCAATCAACTGATGCAATTCTTCCACTGTCTTCTGTATAGTCAAGGTAAATGTCCCCTTTATATTTTATTTAGGATAATAGGTAGAGACCCTTAAAGTACCATCAGGCGTTTGTGTTACGGTATAGCCCATTGTTTTCTCATTTACTTGAATCGTTCGCTCAATCGTTTTAGGAGGTCTAGGGAAATCAAGATTTGCCTTATTGGCTAATTCCATATCTTTAAGTATAACGGATTCAATCTGATCCATGGTGCCAATATCTTGAGCATTTCCTGTTCGATGCCCACTTCCACGGTAACCATGTCCACTATTAATTTCTACTTTAGTTCCGTCTATTTCAAAGGTACGTTTTAGTGCATCACCTTCCCCTTTAGTCCCAAGTGGTTTCAATTTAACTTCTCCGATATCAGGAACCTGTCCTGTGACCTCAGAACCCTTCTTTTGCCCATACGCTTTCTTCGCTTCAGCCGCTTCCAAATTCTTTTTAATCTTCGCCACAGCCGGATCAGAGGCAGGCAAGCGAAACGGCCCTTTGCCACCCGGCATACTCCCGCGAACCATCTGAAATGCCATAAATAGTTGGCTGAATTTCAGAGAAGTCAGCATCATCTGAGCATACTTATCGGATACAGGCTCGCCTGTGAAGGGATGAATTCCATTTTCAAAAGCTTTGATCTGCATCGCATAAATATCTTCCCCTGGCGCTTCAGCATCCGTAGCTTGCATCCGATTAAAATCCAAATGCCCCTGATCCTTCTTATATGCCTGCAAGGCTGCCTGATCCGTAACACCATTCTCATTCACAGGCATCCACATCAGCTTCCCAAACATATTGACTTGTGCCATCCGGTAGCCCTTATCATCCGAACCAGCATAATATCTTGAGGTCTTCATCATTGCTCCCGCACCTACAGCGCCAACAGTACTGCCAAGACTCACCTTTTCAGCATCGACATTCTCAAATCGCGTGGCAATATCCTTCAATTCCTTAGAGGTGTTCACCATACTTTCCAGCGCCCTCTGCAATACAGGACGTGACCGTGCAAACTCATCATAAAAACGCTCCTGCGTCACACCCAGCCACATCTGCTGAAGGAACACGATCTGTCTTGTGAGATCCTCCCGTATATGTTCCAATTGTTGTCTCGCCTGATCCACCTGATCCGATACGTGATGTAGTTGCTCAGGAGTCACCTTAATTGTACTCATCCGTTTTCACCGCTCATCTGATATATGATTAACCTATGTTAGCAGAAGTACTAGTACAATACATCCGCCTAACCTCCTGATTTCACTGCATGAATCCACGCTCAGAATGATTTATATCCGTCCCTCAGCCCCATACGATCTCTATGTAGGTGTATACATGTTCCAGAGGGTTTTCCTTTTGCGACTATAGGATACTGTGGCATTTTACTACGACGAGCAGCAGACTTTAACAAATCATAGTATTAATGAAGAAACTTGACTCGTGCGGATGATTAGGTGTACTATATGTTTGTATAAATGTAATATATTACAATTTAGATATTTATTTTGGAATCTTATATTTTCAAAATGTATCAGAACCTATCATAGCTAAGATATCAATGCGTATAAATGAGTTTTACATTTTGTCTGCAACACATAATTATTGGCAGGCATTCATTTTACATATACATTCCTACTTCATAGAGTTTTCTAGCCTGTAGAGTTCTACCTCCTTAATTTCTTTTTCAGTAAAGAAAAAAGGGGAAGAACCATCTTTAAAAGAGAGGAGGGCAAGAGGCTTTAAGCTGCAAGCAGGTCTATTTGTCGTAACCGCATGTTTTTTGTAAAAGAATCCCCATAACAAGAAAGGTGGAATTTATTGCTATGAGAAAGTTGATTAGTTTAGCTCTTATTCTTGTTCTAATGCTTTCATTTAATGTAGCTGCCTATGCAGACGGTGATGTGACTCAAGCCAAACCTATGACAAAGGAAGAAATTATTAATTCCAAAGAATTCCGTGAAGCTGTGAAAGCGGCTAAGGCTGAATTTGAATCGCAGAAGGCTGATAATGTGGGTGGTCCAGTTCTGTTTGCGCCTGCTCCGAAAGTATCTCACATTAATGTATACGGTGTCGTATCTCCTAATGGCGGTCAAGAAATTTACGGCTTCAATAACAACCCACTGTCCACAACCAATGATCATGGTGGGGCTTGGATTCAGTGTATTACTTTCCAGATCGGTTATGACAGCAGTCACTACGGCACACTCGCCGGCAATACAATGACAAACAACTGGTCTGAAGCTATTGATCTGGACGGTGATCGTGTCGTAGATGCTTTTGCCCATTCTTGGGTTTATGAAGCGCCTAGTACAGGGGGACAATTTGTAGGTACGGTCTATTCCATTAATATTCCAACACAGTGGACCGCTTGGATTAATGTTCGCTAACAGGAAGGATGTAATATGAATATTGGAGGATTTGGCTATCCTGGTTCTATCCTGAGGAATACGGAAAGTAAGCCCAAAAGCTCATCAGCTTTGGACATGGATTTAATAATTCTTGATCAGGCGCAGGGATATACATCCCCTGCGTCTTTTCTCTTTGTGACCTTAAAGGGTCGACTTTGTATAGGAACCCACCGTTGCACTGTAAGCTACTTTCCCTCTGCTTGTATGAATACATACGTACTCTCGTCGGATCGTTCTTCTGAAAAAGCGAAATTTAACCGATCAAAGTTTCTTACGTCCTTCACCTCTGCAATCTTGTGCTCTGCCATATAACGTACCATTTCACCTCTGGCCATCTTGGCCCAGGTTGCCTTTTCAACAAGCTTCCCATTGACCATTTGTCCAAATACACAAGTAATGAACCGGGTTTCCTCACTCAGAAAAGGTAAAATATTTTTGCTATACTCTTTGGAAGCCAGATTTAGGATGTAGTTGCTTTCTGATTGAAGCTGATCTGCGAGTTTGCTACCCCAGAATTGATAGAGCGTTTTGAAGCCCGGACCTTGCAGCTTGCCCTGCATCTCCAACCGATAAGGGGTAACCCCATCCAAAGGCCGCAACATGCCATAAAAACCGGATAATATGCGTACATGTTGCTGAAGATACTCTAATTCCTCATTTTGAAAAACACCCGGAGCCATATATTGATACTGAATGCCCTCATAGGCATAGATGGCTGGCGTAAGATTTGCTTTTACATTCATATTCTGAATCCGTTCCACGTTCTGTTCGGCGATTGCATCGTTACACTTCCACATCGCTTTGAGTTCGTCATAGGATAACTTTTGAAGCAGACTCAATAGCTGTTCTGACTCGTTTATAAACTGCGGCATCTGTGCGATAGCCATAAGATCGGTATCAATCTTCATCTTTTTAGCTGGTGATATGATAATTCTCATCGTGCTGATCCATCCTTAATCTACCGTTGTTTTTGTCGTTATCCATTGTACAGGATTGGACAGGTGAATCCAATGCCATGGCTTAACTAAATCTCTCAGAGTACCTTTGAAAAAATTCAAAATGAACAAGTCAGCCCACGATTGGACCGGCTTGTTCATTAGAATTCAACACATTAAAATGGTGAAAAAGCAAGGCATGCATTTCAAACCGCTATTAGGGCGATACACTCCCCGCGCCGCTATTTTGCTCTGTTTTTGTAGTTGGCAATTGAATCATTGGCGTGTTTGATCCACTCACATATGGAAGGGCTCCATCCCATTTCTTGATTGTTTCATATTCAACGAGTTGACTTGTTAATGATTGCTGAAGCTCTTTATTTGCTTTAGCTTGACCTTCTGCTTCGATCAATAGTTTGTCTGCATTACCCTGTGCTTCCACACGCTTACGATCTGCTTCTTTCTTGGCGATCTCCAGTTCAGTCGTTTTACGTTCCAGTTCTTGAGAAGCTTCAACACGCTTATCGATTGCTTCCTGAGTCTTAGCGTCAGGCTGAGGAACACCGACGGTAACGTTTGATACAATAAAGCCTAACTCTTTAACATCATCAGAAAAACGTTGTTCGACGTCTACGCCTGCTTCGGATGACTTTTCACCATAAACATCAATGACTGTAAACTTGGAAATACCTTTACGAGCTGCATCACGGAAACGTGTTTTGAGATATGTATCCTCAATTTCTTGAATGCTAATTGGCCCAAATGTATTAAAGATAGAAGATACTTTACTTGGTTCTACTTGGTAGTTGTAAGCAAAATCGATTGTGATGTTTTTCCCATCAGAAGTAGCAATCTGAATATCTCTGTATTCCACCGTTTGAATTCGGATAGGATATTTCGTCACTTTATCAAACGCTCCAACGAGTTTCCACCCTTGACTCAGTGTGCTATCTTTTACGCCTCCATTTGGTGAATATACGACCCCAACATATCCATTAGGAATTCGTGTTAAAAAGAAGGTCACCAGCAGCACGCCCACAATAATAACTAATGCAACCGTAATTGCCCCTACCCTAAACGTCTTTGAATTTTTCATCACCATTCTCCTCTTGTTTGAATTTATTGTATTTCTTCAGAATTCTACTACCTATTTTATTGAATAGCGGGAACATTAATGACCATAGAATGAATGCTAGGATAAAAATTAAAATGATTCCCCCAATAAATGGCATATTCGTCCTCCCCTCTATGGATGTAACCTAGCAAAACCTCAGTAGGCATGATCTACATCCTGTTAAATATAAATTCTCATTCATCCAAATCTACAATTAATAATTTATATCCTTCTTTATATATACTTTATTAATTCGATTCGGTTTCAATGATATCCCTTGCCGCTTCTTGTAGTGCTTTCTCCCCTAATGCAACGTAAGTATAATTTATATGCTGACCATTCCCATTGATGTAGATTATATTGAGATTCCAACAATCCTCGCCTGCACAATCAAAATATAAAACAAACCCCGGTACACGTCTGCATTCAGCAGCGTACACCGAGGTTCATTATTATCATTCAAATATTACACTACATATCTCAACTTAACTCATCTCGTAAAATCATGCTGCCCAATGGTCAGCAGTGTCGGCCTGCTCTTACTCCACACCGAAGTGGCAATCTTCGGATTGTAATAATACAGCGCTCCGTTCGTCGGATCAGCGCCATTCAATGCCTTACGAGCAGCCCTGTAAGAAGTCTGGGTTGGCTTGGTATTAAACTGCCCATCATCTATAGCCGTGAATTGCCCTTTCTGGAAAATAACCTTCGAAATAGACGACGGGAATTCACTCGAATGTACCCGATTCAACACAACCGCTCCTACAGCGACTTGCCCTTCAAAAGATTCTCCGCGCGCTTCACCATGGATCAGCTTCGCCAACTGGCGTAACGTCTCGCCTTCGGCTTTAGCCTTTTTATTCAGCCTGTTCAGTGTCGCCGGACCTGCAACTCCATCTGCACTTAGTCCCTGCGCCTGCTGGAACTCACGTACAGCACCTTTGGTAATCGAACCATAATATCCAGTCATTCCGGCGTCGAAGTACCCCAGATCGCTTAATTGCTCCTGCAATTGCAGTACATGCTCGCTGCGAACGCCCTGTTCCAGCTTCTGTGCTCCCGCTGAAGGAGCTGCCACGGTTAATCCCAGAGTCAATGCGCAGGCACCGAGAAGCATGCTGACCCGCCCTGCTCTTTTGCCAGCCGTGTTCCCCTTCCCATGAGTGACTTTCCGACTGACAGTGATAGGTTCCATGTTGCCAGCAAACGTTAATTGATCCAGCCCTTCATTCGTGCTATCAACTGTAGTCCGTTCATTACTGTTCATATGGCTTCCCACCTTCATCTCTTTCATCTCACTCACGCTATCTAATTCACTTATCATATTCTTTTCATTGATTTCATTCGGGTGATCCATTTCAATGTTGTTCTTCATCATTCCATTAACCTCCACTTTTCTGAATCCAGATCCCACTTCTTTCCCCTGAATCCTCACGGTTGGACATCCCGAGTGTCATTATAGGATATAGAAAAAATGAAGTCTATCGGACCGATGACGCAGTGAAAAAACGACGCTGAACATAACAAAAAGAGGCATGAGCCCATGGTCACACCATGGTCATGCCCCTTCTTGTATCAACCATATACCGCTTGTCCAACCCATTATTTCCGTAGGCAGGCAGACCCGTACAAAAGTTGCGTTGTATTTATTGACAATTACTCGGCCAGTTCCTGACCCTTCGTTTCCCGGCCCCAGAACAGTACAGCCGCTGCGCCAATGAGGATTGTCACGAAGAAAATCGTGAAAATCAGGCTGATCGCCACTTCACGTTGAACCAGCATACCGACCATTAATGGAGCAAGCACCCCACCGATTCGGCCAACCGATGTGGCAAGTCCAACACCTGTCGAACGAACGGAAGTCGGATACAATTCGGGGCTGTAGGCGTACAGACCACCCCAGGCTCCCAGATTGAAGAAGGAAAGACAGATCCCCGCAGTCAGGATTGTCGCTTCCGTTGTTGCCAGTCCAAACGCAATCGCACTGAATGCAGTTAAGGTAAGATACACAACCAGTACGAACTTGCGACCGTAACGTTCAATGAAGTACGCCGCGGTGAAGTAACCTGGCAGCTGTGCGATCGTCATGATCAGCACGTATTGGAAGCTTTTAACCAACGTGAATCCTTTTGCCATCACAACCGAAGGTAACCACAGGAACATACCATAATAAGAGAAAATGACGGTAAACCACAAAATCCAGAGCATCAACGTTGTACGGCGATGTGGTGCTGACCAGACGGTAGCCACTTTTTCGCGGAACGTGATTTTATGAAGTTTGGTATGATTCTTGTACCGCGGCGGGTCCTGAATGGCACGACGCAGATACAGTGCATAGAACGCCGGAAGTGCACCAATGGCAAAAGCAATTCTCCATCCGTACTCCGGGATAACAAAGTTTGCAATCAGCGCGGATACAATCCAGCCCCCTGCCCAGAAACTTTCCAATAATACAACGGCACGTCCCCGTTCCGCTGTAGGCATCGACTCCGATACCAGGGTAGATGCTACGGGCAGCTCTCCGCCAAGTCCGATACCTGCAACCAGACGCAGTGCACACAATACAGCAAATCCGGTCGCAAGTGCAGATAGACCGCTTGCAATCGTAAAGATTAGCAAGGTCCACATCAGAATAGCTTTCCGTCCAAATCGGTCCGCAAGTGCACCTGCAAGCAAAGCTCCTAGCGCCATACCGATCGAGTTAATACTCGTAAGCACGCCGACTTGTCCGGGACTGAGACTCCATTCCTTGGCAAGTGCAGCCACGATAAAGGAGATCATACCTACTTCCATCGCATCAAACAGCCAGCTCATGCCGGCACTGAACAGCAGCTTGCGCTGCTTGGGATTCCGCAATACTTCCAGTTTGCTCATCACTTATAGCTCCCTTGATCTCTATGTAGTCATTCTGACACTAAATCATTATTATGCAGAATGCTCCAGAAATCAATGCAAAATAAGCTTTTCCTTCCGATTTCTGCGATACCTTACCCCTTGAGTGAACCCGCTGTCAGACCTGCTACAAAGTAACGCTGGAGTAGAAGGAACAACACGATCATTGGAATGGCCGTTACCAGTACACCCGTAAGCATCATCGGATAGTTCGTCACGTATTCTCCGCGGAACTGCATAAGCGCGAGTGGTAACGTTAGCTTGGACTTACTGCTGAGCATTAACATCGGAATAAGCAAGTCATTCCATACCATGACGAGCAGGAACGTAGCCGTTGCCGCCAGCGAAGGTGCAGCCAGTGGCAGTGCAATCCGCGTATAGAGTCTCCACTCGCTTGCTCCATCCATACTGCCCGCTTCCAGAATCTCCGAATTGAGCATGCGCATGAAACCTGTCAGCATAAATACTGAGACAGGCATCAGCATAGCCGCGGATACGACAATCAATCCCGTGAGACTGTCCGACCACCCGAGTGTACGCGTGAGAGAATAGATCGGCAGCATACTCACTTGGGATGGAACGATCAGACCTGCTACGAACAGAGCAAACACGATTTTACCTACACTACCGCCCCAGCGGACAATGGCGTAAGCAATCATGCTACTCAGCAACAACTCAATGGCAACCGTACCAAGCGTCACGACCAGACTGTTCCCGAAATATTGCCACATCGGCTGATTGCGGAACATGCCAGTGATGTTATCCCACGTAAACGGGTCCGGCCAGCTGAATGGACTGGTGAAGAAGTTGCTGCTTGTTTTGAACGAAGATACAAACACAAAGTACAGCGGCACCAGGATCAGCAGCGCGTACACCAATAAGATCAGGCGATTGAACCATTTTAAAAACATGTGAACTCCCTTCTGCCTCGATTGCAGGATGAATGCTCCAACATCAACCTCAATAGCTTACCCGGTCGGCACGTAGTGCCTTGAACTGCAACAGCGTCAAGAGCGCGAGCAACACCAGGAAGATCATGGAACCGGCAGAAGCCAGACCAAATGAATAGCTGCCAAAGGCGGTATGATAGATATATGTTGTCAAAATTTCAGTTGCGTAGTTCGGTCCTCCGTCCGTCATGGTGAAAATGAGGTCAAATGCCTTGAACGACTGTATGGTCGTATAAGCCACAACAATCGTTGCCGAAGGTGCCAGCAGTGGCCAGGTCACGGTACGGAATACCTGCCATTTGCTGCCGCCGTCCATGCGAGCCGCTTCATACAGTTCTGCTGGAATGCCTTGCAGACCTGCGATGAATACAATCATCATCTGTCCGGCATGTGCCCATACCTGTACCGCAGCGATGGAATAGATGGCGATCTTGGGATCACCAATCCAGTTACGAGCGATGCTGCTCATCCCGGCCTCATTCAGTCCATAGTTGATCAATCCAATGGATGGATCATACATAAATGCCCAGATCAGTCCGACCGATACGGAGGACAGAATCGCAGGCAGGAAATACAATGCCCGAAGCACAATGCGTGTCTTGGTATTACGTACCAGGAGCAGAGCCAGGACAAGTGAAATAAAGGTTTGTGCTATAACAACCGTTAACATGAACTCCACGTTATTGCCAAAGGCTTTGCGGAATACGATGCTGCTGAGACTGTCCTTGTAATTATCCAGCCCTACAAATGCATACGACGGGGATACCCCATCCCAGTCCGTAAAGGAATAGAACAGCCCCGTCAATGTAGGAAATACGAACAATCCAACGTACAGCAGCAATCCGGGGATCAGAAACAGGGATAGCTGAAGACGGTTTTTCATCGTTTATTTCCCGATATGCTGATCAATGATCGCTTGTGCCTGCTGTGCTGCTTCTTCCGGAGAAGTGTCGCTCAGTACAGCCTGAATGGAGTTGGTTACGGCTTTTTGATTATCTCCGTTCAGGATGGTGAACCGTGGCTGGAACACGGTCTTTTTGGTTGCCCATTCTCCGGCTACCTGAAGCTCAGGCGTATCGTACTTCACATCATTCACCGTTACATTCTGTCCCGTTTGGTTGGCATAGTTACTCGCTACATCGGGATTGCTAAGGAATTCGAGGAACTTCTTCGCTTCTTCCGGATGTTTTGATTTGCTGTTCACGGCGAGCATGAATGTGGTCGTATGCACTCCTTCATACTTCGCTTGATCGGCACTTACGGTAATCGGTGCAAGTAGTTTTTGCTCCAGATTTGGATTCTGCTGCTTATTCTGAGCCAATTGATATGATCCACTTGCCAGCATCGCTGCTTTCTCTTGAATAAACAGTGCGCCCGCCGCAGGGTCCTTGGTACCCAGTGCATCCTGTTGGAAGTAACCTTTATCGTTCAGTTCCTTGATTTGAGTCAATGTTTTCACCCAAAACTCATCCGTCAGTTTAGCTTCGCCCGCTTCTACTTTGGTAAAAATGTCGTCACTCGGTGCATTGTTCATCACCATCGTATTCATGAATTGCCCTGGGCCAATGTCCGCTCCGGCAAAGGCAATCGGAATGATACCATTGTCTTTCAGCTTCTGGCAAAGGGCCAGAAAGCCTTCCCAATCAGTTGGTGGCGTCAAGCCGTATCGTTCAAACAGTTTTACGTTATAGATTGGATCGTTATATACGAGTTGATACGGAATTGCATATTGCTTGCCATCATGCTGTCCTGATTCAATCAGCTTGGAATTGTAGGCAGTCAGAAACGATGATCCGGTCAGATCCGTGAACAAGCCGGCTTTGGTGAAAGCTTCGAACTGTGCACCCGGGAAGGAGGCAAATACATCTCCTACCGAACCGTCACTGATTTTGGATTGTACGGTGGACTGATATTGATCGGAAGGCAGCGTCTGCATCTCCACTTTAATGTTCGGATTTGC
Source organism: Paenibacillus sp. SRL342 (assembly GCF_984798905.1). NCBI lineage: Bacteria > Bacillati > Bacillota > Bacilli > Caryophanales > Paenibacillaceae > Paenibacillus > Paenibacillus sp. SRL342. The sequence goes on from NZ_OZ481790.1 coordinate 4,720,974, forward strand.
TGTCTCAAAAGCGTCAATGGTTTTGTTCAGTGCTTCGGAATCTTCTCCGCGCCAGTGCATGAAGCTGATCGTAACTTTACCTGGACCCGAGGAGCCGTTCTCTCCAGGTGACGCGTTATCCTCGCGGCCGCAAGCTGACAGCAGGATGGACATGACCAGCATACTGACAAGCGGCAGGATCAATTTTTTATTTTTTTTCATGAAAGACGACCTCCTGAGGATGCTTGATATAAGTTGCATGAATGTTTTTACACGGGGCACTCCGAGTGCAGTACCATCTTCCGATCGCTGTTATCCCCGGATTTCTTTGAATCATTTCTTTCAATGGTTAAAATCCGGGGATAAAGGCGAGCGCTCCGCTTCTTCAGATCGGTTCTACCCTCTCCGTTAAAGTGTAAAAAAAGGGGCACTTACTTAGTTGGTAGTAACGGAATGCTGCTTCTGTCTTGTTTTCCATTTCTCGCGAATGATTGGCATCACTGTGCGACCGAAGATTTCGGCTTCTTCCAAGTGCGGGTAACCGGACAGAATGAAGGTTGTTACGCCCAGATCACCATATTCCATCAAGCGCTCTGCCACCTGTTCGGCTGTACCTACAATGAGTATCGCACCGCCGGAACGCACAACGGACAAGCCTGTCCACAGGTTGGGACCTACGACAAACTGCTGCTTCTCGGACAGTTCCCGTAGCTCGTTCTGTCTGCGTTGGTTGGTTGCATCCGTCTCGGCAAAAGCGGCTTTGGCTTTCTCAATCGCTTCTGGTGGTACTTTGCTAATAATCTCCCAAGCCGCTGCCCATGCTTCTTCTTCGGTATCCCGAATGAGCACCTGAGCACGCATGCCGTAACGGAGCTGACGATCTTGTCCCGTTTCCTCTTTCACCTGCTGACGAATGACCTCAATCTCTTCGATCTGCTCCTGAATCCAGTCATGGGGCTCGCCCCACATCAGGAACGTATCCGCATGTTCAACGGCGACCTTCTTGGCAATTGGTGAACTTCCTCCCAGATAGAATGGTGGATGCGGATTTTGCACCGTCTCCGGCATGCCTACCGGTCCTTTGAAGTTGTAATACTGGCCGTTGAATTCAGGATTGGGATCGCTGGGTGCATCTGCGCTAGAGTTCGGACCACTTCCTGCGAACTCCGTCAGATTCAGTCCGGTCGATTGGGTCCATGAACGCTTCATGACTTCCATATACTCGCTTGCCCGCACATACCGCTCATCATGCGCATGTGCCAGTGGATCGCCGAGTTCCTCCAGATCTCGAACAGAACTGCCTGTCACCACATTGATCATGGCGCGACCACCAGATAGCTGATCCAGTGCCGCTCCCATGCGTGCAGCGAGTACGGGTGTAACCAAACCCGGGCGAATGGCCACAAGGGGACGCAATGTCTTTGTGTGACTCATTACTGCCGAGCCGACAACCCACGCGTCCAGACAGGCTCCCCCTGTAGGAATCAATACAAATTCGAATCCTGCCTTCTCCGCTGTCTGTGCCACATCAACCAGATAATCCAGACTCGGCTCCCGCTCCGGGGCAACCCCTACATACTTACCATCTCCTGCTGTAGGCAAAAACCATCCAAACTTCATATCTTCCTGTTCGCTCACAAAAGTCAATCCCTTCTATGAATAAATAAAGTCTCATGTTAAAAAAAGATCACTGTTCTGCAACTTGGCCGTTCCGGTTACGAATCGTTCTTACGATCACTGTTATCTCCAGATTTTTTTGATTCCCTTTTCTAAGGGAAAATCCGGAGATAAAGGTGAACACTACGTTTCTTCAGAATCGATTTCGTCCCCTCCACTACGTTTGCACTCGTTTAAAACTTATTTTTAAAGTGTGCCTAATTTCTAACTCATTTTCAAAGTAGGTATCCAAATGCCGATTAATTAACTTGGTTTAATAGGTATGGACATCATAACAATTGATTTGTCTGTGAGCAATGTCATTTCGCGGCAATTTTATTTTGTCATTTTGTGGTCTTTTCTCAGATTTAGGTCTTCCTGATCTTGAATATATATAAAACCCACCTGTATAATAGGTTTAAATACATGTTCAAAAAGTCTGGTTTTCAGTACCGAGAAGATGGAATGAAGCTAGAAATGGAGTAGTGGAGCGTAGGAAAACTACGTGAGCAACGGACATTTCGGCTGAATTTCAGCTTCGATGTTGATGATGCCACTAGGCATGATTCGTAATCAAAAGTGGACTTTTTGAACTACATCTACAAGCGAAACTTTTAGAATGTACAAACGATACTTATACAATAAAGAGGTGTTCCTGATGACCGAGAGCATGAAGGAGGACCACCATGAGTTTTTGGATATTTTTTTCTTCACTCCATCTGAATTCGAGAAAGCTGGTGGCGCCTGGCCGATCCGCATCGGCCGTAATATAGCCAAGACCAACTATCATATTGGCCCGCGCACTACACCTTATTATTATTTGCTATTTGTGCTGGAGGGGGAAGGTACATTCATACAGAACGGACAGCGTCACGCCCTTCGTGCCAGGGATGCGTTCTGTCTGTTTCCACATGTTACCCATGAGTACTGGACGGACCCCGAGGATACGTTGCAGAAAATATTTATTGCCTTTGATGGTGCACATGCAGCCGAACTGCTTTCCCGAATTGGACTTACACCCGACTCACCGCACCGTTCAGGTGTACTGACACCGGAGACTTCAAGTGCCATGCGCTCGTTCATGGAGGATGTTCGTAAACCGCAGGACCGGGCGAGTGATCTGGGACGACTCACCCGATTTCTAAACCTCTTCGACCGAATTGCGCGGTCCCCCGCAACCAAAGGATTGCAACCGGATTCAGCCACACCTTGGCTCCAGAAAGGCAAGGAATACATGGACATTCATTTTGCAGGCGGCATCTCCGTGGAAGGTGTGTCCGCTCATGCGGGTGTGGATCGAACCCATTTTGCCAAACAGTTCCGCAAAGCCTATGGCCTGTCTCCCGTTCAATATATCCAACAATTGAAAATGAATCAGGCCAAACGTCTACTCGTGCAGACGCCGCTAAGCTTAACTGAAGTGGCTCATTCCGTAGGTTACCCGGACTTGTTCTCCTTCTCCAAAGCATTTAAAAAGCAAGTCGGTCTGCCGCCCAATCGCTATCGCACAGCGGAGAGCACGAAAGAATGAGGGAGCGACCTTTCGCTCCCCAGCCTATAATCCTCCATGCCTCATGGACCACGCCTTGTGTACGGTTGTGTACGATACCGCGTCTACCAAATTGCAATAGACTCCTGAGTTTCATATCCTGCACATCATAGTGCTGCAAAACCCATTACTATATAAATTCAACTAAACATTTACACGAGAACGTAGAGGACAGAAATAACCTGAAGAAGTGGAGCGTTCGCCTTTATCACCAGATTTCCCCTTTGTAAAGCCAAATATAAAAAATCTGGGAATAACAGCGATCAGAAGGTTGTTCTGTCATCGGAGTGGCAAGTGTGAATTTTCTTTAGTTCAATTTATATAAATCCACCACCAAAAAAGGCAAGCCCCTCTACTAAACTGTACCCTATAGAGTAGATACTTTAAAAAAGTCTCTCTATGGGGTATTTTTGTTGTATACCATGAATGAGACAAGGACGGAGAACGATTAATGAGTAAAAAAACATTTACAACCGGCGAAGTAGTGCAACTTGCTACAAATCCCTATGTGAAGTCTGTTTCGACCAAGGGAATCACTTATACGGACGAGTTCAAACAGTTCTTTATTACATTAAATCAGCAAGGAAGGATGCCTAGAGAGATCTTTGAGACATGTGGATTTGACGTTCAAATCATTGGGATGACTCGGGTCAAAGCCGCAGCTGACCGATGGAGAGCCAGTTACAACGAGCAAGGAGCTCTAGGCTTACAAGATACACGAGGCAAACATTCAGGAGAGTCTCTAAAACGTGAGTTAACCTTGGCAGAAAAGAACGCGAAACTCGAAGCACAGATTCACCTGCTCCAAGCAGAGAATGAACTCTTAAAAAAGATTCGCCTGGCCGAACGGGGGTGGAACCACGAGTAAAACTAACGCCTAGTCTTCGATACAGGTTAATCCGAACCGTGATTGAGAAATACCATCTTCAGCGAATGGTAAGTGTTCTGTGTGAGACCGCCGAGGTCTCCAAAAGCGGATACTACCGATACTGGAGCACTTCAGCCATTCACAGACGCACGAAGAAGGAACAGGTTGATGAGGAAATAGGTGTGTACATCCGTCGAGCCTTCCAATTTAAGAAACGTAACAAGGGCGCTCGCTCCATTAAGATGACGCTGCAAGGACAATTTCAGATCATGTGGAATCTCAAGCGCATCCGAAGAATCATGAAAAAATACGATATTGTATGCCCTCATCGACGAGCTAATCCCTACAAACGAATGATGAAGGCAACCCATGAGCATCGAACCATGCCTAACCTGTTACAACGCAACTTCAAACAAGGCATCCCGGGCAAAATACTTCTAACAGATATTACATACATAAGTTACGGCCAAGGGAAACGCGCCTATCTGTCCACCATCAAGGATAGTTCCACCAATGAAATTTTGGCTTATCATGTGTCGGAGCGAATGACGATGGATCTGGCGACAAACACGTTGCTCCACTTACAGAAAAACCGCAAATTCAAGAAGAGTCATGATGCTTTCATTCATTCCGATCAAGGTACGCACTACACTCATCCGGATTTTCAGAAGAAAGTGAAACGGATGGGGCTTGGGCAATCCATGTCCAGACGAGGAAATTGTTGGGATAACGCACCGCAAGAGTCGTTTTTTGGTCATTTTAAGGACGAAACTTCCTTAAAGAGCTATGCCACGTTAGACGAAGTCAAACGAGAAGTTAAAGCCTATATGACCTACTATAATCACTATAGATACCAGTGGAACCTAAAAAGGATGACCCCTGTACAATACAGAGATCATCTTCCTGAAGCCATATAGTTTTTTTTAGAAATGTCCTTTACATAGGGTACAGTTTAACCCGGAACTTGCCTTCTTTCTATACTATAGTCTTGACGCACGCACCATGAATCAGGAACTTGTTAACATTGACCTAACGCTATTCCTTCTTCTCATTCTTGCGCGCAAGCGGAATACCGTTCTCTTTCGCATACCATGCTTCATAATGATGCACAGCCACACCTGCAAAAGAAGAATGAGAGGTACCGAGATCAAACACCTTTGCCATCTCTTCATTCATATTGCTAACCGGTTTACGGAAAAAGGTCAGGTGATCCCCCTCGTGTGTATCCGCGAGTTCCGCTCCGATCCAGACTTTCTTGCCGAGATCATCCGCTTCGTCCAGTTCTTCCTTGGATAGATCATACATCTGCTGTCCGCTATCCCGGTAAGCCATAATAGCTACCGCATCGAAGTGGGAAATGACCCAGCGACTGAATGTACCCTCACCTTCAGCCGACTGACGGGCATCAAGCCAGAACGGAATGGCAGCGCTCATGTACAGTCCGGCATCCTCGCCGGCTTTTGTCCAGGCCTTCATGTTGTTCTGCCACTCTGCAATGACGCTGCTCTCCTCGTTCTCCCAGCGCTTCAGCTGATACGGCTCCACATCCAGTTGAATACCTTGGAAGCGTTCATTCTTGGCCGAAGCTGCATTGTATGCTCGTACTCGCTCGATAAAAGCAAGTCCTTCATCCCGCTTCTCCTCATAGGCCCAGTCTGCATGACCGTTAAGTCCATGCACTTCAATCTCAGCCTGTCGGGCAGCCGCAATGAATTTGCGGTATGTTGCGTCAGGCAACTCATCCTGGATTTGCAGGAAGATGGTATCCACGCCCTGTTCTTTGGAGAAAGCAATAATCTCAGGTGTCTGCTCTGCAATAATGGACGCGTCCCACAGCCAGGTCGCTTTGTGTTCCTCTGCCGAGAACCATTTGAACATCCAGGACAGAAGCAGCAGGCACAACACCACAGCCAGAATGGCCCATTTCGCCATACCCACCAGTTTGCCCCGTTGCCTCATATATTTCCTCAGACGAGCAACGCTTCACTTGGTTCAAGCACAGGATGCTGTACCGAGTGACCAATCTTGTAGATATGCGGATGTGTGTACGAACGGAACGCATTACGTGTATCCAGAATCGGTACACCCATCTCGGCAATATCAAAGTAAGGCAAATCGCTGTGGTTGGTGATCAGCACGATGCAATCGTACTTTTTGAACTGTTCCAGATTGAACACTTCGCTGTGTACGGTCTCCCCATGCTTGTCCTGGAATGAATCTGCATGTGGGTCGTAGTAGCTTACGTTAGCTCCACTTTCCTTGAACAGTTCATATACTTCCAGTCCTGGTGATTCACGCAGATCGGCAATATTTGGTTTGTACGACATGCCGAGGAGCAAAATATTGGATTTACGTACGGATTTAGCGTATTCGTTCAAAATCGTTGACGTTTTGTTCAACACATAATATGGCATGTTGTCATTGGTGGATTGCGCCAGCTCAATGAATTTGCTATAGAAACGGAAGCCTTTGGCCTTCCATGACAGGTACATCGGATCCAGCGGGATGCAGTGTCCACCGATACCTGGGCCTGGATAGAATGGCATGAAACCAAATGGTTTCGTCGCCGCCGCGTCAATAACTTCCCAGATATCAATGCCCATACGGTCACACATCATCGCCATCTCATTTACAAAGGCAATGTTCACACTGCGGAATGTGTTCTCCAGCAGTTTCGACATCTCAGCCACTTTTGGTGAAGATACCGGTACTACGGTTTCTACATATTTGCTATATAGCGCTGTTCCAAGTTTCAGGCAGGCTTCGGTTGTGCCCCCGATTACTTTCGGCGTATTAAATGTTGTGAAACGTCCATTGGACGGGTCCACACGTTCAGGCGAGAAGCAGAGGAAATAGTCTTTACCCGCTTCTTGTCCGATCTTGTCCAGCTGCTGCTGGATCAGTTCTTCGGTTGTACCTGGATAAGTGGTACTTTCCAGCGTAATTAGCATGCCTGGTTTCATATGCAGCTTGATCTGATCTACAACGGTCTCGATGTAAGACGTATCCGGGTCCTGATTCTCACTAAGCGGTGTTGGTACGCAGATACTGAGTGCGTCGATCACGCGCAGCATGCTATAATCTGTCGTTGGCTGGAAACGACCGCTTTGCATTACTTTTTTCAACTCATCGGACGAAATATCGTGAATATAGGAATCTCCTTGATAGATACTGTCTACTTTGGACGCATCCAGATCAATTCCGATTACCGTGAAACCTTGATTGACCATTTCCACGGCAAGTGGAAGTCCTACGTAACCGAGCCCGACAACGCCGAGTACAGCTTCTTTATTTTCAATCGCATTCAGTAATGTGTGGAATTGTTGATTCTCCATGATATTCCCTCCGGGCAGTGTATTTTGGTGGTGCTTAAATCCATATAAATAGATGAGTGTCTGTGCTCTAAATGTTGCTCTAATCTATCTGATTCATAGTGTGAAAAAGCTCTTACTTGGCACTTCACACAATCAGCTTATTCAAGCCGTCTTTTAATGCAGGCAGCGTCTGATTCGGGCATCCAGCTCTACAGGTGAGAACGGTTTGGTCATGTAATCATCGACTCCGCTGCGGAAGCATTGACTGATCGTCTGCTCGACACGTTGCTCGGTCAACACGACAATTTTGGGCGGATGCTCCATCTCCAGATTCTGGATATGATGGATGAACGGCAAACCGTCGATGCCATACAGATTTAGCTCGGTGAGCACCAGGTCTGGTGTAACTTTCTCGATCAACTCCAGTGCAGCCAGTCCATCGACAGCTTCATAGGTTTCGTATCCCTGCATCTTCAACCGCAATTGCAGAAATTCGCGTACCGTAGGATCGTTGTCCACAATCAAAATGCGTTCCGGCTCGTCCGCCGTATTGTCCAGCGTGTAGATATGGATCTCCGATGAATCTATAAGCTTCGAGGACTCAGCCATATGCTGAATGGTTGCCTTCGAAGGGCGCTCCCCTTCCGGGAAACTGGCCAATGTAATCTGTGGATCGGCACCGGGCACGGTCTCTTGCAATTCATGCTTGATCCGAAGTCCTTCATAATGAACTTCATCCAGTGACAACCCTGGCAGCAGGACGGCAATCGCCTGAGTGGCACCATCCTTCCACACCTGGAAAGCTGTCCCGCTCGTCTGCTCCAGATGTGTCCTGACCTGCTGCTCAGGTTGAGAGTTTCCTGCACAATGGATGAACATTAAGCCGCATGTTTCGGCACCCGTTTCCTTCAATCCCTGTTCTACACTTCGGTACACATTAACGGCAGCCTCACGCTGCAATGTCGCCGTATTTGGCATGTTCTTTTCCACCCTTCTCCTCGATTATCTATATAAGTCCAAAAAATATTATTTACACTGACACTCCGATGACAGAACAACCTTTCGATCACTGTTATCCCCAGATTTTTTGATTCCTTTATACAAGGGGAAATCCGGGGATAAGCGTATGCTTTCGATGCAGCTTTCTTTCAGAAAGCTTTTAGGTGCACGCTTCGCTCTTCAGGCTTTTTCTGCCCTCTCCGTTATCGTGTAAATGTCTAGTTGGACAAATAATTGCTTTGATTATTCTTTAATCAAGCGGCTTCGCTTGTTTTCTTCTCATCCTCGGACCAGCTTTGGCGTGTCATAGTCCCCCATGAGTTGTTGTTTTGCATGAACTGCACATGTCCCTGCAATCTCCACAGTACGCCGAGCTGGTGGTAACCCACGAATTTCAGCGCGGAGTAGACCAGCATTTTGACCAGATCGGAGAGCTTGTTGTAACGTTTGAAAGCAATCTCCTCCAGGACAAGTGCGCCTACACTCAGCAGATAACCACTCACAAAGTTCAGCAGTCCGAACAGGACCAGAATCGGCCATTGCGTCATATCCAGAAGGACATATCCAGCGAGAGCCAAAAGTCCGGTAATCCGGAAATATGGGTTGAGCGCTTCAAAAAGGACGTTATATGGCATGGTCACCATACCCATAACCTTATATTTTGGATTGAACAACATGCCGCGATTCTCAATCATGTTCTTCAGGTTCCCACGGCCCCAGCGCTTGCGCTGACTGGACAAGATCCGGTAGGAATCCGGTGCCTGCGTCCAGCATACGGCCTCAGGGCAGAAGGCAACGCGATACTTCAATTTGTTTTCCAGCATGTAACGGTGAAGTTTGATGATGATGTTCATGTCTTCCCCAGGATAACCATCCCGGTATCCACCCACGGCGATTACTGCGTCCTTACGGAACATGCCGAAGGCACCAGAGACAATGATCAGACCGTTCATGTGACTCCAGCCAATCCGTCCGCCCAGGAAGGCTTTGAGATATTCGATCGACTGGAACATGGGCCAGATTTTGCGTGGCAGCGATACATCTTGCACTGCCCCATTTTCAATTTTGCAGCCATTGGCGATCCGTACATCTCCACCGATGGCTACCGTCTCTTCCGGGTTCTCCATATACATGCGTGCCATGCGGATCAGGGCATCCTTCTCCAGCAACGAATCGGCATCGATGGAAGAGATTAGCGGATAATGAGACAGGTTGATCCCGGCATTGAGGGAATCGGCCTTACCGCCGTTTTCCTTGTCAATGACATACAGATCCGGGAACTCCGGGTTATGATAGATCCCACGAATTTTCTGACAGGCGATCTTGCCCCGAATCTTCGTATTGGGTACTGGCTTCAGCCGATATTCCTCCAACAGGATATTCAGCGTGGCATCACTGGAGCCATCATTCACGACGATTACTTCATATGTTGGATAATTCAGCGTCATCAAGCAGTTCACATTTTCAATAATCGTCAGTTCCTCGTTGTATGCCGGTACCAGCAGAGAAACGGAAGGTACCAGTTCCGAGCCTGACAATGTATTGTATTTGGAATAATGCGACCGCCGGAAGATCGTCCAGATGTTACGGAACGATAAGGCCAGAATGGAGAAGTAGAGCGTATTTACAAAAACAACATAGTAGATTGCGACCATGCCGTAGATTAATAGTAGATCCCTAAGCAGTGTAATCCCCTCCTACCGTAGCGACACCTGTACGTTTCTTGCTCGTTCTGTTCTCTCGCACAGGGCCAAAATAGCGATCGTACAGCAGTCTTTTTTTGTTATGTGCAATCATCTGCTCTACAGCTCTGTCATCGGTTCTCGTATGCTGCATGGTACTCTCAATCTGCTGCATCGCAATCTCGCGCTCAGCAACTGTACCTTGCACCGCAGCCTGACACAGTGCTTCGAATCCCGGTTCACCGAGCTTGCTCAGACTCTCCGCACTGTTATAGCGAACTCTCCAGTCTTCATCCCGCAGCGCTTTGCGCAGCAATGGAATACTGCCAGATGCATGCTTGGAACCAAGCGCTTGCACCACTTCGGCGCGAACTTCCGGATCGGGGTCCTGGATCAGCTTCAGAATGGTCTCATCCCGGAGCGCCGGACTTGCGCTAAGATACAGCTTCACTGCTTCGGCACGTACATCCTGATGTTCTGCGCCTACCAGTCTGTCGAGTGCAGGCATCACTTCAGGTACAGCTTGTCCCCACATGGCAACCAGTCCGACTTTGACAAAATCAGGATTCCGGTCTTCCAGCAATTCGATTAGAATTCTGCTCGTATCCAGACTCGTTTCGAGTAGAATATCTGCTGCAAGATGGTGAATGGACTTACCTTTGGTTAACAGCAAGGCCAGCATGTCTTTCAGTTCACCTTGCCGAGTCGTACATCTGGAGATGGAACGACCAATCATAATGGCCATCGGGCCCGGTTTCTCATCCTTCAGCAATTCCATCAAACCCGGAACGGCTTCGGGACAACGCATGCCCCCCAAGCGATACGCCGCATCGATCTGGCGACCGTAACGCAGACGGCCCAATTCCTTCAGATCATGCTCTACGAATCCTGCTTCACGGCACAGTGCGATTAATTTGTCGCGATACTCACCCTTGAACTGGTCGATCCATTCAATCAGTCTGTCCTGAATGACTCTGCGTTCCAGCGGAGCCAGTTTGCCTGGTGGCAATTTAAGTGGACTATTCTCGGTCAAGGCTGTTTGCAGATAGGTGAAATAGTCACGCTGCTTCAATTCATAGAACGCCGTCTTGCGTCGTTTGCCATTGTGGGACATTTTCATGGCAAACAATACGATGACGCCTACAACAACAAGTGCGATACAGATGTACAAAAACAGATAGGCCAAAGCCAAACTTGGAAACATGTGAAAAGGTCCTCCTTTATACTCATTTATTCGATCTGAAAACTAGGAATTTTTCCATAACTCTTCTTCATTTTTTCGTAGCTTAGCTTCAGGCGTTCACTATACTGCACCTGCTCCCAAGGCTGCCAGCTATATACCGGCAATGTCTTCAGATCCAGAGTCGTCTGTTCACCCCCAGGCCAAGATACTTTCTTCGTGGCGCGGTCCGTTAACCACGGAATGAGTGCAACGCCTTCCACAGCAACTGTAGAGAACTCACGTCCATTCTTGAGCGGTCCATAATCGATCGCTTGCAGCGAACTCGGATCACCGAACCCGAGCAGCATCCAGGGAACTCGCATCTCCACCTGATTGCCGTTATACTGCCATGCCGTTAATGAATCCGTATCGGGCTGACCGGGAGCCGTCGTTCCCCGCTTCAATGTTCCGACCTTTTCATTCATGAATGGATGAGCAGATCGGGTATCCGGCGGTGTCATTCTCAGGCTGACTGCCAGATTCCATGGATGGAACGGATCTGCGGAGTCTGACTGCTGATCTGGCAGCATGTCGTATCCATCCTTGCCATACAGACGCTGATTAAAGTCATAATCCTTGGCGATCTCCACCTGAGATTCTTCATCCTGCCCCAGTGTAATCACCGTCTCAAGACCATCACTGAGCGTCCGGCCCGGGAGTAACTTGTCAGGCTGACTGCCTCCAGAAAGTGTATCGGTCCCAATTCGCAGCACTGTCTTAGCCGGGTCAAACGGTTGATCCAAGGTCAGCCCAATATACAGATAGGCTTCATCATGGGTCATCTTCATTTCCTGAATGCCGTCCACTCGGCCCTGCCAATTCGTGACCTCTTCATCCTTCAGATCATTCCAGTCATCCAGTGATCCGTCGATGGTCAACTGTTCCTGTTTACCGGGGTCCATGGCAAGCAGACCAAACATTTTCTCGTTTGTCAGCACGTTCAGCCAATATGCACGGCGATCAGCCGGGATTTCCAGTGGCATCGTGTTCCATGTTTTTTTGAACCATTCATCCTGCCACATGAACACAATCGCTCCCGAGTATCCTTCATCATAGATATCCTGCGTCAGTGACGCGTCAATATCTCCCTGCTCTACTTCGTTATGTCCACCCTGATTCCGTCCTCCCATACCCAGATGGGAAATACCAAGAGAAGAGGGTACGCCATACTCTGTAATCATTACAGGCATATCGGAAAACTCGGCTTTCAGCTTGCACAGATAACTTTTGTACGTGTTGTACTCACCGTTCTCATCCTTGATGGTTTGGAGTGTTTTATCGATATGGAACAGATCCGGGTAATACGGGTACACATGGTAGGCTGCAAAATAACCTCCCTGCCACGCCTCCGGCTGAATATGTCGGGCATCCACACTGACGAGATCCTCTTCATACAGCGGCTCGCCGGGATGATCCAGCACATCGGTGGTTACCCAGTTGGTGAAGGTCATCGGATGTTCCCATCCATACTTCTTCTCCAGGACCGCCGTATGATCCAGCAGCTCTGCGAGCCAGTTCTCGAACGGTGACGCTTCTGGACTCGCCGAGAAATGAACTCCCTTGTACTGCGGCACGTCCGCATGTTTTGCGTTTGTGTTGTCTACCATCGCCGGGTCCCATTCCGTCCCTACATGCCAGGCCATCAGGTATTTTCCTGCATTCGTTTTGTATTTGCCGCTGGACTCTCCCTGCTTGGCAGGAATGTCCGCATCGCCATAGACAGCAGATACGGCCTTTTCAATCTCCTGCTTGAACGTCTGCTCAATATGGGTCGCATAGGCATCCTGCTTCTCAATTAACTCTTCTTCAGGTGACCATATGCCCTGTATAAAATATAACGGTTGCTCCCGGCCGCGGTTATATTCGACCAATGCGGAGTAGAAAATCGGTTCGTGAACCGTGTATACCCGGATTACATTGGCTCCCAGATCCTCGATCTGCTGGAACCACCGCAAGTAATCCTCTTTGGTCAGCGGGAATTCTCCCGGGTAATGCCCCGGTGAAGTTGCGCCCAGGTTGACACCTTTGACGAACATCTCCCTCCACGTTCCATCTGGCCCGTATTCCATGAACCGGTCTCCATCGGTCTTGAATTTCATCTCCGTGCCGTTCTCCGCTGTGTACGTAACGAGCTTGGGTTGCATATAGTGCCACCCGGCAAATATCCCGCCAGTCACCACCACTGCTCCTGTCAACACCGTTAATAACCAGCGTCTTCGTCTTTGTCTGCTCATGTCTTTAGATTGCTCACCTCTCTATTATGCATCCTGCTTCAACACCGAATGGTCCAACATGAAGCATAGGAATCATTCCGCTTCGGATGTCCGCTTGGTAGAGATGTCAGCGGTGTAGTTCTCACTATAGCGCTAAGACTCTGCATTTGTAACTAGGCTGATGGAAGCAAACATGAAATGGAACATTCTGCCCATGATTCGTAAAAAAGTCCATCAACTACCACTCGGAGGCCTCTGGGATACCTCTGATTCCCAAACACTAATATTTGCTCGAATTGCATGGATTAGATGCCTGCTGATCTTGCACTTCTGGAACCTTTATTGTTATGTGCAACGCGGGTACAGGCATCGTTTTCCGTTTGAACACATACCCCATTAAACGCGAGTCATATGTTAAAGTTGCGGACCTTTTTACAGTATTAACCATAAAGATTACAAAATTGATACTATAGTCCGATAACGCATCAGCGATATTCCGCGTCACATCAAGGTTTTCTGAAAAATGCAGAAAATCAAAAAAGGACGTCAGTCCCCCTCTATAGGACTGTGCCCATTTATAACCCTTTTACAAAAACCTAAATGAACGCCCGGTCATCACCCAGAGGTCACAGATCTCTCACATTAAATGTAAAAAAGCACATCTTATTTCCTAATTTCTGCCTCTAATATAGCTAATCCATAATTGTGTCCAATTTTCAAAATAATTCCGGTTGCCGCATTTCGAATTGTCAGATATGCTTATAAAACAAGAACACTTGTTCCATACTGTAAATAAACTGTTAATTATCGATGTTCAAATGAACAAATGAAGATAATGAATGCTTAACAGAAGAGCTTAGCATCACGGATAAGGAGAGAAGTCTTATGCCCCGCCAAGACAGACGTGTCATCATGCTGGCAGACTGCCAGTCATTCTATGCCAGTGTGGAGAAGTCTGCACATCCCGAATACAATGACCGCCCCCTCGTTGTTGCGGGAGATCCGGCTCGCCGTTCGGGTATTATTCTTGCGGCCTGCCCACTCGCCAAGTCCTATGGAATTACGACAGCAGAACGACTGGGCGAAGCGCTCGCCAAATGTCCGGATGTTGTTGTTGTTCGCCCCCGGATGGCCGAGTACATTCGGGTGTCCCTTCATATTACGCGTATCCTTCAGTCTTACACCGATCTGGTGGAACCCTATAGTATTGATGAACAGTTCCTCGATGTCACCGGAAGCCTGGATCTGTTTGGCAGTCCCGAGACGATTGCACGCAGCATTCAATCCAGAGTGATGGATGAGACGGGTGTATACATTCGGATCGGCATCAGTGATACCAAGGTTGTTAGCAAGATGGCCTGTGATCTGTACGCCAAGAAAGTCCCCGGGGGCATCTGCACGCTGCCTCGCAAAGATCTGCCTTCAACCATCTGGAAGAAGCCTGTGCGAGACATGTTCATGGTTGGTTCCCGCATGGCGCAGCATCTCTACAAGATGGGGGTCCATACGATCGGTGATCTGGCCCAGACCCCACTGTCCCGACTAAGAGAACGTTGGGGGGTGAATGGCGAGGTACTGTGGCGTATTGCCCGTGGTATCGACGATTCTCCGGTCAAACCCGGGACATATGCTCATCAGC
The DNA here is from genome assembly GCF_984798905.1 of Paenibacillus sp. SRL342. Lineage (NCBI taxonomy): Bacteria > Bacillati > Bacillota > Bacilli > Caryophanales > Paenibacillaceae > Paenibacillus > Paenibacillus sp. SRL342. The sequence goes on from NZ_OZ481790.1 coordinate 4,736,095, forward strand.
AGCAGGGGATCGGACATCAGATGACGCTGCCCCGGGACTATGACTCCTGGGAAGATATCAAAGTGGTACTGCTTGAACTGGCGGAACTCGTCAGTCGACGTTCCCGGGACAAATCACTCATGGGCCATGTGGTCTCGGTTGGATGTCGCGGACAGGATTATGATCGGCCAACCGGTTTCTCCCGCCAGATGAAGGTGAATGAACCCACCAACATTACGGATGAAGTATATGATGCAGCCGCAGCTCTGTTCCTGCGCCATTGGGACGGATTACCCATCCGCCGTATCAGCGTGTCACTGACCGGACTTGTACCCGATTCCGAAGTACAGCTGTCCTGGTTTGATGATCGTGAACGTAAAAGAGAATTGGAACGTGCCACGGATGATATCAAGCGCAGGTACGGAGAAACCGCCATTATGCGGGCATCCTCCCTCTGCTCGTCCGCGCAAGCCCATGAACGTTCTCATAAAATTGGAGGTCATTATAAATGAGTAAAAAATTGCAACAAAACGGTATCTTCGAATCCTCACGCATGATGCTTCCCGAACACCGGGAAGCCTATATTCTTCATCAGGAACAGCTTGCTCCTCGTACCCGCCCATCCCTGGATGCCCAGGCCGCAGAAGAAATGTCCCGTTTGCTTAGTAACTCGATGACGCTTGGAGATAAGGTCACTATTACGTTGTTTCACGAACATGACGATATCCGTTACACGGGGCAGGTGCTTCGGCTGGACCGCCCTGCCCGAACCCTCAGACTACTGATGGAAGATGGGTCCCGGAATATTCAGATGAACCTCATTACAGATGTGGCCCTAGCCGATGACTGAAGGGAGATATACTCACCCCGATGTTGTGGATATTCCATGATAGATGCAGCATCCCCGTTGCCATGCAGGACTGTCTTCCTACACTTCCAAGTGAATACCAAAAGTAGCCGACGAGACATATCCAGACCATTCACTTCGTTCTAAAGAAGCAAAATATCAGATACGTGATTCATCGGCTACATATAAGGGTAAAGCTTCTTTTTTCTGAAAAACTTTTAGAAAAAGCTCCAGTCAAATTCCTTCGACAGACGCTCGAGCAGATGCACGCCGGCAATACTGTTGCCTTTGCGGTTCAGAGCCGGGCCAACAAGACCTATGCCGAATTGTCCCGGTACAAGGGTCAGTATCCCTCCAGATACTCCACTTTTGGCGGGCAATCCGACCTCGATGGCAAATTCGCCTGATGCATTATACATACCACAGGTGGTCATGAAGGTTTTGGCAATCTGAACATAGCGACGAGGGATGAGTTCTTCTCCCGTAATTGGGTCTCTTCCATTATAGGCCAGAACGAGTGACATTCGAGACAGATCTGCACACGTCACTTCAATGGAGCAATGACGGAAATACACGGCAAGCACGTCTTCAACGTCATCCTTAATGACTCCGTTGTGCTTCAAAAAGTAGCCAAGTGAACGATTCATATGACCACTCTCCGATTCGGACTGGAATACCTCTTCGTTATAGCCCAGACGATCATTGTGTGCCAGTTTGCGGAAAAACTCCAGAATGCGCCGTGACTTCTCCTCCTTACAGTCTCCTCCAACAAGCGAGGACACCGTAATCGCACCCGCATTAATCAAGGGATTAAATGGAATACCGGGTTCGACTAGTTCAAGCTTAACCATCGAATCGTAATCGTCGCCTGTGGGTTCTTTTCCTACATTAAAGAAGACTGCTTCTTCTCCATGATCCATTAAAGCCAGAATAAGGGTAAATACTTTGGAGATACTTTGCATCGTAAATGGGACACCGCAATCCCCTGCCGACACATAGTTCCCTTCAGCGTCCATGATATGTATACCAAGCTCATCCTGAGAGGCTTTGACAAGCTCTGGAATATAAGAAGCCACCTTACCCTGCCCGGTGTGCAAACGACTGGTCTCCAGCCACTCCGGCAGCAATGCATTCAGACGTTCCATGGTTGAATTGCTCATATGTCATCTCCTCCACATCTCTATATAAGAAAGCATCTGATTACCCTCAGAACAGTTCCTTTACCGATTTATTTGAAGGTTCAACTCCAAAATCTCACCAGGAAGACCATCGTAATCGCCTATCCAGGTGGATACAAAGTTCTGTCTGGTCAAGATCCGGCGGGAAGCAGCGTTACCTGGATCGATAACTGCATAGAGTGATCCCATCCCTGCGGCTTGTGCCTGTATAATCAACCGTGACGCTATGGATGTGCCTTGACCTTTGCCCCAATGTTCAGGCAGGATCATGTAACCTATCTCAGCCCTGGTCGGGTCCTCCTGATCCGGAATCAATTTGGCATACGCTACACCGGCCCCATCTTCACTGAATACCCGGTAATGTCCGCAAGTGGAACGCTCATTAAACTCCAGCATGGACTCGAATTGTGTTCTCGCCTCTTGCTCAGGTATTGCACGTTCTGTAATCTGTTTCATTACTTCCATATTGGAAACCAATGCATAATAATCATCAAAATCAGGTTGTGTGTATTTAATGAACTTCATGATATGCCTCCTCTGGGGTACATAACTTGGTCTTAGTCTTGATGAATTCACCTAGAGTATAACAGATGCGAATGATGGAATGCACACAAGGCACCACGCTTGCAGGCAGCCAGATGGTCCGATAGGCTAACAGTCCGGCAATCTGACAACTGTAGATACCAAAAAGCGGCCTCATCTGGAGACCGCTTTGTTTACTTTATTTTTTAATTTGCTTTTTAAGATGAAGAAATATTCTCTGTTCCGTACTTCCAGTGCATGTTGTTAGCTTGCCCGTGATGAAGGGTTAAGATTCATCTGTTTTTCACGTTGACGTGCACGACGACCTTCACCTGGAGGGGTGATGATCAGTGCGAGCAACAACGAGACAGCGCAGAGTACAGCAATCACGATGAAGGTTAAATGGAATCCGCCCAGCAGGGCGCTGATGAATGATCCAGCCAAAGCACCAAATCCAAATCCCTGATAGATGACACCATAGTTTTTGCTCTGATTTTTCAGTCCGAAGTAATCGGCCACAATCGCCGGGAATACCGTAATGTTACCGCCAAAGCAGAATGCAACGGCCGCCACACATGCGAAGAAGATCCCGAAGGTCAGTGGAACCAGACTAAGTGTCATGACCGCTACGGCTGTAACCAGCAGCGCACCAGCGATGACTTTCATTCGTCCTACTTTATCCGACAGCGCACCGAGAATAATACGTCCTGCCGTGTTAAAGATCGCAACCATGGCCACTGCGTTCGCAGCGGTAGCTACATCAAGACCTGCAAGCTGTACACCGATATCTTTGACAATACCTATCAGATACAAACCGCTCATACACGCCGTGAAGAAAATAACAAACAGCATGTACGCTTCTTTTGTACGCAGCATCTCTTTCACCGTGTAATCATGACGTGCCACGACTTGTTTGGATCCTTCCTTGCTTGCCGGAGCCTGTTCACGAACAACCGCTTCACGGATCAGGAATGATCCCGCAACGACCAGAACCAGAACGATAATGCCCCAGTACATAAATGCCTGAGCAGGACCAACGGCACCAATCAATGCCGTGTTCACATATTTGAACAATAAACTACCAGTACCAAAGGCTCCGACCGAGATCCCCGAGATCAGACCTTTACGCTCCGGGAACCATTTGATCAGATTAGACAGCGACGTAATGTACGCCGTACCATCTGCAAAACCAACGACAAATCCAGCCAAAATGTACAGCAGTGTTAACGAGGTGACTTGGGAACTCAGAATAAGACCCAGCCCAAGCACAACCCCGGCTACACGGATCAGGCGCTGAAGACCCCAACGTTCCTGCAACCGGCCTGCAAACAATGTGGCAAATGCCAAAGCAAAACTGGTAATTGAAAAAGTTATCGCGACCGAGCTGACGTCCCATCCGAAACGATCAGACAACGGTTGATTAAATAAACTCCAAGTATAGATGGTTCCAAGACCCATTTGTACAATGATGGTCCCCAAAACAATAAGCCAGCGGTTCATTTTTGTAGGTGCAGATGTTGATTCAGGTGTTGATGAAACGGATGAAATTGTTGCTTTCATCGTGATCTCCCCTTTGCCGATGTCATATACATGAATGCGTTCACAAGCTAATCATACATGAAAGGGGATTCATCACACCGTTTTGAGCATGAGTTGCATCAGATGCGGAATGAACTGCTTCTAGATGCGCATGAGTTGCCTGAATTCTTTGACCTTCCCGCGACTCACGGGCACTTCAGCTTCCAAATCGCGCAGACGGAGCAGATACGTATTGTTAAACCAAGGTACAATTTCACGGATTTGCGACAGATTTACGACGTACGAACGGTGGCAGCGAAAGAACATATCCTGTGGCAGACGGCTGTGAAAATCCGATATGCTCACTGGCATGGTGAACTCCCCATTTTTGGTATATACCTTCGTCACTTTCTCTTGCGCTTCCGCATAGTAGATGTCTGCCGTATCCGTAACAATAATATTGTCATTCCGCAGCAGATTAATTCTTCTGTCTGTATGGGAATTCGTATCTCGTTCTCGTAACAGATCTCCCTGTACAGCAGATCCGTCCACCATAGTAGCTGGTCCATCCTCAACATGTTTCTCCATCGGCGTATGATCACGTTTGAATGCGAGCTCCAGCTTATGGAGCATTGCAGCAATTCGTTTCTCGTCATACGGCTTCAGAATATAATCAAACGCCTCCAACTCAAAAGCTTCAGCTGCATGTTCCTTGTACGCCGTAGTAAATACAATATAGGGTTTAATTGCAAACTTCCCAATATGATGGGCCAGCATCATGCCATCCAGCGAGGGAATATTAATATCGAGGAAAATGACGTCAATTTCTTGTTCCTGCAAAAACTTAAGTACATCCAGCCCGTCTTCAAGGCGATCCACCACCTCAATCTGACTATGTTCCTGGATTAAATAATTCAATTCCTCACTTGCCAGAATCTCGTCTTCCACAATAAGAGCTCTCATTGATCCATCATCACCTTGTTACGACATCTCCTTTGGGCACATCAAATAAAATATCGGTTCCTTGTTCCAGCCTAGTAATGGTTACACCTTGTCCGTAAATAAGTTTGACTCGGCGATGCACATTATATAGCCCGATCTGGTTACCAGGCATACGGTCGTGGTAGACACGTTCAATAATATCTGCACTGATGCCTGCTCCTGTATCACTGACACTGATTCGTACAAACTCCGGATAATCCTGTACCCGAATTCGAATAGTCCCGGGTCCTTTCACCTTGAGAATGCCATGAATAATTGCATTTTCGACGAGCGGTTGGATAACAAGACTCGGAATATGCACCGCGACCTCATCAATCTCATAGATCACATTCAGTCGGCTGCCGAAGCGGGCTTTCTCAATTTCTACATAATTACGGACCTGCTCCAGTTCCTTATGAATATCAATTAACTCATCCGACAGCTCCAGATTGTAACGCATGTACCCGGATAGGTTCACAATCAGCTCCCGCGCTCGATCCGGTTTGGTTCGGATGGACGATGCAATCGCATTTAGCGCATTAAACAGAAAGTGAGGATGAATGGTCGTCTGTAAAGCACGGAGCTCTGCTTTGTTCGCAGCAGCCTTGATCTCTTCTACCCGTGATACCTCCATCTGAGTGGAAATGATCTGCGACAGACCTACAGCCATCGTTTGCAAAGGATACGTAATTTTATACGCTTTGCGATAATAGATTTTGAGCGCACCTGTAATGTCTCCTCGTTCTTTGAGCGGAATGATTAACAGCGAGTGGATATCGGGAGTTTTTTCATCAATCACATCATTACTGATCGTAATCTCCCCGCTGGATATCGTCTTCTTGGTCATCTCACTTATAATTTCATTACCGATATGATAGCGTTCCTCACCAAATCCTACATAAGCCAGTACATTCCGGGTATCCGTAATTGCAACCGCATCAGCCTGAATATCCTCCTGGATAATCCGGCAGATTTTGCGCAGAGAATCCTCATCAATTGAACGGAAATACGGCAAGGTTTTGTTCGCAATCTCCAATGCAAGCTTCGCCTGACGGGCTGCAATCATTTCCTTTTCCCCTTCAACACTCTGCACCAAGAGCACAATAAGCCCAATGTTGACTTCACCCAGAATCATAGGCAGCGCAATCTTCGAAACAATGTCGGCACCCAGAGGATCGGGATAGGAAAATAGCAGGATCAGTAACATCGTGAGAGCTTCACAGATCATTCCGGCACCAATACCGATAATCCATCGCTTGGGCTTGGGCGTGTACTTATGTATATATCCAGAGACCAGACCTGCCAGGATACTTGTGATCAGACAAGGTATAGCTGTGACTCCATCCATATCGATCAAATACCGATGCACCCCGGAGACAATCCCCGTAATAATACCCACAGGCCCTCCGAACAAAATACCACCCGATAACACGGCGATGATCCGTACATTCACCAGTGAACCTTCAACATTAATGCCCGTATATGTCCCAAAGATGGCAAAAGCACAGAATAACAAGGTAACCGCAATATATTCCTGCCACCTTAATTTCCCCTTTTGTAGAATCTGCCTAAACCTTGGCACCCTCGACAGAAAGAATAAAAATATAATCAACAGCGCCGCCCGTTCAAATAAACCCAGCAGCATCGTAAACATCTCCAATCGTACTTCCTCCACATCTGTCCAAAATAAAAACATGTCTCATTGTAACGCAATTTCCTTCATCTCGTATGCAACAGTTTACCGCTCCCCCCGGAGGAAAGCAAAGTCCATCCTGTGAAAATGCATCAACCATACTGCACCATTCACACTATATTTCATCCCTTAACTTCTATGAAAATCTGCGTTTCCAGAAAAACCTATGTTATAATTAGTTGTCATGTTATTCCAATTGTTTAATGAAATTAATACAGAAAGGTGTTCATGCATGCTTGCAATTCTAATCTTAGGTTCACTTCTACTTTTTAGCCTAATATGGCTTACCCTATATGCTGTCTCCAGACGATCCAATAACCCTGATCGCTCAACAAGACTTGTCCTGCAAATTATTATATTTATCTCAATCCTGATCTTACTTGTGCAAGACTACATACTCAAAGAATATCCATATAACAGCACTATAATTGTAGTTCTAATCATAACTTTAATCATCCTCAGCTCTTTTCCTGATCAAAGTAAGAGTGCAGCGGATGAAAATACATAAACACCATTTAAAGCCCAACTAAAACCTTCTTCATCCCTACCTCCACCAAAAAAAGGGGGTGTTCCATCATGTCATCTGCATGACTTAATGGAACACCCTTCTTTACATTACCACACCAACTTGAGTGTAATTTGGCTTTTCTAAAGTACTTTCGTTTACACAACAACGGAGAGGGCAGAACCAATCTGAAGAAGCGAAGCGTGCGCCTTTATCCCCGGATTTTACCCTTTAGAAAAGGGAATCAAAAAAATCCGGGGATAACAGCGATCGAAAGATGGTACTGCACTCGTAGTGCCCCCGTGTAAACAAAGCTCTTTAACCCACCCAACATTACACCAAATCCCTACCTAAACATCCCCCACAGCTTAATCAAATGAAACGTATTGTTTGGATCAATCTTCTGCGCGAGCACAAACGCAACAAACTGCTCCTCCTGCGCCGGAGAGAAATTCTCATTCATAATGACAGCGGAAGACTTAACCAACCTTCTGACCTTAGCCTTATCTTGCAGATCAGACTTGGTTACGCCATCAATCAACTTTTTGATACGCTCTTTGACAGCGGGATTTTTCATCTTTAATTTGATCCGCTCCACCAGCTGCGGACTAATTCCATATTGTTGGTAACCCAAAACGTATAGCACCTCCCAAAAGAATGAACTCACTTCTTATTCATATGTCGGGAGGGCTTGTACACTTGTCATTTTTTACAAAGGTAATACGAAAAACTCGCTATTATGGCATACATTAGTCAATCAGATCACCCTTGAATACTTGCTGTTGCTGCAGGAAATCACGCAGAGGTGCATAGTCCATAGAGGTCCAGAAGGTCGCATCCTCAATTAAGTGGGTCACGTCATCTCTGGCCTGTTCCAGCACAGCAAAATCGGCAACCATATCGGCAAGACGGAACTCAGGCAATCCGCTTTGTTTGGTACCAAAGAAATCACCCGGACCCCGGAGATCGAGGTCACGCCGGGATACCTCGAATCCATCCTCCGTTTCCGTCATAACCTTCATACGTTCCTGTCCAACCTCCGTCTTGGGATCAGCAATGAGTACACAATAGGAAGCATGCGCACCACGACCGACCCGACCACGAAGCTGATGCAGCTGGGAGAGACCGAAGCGGTCCGCGTCCATAATGACCATCAACGTGGCATTTGGCACATCGACCCCGACCTCGACAACGGTGGTGGAGACAAGCAACTGAATATCATTGCTATAGAAGTCTCGCATCATCTCTTCTTTCTCCGCGGCTGTCATCCGTCCATGCAGCAGACCTACACGATATTTTGGAAAGTTCTGCTGCATCTGCACATGCAGATCAATGGCATTCTGCACATCCAGCTTCTCCGACTCTTCAATGAGTGGACAGATCAGATAGGCCTGACGCCCCTGATCCACTTCTCTGGATATAAACCCGAGCACCCGCTCCATCATATCGTGCTTGACCCAATACGTGGAGATGGGAATCCTTCCCTTCGGACGTTCCGAGATCGTGGATACCTCAATATCCCCAAAAGCTGTAATGGCCAGTGTCCGTGGAATTGGCGTTGCCGTCATCGTTAACACATCCGGGTTATATCCTTTGCGTCGTAAAACGCTGCGCTGATTCACCCCGAAGCGATGCTGCTCGTCCGTCACCACAAGACCCAGATCACGGAAGAAAACATCTTCCTGAATCAGGGCGTGTGTACCCACCACGATATCAATCATGCCCATTTGCAACGAGGCAATCAGATCTTTACGTTTACGTCCATTTACACTGCCCGTTAACAGCCCCACAGTTACCCCAAACGGTTCAAACAGCTTTTGCAGTGAGCGCATATGCTGCTCCGCCAGAATCTCTGTAGGCACCATCAGAGCCCCTTGGAAACCGGATCGAACAGTTGTGTATAGCGCAATTGCCGCAATAACCGTTTTACCCGATCCCACATCACCCTGCAATAACCGATTCATGGCATAGGGCGAACGCATATCATGCAGAATTTCAAGCTCCACCTTTTTCTGAGCATCTGTTAATTCAAAAGGTAAACTTCGTACAAACTCACGGATTGTCGTATTGTCCGTGGTATGCACTACACCATCCATGCGATTCCGGTTGAGCGCGCGATACGCCTGCATTTTCAACTGGAACAGAAACAGCTCTTCATACACCATCCGCTGTCTGGCCTGCTGACCTTCCCGGTTGTCCTGTGGACGATGAATTCCCGCAATCGCTTGTTTACGGGGCATCAAGCTGTATTTCTTCATCAAGGGCTGAGGCAGAATCTCAGGAATCATATCTCCGAATTGGATTAATCCCTGATTGATCGTTTTCCTCATCCATTGTTGCGTCAACTTGCCGGTTACCGAGTATACAGGTTGCAGTGTACCTGAACGCCCATCCCCTTTATCGGGGAACTCCGAGTCAGTGACCGTCATCTGCATACGTTTTTGTTCCCATTTCCCTGTGATCACAATCTCCCGATTGGGCGTAAGCTGCTCTTTGAGGAAATGGCGATTGAACCACGTTGCTGTAATCATCCACTCTTCCGTCATGATCTTACAGGTGAGACGAGACTTTTTACCGTATCGTTGTAATACAGGAATACCCATCACCTGTCCCTGGACCGTGATCTTGTCCCCATCCTTCACTTCACTAAGGGAACGCAGACGATAATCCTCGTAACGGAACGGATAGTACTCAAGCAAGTCTTTAACAGTAGAGATGCCAAAGGCGTGAAGCTCCCCCTCTTTGAGAGCACTCACGCCGTTAATTTGCTTAACTGATATTTCTTCCAATTTCATGTCTAATCCCTCATTCCGGAACAGGCCACATAAAGATCGCAATGACACCAGGTCCAACATGACTGCCTATTACGGCTCCAATATTGGTATAGATCACTTCATTCAGTGTAAAATGACCCCGCAGCTGCTCTGCACAAGCGATCGCTGATCCCGGGTCAGCGGTATGACCTACCGCCAGGTTAACCCGTTTGCCTGCAAGATCCTTCTGGAACAGCTCAATAATGCGTGCCATTGCTTTTTTATGACCTCTGACTTTCTCAACTGCGTAGATAACGCCTTCTTCATCAATAGACAGGATCGGCTTAATGTTAAGCAACGTTCCCAAAATGGCTGAAGCTTTGCCAATCCGACCGCCTTTTTGCAGATACTCAAGGGTATCCACGAGAAAGAACAATTTGCGAGATTGTTGCATCCCTTCAATGGCAGTAGTGATTTCGACTGCTGACTTGCCCTGTTCGGCAAGTTCAGCAGCCTGTACTACCATTAGACCGTATCCATACGATGCTGACTTCGAATCCAGCACGGTGATGTCACCCTCACGCTCCAGCAAAGACTTGCCAAGCATGGCCGATTGGTAGGTACCACTCATGCCGGATGACAGGTGGATCGATACAATCGGGCGTTCCGGGTTCTCATCAAGAAGTGTTTGGTACACATTCATGAAGTCAGTTGGAGATGGCTGTGAAGTTGTAGGCAACACAGATACCTTCTTCAATTTTTCGTAGAACTGTTCAGAAGTCAGATCAACGCCATCTGCATAGGTCTCTTCACCGAAAAGAACACGCAGCGGAACAATATGAATCCCGTATTTGCGAATGAGTTCTTCGGGAATATCCGCCGTACTGTCTGTTACTATCGCAACCTTGTGGCTCATGACTCTCCTCCTCTTCGCTAGAGTGCTATAAGTACATGTTCAAAAAGTCAACTAGAGACTTTTTGAACAACCTTTATTAGGACTCTACGGAGAACAAATAATAATATACAGGCTGTCCTCCAAGATGTACCTCTACCTCAGCATCAGGATACTGTACTTCAAGCCATGCAGCGAGGGCAGCAGTAACCTCAGGGTCAGCTTCGTCCCCTTCAAGGATTGTCACCACTTCATCTCCACTCTCCATCATCTGTTTGAGCAGACCTTCACATGCTTGAAGCATGGTTTCATCCGTCGCTACAATTTTGGAGTTATGAATACCGATATAGTGCCCCGCCTTAATATCTAATTCATCGTATTGCGTATCACGAACCGCATGAGTCACTTGACCGGACTGTACCCGGCTAATGGCCTCCAACATTTGGTCACGGTTTGTTTCCGCAGACTCATCTTCCTGGAAAGCAAAGGCAGCAGCCATCCCCTGTGGAATGGTTTTGCTTGGAATAACCGTAATCCGGCGCTCATCTTCAAGCAGTTCACGAGCCTGCTCCGCAGCCAGTACAATATTCGAGTTATTCGGGAGTATAAATACCTGCTCCGCAGCAATGGAACGAACGGCTTTTACAAAATCCTCAGTACTCGGATTCATCGTCTGTCCACCGGACAGAACCACATCAACACCAAGACTTTGGAAAATCTCTGCAATACCGTCACCGGAGGATACCGCAATAAAACCATACGGTGCCATCTCATCTGCAGGAAGCACAGCCTCTTCCATACTGCGCGCTGCCTCAGGTGGAATCTCTGCAAACAATTCAGGTGATGGAGCAATGTCCATGCCTGCTGTGAGGAGATCCCGATGTTGTTCACGCATATTGAGAATATGAATCTGTGTAATCTCACCATAATGCAGCGCCAGGTTTAATACATCGCCTGGTGTCTTGGAATGGACATGAACTTTGATGACTTCATCATCGGCAATGATAATGATCGAATCCCCATTAACTGACAACGCTTTCCGGAATGCTTCGTCATCAAATGCCACTCCTGCGTTCTCTCCAAGCTCACGGTTAATGAAGAATTCCATATCATACAGGAATTCAATATCTTCCGTTTCCAGTCTCGCCTGAGCAGACAATGGCATCTCCGGTGCAATCACCTGCTGCTGTGCAGGCTTCTTGATATCCACTTCTGTTGGTGCAGCCGGTTTCAAAGCAGATGCTGCCACGGATGAGGTTACTTCTTTGTTCAGCGAAGTACGACTCCCTCCGTCACTTTGCAGCAATACTTCCATAAAGCCCTCGTAGATATATACAAGCCCCTGACCACCTGAATCCACAACACCAACCTGTTTCAGTACAGGCAGTAATTCCGGAGTCATTGCCAGTGCTTCTTTTGCTTTTAACAAAACTTCATTCATTAATTCAGTAATATCATTCGTCCGTCTTGCGTAGTAGTTGGCATGTTTCGCCGCTTCCTTGGCTACGGTAAGAATGGTCCCTTCAACGGGCTTTACGACTGCTTTGTAAGCTGCGTCAACACCGTTCTGCAGGGCTGCTGCAAATTGGAGCGTATTCAGTTCCTCATAGGGAGCAGCTGAACGACTAAAACCACGGAACAATTGCGACAGAATAACTCCTGAATTCCCCCGTGCGCCCATAAGCAGGCCTTTCGATAGAATACCGGCAGCTTCGCCGATGGAGGCAGAACTTTTTCTTTTAATCTCTGCGACTCCTGCACTCATTGTCAAATTCATGTTCGTTCCCGTGTCACCATCCGGCACAGGGAAAACATTCAGGGAATTGACGTGCTCTGCATGCTGTCCAAGTTGTTCCGCTCCGGCAAGTACCATTGCGGTGAAATCTGTTCCATTTAAAGAACGTATACTCAAGTGAGAATTCCCCTTCCTAGCTTGATACACGAACACCTTGCACCAAGATGTGTCTGGTCTGTTCATGCGCTAACGCGGACTGCGTTATTCTTCGTCCATACCTTGTCCGGCACAGGCATACAATACAACATGTCAGCCGGATTAACGGTCTGGGCGGCCGGACTACCAATATCCTGCACTCTCTGCACCCCTAACTTCGGGGCATACGGATATGCACCGGTATCAAGAGCCGGCATGAATGCCGCATGGAGACTGGTGCCAATGATGGAATGCCGCAGCTCACAGCGTTGCCAAAAAGCAGACCACCGACCTCTAAGTACGGTTTATTCTCCGACTTCCTCGCGGCAACAGCCTGTTCACCACTGTATTATGGACTACTCAACATTGTACTATATTAGACAGGAGAAATAAATAAAGTTTTTGGATCAGTTGACGAAGCTTTTTTAATTATGATATTATATTCAAGTATTGTTTTATGCAGGTTAAGTAATGGAAATGATCCGGTTCATGCCGGCTTAAACAACGCCATTAGCTACTGAAACCTGATCTTTATGATCAGGAAGAACAATTTAGCCCTTATGGAATGACTTTTCGTTTCTGAAGGCAACTGGTTATTTTAGGATAGGAGGTGTAATCTATGTCTCGCAAATGTTATGTGACAGGTAAGAAACCGGGCACCGGTAACCACGTATCCCACGCTAACAACCGTAACCGTCGTACTTGGGGCGTAAACGTTCAGAAGGTCCGCATTCTCGTTGACGGCAAACCAAAACGTGTATACGTAAGCACCCGTGCACTGAAAGCCGGTAAAGTGACTCGCGTATAATCACGCAAAGCTACTATAAATCGGGTAAGCAAAAAGCACCTTGTTCCTTGCAGGTGCTTTTTTGGTATTCAAAAAAAGGATTCTTGAATACGCTCATTAACATGTGAATGGCCGCCGCATGGCGCTTCGCAGGTACGAATTCCAGATAAGCCTGAGCCACAGCGGCGGTATTCCCTGTTACCTTATCAATCGGATCAGTTCTTTTGAAACGTATTAAGTATCGCCTTTACAAACCCTCCCAAAAACTTCGGCAGTTTGAATGTGTAAAATTTCATAATTCACCCTCCCCATCATGCTCATGCGTCCGCCGTATCCTATGCTTCAGGCCTTCTTCACCTCAAACACGACAAAAAAGGCTACATGAGAAACCTGCTCATGTAACCATATTTATGCGGAACCTTCGATCCCTATTCCACAATGACAAGCCCGAAGATCAGTTCATTTACGTTTGGGAAGGAATATATTGATAGACAGCGATCATGAAAACACTCAGTACATAATACAGTATGCTGAATATGACAAAAGTAACCCGATGTCCGGTACGATCAAATTTGCGGAAATACATAATAACAACGCCTACCCCGATTAATGACGTAATGGCATTAAACGGGGATTGAATAACCGCAAACAAAGCAAGCACAAGTCCCGTCACGAGACTCGCAGCCATCGTCCACAGTGTCTCCTTGAAGGTCATAGATCAGCCTCCGTAGCTACGGCGAATTTCAGTAATCGCTGCAGCGCGATCCTCACGTCCAAATACGGCACTCCCGGCAACGAGCACATCTGCTCCAGCCTCCACTACAAGTGGAGCTGTATCGGCTGCAATCCCGCCATCTACTTCGATATGTACATCATGGCGTCCCTTTTCGTTCAACCAGGTACGAATCTGCTTGATTTTGTTCATGGTACCCGAGATAAATGCCTGTCCGCCAAAGCCAGGATTGACCGTCATAACAAGAACCATGTCCACATCATCCAGAACTTCGAGAATGGCAGACGCTGGCGTTCCTGGATTAAGGGCAACTCCTGCCTTCACTCCTTGCTCCTTAATGAGATGAATAACGCGGTGCAAATGCACACAAGCCTCAGCATGAACAGTAATTACCGCTGCACCCGCTTTGGCAAATTCCTCAACATAACGCTCCGGATTCTCAATCATCAAATGCACATCGAGCGGCAAGCTTGTATGTGGAGCAATTGCCTTCACAATAGCAGGTCCAAGTGTAATATTAGGGACGAAATGACCGTCCATAACGTCAACATGAATCCAGTCTCCTCCTGCAGCTTGGGCTTCTGCAACTTCCGCACCAAGGCGGGCAAAATCAGCTGATAATATCGATGGGGCAATTTTAATCATGTTAATACCTCCGCTTCTTATCTTTCATTTCGGTCAGGAACAGCACATAGTGCTGATATCGGCTTTCGGAGATCAGACCTTCCTCTTTGGCCGCAAGCACACGACAGCCTGGTTCATGTGTATGGGTACAACCTCGGAATTTGCACTGATCTGCAAACTGGGCGAATTCCCGGAAACAAGTGGAGAGTTCCTCCACACCGATCTCCAGAAAGTCCAGTTGGCTGAATCCTGGCGTATCCGCAACAAATCCACCATTATCCAACGGAATAAGCTCCACGTGCCTGGTGGTGTGTTTCCCTCGCCCCAGACGCATGCTGATTGCATTTGTCTCCAGCGTCAGGCCCGGCATCAATGCATTTAACATCGAAGACTTGCCTACACCGGATTGTCCGGAGAATACGCTGATCTTACCAGCCAGACGATCTCTGAGCAATTCACTTCCTTCACCGGTACGTGAACTTGTGGAAATCACTTCATAACCAACCTGTTCATACAATGCTTTCACTTCAGCAACAGTGTCTTTGGATGGATCAGCCAAATCCAGTTTGGTCAAAACAATGAGTGCATCCAGCCCCGCCTGCTCGATGTGAACAAGGAACTTGTCCAACAGGTTCAGGTTCATATCCGGTTCCTTCACAGAGAACACGAGAACAGCCAAACTTACATTCGCTACAGGAGGACGGATAAGTTCCGTCTCACGCTTCCGAATTTCATCAACCGTTCCTTCTCCGTTCTCAGTCAACATGTAGCTGACGCGATCACCTACAAGCGGTGACGTTCCCCGCTTTCTGAAGATACCTCTGGCTCGACATTGAACGGCGGAACCTTCAACCGAAGGAACCCCGTTGTCTTCCACTGGCATGACATAATAGTAACCGCTTAGCGCTTTAACGATGATACCTTCTGGCATAGCTCCGTCGCCCTCCTTTAGATGGTGGTACATTTACTCCAGACGCCAGCATAAGCCGCCCTTATGGACGGCTTGATGCGTTAATGACTTCCTTTTTCTTCTCTTTTTCCTTGCCGTGCCCCTTACCATTATTCATGGCAGAAGTGTCCTCATCTACACTGTCACCTTCACCGTCTGCCGGTGTGGACTCAGGTTCACCTTCCTGATTGGGATCAACACTTCCCTCATCAACGCTACCTTCACCTGGATCAGGCTCATTTTCTGGCGGCGTCTCGGTGCTTTGTTCCGGGTCAATGGAAGGTACGTTTACTGTTCCGTTTTTGGCTTCACTGTAGGAGACAAGATACGTATCCAGGAACTGTCCATCACGATATACGGACACAGCCCCATTTTCATTTGGAGCGAGCACAAGTGGAATGGTCAAGGTCTGGGTTGAGTTCACGGTGCGTGTTCCCCATTCCTGATTCTTGCCACGTGCGTCTTCATATGTGATACGGATTTTACTGTTTTTGCCCTCTTCTTTGGGTGATACATTAATATCAAAAGGATATTGCAGCGCTTCAGGTGGATACCCTGTACTAATAAAGATCGTAATCTTATCACCAGGATTCACCTCTGTGCCCGCTTCCACAGGCCATTGCTGCGTCACTTTGCCCTTTTCCATCGTATAACTTGGTTCTTCCTGCACCTGAGCAAGTTCCAGTCCAGCAGATTTAAGCTTTTCTTCAGCTTCACTGCGGGTAAGATTTTTCAGATCAGGCATTTTGACCGTTTCAGTGCCTTTACTTACGGTTAACTCAATCTGAACCGCCTCTGGATCGAATTCCTCATTAACGCCAGGTGTCTGGGAAATAACAGTACCTGAAGCCACATCATTGGAGAACTCATCTTTCCGCTGAATCTGATCTTCCTTAATACCAAGCTTAGTCAATTTCTTGACAGCCTCGTCATAAGTCTCTTGTTTGACATCAATCATCTTCACCAGTTCTTTTTTTGCACCAACACTGATCTGGACCTCGGAGCCTTCTTTGACAACATCGCCTTCTTTTCTGCTCTGTTCATAGACGATACCGGGTTCGACGCCTTCCTGGTACAGACGGATGACCTCATCACTTACGACGAGTCCTTTCTCCTCAAGCATTTCCCGAGCCTTTTCTTCTGTCTGGGTGATCACGTTAGGGACGGTTACTTCAGGTACAACCAGCATACCTTTGACATACCATACAACGCCCACCATGGCGATTAGAATAAGAACGGTTAATGAAATGAGTAGAGCTGGCTTCTTCCAGCTCTTGGATTTTGCCTTACCCTTGCCAGTTTCTTCATCAGACTCCATCACAGGCACTGCACCCGTCGATGTAACTCCACGAGGTTCAGGCTTGATCGCTGGCATAACGCGAGTCTGGTCTATATCGTCCTCATCCGGAAAATCAATCTTCGTTTCATTACGTCTCTCCGGCATCAGGCAAGTTTCCAGATCGGTCTGCATTTCTTTGGCCGACTGATAACGTTCCTGCGGATTTTTACGCATGGATTTTAAGATGACATTTTCCACACTTTGCGGAATCAATGGATTGAATTTGCGTGGTTCATCGAACTCTTCCTGCAAATGCTTCAATGCCACACTGATTGGACTTTCACCCAGAAACGGAAGTTGCCCGGTAAGCATTTGGTAAAGTACGATCCCAAGAGAATATAAGTCCGATTTTTCACCAGTAACGATGCCTTTGGCATGCTCTGGTGAGAAGTAATGTACAGAACCAACTACGGAACCGGTCTGCGTAATCGTTGTAGATGTAACCGCACGGGCAATCCCGAAATCCGTTACTTTCACACGGCCATTCCGGCCAATTAATATATTGTGGGGTTTGATATCCCGATGAATGATTTGATTATGATGTGCATGATCAAGAGCATCTGCAATCTGGGAAGCGATTCGCACCGATTCGTCCACCTGCAGAGGGGCGCGTTCTTTAATAATTTCATTCAAGTTTTTGCCTTCCACGTACTCCATGACAATATAATGAACGTCATCTTCCTGCCCCACGTCATAAATGCTAACTACATTCGGATGAGACAGCGATGCTGCCGACTGTGCTTCCCTGCGGAAACGGCGAATAAACTCTTCGTCATGCACAAACTGTTGTCTAAGGACTTTGATCGCTACATTCCGGTTCAAGAGAAGATCCTGGGCTTTGTACACAAGAGCCATGCCGCCACCGCCGACACGCTCAATCACTTCATAGCGTCCGCCTAGTTGGTGCCCAATCATGACTCACACCCCGTTTCCGTATCCACGGAACCTTCCCTCTGCAACTCGAACAAAGCAAGCGTGATGTTGTCGTCTCCCCCAGCAAGTAAAGCCAACTGAAGCAGTCGGTCTGCACGATCTTCCAATGCCAGTTCCAGATTGCCGGCAACCTGAATAATCTGCTCATTGCTGACCAGGTTACTGAGACCATCACTGCACAGGAGAAGAACTTCGCCTTCCTCCAGCTTGACGGTATCCAGATCTACCTTCACCTCGGCATCTGTTCCAAGCGCACGAGTTAGTACGTTGCGACGTGGATGATGGGACACATCCTCTTTGCTAATCTGACCATTTTTGAACAATTCATTCACCAGTGTATGGTCCTCGGTTAGCTGGATCACAGCTTTGTTCGCAATTTTGTAGGCTCTGCTATCACCGATGTGTCCAATAACACCTTCCGTATCGTTCAATAAAGCCGCAACTACCGTTGTTCCCATGTTGTGATACTTGTCATCTGTTGATGCCGTGCGGAAGATAACTTCGTTGGCATGCAAAATAGCATCGCTGAGAGCCGCAGACAGAGACGCATGTGACAGACCTGGTTCCAGTGTTCCCAGATCTTTCACCAACGTCTCTACTGCCAAGCGGCTTGCCGTATCCCCTGCAAGATGTCCACCCATGCCATCGGCAACAATACCCAGAATATATCCTGTATCGAGATTACGAATCCAGGCTGAATCTTCATTCACCGAACGCACTCGTCCGATATGGCTCACATGAACTGTTTTGATCAAAACGTTCTCACCTCAACTCCATATGCTTTGCACGAAGCTGACCGCAAGCGGCAGCAATATCATGTCCCTGTTCACGACGAATGGTTACATTAACACCCTGTTCCGAGAGTATCTTCTGAAAATTGAAAATGTCGCTTCTCGATGTTCTTACGTATTTGCGTTCAGGTACATGGTTAACCGGAATCAGATTCACGTGGCACAACATGTTCTTAAGCACACTTGCCAGTTCAGCTGCATGCTCTGGCTGGTCGTTTACCCCACCAATAAGTGCATACTCGAACGTAATTCTCCGACCTGTTTTGGCCAGATAATAACGAAGGGACTCCATCACGTCTTCAAAAGGAAAACGACGGTTAACCGGCATCAATTTCGAACGAAGTGCATCATTTGGTGCATGGATCGAAATGGCGAGGTTAATCTGTGTATCTTCATCCGCAAACTTGTAGATGTTCGGAACGATTCCACTCGTGGATACCGTGATGTGACGCTGACCGATGTTCAGCCCTTTTTCATGAATCATAATGCGCAGGAAAGTCATCGTAGCTTCATAGTTTTCGAAAGGTTCACCTGAACCCATGATTACAATGCTGCTGACACGCTCGTTGCGTTCATCCAGAATTTTCTGAGCCTGCACAACTTGGGCAACAATCTCCCCAGCCGTAAGGTTACGCTTGAGTCCACCCAATGTGGATGCACAGAACGTACAACCAATACGACAACCAACCTGTGTGGTTACACAGATGCTGTTCCCGTAGTTATGCTTCATGATTACCGTCTCAATGGCATGATCATCATGAAGACCAAAGAGGAATTTAACCGTTCCATCCTTGGATTCAAACTTGGTAATTTCCTTAAGCGTTACGAATTCAAATTGCTCTGTCAGTTTTTCACGCAATGGCTTGGACAGATTGGTCATTTCACTGAAATCATTCACGCGTTTTACATAAATCCAGTCAAAGATTTGGCCACCGCGAAACGCCGGCTCCCCATTCTCCACAGCCCATTGCTGCAGTTGTTCCAGAGAATAATCATATATAAAAGGTTTCATTTTGTTGTCAACACCTATTCCTTCTTTTCTTTTCGTTGGCTTCCTTCTTTTCGTTCCATTCGTCCTATTCTATCACAAAGACCACGTTACATCCATGTATACCCTTGATATCTGTACTTCATGCATTATAACACCTCAATGCCACCATCGCACCCTGTCATCACTTTTCTCTGACAATTATATCGAAGTCCCATCACAAAGAAATCCGCCGAAGTTCCCCTCGGCGGTCATGCTTCCGTGCTCTATTAAACTGTTATTCCGTTGTTTTTGTCAACCGTGCGATGAAAAACCCGTCGCTGTGAGCGTATTGTGGCAAAATCTGAACGCCTCCGTTCACAACCTTAAAGTTCGCTGTCTCCGATTCAGACCAGACGGATGCTTCTGCTGGACTATATTCCGGATGTCGATTCAAGAAGTCAGCAACCATATCCTCATTCTCAGCAGGCTCAATGGTACACGTGCTATACACCAGAATACCACCTAGTTTTAACAACGGCGCAACATGATCAAGCAATTCACGCTGTAAGCCTGCGATATCTTCGATATCTTCTACGGTTTTGGTCCATTTCACATCTGGTTTGCGGCGAATAACACCCAGACCTGAACATGGTGCATCCAGCAAAATGCGGTCAAACGACGCTTCCGGATACCGCTCGTTCAGATCTAGCGCATCTCCAGTTACAGCATCGATGCAACTCAGACCGAGACGCTCCGCCTGATCCAGGATCAGCTGGCGCTTGTGAGGATGTACATCATTCGCGACAATACGACCGCGATCCTGCATTTTCTCCGCCATGTGAGCTGTTTTACCACCTGGAGCTGCGCAGCAATCCAATACAAGTTGGTCTACTTCTGGCGCAACTGCTTCAGCGACAAGCATGGAACTTTCGTCCTGCACAGAGAACAACCCGTCCCGATACCAGGACGTTAGAGCCATATTTCCGCCACTACGTACAAGAATACCATCGGAACTCAGGCGAGAAGCTTCAACGATTGCACCTGTACTGGTCATCTCATGCATCAGTTTCTCCCGTGTGGTCATTGTGGTGTTGACCCGGACACTCACCGCTGGCGGCTCATTATTCGCACGACAGATCGCTTCCGCCGTCTCTTCGCCATACTGGGCAATCCAGCGTTCAACCATCCATAACGGGTGGGAATGCTCCAGTGAAATACGTTCGGCAACAGGCAGATGTTCTGGAATACGAAGTTCATCCCGATTGCGGATCATATTGCGGAGCACTCCATTCACCATGCCCGAGATTCCCTGATGGCCCAGTTTCTTCGCCAGATTAACCGCTTCGCTCACCACGGCATGCTCCGGAATACGATCAAGGTATATCATCTGATATACGCTGATTCGCAGCAGGCTACGAACCCATGGTTGCAGTTTGGCTACTCCTTTGGCGACGTAACGTTCCAGAAAATAATCAAGTGTATTCAATCTGGCGATTGTCCCATACACCAATTCGGTAGCTAGTCCAGCATCTGCGGGGCTTAAATCCGCCTCTTTCAGACGACGGTTCAACTCCAGATTACTGTATGCTCCATCTTGCTCAACAGCACTCAGAACCTTGACTGCCAATGCACGAGCAGATGTTTTGGGTTTCTGGGAGCGAGATGCACCACCCGATTTACCCGAATTAGGACGACGGTTTCCTTCACGCCCGGATGAATTTCCAGTAGGTTTCTGGCCTTTTCCTGACGAACGACCTGGTATGTTACCACTCATCGCAGCACCGTTCCAGGTTTCAGTGTACCACCGCGAGCAAAGTCAGCGGCCTGCATCACCTTTTTGCCTGCAGGCTGCACTTCAGTCAACCACAGAGACCCATCCCCAGTGCGAACTTCAATCCCTGCCTTGTTCAATTGCAGCACGGTTCCCGGCTCTGCTTGTCCAGCATCCGAAGAAGTTGCCAGATCCATCTGATCGGGATTAGCCGTTGCCCAGACTTTGAAGACCTGATCATCCCACATCGTAAATGCACCGGAGAACGGCACAAGACCACGAATCTGATTGAACAGTTCGCGTGAAGTACGACTCCAGTCCATTTTCTCGTCATCCCGAGTCAGATTGCGAGCATACGAAGCCTCGGCATCATCCTGAGGGACCGCCGTTGTCTCGCCTGCAATCAATCGTGGCATTTCTGCCTGAAGCAGTTTGGAACCAGCCTCACTTAATTTATCAAACATCGATCCTGATGTATCTTCATCCGTAATTGGCAGTTCCACACGCGAGATCATATCTCCGGTGTCCAGGCCTTCAGCCATATACATCAATGTGACTCCTGTCACGGATTCCCCGTTAATAATGGAACGTTGAATCGGTGCTCCTCCCCGATATTTCGGTAAAAGAGAGCCATGCACGTTCACACAACCGCGAACAGGCATATCCAGCACGGCTTTGGGCAGAATCTGTCCAAAAGCCGCGGTCACAATCAGATCCGGCTTCCATTCAGCCAAGCGGGCTACGGCTTCCGGATCACGCAATTTAACAGGTTGAAACACCGGCAGACCGTGGCGTTCTGCCGCGGCCTTAACCGGTGTTGGCGTAAGTACTTTTTTGCGTCCCTGTGGTTTATCAGGCTGAGTCACCACACCCACCACATTGTATCCCTCTGCCATCAGCATATCGAGAGAAGGAACTGCAAATTCAGGTGTTCCCATAAAAACAATATTCAAATCGATCACTCCTTAATTACGACGCGGTCCCGTTTGATCGGCTGCAATTTCGTACACTTTCTCGGCGACATCCGTAAAGAGTACACCATCCAGATGATCAATCTCATGCTGGAATGCACGGGACAGCAAGCCACTACCCGTAATAATCAGCTCTTTACCTTCACGATCTAGACCTTTAACTGTAACGGTCTCGAAACGGCGAACATCACCATTAATTCCAGGGATACTCAGACAACCTTCAGGTCCAAATTGTTCTCCCTCACTCGCAATGATCTCCGGGTTAATCATCTTGATCAGCCCTTGCTCATCACCGGCGTCGATAACAATCAGACGTTTCAAAATACCAACCTGAGGCGCAGCAAGACCCACACCTTCCGCATCGTACATGGTATCAGCCATATCATCCAGCAATTTTTGTACATTTGGTGTAATTTTGGTTACTTCTTTGGCTCTCTTGTGGAGCACCTCATCTGGTTCTTGCACGATAATGCGAATCGACATGTTGTAAGCACCTTCCTAATCCTCATCATAATTTCAGGACGATATCTGTATTTTTGGGGTATTCATTTTAATCTATGTTTATACCGCTTGTTTACATCCGCATTGCTGCAAAATGCTTACATTAACATTTGCGGGTCTACATCCAGACTAATAAGCAATTTTTGCGCCTGAACATCATCGTCCATGCGCCGGGCCGTAGCCAGAGCGAGTCCTATGGCGTCTACATCCCCCCGCCATTTTATCATACATTGGAATCTGTATCTATTCTTGATCCGAGGAATTGGAGACGCTACCGGCCCCAGTACATCAAAGGCATCATTGCTGAAACGATCCAGACTGCCGAGCCATCCGGCAGCATTAGCTTTCTCTTTCAGTATTCGCGTATAGTTCTCGGCAAGACGAATCAATACCGGAAGCTGCTCATGCGAAAAGGTCACCAGAATCAGGCGACAGTATGGGGGATATTGCAAATTGCGACGGTGCAGCAATTCCTCACGTACAAACGACACGTAGTCATGCTGACTCGCATGCCCGATTGAGTAGTGTTCCGGCGTATAGGACTGAACAAACACTTCACCAGGCAATTGGTGCCGACCAGCTCGGCCAGCTACCTGTGTTAATAACTGAAACGTTTTTTCCGCAGCCCGGAAATCAGGTAAATTCAACGCCGAATCCGCTGTTATCACGCCAACCAGGGTTACA
The DNA here is from genome assembly GCF_984798905.1 of Paenibacillus sp. SRL342. NCBI lineage: Bacteria > Bacillati > Bacillota > Bacilli > Caryophanales > Paenibacillaceae > Paenibacillus > Paenibacillus sp. SRL342. Next base: position 4,759,946 of record NZ_OZ481790.1, read on the forward strand.
TCCGGGAAATCAAGACCCTTCGCAACCATCTGGGTGCCCAGCAAGACATCCGCTTTTTTCTCACGAAACTGTTTCAGCAGCTTCTCGTGAGCCCCTTTTTCCGTTGTTGTATCCACATCCATCCGAATGACCCGAATACCCGGAAAGAGCTTGGCAAGCTCTTCCTCGACCCGTTGTGTACCTGTACCAAAGTATCGAATATGCTCACTTCCACAATCCGGACACACTTCCGGAGCCGCTTCCGCATACCCGCAGTAATGACAACGGAGATTATTCGAGCGCTGATGGTACGTCAATGAAATATCACATTCGGGACAACCTGCCACATATCCACAACTTCGGCACATAACAAAGGTCGAATATCCACGGCGATTCAGCAGAAGCACCGTCTGTTCACCACGCTCCAAGCGTTCCTCCAGCCCTTTGTGCAAAGCCCTGCTGAACATGGAGCGGTTGCCATCCTTCAACTCTTCACGCATATCAACGATCCGCACTTCAGGCAGCTTGTTACCCAGTGCCCGTGTTGGCATCTCCAGTAAGAGTGGTGCAAAATCATCATTACTCTGCGAGCGTGCAGCGTAATAACTTTCCAGCGAAGGTGTCGCTGAACCCAGAACAACCACCGCCTGATGCTGCTGTGCTCTTTTTACCGCTACATCACGGGCATGATATTTCGGCGTTTCCTCCTGTTTGTAGGAAGTCTCGTGTTCCTCATCCATAATGATCAACCCAAGTCGACTGAACGGAGCAAATACAGCTGAACGCGCCCCAATTGCAACCTTCACCTGACCCTCACGAATCTTGCGCCATTCATCATAACGTTCACCACCAGACAGACGACTGTGCATAACAGCAACTTGGTCCCCAAATCGCCCTTTAAAACGTTCTACCATCTGTGGTGTGAGTGCAATCTCGGGCACCAGAACGATAGCCTGCCGATCCTGTTCGATGCACTGTTGAATGGTTTGAAGATAGACTTCCGTCTTGCCACTACCCGTAACACCATGAAGCAAAAATACCCCATGGCGTTGTTCCTGCAATCGGCCATTGATATTGTCGTAGACAAGTTTTTGCTCATCGGTCAGAACCAGTGGTTCAGTCGCTTTAAACGTCCTGCCCTGATAAGGGTCACGAAAGACCTCAACGTCCTCGGTGACGATCAGTCCCTTTTCCTCAAGCCCTTTAATCGTTGCGGCCGATACCTGGAGTGTAGACAACACTTCTTTCATCGGCATGGGCAACAGTTCTTTCATTTCCAGCAAAAAAGCCAGAATCTCCTTCTGCCGCTGTGCTTTTGCCGGGAATGAAGCAAGTGCTTCCTCAGCAGCAGCAATATCTACAGCCAGATCAACGGACTTCATCGTTTTTTTATTTAACTTGTCCTTGATGGCCTGACTTTCCAGCAGCACGCCACCAAGCAATAATTTCTTAATTAGTGCAGCATGATTGGGATATTTTCGACTCAGTTGTTGCAGCGGTACCTGACCCCGACTTTTGACAAAACGGATGATATCCTGCTGTACTTTCTCGGTCGTAGACTCTTCTCCCCATACAAATAACACCTCATCATCCGGTTGTGCACCCGCCATCTGTCCATCAAGTGCATCTCCCAGCGAGATGTATCGCTCTGCTTTCCCTTTCAATGCCGTCGGCACCATGACCTGTAATGACAAAATCCGGTTACTGGCATAACGTCCACTCATCCATTCGGCCAACTCAACCAAATCCTTTGACAACGGGGGAACAATGTCCAGTAACTCCTGAATCTGCTTAAGCTTGAATGTTTCCTCTCCGGTACGCGGCACAAGATCAATCACGAATCCCTGCACCGTCCGATGACCAAAAGGCACACCCACCCGGCTGCCAATCTCGATCCATTCTCTCATCGATTCAGGTACCAGGTAATCAAACGGCCGATCTGTTTCCTTCACGGGAACATCGACTATGACCTTGGCAATCTCCATATCCTAATTCCTCCCGGCAATGCGCTCCGCCGCAATCTGGAGCAACCGATGAGCCACATCGTCCTTGGCCATCACTGGAAGCTCCTCCACCAAACCTTCCCGGTCATAGATATGTACCGCGTTGGTGTCTGTTCCAAATCCTGCACCCGTGCGGGTTACATCATTGGCTACGATCAGATCACAGTTTTTCCGTTCCAATTTCTCACGTGCATACATCTCAACTGACTGAGTCTCCGCAGCAAAACCAATCAAAAACTGATGGGTTTTCTGTTTGCCCAGTGTTTCAAGAATATCTATATTTTTAATAAGTTCGAGCGACAGCGTGTCGCCTTTCTTCTTGATCTTCTCGGTATAAACTTCCTTTGGACGATAATCGGCAACTGCCGCCGCCTTAACCACGATATCAGCATCGTCCCACTCGCGTGTTACCGCTTCATACATATCCTGTGCAGACTGTACAGGGATCAACTCCACGTTCTCCGGTGGCTTGGATTGGGTACTGCCCATAACCAATTTCACATCTGCCCCCAGATCACGCGCAGCTGCGGCTATGGCAAATCCCATTTTGCCAGATGAATCGTTCGTAATGTATCGTACTGGGTCAATGCGCTCAATCGTACCTCCAGCCGTAACAACAACCTTCTTGCCCTGTAACAATGGAGCTTGTCCCTGCCGACTAATGCCTGCAGACTCTCGCTGTTCAAAGAAACGTTCTACCACATCCACAATGCTCTCCGGTTCTTCCAGACGTCCCTTACCCACATATCCACACGCAAGCAGACCTTCACCCGGTTCAATCATCATGGCGCCCCGTTCAACAAGCAGGTTCATATTATGCTTTACAGCTGGATGATCATACATATGTACATTCATCGCTGGTGCAATCATGACAGGGGCTGTCGTCGCAAGAAGAGTTGTTGAGAGCATATCATCTGCCATGCCATGCGCCATCTTGGCAATCACATTGGCTGTTGCCGGAGCAACCAGAACAAGATCCGCCAGATCGGCCAGATGAATATGAGATACGACTGCTGGCTCACGCTCATCAAATGTATCGGTATATACGGTGTTTCGGGTCAACGTTTGCAGCGTCAATTCGGTAATAAACTGTGTAGCGGAAGCTGTCATAATCACATGAACATCCGCTCCCTTTTGCACCAGTCTGCTGCATAATGTTGCCGCTTTGTAAGCGGCTATGCCGCCAGTCACACCAAGCACGATTTTTTTACCGTTCAACATGTTTATTTCCCCCGATATTTATACGACGTCTAAGTAAGATTCCGTTAAAATATGCTTATTCGTAAAAAAATAACAACCTCGCGGTTGTCAATTAATCCGGCTTGCGCCGTATGCAGTTGAAGAGCAGCCGCAGGCGGCTTACTCTTCTTCTTCGTCCTGTCCTTTGATGACAACGAGCAGGTCTCCATAGATTTCTTCCAGTGCAACGCCAACTTGTTTATGGGATCTCGCACCTCTTAAATCCGTTTTTTCACCTTCACGTAGCTGTCTAGCCCGGCGGGAAGCAGCAACAACAAGGGAATACTTGCTGTCGACTTTGTTCATCATTTCATCAATAGAAGGATACAGCATATTAACAAACACCTCTTCGCATTAGTATAATCACAAGTTGCCGCCTGACAGAACTGATGTGGCATGTCTTCACACCCGGGCATTCCGAGAAGGAGTGCTTCAGTATATGATATGACAACTGCCCCACTTATATCGCATTCTGCAGCGGCAAAAGGGATTATTTATTGATCTTACAATGTTCGGCGATTATGATGCTTTCTATTCTCTTGCACGCCAAATCAATTTCATCATTAACAACAGCGTAATCATACTGCTCCAGCAGACTGATCTCATCAACCGCCACGGACATCCGGTGATCAATGGTCGCTTGGCTTTCGGTACCACGACCCTGAATGCGATCTTTCAGCTCGTCCAATGAAGGAGGAAGCAGGAAAACAAAGATGCCTTCTGGGAATTTCTCTTTCACTTTTAACGCGCCTTGAACCTCAATCTCCAGAATGATGTCGCGGCCTTCGTTAATCGTTTTCTCCACAAAATCACGCGGTGTTCCGTAATAATTACCAACATACTCCGCATGTTCCAACAATTGATCTTCAGCAATCATGTTCAGGAACTCTTCATGACTTCTGAAGAAATAGTTCACACCATGTTCTTCACCAAGACGAGGCTGACGGGTTGTTGCCGATACGGAATAGATCAATTCCGGCACCCGTTTGCGCAAAGCGCTGCATACAGTACCCTTCCCGACCCCAGATGGGCCGGACAACACTACCAGTAATCCCTTAGACATATTACACTCCATTTTATTCGTCGTTATCATCATCTTTCGAAGAAAGACGATGGGCGACCGTCTCAGGCTGAACTGCAGACAAAATGACATGATCGCTATCCGTAATAATTACGGCACGAGTACGTCTTCCGTACGTTGCATCAATCAGCATGTGACGATCTCTTGCCTCTTGTATAATTCTCTTGATCGGCGCCGATTCCGGACTCACGATGGATATAATCCGGTTCGCCGATACGATGTTACCGAATCCAATGTTAATGAGTTTGATTGCCATAATCAGGTTCTTCCCCCTATACATGCGACTCTTTTGCCGAAATGTGGCCGTTCATTCGATATTCGCAGCTTGCTCACGAATCTTCTCCAGCTCCGCCTTCATCTCGACAACACGATTCACCAGAGCCAAATGGTTGGCTTTTGATCCAATCGTATTGACTTCCCGATTCATCTCTTGAATTAGAAAGTCCAACTTACGACCTACGGGCTCATCACTCTTCAGCAGTTCCCTGCTCTGTCCAAAGTGACTCTGTAGACGCGTAAGCTCCTCTTCTATGTTAGAACGATCGGCAAACATTGCAATTTCCATACCCAATTTATGCTCATCAAAAGGGAAAGAGCCTTCTTCCTGCATTTCCGTAAGCCTTTGTCTTAGCTTGTTGCGATAATCACTTACCACAGTCGGTGCAAGATCAAGCATTTCGGTATGCAGTGACTCCAGACGGGTAATCCGCCGTTCCAGATCACTGGCCAGATGAAGACCCTCGCGAGCGCGCATCTGTTCAAGGCTGGACAGAGCCTCTTTCAATCCTTCCTGCAGAACTCGCTCCCATTCGTCCTTCTGCTCTTCGGGAATGGAACTTGTCCCATCCGAATGAACCATGACGTCCGGCAGCCCAAGCATATCCACAATACTTGGTTTGCCCTGCAATCCATATTGGGTCTCCAGTTGCTCTGCAGCCTGCAGATAGGCCCTGACCGTCTGTTCATTCAGAACAGCGGGAAGAGCCTGGTCTTCCTCTTTTTCTTTCATTACATAAACATCAATCCGCCCGCGTTTCAAACGACTCTGTACGATCTTCCTCAAACCGTCTTCATAATACGTCCACTCTCTTGGCAGACGCATCATCACTTCGCAATAACGATGATTAACAGATTTGATCTCTAATTGTACCTTATAGCCGCCAAAATGAAAGGCGGATTGACCGTATCCGGTCATACTGAATGACATCGGCATCACATCCGTTTTACTATTGTAATTGATTATTAGGGTTGAAACAAGTAGGACATTGATGCTCCGACTTCTCCCATACGTATTGAGTCAGTTCGGCCGTCATGCCATAGAACATAAACGGTGTCATAAGATAGATGCCTTTGAAATGCGCTGTTGCTACGTCCAGCAATTCCTTGGCAATTTTCACCCCCATCGCACGGCCTTCTTCGCCTTCCAGTCCGGCCATACGGGAACGCACTTCATCCGAAAGCTGAATTCCGGGAACCTCGTTGTGCAGATACTCTGCATTCCGTCCACTCGCCAGCGGCATCACACCTACAAAAATGGGCACATCCAGATGTTTGGTCGCTTCGTGCATTGCTACAATCAACTCAGGATCATAGATCGGTTGTGTCATGATGTAATCTGCGCCAGAGGCAATTTTCTTCTCCAGACGTTGTACAGCTTTCTCCAAATATTTCACATTGGGATTAAATGCTGCTCCGATGACAAAACCCGCTTTTTGCTTCAGCGGTTTACCTGAGAAAGCCACTCCATCGTTCAACTGTTTGATCATGCGTATGATTTCAAAAGAAGTCAGATCGTATACCGAGCTTGAACCCGGCAGATCACCAAATCTTGCAGGATCTCCTGTTACAGCTAATACATGATTAATGCCCAGAGCATCAAAACCCATCATGTGGGACTGTGTTCCAATCAGATTCCGGTCACGGCAGGCAATGTGCACAAGTGGACGAAGGCCCGTGCGATCCTGAACGAGGTGACCCAGCGCCATGTTGCTCATCCGTGTAACTGCGAGTGAATTATCGGCCAGTGTCAGGGCATCGGCTCCTGCTGCTTTTAATGTCTCGGCACCTTTCATGAACTTGGCAATGTCCAAGTCACGCGGCGGGTCAAGTTCAACAATAACGGTGTGACGCTGCTTGACCAGATCAACGATCGTAGGCTGTCCGCCACGTCCGGAACGCTCATCCACATGTTCATGCAATACAATACGCGGTTTGGATTCTGACGGATCAGGCTCCAAAATAGGCGAAGGCACATAGTCAGCAAGCGCCTCCTTCATAGCGGTAATATGATCAGGTGTCGTACCACAGCAACCGCCGATAATACGAGCGCCCAGTTCAGCAAATTGCACTGCCGTCTGACCAAAGTACTCCGGAGTCGCACCATAACGGAACTGACCATCTACATAATCTGCTGCACCCGCGTTCGGGTAGACGGACATTGGAATACCAATACGTCCGGAGACGGTTTCCATGGCACGCATAATCCCGTTTGGACCTGAGCGACAGTTAAAACCAATGACGTCCGCACCCTGCTCCCGCATGATCCGGAAGGCTTCAGGCATTGTATATCCGTCCAGTGTATGCCCTACATCCTCTACCGCGAACTGTCCAATCACCGGCAGATCACTCAGCTTGCGCGCTTGCAAAAGGGCAATATCCATCTCCTCGATATCATAGAAGGTTTCAAGCAAAATGCCATCCACGCCTTCATCAAGCAGTGCAGAGATCTGTTGTTGATAAAAGCGTTTCAGTTCACTCGTTGACACGTTTGTCCGCTTGCCACCTCGAATGGAACCAACTGCACCAAGCACATAACCGGTATCCCCAGCTACCTCTTTGGCAATGCGAACGCCGGCACGGTTCACGTCCTCCACCTTGGACTCCAGACCGAACTTGGACAACTTATCGTAATTGGCAGAATACGTATTTGTTTCAAATATATCTGTACCTGCATCCCGATAACGGCGATGTACATCCGCCACCACTTCAGGTGAAATCAAGTTTAATTCTTCATATGAAATCCCTACCGGGAACCCCATTTGGTACAGAAATGTTCCCATGGCCCCATCTCCAACGAGAACCCGTTCCTGCATAACTTTGCGCAAATCCGCCTTCATCCCTTTTCCCCCCGCCTAGCTGTGATCATTTTCATACTAATGTAACACAAAAAACGCTAAAAAACGAAGAAAAACACAGGTTTTTGATGCAGATTAAAAAAGAGGCCCGCAGGCCTCTTTGGTTAAACCTTCCACTTTTTATGAAGTGATTCCCTTAAAAACAACTTCAGCAGGTCCAGTCATGTACACATGATTGTCAGCTTCATTCCACTCAATGTGGAGATCCCCACCCTTGAGGCTGATGACGGCTGTACGATCTGTATGTCCATTCAGGACAGAGGATACCAGTGTCGCACAAGCTCCGGTTCCACAAGCAAGTGTTGGACCCGCTCCGCGTTCCCATACACGCATGTCCACATATCCACGGTCACGGACTGTGGCGAATTCCACATTGATTTTTTTCGGGAACATCGGATGTACTTCAAGAAGTGGGCCCCAAGTTGTGAGGTCAAAATTCACAGCGTCATCGACATAGATAACCGCATGCGGGTTACCCATGGATACGGCAGTGAATTTGAACGCATGTCCATTTGCTTCAATGTAGTGATCAACCACTGGGTTGGCATCCACCGTTGTAGGCACTTGAAGACCGTTCAGGATCGGCTCACCCATGTCGACACGTACCGTTTCCACTTTACCATCACGAATGTTGAGACTCACAGGTTGTACCCCTGCACCAATCGTTTCAATGGTGATCTGCTCCTGGTTCACGTGACCGTGATCGTATACATATTTGGATACACAGCGAATGGCATTACCGCACTGCTCTGCTTCCGAACCGTCCGAATTCATGATACGCATCTGAAAGTCCGCCTTCTCCGAAGGCAGTATATAAACCAGGCCGTCCGCACCGATGCCAAAGAAACGGTTGCACCATTTCACAGCCAATTCTGCTGCATCTGCCGGAAGCTCCTTTTCACCAAATACAACGATAAAATCGTTACCAAGTCCATGCATTTTCGTAAATTCCATAATCTTGCCCACTCCTTTTGGCAGTCTGCTGCCAAAGCTATATTCTTGCTCTTCTACAGGATTACCATAGAAATTCATATTCAACATTTACACAAAAAAAGCTATCCTGCAAAAATGCCAAAGCTTCCGCTTTGAATCATTTTGAGGATAGCATAACGAAATAGGTCAGGAAAAGGTATTGATTTTATGCCGAAAACTTTGTACTTTTCGGTACGAAGCGGCCAGAACCACCCATACGGCGGCGGTTACGACGACCACCCCACACGCTGCCTGCGCCCATAAGGAACGTTGGAATGCCCGCAGCAACGATACAGATCGCCCATTCACGCAATCCCAAAGGTACGGTTTTGAAGATCGGCTGCAGCGGCTCAACGTACATGACAATTAACATCAGTACAACCGATGAAATAACGGCAAGAACCAGATATTTGTTCTGTAGTGGATTGCGGTGGAAGATGGACCGTGAACTACGGCAATCAAAAACATGGATAAGTTGCGCCAAAACGAGTGTAGCAAAAGCTACAGACTGTGCCTTGATGAGTTGACCCGGATTATCCGGTGCAGCCTGTAAGGTAAGCCAGAACGCTCCGAGTGTGCATAATCCAATCAACACACCCCTGCTGACGATTTTCCAACCCAGTCTGCGGGCAAAAATGTTTTCCTTGGCTCCACGGGGTTTGTGTTCCATCAAATCTTTCTCCGGCTGGTCTACCCCGAGCGCCATTGCAGGCAAACCATCTGTTACGAGGTTAACCCACAGAATCTGAATAGGTACGAGTGGTAGCGGCAGGCCCATCATCATTGCAAAGAACATTGTCAATATTTCGCCCACGTTCGATGCCAGCAAATAACGGATAAACTTGCGAATGTTCTCATAAATATTACGGCCTTCTTCAATGGCAGCCACAATGGTTGAGAAGTTATCATCACTCAGAATGAGCGCCGAAGCTTCCTTCGTGACATCTGTACCCGTAATACCCATCGCGATCCCGATGTCTGCTGCTTTAATGGCTGGAGCATCATTGACTCCATCACCCGTCATCGCGACGACATGCCCTTTGCGCTGCAACGATTTTACGATGCGAAGCTTGTGTTCAGGACTTACCCTTGAGAACACATATATGCCCTCTACCTGTTTATCCAGTTGCTCGTCTGTCATGCCTGCCAGCTGCTGACCACTTAACGAGGCACCTCCACGTGGAAGAATCCCGAGTTGATGAGCAATGGCTTCTGCCGTTGTTCCATGATCACCTGTGATCATGACGGTACGAATACCCGCTTTGCGGCATGTGGCAATCGCATCTCTCACTTCACGACGCGGTGGATCAATCATACCTGCAAGTCCTACGAAGACAAGTTGACTTTCGGCAGCGTGTTCGTCAGCCACTTTTTCTTCCGGCCGTACTTCACGATAGGCCATTCCGAGGACACGCAGTGCCGCTCCAGCCATGCTCTCGTTGGCTGCCATGACTTTCTGTCGCAGTGTTCCAGTGAAAGGCACGACCTTTCCTTCCCACAAAATATAACTGCAGTGTCCGATCAACACATCCGGTGCACCTTTAGTGTAGATCATTCGGCCTCCCTGATGATGAACCAGGACCGACATGCGTTTTCGCTCCGAATCAAACGGGAATTCCTGCTGGCGGGCATACAACTCTTTGAGTCCGGCAGGAGTAAGCCCCATTTTGGAGGCCAGTGTGACGAGTGCCCCTTCCGTCGGATCACCTTTCAGCTCCCAGAGTACATTATCTCGTTGAACGGTTTCTTCTTGAAGATCACCCTTTTTCGTGTTTTTCTTGCTGTCCTTTTTGTTATCCTTGCCCTTTTTCTTGCTCCCCACCTCGCTTGCAACACTTTCCACAATACTCGCATTGTTGCAAAGCGCACTAATCTGAAGCATTCTGCGCAGGGACTGGTCACTCTTCAGTTCCACCATGCGACCGTTCTCCAGCATCTGTCCTTCAGGTGTGTAACCATCCCCGGTAACCTTGATGTTACGTCCCTCCAGCCACACATCCGTTACTGTCATCTTGTTCTGGGTGAGCGTACCTGTCTTATCCGAACAGATTACAGATGCACAGCCCAGAGTTTCGACGGAAGGCAGTTTGCGTACAATGGCCTTACGTTTGATCATACGCTGTACGCCTAGTGCGAGTGCAATGGTTACAATGGCCGGCAGACCCTCCGGTATGGCAGCCACCGCGAGGCTGACCCCAGCCAGAAACATGCCAACGGCTGGTTGTCCGTGCAATATCCCTGCGACGACAACCATTATGGTTAATCCCAATGCAACAAAAATCAGAATTTTGCCCAATTGCTCCAGCCTGTGCTGCAAAGGTGTTTCTTGCTCCTCCGTATTTTGGATCAGATCGGCGATTTTGCCCATCTCCGTCTCCATCCCTGTACGAATGACCACACCTTTGGCTGTGCCACGAGTGACCATGGTACCCATAAAACCAATATTCTTCTGATCACCCAGCGGAACGTCCTCGTCCGCAATCGGCAAGCAATGTTTGCTTACAGGAACAGATTCCCCGGTAAGTGCCGACTCCTCGACATCCAGACTGTTCGTTTGCAGCCAGCGCACATCGGCGGGTATACGATCCCCACTCTCCACCATGACAATATCCCCCGGGACAAGCTGTTTGGCGGCAAGGTGTACTTCCTGGCCTGAACGAAGCACTTTGGCAAGAGGTGCAGACAACTGTTTCAATGCACGAAGAGATCGTTCAGCCCTGAATTCCTGTACAAACCCCAGAATTGCATTCAGTACGATAATAGCCACAATCGTTACTGCATCCAGATACTCACCCAGTAATCCGGATACCAACGTTGCTCCCATCAACACCAGCACCATAAAATCCTTGAACTGATTCAAGAGCAATGTAATTGGAGAAATGCGTTTCCCCTCGCTCAGTTCATTCGAACCGACCACTTTCCTCTTCTCTGCTACAGCTTCATCCGTCAATCCTTCCTGCGGGCTGACGCCAAGAGTGTTACGAAGCTCTTCATCACTAAGTTGATGCCACTTGGTATGTTCCATGCTTCAAGTTTCCCTCCCAGTCTGTATTTCATCTGCAAAATAAGCTCACATGACTCACCGGCGCGCTGGTCGACAGGCTGTACACTATGCCGGACAAACTACCTGCTCTATATGTATTCGGACAGGTCTGTGATTAGCACCCGGAAGGTGAATCCTTTCCCTGATGGACAGAATAGGCTAAAATAAAAGTCTGCGATGTTCTGCGCAGTACCAATTCAAGCGTTCAACAGGCAAGCAACGAAGAATCTGTAGCCAGTCCTTGTTTTTTTACATACCTGGTTGCACGGTTTCAGTTATATAGATGAAGCATTTGGCATGATAAATGCAGATGCTCGATAGAGAGAGGAAGTGGAAAAAATGGCATTGGACGGCATTGTAACACGGGCCATTGTTCATGAACTGCAAGGCTGCATTGGTGGACGTATCAGCAAGATCCATCAGCCGAATGGCCATGACGTAGTTCTCACCCTGCGTGCTCAGCGCGGAAATAGTAAATTGCTTGTTTCGGCAAGCCCGACATATCCCCGTGTGCATTATACGGAAAAGACATTCCTTAACCCTACGGAAGCACCCATGTTCTGCATGTTGCTCCGTAAGCACTGTGAAGGTGCAATCATTGAGGAGATCCGTCAGATTGGCATGGAGCGTATTATCCACATCAATGTGCGCCAGCGCGACGAACTGGGAGATGTTTCGGTTAAACGGATCATCATTGAATTGATGGGGCGTCACAGTAACATTATTTTGCTTGATCCCGTTACAGAAACGATTCTGGATGGCATTCATCATGTGACTCCTTCCATCAGCAGCTACCGGGTAATCATGCCCGGATTCGCGTATACCGCCCCACCCGAGCAACATAAAAGTAATCCGCTCGAAGTGAGTCGTACAGCATTCGAGGACAGCTATCATGCGGCTGAGGAAGAGGCATCACGCTGGCTTGTGAATTCCTTTAGCGGTCTTAGCCCGTTAATTGCGGGAGAGATTGCTGCTCGTGGGATTGCTGCTGAAGGCATCGTGAGCACTCCAGATGTGGTTGAGGGTGAGAGCCGAGTTGAGTCTGGTGCACTCTGGGACGCTTTTGAAGCCGTGATGGGACCTGTCAGAGATCATGTCTACACGCCTGTAACCGGAATGAACGCCAAAGGCAAAATGATTTTCTCGGCCGTTCATCTTCAGAGCATTCAGGACTTGGAGAAAACCTATGACACGATGAGCAAGTGCATGGAAGATTATTACGGAGACAAGGCTGAACGGGACACGGTTAAACAGAGAGTAAGTGATCTGCTCCGTTTTCTACAGAATGAGCGAAGCAAGAACATCAAAAAGCTGGATAACCTGAACAAGGATCTGCTCGAAGCCGACGATGCGGACAAGTTCAGACTATGGGGTGAGTTGCTGTTCGCCTCCCTGCATCAGGTCCACAAAGGGGACAAGAGCGTGGAGCTTGTGAACTTCTATGATGAAGACCAAGCCAACATTACCATTCAACTTGATCCGCTGCTTACACCGTCTGACAACGCACAACGTTATTTCAAGCGTTATAACAAATACAAGAACAGTCTGGCTGTCATTCATGAGCAGCTTGGCAAAACCAAAGACGAGATTGACTATCTCGATAACCTGTTGCAGCAGCTGTCCATTGCATCGATGAACGATATTGAGGAAATACGCGATGAGCTTGTGCAACAGGGATACCTTCGTGACCGTAACAAGAAGGGTAAAAAGAAGAAGAAAAGCGACCGTCCGACCGTACACCAATTCACCTCCTCCGAGGGGATTGATATTCTTGTGGGCAAAAACAACCTGCAAAATGAGTATGTGACCAACCGTCTCGCTTCTTCCAACGACACTTGGCTGCATACCAAAGACATTCCAGGTTCACATGTGGTCATTCGCAGTACTGACTTTGGTGAAGCTACATTGGAAGAAGCGGCACAGCTTGCTGCGTATTTCAGCCAAGCCAAGGAATCAAGCAGTGTGCCTGTGGATTACACGTTTATCCGTCATGTACGCAAACCAAGTGGTGCGAAGCCGGGTTTTGTCATCTATGATCACCAGAAGACCTTGTTTGTCACGCCAAATGATGAATTGATCAAGAGTCTGCCATCCACCATTAAAAATGGATAGTATATATAAGTTGAACTAAAGATTATTTACACTGACACTACGATGACAGAACAACCTTCCAATCGCTGTAATCCCCAGATTTTTTTGATCCCCTTTTTCAAGGGAAAATCCGGGGATAAAGGCGAACGCTCCGCTTTTTCAGGTTTTTTCTGTCCTCTCCGTTATCGTGTAAATGATTAGTTCAACTTATATAGATGTAACAGTAACAATAGAAAAATCCCCTAACCATTAACGGTTCAGGGGATTTTTGTTATTGCATTAGTTGTTTGAGTGATAGGTGAAGCTCAGCTTATTTATCATTTTATTGAATATTAATTCGTTTATATGTATAATAATTCAATTCTAAGAAATATAAATTACTGTTAAGGAAGTGTATCATGACGATACATATCAGAGAAACTCAACCTGATGATCTGAAACCCCTGATGGCATTAATGCATGACTATGTGGTGGGATTCTACAACAACCCCTGGCCAAGTGATCAATCCATCCAGCTTCTGATCAACAACCTGCTTAATCAGCAGATCGGTGCGCAATTCGTGGCAGAAGAAGACGGGAAGCTTATCGGATTTTCCACCCTGTTCTTTACATACAGCACGATGAAAGCAGAGCGTGTTGCCATTATGAATGACCTATTCGTTACGGAAACATTCAGAGAAGGCGAAGCAGAAGCCAAATTATTTGCACACTGTCAGCAATATACGCGTGACCATGGATGTGCATATATGTCTTGGATCACAGCAGTGACCAATGGGCGAGCACAGCAATTATTCGAACGTCTCGGGGCTACACGTGGCGATTGGGTAAACTATTCGATCACGTAGACTCTTTTTAACAAAAAAAGGACATGAATACATGTAGGTTTAGCCTACTATGTTTCCATGTCCTATGCTCTTCCTACCTTAGAATGTACCTCTATAAACAACAAAAAACTCATAGCCCTATAAAGTGTTAACCTGTCTAGATTAGACTACCTCTTGCTGTTTGCAGCCGCCTGCAATCTTTTCAACACATCAACCGCTACCGTCTTGCTACCGAGATCCCCGTGGAAAACAACACCTTGCCGTTCGCCATGATAATCAGATCCACCTGTTTCAATGAGTTCGTATTCCTTGGCCAGCTCACCATACCTGCGTTCCTCTTCCGGGCCATGGTCCGAATGAAACACCTCAATGCCATCTGGACGAGAGTCTTCGATGATACGTCGCACCAATTCATCATCATTATAGAGACCCGGATGGGCAATCACAGCGGCTCCACCTGCGGCTCTGATCCACTCGCACGCATCCTCTGGTGCAACGCGGGGTACAGATACGAAGCCTGGCTTGCCTTCAGCAAGATACCGATCGAATGCATCCCGCATGTCAACAACGTATCCCTTCTTCACCAGCACATCGGCCATATGAGGTCTTCCAATACTCTCATCCGGCTCTAACGGTCGTCCCAGCTCATCCAGTACCTCCTGCCAGCTTATATCAAGCCCAAGTTCTTGGAGCTTGGCGATAATCAGATGATTGCGCTCATCTCGCGCTTCTCGTAATCCGCGCAACCGTTGCAGGAACTGCTCATCCTCTGTATTCACATAATACCCAAGCACATGAATATCTTTCCCACCAGCCCGAGTGCTGATCTCCACTCCGGCAACAACATCAATATCGTACTCTTTTCCCGCTTGTTGTGCTTCCGCTACACCGGCTACTGTATCATGGTCTGTTAGGGCAACCGCAGATAGTCCTTTTTGTTTGGCAAGCTTCACATTATCAGCAGGTGGCTGCATTCCATCTGAAGCCTGACTATGCGTATGAAGATCACAGCGTCCTTGGCGTTGATCCATGTACAACACCTCCTTTGTGTAAGTCATTTGGATTAAATCTCATCTATCATTGAGTTTCCGGCTATTATGCCTTCCCTGTCTTGTGTACCGACTTAGGCTGCTCCTGTTGGCGCAGATAATTCAGGAAAGCGACTGCTGACAGGGGCAACAAGGACGATTTTAGATGGATGGCATAGAACTGCCTTTTGAATTCGAGTCCGCGGATATCCACAATATGAACAAGTCCCAGAGCCAGTTCATGCTGCACCGAAGAAGGAGATAACATCGTAATGCCTACCCCTGCCTCCACGGCCGATTTTACCGCTCCTGTACTGCCAAGTTCCATCACCACATTCATATCCTGTGGATCAATCTTTTTCTTTTGCAATTGGTCTTCCATCACCTGACGAGTACCCGAGCCCTTCTCACGCAACACAAAAGGATAATTCATTACATCCTCAATATTCACTTTGCTGCGCTTAGCCAAATCATGCCCGGCAGGTACAATCAGTTTCAGCTCGTCCTGCATGACAGGCTCTACAATCATGTCCGGGTGGTTCACTGGCGCTTCAATCAGACCAAAATTAAGCTGGTGCTTCAATATATCATCCATAATTTGCGTTGTATTCATCACTTTCATGACGATGGAAATATCCGGATATTGAAGTGCAAATGGTCCGAGCATGCGTGGAAGCACATATTCCCCGATCGTTAAACTGGCTCCCAACTGGAGTCGGCCCTGTAACATCTGGGTAAACGCCGACATCGCTTCGTCCGTCTGTCTGACCAGCTCTACACTCCGTTTCGCATGAGGTAATAACGTCCGGCCCGCCTCGGATAATTCTATTTTTTTGGTGGAACGATGCAGTAACTTGGTGCCAAAATAGTCTTCCAATGATTGAATCTGCATCGTTACTGCAGGTTGAGTCATATGTAATGCTTGTGCAGCAGCTGAGAAACTCCCCTTCTCTGCTACCGTATAAAAAATATGCAATTGGTGAAAATTCATATCTTCGCCCCTCTTCGATTACACTCTCTACATTGTAGCCGATTTCCCGCTTGGCAACAAAAAAAGCATGCAGCTTGTCTGCATGCGATAATACTTGAATCTATGAGTTCAACATATTGAATCTACTCCAACTTACTTATGCTTGCGGCTATTTTTGACCAACGTCATTCTTCTTGAATGTCTTAACCATGAATAATATGACTTCAGGTCCCTCAATTCAATGGTCTCCGACATACGTCCCAGAAACGTAACTACAATCATTTTGTGCAGCGGGTTGCCCGCGATATCATATTCTCCTTCAAGTTCGGAAAATTCGGCGACCACCACCAGATCCTCATCAATCAGGTAGACGTCCTGTTCATTACGGTAGTATGGTGTTATACGGTCTTGCTTCAGACACTCCCATAACCACGCCGCAATATGGTCATCATCACTACGTGCAGGCTCAATACGGTCTGCATACCGCATCTTGGCATGATGGGTAATGACGATGTCGGCCACTTTCTTGTCTCCAAGAGCCACGAAAAACGGCTCGTAGGTGCTCCAACGTTGCATCACCTTATCACGCATGGGAATCACTCTCCACCAGATAGGACTTTCTATCTATTTATTACCAAATATATTACAACATTAGTCCCGTAACCTCAAGGCGTAAGTTTAACTTTTTTTCATAAGAGTCCATTTGTGCATAATTCAAGAAAAGAGCGACCCCAAAGGGTCCCTCCAGTTTCTCTTCTATATTCCGTAAAAGCTCGTTTTGTCCATCGTTTTGCTGGCATACTCGGTTTTGATCTCATTACGATACGAGCGTTCGATCTTGCGCACATAGGAAAGTCGCTTCACATTTTTCATCGTATCATCTGCCCGTTCTGCATTAACATACATGACTACATAATGCATACGGCGGGAGATATAATGCACGGTGCCATATTTTTCGAGATTACGGGCAGCCTTCAAATCACTGACCCAAATAATGAATCCTGTCCTTTCCGCAAACATCATCGTTCCCCGCCCTTCTATAATGATTACTTAACTGCAACCACACTTGCCGCCACTACCGCAGCCGCCCTTCGGATTCGGGTCATTGCTCGGTACCTTAATGGTCGTTGACACTGCAAATGCAATGGTCTCTGACATCTGGAATAACATATCATCCAGGGACTTCTCTGCCTGTTTGAAGCGGATTACCGCCTCAAAATTTTCCAACTCCTGTTCCAGAGCCTTCACCTGGTCTTTTGCTGCATGATAATCCGGGTGAAAATGACCGAAACGTTGTGTTTCTTCAAACAATTCCTTCTTGGCATTCAGCTTCCGAATCCCCATCTGAATCTCAGGGGTAGTCTCGACTTGCTGCTTCCAATATAAATAATCCGATACTTCGGCAGATTGGTTAATCATGTCGCCCAGTTCATATGCGCCCGTTAACACTTGGGCCATATCGACCGTGTTCATTTCCGCTACGCTCATGAAATATTCATCCTATCTATATATAAAGTTCTACTTAACGTAGACTACCTCATCATAGCATATCCATGAATAGTTAAGAAGAGTTTTTCCTGCAATTAGAAATAGGGGGAACTCGAAAATTCGCCTTTCAACCTGATATTCACGTGAAATAGTCAGGTTATGACATCATCTGGCAGGATAAGACGCATTGTATCCCACTCTGGCGGGGAGAATGTACGCCATTCCGTCTCTGATGTATTTTCACTTGAATCCAGCATGCACCAACCACTTAAAGTCCATTGTTCATGACCCTCTACCTGATGTGGAATGAGGTATTGCGTACGATTTTCCTGTTGTATCCCCAGCTTGGTCTGCCACTCAATGGCTTTGGTAGCAATCTGTCGCGCTGTTGAACTATGATATCGACGCCACTCCCTGTACCAGGTCTCCGGTATCTCCTCAAATCCCAACAGAGAGAACTTCTTCTCAATGAAAGAATGATCACGCTCCAACCCATGCAGAAATGCAGGGACATCAACCAGACCTTGATTATCCGATGTGTAGAAAGAAGAATATACATCGCTCAACATATCCTTTTCTAATAACTTCGGATCATCTGCAGAGCCTGTACTTGCCTCCATTACCTTCATATTCCGATCTACAGTCAACGGTGTAGCACCCGTCCCCTTTCCCCAATCTGCTAACGCAATCCGTACATTCTCCGGTATGCCTGTCAGAGCATATTGATCCAGAAACTCCATCACTTCATGTAGTCCATACCCTCTGGCAATGGCCGAAATGAATCGTTCTCTTGTCAAACGGTAGATGGACATTTGATCACGTGTCACCCGTTCTGCGTATTGCTCCAGCATCCAGATCACATCAGGCCTTGCTTCCGGCGGTACCAACATTTCGAAATCTGGCTGCATGTAAAATCCACACGGCTCCGTCTCACTTACCATCTCTTGTTCCCGATTTAACAGGCTCTGCGGTTCGATCAGCCAGCGGAATGCCAGCGCTCCCGATTGATCTTCTCCTACTTCACCATAACCCCAGCCAGCCAGTGCACAGAGCCAGCCCCTGACCCGTGGTTTCAATTCCGAATTCTCTATATGGCACCATATGTTTTTTTCTGGAGCAAACACTGCCAATTGATAACGGAAATGCTGCAACGCGGGTTCAGCTTCACCGTATCTTTCCATACACGCTTGATATATTTCCCGATGCATCTGTCTCCACGAAAGCTTCAACCATTTTTGTAATCGATGATCTACAATTTGAATTTGGCCATCTGACTTCTGAACGAGATTCAGACTGAGCAGTAGATCGAGAAGGATTGCTACGTGGGTCGGATACAAATCCGAATGTTCATATCGGATACCCAGACCTTCAAAGTCTGTCGAAGATAATACTGTGATCACACTTAATTTTTGAACACTTTTTTTATGTATAGTGCCTTTACCTGTCAAAGGAAGTCCTTCTCTTTCAATCCACGCGACCAAATGAAGTAACTCTGCAGCAATATCCGGCTTTCCCTCCTGTAGTACTTGAGCATGTTGTGTTATCTGTTCAACGGTTATGCCCACTCTTTGTGCGTAAGCACTCGTCAATGTCTCCAACAGTGAAGCAGGAATATAGAATAATTGCTCCCCCCAGCTCTTATATGCAGATTCAATCCATCTTTGTTGCCTAAGGTTGACGAATGAGGATTTGACTTCTGCGACACTTAGTCCTTCGATGGCCCACTGTTCTCGCGGCAGGAGGGAGGAAAAAGGCTGACCCGCATGTTTGTGAAAAATTGCACCAAGCACTTTTTGCTCCACCAAAGTAAGCTTTGACCATGAATCAAGGTTCAGTACCACAGGCTCATCTATTGGTTCAAATGAAGACATATCCCAATCCCTCCTCTTTTCGCGAGTATAAATGGACTATTCGTTCTCATGAACGATGGCATATTCATATCCCTGCTCCACCAAGAACATCTGACGGTTTAGTGCAAACTCTTGTTCCTTACTATCCTCCGATACCAACGCATAGAAATATGCTTTGTTTTCTCCAGCTTTTGGTCTCAGAATTCTCCCCAAACGTTGTGCCTCTTCCTGCCTTGACCCGAAACTCCCGGATATCTCAAGCGCAACAGCAGCATCTGGCAGATCCACAGCAAAATTGGCAACCTTGGATACCACAATCGTTTTAATCTCTCCTCGCCGAAAAGCGGCAAACCATTTGATTCGCTCTTGCTGTGACATGGTTCCCGAGATCAGAGGTGCTTCAATTTCCCGGGCAATCAACTCTAACTGATCCAGATATTGTCCAATCACTAGTGCAGGCAAATCCCGATGACGTTCCAGCAAACGCTTGACTACACGTACTTTTGCCGGATTCTCGGCAGCCAATCGAAATTGGTGCTTAACCTCAGCTTGCAGATAATTCGATCTTAGTTCCGGGGAAAACGGGATACGTATCTCCTGACATTGTACATCAGCAATCCACCCTTGTTGCTCCAGTTGTTTCCACGGCATATCATAGAGCTTCGGACCAATCAGCGAGAAAACATCCTGTTCACAGCCATCCTCTCGAACCAATGTAGCCGTTAATCCCAGTCTTCGCGTAGCTTGAATATCCGCAGTTGCACGAAACACTGGTGCTGGCAGCAAATGTACTTCATCATATATGATCAGCCCCCATTGCCGCTCACTGAGCAGTTTGATGTGGGTAAAATCAGCATCCTTTGATTTCCGGTGTGTAAGAATCTGATATGTAGCTACAGTCACAGGTTTTACCTGTTTTTTCTGACCTGAATACTCACCAATCTGTTCGCTGGTAATCGTGGTTTTGTCTTGAATTTCCTGAATCCACTGTCGCACAGACGTTGTATTGGACGTTAAAATCAAGCATTCACATTGAAGCCGCTCCAGCACGGCCATACCAATGACCGTTTTGCCTGCCCCGCAAGGAAGTACGAGTAAACCACTTCCTCCCATGCCCTCACTGCCTTCGAATGCATCCACAGCCTCTCTCTGGTAAGAACGCAGCGCAAATTGCTCAGAGTGGTCCCCCGGACCATTGGTTCGCCATTGGAATGAAAGCTTGGTTCCCTCCCGATACCCCACGTAATCAAGTACGGGGTAACCTAACCTTGTTAATTCCCTTTTTAATAACCCTCGCTGTTCTCCTGGAAGCAGTAGTTCATGAGCGTCCTTGCGTTCCATGCGAAAGGCAGCTATCGTTTTCAATCCACTTAATTCATCCAGCAACCGCTCATCCTCACTGTAAAGACGCATTCTGGTGTGATCTGCTTCGGAATGCAGCCTTAATTTGCCATACTGATCCATGATTCTCCGAACATCCTGTATGAGTGCAGCAGGTACGTTCCAGCGGGATACCAGCTCCAAACTTGCGATGACCTGATCTGCATTCCATCCCAGCGCAGCCGCATTCCAGAGCGATAACGGAGTGATTCGGTAGGTATGAAACGCTGCCGGTGTCTTAACCAGTTCTGAATACATCCCAAGCTGCTCTCTTGCTCTTTCGAATCCGGGGTGGCCAACTTCCAGCAAAACTGTAAAATCTCGCTGAACGATACAAGCATCTGTCCTGACCATATGTTCTGTTCCTTCCATTTGGAGCCTTCCTCCTATCACAAAAAAAGTCCAGTTCCGGCAGCTTCCGAAAATGAACCTCTATAATTGCGAGTTCAAAAAGTCTGGTTTTCAGTACCGAGAAGATGGACTTTTTGAACAACATCTATAAAAATCCACAAAAAAACATCCTGCCCATACCTCGGTATGAACAGGATGCCCAACTGGCTATAAAGTCATTCGGCTGTGTAACCCTTAGCCATGGCGATAAATAATCTCACGGCTGTCTGCATCGCGTCTTCATCAAAATCAAACATCGGATGATGATGCGGATAGATCGCATTTTTATCCGGGTTGCCTGCTCCAACAAACATAAAGCACCCTGGAACCTTCTGCAGATAATACGCAAAATCTTCCGCTGGCATCAGCATTGGGGAAGCTTGCACTCGTTCTGCTCCAAATAATTCTGTAGCTTCTCTGAAGAAACGTGCTGTCTCCTGTTCATCGTTCACCACAGGCGGATATCCCATAATATATTTCACTTGCGTCTCTGCTCCATAAGCTGCCCCTGTTTGGGCTACCATGGTAAGCACACGCTCTTTCATCCCATTTCGGGTCTCTTCATCAAACGTTCTTACCGTACCGCTCATTTTGCATTGCTCTGCAATTACATTCTGAGCCGAGCCCGCCTGCATTGTACCAATGGTCAGCACCGCGGGTTGCAATGGATCAACCGAACGACTGACAACGGTCTGAAGCTGCATCACAAGCGCAGAACCCGCGATAAGACTATCTATCGTGGATTGTGGCATCCCGCCATGTCCACCTTTGCCTTTGATCTCAATGTAAAAATCGTCCGCCGCCGCCATCATCGGTCCTGCTTTACTGGCAACAACACCTACAGGCAGCGGGGTCCACAGATGAATGCCATATATGACATCCACGCCTTCAAGCGCACCATCCGCAATGACCTGAACTGCACCGCCCGGCAGCAGTTCTTCTGCTGGCTGGAACAAAAAGCGAATCTCGCCTTGGATCTCCTGCTTGTGACGGCTGAAATACAATGCCGTACCGAGCAAGATTGAGATATGACCATCGTGGCCGCATGCATGCATCGCCCCTGCTTGTTGTGATGCATACTCAATATTCTTCTCATCCTGAATTGGCAGTGCGTCCATGTCAGCTCGCAGCATGACGACAGGACCCGGCTTGTACCCACGAATGGTACCGATGACCCCGTGACCACCAACATGACGCCTCACTTCCACGCCAAAGCTCTCCAACATATCCGCTACAAAAGAGGATGTCTTCTCCTCATGAAAGGAAACCTCTGGATTGCGATGAAGGTGACGCCGCCATTCCACCATGTGGATCTGCAGATCTTCCCACCATATATTATTAGTCATGTCTCTCCACCCTTTCAATCTTAAACGGGACTTGGATCAAGCCCGAACCTTCCTCTTCAAACCTATTGCTGTATATTGTAGCAGAATTGGAAGAAAACCGATACGAAACGCCTTTGGAAAGCTTGCACGGGAAGGGGAAACATACTATCATGAACTAGAGAAATACTCGAGAAATTATACTCGGAAGCTTATGAGGAGGATCAAACGCTTATGATTTTTGAGAATACAGGCTTGGATGGCTTGAAAAGCGACTTGGCATACCTGGATGAGAGCGCCGAGAAAGTCGGATTTGTCCGGTGGCAATGGGAATATTACCGTGCTACATATGACTACAAAATTGAAGATGAACAAACCAACTCAGAATACTTTGTACGCATTAATACCCGCGCTGTGGAAGGCAAATTGGAAAAACCGGATACCGTTCTTGCTGTTGAAGCAGTATACCTTGGCAAAGCCACTTTCCCTCACGGCCTGGATTATGACTCTTCCGTTCCGCAACCAGTCGTGAAGCTGGCAGCCGAAAAATTACAGCAGCTCAAAGAACTGCTGGAAGCATAGGCTGGGCCAAACGATGAAACAACAAACGGCCCAAACGAAAACGAAGAGAGGCACGCCGGATTTTCAACTGCTAATCCTCACTTTATTGTTGGTGGGCTTTGGACTGGTGATGGTATTCAGCTCCAGTTCCAGCATTGCAATCGCAAGCGAAAGATTTAACAATGATGCCCTTTACTTCACGAAAAAACAACTTATGTGGGCGATTATCGGTCTATTTGGCATGTTTTTTGCCATGAATATCCGCTTCAACAAGTACAAAAAGCTCTATGCGCCCTTTTTCCTGCTTACTACGGTCATGCTGGTGATTGTTTTGATCTCAGGTGCAGTATTAAACGGTGCACGAAGCTGGATTCACATTTTTGGTTTCAGTCTTCAGCCTGCAGAGTTCGCGAAAATTGCTATCATTCTATACCTCTCTGCACTGATCACCAAAAAAGGTGAAGGCTTCAGGGTTTTCAAGACAGGGTA
Source organism: Paenibacillus sp. SRL342 (assembly GCF_984798905.1). NCBI lineage: Bacteria > Bacillati > Bacillota > Bacilli > Caryophanales > Paenibacillaceae > Paenibacillus > Paenibacillus sp. SRL342. The sequence continues at coordinate 4,783,790 of NZ_OZ481790.1, forward strand.
TTTTCCCGTCCTGTTTATCGTTGGATTCATCGCAGGGCTGATTATGCTGCAACCAGACTTCGGTACCACCTTCATTCTGGTGTCCACCTGTGGTCTCTTGATCTATGCCGGTGGAGCCAGTATGAAACATATCCTGGGTTCGATTCTCTTGGTTGTACTCGGTGGGGCACTGGCGTTCGGAGCGAATTCCTTGTTTTCTTCCATGTCTCCTTCCGACACAACGACTGCTACAACAGCAGTCACTGCGGAGCAGAACTACAAAATCGGACGTATTCAGGCTTTCCTTGATCCAATGTCCGATATTAATGGCGGAAGTCTTAACCTCTACCGTTCTCTTGTTGCCATTGGTGATGGCGGCATGACAGGTTCCGGGATTGGACAAGGTACGATGAAGCTGCATTATTTGCCAAACGCGTATAATGACTTTATTTTCTCCGTAATCGGGGAAGAACTCGGATTCATCGGAAGTGCATTATTCCTGCTAGTTTACCTGTACTTCATCTGGCGCGGAATCATTGTCTCTCTTCGCTGTCCCGATCCGTTCGGAACACTGGTCGGCATAGGTATCATGGGACTGATCGCGATTCAGGCATTTATCAACATCGGTGGTGTAACTCAGACCATTCCGGTGACGGGGGTCACGCTTCCGTTTATAAGTTATGGAGGTACCTCACTCTTTGTGATGATGGTTGCCATGGGCATTCTGCTCAGTATCTCACGCACCAACAATCTGGACGTGATTAAGGAAGAGAAAACCAAGTCCGTGACTGTACAGACGCAGACTCGCACCTCTCCTGCTCTTCGTTCACGGGAGTCCATCCGTCGGATTCGATAAAAAAACAACTCAAAAAAGGCTGTGCACCCAATGGATGCGCAGCCTTTTTCTGTGTACTCGGTACAATTCTGTCTATCAAGATGAAGAACAGGTCAATATCGCTCTGTCCTCCATTGCGGATTGCGAATTCTACAGATCGTCGCCTTTGAAAGATACGCCTTCTACCTTTACATTGACTTCAACCACGCGTAATCCGGTCATGGTCTCTACCGCTTCTCTTACATTCTGCTGAAGCATACGGGAAACTTCATGAATCGGGGTTTCGTACAGGACGATGATGCGCAGGTCAATGGCTGCTTCCAGCTGGCCGACCTCAACGCTCACGCCTTTCTGTACGTTTTTACCGCTGAGTCGCTTCGCCCAGCCCTCTGACAATCCTCCAGACATTGCGGCAATTCCGGGTGTTTCCATTGCAGCCATTCCGGCAATTTTTGCAACCACGTCATCGGCAATCCGGATGTTTCCGCTCTCCAGTTGAAGTTGTTCTGCCATGCCACATCCTCCTTCACTTCGTTACTCGTATTTTAAATCCTTTCCACCCCAAAAAGCAAATTAAACTCAAAAAGATGCGTTTACAACCTACCACCATTTGGTTATATTGAAATATGAAAATAATCTCATAAGCGATTTACAGTGTAATTCAAAACAAAATAATTTATAACCGAGGTGTTTGTTGTGAGAAACCGGATTTCATCCATTTTGCTGATTGCATTCTTTGCACTCAGTGCCATCGCCCACTACTTGAAATGGGATTCGATTCTACAGTTCGTGATATCAGCCATTTCGGTTATTTTTGTGGCCGGTTTTTTAGGCAAAGCCACCGAAAATGTGGCCCACTATGCCGGACAGCGGCTGGGTGGATTCTTGAATGCCACCTTCGGCAATGCCGCCGAATTGATCATCGCCATTTTCCTCGTCAAAGAGGGACTGTTCGACATGGTCAAAGCAAGTCTGACAGGTTCCATCATCGGAAATCTGCTGTTAGTGCTCGGGTTAAGTATTTTTGCCGGAGGACTCAAGTTTAAAATTCAGAATTATAATGTTTCACTCGCAGGTCTGAATGGTTCTCTGATGATTGTTGCCATCATTGCCCTGTTTATTCCAGCAGTCTTTCTCAATACACATTCCATTACACAGAAAGACACCAATACACTTAGTCTCATCGTGGCCGGATTGCTCATTCTCGCGTATATTGCTTGGTTGTTATTCTCCATGGTGACGCATAAGAACTACCTTGCAGACGTCACTGAGGATCGCGATGAAGAGCTACCTCATGAGCATGCTCCGGCATGGTCCAAGAAAAAATCTATTCTCTATCTGGTGCTCGCAACAGTCATGGTTGCCTTTGTCAGTGAATGGCTGGTAGGCACGCTCGAAGTCTTCACTTCGGAATTTGGACTTAGCGAACTGTTTGTCGGTGCATTCCTTGTGGCCATCATCGGTAATGCGGCCGAACACAGTGCAGCCATCATGCTTGCCATGAAAAATAAAATCGGAGCAGCCGTCGAGATTGCGGTTGGCAGCAGCTTGCAGATCGCGCTCTTCGTCGCTCCTGTACTGATTTTTGTCAGCTACTTCACAGGTAGAACCATGGATATCGTATTTACAACGATTGAACTGGTCGCCATCGGCGTATCCGTATTTATTGCGAAGTCCATTACCCAAGATGGTTCAACGAATTGGTACGAAGGTTTACTCCTGCTCGTGGTATATATCATACTCGGTGTATCCTTCTTCTTGGTGTAACCAGGCCTTCACGTAGCGATATAAGTTGAACTAAAGAATATTTACACTGGACACTCCGATGACAGAACAACCTTCCGATCTAAACTATAAGAGGCAGCCCGAATATATATTCGGTGCTGTCTCTTTGCTTGTATACGCCTTCTGGCTGGCCATATCTCCATCCCCGTTCAGATGCACAAAAAAAGCATGCATAGACGTCTGCATGCCTTCTATTCTGACCCGCGCATTTGCAGGCTATTGCTCATTCTTCTTGTTCAAGGCTTCATATAGAATTGCCAAATTCCGCTCAAGCGCGCTAACCAGCTGCTTACCTGCACCTTCTGGAAGGAGCCCTGCACGAACAGCAAAATCAACTTCCTTGGAGAACCCATACATCTGTGTATCCAATACTTCCTCATAGAGAGGGCAGTAGCGGGTAGCCAGATTCTCCATCTGTACTTCAATAAGCTTCTGTATTTTATCTGCATCTTCTTGAAGAAGACTGATCGCTTTCAAATTCAGCTGGTCCTGCAGATCAGATGAAGTCATGCATTTTTCCCCCCTATGTCCCAAAAATCGCGTAAAGACGTTCTACCTCTAATATTAGACGAAATGAAGAGCTAATACAAGAACCTGACCAAAATAAGCCCGCAAAGTTAAGCCTTTTGTTGAAGCTTAATCCACCTGTTCCAGTCACGTCCAGACGAGTATTCAGATCATTTCATGCCAAAAAACACCCCTGCCTAAAAAGGCAAAGGTGCTTCTTGAGAGCTATTACTCAGATGCGATGCTTACATTCAGTCCATGCTTGGCAAATACTTCTGACATGGCTGCTTTTGCTTCAACTGCATCTGGACCATGAACATGCAGTTCATAGCTGTGCGTGCTGATCAGCGTTGTAAACAATCCGAGAATACTTTTTACATCGATATACTTGTTCTCCGAATGAAGCACGATTGAAGAAGTAAACTTGCCTGCTGTTTGAGCAATTTCCACTACAGCCGCGTTATTACTCGACATAGGAATCCCTCCGTCTTTTTACTATTGGTATCATCTATTAATTACCACTACATGATACCGTGAATCCGCTTTCCTAGCAACAGCAAAATCCTGCTCCTACTTCAAACGGTCCGGATTCAGGCATTCCAGCTCAGGAATAACAAAGATACCGTCTTTGCGAATCAGCACATCGTCAAAATAAATCTCCCCGCCGCCGTAATCCGGACGCTGGATCAATACCAGATCCCAGTGGATGGACGAGCGGTTGCCATTGTCCGTTTCTTCGTAGGCCTGACCCGGTGTAAAGTGCAAGCTGCCTGCGATTTTCTCATCGAACAGGATATCTTTCATCGGATGCAGAATATGCGGGTTAAATCCAATCGCGAATTCACCGATATGACGAGCACCCTCATCCGAATTCAGGATTTCATTCAAACGCTCTGTATCGTTACTTGTCGCTTCAATGATTTTTCCATTCTCGAAAGTGAACTTGATATTTTCAAATGTCACTCCGTTATACAGCGTTGGTGTGTTATAACTAATCGTTCCGTTCACGGAATTACGCACAGGGGCACTGTACACTTCGCCATCCGGGATATTTTTTTGGCCAGAACATTTCTCTGCACCGATATCTTTAATGGAGAAGCTCAGTTCTGTTCCTGGTCCGGTGATACGAACTTTGTCCGTCCGCTTCATCAGGTTAGCGAGCGAGTCCTGCGCTTTGTCCATTTTGGCGTAATCCAGGTTACATACGTCAAAGTAGAAATCTTCGAACGCTTCTGTACTTGTATTGGCAAGTTGCGCCATACTTGTGTTAGGGTAACGAAGTACAACCCATTTCGTATGTTTGACACGTTGTTCGCTATGTACCGGGTGGGAGTACAATGAATTGTACATTTTCATTTTTTCTTCCGGCACATCGGACAGATCATTCACATTTTCTCCCGCACGAATACCGATATAACAATCCATCTGTTTCATACGGTTCAGATCAATCTCTGCCCATGTTTTCATCATTTCTTCTGTGGCATTTTTCAGCATCGCACGCTGTACGGTTTTATCAGTCAACTGTACAAAGACGTTACCACCTTTTTTGCCTACCTCTTCAATAATGGCGTTAATCAGATCACGTTCCGATCCAATCATCTCAACCAATACATTTTCACCAGGCTGTACATCTACTGAATAGCCCACCAGGTTTGCTGCAAGCTTTTGAATTCTTGGGTCTTTCATCTTGGTAAAATCCTCCTGTCATCTGCCATACTTGAATTGAACAACGGTAAATTACGATACTATTGTAGCACGCGAACAGTCATCCCGTCAGCAGGCAGTCCCTCACTTCGTTTATTGATATGACTTGAAGTTAACATCGGTGACAAGGGCTTCTTTGTTACTTTTACGGTTGTTGTCCGTATAACTCATCTGACTTTCAGAGGATAAGCGAAGAGGCAGACTGCTCTTCCGATCTACCGTGAGATGATATACCGTCTGCACGCTCGCTTGTTTCATCATCTGTTGCATTGTTGTTTCACCCTGTTTCCAAACTTTCTCCAGATCCTTCTCAAGCTTCTCCTTACGCGCCCCTTTCACCGAAGCTGCCTTATGCATATATTCTGACCGAATGGCGTTCATCTCGTCGTTTAGCTGGGTTACAGCCCATGATTTGGCGTCTTCCGGTGCAAGTTCAATCCGTAATGTTCTGGTTCGACGACCGGCACCATACTCGGATTGAATGGTTTTGTGCATCCCATCGATCTTCTCCAATTGGGCAATTGGATTAAAACGAGAAAGAGACCCACGGAGTGGCTCATGCTGCGCTGACAATGCCATCCATTGCCCTTGTTTCCGCTCGAAAGAGGCGCTAAACCCACTGGGCTGTCCATTATTTTTTACGGCAGTTGTTTGAATGCCTGTGCCCACAGCGGTCACTTCTCCAGGTAACCGGGTCTGAAGGGTCAGACGATCATGATTCTCCAACTTGCCTTCAAATTTAAACTGATTCTCGAACAGCCCACTGTTCTCCCGTCGAAGTCCTGCCTCTCCTTCAAAACTCAACGTTTCTTTTCCCGCTATCCCCGATAAAGCCAAGGAAAAAACCTCTTCAGGCGTTTGATCTCGCTGGATTAATCCACAACCCGGAACACCAATAATCACGATGCTCACAAATAACCATAATGTACGTACCGAATGGCGGTTAAACATGTCTATCTTCACCCTTCCGTGAACTTTCTCCATAGATTGCCCCGCCCGTATATGCTTATACTTCCTTCTATACACAACTTGATTCTCCCATGCACAAAAAAAAGAGAACGACTCCGCAATTGGAATTGTTCTCTTAACGTGTTACATTCTGTTCCTCTACAACGATTCTGTTCCGACCACCATTCTTGGCGCTGTACAAAGCCATATCAGCCCGATAAAACAAGGACTCTACACTGACCTTTTCATCCATCCAATTCCACTCTGCGATGCCACTGGATACTGTAACGGGCGGTCTGGTCTCTTCTTCGACTCTCTTACGAATCACTTCCGCATAATCTAACGCCTGCCTTACACTCACCTGTGGCATATAGATCGCCAGTTCTTCTCCACCCCATCTGGCACAGACATCCTCTGAGCGAACAGAGCTGGTGACGATCTCACTCACTTGCTTCAATACTTGATCCCCCGTCTGGTGTCCGAATGTGTCATTCACCTGTTTGAACTGATCAATATCCACCACAATGAGGGAGCCACAGAATTCATGAGCCTGTCGCTCGTGAATCACACTATCCAGATAATGCCTCACGTACAGACCTGTCAACATATCCAGATTAGCCAAGCGCCGAACCTCAGCATGCAGCGTGGCATTTGACAGGGCAAGCCCGATATGAATGGATAACATCTGCAAGAGTCGATAGTTATCATATGAAAAGTAGTGCTCTCTACTGTGTCCCAGCAAAATGGCACCCTTCACTTCACCATTAACTCTGATCGGTGATGCAATCAGTGACATGGATCCCGTATCTTCCATGAAAAAGGAGGACACTTTATCATACTGTGCATAATTGACTATAATAAGTGGTTCCTCTGTTCGGTACACCAAACCTGCGATACCGTAGTCTACAGAAAAGGATTGGTGAAAAACATCTTTCACGTTAGATGACATGACTTCGAAGTCATTTGTACTGTCATTGAGTTGAAGAATGCAACACGTTTCAGCCTGGAATATTTCCTTTAACTCTTGCTCGGATAATTGATAGATCTCCGAAAGATGCAGGCTTTTGTTCAACCGCTGTGTAAGATCATTAATTAAACGAAGTTCCTGAATTAACATATTGGATTGTTCATGTAGCTTGGCGTTCTCAAAGGCCGTTCCTGCAGTGTCTACCATCATCGTAATCAATTGCAAGTCCGATTCTTCCATAATCTCTTCATTCATTTCGATATGGAACACACCGTATATGCCTTGTTTGCCTTTGAGCGGAATCCCTATATCTACAATGCGGTTCTCTGCATCATCTGAGCGAGCAACGATCAGCTTACCTTCCATAAATGAACGCACACAAATATCTTCTCCTCGCTCGTGGACAAGCAACGGTTTAATCCGTGGATCAGAATTGCTCTGATCCTGAGACATATACAATTTGATATAAGTGGCCGGGTACAAGTAGTCCATACTGTCAAATACCTCATCCAATATGGCCTCGACATCCATTTTGTCATGCATTCGCTGAACAATCTGAAAGAGGATGGACCTCCGGTGTTCCTCACGGGCTGTTTGTTCATGAGCATGTAACAGGTCCGTCATAAATATGTATTCAAATCTTCGGTAAAAGCAGGTGCGATAATGCAATGCCTCAGATTGAACCACAGCTTCAGACGTTTCATATCCATTGGATTCATAGATCACAGCAGTAAATACGGCAAACATATCCTTGTTTGTTCTGGAGAATAAGGGATGTGTTATTATAAGATATTCTCCGTGTTCGCTTGTCCCTTTAAGGGACAGGACCTGTCTCTTATCCAAACATTCCAATACCAGCCTGCGTGCATTTACACCCGGATCAGCTTCATGATCGCTATCGTATCCTATGCAATCGCCTTCCGTGTTCCACACGCTGTAAAAGGTTGATGTTCTGGTCAGCCTTGAACCCACTCTGGAGTTCCAGTCACTGTATGCCTGCTCTAGCAAGCTGCCCAAATATGAAAAATCAAAAGGTGTGATATCCATTTTTTGCATCCACAACACATGCTCTTCATGAGAACGAGGAGCGGCAAAAGATGCGGAATCGCCCGAACTTCGTGAATTCAAGCTGGCAGGTAAACTTCTTAGATGTTCTAACATGTCAGGCGCTCCTTTGCACCGTTTTTGCATCCACCAGGATGCATTAATCTGCAGACGTTATCGCAAACCTGCAAATTCGTTGCGATAACCTTGTTACATAGAGATGATTTAAAGTTAAGATACAATCTATTTTACTCTGTTTATAGCTTTTTTGCATCCATATTTCAGAAAATTGTCCCATTATTTTAGGCCCAATGACCTATCGACAAATTTAGACGTTTTTTTGCTTTTATTCTATGCTTGACTTTGTTTCTCTTAAACTGTAATATAAATTGTTGATGAAGACTACTAATGGGTCTTTAAATTTGGGCATTACCGGTTGTGTCACCCTCATTCTTTTTGTTGCTTTCAGGACAGCGGCTGAACTTTCCTGATCGTTCTATGCGAGGCCAAGCCCGCATCAACAAATTGGAGCGCAAACAGAGCCCTAATATGAACTTTAACTAAAAAGGAGCTACTTTAAACATGGCACGTTACACTGGTCCTAAATTTAAATTGAGCCGTCGCCTCGGCATTTCCCTTAGCGGAACAGGCAAAGAATTGAAACGCCCTTTCCCTCCAGGTCAGCACGGAGCTAACCAACGCAGAAAAATGAGCAACTACGGTATGCAATTGCAAGAAAAACAAAAATTGCGCCACATGTACGGTTTGGGCGAGAAGCAATTCCGCACACTGTTCTCTAAAGCTCAAAAAATGCAAGGTATTGCCGGTGAGAACTTCATGTTCTTGCTTGAGTGCCGCCTTGACAACCTCGTTTACCGCCTTGGGTTCGCTAACTCCCGCGCTGGAGCGCGTCAGTTGGTAGCACACGGTCACGTAACTGTAAACGGTAAAAAAGTCGATATCGCTTCTTACCAAGTAAGCACTGGTGATGTAATCGGCTTGCGTGAGAAGAGCCGCGCTCTTTCTTCCGTTAAAGAAGCTTTGGAAGGCCGTTCGCATCTTCCAGCATACGTTGAATACAACGAAGCAGCTGTAGAAGGTAAATTCATCCGCTTGCCTGAGCGTGCTGAATTGTCCCAAGACATCGATGAAAAACAAATCGTCGAGTTCTACAACCGTTAATCGTTGCAATAACATTAAAGTTTCAATCCAAACAGCTGTCGAGATTTTCTCGGCAGCTGTTTTTCTATGCTTTTTTTTAATTATCTTCATTATAGGAACGTAAATAACGATATAAAATATAGACTCCCTTCAGGAGAAGCACACATCCATATATACATCACAAGAATGACATCGAGGGGGATTAAAACATGCATTTTTTTCGCAATCGCAAGCTCGCTGTTAAGCTTGGACTTTTACTCGGGATCGTATTACTCTGTTGTATTGGAGCCCTGATTGCATTTAATACCAAATCCATTTACGACAAAAGCCTCCAGTACGGCGAAACTGTTGCTGGACAAGCAGCAAACCGGGCTACGAATGAGTTTATGACAGACATTAATCAGGTCAAAAACACATTGGACACCATGAGCACCACGTTATTGGATGCCGCTCAGAACGGGTCTCTCAACCGCGAAGAAGTCGTTAGACTCCTTGAACAGTATCTGAAAAAGGACGAGAAAGTTTTTGGCTTTTATACGGGCTGGGAACCAAATGCCTTTGATGGAAACGATGCGGATCACGTGAATAAAAATGACTATGATGATGCTACAGGCCGCTTCATCCCCTACGCCATACGGGACGGTAACTCCCTGCATTTTGAGCCTCTGACTACCTATGAGGGAAACAGTGAAACCAGTACATACTATCAACAGCCGAAGAAAACCAAATCCATCTATTGGTCCGAGCCAGTTACCTATACAGTTGGCGGAAAAGAAACACTACTCGTTTCGATTGTCCTCCCTCTATTAGATGAAAACAAAACTTTTCTGGGCATTGTTGGGGCCGACTTTACCATTGATCGTTTTCAGCAAAATATAGCATCACTTAATCCGGATCAGGGTTATGCCATGCTGATTACTAGTGGAGGACAGATTGCTGCACACGGCTCCAAACCGGAACTGGCTAATGAAGGAGCCGTAATTCCATCTGAAATGAAGACAATTATTCAGCGTATACAATCTGGCGAGTCTCAGTTTTACGCCACTGACCCTGAAGTAGGGGAAGAACTATTTATTGCAGAGCCCGCCAGGTTACAAGGAACGGATTCAAACTGGTACCTTGTATCGGCGCTGCCCAAGAGCCGAATCCTTCAACCCTTCTATGACAGCTTGAACTGGTCCATACTGATTGCCGCACTGGCAGTACTTCTGCTTGCAGGTGTGGTTACCTACACCATCATCTCCATTGTTAGACAGTTGAATCAAGTTAATATCGTCGCTGGACAGCTGGCTGGCGGAGATTTGACACAAAAGTTACCTGTACGATCCAAAGATGAATTTGGCATCATGGCGGGTCATATGAATCAGATGATGGATACCCTACGTCATACCATATCGGTTATATCCGAACATGCTCTATCTGTAGGCTCCACTTCTCAACAATTGACCGCAGGTGCCGAAGAAACAGGTAAAGCAGCCGAACTGATTGCATTAACAGGAGTCGAAGTTGCAGATAAAGCAGGTAAACAGGTGCAGGAGCTGCAAGAGTCCTCCCGTTCCATGAATGAAATATCTGCAGGGATCGGAAGAATTGCAAAGGCCGCCTCCGATGTATCGGATTCATCGCGTGCTGTGGCTGAGCGAACAACTGTCGGAACCGATAAGATTCAGTCCGCCATGCGTATGGTCGATAGTGCCACCTCTTCTGTGCAGACGTCCATGACCGCACTGGAGAATTTCCGTCAACGTTCGGAAGAGATTGGCCATATTACAGGCATGATCACAGAAGTTAGCCGACAAACCAATCTTCTTGCCCTTAACGCTTCCATTGAAGCATCACGAGCAGGTGAACATGGGCGCGGCTTTGGTGTTGTTGCTTCCGAGATTCGTAATCTGGCTGAACAATCCAGAATATCGGCAGCGCAGATTGCAGCGTTAATTCATAGTGTTCAACAAGAGGTCCTTTCTCTCGTTGAAAATATGGAACAGGGGAATGCCGAGGTTAGCCATATAGCGGAAGTGATTAATGAAAGTGGTGAACTATTCCTCTCCATTTCATCACAGATCACAGATGTTAATGAGCAGATTGAGCATGTATCAGCCATTGCGCAGCAGATGTCAGCTGGATCACAGCAGGTGGATGCCACGTTAGTGCAACTCAAAACCATTGGTCATGAGACGGCAGATCACGCAACTCGTGTTGCCTCTGCCTCTGAAGAACAACTCGCATCCATGGAAGAGATTACGGCGGCATCTGCCTCACTGGCTAATCTTACCCAGGAACTATTAGAGCTGATTCAACGCTTCAAAACCTAATGTAGAAGACCTCCAATACGACAAATCATTCAGGTCACCCTATGCACCTCAGCATGGAGGTGGCCTGCTTATTTTGGCTTACAACTCATGAAATGTGCTTCAATATCGCATGATATATAGCATAATGCATGGCAGAATGGCAAATTTCGACCATTACTTGTATTTCTCAGGCATGCAAACCCGCCTTTTTATGCTATAATAAGTGCTGTTAAAAGGAGGAAGACACTGAATGGTTGATGTTAATAAGAAAAAGCCCGATGAACAGCCTGTACGCAAACGCAGTTTTGCCCGCAGACTGGGAAGTTTCGTCAAATGGATGGTTGTCCTAGGATTTATGGGGGCACTATTTGTAGGCGGTGCTTTGATGGGATACGTCAGTTCCATTGTGAAAGACGAGCCTGTCCGTTCAAGGGCCCTGATTGAACAAAAAGTCAGCGAAAACTCCATCACAGGCTTTGCTTACTTTGCCGACGGCAGTCCGATCGGTCAATTACGTACGGAAGAAGACAGGCGTCCGGTCACTACGGACCAGATCCCACAGAAGGTTATTGATGCTGTCATTTCGATTGAAGACAATCATTTTTACGAACATAAAGGTGTAGACATGAGCGGAACACTACGTGCCGTGAAACAGAAAGTGCTGAAAGAATCAGTACAAACCGGCGGTAGTACACTGACTCAGCAATTGGCGCGTCGTGTGTTTTTGAATCTGGATCGCACGGAAGATCGGAAAGTGAAAGAAATTTTGCTCTCACTCCGACTCGAACGTTTCCTGACCAAAGACGAGATCATGACAGCCTATCTGAACAAAGTTCCTTTTGGTAATGGTTCCAGCGGATACAACGTTTACGGAATTAAAGCGGCCGCCAAAGGATTGTTCAATATTAATGATCTAGAAAAAATCAACATCGCTCAAGCTGCTTATCTTGCTGGATTGCCACAACTCCCCTCCTCTTACTCCGCTTTTAACGGTAAAGGTGATTTTGTAGAGGAGAATTTTGACCGCGCAATCAACCGTCAGCATCTGGTACTGCGCCGTATGCTTGAACTGGGCAAAATCAATCAGACCGAGTATGACAAAGCTCTTGCTTTTGATATCAAAAGCGCACTCGCTCCGAAGACCATCAAGGCTTACAACACTTATCCATATCTTATGATGGAAACGGAACGACAAGCTGCACAGATTTTGATGAAACAGTTGAATTCCGACACAGCTGAATCTACGGACAAAGCTACGGATGCAGACACACCTCAGAAGGAAAGCAGTGCATTATTAGAGGAAGCTCAGACGCAACTGCGGACAGGTGGATATCGGATATACACGACCATCAACAAAAGTATCTACAAAACGATGCGTACCATTGCGGAAGATGACAGCAATTTCTCAGCAGATGATCCTGTCAAAGGAAAAGAACAAACTGCTGCCATGCTGATTAATCACAAAACCGGTGCTATTCTTGGAATGATTGAGGGCCGGGATTTCCAGGACGAACAGATGAACTACGCAACGCAGATGATACGTCAGCCAGGTTCAACGATGAAACCTATTGCAGCTTATCTGCCAGCTCTGGATGAGGGTCTTGTCCAACCTGCTTCTATTATTGATGACTCACCGATCATTCTCAAAAATGGTCCGAGCGGCTACCACATCGCCAAGAATGCCAACAATCGGTATCAGGGACTGGTCACTGCCCGCAGAGCACTGAATTATTCTCTTAATATACCGGCTCTGAAGTTGTTTAATGAAGAAGTAGGGATCGAGAAAGCTTGGACCTTCGCCAAGAAACTGGGGATTACCACCATCCAGAAGGAAGACTATCAGGCTCAGACAGGTGTTCTCGGAGGTCTCCAATACGGTGTAACCGTTGAAGAATTAACCAGTGCCTATGGTGCTATCGCCAATAAGGGTGTATATAACGATTCTTACATGATTAGCAAAATTGTAGATTCCAAAGGCAACATCGTTTATAAGCATGATACTGAACCTGTCCAAGCCTTCTCGGAGCAGACAGCATACCTGATGACCGATATGCTGCGGACCGTTATTACAGAAGGAACGGCAGATAAAGTACGTGAAAATTATAAATATTCCAAGAGTGTGCCAATCGTAGGTAAAACGGGTTCCACTCAAAACTACGCAGATGTCTGGTTTGAAGGTTATACACCAGATGTCACACTTGGCGTATGGGTTGGATACAAACAGCCGGTGAATACGCTGGAAAGTAAATCACAGAGAAAACGTGCGCAGCAACTGTGGTCGAAAATCCTGAACGAAGTGATCGATACGCAAAAAGATCTGTTCGTCACGGATTCGTTCAAAAAACCATCTGGCATCGAAACGCGCACGGTGTCTGCATACAGTGGCAAGTTGCCAACATCCATGACTGACAAATTTGTTACGGATATTTTCAACAGCAAGTTTGTTCCGAAGGACAGCGATGACGGTGTAGCCAAAGCCAGGTACATCACTTACAATGGCGTAAATTATATTCCGCGTGACGGAACACCTTCGGACATGTTGAAGGAAAAAACAGTAATCAAGCGTAAAAAACCAATCTCGGATCTCATCAAAGAATTGCAAAATGCATTCTCACGTATGAGTCGACATGAATCACTCGCTTATTATCTTCCTGAAGATGCGGATGCAGACATGCCAACACAGATTGATCCAAGAACAGATAACGGCAAAGCTCCTGATGCACCAGGCAACGTACGGATCTCAACCTCGGGTGACAGAGCAGTCATTACATTTAATGCCACACCTGAAAATGATGTCGTGGGTTATCGTCTGTACCGTTCGGTAAACGGTGGAGGGTTCCAGAACCAGGGTCAGGTTGTCTTGGCCGGTGAATCCAGATCATTCTCTGCATATGCTGCGCAAGGCGGTAACTTCGCCTTCTATGTAACGGCAGTGGATGTTGCCGGTAGAGAGTCTGCTCCTAGCGCTACAGTAAATAGTGCTGGTGTAGCTCCTCCTGTGGAAGAAGAGATTAATGAGCCAATTGAAGTTCCAGGTACAGTCATTACACCAGGAGAAACGCAGACCGATAATACAACAACGACAGCCCCAGGCACACCTGGTCAAGTCAGCGTATCTGCCCTCTCTCAAGGACTGCGTATTCAATGGGCGTCCAGTCCAAACGCAGATAGTTATGCTGTATATTACAGTGAAACAGGCTCAGCTCCTTACACCAAAATTGGAACAACATCGGGAAATACCATGGATTATGGAGTACCCGCGTCGACCAGTGGATGGTTCAAGGTATCTGCCAGCAACAGTGCGGGTGAATCCGAACCTTCTGCAGCCATACATTTTCAACCCTGATTCAGGCATAACGTTCCAAAACAAGCCGCATCCTCAGACTGTATCTGAGTGTGCGGCTTTTTATTTGTATTTACAGTAAGCCAAAAAGCCTGCTTCATGCCATTGGCATAAAACAGGCTTTTATAATCCATTTTAATGGGTAGAGTCACTGTATTTGGAACCGCAGAATATTAACTTCTTCCCCACTACTCAATGTATCGGTATCGATAGCGCCACATTGATGATCCTAGCACTGTCGCGTTAGTCTTCAATGGTGGATAGATCTCCTGTTGGCAGATCAAGCTCCCAGGCTTTCAGGACACGGCGCATGATCTTGCCGGAACGTGTCTTGGGCAGTTTATCCTTAAACTCAATCTCACGCGGAGCAGCGTGGGCAGACAGGCCCTCTTTGACAAAACGATAGATCTCTTCTTTCAGCTCCGGTGTCGCCTCATATCCTTCACGAAGCGCTACAAAGGCCTTGATGATCTCCCCACGTGTCACATCCGGCTTACCGATTACGCCCGCCTCTGCTACCGCAGGATGCTCCACGAGCTTGCTCTCCACTTCAAAGGGGCCGATACGCTCCCCTGACGAATTAATCACATCATCAATCCGTCCCTGGAACCAGAAATACCCTTCTTCATCCATATAAGCGGAGTCACCGGATACATACCAACCCGTAAGCCTGAAATACTCCTCGTATTTCGCAGGGTTATTCCAGATCTTCGCCATCATGGATGGCCAAGGTGTCCGTATGGCCAGATTACCCATACTGTACGGCGGCAATTCCTGCCCGCGATCATCAATAATGGCTGCTTCGATTCCAGGCAACGGACGTCCCATGGAGCCAGGCTTGATTGGCATTCCGGGATAGTTACAGATCAGCTGTGCACCTGTTTCCGTCATCCACCATGTATCATGAATTCGCTGACCATAGGCTTTCCATCCCCAACGAACAACCTCGGGATTGAGCGGTTCACCGACAGACATGACATGACGCAGACTGCTCAGATCAAACTGTGCGATGGTCTCTTCTCCCGCTCCCATCAGCATACGGAAGGCCGTTGGTGCACTGTACCAGATCGTGACCTTGTTCTTCTGGATGGTGCTGTACCAATCTTGAGGACTGAAACGACCGCCTCGTATCACATTGGCTACTCCGTTGAGCCATGGAGCAAAGATACCGTAAGAGGTGCCTGTCACCCAACCAGGGTCAGCAGTACACCAGTACACATCATCCTCACGTAAATCCAGAACAACCTTACCTGTATAATAGTGCTGAATCATGGCATTTTGAACATGGTACACCCCTTTGGGTTTACCCGTAGAGCCTGAGGTATAATGAATAAGCAAACCATCCTCACGATTCAGCCACTCTACTTCCATCTCATCCGAAGCGGCAGACATCTCTGCATCAAAATCGATGAGTCCTTCTTCAGTCTGCACGCCCCCACCCACAATAAATATATGTTTGAGTTCGGGCAATTCGGAACGTTTGATGCGTTTTAGCAATTCCGGAGTGGTGACGAGTGCTACTGCTCCGCTATCCTCCAGCCGATCCTTCACTGCCGTTTCCATAAAAGCTTCGAACAACGGACCCGCGATGGCTCCAGCTTTCAATATGCCCAGAAGACTAAAATACAGCTCAGGACTTCGAGG